>CAWEDQ010000005.1:0-21893 GCA_963807955.1 Terriglobia bacterium | reverse complement strand
AGTTGTTCGCCTCTTCGGCGATAACATCCGGCATCTCCTCAGGAAAGAACAGGTTGGCGTTTTCCAGTCGGCGAACTCCGCGTGAGCCGGGCAATGTTCGATTGAGCCATCCCGCCCATTCCACTCCAAAAAACTTATCCTGCAATGCCCACAGCATGCGCGCCCGTCCGTTCCAATGCTGCAATTGGCCACTGACCGCCGATAGCTGATTGATTCCCAATGCCTCTGTGTATTGATCCACCTGCAATTTCCTGGCCTGCGATTCAACCAGCGGCCGCAGGTAAATCTCAATCGTCTCGTCCGCAAGATGATCCGGATATGTGTAGGCCTCTCCCAGTCCCCTGGCTGAACGGGCTAATTGTTTATCCTGCAATTGAGGCGCGATAAACCTCTCGGCAAAGAGCCCCTTCTTCGCCAGTGCAACGGCGGGAAGAAACCTTGGCGGCGGATTGTTCTGTTCAACGTCACAGTTGGTGAGCAGGAGCGTCCTCACACGCTGAGGATGTTCCGCAACAAACAGTTGCGCCACCAGACCGCCACTGTCATTCGCCACCAGATCTACATCTTTGACCTTGAGTGAATCCAGTAAAGACACCAGCATGTTGACCTGCGTGTGAGGGTTGATCGGTTGCGACTCAGGAATATCGCTATATCCCATGGACATCAGGTCCGGCGCAATGCAGCGGCGATGCCGGTGCAGTCTTTCAAGAGCGCCTCGCCACTGGAAACCATTGAGCGGGAAGCCATGCAGGAAAAGCGCAGCCGGTCCGTGACCGTGCTCCACATAGGCCACTTTACCCATCGGGAGCGAAGCAAAACGCCGGGAATGACGATACCAATCCGCATCGATCAAGGTTGCGGGTTTGGCGAAGGCGCCCGGATTGATCGCGACCGACGCGAGCGCAGCGGAAGAGAGCGTGATAAAGGTTCTGCGTGTCATGTCCAGCAGTATGCCTGGGAGGCCCTGTTTCTTTCGCGCAGATTCGGACACGATGCAGCACGAACGGACACGATTTACACATGCAGTTTATTTACGCGGCTTGTTTACAAAGACTCTTCCAATATCCGCTTAAGTGCCCGTGGTGGCATTCCAAGCAGTCGCCGCATGTGCCTGGCCATATGGCTCTGATGAGAAAAGCCCGAAGCCAGAGCGACATCCGCGATGGATGTCTGGTCTTCCAGAATCAATCTCTTCGCCAGCTCCACGCGCCGCTGAATCACGTATTGATGAACTGGCATTCCCATGGTCTTGCGAAACAGACCTTTCACATGCGATGTGCTCACGCCAGCCACGGCGGCGATCTGGTCCAGTGACAGGTCTTCCGCCAGCCGCTCCTCAATAAATGACAGCACTCGTTTCAGCCTGGCGCCGCTGAGGCCCTCATTGCGCTGCCTTGCCTGCTTCTTCGCGGAACTGTGACAGTTCACAATACGGGAAGCTGCCGCCACGGCAATTCCGTCAAGGTAAAGACGACCGGATGGAAATCCCATCTCCAGCTCGCGTTTGATGGCCCAGGCAATGGCCTCTAATTCCAGATCGCGCACTTGGAAGCGATTGCGAAGTTCGATCTTGCTGCCGTCCGCTCCTGACTCGCTGGCAATCTCCTGTAGAAACGCCCACGTCAAGCTGAGAAGAAACGCAGTGTCGTTATCGTCATGCATCTCCCAGCGCGATGAAGTCCGGAACGGAATGATGTCGATATCGCCGTGGACCGCAGTGCCGGCAAACTTCATGCCGCCGCGCTGACAGCTAACCCGCGCCGGCGATCCCAGGTGCATGCTGACAAGTGCGTTCTCAAGCTCCGGAACTTCCAGAACGCCCCTGGGATCTTTACGCAACTGAAAAGAAATGCCTTTTTGCGTGGAGGCTTGCGCCAGAATTGTGGGAACAGGTTGAGATTTTGCCATGGAGGTCTCCGTCTGTTTGGATCCAACGAGGCCGTCGCGGGCCATCGCCCAATCCTAAGCCTAGTATATTTGCGGCTTACTCTGTTGGACGGACTGGAGCCCGCGAGGTTCTGGAAAGGAGGCGAACAATCGGGATTAAGGCCGTTGGTTGATATTTGCGAGCAGGTATCCAATCTCCAAGAGCTAATCAGTGTCCGAGCGGATGATTTGCGCCGAGAACGGAAATCACCCGGCGAAAGCAGAGCACGACGCGCGCCAATGGCCAGCGCCGTAGGTGCGGCACAAGAATGAAACGTGGTGAAGATTTTGTCTGTCCCGAACCAAAAACGGACAGCGCCGGAGGCGCGCCCCTCCCAACATCCAAATACCACACCTATCCCATAAACCTAACTCTTCCCCCACACCTGAAAACTTCATAGGCGGTACATGACCGTCACCCAAAGACATACTTCGGGTCATATTCGATTCCATGTTTTTCCAGGAGCGCTTTGAACTCTTCTTCAAAGCCCATTTTCTTGTGATGTTTTTCCTGGTTCTGGATATAACGCGTAACCGCGGCGATATTCGATTTGCTCACACTGAAAGCTCCGTAGCCCTGCTGCCATGCGAACTTGCCAATCTCGTCGGACATCCATGCCGACGAATTTGCTTTGATCGTCTTGATGGCCTCGGAAATCACGATCGTCGCAGGGAATTGCAACAGAAGATGGATATGGTCCTCCATTCCGCCGATTGCGTGCACAAAGATGTTTTCGTGTTTGCAAATCCCTGCTGCGTACGCCCAGAGCCGTTCCTTCAACTCCGGTGGAATGATTTTACGGCGTTCTTTCGTGCTGAAGACAACATGCATCACGTTCTGAAAATACGTATGCGACATGTGTCACCCCTCCGGGGTTTTCCACTCTCGACTCTGCTTTCCCCGGGCTTACGCCCGGGGCTAACTTCACGACGCGCCTACGGCGCTGGCCGGCGTAAATTGCAACATGACCGTCGCTGAAGGAAATGGAGACGTCACAAAATTGCCTTCCTTCACCCGTACCACCCTCAATACAAGCCGAAAGCCACGTCAACTTGCATCTCGTAATTTACTGGATGCCCTCCGCAAGTGGCAGGCTCAAATTTCCACGTCTTCACTTTGTTCGTTGACCCCTGCGCCAAGCCGTTTCAACCGAATCGTCATTCTCAACCTTCTACCGCCTGGCTGCGCCACATTGGCCGATCATGTCACAGCCCATCTGGTGATTGCGTTCCTCCGGCGTCTCGTAGTGGAGAGGCGCGAATTCCAGTGGCAGGTCCATTTCATAAGTTACGGCCTGGCCCTTGCAGAGGGCCGGCTGGAAACGCATGTCTTTCAGAGAATCGGCAAGACTATTTCTGTAATGACCGTGGCGGACGTCATGGATCTGCACCTCCCTGAGTGTGCCGTCTTTTTCCACGATGGCATACAGGTGCGCATCAGGTGATTTCGAAACCCGCCAGCCCCTTCCTATAGAAATGAAAGGAGAAATAAGCTGCTCACAAGTACTGAACTCGCGCGCTCCCGGCAGAGGGGTGAAAAGATCTTCCGGCAGGGTCCCCCGCGCCAAAATGACGTCAGTAATTTCGATGCGGTGAGGAGTGATGGGCTGTTTGAGTACGATTCTCCCTGGAATCAATAGACGGCCTACGGAAATGAAGTTTGAGTAATCGCCTTGCCATCCGCGGCTGTCACGCACGCGAAGAAGGCTGCCTGAGTTCCGCTCGAAACAAAACTGCGTTCGCCCGTTCAGGGTCGGTTCACTCGAAGTGAAGCAGGCGGCGGCAATTCCGGAGACCTTTTTGTTGCTGAACGCGCTGAATTTAGTCTTTGGCAAAAATGCTTCTTTTACATGCCAGCTCAATTCCAGATTTTCCACTTGATCAATGCCGGGAAAAGGATAGGGCCGTGAGCGGTAGATGGAGACCTTATCGCGTGTCGTCGTTCGGATCTCGGTATAGTCGCCAAGGCGCACCTCCCAGCGAAAACGATCTGTGTCACGATAGATCCGCAGATCGCCTTTTTGGCCATGGTCACCACCGACGTGCAGCACGGCGTGGATCTGATAAGGCGTTACGTCAGAGAGGTCAGCACCTTGATTGGCCCGCGCGAGCATCTGACGCGGAGTCAGAATAGGACTTGGTTGGACATGAGTCTGAGCGACTGCGAAGACGTTCACAACACAAAAACATACAAGTAAAAACAGTGAGGATTTGACCTTGGAAAGCCAGGACGACATGTTTCAACCTCCTGTCTTTGCAGATCGTATTCGGAAACTGAACCGGTGCCCTAGTCAAGTTCCGTTAACTTGTCTCAAGTTATCCCTCGACTTAAGCGCCAAAGACAATGCTCATCACTCAATAAGCACATCTAAAGACCATCCCGGGGCAGCTCCGTTGCAGATTTACTTATCGTAATGCAGCAGCGAGAACACTTCCGTTCCATTGAACTTTTCACGGCCGTTGAGGAAGTCGAGCTCTACCACAAAGCCCATGCCTGCGATCTCCGCGCCCAGAGACTTGGCCAGGCTGGCGCAGGCGTTGGCAGTGCCGCCGGTGGCTAGAAGGTCGTCCACGATAATCACACGCTCGCCTGGCTTGATGGCGTCTTTGTGGATCTCCAGGGTGTCCTGGCCGTATTCCAGTTCATACGTCCAGCGGACGGTCTCCGCGGGCAGCTTGCCCGGCTTGCGGATGGGAACAAAGCCGGCATTCAGGCGATAAGCCAGAGCCGGTCCAAAGATGAAGCCACGGGCCTCAATGGCCAGCACGGTATCGATCTTCTCGTTGAGGTAATGTTCAGAGAGCGCGTCAATCAGCGTGGCAAAGCCGACCTTGTCCTTAAGGAGCGTGGTGATGTCATAAAAGAGAATTCCCTTCTTGGGGAAATCCGGCACTTCGCGGATCAGTTCTTTCAGGTGGTCGCAATTCACAGGCATTCGCTTTACCATGCTCCTTCGATTCGAAACGTTGTCAGCCCCTCAATCGGCTGGGCCGGGGCTTCCTGTACTTCATCCACGCGCGCGGCACGCGGGCCCTTCCGCAATGTACTCAGCAGCGCCGCATGCTGCTCCGCGGTGCCCATGGCCAGGACTTCCACGCTGCCGTCCATGTTGTTGCGCACCCATCCGGCAAGGCCGAGCAGACGCGCTTCATGGTCAACAAACCAGCGGAACCCGACGCCTTGTACGCGTCCGCGGACAAAGTAAGTTTTTGCAATCATCTTCTTATGCTTGTGCGTTTGAAACAAACTTACCGCGGATCAACGCGGATGTGCGCGGATCAAAATTCGCACTAACTACCAGATTACTCAATTACCAATTCTCGCCCGTCAGCTTTTCCCGATCACGCGCGATGACGGCGATTCCGGCGATGACGGCGATTTCTCAGATTTTGGCAATTCCGGCGATCTCTGTTTCTTACGCCCGCGACAGATATGCGCCTTCCGCGGTATCAACTTTGATCTTTTCGCCTTCATTGATGAAAGGAGGCACCTGGACCACCAGCCCGGTTTCAGTCCTGGCCGGCTTGGTTACGCTGGAAGCCGTGGCGGACTTCAGTCCCGGCTCGGTCTCCACAATGGTCAGGATTACGGTCTGGGGCAGCTCAATGCCGACTGGCTTATTGTCGTAAAACTCCACCCTGATCTGGAGGTTCGGCGTGAGGTACTCCACGGCATCACCCAGAATGTCACGTTTCAGGTTGAGCTGCTCGTAATTCTCGGTGTTCATGAAGTAGAAGTCGTCGCCATCCTGGTAGAGAAACTCCATGGCGACTTCGTCAACGCTGATTTTCTCAATCGGGTCACTGGAGCGGAAGCGGTGCTCAAACATGGCATTGGTGCGGATATTGCGCAGCTTGGCCTGGATGAAGGCGCGCAGGTTTCCCGGCGTGCGGTGTTCCACGCTGAAGACCGTATGCAGGTCATTGTTGTGTTTGATGATCATCCCCGGACGCATCTGTGTTGCTGGAATTGCCATTGTCTGAACTCTCTCCTGGAGAATATGAACTTTTACTGGTGAGTCTTGTCTGGTCTTCTTGTCTTGCCTTGCGCGAAGCGACAAGCCAACTGACAGGACGCCTTCCACGTGGACTGGGCCCTGAACCAGCTATACCCGGCAGGTGACAAATACCAAATACGAACCCTAGATTTTATCAAGTTTCAGACGCTTCCGCCGTTCTCAAAGCGAAAACATTTCCTGCGCATTCCTGGATTTTAAGTACAACATTCGCGCCCTTCGCCTTTTCTAAGTATGCGGCAGCCTCTAACTGCCGTCAGCCATACATAACCAGCTTTGGATTCAGGAATCGACATTCATAACCAACATTCGTAACCAACATTCGTAACCAAGGAGACGAGCAAATGAAAGTCAGCGACATCATGACGTCAGAGGGATTGGCCACCGCCACCCTGGACACTACACTTGCTGAAATCGCAGCCAGAATGCGCGACGAGAACGTGGGCGCCATTCCCATTGTGGACGACGACGAAAAACTTGCCGGCATCATCACCGACCGTGACATCGTGGTGCGAGGCATAGCCGAGGGCGAAGACCCGGATGAATGCACGGCGGAAGACATCATCAGCGAAAAACTTCATACCATACATCCGCACGCTGACATTGAAGAAGCGGCTGAACTCATGGCCCGCCATCAGATACGTCGCCTGCCCGTGGTGCAGGATTCCGTCATCGTGGGCATGATCTCCCTGGGCGATATTGCGGTGAAGTCAGAAGAAGACGAAGCAGCCGTGGCCCTGGAAGATATCTCAGAGGGCGTGCGCGAAGCGGTTGGCGTTGACGACGCCAGTGGCGATGTGGAGACGGACAATCTTCGTGAAGACAATCTTCGTGAAGCCGGAGAATCCGTCAGCGCAGGGAGCACAAATCTGGGGAGCACCTCAAGAAGCGGCGGCGTGGAATCCACCTTCGCCGTGTCCGGGCAAGCTTCGATAGAAGAAATAACAGAAGACGATCTGGACAGGGGTCGCGAGTACGCCGGCCGGCAAGTGGGCGGATCACGCTCGTCAAGTTCGCTGGCCAGCCGACTGCGCAACTGGTCGCGCAGCCAGCAGACCGTTGTCCACGAAGCGGAGGAACTGGAAGGCGAAGACGCGTCTGACGTCATCAGTTCCACTCTGATGGAAGGCCGCGAACGGACCAACCAGCAGCAGGCATCGCCCAACAAAATAGTGAACGAGCGGGAAAGAAGCACGCGGACTGAATCCATCTCCAGGCCGTCCGGAAAGTCTCAGGGCTCAAAACCGACAAACAACAAGGTCTCCAACCGGGTGCCGCTCAAGAACGCGCGTCCGGAAGTAAAGGCCCAGGGCGGCAGCAATCGCTCACGCTCAGATGAAGCGAAAAAGAGCAAAGTGACAACCATGAAATCAACGGGAAGGACGAAGGCCCACAGCAAATCGAAACGCAAAGCCAGCTAGAACTTTGCGTGTAGGAGCGCCATGCGCTTGGGGCTCATGTTATTGACCATGTGATTGACCGAGGCCACTCGACAAAGATCAAAGGAGCGTGTTCATGAACGACTACAGGAAATTTGGCGGTTATACCGGTGAGATTGTAGTGGGAAAAAATGAATCGGCGGTGGGAACGGCCATCACGTTTCTTTTGATCGGCGCGGCTGTGGGTGCAGCCGTGGCTCTGCTGTTCTCTCCCTTGAACGGTGAGGACGTGCGCAGCGCCATCAGCCGTGGCTATCGGCGGACCGTGGACGGCGTAACCGAACGGACCAAAGACCTGCGTGAACGTGGCAGCAATCTTTTGGGAATCGACCGGGGCAGTGAAGCGGACCTGCAATTCCGCAAGAGCTAAAACCTTACCGCGGATAAACGCGGATGATCGCGGATCAAGACCAGGTATTTGGCTGTTGGTATTTGGTATTTGGTATTTGGTTCGCCGCTATCTGCGTGAATCCGCGGGACCAGTTCCAATCTTGTGTGCGATCTGATTTTCAGATCAGTGTCATCAGTGAAAATCAGTGGTAAGTTTTCTTGGCTTTATCCGCTATCATCCGCGTGAATTCGCAGTAAGTTTACTCCGGGCTGACGAGCTTCAAGACCGGACCATACTTCCCGCCTTCGATCACGGTTAGGTTTTCGCCGCGATCTTCAATCTCCTTCAGCCGGTCAGGATAGTTGATCAGCTCTTCAGGATCGTAGCCTTCAAAAGCAATCAACTTGTAAGAGCCGGGCGGCACGCCTCGCAAGGTGAATTTGCCTTTGCTGTCTGATCTGCTCCTGCGGAACAGATCAGAATTGTTGCGATTGCCCTCATCCGGCACGAGCAGGATATAGCTTGACGCTGTCTGGGATGCTCCATCAAACACAGTTCCTTCAATGCGGCCGCCGTGGGCATCCAGAACGATTTCTACCTTTTCATGTGGGCCAGCGGCGGTGACATTGTTCACGTCAACCTCGCTGCCGGAGATGCGTATGGACTTCAGGTAATAATCGTCAGCCAGTCCCGCGGTGCTCACACGGTATCGTTCGCCAGGCCGCAGATTGCCTTCAAATTCCATCTTTGGCACTTGGGCAATCACACGGAAATCTCCGCTGACTCCGGCTGGAGTGAAGTTCAGGGTAATGCTTTGCATTTTGAACCCGGGGTCATTCGCGCTCAGCACAATATGACCATCGATAGCCAGCTGGCGCTCCACCGCAATCATGAGATGTTCCAGGCCCTGGACTCCAACCTCGACCTCCTGCTGATCGCTGTATGCGCCGGCTTCATCGCTGTACGCGGAGCGCAGCGTGTAAAGCCCCGGCGCAAGATCGTCGATGACAAAAGTGCCATCGTTGTTGGTCTGGGCTGGCTTGGCTGCGGCTTCGCCCAGCACGTCCGTCCAGTACGCCGCCACAGATGCATTCCTTGCCGGCTCGCCGGTCACTCCGTTCACCACAATTCCCTTGATGCTGACGCTACGCGCGCTGTAACACACAAAATTCGCATGCACGTCTGCGCCCGCGGCAACGGGCAGCGACGTGGCCTGGAGAAAATCACTGGTTCCGGGGAAAAACAATGGCGCGTACGTGATCGGCTGTTCAGGCACCGCGCCTGCCGTTGGATCAGACACATTGCTGCGTTCCAGTATGCCCACCAATCCGCTGGTGGCAATGACCTCAATGTTCTTTGCGCGAAGTTTAGGATTGATTTCCGCCAGCACATAATAATCGCCGGGCTGTATGCCGTAGAGGCGATATTCGCCGCGATCATCGGTGATGCCCATGCCAAGAACCGCCAGGCGCATGCGCCCGCGGTCCATCCTCCGCGCCAATAGCTTCACTTCCACGTGCATCAGCGGATTGCTGTTCTGATCCACCACCTGCCCGGTAACCACCGCGGTTGGCAACAGTCGTAACACAACGCCTTTCAACTCCTGCCTTGCGGTTACCTCTACTGTTGGCTGGAATGATCTCTTGTGCGGATCGGCAAAATAATTGACGTGGTCAGCCACCAGAACATAAGAGCCTGGTCTTACATTCGTCGCGAGAAAGTGTCCGCTGCTGTCCGCGACGAATGACCGCGCATCTCGCGCCCGCTTGGCATTACGAACCACCACGTTCGCCCAGGGAATCGCGCGGCTATTCTGAGCGTCAATAACTACGCCTTCTATCATCGCTCTTTGACTGGGATCGGTCTGGTCAGTGGTCTTCTGGTTGGCGGTTGTTGAATTGGAAGTGGACTGAGCAGAGGTCTTCTCAGCGCACGCGCACGTTACAAGACAGAGGAGAGCCACCCAGGCGAGTTTCACAACAATGTTTACCGCCGGGCCCCGCAAAGGTTTCATAGGTCTTCCTGAGAGGCGATAAAACAAATAAGGCCGCGTTTGCGACAAACCTTAAGCTTTGGTATACCGGTTCCGTTTCTTCTCCTCGTAGCGCTCAAAAGCAAGCTGAATCAGGCGGTCAATCAAATCTGAATAGCCCAGTCCGCTGGCAGACCATAACTTCGGGTACATGCTAATGGAGGTGAAGCCGGGCATGGTGTTAATTTCGTTCAAAAATAACTTCTCAGATTTAGGATCCATTAAGAAATCAACCCGAGCCAGTCCGGAACAATCCACTGCCTGGAACGCCTTGATCGCCATCTCTTGCACGGATTTGACGAGTTTCTTGTTCAGTTTGGCGGGAATGATCAGCTGCGAGCCTGCGTCAATGTATTTGGCGTTGTAGTCATAAAAGTCCGTGGCCGGCACAATCTCACCCACAATGGAAGCTCCGGGATCGTCATTGCCCAGCACGGAGCACTCAAGTTCGCGGGCCTTTTGTTTACTACCGCCCACGCCTTGTTCGATCACGATCTTGCGGTCATAGCGTGCAGCCTCGTCCATAGCCGCAGGAAGCTCTTTGCGATCACGCGCCTTGGAAATTCCCACCGACGATCCCAGATTGGCAGGCTTCACGAAGACGGGATACTTGAGCTTGCTTTCAATCTCCTTGATCGCCTTTTTCGGTTCCTTTTCCCATTGCGGACGCAGCACCGTAACGTGCTTTACGATCGGCAGACCAGCGGCGGCAAAGAGCTTCTTCATCACGTCTTTGTCCATGCCGGCGGAAGATCCCAGCACGCCCGCGCCGACATAGGGAATGTCCGCGAGTTCGAACAGGCCTTGAATGGTGCCGTCTTCACCAAACGTGCCATGCAGTACGGGGAAGATTACGTCGACGTGGATACTGGGCTCGCCGGATTTGGCCGCGCTCTCAAACGGCATCATGCCATGCGATTGCGGAACCGGCGGCATTATCACAGAATCGCCCTTCGCCAGCACAGCGGCAGAAGAAGTGGCCGCCGGATCGCCGGCGCGAAGCTCGGTATCCGAAGTACCGCTGCCATTTCCTTGCAGCAGGCGCTCAGCGTGCGCGGCGGTCAACCAGCGACCTTCCTTGCTGATGCCGATAGGCACCACTTCATATTTATCTTTGTTAATGGCTTTGAGAACTGACGCCGCGGAAAGCAGTGAGACTTCATGTTCACCGCTGCGGCCACCGAAGAGAACGCCCACCCTGGTTTTACTCATCGTACTTACTTTAAAACAATCGCTGGCGGGAGTCGAAATCAGGCACCAAATCTAAGGCTCAGATGTTCCTGCCGTAGGTGGCCTTCACTCGCAGGGAATTGCGGAAATACAGGAACCAAATGGTCGCTATCACTATCTGGCGGAAGGGGAGCCCCGTATCAAAATTCCCGAAGCGTGCGTTGGGCGCCCAAAAATGCTGGAGGATCACAATTGAGTTGAACAGCATTGATGTGAACAGGAACGTCTTAAGAAGGTCGAGTGCATAATTCATGCGGAACGCTAACAAAATGGCAACAACAATTCCGAAGAGAGTAAACAATCGGCTAAGCCAATTCTCCATGGGTATCCCGGAGTGATGGTTAAACAAAAGCACTGCGCCAAATACTACCTGGATCACGCAGAAGAATAAGATCCCGCCTCCTACTTGCAGATAATTTTGCCCTGCGGGTGGAGTAAATGGGTAAACCTGCGTGGTTGCGGGCGTGAAATTTGCTGGTTCAGTAGCTTGAACCGATCCGCAAGAACTGCAGAAATGTTGTCCGGCACTAGTTGGCTGACCGCACTTTGAACAGAACATAGGTGAGCTGGATTGGGAGCTCGCCTATTATCTTCGGTGTAACTTTTGTTTTCAAGAAAATTTCTGTTTGCGGTTAGTGCTATTCCTGCTGATCGCTCTTGCAGCTTGAGCGCATGAATGCCGCAAGCGTTCCTTTTTTCTGCTTCTCCAGCAGATCATCAAGATCTTTCGCCGTCGCGTCCGGTTTGGTCTTCAGGATGGACTGGTACGCATGCAAAGCGCCTTCCATCCCCGCAAGATATTGCGCGTCACGGTCCTTCGCCTTGTCCGGATGTTCGATGATAAAGGCGCCGGTAGAAAAGGTGAGCTGGCCGATGATTTGCGGCGTGTATTTGTAGTGGGTGTTCATGAAGTCGCCCAGAGGCGCGTTACACACGTCAACGTTGATGTCCGGAATCGCAATCAACCATTTCAACGCCCAATCACGATCGGCGCTCAGGCCGGGGTCCAGCGGCGCTTCCGCCATCTTGTGCGTGATTTGCACAAAACGTTGACGCTCCTCGGCGGTAGACGGGCCGCGCTTGTCAGCGTCCTGCGCCGGCAAAAGTGAACAACAAATCAGCATGGCCAGACAGGCGAGGATTGTTTCTCGCCGCCGGTGCTGATTACGTTGTCTCACAATATCTTTTTCCCAAACGCTGACAGCGTCAGTTCCACCGCCAGATCGGCCGTGCGATTATGTTCGTCGATCACCGGATTGACCTCGACGATCTCAAAGCTCACCATGCGGCCGTGATCGGAGATGATCTCCATGGCCAGATGGGCTTCACGATAGCTTGCGCCTCCGCGTACAGGCGTACCTACACCGGGAGCGTCTTCCGGATCGATCCAGTCCATGTCGAGCGAAACGTGGTATCCGGCGGTTCCGCGTCCGGCGACGCGCAAGGCTTCTTCAATCACCGTGCGCATGCCGCGTTCATCGATGTCGCGCATGGTGTAGACCTCAATGCCGGTCTGTTTGATATTTTCTTTTTCGCGCGCATCAATGTCACGCACACCAACCAGCACGCAATTCTCCGGATGCACCTTGGGTGAGAAGTCATAGATATTGGAAAGGTCAGCAGGCCCCAGCCCCATGATGGCCGCCAGCGGCATGCCATGCACGTTGCCACTGGGAGAGGTTTCAGGAGTATTGATGTCAGCATGGGCATCAATCCAGATAAGGCCAACCTTGTTTTCCTGCACACGGCGCTGCTGGCGGAAAAACTCCGCCACACCCGCAACCGTACCGGCAGCCACGGAGTGATCACCGCCTAACGTCAGCGGGAACTTGCCGGCTTCAAGAGTTTTCACCACCATCTCGGCGTGCTTGGTGCATGTGGAAGCAATCTCCTTGAGATATTTCGCGTGAGGATCGCCTTCCTTCTTCTGCTCCGGGAATGCCACGGCAACATTGCCGCCATCTTCCACAATATGACCCAGTGCTTCCAGCCGGGCCTCAAGTCCGGCCACGCGGACGGCGGATGGCCCCATGTCCACGCCGCGGCGTGACTGGCCCAGATCCAGGGGAACGCCCAGAATTCTGATCTTTTTGGGCACAATATTGTCGGCGACCACTGGCCGGTTGGCCTGTTCGTTCTTCGTGGCGGGGGGAGTTACAGTTTCCGGTGTCATAATTTTCTTCTATTTCTGCTTCTACTTCTATGGATAGATGCGGGTGAGAGTGCGTGCGAATGGAATGGTTTCACGCACGTGCTCCAGTCCGCAGATCCATGCCACGGCACGCTCAATGCCCATGCCGAATCCAGCATGCGGCACGCCGCCGTACTTGCGCAGATCCAGATACCACTTGAAAGATTCTTCCGGCAGATCATGATCATGGATCCGCTTGCGCAGCAATTCATAATCGCCAATGCGCTGCGAACCGCCAATGATCTCGCCATAACCTTCCGGCGCCAGCACATCCACGCACAAGGCCAGATCAGGACGTTGCGGATCAGGCTCCATGTAAAACGCCTTCACCTTTGCCGGATAACGATGCACCATCACCGGCTTTTCAAATTGCGATGAGATGTAGGTCTCGTCGGGCGAACCAAAGTCGCCGCCCCACTCGAATTTCGCCTCTACCTGGCCTTTGCTGTGGCCTTCCTGAAGCAGCTTGACTGCATCGTCATAGCTGATGCGCGGGAACGGCGGCGTGATCTTCTCCAGTTTCGAGATGTCGCGGCCGGTGGCCTCCAGATCTGCACGCCGGTTCTTAATCACGCTCTGCACAATGTGGCTGATAAAGTTCTCCGCCAGTTCCATGATGTCATTGAGTTCGGCGTAGGCCACTTCCGGCTCCACCATCCAGAATTCGGTCAGGTGGCGGCGCGTCTTGGATTTTTCCGCGCGGAAAGTCGGGCCGAACGAATAGACCTTGCCCAGCGCCATGGCGGTGGCTTCAATATAAAGCTGGCCAGACTGCGTCAGGAACGCGTCGTCATCAAAGTACTTCACCGGAAACAGCGTGCTGGTGCCTTCACAGGCGGCAGGCGTAAGAATCGGCGGGTCCGTCAAGGTAAAGCCGCGCTCGTCAAAGAAATTACGCGCCGCGCGAATAATCTCCGCGCGAATGCGCAGAATCGAAGTCTGTCTCGGCGTGCGGATCCACAGATGGCGGTGCTCCATCAGGAAGTCCGGACCGTGCTCTTTACGCGCGATGGGAAATGGCTCGTCTTCTGGAACCCGCTGTATGACCGTTACATGATTCACGTCCAGCTCAAACCCGCCCGGGGCGCGCTTGTCGGCCCGAACCTTGCCTGTCACGATCACGCTGGATTCGTCAGTAAGATTCTTCAGCGTGTCGAAAACTTCCGGAGTGACCTGGTTCTTGGGAACCACGCCCTGAATCACGCCCGTACCGTCACGAAAAATGGGGAAGATCAGCTTGCCGCTTTCACGTTTGTTATACAGCCAGCCACGGATGGTTACGCTCTGGCCGTCGTGGTTGCCCACGTCCGCAATGGTAGTGATAGGTGCCTGTGTTGAGTCCGTCATTATTTAGTCTCAGTTTTTATTTTTCCGGCCAGCCGCTCAGATTTTCGCGATCGCCATTCTTCGTCGATGGTTGAGAGATCACCAGAAACCTCACATCGCCGTTCGATAGATTGCGAATGCGATGCGGAATCCCGGGATTCACCGCCAACCCCTGTCCTGCTCTCATGGCGACCTTTTTGTCTTCAAACTCCATCACCGCTTCTCCAGCCAGAATGTAGAAAAACTGCTGCGCCAAGTGGTGCCGATGGATTTGTTCCATTGTGCCAGGCGGCATGCTCTCCTCAATCACGCTCAAAGACGCATGGCTCAGTAGACGCCATCCCTGGCAAGTCTCCCCCCAGGCGTAATGCTCGGCGTTGTCACGGCTGATTGCTTCCGCCATCGCTAACTCGCAGCCAAGGCAGCTTCTTCCAGCTTGCGATACGTTTCCGCCATCTTCGCGGCCACGTCCTGGCCTTCCACGCCTTCAATTTCCAGCACCATGGCAGGAACCTGCGGGGCCGAACTCAGCGCCTGCATGGCATAGCTCCAGTCAATGCTTCCCTCACCGGGCCAGAGATGCGCGTCCTTGTCGCGATGATTGTCGTGAACATGGCTGGAACGTATACGATCTTCCAGGACGCCAAACGCCTGGTGCACGGCGCTCACCATGTGAGCGTGTCCAAAATCAAAACAGATTCCCAGGTCCGGATAGTGCAACGCCCTGAGCAGTTCTTTAAGCTTTTCCGGGGTTGCCAGATCGTTGGGCGTGTTCTCCAGCAGCAGGGTAACGCCAAGCTGCCGGCAAAACGCCCGCAGATGTTCCACCGAGCTCAGCGCTGATTCGAACTTTCGCGGATCGTCATATTCATCCGTCTTGCCGATGTGCTGAATCAGGAATCGAAACGGAATATATTCCGCTACTTCAGCCGCCCGCTTGACTTCATCCATGGCCTCAATGCGCGTTGGCTTGTCCATGTCCACAATGTTCAGCGGCCGCCCACCCGAGCGAAAGTCATTACTCATATAGATAGGAGAATGCATGGAGTGCAGCTCCACGCCTTCAGCCTTGAACCAGTTGCCCAGTTCTTTGATGTGTTCGCGGTCGGTGTAATTGAAATGGCCATTGGCAGCAAAGATCTCGATCGCCTGTGCGCCGCCGCGCTTCATGGTATCGAGCAGCCCCGGGTGCAGGCGCTGCTTGATGTAAACGTGTGTGGACATTGCGCGCAGCATCAGAAACCCACCGCCTTTCCACCGTTGCGTCCATCGGGCGCACCCAGCAGGTCGCCGGTTTTGGGATCAATGGCGATGCACTCACCGTCACTCCAGTAACCTTGCTTGCGGACTTTATGTCCCCGCGCCTCCAGAAGCTTGACTGTGTCCGGCGAGATGCCGACGGTTTCAATATCAATCTCATCCGGCTCCCACTGATGATGAAAGCGCGGCGCGTTCACGGCCTGCTGTATATCGAGACCGTAATCAATCACGCCCATCAGAATATTGGCGACGGTGGTAATGATGCGAGGACCGCCGGGCGAACCCAGCACCATCATCAATTTGCCGTCTTTGGTAACGATGGTCGGCGCCATGGCGCTCAACGGCCGCTTTCCCGACCCGATGGAGTTGGCCTCACCCTGAATCAACCCATAGCCATTGGGCACGCCAGGCTTGGAGGTGAAATCGTCCATCTCGTCATTCAACAGAAAACCCAGCTTGCCCGCCGTCACTGCCGATCCAAAGCTCTCATTCAACGTAGTGGTCACCGAAACCGCGTTGCCGTCTGGATCCACCACTGAATAATGCGTGGTGTTCCCGTGCTCCGGGCCCTGGTAGGGAATATGTGTTGCAGCCTGGCGATCAAGCTGACCAAATCCCGACGGCCGGTGCATGTCTTTGCTGTCCGTGACCTTCATCATGTCCAGTGATTCACGCCAGGACTTGGCATAAGTTTTGTCGATCAACTGGGCGATGGGAAGCTGGCTAAAGTCCGGATCACCCAGGAACTCAGCACGATCATAGAATGCCCGGCGGAAGGCCTCGCTGGTGATGTGGATGGAATCAGCCGAGCGGCTGCCCATGTTGCCGATGTCATAGCCTTCCAGAATATTGAGTGCCTCCATCAGGGTGACGCCACCAGAGCTGGGTGGAGGCGCGCTGAGAACCTCATATCCACGATACGTTCCACGGATCGGTGCGCGTTCTTTCACTTCGTATTCAGCCATGTCCTGGGCGGTTATCAGTCCGCCGCCGCGCTGCATTTCCGTCGCCAGCTCGTGCGCCATGGCGCCTTTATAGAAATCATCTGGATCGGCGGCAATGCGGGTAAGAGTACGGGCCAATTCAGGCTGCCGGAAAATCTCTCCAGCTTCGTAGTACCGGCCATCTCTCTGGAAAATCCGCTTGGAGTCGGCAAATCTGGCCAGGTCCTGATCATGCATGGACTGCGCTTCTTCATAGGTAAGCGTGACGCCTTCTGACGCCAGACGAATCGCCGGTTCCATCACCGCCTTCAGCGGCAGCTTGCCCCAATGTTTCTGCGCGTAAACCAGACCAGCCACCGAACCCGGGACGCCCACAGCTTTGTAGCCAACCAGGCTGGCGTTGGGGATGATGTTGCCCTGCGAGTCCAGGTACATATCGCGAGTTGCGGCCCTGGGGGCTTTCTCACGATAGTCAAGGAAATGAACTTCGCCGCCGGCCATTCTCACCAGCATGAACCCGCCGCCACCGATGTTTCCTGCCGCGGGATGGACCACCGCCAGCGCGAACCCGGTGGCTACGGCAGCGTCCACCGCATTGCCGCCTTTGCGAAGGATGCCCGCACCAACTTTTGAGGCCTCCGCATGAACGCTGACCACCATCGCCTTCTTTGCATGAGCGGGACGCAAACCGTCACTGAAAAGTGGTGAGCACACTACCAGCCAGAAGGCAACTACTTGCAAAACCATGTATTTACGAAGATTTTTCATTTGATCGCAGGCCAGCCAGTCAGTAGACGAAGGATCACCTGCCAGCACGGATAACGCCAGCAGACTAGCTATTGAGGCTAGCCTACCGGGTTACGGGGAGTCAAATCAGAGGGCGTGCATTGAAACGCATGCCCCATAAAATTCACACTTGTTTTTCCGCCAGGTCGCCGATGAAAGGCAGCTTGAATTTTTCGTTGTTGTAGGCCTTGTACATCAGGAAAATCATGAGAATGAAACTCAGCAACCGCAAAGGCCAGTAAACCACGAGCCATATGCTCAGCGGAAACACCATGCCGATGAGCATGAAGATCACAATCACGGCGATCCAGTAAAAAATCGATTGAAAAGCGTGAAAGCGAACAAATTTATCGTTCTTAAACGGCTCAACGATCAGGAACACAATAGCAATAATCACCACATAGCTGAGTAGTGCAGCAACATTGCTTTGCATGCCAGATGTTCTTGCCGTAGACATGGCTGTATTGCCTCCGCCGGCGGTGACCGTTGTTCCGCAACTGGGACAAAATCCCGCCCCTTCAGGAATCTGCGTTCCGCATTTTGAACAAAATGCCATGGTGGATCTCCTTATCCTTAGTCATTGTCCTTAGTCATTCCCGGGCAAGGGGAGAGCGTTGGCAGCAAGGTTAGTCTTCCGGAATCTTAAAAGATAGAGATTTCGCGACGAAACTGGCTTTTTTGCCAACCTTAAGAATCTAGGCGTTTCCCTATTCCGAGTTCACCATCGGCGGCGAGCTGACAGTGCTGCTGGGATGCTTTTTGCTGACGACAACCTTGGTATAAGCGGTGCGAAAGCCGGCCCGTTCAACGTTGCGTTGCGATGTTGTGCCCGGCATGGTGAGGGTTACGGCCAGATCGCATCCGGCTTCCTGCGTAATCCGCAGTCGTTCCCGCATGAACGCCGCCTGTATTCCCTGCCCGCGATATTCGGCAAGAGTCGCCGCGCCGAAGAAGCCTGCCATCCTGTGCTCAGGAACGATTACGCCTCCGCATCCGGCGATCATTCTGCCATTGCTAAACGCTGCGAGCGTAAGCGAGTGTTCGCCATTGGCCCAGGGCGCAAAAAAGCTCTCATATTGTGGCGCGTGTTCGCCCATGAAGACATGGGCTAGCATCCGCGACCAATCTGTCGCTTCACCGGGCTTAACCGCACGAATCTCAATGCCCTTAAGAGTTGGCCTGGAAAAGCTTTCCTCTGGATGAATCCAGCGGGCCAGCGTCTGGTTGAATTCCGCCACCTGAAAGCCGCGCCGATTGAGCGACTCAAACAATGACGGATCGGCATACGGGCAGACATCCACCTGCGCGTCAAATTCGCGATCGAAATAAAACTGCTCGATGTGCTCGATGTCCTGCGCGGTGATGGGTCCGGCAAAGCCAAGGCCATGGGCGCGGCCGACCATGGAGTGCCGGGCAACAAAAATAATGTGTCCGCCGGCGAACTGCTCCCAGGTGGAATTCCATTCCGGATGCAGCGGCCCCACGGCTTGCGCATAACGCAGAGCGCCATATTCTTCGGCGGCTTCCATACGCCGGGCATCGGCGGCGGTAAGGAAAGCGGCGTCTTTTCGCGCTTGAATCATCGTTGGAGAGAGCGTATCGCATCTCTATCATCGCGCCAACCCATCAGGCACTTTCTGATCTTAATGATTCTCACGACTCTAGCCAGAGTGAGACATTCAGCGAATGTGCAATGCATAGATCCTTCGACTCGCGCTCGCGTTTGCTCGCACTCCCTCAGGATGACAAGGTTGACTTTGTTGCTCGCAAGAAATGGGTCGAGCGGTTTAGAGCAAAGGCATCGCTATTACCACGAAGGAATTATGGGAAACGAAAATCCTGGCCTTTGTCATCCTGAGCGCAGTCGGAGCGTATGCGACGACGAAGTCTAAGGATCTATGCATTTGGTTGTTCGGTGATCTGCCTCACGTGTCAGATCGCGTGGGCGGCTATAATTCTCATCCATGAACCTGGAACGGAAGCTCGCAGAACTGAAGCGACGGGATGAACTGGCAGAAGCCGGAGGCGGCAAGGCCCGCCAGGAACGTCAGCACAAAGAAGGCAAGATGTCTGCCCGTGAACGGATCGAATTCCTGCTGGATGAAAACAGCTTTGAAGAATTCGACAAGATGATCACGCATCGCTGCACCGACTTTGGCATGGGCGACGCCGAGCAGAAGATCTACGGCGACGGCTTTGTCACCGGCTACGGAAAAATCGAAGGCCGCCTGGTGTTTGTTTTTGCCCAGGACTTCACCGTGTTCGGCGGGTCGTTGTCAGAGGCCAACGCCGCCAAGATCGTAAAGATCATGGACATGGCCATGAAGGTGGGCGCGCCGGTGATCGGGCTGAATGATTCCGGTGGCGCGCGCATACAGGAAGGCGTGATGTCCCTGGCCGGTTACGCCGACATCTTCCTCCGCAACACTCTTTCCAGCGGCGTGATTCCTCAGATTTCCGCCATCATGGGCCCGTGCGCCGGCGGCGCAGTGTACTCACCGGCGATTACCGATTTCGTGCTGATGGTGGATAAGACGGCTTACATGTTCGTGACCGGCCCCGACGTGATCAAGACAGTGACGCATGAAGACGTGACCAAGGAGCAGCTGGGCGGCGCCATGACCCACAACGAGACCTCCGGAGTGGCCCACTTTATGGCCCATGACGACGCCGAGTGCCTGTCCATGATCCGCGAGCTGTTCAGCTTTATTCCGTCCAATAATCTGGACGACCCGCCGCGACGCGACTGCACTGACCCGATAGATCGCGCGGATGTGGAGCTGGATTCGATTGTGCCGGCGGAGTCAAACCAGCCTTATGACATCAAGGACGTGATCACCCGCGTGGTGGATGACCGGTATTTTTTTGAAGTCCACGAGCACTACGCGAAGAACATTCTCATCGGCTTTGCCCGGATGAATGGGCGTCCGGTGGGCATCGTGGCTAATCAGCCGGCGTTTCTGGCTGGAGTGCTGGACATTAACGCTTCCGTGAAAGGCGCGCGCTTTGTCCGCTTCTGCGACGCTTTCAACATTCCGCTGATTACCTTTGAAGATGTTCCGGGATTTCTACCCGGCACACAGCAGGAATATGGCGGCATCATTCGTCACGGGGCCAAACTGCTTTACGCATTTGCGGAAGCCACGGTGCCCAAGATCACCATCATCACGCGCAAAGCCTATGGCGGCGCTTATTGCGTGATGTCATCCAAGCATATCCGCACGGACGTGAACTATGCATGGCCTACGGCGGAGATCGCGGTGATGGGGCCGGAAGGCGCGGTCAACATTGTCTACAAGCGCGAACTGGACAACGTAGCGAAGGTGGGCAAGACCGAAGCCGAGCGCCTGGAGATTCTGGCCAAAGCCCGCAAAGAAAAGATCGACGAATTCCGCACACGCTTTGCCAATCCTTACATTGCCGCTGAGCGCGGGTATGTGGACGGAGTAATCCAACCTCGCGACACGCGTAAACGGATTATCGATGCGCTGGAGATGCTACAGACCAAGCGGGACAAAAATCCGCCGAAGAAGCATGGGAATATACCTTTGTAGTACTTGGTAGCTTTTTCTGAAATCCCGAGCGCAGCGAGGGATCCCTACGGGCTTGGAGAATGGCGGGAGTATTACGAATTGGAAGATCCTTACTTCTTGACATCCGCTTTCAGCTTCAAGTGCTCCAGCGCTTCCTGAAGTTGTTTGGGATAATCGGGAAGGATGTCGGGAACGGTACCAATGAGCAGGAAAGCGTATCCACTCGATTCCGCCACGTAGCCAAAACCTTGCCCCTGGCCTCCTGGTACCGGCTTGTGCACGAGTAAACGGTAGGCTGGTTTGCCGTCAAGCTCAATCGCGGTCAGTTCACCTGAAATAATCCATTCCGTGCCGCCGAGACTGTTGGTTGTCATGGCTTCGGCAAACTTCTTGAGCGGATAACGGTGGCGGTCAAGATATTCAGACGGCAACTTAAAAGCGGTGAGGAAGATTGCGCCGCGCGGGGCCTGACCAGGTTGCAGAGAGATCAGCGCAACGTCAATTTCCATCCTGCAAAAAGGGCCGCGGCAAGCAGGGTCTTGCGGCGGTTCCTCTTTCGCCACACCGGCGCGCTGTTGAGCATCCTTGTCAAAGAACTGCCATTCGCCAGGGAGTGAAATCGACATCGAAAGCGCAGGGTTGGTGTAGACGTTCTTGCCAACAAGTTGACCCCTTTTAGAGCTCTCGGTGTTATCAGAGGCTTGCAATGGAAGCAAAAGAACGATTGCAATAGAAAACAGGAAGACTGGTTTCAGATTGCCAAACATAGCTAGGACTCTCCTGGTTGCGGCGCAATGATTTTAAACGCTGTTCGCAACGTCAGCCACCTACAAGCTGGCAGGGATCCCTCGCTCCGCTCGGGATTTTAGAAAGAGCTAC
>CAWEDQ010000004.1:0-742832 GCA_963807955.1 Terriglobia bacterium | reverse complement strand
TGCGCTCTACCGACTGAGCTACCTGGCCAGGATTGTTTGCTGCCGCACGCGAAATACGGTGCGACCTGGAAGGAAATTCTTCTGTGCGAAACTCATGAATTATAACAAGCCACACGATTTAGCTCAAACATGGTCTCCTTTCATTGCACCTTTCCTCGACTGCTCAGTCCGCGGCAGAAAAAAGCCTTCGTCTTGCATCACACACAATGCTTCTAAGTAATTGTTACTATGTAAGACGGCAAAAAGGGGAGGGCTGTGTTCGAGTTTCATGTGTCCCGGTCTGCGCGTGACCGATACAAATTCGACGATTCACTGTTTTCCCTGACCGGCAATGTTGTGTTTGCCGACCTCAATGCCAGCCGTGAGCTTGCACATCGCATCAATACTGCCCGTGAGGCGCACCGCCATCCAGAAAGGGCCGTTAGTCCGGCAGCCCTGAATGCCATGGCGCTGATTGATGAGGCGTTGCATGTGCTGATTGCCCAGTATCGCCAGCGCGATCCGCAATGCTTGCAGGATGCCTTGAGTTTTCTTTCCGCCCGGCTGGGGGCAGACGGCGTGGAAAAAACTCTGCTGGCTTTTGCCGACCGTTTCCCGACTGTGGCGGTCTATCGCGGTAAGCAGAGTGCACCCGAATGGCTGGAACAAACGACGGAAGGCGTTTCCAATCGCGAGATTGCGCTTGAGGAAATGCTTCTGCTCTGGCTCGCGAACATCAATCCCGCATTTCAGCCCTTTAAGGAACTCTTCGACGACTCATCACTCGCTCGCGATACCGGTTACACGCACGTCACCACGGCATTGCCGGAATACTTTAGCGGACGTCCCCGGTTTGGCGCACGCAATCAGAACCTTATTGATGTTCTGCGCGAGCCGGCGCGCAAAAGCCCTGATTCACTGGAAGGCCAGCTGGCTTTTATTCGTGAGGAGTGGAGTCCGCTGCTGGGTGATCTTTTCCGCAAGATGCTGACCGCCATGGCAGTGCTCAAAGAAGAAGAGATGGCGGTTTGGATGCACTTTCATCCGCCCGACCAGCAGAGGCGCGGCGGCGGTGGCATGCAGGCCTGGGGTGACTCAAGTGCTGCCGCGATTCCTTCTTTCAGTCGTACGGAAAGCGAGCATGAACAGTTCAGTCCTGACCTGGAATGGATGCCGCGGACCGTCATGATGGCTAAAAGCATATATGTCTGGCTGGACCAGCTGGCGAAGACATATAGGCGTCCCGTACATCGGCTGGACCAGGTACCAGATGAAGAACTGGACCTGCTTACCCGGCGCGGCTTCAACGGATTGTGGTTGATCGGTTTGTGGGAGCGCAGTAAAGCTTCGCAGCGCATCAAGCAGATGTGCGGCAACCCGGAAGCGGCTGCTTCAGCCTATTCGCTTTACGACTACATCATTGCTCACGAGCTTGGTGGCGAGTCCTCTTACAACGACCTTCGTGCGCGCGCGTGGCAACGGGGAATTCGTCTGGCCAGTGACATGGTGCCGAATCACATGGGCATTGATTCTCGCTGGGTGATCGAACATCCGGACTGGTTTCTTTCCCTGCCATACAGCCCTTATCCGGTTTATACGTTTAATGGTCCGGATGTTTCCAGTGATGATCGCGTCGAAATCAAGATTGAAGATCATTACTATGACCGGTCAGATGCGGCGGTTGTCTTTCGCCGGCGTGATCTCCGGTCAGGCGAAGCTCGCTTTGTCTATCACGGCAATGATGGCACCAGCTTTCCCTGGAATGACACGGCGCAACTCAACTATCTGAAGGCAGAGGTGCGGGAAGGCGTTATCCAGACGATCCTTCATGTGGCGCGGATGTTTCCCATCATCCGCTTTGACGCCGCCATGACGCTGGCAAAGAAACATTACCAGCGGCTCTGGTTTCCCGAGCCCGGCACCGGCGGAGGCATTCCATCTCGCGCCGAGCACGGACTGACAAAAGCTGAGTTTGATGCGGCCATGCCGGTTGAGTTCTGGCGTGAAGTGGTCGATCGGGTGGCGGCTGAAGCGCCGAATACCCTCTTGCTGGCGGAAGCCTTCTGGCTGATGGAAGGTTACTTTGTCCGCACGCTGGGTATGCATCGGGTGTACAACAGCGCTTTTATGAACATGATGCGCGATGAAGAGAATGCGAATTATCGCAGCGTGATCAAAAACACGCTCAGCTTCGATCCCGACGTGCTCAAGCGTTACGTGAACTTCATGAACAATCCCGACGAGCGCACCGCGGTCGACCAGTTTGGCAAAGGCGATAAATATTTTGGCGTTTGCACGCTCATGGCTACCTTACCCGGACTGCCCATGTTCGGCCACGGGCAGATTGAAGGATATACCGAACGCTATGGCATGGAGTACCGGCGTGCGTATCACGATGAACAGCCCGATAGCTGGCTGGTGGCGCGGCATGAGCGTCAGATTTCTCCGCTGCTCCATCGCCGTTACCTGTTCGCGGAGGTGAAAGACTTCCTGCTCTACGACTTGTTCACCGATCAGGGTTCGGTGAATGAAGATGTTTTCGCCTATTCAAACCGCAGTGGCAACCAGCGGGCCCTGGTGGTTTTCAACAATCGTTATGCATCCACACGTGGATGGATTCGCCTGTCATGTGCTTATGCGGAGAAGGGCCCTGATGGATCCAAGCATATCCGCCAGCGTTCTTTAGGCGAGTCGTTTACCTTTGCGCGTGACCGTTCCATGTACGCCGCCTGCCGTGATGCGGCCAGCGGTCTGGAATTTCTGCATCGTGCAGCGGATGTGGCTGAACGTGGTTTAAGGCTCGAACTGCACGCGTACCAGTGTCATGTATTCGTGGAGTGGCGTGATCTGCATGAAGACCCGGCCCATCCCTGGGGCCAGCTTTGCAACGCTCTGGCCGGGCAAGGTGTCCCAAGCCTTGACGACGCACTTCGGGCGATGCGGCTGCGCCCAATGCACGAAGCTTTAAAAGTTTTCGTCAGCATTGAACTTGCCGAGTCATTAGCCAAGTGGTCGCAACGGCCTGAAAGTCACGCCCGGTCACTTGCGCTGGATGAAATTTTCGCCGTGCTTAGTTCCCGAATGGAAGATTTGCTCAGGGAAGAAGAGCAATATATCTCCAGCGGCGCAGGCGAATCCGCGGGGTTCGCTGCACCGCAGCAATGGCGACTGAACACAGAGGGTGCGATCAAGAAACTTACGCAGAGAATTGAAGCCGCGCTGAGCCTGCGGACTGTTAGCAGGCAGGCGGGTATCACGTGGTCGCCCGAAGCCGACTTTGTGCTTCCGGTCCATGCGGCGGACCATCCGAACGCTCGTGCGGTATGGACTACTATTCTCGGGTGGTGCGCGGTGGATGCCATGGCGGAAGCCTATGACGTCGCTTCTTCAGAGCCGGAAGATCCAAGATGGGGAAAGACTGCTGTCCGTCTTTTTGACGGTTTGCGACTGCGCGAAGCCCTGGCGGAAGTTTTTTCTGCTTCTGGTCTGCAAGGCGAGGAAAGCTGGCGTTCAGCCGCTCGCTTGCGCGGCTGCTATGTGGCGGCGGTGAGTGCATGGAAGACGCTGAACTTGCTGCGCGATCCCGATATCGCGTGGGCCATTGGCGTACATGAGCATGAGGAAACCAGCTACATTGTGAAGGAGCATTTTGAGCGCCTCCTCTGGTTCACTTCATTGCCGGCGCTACTCAGTCACGCACTGGATGATGTCACGGGTCCGGAGGAAATTGTGAAACTTCAACAGCATCTGGAACGGCACATTGCGGACGTGGCAGCCGCTGGATATAAAACCGACATTCTGGAAGACCTGGCAACGGCTGCGCAGTCACCGAAATCGAAAACTTCAAGAGAGGGTGACGCCGAGCTGAAAATGGAAGAAACAGTCAATCCGCGAGATCGGAAGTAGTCTCTAAGGAATGGCGGATTGATTTACGAGGCTTCGAGACTGGCCATTGCTTTGGGCGATAGATTGCCGCCGCAGATCACAATGACAACAGTCTTCCCGGCATAGCGTTGGATGTCGCTCATGAATGCGGCTACAGCGACACCTGCAGCGCCTTCAATCGTCCAACCCCTGCCGTCGCGAACCAGGCGCATTGCTGCCTTGATTTCATCCTCGCTCACCAGTACCGAACGATCGATTACATTACGAACAACGTCCAGTGTGATCGAGCCCGGTTCCAGGCCTCCTGCCGTGCTCTCAGAAATCGTTGGGCCTTCCTGCACGTCCATAATTTTGCCGGCCTTGATGGATTCATACAGAACCGGTGAATTAGAGGGCCAACATCCGATGATCTCAGTTTCCGGTGAGGCATACTTCATGTACGAGCCGATTCCGCTGATCAGTCCGCCGCCGCCCACAGTCACAAAAATGGCGTCAATTTTAGGAACTTGCCGGACACATTCAAACGCCACGGTTCCTTGTCCGGCGATTACCTCGGCGTCATTGTAGGGTGAGATAAAGACCTTGCCGGTGTTTTTAGCCACGGAACGTGCAGCCAGTTCAGCGTCAAGCGGGTCGGCTCCATGGCGATGGATGATGGCTCCCAGCTCCTGCATGCGACTAACCTTGGCTTGCGCGACATACTCTGAGACATACACTTCCACCGGAATGCCTGCATGCCGTGCGGCTACGGCAACGGCGATGCCGTGATTTCCGTTGGAAGCGGCGATTACGCCCCGCTGGGCTGTTTGCCGGTCAAGAGACTGGATCTTGTTGGAAGCGCCACGCAGTTTGAACGAGCCAGTCTGTTGCAGGTTCTCCATTTTGAACAGGACTTTGCCGGATGCGCCGGGAAAGAGCGCGGTTACATCTTCAACGGGGGTCTCTGTTACCAGATCGCGAATGCGCCGGTGAGCCGCATCCACGTTCGGGCCCCACTGCGCGAGAGAAAAGGAGCCCCCGGATTGTTTGGGGATAATCACGCACTTATTGTGGCACGCTGATAGCAGGCCCGTCGATTCGCCTGATTCGTCGAAAAGCAGCTTAAGCTATGGCTCAAGCGCCTGCTTTGCCGTAAGGTCAACGTGGATGGCCTGAAGGCTGGCGGCATCCCAACCGCCGCCCAGTGCTTTCACCAGAGATACCGAGGTGACAAGTTGCTGGCCGAGAATTTGCGTGGAGAGGCGCTGATTGTCCAATAGCGTCTGCTCCGCGGTGACGACGTCAAGATAGGTGACCAGACCGCCGACGTAACGATCATTGGCAATCTTCAGTGCTCTTTGTGCCGCGTCTACGGCGAGCTGTTGCGATTGCGCGGCCTGCGACAGAACGCCCAGCCCGGAGATACCATCCTCCACTTCCTGAAATGCATTGAGCACGTTCTGCCGATAGCCTGCGACCGATGCGCCATATGCAGACTGTGCAAAATCCACCTGCGCTTTTCTGCGTCCGCCACTCAGAACTATTTCGGCCACGTTGGCGCCAAGCGCCCAGAAAACGCTGGGCGCGCCTATCAGATTGCTCAAACTACTGCTCTCAAGACCCGCACTGGCTGATAATCCAATGCTGGGGAAGTAAGCGCTTTTGGCCACACCGATTTGTGCATTCTGCGCCGCCATTTGCCGTTCGGATTGGGCAACGTCAGGGCGACGTTCCAGCACATCAGAAGGTACGCCCAGCGGAATCGCCGGCAGCTTAACATCCAGCGGCCTGGGTGGAATGGTGAAAGACGAGGCCGGAACTCCTACCAGGGCCGCGATCGCATGTTCGAATTGCGCACGCTGACGACGCAGCAGGCGCGCCTGCGTCACGGTGGAATTCAACTGCGTTTCCTGCTGGGCCACGTCCAGACCGGAAGCTACGCCGCCATCGTGGCGATTTTGTACCAATTTCAGCGCCTTCCCCTGATAGTCCACAGCGGAATCAACCACCGCGATTTCAGCGTCGAGTTCACGCAGGCTGAAATAGTCGACCGCGAGATCAGAGGTAACTACCAGACGAACATTTTCGAGGGCTGCTGCCGATGATTGATACTGCGCATTCGATGATTCCACGTTGCGGCGCTGCCCGCCAAACACGTCAGCTTCCCAGCTTACGTTGAAAGGGATGGTGAAGGTGTTCTGGGTGATGCCGCTGGTCAGCGGAATGCCGGTAGATGTGGGCTGATTGGCGGAGCTGCGGGCGCGCTGAGAGATCAAGTTTGCGCTTATCTGCGGCAACAAACCGGATTGCGTGATGCGTGCTGAAGCTCGCGCTTGTTCCAGTTGATACCGTGCCACTTCAATGGTCTGGTTGGCCTTGATGGCATTGTCTTCGTACTGAGTCAATTCGGCATCGGCAAAGATCGTCCACCAATTACCTTTGGGAATCGCGTCCTGTGGACTGGCCGTGCGCCAGGGAGCCTGCTCTTTCCAGGCATTGGCAACAGGCGCGGCTGGCCGATGATAATTGGGCCCAACTTTACATCCAGCCGATAACAAGGAAATCAGGACAAGAGAAAATCCGGAAAGCTTCTTGATCACGGGCGCTCCGGTCCTGCGGTGCGAATCTTCACGGCCTGCCCTTCCTGGAGAGAGTCGGCGGGATTCACCACCATCTGATCGTTCGCTTCCAGTCCGGTGAGAATTTCAATCTTGGTGCCGAAGTCGCGGCCGATAGTGATGGCCTTGAGGTGAATCTTGTTGTCTGAACCCACAACGGCGATGCGCGGGCCTTCAGCACGGAACAGCAAAGCGTTGACCGGTACGGACATGCGCACGGTTTGAACCGGGACGGCAAAGTGTACCTGTGCGTAAGATCCGGGCATCAGATGATCGTCAGGGTTGGGGACATCAACCTCAGTCAGCAATGTGCGCGTGGCGGGGTCGATGACGTCAGCCGTACGGACCACTTTGCCGGCAAATTTCTTCCCGGGATATTCGGCTAGTTCAATGTACGCAGCCATGCCTCGCTTAATAGAAGGAGCACTTGACTGCGGAACGCTTACGTAAACGCGCAGGGGATCGACCTGTGCGACATCAAAAAGCTCGCGTCCGGTCCCGGCGCTGCCGGCGTTGATGAGCGCGCCGGTATCAACGTTGCGTTTGGTCAAGATGCCGGAGAACGGCGCGTAAATGTGTTTAAAGGACTCAGTCTGTTCCAGCCGCTTTACGTTCGCGTCAGAGGCGGCAAGGTTAGCGCGCGCCTGGGTATAGGCGCTGGTTTGCTGGTCAGATTCCTGCTGCGAGACCGAATCCGTTTTGCGCAAATTGACCCAGCGCTCGGCTGAACTTTTTGCAAGTTCCAATTGCGCCTGAATCTGCTGGCGTGAAGCCTTTGCCTGTGAAAGTTCCTGGTCCACTTCCGGCGTGTCGATCTCTGCCAGCAGTTCGCCTTTGGTGATGCGGCTGCCGATGTCTTTGGTCCAGCGCAGGAGGTAGCCATTGGTGCGCGAGTAGATCGCCGATTCCACGTAGGCCTGCAATTGTGCAGGCAAGGTCAGCTCTTCACTGGCAGGTTCGGCAGCGGGCTTGAGCACGCTCACGGTCGGTACAGCCAGCCGTTCGGTTTCCTTGGCCAGTGCTTTCTTTTCAGAGAGTCTGCGCACTACAGCCATCGCCCCGCCGAAAAGCAGGATGATGAGTACCAGAACCATCAATCGAGAACCGGCTGATTTGCCTGATTGCGGCGCTCCGGCCGTTGTTTTTACCGGTGATCCTTCAACCGGCTGTTTCTGCGTAAACTGGGTCATATTCCTCGGATATCCTCTAACTGCCAACCAACAATTTTCAGGGGCTAAAGCCCGCAAATAAATGAATCGCCCTGGCGGCACATTTAAACTCGTGCCTTGGTTACCTGTCTCGAAGCCTGACGTTGTCAGGCGTGCTGCTCAACCTCAAGCACTTCCGGCAATACCGGCCGGGTGTGGCGGTGCATGATGCTGAAAATCACCGGCACAAAGAACAATGTAGCCACCGTGGCAAACAACAATCCACCGATCACTGCACGGCCCAGCGGGGCATTCTGCTCGCCGCCTTCACCAAACCCCAGCGCCATCGGTACCATGCCGATCATCATCGCCATGGCGGTCATAATGACCGGGCGCATGCGTGTGTAACCTGCTTCCATTGCGGCTTCCACGGAGCTCAAGCCTTCGGCCATTTTTTCGCGGGCGAAAGAAATCACCAGAATACTGTTCGCCGTTGCTACGCCCATGCACATCACCGCGCCGGTGAGCGAAGGCACATTCAAAGTAGTGTGCGTTAGCAGCAGCATCCAGGCAATTCCCGCCAGCGCTCCGGGGAGCGCGGTAATGATAATGAAAGGATCAAGCCAGGATTGGAAGTTAACCACAATCAGGAGATAGACCAGCACGATTGACATGACCAGACCGACACCAAGCCCCACGAAAGAACTGGTCATGGTCTCCACCTGTCCGCGCATTACGATCTCAGTGCCGCGGGGAAGATTTTTCTGAGCTGCGGCGATGATCTTGCGCGTGTCGCGTGCTACTCCGCCAAGATCACGGTCCTGAATGCTGGCGTAAACGTCCATCACGGGTTGGATGTCGTAGTGAGACACCAGAGCCGGGGTGACTGCCGGTTTCACCGTGGCCAGATTCGCCAATACCTGCGGCGCGGGAGCTCCGGGCGCATTCACGGGCGTGTTCATCAGGGCCTGAAGAGAATCCACGCGATACTCAGGCGTTTGGACCGCCACGTTGTACGTCACACCGTTTTGTCTGTTCAACCAGAATGTAGGCGCCGTCTGGAAGCTGCCGCTCAATGAGACCAGAAGGTTCTGGGCAACGTCGCGTTGCTGCAATCCAACCTGCTGCGCACGTGTTCGATCCACGTTCAACTGAATGGCTGGGCTGTTCATCAGCTGTTGCACGTGGACGTCAACCGCTCCGGGCACATGCCGTATCTGGTTCGCCAGTGATTGTGCGATCTCATAATTCTGCACCTGGCTCTTGCCGATGACCTGAATGTCGATGGGTGAGGGCAATCCGAAGTTGAGGATCTGGCTGACTATATCGGCGGGCTGGAAAAAGAATTCCACGCTGGGAAACAGCGCCGGGAGTTCCTCGCGCAGTTCCTTTACGTATTCGGCGGTAGGACGGTGCTTATCCTGGTTGAGGGAAACCAGAATCTCCGCGTCCGACGTTCCAATGCTGCCTGCGGTGCTGTAGGTGTTGTTGATGGAACTGTAGGGCAGGCCAATATTGTCGAGAATGGTAACCAACTCCTGCTGCGGTATCTTGCCGCGGATCACGTTCTCAATCTCATCACACATGCGGGCAGTTTCTTCAATGCGGAGACCGGCGCGCCCACGCACGTGCATGCGGAAGGTGCCCGCGTCCACTGAGGGAAAGAAATCCTGACCCAGGAAGAAGACAATTCCGAGGGACAGAACGCAAAACGCAAGAAAACAGCTGATGAAGAGCCGGCGATGTTCTATGGCGGAATTGAGGGCGCGATAGTACGAATCACGCATGCGCTCAAACATCCGCTCAAAAGCAATCTGCACGCGCTTGAACGGAGCAAAGAACCCTGTGCCCACGTTGAACTTGTCCTCGTGCTCATGGTTTTTCAACAGGTACATGACCAGAGTCGGCACCAGCGTGCGGGAAAGCAGGTAGGACGCGAGCATGGCGAAGACGACCGCTTCCGCCAGCGGCACGAATAGAAACTTTGCCACGCCGGTGAGGAAGAACATGGGCACAAACACGATGCAGATACAGATGGTGGAAACGAATGCGGGAACGGCGATCTGCGATGCGCCGTCGAGAATGGCCTGCTTGAGCTCCTTGCCCATGGCCAGATTGCGATCAATATTTTCGATTTCGACCGTGGCGTCATCCACCAGGATCCCGACGGCCAGCGCCAGACCTCCGAGCGTCATGATGTTCATGGTCTGGCCCAGAGCACTGAGCGTGATTACGGAGCACAGGATCGAGAGAGGAATGGAGATGGCGATGATCAGCGTGCTGCGCCAATTGCCGAGAAACAGCAGGATCATGGCTGCGGTGAGGCAGGCCGCCGTCAAAGCTTCTTTGACTACACCCTCAATGGACGCGCGTACAAAAAGAGACTGATCGAAGAGGGGCTTCAGAACGAGATCATCGGGCAGAGAAGCGGCGGCCTTTTTCAGCACTTGCTTCATGTTGGCGACGATATCAAGGGTTGAAGCGCCGCCGTTGCGCATGACAGTGATCAGCGTGCCGCGAATGCCATTCTGGCGGACGATGTTGGTCTGCGGTGAGAATCCGTCTCGCACATGTGCGATATCGCGCACGTAAGTAGTGGTGCCATTCTGCGTCTTGATGGGAAGATCGTTGATCTCGGCAATGCTGTCCGGACTGCCGTTCATCTCCACTTCGTATTGCAGTGAGCCAATCTTGGCCGTTCCCGAAGGCAGTATGAGGTTCTGCGCGTTGATGGCGTTGACTACATCGACCGGCGTGAGCCCCTTGGCCTGCATTGCCGCGGTATCAATGTCCACGGCAACCACACGTTGCTTGCCACCGTAGGGATACGGAATTGCCGCGCCCGGCACTGTGATCATGCGGGGACGTACGAAATTCACGGAAAGATCATTGAGCGCCTGCTCCGGTAATGTCTTGCTGCTGATGCCCACCTGCATGATCGGCACGCTGGAAGCTGAATAAACAATGATGAGCGGCGGGGTTGTGCCCGGGGGCAACTGGCGTACGGAAGTCTGCGATATTGCAGTGACCTGGGAGAGCGCTGTTTGCAGGTTCGCGCCGGGCTGGAAGAAGACCTTGGTGATGGCGCGCCCGTCCATGGACTGGGTTTCAATATGCTCGATGTCATTGACCAGAGTTGTCAGTCCACGCTCGGTGTTGCTGACAATGCGGTCATTCATCTCCTGGGGCGAAAGCCCCGTGTACTGCCAGATGATGCTGATGACGGGGATGTTGATTTCAGGCAGGATGTCGACAGGTGTGCGCAGAATGACGATGGGACTGAGAATCAGAATCAGCAGCGCCATTACAACGAATGTATAAGGGCGCCGTAGTGCCAGTCGAACTATCCACATCTTGTCGAGTCCCTCTGAGTTAGTTTAGCTGTGCGCTCTGCCCTTGAATTTTCTCATCGCCCCTTTTCGGGCCGAAAGCGTTCAGAAAATTCACACTATCTCGTCCGGCGTGACCCAGTGAGAAGAGCTACTCATGTTTGACTCTGAGAGTGTAAAAAGGGATTCAGCCGGCAAGCATTATTCTAGCAGCGGAACAGGTATTTGCTTACGCTGTTAACTCTGCGCAACATTTCTTTACGTGGATTAATGTTGAGCCGTTCGATGTCAAAGCTGCTGCTGATTACGTCTGGCCATAGACCGGAATATTGGCGCCATGAATCAGCACCGCATCCGGACCGCACAAGAAGAGAATCACTTTGGCGATGTCTTCCGGCTTGGGCCATTTGGCGAAGTCCGAACCAGGCATGGCTTTGCGATTTGCTTCCGTGTCAATGATGCTTGGGAGAATCGAGTTCACGCGCACGCCCGTCCCTTTTAAGTCCTGTGCCAAAGAGTCAATGAGTGCGAGCGCAGCTGCTTTGGAAGCGGAGTATGCGGAGCCGCCGGCCGCATGGTCCAGAGCAGCCTTGGATGCGATATTCACGATCGATCCACTTTTCTGCCGGAGCATGGCAGCCGCGGCAGCCCTGGCGACCGCGTAAGTCGCATTCAAGTTCAAATCGACCATCAGGTGATATGTCTTGCTGTCAGTCTCCCAGAGCGGCTTACCTCCGGCATAGCCACCAATCGTATTCACCACAAAATCAAGATGGCCGTGCCGGGCAGTGATACCGTCCACCAGTGCCTGGGTGGCGGGTTCGTCGATGGCATTGAGTGGAAGCAGTTCCAGACGCTGATTGGCGCCAACCGCCGCACGCATGGCCGCCGCTTCGTCTTCTTTTATATAGGTAGCGATCACGGAGGCTCCCTCATGCAGGAAAGCCAGAGTAACGGCGCGTCCCAGTCCGCCTGTTCCACCAGTGACCAGAGCGACTTTTCCAGCTGCGGTGTTGGACATGAATCCTCCTATATCGGCACTTGTAATGTAAGAAGGATGGAGAGGTCTTGGCAAATCGCACTCTCAACCACAGGGGTCACAGAGGAAACACAGAGGGAAAACCAAAACCTTCTACCACAAAGGACACGAAGGAACACGAAGGGGGCAGACACGACCTTGAATTGGCATACCATACCAATCAAGTCTTCTATCTGATAAAATAATACCTGTTTAGTATTGATTCCGGATTGAAGGCCTTCGTGAGGGAGTTTCCGCTGGAATTGCGAGGAACGAGATGTTTCGACTCAACAAGCTTACCGATTACGGAATTGTGTTGATGGCACATGTGGCCCGCGGTGCGGAGGATATGCCGCATACCGCGCGGAGCCTCGCCAAGGCCACGAAGCTTCCGTTGCCGACGGTGGGGAAGTTGATGCGGCAGTTGTCAGAGCACGGACTTCTCACTTCACACCGCGGCGTGAACGGCGGCTACAACCTGGCGCGCTGCGCCGAAAATATCTCGGTCGCAGACATTATTCTGGCCCTCGAAGGCCCCATTGGCTTTACCGAGTGCAGCGTGATTGCAGGTTTGTGTGAGATGGAGCGGTCATGCTCCATCAAGATCAATTCGCAGATCATCGGAGAGGCTTTGCGTGACGCGTTGCAGCGGGTAACGCTGGCGGAATTGAACCATGAGATGCCGCAGCATGAGCGGCACAAGAAAGACCAAATTATTTCTATTGAACCAGCCATGGCTGAAGGAGTGCGATGAGCACAGTAGACCAGATACAGGACCTGACAAAACAGGAATATAAGTGGGGCTTTGTCACATCGATTGATGAAGACCGTCTGCCTAATGGCCTGAACGAGGACATCGTTCGCGCCATATCGCTGAAAAAGGGCGAGCCTGAATTCATGACGGAATGGCGGCTCAAGGCCTATCGTTACTGGGCGGGTCTGGAACAGAAACAAGCTGAGCCGACTTGGGCAAACATCAAGTATCCGCCGATCGACTATCAGGGGCTTTCCTACTATTCCGCTCCGAAGCAGAAGAAAGAATTGAAGAGCCTGGATGAGGTTGACCCGGAAATTCTCAGCACGTACGCCAAGCTGGGTATTCCTCTGCACGAGCAGAAACTGCTGGCCGGAGTTGCGGTAGACGCGGTGTTTGACAGCGTCTCCGTGGCAACAACGTTCAAGGCCAAGCTGGCGGAAGCGGGCGTGATTTTCTGCTCGTTTTCCGAAGCGGTGAAGAACCATCCTGAACTGGTAAAGAAATACCTGGGATCAGTGGTTCCTTACACTGACAACTTTTTCGGCGCGCTGAACTCCGCTGTTTTCAGTGACGGATCGTTTGTATATGTGCCCAAGGGAGTTCGCTGTCCCATGGAACTCTCCACCTACTTCCGCATCAATGCCCAGAACACGGGACAGTTTGAGCGCACGCTGATCATCGCCGACGAAGGCGCGTACGTCAGCTATCTGGAAGGCTGCACCGCTCCGGTTCGCGATGAGAACCAGCTTCATGCGGCGGTGGTTGAGTTGATTGCCCATGACAATGCCACCATCAAGTACTCCACGGTGCAGAACTGGTATCCCGGCGACAAAGAAGGCAAAGGCGGCATTTACAACTTCGTCACTAAGCGCGGCAAGTGCGCAGGCAAGAATTCAAAGATCTCATGGACACAGGTAGAGACCGGTTCAGCGATCACCTGGAAATATCCGAGTTGCATTCTCCAGGGCGAGAATTCAGTCGGCGAGTTTTATTCGGTGGCGCTGACCAACAACTACCAGCAGGCTGATACGGGCACCAAGATGATCCATATCGGCAAGAACACTAAAAGCACCATCGTGTCAAAAGGTATCTCGGCCGGTCACGGACAGAACACCTACCGTGGCATGGTGAAGATCCTGAAAGGTGCAACCGGCGCCCGCAACTACACGCAGTGCGATTCGCTGCTGGTGGGCGACAAGTGCGGAGCACACACCTTCCCGTATATCGAAGTGAAGAATGCAACTGCACGCATGGAGCATGAAGCGTCAACTTCGAAGATAGGTGAAGACCAGATTTTTTATCTGCAACAGCGCGGTATTCCAAAAGAAGAAGCGGTTTCCATGATCATCAATGGATTCTGCAAAGCGGTGTTTCGTGAACTGCCTATGGAATTCGCCGTGGAAGCACAAAAATTGCTGAGTATCAGCCTTGAGGGGAGTGTTGGATAAACGATGAGTCTGTTAGAGATCAAAAATCTGCATGCCAGCGTGAATGGCAACGAAATCTTAAAGGGAATCAACCTCAACGTTAACGCCGGCGAGGTCCACTCCATCATGGGACCGAACGGTTCCGGTAAGAGCACACTGGCGGGCGTGCTGGCGCGGCGCGAGAGTTACGAAATTACCCAGGGACAGATCCTGTTCAACGGTAAGGACCTGCTGGAGATGAAACCGGAAGAGGCTGCGTGTGAAGGACTGTTTCTGGCCTTCCAGTATCCGGTGGAAATTCCGGGCATCAGCAATGCTTACTTTTTGCGCACCGCGCTCAATGCGATCCGCAAGTATCGCGGAGAGGAAGAACTGGACGCCATGGATTTTCTTCCTATGCTGCGCGAAAGGATGCGCCTGCTGGAGATGGACGAGAAGTTCCTGAATCGCCCGGTCAATGAAGGTTTCTCCGGCGGTGAGAAGAAGCGCAATGAGATTGTGCAGATGGCCATGCTGGAACCAAAGCTGGCCGTGCTGGATGAAACCGATTCTGGTCTCGACATTGACGCTCTGAAAGTGGTTGCCAAGGGCGTGAATGCAATGCGCGGCAAAGACCGCGCCATGGTCCTGGTGACGCACTATCAACGCCTGCTGAATTACATTGTTCCGGATTTTGTCCACGTACTGGTGAATGGCAAGATTGTGAAATCAGGCGGGCCTGAACTGGCGCTGGAGCTGGAAGACAAGGGTTACAGCTGGACGGAAAACGAGCCAGTGGGCGCCAGACGTTAATCAAGGGGAGATCATGAGCGAAACAATTACAGCTACACAAGCCCCTGACCGTTATCTGGAGACATTCGAGCATTTCAGTCGCGGGGCGGCCACCCAACTGGGCTGGCTGAAATCGTTGCGTCAGGAGGGCTTCGCCCGTTTTTCTGAAACCGGCTTCCCCACGACGCACGATGAAGACTGGCGCTTCACCAACATTTCGCCGATCTCGCAGACGCCGTTTCAGATTGCTGCGCGTACGCGAATCAAACCGGGTGACCTGGAGCAGTTTGGTCTGGCTGGATTTGAATGTCTGCTGGTTTTTGTGAATGGCCGCTATGCGGCCGAACTCTCACATGTCCCAAGCCTGGGCCATGGCGTGAAGGTGACCAGTCTGTCAGAGCAGATCAGCACGGACTCTCCGGCAGTGGAAAAACATCTTGGCCAGTATCTGAATATCCAGCGCGACTCATTCGCCGCATTGAACACGGCTTTCATTGAAGATGGTGTTTACCTTCATGTGGCAAAGAACACTGTTGTCCGGACGCCTATCTATGTTCTGTATGTCTCAGCGCCGGGCGCCGTGGCGACAATGGACAATCCCAGAAACCTCATTGTTATTGAAGAGAGCGCGCAAGCGACCGTGGTGGAAGATTACGTTTCAATGGGCGAAGGGACTGCTTTCTCAAACGCCGTGACTGAGCTGGTGGCGGAGCCCAACTCCGTGGTATCGCACTACATGCTGGTGCGCGAATCCGCCAATACGTATAACGTGTCCACGCTGAGGATTCAGCAGGGGCGCAGCAGCAATGTTTCCACACACTCATTGCTTCTGAGTGGTTCCATCCTGCGGAACAACGTGCATCCTGTTTTGGCGGGTGAAGGGGCGGAATGCCTGATCAACGGACTGTTCATGGTGAACAGCGGCCAAACCATGGACAATTACATGCTGGTGGAGCATGCGGCTCCGCACTGCGCCAGCCGCCAGTTTTACAACGGCGTTTTAAATGGACAGGGCCACGGAGTTTTCCATGGCCGCATCATCGTCCACAAAGATGCGCAGAAGACGGATGCCAAGCAGACCAACCGCAACCTGCTGCTTTCTGATGACGCGCAGATTGATACCAAGCCGCAGCTGGAAATCTATGCTGACGATGTGAAATGCACGCACGGAGCCACCATTGGCCAGGTGGAAGAAAATGCCCTGTTCTATCTGCGTTCGCGTGGACTGGATGAGGCTTCCGCCAAGCACCTGCTGTTGCTCGCTTTCGCCAATGAATGTCTGGACCGTATGAATTCGGCACAGATGCGCAAATACGTTGAAGCCTTAGTGATGTCATGGCTTCCTGACGCAGCGCGTTACGTTGGAGCAAAGCCGGGCGAAGTGGAAAGAAGTCTGGAGGAAGTTGGATGAGCACGGTAGCCAAAACGCCGGCAGAAATTCACGCGAGCGAGTCGCATTACGATGTGGAAACGATACGCCGGGATTTTCCTGTACTGGACCAGAAGGTCCACGGAAAACAACTGGTGTATCTTGACAATGCCGCCACGTCACAAAAGCCGCTGGCGGTGATTGAGGCCATTGAGCACTATTACCGCCGGGACAACTCCAATATTCATCGCGGCGTGCACACATTGTCAGAGCGCGCGACGGAAGCTTACGAAAAGACACGCCACGCGGCGAAGAAGTTCATTAACGCGGCGGACGTCAAGGAAATCATCTTTGTTCGCGGCACCACGGACGCAATCAATCTTGTTGCCCAGACCTACGGACGCAAGAACATAGGCGCCGGAGATGAAGTCCTGATAACCGCCATGGAGCATCACTCCAACATTGTGCCGTGGCAGATGCTGTGTGAAGAGAAAGGCGCAAAGCTGCGGGTTGCGCCAATCAATGATCGCGGCGAACTCATGATGGATGAGTTTGAAAAGCTTCTTGGTCCCAGGACGAAGTTTGTGTCCGTGGGGCATCTGTCCAACGCGCTGGGTACGATTAACCCGGTCAAGCAGATTGCACGCATGGCGCACGCACGTAATGTTCCCGTACTTTTGGACGGAGCCCAGGCCATTCCCCGCTTGAAAGTCGACGTACAGGACCTGGATTGCGATTTCTACGCCACCTCAGGCCACAAGATGTACGGGCCGACGGGCATTGGATTTCTTTACGGCAGAGCCAGTTTGCTCGAAGCCATGCCTCCATATCAGGGCGGCGGCGATATGATCGCGTCAGTTACGTTCGACAAAACGATTTATAACCGGCTGCCTTATAAATTTGAAGCCGGCACACCGAACATTGCCGATACCATCGGACTTGGCGCGGCCATTGAGTATCTCAATCAGCTTGGTCTCGACGAAATAGAAGCGCATGAGGCGGACCTGCTCACGTACGCTACGCAGGAAGTGGAGAAAATTCCGGGTGTCAGCATTGTTGGCACCGCCCGCGAGAAGGCCGGCGTACTTTCCTTCGTGATGCAGGACATTCATCCGCACGATATCGGAACGATCCTTGATAGTGAAGGCGTCGCTGTCCGCACCGGCCATCATTGCGCGCAACCAGTGATGCAACGTTACGGCATCCCCGCAACTGCCCGCGCGTCGTTTGGGCTTTACAACACGCGCGCAGAAGTGGATACGCTGGTGAAGGGCATACGCAAAGTGCAAGAGGTGCTGGGTTAATGTCTGATCTTCGAGAGCTGCGCGACCTCTACCAGGAAGTAATTCTGGAGCACAGCAAGAAGCCACGCAACTTCGGTGAGCTGGCGTCAGCCAATCATAAAGCGGAAGGCTTCAATCCGTTATGTGGCGACCACTACACCGTGTTCGTGAACGTGAAAGACGGCGCCATTGATGAAATCGGGTTTACCGGCGCAGGATGCGCGATTTCCAAAGCGTCGGCCTCGATGATGACACAGACGCTTAAGGGCAAGTCCACCGCGGAAGCTGACGCGATCTTCACCAACTTCCATGACCTGGTGACAGGCCATGAATCGAACGTGAGTGCACTGGGGAAGCTTGAGGTGTTCGCCGGTGTTTCTGAATATCCATTGCGGGTGAAGTGCGCGACGCTGGCATGGCACGCCATGCGGGCGGCATTACGCGGCGATCAAGAGGCAATCTCCACTGAGTAAGCCAGGCGGGGATACGCAAGAGTTGGGAGGAATGTTTGAAAACCGGTGAGAATGTTGTCGTTAGCCGCGATCTGCTTGGTATGCAGATCCCGAGCGGTATTCCTCACCCGATCGCCGCTGGTACTAGCGTGCGTCTCACGCAGGCGCTGGGCGGCAGCTACACCGTGATGACCGACCAGGGCTACATGCTGCGGATCGATCCCAAAGATGCCGACGCGATCGGTATAACTCCTGAGGAAGTGACCGCCTCAGAGCCGCAGCAGTTTGATGAGAAGCTTGTCTGGGACCAGCTCCGGACCATTTACGATCCCGAGATTCCGGTGAATGTGGTGGATCTCGGGTTAATTTACGGATGTGAGATTCAGCCGGTTTCTGAAGGGCACAACATCGATATCAAGATGACGATGACGGCGCCAGGCTGCGGCATGGCCGATGTGCTCAAAGCAGACGTGCAGCGGCGTCTCTCCGCTTTACCCACCGTTTCCGCAGTCAATGTCGAGGTTGTATTTGAGCCACAGTGGAATCCGAGCAGAATGTCAGAAGGCGCACGGCTTCAGCTGGGTTTGGATACGGACAGCACGCCCTTCCAGATGTACTAGAACAGCGGATTCCAGCGCTCAAAACATGGCTCCAAGTCTTCTTCCTCCGTGCCTGCATGCCGTTGCGAAAATATAGAAAATCTAAGTTTGTTAAGGATTTCGGCGCTCAATTTCGAAGAATTGGGCCCGGTTTTTATTAGAAATTTTGATAAAGCGGCACTGTTCTGGACTTATGTTGCTTGCTGGGTTTCCAACAAACTCATTGAAAAATAATGACTTAGGATGTTTTTCTGTTAGCGCTAACCGGGAAGCCCCATATTTTCTTTTGGTGTAGTTTGGCGGCGGTGTATATTTCATCCTGACTCAGGAGAGTAAGACCTTGCTGCACAAGCTCCGAAAAATCGTTCTGCTGCTCATGATGGCGATTACAGTTTTATCGCCCTTCATGCAGCTTGATAGCTGGGACAACTTCCCAACATCAACGGACGATCTGGAACTCCAGATTATTTTCGGATTGTGCATTATTGGAATGTTCCTGGTGTTTGTGGGCGTGGTAAAAATCCTGCCGCAAATACTTCAATTCCTGCTCCTGCTACCGGCTAAAGCAATCCACTGGGCCGACCTGATCACGGTGAGCCCTCTTAACGCCGGTGTGGTCTTTTCTCCACCTCTCAGAATCTGATTTCCATTCCCATGCCCGAAGTGTGTCTGTTTTGGGATTTCCAGCTCATGGAATTTCACCAAAACGAAAATGGGCGCCATTTTGCCGAAGACTTCAACCATCGGCATCAGGGCCCGATTCAGCACAACGCATTTAAGGAATGGACCCATGAAATCCGCACAGTTGACTCAGGACGCCATTAGTGGCGTGCTGATCAGTGAATTACCTGAAACCAAGAAACCGTTTGAAGAGGATTGTGCTCCCTTTTGTGCCCGGTGCAAAACTACCGTAGGCGGCAGCGAGGACGAGCGCCTCGTCCAGGGCTGCCTTGACGGCGATCAGCAGGCCTGGGAGTCGTTGATCGACAAATACAAGCGCCTCATTTATTCGATCCCATTCAAGTACGGCGCGAGCCCCGAGGATGCAGCGGACGTTTTTCAGGCCGTCTGTATTGAAGTATTCAACAGCCTGCCTCAGCTAAAGAATGCTGAGTCGCTCAGGTCATGGTTGATCACCGTGGCGATTCGCCAGTCTTATCGCTGGAAAAAGAAACAAGCCAATCATGTGGAACTGGATGCGATGGAACCGGAGGCGGCCGAAGAGATTGCCGCGGTTCCAGCCACTCTTTACCAGGTGGAACAGGAGCAAGTCGTCAGAGACGTGGTGGAACAGCTGCCGCCGCGTTGCGCCGACCTGGTTCGCATGCTGTTCTTTGAGCAGCCGCCGCTTCCGTACGCCGAAGTGGCGCGACGTTTGGGTTTGGCAACTGGATCCATTGGATTCATTCGCGGCCGCTGTCTTTTGCGGCTGCGCAAGGCCCTGGTGGAATCTGGTTTTAACGGTCCTGCTTTAGCAGCAGCTGGACCGGAAACAGCAAACAGATATCTCTGAGAAGAGAGAAAAACTGATGCGCCGGTTCTTGCGGGCCCGACGCATCAGTTAATTTTTTGGACTGACGAAACCAGCGCAGATGGCGTTTAGAAGTTGATTTGTTAGTGATTGCCGGAAATGCGGGTTGCATGCACGTCAGCATGAAGTGAAAGGTCGCGCCGGTATCTTTCGATAGGATCCAGCGTCTGAACCGCCTGGGCCTGGGAATGGGCTTCAGAGAGGCGTCGGGCGATTCCAGAGATTCGTAATTTGACATCGCGCAAAGACAACGGCGTGGTGAGAAAATCATTGGCCCCCGCCAGATAGGCCGAACGCATTGATTCAGCGGATACGGTGGATGTAAGAAGAATCACAAAGGGCTGGGTAACAATGTCACTCTGGCGGATGAACTTGCAGACTTTCAGTCCGCTGACTTTGGCCAGGTCCGTGGACAAAATGCAGAGATCCACATTGCCGATGCAGAGTGCAAAGCACGCCTGTTCGCCATCCTCTGCGGTGATGACTTCATAACCCCAGCACATTAACGATGTTTTGAGAACAGTATTTAAGAGATCAGAGTCGCCGGCGACAAGAACACGCAGATTGCTCATGAAGCCTCCGAGGGAAGTACGAATCCAAATCTAACAGGCAGTCTTGTAATCGCGCCGCATATCTGTGGCGATTTGTGCTTTAGTTCCGTGCGAAATCATCGTAATGCAATAAAGGTCGTCCGGATCAGGCCAGGGGATATGATTGGCGGCATTCTTGCGATAAATGTCCAGGGCTACACGAAGCTGAAGAACGTCGCTTTCTGACAACGAAAAGCGCAAATATTCCAGGTCCTGCTCAATTCCAGCAGCGGCGTCAAGCCATTTTTGATAGTCGTCCATGGTTATCTCCTGCAAGTGAACTATTTACATAACCAGTACGGCAATATTTACCCGGAACAAAATCTTTCTGCCTGCGACTGATTCTCGCTTTTCAGTGATGAACATCCGCATTTTGTTGTATATAACGGACCACTGTCGAGCTTGATGTTCTATGTATAAGAGTAAGAAATGATCCGCAAAATATAGAGGAGCACGAGAGTTACCATTCAGGTACAAAGTTTTCGGTATCTGAATACCGTAAGGCTCGTTGCCGAAGAGCTTTTCCTGCCTGCTTACGCTGAAAATGTCTTTTAGTGGACTGAAATGATTACGCGCGCGTGAAGTCAATGTAGCCGCGCTGCGCATCAGTGCTGATCAGCTTCACCCGCAATTTGTCGCCCACATCAACGCCCTGTCCGCGGACCAACATGCCTTCCACGTGCGGTTGCAGCACACGCACAAAAATTCCATGATCGTTCGCGCCTGTCACGATGGCGTCAAACTGCTGCCCGATCCTGCTGGCCATGGTTACTGCTGCAATCCGTTTGGTCATGGATCGTTCAACCTTGCGGGCGGCATTTTCTTTTTCCGTGCAGTTGCGGGCAATGCCTGCCAGATCATCTTCTGAATAGGGGCTTTTGCTTTTTGCCAGGAGCCCTTTCACCAGGCGTTGCGTCACAATGTCAGCAAAGCGACGGTTGGGCGCCGTAGAATGCGTGTAATTCTGCACTGCCAGCCCAAAGTGTCCGGGCGAGGGTTCACCGGGACGTTCCATCACATATTCGCCAGGACCCATCAGTTTGATCACCGAGAGTGAAAGATCAGCAAAGTGGTCGGGGTCGGCTGCCTTTCTTAGCTGCAGAAAATCGTTCAACGCTTTTGAGTCAGGTTGCACCGGCAGCTTGGTGCCTTGCTGCCCGGCCAACTCTACGATGCGGTCCCAGCGCTCCGGCGTCTTAACCACGCGCCTGATAGAGGCGATCCTGTTGTTTTCCAGTGTGAGTGCCACCACGCCATTGGCAGCGATCATGAAATCCTCAATCAGATCAGTCGCGCGATTTTTCTGCTGTCGGGCCAGGTCCGCCACCTGCTGGTTCATGAGGACAGGCTTTACTTCAACGGTTTCAATGTTGAGTGCGCCATGGCGGTATCGCTCTGCCTTCAAGTTCTGGGCAACGTCATTCTGCAACTTGAGTTGCGCCTGAAGTTCGGCGGACTGTGCGACCTTGGGCGGAGCGGCCGCGCGATTTTCCAGCCATGCACCCACAGCGTCATAGGTAAGCTGGGCTTTGTTGCGAACCAGCGCTCGATACAGACTGGGCGCACTGACGCAGCCATGAACATCGACTATGAATTCAATCACAATGCTGAGCGCGTCATTGTTCTCCAGCAGGGAAGTGATGCCGGTGGAAAGTTTTTCCGGCAGCATGGGAAAATTCCGGATGCCGGTGTAAACGGTGGTGGTCTCCATGGCCGCATGTTGATCGATGGGAGATCCCAGGGGAACAAATGCGTCCACGTCCGCAATGCCAATCAGGACCCTGGTTGAGCCGTCCGAAAGCTTCTCTGCCACTTCAATCTGGTCAAGATCGCGCGAGGTATCATTGTCAATCGACGACCACAAAAGGTTGCGAAGGTCGCGGACGTCACCGTTCGCGGAGTTGGGTTGCTTGCCAACCTGCGCGAGTTGCTGCTCAACGCCGGGCGGAAATTCTGGCTGGAAACCATACTGGATCATCACTTGGCGGGCCATCGCCTGCAAGTCAATGTGGGACATGGTTGAGTTGGACATGGGTGAGTTGGACATAATTTTCGATCGGGACGGAAAAGACTATCACGAGCCGGCTCTATTGCCGACTTATTGAATCCCAGAACTGGTCTGGGCAGGTGTTTTTTCACGGATCAGGATTGGCATTCGCGGAAATGAGAATGTGCCACCGGCATCATCAATCACGTTGATTTGCGTGGTGTACAAACCTGGTTTGAGCTGGTTTAACGCAACGTCAAACTGGAATACGGCTGCTTTGCGTTCGGGGGCGTTGAGCTGGCGCGCCTCAATCATGGGCGTTTCATACGTTTTTATCTTGCCATTGAAAAAGACGATATTGGTGAGCAGATGGACTGGATTCTTTATTGCCACTGCCTTTTCTTTATTGTCGGATGGAGACTTGTCCTTCTCCGGGGCTCTATCTGAGACAGAGGCTTTGTCTCTGGCTGGGTCTTTGTCTTTGGCTGGTTCGTAAATCTCGTAAAAGAAATAAAGATGCTGGTCCGGCGTAAAGACATGGGCGATGTTGGGAACCAACTCCATGCCTTCCCTGGTCATTGGGTTTTGCGTCTTTTTTGTCGAGGGCTGCCGTTGGCTCGCCAGCACAACCGAACTCATTTTGAGCGGCGCTTTGCGTATGTCCGGAACCGAGAACTCAGTTTCAAACGAGCCCAGCCTGCCGCTCTGGTTTTCACGCACTACAAACTTGAAGCGGAATTTGCCCGGCGCCAGGACAAAGCCGGTGCTGTACTGGACGTTTTTTCGCCGGACTTCCTGGGAAGCGTCGAGTGCCAGCTTTACTGTCTCGCGCATGCTGCCCACAGGACGATTCAACTGGTCAACCACCTCGCCGATGAAGTCGAGGGAAGCTTTGTCTTTGTCGCCACCTTGAGTAAACGGAATTTGCGATCCCGGCACAACCAGTGATACGGGCACGTAAAACTTCCGGTCATCCAGCCGGAAATAGGACGCAGCCATGTAAAGCGCAACATCGGTATTGGGCAGCTCTGAAGCGAGCTCTTCTTCCATCTGCTGGTTTTTGTCTTCAGCGTTGAAGTGCTGAAAGTCCTTCGGTGCGTAATAGCCTTTGCGGAAATCCAGGTTTAGCCCGGGACGGTTGACCTTGACCTGAATGCGTCGATACTTGCCGTCTTTGGCTGAGTTGCTGCTTTTGTAGCCGAGCACGTAATAGACAGAGGTATCGCGCTGCACGCGATCGAAGACCTGGCCAAGATCGTTGCTGTCAAGAAATGCTTTACCGCCTGTGTCGGAAGAGAGTGTTGTGAGTGTTTCCTGGCTGGCGAAGTTGGCATCAAGCTGGTTCTGTACCGCAGCGCCGGTATACATTGCGGTGCCGCGCAGGCTGGCGGTGGCAGCTGAACCGCCCGGCGGCATCGCTTCCAGGCCGCGAGCGTCAAGCGTGTAAATGGCAACGTTGGCTTTCACCGCGGTGTTCACGGCGGCCCGGAGCGCGGCTTCATTCTCAATGCCAGTCTGGGTCATGCCGCTGGAGAAATAAATCACGGACTTCTTCTGGTTGAATTTGGCCAGCACCTGGCAGATGGATTGAATCGCCTGTAGCTTCCGATCGGTGTTGAACTGGTTGTATTCGGTTTCGTCGGGCGTGTAGGCGTCACCGCTTTCAGCGATTCCGTCGGCATCGCCGGTTGGGCCCGCGTCCATGCCCTGGCCTTCAGAGTGGGAAAAGCGTTTCAAAACGCGCAGAAGGCGTGTCCGGTCAGCCGTAAAGTCCTGGTCCAGACGTAGCGATGATGCCAATGAGATTACGGAAATCATGTCCGCCGCGGTCATCTTCTTGTCGATGTAATTGCGGGCAGAGTCCACGGCGCGCTGAGTTTCGTCAGGACTCATGGAGCTGAGATCGAAAAACAAAACGATGACGCGCTTGTTACTGAGTGCGTCTTCAGCGTCCTTGCGGGAAACCATTGGACTCGAAGGCTTCGTCATCTGGGCCGGGGAAGTCTCCGTAGACGATTGCTGGTTTGGTCCTGAAGCTGGTCCTGAACCGGCTATCAGCGGCGTCATATCCAGATTCTCGAAATCGAAGCTGGAGATTTTTTGCGGCTTGCCTTCTTCCAGCAAAGTGAAATCTTCCGCTTTCAATCCAGTCACAGGTTTGCCCTGCTTGTCCCTGACTACCACATTCACTAGAACCAGTTCACTCTCTACGCGAAGGCGATAAAGATCTTGCGATCCGCGTGAGGCCGATTGTGCGGACGAAGCCTTTGCGGATGATTGCGTCGACGAAGCCTGGGAGGAAGCGGCAGTCGCCGTAGTTCGCGCGGACGAAGACTGGGCGGCCCAGGATGTCAGGGGCGATGTAAGCAGAATCGCCGGAACAAGCAGGAGCGCAGTCAGCGATTTTAAAAGCGAATTGGGCGAATGCTGTTTCATGGCAGCGCTCAGAACCTGTACCTCGCCACCAGTTGAGCTTTGCGCATGGGGCCGGCGGCCACAACCTGTCCAAACGTCGGCGAGCCGAGCGTGGTGTCAATCGATGTAAAGTGCGCCATGTTGAAAACGTTGGAGGCGGTCATCCGTATTTCGAGCCCCTGCATTTCCTTCAACTGGATAGTCTTGGAAACGGACATGCTCACGTCGATGGAGCCGGGGCCAATAATAATGTTGCGGCCCGCATCCCCGAAGACGCCTCCCGGTGTGGTGAACGCCGAAGTGTTAAACCACTGCTGAATGGTGGGGTGGTCCAGCTGAATCGATTGCCCGGAGACAACGTCTGGCCGCAGTGTGCCCAGAGTTCCGCGCGTGAGGTCAGATGTGCTGCCGAAGATGCGCGGCGAAAACGGAAGTCCTGATGCCAGGGTGGCGTTTCCGCTGAAGACAATGGCGTTGAATATTTTTCCCGCCACGCTGTCACTGTTGAGCCACTTCTTGTCCTTGCCCAGAGGAAGTTGATAAACATAGTCGGCCGTGAAGCGCTGACGCTGGTCAAAGCTGGAAAGCCCGCGTTCCGCCGCGATGTCCAGATCATTCTGCGCAACCACAGTTGCGCCGCCACCGATGGAAGAAGCGTTGTCAATGGATTTGGAATAAACGTAGTTGCCGCCGATTGAGACTCCATGCCGCATGCGTTTGCGCACGCGCAGCGTGACCGCATGCAGGATGGACGAGCCCTGCGATGATTCGAATAGAAAAGGCTGCACACATGAGACTGACGCAGGCGTACCGGGAAGGCAGGGAAGGAAGCGCGGGCCGCCGGTTGCGAGCTGGTCCGGTGCGCGAACAATATCCAGATGCGTGCCTTTAGATCCGGTGTAACCGAGATTGACCACAACGCTACTTTGCACTTCCTGTTGTATGTTCAGGTTCCACGATTGCACGTAGGCCAGGCGATAGTTTGGATCGACGGCGTAGGTGTTGGTCACGTGATTGGGATCAGCAGTGAAAGCGGGGAATCCATTTTGCAGAGTCAGTGACGTGGTGGTGGGCGCGGTATTGGTCTCCGCAATGGCAAACGGAGGCTGAAAACCAAGCTGCGTTGCCATTCCGGCATATTGCCCAATGTTGTAGTTAATGCCGTAGCCTGCGCGAACCACGGTCTTGGAAAGCGGCTTCCATGCCACGCCAATTCGCGGAGCGAAATTATTGCGGTCAGGATTCACCAGCCCCGAAGGAAATTTCTTGCCGGTAATGGGGCCGATCTGTCCGGGGAGTACCACCGCAACAGCGCTGAAATCGGGGGCAACATCCAGGTTGGCCAGCTGGTTGCTGCTCTCGATCTGCGGATTTACAAATTCATAGCGCAAGCCGAGATTGAGCGTAAGGTTCTTGCCGGCGCGCCAATTGTCCTGCGTAAACAGGTCAAAGGAATTCGCGCGGAAATGATATTCGGCTGCGCCGAACTGAATCGACGTCTGTTGTGCGAAGCCAAGAAGAAAGTCCGCGAAGGGAGCACACGCTGAGACGGCCGTGCGTCCGCATGGCACGGCGCTTGTTGCCGCGCCGGTAAAGGTAAAGCTGCCGCGTGCGTTGGTTGAATTCCGCACGTCGGTCATCTGCCGCCGGAAGTCGGCTCCCCACGTCCAGCTGTGTTTGCCATGCGTGAGGCCGATGGAATCGGAGAATGTCAGGTTCTGTCCGGTGCGGAACTGCGGGGACATATCCTGCAGGCTGGTGAATTGCGGGGCAAAGCTCAGTATCGGCAAGCCAAAGTCGGACGGAAGCTGCGAGGTTCCCGTGATCCCAAGCTGGCCTTCAATGTTGTTGACGTCTGTGAATTGGTTCACACCCCGGCTTCCGCTGCGGTTGTAATTAAAGCGCGCAGAGTTCAACAACATGCCTTTCACTGCCGAATGGCCAAAGTTCACGTTGTAGTTGTGAATGTCCTGCTGCCCGCCCAGTCCGGGAAACGGGTTGAGTATGGTATTGCGGGCGTTGTTATACGAAAATCCGCCGTTGATGCTCTGTGACCAGTGCGCGGCTTCTTTCTTCTTGTCGTTACTTTGCCGTTGCTGTGCGCGTTGTTGCGCACGCGCACCAAGCATTCCCAGCATGCCGTTGTCCGCGCCAAAGCTGTGGTTAAAGCGGACAAACGCCGTGTCAGTGTTGCTGGGATTGGCGGAGACGAAATGAAAATTCCGGCTTGTTCCGGGAAGGTTGGGTTGCGGGATAAATGAGAGCAACTGCGCGGCTGCGGGATTGATGCCGGTGAGCTGATTGTTCAGGATCGGCGCGTGCGTTGTGGGATCGATAAGCTGGATCGGGTTGGGCCCATTCAGCAGACTGGAGAAATCCCCCGCTCGTTCGCCCAGTGTGGGGACGGTGGAGAACTGGTCGAAGGCATTAGTGCTGCGGCTGCCGCTATAGTTGGCGAATACAAATGTCTTGGTGCCGCCCTTGTAGATATGCGGAATGTTAAGCGGGCCGCCGATGGTCGCGCCAAAACGATTCTGGTTGTAGTTGGCTTTGGCCGATGGCGTTCCGTTCAGAGAGTACGGCGCCGCATCCAGGACCGATCCACCATAGTTATAGAAGAGGGAACCATGTGGCTGGTTGGCATTGAATCCCCGGCCGCCACGACCGCCACGTCCTCCACCGCCCAACATAATCATCATGGGCCCGCCGCCACCGCCACCGAATCCGCCTCCGCCAAAACCACCGCCGCCGAACCCGCCGCCGAACCCGCCGCCTCCATTGAAGATCTGAATGCCGCCTGCTCCGCCATTCATCCCGCCACCCTGCGGATCGCGCATCTCAGCGATGCGGTCCTGTATGTCGCCGGGATCGAGGATGTTCTGTTCGGCACGCCCCTGGGCCCCGGAAATCGCAACCGATTCGTTGCTTCCATCGGCGGCCAGTCCCGCATTCGGCAATCCTGCACCGGAGAGGGAGGCTACGTCAGTTGCGGCAGGTCCGGAAAATGCAGCATCACCGCCTCCGGAGACTTGCAACTGCTGCATACCAGGACGTCCCCCGGCAGCGGCAAGCGCCTGGGCACGCTGCTGCAAATCCGGCTGGCCGTCAGGCTGCAAGTCGGGTTGAACCCGCGAAAGCAGAACCATGGTGAGGTCGGCTTTGCCCTGGCGGTTCTCATCATTAATAAGCACTTCCTGCGTGACCGGAGCGAATGCCGAAAATTCCGCCTTCACCACGTATCGACCATTGCCAGAAACCTCGATCTTGAAGCTGCCATCGACATCGGTCGACGTAACGTATTTCTTCCCAGTCAGAGTATTGGCAGCGGTAATGCTGACTCCAGGCAAAGGTGTTGTGCCTGACTTGGCGACGCCAGAGATTTCCCCGTAGCTGGCGGACTTCGCGGGGACGGGGGAAGCCGCGGCCGGCGTTGGCGCTGGAGTGGATGATTGCGTCACTGGCACGGAAGAATTGTCCTGTTGACGCAAAGCCGCAAGCGCCGTGCTGGCGCTCAGGAGAAGGCCAACCGATAGGACGCACAACTTCCGACGAAGGCGCATGCGACGCATGGTGGATGATCTTCCTTAGTTCTGTGGATGCATGTTCTGTGGAGGCGTGTCTTTGGGTTTTGCCTCCCCTGATTGAGCTTCGCCTCCAGCGCCTGCTCCGCGCTGAAGCTGCCGTTGCGGTGGACCTACGTTGAGCGTCTTGGGCACGAAGACGTTGTTCTTGAGTTCGCCGCGGGCCATGACGAAATCGCCCACTTTGATCTCCGGCAACGTGATGCTTTCGCGAGACTTGCGGAATGAAGTGTTTTCGTCCACTTCAATGTCCTGTGTTTGCCCATCTGTCCGGGCGATAGTCAATTTGGTCTCATTGATTGCCTTCACGGTCCCCAGGATGTACTTCTTGCCCATGTCGGCTGGGTCAAATTGCCCGCCCTGGCCAAAAGCCATCCGTCCACCGCCTTGACCGGAACTCATTCGGGCAATCATTTCCGGAGGAACCACGCCCACCATGGTGGACTGGATGGTGTCGCCTTCCAGCTTGCCAACCGCAAACACGGTGTCTCCAGGTTTGATCTCACTCAGCTTGATGGGTTCGCGCTGCTTATTGATGCGCGTGCTATCGCTCACTTTGATGGTGACCGGCGCTTTCGCCTCCACCAGGGCTTCATTACCTCCCAGTGGCGTGACGGTCACCGAATCCTTTCCCACCGCAGTCACCTTCCCGATGATCCGGTCGCCGGGACGAGGACGGGCCTGGCCCGCTTGATCCGGAGTCTGCGCTAAGAGCCCGATTGGAAGCAATATCAAGAACAAAACCCACTGCATGCGTTTCATGAAAAGTCCTCTGAAGAATAACGGTTGGTTGAATGACTTGGCCGAATATACCGCGAATTAAAGCAAAAGGTAATCAGGAATTGCTCTGACCAGTGAGTATAGGAGACAACAGTGAGTGCTCCTGTAAAGAAGCCCCCACAACTTGTAAAAACACTGTAAGGACTGGCAAAACCTTACCGCTGATGAGCGCTGATGACACTGATTGCCCCTGATCAAAGGCTGGAGCAGTGCTTAAGATCACTGCGAATCAGTGTCATCAGTGAAATCAGCGGTAAGGTTTTTCCCACCGCGCAAGACTTATTGTCCCGGGCGAGTTACAATTCTCAGTTTCGCAGCAGGCTGTTGATCCAAGCCGTCAACCGGAGGCACTTGTGGACGATCTTCCTGATAAGCATTCTGGCAAAAATAACGCCAACGCCAAACCCAAATCGAACCCGTCTGATTCCTCTTCATCACCATCAAAACCAGGAGTTTCGCGCCGCGACTTTCTAAAGATCTCCGGGGTTTCAGCCGCCGTCCCGCTGGTCAGCCATGCCAGCTCTCTGGCACTCATGGATGAGGTTGCTGAGCACGGTCCCGGCAAGGTTCCCGTGACCCTCACTGTCAACGGCAACCAGCGCAAGGCACAACTGGAACCGCGAGTCACGTTGTTGGACGCGTTGCGCGATCAGTTTGACCTGACCGGAGCCAAACGCGTGTGCGATCGCGGGACCTGCGGCGCGTGCACCATCCATCTGGACGGTAAAGCCGTCTATTCCTGCTCCGTTCTGGCCATTGATGCGCAGGGCCGCCAGATCACGACGATTGAAGGACTGGGCGAGCCGGGCAAACTTGATCCCATCCAACAGGCTTTCGTCGATAACGACGCACAGCAATGCGGATTCTGCACACCAGGCTTTGTCATGGCGACAAAGGCTTTTCTTTCTCAACATCCGCATGCAACGGCGGACGAAATCAAAACTGGGCTGGGTGGAAACTTCTGCCGCTGCGGAACTTACGCCGGCATTAAAGCGGCGGTGTTGCAGGTAGCCAAAAACGGAAAAGGAGCGTAAATCATGGCCGACGAAACAAAATACACATGGCCCGAGGCCGCGCAACGCTCCCTGATTGGCAAGAGCGTCACGCGCGTGGATGGTCCGGATAAAGTTTCGGGACGCGCAAAATACACCTATGACACGCATCGCCCCGGGATGTTGTACGGGAAGGTGGTGCGCAGCGAATACGCGCACGCAAAGATCACCGCCGTTGATATTTCCGCAGCGGAAAAGATGCCAGGGGTAGCCGCGGTCCACATTGTTCAAGGCCCGGGATCAGAGATTCACTGGGCGGGCGACGATCTGGTTGTGGTCGCCGCAGTGGATGAAGCCACTGCCTCAGATGCAGCCCGCGCTGTGAAGATCACGTATCAACCGCTGCCACACTTTGTGGATGACAAGAAACAGCCCGGCAACGTGGCGGAAGATACCAGCCCATTGAGCCAGAGCGATCTGATCGGCATGTTCATCAATCAGGTGCCGGAAGCCCAGGTGGTGGAGAAGATCAAGAGCCGGTCAGTCAGTTTCAAGGCAGATCAGGGAATGCTTGACCAGATGCGGCAGAACCACATCAGCGAAAACGTGATTGCTGCCCTGCAGGCTGCGCCCGTAAAAGAAGAAGGCAGCGGCCCGCAATCCAACTACAAGAAGGAAGCAGCGCAGACCACGGGAGACGTGGACGCGGCCTTCAAGGAAGCGGAAGTGGTTTCCGAAGGCGTGTACGGCTGTCCGGTCATCACGCACTGCTGCATGGAAAGCCACGGCTCCATCGCCGAGTGGCCCAGCGAAGATCAGCTTTTCGTCCATCTTTCCACACAGAATGTTTCCGGCGTGTCCACCGAGTACGCCCAGGCGCTGAATATATCCGCCAGCAATGTACGCATACATCAGGACCATGTTGGTGGAGGCTTTGGCAGCAAATTCGGCGCCGACCGCTGGGGCATATACACCGCGCAGGTCTCGAAGAAAGCCGGCGGTAAACCGGTTCGAGTGATGTTGGAACGCACTCCGGAACTGGAACTTGCGGGTGCGCGGCCTTCGGCGTATGCGCATGTAAAAGTCGGCGCGAAAAAAGATGGCACGTTGCTGGCCTGGGAATCTGAATCGTGGGGAACGGGCGGTCCGGGCGGCGGTGGCGCACCGCCTATGCCGTACGTGGTCCGCATACCCAATCAGCGCAAGTCGCACGTGGCGGTGCTGACCAATATCGGTCCGGCGCGCGCATGGCGTGCTCCCAATCATCCGCAGGGCTGCCTGATCACCATGGGCGCGCTCGATGACATGGCGGCCAAGCTGAACATGGATCCCGTGGATCTGCTGATCAAAAACATTGCGTTGACCGCGCCGGCGGAAGATAAAACCGGCCGCGCGAATACTTATCGCGATGAACTGATGATCGCGTCCGATCTCATGGGCTGGAAGAAGAACTGGCATCCTCGCGGACAAGGCGATTCCGGTGTGGTGAAACGTGGTCTGGGCGTTGCCATTCACACCTGGGGAGGCCGCGGTCATAAGAGCGCCTGCGCTGTTACCATCCGGCCGGATGGGTCGGTCGAATTGAAGATGGGCACGCAAGACCTTGGCACCGGAACGCGCACGGCCATCATGATGATCGCGGGCGATACGCTGGGATTACCGCTGGAGCATATCAATCTCAAGATTGGCGACACGCAGTATCCGCCTTCGGGCGGGTCCGGCGGCAGCACCACCATTGGCGGCATAAGCTCGTCTACACGTCGAGCGACCGTGGATGCGCGCGAAGCGCTCTTCGCCAGGATTGCCCCGGCGTTGCAGGCAAAACCTGAAGAGCTTGAAGCCGTGAATGGAACCATTCGCGTGAAAGGCTCATCCCGCAGCCTTTCGTGGAAAGAAGCGTGCATGCGGCTGGGCACCCAGCCGATCGATGTAACCGTTGCCAACCATGTTGGCGGCGGACAGACGGAAGAGCTGATCTCCAGCGGTGTTGGCGGCGCTGTGATGGCGGATGTCTCCGTGGACACGGAGACAGGAATCGTAAAGATGAACAAGATGGTTGCCGTGCAGGATTGCGGACTGATCATCAGCATGAAGACCGCTGAAAGCCAGGTCTACGGTGCGCTGATCATGTCCATCGCAACCGCGCTCTACGAAGAAAAAGTCATGGACCCAACCACCGGACGCATGCTCAACGCCGGCATGGATTTCTACCGGCTGGCCGGCATCGGTGACGTGGGCGAGCTGGTTGTGCATATGATGACCGGCAAAGGCTATGACGAACGTGGACCGATCGGTTTGGGCGAACCACCCACGGTTGGCCCCATGGCTGCCATCGCCAACGCTGTGACCAACGCCATCGGCGTGCGCGTGCCGTTCCTGCCCATCACGCCGGACCGGGTTGTGGCCGCTCTCAACACCGCGCAGCACGCAGGTGTAGTAAGCAAAGGAGGTCTCTATGCGAGCGTTTAGTTATGCATCGCCCACAAAGAAAGAAGAAGTGGCCGAACTGCTCGGTAAGAACTGGGGTGAGGTGGAGATCCTGGCCGGCGGCACTGATCTTCTGGCCTTGATGAAAGATGACATCACCACGCCGCATCGCCTGGTGAATATCAAAGGCATTCAGGACTTCCATGGAGTCACTCCGGGCAAAGATGTTGTGCGCATCGGCGCTCTTACCACTCTCGCGGAAATAGCAGCCGATGGCGGAATCCGGAAGTCACATCCGGTGCTTGCCATGGCATCAGGTGAAGCTGCCAGCCCCCAGATCCGGAATATGGCTACCATTGGCGGAAATCTCTGCCAGCGTCCGCGCTGCTGGTATTTCCGCAGCGGCTTCGGATTGCTGGGACAGAAAGACGGCAAGTCGCTGGTGATGGCCGGCGACAATCGCTACCATGCGATTCTGGGTAACGATGGTCCGGCTTATTTCGTGAGCCCGTCAACCGTCGCGCCGGTGCTGATTGCGTATAACGCCAAGGTCCAGCTTTTTGATGGCCGCGGTTTTCGCGAAGTACCCGCCGAACAATTCTTTATCACGCCCAAAACAGAGCAGGAGCGGGAACATAATCTGCGTCCCAATGAAATAGTGAGCGCTGTTATGGTTCCTTCTGCGAGCGGCGTCCGTGCCGGTCATTATGAAGTCCGCCAGAAAGAGGCTTTTGACTGGCCTTATGCTACGGCCGCCGTCGTCCTGCACATGAACGGCAGCACCGTGCAGAGCGCGCGGATTGTGATGGGCCATGTTGCACCCGTGCCCTGGGTTTCCATCGAAGCGTCTCAGGCGCTGGTGGGCAAGGCTGTCACGCCGGCAACGGCTGATCAGGCTGCGCAAGCTGCGGTGTCGAAAGCAAAAAGTCTGGGCCGCAATGAACAAAAAATCCATCTTGCCCGTGTTGCTGTGAAGCGGGCCATCCTTGCCGCTGCGGGTTCCACTGCGCACGCCGGCCTTACCAGCAACGGATCTCACGGAGGCGTCGCATGAGCAACGTATCAGATCGCTTCAATACCAATCGTCCCGGACTGTGCTCAGCTCTGCACTGGAAAAGCCAATACATATGGTCTGACCCGGATCCGTCCGTCCCGCGCTCGAATGACGGTTTGTTCTGGTGCGCCATGACGCAGACATGCATCGGTCCCGACGGAAAACTGGCCGAGCCCGGCAACTGCTGCTCGGGCAATCGTGGTTGCCATTGTGGGGCGAGCAAGTAACGTTGTCTTGCTCTCTTGTGAATGCCTTCGCCCCCTGTCATCTCGAGCGCAGTCGGAGCGAATGCGACGGCGCAGTCGAGAGATCCCGAGGATGCGAGTTGTAACCATGCTGACACGGGGTATTCTCTCGAGACACTGGTTCAATCTTCTTCCATCGTCGATGTCGTTTGGGTAACTCCAGCACTGACGGCTGAAGTTATTTGAGAAGTCCTCGGCGAGGTAGAATAAACCAAGGAGTTTTGCCATGCGCACCTTTGCATTTGCTTTGCTCGTCACCATCTGCGGCATCTCTGCCTTCGCGCAACAACCCGCTTCTTCCATCAGAGGCGAGTACATTGAAACCCGCAGTGCTGATGTCTACACCGGACAATGTTTTGCCAACGGTGAGATGAACCTCGCCGGCGATGAAGCCATCATGGCGTGGCACGTGACTGGCGGCAAGTGGGACGGCGCGGACCTCAGCGGTTTGACCGTGGGGGCTGCGGTGAAGGCGCAGGCGACTCTGGGCGATCCTTATGCGCACGCCTACCCGGCAAAGGCAGTGTTGTTCGTGGAGAAATCCGCCACACCGCAGCAGCGCCAGGCGCTCATCAACTTTGCTCAGGAAATGGGCGGCGAACTGTTACGCCACGTGGTGAAAGTCATGGACGTTCCCGTGAGCATGGAAATCCTTAAGCAACACAGCGGGAGAGCACGCCTGCAGGCCGGCGATTTTGTTACCGTTGAAACGCGCGGCATCGGTCCGAAAGATCATCTTTGCGGCAATGAAGCCACGTTCTATCCTCCACTCACTGAGACCACGCATGCTATGCCTGCCGTGGCAATGACGGACGAATATCGCGGCACCGATCTCAAGGTTTCATGGACGCTGCATGACAAACGCAGCGCGTTTGTCGGGACGTTCGAGCGCGATCAGCGCAAAGAAGCTTCGGGCTTGTAGTTACTGGGATAAAGCTAGCTGGGCTAACGCTAATTGGGATAAACTGGATCTTCGAACTCCTGTCCATTAAGTTCGTAGATCAAAACAGTTCCCAACGGAGCCTGCAGCCGGACAAGTTCATCACGCAACACCGCAATGCCTTTTTCCACCTGATAAAGTTCCGCGTCAACGCCGGAGAACGCCACGCCATCGCCTTCCTCATTTTCCATGGAACCTCCGCCCGTGATCTCTCCCAGGTCGTCTTTGGCAAGGGCCGCTTCCAGCGGGTCAGCGTAAAGAGCCATGCGATCTTCCGGCTCAAGATCGATAGGAAGCTTGATGTAGACGAATAAAGGATTGTCGCGATTGACCTGTTCCACTGAGGTCTTTGAATCCGGGTCCCAGCCTAGAACTTCCTTGATTTCCTTGAAAAAGCTCATCCGTCCTCCTTCTATGAGCTACTCAGTGCTGCGACCGCTGCAACAACTCCGCCAGATGATTGCCCCAGATCGACGGCCACGAATGCGTGCCATGTCCGCGGGTTTCATCGGTGATTGGCAGCAGCACGTATTTTCCGTTCTTCACCTTCTGAATATCTTTGTCGATGATCTTAAGTTCCGGCGGATTGATCTGATCATCGGCTGAGTTGACGGCGGTCAACGGACAGATGATTTTTCCCAGTTGCGGCTCAGGGTTGTAATTCCGTGACGCGTCAAAGTAATACAACATGTCATTGGCATCAGTCGTTTTCACGTGCGACGCTACAAATTTTTCCAGAAAATCGTCAGCCTGTTGCCGCGTTGGTTCGTCCTTCTGCATGCGCAATGGAGCACTTCCCATAATCAACAGCACTTCCTGTGCGGGAGCCAGGCCCAGCGGTTGCTGCTTGTATTCGCCATTGTTCCAGTCGGGCGAATTACGGATGTCATCCATGATCATCGTTCGCATCATGCGGTTGCGCCCGGCAATCTCAACCGGCTGGCTGGCCAGCGGCATCGCTGCGTCCATAAAATCCGGATGCTGTTCCGCCCACAGCCACGAATGCATTCCGCCCATAGACGTTCCCATCACCAGTCGCAGGTGATTCACGCCCAGAGCCTGTGTCAGCAGGCGATATTGCAACTCGATCATGTCGTCATATTCATAATGGGGAAAACGCATATGCAGGCCGTCGCTCGGCTTGCTGGAACCGCCATGGCCGATGTTGTCCGGCAGAATGATGAAATACTTGCTTGCATCCAGAATTTGTCCCGGACCGAAGACCACGCCGCCGAAATTAGGCGTAAGGAACTGTTTTCCCGATCCGCCCGTCCCATGCAGGATCAAAACCGCATTGAGAACTTTGCCGCTGGCGTCTTTTTGCGGAGTGCCCAGCGTGTAGTAGTGCAGTTTTACTTCCGGCAGCTTTTCGCCTGACTTGAATTGGAAGTCCTTGACCGTGAAATCACCGGGAGTTGGGGAAGGGTAGCTCTGCGCCTGCGCGCAAAGACCGGATACTACGTAGCAAATCAATAACGCCGCTCGAAACACCTTCATTGCGTGCTCTCCTCAAAGTTGTGGACGAACAGCCTAAATCATTTGTGAAAGTCTTGCCACTGGTGAACACAAGACTCTAACCACAAAGGACACGAAGGAACACAAAGGAGCAGCGCTTTTTAACCACAGAGAACACAGAGGAACGCAGAGGAAAACAGAAAATTCTTGCCACCTGTGAACAATGATGACACAGATCAGAAAATGCCACCGCGGATATTATGCGAAATCAGAAGGAATAGAAGAGACAGTCGAACCTCGAAAAAGGCCCGCTCGCTTTTCCTTTGTGTTCCTTCGCGCCCTTTGTGGTTAGGGTATTTTCACAACCACTTCGTCATGAGCTTGCGCGCTTCCACATTGAATCCCAGTCGTGAGTAGAGCGACTCTGCGGCGGTATTGTCCTTGCCGACCTCGAGGCGTAGAGCGCTCAGCCCTTCTTCTTTGCATATCTCAGTCGCCAGCGATTCTGCTCTTCGACCCAATCCCTGCCCCCTGCATCGTTCCCGAATGTAGAGTTCGTCCAGCAAGCCGAACCGTCCATGAAATTCCAGGCTAAAGCAGAAGGTCAATGCGAAGTATCCTGCCAGAGTCTCGCCGCTGAAGATCAGGTAGATGCGACCGAGAGCATTGTCTCGGAGCACTTCGCGAACCGCGGCAGCGGCAACCTGTTCATCGAACTTCATGTGCTGGTGTGAATAAAGCTCACGCATCAAGGTCAAGACGTCCGTCAGGTCGTTACTTGTCAGCGGGTGAAATGTGGGTTCAGTCATATGGTGCCTTCTTCATCGAAGAGAGCTTGCCCCTGCGCAAACTTCTCCGGCTATAATGCCAACCACCATTGCAACACATTCCCGGGCGTATGGTTGTGACGTGCGCCACGGTTCAGGAGATCACATGCTTGATCGCAGGGCGTTCCTTGCTGTTTGTTCGCGTCTAGGCGTTTCCGCCACATTACTTCCCGGCGTGCTTTGGGCCATGGCGGACGAAAAAGGCAAGGTCACCCGTGACATGATTGATAACGCCGCCACCATCGCGGATGTCCGCATTCCCGATGAACACAAAGACATGATGCTGGAGTCGCTCAACGACTTCTCCAAAAGCTTTGACGCCATTGCGGCCCTCCACATCAGGAATGAAGTTGCGCCGGCCATCATCTTCGATCCTGTCCTGCCCGGCATGAAGTTTGAGACACAATCGCGGCCTATGAAGATCTCAGCGGCGCCGGCAGTGGGCAGCGCAGTCCCAAAGAACCTGGAAGACGTTGCCTTTTATTCCGTGCGACAGCTCAGTGAGCTGGTGCGCACAAAGAAGGTTTCTTCATCGGCGCTGACGGAAATGTATCTGGAACGCCTCAAGCGTTACGATCCCAGGCTGCATTTTGTCATTACGCTCACGGAAGATCGCGCCAAAGCACAGGCCAAAGAGGCTGACCGTGAGATCGCCGCGGGGAAGTATCGCGGCCCTCTGCATGGATTGCCCTGGGGCGCAAAGGATCTTCTTGCCGTGAAAGGTTATCGCACCACATGGGGTGCGGGCGGATTTGAAGACCAGAAGTTCGATGAAGATGCCACAGTCGTGAAGCGCCTGGATGAAGCCGGCGCCGTGCTGGTAGCCAAGCTCACGCTCGGCGCGCTGGCGCTCGGCGATAAATGGTTCGGCGGCATGACGCGTAACCCATGGTTCCCGCAGCAGGGATCCAGTGGATCGTCCGCCGGCTCAGCTTCCGCCACAGCGTCGGGCTGTGTTGCTTTTGCCGTTGGATCAGAAACCCTTGGCTCCATTTCATCGCCGTCAACGCGATGCGGTACCACCGGTCTGCGTCCCACTTTTGGTTTTGTTCCGCGCACCGGCGCCATGGCTCTTTCCTGGACCATGGATAAGCTTGGACCCATCTGCCGTGCTGTCGAAGATTGCGCGCTGGTGCTCAACTCAATTCACGGCCCTGATGGTCACGATCGCACTGCCAGGAACGTAGCGTTTAACTGGGACGCAAATCTTGACTGGCGCAAACTCCGCATTGGATATCTGGCCAAAGACTTTGAACTGCAGCAGCTACAACCTGAGCAGCAGCCGAAAGAAGAAAAAGATCTCACCGAAGCGGAGAAGAAGAAACGCGCCGATGACGCACAACAGGCGGTTGGCTTCCGCGCACGGCGCGAGTATGACCATAAATACGATCAGGCTGCGCTGGATAAATTCAAGAGCATGGGCGTGAACCTTATTCCGCTGGAATTACCCAAGCTTCCGTATCAGGCCATGATTTCCATGCTGGAAGCCGAAGCCGCGGCAGCCTTCGACGATCTCACGCGTACCGGTCGCGACAAGCTGCTGACCAGCCAGAGCAAGGATGATTGGCCAAACTCTTTCCGTACCTCACGTTTCATTCCGGCCGTGGAATACATACAGGCGAGCCGGGCGCGCATGCTTGCCATGGAACAGGTGGCCAAAGTATTTGAGCAAGTGGATGTAATCGTTGCGCCAACCAACAGCACGCAACTGCTGGTAACCAACCTCACGGGACACCCGGCGATCATCCTGCCGAACGGCTTCCGTGGTGAAGATGCGCCTAAGCCCCGGGTTCGCGACAATGGCGACATCGATGGGGGCGGGCCAGGTACGCCGGTCAGCCTCACCTTCCTTGGGAACCTCTATGGTGAAGCAAAAATGCTGGCGGTGGCAAAAGCCTATCAGGACTCGACAGACTTCCATCTGAAGCATCCCAAACTCGAAGGGTAACAACAGCGGTGTAAAGAAAATCGGGCCGACGATCGTCAGGAAGCGTCGGCCCGATTGCTTGAGGCTGCTAAACGTAGGCAAGCTTACAAATCGTTGTCGTCGTCCTCATCTTCCTGCTTCGCGTCTCCGCCGGCAGTGGAAGCATCACCCGACTTCGACAGCACAATCGCCGGAACGTCCAGCTTCTTCACCGCATCGTTGTAGGCAGGAACATCCGTGGCAACAATTTGCTTCCACTTGCCCATCTGTTCATCTACCTGCTTGCTCAGCATTTCAAAGACGTCAATCGATGCCTGCGTTGGAGCTGAATCAGAACTCTCCACAACTCCGCCCAGCGCCACCAGGTAATTGTTTAGCCGGATGGGGTAGTTGAGAACATCCTGGCTGCTCTTGGCTTTGGTCTGTATGAGTACTTCCTCCACTTCAGTCATCTTCTTATCGAGTTGCTTACCGGCGTCGGCTACGGCCTTCGCCTGCGATTGACCTTCCAGCCGTTTATTCAGCGCCGTGATCTGCGCCCTGATGTCACGAATCTGGTTTACCGTGTCGTGTGTCTGGGTAACGCGCTCGCGGATCTTGATCAGCAGATCAAACTGCTTCTGCATATCCTGCTGCGTTACTTTCAACCGCGGGTCAGGTTTAATTTCCAGCGGCGCGGTATAGCTCTTGCCTTGAACGGTCAGCCGAACCTGATATTTGCCAGGTAACGCTTCCGGACCGTCCGTACTTCCTGCCCACAATGGCGAACGGGGAACTTTGCTGGCGCCTTCGTAATGCAGGTCCCACACAAAACGGTTGAGGCCCGCCTCGGCAGGTAAGCCTTGTTCACGAGGGCGGCCAAAACCTTCGTCATCCCCTCCCTCATCCCCGGCTTGTCGCTTCGCCGGATATTTGCGCACTACTTGGCCTTTGCCATACAGAATCTCCAGCGTGATGGGCGGATTTTTTGCCGCCTCAGCATTCTCGCCTGCCGGCACAGGTGCATTGGCAGGTTGTGACTGTCCTGGTTCTTTGCCCGCTGCGCCTTTTTCCGTATCTGCCGGCTTTTCCTGGGCGGGAGCAGAAGAGGCATTGGCTGCCGCAGGTTTTTTGTCCGCTGGTTTCAGAGAAGTTTTAAGCGAGTAATAAATCACTGCGCCTTGCGGGGGATTCTGTCCGGCAAACTGTCCGCCGAAGAAACCACCACCAAACTGCGTGTGGTTCGTCACGTCAGGGGTATAAAGATGAACGTCAGCATTGGCGATTTCCGGTTGGTATTGCCGTAAGGGTGAGAGATCGTCCAGAATCCAGAAGCTGCGGCCATGCGTGGCCACTACCAGATCGTTGTCGTGCACCACCAGGTCCCAGATGGGCGCGGGCGGAAGATTACTCTTAAGCGCCTGCCAGTTGGATCCGTCATCAAACGAAACGTAGACGCCTTTTTCGGTGCCGGCATACAGGAGCCCTTTGCGCGCAGGATCCTCACGCACGGCATGAACGTAATCGTCTCCCGGAATTCCATTCGTGATGCTGCTCCAGTTCTTTCCAAAATCTTTCGTCTTGAAAGCATAGGGAGCAAAATCATCCATCTTATGCCGCTCCACCGCCACGTAAGCTGTGCCAGCGTCGAACGGAGAAGCCTCAATCATGCTCACCGTGCCCCATTCTGGCATTCCCTTGGGCGTAACGTTCTGCCAGTTCTTTCCGGCATCTGTCGTGATCTGGATTAACCCATCATCGGACCCCGTCCAGATCAGATCTTTTTGTTTGGGCGATTCAGTTACGGCAAAGATTGTGTCGTAAACTTCAATGCCCGTGTTGTCTTTTGTGATTGGGCCGCCGGCTGCCACCTGCTTGGTCTTGTCATTGCGCGTCAGGTCAGGACTGATGATTTCCCAGTGCATCCCTTCATCCGTCGTCTTAAACAAAACCTGGGAAGCGAAATAAAGCGTCTTGGGGTCGTGTGGGGAGAAAACAATCGGCTCGGTCCATTGGAAGCGATATTTCTGGTCGATGGCAGCCGCGCCAATCGGATTAATGGGCCACGGCGTTACGTTTTTCTCCTGCCCTGTGTGGTGGTCATAGCGCGTGATATCGCCACCGTAGGAGCCTGCGTACACAATTTCCGGATCAGTGGGAAAAGGCGCGATATAACCGCTTTCGCCGCCACCCACCGCATGCCATTCCCCACGATCAATTCCACCTTGCGCCGCCGTGGCAATACCGACTGAAGAGTTGTCCTGCTGCGAGCCGTAAATCCAGTAGGGAAAACGATTGTCGGCAACCACGTGGTAGAACTGCGCGGTGGGCTGATTGGCCTGATTGGTCCAGCTGGCGCCGCCGTTCGTACTTACGTTGGCGCCACCATCATTGGATTCAATCATCCGGTTCGGATCAGTCGGGTCAATCCACAATCCGTGATTGTCACCATGAGGCACGCGAATCGGTTTGAAACTTTTACCGCCGTCGTTGGAGCGGTACATTCCCGTGTTCAGGATGTAGACGCCGTCCACCGATTGTGGGTCGGCAAAAACATGCGTGTAATAAAAAGCGCGCTGGCGATATTGGCGGTCGCTGTTGACCAGTGTCCATGAATCGCCGCCATCATCGGAACGGAACAGCCCGCCTTTATCGGCTTCAATCAGCGCCCATACACGATTGCCACTGTACGCTGCCGCTACGCCAATGCGGCCCATGGTTCCATCCGGCAATCCGTGGCCGGTCAACTGCTTCCAGGTGTTACCGCCATCCGTGCTGCGATACAGCCCGCTGCCCGGCCCGCCACTGTCCATGCCCCACGGTGAACGGCGTACCTGCCACAGGCCGGCGTAGATTGTGTTTGCGTTCCCTGGATCGAATGAGAGATCGATGCCGCCGGTGTTTTTGTCTTTGAAGAGGACCTTGTCCCATGTCTTGCCGCCATCTGTGGTGCGGAAGATGCCGCGTTCGGCATTGGGACCGAATGGATGCCCGAGCGCCGCGACGTAGGCAATGTCAGGATTCTTGGGATGAACAATGATGCGGCCCACAGCATGAGTTTCTTTCAGGCCGACAAAATTCCACGTCTTGCCCGCATCCGTTGACTTGAAAATTCCGTTGCCGGAAACAATGTTGCCCCGTATGCAAGCCTCTCCTGTGGCCGCATAAATCACGTTGGGATCAGACGGAGCAACGGCAATCGCGCCGATGGAAGGTGACATGTCTTTGACTTTGTCCGTCATTGGACGCCAGGTAATTCCGCCATCTGTCGTCTTCCATACACCGCCGGCGACGCCGCCGAAGTAGTAGGTATGCGTGTCACCAATCACTCCGCTTACCGCCAGCACGCGTCCGCCCCGGTACGGCCCCACCAGTCGCCACGTCAGCCCATGCCATGGGCCCTTGCTTTCTTCCGCGCTGTCATCCTTTGGCGTGGGTGAAGCGTCCTCCTTGGTTGCTGCGGCTTCCGTTTTTGCCGGTTCCGGTTTCACCTGCTTGCTTTTGCTCTTGCTTTCCTTGTCTTGCGCTGCCAGAACTGAACTTCCAAATAATGAAGCTGCGATGACTGCAAGCATGAATATGGCCAGCAAATGGCGCTGGATACCGACAATAGGTGCTCGTGACATTTCAATCCTCCGGAAATGGTCGTGCGATTGGGAAATCGCACAGAGACGACCCGCAATAGTAAATATCCACGGCAATTTTGGAAATGCTTAAACCGTACCGATGGCGATTTAGTGATCTGGCGATCGGGTGATCGGATCATCTGGCATTTTAAGTTTGACGCAGGAATTTGGCCTGTCGCAAATCCTGATGCTACCTCCGATCACCCAGATCATCCGATCGTCAGATCACGCGATTGCCCGGTTTGCCCTTAACCCTTCGGTTATCACCTTTGCTTGTGTCCTGAGGTGCAACTTAGAACTTGCTGCCAATATCGCATTGACTAACAATTCGAAATTAAGATACTCTCCGGCGCACTCGCAAGTGTTCTTGCCACTTCCGGGATTGAGGCATAGACACGTTTTGACACGTATGCAGCTGCAAGCTCATCCATGTACGTCCCTTGCTAGGACGCCGATGTTCTTTTAAGACGCACCTCGTCTTGCTTCGGTCGTTAACCAAAAAACGATAAGTACAAGAACGTCCAGGAGGTACTCCCTTATGGAACGACGGAAATCCCTACGCCTGATCGTCCTCGCGGTTGTGTTGGCATCGGCCTGTATTGTCATCGGTATCGCACAGGCATCACTGGAAGCCCCTGCGGCCTTCACCACGCCCGACTTCAATAACCAGCAGGGCGCTGTCAGCAACGGCATGACGGACAACACCACCTTCGCCGCCGATGAAGGCGTCTTCATGGAAGTAGACGACATCAGCAACGGCCTAGGTCCGGTCTTCAATGCGCGCTCCTGCTCTGACTGCCACAACAGCCCGAACATTGGCGCATCCAGCCAGGTCACGGAGTTGCGCGTGGGGCATCGTGACGCGCACGGAAAGTTCGTAAGCCCAACCATTTCCATCAATGACGGAGCAAACAATGTTCCCAACCGCTCGCTCGTAAACGATCGGTCAATCTGTGTGGAGGCATCTGAGCGCGTCCCCGGCTCGGAATCCATTCACGCATTGCGCGCAACCACCAACACTCTGGGAGACGGATTTGTAGAAGCCATTGACAGCAACACATTGCTGGCAATCGCCCAGAATCAACCCCGCCAGAGCGGAGGACGCATTGCCGGCGAGTTCATACAAGTGCCGCTTTCCGAAGCGCCAGGACAATTGCGCGGTGGCCGGTTTGGCTGGAAGAACCAGCAGGCCAGTCTGCTGTCCTTTGCTGCCGATGCGTATGTGAATGAGCAGGGCATCACCAGCCGTTTACAACCCACGGACACGACGAGTGTCTGCAAAACAACCACTGATCCCGAAGACCATGAAGGCTCAGACGGTCTGGCTGACATTGATCATTTTGCTCGATTCATGCGCGCCAGCCAGGCGCCTCCGCGCGATACTGCCCTTGCCGCCACTCCTGATGCGATAACTGGAGCCAATCTCTTTCATTCCATCGGCTGCGACATTTGCCACGTGAGTTCGATCACCACGGCGCCGGCTGGAACTGCCATCAATGGTGGAACCTTTACCGTGCCTCCGGCGCTGGGCAGCAAAACCATTCATCCTTACAGCGATTTCCTTCTGCACAACATTGGTACAGGCGATGGCATTGTTCAGAACGGGCCGCCTGACACCGCAAACAAAATGCGCACGGCGCCCTTGTGGGGCCTGCGAGCGAAGAGCCGGTTGATGCATGATCTTCTGGCGATGACTCGCCAGGAGGCGATCATGCGTCATGAGGGTGAAGCAACAGGCGTGATCAACAACTATCGCGCACTGACTCAATCACAGAAAAACCAGATTATTGCCTTCCTCAACTCGCTTTGATTCACTCCTCCCTGGGGCGGACCTTTCTCTGTGTCCGCCCTCTTTTTTGAGTTCCGTTTTGGAACTCCAACGCATCAATTTGAGACGGTGTTATTTCCCGTCCTTCAACAGGTCACCGTCTATCTGCGCTGCGAATGATGACTTGAATTCGATTCGCGATTCCTATCTTTAGTTCTTCAGTTTCTTCCATTCACCTAAGTTGAATATTTGTTTGACTCTCAATCCCAAGATGCTGTACTTTCTCTCCGCTCCTGGTGGGCGTTTCTAGCGTCCCCGTTACGCTCTCCCGGGCATGCACCTGATTCAACCCTTCCCGTCCACTTTTGGCAGACAGTTCTCAATCGTCTGCAGTGCGGCAGAGTTCTCACAAAAACCTAATCCATGGATCCAAACTTAGGAGGAACTCGCAATGACGAGGAAATTCCCGTTTTCGTTGCTCACCATCGCCACGCTACTTCTGCTTGGAAGCGCGTTCGCACAAACTGATCCCGGAGTCCGCGGAGGCGCGGCCGCTGCCGGTGGTCCTCTGGCTTCTGTCGCCGCCAACAACCCGGCTGGAAGTCTCACGTTCTTCAACACAGCGCTGGATACGTTCAGAGAAGTTGATTCAGTTTCAGGCACCATTGAAGCCGGAGCCGGCCTTGGCCCCCGCTTCAATTCCAGAAGCTGCGCGTTCTGCCATGCGCAACCTGCAACCGGCGGCAGCAGCCCATCTGTTAATCCCCAGATAACAGATGCAACCGCCGATGGCGCCCGGAACACGATCCCATCGTTCATCACGTCGAGTGGGCCGGTCCGTGAAGTACGGTTCCCATTCTTCTTTGACCAATTTGGCAATCCCGATACCACACATCCCAACGGTGGCGTGGAAGATCTCTTCACCATCACCGGACGCACTGACGCCGGCGCTTGCAATCTCACGCAACCCAGCTTTGCGCAAGCCCAGGCGACCGGTAACATAATCTTCCGCATTCCCACGCCGACATTTGGCACAGGATTGATGGAAAACATTGATGAGACCACGCTGCTGAACAACGCTGCGGCCAATTCTGGGTCGTTCGGAACCAGCGGTTCATTTAATCGCAACGGCAATGACGGCACCATCACTCGCTTCGGTTGGAAAGCACAGAACAAATCTCTGCTGATCTTTGCCGGTGAGGCTTACAACGTTGAGCAGGGTGTGACCAATGAAGTGTTCCAGCAGGAACGTCCGCTGCCTGGCGAAGGTCAGACAACTGGCTTGCCCGCGAACTGCAAGATCAATGGAACGCCGGAAGACACCACGCACTTCAACGCCGCCAACACCGGCACTTCCAGTGATGCAGTCCAGTTCGCCATCTTCATGCGCTTGCTGGCTCCGCCCACTCCCTCCACCACCGTACCTGGCGGTGCAACGTCCATCTCTGCTGGAAAATCTCTGTTCTCCTCGATTGGTTGTGCGGCTTGCCACACACCTTCGTTGGTCACGGCTGCGTCCAGCGTCACGCCTGGTCTCGGCGGGGTGACTGCGAACCTCTACAGCGATCTGGAAATTCACCACATGGGCAACGGCCTCAATGACAATGTTGGTCAGGGCGGCGCCGGTGGCGATCAATTCCGTTCAGCTCCGCTGTGGGGACTCGGGCAGAGGATCTTCTTCCTGCACGATGGCCGTACCAGCAACCTGATTACAGCGATCAGCCAGCACGCCAGCAGTGGCTCAGAAGCCAACGGTGTGATTGCGAACTTCAATTCACTCTCGGCGACGCAGAAGCAGAATCTTCTGAACTTCCTGCGTTCACTGTAAAGGCACATTACGTAAACAACCGGGGAAGGGCGGGACGCAAAAATGTCTCGCCCGGCTCTGTCAGCAGCCTGCGCAAGCACACTCTGGGTGTAACTATGTTTGTGAAATTCCAATCGCCGTTTGTGAAATTCCAATCAGCTTTTCTTTTGCTACTGGCGCTGTTACTCCTGGCTATGCCTGGCAGTGCCGCGGGATTTTCAGCCAATACCATCTCCGGCCGGGTTGTGAACCAGACCAGGGCAAAGGTTTCCGCCGGTGATGAAGTAATACTGCTTCGGCTGGGTGAAGGCATGCAGGAGGTCCAGCGTACGCGAAGCGACGCACAGGGAAATTTTTCCTTCCCTGCGAATGCTTCCGATGCCGAGTACATTGTGCGCGTACTGCATCAAGGCGTGAACTATGACCAGAAGCTGGGTGGTCCTTCCTCGCCGCTTGAAATCGCAGTCTATGACGCGGTGCCGAAAATCGCCGGTCTGGCCGGCAGCATGGGCATTGCCCAGGTGGAGTCCGATGGCGCCAATCTCAAAGTGACGGAGATGTACGCCATCAGCAATGTTTCCAATCCTCCGGTCACACAAGCCAATCGTCGCAATTTTGAAATGTCATTGCCGGCCACGGCAACGGTGGATGCGTTTCAAGTGAAACGTGCCGGCGGCGCGTGGGTGAACGCAACTCCTTCGCCTCTTGGATCGAAGGGGCGATACGCGGTGAATTTTCCGCTCCGGCCAGGGGATACGCTTTTCAAGTTTGTCTATCACCTTCCTTACCAGACCGGGACCGCCTTAAAAGTACAGCTTGCCTATCCAGTGAGGACGTTTGGTGTGGTTCATCCGCCGTCCATCGTTTTCAAGTCTTCCCGATCGAATGCGTTCGCGAGCCCAGGTGCTATCAAGGGGCTGCAACTCGAACAACTAGTTGCTACAGACATGATTCGCGACGTCCCGGCCTTCGAGCTATCGGGCGTTGGTACAGCGCCCTTGCCGGCACAACAGGCGCAGACAACAACACCTGCGGTCAGAACAGAGGCGTTGTCCCCAGCGGCAGTAGCGGAGACAATCGCAGCGGCGCCCGCCGGTGAGAAGCCGGTTCGAGAATTGTGGGCCGTGGTCCTGGCTCTGGCAACGTTTCTCGCTGTGGGCGTTGCGTTTGTTGTCCGCAGCCGTAGCAGAAGCAGAAGAAGAGGCCGGTTCGTAGCGTTATCTGGCCAAGATCTTCGAGAGGAAGGCATTCGAGATGAAGACATTCGAGATGAAGACATTCGAGATGAGCTTTCCGTTGTTGATGCAATTCGAGATGAACTGTCTCAGTTGGAAACCGAAAAGCTCTTCGGCGAGATATCGCCGGAACAATATGACGCAACGAAACAAGCGCTGAGCCTGAGTCTGCAACGTGCGACGGCGCGAGCTCAAAATTGACTCCGCAATGGTTTGCAAGAGGAATACACGTTGCAGCGTGACCGTAAGGTTGCGAAAAAGTTTCTTCAGGCAAATCTCATTCATTTGTCATCCTGAGCGAAGTCGGAGCGCATGCGACGACGTAGTCGAAGGATCTATGTATTTTTCTTGTGCTTCTGGGGGTTCCATGAAACTTAAATTCATCGTTGCCATCGCTTTTCTGATTACGTTTTCCTTATCGGCAATTGCGCAGGATGTTCCGGCGGATAACACCTCTGCGCAGGGCGGTGATTTCTCCAGTAACCCGAATGCAACCAGGGTCCCGCAAGGCGTTATCCTGGTGAGAGGCGCGGAGCCCAGCGCCAGCGATGCCGGCACTCCAGTTCCTGAAGGCGGCACAGTCACGGAGAAAGCATTTCTCGATCCTTATTTCGGCATGGCTTACCAACTTCCGCCGGGCTGGACACAAAAGTATGTCGGTCCGCCACCGTCTAACAGCGGGTATTACGTGCTGACGCAGATCGAACCCGGCAAAGGCTTTAAGGGCGACGCTCCTGGAACGATCCTGATCAGCGCCCAGGACATGTTCTTCAACCTGACTCCTGCCGGAAATGCCGTGGAGCTGATCAATTTCCGAAAGAGCAGACTGAGCGAAGACTACAAATTAGAACGCCCGCCGAGCGAAGTTAAGATCGCTAACCGCTCATTCATCCGCATGGATTACATGTCACCGGTAGCGGAACTCCACTGGTACACGCTGGCCACGCAGATCCGCTGCCACTCGATTGAGTTTCTGCTGACCAGCCGTGATCCCGTATTGCTGGAGCGGCTGGTGCAAGGTATGAACCAGATGATTCTGCCCGAGCAGACCGGCCCAGCTACAGGACGAGGCGGTGGCGATGTTCCAGTCTGCATGAAGGACTACGCCAGCGGCGACAACGTAACGCATAGAGTCAATCCTGTTTTTAGTGAGAACAAGTTCAACCCCATCCCGGTTCGCCTGGTGATCGACAAGAACGGCCGGGTGAAGCATGTTCACGTGATCAGCGCATTTCCTGACCAGAGCAAGATCATCACCGACGCGCTGCTGCAATGGGAATTCAGGTCTTATCGCCTGAACGGACAATCTGTTGAAGTGGAAACAGGAATTATTTTCGGAGCGGCGCCACAGCCACAACGAAAAGCGTCTACTCATTCGCCGGCGGTTGCAGACTAGAGCCTGCCTTATAAATTGTGTTTGGGCAACAGGGTGGAGCATTCATTTATGTGGGCTTCAGCTAATGAGGGCCTTGACCTCTCATCGGCGCTTCATCTATAACTCTCGCACCCGGAGACTCGCGTTACGCGATACTTGGGCGCGCGGTGCAAGTCCGCGACATACAATTCAATTCCCAGCACGATGCTCGGGAAAGCGGTGTGAATCCGCTACTGCCCCGCAACTGTAAGCGACTGCAATAAAGGCCCGGCAATGCCACTGCCGCAAGGTGGGAAGGCGCTGGAGCCCAGGTCGTAAGTCAGGAGACCGGTCTTGCTGGTTGTTGCCTCTTTCTAGGGGAAGGAGTCTCACCATGAAGTCCGTCCATGGCGCCTGCTTCGCGCTGGCCCTCTGCCTGTCTCTTCTTTCTACATCCTTCGCAGCTGATCGATCCACCCTTCACGGAACCGTGACAGACCCACTGGGCGCTGTAGTGCGCAACGCTCATATCTCGCTCACTCAGAGTGGTAAAACTCTGGCCACCACAAGTACAGATGGAAACGGTGTTTACGGGTTCACCTCAGTGCCCACGGGACGCTATGTGGTCCGTGCTGAAGCCGCGGGATTCTCCGCGCAACAGAGTGACACGGTCTATATCAATGGCCCAGCCACACTTGATCTGAGTTTGAAACTAGGAGTTATTGCACAGGAAATCGTGGTCTCAGCCACGGGGACTCGGTTGCCGGAATCGCAGGTCGGCGCTTCCATCACGGTGCTCACGCGCAGCCAGTTCCAGGATCGGTTGGATGCGCTGGAGCCTCTTGAACAGGTTCCCGGCGCCCAGGTGGTGCAATCCGGACAGCGTGGCGCGGCAACGTCTCTGTTTCTGCGCGGTGGCAATAGTAACGCCAACAAGATCATGCTCGATGGCGTTGCCCTCAATGACATCGGTGGCGTGGTCAACTTTGGCACGCTGGCTACGACCGGCATTGAGCAAGTGGAAGTCCTGCGTGGGCCGAACAGCGTTCTCTACGGGCCGGACGCAATGGCCGGTGTCGTGAGTCTCACCAGCCGCCACGGCACCACCCTGATGCCACAGCTTGATTACAGTTTTGACGCAGGTAATTTTGCGTCTCGCCGCCATGATGTTTCTCTTTCCGGTGTTTTCAAACGGCTGGACTATCTGGGCGAGTTTTCGCGCTTTGACACCGACAACAGCCTGCCCAACAGCAGCTTCCACAATGGTTCCTATGTCGCGAACTTCGGCCTGGCCATCGACTCTACAACCGAACTCCGCTTCACCGGTCGATACACCACTACAGCCCTGGGCCAGCCAAATGCTCTTGATCTGTTTGGAATTGCTGACAACTCCTTTGAGCGCGATCAGGACGCTTACGCCAGTGTGACGCTGCAAAATCAGACCACGGAGAAGTGGCACAACCTGCTTCGCTATGGCGCCACGCGGCTTCGCCTGCAAGACGATAATCCCTCGCCCACGGGCACGCCCTTTGATAACGGATTTGGCTCGGGCTTAAACTTCCTCGGCAATCCTGTGGTGATTAAAGGGGCGAATGGTTTCAGCGTCACCGGCCCAGCCATTCTCGATTTCGGTGGAACTTATCCGGCGCTTACCAGCAGTTCTTCCAAGCGCGACTCAGTTTATTTGCAATCCGACTATGCGCATGAACCGGCACATCACCGGGCTGCTGGCTTTTCGCTTTGAGCAGGAACGCGGATTCACTCTTACCTTCGGCAGTAAGACGCCCGCGGATCGAAATAATTTCAGCTATATCGGTGAAGTTCACGCAAATGTTGGCCGTCTGTATGCCACCGCGGGCGGTAGCGTGGAACGCAATACCATCTTTGGAACGGCGGCGGTTCCGCGCGCATCGCTGGCGTATTACCTTGTTCGCCCGCGATCCGATGGCTGGTTAAGTGGCACCAAACTGAAAGCAAATTATGGGCAGGGCATCAAAGAGCCTTCAATCTTTGAATCCACTTCATCTCTGTTTGATTTGCTGGCCCAGGGCGGACAGTCACAGCTGATTTCGCAATTCGGGATCGCGCCCATCGCTGCCGAACGTTCTCGCAGCTACGATCTCGGCTTTGAACAACTGGCCGTGCGAGGCAAGTTGAAGCTCTCCGCCACGTTCTTCCATAACCAATTCACCAATCAGATTGAGTTTGTGCCGAACACGGCCTTGCCGTCACTTGGCGTTCCGGCGTCGGTGGCCGCGCAAGCAGGCTTTGGCGCCACCATTAACTCAGGCGACGTTCGCGCACTTGGCGCCGAAACGGAAATCGAAGCCCATCTGGGACGCGGACTCACTGCACGAGCCTCTTACACGTATCTCGACGCGGTTGTGCAGCGGTCCTTCACTAACGACGCTTTTTTCTGCTCACCACCTGCGCCGCAGTCCTTCTGCGGAAATCCGCTGTTTCCTGGTGTGCCCATTGGCGCGTTCGCTCCGCTGGTAGGAGAGCGTCCGTTCCGCCGCGCTCCCCATACTGGAAATTTCTCTGTCGACTACGTTCGCCAGAAGCTTGACCTTTCTCTCAACGGATATCTGGTCAGCCGTCGTGATGACAGCACCTTTCTCAGCGATCCGTTTTTTGGCAATACTCTGCTCTTGCCCAACCGAAATCTTGCGGCGGGATATCAGAAGATTGACCTGGCCGGCAGCTACCGGTTTACCCCTCACGTTAAGTTCTTTGCTGTCATGGAGAATCTGGCAAGCCAGCATTACGACCCGGTTTTTGGATTTCCGGCACAGCCGTTCGGCGTTCGTGCCGGGTTCAAACTCACTCTCGGCGGCGAAAGCTGGAAATGATTTGAAACGGGGCCTTTGGACCGCCACCGGTGACCAAAGGCCATCTACCTAAGGCCTCATGTCTCTTCTTCCGTTAGGACATATCATTGCGGGTGGCTGGCTAACGCCTTAACGCTCCCCAAAATGGAACTTGTCCCTGAAACAAGGGCGGCAACGTACTCGCCCACTTCAACGCCGATCCTGGACGTCTTACGTCCAACACCCTCGCCTGCCCTGGGAAAACTCACTACGGGCGAATACTTTTTTGCCAGCAGCGTGATTATTCTTGCCGTGATCAGCCTTTCAGAAATCAGGCTGGTCCTGGGATATGAAAAACTTTCGGCGCCGGCACTGGTAATCTCGTTAGCATTCCTGACACTCGGATCTCTTCTCCTCGCCGCTCTGGTTCACGAGCTTGGCCACGTAGCTGGAGGTTTGTGGACCAAATTCCGCATCGTTCAGATACATATAGGCGGCGATTGGGAAGATTCCTGCCCGGCAGATTCAAGGCTTCATGCCTGTGGAGTCATTCACCTTGGCGCCATGACGCTTGCGCCGCGCCACCCGGAAAACCTCCGGAACAGATTGGTAACGCTGGTTCTGAGCGGCCCGGCGGCGAATCTCATGTTCGCATGTCTCATGGTCGCCTGTCCTTATTGGTCAGAAAAAGGGATGTTCGTGGCCTTCCAGGCTTATGTTGTGGCCACTTTCAGTGCGCTCTATGGTCTGGCCGCTCTGATGCCGGATATTGATCGCAAGGGAAACTTCTCAGACGGTGCTCGCGTGCTCATGCTCTTAAAGAATGACGAGTTGGCAGCGCGCTGGCTGGCTGTTTTGCAACTTGAGATGCAGCTCGGGCAGGGAACTCATCCCCGTGACTGGGATAAGGCTGCCCTGGTTCGCGCGACCATCAGCAACGATGATTCGCGTGATGCGGTAACCGGCAACTGGCTGGCCTATCTCTGGGCATTCGAGTCTCAGGACATAACATCTGCCACGCGGTATCTGGAAGACGCGCTGGCGGCGCCGCCTTCCCGCTCCAGGTGGCTGCGCAACCGCCTCTTTGTGGAAGCGGCCGTTTTTCAGGCGTGGTTCCGTGACAATGCATTGAAGGCGCGGTCATGGTCGGCCATGATCGACAATCAAAAGCTCCTGCCGTCGCAACAGCAGCGCTTGAACATTGTTCTGCTCTGGGCGGAGGGCAAGCCCTTTGACGCATGGGAGCAGATGGCGGGATACATGCACCTGCTGGATGGAATTGCAGATGTGAATGCGCGGGAACTGGCCCGGAAGAGCGCTCTTGAATGGAAACACCAGATGGAATCGCGCATGTTGACCCGGGCCTGGCGCGCCATGTACGCCATGTCTCAGCAAGTAGAGCAGTCGTCTTTGGTCAACACTGCTTCCTCCTGAGCAATTCATCTTAATCAACTCTACAATTTGTCATGTTAGTATCGCTTTGTGCCACGCGTCGCAAAGTCTAAAAGCCAGCGCAAGCCAAAAGTGCGGCTGCATGATGGAGCCAGCAATCTTGTCATCATCACTGGCATGTCGGGATCGGGGAAAGCTTCAGTTCTGAAAGCATTTGAAGACCTGGGCTACTATTGCGTCGATAACCTGCCAATCGGGCTGATTCCTCGCTTCGCGGACCTGGCCAAACAATCGTCTGAAATCGAAAAAGCGGCGCTGGTAGCGGACATTCGCGAAGGCGAACAGCTCAAACGGCTGCCGGCAATCATTCGCGGACTCAAGAAACAGGTAAGCACCACCGTGTTGTTTCTGGAGGCCTCAGACGATGTTCTGCTGCGCCGCTTCAGTGAAACCCGCCGTCCCCACCCGCTCGGCAAGGATTCCACCGTTAAATCAGCCTTGAGCGAAGAACGCCAGCGTCTGCAACCAATCCGCGACATGGCAGACTTTGTGGTGGATAGTTCCCGTTTCAATGTCCACGAGCTGCGCGCGCATATCACCGCCAAATTTACTGCCGGCAGCACTGACAAGGATATCCTGATCTCGATTGTGAGCTTTGGCTATAAGACAGGTGTCCCCAGTGATGTGGATCTGGTGTTCGACGTCCGTTTTCTGCCCAATCCACATTTTGTGCCGGAGTTCAGGCCGTTAACCGGACGCCATCCGCAGGTCGCCAAGTACATCCGGTCATTCCCGCAGACACAGGAATTCATCAATCGCATCTCTGAGCTGCTGATTTACCTGATTCCGCACTATATACGTGAAGGCAAGAGCTATTTGACCATCGCGTTCGGCTGTACCGGCGGCCAGCACCGCTCCGTGATGATTAGCGAGGACGTGAAGAAGCTCCTGGCCAAGGCGGGCTATCGGGTAAAAGTGCTCCATCGCGATTCGCCCAAGTAGTTCATCCGAAGCCGGTCATCCCATGCCGGTAAAGCGCCCCCGGTTCACCAGGGCCGATTGAACTAAGCAGGTTAACCAACAGCTTACCTCAGTGATATCCCTTCTGCCGCTTTGAGCACTGCTCCTTTAGAATAAGAAGGATGCTCTCATCTGCGACTGGAGAATTATGCGGCAACTAAGAAGGTTGTTCGCCTTTCTTCGTCCATATTCAGTGCAATTCTTCGCTTCCGTTGGCCTCATGGCCGTTGTCGGCGCCATGGACGCGTTCCGCATCCTGCTGATCGGGCCGGTGTTTGACGAAGTTCTGAAGCCCGCTACTCCTACCACGCATTTAACGCTGATCCCCAAAATGCCGATCATGCAGCGCGCGGTGGACTTGCAACAATTTGTGCCAAGGTACTTCCACAACGCGTGGGTAGTGGTGGCCGTTGCCCTGATCGCCACAACCGTGATCAAGGGCGTCTGCGATTATCTGGGTACATATCTGGTGAACTATGCCGGCTTCGGCGTGATCACTGATATGCGCAACAAACTGTACAACGCCATCCTGCACCGGTCGGCGGGATTCTTTTCCCGGCATACCACGGGCACCGTGGTTTCCACCGTGATCAATGATGTGGAAAAAGTACAGTTTGCCCTTTCCACCGTGATGGCGGAATTTCTCCAGCAGTTCTTCACTCTGATTTTTACCGTGGTTGCGGTGGTGGCCCTGGGAGGCAAGCTGGCCTGGGTGCTGGTGGTGTTCATTCCTTTCATCATCGCGTCGTCACGCAAGATCGGTCGCCGGGTGCGCCAGACAACTCGCAGCGGCCAGGACAAGCTGGCGGACATCCAGAACATTCTGCATGAGACGGTCACGGGCAATCGCATCGTGAAAGCCTTTGGGATGGAAAAGTGGGAAAGCTCCCGTTTCTTTGCCGCCGCCAAAAAGCTCTTCCGGGCGAATATGCGGTCAGTGGCCGCGCAGGCCATCAGCTCGCCGCTCATGGACATCATCGGCGCAGTCGCCATCGCTCTTCTTCTCTGGGTGGGCCGCAACCAGATCAAGGGTGGGGCATTTACCAACGGAACATTTCTGGCTTTTATTGTCGCCGTATTCAAGCTCTATGATCCGGTGCGCAAGTTTGCGTCATTCAACAACAGTTTTCAGCAGGCACTGGGCGCGTCAGAGGAGATGTTCCGCTTTCTGGACGAACATGACGATATTCCCGAGAAGCCGGGAGCGGCCGACCTCCCCGCATTCCGCGAACGCGTGCGCTTTGAGAATGTGAGCTTTTCTTATTGCGGAGATAACGGTACCGAGCCGGAAATTCTAAGCGGTATCGATCTGGAAACTCGCGCGGGAGAGATCATTGCTATTGTGGGCTCAAGCGGGGCGGGCAAAAGCACGCTGGTCCATCTCATACCGCGATTTTTTGACGTGACGTCCGGAGCCATCAAGATTGATGGACATGATATCCGCGACGTGACAATTTCTTCCCTGCGGGCGCAGATTGGAATTGTGACGCAGGAGACCATCCTGTTTAACGATTCCGTGCGTAACAATATTGCTTATGGCCAGCCCCATGTAACCCAGGAAGCGGTAATAGAGGCGGCCAGAGCGGCCCTTGCGCACGATTTCATCCTGCGCCTGCCCGAGGGTTATGACACCATGATTGGAGAGCGCGGATTGCGGCTTTCAGGTGGTGAGCGGCAACGCATTGCCATTGCCCGCGCCATCCTGAAAAATGCGCCCATCCTGATTCTGGACGAAGCCACATCAGCCCTGGACACTGAGTCTGAATCGCTGGTTCAGACTGCACTGCATAATCTGATGTCGGGGAGGACCGCATTTGTAATCGCCCATCGACTCACCACGGTCCGCCACGCGGACAGGATTGTAGTTCTGGAGAATGGCCGCATCGCCGACTCAGGCACCCACGAAGATCTTCTTACGCGTCTGGGCACGTATCGCAAGCTGTACGAACTGCAGTTTGTGGAAATCGAGTCTAATTGAGCCAGAACCATGAAAGCCGGGAGTAGCTGTTTTTAGGCTCACTCTGGCCAATGTTAAATGCAGGTTTTTGTACCCGGCTCGGGTAAAATCACTCATTCATGTCTATCCGATCCATGACCGGGTTTGCGCAGGTTAAATCCAACGCTGGGGAAAGCATTGCCTTTTCCCTTTCCCTGAAATCTGTAAACCATCGCTTTCTTGACCCCCAACTGAGACTTCCGCCGGAGATGGACGAGTTGGAGATGAAGCTTCGTCGCGTGCTCAAAGAGCGGCTCGCCCGGGGACACGTGGAAGTCACGTTGAGTGTTGAGCGCCGGGCGGGCGAGGGGTTCGGGTTTAATCGCGAACTCGTGGGCGGCTACGTGGCTGCCTTTCGCAAAGCCGCGGCAGAGTTTGGAGCGCCGGGTGAACCCGATTTGAACGCAGTCTTCCGCATGCCCGGGGCGCTTGGCGAAGTGGCCACTGTTGACGGCGACTTTCAAATTGCCGTTCTGGCCGCCATGGACCAGGCCATTGCCAAGCTCAACCTGATGCGCGAGCATGAAGGTGAGGGAATGGAAAAGGAGATGCGCCGTCGTCTCCAGAACCTGGAGCAGGCTGCTGAAGAGGTTTCCCGCCTGCGCTCTGCCGTTACCCGCGCGGTGATGGAAAAGGTCCAGACAAGAATGCAGGAGTTGCTGGAGAACGTGGACCAGGACCGCATACTCCAGGAAGCCGCCATTCTGGCTGAGCGCAGCGACATTGAGGAAGAGCTGGTCCGGCTGCAAACTCACATTGAACACTTCCGCAAGCTCCTGGACCATGGCGGTGAGGTGGGCAAGAAGCTCGATTTCCTGCTGCAGGAACTCAATCGTGAAGCCAATACGCTGCTGTCAAAAACCAGCGGCGTCACCGGCGAAGGCTTGCGCATCACTGAGCTGGGATTACAGATGAAATCGGAAATTGAAAAGTGCCGGGAACAGGTGCAGAACCTGGAATGAGTGGAATCCTATTTATCATTTCTGCGCCGTCGGGATCGGGAAAATCGACCCTGGTCAACGGATTGCGCACCTATGTTTCCAACCTGGAGTTTTCCGTTTCCTACACCACGCGTCCTCCCCGCGGCAGCGAGCAGGACGGCCTTGAGTATCACTTTGTTTCCCGCGAAGAATTTGAAGGCATGATCATGCGTGACCAGTTCCTGGAGCATGCGGAGGTATTTGGTAACTACTACGGGACTGCCAAGACCGTGCTGCAGGACGCGGAACAGCGCGGCAATGACGTGCTGCTGGATATAGACGTACAGGGTGAGCGCCAGGTGAAAGCCAAAATGCCGGATGCAGTGAGCGTCTTTGTGCTGCCTCCCAGCCGCAAGGAACTGGAATCGCGTTTACGGAAACGGAGCATCAGTGAAAACGTTTCCCCTGATGTCATCCGGCGTCGCCTGGACACCGCCCGCCGGGAGATTGTGAACTATCCCAATTACGACTATATTCTTGTGAACGATCATCTCGAACAATCACTGGACCGCCTGGTCGGTATTGTGATGGGTGAGAGAGCGCGGCGTTCAGGGGAACCTCCATCGGCAGAAGAAGAACGTTACTTAGAGAAAGCCGATAAATGCCTTACGAGCAAGATGGAAGGCCAAATTAAGGGTATTCTGGCTTCTTTCGATGAGTCTCATACGACCGCAAGTTAAGAGAGGTAAATGGTTATGAAGCTGAAAGATGGTTTTGACAGCAATTACCGTTATGTCCTGGTGGCGGCCCGGCGCGCCCGGCAACTCTCCGGCGGCGCCCCCTCGCTGGTAAACACCACTTCGAGAAAAGTCTGCAAGATTGCCCAGGAAGAAATTGACGCCGGCAAAGTGCAGTTCATTAAGTCAGAAGAGCCAACCGCCGGCGATCCTGTCTCTGCCAAGCCAGCCGACAAGTAAGTACCAACCTGGCGGCCTCTCTCCAGTATTTTCCAAGGCAAGGGACGCGTGTGCCTGTTGCCTGTTACTGAGACGTAGCCCGCCAGTCACTGTCTGACGTGTGGTAACCGGCATACAATAAAGATATGAAGGTCGTGTTGGGAGTGACGGGAGGCATTGCTGCCTACAAGGCGGCTGAGTTGGTGCGCCTGTTGCAGGACCGCGGATTGCGCGTGCAAGTGATCATGACGCGCGCGGCCCAGGAGTTTGTCCGTCCCCTGACCTTTGCCGCACTCAGCGGAGAGAAGGTTATTACGGACCTTTTTGGCGCCGGCGCTGAAGAACCAAACATCGATTCGGCCGTGGAACACATTGCTGTCGCCCAGGCGATTGATGCGCTGATCGTTGCACCGGCCACGGCGGACGTGATCGCAAAATTCGCTCACGGCGAAGCCAATGATTTCCTGACCACTCTTTTTCTTGCGACGACCGCGCCCGTAGTCGTGGCTCCCGCCATGAACGTGAATATGTGGGACCATCCGGCAACCAGGGCCAACGTCGAAACGCTCAAGAAGCGCGGCGTGACGGTGGTTGATCCTGACAGCGGCTATCTTGCCTGCGGAATGGTTGGCGCGGGACGTCTGGCAGCCAATGACAAGATTGTTGACGCGGCCCTGCGCGCGCTGAACGCGGCTCCCGATCTGGCGGGCGAGACGGTGTTGATCACCGCCGGCGGTACGCGTGAACCCATAGATCCAGTCCGGTATATCGGCAACCGTTCCAGCGGCAGAATGGGATATGCTTTGGCGGAAGCTGCGCTGCGTCGTGGTGCCAAGGTGATTCTCGTCAGCGGGCCGACTGCGGTTAAGCCACCTGCCAACGCAACCTTTATTCGAGTTCAAACCGCTGCGGAAATGCGCGCCGCGGTGATGTCATCTCTTGCGCAAGCCACAGTCGTCATCAAGGCAGCCGCGGTTTCAGATTTTACCGTCCGCCAGGCCGCACCGGAAAAGATCAAACGCAAGGGGCCGATTACTCTGGAACTTGAGCCCACGGTGGACATACTTGCCGAGATCGCTTCCCAGAAGAATGGCCGCATTGTGGTTGGGTTTGCCGCTGAGACCGAGCACGTGCTGGAAAACGCGCAGAAGAAACTACAGGCCAAGGGACTGGACGCGATTGTTTTGAACGATGTCTCGCAGCCGGGCATTGGCTTTGATTCTGAGCGCAACGCCGTCACCATCCTTACGCATGGCGGATCTGAAACCGTTCCCGAGACCAGTAAGTGGGAAGTTGCTCACCGGGTGCTGGATGCCGTGGTAAGAATCCTGTCCCAAAAGAAAAACCTCGTCGCAGAAAGTCGCACAGAAAAGCAAAAGCTCTAACCACATCTCCTTTGTGTTCCTTCGTGCCCTTTGTGGCTAGCCTTTCTGGTCTATCAGTGTCATCTGTGCAAATCAATGGTGAGAATTCAAGTACACTAAGTCCCATGCCCAGGCAGCTTGATCCGGCAATGAAGAAGGCGCTCTCCGCTCTTGTGAATTATTACCGCGAAATGGGCATCTACGATTTTTATCGCCGCCCAGTGGAAGATGTCTCTGAGATTGCAGTGGAATCACTCCCAACTGAAGTTCAAACTGTTACGGAAAATAGTTCTCCTATGCCCAAGGCCACCAGGTCTTCTTCTCAACCGCCCGCTTCTGCGCTCCCCACTGCTACTCTTCCTGTCATTCAGGACAAGCCGGCCGCTCTGGCAGCGATCCGTGAATACATTGGCGACTGTACTCGCTGTCGTTTGCATACTGGACGTACCAAGCTGGTTTTCGGTGTAGGGAATCCGAATGCAGACATCATGTTTGTGGGTGAAGGACCGGGCGCGGATGAAGATGCTCAAGGCGAGCCGTTTGTTGGACGTGCCGGGCAACTGCTGAACAACATGATCGCTGCAATGGGAATCAGGCGTGAGGATGTTTACATCGCGAACGTGGTCAAGTGCCGGCCGCCGGGAAATCGTGCACCGGAAAAAGACGAAGCCGATACCTGCTCCCCGTTTCTTATGCAGCAGATCGACGTGGTCAAGCCGAAAGTGATTGTGGCCCTGGGTGCGACCGCGGCCAAAAACCTGCTGATGATGAATGACAGTATGGGCGCGTTGCGCGGCCACTGGTATGACTTCCGTGGAACCAAGTTGGTTGTTACTTACCATCCTGCTTACCTGCTGCGTGATCCGCGACAGAAGAAAGAAACCTGGAAAGATCTTCAAATGGTCATGAAGTTTCTTGGTTTGAAGCCGCCGGCAAAACCGGATGAATCCTGACAGGAGTTCCGCCGTCCGTCGTTATTGTGCCAACGCGCGAGCAATGGCGTCGCTGATGGCAGCTTTGCCGTCCTGGTTCCATCCCTTAAATTGCTCGAGAATAATTCCATCTCGGCTCAGGACGAAATAACGAGGGAAGGCATCCACGCCAAACGCACGATACAGAGAGCGATCGCCATCGTAGACCTGGGCCCAGGTCATTCCACTTTCCTGAATGTATTGCTCCCACTTCTGCCTGGGATCGCCTTCATCAACGCTGATGATGGCTAATTTGGCGGGATCAGCTTTGGCCGCCAGCTCTTTGAGCAGCGGTAAAGACACCCGGCATGCGCCGCACCATGTGCCCCAGAAGTCCAGCAGTACAACCTTGCCTTTGAGTGCATCCAAATTGATTTCTTCGCCGCTCCGCAGCCTGGCCGAGAATTCAGGAGCGTAGTTCCTGCGAATGCGAGCTGGATCAGCGATGAATCGCTGAATTTCACGTCCTCTGGGCGTGTCGGAAAATTTGGCGGCAATGGTCTTTAAGACTGCTACGCCTTCGGCGTCTTTGGATTGTTTCAGCAGCACAAACCCGAGATTGAAGCTGCATTCCAGGCATTCTGGATCGGCATCTGATGCGGATTTGAACGCGATCTCCGCCTGGGTGAGAGCGCCTTGCCGGCCCAGGACGAGTCCCCGATAAAGCTGTGCTCTGCTCCTTTCCGGGGCACTGATGGCTGTCGTTATGGCCTTGCCCGTTTCGATCAATGCCTGATCGAGTTTTCCTTCGACCATCTCAAGGCGTGTCAGCCACACGTAGCACTCGGAGCACTTATCCTGCTGCAGTTCATTCGCCCTATTGAAGTGCCTGGCAGCATTGGAATAGTCGCCTTGCTCAACCGCATGTTTGCCTGCCACTAACTCGCGTTCGAATTCCGAACCCGCATCCTGGGCAGCGAACAGCGTCGCGGATAGTGCAGCAAATCCGCAAAACAGTACGCATATCTTCAAGACCCCGGTCTTCAAGACTCCGACCGTGGGCCGAATGCAATTTGTTTTCTCACCCTGCTGGAAGCGCAAGGACAGTTGCTGTCTGAAATCTGATTTCTGTTCCATAACGCTGCTGTTCACGATTCCGCGTTCAGAACCTGTCCTTCCGCGTGATTGCCGCCCGGGGCTGTTTGGCGGGTACGCTCGACGGAGGGTTCTCTTTGAGCAAGCCATTCAGCAATGCGCGAAGATAGCTTTCATCTTCCAACTTCAGATTCCCGTCGTATCCCCCGCTCTGGGCGCGGATCATGCCGGCACGGTCTATGACGATCACCTGGGGAATCCTCAAAATTTCGCTTGGCCCACGGTTGAGATACTGATCGACGCTGTTCTTATCGGCAAAACCGACCGGATAAGTGAGTTTGTAAGCCTCCGCTAGATAGCCCACCAGCGGGCCGTTAACGTCAGACTGAGGAGCGGGAAATGCCACTGCGATCGGCTGGAAGTCGCGTCCTCCAAACTCGGCGTTGAGCTTATTCATCGTCCCGGCCAGGTTGAGACATTTCTGAGATCGCAGGAAAAAAAATTCGATCATCACTACTTTGCCCTTAAAGCTGGAAAGCAGTATCTGCTTGCCCGAGGACTCGTTAATCGTGAATTCCGGAGACTTACGCGGTATCGAGGTGGACGGGACAACTGTGGTGGGGGCGATGATCAGAAATACCAGAAACAGGGATGTAAGCTTCCGCATGGACATAGTCTTGGATCCTCTTCGATACGACAGTGTTTTTCTTTGGTCGGTCATGATCAGCTCACTTGTTTCCATTTGTCAGCAATGCGCTGCATCTCTGCGGCGCCGGCGGCAGCGGCACCTTCCGCGCTCTGTTCACCTTTAAGGTGCCTCGCCACCATTCTGGGGACGACTGAGCTGTTGAAAATCTCCATGAACGCCGGGTTTGCCATTGCGGGCACACCAAGATTCGGTGTCCAGTGCAGCGCATCCTGAAGAGGCGCGTACTTGTAGGGAGGATCGGCGGCAGAATCTTTCTGGATCCGGACGATGAAATCAGGAAGCGTCTTGGGATAGATGGGAAGATTGCACCCCTTGGATTGCTCGTAACCCGTCCGGGAACTGTCGACCAGGTCACCCGCGAACTTTTTAGCTCCTTCCTGGTTCTGGGCAAAGTTCCAGACTGCTGAACAATTAGTAACATGTGGCAGCGCAGTAATTCCCATCCCGTTCCTGCCGATCAGAGGAGGTTGCAATCGTATTCGCTTCGCAGTGTCAGCACTCTCTTTTTCCGCCGCGCGCAAGAGACTTATGCCATTGATACTGCAAGACGTCTTGCGGGCGAGCATGGCGCGCACATTGCCTGTTGAACCCCATCTGAGCTGCTCAGGAGATCCTGTCTGTTGGTACAAAGATTGAATGTACTTGAGCGCGACTGTCGCAAAAACATTCTTGTTAAAGATGATGTCTCCATATCCATCAAATATCGAGGCGCGAAAGGCGTAGAGAATGGTGTGCAGAGTGACGTTGCCTTCCAGAGTCGGCGAGAAGGCAAGTCCGCAGGGCACGCCGAACTGGTCACGTATTTGTTTCGCGCCACCAAGCAGACCGCCGTAATGCACCGGGCCGACGGGCATGCCAATCTCGCCCCAGTAGTCCTGAAAGAAATGCACTGGAGAGGGAACCCAGAAATCGGCGAAACCGAAATATTGTTTGGTTCGGACGTTGAATGTCGATCGATGCGCCAGCTGTTGGATGGCGCCGACCCGGGATGCCACTGCCTGGTAGATTTCGCCGTGATCGATCACATGTCGGCAAAATTCCGCCGGCGGCCAGGGAAAGATGAACATGTCATGACCCTTACCGGCCTTGACTTCGGCGAAGGCGCGGTCACGAATCTGTTCCACGGGAATTATGTCAACCGTGACGTTGGTATCGTTCTGCGTACCCCAATTTTTGGCCAGCACATTCACAAACCACTGGTCGAACTCAGGCAGGAAGTGGGCCCATTTGGCGATCTTAAGCTGCTTCTGGCCGGCGAGAGCGCGGTCGGGGAAAAGAAAGAACGGTCCGAAGGCGGCCGCGCCGGCAGCTAACTTCAGGAAATTCCGGCGAGAGGAACTGCCGGTTTTGGTCGTAGTCATAGGGGACACCTTGTTTGCCGGCCGAACACTTCAATCGAACGGCTTTAGAAGGTGCACCCCCGGCTGAACTGTCCAGCCAGGGGTGGCGAAACGAAATAACGTTATTGCCTCAGCAGACCTTACTCTACAGAGGTTTCGAAGCAGAACTTTCCAGTCTGCTGTAAGCAGGTGAAGTTGTTCGACACGAACGGATCGAGCTTGCCGTTATGCGTAACCACATCCAGGAACGCGTCCGAAGCGATGGCGCCATTTCGCGGATCGGGAATTGCGGGGCAGATGAGCCACGCCGCACCTCCGTCCTGGCCGTTTGGATTCTCCTGCCCTTCCGCGCCGCAGCCATTAGCCTCAAGCTCGTCATTGAGCTCATGGGCGGTTAAGATAACGGGAAATCCATCCGGGGTGAAGCCGTTCGCGTTGCCGATGTTCTGGAATACCGCTTTGCAAGTAGCATTCGTGGTATTGGGAGGTTGTGTAAACCAGAAGTAGGTAATGATCCACATGCCCAGCAGGTCGTCGCAGAAATAGCCATAGGGGCTGTCGCTGTAGGCCTTGTGCTTGCAGTTCTGGTCGGTGTTGTTGATGCAATTGTTGTCGCTGCCATCCATGGCATTGCGGTTGGTGGCGAACCTCCAATTCTGCCTCAGGTTCGGCGTGGCAACGTCGGAGATGGTATTGCCATTTGCGTCTTTGGTATCGGCCACGCTAAAGCATGGCGTGGCCGGCGCCAAGGGACTCTGCATATCCGCCGCGCAAGGGTTGCCGGCAAAAACGCCATTGGGGAACTGGTTGATTGACGCGTAGGCTTCGAAATTGCCGACGATCTGCATCATGCTGATCCCGCGAGGATTGAGGCCCGTCGTGTTGCCAACAGGGTCAGTGCCTGGAGTGAGCGAAATGACTTCGCCGGCATTCGACTGAACGCCGTCCAGACCACCGTTGGTAATGGCGCCTACCGTGCGCGAGTAGGTGGTTTCAAAGGCGTTCTGGCTATGCAGGAAGGCGAGGATGGAGATGAACTCCAGCGTTTCGGGTATCCCAGATGCCTGCCCAGAGCAGGATGGGACGGAAAAGGCGCCATTTTGGTCAACACAGCTGAAGGGACTGTTGCCGTCGTCTGAGTTGCCGCCTGTGGTGGCCAGAATGCGGAAATTCCGACGGTCCGGATCGGTGGCGCTGCAATCGGTCGTGTCAGCCACCCAGTTTGCCTGGGTGCCGGTTGCCGGCGGACCGAACTGCCGGAACGTGCCAAAACGTCCATCGGGTTCAGTATTTAATTCAGCACTCGCAGTCGCAAGGATTCCGTTGTCGGAGTAGAACTGGTCACTGAAATCGCACGGAGGAGGGTTAATGTGAGTAAAGGTCTGCGCGGCGGCTAGTCCTGCCGCCATCATCACAACAACACATGCGAGAATGCTTTTCGATAAGGTTTTCACAACTCTATCCTCCCTATGCCGCGTCCGCCGTCCCCGGAATGAAAAATCTGTTTGACAACTAGATGTTTCGCCAAGACAAGCTTCAGCTTGGTTGCACTCGACTCCGCTCAGGGTGAACCATCCACTCGAAAGTTTCGGCAATCCATTGAGCATGTGCCATGCCGGGACAAGCAGACCACAACATCAGCGGCTCATTGCCATAACGAACGTTGCCGATGTGCTGCGTCTTGTCCGCATCGATGGCCGGATCCGGATACGTGAACCCGATGGCCCTGCGGAGCTTCTCCATGTCATCGGGTTTGGCAGTAAAGAATGTCCAGCCCGGCCCGGCGCCGAACCTCTCCCGGTACTGCCGTATAACGCTCACCGTATCCTCCGCCGGTTTCAAGGTGAAGGAATACATGTGAATGTCGCGGCCCACCTGCTTGCCCAGCAACTTCTGTACCCTGGCAAGATTAGCGGTCACCATCGGGCAAATCTCGTCACAGTTGGCGTAGAAGAAGTTCAGAGTAACGGCCTTGTCCTTGACGAGGTCATCATAGAAGAGCACTTGCTTACCCTCATGGGAGATCAGGGGAAGATTGGGCAAGTTATGTTGCTGGATCCTCAAGCGCGCCTTGTCTGACAAGGTAAGCGCCGCCGGAGCAGAAGGGGTTTTACCAAAGATAGCCTCGTAGGGAAAACCGGTCACCAGAGGCGCCGTTGCCAGGGGCGCGACTGCTGCAAGGCTTACGAACTTTCGTCTTGAAATATCGGGCATGATCGAATCTCCTTCCGCGCCCCGCGCAAGACAGGTTGCGCAGGGCGCAGTATTCAGCTAACTACGGCACCTGCACATTGTCGCCAGTGGGCTCGACGTGCCACAGCGCCATCATGGCGTGGTCCTCATGCACCACGTTATGGCAGTGGATGGGATACTTGCCCAGCCAATCACGGAAGCGGAAGAATAGCTTCACGCGCTCGTTGGGATGTAACTGGGTCACGTCTTTGCGCCCCTGGTCGGCGGGTACAGTTGGCGCCAATCGGTTGCGGCTGAGAATCCGGTGTTCTTCCAGGTGAATGTGGACGGGGTGCGTCCAATCGCCCGTGAGGTTGGTCAGGAGCCAGTGCTCCACGCTGTTCTGCTGAACCGTGAAGCGGAAGTTGTTGCAATCCATGAACTGACCGTTGATCGACCATTGTCCATTCAGGCGATCGAACTTGAAGGTCCGAACGATCCTTGGCATATCGGTCGTAGTCGGCAGCGAATAAAACTTCTGCTTGCTCGGAGACAGGCTGTGGTCTGCAACCTTGGGTCCGGTGACCTGGAACTGCAAAATCAGGTCGCCTGCACCGGCTGGCCTGACCGCGGGGATAGTAGTGGCGAGAACCTGAGTGCATTCTGTGTTGACGGGTTCGTTCTGGGCGAAGAGCTGACTATCCACAGCCACAGGTCCCTGGCCGTTGATCTGATTCAGGCGGTTCTCCAGATAGAGTGTTTTGCCGGCGAAGTTGGAGAAGTCAATGACGACGTCCACGCGCTCGGCGGGCCCAATGCGCACGCTGTTTACCTGGACCGGTGCAGGAATGAGGTTGCCGTCCGTGCCAATCAGGAAAAATGGATTGGTCGTTGGCGAACCAGTTCCGCCCACATTACCGGTCAGGAAGAACTCATAGAAGCGAGACGGGCCGGTATCCAACAGGCGGAAGCGATATCTGCGAGGCGAGACCTGCAGGAAAGGCTGGATCACGCCGTTCACCAGGAACTTGTCACCCAGGATGCCGTCCAGATTGAACAGGTCGAATACCAGATCTCCGGTCTGCGGATCGAAGACCTTGTCGTTGAACGCCAGCGGAATATCGAACTGCGGAAAGCTCGGGAGACGGAAGCCGGTGGTTTCATCGCCGGTGTCAAACTGGTTGAACAGGCAATAGAACCCGAACAAGCCCTTGTAAGTATTTTGCGAAGTGAAGTCCACGCGGTGATCGTGGTACCACAGCGTGCTCAGAGATTCATTGACATCGCCATTGGTACTGATGTTGGTGGAATTGAAGCCGGCCAGTACGTTGGGATAGTACTGGTCGCAGAAGTGACCGGCGGGGTAGAAGTCGCATGGATTGCCGTCACTCTCAGAAGGATTGTGAGCATTGTGCAGGTGAGTGGTCACTGACGCCATGCCGAACCCGGTATTGTTGCTCTCCGTGATCGAGGGCAGCGAATTGATATTGCGCGTCAGCTGCGGCTTGCCGTAAAAGGCTTGATAGGTAGGTCCAGGGCTGCGCGGGCCGGTGCCATCATCAAATCCCCACATGGTCTGGTTGGGCAGGTCCGGAGAAAAACTGGTGGTGAACTGCCGCTGGTTAAATTGATAGAGCGTGCCCGGGACCACCGGGAACGCGGTGGCATTGATCTGTGGCGCCTGGAAAGGAGCGGCGCGAACTTCACCCGCCGCCGTGTTCGGATCCTCGGTCGGTGTGGGAGTCAGTGACGAAACCGTCTTCGCCAGCGGCATGATCGGCAGTGGCTGGATAAACGCCCTGGTCTTTGGACTGGCCAACTGGTTGCCGGGCACGCAGTTCTGGTTTGTGCCCGGACTCTGATTCGAAGCGGAACTTGCCGGCTGGTTCGTTTTAACGTTCGAGCCGGGCAGGCCTTGAGGAGTCTGGGCTCTGGCACTTAAACCACTCCTGGCTACCAGCATCCCGCCCGCGGTCAACAGCCCCATCCTTAAGAGATCGCGCCGGCTGGTTAATCCGGCGGCGATCAACTCGCGCCGGTTCTTGGCGGCATCAAGCATCTCTTTGTAACGCCGCTTGGAGACTTTCTCTCCGAATACGTTGTAGTACATCGCGTCCTCCTCTCGAGCTGCGGCCGGGATTACGTTTATCCGGGCCAGTTGTGATTTCCGGACAGGAACAGAATTCATAAATCGCAACGTTGCAAGTGCACGAGGAGAAACTCTACGCTTTGTATCTGTGACGTGGAACACGCAAGAGTTAGCCGAAAAGGCTTTTGATTAGCAATTCGTATGTAATTAGCTTTTCGTGCTTAGCTTTTCATGCTGTTTTCTGGATGCGGTAGCGCCGCGGGGCCTGCGCAAAACGGCGCTCAAAAGCACGAATGAAACTGGACGTATGTTCATAGCCCACCAGATATGCAATTTCCTTGACGCACATGCTGCTGTTCTCAAGCAGCTGCGCGGCCTTGAGCAGCCGCTGTTCCGTGAGCAAATGCCCAAGTCGAATGCCGGTGTGTTGCTTGAACAAATGCTGGAGATGGGAATCGCTGAGGTTGAACTTTTCCGCCAGGTCATGAATTGTGCATGCCGGCTCGGATTCAATCAGCTGGATAATCCGGCGAATGCGATTTTCCTGCGCGGACGCAAGAGCGACCAATTGCAGGGAAGATGGCCCGGCCGGTTTTCCATCCGTGCTTTTGCCGTCGGCCTCATGCGTGTTGTTGCCATTGGTTCCATTCAAGGGGTGCGAAACGCCATCGGAAGAGGAACTATTTCCGTTACGTAATGGAGAGCCTAAGCGGGAGCGCAGAGCGGACAAGGGGACCTCCCATACAGCATGGGTTCAATGTCGCCCCGGTTCTGGAAGGACGGTACCTTCTAACAGCCGATCTCGAGGACAGGCATTGCCGAGCACCCTAGGTGTGTGCAAATCCAACGCGCACGACGAAAACACCCGCGGCCCGCTAACTATCCGTTAGCGATTTACGGAGCTGGACAATTGCGTGTTCCGAAGAACCTGAGGCAATCCAACGCCAGCAGATCATCCGTAACAATTGCCGCTTCTGCGACAGATTTGCCTTTTCCTTATACGAGGTCAGAATTGCCATCGAAGAGATGTCTTCCGTCGCGTTCAATCTCTCGTTCGAATGGCGGCGCCATGTCTTGCTCGGTGGCACGACGCAAAGTACAGGCGTAGCTCCTGTTTTTCGCCAACGCTTCTTCGATTCCAAAAGAAGGCCAGCTATTGAGTGGAAGTTTGCCCGTGCGGTATTTTAATGTCAAGGGAAAATCTGAATTCTCTAAGATTATTTTCGCGCTGGCTTCCCCAGCGGGTACTCTCGTGGCAAACGATAGTATTCGCGGCACCCAAATGAACCCCAGAATTCACGCCTTCGAGTCTCTGCGATTTCCTATTATCCTTATTCACTTACAATCAGTTTGCCCATGCTTTCATTTTGCGATGTAGCCCTGCCCGTGCCGCTGGACATGGTTTTTACCTACCGTGTCGGCGAAAGCCTTCCTTTCGTGGGCGGACGCGTGCTGGTTCCATTTCGAAATGAGCGACTCTCTGGCGTCGTAACGGCCGTCCATGATCGCGAGCCTTCCATGAAGGCCAAAACCGTGCTTCAGGTGCTGGATGCCGAGCCTGTCATGGATGAGCCTCTTCTGAAATTGGCGGCATGGATCAGCCAGTACTATCTGGCGCCCATCGGGGAAGTGATCCGCACCATGCTCCCGCTGGCGGCGGAGATCAAGCGAGTCAAGGTCTATCGCATCACGGAGACTGGACACGAAGCGCTGCACGCCTCGGCTGAGATCGGATCGTCGCGACGCTCAAAGCAGGATGTCGATGCGCAGATGCAGGAGTATGAGGTGCTCGATTATCTGGCGATGTCGGACACAGTGACCGAATCGACGCTGCGATCCGCCACAGGCGCCAGCCGCGAGATGCTGGCCAACATGGTCCGCAAGAAATGGGTTACACGAGAAGACGCGTCCGGCGTGCGCGATGCCAGCCGCACAGTACAGATTGCGGTCTTGAAAGAGTCAGCCGGAAAGCTCAACGCCAATCAGCAGAAGATCATTGCGTTCCTGCAGCAGAATAGCGGCCGTGCTCCGGTGGTTGCGGTCCGCGACCTAGAGGTTCCGCGAACCACGCTACAGACGCTGGTTAAGCGACAGATAGTGGAGATGGTGGAAGAAGCCGCGGGATTCAACGTGAGTTCCATGAAGAAGCGCGGACCATCACACCTGGATTTTATCTTCAATGCCGAACAGAAAGCTGCATTGACGGCGATCCAAAGCGCGTCTGAAGCGCGGACTTTTTCGGTTTCACTTCTGCATGGCGTGACCGGCTCGGGCAAGACCGCGGTTTACCTGGCGGCGATGCAGTCCGTACTGGAGTCAGGACGTTCGGCAATTTTGCTGGTGCCGGAGATTGGTCTTACGCCTGCTGCTGCTGCCAACCTGCACCAGGTATTCGGGGATGAAGTAGCCATCCTGCATTCGGCGTTATCAAAAGATGAACGCGCGGAACAATGGCATCGCATCCGGCGGGGAGAAGCACGGATTGTTGTAGGAACGCGTTCTGCCGTCTTTGCGCCGGTGCCGGACCTTGCGTTGATTGTAGTTGACGAAGAACACGATTCTTCCTACAAGCAGGAAGAGACCCCACGCTATCACGGCCGTGACGTGGCGGTGATGCGCGGCAAGATCTCCAACGCTGCGGTGGTGCTGGCGTCGGCCACGCCATCGATCGAGTCCTATCACAATACGGAGAGCAGGAAATATCGCTTGTTGGAACTTACGGAGCGCGTGGAGAAGCGCCCATTGCCCGAAGTGGAAGTCGTGGACATGAAGTTCGACTTCGCCCAGACGGGAGAAGACCGGCTGTTTTCGCGCCAGCTGATTGAAGAAGTCACCGAACGATTGAATCGCGGCGAGCAGGCGTTAATTCTTCTCAATCGTCGCGGATATTCGTCGGTGGTGCTGTGCCGGAGTTGCGGCGTGACGATGGAATGCAGGAATTGCAGCATCGCTCTCACGTTTCACAAATCCGGCTGGCGCATGGAATGCCATTACTGCGGATACAAAGAGCAGGTGCCAAAAGTCTGCACGGCATGCGGAAGTGAGTACATCAATTTTCTTGGGGCCGGATCGGAGAAGGTCGAGGAGCGGCTGCATGAGGCATTTCCCATGGCTCGCATCGGCCGGCTGGATCGCGACACGGTACGGACGCGCCATGATTTTGAGCGCGTGTTGAATCAGTTTCATGCCGGTGAGATCAATCTTCTGGTAGGCACGCAGATGATCGCCAAGGGGCATGATGTTCATGGTGTGACGATGGTGGGCGTGGTGGGAGCAGACTATGCTCTGGGATTCCCTGACTTCCGCGCGGCTGAGCGGACGTTTCAATTGCTGACGCAGGTTGCTGGTCGAGCGGGTCGCGGTGAGACTCCGGGCAAAGTAGTGCTGCAAACATTTCATCCCGACCATTACGCCATCCAGTTTGCCCAGAAGCATGACTACGCCAGCTTCTATGAAAAAGAAGTGCGCTTCCGCCGCTGGATGCACTATCCGCCGTTCAACGCCCTGGCCAACGTCCTGGTACGCAGTGACAAGCTGGAGCAGGCGCTGAAATGGACAAGACAACTGGGCCGCTGGTTTGAGACCACACGCAATGAAGGCCTGCGTGTACTGGGCCCGTCTGTGGCGCCGATTATGCGACTTAAACGCGACTACCGCTATCACTTCATCGTGAAGGCGGCCAGCCGGGAGAAATTAAACGCGGCGTTGCGACGCATGCTGGTCTTTGCCGAAGAGCAGAAAATCACGCGAACGCAGCTCATCGTGGATGTGGACGCGCTGTCACTGCTCTAGTTTGTCTTACTGCGAAGGACAGGGTGTTGGTGTTGGTGAGGGAGTCTTATTGTCATTGGGTTTCGCCATGCGATCTTCGCGAAACTGTCGCAACACATTTTGCAGGCTCTGTGCATCTTTAGGATTCTGCACTGGGAATGGCTCTGCGACAAACGTCACGGCCAGCATCGCCACGGCTACAGCTCCTAATATCCAGCGCATCTTTCCCGGCTCGGGATAATGAGGGACGTCGGGATGACGTTCTCCTGTCATCCGCAGGATCACTGCCCAGAGCAGCCAGCCGATCCAGAGCTTCCAGCTCATGACCATCAATGCGGCGATGCAGAAGAATGATACTGGTCGATGCAAACGCGGCCGCAGAGCGAAGACGATGTGCCCACCATCGAGTTGTCCGCCAGGAATGAGGTTGAGAGCGGTTGCGAACATGCCGAACCATGCTGCAATGGCCGTTGGCGGAAGATAGAGAGCGGAAAGCGGAAACTGTGCCGCGACAGCATTGCCGGAGGCTGAAAGAATCCAATGGGCAATCTTGAAAACCAAGGGAAGCCCAAGCATCAGCCCGTCGTTGGCAGCTTCGCAGCCGAGTGGCTTTGATGTCATCAGAGAAAAAAACAATACCGGTACGGCCACAACAAATCCGGCGATGGGACCGGCGATCCCAATATCGAATAGATCAGCGCGGGTACGGATCGGAGAGCGTATGCGGATAAAAGCGCCCATCGTTCCAACCAGAGTCGGCGCTGGGATAAAGAATGGCAGAGTCGCGTACACGCCGCGTCGCACACAATAGATGTAGTGACCGAACTCATGGGCGGTAAGAATTCCCAGCAGGCAGGCCGAGAAAGGAATGCCCATCCAAAGACGATGCCAATCTTCCAATATCCATGTCCAGGGCCAGAAGCCGTCGTCTCCGGCAAAGGCGCCCAGGTTGTGGTCAAAGTTGTATTGCAGCTTGGCGCCAACGCAGAGAGTCGTAAAGATGGTGACAAGGAATAGAAGTATGTGGATCCAATACCGACGTCTTGGAGGATGTATCACTACAACCCTGAGTTCTTGCCGTTCAGGGTCATAGACCTGAAATTCCAAAGGGGAAGGAGGATTCTTGTCCGGCATGGAGCTTACGCCAGCGCAGGCTTGTAACGCCTTAATCGATGGACTGCAACTCCTTACCAGGCTTGAACCGCACAGCTTTACCAGGCGGAATGTTTACTTCAGCTCCGGTGCGGGGATTGCGCCCGATTCCCGTCTTGCGCGGCCGGACGTTAAATACGCCGAAGCCGCGGAGCTCAATCCGCTCACCCTGGCCTAAAGCCTTTTTCATGCTTTCAAAGACAGTCTCCACGGCCAGCTCTGCTTTGGTCTTGGTGATACCTGTCTTATTGACCACTTCGTTGATGATATCGAGCTTTATCACTTGGGTCAGCTCTCCTCAATTGATGGAAAGGGACGTAACTTGCAGATAGTATTGGACTTTCCCGTCGGTTGTCAATGATCAATCTGCCAGTTAAGATGACTTCTTCGCATTGAACCCCAAAAGACACCAGAAAAGCTGAGGACCCCTGACCCCATGGCGATAAAAAGTGACCGCTGGATCCGCAAAATGGCGCTGGAACATGACATGATCAACCCTTTTAACGACCGCCAGATGCGCGAAGGCGTAATCTCTTACGGCGTATCGTCTTACGGGTACGATCTTCGCGTTGCCGATGAATTTAAGATCTTTACCAACGTCAATTCCGCCATCGTCGACCCCAAAAACTTTGACGCCCGGTCATTTATTGACGTAAAAGGCGCCTCCATCCTGGTGCCGCCAAATTCCTTCGCCCTGGCCCGGTCCGTGGAATACTTCAAGATTCCTCGGGACATACTCACCATCTGCGTCGGCAAATCCACCTACGCCCGCTGCGGAATTATCGTGAACGTAACTCCCTTTGAGCCCGAATGGGAAGGCTTTGTCACCTTAGAAATCTCTAATACAACGCCCCTACCGGCCAAAATTTATGCCAACGAAGGTCTCTGCCAGATCCTCTTCTTCCAAGGCGACGAACCCTGCGAAACCAGCTACAAAGACAAAGCCGGCAAGTACCAGAAACAGCATGGGATCGTCTTGCCCAAGTTGTAGACCGAACTGTTGAGCATTGACTGCTGATTTCCGATCAGTGTCATCTGTGTTAATCAGTGGTGAATTTTACGTCCGGATCTCACGCAATGTCGCGCGATGACGACGATGTTGCCAATCCCATCCAAACCACCGTCATCCCGACGACCGTAAAGCGACCGCGCGCATTCTTCAGCGCGGGCGTAGGTCGGAGGGATCTTGTGCTTGTTTCCGATGGGGGCGATGTCGTGCGAAGTCGGCGAATCTCCGGTTTTCGATCATCCGTTCACCCGATCAACTGATCATCCGATCATCCGATTCTCACCTTGCGCCTCTCAAGTAAGCTGACGGGCGCCGACGTATCAGCGCCCGTCATTCTTACGGTCACATGGGTGGTTAGTGGACAGTCATGGTAGTGGATGAGGTGGTGCCGCCGGTGTTCGCACCGATGGAGGTGGTGCCAACTCCGTTGGTGGTCGCCAGACCAGCGCCGTTCGGGCCGTTGGCGATGGTAGCTACGCTGGACAAAGAGGAGCTCCAGTGAGTGTTGAGTGTGACGTCCTGGGTGGTTGCATCACTGAAGGTCCCAGTCGCGGTGAACTGTTGTGGGCTGCCCAGGGCGACCGAAGAAGCCGCCGGGGTAATAGCGATCGAAGCCAGCGTGCCATTGCTGACGGTGAGGGTGGTTGTCCCACTAACACCTGAGGCACTGACCGTGATGGTGGCGGTTCCAACTTTCTTACCATTGGCCACGCCGGTGGAGCGGATCGACGCGAATTGCGGCTTCGATGATTTCCATGTCAGGCCACTCAGGCTGGATGATGTACTGCCATCACTGAAAGTCCCGATAGCAGTGAACTTGATCAACGTATGGCGCTGTACGCGGGGATCGGCCGGGTTGATGGCAAGGCTCACCAGATTCACAGCCGAAACCGTGAGACCAGTTGAGCCACTCACGGAGCCGACGGTTGCTGTGATGGTGGTGGTTCCCGCGGCAACACTGGAAGCGAGTCCCTGATTATTGATGGTAGCCGCTGCCGGGCTGGAAGAGCCCCAAAGCACTGACGCGGTGATGTCCTGCGTGGTGCTGTCACTGAAGGTTCCCGTGGCAGTGAATTGTTTTGTGGTTCCAATGGCCATACCGGAGTTGCTCGGCGTGACAGCAATGGAAACCAGGGCTGCGGCTGTAACGGTAAGTGAAGCCGTGCCGCTCACAGATCCGGAAGATGCCGTGATTGTGACGGTGCCGGCGCCCGTACTGGTGGCCAGACCGGCTGCATTGATGGAAGCAACATTGAGGTTCGATGATGACCATGTGACCGAGGGCAGTTGCTGCGTGCTGCCATCATCAAAGTTGCCGGTCGCAATAAATTGCTGGTCCGTACCGAGGGCGATAGAAGGAACTGCCGGAGTGACTGAAATCGAGAGCAGGCTTGCAGGCACCACGGTCAGCGTGGCCGTGTCAGTGAATGCTCCCGCGGTAGCTGTGATGGTCGCCGTGCCTTGCGCGATTGTAGTGGCCAGACCGTTGCCGTCGATGCTGGTTACGGTGTTGTCAGAGGATGTCCATGTGACGCCGCTTACAAGGTCCTGCGATGAACCGTCACTGTAAGTGGCCGTGGCCGTGTATTGCTGCTTGATGCCCATGCCAAGAGTCAGGCCGTCAGGACTGGCCGTGAGCGAAACGATTACAGGCGCATTCACGGTGAGCGTGGTGGAACCGACAACGACGCCCAAGGTGGCGGAAATGGTGGTTGTGCCAGATGCTACGCCGCTGACCAATCCGTTGACGTCAACCGTGGCAACAGCCGATGTGGACGAACCCCAGCTTACCAGTGCGGTGAGGTCGCGGCTGCTTCCGTCACTATACGCGCCGGTGGCCGTGAACTGCTGGGTGGTATTTACCGGAATTGATAACGCGGCCGGCGCAACGGTGATCGCCGTCAAATTAGCGGCAGCCACTGTGACACTCAAACTCGCCGTGGCATGAATGCTCCCCGAAGTCGCCGTAATATTCACTGCTCCGCTGGTGATGCCGCTGGCCACGCCACCTGCGTTGATTGAGACCACGCCGGCATCAGACGAACTCCACTGTACTGAAGCAGTCAAGTCCGTGCTGCTGCCATCTGAAAACGTTCCCAATGCTGAAAACTGTTGTGTCGATCCAGGCGAAATCGATGCGGTCCCCGGCGAAATCTGCAATCCCGTCAAAGTGGCAGGCGTCGGAGTCGGCGTTGGAGTTGGAGTGGGCGATGGTGTTGGAGTCGGAGTCGGCGTTGGAGTTGGGGCCGGAGTCGGTGTTGGTGTTGGTGTTGGTTTTGGCGTCGGCGCTGGTGCCAATGCTGGCGTGGGTGATGGTGTTGGCGTCGGCGATGATTGTGGTGCTGGCAGAGAGGTACCGAATGTTGCGCCCCCGCCACCGCCGCAGCCGCTTAAAAGAGCAAGACTTAATAAAACTATTGCCGCCGAGATTGTTTTGAGTTTCACACTAGTCTCCGCGCCCGGAAGGGCTATCCGTCAGAAATTTGTTGTTCAGGGGGAAAAAGGGGGAGTCGCTCAGCTATTGGCCATGTGGCCACTTTTTGTATATGTCCTACAGGACATGTACCACATGAGCTACTTTAGTCACGTTGAGTACTTTTGTCAATGGAATTCTGAAGGTTTTTAATCCGGGGACCAAGCGGCTTTTGCCGTCTGTCCTGTGCGCCGACCAGCATATAAATCATTATTAATCAATAACATATGGATGTTTAGATTGGGTGGGCGAAAGGCTTGCTGCCGCAGGTTAAATGACGGGATCCTTGGGGGAACCAGAATCGCTTCCCTCGAATATGTGATCCGCCGTCGGCATCCATGGGCTCTAAGACCCGATATTTCGGTGAAGAACCTCACAGCCATATCGGCCACGTTCAAGCTGGTCTAAGACGGAACTATGAATGGACGGCGATTTCATCTCCAGTAAGGTTCCCGGTTTTCTCCCGATGTCGTGAGATCTCGGCGATTTTCCGGTTTTCAATTACCCGATTACCAGATTACTCAATTACCAATTTCCATCTTACGTCTGGTACATCTGGATCAGGTTGCCGCAGGTATCGAAAAAAATCGCCAGCTTCACCGGGCCTTGCTGCTTCGGGTCCATCGTAAACTTAACGCCGTTTTTCTTCAGTCGATTTGCCTCGGCTTCGATATCGTCAACCTCAAACGCGGCCAGAGGGATTCCTTGCTTGAACATTGCTTCTTGAAAAGCCTTTGCCGCAGGGTTCACATTCGGTTCAAGCACCAATTCCACGTCCGGGTGACCATCCGGCGAAACAACCGTGAGCCACCGGAATTCCCCAACCGGGATGTCTTTGGATTTCTTAAAGCCCAGGATGTCGGTGTAGAACGCCAGAGCAGTTGCCTGATTTTCGACCATGATGCTGCTGAGTTTGATTTTCATGCCTCAGACCCTATCAGCCTCGTCCGCGGGCTGTCTTCTCGAAAATTGCTCTTTCTCGGAAATTCCTGTCATGAGCGAAAGGCAACCGGGGACCAGGCTGGCAGGAAGCTGCCGTTCCGGCGCCGATGCAGGCCGGTACCGCTGCTGAAATTCTGACGGCGACATTCCGGCACGACGGGAAAAAAGAGCGCTGAAGCTGCCGAGGCTGGAGAAACCGACTGCCATGCAAATCTCGGTGATCGACAAGTTGGTCAGGATCAGCAGATGTTTGGCTTTCTCAATCTGCGCCCGCGAGCGATACTGGTGCGGCGTTTCACCAAAGATGGCCTTGAACAGTCGGATGAAATGAAAACGCGTGAGACCGGAAACCCGAGCCACCGCGCTGACGGGAAGGGGGTCGTCTTCCCAGTCTCGCAATAAGTCCCGCGCATGGCAGAGTCGGACCAGAAGTTCGGGGTGAATCATCTTCGGTCAACGATTATATATCCGGTGTGGTACAAGATTTTTAAGGAAGACCGGACGCGTAAACAGGTGTATGGCCCGTTTGGCCCGGACAACGCAAAAAGGATCAACCATTGAAAACGGTTAGAAGCTGGGCTCTGTGGTTTGGGTCGACGGGTATCTGTGCAGCTACTGCGCTAGTCGTGCTGTTTCGATTTACTCAAAGTCCACTTCTTTTCAGAATACTGCTGTCTCTTGCTCCGGTGGGAGTGTGGATCGCGTCCGAGGTAACCGGCCGGGTCTTTTCGGGCGATAGGATCATTTATCCGATGCTCAGTGATGCGATATTTTTTGACGTCGTATTAATCCTGGCCACGGGTATGCAGGCCGGGTTTTTGGGAGCATGCATAGGATTAGTTTTTGCAAACAGAAGGCGACCATCAGCGCAGGCGAAACACCTTACGTGAAATCGACCAGAATGTCGGAAATGCCGGCTACTTCATCCCGCCACGCTCACCAACGTTCTCTTCTTCACCGCGCGCTGCCATTCCGCCAGCGCCACCACGCTCATCGCCAGCATGACCAGATAGAGCCCGGTTGTCGGATAGAGGTGTTTGTAAATATAAAGTCCGATCACCAGCACATCGCCCACAATCCAGAACCACCAGTTCTCCACCAGCTTGCGTGACATCATGAACTGCGCGGTCAGAAACAGTGCCGTGGTCAGCCCGTCGGCGAAGGGAACTGTGCTCGGGGTAAAGCTGCGCAGAAGCCAATACAGGATTGCCGTGGAAGCTGCCGCAACGCCGCAGTAGCCCAGCAGGCTTCTATCCGACGCCATGGAAACGTTCAGTTCGGAATGATTCTTGCCGCCGTGCAGCCAGTTCCACCATCCATAAAGACCAATGGACAGATAGACGAATTGCAGTCCCATGTCGGCATACAAGCCTGACTTGAAGAAGACGAAAACGTAAAAGATATTGTTGGCGATGCCGATGGGCCAGTTCCAGATGTTCTGCCGGATGAGCAGCCAGACGCAGAGAATGCCTGTAAGCGATCCCAGAAGTTCGGTCCAGTTAGCGGTCACGTAACTGACGACAGCACTCCACAGATGGTCGGACATTCGAAATCAGGGCTTGCTGGTTTCCTCGCCGGCTTTGTAGATGTATCGAATGGCTGGCTTGTAAATAAGGAGGTTGGATCCGCTGGGGCGGTTTACCTTGATGCAGGACTTGTCATACCACTCGATGATGCCCTGAACCTGCTCGCCGTCCTTGAGCACCAGCACCACGGGGATTTTGCCCTGAATCTGTTTCTGGTAATAGTAGTTTTCTGCGTGCGTTTGTTCCGAAGGGCTGTTGCGACGGGGGCCGTTGGATGGCATGCGATCGGTCCGCTCCAGGCGCTCACGCCGCTCTGACACCGGCTCTGTGCGCGGTGCTGGTGAACTCAGCGACGGACGAATCAGTTTCCGGCTGACAAATTCTTCGCTGGCCGTGTCCTGTGCCTGCCGGGCCGCCGTTGCATCCATGGAGTCTTTCATTGGTTTATTTACTCCGTCTCCCATTACACCGAGAATACTCCGGACACGAAACCCAAAAGAGCAGATAAAGCGGGCTGGTCCGGGAACTAAGTGCGGGTCGTTGCTAGTTAACCTATCACAGCGGGTGGGCAGATTCAATTGACTGGAAGGACAATGCACATCCGCAATTTCAGTTGTTTAAGATTTGTAAGTCGACCCTCAAGGTCTGCCGAGTTGCGACGATTCAAGACCTCTTTTTCAAAAAGCAGCGCCTGGAATCAGCGTTCTAAAGAAAGTGCAAATGCGTCCAATGAAAGCGAGCGCAGCACATTGCGGCGCATGCCGCTCTGCACCTGGCCTAACTGCTGGATGGCGCGGCTAATCCACTGAAAATCAATGTTCGCCGCCAGTGAATTCAGTTCTGAGGCAATATCAGTGTTGCTGACCAGATCCGGCGCCTTCGAGATGATCGCCATCAGGTCTTTGAGCAAGCCATAGATTGCTGCCATCAGTTGGTCTGTCTTCTCTTTGCCTTCACCGCCGGCGCGATAGACCTCAGTAGTTCGAAACAAGTCAGAATGTTCCGCCGAGCGGATAGCCGCCGTCAGCAAAACCAGCGCGTCTTTGCGCGAAGCCATGTATTCAGCCAGGTCAATGGATCGGGCGCGACCCAGCGCTCCGGCGCTCAAACGCGCAGCCAACTGCCGCTGCCGTGCATTCCATTCCGGACGTTCTTTCGTCAGATAGGCTTCCACTTCCTGAAGAGGCAAGGGACTCAGGGTGAAGCTGACGCATCGCGACCGGATGGTGGGAAGTAGTTCGCCGGCGTTCCGTGCCAGAAGGAAGATGGTGGCAAAGTCCGGCGGTTCTTCCAGGACTTTCAGCAGGGCATTGGCCGCTTCCTTCATGAAAGCTGCGTCGGTAAAGATGAAAACGCGCCGCTTTGCCTGGGTTGGGCGATAGCGAATGGTTTCATTCACATGCCGCACCTGGTCGATCTTCACCATCATCTGCGGGGGATCGGGCGGGATGATCAGCACATCAGGATGCGGCTGCACCAGGATCCGGGTTTCGCGCTTGTCGGTCTCGCGCAGGCCCTCGCGGGCTTCCACGGCCTCGGCAAAGCGTGCGTCCAGATCCAGGGCTTCGCCAATCCTGCGGCAATTCTCGCAGACTCCACAGAAGTCCGGTAACCCGTCTGTTTGCTTTGGGTTAAGGCAGGTCATGGCGCGCCCTACCATCAAGGCCAGCGTATATTTGCCGGCGCCTTGCGGTCCTGCCAGAATCACGGCATGGGGAAAGCGATCACGGGCCAGCATTTCGCGCAGTTGGCGCACCACGTCCGGATTGCCATGAAACTCAGAAAAACCCATCGGCTTGATTGTATCGATGGAACGCCATCTTGGCACTCCCGTGGCGGCAGAGGTTCATTTCATGCGGGTTTTGTCGTGTTCAAATCGAAAGCGCTTGATAGAAGCCGCCAAAATTAATCTTTTTAACTGCTTCTTAAGGAAATGCGCACCGGAAGAAGGTCAATATAGCTCCAATCCGGTCCCCCAGGGCCTTAACGGAGCGTCACCACCGTGCTCGATCTACTGAAAATGACTGTCTTTATGTTCGTGCGTTGCTGGCATTGGAAGAAAGGCCCGCTTATTACGTTGCGAGCCAATCAGCCGCGTAAAGGTGTTCCGGGCATTACGGGAACATATTTCGTATGCCTCACATGCGGCAAAGAGTTTGCTTATGACCTTGAAAAAGGGCGGGTCATTAATCCCGGCCCAAGCCAGATCAAGCTGCTGCTCAACAAGGCAACGGAGCTGTCCGCCGGAAAGTAATGAAATCAATTGCACGGGAGGAACACAAAATGGCGACTCTAATCAAGAAAGTGTTCCGCTGCCGGCATGATCTCGGGACCACGGCGCTCACTTACGGGAATGGCCAGCGCCCGCCCGCTGCGTTTTATACGGAACACAAAATCATCTGCCTGGATTGCGGCAAAGAATTGCCGTTCGGCTGGCATGAAGTGGATATCATCAGCCATGAAGTTCCGCGATACGAAGCTATGGCGGTGTTTGCTTCCAGTGTGGCTGAATCCTAGCAGTCATCTAAACTGAACTTCCCATCATCGGAAGGAAGATCGGAAAGATGACCGGAAAGATGATCGGAAGACAATTGCTGGCAACATTCTTCGTTGTTGCCGGTATTTTGCACTTTCTTTTTCCCCAATCCTACATGCGAATGGTTCCGCCGCTCTTGCCATGGCCCAACGCCATTGTCTGGGTGAGCGGTGTTGCTGAGATTCTGGGTGGGATTGGCTTGCTGTTCTCGCAATCACGACGCCCCGCAGCCTGGGGACTGGTGCTGTTATTGATCGCTGTTTTCCCCGCGAACATCTATATGGCGGTCGCCCACGTTCACTTCGCAGGATTGCTGGGCAAAAGCTGGGCGCAATGGTTGCGGTTGCCATTGCAACTGCCGCTCATCTATTGGGCATGGCGCTATACGCGCGATTGAAAAATTCCGGACCGGATATCGGAACTACCCGTTAGCGCGTTGCTTGATTGGCGCGCTTGATTTCTGCGTCCAGGCTTTGCGGATGGCGTCAGCCAGCGCATCGCCTTCCTTGGGTGGATTGCTGGGACGCAGTTCCGGTTTCGCATCCGGGAAGTGAAGAACTCTCACGGACTGGGTACGATTCTCACGTCTGGGCTGTTTAGCCATAGTTTCCTTTAAAGCGATGATTGATTTTCTTGCCGTACTGGAAGGTTTGTAAACTGGATCATCAGGCAGTTTTGCCTAACTCAGATTTTTCGCTTTCGTTCCCGGTTGGTTCCGGCACATTCACTGTGCGAGCGGAGTCGATGGGAATAGGCCTGGGCGTGTTGGAAACCGGCCGGGCTCCGGCGTTCATTTCCAGCGTTGCTTTGATGGTGAACTTCTGGTTGCGAAGTTCCTGCGCACGAGCCTTGATCTGATCACGTGTGACTTTCATTTTTTACAACCCTTCGTAAATTACAAATTACAAGTCCGAAGCGGACATTCTTGCGCTGTACAGGTTAGACGCATCAGATCGAAAAAGGATGCATTGTGAGCTGCAGATAAACTAGTGAGCGCACTGCACTTAAGATTTTCAAAAGGCAAATGAGATCTGGCATGCGCGCCCCGGGAGTTTCGTTTTTCTTACACTTTGGGTTTTACAATTTGGGTCTTGCGATTTGGAGACGTGGCCGGGCGATCCGCAGCGCGGTTTTGACAATCGCTAGGGAGTTTTCTAACTGCGGTGAATACGGTTGGAAGAAAAGATGTCTTCTAGACCACACCAAACGGCAAGCGCAAGCAGGTAAACCGTGCCGGCAATCACTCTCATATGGCCCTAGACCCTTTGCGTAATACTCTTAATTAGTTGCTGAAAGGTCATGTGTTGGTTGCCGGAATCCTCCTCTTTCATCGGCGATGAAGAGGATCCAGGAACAAAATCAGCTCTGCTCGCGTACTAGAAAACGCATGTCAATGAAACGTATCCGGCGAATCGTGATTTCCATTCTCGCACTCTACATGGCAATGGCCGCGATCGGAGGCGTCATCGTTGCGGAAGCCAGCTTGCATTTGCGCCGATTGCCGCTTCGACACCAAAAGGAGTTTGCCGCGATTGTCTGGGACAGATATCAGGCTGAGCTGCAGGAAGTGAGCGTTACGGCCGCCGATTCCATCGTACTCAAAGGCTGGTATATACATCCCGCGCACTTCAATGGCAATTCGGTGGTTGTTCTGCATGGTATTACCGATAACCGTGAAGGCGTGGCTGGATACGGGAAAATGTTTCTCGACCGCGGATATGCCGTTTTGCTGCCTGATGCGCGTGATCACGGTGAAAGCGGCGGAGACATGGCGACTTACGGCATCCGGGAAGCCGACGACATTCACAGGTGGGTTTCCTGGATGTATGACCATGATCCTCCGGCATGCGTCTATGGTTTTGGCGAGTCATACGGCGCTGCCCTGACGTTGCAGTCACTGGCCACGGAGCCGCGCTACTGCGCCGTTGCGGTTGAGAGCTCGTTTTCCAGCGCACGAGAGATGAGTTACGAACGCATGTCGGGGCCCATGCATGCTGGCCCGTGGTTTGGACATACCATCGGATGGCCGGTCCTGGAATCGGCCGTGATCTATTCGAAGCTTCGTTACCATCTCGACCTGCTGCAGCCAAGCCCGCTTGCAGCCGTCCAACAGTCGCAGGTACCGGTCCTGCTGATTCACGGTGCGAGCGACAGAAGTATCAATCCGCGCCACGGATTTATTCTTGCCAACGCAGCGCCGGACCGGGTGCAATTATGGATTGTGCCCAACGCAGGCCATACCATGGCGTGGGCCGCAGATCATCAGGGATTTGAGCAGCGCGTGCTGGGGTGGTTCGAACAACATCCACGCAACGTGATTGCCCCGCCACGGCCCCTCCCCTCTATTTGATTTACGATTTCCGAAAAAAACCACGGTGACATCTCGCCTTCCATTCAGCCGCGATTAGCCTTGCGCCCGGCTTGTAGATCGGGACAGGGGCCCGGTCTTATGAGTCTGTCGTCCACGTATTCCCAAGGGCAAAAAATTCAAGTCGAGAGGTATGCAAATGATGGGGTTTCTGCGGAAACTGCAAGTCGCGTATGTTCTGTTGTTTGTTCTGGCCATTGCCGGCAATCAGGCCGGCGCTCAGGCGTTGATTCCACCAAAGACTCCTCCAAGCTGGGCGCAATGGGGACTCAATGCGCAGCACACGCTTTTTGATGCTCCCGTGATCGGGCAGCCGTTGAATAACAATCTGGTGAATATTGTCTACGATTTCAACATCGATCAGGAAAAAGCAGACCCGAACGCCACGGGCGACCTGCTGGTGCATTATCAGGTTCCACTCATTGATGGCAACGATGCCTACATTGAATCGAAAGCCGGCGTTTACAGCAACAACACCTACAGCACGCAGACATGGCACCAGAACAAGTACACATGGCAAGGCAGCAGCTTTGTGAAAGTCTGGACTTTTGACACTGACTGGTATGCTCCCGGTTCCTCGAACGATTTCTGGGAACCTGTCTATCACGCTGTGTTGGCGAACGGATTTCTTTACGATCCGGGCAAAGGCGGGACCATCTGGAAGATCAACAAGAGCACCGGTGCTGCCATCAAACGCATCAATCCGTTCGGCACAACCGTGGATCCGAATACTTACACTGCGTCTCCTCTTTCCGCCGATGCCGCGGGTAACATTTATTTCAACGTGGTGCGCATCGCCACGGCCCCCACGGTAAGTTTCTACACCAGTGATGTAGTTGACTCATGGCTGGTGAGGGTGGCTCCAGATGACACCATCACCAAAGTCAGCTACTCGACTTTATTCGCCCAGGCGGTGATCAAAGGAGAGGGCGTACCTCGCACCAATGATCGATGCAACGTGTCATTTACTGATGCGCAACTGCCGTGGCCTCCGCAGCCCAATGCCAATCCGCAAACCACTCCTTGCGGAACGCAACGTGCCGCCTTAAACATTGCGCCTGCCATTGCAACTGACGGCACCATCTACAGCATCACCAGGGCGCATTTTGCCAGCCGCTATAACTACATGATTGCCGTCAATTCAAACCTGACCGGAAAGTGGGCTGCTTCATTCCGCGGACGGTTGAATGACGGCTGTGGAGTGAGCGAGCCGATCGGCAATCCCGGCGGCGCCAACGCCAATGGCGGCTGTGCTGCCGGCGCCACTTTCGGCGTTGATCCCGCCACCAATGAACCGCCCCCGGCGCGCGTGCTGGATGATTCTTCTTCCACTCCCGTGATCGCGCCCGACGGAAGCATTCTCTATGGCGCCTACACCGCTTACAACTATGCCCAGGGACATCTGATGAAGTTCAGCTCAAGTGGCGATTTCCTGGGAGCTTTCAATTTCGGATGGGACTCCACTCCTGCCATCTACACGCACGGAGGTACCTATTCCGTGGTTATCAAGAACAATCATTATCCTGGTGGAACCTATTGCATCGATCCCAATTGGTGCCCCGCTCCGCGCACCACGGCGGACCTGCTGGGTCCGGAATCCTATTTTGTCTCCCAACTTAATCCCAACCTCCAGATCGAATGGAGCTTCCAGAACACCAACACCAACTCTTGTACGCGCAATGCGGACGGAACTTTGACCTGCGTTTCCGACCATCCCAATGGGTTTGAATGGTGCGTGAATGCCCCGGTGGTCGATGCGAATGGTGTGGTCTATGCCAACAGTGAAGATGGCAACTTGTACTCCATTTCACAGGGTGGAACCATCAAGCAAAACATCTTCCAGCAACTGGCGATCGGGGCGGCCTACACTCCCGCCTCCCTTGATTCCAGCGGGCGTATTTATTCGCAGAATGATGGCCATTTGTTCATTGTTGGGAAATAGACATCAACCATGGCTTAACCAGAGAGGCCCGCAAGGGCCTCTCTTATTGTATGGATTTGGCTCAGCTTTTTGGGTTTGCGGGCCAACGTGCTTCCACCACGGCGACGATCTTCGCCTTAACCACGGCCATGGAATCGCGGGCGTCAATCTCGATCACGCGTTCAGGTTCGCGTCGGGCGATGGCAAGAAATCCGTCCAGTACGCGTTGATGAAATGCCCGGTTTTCTTTTTCGAAGCGGTTTTCGTCGTCAGCGGTATTCTTGGATTGCTCGCGGTTTCGTTTGCGCGCACGGCTCAGATTGTGGTCAAGATCGGAAGTCATCAGCAGGGTCAGGTCCGGCTTGAGGTCATGACACAGGACTTTGTGCAAAGCCAGCACTGATTCCGTCCCCAATTGACGGCCACAACCCTGATAGGCTTCGCTGGAATCGGTAAAGCGGTCGCATAAAACCCATTGGCCGCGCTGAAGCGCCGGCAGAATCTGTTCATCAATGTGTTGCGCACGATCGGCAAACATGAGCGCAAGTTCAGCCAGCGGTGAAAGCCCTGCCGTGCGCGAACTCAACAGGACGCTGCGCAGGTTCTGTCCCAGGGCTGTCCCCCCGGGTTCGCGTGTGGCAATCACATCCAGGCCGCGTTCACGCAGCCAGCCAGCCAGGTTTTCCAGCTGGGTTGATTTACCAACGCCATCCAGACCTTCAAAAGTAATAAATTTTCCGCGTTGCCGGGGCACGCTAGAGATTTAACCACAAGACACGCCCGCTGACACGAGAGGTGTGGTCGCTGGCCCCTTGTTTACTTCAGGTTTTTCCCAAAAAACTCCAGTGCAAGTCCACTTGTTTTCGCATGAACGGCATCGCGATCAACCCCTTGCGGATCGGTGCACATCAGAGGCCGCGCTTTCTTGCCCGCATCACCGCAGGTAAACAGAAACACATAGTGAGTTGCCCCGGGAAGCAGGGTAAGTCTGGCGAGGGGAATTTCCCTGGCGAAGAACTCAGCGCTGCTGGCGATGGGGACGTTGGTGTCCGCGGTTCCGGCAACAATGGCTATGGGAATGGAAATCTTTTTCAGGCTTGCCGGCCGGAACGCCGGACCGAGAGCAGGAGCCATGGCAAAGACGGCGCGGATTCGCGGATCACGGTAAGAATCGCTGGCGTGCGCCAGAGAGTTCTGCATTTCGGGATCAGTTTTGGCGGTCTCGCCGGCATTAGAGAATTTTTCGGTTAAACCAGGAAATTCCGGCGGATCTTTACAGATACCGTCGGCTCGCGGAGATTTGCAGAAATCGCGAAAAAGAGACGGATCGGTAATGCCGCCCGCGATTTCCACCATCGTGTACCCGCCCAGTGAAAAGCCGGCCGCGCCGATACGTTTCGGATCGATGCGATTGCCAAAATTGGAATCGGCGAGCATGTTGTCGATGAGGACGCTCAAATCATGGGCTCGTTCCCACCACAGAACAAATCCCTGCGTCGTGTAAGCCTCCACACCAGTATTGCCGGGGTGGTTGACGGCGGCCGCGATATAGCCATGCGCCGCAAGTTCAGTCCCGAGTCATGCCAGCGTGCCGGCCGTGCCGCCGGTGCCGTGAGAAAGCACAATCAGAGGAAAGCGTCGCGAGCCTGCCGGCAGTGACGCATCCAGTGCGGCCTTGCCTGTGAACGCAAACGGAGAATCAGACGATCCGATAAATTGCGGCTGCTCTTTCGCGCCGGCGTCCGCCGGATACCACACCGTGACCAGCAGGGCCCGTGTCGTGGCGCCCCGCCAGTTGTAAGGCTCTGGAGGATGAAACGTCTGCTGGCTCACGCCGACAGGGAATCGGGTTTCCTTCTGAGCGCTTACCGGTGAAGTGATGAAAGACAACACAAACATCGTCAGAAAACTAAAAGCAGTTCTGATGGTCAACCTTTTTCTCACGATTTTCCTCTCGCAGATCTCGCCCTTTGTCTTACCATACGCGATAGCGCCCGATGGTTTAAAAAGACGGCGGTTCAAAAAAGACGATGATTCAAAAAAACTCTGATGGCAGGAGGGTACACCAATGAGACTCGGTGATGACATTGACGATCATTGTTCAAGCTGCAAGCGGACGACTGACCACTCGATTGTGTCCCTGGTCGGTGAAGAAGTATTAAGGACACGTTGCCGCACCTGCAACAGCGAGCACAAATATCGCGGAAACAAAAGTCGTAAGAAAGAGATGACGGCCAAAGACGCCTTTGACACATTGCTGGCCAGCGTGACCGGTGCCACGCAGGACGAGCCCGCAAAAAAGTCCAAAGCTACGAAGTCTACAGCCAGGAAAAAGTAAACGCCTTCCTGTTCACTTGCGCTCTGGAACGGCAGTCTTTAAGCTGGTTCCGCTTCTTCTGAGCACAATTCTGGAGCACAGCCTGAACATGAGCCTTCTTGCGAAATCGCGCCTGACCGTTGTTTGCATCTTTTTACTTTCATCACTAGCGACCCAGACTGGCGTCGCCCAGAAGAAGAAAGCCTCCACGCCACCATCCGCGGGGCCCTCGCAGCCCATCAAGCTGGTTGTGGATGCGACGCATGCCGGAGAGAAAATTCTGCATGCGCAGGAGCAGATTGCGGTAAAACCCGGACCTGTCACGGTCGTTTTTCCCAAATGGATTCCGGGTGAGCACGGTCCAACAGGGCCGATTGTCGATTTGACCGGGCTTCAGTTTTTTGCCGGCACGCAACGGCTCACCTGGCGTCGCGACCTGGTGGAGATGTATGCATTCCATCTCACCATTCCCGAAGGCACAACCATTCTGGACGTAAAACTTGATCTGGTGATGCCCGCGCCGCCGGAAGGATTTTCATCGGGCGCATCTTCCACCACGCAGCTTGTGATGTTGAGCTGGAACCAGGTGCTGCTGTATCTGGAAAATACGAAGAGTGATGACGTGCAGGTGCAGGCTGCGGTCAAACTGCCGTCGGGATGGCACTATGGAACGGCGCTGCCAGTGGCCGCTGAAAGTGATGGACAGACCAGTTTCAAAACGGTGTCACTGACAACACTCATCGATTCGCCGGTACTGGCCAGCGCGCATTTCCGCCGCATTCCTCTTTCGCCGCAAGGGCCGATTCAGCACTATCTTGACATGGCGTCAGACAGTGATGCCGCCTTGCAGGTGCCGCCCGAGTCCGTGGAAGGCTATAAGCGTCTGATCAATGAAACCGGAGCGTTATTTGGTGCGCGCCATTACAACGAGTATCACTTCCTGCTCACGCTGAGCGACCATACGGCGCACTTCGGGCTGGAGCATCACCAGTCAAGCGATGATCGAGTGGCCGAGCGCACTATGATCGAGGATGCGCCGCGTATGCTGGAAGCGGGATTGTTGCCGCATGAGATGACCCATTCATGGAATGGAAAATATCGCCGCCCCGCCGGACTGGCCACACCGAATTATCAGGAGCCGATGAAGGGCGATCTGCTCTGGGTTTATGAAGGGCTCACCGAGTACATCGGGTACATACTGACTGCGCGCGCGGGCCTTTGGACGAAGCAGGAGTTCATGGACGAAGCCGCGGAAACCGCGGCCATGCTGGACCACACCCTGGGGCGTAGCTGGCGTCCGCTGCAGGACACGGCGGATGCGGCACAGATCCTCTATGGTGCGGCGCCGGAATTCGAAAGCTGGCGGCGCGGTGTTGACTACTATCCGGAAGGCTTCATGATCTGGCTGGAAGCCGATACGGTGATTCGCCAGCAGACCAATGGAGCAAAGTCGCTGAACGACTTTTGCCGTTTATTCCACGGAGGCAAAAACACGCCCCCGGAAGTTGTTCCTTACACATTCGACGATGTGGTTTCTGCACTGAAGCAGATCGCTCCTTACGACTGGGCCAAATTCCTGCGTGACCGCCTGGATACCTACGGACCGGGCGCGCCCATGGGTGGCATCGCCAATGGCGGCTGGAAGCTGGTATATGACGATCAGCCCAGCGAGTTCACCAAAGCCATGGAGAAAGACCGTAACTTTGTGGATGCACGCTTTTCCGCCGGTCTGGCGCTGGACGACAAAGGGCGGATCCAGGACGTGATGGCCGGCAGCCCTGCATGGAAGGCGGGCATATCGCCGGGGTCCATCTTAGCTGCGGTCAACGGACGCAAATACAATCCGGACATTCTGCGTGAGGCGCTCAGGGCGGGGAAGCAGTCTGGTTCGAACATCGAACTCATGACCCTGAACGGAGACTTCTACAAAACTTTCAGCGTGCCTTACCACGACGGCGAAAAATACGCTCATCTGGTGCGCGATGAATCCAGGCCGGACATGTTGGGCGAGATCATTAAGCCGTTGGCGAAGTAGCGGTAGTTGGTGATTGGTATTTGGTTGTTGGTAAAACCGGACCGGTTGGTATTTGGTTATTGGTCGTTGGCAAGACCAGACGATGAACCAACCATCGGTCACACAATCGCGAGTTACCAACTACCAAGTACCAACAACCAAATACCGATTTTAGATTCCCGCAAACAAATCCGTCTCAATCTCCATTTTGCGAGGCGTTGCAGCGGCGATCAGGTGGAACTGTTCACTCTTGCCCCGTTTATGGATTGTTTCTTCAAAAAAGGGAAACAGCGGCGCCTGCGAGGTGTGGCACTTGAACGCCGCGATCTTGGTTTCAATTTCCTCTTCAGTGAGGTTGAGTACCAAGCTTGCGGGCGGCAAAGCCACGGGTTGGCGGTCAGGCATGGTGAAGCCGGCAGTGGCGTAATAAAGTTTTTGCGTCTGATGAGGGGAAACGCCGTTCTTTAACTGGTCAACAAAGCGGTTGCTGCGGCTGGCCCAATTCACCGCAAGTGTGCCGAACACCGATACCATGGAATGGTCAGGATGCGCCGTGATGGCGCCCTCCGGTCCCATTGTCATCGCCACGTCCGGACGAATCTCCCGCACACGCCGGGTCAGGTCCGCCACCACGGCAAACAGGTCCTGCTGGTCGAGCTTGCCGTCAGGATAGTTGAGCACCGTACCCTCTTTAATCTTCAGCATTTTGCAGGCGGCGGCAAATTCCTGGCGACGCATGGCGGAAAGCTCATCGTCCGATGTGGCGCCTCCACGATGCGTGGCCGCTTGTCCGGGGGTGAGACATATCACGTAGGTTTCCACGCCTTGGTTGGCGTAATGCAGGAGAGAGCCGCCAAACCCACCGGCTTCATCGTCAGGGTGCGCGGTAATGCAAAGCAATCGAGGCATCTTCTTTTCAGCTTCACCTTTCTCAACTAATGGCATCCACTAAAGTACGATGCCGCAGCTGCCCACGCAAACCCTTCCTCTGATCAAGCAAGGCAGCCGCCAGGACACACCATGAACGCCGCCGGCTCGATATGCTTCAAGATTTGCAAATGGTTGCCGCTGTTTGTGATCGCAGTCGCAGCGATTGCGACCGCACAGAAAGATATTCAGACTCTCCGCGCAGCCACTCCAGCGGGCACAGAAGTCATTTTATTGAAGCCGTCCGGAACAACTGTGACGGTTCTGGGACTGGCGGAATGTCCGGAGATTGCCGGAGCCCAGCAGGTGGACCAGGGATTACGGGCCAGGGTTGTGAGCGCGGACGGCGAACCGCTAAAACGCTTTCCCCGCCACTTTAGTTTTCGCGTGACGGCTTCCCTGCGCAAAACCTTGCTGGAAGAGCCAGGCAGTGTTCTCCAGACGAACGATGAACCATCCCAGATCCTGGTAAAGCTTAAATTCAGGCTGAAGGCCTATGACGGACTGCAGATGCGGGTGATTGAACCGGACTCCAGTTCCATGATCGGCGTTCCGGCAGATATTCCCTATGATGAGCGGATTTATCGCGTGACCTTTGATCTTCCCAACGACGAGCCGGTGACTGAGCGCTTTGTTCTGGAAGTGATATCGCCCCAGGGAGATCGCCTCGCCCGGTTGCATTTCTCGTTGCTATAGGCCTGACCGTGTCCTATTTAACGACGGCTGGAACCGAGGTGACAGGTGCAGGGGCAGAGGCAATGACCGGCGCCGGCGAGGGTATAGAGGGCAGCCAGCTTCGAATCTGTGGCAGTGCGGCGCGGGCAGCGATTTCTCCCGCTTTCATCAATTCGGGCGCACGCACAAAATCGTCATAGCCGAATTCGCCGATCTCCGGTTCCAGCACCAGGTCAGAGGCGGCGCGCCAGGGTCCGCACATCCGGTCCTGGGCGATGGAGAAACACTGGCCAATCACATCAAACACATGCCGTGGTCCGCGCGGCTTAACCCAATGCGCTGCCAGATGAACAGAGATCACGCGTTCCGCACCCATCTCACGTAAAGGCATGGCCGGCACGGCATGAGCCAGGAGGCCGTCCACCAGAACACGATCGCCGATCTGTACCGGCTGGAACATTCCAGGATAGGCGCAACTGGCGCGAACCGGGTCAATCAGATCACCGCTGGTAAAAACAGCAGCTTCACCGGTAATGATGTCAGTGGCGGCGACGGCAAGCGGAATGCGCAGCTCTTCAAAGGTTTTCACACGCAGCATCTTGCGCAGAAAGATTGCCATCTTGTCATTGCTGAAGAGGCCGAAGCGGGAGAATGACCAGCGGGAGAAATCCTTGAACCGAACCAGTGCGGCGATCTCTCCCAGTTCTCTGGCCGAAATGCCACTGGCGTACGCAGCGGCGATCACCGAGCCAACGCTTGTACCCGCGATCAGGTCCACTGGAATTCCTTCTTCTTCCAGGACCTTGAGAATGCCCACGTGAGCCAGGCCGCGGGCAAAGCCCCCGCCCAGGGCCAGACCAATGCGAGGCATCTGTGGTTGCGGAGCGGAGGGTTCGGTTCCCGTCTGTCGTTTAAGCTCGCGGCCAAAGGCCTGGACCGTGCGGACGATCTGATTCAGCGGATTCTTCACCGTGACTCCTGACCTGCTACCATAAAAAACGGCAGCTGCGGCCTGCATCCTGAGATGCTGCACCACAATGTAAGATGCGGGCAAGTAAATTAAACGATGCAGAGCAGCTTTAGTTCCTCTATATATTTCGCTCAAACCATGGTTCCATCCAGTAACGTTGGTAACCCCGTTCAATTCACTGCCTTATGGGCGTGTACGTTAACCAGGCCAACCATACGCCGGGAAGCGACAACGGCAATGCGGAGGCGACAGACGTATGTTGCGTGAGTTCTCAGCCGGAGCGCTTGTGTTGCGCCATATGGAAAACCGGTGGTGGGCAGCGGTGATTGAGCCGGGCCGCGACGGCGAACCCGACGACCGCAAGAACACCATCGCCCTTCCTAAAGGGAACATCGATCCCGGCGAACAGCCGCAGGAGACTGCCATTCGCGAAGTGATGGAGGAAACCGGGCTTAAGGTTGAGCCGGTGACCAAGATCGCAGATATTAAATATGTCTATTCGCGGAAGTGGTCAGATAACGCAAAGATCTTCAAGATCGTGAGCTTTTTCCTGATGAAGTATCAGTCGGGCAGCATTGGTGACATCAAGCCAAGCATGCAGCATGAGGTCCGTCGAGCATGGTGGATGCCGCTGGAAGAAGCCGCCGCCAACCTCAGCTATAGCGGGGAAAAGCAGGTAGCTCAGAAGGCGCTGGATTACGTGAAGAAGCACCTGGAGAAGCTGTAAACGGCGGACACCGAGGTACCTGGAAATCTCCAACCCTCCCTTGACTGAATGAACGTTCATTCATTATTATCCTTCCGATGCCTTTTGTGTGTCTGGACGCCGTTCGCCTGGCTTCTTTGGCCCTGCCACGCGTTCCATATGCCGCCATTTTGCCCGGAGCGTTCATTGCCATTGCCGACGAGGATCGCCGGACTGCTTCCTGAAAGCTGTTATCATTCTTTACGTTTTCAACCAGTAAATCATCATCTCTCCTTGCCATGCCAAGTTCAGGAGTCGCTCTCATGAGTCATTCCGCAGTTTCTGATCCGATCCAGGGTAATTCATTGAAATCACAAGCTCAGCCAAACGGGGCAGCCGGCAAAGGTCCGCACCAGCGGATCAACAAAGTTGCCGTGCTGGGCGCAGGCACCATGGGCGCGCGCATTGCAGCCCACTTTGCCAACGCCGGCATCCCGTGCGTTCTGCTGGATATTGTTCCGCCTGACGCAGCTCAGAGCACTGACAAAGCTGCCCGCAACAAGATCGTCAACGCGGGATTCGACGCAGCGATCAAGTCCAGGCCCGCCGCGTTCTTCGAAAAGGGTCTGGACCGTCTGGTGAAGACCGGCAACTTTGACGACGACATGAAGTTGCTGGCCGACGCGGACTGGATCATTGAGGCCGTTGCCGAGAATCTGGATATCAAACGGTCTTTGCTGAAAAAGGTTGAGGCCGTCCGCAAACCAGGAAGCATTGTCACCACCAACACCAGCGGACTGCCGGTGGCCAGCATCGCCGAAGGCTTCAGTGACGACTTCCGCAAGCATTGGTTCGGCACACACTTCTTCAATCCGCCCCGCTACATGCGGTTGCTGGAAATTATCCCCACACCTGAAGCCGATCCCGCCGCCATCGCCGCCGTTTCTCATTTTGGCGACGTGCGCATGGGCAAGGGAATTGTCACCGCCAAGGACACGCCCAATTTTATCGGCAATCGCATCGGCACCTATGCCGGCTTGAACGTCTTCCGCGTGATGCAGGAGATGGACTTCACCATTGAAGAAGTTGACGCGTTGACTTCAAGCGGTGGCTGGACAAAGAACCCTACGTTCCGCACCATCGATCTGGTTGGTTTGGATGTGCTTGGCAGCGTGGTGAAGAACTTCAGCAAGAACGTGCAGGACGAACGGTCAGACCTGAAGCTGCCCGGCTTCTTCGACAAGATGATCGAGCGCAAGCTCTTGGGCGATAAGACAAAAGGCGGCTTTTATAAGAAGGTAAAGGGCCCGCAGGGTGAAGAGCGCCAGGTCATTGACTGGAAGACGCTGGAGTATCGTCCGGCGCAGAAGCCAAAATTTCCGACGCTTGAGATGGCTAAGCCCATTGAGGATATGGGCGAAAAGCTCCGCACGATTCTTGCCGGCAATCCTAAAGACAAAGCCGTGCAGTTTATCTGGACCACCATCTCGGAGATGTGGACCTACTCCGCCAACCGGATCCCTGAAATCGCTGACTCCGTGGTAGAGATCGATGCCGCCATGCGCATGGGCTTTAACTGGGAGATCGGGCCGTTCGAAGTATGGGACCTGGCCGGAGTGGAAGCCACCGTCGCAAAAATGAAGTCTGAAGGCAAGCCAGTTGCGCCGAACGTTGAAAAGCTGCTGGCTGCCGGCGGAAAGAGCTGGTACATCGACGATCCCAAAGCGCCCTCAGGCCGCGCTTACTTTGATCTGCGCACCGGGAAATATCAGCCGGTGCAGGTGGCTGAAGGCGTGTGGTCGGTATCAGTCGCCAAGAAATCGAATGGCGTAGTGAAGAAAAATGCCGGTGCGTCACTGATCGATCTGGGCGACGGCGTGGGCTGCATTGAGTTCCATTCCAAGATGAATGCCCTGGGCGGCGACATTGTTTCCATGGTAACGCAGTCATTGAAGACCGGTGGCATCGGCGACCAGTTTGAGGCGTTTGTGATCAGCGGCGACTCGGCAAATTTTTCCGTCGGCGCAAATTTGATGATGTTGATGCTGGCCGTGCAGGAAGAAGAGTGGGACGAAGTTGATCTGGCCATCAAACAGTTCCAGGGGATGACCCAGGCAATCAAATTCTGCTCGCGCCCCGTGGTAACGGCCTCTTTTGGAATGTGCCTGGGCGGCGGCTGTGAAATCAATCTTCACTCTGCCGCGCGGCAGCCGCATTCAGAACTCTACATGGGACTGGTGGAAGTGGGCGTCGGCCTGCTGCCGGGTGGCGGTGGCTGCAAAGAAATGCTGCTGCGGGCGATCGACAATGCGCGGGCGATCCGTCCCGATGGTCGCGGCGAGTCAGTAGAGATGATGGAAGGCATGAAGCGCATCTTTGAAACGATTGCGATGGCGAAGGTTTCGACATCTGCTTACGAGGCGCGCACACTGGGCTTCCTCTCTCCGGGCGACACCATCAGCATGAACCGTGAACGCATCTTGAGTGATGCCAAAGAGAAGGCGCTGGAGCTGGCGAAGGCTGGATACATTGCGCCGGTGCCAAGAATGGACATTCCCGCGCCGGGTGAGAACGTGCTCGCGACTTTAAAGCTCGGCATACATCTAATGAAACAGGCGGAGTACATCAGCGACCATGATGTGAAAGTCGCAACCAAAGTGGCGGAAGTGATCTGCGGCGGCAATGTCTCGCCAGGAATGCCGGTCAGCGAGCAGTACATCCTGGATCTGGAGCGTGAAGGATTTAAATCTCTCTGCGGTGAGAAAAAGACGCAGGAACGAATCCAGTTCACGCTGAAGACAGGGAAGCCGTTGCGGAATTAGGGGAAGAGTCACCACGGAGACACGGAAAAGAGCCGAAGTTGATTGTGGCGAAGTAATGGGCGTAAAAGAGATGCGAAACAGGGTGCTTATGACGGGTGCCGCGCTGACCACGGTGGCTGGCATGATTTGTCTCCTATTCTCCAATGGGGCCTTGTGGGCGCCAGGAATTTTCGCAGCCTTTTTTGTTAGCGGTGGAGCGCATGAGAGTGCTCTGAGTATCGGTTGGTTGTTATCAATCGCTGCGGTATTTAACTTTCTGATTTATTGCGCGTTATCCTGGGCGTTTCTCGTGCTGCTAGGTCGCCTGCGAGAAGAGAACAAGAAAGCCAGAAGCTAGCCGCCAGAGGCTAGGAGCAAATTATGAGCAAAGAAGTAGTCATCGTAAGTTCAGTTCGTACAGCGGTTGGCAAGTCAGGTAAAGGAACGCTGCGTATGACGCGGCCGGACGACATGGCAGCCACGGCGATCAAGGGCGCGCTGGAGCGTGTGCCGCAGATCGATCCTAAAGAGATTGAAGACGTCATCATTGGCTGTGCGACTCCGGAAGCTGAGCAGGGCATGAACGTAGCCCGCATCGCGTCATTGCGTGCAGGATTGCCGGTGGAAGTTTCGGCTATGACCATCAACCGCTTTTGCTCTTCGGGCCTGCAGGCTATTTCACTGGCAGCCGATTCCATCATGGCCGGACGTGCAGAGATAGCCATCGGCGGCGGCGTGGAATCCATGTCAATGATCCCCATGGGAGGCCACAAGGTTTCGGCGAATCCGTGGCTGGTGGGCAACTATCCGGATGCATATCTCTCCATGGGACTCACGGCGGAACGTCTAGCCAAACGCTTTGGCATCTCGCGCGAGGAAGCCGACGAATTCTCGCTGAACAGCCACAAGAAAGCTTTGGCAGCGATACAGGCAGGCAGGTTCGAAGATGAAATCGTGCCGGTCCCGGTCAGCTTCACGACTCCCAACGGATCGAAGCCGAAGCGGATGGACATCACCTTCAAGGTCGACGAAGGCCCGCGTGCTGACACCACGCTGGAAGCTCTGGCCTCTTTGCGGCCGGCTTTCCATGCCAAGGGGACGGTGACGGCGGGCAATTCGTCGCAAACGTCGGATGGCGCGGCGGCCAGTGTGCTGATGTCAGCTGACAAAGCCCGGCAACTCGGCATCAAACCTCTGGCGCGTTTTGTGGCATTTGCCACGGCGGGCTATAAGCCGGAAGAGATGGGTCTGGGACCGGTGTATGCGATTCCAAAAGTATTGAAGATGGCGGGACTGAAGCTGGATGACATTTCAGTCTTCGAGTTGAACGAAGCATTTGCCGCGCAAGCGCTGTCAGTCATCAAGGAAGCCGGGCTTGATATCAACAAGATCAACCCGAACGGCGGCGCAGTAGCCCTGGGACATCCGCTGGGCTGCACCGGAGCCAAGCTGACGGCGACGATCATCCGCGAATTGAAGCGGACGAACGGGAAATACGGCATTGTGACCATGTGCATTGGTGGTGGTATGGGAGCGGCGGGGATTATTGAGAACGTGGCTTAAAACCGTTTAACCACAAAGGACACGAAAGAACACAAAGGAATGCCAGGGCAAGGCGTAGCGAAGGCTGTTTCCGCGCATGAAGTAAGTCACCAGATCATAAGATGCGCATTGAAGGTCCACTCCGCCTTGGGACCAGGTTTGCTGGAAAGCGCTTATGAGGCTTGTCTTGCGCATGAATTAAGGCAAGCGGGTTTCAAAGTGGAAACCCAAGTGGCGTTACCGATCGTTTACGACAGCGTAACGCTGGAACTCGGTTACCGGATCGATATGCTCGTGAATGACCTGGTGATCGTTGAATTGAAGTCAGTTGAGGAAATTTCGCGCGTCCATGTTGCTCAAGTCATTTCGTATTTGAAGTTAAGCAAGAAAAAGCTCGGTCTCATTATCAATTTCAATGTTTTGCACCTCAAGGACGGGATTAAGCGATTGGTGGAAGGGACAGGATGGAAATGACCTCCTTTGTGTTCCTTCGTGTCCTTTGTGGTTAAAAGGTTTTAGTTTCCTCTGCGTTTAAAAGGAGAAGATTTCATGGCAACAGCAACAGTCCCAAACAAAACCAGGCTCGCCGGCGGAAGCTTTTTGATTGAAGAGCACACCACCGCGCAGGTGTTCACCCTGGAAGACCTGAGTGAAGAGCACCAGCAGATTGCGCAGACAACGCAGGAGTTTGCCAGGAATGAAGTCCTGCCCAACGTGGAGAAGATTGAGCACAAGGAGTTTGCCGTTACACGGGCGCTGATCCGCAAAGCCTGCGAGATCGGCATTGGCAACGTGGACATTCCAGAAGCTTACGGCGGGTCGGACATGGACAAGATCGCGTCAGCCATTATTGCCGAGCACCTCTCCGTGAATGGCAGTTTCAGCGTGGCCTTTGGCGGACACGTCGGCATCGGCACGCTGCCCATCGTTTACTTCGGTACGCCGGACCAGAAGAAGAAATACCTGCCCAAGCTGGCGTCGGGCGAGTGGGTGGCCGCATACGCTTTATCGGAATCGACGTCTGCCTCTGACGCCATGAATCCGCGCACCAAGGCTGTGCTTTCTCCTGACGGCAAAGAGTGGATACTGAATGGCGAAAAGATGTGGATCACCAACGGCGGCTTTGCCGATGTGTACATCATCTTTGCCAAGGTGGATGGGGAGAAGTTCTCGGCATTCATTGTGGAGCGCAGTTCGCCCGGCTTCCAGTCCGGCGCGGAAGAGAAGAAGATGGGCATTCGTGGATCTTCCACCACGCCCATCATTCTGAATGACTGCCGCGTTCCCAAAGAGAATCTGCTGGGCGAAATCGGCAAGGGAGCTGTGATTGCCTTCAATACGCTGAATATCGGCCGTTACAAGCTTGGCGCCGGCGTTGTGGGCGGAGCGCGCAATGCTCTGAACAACTCCATTGGCTATTCCAAACAGCGCAAGGCCTTTGGCAAGAGCCTGGCTGAGTTTGGGCTGATCAAAGAGAAGCTCGCCAACATGGCTGCGTTCATCTACACGGGCGAATCGATGTCCTATCGTACGGTTGGCATGATTGATGCTGCCATGTCAGAGATCGACAAGAATGCTCCTGACGTTTACAAACAGACCGCGAAGGGAATCGAAGAGTACGCGGTGGAATGCTCCATCCTGAAGGTCTATGGATCAGAGTTGCTTGATTACGTGGTGGATGAGACTGTCCAGGTCTACGGCGGTTACGGCTTCGTGGAAGAGTATCCGGCGGAACGGGCCTATCGTGATTCGCGTGTGAATCGCATCTTTGAAGGCACCAACGAAATCAACCGCATGATCATTACCGGATGGCTTTTGAAACGGGCCATGAGCGGCCAGCTTGCGCTCATGCCGGCCATCAAGAAACTGATGGATGAAATCATGAGCGGCTCAAGCCCTGAGGCGCCGGAGGGTCATCTCTCAGCGGAACGGCAGATGGTAGCCAACGCCAAGAAAGCCACGCTGATGCTGGCGGGCTCGGCAGCGCAGAAATACATGACTGCCATTGCCGATCAGCAGGAGATCCTGGGCACGATTGCCGACATGGTGATTGAAACTTTTGCCATGGACTCAGTCGTGCTGCGCACACAGAAGCTCATTGAGCGCAACGGTGAAGCCAGGTCTCAGCATGCCGTCGCTATGACGCAGGTAGCTCTGGTGCGATCCATGGATAAGATTGAGTCAGCAGCAAAGAAGGTGCTGGCGGCCATCGCTGAAGGTGACATGATGCGCACGCAACTTGTCATTCTCCGCAGGCTGTTCAAGTACGAACCTTTCAACACCATCGCCTTAACGCAGCAGATTGCGAGCCGGGTGCTGGATGCGGGCAAATACGTGATTGCATAAACAGATCGAAAGAAGAATCAATGACCCTGCTTGCGCAAGTGAGCAGGGTTTTTTCTGGTCTTGCGATTAAAGCTTGCGATTAAAGCTGGCTCAATTCGCGAATCATAGCCGCACGATCCGGCCATTCCCTGATCAGAGCAGCAGCTTCCCCGGAAACGTAATCTTCATAGGCGAAGCCGGGTGACATGGTGGTTCCCAGAAGTGCGTATCGTCCGCCCGGTTTGAGACGCGATCCCTGCCAGACGCCTCCAGAAACTACGTGCTGCAACTTCATGCCGTGCGCGATGTCCTGGCCCAACGCGATGATGTTACTGGTTCCGTCGGGATGAAGCTGAAGCGTTTCCACGGGGTCGCCGAGATAGAAGTGGAACATCTCATCGCCCGGCAGTCGATGCATCTCAGAGAAGCTTTCCGGAGTGAGCAAATAATAGATGGCGGTGTGCAATGACCGCTGGCCGTTTCTTGTGGTGACTGCCATGGCGCAGCGGTAGGTTTCCGCAAAGAAACCGCCTTCTTTGGGATGAGGTTCCAGCTTCAGGATGCTTTTGATCTGTTCGAGAGTCAGCATGAACTTATTTTATGTTGTGGTACCCGCGCAAAGTGAGACACCTTTCCTTGTCAATCCGAACGCAGTGTGGAATCTGTTTTATGATTGTCGTCATGAAAAATGAATGTTCACGAATGGCTGATCAGCTTCGCCGGGCGTTTGAAGGCAATGCGTGGCATGGGCCTGCTATGAAGGAAATCCTGGATGGGTTAACGGCGTCCCAGGCGGCTGCCCGCCCTGTTGCACCCGCGCACACAATCTGGGAATTGCTGCTCCACATTGAAGCCTGGGAACACGTAGCGATTGGCGCCATCAACGGGACTGCCATGCCCGAGCCGATGCCAGATGAGCAGAACTTTCCCAAAGTGAATGCAGTCGATGAGTCCGCGTTCGCGGCAGCGAAGAAGAGCGTGTTCGCAACCAACGAAAAGTTGGCCTCAGCAATCGAGAAATTCGACCCGGCCCGTCTGGAAGAAACAGTGCCCGGCAGGTCGTATGATTTCTACCATCTGTTTCATGGCATGACGCAACACGCTCTCTATCATGCAGGCCAGATCGCGTTATTGAAGAAGGCGGCACAGACAAAAGCTTAGGCGTTGTGTAGTGGGCACCGCTACGGTACATTGCTTGTAATATGTGCCCAGTGAATTTATCCAAAAACCTCAGCGAAATCGAAGTTGAGTCCACCGTTCGTGCCTTCTGGCAATCTTTTGCGGCGAAAAAATCGGAGCTATGGCAGAGCTTTTATGCAGACATAGCTCTGGTGTTCGGGACCGCCAGTAAGCGTGCCGAGCCGGCACGGCTGATCGTGTTGCGTCGCCAGCGCGAATATATGGCCAGCAGCACCAGGATGCAGGTTGACGTCAGTAACATTGACGTGGAAATGCTGGGGCCGAACTGCGCTGTGGCCGGCTACATCCTGAAAATGCATGCCGAGCAGGTATCAAAGATGTCTGCATCCGGCTACCGGGAGCTGGAAGAACATCTGGAAAATGCGCGTGTGACTCATGTCTTTATGCGATATGAGGACGGCAGCATCAAGATTGTGCACGAGCACGTATCGTCACCCTCTGACACCTAGAAGAGTCTGGGCAGACTTGAAGAACGTGCGTTTGCCGGGCAGCCGAGAACGGTTGTGCCACCCGATAATCGATTAAAGGCTCCCAACTCCGCGAAGCTTCCCGGCGTCTTACATTCATTGCCGTTTATGAATGTCTTCGTCTCCAGGCCCACGCTAACAGCAGTGAATCTCCCGTTATGATGCACGAGAAGATAACGGGACCAGTCACAGCCGCGGAAGTTGAAGATGCGGTGAGAAGATACTGGAGCGTTGCCGCATCCAAGCTGGCGTCAGAGCTGCAAAGCTTCTATCTGGACACAGCTTCTATTTTTGCCACCATGTCAAAGCGCCTTGAACCTGCCCGGCTGGTTACAGCACGCAGGAACCGCGAGTACATGGATAGCGCCAGCAGAATGAGCTATGAACTGGGCGCCATCAATGTTGATTTGCTGACCCGGGACAGCGCGGTTGCAGCTTATAGTGCGAGCTGGCGGGCTGACCAGATTGCCAAACCTTCTGCGGAAGGCGGAAAGACATCCCGGGAGAATTTCACCCATCTGCGTGTGACGCACGTTTTTCAACGCCAGTATGATGGCTCGCTGAAAATCATCCATGAACATCTATCGGTGGCGTCACATTGATTCTGACAAGCGACATCAACTGGTTTTGACGATGATCTCTGAGGTTGTCTCCTGGGCCGGAGTGCCGCCACTCATCTGCTGCGCGACAATCAATTCACGAGCTGTGGAACGCAAGCGCGGCCAGCGCACGCCAAAGAAGATACCACCGATGACGGAGATGAATCCGCCGATCGCAACTGTCCACGGCGCCCCGATGTTGTGAGCGATACTTCCGGCGCTCAAGGCGCCAAACGGCGCCATCCCCATAAACATCATGGAATAGACGGCCATTACGCGGCCGCGGAGCTGGTCCGGGACCATGCTTTGAATGAGCGTATTGGAGGATGCCATCTGGATCATGACGAAGAAGCCGACAGGTATCAGCAGAATGGCAGAGAGCCATAGCGTCCGCGAAAAGGAAAAGAGAACCAAGGCGACACCAAAGCTGGAGCATGCAACAGCAATCCAGCGGCCCAGCCCCTTGATGGTCTTGCGCATGGCCAGCGTCACAGCGCCACACAAGGCGCCAACGCCGGAACAGCCCATCAAAATTCCCAGGGCTGTGGGACCTCCGTGGAGTATCTTGTCGGCAAATACCGGCATCAGCACGGCGTAAGGCATGGCGGTGAAGCTGACCAGCCCGAGCAGCAGCATGAGCGCGCGAATGGGCCCCGTGCCTCCCACAAATTTGAAACCCTCGATCACGTTCTGCAGCGGCGAACCCTGGAGGTCAGTGCGGGGACGATCAATCGTCATGATCAACAGGCAGACAATCACGGCGATGAAGCTGATGCCGTTGGCGAAAAAGCACCAGCCTTCACCGATGGCGGCAACCACGATTCCAGCCGCTGCCGGCCCAATCACGCGAGCGCCATTGAACATGGAAGAGTTCAAAGCGATGGCATTGATCAGATGCTGGCGCGACACCATGTCCACTACAAAAGCCTGGCGGGCGGGAATGTCAAAGGCGCTCACGATTCCGCCGGCGGTTGCCAGCAATATGATTTGCCATACTGTGACGATATGGGTGAGCGTAAGCGCCGCCAGTGCCAGCGCGATCACCATCTGGCAGGACTGGGTAATCACCAGAATGTTGCGCCTGTTGTAGCGATCGGCAATGGTGCCACCCAATGGCGCCATCAGGAACACGGGAATCTGGCTGGCGAAAGCCACGGTCCCCAGAAGCAGAGCTGACCCGGTAAGACGATAGACCAGCCACGATTCAGCCACCTGGTCCATCCACGTGCCGATCAAGGAAATGAGCTGGCCGATAAAGAAGAGCTGATAGTTCCGATGACGCAGGGCGCGGAGGGATTCCGGCCACTTAAATGCACGAGAGGGTTCCTGAGCTGTTTCGCTTTCCATTGGCATGAATTTGGATGCAATCACGAGGGGCATTGAACAGCCTCTCTGCTCACCTTAACACAAGCTGCTTACATCAAAATTCTCCCGTGGCTTTGAAGTTGGGTGAGCACGGAATGTCGTAGTGTGGAGAGTACATGCTTTATCCGCCGTAGAAGCGGGCATCCCTAGGAGTTCTATCTGTGCGTACGAAAATAAATTGCTTTGCTGCAGGAACGTTGCTGGTGTTGTCAGTGATCGTGGGCGCCACCGCCCAGACGCAAACTGATTTTGCCCGCGTCCAGGACGCGCCGTTTACTTCACCCATCACGCCCCGGTATGAACGCGTGGCTCCACTCTCTATCCATGCGCAACCTGACTTTCTCAGCCATCCTGGCCTTTCCATGGGAGCGGTAGCGGGCGCGCAGGTATTTCCACATGGGCTCGCCAATGTAATCTCGGTCCCGAATTTTCAGGGTTCATTTTTTGCCCGTGGGAAAACGTGGCCATTCACCATGATGGGCCATGATCCTGCACAGGGCGGAACTACCAGGACTCCCACCCGCATCGTTACCGTAACGCTGAAACTGCAAAACGCGGACCTGGTGACCACTACCACCGTTTCCGTATTGCCTTTTGTCGGGCCCACTCTCAGATCGCCGAACTTCCAGGATGCAAACTATACCAGCGGCAATGGAATCCAGTTCACTGATGCCGTGCAACGCGCCGAATTTTTTCATTACATGAAACCTTCATGGCATACGGAGCTTTCTCCCACCGGCGTGGTGGATCACCTTACGCTCAAGGTGCCTCGTTTTGTCACCGTGACACTGAACGGCGTCAAGACCCAGGTCAGGACATACTTCACCAGCACCAGTAGCAACGGCCAGCCCGTTGTATTCCTGCTGGACTCATTTTTCAATCAGCAGATATTTAACGTAGTCGTGAACGAAATTAATGCCAATCATTTCCGTACTGATGCGATGAACATTGCGCTGTTCCCGAATACGTTTCTTTTCTCGCTGAATAGTTCAGGCGGTCCGGGAGCATGCTGCACGCTTGGCTTTCATACTTTCTTCACGGATGGGGCCACCCCGAAGGAATCACGCTGGGTGTTTGCTTTCGCCAGTTGGATTTCTCCCGGTGTCTTTGGATCCGGCTTCAACGATATAACGGCTTTGAGCCATGAGATCACGGAGGCTTTTAACGATCCGTTCGTCGACAACGCGGTTCCCGCATGGCAATTTCCCAATTCACCCGGCACCTGCCAGGACGATCTGGAAACGGGTGATCCAGTGGAAGTGCTGAACAATGCCGTGGTGAACGTCAAGACCGGAGGCCAGATATTCCATCCCCAGACGGAAGCCCTTTTCCAGTGGTTCACCCAGAAATCGACATCGGATGCGCTGGGCGGCGCTTTCAGCTATCCGAATACCAAGGCCCTGCCACATTCGGCGACTCCATTTGGACCGCTGACATGTCCTTAAACTTGCCCTCGGACAAGGTCAACTAGAAAAAAGCTAGTGTCCGTACACATTGAAGAATAAAGAAGATAGGAACACAAAGGGCCCCCGGTGGGCCCTTTTTAACCATTGTTATCGAGGTCGCGCCTCCTCTTCCCACAATTCTGAAACTTCCAAGCCCGTCGCACGCCATTGATGGAGCCTATAGCTTCCCCGATGAAACCATTCTGACCACGCCATCGCGGCAGTGCCCAAGCCGTCCTTAAGTCGAAACCCTCATCGGGCTATCGAATCAATGATCAACTGCGCCGGAGTTTCTACTCCGGCGTTTTTATTGCCTGAAAGTAATTTGCATCTTTTCCGCCCTGCCTGTTAATCTAATTAACCGAACGGTTAATTCTTCAAAAACTGGCGGCTATCCCGGCCAGGTAACGTCAAGCAAACAAAGCCATCCCTGTGAATGGGTTGGACCTTGGTCAATGAATGCAAGCATCTAAACGCCATGAATTGGAAGAGAGTGTCGTGATCACAAAAACACCGGCAGCCGCTGGTTTATGGTTCTTTTTTATCTGTCTCGTAGCGTTATCCGCAGTATCAGTAAGAGCTCAGGCTCCGGGACAGAACCCATACTCTGCTGCCAGTACGGACCAGAACAGCTCAACGGCGCCGCAAACCACCTTCCAGACGCCCCCTCTGGGTGTATTCAGTGGCAGCGCAAGGCTCGATAAAGTTACACCTGATGTCCTGAAGATCACGATTCTTGACGCCATTGATCGTGGGATACGGCACAATCTTGGCCTGCTGCTTTCGCAGGAACAGACGGAGTCGGCGCGGGCGCAATATCGGCGCAGCCTGAGCGCATTGCTGCCAAACATTTCCGGCCGCGCCACGGATTCAGTCCAGCAGATCAATCTGGCGGCGTTTGGTATCCCGCTACCGGCGGGGTTGACGTCGCCGGTAGTAGGCCCGTTCAACGTGCTGGATGCGCGGGCCGCTTTTTCGCAAACCGTTGTGGATTTCAATGCACTCAACCGGAAGCGCCAGTCGGCGGAAACTGAAAAGGCCGCGAAGTTTACCATGGCCGATGCGCGTGAGCTGGTCGTGCTGGTGGTAGGAAACCAGTACTTGCAGACGCAGGCAGCAGCGTCACGACTGCAAACTTCGAAGACGCAGTTGCAAACCGCGCAGACAATTTTCAAGCAAACGCAGGACCAGAAGAACGCCGGCGTGGCGGCGGGAATTGACGTACTGCGCGCGCAAGTCCAGATGCAGACACAACAGCAACGCGTTCTCTCCGCACAGGACCAATATGAGCAGCAGAAAATGGCCATGGCCAGGATCATTGGTTTGCCGGTGGCACAGAAATTTGACCTGTCGGACCAGGTTCCGTATAGCACCTCGCCGGCGATCGATGTCGAAAGCGGTTTGAAGCGCGCGTATGAGCAGCGTCCGGAATTTCTGGCAGCGCAAGCACGCAGTCATGCGCTGGAGCTTGCCGTGAAAGCGGCCAGGGGCGAATTGCTTCCCACCGTGCAGCTCAACGGCGACTACGGCGTCCTGGGCAATCATTTCAGCAGTCTGGAAAATACTTATACGTTTGCTGCCGGCGTGCGCATTCCAATCTTTCAGGGCGGACGCGCTCACGCCGACGTGGCCCAGGCTGAATCGGATCTTCGCCAGAGCAGGATGCAACTGGAAGACCTGCGCAATCGAATTGAAGTGGATGTCCGCTCCGCACTGCTGGATGTGACTACATCCGCGGAGCAGGTGAGCGTTGCACAGTCATCTATTGGCCTGGCGGCGGAACAACTCAAGCAGTCGCAGGACAGATTTGCTGCCGGTGTTGCCGGAACGCTGGACGTGGTGCAGTCGCAGGAAGCCGTGGCCACAGCGAATGAATCTTACATACAGGCTCTATATCTAAACAATGTTGCCAAATTGACTCTGGCGCGCGCACTGGGCGTGGCTGAAGAACAGACCAGAGCTTTCCTGGGAGGAAAATAAAGGTGGCTGAACAGACGAAAATCCCGCCGACTTACGAAGAAGAAGAGGAAGTAAAACAGCCTCGTCGCGTGGATCACAATGATGGCGGCCCCGAAGACCGGAGCGTGGCCACGGAAAGAGCCCCGGAGAAGAATGTTAGTTTCTTCCGCAAGCATCCTCAGGCGAAGTGGGTGATCCTGCTGGGTGCACTACTGCTGATTGCCGTGGTGGCGTTCCTGTGGCACTACTATTCATTGCGCGAATCAACCGATGACGCGCAGGTGGATGGCCATATCAATCCCATTAGCGCCCGCATCACCGGGACCGCGATCCGCGTGCTGCATGATGAAAATGAAACCGTCCAGGCCGGAACGCTGCTGGTGGAGCTTGATCCCAAGGATTACCAGGTTGCGGTTGAACGGGCCAAGGCCGATCTGGCCAACGCGGAAGCCGGATCCACCGCGGCGCAGGTTGGTATTCCACTCACCACCACCACCAGTTCCAGCCAGTTAGTGGCGGCTGACGCTGGAGTTCGCTCGGCTGATCGTGATGTACAAATGGCGCAGGCGCGCGTGCAGGAAGCCCAGGCCAATTACACCAAAGCTGCTGCCGACCTGAAGCGCATGGAAACCCTGGTGCAGAAAGATGAAATTTCACGCCAGCAATATGACGCATCCGTGGCCACGGCGGCTTCCGCCAAAGCGACGTTAGACGCAGCCAACGCGGGCGTGGCCAGCGCGGAAAGCCGTGTTGCGCAATCTCGCGCGCAGGCGGATGCAGCCCATACCGTCCCTGACCAGATCAGAGTCACCCGGGCACGCGCCGGGGCGGCTGTTGCTGATGTGCAGAAATACAAGGCTGCTCTGGAGCAGGCGGAACTTAATCTGCAATACACAAAGATCTACGCACCGGTCACTGGTGTGCTCAGTAAACGCAACGTGGAACCCGGACAGGTAGTGCAGGCAGGACAGCCTCTGTTCTCCATCGTCAACCAGGATGATATCTGGGTGACTGCCAACTTCAAGGAGACGCAGCTGAGAGCGATGCGTCCAGGACAGCGCGTGGAAGTGGATGTGGACGCTTACGGGAAAAAGTTTAACGGCACCGTGGAATCCATGCCTGGAGCTACCGGCGCGCGCTTCAGCCTGCTCCCACCGGAAAATGCGACCGGCAACTACGTAAAAGTGGTGCAGCGGCTGCCAGTACGCATCCGCATCAATCCCGGTCAGGACCCTAATCACCTGCTGCGACCTGGCATGTCCGTTGTGCCAGTCGTCTTCGTGAAGTAAAGGTCTATCACTCGGAAACATGGCGACGCAGACGTTCAATCCGACAGCAGGCAGCCGGCTGGAAATAAATCCGTGGCTGATTGCCGTCTCCGTGATGCTGGGCACGTTCATGGAGGTGCTGGACACCACCGTGGTGAACGTTTCGCTCCAGCACATTGCCGGCGATCTTTCCGCCAGCACGGACGAAGCTACCTGGGTGCTCACCTCTTATCTGGTGTCCAACGCCATCGTGCTGCCGCTGACCGGATGGCTCTCCAACCAGTTTGGGCGGCGCAACATTCTGCTGATGTCCGTTGGCGGGTTCACGCTGTTTTCGTTCCTCTGCGGAATTGCCCCAAACCTGCCGATGCTGATCCTGTTTCGCGTTCTTCAGGGCGCTACCGGCGGTGGTCTGCAACCGCTTTCGCAGGCCATCATGATGGAGGCGTTCCCTCCGGAAAAACGCGGCAAGGCCATGGCATTCTGGGCGCTTGGTATTGTTGTGGCTCCCATGATCGGCCCGGTGCTCGGCGGCTGGATCACTGACAGCTATAGCTGGCGCTGGCTCTTCTACATCAACATTCCGGTTGGCGCGGCTGCCGTGCTGATGGCGCTTGCGTTCATTCACGATCCGCCGTACATCAAGCGCGGTGAAGGCGGCATTGATTACTGGGGCATCGGACTTCTGGCCATCGGCATTGGATCTCTGCAGGTCCTGCTGGATAAAGGCCAGGAAGAAGATTGGTTCGGATCGCACTTCATCATCTGGCTCTTCGTCGCCTGCGTTCTGGGACTGGGAATTTTCATTTTCCGCGAACTCACAACCGCCCATCCCGTGGTCCATCTCAGCGTCTTCAAGGAGCGAACGTACAGCACCGGCGTTTTGCTGATGACCATCATGGGATTTGTGCTTTATGGCAGTACCGTGCTGCTGCCGCTGTGGCTGCAAACCCTGATGGGCTATCCGGCATTGCAGGCCGGCATGGCCATGCTGCCGCGCGGACTGGGATCGTTCTTGTTCATGCCGATTGTCGGCATCCTGATGGGTAAGATTGAACCGCGTAAATTGCTGGGCACCGGACTTGTTGTGGCCGCCTACAGCATCTATGCGCTTTCTCGCCTGAACCTGAATGCCGGATACTGGGACATCTTCTGGCCGCAGCTTCTCCAGGGCGCGTCCATGGGACTGCTGTTTGTCCCGCTCACCACCATCACCAATGATCCCATTCCCAAAGAGGAGATGGGCAACGCCACCAGCCTGTTCAACCTGATGCGCAACATCGGCGCCAGCGTCGGCATTGCCAGCGTAACCACGCTCACCTCACGCCATATGCAGCAGCACATGAATGATCTGGGCCGCAACGTGACGCAATACAGTCAGATCACCCGTGACATGATGCAAAACATGATGCACGGCTTTATGGCCCAGGGCATGGACCAGCTTACGGCACAAAAGCAGGCTTACGCCGCCATCAACGGCATGGTGCAGCAACAGGCGTCCATGCTGGCCTATACCGATGTGTTCTTTATCCTGGCTCTGATGTTCCTGGCCTGTATTCCGCTGATCTTCCTGATGAAGAAACCCAAGAAGGGCGGCGGCCCGGGCATGGGAGCGCATTAACCCATTTGGTGAGTGAGTAATTTGGTAATTGGGTAAGTGCGCGTGTTCTTCATCCCAAGTCTCTTCTTTATCCTGAGCGACGCGAGGGATTCCCTCCAATCTCCAGTAATCTGCGACGAAGCGGCGCGATGATTCGCTTTTCCGATTCCGGCGATGCTCGTGTGGCACAGCCGCCCTCGGCTGTGCGAGTTGTTCTCTTTTCTTTTATCCCGATCGACGCGAGGGATCCCTGCAATCTCCAATCATGTTCGGCGAAGCACGCGCACCAGAAGACCTTGCGAAGGCTGAAACCATCTCGGGGCTGTATATGTCTTGACACGTATATGCCATTGGGAGTATATAAAAGAAATGGAATCTGTTTTCGAGATCATTGCCGAGCCGAACCGCCGCGCGATACTGGGCCTTCTGGTGGCGTCACAACAGTCGGTGGGAGAGATCGAGCGCCAGCTTGGTATGCCGCAGCCGGCCGTGTCTAAGCACTTACGCGTGCTGCGTGACGCTGGTTTCGTGGAATCCACGGTTGACGCACAGCGCCGTCTCTATCGGCTGAGACCGGAACCATTTCATCAGGTCGACGCATGGCTGGCTCCATTCCGCCGCTTCTGGTCGGCTCACCTGGATGCTCTCGAACGCCACCTCGACCGCATGGGTGAAGACAAAGATAAAGATAAAGATGAACCAACACCGTCAAAAAGGAAAACAACGAGAAAGACGAAGCGGCCCAGACCGCGAACGTGATAAAGGAGAAACGAAATGAAAATCAAATTGACCAGCGTTTACGTGGATGACCAGGACAAGGCCCTGCGCTTCTATACAGAGGTACTGGGTTTTGCCAAAAAGACCGATTTCAGTAATGGCCCATATCGCTGGCTGACTGTGGCTTCGCCCGAGGAGCCGGGCGGCACTGAGTTACAGCTGGCATTGAACAACAGCCCTGCAGCCAAAGCGTATCAGCAGGCGATATTTCAACAGGGCCAGCCCGCGGTCATGTTCTTCACGGACGACGTGAAGGGCGACTACGAGCGGATCAAAGCCGGCGGCGCCGTGTTCACCATGCCACCCACTGACGCGACCGGTTCGACCATTGCCATGCTGAACGACACTTGCGGCAACCTGGTTCAGCTCACCCAGTTGGCACACTATTCACGCTAAGGAAAGCACGCATTTACGCTGAGGGAACATTCACGCCAAGGAAAAAGGACAAACGATGAGTGATCGCGAGCAGTACACACCGGGTCCGGCCAGCAGTGCGCACATACAAAAGGACCGTGGACAAAACGATGAAGAGAAGTGGACGCTTGTTCTCGTGAGAGAGCTGCGCCACCCGCCCAAAAAAGTCTGGCAGGCGCTGACTGACCCGGCCCATCTGCGCGAGTGGGCTCCTTTCGACGCCGATGGGAACCTGGGTACGGCTGGAACCATGGTGAAGCTCTCGACGGTCGGCAGGCCCACGCCGAATGTTTCCGAAACAACAGTCACCCGGGCCGACGCTCCTCATGTCCTTGAGTACAACTGGGGTGGCAATGATATCCGCTGGGAACTTGAAGCCTTTGGCAGCGGCACGCGCCTCACGCTCTGGCACAACATTGATCGCCGCTTCATCGCTATGGGTGCTGCCGGATGGCACATTTGTTTCGATGTTCTGGATCACCTTCTCAGCGGAACTCCCATCGGCCGCATCGTTGCCGGCGACGCGATGAAGTTCGGCTGGCAACGGCTGCACGCCGAGTACGCAAAGCAGTTCGCTATTCCACCCCAGTAATACGAACACCGCGTGTTAATGGGGGAACCAGGTGTTGAAACGCCCAACTCGCCGCTTCACATTTAGAAGCCGTGAACCGACGCGCAAAAGAAAAAACCGGCTGCGCTCTTGGAGACGACCATGAATAGTTCAACGCAACGCACAATTTTTCGCTGTATTCACATTATCTTAAGCATTCCGATATTTGGATACATCTATAGTCCGTTTGAAAAACTACCAGGCTACGCCCCCGCAACCCGGTTTGTCTTCCTTCCGGCGATGGTCCTTACAGGATTGTGGATGTGGAAAGGCCATGTCGTTCGACAATTTATCTCGAAGCGACCGGTCCAGTAATTGGCCCCCAGCGACCGTGCATTCCTCAGCGACGCGCAAAATTCGCCCTCCCCGCACCAATTGAGTTACTTACTCACTTTTGCACAATTTTTGCAGGTCGATGCAGTAATTGACACTATTTCAGCATCTCACCTTCGGGGGAGCCTTAGGTGTTGCCCCAATTTCGAGACATTTAGGCGGTCATGGGGATCACCGGGGAAATATACGAAACTGGGGTGATTGCTCCGGAAACGGGCATCTATCGCGTGGTGCATTCTATGCACCGTCTACCCCATGAAGTTGTCATTCTAAGAGGACAGCGGTTCCCCAAATGCCAACTCTGCATGGATTCTGTTCTTTTCGAACTTGTACACCGCGCCCCAGACTTGTTCCGGCATACGACTTACATCACGTATGAACTGCCTGTAATTGAAGAAGCCGATTCTGCTCAAGCGGGGTAAGGGCAGTCTTTCTTGCTCTTCTGTCTCTCCCAATAATGCGAGCCTGCACATCCTTTCATGGACGCTGGCTTTTGGCTTTTCAGCTTCCGTGAAGCGCGCGAGATAAATCTGCCCGCGCCCAGGAACGGTCAAGATCGATTAGTCATTCATGCCCACTCTTAGCGAAAGCCAGAGCCTGCAGTTGAGGAAATAGAAAGTATCCACCGCAGCAGGAGCGGTCGCCGCTGTGGAAATCGAGGCAAAAAAAAATCATAGAAGCAATGCGGGTCGGGAAACGCATTCCCCGACTCTGACATCTCCCCTATTGAACAGCTAATCCAGTTCTGAGTGTTGTATATGGGTCCGCCACTCTGCCAGGAAATTTACGCCATCCCTTTTCCTCCTCGCCCTCCAAATACGCTCGTATATGGAAACAATGAACAACCTGGGCTAACTCATCTTTGGCGCCTCTTACAACTTGCAATGGCGCGACATCATGGCCTCTGCGAACGTGTGGGGCCATCGCAGGCGTCGGCACAATCTTCAAGACGCAAAAATTGACAACTCACATCTCAGCAGCGACGCGATATGCGCCGGCAAGAAAATGAAGGAGACAATGATGAAAATCGTAGTGATCGGCGGCACTGGTCTCATTGGATCAAGGCTTGTCAGGAAGCTTCGTGAGCACGGGCATGAAGCGGTAGCGGCAGCTCCCAACACCGGGGTCAACACTCTCACGGGCGAAGGACTGGCCGAAGCGCTGAAAGGTGCGTCGGTGGTGGTTGACGTATCGAATTCTCCCTCGTGGGATGACGCCGCAGTACTGAAGTTCTTTGAAACATCAACTCGTAACTTGCTCACCTATGAAGCGGCCGCAGGCGTAAGACATCACATTGCGTTATCAGTCGTGGGGACAGAGCGGCTGGCCGAAAGTGGTTACTTCCGGGCCAAGATTGCTCAGGAGGAATTGATCAAAGAATCTTCCATCCCTTACTCCATCGTGCAGGCCACGCAGTTCTTCGAGTTCCTCAAGGGCCTGGCCGACATTTCCTCCGACGGCGATAAGGTGCGTTTGCCACATGTGCTTTTCCAGCCGATGGCTGCCGACGATGTCGCGAGTGCGATGGTCAGGATTGCAGTAGGTCAGCCGGTAAATGGCATCGTAGAAATTGCAGGTCCGGAACAGTTCCGCGTGGATGATCTGGTTCGGCGGCGCCTGGCCGCGCTGAAGGATCCCCGCCAGGTCATCGCTGACCCTAAAGCGCTTTACTCCGGGGCGAAACTCAGCGAGAAGACACTGGTTCCGGGCAATAACGCACGCCTCGGCGCGACCCGTTTCGAAACCTGGCTGGCTCAATCCGCAGCACAAATTCAGAGTGCTGCATAGTCTGCCACCGTGCCGAAGCGGCGGCCACCCGATAGCGCCAACTCCAATCGAGGCCGAGTCTGGCCGGACCGGCCTCAACACTGAATAGGAAAACCAACGAGAGAAGAGACGCGGGGGAAAGCGGTTGTGCGCCGAACAGGAAACTTGTACGGACTATTGGTAACTGCGCAGTGCCGGCGAATAAACCCGATGCATGGAAACGGCGTCGTTCACGCGAAAGGATAGTTTATGACGTTGACAAGAGTAATTTTAGTGTTGGCATGTCTCATGTCCGGCTCGCTGGCAGGACAGGAGGCTAAGGTGACGCAGCTCATGTCGAAGGACCTGACAAACCTTCCCGGCAAGGAAGGTCTGATGATCATCGTGGAGTATCCGCCAGGCAGTTCGGACCCAATACATCGCCACAATGCACATGCGTTTGTTTATGTGCTGGAAGGCTCGATCGTGATGCAGGTGAGGGGCGGAAAGGAAGTGACTCTGACACCTGGCCAGACCTTCTACGAAGGCCCGGATGATGTTCACGTGGTTGGGCGGAATGCAAGCAAAACAAATCCAGCAAAATTCGTCGTATTTTTTGTGAAGGACAAAGGTGCTCCGGTGCTGGTTCCCGCCAAGTGACTGCCTGAACTGCGCATTATTTATTCTGACAAGAACGTAGAATTCCGTGACCAGGCAGATGGCGGCTGTTCAGAAAAGGGGCAAGCATGGCCTTCGATCTGGTGCGCAAGCGCCTGCCTTGCAGCAAGCTTCTTATGGCTCCTCTTGCTGACCTTTGAGCCGTACCACATCGCCGCGTTTGAATGCTTTCCCATCCAGAATTTTCGCCACGCTGTACTGCTCTTTCACTGCATCAATCACAACCGATCCCACCAGCCTGTCAGGTGTGCCCATACGACGCCCGGTTTCAGGATCAGTGAGTCCCGGCTCCGGGCGAAATACGTCCAGCTCAACCGCGGATACCAGTCCCAGACGGGTGCCGGCATTGATGTAAAGGTGGTCCCCGCGTACGTCCATGACCCGGCCTGACCAGCGTTGGCTCTTCATGGTCTGCGTGACTGCAGTGATGATCTTTTCCAGTGCCTGGCGAGTGGCCTTACCCAGCGGAGTGTTTTCCGCCACTGAACTGGTAAAGTCCTGGCCTCCGCGCGTTACCGTGGCGGACACGTTGGACATACTCGCATTGCCGTCAGCGCTCTGGGAAAGCAAAACCTCACCGGTTTCAGAGTCAATAATGCGAAGGTCGATTCCAACTTGTGCATTCAGCTTTTCCGCTTTTGCACCCAGTCCTTTCAAGAATGAACCACTGCCGCCGATGCTGGATTGAGTATAGGAAAATCTTGTGATGTCGCCTGTGATGATTGCCTGTGCTCCAGTTATCTTCCCTATTTGCGGCGCAAACTCAGGGTTAACACGTCCGCCGGCGCCGAGGTCTTGCTCTGCTGTTACCTTGTCGAGAGCAGCACGCTCAAGCACTACGAAACGGTCTGTTTTTGTGAGTGCGGTGGTCAGCATTTCGGTCAGGCCGCGGGCAAAATCTGCGGGTGGCGGAATGGCGACTGTGGTCGTGGTCACGGAAGATTGCGTTGCGGTTTGCATCTTGAGAGCGGAACCAGCCAGGTCCATGACGGCGAGGCGCATCATGGGGCCTTTCCAGTTTGTGAGTGACTCGCCACCGGAACGGCCGCCCGCATCTTTCTTCTTTGAGCTTTCTTTCTTGTTCGAACCAGTGGCAGCAGATGCGGATACAGCCGCGGGGGCCAGATCCGTACCACTATCTGTTTTGGCAAGTGACTGCATTGCATGCAGTACTTTGGTATTGACTCCGGCCTTTTTCAGCGTGATGAGCGCATCTGGAGAAACGTCGAATACATTGGCATTTGCCTGCATGGTGCCGATAATTACGTCTTCGTCCAATCCGGCCTGGGCCATCTTGATGACGTCGGCATTGGTGAGCGGTTTGTGCTTTTCCGCGCTCACGAGCGTTGAACAGAAAAACAAGCAAACAAGCACTTGTGCAGTGCGCTTCCAGAAAACACTGGTCCTCGCGGGCATCTGGCCTCTTTCAACTCCAAAGTTGATTTTTCTCTTACTGTTGGTGGATTGGGGGGGTAGCCGGGATTGTAGCTTCAACAATTACCCCGGTCAATGAACTTTCGCTCTGTTGAGCCCGGTTCTCCGCTTGATCTCTTAAGACTTCGCTGTAATACCAGCAGTCAACGGACAGCATTCAGCGACCAGAGAGAATCGTCCCGACCGCGTTACCGGTTCGCCCTTACGCGTCATGGCTCAACGCCGCGCAATCCTCGCGGAATGCGCGGCCGTTTAATGAACAGCCGTGTTTAATTAGCAGCTTTATAGTGCCGGCTTTGATGGAACTTCATGGAAGCGTTGAACCCTCGCTGTGCAGGCAGGCTGAGTTGCTCTCGAATCGCCATAAACTGCAGGCCGCCCATTTTGCTGCCCTGCGCACCTTTAGACGGATCACCGAAGATTCCCGACGCGATATCGAATCCAAGCCAGGCGCGCACATCAAGGTCGGACGTTCGGGCACTGGCGACAGCCGGATCGGCTTTGGCAATGGCTGCTCCGGTAGCTGCGAGCGCCTTGTTACGGTTGCGGTCCATGCTGAATGACACTCCCACCTTGAATCCTTCCTGTTGCGGCGCATTGAGAGATGCAAGGATCTTCTGTTTCCCGGGTCCCCACACCGTGTCACCTTCAGCGGCTGCAATTCCGATATCGAATCCTCTTTGGTTGCCAACCGGCTGCCGCTTCCGCAGCTCGGCAACCAATACATCCTGGCTGGCCATTGTTTGTCCCTTGGCGGCAAGCTCGTCAGGAGTGAGAGGCATGCCTTCTCCGCCGCCGATGGCACGGCAGCGTGCTACCAGTTGTGGCGCGACTGGAGAGTTTCTGGCAAGCGCATCTTGCGCCTGATCGCAAATCGGTACCGAGCCGGCATTTGCTGAGGGCGTACCCGTTCTTCCTAAAACCTTGGGCGGACCTGTCAGCTGTGCTGGAGCCTTGCACTGAGCTTCAAGCGCCGCTGCCTCCGGTGAGTTGCGCGCACGCGCATCTTTAGCCCGGTCGCAGATTGACATGGCAACCGCGGGAGTTGTTGCTTGCACTCTGCCCAGCGCTTTTCCGGAAGTATCCTTGCGCGGCGCACCGCAGATCAAAGCCATGGCATCCAGCCACGTTCCGGCGCGACCCCAAACGCCCACCGCAACCTGACCGGAAGGGCAGCCCTGCGGATCATAGTAATAAACAGAAGGCCCGTCACTACGCGTGTTGCCCCCCGGCGTATCGAAGACCGCAGAGGGGAGCGCAGCCGGCTTTTGCGCGGCTACCGCCTGGCCACAATAAAGGTGAATTGCTGCGACGACGACGGTTGGATTATCTTCGACGGTTCCGCTCAAGCCCGTAGCGACCGAGAGCACGATAGGCGTGCTCGTTGGGCACAATAGTCGTTCAACATGCCCACCAGTGCCTCCGTTCCAGGCCGGAGATACCACCTGATTCCCAATCGCGGTTGCGCCGTAGGTAACTACGCAAATCGGACGAATCGCATCAATGAAGGTGCCCACCCGCAGTTCGAATCCCGTCAGGTTTTCCGTTGGGCCGCACTGCGCTTTGAATTGGCCGCCGCCGCCGCCACCCTGCAGCGGAAGGTAGCCTACCGCTGCCCCGGGCGTCTGCGCATTCATATGCGCCAGGGTTCCGATAAGTATCAGCGATAAGAGCAACAAATACGGGTAACTCAATCGAGTCGGCTTGGCTACGGATGCTGCTGCGTTTGGGTTCAATGTGCTAGTTTTGAGAAACAGGGGCAGGAATCGGTTGGCGGACAGTGGGTGCTCCTTTATTGTGCGGCGAGCAGTATTGCACAATTCCTAATGTTTTGGATATTGATTTGCACAATCCCACGGTGATTCGACTCACCTTTAACATCGCCAGATCGACGCTGTTGCTACATTGGCCTGTTCCTTCCAACGCTGTTCGTTGACGCCGTAAACGAGAAGCCACACCACGCTCACAAGAGCCCCGATGATGCCGGCGCCGACGATATAGGATTGCAGGCGGAGTGCGAGCGGTTCGTACAGGTAGATCAGCCAACCGAGACCTCCAACTGCCGACAACACTCCCAGCAATCGAGGCAGGAACGTGGACCTGAACACCAGGTAGCCCTTCATGAGCGCATAGAATCCTAAGAACACCATGGCGATAGTCTCGGCTGTGTAATTCAAGCGGAGAAAGAGGAACGCCAGCGCCTGCAACTGTTTCGGATCGAAGACGCTGAGGTAGTGCGCGCCTCCCAACACCAGCAATGGCGCGAAGAAAAAGATGCGACTGAGCGTCTTGATGGTGCAACCGATCAGGCCGAATGTGGCGGCAAGGAGGGATGCGCTCTTGCTCACCGGCTTGAGCAAATCGTAGAAGAGCACGGTCATCGTGATCTGGCACGCCATTTCAATGAGGTAGATGGCGAACGCAAGCCTGTAAAGCGGCTCATGCGCATGGATGTTGGCTGCTGTAGCCGTGGCGTTACCGGATACAATGAGACTTCCGCCGATAAATCCCTGGGCGAATCCGCCCGCCAGAATCGTGATCAGCAGAAGACCACCAGCCAGCCTTGCCTTCGTCTTCGGCGACGTTTCCTTCAGATTCTCCACCATTGCGCTTGCACTCATATCGCTTCCTCCTCCTGTGTCCGTCTGAACTCCAACAGGTCAGCTGGCTGGCACTGCAGCGCCTCGCAAATGGCCTCGAGCGTGGAAAATCGGACGGCGCGCGCCTTTCCGGTCTTCAGGATTGACAGGTTGGCGAGCGTGATTCCGATTTTCTCGGACAACTCAGTGAGCGTCATTCGACGCTGGTGAAGCATATCGTCCAGGTTGACGATGATTGGCATGGTTAGACCGTGCCTTCGAGATCTTCGCGCATGCGCGCGCCCTGTTCGAAGACCCGTGCCAGCACGAAGAGCATCAGCACCGTGAGCCATCGCGCCAGAGAGAATCCCGAGCTGATGTTGAGCGGCGCGGCGGTGGTGGATACCAGAGACGCAATTGTGCCAACGGCGTAATGCATCAGCTCAAGGCCGAGTATGGCCCAGGCGATCGTCTTCAAGCGGACGGCGTTCGCCAGAACGAAGGGATTTCCGGCGCTCACCGTCTCAACGATAGTCAGTAGCCGCGCCAGAACCAGGTGAACAATTGGAACTCCGCAAAGGCCGATGACCATGATCAATCGCATACCCACAAACAGCCTCGAATTGCCGGGGGCAGCGCCAAGTGCTTTCATGACCCAGGATTCGGAAATCAGGCTGGCTATCAGCAACGTCAGGATGAAGACGCCAATCAGCAGGTTCAGCTTGGTCAGTACGCGAAGGACTTTCCGCGAAAGGGTCAGAGGGTCAGGATACGATTTGGTCATGGGACGGTCTCCTTAAGTTTTCAGGAAAAGTCGCATATGTTTATTGAATAACGATAATCTACATATTGTTTATCGTCAAGTTTTATATTGATATTCGATATTTAGCTAATTTGGATGATTTGCGATGATCGGACCAAACCTCACTGCTGATTACGGGGATAACCGCTGATTGGGGACAACCGCTGATCAAACCAAAACTAACCACAAAGGACACGAAGGAACACAAAGGAATCGGATCGCCGAGTTCGCGCGTCATCGCCATGATCGGAAAATCAAACCTAAGATCCAGGTTTTTAATCCGCGGAATCAGCGGTAAGGTTGGGTCTTCCGACAGTAAAATTGGCTGCGAGAATTGGAGTGGCACATGAAAAAGTCAGGGGCGGAATCTGCATCTGCATTGATCGACGCGAAGATCAAGGAACTCGGAGACTGGCGCGGAAAGACGCTGGCGAAAGTGCGCGAAATCATTTACCAGGCAGACCCTGAGATCGTGGAAGAGTGGAAGTGGGCCAAGGCGACATCGCCGGGGACTCCCGTTTTTTCCCACGGCGGCATCGTCTGCACCGGAGAGACGTACAAGAACCTCGTCAAGATGACATTCGCCAAGGGCGCTTCGTTGAAGGACCCTTCAGGTGTATTCAACTCCAGCCTGGAAGGCAATGTCAGGCGCGCCATTGACATTCACGAAGGCGACAAGATCAATGAGGCGGCGTTGAAGGATCTCATCCGCGCTGCCGTGGCGCTCAATCTCAAGAGCAAAAGTAAGGTCAGGCCGAAAAAATGAAGATCCGTTCACCCCAACAAACCTGGACCTAACCGGGCCCAGGCTCATCGATCATTTTCAATGACCGGCAGCACTAGACAAGGCCGGTGCCTTACCCAAACGAGCGGGTGCGGAAATGCTGTGGCTTTTCCATTTACGCAGTGCGGCGTCCAGTGACCATTCGCCAGGCCCGTTCACTAGCAGAAACATGACCGTCATAATCTGCGCGTATTCGGAGCGGACCTCATGTAACACAGCCCATAATCCTGCCTGTGGAGGCACCGGCGGCAGAGCCAGAGGGGACGTTCCCAGATACAACGAAATCTTGGTGGAAAGGATCGCCACGATCATCTCAGCGACAAACGGGATCGCAATCAGCCTGGTAGTCAAACCAGTAAGCAATAGCAGTCCACCAACAATCTCCAGGCCGCCGATGAGAGTGGCCGTCAAATGCGGAAACGGGATCCCCAGTTTTGTGAAACGGCCCACTCCCTGGTTCGCGTATACAAACTTCAAGAGCCCTTCCCAGAAAAACACCCCTCCTGCCATCAGCCTCAAAAGCAGCGTGGATTTCGGGCCGTCGATTGGAGGATTCATTAGCCAAAAGTAAATCTTATTCATGTGTTGCTCCTTACAGACCATAACTAAACCAACTGCACAAATATTCCACGAGAAGTTCGCTCTCTGAACCGGTCACCAGAGATACAGGCGGATAAGGTATGCACCAGTTTAGAGGCGGGGCGCTTCAAGTTTTGGACACAACCCGCAGATGGCGCCGGGTATCTAGGGCTGAAAGAAGGAGAAGAATCCATGTCGCACCACTACTCCGGTCCCGACTTTGGGTTTCCCCACGGGGATGCCCGCCTGGATTTCACCGACCTGTATGCCTTCCCCAAACCGGGGGATGCAAGCAAGTCGATCCTGGTCATGAACGTTCACCCTTCCGCCGGCGCAAATCCGCCGGGGCCCACCACTGACGACCCCTTCGCGCTCGAGGCGCTGTACGAGATAAGGATTGACACCAACAGCGATGCCATTGCCGACATCGCATACCGGGTGCGTTTCTCGTCCTCCGAGGGCGGGGCACAGACCGCGGCGGTACGCCGCGTTGAAGGCGCGCAGGCCGCCGCGACGGGCGATGGCGGCCAAGCCATCATCAAGCGGGCGCCGGTCTCGACAGGTCGGGAAGTACAGGTGGTGGAGGCCGGTGACTACCTCTTCTTTGCCGGCTGGCGCAGCGACACTTTTTTCTTCGACGTGCAGGGCGCCCTCAACAACCTGCAATTCACCGGTGCAGATTTCTTTGCCGACAAAGACGTCGCCAGCATCGTGCTGGAGGTGCCCAACTCTGCCCTGGGGAATGCAAAAGTTGGTTTGTGGGCCCGCACGCTGGACGGCGCAGGCGGGAAGTGGGTTCAGGCGGATCGCGGCGCGCGACCACAACAATCTGTCTTCCTTCCCGGCGAGGAGAGAGCTGCCTATCTTGCCGGCGAGCCGGCGAATGATGCCCGTTTCATCGCCGCCTTCGCTCACTCACTGGAGCATGCGGGCGGATACACTCCGGAAGAAGCCAAGCGGGTGGCAGGGAAACTGCTGCCGGATATCATGGTCTACGATCCCAGGCGCCCAGCGTCCTTCCCAGACAATGGCCGGACACTCACGGATGACGTCGTCGATGTCTTCTTGCCTATTCTTACAAATGGAAAAGTGACGGGGGACAAAGTAGGCCCTCACAGAGATCTGCTCAGTGCGTTCCCCTACCTGGGGCCGCCGCACAGGGCCAGGTCTGGGGAAAGGGTTGCCGCTTAAACTTTCCCAAACAAATCGGCAGTTCGAAATAGTTTACAGACTTTGATGGAAGGCAGACTGTTGCAAACCTGCCTTCCATTTTTTTCGTCCGACTATTTCGTCCGACGCAATTGATTTCAGGTTCTGACAAATCCTTTCATGTGCGCCGCTTCTTGTAAGACGCTGGCGGCGCAATGCGTGGTATTTTGCTGGCACAACTGACAGCTGTAAAGCAGCCCCGCATAAGGCTCAATGGAGTTGAAAGATAAAAGATAATCGTTACAAAGATAGATGTTCAAAGAAACACGTTCTCCGGTTGAGGGCTGTCTAAGTGCGCGAGCTTGCGGCAGTCCTCTATTTCATCCGAGAAGCGGAGCAAAGAATCCGGGCAACTGACACTACTGCCAGTATTGCTTCAATTCGCTCCCGTCCTAGCATCAAGTGTGCCCGACGTTCACGCCGCCACCGGCCAAACCATCTCACGCTACTATCTTCTGGAGGAACTCGGGAGCGGTGGCATGGGTGTGGTCTACAAGGCCCGGGATAATGAGCTTGGCCGCTTTGTCGCCCTGAAATTCCTTCCTGAAAACGCAGCTCAAGACCCGCAGGCGCTGGAGCGCTTTCACCGGGAAGCGCGAGACGCATCTACGCTCAATCACCCCAATATCTGCACTATCTACGAAATCGGAAACCACAAAGGCTGTGCGTTTATTGCCATGGAGTACCTCAATGGCGCAACGCTGAAGCAGGTGATATCCGCGGGAGCCCTGGATGCCCGGCGGGTTGTCTCACTCGCCATCGAGGTCGCCGATGCACTCGATGCTGCCCACAGTGAACGCATTGTTCACCGTGACGTCAAACCCGCCAACATCTTTATCACGGCACGAGGGCACGCAAAGATCCTCGACTTCGGGCTGGCGAAGACGATTGTTCCGGCCATGCCGGCAAAACCAACCGCAGGCCCGCTGACACAAGGCCTGTCCTATGTTCCCGAAGAACATCTCACCAGTCCGGGGACGACGCTGGGAACCCTCGCTTATATGTCTCCTGAGCAAGTGAGGGCAGAGGAGCTGGACGGCCGCACGGATTTATTTTCCTTCGGTATTGTTCTTTATGAGATGACAACGGGGAGGCTGCCCTTTCAGGGGACCAGCTCGGGTCTCGTCATGGAAGCGATTCTCAACCGTGATCCTGTGGCTCCTATTCGACTCAATCCCGATGTCCCCCCCGCCCTTCAAGAAGTGATCCAAAGAGCCCTGGAGAAGGACTGCGATCTGCGTTATCAACATGCGGCCGACATGCGAGCGGATCTCCAAAGAGTGAAACGTGACATGGAGTCTGGAGGGAGAAGCGCGACGGAGGAAGAATCATTCTTCCTACCGACCACAAGTGACCCATCACTTAACAGTGGATCGGGTACCAGCAAATCGGCGGCGGGCAAATCTTCCACGGGCACGTCGAAAGCTCACAACCCGTCGACACACACGTCTGGAACACATGCGTCTGGCCAGCGGAAGCAGCGAGTTCCAAAGGTCATTGACTCGCTCGCGGTCCTGCCTTTTGAAAATGCCGATGGTGACCCAGAGCACGAATATCTCAGTGACGGCATCGCCGGCAGTCTCATCAATATTCTGGCAGGCGTACCGAAATTGCGGGTCATGGCGCAGAGTACGGTGCTTCGCTACAAAGGCAAAGGAGTCGATCCTCTGGACATCGGTCGCGAGCTGAATGTGCGCGCCGTGCTGACGGGAAGAATGATGCATAGTGGCGGCTCTTTGCGCATCGCTGCGGAGTTAGTCGATGTGACGACAGGCTGTCAACTCTGGGGTAGACAATATGATCGCAAGCCTGGCGACATCTTTGCGGTGCAAGACGAAATATCCAATGAGATATCAGAAAAACTGCGGCCCCAGTTCACCGGTGCTGAAAGGAAAAAGCTGTCCAGACACCACACAGAGGATGCCGAGGCCTACCGGCATTACCTTAAGGGCCGTCACCACTGGAACCGTTGGACTGAAGAGGGGTTCTACAAAGCCATCGAGTACTTCCGGCAAGCCATTGAGCAAGACCCTGCCTACGCCCTTCCTTATGCCGGGCTGGCTGACTCCTACGTGCTTCTGGGGTGGAACAGTTATCTCAAGCCCAGGGAAGCATTCCCTCAAGCCAGGGTGGCGGCACTGACTGCCATACGACTCGATCCCGATCTCCCCGAAAGCCACACATCGCTGGCAGCCGTGTTATGGCTGCACGATTGGAAATGGAACGAAGCGGAAAAAGAATTTATCCGCAGCCTGGAACTCGCCCCAGTCTATCCCACGGCGAACCACTGGTATGCCGAATATTTGATGACCATGGGCCGCCACGATGAGGCCATCGCCAGGATCAGGAACGGTCAGGACCTGGATCCTTTGTCGCTCATCATCAACGTCGCAGTGGGATGGAGCTTCTACAATGCGCGCCGATATGATGAAGGCATGGAACAACTTCAGCGAACTGTGGAATTGGACCCGAACTATCCCGTCACGCACTGGATTCTCGGCCTGTTGTACAGGAAGATTGGCCGTTATGAGCTGGCGATCAGTGAGGGATTGAAAGCAGTCGAGTTCTCCGCGGGCAGTCCTTTGATGTCTGCTGCATTGGCGCACACGTACGCGGAAGCCGGCAGAACTCAGGAATCTCGGCAGATCCTTGGTGAACTGACACTACTGGCAAAGCAGAAATATGTCGCGCCGTACTTCTTCGCTGGAATCCACATTGCCCTGGCAGAAAACGATCGCGCCATTGAGTATCTGGAGAAATCATACGAAGAGCATTCCCACTGGCTCATCTATCTCCATCTGGACCCGAGTATGGATGGTTTGCAGGACAATCCATTGCTCCGGGATCTCTCGCGGCGCGTCGGCCTTTCCGCATTGAAGCACGCAGCTTGAGATCTGCAGCCGAAACGGTATTGATCGCTTGCCTTTGCCAAACCTGCCTTTTGAAAAACCTGGGCCGCATGGCCCCCCGCTCTTTCCTCTTATTCTGCTTCCAATGCCAAGGATGTTAGTCTCGATACTTCGATCTCATGGCTGAGTGACCGTCTTGAGGTTGGGAAAAGGAGTTCGGTGAAAGTCGCAACCTTCAACATCAACAATATCAATAAGCGACTTGAAAACCTCTTAGGTTGGCTTAGCAAAACTGAACCGGACGTTGTCAGCCTGCAGGAACTCAAGGCGGAGCAGGGAGCATTTCCCGTGGCGGCCCTGCAAGCCCTCGGTTATGAAGCAGTCTGGCAAGGCGAGCGTTCATGGAACGGAGTGGCGATTCTGGCGCGCAACCATACTCCTGTGCTGACTCGCGCAAGCCTGCCGGGCGACGCTGACGATCGCCAGGCCCGCTACATTGAAGCGGCCGTGAATGGAATGCTGATCACCTCGCTCTATCTGCCAAACGGGAACCCGCAGCCCGGTCCGAAATTCAATTACAAGTTGGCCTGGTTTGAGCGGCTGCTTACCCATGCCGCCGAACTCATGTCGACAGGCGTACCTGTAGTGCTTGCCGGCGACTACAACGTTGTGCCGACAGCACAGGATATATATCCCACTCGATCGTTGGATAACAACGCGTTGATCCAACCTGAAAGCCGGAAATTATTTGCCCGCCTGCTGGCGCAGGGCTGGACTGACGCGATGAGAAAGCTGCAGCCGGAGGGGCCGCTGTGGACATTCTGGGATTACAAGCGGGAGCGATGGCCGAATGACAAAGGCATGCGGCTCGATCACCTGCTGCTCTCGCCGGAGATGGCGGACCGGCTCGTGGACGGCGGTGTTGACCGATGGGTTCGTGGGGAGCCAGACGCCAGCGACCACGCTCCAACGTGGATCATGCTCGATCGATAGAAAACGCTGGCTGTCGATTGGTCTTTGCGACGGAAGTCGACTGAAACGACTGAAACACCTATAACGAAGACCGGGAAGAAAACTATGTTTACCTGTATGCCAGTTTTCTGCGAAAAGCCTGGGCTCGGCTGGATGGACTTGCTGGTTTCGGATTGTTGCTTCCCGCGATCTATGACGGGACGCGAGATCGCGCCCCGTAGCGTTGGTATTATCGCTTAGTTACTGATGTGGATGATCACCGGCATGGTCGTCATCTTTATCCCTTTTGTGCCCTGAGTTCTGCCATTGTTCGCCACGGTCCCCGTGTCCGAATCCAGCCTCATAGGCCTGGCGGTCGTCATCATTCTTCCACTTGTGATTTTTATGCCTGTGTTTCTGCCCGTCTTTCCAGCCCTGCTGGTAATACTTGTTGCTGACATAGCGCTCATCGCGGTTCTGCATGTTGTCATGGTCGCGGTCCTGATCATGGTTCTGAATGTCCCTCTGATCACGCCGCTGGTCCTGCTGTGTCTGTTGATCGCGATGGTCGTTATCTTGTGCAACCGCCGGAACTGCCGTAGCGCAGCCCAGAGCCACGAGCAACGCTAACGCTCCTGATGTAATCTTCATCCATCCTCCTGTGAACAGCACACCTTATCTTCCTGGTGTGACTGAATTTGTGTGACTGAATAAGTTAAGAGTCCAGCCGTCCGGAGTAGGTTGCCAGAAGCGCATACTCAAAACGCGCGGCTTTGGTGAATTTAGGCGAGGGAAACCAACACGTTCAGCGTTCCTATTTGATGTACAGCTCTTGGTTTTCGCAGTGATCTGCGGAGCCACGACAGCAAGGAGGCTGTTTTATGTCTGAGACAAAACATCAACTGGTGGATCAAATGGAGAATCTTCGGCGCATCGGGTCCAGGCCCGGAGTCATTCAGATTGTTCCCACCCGATCAGTGGTTAGACCGGTTCACCTGCATGAGGATGACGCAAATGATCTGGTGACTCGTCCGCTTGCCTCCCCCACAGGCCCGGGAGGCGCGGCCGGATTCTCCAACAGACACCACAGTCAGATCGCTGTTCCTGAAGTGCACAACATTTATATGGGTCCTTTCTGGGGCGACAAAGCATTTGTAGAACAGTTCAGCAAAGACATTGTCCAGCGCGGTTATCTGCAACCGCTGAAGGACCTCGATTATGGAACGGGGCCAGGGCATTACAAGGGCGCAATCGAGGGGCCGTCTCTTTCACCGGGTACTACCTTCCATGACAAAGCTGCACGCGCAGACTTGGGGAAAATGATCGACGCGGGGACGTTGAAGCCTAACAGCAACAGTCTGTACGTGTTGATCCTTCCCGACAAGGTAACTTCGATCATTGATGGCGATGGATCGAGTTCATGCAAAGATTATTGCGGTTATCATGACGCCTTTACGCACAAGGGTATGGAGGTCGCCTACGCGGTCCTTCCGTCCAGCAAGTGTAAAGGCTGCGGCGGCCACGTCGAGGATTTCACGGCCGTCTATGCTCACGAACTTGCCGAGGCGGCTACTGACAAGGTGCCAGGACAGGGTTGGGTCGCCAATGATGGTTCGGAGAATGGAGATCTGGAAGCGTGGATTCTTCTGAAGTGGGGACCATACACCGTCCAGGGCTATTACACAAATCAGCGTGGCAACACAGTCGGACCATTCTAACTGCGGCAAAGTTCAATCACCGAAGCTAACGGGTTTCAGCACGAGAGGGTTGGGCAGCCAGCCCTCTTCGCCATTCGAAACAACCTGGATTTCCAACTCCAATGCGTGCGTTCGAAATGTAGCGTGGGATAAAAATACTCGATACAGATCGGACCGCTTCTGCGTGCGCTGTTCACGTCTTAGCTTTTTAATCCATATCGCCTTAAGTTCCATTTCGGCACTCACAAAATGTTTTCATGCATTTTTCAACTCAGGATTGTGCCTGGTTCTCGTAGATTAACTAGCGTGTGTAGTTGGTCACAATCCAAAACAGGCCGGAGAAAAACGCATGAGAACGTCCCGCCGAATCTGGTTGTTGTTGGTTGTCACGCTCCTGACGGTTCCATCTTCAATGCTGGCGCAGTGCGGAGTGGAGCGATGGTCAGTGAAAACCGGAACCGATGCTGATGTAAGCAAAGTCAACCTCAACGCCCCCACAAACACAACCATTACCGCGATGCGCGCATTCACCGCGCCGAATCCGATCCCGCCCAACAACCGCATCACCGGTCCTGAGACCACCCTTTGGGTGATCAACGCCACTCTTACACAGTACAAGCTGGAATCAGATTCTGACTATCACCTGGTTATTCAGGATGCCGCGGGCAATACGATGATCACGGAGATTCCTTCGCCAACCTGCGTGGGTGCGGGAAGCCCATTCCTGCCAGGCATTACAAATGCCCGATCGGAATTCAATGCCAGGTTCACTCCCACTACCAGCTTTCAGACGGCAAACATTCCGGTGAAAGTCACCGGTGTTGGAATGTTTGACTTCCTGCACGGGCAGACGGGTGTGGCGCCCAACGGGATCGAGTTACACGCGGTGCTCGATATCGTCTTTAATCCCGGCACGGGGCCTGATTTCACGGTCAGCACTGCTCCAACCAGTCTGTCATTGATCCAGGGAGGCACCGCTTCTGACACGGTATCCACCGCAGGTTCAGGCGGGTTCAATTCCGCTGTCAGCCTTTCTGTTTCCGGATTGCCCGCAGGCGTAACCGCCAGTTTTACTCCGGCTTCCATCGCGGCTCCCGGCACAGGCAACTCGACTCTTAAATTTACCGCCAGCAGTACGGCAACTACTGGGACGTTTAATGCCACGGTCACGGCGACCGGAGGCGGCCTCACACATACGGCAACGATTGCGGTAACCGTGAGTGCGGCAACGTCGCCGAACTTCACGCTGAGTGCATCGCCAGCCAGCCTCTCATTAGTACAGGGCACGTCGGGCAGCTCCTCAATCTCAACCACGGTAAGTGGTGGCTTCAACTCGGCAATTTCACTTTCGGCGTCAGGTTTGCCCGCTGGTGTGTCGGCCAGCTTTGCTCCAGCATCTATTGCCGCTCCGGGCAGTGGCACATCAACTCTCACGCTCACGGCCAGCGCCACTGCCACAACCGGTTCCTCAAGCGTTACCATCACGGCAACCGGAGGCACGGTTACTCATACTGCCACGATTGCACTGACAATCACGGCCTCGGGCGGTGGGGGTACAACGACACAAATCCTGGGTAATCCAGGCTTTGAAAACGGATCTACGTCTCCCGCTCCCTGGGTAACGAGCTCGGGTGTTATCAACAACTCCGCCAGCGAACCACCGCATGGCGGGACATGGGATGCATGGCTCGACGGCTTTGGATCTGCCCATACTGACACCGTGATGCAGCAGGTTTCGATTGCTGCAAACGCCACCGCCGCCACGCTGACGTTCTGGCTCCACATTGATACCGCCGAAACCAGCACCACAACCGCATTTGATACTCTGGCGTTGCAAATCCGTAACTCCTCAGGCACGGTCCTCTCGACCCTGAAAACGTTCTCCAACCTGAACAAGAACACGGGATTCGCACAGCAGACCTTTGACCTGACTTCGTTCAAAGGGCAGACCATCCAGATCAACTTTGTTGGAACGGAAGACTCCACTCTGCAAACATCTTTTGTGCTGGACGACTTCGCCCTTAATGTCACCACGTCGTCGACCACGACAACTGAATTGATCGGCAACCCTGGTTTTGAAAATGGCGCGGCGACTCCAGCGCCATGGGTGCTTACGTCCACACACACTCCGCTCAACATCATCAATAACTCGGCGAGCGAACCGCCGCACACCGGTACTTTTGACGCCTGGATGCTTGGCTGGGGCACCACTACCACGGACACCGTCATGCAACAGGTGGTGATACCCGCGAGCGCTACTGCAGCCACATTCAGTTTCTGGCTGCATGTGGACACCGCCGAGACATCAACCACAACAGCCTTTGACACGTTGCAAGTCCAGATTCGCAACTCGTCCGGTACTGTGCTTCAGACTTTGGCGACATTCTCCAACCTGAACCACATCACCGGATATCAACAACACACGTTCAATCTCGCATCTTTCGTCGGACAAACGATTCAGGTCATGTTCGTTGGGCAGGAAGACGCTTCATTGAAGACTTCTTTTGTACTCGATGACATTTCACTGAAAGTGACTCAATAGGAGAAACCATGAAGAGATTAATATTTGTCACTTTGTTGCTTGGTGTTGCTGGCGGCCTTTTGTTGGCGCAGCAGGCAGTCAATCTGGATCGTCCCGCGGAACCGAATTTTGTCTTTGACGACGACGGCGGCAAGGCCCAGATTGTTCCTGCCGATCTTTCCTCGGCGGGGCCGAAGTCTTTCCACGGCGGGCCGGTCTTGCCGGCCGCCCGGCAGGTGAGTATTTTCCTGGGTTCCGGCTGGGGCGATCAGCAGTTCCGCGGACGCGAGACTGCTCTGGTTGACATTGCAGCCGGCATGCCGACCACGCATCGGGCGGAACTGCAAAAACACAACGTCAGGACATTGCGCGCCGCTCCGCCCCAGGAGGATTTCAGCGATTTGAGCAAGACGTCGCTCAACGACCTTGATATCCAGCGAAAACTCTCTGATTTACTCCAGAGCAAAACCATACCCGCACCCAGCGCAAGCACGGTCTATGTAATCTTTCTTTCGCCAGGAACCAGTTCGACTCTGGGCGGGCATAAAGCTGGAGTCGAGTATGCTGCGTACCACAACTTCGTGAACCTCGAAGCGGGTGAAATCCACTACGTCGTAGTGCCGTTCCATGACGACGCCGAACGCCACTCAGCGGCGGCGGCGCGGGCTTTTGCTGAGACGGCTTTGAATCCCAACGGGCAGGGCTGGTTTTAGGTAAGCGCTTACCACAACTTCTGGCACGGCATTGCAGCAGTTCAACAGCGATGCCGTGTCAGGCTCTTACTTGCTTTCCTCGTCGTCTTCTTCTTTTCGTGAACCTGGATGCTGTTTGATCCATTGTTCTACTGCCGATTGCGCTGACTTTCTTTGCGTCACAGACAAAGAAGGCGAGAGTTTTTCTGCTTCCGCTTTACTTTCCGGGGAGCCGAATCGAGCGCCCGTGCTGAACCATTGATAAGCGCTCATGCGGTCTGCGCCGCACTTTTTCGCCGCGTACAGTTTGCCCAGCTCATACATCGCTTGTGTTTCGCCGCTGGCCGCTGCTTCTCTGTACCATTGGATTGCCTTTACACAATCACCAGCACTGGCATAGCTGCGGGCGACCTGAAGTTGCGCCTCCGGGTGCTCTTGGCTGGCTGCCTTCGCATACCACTGCCGCGCTTCCACTGGATCTTTTTTTACCCCGGATCCGTCTGTAAGAGCCTGGGCAAGATGAGCTTGTGCTTCGGGGTGTCCCTGTGTGGCGGCTTTGCGGTTCCACTCCGCCGCTTGCGCGCGATCGGCCGTCACGCCAAAGCCTCGTTCGTACATCAGGGCCAGATCGCGTTGGGCTCGAGGATCGCCCTGCTCGGCCGCTTTTTGCTCCCAGACCAGAGCTTTGGGATAGTCCACGTCGACCCCATGACCATAAAGGTAAATGCGTCCCAGCTCATATTGCGCCGGCGCATAGCCCTGGTTGGCTGCCCGTTCCAGCCAGCTTATGTTTTCTCTCCGATTGGGCTGTACGTTGCGGCCAAGGTCATAGCAGTAAGCCAGCGCAGTCTGTGCCGAAGGATCATTGGCGTTGGCTCTTTGTTGCACGTTTGCGAAATCGACGGCGTTATTTGGGCAAACATCGCCAGACTGGCCGAAGGCCACGGTCGCAAAACCAAAAGCGAAGATGAGAATGAGGTGTATTTTCGTCATCGGCAGGGAAGTATAGTCCGTCGCCGAGGGAAGAGGAACAGGGCTTTGCGTTAAAGTGCGGTTAAATACCGTTCCAAACCGGTACTCAAAGCGCTGAATGCTTTGCGGAACAGCCAGAGCACATTCAAGAGGATGGCCGTCATGCAAACCACGATCAGCGATATACGAAGGTAAGACGACGTTGCAACGCTGAGACTCACTCCCGTTCCAAGAGCAATATAAGCAGCCAGACACGCAGGGCATTTGGGGAGAAGCACCAGAATCACCGCAGGCAATGACCATCGGGTAAGAATAAGCGAGCGCCGCGCGCGCGGCGACGGAGCGGAGATTCGTTCCGTCGTCGCGCGCGCAGGCCTTGTATGATCAGGAATCGCTTTGCAGCAGGAAGTCATTATTTGCCTTCATGGGCACAGCATGACGCTGCGGAGCTCTTGATTGGTGAAGACGGCTGTGCCACCAGGTCCTGACGGTAGCGATCATGGTGGCGAACCCATTCCATGGAGAAGGGCAGGGCGTCTTCGTCGCGACCTTTAGGCGCCATATCCAGGAAGTTGTAAACGCCCAGCAGGATGTCCAAGCCTCGGCCGTAGGTGGAGTAAGTATGGAAGATGTTGCCTTCATCATCTTTGTAAAACACGCTCAGTCCGGGCGCTTCATCGCTGGGAAAGTTCTGCATCTGGTAGTTGTAGTACATGTCTTGCCTGGCCATTTCCTGCTGAGTGAAGGAAACGTTGTAGTCGCGGTTGAAGCCGTTCTCAAATGATGAAACCCATTTGAAGTTCCATCCCATTCTCTTTTTGAAGGCTTCGATCTGGCCGATTCTCGCCCGCGATACCACGGCAACGCGCACATCGCGCACGGCAAGGTGAGCGAGGCTGCCTTCGAAATGATCGGCCAGCATGGAACAACTGGGGCACCCTTCTTCCCATCCCGGACCAAACATGAAGTGATAGATGATGAGCTGGCTCTTTCCGACAAAAAGATCGGCGAGCGTTTCCTTGCGCTTGTGGGCCGTCGAACACATAGTTATTGGTTACCTGTACCCAGGGAAGTTCACGACGCAACCTGCTGATCTCGTCACGTTGCCGGGTAAATTCTTTTTCCTTTTGCAGTAGCTCTTTTCGAGCGGCTACCCATTGTTCTTCGTTTACAACTGTGTGATTTACGGTTTCTGCGGGACTCATTGTTTGCTGCATAAAAGCTTGCGGAATAAAAGTTTGCGGCATAAAACGTACTCCTATGATTTGGTTGATCGATTATTTGTAGTGCGATCCGCCGGCAATGAGTGTTGTCGAGCGGGCCGGAAACGATTTACTTCTCATTTTTTCTTCCGTTTGCGCGGAGGAACTGATTTGGATTCCACGTCTGGTTCATTCTGCTCCGCCAGGTTTTTGATCCCGAGTAGCTGACCGGCCCACAACTCCTGGAAGGGGCTGACCCAGCGCTCGTAAATCTGGCGAATCGGAAACACGTTCAACGAATTCCATCGTTGTCTTCCTTCTTCGCGCGTATTGACCAACTCAGCGTCGCGCAACAGGTCAAGATGCTTCATCACTCCGAACCGCGTGAGATGAGGAAACTTGTCCACGATCTCCGTTGTGGTGCGCGGCTGGCCCCTGAGGAAATCAAGGATGGCGCGCCGCGTTGGATCAGCGAGCGCCTTCCAAACCGGATCAAGTTTGTCTTTATCCCGCGGCCCTGAAGGCGATTTCGTCACAGGTTACTCAGCCGCTTTCTTCATGGCGGCCAGCATATGATTCCAACCGGTGCTCACGCCCTTGCGATGCTCGGGATCAATCATGCCAATTGCCCGATGACGAAGTGTGACGCGGCTTCCCGTCGCGGTTTTTTCCACTTTGACTTCCACATGGTTCTGCGCAGGGTATGACATGAACATGGGGCCGCTCAGTTCGAGCAGACTCGGAGGTTTAATCACCTGCACGAAGCCCCAAAGATGGCCAATGCCGTTCCCTCGATCGCGGAACCACCGCCCGCCTGGCTTCGGTTCAATCTGTAACTGCAACGATTCTCCGGAAAGGTTAGTGTTGTCCTTGCCCAACTGGTTCAGCATCACGGTAAACACTTTGTCCGGGGCTGCGTTGATATCAATGTGTTGCTCCACGTCCAGAGTCAAATCTTCAACCTTCATTTAAGTGCTCCTTTTATCTTTATGTGAGTAAATAGTAACGTAACAAAAAAGTCACGTCAAGCCCCGCGGACCATGTTTTGGGATAGATGTTGGATAGAGCGGTTTGGCGGGCTTAACGTGTGCAGCTTGGGGGATGCTTGTGTTTTAAGCTGCCACAGGACTCGTTGGTTCAGAGACTGGGGTCTTGTCTTTGGCGGGCCATGTTCCTGCGAAACAGGCAAGAATATAGATAAACCCGACAATGGCGAAGCCGGCGGCCAGACTGCGGGTGTGGGCCACGGTACCCACGATAAAAGAGGAGAACAGCTGCAGGAAAGTGCCGGCAAAGTAAAAGGTGTTTTGTACGCGACCCATGAAATGTTTGGGCACAGACTCCATCAATCCCGTGGTGATGGCCACTCCGCCGAGCGCGCGACAGCAACCCATGATGAAGTAAACGCACACGGCGGTCACCAGACCGACCGTTACGGTCACGTTGGAAAATGGGAGGCGGTGGCGAAGGTGATCGCCGATGAACGGCAGCGCAACCAGACACGCTCCCAGCAGGCCCATGGTAATGCCAACGGCTTTCCGGTAGCCGATGCTTTGCAGAAGCGCGGGAGTGAGGAAAGCGCACAGGCAAGCGCCGGTGGCCCAGCCAAAGTTAAGCCATCCATAGCCGACTGCGCCCGCATGAAGAATACGATCGCTCAAAGGCGCGGTGATAATGCCTTGCGTGAGCATGCCGCCAATGAACAGTGCCCAGGTCACGCCAAGTAATACGGTCCGCGGGCGGAAGCGAAGAAATGAAATGCCCTCGCGCAGTTCATGAAAGAACTGGCGAAACGGACTGTCGTGGACAGCGGGCTGATGAGGTTTGACCACATGTCTTCCCCGGCGAACGAAGAGATAGCATGTAAACGAGAGGACGTAGGTCAGGAAATCAATCAGCAGCACTCCGCCGAGGCCGATCTGGTTGTACACAAATCCCACGATCGCGCCTGCAATGAGCCAGCCTCCCTGGAATCCGGCAAGGATAAAGCTGTTGGAACTGGCCAACTCAGATTCCGGCGTAAGCTCCTGGATGAGCGCGTTCATGGTCGGCCAGAACATCCAGAATCCGGCCGCAACCAGAATCGACATTAAATAAACTTCCCAAAGTTTTGCCATGCCGCGCAAAGCAAGCACTGCAACGGCCAGCACCACCAGACCGCGTGCCGCGTCCAGCACCATGACCAGGCGCCTGCGATCTTCGCGATCGATAATCACGCCGGTGAAGGGAAGCATGAGCAGAGCGGGAATTGTCTGCAACATCAACATGGTACCCAGAGCCATTTCAGAGTGCGTGGCTTGCAGGATGTACCAGGTCACGCCGGCTGCGTTCAGTCCGCTGCCTATCATGGAAATCATGTTGGCAGTGAAGATCAGTCGCAAAGGGCGATGCTGCAGGATGTTACGCATGTTCTATTCACTTTAGCACTAGTCGGGTGTGGAAATTGTGACTTGCCGTGATGCGCTCCGCAGTCCATAATCACTGCCCGTGCAATCGGCTGGCGTCAAAACGATCTCAAAGTTTGCTCTACTGGTGAGCACGCTTGGCATGGCTGCGCCTGTCGCGTCAGTAAAACCATTTCCCGCTTACCATGACGGCGAAAAGGTTGTTTTTTCACCCGAGCACACAGGCACAAATCGACTGGCAAGTTTTGGTCCATGGAATCTGGGCGAACGGCTGAGTGAAGGCAAGCCCCTGGACAATCGCCTGAATCTTTACGTGGTTGTTCCTGGTGGCCAGTACCATTCCGCAGCGAAACCTGAATACGATCACAACCGCATCGTGAACAAATACACAGTGGACGGCAATGTTCGTGAGTGGGACATCTTCTATTGTTTCGTGATTGATCCCGCACTGAACCGGGACATTCGCAGTGAGAATGATCTGCTCATGGCGGCGCACCAGACGTTCACACCGGCCGAAGTGTTTCGCATCAGTGACGCGCCGGCGAAGTCCATGCTGGCGGAAAAGCTCGGCATCACATCGATGGCGGAATTGCGTCACTATCGCCGTAAAGGCGGTGGCTTACCGCGCGTACTGATTGTGCCGGCGCGACTTGCGGTGCGTGCCACGGCAGAACAGTCTGATGTGATCATCACGCACTTTTCCCAGTAATCGCCAACGGCTCTCCATTTATACTGGGAAGGAATTATCCACCGAGGAAATAAAACTGCTCCCCTTCATTCATATTGGCAGATTCGACTTGCCGACGTTCGGCCTGTTCATGTGCTTTGCATTCATCGCCGGGTATCTGGCGTTGGCAGCGGAAATCCGGCGCCGCCGGCTGGCGATTGATCCCTACAACGTGGTGGCTTTCGTGGCCATTGCCGGCATTCTGGGAGCAAAGATCTGGCACATCATTGATACTCCGGAAGACCGTCTCACGTCCGCGATCGTGGGAAACATCGGAAGTCTCATCACGTGGTTCCGCTCAGGCTTTGCCTGGTTCGGTGGTTTCGTCGGCGGGATTGCAACTCTGCTGTATCTGGGAAAGTATTACAAACTGAATCCGATTCGAATGCTCGATATCGCCAGCCCGGCTGCTGCGATTGGTTATGCGGTTGGACGCATCGGATGCCTGGTATCGGGCGACGGAGATTACGGCAAGCCAACGTCCTGGTCATGGCCCTGGGGAATGGCGTTTCCTAATGGACAGGTTCCCACCACCACCAAATGTGTGGAGGCTGGATGGCCCGCAAACTGCAATGTCTATCCCACGCCCATCTATGAGTTTCTTGCCGGTACTTTGATCTTCTGGTATCTCTGGCGCCGCGCCAGGAAACCGTTGCCGGCAGGACTGTTGACGGGTGAATTCCTGGTGTTAAGCGGAGCAGAGCGTTTCCTGGTGGAGTTCATCCGCATCAATCCGCATGTGATCCTTGGCATGAGTAACGCGCAATTCACGGCGCTGCTCTCCATGTTTGCCGGAGCAATTCTGATGCTGATCGCAAGCAGAAAAACCGAAGCGACTGCGGCAGCCTGACTCACATGAGCATTGGTCCGCTATTTCCGGATTGCCTCATTTGCTGAAAGCTCGTTTTTTGACAACTCCCACGCCTTGGCATATTTCCAGCTTACATACATGGCATGGTTCATCAACACCAGAAGGCCGACTTTTCCATCGCGGAAGCCTCCACGAAAAAAATAGCTATAGATGAAACGGACCATGGGGCGCAGCACAATGTTGACAAAGCTGAACCCGACTTTGCCTTTGGCCGCCACCATCTCGGCTCCAAGGGAAGAGTAACGGTTCTGATGTTCCAGAAAATCTTCAAGGTTTTTGTATGCGTGGTGATAGAGATCGCCTTGCAGATGGCCTTTCTCCCCCGGCATCTTCATGTCTTCATGTACCGGCCGCAGCTCGAACTCCGTTGAGCCGCGTTTTACCAGTCGCAGTTTGGGGTCGGGATAATATCCACATCGCCTGAGCCACGTTCCAAAGTAAATATTCCGCCGGTTGATCATGTAGCCGTTAAATTCGGGCGTCTTGCCTGAATGTAAAAGTGAGCGAATGCTTTTTGCCAGTTCCGGACTCACTTCTTCATCTGCGTCCAGAGAGAGGATCCATTGACTGGTGGCCTTTGCCAGCGAAGAGTTTTTCTGCACGGCGAAGCCCTTCCATGGCTCCACAAATACTTTTGCGCCGCGAGCCTGAGCAAGAGACACAGTCGCGTCCGTGCTGCCGGAGTCCACGATAATAATTTCGTCGGCAATCTCCTTCACGCTCTCCAGCGTGCGGACAATGTTGGCTTCTTCGTTGAACGTGATAATGCAGACGGAGAGTGTCATGGCCCGAAGCATAACAGGGCTCGCTCATTTCGCAAAAAGCCATTGAGCATTTCAGGCGCTATCTAGCGGGACTTGGTGAGATCGTTGGAGAGGACGTTCGCCTTGAGGGCGAGATTTCTGGCGCGGGCCGGGTCGTTGTCTTTCAGCGCCTGCCGGCTTTGAGCAACGAAATTCCTGATTTGGGAAACCGCGGACTCTTCATCAGACGATAGAGTGCGTTTTCCAAGATTATTGAGATTCGTCTCAGTGCTTTGCAGCAGTTGCTCAGCAGAGTTACGGTCTCTTACGGCATCATTGGCGGAAATTGTGGGCGCAATGAGCCCGGGCGGTGTTGCTTCCGGAATGGCCTTTGCTTCCGTCGTGGAATCAGCTTTTTTCGTGTTTCCCTGTGCTGCTGTGTCGCTGTTCGATCTCACGGAAGGAGACGGTTTGCTGATGTGCTGCTTTTTCTTTGGGGGCGTGGATGGCGACTCAGCCACAGCGGGTGTTGGTTCCGGGGTTGGTTCCGGTGTGGACGTCACGGAACTTTGTTGCGCTTCCGGTGTCGGCGCAGGGGTAGGCGCTCCCGAGATCGGGCGTTCCTTGGGTACCGTGAGGACCGGCTTTTTCTGGCTGCATCCACAAAAAACCACCAGGATAGAGGCCAGGGAAAGCAGTACCGTTTTTAGACGAAGCGGCGTCATGCTTTACTGACTGAATCTTCTGATTGTACCCGACTTGGTTCTCCCTTTGTAGGTTCAGCCAAAGGGAAGCGCAAGTAAAAAGTTGTACCATGCCCGGCAACGGACGTAAATTCCAGCGATCCATGATGCAATTGCACCACCCGATATGCCATGGCAAGCCCAATGCCGCTGCCACCTTTTTTGGTGGTGAAATACAGGTTAAAAACTTTATCGCGGATGTCAGTGGGGATTCCCGGCCCCTGGTCGCGGATGGTCAGTACAACGGTGTCTGGCTCGCGTTTCAGGGACAGACGAAGTTCGCCGCCGTCAGGCATGGCCTGCACGCCATTAATGACGATATTGAGCACGGCCTGTTTCACCAGGTCAGCATCAACGCGGGCAATCAGTAGTTCTGTTCCCGACTGACGCTCGATTTTCACTCGATGTTGTTCCGCCGCGGGATTGGCCAGCATGATCACTTCGTCGACCAGTTTGCGGAGGTCGATTTCGTTCAGCCGAAGTTCTACGGGGCGCGTAAAGTCAACCAGGGTCTGTACCACACGGTCAAGCCGCTGAATTTCGCTGCTGATCACGTCAATGTGGCGTTTCGTGTCCGGATCAATTTCCTTGAGCTTCTGGCGCATCACTTCCAGATGGACAACAATGGCGTTGATGGGATTCTTGACTTCATGGGCCACGCCGGAGGTGAGGCGCCCAATGGCCGCCAGTCGCCGGGACAACTCAATTTCATCTTCGATTCTGTGGACCGACTCAGCATCTCGCAACGTCAGCAGGGCGCCAATGCGCTCCCCGCGCTCTTCAATGAAGTCCATGGATATCTGGACCTGGCGTCCATGCTCGCCTTCAATTTCTTCCTGAATGACTGGTGTGCGCGATTGAAAAGCCTCCAGAATTGAGCGGCCAAGCTGGGTTTTGCTGGAAAAAATCTCATCCGGGCGACAGCCGAGCATATCTCCCCGAGGCTTGCCAACGAACCGCTCCGCGGAAGCGCTGACCAGCACCGCGCGATAGTCGCTGGTGAACAGCATGACGCCGTCTTGAAGGTTGGCCATCATCTGGTCCAGGTTCTCTTTCAGCGCAGAGAACACTTCCTTTACATCGCGGACCTGACGCCCTAACCGCTCGATCTTGTGTGAGACAACACCGTATTCGTCCGATCTCCCCGGTTCGATTTCCGCCGGGACCGGGTGGCCGGATGCCAAAGCGTCCAGTCGTTTGCTGATTTGCGTAAGCGGGCGCAGTGCAACCGTGGAGACCAGGGCGGAAATGATCAACGAGAGCAGGATTGCAGTCACAGAAACTGCGATGGCCCGGTCGATAGAAGGCTTAATCTCATCGTGAAGAAGAGCGGTAGAAACCCCAAGCCGGACTTCGCCGAACGCTGCTCCATCCAGTCGTTGCAAGCCAATACGCCGTTCATAGACCCGCAACGGCCCATAGATAATTTTGAGCTTATCGCGAATCGGTGCGTGCACCAGATCGTTCAGATCTTCACGGCGGGGAAGTGTCTTGCCCAGCATGGCTGGATTGGAATGGGAGAGGACGCGACCGGATGGATCTGTGATGACCACATCCAGAAATGCATCTTGACCGCTCGTCCAGGATTCCAGGAGCGAATTTACGGCCGAATCGGTTTCCAACAGGTCAATCAAGACAGCGTTAACCTGCTTGGGATCACTCAGGTCGATCCTGGCATCGCGCAAATCCACCTGCAGTGACGTCCGTGCAACAGCTACTACCTGAGAGGCAGTAGATTTGGACTCGTTGTCCAGTTCAATAATGCGTTGATTGATGACTTCATAGAGATAGAGCGCCGACAAAGAAGTCACAATGACTACCACCATGAGGGTGATGGCGATGACCAGCTTGGTCTTGAGGCGCAATGAAGGCATCCTGGTAGCTTAGCTCGCGGCTTCGTTGGCAAGCCCGGAGCCGGCGCCATACTCCTTAAGCTTATTGTGCAACGTTTTCAGGCTGATTCCCAGAATTTCCGCTGCCCGGGTCTTGTTATTATTGGTGGCCGCAAGCGTCTTCAGAATGAGGGCTTTTTCGGCGTCGCCCACGGTTGTCCCCACCTGTAAACGGATTCCTTCACCATCGGAAGATGCAGTCTTCATTCCAGTGCTGCCAAAATTGGGCGGCAGATGGCGCTGGTCAATGACTTTGCCGTCACAAACAATTACAGCCCGCTCCAGAGTGTTTCTTACTTCACGTATATTGCCGGGCCAGTTGTGGCCGTGAAACAGATTCAACACGCCCTCGGTAACGCCGGCTACGTCACGACCGTGCTTATTGTTCATGTCAGTCAGCAAGGCTTCCACCAGCTGAGGAAGATCGTCTTTGTGATCGCGCAGCGGAGGCATGTGAATGTTGAAGACATTCAGGCGGTAATAAAGATCGCCGCGTAATTCCCCTTTTGCAACCGCATCTTCCGGGACCTTGTTGGTTGCCGCCAGAACCCGCACGTCAACGGGTGTTTCCACTTTGCTTCCCAGACGCCGCAACTTACGATCTTCAAGTACGCGCAGCAATTTCGCTTGCGTGGCGGCTGGCATTTCGCCAATTTCATCCAGCAGAAGCGTGCCTTCTTCGGCCAGTTCAAAGCAGCCCGCCCGGCGTTCCAGGGCTCCGGTGAAGGCGCCTTTCTCGTGGCCAAAAATTTCGCTCTCAATCAATGTTTCAGGAATCGCGGAACAGTTGATGGCTACAAACGGTTTGTTTTTGCGCGGGCTCATGTCATGGATCGCGCGCGCCACCATTTCCTTGCCCGTGCCGCTTTCACCTGTGATCAGGACTGAGGCTGTGCTGGGAGCCACCATTTCAATCAGGTGGAAGATCTCCTGCATGGCTTTGGAGGAGCCCACCATCTGGCCGAAAAGCCCGGTGTCACGCAGTTTGCGGCGCGTGGCTTCCAGTTCCAGAGAAGTGCCGCGCTGTCTGGCGGCATTTTGAAGAATCTGTTTGAGTCGTGCCGGATCCACCGGTTTCTGGATAAAGTCATAGGCGCCGGCTTTCATCGCGTCTACCGCCACATCGATACTCCCCTGGGCAGTGAGCAGAACCACAGCCACAGGCTGTGGCTGATCGGCCAGCCGTTGCAGCAGTTCCATGCCGTCCATCCGAGGCATTTTGAAATCGGTCACAACAATGCCCGGAAACCAGGTAGCCACCTTTTCCAGGCCTTCCAAACCGTCTTTGGCCGTTTCCGTGCGATAGCCCCAGGCCGAAATAAGCTCGGCCAGCCCGGAACGTTCGTTCTCTTCGTCCTCCACAATGAGGACCTTTTCCTGTGTCGTCAACGTCTATCCCCTTGCTGAGAGATTACACCAGTTGGTCAATTTGCCGCTGAACTGCTTAAGTTTAGATGTACTCGGACTGTGAAAGGGCTTCTCTGGATAATCGTGCATTGGCCGTTTAAATTTCCGGCCGGATAGTGCACAATAAGAACTACGTAGCCGGCGGAATCAGGGTACTTCTTTTCGAAGGAGCGGGATATGAATCGCTGCTCGATTGCATTTACTGTCATGACTTTCGCAGCCAGCCTTAGTATGGGCGCGAATCTCTCGGCGACGCAGGTTTCCTCTACTCAACAGGCGGCCAACCAGCCAAGCAGCCAGCCAGCACCAGCATTAAAAACCACTCCGGAACCGGAGGGGACCTCCGGTATTGGAAAAGGCACAACTTTGGTGGGGGAGTTTTCGCATGGACTCAACTCAAAGAAGCTGAAAGCAGGCGACAAGGTCAAGGCCGTCTTGACCCAGGCTTTGGTCCTGAAGGGGCAAATAGCTGCGCCCGCCGAATCCAAACTCGTTGGGCATATCACGGAGGTAAAAGCAAGTACTGATGCGGATCCGGAGTCTCATCTGGGTATTATTTTCGACAAAGTAATCCTGAAAAACCATCACGATTTCGCGATCCAGGCTGAAGTGCAGGCTCTGCTTGCCCCGGTGATCAGACGTTCGCGGGTGGATGAACCGGATCAGATGATGCCGCCCGCAGTAGTGGCTCAAGGAAGTCCGAACAGCAACGCTCGCAATGGATCGCGCACCTCGAGTTCAGGAACAACCACCTCCTCCGTTGCGTCACTCAATTCCATGGGTGCCACACCGAGCGTGCAAAATACACCTGGCGGCGGTGTAAACCCCATTGATCTCTCCAAGGTAGCCGTCCCGAAACTCAATGCCAGCAATGGCATGCGGGGTGTTTATGGCATTAAAAACATCACGCTCGGCCCGACATCCACTCATCCCACGCTGATCGTTTCGAAGACATCGAACGTGAAGCTGGAAAACGGGACGCAGGTCATTCTTGTTGTAATTCAATAAAGGCCTAAAGCATTTTCGGTAAGGCAAAAATGCCGTAAAACCCAGACGGGATTGTCTGCTTATCCACACTGATTCCCTTCCAAAGGAATCGCTTGGCCTTCAGTAACTTGTTGCTGCAGAATCAGCATGTCACCCTTAAACCGCATGCAGCGTTCCAGCCAATTCATCACTCTCCAGTTTTTATTTTTGCTCGGCGTTTGCCTGCAGGCCGCGTACGCTCCGGCACAGGCGTGGCAACCTGTCGGCCCGGACGGCGGTACTGTCCGCAGCCTTACAATTGATCCGGCCAACCCTGACCGGATATTCCTTGGTACCAGTGCCGGCCGGCTGTATTTGTCCTCTGATAATGGTGTGACCTGGGCGCGTTTTGCTCATCTTGGCAGCGCGGCTGAGATGGTCCTCGATCATGTGGTGATTGATCCCGCGCACCCGAGGAATATCTTTGTGGCGGCGTGGAATGCGCAATCTCCTGATCGCGACGGCGAGATCTTCCGCAGCAAAGACGCCGGCCGCACCTGGGACCTGATCGCTGACATGCATGGCAAATCAGTGCGCGCTCTCGGCATGGCAGCTTCTGATCCAAAAATCCTGATAGCAGGGGCGCTGGATGGAATTTACCGCACACGAGACGGAGGTGATAACTGGGAGCGAATTTCACCCGAGCATCATGCGGAAATCAAGAACGTTGAGTCCATTGCCATTGATCCCAAAAATCCTGACGTAATCTACGCCGGAACATGGCATCTTCCCTGGAAGACGGAAGATGGCGGCAAGACCTGGCACAGCATCAAGAAGGGCGTGATTGACGATTCCGATGTTTTTTCCATTGTGATTGATGCCATCAATCCCGCGAACGTTTTTATCAGCGCCTGCTCGGGCATTTACGGCAGCCAGAATTCCGGAGAACTCTTTCGCAAAATACAAGGCATTCCTTATTCGGCAAGGCGCACGCGGATGTTGAAGATGGACCCTGTGGATCACAACGTAGTCTATGCCGGCACCACCGAAGGATTGTGGAAGTCCACCGATGCCGGCGCGACATGGAAGCGGACTACCGGCACAAACGTAATTATTAATGATGTGCTGATCGATCCACGCCGGCCCACGCGTGTTTTACTCGCCACCGATCGCAGCGGAGTCCTGGCCAGTGATGATGGCGGCGCTACATTTGTCGCTTCGAATCGTGGATTCACACATCGCCAGGTGGCCACGTTGCTGGTTGACAGCAAATCGCCCGGCGCTATCTATGCCGGACTGCTGAACGACAAGGAATTTGGCGGCGTTTTCAAGTCAGCGGATGGCGGACAAAACTGGAAGCAAATCAGTGATGGACTTGAGGGCCGCGACGTCTTTGCCCTGCGTAGATTGCCTGACAACTTGCTGCTGGCGGGGACTGATCGCGGCATCTTCACCCTGCAGGCGGGTGATTCCCGCTGGAATCCCGCGAACACATTGATTGAGGAAAAATCTTCGCCAGATCCAGCCAGGAAAGACGCTGTTATTACCCGGACTATCACCAGCGAACTGACGGCGCGCATTAACTCTCTGGAAGTGGCGGATCACACCTGGTTCGCCGCAACCTCCATAGGACTCTTGATCAGCAACGACGCTGGAAAGAGCTGGCGCAAACAGGACCTTCCCGGACTGCATTACGTCAGCAGCCTTGCGGTGGCTGACCGCATGGTGGTAGCCGCCAATCGCAACGTTGTCGCGGTTTCTGTCAACGCGGGCGAAAGCTGGCTCACGCCTAAGCCTCTGGAACCAGATTTCATCATTAACTCCGTCTCGGTTGATAGTAAGGGGAATATCTGGCTGGCTGCCCGCGAAGGAATCTTCCGCAGCAGTGATGTAGGCGACAGTTGGAAGCGGATTACATCATTGCGGCTGTCCAATGTGATGAGCGTACTGTTGGATGAACAAGATCAGCGCATTCTTGCCACCGGTGCAGCGTCGATGAATGTGTTTGAGAGCACGGACAACGGTCGCAACTGGTCGCCCATCAACGCCGGATGGATGGTCAGAAATGTGAGGCAGATCGGAGGCCGTCTTGTTGCCATCACTCCATTTGACGGCATTGTAATCCAGCCTGAGACCTCGCGCAGCACACAGGCATCCGCTGGAAGTGGAAACCAGTAGCACCACACCCCTCATCTCCGAGCTGTAAAAAATACACAAGATCCGCGCAGCCGGCCTCTCTAAAGCCTTGAAATTCCGCGTAGTTGCCAATGGCATGGATCGTGCTACTCAGGAGGGTGGCAGTGTCCCCCCACTATGCCGGGAGTAGTTATGCAAGGGAACAAGTCTCTATTTTTTTTCGTTGTCCTCGCGCTCATGACCGCAGGGCTTGCAGGATGCCATGAAGTTGACGCCAAGCCAGCTGCCGAAACCGCAGATACTTCGACGCCGCAAAGAATTCCTTTCACTGAGCCGAAGCCACTGGTGCTGCCGGCGAACACCGCGGTATATGTTCGGCTGCAGGAGCCATTGTCCAGCTCAACCGCACAATCAGGACAGGTGTTTACCGCAGTCCTGGACGAACCGCTGGTTGTGGACGAAAAGACGATCGCGCCCAAAGGTGCGCCTGTGATGGGCAAAGTGGTTGCTGCCCGCGACTCAGGTCATCTGCACAATTCGGGATATCTTCGCATTACTCTGGCATCGATTACCGTCAACGGCAAGAGCATGGCGATAAGAACCAACAGCATGTTTGTCAGCGGTGGAAACTATAAGAAGCGCGACCTGGCATTCATAGGTGGCGGCGCGGGCGGTGGGGCTCTCATTGGTGCACTTGCGGGCGGCGGTAAGGGCGCAGCCATTGGATCATTGATTGGCGCCGCGGGTGGAACCGGCGCTGCCTACGCCACCGGCAAAAAGGAAGTTGGCTTCAGCGCGGAGCGGCGCCTGGGTTTCAGACTTACACAGCCTCTGAGCATCAGCTAACTGAGTACACAATTTTGATTGGGTGAAGGTTTAAAGAACTGCATGTTTTAAAGAACTGCGTGATTAAAGACCTGCATGATTGATGCAGGTCTTTTTCTTGTTCGCCACAATGGGGCACGAAGACTCTCTGCGTGGGGACCCTAGCCCTTTAGTTGAGAGACTTCGAGCTGCCAGAAGAGGAAAGTCCATAAATCGAGTGCATCCTCCATGAGTTTTCCAATCGGCTTGCCCGCCCCGTGACCGGCTTTTACATCCACGCGGAGCAGGATCGGCCTGCTTGCGTCATTGGCAGCATTAGCTTGCAGCAACGCGGCCATCTTCTTTGCGTGCATGGGATCAACCCTGGTGTCGCCGTCAGCGGTCATGAAGAAAGTGGCGGGATATTGAAGGCCAGGCTTTATGTGATGGTAGGGTGAGTAGGCGTAGATGTATTGGAACTGTTCTGGATTGTCCGCGGACCCGTACTCTGCTATCCACAATTTGGCGATCTGAAAATTGTGATACCGCACCATGTCCAGCAAGGGGACCTGGCAAATGGCCGCGCGAAAGAGCTCAGGTCGCTGCGTAATGGCCGCTCCCACCAGCAGTCCTCCGTTGCTGCCGCCCTGGATCGCCAGATGGTCACGATCGGTATATCGCTCAGAGATCAGAAACTCCGCGGCGGCGCTGAAGTCGTCGAAGACGTTTTGTTTATTCTCCAGCATGCCGGCGCGATGCCATGCCTCGCCGAACTCGTTGCCGCCTCGCAGTTGAACGTCAGCATAAATGCCGCCGTTTTCCAGTAGCAATAGCATGGCATTGCGGTTGAACACAGGCGTGCGGCCCACATTGAAACCGCCGTAGCCGGAGAGCAGCGTTGGCGTGTTTCCCGTGCGGACGAAACCTTGCCTGCTGACGATGAACATGGGAACGCGCGTTCCGTCTTTCGAAGCGAACCAAACCTGTTCTACCTGAAAGTCGTCGGGATTGATGGCTGACTCAACGTTGGCCCAGGGTGTGACGGTACCATTCAGGCTAATGCGGTAAACGGCAGTAGGGACGGCGAACGACGTGAAGCCTAAAAACGCTTCGTCGCCGTTCCATTTTCCACTGATGGCAAAGATGCTACCCAGAGTTGGCAGCGTAACATCGGCAACATGATTGCCGTTGAGGTCTGCGATCTTCAGTTCAGAAACTGCGTTCCGGCTATAACGCAGGAACAGCCGCCATCCAATGATCCGCGTTTCCTCAATGACGCCCGCGCTTTCAGGAATAATCTTTTTCCAGTTTCCCCGTTCCGGACGGCTGCATGGAGCTTTTAGCACGTGAAAACGCGCGGCGCCGTCGTTCGTCGTGATGTAGAGATGTCCATCGAGGATTTCGGCGGCATAGAGAAAATCTCTTCCCGCTGTTAAACACACGAAATCAGCTTCCGGATTGGACAGGTCTTTCAAATAAAGCGAACTCTTCGCCCAGCCTTCCTCAACCTTTATCAGCAGCCAGCGGCCCTCCTCGGAAAGGTGAACGCCTGGCCAGTGTTCCGGATCGATTTTGATATTTTCCGTTGGGAATATCTGGAGATCGCCCGAGGCCTGGTCCTTTTCGTTCAGGGAGTGAAAGAACACGCGCCGGTGATACACCTCCTGCCCGGGAGGCACATCACCCGGGTGTGGATACCTGGTGTAGTAAAAACCTGTTTCGTCGGGAAGCCACGCCAGTGAGGCTGCCCGTGTGCGCTCAATCTTCAGAGGCAAGAGTTTGGCGGACTCAGTCTCAATCACCTGCAGCGTGCTCAATTCAGTTCCGCTGGGAGATATGCCATAAGCTACGTACCTTCCGCTGGTCGAGGGATAGAACCAATCAAGAGCAACAGTTCCATCCTGGGCAAGCGCGTTTACGTCAATCAAAACACGGTCTTCGAGATGACTTTGTCCCCTTGTACGAACGTAAATCACTGGTTGATTCTGGCGGCCGTCACGGCGAACGTAAAAATAGTAATCGCCGGCGACATAGGGCGGCTCAACCCGTCCGATGGTCAGCAGCTTTTCAATATGATCGCGAAGGGCCCGCCGATCGACTCCAGGGGCGGCGTCTAGTACACGGCGTGTGTAGGCATTCTGTTGTTCGACGAATTCCTGCGTCTCTGGGGAAGAAGCGTCCTCCAGCCAGCGGTACGGATCCGCCACGCGTTGTCCGTGAAGGACATCAACAACCGAATCAATTTTTGCGGAAGGTGGCTTCATGACCTTAAAAAACTTCCTCCATGAAAAAAGACGCACAGCGTGTTTGCTTGTGCGTCCTTAATCTTAGATCTTAGATCAATGTGTCAGAGATTCATTCAGAGGTAAAGTAGTCGGCCGGCACCGGGGTTTCGAACAACGAGTAATCACGCGTGACCACCGTGATGCCGGATTCGGTCACCACGTAGTTTTTCGCGTCTTCTTCAGGATCGAATCCGATGATGGTGCCTTCCGGAATCTGGACATCACGGTCAATGATGGCATTGCGAATACGGCAATGCCGGCCGATGTTCACGTGAGAGAAGATAATGCTGGCGTCAACTTCCGTGTAAGAGTTCACGCGGACATCAGGTGACAGCACGCTCTTCCTGACGATACCTCCGGAGAGGATACAACCGGGACAAACGATGGAATCTACGGCCGTTCCAGTACGCCCGGGTTCGCCGAATACGAACTTGGCCGGGGGATATTGGCGTTGGTGAGTACGGATTGGCCAGTGTTTGTCATAGAGATTGAAGACGGGAGAAACCGATACCAGGTCCATGTTGGCTTCGTAGTAGGCTTCCAGCGTGCCTACGTCGCGCCAGTAAAGGGCTTCCTTCTTGTTCTCATCGATGAAGTTGTAGGAGTAAATCTTGTACTGCTGGCTAAGAATCTTGGGCAGGATATCCTTGCCGAAGTCGTGAGACGAATGTGGATCTTCGGCGTCTTTCAGCAGCACGGGCAAAAGCACTTCGGTGTTGAAGACATAAACACCCATGGAACCATCCACCATCTCCGGATTGTAGGGAGAACGGAGCCTGGTCTGTTTGGGCTTTTCCTCAAATCCGGAGATGTGCCCGTCTCTGTCCACTTCCACAACGCCAAAGCGCGGAGTTTCACTGGGATCAATCAGAATCGTGGCCAGGGTAACGTCAGCCTGCGCGGCAATGTGCTGGTCCAGCATGCGCTGGTAATTCATCTTGTAAATGTGGTCGCCGGAAAGAATAAGAACGTACTTTGGCTGCTCAGAGCCGATCGAATAAATGTTCTGGTACACGGCGTCCGCCGTGCCCAGGTACCAGTTGTCACTCACGCGCTTCATGGGTGGAAGAATCTCAATGAACTCACCCAGTTCAGTGGCGACGATTGCTCCCCAGCCTTCGCGGATGTGCCGGTTGAGTGACAGAGCTTTGTATTGGGTGAGAATGTATACGCGCCGCAAATCGGAGTTGATGCAATTGGAAAGTGTGATGTCGATGATGCGGTAGTTTCCGCCGAACGAAACTGCGGGTTTGGCACGATCGCGCGTCAGCGGGTACAGGCGTTCGCCGGCACCACCGGCCAGCAGTACTCCAAGAGTGTCTTTCATGATAGGCCTTGGGTGAACCTTGTCTCAGAAACAAGGCTAACGGACGAAATAAATGCTAACAGAAAACAGGAAATGCGATTTTTTGAACCGGCCGTAATGGTGTTTGCTTTGCCTCTCCCGAGGCTGCTTCGTCAGGGTTTGCTTATTATTAAGCTGCTTCTTCCACACTGATGCGCAGAGATTTCAGGAAACGTACATCATGAGCGGTGATTGAGAACTGCGGATCGGAGTTCCTGCGTTTGCCCACCAGTTCCGGACCGGCCTTCGCGATCTCGTCTTCGCGGCTGTTAAAGCCAATGGTGGCCTCAAGAACCAGGAAGATGTCGAAGCCCTCATCTTTGATTTTTGAAATTACCACCGCAATTTGCTCGGATTCAGAAAGCGATCCATTAATGGCGTCGCCCAGGTCTTTGACCAGCTTCTTTAGCCTGTTATTCACGGAAATGCGCCTCACACCATAGGATGCAGGTTACGGCGGTTACTGTTCACAGAGTTTGATGCAAAATTCAGACATTTTTCGGGCTACAATAACCGCAATGTCTCAAGTTTCTTCAGTCCTGAAAAACGTCCAGAAGAAGGACAAGCTCCTGGGGGCAATTCTCCTCAGCAGCAAGACGATCGCAATCTCTTTCGGACGAACGTTTTACGCGCTGTGGCTTCAGGTTACGGGTCTCTTTTTCATCCTTTTCACTCTCCTGGCCGCCAAGATGCTGTGGAAACAGTACGTCACCAACCACTTCGCGGACCGGGTCCGCTTCTGGGAAGCAGTTGTGTTTCTGTCCATTTCTCTATGGTTTACACTGGTGTCATTCAGGAAAGCCAGTCGTACTCTGAAAAAGTAGCCTCTGCGGCCCATGGCTGATGACGTAAAAATCGCGTCTGAAGAACTCCAGACTAAAGCTGTTTCGCCCCACCCTCTATATACACCGGCTGATCTTGAAGGCTGGGAATATGATCGCGACGTCAGCTTCCCAGGTGAGTTTCCCTATACCCGCGGCGTGCAGCCCACCATGTACCGGGGAAGACTCTGGACCATGCGCCAATACGCCGGCATGGGCGACGCTGAGGAATCCAATCGGCGTTACAAATACCTTCTGAATCACGGTACTACCGGGCTCTCCGTCGCCTTTGACCTCCCTACGCAGATAGGTATGGACTCAGATCATTCCATGGCCATCGGTGAGGTTGGAAAAGTAGGCGTCGCCATCGACTCAGTGGAAGACATGCAGCGGCTTTTTGACGGCATCAACCTGGAAAAAGTGTCCACGTCCATGACCATCAATGCCACGGCTTCCATTCTTTTGGCCCTGTACGTTGCCGTAGCGAGGCGTAACGGCGCAGATATCCGAAAGCTCAGCGGGACCGTGCAGAATGATGTGCTCAAAGAGTACATTGCGCGCGGAACTTACATCTATCCGCCCAAGCAGGCCATGCGCATCATTACTGACATGTTTGCCTACGCGAATGAGAACCTGCCGGAATGGAATCCAATCTCTATCTCCGGTTACCACATGCGCGAAGCGGGCAGCACGGCCGTGCAGGAGATCGCTTTTACCCTGGCCAACGGGATAGCGTACGTGGAGGCAGCCCAGGCTGCTGGACAGAGCGTTGACAAGTTTGCGCCGCGTCTTTCCTTTTTCTTCAATGCGCACAATGACTTTCTGGAAGAAGTGGCCAAGTTCCGGGCTGCCCGGCGGATGTGGGCGCGCATTATGAAAGAGCGATTTGGGGCAAAGAATCCCCGGGCTCTCATGCTGAGGTTCCACACCCAGACGGCAGGATCCACGCTCACGGCACAGCAACCGGAGAACAACATTGTTCGGACGGCGTTGCAGGCTATGGCGGCAGTTTTGGGCGGAACGCAATCTCTCCATACCAATTCTTTCGATGAAGCACTGGGATTGCCAACGGAAGAAGCGGCGCGCATCGCGTTGCGGACGCAACAGATCGTTGGTTTTGAAACGGGCGTGGCAAATACCATTGATCCTCTGGCCGGCTCTTACTTCATCGAATCTCTTACGAATGATCTGGAGCGGCACGCAAACCGGTATCTGGCAAAGATTGACGCTCTGGGCGGGACGCTGAAAGCGATTGAGCTGGGATTTATCCAGCAGGAAATCCAAAACGCCGCCTACGAATTTCAGCAAAGCGTCGATCGACTGGAGCAGGTGGTCGTGGGTGTAAACCGTTTCCAGACGGAGGGCGATGCGTCAGTGCCCGTTCAACGCATTGACGAACAACTGGAGCGTAAGCAAGTGGAGCGCCTGCGCGCGATTCGAGATCGCCGTGACAAAGCAGCTGCGCAATCGGCGATTCAGGCGGTGAAAGAAGCTGCCCAGTCCGGTTCGAACCTGATGCCTCATATCATTCATGCTGTCGAAAGCCTATGCACGGTTGGGGAGATTTCCGACGCCATGCGTAGTGTCTTCGGCGAATACCAGGAAACCATCGTTATTTGAACGCGCTCTGCTAAGGCGTTCCGCGTATAGAACCCTTCGTTTCCGCACCCCTATTCGACTCACTCCGGCATTTCCCTTACCGCTAATACCGCCAAAAAATGTCACCCTTAAGTGCATGAACCTTAGAGGACAAACGCCGATTGACAATTTGTGTCACCGGGCAAATAATCGCGATACTCACGTTTGTCATGACGACAACGGCTGCCCCTCCAGCCATTTTCTAGTGAATGCAATATTTGAGTTAAATCTTGTTCAGGATCAGCGGGAATTCTATGTCACAACGGCTCGGCGATCTTCTGGTCAGAGAGAAGATCATTTCGTCAGAGCAGCTGGATAAAGCCCTCAAGGCCCAGCGGGAGCACGGCCCCAACGCTCGACTAGGATCGACGTTAGTCTCGCTCGGTTTCGTGAGCGACGAAGAAGTCACAAATTTTCTTTCCCGCCAGTATGGCGTACCAGCCATTAATCTTCAGTATTTTGAGATCGATGCCTCCGTCGTGAAGCTGATTCCGGTGGAAACCGCCAAGCGTTACCAGATTCTTCCGCTAAGCAGGGTAGGCGCCTCACTCACCATCGCCATGGTTGATCCGACCAACGTCTTCGCCATGGACGATATTAAGTTCATGACTGGCTTCAACATCGAGCCGGTGGTCGCTTCCGAATCGGCGATCATGGAGGCGATCGACAAGGCGTATGGCGCGTCCGCCAATGAAGAAAACGTCGATGACCTCCTGGCGTCCATGGGTGATGAAGCTGACGTTGAACTTCAGGCTGAGCAGGACGATCTTGACCTTGCCGAACTTGAGAAGTCGGCGGACGAAGCTCCCATCGTCAAGCTGGTAAATATCATCCTGACGGATGCGGTGAAAAAGGGCGCCAGCGACATTCACATTGAACCGTATGAAAAAGAGTATCGAGTCCGCTTCCGCATAGACGGCGTGTTGCAGGCCATCATGTCTCCGCCCATGAAGTTGAAGGACGCCATCACCTCACGCATCAAGATCATGGCCAAGCTGGACATCAGCGAGAAGCGTCTGCCGCAGGACGGACGCATCATGCTGAAGATGCAGATTGGCGGGAAGAAGAAACAGCTGGATTTCCGCGTGAACTCGCTGCCAACTCTGTGGGGCGAGAAAATTGTTCTTCGTCTGCTTGATAAAGAAAACCTGCGCCTGGACATGACCAAGCTTGGCTTTGAACCGGAGTCGCTGGAAAAATTTCAGCACGCCGTACTGAAGCCATACGGAATGGTGCTGGTCACCGGACCAACCGGGTCGGGCAAAACGAATACACTCTATTCTTCGGTTTCGCTGCTGAACAAGCCCGATACCAACATCATGACAGCCGAAGATCCGGTGGAGTTCCAATTGCACGGCGTGAACCAGGTGCAGATGAAAGAATCCATCGGCTTGAACTTTGCCGCGGCACTGCGTGCCTTTCTTCGCCAGGACCCCAACGTAATTCTGGTGGGCGAGATCCGCGACTTTGAAACGGCTGAAATCGCCATCAAAGCCGCGCTCACCGGACACATGGTTCTTTCCACGCTGCACACCAACGGCGCGCCGGAAACCATCAGCCGTCTGATGAACATGGGCATTGAGCCGTTCCTTGTGGCCACCGCAGTTCATCTCATTTGCGCGCAACGCCTGGTGCGGCGGATCTGCGCCGAGTGCAGGGAAGAAGTTCCACTGCCGCCGCAAGCCAAAATCGAAGCGGGCTATACGCCGGAAGAATCCAAGACAGTCAAGATTTTCAAAGGCCGCGGCTGCACCAATTGCAACGGCACAGGTTACAAAGGCCGCGCCGGCCTGTACGAAGTGATGGAAGTCGATGACGAGATCCGCGAGCTTATTCTGATTGGCGCATCAGCGGTTGAGCTGAAGAAGAAAGCCATTGAGCACGGAATGATCACGCTGCGCCGCAGCGGATTAATCAAAGTCAAAGACGGCGTGACCACCCTGGAAGAAGTGGCGCGCGAAACCATTCACTAGTCGCTCACCGGCTGCGCAAGTTTTTCAGGAAGTGAGAGCTTTTAGGGGACAGAGGACGCAATCATGAACGTTACGCTCAGCGATTTACTGAAAAAGATGTTGGACATGCAAGGCAGCGATCTGCACATCACCACAAACTCGCCGCCACAAGTCCGCGTGCACGGTCATTTGCAGCCGCTGGATATGCCGCCGTTGACCCCTTCGGAGACGAAGCAGCTGGCTTACAGTGTTCTTACGGACGCGCAGAAACACCGTTTTGAAGAAAATCTGGAACTGGATTTTTCCTTCGGCTTAAAAGGCCTGGCCCGCTTCCGCGGCAACTGCTTCAATCAGCGCGGAGCCGTTGGCGCTGTTTACCGCGTGATTCCGTTTGAGATCAAGAGTTTCCAGCAGTTAAATCTGCCACCGGTCATTGGCAAGTTGTGTGAAAAGCCGCGCGGGCTGGTGCTGGTTACGGGCCCCACCGGCTCAGGAAAATCCACCACGCTTGCGGCCATGCTCGATAAAGTCAACATGGAGCGCCACGACCACATCATCACCATTGAAGATCCCATCGAGTTTGTCCACCAGAACAAGAGCTGCCTGGTGAATCAGCGCGAAGTCCACTCTGATACCAAGTCATTCAGTGACGCATTGCGCGCTGCCCTGCGTGAAGATCCTGACGTTGTGCTGATTGGCGAAATGCGCGACCTTGAAACCATTGAATCGGCGTTGCGCATCGCTGAGACAGGCCACTTGACCTTCGGGACTCTGCACACAAACTCCGCGGCCTCCACCATCAACCGTATCATTGACGTTTTTCCGTCCCACCAGCAATCGCAGATTCGGGCCCAGCTGTCGCTGGTTCTGGAAGGTATTTGTTGCCAGACCTTGCTGCCGAAGGTGGGCGGGGCCGGACGAGTCATGGCCATGGAGATCATGGTGCCGAATGCAGCCGTCCGCAACCTGATTCGCGAGGACAAGATTCACCAGATTTATTCGGCCATGCAGTCTGGCCAGGACCGCTTTGGTATGCAGACCTTCAACCAGGCGCTGGCGACTCTGTATTTTCACAAGCAAATTACGCTGGAGACTGCGTTACAGCGGTCTTCCATGCCAGACGAATTGCAGGACATGATCAACCGTGGCGTGATCGCAACCAAGATCGCAGCGGCGAATGCAGCGGCGCCAGTACGGCGTTAAACACTCAGAACCCTTTTTGCTGGTAGGCAACAAGTTCGAGAGGAGTCATCGGTATGCCGGTATTTACGTTCACAGGTACAGATTCACAGGGTAAGCGGATCACTGGTGAGAGGCTGGCGGATAACAAGGCCGCCGTCACCATGCTTCTGCGTCGCGAGCGGATCACTCCAGGCGCCATTAAGGAGAAGGGCAAGGAGTTTGCCCTGCCAAAAATTGGCCAGGCCAAAGTTGCCACCAAAGATGTTGCCGTTTTTTTCCGGCAATTTTCCGTCATGATCGATGCCGGTCTGCCTCTGGTGCAGTGTCTTGAAATCCTTGCCGCCAACCAGGAAAACCAGTATTTCCAGAAGTGCCTGACCGGAGTACGGCAGACAGTGGAAGGCGGTTCAACGCTCTCCAATGCCATGCGCCAATATCCCAAGCTGTTCGATGACTTGACCACCAATATGATTGAGGCCGGCGAGGCGGGCGGTATTCTGGATACCATTCTGCAGCGTCTGGCCACCTATGTGGAAAAGTCCGTCAAACTGAAATCCGCCATCAAGTCAGCGTTGATCTACCCGGTTTCCGTGATCAGCATGGCGGTGCTGGTGGTTGGCGCGCTGCTGAAATTCGTGGTGCCGATCTTCGCCAACATGTTCAGCAGCATGCAGGTAGATTTGCCGTTGCCGACGAAAATTGTGATTGGGCTCAGCAACTTTGTCGGTCGGTTCTGGTGGCTGGTGCTACTGTTCCTCGTGGCTCTGGTCATCGCTGTCAGAGAGATTCGCAAGAACCCGAAGGGCCGGTATATGTTTGACAAGATGTTGCTGAACCTGCCGGTTCTGGGGCTGGTATTACGTAAGATTGCCGTGGCGCGCTTTACTCGCACACTGGGCACTCTTATCACCTCCGGTGTCCCTATCCTCGAAGGCCTGGCCATCACTGCAAGGACTTCGGGTAACGCCGTTCTAGAAGATGCGCTGATGAAGGTGCGCAAGGCGGTGGAAGAAGGCCGGACCATCGTGGACCCATTGAAGGAATGTGGAGTTTTCCCGAACATGGTGACGCAGATGATCGGCGTGGGCGAAGCTACGGGCGCAATGGACGCCATGCTGCAGAAGATCGCTGACTTCTACGAAGATGAAGTGGATGCTTCGACCAAGGACATGCTGACATTACTGGAGCCGATCATGATCGGATTCCTGGGCGTGGCTGTCGGCGGAATCGTGATTTCGCTCTACATGCCGTTGTTCTCAATGATCGCCAAGCTGTCTTAAGCAGGGCGTGTAAACCTTTACGAAAACAGGCGGAGATGAGCGACACAAAGTTCAATGAGCGGGCCTGGCTGGCATGGCTGGTCAAGGTCCGCATCATCATTATTACGTTCCTGCTGATCGTTGAGCTGGCCATCGCTTACCTGACGCCAACGAATGTACCCGTCCGCCTGTTCATTGGGATCATCGTGGTCTGGTACACGGTTTCGTGGTTCTTTATTCTTCTGCATTCATTGTCACAGGAATACCGGGTCCAGGCGATTACGCAGATTTTTGCCGACCTGACCTTTGTAACGGCCGTTGTTTACGTTACTGGCGGAATAGACACTTTTTACAACTGTCTTTACCCGCTGGTGATTATCGTGGCCAGCGTGTTGCTGCCGCGGTACTGGGCCTATCTAACGGCAGCCGTTTCTTTTATTTCATTTGGATCGCTGCTGGAGCTGAATTTTTTTGGCAAGCTTCCCACCTACCAGCTCTCTCCGCGCGGCGATTCCAAGTCTTTGCTGGCAGTCATCCTTATCAATTTTTTCGCCTACATGGCCGTGGCCCATCTCGCCAGTGCATTGGCGACAAAACTTCGCCAGGCCGGCCTTGAGTTGCAGGACAAGAGCGGCGAGCTACTCAGCCTTCAAGCACTGCATGAGAACGTGGTCCATTCCATTCGTAGCGGGCTTATTACGACGGACCTGGAAGGGCGCGTGACTCTGATGAACGCCCCGGGACAAAAGCTTCTGGAACGCACGCCGTCCTCGGTGTACGGCCGTTATGTTTCTGAGCTGTTTCTTGACCGCTTGCCACATGTGGAAGCGCAGTCCGGGCAGGGTGAAGTGCGTGGACTAACGCCCGCGGGCAAGGAAAAGACCTTCGGTATCAATGTTACGGCTTTGATTGTCCCTGAGCACGGAACCATTGGTTACGTTTACACGTTCGAAGACCGGACAGAACTTCGCCGGCTCGAAAGGGAGATTCGGATGCGCGACCGGCTTGCCGCAGTGGGCCGGTTGGCCGCCGGCATCGCGCACGAGATTCGCAATCCACTGGCCTCCATTTCCGGGTCCATCAAGGTGCTTTCCAGCATCTCGCCGTTCAATGAGGAACAGCGCACATTGGTCGACATCATCACGCGAGAGTCCACGCGCCTGAATTCCATCATCTCGGATTTCCTGGTTTACTCCAGGGAAAAGAGCTACAAGCTTTCCCGCATGAACCTGATTCCTCTGCTGGAAGATGCCCTGTTACTTCTTCAGAACCGGCTCGCGTCGCCTGAGTTGAAGGTGGTCCGCGAATACAGCGAGAGTGAAGCATTTGCCGCAATTGACGGCGACCGAATGAAACAGGTCATCTGGAACCTTCTGGAAAATGCCGTGCGCGCCATGGAAGGCAAGGGAACCATCACCGTTTCGGTAAAGGCCGTGGGTGATTTCTGGCGCGTTGGGATCCGGGACACCGGTCCAGGGATTCCGCGCAGCATGATGGACAAGATTTTCGAGCCGTTTCAATCACAATTTGAAGGCGGGACCGGCCTGGGGCTTGCGATCGTGTACCAGATTGCCCAGGCCCACGGCGCAAAGGTATATGCCCACTCCATTGCCGGCACCGGCGCGGAGTTTGTGCTGGAGCTGCTGAACGCGAAAGCTGCAGAAGAGCCGGCGCCTGCGCCGGACATGGCGAACGCGGAGGTCTCGCATGGCTAGCATTCTGGTCTGTGATGATCAGCGTTCCATATGCGAGATGCTCGATATCTCGCTGCGAAAAGACGGCCATCGCGTGGAAACGGTCAATGGCGGCGATGCGGCGATGAAGAAGCTGAGCTCCGCCAATTACGAAGTACTGATCAGCGACATCAAAATGCCGCAGACCGATGGCATTGAGGTACTGCGTTTTGCCCGGCACAGTTCGCCGGAAACGTCAGTGATTCTGATTACGGCGGTGGAAGACTACGAAGCCGCGGTGCAGGCGGTCAAGGGCGGCGCGTTCGACTATATCCATAAAGGGCCGGGATTGCTCGATGAACTCAAGATTTCAGTCAGTCGCGCGCTGGAGACCCTGAGCCTGCAGCGGGAGAACTTTGCTCTCAAGCGGGATGCGGCGACGCGTAACTCGCTGGAGAACATGATTGGCAAGAGCACCGCGATCGAGAAATTGAAATCCACCATCCGCACCGTTGCTCCCACTGGCAGTACCGTATTGATTTATGGAGAGAGCGGAACAGGAAAAGAACTGGTAGCGCGGGCGGTACACGCGTGCTCACCGCGCGCCGGCGAGCCGTTTGTCTCCATCAATTGCGGAGCATTTCCGGAATCGCTGCTGGAGAGTGAGCTATTCGGCTACGTTAAAGGCGCCTTTACCGGCGCCAGCCAGAATAAGCGCGGCCTTTTTGAGGTAGCCAGCGGTGGAACGATCTTCCTGGACGAAATCAGCGAGATGAGCATCGGAATGCAGGTGAAACTGCTTCGTGTCCTGCAGGAACGTACGTTGCGTCCTGTTGGAGGTGTGCAGGAAGTTGCTTTTGATGTGCGCGTGATCGCGGCCACCAACAAGGACCTGCGCGGCATGGTAACGGCCAACACTTTTCGCGAAGACCTTTTTTACCGCGTGAGCGTCATTCCAATCAACGTGCCTCCGTTAAGGGAGCGACGTGACGATATCGAGCTACTGGCCACACATTTCCTGAAGAAGTACGCCAACGCCGCACAAAAGAGTATTTTGCGGATCAGCGCAGATTCCAAAGCCATGCTTCGCTTATATGACTGGCCGGGCAATGTGCGACAACTGGAAAATACAATCGAACGTGCGGTAGCGCTTGAGACGGGCGAAGAGTTGCAAGTGCAGATGGATTCCGATACGCCCCGGGCGCGAGCGGCGGCAGCATCGGCGAATGGAAATCACAGTGTTCCATTCGATGGACTGGACTTTGATAAATATGTCGCCGATATTGAACGGTCATTGGTGGAGCAGGCCCTTAATCAGGCGGGCGGTGTGCAGACGCGCGCTGCGGAGCTATTGAAAGTGTCCTATCGTTCTTTCCGGCATCTGGTGAAGAAGTATTCGATCTCATCGAGTGATTAACCATTTTCTGCCTCACCTTGGGGCTGCTTGAAAATTCCATTCAATAGTGGGAATCCCCAGGACCGGATCAATTACCATTTTTTCTGGCAATGATTCTGGACTCCATCGACTCGGGAGTGCCACGCCAATCGGTGATGTACTTGCCAGTGACGGCATCTCCTTCATAACCACTCCCGAACGTGAATACGTATGCGTGTCGTCCAAGACTCGCATGAATGCCGGCCTGGGCCGACGAGATTGTGTAAAACAACCGTTGCACTAGAAACGCTCGTCCGTGCTGCGCTGGGAACAGAACCCGCCCATTTTCATCCGTTGTCAGAGTAACTTCATGCGAGCGGCCGTCAGTAGAGTAATTTTGATAGACGAGGCGGACATTAATGCCCGCAAGCGCCCGGCCGTCATTCGTTGCAACCCGGACGTCCCAGCATGGCGATGCCAAATAGGGCATCGGCAACAGGCTCAGGATAAACAGCCCAACTGCGAGGATGGCAACAACTCGCCGGGTGTTCCGAACGTGCGGTTTCTGGTTCGCGTGCGCCACCTCTACACCTGGTTCATGCATGTTTATAACCTAGGGATTTTTCGGCCTGGGACGGGCGTAATTCTCCATTTCGGATGTCCAGTGAAGGAATCTTCCAAGCTGCCTGCGCTCGCGAATGAGAAACCCCCAGAACTCCCAAAAACCAATCTTATCCATCTTGAGGCCGGAGTAGGTTTCCATGCGCCAGCGCAAGTAAGGGCTTCGCCACGGAGCTAAGTGGTGGCCGCGTGTGGAATTCCAGAAGAAGACAAGAAGCTGGCGCATCAGAATCCAGTATAGCGGTGATACCGCCTGCTTTTGCCGGCGGCGTTAACTGAGTACAAGCGAAACCTCACTGCCTTTATCCGCTCCGGCCAGCCGGGACGCCGGCGCCTTGTTCGACGATATTTCCAGAAACCCTGTGCTGCCGATAATTGCAAATAGCTCTCCCTGCGCTCCGGCAGAGTAGGTGTCGTTCAGTTTGGTTATTTCTGCTTTGCCCACTGACAGCTTAAAGCCGGTGGAGGACCCATTGAAGATCTGGGGCACGTCTTTTGCCGTAATGTTGGTGATCAGATTTCCGAATTTGTCCGTCTTAAGGACAATTGCCTTCCATTCATTGTCCCCGGCTGTCCTGGGCCTGGGGGCGGCGAAGCGGGTGAAATCGGTAATCTCCTCTCCAAATTTGGCAGGATCAACACCTTTACTAAGGTAGGCTGCGACGGGCGCGAAAATATCGCGGCCGTGGAAGGTATTGCTGACAGGGTGATGAAAATAATGTTCGCTGGTGATATGCCTTACGGCCACCCGCTCTTCCCGTTCGAAAACAAGTGATAGCACGCCATTGTCCGGCGCCACGAACGTGTATTGGCCCACAGTGGCCATAACAGGACGACGCGGTCCTCCCACTCCCGGGTCAACCACCACAACATGGATGGTGCCATTGGGAAAACAATCGTAGGCCTGGGAAATAGCGATGGCGCCGTCAAGTATGTCAAAAGACTGGACGGAATTGGTGATGTCGATGATTCGAGCCGCTGGGTGGATGGTGTGTATTATTCCCTTCATTGCTCCGACGTAGTGTTCCGTTAAGCCGAAGTCGGTGGTAAAGGTGATAATTCTTTGCGGTGGCAAATTATTGGCTCCCCAAGGTTGCTTGGCTGCGATGCGCGAAGGTATCGCGTAGCTCTGTCTTAAGTCAAGCTCGCGATGGTGAACTGGAAATCCGCTGCTTGAACAATGGGGCAGAGCAGCCGATGTCCTTCCGGCGATTGTACTTTCTGTTCCGAATACAGAACATTTTCTCATCACGCGTGCCGCCTGCCAACCTTTGGTTTAAGTTATTCGGCAGTCGCGGTTGAACAGAAGTGTTGCCGCTACTGCATCAGGCTTCGAAAGCTATTAGGAAACGCTGCCAGCCGGCGACCGTGCCGGGGTCAACGTTCACAGGCAACGGTTCACAGGTAACCGTTCACAGGCAACCAAGGGTGAGAAAGATTGCGGGCGGAATGAACATGGGTGTGGAGCAAATTTGCCTTGAGCAAGCGGGTTTACTCCTCCAATGGTAACCGGTTTTATCAGGGTACTGATGGCAAACCATCAATCTCACGGCAGTCAGCTTCTGTTTTAAAGGTCGATTTTTTCTGCACAGACTTCATCGCTGAGGTCGCTTATAGTGCAGCGCCAATCCAGAAGTTCTCACTTGAAAGCGAAACTGGCGCGAATGGAAAAGCCGATCGCCGATCGCCGATCCGTGGCTGTAAAGTTCGCTCCTAACCTTCCCCTTGCAAAACACGTGAGGTGAAGCGCACAGCACAGACCAGAAAAATTGATTGCATCCGGGGCAGAGAGCGGGTGTTTATGGCAAGTGCAGAACAGGCGTTGCGGGATGGCAGAATGCCACAGGAGTTGTCACTCCTCATCGTGGATGATGACCGTAATTCAAGGGAACAATGCAGGTCCGTGGCTGAAAGTTCCGGTTTTTCCGTCTTCATGACAGACAATGCAGCGGGAGTTCTTGGCCATCTCGCGATTCGAAAAACAGACGTGGTGGTGCTTGAGGCCCGTGTGGCCGGGCATGAGGGACATTCACTTCTTCGCAGCATCAAACATGCGCACCCCGATACCGAACTCATCATGACGAGTTCACAGGCAACCGTGGAATCGGTCCTGGCGGCAATGAAGAGCGGAGCCACAGACTATCTACGAAAGCCATTTCACGTGGAAGAGCTGCGCATCCTTCTGGAAAAAGCAGCCACCCAATTGCGCAGCCTGGCTGAGGACCAAACCGTCAGGGAGCAATTGCAGAGTGCCCCCGGTTATACGGGGATGGTGGGGCAGTCCGCTGAAATGCAAAAGATCCTGCGCATTATCACCCGTGTTGCTTCGAGCAAACACCCAGTATTGATTGTGGGTGAAAACGGTACTGGTAAGCATCGGTTGGCGCGCGCTATTCATGATGGCGGCATTTTCCGCGATCGGCCTTTCGTCGCCGTGGATTGTGCGTCTTCGACTCCTGGAGTGCTGGAGGCCGAGCTATTCGGTTACGTTAAGGGCGCGTTTACCGGCAGCAGCAAGGCGAAGGACGGATTGATTCAATCGGCCAACGGCGGCACCTTGTTTCTCCACGACGTCAGTGAATTGACACTTGAGATGCAATCCAAATTGCTGCGCACGCTTCAGGATCGCGAGATAAAGCCGCTGGGAAGCAATAAGCCGATTGCGCTGGATATACGCGTGATTGCTTCCACATCCCGCGACATGGAGGCCGCGATCCAGCAGGGAACGTTTCGGCGCGATCTGTTTTTTCGCCTCAATGTAGTCAATTTCAGACTTCCTCCCCTGCGTGAGCGAAAGCAGGACATTCCTCTTCTGGTTGACGTTATTCTCAAACGGGTCTGTGGCGACAAAGGGCTGACTTACAGCCTCAGTCCGGAAGCGATGAAAACGCTCATGGCCTATGAGTGGCCACAGAACGTTCGCGAATTGGAACATTGCCTGGAACGGGCGGCCGCAACGGCGAGCGGTCCCATCCTGGCAGTAGATGACCTTCCGCCCCAGGTGCAAACTGCTCATCTGTGGGTCCGCCCAGGGGTTAAAGTGATGAACAATGGAATTGTGCCGCTGGCGGAAATCGAAAAACAGGCGATCATGAGCACTTTGGAGCAGTTGAACGGTGACAAGCAGATGGCCGCCAGACTCCTGGGCATCGGCAAGACCACCCTTTACCGAAAGCTGCGAGAATACGGAAAAACTGAAAATTGGGGTTCAAGTCCGGTCATGCGCAGCAAATCCGCCTAAACCCCCTGCTATGAACTCCATGCAGCTTCTCCGGACAACCTGTTCCTGAGAAGCTGCTTCTCATCCTGATAGAAGCTAGCTGATAGAAGCTGGCTCGTGCTTCTCTTCTTATCACGCTGGGGTGGACGTATGCTTTGGACCATTTTTGCAATCTTAGTAATTCTGTGGCTGCTGGGCTGGGGCTTTCACGTTGCCGGAGGTCTGATCCACCTTCTCCTGGTGGTGGCCCTTGTTGTAGCTGTCATTAATCTTGTGTCTGGCCGAAGAGCTTTATAATTCTGGTCGCGGCCGACCAATCCACGGCAAATTGACTGTTGCCAACTTACGCCAGATGTGAACGGGCGCAGGTTGCACTCCGGGCATCCTACTTTCCTGCCAGCGATTCTAAAAGGGTTATCCAAGAATCGGATTCCAGGAAACTCCATAAGAGAGCGTTACACTCGATGGCTATCAATGCAAGCAACGTCGCGACCTGCGATGCTCCCGAAAAATTAGAACAATCCAAAGATCTGGCCAGCCGCATTTCGGAGCTGGGAGAATGGTTTCATAATATCGACCTGATGGGCACGCCCACGGCTCCCGGGCATTTTCTTGGTGATTTCCCGCGCATCAAGTGGAAACATGTTGCACCCGCCCTGCCTGAGGACTTGTCAGGAGCCACGGTGCTGGACATCGGTTGCAATGCCGGTTTTTACTCAGTGGAACTCAAGCGCCGGGGGGCAAGCCGGGTCCTGGGCGTGGACGTTGACGACCGCTATCTGACGCAAGCACGTTTCGTGGCTTCTGTTCTGGGATTGGAAATCGAATTCGAAAAACGGTCAGTTTATGAAGTTGACCAGATTGCCGGACAGTTTGATTATGTCCTCTTCATGGGCGTCTTTTATCACCTGCGCTATCCGCTTCTCGCACTGGACAAGGTAATCAAGAAAGTCAGCGGACATCTGGTTTTTCAGACCATGATCCGTGGTTCGCTGATCAGTCCACAGTTGCAGGATGACTACCATTTCTGGAACAAGGAAATCTTCAATGACCGGGATTTCCCGGGAATGTATTTCATTGAGAAATCTTATGCAGGTGATCCCACGAACTGGTGGATCCCGAACCATGGTGGAATGGAGGCAATGTTGCGAAGCTCCGGTCTGGAGATTGAATCGCACCCGGAAGTGGAAACCTGGATATGCCGTCCGAAGGCCGTAACAAAAGATGGAAAATATCTACTCGATCATGAACTCGCCGGCACGCTCTAGGTCCGCACGGCTCTCTGCGAAGGTGCTCAATGGTTGAAGCAGTCATGCTGTGGAATGAACCCAATAACCTGTCTCACTGGGATTTCAAAGTAGATCCGGACTGGAAGATGTTCGCGGAGACGATCATAGCCGCCAGCAAAGCCATCCGCAGCGAGAATCCCGCTCTTCCGATCGTGTTGGGCGGAATTTCTCCCATCGATCCCAACTTCATTGAACTCATGGGATCTCATGGAGTGCTCGACGCCGTCGACGTGGTCTCCGTGCACGGGTTTCCGCTGGACTGGAACCACTGGCAGATCAATGAATGGCCAAAGAAAATTGAAGAGATCCGCGCGGTGACGAAAAAGCCGGTATGGGTTTCCGAAGCCGGTGTTTCTTCTTTCGGGGCTGAAGAGGTGCAGACGTTTGGGATTCAGCGCACGGCTGAATTGCTGTTGCCGATCGTGGACCGGGTGCATTGGTACAGTCTGCTCGACTTACCGGCCACCTGGAGCGCTACCACTCGCCATAAGGAAGCGGAAGGAAGCGCCTATTATCGCCATTACTACATGGGGCTGTTGCGCGAAGATGGTTCCCCCAAAAAAGCAGCCGCCCATTTTCCAGATGGCCTCGGGATCTGCCAGTGGTTTCACTACCGCGACCACCGGCTTGACCTGGCAGTTGATTGGCTGAAGAGACTTGGTGTGAAATATCTTCGCACCGGAGTAAGCTGGGCTGATTGGTACAGGGAAAACGCCGAGGAATGGTTTGATCAGCAGATGAAAGCCCTGGAGCCATTTACTACGACGCTGACTCTCTGCTTTACGCCGGAGCATATGGGAGTGGTCCCGCATTACACCAGCCCGCCGAAGCGGACCCAGGATTTCGCGGATTTCGCGCTATGGGCAGTTCGCAGGTATGCTCCCCCTGACGCGAGCAAGGCAAAAAACCATTCAGGGCTAATTGGAGCGAAAATTTAATGGCCAAAAATATTCTGGTGACGGGCGGAGCAGGCTTTGTGGGATCGCATCTGGTGGATGCCCTGCTTGCAGCCGGTCACCAGGTACGCATCTTTGACAATTTGTCACCCCAGGTCCATGGAGACGGCATGCCGGATTATCTTTCCCGGGATGTTGAGGTAGTACGGGGTGATATGCAGGACGCGGCAGCTGTTCGCACAGCCCTTGAGGGCACGGAAGTTGTGTTCCATCTGGCAGCCGCCGTTGGTGTGGGACAGTCCATGTATGAGATATCACGTTACATGGGCGCCAATACCCAGGGCACGGCCATCCTGCTGCAGGAAATTCTCAATCGCAAGGCGAAGGTGGAAAAGCTGGTGCTGGCTTCTTCCATGTCAATCTACGGAGAAGGCAAGTACCTGTGTGCTCACTGCGGCGAGAGGGCCCCTGAACTACGCGAAAACGACCAGTTAAAGTCAAAGCAGTGGGAAATGGTATGTCCCGCATGTCGTGAAACGCTCACGCCGATTCCAACAGACGAATCCAAGCCCTTGCAATGCAGTTCGATCTACGCGCTCTCCAAGAAAGACCAGGAGGAGATGACTCTTCTGTACGGACGTACGTACGGCTTACCCGTAGTGGCGCTGCGGTACTTCAATATCTATGGAACACGGCAGGCCCTTTCCAATCCCTATACAGGCGTTGCGGCCATTTTTGCTTCTCGATTGATGAATGGCAAGCCGCCACTGGTCTTTGAAGACGGCAGGCAGATGCGAGACTTTGTGAGCGTGGAAGACGTGGTCCAGGCCAACCTGCTGGCAATGGAGAAATCAAGCGCTGACGGCCGGGCTTTAAACATTGGGTCAGGCGAGCCCATTTCAATTCGTGAAGTTGCAGAAGCTCTTTCCGATGCGTTGCACACGAAGGTTGCAGCGGAGTTCACGCAGAAGTACCGCGCCGGTGATATCCGGCATTGTTTTGCCGACATTTCCGCAGCGCGCCAGTACCTGGGATACGAGCCACGTATCCGCTTTGCGGACGGAGTGAGAGAACTTGTGGGATGGCTGAAGTCACAACAGCCTACAGACCGGGCTGAAGAAGCGGCAGCCCAGCTGAGCAATTACGGTTTAACCGCGTAAGGAGATGTACGTTGTTGGATGAAAGCGTGGAGCTGGTGAAAGATCGCAAGCGACAGAGAGATGAAAAGGACCGGTCCGTGCTTATTTTTGGCGGGGCGGGCTTCATCGGCTCGAATCTTGCCCATCACCTTCTGACGCGGACATCGGCGCAGGTACATGTCTTTGACAGTCTGGTGCGCCGCGGCGTTCAGCACAATCTTGACTGGTTGAAAGAAGTTGCGGGAAGCTCGAACCGCCTGCGCGTAACCATTGGTGATGTACGGGACAGGGCCCTGGTTGAAAGCGTGGTGGATGGCGCCACTGAAATCTACCACTTCGCGGCACAGGTAGCTGTGACGACTTCCGTCATTGATCCGCGACTGGATTTCGAAGTGAATCTGGGCGGAACATTCAACATCCTTGACGCAGCGCGGCGGGCAGGCAACAAGCCATTCATCCTGTTTACGTCCACCAATAAAGTCTATGGCGACCTGGGTTTAGGCGAGCCCATGCGTCAACCAGGTCGTTATGTTTACCCCGGACACAAAGGTGTATCGGAGTCGCAACCCCTGGATTTCCACTCGCCTTACGGATGTTCCAAGGGCGCGGCAGACCAATATGTGCGTGACTTTGGCAGGATCTACGACATTCCCACCGTCGTTCTTCGCATGTCCTGTATTGCCGGGCCAAGGCAGTTTGGTACCGAGGACCAGGGGTGGGTCGCGCATTTTCTGTATTCCGCGCTGCAGCAAAAGCCAATTGTCATCTATGGCGATGGCCGCCAGGTGCGCGACGTGCTCTGTGTCCACGACCTTATCCGCGCGATTGACTTGTTATGGGCATCCCAGGCAAGCACGGCGGGCCAGATCTATAACATTGGCGGCGGCATGCAGAACACCACGTCACTGCGGGAATTGGTCACCCATATCGAAAAGCTGACGGGACAGGAACTCGAGATCACCTCGGCTGAGTCACGTCCCGGAGATCAGCTTGTCTATATCACTGACTTCACACAATTGCGGCATGCGACAGGGTGGAGTCCTGAAATCAACATTCATGAAACGTTGCGAATGCTGAGCGCTTTCTGGCAACAGAACCAACACGTCCTGACAGGAATGGCTGCGCCTCTTACGCAACTGGAAAAGATTGCGGCAGAACCATCCGGGAGCGTTGCTTGAAGTTTGCGTTGGTCAATCCGAACTGGAATTTCAAAGGCTCCACTTACTTTGGCTGCGCTGATGCGCATGTGCCGCTGGAACTGCTGTTTGCCCACGATCAGGTGCTGGCGGCCGGGCATGAGGCGCTTGTGGTGGATGCGCAGACAGAGAACCTGTCACTTGAGGAATCGAAGCAGAGAATCGACGCATTCGGACCAGACTTCCTGGTCATCCCAACGGCTCCCTCCTATTTATTCTGGCGCTGTCCTCCACCTGAGCTGCGCGTACCCATGGAATGGTTTCAAGGGTTGAATGGCCGCGCCGTTAAGGTCGCGATTGGGCCACACCCGTCTGCTACGCCGGCTGCTACTTTGCGTAAGCTTGACTGTGATGTGGTGTTACGCGGGGAGCCGGACCAGACGATTCCACAACTCGCGGACCAGCCATGGAGTGATGTGGTGGGATGTTGTTACAGAGAGGATGCAGGTATTCACGTTTCGCCGACCTTTGGCGTGACAGATATGACGATGTTGGGACCTCTCAATTTCCGGAATTATGCGGTTGAGAAGCATAGCCATCGCCATCACGTGTTTACGCAGGATCATGGCCTTGGGGCAGAGCTGGAATTTGCACGCGGCTGCCCATGGTCGTGCACATTCTGCAATAAGACATTATTTCGCAATAAGTTCAGGGAACGCACCGTAGAAGCCGTATTGAGCGAAGTCGACACTCTCATCCAGAGGGGAGTGCAATATATCTACTTCATCGACGAGATCTTCGGCGTCGGCAAGAGTGTGAGAAGGCTGCTGGAGGGAATTGCAGAACGCCCGGTGAAGATCGGGTTTCAGACCCGAATCGACCTTTGGGATGAAGAAAGCCTGGACCTGCTTGGCCGGGCCCACTGTATCTCCATGGAATGCGGTATTGAGTCAATTACCGAGGCAGGTCGCGAAGAACTTAACAAGAATTGCCGGATTAAGACTGACCGGATCAGTGAATTATTGATCTATGCCCGCGGCCGGGTTCCCTGGGTGCAGGCCAATCTGATTTTGACTGAGAAGGACGATCGCAAGCAGATTCAGAACTGGCAGGCGCATCTAAGATCAAGGGGCGTTTGGGTGAGCGAGCCAGTACCCATGTTTCCGTTTCCGGGAAGTCCGTTGTATCAGCAAACTTTTGGTGCTCTACCCGACGATGTGGCATGGGAACGAGCGCACGATTTCTATACCAGAACGTTTGCGGAAAAAGGGTACAGCGATATCCAGGAGCAGAAACCAGTCCCGCTAAAGGAACTGGAAGATGCATATCTTGATCACCGCTGATACGCTCGGCGGTGTCTGGACATATACACAGGAACTGGTCAAAGGCCTGGCCAGGTCCGGCGTTAAGATAACGCTGGTCAGCTTCGGCGATATTCCATCCGAGGGGCAGGCGCGTTGGATGGAAGGCGTCCGCGGGCTGGATTACCGCCCTACTGCCTTCAAAGTGGAGTGGATGCAGAACTGCGAAGAGGACATGGAGTCTTCTTCGGCCTACCTGCTCGAAATCGTCCGCGAAGTCCAACCTGACCTTCTTCATTTCAGCCAGTACTACTACGGAGCGCTGGCGTGTGACGTGCCACGCGTGGTGGTGGCACACAGTGATGTTCTGAGTTGGTGGTCGTCTGTGCATCAAACCCTTCCGGCGGAATCGGCGTGGCTGCGCTGGTATCGCGAGGCAGTGACGAGGGGATTGGCTGAAGCGAACTGCGTCGTTGCGCCGTCACGGTGGATGCTTGAGCAGATCAACAGGTTCTATCTGAAGCCGGCTCGAGGAGAGGTGGTTTACAACGGGCGCACGCCTTCGTTGTTCAATCCAGGCGCACAAAAGAACGGCGAGACAATTTCGGTTGGACGCTTGTGGGACAGCGGCAAGAACGCCGCTTTGTTACTGCGTGAACCCATGCCGGGAAAAGTGCGCATTGTGGGAGCTGAGCGCAATCCAGAGACGAATACGGATGCTTTCGTGATGGAAGAAATTCCCGGGAACATTCATCTGGAACCGCAACAGAACGATCGCGGGCTGGCAGAAATGCTGGCGGTATCTTCGGTCTACGCCGCCACTTCCCAGTATGAGCCTTTCGGATTGGCGCCTCTGGAGGCTGCTCTTTCCCATTGCGCCCTCGTGGCCAGTGACATACCTACCTTCCGCGAGCTATGGGGTGATTCGGCCATCTACTTCCGCAACAATGATGCGACGCATCTTTGCCAGAGGCTGGCGACCCTGAACGAGGATCCGGCAACGCGCGAAGTGATGGCTGATAAGGCATACCAGCATGCCTGCCGGAATTACAACGCAACACGTATGGTGAGCGCGTACATGGACCTGTATCATTCGCTGGTTCCTGAGCGTATTGGAGCACGATGAACCAGCAACTCAGCATCGCGCTCTTTTCCCACTCTCTGGTCTCTGACTGGAACCATGGCAACGCGCACTTCCTGCGCGGACTCATGCGCGAACTGGTGCGCATGGGACACAGCGTTCGATGCTATGAGGAATTGGGCAGCTGGTCACTGAGCAACCTGGTACGCGAGGAAGGCGAAAAGGCCATATTCTCCATCGACGGTTTCCGCCACGCCTATCCTGAGCTGGACATCCGCTTTTATCAATCGTCCGAAGCAGCGTTTCCGCAGTTTCTGGAAGACGAACTAAAGGATGCCGATATCGTTTTGATTCACGAATGGAACGATCCCTTTGTGGTCAACAGCGTGCTTGGCGTGAAAAAGAGGTGCGGTTTCAAAGCTTTGTTCCATGACACCCACCATCGAGCGTACACACAGGCCGGAGAAATCCTGAAATTTGATCTCCATCTTTTTGATGGGGTTCTGGCATTTGGCGAAGCTATCCGGCGCATCTATGCAGATGGTTTTGGTGTCCCCAGAAGCTGGACCCTCCATGAAGCCGCAGACGTGGAGTATTTCAAGCCACTGGATCATTCGCAAGAGATCGATATCGTTTGGATTGGCAATTGGGGGGATGAGGAACGCACGCGGGAGCTGGACGAGTTCCTGGTTGAGCCGGCTGCAGCCATGCCGGATAGGAAGACAGTGGTGCATGGTGTGCGATATCCGGAAGCTGCAATTGCCAGACTATCCGCGGCTGGAATTGAGTATCGAGGTTATCTTCCCAACCTCCTTTCGCCCGCCGTGTATGCCAGTTCAAGCGTTACGCTTCATGTCCCTCGCCGCCAATATGCGAATGGCCTGAGCGGCATTCCCACCATCCGGGTATTTGAGGCACTGGCATGCGGCGTTCCTCTGGTGTGTGCTCCATGGATCGATGAAGAAAAGCTGTTTCAGCCAGGGCGGGACTTTTTATTAGTAAACAACGGCCAGGAAATGAAGGATACTTTGAATGTTCTCTTGCGCGACGCCGGCGCAAGGCGGCAGCTTGCTGAACAAGGCGTGAAGACAATTCGGGAGCGCCATACGTGCGCGCACAGGGCCCAGCAGTTGATATCCATTTGCGAGGAAATTGCATGAAGATTTTCGTCTTTGGTTCCAGCATCACATCGTCGTACTGGAACGGCGCCGCCACGTATTATCGCGGAATTTACCGCCAGATCAGCCGCCTTGGACACCAGGTAACGTTCGCTGAACCTGATGTTTATGGCCGCCAGCAAAAGACCGACCAGGGAGATTTTTCTTACGTTCGCTCCATTGTCTATAAAAGCGAGGAAGAGCTTCATGCGCTGCTCAGATCATCCTGTGACAGTGACCTGGTAATCAAGCACAGTGGCGTGGGCGCATTTGATGAACTGCTGGAAGAGCGAGTGCTCGACTGCCGTACGGGAATGACACGGGTTGCTTTTTGGGACGTGGACGCCCCTGCCACCCTTGCGCGGGTGGAGAGCAATCATGAAGATCCATTCTGGCGGCACATCCCGGAATACGACTTCATCTTTACCTACGGTGGCGGGCCTGCCGTGGTAGACCACTACCTGCGTCTGGGTGCTGCCCAATGCATACCAATCTATAACGCTCTGGATCCTGACATACATCATCCGGTGAAGCCTGACCCTGAATTTGCCTGCGATTTGCTGTTCATCGGCAATCGCCTGCCCGACCGTGAGCAGCGTGTGGAGGAATTCTTCTTCCGCGCCGCCGAACTTGCTCCCAATTGCAAATTCATTCTCGGCGGCGAGGGCTGGGGCAGCAAGAAGATGCCGAAGAATGTTCGCTGGATCGGGCATGTGGGGACACATGATCACAATCGCCTGAACAGCTCGGCACGCATCGTGTTGAATATCAACCGCGACTCCATGGCGGGCGTAGGATTTTCTCCGCCCACTCGCGTTTTTGAGGCTGCGGGAGCCGCAGCGTGCCTCATTACGGACCAATGGCACGGAATTGATAAATTCTTCGCTCCCGACCGGGAGATTCTGGTGGCGGCAAACGCCGAAGATGTTGTGCGTCACCTGAAGCAAACTTCGGAGGAGCGGGCCTACGATATCGGCGTGAACATGCGTGAGCGCGCGATCCGGGAACATACCTATCAGCTGCGCGCAGAGGAACTGGTCTATGCACTGACTGATTGGCGTGCCGTGGCGGCCTGATCGGCGGAGTAACACATGAAAATCACGATTTTCGGATTGTCGATTACCTCATCATGGGGGAATGGGCACGCCACCACATTTAGAGCGCTCTGCAGCGCGTTACACGCACGCGGCCACCGCATTGTGTTCTTCGAAAGGGATGTGGAGTGGTACCAGAACAACCGTGATCTTCCCGAACCGCCTTTTTGTTCCATGCGATTCTATGATGACTGGAAAACGGTGCTCCCGATCGTGCGCAGAGAGTTGCAGGATTCTGACGTCGCCATGGTGGGATCGTATTTCCCAGACGGCATCGCAGCGCTGGATGAGGTGCTTGATTCCGGCGTTGCTGTAAAGACGTTTTACGATATCGACACGCCAATCACAATCAGATCACTCAGGCAGGATGCCGCGACAGATTATTTACTGCCGCGGCATTTGCCCGAACTGGACATCTATTTCAGCTTTACCGGTGGACCGCTCCTGAGGGAAATCGAAAATAGTTTCGGTGCTCCTTTGGCCCTGCCGCTTTATTGTTCCGTTGATCCAAAGCGCCACCATCCGCTTCCGCCAAGTGCCGATTTCGCCTGCGACCTGAGTTATATGGGCACCTATGCTCCGGACCGGCAGCCCAAGATAGATGATCTGCTGTTTGGACCCGCGGCGGCGCTGCCCGATCGCCGGTTTATTGTGGCAGGCCCGCAGTATCCTGACTCGCTTGAGTGGCCGGGGAATGTGCGGAGGATCACTCATCTCAACCCGGTACATCATGCGCTGTTTTATTCTTCGTCGCGGATGACACTGAATGTGACGCGGCGTGAAATGGTGATGGCTGGTTTTTCACCTTCCGTAAGACTCTTTGAGGCAGCGGCCTGCGGCGCTGCCATCATTTCCGACAACTGGCCCGGACTGGACACTTTCTTTACTGCAGGCAAAGAAATTCTTCTCCCCGCGGATGGACGCGATGTGGCGCGTTACATTCTCCATTACTCCGAGCGCGAATTGAAAGCAATTGGACACGCAGCGCGCGAACGCGTGCTTGCCGCTCACACCAACGAAGCGAGAGCTGTGGAACTTGAGCGGGCTGTCCAACTTGCGGCAAGCAGCACACACAGGAAAACAAAAAGCTTAGAAACGAAAATCACGGAAACGAACGTTTAAAAAGCCAAGGGCTAAGCGTACTAAGCGCATTTGGAGCGCGTCGTGGAGAAAACACGTGGCTGCGTACGCGCATCTTTAAAGAAAGCACCTTGACACCCAAATCCATGAGAATAGCGGTTATAGCGGCTCCGTTTATGATACCCAAACCATGAAAATAGCGATTGTAGCGCCTCCTTTTATCTCAGTTCCTCCCAAGAAATACGGAGGTACTGAGCTGTTTATCGCAGAGTTGGCTGGTGGCCTGGCCAGGAAGGGCGTGGACATCACGCTGTACACGAACGGAGAATCCACACTTCCAGTCCCGATGAAGTGGTTATATGAAGAGGACGAGTGGCCGATCGAAGGGGAAGCTGAGGCGAATCTCAAATCTCTGAATCACTCCTCATGGGCGATAGAGGATGCGCTCCGCGATGGAGCGGACATTATTCATCTGAATAATGCTCCCGGCCTATGCCTGTCTCGCTTTACTGATATCCCTTTTGTCTACACCGTACACCATGCGTATGAGAAGATGCTGGACGACTACTATGCGAATTTTCCGCAGGTGACTTTCGCCACCATCAGCGATTTTCAAGGCAAAAAGCTGAGCGCGTCCAAGATCAAGACGATCCACCACGGAATTGATCTTTCAAACTACGAATATCGGGAAAAGAAAGAACCGTACCTGTGTTTCCTTGGACGGATCGCGCCACAGAAAGGGACACATTTAGCCATCCAGATTGCAAAGGAAGCCGGTATTCCCCTGAAAATTGCCGGAGAGATTCAGCCTGTCTACCGTTCTTATTACGAGCAGCAGATCAAACCACATGTTGATGGCAAGTTCATTGAGTATGTAGGCGAAGTCGGGCTTACGGAGAAAAATGTGCTGCTGGGTAATTCCATGGCAATGCTGTTTCCAATCGAGTGGGATGAACCATTCGGACTGGTTCTGGTTGAATCCATGGCGTGCGGGACGCCGGTATTAGCTCTGCCTGGCGGATCAGTGAAAGAAATTGTCAAAGAAGGCCACGGCGGCAGAGTGCGCGACACGGCCAAAGAACTGGCTATCTGTGCAAAGAACCTGGATATTGCTCCGGCCACAGTGCGAAGCTATGTGGAGGAATTCTTCTCATCCGAACGCATGGTTGACGATTACTTCGAACTCTTTTCCACCATCATCGGAGACAACGCGATTTCGGACAGTATCAGCCAGGTCGCATAAGCAACAATCATCACCCGAGCGCAGGCCAGAATAAGGAAAGATAAAGATGAGCGCAAAGGTAGTCATTCCACAGAATGAACTAATCGAAATACCGTCACCTTACCCGGAGCCCCGGGTCGCGTATCAAAATGCGGAGCCACGCAAGAGCAACAACCTGACGTTGATCGATGGAAAAACGTTTCTATCCACAACCATGGCCGGCGATATCATGCCGCCAGGTGCGCCCGACTCGGGATTCTTTCATGACGACACACGCTTCCTGAGCCGTCTGGAACTGCGCGTGGGCGGATACCGTACGGTTGTGCTCTCTTCCAGCACCGAGCAGACGTTTGTCTCACAAATTGAATTGACGACGGGCCAAAGCACGCTCAGGGACAGCTACGAAATTCCTGAGAACACGGTGCACATCCGTCGGGAACAACTGCTCAGCTCGGACACGTTGTACGACTACCTGACATTTGAGAATTTCAACTTCCACGAACTTGAGCTCAACATTGAGCTGGCCTATGAAGCTGATTTCATGGACGTTTTTCAGGTGCGGGGGGTCGCCAGAGGGGAACCGGGGCACTACTATCTGCCGATCGTAAACGGCGACTCATTCATATTTCACTATCTGGGACGCGACAATATTGCGCGTGACACGATCATTCATCTCTCGCCGCAACCTGATTCAGTAGACGGTACTACCGGTCGCTGGCGTCTCCGATTACCGCCGTTTAAGCGTTTCCAGTTACAAACCACGATTGTGCCGCAAGTTGAAGGCAAGCGTTCCCGCGCACAACGGCCGGATTTTGGACAGCAGCTTCGCCAGCGCAGAGATGCCTTTGCGGAGTGGGAATCACACTCTACGCATTTCAATTCCAGCAATCGCATCTTCGATCAGTTGCTGGGCACGGCGAAAGGTGATTTTCATGCCCTGCAGATTCCCGAAGGCAAGGAGCACGTGATTGCCGCGGGGATTCCATGGTTTGCAACCATGTTCGGGCGCGATTCTCTGATCGCGGCGTATCAGTCACTCTTTCTCAATCCACAGCTTGCGGTGGAAACTTTGCGGGTGCTGGCCAGGTACCAGGGAAAAGAGAAGAATGACTGGCGCGATGAAGAACCGGGAAAGATCCTGCATGAGTATCGCGAAGGCGAAATGACCCGCGCGGGCGAAATGCCCTTTGGACCTTATTACGGATCCGTTGATGCCACGCCCCTCTGGCTGATTCTTTTGAGCGAAACATTCAACTGGACGGCCGATGAACAGCTGGTCAGGGACATGCTTCCGCACGCGCACCGCGCTTTGGAATGGATCGATCACCACGGTGATCTGGATGGCGATGGATTCGTTGAATATCAGCGACGCTCCCCGCGAGGCCTGGCTAATCAAGGATGGAAAGATTCCTGGGACGCCATTCTGCATCGTGATGGAGAACAGGCAAAATCGCCTATCGCACTTTGTGAGGTCCAGGGATATGTATACGAAGCCAAGTATCGCATGGCTTCGTTGTTACGCAACTTTGGTGACGTCCGTACGGCTGACCGGCTCAAGCGCGAAGCCACGGAAATGGCAAAGCGTTTCGAGAAAGCTTACTGGATGCCGGCGCGAGGGTTTTACGCTCTGGCGCTCGACGCCAACAAGAAACAGTGTCAGGTGATCTCGTCTAACCCCGGACATTTACTCTTCACGCGGATGATTTCGCAGGACAGGGCAAGGGCGGTTACACAGCAATTCATGAAGCCCTCCATGTTTACCGGCTGGGGCTGGCGCACGATGTCACAGGAAGAGCGCGTGTTTAATCCGCTGAGCTACCACCGGGGATCGGTCTGGCCGCATGACAATGCCATGACGGCGCATGGGATGGCACTGTATGAATTTCGTGAGCCGGCGAACAAGCTTTTCACTGCGCTGTTTCAAGCCGCAACCAATTTCCGTGACTACCGCCTGCCGGAACTGTTTTGCGGCATAGAACGCAGGGAATTTGATTATCCTGTGCAGTATCCCGTATCGTGCTCTCCGCAGGCATGGGCATCGGGAGCAGCATTTCTCATTCTGATGTCAGTGCTGGGGATTCGTCCGAGCGCGCACAGGAAAGAACTGAATATAGTGAATCCGACGTTGCCGGAGTTTCTGGACTCACTCAAAGTGCGTAACATGCGCGTGGGTGGCACCAGAGTCGGGCTGGATTTTGAGCGTCGCGGCGAACGCACATTCTGCAATATCGTGGACGTTGAAGGCGACAAGCTCCTGGTGAATGTGGCTTTTAAAAAGAATAAGTAGGTCAGGACTGCTTGCGTCCAGTCGCGGCACCATATAGATTTATTTCGACGTTGAACTTCTCATTGGACCATCCCTGGAGGAACAAGCATGGCAATTAATATCCTGGCCAAGAAAAATGGCCCTTATCTGGTAACCGGCGATCTTGGCGAGCTGAAGATCACAGACGCTGACGGCAATGCCTTTGATATAGCGGGAAAGACAGCCGTAGCCCTGTGCCGCTGTGGCGGATCCACGAATAAACCCTTCTGCGATGGTCAGCACTCCAAGATCGGCTTTCAGGCGGCCGAGGCCGCCGTTAAACAACAGGGATAGCCATTAAGGGGAATAGCCCGGCCATTGTAAGTTCTTACAGTAGTTGCGACACACGAATCAGTTCACAATCTCTCAGGAGTGATTAGTGTGTAATGTGGCGCGAGGTCAATGGGCGAGCCGAGCTGCTGTTATTGCTGGCGCTGGTGACCGCAGGCCACGGCCAAACCAAGCAACCGCCGAAAGATGAGATTAACGTCAACTGGCTTTACGGGGCATACGTTCCTAAAGACGTTCCATTGACTTCGCTCACCGGAAAGCAAAGGTTTAAGCTCTACCTAAGGCAGACATACACAACGCCCGGCATTTACGCTAAAACAGTTTTTTTCACTATACGCGATCAAAGCGCGGATTCTCCGCCAGATTGGGACCGCGATGCCGGTGGGTTCGTCAAGAGATATGCCTCCCGTCAAGGACAATTCATCATCCAGAATTCGTTGCAGGCATTGGGAAATGCCGCCGTTGGATGGGAACCTCGTTACGAGCGCTGCCGATGCGACGGATTCTGGTTGCGCACGCGTCATGCGGCGGTCAGAAATTTCGTGACCTATGCCAGCGACGAAAAGTCACTGCGTCCACAACTGATGCCTTATGCGGCTGCTTTTGGAGCAGGAGCGATTGCCGCTCGCTGGCAACCGAATAATCCAAGTCCGACGATCAGAGGCTATCAGGCCGCCATCACTCAAGTCTTCGTAGGCGTCGGCTCCAATTGGCTCGGCGAATTCATGCCCGACATTCTTAATAAGCTACGCATGAAAAAGATAGAAAGCCTGCCGGCGCGGAAATCCTCACTCCTAAGAAGCTACGCCACGGTTACCAAAGACCCGCGACGAAGCGCACTTCGTAATGAGCCCATAATGCAGGTACGCTAGCAGCACTGACCCTGCACTTGCTTTTGCCAATCTTGGCTACACGCCGCATTCCGCGCGACGAGGGGGGAAGTTCCATGGATTTACACGGGCACTCCGTCCCGGTCTCCATGCTGGTGAACCTGATTCCAGTGCTGGCAACCGTGGTAACAACTATTTTGAGCATTATCCTGGCACGCGCGAATCTTCGTTACGCTCATGCGGCAGATCGGACGGTGGAACTCGCGCACGAGCAGTTTGAGCGCGAGTGGGCGCCAGAGCTGCATATCCGCCTGGAGCGCGCCGGCGCCACCGATGCCAAGATCATTGTGACGAACCTTGCCAAAACGTCAGTGCTGCTGCAGATCATTCAGTTTCGGAACGTCGCCGGGCCGTTGCCGCTGGAGAAGCAGCAGTTGAATGATCCGCTGATCGGCGGAACAGCGTGGACAAGCCATCTGGGTGAGCGGATATTAAACCTGACAGGCAAGGAGTTCGCCGGGCCGATTGCAGCATCTGTAAGTTTCTATGCCGCCGGCCGGCTCTTTCGCACCGATTGGTTTCGTTTCAAAGTTGAAGTGCGCGGCGGGCGATTTGAAAAGATTGAACCAGTCACATTGCCGGCGCGTCGAGTGCGCGTGCTGGAGCCACATAAGGTGCGTCGTTTCCGCAAACCGCTGGTGACCGATGTGGCGCAGGAACTGGTAGGCGCAACCAAGAGGCAGGAGTAAGGCGGGGAAGAGAGATTGCAAAAATCGCCGGAATTGCCATCATTGCCAAAATTTCATAAAGCCACTGCAATTGGCGATTCACCTTTTCGTTCTTGTAAGTCTCATAGCCGCACATGGACTTCATTTACGCAGATCCGCAGGGATCCCTCGCTCTGCCCGGGATGAAGAAAAAAGAGCAGCAACCTAATGGATTGTCTTCATCTTACGCGACATGTAGTCCATCAGCAGATACTGGCCGAGGTTTTGAGGCGTGGTGAAGTAGGCCTTGCCCCGGCACATCTCCGTGACTTTCTGCACGAACTGCACCAGGCCATAATCTGAAGCCAGCATGAATGTGTTAATCATGATGCCGGCGCGTTTGCAGCGCGAAACTTCTTCCAGTGTCTGGCTTACGACAAGCGGATCAAGGCCAAAAGCATTCTTGTAAATCCGACCGTCTTCCAGTGTGAGGGCGGAGGGCTTACCGTCAGTGATCATGACGATCTGCTTCATGTCCTTTTTCTGGCGCTGCAAGATGCGTTGCGCCAGCCGCAGACCCTCACGAGTATTGGTGTAATAAGGGCCGACCTTTACCCGTGCCAGCTGAGAGACAGGCATCTCTTCAGCGGAGTCATGGAAGAGAACAAGAGAAAGCGAATCGCCGGGGAACTGAGTTCGAATGAGATGACCCAGGGCCATGGCCACTTTCTTGGCCGGAGTAAACCGGTCTTCGCCGTAAAGGATCATGCTGTGCGAACAATCCAGCATCACAACGGTAGCGCAAGATGATTGATATTCGCACTGGTGAACGTGCAGATCAGAGTATTCGATGTTCAGCGGCAGGTGCAGGCCTTCACGCTGGATGGCGGATGAGAGCGTCTCCGTGATGTCCAGATTGATGGTGTCGCCAAACTCGTACTTCCTGGAAGCGCCGCTGGTTTCAATGCCGGTAGCCAGATCGCGCGTGTCATGGCGGCCAAAACTGGAGCGTCCCAGCGAGCCAAGCAGATCGCGCAAAGTCTTGAAGCCGAGAAAATCGAGGCTCTTGTCTGTGATTTCAAACTTCACTTCACTCTGGTTTTCGCCGGTCTGGCCGGGAGCGCTGGACGGACGCGATGGATCCGGCGGCTGGTCCACGGAGATGTAATCTTCCTGCTGCATGCGATCGATGAGCTTTTCGATCAGCTCGTCCATGGTGCCGTCCATCTGCATTTGTTCCAGACGTTCACGCATCTCCTGATCGAGGAAATCACCGGCCTCCAGCGCCTGCTGAATCGCCTGACGAAGCGCTTCCAGAGAATGCTCGTCCATCTGCTGGAAATAGGAGTATTGACTCTCAAAGCCGGACTCAAGCATGTAATCAGAGAGCGCGCTGAGCAGGTCTTCCATGCTCATTTCGTCGGCCAGATCGGCCACGTATTTGGAGAATTTGGTGTATTTCATAAGACAGCTGCTAGCTAGTAGCTTTGTTAATGCTATGGAAACAACATGCATCGATCCTTCGACTACGACGTCGCAGTTGCTCCGACTGCGCTCAGGATGACAAGATCGATCTACCTGAACCGTGCCAAGGGTCTCGACTCAAGAGCGATCCCTCGCTTCGCTCGGAATTGAAACCAAGAACTAAGAACCAAGATCCAAGATCCAAAAGCTCAGTTATACGGCCGCCGGCCGCGGAACTTGTCGCGGGGCTCTTCCTCTTCGCGTTCATAGGTACGTTCGGCGCGCTTCGGTTGCTTGTCTGCCTGGAACACTCTTTCTTCCGACCTGCCAATTCGGCGATGCGCGTGCAGCCCTTCCAAGACGAATTCCGCCGCGGAGACCAGCACTTCAGGTTTTTCTTTTGCCTTGATTCCAACCGGAGCCAGCTTTTCCGTGAGTCCCTGAATATTTTTGATGCCGTCCAGGACTTCCTGCGCTCCCGCGATATCAGACAATTTGATTTCGCCGCCGAGTTCAAACCATTGAACAACCTGCTGCATATTCAGGTCTTTGAAATAGACGTCATAGGTTTTGGCTACGGCAACGCGGATCAGTTCACGAGCCACTGTGTCGGCGCCCTTCATCTCGCCTTCGTATTCCAGCTCCAGCTTTCCCGTAATGGAGGGGAGCGCCGCATAGATATCGCCGATGCGGGGAACGATGGAGTGTTCAGCGTTGCGCAAGGCACGACGCTCGGCATTGGAGATCACGTTTTCCAGGACCGAGATGGGAAGACGCTGGCTGACGCCCGACCGCTTGTCGATCTTCTTGTCTTCGCGGGCAAGGAAGGCCACACGCTCAATCACTTCGCGCACGTACTTGGGAATGTGCAATTCAAGCCCATCACGCAACGCCCAGGCTTCCTGCTCGGTGATGCTGATACCTTCTTCCAGTGAACTCGGATAGTGCGTACGAATTTCTGAGCCGATGCGGTCTTTCAATGGCGTAACGATCTTGCCGCGGGCCGTGTAGTCTTCCGGATTGGCACTGAAGACCAGCGCCACGTCGAGGTTAAGCCGGATCGGATAGCCCTTAATCTGGACGTCACCTTCCTGCATGATATTGAAGAGACCCACCTGAATTTTGCCGGCCAGGTCAGGCAATTCATTGATGGCGAAGATACCGCGGTTGGCGCGCGGAAGCAGTCCGTAATGGACGGTGAATTCGCTGCCGAGCTCATGACCACCGCGAGCCGCCTTGATGGGGTCGATGTCGCCAATCAGATCGGCGATGGTAACGTCCGGCGTTGCCAGTTTTTCGACGTAGCGATCATTGGGCGTGAGCCAGGCAATGGGAGTGCTGTCACCTTTTTCTGCCAGCAGCATCCGGCAAGGCTTGCAGATGGGATCGTAAGGATTATCGTGGATCTCGCATCCGGCAATGAACGGCGTCTGGGGATCGAGAAGAGTGGTAAGCGCGCGAAGGATGCGGCTCTTGGCCTGCCCACGCAGCCCAAGCAGAATGAAATTATGACGAGATAGTACAGCGTTAATCAGTTGAGGAACTACGGTGTCTTCATAACCGATGATTCCGGGGAAGATGGTTTCACCCGAGCGAATACGGGCAATCAGGTTGTCCCTGAGTTCGTCTTTGGTTCTGCGTGCCCGGAGTCTCTGTTCGGAAAAAGTACTTTTCCTGAGCTCGCCCAAGGTAGTCGGAAGATTCATGAAGGGGCCTCTGGCGTTAGATTATACGCCTCGATTAAATCGTTCCGGTTTTTGATGTATGACGGAAGGCCCGCGATTCATCTTCTGCAATGCTGATCTCGCGTTTAGTGCACGTGACCGTTAGTGCCGGCCTTTTCCCGGGCGCGCATGTTTTTTTCAAGTTTGGGAATCGTGGCGCGATAGTATTCCACCAGAGTTTCAATCCTCTCGGCTTCCGATTTCATTTCGAGGATAGTCTGCTTGAAATCGAGATCGACGGGCAATTCCCGCGCGAGCTCAAACGAGATGGGCCGGTTATCACGATCCACCTCAGCGCTCTGGCCCAGGACTTCCAGGAACTGTTCGTGCAGTTCAATGGCTGTCTCATTTTCAGCTTCGGTGGGCTGGGCTGGCTCGTCATCGTTGAACCATGTGACTTCCGCCTGTAGAAAGGGACGATCATGATTGAGTTCTACGATGGCAAAGCGTTGTTTGCCGCGCGTATCAATGTCCATCCGCCCATCTTCATATTGTTTGGAGATAGTGACAACCACCGCGGTGCATCCAACTTCAGCCACTGCGTTTTCCCGCGCGCGCACCAGGCCGAAGGGCTTTTTCTGCTCCATGCACTCGGTGATCATCTCGCGATAACGGGGTTCGAAAATGTGGAGAGGTAATGGAGCTCCGGGGAAGAGCACCAGTTCAAGCGGAAATATGGGCAGCAGGCTCACTTAATTATTCTATCGCAGACGTCTGCAAAGAGGCCTTCGCGGCGCGAGGCGCGTTGAGAGGTGAAGCCGTCGTTCGCTCACGAAATCCTGTTCATGTCATCTAACGCTCCAGAGGACTCGTCTGAATGAAATTTTCTCCTTTTGTAACGATGCTCACGGGCCTGTTGATTCTTTGTCTGGCGTCTGAATCCCGCGCTCAAAGCACGCCGTCCGGATCTCCCGAACAGATCAGGAATGACCTGGTGAGAATTGAGCAGGAGATTGGACGGGCGAATCTGGATTGCGACTACAAGTACTTTGATCGGATTGAAGGCGAAGATTTCCTGTTCACCGATGCCAATGGCGGCTTGACTGACAAAAAACAAGACATGGCCGGTGAAAAGGATTGCCGGAAACATGATGGCAAGTACGAAGTCAATGAACCGCTTGTGCGTATTTACGGAAACTCCGCGGTGGTAACCGGGCAGGTGACGACGACGGCGAATAACAAAGAAGGAAAGACCGTGATCCGCCAAAGCCGGTTTACCGATGTATTTGTCTGGCGACGTGAACGCTGGGAACTGGTGGCGGGACATTCATCGCGTATTCCGGAGCCCAAATCATAAAAAGTTGAATCGTCAACGACCTGAATTTACTCTTCCGAATGCTCCTCTGTTTCTCAGAATGGAAAACATGAACCGTACCTTCGCCTGTGTTCTGCTGCTCCTGGCCGGCATCAGCATGGCTTCTGCTCAAACTGCTACGCCATCTCCCACACCACCGCTGCTGAAGCCTGACGATCGCCTTAAGATGGATTTGCTGCTGGTGGTTGCGCATCCTGACGATGAAACCGGCGTGGTGCCCTATCTGGTGCAACTTATGGACCAGCACAAGAGCGTGGCCGTGATCTACACAACGCACGGTGAAGCCGGGCATAACAACATGGGGCCGGAGCGGGCGCAGTCATTGGGCGCGGTTCGTGAATTGGAGTTGCGACATGCACTGGAAAGCGTGGGGATTAATAACGTCTGGTTTTTGAGCGGACGCGACACCCCGAGCCAGAACGTTCTGGAGTCATTGTCGAACTGGCACCACGGCGAGGTGCAGGAAGAGTTGATCAGGATGGTGCGAGTGACACGCCCTGAGGTGATTCTTGCCTGGATGCCTGGATTTTTTATCGGTGAAAACCATGGCGACCACCAGGCCGCTGGTGTGCTGGCCACGGAAGCATTCGATATGGCCGGCGATCCGGCGGTGTATCCCGCACAACTTTCGGGGCCGGTGAAGGTGAATGAAACACTGCTGGATGGACTGCAACCCTGGCAGGCAAAGAAGCTTTATTATGTTCCTGATTCCGGTGGCAGCACTGACTTCAAGAATACCGGTCCAACCTATAAAACGAATGGCGTTTCCGCCGCGCTTAAACTCCCTTACTGGCGCACGGCTTTTGAAACTTTCAAGTACCACATGACGCAATATCGCAGCTATATAGAAGGCCTGAAAAAGATGGATGAGAAGCAGGTTGCGGAGCAGGAGAAGAACTGGGGTGGAGATGGCAGCTTTACGCTGGGCAAATCGCATGTGCCGGGCAAGGTGACGGACGACGTGTTTGCCGGAATCTCTCCAGCGCCGATTCCGTTTGCTCCGGTGGTAAGAGAGGCCGGCGAGCCGCTGCCGGCGGTTTCCGCGGAGTTGGGAGGACCGTGGCGATTCTATGAGAACTTTTGGCGTGCGCATGGGCTGACGAAGTTGCCGAAACCGGCGAATCCTGAGATCGCCATCAAGTATGGTGCGACGCTGCTTATCCCGCTGGAGTTGCACAATCATTCGGAGAGCGCCAAGGCGATGAAGATTTCATTGGTCACTCCGGATGGCTGGACGACGCAGAGCGGCACCGGGAGCGTGGTGCTTGATCCGGGAGGCGATTATTTCTGGCAACTGACCGCGGAAGCTCCCAGGGCCGAAAGCAAAGCGATGCAGGAGATTGAATGTCGCGTTGAGGTCGGTGGCAAGACCCTGACGGCCATCAAGCTGTCCGTTCGATTGGTGCATGGTGGTTTGCCGCAGAACTGAACGCAAACCAGCTTGACTTAGCACGGTTGACCCACTACAAAGTCTCTCCATGAGTGTTTCTCAGGGAAAACTGCAAGGCAAAGTAGCGTTGATTACGGGCGCGTCCATGGGTATAGGCGAGGCGATAGCGCAGCTGTTTTTGCGCGAAGGCGCCAGGGTTGTGTTGTGTGCACGAGACCTGCCCCGGACTGAGGCGGCGGTACAGCGCATTGGCGGCACAGCAGAGAATGCGCTGGCCCTGAGCTGCGACGTGAGTCAGGGTGATCAGGTCCGCGCCACCGTCCAGGCGGCGATGCGCAAGTTTGGCCGCATTGACATTCTGGTGAACAATGCCGGGTTCGGGCTGAATGATTCTGTGGAGAAGCTGGACATGGCCAAGCTGCGAGCCCTGTTCGACACCAATTATTTCGGCGTGATGGAGTGCGTGCAGGCGGTGATCCCGATCATGCGGCAGCAGGGCGGTGGCGACATTCTAAACATCTCGTCAGTGTCCGGACATATCTGCGTGCCCTATATGTCAGGATATGGCGCCACCAAGCACGCGCTGAATGCATTGGGGAAGGCTGCGCGCATGGAACTGCAACGCTATAACATCAACGTGCTCACGGTGTGTCCGGGATATATCGCGACTGACTTTGCCAAAAACATGGTGCAGGGAAGCAACGCGCAGCGCGTAGGCAGCTCAGTTAAATATGGCGTAGGGCCTGACGTGGTGGCCAAAGACACGCTGGATGGCCTGTTGAAGCGCAAGAGACAGGTTGTAACGCCGTGGTATTACTGGCTGTTCATCAAGCTGCATGAGAATGCGCCGGCATTGGTTGAGAGAACGCTCAAGCGGAACATGAAACCCACGTCACAGGTGATTGCGGAGGCAGCGGGGAAGTAAATCGGTAGTTGGTACTTGGTAGTTGGTGAAATCTCAACTCTTTAGTGGTTGCGGCATTCGAGGGTTGTGAACGGCATGGCCCGGTGCATTGAAGGGCTTCTTGGAGTTGAGTGTGACTGGAATTATAGCCCGATGGGTTATCGTTGCAATAGGGATCCCTCGCTCGCGCTCGGGATAAAAAACAAATCAGGAAAGTTCCTCCAGCATTCCTGACATCTCTGACAAAGCATGTTTGTTGCCGGTGCGCCTGGCGGCTTCCACGCCGTTTTCCAGCATCTTTTTGGCTTCGGGGCGGCGGCCGATGCGTTCGAGCGTCTGTGCAGCCATGAAGTAGCCGTTGGTGTAGTCAGGATGCAGCTTGAGCAGGTTGTTGAACTCTGCCAGGGCTTTGTCCGTCTGTCCGGCTTTGGAGTACTCCATGGCCAGACCGTAGCGGGCAAAAGCGTCATTAGGGTTCTGTTCCAGAAAGGCGGCGAGCATCTCCATACGGCTGAGTTCGGTCATGGCAGAAAAAATTGTACACAATCCACAGACTAGGGGTCTAAGATGGGCTTATTGTGGCTTGTCCTTTTTTCTATCCCATCGAGAGGTCCTTTGCCATCGGCTGGGCGTTCCCGGCCCGCTTGCCCCTGGGCGCGGGTTATTGCGGCACATGCCACGCCGGTGGGATCGAAGTGACGCCCACGGATGACGAGCAGCGCGACTACTGCAATCTTGGTTATGCGAAGGGTTGCGAGAAAATGCCCAAAGACTGCTACGCTGACTGCGTACGGTTCGCTCTGGGCAAGGATGAAGGCACAAAAATCATCCTTCAGTTTGTTTATGAACGCGCACACGAACCGATAAAACATGGCGTGGTTGAATATGACTGCCTGGCGCACGCGTGGACTGCATCTTTAAATGATGTGTGCGTGCAGCGGCAGGCCGAGTGTTATCTGTCGGCATATCTGGAAAGACGTCCGAGGACCAAGGTTCCTTCCCCGGGAGCTGAAGGCGATTCCAAGTAACTTCTCCGCAGGCATAAAGCTTCCTCTACCTTGCCCCAGCGATAGAATAATTCCATGAGTACTGACGTTAATTTGAAGCCGCGCTTTGTGCGCGAATCACAATCGCAGATGGCGGAAGTGGTCCTGCCCAATGACACCAATCAGCTTGGCAACCTGCTGGGCGGGCGATTAATGCACTTGATCGATATTGCCGGAGCCATGGCCGCACACCGCCATGCGTTGAGTCATATGGTGACTGCATCCATGGACCATATTGATTTCCTGCTGCCGGTGCATATTGGTGAGTTGCTGATTTTGAAGTCGTCAGTCAATCGCGTGTTTAATACGTCGCTTGAGATTGGGGTTAAGTGCTGGACGGAGAATTACCTGGCGGGGACCACGCGGCATGTTGCGTCGGCTTATCTGACGTTTGTGGCCGTGGATGAGCATGGGAACCGGCGTCCGGCGTCACCCGTGATTCCAGAGACGGTCGAAGAAAAACGCCGCTATGAAGATGCCGGCCGGCGGCGCGCGCTACGGAATCAGGAGATTGAAAGACGCAAGCTGGTGACGAAACGAAGCTAAGTTTTATGTCGCTCCGCTCCGGCCTGCGGCAGCAAGGTTTTGTCTAATTTGTCGACTTACCCCGCCCTTATCCCTCAGCACGTTTTCTTCGAAAACCGCGCCTCGGGAACGGACGGGGCTAGGCTCTGTCGCGCCTTCGGCGCTTTGTGCATGGGCAGCCGTCAAGAATATGGGGCGGTTGTGAGCGGAGCAAACGCAGCATGCCGCGTCTCTACGTCGAAGTCTTTACCTCAGTGGCTAAAGCCAGATTTCTATTTGTCCTTTTACCGCAGGCCTGAAGGCCTGCTCCACCCCGTGAGGGCTAGAAAAAACAAAAGCGACTGGATGCAGATTCCCTACCGGCGTTTAGGCGCTGGGCAACATAAGGTCGCGCCTGCGGCGCTTTGGGTTTGGACAGCCGAAAGACTGTGGAAGATTGAGATTTTCGAGATGCAGGGCATGGGCAGTCCGCATGGGACGGTTGTGAGGGGCGGAGCAGACGCGGCATGCCGCGTCTCTGCGTTGAGATCATAGATCGGCGAAAACATTTCCGTGGACTTTGGGTGAAAATACCTCAGGGGCTGAAGCCCGACTGCTTTCCATCTTTACCGCAGGCATAAATGCCTGCTCCACCCCGCGAGGGCGAGATTCGCGACTGGGTTCTTCATGTCACTCAAGCCTGCGATCACCCGACCTCGCGTCAACCAAGCAGACACGTACATAATCCGCTTCCCGTATAATCAAGGTTTACGCTCCATCCGAAAGGGTTCTCATTGGCACACGGACACACGCACGGAGCTCCGCAGCCGGGTCCATTCCCGCTGCCAGGAGTAAAGAACATTGTTGCTGTTGGATCAGGCAAGGGCGGGGTTGGAAAGACCACGGTTGCGGTCAACCTGGCGGTGGCGCTGGCCAAGATGGGACACCGCACGGGACTGCTGGATGCCGATGTCTATGGCCCTAACGTGCCGCTGATGATGAACACCAATATGCAGCCACGCGTGCTGGGCGAGAACCGCATTGAACCATTAGTGAACTTTGGCGTGAAGGTGATATCGGTTGGCCTGCTGAATCCGGGCGACAAGCCTCTGGTGTGGCGTGGCCCCATGCTGCATTCCATCATCCGGCAGTTCCTGCAGCAGGTGGAGTGGGGCGAGCTGGATTATCTGGTCGTGGATCTTCCTCCGGGTACCGGTGACGTGGTGATTTCGCTCTTCCAGACCGTCCCGCTGACCGGCGCCGTGGTGGTGTCAACGCCTTCGGATGTGTCCTTGCAGGACGGGCGCAAGGCCATCGAGATGTTTCGTACGGCCCGCGTGGACATACTGGGGCTGGTGGAAAACATGAGCCACTTCCTGTGTCCACATTGCCATCAGGAGATCGATATCTTCTCCAAGGGCGGCGTAGCCAAGACGGCTGTTCAGTTCGGCGTGCCATTCCTGGGATCCATTGAACTTGATCCTGATATCCGCAAGGGTGGCGACAGCGGCAAGCCTGTGGCGTTAGATGGAGAAACGTCGCCGCATGCCAAGTCACTTTATGAGTTCGCGAAGAACGTGGTCACGCGTGTGGAAGAGGTCAAGAAGACCAGCGCACCGGGTGATGTGATTCAGGTGCAGTAAGAGCAGCCATTGCCATTAGTACTTGGCCATTAGCCTGATCCTTGATTCTTCAAAATCTCTTATCCTGCCAGACGTCTGAAGGTTGTTTCCCGTCCGGGAAACGTCTTTAATCGCCAGCTTAGCTTTGTGTAAAGCTGTGGCATAATCAGCTATATCCTCTCTCCCGAGCGGAGTCGTTTTTCCGGGATCGCTCGTGGAGAAGCGGGGCAGCTGAATGCGAAGTCGCAAAAGCCCGCTGGAGTATTACCGCACGCTAGGCCTTCAGCCGGGCGCGTCAAAAAAAGAGCTGCGCACGGCATATCTGCGTCTGGTGAAGGAAAGCCATCCCGACCGATTTGCGCTGAACCCGGAGGCACAGTCTCTGGCCCAGGAAAAACTCAAGGCGGTCAACGAGGCGTACTCTTTTCTGCGCCATTACCAGCCCGACGGCATTCATGAAGTCTGGACCTATCCAGAAGGCTCAACAGCGCAATGGCGTGAATATCGTCGCCGTACCAGCTATGAACCTCCGATCGTTGATCCCTATGAAGGCGACTACCAATACCGGCCCGTAGGAGGATCGGGCAAAGGCGTTAAGTTCGCGTGGGCGTTTGTGGCTTTGATCTTGCTGAATATTTTGCGATACACCGTCATCCCATCGACCTCTGGCAATGCAGGCCCCAAAAACATTGCCGAGGCATCATTGCGAACCGCTCCAGTGACCAACACAAAACGCCCCAATGCCATGCAGGTTGTGTTTCTGGGAGAAGAGAGCCGAGGAGACTGGGCATCAGCAAGGCGGCTGATTCCATACTTTTTCCAGGGATCAACCAAGGCAGACGTTTATCGGGTGCAGGGAATACCTGACTGGTCGAACGAGAAGGAATGGCACTACGGCGATTCAGCGGTTTACTTTGCGGGCGATGGAGTACAGCGCTGGAAGAGCGGCGCTGGAACTCCCTTGAAGGTCCTCACTTTGGGGCATGCGGATTCAGAACATCCGGATTCACGACCTGCGGCTGGTGGAAAGGTCCTAACGTTAGGCGCTACGCCGGCAGACGTCCTTTCGATTCAGGGCGCACCGGACTCGGTTTCAGAAAGCTATTGGGAGGGCGCCAATGGACAGGTTACGAAGACCTCAGTTTGGCATTATGGCGCCTCAAAGATCGAGTTTTCTGAAGGTAAAATCATCGGATGGGACGTTGGAACCGGCTCGCCGTTAAAGGTTAAGGACTGACGAGCAGGCTGCCCAAGGCGTAGAACCGGTGACCACCTTATTTAGCACTCTCCCACGCCAAGTGCTATCTTGACAACAACGCACTAATATTTCTACAATGTAACCAGCCGTGTTGTCTCCAATCAACATCTAAGCTGATGGAAACAAACGGCTTGCTGTGTTTTTATGCCCAACTCAGGACATATCGGTCCGCGAGAACGAGAGATTCTCACTGCTATTATCGAGACCTACATCACCAGCGGAGAGCCGGTAGGATCGCGTACGCTTTCGCGGCAGAATAAGGATGGACTGAGTCCGGCTACGATCCGAAATGTGATGGCTGATCTGGTGGATGCCGGTTTTCTCGAGCAGCCCCATACCTCGGCCGGTCGCGTGCCGACCGCACAGGCTTACCGGTACTACGTTGACCAGATTTCCGGGAAGGCGCTGATCTCGCCTGCCGACCAGAGCCTAATTTCTGCGACCCTTCAGGACACGGTGGACATCCAACAGTTTCTGGAGAGGACGTCTCATGTGTTGTCTCTGGTTTCGAGCGGAGTGGGCGTAGCGATTGCGAAGACCGGACAACAGAACGCGCTGGAACATGTGCATTTTTCGCGCCAGGGGCCGAACAAAGTTCTGGCTGTGGTGGTGACCAAGTCCGGCGTAGTGCACGATCGCATGATGAAGCTGGACCGGGACCTGAGTCAGGTTGAACTGGATACGGCAGCGAACTACATCAACGTTAACTTCCGCGGGTGGACGGTTGACAAACTGAAGGCGGAGATTGCCAAACGGATTGAGCATGAGCGCAGCGAGTATGACCAGCTCATGCAGAATTTGAAAGAGCTATACAAGAGCGGCGCGCTGGCCGCAGGTGAACCTTCCCGCAACATCTTTGTGGAAGGCGTGGCCAATCTTGTGGCCAAGCAGGAAGATCGCGAGCAGTTGCGCGAGATGTTGAAAACGCTGGAAGAAAAAGAACGGGTGGCGGAGTTGCTTTCAGCCTATCTGGACACGCAGCAGGAAGCCGTGCGTGTGGTGATTGGCCTGGAAGAGACGGTTCCAGAGATGAGAAATTTTGTGCTGATCGGCGCGCCCGCTCGCGTCGGCGATGAGATGCTGGGATCATTGGCTGTGATTGGCCCTACCAGGATGGATTACCAGCACACAATTACGGCGGTTTCCTATATCGCGCAGCTTTTTGACAAGTTGCTGAACGGAAACGCGTGAAGAAAATCCCCATTAGAAGACCAGGTGCAGGCGACATGAGTAAGTCCAACGGACAAGCAGAAATCAATCTTGAGGAGCAGCAGAAGCACGATCCGGAGCACGAGCTTCCGGCAGCTGGCGAAGGTGAAATATTGAACGATAAGCCAGAGTCGAACGTGGCGGACATCAGCCAGGCTTCAAAGAAGCAGGCGGGTTCCGATCTGGAGAAAGCACTGGCAGAGCGCGACAATCTGCTGGACAGGCTGGCACGTTTGCAGGCTGAGTTTGATAACTACCGCAAGCGGGCGGCCAGGGAGAATGAAGACTTTCGGGCGTACGCAGTCTCCGACGCAGCCCGAGCTTTGCTGCCGGTGATCGATAGCTTTGGATTGGCCCTGAAGAACACAAAGGCCAAGCCGGAAGACCTGCGCACGGGCGTGGAACTGATCCACAAGCAACTGGGCGACGTGCTGCAGAAGTTGAATGTACAACGGGTGGCAGCCCAGGGCGAGCCGTTTGATCCGCGTGTGCATGAAGCCATTGAGATGGTGGCAAGCGACGAAGTCCCGGACAACCACGTTCTGGAAGAATTGCAACCTGGGTATCGAATCAAGGACCGGTTACTGCGACCAGCGATGGTAAGGGTGGCGAAGGGGAAATAGCACTCAGCATTCAGCCATGACCAATGGCCGGCCACAGCCGAGGGCGGCTGTGCCACAGAGCATCGCTTGGGATGAATCGGCTAAGTCCTTTAGATCTTGGGATGAGGGGGGAGGGGCTACCCCCATTTGGTAGTTGAGTAATTTGGTAATCGGGCAATTTGAAAAGCAAAACCCTACCGCTGAGTACATGGATTGCACGGATTTGCGCAGATAATGTTTTTTGCAATAGATAAGCGCGGAAAGACGCAATTAGGGAATTCGAGTTAGCCCTTTGAATGGAACTCAGCAATTCTTTCAGAGCAAGATGAAGTTCCGAAACTTATATTGATTGTGACAGAGGAAGATTTGGCGACACAGGCAAAACGAGATTACTACGAAATATTGAGCGTGACCCGGACGGCGACTGAGCAGGAGATCAAGAGCTCATACCGTAAGCTGGCCATGCAATACCATCCTGACCGCAATCCCGGTGATCACGCTGCGGAAGAAAAGTTCAAAGAGTGCACGGAAGCATATGCCGTGTTGATGGACGCAGAAAAGCGCCAGCGCTATGACCAGTTTGGACATGCCGGTGTAGGCGGAAACGGCAACGGGTTCGGCGGATTTGATCCCAACAACATTCAGGATTTTGGCGATATTTTTGGCGATATCTTCAGTGACTTCTTTGGGGTGAACGTTGGTGGAGGGCGCGGCCGAGGCCGCCAGCAGCGTGGTGGCGATGCGCGTGCTGATTTGCACCTTACGTTCGAAGAAGCGGCTTTCGGCAAGAAGGCGCAGGTGAAAGTCCGGCGCTATGAGCCGTGCGAGCACTGCAAGGGCACGGGTTCTTCCAGCAACAAGGGCCCTTCCGCCTGTTCTACCTGCGGTGGTCGCGGACAGGTGCGCTACCAGCAAGGCTTCTTTTCCGTGGCCCGTACATGCCCGACATGCCAGGGACTGGGCCGGGTGATTACCGATCCATGCAGCAAGTGCAAAGGCGAGACGCGCGTGATGCGCGAGCATGCCATCGACATCACGGTACCGGCGGGGGTGGAAGACGGCACCAGGATCCGTTATCAGGAACAGGGAGATTCCGGGCCGTACGGAGCTCAATCGGGCGATCTGTATATCGTTCTGCATGTGAAACCGCATTCTTTTTTTGAGCGCGAAGGCAAAGATCTGTATTGTTCGGTGCCAATTTCGTTTTCGCAGGCGGCACTGGGGACGGAAATCGTCATCCCAACTCTGGATGGCGAGCATAAGCTGAAGATTCCTGAGGGAACGCAGACCGGGACAACTTTGCGGGTGAAGGGCAAGGGAGTGCCGGCACTGCAACAATCGGGCAAAGGCGATCTGTTCGTCCAACTCAGAGTGCAGACCCCATCCAAACTCAACAAGAAACAGCGTGAACTTCTGGAAGAACTGGGTAACGCTTCCGTGATGGAGAACAAGCCGGAACCACGAAGCCTGTTTGAAAAGGTAAAAGAAATTTTTGGGTAGATACTACATCTGGTTCATCATAGTTGTAGCAGGGCTGGCCGGCGCGATCCGGCTGGCGCTTCCCATGCGATTCGCCGAATTGCAGCTTGCGTCACTCAAGAAATCCACGCCAACCAGGATGCGCTGGCGCGCGTTGCTGTTTGTGGTGGGCGGATTGATCTTCGGATCGCTTTATTTCAGCCCATGGGGCCATCAGTCATGGATCGTGATTGGAACAGTGTTTTCTCTGCTGAGCGCCGCTGAAGCTTTCTTTCAATCCCAGTTTCCAACCATGGATGCGCTGGTGTTCCAAAGCCGGCTGCTGGGAATCCTGTACCTTGGCCTGGCTGCTGCCGCTTACGTGATGCTTGGCCGTGTATGACACGCCGTCGATGGATCGCCGACAAGGTTGAAGGCGACCGCGCCTTCCTGGTGGACAATAACGCAAATCATTTGTTCCGGGTGCTGCGCGCGCAGGCAGGCCAGCAGTATGACGTGGTAGCGGACGGCGTGGCGCGTCTTGGCACGATTACGTTTGCGTCGCCGGACAAGGTGGAGTTTCACCTGGGCGAAGAGATTGCCGCTGAGGCCCTTCCCGAAATCAGCGTGTATCTTTCCATCTTCAAGTTTGACCACATGGAATGGGCGATTGAGAAGCTCACCGAACTGGGAGTGACACGCATCGTGCCTATGGTCGCCACGCGGACGGCGCAGCATCTGATCAAAGCGGCGGAGAAGCGGGTGGAGCGCTGGCGCAAGATCGCCAAAGAAGCGTCGCAACAGGCGCGCAGGGTATCGCCGCCGGAGATCGGGGATTCGGTCAAGCTTGAGAAAGCTGTGGCAGCGGTGACTGGCGCACGCATCGTTCTTTCCGAAGTTGAAGAGAGTGTTTCATTGAAGGCGGCGCTTGCCGGAACTCATCCCCCTGTGGCAATGGCCTTTGGTCCTGAAGGCGGATGGACGGAGGAAGAGATCGAGCTTTTCAAGAACCACGAATGGCGATCGGCGAAGTTAGGTCATACCATCCTGCGGGCGGAGACCGCGGCGATTGCGGCCGTTGCGGTGACCGTGGCGGAGATCGCTACATAGCACTGTTCCAGTCTTGTTTTCCACAAAGAATTCAGTTAAGCGTACGATTCCAGTTGCACCCTTCGCTTTATATTCGTCATAATGCCAGCACGCATGCCGTCGAGCACGTTCTCCCCGAATCCGAAGCAAAAAGAGGCGATTGAGCATGTGTCCGGGCCGATGCTGGTGCTGGCTGGCGCAGGCACCGGCAAAACCACCGTGTTGGTGGAACGCATTGCCCGGCTGATTGAGCAGGGACATGCGCAGCCGGATGAGATACTCGCCATCACCTTTACCGAGAATGCGGCCGCTGAGCTTAAGGAACGAGTGGAAAAGCGGCTCAAGCGCAAAGCCCCCATTTTTGCCGGCACCTTCAACGCGTACTGCTACAGCATTCTTCAGCGCAACGGCAAGGGCTTTTACACACTTGTTCCGGAAGACGTGTATGTATTTCTTCGCCAGCGCGTGAAGCATCTGGAACTGGAACGCTTTATCAAAGCCTCTGACCTGGGACAGTTCCTGAAAGACCTGCGGGCGTTCTTTGATCGCTGCCATGAAGAACTGGTGTCGCCCGAAGAGTTTCAGGCATTTGTGGATTGTCTTGTGCCCGGTCCAGGGTTGCCGCGCAACTGCAAAGGTAAGGAAGTGGAAGAAAAGGGCAGCGCGGAGATATTGCTGCGCTGGCGTGAGATTGCCCGGGCGTATACGCACTCCATGCGTTTGCTGGAAAGAGACGGCCTGGGAACATTTGGCATGCAGATCAGCAAAGCTGTGCGTCTGCTGCAAGCCGATGCGGGATTGCTGGAAGCCGAGCGAAAGAAGGCGCGGTTCATCCTGATTGACGAATTTCAGGACTGTAATTCGAGCAACATCACGCTGGCGGAGCTGCTGGCGGGCACCGAGAAGAACATTTTTGTTGTGGGCGATCCCGACCAGGCGATCTATCGTTTTCGCGGAGCATCGAGCGCGGCCTTTGAAGAATTTCAGAGCCGCTTTCCTGCTACTCGTGGTCTCACACTGGATGAGAACCAGCGGTCGCGAGGAAATATCCTGCGCGTGGCTTACGCGGCGATTGCGCAGAACCCGGCAGTGCCGTCGTTGGGAGAGCAAGTCAAGTTTAAGCGAGCGCCGTTGCAGTCCGCTCGTGATCTTCGCGAACAGCAGAATGGTTTTTTTGTTTTCGACGAACAGGTCAGCGTTGCCATCAGCCAGTCCAATGAACTGGAAGCCGCCGACATCGCAAGCGAAATCGGGCTGGTGAGGAGCAATGCGCGTCCAGGTGATAAGAACACGCTGGCTGTGCTCTATCGCCAGCATATCCATCGCGAAAAGCTGATGGAGGAACTGGCAGCCCGGGACATTCCGTTTATCGTGATCGGCATGAACGTGATGGAAACGGGGCCCGTGCGCGATTTGCTGGCGCTGGCGCGTGCCGTGGCCAATCCAGGTGACGGTGAGGGTCTGTTTAGAGTATGTGCCCTGATGAAGTTCGATATCGTTGCCGAAGAGCTGAGGGAAAAGCTGGCCGGCGGCGGCAGCCAGAAGTCGCTGCGCGGGGTCCTTCAGACGATGGAGTCCGGCCGTTCGGTGCTGGAAGCGGTGAAGAGCGCGCGCGAGTTCGTGCAGCAAGAGAAACTCCGTGCCGCAGCGGCGCTTAAATTCCTGGCCAGGGAGTTCGGATTGGCTTACGAAGAACCAGCGCTGCAGGCTGTTTTGCGATTCGCCACTACGTGGGAAAAGAAACCGTTTCTGGAAAATGGATCACTGCAGGAGTTTCTTGACTACCTGAAATATTTCGATCAGGCGGGCGGGGTGATTCCGCTTTATACCGAAGAGCAGATGGATGAGCTGCAGCGGGAGAATCCGGATGCCGTCCAGCTGATGAGCGTACATGCCGCCAAAGGGCTGGAATTTACACACGTGTGGCTGATGCGTGTGACTTCCAATTCATTTCCTGCCAGCTTCAAAGAAACACTATTCGAATTCCCGGCTGCTCTGCGGGGATCGATCGCCGTGGGTGAAGGGAAGGAAGTGCACGAGCAGGAAGAGCGCAGGCTTTTCTACGTTGCCATTACGCGCGCCCGTGACCAGCTGCGCATCGCCACGCGTGCAGGTCGCGGAAAAGATAAGACACCGCCAGGATACATGCGGCCTCTGTTGCTTGATCCAACCTTGAAAGGTGTTCTGGCTACGCGTACGGTCAGCGCGCAAGCGGCCGCGCGAGAAAGTGTTGAGGTGTCAAAGCTCGAATCGTGGCTGCGCATGCCTCCGGCATTTGATACCCACGAGCTGGCGCTCAGCGCGAACACGGTGCAGAACTATTCCACATGTCCGATGAAGTTCAAGCTGCTGCGTGACTGGAAGATCCCAGGCGATGCCGCCGCGGCAATGCAGTATGGAAACGCCGTCCACACGGTCCTAAAACACTATTACGACCCCGCGCCACACGGGTTGGAGATGACCGCGGAAGATCTGGTCAAGGCTTTTAAGAGCGAATTTGCCAAGGCTTTCATTGAAGACCAGATGCAGAAGCAGATGTATGAAGACCAGGGCGAAGTCCAGTTGCGCGCGCTGGTGGCCGTCGCGCCACGCGGATCGTCTGAGGTTCTGGATACCGAACGCAAGATCAAATTCAACCTGGGCAAGCTGGAGTTGATCGGGCGGATTGACCGTATCGACAGGATCGACGGCAATGCGGTCAAAGTGGTCGACTATAAGACAGGCACTCCCAAAGATGCCCGCTTTGCCGATGATAGCCTGCAGCTCTCGATTTATGCCATGGGCGTGCGCCAGATGGGACTGGAACCACGTGAGCTGGTGCTGCTGAACCTGGCTGACAGCGGCGAGGTGAAGACTTTCCGCACTTCAAAGCAATTGGAAACAGCCCAGCAGAAGATTGAAGAAGTGGCAGAAGGAATTGCGGCTGGAGATTTTGAACCTAAGCCCGGATCACATTGCGTCTGGTGCGAATTCAAGAAGCTGTGTCCGGTGACGGAGCAGCGGGTGTTTGTTCCGGTGTCGAGTTTGGAGAAGGCGGCAGGAGCTTAGCGCTGAAGCGCGCTTTCTATTAACCCCTTAGATTCGTCATCCCGAGCCCCGTTCATGAGGCAGCGTTTTCTTCTGCTGCCGAATAGAGGGTGAGCGACATTGTGTTTTCTTGACGCCTTGAAAATCCAGCACAAGGTCCCTCGGTCCTACTCACGCGCTGAAGAAAACGCGCGTTTCGCTTAACGGACACTCGGGATGACGATATGTTGGGTGGTCTGAAGAATCCCGAGTCGGCATTCCTCGGTGTCTGTTCAGGCCAGGGTTTGTGAGGGTCGTGTGTGCGTCCGGCGAACGAAACTCACGGCGTAGCCGGCGGCAATGCACTGTTATCTTCCTCGTCATCAAAGTCCAGCGTGAGATTCCGTGTCGTCGTGTCGATGATGTTGATGGGTGGGAGTTCGTCTGTCACTGGCGCGCCGAGTTCAGAGAATTTTCTGGCTGACACCATCACACGAGTTTCCAGCGAGCCGACAGCCTTGTTGTACGATTCCACGGCCTTGTCCAGACCGCGACCAACCGCTTCAAAGTGAGTACCAAGACTCCGCAGTCGATCATGGAGTTCTTTTCCCAGGCTGCTGATCTCTTTCGCGTTGCGGGCGAGCTTTTCCTGGTTCCATCCAAAGGCGATGGCCTTGAGTAATGCGATGAGAGTAGTGGGTGAAGCAGGAATCACTCGTTGAGTGACTCCGAATTCAATGAGGGTTGGGTCCTGTTCGAGAGCTGCGCTGAAAAAAGTCTCGCCGGGAAGGAACATAACGACAAATTCCGGACTGGCTTCAAACTGCTCCCAATAGCCTTTGGAACTGAGCTGCGTGAGATGCGTTCGGACCTGCTGCGCATGTTGCCTGAGCTTGGCCAGGCGAAGAGCTTCATCCGTGCAGTCAATGGCATCAAGGTAGGCCAGCAGAGGCGTCTTGGCATCGACGACCACGTTCTTGCCGCCGGGAAGCTTGATCACCAGGTCAGGCCGCAGACGGCCGTTGCTGGTGCTGATTGTTTCCTGTTCGGAGAAATCACAATAGGAAAGCATGCCGGCGATCTCAACCACCCGGCGAAGCTGAATTTCTCCCCAGCGCCCACGGACCGTTGGCGTACGCAAAGCCTTGACCAGATTACCGGTTTCAGTTTGCAGCTTTTCCTGTGTGCCGATCAGAGAGCGGACCTGTGCGGTGAGGTCGCCATAAGCTTCACTGCGGTCTTTTTCAATCTGCTGGATCTGGCTTTCAACTTTTTTCAGCGACTCGCCGATTGGCGCTACCAGATTGGCAACAGCTTCCTGCCTTAATTTCAGGTCTCCACTGGCCTCAGTTTGAAATCGTTCCAGGCTGGTCCTGGCCAATTCCAGAAAGGCCCGGTTATTGCTTTTGAGTGCTTCGGCAGAGAGCGCCTGAAAGGCTTCGCGAAGGTCGATGGTAGCGCGGTCAAGCAATTCAATTTTTTCGTCATTGGCTTTGCGCACATGTTCGAGCGTGGCTTCCAGCGTAGCGCGACGGTTGCTGAGGTCGGCGTTCACGCTGGACAGCTTCTGGGCTTCTGCGCGAGAGAGGTTTAAATCGTTCTGAACCGCGGAAAGGCGAACATCGAGGACCTGAGAACGGGATCGAGTGAGCAGCCACGAGATCAGATAACCAATGGCGGCGCCGAAAATGATGAATGCGATAGAGGAGAAAACCATATCTCATCAGCGATTCTATTATGTCCGCTGACGCAGTGCGATTCTTTCGTATTTCTGGATGCCGAATGTTTTTTCTTCATCCCGAGCAAGGCGAGGGATCCTTACGCGCTGCGTTCATCCATCCAGAGCACTTGCGTCGCTCGGCTTCGGTCAGCTCGATTCGAAAACGGTAGCTGTGCAAGTTGGGACTCAATGAAAAAGACTTGCGGTCGCGGAGTAAGTCTGAGATTGGATTGAGTGGGTGACGGAAATTCAATGATCGAAATCTTACCGCAAAAAACTAAGGGGAGCGCTTTCGCGTTCCCCCTGGTTTTTTGATTGAAGAGCCAGTTATTTCTTCTTGGCTTTCTTCTTTGCCTTTTTCTTAGTTGCCATGTTTCTATTCTCCCTTTCCATTTTTCATGGATGTGCGGTTAATTAAGTGAAAAACCGCAATTGATGATTGTATAGATTCATCCAATTTCGAAGTCAAGCAAAAAATGCAAGCGATGTTACCCGATGATCGACGGGGAGACATCAGTTTGGAGGCTCAGTGCATCGGCGGGAAACCTTTTTGCGCGACGACGCGCAGCAAGAAACCCGAAAAAGCATCGTGCCATGCGTGTGCCATCATGGCCGGGCGCAAACTCTTCGTGAGGTGAGCAAGAATTCCGAACATGGCGCCGAAGACCGCGATGAGCACCATGCGGCGAGTACCTTCGTAACCGTGACCGCCTCCGAAAATGATGGCGGAAGACACAAGGCCGACATAAACGTTGCCGCTGAGGATGCCAATTTGCTGTTGCAAATATCCGCGAAAGATAATTTCCTCCACGAATCCCGCGGTGCAACTGAGAGCAACCCACACAATGAGCCCAATGCCGCTTTGTGGCGCCAGCATCTGCGCCAGACGTTTCGCATCTTCCACGTGGGCCCCTTTGGAAAGACCCAGAGCATACCCGAGACCCGCAAGGACCAGGGATGCAACAATCCAGAAACCCGCGGCAATCAGTACGTCGATGAAGAACGCCTCAGGCGTGGGCCATTTGCCTCCAATGAGGTCGCGAATTTTCTTTTTATGCAGGCGCAGGCCAAACGCGATCAGCCCAAGAAGAATGAACTCAATGCAAATGGTGAACGAATACTGAACGATGCGCGCCTTTTCCGTGACCGAGCTCAGATCATGCGCAGAAAGCCTGGAAGTGAAGCGGGCTGTAATATAGGAATTCAGCAGCAGGACAATGATGATCAACACTGTATGCCAGATTGGCGCCAGGAGCTTGTGAGCAGGCTGATCGGGAATTACAGGCAATGAGGAAGCTGGCTGACCCGCAGTGGGGTCAAACGCTACCGGGGCCGATTGAGGTTCATTTGTCATAGATTGTGGAGCGCATTCGCGCTCATCCTCATCTTATAATGAAAGGTTTGCAATCGCACTAAGGGAGATTTTATGGAAGACGTGGTCATTATCAGCGGCGTGCGCACGCCCATCGCAAAATTCCAGGGCGCATTGGAGAATTTTAGCGCGCCGCAACTTGGCGCCATCGCCGTTCGTGAGTCAGTCAAACGGGCGAAGATCAAACCAGAGCAGGTGGATGAATGCATCATGGGTCTGGTGGTGGCTGCCGGACTGGGGCAGAATCCGGCACGGCAAGCAGCTTTGAATGGCGGTCTGGCTCCCGAAGTGGGCGCGATGACCATCAACAAGGTATGCGGGTCAGGACTAAAAGCCGTGGCTCTGGCAACGCAAGCTATCCAGACCGGCAACGCGGAGATTGTGGTGGCGGGCGGCATGGAGTCAATGACCAATGCACCTTATCTACTCCCGCAGGCACGCAAAGGTTACCGGCTGGGCAATTCACAAATCATCGATTCCGTGGTGAATGATGGCTTATGGGACATTTACAACAACTATCACATGGGCATGACGGGTGAGAACGTGGCCGAGAAGTACGGCGTTACGCGCGCACAGATGGATGAGTATGCCGTGAGCTCGCATCGCAAGGCGGTGCAGGCGTGGAGTGAATGCCGCTTCAAGAGCCAGGTGGTGCCCGTAGAGCTGCCCGCGAAGAAGAAGGGCGAAGCTCCGGTGATCTTTGATAAAGACGAAGGGCCGCGTGCCGATACCACGGCACAAGCCCTGGGAAATCTGAAACCGGTTTTCAAGAAAGATGGAACGGTCACGGCAGGCAACGCTTCAACGATGAATGACGGATCGGCGGCGGTTGTAGTGACGTCAGCCGCGAACGCGAAGAAACTCGGCGCCGATGCGATGGTCCATGTTGTGGCGCAGGCGACCAGCGGCGTGGCCCCGGAATGGGTGATGATGGCGCCCGTGGATGGCATTCGCAAGATATGGGCCAAGACAGGATGGAAACCGGACGAAGTGGATCTGTACGAAATCAATGAAGCATTTGCGGTGCAGTCGGTGGCGGTGATCAAGGAGCTTGGGATTGATCCGGAAAAGGTAAATGTGAATGGTGGCGCTGTAGCCCTGGGACATCCAATCGGAGCCAGTGGCTGTCGTGTGCTGGTTACATTGATGTATGAACTGATCCGCCGAAACGGCAAGCGAGGCATTGCTGCGTTGTGCCTGGGCGGCGGAAATTCGGTGGCGTTAGCTATTGAACGGCGTTAGGTTTCTCATTCACACGAAAAAGCCGCGACGGTGGAATCCGATCGCGGCTTTCTTGTTTTGAAGAGTATTGCCGCCCTCTTCGGGATGAGAAGGTTACCTCAGCGGCTGAAGCCGGTTCTTTTCAAATCCTTTATCGCAGGCACAAATGCCTGCTTCACCCCTGTGATGCCAACAGTTTTCAGGACGAGAGAGTGGAGAGGCTAGCCGCCGGATTCATCCACCAGCATCCTATGCAGGCGGCGGTAGAGATGCTGGATGGTTTCGTAGAGCTCTGAGACGCCCAGCGTGAATTGGTTGATGCTGGTGGAATCAATATCAGCCGTGACGTTGTGGGCTAGCTTTCCCAGCATCTGCATGCGTTCGCCTTCGAGCTGAGGGAGGACCTCAAACGGGTCACCGCCTCTGCTCTGCAGGTCCACCCATTGCTGCAGGGTCCACGCGGTCTGGCGGATGTGGCCGATTGCGTCATGAAACTGGGCGAGCAAACGGGGATCCACGCGTTCTTTGACCAGTTCCTGTTCCAGGCCATTGAGATCATTGACGGATTCAGAAATGCGTTGCGAAAGAGAATTCATATTGGATTCTGCCACTGGAGCCGCAGCGGCGGACGATGCGGGAATGCGTACTGAAGCTCCGGTAAAGTTTGTGCCTATCGGGCGCGGTGGCGTTGTCAATGGAGCGGGCCTGCGAATCGGATCTTCCGCAACGACCACGCGCTGTTCTTTGGGGCGCATGTCCTGGTTGCCGGCTAATGTGCCCACCAGAAATTCCAGCCTCTGCTGATCCTCTGACGCGAGGTGAAGAAACTCCAACCCCATGCCGACAGCGTGATGTGACGCTTTAACACGAGCGCGCCCGCGAATGAGGGTGTCAGACACCTTGATGGTAAATACCATCTCATTGCCCACGGGCTCGGGAGAGTGGCTTTCCACGTAACAGCCTTCAAGGCTGATGTCGGTCAGGTTGCCGAATATTGCGGGTACACCTTCACTACGCCGCATTTCCACGCCGCCCTTGCAGTGATACCGCGTCGACTTTCTCCTGCTGGATGGCATTTCGTACATATATGGCTCCTAAGCGCCCGCACCTGCTGCAAAAATCGTAACCGACTTGAAGTGATCGTCCAGCCCGTGCATTTGGCCCGATGAGGGAATGGATATGAGAGTCCATCGCATCCCGATCTTTCAGTTCCGCACAGGAAGGGACTTCGATAGTACTTTCAATGCCACGTAAATTCAATGGAAACATACACTTCGGTAACTGCGGTCAGTGGGAATAACGTTCGAGCAGAAGGGCTTATCCTCGCGATCACGGCAGGTTTTTACCGGAATGCGCGGAATACTTACGGAAACAGCTCACATCTTGCTAGAATTCAGCGCAGGCAAAGGAAAAGAGAAACCATGCTCTTTAAGACGCAGAGCGCTGCGGTGTATGGAATTGACGCCAATATCATTGAAGTGGAAGTGGATGTCAGCCCTAACCGCCAGCCGGAAGACAACTTTCAGACCGTTGGCCTGCCGGACGCTGCTGTCCGCGAAAGCCGCCAGCGGATTCGGGCCGCCCTGCGCAACTGCGGTTATGAAGTCCCGCCCACAACCATCACCATCAATCTGGCCCCAGCCGATATCAAGAAGGAAGGTTCTGGCTTCGATCTGCCGATGGCCATGGGTATCCTTGGCGCTTATGGCGGACTGATCAAAAAGGAACTGACCGAATACGTGATGGTCGGCGAACTCTCGCTGGATGGTGGCCTGCGTGGCGTGCGCGGCGCTCTGCCAATTGCCGTGGCCGCGCGTGCGAAAAAGATCCCGAATCTGATTGTGCCAGAAGTGAATGCCCGTGAAGCAGCCGTGGTGGCCGGCGTGAATGTTTATCCGGTGAAATCGCTAGTGGAAGTGGTAAACCTGCTTAACAGCGGCAACGGTATCCAGCCGATCAAGGTAGATACGCAACAGATGCTCGGCGGTGAGATTGTCTCTGCCGCGGACTTCAAGGAGGTTCGCGGACAGTTCACTGCCAAACGAGCACTGGAGATTGCCAGTGCTGGCGGGCACAACATTCTGATGATAGGCCCTCCTGGTTCCGGCAAGACCATGCTGGCCAAACGAATCCCCGGAATCCTTCCTCCGCTTACTTTTGAAGAGGCGCTGGAGACCACCAAGATTCATAGCGTGGCCGGAGTGCTGGATGCGACCTCGGGACTGGTTGGCATCAGGCCGTTTCGCGCTCCACATCACACCATTTCTGACGCTGGGCTGATCGGCGGCGGAATTATTCCCCGGCCAGGCGAGGTGTCACTGGCGCACAACGGCGTGCTGTTCCTTGACGAGCTGCCGGAATTTCCGCGCAATGTGCTTGAAGTAATGCGCCAACCGCTGGAGGACGGCAATGTGTGCATTGCGCGTGCTTCCATGTCGCTCACCTTTCCAGCGCGATTCATGCTGGCGGCGGCGATGAATCCGTGTCCTTGTGGCTATCACGGATCGGCGCAGCGTGAATGCCCGTGCTCGCCGCAGATGATTCAGCGATACGTGTCAAAGATTTCCGGGCCGCTGATGGACCGCATCGACATTCATATTGATGTACCTGCGGTGAATTACAAGGAACTGCGCAGCAGTGACAGCAAGATTGAAAGCTCAGCCCAGATTCGCGAGCGCGTGATCCGGGCCCGCGAAATTCAGCTCAACCGCTTTGCCGCAGCCGGTGAACGCGTTTATTGCAACGCTCAGATGGGCGCCCGGCAGATTCGCACCTATTGCGATCTGGGTACCGATAGCGAGCGCATGCTGGAGCGAGCCATGCAACAACAGGGACTCAGCGCCCGCGCACACGATCGTATTTTGAAAGTGGCAAGAACTATCGCCGACCTGGAGGGCGCGCCGGAGATCGAGAGCAAGCATATCGCCGAGGCCATACAGTATCGAACGCTGGATCGGACTTACTGGGCCTGAGTTTGCGCCTGAAGGCTTACTCCATCAACCAGGTTCCGGTAAAATGTCTTACGTTCTTGTAGAAAAGGAAGGGAATCCTCACATGTCTGCTCCGCAGCTCTCGCCTGACCAGGCTAAATTCCTGTTTGCCGTTGGTATTCAAATCATCAAAAACGAACACGCCACAACGAAAAAGGTCATTGAGGCCATTCCTCTTGATAAAGGCGACTACCGCCCTGACAGCGTTTCCAAGTCCGCGCTGGAACTGGCGTGGCATATCGTTGCAGCGGAAAAGAGATTCCTGGCGGGTATTCCCACCGGCGAATTTGATTTCACGCCGATCAATCGTCCGGATAACATTCGGACCTCTGCTGACATTGCCGCCTGGTATGAGGAAACATTCAAAGCAAACCTTGCCGCGCTTGAAGCAGCCAGTGGCGAACAGCTTGCCAGGCTTGTTGATTTCCGTGGTATGTTCCAGCTTCCCGCGGTTAGCTTTCTGACATTGTCACAGAACCATTCCATTCATCATCGCGGACAGCTTTCCACCTATCTCCGCCCCATGGGAGCCAAGGTTCCTGCTATCTATGGCGAGAGTTATGACACCAGTCAGGCAAAGGTAGCGAAAACCGTATAAGGATAAGAAGTTACTTATCCTCGATTGATCGGTAGACTTCTGGAAACAATAGTTTACACAAAATCTGTGGTGCTTAGTTTCAACCAGAGCTAGAATCCAGAGCTGCTATTAAGCTATCTAGCTTGGGGAGACTGTATGAAGCTAAGCACCATAGTTCTTTTGATGGCCATCCTGGTTCCAACGGCCACCGTGGCCCAGATGCAACCATGCGTGGGCGGGACCCTGGCCAACGTTCTAGGCACAAGCTGCACCATTGGCAACGCAACCTTCATTTTTCAGAATAACTTCGCCGGATTTAATGGCGCAACGGTCAATAACGTTTTCGGCACCGTACCGCTAACTGCTGACATGATCGGCTTTGCGCCGATAGTATCCGGAAGCCAGAATGGCTTTCGCCTGGTTACCAATTTCCATGAAACTACTGACCCGGTTACCGTCTTCCTTAGCCAATCCAGTATTAACTTCTCCTACGATCTGCAGGTGAACGGCAACTTTCAGATCATGGCAGAGACGGTTAGCCTTGACGGCAGCGCAACCCAGGTATTTCTTGATAGTGTTACCGGTTTTGATAGCCGTTGCTTTAACAACCAATTCTGCCTTCAGGCCGCTCCGGTCATACAGTTCGTTCCGGGATTCGGATTTGAGAACACAACGCCTGACACGGAGACTCTTAGCTCTCCCGCACTGGCATCAGTCCCGGGCACAGGCGGTCTGCCTTTTAACACCGCTCTTGACGCTTTCGCATTTTCGCCCGACCACGCCACACTGAATTCCGCCAGCTTCCTCTACACCATTGTTCCCCAGGTACCGCTGCCGCCTCTGGCTAAGCTTAAGTATTCGGAAATCCGAATCCCCGGAGCTTTATCCACCAGTGTGAACGGCATCAATGACGCCGGCGATCTTGTGGGGACATACGTAGATGGCAGCGGCGTATCCCATGCTTTTATCCAAACGCGGCACGGGTTGCAGGAAATCACAGTGCCCAACGCATTCAATACCTCTCCGGAGGGGATCAACAATCAAGGCGACGTGGTTGGCTTTTCTCAGGATATTACCGGTCAATTCCAGGGCTTTTTGCTCCATAACGGTTCGTTCACGGCCATTGATTTCCCGGTAGCAACTGACTCATTCCCATTCGATATCAATGATCAAGGGGTGATCGCTGGAACTTACAGATTCAACAATTTCAGCGAACACGGATTCAGGTTGGATGAAGCCGGCTTTGCAACGGTGGATGACCCGAACCAGAATACCGCCGGTTTCACGATAGCTGTTGGCATCAATAATCGAGGCGATATCGTGGGCCAGTATCTGGACCAGAGTTTCAGTTCACATGCGTTTGTCTTTGATTCGTCTGCTTTCCGTGATGTTGTGGTCACTGGCGGCTTCCAGCCGGTAGCGGACGACATCAACGACGCGGGAACGGTGATTGGGACTTATGAAGACCTGAATTCGTTTTCGCACGGGTATGTGACTCAGGGCGCGGGCTTCCGTACAGTGGATTTCCCTGGTGCTGATGGTACTTTCCCATTCCAGATCAATGCATCGGGCCAGATTGTGGGTCAGTACCTGGATGACCTGGGCAATCTCCATAGCTTCATCGCGGTCCGCCAGACTGATGATGGAACCCAGGAAAGCCCACAGGCACATTCTGGACATTCTTCATTGCGCCGCTGTACATCGTCCGACGCGCTGGAACATCGCAAGAACATGAAAAACCCGTTCTCCTGTCCGGCAAATTAGCGCCATACTAAAAGCCCCGCTCCGAAACTGGAGTGGGGCTTGTTCTCTTGAGGCACTTCGCGAACTTCTTATCCTGCTGCCGCTAGTTCGTAGAGGTACTCCACAAAGCTCATCACCGCTCCGTCCATTCCCTGGACCTTCGCATTGCTCGACTCAATCACATAGTATTCATTCGGTGCATGGGCGCCGTTGCCGTGGCCAAGTCCAAAGTGTCCGGCGGGCAGGTGGAGCGGATCGCCGGTAAACACATAGCCAGGCCATGAGCCTGCATTTCGCGGCAGCATCACGGGATCAATCCCGCCGCGTTTCAACACTGACTTCTGCGCATTGATCAAGGCAGCATTGGCCGGCGTACTGGTCGGATCGTACCCGCCTGTCATGTTCACCTCAATGTCACCGAATCCCTTCTTTGCCAGATGAGACTTCAAGGCCGCGAGCGCTTCGTCGGCCTTCATGTCCGGCACCAGGCGCATGTCAATCTTCGCTACGGCACGATGCGGCAATACGGTTTTTCCGCCGGGACCGGTGTAGCCGCCGACCAAGCCTTCGATATTTATCGTTGGCTTCGACATCAGCAACTCCAGCGATTCTTCAAAGCTCACATCATGCACCCAGTGTTCGACGCCCAGGGATTTCTTCGCGCCGGCTTCATCGATGCGTTTGGCTGCCGCGGCAATCATTGCTTTTTCATCCGGAGATATCGGCCGAGCCTTATCGGCAAAGCCGGGAATCGCCGGATCATTGCCATCGGCTGAAACCAACGTATTCAATGCCTGTACCAGATGCCATGCCGGGGAATCGAGCCGGGCTTTGTTGCTGGAGTGCACGTCAGCCCTGGGTCCGCGTCCCCATTTTTCACCACTCGACACCAATTCCAACTCAACTACGCCCTTGGCGCCGAGCGTGATCGTTACCTGGCCATCCGGGGCCTGCGTTGCTGCAGGCATAAATATTCCGGCACACTTTTTCAACGCCGCCAGCGTTTCCGGGCGCCGCACAATCTGCGGGAAATGTGGCGAGCCGATCTCTTCTTCGCCTTCGGCCACAAACACAAAGTTCACCGGAGGCTTGCGTCCCGAATCCTTGATGGCGTGCAGCGCCGCCAGAAACGATGCTTCCGGACCTTTCTGGTTCACGGCTCCCCGACCGACCACACACTTTCCAAATCCCGGCTTGTCCACCAGCCGCGCTTCAAACGGCGGCGACGACCACTCCGAAGGATCAACCTGCTTTACGTCATACATGAAATACAAGCCAAACGTTTTTGGTGCTCCGGCATCCAGCGTGGCAAAGACGCCGGGCTGTCCGTCGGTAGGGACCTTGCTCACGGACTGGAAGCCTGCATCACGCAGCATCTGCATCATCAGTTCGCAACCTTCATTCATGCCGCGATTTTCAGCGGCAATCGAAGGCTGGCGAATCCATGTCTGTAGCCGTTCCACCGCCTGCGTATGGTTCTTCTCAATCTGGGCACGGATGGGACCAAGATCGCTTTGGCCAGCAGCCTGCGTGTACATCGAAGCGCCAAAGCCGGAGAAAACTTCACCGGTGGCCCAGCGCGGAGCGGCCATCATGGCAGCCGTTGCGCCTGCGGTGGCGATAAATTTGCGACGATCGAAGATGTTCCTGAAGTCTTTCTCGACATCCTTATTGGTTTCTTGAGACATTTTTTGCTCTCCTGGCTCAGCTTTGGCTGCAAAAATCCAGCTTCTCTGAAGTTATTAACCGGGCAGGTTACCATAGGGTATCGTCTGTAGGTTTTTGGTGGCCTGGCGCATGACTTGCAGTAATATACGGTTCACTGGCCAGAAGTTCTATAGTTCCCATAGCTTTAAATTTCAAAAGCCTACTTCGCAGCACCCTATGCCTCAAGTTGGAACTGAGCGTGGTCGCAGGAGTTCTCGTGTCCTTGTGTCGCTTGCTCTGGCTGTTTCCGGCCAGAAGAGTGATGGTTCGCATGTAAGCGGATCGGCCGAGACCATCCTGGTGAATCGTCATGGAGCCAGAATTCGCTCCACCGTGCCGCTGGAGCCGCGGATGGAAGTCCGCGTCGCCATGCTCGCGCCTTATAAATGGCGCGTCGGTCAGGTGGTGTGGGCAGATTCGCATGACAGCGAATATGGCATAGAGCTGCATCGTCCGGAAAACTTCTGGGGAATTTACTTCCCGCCGGAAGACTGGGAGCTGGGTGTGCCTGCTGTAACCGTATACGGCGGCACGGAAACCCAGGGAGCTTCACAACCCCGAAGCGCGCAAAACAAAGTACCGGAAACTTCGTCAGAACCAAATGCTCTCCAGGTACCGGAAGGCGGCACCATCGCAATTCTGCGCGGCGTCGCCAGTAACGGTTTACCTTTCCAGGAACGCGACCTCATCCTTCCCGTGGGTGAACGCAATGCGACGATGCTGATTGGCCCCATGGTGGAACTGGGCCAGAAGCTGAGCGTCATCTTCAGCAAGAGCTGCACGGAAACAGCCACCGTGACGGCGGTTTCGCACAGTCGCGAATACGACCGTTGGCGCATATGGATGGAGTTCTCCCGCATTAAGCTTGCAGCCAAAATGGACAGCTAGGCTTTCTCTTCTCGCAGCAAGAGGAATTTTTCCTTCTTAATCCCGCACTCCGCTTATACTCTTGCGTTCGCCATTTTCTTTCCTGACAAACGTTGCATCCCAAGGAGTTTCCCCGGCATGAAGCTGAAGCGGTCTTTCGCTCTGATCATTTTTGTCATCGCAAGTTTGAGTCTGATTGCGCAAACCGCGCCCAAGCCGGCGCTTAAGCCGGTGTATGTCCGCGCCGGACGGCTTTTTGACGCGACGTCTGACAATGTTCGGGAAAACGTTGTTATCACTATCCTTGGCGACCGCATCCAGAGTGTCGGCCCTGCAGGTTCGGTCAGCATCCCCGCAGGCGCCGTCGTGATTGATCTTTCGCATGAGACCGTGCTTCCCGGCCTGATCGATTGCCATACGCACCTGGGCGCGCGGGCTGATCGTTACGATGAAATTTATCGCTTCAAGGACACGCCGTTTCAATCAGCTTTTGCCGGTGTGGTGAATGCCCGCAAAACCCTGGAAGCGGGTTTTACTTCGGTGCGCGACGTCGGCTCTGAGCCTTTTCTTGCTGTCGATCTGCGCAACTCGATCAATGAAGGCTTCATACCCGGTCCTCGGATTGTGGCCAGCGGCCCAGGCATCTCGATTACCGGCGGCCACGGCGATCTGAATAACTATTCTCCGCAAACGCGTGTCAGCATGTTTCCCGCGGAGCGCGACTTCGCCATCGCCGACGGGGTTGACCAGATCCGCCACGTGGTACGTGCGCAGGTGAAGTACGGCGTGGACGTAATCAAGATCCTGGCCACAGGTGGCGTACTTTCCAAGGGCGATAGCCCTGGCGCTCCGCAGTTCACGTTCGAAGAACTTAAGGCAGCGGCGGATGAAGCCCACATGGCAGGCAGGAAAATTGCCGCTCACGCCCATGGCACGCAAGGCATCAAGAATGCCATTCTCGCAGGCATTGATTCCATCGAGCACGCGAGCCTGATCGACGATGAAGGTATCCGGCTGGCCAAAGAGCACGGAACTTACCTTGACATGGACATCTACAACGACGATTACATCCTGGGCAAAGCCATCGAGTTCGGATTGCCCAAAGAGAACGTCGAAAAGGAAAAGATGATTGGCCGTTTGCAACGCGAAAATTTTGAGCGCGCGGTCAAAGCCGGCGCCAAGATGGCATTTGGCACTGACGCCGGAGTTTATCCGCACGGTGACAACGCCAAGCAGTTTTACTATATGGTGAAATTTGGCATGACGCCTGCACAGGCAATCCGCGCTGCCACCAGCAATGCCGCCGATCTCATTGGCCGCGCCAGGGACGTAGGCACGGTGGAAGCCGGCAAATTCGCCGACCTCATCGCCGTGACCTCGGACCCATTGCAGGACGTCCGCGCACTTGAAAGCGTGAGCTTCGTCATGAAGGGCGGCGCTGTGGTGAAGGACGCGGCGGTCAACAAAGCGGCGCGGTAGCACGCCGGCGGGATGGACAATCGACGGATTGGCCCAGGCCTTCGTCCTCGCTCATGCCCGCGCTTCCGGGAATTGTCTACAATCTTTGATCAGGAGGCCGCAATGCGCCCGACTATTCTTTGCGTCATTTTTCTTTGTTCATCCTGTTGGCTGGTGGCACAAGGTTCCCCGGAGAAGCCGGCGCCGGAAAAGACCCAGGTTCAGACTCGAAGCGCCTCATCGTCGCTCAGCGATGACGATATAACTGCAATGCGTGAAGACATTGCCCGCATGCGTGGGATCGTGGCACAAATGGAAACCAATCTGGCATTTGTTGACACTACTCAATCGCCATTAAAGCACCAGTTCCAGCTGGAAATCGATATGTGGAACACTGTGATCAACGAAATGGAGCGCCGCCTCAGGCCACGCACAAAATAGGTCTGACCGGACGGCCGGCGAAATACCGGCTGAATTTGCGGGTCATATTCGGTGGCCATCGAGGTACAATGTCCCACACAACGTCATGCCTTGCTTCTCTTGTGCCGAGAATCAAGGTGCATGGAGAAGGGGACCGCTCGCCTGTAATTTGACATGACCCAATCGGGATCTGGGCCGGAACAGAGGCGCTGGAGCCGTCATAAGATTGACGTGCGCCTGAAAGCCTCCTGCAAGCTGGACGGCAAACCAATCACCATGTTTGGACGGGCCAACACGCTTAGCCAGGGTGGGATGGGCGCCTATATACCCCATTCTCTGGCTATTGGAACCAGCCTTCTCCTTGAGCTTACGTTTCCATATTCTTCCGCCGAAGTGAAGATCAAAGCCGTGGTCAGGAGCTGCGAAGGGTTCCGCTACGGACTGGAATTCATGGATCTCCGCGATGAACTGCGTACCATCATCGTAGCCAATTGCAATGCCTCGCCTTTATTACAGTAGACTTCGCCGAGACAGAACCTATGTTTGCCGCCTTACCTACTGATTCGGTCATTGCATCCACAGACTTAGACGGGTACACTGCTGCTCACAGTATTGATCCGCACCAGGGTGTTGCATTCTGAACCATTCCTTAACGGCATAAGAAAGTCGCAAGCGCCTTTGTGCAAACCCTTTGGAGTTCTCCCCCAATGTGCAAGAAAATCTGGACCACCATTTTGGTGGTTGTATTGTTTTCCTTACCCCTCGCGGCGCAGTCAGTTACCACCGGTAGAAGCACGCGTCCGAAAATCCGCACGGTAACGGCTTTTATTCACCTTGACCGGAAAAACTATCGCGAACAGGTCAACCTCGCGCTGCATGCGCTTCACATTATTCAGGACCAGCTCATCGGCGCGGGCTATGAAGTGGAGACCATCCGCGTCAGCAGCCAGCCATTCACGCAGGTTGTTCGCGGCCTTTCCCCCGCGCAGGCGCTGAGTTTCTTTCGCGACTATGACAAGCTGGCCCAGCAGGAAGGTTTTACTCCGGACATTGGCCCGGCGATGCAGCGCGATTCGGATGATCCCACGCAGGCTGAACTGCTGGCCCAGATCATTGCCGGCACGCAGACCATCAACGGCTTTGTGGTGGTCGGGGATGCATCGGGGATCCACTGGAACGGAATACACGCCGCGGCTCGCGCAATCAAATATCTAGAAGATCATACTGACCGGGGAGAAGGGAACTTTCGCTTCGCTGCCGGTTCATTCGCACCCGCGAACGCTCCGTTTTTTCCGGTTTCGTCCGCGCAAAGCCTTGTGCGAGGCTTTGCCATTGGACTGGAATCGGCCGGCATCGTGAACCAGGTTTTTTCGTCGGCGGGCGGAGATCTGGTGGCCGCAGGTGAGCAGCTTACCGCCAAGCTCGGGGCTGAGGCCGCGCAGGTTGAGAAGATTGCCCGCCAGATGGAAAAGCAGACCGGGTTTACCTACTTTGGCATCGATCTCACGCCGGTTCCTCTGAAAGACGTCTCCATTGGCGCCGCGATTGAGGCCCTCCTGGCTGGCCCCATCGGTTCGCCAGGCACCTTGAGCGTGACCTACACCATTACATCTGCATTGAAACGCATACCCGTTCTGCAAACCGGCTACAGCGGCCTCATGCTTCCCGTTCTGGAGGATTCAGCTCTCGCCCGGCGATGGGAAGCGGGAAGAATCAATCGTGATGCTTTGCTTTCGTACTCAGCGGTGTGCAGCGCTGGCCTGGATGCCATTCCGCTGCCAGGCGACGTTTCATCGCAGGAACTGGAAAACATCATTGCCGATGTAGCCAGTCTCTCCGTGAAGTGGCATAAGCCGCTGTCAGCGCGTCTGCTGCCTGCACCGGGGAAAAAAGTTGGTGAGATGACGGACTTCACCAGCCAGTACCTGGTCAACATCAGAATTCGGTAAGCCCGGATAGTTGAAACACGATTAGTTGAAGGTGGCTTTCATCTTTGCGCGACATAATGGGGCAGGCGTAGAATCAAACTGTCGTTATGACTTCAACAAACGTAGTGATTGCGATTGTGATCGTAGTTGTTGGACTATCGATCCGTCTGCTCCTGATGGGAACTTCTGTTGCACGTCTGGGATTCCTTCCCCAGAAGTGGCAGCGCTGGTTTCTGGGGAGCTCTTCCAATCGCGGAAGCCGCTAGTAGAGCCCAATGGCGCTTCAGATGAAAACGCAATGCGAAAAGTGTCACCAGACACTCGCGCCCGCCGGTGAAGCGTTTATCTGCACCTTTGAATGTACGTTCTGTGCGGCGTGTGCAACCGCGATGTCGACCGTCTGCCCGAACTGCGGTGGTGAGCTGGTCCGAAGGCCACGCAAGAAGAGCTAGCCGGCGATCGTAAAGAAAAATCCGAGTAGATCCGCGGTAAGTTCTTACCACTTCATCCGTTCCCGCAATCCCGTGATATGAGCGAGATGATGATTGCCATGCCAGCTGTAAAGCGCCAGCAAACGGTCAAGGTTTTGTACCCCTGATTCTGGATGGTTCAGTTTGCGTTGAAAGTCATCGGCGCGCATGCTGCGGAGCAGATTCACCCAGCGTATATGGAGCGCATCCAGGAGCGCGAGCGAGACTTCAATCGACGTCACTTCCGTATCTTTCAGCCGAGCCCATGCTGCCTCTTCGTACGGCTTGATGGTGGGAATATTTTCCGTCAATGCCAGTTTGAACCGGACGTAGGCGTTCATGTGGCTGTCTGGAACGTGGTGAGCAAGCTGCCGGACCGTCCATCCTCCCTCCCGGTAAGGGGTGTCTAGTTGTTTTTGGTCCAGGCCGGCGAGGGCCCGGCGAAATCTGGCGGGCAGGGAAGCAATTTGCTCCAAATGATGGTTCCTGCTTTCCGGCGTTGGGGTGGGACCAGGGCTAAAAGGACCGATGGGATAACGTGGATCGCTCATATTGCCTCTTAAAATAAAGTTCAGGGCCCGGCTGGCTAAACATTGGCATATGTATATTTACATGAAGATATTAAAGGACTTACATCTACATCAACCACGAAAAAAATCTTGACGCAACAGACATTTGCCTTTACCGTAGAGCATTCCAAGTGAGCGTCGCCGCGAACCTTGATTGATTCTTTCCGGGAACCAGCCGCTTTAACAAAGATTAAGTTTTTTTGCAACGCAATACCGATAAATTGCGTCTATATATCGCATAAGGGTCTCTGGTAATTCCCATCAAAAATGGTGTTGTGCCTGCTGCTCTGGGCATACGTACTATTGCAAGATGTGCTCTGCATGTGTGACCTGTACTTATAAGTTATTGAATTTATAGCAATTATTGAAATTTAAGGAGAAAACGATGCGTTCAAACCTCATCCATGACGCGCTCTCGACCGTGCAAAACCGCTATCTTTTGTGCCAGTTGGTCTCTAAGGCGACGCGGAAATTCCACAAGCCCAATACTCGAATTCAAGAGACTATGAATGACGTTTTTGTGCGTGTGGGTGATGCCGACGAGACTGATACTGTTATCAACGTACCCAGTGTAAAAGTTGCGGAACCGCAGCGTCGCGCTGCATAATACTCTTTCCTGAAAATCCCGCCGGGCCTGGCCGTCTGGCGGGTCCTCAGGTTAAACCTGAGGTTGTATCTCTCGCCTGCTGAAACCCAGCGTTCACAAAATCCTTCCTGAAATCTTTCAAGAAAAATCCCGTAGGTGACAAATGACAATTGCGGAACTCAAAGAAAAAAATATCACCGAGCTTACCAAGATCGCGCGCACCCTTGACCTGCCTGGCGCCAGCGGTCTACGCAAGCAGGACCTCATCTTCAAAATCCTGCAGGCTCAGAGTGAAAAAGAAGGCCATATTTTTGCCGAAGGCGTATTGGAAATACTCCCTGACGGCTACGGCTTCCTCCGCTCCCCTGACTATAACTATCTTCCCGGCCCAGACGACATTTACGTTTCGCCTTCTCAGATCCGCAAATTCGACCTTAAAACCGGTGACACCATCAGCGGCCAGGTTCGTCCGCCCCATGAAGGCGAAAAATATTTTGCCCTGGTGAAGATCGAGGCGGTCAACTTCGAATCGCCTGAAGAAGCTCGTAACAAGATTCTGTTTGATAATCTCACGCCTCTTTATCCCCAGGAGCGTCTGAAACTTGAGACTGTGCGTGAGAACGTGAGCGCCCGCGTGATGGACCTGCTCACTCCGGTGGGCAAAGGCCAGCGCGGCTTGATCGTTGCTCCGCCCCGCACTGGTAAGACCATGTTGTTGCAGAACGTGGCCAACTCCATCACCACCAATCATCCGGAAGTCGTGCTGATTGTTCTGCTGATTGATGAGCGCCCGGAAGAAGTCACGGATATGCAGCGTTCGGTAAAAGGCGAGGTCATTTCCTCCACCTTTGACGAACCAGCCGCCCGCCACGTACAGGTGGCTGAGATGGTGATTGAGAAAGCCAAGCGCCTGGTGGAACACAAGCGTGATGTGGTTATCCTGCTCGACTCGATTACCCGACTCGCGCGTGCTTACAACACCATTGTTCCGCCTTCCGGCAAAGTGCTCTCCGGCGGTGTGGATTCCAACGCGCTCCAGCGGCCAAAGCGTTTCTTTGGTGCTGCGCGCAACATTGAAGAAGGCGGATCTTTGACCATCATCGCCACCGCCCTGGTTGAAACCGGCTCGCGCATGGATGACGTGATCTTTGAAGAATTCAAAGGTACCGGCAACATGGAAATCATCCTCGACCGCAAGCTGGTTGATAAGCGCGTGTTCCCGGCCATCGACATTCAGCGTTCCGGTACACGAAAAGAGGAACTGTTGATTCCGAAAGAAGATCTGGCTCGCATATGGGTGCTGCGCAAAGTACTGAATCCGCTCTCGCCTGTGGAAGCCATGGAATTGCTGATCGACAAACTGGGCAAGACGCGCTCTAACGCTGAGTTCCTGTCCAACATGAGCTCGATCTAACAAGAGTTATTCCTGTCCGGCCGCGATATCCTGTTGGCTCCGAATCTGAATGCGATGGTTCAGAAGCCCAACGCGAAATCGCGGCTTCTTTTTTTGGCGCAGGTGTCTTCCAGTGGTCTTCCTCACAGGACACTGGCCTTTCGCTTTTTTAAGGGAACCTGCCCCGTTATTCCTGTCCAGTGGGTATTTGCTTTATTTTGCTGAAATGACAAGGGTTGGTGTACTCACGGCAGATTGGCGGGAACACCTTAGGGCGCAGGTCCACAAGTCCGGAAATGCCGCTAACTTGTGGTACTCTGTAGCCATTACAAGACAACTTCCCCGTCAGTCGGCACCGCGTGGCGCAAAATAGAAAATCCGCCTTCCAGATTTCCTACGTAACCATCACCTATCGCAGCGTGCTGATGGGCATTCTGGGCGTATTTGGGGTTGCGCTCGCCGTGATGTACTTCGCTTTTCCTGAAACTACCAATCACGCGATTACAGCCAGCGAGTCCACTATGGAAAAGCTGTTCATCAAGCTGGGCGTCGGCTCCGGCGGGGGCGGGATCACGATTGATCCGGGTCCACAACAGGCGCACTTTACGAACATTGATGGCGCGGTGCGGGTGAGAAAGGCCAGCAGCAACACCTGGGTCAACGCCGACTATAACGTGACGCTGGAACACAATGATGCCATTCAGACCACGGGCGAGGGCATCGCCAAGGTCGTCTTTACTGACGGTACCAGTTATACGGTTAAGCCCGATTCGCTCATCGTAATCCAGGAGAATTCAGTTACTGCCAGCGCTGATACTCGAGTAGCCGTGAAGTTGACCACCGGAACGGTGGATCTGGCCACTCCCAATGCCATGAGCAAGGGTTCAAAGTCTCAAATCAACGTGGGAGACGCCACCGCAACTTTTGCTCCGGACACCAGTGCCCAGGCGTCCAGCGATCCCACCAGCAATGTGCAGGATCTCACCGTGAAGCACGGTGGCGCGGAAGTGAACCGCGGAGCACTCAGCGAGCACCTTGCAGACAACGAAAAGGCCAGTTTCCCCAGCGATTCCTCGGCCATCGTGAAATCCAAACTCATTGCACCGCCCCAGCTAGTGGATCCTCGCGACAAGGACACGTGGCGGCTTGATCCCAAGAGTAAGGGCGTGACCTTCGCCTGGGCGGCGGAATCAGGCGCCCACGGCTATCACATCAGGATTTCCCGCAATCAGTTCCTTAAGGCCAGCATGGTGGCTGAGGAACGGAACTGGCCTCACACAGAGTATGTGAAAAATCTGGAACCCGGCGATTATTACTGGGCAGTCCAGTCGGTGGGTGAAAATGGCCGCGAATCACTGGCCAGCCCTATCAATTTTGTGCGCGTGGTGCAGAAGGGCGATACCGGTGCCACGATTGTGCTGGAGATCGACAGCCTGATGCAGCACGGCCATGTGTTTGAACTTCGCGGGCACACGGAACCGGGTGCGCGCGTGATGGTGAACGGTCAGGAAGCATTGGTTGGTCCGGAGGGCAAGTTCAGCCACTTCACCAACCCTCTGCCTCCGGGCGAAAACTTGATTACTATTACGGCACAGAACACTAAAGGCGGGTACAACATCGTGCCGAAGACGGTGAATATCCAGTAAAATCCTTATTGCCACGATGCCGGTTTTGTTTGAAAGTAGTATGTTCCCACGCAGGTCCTTGAGGTAAGCACGGTCGGTCTTTTCTGGGAGAGACGATTGGCGCCCACCGTCCCCAGGCCCACCTCGGTGGCGAAAAGAATTCGGAAAAGGTTAAGAAGAAAGAAGCGGGTATGTCGTCTAACGGTTTTAAATCAGAAAATTCGCGCATTCACAATTTGCGCTCGCTGTTCAGCATGTTCTCCAGCGATCTTGCCATTGATCTGGGAACGGCCAACACACTGGTATATGCCAAAGGCAAAGGCATCGTGGTCAACGAGCCTTCCATTGTGGCCATCAACAAGAACACCGGTGAAGTGGAAGCCGTGGGCAAAGAAGCCAAGGAGATGCTGGGACGTACTCCGGGCAACATTGTCGCTATCAAGCCGATGAAGGATGGCGTGATCGCCGACTTCAAGGTCACGGAAAAGATGTTGAACTACTTCATTCAGAAGGCGCACAACCGCAAGATGCTGGTGCACCCGCGAATCGTCATCGGCGTGCCTTCCGAAATCACACAGGTGGAAAAGCGCGCGGTCATGGACTCCGCTTATCGAGCCAAAGCCAGTGAAGTCCATCTTGTGGAACAGGCCATGGTCGCGGCCATCGGCGCGGGCCTTCCCATTACTGAGCCCAGCGGTAATATGGTGGTGGATATAGGCGGCGGCACCACGGACATCGCCGTCATCTCCCTGAGCGGCATCGTGTACTCGCGCTCGGTGCGTATGGCGGGTAATCAGATGGATGAATCCATCATGAATTACCTCAAGCGCAAATACAATTTGCTGATTGGCGAACGCACGGCCGAAACCATCAAGATTGAAATTGGCTCGGCCTATCCTCTGGACAAACCGCTCACCATGGAGATCAAGGGCCGTAACCTGATTGAAGGCGTGCCCAAGACCATCACCATTGATGACAGCGAAATTCGTGAAGCTCTTTCCGAATGCATCAGCACCATCATGAACGCGATCCGCGTGGCTCTGGAACGTACGCCTCCCGAGTTGAGCGCCGACATCAGTGATCGCGGCATTGTTCTCACCGGCGGCGGCGCGTTACTGAAAAATCTCGACAAACGCATTCGCGAAGAAACCGGTCTGCCGGTTTCCATCGCCGACGATCCGCTGGCCAGCGTGGTACTGGGCACCGGGAAAATGCTCAGCGATTTCAAGCTGTTGCGGAAGATTTCTATCGACTAAGCGCAAGCGGGGCGGATTTGGTAGGTCCGCCCCCGTCAGCGCTTGCAAGCGCGAAAGCACAGGCACCGACCCTCCTCGTTTAAAGCAGCATGGAAAATTTCTTTATCCGGTACAAAAACCCGCTCGTCCTGATGGCCATCCTGTTTGTTCAGGTGGTCGCACTGGCGACGCAGGTCAAGCGTGAAGGCCAGCACGCGTCGGCAAATTCCGGAGGCACACGCCTGATTCGGGTCTGGACTGTCACAGCCATCACGCCTTTTGAAAGGGCCGTTGTCTCTACCGGACATTTTTTCCGGCGCAACTGGAGCAACTACGTTGATCTCCATAACGCGCGCAAAGAAAATCGCGAACTCAAGGACGAATTGGCGCGCCTGAAACTTGAAGAGCTCCGTTACAAGCAGGATGCCGAACAGGCGCAGCGACTTCAGACCCTTCTCGGATTCAAGCAGAATTATGTAGGCCAGATCATGGCGGCGCAGGTGGTGGGCACCAGCGGCATGGAGCAATCGCGCATGATCACTATCGACAAGGGTGCGCGCGACGGCGTGAAAGTCGACATGGCCGTCATTACGCCGGACGGAATCATTGGAAAAATAAAAGATGTTTTTCCGTTCAGCTCGCAGGTGCTTTTGATCAATGATCGCGATAGTGGCGCCGGCGTAATTCTTCAAGGCTCACGCTTGCAAGGCATACTTCGCGGCTCACCCGTGGGCGAGCTGCGCGTGTCGGACGTGATGTCGGATGAGAGTATCCAGGTTGGCGAACAGGTCATTACCAGCGGTGGCGACCGCATTTATCCCAAGGGCGTACCCGTTGGCACAGTCTCAAGCGTTTCTCCGGACCACGACAATGACCCGTTTCTCGCCATCAAGGTCAAGCCCGCGGCCGATCTGGCCCGGCTCGAAGAAGTTTTGGTTGTGACCAAAAGCGCGGAAGAACTCCCGAATATTGCCGCTGGAACAAATCAGGTCCGTGCTGCGGATATCCTGGCCCAGCGTCTTCCCAGTGTGACCAAGTCGGATTCTGCTGCCAAGGATGCAGCGACCAAAGCAGGCTCCGCGAAACCGGCAGCCAGCCCATCACCCGGTGCGGCTGTACCTTTGAGTGCAAAACCATCGGCCACGCCTGCGAGCGCAAAACCATCGCCCACGCCGGCATCTGGCGCAGGCACCTCGTCGGGCAGCAACGCGCCGGGCGTTAACGCGCCGTCCGACCATTGGCCCAAATTCGCCGTCGAAGCCCGCTTCCGCAAATCCGGCTTCGCCAGGAACGGCCACGGCTCCGAAAACGACTACACCGAAAACTGCGGGGGTGAAACCAACGGGAACGGCCACCAATCCTGACGGATCGCCGGCGGCGTCGCCCAGCCCAACGCCAAAGCCGCCAGTGAAGAAAGCTCCGCCGAAAGCTACCCCCACGGCAACACCTGCTGGCGCCGATACGCCACAAAGCAAGCCTCTGGATACGCAAACTCCGACCGCTGAAACGGAGAAGCCGCCGCGATGAGCTACGCCTCCGTTTCGCTGACATCTCGTGAGGAAATTGAAGTCCACCGGTTTGGCTGGGCAGCTTCGATTCTGGTTCCGCTGGCTGCCATCTTCGTCCAGGTTTCCTTCAGTCGCCAGCTTCCTTTCATCAGGGTTTTTGATCTTCCGTTGCTGGTAACAATCTTCTTTGCCGTGGCGCGGCGCCGTCCGATACCGGGCATCTTTACCGGCGCTTTGATCGGAACCGTTCAGGACGCCCTGGCAGGTTCCCCGATTGGGTTAAACGGGATCGCCAAGACCATCGTCGGGTATCTGGCATCCTCGCTCGGTGTAAAGCTGGACGTGGACAACCCTGGTTCGCGGTTCCTGATGACCTTTGTCTTTTACCTGGTCCACCGCATTGTCTATGTCGTGATTGCACTGGCGCTGGTGGGAGCCAATGAGCCCTTCTTGTGGTCACATACTCTGGTGGCAGCGTTGGCCAACGCGCTACTTGCTGTGGTGCTTTTTGCCCTTTTTGATCGCATGAAGCAGCGGCCCTGACCCGGCAAGACATGCCGATTCCAAGGGCTGGGTAAAGGGTAGAGCCAGCGTGGTGGAACTAAGCCCTTCAGTAACCAGGATCGGGTCTTAGACCTACTCTGCTTTTGTGTGAAATGCGGTACTCTAATCACAGGGCCCCTTCAGCCAAATTAAAACAAGAGTTCTGCTGGAAACTGGCAGAACCAAACAGGTATGTCCGGTCGCGAAGAAAAAATCCCGCCGCTTAAACTCACGGTAGTGCAGTACGTCATCCTTGTCATTTTTCTTGTGCTCTCGTACGGCCTCTGGACCCTTCAGGTGCGCAAGAGTGATGAGTATCTTTCGCGCGCGGAACAGAACCGCATACGCAAGGTCCCCATTCTGGCGCCGCGGGGTAAATTGCTCGATCGTGACGGACAGATCATCGTCGACAACTACCCATCGTTCTCCGCGCTGCTCCTCCGCGACCAGCTGCGTGACTTGAATGCAGACGCGCAGAAGATCGGCGACGGTCTTCACATACCGGCGGATGAAATTCGCGACAAAGTGCGTCGCTATCAACTGGCTCACAAGCCCGCGTTCGAGCCAATCATCATCAAGGATGACATCACGCCTGACGACCGCGCGTTCATTGAATCTCATCGCGATGAATTTCCCGAGCTCGAGACCCTGATGGTCCATCGCCGCTTGTACCCGGAAAACGGATTCATGGCTCACCTGATTGGCTACGTGGGCGAAGTCAGCGAAGACATGCTGAACTCGCCGAGCTTCGAGCTCTACCAGAAGGGCGACATTGTAGGCCAATCCGGAGTTGAACTTCGTTACAACGATTTGCTGATGGGCAAGGACGGATCACGGCGTGTGCTGGTGGACAGCAAAGGTAAAGAAGTTGGGCGTCCCAAAGACGCCAACATACCCGCAATCCCTGGCCGCAAACTCAAGCTCACCATTGACATTGATATTCAGAAAGCAGCCGAGCAGGCTCTGGACGGAAAGAACGGCGCTGTGGTTGCCATGGATCCACGCAACGGAGAGATTCTGGCCATGGTCAGCCGTCCAACGTTCAATCCTAACGATTTCGCTGTACGTATTTCCCGCGACGAATGGAATAAGCTGAGCACTGATCCGAATCACCCGCTGCTGAACAAGGCGATTCAGGCGCAGCTTGCGCCGGGGTCGGTCTTTAAGATCATCATGTCGGTTGCCGGAACGCAGGAAGGCATCGCACAGAACCTGCATGTGAACTGTCCCGGCGGCGGAACGTTTTATGGTCGTTATTTTAAGTGCTGGGTATCAGCCGAACATCGCGTCCACGGGGCCGTGGATCTTACCAAGGGCATTTATCAGTCTTGCGACGTTTTCTTTTACACTCTGGCGGAGCGGCTTGGTATAGAGCGGATCGCGAAATGGGCAACTGCGCTCGGATTAGGCAAGAAGACAGGAATCGATCTTCCGAATGAAGCCAGCGGCACCATGCCATCTGAAGAGTGGAAGATGAGAACGTTCCACCAGAAGTGGATTGTTTCGGAAGCCATTTCGGTTGGCATAGGCCAGGGCGCTGTGGCAACCACGCCAATTCAGCTTGCTCGTGCCATCGGCGGCATCGCCAGTGGCGGTATGCTGTACCGCCCTCACGTAGTCAATCCGGTTGATCTGCCTGAAGAGTATCGTACGATTGCGGCGTCAAATCTTCCTGATTCTGTGCGTGTGCCGATTGACCCGGAAAGCTGGGTGACCATCACCAATGCTATGGCGGGAGTGGTGACTCCCCCGTCCCCGGAGGTGCCGATGGGGGGCACAGCATACAGTGCTCACCTGCAGGGCATTGATTTTGCCGGCAAAACCGGAAGCGCCCAGGTGGTGAGCAATGCCTTCCGCAAGAACCGCGGCGGCGATGCCAAACAATTCAACGACAATAGCTGGTTTGTCGGCGTGACGCCGCGCCGCAATCCGGAGATTGTTGTTGCCGTCCTGTTCGAAGGTGGCGAGCACGGCAAATTGGCTGCTCGTCTCGCGGCTCAGATAGTCAAAGCCTATGTAGATAAGCAACGCCGTCTGCGGAACAATCCGTCATTGTTCAGTGACAAGGCCGATCCGGGCGCCGTGCCGATCGGCGCAGTGTGGAACACGCCATCACCCGCGGATGAGCATGAGGGAGCAGCCACCCAGGCGAGCGCGTCCTCTGACGGTTTAAGCGGGGACCACCTTCAGGGAGGAACCCTGCTGGTAAAAATGCCGCCGGCGAAGTTGTCGACGGTGCATCGAGTTGAAGTTAGAAAGCCGGCCCTGACCCTTGCAGTGGGAACGGCAGGTGAAGAATGAAATCGTTCCGCGACTTCGATTGGCTGCTGCTTACGTTCGTTCTGATCATCTGTTCGCTGGGAGTGCTGGAGATTTACAGCAGTACCTACGGAACAAAATTCGCCGCCACCACAGGCACGCCCCTTTATGTAAAACAGATCTACTGGATTGTGGGCGGCATGCTGTTAATGTTCGTCGTCAGCAAAATCAGTCATCAATTCCTGCTGGAAAATGCCCACTGGTTTTATATCGCGTCTTTTATCTCGTTGCTGGCGGTGACGTTGTTTGGAAAGAAATATCTGGGAGCGCGGCGCTGGATTCAACTGCCCGGAGGCATGCACTTCCAGCCTTCAGAATGGGTGAAACTCGTCCTGATTCTGGCCATGGCCAAATACTTCAGTGAAGAGAATGACCAGGACGCTTCGCTGAGTGACGTGGTCAAAGGGGGACTGATTGTGCTGGTTCCCATGCTACTGGTGTTGAAGCAGCCTGACATGGGCACGGCTTTGACCTACGTGCCGGTGGCGCTCATGGGATTATTTCTGGGCGGCATACAGTTTCGTCATGCTGCAGTGATACTTCTGGTGGCGGGCGTGCTGGCCCCGGGCGTCTGGCACTATGGACTCAAGCCCTATCAGAAACAGCGCCTGACTACGTTCATGCATCCCGAGGCCGATTCGCAGAAGTCGGGGTATCAACTTGAGCAATCCAAGATTGCCGTGGGCCATGGAGGCATCTGGGGACGCGGAATACGCGGTGGATCGCAGACCCAGGGCGCTTTTCTGCCCGAACCGCACACTGATTTTATCTTTGCTGCGTGGTCAGAGGAGCACGGCTTTGTGGGAGCAGTTGCGTTACTGCTGCTATACTTTATACTGTTGATGCGTTTGGTCCACAACGCCCAGACGGCGCCTGACCGTGCCGGAGGGTTCGTGGTGATGGGTGTGGTGGCAGTACTGCTGTTCCACATTCTGGTAAACGCAGGAATGGTGGTTGGGTATATGCCCGTCACCGGAATTCCGTTACCCCTGATGAGCTATGGCGGTTCGTCACTCTTGTTCATGTTTCTGGCGCTGGGGATTGTGATGAATATTCGGATGCGCCGGTTTGTGAACTGACCGTAACGGTTCAAGAAACAGCGCCCTGGGGGCGCTTTGAGAATAAAGAATTCAAACGTAAGCCTTCACGTGGAACGAAGGCACCGGCCCACGAAGCGAGCCGGAGAGTAAAGTCAGAGAGCATGACCGGGCAGGGAACGGCCCCGCGATTTACGCAGTGTGGCCACTACCCCGGAAAATGATAGGTGCCAAGATTTTTCAAACAAGTCATATGCAGTCTGCAGGGGCCCAAACCAGGGGTTCATCCCCAGGGGCAATCACGCATCGCTGCTTAAAAACAAGATTGAATCCGCGCACTCACCTCGCAGCAGGCATTGCTACGGCACCGCCTTTTTGCTTTGTGTCTTTGAAACAGCCTCCGCAATAGAACGCTTCTCCCGGGCCGGGTAATACCCGGAGAGAAATCGATGTCGAAAGAATTATTTGTCTCTTCTACGCCGCATGAAACAAAAGTCGCGGTGGTGGAAGAAGACCAGCTGACAGAAATCTATTACGAGCGTGAAAACGAATACACGCTCGCCGGCTCCATCTACAAAGGTCGCGTCACACGCGTGCTGCCGGGCATGCAATCCGCGTTCGTCAACATTGGCCTGGAACGCGACGCCTTCCTTTACGTCTCTGACTTTCTGCTGGAAGAAGAAGACGATACCGACGGGCTGGAACAGGTAGTCTCCCGCAGCCGACCCGTCATCAGTGAGCCACAGAATGGCGCAGACGAAAATCGTGGTCCCATTGAAGCGCAGGAAGCATTTCCCGCCGCCACGCTGGGCGATGAAGAATCCGGCGAAGAGTTGTCTGCTGAAGCGCAGGACGAAGCTCCTGGCGAAGAAGGCCAGAATCGCGAAGGCGCCCGTAAATGGCGCGGACGCAGGCGCCGTCGTGGCCGGGGCGGACGTTATGACCGTGAAGAACAGCGCCCAGCTGCGGCTCCACAACAGGAAAATCGGGCGGAGTCTTCCACTGAAAATCATCCCGAGTCGCGTCCTGAACCTATTCAGGAATCGCGTTCGGAATCACGTTATGACCAACGACCGGAGACCCGTCATGACCAGCGGCCGGACAGCCGCCATGACCGTCACGATCGTGAGCCGCGTCGCGACAGCCGCTACAGCAATCGTAATGAACCGGAAGCCGATCTGGAACCGATCGTCCTGCCCGGCGAATCCATTTCCAAATATCAGCCGCCCTCAGCGCAGCCCGCAGCCGAGGTAAGACAAAGCGCGCCGGTAAGGACTTCGCGTCCGTCCACCGAGTTCTCCATTGATCCTTCGCAGTTCACCGCCGGATCCATGACCCTTCCCGGGGAATCCATTTCCAAGTACAAGGGCGATGAACCGCGCGCGTCCGCAAACGTGTCAGCGGAAGCTGTAGCTCAACACAACGCTCCAACTCATGAACATGAGCGCGGGTTTCTTCAGGACGCTGCTTCCGCAGGGCCTGTGCCTCATCAGGCGGCGGCCAGCTCCCATCATGAACAAAGCGTAGCTGTAGCAGCGGTGCCTGATGCAGTTTCGTCCCTTCATGACGAAGACAACATGGAAGGTGACCGCCAGGCAAAGCACGAAGCCGAACGTTTCGCGCCCATGAAGGTCACTCCGGTTTTCACGGGCGACGATGCGGATGTGGAAGAAGATGCGGATGTGGAAGAATTTGACGAAGTTGAAGTCGACGAAGCCCAGGCAGAAGTGACTCAGCAAGCTTCAGAAAAGCATCATCAGCCAGCCGCGTCAGCAGACGCCGCCGCTGTGGCCAAAGCCTCACCAGCGACGACCTCGGAAGCTGCGCCGGAAATTGATTCCGCAATCACCAGTGCGCCAGTCTCTATTCCGCCCGCAGAAAATGAAACACCGGCGGAGCAGCCATGGAAAGCCAGTGGTCGTGGAGTGGTGGAAGAAGAAGTCATCGAAGAAGAAGAAGGCGACCTTCCCGCTTACGAAGACGATCTTGATCTGGGTGAATTTGAAGAACTGGAAGAAGAAAATCTTGTTCCCATGGGCCGAGAGCTCACAGAAGCCGTGCGTGATGCTCATATCAACGAACACGCCACCGGGCAGTATGAAGCTGAAGGTCTGGAAGAAAACGACGACAGCGAAGATGCTGACGACGATTTTGACGAAGAAGAAGGACATCCCGCAAGCCGCATGCTCAGCGATGCCGGCGATGGCGAGGTTGAAGAATTCGAAGGCAGCGAACAGACCGAAGAGGGCGCGGATGGTACGCAAGTGGAGCGCAGTGCGGCCGGCGGTGGTCAGCACCAGCGTTCTGATCGGCGGCCGAATGACCGGCGTGGACGCGGTGACCAGCGTCGCCCGGGACGTCGTGTTCGCGGACGCCGTCCGCACACTCCTCAGCGCCAGCTTCCAGCGATAAGTGACCTGCTGAAAGAAGGCCAGGAGATTCTGGTCCAGATTGCAAAAGAGCCTATTGCCAAGAAGGGCGCTCGTATCACCAGTCACATCGCTTTGCCGGGACGCTATCTGGTCTTCATGCCGACCGTGCACCACACGGGCGTCTCCAGAAAGATTGCGTCTGAAGAGGAACGTCATCGCCTGAAGCGTATTGTTACCAGCGAACGCGGTGACTCAACCGGCGGTTTCATTGTGCGTACCGCAGCCGCGGGAGCCAATGAAGATGATCTGCGCGCTGATATCCGCTTCCTGATCAATCTATGGGCGGAGATCAAGGGGCGTGCAGAATCGTCCAAAGCGCCGGCGCTGATCTACCATGACCTCAATCTGGTCGAGCGTATCCTGCGCGATCAGGTCACCACCAGCTTCTCTTCCATCTGGGCGGATACTGAGCAGGAATACGAACGCATCCTGCGCTTTGTCAGCCGCTTCCAGCCGTCGCTGGTGCGCCGCGTAAAGCTCTACAGCAAAGAGACTCCGCTGTTCGAACAGTTCAACATCACTGACGAAGTCAACAAGGCGCTGAAGTCAAAGGTCTGGCTGAAGAGCGGCGGTTACATCGTTATCAACCAGACGGAAGCGCTGGTCGCTATCGATATCAATACCGGCAAGTATGTTGGCAAGACCGCCCGTCTTGAGGACACCATCGTAAAGACCAACCTGGACGCGATCCGTGAGATCGTGCGTCAGATCCGGCTCCGCGATCTTGGCGGCATTATCGTGATCGATTTCATCGACATGGATGAACGCAAGAACCGCCAGAAAGTCATGCAGGCCCTCGAAGAGGCGCTCAAGTCTGATCGTGCGCCATCCAAAGTCCTGCAGTTTAACGACTTTGGACTGGTTGCCATCACGCGCAAGCGCGTAAAGCAGTCTCTGGAACGGACACTGGGACAGCCTTGCCCCACGTGCCAGGCCACCGGCATGATCAAGTCTGTCACTACCGTGTGCAATGAGATCTTCGTAGAGATGCGTAAAATGTCCCGCCATTTTGAGCGTGACGTGATGCTGCGGGTAAGCCCTGAGGTCGCCAAGTCACTGAAAGCCAGTGGCGGCAAGTGGGTCCAGGAAATGGAGGACCTGACCAAGCGAACGATTCTGGTCAAGTCAGATCCGTTGCTGCATCCGGAACAGTTTGACATTCAGTAGGCGACATCCTTAGATCAATACCCGAACCGGGCTGTTAAAATCAGCCCGGTTTGGCTTTATAGCTTTGCTTTCGGCCGCATCTTTGCGATAAAGTTCGTGTTCCTTTCCGGACATGAGCAAAAATTTTAAAGGTAGTCCTAAAGAAGAACGGGCTCTCGGCAGTTACGTAAAGCTGGCGCGCGCAGCCAACACTGTCCTGGCATTTTCGCGTGAAGGACTCGACGAAGCAGGCCTCACAACCAGCCAGTTTGCAGTGCTTGAAGCCCTTTTTCATGTTGGCCCGCTTTGCCTGGGCGATCTGGCGCGGCGCATTCTCACCAGCAGCGGCAATCTGACGCTGGTGATCGACAACCTGGAAAAGCGTAAACTGGCCAAACGACAGCAACAGGGCAGTGACAAACGCTTTGTCCTGGCCAGCATCACGCCCGCCGGACGCAAGCTCATTGGCCGAATCTTCCCTGAGCATTCGCACCGCATCGTTGAAGTGATGAACCGCCTATCGCCCGCCGAGCAGGAGCAACTCGGGAAGCTCTGTCGTAAACTCGGCACCGGTGAAGAACAATCCTGAGTCTGTCCTGGCCTGGGCCGTGCTATCTTGGTTGCGCTCATGCCCCTGCTCACATTCCTGTATGCCGTAGCCATTTTTCTGGGAAGCTTTCTGCTGTTTCTCGTTGAACCAATCGCCGGCAAAAAATTATTGCCTTTGCTGGGTGGCTCGGCCGCGGTCTGGACGACCTGCCTGGTCTTCTTTCAGACGGCCCTGCTCGGCGGTTATTTGCTGGCACATTGGATGGCCACCAGGCTGCGTCCGCGTGCCCAGGCCGTTGTCTACTCAGGACTTCTTGTCGCTGCCCTGGTCCAGAGTGCCTTCAGTCTGCGTTCAGAATTGCATGCGTCCGCGTTGCACCCCGTGGTGAGCGTATTCCTGCTGCTGAGCGGACTCATCGGTCTGCCTTTCCTGGTCCTATCGGCGACAAACCCACTCCTTCAATCCTGGTTTGCGCGAAGTTTCACTTTCGCGGGGCAAGCCAGCAGTTCAGGTTTACCCGGGCCTGTCGTGCCGCCGTATCGCCTGTTCGCGCTTTCAAATTTCGGTTCTCTGCTGGCTCTGGTTGTGTATCCGTGGCTGGTGGAGCCGAAGTTCAGTCTGCGGGCGCAAAGCTCAGTGTGGCTTGCCGGATTCTTTTTGCTGGTTACCGCCTGTATCAGTATTGCTTCACTGCGGGCCAGCCGGGCAAGGGAACCCATAGGTTCAGCGATCGCGCTGCCAACTGTTTCCGGCGGAGCGGCAGGCACACCTGGCGCTCGTGATCGCATTTTGTGGCTGCTGCTGGCGGCTTGCGGATCAGTCCTGTTGTGTTCGTTTACCAACCACCTCAGCCAGAACGTTGCCGCCATCCCGCTTCTTTGGATACTTCCGCTGATCGCCTATCTGCTCAGCTTTGTCTGGGCATTCAACGGACCACGTTCGTATCCTCGTTACGTCATGCTGGGCTTGCTGGCTATTTTACTGGGGATGCTGGGCTACCTTCTCTATGACACGCGGTTCAGCATGCCGCTGACGATTACCATCATTTTCTATTGTGTGACTTTGTTGGTTGCATGCGTGGTATGCCACGGAGAGCTCTACCGGCTTCGTCCCGCGCCCGAGCATGCGACTTCTTTCTATCTGCTGATCGCAGGTGGCGGCGCGCTGGGATCGATCCTGGTTGGCATCGTCGCGCCATTGACCCTGAGTGGTAACTATGAACTTGCCTGCGGACTCGTTTTTACCGCGGCCATGGTCCTGGTAGTTACCTGGGCATCAGGCATCTTCCCGCGACTGTTTTGGGCCGCTGCCATGGCTGGCGCGGTCGCGTTGATCGTGGCGCAGGTCCGTCATGATCGCGAAGATGCGATTGTGCAGGTGCGGAATTTTTATGGCACGTTACGCGTCACGCAGACCACAGAGCCGCCCGATCCGGCCTATACACGAATGCTGATGCACGGCACCATTCAGCATGGCACCCAGATTTTCAGTGACGAGCTTCGCAAAACTCCAACCAGTTACTACGCGCATGAATCGGGCGTCGGTCTGGCCATCGACAAATGCTGCGTTAGCAGGCCACGGCGTATTGGAGTGATCGGACTGGGATCGGGAACAATCGCGGCTTATGGACAAAAAGACGATGTGATTCGGTTCTACGATATCAATCCCCAGGTAGAGCCGATTGCCCGGAATGTCTTCAGCTATATCCGTGAATCGGGAGCCAGAATCGATGTAGTTCCTGGCGACGCGCGCCTCTCACTGGCTGCGGAGCCGGCCCAGCACTACGACGTGCTTGTGGTGGATGCCTTCTCCGGTGACGCCATCCCCGTCCACCTGCTTACGGCCGAAGCCATTCAGCTGTATCGCAGACACCTGAATCCCGGTGGCATCCTGGCCGTACATGTGTCTAACCTGTTTCTGGATCTACCGCCGGTCGTGCAGGAGGAAGCCGAGCACGCAGGACTGCATTCGCTCCTGGTATCGTCGCCAGATGATGATGATGTGGGCGCTTACAGCTCTGACTGGGTCCTGGTAACGGCAGACCAGGATTTCCTGGCTCGCAAAGAGATCGCTGAATCCGGTGCGCCAATCAATGCCATCGCCGGCCTTCGCCTATGGACGGACGACTACAACAGTCTGCTTCCCTTGTTGAAACACCAGGAATTTAAGTTCGAGAAGTAGTCGCCTTAACAGGCCCTTTGCTGCCCATGCCCCGGCTTTTCTTGCCGAGCAGCCTCTTGAGTAAGGGCAGTAGCTGGTCTATGGTTTCGCCGCGCGGCATCAGCTCAGCAGCGCCGAGTCGCTTGGCCTGGATGCGTCCGTTCTCCAGGTCTGGCTGCGGGCGATCAGTCCTGTAGTACATGGATGTGACCAGGATAATTGGCGTTTTCTGCGTGGATTTTTCCGCTTTCATGCGGCGGCAGAGTTCGAAGCCGTCAAAGTCCGGCAACACGATATCTGAAACCACCACGTCAGGCTCGCTGCAGCTCAGGATGACGGTTGCCTCCTGTCCGCTCGAAGCTTCCAAAACGTTGAATCCTGCTATCTTAACGATCCGGCCCAGGCTGTAGCGCAGTGTTTCGTCATCGTCGACGATCAGGACGGTAGGATTCTTCCTTGAAGACTTCGTCTTTGTTTCCATCTCACCTTTCTCCGGCATACGTTGGCAGCGCCACAGCGAATTTTCGTGAAATATCTTGGAAGCAAAAATGCCGATTTTGGTTTTATGCGCCGAGTTTCAATTCTGCCTGGGCACACTTTTGAGTCAGAACCATGCCATCTGAGTGTTATAGGCTGGAACGATGGCAGGGGCGGCGTGAAACTATTTTGATGTCAAAGCATCTAAAACAATCGAGATGAATAACGGGCACGGCGCGAATCCGGCCCGTGCCGCGGCCCAGGCTTGCGGCGGAGGGAAGGGAATCCATGATTCAGATTCGACGGGGCAAAGAACGCGGCCATGCCAACCATGGGTGGCTGGATACATATCATTCATTTTCATTTTCTGATTATTACGATCCAAAGTTTATGGGTTTTCGCAGCCTGCGGGTCATTAACGAGGACTGGGTCAAGCCCGGCTTTGGATTTCCAACGCATCCACACCGTGACATGGAGATCATCACCTATGTTCTGGAAGGATCGCTCGAACACAAGGACAGCATGGGGACCGGTTCTGTGATTCGGCCTGGTGAAATCCAAAAAATGAGCGCGGGTACAGGGGTGCGCCACAGCGAGTTCAATCATTCGAAGGACGAGCCCGTACATCTTTACCAGATATGGATTCTGCCGGAGAAAGAAGGTCTGAAGCCGATGTACGCGCAGAAGGCGATTCCAGAGGCAGAGAAGCAGGGCAAGCTGAGGTTGCTGGCATCACCCACGCCAGATGAAGGTGCGGTGCAGCTTTCACAAGACGCGCAGCTTTACACGGTCCAGCTTGATGCAGGAACCCGGGTTGAACACAAGCTGGATGAAGGCAGACATGCATGGGTGCAGGTAACGCGGGGCACTGTGAATGTTGGTGGCAATGAACTTAAAGCCGGCGATGGCGCCGCATTGTCGCAGGAGAACGTGGTCCAGTTGAGCGGTGCAAAAGACGGTGGAGAAGTGCTGCTGTTTGATCTGGCATAAGCTATTCTTATAACCAGAATCACAGGGCTTCGGCGCACTGCCGAGGCCCTTATTTTTTGGCCGCCACTAACCTTTGGACGAACTATTCGTCAAAACCTCCATCTACACCTTGACTATCTACAATCGTCATTGTAGATAATCATAGTATGGGAAAACCAAGTGATCTGGTCCAGGGGACTCTGGACCTGCTGATTATGAAAACGCTGTCACTCGAGCCCAGGCACGGGTGGGCGATTGCGAAGCGGATTGAGCAGATGTCGAATGAAGTACTGCAGGTCCAGCAGGGATCGTTATATCCAGCGCTGCACCGGCTTGAACAGCAGGGCTGGATTCGGGGCAAGTGGAGCGAGAGTGAGACCGGGAGGCAGGTCAAGTTCTATTCGCTGACGGCGCCTGGCCGGGCGAAACTGGAAAAAGAGAAGGAAAGCTGGAAACGCCTGTCAACCGCCATTGATCTGGTTGTTGACAGCCTGTGAGGTGGTAAATGCGCTGGTTCCATCGGTTGCAAATGTTATTTCTGACGCTGTTCGAACGCAAGCGCGAAGCGGCGCGCCTGAACGACGAGCTTGCGTTTCACCTGGAACAACAGATCGCCGAGAACATAAGTCTGGGCATGAATGCGGAAGAAGCGCGAAGACAGGCGATGCTCCGGTTCGGAAATCCCACCGTGTTGACCGAGGACACTCGCTCCACATGGAGCGCGCATTGGTTCGAAGGGGTGTGGCGCGATTTGCGCTATGGCGTACGCACGCTCATGCGTACTCCGGGCTTTTCCGCCACCGCCATCCTGGTCATGGCGCTGGGCATCGGCGCTACCACTTCGCTGTTCACGGTTGTTCGCTCAGTGTTGTTGAAACCGCTGCCGTTTCGTGAAGCCGATAAGCTGGTGATGCTGTATGAGCATTTTCAGCACGCCAATTGGCGCCATTCCCCAGTGTCTCCGGCTGATTTCAAAGATTGGCACGAACAGACTCGCGGGTTTCAGGAGATGGCGGCGTGGCGCCACTATGGGGCCAACGTGAGCGGCGATCATGGAGAGTTGCCGGAAGTTGTGCACGCGGCCGCGGGTTCATGGAATCTTTTTTCGGTCTTGGGAGTTGAACCGGCGCTGGGCCGAACTTTTCTGCCTGAGGAAGACCGGGGCGGCGCGGAAGATGTGGTCATGCTTTCCTGGAGCCTTTTTCAGAGCAGGTTCAGCGGTGATCGAACGATCATTGGCAAGCACATCCGCATGGACGCGAAACCATACACGGTGGTAGGGGTATTGCCGGCGCAGTTTACTTATCCTGACCCGTCCGTGAAATTGTGGATCCCGTATTCCTCGGCGTTTATGGAAGAGGAGTTGCACCAGCATGACAATCACCAGAGTATGGTGATCGCACGCCTAAAAGACAAGGTTAGCCGGGCCGCAGCGGTGAGGGAAGTGAGCGCTCTGCAATATCAGATCCACATGCAAAACCAGGGCAAACCGGTGGCAGAAGAGGTGATTTCAAGTCCACTGATTGATGACATGGTGGATGACGCCAAAACGCCTCTGCTGGTATTGATGGGTGCGGTGGGCTGCATGCTGCTGATTGCCTGCCTGAACCTGTCCAATCTTCTGGTGGCGCGCAGCGCGGCACGAAGAAAAGAAGTGGCCATTCGCGGGGCCCTGGGTGGCAGTCGAAGGAAGCTTATCCAGGAACAATTGACGGAGAGCCTGTTGATCTGCGCGGCCGGCGGCGCAGTTGGAGTTTTGCTCTCGTTCTCCGCAACCGCCTGGATTGCCGCGCACTGGAAGGACCTGCCTCGCGCGGATGCAGTGAAAACGGACGCCACTGTTCTGTTTTTTTCAGTTTCCATTGTGGTGGTTGCTGCCTTGTTGTCCGGGCTGATCCCGGCAATCTCTTCCACCGGCAAAGGGCTTCTCTCCGCGTTGCAGGACTCATCACGCTCGGTCCGCGGAAGTGTGTCACGGGCGTCTCTGCGCAAACTGCTCCTGACGGGAGAAATTGCTCTAACGGTGGTCCTGTTGATCGCTGCCGGACTGCTCTTCAGAAGTTTTATTCAGTTAAAAGCGTCTGACCTGGGCTGCATCACGCAGAACGTGTTGACCATGAGATACGGGTTGCCGGAAGAGCAATATGACAAAGCCGAAAAAGTGACTGCATTCCATGAGGAATTGTTGACGAGGGTGCGTGCCTTACCAGGAGTGCAGGCCGCGGGACTTATCTCAACAGCTCCGGGAGCCGGATATGAAGGCGATAATACCTTTACGATCCCGGAGCATCCGAGCCAGGGACCAAGCGTGGAACTGAATGCGTTAGAACGCAAAGCCGACCCCGGATATTTCAGCGCTCTTGGAATTCCGGTTTTGAGCGGACATGTCTTTGAAAATCAGGACAGGCTGGAAAATGCACACCGTGTGATTGTGAGCAGGAAATTTGCCGAGCAGTTCTTTCCCGGAGAATCGCCTCTGGGTAAACACGTGAAGATTGCATTCCGGGGCGACAAGCCTGATAGCTACGAAATCATAGGAGTTGTAGGCGACACTCTGCATGTGTTTGGAGAGCCCATCAAGGCCATTATTTATCGGGCGATTCTCAGCGGGGACCCGCACCTCGACTCCCTGGCAACGATCGTGATACGCACAACCGCGGAACCGCTGCTCATGGCCAATGCCGTCCAGAAACAACTCTCGGCGCTCAATCCGGAGCTTCCGGTCTACAGTGTTCTGACCCTGCAGCAGATAATTGGGAAAGCAACCGCCAGCCAGAGTTTCAGCGCGACGCTTGTAGTTTCATTTGCGGTGCTGTCCTTAATGCTGGCGGCAGTTTGCCTGTATGGAGTGCTTTCATTCCTGGTAACGCAACGATCGTCGGAAATCGGAATCCGCATGGCATTGGGGGCCCAGCGCGGTGAAGTGCTGCGTCTGGTGCTTGTGGACGGAATGACGCCTGTCGCGATAGGTCTGGTCCTCGGTCTGCTGGGAGGATTTGCCGCAGGGACGTTGATCAAGTCACTCTTATACGGGACGCGTCCACTTGATCCAGCGGTTTTTGCGGCAATGATCGGCAGCCTGTTGCTGACTTCGCTGATCGCCAGCGCTTTGCCGGCCCTGCGCGCATGCAGGATTGAGCCCACGCAAGCGCTGAGGATGGAATGAAGGGTGCGTTGCTGATCGCACCGTCGGCCGGGCGCTCTGGAAATGCGAGGTGTCATGCCCGGCAAGGCCATGATTGGGTGTGTCGAAAACCGGTCATCCGGTGCGGTTTCGCGGTAGTAACAACCCTGAAAACCCGATGAAACACGTGCATTCGCGGCCTGCTTCGGGCCCTAGTCTTAATTACCCTGGGTGTAACCCATTAGGCCAGTCATGCGGCCTTAGTAACAAAGCAGGGGAATTCAAGCATCGTCTGCATCAATACCACTACGCATTGTGGTGCTACAACCATTGCGCCTCAGGATTTTGATTTCCGACCGGCCAAAAGCAGGTACTAGACCTAAAGATATACCGGAAACATGGGTAGAAACCGGAACTTACCTATTGACCTCATGAATTAAGCCGGATATAACTCGCTTCGACCACAAGATTTCCCCCCGAGAAGACAAAGAGTATTTCCCCACAGGCCCTGGTGAGGCCAACAACCCACCATGGAGAGGCTACGTTTATGGCGGCAGATTCGCGTGAAGTGATGAACATTAGGCAGGCTTCGCAGTATCTGGGAGTCAGTCCTGACACGCTGTACAAATACGTGACCGAGGAAAAGATACCTGCGTTCAAGCTCGGGAATCGCTGGAAATTCAAGAAGACGATCCTTGACCAGTGGATGGAACAGAAGAGCACCATGAACATGGGCAGTGCCAAGAAAAAGCCCAGAGCGGCCAAAGCGGCAGCCAGTAGATAGAACTCGGAACAGGAATTAAGGCGACAAAAGGACAAGGCGGACGGCATGTTTGGATCAGGTAAATCGATTGTCGGATTGGACATAGGTTCCAGCAGCATCAAGGCGATTGAACTGAAACGCTCCAAGGGCGAGATCATGGTTTCTCACCTGGGCGTGGAACCGCTGGCCAGTGACATTGTGGTGGATTCCATGATCGTCGACTCGGGCAGCGTCTCCAGCGCGATCAGCAAAATCTTCACGCAGCACAATATCAAGAGCAAGAGCGTGGCCACCTCGGTGAGCGGACACTCGGTGATCGTGAAGCCCATCAAAGTGCAGCCCATGACGGAAAGCGAACTTGCCGAAGGCATTACCACCGAAGCCTCCCAGCATATTCCTTTCGATATCTCTGACGTAAACCTTGATTTCGAAATTCTCAATCCTGGCGATACAGGCCCGCAGATGGACGTACTGCTGGTGGCAGTGAAGAAAGACAAGATCCTGAATTACACCAATGTTCTTTCATTGGCCGGCAAAACGCCGTCCGTGGTGGACATTGATGCCTTCGCGTTGCAGAACTGCTACGAGTACAACTACAACCCTTCGCCGGATTCCACGGTGGCGCTGCTGAACCTGGGCGCCAGCGTCATGAACATCAACATCGTGAAGGGAACCACGCCGCTGTTCACCAGAGACGTGAGCGTTGGCGGCAACCAGTATACGGATTCGTTGCAGAAGGAACTGGACCTGAGTTTTGATGACGCGGAGTCGCTCAAGCTGGGCCGCCGCATCGGGACTGTCAGTGAGGACGCCAAACAACCCATCCTGCAACAGGTGACGGAAATCATTGTTCTGGAAATTCAGAAGACTTTTGACTTCTTCCGCGCCACGGCTTCCGGCGAACACATTGAACGTGTCTACCTGGCCGGCGGATCTTCCAAAGTGCCTGGACTGGTAGAGGCGCTGCGGCAGGAGTTCTCACTGCCGGTGGAGATTCTCAATCCGTTTAAGCAGATCGTTCCTCCTACTGATTCACTGGAGAACGAGATTCTGGAACAGAATCCCGGACAGCTGGCCGTGGCTGTCGGTTTGGCACTCAGGAGCTTTGAAAACCTATGATTCGCATTAACCTGCTTGGAGTTCCCCGAAAAACGCGCGGTAAGCGCGCTTCCACCTCGGTGTCAATGCCCGGTGAAGGCTCAAGCTCAATGGTCCTTGGGTTGATCGTGTTTCTGGGCCTGTTTGCCGCCATGGCGTTCTCCTACATGTGGGTGACGAAACAGCATGAGTCGCTGCAGAAAGATCTGGTGCGAGCCAACACGGAAAACCAGCGCCTGGCCGACGTGAAAGCGAAGTACGAAGCGAGCAAGCGTAAAGCTGACATGTTTGAGCGCCGCGTGAGAGTGATTGACGAACTCAAGGAAGCGCAAAAAGGCCCGATGAATCTGTTGAACCTGGTGGCCGATACCGTCAACAAGACAGATGCTGTCTGGCTGGACGCCATGACAGATGACGGCAAGGCGCTGGATTTCACCGGCATGGCGCTGAGTGCGGACGCAGTGGCGGACTTAATGTCCAATCTGCGCAAGACCGGCGCTTTCAAGACAGTGGAGATTAAAGAGACGTCGCAGGATTCCACCGTGAAGGAGTTGCAGGCCTTCAAGTTTGAGCTGATCTGCGAAATCATCAGATCCAGCAAAGTGCAATCGAAGTCATAACAAAGAATTCTGATTCGTAAGTCGGGACGGTTGGTATATGGCTAAATTCGGTGAAATGTCGTTTGCAGCACGCCTGGGAGTTCTAGTCCTGGCGGCCTTGATTGTCGGAGTGGCGTATTACTACGTGTATCTCAATCCGCAGATACAGGCCAATGCCGAGATCAAAACCAAGATCACGGACAAGAACCGTGAGAATGAACAGCTGCGGCAGTTCGAGCCAAAATTGGCGGACCTGAACCGGCAAATGGCGATCCTGCAACAGCAGATGGAAATCCAGAAGAAGATTGTTCCGGATGATAAGGACGCTGACCAGTTCATCCGCCTGTTGCATGACACCGCGTCAACGGCCGGCATTGAAATCCGGCGTTACGCATCCATGCCGGTGGCCAACCATGAGTTCTACAGTGACGTTCCGTTCGCCATTGACATTGACGGACCATACTACTCGGTCCTTAACTTCTTTCAGCGCGTTGCAGAACTTGAGCGCATCGTGAACATCGACAACCTGCAGATGTCCAACACAAAAACTACCAGCCCCTCCAAGGTGAAAGGCACGTACCAGTATGCGCCCGGAGAAACTGTGGTTGCCAGTTGTACGGCGACAACATTCTTCAGTCATGAACCCGATCAGGCGGCACCAGCACCAGCACCGGCCAAGCCAGGACAGGCTCCAGCGGCAGCGGCCGCTCCTGCGAAGTAGAAGGGACTGAAGGGGTGAAGGGAACTACGATGAAGCTGATCAAAACTTTCGCGATAGCCACAGTGCTGGTTGCAGCAGCAATCGGGCAGAGTAATACGGGCGCCGGGCAGCCCAAGGCAGTTCCGTCGCCGACTCCGACTCCGGCAAAAGCCGCGGCCACGGCTGCCAAGGGACAGACTACTCCTGCAGCGGCAAACCAGCCTGCGGCAACAAAAACTGCTCCCGCAACCAAAGCTTCGCCCGCGACCAAGAGCGCGACAAAGACTGCGCCGGGAACGGTGAAGTCAGGAACCATCACGCCTGCAGCAGGAGCAAAGACGCAATCAGCTACCGCGCCGGCTTCATCCACGGCGGCAACTAAGCCAGGTACTCAGGCGCAGCCGGCCAAGCCTGCGAACACAGTTCCGCCAGCAAAGACGGTAGCGGTTGCACCTGGTGCGAAGAAAGCCCCTGCCGCTGCGGATACAAAGAAGGTTGCGGCCAAAACGGCTACACCGAAAACGATTACGCCAAAAACGACAGCCACAAAGAAAGTTGCGGCGACCAGGCCTGCCAAGCCCGTGAAAGCTGGTGTCGTGGAATTGAAGACGCCACAAGCGCCGCCTCTTGAGAAGAAGGGTCCAGCCAAGCTGATGGGTGCTGCCGGCCGCAGAGATCCATTTATCAGCCCGATCCGTGCAGTCAGCAGTGGAACTCCAAACGGCAATTGCACCAGCGGTAAACGCTGCCTGGCGATTCCGGAATTGATTCTGCAGGGAACGGTCCGCGACATTAGCGGCAAGATGATGGCGATTGTGACAACCAGTAACCGCCGGACTTACACACTGCGGGAAAATGATCAGGTTTTCAACGGGAGCGTGGAGAAGATCACCAGTGATTCGATCATTTTCCGCGAGTTCGTTCGGGATGCAGTTGGCCGCGAAAGCGCCAGAGAAGTAGTAAAGAAACTGAGCCCCACCAGCTAGACCGGTATGGGGTGCAAGCAGGGCAAGATCAGGATCTGTGGGATAGAGACGTAATAATTCAAGCATTGATACGCGGCTGACACTGCGATTCAGTGGGATCAAGACGCGCACGTCCAGCGGAAATATTGACCGCAACGTGGGGAGACAAACAGATGAGGCTAAGACAACTGCTAGGAATCACCCTGTTGGCCGTGGTCACCATGGCAACAGCTTCCGCTTCGCAACTGTCGGGAGTCCTGGTGAAAAATCACGAGAATGCCGGAGAGATCACCATTCTCGCGACCGGAACATTCACTCATACCGAGTACCGGCCATCAGACAACCTGATCCTGGTCGATCTGGCAGGAGTTTCGCTTTCCCATCCTGATGCCAAGGTCCACACCGTTTTCGCTCCAGGTGTGCGTTCCTATCGCATTCAGAGCTACCGCGCGCCATCAGGCGAAGAGGTGGCTCGGGTTGAGATAGCGCTCATCAAGGGCGCCAACGTAACCGTGAATGACGTGGAAGGGGGCGTGCGCCTCAACGTCACCGGCGCGCCGGCTCGCGTACCTTCGAAGGAAGATATTGCGGCCGCGGCCAGCGCTGTTCACGCCAGCGGTCCTTCATCGACCATTGCGCGTGTGCAGGGAATCTCAGTTTCCCGGGGCACGGATGGATTGAACGTGGAGATCAGCGGCAACGGTCCTCTCACGGCCAGGACCATGAAGCTGACAGGTCCGGACCGGCTGGTCATCGATATTCCGAACTCTCTGCTGGACGGACGCCCGCGTGACATTGCGGTCAACAGCAACGGCATCAAGTCAGTCCGCGCCGCTCGCTATGAGTCGGCGCCGCCGGTTACCCGCGTGGTTGTCGATCTGGCTGCAATGCAGAACTTTGACGTGGTTCCGGAAGGCAACAAGCTGGTGTTGAAGATGCGTGATGGCTCCAGCGCCCGTCCAACGCGGGCGACAGAGAACACGGAAGTGGCCGCTGCAACGGCAGCGCCTTCTGTGAAGCCGGTTGCCATCGCCTCAGCAGCCAGCCCTGTTCAGGAAGAAGCCAAACCGGCAACGCCAGCGCAAAATCTGGTCATCGTGAATCCGACGTTTTCTGCCAAGAAAGATGTTGCTGAAGACCAGAAACCAGAACAGACCTTGGTGGCGCCGAGTCCGTCCAAAGCTGACGTAGCGGCATCACGCTTCTCACATGAAACAACCAACGTGGCATCTGTTAATAAGGCCCCGTTCCAGGCCAGTGCAAAACTTGGCGCACCAGTCACTGCCATCAATGCGGCGCTGATGCAACAACAAGCCGCACCTGTCCAGGTACAAACGACTGCTGTGAGCACCTGCACCACGGGTCGCTACAACGGCGAACCGATCGGCATGAACTTCAAGGACCTGGACCTGAAAGACTTCTTCCGCGTGATTCACGAAATCAGTGGGCTGAACGTGGTGCTGGATCCAGCGGTAAAAGGCAGTGTAACCATTGTGCTGGATGACGTGCCGTGGGACCAGGCGCTTGCCATTGTGCTGAACAACAACGGTCTTGAGTGTCAGCTTCAGGGCAACGTACTTCGCATTGCCACGCTGCAAACGTTAAAGACTGAGGCTGAAGAGCGCCGCGCCCAGCAGGATGCTCAATCTCTCGCGGTGCCCAAGCAGACAATCACCCGTTACCTGAGCTACGGCCAGTCCAAAGACGCCGTTATCATCATCAAGAAATTCCTTTCGCCTCGCGGTGACGTTGTTGCTGATCCACGCAGCAATGCTCTGATCATTGAAGACATACCCGCGGCACTGGAGAAGATCGACCCCCTGCTTCGTACCCTGGACCGCAAAACTCCGGAAGTTGAAATCGAGGCGCGCGTAGTTGCTTCCACCAGAACGTTCGCACGCGATATCGGCACGCAGCTGGGGTTCAGCTATGGAGACGGCAAAAATGCCGCAAGCGGCGCAACGGGTGACAGTCCAATCAAACAAACCTTCCCCACTGGCGTTCAGCCGAAGTTCATCCAAGGAACCACCGCCGGTACCATTCCACTGTTCTCTGACCTGGGTGCATCGGCGCCGAGTAGTGGCGCGCAATTTGTCACTTCCACTCTGGGCTTCCGGCTTGACTTCATCCTGACAATGGCTGAAAGCCGCGGATTGCTGAAGATCCTGTCGCGCCCGCATATCACCACGCAGAACAATATTATGGCGCTGATCAAACAGGGTACGCGTGTTCCTATCGTTACCAATCAGCAGTTGGGCGGCCCGCCAACAGTGCAATATGTGGACGCTTTCCTGCGCTTGAGCGTGACCCCGCAGATTACGGCGGAGAACACGATCTTCCTGAACGTTGACGTGGAAAATACGGTCCCCGATTTCACCCGCGTCACCGGTGCTCAGTTGAATCCAACGCTCAACCAGCAACAGGCCACGACCCAGGTGCTGGTGGCAGACGGCGGCACCGTCGTAATTGGCGGCGTGGTCCAGACACAGAACAACCTGGCCATCGCACAAGTGCCTGTGCTCGGCAGCATTCCGGTTCTGGGCAATCTGTTTAAGCACCAGACCGTGAATACTTCAACACAGGAACTGATCTTCTTCATCACACCGAAGATTATCCAAACCTAGCGCTACACTCCTTGAAAACCCCCGGCTGCGGCCGGGGGTTCTTTTTTCCTTCATCGCCGAGGGCGTGGAACGTATGCGCCCAGGTAATTCTGCCCATTTAGAATCAGAGAATATGGATTACTTAGCGCGTCAAAAGCGTTTGGCAGCCAGACTTCGCGAAGTTGGAGTCCCATCACTCCTGGTGACCCATTTACCGAACATACGCTATCTTTGCGGATTCACCGGGAGTGCGGGAGTGTTGCTGATGGTGGCGGGCCAGCGCGGGCAGAGGTGTACCTTCTTTACCGATGGCCGGTACACGCAGCAGGCAGCCGAGGAAGTTTCAGGTGTTCGCGTGGTGATAGGCAAAAGGCCGGCGTTAACGGAGGCATGCGAAGCCGCTGTTAAGAGCCAGATAAAGATCCTGGGCTTTGAGGCGGAGCAACTGCAATACGTCACATTCCAGCAATTGAGTCATGCCTTGAAAGGAAAGATCAAACTCAAGCCCACAACCGGACTGGTTGAACAGCTGCGCCTTATCAAGGACGCGGCCGAAATCGAGCAGATTCGTGCCGCTGTACTCCTCGGATCCAGCCTGTTTCAACCCGCGCTCGCGGCCATTCGCCCCGGCGTGCCCGAGACCGCCGTCGCTGGCGAACTGGAATTGCAAGCCAGGCGTGCGGGCGCTGAAAAGATGTCATTTGACACCATCGTCGCCTCCGGCGGCCGTTCTGCTCTGCCGCACGGTCGCGCTTCAGGGCAGGCCATCCCTGACTCTGGATTTATTATCCTCGATTACGGTGTTATACTCGCGGGTTACTGTTCTGACATGACTCGTACCGTGCATGTGGGGCCTGTTTCGGCTGCTCATCGCCGCATGTATCAAGCTGTAAAGGATGCGCAACTCGCTTCGATTGAAGCTGTCCGGCCGGGGGTTGAAGCGGCCAAAGTGGACCAGGCGGGTCGCGATGTGCTGAAAAAAGCAGGGTTCGATGCGTTCTTCACCCACTCCACCGGGCACGGAGTGGGAATTGAGATTCATGAGCAGCCTCGGATTGCGAAAGGTCAAATGGCTGCGCTGGAACCTGGAATGGTCATAACGATCGAGCCTGGTATCTACATACCCAATGACGGCGGCGTTCGAATAGAAGACATGGTTCTGGTGACGCAAACGGGGCATGAGGTGCTGACCCCGACAGAGAAAGACCTGATCACGTTATAGCCCCGGAGATCAACATACATTCATGAATCAAAAAGAGCTGAAAGAGCTGATCGAGTTCCTGATCGAAAAAGACATTGCCGAGTTTGAGTTGGAGCGGGGCGATGTTAAGGTCAGAATCAAGCGGGGAGCGGATGCTCAGGCCGCTCCGATGATCTCCCATATCATGGCTGCGCCTTCAGCGGCGACGCCACCACCGGTTTCTTATGCACCGCCCGCGGGCCATCCGCCCGCCGCTGCACCTCCTGCAGCACCGGCTGCCGAACCGCAGGAAGAGCTACACATTGTTAAGTCGCCGATTGTGGGGACGTTCTATGAGTCGCCGGCTCCAGGCGCTCCTCCGTTTATCAAAACAGGAGACATCGTCAAGGCTGGCCAGGTGCTTTGCATCATTGAAGCCATGAAGCTCATGAATGAGATCGAATCCGATGCTTCCGGTGAAATTGTCAAAATGATCGCATCCAATGGAAAGCCAGTGGAGTACGGCCAGCCACTCTTTGCCATTCGAATCGGCAAGTAAGATTTATCATTTATCAAGGGCGAGGCCGGAGTCGCGCCGAGCCCGCTGCAACGAGCGCTAAATGGCTTGATGGCGGACAAGAATGGCTGAAGCGGTTTAGAGCGAAGCGACATAAATAATGTTTAAAAAAATTCTCATTGCGAATCGTGGCGAAATTGCCTTACGCGTCATTTGCGCATGCAAAGAGCTGGGCGTGAAGACAGTGGCCGTTTACAGTGATGCTGACCGCAATTCGCTTCACGTACGCTTTGCGGACGAGGCCATCTGCATCGGTCCACCACGCTCTTCAGAAAGCTATCTGAATATCCCGGCTGTCATCAGCGCGGCTGAGATCACCGGAGTGGATGCCATCCATCCCGGTTACGGGTTGCTGAGTGAAAACGCAAACTTCGCCGAGGTGTGCGAAACCAGCCACATCAAATTCATTGGACCGCCGCCGGAAGTCATCCGCCTGATGGGCGAAAAGGAAAAAGCGCGCCAGGCGATGAAGAAGACCAACGTGCCGATTCTTCCCGGATCAGATGGAGTGATCGCCAGCGCCGACGAAGCCAAGGAATGGGCGCAGCAGATTGGATTCCCGGTGATCGTAAAAGCCTCTGCGGGCGGTGGCGGACGTGGCATGCGCGTCATCCGCAAGGAAGAGGAACTGGAAAATCTCTTCAACTCCGCGCAGGCCGAAGCTGCCGCTGCGTTCGGCAACGGCAATCTCTACATGGAGAAGTTCATTGAGCGGCCGCGGCATATCGAATTCCAGGTACTGGGTGATAATTTTGGCAGGGTCATCAGCCTGGGTGAGCGTGAATGCAGCATCCAGCGTCGCCATCAGAAGTTGATGGAAGAATCCCCTTCCTTGCAGGTAACGGAAGAGTTGCGCCAGCAGATTGGCGCCAAGCTTTCCGAGTGTCTCTCGGAAATCGGTTATGTGAATGCCGGCACAGTTGAGTTCCTGATGGATGAAGACGGCAGTCTTCACTTCATTGAGATGAACACGCGCATTCAGGTGGAGCATCCCGTCACGGAGATGGTCACGGGCATCGATCTGGTCAAGTCGCAGATTCTGCTTTCCTGCGGCTACAAGATGGAAGAGATCATTCCCCGGCTGGACCGCAAAGGCCAGCGCGGTCACGCCATTGAATGCCGCATCAACGCCGAGCATCCGGAAAAGTTCACGCCGTCAGCAGGAAAGATCAAGACCTTCCATACGCCCGGAGGTTTGGGTATTCGTGTGGATACTGCCGCGTATGCTGAAGGTGTGATCCCTCCTTACTATGATTCGTTGATTGCCAAGCTGATCAGCCATGGGAAAGACCGGGCTGAAGCGATCATGCGCATGCGTCGCGCTTTAGAGATGTTTATCGTGGAAGGAATCCATACCACCATTCCGCTCCATCGCCAGATCATGGCTGATCCTGATTTCCAGGCTGGAAACTTCGACACCAAATACATGGAGCGCTTCCTGGCCAAATTGAATGAGGACCGCGCGAGAGTGCTTGCCGACGCGACGGCGGTCTGACGGCATTTGAAATTTAAAATTTGAAATTGGAAATTTCAGATCGCTGTAGAGCGTGAGATCGATGGCACTATCAGTTTCTCGGCGAATCGACTAATGCTTTTCTCCCCACTCTATCCCATTCTCGACTACTCCTGTTTTGCCGCGAAAGCTGATCCAGTGGGCGCCATGCTCAGCTTTGCCGAAGAGCTACTGACTGCCGGCGCTACTGTCGTTCAATATCGCGACAAGCAATCCGCGGCAGGCCATTTTCTGAGTAATGCGCGTGAACTTCGCCGCCTCACCCTGAACCGTGCAAGACTCATCATCAATGACAGGATCGATCTGGCACTGGCCTGCGACGCCGATGGCGTCCACCTTGGTCAGGACGATCTTTCGCCGGCTACTGCACGCAAGATATTCGATCAGGTGAAGGACAGCAGAACCCGGATCATTGGCTTCTCGACCCACAATCTGACACAGCTCAAAGAAGCCGGCTCAATGCCGATCGACTACATAGCCGTGGGCCCGGTTTTTGCGACGGCTTCCAAAGCCAATCCTGATCCCGTGATTGGACTGGACGGAGTGCGCCACGCGCGCGAGGCTACAGCGAAGCCCTTAGTTGCCATCGGTGGAATCACCCGTGTCAACGCCCGTCAGGTCAAGGAAGCGGGCGCCGACTCAGTGGCCGTGATTGCTGACCTTCTGGACGCTCCGGCAAAAGCAGTTGAGGATTTTCTGCGCGTTTTGGGGTAAAACATACAGAGCAAATATGCCCACATCTGCAGAGCTAAGCTCCAAGACGCCACCCGGCGGCTCGTCCACCGGAAGCAATCCTGAATTGGTCAAAGGTCTGGGACTTACCAGCGCTACCACACTGGTCATGGGCTCCATGATCGGCTCCGGCATCTTCATTGTGTCGGCGGAAATCTCGCGCGAAGTCAATTCGCCGGGATTGCTGATCATGGCCTGGGTTGTTACCGGCTTTCTGACGATCGTGGGCGCACTCTCCTATGGCGAACTGGCAGCAATGATGCCCAAGGCCGGCGGACAGTATGTCTATTTACGTGAGTCGCTTGGCCCGCTGTGGGGATTTCTCTATGGGTGGACGCTTTTTCTGGTGATCCAGACCGGAACCATCGCCGCAGTTGGAGTCGCTTTCGGAAAATTCCTCGGGCACTTCTTTCCAGCCGTCACGGCGAGTCATTGGCTGATAGGGCCATTCCATGTTGGTGTGTGGCAGCCGTTCGGAATCGCTCTGGGCGGCATGGATATGGGGCTCAACACCCAGAATCTATCGGGAATCATCGTCGTAATCTTTCTAACGGCCCTGAATACATTTGGTCTGAAGACCGGCGCACTGGTGCAAAATGTGTTCACCATTGCCAAGGTTTCCGCGCTTGCCGCCCTGGTATTCGCCGGCATTCTAGTCGGGCGCAACGCCCATGCAGTGGCAGCGAACTTTACTGATTTTTGGCGGCTGAACCTTCCCCACTCCGCCAGCGGTCTGGCCGTGGGACCATTTGTGGGCGTGCTGACAATCCTGGCAGTCGCGCAGGTTGGTTCGCTGTTTTCCGCCGATGCCTGGAATAACGTTACCTTTACCGCCGGCGAGGTGCAAAACCCCAAACGCAACCTGCCGTTATCGCTGGCGATCGGCACCGGTGTGGTGATTCTGCTCTACATTGCAGCCAACTTCATCTATTTGAATGTGCTTCCGCTCAACGGCGACGCCAATGGCGCAGACGTGATGGCGCGTGGCATCAAGTTCGCCACTTCAGATCGAGTGGGAACAGCGGCCCTGCAACAGATGTTTGGCGCACGGGCTGAAGGCCTGATGGCGATCGCCATTCTGATTTCCACTTTTGGTTGCTGCAATGGGTTGATTCTCTCTGGCGCACGCGTTTATTACGCCATGGCCAAAGACCGCCTCTTCTTTAAGGCGACGGGGGAAGTTGATCCGAAATACAAGACGCCGAAGAATGCACTGATTGTCCAGGGCATATGGACTTGCATCCTGTGCCTTTCCGGCACCTATAACGATTTACTCAATTACGTGATCTTTGCTGTCCTGGTCTTTTACATTCTGACCATCGCGGGATTATTCGTATTGCGGCGTACGCAGCCGAATGCAGAGCGCCCCTATCGCGCCATCGGCTATCCCATTCTGCCCGCTATTTATATTGTGATGGCTTTGTTTATTGATGTCGTATTATTGCGCTACAAACCGCAATACACATGGCCTGGTTTGATTATTGTGCTGTTGGGAATCCCGGTGTACCTCATCTGGTCGCGCCGCAATTCTGTACCGGCACAGGTTTAAGAATTCAAAGGAGAATCTCTGCATGGCCAATTTACTGGCTACGAAGCCGATGGATGTGTTGCTCGCTGAATCGAAAGAGGAGAACGAGCACAGTCTGAAACGGGCGCTGGGACCGGTTAATCTCATCACTCTCGGCATTGGCGCGATCATCGGCGCCGGAATTTTCGTTCTCACAGGCGCGGCAGCTGCTCAATTTGGCGGCCCCGGAATTGTGCTTTCTTACATTTTTGCCGGAACCGGATGCGTCTTTGCCGGCCTGTGCTATGCAGAGTTTGCAGCTCTCATTCCGATTGCTGGTTCGGCCTACACGTACGGCTATGCCACTCTGGGTGAGATCTTCGCATGGATTATCGGTTGGGACCTGATTCTGGAATATGCGTTCGGCGCCGCCACGGTTGCCTCAGGATGGGCGGGGACGATCGTTGCATTCTTCCAGGGTTTTGGCATCAATCTTCCTCCCACGCTGACGAACGTACCAGGCACGCAAATGGTCTTATATCAGAGCAAATGGATGCCTCTGAACACGATTCAAAAGACCCTTACGGATTCGGGAATTGACTGGCACACTCTGCCGCACGTTACCGCGGTATTCAACCTGGTAGCGTTTCTGGGTATCCTGATGGTCACCACGGTTCTGGTGATCGGTATTAAAGAGTCGGCGAATTTCAATTCCGCCATCGTGTTCGTGAAACTGGCCGCTGTTCTGATCTTCATTGCTGTCGCCGGTAACTACGTCTCTCATCACATGGCCCTGGCCAAAGCCAACTGGACGCCTTTCATCCCGCCCAATACCGGCACGTACGGCATTTATGGCTGGTCGGGTATCGCGCGCGGCGCCGCGGTTGTCTTCTTTGCTTATATTGGATTTGATGCGGTTTCAACCGCCGCACAGGAAGCCAAGAACCCGCAGAAAGACATGCCGATCGGCATTCTGGGTTCGCTCGGCGTCTGCACCGTGCTTTATATCATCGTCTCTCTGCTGCTGACGGGCGTTGTGCACTATACACAGCTCAATGTAGCCGCACCGGTTTCGCTGGCAATGTCCATGGTTGGCGTCTGGTGGGGAAGCCTGTTGGTGAATATCGGCGCTATCGCAGGTCTTAGCACGGTGATGCTGGTAATGTTGCTGGGGCAGTCTCGCGTGTTCTACTCCATGTCGCGCGACGGTCTGCTATGGAAGTGGGCAGGAGAAATTCATCCGAAGTTCCGCACACCCTGGAAATCCACCATTATCGTTGGCATCTTTGTTGCATTCTTTGCCGCGTTGATCCCGATTGGAATTCTCGGCGAGTTGGTCAGCATTGGGACCCTGCTGGCCTTTGTGATCGTCTGTGCCGGAGTCTGGGTGCTGCGCCGTAAAAGGCCGGATATGCCGCGTCCGTTCAAGACGCCATGGGTGCCGTTTACTCCCATTGCCGGCATGCTGTCAGCTTTCTGGCTGATGCGCTCGCTTCCTGCAGACACATGGCTTCGCCTGATCATCTGGCTGATCATCGGTATGGTGATCTACTTCACCTACGGACGCCATCACAGCAAGGTGCAACAAGGGCCAGCGACAGCACTGCAGGCCCAATCTTCCGTTAAGTAGCCATTTGTTTTGATTCACAACGCCCTCCGCTACGGCGGAGGGTTTTGTTTTAGAATAGCCATTCTTTTTTGCGATCAGCGCGTCTCACTATCAAACGAGGATACGAATGGCTAATCTGTTTGCCACAAAGCCGCTGAAAACGATTCTTGACGAAGCCCATGAAACCGGCGAGCACAGCCTGCGTCGCGCTCTGGGACCGACTAACCTGATTACGCTCGGCATTGGAGCGATTATCGGCACGGGAATTTTCGTGATCACGGGAACCGCGACAGCCGAACATGCCGGTCCAGCCATCCTTCTGTCCTTTATCTTTGCCGCGCTGGGCTGCGTGTTTGCCGGACTCTGCTATGCCGAGTTCGCTTCACTCATCCCCGTGGCTGGCTCAGCTTACACTTATGGCTACGCAACGCTGGGTGAAATATTTGCCTGGATCATTGGCTGGGACCTGGTGCTGGAGTATGCCTTCGGCGCGGCTACTGTGGCTTCCGGTTGGAGCGGATATCTCATCAGCCTTCTCGGCGACTTTGGCATCAAGTTGCCGGCGTCGCTGGCAGGCACGCGGTGGGACGAATTCATCTATTACAACAATCACTGGGAGCCCGTGAAGCTGCTGATGCCTAAGTTGGCTGCAGCAGGAATCGATCCGGCGTCTCTTCCACATACTTTTGGGACGTTCAATCTTTTTGGCTTTCTGGCGATCCTGTTCGCCACGGTGATCCTGATCATTGGTATCAAGGAATCAGCCAACTTCAACTCCGGGATCGTAATTGTGAAGGTCTGCGTGCTGATCATCTTTGTGGCGATCGGCGCTAACTACCTGATGAAGCATCCCGGCCTCACCGCTTCGAACTGGCATCCTTTTATTCCGCCGAACAGCGGTTCCTTCGGGCAGTTTGGCTGGTCAGGCATATTGCGGGCAGCCGGCATCATTTTCTTTGCCTACATCGGATTTGACGCAGTATCTACCGCAGCCCAGGAAGCGAAAGATCCTGCCAGGGACATGCCAATCGGCATTCTGGGATCGCTGGTGATCTGCACCATCCTCTATATAGTGGTGGCAGCCGTGCTGACCGGGCTGGTTCCGTATCAAAATTTGAACGTGCGCGATCCGCTGGCTGTGGGCATTGATTCCACCGGAGCGAAATCGGGAAGCCTGATTGTGAAAATCGGCGCACTCATGGGGTTGAGCAGCACGATTGTGGTGATGTTGCTTGGCCAGTCGCGTGTATTTTTCTCCATGTCAAAAGATGGCCTGTTGCCGGCGATGTTCAGCAACGTGCACCCAAAGTTCCGGACGCCATGGATATCTTCGCTGACTGTGGGCACGTTTGTGGCAGCCCTGGCGGCTTCACTGCCCATCAACGTGCTGGATGAAATGGTCAGCATTGGAACACTGCTGGCATTTGTGATTGTGTGCGCCGGCGTTTGGCTGATTCGTCGACGTAATCCTGACCTTCATCGTCCATTCAAAACGCCATGGGTTCCGTTTGTGCCCATCATGGGCATTCTGATTTCGATGGCCATGATGGTCAGCCTTACTGGCCTTACGTGGATACGTCTCGCCGTGTGGCTGGTGATCGGTATGGTGCTGTATTTCACGTATGGACGCCATCACAGCCGTGTGCAGAAGGGCTTGTAGATGTTTCTCTGAAATCCCGAGCATAGCTTTTTCTGAAGTCCCGAACGCAGTGAGAGATCCCTATGGACTTCATGCAGTTTTCCCTTGGCATTTGGCCTGAATTGCGTTCCAACCCTTAGAATCATCGTGGCGATAGAGACCCCTCTCCCGCGGGCGGGATCGGGATGTGAGAAAAACCGTGTCTACCCTGAACCTGCGAAGTTTTCGATTGCTCAAGTTATGCATACTGGCTGTGCTGGCGCTCACGGTGGTAGGCACGGCGGGGTTTCACTACATTGAGCACTGGAGCTGGTTTGACAGCCTCTACATGGTGGTGATCACCCTCAGCACCATCGGTTATCAGGAAATCCACGAGCTCTCACACCGCGGGCGCATCTTCAATGTCGCTCTTATCGTCGCGGGCGTGTCACTGATGTTTGTGATGATCGGGGCCCTCACGCAGGCTTTGCTAGAATTCGAGTTGGTCAAGGTTTTCGGAAGGCGACGTATGCAGCGTGAAGTGGCCAGCCTGAAAGATCATTACATTATCTGCGGCGCCGGACGTGTGGGCATGAGCGTGGCGAATGAGCTGGCACGCAATCCCTGTCCTTTTGTGATCATTGAGCATGACGAAAAGGTAGCTGCCGAGATGGACCCGAAGTGGCTGGTGCATATCGGAGACGCGGCCAGCGAGAAGACCCTTCGCGAAGCAGGTATTGAGCACGCGCTGGGAATGGTGGCCGCCGCCAGTACCGATGCCACCAACATTTATGTGGTGCTTACGGCGCGTGGCCTGAATCCGCGACTGAAGATCATTGCTCGCGCCAGTGAAGAACGTGCGGAAAAGCATCTCCGGACGGCCGGCGCTGACGTGGTGATTTCTCCTTATTCTTCCGCCGGACATCGTATTGCCCAGAGCTTTATCCGCCCCAAGGTGCTGGATTTTCTTGATCTGGCAACTTCACGATCGGGAACGCTGGAGATGATCATTGAAGAGATCAGGATTGGTCAGGGCTCGCCGCTGGCAACGGCGACCGTCGGCAGCTCCGGCGTCCATCACCGCTTTGGCATTATGATCCTGGCCATTCGCCGGTCGGACGGAGAGACGCGCTTCAACCCTAAAGCAGAAGATTCCATTCGCGCCGGCGACTATCTCATCGCCATGGGCGAACCACAGCAGCTGGCTCAACTGGAAAATCTGGCCGCATCCGGATCGGCGTCGTGAAGATTGTTACCGCAGCGGAGATGCGCGAAATTGACCGCCTGACCACCGAGAAGCATGGCATCCCTTCGCTCACCTTGATGGAAAATGCCGGAAGCGCTGTGGCGGACTTCGCGCAGAAACATTTCGACTTCAACTCCGTGTGCGTGGTCTGTGGCAAGGGCAACAACGGCGGTGACGGATTTGTTGCCGCCCGCTTGCTGCATGGCGTGGGAAAGAAAGTTTCAGTCATTGTTCTGGCACGCAACGCGCAGGAACTGCGGGGCGACGGGCTGAAGATGTTCAAGAAGCTTTCGCTCACTCCGTTGTGGATCGCGGACGAGAAGGATTTCGAGAAGGCAAAAGTGCGGGCCGCACTGCGAGCAGAAGTTATAGTGGATGCCATTCTGGGTACCGGGTTCAAGCCGCCTATCCGGGGGATTGCTGCGAGAGCTGTCGCAGAGATCAATCAGTGCCAGGGCTGGGTGGTGGCGATTGATGTTCCTTCTGGTGTGGATAGCGATTCAGTAGAGCCTACGCTATCTACGGCGGATGACCAGGTGTGTGCTGACGCAGTGATCTCGTTTACTGCGCTTAAGCCTGCTCTTGTGTTTGATCATGTTTCTGACGGACCCATTGCCGTTGCGTCCATCGGCTCGCCCGACTCGGTGATTGCTTCCAGCAGCTCGTTACGTGAAGATGCTCTAACCAGCGCCGACTTTGGCCTCTTCGCAGGGCCGCGCAAGCGTGATTCGAACAAAGGAAATTTTGGCCATGTGCTGATCGTTGGTGGATCAGTGGGTAAATCAGGAGCGGCCGCGATGGCAGGAATGGCGGCTCTTCGTACGGGAGCGGGGCTGGTCACGGTTGCTTGTCCGAGGTCGGTGCAGGCAACGATCGCGGCATTTGCGCCGGAGCTGATGACTTTTCCGCTGGAAGAAACCAAAGAAGGCTCCATCTCCATGCTGGCACTGGCCAATCGCGGCGAGTGGCTGGAAGGCAAGTCGGTGGTTGTGGTGGGGCCCGGGATTTCACGCAATGAGGAAACAGCGGAATTTGTGCGCGACCTGGTGAGCATTTGCCCGGAGTGGATGGTGATTGATGCCGACGGTCTCAACGCGTTCGCCGGACGGATCACTGAACTTCAGCCTGACAAGGATTCCAATCCCCTCGCGATCCGCGTGCTGACGCCGCATCCCGGAGAGATGTCGCGGTTGGCCGGGATTCCCACGGTCGAAGTGCAGGCAAACCGGGTTGCGACCGCGCTCAAAGTCGCCAAAGAGACACAATGTTGCACGGTCTTAAAAGGACATCGAACGCTGATCGCCGGGCCGCAGGAGTATGTCTGGATCAATACCACTGGAAATCCAGGCATGGCCAAGGGTGGAACGGGAGACGTACTGTCAGGAATTGTCGCGGGTATGCTGGCGCAATGGCCAGGTCAGCTCGGAATCCTGCGCCTAGAAGAAGCTGCGATTTCAGACAGTGTGGCGCGTGTTATTTCGAAAAGCGATCCCGAGGCCAAAGGACTGAATGCTTTAATCAGAAAACGAAACCTGTCCACTGACGAAAAGCTAAAGCTGGAAATAAACGAAAAGATAAGAGCCAAGACGGCCGAGGCGGTTACTTTACTGAATTGTCTTGCTGTCAACCACGCCGTCTACCTTCACGGCCTTGCGGGCGACATTGCTCGCGATTTGTACGGGGAGAAATCCATGCTGGCGACCGAGATCACCCAATGCATCGATGAAGCGTACACATCGATGGAAACAGAACGTCACAGCAAGTTCGCCTACATCCAGCGATGAATACATCAGAGATGAAGACATTTACGACGCAGTCTGCCGACGAAACCACTGCGGTCGGCCGCAAGATTGCCGCTGAGCTAAAGCCGGGATCCATCGTGCTGCTGCGCGGTGATCTCGGGGCAGGGAAGACCACGATGGTTAAAGGGGTTGCGGAATATTTTCACGCAGCGGATGGCGAGGCCGTGACCAGTCCGACGTTTACTTTGATTCAGGAATATCGCGGCCCGGAAGTCATGCTTTATCACATTGATCTCTATCGCATTGATACGCAGAGGGAGCTCGACACTCTGGCTCTCGACGATCTCATGGAGCCGAACACGATCCTGCTGATCGAGTGGGGAGAAAAGTTTGCCCGCTTTGCGAAAGAACGTGATGTGGAGATTGCGATTGAACATCTGGGCGGGGATGAGCGCCTTATTAAGATCTTGAGATCTGGTGATCTGGAGGTCGGATGATCGGCGTGAAGTAATCGGCTACGATCGGGCTGTCTTTCTAGAAGTAGAAAAGATCGATAACAACTGAATCGCCTCATTTATCATGGGGCCCAGTTTCGCCGGTTTGACAAGTCCACTCTCGGCTAACAACTCTAGCCAAAACACAGTTTCATCCGCTTCTTCAACTACGATGCCAAGCTTGGAGACGAATTCAGCTTTGGATCGCGCCCGTCCCGCAGCTCGATAGTTGGCCGCCATGCTTGTTGCCGATCGCAGAATTTGTTGATCAATGATATTCGCTGCACGGGTTCTCGGAAGCGACTGCGACATTTTTATCACTCGCAGAGCGAACGCTTTGGTCCTGGCCTTCAGTTCGTGATGTTGATCTAAACTCATTGTTATCTCTAAGCTTTCAAGCGGCCGCCAGATCACTCGATCTCCAGATCACCGGATCTCCCGATCTAATTGCCTCCCCCCGGCGGAGTCTTCTTAAGGGTCATCCAGATCAGCCAGCCGCCGTTGAGAACGAACAGCAGGATTGCAGGCATCATGAATTGCCGCACAGGGATGCGGGCGAAGGCCGCGTAAATGACTCCTGCAATGATCAGGAGGTCGATGACTACATAGACGCCGAGAATCGCGATCCGTGACATGCGATTAAAAGCCCATGATGTTATAGCCGCAATCGACGTAGATGGTCTCGCCGGTGATTCCCGATCCAAGGTCAGAACAGAGGAACAGGGCGGTATCGCCGACTTCTTTTACGTCCACGTTGCGTTTCAACGGCGCGTGTTCGGCGTGGTTCTTCATCATGGTTCCTAAGTCGCCGACGCCGCGTGCAGCCAACGTTTTGATGGGCCCCGCCGAGATCGCATTCACGCGAATTTTTTTCGGACCACAGCTGTTGGCCAGATAACGAACTGTGGCTTCCAGTGCCGCCTTGGCGACGCCCATCACGTTGTAACCGGGCACAACTCTCTCAGCTCCGAGATAACTCAGCGTTACGATGCTTCCGCCTTCTGTCATGAGAGGAGCGGCAGCTCTGGTTACGGCAATCAGCGTGTAGACACTCACGTCATGTGCCAGACGAAAGCCTTCACGGCTGGTGTTAAGGAAGTCACCCCTCAGGTCCTCAGCCTGTGCGTGAGCAACGCAGTGGGCCAGGGCGTCAAGCCGGCCAAATTTTTGCTTGATCTGGTCGAACAACTGTGTAATTTCTGCGTCATTGGAAAGATCGCACTGGAAAGCCTCAGCGCCGGGCAGGGACTGGATCAGATCATGAGCTTCCTGTTTCAAGCGTTCGTTCTGATAAGTAATGGCGAGCCTGGCTCCGGCGGCACTCAGACTTTGGGCGATGGCCCAGGCGATACTCCTTTTATTAGCCACGCCAAAGACGATTGCGTTCTTCCCCTGCATATTCAGCATGTGTCTTTTCCTCTCACAACCTGAAACTCAAAAGGATAACAGGAACCGGGCAAATGAAGTGCTTTGGCCGGGTATTCAGGGCACGCTGTAATACTTAAGACCAATAGAAGGGTCCTTTCGCGCCTGCCAAAATAGTTCGAGATCGAAGGAAATGGGGTGCGCATAACCGGGTCATGGATGCAATGTTTACTCTTAAGGTTCGCGGATCAGAGCGTAAAGATGCGACCGTGGCCGACTTCTTTATAAGAAACTTTGACAAACCGAGCGTTGAGGCTCTAAGATTCTCTTCAAATTTTTGAACCCCAACAGCCTGATGGTTGGGCTGAATCTTTTTTTAGCTCGTTCATCAAAAATTCGCCAGGTGCTTTGTTTAGTTACTCACCGGCCGTGATCGCCCAAGAGGAGGCAACCACTATGGGCTTGTCTAGACGTGAGTTTTTCAAAGTTGGAACCGGCGGCGCAGCAGCAGCGCTACTTTTAGGATTTGACGCCAAGCCGGCCCTTGCGCAAGCGAAAGAACTTAAGATTGCGCGCACAACCGAAACCCGCTCAACTTGTCCTTATTGCTCCGTAAGCTGCGGAGTGATCATCCATACGCTGGGTGACAAGGCCAAGAACGTGACCGCGCAGGTAGTGCATGTGGAAGGTGATCCTGACCATCCCATTAACCGCGGCACGCTGTGTCCCAAGGGCGCATCGCTTTATCAGGACATTCTGAACGAGCGCCGGCTGCTGAAGCCGCAGGTTCGCCGTCCCGGGTCCACACAGTGGGAAGACATCTCCTGGGACAAAGCCTACGAAGAGATCGGGCGTCACATCAAAAAGACGCGCGACGAAGGCTTTATAGAGCAGGACAAAGACGGCAAGACCGTGAACCGTTGCGAGAACATCGCATTCAACGGTGGCTGCACTGACACGAACGAATTCAACTATCTGGTCGTAAAGACCATGCGCAGCCTGGGGGTCTGCTACCTGGAAAACCAGGCCCGTGTTTGACACGGTCCAACGGTCTCCAGTTTGGGGCCCACATTCGGACGCGGCGCAATGACCAATGGCTGGGTTGACATCAAGAACACTGACATGATGTTGATCATGGGTGGCAATCCGGCTGAAAACCATCCTTGCGGTTTCAAGTGGGTTGTGGAAGCGAAGAAGGTCCGCAACGCCAAAGTGATCGTGGTTGATCCACGCTTCCAGCGGACAGCGTCACAGGCTGACGTGTTCTGCCAGATCCGTGCAGGATCCGATATTGCTTTCCTGTCTGGCCTGCTGAACTACGCAATTCAGAACAACCGCTTCAACAAAGAGTATCTGGTGAATTACACCAACGCTGCGCTGATCATAAAGAAGGGATTCAAGCTGCCGGAAGACGGTATGTTTTCTGGCTTCGACGCAGCGGCGATGAAGTATGACGTTTCCTCCTGGAACTACGAAGAGGGCGGAAACGTGACTGGAACAGCGGCGGCCGCCATTGCGGCAGGCGATGGTCCGGCAACGGCAGACACGGCCAAGACAGCAGCTCCTGGAAATCCAGCTTCAAACGGCGCGAAAGCTGCCGGACCTCGCGGAGCAGAAGGCCAGGGATTGCAGGGCATGGGACCAGGATCGGCCAAAGGTGCGGTCGGCGCAGCGCCGGCAGCTCCGGCACTGCCTCCCAACACCTCGTATGACACTTCTCTTGAGCATCCTCGGTGCGTATTCCAGCTGTTGAAGAAACACGTCTCGCGGTATACGCCTGAAGTTGTCGAGAACATCACTGGCATTCCTGCTGATCAATGCAAGAAGTCGTGGGAAATGTTCACCTCCGTGCGCAAAGACGGAGACATGAAGAAAGTCGCCACCATCATTTACGCAGTGGGCTGGACGCAGCATACCTTCGGTACGCAGATTATCCGAACCGCGGCCATGATCCAGTTGCTGATGGGCAACGTGGGACGTGCCGGCGGCGGAGTGAACGCCCTTCGCGGTCATTCCAACATCCAGGGCGCGACCGATATGGCCGGCGTCTTCGATATTCTTCCCGGCTATCTCAAGATGCCCACGCCGGCTGATGCCGACTTCAACGCTTACATCACACGCATTACGCCTAAAGCCGCCAAACCGAAAGAGTGGGATTCGTTTAACTACTGGTCCAACACTCCCAAGTTTGCGGTCTCTTTCCTCAAGGCGATGTATGGAGATGCGGCCAAGAAGGAAAACGATTGGGCCTTCCATTATCTTCCCAAAATCGATCGTAAGTTCTCATGGGTAGAACAGTGGGACGCGACGTATCGCGGGAACGTAAAAGGCGTGTTGAGCTTCGGCATGAACGGCGTCGCCATCGGGCCGAACTCGCAGAAGAATATTGATGCGCTGAAGAAAGCTGAATGGCTGGTGGTTGGGGAAATTTATCCTGACGAAACCAGCAGCTTCTGGGAGTCGCCGGGAATTACCGATGACGAGAAGAAGCAGATCAAGACCGAAGTCTATCGTCTTCCTTGTGCAGGTTTCGCTGAAAAGGATGGAACTTTCGTCAATTCAGCGCGCTGGCTGCAATGGAAGTGGGTAGCCGTTCCCACGCCGGGCGACGCCAAGCTGGACCAGGAAATTATCGCTCGCATATTCCTTAAGGTAAGAGAGCTGTACCAGAAGGAAGGCGGCAAGTTCCCGGACGCCATCTTGAACGCCGACTGGAAATACACCAACCCGAACAATCCTTCACTCTCGGAAGTAGCCAAGGAGATCAACGGCAAGGCTCTGGCTGACCTGCACGATGAAAAGCAGACGCCGACGGATTGGAAGACCGGGCAGCAACTCCCGGGCTTCGCCTGGTTGAAGGATGACGGCACCACATCCTGCGGAAACTGGCTGTATTGCGGTTCCTGGCCGGATGCCGGTTCCGCCACGCAGCGCCGCAATAACGACGATCCTTCAGGCCTGGGCATACACCCGCAATGGGGCTGGTCATGGCCGGCGAATCGTCGCGTGCTCTACAACCGCGCTTCGTGCGATCTCAACGGTAAGCCCTGGGATCCAACCCGCAAGCAGGTCTGGTGGAATGAGGCGGCACAGAAGTGGGTGGGCAATGATGTCCCTGACTTCAAGGCTGATTCCAAACCTTCGGACCATATGGGACCGTTCATCATGAATCCGGAAGGCGTCGGACGCCTGTTCGTACCGCTGGCCGGCCTGGCTGACGGGCCTTTCCCTGAGCACTATGAGCCTATCGAGAGCCCGCTGGTGAACCCGCTTCACCCGAACCAGTCCAATAGTCCCGTGGTGAAGAAGTTCAAGACAGACATGGACAAGTACGGGACCACGCAGGGTGGCTACAATATCGTTTGCACCACGTACCGCCTGACCGAGCATTATCACTACTGGACCAAGAACAATCCGATGAACATGCAGCTTGTTCCTGAGCCTTTCATTGAAATTCCTGCCGAACTTGCAGATGAAATGGGTCTAAAAGGCGGCGAGAAGATGAAGGTCAGCAGCGCCCGAAGCAGCTACTACGCCAAGGCGATGGTCACAAAGCGTATTAAACCGATGATGATCGGCGGCAAGAAGACCTATCAGATCGGAATACCGATTCACTGGGGATACAAAGGAATTGGCGATGGACGCGCTGAAGCAGATCGCGGCCCCCTCAACAACCTTTCACCCACGGTGATTGACCCCAACGCATACACACCGGAATTCAAAGGATTCCTGGTGAAACTGGAAAAAGCCTAAGGAGCTGCCATGAGCAACGGATCGATGGAAATCAAACAGATCTCCGGCCATCGTGGCGGCACTCCGGGCGGCGGCGACTACCGTCAATCGGATGGCCAAAACCACTTTGGCGCTACCCGCGACTACGACGTATGCAAGCTGGTGGATACCACCACTTGCATCGGCTGCAAAGCCTGCGAAGTCGCATGTCTCGAATGGAACGGATATGACTTCCAGGAGACTACCTTCGACAACACATACCAGACCATGCCGGACACAGCATGGAACTTCTGGAACCTGATCCGCTTCAATGAAGTGGTCAATGACGATAATTCCGTGAGCTGGCTGATGCGCAAGGACCAGTGCATGCACTGTGCTGATCCTGGCTGCCTCGCTGCCTGTCCGGCTGACGGCGCCATCGTGCAATATCAGAACGGCATCGTCGACTTCAATCAGGCCAACTGTATTGGCTGCGAATATTGCGTTACCGGCTGCCCATTCAACATTCCCAAATTCAACTCGGCCACCAAGAAGGTGTACAAATGCACCCTGTGCTCTGACCGCGTTGGCGCGGGCCTGGAGCCTGCCTGCATCAAGTCATGTCCCACGGGCTGCCTGCACTTTGGCAGCAAGGAAGACATGCTGGACCTGGCCAACAAGCGTTCTGCCCAGTTGCACGCGAACACTTCCTACAAGAACGCAGGCGTCTACGACCCAGATGGTGTGGGGGGCACGCACGTTATTTACGTGCTTCATGACAAGGACAATCCCGAGAAATACGGCGGCCTGCCCAAGAACCCGACCGTACCTTTCTTCGTGAAAATGTGGAAAGGCCCGCTGAAATGGCTCGGCGGAATCGCCATGGGTATGGGCATCGCCGCGGTGTTTGGCCACTATGTCCGTTACGGCCCGAAGCCGGTGGATGAAGACATGGAAGAAGGGAGACTTCCGCGATGAGCAGCAACATTGTAGTTCGCCACGGCACCGACCTTCGTGAAAATGAGGTGGTTCGTTACACGCTGGTGGAGCGCATGTGCCACTGGGTTGCGGGCATCAGCTATCTCTACGTCCTGGCCTCCGGTCTGGCATTGTTCACTCCCTATCTTTACTGGCTCGCCTATGTTCTTGGAGGCGGACCAACAATTCGCTTCTGGCACCCATGGGCAGGCCTGGTATTTGTCGCCGGGGTCTTGTGGATGCACAAGTTGTGGAGCGGCGACATGAAGACCACCCGGGAAGACCTGGAGTGGCGCAAGACGGTCAAGGCATACGTCACCAACGATGATGCTCATGTTGCGCCCGCAGGGCACTTCAACTCCGGGCAAAAGCAGTTTTACTGGATCATGTTCTATGGTGGCCTGTTACTGCTTGTCACCGGCCTCCTCATGTGGTTCCCAGAATTGGTCTCAGGGCACAGGGCGACATCGGTAGGTCACATGCTGATGCCGCTTATAGTGTTCCTGCATTGCGTAGGCGCGCTGGCGACCATCGGCGCGTTCATTATTCACGTTTACATGGGCATTTTCTTTGTACCGGGCGGATTGCACGGCATTATTTTCGGTCGCGTATCCACGGCATGGGTTAAAACCCATCACCGACTCTGGTATGACAAGGCGGTCAAAGAAGACCGTACCCGCGTTTCCAGCAGCAGCTTTAAGGGAGACCGTTGAAACCTTCGTATTGGGACCTTCGCATTGGGCGGGCAGGTGAACTTTCACAGAAGCATCCGGTCATGTCAGAGTTGCTGACGTTTTATGCTCATCTGGCCCGCTTTCAAAAATCTATCTACGAAAAGCTTGGCTCTGCGCAGGACCATAACATCACGGTCCTGCTTCCTTTTTGTGCGCCTCTTCTCACTCTGATTAAACAGGTTGGATCGGCCCCGCTGAAGCAAGCGGCTGAGCAGATGACACAGATATCACCTGAAGATTGGCAGGAACTGCTTTCCAGTGTGTGGCAGCATGAAGCATCCGCAGGCGAAGTGGCTCCGGAATACCTGTTATTTGCCAGGATACTTCTTCAGCCTTACGCGGAATTCCTGGCGCATACAGCATCTGTTATCCCGGAGAACATTCTGTCGCCGGTTTGCCCATTCTGCGGCGCTCGACCGCAAGTTGCTGTCATGCGCCCCGAGGGTGACGGTGGGAAGCGATCTTTGATCTGCTCTGTGTGTTCCACCGAATGGAATTTCAGACGGCTGGTTTGTCCAGGCTGCGGTGAAGAGAAGAAGGAAAATCTCCCGGTCTTTATCGCTGAAGGCTTCGACCATGTGCGCATCGATGCCTGTGATACGTGCAAGACCTATATCAAATCCATTGACATGACCAAGGATGGACGTGCCGTTCCGATGGTGGATGAGTTGGCCACCACATCACTCAATCTATGGGCGCAAGAGAAGAACTATCAGAAAGTTGAGTTGAATCTTTTTGGTGTCTGAAAAGCGGATTTATCGAGACGTTGAAAATGTAAAATGCCCGGTCCGAAGCCGGGCATTTTCATTGAGTGGCATTATTTAGCGGTGGGGGACTGCGGTGCGCCGGCCGCAGCAAACTTCACGTACTTCACGCCCAGCAACTGGCCCGCCGGATCGAAATCAAAGCTGTAATAAGCGTGGCCCAGTACAGGGCATGTCCGGCAGCCGTCTTTGATTGAATAGGGAACAACAAAGCGCTGATTGGAGTCATTGAGAGTCATCATTTCCGGCGAAGTACCTGGTGCGCGCTCGGTATCGTCCAATAACAGGCTGGCCCTGGCATGGCTTTCACGCAGAGTGACGAATTGTTGATCTTTCTCCATCTGGCTTTCGGGCAGCAAATCTGGATTGTCCACATTGATGATAGCGGGGACGCCGTTCAGCAAGAGCCATGCGTGCCTGGCTTCCGATGCGGCAGGGAAGAAGGCATACCCAAGATCAACTGAATCTACAGGGCGGAAATCCTGGAGCACGGCGACAACGCCATTATTCTGATCGGCAAACTGCCTGGTAAAGGACACGGCCTCATCGGGCGCTCCCAAGTCAGACATCTGTTTGGTGAAACATTGCGCGTAACCCGGAGTGTTCGCGTTGCAATTCTGATTGATCTGAGCCAGTTCGTCGTGAGTGGGCTCCCAGATGGCGGATTCACTTACCTGTTCATCTGAATCCTCACTGGCCTGCACTTCCATGAACACGATCCAGGCTGCCGTGCAAACGATCAAAATCGCCAGGGGAAACTTAAACTTGAGGAAGGTATTCATGCTCGTCCTCATTCCGTCGAAAATTCATTGTGCCCATTGTCCCACTACATCCCTCGTTCAATTGAGTGAAACCCACCGGAAACTCGGCTTCCTGCAGAAACACAGGATCAGGGCAAATGTTGCTGTCTACAACCATACCAGTGCGGTCAAACGGACAATTGTAAAATCGACGGTTTTTACCATTCTTAACCCAGAGTACCTCTCGGTAAATTGCGGGCAAATAAGGAGGTCCAACCGCCATCAGAGTAACTGGAGTCACAATTTCTCATGAGATGTTCTCGTCCTTTCTCAAGATTCAAATATCTGGTGAGGCTTTTTATTGTTGGATACTTTGTATGCGTTTCTGCGCAAGCGGTCGCTCCGGGTTCAAGGCAGAGTCCGATTACGGGAAACCAGGCTTTTGCCGACTATAGCCAGCAAAAACCCGGCGTTTTCCGCAAAATCACTGTGGCCGATTTACCCGAGCCCCATGCCACCAAGTCTGTGGACAACGGACCCGATGAAGCAGCGCGGCCGGCGAACGCGTGGCCGCAGGCGCCAGCCGGTTTCAAGGTGGAACTCTACGCGGCAGGGCTCGACTATCCACGCCTTCTTCGTGTTGCGCCCAATGGAGACATCTTTCTCGCGGAAAGCCATAGCGGTGAGATCAAAGTTTTTCGTGGTGTGACCAGGGATGGGAAGGCGGAGCAGGCCCAGGTTTTCGCCACAGGACTGCGGCAACCGTTCGGAATTGCCTTTTATCCATCAGGAAAAACCCCGCAATGGATTTACGTTGGCAACACGGATTCCGTAGTTCGCTTTCCTTATCAAAATGGCGACCTCAAAGCCCGTGGCGCCAGCCAGAAAATTGCCGACCTGCCGGGTGGCGGACGGCTGCGCGGCGGCGGCCACTGGACCCGGGATATCGCATTTTCCAAAGACGACAAGAAGATGTATGTGTCGGTTGGCTCACACTCGAACAACGACGACTCTGATACGCATCCCGAAGAAAAAGAACGTGCCGATATTCTGGAGTTCAATCCGGATGGATCGGGCAGGCGCATTTACGCTGCCGGCCTGCGCAACGCCGTGGGGATTGCCGTGAATCCGCTCACCGGAGAACTCTGGGCATCCACCAATGAACGCGATGAACTGGGTGACAATCTCCCGCCGGATTACATCACGCACGTTCAAGAGGGTGGGTTTTACGGGTGGCCGTGGTACTACATGGGAGGACACCAGGACCCGAAACACATGGGTAAACATCCGGAGCTGAAAGACAAGGTGATCACGCCGGATGTGCTGGTGCAACCGCACTTCGCGTCTCTGGAACTGACTTTTTACAACGGCAAACAGTTTCCAGCCGATTTTCAGGGAGACATCTTTGCGGCTGAGCACGGATCATGGAATCGAAGCCGTCGCAATGGTTATGAAGTGGTGCGAGTGCCGCTGAAGAACGGCAAGGCTGAAGGAAGCTATGAAGATTTCCTGACCGGCTTCACTACGCCGGACGGCAAAGTCTGGGGCAGGCCGGTGGGAGTGGCCGTGGGAAACGATGGATCGCTATTTGTGAGCGATGACGTTTCCAGGAGCGTGTGGCGTGTCAGCTATGTCGGGCAATAAGACATGAGACTGGCGAATGCCCGAGGGACATTGAACGTGCATGCCCAGGGCTTAACTGAGATTTACAAATCCGTTGTTTATAATGACGCGGAAACAACGATTCCAAAAGTCTCCGGTTAATTCGTCAAAGCCGGAGGTCATCAGGAACGAGGGGCAGCGCTTATTTCAGCGATAAGGAACATTCTCCCAGGTCCAGAGCAGGCCGATACTCCAACGCGAATTCACAACAGCATGAAACGATGGTTCTCTGATTTTGCCGTTGTTGGTGTGGCCATCATCGTTTTTGTGGGGTGCATCATTTCTCCACCCAGCTTGATGGATGACGTTGACGCGGCCCATGGTCAGCTTGCACGCAACATGCTGAAGACGGGCGACTGGGTCATTCCGCAGCTTGATGGCGTGGCGTACATAGAGAAAGCTCCTCTGCCTTACTGGCTGATTGCCGTGAGCTATACCCTCTTTGGTGTGCACGATTGGGCGGCAAGGCTTCCATTTGCTCTGGGCGCCGTGCTGCTTTGCTGGGTAACGTTTCGTTACGGTCGCTGGGCTTTTTCCGAGCGAGCCGGCATGTACGCCGGACTGGCATTGGCGACGTCAGTCGGATTGTTTCTATTTACACGGATTCTTATTCCCGACGCGTTGTTGACCTTGTGTGTGACGCTTTGTTTCTGGTCATTTCAGCGCGCGATGAATGACGACGGAAGCGAACTCCATCCTCACCGATGGGCAGCGTTGATGGCCGCCAGCATGGCAGTGGGCGTGATGCTTAAGGGCTTGATTGCCCTGGTGATTCCCGTGGGTGGTCTGGTTTGCTATCTGCTTTTGACACGACAGCTCTTTCAACGAGAGACCTGGAAACGCATTCACCTCGTCAGCGGATTGCTGATTTTCCTTGTGATTGCCGCTCCCTGGCATGTAATGGCCAGTTTGAGGATGCCGCCATATCTTGACTTCACCATGCACAGCGCTCCTGGCGAATATCATGGGTTCTTCTGGTTTTATTTCATGAACGAACATGTGTTGCGCTTTCTGGGGCTTCGTTATCCTCATGACTACAACACTGTTCCACGGCTTACATTCTGGTTGTTAAATCTGCTGTGGCTGTTTCCCTGGAGCTTCTACCTGATTGGCGCCGGCAAATTCCGCTATCGTGCGGAGGATGCGGCGTCAGATCCGGCGTCAGATCGCAAAAACCGCACGCGCCTGCTGGCAGTCTGCTGGGCAGGCTTCCTCTTGCTGTTCTTTACGTTCTCCACCACGCAAGAGTACTACTCAATGCCCATCTATCCGGCGCTGGCTCTTCTGCTGTCGTCAGGCATGGAAGCGGACAATCGATGGACGAAGCTTGCGACGCGCGCCATCGCTGTTGTCGCATCGATGGGCGCGGCGATTGGGTTGGCAGTACTTTATGCTGTCCGCAACGTGCATGTCAGTGGAGACATTTCATCTGCGCTGGAACAGCACCCTAGTGCTTATACGCTGTCTCTGGGGCATATGGGCGATCTCACTCTGCGTTCGTTCGCTTATCTCCGCATGCCGCTCGGGTTGGCCTGTCTGGCTTTTCTGATTGGCGCCGCAGGTTGCTGGATATGGTCCGGTCGCCGGTCTTTTCTTGCTGTTCTGGTCATGATGGTGTTGTTCTTCCACGCCAGCCGAATGGCCCTGACTGTGTTTGATCCTTACTTATCCTCGCGGCCGCTGGCGCAGGCTTTGTTGAATTCTCCCCAGGGCCAGTTGATTGTTGATGGAGCGTATTATCCGTTTTCATCGGTCATTTTTTATGCGGACCAGACGGCGCTGCTGCTGAATGGACGAACCAATAACCTGGAGTACGGGTCCTATGCTCCTGGAGCGCCTCAGATATTCATTGATGATAAGGCTTTCCTGCGGCGCTGGCAGGGCGGTTCGAGGTATTATCTGGTAGCCGACACAACACAGGTGAAACATTTGCAGCAACTTGCCGGAGCGGAAAACCTGTTCGAGGTGGCCGCCGCAGGAGGCAAGTTCCTGTTCAGTAATCAGCCGGTAAAGGCGGCTGCAGGGACTCAATTTCGGGGGAGTTTGCGGGGTTTATGGTAATTGTCGCGGGATTGCTGTCACTTTTGCTGGCAGGTTCGCTCGTTTATTGCGTGCTGATCATCATTGCCGCCTATCGCTACCATGCCGTGCAGCCACCTCCGCCAGGCACCCAGCCTCCAGTCAGCATTTTGCGGCCGCTTTGTGGTATTGACGAAAGTCTTGAAGACAATCTGCGCAGTTGCTTCGACCAGTTATATCCCGAATTTGAAATCGTCATGGCGGTGCATACGCCGGGCGATCTGGCGGCGCCGGTAGCGGAGAATCTGATCCGGGAATACGCCGGACGCGTGAGCGCACGATTGATTGTCACGGGTGAGTCCACCATACCAAACGCCAAATCGTACAGTTTGAATCGTCTGGTTCGCGAAGCGAAGTACGACGTGCTGGTTATGTCCGATAGCGACGTATGGGCTGAACCTGGTTTGTTGTCCCGGGTCGCTCGCGAATTTCAAAATCCGCGGGTGGGATTGGTTACGTGCCCATATCTGGCAGTGCCGGGCAAGAGCATCTGGTCGCGCCTTGAAGCGATTGGCATGAACACTGAGCTTCTGGGTGGCGTGCTGGTGGCGCGCATGCTGGAGGGAATGCGGTTCGCCCTGGGACCCACGCTCGCCGTACGCCGCAATGTTCTCGATGCCATGGGCGGGTTCGGTTACCTGCAGGAATTTCTTGCCGAAGACTTTGTCATTGGCCAGCGCACGGCTGAACTGGGTCATGAAGTGGTGCTGTCGTCGTCCATTATCCAGCACCGCATCGGCAGCCAGGGAATGGTGAAAAATCTCAAGCATCGCCTGCGTTGGGCCCGCAGTACGCGCCGTTCACGCCCAGCCGGTTATTGGGGACAGCTCTTTACATATCCTCTACCACTGGCGTTGCTCCTCTGGAGCGTCTGGCCGCCGGCGTGGCCTGTTGTGGTCGCGACGCTGCTTGTTCGTTCAGCAGCCGCGGCTGCTACGGCCACTTACATCCTTAAAGATCCCGCTATGCGTAAACAATGGTGGCTGCTTCCGATACAGGATATTCTGGGCTTCTGTGTGTGGATGGGCGGATTCCTGGGAGACACGATCATCTGGCGGGACCGCAAATGCACCGTTCTTCGCGACGGACGGCTGCATGTGAATCCGTAAGCTTGTAAACACTGGCGCCATACTACGTAAATCAAACGCCGTCGATAAATCCCTGGCTATGAAAATAAAACCCCCAGCACTCGCCGGGGGTTCTTGAGAAAGCCGTTCTACCAGGAATTTATTTGCTGGCTGAGCAGCTGCTCGATATCATTTTCACTTTCTTCACGGTGAAGGTGCTGCCGGAAGCGGAGCTGGCTCCGCTGGCGGAAGCAGAAGCGCCAGAAGCTGAATCGGAACCTTTTGCTGGAGTACCCGAAATGCGGACTTGATGACCAACATGGTCACCCAATTTTGACGTGTCACCAGCAAGCGTGTACGTCTTGCCACTGGCGGAGTCAGCCAACGTGTAACTTCCGGCAGAACCAGCGAGGCATCCCTCAATGGAACTACCAGAACTATCCGACGACATTGACGTGGAGCTTGAAGATGAACTGTCAGGCGTCTGGCTGGAAGGAGAAGAGCTGGACGGTGACGTGCTTGAAGGGGAAGAGCTCTGCGGAGAGCTGCTCTGTGACGAACTACCCGATGGCGAAGAGCTGGATGGGTAAGAGCTCGACGGTGAAGAGCTTGAAGGCGAAGTGCTCTGGGTTGAGCTGGGGCTCGTAGCCGACGGCGAGGCGCTTGTATTGCCCGTCTGCGAGCTTTGCGATTGCGAGCTGCTGGTGTCCGGTGTTGTGGGCTGCGACGAACCACTGCTCTGCGCAACCACCCACATCGAAGACAGCAACAGAATTGCTGTGATCAGATAAGCCTTTTTCATTTACGTCCTCCTGGTGCATTCCGGCCTTGCTCTGGCCTTGAGTGATTGAAGTGGCAACACGTTAGAGTGAGGCAATGGACGCGGGGTTTGCCTGTCATCAAGGCAAACCCGAAAGAGAGACGGTAGTACTAAGACGGATTACAGTCTGGGATGAATGCCGGTCGTTAGAGAGAGACAGAGAGAAGAGCTCATGCTGCCTGGGTGGTTTTTACCAGCTTGGAAAGAGCGGTTTTCGCCTTCTTCTCTGCTTCCTCTCTGGTGGGAGCATCACCGAATCCAAGCTTTTCCTCGGCCGGCTTTACCCGATATAGCGTGAAACGCCACGTGGACCGCAATTGTGTTTGCGGATCAATGGGCTGTTCCAAATCATAAGCAAATTCTCCTTCATGAATGCGCATACATTTTTTCCTTTCTGTTGCCCGCAGCTTTGTATGAAGCTTGTGGAAGCACCATCTGCGTAGATGCGCGCAAGAGCGCTACGGATGAAAAAGGTTTCTGCGCGAAGAAGTAAAACTTTATCGACGCTAAGGCCCGGAGGATCCGGGTTAGTCGGCTTTTCTTGCCTGTGATTGTGCAGCAGCGAAGTGATCTTTTCCCACGGGAGCTACGGTCGCAGATACGGCGCCGTCATCTTTTTTTTCCAGGAGTTGATAAGCCTGCGCCATGGTGAGTCCATCGGGCATGCGCCGGAACTCGCTCTTTACTTCATGCTGTTTAACGTTGATATTCTTGAAGAAAATCGCGTGGCCGGACATATTCACATCGAGGCCCACGATTTCCCAGTGTCCCGGGGCTACCTCTCGCTGGGTTACCCGAAAAGTTCCGCCTTTGTTCAGGCGGGCCAGCAATCCCCAGCCAAAGGTCACATCTTCAAACAGTTTTCCATCAATGCGGGCCATTCGGCGCTGGACCGGCTCAATCAAAATGGTGCCACTCATGGAGCGAAATACCTTCAGCTCACGATTGGGTGGATCGTAATCCTCTTTGGGATAAAAAGTGAGGCGCACCATGCCGTCTTCCATCCCGTCGTATTTAAAATCAAAGGCATCGGGGATGGCCTTGAACATCTGTTCGCCTTTATCGCTATCGTCTTTTACCCGTTTCGCGCGCTGGGCCCGCTCTTCTTCGCTGTTCATCAGCTTCTGCATGCGCTCTTCATCCTGCTTGCGTTCTTCTGCCGTCAGCGGTTGTCCGCGAAGTAACAGCGTACGGGCCAGTTCGCCCTGGCCGGTTTCGACCACATCGCGATCATAGTTGTTCTTTTCGTCTTCACGATGAAATCGATAGCGCCAGTGAGTGTGATCGTTATTCTCAGCTTCAATGCTGTGATAGACGGCCTGGCGGACGAACTGATTCGGATCCGCAGGAAGCGCCGGACTGGCTTTTTGCTGATGGTTCGCCGGCGGATTTGGCGAGGGTGGAACCTGTGCGGACAACAACACAGGCGTTGCGATGGCGCCGAGTGCTGTTCCCACTACACACACCCGAATTGCCGTACGCCATTCCATATAAAAACTTTTAGAGCCAGTGATGGTGTTTAGACGCCAGAGCACCCGCTTCTGGTTGCATTTTATCAGGGTTTGAAGTGGCAAGACCTGACACTTCTATCTGACAAGTCAGTCTCGGGTTGAGCTTTGTTCCTCAAACCACTCTGGTAGAAAACAGCATTGTTCCGCAATGCTTCGTGAAAATAAAAAATTAAGGGGCGGCTATGGGGCCACCCCTTGGTTATCGACGTGTGGGAAAAGGCAGTCCCATTGGCTCGTTAGTCGTGACTGAGAAGCCGTTGTTCCCCTGGTTTCAGCTTCGCTGCCGCGACATTTCCGCACAGGTCGACACGTTACTAAAATGCAAATAGATGGCCAAACCTGCGCGAAATTGCCCAAGCCAGTGCAGGCTTTCGTAAGTCATAGAAATTAAAGCGCATTCCGTTACGGAAAGTTCGGTTATCTATTTAGTTACTCTTTGGAAAACAATATCGGCGAAAAAATTGAGAATGGCTGTGCCATCGTTGAGCACTGGTTTGCCTTTCGGATGCACACCTTGAGTAACTATTTCCGCGGCAAAACAAGCAGTAGACTGTTTCGCACAAGAACAGATCACCTGTCTGTAGACGTGGGTCACCATTCGTTGCCGCTGAAGCAGAGTCCGGCTGTTGCGGGTCAAATGACCTTCGAAATAAGAAATAAGTCCCTCGGCAATGCTGTGAGCCGAGCGACAGCGCCGCAGATGTTAGAGCAGGCCCAGAGGAGAGACCTGCGGCGGGTTGAACTGCAAGCGAGACATCAAGCAAAGGACACAAAGTCATGTGGAAAGCTAGACCCGAGGACAATAATCCAATGAGCACGAATCAGGCGCAGGGAGTATCTTCAGCAGCTTCGTCCAACGCCGCCGCGAGCGCGACGACATCGAACTTCAACACGCCCCCAAAAGATAGTTCAAAGGTTAATAACACTTTCTCTGACCGGGCCGACGTGGGCCACATCGGAAAATCCGTGGTTATCCGCGGCGAATTGACCGGAAACGAAGATCTGTACCTGGATGGCGAGATCGAAGGAAACATCGACCTGCGCGATCACAAGCTTGTCATTGGACCGAATGGCAAGATCAAAGCCACCATTACGGCGCGCGACATTGTGTTGCACGGCCGCGTAGAGGGAAATGTCTCCGCCACTGAACGCGTGGAACTGAAGAAGTCCTGCACGTTGATTGGCGACGTAAGTACTTCTCGAATTGTGATTGAAGACGGCGCATTCTTCAAAGGCGCCATCGACATCAAAGAAGATCGCGAACATAAGACTGAGGCACGAAAAGCGTCCGCTGCCGCGGGCTCGTCTTCGAGCAGCAGTTCGAGCAGCAGTTTTGGTTCGCAGACTACCTACAGCGCCAGTTCCGGTGCTCAGGGTTCCTTTTCGGAACATAAATAGGTTAGGATATGGGGAGCATGAGCTCCCCCAATCACAGTTTCGCGCGGTGGTTTAAAGGCTCGGGGCCTACGGACAAGAAGCCGTCGGATGAACCCAAGGCCGTACCACGGACCAGCCGGCGCTCAATTGGATTGGGAGAGTTCATGCGCAGCCTGAAGGGGACGGGCGAAGATAAACTCAGTGTCCTCGATCTTGGATCCACTTCTCCGGCGAACATCGCCTTTCTCACTGATCTTGGTTTGCGCGTTTATACCGAAGACGTTCTTCGTGCCAGCAAAGACCCGGACTATTCGGTCCGCGATGGAGACGGGAATGAGAGCTTTGCCGTGGAGAAGTTCTTCAAGGAGAATCTCTCCTACCCGGAAAACCAATTTGACGCGGTCCTGGTCTGGGACGCCACTGACTATCTCCCAGAACCCCTGGTAAAGCCACTGGTTGACCGTATTTACGCCCTATTGAAGCCGCACGGCACCTTACTCGCCTTTTTCCACGACAAGGACGCAGGGCCTGATATGCCGTATTGCCGGTACCATATCGTCCAGCCTGACACACTGGAACTGGAAACACGGCCAAGCCAGCGCTTGCAACGAGTCTTTAACAATCGCCACGTGGAAAATCTGTTCAAGGACTTTGCTTCCCGCAAGTTTTTCCTCGGGCGCGATAATTTCCGCGAAGTCATCGTGGTCCGCTAAGCGCTTCCATCGCCAGCTACTCGTAATTTTTACTTGTGAGCTCTGATTCGAACCCCCTGTAAGTGCTTAATGTTGGCACCAAAATACCCACAATTGAGTTTTTGGCCATAAGTTGCCTGACAACCTAATCCTTTCGAGCGCCCGGCAGTCCAAGGCAATATACAATTAAGCACTTTAAAATCAATAAGTTAACATTAACTGCAAATCTTGACAGGAGGGATCGTTCTTTGGGCAGGTGGATTGCTCTAGAGAAAGGCGTACGACTTGAAGCGATTTTAAGAACCCTCCCCAGGGGCAGAAAACGAGGTAGATCGAATATGGCTAGCTTCCAAGGTGTTATCGGCAATATTAGTGGTGTATTTTCCGCGGTGCAGACCCAGAAAGCCAATTATCGCGAGATCTACGAAGAGAACTGCCACAGAATTTATTCTCTCAGTTTCTGGATGACGGACAACGAACTGGTTGCCGAGCAACTTTTAAATAACACTTTCCTGCGCGCGTTCGCCACATGCGACGAACCCAAGACGGAAAGCATTGATTATGCATTCCTGACCGAGATGCGCGAGATGTTCGCGATCGGCTCATTGACTCTGACGGCTTTGCCGCAGAGCGAGACCGCCAGCATCGTTGGCAACATGAAACGCGTTCATCTTGAGCGCGCTGTCGTGCAGCTTCCGGCAACGGAGAAGCTGATTTTTCTGTATCACGATGTGGAAGGGTACGACCACGATCAGATCTCACGCCTGATCGGCGTCAGCAAAGAAGAATCGATGTTCGGGCTTCATCAGGCGCGGCTGACCGTTCGCGCTCTGGTTGCCCAAATGCAGTAATTTGTAAGGCGGTTGCGCTTCATCTCCTCTCTCTCCTTTATTGTCTCCGCCCCTCGTTTACGAGGGGCTTTTTTCTCGTGGTGACCAAAGATCAGCTACTTTGTATCGCCGGGCGATATGAAGATCTGTTGAGCTTTGTAATCTTTCTGAAGAGATATTTATTTATGTAAATTTTGGACTTAAGTGAAACTTTTTTAGCCGAATATCGTCTATGGTAGTAAATACATACGCAGTACCCCCACGTGGGCGCCGCCCCTATACCGGCGCCCACTATTAAATTCTGAGCAATATCCCTGGCGTTAACTTTCCCGGCGTTTATCGTTTACAGATCCATCTTTCACAGGCGCATCGTTTACAGACCCATCTTTCACAGACCCATTTTTTACAGACCCATCTTTGAAAGATCCAAGTTGCTTTGCGGGCGCGACATGCCTGTTGTATGGTCACGGGCAACAAAGCGCTTATACTACTGCTCTAAGAAGAAGGACGATTAGGCGAGACTTATCCGCAAGAAATCGTAGAGCATTCGTCAATCACAGCATTCGTCAATCGAGCATTTCCTTGGGGAGGCATCATGGACTGGAAGAAGACACTTATTTATGGTTCGCTGGCAGCGGGAGTGATCGTATTCTTAACCGGTCGGCGACCTGTGGGACTGGCGATCGCCGGTATCGGGTTGGCGACCCTTGCCTCAGAGAATCCGGAGAAGTTCGAAGAGCTGTGGCGGCGGGCGCCGGAGTTTCTGGAAAAGGGAAGCAAGTTTGTGGATGTTGCGGCGAGTTTCCTGGAACGCATGGGAGAGCACCAGGGCGGCTTCCGGAATATGCCGGTGGCGGGTGGCACACGCTACTGATACAGAATTTTAAGAACTCCCGCGCACCAAAAAGATAATCCCCGGATAGCCGTTTAGCTGTCCGGGGGATATCTCAAGCCAAGCTGAACTCCCACCCTCTATGCCGCCGTTTCCCCCAGGTTTTACGACTTCACAAAGAGTTTCATTCCTCTTGAATTGGGTTAAGGTAGCGTCAGTATCCAGCTACTCACGCTTTTCCGAAATTCATGGAATCGCTTAACGATCGCCTAAATTGACCTTAGGCAAAGCATCTTTACTGACATCTCCCATTGGCGTGGATTCATCTCATCGGTAGACGTGAATGCGTCTTGGCTCGCGGACCATGTACCCACCAAAACAGATAATCTGCTCGCTGTTGCTCCTTTGCGTTTCACTTCCGCTGACATGTCAGGAAACCCATCAAAGCGAACCGGTCACGGGTGTTTTGTTTACGCGGTCGACCTTCGCACACGGTTATCGTCACGGTTATGAGGCGGGCTACCACCAGGGAAATATTGACATCAACATGGCTCGTCCCTCCAGGACGAAGTTCTCCGAGTTACGCGGCATCCCCCTTGGTTATCAAGCCGGTTTTGGTCCACGCAACTCCTTCCTTTATGGCTTTCAATACGGCTTGATGGCTGGTTATAACGATGGATACGCCGGACGGGAGTTTCGTGCAGTATCGACTTTGCGACAGGTTGCGGCCGAACTCGATTCCACTTTGCCTCAACTGAAAGTCCGGAGTGCACTCTTCGACAAGGGACTCATTTTTGGATACGAAGATGGGTTTGGGCAAAAGCCTGCAAAGAAGCTGGAAAAGATGCCGGAACGGCCGTCTGACCCTCGTTCTTGCGAGAAGGCACAGGCTGGAGATACACCGGATTACTGCGAAGGTTATCGCCGAGGGCTGCTTCTGGGCCACAAGGATGCATTCGCAGCGCGTGGCGAACACGGTTTACTGGAAGCTAGCAAGTAACCCCCTCAGCAGAACACCTCAACTTGCACTCTTTATCCCGGGACATGTACTCTGCTTAAGAATAGGCAGGGGCTAAAGTTCATGATACTTTCAGGTTGTCGGGAGTAAGATTTTGCATACAATTCCTATAAATCTGTTGAGCAGCCGCCACCGTCCAGAAGGAGCTTCAATGAAGGTAGCCACGTCCAAGAAGACAATGATCCGTATTGCTGTGGTGGAGAGCGATCCGCTGCGTTTTATTGGACTGAAGTCCTTGTTTGATACGGAGCAGGATCTGGAGTTGATCTCGTGCAGTCTCGCTGAACTCGGACCGCGCAAGGACATCGACCTGGTGCTCCTTGGTACACGTGCAGGACAGAATCTTTTCGATGTGATGGCTGGCCTTAAAGCGGCGCGGCCTGACCTGCGAATCATTGTCACAGGAAGCGGCGCTGACGATGAAACGATCCTGAAAGCGCTTGCTGCGGGCGCAAAAGGGTACGTGGATGAAGCGGCTTCACCCGCCGAATTTATTCAGGCAATGCGCATTGTTCATCAGGGTTCGGTGTGGGCCCCGCGGCGCGTGCTTTCGATTTTCATTGAACGCGTAACATCGTCCCCAGGACGTATTTTCCCCGCCGGCCGTGTGACGTTTACGGACCGCGAGAAGGAAGTGCTTGAATTGCTTGTCGCCGGGCGTTCCAACAAAGAAATCGGATCTGTGCTGGGTATTGAAGAACGTACGGTGAAAGCACACGTTGCCAAGTTGATGCGTAAGGTGGGAGTACAGAATCGAATTGCATTGTCAGTGCACGCGATCACGCACTCTCTGGTGACTTCCTCAAAGTAGGAACAAGAACAATTTCCCTGTTTGACAAAAGCCTGCTTATGCAGGCTTTTTTGCTGCCGCAGGCTGATCTGATGCCGGTGGTTGCCGGAAGCTGGTTTCATTTGCCCTTTAAGTACATGTCCCTGAAGCCATGCCCGGCTGCACCCCAGTTACTTGCTGGTAAAAAGGGCCGGGCGCATACTCTTCTCACCTACCACAGAACCTGGGAGACGGGGGTTGGACACGGTCACGAGGGTCGCCGTATCCAACCCTTTATAATTTTCCAGCATCTCTCCTTCAAGCTCTCATGCTCTACAATCGTCTTCGAGGAATTTCATGAAAAGATTTTTCTGTGGTCTAGTGTGTGCGTTTCTGATTAGCAGTTTCACTTTTGCCTCTGAAAGCGCTCAGAGCCGGGCCGATGCAGCAGCCACGGTGCTTAACGAAATCATGGCCGCACCGGACAATGGTATTCCGGTGGAAATCCTCAACTCCGCCAAGTGTGTAGCGATTGTTCCCTCGCTGCTCAAAGGCGGGTTTGTAGTGGGTGCGTCCCATGGCCGTGGAATGGCGACGTGCCGCCTGGAGAACGGATGGACACCGCCGGCGCCATTCACGATGACGGGTGGAAGCATTGGCTTCCAGATTGGCGGACAGGCCGTGGACCTGGTCATGATGATCATGAATGATCGTGGCTTGCAGGCACTGCTCACTAATAAATTCAAGCTGGGCGCGGATGCTTCCGCCGCTGCCGGTCCGGTTGGGCGCCACGCGGAAGGCTCAACCGATTGGAAGCTTAAAGCTGAAGTGCTCACATATTCGCGCGCCCGTGGACTTTTCGCCGGCATAACGGTGAATGGCTCGACGATTAAACAAGACGAAGATGCGACGCGAGAATTGTATGGACGCTTTGTTCCGTTCAAAACGATCCTGACCAGCGCGGTTGATATGCCGCGCGGAGGCGAGACATTTGTTGCCGCAGTGCGCAAGGCGGCAGCCAGCGCGAGCAGTTCTTCAGGCAGCGCATCATCGTCCAGTGCGTCGTCGTCCAGTACGTCTTCGTCCAGTACCCCAGTCAACCCGCCGGCGCGCACGCCAACTCCTGCGCCGGAACCAGCGCCGGTCGCAACTCCGATGCCTGCTCCGGCCAGAGACAGCGCTCCAGCGCCGGCAGCATCGCCTACGCCTCCGCCCTTGTTTTAGGCATGAGACATTGATTCGTTTTAGTGAAAGGGAGCCTATCCGGCTCCCTTTTTCAATGGTCGCACACAAGTTGATATCAGCCAGTCCAAGTTAAAAATTGAATTATTGTCGGCGCGATGGTACCGTCCAATATTCTTCCCTCATGCGCTATCGCCTGGAATATGCGCCAGTCTGGCTGCTGGCAAATCTAATCCGCTGGTTACCCAGGCCCATGGCGCGCGGCCTGTGTATCTCCGTGGGCCTGTTGATTTACACACTTCACGGACGGTTACGCACGGTCGGAATGCGCAACCTGGATCTGGCCTTTCCGGCAAAGAGCAAACAAGAAAAGAAAAGGATATTGCGAACTCTTTTTATTGGCATGGGCCGCCAACTGGCTGAGTTCTGTCTTTTCCCGCGTTATACCTCGGAGAACGTTATGCGCGTGGCGGTATACGAAGGTTTTGAAAATTTTGCCAATGCGCAGGCAAGGGGAAAGGGCGTAGTAATTCTCACCGCCCATATCGGCGGATGGGAGGTGAGTTCGTTTGCCCATTCGTTGTATGGTCATCCCATGAACATTGTGGTGCGTCCGCTGGATAATCCGTATGTGGACCGCATGGTGGAACGCTACCGGACCATGTATGGAAACCGAACGTTTTCCAAGCAGGAGTATGCTCGCGGGCTGATCAAAGCCCTGAGAAAAGGCGAAGTGGTGGGCATTTTGATGGACACCAATATGACGCCCCCGCAAGGCGCGTTCGTGGACTTTTTTGGCGTACCTGCCTGCACAGCCACAGGATTGGCGCGGGTGGCGCTGCATACTGACGCCGCCGTGGTGCCTGGCTTTTGCGTGTGGGATGCGGAACTAGGCAAATACAAGATCTGTTTTGAACCAGCGCTCAAACTGATTCGCAGCGGAGATGACGAAGCGGATGCAATCGCCAATACCGCGGCGTTTAATAAAGCGATTGAAAAGTATGTGGTGCGATATCCGGAGCAGTGGTTATGGGTGCATCGAAGGTGGAAGACCCGGCCGCCGGGCGAGAGCAGCATTTATTAGGCGGACATTTATCGCTCAGGGGATGTTGCGCTGTTACTTATCTCGAACGTGGACACAATGCGGCAAATTAACAAAATACATGGATCCTTCGACTACGTCGTCGCATGCGCGCCGACTTCGCTCAGGATGACAAATCGGCTGTGAGTTTAGGCGGGCGCTATCGGTAATCCGAAAGAAAATACTGATCCGTGGCCCAGTTGGCTGGTTACTTCGATTCGGCCGCCGTGGGCTTCTACGATTGATTTCACAATCGCCAATCCGAGCCCGGTACCCTGCACGCGATAACGCTGACTCTGTCCGCGATAGAACTTGTCAAAGATCATGGAGCGCTCCAGATCATCAATGCCTGAACCACGATCGGCGACGCTGGTAATGAGCCGATCACCCTTCACTTCCGCGCTGACGAAGATGGGCGAGCCAGGTTCGGAATACTTGGCGGCGTTTTCCAGAAGATGCTGCAACACTTTCCTGATCCAGGTGAGGTCCATGACCACAGGCGGAAGCCGTTCGGGCAGCCTGACCTCAATGGGATGACTGGCGGTGACATTCTTTGCCTCGGCCATGGCCGCATCGACGGCGTCTTCGATGGGAAGAATACGCATCTCCAGCTTTACCTCGCGTGCATCAAGCTGTGCCATCTCCACAGCTTCACCCACGAGCCGGTTGAGGCGATCACTTTCTTCGTTGATCACGGTGAGTAATTCTTCCTGGTCGTCCTGTTTGAGAGATGCCCCGGAGAGAAGGGTAGTGACCGAGGCCTTGATGGCGGTGAGTGGAGTGCGAAACTCATGGGTGACCGAATCCAATAACGCTGCACGAAGGCGGTCACTCTCCTTTGACGCCTGATTGCGGCTGAGTTCCTCGGTGGCGCGCGCGTGTTCCACAGCGGTGGCGATGAGGCTGCCAATGGCTTCGAGCGTTTGATGCCTGACCACTTCACCGACCAAACCGAATGAGCCTACGTTGCGAATCCCCATGCGCAGAGGCGCGATGGCCAGGCGGCGGTCAGCATCTGTGAAGATTTCACCCCGCGCCGCAGCTTCTCTCAGTTCATGCACGGGAATTTCCTGTCGCTCAGGGTCGGACCGGTAGGCCTGATCTTTCTGGGTGATATAGACGGCTGCATGAGACGCATCAAAAGCTTCCATCAGAAACCGTGGAACCGATTGCAAAAGGCCCAGGACATTGCCCGATACGAGCAATTGCTGGCTGAAGGTGTATAGGCGTTCAACATCCTGACGGCGGAGTTGGGCTTCTTCCGTCTGGCGGCGGGCGCGCTCGCTCAGATTGCTGGCGATCACGGATGTAGTGAAGAAGGCAAGCAGAGCCACCCAGTTTTGCGAATCGGCGATGGTGAAGGTGCCGACCGGCGGAAGAAAGAAGAAATTAAAGCAGACGGCTGCGGCGATGGACATAGGCAGCGCGTAACGCAATCCCCAGGACGCAGCGATGGCAAGGACTGACAGCAAAAGTGTGACGGCGACGGTGGCAGGATTGACGTGCAGCCATTTCGCGTATACAAGAACGATCAGTGACAGAAGAGCGACGCAGGTGATGACACGGACAATCGCTCGCGGAGAAAGTTTCACGCGCTGATTGTACCGGGGATTTAGGTGAGATGCATCGTGCGGACGGGCTTCGAGTTTGCTAAACAAAAGGACCTGCGTGCCCAAGACTCCCGAACAATGGCTGGAACAGACTGCTCCGGAAAAGAAAGCCGGCATCTTCAAGTTGTTTCTTGGCTACGCGCCCGGAGTGGGCAAGACGTACAACATGATGAGTGAGGCCATTCGTCGCCGCAAACGCGGGGAAGACGTGATCATTGGCGCAGTGGAGACGCATGGCCGCAAAGGCGTAATTGAACTGATCGGACAAATGGAGCGGGTACCGCCGCGCAGCCTGGAATATAAAGGCACTGTCTTTCAAGAGATGGACGTGGACGCGATCCTGGCGCGCAAGCCGCAGGTGGTGCTGGTGGACGAACTGGCGCATACCAATATCGACGGGAGCAAGCACAAGAAGCGATATGAAGACGTGCTTGAACTTCTGGAGGCGAAAATTGACGTTCTTTCAACCATGAACATACAGCACCTGGAGAGTGTGACCCCGATGGTGCAGAACATTACGGGAATCCAGGTGCGTGAGACGGTCCCGGATTGGGTGCTCGAGAGGGCCAATGAGGTTGTGCTGGCTGATCTGACACCTGAGGCGTTGCAAACGCGTATGCGTCGCGGGGATATTTATCCGGCGGAACGGACCGAGAAGGCTCTGGCCAACTTCTTCCGCGCCGGGAATCTTCTGGCGTTACGTGAGCTGGCATTGCGCCAGGTTACGCATTCTGTCGACAAGAGCCTTGAGTCATATCTGGAACGCAAGAAGATCGACCAGAATTGGGGTGTGAGCGAGCGGGTGGCGGTGTGCATCAGTTCGAATCCGGCGTCACAGCAGTTGATTGCCAGAGGAGCGCGTCTGGCGCAAGGACTGGACGCGGAGTTTTTTGTGGTGCACGTGGAGCGCGGTGGCGAAGGAAGGTCCGATGCGCAGAACCGGACGCTGGCGGCCAATGTTCGCTTTGCCGAAAATCTGGGTGCGAAGGTGATTCAGCTTGAGGGCGCCATCATCGCAACGTCAGTGGCTGCGTTCGTGCGCGAGCACAAAATTACGCAGGTTATTTTTGGCCGGTCGGCCGGCCAGGGCTGGCGCAAGTATCTATATCTGGCGGTCATTAATCGTTTCCTGGCCAACGCGCCATTTGTTGACGTACACATTGTGACGCAACAGGAGCAGGATTGATGGCGGAGCGGAGCCGCATCCTGGTGGTTGACGATGAAACCCAGATTTCACGCGTGTTGAAAACCACATTGGGCACGCAAGGATATGAGGTCAAGACGGCGCCAAACGGCGAGGCGGGCTTTGACGCGGTTTCCGATTGGCTGCCGGACCTGCTGATCACGGACTTGTCCATGCCGGGCATGAGCGGAATTGAGCTGTGCCGCGCGGTACGCGAGAGATCGAACATTCCGATTATTGTTCTGTCTGTGCGCGGAGAAGAGAAGACCAAGATCGAAGCGCTGGATGCGGGGGCGGATGACTACGTTACCAAGCCATTCAGCGTGAATGAACTGCTGGCCCGGGTACGCGCGAATTTAAGGCGCGTAACGGTGAATGATGACGAAATGAACACGCCCATTGAAGAGGGTGCGTTTCATATCGCGCCTGAATCCAGACAGGTAAAATTCTCTGGCAAAGACGTCCATCTAACGCCGAAGGAATTTGATCTTCTGGTGTTTATGGCGCGCCATCCCAACAAGGTGCTCACGCACAGGGTATTGTTGAATGCAGTCTGGGGAAGTGAAAGTGTTCATCAGCCGGAATACCTTCGCGTCTTTATCAACCAATTGCGCAAGAAAATTGAGCCGGGTGAAACGCCGAAGTATATTGTGACCGATCCCTGGGTCGGCTATCGCTTCCTGCCGACGGGCGAACCCTTATAAAGTATTTACGGTTTTTTGCTCCACAAAGAGCCTGGGCGATGATGCCAACTCCATCGCCCAGCGCTTTAAACCGTGCTCAACAGCCGTACGATTTACCTTCGCGTAGCAGCTCCAGGGGAGTTGAGTCACGCAGGGGATCGAATGTGCATTTGAAGTCGGCGTCACTAAAGCGCACCAGGTTGCCCTGAGGGTCTTTCAGTAGCCAGTCTCCGCGCTCAGCGTGGACAAGACCTCCCTGAGTTTGAATGTCGGTTGTTTCCTCAACCTGAACTGCATCTACGACCAGCGGTTTAATAGTTCGGTAAAGCATGATGTCAGATTCTCCTGGGCAAAACGCCCTGAATGATTAGACGAAAAGCTTCATAAGGAATGCGTTGGCAAAAGGGTCAATGTTTTGTAAGGGTAACAATCGCAGGCTTACAAAACATTGATGAATCGTTTATCCCCTTCTTATGAAAAAGGGCGTCAACTAGTCTTGTTCTTAACGTAGGCATGAGCCGTGTTGAGAAACGGGGGCGGTCATGACATTTTTCATGCTTTTTACCATCGTAAGCTTCTGGGGAATTCTCGCGCTGCTCTGGTGCTTTAAAGGGTTCAGCCACGAGCTTACTCTAAGACGCAGGCATCACGAGCTGGTTCGAGTGGAGGAAGTCTCGCGCGTAAGCAGCAGAACAGAATGCAAAAAAATCAGGCCCGTTGAATTTGAACGGGGTTCGCCTCGTCACATCGAATCCAACGAAGCCAAGTCTGCGGAAATGAAGTCTGAAATCCCTAAGGTGAGAGCCGCAAGTGTCATCGCGGTAGCGATCCTGTTGGGCTCTCGCTGAACGTGGGACCTCACTTATGAAAACTTTATAACTTTGTGGTGGAAGACAGTATCAACCGAACGCATTGGGACGTCTCACTGATGAAGTACTCACATTTACTTATCTTTTACCGATACCCCGATTCGGTATGTGCAGGTTGTAGTTTTTTCATGATGAGACCGTCCTTCAAGTGCTGACTGGAGGGAGTAGCTCCGGACATCGGTTGCTTCTGATACCAACATCTACCCACTCATGATTGCCGGAATGGCAATCAGGGGGAAGATCAAGATATACGGATGGGCAGAACCCAGTTTGAACGGAGAGTAGAAAGGCAACGCATTTTCGAAATCTGTCCCCTTATAAAACATTTACGTTTCCCAAAGCCTTTCCTTATGCCCACTGAAATTAAATATTCACAGTCAAATGCGTGTGACTTCACCTCACACGGCTAGGGCCAGCAATTGCGCCCGGGGGCAAAAAAGATGACTCTACTTATGAAAGCCAACACTTGCGTCTGGCGAAGACTCTCTGGTGTCTTCATGATTTGTTTTGTGATTGGCGGGTTTGCCAAAGCACAGGACGGGACTCTTACTCCAAACACGATTTCTCCAAGCACCATTTCTCCAAGCACCATGACAACCGCGAGGGCTTATTCGCCGGAAGAGAAAAAATCCAGCACAACGCCGGCGCCGCCAGCCGATCCGAACGCTGCATTGATCGATGAACTGGAAAAAATGCGGGCACGCATTGCTGAGTTGGAGGCAAAACTCAAGGCGCAGCCAGCATCATCCAGTAAAGAGGCGGACGCCGGAGTATCGACTTCGCGAGCTACGGCGACTGAATTGACCGTGGCAAAGCCGTCAGCGCGCGTTGCTTCCTCTGCTTCCAAGGAGCAAGCCCAGGCAGCCCCCACAAAGCCCGAACCCGCCGCGCCGTTTGCTTTTGCCGACTGGACGTGGCTTAACGGCAATGCGCGCACCAAAAACCCGGTGTGGGACTCAAAGTTCTTCACGCCCGAGATACGCTTCGATGCGAACTACATCAGCAGCTTCAATCATCCCCAGGATGACAGCCTGGGAGGTTCGACCGAGACCTTTCGCTCCAACGAAGTCCAGATCGAGCAGATCAGCTTTGGCGGCGATTTCCACTATGAGAATGTCCGGGCAAGAATCCTGACAATGGGAGGGATGTTCGGTGTGACCACGCCACGCAACGATGCCAGCCCGGGGCGCGGGCAGTGGGACCTCCGCGGTGCTTACAAATATTTTTCTGAAGCGAACGGCGGTTATCACTTCAACGTGAATCACGGGCTCAACTTTGACGCAGGAATTTTCGTTTCCTACATCGGCCTGTTCAGCTATTACAACTTTGACAACTGGGCCTACCAGCCGTCGTATGTCTCATCCAATACGCCGTGGTTCTTTAACGGCGTCAGGATCCAATGGTTCCCGACGGACAAATTGAAGATAGAGCCCTGGATCATCAATGGCTGGCAATCCTACGGCAGATTGGGCAGCAAGCCAGGCCTGGGAGGGCAGATATTGTGGCGCCCGACGCCATGGCTCTCCGTGGTCTCCAACAATTACGGCATGGGCGAAGATACGCTGGGTAACGGCAATGGCCAGTTTGGCCGCTCACGCATCCACACGGATAACAGCGTGGAAGTGAAATATTACGACCGGCCGGAGCAATTTCTGGACAAGATGGCCTTCTCGCTGACCGGAGACCTGGGATGCGAGTACGGCGGCAAGGGAACAGCCGTTGGCGCTCAGGGACAGACCATCATTCTCAACACGAATTGTTTTCACGATACCCCGACGAGCCGCAAACAAACATTCGCCGGGTGGATGGCGTACAACCGCTTCTGGTTCAAGAAAGACATTTATGCGGTGACAGTGGGAGGCGGCGCGATGGATAACCCCGGTCGCTACCTCACCCTGCTGCCGCCGATCAATGGGGCCGATGCCATCAGCGGCTCGCCCTACTTCACGCAGAACCCGGGCGATCCGTACAAAGCCTGGGACACCTCACTCACTTTCGACTGGATGCCCAGGGAGTACATCACGTTCCGCACTGAGTACGGATATCGCCATGCGAATGTCCCGTACTGGTCAGGACGCGGTGGAATAACTCCTGGAGTTAATACCTTTACCAGCGTAATCCCCAGTCCGAACGCAGGCTCTATTGTGCCCGGTACGTTGTTTGTACCAGGTCCGAACCTGTCCGCGACGCCGGGCTTCAGGTGTGTGGCGGCAGCAGGTTTCTGTCCTGACCTGAGGAACGACGAAGCCTCGATGAGATTTGCGGTCATGGTGAAGTTTTAGACCACGGATCGGGGCCATGCTTCTCTCTGGGTCGCCATATATCACGGCGGCGGCCCAGAGATGAATTGATGCCGTGACCTGATGAGGTACCAAACATGGACCTGCTAATGATTGCGTTTACGTTGGCGTTCTTTGTTGTCGCGCTGGCCTATACGAAGGCATGCGAGCGACTGAAGTGAGGCGCATATGAGTATCGAAAATATCGTGATGCTGGTAATTACGGCAATGCTCATGGTGTATCTGGTGTATGCGCTGTTGCGTCCGGAGAAGTTCTGATGACATTGAATGGATGGTTTCAAATACTGTTCTTCTCCGCTGCCGTGCTGCTGGTGACGAAACCTGCCGGTATTTTCATGGCGCGGGTGTTCAGCGGAGAAAGAACATTTCTTGACCCGGTGTTGCGTCCGGTGGAGAAGTTGATTTACCGGCTCACGCGGGTGGACGAGAAGCACGAAATGCGCTGGACGGAATATTCGGTGGCGATGCTGCTGTTCAGCGGTGTCTCCATGCTGCTGCTGTATGTGCTGCAACGTACGCAGCATTTACTGCCGTTCAACCCGCAGAAGTTTGCAGCGGTTCCGGCGGACCTGGCATTTAATACCGCAGCGTCATTCACGACGAATACCAACTGGCAGTTCTATAGCGGTGAACAGACCATGAGCTACCTGACGCAAATGGCTGGTCTGGCGTTTCACAACTTTGCGTCGGCTGCGGTTGGGATCGCGCTGGCAGTGGCTTTTATCCGAGGGATCGCGCGCAAAGAAAAACAGACTCTTGGGAATTTCTGGGTGGACACAACGCGCGCCACGCTGTGGGTGCTGCTGCCCGCATGCGTGATCTATGCGCTGCTGCTGGTGTCACAGGGCGTGATCCAGAACTTCAAGCCCTACACAACAGTGAAGGTGGTGGAAGCACAGCAGGTCCCGAAAGTTGCGCCTGATGGCAAGCCAGTGATGGGACCCGACGGCAAGCCAGTGATGGAGACGGCAAGTGAGCAGGTGATTGCGCAGGGGCCGGTCGCGTCGCAGGAAGCCATCAAGATGCTGGGAACGAATGGTGGCGGCTTCATGGGCGCCAATAGCGCGCATCCGTTTGAGAATCCCACGCCATTTACCAACTTTCTGGAGATGTTCTCTATCTTCATTATCCCGGCAGGACTTACCTACACGCTGGGACGAATGACCGGATCGCAAAGGCACGGATGGGCCGTTTTCGCGGCGATGGCGTTGTTGTTTTTTGCCGGCGTGACGACGGCATACTGGGCTGAGGCACGGGGCAATCCGCTGCTGGCGGGCGCGAATCAGCAGGCATCGGTAACGCAGGCCGGCGGCAACATGGAAGGCAAGGAAGTCCGCTTTGGCATCGCCAATTCTGCACTCTTCGCCACGGTGACCACAGACGCAAGCTGCGGAGCGGTGAACAGCATGCATGATTCGTTTACTCCTCTCGGCGGCATGGTGCCCCTGGTGAACATCATGCTGGGTGAGGTGGTTTTTGGCGGCGTGGGCGCGGGAATGTATGGCGTGCTGGTATTTGTGGTGCTTGCCGTGTTCATTGCCGGACTGATGGTGGGTCGCACTCCGGAATACATGGGCAAGAAGATTGAAGCGTATGACGTGAAGATGGCAATGCTCTATGCGCTGATCTTTCCTCTGTCGATTCTGGTATTCGCCGGAATTTCCTCGTTGTCGCAGAGTTTCGGGTTGGCCACGTTGAGTAACGCGGGACCGCACGGGCTGTCAGAGATTCTGTACGCGTTCACGTCGGCTACCGGCAATAACGGATCAGCGTTTGCAGGGCTGGGAGCGAACCGCTGGTACAACCTGACGGTCGGTTTTGCGACATTGATTGGACGATTCCTGATGATCATCCCCATGCTGGCGATTGCCGGCAATCTGGCCGGGAAGAAAACATCGCCACCAACGCAAGGGACGTTCCCGGTGACGACGCCGTTGTTCAGTGTGTTGCTGGTGGGTGTGATTTTAATTGTGGGTGCGCTTACGTTTTTCCCAGCGCTCAGCCTGGGGCCGATCCTTGAGCACTTGCAGATGTATGCAGGAAGGACTTTCTAAATGAGCAAGACAAAATCAAAGTCGCTCTGGGATGGAAAGATTGTGCGGCAGGCGGTGGTGGATGCGCTCGTCAAGCTTGATCCGCGGAAGATGATGCGCAATCCTGTCATGTTCGTGGTGGAAATCGGCAGCGTGCTCACGACCGTGTTACTGCTGCGTGATGCCATGGCCCATAAGACAGGTTTCGGCTTCAACCTGCAGATTACCTTGTGGCTATGGTTCACGGTGCTGTTTGCCAACTTTGCCGAGGCGATGGCGGAAGGAAGAGGCAAGGCACAGGCAGACACGTTGCGCAAAGCCAAGTCCGAGACCATTGCGCACCGTTTGCTTCCAAGTGGCAGTTATGAGGATGTGCCGGGATCGAAGCTCAGGGTAGGCGATATTTGTGCGATCTCAGCCGGAGACACGATTCCCGGCGATGGGGACATCATTGAGGGCGTGGCGTCCGTGGATGAGTCGGCTATTACGGGCGAGTCAGCGCCGGTGATCCGTGAATCCGGCGGAGACCGTTCGGCGGTGACCGGCGGCACGCGCGTCTTGTCAGACCAGATCAAGGTGAAGATCACTTCCAACGCAGGAGAGACTTTTATTGATCGCATGATTGCGCTGGTGGAAGGCGCGGAGAGGCAGAAGACCCCGAATGAGATAGCGTTGAACATCCTGCTGGCAGGACTGACGCTGATCTTTCTGCTGGCAGTAGTGACGCTGCAGCCGTTTGCCATTTACTCGCGGGCGCCGCAATCGATTTTTGTGCTGGTGTCACTACTTGTATGTTTGATTCCTACTACGATTGGCGCGCTACTGTCAGCCATTGGCATAGCCGGTATGGACCGGTTGGTACAACACAATGTGCTGGCGATGTCTGGACGAGCAGTAGAGGCTGCAGGCGACGTCAACACATTGCTTCTGGACAAAACGGGAACCATCACGCTGGGCAATCGTGAGGCGTCTGACTTTGTGGGCGCGCCGGGTGTCAGCAATGACCAATTGGCGGACGCGGCCCAGCTTTCGTCTCTGCCGGACGAAACGCCGGAAGGCCGGTCTATTGTTGTGCTGGCCAAGGAGCGTTTCGGATTGCGAGGCCGCGACCTGGCGAATATGCAGGCGCGATTTGTCCCATTCACGGCGCAGACGCGCATGTCCGGCGTGGACTTTGACGGACGCTGCATTCGAAAAGGAGCAGCCGACGCGATTGAGAACTATCTCAAGCAGAACGATGGCGTGATGCCACAGGAAGTCAGGGTGACGGTGGAAGCGATTTCACGATCTGGCGGAACGCCTCTGGTTGTGGCGGAAAACAATCGCGCATTAGGAGTGATTCACCTGAAAGACATAGTGAAGGGCGGAATGCGGGAACGGTTTGCTCATCTGAGGGCCATGGGAATCAAGACAGTGATGATCACGGGTGACAATCCGCTTACGGCTGCAGCCATCGCCCGAGAGGCCGGTGTAGACGATTTTCTGGCGCAAGCCACTCCCAAAGACAAGATGGACCTTATCAAGCGCGAGCAGAGTGAGGGAAAGCTGGTGGCCATGACAGGTGACGGTACGAATGATGCTCCGGCGCTGGCACAAGCGGACGTGGGCGTGGCCATGAACACGGGCACGCAGGCCGCCAAAGAAGCCGGCAATATGGTGGACCTGGATTCCAATCCGACCAAGCTGATTGAAATTGTCGGCATCGGGAAACAGCTGCTGATGACCAGAGGCTCATTGACGACTTTCTCCATTGCGAATGACGTAGCCAAGTATTTTGCGATCATCCCGGCCATGTTTGCGGCCACGTTCCCGGTGTTGAACAGCCTTAACGTGATGCGCCTGGCCACACCGCAATCGGCAATACTTTCGGCGGTGATCTTTAATGCCCTGGTGATCATTGCTCTCATACCGCTGGCGTTGAGAGGCGTGAAATACCGCCCCATGAACGCCGAGTCGCTCCTGCGCCGCAATCTACTGGTGTACGGGCTGGGAGGCGTCATTGTGCCGTTCATCGGTATCAAAGCCATTGATCTGGTGGTGCGTGCGTTGGGACTGGCATAGGGGAAGATATGAAAAAGAACTTTATGACGGCGATCCTGTTTACCCTGGTTACAACGGTGCTGCTGGGCCTGGTTTATCCGGCGGTGGTGACCGCGCTGGCGCAGCTTTTCTTTCGCAGCCAGGCCAATGGGCAATTGATTTCGAAAAATGGAGAGGTAATTGGATCGCGCATCATCGCACAACCGTTTACAGGAGCGCAGTACTTCCATCCCAGGCCGTCGGTGGCAGGGACGAATGGTTATGATCCGACCAGCTCGTCGGGATCGAACCTGGGGCCGACAAACCAGAAGCTGGTGGATAGAGTGAAAGGGAATGTAGCAGCGCTGGAGGCGGAACGTCCCGGCCAGCTGGTGCCGATTGATATGGTGACTACGTCCGGCTCAGGGCTTGATCCTGAGATCAGTCCGGAAGCCGCGCGCTTTCAGATTGCGCGTGTGGCGAAGGCGAGGGCGATTGGCGAGACTGATCTGGAAAAACTGGTCGCGGCGCATGTTGTACCGAGACAGTTTGGGTTTTTGGGAGAGAGCAGGGTGAACGTACTGGAATTGAATTTGGAATTGGACCAGAGGTTCCCGGTAAAGGAGAGTCCACGCTCCCAATGAACAGTTTTTTAATGTCGCTTCGCTGGCGCTGCGCTCCGGCCTGCGGCAGCAAGGTCGTGTTCTTTGCTTCAGCTCTGGAAAGGTTTTAAGAATGCGACTTTCTGGAGCCGTAGCAAGCTACGGCTCTACGTCATTCTTGTCGCTTCGCTCCAAACCGCCGGAGTGCGTGGTATGTGGTCGCAGCATCGGGGCACCTATTCCAACGGGCTCGGCGCGCGAGCCGGCCTCGCCCTTAACGCGAAATCCAGTCACAGGCTGTTACGCGTGGATCGGTCCCGGAAGTTTTAAGGATGCGACTTTCTGGAGCCGTAGCAAGCTACGGCTCTACGTCGAAATCCTTCATAAAAAAACCGGCTATCGGAGGAAAGCCGGCTAAAGGAGATTTGAATGAAAAAGTCGAAGATCAGGAACGAGCGCTGGCGCGACCCGGCTCTTCGTCTTTATCGAAGAAGACGTGAAAGTCACCCACAAACGCCATTACTGCAACGACCAGGGAACCCACCAGGCCAATAGAGAAAATTGCCTCAAGAAATCTGATAAGAAAATGCAGAAACATAGAAATTACCTTCCGCATTTAACTTACGGCACATCCCCATAAAGAACTTATAAAGAGTCCACAAAGAAAGAGTAAGTCTAATGAGCGAAGCCGGCGAGCACAGCGGGCGTGAATGACTGCCCTGGTTATTCAGGGTCGAAGCTTATTGCGGATCGAAGCGGTAGCCAACCCATGGCTCCGTCTTGATGTATCTGGGAGCGCGAGGATTTTCTTCCAGCTTTTTGCGAAGATTCCCGACGAAGACACGCAGATATTCATTCTGTTCAGAGCTGTTGCTGCCCCAGACGGCGGCGAGAATGGATCGATGCGTGAGCACCTTGCCGCGATTGGCGACAAAGAATTGAATCAGGTCAAACTCCTTGGGCGTGAGATGCACGGGCGCACCATTCACCTCAACCAACCGTTGTTGCGGATCAATGTGGAAGTCGCCAACCTGGATTTCCAGATCGGATGTGGGAGACGGCGTGGACCTGCGAAGAAGAGCACGCACGCGCGCGTTAAGTTCAGCCATACCAAAAGGCTTGGCAACGTAGTCGTCCGCACCAATATCCAGGGCCTTGACTTTGGTGGCCTCATCGTCGCGCACAGAAAGCACAAGGATTGGGACTTCACTCAACTGGCGGATGCGCGAGCAGAGTTCAATTCCGTCAAAGCCCGGCATGGAGAGATCGGTGATGACCAGGTCCGGCAGCCAGGAACGAAAGGTCTCCAGCCCGGTCCGGCCATCATTGGCCACACGCACCTGAAAACCGGCAGCTTCCAGGCCTTTCAGCAGGACGCGGGTTATCTGCTGCTCGTCATCCACTACCAGGATTTTGTTTGGATCGTCGGGCAAACTTGTGGCTCCGTTACTCCCAACATTGTAGGACATGCGCACTTCAGCAGGTTTGTGAGAAGGCGTTTTACCTTTCCCCGGCGTGCAAAAGCTGCCAGAATAGAGGGCATGGCACTTGTTGTGATCGGTGGGCATTCACGAAACGTGGGCAAGACGAGCGTCACGGCCGGGATTATTGCGGCACTACCGGAATTTAACTGGACAGCCCTGAAGATCACGCAGTTTGGCCACGGCATCTGCTCTGCTGATGGCAAGCCCTGCGACTGCGACACGGGGGACGACCATTTTCGCGCGATCAGCGAGGAACGCGATCGCGGCGGCGAAACCGATACATCACGATTCCTGGTTGCCGGAGCGGTGAGGTCCTTGTGGGTGCGCACACGGCAGGGAAGACTTTCAGAGGCCGTCACGGATATTGAGCGCAAGATCGCGGGCGCGGAAAACGTGATCATGGAATCGAACAGCATTGTTCGTTTTCTGGATCCCGATCTCTATATTACTGTGCTGGATGCGGGGACGAAGGATTTCAAAGTATCGGCGATGGAGTTTCTGGGACGAGCCGATGCGGTGATCGTGCACAGGACTGAGGCCACTCCGGCCTGGGAGATGGTGTCAATGGAGCAGGTGGCAGGCAAGCCGTCGTTTTATATCCAGCCGCCTCCTTACGTCACTCCTGAGATTGTGCAGTTTGTGCGCGAGTCGTTAATCTCGTCGCTTCGCTCCGACCCGCCTGGACAGTTTGCATAGTGGTTAATTCAGTCAGGTTACTGGGGCAGCGGGCGCGAGCCCTTAATTGTTCTGTCGCTTCGCTAAGACTACCTCAGCGGCTAAAGCCGATAACTATTTGCACTTTGAACGCAGGCATAAATGCCTGCTCCACCCCGTCGAGGCAACATTATTTAAAGAACGCAGGCTCAGGATGACAAGCCACGCGTAGAATTTATCTGGTGGTGAATTCGCGCAGCCGAGGTGGCTGCGTTCCACTATCTCGTGCCGATCGGCGAATGCATAGATCTTTCGACTCCGTCGTCGCATGCGCTCCGACTCCGCTCAAGATGACAGAGGGCAAGTGCTTTCAATCCTAAGTCCGTACCGTTTGCCGTACGGTTTTGAGGACTAGGCTGCTTTGCGTGGTGGCTTCTTGCGGGCCGTTTCGGCTTTCGCCTCGGCTTTTGTTTCAGTTCTCTTTCCGCGAATTTCGATGGTGGATTCTTTCTGGGCGGCGGCAACGCGCTGCGGCCCTTTCTTCTTGCCATCCATGGCAGCCAGGCTTTGCCGTAATGCGGCCATCAGGTCTGTGGGAGCAGCCGGCTTCTTCGCCTTTTCAATAGTTGTAACTTCTCCGCCTTCCATCCGCGCCTTGATCAGGGTCTTTACGTTTTCTTCGAAGGTGTCATGATATTTTTTTGGGTCCCACTCCGAGGCGAGCGCCTCAATCAGCTGGTGGGCGACTTTGAGTTCACCTTCCTTCAATTTTTCCTTGTCGTCGTTTTCGATGGCAGCAGGTGCTTCACGAATTTCGTTCTGATAGTACATGGTGTGAAGCATGAGTCCATGCTCGTAAGGACGCAGGAATACCGTGTATTCGCGATTATGCATAGCCAGCTTGGCGATAGCGACGTAACCAGTTTCTTCCATGGCGCGGCTCAGAAGCGCGTAGGGTTTCTGGCCGGCTTCGTCAGGCGCAAGGTAGTAGGAGGATTCAAAGTAAACCGGGTCAATCTCATCGTGCTTTACGAATTCCAGGATTTCCATGGACTTGGCGGTCTTCGGCTCGATCTTCTTGATTTCTTCAGGCTCAATGACCACGTATTCACCTTTACGATATTCGTAGCCTTTTACGATTTCGCTTCGCTCGATGACCCGTTCGTCGTGCGGGCAGTAGAGTTGCTGCTTGACGCGGGTGTTATCGTCGCGATGCAGCATATGGAAAGAGATGCGAGTGCCACGAGCGCCGGAAAACAAACGTACAGGCATGGAGATCAAGCCAAAGGTAAGATAACCTGTCCAGACGGATGCGGGCATGCGTGGAAGCTCCTTGAAGAATTGTACTTTCCATACGATGCAAGACATCCATGCTGATGCCGCCGAAGAAGAGGCGAAACGGAGAAACTAACTGCCGATAAGACCAAAATCCACGATCTCTGACCTGCTGGCACTGCTGGCAGCGTTTGGATTGGCTGGAATCTCTGTGTTTACGCGATGGAATCTGCCAACTTATTCCCTGCGGCGATGGGGCGTGGCGTTTGGGCTGACGTCATTGTTTGCGATTGCGGCGCGCATGGCTCGCGGAGTGGATTGGAGTGGCGCGGCCGCCGGCTGGGCGGTTGCATTTGTTCTGGCCGCAAGCGGACTGCGATGGTTCGTAATTTTGCTGGTGGTATTTGCCGTGACGCTGGCCGCGACACGTACCGGCAAGCGGCGCAAGCAGGAGCTTAGAACAGCAGAAGCTCCCACGGGCAGAACAGCAGCGCAGGTAATGGCTAACCTGGGCGTGGCGATGCTGATTGTGGTGCTTGGTTTCAAATTTTGGATCGTATTGGCACTAGCGGCGCTGGCAGAGGCGGCGGCAGATACGTCTTCCAGTGAGATTGGCATGGCATTCCCAGGCAGAACGGTGCTGTTGACGACAGGCAGAGCGGTACCCTCGGGTATGGATGGAGGCGTGAGTGTGGTGGGATCGCTGGCGGCGATTGGGGCGGCGCTGGCGATTGCTGTTGCGGGGATGGCGCTGCAACTGGTGCAGCCATGGCAGGTGTTGATTGTGGTATTTGCCGGTGTGGCAGGGATGTTGTTTGACAGTCTTCTGGGCGCGCTGTTTGAACGCAAAGGATATTTAAATAATGATGCGGTGAATCTGCTGGGAACGGCTTTTGCAGTGGGTGTGGCGTGGGTGTGGATGGGGATGTGAAGCTTGCGGTGACGGCGCGTTGCGAAAATCCTTAGGTTGAGGCTAACTTCTTTCGCGCCTTCGGCGCTTTGTGCATGGGCAGCCCTGAAGAGTGTGGGAGATTGCGATTATTCCAGACGCGGCATGCCGCGTCTCTACATCGAAATTTTCGTCACAATTGTCTGGTTCGATCCGCGAAATGCATAGATCCTTCGACTTCGTCATCGCATTCGCTCCGACTGCGCTCAGGATGACAAGTTGCGCGCGGAATTTATCTGGTGGTGAATTCGAGCATCTGAGGGCGGATGGGTTCCACCGGTCTCGCAGATGCAGAGGGTATGCGATAAGGACACTTGTCACAGTTGATCGTAAATTTGATTACCTCAGGGGCTAAAGCCCGAATCTTTTAGGCTGCTTACCGCAGGCATAAATGCCTGCTCCACCCTGTCGAGGCAACATTGATCTGCTGGAAGATGATGGTTCGTCGGTGCATTTATTTAAGAAGGTGGGGATCCCTCGCGCTGCTCGGGATAAAGCCAAATGCACGGGATAAAGACGAATGCTCGGGACAAGACGAATGCCCGGGATAAAAACCAGGTCACGTGAGATGCAGGGCCCAGAGGGTGAAGCTGGCGATTTCATGGAAGATAGATTCCTGACGTCGCCAGAAGCCTGGCGGGCGGGAGTTGAGGCGGGGCGAAGCGTAGACGAGGAACCCTTCACGGGCCATCATGTGTTTTATGCGGAACAAATGATAGCCATCGCTCACGGCAATGCAGGAGTGCATGGAATTGGCGCGCATGATGATGGCTACGCGCCGCGCAGACTCCGCAGTATAGGTGCTCTGGGTTTCAGCGATGAGCTGGTCATCAGGGATGCCGAGCGTTTTAAGGTACTCGCGACCGACACCGCCTTCGTTGAACTTAGGATCCTCACCCGAGCCGCCGGTGGTGATGACGATGGGCGCAAAGCCGCGATGATAAAGCTGTGAGGCGTGATCGAGTCGCGCCTTGTAGACCGGTGAAGGGCGGCCGACATATTCAGCCGCGCCGAAGACAACAATGGTGTCCGCGGCGCGCGCTTCGTTCATGGTGGAATGGGAGACGATCAGATAATAAAGCACTGCGACGTAGCCCGCCGCAAGCAGCAGAAGCCACAGCAAGTATCGCTTGCGGAAGATTGCCGCCATTAACTAAGGAATTCAGCCAACTCACTTTCCGGGATGGCGCCATGCCGCAGGATAGTGACTTTGCCGGAATCGCTCATGTCCAGGATGGTGGAAGCTACTTCACGGGGGCTGGTACCGCCGTCGACGATGAGATCGATTTTATCGCCGAGCTGTTGGCGTACGCCGTCTGCTGTGGTGCATTCACTGGCACCGCTGATGTTAGCGGAGGTAGCAGTGATCGGCACACCGGCGGCACGGATAATTTCCACCGGGATACGCGCGGCGGGCACTCGCAACGCCACGTTCCCGGTATTGGCCGTGACTTTCAACGGCAGGCGTGATGACGCCTTGACGATGATGGTCAAAGGGCCGGGCCAGTACTTACGCGTGATTTCGTAAAAAGCGTCCGGCAGCGGACGCGCCAGATATTCGGCCTGCTCCACGCTTTCAATCAGAAGAGAGAGCGGCTTGTGACGGCTGCGTGTCTTGACTTCATAGATCAGATCAACCGCATGCAGGTTGAGCGGGTCAGCGGCAAGGCCATAGAAAGTGTCCGTGGGCATGCCTGTGACATGGCCCTTTTTAATCTGTTCGGCAACATAGGACACCATGCGCATGTCCGGATTTTCGGGATTGATCTTTACGATTTCCGCGGTCAAAACAACTCCTTGTTTTTACGAGTGAACCGGCAGGGGTTGGGGAAAGGCCAGAAAGCCGGGGCAAACGATTAAGAATAAACCAGCTTGAGCAAAAAAACTAACGATACGTGCGTTTTGTATGATGGAAGCAGATGACGGTACAGGATGAATCCCGTTTACGGCCCATTGCCAGCCGCCAGAATGGCCTGGTTAAAGAGCTGCGCAAGGCGTTTAGCCAGGGCGAAGCCACGCCCGATGGATCGGTGGCGATTGAAGGCGTGAGGATCATAGAAGAGGCGATCCGCAGCGGGTTGAGGTTTCAGGCAGTGTTCTTCAGTGAAAATGCCCGCAACCATGCAGCCCGGCTCTTGCCCCAGATTGCATCCCAGACGGAAACACTGGTCTTGCCGGACGATGTTTTCACCAGCGCCGTCAGCACGGAGACTCCTCAGGGTGTAGCAGCGCTGGTGAAGTGGAAGCCTGCGAAGCTGGAAGAGCTACTTGAACCCGTGAATGACAAGCTGTTGCTGGTGGCCCTTGGCGGGATTCAGGATCCGGGTAACCTGGGAACCATTATCCGGTCGGCAGAGGCGTTTGCGGCACGAGGCGTTCTGGTGGGAGAGAAGACGGTCAGCCCGTTTAACTCCAAGGTGGTGCGCGCGTCGGCAGGATCGATCTTTCGTGAGCCGGTGGTGAGGGTGAAGCTGGCGGACACGGTTGCGACGATGAAACAGGCAGGTGTCCGCGTGCTGGCCACGTCGTCGCACAAAGGCAAGCCGTTGCAGGCAGCAAGGTTTTCCGGACCGTGCATGATCGTGATCGGGAATGAAGGGGCAGGATTAGCGACGGAGATCCTGGCGCAAGCCGACGAGTTGATCACGATTGCACATTCGGAGCGAGTGGAATCGTTGAATGCGGGGATTGCGGCGTCGATTATTTTGTATGAGGCGGCGAGGCAGAGGGCGATGCTTACCACTGATTAACACAGATGACACTGATAGAGCGAGAAATATGTGGTTGTTAACTCCGGACGAGCATTCCGAGCTGTTTCGAATTCTGGATAATTTTGCGAGAGTTCAACATCATGCATTCCTCACTGAGCTGTTTCCGAATCGAGAGAAGAAGGAGTATTGGCTTTGTTTTCGACCACTGGAAGTGGGAGCAAGTCTGTCCGAACGATATGGCTGTCGTTATTTACACATCACAATTGCTGAAGTTAAAAACGTAATAGAAACGAAGGCTTTGACTGCGGATTTACTCGTGGACCTGGATCGGGAACTCGGGGCGATGAAAGAGGGTAGGGATCCCTCGCAAAGCTCGGGATAAAAAACAATCGCACAGCCGGGGGCGGCTGTGCCACACGTGCATCGTGAGAGCCGGCAATTCGCAAGATTGTAGGGATGCCTCGCTCCGCTCGGGATAAAGACTGAAAGCTCGGGATTAAAAACCGAAGACACAAGAGGGTAACGATCCCTCGCGAAGCTCGGGATAAAGGCACAATGAGTCTGTTTCAAGCCATACCGGACCAGCAAGGCAAGGGCGCACGGCCGCTGGCTGAGAGGATGCGTCCGCGCACGCTGGATGAGTTTGTTGGCCAGGAACACATTCTTGGACCGGGCAAACCGTTGCGCCTGCAGATTGAGCGCGATGATCCGGGGTCGATTATTTTCTGGGGACCGCCAGGCGTAGGCAAGACCACGCTGGCGCAGATCATTGCCCATGTGACGAAAGCTGAGTTCATTGAGTTTTCGGCTGTCATGTCCGGGATCAAAGAAATCAAGCAGGTGATGACGGACGCGGAGAAAGCGCGCCAGTATGGAACGCGAACGATTCTATTCATTGATGAGATCCATCGTTTCAATCGCGCACAGCAGGATGCGTTTCTGCCGCATGTTGAGCGGGGCAATATACGGCTGATTGGAGCGACCACGGAGAACCCGTCGTTTGAGATCAATGGCGCGTTGTTATCCCGCTGCCGTGTGTACATCCTGAACCAACTTACGGAAGAGCAGTTGGTAACTCTGCTGCGCCGGGCGGTGGAAGACGGCGAACGCGGGCTGGGAAGCATGAAGCTGCGGGCAGAGGACGAGGTTCTGCAAAAGATTGCGGCGTATTCCAGCGGCGACGCAAGATCGGCATATAACGTTCTTGAAGTGGCGGCGGCAACCGCCGGCGAAGGCGGCGAGATTACCGATCAGATTATTCAGGACACACTGCAAAAGCGTGTGCTGCTGTATGACAAGTCGGGTGAGCAGCATTACAACCTGATCTCAGCGCTGCATAAGTCAGTGCGCAACAGCGATGTGGATGCTTCGTTGTATTGGCTGGGACGGATGCTGGAGTCGGGCGAGGACGCGTTGTACATCGCGCGGCGCGTGGTTCGCATGGCGTCAGAAGACATTGGATTGGCGGCGCCGGAAGCGCTGAACCTTTGCCTGTCAGCCAAGGATGCGATTGATTTTCTCGGGATGCCGGAGGGCGCACTGGCGCTGGCGCAGGCGGTGGCGTATCTGGCGCTGGCGCCGAAGTCGAATGCGTTGTACGTGGCCTATGGGGAGGTCCTGGAGGATGTGGAGAAGACGGCCGCAGAGCCGGTTCCTCTGCATATCCGCAATGCGGTTACGAAGTTGATGAAGCAGGTCGGCTACGGCAAGGGCTATCAGTATGCGCACGACCTGGACGCCAAGGTAGCTGATATGGAATGCATGCCGGACAACCTGCGAGGTCGTGAGTATTACCATCCGACAAATGAAGGCAGGGAAAAGCTGCTGGCGCAGAGGTTAGAGGAGATCAGGCGGATGAGGAAGAAGGAATGATCTGGTGATCTGGTGATCTGGCGATCTGGCGATCTGGCGATCTGGCGATCTGGCGATCTGGCGATCTGGCGATCTGGCGATCTGGCGATCTGGTGATCTGGTGATCTGGTGATCTGGTGATCTGGTGATCTGGTGATCTTTTTGTCGGAAGGGTTGCTTGGCCTTGCCAAATACATAGACCCTTCGATTACGTCGTAGCATTGGCTCCGACTCCGCTCAGGATGACAACTCAGACTTCAGCATGCGGCTTATTATTCCACCAGCGGCGCAACGCGATCAGCGACCAGATGGCTTCCACGATTCCGAATGGCCACGCGCCCTGAAGAAAACCGTAAATAGATCCAAGGACGCAGGATATGGCGAAGGCGAGGATGAACCAGCGGCTGCGCGATTCGAGCGCGTAGGAGATCATCATAGCGCTGACGGCGAAGAGTCCGAAGGCGGAAAGTGGGGTCATGCGTTGCGCTTACGCGAAACGCGCGCGGTGCTCTTTCAGGATGCAACGGTCCATGACGACATGAATCCCGGCTTTGCGCGCTTTTGCGGCGGCCTCTTCATGGATCACGCCTTCCTGAAGCCAGATTGCCGGGACCTTCAGACGAATGGCCTCATCGATAATTTCAGGGACAAATTCTGAGCGGCGAAAGACATCAAGGATGTCGATCTTTTCCTTGACATCAGAAATGGCAGGCACTGCCTTTTCGCCGAGGGCTCCTTTGATGGAGGGGTTTACTGGAATGATCTTGTAGCCCTGGCTTTGCATGTAGGCAGAAACGCCGTAGCTGGGGCGCAATGGACTGTCAGACAGGCCAACCACGGCGATGTTCTTTGCAGTCTTTAAAAGTTTGCCAATGTCGTCATTTGCATTCATTCAGTACACCCTCTTAGCTCTTTGTCCTTCCGCCGGAGGTGGCTTTTTCCTGGTAATACTTTTGTGCCATCTTGCGAATGATCTCAGAGACGCTCTTACTCCGCTGCAGCGATTTAAGGTCAAAGACCATCAGCATCTTCACCAGCGGCATGGCCACATCGAGCGGCGTCTTGGGATTTGTTGCCAGATTGCGCACCACGGGATAATTCTTCATGAAGCGACGGTTGCGTGCGATTTCGCGCAACACGTTTTCGTCCAGGTTCTTGGCGGCGGCAAATACTTCTACTTCTGTTTCAGTTATTTTGGGGGACGAGAGCACGGCATTCTGCACGATGCGTGCACGGTCGCGAATCAGAACGGAGCGTTCTTCTTTGCCGCCGATAAACGCTGTTTTGATACGTTCAGAGGCTTTCATGCGTGCAACCCGCTGTAAGATGGTGAGTTTTTGCGCATCGAGGGCTGCGGCTTTATTGTGCAATGACAGAGCCGAGATGGCCGTGGCTGAACTGGATAGCTCCGCGGCGGCAGGGACAGACGAATCGGTTTCTGCCTGTGACACAGCCGCCTGTGACGCAGCTTCGTCATGGACATTCACTGAAGCAGAGCTTTCAGCTGCCTCAGGAGAGCCCGGTTCTTCTTCCACTGGCATCAGCTCAAAAGGTTCACGTTCGGCTGCGGCAATTTCCGCCGCATACTGCTTCTCCCAGGCAATACGAATGGCTTCGGTTTCGGGATCGAGGTCTGAATAAACAGACGTTGCCTCAGGTTCAGCACTCACCGGGGCGGTGCGTAAGGATTCAGGCTGGGTCGGTGTGGCTTGAAGATATTGACTCTCCGGCACGACCGGAAATTCCGGGAACGCCTGCTTTGTGTCTACTTCAGCACTCTCCACTTCAGCACTCTCCGTGTGGACATGCAACGGCGGTTCGCCATGAAGCGCTTGCAACTCCGCGGGCAGGATGCGCGGATTCGTAGAGAGAGCTTCAATCACTCCTGGAAGATTGCGGACACGCGTACTGGCCAGCAACATCGCGATGATTTCGCGTGGCGCTTCGCCGGCCAACTCCATCAACATGTTATCCGTGACGGCGGGATTTTCAATCAGCGAAGGCATCAATGCGGGACGGCGATTCTGTTCAGCCCAGTAATAGCCCAGAACTTCCGCGGGCGCGTCCTTCTGGCTCAGGGCTTCCATGGCGGACTGCAAATCCCATCCCGCCAGGGTCATCTTTGCGTCCTGAGCGAAGACAGGATTGTGCGTCAGGTAAACGAGAATCTCAATCATCTCGGCGCCAGGCAGCGGAAGCGCGCCCTTGGATGCTGTTCGCAGCACAGCGGCGGGTACGGCGTTGCGTTTGATCTGGTCAAGAATGGCTGACATGGGTTTAGAAAGTTTTGTTATTTTACTGCGGCGGCGCCTGCGCCATCATCACCAAACCCTCGTTTGGCCAAAAGGTAGGCGCGTATGAATGCCTTTAAGTCGCCGTCCAGCACGCGGTCCACGTCACCAACCTCAGCCTTGGTGCGATGATCCTTAATCATCCGGTAAGGGGCGAGCACGTAGGAACGTATCTGCGAACCGAAGTCGATTCCCAATTTGGAATCTTCAACTTTTTGCGATGCGGCTTTCTTTTTCTCCAGTTCGTATTCATAAAGCTTGGAGCGCAGCATCTTGAAGGCGCGCTCCCTGTTCTTGTGCTGGGAACGCTCGTTCTGGCAGGCGACCACGATTCCGGTCGGCATGTGAGTAATGCGCACGGCGGAATCGGTGGTGTTCACGTGCTGTCCGCCTTTGCCGCCGGAGCGGTAAGTGTCAATGCGGATATCTTCGGGCTTGATGTCGATTTCAATGGAGTCATCAATCTCAGGCGAGACATAGACGCTGGCGAATGACGTATGGCGGCGGCTCTGCTGGTCGAACGGAGAAATACGGACAAGCCGGTGCACGCCAATCTCACTGAAGAGGAGGCCATAAGCGTAGTCGCCGGTCACGGTAAATGTGGCTGACTTGATGCCGGCCTCTTCCGCAGGCTGATATTCGTTTACTTCGGTTGAAAAACCCTGGCGTTCCGCCCAGCGCAGATACATGCGCAGAAGCATCTCAGCCCAGTCCTGTGATTCCGTGCCACCCGCTCCGGGATGAATGGTGACGATGGCATTGCGAATGTCATTCTCGCCGGAGAGGAGTGTTTGTGTTTCCAGTTTCTCCGAGATTTCACGCAACCCATCGATCTCTTTTTTCAACTCGCTGGTGACAGCTTCGCCTTCGCGCGCCAGGTCAAAGTAGGCGGCGATGTCATCCTGACGCCGGGCAAGGTCGCTATCCATAGCAAGCGAGCTTTCCAGCCGTTTGCGCTGGCGCATGAGTTGCTGGGATTTTTCCTGATCAGTCCAGACGGCGGGGTCGCCAATTTTGGTTTCAATATCGGCTAACTGAGTGCGCAGAGTAGGCGCGTCAAAGATAGCTCCGCAGGTCCGCGACTTTGTCACGGACGGCAGCATATTCGCGTTCTAATTCTTCAACCATAATGTCTTCTAAACCGGACGAACTTCAATCATGGTGCGTCCTGGAATGCGGGCCCGTACAATGACCGCCAATACAGAGATTACCACACACAGCCACGCGAAAATATCACCGTCACGCATGTAAAACGTGGTTTCAATCAGCGGGGAATACGGTACGCGAATGGCGGTCCGGACGTTGCGCGGGGCCTGCACGATCACGCGTCCGAAAGGATCAATAGCTGAGGTAATGCCGCTGTTTGTATCCACCAGCATCCAGCGGTGGTTTTCGATGGCCCGCATGCGGGCCATCTGCAGATGCTGATATGGAGCGCTGGTGTCACCATACCAGCCGTCATTGGAAATGTTGATCAGGACCTGGGCGCCGTTGCCGGCAAACTGACGGACTTCGTCCGGGAAGACCGATTCATAACAGATAAAAACTCCGACCCTGGTGCCATTGAGATCGAAGACCTTGCGTTCGGTGCCTCGGCCCAGGTCGCCAACTTCACGGGTCAGCTTCTGGGCAAAAACCAGTAAGTCTTTGAACGGAACAAATTCGCCGAAAGGGACCAGATGGATTTTGTCATAGCGCCCGGCGACATGGCCTTGCGGATCGACGACCATGGCAGAGTTGAACGGCTGAGGGAGGCCCTGGGGCGAATCCTGTACGCCAACGCTCCCCACGATCAGGTAAGACCTGGTGTCCTGGGCGATGGTTGTCAGCCAAGCCAGCAGGCGGGGGTCAGTGGTGTAGAAAAACGCCGGCGACTCCGGCCACACGATCAGGCCTGGATCTTCCGGCCCTCGATCTTGCAGCCCTGGATCTTTTAACCCTCGATCTTTGGACTGAGACTGCTTGTGCGTAGTTACGCTGAGCTGGGCCAGTTCGCCAACTGTATGGTCAAAATATTGTGGCGTCCACTGTGCGGGATCAAGTACCGGGACATTTTCCTGGAGCAAGACGGCTTCCTTGCCGGCGGGGAATGCGTCCGGTTTGGCGAACACACCCAGTTGCAGCGCGATTGCGGCCGCCGCGGCAGAAATCAGAAGGTTGGTGCGGCGCCGTCCGAATAACAGAAAGCCGGCGACAAAGGCGCAATTGACCAGCATGACGGCGAAAGAAAGGCCGTAAACACCGGTGACCTCGCCAATACGCGCGAAGGGGATATTATCCACCTGCGATCCGCCCAGAGGATTCCAGGGAAATCCGATCACGCGGTCACGAAATAATTCAATGGCTACCCAGAAAAAGGGTGCCAGAAACAAAGGACGCCGGTTACCCAAAGACGACCGTCGCGCCATGAGCACGACGAGAGCGCAAAAAAAGCCGTGGTTCAGCGCCATGTACCCGCTCAACCCAAGCATGAGCAGGGCAGAGATCAGCATGTTAAGGTTCCCGAAATCGTGCATCACGGGATAAATCCAGTAACACGTGCCCAAATACCAGATAAAGCCGCAAACCCATCCCAATACAAAGCCCTGCCACAAGCTGAATGGACGCAGAGAGCGTCCTTCCGAGTCCACAAGCTCGCCTTCTCCGCCGCGTCCGCGCAGCAGAGCGTAGAGCAGAGGGGCCACGGCAACCCAGCCTAGAAAGAAGAGACCCGGCTTGGGGAAGACGAGGATTTGCAGAATGCTGGAGGCCATCGCCAGCAACCATGCTCTGGTTGGGATGTTGTGCACGATGGGGATTTTAGCAAAACCGAAAAATCCCAAGTCGCTAACTGTTGGCCAGGTCTCAAGGTTGCCCCTGTCACCGGACGGCTTCAGGTTGCAAATGAGAGTAAGCTGATGGATTGTTGAGAGACCGCTTTGATTCCGGGTGTCAGCAGGACTACAATTAGCTTCGTGAATTTCCTGGTCCATTATTTCCTGCCGGCTTTCAAATATCTTTTCTTTGCCGGCCTCATCGGCGCGATACCTGTAATCATTGTTACAGCCGTCCGCACCGCTGGGAGCATGCTGGAAGAGGATGAGCCGGTGCGGGAAAACAAGGGATAAGAGAGGAACCAACATCTCAAGCATACAGCCGGCCCCCCAACTGTCTACTGGGGGCGACTTGCTCTGATGATAGGCTGTAATCACTTTCACCATGTCTGAAGGATCCGGGATTATCCCAGCACAGTCGAACAGAGTACGCATCGTCGTGGCTACGTCGGTGATGCTCACGTTCATCTCGTACTGGCGCGCAGCAGCCATCGTATTGAACGACCTTGGCTCGTCTGCCTTTTACGCGGGCGGCATTGCCGAACAGGCAGTAGGGAAGTCCGCGCCCTGGTTCATTGTGGGCGTCATGTTGTTCGCCTTTGCCGTGCGGTCCGTGTATGTGGAAAGCTGTTCCATGTTCACGCGCGGCGGCGTCTATCGCGTGGTGAAGGAAGCCCTGGGCGGGACATTCGCCAAGTTCAGCGTCTCCGCACTGATGTTTGACTATATTCTTACCGGGCCAATCTCCGGTGTTTCCGCGGGACAATACATTGCCGGCCTGATCAATGAGATATTTTCCGCCGCGGACCATTATGGCTGGATTCCTCGCGCGGTCCATGTAATGCTGAACGGCCAGCCGCTGCATATCAATGAGAACTACGCTGCTGCCGGATTCGCCCTTCTGGTGACGCTGTATTACTGGTGGGAAAACATCAAGGGCATTGAAGAATCCAGTGACAAGGCTCTGCGCGTAATGCAGATCACCACCGTGATGGTGGTCATCCTGATGGTCTGGGCGATATACACGGTGGTCCACACTGGCGCCTCATTGCCTCCGCTGCCCATTCCGGCAAATCTCAAGTTCAGCCCTGAAGCCCTGGGCTTTCTCAAAAATACTGACCTGGCGAAGAGCTTTGGCCTGTTTGGGATCCTGATCGCTTTTGGCCATTCCGTGCTGGCCATGAGCGGTGAAGAGTCTCTGGCGCAGGTCAACCGCGAAATCGCCAGCCCGAAACTTCGCAACCTCAAGCGCGCTGCCCTGATCATCGCGGTGTTCAGCTTTGTCTTCACCGGCATTGGTTCCATGTTGGCCGTCATGATCATCCCTGACTCGGTCCGCGTGAGCGTTTACAAGGACAACCTGATCAGCGGCATGGCCATGTACATGGTAGGACCGCACCTGCTCAAGCTGATCTTCCGGACATTCGTGGTGGTGGTCGGCTTCCTGATCCTTTCCGGCGCCATCAATACATCGATCATCGGATCCAATGGCGTTTTGAACCGCGTGTCTGAAGACGGAGTTCTCACCGATTGGTTCCGCCGTCCGCACAAGCGTTTCGGCACCAGTTATCGCATTGTTAACCTGATTGTGATCCTGCAGGTTATTACCATTCTGGCCAGCCGCGGCAACGTGTACGTGCTGGGTGAAGCCTATGCCTTCGGCGTGATCTGGAGTTTCACCTTCAACAGCCTGGCCATGCTTGTGCTTCGCTTTAAATACAAAGGCGAGCGCGGCTGGCGCGTGCCTCCGAACATCCGCATCGGCAAGATCGAGATTCCTATTGGCCTGGCATCGGTCCATCTGGTGCTGCTCTCCACGGCGATTGTGAACCTGTTCACCAAGCAGGTTGCAACCGTCGCGGGCCTGTCGTTCTCCTTTGCGTTCTTCTTCATCTTCCTGGTCTCGGAAAACATCAACAAGCGCAAGTTCCGCCACGTGGAACAGCAGATGAAAGAGCATTTCCAACTCGACCACCAGGAAACCATTGAGCGTGAAGCGGTGCAGGTGCGCGCCGGCAACGTGCTGGTCACAGTCCGTGACGCCAATACCCTGAACCATCTGCGCTGGACCCTGGAAATCACTGATACGCATGAGCAGGACATCGTGGTGATGGAAGCGCGCCTCACCGGCTACGGCAGCGCCGAATATGACCTGGCCATGGAACAAATCTTCAGCGACTACGAACAGACACTGTTCACCAAGGCGGTCTCGATTGCTGAAAGCTACGGCAAAACCATCTCACTGCTGGTAGTGCCGGCGCGCGACGTATGGTCCGCCATTGTGCAGACTGCAAATTCGCTGGAATCTTCAGCCGTCGTCTCCGGGCTCTCCAGCAAAATGACCGGTGAAGAGCAGGCGTTCCGCCTGGGACAGGCCTGGGAGGCCATGCCTGAGCCCAAGCGACAGTTTGTATTCCAGTTGGTGCGGCCTGATTCCACGGTTGAAACCTACCGCATCGGTCCGCATACGCCGACCATGAAGACTGAGGACGTTCATCTGGTGCACAAGATCTGGCTGGACATCAAGAGAATCCAGGGCACCGAGGACATTCATCACTCTGACATCGTCACGCTGGCGCTCACGCGTCTTGCGCGCGACTACAACCTTGATAAAGATGACGTACTCAAGCACCTGAAGCGCGGTTCCCGCGGACCCATGCCGAAAGCATCACCGTTTGTCCGCGAACCTGACACCATAGAAACGCAGCGCCGTACCGATACAGATGGTGACGGCGACACTCGCCCTGAGCGTCCAATGCCGCCGGTAACCGGGCCGCGGTAACAGCGAGAATTCCTACCGCGGATTCTTCCACAAGCGCTCCGGCTCAGAGTGCGCCTTATCCGCGATCATCCGCGTAATCTCAATAAGCGTCGCATCGGCAATGGCAGTGCGAAAAATTGCCGCGGAGGAGCTTGGCGGAATCAGGCTGCAACCTGATCCATAGCGCTGGGTGATGAGAGAAGACGGGAAGAAGTTCCGTTTGTGAACAGTCTTTCATATTGAAAAAATGTGAGAAAACGGCCGCTTTAACTCTTAGCTTCATCAACGTGACAGCGCCGAACCACGAATCAACTTAACACCAACTTACTTCGCGTCAATAAAAACGCCAAACTTGCCCCGAGCAACTTGACACCAAGATGCGGCAAGAGTAGATGTAAAGTTGTGGGGGGGAGTAGGCCCAGTGGTGCGGCCCCAACTTACGTGGCCCGAGAGGCAAAGAATCGCTCATTATGCCGCGGCCTTTGCGGCGATTGCAGCTGTGACTGTCGTGCTTCTCCCGTTGCGCGGTGTCCTTCATAACGCAGTAATTCCGCTGGTCTATGTCATCGTAGTACTTTTCCTTGCCACTGCCTGGAGAATGGGTCCCGCGATTGTCGGCTCCGTGGCGGGAGCACTTGCCTACGATTTTTTCTTTATCCCTCCTTATGATTTTGCAATCAACTTGCAAGATACCGATGAACTCACCGCTGTATCCGCTTTTTTAATCACATCAGTTACGGCGGGACAGCTTTCCGCGCGAGCCAAGAGACGCGCGGAGGAAGAGAAAGCAGGTCGCAAGAAGATTGAATGCCTCTACGCGAACCTGCAGGAGGAGAATACTGCACGCATGCGTGCCCAGGAGCTGCTGGTGATGCAAGCTGCGGAGTTGCAGGATCAGGCCCAACTGCTCGATCTGGCCCACGATGCCATCATGGTTCGTGATCTGGATGGCAGGATCATTTTCTGGAATCAGGGTGCCGTGCAACGATACGGTTGGTCGAAAGACGAGGTCCTGGGCCAACAGACCCACAAGTTGTTCAAGACCGAGTTTCCGCTGCCGTTAGAAGAGATCAGAGCCACACTGCAGCAGCAAGGCTTTTGGGAAGGGGAACTCAGGCACACACGCAAGGACGGCCGAACCATCGTTGTGGCGAGTCGCTGGGTGCTGAAGCCGGGAAGCAGCACACAAGCATCCGGAATTCTCGAGATCAATAACGATGTCACGGAACGCAGGCAGGCTGAAGAAGCTTTGCGGAGGGCCCATGACGAATTGGAATTCCGTGTTCGGGAGCGCACGAGTGAGCTGAAGAGCAGCAACGAGTCGCTGCAACTGGAGATCCTTGAGCGGAAGCGAACGGAAGCCGCTCTCGCGCTACGTTCCGATGAATTGGCGCGTTCCAATGCTGAGCTGGAACAGTTCGCTTACGTCGCTTCCCATGACCTGCAGGAGCCACTGCGGATGGTGGGTAGTTTTGTGCAATTGCTGGAACGACGCTACAAAGATGTTCTTGACGCCAAAGGCCGGGAGCACATCAGCTATGCCGTGGATGGCGCAAGACGGATGCAGATGCTGATCCAGGACCTGCTGGCGTTTTCCCAGGTCGGCACCCAGGGTAAGGAATTCACTCCCACCAATTTCAACAGCGTTGTCCGTTCAGTTCTCAATAACCTCAGGGAAGCAATTGGCGAGAGTGGCGCGAAAGTGATTTGCGACCCCCTGCCCACCCTGCCTGCGGACGACACTCAGATAGGGCAGCTGTTCCAGAACCTGATATCCAACGCCGTGAAATTTCGAGGCGAGCGGAGCCCCACAATTCAAATCACAGCGGAGGCATCGGGCTCGCACTGGAAGTTCGCAGTTAAAGACAACGGGATTGGAATTGATCAACGGCATTCTGAGCGCATATTCCTCATCTTCCAGCGCTTGCACGATCGGCGGGAATATGTCGGCACCGGCATTGGATTGGCAATCTGTAAAAAAATTGTTGACCGTCACGGTGGCAAAATCTGGGTGGAGTCAGCGCCCGGGGAAGGTTCCGCTTTCCTATTTACTTTGCCCACCAAAGGAGGTAGTCGCCATGGACCCGACGAAGCTTGCTAGACCCATCGAGATACTTTTAGTGGAAGACAACCCAGGAGACGTGGAGTTGACGGCTGAGGCCCTTCGCGCCGGAAAAATTTCCAATCAGATGAATGTCGTGGAAGATGGCGAGTCAGCAATGGCCTTTTTGCGAAAGCAAGAAGGTTATGTAGGCACACCTTTCCCTGATGTGATCCTGCTGGACCTGAATCTGCCGCGCATGGATGGGCGAGAGGTGCTGGAAGAGGTCAAGGCTGACCCTCTATTAAAAAGGATCCCTGTGATAATCCTGACCACGTCGCAGGCAGAAGAAGACATTCTCCGCGCATATAACCTGGCTGCCAACTGTTACATCACCAAACCCGTCGACCTGGATCAATTCACGAAGGTGGTGCAGGCGATTGAGGAATTCTGGTTTACGGTGGTCAAGCTACCACCCCAGATGTCGTCCCGTGAGGATGCATCGGGCACTCCTGGGGCGTTTGAAAAACCCGGCGGCAGGAGCCTGCAATGACCATCCCCCGTCCGATCAAAGTCCTTCTTATCGAGGACAATCCGGGAGATGCAGAGCTGATTCGCACGATGCTTGCGGAAGCGAAACGAATGACGTTCGACCTGGAATGGCACGACACGCTCGCCGCCGGAATGGACCGCCTCTCATCCGGAGGGATTGACCTTGTGCTGCTTGACCTGGTCCTACCCGACAGTGCCGGCCTGGAGACGTTGCGGCGCCTGATCGCGGTTTCCCGTGGCGCGCAAGTGGTGGTGGTTCTTAGCGGGCAGGCCGATGAAGAAATCGCGTTGCAGGCGCTCCAGCAAGGAGCTCAGGACTATTTGATCAAAGGCCGGGTGGACAGTCATGTGCTGGCCCGCGCGATCCGTTATGCGATGGAACGGAGTCAGACACTGGAGGCATTGCGGAGGGCGAGTGCTGAGCTGGAAAAACGCGTGCAAGAAAGAACGGAAGACCTGGTCAAGGCCAATGAAGCCCTTCGCGACAGCCAGTACTTGCTGGAAGGAGTTATGGATAATTCGAATGCGGTGATCTTTACCAAGAACATTTATGGCCGATATCTCCTCATTAATCGCCGCTTCGAAGAGCTGTTTCATGTCAGCCGCGCCTCCATCGCCGGCATGACTGACTACGATCTGTTTCCCAAAGAGAACGCCGATGCCTTTCGCGCTTTTGACCAGCAGGTGCTCGCCAGTGGCAGGGTCACCGAAGCGGAGGAGATGGTTCCGCATGACGACGGTCTCCACACCTACATTGCTGTTAAGGCCCCGCTCTTCGACAAGGCCGGCGCGCCCTATGCCGTCTGCGGTATTGCCACAGATATTACAGAGTGGAAGCGATTGCAGGAACAATTGCGTCACTCGCAGAAAATGGAAGCCATTGGCCGGCTCGCAGGCGGAGTTGCCCACGATTTCAATAATCTACTGGCCATCATCATCGGTTATGGCGAGCTCTTACGCAGCGCCCTGAGCGATCAACCCTCCCTGCTGGAAAAGGCCGAAAAGCTCACCAAAGCCGCGGGACAGGCGGCAGGCGTGACCCGCAAACTGCTGACGTTCAGTCGCCGTAATATGCCCCAGCCCCAGCCCATCAACATGAACGAACTGCTTTCCGATCTGGGAAACATGTTGCGCAGTGTGGTGAGCGAAAAGATCGAGCTGAAAATTCAGACGGATTCCGAAGTGGGATTGATCCGCTCCGAGCCGGCTATGATCGAACAGGTGGTCCTTAACCTGGTCATTAACGCATGCGATGCCATGCCACAGGGAGGAACGCTGACGCTGCTCAGCGAAAGAAAGTTTGTCGACGAGGAGCATGCCCGAGTCAGAAATGTGCAGTCAGGCCCATACCTTCATCTCGCCGTAAGCGATACTGGCTGCGGAATGGACATGGAGACACAGGCGAGGATATTCGAGCCATTCTTCACCACCAAGGAAGAAGGAAAAGGCACAGGACTGGGGCTCGCGACTGTTTATGGGACTATCCAGGAAGCCGGAGGCTTCATCACTGTGCAAAGTCAACCCGATCAGGGGACGACTTTTCACGTGCATTTGCCGCAGATCAAAGCGTCTGAGATCGGGCAATCAACGCCTCTCGTTACCGCTTCCGCACGCGGTTCTGAGACCATTTTGCTAGTGGAAGACCAGGACCAGCTCCGCTCCCTGATTTCAGAAGTTCTGCGCAAGAATGGCTACATGGTGTTGCAGGCCGGGCACGGTCAGGATGCTCTTGAAGTAACGCGCGATTACAAAGAGCCGATTCACCTGATGATCACCGACCTGATCATGCCGCAGATGGGCGGACGCGAACTGGTGCTTGCGCTCGCTTCTACACATCCGGACATGAAGGTTCTTTTCATGTCGGGATATCCGGACGACACGATCAACCAGGAAGAAATCTCCTCGTCCAGCCTCGCCTTTATCCAAAAACCATTTGCGCCTGACACGCTGGCGCAGAAAGTACGCGAGGTCCTCGATCTCTCGGAGATGCCAAGGAATTTTCGCCGTACGGCGTGACTGGGCGCCGGGAATGGCTGTGACGGTTCGTCTCCAGCCTCCCGGCCCGAGCAGCCTGGTTGGTCAGGATACCTGCTTTATCCGCCGTACATGCCGAGCAGTGAATGATCCCACTCCTTTTCCTGCTGGCGTATCTTTTTGTTCATGTCATCCTGTCTGGTCTCTTGCTCCCGTTGATTTTCCTTTTCCCTGGCGTTCAGCTGCTGTACTTGCGCCTGCAACTGATCTACTTTCTCCAGCAGTTCATCTAATGTCACAGAGACATTCGATTCCGTGGCGGTTGCAACGTTGGTAGTGCCGTAATTCTTGTCTTTGGCGGCTTCTGCTTTTTCGGACGTCGCAAAGGCGGAGATTGACGTGGCAAACACGGCAAAGGCCATGATTCGAATAAGTGCGTTTTTCATAGTTGCTCCTTTTTGTTCGTTCACATTCCATAACCACGGGAGTGCCGGTCTTATTCCCACAGATTTAGGGTGATCGAAAAATAATTGGCCGCTGATTGAGGCAGAAAAGCGCAGATAAGGCAGGAGGATGACAGAAATCACCGGGTGCTGTGTTGAATCAGTACTTAAGATCAATTGCATTTTCCTGAAGATAGGAGATGATGAAAATGATTTGGTAATTGAGTAATCGGGCAATCGGGAAATTGAAAAGCAAAACCGAACACCCACCACGGAGGCGCGGAGACACGGAGAAGGGCAAAAGCGATGAAGTCTACGCCAAATTGGGATGACTGGGATCGGATGGGGTGAACGGCGGGGGAGGTGATCGGGTGATCGGGAAATCTGGTAATCGGATGATCTGAAAAGAAGCAACTGGCAAAATCACCCTGATTTGCGATGATCGGAAAGCGTCAGAATGGGGTGAAGTCTACGCCAAATTGGGATGATTGGGATCCGGTGGGGAGGGGTACCCCTCCCGAGATTGGGTGATTGAGAAATTGAAAAGTAAGAATCTGGCGATCGGGATATCGGATGATCGGGTGATCGGAAAGGCAAGCACAAGGTCCCTCCGACCTACGCCCGCGCTGAAGAGTGCGCGCGGCCGCTTCAGGGTCGTCGGGATGACGGTGGTTCTTTTTATCGCCGCGATCGACGTGATCGCACGACATCGGAAAAGCAAGAGCTCAACCACAAAGGACACGAAGGAACACAAAGGTAAAACAGGAACCTACTACGGAGCCGCCCAAAAGTCCGGCAATCCCCTTACTTTTGCGTGACTTGCCTTGAACCCGGTACAATACTTTTCACGCAAATAATCCAGGTTGGCCGCGTTCATCCGGCAGGTGGTATTGAACCCTCAATGATTGCAAAGCACATGTTTGTGAAGAAGAAGACCCTTGGGTTGTTATTGGCAACCGCGGCGTTGGTCGTTGCCCTGGCCGGCTGTAATGATACCCTGCGCCAGTTCATTGTTCCGGTGCCTCAACCCGGAGGCGATCCGGCGGCCCTTTCCGATGCCATTGTGCTATCCACCAATCCCGGCGGCCTGGGCAGTAACCTGCATATTGATGTATCGGGCGATTCGGTGATCGGAGTGGTCAGTGTTGGGCCCAACCCTGTTTTTCTGGCCAAGGCGTCAAACCGGCTGTACGCAATCAATGGCGACAATACGGTTTCCACCTACATTGCTTTGAATCCGTTGAGTTCAGTGCTCAGCACCATCACTTTGCCGCCGGGCACGGTCGGGGTTGGCGCCGGCGCAGGCAGCAACGGTGATGTCTATATCGCTAATACGGGAAGCGGAACCGTTCCCATGATCTCCGCCAACATCAACGCGGTAACTGACCAGGTGGCAGCTTTATCGCAACCAGCGGCGATTGCCGGCAACGCTTCGAATAGCAAGATTTACATTTTAAATTCTGGCGCTGGCAGCGTGTCACCGGTTTCCACGATCGACAATTTTGTTGCTCCCGCGATCACGGTAGGAGCAAGGCCGATCTGGGGTGTGATGGCGCCGGACGGTGAGCACGTTTTCATTGTTAACCAGGGCGACGGCACCGTGAGTGTGATTGACACACTTCTGGACCAGGTGATTGGCGATCCTGCTCTGCCTAATAAGGCGATCAAAGTAGGCATCACAGCCAGCCCGCAACCAACATACGCGGTGTTTGAGCCGAAGTTGCAACGCCTGTATGTGGTCAACAGCGGCGAGAACACGATTTCAGTGATCAAAGCCAATGGCACTGACCTTGCGAACGGTATTTTCCCCACCAAGATTGCCGATATTCCGGTTTCAGGCACGCCGACTTCAGTGGCCGCCTTGTCAGACGGAACACGCGTCTACGCGGCTCTGGGAAACTGCCCGGCGGGAACGAATCACCTTACGCTGCTTGCAAATCTTGCTACATGTACCGGCAATACCGTCAGTGTGATTGACGCTGCCGCACTCGTCGAGAAAAAAGTGATTGCGGTGGGAGCAGGCGCTGTCTCGATTGATGCAGCCAATGATTCATCGCGTGTATATGTGGTGGGAGCCGCCGCCGGGAACGTTTCCATTATCCGGCCGGCCAGTGATACGGTTGTAACCACGCTGCCTGCCCCGCAGCAAAGCTTTGGTTGCGCGACTCCCAATGCTTGTCCGGCAACGCCGCAGATTCCGTTCTCAGTACGGGTCTTCCCGTAAATTGTTTTTGTTGCGCGGCGTGAGACAGACATTTGCTACTACGCTGAACACCGATAGAACCAGGCGGGCTTTCCGCCCTTGTATGCCGCTTTTCCGATTTAATTAGACCGCAGTTCTTCTCGCTTACGATTGTTGTATCGCAGAGAAATATTCATGAAGACGTTTCCGTTTTCGGTATCAAAGCACATGACCAGTGCTTCCTGGTCTTCACTACTTTGTTCACCTGTGTCCGCAACATGCTCAACCGGCGGCTGGATTTTAAAATGGAATCCCTGGTCGTTCAGCGTGGTAATGGCGCTGCCAATCACCATGTTGGCGAGTTCGCAGACTGTCTCGCGCGCGACGTCGTCGTTCGCTTCCATGGTTGAGCCGGCAAGCGAACTGGCGACCTTGGCCGCGGTGCGCTGGTCGATATCAAAGATAATGCGGCCTTCAATGTCGCCGTTGAAGGTCACAAGCGACGCCACGCCCTTTCGCCGATACGCTTCCTGCTCCATGGAAACGTCACCGATGCGTGTGGGGCAGTGCAGCGTCTGCGCCAGCACCGCGTCAGCCGCGTTGATGAACGGTTGAATCAGTTCCATCTTCATGAGAGCTAATTCTCCTGGGCTGCGGGCGTCGCCATGATGGCATCATCGCCCATCACGTACTTGATGACTTCATAAAGGATTTCAGCCTTCACCGGCTTTTGAACAAAATGTCGAGCACCTTTTTGCAAAGCGGCGACAATATTTTCCTGGTAGCCGACGGAAGATACCATGACGATACGCGCATCGGGATGAGCGCGGACGATACGTTCAGCCGCCTCAATGCCTTCCATCTGCGGCATGGTGATGTCCATCAGCACCATGTCAGGAGCGGTGCGATCATATTCAGTGATGGCGGTGCAGCCGTCACCAGCTTCACCGGCAATTTCGCCGCCGAACGATTCCACCATGCGCGCCACGTTCTTGCGCGCGAATACGGAATCATCCACTACCAGATATCGGATTGCAGCACGGTCCTTGCGAATCAAAAACGGAAACTGTTCCATACTATCTCCTCACAACTCCATCTGAACTTTCTGTTCTGGCTACCCGGTCAGGATTGCTTTGATGTACCAGCGTGTTAGCCAGCATATCGAGCGGCACCACGCGCATGGCGAACCCTCTTTCAATGGCCGCCTTCGGCATGCCGAATACAACACAAGAATCTTCTGTTTGCGCCACGGTTAGACCGCCTGCTTCTTTGATCTGTCCCATGCCGGCGGCGCCGTCATCTCCCATTCCAGTCATCAATACGCCAATTACACGTGGGCCGAAATCGGCGGCAACGGAGCGAAAGAGAATATCAACCGAAGGCCTGTGCCCGTTGAGACGTTCTTCGTCGCTCAGAACCACCGTGCTGGCCAGCGGTAATCGCCGGACTTTGATATGGCGGTCGCCCGGACAGATCAACGCGCGTCCTGCAATCAGCAGATCACCGGACTGCGCTTCCTTTACGTCGATGGCGCAATTGGCATTCAGTCGCCGGGCAAACATCTCAGTAAATCCTTCCGGCATATGCTGCACGACGATGATGCTGCCCGGGAAGTCACCCGGCAATTGTCCCAGCAGGTATTCCAGCGCGTTGGGTCCGCCAGTGGAGACGCCAATGGCAATAATCTTTGTTGGCTCCACGCGAGGACGCACGATTGGCTTATTCGGTTTGGCGCGCTCCAGCACGCTTGGCATGATCGTGTTTTTGACTTTGGTGCGCGAAGCCAGCTTGATCTTCTTGATCAGGTCTTCCGCGATCTCATCCATATGGGCTGACGCCGCATCACGCGGCTTAGCCACAAAGTCCAGTGCGCCCATTGCCAACGCCTTGAACGTTGCCGTGGCGCCTTCTGTTGACAAGGCACTTACGATGATCACCGGTACGCGAAACCTTCTGGTGATCTGCCGCAAAGTCTCCATGCCATCCATGCGGGGCATTTCCAGGTCCAGAGTCACCACGTCAGGATTCAGGTCCTCAATCTTCTTGAGCCCGAATTGGCCGTCCATGGCCGTACCTACAACTTCAATGTCTTTGTCGCGCGCAAGGATCTGCGGAATCATCTTGCGCATCAATGCGGAGTCATCCACCACCAGCACCTTGATTCGTCTGCTCAAGCAGTGGCCTCCATGGAAACCTGCGTGCGTCCCAGCTTCGACACCACGCTGGGAATGTTGAGGATGAGGACAACCGTGCCGTCGCCCAGAATGGACGCGCCAGTGACCAGCTCTGTTGCCACCAGATGGTCATCCAAAGCCTTGATGACCAGTTCTTCTTCCCCTATAAGCTTGTCCACTACCAATCCGAATCTCCGGTCTGCAACCGTGGCCACAACAATGAACATCTTTTTCCCCGGATGAACAGCTTCGGCGAGTCCACCCAGATGCACCAGCGGAAGAATTTCTCCGCGCAGCTGGATCACGTCGTGTCCATCCACACTGTGAATTTCCTGATAGGACGAGCGGGTGATTTCCGCCACTGCAGTCAGCGGCACGGCGTACGTCCGCTCTCCTACGTGGAACAGCAAGGCTTTGATGATCGCAAGCGTAAGCGGGACCTTCAGGTAGAACGTGGTGCCTTTGCCGTCGATGGTCCTGATACTGATAGAGCCTTTCAACCTGTCCAGTACAGACTTCACCACGTCCATGCCAACGCCACGTCCGGAGATGGAAGTAACTTCTTCCGCTGTACTCAGCCCAGGATGAAAGACCAGGTCCAGGACTTCCTGCTCACTCATCACGGCTGCTTCCGCCTGTGAGAGCAATCCGTTTTCGAGTGCTTTTGCAACCAGCCGATCGCGATCAATTCCACGCCCGTCATCACCGACTTCAATAACGATCTGGTTGCCCTGATGATATGCGGCCAATCGTACCGTGCCCTGGGCTGACTTGCCCAGGCTGACGCGTTCCTCGGGCGATTCAATACCGTGATCCACCGAATTACGGACCAGGTGTGCGAGGGGTTCAGCCAGCATATCCAGAATGCTCTTGTCCAGGTCCGTATCCTGGCCGGTGACGAGCAACGCCACGTCTTTGCCGCATGACTTGGCCACGTCGCGCACAACCCGCGGGAAGCGACGGAAGAGATGCTCCACCGGCACCATGCGAATCTTCATCACCGATTTCTGCAAGTCATTCAGGATTCGTGACTGGAAAGCCAGAGCATCTATAAAACGCGTCTTCAACGGATCTTTGGGAAAACGCCTCTGAAAATCCACCACCGTCTGATGCAGCATGCTCTTCGCGATAATCAACTCGCCCACCAGGTTCAGCACGGTGTCAATCCTCTCGGCATCCACACGCAGCAGGTTTTCCAGATTGGAAAAGCTGGTGGGAGCCGGATCAGCCGTCGAACCTGGCGCAGGTTGCGGCGCAGCACTCTGCGTGAGCTCAGTCGCGAGAATGGATGACGTCGCCGGGCGGATCACGCTCTCCACCGCGGTCAACGGGTCCGAGTCATTCCCGGCCGCGGTCACGTGTTCCACAATATCTAAAACATCATCGCTGGATTGCTGGGCAGGAATTTCCTCGAAGGGCAGCAGAATAAGTTCCGAAACAATCGCAGGGATCTTGCATTTCTTTTCAATCCACTCCGCTGTTTTCAATGTCGCAACGGCGGCTTCCACCAGTTCAATCTCAGGATGCAACGTGCCCTGGTCTGGCACAATAGCCAACACTGTGCCGCATTCCGCCAAAACGTTTCGGATCAGTTGCAGGGCGGCGCCGCGCATCGGGCAATTTTCATCCACGGTCAAGGCGATGTTGAATACTGATTCGCCGCGTTCGTTCGCATCGCTGGCCATCAGGTGTTCGTATTCACTCCACGCGAAGAGAGCGACTTTCTTCTTGCGGGCAGGCTTATCCGGCTTGCGCGTGAGCGATTCAATCTGTTCACGAAGCTCCTGGCCCGCCGGCGGCTGCATCTTGCCGCGATACGCAGAGAGCATGGAGCTGAATGTATCTGCCGCGATCAAGACAATTTCCGCCAGGTTGGCCGTGGTGTTCGCCGCCACTTCCGGGGTGAGCGCGTCTTCCAGCAGGTGGGCGATTTCGCTCAACTCCTGATAGCCGCAGGCGGCCGAATCGCCTTTCAACGTATGCACCGTCCTGCGCACTTTGCGCAGGACCTCCATGTCAGCAGGGCTCTTCTCCAGTTCCAGTCCCTGATCATTCAGGTTCTGCAACTGCTCGGCCGCGCTCTCAAAGAAGAGCTCGCGCATCTCGGCCGCACGTTCATCGGAGAAGAAGTTCAAATCGTCGCCTCCAGTTTCTGGTAGGCGGTGCCATTGTTGTTGTGAATCATCTTGTACTTGTCGGAAAGGCCAAACAGGCTCTCAGCATGGCCAATGAACAGATAGCCTTCCGGGTTCAGGCAGCGATAAAACTTTTGTACCAGCCGCTTCTGTTCCGCCTCGTCAAAATAGATCATCACGTTGCGGCAGAAGATAACGTCATTGCGCTGCGGCAGGAATTCCGTCTTTAGATTGTGAAAGTCAAAATGGACCATCTCTTTGAGCGGCGGTTTAATTGCATATCGATCGCCGACTTTGTCGAAATAGCGGAGACGAAACGGGTAGTCCACGGCTTCCATCTGCGATTCTGAATAGACTGCTTCCTGGGCGGTGCGCAGCACCGTGTAGTTGATGTCAGAAGCCAGGATTTCCACCTTCCATGGCGGAGGAATGAGCGGCTTTGGCACGGGCATTTCAAAGGGAAGAGGATTGCGTAAATAGTAGTACGCCAGGGCATCGCAGATCATCATTGCGATGGTGTAAGGCTCCTGCCCCGTGGAACAGCCTGCGCTCCATATACGAATGTTCCAGTCGCGGCGCTCCTGTTTGCGACGCAGAAGGTCTTCTAGTGTGGACCTCTGAAACAGCTCCAGTTGCGGCTTGTTGCGGAAGAAGCTGGTCTCATTCACGGTCAGGTTTTCCACCAGTGCGCAGAGTTCCGCCTTGCCCTGATAGCTGGTGAGCAGCCGGTAATACGAGTAAAACGTATCAATCCCACAGACGCGCAGCCGCCTTTGCAATCTGTCCTGCAGGAAATGGGCTCTGCGTTCGTCAAAATACATGCCGCACTCCTGATAAACGAGGGTTTGCAGGAGTTTGTATTCAGCGTCACTGATCTGGATCGGCGTACTCGGTGTGGCCATTTTTCTCCCAAGGGTCTACTGCTGAATGGCTCTACTGCTTAAACGAACTACTACGTAATGGCTTGCTCAAACGGTCTGGTGCTTACAGCGCGATTGTGGCAGTCTGGGCTTCTACGCTCTCTGTGATTCTGCGCAACTCGCCTTTCTGCAAAATCTTTGTCAGGTCGATCAGCACAACCAGCCTGCCCTTTCTCTTGCCAATCCCGGTCACGTACCTGACTTCGCCTTCTTCAAATACATTGGGCGGCGCTTCAACATCGCTTTCGGGGATTTTCATGACCTCTGAAGCCGCATCCACAATCAGGCCCACCATCTTGCCTTCTACTTCTGTCACCAGAATTCGATTGGTCCGGTGTGGCTGGATTTCTTTTTCTCCAAAGCGTTTGCGCAGGTCGATGATGGAAATAATCTTCCCACGCAGGTTGATGATGCCTTCCACATAGCTGGGCGATTCCGGCACAGCCGTGATTTCGGGCACGCGCACAATCTCATGCACTAATCCGATGGGCACTCCAAAGTTCTCGCGCCCGACCCGGAATCCGACAATGTGATGTTCTCTCGCCATAAACCTGAGACCTGTTCTCGCGATTTAGTTGTACGCCGATCCCACGGCGGCCAACTGTGTTTCAGCTTCCTGCTGGTTCCGCTGCCGGCCGTGGCGATGGCCGTTGCCGCTGTGCTTACCGTTATCGTGATTTTCCAGGATGAAGCGGTCCATCGACTCAAGCATCATGCGTGACATCTTGGACATCTGCTCGGAAGACGCCGCCAGCTCAGTGGATCCCGTGGACGAGCGCTGTACCAGTTCGCGCATTTTCTCCATCGCCCGCACAACAGCCTGGGCTCCTGAAGCCTGCTCTTCCACTGACGAGTTAATTTCGTGCGTGATCTCATTGAGACGCGTGGTCGCCTTGGCAATTTGCGATGATCCATGCGATTGCTCATTCGTGGCCGCGCCAATTTCCTGCGCAAATTTGTAGACTTCAGAGACTACGTTGGAAATTCTCTTCAGCGCCGAACTCAGGTCGCCACCCAGAGACAGGCCCTCATCCACAATGTTGGTGCTCTTCTCCATGTTGTCCACGGCCTTGCGCGCTTCTTTCTGGATGCTTTGGATGAGTTCGGAAATTTCGCGTGTGGACTGCGCGGATTTCTCGGCCAGCTTTCTCACTTCGTCGGCCACCACGGCGAATCCCAGGCCGTGTTCTCCGGCGCGCGCCGCCTCAATGGCAGCGTTGAGGGCCAGCAGGTTGGTCTGCTCCGCCAGGTCGTCGATGACTTCAACAATCTTGCCAATGTCGTCCGCGCGTTCGCCCAGAGCAGAAATGATTTCAGCAGACGAGTTAATGGCCGCGTTAATGCGGCTCAGTCCGTCTGTGGCCCTTTCCATGGTGTTGATGCCGCTGTGCACCTCATCTCGCGAGCGTTGTGAAATGTCCAGCAGGACCTTGGCGGTGTCCGCCACGCGCTGAATCGATGCCACCATTTCGTCGATGGACGCTGATGTCTCGCTTACGTTGGACGCTTGCATTTGCGTACTCTTCACCATGTTTTGCACGTTAATGCTCATCTCGTGCATCGTGCTGGTGACTTCGTCGATGGCCGATGCTGCCTGCACGCTGATCTTGGCCGATTCGTCTGACGCGCTGGCCACCTGATTGGACCCGCTCGCCACCTGCGACGCACTGTCACGCACGTTTTTCACCATGCTGCGCAGGCCAATCGTCATTTCACGGAATGCGGTGCCCAGAGTGTCACGCGTTGAACGCGGATTGATCTGCACTGAAAGGTCGCCACCCGCAATCGATTCGGAAAGCCCTGCCATCTCGCGCAGGTATAACACCATGTTGTTGAAAGTAAGGGCCAGCTGCGCCACTTCATCCTGGCCGTTGATTTCAACTTTGGAATCAAGGTCACCGGCATTGGCGATCTGCCGCGAAACGAAGATGAGTTGCGTGAGTGGATCTGTAATCGACCTGGCTGACTTCCAGGCTATAAAGACGCCCAGCGAAACCATCAGGAACATACCGCCAAGCGCCAGGCTGGTGATGATGGACCCGGCTGATTTGTCTGACGCGTTGGCATTCGCGACCGCGTCACTCATGATGGCGTCAAGCTGGTGCAACGGCTCTTCTTCTTTTTTCTGTTCAGAGCCCGGGTTGGCCTGCAGGTACGCAATTGACATTTCGGCCATGGTTGAGGTGCCTGCATCCACCTGCCGTCGCTTGTCTACCAGCGTGGAAGCGAATGAGGTTGACCAGTCTCTTTCCACGTCGCGCACGGTCGACAAAAGTTGTTTTGCCCGTTCCCGGTTTTGCGGAAGGTTCGATGTTGTTTCTTCAATTCGATTGATCAGCTGGTCAACGTCACCTAATCCCTTGAAGAGAAGGTCTGATTCGCGGGTGTCGCCGTTGAGCAGGAAGTTACGCAGATGCAGGCGGTTGTTCATGATGGCGCGGTCCAGTTCGGAGCGCAGGCCCGCCATGGCAATGGCTTTCCTGTACGTGTTAGCGGTGTCTTGTTCGTGCCAGATGGCCACCAGACTTGCTGAAAAGAGTATGACCGCGATAATCAGGATGGCGCCAAAGCCCATGAAGAGCTTTCCACCAATGCTTTTTTTGCCTAGTTGCATTTCTCGCCTCTACGGACCCAATGGTTCCTGGGTCACGTGTTCACAACCTGAGCAGTTCTCGCCCACTCGTCCAAGCGGAATGGCCCACCCGGTAAAATGCACGGCCAGTGCCATGTCCGGTGGGTCATAGTACCTACGTACTGTCAGCCACTGTAAGTACAGGAGAAATAAAGGGCCTCGCTTGGTGCGGTCGAGCGCCAGAAAATGTGACCTTGAGTTATTCAGTGCTGTCCCGTCTCACAACTAAGGAGTTGAGCCATTTGAGCGTCTCAGCCTGAGACGAAGGAGGGGTTTCTCCGCGACTACCTACGAACGTTTACTTATTGACTCAAAATGAGATTCCAGAGTAACTTCAGCTTTCCCTTATAAAGAGAGATATTGAGACTGACACCGAAACCCGGAACAAGCCGCACCAGACCGCCAGCCACTATTGAGTCTCTAATGGAGAAGGTGGTTGATATCTGCTCCCAGCTTGGTCAGTTGGGTGGCGATGCCCCTGTCATCCGTGATTTCCTGGCCGAATCCGCACGTAAGCTGCTCACTGCGACTGTGGCGGGCGTGCTGGTAAAGACCGGAGAAGGTTTTAGCCTTCTGGCCGTCTCCAGCGCGGTCAAGGAAGGCGCCAGCAAGACTGCGTTGATGTCGCACGCGAAGTCCTTTGCATCTCAGGCCATTGAGCAGAACCGCGCCATCAATTTTCGCTTCTCCTACCATGACAGTGAAGGCGAAAAGGTCTATTACGGCGTGGCCATACCCTTGGGATCGCGGGAAAACGGCGGAGCGCTGATGGCAGTCCGGCGGACGGTATTTCTTCCCGCCGAAGTCGCAGCGTTCAACCTGCTTGGAACCACGGCACGCCTGACCATGGAGAACGTCGAACTTTCCCTCCGGCAGTCAGACCAGAATACCGATTTCAGCCAATTGCTTGAGATTTCTGCCGAAGTCGGCAATGCAGCCAATCTGGACATTTTTCTGAAGCAATTTCTGATCAAGGTAGCTGATTTCCTCAAGTTTGAGCGCGCCTTTGTGGCCGTTTATGAGGCAGGCGAGTGCCGTGCGCGATGGGCAGCCAGCAAAGGCGCAGCCAGCAATCTCGATCTCGACGTCTCCGCCATGTCGCGACGGGTTTTTGAGTCCCGCAGCCACGTTATTGCGGAAAATCCGGCCCAGTTTCCCGTGCCGGAGAAGGCGCAGTTTGCAAAACTTGATTCGCAGATACGTCAGTATCTGGCCGTGCCCCTGATCTCGGGTAATGGGGTGCCTCTGGGAATTCTGGCATTGCTGAATAAGAAGACACCCGCGTCCATCACGCAGGAAGAAGTTCGGCGCACCAGAGTTCTGGCCGCCACTGCCGCCATGGCCATGGAAGCTGCCAAAAATCTCGTAGTCTCAGACCAGTACAAAAAACGCGCAGAAGATCTGATGGAAACTGCCCTGGATCTGGGTACCGCATTGCGCTTACCCGATCTGGTGCACACGTTTACGGAACGCGTTGCAGGGATGATCGGCGCGCAAAGCGCGATTCTGGCCCTGGCCCAGGGAAACAAGCTGGAAAGCGTGGGGTTCTTTGGATCCAGGCCGGACCGTGATCTGCTGCGCAAGTTCGATAGTGTTTTGACCCAATACGCTGAGCAACAATCACAAATGGCTGCAGATCCGTCTTCTGAAGCGGCCTCAGAATCGAATGCAAGATATGCTTCGCAATCAAAGCCCATTGCCAACGCGGTACAGGCTTTAGGCAGGGACGTGGCCGTTGCCATGAGCTGGCAGAATGCCACGTTGGTGCGTCTGGAAGGTTCTGAACCAGAACTGCTCGGTATCCTGGTGTTGGCAAACCTCACCCGAGAACTACTTCCCAACGATCTCAATCTTCTTCAGGCGCTGGTAGTGCATGGATCGGTAGCACTTGAGAACTCACGGCTGTTCACGCGGATTACTCAATCCAGCCGGCAGTGGGCGGAGATTTTTGATTCCATCTCTGATTTCATAGTGGTGCATGACGAGCAGCATGAGGTGCTCAAGGTCAACCGTTCCCTGGCTGATTTCATCGGCGTGCGCCCGGCGGAGTTGATTGGCCTGAACATGCGGGCCCTGATCCCGATCACCACTGACGGGTCGCATCCTTGCCCCTTCTGCCGTGATAAAGCAGACGCCGACGAATATCTGCACCCCGTGCTGGAACGCAGCTACCTGGTTTCCACCTCGCGCATTCATGGAGCCCTGGAAGAGGGCCTGCAAACCATTCATGTACTCAAGGACATAACCGATCGGCGTGAAGCTGAGCGTCGGTACCGTGAGCTGTTTGACAATGTGCAGGAAGGCGTCTTCTTCTCTTCGCCGGAAGGCCACTTCATTGAGGTGAATGACGCGTTGGTGCGCATGCTCGGCTACCAGAGTCGCGACGAAGTCCTGAAACTGGATTTGAAGACGCAGGTTTACATTTCCTCTGACCAGCGCGATGAGATTATTCGCCTGCTGGGGGAAAACGGGTCCATACAGAACTTTGAGGTCACATTGTGCCGTCGTGACGGGACCATGATCCACGCTCTGGAAAACGTATTTGTCGTGCGCGACGCGCAGAACAAAATTCTCCAGTACCGCGGCGTTTACCTTGACATCACTGAAGTAAAGAACTTCCAGGCCCAGCTCCAGCGTGAGCGTGATTTCACCAGCAAGATCCTTAACAACACACAGACCATGATCGTGGTGGCCGATACGGCGGGGCTGGTCAGTTACGCCAATCGCCGTTGCTATGAAGCGGGAGCCTTTGAAGAGAATGAGCTTGTAGGGCGTCGTCTGGACCGTATCGTTTCGCCTTCGCATGAGGTTATGTTCCGGGAAGGCTTTGATTCCGCCCTGCATGGCATGCAGGTGGATAACCTTGAGCTGATGATCGCCCGTGGTAACGGTTCCCAGGGTAAATTTTCCGTCAATCTGAGTCCTATGCGCGATGAAGCAGGCGAGGTCACCAGCGTCGTGGTTCTAATGACTGACATCACCGATGCGGCCATGATCCAGGCCAAGCTCATGCACACGGAAAAAATGGCAGCCGTCGGACAGTTGGTTTCAGGCGTGGCCCATGAAGTCAACAATCCGCTTACGGCCATCATGGGGTTCTCTGACCTTCTCATGGAAAACCCTGAGGTTCCGGGCAGCGCGCGCAAAGACTTACAGGTGATTCTGGAAGAAGCCCAGCGCACCAAGGAGATCGTACAGAACCTGCTCAGCTTCGCCCGCCAGCGCCCACCGCAACGGCAGCGCGTGCAGTTGAATGACATTTTGCGCAAGACCATCGCCTTGCGCGCCTATGATTTTGCCAACCATGGCGTACAAATTGTGGAACGCTTTGATGAGAACCTGCCGGAGCTGACCGGAGATTCCCATCAGCTGCAACAGGTTTTTCTGAACATCCTGAACAACGCCTATGACGCAGTGCATGTTACAGGACGTCCTGGCCTGATTGAGATTGAAACCGTACAGGATGCAGGCTGGCTGGAAATACTCTTCCGTGACAATGGCGAAGGCATCAGGAATCCCGAACGCATCTTTGACCCGTTTTTTACCACCAAGGAAGTTGGGCAGGGAACTGGATTGGGATTGAGCATCTGTTACGGCATTGTGCGCGAGCATGAAGGTGAAATCATGTGTGCCAATAATCAGGAAATGCCGGGCGCCACCTTCAGCGTGAGATTACCCGTCCGCACCAGAAGTGACCTTCGCATTGTGACCGCAGCGGGGGCAAGACAGTGATATCAATTGCCAGGGCTGCAGCCCTGCCTCTGCTGGTAATCGAAGACGAGACGGCAGTGATGCAGTTTCTCCGGACGGCGCTCGAGCGCAGCGGTTATCGCTGTGTCACCGTCAATTCCGCGGTTGCCGGATTGAAGCATCTGGAATCTGAGAACTTCAGTGGCGTAATCTCTGACATGCGCACCCCCGGCGGCGCCAGCGGTGCAGACGTGCATGCATGGATTGCTGCGCACCGTCCGGAGCTGAAAGGCAAGCTGCTATTCATTACCGGTGACACCGTGAATGAAGACACCATGAAGGCCCTGGCCAGCACTGGCGCACCTTATATTGAAAAACCTTTTCGTGTCCATGAGCTGATTGAAACGGTAGAGAGATTATTCGGCAAAGCCGCAGCTGAGTAGCCGGAAATTTCGGAAGACACCAGATGGCGTCAAGTTTGTGAGAAACAACATTGAGTAGCGACCCCAAAGTCCGGTTCCTGATCGTCGATGATCACCAGAGTATTCGCAAGCTCTGCATGACCGTTGGTGCGTCACTGGGCTTCGACTGCCGCGAGGCTGAGAGTGCGGAGGGCGCGCTGGCGTTCCTGGAAACCGACGCGCCTGATATCGTCCTGGCCGATCTCATGATGCCCCATATGAGCGGACTCGAATTTCTTCCTCGCGTGAAGCAGATGCTGCCGCGCAGTGAAACGGCCATCATGACAGGGCATGGCTCTATTGAAACCGCCGTGCAGGCCATGCGTCTGGGCGCATACGACTACATCACCAAGCCGTTTCGCATTGAAGAGCTCAAGCTGCTGCTGCAGCGCATGGAAGAAAAAGTCCGTCTGGTGGCGGAGAACCAGTTTTTGCGCGATAGAGTCAATACAGAAATGGAGTTGAACGGCATCGTCGGCTCGTCCAGCAAAATTCAGGACGTTATGCGCATGGTGGCTCGACTTAAAGACACGCGCACTCCGGTGCTGATCGCGGGAGAAAGCGGTACGGGAAAGGAACTGGTAGCGCGCGCGGTTCACTATCGCGGTTCCTACGCCAAGCGGCCTTTCGTTGCCGTCGATTGTGGTTCGCTGGTGCCGACTCTGATTGAAAGTGAGCTCTTTGGCTATGAGAAAGGTGCTTTCACCGGCGCTAACCGTTCCAAGGACGGGCTTTTCCAGACAGCCAACGGCGGCACGATTTTCCTCGACGAAATCGGCGAGCTCTCCATGGAGCTCCAGGCCAAGCTACTGCGCGTACTTCAGGAGAAAGAAGTGAGGCCGGTGGGCAGCAACCAGAAGGTCAAAGTTGACGTTCGCGTGGTGGCGGCCACCAATCGTGATCTGGAGACAGCGTACAAGGAAGGCAAATTCCGTAAAGACCTTTACTTTCGATTGAATGTTGTCACCCTGCATCTGCCTGCCTTGCGCGACCGCAAGTCAGACGTACCTGCGCTGGTCCATTTCTTCCTCGATAAATTCGCCCCGGGAAAGATGATTACGCTCTCCGCTTCCGCCATGCAATGCATGCTGGAATATGACTGGCCCGGCAACGTCCGCGAACTGGAGAATTGCATAGAGCGTGCGGTGGCCCTGGGCGGTGAAGACAGCATTGAAATTCATGATCTGCCGCCGGCGCTACGCTCGGAACAGGTTGATGGCGCTCCATCTGTGCACGCCGGAGTGGCTTCGTCCGATCAAAAAGACGACTTTTCTCAGGTGCTGGCGGCCAAGCCTCCAGTTCCGGCCACAGACCTGGAAGAGTTGGAGCGCGCTACCATCGAACGCGTTTTTCAGCAGGTGAATGGAGACAAATCCCGCGCTCGCAAGATGCTGGGTATCAGCCGTGCCACACTGTATCGCAAGTTGAAGCGCTACAACATCGGCGTGGAAAAAGGCGCTTCCGCGGCATCCTGATACTTTTTCTTTTAGTCTCGAGGGGCGAGAGAACCCTACAATCTTTTGGGATTTTCGGGGCCTACCGCGGAGGACGCAACGGGACACTCATGAAAGCTATTGCTGCTTGAAGTTTCAGTCGGCGCGTAAGAAGATCCACAGCCTATCTGAGGGTAGCGATCCCTCGCTCAGCTCGGGATGTAAAGCAAAAACCCCTCCGTGTTTCTCTGTGGCCTCTGTGGTTGAATTAGCCGTCGATTGAGACGGGAACCCATGAGACAGATGTTTCATCCTGAGACAAACCGCGTGTCTCTTCTATTAACAAAGTGCTACTGTCCTGCGAAATCAATCACTTAACTCGTCCCCTGTTTGGCTGGCCTATTGCTCTATTGAAGCCAACGGTTCCATCGCACGCTCAGGAGAAAGTTGCAGCAAGTTGTTGGCTTTATGTTGTTGCACCAGCAGGGAGAAGAAATGCAGAAGCAGCTTGAAATCGGGGCCAGCAGGCCTCAGGCTTCGCCGGGGTGTGTAGGGAGACTGGCGGAGTTCTTTCCAGAAGCAGTGCCGGTACGGATTCCCGTGCAAGTCATGAAGATTGCCTGTTCTGAAGAGAATGGCGCATCGCTCGAGAGTCCCGTGGCTTCCACGTCGGAACAGACCGTAATCGAATTCGGTACTCCGGGCGAAGTCATCTTTGCCTCGGGCCTGCCACTGGACTTTGAAGACACAGTGCGAATGAAAAATTTTGACGGTTCGTTTGATGTATCGGCTGAAATCATTGCCATGCAGCTGGATAAAGGCAAGATAGCTGTAGCGGCGCGTTTTCTGCAAAACGTGACCAACTGGATTATCAAATAGAGATCTTATGACAACCGCTACCTTGAACGGCAATGAAGTCACGGAGTTCTGGCGCGTAGCCCGCAGGCTGCACGCCATCTACGCGGAGCTGGACCATACATTTGAATTGGGTCTGGATCCCTGCGCTGAACTGGAAGACAACGTTGAGCATTCCGAACCCGAAGTCCTGGACCGCGTCCGTCAATGGTTTGACCAGATGGACACGCGTATACAGGTCTGGCAATTGCGCCAGCTTCTGCAAAGCACCGGTCTGCAGAATGAAGAAAACCTGCGCTATCTCATCGCCCGCCATTTCGGCAGAAATCAAAGGACTGAACCGGACAAGGAAAAGCTGGATTTCCTCCTGGTGCAGTACTTCGCGCATTGTGCGCCGCAGGGAATTACTGAGCAGCAGGTCACGCTGGATGAAGTTGGCCGCGTTCTGGAGCCGGTCCTGGGCAGCATGCCCGAGTCGTATCCCGAATGGGCGCCTGGTCTGGATGACAAGCTGCAATTGTTGAATGACAGTAACAGTCTTGAAGAGCTGCAAAATTCCGGGGCCTTGCTGGAAGTCCGCGAACTGAAACTGGCAATTGGCGATGATTACTTTCAGCCCGGCATTCTGGTGGCGTTCACGCGTTTCAATTTCCGCGCGCGACGCGCTTTCTTCAAGGCAATGCACCTGGATCTCCACAACATTCGCACCGTGGTGAATGAACTGGAAAGCCTGGGTTACACCACCATCGACTGCCGGGATGCCGGTCTCACTGAAAACGAGTCTCTGGACCAGGTACGCCATGTGGTGCACCAGTGGAAGACGCCCTTCCGCGCGCCATATTCCGGTGGATCATCATTCCTTCAGCTGATTCTGTTGCGCCACACTTTGCAGAACACTGTGAATGAAGCGCATTCGCGCAACACAGGCATGGGCGGCACCATGGAGATTGATATCCATGGCGGGGACAAGTTGGAAGGCACGCCCGCTCAGCCCGTCGCCGATAGTCCCAAAGATTTTTTTGAAACGCGACCCCAGGCAGTCCGCCAAGCGCCGTCACTGGAACCAGTCGCATTCAAGGCCGAGCCGGAACTAGTCTCTGCGCTCGACACGCCGACGGCGTTTGACAACCCGAATTCAACCGATGGCGATGGAGCAGGCTTCGCGCCTGTTGCGAACGCTGTGGCCATTCAGGATCCGTCCGCTGAGCTCAGTGAGGACGAAGAAAGCATTCAGCGCTGCGTGGCCGATATCCGCGATCAATTGATTGCCGTGCCGCACAAGAACACTCCCAGCGTGTCCGCCATCACCCTCGGCGGCTGCAAATTGCTGATTGCTACATGGGAGGCTGAAGCTTTCACACAGCCCCGTGGCGAACTTTCAGCCGCTCTTCAGCGAACTGTAGCTGCCCGCACCATTCTGCATGTTTGCATGGAGCGCCACCGCAAGAGTGAACCCACGGACCTTGGCTTTGCCCTGAGCATGGCTCGTTCGCAGACGCAGGAGATGGAAGCGCAGATTGCCGCTGCCAAGGAAGCCAACAATATTGACGCCGCGGTGAACCTGGCAGCCACCACCAAGCGACTGGTGGCCTTGATTGATGAAGGTGACAGACTTAACGCCTAGACGGAGCTGGTTCTGTGCAGAATTCCCCAACTGTTTTGATCATTGCCGATGACACCAGCTTTACCCGCGATCTTTCCGGACGCTGGCAGATGGAGCGCAACGCTCCCGCCATCACCGTTGTAAGTACTGAACTATTTCACGCAGCGGCTGAAGTCGAGTGCGACCTCGTCATCATTGGCCCGGTTCGCCAGGGACGGCTGCCAAATCTGCTCAAGCGCGTCGAAAGCGGAAAGCATTCCGTGATCTGCGTCCTGGAAACCTCCCAGGAAACTCATACCATTCGCAATCAGTATCCACGCACCCTCTGTTTAGAGAAACATGAAAGCTGGACAGAGAGCCTGGTCCTGCTGGCCCATGAATGCCTGAAGCGCATTGCGCTGGCCGCGCGCTTAAAAAAGGCCGAGCAAGGCGCTGCCATGATGGCATCTCAGGCGGCCCTGGGACATTACATGCTGGAGGCGCGGCATGATTTCAATAACTCTCTTACCTCTGTGCTCGGCAACGCGGAACTGTTGATGATGGATTGCAGCGGCATGCCTGATCATGCCCGTGACCAGGTGAAGACCATCCATGAGATGTCTTTGCACCTGCACGCCGTCATGCAAAGATTCTCCTCACTCGCCATGGAAATGCGGGCGGTTGAGAAACAATCTCAGGATGAGACAGAACGCGCGTCTCATGCAAGTTTCGTGAATTCCTAGGGTAGCCGCCCCATCCACCATAAGTCTATTTGCCTGAAATACTTACGTGTATCACACTGGTTATTTTGTCAGGCTCCAACTTGGCTGAGAGATTGCAATACTCATAGAGGATATCCCCATAGGCACAGGTTCGTCTCACGTGAAGAAGATATTGATCGTTGATGATTCCCCCGCGGAAGTCAGGCTTATGCAGTCTGTATTGGATCGGGCCGGCTATTCGTCTGTCGTTGTCCATGATCCAACCCGTCTGGAACAGATGATCGACATGGAAAAACCTAACCTGATCCTGATGGACGTGGTCATGCCGGAGCGCAATGGCTTTCAGGCCTGCCGTGAATTGAAGGGCAATGCCGTTTACTCAGCCATTCCGGTCGTCATGGTCAGCTCCAAGAAAACCGAGAGTGACAAGTTCTGGGCCAGGGAACAGGGCGCCGACGGGTACGTTGTGAAGCCCTTTACCAGTGAAGAATTGCTGGGAACGTTGATTCCCCTCATGCCAAAAGCATGACGCCCAAGGCATGATTTGGGAATTGAGACTGAAATGATGCACGAAGAGCCTTTTCAAATCGATCGTACGACTGCGGAAGCCAAGACTGCCGCGCCGAAGCTTGACGCCCCGCCGGTCAGCAGGGCTGCGTCCTCGAGATTTGGCTTTGCCATTCCCGAGCCGGCTCCGCACGTGCGCGAGATTACGTCAGAAGCCCATGAATCAGCCGATGAAGCGGACAGAAGCGACGATCAATCTGAGCAGATGCCGCAGGAAGATCCCATGCGTCAGTACTGCATTTTCCGCGCCGGCCGTGAACGCTTCTGCTTTTCCATTCTCGATGTAGAAGAGATCGTAGAGTGGCCACAGCTTACCACCATACCGCTGGCACCGCCGTTCCTCATGGGAATTTTCAATCTGCGTGGGTCGATCGTTCCGGTAGTAGACATCGCGATCACAGAAGGCAGGCGCGTTGATCTTGCACCGCGTCACGTAGTGGTTGCCGGACTGAAAGCAGATGAGGGCCGCGATTACATTCGCATCGGCATCGCGGCAGACGAGTTGATCGGCACCTACAGCACCGCGGATCCGTTGATGGTGGATAGCGCACCGCTGGAAGTGCCGCATTGTTGCGGGCTTTTGCCACACGATGATCGTCTGGCATTGGTTCTGGATTTGAAAAAGGTCACTGAGGCGTTTCCTGTCCCGGTGATCTGAGTTGCAGTGAGCGCGTCGATGTGGAAGCCGCGCGAGGATTTCGGAGGAAGTATGAAAGGTCGTTTAAACCGGACCCTGATGGGGCTGGTGATTGTCGATGCCTTGGCACTGTTTACCGTGTTTCTGCTGGCCTATAGCGCCGGAGCCACGGCCAAGGTGCCTCTGAGCAATATCGGCCATCTGGCTGACGGCGCAGATCTGAAGGTGCTGTTTGCGATTGTCATCTGCGTAGCTGCTGGTCTGGCTACATTTATCGTCATCGGCAACAAGGTCCTCCTTCCAGTGACTCAGCTTTCTGAATTTGCTGAGAAGTTTGCCCAGGGCGATCTCCGCTCCCGCATCGCAGTAGATTCGGCAGACGACTTCGGCTTCATCGCAGAAAACCTTAACCGCGCGGTGGACAGCTCGTCCCGCGCCTTCTTCAACCAGGAAGCCCAGGAGACGTTGCAGAAGAGTGTGACCGAATTCCTGACCATCGTGAGCCAGATTGCCCGCGGCGATCTGACGCTGCGTGGAAAAGTAACCACTGACGCTTTGGGAAATGTAGTGGATTCCGTCAACTACATGCTTGATAACTTCGTGAAAGTTCTGGAACGCGTCCGCAAAGCTGCCATTGACGTTCAGTCCAGCGCGAATGAGATTCTGCTTTCGTCGGAAGAGATGTCATCCGGCGCCATGCAGCAGGACCAGGAAATTACCAACACTTCATCTGCCGTAGAACAGCTCACCGTATCCATGAAGCAGGTTTCCAACAATGCCGAAGCCAGCGCGGAAGCCGCGCGACGTGCCTTGGATGCCGCCGAACAGGGCAACCGCTCAGTCCGTGACACGCTGGAAGGCATGCAGCGTATTCGTTCGTCCGTGCAGGCCACGGCAAAGCGTATCAAGGCCCTGGGTGATCGTTCGCTGGAAATTTCAGAGATCGTAAAAGTCATCAATGACATTACCGAACAGACCAACCTGCTGGCGTTGAACGCAGCTATTGAAGCAGCACGCGCCGGCGAAGCCGGCCGCGGTTTCGGGGTGGTGGCAGATGAAGTCCGCAAACTGGCGGAACACTCGCGCAGCGCCACCAAAGACATTGCGGCCTTGATCAAGGCCATTCAGGCGGAAACCAATGATGCCGTCATCGTGATGGAAGAAGGTACCAAGGAAGTGGAAATCGGTGCCAAGCTGGCCGATCAGGCCGGACGCGCCCTGGACGCCATTTCCAGTGTGGTAAGGCAATCGGCGGAACTGGTGCAGGAAATCTCGCTGGCGTCAAAACAGCAGGTGCGTGGTACGGAAGGCGTGGCCAACGCCATGCAGATCATCTCCAACATCACGCGGCAAACGTCGCAGGGCGCGCGCCAGACTTCACGCACGGTGGAACAGCTGGTGCACATGTCAGAACAGCTGAATGAAGCGCTCTCGCAGTTCAGAGTCAGCAACGCGCCGGTTAATAATGAACCACGTCCGGAGCTGGTAAGTGCGGCACGGACGGGCAGGTAAAAAGGTTTCGAAGGTAAGCACGAATGGCCCAAGTCAGCGAGCATGAGTTGAGCGAGATACGCGGACTGATTGAATCGCGTTCGGGAATCCTCTTTGATGAGTCCCGCGAGCGGTTCTTCACCACGCGTGTGCGTGATCATATCGAACACCGCAAGCTGAGCCATGGCACTGAGTTGATTCGCCTGATTCTGAATTCCAACGTGGAATACGATTCACTGCTGCAGCGCCTGCTGACGCAGGAGACTTCTTTCTTTCGCTACCCGGCTGTATACGACGCGCTGGAAAAGAAGGTCCTGCCTGAGCTGCAGACCCGCAAGTTCTGGGAGAACCCGCGCTCACTCCGCATATGGAGCGCCGGATGCGCTACCGGTGAAGAGCCGTACAGCATCGCCATGACGGTGGCCGATGTGCTGGAGTCGCTCGAGGCGTGGAACATTCACATTCTCGCCACTGATATCAGCCGGTCAGCTCTGGACCACGCGGAACGCGGGGTTTATGACGCGCGCCGTGTGGAGCCGGTTAGCCAGCGTCAGAAAGAGAGATATTTTTCCCGTGGCTTGAATCAAGGGGCCGAACAGTATGCGGTGGGTTCAGGATTGCGGAACATGATTACGTTTGCTCCCATGAACCTGGCCCAGGTCGTTTACATGGGCAAGTTTGACTGCATCTTCTGCATGAATGTGATGATTTATTTTTCGGAAGAGAGGCAGGCACAACTGCTGCGGCGTTTTCATGAATATCTGGAGCCGGGCGGATATCTGTTCCTCGGCCATGCTGAATCAGCCAGCCGGGCTGACGTGAAGTTTGATTCTTATATCCATAGCGATTCGTGTGTCTACCAGAAACCGCCGGCGATTCGCCGGGTGGAAGCGGCGCAGGAGAGAGCGTGAGCGAGTACAGCGCAGAATTCGTTGAGATATTCCTTCAGGAGGCGTCTGAGCGCCTGCAATTCCTGCGGGAATACTCCACTATTCTCCTGGACACCTACCCCGACGCCAAAGAACTGGAACGTTTATACATTGCCGCCCACGCGCTGACCGGGACCGCCGCGTCTTACGGATTTCCTCTTTTTTCCGAAGTGGCGGGCAAACTGGGGCACATTTTTCAATACGCCATGAACGCCACCATCGCCCCCGATGCTACACCGCCATTGGTGGAGTTTATTTCTGAGGCTGTGTCATTGCTTGAGACTGACCTGATCATGGTCAGCACCAGCATGGCTGAGAATGAAGATGACTTTGTCATTTTCAAGCAGCGGTATCCGTTTGCATTCCCTCAGCCAGCCACTCAACCCGCAGCTCAGGAATCTATCGGGCCCGCCATAAGCAAAGATGCTGCCCAAGGTGAAATCGACCAACCTGTGCCGGCAGTCGTACCAGCTTCCGAACCAGCGCTGGCGAACGCGGAAGTTGTAATCGAGCGAACCCCGGAACGCGTGATGGACGAAAATGAAGTGCCCGTCGCGACCGATCCGTTGCTGGTACAGAACGCCAGCGAAGACGCTGCTCTGCCATTTGCTCCCAGTCAACACCCGGTTCGACACGAAAACGTTCCACAGGAAAACATCGTCCAGGTTTCGCGAAATTTTGCCGCAGATATTGGGCCCGCCATGGCACGCGTACCTGGTGGTGAAGCCGCTGTTGAAGAACTTCCCGCCGACGATCAGGTGCCGGCCGAGATTCTGGAATTTTTTGTTGCCGAAGCGGAAGAGCATCTTCAGGTAGTCACACAATGCCTGCTGCGTCTGGAAACCAGTCCCAGCCAGGAGCAGATCAACCGCCTCTCTCGCGCGATTCATACGGTAAAGGGTTCCGCAGCGCAGGTTGGACTGCATCGCATAGCGCATGTGGCACATCGCGTAGAAGACCTGATCGGCCGTCTGCGAGATGGTGAGTTGCAACCCTCGGCCGAGATCATTGATATCTGCCTGGACGCAGTTGATGTCCTTAAGAAATTTCTCTATCGCCAGTGGGTGAATGAAGCTGAAATGCAGGCGGGCGTGCAGCCTCTGCTGGCGCGCATCACCCGCCTGTCCGCTGCCGCGGCAACTCCTGGTATCCAGGAAGAATGTGCCCAGGAAGAATCCGCTGACCAAGCTGCCACTGTATTTGATCCCGAAGAGGAGAAGTTGCTGGCCGAGTATGCTGCCGCCAAAGAGGTTGCGGCCGAGCTGGCCAAAGCCGAAGCTGACAAGCAGGAAGAAGAATCGCAGCGTAAGGAAGCGCAGGCCGCGCCTCACTCCAAGTCAGTCCGTATCAACCTCGATCGTCTTGACCGTATGATGAACGCGGTCGGCGAGCTGGTCATCAACCGTACTCGCATGATGGGACGAGTATCGGAGCTGGAGCGTCTGGCTGACGTGCTGAACATGTCCAAGCTGCGCATGCAGGAAAAAGTGGCGGAGTTCCAGGAAAAGTACGAATTTAATCGCGTACACGCTAACCGCTTTGCCTCCACGCATGACGGTTTCGCCCAGCGGCCCAATTTGTCTGGCTTTCTCTCTCCGCTCGATCACGCCGGCGATTTCACTGAGCTGGAGATGGACCGCTATGACGATTTCAGTATTCTCTCTCGCTCCCTGTCTGAGGTATCAGCCGACGTTACTGAAGTCCTTTCGCAGTTAGGGCAGTTCGTCCGCAGGGCCAATACTGATATCGATGATTTCACCAAGCTCACGCATAATCTGCAAAATGAAATCACGCAGGCGCGCATGGTGCCCATGGGCAACTTGTATACCCGCCTCACTCGCACGGTGCGTGACGCAGCTAAAGCCACCGGCAAGAAAGTTGATCTCAGGCTGGAAGGTTCGGAGACTGAGCTGGACAACAACATCATCCAGCAGATATCCGATCCTCTGGTTCATCTCGTCCGCAATGCTGTGGCCCACGGCCTGGAGCATGATATTGAGCGTTATGAGGCGGGAAAGAGTGACGTTGGCACCATTGCCGTCCGCGCCTACCACAAAGGCAACCACATATTTATTGAAGTGGAAGATGACGGACGCGGCATTGATTTCGAAAAAGTCCGCAAGATCGCAGCCGCCAATGGTCTGATTTACGCCGAAGCGGCAGCCGAGCTTACAGAAGCCCAGTTAATGGATATTCTCTTCCTGCCCGGCTTTTCCACCTCGCCGCACAAAACGGAACTTGCAGGTCGTGGCGTTGGCCTGGATGTGGTCCGGTCAAACCTGGCCCAGCTCAATGGCGAAATTGAAGTCCATTCGGAAGCCAGACGAGGCACGCGCTTTACCCTGCGTGTTCCGCTCACGCTGCTGATTTCGCAGGCGCTCTTCGTTCGTTGCGGCAAAACCACGTTTGCGGTCCCTCTGGCTTTTGTGGAAGAGATACGTCGCGTGCGCCTGGAAGAGATTGAAGGCGAAAAAGGAAAACTTTATACCAAAGTTCGCGAAGCCACCATTGAGATCATACGGACGGACGTTGCTCTTGGCCTTGAGCCAATCCAGCCGATGAATGGCTACTATCGCATGGTGATTGTGCACGCCATCGGGCATCCGGTTGGCCTGATCGTGGAAGACGTGATCCGCAAGGATGAAATCGTGATCAAGAGCCTGGGCGAGTACATGAAGAAGGTGAAGCTCTTCCCGGGAGCCACCATCGCTCAGGACGGAAGCCTGATTCTCCTGCTGGATGTGAATCGTCTGGTGGCCACGGAAGCTCTGGAACGTGAACGCATAAGCGAAGGCAGCAACGTTGCCGTGGCGCCTCCAAGTGCCGCTCGCATCTTCTTCCCAGGTGCTGAGGCAGTGGCCCACAACAGCATTCCGCCGGAAGCAATTGAGGACGTGGTGGAAGAGAAAGTGATTGTCCTCGCGGACGATTCCATCAGTGTGCGTAAGTTCGTGGGACGCATGCTGGAGAAGGCCGGCTATCGCGTAAGACTGGCCTGTGACGGACTGGAAGCGCTGGAGATTGTGGCGCAGACCAAATGTGATCTCGTCGTCACGGACCTCGAAATGCCTCGTACGAATGGTTACGAGTTGCTCTCCCATCTGCGACAAAATCCGGCGACGCGCGGCATTCCGGTCATGGTCGTCACATCGCGCGCAGGAGCCAAACATCGTGAACGGGCCCTGAAGGAAGGTGCGTCAACCTTCCTGACCAAGCCTGTGCAGGAAGACCATTTTATTTCCGCGGTGGCCAGATTGATTGGCACCGTGGAGGTTCCACAAACGGCAAGAGCCGCAACAGCAAGATAGATAGACGGAAGAAAGACCCAAAAAGTCAAAATGGCCGTGGGTAAGAAAATTCGAGTGTTGGTGGTAGACGACTCTGCTTTCATGCGCAAAGTGCTGGAGGGCATCATTTCGTCCGATCCCATGCTGGAGGTCTGTGGAGAGGCGCGCGACGGCAAAACGGCGGTCTCACAAATTGAGGCGTTGAATCCTGATGTGATCAGCATGGACATCAACATGCCCGTGATGGATGGACTACAGGCCACGGAAATCATCATGTCCACCAACCCCAAGCCTATTTTGATTGTGAGTTCGGAATCGCGGGACGGTGCAGAAGTTACTTTGAAGGCGTTGCAGTTGGGCGCCATCGATTTTGTATCCAAGCCAACCGGCGGCATTGACCTGGACATGAGCTCAGTGCGCGAAGAACTTGTCCGCAAATTGAAGATGGCGGCTAAAGTCCGCGTTGTGCGCACAGCGACGCGGGCCCGAGTTTCACCCAGCCCTGCCCCGCCAATCTCGCGCGAAGAACTGCCGCTCGCGGCATCGGCAGCCTCCAACGGAGTCAGCAAGCCCTCTGATAGTCAAACGCTTTGGGCGCCTCTCGGCGGTAAACGTGGCGTAGGGAGGTTCCCGATTGTTGTAGTGGCATCGTCAACCGGAGGCCCGGCCACGTTGATGAAGTTTGCTCCGCGTTTTAGCAAGGATTTTCCCGGAGCTGTGATCATCGTCCAACATATGCCGGGTAATTTTACGTCGCAGTTCAGCGCGCAGTTGCAGGAAGTGTGCCGGCTCAAGGTCAAGGAAGCCGAAGCGGGAGAGATGGTTTCAGCCGGCCGGCTGTACGTTTGCCCGGGATCGCACCATTTGAGAATTTCTTCCACCGGCAGGTTTCTGCTGGATGATGGTCCCAGGATCGACGGTTATCGCCCCAGCGCAGACGCGGCCCTGGCCAGCGTTTCGGAGTATGCAGGCAATCTCAGTATTGGCGTGGTGCTGACAGGAATGGGCAACGATGGCGCCAAAGGTGTGCAGGCCGTGAAAAATGTTGGCGGATATGTGATCGCCCAGGATGAATCCACAGCCGTGATCTTTGGCATGCCGCAGGAAGCGCTGAAAACCGGCGTGGTTGATAAGACTCTGGCGATTGAGGATATCTACCCGGCGATTGAGAGACGAGTGAATTATGTTCTGGGCTCGTTGAAAGCAGGTCCAGTGACCACGGGAGCTTTGTGAGGCGTATGCAGCTGAGGCTGGATCGCGTGACGTTGGGACCCATGGCGCTCACGCCCATCGAGGTGTCGCGGTGAGTACGTATGTCTCCAGTCCGGCCAGGATCCTGCTGATTGACGCCAATGTGTATTTTGCCCGGCGCATCACAGACGCGTTGAAGCAGGAAGGCTTTGAAGTGGTCCACACCACGCAGACCGGTTACGCGCTTACCATGCTGGAATATGACACACCGGCAGCGATTCTGTGTTCCACCAGTATGCGCGAAATCAACGCCCACGAATTGCCGCCGATTGTGCACGCTGATCCCAAGACAGCCCACATCCCGGTGATTGCGATTGGTGAAGGCGGCGACCAGGCATTGATGGAAGCTTTTCGTTCCGGCTGTGCCGATTACGTTGATAAGCGTCTGGGACCGGAACTGATTGCATCGCAGATCAAGACTTTTCTGCGCAGCAATACTGAAGGATTTCAGCCCCTGCAGATGCTTGGATCATCGACACTGCACTCACCGGCAGCCTTACTCATATGGACTTGCCCGGGATTGTGCAGATGCTGACTCACACCCGGCAGAACGGCGCACTGTACGTGAATGCCGACCTGATTGACGGCATCATCTTCTTTGAGAACGGCATTGTCACTCACGCCGAGTGCGGCGAAAACGTGGGTGATGACGCCATGGTCCAGATTGTGAAGCATTGCAATGGACAGGATTCAGGATCCTACAAATTCCTGCCGGGTGAAACGGCAGCAACGCGTACCGTGCTGCGCTCTTCCACCGAGCTGATGCTGGAAGCGCTGCGCGAACTGGACGAGTCTATGCAAAGCGATTTTGATGGAGGCTTTTGATGGCGACGGTGCCCACGGTTTATTTCATTGACGATAGCGCCACCATGCGTGAAGTCATCAAGATTGCGTTCCGCCGGGAGAACATCAACGTCCTCACCAGCCATGATGCCGTGCTCGCACTGGAAGAGATTGAGAAGAAGCGGCCCGATATCGTGATTACAGACGTCATTATGCCCGTGAAAGACGGGTACGAAGTTTGCCAGTTCATCAAGACACATCCCGAGCTTTCAAAAATTCCTGTAGTGCTGATGTCCGGAGTGGTGAATCGCGCAGTGGCGGAGCGGGCCTTTGCCGTAAAGGCAGATGAGCTTTTGCGCAAGCCTTTTCAGCCCCAGGACCTGATCGCGCGCGTGCGCAACCTGCTTACAACCAGGGGCGCGCCCAGAGTGTCGCCTGCAGCTGCGGCCAATGCCAACGCGGTACTCAGCAGTATTTTTTCCACAGCAGGAGCCATGCCTCTGCGTTCCGGTTCTGCTCCCGCAATTGAACAGGCGTTGCCGACCAATGGGGCGGGCCTGTCGGTCGCGATGCTGGACCAGAACGATCATCCGGTCCAGCCGGTTCAGGGCTTATTGTCACATCAACCTGAAATGACGATAGCGCCGTCGTTTTCGGTTGTAGTTCCTGATGTCGATCCGTTACTGGAACTGCCGAACGCACCGAAGCAAGCGCCGAGCCCATCACCATCTTCGTCCGCGGCCAGGCCTGTAGCGTCATCAGCGCGAGTGGGCGAACTGGCAGCCAACGCGAGCGTGACGCCCCATAGCGACGCGGCAACCAGTGCAGCGGCAAAATCGCCTAATAGTGACCTCAACATGCCCCGGATAGAGATTCTTCGGCTTGAAGGTCTGGTCAGGAAGCTTCAGGCTGAACTCCATGCGGAGCGTGAATATTCGAAGGCCCTGGAAGCACACATCAAGACCTTGCAGGAATCAGAGCGCTAGAAGTCTGGCGGTTCGGCTACTGCTGGACTCGCCTGGTCATTCGTCATTCATCTTTCTTCATTCATGATTCGATCCACAAATCCAACCTGAGTATGCTGTAACCACATGAAATTCACGCGAGCGTTCTTCTGTAGTCTTATTGCCGTGATTGGCAGCTTTTCACCTTCGGTTCTGGCAGCTGATTTATCGCCCACACAACGTCTTATGCCGATCCCGGCACACGTGACTCCAGGCGTGGGACAGCTTGCAATAACGCAGGACTTCGCCATTGAAATTTCAGGTGTGGAAAATAATCCTCGCGTTGCGAGTGCTGTAGAACGTTTCCGAACCAATCTTTCTCGCCGCACTGGGCTACAAGTCACGCGGAGCAATGGCCCCGCGAGGATAACGATGTTGATCCAATGCAGTAAGGCAGGAGAGAAGGTACAGAAGCTTGGCGAAGACGAGTCCTATCGCCTGACGGTCACTGAGCGTGGAATCAGGCTGGAAGCGGACAATCCACTGGGCGTGATTCACGGTCTGCAAACACTGTTGCAACTTGCCCAGCCTGCGCCCGGCGGCGCTACTGTCCCTGTTGTAATAATTGAAGACGCGCCAAGGTTTCCCTGGCGTGGGCTGCTGATTGATGTCGCGCGGCACTTCATGCCCGTAGAAGTCATCAAGCGCAACCTGGATGCGATGGAAGCGGTAAAGCTGAACGTTCTGCACTGGCATTTGTCAGATGATCAGGGTTTCCGCGTTGAGAGCAGGAAGTTCCCGAAATTAGCCGAGAAGGCATCAGGCGGGCAGTTCTACACGCATGAACAGATAAAAGAAGTAATCGCATATGCGCGGGACCGCGGCATACGTGTGGTCCCGGAATTTGATATGCCAGGACACACCTCAGCCTGGTTCGCTGCGTATCCTGAACTGGCCAGCCTTCCCGGGCCATATGAGCCGTGGAAGAGTTTCGGCGTAAATGATCCGGCCATGGATCCCACCCGGGATCACACCTATCGATTTCTGGATGACCTGATCGGTGAAATGTCACGTCTGTTTCCCGATTCCTACTTCCACATTGGTGGCGACGAGGTGAATGGCAAACAGTGGAACGCCAGTCCGGCGATCCGCGCTTTCAAGCGTCGCCACAAGATGAAGAGCAATGCCGATCTGCAAGCCTATTTCAACCAGAGATTGCTCAAGATCGTTAGCGGGCACGGAAAGATCATGGAAGGCTGGGATGAGATTCTGCATGCTGACCTGCCAAAAGACGTGTTGGTGCAGTCCTGGCGAGGACAGAAATCCCTGGCCGACGCAGCGCGCCGAGGCTACAGTGGATTGCTTTCTTACGGGTATTACCTCGACCTGATGCAGCCGGCGCAACAAAGTTATTTGATCGATCCACTGGGCAGCGCGGCGGCTACGCTGTCACCGGAAGAGCAGCAGCGCGTGCTCGGAGGCGAGGCATGCATGTGGTCAGAGCTGGTAACGCCGGAGAATGTTGACGGGCGCGTATGGCCGCGAACTGCGGCTGTGGCTGAGCGCTTCTGGTCACCTCAGGCAGTGCGTGATGTGGATTCCATGTATGCACGTCTTGACTACGTGAGCGAACAGCTGGACCAGACAGGGCTTACCCACAACACCGCCTACCGTCTGATGTTGGAACGTCTGCGCGGCAGCGCTGATATTGAATCTCTGCGCACACTGGCCGAAGTTGTGGAACCGGTGAAGGTTTATCAGCGTCCGCACACGCGCCATTATGAAACAGACACACCGCTGGACCGGCTGGTGGATACGGTGCGACCGGAGAGCGCCAAGGGAAGAGTATTCGCGGCGCAGGTCGCGCTGTACCTGGCAAAGTCTGCGTCGCCCGGGTCTGCATCGCCAGAAGATGTTGAGGCAATGCGCAAGGAGCTTAGGATCTGGCAAGGCAATGACCAGCAGTTGGCGCCGGTGATCCAGGGTAGCGATTTGCTGCAGGAAACCGCGCAACTCTCGCGGAATGTTTCAATCGTGGCCGGCGCAGGATTGCAGGCGCTGGAATACCTCAATTCGAACCAGCGCGTTCGCGCGTCGTGGCGACAGCAACAGCTGGACATGCTCAAAGAAGCGCAGAAGCCGCAGGCCGAGCTACTGAATATGCTGGCTGAGCCGGTGCAGAAGTTGGTGGAGGCGACGGTGGTGGAGTAACCCGCCACCTAAGCTGTTTTACGCAGTAACCATGCCATTAATGTTTGCTAGACTTGCGACCATCACTTACTCAAAGTCCAACAGAGTTTCCGCCCAAGGAGGAGACACATGCCGCTGACATGGATTGACTGGCTGGTGATTGGTGGATATCTACTGATCAACCTGGGAATCGGCATTTACTACCGCGGACGCGCCAGTGGGAATACGGAGGAGTTCTTCGTTTCCGGACGCAACGTCTCCTGGTGGCTGGCGGGCACATCCATGGTGGCAACAACGTTCGCCGCCGATACGCCGCTCTTTGTCAGTGGCGTGATTGCGACGCAGGGCATCGCTGGAAACTGGCTGTGGTGGAGCTCATGCCTGAGCGGCATGCTCACTGTCTTCTTCTTCGCACGCTACTGGCGTCGAGCAGAGGTCCTCACGGACGTTGAGCTGACCGAACTGCGCTACGGTGGCAAGCCTGCGGCATTCCTTCGCGGATTCAAAGCCCTCTATCTCGGGTTGATCATGAACTGCCTGATCCTCGGTTGGGTGACCAACGCAATGGTCAGCATTATCGCTGTTCTCCTGGGGCCAATGTTTCCTGAAGGAAAGGTACTAACGCTTGGCATGGGCGGACACGAGTTGTTGCATTACACGTTCGGCCCAGCCAACCATACGGCCCTATTGATTTGCGTTTTCATTCTGATTCCATTCACGGGAATTTACACTTCTATCGGCGGGCTGTGGGGCGTGCTGGTCACTGACCTTTTTCAGTTCATATTAAAGATGGGCATGGTCATCGTGCTGGCATGGGTCGCCGTCGCAAAGATCGGCGGCATGCATGCGCTGAAGCTGCAACTGGCAGTGGTGGGCAAAGCGGCACAAGAGAGTGGGGCGCACCCATCGAATCCGCTGGCCTTTTTCCCCGACTTTCACCTTGGCTGGACTTCCAGCGCGTTGTGGACTCTTCCGGTGCTGACCTTCCTTACTTATCTCGGCGTGCAATGGTGGTCAGCATGGTATCCGGGAGCTGAGCCCGGCGGCGGAGGCTATGTGGCCCAGCGCATGTTCTGCGCCCGCGATGAAAAAAATTCTCTGGGTGCAACGTTGTGGTTCAACATCGCGCACTATGCACTACGGCCATGGCCCTGGATTATCACCGGACTCGTCGCGCTGGCGGTGTACTCGCCGCATGGCGGGCTGCACCCTTCGGCCACCTTCGGTGCTCATCCGCAGGAAGGTTATGTGATGGTCCTGCGGGATTATCTGCCGCCGGCTTTGCGTGGTGTCATGGTTGCAGCTTTTCTTGCGGCATTCATGTCCACGCTGGGAACTCAGCTGAACTGGGGCGTCTCCTACCTGGTTAACGATCTTTATCGCCGCTTCATGGCCCCGCAGAAAAGTGAGCGGCACTATGTTGGTATAGGTCGTCTGCTGACCATTGTTCTTGTTCTGGTCAGCGGTTATGTGGCCGGGCAACTGACGTCAGTAGGGCAAGGATGGCAGATCGTGCTTGAACTGGGCATCGGTACCGGAGCGGTTTATATCCTGCGCTGGTACTGGTGGCGGATCAATGCGTGGAGCGAGATTTCCGCCATGAGCGTGGCTGCCGTCGTCACACTTATTCTGCACAGGTATGCGCCAGGCGATGATCCAGTGACATTTGCCAAGAACTCTCTCATTACAGCAGGATGCACCACCGTGGCGTGGGTAATCGCAACCTTGTTGACCCCAGCCGAGTCGGAAGAGAAGCTGCTGGCTTTTTATCGGCGAGTCCGCCCGACGATCTATGGCTGGAAGCATGTAGCGAAGCTTGCGCCGGAAGTAGCAGAAGTGCGCGATGTGGGCAGCAATGCCTTTGACTGGGCCATGGGATGTCTCATGGTTTACTGCGCGCTCTTTGGCAGCGGCAAGATCATCTTCGGCGAGGTTGCCATCGGTGTGTGCCTGCTGGCCGTGGCCGCGTTAGCCGGATACTTGATCTTCTGGGATTTGTCCAGGCGGGGATGGAAGTCTTTGTCGGGCGTGGAAGAGAAGGTCGCGGCGGGACGATAGGGTCCTGTTTTTAATCCCGAACGGAGTGAGGGATCCCTACCCTATCTTTTCTCCCGCACCTTCGTGGCCTTCGTGGTTAAGCCTTTCTTCCGCAGCCGGGGGCGGCTGCGCTCCACGTCAACTTTATCGAGACCGTAGGGATCCCTCGTTCCACTCGGGATGAAGAAAAGGATCTCTCGCTACCGCTCGAGATAAAGAGATTGAGTGAGGGAACGGTTTGCTGCGTTGGGTTTTGCTCTGGGCCGGCGCTTTGCGGTACAACTTGCAATATGAAGATGAACAAGAAACTGTTCAAACTGGCTGACGATTTTCGCGTAAACCACGGAAAATCTTTCCATTTGAAACAATGTGACCCCGCTGATACGTGTGGTCTTGACCTGAAAGACAAGGCGGGTGAACTGCTGCAGGAAAGCATCACCCTCATGCAGGACCGCCAGGAAAAACTCTACGCCCAGGACGAGTGGGCTCTCCTGCTGATATTTCAGGCCATGGACGCTGCCGGAAAAGACGGCGTGATCAAACACGTAATGTCCGGCCTGAATCCGCAGGCTTGCCAGGTCTACAGCTTCAAGCAGCCCTCCACCGAAGAACTTGACCACGACTTTCTCTGGCGAACGAATCGTTGCCTCCCGGAGCGCGGGCGTATCGGCATCTTCAACCGGTCTTATTACGAGGAAGTACTGGTCGTGCGTGTGCATCCGGAATTCCTGGCCAAACAGCATCTGCCTCAGGAACTGGCCGGCAAGAAAATCTGGAAGGAACGCTTCGAAGATATCTCCAATATGGAGAACTATCTCAAGCGCAACGGAACGGTGATCCGCAAGTTTTTCCTCAATGTGTCAAAAGACGAGCAGCGCCGGCGCTTTCTCGCCCGGCTGGATGAACCGGAGAAAAACTGGAAGTTCTCAGAGGCCGACGTGCACGAGCGCGAGCACTGGGAAGAATACATGGACGCCTATGATGACATGATTCGCCATACGTCAACGGCTGATGCGCCATGGTATGTGATCCCCGCGGACCATAAATGGTTTATGCATCTTGCCGTAAGCTCGGCTGTGCTGGAAACGCTGGAAAACCTGAAGCTAGATTTTCCTAAAGTGTCAAAGACTCGACAGAAAGAACTGGAGGCCGCCAGGGCCGCCTTGGAAAAGACCAAGTAAGTTCTTCATCCCCAGTCGAACGAGAGATCCCTATACTCTGGAACAACGTTTCCACGAAGATTTTCTGAGTCGATAGGGATCCCTCGCTGTGCTCGGGACTAAAAACAAATTGTTCCCTCGCTCTGCTCGGGATTAATTACGAGCAAGGGCAGAGGTGCTAGAATCGGCGGCGATCGCTTATCCATGGTTGTGCGTTATTCAAGGAGAGACCTTTGCCGGAGATTCCAGAAAAACTCAAAGTTCCCGATGGTCATGTGGAGATATTGAGAGTTCACGCCCGGGGCTATCAGGTTTACGTCAGCCAGCGCGACAATGACGGCAAAATGTCCTGGGTCCTCAAGGGGCCACTCGCCGAACTTTTTGACGCGAAGGGCGACGTGCTGGGCGCGCACTATGCGGGACCAACCTGGAAGCTGAATGATGGCAGCGAGGTGAAGGGCAAAATGCTGGAGAAAGCAAATGCTCCGGAATCAGAAGCCATCCCATGGCTGCTGATTGAGGTTGTGAATAACTCCGGCGCTGGAGTGCTGAAGTCGGCAAAGTATATCCATCGTGTGGCTACCAAAGCCGGCCAGCCGCCAGTTGATGTGGGAGCGGAAAAGTCAGAGTCAAAGAGTGAGTACAGCGCGGACTATTATTTTTATGGCGAGAAGTAGGTGTCGCCCCTCCGGGGCTTTAATGGGTTTCTCCATCTTCCCAGGGCTCATGCCCTGGGCTAACTTCTGAACGCGCCTCCGGCGCTTGTTTGCGTATTATTTTTGCCGATGCCTTTCCTCGTGATGTCTGCTTCGCCATGCAAAACAAAAAACCGCGCTTTGCAGCGCGGTTCTTGTTTGGAAGAGGGAATTGCTTATTGGATCTGTTACGCCACTCCGGCCGGAATAGCGGTTGAACGTTTGGGGAGCAGTTCACCGATGCGTTTGATCTGTGCGCCAACTCCGCGGAGTTTTTCTTCAATCCGCTCATAACCGCGATCAATGTGATAGACGCGGTCCAGAATCGTTTCACCTTCGGCAACCAGCGCCGCAATCACCAGTGAAGCTGAAGCGCGCAGGTCAGAGCATTGCACGGCTGCGCCGCTGAGCTGAGTATGTCCGCGAACGATGGCGCGGCGGCCTTCCACTTTGATATTCGCGCCCATGCGGACCAGTTCCTGCGCATGCATAAAACGATTTTCAAAGATATTCTCGGTGACCACCGAGGTGCCTTCCGACTGTGTGGCCAGCGTCATGTACTGCGCCTGCATGTCAGTTGGGAAGCCCGGATACTCTTCCGTGTTGATGTCGGAGGCCCGGAGCCGGTGACCGTTGGTCACGCGGATGGAATCGGTGGTGGTGCGGACGGTTACTCCGCATTCTTCCAGCTTCTGCAACAGGGAGCCGATATGGCTGGGGTCACAGTTGTTAAGAGTGATGTCGCCTCCGGTGAGAGCACCGGCAATCACAAAGGTTCCGGCTTCGATGCGGTCCGGGATAATGCGATGGCGTGCGCCGCCCAGCTTGCTGACGCCTTGAATGCGAATGGTGGAAGTGCCGTGGCCGGTGATCTTTGCGCCCATCTTGTTGAGCAGCACCGCCAGGTCGACAACCTCGGGCTCGCGAGCGCAATTTTCCATGATGGTTTCGCCGTCGGCGAGTGTGGCCGCCATCATCAGATCTTCGGTGCCAGTGACCGTGATCTTGTCGAAACTGATATTGCCGCCACGCAGACGCTCGGCGGCAGCTTCAATATAGCCGTGTTCCTGCGTGATGGTGGCGCCCAACTGTTCCAGACCTTTGATATGAAGGTCAATGGGACGCGCGCCAATAGCACAGCCGCCAGGAAGTGATACGCGAGCACGGCCCATGCGGGCCACCAGCGGACCAAGCACCAGGGTTGAGGCACGCATCGTCTTAACCAGCTCATACGCTGCTTCGGGATTGACCAGGTTGCGGCAGCACATGGTGGTGCGGTGTGAAGCGCGACCGTAGCCGAGTTCCACCTCCGCGCCCATGGAGACGAGCAGGTTACGCTCCGTCTGTATGTCGCGGACGTCAGGGATGTTCTCCAGGACCACTGGCTCATCGGTGAGGATGGCGGCCGCCATCGCGGGCAGAGCGGCATTTTTTGCGCCACTCACGCGGATTGAACCTACCAGCGGATTGCCTCCGCGCACTACGAACTTGTCCATATGGTTTTCAGGTACCGTTACCTGCGAGCCGTTCAGTCGGATCGCGCGCAAACGCACCGGTGGTTTCCTCAAATCGCCGTTAACAGCCTCCAGCACCCCCGGTGTTGTGGGAACTTGCGAGGAGCCGACTTCGTGCTGCTTGGGTATCATCTTCATTTTAGATCACCCGCATCGTAAATCATCTTTCTTCTACAGCTCTTCGGACATTTCCCTTATAGCGCTTGAGTTTTTGCCCGGCCTTCCTGCGGTCCAAACCAGACTTAACCATGATGAGCGCCACAGCCACTTGGTTGTGTGAATCCTTCAACGCCCTGGCTGCCTGTTGGCGGTCAATTCCGGCAGCTTGCTCCAGAATTCCCAGCCCGCGTTCCACCAGCTTTTCATTCTTGGTGTGCACATTTACCATGAGGTTGCCGTATATGTAACCAAGACGCGCCATCGCTCCGGTTGTAAGCATGTTCAGCACCATTTTCTGCGCGGTCCCAGCCTTCATACGGGTTGATCCGGAAAGCACCTCAGGGCCTACATCGGCAACGATTTCTATTTGCGCAGCGCGGCCCAGTTCCGAATTGGCGTTGCAGACAACCGCCACGGTCTTCGCGCCTTTCTTTCGGGCGTACTCTACCGCAGCGATGGTGTAGGGTGTGCGTCCGCTGGCGGCCACGCCGACAATCACATCTTTCCTGGATGGCTTGCGCTTCGCCATGTCCGCGCGTCCGGCTGGCCGTGAATCCTCGCTGGTCTCAGTGGCGCGGCCCAGCGCTTTTTCTCCGCCGGCAATTACATATTGCACTGTTTTCGGGTCGGTGCTGAAAGTGGGCGGACATTCGGAAGCGTCCAGGGCGGCGAGGCGTCCGCTGGTCCCTGCGCCTGCATAAATCAGGCGTCCACCGTTTGCGATGGCTTCCGCAATCGCATCCATCGCCAGCGCGATCTGCGGCAACGCCTTTTCCACGGCTGCGGCGACAGTCTGGTCCTGCTGGTTGATGATCCGCGCGATCTCAAGAGCAGACAGTGTATCCAGCTCTGATGAACTGGGATTCTGGCGTTCGGTTCCAAGATCGCGAATGGGGGCTCGACTGGCGGTCACACGTTTATCTCGACGCTAACGCTTCGGCGTTAATACTTCTAAAACCGCGTCGTGGAACGCAGGCCTGATCTGCTGGATGGCTTGCGAACCGCGGTCCGGCCAGGTGCGGTTGGTTAAAAGAGTAACAGAGAGTTTACGCTCCGGATCAATCCACAGGGAAGTGCCGGTATAGCCCAAATGGCCAAAAGATTTTGGCGAAAAGTACTTTCCCGAGGATGACGGTGCGGAGGGAGTGTCCCAGCCGAGCGCCCGAGAGGTTCCGGCCGGAAAGGCCTCGCGGCGTGTAAACATTTCCACAGTGTGCGGCTGAAACCACAGCTTTTGTGGCTGATTGAGTAACATCCCGCCGCGCAACATGCATTCGGCGAACATGGCCACATGTTCCGCGCAGGCAAAGCAGCCGGCGTGTCCAGCAACACCGCCCAGGACGTAAGCGTTTTCATCATTAACCTCGCCCTGAATCAGCCGGTGGCGGAAGCTGCGATCTTTTTCTGTTGGTGGAATGAGACGTTTCTGGGTTGGTGGCAGGTATCGGCAAGAAGCCATCCCGAGCGGCTGAAAGACCTCCCGTTGGCAGAACTGGTCCAGTGGCTGGCCGGTAATGCGCTGGATGGCCTCGCCCAGCAGGATGAAGCCGATATCACTATATTCAGCCCGGCTGCCGGGATCAGTGGCTAGAGGCACGGCAAGGGCCTGGGCCATCAACTCGGATGGTGTACGGGCCGTTTGAAAGAGCTTTATGTAGGCTGGAAGTCCAGAAGAATGGGCCAGTAGCATACGGAACGTGACCAAAGCGCGGCGACGGTCCGCCTCTGACGCGGTAAACTCCGGCAGCGTCTTGAAAATCGGCTCATTGAGGTCTAACTCGCCGCGGTCATAAAGCAGCATGCAAACCGCCGTGGTGGCAACTACTTTGGTCAGGGACGCCAGGTCGAATACGGTTTCGGCGTTAATGGCCCGGGAGCATCGCGAATAGGTGAAATGACCGAGTCCCGCGAGGCAGACGAGTTGGCCTTCGAAGGTGATGGCTGTTGCGGCGCCTGGAAATGCGTGCTGCGCGATGCCGGAGCGCAAAACATCCAGCGCGCGCTGGAATCGGACGGCTTGTGCGGCGAGGTCGCGAGGTATCAGGCTGTTAGTAACTTGGTGCAGAGGCGTCCTTAAGTTGCTTTTGTTTCCGGTTTATAACACACTCAGTTCACCGATGAAATCAAGGATGAGAGTAGCTGTCTGGTGCATTTTTGTGCTTTTGGTGCTGAACTGCGTCGCGGGGGCGGCAGCCAGCAAAAAGAAACCCAAGCCAAAGAAGAAGCACCATCCCATTGAGATCAAGGAAACCGGCGATTTCAGCGCTGTGGACGCGTTGGTGCAGGAGCAGGTGAACGACGAAGCCATCACCGGCGCGGTACTGCTGGTGGGGCATGAGGGAAATATCGTTCACCAGAAAGCATTCGGTTATCGCGCACTCACGCCCAGGCGCGAGCCCATGACGCCGGACACGATATTCGATCTGGCATCGCTCACAAAGGTGGTTGCCACAGCTCCCAGCGTCATGCGGCTGGTGCAGTTCGGGCAGTTGCGACTGGATGAGCCGGTTGCGCACTTCATCCCCGAGTTCGGCGCCAATGGAAAAGATAACGTAACGGTGCGGCAACTCTTAACGCATTATTCCGGCCTCCGTCCAGATCTCGACTTGAACATCGGGTGGGAAGGCCAGGCCACGGCCTTTCGCATGGCACATGATGAAAAACTGCAGACGCCTCCCGGCTCGCAGTTTGTCTATAGCGATATCAACTTCATCGAACTCGGCGAACTGGTGCAACAGATGTCCGGCATGTCATTGGACAAATATGCCATGGTGCATATATGGGGTCCGCTGGGCATGACGCATACGCGCTTCCAGCCGCCGGCGGTATGGGCGCCAAAGATCGCTGAAACTCTGTGGATCGATAACCACCGTTTGTTGCGCGGAGTTGTGCATGATCCCTCGGCGCAACGGATGGGTGGAGTCGCTGGGCACGCAGGTGTTTTCTCCACCGCCGGCGACCTGGCGCATTACGCGCAGGCTTTGATTGACCGCGAGACCATTCTCACACCCGATGCGATTGAAAAAATGACCACGCCCCAGCAGCCCCCGAATGCCGTCGAAGTCCGCGGCCTGGGCTGGGACATTGATTCGCCGTTCTCCAGCAACCGTGGCGCATTTCTGCCCGTGGGATCGTTTGGGCATACAGGGTTCACTGGCACGTCCATGTGGATTGATCCCAATACCAACACCTACATCATTCTTCTCACAAATAGCGTGCGGCCGCGGCAGGCGAATGTTCCGGTGGTGTCATTGCGGTCGCGTGTGGCGACGGCCGTGGCAACAACACTGAAGCTGGATGTCAGTTCCCCTTCGCGAGAGAAGCTGTTGTCCATGACGGGATACAACGAGGCGGCAGCGGCCTCGCGCCACGTATCTGCACGCAATGGGCACGTGCTCACCGGAATCGATGTACTGGAAAAAGACGATTTTGCTGAATTGAAGGCCGGCAAAGATAAAGATGTGGTGAACATCGGCTTGTTGACCAATCAGACAGGCCTCGATGCACAAGGTAAGCGAACCATTGATGTATTGAACGGCGCGCCGGGCGTGAAACTTTCGATCATTTTCAGTCCGGAGCACGGGATCTTTGGCGCGGTGGACGCCATCGATGTGGGCGATCCAAATGCTGACACCGTCACCGGAGTGCCAGTGTTTACCCTGTATGGAAACAATGACGCGAAACGCAGGCCTCCGCAGGACATGCTGAAGAGGCTGGACGCCGTGGTGATGGACATACAGGATGCCGGCGCGCGCTACTACACCTATCCCGGCCACCCTGGGCTATCTGCTGGAGGAAGCAGCAGCGGCAAATGTGGAAGTGATCATCCTTGATCGCCCCGATCCGGTGACCGGCGCGGTGGTGCAGGGGCCGATGTCGTCGGCTGATTTTCCCAGCTTCACCAATTACTTTCCTATTCCGATTCGTCACGGTATGACTCTGGGCGAGCTGGCGCAGATGTACAACGTGGAGAAAAAGATCGGCGCCCGGCTGCGCGTGGTTCCCATGCAGGGCTGGCTGCGCGGAGACTGGTTCGATTCCACGGGGATTGTCTGGACCAATCCTTCGCCGAACCTGCGGTCCGTCTATGAGGCGTCTCTTTATACGGGTGTGGCGGTGATTGAAAGCACGAATATTTCGGTAGGTCGCGGAACCAATACGCCTTTTGAATTGATTGGCGCGCCGTGGCTGGATGCCAAGGTGTTATCTGAATATTTGAACGCGCGGCTGATACCGGGCGTCCGCTTCGTGCCTATTTCATTTACGCCAACCACTGGGCCCTATGTGAACCAGGTTTGTGGAGGTGTGAACTTTATTGTGACTGACCGCAATGTTCTGGACGCGCCGGAGATGGGCGTGGAACTGGCGTCGGCCTTGCAGAAGCTGTTTCCCGATCACTGGAAGATCGACAAACTGAATGCCATCGTCGCCAATCAGGCGGTGGTGGACGCAATTGTTAAGGGCGACGATCCGCGAGCGATCGCTCAGGGCTGGCAGGATGATCTGCAGAAGTTCCGAGAGATGCGGACAAAGTATCTGCTGTATCGGTAACTGCTTTCTCACCACGGAGACACGGAGACACGGAGAAAGGCTTCAGGTGTTTGTTCCTCTGTCTTTGTGGTACGGATTTTGTGGTTTTGCTTTCCCTTTGTGTTCCTTCGTGTCCTTTGTGGTTGAGCCCTTGTTTTGCTTTTCTCCGGGCCTCCGTGGTGAGAGTTATACTTTTCGCCATGAATCTGCATATCGGCACGTCAGGATGGTCCTACACAAGCTGGAAGCCGGCCTTCTTCCCGGACAAGCTGCCATCCAAACGATTTCTTGAGTTTTACGCGACGCAGCTCAACGCAGTTGAGTTGAATGGTACGTTTCGCCGCATGCCGACAGCGAGCGCTGTTGCCGGATGGGTAGGCGCAACGCCGGCGGATTTCCGTTTTGCGGCCAAGGCGCACCAATCAATCACACATTTCAAGCGGCTGAAAGAAGCGGAAGAATCGATGCGGTTCCTGATGCAAAGCCTGGAACCAATGCGGCAGTCGGGCAAGCTGGGTCCGGTTTTATTTCAGCTGCCGCCCAACCTGAAGGCGGATACCGCGCTGCTGGGGACATTCGTGCAGGCGCTGCCGACGTCCGCATATCAGTTTGCTTTTGAATTTCGTCATGAGAGCTGGTTCAGTGATTCCATCTACGAGATTCTGCGCAGGAAGAACGTAGCGTTGTGCTGGGCGGAGAGTGAAAAGATCATGACGCCCAAAGTGGCCACCGCCAATTTCGTGTACTACCGTTTTCGCGAACCAGAGTACAGCTCGCCGGACTTGCAGAAGGTGGCGGAGGAGTTGAAGACGCAGGCGGCGGACAGGGAAGTGTATGCGTTCTTTAAACATGAAGAGCAACCGGAGAGCGCGTTGAATGCCGTGCAGGCAGCGCGACTGAACGGCATCGAAGCCAAACCGTTTGTCCTGCCGGAGAAGAAGCCAGGGAAGAAGAAGCTTCCGTGAAGTTGTGCCAGGTTTAAATCCCGAACGGAGTGAGGGATCCCTACTTGCTGAAAAATGCCATCGTCGAGAAAATTTCTTGAGGCACGATAGGGCGGCATCAATCAGTGCTGAAAGATCCCGGTCGGAAACAGAGAAAATGCATAGATCCTTCGACTCCGTCGTCGCATGCGCTCCGGCTCCGCTCAGGATGACAAGCTGGAGAATGTGTTGGTTTTTGTGATGACTTTCGGAAGTGGTGGCAATGTTAGAACTCGGGGAAGCATCAACTTGTAGTGGGGTTTCCCTCACTTCGTTTCGGGATAAAACCTGACCCTCGCTTTGGGCGGATAAAGAAGAACAGAAGAACCCCGCTGGTTATTGGCGAATCGGTTTCACAGCATCATACTAGCGAGATGAAGACTGCGGAGCCGAAAACTCCCGTGGCAAAAAGTGCTGACGAGCGCGTATTGCAAGGCTTTCTTGATTACCTGAAAGTTGAGAAAGGCCTGGCTGTGCTGTCGGTGAGTGCGTACCAGTCTGATCTGGTCCAGTTTTCGGAATTTCTGGGCAAACGCAAACGCGAGTTGCTTGCGGCCCGGCGTGATGATGTCCGGGCATTCCTGGGCGATCTGTTCGGCAATGGCGTAAGCGACCGGGCAGTGGCGCGCAAGCTTTCCGCGCTGCGGCATTTCTATAAATACCTTTTGCTCGATCGATTGATCCAGCATGATCCCACGCTGGACATTGATTCGCCCAAACAATGGAAGATTCTGCCGAAGTCGCTAGCGGGCAAAGAGATTGATTCCATGGTGGAATCGGTGCGGACGCAGCGATCTCCGGGGGCCGATCCGGCACTGGCGCAGCGCGATCAGGCCATTCTGGAAATGCTTTATGCCGGCGGACTGCGCGTGTCTGAGGTGGTCAACGTAAAACTGGAAGACCTGAAGCTTGAACTTGGACACGTGCTGGTGCGCGGCAAGGGAGACAAAGAACGTCTGGTGCCGCTGGGACGTGCTGCGCAGGAATCCCTGCAAACTTATATGCGTGAAGGCCGGCAACAACTGCTGAACGAAAAGGTTTCGCCATTGTTGTTTGTGCGACGAGGCGGTGGCAAGCTGACGCGGCAACGCGTATGGCAGATGGTGGGTTCGGCGTCGAGTGCAGGAAGACACGCCAGTCCGCACATGCTGCGCCATAGTTGCGCCACGCACATGGTGGAAAACGGCGCGGATTTGCGCACGGTGCAGACAATCCTGGGTCACGCTGATGTTTCCACCACGCAGGTCTATACGCATGTAGCGCTGGATCGGCTGAAGAGCGTCTATCGCAAGTACCATCCCCGCGGTAAAAAGACGGTCGAAGGTAGTAAGTAACAAAAGATGAAAAACAAAGAAACACGACCGTCAACATCTCTTCCGGAACCAAGCCCAGAGATTCGAAAGGGTATCGCGCGCTTTCTGGAACATCTTCGCGGTGAACGGCATGCCTCGGCTCATACTTTACGTGCTTATCGAAACGAGCTCAGCCGCTTCGGCGAATACCTTGGTCCGGAGATTCGCTGGAAAGATATCGATCACGTATTCTTGCGTGGGTTTCTCTCGTCGCTTCATTCGCAGGGGTTGAGCAAGGTTTCAGTAGCCAGAGCGCTGGCGGCATTGCGATCGATGTACAAGTGGCTGGCAAGAGAAGGTGTGGTGCAACAGAATCCCGCCAAGCTGGTTTCGTCCCCTAAATTGCCAAAGAAGCTGCCGCGCGTTCCGACCATGGAAGAGATGAACGGCCTGCTCAATAGTGAACTGCCTGAAGCGGCAGCGTTTCCGGAGCGTGATCGCGCAATCTTCGAACTACTGTACGGTTGTGGCCTGCGCAACTCAGAGCTGGTGGGAATAGAGCTCAATGACATCGAAGAGACGAATGGCGTGATTCTGGTCCGCGGCAAAGGCAAGAAGCAACGCTATGTTCCGCTGGAAGGCGCTGCCGACGAGGCTTTGCAGGCGTATCGTCCTGCCCGGCAGAAAGTCCTGCTGGGAACGAAGAAAGCAACGCGGCGACTGTTTATCAACCAGCGTGGCGGGCCGCTGACCAGCAGGAGCGTTGGACGGATCGTGAAGCAAATCGCGGTGGCCAAAGGCCTTCCGCCGGATATCCATCCGCATACCTTGCGACACGCTTTTGGCACCCACATGCTGACCGAAGGAGCTGATCTGCGGGCCATCCAGGAGTTGCTAGGCCATGAGCGGCTGTCTACTACCCAGAAGTATACGCAGCTTTCCATCAGCCATGTGATGGAGGTCTATGACAAGACTCATCCTCGGGCAAAATAGCACGGGCAAAGTAGGTAGTTACCTCCGGTTTGTCTAAAGAATCTATTGGCTGGAAAAGTCGCCAAACCTGTGACATTCTAGAGCACCTTTTAAGTCATTAAAAAAATGGGTTTTCTCAACTACAAATACGGCTTCGTATTTCAGATCATTGCGCTGGTGCACTTCATGCGCCGGCGTCCGGATAACTACTGGCTCTGGATCATCCTCATGGGCGGCGGTGTGGGCGCGTTGGCCTACATCGTGGTTGAGGTGCTGCCCGATATGGGCATGCTGCGACAGTCTTACAAAGTCTTCTCGCACCGCAAGCGCATACAGCAACTGGAAATGATGGTGCTGGATAATCCTTCTGCCGGCAACTATGAAGAGCTGGCCGATCTTTATTTTGAGAAGAAGAAATATGATCGCGCCCGAAGTTGCTATGACAAAGCCATCTCTTCGCGCACAGACTCTCCCGATCCGTTTTATCGACGGGCATTATGCGAGATCGAGTTGGACGATTTTGCTGCCGCACTGCTGGACCTTGAGCGAGTGATAAAGACTGACCGTAACTATGACTATCAGCGGGCCGCGGGGCTGCTGGCGTATGTTTACAATCGCACCGGACATAAAGAGCAGGCCGCTGCATTGTTTGAGCAAGTCACGGTCACCTCAACGTTGTCTGAAACACAGTTTAACTATGCCTGTCTGCTGGCAGAGCTGGGCAGGGCGGATGAAGCGCAAAAGTGGGCGCAAAAGATCCTGGCCAAAAAGATGACGATGCCCCGCTACCTGAAGCGGCGTGAGCGCCCCTGGTTCCGCCGGGCTGCCGGCTTGCTGAAGCGGCTTCCAGACACTCAGTCCAATGTACAGGGCATGGCCGGCTCCGCCTCGCCTTCGGCATAAACTGGTCAGCGCGAGAAAAATGTGCCATGGTTATAGTCATCTTCTGAGGTGCCGAAATGCGTGCGCAAATAGCGGTATTAATCATCCTGTCCTCTTCCTCTGTTCTGGCACAAAAACAACCTGCTTCCGCTCCGCCAGCCAAATCGCCACAACCAACCAGCCAGGCGACAGCAAATCCAGGTAACATTGCCACCCGCGAGCAGATCATGAAATTGCTGGAACTGCTGCAGGTGCCGGACAGCCTGGCAATGACGATGGACGCGATGAAGGAGCAGATGAAAGTCGGCGCTTTGCAGATGTTTCGGGAAAAGGTAAATAACCCATCGCCGGCGCAGATCAAGTCAGTTGAGGCGATTGTCGATGACGAGTTCAAGAAGATTGGCATGGAAGACCTCATTGAAGATGTTGTGCCGATTTACCAGAAGCACCTGTCGCGATCTGATGTGGAAGCCGTGATCAAGTTTTATTCCTCGCCGGTGGGGCAGAAGATACGGCGCGAACAGCCCGCCATGGCGCGGGAAAGCCTGCAAGCGACGTCTGCCGGCCAGCGCAGCAAGATGGAATTACTGCTGGCAAAGCTTGATCTGCGTATCGACCAACTGGCTCGAAGCGAAGAGAACAAGGCCGCTCCCGATAAAAAGCCCCAATAAGAGGCCCCCAAAAAAAAGAATGATAAAAAGCATAGCGTTTCGTTCCGCCCGCCAGTGCCGCCAGCATTATGACTCGTTTGCTTTCTTCATTTGCCGGCGGATCAGTGTATCCATCCCAGCTTTGGACGTTTCATACTCCTGCTGGCTGATCCTGCCTTCCAGGCGGTCTGTCTCAAGCTGGAAGAGCTCTTCTTTCAGCGCAGCCAGCATGCTGCCTTCTGATTCATCGTCCGGTTCAGCGACAGCGACCTTACCAGACCGTTTTCTGGAGCGTTGCTGGCGATCATTCGATCCGTCTGCAGCGTCAGACGAACCCCGCCTTACTTTGCGAAATACCACAAGTGCGCCGCCTGCCAGCAGACCAAATAAAAGACCAATCAGGTACCAGCGCGGTCCGCTGCTCCCACTGGTTGTGCCGGTTGCCGGCGTTGTTTGCGCACCATCGCCTGGCGCGGGTGGTTCCTGAGCTTCACGGGGCGCAACTCCTTCTCCGCTCACGGAAAACTTGACCGGCTGAGCGGCAGAAATATCTTTCATGAAAAAGACATTCATGCCCTCTTCATCACGGTCCTGTGAGAATCCCGCTGACGTCAGCTGCATGCCCTTTGGCAGAAGTACTCCCAGCTCGGCCAGAGAAGTTTCCGGACTCACGGTGAAATCAAAGCTCCCGGAGTACGGAACTTTATAGCTGATGCGAAACTCAGTCTTGCCAGGTCGCAGAGGATAGGGCATTCCGTAACGATTTTTTGTCTTGAGTGGAACGGGCAAAACCTTTACCGGCATGCCACCCGGCCCCGCGGCTACCGAGTCAATGAGCTGCGCACCCGGTGGTAGCTGAATTTCAAACGAATGGTCTCCCATGCGCGTGCGCGGCGGCGCCGACTCATTGCGGACAATATATTTCTCCATCACCTCCAATTGCCCGTTAGCGGTTTGCATTTGAAAGACATGGCCGTCTTCCAGAACATTGTCGACCGTGGCCGCAGCGTCATACACATTGACTTCAGAATTTCTGGTACCCACCGGCGCAGCCTTGTAGTAGAACGTTCCGCCGTGCGACACGCGAATGAGATGCTCAACTGTCTCGTCGGGCTCATCCAGCGTGAATTTGCCCTGAGCGTCCGTTTTCGCGCTGGACGTCTCCTGCATCCCCTCATTGAGAGAGAGTAGTGTGACTTCGTCTCCGGCAGCAGGTTTCCCGGTGGTCGCATTCGTCACGGTTCCGGTAAGCTGGGCGGCGAAAACTGTGCTGGAAAAGAGCAGGCAACAGATAAGACCCCAGAATCGTTGGACCCAGAATTGTTGGACGAAGACTCGTTGGAACAAGACTGGTTGGACGAAGAATCGCTGAACGAAGCCACGTTGGATGAAGGATCGTTGGACCAAGACCCATTGGACCAGGGATGGTCGGGCGAAGACTCGTTGGACAATCAAGCAAATATCTCCCATTCGCACGCAGCAGAGCTGCGCATGCTTCCATATACCTGAGGTGAGAATCGCCTACCAGCATAGAAGGTACCGTGATCCGTGTCACCTGAGTACCGTCACGTAAGCACGGTCACGCAAGTTATACCGAAAGCGGACTTTAGCACAACGTTAAAACCGGCGGTAAACATCGTATAGAGGAATTCCACCATCTAACACCAGCATGTCGCAACCGAGCCGGACCCCTTATCATCAGGCCAAAGAACTGGTCCAGAAGACCCATGGCCTCAATTTCTGGTTCAGCCGTTTTGCCAGCCAGGCGGCCCAGATTGTGGGCCACCCTTACATGTTTCTGGCGGCGGTCTTTATTATCGTCCTCTGGGCTGTCGCCGGACCCTACTTCCAATACTCTGACACCTGGCAACTCATCATCAATACTGGGACCACGATCATCACATTCCTGGTGGTCTTCCTGATCCAGAACACGCAAAACCGTGACGCGAAAGCTCTGCACCTGAAGCTGGACGAGTTGATCCGCTCGCACCATCCCGCGAATGACGATCTCATCGACATCCAAAAGCTTTCCGACGAGGAACTCGACGCCCTGGAAGAACGCTACGCTGCCATCCGTAGGGAATGCGAAGCCAGACGAGCGAAAGTTGCACAGCGAACTCCATCGAAAGAAGTCCCGGCAGACACCACGGTTTCCAAGGTTGGTTAGTTTCCCGATCACCAGATCACCCCACCCCCGGTTCTGATTTTCTCCGTGCCTCCGTGTCTCCGTGGTGAGTGTTGTCTTGCCGATCACCAGATCATCCGATTACCAGATCACCCGATGCACTTGCCTCCGTGGTAGGTGTTGCCTTTCTGATCAGCCGATCATCCGATTACCAGATCACCCGATGCCGTCCCCTTCGTGTCCGTTGTGGTTAGCCGGGTTTGCTTTCCTGATCCGTGTCTATCAGCGTTCATCAGCAGTAAGCTTTTGCTCTTTCGATCTCGGCGATGTCGTGCGATGACGCCGATCTCGGCGATTGGGCGTGCATTGCACGCCCACCCCCCGTCATCCATCGCACCCGATCCCAATCATCCCAATTTGGCGTAGACTTCAGCGATTTCCATCCCAAAGAAGCCGTTGTCTTTCTCCGTGCCTCCGTGTCTTCGTGGTAGGTGTGCCGGTTTGCCTCTGCCAATTGCTAATTGCCATTTGCCAATTGCCAGCTTCACTATGCCTCATGTGGACCCGCGAAACCACTAATCTTAAGTTTCTTCTTTCACTGGGAACCGTGCTCAGGCGCTGAATTGATTTAAACGGCGTTTATCGGCGTTAATCAGCGGTAAGGGGTTTGCTTCGTTCCGATCAGTGTCATCAGTGTGGATCAGTGGTGAAGTTGCTTTCCTGATCCGCGCCTATCCGCGTTAATCAGCGGTAAGGGGTTTCAAGCGGCGTTGCCGGTAAACAACTCCATTTTGCCGTCCAGTGCCATGAGTCCGGTCACAACCTCAAGATCGGGATGCCGCCGATTGACCTCCTTGCGGAATTCCGCCAACACTCGCTTGTGCGTAGCCGTCTCCGTGGCCGGATCGCCAATGCTCTTGTCCCCGTAAGCAATCTTTGCCGCGCCACAATCCCGATGATCAATGGCAATCACCTTCTTGATTTTGTGCAATGAGATGGAAGCATCCAGGTTCTCCCAGAAAGCCACATGCCAGGCTTCGAATTTCGGCGCTACCACTCCCACAGCGGCGCCGGCAATCACAAATTGGCTGTACTTGCAGCTCTGTTTGTTGATCACGTCCATGTAGTAATGCACCGGATCAATGATTCGCGGGTCGATGCAGGAAAGCACCATCGCATCATAAGGTCCTTTGCCCTGGCATACGGGTGGCTGGCCCTGTGCCCATCCGATCAAGGGCGCAAGAGCCACGCTCATGCCGGCGGCACTTGCCAAGCCAAGAAAACCGCGCCTTGATACACCTTCGGCTGTAACAGTGGAAAGCGAGAACGTTCGATCATCCGACATATGGTTCCTTTCAATCCCAGAACTTGTTGTGACAAATTGAACACTGACGCCCTGAATGCTTCTCCCTGATGCCTATTGTGATTCGCCGTAATCCGGCTTGGATGTCGCGTGGTTCAATGGCTGGGCCATGGATTGTTGGTGTAAATCGCCCGATAACATCAACAATCCAGCAAGATCGCTTTGACTGGCCGACATGAGTCGCTGTTTGCCGTACTTTGCCGCTTGTGTGCCAATCTGTTCGTGGATATTCTGGCGTAGCTTTCGAGTGAGCAGAATGACGCGGCGACAATTCATCCGAAGGGCATTGGGCTGGATCGCGATTTCGAACCGTATGGTGGCAAACGCAGCGGCCATATCGCTTCACTGCACGCCCTCCCCCCGCTTTCCGGTGCCGTTAAGTGAGGGAATTTGGCGCAGTCAGGAGTTTCCTGTCGGAAAGCATGATTACTATGTCTCGCTCGTTGTGGACAGGCGGATGCCGCTCGAAGAACTTGATTGCGATCTGGGACCGCCACGTGGCAAACAGTGCAACACACCGCCCCTGCTCGACCTGGAATGGAGGATTTGGGATGGAACGACGTTGGTTAAGAATTGGCCAGCCAAGCCGATCAGAGCTGACGCTTGGAGTGAAAAATCAACCAGTTGCCTTCTTGGTGATTTCGAGGGCAAAAGGAATGGTCATTTCATCCTCGAATTGAATGTAAAAAGTGACGCCGGAAGACTGAAAGATTTGCATCCTCGCGTGCAAATTGTGAAGAACCCCGGTTATTGGTGCTGGTTGTAGAGGCGAGAGACTGGCAACAGCACGAGCGATTATCGGCAGCTGTCGCTTTTCACATGAATCTTTTGAGCCTCCACCAAGAGAACCCCTCTGTCATTCGTTCGTGACATGCCATGCAAAACAGCTGGCAAGCCTTGGGGGAATGCCCGGCGCATTCTTGAGCGTCCACGCTTTGATTGCCTTCTCCTCGTCGCTTGTAGCCATACCACCCCACAAAGTGACATAGCGGCTGTTAAGGGGGTCGTGCGCGTAAAACACGTACGCGTTGTCATTTTCTTGCGAGGTGACATAGTAGATGCTCCAGCTGCCAAGTTGAAAGGATTGCGACACTACGATGCTTTTATCCTGCAGTTGTTTTGCAATCTCTGGAGCCAAAGCCGCCTTACGTTGGCTCGTGAGGTTGCGATTCACGCCAGCGCAAGGTGATGCTGCCCATGCTGATGCTGTCGCTGCAACAAAGGCAACAACTTGAAGAATCTGTAAGCGTTTCCTTAACCTGAAAGGTTTCATATCGACGGAAAGGGTAGCGAAGCGGCTCTCGTTGCGCAAGATTACTGTTGCAAAATCGCCATTTCACTCATAGATCCCGTCATGAGTGTAAACGCCTGGTTACACCAATTTGCTCTTACGCCGCATAATATGGGCTATGCGTATGAGGCTCGCAGTTCTTCTGTTGTCAGTTGTCGTTGGATTAACGTCCTGTAGTCGCAACCGTCAATTCACCGGCAACGAATACGATGTGGTTTCAGAATATGTCACCGGTCTATTCGCTGGCCATGTGGGCAAAGAGCATGCTAGCAAGATTGTTATTCTCAAGATGACCTCGCCCGGCGACGATGATCTTTTGCCGGACGAAAATGGGCACCCTGTTCCTTGGGAGAAAACGGCGGAGTCCTTGCGCCAGAAAGCCCCCTCTCTTCAACAAACAACGATCGACGGTTTCCGAAAAGCGAACCGCCAGCAAGCAATTCTTGGTCGAGCCTTCCGGTTTCCTGTTGGGTACCAAATCATTGACCAGGCTGAACTTGACCCCATTTTCAACCGGAAAGGCGACATTTGGGGTTCTTACTACAAGCAGTACCCAGGTTCTCAGGGAATCGGGACACTGTCACGGGTGGGGTTTAATGCGGACGGCACTCAGGCGCTCTTCTACATAAGCAACCGCTGTGGCGGATTGTGCGGAGGGGGTTCTTACGTAGTCATGGAGAAACATGACGGTCATTGGGTAATCGAAAAAGAAATTGAGATGTGGGTTTCCTGATGCCGGAACATTTGCTGGCGTAACATCGCCATTCACTCATAACCGGGTTCTGAGTGCAATCGCCTGTTCACAGCAACTAAAGCGTTCTTGATGGAACTAGCCTCAGCTTTCGCTGAGCATCACGCACGGACGGAGACGTTGCAGCCCTTAAATGGAGCCATGCAATGAGCAGGTACACCAGTATGACGCATGCAGCATAAGCAACGGCGCTGGACCATAGGCTTCCGAAATGATGCCCGAGATACACGAAGCAGAGAATCCACCATACGGCCATGATCCAGGCGAGCGCGAATCCCGCTGCGACGTTCAGCAAAAAGCCCAGCCGTCCCAGGTGGTAGTAGCCGAGTAGGGCGGGTAGCACGCCAATGAAGAAGAGCGAGAAGCTTACGTAAACCTCGAGAGTGTCAGGCCAGAAGAGATTGCGCAAGAGTGCCGTTTGGTCACGAGATATCGACTGCACCGCCAACGGCAAGGCGAGTGATGCCGCGGAAAAGGATGCCAGTGCGAGACTTTGCACGGGGCTAAGCACGTGAAGTATGCGCCACACGGCGCTAATTCTAGTCTATCCAGGCGACCCACGTCATGGTAATTGGTGCTAAATCGCCATTTCACCAGTAATCCCGATTGTGAGTGTAATCGCCGTTATCGACAGCGTTGCTGCTCTAAGGTAACTTGGTCTGGGCGGAACACTCGATCTACGCTTTCATCGTGGAACACCCAATAATGGAATCCGCATCAGTAACTCCCAAGTCGTTGAAGATTGCCCTCCGAGCCGTGGGGGCAATCAATCTAGTTCTGGCGGTACTCGGCATTTTGTTTTTGGTGGGTTCGATATATCAGTTTTTCACAATGAGCAAGGCTGATCAAAGTGTTTCCGGCTTCAGGTACGCCTTCATAGCGATGACAAACATAAACCTCGTTTTTCTCGCTTTCCTTTTGCTTACCGCTATTCGCTTTATCCAGATTCGCCTGTCTGCGATAAATTTCTATTCCGGTGCGGTGTTCGCGTTATTCCTCTACGACGTAGCCATTGCCGAGATTTGGCGAATGGGCGGCAATGTGGGTTTGGGCGTGGCTGCTGCTACCGGAATTGGCAACCGTGCCACCGCGTTTTTTCGGTTCTTCTTTTTAGTGCCGTACTTGTACCCACTGACATCAATCATTCTGTTGCAGATGTTCAAGCGTCGTTTTCGCAGCCAGCAAGGCATCGTAAGCGCGGGACTGAACCGGACAAACAGTCTGAAGCCGGACCAAACCGAGCGCAGCTGACGCAAAATCGCCATTTCACCAGTAACCCGATTGTTGGTGTAATCGCCTGATCACATCAGCTATCGCGAACCGCACAGTTGGGCACCTTCAAGTGGGGAATAAGCGTAGGGTTGCTCTGCCCAGCAAAGCCTGAGCATCCTCACATCAGTATTTGAGTTTTAGAGACCGTACTACCGCATCCAGTTGGTCGAGGTTCGGCTGGTAGGAGTCAGGACGTGCAGCAGTCAGATCACGGCCGACTTCGAGAAGGCAATGTTGCGTTGCGGCTGGCCGAGGGGTGTCATGGGAGAGTGATGCCCGGAGAAGGACGAAGTAACGGCCATCATTGCTAATGCCCTCAAAAATATATCCGAGCTTCTGGCCTGCCAAAGGCAGCCGACAGTTGCTATCCTGGCCAAAGCCGCCAACCCAACGCAATCCACGCAACCCGTTCGTCTCAAGCAACTCCGGTCGGCTTGAAACGTTGAGTCCGCCTTCGCGGTAAACAGCGTAAGGTAGCTTCTTCAGGGCCACGCCGTTTCCCTTTTCCTGGATCGCAGCTTGCAGAGCTGTAATCCGTTCATATGCCTGAAAGATTTTTTTATACGCAGCGATACTCATTACGTGCAGTTCAAAAGTTGGGGTTTGGAGACCGACGTGAGTAGGCCACGAGTTTTGAAAATCCTCATCTTCATTGACGCGATAAGGTATGACATTCAATGGAACTCCGTGCACCAAACCGTTTGCCGCGATGGAGACACCCGCTGGATTGATGCCAGGGTCAACAAGAGGATTACTGGGGTCAAGCAAACTGAACTCGATTGCAGGATCGCTCTCAGTCGAAAACAAAACACGATAAGATCCCGTTTTGGGAATGCTGTAGAGCCAGCCTGAAGAGTCGCCGCCGGGCTCCAGAGCTGCACCATCGGGAGGCGGAACGATAGAGAGCCGATACAGGCCCGCAGTCTTTATACACAGGAACTCGCCAGCGCTGGCCTGAATCTCGAATGCCACAACTGCGCCCGTTGGAAGTTGGTCCCCGCTAAATGTTGCAGGTGGATTGACCTGAACGGTTTTTGTCGGAGTCCGCGCTGCTGCGGAGGTCTGAACAAGCGCAGCCAGCATTGTAGATGCTGGGAGACTTGCCTCGGCGGACGAGCGTGAGTTCTGACAGCCAGTCGTTGCGGCGTAAAGCGCGAACGTCAAAACAGAAACCAGAACCCTTCGTTGAGTTGTACTGCCCATCCCGTAGGAGGTGTTTAGCACCCTGTAAGATAAACTCGTCATTACACTAGGAATCATAGGGCCGGTTATTCCTTTGGGGCGACATTACTTCCGTTCACTCTCGTTAGTTCGCGAAAAATCGCCATTGCACTCATTGACCGGAGTTATGAGTGTAATTGCCTGATTACGACAGTTACACCTATCAGCAGAAAAACTCGTTGGTCCTCAGAGCCGCCGACTAACATATTCATAGACTCGAAGTCTTATGGCCCACCGTTCCAAATCAAATAGTGAAATCGCCGTCAGGGTTGGCGCTGCTGCTGTGCTGGCTCTCGTATCGACAATTGCGTTGTGCCAAGCGAAACGCTGGACACTCCCCGTTGCCGACGGAGGACCCGAACCGTCCCCTCCATCTGTTCACGGATATCTTGTTGCTGCCGGGAAGCAAAGGCTCACTGTAAAGCGAGACAGCCGCGACGTTAGTATGGGCACCTCGGCCAATGTTCAACTTACAGCGAAGACCGAGTTTTTCACTGCATATGGCGGGTATGTCACTCCCGACGAACTTCAACCCGGCCAGTATGTTTGGGTGTGGTATATCACAGCGGATGCAGCGAAAGCAGGAACGCCGCCACGAGCAGCAGTCGTAATGCTCTGGTCAACTAGCCCCTCAGACAAACCATCACCGCAGGTGCGCTGGAGCTATGACAGGAAAAAGTAGCTTCCCGCCGATTGGCTCCAGTTCAGGCGCCAAATCGCTGCACTACCGTACTCCCCGGAAATTGACGTAACATGGCCACTTAGGATCCACGGAATCGTTACAACAATTTGTGGGAAGGGGTGGAACCTTCGATCTGCGCCTCCAGTCATGGTTCATCGGATCCGCAGCGGATTGTCGGTGTAAACGCCTGATTACAAAGTTGAGACCCGGCCATTCGAAGACTTCCGTAACGCGAGCGGCGTTCTACGTCATGTAACAATGAGTTCCATTTATGAAGCGAAAACTCGTGCCGGCAACACACGGTGTCTTGCGCAAGAATCCTGGAACTTTCAAGATTCAGGTGATCCTCTTTCTTTTGGTAATCGTCTGTGGAAAAGCCTGGGGAGTGGATGAGTTTCAAGGCCTCAAATGCGGAACCGATATCCCCAAGTTTCTGATTGGGAAACGTACCTCAAATGAACGAGTGGTTGTTCTCGAAGAACGCCATATAGATTTGGCTCTTAAAGATTTGGGTGGAACATACGCTTCTCGCGACGGTCGCTTGTTCCTGATTTCATGGCAGATTTGCGGAAGCGAGTATGAACTGCTTGTGAATTTGAATAATGGAACTGGAAAAAATGCGCTTATTCGTGATGTGCTTCGGTTCCCTCCTCATTCTGCGACCTCGCCCATGTTCATTGGCACATGTCAAGCTGATGGAAAACAGACTCCCGAGGTCCTTGTGGGAGTGCTGAACAACAGCGCAGGACTCAAGGCAAAGGCCAAGATTATGCTCAAGGCCACGGTTGCATGGAAGATAGACGAGACCAAGGAGAAGTTCGCTAAGCAACCGACGGAAAACCTTGAATGCCCATCAGACCGAGTTATTACGCTGGATGGCGGCCCTTAAGACCTCCACCGGCGGCACCATTGTTGAAATGATTGGCGAAAAATCGCCATTACACCAGTAATCCGGTTGTGAGTGTAAACGCCTGTTGTTGTGAATTATGGAAATGGACCCTCTCTGATGTAAAGTGCGTCCCATGCCGTACTGGCTTCTGTATCTCCTCATTGTTCTATGCATTGCAGGGCTACCAAGCAGTCTTGCAGTGGCGTGGTGGTGTTGGTTCCGTTACTTGCTTCCACCGGCAAAATGGCGTAAGGGGCTGGTGCTCTCAGCCCTTCTGACAGCATCGTTGAATCTGCTCTTGTATGGCAGCTACCACCTTTACTGGTCTAAATTGATGTACGCGCCAAACTGGGTGAAGGTGAGGGAGGTGTGTGGCTTTGTTGGAGTTTGGCTGCTGATTTGGGGGTTGGTTGGAGGTCTTTTTGGGCAGGGCAGGTTACGCTTCTTCCTTATACTCAACTGTATCCTGGGCATATTGTCCTGGTTCCCGGATGCGTTTTCCTGGCTAGCGTAACATCGCCATTACGGTCATAACCGGGTTCTGAAGTGCGATCGCCTGTTTACGGCAAATACATTCCGAGTACAGTGTGGGCCTTAAGTAATGACGTAGCTCGAAGCCCTACATGATATTTTGAGTACGCTGATTCCCTGCGTGGTAGCAGTTTGCCAGTTTTTGTTCAAGAGGAGTCGAACACAATGAACTCTTCAATCAGAATCGCTCTCCGCTCAATCATGCTCGTGCTGTTTGGCCTTGCTTCGTCCTGTGGGCCTCGGGTTACAGGCGGAGACATAAAAACTGGCTCCACGTCCGTAAGTTCAGATTGGGTTAGCGTTCCATTGTCGCAGCCGATCACAGCCAAATGGGACGTTCAGCTTGTTTATGTCGATGTAAGCTCACCATTTCAAGTTAGCTATGACCCACTCGGAATCCGATTGGAGGATGGCACCGTCGCTGTTGCGGAACTTGAGCTTGTGACCACCGATGGCCAAAAGGAACCGTTCCGACTGAAGGGAGCCATCAGCAGGGCGGTTATCATTTTCAGAAACGATCAGATTGCGCGTGGAACGACGTTTTCAGAATTAAGGATGCGATCTCCTGTTCCTCTTGTCTCGTCCCGGATCAGTTGGATTTCGTGTATGCCTGGCGAGGGGGGCAAGGTTGGCAAGTGCTGACCTCGATTCAGAGTAGCTGTCGAAAAATCGCCATTGCACTCACGACTGGGTTCGAGTGCGAATTCCTACTTCCATCTGGAATCACCTTCCTTCTCTTCACTCTCCATGACACAATGACAAGCTCCGAAGTAACTTGGCAAACTTTTCAGAGCAACTAGAACCTGCACATTGGTGCGGAGGTTGGAAACACTATGGCTGCCTGTAGAATCCGGCGAGAAATACTTGCATGCAGCCTGGTGATCGTTTTTGGAGCAAATGCTATTGCCCAGTCTCTGGGCGACCTGGCCCGCGAGCAGCGCCAAAAGAAAACCCCGGCAGCGCAGGGTGACGCGGCCAAACAAAAATCTTTCAGTAATCTCGACGATCCACAACCCCATGCGATAAACCAAAGTAGTCAAACGGCCCGCAAAGCCGTTGGAGCGGGGCAGTTGCTCCAGATCGACTCTCCTGCCGATGGCACAGTCGTCAACCCAGGCCAGACCATCAAGGTTCGGGTCACGTCTCCAACTGAACGCACTTGGGAATTTGTTGGCGTGCTTCTATCAATTCCCAATGTACCTCCAACTGAAGTCGTTCACTCTCTACCCGTCGAGTTCTCGATAACCATACCCGCGAATATTGGTGCATGCCGCCGGTACACACTCACAGCCATGGGCAGGACCACTGCGGGGGAGCTTGTGGAGTCCGACCCGGTCGACATCGACGTTGAACGACCTGACATGCCAGTCTCTCTTTCCGAGCTAAATGGCAACAGCATGATCGCGGAAGCTCAGGGTCAAACCTACCCTTTGCTGATGCTGGCGACTTTTTCCGACAGGAGCGTGTGGGACGTTAGTGAATCGGGGAAACTCACCTTTCATTCAACGGACACAAAGATCGTCACCGTGGATGGGACCGGCAAAGCGATGGCGATGGCGACCGGAACGGCCAGAATCATTGTCAGCTACAAGAACCCCAATGGCCCGGACGTGCGGCTCACAATCCCAGTCACGGTCGAGCGTTTCCAGGTGACTTTTTCGCCCAGCTCCCTTGACTTCGGACAGGTACGGGTTGGCAGCAGCGCAAGCCTGTCACTGACGGTAACCAATAATACATTCAGCAACATGCTGCTGATGATCAAGGCTATTACCGCAAGCGGGCCCTATTCAGAAAAGGATAATTGCACATCCTCTTCGTCATTTCCGGTTGGGGCTAAGTGTGAGATTTGGGTGACCTTTACGCCAACTGAACCGCGCCAGAGCCCGGGGACGCTCAACATAGTTGATTCGGCCGTCGGTGTAGCTTCTGTGATTTTGATGAGTGGCAACGGCGTACAGTAATTTCGGTCAATTACCGCAAGCGAGATTGTGTTTCACACTCATAAAGGCAGGTCTGCGGTGCGACGGCCAAGCCGGAAAAACATTTGCCAAGCCTACCCGAGTTGCCTCGGGACATTAATGGGACAGTTCAAGTGATGCCTCGAACGCCATCCACTTCCGTAAACCAACGTGGCATAATGGGGTTACGTTCAGTGGCCCTGTAGCTCAGATGGATAGAGCGACGGTTTCCTAATTCTCCCGCCTTACTTCAATTTCCTTAAAGATCAACCCCTTACAAGAGGGAAAGCCGCCCCTCAGGTGGGAGAATCCCGCCCGAGTGGGCGCTAATGTTCACCGTTGCGTTCACTAGAACATAGAGAGGGAATTGCAGGTGCGGTCTATTTGTTTACACCACGGCGCTCTTTCCGAGGCAATCTCGAAATCGCCGGAAACGCTATTCGCACGCGCAGCGGCGAAAGAGCCTGATCACATCTACCAAGATTATTACGGCACTTACTGCGTGAAGGGGATCATACAGTTCATTCAAACACACTATTCGGACCGGACTCTGGCAGAGGTGCTGGCTGATTTGCCCAAAATGGCCATCGATAGTTGCTCAACCCTAACCGGAATCGCCAATGGTGATCACCCTCCTCTCGGACGCGGTTTTTATTGCAAGAACGGGTTCCACGCCTGGTTGGCCAGGCAGCTACCTTTTGGCCAGAAAGCACATGACGAGTATCTGGAGCTTGGGTTATCCATTCGTTGGGCGAGCGTGTCTGAGTACCTTCGGTATCGACGGTTAGAGCCATTTCTGCACGAAGAGATGGCCCAGAGATTACGACGAAGAGCTGTGGATCCGGTCGAACTCAAGAAGGAGAGAGTGTGAGACGTCTTTATATGCTGAATCCATATGACTTGATGGAGGATGGCGAGGTTCAAGTCGGAACTTCTTTCAACACTGACGGCAGCTCAGAGCCGGTCTTACAGAAAATTGGCACCCTTTTCGATTCGAGGTTCGGATGGCACGGAATGTATTACCCAGGATCAGGCGACTATAGCGAGACGGCACTGATCATCGCTGGGTTTGCTGATGGCGACGATCGAAGTATGGATCTGTTTCATGCGATTGAACCGGTGGCAATTTTGCCGAACCCCGTTTTCGATGCCGCAAAACCTTTATCGGAACACGTCGACGCTCCAGGCTATCGATTTACGTCAGAACATCTGGATTGCCTGGTCAGCTGGGCAAACCTGGGATTTGTCCCGAGCGATACGGTCGTTGATCTCTGTCGCAAAGCCCAAGTGCTGAACCCATTATTTGATCTGCAACTGAGCAGGTTCTAAAGATTGGGAATCGAAACAGTTTCAGAAAATCCGCAAATGTATAAAGGACGCCAATTTTCACAGACAGATTTCGCCTATATGCTCGAGCAAACGACTTGAGAATGAGTGACTTGCTATGAAGCGACCAATTTCAACCAAAACTCGTGAGAAAGCTGCCCAACTGGTCGCAGCTGGCCGGCTCACGCTTGATGAAATCGCGTCGAAGTGTGGGGTCAGCCAGCGTTCAATTTCACGTTGGATTAAGAATGAGAGCTTCGTCGCGCGTGTTGAGAAATTGACTGAAGAGTATTCGGAGAGAGCTCTCAGGCGGGGTCTCGCAGTTAAAGCAAACCGCATTTTGGAGCTCACGCGCCGTTACAACGAGCTCGATGAGATGGTGGAGGCCCGTAAAACGCGCAACCAGTTCTTCTTCATTCCCGACTACCAGCATGGTCATATTGCGATCACAGAGATAACAAGGCTCAAGGGCAATCGGGTTGGCGCAATCCCATCGACCGAAGCAGTCGAGGATACGGGCCAGGCGCCGGCAGATCCATGGAGTATCGCGATGTCGGGTGGCCAATATCGGGTCAAGTGTGCACTCGACCATCAGACGATTGGGGCCATGACCTCGATCCTCGACCAGATTGCTGTCGAGTCCGGTGACCGCGTCCATCGCTCGGAGATTAATTTGCCCAGCCGTCTGGCCGACTTGTCTGATGAGCAGGTCGTAGCACTTGCTCAGCGGCTCGGCGTCGATGTCCCTGAGGAGCTAAGGAGATGAACGAGGAAAAACTAATGACACCCAAGGAAGCCGCGTGCGAGCTCTTACGTAGAGAGGATCTGCCACAGACGTTGGAGGCGATCACGCAAATCGTGAAAACCATTCCCGGTGAGTCTACCGGCTTAGTCCGGGTAAGCAAAATCGTAAAACTCGATCCTGCGGCCAAAGATATGGCGGGGAGTTGTGGTATCGCGAATGTCGGAAATTCCACTTACCTGATGTGCCAGCAAATTTACATCGATTCCGAGGCGCACAGTTCATGGATCAACTAACTTAGTCGGCTGCGGTCCCACGGGACGAGCCGCGAGCACTTCACAAGATCAATCAGGCAGAAGGGAAATCAGATGACACCGAGACAAGCAGCAGTCGCGTTCTTGGAGCGTAACAAGGCTCCTCAGACGCGCGAAAACCTGGATCTCGCCTTTGACTTAATGTTCAAGGCGGCCGAATCCAAAGCACCTCACCTGTGCCGGGAAATCCTGGGCGAAAAAATCGACAATTTGATTGGGAAATCTACAGGTCCCAGTTCATCCCCAATGAAAGGATCGGATGTACGTACGGCTCCGTCGGCGATCGTGAACGGCCAACTTTCCACCGCGGAAGATGTCCTTGCCGTGATCGAAGAGGCAAGAGAGAGCGCTGGCGGTCGATTGCCGGCTTTCATCCAGTGGAGCGGAGGGAATACAGAGGCTCCATTTAATTCGTTTCTTGATGTTGAGAACGAGGCGCCTACACAAGACAGCTCGCGGTACATGGCGGTGCTGCCACGTTTGAAGGCTGCCAGCATTACAGTCTATGAGGATTTTAACCGGGAGTTGAACTACCAGCCATTGGGCGAGTTCTGATTGAACGGCCTAAAGAGAAAGGCCTGGCAGGGATCGTTTGGTTCTGGCGACAACTTTGCGATCCCTGCTTCGGTCATTCCGCTTCTAACACCAGGTCCAGCGCAGCCGTCTGGCCGCTTGGCACTATCGCCTTTTGTACCGTTCGGTAGCCCTGTTTCTTGATCGTGATCATCCTCGGTGTATCGTCGTGCTTGCGCAGGGCGAAAGCCACGGGGGTCACAGTCAATTGTTCGCCGTCGACATAAATCTCAGCCCCTGGTGGATCGGAGAAGATGACACATATAGCGGCCTGACCGCTTTTAATTAGTTCCTTCGTTGAGGCCGAGGAGTCCGTAACGGCAGCCGCTGCTGGTGATTTCGTTGTGGCCAAAACGTTGGCGGAGATCTCTTTCGCTTGAGCGGAGATCTTTCTGGTTAGATCGGGAGTGAGAGCGGTCCAGTCAACACTCTTGGTCATTTGGTCGGGGTGCTCAGGTATGCCGGAGACGGAAGCCGGCATCCCAGCTTGGCCGGAATTGGCCGGGCGTCTTTTGAATGCGTCTTTAAGCACATGGTCCTGGCCGCAAGCGGTCTGCATAATCACGCTCGGATCCGGGATGTTGAACTGCATTACGATTTGCGGCCCTAGAAATTCGTCGAGGCCGATTATGACCTGCTTCGCCAGCAGAGCCTTCTTCAGATCCTTGCGAGTGAAGTAAGCCGCCGTGCCATCCGTGCTTACGCTATCGAAGGTAAACAGCTCCGCCTTCCCGTCAAGTCTGGCTTCTCCATTCACCCAGACAGTGCCGCCATCAACCCTTCTGTTGATTACGGCGCCCACTGCGAAATAATTGTTTTGGACAGTTCCACCATTGCAGACCACAACAAGAGCTGGATTGGTGATGGTCCGGGTGCGTGGCGGGCTGAGATACTTACCGTTCAAGACGAACTTGTGGACCACTGCAGCGTGCAAAGCATCGCGCTGCTGGTCATACTCCCAAGAGCTTCCCTGCGCGAATCCTGGCATGGTTCCGAAAAGCAAGACCAGTCCTGACCACCCTAAAGTGATTCTCACGTTCCCCTCCTTCGTCCCCAAGGCGTAATTCTGACCTGTAGGCTATAGCCGATAGGTAGGTTGCAGCCTACATAAGAGAATCTGGGCGTGTCAATCAAGAATATTGCTGACAGGTTCGGAAGCAGATTGCGCTTTTTGCGTGAGAAGGCGGGACTATCTCAGGTCGAAATGGCTCACCGCTTCGGAATCGATCGCGGGCACATTTCGGATTTGGAACGCGGAAAAAAGAGTGTATGCCTTCCGATGCTTGAAGTGCTCGCGAAGGGATTTGAAATAAGCATCTCAGAATTGCTCAAAGGAGTATGAACCTGGTCGCCAGTGTATTTGTCTCCGGGATGAAGCTGGTAATTTCACATCTCTAGTCCGCCTTCCTTTTTGTCGCTCGATGGATTTTCTTTGAGTGCGGTATCACCCAACCCTTCGACATGTCGTTCGCCGACTAGGCAAATGATTGCGCCGGGAACGGCCCTTCAGGCGTCCGCGGAAGCAACCACGAAATGTCATATCGGCCTTGGTTCACGGTTTTGTCCGCTAATTGAACCATTTCAACCGCCGAGTCAACTATGCGAATCGCGTCCTCAAAGCGAAGCTCTACGAGGTCTCTCACTTTGGGAATCGCGTCACCAGCGACGTTCGGTTTAGGCGTATTGTGTACGACGGCGTCACGGTAGTTGATCGATGAAAGAAGCGTTGCCATTGGCGGACAGGAACTCTCGGTAAATGGCGGGTTTCGTCTATTTAGGATAATTTTTGGGTACTGAATAATCTTGTCTCGAAATTTAACAAATCTCTGTCTGTCGCGCTGTGAGTCCCATTCACGAAGGATGTCAGCGTCGCCCACTGATAGCGTTCTCTGAGCCGTCATCAAGAAATCGAAAGCAAGCCCATTGAAATAACATTCAACGAAATTGTACGCAGAAATGATACTCGCTCGTGTGTAGAAAATATGTGCTTTGACGTCAATTTTTGACTGATGTCTCTGAGGATCCCACCTCTTATCCCGCGTATCCCAACCCTTATTGAACGCGAAACACATGTCTTCATAAAGAGAGCCTTCTGGCACGTATAGATCACGGTCTTCCCCTTCTAAGTCAATATTGACTAGGGCATGCGGTTGTACTTTTTCCCAAGGACCGAAACGCTTTTCATAATCCCGGAACAAGAACTTATCAATTATGACCTTCGGATATTGAACGACTCTACACTTTGATTCCCGGTGATTTCCCCCAGATCCAAAAGAAATTGAGAGCCACCTTTGTAGCCTGCGACGTTTTCTGCCGTTTGTATGTTCACGTCCAAAACAAATTCCGCATGTTCAAGCTGGTCACGGGTACCGTGATTGAGCAATGCCCGAGTGCGATTGAAAATGTCGAGCTCGCGCGGCGTCATTGCGCGATTCAGGGCGACCAATGCCTGGGCAATATCGCATTTGTCCAGGATTCTGCGTTTTAGTTCCTCTAAGCTCATAGCTATTATGAGGGCAGTGTCCCACGCCATTCAAAGTGAGGTCAATAACTACAAAACACGGGACCTCGTAGATCCATCCTCGCGGTAGAACAATAAGCGGAATTACACCTCGAACACGGACGCGGGTCGCCTGGAAATTGTGCAATACACTCGTTTTCACTCGCTCGTGATAACGCGAAACGGAAGTTGGTACATCTCCCACAGAAAGTTCTCAGTCACCCCGAGTAACTGCAGCTGGTCCTCCGAGACCATTGCTTTCGAAATACCTGGTTGCACGATCGCGATGGACAGTGAGACTGGAAGTAGATTTGCGATCTCTTTGATCGTGAGCAGAACGTTCATTGTGCCGCGTTCCAAGCGGGACGGTCGTTCCTTCGCAAGTCGATCGCTCTCGCGTCGCATCAGATGAGTGATTAGATCCGCCTTCTTCATTAGCGACCCAGCCCACCAGATACTCTTTTGAGCCTGTCCACAAACCTCATATAAATCTTTTATGCGATGGCCCGGCGTGGCTTCGGAGGAATATTTGCAATGGTAAAACTCAACTTCTACGCGCGATGGATCTTCCAGGCCACCAACAACCCGAATAGCTACTACGTCCGCAGCCTCGCCGGCGTTGTCATCATCGAAGATGACCTGATAATCGGCGGAGAGTGATAGTTCACGTATGAGTCGGGCTTGTACCGAATCAGCTCGCCTTTCATCGCCCTGAGATTCCTTTTTCAGGTCTATACCGTTCCACGTCCAACTCTCGAGGCGCGCAGATTGAAAAAGAGGCTGGGGTGTGCGGAGCTCCACATATCTGTTCCCGAGGAGCGCTGAACCGTCTGCAAACCAAATGGCTGGGGGATTACGATAGAAAAAATCCGCGAGTGATCGGGCCGAAGCGCGTTGGCCGTGCTGAACAGTTCCTGCTGTATCGCCACGCTGAAGGATCCGGAAGTCCGCCTCATCTCCTTGTCCGAAGAGTTCCAATTCAAATTCGACACGTGTATCTTCTGTGCGAAGCTCGAAGCGAAGCGGACACCCTACAGACGGATTGACCAATGTGATGCTCACCTGATGTAGCGCGTGATCCTTGCCTTCTAATGAGAAAATCCAATTTCTCTCGGCCTCGATGTAAATATCCTCTGGCCAATCGATGTGCGTCGGCATCTTATCAGGACGCTGAGTTAATGTGACTGGAACCAGTGTCCCTTGCAAAATTTGATCTGGGTCAATCGTGTTATCCAGCAGCTTCGTGCCGATCTCTTCACACCACGATACGAACTTATCAAGGTGTTCTCTGCGATGCGACCAAATTCGTCCCTTTCGTGATGCACCAATAGTAGCGAGTAGGCCATTCTCAAACCCTACGCCTGCGAGAACGGACTTCTGAGCATTTCCGCGTTGAGCCTGCGTGACGCCTGGCTCAACATCGGATCCCATTCTGCCGGTGTAACGAATATTGCGGCCAATCTGTTCGGAAAGCCCGACGTTTTGCAAACGTAGGCGGTTTATGCCTGCAAACGCTCTAAATACGGTCTGATCTCGAATAAGGGTTGCCTGATTGGCAGTCAAAACGGCAGCAAGCGAAGAGAACTCGCCGATGTTGTTCGATCCGTGGATGAACAACAAGTTCTTTTCGCGGGACCAGTACGCAATGTAAAGGTCCCATTCCCACCCATATATGCTCTTAGCACTGGTCCAAGGCATATCTGCTCGGTTACCTGTTACGACAACAAGACTGTCTCGTTGGGCATTGATCGTGTAGTGGACGCGTTCGCACGTTTCCGGGCTCGGAATACCATCCCGAAACGATTCCGGATTCCAGTCCGCGCAACGGGTACGATAAACAACTGCACTGGTCGCGGGCATCACTGTCTTCAACGGAATCTCGGCAGGGATATCGGCGAAGTTGTTGACAAAGTCCTGCAATGACGTCTGCTGACCGATCATATTTTCACTCAATGCCGGAAGCAGGAAATTCCAATCAGGATCGCGACTATATAACTTCTTCATTTCGTCTTGCACGTCCACATCAGCGACGTTAGCGACAAATGTGGCGTCCCCGAGATCTGCTCGGGCTCTGGTAAATCTACCCGCGAGCTGGAGCGTGACGGCGAGAGACTTCCGAATGTCGTGAAACGCGGCAATCTTCAATTCAGGCATATCGAAGCCTTCGCCCAGCATATCTACGCACACTACGATGCGAGACTCTTTCGAGAGAAGCTTCATTCTTGCAGATTCGCGCGCCTTCGTTGACATTCCCGTGTGGAGCTGAATGGGGTTCAAATCCGAATGCTGTTTGTAGAGCTCGAATATATGCTTTGCCCTCGTGACGTTAGCTACACGCGCCATTAGGATGTGACCCTTGCCAAGCTCTTCTCTCAGGCGATCGACCGCCTTCCTCGCGATAGTCGCGTCGGCCTTTTTGGGATCAAACTCTACTACCGGCTCAAACCTGATTGGTTTAAAGTAGCCCTCATCCTGTGCCTTTTTGAGTGGGTACTTAAAGATGATCTGGCCATCTAAAAGGCGGCCATCTTCACGGAAAGGTGTGGCGGTGAACTGAGTGACACGCTTCGCTTTGAACTTGCCCTTGAAGGTGCTCCATGTAGGAGCTTCGGAATGATGAGCTTCATCGATAAAGAGGTACGGACAATGATGTGCGAGACGCTCCTGTACCTCTCCTGAACAGAGGCCTAGCACGGTGCTGGTTGCGAGAATGACGTGGGCGCGTTCGATCAAGGCATCTACGTCCGCGGCACCTGGCAACACATGCTCAAGTCTGCAGACTATGGGATACATAGCTATAGGCGCCAGGACGCCGACGTCTTTGAGTAGCCCAAGCGTCAAGAACTTCTCCGCTATCTGTGAGCGTAGTGCGTCCGTGGGCACGACTACCAACAATCGGCGACAACGGGCGGACGTAAGGATTGCAAGCATCGTCTCGGTTTTACCCGTTCCTGTGGGCATGACAATGGTCGCAACTGAGTCACTTACGGACCAGTGCGCGTGGAGAGCGTGCAAGGCACCAATTTGCGGAGCACGCAAGCCCATTTCGCTTTGCGATGGATTTTCCTGAATGTAGGAGAACGTGTTCCGCCATGAAGCGAGAACGCTTTGGATGCGTTGGTCCATTGGTTCGTTCGCGGCTCGCGATGCGACTGGATAGCGGATCCAAAATCCCTTCGAAACATCGAACTCTTCTGCGTTGGGAACTCCGTCACAGCCGATCACGACAGAAAACGTATTAGGAACGTTCTTGGCATTTCGTGGGACCAAGAGTATCTCTGCTGGGTCGGCCTGCGACCGAAATACCCATCCCCTGAGCTTATCTCTGGTGAATGAAGCGAGGTTGCCTTCGATCCACCGTGAGTTCACGCCGATCTGTTGGATGGGGTCATTCCGGTCGGTCTTCTCGTCTACCGCTAGAACGCGGGGAACCTTTAGCTTCACTATTGGCTCTTCGTAGAGGTTTCGACAAAATAGATCAAGGGCATTATATCGTGGCGAATAGGAACTATTACCAACTGCTAAACTTTATCCTGTGGCCTGAATCGCCTACTTGAAAGAGTAGCTCCTATCTCCGCACCGCGCGAATGCGCCCTTGGGCGTCCTGGAATAGACATAGCATAAGGAACAGCCCAAAATCTTTTTCACGGCGTCCTCGGATAAAGCACTTGTCCCCCTGTTGGTGGGAAAGCTTAACGAGAACCGCTGCCAACGGCAAGAGAAATGTGCTCTAAGACGAGCCTGATAAATTTCTTGACTCAGGAGCGAAGGTATTTTTCATGGATTCCGTTTATATGGGTGAGAAGGGGCCTCGCCTCTACCTACAAAATGCCATTTTGGAACGAGCCCAAAACTTCAAGTTACAGATTCATCTGCTTGCTATCTCAAGCTTTGGGAACTAAACTTCACGCACACCCCTTCAGGCCAAGCATGACAATCTTTCTTCGGAGAACGATCATGAAGAGATTCCTTCGTTGCTTATTTCCAGTTTTGTTTTGTATCATCGCCGGTGCCCAGACCGCGGTGGTCGCACGCAACGTCAACCTTCGCCCTGATCCTTCTATCAACGGCGCTCCTATCGCCAGCCTTCCGCCTCATACAAAACTTGACGTAATTGAACCGAGCCCGAATGCTGGATTCATTCACGTAAGGACCGGAGACAGCGAGGAAGGATGGGTGTGGGGACGGAACATCACAATTGGTTCCGCACATTCACCCGATGAAGGGGCTACATTTTCCACCGATTCAATGGCTTCTGCGATCTCGGCCGATTGGGAGCGGCCAGATCCACATGGATCGGTTTTCCACGGGGACGAGGGGGATTGTCCAGACATCGGAAGCGGCACAAATTTCGATGCTGACACAAATCAGCGCAAAAACAGGATAGACATACCCTCCAATTATCACCTAGTGACTTGGAATTCTATTAATGACGCCAAGTTTCCCTCAGGCGCGCCAAAGAATCGCGGCAAATGGAGTGACGAGCAACTTGCGGCGATTAGAGACATCGAGGGAGCAGCAGTGAGCGTGGAAGGGTTTCTTACGAAAGTCAAAGTCGAGAAATCCAGTCCGGGTGCAACAAGCGGAGGGGAATCAGCAAACTGCCATTTCCATCTTGCGACTGACGTGGACTGGCATATGCCTCTTACAGCCAACGCCAGCGAGGGAGAAGACGTGGCTATTGTCGTTGAGACCACTCCTCGCATCCGCGCAGGTCACCCGAACTGGACAACAGTCAACCTCAAGCCATGGACAGCCACTGGAAGCAAGGTTCGTATCAGCGGCTGGCTGATGCTGGACCCTGAACATCAGGACATGATCAATCATGGGCAGCGGTCAACCCTGTGGGAAATTCACCCAGTTACGAAGATTGAGGTGTTTAAGGACGGCAAATTTGTCGATCTAGATGAGCTTTAGTGACACCTTTTGCAGAACGGAGACCAAATGCCTAAAAACATCGTTATCTGCTGTGATGGTACGAATAACAAATTTGGAGTTACCAACACGAATGTAGTCAAACTCTATTCGACTTTGGTGTTTCAGCCCGGAGCGCAGATGGTTTATTACCATCCAGGTGTTGGCACTTTGGGCGCTCCGAACGCTTTGACTAAATTCTCGAAGTGGTGGACCCAGGGGTTCGGATTGGCGTTCGGGTATGGTCTTACCGATGCAATCCGTGACGCCTACGAGTACTTAATGGACCAGTTTGAGGACGGCGATAGGGTCTTTATTTTCGGCTTCAGCAGAGGCGCTTACACCGCGCGTGCTTTAGCGGGGATGTTGCATATGTTCGGGTTGATCCGGAAAGGCAACGAATCTCTGATCGCGTATGCGACCGATATGATGAAGCACCTGAATAAAGAGGCCTTCCAGGTTGCGCCGCAGTTTAAGGCGGCATTTTCCCGCGAATGCAAGCCCCACTTTGTCGGCGTGTGGGATACCGTAAGTTCCGTGGGCTGGTTATATGACCCCGTCAAGATACCTTACTCGACCAACAATCCCGATATTGCCATCGGACGACATGCCATCTCAATCGATGAAAAGCGCTGCATGTTCAGGCAGAACCTTTGGGGTGAACCGAAACCGAGACAGGATTACAAGCAAGTCTGGTTTGCTGGGGTTCACTGTGATGTCGGCGGTGGTTACGCCGAAAGCGAAAGCGGTCTTGCCAAGATCGCGTTGGAGTGGATTCTCAATGAAGCCGAAGGAGCTGGGTTGATCGTTGATTCACAAATTGCCAGCCGCATATTGGGATTGAGTGATCCGGCGTTCTCTCGTCCCGATCCGGGCGGCATGCTCCACCGCTCTCTCACGGGCTTCTGGTGGGTACTCGAATTTTTGTTGAAGCCACACAAAGACATGACATTCACGCCGCCAAAAACGAAATGGGGTTTTGGTAGGGGCGATTCTCGAGAGATCCGTGAAGACGCCACTATTCATCAAACCGTGCTGCTGAGAATGGAGCAGCAAACTAATTATCGTCCGAAGAATCTCCCGGAGAAGTATCAGGTAGAACCCTGGCAAAATCGGGCTGAGCGATCGGCAAAATAATTCACTGAAACGGTTCTTTCTTCCCGGTCACTTTACCTACAACGCATCATGAACTTTGCATCCGTACAACATTCGGACGAAAGCGAGAAGCTTGCATGTCGAAAGGGCTGGAAAACCTCAAACATATTGTTGTGCTGATGATGGAGAACCGTTCCTTCGACCACATGCTGGGTGGGCTGAAGCAGAAATTTCCCAGGATCAACGGGCTCGCCGGCACCGAATCAAATCCGGATGAGCAAGGTAACGTGGTGCAGGTATCACCCACGGCAGATTACCGCGGCCAGCTGAGCCACGATCCAGACCACCACTTTCCCGGAGTTGATCTACAGATCTATGGTGGGACGCCGGTTTCTGCGGGGCGCGTGGCCAACATGCAAGGCTTTATCAAGAGTTATGCAACGCAGAACACAAGCGTGCAGGATTCGCACGCCATCATGAATTACTTTACGCCGGAGAAGATCCCGGTGCTGACCACGCTGGCCACCGAATATGCGGTGTTCAACGGATGGTTCGCCTCGATCCCGGGACCAACGATCTGCAATCGCGCCTTCGCCCACTATGGAACCTCCTTCGGTAACGTGGACATGAATATGTTCCTGGTGCCTGACGCCACGCGGCAGAAGATACCAACAATCTACGAGCGGCTGGCAGCCGGCGGCCACAGCGCAAAGCTTTACTACTATGACCAGCCAAGCTCGACGATGGAGATCGTGAATCTGATCAGAGACCAGAGTTTCTTCGGGACCTTTGATGAGTTCATGGCGGACTGTAAATCGGGCAAGCTACCGGAATACAGTTTTGTCGAGCCGAATTACTCCGACCATCCCGGCCCAGGCGGCGGACAGTTGCTGGCAACAGACCAACATCCAGACCATCACGTGCTGGCCGGGGACAACTTCATCGGCAAAGTCTACGATTGCATTCGAATCAATCCGGATCTATGGAAAAGCACTGTCCTGCTGATCGTCTATGACGAGCACGGCGGCCTCTATGATCATGTGGCACCGCCGAATTGCACGCCTGACGGCTTTCAAGCGGCTGAGGCCGCGACAGGCGTTCCCGGACTGACGTTCAACTTCGATCGGTTGGGCATACGCGTACCGGCGATCCTTGTATCTCCGTACATTCAACGTGGCACCGTGGTTCCGGGCACGGAGGCTCCCAATGCGAGAATTTTTGAACACGCTTCAATTCCCGCGACGGTGAGCAAGCATTTTCTGGGCAACACCGACGCAGGCACACCGCGGGAACAGCAGGCAGAGACGTTCCTTGACTTGCTGGGCGACACGTTCCGCCCGGACAGCGAATGCGTGTTTTTTCCGAAGGCGATGAAAGGCTGAACCATGGCGATAAAAGATGCTCCGGTAGTGGACATTATTGAGTTTGACGAAAATGAGGCGTACAACCCTGACCGGCCGATTTCAAGTTTGATCCGTACGCAACTGATGCACCTGCATCAAGCTGAACACATCGTGGTGCCCGCAAAAGCGCGTACAAATATCAACATCAATACATTGCTCACGGAACGCCAATCCAGTAGCTACATCCAAAAAGTGACGAAGTTGCTGCACAAGTATGGGAAGGCCACAAACAAATCCACAAAGACGAAAAAAGCTGCCAGCAAAGCAAAAAGTGGCAAGATCGTGACCGGAAAAAAGGCGGGCGGCAAATCCAAAAAGAGCAGACCTGCAGGAAAAAAGCCTAAGTCGCGCAGGTAAGGAGAAGCCGGTGCCTCGATTTATGTTAGTGCTCGTGTTGCTCACGGCAGGACTGTGGGCGCAGCAACCAGCATCATCCACCACGAATGCCGAAGAGCAGGACCCTGCCACGGAGACGGGTAAATTCAAGAAGAACTGCCCATTCAAACACCTGCTGGGCTGCGCGGAAGTGTTATTCACGGGGCAGCCGCTGCACATTGCAGTCGGGAGCATTGCACCGCAGAACGGTTTTGCTGGCGGCCTGGCTTATGTGGGCCATAAAGATACAGATAACTGGAGCACATCATGGAGCGGTGATGGCGTGGTATCGAACAATGCGTCATGGCGCGTCGGGATGTATGCCAAGTTCGTGGACACGCATCTGACCCCATCCGCCGGACAGATGGGAACCGCGAATGTGAACCCCGACGAATTCCAGGCTTACTCTGAGCGACCTGTTTACAACCTCTATGCGCAGGTGATCTCGCTCAACAAGCTGACTTTTTTCGGCGAAGGGTCAAACACATCTGAGTCCGGAAGAACGTTTTTTGGCATGACCGAAGGCATTGTAGGTGGCACCCTCGTGCGGCCTATCTATGCCCGGCTCAACGCTGGCTTCTATGCTGAGTTGAACAGCCGCTGGGTGGATATCCGCCCAAGCACGGGACAGCCCGCGCCGTCGATAAAACAGGTATACAACGGTCTGACGGCGCCAGGACTGAACACCCAACCTTTCATATTCCAGTTGGGCGTCGGGGTGCGAATGAGGCCGAGTTTCAAGAACAACCTGATCCACCTCAATTATGACGGGGCCTACCGGCCGTACATCGCAACCGATTCGAATTTCTCCTTCCAGCGACTAACCATAGACCTGGACCACCAGATATCGCTCTATCACACGAGGGTGCTTGTGCCACGCGACACCAACGGGCCAAACGATTGCTCGATTGATCCGACGTCGGCTCCGAGGACCTGCCCCAAGGTGGGCCTACGGAGCAAGCAGGGAACGCTCGGGATCAGAGCTTTTACTTCGCTGACCATGACGCCGGGCGGCGGGACCATCCCTTTCTATTTCCAGCCGACGCTTGGCGGCACTGACGTCAACGGAAACAGCATGCTGAGTAGCTATCAGGACTACCGCTTTCGTGCGCCGAATCTCATTTATTTCCGGGAATATACGGAGCACTCCATCGGAAGTTTTCCGCTGGGAGTGGCATTGTGGGCCGACCAGGGCAAGGTGGGCATTACTCGAGGTGACCTGGGCAGCAATCATTGGATACACAGCTACGCCGCCGGCTTGACGCTACGCGCCGGAGGCTTCCCACAGGTGTATCTGTTATTTGCTTTTGGCGGCAATGAAGGGACTCATACCATTGCAAATGTGAATACTTCGCTCCTTGGGACCTCGGGAAGGCCCTCGCTGTTTTAGCCCGGGTCGCACGGGGCTGAAGATTTGAGAGACAACTGGAATATGTCCGGTCGGTTGAATGTTCACGTCTAGCAAGTGTGCTCGGAACGTGTCTTATGTCAGATCTCGTTTGCGTGTGGATGTGGTCATGCGTAAACGCTCACGCACGGGTTGGTGCAGCTTGAAAGTCCGCTCGCATTAGCGCAAAAGGCTACTGAATGACGGTAAAACCCAGTGTCCGGAAGGAAACTTAGAACCTCATCCAGCAGCTTGATCTTGTGGATCGATTTTTCACTGCCAGGGAAAAGCAGTTCAGTTCCCAAAGAACCTCTTTTATCGTCGCCGCGGGTTCGAGGGTGATCGCTACAAAGCCCAGCTGCGCGGCCTTCTCCCCCCCATTCACGACGTCGGAGCCGACCAGAACGACGTCCACCTTCGCTGTAATGAGGAGGTTAAGCACCTCAGAGACGGCCAGGGCTTCCCACACCTGATGGCTGGGTAGGATAAGTTGGTCGGCCAACGGTGCTGGTGCCCATTGCCCGGTTTTTATTCACCTTGCCAGGCTTGAATGCGCAATCCAATACCCCGCGACGCAAGCTTCAGTAAAAATATTGGCGTCAGAAATAACTCCAAGCATTTATCACCGACTTCCTCCATTGGTGATACTGTATGGCTGATTGTAAGTTCCAATTCCGCTCCCCCAGTGATGAAATCGGCCCAATTATGTTCATTGGCATCCAGAAATAAACCTACTTTATCCAAAGCCGATTCGTATTCCGAACTGCTCTTCCCCTCTTGGAGGGTTGCTTTAAACACATTCCAATGTCTTTTCATCACACAAGATTCGCTGATCAGCTGAGTCCAGCTTGGCTTGACCCCGATTGTCCGCGAGATATGCTCAGGATTGTACTTAGGGTGACGTATTGTAAGTTCAATAGTGTAAAAATCTCGATCGCGCATCAAAAGAACACTCCAGGAAACATCAAAGTAGTTTTAACGCTGCTTTAACAGCGGTCAAGGCTTCGTTGAACGTCAATTTTTTTCCTGCCATTATCGCTTCTTCGGAGATGATTTCATGAACCTCCCGCTTGAGGCTCTTTCCGAGATTCAGCTCCTTCATGACGTCTCTGGCCATCTTATTCTCCTGCCGCAGCGCATCGGCCCCCTTGAACTTTCCCAGACTACCGGGTTTTCGAGATATTGCTGCGGCCTGTAAAGTTGGACTGTCTGGAGCGCCTGCGACCTTCTCGATGACAAAGCCAGCGACGGGGAAAAAGAAGCTGGCGGCCTCGAATTCCGTTTTTCCTAGAAAATTAACCGCGCCATCAGAATTTCTCCAAATTGAAGCATTGGACGCACCAAAGACACCAGCCGCTAGGCTGCCCGCCGGAAAACCCCCGTTTAGATCTGGTCCTTGGAGAACCCCAAATCCTTGAGCGCCGCTGTCAGATTCGTAGGTGTAAGACAATCGATTATTGGATGGATCGTAAGTAAACGAATCCTTGTCAACGGTACCGTTGACGAAAACGCCGTCGTCTGTATCACTCTTACAATCACCGCGCACCAGTTCTCCCTTCCCGCCTTCCCCGCTAGGATATATACAGTCATGCCCGTCTGGATCGATCCGAGACGTGGGGTTGTTGAGCACATATGCATAACTATTCAAGCTCTGAGGGGCGCTCGTTTCTGCATAAGGGATTGCGTCCGGATCTTCGCTCCAATCCGGCGTGATGAATCTTCCCAGCCCATTCGCGTAATGCCTGGCCCCGAAGTAATCCAGCCCCGATTCGGTATCTCGTTCTTTGCCGGTGAACTTGTAGTGATTTGCACCTGATGTCCCCAACAGTTCCGTCCCGAATGCGGTGTAATCCGATTCTTCTTCCACGACTCCGGCCGCGTTGATGATCTTGCTAGTCGAGCCCAGATGATCAGACAAATAATAATGAACGGTGTTGGCAGGCAGGTCAATGCGCGCGATCCGTTTGCCGTTGAAGTAGATGTACTCAGCTGTGAGATTGCCGGCGCCGTCGGCTTCGGCCAGGACATTGCCATTGCCCATCCAGTAACGCTTGAGCGCCGCGCCGGTGCTGCTGTCTGATTTCAGCACGCGCTGGCCATCGGCGTCATAAGTGTAGGCGGTGGCGCCTGTGATTTGAATTGTGACTTGAACGCGGTTCTCACGGTCATAGACGTACTGGCCGTTGTTGGTCAGGTTTCCGGCGGCATCATAGGTGAAGCCAAGAGAGTGATTGTTATTGTCAGAGGCGTTGGAGATGCCGCCATGGGCTTTGCCGTCCATGGGGGCGATCTTGAGATTGCCCCAGGCGTCGATGGAATAGTTTTCGCCCCATGAGTACGTTCCCGTAGCGGCTGTCGAATATCCAGACGTGATGCGGTTCAGTGAATCGTAAGTGAACGTCTGGGTGCGAGATGAGTCTTTATTGTCAACGATGGAGCTTATGTTGCCATTGTTCTGATGAAACACTCCATAGTTGTAGGTCTTGTTCATGAAATAAGAGCCGACCACCCCATTGTCAGAGTAAAAACCAGAGACCTGGAGACGTGAATTGAGGTCATTCCGGAAATAAATACCCGGCATGGATCGCTGATATTCCGCACCGTTGGGGTAGTACGTCGCAGCGGTCACGAACTGGGTTCCAGCGTTGTCGGCTGCAGCGATGATGTGTCCAGCTGAGTCGGGCGTGTATGTGACGACCCGACTGCTGGGATAATGCAGCTTGGAGAGCGATCCGTCCAGATTGTATTCGTAAGAAACGGGTTTGGAGACCCCGGCGATCACTCTCGTTTCGCTGATTATGCGACCCATATTGTCATATGTGTAGTCTCCGGTTCCGGCCTGATCGAATAGATGCGTCAAACTTCCGATACCGTTCGTTCCCTGGTCGTAGGTGTAGGTGACGACCGGAGATGCCAGAGGGCATGACTGCGCCGAGTCGGCCTTTCCGGTGACGCGATGAAGCGCGTCATAGCAGTAGCTGATGGTTTGCGTGGCGGTACCGGTCTGGTTAGGCGCCGGCGAGGTTTTCTGTAACAGATTCCCGTCAGCATCATACGCGTACACTGTGGGAACCCGGATGGGGTTTCCGCTTGAATCCTTGGCAGTGTTTGATTCTGGATTGGACGCGGTCAGCAATCGCGAAAGAGAATCATAAGTAAAGCGGCGCACACGCCAGGGACTTGTTGCATCGGAAGATGCGGGGGCGCTGCATCCGGTTCCAGCGACGTTGCCGTGCTGCTCGACGCAGAGCAGATTACCCAAGGCATCATAGGAGTAGAGCGTCTGCAAGGCCACACCGGGGGTCAAGGGAGTTGGAACAATACCGGTGCCAGTGCTCCAAAGAGCGCTTGCCGGAGTTACGCTACGATCATATATAACCAAGTTTCCATCCGTCTGCATGATAAGAGCAAAGCGCCCGCTGGCCGAGACAAGACATGAACCCGTGGGAATATTCTGGTTGAGAGCGATGGCGTTGCCGATATTGGAGCAGGAGACGGCACTAAAATTTGTGACGCCGTTGGCGGCCTGGGTAGTGCCCGTCTCCCAAATATCGCGATAGATGACGAGGTTCCCCGGGTCCTGGACCTGAAGCATGTAATTTCCGGAGCCGGTTGGGGTGCCGGTTGACCAGGTGGCGGGCCCGGACGGGGGGTAAATGACCAGGTTTCCATCGGTCTGCATGGCCAGGTAGCTGCCGGCAACGCCGGTGGTGCTGTTGAAAAAGATGGCATGAGCAGGGCTGAACGAGAGGTCATACTGGACCAGGTTCCCCGCCGTCTGCATGACCAGCATGAAGCGTTTATTGAGCGATTGCAGACAGGCGCCGGAAGCAAGCGTTTGACCAGCGAAAAGGCGGTAGCCGACGCAGGACATTGTCCCGTAACTGGCAGTGCCGGTGGTGGTAGGCGTAGTGGTGTTCCAGGTAGGCGTGTATTTGATTAGGTTCCCATCGTCCTGCATGTTGAGGGAATAAAAAGTGTTGGTGGCTCCATGCGTGTTGGTCTGCCACTTAATGTCATTGGCAGGACCGAAGACGCTAAAGTTTCCATCGACCGCTAGATTGCCGTAGTTGTTGGCAACAAAGGTGCTCGGGGTGCCAGGCTCGTCCACCTCCACTAGGCGACCTAGTGCGTCAGTTCGGCTCTGGCGCTGATTTCCTGTCGGATCTCTGAAAGTGACGATTGGGAATTGGCTGTAGTCTGTGGTGGAAAAGCTGCCGTCCTGGAGCGTGGTCTGGGTCACGCGGCCAAGCGCATCATAAACGCTGGTGGTGATTCCGTCAGTTGGACCTGGGGTGACACAATGCGGATTTGAAACCGTGCTGACTCGCCGGATTGCGTCATACGTAGTATCGACATAGGAATCACAGGGAGGAGTGACCATGCGAGATTGAGTGGTGCGGCCCAAGCCGTCAAAGTAGAAGAAACCGTCTGCCCAGAGATTTTGACTCCGGTTGATAACAACTTTTTTCTCAACCGTCACCGCATCGGGATAATAAAAATCCGATTCTCCCTGGTCAGGATATGTGATGGACTTAAGCCTGCCAACATTATCGTACGTTTGTGATGTCGTTGCGCTATTGGGATCGGCTACGCTCGTGGTTGCACCCGAATTGAAATCGTATGTGAAATTGCTGCACTGACCTAAGTGGTTACATGACGTACTGAGGTAGGCTCCGGCTCCCAGAGAAGGAGTTGGGGCATACTGAAATGTTGAGTTATGGCCACACGCATCAACCGTCTTGCTAATCAAGCCAGTATCGAGGTAATTCCTGGTGACGGGTAAGAAGCTGTTGGTGACCGACACGGGACATTGTGGGGTGGGAAATGCCGTACCGTTCAACCAGTGTTGCTCAGTGGTGACGTTGCCGCGAAAATTGCCGTTTGCGGGATTGAGGTTGAATGAGGTGGTGACTTGAGATGACGATGGCAGAGTCTCGTCGTAGTTCAGTTTAGTTTGAGCAACCTGACTACTCGCTCCATTGAGCACGGTGATTAAACTGGGCGTATTCAGCACGTTAAACGTCAGGTAATTCGGGTCGGACTGCCATTTATAGCTAGTTTGAGTGGTGTTGAGTAACGCGCCAGCAGCACCTTGATCAAAATCGTACACGCGTACAGCCACTGGCTTCCCGTAAATGCCATGCGCACCGGTCCCAACGTTGAAGCCTGGGTCGTAATCAGTCTCCTTCTTTGTCGCGACACCAGTGTTCCATGTTGTGGTCACACGCGTGGGCAGGACATTTTTTGCCGTGGGAGTCATTCCGAGAGGAACACCAGCATTGGATTCTGCAGTGGCGTATTCGGTTTGGACAGACTTAACGGGAGCGCCAGTTTGAGGCCCATCATAATATTGCGTGAGAGTTTCATAGAGCGAGCATCCGCCGAGATCGGTAAAAGTATGAGCGGTATCTTTCGACAGGGGATCGGTGACGATCGCCCTGCCTCCAAACCCTGAATATGTCCATTGATGGGGCCCTGTTCCGTCATTGGCGTCGACAGTTCGGGTATTAACAGCACCACTCAAGCTGATGGTACTGGCTGGATTTACGCAGCCGGTAATATGGTTCCAGCTGTAGGAGATCGTGCCACCATTTGGGTTCGTGATTTTCACCAAGTCGCCCCAGTTCATTCCTTGGGCGTTTGCATGACTGTACGCAAAAGTCCACGTAGTGCCGTCGGGCAAGACTATGCTTTGCAAAGACGGAAAATCACCCTGTGGCTCAATATTAAATTGATCTTCTGTCAATAAAAGGCCTGCATATACATAAACATTCGCATAGCAGAACTTGAAAATGTTATTGCTTCCGTTAGCACCGGGAACCGTCCAGACCGATGCGAAAGCGATAGGCAGCTCGCCGGTGCAACCGACAAAATCTGGCGCACTAACAGCAGCCGACGGGTAGGTAAGGCTCCTGCCCATAGTATCAACGATAGAGGAATTGCTGAACGTTATCTGATTACCGCTGGTGTCTTCAAATATTGTTCCTGCAGCCCCCGGGGGTGTACCTAGTGGAATTGTGTGAGTGCCGTCCGCGAGAGCCACGGCCGGAGCACTTTGGGGGTGGGTAATGTCCAACAAAGTAATGCCGACTCCGGTCGCGTCAACCGTTCTCAAATTCGAGGAACCTGGGCTAAGTTCTACATATGGATGCTGTGCACGGTCCGGACCATAGAAGGCCCCACCGTGAGGATAGAAAATAAAACTGGGTGGCGCCTGGTCAGCCCCAAGCTGAAAAACAGGCGGACCACCCGCGGGAGCGCTCGTATTGCCAAAGATGGGAGGCACGTTATTTACCGCCCAGGTCGTCACGCAGGGGCCTTTTATAAACGTGTTGCAATCTTTTGTTTTGGTCCAAATCGCACTCCTCAGCCGTGCACTGAATGACAGGTTCAGCTTTCCGCCACGCTGGGGATAGCTGATTAGCGGAATCCGAACTTCCAGGTGGCCGCTCGCTAGATTCACTTGATCGATATCACCACCATGGAAGGAACCGTATAGTTTGATTCCCTCTTCATTGATCGCCTGGGCAGTCGACTGAATAGTGGTGCCAAGAAGTGATGCTAGCAATAGTAGGTAACATGTGACTCTCATCGGTTGCGCTTCCTTCATTCCTAAATGGCAATTCAGGTACTCTGAATCGAAGAAGCTAACAGGCTCGATTGTTTATGGCAAGAACTACTTTTTTACTTATGTGATTCCTGAAAGTCACTGTTCAAGCCTGGCGGGAAGGTGAAAAGCCGGAAGGGTCTAAATAGATAGTTGGGCTAAAAGACCTATCTATTGAACCGACTTGTTACGAGATGGGGAAAGTAAAGCTAGCTCCCAGAGAACATCGCTCAGAACCGCATTCTCATTGAAATGAATCGTCGGGTAATGCTGTTGAATGATCTTTGCCCGCGCATCATGAACGTCAGTCCCGATAATTATCTGCGTTCCCGGATGGTGCTCCGCCAACGCAAACACTTCTGAAATCGCCGGGGCTTCGAAGACGCTATGGCCGGCGAGGATTAGTTGGTCGGTGAGCGGTGTTCGCCAGCCACCTGCTCCGCCTGACAGACAGGCTTGCAGCCGACTGCCTGGAGATCGCTCCGGTTGTGCGGTAATCTTCTGTTATCCGCACGGTACCCATTTCCGCTATTCGGTAGGGTTATCCGCACATCAGGTTGGATGCGGCTCCAGGAAGCCGACTTCCCAGTGCTGATCCGGCAAATTTCCGTGGTCGGCAGGAGAAGCCTGTTACCCATCCCCTTCTTATCGCCATTCGTGCAATCGTTTCCGGAGCCCTTCGGCTTCAGGATCCCTGATTTCCTCGAGAATGGCCGCTGCCGCTTCGCCTTCAGCGATTGCACTCCGGTTCTCTCTACGTGTCCAGTCCAGAAGCGCCATGTTACTCAGTGCGTTCGCTTCACCCTTTCGATCGCCAACGGCACGCATAAGCGCGAGTTGATCGGTGAAACACAATTCAGCACGCTGTGCGTCACCCCATCGCATGTAAATAGTGCCCAATACCCCTAGGGCATTTCCATTTCCGCGCCTGTGTCCAATATCCTGAGCAATGCTGATCGCTTCCTTTGCCTGTTCGAAAGCAAAAGGGATATCCCCTAGCGCGTAACTTGCTTGAGCATACCACCCGAGAGTTGTGACCTTCCCAGCTTTATAGTTGATTCGACTTAAGATGACGAGGTCACGTTCATAGTAAGCGATTGCACGGTTGATGTCGCTCTTCTTGAAGTAGGCCAACCCAAGGTTCCCTAAGGCATTGCTCTGGTTGCGAAGGTCACCCATATTGGTTGCGATTTCTAGTTGACGTTCAAGGACACCAACGGCGGCATCGGTTTCCCCCAGTTCAGCATGGGCCAAACCCAAATTCCCAAGGACATTGCTTTCCCCCTGCAGTCGGTTGTCTGCTGTGCAATAGCAAGGCGTTTTACATATAGCTCTATCGCGTCGCGATTCTTTCCCATGTTCGAATATGTCAATCCCAAATTGCCGAGTGCCCTTCCCTCGGCTCGCTGATCCGGTATGCTTTGCGAGAGTTCAATCGCCTGTATGCAGCACGTAGCTGATTGATAAAGCTGTCCTAAATGCCTATATGCCACTGCTAACGAAGAAAGAGCTATCGCCATCCCGTGGCGATCCTTTTTATCCCGAGCTTTTAGGAAGGATTTCTGGCATATTTCGGCAGCTCGCAAATTGTCACCAAGATGAACATGAGCGTTGGCAATCAGAGCCTCGTATCGATTCTCAAGGCCGATGATCTCTAGATCGAAAGCTACTCCAAGCGCATTGGAAAACCATTCAATGCGCTCCTGTGGCGACAGACGAAGTTCCAAACAATTGGAGATTGAGTCGGGCAAGGTAGCCATCAAAATCTGTGCTCTTTGATCGTTACCTGCATGAACTCGAGCCCAGCCCAGGTTGCTCTGTTAACTACTTCTGTTAGGTTTCACTTTTTTTGATGGTGCGTAGCCCCCTAGGAATAGGATCGTGTAGATGACAAAGAAATCGTCTATGGACAGAGTTCCGGAATATCCCGAAGAGTTATTGGAATTTTTTCGCTCCTGCGGAAGGCTTGGCGGAACGATTCGGGCAAAAGCCCTGACACCAGAAGAGCGAAGTGCAAGCGCTCGCAAGGCAAGCAAAGCACGGTGGAAGAAGACTGCACGTACAGAACAATCGAAGCGTTAGAAAAACGGATCAGATTCGTAAGATCTGTGCAAAGGGGAATGATGGAAACGGCAATCACGAACAAAAGTTGCGTAGCAGACGTGTTGGACGCGGAAGGCGAGACTTTACTGCAAATGAGTTTGCCCGCGCCGACGGTATTTGTGAACGCAACCCCAGAATACATCGGAGATTTTAAGCGGTTCCTGCGCACGCGTCCCTTCTGCCGAGTGATGGGGATGGATCTGTTCTTACAACACGAGGACATGTGCGAGAATACGGCCCACTTGCTCCGCAATTACATTTGTAATGCAGCCCGACATCGTTTTCAGGCTCATGCAGAAGACGTCCGAAGGGAATTTAAACTAAAGAAAGACATGGTTAATGCGGCGAAATCGAGAGCTGTAGCCGGATTGCAGGCGGCGATTGACTTTCATGTTATGTGTAACGACCAGACTGCTGTTGAATCTCTCACAAAAGAAGCGGCCGAGATTGAATCAAAAGCCGAGCTGATCCAGGCTGAACTAGAGCGTCGAATCAAATCGGTTAATGTGAAGAAGTTTGGCCGAGATAAACCCAATTTTCTGCTGGAGCGTTGCGCAAAGATGATTCAACATAACATCGGTCAGCAGTTGCCGCCACGCAAGGTGATTTATTTGCTCACTAAGCTCTTGCTGGCAGCACAGTTGGCTAACAAAAACCAAAACGTCAAGTCTGAAAGTCCTGCAGCGATAAAGAAACGTATTCAGAACGTGCTAAAACATCCATCATGGAAGGCTGCGGTTTCAAGCCGCTAAGCCAGACATTCCTTTCAAACTCGGACTCTTCGATTCGTAGAGTGCGGTGTAATAGTCGTCCACAAAACTTCCTACGAAACCCCCGAAAAAAATGTTTAATGGACAATTCGCCAACCTCCCTTTCTGGCATTATGTAGCCCGTAGCCGAAAGGATCGCTTTGACAGGTGCAGATCTAAAGCGTTGGCGACGGTTGACCGGTTATACGCAGGCGCAAGCAGCCCGAGCTGCTCTCATCTCGAAGCATCGCTTATGCCTCGCCGAAATCGATGAGCTGCGGCTTAACGAGACTGAGATGTCTGCCCTTAAGGCGACCTATATTGATGCCATTCGGCAAGGAGTTAGAAGTGTCTTGGTTGAACTTCATCAACCAGAGATCGTCGTGGGAACATTGCCTGCTGAAAATAACTTCGGATGTGCCAAGCCAACATTAAGGCAATTGGGTAGTGCGGAACACCGCTAAAACAGAGAAGCCGGCTGTCGTTTTCCAGACTCTCAGCCGGCTTCGGAGAAAAAATTTGAACAAAAACAACGTATCACGAGAACAGACGGTCGCACAAGTCGAGAGTGCGCCAGTGACGGTTTCCGATGCTTTCGAGTTCCGGGGCCAACGCGGAGATATTTTAAGGCGCCTCCTCCCCGGGGTCGAAGTGAGTTCTTTGGATCTTGGCAACATAGCTTTGCAATACCAAGCTCGTCTCGCAGAACTCAAAAAAGCCGGGTATGACATTCGCAAAGTTCGCGACCAGCGTGTTAACGGCCGCCGCCATTGTGGATATCGTCTGTTCGCTCCGGCAAACGCACAGCCCGTCAAAATCGAGCGCCCCGCATCCGCGAATGCCGCACCCGAACATCCCATTGCCATTCAAGACGGTATGTTTGCAGAACCAATCGGCCAGTGGTTTGATCCCGAAACTTCTTGGGGGCGGCGATGACGATTGCACAAATGTTCGCGATGAACGACAGCTTGGATTTCATGGTTTTCTCGATCGGAAGCATTGGTGGACCCGTTGTTGAAATCGCCAAAGACGGCAGGGCCGCCATCTATTCGCAGAATTATCCATTCAATGATCCAAGTTTCATGCTTTCTCGAGACGATTCGAAGCTTCTACGCCTTGTCGCTGATTGGCTTGAATCGTATGACGAGGAGGAGGCCTGGGAAGAACCTCAGGAACCCGAGCTCTCCGCCGCGGATGAGGACCTTGACGTGATCGAAGGGCGTAGCGACGAAGTCCGGTTGGTTGAGCCTGAGGATGGGGTGACTCCGGTAGCTGATGGACCAATCCCGGTGTTTAACGAACCTGCCGAGCAACAGCAGCTCTTAACTTAGAAGAGCAACTGGTGTTCGGGGCGCTTTTCAGTTTATTCAGTTCTCCGCAGTAATGCGGCGTGTGTGGTTAGGGGTTTGTTGGCAAGTCTGAAACGCGGCCGGGGTAATTGGGAGTGAATACCAACCAACTCGGAACGGAAAGAAAGACGCTTTCAGATAGTTGCAGAACCTACGCGGGGCACACGTAAAGCAGCCGACCAACTTCCGAACCATCGGAAGCCAAACGGGGCTCGCGACTCATGACGGAAACTTCAGTGGCAACGGCTTTATACCGGATCCTTTTGAGTTTTCTCGTTCGGGCGACGGTTAGCTCGACGTGTTCTTTGTGCCGACTTAACCCGGATTCGTTTGGATTGAGTGATACATGAGAAGGACTTTTTAAGAACGCTTTGAGAGAAGGGCAACAGATTTGAGATTGCAACACAGACAGTCGCAGCGGATGGTTCCGCAGAATGTTGTCTCCTTGAAAATGCCCGTGGCTTTGCGAGGGCTGCGGGCATTTTTTAAATCGGCTAAGACATCTTTGATGTAGTAAAGAAAATTGAACGGCAGTTAACTTAACCGTACGTCACGGCTGAGCAGTTGAAACGAAGCAAGTTAGATACCTCAGTGAACAGTTGAAGAACAATAGGACTAAAACAATGAAGTTGATTGACGAAAAAGAGCTGGCCGCGAGACTTGGAGTTAAGGCCTCATGGGTGCGGGAGCGGACGCGGGCTCGGTGTCCGGAGAGCCAGCGTATCCCCTGTGTTCGCCTGGGGCGCTACGTTCGCTTCAACGAGGCCGTGATCAACGCCTGGATAGAAAATGGCTGCCGGCCACTATCAGAGAACCAGAGCGGCAAAGTAAAATCGTTCCCCGTCGCTGGCCAACAGGCATAGCGGCGCATTCTCGGAAAAGGAACGGAGAAAATGACGAGAAAAAGAACACAGAAAGGATGCATCACCATTCACAATGGCCAATGGGTTTTACGCTGGCGTGAAACGGTGATCGAGCCTGGCGGCCCGAGGCGAAGGTTACGCTTCCGGGTCTTGGGTGAAGTGACAGGTGACCACCGGCGACGGAAGGACCGCCGCGGTAAATTGAGAGTGCCTGATGAGATCGCGAAGGGGGCGGCGGAGATCATTTCGCCACTCAATGAAGGTCTGAAGGCTGGCGCCGTCGCGTCTCATACGATTGGAACTGTGGTCGAACGCGAGTACTTCCCGGATGTCGAGAGCTACCTGAGGCCCTCTTCGCTGAAGAGCTATCGGGACATCTGGCGTATTCACCTGGGGCCGCGCATCAGTTCAAGACTTGTGCGCGAGTACCGTCGGGCAGATGCATTCATGCTCTGGAAGGAAATCAAGCGCGACAATCCTGCCCTGACGAAAACAACCATGCAGCATATCCGCTGTTTCTTGTCCGCCGTCTTCAAGTGGGCAAAGAACCACGGGCTTTACACGCTGGCTGAGAATCCCGCGACGGCTGATCTACCTGAAGGCTTACCTAAGGGTGAAGAGACGTACGCTTACACGGCGGCTGAAGTTGTGCGGCTGCTCTGTCTGCTTGAATCACCACGGGATAAGGCCATCGTAGCCATTGCTTACGGTGGTGGCTTGCGGGCTGGGGAACTTTGCTCCGTTCGCTGGGAAGACTATCGCCCAGGCGAAGAAGGCAAAGCGACGATCCACGTAAAGCAGTCTTACTGGAAAGGGCATTTCACGGCCCCCAAAACAGAGGCAAGCGCAGACGTGGCCAAGTTGGGCGCGTTCTTCGCTCAACTTGTTGAAAACTTCCGGACGTATTGCGGCGGCGTCGATTCCGGGTTGATTTTCTCCGGTAAGACGGCTCCCGGCAAGACGGCCAAGCCGATCAATCTGGAAAACCTTGCCCGGCGCGTGCTCGCTCCGGCTCTAAACAGATGCGCAGTGTGCCACCAGAGGAAAGTCGATCACGGGCCCCTGGTGGAACACGCATTCGAACGCGATGAGTCTTTACCGCATTGGTACGGCTTTCACGCGTTCCGCAGGGGATCCGCCACGGCTATCAGCGCAGAGCAAGATCCCGAGGTCGCATCACTCATGCTTCGTCACTCCGGCACGCAGGTGACCGAGCGGCATTACATCAAAAACAGCAGCCAGGACCGGCGCGCGATTGCAGCTAAACGCGTGGTCGAGATCGGCCGTAAACGGGAAGAAGCAGCAAATGTTCTGGACAAAGCGGCGCGTGCTGCTAATGTTCACTAGACGTTCACTGCCTTGTAGACGGCAATAATAGAAGTTGAGGTAAGGTGTTACGATATTAGGAGTTACCCGCCGTGGCCCTGTAGCTCAGATGGATAGAGCGACGGTTTCCTAAACCGCAGGTCGCAGGTTCGACTCCTGCCAGGGTCACCATGCGTTTTAACCATAAGCCAGCCGTCTGGTCAGACTTTGATTCCCGGGAACCTGGACCGCGAGTTATTCATGACTACGCTTTTTTATTGATGACACTTCCGATAAACCGACTTCTGGGTACCGAATCGGGCTCGTCGAATCCCGCCTCAAGCACATGCATGGAAAGCCCGTTAATGTTGAACACCATGAGGGAGCGGATGCCAGGCGCTAACGTTCCATTGCCATACGGAGGCAGGGTTACCGGATCAAACTCGCTCGTGTATGAGGGAAAAGTGTGCAGGACGCGGAACACACGCGATACTTAGTGCCCCTGCTCCGATTAAGAATTTGCGGCTCGAGACGCCGCTCGACGTAACAGTCCTAATTGGCATATGTCGCTACCTCACTGAGTGGTTGTTGAACCCTAGACGGGATTGAAACTCCTGATTGCTGGATATTTGTGCCTTGGATGGTCACTCCGTGGCGAGGGAAGCCGGCCTTATGTGTGCCGGCTTCGGAGTCCGAGCTACTTCGAGACCGCACGTGCGGCACTCTCAATCACATCTGCAACTTCCTTTGGATGCGAGACGTAGACTGAGTGACTCGCGCCTGCCACTTCGACCGTGTGGCTCTTGGCGCGCTTGGCATACCAACGTTCCAGGTCCGGGCTGATGGTTCGATCGCTTCCCGCCACCAGCATCCAGCTCGGTTTGGTCCTCCAGGCAGCGGTGGTGATCGTCGCTGAGAAATTGTCTGCAAAGTTGAACACTTGCGAATGCGCCATGAATGCGGCCCGGTCAGCGGGAAGGTCAGCTGCGAACAATTCATGGAATTGCGCCGGGTCGATATAGGTGAAACCGTCCGACGTTGTCTTCATGGCGCCCGATTTGGCGAGGTCGCTCGGAAAGCGCTTTCCGTCCTCTGACTCTTTCTCGCCGGAATCCGGCATGTGAGCCGCGACATACACCAAGCCGACAACCGATGGATCGGTGCCCGCTTCCGTAATTACGGCTCCTCCGTAGCTATGAGCGACAAGAATGCATGGTCCATTCTGCAGGGCTAACGTGCGCTTCGTGGCCGCCACATCTTCATTAAAGGACGTCTCCGGCTCTTGGACGATGCTGACGTTGTAGCCATCCTTGACGAGAATGTCGTAGACGCCCTTCCAGCCAGAACCATCTGCCCAGGCGCCGTGAACCAGAACAATATTCCGAACGCGATGCGGTTGGTTCTGCGCTGACAGCACGCCGCACGTAAACAGCAATAAAGCGATGCATAGGGACTGAGAGATTCCTCGTACTGCTCGCATAGGCTTCATCGAATTACTCATTTGTTGCTCCTTAGGTCGTTGGGATCTTTCCCGGAGGGCTCAGAGGGACAAATAAACGACTTGCACGAACTGGTCGCCGTTGATTATGCCTTTGCCCCAGATGGCGGTCATTGAGTCATAGTCATCAGCTACCTTCTGATTCGAGCCTACGACTGTCATGCCTGGAGTTCGCTGAGCATTTTCATCAGGTCAGTGATCTGGATATTTTCGAGTGAACGTACGGCATCCTTGATCTTTTGGCGCGATTTCTCGGTGGCATGGCCGGCCGCTAGCTTATCGAACTTCGAATCTACTTCCTTCCAGCTGAATGGTCGAACAGGATCCCCAGAGAAGTCTGAGATTTCGTGCGTGAACGACTCGCCGCTCTCGAGCCGGACTGTCACCCGGCTCGGGAGTTCATCTGGGTAACGTGCCGTAAAGCTATCGTCGGGTCTCACCGTGACCTTCTGAAGCAGGTCTTGGACGTCGCTCTTCGCAATCCGGCTGGCCTCAAGCTGCGCCGTCTGCACATCGCCATCGAGGAGTGCAACAGCCATGAGGTAGGGGAGGCTGTGGTCGGCGTCCTCCTTTGTGTGGACATTCTTCTTTGGGCCGAAGCGTCCACCCCCGGTGAAATCGTAGGCGTCTTGGAAAACCTCAGCCTCGATGCTTACAACGTTCTCCGGATCAAACGGCTGAGCCTTGTGTAATTCGAGCGTACAAAAGACGGCTGATTGTGCGGGAATCGCGGTGTTGTAGGTCTTCAAAACAAGCCGATCGAAGCAATCGAGTTTCATGTTGTCCCAGTCGACCTGGATCGACTTATCCAGCGCCTGCGCCAGCCCGTTTGGTCCCTCGATTACATACTTAGGCCCGGTTACCCCGCGGGACGCCAGAAAGACCCCGTGCATGGACGCCAAGGCCGCCTGGGACGAGTTCAAGCCTTTCCATTGCGAGATCGGTGTGGTGCGCACGACCAACAGCGGAATGACGTCACCGCAAATCTCGACGGCCGCGGCAGTTCGTGCCTCGTTCAGTTGCAGCGCTTTGGAGGCTCCGGCCGCTATCGAGAATGACAGCTGAGTTGTAAGGTCAAACCCGTCGGCCATGAATGACGCGTTGGAGGTTAGCGAGGACTCGACTTGGTAGGCAACCGCCAGGGCGGTTAAGAACTCTTTGCCTGATCGTCCCGCGTGCTCACTCGCGGCCAGGACTGATCCAACGTTGTCCGACGGGTGACAGAGTTCCTCCCCGCCAAGATAACTATCCATGAAGTCGATATATCGGACGAGCGCCGTGTTGTACTGAGCCGCATAGACGACGTTCGCTTTTCCGCCGCCGATCAAAGTGCACCGAGCATCCGAACCGCCGAACTGTTTTGCCTGTTCCAGACACGCTGCGATTGGTGGCACTCCGAGCGCGGTGATGGCGCATCCCAAAGAATCGAGCACGCTCACTTTGAGGCGTTCCCGCCGCTCGGGAGTAAGGTCCTCGTAGGTCATCCCGGAGACGAACTTCGCGATACCCTGAGCCTGGCTGTCGCCAGTGATCACCGGCTTGGGCTTGGTTGCAACGGGGTTGTCGCCATAGTTCGACTTCCCCTGACGCGACTCCTGAGTCATCCCCATCTCTTTCAATGCTGCCCGACGATCAAATTCCATAATGCCATTCACGCTGCGATAGGGTTTTCCGCGAACAGTTGTGCGACCATTGCGGAATCCAGATAGGCGCGAACCTTCACGATCACTTCGTCTTTGAAGTACACAACCCAGCAGTAGTAATTGTCGAAGCGCATCCCGTTCTTCGCGTTGGCTAATGAATGAAGTTCGACTACCGCCTGATCGTCTTTCACGAGAAGATGCTCGACATGCAGCTCAGCGCCCTCAGGAAGCACGCGTTCCAATTTGGCGAATGTGCCTTCAATGAAAGCGTTCTTACTAGAGTAGTGGCCCGCGAGCGGGTGAGTGCCCATCACGATCCAGTCAACATCTTCTACTACATGTTGGAAGAAGGCTGCGCCGTCGCCTGTTTCAAGTCCCTTAAAGATTTGCCGGACTTGCTCAGCTGAAATGGACGTTCGTGTCTGCGCCGATTTATTTGCTGCGCTCATTGTGATTTCTCCTTTCACAGCTTTAGATTCGGGTGCAGCCCCTGGAAGCTTTCGATGCGTCCCCGGGAACCTATACCAATCTGATGAGATGCGACAGACGTCCAAAAGGGGGGATCGTAGCGGTTTTCCCAGAAAACATATGATCGCGGTGGGGGTGAGAAAACGCCGCAATTTCCCCCAAGCCGACATGTGGATAGCGACACCGGAAGGTCTGGCAACTGGGTCAGTAGAAGCTGGGATTTTTTGCGCCGGTAATTCCGCGCTCACTATGCCTTCGCCGGCACTGGTTCGAGATGATGGATACGATCGCTCAGGAACTGCAAACTGTGAAAAAATCAGTGAGGGCCGCAAATGTACTCCCATGCGGGCAGATTACGCGGATAATGTGCGCTGATAACGTACGCCGATAATTTGCGCGGATAACCTACGGTGTTTATCGGGCGTTCATCCGGGTTCATTGGGGCACCCACTGGATTCGTCACAGGAAGGACTTTATCCTGGAAGGACTGAGATGCGAAAAGGGTTTACGAGAGAGCCGAAACGGGACGAGCCCGGGGCGCCAGGCAAGAACTACATAACGCCGAACGGGCTGCAGCGCCTCAAAGATGAGCACCGGTTTCTGCTCTCCAGGGAACGCCCGGCCGTGACGGAGGTGGTGGCGTGGGCTGCCAGCAACGGCGATCGCAGTGAAAACGCCGACTATCAGTACGGCAAGCGGCGGCTGCGGCAGATCGATGGGCGGATTCGCTTTCTCACGAAGCGAATCGAAGCCGCGGAAGTGGTGGACCCGGAAGCTCCGAGAGCGGGGCAGGCGGCGACGAGGGCATTCTTCGGAGCGACCGTGCGCTTTGCCAATGCCGCGGGAGCGGAGCGAGTGGTAAGCATCGTGGGCACTGACGAGGTCGATCTCAACCGCAACCACCTCAGTTGGGTGTCACCTCTGGGGCGCGCGTTGATGAAGTCGGCAGCGGGTGATAGCGTAGTGCTTCAAGTGCCGGGCGGTACAGAATACCTGACCGTGCTGGAAGTGCGTTACCAGCGCATTGCTGTGGAACCGTTCCGTGAACCAGCTGGATCCGAGGCCTCGGGAAAGGGACTTCCTCGCCGACGCTAATCCACCTGACGAAGGTTTAGCCAGGCGGCACATGAAAATTCCAAGCCCCGAGCAAGGACGATTGACAGCCGACTATAAAGCTAATCCTTCCGCTATTGTCCAACCTCAGCCAGAATCGCTCGCGCGTAACGGCGCAGTGTTAGCGACTGTTCCGAGCGGACTATAAACCGTGGGACCTGGGCGACCATATTGCCGCCGGTCTTTTCGATCAACCAATTCCGGCTGTTCATCGATGCTCGTGTGGCACAGCCGCCCTCGGCTGTGGCCCGTCTTTGCTTTTCTGAGTGGGCTGACTGCTGATTTCCAATCTGCGTTCATCTGCATTAATCAGCGGTAAAGGGTTTTTGATCTGTGTCATCTCTGTTGATCAGTGGTGAGTTTTGCTTTCCCGATCTCGGCGATGTCGTGCGATGACGGCGATCACGGCGATTTGAACGGTCGTCGATACTCAGCGCTTCGGTGCGGAGTGAAATGGATCGGCTTCGGGATTGCCGGGAGCATCTTCCGGGCTGGGAATATCCAGATTGACTACGATAGGCTCCTGTCCGCTGCGCACGATCACGGCTTCCACCGGCTCGTCCTTGCGCGCGTTCAACTCCTGATGCGGAACGTAAGGAGGAACGTAAACGAAGTCGCCTGGACCCGCTTCATCCACGAACTCCAGGTCATTTCCCCAGCGAAAGCGCGCGCGGCCGCGTACCACATAGATCACTGTTTCCAGTTCGCCATGATGATGGGGGCCGGTCCTGGCATTGGGGTGCACCAACACGGTTCCTGCCCAGAGTTTTTGCGCACCAACGCGCGCATGCGAGATGGCTTCGGCACGCGTCATACCCGGCGTTTGCGGTGTGTTGCTGTCCAACTCGCCCGCATGAACAATGCGTAAACCGTGTTTCTTCCAGTCAATTGTTTCGTCAACCTTTTTGTCAAAGGCCGAATCCGTCATGGCTATGTTCCCAGCACGATATTACACCAGGAGTCGTTCATGCTTGTCTTCGGCGGGAGCAAGCCCGCGGAAGATGTTGACTCACGGCGCTGGTCGCGCAAAAGGAATAAGATTTCTGTGTTGCCGGGCGGCGGTTCTTCCATGCCATCTCATTTGCTCGCATCTCGATTGTCCAGAGGTCTTACCATAGTCCGCGGTGTGATCTACTCCGCGGCGTTCGTATGGCTATGGACATGGCTGGCGCTGGTGGCCCGCACGTTTGACGGCAGGTTCCCGGGACCGCTGCCGCGCTGGCTACGCCCCGTAGGCTACGCGATTGGCTTTGCAGGAGCGCTTCTTGCCGGCACGTGCATTGCGGCGTTTCTCACCCGCGGCCGTGGCACGCCCGCGCCCTTTGATCCGCCGCGGGAATTCGTGGTGTCAGGACCGTACCGCTATGTGCGCAATCCCATGTACATCGGCGCAGCGGCTGTGATTCTGGGCGCTGGCATGATCGTTTCATCTCCATCCATCGTCCTGCTCGCGTTTGCTTTTCTGCTTATCATGCACATGATGGTTGTGGGCTATGAAGAACCAGCGTTAAGCGGAAAATTTGGAGCCAGCTACCTCCAGTACAAGTCATCAGTCCATCGCTGGATCATAAGAAAACCGAGTGGGTAGTTCCTTGTCTGGTCAGTTCCTTCGTTTTAATCAGCGTTTATCCTCGTAATCCGCGGCAAAAAGAGTTTGATCTTCCGATCACGGCGATGTCGCGCGATGTCGGCGATCACGGCGATCTTTTTTGCTCTTGCATGGGCGAACAAAAGGCGATAATATTCCTGTGCGGTCGCCGACGGGAGCTCACGGAGGCACATTCGCACTGTGATGCCGGAAAGGCCAGTTACCTTGTTTCGATTTAGGATTTTCTTTTTCACGCCACTGGGGCCGGCTGCACGCTTTACGTTTATTTAAATGGAAGCCTGCAACAAATCCGTTTTCTTTCGTTCTGCGTATTGAAAACAGTGGAGATTTTGAGCGACGGTTGACACATTTTGTCACTCAATTTTAAGAAACGTTTGAAACGGGAATGTGTCTAATACCACTAAGCAGTAACGGAAGTACTAACGTTGGCAAGACCAGATTCCTAAAGCATCAGACGGAGTTGCCGATGGTTCTGGGTGAGTCAGTACTTCTAGTTTGGCTTTAGATCCCAGGGATTTAGATCCCAGGGATATGGAGGAGACGGTGAGAATCTTTGACGCACTCTTCGGTTGCTGGCACAAGAACATGAGCTTTCCCCTGAGCGCCAAGCCTTTCCGTGCGAAAGACGGACAGCGCCGGTCACAGGCCGCGGCGCAGACTGGCACTTATGTGGTTTGCCTGGATTGCGGTCGCGAATTTGCCTATGACTGGAAAACCATGCGCGTGGTTGCGAGTGCCCCCGCTGTGGCGCCTGTGCACTCCCACATTGAAGTCGAAGCAAAAGCAAGCTGATTCAATTCTGATTTCGGGCCAATAACTTTTATGGGCATCCAAAACTATAACTTCCGGGCACTCAACGCAGTGGTTAACGCGTTATGTCATGTTTGGTATAACCCTTCTTTTCACATCGCCGTCATCCGGGTTTTTTCCTAGCGATGCAAAAGCAGACGGCCCAGGACCTGCTGTTCCGAATCTCATGCCGCCCGCATCTTGTCATGTTGAGCGCAGGCCGCGCGAACCAGTCGCGGCTCGTAGTCGAAACATCCCGAGAATGCGGATCGTAAACCATGCTGCTTCAGGGAATTCTCTCAAGGCATAGGTTCACACTAACAACCACCATCACCGCCTCGCCACCGCCGCCTGGTCCATCTCAATGATCTCCACCCATTCGGCTTTCACATGCTCCATATAGACCACTCTGCCGCCTAGCAGTTGCGCTGCCGCGTTAGGTGACAGATCGCGATGGTAGTCGAAGAACTTACTTATCACTGCCTCCCACCGTTCGGACTGGAACCATGTAGCGGCCTCATATTTGGTCGAAAACAAATACACCACCTCATATTTACTCTTCCCGGATTGCTTGCGAAGAGCCTGGGCGCGCAACATTTCTTCCAGCGTAAAGTCGCGGGCCGGAACCGTTGCCAGCGGCGCGTTTACATAGCCGAGATACGTCTTGGAAAGTTCGTCAGTCGCGGGCCATGCTGTCAGGATGGTGGAGTCACTCTCATGTTGTTGCAGAAACTCCGCAGCATGCTGATGGAGAATCACATAGTCGCGATAGGTGAGGTTGTCTTCCGGAGCAAAGCGGTACGGCGGATCAAAGAACAGTGCCAGCACAAAGAAAATCACCAGAACAGCCATCGGCCACTGCCAGCTCAAGATGCGGCGTCGCAACGTGGACACGGCGATGATAATCAGCAGAGGATAGGCTGCTAGCAGATAGCGCGTGAGAAGTGCGCCTCCCAGCAGGGAGAACGCAAGCACATGGGCCAGCATGATTAACGCGAACTGAAGTTGAATGGGAACGGCGATGCGTTGGCGCTCGCCGTCTTCATCGGTTACCGGCGGAAACCACATCGCCGCGATCATCGCCCCGGTAAGCGCCAGCATGTTCATCGTGCCGAACAGATGCCATATGCGCAGCATGAACGCCAGCACGAACCGCACTGGCGTGATCGCCTGAGTCACGTTGTACTGGTAGAAGTCAGCGCTGCCGAAAAACCTTCCCGTGACATGGTGGTGATAAATCAGCCAGAGTGATAGCGGGATAATGGCCGTAAGGTAGGGAAGTGCCCGCTTCATGCGTTCAGGGAAACCTTCAGCATCCCGCCGACTCACCTTAGATAAACCCAATTCAAACAAAGCCAGCGCCAGCGGCGTAATGATAGCCGTCTCTTTGCACAGAACAGCCACGCAGAAAGCCAATTGTGAAGGCCATCTTCGTTCCTCCACCGCCAGCCTGATCCCCATCAGCGTAAACGCGGCGGCGGCCAGGTCTGCATGTGTCAATGAACTCTGCGCGAACCACACCGGATAGATGGCGGTTGCGATAGTCGCGGCGGTTGCCACTGGCTGGTTCGCAACTTTTCTGGCCAGAAGAAAAACGTTGGTCAGTGCCAGCGCAGCCAGCAAGAGTTGGGCGATGCGGGCCACAGTTGGCATCCAGCCAAAAATCCCAAACCACATCGCCAGGTACGCTGCCGGGAGCGGCGGATGTCCCGTGTCAAGCGTAGTGACAGGAATCAGGGAATGATAATGCGCCAGGTCGAAGGCCGCAGGCACGTAAAATCCGGCTTCATCCCAGAAGAAGGGCAGGTGCAGAAGGGGCGCATGAAGAACGGTGATTGCCAGGAAGAGGATGAAGAAAAGCTGCACGCCCCCCAGGCGCGCGCGTACGTTTTTGGCTGATCTCATGCTGCGCACACTTGGCCAGTCATCAGAGTATTAGTGGATCGGTCCGCCAGTCGGCATGATATTGGCATCCAACTTGATCTCGCCAAAAGCATTCTCATACTGGTGAATATTCTGTTGCAGGATGGAGACCAGCGCTTTGGCCTGTTGGGGGCTGAGATAGACGCCCTGAAAGTTATGGACTTCAACCTCTTCTGTGCTCTGCGGCTGCAGGCGTCCAAAGATCAGGAGAAAGTCCCATACGCTTACCCGGACCTGCACTGAATTGGCATAGCCGTCCCGGTACTCCGGCGAATTCAGGATTCGAATATTAGGCTGCGGCGGATTTGACATGTCGCCCTCCAGGGCTGATGCATCGAAGTTCAAGCGTTCAGGTTGAAGCATTGAACATAACAGAACCAGGCAGGGCGAGGAAATGCCGCGGGATGAGTACCAGAGCGCATTACAGCACGAGGCGCAAGGCTTCATTTATAATCTCGGGTCTTAAGAGGTCGATATGGATTTGAGCATTGTTGATGTCCACGCACGGGAGATTCTTGATTCCCGCGGCAATCCCACGGTTGAAGCAGAGGTTTCACTTGGTGATGGTTCCATCGGACGCGCTGCCGTTCCCAGCGGAGCTTCCACCGGAGAACATGAAGCCGTGGAACTTCGCGATGGCGACAATGACCGCTATCTGGGCAAAGGCGTATTGAATGCGGTGGGCAACGTAAATTCCGTAATCGCCGACGCCTTGCAGGGAATGGACGCCACAAACCAGCGCCACATCGACAACATCATGCTGGAACTGGATGGCACATCAAACAAGGCCAAACTGGGAGCCAATGCGATCCTGGCGGTATCCATGGCGTGCGCGCGGGCCAGTGCTGCTGCTCTTAAAGTTCCGCTTTATCGTTATCTCGGAGGCGTGGGCGCCAACCTGCTGCCCGTCCCCATGATGAACATCCTGAACGGCGGCGCGCATGCCGATAGCAATGTGGACTTTCAGGAGTTCATGGCGATGCCCGTCGGCGCTGAAACTTTTGCTGAAGCCCTGCAGTGGGGCGCGGAGATTTTTCACACCCTTAAAGGTGTACTGAAGAAGCGTGGATACAGCACCGCAGTTGGTGATGAGGGCGGCTTTGCCCCTTCACTCAAAGCCAATGTGGAAGCCATTGAAGTAATTCTTGAAGCAATCGGCCAGGCAGGTTTTCGCGTTGGTGAAGACGTCGCCATCGCGCTTGATCCCGCGGCCAGTGAATTTTTTGACAAGGACAGAAGCAAATACGTCTTCAAGAAATCTGACAAATCGGCCAAGTCTTCGCAGGAGATGGTCCGCTTCTGGGCAGACTGGGTGCGGCAATATCCCATTGTGTCCATTGAAGACGGTCTTGCCGAAGATGATTGGGACGGCTGGCATATGATGACCGACGAACTCGGTGACAAGATCCAGTTGGTCGGTGACGACCTCTTTGTAACCAACACCGAACGCCTGAGCCGCGGCATTGATGAAGACGTCGCCAACTCGATTCTGATCAAGGTCAACCAGATCGGCTCTGTGAGTGAGACCCTGGACGCCATCGACATGGCGCGACGCAACGCCTACACTGCCGTGATCTCCCACCGTTCTGGCGAGACCGAAGATACGTTCATCGCCGATCTTGCAGTGGCGACGGGCGCGGGACAAATCAAGACCGGATCGGCTTCCCGTACTGACCGCATTGCGAAATATAACCAGCTGTTGCGCATTGAAGAGGAACTGGGTGAAGGAGCCAGGTTCCTTGGTCTGGACGCCTTGAACTGCAGTGAAGCAGTCGTGGCCAACAAGATCGTGGCCTGAAGAAGCCCGCACCAGGGCACCTTGTGCAGGCAAAAAAAAAGCGCGGCCAATTTCTCAGCCGCGCCGGTTCAAGTAAAGATTCAGGTTTTAGTCGATCTCTCGGATGCCCCGCATTCCCTCGCCAGAGTGGCTGCCACCTTCGTCTTCATGCGCCTTTTCCCACTGCGCTTGTGTCAATGGTTGGATTGGCTCCAGCTTCTTCTTCCGCAGACCGTCGTTAATCTTGGTCAGGTCACGCGACGTAAGTTCATCCAGTTGTTTAACCACGTCATCCAGCTCGTGACTCAGCGCGTCGGCACGGGCCGATTGTGAATCAGTTGGCCGGCCTTCATAGTTGGTGATGTCGCCGTAGATTCCGGTCATGAACTCGCGGATACGTTCTTCGCCGGTGATCGCGCCTCCTTCTTTGGTGGCTACAATCTTTGATCGCAATGCGTCGGCCTGTTGTGAAAATTGCTCCAGGCTTTTTCGCAACGGATCGTTCGCGGGCAATTTGGCCGCACGCGCTGCTGCTGCATCACGCAGACTGACCATGGAGTCCACGGCAAAGCTCATTTTAGCCATGGACTTGTAAAGCTTCATGGCCAGGTCGTACTGGGCTTTCCGATCGTCCTCTGTGTACTTGGCGCGAGGGTCCATCACCACATTCAGCTTGCTGGTGTAGACCTTGTCGCCCTTGGTGAGCTTTACGGTGTACACACCAGGAAGCACGCGCGGTCCTGAGGCTGCGCCGAACGCGGCGGTAGCTGCCGGTGGAACAATGGGAGCTTTCAGTGCCATCGACCAGGTGGCGCGGTTCAGCCCACGATGTTTACTGCCGGAGATGGTATCCACCAGCTTTCCGGCGGGATCAAAGATTTCAATCTTCATGTCGCCGAAGATGTGCCGGCTGCGCTGGTAGTACGTGATGTACGCAGAATTGCTTCGACTGGGTCCGCTGAACGCTGCGTCTCCTTCATTCCATCCGCCATTCGTGCTCAGGTACTGCACTGCGGTGGTATCAAGCAACACCGCTTCCTGGGTCATCAGGTCAGGAGTAAGCTTGCGCAGGGATGAGATATCGTCAATGATCCAGATGCCGCGTCCGTGTGTAGCCATCACCAGGTCAGACGTGCGCGGCTGGATTACGATGTCGCGCACAGCTACAGCTGGGAAGTTGCTGCCGCGATATTGTGCCCAGTCCTTGCCGCCATCAATGGAGATCCACATCCCGAACTCGGTTCCCAGGAACAGCAGGTTCTTGTCCTTGGTATCTTCAGTAATGACGTGCGCGTAACCGGTCACACCGCTGTCGGGTGTGATGAGCGGAGTCCACGTTAGTCCGAAGTCGGTGGTTTTGTACGCGTAGGGTTTCATGTCGCCAAAGGTATGGCGATCGAATGTCGCGTACGCCGTGCCTTCGTCAAACTTGCTGGCCTTCACGCTGGAGACCCACGCGTTCTTTCCCAGGCCGGTGATCTTGTCCGCCACGTTGGTCCATGTCTTGGCGCCATCGCGCGTGATTTGGAGGTTGCCGTCGTCAGTGCCTGCCCAGATCAGGCGGCCATTTTCGGGTGATTCACTGATCGCATAAATGGTCGTGTGCATTTCGGCGGACGAGTTATCGACGGTTACACCGCCGGATTCTTCCTGCTTCTGCTTTTCCGGATCATTGGTGGTCAGATCTGGCGATATACGCTCCCATGATTGGCCGTGATCCCGCGAGCGGAAGAGATATTGCGCGCCTATATAGATGGTGCCCTTTTCGTTCGGGCTCATGTGGATCGGCGTGTTCCAGTTGAAGCGAAGTTTTTTTTCGTTGTAACCGGCTTGCGGCTTGATATTGCGTCCTTCCAGGGTATGCCGGTTCACGCGGGCCACTTCTCCGCCTTGTGATTCAGCATAAACGTACGCGTTGTCCGCCGGATCAGGGAACACCCAGAAGCCGTCACCACCGTAGAGGTTTTCCCAGCGTGAGTTAGTCACGCCGCCGGGGTATGACGAATCACCCATCCAGACGCTGTTGTCCTGCAAGCCGCCAAAAACATGATACGGATCGGCGTCATCCGTGCTTACGTGGTAGAACTGCGAATCGGGCAGGTTGATGGCGTGCGTCCAGCGCGTGCCTCCGTCAACGCTTGACCAGAAGCCGCCGTCGTCGCCCGCATAGACCAGATTTGGGTTCGCGGGGTCGATCCAGACGGTGTGGAAATCGCCGTGCGCGTTGGCCGTGGAACTAAAACTGCGTCCGCCGTCCGTGCTGACCAGAAGAATCAGGTCCGGCTTGTAGATTTTGTTTTCGTTTTTCGGATCAACAATCAGGTTGGCAAAGTAAAACGGACGCCACACCATAAACTGGCTGGAATCAAGCTTCTTCCATGTCTTGCCCGCGTCATCAGAGCGGAACAGCGCGCTCTGCTTTGACTCGATCATCGCGTAAACCACGTTTGGCTTGGAAGGCGCCACGGCCACCGCGATGCGACCATATGGTTTCTCCGGCATGCCTTGAGCGTTGGCAGAGGTGATTTCCGTCCAGTGGTCGCCGCCATCGGTTGATTTGAAGAGTCCGCTACCCGGGCCGCCGGAACGGAATGTCCAGCCCTGCCGGCGGAAGTCCCAGGTGGAAGCAAAGATGGTCTTGGGGTCCTGCGGGCTGGTGGCCAGCATTGCGCAGCCGCTGGATCCATTGGCGCCGGCCAGTACTTTGTTCCATGTCTTGCCGCCGTCGCTTGTCTTATAAACTCCGCGTTCGTCGTTGTCGTCCCACAAGTGGCCGGTGGCGCAGGCAAGCACGTTGTTGCCGTTGGCGGGATCCACCAGTATGCGCGAGATGCGCTCAGAGTTTTTCAGGCCAACGTTGGTCCAGTTTTCGCCGCCGTCCGTCGACTTGTAAATACCGTCGCCCACTGACACGCTGTTGCGCGCCCAGCTTTCGCCGCTCCCTACCCATACAATCTTGTGGTCGGTAGGATCAATCGTGACCGCACCAATCGACTGCACCTTTTCCTTGTCAAAAACAGGCTTGAAGGTCGTAGCGCCGTTGATCGACTTCCAAACACCGCCGCTTGCCGATCCCACAAAAAGGGTAATCTTGCCGTTCTCATCCACAGCGTCCACAGCCGCAACACGTCCACTCATGGTGGCGGAGCCGATGTTGCGAGCGTTAAGTCCGGAGACGGTGCCGGAATCATATTTCACAGGATGTTCGGTGCCGGTAGCGGGAGTCTGCGCAATGAGTGAACCGGTCAGTATCCAGGTCATGGCACAGCAGAACAAGAGAGTCGTGGAAACGCGTAGGCGCGCAATGATCATCAGAAAAGTCCTCATCAAAAGGGTTCGCATTAGTTGGCCGTTGGCTTTTTAGGTGCTGGTTGCGCGGTGCCTTGCGGCGCTTCCGGCATTTTGAAGTCGCCGTCTTTCACCGGTACGTTGGCTTCAATCTTTTTCACCGTGATTTTGGCCCGACTGTCGGCATCATTCTTGGAGCCCGCTTCAATCGAGAATGGATACATCACGCCGTTCACCGGCTTGTATGAGCCCAGCATGGTCACGCTTTCGCGCACTGATCCACGGATAAACTGCTGTTTTTCCACTTCGATTTCAAGAAACGTATCCGGATCAAGGAAGTAATAAAATACGTCGCCGTTCTTGAGCGTGACTTTTAGTTTGAGAGCGTCGTCGCCATCCACCTGGTCGTGTCCCAGATATTCGACTTTATTGCCTTTGCTCTGGTAATCGACGAGTGGCCCATCGAAGTCAGCGCTCTCCACCAGTCCGCGCATATCATCTTCGCCCAGGAGCTGTGGATCTTTCTTGCCCTGAAAGGGCGAAATCTGCCAGCCACTGGAGCCGTCATACGCCTGTATCTGCGTCATGCCCTGGATCGTGAACGTTGTGCGGAGCAGGTTGGGGCGCTTGCTCTCCTCACCCAGGACGGCTTTGAATCCGCCTGCGTCCAGATCACTGGCTGTGCGCAGGCTGGTGATGGCCTTGATTTTGTCCATGCCGCCTTTGGCCTGAATGTTTTTGGCCACCAGCTCTTCCGCCGTCTGGGCCGATGCCAGGGCGGAGAAGCAGAAGATACATGTCACTAGAAAGCGAATCGCGTTCACTGGCTGTCTCCTGGGTTTCTAAAGCTAGGTACAGTTACATTTGGGGTGAATTGCTGTTCCACGTGAAGAGTAATCTTTTAGACGAGTCATTCTACTCTTCGTTAGCTAGCTGGGAGAAGCCAGCTGTGAAAAATCCAGATGGAAGCAGGCAAAAAGAAAGGCGTGACGAACCTGCCGCCACGCCCAACCGATTGACCGGATCATTTATTGATCAGGATTGTCGTCTTCCAGCTCTCCGGCTCCCGACCCTGACGCTCCCGCACCGGCTTTAATCTCCACCGGCCCGCCCGCGAACAGAGTGCTCGATCCGTGTTCCATGGCCTTCTTGTTGAAGGCCGAAACCTCGGTGTTCAGGAACGTATTGAACTGCTGCAACTGATGGTCCAGCTCTTTCCGGACTTCGGCTGCTTCTTCCAGTTGAATGTCCCGTGGCGCCTCGCCATAGGCGCCCATTACACCGCGCATCAGGTTCTGTACGCGATCATGGAAGCGCTGCAGGTAGTGGACGTCATCCTGGCTACCCGGTTGAATATCAGAGTTGTAAAGCGGATTCTGGATCGAAGTAATCTTCTTGTCCAGCGCTCGTGCTTCGTCCAACACCGGTTTGTAAGCTGCGTTTACCTCGCCCGCCTGGCTTTCATCGCCGGTGAGGAGATCCTGCAGATTGGTGAGTTGCTTATGCAGGCTGCTCAGGCGATTGAGCGCCTCGTTCAGCGCTGAAACCTGGTCGCGCAATTCCAGGCTCATCTTCAACTGCGCGTCCATGGCTTGCGGATCAAGTTTGAACCGCGGGTCGGTTTCAACCTTTACAGCCTGTGTCTGGGTTTTGCCGTTCACGTTGACGGTGATCTTGTAGGTGCCGGGCAGTGCCGTGGGACCGCTATTAGGATCAAAGAAGAACTCTTCTTCTTCCGCGCCTTCACGGGGCGGCAGGAAGGTGAGCTTTCGCGGACCATCGTAATGCAGGTTCCACGCCACCCGATTCACTCCGTAACGCGAAGGCCCATACATGGTCCGGATGGTTTTGCCCGTACTGTCTGCAATGGTAATGCGGACCGGCGTCTGGTCCTTTTTGCGCAGCTCAGGTGTGACCTTAATTTCAGCCGGCAGATAGTAAGTAATGGCCGCGCCCGTGGGCGGATTGGGAGCTACATATCCGCCAGAGGCAAAGCCGTGCTTGTTCCATGCGTGCCAATTCACAGCCGGAGCAACGGGGAACAACTGGAAGTCGCTCTTGGCAAAGTCACCACCAGTTTCTTCCAGAGGCGTGATGTCATCCAGCACGAAAAGCCCGCGACCATGTGTGGCCACCACCAGATCATGCGTACGTTTAATGAACTTCAGGTCGTAGATTGGCACGGTGGGGAAGTTACTCTTAATCGCCGTCCAGTGGCTGCCCTCATCGGCTGAGATAAACAGTCCCGTGTCTGTACCAAGAACCAGGAAGCCCTTCTTGTTCGGATTTTCCCTGATCACGCGCGCGGGATCTTCCCCGGGAAGTCCCGTCGCGATTGAGGTCCACGTCTTCCCGCTGTCATGGGTCTTGAAAACATATGGTTTGTTATTTTCAACTTCGTGGAAGTCGACCGCCACAAAGGCAGAATTGGCGTCGAAGGGGGATGCATCGATCTGTTGAATGCGTCCCCACTCCGGCAGATTGCTCATGGCAGAGGTCACGTTGCTCCAGTGTTCGCCACCATCATGTGTTACTTGAACAACGCCGTCGTCTGTCCCGACCCAGATGGTCTTGGGATCAACCGGAGAAATCGACATGGAGAGGACTGCGCCAACCGTTTCGGCGCCGCTGAGGTCGTACTGAATCGGGCCGCCGCTGGAAATCTGTTTTGATTTGTCATTCCGCGTGAGGTCCGGACTCATCGGCGTCCAGTGATTTCCTCCATCCGCGGAATGGAAAAGTACGTTACCGCCCAGGTATACCTCATTCGGGTTGCCGTACGAGACCGCAATGGGCGAGGTCCAATTGAAGCGATACTTTAAGTCCGAAGGCTTCATGGATTGCACGCCCTGCAGGTAAGGACGCACGAAACTGGAAAGGCCGTTCTCCGCGTTCACACGCTGGATGGATCCGTTCTGCGAGTCCGCATAGATGATGTGGGTGTCTTTACCGTGCGCCGGGACAATATATTCGCCATCGCCGCCGACCACCGTGTACCAGTCAAAGCCGCTAATGCCGCCGCGGCTCAGGCTGTTGGAAGGTCCGCACCAGCCGTTATTGTCCTGCAGTCCTCCGCAGAGATTGTAAGGAGAGTTATCGTCTTCAGCGACGGAGTAAAACTGCTCAATGGGAAGGTTGTCCAGATAGCGCCAGCTGCGCGCGCCGTCTGAGCTCACGTAGACGCCGCCGTCATTGCCATTGATCATGCGATTCGGGTCCTGTGGGTCAATCCACATGGCATGATGATCAACGTGGACACGCGCAGAGGTCGGACGCGCTGTCTTGCCGCCGTCTTCAGAAAGCATAATGTTGAAGGAGAGGAAGTAGAGCCGGCTTTCGTCGTTGGGAGCAACTTCAAGTTCGCTGAAATAAAATCCGCGTGCTGCCAGATTGTGATTGTTGCTCACCATCTTCCAGTGGTCGCCCAGATCAACCGAGTCGTAAAGCACGCCTTTAAGATTTTCAACCAGCGCATAGATATGGCGCGGATTGCTGGGTGCGGCGGCAAGGCCGATTCGTCCTGTTGCTCCGTCTGGCAGGCCGTCCTTCATCTTCTTCCAGGTAGAACCGCCATCAAGCGAGCGGAAGATGCCGCCACTCGTGCCACCGCTATCAAGGTTCCATGGGTAGCGGCGAACGCGCCACAGGCCGGCGAACAATACCATTGGGTTTCCCGGGTCCATCACCAGAGAGCTGACTCCGGTCTCGTCATCAACGAACAGGACCTTTTGCCAGTTGCGACCGCCGTCCGTGGTGCGAAACACGCCGCGTTCAGCGTTCGGTCCCCAGGCATGGCCAAGCACTCCCACCAAAACGATGTTGGGATCTCGTGGATCAATCACGATGTTGGATATCTGGCCGGCGTCACGCAGCCCCATGAATTTCCAGTTAGCTCCGGCATCGGATGAGAAGTAAACGCCTTTACCGGTGATCACGTCATTGCGAATGTTCTTTTCGCCTGTCCCAACCCAGATCAGGTTTGGATTGGATGGAGCCAGAGCGATCGCACCGATCGATGCGGTGGATTCCTTTTCAAAAATCGGCCGCCATGAGAGGCCGCCATCCTGTGTGGCGAACACACCGCCGCCGGCAGCGCCCGCATAATAGATGTTTGCTTTGCCGGGAACTCCAACCACGGATGTTACGCGCCCGCCACCGACCGCTGGCCCAAGATTGCGGAAGCGAAAGTACTGGAGCGGATCTTTCGCCGCCGGGTCATCGCCTTTGGCATCAGCGGGTGCTGACGCTGCCGCGGCCTCCACCGGCTTTTGTGTGTTTTTGTCCGGAGCCTGCTTGCCCGAAGGCTTTTTCGTATCTTTTAATGCGTTGCTCTGGGCCGGCAGTAGCCCGTTCATGCCGGCTATAAAACTAACGAAGAAGAGAATTCTGAGTAGTGTTTTCATAGGGAATGCGCCTGCCAATCGTAGGAGTGGAACCGCGAATGATACAGCAAAACCAGCGCCGTTGCACGAGGGTATCGGATGTGTCGGATCCCCGTAATTGCCCGTCTGCCCCAAGGGGCTAACACTGCCTTGGCATGCACTTTCGGGTGACAGGTATCGGAAGATCCCGCATCAATTTTCAGGCACACTTGCACCGGGGTTTACAATGTTTGGTCTTGATGGGTCACACTCAATGAGGATGGAATTGATGAAGAAGACGTGCTTTTTTTTGATGACGATAGTTCTGGCTACGGCCACCTTGCAATCCCAGGAACATGAACAAGACCGCTTGAAGCATTCCGGGGAAGTCCTCTCTGAGATCCTCAATATTCCAGACGGCGTGCCCAAATACTGGCTTGATCGCGCAGAGTGCGTGGTCATCTTTCCGTCGGTAAAGAAGTTCGCCATCGGCGTAGGTGGCAGCTACGGTCGCGGCGCAATGTCGTGTCGTAGCGGCGCCAGCTTCACCGGTCCCTGGGGACCGCCGTCAATGTATGCCCTGGAAGGCGGCAACATCGGATTTCAGCTTGGTGGCCAGGCAACTGATTTTGTTTTGCTCGTGGTGAACACAAAGGGCGTGAGCTCAATTCTCAGAAGCAAGGTAAAGCTGGGCGGCGACGCGGCGGTTGCAGTTGGACCGAAGGGTCGTGATGCTGAGGCGGCTACGGACGCCACCATGCAAGCCGAAATCCTTACCTACTCGCGATCTCGTGGATTATTTGCCGGAGTCTCTCTGGAAGGTTCCACCTTACGCCAGGACAACGGAGCGAATGAAAAAATCTACGGCCGTAAGATTACTGCCCGTGAAATTGTGTTGCAGCACATGGTCGGTACCCCTGCGAGTGGCCGCCAGATGTTGGCGGGACTGGAAAAAGCGTCGCCGCGAAACCTCTCTGATCCCAGGTCGTTGCAGAATCCAGAACCGGCCGCAAAAAGGAAATAGGATTAAAATCTTTTCAATGGCCCAAATCGCATATCTTGAATGTTCCAAATGCGGCGATCATATCAGCGCCGCCCAGCCCCAAACTTTATGCCCCAAAGATGGCGGATCGTTATATGTCCGCATTGATCTTGCCCCGCTCAAAGGCAAGTTCACTCCGGATTCGCTGCGTGGACGGGTCGCCAGCATGTGGCGTTATCACGAAGTCCTTCCGGGCGATCATCCCGTCAGCCTGGGTGAAGGCTTCACACCCATGCTGCAAAGCCGCCACAATCCCAATCTCTATATAAAGGATGAAGGGCTCAACCCCACCGGGTCCTTCAAAGCGCGCGGGTTATGCGCCGCTGTGACCATGGCGAAGCAATATGGATTGAAGAAGTTGGCTGTGCCATCAGCCGGCAATGCAGCCAGCGCATTGGCCGCATACAGCGCTGCTGCCGGGATTGAAGCCAACATCTTCATGCCCAAAGATGTTCCTCTTGCCAATCTTGTGGAGTGCAAGGCCTACGGCGCCAACGTTACGCTGGTGGATGGTTTGATTTCTGACTGCGCCAAAATGGTGAACGAGCGTAAACAGGCTGAAGGCTGGTTTGATATCTCCACGTTGAAAGAGCCGTTCCGCGTCGAAGGCAAGAAGACAATGGGCTACGAAGTGGCTGAGCAACTCAACTGGGAACTGCCCGATGCCATCTTTTATCCCACCGGCGGCGGAGTTGGGTTGATCGGCATGTGGAAGGCCTTCGATGAGATGGAACAGTTGGGATGGATTGGCAGGAAACGTCCGAAGATGGTCGCCGTACAGGCCGAGGGATGTTCACCGGTCACCAGGGCATGGAACGAAAAGAAGACGGTGATGGAGGTGTTCCAGAACGCACATACGCTGGCTGCGGGTTTGCGCGTGCCCAAACCGTACGCTGACTACATCATCCTTGATATCTTGAAAAAGAGCGGTGGTACGGCAATTTCCGTCTCTGATGAACAGATTTTTGCCGGAGTAAAAGAATGGGCCAGCCATGAAGGGTTGTTTGCCGCGCCTGAAGGCGCTGCCTGTCTGCCCGCGTACAACACCCTCGTCGACCAGGGCTTCCTTAAAAAATCTGACAAGGTCGTGCTCTTCAACACCGGCTCGGGACTGAAATATATTGACGTAACGGCCGATGCTTTGAAGATCAGCGCACAGCAGCCTGCGTCGCACATGAGTGCTCCAGCGACACGGAATATCGGCGGGATTATTCAGCCGTATTAGTTTTGTTTTGTTTCTTCTTTTTAAACCCGAACGCAGTGAGGGATCCCTATCGCCGCGATAGACTAGAGGTGGTTACAAGTGGCCGGGAAAAATCCCTCGACTGTGCTCGGGATTTCAATAACAAGATCAAGAACAACAAAATGCCAACAGACCGCCTTTACTATCACGATTCCTACCTCTTCTCCTTCGACGCGCGCGTGATTGAAACCGTTGAGCGTGACGGCAAACCTGGTGTCGTTCTGGACCGCACAGCGTTCTACCCCACCAGCGGCGGGCAGGTGCATGACACCGGACGGCTATATGTCGACGGCGGAGAACAGGTGGCTGTCCTCGAAGTTGCCGACGGTGATGACGGTCAAGTAATTCATTTCACGCAGTCCGCAGTGCCCCAAGGCGCCATGGTTCGCGGGGAGATTGATTCTGCCCGTCGTATCGATCACATCCAGCAGCATACCGGTCAGCACGTTCTCTCTGCGGCATTCATTCAATTGTTCAATATGCCGACGGTCAGCTTCCATATGGGTGCCGAGAGTTGCACCATTGATCTGGAGACGTCATCTCTGACAATTCAGCAGATGGAAAAAGCGGAGCGTCTGGCCAATGAGGTCATTGCGCAGGACCGTCCGGTTGGGGTCCGGTTTGTGCCGCTTGAAGAGGCGCGTGAACTCGGATTGCGCAAGCTGCCTCCAAAGCAGGCCGGCGACCTGCGCCTTATCGACATCCAGGAGTTCGATCTCTGTGCCTGCGGCGGAACACATGTTCGTGCCACCGGGCAGATTGGTTGCATCCTTCTTCGCAAAGCCGAGAAGGTAAAGCAGGGAATGCGCGTGGAATTTGTCTGCGGGCTGCGTGCTGTCGCCATGGCGCGGAAAGACTACGCCACGCTGACGGAATCGGCCGCGTTGTATTCATCCCATATCCATGAGCTGCCGCAGCAGATCCGTAAAGCCATCGAAGAAATTAAGTCAGCGGGCAAAGCCCAGCACAAGCTGCTGGAAGAACTGGCGGAATTGCAGGCGGAGAAGCTGCTGGCAGCACAAGCCGGATCGCCTCGAACCATCACGGCGGTATTTCCGGAACGCGATGCAGTATTCGTCAAACTGCTTGCGCAAAAACTGACCGCCACGCCGGACGTGGTTGCTCTATTGGCATCGTGCGTTGGCCAGACTACGCTGGTATTCGCACAAAGCACGGGTTTGAAATCGAATATGGGACAGTTGCTGAAGCAAACTCTTGCCGAACGCGGTGGACGCGGCGGCGGCAGCGCCGAACTTGCACAGGGAGGCTTGCCCGGCGCACACAATGCCGTGGATCTAGAAACTCTCTTGCGTGAGACCGCCGCCAGGCTTTAGTCTTGGCGGGCCATGAACACTGCTCTTTCGATAACCCAAATCAGATTCGTACTCGTTTCATTCCTCGTTTTCTCACTGTTCGGCCATGCATCCGCCCAGGCGCCCGACTTTGCCAAAGCGCATGATGAAGCCCTGCATTTCCTGACCGAACTGGTGAAGATTGATACCAGCAATCCTCCGGGAAATGAAGTGAAGGCGGCTGAATACATCAAGAGTGTGTTGGCGGCCGAAGGGATTACCGCGCAGATATTTGAATCGGCGCCTGGCCGCGGCAACGTGGTGGCGCGATTAAAAGGCAACGGCAAAAAGAAGCCACTCCTGCTGATGGGGCATCTCGACGTTGTCGGCGTGGAGCGCGATAAATGGACGGTGGACCCCTTTGCCGCCATCCAGAAAGATGGCTATCTGTATGGGCGCGGATCCATTGATGATAAGTCGATGGACGCCGCCAACCTCGAAGTCTTCCTTCTGCTTCATCGGCTGAAAGTTCCTTTAGATCGTGACGTGATCCTCCTTGCGGAAGCAGGCGAGGAAGGCACGACTCAGTTTGGCATAGATTTCATGGTGGAAAAGCATTGGGACGATATTGCCTGTGAGTACGCGCTGAACGAAGGCGGCGGAATTCAGGAAGAGAACGGCAAGGTGCAATATGTAGCAGTCAGCACCACCCAGAAAGTACCGCGCGGATTCAGCCTTGTGGCGCATGGCACCAGCGGCCACGGTTCGGCGCCGCGAGTTGACAACGCAATCGCCCACCTCGCCGGCGCGGTTGATAAGACTGCGCGTTGGGAGGCTCCCATGCGTTTGAATGAGACTACCCGGCGTTTCTTCCAGCAGATGGCCAAGATCAGCACTCCAGACAAAGCCGCGATCTATGCCCACATTGAGCAGCCTGATGCACAGCAGAAGCTTCACGCAACCGAGCCATCGTATTACTCCATGCTGCGCACCTCGCTGGTGCCAACCATCATCAAGGGCGGCTTCCGTTCCAATGTGATTCCTGCCGACGCAGAGGCGCGGTTTGACGTTCGCGCTTTGCCAGACGAAAACATGGATGCATTGAAGGCAGAGTTAACAAAGTTGATTAACGATCCGTTGATTCAGATTGTCGATCAGGAAAGCACTCATGCCCGTCCTACCGCGCAGCCGTCTGGTCTGGATACTGACGGCTTTCATGCGCTGGAACAGGCGCAGCAGAAAGTGTTCCCGGGCGTACCGACCATTCCGATCATGCAGGTGGGAGCCACAGACTCAGCGCAACTGCGCGCCAGGGGCGTGCAGGCCTATGACATCGGCACGGTACTCAGTAGTGAAGACATGAAGCACGTCCATGGCAATGACGAGCGTATCCAGATCGCCGGATTCGGCAAATTCGTGGAATTTCTGTATTCGGCGACCACGGAGATCGCAGGCAGCAAATAACAGACGCGCCATAACGCAAGCTACCTCTGATAGATATCGGAGAACAGTTTTAATCGCTGCCGGTCTTTGTCGCGAAGGCCATCTTCGCTGAGACGCCACGTCCAATTGCCGCCCAGGGTGCCTGGCGTGTTCATGCGGGCTTCACTGCCCAGGCCGAGCACATCCTGCATGGGAAACAGCACGGTATCGGCGACGGACTTCATCACTTCCCGGATGAAAATCCAGTTCACTTCTCGGTCAAGCTCTTCGCCAGTCACACCCAGATAATTCTGCGCGTCTTCGTATTCTTTTTTTACGTCAGCTTGAGAACGCGTGCTCTGTGAGACGCCTGATCGCCACCAGCCGAACATGGTGTCATTATCATGACCGCCGGTGTAGGCCACCAGTTGCTGCTCATAATTGTGCGGACGAAAAGTCGGCGCCTGCGGGTCAGTGCTGAAGGCGAATTGCAGAATGGCCATGCCGGGATAGCCGAATTGCTTGCGTATGCCTTCAACTTCTGGAGTAATCACGCCCAGATTTTCAGCCACGACCGGTAAAGGGCCAAGAGAATTGGTGAGTGCCTGAAAAATGTCCGCGCCTGGGCCTTTCACCCACTTCCCGTTGACCGCGGTAGGTTCGGCCGCCGGGATTTCCCAGTAGGCCTCAAACCCGCGGAAGTGGTCCAGACGCACCATGTCAAACATGTTGAGAGACGCGCGAACCCGATCAATCCACCAGCGATATCCCGTGGCTTTCATCTGGTCCCAGCGATATACGGGATTGCCCCAGAGTTGGCCGGTGGCGCTGAAGTAGTCAGGCGGAACACCCGACACTTTCAGTGGATTGCCTTTTTCGTCCAGCCAGAACATGTCGCGATGTGCCCAGACGTCGGCGCTATCGTGCGCTGCGTAGATGGGGATGTCGCCCATGATGCGTATACCGCGGTTGGCGCAGTCGGTGCGAATGGCGCTCCATTGCCGGAAGAAAATGAATTGCCAGAATTTGTAGGCCGCAATCTCAGCCGAAAGTTTTTCGCTCCATGCGGTCAGTGCCGATGCCACGCGGGCAGCGAGCTCCGTATCCCACTCAGTCCATACTCGCCCGTGATGAGCGTCTTTGGCAGCCATAAAGAGGGCGTAGTCGTGAAGCCACGCCTGGTTCTGTGCAACGAAGTCACTGAAGGCGCTTTTGTCGTTAGCGCTTGCGGAAGCAAAGAATTTGTCCGCGGCCCGGCGGAGAAGATCGAATTTCCATGGGATGACCAGGCTGAAATCAACTCTATCTTTGGGAAAGCTGGGCAGGGAACTCAGCATTCGGGCATCCAGCAACCCTTCTGTAACAAGCTTCTCCAGGCTGATTAGCAATGGATTGCCCGCGAATACAGAGAGAGATTGATAGGGAGAATCCCCGTAGCCGGTGGGATTCAGCGGCAAGACTTGCCAGATTTTGATTCCGCCCTGCTGCAAATAGGAAATGAACTGTTGAGCTTCATGTCCCAGATCACCGATGCCGTATTGCCCCGGCAGAGATGTGGGATGGAGCAGCACTCCAGCTGAGCGGGGAAACTTCATTGCAGTTGTTCCAGAATGCCATGCAGTGGAATGCGGACCCAGTCCGGACGGTGTTCAAGTTCATACTCAACTTCAATTAAGCCTTTTTCCAGCGTATAAGCATCCAGCACAGCTTTGATTTCTTCCTGCGTCTTAGGCAGACAATTTCCAGCTGCGGCAGCTTCAAAGTAGCCGCGCAGAAACAGCGCGCTGACCCACTGATACCAGGCTTTGGCCCAGCGTTCCAGCCGCCAGTCAACATCCGGGGTGGTAACAATTCCGGGTACGTGATTGAAGAGCACGGCGTGTGAGACGTAATGGAATGAGCGCACCATGCTCGCCACATCTTTAATGGGCGACCGTTTGATGCGGCGCTCACTCATGGGGCGCGTAAAATCGCCGTCAAAGTTGCCGATGATGAAATCATTTCCGGTGTAAAACACGTTGCCCAGATGATAATCGCCATGGTGCCGGGTGCGCATTCCGGAGATGCGAGTGTCACGCAGTGAGCCAAAACGGTCGCGCAGAGTGTCCCGGCGTTCCAGTATTTCCAGCGCCTCGTCGCGGGCGGACCCGGATAGCTGGTCCACGTGTTGGCGAAGAGCGTCGAGCGATCTGTTCAGTTGCGCGAGAAGGCCGTGATAAAGACCGTGGCGGTAGAACTCAGTAAAAGGTTCAGGCGCAAAGTCAGGAATTTCCGGATGGCTGCTGAGTGCGACATGTAGCTCAGCCGTGCGTCGTCCCAGCACGGAAGCAATTTCAGCGTAACCACCCAGCAGTTCGGTGATGATTGCCGGAACTGGCTGAGAAGCAAGCGCCAGCGGTGTGCCGGCGGTTAGCTCTTTCAGCCTGCGATCATCCTCGGGTACCGCGAGCGCGCGTTCGAAAAAGAGCCCAAGATGGTCAAGGGTATAAACCCATCCGTCCGCCGCGTTGCGGATGTAGGACGTCAGCGTTCCAAGAGTGGTCACTTCTTCACTTTCGTTTACTTGTAAGACGCGATACTCCAGAGCGCCAAGGTTGCGAGCAATGTGTGAGAAATTTGTGTGGTTGGTGAGGAACTCGCCCATCTCCCGGTCCGGATTTGGACCCGGTTCTACTTCACGATAGAGATACAGCACAAAATCTTCACCCAGAGTCACAATGATTTTGTGCATGTCCTGGGTTTGCGTCTGGGGGTCAAGGTTGGATCGGACGCGTCCCCATGCTTCGCGGAACGCTCGCGTATGCGTGCCCAGCAGGTCCCCTTGTTCACCTTTGATACGGCGGCGGCGCAGGATGGCCTTTAACAACGCATCCACGAACTGGCGATCAAAAATAGCTCCGTAAAGGAGGGACTGAGGATTAGGCATTCCTTCCAGTTTCGCCAGAACCCCGTGGAGCTGATCGCTAAGAATCGCGGCGGCCTGGTCGCCTATAGCCAGAGAAAGAGGAATGGGGATGGTGTCTGGTTCACCGTCACTGTATTCAATGGTGGCCAGCAGAATGTGCGCGGCGGTCTCAGGAAGGGAAATGACGTCATTCATGCGTACCAGACGGATGGTGCGGTTCCTGTTTCTAAACCATGGTCGTGCGCGAAGCATACGTGGAAGCAGGCGTACGATGGTGTTGCGCGTGGAAGTGTTGAAAATTTCTTGAGGATCCACGGTCAGGACAGGTACTTCTTCCTCTCGCGTAGCGACTGAGAATGACTCCTGGCTCTGTTCACGCGGTTGGAGATGAAACCACTGGAAAGCATGCGGTCCCAGCGAAAGTAAATAGGCGTGTTCCGTAATGGCAGGGAAGCGATTGCGGCCAAAGACTTCCACGGGAACCGCATCACGATGTCTGGAGAGATCCAGCTCCACGCATTGCGTGAAGCGGGAAAGATTGGCCACTACCAGAATCTTCTCATCTTCAAATTCGCGCACAAACGCCAGTATCTTGCGGTTGGGGGGAAATAGTATCTCCATTTTTCCCCGTCCGAATGCCGGATGCTGCTTTCGCTGGGCGATCATGCGCTTCATCCACCACAATAATGAATGTGAGTTGTTGGACTGCGTCTCAACATTCAAGGCCTCGTAATGGTATTCAGGATCTATATTCACTGGCAGGTAGAGTTTTTGCGGGTTCGCGCGTGAAAAGCCGGCATTACGGTCCGGACTCCACTGCATGGGCGTGCGAACACCGTTACGGTCGCCCAGATAAATGTTGTCGCCCATGCCGATCTCATCACCGTAATAAAGGACCGGAGTGCCGGGTAGCGCCAGAAGCAGGGCGTTCATCAACTCGATACGGCGGCGGTCGTTCTCCAGCAGGGGCGCCAGCCGGCGGCGAATGCCCAGATTAATACGCATCTCGCGATCATGAGCATACGTACGGTACATGTAATCGCGCTCTTCGTCCGTGACCATCTCCAGAGTAAGCTCATCATGGTTGCGCAGGAACATTGCCCATTGGCAACTCTCCGGAATTGATGGCGTCAACCGCAGGATTTCCGTGATGGGATGCCGGTCCTCCATTCGCAGTCCCATGAACAGCCGGGGCATGATAGGGAAATGGAAGGCCATGTGGCATTCATCGCCGCTGCCAAAATAGGCAACTGCATCTTCCGGCCACTGGTTGGCCTCTGCCAGCAGGAGACGGTCTGTATATTTTTCGTCTACATGTTTGCGGAGTTCTTTCAACGCCGTATGTGTCTCCGGCAGGTTCTCGCAATTGGTTCCTTCTCGCTCAAAAAGATACGGGACCGCGTCCAGGCGAAGACCATCCACGCCCATGTCAAACCAGAAGTCCATCGCGGCAAACATGGCTTTGCGGACCTCCGGATTCTCCCAGTTCAGATCGGGCTGGTGAGAATAAAACCGGTGCCAGTAATATGCCTTGGCGACGGGGTCCCAGGTCCAGTTGGACGTTTCAAAGTCCTTAAAGATGATGCGCGCATCGCGATACCGGTCGGGCGTATCACTCCACACGTAAAAATCTCGCCACCGGCTCCCGGGCGGTGCGTGCCGCGAACGCTGAAACCAGAGGTGCTGGTCAGAAGTGTGGTTGAGCACTAGTTCGGTGATCACTTTAAGACCACGGCGCTTCGCTTCCCGCATAAAGCGCTGGAAGTCTTTTAAAGAGCCATACGACGGATGGACGTCCGTGTAATCGGAGATATCGTACCCGTCGTCTCTAAGCGGCGACGGACAGAATGGCAGCAACCAGACGGCCGTGACGCCAAGGTCTTCCAGATAGGGCAACTTCTGCGTAAGTCCGCCAAAGTCACCGATACCGTCAGTCACGCTGTCAAAAAAAGCCCTGACATGGACTTCGTAAATGATTGCGTCTTTGTACCAATCCTGCATGAGAGGGCGAACTGTCTAGGACGGCAAAAGTTGTATCCGGAGTTGGCTCAGTGATTATGCATTTGCCACAAGCCGGGCAACATCGTTCTTCCAATGATTTTAACAGCCCGTCGGCATTCGGAATGTGAGCCGCCGATTGGACTTGTAATAGGGAAAAAGGGGCGGCCATCACGCATGGAAGGAGCAGGGTAAAAAGAAGAAAATCCTCGAGCTTTGCCAGCCGGGGGAGGGACCTGAAATCACGCCCTCCCGCTAAAAATCGACCGGAGTGCAGCCAAAGTTGAAGAAGAAACTTTATTGCCGCCTTTACGGTTGCGGTGCGGTGCTCAAAGGCGCGTGGTGAGCATTATCTGGGTTAATCAGCACGTCCGCCTTGCCTGGGTTAACTTTGTTCGCAGCGCCAGGGCCATCGGGAGCCTTGCTCTGCTTGCTCAGGAAGGCAATGATCTCTGCGGCGTCGTCATCGCCCATGCGTAGGTTTGGCATTCTGACTTGCTTATATTTCTCGAAGAGAGACGTAGCAACCGGGTCACCTTCAGTAATCATTTTTTCCGGGGTCTGGATAAAACGTTTCAGCCATTTGGGATCACGAACCTCAACAACTCCCTGAAGATCAGGTCCAATCTTGTCGCCGTGACCTATGGTGTGACAAGCCGCGCAATATGTGGCGAAAACGTAACGTCCCCTGTCCAAAGCAAAGCTCACTGGCTGAGGCGTGCCGCCGGTTGCCTGCCTGGCCGAAAGCTTCCAGTTGTTGAATCGGTCGCCGATCAGGTTGGCCAGGAAGCGAGGGTTGTCTGTGGCCCCGTCCCGCATCCATTGACCACCAGGTTCGTTCCCGATCAGCACGGCCGGGGTGTGGCCATCGCTGTCATTAGGATCGGGGCTGGAGTAAAGTCCCAGCTTTTTGCTGAGCAGGTCAATGTCTTCTTTTTTGCCGGTCAGAAAAGTCCAGCCCGGGCCAACGTGGTATTTCTCTGCATACTCTTTCAACACCTGCGGCGTATCTCGTTTGGGATCGATTGTGATGGAATAGAAAAATATCTCCTTGCCCACGGCGTCGCCAAGCAGTTTCTGCACCTGCACCAGACGCGCGGTTTCCAGAGGACATGAGTCCACGCAATGAGTGTAGATAAGATCAATGACAACAATTTTGCCCTTGATTAGATCGTCATAAAAATGGACAACTTTGCCGTCCTGCGTTGTAAGCTCCACGTTGGGGAAATAATTCGCACCCCAGCGCGAATCCGCTCTTGGCACAGATGGAAGCAGTGCTGCTACAACAAGTGCCGCGATGCACGCCATCTTTACCGCTGGCCCTTTTACTCCTGATTTCCGTTTCATTGTTTTCCCTTTACCCACATTCCCAGAAAACCTGCGAATTCGATTTTTCGGATTCCAGGCACTGGCGGTCCGCGCCCGATATTTGCGGCCCGCCAGCCCTGATTGTTTCAGTCCATTTGCGTTCTATCTAGAACGCAGTTGGAGCTATATCGTCCGGAGCCGCGAACGTCACGCCGGTGGGTGTGGCCATGGGCGTGGGGAGTTGATTCAGGAATGGTGTTCCCGCATCACTGATCTCCCAACGCACCAGCATGGCGTTATCTTCATGGACGGTATTGTGGCAATGCTCCATGTACATTCCGCCAAAGTCACGGAATTGCAGGGTCAGAGTCACGCTACCTCCGGGACGGAGACGATAAACATCCTTGCGTCCTTTTTCCCACGCGGGCACGTTGCTGGCGCTGCCGTTGCGGGCCAGGATCTGGCCTTCTTCAAAGTGGATGTGGATTGGATGGTCCCAGCCACCGCCACCGTTCTGAAGCGTCCATATTTCACGTGTTCCAAACTTTGGCGCTGCGGAGATACGACCAAAGCTGGCGTTGAAAACCGGCCCATCGTCTGTGCTGACTCCCCATGGGCCAACGAATGCTGCAGGGTCAGAGGCCGGTAACGGCTGGCTGCCACCGGAGCCGAACAGGAACTTTCTCTCGCGGCTCACCGGAACGTTGGTGAGGTCTGGATTTGGGATCAGGTTCGGATTTGCGACCAGATCTCTGCTCTTGTCGGGTTTCACCGGATCGCGCACAATGCGGAACTCCAGGAACTTGCCCACGCAGGGATCCTGTGAAGTGCCGGACAACGCCTCTGCGATGGTGAGGTCTTTGTGCGGTTTCTTGCCATCCTCGTGCTCCGCCACATTGACCAGCCAGACTTTGTCGCCGATCTTGTACCTGGAAAAGTCAATGACCCAGTCATAGCGCTCGGCGATACCCTGCTCGTCAGATACGGCCTGGGGAACGACTGTTGGGAGCAGGTTACCGTCATTGGCAATCTGGATCATTGCCGATCCGTCTGACAAACCGTACTTGAAGAACCGTGAAACGCTGGCGTTCAGGATGCGGAAGCGATATCTGCGTCGCTCCACCTCAAAGAATGGATTGTAAGTAAAGTTCACCGTCATCACATCGCCAAGGAAGCCGTCAAAATCGAAAATGTCAAAGAAGAGTTGACCGCTGCCGTCGAAGGCTTTATCCGACAGCATGAGATTAACGTCGTAGTCCAGGTTGCCGAAGTCGTTCGCCGTTCCGCTGGGCAGTTGCAGGTTGACGCCATCGTTGATGCCTTCATTGCCGCGATCCAGGCCGCTGTAGATGTTGAACATGGCAGCGTTGCCTTTGTACACGTTCTGTGAAGTGAAGCTGAACATGTGATCGTGGAACCAGTGGGTGCTCATGGTCTCGCGCCAGTCGCCTGTGACCAGGTTGAGGCCGCCGCTACCATCCGGGCTGCTGGCACGACGGTCGCTCGCGTCAGTGTTGATGGTATTGCGTCCAGCCAGAACGATGGGCCAGTGATAGTCGTAAAACTGGTTGGGGAAGAAGAATGCGCCGGTGAATCCGTCATTTTCCGCGCCGTGATGCCCGTTGTGCTCGTGCGTGGAGATGGTGTGGCGGCCAAAACCATTGTTAGCGTTCACGTCCGCAGGCAACGTGTTGTGATGGCGGAAAATGATTGGCTCACCATACTTGCCCTGGACCAGCTTGGGAGGAATGGTTCCATTGAAAGTCCAGACTGAGTTAGGGTCTTGCGTGGGAAATTGCGGATGGAACTTTAACGGGATAGAAGCAGTTGGGTCGATCCCGGAGTTGAGAGTGGAATCCACACCTGGGTTGTAAACCGTGTTGGTCTGCGCCTGTGCCTGGCTCATTTCAATGGCAATCTTCGGCGGCAAATTGGCAAACTGCTGGTGCGCCCAGATTGCTCCCGGTGGCCGGCCTTCGATGGGTCCGGTGAGGTTGGTTTGTCCGTTCACCAAAGCAGGATCCAGCGGCTGCTGTGTCTGGTTGGATTCCGCCGTGGGAATGATTGGGCCGAATGGGTGCGGATGGGTTGCATCAATGACCGTTGGAATTGGCTGGCGCGCGATTACATCAAAGCGCAGCATCGGCGTTGAGAACGGTTGCACATTGAATAACGGGCTGCGGGGTGCGCCGGTTGGGATCTGGAAATCCTCGCCATGGGCCGCGCTGACGAACGGGTTAATTCCGCCAATGGGAGCCAGTGCTCCGGCGGATGTAATGAGACCCCATTTGATGAGGTCGCGGCGAGTAACTTTGCCTTGAGAATAGGCCTCTACGATCTCGGCCCGGTTCCTTCTGGCATTCTCGGCATCTCGCACGCGCGCTCGAGATGCATCCTTCGGCAGGTAGATAAAACTCATAGCTACGCTCCTTTAAGTTGTGCTCGGAGCCTTGCTGTAGCCGCCGGCGAAAGCGCTGTTCACGCCCGCGCGTCCGGAAGCAGATGGGCATCACCTGCCAAAATCGAGAGAGCGCCGCGTTCCTGCTGGAGCTCCAACGACCTTCTTTCAACCAGGCTCCGAAAATCATCTCCGCCAAGTCTGCTTGGGCGGAGGCAAGTATCGTATAGCGTTTATCTCGTAAAGCGAATACATCGCTTTACGATAAACGCCTTAAAAATGTTGAAAGTTTAACATTGAAGCCCATTTTGGAAATGGTTAAATTTTGTTGCCCTGCGGACGTTAATCGGGCGGGAACGTGTGATGTTTTATTTTCAGGTACATACGTTGCGAAAAGCGCATATGCAAGCCGCAATCCCGTTCCATTTTGGCACTCGGTCGCCGGCCACAACTTGATCGAAGGCGAGCGGCCCATTGGAAGCCAACAACCTCATCTTCGTGAAGAGTTCTTCGAATAAGGGCGTGCGGATCGGCGGGAATTGGCTCTTCCCACAATGCCGGATTAAAATACTTTGTTCAAACAATTATCTTGCGGCCATGAGAACAGTCCAATTGGGGTTGACCCGTTGCGGTTGCTCGCAAAGCTGACTGTAAAGGCGTCAACAGAAGCATGAAAAAGAAGTCCGGATCTTTGTCCCACCCAAAACCCTTAACTGACTCTGAGTATCTGGCCCTTTCGGAATTTCGCTACCAGTTGCGGAAGTATCTACGGTTCATGGAAGGGCATGCGCGAGCCGCGGGTTTGCAGCCGCAGCAATATCAGCTCTTACTCGCCATTAAAGGCCTGCCCGATGCGAAGGTACCAAGTATTTCAATTCTGGCTGAGCGAATGCAATTGAACCACAACACCATGGTTGAACTGGCGGAACGTTGTGAGAAGCGAGGACTTATTCTGCGACACCGTTCTGATTCTGACCGGCGTCAGGTTACGCTTACGATTACGCGTGAAGGGGAAGTTGTACTGCGCCAGCAGGCAAGCGCATCCCGCATGGAGTTGCGATCCATCGGTCCCGTGTTGTCTGAATCCCTTCAAGGGCTGACAGAAGGCAACCGCCGCCGCGGAAAGAGCCGCAAAACAACGTGAGTCGGGTGAACCCACGTACTACATCTCATAGGTTCCGCTAGGGCGTATTGCGGCTTGACCTGGGCAGCAACTCTGGATCATACTTTCGCCATGTTCGCTTTACTGCAAAGCCGCTGGATGGTTCCCTGGCTTGCAGTGTGTGTTCTTCTGTTATTTTTCTTTCCTTTGGTTCATGGGCCGTTCCAGGCCACGCACGGTCCTAACACTGCGTTTCCGATCTCGCAGGGCCCTTCTCGCTCTGATCCTGCTGATCATTCAGACCGCGACCATCGTCTTTTCGAAATTGCGGGCCTCAGCCCTGTTGATCATGGAAGGTTTCACATTATCATTCGAGTTCGGTCGCCACGGTGGCCAGGATACATTCGACTGTTCGATCATGCGCTGCTGATTTTTCCTGCCTTCTCAAAAGCAAAAAACAATTACGTTCCTTTAGCTGCCACAACAAGGCCATGCTCAGCATGCCTGCAAATATCTTGGAGGAGAGAATTCATGCGTAGATCTATCAGCTCGATCTTTTTCATCGTTGCGCTCGCTACACTGGTGGTTGGTTGCCGCCACCAGCCGCCAGTCGCAAAGACGGCGCCGCCGGCGCCCCCAATCCAGCCTGCTCCCTCGGCAACCATCGCGGCCCCGCCGCATAGCGTTATTCCAGCCCCTGAGCCTAAACGGGCTGCACTCACTGACGAACAGCTATTTGCCCAGAACGTGAAAGACATATTTTTCGCATATGACAATGCTGAAATCCGCGCTGACGAAAAATCTGTTCTTGACGCCGATGCCCAGTTCCTGGCGGCTCATCCCGATTGGCAATTGACCATTGAAGGCCATTGCGACGAGCGCGGTTCTGAAGACTACAACATGGCGCTGGGACAGAATCGTGCGAAGCAGGTAATGGAAGCGCTGGTCAGACAAGGCCTGAGCGGAAGCGCTGTGAAACTGATCAGCCTTGGCAAGGAACGTCCGTTCTGTACAAGTGCAAACAATGAATCCTGCTGGTCCCAGAACCGGCGCGCGCACTTTGTACTCCAGAAAAAAGAACGTGCCAGCATGAACTAGGGATTGTTGCCATCGATTATGAAAAGGCCCGGTGTCCGGCCCGGGCCTTTAATACGCGCATTGATTGGCAAATTGGGAGTGGTAAACTGCATCTAACCAGAGCAGCACGTTCAGCCTGGGAAGCGTCTGGCTGCAGAAAATCATGTGCAGGTATAGAAAAGAGAAAAGATGAAGGCTGCAACGATCGTTGGAATTTTGCTCATTATCCTTGGCATTGCCGGATTTGCCATGGGCGGTATCAGCTTTACCCACGATAAAAAGGATGTCGATCTTGGCCCTTTGCAGGTTTCGCATAGGGAAAAAGACACCTTGCCAATCTCACCGATCCTGAGCGGACTGGCGCTGGTAGGCGGGATCGTATTAGTGATATCTGGATCACGGAGCAAATGAAAGCGCTTATGAGTTGGGCTGGGCTGTCCGGATCCTATTCTGCAGGGTCATAGTTCAGGTTCTGCCCAAGCCAGCGCTCAACCTCTGCAACGGTCATGTTCTTGCGCTGGCTGTAATCGGCTACCTGGTCGCGATCAATTTTCCCGAGGCTGAAATAACGCGATTCCGGGTGCGCGAAGTAGATGCCACTCACGCTTGAACCGGGCCACATGGCAAACGACTCAGTTATCAGCATTCCGGTGTTCGCCTGCACATTGAGTAACCGCCACAGAGTGCCTTTTTCCGTGTGGTCTGGGCACGCAGGGTAACCCGCAGCCGGTCGGATGCCGCGGTACTTCTCCTGAATGAAGTCCGCGTTGCTCAACCCTTCGTCACGTCCGTAACCCCATTCATCCCGCACCCTTTTGTGCAGGCATTCGGCAAATGCTTCGGCCAGACGATCGGCCAGTGCCTCTGCCATGATCGCGTTGTAATCGTCGTGCTCAGACCGAAAGTGGTTGCACAACTCCTGCAATCCGATCCCGCTGGTGACGGCAAAAGCGCCCACATGATCGTGCAGTCCGGTTTCTTTCGGCGCGATGAAGTCTGATAGTGACCTGCAGGGCTCGCTGCCTTCCTTGTTTGACTGCTGGCGGAGGAAATGGAACTGCTCCAGCACTTCTCTGCGTTTTGCATCCTTGTACAACTCAACATCGTCGCCCACAGCACTGGCGGGAAACAATCCGTAAACGCCACGCGCGGTAAGAAGATTCTTCTCAATGATGGTATCCAGGAGAGCATTCGCCTCATTAAAGATCTGGCGCGCCTGCGTGCCTTGTGTCTCGTGGTCGAGAATACGGGGATAAATGCCCTTCAGTCCCCAGGTATGAAAGAACGGCGACCAGTCAATGAACTCGCGCAGCGTAGCCAAAGGGAAGTTGTGAAGCACGCGAACGCCGGTAAACTCAGGCATTGGCAAATCTTCTGCGCGCCACTTGATCGGCGTGCGCCTGGCGCGGGCCGCTGCGAGGGAAATGACCGTTTGACGCGGTGCGGAATGCGCCTTGCGCAGCGCTTCGTAATCGGCCCGATGTTGAGTCACAAACCCTGACTTGCCCTCGTCACTCAGAAGGCTGGTCGTCACCGGCACCGCCCGGCTGGCATCCAGCACGTGCACCACTGGCTCACTGTAATGCGGTGCAATCTTGATGGCCGTATGCGCGCGGCTGGTGGTCGCTCCGCCAATGAGCAGCGGCAGCTTGAAGTTTTGACGTTCCATCTCGCGTGCAACATGGACCATTTCGTCGAGTGAGGGAGTGATCAGGCCGCTGAGCCCGATCATGTCGGCTTTTTCGGCCTTCGCTCGTTCAAGAATCTTTTCCGAGGGGACCATCACTCCCAGGTCGATCACCTCGTAGTTGTTGCAGGCGAGGACCACGCCAACGATGTTCTTGCCGATGTCGTGCACGTCGCCTTTGACGGTGGCGAGTATGATCTTTCCCTGCGCCTTGACCTCCTGGCCCGATGCAGCCATGGCGATTTTCTCGGCTTCCATGAACGGCGTCAGGTGGGCCACGGCCTTCTTCATGACGCGGGCGGATTTGACAACTTGAGGCAGAAACATTTTGCCGGCCCCAAACAGGTCCCCGACCACACTCATGCCGGCCATCAGCGGGCCTTCAATCACCAGCAGTGGCCGGCCCAATTTGACGCGCGCTTCCTCGGCGTCGGCCTCAATATAGGTGTCAATGCCCTTGACCAGCGCGTGAGAAAGGCGCTCCTCAACCGTACCGTGACGCCATTCTTCCGCCTTCTTTTCACTCGCCGCGGTGCCTGCTCCTTTGAGTGATTCGCCGAATTCGACCAGGCGCTCCGTGGCGTCGGGACGGCGATTCAGGAGCACGTCCTCCACCAGCTCTTTCAACGCCGGCTCAATCTCTTCATATACCTCGAGCATTCCGGCATTCACAATGCCCATGTCCAGACCGGCGGTAATGGCGTGATAAAGAAATGCTGAATGCATGGCCTCGCGGACCTTATTATTGCCGCGAAAGCTGAAAGAGATGTTGGAGACGCCGCCACTCACTTTCGCGTGCGGCAGGTTCTCCTTAATCCAACGCGTGGCCTGGATGAAGTCAACTGCGTAGTTGTTGTGCTCCTCCATGCCGGTGGCGACGGTGAGGATATTAGGATCAAAGATGATGTCTTCGGGCGGAAAATCGAGGTCGTCGACCAGTATCCGGTAGGCGCGTTCGCAAACCCGGATCTTGTCTTCGTAAGTCGCAGCCTGGCCCTTTTCATCGAAGGCCATCACCACCACGGCGGCGCCATATTTCAGGACCTTGGCGGCGTGCTCACGAAACTTCTCTTCGCCCTCTTTCAATGAGATTGAATTGACGATGCCTTTGCCTTGCAGGCACTTCAAACCTGCCTCAATGACCTCCCATTTCGAGGAGTCCACCATGAAAGGCACCTTGGCGACTTCAGGTTCACTGGCCAGCAACTGCAGGTAGCGCGTCATGGCCGTGACGCCGTCAATCATGCCCTCGTCCATGCAGATGTCAAGAACGTTCGCTCCATTCTCGACCTGCTGCTGGGCTACGCTTACCGCTTCTTCAAACTTGCCTTGTTTGACCAGCTTGGCAAACTTAGGCGAACCGGCAACGTTCGTCCGCTCACCAATCATGATGAAAACGTTGGCCTGCTGGGTGAATGGCTGTGAGCCGGAAAGACGGAGCGGCTTGATTTTCGCCGGGCCGGCCTCACTCACAACTTCTGAAACCCTCACCGGATCGGAAATGCTCACGCGTGGCTCTCAATCTGCTGCTCGAAAGATTCGTCGGCACAATCCAGCCCCCACTTGCGTGGTGGCTGGCCTTCGAGCGCTTTGGCAATCGCCGCAATGTGTTCGGGCGTGTTACCGCAGCAGCCGCCGGCGATGTTGATCAATCCTGCGCGTGCGAATTCGCCGAGGTAGCGGGCCATATCTTTGGGACCCAGATCGAACCCGGTTTCCGCAAGTGGATTGGGCAGGCCGGCATTCGGGTAGCATGAGATCGCCACGTCCGCCTTCTGCGAGAGTTCTTCAAGAAACGGATACATCAAGTCGGGACCGAGGGAGCAGTTGAGTCCCACGGAAAGAGGTCTCACATGACGAACTGCATTCCAGAATGCCTCGGTGGTCTGAGCTGAGATCATGGTCTCACCGCCGCGGCCAACGGCCGCTGAGATCATGACCGGTAGTTTCTTTCCGTCCTGATCAAAGACCTCGCGGATGGCGACCAGTGCTGCCTTGGCGTTCAGCGAGTCAAAAATCGTCTCCACCAGCAATAGGTCTACTCCACCGGCGATGAGCCCACGCACCTGCTGGGCGTACGCGGTTTTTACCTGATCGAAGGTGACCACACGGAAACCTGGATCATCAGCATCCGGCGAGTTTGAAAGAGAAACGGTCAGAGGCCCGATTGCTCCGGCGACAAAGCGCTGGCGCGAAGTTGCTGTCCCAATACGGTCCGCCCATTCACGGCACTGCCTTGCCGATTGCTCATTGATGTCCCATGCCAGGTCCCCGAGGGAGGAATCGTCGATGATCTTTTGATAAAACTCCGGGTCCTTGCGGCCGCCTCGTTCGCGCGGGTCGTCCACGAAGAATTCGCTCTGGGCAATGGTGGTTGCTCCGAAAGTGTTTGTCTCTATGATGTCCGCTCCAGCTTCAAGAAACCGGCGATGAATGTCGCCGATCATTTCCGGCTTGGTCAGGCTGAACAGATCACCGTTGTTCAGCAGGCCCTTGGTCGCATTCTTAAAGCGCTCGCCGCGGATGTCCGCTTCGGTCATGCCATACGTACGAATGGTCGTGCCCATCGCTCCATCGATAATAGCGATTCGATTTTCGAGTATCTGTTCAAGCGGATGTCGATGAGCTTTGGTCATAGTCCCTCGATAGATCTGCTGCTGGGAACAGTGAGCGCAACCATCTCGCTCGTGTTCTCTACCGACGAGGTCTTCACTAGTCGGCATCGCAGCGGCCTTCTTAAATTATAGCGATATTGCCCAAATATGCAGCAGGCCCCAAGCCCAGCGGCGTACAACGCCTGTCGAAATGAAGGATTTCCGGGCTATTCGGGTTTGGCTTGTACGTAAGGAACTCGGATAGAACTCGTGAGTCGTTGGAGAGGTTATCTGGCATTCGACGACAGTTGAATGCGCCACCGGACTAAAGATCACTTGATCGCTATTTGACTTTGCGTTAGTGCTCGCCGGGGCGTACGACGAATCGTGCCGCCCCGACCAACACCGGGGAACAACTGCCGGGAATCAGTAAGCCCGGAACCGTTCACCCTCGACGATCTGTGTGCGAACGCCGTCCAGTATCGCGGGGATCGGCGGATGTTGAACACCGCGGGTTACAAAGACAACCACAGCGGCTTCTGCCGGATTGTCTTTGCTGAACGCGACGCCTACGCCGTGAACTCCCGGCTTGGCCAAAAGCTCATCGGTATGAGATTCCTTGGCTAGCCGGGCGCGGTCAATCTCCGATTGCGCTACAGCTATTCCTGCCGACGCCGCTTGTGAATCCAGGACCACCCTGGTGCGCACACCATCGATCAACGCGGGGACAATCGCGTAGTTCGAGCTGTTGACATGAATCACCAGAGCGCCTTCGCCAGGAGAATCGTTGCTGGTCCCGATGTTGACGGAACTCACTGACGTATTCTGCATCAGTTCGGCAGCGTGATTACGGTGCACAGCGGCAACGCGAGCATGCTCGCCCGCAGAGAGTGCAGGTACTACAGTCGCGAACGCTCCGGGAGGATTGTCAGAAGGCACGCTTGAAGTTGGGGCGCAGGTGATGGCATGGTCCGGGCCGCCGACTATGCTGGGGATGATGGGCCCTGGATTTTGCGTATGCACACTAAATTCCGAAATCACGTCGGCAATGGGATGGGCCAGCGTGTTCGTGCCGTTACCGGCGAAGAGCAAACCCACGGGGCGGGCCTGGTCCGTAGTGACCACGAGAGCACCGGAATCACCCGGCGCAGCAAATGCTGTTCCGGCAATCACCATCTGTCCTACATATTTGGATGAGAAGGCCGGGGCCCCGGAACACGACTGGTTGTAGTCAACCACCATCGTGGCATTGAAGGCGGTGATGCTTGAGCAGGTGAGGCCTGTGGTCCTGCCGCTCTTTGCCACAGGCTGTCCGATCAGTGCGTTCGCAAGCGTGGCAGACGGAGGAGCGGCTGCGATGCTGGTGGGACCCGCGAAGCCAAGATCTAGAATATTGCCGCTCAGGTCAACCGCGCCGGGAGCGACCGCCGCAAGCGCTGCGTCAACATTGCTGACGGCCTGGTTGTCAGCCAGCGACACCGGCGTGATGGTGGATTGGAAGCTGAGCGTGGCGACGGTTGCAGTCGACGCAAAGCAGGCCGCGGGACCCGGCTGATTAATAGCTTCACCATTCACTCCAAAACTTGATCTCGCCAGAACATGGCTGTTGCTGAGCACGTAAGGGAGTCCATCACGCATCACCAGGCTGCCGAGCGTTCCGGTGCAACAAACGTTTCCGCTGAAGCTCACGTCCTGACCGTTGCCTCCGCCTGTGCCAAGCTTGATTGGCAGCGCCTGCGCTGCTGCATTGTCATTGGGATAAACAATAGTGGCAGAAGCAGCGGCGGTCTTTGTGGGATCAGCCTGCGAAGTTGCCGTAACGGTCATGGTGTTCGGGAACGGGAAGAATGCAGGCGGGTGATAGACACCGCTGGCGTCAATCAGTCCGAAATTGGAGTTGCCGCCGGGCACACCATTTACGCACCAGGTTACAGGAGTGCCTGAGCCGGTCGCCGTGAATGTTTGCGTTGTTCCAAGAGGCACTGACGCTGCGCTAGGAGAAACCACAAGGCTTGCAGGCGCGGGCGTTGGTGTTGGTGTAGTGTCGGCACTGGCGTTGGTGTCGGTGTCGGCGTTGGTGCTGGAGTTGGTGTCGGCGCTGGAGTTGGTGTCGGTGTTGCTGTAGGAGCTGGGGTTGGTGTAGGAGTTGCTGCTGGTGTGGGCGTCGGCGATGCACCAGTACCAGGCGTGGGGGTAGGTGTGGCAGTTGTATTGCTGCTTAATGCGGTTTGCCCCACAGCACCGCAACCAACTAAACCAAAGACAGCGAGTGACAAGCAACCAGCGAATGTAATTGATACCGCAATTCGAAATACAGACTTCATAACAAATCCTTCCCGCCTGGAGTGAGTGACACTGGGTCACGGAATCTCAAAATATTTAAATGGGATCTTCGGCAGCAGCGGCACGCCGCTCTGCGCGTCAAAACACTAGTTCGCGCGGTAAAAGGAAATCTTTGTCGTGAGTACTGGGAACCAGAGTTCCAAACTCAGTCCCGGAAGGAGGGTGATTGTGGTTTCATTTCTGATAACCGCAACCAGATGAATGCAGAATAGCAAGAAACTTCTGAAAAGCAATGAGAGAGTCAGAAAAAACAGGGCAGTCATGTTCCATAGTGAACACTTTTTGAAAATAACACTGCCGACGCCACATTTTTGTGAGACGTTTAAGACCTGGTTGTTTTCAAGAAGGGGAATCTCCTCCTTCGGTTGGTTGTTCTTGAATGACTCGCGCCAGCGCAGTCCGGATGGTGAAGTCCCCGTTATAGTCAATGAGTCCGCGTTCGCGAAACCGATTCATGAAGAAGCTGACCCGGGAACGCGTGGTTCCTATCATTTCAGCCAGTAAACGATGGCTGACTTTGGCGATTGTCACTTCTGCCTCTTGCGAGTCCGTCAAGCCGGCCATGAGCAGAAGCAGGCGCGCCAGCCTCTGCTCACTGGAAAACTTAAGATGCGCCACCAGATCTTCCTGCATGCGCTGACTGCGGTTCATGATCAGGCCCATGAAGAGTTCATAAACGGAAGCTTCATTGCGGATTTTTTGTTCCAGGAGTTGACGGTCAATCTTGACGACCGTGCAACGGGATAAAACTGTCGCCGTGGCGGGACGGAATGTCTGCCTGGAAGCAATGCATTCTTCGCCGATAAAATCCCCGGGGCCAAGCAGAGCCAGCGTGGCTGGCGCGTTTTTGTTCCATCCGGCTGAGAGCATGACCCGGCCTTGCTGGATGAAGAATGCCGCATCCGCGGGTGATCCTTGCCTGAAAACCACGGCTTTCCTTTGCAGGGACATGGCTGTTCCGGCCAGGCCTGATAGCGCCAGAAACTTACCTATCTCTGATTTGTTTTTTGGCGCTTCAAGGCGCGCTGAGAGGGATGAAAGGACTCTGGGCTTCTGTGGGATCGGTTGGTTAAACATGATGATTGCTTCTCTCGTCCCAGCGGCCGTTCTGCCTCTTGCCGCAAAAATCTGGCAGCGAACTTTGTCTGGGTAACTTGCTTTCACTGGACCAACCCGAAGCCAGTGAGTGAGAGTTGATAGATGGGGTTGCCGGCTTGCGGGCAACTACTTAAACGGCAACCCCTGATGCGACCCACTCACTATCGGGCAAGTGTTGAGTCGCAACCTGTACTGAGGGTCTAACTGATCACCTCATCGGCCTGGGCAACCACCTGCCACAGGACCTGTATCTGGAGTGTGACGGTTCACGCCGCCACTCAATAATTGGCAGGGCCCGATTAACCTGCCACCTGTCGCACCACCTGTTGCACCACCACCGGCGCCGCCGGTTGTGGTTCCACCTGAACCGCCGTTTCCACCACCGCCATTGCCGCCGCCGGCAGCTGTTCCACCGCCGCCTGCAGCCGTTCCGCCACCTGTTCCAACGCCGCCAGGCGCAGGAGTAGGAGATGGAGCCGGTGTTGGAGTCGGCGACGGAGTTGCACCTGGAGAAGGAGTAGTACCAATACCTGCGCCGCCGCCCGCTGGGGCGCCGCCGGTTCCACCCACTCCCGCCGCAGCCGTTGCGACAGGAATGGTCATTCTGAATCGATTGCTTATAAGGTTAGTATCCGTTCCGTTGAAGCTGACTCTTCCCGCGATGACAGTCGGGATGCTTCCTGGAACGATCTGGACGCGCACAATCATACTTTGTCCGGGAGCGAGAACATCCTGGTTACAAGTGAGTATGCCAGCATTCAGTGGCGCGCAACTGGCGCCTGCTGATGTGGTCAGCGAAACGAATTGGAGAGTCGAGGGCAACGTACTGCTCAACTGTATCTCATTAGCTGGCTGGTCAAGAATATTTATGACCACCCAGGTAATGGTTCCATTCGGATTATTTGGAGTGTAAGTTCCGGTCAATTGTACATCCGTTGTAGTTGGTAAAGTTGCCGGACTTGGTGCTGGGGTCGGACCCGGAACTGGGGTCGGACTCGGTGTTGGAGTTGGAATTGGCGTTGGCGTCGGCGAGGGAGGCGGAGCCGTAGTAACCGCCGTGCTGAGAGAAGCAGTGGCCGTGGCAGGTGTAGCGGGTATGATCGTTCTTCCCGCTGCGTCCAGGAGCTGCACGCTCGCCGTGTTGGTCAATTGGGCAGTGACGCTCATGCTTAGATTGATCGTGACACTGGCTCCGGGGGCCAGGCTGCCAAGGCTGCAGATCATGGATCCTACAAAGCCTGAACAGTTTCCCTGGCTGGCAACAACCGCCACGGGTTTCCCGCCGCTCGTGTTATAGACCTCAGTCACCCTTACCTGAGGGAACGCCGTGGTTCCCGTGTTGCTCACCCGGATCTGAAATGTGTTATTCGACCCCGCAGCCACCGAAGACGGTCCAAGGATGGCAACGCTCACATTAGCGTTAGTCGGTGGCAGGGATGGTGTTACCACATTCGAAGGCAACGAAGGCAGGCTGTCACCCAGTTGATTGGTTGCCACCACCACGAAAGTATAGGCAGTGCCGTTGGTAAGGCCGTTCACCAAAGCAGTGGTTGCGGTGGGCGGAACCGTAACAAAAATACCCGTGCTCTTGTCGTTGACCTGGGCTTCAATCTTGTAAACCTTGATTGGAAGCCCGCCGGTCAGGTAATCGGGAACCGGCTGAAATCCGACTGTAGCGGAGCTATCTCCTGCCGCCGCCACGACGTTCGTGGGAGATTTGGAAATACTCGGAGTGTTGGGCGTGACCAGATTGCTGGGAACTGAAAACCGGCTGGTTCCCGCAGAGTCTGTGGCGGCAACAATGAACTCATACACCGCGTTGTCGATCAAACCATTGATCGTTACAGATGTTGGAACAGCCGTGGAGCCCGCTGGCGCAGTCACGATCACGTCTGGAACAAATACACCCGCTGAGTTGAATGAGTTCCGTACCAGATAGCTGGTAATGATCTGGCCGTCTGGGAAAGGCGTCCACTGAACAGTGGCCGATTTTGGTCCCCCGGTGGCGAATACAGCAAACGGCGCACCTGGAACGGCGGGCGTTACATCAAGAGGCGCCACCTGCCACCAATGACCTTGCTGAGGGAGCAGCCCTGCACTGGGATCGTCGGCCACATACAGTGTGAGGTTCGTGGGATCAAGCGCCATTGCGGTCAGTAGTTGAAAGCCTGCAACATAACCTGGCGTGACGCGAATGGCTACCGGATCAACCAGAGTAATGCTTCCGGGTTGGCCGACGAAGAGATTTCTCCCGCTTAACGAAGGATAGATCTGGTCACTCATCACAAAGGTTGGCGCGGCCGTTTGACCACCAATGATGTTATTACTCTGGCACGTGTTCATGCCGTTCAGTGGGGTCATACATTGATCAGCGTTGGGGAGAATGAATGCGGCGCGGCCATCGCCACCGTAAAGGTCATGGCCAATAAATCCCAATCCCACGGAGCGCGTGCGGTCGGGCGTGCTGCCAATCAAAACAACATTCTCGCAAGGGAGCGGCTCAGTCTGAGGACTGGTAACGCGCAAAATGTCGCCGCTGCGTTTGAACCCGACGTAGAGGTTGCCGTCAGGTCCCAGAACTGCGGAGTCGGTCACATTGCCTGCAATGCCACATCCAGGCAAACCGTTATGACCCACTCCGCCGTTCCCCGCTAAAACTTCCTGATGAATAAAATCAATGCCGCCATGACCGCCATCCGCCGTAGGAACAAAGTGGAGCCGGAAAATGCCATGGGTGTTGGCTTGCATATCTACGACGTACAGGTTGTTCAAAATTGGATCGAAGGCGATCTGTCCCGGCTTGAACTGCACGCCTGCTACAAAGGGTAAGCAGGTATTCACGTTCATCGTATGCGGGCCAGGCGAATCGATGTCGGGATCGAGCCGGCAAAGTCCAAAGCCGCCTTGATCACCGGACCATAGATGGCGATATGCCCTGCCCGTCGCAGGATTGATCCCCGTACCAGCCAGAACGACACCGCCGCCCGGCGAAGTGACGCCGTCGGCGAACTTAACCAGAGTGCCGGGAGCTACGCTTCCGCCCTGATTGCCAACGTTCCACCAGCGGCCTTGACCGCCGATGAGTCCGTTGCTCGGATCGTCTGCTACATAAAGATTCAGATTGAGCGGATCCAGAGTCATGCCGCTGAGAAACTGAAAGCCGGTTGCATACTCTGGCGTTACCTGAAGAGTGATAGCGTCAACCAGCGTGATCGTGCTCGGATTGCCAACGAAAAGATACCTGCCATTCACCGCAGGATATTGCTGGTCACTCATCACGAACGTGGGCGATGCAGTCTGACCTACAAGGATGTTGGTGCCATGGCAGGCGATATTGCCTTTCCCGGGCGTGAAGCATTGGTCGCCATTGGGAATCACCCACGCGGCGCGTCCATCGCCACCGAAAAGATCGTGGCCAATCCACCCCAGGCCGAAGTCTTTTACGTTGTTCAGGGGTTGAGCCCATGACCTGTACATTGGCGCAGGGAAGTGGCTCTGTTTGCGGAGCGGTTACGCGCAAAATGTCACCGCTGGCTTTGAAACCTATATATAGGTTGCCGTCAGGTCCCAGGACGGCGGAATTGGGGACGTTTCCCGCAATTCCGCATCCAGGGAGCGTATTGTGCCCAAGTAGGTTGCCGCCTAACACTTCAGTATTAATAAGATCGAGGCTGCCGTGCCCATTACTTCCCGTGGGAACGTAATGCAGGCGGAAAATCCCGCGGGTATTCGCCTGAAGATCAACCGCGTAAATGTTGTTTAAGAGTGGGTCGAACGCAAATTGCCCGGGCTTGAACTGAACGCCTGCGACGAATGACATGCATGTGCCGCCATTCAGAAAGTGCGGTCCGGGCGAATCAATATCAGGGTCCATCCGGCACAGGCCAAAGCCACCCTGGTCACTGGTCCAGAGGTGACGATACGGTTGTCCCGTATTCGGATTGATCGCAGTCCCCGTCAGAACCATGCCCCCGCCCGGCGATGTAACACCCGTCGCAAAAAGCGTCGGATTCTGGGCGCTGGCGGCGCCGACCGCCAGCACCAAGAAAAGAACAAGGCCCATCCAAGGCTTGCTCTTCATTGGAGCCTCTGAAATCCCGGAAGAGAGGTCTCCAAAACGATTCACCCGTCTCAAACTTGTCATGTTCCGTCCCTTCCTGCCCGGAAAAGTTCGCTTTCCTTTGGGCAGTCGGGCTGCGAATCTCGCAGCCAGGTGACGGATAGATACTTCCGTTCAGGCAAATTAAAGAGGATGGACAAGTGCGCGCTAGTTGGGTCCCGGAAGTGACCTGAATGACCAGAGATACCGGAAGCAAAATGAAAGAGCGGTGAATCAGACTCGGAGGGGAATACCCTGGGATCGATTTACATCCGTTCTCGCATCAGACCTCTGTTGTCAAACAGAGCGTTGCACCGACGGTCCACCCAGGAGCCTGAAAAAACTTTTCAGTTGATGCTCGGAAACAAATCCCGGTCGTTGAGATCTGACCAGCGCGTGAGAAGTTCCGGAAGCATCTATCCGTCGATGCCGTTATGTTCACTTATGCACATTAGGGATAAATTGGAACAACATTAAAAAATATAAGAATAGGGAATCATCTTATATTTTTTCCGCACGTCATGTGCACGCAGGCAGAATCTTTATTTCAAGTTTACTGGATTTTTACAAATGGCTGGAACATGCGGAAGAGTTGCAAATGTTTGTACTTGAGGAGTGAAGCATTGCTTCAAAGTTCGCATATCAGGATATTTGCCATAAAACCGGGATGCACATTTCTATGCACCCCGGCCCGGAGACGACTCGACTGATACTGCGGCTCACCGTTTGTCGTCATCCTATTCGTTCAACGTTGATGGTTTAGTGCCGGCCTTTTCCGCCGCCAGTTGTTGTTGTTGTGCTCGTCGTTGTTGCTGGAGCAGTTGTCGCAGCGGCTACAACCGGTGCTGCCGCGGGAGGAGGAACTTTCCCACCACCGCCGCCACCACCGCCACCGCCACCGCCGCCAGTTCCACCACCACCACCGCCACCGCCGCCCTTACCGCCGCCGCCACCACCGCCGCCTGTTGGAGGAGCTGGAGGAGGAGGAACGGGAGCAGGCGGAGGGGTAGGCGGAGCAACAACATTAACCGCCGTGGTTGCCGACGCAATGTTGTTGGTCAGGTTTGGATCAGTATTGACCACGTTGCCGCTCGCGTCTCTGAGTTGCACGCTCGCGGTGTTGGTCATGGCAGCGGAGCCAATCAGTACGCTCAGCTTGATGGTGGCGCTTTGTCCAGCCGTCATTCCGCCCAGCGTGCAACTGAGGATGCTTCCGGTGCGAGAACAGACTCCCAGCGTTGTGCTGAACGAGGAGAATGTTCCCGGAATGGAGTCGGCTAACGTCACGTCGGCTGCGTTTCCTGGGCCACCGTTGGTTACCACCATCGTGTAAGTGATGAGCGAACCGGCATTCACGGACGCAGGCGATGTCATGGTAATCGCCAGGTCTTGTATATTGGCGACGACCGGTATCACAGCGTTCGATGGCAGAGATTCCGCGCTGTTCCCAACCGCATTCGTGGCATGCACGGTGAAGGAATACGTGGCGCCATTAGTCAGGCCGGTGAAATTCACGCCGCTCGCAGATGCAGGCACGCTAACTTTCAACGCGGTCGGCACTCCGCCAATCAACGCAGTTACCGTGTAACCGGTAAGAGGAGTTCCACCATTGTTTGCCGGGGCACTCCAGGCCAGCTGTGCGGACGCATTACCCGTCGAAGCCACCACTCCAGTGGGAGTACCTGGTATCGAAAGCGAAGCCGGTGTGACCGCATTACTGACGATAGAAAAAGGACTGCACCCAGTCGTGTTGCAGGCTTGCACCGCAAACACGACAGGAATGCCATTCGTTAATCCCGTGACCGTTGCCGCATGAGGAACGATTCCGTTCGTCGCTTGCCCGACTGTGAGATCAGGGATGACTGAACTGCCGCCGGTGGCAGGAAGCGTTCGCACCACAAAGTTCGAGATGCTCTGTCCATTGGGAACAGGGATCCAATTCAGCAACGCGGAGTTCGGTCCACCAGTTGCGGTAACACTGGTTGGAGTGGCCGGAGGAGCCGCTGCAGGCGGTTCCGGCTTTACCTGCCAGATGGCAGCCGCGCCGTTGATGGTACCCTGGGTGCAATCGGAACCAACGTAAACTGTCTCGTTTGCCAAGTCGTTGGTATCAATCGTGACACCGGTAATGAAACAGAAGGTGCCACCGAATTGCGGGTTTACCGTGATGTTGGTTACATCCGTTGCGTTGGTCACACGTACGGTGCTGCCAAGAGACGACGCAAACAACGTGTTGCCCGGAAACGTGGTGTTGGGGCCGTTGTAGGTAAAGTCGGAGACAAGACCCGCCTGCGGTCCGGGAGCAAAGGTACCGAGGATTTCAGTTCCTGCTCCGGCCACCGGCCCGCAACGTACAAATCCGTTTGCCGGCGAGTTGCATTGGTCAGCGTTGTCCTTGAACCACGGACTTATATTGTCCGCGCCGAAGAGTGTGTGGCCAATCCATGCCAGACCAAACGTATGTCCAGCGGCGGCGCCAGCACCAAGCCTGGCGTCGGCCGCAAAGATCGGCACGTCAATGCTGGCGCAGTCGGCGGGATTGCCGGGATCAAAAGTGTCTGGATGGGGAATACGTGCAATGGTTCCATTGCGCGCCCATCCAATGTAGAGGTTCCCATCCGGCCCCAGCGTGGCGGCGAACATCTGCACAGGTGTAGCGCCATTGCGGGGATCGGTAACGACTGGGCAGCCACCGGCCGCGTTGCGCGTCGCCTGCGCTCCCATCAGAGACTGAACGTGAATGGGATCAATGGATCCCTGACCGTTATCGCCGGAGGGAATGTAATGCAGGCGGATCACGCCGTTGGCTGTGCGTGGCTGATCTGCCGCGTACAGAGTGTTGGTGGAGGCATCAAAGGCCAGTTGAAGAGGAACGAAACTTCCGGCCTGAATCAGGCCGACGCAGGTCCGTTCAATATTATTGTGAAAGCCGATTCCAGGTGTGGTGGATACCGTGGGATCATCCACTTCGGGATCGACACGGCAGAGTCCGTTGCTGGCGTCTCCATACCACATGTGGCGCACCGGCTGGCCGGTAAATTGACTGATCGCCGTTCCCTGCAGGATCACACCCGCGGTTGGAGATGTTACCGAGGACAGGCCGAATTGAAGCCAATCCTGAGTGCCGGCCCACAATGTTGTGGTTGTCGGCGTGTTGACCTGGGTCACGTTTTGCGCATTCGCAGCGGCGAACGCGAACAGCAAAGCAAGACAAAGTGCTATCAGGTTACGAGGCCATAACCTGCCGCATGCCTTGTTGCTTGAAATAATGTGCCTGAAGCTGCTCATTAAGTTTCCAGCTTTCTTTTCGGAATAGCGATGGCTTTCCGAAACAATCGAAAGTGAACTGAGGTTGCAGCTCCACCACGGAATAATGGTAAAAGCGCGCTGCCCGGAACAGCTCACTGGGGGTTGGGGGAAAGTCTCACAGCACGTCGCTGCGGGAGTTGGGTTCTCTCGAATGGAGGATCGATGCGCTCGGGTGCTTTGTAAAAATCGGAATCAGTCGGAGTTGTGCGGACAGTTAAAGCGCCACAAACATCAGAGCATCCTGCTATCGGTTGCAAACGCAGAACTAATCTTGTGTTTTTAGATGGGTGAGCCCAGTTCTTTGGGCTTTACCTGCCAGGCAACGCCGTTTGCACGTGCGAGCCAATCGAGGGAACGTGAAAAATGCAATAAGCATCTTGATGATGCTTGGAGAGAGTTCTAGGTCGTTAGAGTCCGACCGCGCGTGAGACTTACCCCGGAAGCATCGATCCGTCGATGCCTGATATTCCTCCGGGCATGTTAGAGGTTCATTGGAGCTTCATTAAAAACTATAAGAATCGGCGAGGTCTATATCTTTTGGCTTTTTCGCTGCCACCATCTCAGTAGGGCATCAAGTGTGTCGCGTATTTTGGGTTGGCTACGCCGCGACACAATGAAACAAAAACATGTAACAAAAAAAGTTGAATAACCACTTAGGCTGAAACCGTGGTTATTCAACTGAAGGCGTACAGTACTCATTTATCGAGCCAAGTTTTTTCAAGCCTCCCGGCCGCGCACCGGTCGAGACTTGTAGGGCATATTCGTGATTCACCTCCGTGAGGGAAGGCTTCTGGAATCCGTCTTCCAGGAGGCCCGAATTATTGGCGTTTCCTACCGTCGTAGAAGTCACCAGATTTTTAAGAACCGGGGTGCGGACAGCACACCCCGGTTTTTTCAGCTCCCGTCGTCTGCTTACTTGGGCTGAATCGTTACAGGGAACGTCGAGTGCGCCGGATTCAAACTGGTGGCGCCCGAAGTAACCGTTCCGGTTGAAGTGAATGAGCCTGCCAGGGTCGGAGTCACGCTGTAAGTAATCAGCATGGTCGGACCGTTGGTCAGGGTCGGAGTGGTGCAATCCAGGGTCTGCCCACTGATGCTGCAGCCACCGATGCTGGTGCTTAAGCTGCCGGCAACCAGGTTGAACGACGGCGGCAAGTTAATCTCGAACGTAACGTTCGGAGCGGTCACGTTGCCGGTGTTGTTCTTTACCTGCCAGGTGAAGAGCACGTTGCTGCCAACTGCGGGTCCGCCATTGTTGGAAGATCCCACCACTTGTATATCCGCGCTCACCTGGGTTCCGCCACGGTCACCTTGGTGGTGGCGCTGGCAGTGTTGTTGGCCGTGTTCGGATCGCGGTCTTCACGTTGCCAACAGGTCGCGCAACGTGATGGTCGCCTGTGTTAGTGATGGTCGAGGTGCCAATCGCAACGGTCACTTTCACCGTGGCGGAGGCGCCGGCGTGTCATGCCGCCCAGGGTGCAGCTGAACGCTGTGCCCAGAGTCGAGCAGGATCCCTGAGTCGTGGTGAACGAGATCAGAGGAGCCGGCAGTGAATCAGCCAGAGTCACGTTCGGTGCGTCGCCAGGGCCAAGATTGCAGATGGCCATGGTGAAGGTTACAAACGAACCGGCGTTGACGAAGACGGTGCGCTCATGCTGATAGCGATGTCCTGCACATCCGGCACACATGGAGTCACTGCGTTGGAAGGCAGAGACGCCGCGCTGTTCCCGGCCGCGTTGGTCGCAACTACTGTGAAGTTATAGAGTGAGCCATTGGCCAGACCTGTGAAGTTCACGCCGGTTGCAGGAGCTGCAACAGACATGTTACCAACCGAGGTCAAGCCATTCAACAGAGCAGTAACCTGATAGCTGGTAACCGGCAGACCGCCATTGCTGGCTGGAGTTGACCATGCAACCTGAGCAGAAGCGTTACCCGCCGTGGCTACGACGCCTATCGGAGCGGTGGGAGGCGTGGGAACGAACGCGCTGAAAGCAGCGCTGGCAACGGAGAACTGGCTGGTGCCAAAGCTATTCGATGCCGCAACCAGGAACTGCACTGCGACGCCGAGAGGCAAGTCGGTAACCTGAGCGGAGTTCGGAGGAACGCCGTTGGAACCCGCGGTAACTGGCTGATTGAGGCAGGCGCCGGGGTTGGCCGGATCAGGGAATACGCAAGTGCCATCAGCGGCAAATACGGTTTCAATGACGAAACCGGTAAGAGCCTGGCCGTTGGAGCCGGGTATCCAGCTCACCATAGCTGTGCCAACACCTGCGCCACCGAGGCGTGGCATTGGCGGCATGTCACGCTCTGCGGAACTGCCGGCGGAGCGCCAGCGGGAGGCTGTGGCTCTACTTGCCAGATCGCAGCCGCGCCGTTGATAGTGCCCTGGGTGCAATCAGAACCAACGTAAATTGTCTCGTTGGCCAGATTGCTGGTGTCAATGGTTACGCCAGTGATGAAGCAGAATGTGCCGCCAAACTGAGGTGTCACAATCGAGGTTTGAAGAATTGCTGGCGTTTCCAACCCTCACCGTGCGCCCAATGACGAAGCAAACAGAGTGTCGCCAGGATATATAGTGTTGGGACCATTGTAAGTAAAGTCGCTGACGATACCGGCCTGTGGACCAGGAGCAAAGGCGCCGAGAATTTCAGTTCCGATACCCTCTGAAGAAAGCGGTCCGCAACGCTGGTTGCCGTTGGCAGGCGTCAAGCACTGGTCAGCGTTGTCTTTAAACCAGGGGCTGATGTTGTCAGCGCCAAACAGCGTGTGGCCAATCCAGGCGAGACCAAAGGTATGGCCGGCAGCGCCGCCGTTGCCCAGACGCGCGTCAGCCGCGAAGATTGGTACTTCAATGCCGGCGCAATCAGCGTCATTGGATGGATCAAAAGTAGATGGGTTATTGATACGAGCGATAGCGCCGTCACGTGCCCAGCCGATATAGAGGCTTCCATCTGGGCCCAGAGTGGACGCAAACATCTGCACCGGAGTAGCTCCGTTGCGTGGATCAAGCACAACCGGGCAACCACCTGCGCCGTTTCTGGTGCCCTGCGCACCCATCAGGGATTCCACGTGGATAGGATCCATGGAGCCCTGTCCGTTGTCACCGCCGGATCATAGTGCATGCGGATCACGCCGTTGGCGGTACGCGGTTGGTCCGCCGCATATAGCGTATTGGTGGAAGCATCATATGTAAGTTGCAAAGGTACGAAACCGCCGGCCTGAATGAAGCCGATGCAGGTGCGCTCAATGTTGTTGAAGCGCCCGATGCCGGGTGAGGGCTCGGTCAAATTCGGATCGTCCACCTCAGGATCGATGCGGCACATACCGTTGCTTTGAGTCACCGTACCACATATGGCGAACTGGCTGTCCTGTGAAACTGCTGACGGCAGTGCCAGTGAATACCACGCCAGAACCGGGGAGTGACTGAAGACAGACCGAACTGGTTCCAGTCCTGTGTTCCAGCGAAAAGGTGGTTGTTGTAGGCACGTTAAGTTGCGTTACGTTCTGCGCGTTCGCCGTGACGGCGAACAGCAAGAAAACAGCAAGGCAGAAAAACGAAGCCAGGCGAGAAATAGACGTCCTGCCAGCTCGGTTCTGCTGAAGTCGTGTAGGGGATTTCATATTTTTATCGTGTCCGTCTTTCCCGTCCGGAAGCCTTGGCTTCCTGAGGCGATTGGTGGATTGGCTGAAGCTGTTTCGCTGAGACGCGGGTCTTTCCATGTCAATCACACGTTCTCGTGCGACACACTTTGGGAGTTCGGCGCAACCAAGGTGCAGCAAGTTCAACCAACTAAAGGAATGGCGGGTGCCTGGGACCTTTGGGATGGGCAACCAGCTAAACCTTCATGGTGCTGAAGTTTTGAAGACGGACAGGTAGCTTCACGGGCACATGTAGTGAACGTTGGCGCAGACCATTGTCAGTCTTGCTGTTCAGCTACCCAACTTGCGCGTACCCGATTTTTGAACGTTCGAGTGGGAGCGAGGAATTTTTATCAGCTTCCGGATCGGAGCGGCCCGCAACGGACACTGTGATCTGGAATAGTTTTCTTCGACTGAGAGGACAATGGGCTTTGGTAATTAGAAATGCATTAAAAACACATTAAAGATTTTAATGTTGCAATTTTTTGGACCATTCTTGAACACGCATGTGCAGTATTGCTCTGCGCCGGCTGATGCATTCACCCGATCACTCACTCTTTCCGATTGAACTGGTTTTAAATTCTTCACTTGCCGAATGTGCGTGGCGTTCGTGAACGGAAATTCCTCTAGAATCCCGCCGCCGCATTCGGTGCAATTCTGATCACATGTAGAAATGCGATGCCTATCCGCGGCAAACTTTGTGTTGAGGATTTTGACAAAGTTGCGCTATGTTACGCACACGCAGGGAACAAGTGCGTAGTTCGACGGAAGGTAAGTCAACCATGTCTTCAACTCCACTCCGGGTATTGATTTCATTCGCAATGTTCGCGGCTATGTCAGCGTTTTCGCAAGATCAGCCGAACAAAACTTCAACCACAACAACTGTTGCCAAGGCGGCGTCTATGCCGCGAACCGAATCAGGGTCAGCGGCAACCATCCCGGTCTCAAAGACTGTAGTGACAATTCACGGACTCTGTAGTGACGTTCGCACCGCGTCCGCCGGCGGGGAGTCAAAGAAGCCGGGCGATTGCGTAACCACTCTGTCCCGCCAGCAGATGGAAACCGTTGTGAAAGTAGTGGAGGCAACGGGAAGGTCCGTGCTGGCTCCGCAGCGGCGTGATGTTGCCATGAGCTATGTGGACTTGATGTCCAATGCCGCCGCCGCTGAGAAGGCCGGCGTTGACAAGGATCCCCGCTTTGCGGATGTTCTGCGCCTTGCCCGCCTGAAAGCGCTGAATGACATGTATCAGGTTCGCCTTGAGGAAGAAGCGAACCAGGTCACCAACGCGGAAATCAAAGCATATTACGAAAAGAATATTGCAGGTTATGAAGAGCTTACTCTCAGCCACATCAGCGTGCCCAGATACAATTCGGCGAACCTGAAAGATCCCGATTTCGAGGCCAAAGCAAAAAAGCTTGCCTATGACATCCGCGAGCGGTCAGCCAAAGACGAAGACATGGACAAGCTGCAGAAAGAGGCGCTGGAGGCGCTTGGTATCAAGGCTCCGCCTTCCACCAAAATGGCGCCGGTGCGCCGCGGAGTTTTCGCACAAGAGCAGGAAGAGATGCTCTTCGCTCTCAAGCCTGGTGAGGTGAGCAAGGTAGTGGAGCAACCGGGGTCTTACATCATTTTTAAACTGGAAAAGCGCGGAACGCCGCCGCTTGAAGATGTTAAGTCAGAGATTCATGGAAAACTGTACCGGCAAAAACTCGATAGCCTTCATGCTGCCGTTACCTCTTCTGTTCATGCCGATTACAACGACGATTATTTTGGACCTCCGCCGCCCACAGCATGGGTCCACGTTGGAGATATGAACGGCTCGAACCAGAAAAAATCTGTCCCTAAGAAATAGTTCAAACGTTAAAAGGCCGGGCGATAAAGCCCGGCCTCTCAGCGTGGCCGGTGCCCGATAGAACCGGCCAGCAACCGGGTTCCCAAAGGTCCCCGGACTCGTCTGGGTCTTCGCGACCCAGTCCCGTCATATTCTGACGAGGAAGAGTGAACAAAAATCGGATGTTTGGAATGAATGGCCGATTCTCAATGACAGTCAGGTTGCCGTTGACACGGCAAGTGCAGCAGTGGGCTGATGGATGAGAATCGTGCGCCGTTCAGTAGTGGTCAGCGCCGCAGGGGCACAGGTACAAGAATGGATTTCGGGGCCGCAAGACCTGAGTAAAAAACAGCGAAAACCAGTGCATTACGGAAAAGCGGTTGTTCGACTCTTTCAAAATGCGCGGTTGCCGAATTGCCCAGATCGTCACGACGTGAGGGCGTTGTGGCGATATGTGGGGTCAGGTACTCAAAGTCGACCGTGACTGGCGGTGTATCGTCGTACGGATCGGGGTCATAGGATTCGCTGGTGCAGTTTGCAGCCACTGAGAGCACAAGCATTAGTCCCAGAGCACACCGCCGTACGAATTTCGCCCAACGATTCACTTCTCCCGGCCTCTTTTGTAGTGGAACTTACACCTGGCGTTCTGCTCGAAATAATAGGACCTTAGCTGACCGAGCGCAATACCAAACTGTAGACGTTAGGGAGTATAGACCTGCCTGGCATTTGGAGGATTTTGCTGCGTCTGCTTGGCGCATAGACCCGGATATTCCGGACAACGGCGCTTCATTAGAGATCGCTTTATAAGAGATTTATGAATCGTGAATGAGAAGAGCTCCGGTTAACGTCTGAACTGGGCTGTCCTTTCTTGCTCACGTTTACTGGCTTAATTTTTTGATTGGTATAGATGTGAACGTATAAGTGCACTTATTTAGAGATTTGTTAAAAAAAATGAAGCAGCAATGCGGTTAGTTGGATTAGACTCCCTCTGTTCGTTGATCTCTTCGAACCATCCGCGCCGAGTGTTGCCGAGACGATCATCGCTATCGCTATAAATGCCCTCCTCAAGGGCATGTCTCCCAGCAATCGAAATTTTACCCACGAGCCATGCAGGCAAATTACGTGAAGCCCCGTGTTTATGGGCGTCCTTTCTTACTCTGGTACGAGACTGTTGCGCGCCGGCATTCCTCCATTTTTGTGATGCGCACAGTTAGACCTGCACGCACCTAACACGACTGGCAAGAGAAGTTTCAACTATCACAATACGCTTCCGGGAGAAAGCAACATAGCAGGCGTATGATGAAATCGAACGATCCCACCATTGAGAAGGGTTTGTCCGTCGAAGTTTTTCAGGGTTGCCAGATGCGTCTGGCGTGCCTTGTTTTATTTGTTCTGATGATTACGGGGCTGCAAGCGCAAATCACCAGCCCCACAGCCAGTAACACACTGCTTGCAACTGGTTTTACGCTCCCGTACGGGGCGCAGGTACTTACAGGATCGGCGATCAATCCTGCAACAGGTCGCCCATTCAGGCATCTGTGGTCGGCGGACACTGGCGGCTTGTGCCGCCTGGATCCTGACCTGGATACGGGCGCCCCACTCACCGTAAATCTGTCAACGTGTGTCACCACAGTAAGTGGAGCCGCGTTCACCCCGGGACGCGTGGCCTTTGATCCTTTGACGAACACGATCTATTCGGTCAGTGACGGCAACGGCGCCAACGTGGCTCGTTATCATTTTCTTCCTGACGGTGATTCTGGACAGGGATTGGTCAGCACCATCGCCGAGTTCGTGGGAGATGCCAACGGATGCGGTCTTGGTGGCAGCTTTCCCTGGGCACTTGCTCTCGGACCTGACGGCAACCTGTACGTCTCGTTCAAGTTGAACGGGAATCTGGTGCGCGTGATCTCTCCGGCAGGTGAGATCGTGCCATGTTCAAACGTTGTTGTGATGGGCACAACCGCGGACGCACGGCGTGGCCTGGCTGTTGCATGGATTGGCCATGACCTGTGGGGCTCTGATGTTCGCGGGATGTGGCAGATCTTGAATGCCGATCAGTGCTTTACCCCCGCCAATGGCAACGCCCCATGTCACGCTACAACCAAACTGAAAACTCTACTCACGAACCAGGTTGCAGTCGTCAGCGATCAGGCCTATCCGGCCACGAATGGCGATAACCTCTACATGTCAGAAGCAGGTAATAACATCTTCAGGCTCTCCGGTGTCTCGAGTCCTACCGGGAACATAACCCTGGACAACAATTATGGAAACGGCTATTTGTTTCTGATCAGCATCGCCATCGATGTTTCCGATCCTGCAAATCCGGTGCTGTATGTCGGCGATGATCCTGGACAGGAAGGTGGAGTCGCCGGCGGAGGAAGATACTACGCGGTATCAACCGCTGCAACGGCGCCTACGATTCCTGGTGTCCCGGTTGGAGCCACGGCTGCCGCGGGCGACAGCCAGGCATTCGTGAGCTGGCTTAGCGGCGGCGGAACTCCTGCGACGAGTTTCACCGTTCGCAATGCTACGGCCTCAAACGGACATCTGGTGCCCGATGTGATTTTGCCAGTCAATGGATCCACTCTCTCGCCGACGGCGATCGTGAATGGCCTGGTCAATGGAGTTTCCTATACGTTCATTGTCTCCGCGACGAACGCTCAGGGAACCAGCGCGTTTTCCGCGCCCACCAACTCCGTGACTCCACTGGCGATCACTGTACCCGGAGCTCCAACCGGAGCGAGTGCGGTGGCGGCTGATTCGCAAGCAACCGTGGCATGGATTCCGCCGGCAAGTAACGGCAACTCAGCCATCACCAGTTATACGGTGACGGCGCGCGTTAACGGCGTTGCCACGGCCAACACTGCAACCACGGCAAACGGCACCACTACTTCTGCCGTGGTAACCGGTCTCACCAACGGAACTACTTACACCTTCACGGTGCGCGCCTCGAATGCCAAAGGGCCGGGCCCAGATTCCGCGCCGTCCAACGCCGTGACACCGACACGTCCACTGGGCGCGACGGATATGTCCATTGCCATTGCCGGACCTGCAAGCATCAATCAGGGCGGCAATGCCACATACATCCTGACCGCCAGCAACCTGGGACCAAGTTTTGCTCCGCAGGTAACCGTGACTGATTTTGTTCCGGCGGGCGCAACATTCGTTTCCGGAACGCCGAGCCAGGGTGCATGCTCTCTGCTTGGTTCTCAGTTCCAGTGCAATCTGGGTGGAATTGTTGTCGGAGGCAACGCGACGGTGACCTCGATTTTGAACGTCACCTCCGCAACCACCAACACCGCCACTGTCAACGCCAATGACGCCGCAGGAAACCCTCTGACCGATCCTGTGCCGGTGAACAACACCGCCACAGCCAACACGGTAATCACAGCGCCGCAGACAACCACCGATCTGCAAGTAACCGGATCAGCACAAAACGGCGGACCAGCAGCCGGGCCGGCGACAACTGACACCATCACCTGGCAGATCAAGAACGCTCAAAACCAGGCCGCCAACGCAGTAATCTTTACAGTCACGCTGCCCGCCGGGCTGCCGTTTAACTCACTCTCGACCTCCGCTGGAACATGCACCGCTCCAGCCGTGGGGAGCGCGGGGACTATTACATGCACTGCGTCCAGTGTGGCCGCAGGACAACAAATGATTGTTACGGTGAATGTGAGCGTGCCTGCAGCCGGTACCTTCACCTCCACCGGTCACGGAACCTTTAATGGCACCGACACAAACACTCCGAACAACACGTTCAGTGTCACCATTAATGCCAAGTAGAAACTTCGACGGAGTATAGCAACGCGAGGGAGGTCCGCTGTGCGGGCCTCCTTTTGTTTTCTCTAACGGCAATTATTTCCAGCCTCTTCACTCGATGATCAGGAGACTGCGCGTAGATTCTTCCGGAAGCGATCGGGAGCGCCATCGGGAAGGAGAGTCTCAACTGTACCGTGGGTCTTCATCCAGAGGGGAATGGCGCGTGCAAGCAGCCTTTGCCCCTTGGGCGTCAGGGTCAAGAGACGGGTGCGGCGATCCGCTGGATCCACCGCGATCTTAAGCAGACCCCGGCGATGCAATGGTTTGAGAGCGGCCGTCAATGTAGTCCGGTTCATTCCGAGTAGCGACGCTACGGCTCCCATGTCTGGCGGTTTTGGACGGTTCAGGGACGTCATCAGCGAGAATTGGCCGTTGGTCAGCCGGATTGGGCGCAGCGCATCATCAAAGCGCCGTGCCAGTGCTCTGGCCGCACGTTGCACATGAAGGCACAGACAGGCGTCCCGGACCATAATCGTTGTCTCGAACGTTGGGTTCGTAACCATGGGCATATCAAGATAATATTGATATCAACGTATCTTGCCAAGGGAAGCATGGCGATGTATGTTGATATCAATATATTTACCAGATTATGGCTTTCGGAGGGACATCATGCGAAAAACGAGGATCGGCGAAATCGCGGTGAAGAGTATCACACTGGTGGTTATGCTTGGCACGGCGCTGCATGTGATAGCCCAGGATGACAAAGCACTTTATCCGAAAATGGCTCCTCTTGAGCAATACCTGATGGAGGATCGGAGTTCTGAAATTGCGCTGGCGCGGAGTGCTGCGCCGGAGTCCATTTCGCACGATGCTGAGGTCCTGGTTCTTGGACGCCATGGTTACGAAACTGCGATTCAAGGAAAGAACGGCTTTGTGTGCATAGTTGAACGTTCCTGGACTGCTCCGATCGATGATCCGAACTTTTGGAATCCCAGGCTGCGTGGTCCGATCTGCTTTAATGCGCCTGCCGCACGGTCCTACCTTCCCCGCACGATCAAGAGGACGGACTTGATACTGGCTGGACGCACCAAAGCTCAGATGGTTGAGGCTATCGTCGCCGCAATCGACAAAAAGGAATTGCCGGCGATGGAACCTGGGGCTATGTGCTACATGCTGTCGAAGCAGGGCTACTTGAGCGATAGTGACGGACACTGGCATCCGCACCTCATGTTTTTCGTTTCACAAGCCGACCCTGCGGCGTGGGGAGCGGGTCTGCCGGGCTCTCCTATCATCGCGTTCAACGACACCTGGGAGCACCTGACAACGTTCCTGGTTCCAGTGCGACAGTGGTCGGACGGAACAGCTGATCGCTAAAAAGAAGCTGTGAGACAGTGCGGGAGCTATTCCGCCCCAGAAGTCGGCTTCGGGGAAAATCATTGATCTAGTTAGTCGAGTCCTATCCGATGGACGAGATCTTTAAAACGAGGGTCGCTACGCAGAGGATCAAAGGTATATTCGGTTGTTATCCATTGCAGAAGATTGGACTGCTCTTCATAAGACCGCTCGAGCCAGGCGAATGCCTGCTCCTTATCTCCAATTCCGACGTAAGCTTGCACCAGTGCGCCAGCGGGAACATATTCGGTCTGACTCTGTCGTTTTAACTCCTCCAGCAGCCGGAGTGCATCTTTGCGCTTGCCGGCGCCAGCGTAAGCCCGAACGAGCACACCTTTTACGGCGGGGCTTCCATGAGAAATAGCAAGAGCCTTCTCCAGAATCGGAATAGCGTCCGCGGGTTTTTCTTCACCTATAAGAACAAACCCGAGCCACCAAAGCGCATACGAATCGTCCGGTGTCACGGCCAGCGTGGCATGCAGCGCCCGGGCAGCTTCGTCGTATCGGCGTGCGTGGAACAGAATCCAGGGAAGGTCGGTGCTGGGAACGAGCGGGTCGAGTTCGCGTGCGCGGTTTGCCCACTCGACCGCTTCGGCGGTGCGGCTTTTGCAGAGTAGCCACGCGGCAAAGCCGTTGTGGGCAGCAACGTTGCTCGGCGCCAGCTCAAGCGCGCGCTTATATTCCGCCTCGGCCTCAACCCAGCGCCACTGTTTTTGATAGACATCCGCCAATATCACGTGTGCGTCGGCAAGCTGGGGATCCAGTTCAAGTGCCTTTTGGGCCGCCTTGATAACCTTGGCTCGCATTTTACCCGGAGGGGCGCCAATAAAAACCTGGCCGAGCTCACCATACGCTTCTGCCAGGGCGACATATGCCGGGGCAAAATTCGGGTCGGCGTTCAGTGCCTGCTCAAAGTAGTGGATGCTCTCTTCGACATCGGGTCGGGTGAACTTGTTGAGGGCAAACTGCCCCCGCCAGTAGATTTCGTAAACCTCAGGAGAGACATGGTGCGCAGTCACCACCCAGGATCGTTCCTGTCCGGAAACGCTAACGTCAATCTTCCGCACGATTGATTCAGCCACATCGCTCTCTAGAGCAAGCACGTCCCCCAGTTCGCGATCGTAGGATTCTGACCATAAATGCTCGTCCGTGGCGGCGCGTATCAACTGCGCGTGAACCCGTATCCGGCTGTGTTCCCGGATTACGGACCCTTCCACCAGTGCATCCACGCCGAGTTGCCTGGCAATTTCGGGCAAGGACGGGGGCGATTCCTTGAACTGCATTACTGATGTCCGGGAAATGACGCGCAGGCCGCGGACGCCGGCAAGCCGTCCGATGATCTCCTCCGTCATGCCATCGGCGAGGTATTCCTGCGCCGGGTCGCCAGACAGATTCTTCATGGGGAGCACTGCGATGGACTTAATCTTAGGTGCGGCAGCACTCGTTCGGCCGTGCCAAAATGCAGCGCCGGTGGCAGCAAGCAATGCAACTCCAGCCGCCGCAGCCAACACAAGCCGCCAATGCCCACGCCGGATGCGTGTTCGGCGCTCACGATCCACATGCACTGGCGCATCGGCAATGCGCGTCTGCTCATTGGGCGGACCCGCCGCGACTTCTTCTTCCTGAACACCAGAAAGTGGGGCGATGAAGCGATACCCCTCTCCCGTGATCGTCTGGATGAAATGCGGTTGTTCGGAGTCATCCTTCAAGACCTGGCGGATTTTTCGGATTGCACCCCGGATGCTGTTGTCGGTATCCAGAAAAGCGCCTTTGCCCCAGACTCTGGCGACGATTTCGTCGCGCTGTACTGTCTCGCCCCAGCGCTCGATAAGCAGAGCCAGAATCTCCAGCGGGATACGCTCGACCTTCAGCACGCGATTGCCGCGGCTTAGTCTGCGGGCGGTCAGGTCGAACTCAAAGTCTTCGCCGAACCTGATCCGTTCTCGTACTTTGACTAGTTGTGGAGGCATAGGCAACGCTCGGAGGGGGTGGACGAATTGTACACCAACTTCGCTGTACCCCTCTAAGTACCGATAACTCCGCAACTTGGCGCGACACAGAAATTAACGCTCCAACACACGCTGCGCGATGGACAAAATCTTCGGCTGCCCTAACCATGCAGATCACGGGAGAACGAAAGCCCGATTAAGAATAAGGAGAATGATGATGAAGAAACTACTAAGCGGCACAAAGATTAGAGGATTCGAACTATGCATCTTGATGGTGGGACTGTTGTTCTCTACCATCGCAAGGGCCGATGCTGTTTTGGAATGGAACAAGATTGCCGTAGATACAGCCGCGGCAAACAAGCAGAGCCCATTTGTTCAGGCGCGGACCGCGGCCATAGTGCAGGTCGCTGTCTTTGAAGCGGTCAATGCCATCACCGGCGACTACCGCCCTTATCTTGGAACCATAACAGCGCCGCCGGGAGCTTCAGCCGAGGCGGCAGCCATTCAGGCTGCCTATCGGGTCCTCAGCCATTCCTTCCCTTTAGTTAACTTCGACAACCAGCGCTCCAACTCGCTGGCACAGATACCGGACGGTCAAGCCAAGAATGACGGCATAGCGACGGGCGAGGCCGCCGCGCAAGCCATGATCGCTCTGCGGGCGAACGATGGCTCGTCGCCTCCGCAATTCAAGGTGCCGGGACCAGCGGTTCCGGGAGAATGGCAAGCTACCGCGAGTTGCGCACCTGTGAATGGCGTCCCGTCCGGCGTCGGCTTTCAATGGCCGAATGTCACGCCCTTTGGTGTCCCGAGTGTCAGCGCATTTCTACTGGACCCGCCGCCGTCGCTCAGCAGCAACGAATACGCGAAAGCCTATAACGAGGTGATGACTGTCGGTAACACCAGCGCCAGCAGCAGCGTTCGGCCACAAGATCGAGCCAATGTCGCGATCTTTTACAATGCCGACACGCCAAGCCAGGTTTTCAATCAGGCCGCTCAGCAGGTCGCTGTGGAGAAGGGCCAGTCGCTGTCCGAAAATGCGCGCACTTTGGCCTTGATCAATATGGCAATGAATGACAGCCTGGTGGCCTCATTCTTCAATAAATATCACTACAACTTCTGGCGCCCGGAAACTGCTATCCATGGAGGCGGCACGGATGACAATCCCAATACCGATCCCGATACTGGCTTCATCCCCTTTATCGTGACTCCGTGTTTTCCGAGCTATCCCTCCAACCACGGCAGCGCCGGCAACGCTGCGGCCGAGGTGCTGAGACGTATTTTCGGCGAAGCTGGACATTCGATCACGTTGACGAATTCAGCGACACCCATTGTCTTGCAATACACCTCATTCAAGCAGATTACCGACGATATCTCTGACGCGCGCGTTTACGGCGGGATACATTTTCGCACTGACCAGGAAGCGGGCGCGGATCTTGGCCGAGCGATCGGCGCTGCTGTCTACAAGAACAACCTGCGTTCCGTGCACGACGACGACTAATTACTCACCGGAATTCTTTGCGACGGGCTGTGTTCGGACCATGGCCCCACGTCGCACGAAACTTAACCAGATTCGGAGTGGTGAGGAAAAAGAGGAGACAGCCGCTGCCACCATTTTCTCGTCACCATCCTCTCTAAATTGCTCCTTGCGGACACTAACTTCCGAATCGTCGGCAAACAGGAACATAACTGCGAAGCAATTTATGTCTGCGTCGCAGGCTTCGCGGTGAAGATGCCCTTGAAACTTTCGCGGTGCTGCAGGAAGACCAGAATCCACAACACGCAAGCGACCAGCGCGGGCGCAATGCTCTCCGGTGCCATCGTCAGGTGAAACGCAAGGATGTTGTAGAGCTCCGCCGCAAGCACTGTCAGCGCCAGTGGCACAAAAAAGCCGGAGAGTAACAGCAGTCCGCCCAGCACCTGCATCGCGAAGAAGAACTCGGCAAAGTGCGATGCGCTTACCGCAACAAAGAACTGCATCGCCAGGGGATTCGCCGGTGGTGGCTGGTGGATAAAATGAAGAAACCCATTCAGCCCAAAGACCGTAAACATCAGCCCCAGCAGATAGCGTGCAACAATCGAAGCAATTTTCATACATGTTCTCCTTGAAAGGTCTGCGCGTGCGTCTGCACGATTTGAAGATGTGGCGCCAGAAACGCGTCCCGGTCATGTCCCTGGTTCAGCACAGAGGTTCCGCCTGCCGTCAGGAAAGTCGCGTCCTTTAATCCTAGGAAGCCGAAGACTGACCGCAAGTACGGTTCTACAAAATTGAACGAAGCCATCTGGGTTTGGGCGTCGTAGATCCCGCCGGTTGCAATGATGAAGGTCGCCTTCTTGCCGACGATCAGGCCCTTCGGCGTTCCGCCCGCATAAGAAAATGTCCTGCCGACACGCGCAATCTGGTCGATCCATAGCTTGAGCACTGATGGTACACCGAAGTTATGCATTGGCACGCCAACCACGTACTCATCGGCCTGCTCAAGTTTAGTGATCAGAGAGTCGGAGAGCGAAAGCAACTCTTTCTGCTGTGGAGTGCGCGCCTCCTCGGGTGTATAGGCGGCGCCGACCCATTCCGCGGTGATCGGCGGTATCGTTATTGCGTTAAGGTCCAGGTCAACCACCCTTCCATCCGGGTGCGAAGCCTTCCATTGGGTGACGAACGCTGCGGTTAGCTCGCGGGAGACTGACCGGCCGTAAAGTGGACTGGAATCGATGTGAAGAAGCGTAGGCATAAGCTAAAAATCTCCTATACGACAACTGATGTTTAATAAACATATGTCGATTCAAATAAATCGACATGTGTCGCGTATGCATCTAATGCTGCAGAAGGGCTATACTTAGCCGTGGGCTCCTTAGAGGTGGGCTATGTCACAGGCACTCCAATTCGATAATACGGCGGAAACCACGGATCCTCGCATCCTCCGCAGTCGCCGCATGCTGATGGACGCCTTGGTTAAATTGCTGACTAAGAAGGAGTTTGATGACATCTCCATTCAGGAGATCGCCGACGAAGCCACCCTGAACCGCGCCACCTTCTATCTCCATTACCCAGACAAAAACGCCCTGCTACAGGCAATGACGGCCGCACGCTTCGGCGACCTGATCGCGCATCGCGGCCTTTCTTTTACAGACTGCGACGGGGCGCTGCGCGCGATTGCGCTCGGCGTCTGTGACTATCTCGTCCAGAGCACGAGCTGCCCGAGCCAACTGACGAAGATGTCCCTCGAAGGTTCGATCGTTCCAGTCGTAGAGAGCATATTCCTGAAAGGCGCTGCCAATCACCCCGCTGCCAATCACCCCGCTGCGCCCGGCGCCGATCCCGAACTGCTGGCAACCACAGCCGCCTGGGCCATCTTCGGCGCCGCGCGGCGCTGGTACCAGACTCCCGGCCGCATTCCCGCTGAGGAAATGGCTGCCAGGATTGAAGCGATGGTGAAGCCGGTCTTCCTTAGCGCCTCCGAGCAGCCATAACAATGGGGAGCTTTTGGATTCGCGTTTTTTCGCGCGATTCGCGTCTGGTTTGGTTTTCCAATTACCCGAGTACATTGGATCTTAGAATCTACCGTGCTCCTCTATGTCCACTGCCTGGTTACCGGCAGCTGTTTTGATCACAAAACGAAACGAGGTGCCGTGAACCCGCCACATCGTCTGGGGCAGCCAGGCGCGAAGCTCTTCAGAAGAGATAAACACAGTCTTGAGCTGTTGGTAACTTCCGCCATCGACTTGGGCGATCACGGTGACATTGGGGCGGAAGTCTGTCCCGCGGATGATCACTTCCATCTCCTGCTGCTTACTCTGCCTCATCAGAGGGATGGGATAAGGCTCGGTAATACTGATGCCGCCGGGAGGAACGGGAGATGGGAATTCGCCTGTGGGAAGCACGCGGAAAGTGGTCTGATTCGAAATGGCACAACGACGTTTTTGGTTTGTTACCCAGAGCGTAACAGTTTCTCCAGTCCATGCCCTCAAATTCGAGGATTCAACCCAGAAACGCAGTTCCACTGAAGAAACGAATTCCGTTTCCATTTTCCGTCCTTCTAATGGGTGGCCCAGAACAACCTGGGAGTCGCGATTGAAATTGCTGCCATGAACGTGCAGGTACGTGCCGCGCCGGTAAGAATCTTGATCTGAATTCCCGGTGTTCCCGCTTTGGCTCTCTGCCAAGTCAGCTCGCACATCCTTCGGTTCCAGCCGGTACACTCGTGGACCCTCCTGACATGCCACCACTACGGCCGTCTCGGAAGGGGAATTACCTGGCATCCAGGGCTTATATGCACCATCGAAAATCGGCTCCCGAATGCGGTGATCTTCCATCGGCGGCATCACGCTAAGCGCCAGTACGCCGGGATGCTGCAGCAGAGCCGCCGGCAGCGACACTTTCAGATGAAGCAGGTCAAGATACTCGAACGGGAGGAACTGCAAATGGTTATAGGTCCGGTTGACAGGATCAAAGTCTGCCACCACTAGGCGCGAGTCCTGATTCAAATATATGCCTGAAAGGATTGTGTCCAGTCCACTGGATCCGGCAACAACGGACACAGCCTGGAACTGCAATTCTGGATACGGTGGATCGCCGTCCGGTCCCCACCCCGCCACCAACTCTGAAGTGGGTAAGGTCTGCTTGAGATCTTCCGGGTTGCACTCGTCAATACAGATGTACCTTGGCTTGAAGTCAGGATCGAGCAGCGCAATCTGCAATTTTTGCGGTGTTTCCTCAGCGTTGTTCTGCCAAACCAGCTTACCGGGAACCGCGTCTACAGAGACGCGCTGACGGAAGAGTAGTACAGGGCGATCCCACACTTCGATCCAGGCCTCCTTGACGTGGGCCACGTCATGAACAACCTGGTAGTGCAGCGTATATTCGAAGTAATTCGTGGTTTCCACGCGGAATTGAGGAACGGGCCGGTCGTGAGCGGCTGACAGTTCCTCTGGTTGAACGAGACCGCTGTCCCACAATGGTTTCGATTGCGCGGCGGCTCCAACGCAAAAACACAGAAAACATATTGACCAGACGATGATCTTCACCAGGGCGCTCCAGGGGGTCTTCCGCGACATCTATTAGATCGAGAGTACAGGCAGATTATGCAGGTGGGATTGAAGCGCAGGACAAACGGAGGTTCATCGACCTAAGATTGGTATGTGTGGCGGCGCTCCTTCGTTGCGTCGTGCAGTGCGAGCGCGACATTGCGACGCCGTGCTATCCAGATCACGTTCGGCGGCGCACATCTGGGTCAATCCTCATTTCACTCACGACTTGGTTCTTGGTGTAATCGCCAGATTTCATCGACTACTGGGCGGATGGCGCCGTCTGCCGCAGAGTTCCTTCGGAACTCTTGGCGATTATCCAGTTCCCAATGCGGTCTGTGCCCTTCTTCGGCCACATCTCGGAAAGCACTTGTTCAGCCGAACCTAATTCGCTAAAGCGGACGAATGTTCCGGTTGTGGTGAAAAACGTTGTGCGGATCGTATTTCCGTTTGATCGCTGCGAGTCTCTGATAATTTTCGCCATACGATGCCTGGATCGCAGCGGGTTTGTCATTGCTTAAGTAATTGATGTAAGTGCTCGCGCTCGAATAGGGTTTCATGGCTGCAAGCGAAGCTTCTACCCAGCTAATCGCGGTGTTCGCGAGGCCAGGGTCGCGCCATCCTACGTCGAAAAAGTAGGTCAGCTGATGCAGCCGGCGCGGAAATGAACTTTCCGCTTCAGTTACCCGACTGACTCGCCCATGGATGAAGTGACCTAAGCCAATCGACCAGCCGGGCGGCGCGCTCAACACGGCTGAGACGATATGCTCCGCCGCTTCGTCGCTCAACTCTGACAGCGATCCTCCTCTCCAGTAATCGTGCCAGGGGCCACTCTGGGTTGTGGGCACCGGTGGGGGAGGACCATCGCCGAAAACCCGGCGGCCAAATTCGGGGCCAGGTCGATCGATCAAATGACTGTAGGGAACATTACTCATTGCATCTGCAACCGGTGGACCATATTCCCGCAGCGGACGCAACGCACGCGCGCCCTCCGCCGCATCGCCCCTCCAGCACGCTGTGGCGAGAAGGGTCGGAACCTTAAGCTGCCGAAGGTTCAACTCTACAGTTAGCTCATCGGGCGCGTCTTTCATGAAGTCGCGGTAAAAGCGGAGGAAAGAAGCGAAGTCGCCACGATAGGCAGCAACACCGCCAAAGACCCGGTCCAAAGGATGCAGGCACAGTTCGAGTGAGCTCACGATTCCAAAATTGCCGCCACCGCCCTTGATCGCCCAGAACAAGTCCTGGTTTTCCGTGGTGCTTGCGCGCAAGGTGGAGCCCCTCGCTGTTACGACGTTCGCTGCAATCAGGTTGTCGCATGCGGCTCCGTATTTTCCGGCTAGCCAACCCAATCCCCCGCCGAGCGTAAGTCCCGTCACTCCGATCGAAGGATGACAGCCGAGTACCGGTGCAAAACCTTGAGCGTCAGCCTCATTGCCCAACTCGCCCGAGCGAACGCCCGCTTGAACGTGCGCAACGCCTTGATTTCGGTCGATGTCGATTCTTTTGAGGCGTGAGAGATCAATCACGATGCCATCACAAACGGAAGCCCCGAGCACGTCAAACCCACCTGCACGCACAGCGATGTCGAGTGAATGCTCGTTGGCAAATGTGACTGCGCGGATGATGTCGCTCTCGGTGCCGCAACGCGCTATAAATTGGGGATGACGATCGGTGGTGGAATTGAAGCTCGCGACCACCCGCGCGGATTCATACGCCGCATCCCCCGAACGAAGCACATCGCCGCCGAAATGCTTGCGAAATTGCGAGATTGCGCTCTCCGAAATCGGTTCCGCACTGGTGCTAAAGAACGCAGTCCCGGCACCGGCGTGCGCCGAATGGAGCGCTGACAAGGCCGTCAACTTCAAAAGTTCGCGACGCGTGATCGGCATAGGGTTCTTGGACGCTCCGGCAGTCCTTCCGTTAGCAGACTGGCCGGTTCTAATACTCTCAATTTCCAGCACCGGAAGTTGTAGTACTATATCCGGGACACGTAGGAGATGAGAATGAGCAAAGCTCGCCTTTCAAAGGCTGAAGCACGAATCCTGGAGCAGTTCTGGAAGCTGGGCACTTGCTCAGTTCGCGAGATCCTGGAGAGTCTGCCTGAAGAAGAACAAGTCGCTTACACCACGGTTCAGACACTCGTCTACCGTCTTGAAGAGAAGGGCGCCGTGCGAAAGGTGAAGAAGATCGGAAACGCACAACTATTCCGGTCTGCCATCGACCCGCAAGAGTATCGCAAGAGCTTGGTGGGGGACCTGCTGGAATTGTTTGGAGGGTCGCCTCGCCTGCTTGTCTCGAACCTGCTGGAGACAGGCGCAATAACGTTGAAAGATCTCAAGGCCCTTCAAAACGCAGATCGCAGTGGCAAGGACCGCCATCGACGCGGAGGAGCAGGCCATGCATGATTACATTGCGCGGCCTTTCTACTATTTCGAAGTTCATCTCATTTATGCTTCCATCGTTTGGCTCGCGGCTTGGGGCCTGACCTCTGTTCGAATCGGAAGCGCCACGACGAAGTACTGGATTTGGGTTGCGACATCCCTCAATTTCATTGTTCCTGTGGGTGCAGTTCTAGACAAAGTCGGCGCGCGCCATCTCTCCTGGGCTACGCCGATCAGTTTCATTGGATTCCTCGGCGTTGTGGTCTCGGAGAACCTAACCATCGCTAGTGCGCTCGGCATGGTGTGGCTGATCGGGGCCATCATGTTAATAGGACGCCTGACCCTTCGCATACGGGCCGAACATCGCGCAACCCAGCCCACAAATGGACGTCTGAGTCATAGGACACGTGAAGGTCTTGTTCAAGGCGTGCTGGTAAGGTTTGTTCCCGGGCGTGGGGCTCCGGCGGTGGATGGGGTGTGGCATCCGCACATTTCGCTCCCGGAGTGCATCGAAGAAATGCTAACTGGCCCGGAACTCGACGCAGTCCTGTTGCACGAGTTGACCCACGCAAGAAGGCGCGACAATCTCATTCGTCTAATCCACGAAATTGGACTCTGCATACTTTGGTTTCATCCGCTCATGTGGATCAGTGGGCATCGCATGGCGCTCTACCGGGAGCTCTCCTGTGATGAATCTGTGATTCGAGGTGCCCGCGGCCGAGACCTGGTCTCCGCACTTGCGAAGTTGGCAGACCCTGAAGGCGAGCCTTTGTTGGAATCTTCAGCGTCCTCCTACATTCACCACCGCCTGACACGTCTGGACGCAATTCATCCACGCTCTGCGCCTCTTGCGGCTAATGCGGCCTTGCTCGCGCTTTTTGGGTGCGCCGTTGGCGCTGGGATTTATGGGACTGTGGCGCACACTGCTTGTTGTTTTACCGCCAAAGCAGCCGTTCCAGTAATCGCGTGTGAACGCAAATAGCGAACGCGATTCTGTGCTTTCCAGGGATTCGCTCCCCAAGTTACGATACCTGTAGTAGAACATACGTGCAATGTAGTAGCTATGATTCGCGACGTGAGTCTTTCGGGAGGCATGAGAGGAAGTGTTTACATGAAAATCGTTTTCCCCTTGTTGCTCTTATTCTCATCGGCACATGGCGCAACCTGCGCTGGTCAGAGGAAGGACGAGGCCGCATTGGTCCAAATCGAACACACGTGGGTACGAGCTGTCGAGCAGCATGACGCTACCGCGCTCCAGTGCATACTAGCGGATGAATTCGAAGAGGCGGACTTTGACGGTTCACTCATCAGCCGGTCTACGATGTTGGCCAGCGCTATGAAGCCTGGTAAGGGCCATAGCGAGCTAGAGGATTTGCGCGTTCACATATATGGCGATGTAGCGTACGTGCGCGGGATTGGCGTCAACAGTGACAATGGCCGGCCTGCGGGAAGAACTCGGTTTACCGATATCTTTGTCTATCGTGACGGACGCTGGCAATGTGTAGCCGGGCACGATTCGCGTTTCCCGAAGCGCGGCGAGTAGTAGCGAGTTGAGGGAGTACGCCGTCGGCTAGAAGAAGGCACTGACGGCATGGCGTTGATCGCGTCAACATGAGAGCCTCGGGAGTGCGGCTCAGTTCGCAGAACCTGATCTGTGCTTGGAAGTCCCGTTGACGATAGGGCCCGGTCTTTCAAGAACTGCGGCCAGACAGATCGCCAACCACCTCTTTGCAACCTTTCCCGCGAACCGCCTGCCGTACGCTTCGCCATTTCAATAAATCATAAGCGCGAATGCTGGGGAATAGCACTCGTTTAGACAGCGCGATTACGATTCGCCATCCGCTTTTAACCATTCCTCCCACATTTGTTTGCCTCACAAACGCAGCGGCGATACCGTAGCGGGTGCTTCAGAGTTTTCCCGATGATCGCAAGAAGGATGTGGCAGTCGGTATTTCAAAACTTCACTATGCTTCCTACCGTAGGTTGTAGTACCATTGCCGGAGCATGTAGGAGGTTGGCGATGGCCGCAATGAAGCGCAGTGCGAGGGTTACGGGCGGGGGACCATTTCGATCAAGAAGGCTCACTCTGTCTTTAGTTTTGCTGGTTTTGGTGATGACGTGGTCAGGTCTACTTCAAGGCCAAGCTCCAGCTTCCATCATTCTCATCAAGGCGGGCCGGTTGCTCGATCCACGAACTGGCAAGATGCTGGCGCCCGCCGCCGTATTGATCGAAGGAGACAAGATCAAGCAGGTCGGGTCACCCTCTCAGATCAGCGTTCCGGATGGATCTCAAATGATCGATCTTGGCAGTGCGACGTTACTGCCCGGAATAATCGACAGCCACACACACCTATTTCTCGACATCATTGTGCCGCCGGAACTCGAACAGAAGCGCCATTCGAACGGACTATTCGCTCCGGGGATGTTGCTCGCTATCATCGAGTCGCCAAGCAAGCGTGTGCTTGTAGGCGCGCAAGCAGCTCGTGAAGACCTGGAGAGCGGCATCACCACAGTCCGGAATCTAGGACACTCCGGTATTGACGGCGATACCGAACTGCGAGACGCGATCAATGCAAGGCGCGTTCCCGGACCGAGAATCCTCGCTTCCGGACGCAAACTTATCACTAGAGGCGCATATGCCCAAAATCTCAATCCCGCTCTTGCAGACGCAATCCTCCAGGAGGAATTCTTGCTGATAGGCGGAACAGACCAGGCGCGGGAGGCGGTGCGGAGAAACGCATTCCAAAAGGTCGATGTGATCAAGGTCACGGCGGACGAGAACCTCACCGTTGCAGAACTCACAGCAGTCGTTGAGGAAGCGCACCGCGAGCATCTCAAGGTGGCAGTTCACGCTTCCGACACAACCAGCATTCAAACCGCCATCGATGCCCGGGCAGATTCCATCGAACACGGCAATGATGTGACTGACGAGCAGCTGAAGGATATGCGCGATAAGGGGATATTCCTCGGCTTGACGCCTACTTTCAACGGCGCCTTTTATCTGAAAATCACTGAACCGAACATAGTCATCTCTCCGGGTTCCCGCGCTGCCATTGTTAGCCGTGATGCAGTCCGTAAACGGCAGTACGATCAATTGGTCCAACGAGTACTGAAGTCGGGCGTGAAGTTTGCTGCGGGTTCGGACATGTGTTGGTTTTACCCGGGAAAAACAAGGGGGCAGGCGAGCGTCAGCACATTGATCAAGCTGCGCGACGCGGGAATGCCGGCTCTCGATGTGATTCGCGCCATCACCAGCAGCGCAGCGGAAATGTTAGGCTGGCAAGACCGCATCGGCACAATCGAGCCGGGCAGATTTGCCGATCTCATTGCGGTCGCCGGCGATCCACTAACCGATGTTACAGAGTTAGAACGCGTCCGCTTTGTGATGAAAGGCGGCCAAGTAATCAAGAACGATGTTGCGAAGTGAGCCCACACTCACAATTGCCACTCTATGCTCCCTCTGGCCCCGTCCACTTTGCTCCCACGGCGATGGATTGCTCGGTTATCAACTGGAAACAACTCTCATGGAGTACTATGGCCGGAATGTTTGATGAACAGTACGTAGCCGTCTCCCGCTCTGGCAGCATGAAGGTACCGCATGCTCCCATTGCGCTCCATGGGATCTGTTGCCATGAATGAACCGCGAAATTCGCGCTGGCGCTTTATTGCATTCCCGATTGCTGGCCTGCTTTCGGCTTTGCTGCCGGTTTGTTTTAACCTGAATCGCTTCGTTGGAACCTCGGGATCAGAGGTCCTGATCGGCGGCACGTTTGGCGTCTTCAACGCAATTTGCCTCTATTGGTTCTTCAACCTGCGCTCAATATGGAAAATGGTTGTGTTCATCGTTGTATGCGTTTTGGCCGACTATACCTCTCTGCTTGCGGCTGCCTGGGCTTACACGTCCTCTTCGGCGCAATACTCTATGGCAATCTTCTTCGGGGGCTTCATCGGCGCGTTCATTGTGTTGCTTGCGGCATTGCTATTGTTTGCTCCCGCGATGAACTCTTTTAGCCTTCTCTTACTGGTTTGCGGAGCGCTCGCCGGCGGCGTGCTCGGCGTTATGGGCCAGGCAGCGGGTCCGTTTTTTTATCCAATCCGAATGCATCTTCCTTCCATGAAATTCTATGGCGGCGACTCCGATGTATCCATGATTGTCCTCTGGCAGACAGGCATGGCTTGCCTGCTCTCCCTTCTCATGTGGATCGAGTTAAGATCGGCTCGCAAGTTGGCCCAGCATGCCTGAAGGCATGTTGGCGTAGCATCGCCATTACACTCACGCCCTACTTCATCTATATCGCTCATTCATAGTTTTATCATTGCCCGACCGAGGAGAGACCGTGACGAAGAATATCTTGAAGTTTACTACCACTGGAATGCTGGTCGGAATAGCTTTGGGGTGGCTGCTATCGCGTGTGTCTGGGAATATATTCGTCGTGTTCATGGTCGGGACGCTCGGTCTGATCGTTGGGGGCAAAAAGGGGACAGCCTGAAGTGCGCGATTATTTCGTATAGTTTTTCATCAACCATCTACTTGGTCTCGACGTCCAGAATTCTACGCTCTTATCAGAATAAATAATGCCTCAGTTCAGGCTGTCACCTTTTTGTATGTCCACTGTTGGTGCGCACGTCTCAAGGCCGAACCTTCTCAACAACGCAGGCATCATCGAAGAGGTGCTTCGTTCCGCGCCCGTTCCAGTTGCTCTGTTGCGGGCGGCGTGGTTCATGGAGAATTCCGCATGGGATGTCGATGCGGCCCGATCGGGACAAATTCAGAGCTATCTGCAGCCGCTGAACCATCCCATACCAACGGTCGCTACTTCTGATATCGCGCTCGTGGCCTCGCAGCTTCTTCAGGAAACCTGGACCGGAACTCGGGTCGTTGAACTTGAGGGACCACGGCGCTACTCGGCGAACCACATAGCTGATGGGTTCTCAAAGGCTCTTGGGCATGATGTTCGAATCGCGGCGGTTCCGCGCGAACAGTGGGAAGCACTCTTCCGGGCTCAGGGCATGAAGAATCCCGAACCTCGGATGCAGATGCTTGATGGCTTCAATGAAGGGTGGATCGATTTTGAGGGCGGCTTAACGGAACGACGTATTGGCTCGACGATACTCGAAGCAGTGTTGCGCAGCCTCGTCAAAGATCGTATGTGAAGCGCTTGTCCGGGATTGCATGAAGATCATGCAGAAAATGGATACGGGACCGCCAAGGATAACTCCTCAACGATCCCGCTTCAATTGGGCAGCGACGCCCCCTCGAACAAGTCAAAAGTCTGTCGCCATGCCCGCTATACCTCAGTCGAATCTGAGTTTGGCAACCTCCTACTCAGGATCGCTGGGGTCATTGAACAGGACAGTCAACTTAATGCTGCCATGTCCAAATTGTGGAAAGCCGGGTGTGGAACGGACGCCCGGATCAAGGGTTGATGCCGTGTCGTCCGGCGGAAATAAGATCAGCGAATTCAGGAAGTCGAGAATGCGTGCCTGGTCTTCTGCTTCCATTCGTGCATACCGGTCGCGCGAAGCCTGTGATTCGCCGCCGTGACGAAGAATGACCTCGTTCAGGTTGATGCTGCGCCCGTCATGTCCATAGGGACTGGTTGAGCCCGCGCCCCAGAGAGGCCGGGTCAGGAACTGCTGCGTGACCGTGCCGTCATAGTTGCGTTCGTAGAAATTCGGACCGAGGTCATGACGCTTAAAATCCGTGTAAATATCCTTCACCAAAAACGACCCGCCATTCGGCACTTTGATGGAAGGGAAGCCAGAGCCGTCATTGATCTCATGGAGGAAGGCCGTCGCGGTGGCAAACAGGTTATTCAGGTTACCCCTGACCGGATCGTAAACCGTGTCCAGATCGGCCACGCGACGGTCATGGTTAATCAGCAGATCGGCGACGTGGCATGAGGCACACCCGATCTTGTCGAACAGCTTTCTGCCGTTGCGCGTGCTCTCGGTCTGCTGATAGACGGCGGGTTTGAAGTAGTGAAGAAGGTAGAACTCTTCATGGTCAATGATGCTGACGGGGAGTTCATTCGTCACACCATCCCCATCCGGATCAGCGCCAGGGTCAGTAATGGGTGGAGCTTCAATTTTATCGATTGAACCGTCAAGGACCATGCCGGAAGGGGTAACAACCCGGCCGCCTGAACTGGCTTTGGCCAGGTCCGGATCAGCACCCATCAAGCCCATCTCATTGCGGAAGGCGCCGACCAGGAACTCACGAATCGAGATTGTGCTGCCCTCGGCGAAAAATGGCCGGACGCGCAGATCTGGATTCACGCCCTCGACTTTGCTTGTGTCCACAGTCCCATCAGGATTGGCAGTGATGGCACCGAAGGAAATCCCTTTGCTGGTCAGATTGCGTGTAGCCGGTGTTTTGCTGGTAAGTGCCTGAATCTGCGCGACGGTACGAATGCTGCGTAGGTCCGTGGTGATCTCATCGGCCAGCATCTCCTTCAGCCCCAGGCCAAAAAGGTGTGGAGCGTCCCGGCTATCGGGTCGCGTCGCCACATCGCCACCGGCGCCGGCGGAGCCGCGCGGCCGGCCATGGCATCCAGCACAACTATCTGACAGGCCGGCACCGATGCCCCCGGTTAGGTTGATGTTACCCGTACCGTCGCTGTTAGCGGGCCCCTGCCCCTGCGCACGGGTGAATTTTCTCTGGAAAATCTGTCGACCGCGCCGTACTGACCGAAACGGATCGCGATTGATGATAAAGAGAGAGGAATTCGGGGTCATCAAGTCCCCCCGTCCAGGACCAATTTCGTCAGTCAAAGATTTGTTGATGCCGGCTTTGGCCTTATTGGGCGCCTGGTTATTGTCGATCAGTTGCGCTTGCACCAACGGGGAGGAAAGCGCCAAAAAGATTATCCAGAAACCTGCAGTTATTGCGTTCTTATTCATCGGGGAACTCCTTTGGTCGTCGCTGCTCTACACCTCGAGAGGATCGAGGCAGGTTGAGTAAAGCCTGAGACCCTGGGGAGTAACAATGGAGAGCGTCTGATGATTGTCTTAAGTTTGTATGAACCCGCAAGTGATAGGAACTATTGTGCGTTTTGCGAGCCGCCGAACGTTGTAAGATGTCTCCCACAAAACTTGGGGTGATCTGTTGTGGCTTCGGGACCTATCAGAATTGCGGACTGCATCAGGCTGGGAGAAGACGTTGAGCTCGACTTCCGTGCCTACGAGTTGCGCCGGGGGAGTCGCGTCCTTAAATTGGAACGGATTCCCATGGAGTTGCTCCGTCTGTTGGTTGAGAACCGCGGACAACTGGTCGGGCGAGACCAGATCGTCGCAAAAATCTGGGGACAGGGCGTCTTCCTGGACGCGGACAACAGCATTAATGCCGCGATCAGAAAAATCCGTCACGTATTAAAAGATGATCCCGACCATCCGCGCTTTATCCAGACCGTTACCGGAAAGGGCTACCGGTTTATCGCTTCAGCCGTAGAAATGAGCCTCCCCGGGAACTTGCTGCAGACAGCCACGCGTCCTGAAGCAGGTCGGGACAATCTCATAGGCAGAAAGGTTTCCCACTACCGCATCCTCGAACTCCTTGGTGGCGGTGGCATGGGCGTGGTGTATAAGGCGGAAGATCTCAAACTTGGTCGCAGAGTTGCCATCAAGTTTCTCCCCAATGAGATTGCCTCCAATGCCGATGCATTCGCCCGTTTACGGCGCGAAGCTCGTGCCGCTTCGGCTCTTGAGCATCCGAACATTTGCCCTATTTATCAACTTGACGAAGAAGGTGGCCAGCCTTTTATTGTCATGCAGTTGCTGGAAGGGCAGACTCTGCGTGAATGGGTGGAAAAAGCCACAAACCGTAGTACCCCTTCCTGTCTGAATGAAGTGCGGAACCTGGGCATTCAGATTTGCCGGGGTTTGCAGGCCGCCCATGAGAGAGGGATCGTCCATCGCGATATCAAGCCGGCCAATATCTTTATTACTGTTCGTGGAGAGGCCAAGATCCTGGACTTTGGCGTGGCAACGTTCACGGATGGAACAGACGCTCCGGCACCGGATACTTTGCCGGAGCAAGGCGCGGCAACAGTCGCTAGCGGACAGACCTCCCATGAGTCTGGACCTTCCACCACCGGTAGATCGTTAGGAACGCCTTTTTATCTCTCGCCGGAACAAGTTGAGGGGGAGAAACTGGATGCGCGGGCAGACTTGTTCTCCTTTGGGCTGGTGCTCTACGAAATGGCTACAGGTACAAGGGCATTCTCCGGCGATACCGCGACTGAGATCGAGGACGCAGTATTGCATTTACCTGTAACCGGTCCGCGACAGTTGCAGCCCGGCATTCCGCCAGAACTGGAAAGAATCATTCAAAAAGCACTGGAAAAAGACCGGACCCTTCGCTACCAGACAGCCGGGGAAATCCAGCAGGACCTTCAACGTTTAACTTTGGCGCCAGCTTCATCGCTGAATGACGCCGGGCTGGCAATCACGGTGGTCCCGGGCGCCGCGATGACCAGCAGGAAATCGCGAGCATGGCTTACCGTGGGCTCAGCCGCATTTTTAGTAGCCGCAATCGCTGGCGTTTTGTATTACCGTGCCTACGTGGCCGGCCACTTAAACGCCCAGGACACTATAGTCATTGCCGATTTTTCCAATTCCACAGGGGATGCGGTTTTCGACGAGGCCCTCACGCAGGGACTATATGTTGCTTTGCGTCAGTCACCCTTCCTGAGTGTTCTCTCTGACGATAAGGTTGCAGCAAATCTCAAACTGATGACACGTCCACCCGGGACCGCGGTGGTTGGAGAGGTGGCGCGCGAAGTTTGCCAGCGATCGGGGAGCAAAGCCTATATAGAAGGAGCAATTGCCGCGCTTGGTACGGAATATGTCCTGGGTCTTAAGGCGGTAAATTGCCGCAATGGCGAAACCCTTTCGCGGGCGCAAACCGTTGCCGTAACCAAGGAGAAGGTGATCTTTGCGCTGGGTGAGGCAGCCTCCAAACTGCGTGGCGAACTTGGTGAATCGCTGGCGACGGTTCAGAAATATGACGTGCCGCTGGAACAGGCAACCACGGCCTCGCTGGAGGCGTTGAAGACATTCAGCCTGGGTCGTGTGGAAGCGAACCGCGGCAAGTATCCAGCGGCGATATTTTTATATAAACGTGCTGTCGAAATCGACCCGAAGTTCGCCATGGCGCATGCCCGTCTCGGTCAGGTCTATGCAAACAGCAACCACTCTGACCTCGCGGTGGACAACGTCCGGCAGGCGTTTGCTCTGAAAGACAGGACCAGCGAACTGGAAAAGTTGTACATCATCACACGCTACTACGAAATAGTCACCGGGGAGACTGACAAGCGGATCGAGGCATTTCAACTCTGGAGGGACATGTATCCTCGCGATCCCGCCCCCGCGAATGATCTTGCTTCCGAGTATAGCGACATGGGTAGGTATAGTGAGGCGCTGGCAGAAGCCAGGCTGGCCCTGGAACTCGCCCCGACCTGGCACACCGCCCATGAATTGCTTGGCGTTTCCTACCTCGGGCTGAATCGACTGGCGGAGGCGAAAGCGACTCGCCAGAGAGAAATAGAGCTGAAGATCGATTATCACTGGGACCACATTGATCTCTACAGCATTGCGTTTCTGGAGAATGACCAGACCGCCATGCAGAGTGAAATTCAGTGGGCGAAAGGCAAACCGTATGAATTTTTTATGCTTAAGACTGTCGGCGAAACCAATGCTGCATTAGGAAAGATCGCAGCTGCGCGCGAAAGCTATCGCCAGGCCATTGAGAACGTGCGACAGCAAAAATTTGCGGATCTCCCTCTGCAATTTGGGGTTGACCTTGACATGACCGAAGCTTTGATTGGTGGCTCGCCCAATCTGACGGCCAGGGAAAACTTGATGGCAAGCGCCAATCGGCACACGCTCTACGTGGCGGGCTGTTTGTACGCGATGATGGGTGACGCGCGTCGCGCCGGGATGATTGCAGACAGGATGACCAGACTCTGGCCAACAGACTCATACGTTAACAACGTTAAGGTTCCCACTATTAAGGCAGAGATGGAAATTCGTAGTGGCAATCCGGCAAAAGCGGTCGAGCTGCTGAAGTCTGCTGCCCCGTACGATCTGGGATGGAAGGCGCAAAACCTGCCTGACTACATTCGCGGGCTCGCTTACCTGCGCGCTGGCAAAGGCGAGGAATCCGCCGCCGAATTCCAAAAGATCGTAGACCACCCAGGCGTTTGCGCGTCCGGAACGCTTTCTCCGCTGATTTGCTCGCTATCTTACCTGCAATTCGCCCGCGCCCGTTCGTCTCTGGGTGATATTGCTGGCGCGCGCACTGCGTACCAGAGTTTTCTCCAACGCTGGAGAGATGCCGACGACAACACGCCAATTCTCAAGCAGGCCCGCTCAGAACTTCAACGGCTGAACTAATCCTTTTGTCGCTAGCTGGGCATTCACAGTCAAGCGCTGTGAATGCCCGAAAGCCATGCGATTTTAGCGCTAATTGGCAGCAATTCCGTTAAAACCTGCACTCGGCAAAATTCCAGCGAACTGGCCAATAATGGTAAGGGTTCCGTCGGGATGAATTGCGAAGATCCCGATGCTGCCAGAGCCCGAGTTGAGTGTATACAGGAACTTACCATCGCTGCTGATGCTTATGGCCAGGTTCGTCGCACCCGATGGATTTGTTCCTACTACTGTTCCCGGCAGCGGAGTCAATGTTCCGTTAGTGCCGATCGCAAAGCCTGAAATGGTAGCTGTGCCGGCGTTCGAAACGTAAACAAAGCGTCCGTCAGGGGTCACAACGTTCCAGCAGTTCGCGCTTCCGAGAGTGGGAATGCTGGCGCTTATCCCAGACAGCGTTCCGTTGGCAAGAACTTCGTACGATGAGATCGCCGAGGCATTCGGAACGCCCGCTGGACCTGTCTCAGAAACCAGAGCGGCTCCATTTGGGGCGAAGCTAACTGAGAATGCTCCGGGCCCCGAGCTCGGGTTCACAACAATTGGAGACAGGGCGCCGTCCGCGTGGACAAGGAATGCGTCAATTGAGTTCGTCAGCCTTTCCGTAACCAGGAGGACTCTTCCGTCCGGACTGAACGCCAAAGAGGCGGAACCTGACGTATTGGTAGATAGGAAAGGGGTGGAATTAGGCAGTTGCGCGAGCTTGCCGTGATTAAGCTTGAAGCCCACGACATTGCTGCTGGCCCCGGTATTGAGTACATAAACGAGATTCCCCTGCTGCGCCACCGCATTCGGCTCGCTTCCACCGGAGCTTACTTTGTCAACAAGAGACAGCTTCGATCCCTGAATGCGAAAGTCTCCCTTCTCATGTGGATCGAGTTAAGATCGGCTCACGAGTTGGCCCAGTATGCCTAGAAGTCGGCAATGTCAGGATTGCACCAGAGTTACGTCACTAAACAGCTTGTACTGGGTGAGCAAGTCGCGCAATTATTGAAAAGATGGTGGAGCTAGTCGGGATCGAACCGACGACCTCATCGTTGCGAACGATGCGCTCTCCCAGCTGAGCTATAGCCCCACGTTGAGTGGATTATCCAATTTTATCAGCGATGCGGGATTCGGTAAAACGGCTTGGGAAGGAAAGCAAAACCTTACCGCTGATGACGCTGATCGGCACTGATTCACACTGATAGAGATAAGGCCGATTCTTACCGCGGATGATCGCGGATAGTCGCGGCCGGCGGTGATCAGTGTTAATCCGCGCTATCAGCGAAATCAGCGGTAAGGTTTTGCTAATTGCTCATTGCCAGTTGCTGACCCAAAAGTAAAGTTCCCGGCTGAATGCTGACGGCTGAGTGCTGAGTGCTGCGGACAAAAAAACAGGCGCTTGCCAAGTCCCGCGCGGACCGACAAGCGCCTTGCTAAACAACGCTGAACAACGTTCGTGAGAAGTTTTGCTCGCGAACGGCTTAAAGACCGTCACAGGATTTTCCAGCGGGTCAACCCTGTGACGGATGCGTTTTAGGGCAACGCAAGATTGATGCGACGGCTACTGTGCGAAGCGCGACGCGATCATGGTGTAAGACGTTCCGTCGAAGAACAGCAGTCCGCGAGCTTTCACGACGGCGGTGTTCGCCAGGGTCACGCCCTTGAGTCGTGCACCCGCGCCCTGTACGGCGATGGTGGTCTGACCGGTCAGCGAAACAAATGCCGACGTCGGGTCCGGCGTAAGCGTGAAGTTACTGCCGCTCAGAGCGGAGATGGTGCCGGTCACGCCCTGTTCCAGCAATTTGATTTTGTTGGCGGCAACTGAGGTGCTGGTGTTGCCGGCTTCATTTTCACTGTCCACTTCCACGCGCTGCGCCTTGCCGATGGTGCTGGCGTTAAACGCAGGGAACGTGCCACTGATGTTGCTGTGGACCAGGAACTTGGTGCTGGCTGAGATCGGCACGTTGACGGTTGTCGCGGTGGCTGGCGCAGTGGCGCTGGCCGTGGCGGAAACCTTGTGGGTGGTAATGGCGATGGACGTAGCCAGGTTCGCGGCGCCCGGGCAACCGGCCGCTACTGCACAGGTTTCGGCGGTGATAATGCCTTCCACTTCTTCGCCGTCAGCGGTTTCGGTTTCAGATTCAACCTTCTTGGCGAGAATTGAGCCGTCAGCCTGTGTGTCAGCGTCGACGGAAACAATCATTCCAGCGGTCAGGTTGGCAAAGCTGGTCACGCCGTCAGAGAACTTGGTGTTGGCGTCTGTGGTGATGGTGATGGGTTGTGCGGTCTGTGCCGGCTGAATCGTGAATTTGGGCGACGCAACGCTGGTGATGGTGCCGCGCACGTCTTCCAGTTCGCCGTCGTCTTCATTCTCATTGCCTTCATTGCTGGCGGATACGCTGGCGGTTGTTACGGTGAACGTCGGCGTGATGGTAGCAGACGTTCCGCTGATAGTGATAGATGAACCCAGATTCATGTCAAAATTCAGAACGGTTGCGCCCGGTCCAATGGTGACTGACGGGCTGAAAGGAACATTTACCGTGGACGATGCCAGCGTGGAGGTAAGCTTGGTGACTGCCTTCGTGATTGGGTCAACCACAACCACTTCCGGGTTGGAAACCGAAAGCGTCGCGCCGGTGTAAGTTCCGGACGGCGGGCTCACCAGAGACAGTGGTTCGAAGGTCGCCAGGTTGTGCGTAAGCTCGATCTCGGTCGGCTTCGCCAATACGCTGGGGTTGGAACCGCCGTTCAGTGTGATTGCCGTTACTGTAATTTCAAACGCAATGACCTGAGGATTCGTGGCGTCGCCAAAGCTGATGGTCGTGCTGTTGGGACCAACCGTTGAAACATTGTTGTTGGAACTGCTGCCGCAGCCGGTTGCAACCAGCATTGCGCAAATAGCGACGATAACGATGGCGCCGAACAAAGCACTTGTCCATGGACGCCTGGGCTGAGCCGATACTGTTGTTTTTGTAAACATTTCTAGATCCCCCTTAAGAGCGAGTCGTGCATTGATGTGGTAGCGAATTTCGGACGCAACATCATGCTTTGGATAATGCAGCTCGCTTGCCAATCCATGATGGGAGCTAAACCCTTTTAAATCAGCCGAATCCGTGGAATGGATGTGTCGGAAGCTGGGGCGTTAGGGAACAGACCTGTGTTGCAAGTAAACAACTCCAAGCGGAAATTCCGAACGCGATTCGAACTGTTGGGAGCGCGTATGGAAAGAAAAAAGCCGCAAGCAATGCCTGCGGCTCTTATGGATTGATTTGAAAGACACTAGAACTCCGGCGGTCCACCGCTGCCGTGATCATGTCCACCGCTGTGTTCGCCGGAACCTGAGTCCCCGCTGCCGCCGCTGGAACCACCACTGCTGCCGCCGGAACCACCGCTGGTGCTGCCAGAACCACCGCTGCTTCCGCCAGAGTCGTGCGACGACCCGCCATCATGATGATCACTCGTTTCTGCCTGCAGTCGCTTGATGGCATCGTCGTCGTGGTCAGAGTGCTTGTCATTTCCACTGCCTCGGCCAGGACGCTCCACATCAGGACGCATGTCGTGGGTCGGGCGAGGGGATTCCGGTCCGGATTCAAAACCTACGCGGCTGGAGAACCCTGCGCGGATCAGCACCGATTCGCCCATACCTTTGACCGAATCAAGCTGCACCACTCCTTCACGTACATCGACTTCGGTAAGACCGGCGCGATTCACTTCCACGTCAAACACGGTGCCGCGGACGGAGATGACGGCGCTCGGCGTGCCGATCTGGAAGCCGGGCGTGGTGCCGAGTCGTTTCTGTATCTCAGCACGAACGCGGCCGATGAGCACTTGTACGTAGCGCCAGCCATTCGTCTCCGGCTGCTTGAGTACCAGCCGTGTGTTAGAGCGGACCAGCAGGTCACTGCCGTCGGCCAGCCGCAAAAGAATGCGTCCGTCTTCCGTGTTGATCTGCGTTTCAGCCGGGAGCAGTTCTCCGCGGCTGGGTGAACGCAAAGTGTGGTTCGGCAACTGAATTTCCACTTTGCCCTTGAAGTCAGAGATGGTTGACCCGGCAAAAGGAGCGGTAATGGGCGCAACCTGCTTTTCCTGGGCCAGACCAGACACACTGAACACCAGAATGAAGATGAAAAATATTGTTGATCGGATTTTCATGGAGTTACCTCTGTGACTTCCCGGACGCCTCGCGGCAACATGAAGCAGAACGAGGTGCCCATGTCTTGATCACTGCTGACTGCAATTCTTCCGCCGTGCTGCTGGCAAATCCTGCGAACAAAGCTCAGTCCCAGCCCCCATCCCGGTATGGATTCACTGCGGGCCGGCCGGTAAAACCTTTCAAAGATGTGCTTCAACTCGGTTGCGGGTATCGGCTTGCCGGTGTTGTGCACTTCAAATTCAACTTCATCGGCTTGCGCTGTGATTCGTACACGCACTTCAGAATCCTTTTCGCCGTACTTGATAGCGTTGCTGACCAGGTTCAGAAGCGCGCCGGAAATCAGGGTTTCATCACAGGTCACATGCTCGTCCTCTGGCTCAATCTCAACCTCCACGGCAATTCTGGCAGCCAGGGCCAGCGGCCGCACAACCTTCTCCACATGATTGGCCATGGCACGGACACTCGCATGCGTCAGGCGCAGCGGACGCGCACCGGCATCGAGCCGTAGAACTTCGAGATATGTGTTGATCATCGCCACCAGACGGTGGGTCTCACGGAAGATAGTCGCTGGTGCGTCTGCACTGGCGGGCGAATCCGGATAGCGCATCAGCATTTCCGAAAATCCCTGGATGGCGATCAGCGGGGTCCTGAGCTCGTGCGTGACAAAGCTGAGTGCCTCGGAACGTGCCTGGTCTCTCTGTCTGCGGGCCGTGATGTCTTCCGCGATGATCATCACCGCGCCTTCCTGCGCGAATGATGTCCATGGAAGCGGCACGGCATACAAATGCCACAGGTCTTCGCCGAGAGGAAGCTCGGTTTCAATCCACGTGCCGCCTGCTTGTGCAACCGCGGCAAACTCAGGCCATGCAGAAGTCATTTGCGAAAGGGAACTGAGCTGGGCTGGATCGGCTGACTGGCCGGCACAGAATTTTTTCCACGTGGGATTTCCGAAGCGCAGAACCCCATCCTGACCGTAGACAGCCAGTCCTTCACGCATGCTCTCCAGTAAAGTCTGATGGAAGCGATAGAGAGAACTCAGCTCATCTTGAAGTTCATTGAGCGCGGCCAGCTTCCAATGCAATCGCCTGCTCTGCATGGGCTTTTCGTCAGCATGGCTCAGCGTGCGGCCAGGGCGTATCGTCTGGCGAAGCTGCTGCAGTCGCAAAGTAATTTCCCGGTCCACCAGAAGAAGATTCTCCAGTTGGGCCAGCGGCGCAGCCAGCAATCCAGCCAGAAGTATTGGTGTGTAAACAAGAAGCTGGTGCGTGTGTGTGAACAGCAGATAGGCGCCGGCATAACCGGCCAGCAGTAGGCCACAGAGCAGGAAAAGCCCGCGCGCGCCAGGATAGCGAGCCACCAGCCACAAGGCAAAGGAGCTTGTGAGCGCCACCAGCAACCATTGCCAGATGAAACTCACGTAGCGAATAGTGCGGCCGGACAAAAGCATGTCCACGGCATTTGCGTTGATTTCAACACCCGGCATAGGAAGCTGATTGCTCACCGGTGTTGCCAGGCGATCACTCATCTCAATGCCGCCAAAGCCGATCAGGACTGTTTTGTCGCGAAGCTCGGAATGTTGCGCGCCGGAGAGAAGTTCTCCAGCTGAGACCACCGCAAATGGAGGCCTGTTTCCTTGTTCATATTGCTGGCGGAAGTCGATCAGCAGTGGCCGTGTCTCAAACTTCTGCAGTGCCGGCGCAGTCGCGCCTGACGAGCTTTCAAGTCTCGCCAGTGTGGGATTGATCAGTTCGGCAAGTTTCAGAGCGAAGGCTGGGCGCGGCCCTTCCGTGGTTGGTTCTTCCAGTGGAAGGCTGCGGCATACACCGTCTGCGTCCACGATCGCTTGTACATGTCCAATACCTTTGGCGTTTTGGCTGAACCTCGGCAACGGATCAATCCAAAGGCTGTTATCCAATGAGCCGGAAATCTTGGCTCCCAGTACCAGGTTGGGCGCCGCAGCGATAGCGCTTTCGAGCACGGCATCATTGGCCTCGTCTTCAACTTCGGGCAGCAGGACATCCAGTCCGACGGCTTTTGGTCCCTGCGCACTCACGGCTCGAATTAACTGCGCCAGCTGTGCCCGTTGCCACGGCCAGCGCCCATAGTGCGCCAGCGTCGTGTCGTCGATGAGAACCAGAGCTACTTGATGCGAAACCGGTTGAGGTCCGCGCACGCGGAAGAAAAAATCCGTAAGGCTCTGGCTCAGCTTCATCACCGGAAAGCTCATGCTGACCAGCGCTACGATCGCCAGCAGGACAAGGTTGCGGCGCAACCATCGTGCCCATGAGCTCACCTGGCCATGAATCGATTCTGGTGTTCAGCGGATTGTAATTGTAAGTTCATCGTTCTACTTGCAAATCAATACCGAGCCGGCGCGCCTTCTGATAGAGCGTTTTGCGTTCAATACCAAGTGCCCTGGCAGCGCGTGACTTATTACCTGCGTGCTCCTGCAAAATTCTTACGATATGCTGGCGTTCCATATCTTCCAGCGTGTTGGCAGCATCGCCATGTTGCGCCGCTGCGCCATTCCCATTCCCATTGCTGCCATTACTATCTGCAGTTGGGGCAGCTACGCTGCGTTCCTGCTCCACATCGCGCGCGCCAATCTCACCGGACGTGCAGAAGATGGCAAGCCGTTCCACCAGATTTTCCAGTTCGCGTACGTTGCCGGGCCAATGAAACTGGCTGAGTACTTTCACGGCCTCGTCGGTAATTTTGATCGTGCGCTTGTTCTTCGCGTTTGAGCGCTTCAGGAAATGCTGGACCAGGAGCGGAATATCTTCGCGGCGCTCTTCCAGTCCCGGCAGCTTGATTTCAACCACACTCAAACGATAGTAGAGGTCTTCACGAAACTGGCCGGCGGCCATCATCTTGCTCAGATCGCGATTGCTGGCCGCGACAATCCGCACGTCCACCGGGGTGTACTTGTGCGAACCCACTCGTCGTATCTGCTGCTCCTGTACCGCACGCAGGAGATTCACCTGGAAACTCGGCCGGGTCTCAGAGATTTCGTCCAGAAACAACGTGCCGCCCGTGGCCGCTTCAAACAAGCCAGGACGCGCGCTGTCTGCGCCGGTGAACGCACCCTTTTCGTTACCGAACAGCTCGCTTTCCAGGATATTTTCCGGAAGAGCGCCGCAGTTCACCGGAACAAACGGCATCTTCGAGCGCGTGCTATGGTCATGAATGGCGCGAGCCACCAGCTCTTTGCCTGATCCGCTGGGACCGAGAATCAGTACGCTGACGTCGGTGGGCGCCACGCGGGCGATGGCACGATAAACTTCCAGCATCTTCGGAGTGCGACCTATGATGGATGTCTCAGGACCTTCGTCGGGATTGAAGCTGTCACTGCCGCCTGAAGGCAACTGGCTGGCCTGTACCTTGCGCACTACAGCAAGCAGGTCGTCGATCAGTAGCGGCTTGCTCAGATACTCAAGCGCTCCGGAGCCGATCGATTTGGCGACGGTCTCAACACTCATGTGCGCTGTCATCATCACGCAAGAGCAGTTCGGCTGCAGGACCTTGATTAGATCCAGCACATTCAGGCCGTTGGTGGTGCCTAAATAGAGGTCGAGAAAAGCCAGGTGCACCGTCTCCTGCCTCAGCAGGGCTTCGGCCGCGCCGATGCTGTTGGCGGCCAGACACTCATAACCTTCGGCGGTCAGGATTGACGTGAGAAAACTGCGCGTGGAATCGTCATCATCCACCACCAGGATTCTGAAGCGCGGGTTGTTTCTTGCTGCTGTCATTGCGTTTGTCTCTTTCGCCTAAAACCGGTAACCCACAGATCCGCTCACCATGTCGGCGCGAAATGCGGCGGTGTTTTGCACCAATTGATAGTGCGAATAGCCGCCCTCAAACTGCCATCGACGGATGAAGAACTGGTTTCTTATCTGGAACTCGCCTGCGGTTGTGTAATTGCCCTGGTTGATTTTTTCCGCGCCCAGGTAGCCCAGAGCTTCAAGGCGATAAATTTTTCCCAGCGCCAAACGAACTCCGGTGGCTCCCAGATGGCTGCGATACTGTCCAGGATCGAAGTATCCATGGTCGAACGCCTGGGTAAAGTGCAGATGTCGGAATGCGTAGCCGCCGCCAACGGAAATGCGGTTGGTGCCAAACCAGCGCATGGCCTCGCCCGTTTCACGTTCCACGTGATTGCCGTCAGTGTATCGGCCAAAGTTCGCGTTCACGTTCACCGTCAGCTTTCGCGTGTCATAGCCTGCGTGCGTGTGCCAGCCCTGCGAAAGCAGATCAAACGGGATGGATTCAAATGTAGGCGCCACCGCGAACTGCGAATAGCCGCCGCTCACCATGGCATTCTTGAATGGAAATATCTCCAGGTCGCCACCGAACACGGCCTTACTGCTGGTGTCATTAAATCGAACGGCTCCAGCCGAGGCGCGCACCCCGACGTATTTGTTGATGCGATACCGGGCTTCTTCCGTGCCGGAGATTACATTACGGGCCGCGGCCGCGGAGATCCATAGAGAGGATTCATCCATCCGAAAGCGCGTGAAAAGCCTGCGGTTGATTTCATAGGGCAGGGATTGCGAGGAATACAGGGCATGGTTCCCGGAACTATCACTGAAATACGATTGGCTGTCCTGAATGCTGCGGTAGTACTCAGGCCGGCCTTCATTGCCTGAAGCAAGTGCGGAAGAAATGTATTGGTTATATTGCTGCAGGCCCAGGCTGGTGGGATTGCGTTGAATGGCTGTTTGCAATTCTTCTTTGGCCGCTGAAGTCTTACCTTCCACTACAAGGTTGTGCACCAGGCCGAGTTCCGCTGGTTCATCTCCCGGACGCGTAGCCAGAACCTCGCGATAAAGCGCATCCGACTTTTGAAAATTTGATTGATAGCCATAGATCTGCGCCAGGGCCAGCTTCGCCTTACGGTTCGCCGGTTCTTTTTGCAGGATGGACTGCAGGATTGCCATCGCTTCATGGTCCTGCTTCCTGTACACGTAGACGCGCGAAAGCTGAAGCTGCAAATCCTGATCATCCGGGAAGCGATGCAGTCCATCTTGAAGCAGACGCAAGGCCTGCGTATGGTCATGGGTGTCCAGAGCGCGCTGGCTTTGCGCGATAATTTCGATCACTTCAAGGTCAGACTGCTGCTGGGCATACGCACAAAACGTGAATGCCACGAGCAGGGCGGTGATAGCCGCGATTCTCATGTTTAATTTTTCTGCCTGTTTCTGCAGGGAATACCGTCGAAAACTAAAGCAATTCACAAACCAACTCTCAATTTGTTGAATAGAGAAGGTATTGGCGGTAGTTTCAGGCCCGGACCTGTGTACAAACGACCTAGTGGGTGTATCCAATTTCACCATAGTTCCTGATTCAAGGTTAGGCTCGTAAGGGAGTGAACTAACGGACAGTAACGAATGGGTAAACTGAGCTGTCGGGCGCTCCCGGTTGCGAGTCAAATGCGGGATTGCACCGTCAATCGAACGCTGCGACACGCTGCATGTGACAGCCTGCCCGGCGCCTGTGACAGGCTGTCACATGCGGGCGTGGCTGTCTCCTCTTGTCGCAACTGTTTTCAGCAACTTACAAGACATGGCGTTTGGTTACTCGACTGCAATATAGAAGTGCAGACGATAGCTAAAACAAGCGCAAGCCAAGATGAAGGCCGATTCGGACCGGCTCTTATAAAGGTGGGTGTGCGGGCGCTGGTAGCGATGAGCCAAAGCTGTGAGCGGGGTAAGACAAGAATTCTCGATTGTGTGCGCAAATTAGCGGGGACAGATTTCAAAAGCGCCCGGAGATTCTTCTTACCTCGCAAGTTTTAAAAGTTTTCTTCCGGTGAGAGACGCTTCCGGCATATCTCTCAGTTGTTAGACAGCGGTGACGGACGTAGTAGAGCGTAGGACCCTTAAAGGCAAGGTTTCCGGGTTTGCGAAAGCAAGCACCCTTGCCAAAGTAAAAATGAGAGTGCAGCCAAAACAACCTCCTTTTTCCAGATGTGAGTAGTGGGTAGTAAGAACCAACACTGAATGGGCGGCAAACCAGCCGCCCATATTTTTTTGCCCGAAAATTACCACGTCTTGCGCAGGGGATGGGCTTCCGTGTTGAAGACCACCTTATTCAGGTCCAGCGTGCTCCGCGGAGCATAAATCAGGTAAAGATACTTGAGTGTCTCGGCCAGGAAGAAACTTTCCATGCTGTCAGTCTTCTCCCGCGTTTCCACGTTTTTCAGCGCAGCATAGCCTGCGTCGGCTTTGCAGAATCGGACCAGACTGAGCAGGAAAGTTGATCCCATCTCGGTGTATCTCGCATCCCTGGTGTAGAAGTAAAGATAGTAGGCGGACTCAATAACTTCCGGCCGCAACGGATATCCGGGCGAGGTCACCTGCATTGTCTTGTAATCAATTTCTTCCGGCTCAATGCCAAACGTGGTCCACATTTTGTAAGCGGACTCCTCAAGGCGACGTGCGTTGTCAACTTCTCCGTCGCGCGCGAGCACGGCGGGGAAAAAGGCATCCAGGGCTCCGAAGTGGGTGGAGACTTTTTTGCCTGTATTCATGTCGACCTGCGCGTACCAGAGTCCGGCCTTGGAACTGTCAGCAAGATATTTGTTGACTGCCTGCACGCTGGTCTTCCACATCTTTTGGCAATCTTTGTCGCCGAAGAGAAGCCACGATTTCAGCAGATATTCGTAATAGGAATCAATACCACCGCTGATGTGGCTGGTGGGATCAATCCATGCGCCCGTTTCCACGTTGATGGTGGAACCAACCAGCCCGATTTTGGATCGCCGGTTGTACAACTCGGTGAGAGCGCGCTTGGCCTTGTCATAATAGATAGGTTTGCCTGTGAGCTTGCTCAGCGTGCCGAACTCCAGCAGCAGCGTGCCGATCTCAGCCGGATTACTTTCAGCGCCTCGGGTTTTGCCCGTCTTCAGATTCACAAACATATAAGGCATGCCGGTGGGTGAATTGAACGCCGGCAGAAGTCGCGCACCCAGATCGTCAGCCAGCGCGAGCAGTTTCTTGTCACCCGTAAGTTGATAGCTGCTCAGCAGCCCGCCCAGCAGGCGGATCGTGATTTCAAAATTCTTGACTTCAATGTCCTGATCGAACGAAAGATTCTTGGTGATCGCCTCGCGTGCTTTGTCAGCCTCATCATTCAGGCCCATGAGGATCAGGGTGTCCAGGGCGTCCACTGGCGTCATATATAAGGAAGTACCGTACCAGTCTTTGAAGCCCTTGGACAGCGGCTTCAGTTCATCATGGCCCCATGCATATTCCTTGTAGGCATTCCATGCATAGAGAAACTCCCCGCGTACTTGCAGGGCCATAGGGCCGGGATTCTCAGGAATCTGGATTGCCTGGGCAGAGCACCGTAACGACTCCGTAGAAAGCGTGAGCAAAAGAACGAAAGATAAAAGCCAACGCATGGTGCGATTGCACTCCCTGAATGGTGTGAATAGCTGTCTGATCTTAACGCATGGAGGGGAGCAAAGTAGAGACAGGAGGAAAGAATAAGAAAGGCCTCCTTGTGGGAGGCCCCTCCTGGTGCGCGATGAAAGAGAGTTATTTGTTGATGTCCTGTTTTGCTTCCACCTTTTTGAGCAGGGCCTCAAGCTGGGGCTTGAACTGGTCGGGAGCGACGCTGACTGAGAGCTTCATCTCCTTTGCCGCCAGATCGTAATTGCCCTGAGCTATCGCCATGCGGGCATTTTCATTGTGAGCTGCCCAGTGAGTCGGGTTCTTCTTGATGTTGGCGCGAAACACTTCAAACGCCGCTGCCTGATTGCCTTGCTGTTGGAGTTGGCGGCCGTATCCATGCAGGTCGACGGCACTTCCAAGAGGCATCGCCTTGGCTCGAGTGGCATTGGCTTCCTCTTTGCGGTTGAGAGCATCTAGGATGCTGGCCTTGGTGACCAGATTGTCAAAGCGCTCTTCCACTCCAATGGAGCGGTCAGCATATTTCAGCGCTTCATCAAGGTTGGTCTTCTCCGTAAGAAAGTAAGTTGCCGAGTCGTTCCAGCCTTCATAGGTGTATTGCGCCAGACCGCGAAGCTGGTTATGCAGGCTGTTTGCAACGATCTCATGTGTATTCACGCCAACGTGAAATGGTACCGCCACTTTTTCCCAGCGCAGGGCCACCACGGTGGAGTCTGGTTTTACGTCGTCAAAATCATAGGTGAGCGCTTCATGCATGTCCGTGGGCTGCGGCTTCACGTTCACGCGAAGAGCATCTTCTTTTTCATCGTAGGTGAAGCTGCCCCATGCAGAAGCGACTTTGGAGAAGATGATGGTCCACTCATTTTCATTGGGGATCATGTGCAAGCCGTAAATACCTTTGGCCAGTGGTTTACCTTCTATCGTCACCGGATCTGTGACTTCGAAGATGGTATTTTCATTTGCGCCTGCGCGCCATACCTGGCCGTATGGAACCAGGCCGCCCCAGACTTTGCGTCCGTTGATGACCGGACGGTGATACGAGATGGTGATGTCAGTGACACCGACGCGCTGCATGACAGACGCCCGCTGGCTGGCGCGCGGAATGTTCACGACAGAGGATTGTGCCTGCGCGGTCCGGGCAGATATACCCAGGGTGCCAGCAAGCAGAAGAATAAACAGCTTTCTGATCATAGTGATTCCCTCGCGATAACAGAAATGTTCGTTGAGCCGAATTTGACGGAGATGTGGGCCGGTTTTTTAGACGAACAGGAAGGCTGAGGGTGAGCACTCAACGAGGGAATTTGAATTGCGCATGAGAGGCGTTCGGTACGGACGCGGAAATCGTCCGTACCGAATTGGCTGGTTAACTTTCGAGCTGCGCATCCATGGTAATTTTCGCGTTCAACAGTTTGGAGATCGGACAGCCTTCCTTGGCGTTTTTGGCTGCTTCGTCGAATTTCGCTTTGTCTGCTCCGGGGATTTTAACTTTAACCTGCAAATGAACAGTGGTAACGGCAAAGCCCGAATCAAGCTTCTCCAGGGTAACTGTGGAGGTGGTGTCGATGGACTGGGCAGTCATCCCTGCGTTGCCGAGCTGTGCCGACAATGCCATGCTGAAGCATCCAGCGTGTGCCGCGGCAACCAGTTCTTCAGGATTTGTTCCCGGCTGGTTCTCAAATCTCGTGGCAAAAGAATAAGGTGTATTTTTCAAAACTCCGCTGGGCGAAGTAAGTGTGCCCTTTCCGTCCTTCAGGCCACCGCTCCAGTGCGCGCTTGCGTTTCGTTGCATAGTCAATTGGCTCCTCTTACAAAATGATCACAGCGATTGTAAATGGAGAAGCACATACAACGTGTGGCACAACCGCCCCCAGCTGTGCGAATCATAAGCTCGCGGGACAACCGGGTGTCCGAAGAGTAATCGACATTACCGCAGCGGACATTTAAACTCAGCAGCCATCTTGAATACCAAAGGGGAGTAATAGATGAAATTTCTCGGTGACCTGGAGCCGGTGGCATATGCAGCGTTCAGAATTGTGGTCGGCTTTTTGTTTATGTGTCATGGAGCGCAAAAGCTGTTTGGAGCGTTCGGTGGACATCAAGCGTCGCTGCATTCCCCGTTGATGCTGGCAGGAGGCGTCATCGAATTCGGCGGCGGGCTGCTGGTCCTTCTGGGCATGGTTACGCGCTTTGCAGCTTTTATTTGCAGCGGTGAAATGGCGGTAGCTTACTTCATGATGCATCAGCCCCGGGGATTCATGCCTATTCAAAATGGAGGCGAGACGGCTGCGCTTTATTGTTTCGCATTCCTGTTGATCGCCTGTTATGGCAGCGGAAAATTCGCCGTCCATAAGGATTAGACGCGGTTTACGGACAAGCAGATTTTCGCGGCGTACTTTGTTTATCGCGAAAAAACAGACTGCGCGGCCTTGGCCAGAGACGCCTTATATGCATCGAACCCTGCGCCCAGTTGTGGCAGGGCTTCTTTTATTGCGGCCGTTGGACTTCCAACCCCAATGCGGAAATGGTCCGGCATTTCAAAGAAGCTGCCGGGCACTACGCTTACCTCGTATTTCTCGCGCAATAAGCCGCACAACTCTTCCACGTTGCCGGTTTTCAGCCGCGGGAAGACAACAGTCCCGCATTCGGGCCAGAAGTAGTCAAGCTCATCCCGGCTCCGCAGGAATGCCAGCAGAAGGCGGCGATTTTCATCGAGCAGCGATTTCATCTTCGCCGCGATACCAGACAGTTTGCTGAGCGCGATCACGCTAAGGTGTTCTGCGATGAACGGATATGTCGCTGCGTGAACGTCATGCAGGTTCCATAGCCGTTGGGCGATGTCAGCAGGCGCCAGAATCCATCCGCAACGCAGGCCACTGAGACCGTACGCTTTGGTGAGGCTGTTGGTCACGATAAAGCGCTCCGGGTCAATGTGAAATGAGCTCTGAGGATGGGATTCATAAAGCATCTCACGATAAACTTCATCGACCATCACATACGCGTTGTTCCGGCGCGCTAGATTGGCGATCTCCCGCAGCGTTGCGTCGGGTGTGAATGCTCCACTTGGATTATGGAAGTTGCAAAGCACGATCATCCGTGTCCGCGCTGTGAAGTTTCTTTCGATTTCAGCTACATCGATCGCGAACTTGTCTTCTGAACGCCGCTGAAAGCGTTTGATATTCAGGCCAAGATACTTTGCCGCGGAGAGTATGGGATCGTACGTGGGTAGCTCGATCAGTATTTCATCGCCCGGCTCCGTAGCAGCGGCGAGCGCAAGATGATTGGAGAACGATGTTCCCATCGCACTGACCACACATTCCTGTGGTACACGATAGCGTTGGGCCAGGGATTGCAGCAGAACGTCATACCCGTAAACCGTCGGCCCGTTGATTTCCAGCTGATCGATGCTCACGCCGAGTTCGGCTAAAGGCAGTCCCACCAGGCCGCTGGTGGCCAGGTTGTATTTTGCCGTGGAGCGGAGCTTGGACCATTGCATGTACGGGGAGCGGGCGTTGGCGCGAATGCTCATGCGTGTGATGTCCTTCTCCAAATGTAATACACGGGCACGCCGGTGGCTAGAATCGCCAGACCGATCAGCGTATTTCCGGGATAGCGATAAAACGTATTCAGCACCACGCTGGCGCATGAAAGACAGAAGAAGGCGGTGGTCCATGGATGCCCGGGCATGCTGAATCCCGGCGCCGGCCCGCGTCTACGCAGCAGAAAAAGGCAACTCGCCGTGAGTGTGAAGAAGGTATAGTCCATCGCGGTCACATAATTCAGGATCTGATCATAGCGTCCGGAGAGAAGGATCACTACAGTCCAGATGCTCTGCAAGGTGATGGCTACAACCGGTACGCGCGTTTTCGGATGCACCCACGCCAGTTGGCGAAAGAAAACTCCATCTTCCGCCATGGCAAAGTAAACGCGCGGTGCGGTGAGCACGCTCTGGCTGAGAAATCCTAAAGTCGATACGGCGATGCCCAGAGCAATCAGTGTGGCGCCCTTTTGTCCCATGGCGAGGCGCATTACAGCCGATGCAGGCGTATGCGATTCCGCCAGGCCGTTGACTCCCAGCGTGCGGACGCAAATGAAGTTGACTGAAGTATAAAGCGCGGCGACGCCGATTACGCCGAGCACTAGAGCGCGGGGTAGATCACGACGCGGTTGTTTCAGCTCGCCGGCGACGAAGCATGCGGTCTGCCATCCACCATAAGCAAAGAGCACGGGCACCATGGCGGCGCCAAACGCTGAAAGCAAACTGCCGGAAAGCGGCTGGTCTAGCACAGGATGCCACTCAACCCGTGGGCCGCGCACCAGAAAGGCGCCCGCAAAGACCAGAAGCGCGATGGCAAAAATCTTGATCACCATCAGAGCGCTTTGCACTGTACCGCCGGCGCGCACACCGAAGCAGTTAATGATGGTGAGAATTAACAGCGTGGCCACTGCGATCTGCCAGTCGCCAACATGAATACCAGTGAGTTCCAGGAAATAGCGCGCGAAGGTCACGGTCACGGCCGCCATTCCACCTGTCTGGACGACCAGCAGCAGTACCCATCCATATAGAAATGCGGCGAGCGGATGATAGACATCGCGCAGGTAAGCGTATTGTCCGCCCACCTCCGGCATGCGATCGGCCAGTTCCGCCCATATAAATGCGCCGGTGAGGGCGATGAGTCCGCCGGCCAGCCATGCACCCAGAACCAGCCAGGGCGTGTGCACACGTTGAGCGACAACATACGGATTGATAAAGATGCCCGCGCCTACGGTTCCACCCATGACCAGCATGGTGGCGTCAAAGAGACCCAGTCGGCGAGCAAGAGCTTGCGAGGGTGGGGGCGCTGGTGAATTCAAGGAGTCAATTCTTCAAATCGCATCGTGATTGGATCCGCAACGCGAGGGAGAATCATACACGCCAGCGTTGAGCTAGGCTTTGGCTTTTTTTCTGCGCTTGCCGCCAGTAAAGAGGGCCAGCAGTCGTTGCCCCAACAGGCCGAAGAGGAACGCCATGGCAAGGAGTCCTCCCCAGTGCGTGTGAGTGAAGCCATAGAGACCTGAGAGGTATTCGTGTATGCCGAAGCCGGCCAGTCCGGCGATCCCGCCGAAGATGACCGGCGTGAGCATCACAAAGACATTGGGAATCATGGAATCGCTTTTTCCCCGCATCAGCGACTGTGCCGTGCCAAAGCATGACCCCAGCAATCCGAAAAGCAGCACCGGACCAAGCAGACGGATTTGCCCGGAGAGCAGCATGAAGGGCAGAAAAGCAATGACCGCAGCACTGCAGATCACCAGAAGAATACGCAGGTGATCACCGGTGAGACGCGTGCGGTAGTGCTGATTGCTGGATTCCTCGTCGCGCAGTTTCATCGCATCAGCCAGGCGGTCTGCCGTGAGCTGGTCATCCGTTACCGCCAGCAGGCTATCCATGGCTTCGCCGCGCCATGATGAAATCTTGAGAGCTTCTTCGCGCAGAATGTATGCGCGGGTAATCAATTCGCCTTTATTCAGACCATGTACTGCAAAGCGTTGTGCGGCATGCAAACCGAAGAGCCCGCCTTCAATGTCATTGGTTTCCAGGCAGCGCAAAACATTATCGAGCTGTTCATGCGCGGCTGCGGCCCATGATTTATCGCCGGCGGCATTGCGGCGTTCCAGAAAAACAAGCTCAACGCGGAAGGCTTCTGACTCGCGCAGTAAGCGATCGCGGACGCGTTCATCTTCAATGGAAGCGCGTTTTCGTATGACGATAGGCGGTGGCAGGGGAGCCGGCTGAGCTTTTTGCGTCACTGGCTGCGCCTTTTGCATTACTGCCTGCGGCTGGGTCTGCGTTTCTACCGGAACCGTTATGGCCTTTGCGGGGCTGCTGCCTAATCTTGCAATAAGCGATTTCTCCTGCGCGTGAGTCAAACGCTGAATGGCGGCGGGTAGAGGAAGCCACACCGATTCACCAATCACTTCGCCGGCTGTCATCGGGGTTTTTTCCTCAATGACGCTCATCTTCCAGAACATGACTAATTTGGGGACGCCGTTGTCGCCGTAGCTGATGGTTCCCAGATAGTTGCCAAGGCGGCAGGTGCAACCTGTTTCTGCCTCGACCTCGCGCAGGACAGCATCCTGAAATGACTCGTTATCCCGGACTTCGCCCTTGGGCAGCGTCCAATCCTGTTCACGCTTGCGGTAGACGATCATGATTTCATCGCCATTTTGCGTGGATCGCTGGATGATCCCGCCCGCAACACGTATCACCGGAGCTTCTACCGGAACCATTTCTGTTGCCATAGTTTTTCAGATCAGGATTGTAGCTGCTTTACAAGCCGGGGTGAACTGTATTCTTTTCCACAAGGCGGAGAGTTGAAGGAATGCTGCCGGTGGTAAGGAATCGGCGGGGGTTAAGCTGGAGCGGAAGGGTGTGGATCACCCGCACCACCGAGATAAGCATGGCGGATGTAGTCATTGTGGAAGAGCATTTCGCTGGGGCCTTCCAGCGTGATTTTGCCGGTCTCCATGACGTAGCCGTAGTGAGATACCTGGAGAGTGTAATTCACGTTCTGGCCGACCAGCAGGATGGTCACGCCCTGGCCCGCGATGTTGGCGATCAATTCGAAAATTTCGTCGACCAGTATGGGCGCCAGGCCCAGGGAGGGCTCGTCCAACATGAGCAGCTTCGGTTCCGACATGAGCCCACGGCCGATAGCGCACATCTGCTGTTCGCCGCCGGAGAGCGTTCCCGCCATTTGCCGGCGGCGTTCTTTCAATCGGGGGAAGAGGGCGTAAATCCGCTCCAGACCGCTGTCTGCCTTTTTGCGCAATGCGGGAAGGAAGCACCCCATCAGGAGATTTTCCTCCACTGACATTCCCGGCCACAGTTGCCGGCCTTCAGGCACCAGACTGATGTGCCGTTTCACCCGGTCACGAGATGATAGGGAAGTAACGTCATCACCATTGAGCAGGATTTTGCCGCTTTTCGCCGGCAGCACTCCGGCAATGGCGTTCAGTGTGGTCGTCTTGCCGGCGCCATTTGAGCCAATGATGCAGGTGACTTTGCCCGTGGCAACAGCCAGTGAAATGCCCCAGATAACTTGGGTGGCCCCGTAACGGACCTCAAGGTTCTGCACAGTAAGAAGCTGGCCATTGCCGGGCTGGGCTTGCAAAGATTCAGGCACGTTGTTTGTTCCCCAGAGTAGTCTTGCCGAGGTAGGCTTCAATCACAGAATCGTCGTTCTGAATATCTTCCGGCTTGCCTTCCGCCAGCTTCTGGCCAAAGTTGAGGACGGTGATGCGGTCACAGACTGACATGATGGCCTTCATGTCATGCTCCACGTACATGATCGTGGTGCCTTTTTCGCGTACGATATGGAGAAGCTCCATCATGGCGTGGGTTTCTGATCCCGTCAGACCGCCGCAAATTTCGTCAAGCAGCAGAAGTTCGGGTGCGGTGGCCAGCGCGCGCGCCACTTCGAGCCGCTTCTGCTCGCCCAGAGATAGCGTGGAAGCCATCTTGTTGGCCTTTCGATCCAGCCCAACCAGCTTCAGCGTTTCCATGGCGCTCTCTTTGGCTGCGGAGGTAAGCGTGATTGCGCGACGGCCGTAATGAACCGCGAGTTGCACGTTCTCCAGCACCGTAAGATCTTTGAATGGACGCACGACCTGATGTGTACGGGCTACACCCTTCTTGACCAGGGACGCGGAATCAAGTCCGGTGATATCACCGCCGCGAAAATGAACTTTGCCGGATGAAGGGCGTTGCGCTCCAGTGATCACGCTGAAGAGCGTTGTCTTGCCGGCGCCGTTGGGGCCGATAAAGCCGCAGATCTGCTTCTCAGGAATATCAAACGTCACGTTTTTCAACGCGGCCACGCCCCCAAAGTACTTCGTCAGCGTCGTTACTTCCAGGATCTTCACTTCTTTTTCTCCTGAAGAGCCGTCGCAGCAGTCCCAGCAAGCCGTCCGGCTCCAGCAAAATGATAACTATCAATAGTGTTCCATAAAGCAGCAAGTGGACATTGGGGAACTTGGCCACCAGCTCTTCTTCTACGATGCCAAAAACCACGCCACCTAAAACAGCGCCCCAGACCGTTCCAATCCCGCCGATGACCGGCATTAAAAGAATGGAGATTCCGGTTTGAAATGCAAACACGTCACCTGGATAAAAGAACGCGGCGCGGCGGGCATAGATGCCTCCGGCGATCCCCGTAAGCGCGGCGGCGATGGCATGAACCCAGAGCTTTGAAGTGTACGGGTTCACGCCGATGTCACAGGCAGCGTCTTCATCCTGCTTGATCGCGCGCAATGCCAACCCGAAACGGCTATTGGCGACCAGAATGGAAACAGCCACTGCCAGGGCTACGGCCACAATGGCGGAATAGTAATGTTCATTGGGGCGAAATGCGCCGGCTTCCTGAATTCGATAGCCACTGGCTCCGCCAGTGATATCGATATTGTTCATAATGACGCGGACCGCTTCCGTCACACCGATCGTGGCGATCACAAAATAAGGGCCGCGCAATCGGAAGGTCGGCAAGCCAATGAAGAATGACGCGAGAGCCGCGATGGCTGCGCCGCCAAGAAATCCAAAGTAAGGAGAATGGCCATACTGCATGAGCAGAGCGGTGGTGTATGCGCCCAGGCCGAAGAACACGGCAAAGCCGAACGAGACCTGTCCGGCCATGCCTCCCAGGAGGTTCCAGGCAACGCTGGTGGTGGTCCAGACCGCAGTGATAAAGACGAGGCGGAGGATATTGTCACTGATGCTGGTAACGGGCAAGAGCAGGAGCAGCAGTAGCAGTATCCAGGGGAACACCAGATTCAGTTTCCCGCCCAGTGTGGCAGGTAATTTCATGCCGCCCGCCATTTCCTATTGAACAGGCTGGCCAGACCCTTGGGCATTACCAGCAGAACGACTACGAGTAACGCGAATGAAATAGCAGGCTGGTAGCTGGCTGGGACTTTGATAATGCTGAAAGTTTCCACCACCGCCAGGACGACCGCTCCCAGGGCGACGCCGGAAACTGAATCAAGTCCGCCAAGAACAATGATGACGAATGATCTGAGCAGGAACTGCCTGCCAAAGTCAGGACTGAAGGAATAAAGCATCCCCAGCAGGGCGCCGGCGAATCCGGCGAAGGCCGTTCCGACGCCAAAAGTAAGACGTGATGTCTTTTCGTCATCCACGCCGACAATCTGCGCTGCGTATGGATTTTGAATCAGCGCACGCATGGACCGCCCGAACCATGTGCTGCGGAAGAGCACCTGCAGAAACAGCATGCAGACCACGGCGCAGGCAAAGACGATCAGGTTGACTTTGGGAACCGAGATCTGCCCGATTTGAACGGACGAAAGGGTGAGAGGCGTCAGGATGGAGCGGTCTTCATTCCCCCAAACCAGGTAGCCGATGTTTTGCAGTACCAGCCAGAAACCGAACATCAGCAGAAGGGAAGCCAATGTGGGGGTGTCTGATTTTGGCAGCCAGCGTATCAGTACTTTGTGCACAATCATGCCGAAGACGAAAAAGACCGGAAGCGCCATCACTGCGCCCAGCACGGGATCAATGTGAAAGCGCTCGTACATCTCCAGAGCGAAATACGCTCCCAGCATCAGGAAGCCGGCGTGGGCGAGGTTGACGATCTTCATGACGCCGTAAACGACCGTCATCCCCACCGCCATAGCAGAATAAACGCCCGCCAGCAAAAGGGCCTTCAACAGCAGATCCAGATACTCGATTGCATCCATATCAGTCGGTCATCACCAGTAAATCAGGGCTCTTACTTGCTGGGTGTGGGGGCAATCGCGGGGCCCGTGGCTGAGTCTTTGGGGAAAACAATATCAACCTTGTTGTCCGGCTTATTTTGCGTGATCACAAATGGATACTCTGACTGGCCATTCTTGCTGAATTTCAGACTCTGTCCTGGCAGGATGGAATCCTTGAGTTCGGCTTTCTTTAACGCGTCGCGGATTGCAGTCTTGTCGAGTGTGCCGGCGCTTTCAATGGCCTTGGCCAGGATGCGCATGCCGTCATAGGCCGGCGCGGCGTACCATGAATCCACATCATGGCCGGTGAAGGCCTTATAGTCATCCATGAACTTCTTCGCTTGCGGATACGGCAGCATTTTTGACCACCAGATGCCGGCGAAGATGTAGTCCGTTCCGGCGCCCAGCGCCTTGCGTGCATCTGCTTCCGGGCCGCGTGCGCCATAGCTGATCATTTCATGATGCAGGCCATTTTGCAGATACTGGCGATGCATGGTGATGTAGTCAGGCAGGTGGGCATCAGAGAGGAAGATGTCTGCCTTTGACGATTTCACCTTTTGCAGAACGCCGGAGAAATCCGTGGCATTCAGCTCAAATTTCTCATTCATCACAATCTGAAAGTAACCCGGGTGTTTGTTTGACCATTCGGTAAAGCCGTTGATGTAGTCGACGCCGTGGTCGGTGTTCTCCACCACCATGGCTACCTTGGCGCCTTTCTTGATTTTGCCCGCGTCCATCAGGCTGCCGATGAACTCTGCCGATGTGGTGCCGATGAGGGCCACCGGACTGAGAGTGCCAAACGCGTATTGATAGCCTTTGCCGAATATGGCGGTAGCGCCGGCGCCAGTGGTGATCCATGGAGTCTTATAGCGGTCCGGCATTACGGATTCAGCCTGCCCGAGTGCCGTGGAATAGCCACCCAGAACAGCAATGACATTGTCGGAACTCATGGCGCGTTCCGTCAGTGAAGCGGACTTGGATGAGTCGGACTGATCGTCGTAGAAAACTTCCTTGATCTGCAGCTTCTTACCTTTGTCTTTCACCATGATGCCGCCGGCGTCGTTGATCTGTTTGATCGCCAGATCGATGCCCTCTTTTTGATACTGTCCCGGGCGGCCCTCTTTCCCCGTGATGGGAAGGACAACGCCAATGTTGATTGTGTCCTGTGCGGCGGAAAACAGCACACCCGCGCTGGTGACGAACAAGGCCAGAACTACCAGTCGAGTAATCACACTACGAAGCAACGTTGAATTTCGCATTACGGTCTCCCTCCAAGAGAGCTCTGTGGTCTAGAAAGATAAAGAAGATTGCTCTGGCAGACAAACTGAAGCCCACGAATAATAGCGCCGCGTCCGCGTAAGGACAAGGGTATAGTCACTTTTCCTGTGTCACGGATTGAAGAAGTAACGCGTGGCGCGCTCCCCAGGTAAAGATAGATTTAGATACAAAAAATTTTCACCCAAACAGCCGGACCATTTCTAATGCTGGATTGCGAAATGAATCATGAGTGAATATGCAATTCTTCCGCTCACCCAACTTCCTGCCGGCATCAGGAGCTCGCATTGAATGGGAGTTTACATGCCTCCTGAGATGAAGGGGGCGGCTATTGTGGATGCTCAGATCGATGCATACCGGCAATGAGCAGCTCACTGGCGCGTGAGCTTGGCGGCGGAATGTGTTTCAATAATGAAATACTTCTCGCGGCCGCAGTGCTGCAAGGTACTCACGCCGCGGATCGTTCATCAGATGACCAGTATCAGATAAACCATTGCAACTCGGGAGCGCGCAATCCAATGATCAGCAATCCAATGGTCAGCACAGAAACCGCCGTGGCAGTTCCGAACTTAATCAACGGTGAGTGGACCACATCATCCGCTACCGAAATGCTGGATGTCATTAATCCGGCAACCGGTGAGGTCATTGCGAGAACGCCACTGTCCAGCGCTGCTGAAGTCGGGCTGGCGGTAAAGGCTGCGGCAGATGCGTTCCCGGCGTGGCGACGCACTCCACCGGAAGATCGCATTCAATATCTCTTCAAACTGAAGGCGCTGCTCGAAGAACATATCGACGAGCTGGGCCGCATCATCACGCTGGAAAACGGCAAGACGTTTGCCGAAGGCAAGGCCGAACTCCGCCGCGCGATTGAGAACGTTGAAGTGGCGTGTGGTATTCCCATGATGATGCAGGGCTACAACCTGGAAGACGTGGCCCGGGGCATAGACGAGATGATGATCCGCCAGCCATTAGGCGTGGTGGCGGCGATCACGCCATTCAACTTCCCGGGTATGATTCCGTTCTGGTTCCTGCCTTACGCGATTGCCTGCGGCAATACTTTTGTCTTGAAACCGTCAGAGCGGGTGCCGCTGACCATGCGTCGCGCGATTGAACTTTTACAGCAAACAGGATTGCCGAAGGGTGTGGTCAACATCGTGAATGGCGGGAAGGAAGTGGTCAACGCACTCATCGACCATCCTGAGGTCCGCGCCATCAGCTTTGTCGGTTCAACGCCGGTTGCGCGACACGTCTACGCACGCGGTGGAGAGCATGGCAAACGCGTCCAGTGTCAGGGCGGAGCCAAGAACCATGTCATTGTTCTGCCTGACGCGGACATGGACATGACCACCCAGATCATCAGCGACAGCGCATTCGGTTGTGCAGGGCAGCGCTGCCTGGCAGTTTCAGTGGCGGTCACCGTGGGCGAAGCGCAGAAGAAATTTCGGGATTCTATTACCGCGGCTGCGGCAGCTCTGAAGGTAGGAAACGGGCTTGATTCGGATGTCCAGATGGGCCCGGTCATCAGCCAGAGCAGCCGCGAGCGAATCGAATCTCTGATTGATGTGGGCGCCAAAGAGGGCGGCAAACTGGTGGTGGACGGCCGCAAGGCAAGAGTGCCGAAATACGAGCGCGGCAGCTTTGTAAAGCCAACTGTCCTGGACGCACTTCCTGCTGGCAGCGAACTCACGAATACAGAGATCTTTGGGCCGGTGCTCAGTCTGGTGCATGCTGATGACATGGATGAAGCTCTCGATTTTCTGGCGAAGAGTCCGTTTGGCAATCAGGCTTCACTGTTTACATCCAGCGGTGCGGCGGCGCGGCGGTTCCGTTATGAAGCGCCGGCAGGGAACATCGGCATCAACATAGGAGTGGCTGCTCCCATGGCCTACTTCCCGTTCAGCGGATGGAAAGACAGCTTCTTTGGAGTGCTGCACGGGCAAGGACGTGATGCTGTGGAGTTCTATACAGAGAAGAAGGTGGTGGTGGAGCGCTGGGCGAAAGAGCATTCGCGCAAGTTCTGAGAAGCCTGAGACTTCAGCGCGTGCGTGGATCAGAGTCTGACAAGGGGTAGCGCACGCCCGATGAATACTCACAAAGTTTCACGAATGACGGTCCGAGCTCGATTAACTCTTGACAATATTGGGAATACGACTACCCTGTTTGCCGAATCAAAAGGCCTCCCAAAACCCACTCTCTAAGGGCGAGGGAAGGGTATTTTTTGCCGGATCCAGGCGCAGTGAGAAGGTCGGATTCGCTTGCGATAAGTCCTTATCCGGCCTTGAAAGCATTGAAGACAGTCAACGACCAACTTTAAAGAGGACAGACCCTGGCCGGTCTGAATCCTTCCTCCAGGAGGCCAAAAATGGCAGCAAGCATTCCTCTGCAGCCCACCGCACCTGAACAGGTCACCACATCGAAAATCTGGATGGTGATCCTGGCTTCTGCGGTTGGAACCATGATCGAGTGGTACGACTTCTATATTTTCGGCAGCTTGACTGCCATTCTTGCTTTGAAGTTCTATCCGCCAGGGAATGATACGTTTGCCTATTTGGCTTACCTGGCCACTTTCGCCGTTGGCTTCCTGGTGCGTCCTTTTGGCGCTCTTTTCTTCGGACGAATTGGTGATTTGGTTGGTCGTAAGTACGCCTTTCTGGTCACTCTCAGTATCATGGGCGGAGCCACCGCGTTGATTGGCGCCTTGCCGACTTACAAGCAAGCCGGCTGGTTTGCTCCAATCATTCTGATTGTCATTCGCGTAATGCAGGGTCTGGCTTTAGGCGGTGAGTATGGTGGCGCGGCGGTTTATGTGGCAGAACACGTGCCCGACAACAGACGCGGCTTCTATACCAGCTTCATCCAGATCACAGCAACCCTGGGCTTGTTCCTCTCGCTGGCTGTTATTTTGGCAACACAGTACAACATGACAGACGCGAACTTTAAAGAATGGGGTTGGCGTATTCCGTTCCTGATCTCAATCGTCCTGGTTGCGATTTCACTCTATATCCGCTTGAAGATGGCGGAGTCTCCCATTTTCGCTTCCATCAAGAGTGCGGGCATGACCTCAGCCCAGCCGCTCAAGGAAGCTTTCACCAAATGGCCCAACCTGAAACAGGTTCTGATTTCACTGTTTGGTGCAACGGCAGGACAAGGCGTGGTCTGGTATACGGGTCAGTTTTACGCGCTGTTCTATATGCAGACCATCCTGAAAGTTCAACCGCGGAGCGCTAATATCATTGTGGCTGTGGCTCTGTTCTTTGGCATGCCCATGTTTACTTTGTTCGGGTGGCTTTCTGATAAAGTCGGGCGCAAGTGGATTATGATGGCCGGCTGCCTTTTGGCCGTAGTGAGCTACTACCCCATTTATCATTCCATGCAGGTGGCTGCCGGAAATAACGTTCAGCATCTCGCCTCAGTGACAGATAAAGTCACTGGCGCGCCGAAACTAACCGCCATGACGGTTGATCCTGTGACTGGCGCGGCGGTTCCTGCCAAAGAATCGCCTGTCAAAGTGAATTCCTTTGGTGACGTGTTCAGCGGAGGCGCCTTCAAACTTGCTTTCCTTGTGTTCGTTCAGTTGATCTGGGTCTGCATGGTTTACGGTCCAATTGCCGCGTACCTGGTGGAGGCCTTCCCCGCCAAAATCAGGTATACGTCGTTGTCATTGCCGTATCACATCGGCAACGGCGTTTTCGGAGGATTGTTGCCGCTGATTGGACTGTACACCTGTGCTGCTTCGGGAGATATCTATCGCGGCCTCTGGTATCCGATGATCGTGGCTAGCATCACTTTCGTGGTTGGATCGATTCTGCTCCGTGACACTAAGGGAGTGAAAATCTGGCACGAAGTTTCCGGCAAATAGACCATCCCCCGCTTGCAAGTGTTCCGCCAGGCGGGTATACGATAATGTTTCGAACCAGCGGGTGGCATTAGTGCCACCCGCCTCATCGTTGCGCCATCCTTCAGGGGGCCTGCGGTTCGAAAAGAGTTTTGTTCTTTGTTCGTTGTTCTTTGTTCTAAGACAAATTTGAGAGTAGTGAGAGTGAAGGGGTCTTTGCCATGGCTGACGCTCGTGTAACCAAACCGGCGGAGGAAGAGCTGGAAGCAAACGAATCGCAGATTGCCGTCCACTGGAGGGAAGAGGAGTACTACTATCCAAGTCCCAGGTTCACTGGACAAGCCAATCTATCTGATCCCTCAGTCCATGAGCGGTTCAGCGAAAAGAATTTCCCCGAATGCTTCCGCGAATATGCTGACCTTCTCTCCTGGGACAAGTACTGGCACACCATGCTCGACACCAGTGACGCTCCTTTCTGGAAGTGGTATGCCGGCGGCCAACTGAATGCCTGTTACAACTGTGTTGACCGCCATCTGGAAAAGCACCGCAACAAGGCAGCTTTCATCTTCATAGGAGAGCCCGAAGAAGATCCGCCCGTCTCAATCACCTACCAGGACCTCTACTATCGCGTGAATGAAATGGCCGCGCTGCTGCGCGATTTCTGCGGCCTTAAGTCCGGCGACCGCGTCACCATTCATATGCCGGTGGTGCCGGAACTGCCAGTCACCATGCTTGCATGTGCGCGGCTTGGCCTGGTCCACTCCGTGGTTTTCGGAGGCTTCAGCGGTGAGGCCTGCGGCATGCGTGCGGCCGACTCCGGCAGCAAAGTGCTGGTCACCATTGACGCTTACTATCGTGCCGGCAACCTGACCGACCACAAAGAGAAAGCTGACACAGCCGTCAAAATTGCGGAAAAAGAAGGCAACAAAGTTGAAAAGGTTCTTGTCTGGCGGCGGCAGGCGGGTAAATACCATTCCGCCACGCCAATGGTCCCGAATCGTGATTTCTTTGTGGATGAAGTCCTGAAGAAATATCACGGGCAGATCGTCCCCCCGGTTTCCATGCCCTCCGAAGCTCCGCTCTTTCTGATGTACACCAGTGGCACCACGGGCCGTCCTAAAGGTTGTCAGCACGGCACGGGTGGGTATCTTTCTTACGTTGCGGGCACCTCGAAATATATTCAGGACATTCATCTGGAAGACGTTTACTGGTGCATGGCCGATATTGGCTGGATTACCGGCCACTCCTACATCGTTTACGGACCGCTGGCTCTGGCCGCGACCAGCGTTCTATACGAAGGCGTTCCCAACTATCCGGACGCCGGCCGTCCGTGGCGCGTGGCGCAACGGCTGAATGTAAATATCTTCCATACTTCGCCTACCGCGATCCGCATGTTGCGCAAGGCCGGTCCTGACGAGCCGGCGAAGTATGACTATCACTTCAAGCACATGACGACAGTTGGCGAGCCAATTGAGCCGGAAGTATGGAAGTGGTATTACGAAGTTGTGGGCAGGGGCGAAGCGGTCATCGTCGACACCTGGTGGCAAACCGAAAATGGCGGCTTCCTCTGCAGCACCAAGCCGGCAATCGATCCCATGAAGCCTGGTAGCGCCGGGCCTGCGTTGCCGGGAATCTATCCCATCATCTTTGACGAGTCGGGTCAGGAAGTAAAGCCGGGATCAGGGAAGGCAGGGAATATCTGCATTCGCAATCCCTGGCCGGGAATTTTCCAGACCATCTGGGGTGACCGCGATCGTTTCGTGCAGCAATATTACGCCAAGTACAACAAGAACAAAAAGAGTACGGACTGGCATGATTGGCCTTACTTCGCCGGTGACGGCGCGGTCCAAGCGCCCGACGGATATTTCCGCATTCTGGGTCGCGTGGATGACGTGATCAACGTTGCCGGACACCGCTTAGGCACCAAGGAGATCGAGTCAGCATGCCTGATGGTCAATGAGGTCGCGGAAGCCGCCGTGGTTCCAGTGGCTGACGAAGTCAAGGGCCGCGTGCCTGAGGTCTATGTGGCGCTTAAGCCGGGAGTCGCGGCGTCGCCAGGCATCGAGAAGAAAGTGGTTGAGGCGATTGAAACGCAGATCGGCAAGATTGCGCGCCCGAAAAAAGTACACATTGTTCCTGACATGCCGAAGACGCGCTCAGGTAAGATCATGCGGCGCGTGCTGGCGGCTATTTCCAATCAGCTTGATACCGGCGACGTAACCACCCTGGCAAATCCCGATATCGTGGAGCAGATCAGGGTGATGGTCCAGGGTGACAAGAAGGTAGTGAAGAAAGACGCTCCGGAAGACCTGAAGAAATTTGGAGAAGAGCGCTAAGTACACGGACAAGGAAGAGAAGATTAATTCGAACAAAGAAGTCAATGATGTACGAAGTACGGTTTTACGCTAGTGTCGCACGACATTGAGGAGGCGTTAATGAAAGACCGGAAAAAAGGTACAGGAGTATCCCGTCGAGACTTTATCAAGATTGCCGGAACGGGCGGCATGGCTGCTGGAGCGCTGGGACCGGCATTTCTGTTTCCCGAGCGGGCCGCAGCCCAGCAGAAAACCCTGAAAATTCTGCAGTGGAGCCATTTTGTACCGGCTTACGATCAGTGGTTTAACAACACCTTCGCCAAACAGTGGGGTGAAAAACACAACACTAACGTGGTTGTGGACAATATCAATCTCACCGATATCAAGACCCGTGCCGCTTCTGAAGCGCAGGCGAAAAAAGGCCATGACCTATTCATGTTCCTCTCTCCGCCTGCTTCCTATGAAAAGCAAGTCATTGACATGAGCCACGTCTACCAGGAAGTGGAAAAGAAGCACGGCAAGAAGATCGATCTGGCTCACAAATCCACTTACAACCCGAAGACGAAAAAATATTTCGCGTTCTCTGACTCGTACGCTCCCGATCCGGGCAACTGGCATAAAGACTGGTGGACGGAAGCCGGGTTCCCCAACGGTCCGGATACCTGGGAAGATCTGCGCGTGGGCGCCAAGAAGATCAAGGACAAGAACGGCCATCCCTGCGGCATCGGTCTGGCCCAGGAACTTGATACCAGCATGGCCATGCGCGCGTTGCTCTGGTCATTCGGCGGCGCTGAGCAGGATGTTGAAGGCAACGTAACCATCAACTCCAAGAACACCATTGAAGCGTTGAAGTTCATGAAAGCGCTGTATCAGGAAACTGAGACTCAGGAAGTCTTTACCTGGACGCCCCCTGATAACAACAAGGCCATGCTGGCGGGACGCGTTTCTTACGTAGCAAACGCAATTTCGATTACGCGTCAGGCCGAGCGCGAAAAGATGGACATCGACAGCAAGATCATGATCAGCCGCGCGCTGAAAGGACCTGTTCGCCGCATAGCTGCGGAACACGTAATGAATTGCTACGTGATCTGGGACTTTGCCGAAAACAAGGATGGCGCTCAGCAATTCCTGATCGATTACATTGACTCGTTCCATGACGGTTTCATCGCGGGACAGTTCTATAACTTCCCGTGTTTCCCCAGCGTCGTTCCCAAGCTGAAGGAAGAGATCGCCAGCGATCCGCGCGCAACGCCGAACAATAAGTACGCGGTCCTGGGCGATGTCCTGGATTGGGCCACCAACGTTGGCTATCCTGGTTATGCAACCGCGGGCATTGATGAAGCGTTCAATACGTGGGTAATCCCTACGATGTTCGCTAAAGTCGCACGCGGCGATGAAACTCCGGAGAACGCAGTCGCAGCCGCAGAAAAAGAATACAAGCGCATCTTTGACAGATGGAAATAGGGACTGTTCGACTGTTCGTCAGATAGAAACAGGCATTTGAATCTTTGAATCTTTAAATCAGGGACCGCCAGAACAGCGGCGGTCCTGAACTTATTAAAAGGGAAAGCAATACGGGGGCTCGATGGCTGTCGTTCAGACACGTAATCTGACTAAAGTATTTAAAGAAGGAGAGCTGGGAGCCGTCAATAACGTGGACCTGGAAACTCGCGAAGGCGAGTTTCTGGTTTTCCTGGGACCTTCCGGTTCCGGAAAGACCACTCTCTTGCGCATGATTGCCGGCCTGGAAACACCCACGTCTGGTGAAATTCTTATCGGCGGAAAAGTAGTGAATGACATGACGCCGAGAGAGCGCAGGATAGCCATGGTCTTCCAGAGTTATGCGCTCTATCCGCATCTCACGGTTTACAAAAACATCGCATTTCCACTGAAAGCGCAAAAAGTTCCTAAAGAGCTGCACAAGCAGAAAGTGGAGTGGGCGGCATCACTGCTCAGCATCGGCGCCTTATTGGAGCGCAAGCCGCGCGAACTCTCCGGTGGTGAAAGGCAGCGTGTGGCGCTGGCCCGCGCCATTGTCCGTGAGCCTTCGGTCTTTCTGCTGGACGAACCACTCTCCAACCTTGATGCCAAGTTGCGCCTCTCTGCCCGTGAAGAACTGGAACGGTTCCATCGTCGGGTGGGCACCACAACCATTTACGTCACACATGATCAGGTGGAAGCCATGGCCATGGGCGATCGCATCATGGTCCTGAACAAGGGCGTAGTGCGGCAATTTGCAACGCCCCGTGAAGTCTACGACGATCCCGCGGATACCTTCGTGGCAACGTTTCTTGGCTCGCCACCGATGAACCTGGTGGAAAACGGCGACCTCATCGTGGGATTCCGCCCCGAACATTTCCGCCTGGCGGAAGAGGTGAAGGAAACCAAGGTCAATTTCAAGTTCCGCGTGGAAAACGTTGAGTATCTGGGCGCGGAATTCATCCTGAGCGGACTCATCATGGGCGGACGGCTCGATGGCAAGAAAGTCGTCGCCCGTTTGTTGCTCGGACATACGTACGAAGTGGGCGTGACGTATGACTTTGCCGTGCCGGAGCGCCATCTGAAATTCTTTGATCGGACTACGGAAAAGAAAACCGAAGCGAGGGCGCTGGCATGGGCCTGACGCCTGCACTCAGTGCTGAAGCACAGCCACCCCTGAAACGAGCGAAGGTCAAATCCATGGGGGCAGCCCAAAGTCCTCTGCTGGGTGCGGCCATGTTCGGTCCCGCCATCCTCTATATTGGGCTGCTGATTGGCGCACCATTCCTGCTGGCAATTTTTTATGCCTTTAGTGATGCGCGTATCGGCAGCGGCGACCTGCACTATGTAGGGCTGGAGAATTTTCGTAGCATCTTACAAAGTCCCAGCTTTCACGCCGCACTCAAACATTCAGTGGCTTTTACCATCATCGCCCAGATCATCGTCATTCTGTGCTCAAACATTCTTGCCATTGTTCTGGAAAAGAAGTTTCGTGGACGCGGCCTGGTTCGCTTCCTCATCCTCTTACCATGGGTGGCGCCGGTTTCGCTTGGCACCATCGGATGGAAATGGATCCTCGACTCCATTTACAGCGTGATCACATGGGTCCTGGTCTGGGCGCATCTGGTGAAGCCCTATGACGCGCCTATGTGGCTCGGTCAGCCATATCTCGCCATGGCGTCGGTTATCCTCGTCCATTGCTGGCGATTGATTCCGTTCTCCACCGTCATCCTGCTCGCTGGACGCACCGCAATTCCCAAGGAAATTCCCGAAGCCGCGGCCATCGATGGCGCTGGCTTCTGGCGGACTCTTTTCCAGATCACTCTGCCGATGATGCGGCCGATTCTCAGCGTCGCCTTTCTGTTCGGCACGATCTTCACCTTCACTGATATGACGGTCATTTATATTTTGACCGCCGGCGGTCCTTTTGACTCCACCCAGACCCTGCCATCGCTGGCGTTTGCCACCGGTATTCAAGGCAGCGATCTTGCAGCCGGCGCGGCCATCTCGCTCTTTCTGGTTCCCGTGCTCGTGGTGATCGCCTATCTCATGCTGCGTGTAGCCAGCCGCACGGAGGGCGCGTAAATGAACAAATTGCTGTTGCGCAAACTCGGTCCACGCGCCACCAAGGTATTTTTTCTGGTTTTCTTTGTGGTGTTGCTGGCCTTCCCGTTTTACTGGATGTTCATTGCGGCGTTCAAGCCCAACGCGGACCTCTATAACGTTGAGAACAATCCGTTCATCTTTAACCTGAAGCCAACGCTCGATCACATTAAACTGCTGTTCACGGAGACTCGCTATGTTCGCTGGCTGGGGAACACGGCATTGGTCGGCGCGCTGGTCGTCGCCATCACCTTGCTGCTCTCCATCCCCGCGGCCTATGCTCTGGCACGTCTCACCGGACGCTGGGGCGAGAGAATCGGCATTGGTATCTTTCTCACTTACCTGGTCCCGCCCACGCTGTTGTTCATTCCGCTGTCACGCGTGGTGGCGATTCTTGGCCTTCAGGACACAATATGGTCGCTGGTCCTGGTGTATCCCAGCGTCACCATTCCGTTTTCCATCTGGTTGCTGATGGGCTTTTTTAAGTCGATACCAAGAGAGTTGGAAGATGCCGCCATGGTGGACGGGCTCACCCGTTTCGGGGCCTTCGTGAAACTGGTGGTACCGATCTCGCTTTCCGGAATTCTTACGGTGGTGATTTTCACTTTCACGCTGGTGACTCAGGAATTTGTGTACGCCTTAACGTTCATTTCTCCTGAATCCAATCAGATGGTAGGCGTGGGTATTCCCATATTCCTGGTTCGCGGTGACGTTTACTTCTGGGGATCACTGATGGCAGCCTGCCTCATTGCCAGCTTGCCCATTGCTTTTCTTTACAATTTATTCCTTGATCGCTTTATTGCAGGGTTTACTGTGGGTGCAGTCAAAGGTTGATTTGCAATTTGTAAGTCTCAGGTGGCCCGCCACTTTGGTTAAGGCTGATAAACCACTTGACAGAACCGTTAACAAGGCAGAAAGTATTCGGCGCACTTCCATGTCTCCAACCCGTAACCGTCTGGCCGCGAGGGTAGAAGTGCGTAAACGCAGTTTTGAAGTCTTAAGAGGATAGTTCCGGGACTTCCTCAATCTCAGGAGATTACGATGCCGACATGGACACAAGTATATGATCCGCTCGGGCACTGGTGGCTTTCGGCTCTTGTTGCCGCGCTGCCGATCATTGTTCTTTTCACATTGATGGCCGGATTGCGGGTGAAGCCTCACTGGTCAGCCCTGGCCGGAGCGCTGACCGCGGTTTTGGTCGCCAACCTCGTCTTTAAAATGCCGCTGGCTCTGGCCGGTGGCAGTTTCCTGTACGGCGTTTCCACAGGTCTTTTGAACATTGTCTGGATTGTGGTGGCTGCCGTCTTCCTCTATGACATTTCAGTCAGTACCGGCGATTTCGAAGTCATGAAATCTTCGGTGGCCGGCATCACCGCTGATCGCCGCCTGCAACTTCTGCTGGTGGCCTTCTGCTTTGGCGCTTTCATTGAAGGCTGCGCAGGCTTCGGATCACCCGTTGCCATTGCCGGTGCCTTCATGATCGGACTCGGCTTCAAGCCCTTCCACGCCGCCGCGCTGAACCTCATCGCCAATACAGCTCCGGTTGCGTGGGGCGCTATCGGCACTCCGGTCCACATGCTGGCCACGGTAACGGCGCTTCCAGAAGCCGACATGAACGCCATGATCGGCCGCATCCTGCCCTTCACGGCCCTGATCGTGCCTTTCTGGCTTGTGCGTGCCATGGTTTCGTGGAAAGAAACCTTTGAAGTCTTTCCCGCAATCCTGGTGGTAGGCGTCTCATTTGCTTCCATGCAGTTCTTCTGGTCCAACAAGATGGACAGCAACCTGGTGGACATCACCGCTGGTCTGTTCTCACTGCTCTGCACGGTATTGTTCCTGCTCTTCTGGAAGCCGAAGCGAATATGGCGATTTGAAGAGGATGGTGGTCCCATCGCAGTTACACAGGCGGGAAGAGCGATGCCCAGCGTTTCAGGCGGCTCAACCGGACCGGAAATGCACACCTACTCAGCTGGCAGGACCTTACAGGCCTGGATGCCGTTCCTGATCCTTTCTGTGTTTGTCTTCCTCTGGGGATTTAAGCCGGTCAAGACACAATTGAATAAGACCACACCGGCCTGGACCACACCCGAAGGCAAGCCTCGCGGCGGCTGGGAAACACCCATTCACAACAAGATTTCGCGCGATAAGCCGGTTGTTGCCAAGCCAACACCCGAAGGCGCGAAGTTCCCGTTCATCTGGCTTTCCGCTACCGGTACTGGCTGTTTCCTGGCAGCCATTCTTGGCGGCCTTATCCGCGGCGTCAGCCCGGCTAAGCTGATGACACTCTTCTTCCACACCGCGTGGCGAATGCGATTTGCGGTGCTGGCCATATCAGCCATGCTGGGATTGGGGTTTGTCACCCGATACTCGGGTACAGACGCGGTGCTGGGACTTGCCTTTACCCACACCGGATGGCTGTACCCATTCTTCGGAACGTTCCTTGGCTGGCTTGGCGTGGCGCTCACCGGTAGTGATACCTCATCGAACGCCTTGTTCGGCAGCTTGCAGAAGATCACGGCCCAGCAGCTCGGCCTGGATCCCGTCCTGATGACCGCGGCCAACAGCGCCGGCGGTGTCATGGGCAAGATGGTGGACGCGCAGTCTATTTGCGTAGCCACCGCGGCCACCAACCAGGTAGGCAATGAAGGCATGATCTTCCGCTTCGTGTTCTGGCACTCAATCGCGCTGGGCACAATCGTAGGCATCATCGTGATGTGCTACGCCTACATACCCTTTGCCAAAGCGCTGGTTCCACACGGAATCAAGTTGCTCTCGCAATAACCTCTACACAATCGTCAATCAAAACACCGCCGGAAACGGCGGTGTTTTTTCGTTTGTGTTGTTTTGTGTTGCTTTGGGGTTTTCAATCCTGAACGCAGAGAACCAATCCCTAAAGGACTTAGCCGAAGCCATCGCCGTCGTTGGAGGCTTGGGTTTTTAGATCACCAGATCATCCGATCACCAGATTGCCCGATCTCATCAATTCCCTTAAGTATGCCCGATCTTAAGTTGGCTAGTTTGGAAAGCCTGGCAGGTCCACCCGCTTGGCAATATGGTCTTTGATCCAGTGTGCGTCCCACCATTCTTTGGGATCAATCTGGATTCCTTCCAGCTGCATGCTGAAGTGAATGTGGTCGCCGCCGGCCATACCTGTCATGCCGCTTTTGCCCATGATCTGGCCCTGTTTCACCATGTCGCCTTCATGGACGTCGATTTCGCTCAGGTGTCCGTAGATCGACTGCAATCCGTAGCCATGGTCCACCACAATGCAGTTGCCGTAGATGCCGAGCGGCGCTGCGTAGACCACTTTGCCATCATTGGTGGCTTCAACGCCTACATGCTGCGTGATCGATAAATCGTAGCCCAGATGGACTTGCTGGTCGATTTTCTTTCCCTGATAGATGTAGTTACGCACGTCGGCGAAGTTTGCTTCCACCTTGGAATTGGTCTGCTGCTTGAATGGTTGCGACCACAAAAACTTATCGGCCGTCTTCAGCCGCAGGTCAGACAACGTTTTGTTGTTGGATTTCCGCATCTCGCTATTGATCCTGACAAAGCGTTCCACCATATCGCCTGAGCCATTGGGGTCCAATTCATTCACCACCTTCTGAATGAACTTGTCGTCCAGAGGCAGATCGCGAGTGCGGTATTTGGGCTGTTCTTTCTGCGGGAACTGGAAAAGCAATTGTCCTGTGACTTCATTGCCGGCAGGGTCTGCGGCATAAACCAGCGGCGGCGTTCCGGCCGGCATATTCCAGGCAAACGCGAACAGTGAGAAGAAGCCGGGCTTACCGCCGGGCATGGGCCATGCGCGGAATTTCTGGTCGCCCACCTTTACGCCTGATTCCGTGGCAAAGCCAGAGACGTTAAACGTGGCCAAGTCTGCCATGCCAAGATAAAGGTAGTGCTGGTCAGAATCCACGCTCACGCTCGGCGGATGCGTAATGACCATGACCTCACGCTCTACGCGTGCGGTCTTCCCCCGAAAGTCGTTGGAAGTGGCTTCCACAATCAGACGGGCCTTGCCGTCCTTGAGCTGTGTAGCCGTTTTCGACCCGGCGTTGAAGGTCAGGGTGGTATCCGGCTCGCCGCCTTTCCAGCGCAGACGGTGCGTTGGGTAGGTAGCGTCCCAGACCTGATAGACTGCGCCATTCTGCTCCACCGTGGCTGCCGCGTGGCGGATGCCGTGAGGATCGCTCACCTGAACGGAGATTGGCGTTGACCTGCCCAGACCGGTCACGCTTGCCGGCAGCGTCAGCACTGGAGTTGTGGACACGATCGTGAATGCCATTAGCGGCACCACAATCAGCAGAATGAGGATAAGCAGGAATGTGCGCATGGAGAATTTTCAGAATAGCACGTTGAAAACCATCACAAGGGCAGGGAAAAGCAGTAGAGGTATATATTTAAGAACCCCAATTTGGAATTTCCCATTTTGGACCCTGGCATTAGCACTCTGCCATCTTGGCGCCTACCCGTGTTGCGGGTTCAACGCTGTGGCCGGATGTGAAAGCCGACTTCAGGACCGATGATTCAACATCAGCAAAACGCGCCGGACGCAACCTCAGCGATTCGTCTTAGGGCTGGCCGAGTCTTTCCCGCTTTCGCAGCAATCCTTATTCCTGCCAGCGTGATTTCAAAGAAATCGGCAAGAGTCTCAATGTCCGTCTGAGCATCGAGTTCGCCTTCCGTCTGAGCTCGTCTCAATGTATCCATGAGCGTGTGACGCTGCACGTTGGCGGCACGGCGTGTGATTTGCGTCACGTCTTCATCTCGCATCCCGAACTCACAGATGGCGTTAATCCCCATGCAACCATCTGTACTGGAAAGATCTTTGCGTTCTGAAAAATGAACCAATGCGCTCCGAATAGCCGCAAGGGGTGACCCTGGAGCCTGGAGTTCGATATTAATGGCTCGAACGCTTTCCGAGACATAGACTTCGAGAGCCTTCAAGAAGAGGGCGCGTTTGTCCCCGAACGTGTCATACATGCTTTGCCGACCTACCTCCATTACGCGCATCAGCTCGTCGGTCGACGTGGCGGCAAAGCCTTTTTGAGAGAAGACGGATATGGCACGATGAAGCGCTCTTTCTAGATCAAATTCCTTCGGTCGGGCCATATCGATCTCTCCTCGTTCTCAAGCAAGCGATACTACTTGTCTGCGCCGGATTTTATCTCCCGAACCAATTAACTTATCTCAACAATCACTCTTCCCATCAAATCATCGCTTGTTAGGTAAGTTAGTGCAGCAGGAACATCCTGGAACGGAAAGATCTTTCCTATAGGAGTGTTGATTCGGCCTTCTTGCGCCAAAGCAATTGCTTCGGAATGAGTTCTCGCGAGTTCCTCTGGTGTAGGTCTGGCAGAAAATACTCCAACAACTGAATAGTCTCTGACGGCGATGTCTAGCGGGTCGAGTGGAATCCAAGATCCGCTAGCAAAGCCAATGAGAAGGAACCGTCCACGGCGAGCTATAGCCTTAGATGCCTGGTTTCCAAGTATGCCGCCCACGGGATCAAAGGTGACATCCGCACCGGGGACTGGACGCGACACGGAGACGAGCGATAGATTCTCACGGCCGAATGCCGACAGTTCCCATCTTTGCATCGTGGTCATAATCAGCCTCGCTCGGTCAGATGTTGCGCGATGCCGCTTGCCGCCGCCGCAGAGATCAGGTCCAGCGTGCGATGCAAACGCAGCCCATGCGCGAAGTCGGGCGCGGTCTGCCCGGGCGTTCCATTCCGCAGATCAGCGGCAAATGCCGCATAGAGCCGGGCGACATTGGCGGCCGGCCCTTCCGGCGCATCGGACGCAAGGTCATACTCAGGCGGGATCGCCAGTGGCGCGACCGACGTATCCTCGTCTTGTCCGCCGAGCAGCGTCGGCGCGAGCACCTGAAGATTGCCGAGCGGCGACGTAAGTACGAGATCGCCCTTACTCCCGTTGATCTCCCAGCGAAAATTGTCGCCGCGCGAGACACCGCCGCGATAGAAAATCGAGGCCACCGCGCCGCTTTCCAGCACGGCGGCGATCGCCAGATGATCCGGCGTCGTTGACCTGATCTCCTGGTTCGTGTCGGCGAGCCTGACGGCTGACCGGCGCACTGCGCTCGAGGAACGGATATCTGCGAGATCGCCAACGACGAATTGTAGTGCGTCCAGCGCATGCATTGTCGGTACGGAAAGCAAGGTGGCGTTCTTCGTCGCGTCGAACATATAGGCATGCGCGCTGTCGCTGACCGACGTCCAGGCGATACCTGACGCCACCATCGTGGTGCCGAGCACCTCACCGACATAGCCCTGAATGACGAGGTCGCGCGCATAGCGGATCGATGGCGCCATCCGCGCCTGAAGACCGATCAGATTGCCAACACCCGCCAGCGCGACCTGTTTGGCAAGATCCACCGTCTGTTCGAAATCCACGCCAAGCGGCCATTCGCACATGACCATCTTGCCCGCGGCAATAGCCTCCGCGACGAGAGTATGGTGATGGGCGAGCTTCACCGTGACAACGACGAGATCGATATCGGCCCGGGCGATCATCGCGGCCGGATCGACGTAAGCCGGGACACCATAGGTCTCGCCGGCGGCTTTCGCCGACGCCTCGCTTGAGGTCGCAACAGCGCGTAGCTCATATTCGGACAGCGCCAGCAATGCAGGAAGGTGTGCGGTTACGGCCCAGCCGGGCCGAAGCGGGCTCGCGCCGATTACGCCGACGCCAATCTTACTCATGGGAATTTCCTCTGTTAACAGGTTCTATCACCTCTAGTATCAGAACGAAACTTAGCGTAAAGAACGCAATTTAAAGCGACTATGTATCCTTCAGGGAACCTTGGAGCCTGTTTGATGAAACCCGATGGCAGTGATTTCGAATCGCTAGATCAAATTCCTTCGGTCGGGCCATGTCCATCTCTCCTCGCTCTCAATTATGCGATGTATCCACCATCGATTGTGAGGCTGGCCCCAGTAATGAATCCGGCCTCATCGGATGCAAGATATGAGACAAAACCCGCAATCTCCGATACATCCGCCATTCGCGCCAGTGGAATCAGAGTCTTCACTGCTTCAGCGTGAGGCGCACTCATGTCAGTCGCCGTGGGACCAGGCTGAATATTATTGACCGTAATAGTCCGGGGAGCGAGATCGATAGCGGCCCCTCGCACCAATCCGGTAAGGGCCGCTTTGGTCATGCTGTAAACGCCGGCTCCCGGAAATGCTGTCCGGACGGCCGTGTTGCTGCCGATCAGGATGATCCGTCCTCCATCCTTCATGGCTTGTGAAGCCGCTTGTAAACCAACAAATGCTGCGCGGACATTAACGGCCAACATGCGGTCGAAGTCTTCAAGACTGTAGCTGTCGATGGTTCCCCGGATCATAATGCCGGCGTTGTTGACGAAAATATCTATTTCCCCCAACTCTTTCACGACTTGATTCACTGCCGCGCGAATGTCCTCAGCAGACGCACTATCCGCCTTAATCGGGAGTGCCTTGCCTCCCGCAGCATCTATTTCGCTCGCGAGTCGCTTTGCCTTCTCTTCCGAGTTGAAATAGGTAAATGCGACGGCAGCGCCATCTGAAGCAAGCCGCCTCACGATTCCTTCGCCAATCCCTCGTGAACCACCAGTTACGAGAGCAACCTTGCCTGCAAACGATCGACCGTACTTTTCCGTCATGTCCATCCTCCGGGGTGAATCCGACCTGTCTTATTGGATTATATTATCCAGAATAAGATTCAGATTTCTCTCCGTGCGAGGTGTCCAATTCCAATCGTTGCAGATCAATAACGAGAAACGCCCAAAGGTGGAGGATTGTCAGTGGGATCGGGATTTCCCGCCAGCTATTTGCCAGGGGTCCTGTTTCCGCTTTCGCTCGTCACGGCCGAAAATCCACGGATTTACTCGTCTCAAGCCACTTCTCCGCCAATGCAGTGCGGGCGTCCTCCGTCTGCCTCGACACAGTCAACGCATCGCTTCCGAGCAGCAGGTGAGGAGGCAAGTCGTTCTTATCCGCCAACATTACAATCAACTCTGCCATGAGCCTGGAATCGCTGTTCTCATGTCCCCAATAACCGTCGAGCGAGCTGAGCGTTTTCCCGACGCTCTCTTCGTATTCTGCCAACAGCTTTGGGACTCCCGAGTTCGCTCGTTTCCCCCAGTTCGTCCGGATCCCACCCGGCTCTATGGCACATACTTGGACTCCGAACGTAGCGGTTTCCTGGGAAAGAGCTTCCGCGAATCCGCTAACCGCCCATTTCGCGGCGTGATACGGCGAGTTGCCGGGACGCGTAACTCGTCCGCCAACGGAAGACACCTGAAAGATCACTCCGCTTCGCTGCTTTCTCATCACAGGTAGCGCCGCGCGTGTCGTGTACACCACTCCGTAGAAGCAGGTGTCGACGATCGCTTTGAAATCCTCGGCGCTAATTTGCTCGAACGGGCCGAACTGGCTGTATCCGGCATTGTTCACCACGACGTCCAACCGACCAAACGCTTCCGTCGCGGTCGTGACAGCGGCCTCGGCTTCTGGGCTGTTTGTTACGTCTTGCCTGATGGCTCGTACCTTGTCGCCATAATGTCGCACCAGGTCCTGCAATTGTTCGGGCCGGCGTGCCGTCGCCACCACCCGATTTCCGGCAGCCAGGGCTGCTTCCACAACGTCCCTTCCCAATCCACTGCCACTGCCCGTGACCAGCCAGACTTTCGCCATGAACTTACCTCCATCCTTTAACCAATCTGCTGATGTCTCACATGTCCTTCAGTACGCGCCAGGTAGATTGCCCGTGATCCGGGAAGAAACTGGCAGCCACAACTCCGCGTCGCGTCCCACAAGCCGATTTAACGTTACCAATCTCAATCTCAATGACCGAGCATTCTGCCACAGTTTTAGCTGGGCCGTGGATTGAACTGGGAACAGAGTACGAAAGTTTTCTCCAGGTGCTCGATGAAGATTCGGACTTTGGTAGACATCCGGCGACTGGCAGGCCGGACGGCAAGAATTGGCACTGTTCGCTCAAATGGGGTCAAGAGACGGATCACGGTACCCTCTCTGAGTTCTGCGGCGAAGAGCCATGCTGGCGCCTGGGCAATCCCCAGATGCTCAAGGACGCCCATCCGCATCTGTTCAATATCGCTGGTCCGAAAGACCCCTTTAGGGATAACACTCTTCACGTCTCGTCCAGACCCAAACGTCCACGGCTGTACAGAACCCCGCTCTATAAGAAGGACGGATTGAAAGCGGTTGAGATCGTCAGGCGACTCAGGTGCGCCATGTCGTGTGAGGTACTGCGGAGTGGCGACGAGAACGATCATGGTCTGGGCGAATCTTCGCGCAACCAGAGTGGAATCGGGAAGATCACCTGAATGGATAGCTAAATCGAAGCCGTCCTCAATAATCGTCGTCGGACTATCGGATACCGCCAGCTCAACTGCCATCTCGGGATAGGCAGCAAAAAACGCAGGCAGCTTTGACACCATGTGAAGGCGGGCAAAAGTGGGAGGGACGGTCACACGAATAAGGCCCTTCGGCGATGTTTGCCCCTGACCGATTCGTGAAGTCGCGTTTTCAAAGTCACCGAGAATGTGCACTGCAGACTCATAAAAGTCGCGCCCCGCGTCAGTCATTGCTATGGAACGAGAGGTGCGGTGAATGAGCTCCGTGCCGAGTTCATCTTCAAGCGAAGAGATCTGTTTGCTGACGGCGGGCTGACCAATTCCGCGTTCCTTTGCCACTGCGGAGAAGCTCCCTTTTTCAATGACCCGGACGAACATCTGCATTGCACCAAATTTGTCCACAGCAGCCTCCATATTCCTCTATGGAATGGATTCCATGGGGCTGAAAAGGATTCTTCTGCTTATGGCCACGCCTACAAGCAGAAAAGGTGACCTTCCTATGCATTCCTATTGGGAATAGCTGGTATTCCACACAATGCCAAATCTGCGTGCAATCGCGCCACATCAGATAGAACGCCTGCGAACTCCGAGCAAGATAACAGTTGAGTTGAAGCTGCGGAGTGGGTGAATCATTCAAGAAAACTGGAGGAAATCATGCCTAAGTTAACTCAAAAAGTGGCACTCGTTACCGGCGGTTCCCGGGGAATTGGCGCGGCGATCGCAAAACGGCTGGCAGCGGATGGAGCGAACGTGGCCATCACATACTCGAAGGATGGCAGCGCGGCCTCGGCCGTGGTCAAAGCGATTGAACACAACGGCGGAAAAGCTATTGCGATTCAAGCGGATGCTGCTGACGTCGAGGCGGTCAAAGCTGCTGTCGAAAAGGCCGTCGCAACCTTCGGCCGGCTTGATGTTCTGGTGAACAATGCCGGCACGGCCATTCCGAAAGCGTTCGCGGAGACGACGCTGGAAGAGATGGATCGCGTGCTCGATATAAACGTGCGTGGCGTATTTGTCGCAACGCAGGCGGCGCTGAAGCACATGAAAGCCGGCGGGCGTATCATCTCGATCGGCTCGGCCGTCGGCGAACGTGTCGTGGTGCCAGGTCTAGTGCCTTACTCGGCCACGAAGGGCGCCGTGAAGATATTTACTCAGGCGCTGTCCAGAGAGCTCGGGAGCCTGGGCATAACGGTCAACAACGTGCAGCCGGGTCCGATCGACACAGATTTGAATCCCGCCGCGGGCGATTGGGCGGTACCGCAGAAGGCCGCCACATCACTCGACCGCTATGGTCACGTTGAAGAGGTCGCGGCGCTGGTGTCGTTTGTCGCCGGCCCGGAGTCCTCGTACATTACCGGAGCAAACCTGACCGTGGATGGCGGAATGAATGCCTGAGGCAAGGAGAAATGATATGCGTGCAATGCGAGCCGAAACATTTAGTGGTTATGAAGGGCTGAAGCTCACAGACCTTCCAAAGCCGGCGGTTACAACTGGAAAAGTACTTGTGCGAATCACCGCAGCCGGCGTCACGCCGCTGGACTATACGATTCTCTCGGGCAAATTTCACGGCTCGAAGGCGCCGTTGGTCCTGGGCAACGAGGGAGCGGGCGTGGTGGAAGAGGGAGGCGGAACCGGCTTTCCCGCTGGCTCGCGCGTCATGTTCTTCGGCGGGTACGGTGCTTTCGAGGATGGAACTTACAGCCAGTGGGTTTCCGTGCGTAAGGAAGACCTTTGCCTGATTCCTGACAATATCGACGACGCGACCGCCGCAGGTATCCCGGTCGCGTATCTTACCGCGCAGGTGGCTCTTACTCTGGCTGGTATGCGGCCAGGCAAAACTGTTCTGGCGCCGGCGATCGGAGGATCGATCGGCAATGCTGTGACGCAACTGGCGCGCGCTCTGGGCGCAAAACACGCCATGTCAAGCACCACCAATCATGCGAAAGCCGAACAGGCGAAGGCGCTCGGCTTCAATGAAGTCATCGATACCTCGTTAGAAAAAGTAGGTGACGGCGTGCGTCGTATCACGGGCGGTTACGGCGCTGACATCGTCATCGACGGAGTCGGTGGCGACGTCCTGAGCGAAGAACTCGGAGCGCTCGCATCGGAAGCACGCGTCATAACGCTCGGATATTCCGCAAGCCGAACAACGACAATTGACGTGACAAGTCTCATCGTTCCGCAGGCCAGCATCCAGGGTCTCAACATGTTTGCTCAGCCGAAGGCGGTCATTACGGACGCTTGGAAAATTATTGTCTCCCTGCTTAAATCTGGCGCGATCAAGCCGGTCGTGGCCAGGACCTTTCCTCTGGCTGAAGCGGCTGATGCTCTGCGCTACCTCATTGCGGACCGCCCGTTCGGCAGAGTCGTCCTGACAATCTGAAGATTTCCAAAAGGAGAACGAAACATGAGAGAAAAACAGATGAAGGATGCAGGTTTAACCAACAAAACGGCGCTTGTTACCGGAGCCTCTCGAGGGATTGGACGAGCCATTGCACTGGCATTTGCTGAAGCAGGAGCACACGTCCTGGTTCACTATGGCCGCTCCGCCCAGGAAGCTCAGAGTCTGGTCGAAAGTATCCGTTCCAATGGCGGACGCGCGGATGCCATAAAGGCGGACCTCGGAACTCCGGAGGGAGCAACTTTGCTCGCCAAGGAAGCCCGCTCCATCGTCGGCGATCGATTGGATGTTCTTGTGCTCAACGCCGGAATCAGCCAGGCGGCGCGCCTCGCGGACTACACGATAAAGGATTTTGACAACCTATTTGCCACAAACGTCCGAAGCCCGTTTTTCCTGGTGCAGCAACTCCTGCCCATCATGGGTGAAGGCTCAAACATCATCGCAATCTCCTCGATCGGGGCCCGCGCCGTAGTCGGGAAGCCCGGATTGGAGAACCCTTCGCTCCTGGCCTACACCTCGACCAAAGGAGCACTAGAGACTCTGGTTAAAAACTGGGCTGCCATTCTTGGGCCTCAGGGGATTCGCGTAAATGCAGTTGCGCCCGGTGTGATCGACACCGACATGTCGAACTTCGCTAAGACTGAAGCAGGTCGCGAGATCACGCTTGGTATGCAAGCATTGAAGCGCATCGGGAAGCCGGAAGATGTTGCTGACGTCGTCGCGTTCCTGGCGTCAGACGCGGCCCGCTGGATCACGGGAGCGAGTATTCCCGTTGATGGCGGTTCCAAGCTTTGAACGGCAACTTTTTGGCAGACCATTTTAAGGAGCGAAAATGAATATCACGTCGAGCAAAAACAAGGAGGTCAGAATACCCGGGCCTGACCATCCCATTACGATTTCGCCAGTTGAGGGCAAGGTGCGTGTAACGGTCGCCGGCAGGATAGTTGCTGAATCGACGCGAGCACTTCGGCTGGAGGAGAGCGTATATCCGCCTGTTTACTATTTGCCGTGCAACGATGCGGACATGTCATTGCTCGTGCGGACCACACATTACACATACTGTCCGTACAAGGGTGATTGCACTTACTACAGCATTCCTGTGGGCGGGCCGAAATCGGAAAACGCCGTTTGGACGTACGAAGAGCCTTATGAGGCGGTCGCCGACATCAAGGAGTACGTGGCGTTTTATCCCTCACGGGTCGATGGGATCGAAGTGATTACCTAAGCAGGCGTTTTGCCGTTGACCAGCTGACAGAAAGGAAATATGCCAAAGACCACACCGGAACAAAATAAAGCCCTCGTCCTGAAAGCCTTCGACACGCTCTTCAACAAGCGTGACTACGCGGTCGCTGAGCTTTTCTGGTCACCTGACTATCTTCAGCACAGCGCTCATATCGAGCCTGGGCGCGATGGTCTCTTCAATCTCGTCAAGGGCCTTCCGTCTACCTTGAAGTACGAACCGGGAACCATCGTGGCTGAGGGAGACTTTGTGATCGTGCACGGGCGGTTTAGCGGATTCGGTGCTCCGGCGAATTGGATTGCTGCAGATATTTTGCGCATTCAAAACGGAATCTTTGTCGAGCATTGGGACGTCATTCAGGATGAAGCGACGGAAGAAAAGTCGAAAAGCAAGCGGCCCATGTTCGGCGAGACATTTCCAACCTAACTGATATCAACACTGAATTAGAAAATCGCTATTCTTATAAGCTCCTGCGGGTCAACGTGGCGGGAAGGGATTCTAACCGTGGAATCCCTGACTGTGCGCTCATATCTATCTTGCAGCAATCTCGTGAGCCGCCGGTGGTTTATCATGTTCGGCTGCTACCCAGTACAGTTTTTTAGGAGTTGCCGCCATGCTGAAATGGCTTCCCATCCCGATTTGTTTGTTCGCTCTGCTGTCTGGATTTGCGATGGCTCAAAACATCGCGGACGATACAGAGAATGCTCCACGGCCGGTAAAACTCGTACCTTTGCCACCGGCGGGCCCGGTGTACATCCATTGCGGGGCTTTGTTTGGCGGTAAGTCCGACCAACTGGAGCAAAATGTAGTCATCGTCATCGAGCGTGACCGGATCAAGCAGGTAGGCAAGCTCTCGCCACCGGCTGGCGCACAGGTCATCGAACTCCCAAACCTGACTTGCCTGCCAGGCATGGTGGAGTCGCACACGCATGTTTTTCTCCAGGGTGATCGCAAGCCTGGCCAGTATGATGCGCAACTGCTCAAGCAATCGGTGGCCTATCGGGCCATTGAGGCGACAACCGCCGCGCATGCAGCTCTGGATTGGGGCTTCACCACTATCCGCGATCTTGAAACCGAGGGCGCGGGCTACGCCGATGTTGACGTGCGCAATGCCATCAACAACAGGTTAGTCTGGGGGCCGCGCATGCAGGTGGTGGGGCGCGCCATGGACGTAACCGGCTCTTATCCGCTGCAACCGGCCTATGCCTGGGATGTCCCCGTGCCGATTGGTGTTGAGACGGTGGATGGTGTAGAGGGCGCGCGCAAGGCAGTGCGGGAACAGCTTTCGCATGGTACCGATTGGGTCAAGATCTATGCCGACCGCGGTGGCAGGATTCATGACAACATCCTCGAGACGATTCCAACGTTCACCCTCGACGAACTTCGCGCCATCGTCGACGAAACCCATCGTGAGCGCCACCGTGTGGCGGCGCATGCTACCGGACTACTTGGAGTGCACAACGCCGTAGAGGCCGGTGTCGACACAGTCGAACACGGCAACTACATTGCGCCGGAGGACATGAAAACGATGGTCGCCAAGGGCATCTGGTTCGTACCGACGCCATACGTCGCGGAATACGACGCCCAGTGGCGCGCCGAGCGCGCAGGCACTCAACCGCGGGAATCACCCGGACTGAAGATCGAAGAGGATACCTTCCGCCGTGCGCTGCAGGCCGGTGTGAAGATCGCGTTTGGCACTGACGTGGGCGCGTTCGAGTGGGACATGAGTCCCGCCCGGCAACTCGTCACCATGGTCAAGTGGGGCATGACGCCGGCGCAGGCCCTGCGTGCTGCGACTGTCCGCGGTGCGGAGCTGATGCAGATGCAGAACGACATCGGCACGCTCGAGTCAGGCAAGTACGCCGATATCATCGCGGTCGAGGGTAATCCGCTGCACGACATTTCCGTGATGCAGAAAATCACTTTCGTCATGAAGGGCGGCGTGGTGTTTAAGAAATAATGGTGTTCGAGAAATAGATTTTATAGCGCAGAATTTCGCGTGAAATCAGAGAGCAAACCTCTGAGCTGCAGATTGCGGCCTCTTCTTTTTTCTACGGCCCAAGTTTCTACGGCCTAAGCCGAAGTCGCCTATTTCAAGCCGAAGACCACGAGGCTGGTCTTGGTAGCTATGTAGACTTTGCCGTTGATCACAGTGGGTACCGCCCATTTGGCCGCCTGCCCGATCGGGGGACTCCGGAACAATTCGCGGGAGACATCCGTTGCATCGAAGGCGTGCAGGGATGAAGCCGGGTTCTGGTCCAGAGCCCAGACAATCCCGTTGGTTGTGCCGTTCGACGATACAACGGGCTGGCCACCGGGAAAGACAAAAGCAAAGCTGCCCTTTGACGTGGGCGTGAGCGATAACTTTCCGCTGGCCGCATCCAGCGAGAATGCCTTGATGACGTCATTATTGCCGATAAAATAGAGCGTCTGCTGGAAGAAGGCCGCCGTGGTAAAGCAGTGATCTGCTTCCTGGAGGCCAGGCCCGCCGAGCTGGCCGAGCACGTTTTGAATGATCTGGTTGTTGTCGTCCGCATCCTTTTTCCCCATGTTGTCGCGGTTGATGACGAAGATGGGATCGTTCTTGCCGCAAATCACGGCTTCGTGCAGGAAGGCCCCAGACTGGTCTGGCACCAGCAATACGCCTCCACTGCCCAGGTCGTGATCTCCATGGTTCAATTCGTTGGCGTTGAAGGGAGCAAAGAAATCCAGCACGTGCAGCGTGGGATCAAGCTTTACCACGCTCTGGCCAAAGTTGGTCACGCCATCCCAGGTTCCGTTGCCGACAGCGACAAAGATGTTTCCATTCGCGTCCGCAGCGGGCCCTGCTGCGCCCATCCATATGCCACCTTCGCCGCCCGTGGGAGTGACGTTCCAAACGGCAACCTTGGCCATGGTGGCGGCATTAAACGCGAAGATAAAACCTTTATACGGATCAATGTCCCCATAGGACGCAAAGGCGGTATAGACGTTGCCGTTGGCAAGCAACAGGGCGCTGCGCTCAAACTCCTGCTTGTCGTCGAATGCAGGGTCGCTTAGCACGGCGGGGCTTCCTGGTTTCTCCGCGCCTGTGGTGATGTCGAGCGCGTGTAATTTATTTCGTGCAACGCCGTTCTCCACCGTCTGCACAAGCGCGTAGATGGTGCCGCTGGCGGGGTCTATAACGGGCGTGGCCGTAATGCCTACTTCCGGATGGACCGGAATGTGCGGATTGCTTGCGGTCTGCACCGTAGTGATACCGGGGCCAAGGAAACTTGTTTTCCATAGAGGCGGACCAGCACTATCGGCATCAAAGCCGAACACTGTTGCATGTTCCGTGGCTACAAACACCACATTGTGCTTTGCGCCTGCGATGTTGACGCCGGAAACATACAACGGCTGCGCATAGGCGAAGCCATCAATGGGGTTGGAGAATTGCTTCCCGAACTGCGCGGCATTCACATTCACCGGAGTCAGGATGGTCTCGCTCGACTGCAAGCCTGTTCGCTGGTTATTGTTCTTCCACGTGAAGTACCCAGTCGGGGCGGCTGTAGTCGGATCAGGAGTCGGAGAGGGGGCGGGGTCGGCCCCGCCACTGCTGCTTATTCCGCCGCAACTTGCGACCACGTAAATAACTGCCGTGGCCAGAAACATGAAAACCATCACCCTTCTGTAACGGAAAGACGTTCTCGCTATCACCGAATCCTCCAGAAGAGGCAAGCAGCTGCCCGATACCTGAGAGTTTCTCGGTGTTGAGTAGGGTTGTCCTGCTAAGCAGGTATTGTCAGAACTAAAGGTTAGAAAACGAATTCTTAATGAAATCTCATACCGAACAAAGCACGGTCTATAGCTACAAAAATTTGTATGGTACTCGTATCTTTACCTTGCTTAAAGGTTTCAGATAGGAAGCGATCTACCTCACGCCCACACTGGAAGTTCATCATCGAATCAAAATCTTGATATGCGATGATTCAATAGCTTTCACAAGTCTAAGTTGTGTGCATGCCGCTGAAAATCGAGGAGGATACTCTTCGTGTTACTTCGGGCCAGCCATGAGAACAGGCTTACTTATGCCTTTGCACGCTCTCGAATCCCTTCTCAAACTGAGTGACCAGCGGAGTTTCGCCGGACTGGAGACCATCGCGACCCATGACGCGCCACAGAAAATTGCCACTTGCCCATTGGTGCGCATCGTATACCGCCAACACATCTTCGGAAGGCCGGCTCGTGACAAGGATGACGATGTCGGCTTCGGAAGGCCGGTAGACGAGAGTCAATTTCCCCCAATTATGAATGGCTTCTTGTACGGCGCCGATCGCGTTCCGATCTTCCGAAGGCAAGTTCGGATTGAACTGATCTCCATCATAGGCAGCAACGTAGACATAACGTGCATTTGCCAGAATGCCCGGAAACGCTGGTATATTCGCGGTATTTGGATTGGACGCTGACGCAGCCGAAATCATGGCCGCAACGGTCAAAATGGCCGCAAAGAAAGAAAATTTCTTCATATGAATGCCTCGGGTTATTAGATGTGCAGGGAGAGGGCGAAGATTCTAATGCTCTTAAATCAACGACTTACATCACCTGAGGCTTGATATTCGGGCGCGGCATTCGCCGCTTGATCGATTTTCAGATCCATTGCGGTTGGTAGAAAGGGCGAATTCGAGCGAATTCAGAGAGCAATTCTCTTCTCTGAGCTGTGAGGAATATGGCGGAGAGGGAGGGATTTGAACCCCCGATACCCGTTAAGGTATGGCCGCTTTCGAGGCGGCTCGTTTCAACCACTCACGCACCTCTCCGCGCCGTGAAATTCGTGGTTGAAATCATTTTATCAGGAGTACCACATTTCACGGCCCGGCAGATGCATTTCGCTCGGTTCAGGCGCATTTCATCCGGTTACTGTTGTCGCAATGCCTCCATGGGATCCACTTTCATGGCTTTGCGCGCAGGTACGTAGCATGCAAATAGCGCAACCAGTGACAACAGGAGCGAGACGGAAACAAAAGTCGCCGGGTCAAATGGTTTCACGCCGAAAAGCATTCCGGCCATTAAGCGAGTAAGCGCGATAGCAGCCGCAATGCCAATGCCGATTCCGATCACCGTCATTCGCGCGCCGTCCTGCAGTACCAGGCGCAGCACGTCAAGACGTTGAGCGCCCAGCGCCATGCGCACGCCAATCTCCTTGGTCCGCTGCCCCACCATATAAGAAAGGACGCCATATATACCGATGCTGGCCAGCAATAGAGCCAGCATGGCGAAAACACCGAGCAACGCCATGGTGAATCGCTTACCCTGAATGGAATCGGCCACGGTCTTGTTCATGTCCTCAGCATTGTGAATAACCAATTCAGAATTGAACTGGTGAATCCAATTACGCAGGCTTCCCACGTCGGCGGCTCCCCGTTGTTTCTGACGGACAAATACGGCAGCGTCTAATCCACCACGCTGCATCTGGCTGTCGGGCACCTGGGCAAGAGGCAGATACAGTTGAGCGTGAAGGGGACTGGCCGCGTCACTATCAAGACCCCACTGGTTGACGTGGCCCACCACGCCGATGATCTGAGGGTTCGGGACCTTATCAGGGTACGAGGGATTGGTGTTCATGTCGAGGTACTGTCCAATGGGATCTTCACCGGGGAAATATTTTTCTGCGAAACTTTCATCGATCACAGCCACTGCGGCTGCGTTCTCGTTGTCCGCTCCAGAAAAAAACCGTCCCCGCTTTAATGGGATTCGCATCGTTCGCAGGTAGTCGGGTTCCACCACATAAAGGATGGTCATAGGCAGATCACTCTGATGAGCTGGTTTAGGGCGCCCAACAAACCAGAAATTCTCCTCATCATCGCTGCCCATGGGTTGAGCGCCCCAGTCGAGCGAGACGGCCTCAACTCCGGGCGCAGCCGAGAGCTTATCGTGAATCTGCCGGTAAGCTGCGCGAATGGTAGCGCCGGATTGCTTCTTGTAGGAATCCGGGCCCGAAAGTTCAAACGTCATTACCTTGTCAGGATCAAAACCCGGATCCTGGGCCCATAGCTGGAACAGAGTGCGAATCATCAGTCCGGCGCCAATCAGCAACACCAGCGCCAGCGCCATCTCAACAATTACAAACAGGGACTGCGCTCCGCCGCGTTTACCAGCCAGCCCCCGGCCGGTCTCACTCAGAGTCTTACCCGCATTGCCGCGTGTAGCCTTCCATGCGGGTGCCAGCCCAAAGGCAATGCCGGCAAGCACTGATATCAGGAAAGAAAACAAGAGCACAGTCACGTCAAGGCCAATGTCATTGGCGCGCGGCATGCCTTCTGGAATGGAAGCCAGCGCGGCCTGTGTGCCCAGCTTTGCCAGCGCTAGCCCGAGAATCCCGCCGATGAGCGCCAGCAGAATGCTCTCCGTCAGCAGCTGACGAATCACACGGCTGTGCTCAGCTCCCAGCGCGATGCGAATGGCAAACTCCTGTTGGCGTGATGTGGATCGCGCCAGAAGAAGGTTGGCCACGTTTCCGCAGGAGATGAGCAGAACAAATGCAACTGCGACTACCAGGATGATCAGGATCAGTCGCATGTCCCCGACCATTTCATCCTTCAGCGAAAGAATGTAGGCTTTGCGGCCGGAATCGATATCGGGATACGCAATCGCCAGTTCATGAGACACACGCGCCATATCTTCGCGCGCCTGCTGCAGAGTCACACCGGGTTTCAGTCTGCCGATGCCATCCAGACCCCAGCCCGCTCCGCGCTCGTTATAAAACCTGGGCTCGTTGTACGCCCCCACCGGAACGTAGACATCATTCATGCCGCCGCCACGCTGAAAGTTTTGTATCCGCAAATGAAAACTGGATGGCACCACGCCGATGATCGTGCGTCCCACCTCATCCAGGACCATTTGTTGCCCGATGATGTCTTTGCGTGCTCCGTATTTACGTCTCCACAATCCTTCCGTGATCATCACCGTGGGGTTAGCCCCAAGGCGGTCTTCATCCGCACTGAAATTCCGGCCCAGAATGGGGGTGACGCGGAGAATGTCGAAGAAGCTGGCGGAAATCATCTCCCCGTGCATACGCTCCGGCTCACCATTGCCGGAAAGGTTAAAGCCAACTGAACGGTAAACGGCCATGTCCGCAAACGTACGGTTCATTTGCCGCCAGTCTTTGAAATTAGGGTAGGAAATGGAGGCGTTCTTGAAATTGGGAATCTCTTCGAAGAGAGAAACCAGCTGCTGCTGATCAGGAAAGGGCAAAGGCTTCAGCAACACGCCGTTGACTACAGAAAAGATGGCCGTATTGGCCCCAATACCAAGAGCAAGGGTGGCGATGGCGATGAAGGAAAAAACGGGCGCTTTGACCAGGATCCGAATGCCATAGCGCAGGTCTTGAGCGGCAGCGGTAAATACTTTTCCGGGCATAGCACTTTGGACTCAGAAACTTACGACTGGGTTAGCATACAGACTGGGGTTTCTACTCAGGTATCAGGCAAATCCGCCTGTTGCTGATAGATGTTGCTTATGGATGTTGCACTACTGAGTTTTCAGGGAATGTCTTCCGTGCCGGCAGATCGGCGTGAGCTGAAGAAATTCTTCAGGATCAGGGAGCACTCAGCGGCCAGAACACCAGAAATAACCTCCAGCTTGTGATTCAACCGAGGATGGTTAATCACGTCCAGCACCGAGCCGGCAGCTCCGGCTTTTACGTCCCTGGCTCCATAGACTAATCGAGAAATGCGGGCGTGGATGATGGCGCCGGCGCACATCGCGCACGGCTCAATGGTGGCGTAAAGAACGCATCCCGTTAAACGATGATTGCCGAGACGATCTGCCGCTTGCCGCAATGCGACGATCTCGGCGTGGGCGGAAGGATCATGATCGCGCAGATTGCGGTTGCCGGCCCGCGCGATGATTTCACCATCTTTAATGACTAAAGCGCCGACAGGTACTTCACCGGCATCCGCCGCCATGCGCGCTTCAGTTAATGCAAGCTCCATGTACGCCACGTCACGCGAGAGCTGCTCAATGTCGCCGGTTTTTGTTACAGGTTTCATGCTGTGTTCATGCTGCTTTTGTCACAACGTTCTATCCGAAGGTTGCCAGCCAATCCCAGCCAAAATCTTAGCCCAGCAAAATCTTAGCAAAGAGCTCTGCTTTAATCTTCGTAATGCGGTCAACCCGCGAGTGTTAACTAGTGTCTAACCTGACATCGCTGACTCATATGCGCATGGAAGCGCAGGGCCTCGACAACCCAAGAGCAGTGACTTCGAAGGAGCAACAGACATGAACAGGAAATTGATTTTGGCAATGATGCTGGCCTCGGGCATGGCATTTGCGCAAGCCGGTGGCAGCGGCAGCGCCGGATCGACAAGCCCGAGCGGAAGCGCCTCGAGCCCATCAAGCTCAACAGCGCCCGATCAGAACAGCACTCAAACGCCCAGCAGTACGCAAAGTCCAAGTGCTACACAGAGTCCGAGCAGCACAGACAGCACTACTCCAAGCACGACCAGCCCCGCGTCTACGAGCGGACAGAACTCCTTGACGGGCTGCCTCAAGCAGTCCGGCGGCAACTGGAGCCTGACGTCTGACAGCGGTCAGACCGTTACCCTCACTGGCGACGCTTCTGCAATCAAACCGTATGATGGACAAAAGGTACAAGTTCAGGGCACCCAGGGCAGCGATGGTTCTTTCACGGTAACTTCAGTCAACAAGATTTCTGACACCTGCACCAACCAGCAGGCAGATGCCACGAGCGGAGCAGCCGCACCTGCAGCCGGCGCAGCAGCAGCCGGCGCAGCAGCAACCAGCGCCGACCAGTCTGCACAGCCGGCGTCCTCCACCACGGCTAGCAGCGGATCTGCTGCTGACCAGAGCGCAGCATCCAGCAGCAGCACCGCCAACCCGGGTCAGAGTGCGACCTCACCGGCCGCAACCACCGGTTCAACCGATCAGCAAGCTAATTCAACCTCAACCGCAGCTGGCGCTAACGCACAGGCTCCCGATGCTCAGGGTTCAACTCCGGCCACGAACGCTCCCGCGAGCCCGGCTTCGGCTCCTTCTGCAACCGATCAGAGTTCGCAGAGCGCCACCCCAGCTACTCAGCCGTCCAGCACCACTCCGACGACTCCAACAACACCCGATCAGAGCACGACTCCGAGCTCTCCGAGCGCGACCACTCCGAGCACGACTGACCAGAACGCCGCTGCACCCAGCGCAACCACAACGCCCGGCACTGCTGACCAGAGCGCACCGAGCGCTGCTGCAGGCCAGAGTGCAACTTCCACCTCCAGCGATCAGAGCGCCGTTAAAAAGACCTCTGATCAGGACGCAAATGCTGGCCAGAAGCTGCCACAAACCGCTTCTCCGCTACCACTCCTCGGACTTCTGGGCATGGGCTCACTGGTCTCTGGTTTCATCGCCCGCAGACGCAAATAACGCGCGCGGCATAGTCTAGACAACAAACACTGCCCGGAAGGTGGTCCTTCCGGGCAGTGTTTTGTCTTGGAACCTGATGTGTGCGCAGGAAGAGGTCTTAACCTAAGACCATGGGCCGCCATCTTGTAGATTTCGGCGGCGGGAGCTAGGATTATCGGTCTGAGGCAGCCACCCTGCTGCAACTCCAGGCATGCCCCAAACAGGAGCCCGATCATGTCTACTGCCATGGATGCAATCAAGTTTGATATATGCTGCGCCGCGCGGGCACTGTTTCGCGCCGGACTAAGCGCCGGGGTTGCCGGCCATCTCAGCGTGGCCGTTGCTGAAAACCGCATGCTGATGAACCGGTTCGGTCCCTCCTTCGGTACCTTGCGTCCCGTGGACATCTGCACGTTCGATTTCGAAGGCAAGGTCATTGAGCACGATCCTTCGGTCGATCCCTATGTGAATGAGACGATTGCGCTCCACGCCGTGATACACCGGCATAATCCCCAGATCGTCGCGCTGGCTCACACGCATCCTCCGGCAACCATTACCTGGGGAACATTCCGCAAGATTCCCGAAATTTATGATCAGGAAAGCTGCATTCTCGCCGGCGACGTGGGTATTGTGGACGAAGACTATACCGGCCTTGCCGCCACGGAAGATCGGGTCAAGCCGTTTGCTGAAGCTGTAGGAAAATTCCCGGCCGTCATTCTTCCCAATCATGGAGCCATCACGTCCGGCCCCAACATACAGGTGGCGCTCACGCGCATGGTGTTGCTGGAAGGAATGTGCGCGCGTAACATCTCAGTGGCTGTGGCGGCCCAGGCCACCGGCTACAAACCGCACCCAATCAGGATGGACGACGCACTCACTGCCAAGCGTGAAATCGCACAGATTCCCGCCATCCCCTCGGTATGGAAAGACACTTTGATACGCCTGCAGCAAACGGATCCCGAACTATTTGAGTTCCGTCCAAAAACAGCAGCAGCATAAACGACTGGAAAGCATGGAATGAGAACGCTGATCTCGCACGCAAGAAATCCCCTGATGGGTTGGGACATCAATGTGAACCTGACGGCTGACGCCCCGCAAAAAATCTCCTACATTGAAATTCGAGTAAACGATTTTCAGAAAGTTGAAGATACGCCCGACAATCCGCTCGATGCATGGGATGACACTCTGACCCAGCAAGGGGTTTTTCCCGGCGCGAACAAAGTCGATGTTCTGGTTAGAGACCAGAATGACAAGGAATATCGCGCCGAACATAAATGGTCTTAGTTCTTGGGAGCGAAGCGACACTGAACACCCGTTGAGGGCGAGGCCGACCACGCGCCGAGCCCGCTGCGACAAGACCCTCAGCAGAGTCTCCACTGGAGAAAATCTCAAAGCGGTTTGCGCGAAGCGCCAAATGGAAGACAGGCCGACCACGCGCCGAGCCCGCTGCCAGAAGCGCATTCGCGTTTTCGCCGCCATTGAAGGTCTTCAGCGGTTTGGAGCGAAGCGACAAAACTAAAGTGGTTGTTGTTGCGTGGCGCAGTGGATAGCGCCCAAGCCCCATATAAAATCGCCGCAATAGATGCCTACAACCTCATGTTTGGGAAAAACGCCCGCCAGAATGTTCAAGGCCACGCGGTCATTAGGATCATTAAATGTCGGCACCATCACCAGATTGTTGGCGATATAAAAATTGGCGTAGCTGGCAGGCAGGCGCTGCATCTTGAACACCACGGGTCGTGGCAGCGGCAGTTCCAAGATTTTCAATCTGCGTCCATTCAAATCAGTTGCGGCTTGCAATCGCTTCAGATTTTCCTGTAACGGCTCATAGTTGGCGTCGCTGCGGTGTTTTTCCACCACGGTCACGATCACGTCCGGCGCCACAAAGCGCGAGATGTCATCCACGTGTCCGTGCGTGTCATCACCGGCAATGCCGCGGCCAAGCCATATGACCTTTTCGATTCCCAGGTAATCCCTGAAAATCTTTTCCAGCCTTTTACGCGAGACATCGGGATTGCGCTCCTGCACTTTGCTGAGCAGGCATTCTTCCGTGGTAAGCATCAGTCCCTGGCCATTTACATCAATGCTGCCGCCCTCCAGCACCACGCGATGCGGCTTGCCCACGCGCTCCACGACTGGGATGAATTCTTTGAGCTTGAGTAATTTGGCCACTCGACCAGGAATCTGATTGTCCAGCTTGCAGTCTGAATACTTGGCCCAGGCATTGAATTGCCAGTTCGTGATGGCGACCTGGTCTTTACTTCGAATGTCTTTATTTCGAATAAAGATTGGCCCTGAATCGCGCGTCCACACGCGATTCATCGGCCAGGCATGAAACTTCACTCGCTTCAGGTCGGCGCCGCAACGGGTCAGCATGTCGCGCGCCTGAGCTCTGGCCGCGGCGTTACGAACGAGAATGTTTACATCTTCAACCCGGCTCAGGTAACGGACGATCTCGGCATAGACCCACGGGATAGGTTCAAATTTGCCCGGCCAGTCCGTGCGATTGTGGGGCCATCCCAGCCACGTGGCGCGGTGCGGCTCCCACTCGGCGGGCATACGGTAACCAAGAGAACGAGGAGTTGGTTGTAGGGCGTATGTAGGGCGGGGCATAGTGGTTAGTTAGCCGATCGCATTCTGTCTCGTTGTTTGCGCCATTGTTTGTATCGCCGGGATTGCAAAAGCTCTGGACCGATTGCTCCGGCCATGAAAAAGATGATCGCTGCCGCGATCCCGATCGGTCGCCAAGCGGGTGCAAAGAAAGACTCCGTGCGCCACGATCCAAGAAAACAAAACAAGGCGAGCACCAGCAACGTGATCCTGGTCCAACCTTGCCGCCAGCGAGGACCTGTGAGATCGCGAAAGAGCCCGTCCAATTCCTTCTTGCGGATGAGATAAAAAAACATCAAAACAACTGCCGCGAAAAAGCAAAGAACCAGCCATTCTCCGGCTGACAAGCGTCCCATCAGTCAATAAACCTCTGCGTGATGCCACCGTAGCTATCAATACGACGATCGCGCAGAAACGGCCAGTTGCGCCGCGTCTCTTCAATCAGCTTCAAGTCGCAGTGGCCGATCAGGATCTCTTCTTTGTCATGCGATCCCTCGGCAAGCACGCGTCCAAAAGGATCACATAGAAACGAACCGCCCCAGAATTCCAGCCCTTTGCCCTGAGCACGATTGCCGCGTACATCGCCGAATTCATGCCCCACGCGATTCACCACGCCGACAAACACGCCATTGGCAATTGCATGCGCGCGCTGGATCGTCCGCCATGCATCATGCTGGGCTTCGCCGTATTCAGCCTTCTCGTCCGGATGCCAGCCGATCGCCGTCGGATAAAAAAGTATGTTCGCTCCCTGAAGCGCGGTAAGCCGCGCGCCTTCCGGATACCACTGGTCCCAGCAAACGAGTGTCCCCATGCGCGTGACGGATGTGTCAAAGGCCTTGAAACCGAGATCGCCGGGCGTGAAGTAATACTTCTCGTAATAGAGAGGATCATCTGGGATGTGCATTTTTCGGTAGAGGCCTTGGATGGTTCCGTCATTCTCAATCATGACCGCGGTATTGTGATACAGGCCGCGTGCGCGCTTCTCAAACAGGGAAGCGACAATCACGATCTTGAGTTCGCGGGCGATGGGCGCCAGGGCTTCGGTGGTCGGTCCCGGAATGGTCTCAGCCAGATCGAACAGTGCCGTGTCTTCACGCTGGCAGAAATATTGCGCGCGAAACAGCTCCGGCAGGCAGACAAGTTGTGCGCCGCGCCTGGCCGCCTCGCGGACCTTTTCACAGGCACGGCGAAGGTTCTCGTCCGGGTCGGGCGAGCATGACATTTGAATCAGTCCGACGGTGAATTGATCAGTAGGCATGGGCAAAAGGACATTCTCGGTTTCTAGATTAACATTTTGCTGGGGTTCACACGACGCTGACGAGGATGTCGGGGTTTACATAAATAATGTGGATGATTCCGCTGACGTCTGTGAACTGCAGCCCCGCTCGGCCCACCTCGTCATATTCAATCAATCGCATAGGGAAAGAACTCGCTCTCAAGATAGCCTTTCGATCTGTGATCGGCAGCTTTTCAAGCAGGCCGGGTGGCACGAATTTGAGCTTCACCAGGTCGCCCAGCATGGGATCAGTCAGTTTCCGGTTTGTCATGTGATTGCAGCTCGTGAACGCTCGATTTCTTCACCGCAACTGAAGTCTCTTCAGCGATCCTGATCACCAGCTTGCCGCGTAGGTGACCGGTTTCGCTTTTGCGGTGCGCCTCAGCAACCTGTTCCAGCGGATATACCTTGTCAATGATCGGACGCACCTTCCCCGCCTCCACCAGCGCATTGACCTTCTCCAGATCGCCGGCGCGCGGCTGTGCCCTCACAATGCCGAAGCGCTTGCCGTGGAGCAGAGCATTGGTTATGCCCGTCGCTACCGCTCTGGCTGGCGTTGATATAAATCTGATCCTGCCGGCCGGTGGCGGCGGTATGGGCGGAGTGAGAGTCAAAAGCTTCCCACCAGCTTTGAGAACTTTGAGTGAGCTTGACCAGACTTGCTGGCCCACGCCATCCAGCACCAGGTCGTATTCGGAAAGCTTGTCTTCGATTCTTTCTCGAGCGTAGTCGATGGGAAGATCTACGCCGAGCTGGCGGAGAAGATCCTGGTTGCTGCTCCCGGCTGTCCCGGCAACATAAGCGCCGAGTGCTTTCGCGATCTGTACGGCGAACACGCCTACGCCACCCGCTGCTGCATGAATCAGCACGCGGCTTCCTGCTTTTACCCTGCCTTGCTCTGCCAACGCCTGCCATGCAGTCACGGCGGCCACTGGCATCGCTGCCGCCTCTTCGTGGGTGAGATTTGAGGGTTTGCGGGCCAGCGCGCTTTCCGGAGCTACGGCATGTTCGGCATAGGTTCCGCGAAAGGTCTGCGCGACTTTGCCGTGTTTAAATCCATGCACCTCATCGCCCGGCTTCCAGAGCGTGACGCCATGGCCTGTTTCTTCCACCACGCCGGAGAAGTCAGCACCCCAGATCACGGGAAAGCGCAGCTTCCATAGCGGAGCCAGGTAGCCGGCACGCAGCTTCCAGTCCAGCGGATTCACGCTGCTCGCATGGACTCGCACCAGGACGCCGTGGGGACCGGGCTGGGGAATGGGAATCTCTTCCGCCAGCTCCAGAACTTCAGGTCCGCCGTATTGTTCGCAGATGATTGCGCGCATGTGGAGCACTCAGCAGTCAGCAATCAGCATTCAGCCACTCGGGATTCATCCGCCCTTTTGCAAGCAACGGCCAATGGCAGCAGCTGACTGTCTAGAAGGAACTTTTCAACACTCGTACATTCCCGGCCGGCTGTCTTCTGCCGCAAATCAATGCCCCAGGGGCTGAATGCTGACTGCTGAGTGCTAATTGCTATCTGCTATTTGCCAGTTGCTAAAATAGACCAACCCATGGATTTTGACCAGCTAGAGACCTTCCTTGAGGTCGCAAAGCACACCAGTTTCTCGCGCGCAGCGGAGAAGCGTTTTCGCACGCAACCTGCCATCTCATCCCAGATACGTGCTCTGGAAGAAGAGGTGGGGGCCAGGCTGTTTGATCGCAGTGGTGGCAAAGTTGGTCTCACCGGCGCAGGCAAGGCGTTCCAGCAATACGCCGAAAGCATGCTGGAAGCGCGCAAGGCCATGCTGGTGACCGTTGCGGAAATGGAGCGGGTGCCACGCGGTGAGATCGTGGTGGGCGCCAATGAAGGCACGTGCCTGCACATCCTTCCTGAAGTTTTCGCCGACTTCAAGCGTGCCTACCCTGAAGTAGGCGTGCAGATCAGCCGCCTGGAACGGGCCAAGATTCTGGAATCGATCATCGATAACTCGGTCGATTTCGGCGTTGTCTCTGCTCCAGTGGATGACAAGCGTATGACCGTCGTCAACATTCATCGCGACGAATTGGTCATCATTGTTCCGCCGCATCATCCGCTGAGCCGCATGAAACAGGCCACGGTCGCTGAGGTCGCCAAATATCCGGTTTTGCTCCCCAAGGTGGGCCGCACACGAAACGCGTTGGCCAACATGTTCCATGAACGCAACCTCAAACCGAAGATTGCCATGGAACTCGATTCCAGCGAATTACTGAAGCGCTTTGTGGCTGCCGACGTGGGCATCGGCTTCATTGCCCGCTCCAACGTGATGGAAGATGTGAAGGCCGGCGTGCTGGCGACCCTCGCCATGGCGGACGCGTCCATTCGCCGCGACCTGGCGCTGGTCTTCCGCAAAGACAAGGCTCTCAGCCGGGCTGCGCTGGCATTTATCGAAATCGCGGTAAAGCGGCATGAAGCCATACCCGCGGGCGTTTGAGGGCCTGGCTTCTCAACCACAATCGGTCGACTTAAGAAACGCGATCTCTTTAAGTTTTGCAATCTTGGCAATTTCGGCTTCTCTTTACTTGATCCCCACGGCCAGCGTGTCATGGTGCTCGCGTATAAACCGTCGTAGATATGGGCCGATATCGCTCGGCGCGCTGAAACCGGCGGCCTTGGCTGCCGCTTGCGCATCCGCGGGAGTAACGTCCGCGCTTTCGGCATAATGTTTCAGGTCGCGGAACACGCCGATGGTGAAGATGTCCCAGGCTGCGCCCTGGTCGCGCACAAAGATGAAATTTTCCGGCTCTTTGATTGCCTTGGCGTAAGTGTTCTCCATCTCCCGCTCTTTATAGAGATCGGCGAACATGCCCGGCAGCGCAACAAACATCTCCACGTGGAAAAACGCTCCGTTGGCGAACGCTTTCCTCAGGTCGCCCAGAATCGGCCCGTAAGCAAACAGATCCTCCTGCCATGCAATATCCGACTTAAATTTGTCCGTCGACGCCTGCACGATCTTCTCTCGCTTGACCATGCGTTCCGGCTGATAGAAGATGGAGTAGCTTTCCATCGGCGTCAGAATCATCAGGTCCCAATGGTCTCCCTGGCTGTGACGCATCCACAGTGGCAGTTCGTCGCCCACGGCCGTCAATGCCGAGCTTCGTTGCTTATAAAGGTCAATCAGTTCCGGCAGCTTGCCTGGAGCGGCCTGGACCAGTGAAACCTTCCAGAGATATTGATTTTCCGCTGCGGAGACGGAACCGGGCAGCAGTATGGACACAAACAGACTGCAGAATAGTGTGATGCGCATCATAGGTCAGCTCTCAATAAAACACTAGATTGTATGCTTTTGAGGCGGATGAGTGTTTCTGGTCTTCTTGAATGCCGGCTCGGAAATGAAACGGCACCCGTGTGTGATAGAGCGTATGATTGTGAATATATGTCAGAATCCACGAAATCCACGACCAATCTCTGTCCCCGCTGCCAGGGCTCCGGCATTAAAGATGGAATGCGCTGTACTCCCTGCAACGGAACCGGCATGGCTCAGAAACCTCCAGCCCAGAAATAATCCAAGCCGCAATATTCACCATTTCCGGTGCAAATTGCGCAGCCTCCGCGCCGGATGGTACCTTAATAAGTTTGCATCATGCGTTGAATCTTAACCGTGGAGGAACCATGGCGTCTTCATATAACGGCACGCCGCTGCCCGCCGGCGGAAGCCCGATTACGTTCAAAGATGGAAAGCTTCAGATCCCTGATAACCCAATCATTCCTTATATTGAGGGCGATGGCACCGGCCGCGATATCTGGGCCGCCTCCGTCCGCGTCTTTGACGCAGCGGTGGAGAAAGCTTACGGCGGCAAGCGCAAGATCCACTGGTATGAAGTCTTTGCAGGGGAAAAGGCCTTCACCAAATTCAATGACTGGCTTCCTCAGGGAACCGTTGATGCGATAAAGGACCTGCATGTCGCCATCAAAGGGCCTCTCACCACCCCCGTCGGCGGCGGCATTCGTTCACTCAACGTCGCCCTTCGTCAGATTCTCGATCTGTATTCCTGTATACGTCCCGTGAAGTATTACGCCGGCGTGCCTTCGCCGGTGAAGCACCCTGAGCAGTTGAACGTGGTGATTTTCCGTGAAAACACGGAAGACGTTTACATCGGCATCGAGTGGAAGCAGGGAACGCCGGAAGTCAAGAAGCTGCTGGACTTCCTGAACAACACCATGCTGGCGGGAACCAAAAAGCGTATTCGCGAAGATTCCGGCATCGGCATCAAGCCGATCTCCATCTTCGGTACCAAGCGCCTGGTTCGTATGGCGATCCAGCATGCCATTAAGAATAATCGCCGGTCCGTCACGCTGGTCCATAAAGGCAACATCCAGAAATTTACGGAAGGCGCGTTTCGCGAATGGGGCTATGAAGTGGCTCGCGATGAATTTCGCGACCATATCGTTACCGAGCGCGAGAGCTGGATTCTCGACAACAAAGACAAGAACCCCACCCTTACCGTAGAAGCCAACGCCGCCATGGTTGAGCCGGGCATGGAGTTTGCGCCCGAAAGCTTCCGCAAAGAAGTTTACGCGGAAGTAAAAAGCGTGCTCGATACAATCGGCAAGTCGCACGGCAACGGCGCATGGAAAAAGAAGATCATGATCAATGATCGCATTGCCGATTCCATCTTCCAGCAGGTGATCATCCGTCCCGCGGAGTATGACATTCTGGCCACACCTAACCTGAACGGCGACTACATCTCTGATGCTTGCGCTGCCCAGGTGGGCGGACTCGGTATTGCTCCAGGCGCGAACGTCGGCGATCAGCACGCCATTTTTGAAGCTACGCACGGCACCGCCCCCAAATATGCTGACAAGGACGTCATCAATCCCGGATCAGTCATGCTTTCCGGTGTAATGATGCTGGATTACATGGGATGGGTGGAAGCGGCCCGGCTGATTGAGACATCCATGGAAGCCACGATTGGGCAAAAACTGGTCACCTATGATTTTGAGCGCCAGATGCCCGGCTCAACCAAGGTTAAGACCAGTGAGTTTGCCGGACACATGATCGATAACATGGTGGACCGGCGCAAAAAAACCGCAGTTTAAAAATCTCTGTTCATAAACAGGAAGGATTTCCATGCGTAAGAAGGTAACGATTGTAGGAGCAGGCAACGTGGGCGCAACCGCCGCTCACTGGATCGCGTCAAAAGAGCTGGCCAACGTGGTGTTGATTGACGTGCTTGAAGGCGTGCCGCAGGGCAAGGGCCTTGACCTGCTGGAAGCCATGCCGGTGGAAAAGCGCGATTCGTTCGTGCTGGGCACCAATGACTATGCGGATACCGCGAACTCTGACATCGTGGTGATCACCGCCGGTATCGCCCGCAAGCCGGGTATGAGCCGCGACGATCTTTTGAACACCAATTACAAGATCATGCAGGACGTAGTGGCCAAGATCACCGCCAACTCGCCCAATGCGATCCTCATCGTGGTGTCGAACCCTCTTGATGCGATGGCCCAGGCCGCCTACAAGCTGAGCAAGTTCTCCCGCAATCGCGTACTGGGCATGGCCGGCGTTCTGGATTCTTCTCGCTTTCGCACCTTTATCGCGCAGGAACTCAACGTGAGCGTGGAAAATGTGACCGCCTTCGTGCTGGGCGGACACGGTGACACCATGGTGCCTTTGCCCCGCTATTCGACTGTTGCCGGCATTCCGATTACAGAGTTAATCGCCAAAGATCGTCTGGATGCGATTGTCCAGCGTACACGCGATGGCGGCGCCGAGATTGTGAAATACCTCAAGACCGGCAGCGCCTATTATGCTCCTTCGGCCGCAGCCACAGAGATGGTGGAAGCCATCCTGAAAGACAAAAAGAAAATCCTGCCCTGCGCCGTTTACCTCCAGGGCGAATATGGGATCAAGGACCTGTTCGTGGGCGTGCCCTGCAAGCTGGGTGCAAACGGCCTGGAGCAGATTATCGAAATCAAACTGACCGTCGATGAACAAGCCGCGTTGCAAAAAAGCGCGGACTCGGTGGCGGAACTGGTTAAAGTGCTTGGTCTGTAACTCGATTCGAATTGTGAAACGCGCCGCTCGATTATCGGGCGGCGTTTTTTATTCGAGGGCGTGCCTACACCACGGGCGTCGGTCCTTTTTCCTCTTTTGCGTCGTCGTTCGCGTCCAAGGCTCGCATCTGTTCGTCCATCAAAGTGCGGAGGATGGTGGCGAGGTTCCATTCGCGAACGATCACCGTGTAGTGGTCAAGATAAAGTGAATCAAAGTCCGAGCGGTTCATGAAGTCGCGCAGCCCGGAAGGGGTTGCCACCAGATACTCAACTTCCCAGACGCCCGAAGTCTCGGGATATTGATAGACAATCGTGAGATGGTCACAGAAACTTGTGCGGTCCGGCGGGCCGTCCACCAGGTCAATCTGTCTGAAGTAATAGTTCAGGTAATACGGGCGATTGAACCTGCCCTTATCATCGCGCTTCACCGGAGGCGCCGCAAAAGGAAACGGAATTTCTGCCCCTGTCAGTGCCGGCTTGCCTGATGGTCGATTATCGGGATCGTCGAGATTGTCCAGTGGCCTTGATCCGACCGCCGCCGGCATCACGTAAACGTTGGATTGGGGCGTATGGTCCTCTGGATCAGGGACGGGAAGACGGCTGGCGTGAACTTCTGCCCGGGAGGATAGCATCCTCCCGAGCATCAAGAGCAGTAAAAACGCGACGATGAAAATAACGACTTTAACCGGTTCCATCGTCTCTCTTTTTTAGCTCACGTGATCAATGGAAATAGAGTTGATGGTTACTTGCGTGACGGGACGGTCCTGTGCGCCCTTTTTGGCTTTGGAGATTTTATCCGCTATGTCCTGGCCTTCAATCACTTCGCCGAAGATGGTGTGGTTCCCGGTGAGCCATGGTGTAGGCGCTACGGTGATAAAGAATTGCGATCCGTTCGTTCCCGGACCGGCATTCGCCATCGCCAGTTTCCCCGCCTTATCGAATTTGTGCGGCGAGCCTTTGGTTTCGTCGCCAAATTTGTAACCCGGGCCGCCCATGCCGGTGCCGCTGGGATCGCCACCCTGGATCATGAAATCAGGTATTACGCGATGAAATATAGTGCCGCTGTAGAGAGGGCCATCGCCGCCCTTTCCGCTGACGGAATCCTTCCAGCTGCGCTTGCCTTCCGCAAGATCGGTAAAGTTCTTTACTGTGATGGGTGCTTCCGCTTCAAAAAGACGGCACACGATCTTACCTTCTGTCGTGTCAAAAGTTGCGTACGTTCCTGGCTGGCGGGACATGAGACTCCTTCTCTACTGGTAATTACTGATTGGACGCGATGTTCTTCGGCATGGTTGTGGACGCGTGCGTCTTTGTGCCCTTATGGCTCGATGAAGCTGAGCCGCCGGCGCCCGTGATCTGTATGTGTTTGATCTGCACGGGGTCCTGAGGTTTGCTGTTGCTGCCGCCGCAAGCTGTACCACCGGTGCATGGCCCCTGCTCAATCTTCTTTACCAGCGCAACGGACGCATCATCGCATTGTCCAAAGATGGTGTGGTGATTGTTGAGCCATGGCGTCGCAATATCCGTGATGAAGAACTGCGAGCCATTAGTGCCCGGACCGGAGTTGGCCATCGCAAGACGCCCGGGACGATCAAAAGCCAGGCTGGGATCAAACTCATCTTCAAACTTGTAGCCCGGACCGCCAATGCCCTGGCCCAGCGGATCGCCGCCCTGAACCATGAAATTGGGGATCACACGGTGAAAGATCGTTCCGTCATACAGAGCTACGCCATGCATGGTCTTGCCATCGCGAGGATTGGTCCAATCCTTCTTGCCGGTACTCAGCCCAATAAAGTTGGCCACGGTCTTGGGCGCCTTATCAGGGAAGAGTTCGCAGGTTATGTCGCCAACTGAGGTGTGGAATATGGCTTTGGGAGGGCTGGCAGGGCTAGCCTTGGCGGCCGGCTTCGGCGTCTGGGCAGCTACCGTCATGCTCAGGGACAACACAATCAAAAGGCTACGATGCAACATTCATCTCTCCTATGAGAAAGTAACGTTCTATTAGAAATGCATCGAGAAAAGAAGTAAAGTCAGTGTTCCCAGAAACTTACCCGCTTTCCCGCACACGCTGATTTTATTCTGTAACCTTCTTTCAGGGCCGCGGTAATCATCTTTGCAAACCGGTTATAGAGCGTCACAAAGTAGCATGGGAAAGCACGATCGCGGTGAGTTGAAGTGAAAGGATGAGCAGCACTAAGACAGCCCTGAAGTAACTCATGACCAAGATGAATTCGATGTCCGACGAGGAGTTGATGGCGCAGGTGCGCAGCGGCGTGGGTGAAATGCTGGGCGTGTTGTTTGATCGCTACCAGGTTCCATTGTTCAACTTTTACCTGAGGTTAAGCGGCGACCGTGCTCTCAGCGAAGATCTGGTGCAGGAAGTGTTTTTTCGTATTCTGAAATACCGCCAGAGTTACCGGCCTGAAACGGGTTTCCGAGCATGGATGTACCAGATCGCGCGCAATACTCGTGCGGACCACTGGCGCAAGCAGAAGCCGGAGACCAGTTGGGAACCGGAGATGTCACCGGCCATCGTGCCCAGAGATGAAGCGCAGCAGAAGCAGGAGTCTGCATTGCTGCACAGCGCGTTGATGGAACTGCCGGAAGAGAAGCGGGAAGTGCTGATATTGAGCCGTTATCAGGACCTGAAGCATGAGGAGATCGCGCAAATGATGGATTGCGAAGTAAACACAATCAAGGTAAGGGTCCATCGGGCGCTGCAGGAATTGCGCGACGTGTTTCACGCGCTGGAAAGCGGCAAGCTGGTACGCAAGCCGGGAACCAGGGGATCGGGAGCTTGGCCCAGCTCCGGGAGTTTGCAATGAATAAGAACTTTGAAGAAAAGCCGTGTGAAGAAATCAGCGCTTTGATGCCGGATTACCTGCACAACAGGTTACAGCTCGAGCAGGCGAACATCGTTAAATCTCATCTTGAAGGTTGCAGCTCATGTGCTGAAGAGGTGTCCCTGTGGACAAAACTTGGCACAATACCGGAAGCCCAGCCCAGTCCTGCGCTCGCGTCACGGTTTAGTGCCATGCTGGAGACATTTCAGGAAGGCCGTTGGGAACACCGCAACCTGCAGAGCGAACGTAACAAGTTCCTTGATTTCGGCGCACTCGTGGCTTGGGTCCGCACTCCGGCTCTCAGCATGGGATGGGCCGCCGTACTTTTGATCGCGGGCTTTTTCGGCGGGCGCTATCTTGACCGCGACACCACACAGAACGCCCAGCTTGCGGACGTCCAGCAAAAGCTGGTGAACATGCAGGCGCTGGTGGTTGTCTCCATGCTAAAGCAGCAGTCGCCCAGTGAGAGATTACAAGGTGTGAGTTTCAGCATGGACCAGAAGCAGCCCGACCCGAAAGTGATGGAAGCATTACTCCACACTCTTCGTTATGACAACAGTGTGGACGTACGCCTGGCGGCACTGGATGCGCTGAGCCGTTACAGCAGCCAGCCGGATATTCGCCAGGGATTGAAAGACTCACTGCAGCCGCAGCAATCACCAATGGTGCAGGTGGCTCTGATCGATACCCTGGTGGACCTGCATGATGCCAGCATCGTGCCCCAGTTGAAGCAATTTCAGGCAGATCCAAAGATAGACCCCACCGTCCGCAAACGCGCGGATTGGGGGATACAACAACTCAGTTAATCGGGAAAAGGACGAAACAACACCCTGAGTAATCAAGGAAGGAAAAGTATGCCCAAAATCAGAATATTCATACTGCTGGCGATCATGGTGATTCTCGCGGTGATGCTCATTAGCCATCGCGGAGCAGCTGAGGTTCAGGCGGCATCTCCAGTCAGCGGCCTGACCTTCGATGGAGGTCGCCAAATTGACATTCAAGACGCACAGAGCGATTACGCGCAGGTCCCAGATGTGGACGTGGATGTGGATGCGGAAGTCGCAGATCTTGATGTCGAAGCTGGAGACGTCGAAGTCGGAGATGCCGATGTGGAGTCAAGAGATGTTGAAGTCGGTGATGTTGAGGTTGGGGATGTGGATCGAGATGAGGAACATAACCATCACGATGACTTCGATTCCGATCTGCCGGTGAAAGATCAGGAGACGATCCGAAAGACGTTTACGTTGAGCGCCGAGCATCGCACGCTGGAAGTGGACAACATCTTTGGATCCATCGAAGTGGTGGCCGTCGATGGAAACCAGGTGCAAATGGTGGTGAACAAGACCATTCGCGCCAGATCTGCGGACCAGGTCGCGGCTGCGAAGAAGGAAGTAAATCTCGATATCACCGAGCAGCCTGAACTCGTGAAACTCTATGTAGATGGGCCGTTCCGCTGCAACTGCAGTGATGGATGCAATGGCTGGCACGGTGAGCGCGGCTACGTGGTGAACATGGATTTTCAGCTTCAAGTCCCGCGGTCAGTGGACGTGAAGCTCAAGACTGTGAATGGCGGTCACGTTAGCGTCCGTGGTGTGAGTGGAGCCTTCTCTGTGCACAACGTAAATGGTCCTATTGAAATGCAGGACATCGCGGGTTCCGGTGAGGCTCGCACAGTGAACGGCGGAGTGAAGGCCACGTTCCGGGAAAATCCCAAACAGGCGTCAGATTTCAAGACTGTTAATGGAAGCGTGGAGCTGACATTTGTTCGGGGTCTGGCGGCTGACTTCCGGCTCAAGACGTTTAACGGCTCGGTATTCAGCGATTTTGAAATGACCTCACTGCCGGCACGGCAGGTGAGCGGCGAGCAACGCAACGGCAAGTTCGTTTTCCATTCCGATCGCTTTACCGGGGGGCGTATCGGTAACGGCGGGCCGGAGATTAAAGCAGAAAATCTAAACGGAGATATTCGCATTCTTGAACGCCAGTGACTGCGAGCAGCACACATATGAAAACTAAATCTATGAAACAGCAAACTTATTTCTTTTATCTGCTCCCAATGGTTCTTGCGGTTTTGGTGAGTGCGCAGCCAACGTACGCTCAAAATGACAATCGCATCGCAGTTCCGCTGGCTGATCCTGCCAGGCCGGCTTCGGTGCGGGCGCATCTTCTCAACGGCAGCATCACCGTCAAGGGCGCAGACGTAAAAGAGATCGTGGTGGAAGCGCATGTGCGGGATGAAGGCGGCCGGAACGAACGTGGAGAAGGACGCGGCGAAGGACGCGGTCCATCGGCGGGCATGAAACGGATCCCCATGACTTCCACCGGACTCAATGTGGAAGCGGAAGACAACCGGGTCCGCATCAGCACAGACGCAATTCAACGCACGGTGGATGTAACAGTAACGGTTCCAGTGCGTACGTCACTCGAACTGAAGACCGTGAATGACGGCAACATCGTGGTGACTGGCGTGGATGGTGAACTCGACATCGACAACGTGAACGGGGACGTGACGCTGAAAAGCATCTCCGGCAGCGCGGTGGCCCATGCTTTGAACGGGAAGGTGCTGGTCACGTTTAATCGCGTGGATCCGCTGAAGCAAATGGCGTTCAGCTCATTGAATGGCGATATTGACGTCACTTTTCCCGCTGACTTGAAGGCCGATGTAAACATGCGCACGGACAATGGTGAAGTGTTCAGTGATTTTGATGTCCAGCTCACAGCCACAGCGCCGCAACAGGTGGTGGAAGATGGTCGCGGCAAGGGCGGCAAGTATCGCGTAAGGATTGATAAGTCAGTCCGAGGCAAGATCAATGGCGGCGGGAAGGAGATTACCTTCAAGGACTTCAACGGAAACATCTACATCCGCAAAGCGGGAGCAGCAAAGTAAGCAGATCTGTGCCGTGGGCGATTCTCTCCATCGATTGCACAGTTGAATCCGGTGGCGGTGTGGTACAACCGCCGCTGGATTGTTGTTTATCGTCTGGATTTTGCAATGGTATCGAGCACGGACTCATCGGCTCCGGCGGCTTTGAAGCGCGCCCGGAGTTCCGTCGTTAGAGCAAAGTTCACGCCATGCTGGTTCAGAATGTCGATCAGGTGAGCAGAGCTGACCTTGTTGCGGATCTTGAGATCCACGTCGTCCACAGAAAGCGCATCTGATTCTTTGCGCTCAGCCTGAAGCCGCTTTGCCGTAGCTTCCACTTCGCGCATGGCCCGCAGAAGATTACCACCCAGAATCTTCCGAACATCATCGGCCGAATAACCGCGTTGCAGGAGGGCCTCGGTGATCTTCGGCAAATCGGCCACGGAGTCGATGCCCTGAGGCAGGGAAGTGACCCCGTCAAAATCGGAGCCAAGGCCCACGTGATCAATGCCGGCCACTTTGGCAACATGGTCAATGTGGTCAATCAGTGACTTGAATGGCGGTCGCGGAAACTGGGCTGCCCACTTCTTTTCCAGCGCCACAGTCTCGTTATAGCCCACGGGGCTGCCATCCGCGTGCGCATGGGCTTTGGTGAAGGCTTCCACCTCTGCGTCGCGCTGCTTTACCTTCTCCGGATTCGACGAAGCGTTGAGATACGCCTGGTCGATGAACGCCGAATAAAAGTTGACCATGACCACGCCGCCATTCAGGGCCATGGCCTTCAGCATGTCATCGGTCATGTTGCGCGGATGATTGGTGAGCGCACGCGACGATGAATGTGAAGCGATGACCGGTGCCTGGCTGATGAGCAAAGCCTGATAAAACGTGGCGTCCGATACGTGAGAGATGTCCACGATCATGCCCAGGCGGTTCATTTCCCGGACCACATCTTTTCCGAAGTCCGTCATGCCGTTGTAGTGCTTTACGTTGGGATTCTGAATGTCACCGGATGAATCGGCCCACTCATTGGTATTCGACCACGTCAACGTCATGTAGCGAACGCCCAGGCGGTAGAAATCACGCAGGAGGTGTATATCGTTCTCAATGGCGTGCCCGCCTTCAATACCCATCAGAGCGGCGAACTTATGCTCATCGTGTGCTTTGACAATGTCGTCTGCCGTAAAAGCCATGGTCATCTTGTCAGGATGGCGCGCTGCCTGAAGATAGACGCTGTCAATCAGGTCCATGGCGCGCTTGGCGTAGTGACCTTTGAATTCCGGCTCCACCCAGATAGAGAAGAACTCAGCGCCAAGATTGCCCTGCCTGATCTTGCCTAGATCGATGTGGCCTTCTGATACCGGCGTGTTCTGGCCAATGTCAAAGTTCTCATCCAGAAAGCGTTGCGGCGTGTCCGCATGGGTATCAATGATGATGGCGGACTGCTGGATGGCCTGGGCAGAGTCTAGCTTGACCCTGGCTGGCGCAGTTTTTGCCGATGAAGACTTTGCGGATGCAGATTTGGACGACGAAGGTTGGGTGGTTTTCTTCTGCTGTGAAACAACGGGAAGAGAACAGGCAAGGCAGAAGCTCAGTACAAAAGCGGCGAAAGATTTAGGCTGATTCATTCACGGGCAATTTTATCAGCCGCCGTGTTCGCCTCGCGCCATTCTGAATATCGATCGGAAATCATCACGTGGAAACAGGCCTGGCGGCGTTCTTCCGCCACTTCAATCAGGTTCAGGTCACGCATATTCTTGAGGTAGTCCTCAATCCAGGCATGTTCTGAGCGTGTGAGGCCGCGCTTGGCCAGATCAACCGTGATGCCGGCCAGGTGCGAGGAAGCATTTTCACCATCTTCCGGGGCCGCATTGCGGTTGCTTCGGCGCAGCTTATGTTGCTGTTCCATCGTGCGGACAGCGGACGTCACCTGCAAAGGCTGGCGGAATTCGGTGTAATAGGCTTCGCTCATGTCGGACAGGAACTGGTTGACCCACGGCCGGGCATAACGCTTGTCTGACTTGATGTTCGGGCTGATCATCAAAGCCTTGCTTTCCTGGATTGGTAGCAATTCCTGGGTCCGTTCCAGCTCCATCAGCTGATTGTCATCAGCAATCCGTGGCAGCTGTAAACGATCAATTTCTTCATTCTGGCGGACCATGGAATCATGGGAACCGCGCAGGACAGGATTCCACAGCACCCGGCGAACGTGCGCGCGACGGTGCTTCATACGCAGATCACGGCGTACTGCGCTGGCGGCAAAGGCCGGCAATGCATTGGCCAGTACTGCCAAAATCAGAATCGACGAAGTAAGGATTCTCTTAGCGCCCATCGGGTACGTGTCCATTAAAGCAATTTCTTGGATGGCAGATTTTAAACCAGAGCTGCTCCGTTTGTTCTCAGAGATTTGCCCCAATTCCATTAAACTTGCTAATTCAAGTTATCGACGTTAGTAATCAAGACTTTAGAAGACTGACAAAGTTTGTCATTTTGCAGCAGGTTCGAGGAAAATGACAAAATTTGTCAGCGAGAGGATGTTAATGCCTCAACTGGCATGTGACAAGGTAACAATCCGACCGCGACTGTGGTAATGGGAAAACACCCTAAATTCACCTAAGTTTCGCATGGCATAAACCCTAAAGTCTCCACGAAAGACCCACCGCAAGACCAGGCTTTCGCCAGCCGCAAGCATAAGTTGTTCACGCACCGCTGTACCGTTGTTGCAATGTAACAATCGCCTTACGCTGTAGCGCTGGAGGAAAGGTCTGTATGAAAACCTTCGTGGCATTGGCGTTTGCATTAATTTTGGCCGGGCCCGCCGTGGCACAGCAGCAGGGGGATTGCGTTGCGCTGACGCATCAGGCCCTGGAACTGAGCGGGCTGAACCAGTCCATCGATGGCATGACGCAGATGATGAACTCTGAGCAGTTCATGCAGCAAGTCTCCCACCGACAGAGCGGAAGCGCCGACTTCGCGAAATTCAAACCGATTATCATGAAGGATTTTGATGGCGACATTATGCGCAAAGCGCTGGAAGCGCGTCTGCTGTCGCAATGTGATCAGGCAAAGATGGCCGCCGCGATTGCGGCCATGAAGTCTCCACTGGTTTCACGCATGCTCGCCCTGGAAGCCGAGGCCGGTACACCTGAGGGCCAGGCAAGGGTTAAGCGTTATGCGCGGGCCATTCAGGTTGTGCCGCCACCGGACGACCGGCTGGATGCAATCGCCATATTGGATGACAGCGCAGGCTCTTCAGACCTGGCTGCCGATGCCGTGATCGTGGTCGTGCGAGGCATGCTGTCGGGCGCGGGAGATCAATCCAACGACGCAGAAGTTGTGGCGCGTCATCGCAATGATCTCAAGATGAACATGAGAAACGCTCTTGAAGCGTCGATGCTGTGCACATACAAAAGCGTAGGCCGCGCCGAGATTCTGGAATATGCCCGTGAACTAAGATCAGGGCCGCTTAAGGCGTTCTACGATCAAGCCAAACAGGCTTTCCTGGAAGTGATGGAAGATCGCGCCAGGGCCGCCGGCGCCGACCTGAGGACCGTGATTACTGCGAGCAGGTAAGTCCCTTGAGCCCCCAGTTTGGTAGGCCCCCGTGTGGTAAGCCCGTGGTGGTGACTTGCGGCCCATGTCCTGAATACCTGCCCGGGCGTCCAAGAATTCGTTAACGCCTGCGGCATGGCCCGTTGCAAAATGGAGACGTCAAATATGGATAACGCCATTGCTCGTCCGCACTTCCTGCTGCGTTGGAGAAACTGGACGCACAACCTTGGCCGTTTTCTGGCCCAGCACAACGTAACTCCCAATGACATCTCCCTGCTTGGTGTTGTGTGTGCCGCCACGGCCGGCGCTGCCTTCTATTTCTCTCTCCAGCCAGATGCCCTGGACCGGACGCTTCTACTGCTTCTGGCGGCCGCCGCCATCCAGTTGCGCAGGTTCAGCGGGCGTCTGCATGTGATCGTGTCGCGTGAAAGCGTGCAGCCTCGTCCGCATGCCATCTTTTATGACTTCCCCAATCGCATCGCTGAGGCGCTGATTCTTGTGCCCGCGGGCTATGCCGTTCAGAACCTTCCTTTTGGATTGGAACTGGCCTGGGGCGCAGCGTTTCTTGGCCTGTTTAGCGCCTACGTCGGGCAAATGGGAAGTGGCGTGCCAGAACCCAAAAGTCGCATGACGATCAAAAACCTGCCCATGATGCTGCTCTCAGCGGCAAGCCTGCTGTCAGTTTTTGATCGTATGATTTATCTGCCCGGAATCATACTGTGGATTGCGCTGATCATTGTGAACCTGGCTGCCGTGGCAACGATCTGGCAACGCACGCTGCAAATTGTGCACGCGGAAGAAACGGACTGATTTAGCCGCGAATCAACGCGAAGTAACTCAATGAAATAGGGCCTCTTGGATGAGGCCCTTTGCCTATATATGCCGGATGGTCGTTCTACCGCGTGAAGAAATCCTTCACTGCCTGCTTGAACACTTCGCGGCCGGTATCGGCAATCGCCTTGGTCAGGGGTATGTCCTTGGGGCAGACTTCCACGCAGTTCTGCGCGTAACCGCATTCCTGTATGCCACCGTCACCCATCAGGGCCTGCAGACGCTCGTGCTTGAGCGCCTTGCCCGTAGGATGCTGGTTGAAGAGCTTTACCTGGGCGATAGTCGCAGCGCCCACGAAGCCCGTGCTGTCGTTGAACTGCGGGCAGGCCTCCATACAGCAACAGCAGGAGATACAGCGGGAAAGCGGATACGCCTCTTCCTGCTCCACCGGAGCGATGCGTGGGCCGGACCCAAGGTCATAGGTGCCGTCCACCGGCACCCAGGCCTTGACGGCCTTCAGGTTCTCAAACAAGACGCTGCGGTCAACCGTGAGATCGCGCACCAGAGGGAACTTGCTCAGCGGCTCAATGGTGATGGGCTGCGCAAGCTTGTCCAGCAGGGCGGAGCATGCCATGCGGGCTTTACCGTTAATCAGCATGGAGCAGGAGCCGCAGACTTCCTCCAGGCAGTTGGAATCATAGGCAATAGCCGTCGTCGGCTTACCATCTTTTGTCACCGGATTTGCGGCAATCTCCATGAAGGCGGAGATCACGTTCATGCCCGGCTTCCACGTAAGTTCAAATTCGTCCCAGCGGGCAGCGGCTTTCGGATTATCCTGGCGTTTGATCTTGAGTTGGACAGTCTTTGCTTTAGTCTCGGCCATTATCTTCCAGTCTCCCGTACCGTGATGAATTTCAGCGTAGTCATAATTGCATTCAAGGTTGTAATAATCGCGAACGAACCGTACACCCAGTCATGTTTCCTGAGCGCCGCCCACGTCAGTATCGCGGCGATCGTGAAAAAGATGATCGCGACGTTGCGGTACCATTCCGGCGACGAGTTGGTGCGTTGCGGTAGTTGCTCTTGTTGTTCTTGCATTTTGTCTTTAGTCCCGAGCGAAGCGAGGGATCCCTACGTTTGCTTACTCCCTGCATTCGCGAATCCTTTGGTATGATCCGCCCGAGATTTTCTGATCACTACGATCCTGTCAATCGCGAGGCCGAGGAAGCCAATTCCTCCCACCAAGTATTCCAGTCGTGGCGTGAAAGCCATCTCATGGCCACCGAACGCGAGGACTGCGAGCAGAGTAAAACCACACACAACGTAAATTACGGCCTGTATCTTTCTGGTCGCTTCGCCGCGTGGTGCCATCGCGATTCCTACCTTTTTAAAAAATCTAGCCGTCCAAAACAATCATCTAGCCCGTAGGGATTCCTCGCTCTGCTCGGGATGTGAAAAAGCTAAGTGGCCATATCGTATCTTCTCGCCCGCGGAGGAATCAGTGACACGTCCACCGGCTCAAACTCGAAACGAGGCTCATCTTTTATTCAAGGGTTTGATCCGCTTCGCTCTCAAACCCTCGCGAATTGCTCGCACGAGCCAGTGCTCGCAAACCGCTCACCCGGCCGACTCGCCTAAGTCGCCATGTCATACCGTCTCGCCCGCGGCGGAATCAGTGACACATCCACCGGCTCAAACTCGAAGCGAGGCTCGTCGGCGTCAGGGGCAAAGTAAGCCTTCGTCGTCTTGAGCCAGTTCTTGTCGTCGCGATCCGGAAAGTCCGGCTTGTAATGCGCGCCGCGTGACTCATCCCTCATGGCCGCCCCCTGTGCAATTACGCGCGAAAGTTGCAGCATGTTGTAGAGCTGGCGGGTAAAGACGAATGATGTGTTGGCCCACTGGCTCTTGTCGCCTACGTTGATATGGTTGAAGCGGCCCAGCAGCTCCACCAGCTTCGCGTCCGTATCCTGCAATGCCTTGTTGTAGCGGATCACAGTCACGTTCTTGGTCATCAACTCGCCGAGCTCCCGCCATATGCGGAAAGGGTTCTCCGTGCCGCTGGCCGAGATCAGGCTCCGGTTGGCGTCTTCCTGGCGCTTGCGTTCCGCGTCAAACACGGTGCTGCTGGTGCCGTCAGTGGACTTGGCATTCCTGGCGTACTGAACCGCCTGAGGACCAGCCACAAAGCCTCCCCATATGCAGGAGACAAGGGAGTTCGCCCCCAGACGATTGGCGCCATGATAGCTGTATTCGCATTCTCCGGCTGCGTAGATGCCTTTGATGTTGGTGGCCTGGTTGTAATCCACCCAGAGTCCACCCATGGTGTAATGCATGCCAGGGAATATCTTCATGGGCACTTCACGCGGATCGTCGCCCACAAACTTTTCGTAGATCTCAAGAATGCCTTCAAGTTTGCGATTGAGCGTCTCACGGTCGATGTGCGTCAGGTCGAGATAGACCATCGGCTGTCCGTCAATGCCCAGTTCATTCTCGTAAACAATCTTGTGAATGGCGCGCGTGGCCACGTCACGCGGTACCAGATTGCCGTACTTGGGATACCACTCTTCCAGAAAGTAGAAACGCTCATTGGCGGGAATGCTCTTCCAGTCCCGCTTGTCGCCTTTCTTGCGCGGCACCCACACGCGTCCGCCTTCACCGCGGGCTGACTCGGACATCAGGCGCAGCTTGTCTTCTCCCGGGATTGAAGTGGGATGGACCTGGATGAATTCGCCGTTGGCGTAATAGCAACCTTGCTGGTAGAGCGCGGACTGAGCGGAGCCGGTGCAGACCACGGAGTTGGTTGATTTGCCGAAGATGGCGCCGATGCCGCCAGTAGCTATGATGATCGCGTCTGCGGGGAAGGTGCGGACTTCCATGGTGCGCAGGTCCATGGCGCATATCCCGCGACAGGCTTTGTCATTATCGATAACGGCGCTCAGGAATTCCCAGTGCTCGTATTTTTTGACCCGGCCTTCCGATTCGTAGCGCCGGACTTGCTCGTCGAGTGCGTAGAGAAGTTGCTGTCCAGTGGTGGCGCCGGCGAAAGCGGTGCGATGGTACAGAGTGCCGCCGAAGCGGCGAAAATCGAGCAGGCCTTCCGGCGTGCGATTGAAAGTGACGCCCATGCGATCCAGCAGATCGATGATGGCAGGCGCGGCCTCACACATGGCTTTCACGGGAGGCTGGTTGGCCAGGAAGTCACCGCCATAGATGGTGTCGTCAAAATGCTTCCAGGTGGTGTCGCCTTCGCCCTTCAGGTTCTTGGCGGCGTTAATGCCACCCTGTGCGCACACGGAGTGCGAGCGTTTCACCGGCACAATGGAGAACAGGTCCACATTGCCGCCGGCTTCGGCGATCTTGATGACCGCGGCCAAACCTGCAAGCCCGCCGCCCACTACGATGATTCTAGGATTTGTTGCCATTATTTAACCTTTTTTTGTGAACCAAAATCTTTTAACCACAAAGGACACGAAGGATCACGAAGTCCGATGCTGCCGGCCACTCTTCAATTCCTGTTTACTAAACGACTCAATTGGTAATCCTCGTTCCTCCTTTGTGTTCCTTCGTGTCCTTTGTGGTTTGCTCTTGAATTATTTTGCTGATCTCTCGACTGCTCCCACCCTGGCAATTGTTCCGGCGTGTTTCGCCACTGCGGCTTAAAGAATGCCCCGAGAGTTAGAAAGCCGACGACGATAAACAGGGCCGCAATGCCCAGGCAGACGTAGCCGGACGCCTTGCGCGACCGGTCACTGACAGTAATGCCCCATTTGGCGGCAAAGAGAAACAATCCGTAAGCAAAGTGCCACGATGCCGCAATAATGCCCAGCAGGTAGAAACTGGCCATCCAGGGATTCTGCAACTCCATTTGCACCTTGTGGAAGGCCGCGTCATTGTTGGTAAGCAGGTGGATTCCACTGAAACGCATGGTGTATGTGTGCCACGCGATGTAAATAAACGTAACGGCGCCGGTCCAGCGCTGCGCGGCATACATGAAGTTGCCCTGCCACGGATAGTCGGAAACGTTGGACGTGCCGCGAAACCATATATAGAAGCCGTAAAAGGCGTGGTAAGCCAGAGGCAGGTAGATGCCGAACAGTTCCAGGAAGGGAACAAACGGCAGGCCGCTCAGGAACTTGACCTGCTCGGCATAAGCATGCGGCCCGTTGGTGGCGAAGGCGTTGGAGATGAAATGCTCCACCAGAAATGCGCCCACTGGGATAATGCCGGTGAGCGAATGCAGGCGTCGCCAGAAAAATGAGTGACCTTGACCAGCGCGAAGAGGAGGTACGCCGCGCGCCACGGGAGAAACTGTAGACATCAGACTGCTCTCCGTTCTCTGCGGTAATCAATGATGAGTGGCAAACTTTTTATTATGCGACGATGCACGCAGAAGGTCAAACCGCTCTCCAGGCCGAACACGGGCCAAACGGGGCCCTGCAATAGCTATAACTCCAGTTTGTTGCTTTCGTTTACCAAACATTACGAAGCTTTTAGTTGTAAATTACCCTCAAGCAGAGTATCTCTAAATGGCTGTTGAAAAGGTCGTGGGGCGATGCTATTCAGGTCCAGATTTCATGCTGCTGTTCCCGTTTTTTTGCTGATGTGCTCTCTAGTCTCGGCGCAAGCCGCCAATGATGGTAATCGGGCTCGGCAGTCACCTTCGGATCGCACTGAACCGGTGAAAGTAACCACCAGAATGGTAGTGGTGGACGTGGTGGCCCATGATAAGAAGGGCGCCACGGTCCTTGGTCTCAAGCAGTCAGATTTACGGATACTGGAAGACGGCAAAGAGCAGGAAATCAGTAGTTTTAACTTTTCTCGGCCCTCGTCGGTGCCGGTGAAAGCCCCTGAGCCAACGTTCATTCCTGTGGACTTGCCGGGGAATCATTTTGGCAATGCTCCTCAATTCCCCAGTGACGCTGCTTTAAACGTGCTCCTCATGGATTCCCTCAACAGTAATCTCTTGAATCAGGCGTATGTACGCACTGAGATGATCAAATTTCTGACAAGACTGCCAGAGGGACAACCGGTTGCTATTTTTACCCTGGGTCGAAAGTTAAAGCTTCTGCAGGACTTTACGACTGACCAGACTACCTTGAAGAAGGTGGTCGAAGCTTTTCGCGGAGGAGCTGAGCCACTTTCTACCAATCCGGCTGGCACATCTGCAAATACCGGGGCGCCAAAGGGAATGGCTGAGCAGGTGCTTGCACAGTTTGCCCCACAGATGCTCGCGCAAATTAACGACTTCGTGGAGCAAACAACCGCTGACCAGAGTGATATGCGGATCCAATATACCTTTGCAGCTTTAACGTCCGTGGCAAATATTCTGTCCCACTACCATGGCCGCAAAAACCTGTTTTGGATTTCCGAAGCCATTCCAATGAATATTTTTGCTGACTTCAATACCGTGTATCGGGCAAGCCCCAACGGCAGTCCCAACTCCGGGCAGGGAAGTATCAACGGCAACAAAAAAGACTATGGGTACGCTCAACAGCTCGCCCATCTCGCCAATCTATTCGCTGACGCGCAGATCGCGGTTTATCCCGTGGATGCAAGGGGATTGATGGGGAGTCCGCTCTACAACGTGGCAGACAACATCGGGGGATCGGGCGGCGCTGCCATGGGTGGCCTCGCCATGAAAGCCGAAGGGAAGCAGGCGGAAGAGCTTTTTCAGGCCCACGTTTCTATGCTCGATATTGCCGACAAGACCGGCGGAAAGGCTTTCTACAACCGGAACGATATCGATAACTCTCTGAGTGAAGGTATCAATGATGGTTCCACCTATTACTCTCTTGGCTATTATCCCGTCAACAAGCACTGGGACGGCAGGTTCCGCAAGATTGAAGTAAAGACAAAGCTCGCGGGAGTCAAGCTGCGTTACCGCACAGGGTACTTCGCGCTCGAACGCACGCCGTTTGATGATGAAAATCCAGCCCGGCGTGATGCGGAATTCAGTCAGGCGCTAAATCCTGACAGTCCCGTGAATAACAGCCTGCAGTTTCGCGCAAGCGTTGCGCCGCAGGCGAGTTCCAATCCCATTGTGCTTCATTACGTAATTGATCCCCATGCCATCAGCTTCACTTCAGGTCCAACCGGCAGCCAGAGGGCACAAGTTGATTGTGCCGCCCGTGTGTTTACCCGTGACAACCCGGACAAACCGGTAAAAACGGAAGCCACCAAGGTGAACGCGGTTCTTGAATCGGCTGTGTACGAAAGAATCAGCAAGTCATTCTTCCCGTGCCAGGTCAAGCTTGACCTCCCTCCGGGACGCTATTTTGTGCGGCTCGGTGTGCGCGACAGCAACAGCGGCAGGATTGGCACTGCCAACGCTGATATCACCGTTCCAGCACAAGCCACTACAACGGCAAGGAAACCATAAGTCTGGGGCCAGTCAGTGGGCACCGCGTGATCTCGCCGGTCCTGGTTTTTGATCAGCGCCGGGGGAAGCCTTGCGTTTCAAGATAGTGTTACGGCCCATCGCCGGAGAGGGCTGAGTAGCGGGCCTTTGAAAAAACATTTTCCTTTTCCCTCCGGTTGCCTTTATTCTTTGTCCTCCCGGAGAAAACTAAATGTCCCTGACCAATCGTCTCTTTGCGTTCGTCTGTCTTTGCGTCTTTGCCGTGGCTTCTGTTGCACAGACGGCCACTCCCGCTGCCGTGACCTCTCCAGTGGGCGATCCGTCCATTAATGACAAGATTCGCGCGGAAGAGAAAGACCATTCGCAGATCATGCACACTATGCACTTTCTGGCCGACGTATACGGCCCTCGTCTCACCGGCTCTCCCAACCACAAGGCCGCCGCTGACTGGGCCGTGAAAGAGATGACAAGTTGGGGATTTGCCAACGCTCACCTTGAGCCTTGGGATTTCGGACATCCTGGTTGGGTAAATGAGCGCGCGAGCGGGTACGCTCTCTCGCCTTTCCATGATCAGCTCACGTTTAAAGTTCTGGCATGGACTCCGAGCACGAACGGCACCGTTACCGGGCAGGTCTGGCAACTCATTCCGCCGGAGAAGCCAAATAAAGAACAGCTCACCGCTTACCTGGATTCTGTGAAGGACAAAGTCAAAGGCAAGATGGTTCTGGTGGGCAAATCTGAAGTTGTGCCGGTGGTGATTGAGCCTCCGGCGCGTCGCCTGGAAGACAAGGCCGCGGCCGAGCGCTTTGATCCCAAGAATCCCAACGCCGGCCAGCTTGTTCCGCGCAACCCGCCACCGAACGATCCTCCGGGCACACTCACCGCAGCGCAGATCAACACTCAGATCGATGAATTTTTGCTGTCCAACGGTGCATTGGTTCGCGCCAATGATGCCCACATGGGCAACGGACGCATACGTGCTTTCCAGAATCGCACCTATGACCCTGCCAAGGTCGTGCCAACAGTCGTCCTGCGCAATGAAGATTTCGGACGCATCGCGCGCGTACTGGCCGATGGCGCGCCGGTAGAGCTGGAATTCAACATCCAGAACAAGATTTATCCCGAAGGCAAGACTTCTTACAACACCGTGGCGGAAATTCCCGGCACGGACAAGAAAGACGAAGTCATCATGCTGGGCGGCCATCTGGATTCTTGGCACTCAGCCACCGGCGCCACGGACAACGCGATTGGCTGCGCCATCATGATGGAGGCGGCGCGCATTCTGAAGTCGATTGGCGTGAAGCCGCGCCGCACCATCCGCGTAGCCCTATGGAGCGGCGAAGAAGAAGGCCTGCTGGGATCGCAGGCGTACGTGAAACAGCACTTCGGGACCTTCGAAGATCCCAAGCCGGAGTATGCGAAGTTTGACGGCTACTTCAACATCGATTCCGGTACCGGACGTGTGCGCGGTCTTGGCGTGTTCGGTCCGCCGGAAGATGGTGACATTCTCCGCGCTGCCGTGGCGCCGTTTGCCGACCTTGGCGTTGCCGGAGCCATCGCCAACAAGAGCCGTCGACTGGGCGGCACGGACAGCACTTCATTCGCACAGGCCGGCCTGCCGGGCGTTGGCATGGGCCAGGATCCGATTGAATACTTCACTGACACCTGGCACACCAATCTCGACACCTATGAGCGCATTATCCCCGAGGATGTTCAGAAAGCGGCGATGGTAGCCGCCGCAGCCGTCTATCAATTGGCGATGCGTGACGAAATGCTGCCGCGCTTTGCCAAAGCTGACATGCCACCGGTGCCTCCGCCAGACCAGCCCGGCCAGCCAGCAGCTGCGCCAGCACGTACAGCAGGTGAGGCAGCAAAGCCTGCAACGGACAAGACGGCAACGCCGGCAGGAAATGCGACTCCAGCGCCAAAGAAGTAGAAGTTATTTCATCGGAGCGGGCCGGGAAACAATCCGGCCCATCACTGTTGGCGCAAATGTGCTTTGCGTGGTGCTTGAGTCCCTGTCGATAATGGGCTCATCAATGACTATACCCACAGTGACATAGGTGTCTCCTGGTCGCAGATGAACAGCAAGATCCTCGTTTCTTGATCGCTCAACTTTCAGCTTGCGGGTAAATGCTTTAAAGCCTTCGCGGAAGACCGTCATGCTGTAATTGCCGGCGCGGACGCTTGAAAAATTTGCGACGCCACCATTGTCCGCAGTCTGGGAAATAGAAAGCTTGTTTTTTCGCGACTCCAGGCCGATTCGGGCTGCGGGGATTACTGCGCCTGCGGAATCGGTCACTGTAATGCGAACCTGCGAGGACACTTCAATTGGCTTATTGGAAGTTGTTGGTTTGCCTGGCGGCAGCGGCGCACCCTGCAATGGGGTCTGCGCGGCGACCGGTGAAACAGCGAGCAAAGCAGAGAAAAGGGTTCCGGCGAACCTCGAGACACGGCCCACCACTGCGCGGAAGCCGCGTGGGCAATCCTGAGTGATCATGGTGCCGTCCTCGCGACGATAGAAGCGGACACAAAGGCGACCTTCGCGTTGGCGGACAAGATCTTCCGCCTCTGATCGCGACATGGCAGACAGGTTGTAAACATTGAGCTGGCACTCGCCACAAAACCGGACACGATCGTCGCCATTCATCGTTTCCCACGACGCCGGGCAGGGCGACGCGACGCGAAGATTGTCGAGAACTGGCGTGTTTCGAGCGACAGGAACCTGTCTTTTGAAGGTCGGTTTTTTGAATAGAAGAAACATAGGGACGCCAACCTCCTGTTTGCTGCCCGCGACACCAGCAAATCGTGTAAGAAAGAATGCTCGTCGGGCAGAAACTTGCATGGAAAAGGTCCAAAGGATTGACCGGTACGTGTAATAGCCGTGGTAGTCTAGGCAGTCAAAAATAAGGAGTCCCGATGAAATCGTCCCGCCGCAGCTTCCTGCAGAACGCCGGTATCGCCACCACGCTGGCTGTCACCCAGCCCGGAGCCATGTTCGCTGAGCAGGAACAGGAACGCGCGCCAGAAAAACCGCAGCCGCCAGCCATCGCCAAATTGAAATCGCGCAAGAGTGAGGCCAAGCCCATCACGATTGAAGAACGGCTCGGGCGAATCGAGCATGCCCAGCAGTTGATGCGGGACAACAAGCTGGACGCCATCATGATGATCGGCGGCACGTCGCTCAACTATTTCACCGGCATACGCTGGTGGCTGAGTGAGCGGCTGTTTGCCATGATCGTGCCGTCCAAAGGCACACCGTTTTATGTAAGCCCGGCGTTTGAAGAAGACCGTGCCCGTGAGCAGATTGTCATGAACATGGGTGATGCCAAGGCGGATGTCCGCGTCTGGCAGGAAGATGAGAGTCCGTACCAGCTCATTGCCAACGGGATGAAGGAGCGTGGCGTCGCGGCAGGGAAGATCGGCATGGAAGAAACCGTGCATTATGTCTTCAGCTCAGGAGTTGGAACTGCCGCGCCCGCGGCCCAGATCACCAGTGCGACTCCCATAACGGCGGGCTGCCGCATGATCAAGAGCGACCACGAGTTGAAATTGATGACCCTGGCAAATCAGGTCACGCTGGCCGCTTATGAGGCGGCTTACCTTTCCATGAAGGAAGGCATGACGCAGAATGACTTTGCGCAACTGGTTTCAGCAGCCCATTCACAGCAGGGGTTTCAGGGCGGCGCCGGCGTGCAGGTTGGTGAAAATTCTGCGCTACCGCACGGATCGGCTAAACCTCAGGTGATCAAGGAAGGCACCATCCTTCTGATGGATGGCGGCTGCAAAGTGGAAGGCTACGAATCAGACATCAGCCGCACGGTTGTTCTGGGTAAGCCGACGGATAAAATGAAAACAGTTTTTGAAATCGTCCACAGAGCGCAAGCCACGGCATTGGCAACCGCTAAACCAGGCGTTCCTTGCGAAGCTGTGGATGCAGCGGCGCGTAAGGTGATCGTCGACGCCGGATATGGTCCGGACTACGCGCACTTCGGACACCGCGTTGGCCACGGCATCGGCATGGATGGCCACGAATGGCCTTACCTCGTCCGCGGCAACAAACTTCCGCTGGCGCAGCGCATGTGCTTCAGTGATGAGCCGGGCGTTTACATCCGCGGTGAGTTCGGCGTTCGCCTGGAAGATGACATGCACATCACGGATAACGGCGCGGAGTTGTTCACGCCGCAGAGTCCAAGTCTGGAAGAGCCGTTCGGGAAATGAAAAATCGCCGACATCGCGCGAGATCGTGGAAAAAGTCCTAAAACCACAAAGGACACAAAGGAACACGAAGTAGTCAGAGCGCAAACACCTTCGTGAACCTTCGTGTCCTTTGTTGTAAATGGCCTTTTCTTCAACGCGCGATGGTTCTATTTCAACGCCGCTCCCATAAAGTTCCCAACATCCTTCTTCAGCTCTCCCAGCGACTGGTCCTGTATGTACATCATGTGGCCTGCGCCGTAGTAGCCCAGCGAGATGCGCTTGTGCTGGTCCGCATCGAGGCCCATATGATTGAGCGTGTACTGTGTGCCGAAGTATGGCGTGGCAAGATCAAAGTAGCCTGAGCCGACAAAAAGTTTCATGAAGGGATTCTTGTCGAAGGCATCTTTGAGTGCCTGAGCGGTGTCAGGGAAGCCGCCGCGCTGAACGCCCCAGTCCCATTCGTCAAAGCGAAACCCGCCGCCCAGAATGTAGTACTCAAGATCTGATTTATACCCAAGGTCGGTGCGCACATACTGGTTGAACATGGCGGTGTAAGGCGGACGGATCGCGTTCATGCTGGGATCGGATGCGGCGGTTTCAAGCGGTGTGCTGCGTTCGTTACCGAGAAAGCGACTATCCAAGCGGCCGACAATCTTGTCCTCATCGCGCATAAGTTCTTTGGTGAAGTGACCTTCGTCAATGCGGAGGTTGTGCTGCTCAACATACTTCTTGCTCAGGCCGGTATAGCGAGCCAGCTTTTCGGCAACAGCGGAGCGCTCCTGAGGTGTAAGGCGGTCGCCTTTAGCCAGAGCTTCAGCGTAGCCGGTTGCAGCCCACTGCTCCACTTCTGCGCGCAGTTTGGGGAAGTCCTGCTGGAGTTCGGGGGCGAGTTTCTTGTGATACCACGCGGCATCCGCATAGGTCGGCAAAAAGATGATGTAGGGAAGATCATTGCCGACGGCGAAATCCGTGGTCTGGAAGTTCAAAATGCTGGAGATCAGCATCACGCCATTAAACGCGACGCCATGCTCGAACAAATATCCTGAGAGTCCGGCGGCGCGCGTGGTGCCGTAACTCTCGCCAACCATAAACAGCGGCGAAGACCAGCGTTCGTAACGTCCCAGATAGAGGCGAATAAATTCGCCCACGGATTCAATGTCGCCCTTGAGGCCAAGGAACTTTCTGGTCTGATCGCGTTTAATGGCGCGGCTGTAGCCGGTACCCACCGGATCGATGAACACGAGGTCGGTCTGATCGAGCCATGAATATTCGTTGTCGACCAGCTGATACGGTGGCGCAGGCATCATGCCGTCCGACTGCATCTTGACCCGTTTGGGGCCAATAGCGCCGAGATGCAGCCAGACGGACGCCGATCCGGGACCGCCATTGAACGAGAACGTAAGCGGACGCTGCGCCCCTTGCTGGCCATCCAGCGTATAGGCAATGAAGAAGATGTGCGCTTCCACTTCACCCGTGTCAGTGTTCTTCAATGGCAACGTTCCGGTGGTTGCCGTGTAATGCAGGACTTTGCCGCCGACACGTGCCTCATGATGCGTCACGATGGGCGCAGGCTCAGGCATGTCCTTCTTCTGCTCACCGGCCTTCTGCTCACCAGCTTTGGCGTCCGCAGGGGCTTTGCCGGACTGATCAGGCGCTGCCGGTGCGGGAGCTGGCCGATCGTCCCGGTTACGCTGGGCAACAGCGCTGAGGGGAAGCATGAGAAAGAACGCCAGGAAAAGAGGCAGGGCACGGCGCAAGGTCATTGAATGGTCTCCAGCCAGTTAGACGTGATCTTGGAAAACACGTGAGTCTAACTTGCGGAAGGGAAAAGGGCAAAGACAATTTGGTAATTGGGTAATTCGGTAATTGAGTAATTGCTTGTTGAGTATGTTACCCAATTGCTCATTTACCCAATCCCAATCAGAATCTGGGTTTGGTTTTCAATTACCAAATTACAAAATTACTCATTTACCAAATTTGTTCAGTTCCGCTGATAGGTGTTCGCGGGAGGGTTGGCATCGACAGGGGGAACGCTATTACGGTGGATGAGGAAGACCAGAACGATGAGAATCAAGATAAGAGCAAGCGCGCACAGAGAGAAGTGCTTGCCGGGTTCGGACCGTTTTGTGGGTTCCACAGCCATCGTACTTTGGATGCCTTTCAGATCAAGAAGGGCAGCAGGCTGAAGAGGCGCTTATCTCTTCTTAACCTGTTAACCTGCCGCCCTTATCAAAAGTTAACGAGCCGGTATTTGCAGGTCGCGCTCAAGGCGTACTTCGAGCTGGGTGCCTTTATCCAGTTTCATCTCGCCACCTTTCAAGAGCAGGCTGGCTCCTGTACCGAGCCCTCCGCCAACCGCAGCTCCAACCGCAGCGCCTTTGCCACCACCAATCACTGAGCCGCTCACAGCACCGACCCCGGCGCCGATGGCCGCGTTTTCAATCACGCGCTTTTTGTCCGGGCCTTTCTTTACCAGTTCGCCTTCATCTTCGACCGATTTAATAGAAGCGTCACCAGGGACTCCGGTGACCGTGGCAATCAAGGGCACCCAGCCATGGCGGGTTTCAATTTCATCCATTGCCAGCATGATGCGGGCGCCGGTGAAGCCGTGTTCGTAGCGGGCCACGTGACCCTTTACGTTGCGGCCTCGGGGAATGATGAGCCCGCTGGGCGTAGTCAGATCCTCGCGCAATTCGGCTTTAAAGTGTTTTCCCTCTGACAGTTTCCTGGTGTCCAGCGTGTCTTTTAATTTCACGATGAAACGCTGGCCCTCGGGAATAACGTTCGGTGGCGCTCCATAGACAGGGTTGGGATGATAGCCACCAGCTTGCGGAGGCGGTCCGGGGTAGCCATCCTGAGGACGTGTTTTCAATACCGGGCTGTTCTGCGAGTCTGGGGTTCCGCTGTCTCTACCCTGATCCTGGGCAATTGCGCTGATTGTCAGCGCCAGTCCAAATACACAGACAGACGCGATCCACTTTGGCTGCATGGCTTGCACCTCTTGGGGTCAAAAATAAGCAGTTAACCTGAATGTTGGTGACAGATGCTGAATCAGAGATGCACGATGGCTACCCGAGGACAGCTCTCCCGCATCTCAGTTACTGCTCTGATAGTTGTAAACCCGGGCCGATAGATGTTGTTGCGGTGGGAAGAAGTACATTACTAAAGTAACTGTACAGTCGGACATATTTGCAGCAAGCTGTTTACATCTTAACACCTGGGCAAATGGCCTATATCGGTCGGGGTGACTATGAAGAATTGGTTCATACCTGTTGCGGTTGTGGGGTTGAGTGGGCTGGGACTGGTGGTCGCCAGCGAACGAGGACGGGTAAAGCTTCGCCGTGCTTTTGATCGTCTGGTGGAGCACGGTGACCCGTTGGGCGAGTTCAACAATTTCCTGGATGATCAGTTAACCTCCATCCAGCGCGCTCTGGACAACCTGGCAGCGGCCCTGGAAGAACAGGCCTGATCTTTGATCTTTGCCCCTTGATCAGCCCACGAGCAGATTGATTTCTGCCGCCATGCGCACGTCCCTATCCGTGACTCCCCCTGAGTCATGCGATACCAGAGACGTTCTCACCTTGTTATAGCGAATGTCGATGTCAGGGTGGTGATTGGCTGCCTCGGCTTTATCTGCCACCTTATTTACGAACGCCATAGCGGCCTTGAAATCCTTAAACTCAAACGTCCGCTCAATCGCTAATCCATTACGCTTCCATCCGGGAAGACCGCTTAGTGCGGTCTGAATCGAAGAATCATTTAATACGGCCATGTGGTTACCTTCACTTGTCGCAAATTTGAAAGGCCCAATTTTACGCGCCAATTCCATATCCATTGTAATTTGTCGGCAAGCTGGGGCGAAAGAAATGCAAACGTCATCCCGAACCTCGTCATTGAGGCAGCGCTTTCTTCAGTTGCCGCATTGAGGTAAGGGATCTTGTGCTTTCTTTTGTTGGATTGATCAAAAACGCAGGTTCCCTACGTGACTTTGGCGGCAATGGCCGGCAGTTTAATGGCGTAATTAAACTTCTGCGAATTGATTTCCTTGCGCAGGTCTTCCCAGATTGTGTCCGGCATCGCCATGAACACGCGGACGACTTCGGGATCAAACTGGCGTCCGGACCAGCGCATGATTTCTTCGCGAGCAGCGGAGATGCTCTGGGCGGCACGGTAAACACGGTCAGAGGTGATGGCGTCAAGGGTATCAGCGATGGAAAAGATGCGCGCGCCAATGGGTATCTCTTCCGCCCGGAGACCGCGCGGATAACCCGTGCCATCGAATTTTTCCTGGTGCGAATAAACAATCTCGGCAGCGCGCGACAGGAAAGGAATTTTTTTAAGCATTTGATACCCGCGGAAGCAGTGTTCGCGCATGATCTCAGTTTCTTCAGGCGTCAGGGCCCCGGGCTTGAGAAGGATAGCGTCCGGAATGGCCACTTTGCCAATGTCGTGCAGAAATGCGCCACGCGCAATGACTTTGATGTCTTCGGCGGAGAGACTCATGGCCCGCGCAATCGCAATGGTGAAGGCCGTCACCCGCTTGGAGTGGCCTTCAGTCTCGGAATCTTTCAGATCGAGCGCATCGCCCAAAGCTTCAAGGGTTACGTCATAAGAGCGCTCTAACTCCGTCATGGCATGGCGAAGTTGTTCCGTGCGCGCCGCTACCAGCGATTCCAGATTGGATTGATAGGCGCGGTTTTCCATTCGCAGGCGACGCGTTTCCAGCGCCCTGCGCACCATGGCCAGAAGCTGTTCGCGTTCAAATGGCTTAAGCAGGTAATCGTAAGCGCCGTTGCGGATGGCGGCCAGGGCCACCGAAATGTCGTGCACCGCAGTGACCATGATCACTGGCATGTCAGGATATTTCTCTTTCGACCTTTCCAGAAGGGCAATGCCGTCCATTTCCGGCATCATCAGATCAGAGAGCATCAGCTCAAATTCACCGGACGCATTAAGGATGGCCAGGGCTTCCACCGCTGAACTGGCGGAGCGGGTCTTGTATCCCGCGGCACTTAGCATCGACGAGATGATTTCACGTATTGATTCCTCGTCGTCGACGACTAGAATCCGGTCTGTATTCATGAAGGATTTCCTGCCGGGGGGAAGTTTAATCTAACCCAGTCCACACGGAAATACAATGGCCTAATGAACAAATAATCACGGGCATTATCGGTTTATGATATATAACACTGCCCCACAGCAAAATACTGGTGAACATGGATTTGGCACTGCAATCAGCCTTTCTGGCTAAAGGCTCGACTTTACTCATTCTCCTGGCTGGTGCAGTCCTCCTGTACCGCAGCTTCCGGGAGAAATACCTGGTCCCGTGGATTGCAGGCTGGATCGCTTACAGCGCGTGCAAGCTTCTATCCATATACCAGTTGGACCAGGGCTCAGTGGTGTTCACTGTGCTGACGTGGACCTGCTTTTTGCTGGCAGTAGGCTTATTTTCCAGTGCCATCCTGCTGTACACAGATGAACGACGCCTGATCCTTCCTGCCAGCATCGTCCTCTGCGCTGCGCTGGCCCTGATTGTTCTTCACGATGTCTGGTTCCCTCATATCCAGGGTCTCGATACTGCTTTTGCTGTAACGTGGCGACTGGGGGCGCTGATTGCGTCCACGCAACTGCTTCGGCTTGCCTGGGGACGGCCCAACATTGGACGCTGGCTTCTCGCGTTCATGCTTCCCATTCTCCATGTCCATCTGGTGCATAGGCCCGGCACGGAACTCTGGCATGACTTTCTGGTAGATCTGGCGCTTGGCATCAGCATGATGACCATTGTTCTGGATGATTCACGGGTACAGATTCAGCGGCTGGACGTGTTGAATACAATTACCCACCAGATTTCTGAATCGCAGGACTTTGAGGCGACGGTAGATCTGGTACTGACCCACCTGATGAAAATCACCCGTGCCCAGTCAGCCTGGTTCCGTCTGGCCGAAGGTGACAAGCTGGTGATGGTCTCACAGCGCGGACTCTCGGCCGCTTTTCAGGAACAGGACTTCACTCTTGACGCCAATAACAGCATAAGCGGCTTTGCCCTTCGCGATAGCACGGTTTACGTAGTACGTTCAGTGGATTCCAATCCTTCACATCTCTCCCAGGCCCTGCGCAAAGAAGGCATTCACCACACGCTGGTGGTGCCAGTGGAGGGAAAAAATTCCCGCCTTGGAGTGCTGGTGCTGGCTATCAGCAGCTTCCGTGCTCATCGCGGTGATGAGCGGGCATTCTTGAAAGCGGCCGCCAAGCAATTGGGGCTGGCAGTGGAAAATCACAGGCTCGCTGATCGCGTGGAGCAATCGCGCAGTGAGTGGGCCGGCACCTTTGATTCCATTCCTGATTCCATTCTGGTGCATGACAGTGACTATCGCATCCTGCGGGCCAATCAGGCGCTTTTGACCCGCCTGGAAATGCCGTTCGTCGATATCACCGGCCAGCTGTGCGAAAGCATCATGCCGGGCGCAGGCCTGAACTGGGCCAATTGTCCCTACTGCGCGCACGCTGATTGCTCCGGTGAAGAAGATCCCTGCTTCGGCGGCTACTCAGTGGTTTCAACCTCTCCTTACACAAACGAGGAGATGACTCGCGCCGGCACCGTGCACGTAATCAAGGACATCACGGAAGCCAAAGCCTCTGAAGAGCGCTACACCTCATTGTTCAATCACATGCATGAAGGTGTGTTTGCCTCCACTCCGAATGGCAAGCTCGTGGACTGCAATGAAGCGTTTGTCCGCATGCTGGGCTACTCCAACAAAGAGGAAGTGATGGGACTGGACGTGCTTCAGTCTCTTTACGTTGACAACGAAGACCGCAAGAAGTTCCTCAGCGAGATGAGCCGGCAGGGATTTGTCAGAAATTTTGAGTACCGCCTGCGCCGCAAGGATGGCAAGGAGATCTACGTAATAGAAAGCAGCTTTGCCACGCGTGATCCTGGCGGACGTGTCGAGCGTTATCAGGGCGTGGTGATGGATGTGACGGAGATGAAGCACGCGGAAGATGAGATCCGCCGCCGCAATCGCGAGCTTTACGTCCTGAACAACATTGCCGTCACATTCAACCAGTCATTTGACCTGGATGAAATCCTGCAGTTGATCATGCTCCAGATTGTGGAGCTCCTGGGCACCGACACCGCTTCCGTTTATCTTTTTGACGATCAGACGAACGGGCTGCTCAAAAAAGCGGCTTATGGCCATCGCAGCCTGGTCATTGCGGACAATGACATGATTGCTCTGCCGGCGGACTTTGTGGAAGCCTTGCGCGGCAATCATACGGAGATCGTGGACCACCAGAGCCAGGGCAAGCTTCCGGAGATTGTTACTGACATCATCGCCAGGGAAGGCCTGCACGCGTGGATGTGGGTAGTGCTCTGGCGCAAAGAGAAGATCCTGGGCGTGCTGGCCACCAGCAGCCGCGCAGTGCGCGATTTCAATCGCTCAGAAGAAGGCGTGCTGATTGCTGTAGGTCGGCAACTGGCCACCACGATTGAAAAAATCCAGCTTTACCATGAGACGCGCCGGGCGTATGAGGACCTGCGGCGCACGCAGGAACAACTGCTGCAAAGTGAAAAGATGTCGGCGGTGGGCCAGTTGATTTCCGGCGTGGCGCATGAGTTAAACAATCCGCTTACGGCCATTCTGGGCTACGCGCAATTGCTGGAGAGCGAAAAGCTTGAGGCGCGCGTACACGAGTTCATTCAAAAACTGTACAAGCAGGCGCAGCGTACGCAGAAAATTGTCCAGAACCTGCTCTCATTTGCGCGCCAGCACAAGCCACAACGAGTCCACGTGGACCTGCGCAGCGTCATGGAAGATACCATCGCTCTGCGTGATTACGACCTGAAGGTCAACAACATTACGGTGCAGCGTGATTTTGAAGCTATGTTGCCGTCTGTGATCGTGGATCCCCACCAGCTTGAGCAGGTGTACCTGAATATCATCAACAATGCGGCGGACGCCATGCTGGATGGCCGCAACGGCGGCGTGCTGCGGATCAAGATATACAGCGATCGCGGGCAGGTTGTCTGCGAGTTTCATGATTCCGGTCCCGGCCTGAATGATCCGAAGCACGTTTTTGATCCCTTCTATACCACCAAGAGTGTGGGCAAAGGCACCGGACTGGGACTGAGCATCTGCTACGGAATCGTGAAAGAGCACGGCGGAGAGATCGCCGCCAGGAACCATCCCTCGGGCGGCGCTTTGATTCAGGTGCGCTTGCCCGTCGCCGTCGGAGAAAAGCCGCTGAGTGAACGTGAACGCATTGTGGCGCGGCGAGAATCTCGTCTTGAGGGCCAGGTCCTGCTGGTGGATGATGAAGAAGCAGTGCTTGATTTTGAACGTGAAGTGCTGACCGCTGCCGGCTTGACGATTCTGACGGCTAACACCGGCGCTCAGGCGATCGAGTATCTATCGCATGAGGTGATTGATGCGGTTTTCCTCGATAGCAAAATTCCCGGCGACTGGTCCAGTGAAGACGTCTATCGCTATATGGAGAAAAATTCACCCGACCTGGTGCGCAAGACAATCCTGGTGCTCTCAAACGTGTCTGATCCAGCCGTACGCACGTTTGTGGATGCTACGCAGATCTTCTGCCTGGTAAAGCCGTTTGAAGTGTCTGATCTGCTGGCAGTGGCAAGACGTGTGCTGCGCCGCGCGCAGATGGCTGCGCATGGTGGGTAGAGCTTTCCTTCTTGTCTTAGTCCCGAACGTCTGCTTGTTTTAATCCCGAGCGCCAGCGAGGGATCACGATTTTATCGATCACTTTATGGTCTTGCCATTCTGGGCGGAGCGAGGAATCTGCTTTCCTCTTTTTCCTGAAGAGCGAATCTCTCAAGCGACTAAAGATTTTCGCGGCAGTAGGGCTCCCTCGCTTTGCTCGGGATGTGAACCCCCAAGCTAACCTCGCGCCCTTGTTTCCCGCACCAGCATCCTGCCAATCATTTGATACCCAGCCAATCTCATGACGCTGGCTCGCAACCATGCCGGCGCCGAAAGTAATTTCCTGATGCGCGACGCGCTTCGTAACGCCGGCGCCAGCTGCCGGAAATACGCTGTGTGGTAGGCCACGTGGGCCTGGGCAAGAGACGCAGACTGTTGGATGAAGGGAATCAGTGCATCGGCAGCCATGACTCCGCCATGCAAAGCAAGGGAGATACCGTCGCCGGCAAAGGGATCGATGAAGGCAGCAGCATCACCCGCCAGCAACATGCCTCGGTCCTCCGTTCGCGGCTCACGAAAGCGCAGTCCTGAGGTTGTGACTGTGGGAAAGTTCTGCTGCCAGTTGCGGCGTCGACGCTGCAGGTCGGGATGAAGAGCAAAGACATCGTCCAGCGACCGTGCTATATCGGCCCGCACCATGGCGCAAGCGTTGACGCAGCGCACGCCGATCGGTTGAACACCGCAATAGCCACCGGGAAAGAAGTACAGATCAACCGAGTTAGCCGGCGATTCTTCGATGAAATGAGATTTCAAACCAATCCACTTTGTCTGGTCGGGGCTCCTCTTATTCAAAGTTTCGCGCTGCGTAAGCTGTGACCATCGGCCGCTGGAGTTGACCACCGCCTTCGCCTTGATTCTTCCTGCAGACGTGGTAACCGTAAATAGCGATTCGGCTTCATGGCTGACGTCGCTCACCAAAACCTCTTCGCGCACATCCACGCCTGCCGCTTTCGCCGCTTTCAGTAAAGCAGCGTCGAGATCATACCGGGGGATGCTGGAGGCTGCGGGTTCCACGGGGATTGTGATCTGGCGCCCATCGAGGAATACGCGTGACGTGATGATTTTTGGCCGCTCGGCGAATGCAGTGTCGTTGCCTAAAAGAGAGTTGAGGAGGTGCAGGGATTCCGAGGAGACAAACTCTCCGCATACCTTGTGCCGGGGAAAACTGTCTTTGTCCAGTTGCAGTACATGGGCTCCGCTTTGGGCAGCGGTGATCGCGCACGCAGAACCCGCAGGTCCCGCGCCCACCACGATCAGATCGTATTCGGGTGCTTCTTCTTCCATGCGATCACTCCCATGCGCAGCAAGAAATACGTTTCGGTTTCGACGCCGGCGGCGCCTGCTTGCCGAAGCATCTGGTTCATTTCTTCCAGAGTGTAGGCCCGCTTTACGGAGGCGGGAGCATCATGCCGAGTGAGACGGCTGCGATAAAGAGGAGTACCTGCGTAAATAAGGGCAAGATGCAGTGATGAACGAATTAAATCATTGACCAGGACGGCGTACCGTGCCACGCGCAGAGCTTCACGGGCAAAGCCAACGACCTCATCAGGTTCCAGATGATGTGCGAAGAGCGAACAGCCGACCGCGTCAAAGCTATTGTCGGCAAAGGGAAGCGCCAGCGCGTCACCGCAGATGGCAGGAAGCTCCCGGTTCATATGGCTGATTTGGCGATCGAGCAGGGTTGGCTGGGCGAAAATGCCTTCCCGGGAAAGCCTCTGCTGTGAAAGGAGCGCCACATCGCCGGAAGCGCCGGCAACATCGAGCCAGGCGACCGTTTTTAGTTGATGCTTTTGCGCCACGCTCCGCAGCAATCTGGTCATGGTGCGCACGCCGCCAAAATTGCGATTGATCATCCGCAGATCAGCCAGTGAGCCCTCAATCTCTTCTGGCGTGCCTTCGTCGTTGTCTAACAGCTCAGGGATTACCACGCGTTTCATGGTCAGAGAGTTTCACCTCAGAGGCTAAAGCCTGACCTCTTTTGTCTGTTTACCGCAGGCCTGAAGGCCTGCTCCACCCTTTGCATGGTCAGATTCATGAAAGGGAAATAGAGCTTAGACCCGGGCCAGTTCCTCTTCCAGCAGTTGCTTGTTGTATAGCTCAGTGTAGTATCCGTTGCGGGCAATAAGCTCATCATGGGTGCCTGATTCTACGATGCGCCCGTGATGCAACACGGCTATGCGGTCCGCGTTGCGGACCGTAGAAACGCGATGGGATATGAAGATAGTGGTGCGCCCCTGCATGACTTCGCGAAGGTGATTGAGGATTTTCTCTTCCGTATAGGTGTCAACGCTGGCCAGCGCGTCGTCCAATATAAGGATACGGGGATCACGCACGATGGCCCGCGCAATCGCGGAGCGCTGTTTTTGCCCGCCAGAGAGCGTAATGCCGCGCTCGCCGACAAGCGTCTTGTATTGCTCAGGGAATGCTTCAATGTCAGCGGCGATGCTGGCCGCCTCGGCGGCCTCGTGTATCTGCTGGTCCGTGGCCTGCTCCACGCCAAAGGCAATGTTCTCCCGCACTGTGTCACTGAACAGGAATGTTTCCTGGGGAACAAAGCCAATGTTGCGGCGCAGTGTTTCCAGGGAATATTCGCGGATGGGACGGCCATCGATCAGAATCGCGCCTGGCGCCGCCTCATAGATCCGCGGTATCAGACTGACCAGCGTGGTCTTGCCGGAGCCAGTCGGGCCCACAATCGCCAGACTGGTGCCTGCGGGAATCGTCAGGTTGATGTCCTTGAGAACGGACGTTCCGTCATAGCCAAAGTTCAGGTGACGAAATTCGACCGTGCCCACAATGTTTTCAGGGGCCGGCGTTGGGACCGCTTCGTTAGTGATTTCAGACCTGGCTGTCAGGATCTCATTAATGCGCGCCATGGACGCAGTGCCACGCTGGAAAATGTTGATCACCCATCCCAGGGCGATGACCGGCCATGTAAGCATCAGGATGTACATGCTGAAGGCATAAAAGTCGCCCACCGACATCTGACCTTTGATCACGCCGCGCGGCCCCAGCCAAAGCACCATCGCATAAGCCAATCCGAGGAGCAGTTCCAGCGCGGGCCAGAGCATACCCATCAAGCGGGCAAGAGGAAGGCTGCGATTTACATATTCCTTGTTTGACGTTTCAAACAGAGCAATCTCCGCCTCTTCCTGCGCGTAGGCGCGGATCAGGCGAGCGCCGGAGAAATTTTCCTGGGCTCGGGCGGAGATGTTGGAGAACTGGGCCTGTATGCGCTCAAAGCGCTCATGAATGCGGCGTCCGAAATACTGAATGATGATGCTGGCCAGGGGCAGTGGCAGGAACGCATAGATGGTCAGTGTAGGACTGATATGCCACATGAAGAACAGCGCCGCTACTGTGAATACCAGCGTGTTGGCTGAGTACATGATCGCCGGCCCCAGCAGCATGCGCACGGCATTCAGGTCATTGGTGGCGCGGGCCATAATGTCGCCGGTGCGGTTCTTCTGATAGTAGTTGTAGGGAAGGCTGGAAAGATGCGCAAACATGTCATTGCGCAAGTCATATTCAATGTCGCGTGAGACCCCGATCATCAGCCAGCGGGTCAGAAACTGGAACGTGCCTTTGACCAGGGCAATGCCAATCAGCAGCATGGAATAGACAAAGAACTTATGCTGCGTGGCGCCATGATTCAGGTCATCCACAGCCGACCGCAGAACCTGCGGAAACAGGACCCAGAGGCCGTTGTTGCCGAAGACGGTAAGCGCTCCCCAGAACAGCGTCCATCGATATCGTTTCAGGTATGGGAACAGCGGCTGAAGGTTTTTGAACATGAGCCTGTATAGATGATTTTATCAGGCAGAAGGCTCAGGAAAAGCTTGTTCACCACTCACTAAGAAAATTTGATTCGTCATCCCGAATCCCCGTCAACGAACGCGCGCAGTCTTCAGCGCGTGAGTAGGGGTGAGGGAGCTTGCGCTTAGCTGGCCGGGACGAAGCACAAGATCCCTCGGGTCGGCTCGCGAGCTGAAGAAAGCGCTCGCTTCGCTCACGACCACTCGGGATGACGAATCTATTCTTGTTTCGTGAGAACTCCCTGTAATGGCGTTGTTACAACTGGCATTCTCGGGATCTTTCGACTCCGTCGTCGCATCCGCTCCGGCTGCGCTCAAGATGACAGAGGGCGAGGGTATCGCAATTCGACAAGGCCTCGCGCCGTCCACGCGCGGCGAGGCCGCTGCAACAAGCGCATGTGGACGTCGCCTTAGAGGTAACTTTCAAGCGGTGTGGAGCGAAGCGACATAAAGGGAGTTCCATTAGGGCGAGGCCGGAGTCGCGCCGAGCCCGCAGCAGCAGGAGCCAAGGGGCAGCAACCAGAAAAGTAGCTCTTGAAGCGGTTTGGAGCGAAGCGACAGAAATTACGAAGGCGTCTTGAAAATCATGTATCCGCCGGCGAGGCCAAAGATAATATCCGGCGACCATGCAGCGATCAGCGGTGGCAGTTGGCTGACGTTGCCCATGGCTTCAAACAGAGCTGAGGTGACCCAATAAACCAGACCGATGATCACCGCTGTCGCCACCCCGGTGAGAGCTCCACGTTTGCCCACGGAAAGGGAGAAGGGAAACGCCAGCACGGCCATCACCAGCGTGATCAGCGGATAAGCGATCTTTCTTTGCAGGGCCACTCGCAGTCGCACCACATCAAAGCCGCTCTGCTGCAGGTCACGGATATAGGCGCTGAGCTCGTCATAGCTCATTTCCTGTGACTGGCGCACTTCCTTCTTGAAGTAGTTGGGCTGCTCATTCAATTCCGGAAAGGCATTGGCATTAAAAGGATCATAGGCGGTGACCATGTCACCGTTGAAGGAACGTTGCCAGCCGTTTTCAAAGATCCATTGATTTTCTGACCAGTGTGCCCGCGCGGCATAGATTCTCTTGGCGATCTGAAAGCTGTGCGGGTCAAGCTCGAAGGTCGTGATGTTGCCGAACTGATTGCGGTCCGGTTCGTAGAACTCGTAATAATAAACTTTGCGGTTTTCGGCCTGACCTCCATGTTTGCTGGTGTTCTGGCCAAAGATCCATTTTCTGTCCGGACGTAAATAGGTCTGTGGCGGCTTTCCCTTGATCTGGTTCCTCAAGGTTTCTACCTGTTTATTGGCGTAGGGCAGATAGTACTGGTCCATCAGAAACAGCCCGCCAGCCAGCGCCAGGGCGATAAACAGAACGGGAATGATGGTGCGATAAATGCTGATCCCGGTTGCTTTCATGGCTGTGAGCTCGTTGGACTTCTGCATGAGTCCAAACGTGACCAGCACGCCCAGCAGCACCGCCAGAGGCGTAACAACGTACAGCAGTGATGGAATCTCGTTCAGCAGGTAGGCGACGATGGTGAGAGGCTTGGGCTTGTTGTGCAGGATGTCACTAATGAGCTCGAAAAAAGTGAAGACCATGATCAGCACAATAAAGCTGGCCAGGATCAGCAGCAGGTAGCCGACAAAATTGCGCAGGACATAATCATCCAGAATCAGTGGGAAACGGGTGCTGAAAAGTCGAGACCGCCTTGCAACGGCGCGGCCGTTTTCGCGCGGACGTCCATTCCTGGTCAACTTTGACAGTGCTTCCGTCCAACCCTTAAATCGGGCAGACAGCATCTGTCCCAGGCCGAGTTCAACCGGCAGCTTGTCTGTGCGGGAGATGAGTATCGCGCCCACAAGGCCAAAGATGATGTTGGCCAGCCAGACTCCCGGTATCACCGGCACCTTGCCGTTACGTGCAAGTGATAATCCGGTGCCATAAAGAAAGTAGTAGATAAAGACCAGCGCGATGGTAAGGACAAAGCCCGCACCCTTGCCGCCTTTGCGCGCGGAGAGGCCCAGAGGGATGCCGATGAGAACCAATACCAGACACGCGGTTGGCAGCGCCAGGCGGCGATTGAACTCCGCAAAATAAAGCCGCGCCTGTTCTTTGTCTGGGTTATGACGTTGCCACAGCACATTGGCCGTACTCATCTGGGACACTGGGATTTTTTCCTGCACCGGCCTGGGGATAGGCGGCAGCGTCAGTGAGGTGTCAGTTTCATTGAAGGTGGAAATGGTGTACTGATTTGGCTGGCGTGGGTTGGTCTCATGAGTTTCGCCGCTGATGAGATGGAGCCGTATTGTATTAGGGCCGCCGCCGCTCACAACCGCTTCTTTGGCGATGGTAATCTTGGGAGCGCCCGGTGTCGACGTGTCGGCGAGGAAAACATTCTTCCAGACTGACGCGCCGGACGTGGAGCTTACGTCTTCCACGTAAAGCACGTAGTTCTTGAAATCTTCGTAGAAGACGCGTGGCTGAACCTGGAAGGATATCTGCGAAGAGGTGAGTTTCTTTTGCAGCTCGGCAAGGGCGGCCGCTGATTTTGGCGCAAGGATGGCAGTATCGACCAGCGCGAAAACCCATGCTGTGACGCCGAAGATAGAGATGATGGCGAGAAATTTCCTGACGCTTACACCGGAGGCGCGCATGGCCGTTACTTCACTGTCGGCCGCCATGCGGCTAAGGCCAATGAGAATTCCCACCAGAACGCCCATGGGCACCGTAACAGTAAGGGCGGCCGGCATGAGCAGGAAGAAGATTTCGGCAACGCTGGGGACGGGCGCGCTATTACGGACCACCAGTTCCAGAAGCCGCCCCACCTCACGCATGAAAATGACGAACGTGAACACTGACGCTCCAAGGAGCGCGTGGGAAGTAACTTCCTTCAGGATGTAGCGGGTAAAAATGCGCACGCTATGCCGGTTTCCTGGTGTCTGAGTTTCTGCCGCTCTCGATTTCTAGTGCTGTTCCATTTTCTGACAGTTGAATATGAGTCTAGCAGACGGTATTGGTTCAATTTGGTGCAAATATTTCATCGCAGCGCGATGAACGTCTGCCTAAAGGCCCGCGATTCGCGAGCGAGCCGCTAGACCCTGATGCCCTTGTGACTTCGCGTTATGATTTAATGGATTACTCAAATATGTCTTCCATCCGCCTTGTTTTTCTCTGGCACATGCATCAGCCGTTCTATAAAGACCTGGTAACCGGGCGTTACCGTCTTCCCTGGGTCCGTTTGCACGCACTCAAAGACTATTACGGCATGGTGAAGCTGCTGGATGAGTTCCCTGACGTTCATCAGACGTTCAATCTGGTGCCCTCACTGATTGTCCAGATTCAGGATTATGTAAGCGGCGCGGCCCTGGACCCATTCTGGCAAGTGGCCGCTCTGCCCGCACCCGACCTCGATTTCAATGAACGGCTTTTTGCCATCCAGTATCTGTTCCAGGCCAATACTGACAATATGATCGGGCGCTACCCGCGATATCGCGAACTCTGGGCGCACTACCGCAGCAAGCCTGAAGATGCTGCGCGCCTGGTGGGCCAGCTGACGAACCATGAGTTGACCGATCTCCAGGTACTCTCGCAGATCGCATGGATGGATGAATTTTTCCTGCAGGATCCTGATATTCGTGAGCTGGTGAACAAAGGGCGCGGCTACTCTGCTGACGACCAGCAGTTAGTGGTGAAGAAGCAAAGGGAATTTCTAACCATGGTGCTGCCCGCGTATGCCAGTGCGGCGCAACGTGGGTCCATCGAAATTTCGACCTCGCCTTATTACCATCCAATTCTGCCCCTGGTGTGTGATACGCAGATTGGAGGGGTTTCCCACTCCGGTCTCCCGCTACCGGCGAACAGGTTTCAGCATGAGGATGACGCTCGCACGCAGATAAGACGAGGCATTGACCTGCATGAAGAGGTTTTCGGCATGCGACCCACCGGAATGTGGCCGTCTGAAGGCAGCGTCTCCAATGACGTATTGCGGATCGCGCATGAAGAAGGCCTGAACTGGCTTGCTACGGATGAAGGAGTGCTTGGACGGTCCATTGGCTATCTATTCCGTCGTGACGGTACCGGCAGGCTTGAGCCTGAGGCCGCGGAAAAACTCTATCGCGTGTTTCGCTGGGAGAAGGAAAACGCGCATATGAACGTGGTCTTCCGCGACCACTCACTTTCTGATCTGATCGGCTTTGTTTATTCCGGAGTGCCTCCGCGCGATGCCGCCAGTGACTTTCTGCGGAGGGTGAAAGAATCCGCCGCGCCCGTGCTGGCTTCAGGCCGCGATGCGGTTGTGCCGATCATTCTCGATGGCGAGAATGCCTGGGAGAGCTATCCTGAATCGGGACGGGAATTTCTGCGTCGCTTGTATGACGGTATCCAGGGTGATCCCGCCATCACCGCCATGTCCGTGGCAGAAGCCGTGAAGGTGGAGAAAGCACCGGAGCCATTGGCGTCCATTTTTCCCGGATCATGGATCAATGCCAACTTTGATATCTGGATTGGCGCTCCGGAAGACAACACCGCATGGGACTATCTCTTTGCGGCCCGCAAATTCTATGCCGATAATGCGGACAAGGTTTCTGCAGCGCAGCGTGCCCTGGCTTTCGAAGAGCTACTGATTGCCGAAGGCAGTGATTGGAATTGGTGGTACGGTCCTGAACACCATTCTGACAACGATCACGACTTTGACGAGCTTTACCGTAAACATCTTTCGAATATTTACCATGCCATGGGAGCAGTTCCGCCTGAAACGCTCGCCCAGCCTATTGCCGGCCGGCATGACAGGCCGCAGTTCATTCCGCAATCGGCTTACATTCATCCCCAGATTGACGGCAGGGATATTGGCTACTTTGACTGGCTGGGCGCAGCCACGCACGTGGCTGACCGCCACTCATCGGCCATGCACGGCAAAGCCTTCCTGCTCGATACAGGCTATGCCGGCGTGGACGCCGATAACCTTTATTGCCGGCTCGATTTCCTGGAGCCTGCAACCCAGTGGGCGACGGCCGAAACACGAGTTGTCATTGCGGTGGAAAGCATGCCGCAGGACGCGGCCCTGCCGATCACCTCTTACCGGCTGCAATCGGACATTGTGAATGGCGTGGTGACAAAATGGCAGTTCTGCGAGAACGGCACTGAAAAAGCGCCGAGCCCTCGCCTGCGCGTCGCCATGGATGCCATTATGGAATGCCAGATTCCACTGACTGAACTTAAGGCAGAGCAGGGAACCGCGCTCCGCGTCCGCTTCTCTGTCTGGAGAAACCATCTGCCCCTGGATGCGCTGCCGCAGGAAGGCTCGATTGAGCTGCGTGTAGTGGTGGAAAGCGAACTCAGTGCCCTTCCTTACGCCAAACCGTAGATTGCGGCCCTGTCATAAACCTTACCGCTGATGACTCTGATTGCACGGATTCCAGAGATCGGGTGATCTGTTGATCGGATGATCTGGTGATCAAAGGACCTTCAGCGCGCCGACAAAAAACGGAGGCCCGCCGAAGCGAGCCTCCTTCTTGTTTGCTAATTGTTAGTTGTTGCCGTCAGTACGGACCGCAATCATGGAGTAAGTGGTGCCGCTGACGAAGACCAGACCGCGTACGCGGATGGTTGCGTTATTGGCTGGAGCCACTACCTGGTTTGAGCCGCTAGCGAAGGTTACTGCCACGCTGGTTGCCTTGCTCAGAGTTGCAAATGCTGAGGAGGCGCTGGGCGTGAGAGTAAAGCCGGCTGCAGTTGAGTTGGATACCACACCCACCAGTGCCTGCTCGCGCAGCTTCACTTTAGTGGCGGTGAGTGGCGCCGTGCTGTTGGAGGCGTCAGCTTCAATACGCTGGCCGGGCCCAATGTGAGTGGCGTCAAAGGCCGGAGCAGTCACATTCAGTTTGTCCGCGCGAACGCTGTAAACCGTGCTCGCGTTCACTGTGATATCAACTGTTGTCGGCGCAGCCGTGGATGGGGTATTGGTGGAGTCAACCTGATGAGCAATGGTGATCTTGGTCAGCGGGTTGTCGAGGGCGCTGATAATACCTTCCGCCTCTTCACCGTTCTGGCCGCCTTCACGCTCAACCTTGGTTGCCAGCTTGCTGCCATCTGTCTTGGTGACCGCGTCAACTTCAACGATGTCATTCACCTTCAGGTCAGTAAGCTGGGTGAGGCCGTCTTTGAATCTCGTGTTTGCGTCAGTCGCGAACACGATGCTGGCTCCGGACTTGGTGCTGATGGTGAAGTTCGGGGCTGCGATTGCAGTCACTGTACCGTGAACGTCATCGTCTTCGCCATCGCCATGGTCTTCGCCGTTCTGGTCGGCCGGAACTGTGGATGTTGTCACGGTGAGCGTTGGCGTCACGGCGACTGGAGTCTTGGTCAGATCAAGTGACTTGGTGATGTCCAGGTCAAAGTTCAGGAACAGAGGCGTAGTGCCAACCGTGATGTTGGTGGCGAAAGTTACTGTGACAGTCGGAGAAGCCAGGGTGGCGGCAGGCTTGGTAACCACGCCGGCATTTACCACGGTGACTTCAGGATTGGAAACCGTAAGCGTTGCGCCGCTGTAAGTTCCCGGTGGGATCTTTCCCACGCTGAATGGTTCAATGGTGCCGGCAGTGTGTACAAACTCAATTTCGCCTGGAGCCGCAAGCAGGTTGCCGGTGTTCGCGGTCGGGGCAACGCCGGTGAGAGTGATGGCGGTTACCGTCAGTTCAAACTTGGCAACATTGTCATTGACGGCGTCGCCAAAGCCAATCTGTGCGGATGTTCCGGTGGTCTGGAGAGGCGGGGTGGAACTGTTGCCGCCACAACCTGCAAGGGTAAGAGCAAGAGCAAACACAACACTGAAAAGTGTTACAAAAGGTACCCGTTTCATTGGGCCTCCAAAAGTTGATTGATATTCAATTGTGAGGAAGTGGCGAGAGTAGCACGTTGTAAGTAGAGTACTACGTACTCAGGACTAAGTGCACCTACAATAGCAAAAATTTGCGCCAGCAGCGGGTCCTTGAGTACATGCCCTGAGAGACATGGTCAGGTGAACTACTGAGGCGGCCAATACCTCGCCCTTAACGATCCTGCAAAGTCGGCTGGCGATAATCTTCCCTCATTAAGTTACGCCCTCAGGTCGGTGTGGAGCGAAGCCGCAAAGAAGATTTGACGGAGCGTTTTCCTAACGAATACAGTGTTGGCAGCGCTTAGGGGCGCATCCAGTCCGCGGAAAGGGCAGTGCCCACCTTAACAGCAGTGAAGATTACGAATCTTCTTTCCTGCCTGATTTTGTGCGGACTCCAGGCAAATGATGGAAGGAGCTTCGTATGCCGCAAAAAGAACTGCCCTCACGCCCCAGCCTGGAACAATACAAGAAACAAGCCAAAGACCTTCTCCACAGCAGCCATTTATCTGAACCGGAAGCGCTGGAGCGTTTCAGAAACCATCTTCCACCGACAAAACCATCCCAGAAACGCGAACAGAGTAAGTTCAGTTTGACAGACGCGCAACTGGTTATCGCGCGCGAACATGGATTTCAAAGCTGGCCGAAGTTTACGCGTGCCATTGAACTGGTCAGGTATCAAAATTCCGCGGACGCGCAGGGTGATCCGGTAAAGGCGTTCATCGAAGCGGCCAGCGTGCCGCGAGACGGCAGCAATCACGACTCCGGGACGCTGGACCTCGCTGAAGCGATTCTTGCCGAACATCCCGACGTGGCTGCCGATAACATTTTCACTGCCGCTATTCTGGGTGACGTTGCGGCGGTCAGGCGTTTTATTTCTGAGAATGCCGGCGATGCCACCCGCAAAGGCGGCCCGTATGACTGGGACCCGCTGACCTATCTCTGCTTCTCGCGCTATCTACGCCTGGATAAAACTCGCTCCGCTGGTTTCGTGCAAGCCGCACTGTTACTGCTTGACGCCGGCGCCAGCCCGAATACTGGCTGGTTTGAGAAGGATCATCAGCCGCATCCCGAATGGGAGAGTGTTATCTATGGCGCGGCTGCAGTTGCGCAGAACCCCAGGCTGACCCGACTGTTACTTGATCTTGGAGCCGAACCTAACGACGCAGAAACACCTTATCACGTGGCGGAGAGCTACGACCTCGCGGTCCTGCATGTGCTGCTGGAAAGTGGCAAGCTGACACCCGACAGCATGACGACAATCCTGCTGCGCAAGGCAGACATTCATGATCTTGAAGGCGCGAAACTACTGCTGGCGAATGGCGCGGATCCCAATCGTATGACTCGCTGGGGTTATACGGCGCTGCACCAGGCGCTGCGGCGGGATAACGATCTCAAGATCATTGAAGCCATGCTCGACTATGGAGCGGACCTGCAGCAGAAAAATCTTCACACCCAGCAATCTGCGATTCAAATGGCTGTCCGCCGCGGACGTGGCGACGTTTTGTATGCCATCCAGAAAAGGACCGAAGCCGTAAACCGGGCAGGTGGGTCTAAAGCAATTGAATTGGAGCGCGTTGAGATTGAGGGCCTTGACCGGTTGCTGGCCGCCTGCGCGCTGAATGACGTTGAAGAGTATTGGGCTATTACTAAAAACCAACCAGAGGTGGCTGAGCAGCTACGCGCCGAGGGAGGGACGTTCCTGGCCGAATTTGCCGGCAACGGAAATTTCAAGGGTGTGGGGAATTTGATCTACCTCGGCGTGAATGTTGCGGCATTGTACAAACAGGGTGATCCGTACTTTGACGTTGCCAAAGATAGCACGGCGTTGCACGTGGCTGCATGGCGCGCTCGCCACAACACGGTTCGTTGCCTGATCGCAGACGGTGCGCCGGTCAACCAACGCGATGGCAAAGGGCGCACGCCGCTGATGCTTGCCGTAAAGGCCTGTGTGGATTCCTACTGGACCGATCGCCGTACGCCTGAGTCAGTGGATGCGCTGCTGAAAGCCGGGGCATCCCTGAAGGATGTTGAGTATCCGTGCGGCTATGCGGAAGTGGATGAGTTGCTGAAGAGATACCGGGAGGGCGACTCAGGGTGACCGTGCCATCAAAGCTGTTGTAAACTTTGATTTGCCAACCAGTGCGAAAGTGGCGGAATTGGCAGACGCACCAGACTTAGGATCTGGCGCCGTGAGGCGTGGGGGTTCGAGTCCCCCCTTTCGCACCAACGATTTCGGGCCGCTTTAAAGAGCAGATCCCTCGGCTTCGCTCGGGATTTCGGCAGTTTACTGTTCTTTCACAGCACCAGAATATCCGCTATGAGAGTCAACAACAGAATGGCCCCAAGCACAAAAATGGTGACAGCCATCTGGAAATTAGGATTAGTGAGAATGCTCTCTTTCCTGCCCATCCGCTTCAATGTCCGGTAATACTGAATGATCATCATCAGTAAAGGAACCGTTCCCGTCAACAACATGAAGATCCCGAGATTTCTGGGCGTATGCGTCCGGATATGTCCCATCGGAGCGTGTTCCTGCAGGTACTTCAGCAGATTGAATATCGTGAATCCGAATGCGATCAGTGACAACGATGTGCGCACTCCGGCGAGCATAGTCCGGTCTGCGGCCAGAATTGTTCGTTCAACTGCAAGCTTGTCGCTCAGTTTCAGTTCTTGAGTGAATTGGTTCTCTTCTTTTCTTTCGATTCCTCCCTCGTCTTTTTCTTTCTCCCACATTTCTTGCTCCTTCGTTGATTCGCTACGCGTTGACGGAATGGCATGTCGTTTTGACGGGGGCGACTCCACTCCTTCACGCTGACGCGAATCGATCAAAAACGCGAGCTGGAAATAGATAGAGCTCCAGGGCCAACAAAGAGCACATTCTCATGCTTTTATCGTGGGTCCCTGGCGGCCGCCCTGGGAACTGTCACCGGTAACAGGGGAAGAGTATCGAGGATCACGCCCACATGCCGGTCCAGAAGAGACTTTCTTTCAGATGGGTGCCATGGCTGCACTGAAAGTCCGGCGCCGGCGTATTCACAAGAAAATCAGATGTGTTAATTCCGTGCAGGAAGAGTGAGGGCCATTCTTAACGCTCTCGTATTTCTGCCAGTAGTGCCGTCGACCTGCCTTCTTCATGATATCCAAACGGAAATGTTTCTTATCACCAAAGCAGTAGAGGACCTATGAGCAGTGTCGCGCGGATAGAGAGGATGCCAAATCGGGGGTTGACTTTGGTAGACCCAGTTAAGGCGCTACCTGAGGAGCAAAGCCCATTCATATCAATTCTCGTTATTGGGGCCATTGCAGTTATCGGCGCGGTGACTTTCGTCGGTACCATAGCGGCGTGTCTGGTCCTGCGCAACACCGGTGTGATGGCGCCCTATTGAGTCTGCAAGCACAGGATCCATGAACGGCAACTTCCCCACGAGCGAATGGAAATCGCTGTACCTCGCAAACGGGAACAGCCTTCTCTTCGGGTCTGTTCTTTTTTTTGCTCTAGAGAAATGCCCATGTTGAGCAACCTGCCAGCTTTCCTTTTCGGCGACTTGTCGCACTACTTGCAGTCCATGCCGGACCTGGCAAAATTCGCCCTGGGCATGGCGCTCATCGTCGGTATTCCGCGGCTGTCACGTCGCGTGCACCTCCCCGCAGTGGTCGGTTTTCTTCTTTGTGGAGTTATTATCGGCCCCCATGTCCTGAAGATGTTTGGCGAGCGCGCGCCGGTCGCGGATTTCTTTGCTGAAATAGGAAAGCTGCTGCTGATGTTCTGCGCGGGCCTCGAGATCGATCTGGCTTTGTTCCGCAAAGCGCAGCGCCGATCGATCATATTCGGGATCATTACCACTACAGTCCCCTTGCTCCTGGGAACCGCAGTTGGATTCTGGTTCGGCTACAAGGCTGTTGCGGCGGTGGTGCTGGGATCGCTGCTGGCGTCGCATACGCTCCTGGCTGCTCCCATTGTCGTGCGGCTCGGAGCAACCAAACGTGAACCAATCACCGTTACGTTCGGCGCCACCATTGTGTCTGATACGTTGTCGCTCGTCGTATTTGCCATCTGCGTTTCAACCTATCACAGCGGTTTTTCGGTGTCACAGCTCGGATTGCAACTGGTCGAGATCACCATTTTTATCCTGTTCATCCTTTTTGTTCTGAGCCGCGTGGGAGCGTATCTGCTGAAGAAGGTGGAGGATGACGAGGGCACGTACTTTGTTCTCATGCTGGCAATTATGGGCGTTGCCGGCTTTCTGGCCGATACCATCAACCTCCCCGGGATCGTGGGCGCATTTCTCTCCGGGCTGGCGGTCAACGGAGCAGTACATGACGCGCCGGCCAAGGAAAAACTAGAATTTATTGGTAATGCGTTCTTCGTGCCGATTTTCTTTGTCGTGACAGGCTTCCTGATTGATCCAGTGGTGTTCTGGCATACCATCATCGGCAGTCCTGCTCTGGTAGTGGGGGTCATCGGCGCATTGCTGGCCGGCAAAATGATCGCTTCGGAGACTGCCGGGCGCGCCTTCTCTTACTCACCCATTGAGCGCCTGACAATGTGGTCGCTGACGCTTCCCCAGGTGGCCGCAACGCTGGCCGCAACTCTTGTGGCATACAATACGATGGATCGTGCGGGTCAACGCCTGCTTGATGGCCGCTTGCTGAATGTAACGCTGGTGCTGGTGCTCACCACTTCGATCCTGGGACCGGTGCTGACCGAGCATTTCGCGCCCTTGATGATGCGGTCTTCACGCGAAGAAGAAGCGCCTTTAAAAAAGGCCGCTTGATCAGCTGAAGGATCGCCGATTAACGATGCTAGGCTGCGGCAGGCTGTTAAGCGAAGAAAGGGAAGTGTCCGGGCAAGCATTTACTTTGTCGCCAACCTTCTACTCACGTAGATGGTAAGCGCCGGGGCCGGGACGTATTTTCGCCGGCTATCGAGTCAGGTTCGTGTACAACGAAATTCCTGCGATCACAAAGATCAACAGCGCCGAGCAGGCGCCCAAAACCCTCACCCAGGGAGTGATTTTGTTCATCTTGAGCAACAGCTCTTGTTGTTCTTTCTGCATGTGGTCTTCAGCGCTGTCCAGAAAGAGCTGATCGTCTTCATGCATCGTAAGGGTACCGCGGTAAATGAGAAGAACAACCAGCACCAACGTTAAACCGCCCCAAAGGGTAAATAGAGCCGGCATCATAGAATCCACCTTGATTTGACTCGTGTTTGGAAGCGGTCCCGCCTACACGACGCTGCAAAGTGCATGCAGCCGGGGGTATGTGGAACCTAGGCCGATTATAGACCCGCCAGGGAACACACCAACGCCAATATTTGTTTGTTCCTGAATTTGCCCGATGAAACCCTGTTTTGAAAAAGATTGCCTGAAAATGGCAGGCTGAAAAAATGGCGGGAAACACTGGCTGGGAAAGACTTATCCCCATCCTGAAAATAGTGAAACCGAAAATAGTGAAACCCGAGACATTGAGCCTCATCCAATCCTGAAGGTAAGCCCTTTTTCGCAGACCTGAGAAGCTGGTACAAACCAGGGTCTGGGAAACCAATCGAATCTGTACTATAATGGTCTTGTATTCAACAGCAGTTATCTTTTATCCTTTATTTTTCAAGTTATCTTTCCAAGGAGAAACGCAATGGCAACTACAACCACTCCCGAAGTTGGGACTCCCGCAAAGACTCCAGTCGTGTTGACCCCCACAGCGGTCTCAAAGGTGAGGGAGATCATGGCGCAACAGAACCCGGTACCGGCGGGACTGCGCATTGGTGTGGTGGGCGGCGGCTGCTCTGGATTTTCGTATTCCATGTCGTTTGAGAATGCCCCCGGCATGATGGACAAGGTCCTCACTTTCGACGGTCTTAAAGTTTATGTTGACGCCACTTCAGCCATGTATCTGGATGGCTGCACCGTGGATTTCGTTGAGACGCTGGAAGCTTCAGGCTTCAAATTTGAGAACCCGAACGTGAAGAGCACGTGCGGTTGCGGATCGTCATTCAACGTTTAATTAACATCTGAAAAGTTATTCTTCAGGAGCCCTGCCGATTGGCGGGGCTTTTGTTTTTGGCGAGATATTTAGCGAGGAACCTGTGGCGCAGGAGTGCCGTTAGGCTGTGAATTCTGGTTGCCTTGTGGATTCTGGCTGCCCTGCAGGTTTGTTGGTACGGCCTGGCCCTGGCCCGATGAACCACCGGCGCGAGGCGCGGCAACAATCAGACCGCCATTGGCTGAGCCTATCTGGTTGGGACCCTGCTGTTCCAGTCGCGGATCGTAAACGAAGTACCACTGGTCGTACTCGTTCTTTTCGTTGAACTCTTTGATCGAGTTCTTTTTGCTGGTGCTGGCAAAGCCGATAATCTGACCGCCGCCAAACGTTTGGCCGGTATTACTATTCAGGCCGATGCCGGAGGTTTGCAGGGCCCCTCCCTGTGAAGATCCGCCTTGTGAAGATCCGCCTTGTGGGTTCACACTGCCGTTGGCGCCCGAACTCTGGCCGGAAGTAGTGCCAGACGTGCTCCCTGACAATCCCGTGCCGCTGCCGCCGGAAAGGCCGGTACTGCCTCCGGACAAGCCCGTGCTTCCGCCTGATAAGCCTGTGCTTCCGCCGGACAGGCCTGTGCTTCCGCCGGAGAGGCCGGAACTTCCTCCGGACAGGCCGGAACTTCCGCCTGATAGTCCGCTGCTGCCGCCCGAGAATCCGCTGCTGCCGCCGGTCGTGCCCGCCGGACCCGCGGCTCCGCCAGTCTGCGCGGTGGGATTATTACCGGCGCCGCCGACCAATCCCGGGTTCGATCCCTGCAAGCCCTGGACGCCATTGCCCTGCGGAATCTTGATTTCGGCTTCATTCACATGCACCAGCTTCCATTCGGATTCGCCGGTAATGGGATCTTTGTATTCCTTGCGCAGAAAGCGGATATGGTTGGTGTCTTTCAACTGTTCGATCGAATTAGGGTACGCATTGTTCTTGTGATAGAAGCGCTTGACCGCGCGCGCATAATCCATGCCGCGGTTCACCAGTTCTTCCTCTTTCGCGCGCTTTACCTGTTGTGCAATTCGCGGCAGCTCAATGCTCATGGCAATCAGCATCAGAGTGATCAGCAGCATCACGGAAAGCAGCACGTAGCCCTTTGCGTTGATCTGGCTTGAGTGTCTTGCCGGCCTGACTCTCTGAACGATTGTGTGATGCATAAACGACTACTCTATTGCTGGTTGCGCAACGGGATATCCTGCTTGTTGTTGGTGAGAACGTCTTCAATGGTGACAGACGTCTTCTGGATCGAGACCACACGGTAGCGCCGGTCAATGATGTCACCCTGCTTGGCGACGAAGACCACGTCATTTTCCGCGAGGAAAATCTGCTTGTCAGTAGCCGAACGATTCTGGAACCCGTAGAACTTGAGCGGAATCGGAGGTGGCGGCGGCGTGGGCGTGGGCGTGGGAATGGGTGTCGCCGTCTCTCTCGGGTTTTTAATCGGCGTGGGCAACGGCGCTTCTTCCATGCGGAAGATATTGCGGCCGGGCTCATATTTCACGCGACGGCTGGCCTCAAGAACATTTAAATGCAACGTAGGATCCAATGTGTTGGGGCCGGACGGTGCGGAAGTTTTCCTGCCCTGAATGGCCGGTTTGGTTGCCGCAGAGGACGTGGTGGTCGAGGTCGCGGGGGGTGGCGCGGCGGACGTATTGCTGGTGCTCATGATGTCGTACACACCAATCGCCAGCAGGATAGCCAGCAGCACTGCCATCACGATGATCTGCTTTTTATTTTCAGCGCCTAATTTCACTTAACTTAAATCCTCTTTGGTTTCGTCTGCCGCTTAGGCTTCCTTCAGAAACGTATGCAATCTGATCTGCAATGTCACCACACCACTTTGCTGGCTTCGAAGCGAGACCTCATCAATCACAAACAGCATCTTGTCCTGCTCAATGGCGTTGATGAAATGCGCCAGCTTGGGATATTCGCCGGTTACTGACGTCTCTATCTCCTGGTGCTGCAGGCCGGGAAGGTCGTCCTTGTCCGTACTCTTGGTCGTATACCGCACTCCCTCGCTCTGGACGCCCACTGCCAGACTGATTTTTTCCAGCCGAAGCGATATCTCAGATGCGCGGCTGGGGATTGATTCCTTCTGCAGGTCTTTCACGTCAGCCCGCGTCTGCACCAGTTTCCCTTCTATGCCATTCAGAGGCTCCACATCATGCTGCAACGTGGTGTACTGCTGTTGCAAAGCCTCTGCCTGCTCCTTCTGTGCGCTAACGCTCGCTCCCGGCCAGAGCAGGTACACAATGAAGCCAAGACTGATCACACCCAGAACTATCAGGACGGTGAAGACGCGTTTGCGAATCTGCTGGAGGTCACGCATTTACATGCCCCCCTTCGCGCTTCGTAAAACCACCGGCAAGTTGGGCGGCGCGTAAGCGGTCTCAATCTGGATCTCAAACTGTGGTGGCGCTCCGGGCTGTCTGTCTTTCACCATGCGTTCATCAATGATTTTGGGATTATGGAAGCGCGCTGAGTTTTCCATCTTGCGTACCAGATCGAGCGCGTTTTCGTATTTCTCGCCGACAATTACCAATTTAACCTTGAAGACGTTGTCAGTTCCCAGTGCCGGCGCAACGGAGGAAACGTAGGCCCGTCCGGGCATGAGCCGTTGTAAATCATTCAACAACTGTGTCCAGGAGAATCGTTTCTTTTCAATCTCATTGTTCCAGAAATTCTTCTGCTGGCTAATATCGCGATTTTCAGGGCGGTTCTCAAACGCCTCGGCGGCGGCGCGTTTTTCCTGCAACGCCGTGATTTTCTGTTTGAGGTCCTTGATTCGCGCACCTGATTTCGAGGTGTCATTCAAATTCATCCATGAAAGCGCAGCCAGCAGCAGCACCACGGCGCTCATGACGGCGATACTCATCCATGCAATGGAATAGAACCGCCGGACATCTTCATACTTTTGCGACGCGAGATTTAGATTGACGCGCATTAGCCCAGCAACGCCCCCACAAGGCCGGCCATCATTGCCGGCGGGATTACTTCTCCGCTCAGGTTCTGTTCTGAGGTTAAGCCGGGCGCCAGTTCCTGCACCTGCGCTCCGGTGTGTTCGTGCAGCAGAGGGCCTACCTCCGCCAGATTGGCCACGCCGCCAACATAGATCTGTTCAATGCGGGCCGCAAAAGTGTCCTCAAAAAAAACGATGGAGGGCAACACGCCTTCGGCCAGTTCGGACGCGCTTACATCCGGGCCGTAAGGATTATCCAGCTGGCGAATCAGGCGTAGTTCGTGTTTTTCGGCTGCCGTGATGGTGATGTTGGTGGCGTCAACCTTCAACATCAGGGTTGGGCGCTCACCATCAACGATTCCCAGCGCTGCTACTGAGGAAGACAGCACGACGCCGGGAAGGTAGCCTTCGGCGCGAAACGCGGATTCATATTCTTCGATGATGCTTCTTGGCGAAACAGCGGCAACCACGCGCACATTGCCTTTTCCACGGGTAATCTCATAGGAAACCACGGCATCATCCACATCAAAGGGAAGAGATTTTTTCATACGGAAGCGGATGACCGGCTCAATTTCCTGCGGCTTGGCCGGAAGCGAATCGAAATCCAGCAGCAATGTGCGGATCGATGCGTCCGGGATGATCACGATTACATCTTTTGACCCGCCGCTGACCGCCTGTAATGCGCCGGAAATGGCGGAACGCAGGGCGGCTGGATCCACCACGTTCGGGTTGGTTAGCCCGGGAAGCACGGCGCCTTCCGGCAGTTGCCGGGAGGTAAACAGCTCCAGCCGGGGAAGCTTGTCTGAAGCACGGCCTGCAATCACACGATCGCGCGTGATTTCGCAAGCCAGCCGCGGCCGGACCGATTTTTGAGTTAATCCTGTCATCGCGTGGTCTCGATGAATGTGACCTTGTTGATTTCTTTCATAGTGGTTAAGCCCGCTCTCACCTTACGCAGCGCAGACTCGCGCAGGAAACGCATCCCTTCATCGTGTGCCGCTTTGCGGATTTCCGACGAAGGCCGTTTTTCCAGAATCAATTCCCGGACGTGGTCGGTCAGGTCCAGCAGTTCGTGGATCGCGGTGCGGCCGTGGTAGCCCGTCCCGGCGCATTCTATACACCCTGGCCCGTCATAAAAGGTTACGTTCCGCCATTCTTCAGGATTCAGGCCGTTATTGTCCAGTTCCTCATCGGTGTACCGGACCACCACTTTGCAGTGCGGGCAGATCATTCTTACCAGGCGCTGTGCCAGCACGCAGTTCAGGGCTGAAACAAAGTTATATGGCTCAACGCCCATGTTCAGGAAGCGTCCCAGCACGTCAACCACGTTGTTGGCATGCACGGTGGTGAACACCAGGTGACCCGTAAGGGCGGAGTTGATGGCAATCTGCGCGGTTTCCTGGTCGCGGATTTCGCCGACCATGATCTTGTCAGGATCGTGACGCAGAATAGAGCGCAAGCCGCGGGCGAAGGTGAGACCTTTTTTCTCGTTCACCGGAATCTGCGTGATGCCGTGGATCTGGTATTCCACCGGATCTTCAATGGTGATGATCTTGTCTTCATCGGTCTTGATTTCGTTCAGCGCCGCATACAGCGTGGTGGTCTTACCGCTGCCCGTGGGACCGGTAACCAGCACCATGCCGTATGGCTCGGCAATGTAGCGGCGGAACTTTTTCAGATCATCTTCGTCAAAGCCGACAACGTCCAGAACCAGATTTTTAAACTTCTCGCTCATGGACTCTTTATCCAGTACGCGAAGCACGGCGTTCTCACCATGAATCGTGGGCATGATCGACACACGGAAGTCGATCAGACGGCCGATGTATTTAACGCGGAAGCGTCCGTCCTGGGGCACGCGACGCTCCGCAATGTCGAGCTCGCTCATGACCTTAACGCGCGTAATGATGGTGGAATGATGTTCCTTGGCGAGATTGAGGGCCTGTTGCAGCACACCGTCAATGCGGTACTTGATGACAACGGAGTCGCTCTCGGTTTCAATATGGATATCACTGGCGCGCTTCTGCAGCGCGGTAAAGATGGTGGTATCCACCAGGCGAATGATGGGGCTGACGTCGGCGTCCTGTGTGCCGGTAATGCGATCGATCGTGATGTTCTCGTCGCCGCCGCCTTCATCGTCGCGCACCACGTCCAGCACAAAACCTTCGCTGGCTTCTTCCAGCACGCGCTGGGACTGCTCGGTCTTCTTCAGGATTTCGTTGATCTGCGCCAGCGTGGCTACTTTGGTCTTTACCCGCCGGTTCAGGAGCAAGCCGATCTCATCGATCATCATGAGCTTGCTGGGATCGGCCAGGGCGATCCAAAGCACGCCTTCGATTTCTTCCAGCGGAACAAAGCTGTAACGGAACATCAGGTCAACCGGCACCGTTTTGAAGAGCTCAGCGTCAAGGTGATAGTCACGCAAATCGACAAACTCGCAGCGATAGCGTGCTGCCAGGTCGCGTGCGCGCTGTTCCAGGTCAATGGGCTGCCCGTTGGCGCTAATTCCATTCTCAATCGCGGGTGAAGCTATTCTTTGGTCCATAAATTCCTACTGTTGTAACTGTGCCCCAAGTGAAAAGATGGGCATATAAAGAGAGATCAGCACGAAGGCCACCGTGATGCCCATGAAGATCAGGATGACTGGCTCGATCAGCTGTAAAGCCGCCGCCAGGGAGTTTTGCACGTCTTCTTCAAAAAATTCCGCCACCGAATTCAACATAGTCGGCATGGCGCCGGTGGATTCGCCCACCTCAATCATTTCTACCGCCAGATCAGGAAAGAACTTCGTTTCTTCCAGGCTGCCGGACAACGGCTGTCCTTCACGCACTCGTTTGGACGCATACGTCACGCTTTCGGAAACTTTGAAGCTGTTGATGGATTGGCTCGCTGTCTCCAGTGATGGAACAAGTGGAAGGCCGCCGGAAAGAAGCGTAGAAAGCGTGCGGCTGAACATGGCTACCTGATATTTCATCCAGACCTGCCCAAACAGAGGGGCCTTGTAGCGGAATGAATCAAGAGTCCGGGCGCCAGAATCTGACCGCATCCAAATGAGGAAGCCAATCACAATGGCGACCATCCCGCCAAAGATCAAGTAGTAATAGCCCCGAATGGCCTTGCCCAAGTCCAGTAACAAGATTGTGCTGGCAGGAAGTTTTGCATTCAGGCTGGCATACAGGTCAGCAAACTGCGGCACCACATAGGTCATCAGGAATGTAAGCATGACGCCCAAAGCAAGGAAGAGGAGAGCGGGATACCACAAGGATGACAGTAACTTCTTGCGGAAACTGAGGGCAATCCGCTGAAAAGCAATGTAGCGTCCCAGAACTTCTTCCAGATTGCCGCTTCGTTCGCCGGCCAGCAACGTGGTGGTATAAATCTTTGACATGTTGCCCTGGGCCGCAAACGCGTCAGACAGTAACGCGCCACTCTTCACTTTTTGCTGTACGTCTTGAAGCACTGCTTTGAAGTAAGCATTACGTTGACGGCGCCCGAGCAGGTCAAGAGACTTCAGGATCGGAAGACCAGCCTTGATGAGTGTAAGGAATTGCTGGTTGAAAATGATGAACTCGTCTGTCTTGATCTTCTTTCTTCTCCCCAGGTTCAGGCCAAATGCACTGGCTTGTCCTTTTACGGAGTAAACCAGGAAGCCCTGCTGGGCGAAGCGGTCCCGTATCTCCTGTTCGGAGCCTGCGTTCTCCATCTGTTCGAGCACGTGACCACGCTCGTCTGCCATTTTGACCAGGAATTCAGCCATGGATTTTGTGGGGGAAGTCCCTACTCCTTGTCCAAGTCTAGCATTTTAAGGGCTTTGTAGCCGTACTTCTATAGAATGGGGGGCTGCCATTATTATTGCGCGAATTGGCGATTAATTTCCTTAATTCTGAGTTGACGAAGGTAATCAAGTATCTACTGTGCCACCTTGTCATCCTGCAGTACTTCCACTCCGGGGGGAGGGGTAAAGCGAAAAAGGCCGTCCTGGACCGGCACATTCTCCTCTATTTGTGAGAAACGGTAATCCGTGTTGGTTCCGTCCACTTCTCTTATGAGAATACGAACAATCTGGTGCTGTGGAGTGACCTCAAGCAACAACTCAGCCACTCTGTCTCTCATAGTCTTAGGAATTCCCCTTAGCACAACATTCTCAGCGTTCAGCGGCTGAACATCAGGGGCAAAGGACAGCCCATCCAGCTCTTTTTGGAGCTTGGTTTTGCCCAGAAGGTAGCGTAACGGAGAACGGATGTCATCCAGCCTCTTGATAGCGGTCTTCCTGGCCTGATGGTCACCGGGAACGTAGAAATACGCTGTCTGAGAGTCGGTGATGAACAGTTTCTCTCGAGGTTGGCGATATTCCCACCTCATGCGGCCGGGTTTCTTCAGCCACAACACGCCACTCTCATTACGATTGATGCCGCCACCCTGATAAATCTCCGCAAATGAGGCTTTGAAGCTCTTCAAGCGATTGTAGTGATCGTCAATCGCCTGGGCCGTGGCGTTGATGTCAGGGCGTGCGGGGGCCGCTTGCGGTTTCGAGATCGTTGCCAGCGCCAGGGCCATGCATCCCGCAATAAGGACGCGAGAAGATAATGCTCGAACCTTGAAAATAGCCATTACCACCTGTTTTCTACTAAAGAGAGGAGTGGAAGGTGTTTCAGCGAGCGGGATTTTATTGATATCGCCATTCGTTCAAAAAAGGGAACTGCTTTGGATCTTCCACCGTGACCACGCCATTGCTCATCAGCTTGTATGCCGTGCCTTTCGGATCCATTGGCGCACTGCGAAGCAGCCCTGTCCGGACCAGATCGTCCCAGGTTGAGGGATATGTTCCGGTGCGATCATGGTAGATCTTGATGCGACGATCCAGTTCCATAATATCAAGGTCGGCGCGGATCGATTCCAGATGGCTCAACGCGGTATCTTTCACGTCCTTACTCGCGGGAGAGTTATAAACCTCCTGCCACAGTGCGAAGGCGGTGTTCACGTCCTTACGATGATCGGCCATGCGGGCGGCCATGACTCTCATGAACGGCAAGGCGCCTGGAATCTGCGCGCCCTTTTCGAATGCTGCCTGAGCAGCGGGGTAATCATGCCGATCAATGTAGTGAATAAATCCCAAAGTGAAATACAGCCGCCAATACGCTGGATTCTCCCGGATGCCTTTCTCCACCAGCGCTACGGCTTTGTCCGGCTGGCCTGCTCCATGCGGAGGATTCTGAGAAAGATAAACCGAACCGTACTCGTACGCTACGATCAGCTTAGGATCGAGATCCGTGGTGATGTCCAGCAGCGGATAGAGCAGGTTGTAGCTCATGGAGTTCTCCACATGCTTGAACCCGAAGTACTGCACGGCTCGTGTCCAGTAAATATCCGCCAGCAGGCTGGAATAACCCAGGCTGAAGCGTTTCAGGATTTTGCCGGAGGGCAGATAAAGGACTTCTTCCAGCGTGGCGTCATGGCCGCGTTCGGCCTGGGCCTGTTGCAGGGTGAAAACCGAGCCCGCAAATAGCGCTGCCATGAGAAGGGCTGAAATAACCGACTTGTTGCGGCTGGAGCTCATTTCAAATTTCTACGCTCAAAAACCATGGTTGCTGCCAGGATCGCCATGCCGGCATAGAGCAACGCGTAAAGAGAGTTAAACAGAATCAGGCGACCGCTGACGTTATTCTCGTGTGCGACCTGTGCGATCACATTGAGAGAAGCAAAGTTCGGCACCAGGTAAGCCACCGCGGTTGCCAGCCACCTGACCAGACCGTGGGAGATGGCGGCGAAATTTCTCAGGTCCTGGGCAAAGGTACCGATCACGAATAGCGCGAAGGTGAAGATGGCGGAAAAAATGGGGCTTGAGAAAGAAGAAAACAGCAACGTGATTGCGGTCACGATGGCCAGTTCGAGAAGAGTGAAGTAAACGGCGACCAGCAGCAAAGGATCAGCGGGATGCTGACCGCGCGCAAAGGCGAACAGGGCAAGATACAGTCCGGCAGTCATGAACGCGGTGTTCACCACCAGGGTCAGCATTAACCCGAGATATTTTCCTGTAATGAACTCCCACCGTCTGACCGGGCGGGAAAGTATGGTGTACAACGTTCGTTTCTCAATCTCCTTGGAAACCAGACCTATCCCGATGAAGATTGCGATGATGACACCGAAAATGGAAATGGAAGAAAGGCCAACGTTCACCACAATGAGCCGTTCCATGCCAATGGAAATCTGGCTGAAGAGCGGTGCGCTGGCGACCAGCAGCAGAACAAAAATCACGAGATTGTAGAGAACGCGATCACGTACTGCTTCGCGGAATGTATTGAGCGTGATGGCGGATAATCTGGATGTCATGCGCCTACATGCTCCCGGTCAGTGGTCTTGGAAAGGAAATACTCCTCCAGCGTCCCATGCAAAGGGGTGACAGAAACCAGACGGGCATGTTCCTGCCGTAATTTGGCCAGAACAAGATCAAGCGCGTCTGAATTCACCGTGGCCCGGACAAGATCACCGGTCATATGGGATTCAAGAAGGCTGGACTCAACGGAGGACAGCGCACTCGAACCCTGCCAGATGATTTCGCTCTTGCCGGCGGCGGCAGAGCGGAGATCGTTCACCACGCCAACGCCCCGCAATTCGCCCTGATGAATTACGCCTACACGGTCGCAAAGCGCTTCGGCGTCAGACAGTATGTGAGTGGAAAAAAAGATGGTCTTGCCGGCGTCTTTCAAGCTCTGAAGAAGCTCGCGTATTGCATGTCTTCCGAGTGGATCGAGTCCTGACATCGGCTCGTCCAGGAAGAGCAGTTCGGGGTCATGAACAATTGCCTGGGCGATGCCCACGCGCTGCAGCATTCCTTTGGAGAACTTACGCAACTGCTTGTTGCCAACGTCACTCAGGCCCACTTGTTCCAGCACCAGTGGAATACGCAACTTCCGTTCTGATTCAGACATGCCTGACAATCGCGCATAGTAATCCAAAAGCTCCGGAGCGCTGAGGTAATCGTAGAAATAAGGCTGTTCGGGAAGAAACCCGATTCTCTTTTTAACTTCCGGCTCGTGGAAATCCTTACCGAGAATCGTGGCGGAACCTGAAGAAGGGAAAATGATGCCCATCAGCAGTTTGAGCGTGGTGGTCTTGCCGGCGCCGTTGGGTCCCAGGAAGCCAAAGGTTTCACCGGCTCTCACGGTGAGATTGAGTGGCTTTAAACCAGTCAGCAGTCGCTTCTTCCAAAAGCCAACTGGATATTGCTTGGAGAGATTGTGGATCTCGATGGCATCCATTGCAGTCAGATTATCGTAGGAAAACCGATTATAACGCTTCTAATTTCTTCAATCCACCATCAGAAGGCTATTGCACCGGCGTGTATGCGGTGGCATCGTAGCAAGTGGCTCGCTGGACTGGACCACCCAACTGGCCGGCCGGGTTAAGCTGCCTCTTAAGGATGGCATCGTCAGAGGTGCAATAGTTCTCAAGGCCCGTTCCCGCCCAACTGAGCGGTGTTGTGGAAGATGTGTAATCCGGGATCGGAGCAGTGCTGGTGCTTGAAACGAGGTAATACTTATAGCCACCTTTAGGGCAAGGCTGGCTGGCGCAGCCGACGATTTCGTCAACCAGGCAGGCGTGTGTGGCGTCGCAGGGCGAACCAGGTCCGAGTTTAACCAGGGTATCCGCAAAACCGGTCGCCGCATACTGCGAGATGTAAGCAGCTTGGGAGTTGTTGATGTTGCGCAAGGTCGAAACTGCCGCTGACTGGTTTGCGGCAATTCTTGCGCGCAGCAAGTTGGGGATCGCGATCGTCGCAATGATCAAGATGATCGCGACCACAATCAAAAGCTCAATTAAGGAAAAGCCCCGGCGCTTTTTCATGACAGGTTTCTCGTTTTCAATACGCACTACTTTGAAGGCATTTTTTCTGCCAAGCGCGCAATGCGGAATTCTTAATGGGATAAGTTTATCGGATGCGTTATAAACCCAATGTAATCAACCTCTTACTTCCTATCCTTCTCGATCAAGACAGGTTGATTCAGGGGCGCGACCCTTTGGGGGATGACAGATTATGTCAATCACAGCAGTTTCAACGGGTTTTATTCTACAAAAAGCAGGGGCGCGGAATTCTCCGCGCCCTTTGCTTCATACCTCCCCAGGTACTTGTGAAAAATCCAGATGATGATTAGTTGTTGAGTGGCAACATAGTCCCGCCCGTGTTGCAGTCGCCTACCGCTGGAATTGTAATCGTCGAGTCAAATTTCACCACGGCGTCCGCCAATGAGCAGAAGCGTTTGGTTCCTGCCGAGCTGCCAATGGGCCAACCTGATGCGAAGTAGTCAGCATTAGCGATAGCCGATGGTCCGACCGCCAAGGCGTACTGATATGCGCCCTTCTTGCAGGGCATCGTGACGCAACCAAGCACTGAATCAATCTGGCAGGCGTTGGCTGCATTTACGTTAGCCGGGACGCTGCAATCAATGCCCGCGCCGGGACCAAGGGATGCCAGGGTGTTTGCGTAGCCAACCTGCGCATATGTTGTGGAATAGGCCACCTCAGCAGTGTTGAGGGTGCGGATGGTGCTGGCAGCTGCGGATTCATTGGCAGCCATACGAGATCTCAGCAGGTTCGGGATGGCGATGGCGGCGATGATAAGAATGATCGCGACCACGATCAGCAGTTCGATAAGCGAGAAACCTTTTTGTTTGCGCATGCAAAAATCTCCTCTAAGCCATGAGTCCTGGTTCAGCCAGACTCGACTGTTCGTGAGTACCACGTGCATTCACATGACCATATAACCCGCAACCCACGCTAGTGCAATGCAATGCGGCTGGAAACAAAAGATTTATCAGTCATTTGTCGATATGAGACTTCTTAAAAATCCGGCTCAAAAGGCCTGAATAATTGACAATTTTTGTCAATGTTAATGACAAAAATGGGGCAAGGCCATAGGCCTTGCCCCATTCGGTGGCTAATACCCTCCCCCAGGTACTTGCCAAACCTAAGAACTAGTTATTGAGTGGCAACATAGTCCCGCCCGTGTTGCAATCGCCAACCGCTGGTATTGTGATCGTCGAGTCAAATTTCACCACGGCGTCCGCCAATGAGCAGAAGCGTTTGGTTCCTGCCGAGCTGCCAATGGGCCAACCTGATGCGAAGTAGTCAGCATTAGCGATAGCCGATGGTCCGACCGCCAAGGCGTACTGATATGCGCCCTTCTTGCAGGGCATCGTGACGCAACCAAGCACTGAATCAATCTGGCAGGCGCTGGTGGCTTTTACGTTTGTCGGGACGCTGCAATCAACGCCCGCGCCGGGGCCAAGAGCCGCCAGGGTGTTTGCGTAGCCAACCTGCGCATATGTTGTGGAATAGGCCACCTCAGCAGTGTTGAGGGTGCGGATGGTGCTGGCAGCAGCCGATTCATTAGCTGCCATACGCGATCTCAGCAGGTTCGGGATGGCGATGGCGGCGATGATGAGAATGATCGCGACCACGATCAACAGTTCAATGAGTGAAAAACCCTTTTGTTTGCGCATTCAAAAATCTCCTCTTTTGGAATCCCTATACGTTGCCCCGGCCAAAGGCCGCGGTATGCGATGCCTCTGAAGAGCTGGTAGAGAACTCAATCTTCGGAACATAACATTGCATGTCGGCTGCCTTTCCCAGGCTTGCCCGCCAATGTAAAGAAGCGTAAACTGTCTAAACCTATACAGGCAAGGAACTTAGTTAACATCTAAACGATGCGATAGGAACTCCAGAATTATTGCGTGTCTCGTTATTCTAGCCCGAAATGACAAATTTTGTCATGCCGAATGACGAAAATTGTCCTTGCGGTCATGTACCGCTGCCTGCGGCCAAAGGGCCGCAAGTACATTATTTTAAAAGTAAACCCGCTAGGCAGTGTTTTCCCACCTAGGTTGGAGCGCCACGCGAGCGGTTGGGTCCGTCGGGCGTGGCTCTTGGGTGTGGATTTTGTTAGAACGGGATATCTTCGTCCGTGATAGGGGCCTGCGAAGCCATTTCATCAGAGTGCTGTGAGCGCTGGTCCATGCCACCGCCGCTGCTGGAACTCGTACCGCGCTGGTAGCGCCCGCCACCTTCGCCGCCTTCGCCCTCGCCGCGACCGCTCAGCAGGACCAGGTCGTTGGCCACGATCTCGGTCCGGTATTTCTTTTCGCCACTCTGCTTATCTTCCCAGCTGGAGGTGGTGATGCGGCCTTCAATGTAGATCTTGGAGCCCTTTTTTACATATTCGCCGACAATTTCGGCGAGCCGCTGCCAGGCGACAATATTGTGCCACTCTGTGCGGTCCTGCCACTCACCGGCTTTGTCTTTAAAGCGCTCGTTGGTGGCCAGGCTGAACTTTGCGACCGGCGTTCCGCTGGGAGTGTATTTAACTTCAGGGTCTTTTCCCAGATTTCCAATCAGAATTACTTTGTTTACGCTCTTAGCCATGGGAGATTTTTCCTTTAATAATTTCGGACAATATACCAGCACAGCCCGAGAAAGAAAAGCGAACTAGGCGTGTGCGCCATAGACCTGGTAAAGCATGAGATAGACCAGCACACCAGTAATGGAAACATAGAGCCAGATCGGGTATGTCCAGCGGGCAATGCGTTGATGACGGTCAAATTTTTCCCGCAGCGCAAAGACCAGCGTGGTGATGACCAGCGGCGGCACGGCAGCTGCCAGCAGCGTGTGCGAAATCAGCAGGGTGAAGTAGATGCCGCGGGCAATTCCAGTTCCTGGGAAATGCACTGATCCCACATGGGCATGGTAGTAGAGATAACAGACCAGGAAAACACTGGATGTGAACACCGCGGCAAGCATGCACGCCCGGTGCAGGCGGACATTATTGCGACGAATGAAGGCGCGGCCGGTGGTGATGAATATGGCGCTGGCGCCGTTCAACGTGGCGTTTAACGCCGGAAACATGGAGTAATCAGTCATGATGAGTCGAAGACTAAAAGTGGACCACGTTCAGCATCATGAGCGCGAACAAGACCGGCAGATAGATGACCGATGCCTGAAGCAAATTGCGGGCAAGTATGCGTGACTCAGGCGCGGTGGTGGGGAGCTTGGTGCGGGCGAGCCGGAAAACAAAATACAGAAAGCCCAGACCGAGGACCAATGCTCCTGCCAGATAAACGCGGCCGGACATACGCAGTAACGCCGGCAACAGACTTACCGGCAGAAGTGCGGCGCAGTAGGCAAGCATCTGGCGGATGGTGCTCTGGCCTGCTTTGTCCACCACCGGCAGCATTTTGATTCCGGCGGCTTCGTACTCATCGCGATACATCCAGGCTATGGCCTGGAAATGCGGGAACTGCCAGAAGAAGACGATCAGAAAAAGAACGATGGCTTCCGGCTCAATGTGTCCGCGGATTGCTGTCCAACCAAGTAGCGGCGGCATGGCTCCGGGGAAAGCGCCAATAAAGGTAGAGATCGGCGAAACCTGCTTGAGCGGCGTGTACAGGCAGAGATAGGTAACAGCCGTCGCCAGGGCAAGCGCTCCGGTCAGCACATTCGTGGTCAGCGCCAATGAGATCGAGCCGAGAAGAGTGGCGGTAATTCCGGCAATCCATCCTGTCGCCAGGTCCATTCTTCCGCCCGGGATGGGACGATTACGTGTGCGCTTCATCAGCGCGTCCAGCTTGTGTTCAACCACCTCGTTGAGTGCCGCTGAGCCTGCGCAGGTAAGGCCGATGCCCCACAAAGCATTGAACAGTGTCCACGAAAATGATGGGACGCCACTCTTGGACGATGCCATATAGCATCCTGCCCAGGCCGTGACGACGATCAGCGTTGTTACGCGGACTTTGAAGAGCTGAGCATAGTCGCCCAGGACAGAATATTTCTTGATCGCAACGGGAGCCGCTACGGTGGTGCTCATGCCTGCGCCACCTCGCGCATCCGATCGAATGGCAGAACTTCCGCCGGCTCGCCACGATGGCGATAGGCCTGGATGGTGAAAATGAACGTCAGCGCCAGAATCAAAGCGCCCACTCCAAGATGCGCGACGGTCACGCCGACCAGCGCAATGGTTGGCTGAACATCATTCACACCCTGCACCACGCGGACCATATACGCGCTTACGCCCAGAAGGAGTTGCAGGATCAAAAGCATGAGCAAGCCCATGGCCGGCTTTTTGATGTGCGGAATGTTGGCGTGCTTGGTGAGCCCGCGCATGCTGAGGTAGAGAATCAATCCGGCGACAAACAGCGAGTTCAGCATGTGAGGATACAGAAAGGTGTGGACAATTTTGTGCACTGGCCAGTGATTGGACCCGACTGGACCCCATTTGGTCCACACATGCCGGAACGCGGCGCCAAGAATGAGTTGGATATAAAGAAAGCCAATCAGCATCCATGAGTGGCGGATCAGTGGTTTGGCATCTTTCAAAGTGATACGTTCGGTTGGCTCATCCAGCCAGCTCCTGCTGGTAAATACAGCAATCGCGGCGAGAACACAGAACATGGTCTGCCCGACTACGCCATGGGCGGTTGAGATGGCCGGAGGGAGAAAGTTCAACACCGTCAGCCCGCCGAGCACTCCCTGAAAAATGACCCCCAAAACGGCGCCAATGGTGAGTGCGCGCATCCAGCGGCGCTTGTCCACCATCCACGTCCAGACCGCCACGATGATCGTAAGCAGGCCGACGCCTTCGGCAATCATGCGATGGCCATGTTCGAACTTAACACCGCCAATCATTTGCGGCATTCGGTACATGGAGCCGAAGCTGGTCGGCCAGTCGGGGACGGCGAGTCCGGCATTGTTGCTGGTCACCAGGCCACCGGCAATGAGCAGAAGAAATGCCAGTGCGGCGACAAAAACAGTAAAGCGATGATGCGCAGCGTTGTAGGTGACGGGGGTCAGAACTACTCCTTGGGAGAACACTTATTTTAGCACCTGACGGCGGTTCTTTAAGCGCCCTGGGGGACTCAGAATTAGGAAGCTCCAGGTGGACAATCAAGCACAAGATCCCTCACCCCGGCTCACGCGCTCTGCCCATTCACGCCAAAAACGGGCGCGAACGGGGGCCCGACTGCGCGCGTTCCCTGAAGGGGATTCGGGATGACGAATCAAGTCTTACTGCGCAGCGGCGGAAAAATTGAAAAGCGCCTTAATGCTGTCTTTGCCGGCCACCTTCACTTTGATGGTTTTCTCGCCGAATTTTTCATGCACCGCAGCCAGCGTGTACTCACCCTGAGGCAGGTTCTTGATCTCAAATTTCCCGTCGTCGTCACTTACGGCGAAATATGGATGACTCATTACGTTGACATAGGCACGCATCCACGGATGCTGGTTGCATTGCAGGGCCAGCATCATCTCCGGATTGGGAAATGATTTGGTGATCGGCTTGTCAGTGGGCTGCTGTTCTTCATTCCATTGCGGGTTGTGGCTGGGCATGTCATGTATGTTGTGATTGGCCTGATCGTCATTCACGATCTTGAACGGCTGCTTCACCATTACGCCCATCATGCGAGGACTGTACCGGCAATCTTTCTGATTAAGCACGACTGGCGCGGTTGGCGACGGGAAGGCACCGTGCGGAAGGCCATCTTTGATGTAGATAAACACGTTCGCCAGCTTGCCGTTTTTTATAGCCGCGGTTTCCGCCGGCTGGGCTTTCTGAGGACACATGGGATCGGCCGTCATATCGATGGTTGAAAGCTTGGGAGCCGGACCGGAAAAGCTGATGATGCCAGTGATTTCGCCGGTGGTGTTGGGATCAATGGTGACGAATGTTTTTGGCGCGTCAGAGGCAGGTTGCGAACGCTGGCTACAGCCTGCGATTGCGAGCAGGAAGAGAAGGAAAAAAGAAAGAATGATTTTCATGGCTCGCAGAAATCATAACGCATGAGCAGGACTTTAGGCGCTCCGCTTCGCTGCGCGCACGCCTACGGCGTAAGGAAGGGGCTTTTGTTTTGCTTCCCCGGCACTTATTCCTCGGCTCGCTCACGCTCGCCTCGGAAACGTGCCGGGCTATTGTCATTCGTCCCGCTTCGCGGGACTGGGTTTGGGAAGGGAGACGGTTTGTGTTATTTCACACAGCCGAGGGCGGCTGTGCCACACGAGTCATTTCACACAGCCGAGGGCGGCTGTGCCACACGAGTTATTTCGCACAGCCGAGGGCGGCTGTGCCACACGAGTCATTTCACACAGCCGAGGGCGGCTGTGCCACACGGTGAATCAGGCGGTAGGGATCCCTCGTTGCACTCGGGATGAAGAAAAAGCAACAGCCGGGGGCGCCTGCGCCACACGTGGATCGGGTGGCTGCAGGAAAGCTGTTCAGTTCAGTGGCTTACTTTGCTGCTACGGCCACGGCTTCCAGGTTGGCAATGATCGCGTCCGTAAATTCTGCGGTCCCCGCTGCGCCGCCCACGTCGCGCGTAGTGTGTTTTTTCTCTTTGTATGTTTTTTCGAGCGCGTTGTAGACACGGTCCGCGGCCTCCACTTCGTGCAGATGACGCAGCATCAGCACGGAAGATTGCAGGACTGCGGTGGGATTGGCCAGATCTTTACCCGCGATATCAGGCGCTGAACCATGCACGGCCTCAAAGATGGCGTAGCCGTCACCTAGATTAGCGCCAGGAACCATGCCCAGCCCGCCAACAAAAGCAGCGCAGAGATCAGAGATGATGTCGCCGTAGAGGTTTTCCATCACCAGCACGTCATATTGGTACGGATTCATCACCAGCTGCATGCATGTGTTATCGATGATGTGCTCGCCATAGGTGATTTCTGGATACTCTTTGGCCACGTCACGGCAGCAGCGCAGGAAAAGACCGTCACTCATCTTCATGATGTTGGCTTTGTGGATGGCGTGTATCTTTTTGCGCTTCTCGCGGCGGGCATATTCGAAAGCAAAGCGTGCGATCCGCGTTGACGCTTTCTCCGTGATGATCTTCAGGGCTTCCACCACGCCGGGTACAACTTCATGCTCAATACCGGAATATTCGCCTTCTGTGTTTTCACGCACAATCACCAGGTCAACATTGGGAAATCGCGTGGGAAGTGAAGGCAGGCTCTTGACCGGACGGAAGTTGGAGTAAAGCTCAAACTGCTTGCGAAGCTGAACGTTGATGCTGGCAAAGCCGCCGCCAATCGGCGTTGTGACCGGGCCTTTCAGGCCAACTCGGGTGCGCTCAAAGGATTCTGTAAGTTCCTTGGGTATGTACTGGCCGTATTTCTCAAAGGCCTGGGCGCCCGCGTTTACAGTTTCCCAATCGACCTTTACTCCCGTGGCTTCAATCACGCGAACCGCTGCATTGGTGACTTCCGGACCAATGCCGTCGCCCGGGATCAACGTTACCTTGTGTGCCATTCAAACCTGCCTTGCCTAATTTGATTTACTGCTTGGAAGAGGTCTTCGCCTTTGCCGATTTCTGCTTTTCCGGATTGGCGTTGAGCAGCTGTTCCAGTTCGGAGTGGAATTCACTCACGTCCTGGAAGTCGCGATAGACAGACGCAAAGCGGATGTAGGCGACTTTATCGATCAGCTTCAGCCGGTCCATGATCAACTCGCCCAGTTCGCTGGCGGTGCGCTCGCGTTCCGGAGAATCCACCACGAACTGCTCCACGTCATTGACGATTTGTTCCATTTTCCCCATGGATATCGGCCGTTTTTCGCAGGCCCGAAGTACCCCGGCAAGAACTTTCTGGCGCTCGAACTTCTCCCGGCGGCCATCTTTCTTCACAACCATGTAGGGGATTTCGTCAATGCGCTCGTAGGTGGTGAAGCGCTTTTCGCATTTCAGGCATTCACGGCGGCGGCGAATGGATTCGCCTTCTTTACTCTCACGCGAGTCGACAACTTTATCGTTCTCAAACCCGCAAAAAGGACATTTCATGGATGCTAAACACAACTCTGTCTTGAAGATAGGATACCGTTGATTGTATCAGACAGAACGGGAGACGCTACCGGTAGGGGCGGAAGGCATTTTAAATTTGAAATTTGAAATTTGAAATTCAAAATAGCATCTAGCTTTCCTCCAGCGCTTTTTCTTCTTCCACCTGGCTCTCGTCGCGAAGTTTGCGCAAGGAAACATGCTCGAAGTGCGCCAGAATCAGTCCTAAAGGAATAACGGACATAAACGTCACCAGCCAGAGCATCATGCCGCAGCTGATGGCCAGCTCTTTGGGGAATTGAAAGACGCCAACCATGGTTCCAATGGTCGCGAGCTGGGAGCCACCGCCCACAACAGGCAGCTGTAAAGTGCCTCCCGCTACGCTGGCACCGGTCAGCAGCAGGGCGCTGGAAAGGGTCATGCCGGGCCCAACGTCGCCATAGGCGTGCGTCACGCAATAATAGGTTGCGCCAATCAAAAGCCAGAGTGCGATGGACAATCCGGAAATTTGCAGGAAGGATGAGAAGTCGTGGATGGTATCCAGACCCTGGCCAAAGGTGTGTACACGGTGGGAAAGGCCTTTGCCCAGACGCGGCGAAATTTTTCCGAAGACCCGATCCATCAGGCTTGCCGCACCTTCTGGATTGCGGCGAATCAGGAAGGCGAACAGCGCGCCCACCAGAACGGCCAGCAACAAGCCAAAAGCAAATACCTCAAAAAGCTGAAATGACGAAAGATGGAACATTCCGATCTTTCGCTTTACGCCGCCGGCAAACCCAGGCAAGTCTCTGAGGCCGGGCGACACCAAAACGTTGATGGCCATGATTACGGCGAAGGCACCGACATCAAACAATCGCTCCACTACCCACACAGCCAGCTGCGAAGACATAGTGAGATTTTCTTTTCGTGCAATCAGATATGGCCTTATAAATTCGCCTGGACGTCCCAGCAGGGCCAGCGCGGTAAAGCCAATCATGGTTGGGGCCGCCAGGCGCGAGGACTTCACGTCGCACACCGGGCGCAGCAGAATCTTCCAGCGCAGAGCGCGCAGATAGTAATCGAAGTAAATAATGCCAACGCCCAGAGCCAGCAGTCCGACATTTACGCCTTCCGTTTCGGCCTTGAAAGACTGCCAGTCAAATTTCCTCCAGGTCCTGACCTGGAGATAGACGAGTGCACCAAGGACAATCACGACCAGTGCGGTGAGCAGAATTTTTCGCTTATTCATTCAGATGGATTGAGTACAAGGTATGACGGAGCAATGCCCAACGCACACTTGATCCAAATCATTGTAAATGGAACTTCTTTTAAGCAGGCTTGTTTGCTCTGGAAACACTGGCTTGCTGTGGCTGAGTGGCTTTGACTTTCTTCTTAACCGTGGGCGCCGGCTTGGTGGTAGTCGCGCCAGCTACCTTGGTCGTAGTTGCCGGAAGGGTCTTCATTTGTGCGCGCTTCTTCGCGTTGAAATCGCGCACAATCTTAGAGACATAGGCGCGCGTTTCGCGATAAGGAGGCACGCCGTGGTACTGCTCCACGCGATGGGCTCCGGCGTTGTAGGCAGCCAGGGCCTTCACTGGGTCGTCATGATACAGGTTCAGCAGCGAATTCAGGTGCGCAGTACCCGCATCGATATTGGCTTTGGGATCGAACGCATCCGTCACGCCGAGTTGCGCCGCCGTTGACGGCATCAGTTGCATCAATCCCCGAGCGCCCTTGGGCGATACGGCATGCGGCTTGAAGTTGCTTTCCGCACGGATCACGCTGGCCACAAAATCAGGGTCAAGACGGTTCTTTGCCGCGGCCTCACGCACAAACTGGTCAAGTTCGGGTTGCGTGACGGTTTAGTAGAAGTGGCGGGTAAAACGCCTGCTGTTTGCGATGGCTGAGTTGCCGTGGAAGAAATGGTGGCCACAACCGGATTCGGGTTCGCGACGGTCTCGCTTGTGTTCGCGGCAGGCAAGGGGGCTGGCGTTTCTTCCTTTTCGATTGACTCAATGTCAGCGGTCGGCATGTCCAGGTGTCCGCTGGCGAGGTAAAGGCGGGTGGTGCCGGGGCTGATCTCTTCCTTGCGCACGAAGCTGATCTGCGAACCGTTTCGCAGCACGGCGACCTCCGCGGCAGACGCTGAAACCTGCGCCGCCAACAGAAGAATTCCGATCGCAATTGGTCTAAGAAGAGGCATTTTGACCCAAGACGCTTATTGTCCTCGAATTAGGGCCGGAAAGCCAGCCCGAAACAGCTGTTCGATGGCCAAAGCCACACCATTTTCAGAGTTGCTGCCGGTCACGTGAAAGCCGCGTTGTTTAAGGCCTGCATCGGCGTTGGCCATTACCACCGGAACTCCTGCGTATTCAAGCATTTCCAGATCATTGTAATTGTCGCCAATGGCCATGATTTCATCGCGCGAAATGGCATGTTTTTCCGCATGTCTCCGCAGAGCATGGCCTTTAGAGCAATCGCGAGTAAGGATGTCCAGAATGCTCAGGTCCCGATGATCATACTGCGTGCGCAGGACCGTGAACTCGTCAGCAAAATCGGCCTCAGAAAGGCGCTGCTGCGCGGCCAGCATCCTGCTCACCGAGCCACAGTACATTGCCTGCAGAGGATCTTCCGTGAGTGCGTCTTCCAGCGGCGAGACGATCTTTATATAAGGACGGTTTGAGTCCATCCATCGCGAGATGCTCTGGTTAAGTTCGTCGACGCGCTCCAACACCAGGGAATCATTGCCTTGCACGTTTGCCGGACGATCGAAAGTAAGCACCGCGTTTCCGCGAAATTCTTCCATGTGCCGGATCAGCTTCCTGGCTGAACTAGCAGGCAGGCGATCAGTAAAGTCAGTCTCGCCTTTGGTTGATCTGACCAGAGCACCGTTGGAACTGATGAGCCAGATAGGGAAGCCGAGTTCGCGGGCCACAGGCATGGCGTAGTCATGGCGACGGCCGGTGGCCAGGACGATCTCTATGCCTGCGCGATGTGCTTCGCGCAGAGCTTCATAGTTGCGCGAGGAGATCTTGTAATCGGGATCGGTAAGAGTGCCGTCGATATCGACGGCAATCAGATGAATGGAATGCTTTGCCACAGTTCATTTTATGTCAAAGCAGGTGGATTCGCCGGGAATGAACGCGAATCGAACACAGCCGGGGGCGGCTGTGCCACACGAGCATCGTAGAAGGAAAAAAACGGCAGCATCAAAATTACCCGACGCTGCCGTATCCATTGTGAGTTGCATTGTGAGGAGAGAACGTTCTATCGCGGATCAAAGCCGCGTTATCCGAAGATGGCGTAGAAGCTGTTGTCCGGCTGCTGCTGTTTAGGCTTTGACTCTTTGGCCTTCCTGGAATGCTTTTCAGCTTTCGCCGACTGAGTCGAGTTTTGCTGATCGTTGCAAGGTTTGGTTTCGGCCACGGCTGAACCAGCGATGGAGGCTGACAAGAGTGCGAGAGCAAGAGTGCGATTGAGAATGTTTTTCATTAGAGTGTCTCCTTGTGCATTGAAAATCGTTGTTGCATTGTTCATAACTTCGCGGGTGAAGTTTTATTCCCCTTAATTCTGTCGCTACGCTCCAAACCGCTTTGGCAGCGATGCTGCTAGCCACGTCCAAGAGGCTCCTGTTGCAGCGGGCTCGGTCGCGTGGACGGCCCGAGCCCTGATTCAATTCGAAAGTCAGCGGCATTACTAACCTCAGCGGTTAAAGCCGATAGCTATTTGCGCTGTGAACGCAGGCATAAATGCCTGCTCCACCCCGAGGGAAGCACATTTCTTTTGCTTTATTCGCGGACCGACTGAAGCCGCATAGAATGTGTGGCAAACACTACGATAAAAGCGAACAGATGCATAGATTCTTCGACTGCGTCGTCGCATGCGCTCCGACTCCGATCAGAATGACAACTTGCTTTAATCGCAGGCATAAATGCCTGCTCAACCCCGAGCGAAACACAGTTCTTTTGCTTGATTCGCGTTTATTCGCGGCTGAGGAAGGGTTGATCCGCGGTTCGCGCAAATCCGCGGTAAGAGCTTTTACAGCCCCAGATAAGCCGCGCGTACCATGTCATTATTCAGGAGATTTTTAGACGCGTCTTCCAGGACGATGGAACCGTTCTGCACCACGTAACCGCGGTCGGAGATGGCGAGGCCGCTGACTACGTTCTGCTCCACGATCAGCATGGTGATGCCTTTGTTGCGGACTTCCTGTATCTTCTCAAACACTTCATCCACGATCTTCGGGGCCAGTCCGAGAGAAGGTTCGTCGAGTAGCAGAAGCCGGGGCCTGGCCATCAGTCCGCGGGCGATCGCGACCATCTGCTGTTCGCCGCCGGAAAGAGTCCCGGCCAGCTGTTCCATACGTTCCGCCAAACGGGGGAACAAGGCCAACTGTTCTTCCATCGACTGCTTCATGCTTTCACGCGCGCGCGGAGCGTAGGCGCCGAGCGATAGATTTTCCCGCACGGTGAGAAACGGAAATACCTGGCGACCTTCAGGGACGTGGCTCACGCCCCGTTCTACCATTTCATGCGCGGGCACGCGAGAGACGTCCTGTCCGGCAAAACGCAGAGTACCCCCCGCAAGCTGTTTCATGCCGGAGATCACGCGCAGAGTGGTTGTCTTGCCCGCGCCGTTGGCGCCGATCAGCGTCACAATCTCGCCTTCATTGACCTTGAGCGTGACGCCGAAAAGTGCCTGCAGGTCCTTGTAGTACGCGGTCACGTTTTCCAGTTCCAGCAGCGGACGCGCGCCTGCGTTGCTCTCGCTTGTCACCGGATTCGCATTGGGGGATGTCATGAGCGCTCCAACTCCTTGTACTTCGGTCCAAGGTACGCTTCAATGACGGAGGGATCCTTCACCACGTCCGCAGGAATGCCTTCGGCGATTTTGGCGCCATAATCCAGCACCACGACGCGGTCAGCAATCTTCATCACGACCTTCATCACATGTTCCACGCCGCCCACCACGCTAACGCCCCACTCCGGCAGCCGCTTGATGAGATCAGCCAGGGCCAGGGCCTCACTGGTAGTGAGGCCGGAGACTACTTCGTCGAGCAGAATCAGTTTTGGTTTGGTGGCCAGTGCGCGTGCGATTTCCAGACGCTTCAGCGCAGCCAGAGGCAGCCCGCGGGCCTGAAACTTTTTGACATGCGACATCTGCAGGAAGTCGAGAATTTTTTCCGCTTCGTGTTCTGCCTGTTTCAGATTGCCGGTATGCATGAATGCGCCGAGCATTACGTTTTCAATGACGCTCAGGCTGGCGAGCGGCTTCACGATCTGAAACGTCCGCCCAATTCCAATGCGAGAGGTCTCGTGCGGGGCCAACCTGGAAATATCCTTGCCACTAAAAACTATGGCGCCTTCGTCAGGATGAAAGAATCCGCTGATCAGGTTAAAGACGGTTGTCTTTCCGGCGCCATTGGGGCCGATGACAAACAGGATTTCCTGGTCGTTCAAAGCGAAGGAGACGTTCCTGACGGCCGTGAGTCCGCCAAAGCGCTTGGTCACGCCACGAAGTTCGAGTATGGCGGCCATGATCAGTTGCCTCCCTGACCAGGAGCCGCGGTGGTGACGGGCGCAGTCGGCGCGAGAGATGGAGGCAGCGGTGGTTTGTTCTGTGCGCGTACTTTTCGTTCAAAGCCGCCAACGATTCCTTCCGGCAGGAAGAGCACAACCACAACGATGAGGATTCCGTAGATGAGCAGGTGGCTTTCCTGAAACTGGTTTTTGAATAGCTCCGACGCGGAAAGCAGCAGGATTGCGCCGACGATTGGGCCAATCAGAGTGCCGGCGCCGCCCAGCATGGTAATGATGGCCATCTGAACGGAGATATCGATGTTGAGAATGCTGTCCGGCACGATGAACTGGAATGCGCTGCCATAGAGCGCGCCGCCCAGAGCAGTGAGAAAGGCGCTGATCAGCAGCGACCGCAGTTTGTAATTCGCGGTATCAATTCCGACGGCGCTGGCGGTGTCTTCATCTTCGCGGATCGCCATCAGGTAATAGCCAAAGCGCGAACGAGAGGTCCATGCATTGATCAGGAAAGTGAACAGAGCCAGGGCAACGGCGCAGTAATAAAACCAGCGCCAGAATCCGTGTCTGGAAAATAATGCGGGAACGGAGAGGCCGATGGCTCCGCCAGTGATGGCGAGATTGGTCGCGATAAGGCGCAGAACTTCACCAAAGGCGATGGTGGAAAGCGTGAAATAAGGTCCGCGCAGTCGAAAAACGATCTTGCCGATTATCGCGGCGAAAACCGTTGCCAGCAGTGGCGCAAGGATGAAGGCGATCCAGTGGGGAACTCCGTGAGCCGAGGCAATTGCCAATCCGTACGCGCCCAGTCCGAAGAACGCGGCATGCCCGAGAGAGAGCTGGCCGGCATAACCGCCCACCAGGTTCCATGCCAGTCCTAGGGCCGCGAACAATGCAATGCGGAAGAAGACCTGCATCAGGTAGTCATTCTGAATAAAAATCGGAAGAGCGACGGCGATAAGGCCAAGGGCAATGAGTGAGTACAGACGCCAGCCCTGAAGTTCATTCATGCGCGCTGCCTCCCGAAGAGGCCGCTGGGCTTGAGTGAAAGCATCAGCAGGAAGAGGACAAAATCAACGGCGAGCGCCCACTGATTGCCAATGTAGAGACTGGTGAGGCTCTCGGCGATGCCGAGCGCAAGTCCACCCATGGCTGCACCTTCAATCGATCCCATGCCACCGAGCACCACGATGACGAAGGCCTTGAGGGTGTAATCTTCGCCAACGCTGGGGAAAAGATAGAGCGCCGGGAGGAGCAAGCCACCGGCGATTCCAGCGAAGGCAATGCCCAGAGCAAAGCTGATGCCCTGAATGCGAGTTACGTTGATGCCCATCAGCGGCGCCACTTCACGATTTTGTGCAATGGCCCGCAGCGCCTGCCCGGTACGGCTGCGGACGACGAACTGTTGCAGCCCGACGATGAAGACCGACGCGATGACGAAGGAGAGCACCGCCGCGGCGTTCAATCCGAATGGCCCGAAACGCAACGTCTTATTCACCAGGGCGAGGTTGGTCTGGTGATAGTCCGCGCCAAAGGCGAGCTGTGCTGTATCGACCAGGATCAGAGAGATCCCGGTGGTCATGAGGATCTGCATGAAATCTGAACGGTCACGAATGGGTTGAATCAGTGCGCGGTAGACGAGAAAGCCGAAAGCAAAGAGGAATAATCCCGCGGGCAAAAAGCCGATATAGGGATCGATCTTCAGGCGATCAAAGAGAATGTACGTGGCATACATGCCCACCATCAGGAAGGCGCCATGAGCAAAGTTGACGATGCGCATGACGCCAAAGATCAAGGCGAGCCCCATGCCGATGAGCGCGTACAGCGCTCCGGTCAGCAGGCCGTTCATGCAGGCTTGCAGAAAAGCTGTCAAGGCTTTCGCGTCCTCTCTCCGTCAGAAAATGACTTGCTTGAGAGCCGGCTTACTTGCGTTCGCTCCATTTGGGCGCCGGGATGATTGGCTTGCCGTCGGCTGCGTCAGTCGGGAACACGACTTTGTATTGACCGCCCTGCACCTGAGTGATCAGCACGGGATGCTGGTTCTGTCCGCCGGCGTCAAAGTGAACAGGGCCGAAGGGGGTCATGGGCTGGTTGAGGGCCTTGATGGCGTCGCGAATTTTGGCGGCGTCCAGCGAGCCGGCGTCATTCATGGCTTTGGCTGCTGCCTGGAGGGAAGCATATGCCTGAATGGCGTGATAGGCCGGATGCGAGTTGAAACGCTTGAAATATTCGGCGTCAAATTCTTTGGAACCGGGCCACTGGGCTGCGGGCAGCCATTGCGAAGTGGAGAAGGTATACTCGGCGTTCTTGCCTGCGCCCTTGGCGGTGGGGAATTCAGCAGCGGCGAATCCAGTTCCCGCTGAGGTGAAGTATTTGGGATTGAGATCCACTTCCTGCGATTGACGCATCAACGTGCCCGCGTCCAGCAGGTATGAGCAGAAGTAAATCACGTCAGGATTTGACTGCTTCACGCGTTGCAGCACGGATTTGTAATCCGGCGACTTGGCTTCATACGATTCGAAGGCGACAATGTCCATGCCATCAGCCTTGGCGGCTGCCTGCATGGCTTTGCTGTTTGCCTGGCCAAAGTTGGTGTTCTCAAACACGATGGCGATCTTGCGGGGATTGCCGTTCGCCTTCAGGAAGTCGAGTGTGGCTTTGGCGTAATCGGCGGCGCCTGCGCAGATGCGGAAAATCCATGGCGACTTTGAGTCCATCACGTTGTCTGCCGTGGCTGTGGGAATGATCAAAGGAATCTGGCGTTGTATGACTGCGGGAATAATGGCCTTGGTGTTCTCACTGGAGTAGGCGCCCAGCAGAATGGACACGTGGTCCTGGTCAATCAGCTTGGATACGCCCTGCACGGCCTGGTCGGTCTTGCTCTGGTCGTCATACATATCCAGTTCGATCTTCTTGCCCAGAACGCCGCCCTTGGCGTTGATCTCATCGAGGGCGATGGCATAGCCGTTTTTGTGGGCTTCGCCAAACGCCGCCTGACTGCCGGTGAGAGAAGTGATGACGCCGACCTTGGTCGTGTTTCCGCCGCCTTTCTGGCAGCCGATGGCGAACAACGACAACGATAAGGCAAGAATTCCGCTAACCGTCTGTTTCAAACGCATGCTGATATCCCCTCACAAGGTGGTCGGGCAAGAATTTTAAGTCAAGGGATTATACATAGGACGAGCGTCAGGACAAGGCCGAAGGGCGATTGCGATGCTTAAATCAGAGAGGATTTGAGGAACGCATTCATCTGCGCTGTGGCCGCTTTGGCGGCAGGCGTTTCTGCCAGGGCGTTGGCGCCCATGAATCCGTGGATTGAGCCCAGGTATCGCGTGCAGGTTACGGACACTCCCGCTTGAGAGAGCTTACGAGCGTAAGCTTCCCCTTCGTCGCGCAGCACGTCACATTCGGCAGTGATGATGAGCGCGGGCGGCAGGTCTTTGAGTTGATCTGGTGAAGAGAAGATGGGGGCTGCTGTGGGGACGGTGTCATTCGACGCGTCAGGTACATATTGTCGCCAGAACCAGTTCATGGCTTCTTCCGTCAGGTAGTAACCCTGAGCAAAATCACAGCACGATTGCGATTTGTAGGCAGGATTCGCGGTGGCCGGGTAGAGCAGCGCCTGGGCGAGAATGCGAGGCCCTCCGCGTTGTTTGGCAAGATGGCAGACCACCGTGGCCATGTTGCCGCCTGCGCTGTCGCCCGCGACGGTGATGCGACTGCCGTCAACGTTGATCTCCGCGCCGTGCTCGGCCAGCCATTTTGTGGCGGCATAACATTCTTCCAGCGGGACGGGAAAGCGCTCTTCCGGCGATCGGCGGTATTCCACGAAGACAACGGCAGCGCCAGTGGCGTTGGTGATATCGCGCAGGAAGCGATCGTAGGTGGTGGCGTCGCCCAGGACCCATCCGCCGCCGTGAAAGTACATCACAACGGGCAGAGTACTGGTTGTGTTTTCGGGACGGACAATCCTGATCTGCACATTGCCGCGCGGACCAACGGGAATGGTGCGGTCTTCAAACTGGGCGGGCAACTTAGTGACGGGAAACAGTTCCTGGCCTTTGACCTGCATGGCGCGTGCCTGATCGACCGTAACTTCCCAGACTTGTGGACGGTTGAGATCTTTAAGGAATTGCAGGAACCACTGCGTGCGAGGATCGAGAACGGGATGGGTGTCGGGCAACAATTGGCTCCTTAAAGTGATTGGTTTATTCAGCGGAAATCATCTCGTAAAGTGCTCTGGCCGTCATTAAATATAAAGCCCTGCCCCGCGCGACGATAGTCCATTCCCCCTCTATCGTGTAGCCATCCAGGTCGACGATCTCAAGCTCTTTATGATGAGACAGATTTTCGAGGGAACATTGAAACAATTGATTTCGTACATACGCCTTCTTGTAAGTCACGGTTTGAGATTGCACGGCGAAGCCATGAGCGATGGGCCCAAATTCTTTCCAGATGTTCGCCAATTTGAAGCGCTTGATTTGAACAAGAGGAAAATCTGAATAGTAAGACAGCCAGACTTCATCGTCATTCATTACGTTCAGCGCGTAACAATCGTCAATGGAGGGCACATGGTTCTTTTCTGCCCATTCCGCATATTCAAAGATGCGTTTCCCGGCGCCGTCAAAACACACAAGGCCAGCGCCTCCAACTCCGCCACCATACACTCCTTCGTCGAAATAGCTGACCCAAATGCTTCCCTGATCCGTTGTCTGCACGTCCTTACTGGCGTCACCCAAGTCAAGCCGCTGTAATGGCTTCCCCGAGGAACCAAAGATTGTGGCGCTGCCGCCGCGAGCGTCTGCAAGCAGCCAACCGTCCTGGTAACGTTGAGCGAAACTCGTAATGTTTCCCCGGGCTTCAGGAAAACTGACGATTCGTTCAGCCCCATTTTCAAAGAATACGACGTGATGAGCGGTTGGGGCGGCATTCTTCCATTCAGACAGAATTTCAATATCGCGTTCCCGTGGATAAGGAGGCTTACCTTCTTGAGCAAGAAGAAGCGGTTCGCCGTTCCAGTCGAGACAAAGGCTGATCAGCCGCCAAGTGGAAGGCAGATTGTCAAAATCGAATATTTTTTTAAACTCAGCTTTGCCAGACACGTGAGCTATTTTGTAGCCACCAGTGTTTTCGCTTTCGCCAGTTCTGGACGATCAGAATCGATGCCCTGGCAGTTTTTCAGAAGCTGGGCGTAATACTGTCCGGCTTTTTCTTTCTGGTCGAGTTTTTCCGCCGCCTGGGCCGCGCCGTTCAGTTCATTGAAGCGATTGGGATCGGTCTTGAGCGCGACTTCATATTCGGCGAGCGCTTCTTTAGGGCGATTGGTTTCCAGCAGCATGTCCGCCAGCATTTCACGCGCCGGGGATTCTGTCTCACCCTTGCCGACTTTGTCCTGCGTGTCTGCTACTTCGCGCAGGGTGCCGATTGCTTCGTCCTTCTTACCTTCCGCATAGGCGGCCCATGCCTGCGTTTCCTTGTGCTCGTTTTTCAGCAGGTCGGCATGGTAGGAGGTGGAAGACTTGCGTATGGTTTCCACCAGTTCGTCGTAATGCTTGAGCGCTTCCTGGGCGGCGGCTGCATCATGAAGATGTCCGGCGGCAACGGCGTGTGCCCAGTAGGTGACAACTTGTTGCTGCGGCCGGGCCTTTTCCAGTGGCTGCAACGCCAGAGCTTCTTTCCATTGGCGGCGTTCGATGGCATAGCGGGCTGCCATGCTGCTCACCATGTCGTCGTAATAATCCTGATATTCCGTTTCAATGTCCGCGCGATTCATTTTAGACATGGCATCGCTGACAGCTCTGGCGTTCTGATCATCGCCAACTTGCAGATAGGCGTAATGCATGTAGTCCATGGCGTGCATGCGATGGTGTGCGGTGTGGAAATTCATCTCTGCCATTTTGTCTGCAGTCTTCAGGGCAGCGGCATTGGAGGCGATGGAGTCCTGCCACAATCCAAGGCGGGCAAAGATATGCGACGGCATGTGTACGGCATGTGGCGAAGCCGGCGCAATCTTTGCGTATTCACGCGCGGCGGCCAGGCCGAGGGGCGCCATCTGCGGATTGTCACAGCTGTGAATGATGTAGTGAGCAATGCCGGGATGGTCAGGCTGTACTTCAAAAATCTTGGTCAGGATAGCGACAGCTTTTTTGGCCTGCGCGTGCGTGGGATCGTCCTCAGGGGCTGCGCCCAGCAGGGCTACGGCGTAAAACGCCTGGGCTTCAGTGTCTTTAGGATTGTCGTTGGCGACTGTCTCCATCGCTGTGGCGTAGTTCGCCAAGCGCTTTTTGTGTTCGAGATCACCGGTCTGGTAAAGCGTGGCGACCGAGTCTACATATTCCTGTTCGCGTTTAGTCTTCGGCTTGAGCTGCTGGGCTTTCTCAGCCAGTTCATGGCCGCGCTGCAAGTCAGCCTTCGACGGACGGGCCCAGAGCAGATGGAACAATGTTAAAGATTGCCCCCAGTACGCCATGGCACATTGCGGGTCTTTGGCGGCGACCTGCTTGAACCCGCTTTCCGCCTGCTCATATTCGAAGGAATGCAGCATTGCGACCGAGAGTTCAAAGGGCTTCTGCGACTCCGGCTTGCATGAGATGGGGAAAGACACGCTGCCGAGCTTGTCATTGGGGCCCATGTGATGGTGATCATCGTCAGCAAAAGCGGACATGGAACAGGCAAAAAGAATGAGGCAAGCGGCAAATAGTCGCAAATTCATATGGGGTACTCCGATGGAGCGAGATTAATGGGATGGCTGCATCGTGTCAATCAATCATGTAAAGGATTCACCACGGAGGCGCGGAGACACGGAGAAAGGCGCAATTTGCCGCGAATCAACGCGAATGCAATGGCGAGCAAGCGCAAGGTCCCTCAGGGCGGTTCCCGAGCTGAAGAAAACGCTCGAGAACTCAACGCCCTTCGGGATGACGCGCCTATGTCCAGATTCTTCGTCGCTACTCTTCGTCTTTGTCCTGCGCCGAGGCGGTTGCGTGCGGATCTGGCGCGGCCAGTTTGATCTCCGGCAGGTTCACCGCTTTCAGCTTTTCATTCAACGCGGGAAGCTGCGTGTCTTTCACGTTCTGCCATTGCTTCATGACTTGTGGGAACTGCTGCTCCACTTCAGCAATGCCGTTTTCCGTCTGCGTGGTGGGAGCATCGTCTGCTTCCTGCAATACGCCGAGAAGCGTAAGGTACTTTACGCGCAGTCCGGCGAGAGTAGGCTGATCATTGGCTGGGCCGGGACGGCGTCCGGCGGCGCCAAGCACGCTGTTCATTTGCTCGTTAAAAGCAGTCACGGCGGCGGCGATCTCACTGCCGGCCGGAGCCGATTTCAAACGATCCTGCAATTGCTTACGAACATCTGCAGCCTGCGTTGCGGCGGGAACAAGAGTCAGCAGGCGTTGTGTTATCTCCTGCGACGTTGAGAACTGTGCCTGCCATGCGGACGGCGGCGTTTTCACGCGTGGATCCATTCTGATGGTGAGGGGTTGTGTATAGCTCTTGCCATTGACGGTGAGCACCACAGTGTATGTGCCGGGATTGGCCCATGCTCCTGAAGGTTGCGGCACAGTATTGTGAGGCACGGCCGAGATGGGATATTCAGCATCAAGCCCGGGAATGTCAGCGTAATGCATGTTCCACAGGAAGCGATGCATGCCTGCTTCCGCCGAGAGCGTTTGCGGCGGACGCACCCAGTATGTGGGGATGTTCAACATGGGATCAATGGGTTCGGGTTTCTCCGCGCTGGAATAAGAGCGCACAACTTTCCCGGCGGCGTCTTTAACTTCAAGTGTGACCGCTGAGGTGGATGCGGATTGCAGGTAGTAATGAATGACAGCGCCATCCGGCGGATTTTCACCGGCAGGGAAGTCCGGCGGCAGGGGCGTATCAGGATTCATGGACCAGCGAACGCGCGTGGCCGTCTGGGGCTTGAACAGATAAGCATTGGACGTGATTGTTTTCTGCTCGACCTGGCGGAGCGGCGTGATGTCATCCATGATCCAGAAGCCGCGCCCGTGGGTTGCGGCGACAAGATCGTCATCTTTAATAATGACGTCGCGCACGGAGCTTGGCGCCATGTCATTGCGGAGCGACTGCCAGTGGTCGCCATCGTCAAGAGAAACATAGACGGCGCGTTCAGTGCCGGCAAAGAGCAGCCCGCGACGAACGGGATCTTCGCGGACGACATTGACGTTTTCATTTTCCGGGATGCCGGCGACGATCTGTGACCATGACTTGCCGCCATCGTGCGTGCGAAGAATGTGCGGACGCAGATCATCCAGCCGCAAGGTGTTGATGGCTGCGTACGCGGTTTGCGGATCAAAGTGGCTGGCTTCAAGGATTGATACTTTCTGGAACGGCTGCATGTCAGAGGGCGTGACGTTGGTCCATTTCTTGCCGCCATCAACAGTGAGTTGGATTTGACCGTCATCGGTGCCGGCCCATATGCGGTTGATGTCCAGCGGCGACGGGGCCACGGCGTAAATCACGCCGCGCTGCGTTGGCTTGGCCGTGGGCTCAGTGCTGAATTTGCCAATGCTTGCCGGAACAGCAAAATCCTTGCGGGTAAGGTCGGGCGATATCTGCGTCCAGCTGCGTCCGCCATTGGTGGTCTTCCACAGATTGTTGGAAGCGAAGTAAAGCGTGTGCGGATCTTTCGGTGAGAAAACGATAGGTTCGGTGCGGACCACGCGGAAGTTCTGCGAGCGGAAAGCCTTGGGAAGAATCTGCTGCGCCTGTCCGGTGCGCCGGTCATAACGCGTGAGTTTGCCGCCATAGATGGTGTCGGGGTCGAGCGGGTCAGGGACAACGTAGCCGTACTCTTCGGCTGAAACAGGATGCCATTCACGAATGGTTACCTGACCGTCATTCCCGCGGCTGGCGACGCACGCCGAACCGCTTTCCTGTTGTCCGCTGCAGACGCGATAGGGAAATGCGTTGTCAGCATTCACGTGATACATCTGCGCGGTGGGCTGGTTGTACCATGAGCCCCAGCTCTCGCCTCCGTTCACGGTCACGATGGCTCCCTGATCGCTGGCCAGAATAATGATGCGCGGGTCGTTGGGATTGACCCATACATTCTGATAGTCGTCACCACCGGGAGCGCCGCGGAAACCTTTCCATGTTTTACCTCCATCGATGGATTTCCAAGTGACCGTGCTGGTGACATAAACAATGTTTGGATCCTTGGGATCAAAGCGGGGAACGGAAAGATCACCGCCGCCGATACGGCCCGCCGGTCGATCGTCCGTGGTGATGACGGCCCAGTTCTGCCCGGCGTTTTCACTGCGATAGAGCTTTACACCTTCTTTGGTGGCGACGGAAGCCATGAGTATTTTGGGGTTGCTATCGGCAATGGCGATGTGGGACTGGACCACGCCAGCGGGCAGTCCGCCGGTGAGCTGCTGAAACGTTGCGCCGCCGTCAGTGGATTTAAACAGACCGCCGCCGGTGCCGTTCCATGCGCCGTTTTCCCAGGCGCCTTCGCGTGCTTCCCACAAGGTGGCATAAACGATATTGGAGTCAGTGGGATCGATGAGGACGTCAGAGGCTCCGACGTTTTCGTCCTTGCCCAGGACCTGCTGCCAGCTCTGGCCACCGTCAGTGGAGCGATAGACGCCGCGCTCTTTATTGGGCCCATAAGGATGTCCGGCGACGGCGGCGAAGACCTTGTTGGGATCGCGGGGATCAACGGCGAGCTGAGGAATCTGTTGGCCGTCGCGCAGGCCGAGATGCGTCCAGGTTTTGCCGGCGTCAGTGGATTTGAAGATGCCGTCGCCAACGGAGAGATCAGGCCGGTGCAGGCCTTCACCGCTGCCAACATAAACGATGTTGGGATCGGACAGGGAGACTGCGACCGAGCCGATGGAGCCGGTAGGCTGATCGTCAAAGATGGGCTTCCAGGTGCGACCGTAATCGTCGGTCTTCCAGACTCCGCCGTTACAGACACCTATATAGAAGACGCTGGGCTGGCTGGGAACGCCGGCGATGGCGCGCGTGCGTCCTCCACGATAGGGCCCGATGGAACGCCAGTGCAAAGGCTTGAGCAGGCCGGGATCAACCTGAGCGAGCGGCGCAGGCTGGAGAGCATTCTGCGCTGCCGATAGCGCTGCCGTCTTGCGATGTTGCGCAGCGTGCGAAGAGCGTGGCTGGGCGGAGGAGTTGGGGGCAGGAGTTTGTTGGGCGAATGACTGCTGGGCTAATGCGGGAATAGCGATCAGAGAAAAGGCAAGTGATAGAAGTGCGCGACGCAGAAATAAGGGCACGGTATCCTCCAGGGGGAAGAGAGAGGATACCGTAAAGCCGCACTACGCTAAAGCCTTTTCGGCGTTGCTATGTTTGGACGATTCCGAATTAGGGACATTTCGTCGTTTGAATCAGATCGTGGGGCGGATGAAAAGGGAGTGGAGCACACTGATTGCCACCTATTTTAAGCGCAGACAACGCCATTTGATCGAACTAGCGTAGGGCCGAAGCTCTGTTCCCGTCTTCGGTCTACCTCTAAACACACTATCCGACTAGGTTGAAACTATCCCAAACTGGGGACAGTTAGCAGTTCGAATCAAACGATTTTCAAAGTCCTTTGCTTCATCGTAGCCATGTCCATGGCGTTGTTTAAGCGATTGCTGAATTGAAAAGCGATCTGCAGCAGTCTCAAAAGGCTTACAAGGGTTATGTTTCACATACCGAAGTTCCCGAAGGGCGGCTTCGTCGTTGTAGTCATCGTCGTCTAGAGCTGCCATCTTTTTTCTTGTTTTTTCGTATTTTTTCGAAAGTTCGGCGGAAGGGATTTTGGTCTGGGTCATCTTCAAATCGAAAATATCGCTGAAAGGGCTTCCAAATGCGGTCTTGGCGGATTGGAACAGTTTAATCAAACCTTCGTTTCCTGGCGCAATGCAATGCTCAGCATAAAAGTGGCGCGCTTCGAAATCCATCCCGGCCTGCCTGTCATATTGGAGGCAGGTGAGACATTCTGTTGAGGAGTGATTGTGCTATCGAAACCTCGTCACGAGCAATTTTGGATTCGCCGAGAGATTCTTCAACCGCGGCGAGGTGAAAATGTGCCGTGGCTTCGAAATCAAGACGGCCAATGGAGCTGATGTAAGCAATTGCTTCCTGTTGTAACAGTGCAGCGAGATGCCACTGGTCAGATTCTTCAGCTGAAAATTCGAGCTCGGAGTAGAACTGGAAGCCCCTTTCCGGTGGGAAAGATTGGTTAAGGAAAAAGCCGAGCCCATTTTCAGTAGCCGCCCACGCTTGTTCCAGCCGGCCCTCATTTGCATGGAGTGCTGCTTCCATTGCAATGGCGCGGAGCTGCAGAGATGGATAATGGGCACGGGCGGCGGAGTCCCGAGCACGGAGAGATGCTGCCCACGCATCATCAAGGTGGTCAATCATTGCGAGGCACGATGAACGCTCAATTAGGACTTGCGTTCGCAACCACGAAAAGTTGGAATGCTCTAACGCACTGAACAGAGCGTTAGATTCGTCGGCGCATCTCACTCCCTGTGAACTACGGCGAAGAGCATAGAGGTGTTCAAATTGGGAACGGACAACACCCGGATTGTTGCCGACTTTCTTGAAGAGTCTTTTTGCGGATTCTGACGCTTCAATTGCGCTATCTAAATCACCCCGCCGATTTGCGGCTAGTGCTTCCTCAAGTAATGCGTTTGCTTTTGGGCTGGGGGCAGCTTTTAGAAATTCGGCCAGCCAACTATCTTGATGATTCGTTCGTAGCACAGTTCGAAGGTGCTGAAGAGCAGCTTTCATGCCAGCTTCAGTGAGCCATTTCGCCGAGGCGATTTCAAGGAGTGCCTCGGTCTGAATCGGTTCTAACGCTGTTGCTTTTGCGAGATCGTTAGTTATTTCGTCGTCGCTGGAACGTACTAGAGCTAACGCCCGAGAGTTTTTTTTTCCTGGATTTGTTTCTGGTGTTCGCGGGCTTCCGCTGCCCATCCACTACCGTCGTCAAGCTTGATCAGCCTTTGCCAATCAGATAGGGCGCACTCCATCGCTGGAATTCTCTCGCATGCCAAAGCTTGATTGAAAAGAGCCACACGGTCGTTCGGATTCTGCTGCAAGACTTTGCCTAGTAGGTCTACCGCTTCACCGTAAGACTGATGGCTTTCTGGCTGCGATTCAGCTTTCAGATAGAAAGCCATCGATCTTGTAATCAGGTAATCAGGAGCACTTGTGAATGAGGTCATTTCAATTTTATCTAACGCGGCAAGTGCCGCTTCATAGCGTCCTTCCTGCAGATCGAACTGTGCGCTGAGCAACAGCCAATTTGGATCGTCAGGGTTGTTTTTCAGATGACTTGCAATGATCTCGGCGGCCTTGCGGAGGGCTGCTGGCGAGTTGAGCAGAGAGGCGCTTTCGCCGGATCGAGTTTGCCTGAAGTCTGCATGGGCAGCGTAAGGGATTCGCATCTCCATCGTTCGTTGTTCGGTGTAGGCCTGGGCGAGGAGTTTTTCGACCTTTTCCGGAGTGTCGCGCTGGGTGAACCAGAGTCCGAAGGCGATCAGGGCACTTGCGGCGATGGCCGCCGGAGCGAGCATTCGGCGTACCGGCCAGGGGAATATCTTCTGCGTGCGGGCGCTCTGTGCGCGGTCGTTCGAAACTGAATCGGGCGAAGATAAGTCTTTGGAGCCAGAAAATAAGTCTTTAGATCCGGACGCTAAGTCTTTGGAGCCAGAAGTTACGCCTTTGGAGCCAGAGGCTAAGCCGGTAGATACACTGAGAATCTGGTTAGCAGAGGCATTGCGGTTCGCGTTCATCGCCTGGCGAGCCATATCTTTTTGCCACGTTGGCGTGGAGCTATTCAGTTGCACCAGCATTTCGTTTTCGGCTTTGATTTCGTCGGGGGTCAAATCATCAGCGAAATCTTCACTCAAAATGCGAAGGATGGACGCACAGTGCGGGCATGTGGCGACGTGCTGGGTCATCGCGAGCGCTTTGTCTGGAGAGAGGATGCCGGCGGCGAAGTCTTGGAGGTCTTTGTCCGAGGGCCCGCTGGAGTTCGAGAAGCCGTCGGAGTTTGAGGGGCCGCCCGAGCTCGAAAGGCCAGCGGAATTCGATGAACCACCCACGTTCGAGAAGCCGGCAGAGTTCGAGTAGCCGGCGGAGTTTGAGGAGCTGCCTGAGCTCGAGAAACCGACGGAAGTCGAGGGATCGCCGGAGCTTGAGGGGCCAGCGGAGTTTGAAGAGCCGCCTAAGTTCGAGAGATTGCTGGAGGTTGAGGGCTTGCCGTCGATTGAGGAGCCGCCGGACAGGATGCAGGCGCTAGATAGAGCGGGGTCGGGTTTGGAACCTGGCTCCACGGGAGAGTCGGCCAGGAACCCGAACCGTGCACGTTGATGTTCGAGAACGCGGGAGCGGCAATAGTCACAGTTCTCCAGGTGCGCCTCAACAATGTGGGCGTCGTCTGAAGTTCCCGGAAAACTGTCGGTCCCGTATTGCTCGAGTTGAGCATTGCTCAAATGCTCAAAACTTTTAACCACTTTGCCCCTCGTAATATTTAACGTAAAAGCAAGCCATCATCCTTTTTTCTGAGAATCAACATGTCTTATGTCAGCGTAACGTAACTTATTGTCAATCAAACGTTTGAAGGCGACCGCCGCACAAAGGCCAACACGGGACAGTCTGCTGTTCAATCGCAAGCTTGCTTGACTCTGCAGCTTTCATTTTAAATCGGACCGCAATGCCAATCGACATCTCGTCGGGACATGTTGCAAACGGTGATCTTAACCTTCTACGGCGCGGCGCATCCTGGATCGAACCAGTTTGGTCAGACGAAGTAGAGTACTTTCAACGCCCTTTACTTTCAATCCAATGCTGGGCAGCTGAGAGATAGCTTTGGCGGTGAAGCCATGCCGGTAATAGAGCCAGAAGATGCAGTAATCGCGAACGAAATTTGGATCTGAGGACTGCGATTTGAGGACCTCATCGGCTTCACGGATAGTGATTTCGCGATCCACTTTCTGAACGGTGTTGTGCGATGCAGGCACGAAACTGGGCGCCTCATCCAGGCTTACATCTTCCTGAAGGCCGCCGCGCTTTTTGCTGCCTTTACCGCGAAAATGGTCCATGACCACGTTTGACGCAACAGTTCTCAGGAAACCAAAGACCGCATTCTCATGTTGAAAATCGAACTCTCGCAGAGCGCGGAAATCATTGGCGAATAACTTGAGGTATGTGTCATGGACAAGGTCGTCCACTAAGGCAGGGGAAGGTGTGACCCAGCGCCGTACGGACCGCCTGACCGCACAGGCAACCGGCGGTTGGTACCGTCGTACAAACTCTTCCCAGGCAGCTTTCTGGTTGTGGTCAAGACAAAGCTGCACAAGTTCTTGCGCTGACAGCTCTTGAGGGTCCATGGTCGAAGTGGCGCAGGCATTCTAACCCAAGTCTTTAAGAGAATCATGAGACTTTTTAAAAAAAGGGTTATTTCGACTTAAAAGTATTCTTAAGATGCGAACTAAGCACGGCATTGGCATGCTATCGAACTCACGAGCAAGCCCCAGGTGAGTGACTAGAAGAGAAGTAGGGCCAAACGGACGAGCGTGGGACGAACAGTTGTCTTTGTGGTGACTCGCCTTGGGTCGGGTAGGGAATGAGTGCAAGACTGCGGATGGAGCCCCGGACGACTTGGTCAAAGGTCAGCTCCAATCCGCAATCGCCATTTGTTTAGCATGCGTCGGTGTTTAGATATTTAGATCGGTGCTTAGCGAACTTCAAGCAATTCCACGTCAAACACCAGAGTCGCGTTGGGTGGGATGACGGGCGCGGCGCCGCGCGATCCATAACCGGCGGCTGGAGGAATCCTGAGCTGGCGCTTTCCGCCGACTTTCATGCCGACTACGCCTTCATCCCAGCCGGTGATCACCTGGTGGCCGCCCAGAACAAAGTCAAAGGGCTCATCGCGATCGCGGGAGCTATCAAACTTTTTGCCATTGTTGAGCCATCCGGTGTAGTGAACCGTAACGTTTCTGCCGGTGGTGGCTTCCTTACCGGTACCAACTTTTGTGTCCCAGTATTCGACTCCAGATGCCGTGCTTTTGGGCTTACCAGTGGTCTGGTCCGGACCAGCGGCCTTGGCTGGAGCAGGCGAAGCAGTTGGGGCGGGTGAAGCAGCAGGTGCAGCTTTGTCTGATTTCTTGGTTTGAGCAAACAAAAAGGCAGCGCCGGCGAGCATCACGATGACCACAAGCAATCGAAGCATTGAAAATGTCTCCTGAGATAGGGTGAACAAGGGATGATACACGATAACGGATTTTATGATTCAGAACTTGCAATTTGAAATTTGAGATCGCGGCGTCGTGCGTTCTCTCAGAACAGATTTTTGACCCGGGCTCACGGCAGACTCTATACTGCCAAAGACGGTTCGTGCGGGTGAACTTTTTTGATTTTCAAATTTCACACGCCCCGTCAGTCCCTTCATCAGGGGCGGTTAGCTCAGTTGGTTAGAGCGCCTGCCTTACAAGCAGGAAGTCGGGGGTTCGAGTCCCTCACCGCCCACCATCTTTAAAACCAATGATTTACGTTGGTTTCCATCCGGGTCGAAATTCTAAAGCAGGCACTCAATCCGGCACAACTACTTTCAGTCAATCTTTTTTCCCGAAATCTCGGTGTCCTTTACCTTTGCTTCAGTCTGTGCGGGTGATGTTGCTTTGTTGTCGGCAAGATTCTCTTTTTCAGTCGGTTGTTCCGGCTTTGGCATCAACTTGAGAAGCTTTTGACCGAGCTTTTGGCCATCGGGAGTAATGACCATCGTTCCCTTTTTTCGGAGCCGCTCGATCTCGGTAGGATACAGAGATGTGAAGAGCAGGGTCTGGAACTTGGAGTCTTGTGCAATTTGTTTTTCCAAAAATTCTACGAACTGCTTTCTGTGGTTAGGATCCGGGTTCTGTTGTAATGGTTCGTCTAGGATTAAAAAACCCGGATGTTTGCCGCCCGCCTTCTCTGAGGCTGCAGCGAGTGCGAGGCTATACGCAGCGACGAGACGTGGTTGATCGCTCGCCGATCCCAATCCCCTCAGTCGTCGACCATTCATATAAGGAATGTAGTCTTCCTTGTCAACAACCACGTCATTGCTGTTGACGGCTTTCACTTCGCTATGACCAAGTGCAACTAAATATTTTCGCAACAGATCCGTGAAGGCTTTCAGCTTCTCATCAATATCTGTTACAGATGTTTGGGGCATCGAATACTGATTTGCATCAACGATCCAGCGATCAATAGATTGCTGCAGGCTATCAATCTCGGCGGCAGCGTCATCTAATCGCTCGGACTCTCTTTCAGCCGCTGTCAGCTGCGCAGTAATCACGGCGAGTTGTTCACGCAACGGGCCAATCGCGTCCGTCACCGTTGTTAAGGCCCTTTCCGCATTGCGTAGTTCAACCGCAATCTGAGTACCTTTCGCCATTGCCGTCTCGATGTTGGCAATCAAGGATTCGCGATTCTTAATCAGTAGTTCTCTGTCACTCTTCAGCGCTTCAATATGGGACTGCACAAAGTCTGCGGATTGCGCACTCAACCCGAACGATTCAGCATCAAGGTCTCTGTGGCACGTGGGACATTCAAGGTGATCCAGCCGCCCCACCCCAGTGGTTTTGAGACGGAGCAAATCGGTTGCAGAGTGTATGCGGTGCTCCAGGCTTTCAAGAAGGTTTTGAACATCTTTTAATTGGACATTAAGAGTACTCAAATCTTCATTGATTGCATGCTGAGCCCGTTTCAGTTCAATCGCTCTCTGCGAAGCTTCCACGGGAGCGGCAGCGTTCGCCTCGTCTATCGGTTCGGATGTAAGTGCTTTCCTAAGCTCTTCAATCCGAGCATTCAGATCCTTACGGCGTGCATCTATATCGAGCTCAGCGTCTTCCTTCAATGCGCTTCGCAAGCTACGCTGATCCCATCTTTTAGCAACATCCTCTATAGGTCCGTAGCTTGACCACTCTATTCTCCAGCCTCGTCTCATCGTCTCTTGCAAAACTGCTTCTGTGATACGCCGAGCGCCGTCTTTTAGCTCGATGTTTTGCCTCTGAATAAGGACGCGGTTTACTCGCGCCTGGAAAGCTGCGACAGCGCCCAACAGAAATTCAACAGCGATCTCCCTGATCTCCAGCTGTCCGTAGCGCGATATTTGCAGCGCTTGAATTTCCGTCCAGCCCTCTATCTGGTCTATGTAGAACAAAGGAGCCAAGTTCTCCAGATATAATTTGGATCCGGTGATCCTATTCGTCGGTACATTAACGATAGGCCAGCTCAGCCATTCGAATAGGAAACGTTGAAAGCCCCCAGCTTCGTCGGCCATCGTCGACTTCCGGGCTATTAGTTTGCTAGTCCGCGTCCCCCCGCCCTTTTCGGTCTCTCGTACTTCAACTATTGCGAGGTTGCCACCCTTTATGTCCCTCCTCAGTTCTAAGCGCCTGCCTGAATCGTCAACCATCCAAATGGCAGCTTGCGAGGATAGGACGGGGCTTTTCGGATGCCCGTCGAGATCAATGCTTTCGCGAACTGCTTCGGGAAGAATCACAGGGTCGTTGTCCAAACTGCCAAACATCGGCTCCAAAGCGAGACACCAAGCAACACACTTCACCGCTAGAGATTTGCCAAAAGCGTTGTGGGCTGAAATCACTTGCAGGCCGGGCCCAAATTCAAGGCTCCCGGCGAAATCTCCTGCCGCCGCTCGGCCGATAATCTCGATGCGCTCTAGACGAATCACCAGCCCTCCAGCATCGCATTTGTGATTTTGATCGTTGAAAGCTCAGTAATCCTGTTCCGCTCTTCCGTGAAGAGTTCCCTTTGTTTGATCTCCGCCACAATATTCACAAGCTTAACCATTTTGCTTCCGCTGAAAATTTGCCCACTATTACGTTCAAATATTCCGCACACAATAAGAAGCTTGACCATATCGTCATGAGCTGTGTCAGCGACAAATGCGTGGCGCATTCGGATTGAATGCCTCAGCGCCAATGGGCTCTGCGCATCTTCTTTACTCCACTCTGCTAAGACGCGAATCATTGCTGGTCTCATTACCGCGAATTGCAGCATTTTGAGCCTTGCAGCCGATATTTTCCGATTTCCTGCTTTACCGCTTGAACTTGAGAATGCTTCAAATATGAGTCCAATGACAGCGGTTCGGTAGTCCACATCGTAAATTGCGGAGGTTGGCAGCGCAGATTTCGAAATTACTGCGGTTGCACCACTGCCCACTAGGAGGGACGCCAACTTCTCCAGTGCCTGATTAGGGCTTGGCATTTTGCGGTGCCTCCCACTTGATGTTGCATTCTCCGATCAACCGTGCAATTTCGCCTGAACTTACGTCCATCAACAACAGACCGAAGATACTTCCAAAATCCTTTTCCAATATGTCTCTTGCAAGTTGCTTGGTCTTAGGCAACTCTTTCCACGGCTCGTGGGTGCCTAACATCAGCGTGGAAACATCGGCCCTAATTCGCCGCCTGTCTGCTTCGAACGAACGATGCTGGTCTGGAAGGCTATCGTTTAATTCTTCTTCAAAAACTAAAGCTGTCCGCCAGCCCTGCCTAAGCTCTTGCTCGACTTCGGCAATTGCCTCAACCTTTCCTGGCAAAATCAGTTTCAAAGCGCCCATCTTCTTATCAAAGCTCTCCGTCCCAGCCAAAGCCTTGTCTTTCGCCTTTTTCTCCACATTCTTGACTAACGTGCGTTGCCGCACACGCGCAATCGTTTGTTCATCCACGGCATAGTGGAGCGCAAGCTGTTTGGGGCCAGCGACTACCACCTGCACGCTCTTGTCCACGTACCGGCACTGACTTGTTTTTAGATACTCTTGAACAGCCGTCAGTATTGGCCCCAAAATCTGATGGCTGTTGAACCAGTTGCAGATAAGAGATATGTGCTTGATCTTGCCGTCTTTCGGCAAGATAGTACCCAGCTCCTTATTTTCTGCATGGAGGAGCTTCTTGCCTTTCAGCTCGAAGAGCCTTTGTAAGTCCTCTTTAAATTTTTTGACAATTTGGGTAACTCGCTGCTTCGGAGTCTTAAAGTCATCATGCTCCAAGCCGTAACAGCAGTAAGCCCTTTCGCCAAAGTGCGAAATGGCATCAAGTCCAGCATCACCTTGCGGATGGGCCGGTACTGACTGGAATCCGTCTATGAACTTCCCGAGCCGCACTGACACCTCATCCTGGAAGGGCTTACCACTCAAAGAGGACAGGCTGGTCTCGTATTCCAGCTCGTATTGGAAGGTGTATGACTGGCTCATTCCGGCGACGGACAGCGATTATGGCTTTCGGCATGTTACCAGACGCGGGCGAGAAGTCTATTCTCTTTCTTCCGATCCTCCATTCCCAGAATACAGCAGTGGCGAACAAAAAGCAAAAACTAGCTGAGGAAGAAAAGAAAGTTCGACTCGGACGTGACAAGGTTGATGGAATTCAAATGGGTCATAGCGTCATTTTTGCGTTTCGCCTTTTTCCGCTGTCTCCATGAGACATCGAATGTCTTCTTGTGAGTCTCTACTAGCTCCAGGTCTCGGCAAGTTCTTGTGGCTACCCAATCGGTCCTTGGTCGCTGAAAACATCTCGAATCATGGTTCATGCGCCGCCTTTTTCCGCCGCGCTTGCTCTTTAGCGCGCTCGGGATTAGCGGCTTTCCACAGAGCAACCCGGAGCGCATTCGCGTGCGCCTGCTTGCAGCACTCTTGACTCTTCTGTATCGGAATGAAAGGTTCCCCACAGCCGGGTTTTTTGCAGATGCGCAGGTAATCCATTCCAAAAACCGCATAAACGGCCACCTCCCAATCAGGACAAAACAGTCCGGTGCGGAGCCGATTATCTTTAGGTGAATACCAGATCATGAAATGGGCCTTTTGCAGCAGATTGCTGATTAGACCTGAGTAAGCCCATCCCACCTCTTTCCATCTCTTGCTGGCCCGAACGTAATCAATTTCGGTCCTACCTCCGAAGTGGGGCACATACCTCTGGACCAAATCAATTGCGCCTTGAAACAGCACCCAATCCCTTTCTCTTAGCGCACGTTGCAGTAAGGCCACGCCGCTGACAAGTTGCCGCCGTTTGGGATGTATATGTTTCCATTCATCGAGTTGTGAGAAGGCCTCTTTTTTCGAGACTACATGCAAGCCAGAAATTTCGGTGTTCTTCGTAAAGAGAGTACCGACCCCGTCCAAGGAGAAGTGTTCGCTGGACCGAATGAGTACTGGCAGCGGAGTAATGGTGGGTAATGGTCTGCTTTTCACAACCATTACCTTAGCATAATGTGTCTTTGGCCAAACACATTTTCTAAAAAGGGTTTTGACTATGATTGACGCTATTGATGAACTGGTAGCACGCTCCAAGGATCACCGCGAGTTGCGGCCCTTTCACGAATTCCACAACACACACCCGGAAGTTCTGGATTTCCTTGTACAAGAGATTCACTTGCGAATTCGCCATGGCTTTGAAGCGTTTTCTTTTCACAACCTTTGGGAATATTGCCGATGGAAACTCGAAACAGAAAAAGGGCCGGGCGCTACTTTCCTGATGAACGACCACGCCGTACCTTTCTATGCTCGTGCAATCGTCATTCTTCATCCTGAGTTCAATGGCCGATGTGAATTTCGCAAATCAAGAGCTGACGGAATCTTCGGTACTCGAATTGAGTTGGTTTCAGAGAAGCGGCCCAAGCATTACGCGAAACGGCTGCAATGGGCAGACGGGACGGCGATTGAGGACGGATGGCGGCCCAACATTCCGCACGTCATCCGGCATGCCGCGAATCGAAAGCCCGACATTCACGCGGGGACCGATAAGCCGTGACACTAGATGAATTGAAACATCAGCGACGTTGGGTGTTGTGGAAGCTGGAGACGGTCCACGGCAAGCAAACGAAAGTTCCGTATCAGCCGAGCGGACGTAAGGCGATGGCGAACAAGCCGGGGACGTGGCACACGCACGCGGAATGCGCGGCGGTTGCTTCTCAGTTCTCAGGCGTGGGCGTTGTGTTGGGGAACGGCGTTTGGGGCGTTGACATTGACCAATGCTGTGATGCCGTCACAGGAAAATTCAGCCCCGAATCCCGCGAGATTGTAATTGCCCTGGACAGCTACGGCGAATACAGCCCGAGCGGGACCGGCTGTCATGTGCTCGGGCTCGGCACCTTGCCCGGACCCGGACTCAAGAAACCGCATCCGGGCGCTAAGGCTGTTGAGGTCAAGTCTGACGGCTATTACTTCACTTTCAGCGGACGCCATCTCAACAAGACGCCCACCGAGCTAATGGACCGGCAAAAGCAAGTTGACGAACTCTATCACCGACTCTCGCACAGCAACGGTAACCGGCTTCGTGTCGCTGTGCCGATTGACGAAGAGGAGAAATTTCACAAACTGATGGCCGGTGACATGAGCGACTATGACGGGGACCACAGCCGGGCCGACCTCGCGCTTTGCCGCATCCTTGCCCGACGTTTTCCTAATGATGTTTTTAAGATTGATGATGAGTTTCGGAAGTCCGGGCTGTACCGCGATAAGTGGGAACGCTCGGACTATCGCTCTGCAACGATTCTTAAGGCCATGAAGGGCGAGCCGATTTTCGATAGCAGCGACGAAGACCCAATCGAAGATGATGGTGTTACAGAGTACCTTGTAGACGCCCTGCCCGAGCCGATGCACGAAGGTTGGTTTCCAAAGGGCGAAGTCTCGCTCATTGGCGGCTCATCCGGTGCGGGTAAAACTTCATGGGCAATGCCGCTACTGGAAAAAATCCGCAAGGGCGCGGACATCTTCGGCCACACATCCAAGCCGCGTGACTATCGCGTGTTGTTGCATGATCGCTCAAAGAAGGCAATGCAGCGCACCGTGAAGTCCTTGGGGCTTTCTGCTGAGGCCATAGAGCGAGTAATCCGTCTATCTAGCACGCAACAATCGCGCCCGCCCGCCGAAATCCTGGAGGCTGCAATCGAACGCGAACCGGGCGTTGAGTGCTGGTTTATTGAGGGCCTGGACCTCTGGATCACTGACCCGAACAAAATGGAAGTTGTAGGCCCGGTGATTGATGGCTTGCAGCGAATCGCTACGCGCCGAGATGTGGCTGTACTCGGCACAGTGGGCAGTCCAAAACAACGCGGCAAGGACAACAAATATTTCGGGCGTGATTCGCTCTTCGGAAGTGCAGCATTAGCGCGAAAGGTTGAGACCGTTGTACTGATGGCTCTACACAATGAAGACGACCCAAACAGCGTGCGCCGTTGCACAGTCCTGCCAAGAAACGGACGCGCTGAGACTCTATTCTTTGAATGGCAAGCCAACGGTCTATGTTTGACAACGGAACCCCAGGCGGTGCCAGAACTGAAAGCAATTGACCGGATGGAGCAGCGCATTCTTCAGGCTGTGCAACCGGGGGAGGAAATCAAGTATCAACCGGGCTTTGGCAACCGCAATCTTTTTTTTGAATGGAAAAGCCGGGCGACAGCTCAAGGCAAAGTTACTCGGTCCCAGGGAAAGTACTATCGGGCCTTTTCTGTGCAGGAAGCGGTTATGTGAACGTGAGTTGACGAACAGCTACATGCGGTGGTAAGTTCGCTGTTGAGGTTTGACAATCTCAAATTGAGTCTGACCGACTCTTAAACTTGGAGGCCGCCGTGACCGGCAAAGCCGATTCAGCTCTATCCCGTCTATTCTCTTCCGCGAAGTCTCTCAACACAGTTAGCGACCAAATCAGCGCACAGATTAAGGAACTTGAGGGTGCCCTCGTCGCCCAAGGAATTGGCGTGAGCGCTTGGGTAGAAGTCGACCGTTGGACTTCCGACGACGAATACCAGCTTGAGACTATTGCCTCTATCGGGTTTGGAAAACATGACGGAAAATGGGGCCTACTCTATCAATTGTGGTGCGACGTATTTGACGAGGCAAGAGTCTGCTTCCTTCGAGACACAGCGCGCGATATTCGCATCGGTTCGTTAGAGAAGATGCCGATGTTGTTCGAGAAGCTCGCTGATGAAACGCAGAAACTCACCGAAAGTGCTACTCGGAATTTGGCAGACGCTAAGGCGATCACCTCTGCGCTGAAGTCAAAAGGGAGCAAGTAACTCATGGTCTCGCTAGGTTTTGGAAAGGGCATAGCTACCATGAGGAGGCCATTAGCCAGACTCCACCGGCGGCGCACCGTGTTGGCTGGCGATAACCGGAAGGCCCACAGTTGAGTTTCGCGGACTGTACCGTGGGCCGTGGTGAGCCTTCTTTCTTCGAGACAGATTATAGCGGCGCTTATCGCGCTCTGAAAACATCGGTACGCACACGCTCAAAATCGGGTGTGTGTGTACCGATGAAAACGACACTTGCAAGGCCCGCATCCTATTGAAAACACTGGGACACAGATGCTTCTTCTAGAGAGTGTTCTATCAGTACTACTACTCTCATTCTTGTGCGTAGTCGTACCCGCTCTTACACTCCATGGCAGCCTGCGCCAAAATCACCAAATCGAAAATTTCTTGTTCGTGTAAATTTAAGGGCTACGGAGGGCTATTTAGAAAACATTGGGAAGATTTTGACCCGCCCCCTCCCCTAAGTGGATTCATGTCATCAGCGAATGGAGGCAGTTAATAATGAAGAAGATAATCATCCTTGTACTGCTTGCAGTGAGTTCTTTGAATGCCGCTCCAGTGATACAAAAGTTCGAGCTCTGGGGGACGCTTAGCAAGTCTGAAAAGCTGATCCTATACATGGGTTGGACAAATGGATTCCTACAAGGCAGAGGTGCGGGCGCAGGGGACCTTGCGAATTGCCTCGAAACGATGACGTCCGATCAAGCAATGGCGATGGTGGACAAGCACTACAAAGACCACCCCGAGAGATGGTCGCGCCCGTTCGGCGGAGAGATACTCATCTCTGTTACGGTTGATGGCGGTCCCTGCGGCGGGAAAAATGTTTGGAAATAACAGGCGATTAAACTCACAGTCCCAACGTTGAATGCCCCAGCAGCCTAGGGCACGTGGCATAATGCGAGTGCAATGGACAAACGTTATCAAGTCTTCATTAGTTCTACCTATGCCGACCTAAAAGAAGAACGGCGGTCGGTCATCCAATCGGTAATTGAATTGAACTGCATACCTGCTGGAATGGAGCTTTTTCCCGCCGCCGACGAAGAGCAACTTGAGTTCATAAAGCGCGTGATTGATGATTGCGATTACTACTTACTAATCATCGCCGGACGTTACGGTTCGGTTGGAGCCGACGGAATCAGCTACACAGAAAAGGAATTTAATTACGCGGTGAATCGGGGCTTGCCTGTCATCGCATTTCCACATGAGAATCCCGATGACATCACGTTTGGAAAATCTGAAAAAGACGCGGCGCTCAGAAAGAAACTTGAGGAGTTCAGGACAAGGGTTTGCACAGGCCGAATTGTGAAAATGTGGAGAAATCCGCAAGAACTACCCGGGTACGTTGCTCAGAGTCTTTCCACAATTATTCACCGTCATCCGGCCACCGGATGGGTGAGAGCGAATCGCGTTGCTAGCGAAGAAATATTGACCGAAATAAACGACCTTCGAAAGGTCAATGCTGAGCTCCGGGAATCCCTCGCAGAGCTCAGGCCTGATCCGGTTATTCAGGATTTGGCTGGACTTGATGAGCAAGTTCGCGTTTTTGGAACGGTTGTGCATGCTTCCCGTAACTACCGCGAAGATTGGGAGCGGCGGGCAACTTGGGCTGAAATTTTCGGCCACATATCTCCCTACCTAGCCGAGTTTCCAAATGACACGGCAGTAAAGTACGTGCTCGCAAAGGCGCTGTACTCTAAAGTTTCGACCCGGACGGCAAAACTATCACCTTGGACGAGCAACTTTTCAAGACAATTACGGTGCAGCTCAAGGCTCTTGGGTTGATCCAAACAACCTATTCCTCATCGGTAAACGGAGGAATGGGGCTCTTTTGGTCCGCCACCCCTAGCGGCGAGCGCCTCACGTTGGAGCTCCGCACCATTCGCACCAATAGGAATGCCGCTAACCCCGCGACAACAGGCTGACCCGCTCATGCATGGCCTGTAGATCCGCCGTCACAAGGTTCGCATAGCGCCGGGTCATCTCAAGCGTGGAATGTCCCAAGACCTTTTGCAAATGAAACACGGACCCGCCCCGCCTGAGATAGTTCACTGCGAACGTATGCCGGAAGGCGTGGAGCGTACGGGCCGGGGGTGCGAAACCCAACTCTCGGCAAAGCAATTTCACGTCTCGAAGGACGTTGTTACGGCTGAGCGTGGTCTCCGAGTAGCTGGCAAACAAGAGACGGTCCGGCGTGCGGTTCGATTCCTTGCAGTATCGAAACATCGCCTTCCGTAACTCAAAACTAAATGGGATCATTCGTTGCTTGCGTCCCTTGCCGTCCAGCGTCACGAGCAGATTGTCAAAGTCAATGTCCCGGACTCTCAGCCCGAGCGCTTCACTGATGCGGCATCCCGTGTCGAGCAGAAAAAGCACGAGCAGATGCAACCGCCTTCGATATTTGTCCTTGGGCTTCCACGCCACGAGCCGCTTAACCTGGACATCAGCAAACGTGGGCAACACAACTTGAGGCTCTTTCAGTTGCCGGATTTTCAGAGAAGCCCCGGACCACTTCAAATAGGCATTGATGGCGCGGATTGTTGAATTGCACCCCGTGGCCTTGAGTCCCTTCTCGCGCATTCGGATTACGGCATCATTCAGTTGTTCTTGGGACGGCGTTTCACATGGGAGCCAACGAAAACTGTTTTCGTACCATTCCAGGGTTCTTGGGGTGACGTTTTGTAGGTATTGGCGCTCGCGCATGAACTGCTGAAACCCTTGCATTTGGAAATCCTCCAGGCAGGCAATCAAATTTGGAGGAAACCGCGTAAACATTGGCTTTTTTGAGGTTGGTTAGAGCGCCTGCCTTACAAGCAGGAAGTCGGGGGTTCGAGTCCCTCACCGCCCACCATTTCCCATCAGATTCAACAGTTCCGGGGTTTGTTAGGCGTCATCGCACTTCATAACCGTTGGGGTTTGGTTGATCCCAGGCGGGGCTACCCCGCATAGCATCTTCAAGGAACGCATACCAAAGACAATCCATGCCAATGCTCATGTGTGGACCCGATAAAGATACGAGACCCCATGGGTCGGACGGGCCGAATCCTTCTGAACAAAACGCGATGCCAGTGTTTGAGGCGCGGTGCTCCAAAACAGTCCAGCAGACAAAACGCTCTCCCGGCGCTCCATAATCCCACTCTCTTTCGACGGCATACGGAACGACAAGGAGTTGCCGAATCCGCTGCACTAACGCTGTATCGGTAATTTGCTGAAGTTCTCGCTCGACAGCCACTCGGATTGCATTCACATCCATCACATTCGACGACACAAGAGAAGAGTGCTACCGTTTGGCAGTTTAAACCGAGGCTGCCAGCGGAGGCTAGGAATTGTTGACGTAAACAGGCGACTACACCTATCTGCGGCCTGACGATCATGCCACTGCGCTAAAACCGTTTCTCCGCGTCAAAGGTGCCGGGCGGATTGTCGTGATCAATGTGCGCTGATACCTGCATCCTTAAGGCGTTCATCGCAGGTGTTCACGCAAAAACTGCCAAACATGGGACCAAAACATAACTTTTTGTCAGGTATCACGTCCAACAGCATAAAGAACCTGATGAAATCCGGGGAGGGCATCCCCAGTTCCTCCCAGCGAGAGTCATTGAAAATGGTAGTATTCCGTAACAAGATTTCATGAATTGCCAATGAAAAACATTATTAAGGTTGTAAAGTGGCGGTGGATTGCCCGGAATCTCAAGTTCCGGCCTGTTGCAGGTTCTGTCTTGCCGGGACGCATAGGCCTGGTTCTTGGCCTATTCGCTGCATTTGGTCCAGCTCGTTTGTTCCGCTCTGCGGCGCTTGCACAACAAAATGGTGGGTCGGGGCCGGTGGTGGTTCAACCTGGAGCACCAGGGAAGCCGAGCAAGAGGCTGCCGGCATCCACGACTGCAAAATTACCTTCGCGGTCGCAAGCCGACGTGGAGTTCATGCAGGGAATGATCATGCATCATGCGCAAGCCGTGGAGATGACGGCGTTGATGGCGTCGCACACACAAAATGAGGACTTGCGGAGGCTGGGCGCGCGCATCAGCAGTTCACAGATGAGCGAGATCAACTTCATGAAGCGGTGGCTGGCGACGCGTGGGGAAGCGGTCTCCCTGCCTATGGCCGCAATGAAGGGCACCAGCATGAAAGGTATGGACATGAAGGGTCCGGCCATGGCGGACATGGATATGTCCGGACATTCCATGCCCATGATGCCCGGCATGCTTACACCGGAACAGATGGATGCACTGCGCAAGGCAGACAACAGCGCGTTTGACCATTTGTTTCTGACTGGGATGATCCAGCACCATGAAGGTGCGTTGACCATGGTGAAAGACCTGTTCAATACAGCAGGCGCGGGCCAGGATGCGGAAATCTTTGACTTTGCGACCGATGCAGACAATACTCAGCGAGCCGAAATCAGGATTATGCAAGGAATGTTGGAGAAAAAATTTCCAGAGGAGAAACAATGAGAAGAGTGCCCAGATTTGTTTTTAGCGTGGCGGTGGCCGCGATTTTATTAGTTGGTGTGATCGCGATGCAGGCGCAAACGCCTACCCCTTCGCCCGCGCCGGAGGCGCAAGCGCCAGCAGCTTCGCCATCACCGTCCGCCAAGGCGCCGGCAGAGGAACAGCAGAATCCATTTGCTCCGGAAGCCGCTCCGACACTGCCGCCGGGCATGACGGGATCAGACGCAAATGATCCGCGCGCCAAGCTGGCTCCCGGCCTTTATGACGCGGGCGAAGCCGCCATGGGACTCAAGCACCTTACGCTGGTCAAAAAGCCTGACGCGTTTCAGCTGGGTTCCGCCGACCCAGATGATCCAAAGGTACAGAAGACGCTGGCGCAGCTCGGCATGGGTGCAGCCTCAAAGGCGCCGAAACCTTTGCAATTGGTCATCGCACAGCTGGCTTTTGCGAATTCCGATTTTGCCTTCCAGGGCAACCACCTGTTTCAGGGAAATTTTTATGGCGTGAACATTTTTGACATCTCCAATCCGGCGAATACCACGCTGTTGACGTCACTGGTATGCCCGGGCGGTCAGGGCGACGTCTCTGTTTATAAGAATTTGCTGTTCATGTCGGTAGAGATGCCGAATGGACGGCTGGATTGCGGCGCGCAGGGCTTTCCGCCGGAGCCTCCGCCACCAGCGGGTGAAGAAAAGAAGCCACGCCTGCCTTCGGCGCAGAAAGACCGCTTCCGTGGCGTGAGAATTTTCGATATCTCCGACATCAAGAATCCGAAGCAGGTAGCGGCAGTACAGACTTGCCGCGGGTCGCACACGCATACGCTGGTGGTGGATCCAAACGACAAAAACAACGTTTATATCTATGTATCGGGCACATCCTTTGTGCGTCAACCGGAAGAGCTGGCTGGATGCTCAGGCGAAAAGCCGGACAAAGATCCGAATACCGCGTTGTTCCGCATAGAAGTAATCAAGGTCCCGGTGGCTGCTCCTCAGGACGCGAAGATCGTCTCCAGCCCTCGCGTATTTGTGGACGCGCGCACCGGAGCGATGAACGGACTGAATAATGGCGGCACGCACGGCAAGCCGGGATCGGAAAAACCGGCGGACACCAACCAGTGCCACGACATCACCGTCTATTCGGCAATTGGATTGGCAGCAGGCGCGTGTTCCGGAAACGGAATCCTGCTGGACATCAAAGACCCGGTCAATCCGAAGCGTGTGGATGCGGTGAACGATCCTAACTATTCGTACTGGCATTCGGCTTCATTCTCAAACGATGGAAGCAAGGTTGTATTTACCGACGAGTGGGGCGGCGGTCTGGGCGCACGGTGCCGCGCAAACGATCCGAACAAGTGGGGCGCGGACGCCATCTTTGCCCTGAAAGACGGCAAGCTGACTTTCCAGAATTATTACAAGCTGCCGGCTGCGCAGGGTGACACTGAAAACTGCGTGGCGCATAACGGATCACTGATCCCCGTGCCCGGCCGCGACATTGAAGTCCAGTCCTGGTATCAGGGTGGAATTTCTGTTGTGGACTTTACCGACGCAGCGCATCCGTTTGAGATTGCCTACTTTGACCGTGGGCCGATTGATCCGAAGATGCTGGTGCTTGGCGGCGACTGGTCAGCGTATTGGTACAACGGCAACGTTTACGCTTCAGAAATTGCGCGAGGCCTGGATGTATTTGAACTCACGCCAACCAAATTCCTGACCCAGAATGAAATCGACGCAGCCAAGTCGGTAAAAGTGGCTGAGTTGAATGTGCAGAACCAACAGAAGATCGTATGGCCTTCGAATCTGGCTGTAGCCAAAGCGTACCTCGATCAGTTGTCACGTTCGCAGGCGCTGACGGCGGATAAGGTCACGGCCCTGCAAAAGGCGATCCAGAGCGCCGAGACATCGCACATGAGTAAGGATGCCACGGCGAAGTTGAAGGGCATGGCATCGTCATTAACAAAGGATGCAGGATCAGCGAAAGACCAGGCAGATGCAGCACGCCTGAAAGCTTTGGCTGACGTTCTGGAACATCCGGCAATGTAAGAATGATTCGGTCCCCACTCTTCGTCAGAAGTTGACGAAAGGTGGGGAACCGTAAGGTTTCAATCCGCAAGCAACTTTCACGCTATAATCCGCGTTAGATGACTCTCTCATCGGGGATGCGGCTGGGTCCGTATGAAGTGAGCGGACTGCTGGGCAGAGGCGGCATGGGTGAGGTCTACCGCGCGCACGATACGCGGCTGGATCGTACCGTCGCGGTAAAGGTGCTGCCGCCTGAGTCCATGCGCAATGCGGAGCGCGTTCAGCGCTTTGAACAGGAAGCCAAAGCTGCTTCCGCGCGCAACCATCCCAACATTCTGACCATTTACGATTTTGGCGCAACCGATGGCATGTACTACATCGCCATGGAGTTTGTGGAAGGCCACACGCTGCGCCAATTGATCGACGAAAATGCAATGCCATTGCCACGCGCGCTGGACATCGCGGCGCAATGTGCCAGCGGGCTGGCAGCCGCGCATCTGGCAGGAATTGTCCATCGAGATATCAAGCCTGACAACATCATGGTGCGTCCGGATGGATTCGTAAAAATATTGGACTTTGGTCTGGCGAAGCTGGCCGAAAAGTCCTTTATCACCTCGGATCCGAACGCGCTGACCGCGGCAGGCGGACTAACGGCTCCCGGACTGGTAATGGGCACATGGCTGTATATGTCGCCGGAGCAGGCACGCGGCCTGGAACTGGATGCGCGAACAGACGTTTGGAGCCTGGGCGTGGTGCTCTATGAAATGGTGGCAGGGAAGTCTCCGTTTGCCGCTCAGACGATGAGCGATACGCTGGCGTCGATTCTTCATCGCGAACCACCCGCTTTGAGCACCTATGGTGTTGATGCACCTGACACTCTGGATCACATTCTGGCCAAGGCGATGGCCAAGAACCGGGAAGAGCGATACCAATCTATTAAGGATATGGAACTGGACCTGATACAGCTCAGAAAAGAGCTGGACCGGGGGACGGTGCGCACTCGACGAATGCATGCTTCGCCGGAGAGTCAATCGCGAGAACATCGGGACAGTTCGAGGCGTTCGAGTGGGGCCAAGGCCGGGAACGCCGGGAATGTCGGCGGGGCGAAAGATGTCATTGCTTGTTAGCGCCAGTGTGTTGGCGGTGGCGCTGCTGATCTGGGCCGTGGCTGCTAACCGGCCGAAGGTGACTCCTGCAGCGTATGTTGGTCCGACTGCGTCGCCTGTTGCGGACCGTCAGCTGAGTTATTCGTTGCTGGTGCAGAAGATGCGCGAGCGGAAAGTTTACCAGGATCCGTTTGTCGCGACCGGCCGCGAGATCTTCGAGAATGGCTGGAAAGCCAAATTTGATTTTTCCGTTCCGCAAGGGGGATCGCTGTACCTGCTCAATGATGGGCCGGGTCCAGAGGGTAAGCGCGAGCTGGCAGTGGAGTTTCCCACGCCGTCAGTCAATAACGGATCAGCCCAGGTGATGGCATACAAGAATGTCCAGAGTGGTTGGCTGGTGTTCAACGAGCAATCCGGACGGGAGAAGTTCTGGGTGATCTGGGCCGCCAAACCGGTGCCTGCGCTGGAGGAGGCTGTGCAACAGGTTACAAAGAGCAAGGATGCGACCATTCATGATTTGAGGCTGGCGGCGGAGATCCGCGCGCTACTCGCCAAGGGAACTCCGGCAACCTTGAGCGTGGATCGTGACAGCAAGCTGACAAGCTTAAGCGGACACGGCGACGTGCTGGTCAGTGAGCTTGAGCTGGAGCATCGTTAATTCTGTCGCTTCGCTCCAAACCGCTCAAGTGCATCGCATTGCTTAGGACCAACGTGCTCCTTTTGCAGCGGGCTCGGCGCGTGGACGGCGCGAGCCCTCCGTCTATAGGGTGGCTTCGCTCCAAACCGCCGGTGGGTATCGTGTTGAGGTAGAACAACGTGCGCCCGTGGCAACGGGCTCGACGGTCTTCAATTCTGTCGCTTCGCTCCAAACCGCTTTCGGTGCATCTCTCGTGGTTGTGGTATCACGCCCCTGTTGCAGCGGGCTCGGCGCGCGAGTCGGCCTCGCCCTTCGTTTCCAAGGTCTCTCCCGACAAACCGCCAGAGATTATATGCCGTGGTCACCAAAGTCGGAATCTTTTAAGCCAGGGATGTGAAAGCGATTGCATATGAAATCGCCGCCTGTTTGCAGCACGAAAACGTGCTTGCGTGATTGACTTGGAGAGGAAATCGAGACTACGATGCTGGTCAACAGTTCACTCGGACGGTTCCTTTGTTCAACAGCATTTCCCGCTACGGCACTTGGGGTACGAAGAGGTCATCCCCAACTGCATTCCGGCGCCGCAAGACCAAGGAGAAGTTCTTTTGAGTGATCCGGAATCGAACCCAGGCCTTAAAAAATTTAGAAGACGGAGAAAATCACATGGCAGAGCACGAAGGAACTTACACATCTACAGTGACTGGAATGTCTCCCGATCCCAGCGGAACGCTGTACATTTCAAAAAGCGGCACGCCGCCGGTGGATAGCTTTTCCTATACACCGACAAGCACAAACGCCAACCAGTCGATCTCGCCGAGCAGCCACGGGCAAACGCTGACGTTCCAGATCACTATCAGCGGGACAACCTACAACTTCAGCGGGCAATTTACACCAACGTCCGGTGGCAACAACAAGCAGTACAACGGAAGCGTGAATGATAATTCTCCGAAAGCTGCCACCGGCAGCTGGACGGCGAAATCAACAACACCGATGCCGAAGGCATCCCCAAGAGCGAGTTAAGCCTTTCCATAACCTGAGCCGCGTGATCGGATCTTGATGTCAGCGCGATCAGGTGAATGCCACCAAGCTACGTCAGGGCAGAGGTTTCTCTGCCCTGATGCACATTCAGGTATTCGTGAAAATTTCCAGAGACAGAGTGACGAGTCAAATCAGCACCAGGCTAGCGTGGTGTTCTTTGACGATGGTCGTGCTATGCGTTGGCGTGGCCGTAGCGCAACAGATCACTGAGCTCAAGCCGAATACGAGCGTGGAACGTTCTCTCGCCGGCGGGCAGACGAATGAATACCGTGTCCTGCTGAGTCAAGGTCAGTTTCTTCATGCGGTGGTGGAGCAAAAGGGCATTGATGTTGAGGTAGAGCTGCTTGGGCCTGACGGAAAACGCATTGGCCACTTCGACAGCCTGAATAGCGCCTGGGGTCCGGAAATTATGGTGGCGATCGCCGAGGGTCCCGGCGAATATCGCTTGCGCGTGGTCGCGGGCAATCCACAGGCTGCGGCGGGAAAATATGAAGTCCGTATTATTGCCTTGCGCGATGCTACGGCCATTGACCGGCAACACGTTGCCGTCAATCGTTCGGTGGAGCAGGCCCAGGACCTACTGGGGAAGGGCGATGGGGCGTCACTGCAGCAAGCCGCAGAAAGATTTAAACGCGCGAGCGCATTCTATCAGTCGTCTGGAGAGCAGTACGATCAGGCGCTGGCAATGTTCTCTCAGGGAACGGCCGAAGCGCAATCCGGAAACTTCAGCGCTGCGTTGCAGGCCTACGAACTCTGCTTGCCATTGTTCCGGACCCTGGGGGACAAAGCCATGCAGGGAGACACGCTCAACAGCATGGGCGGAGCGTATGACGTAGCCGGCGACGTTATTCGCGCCAGCCACGCATACGGTGACGCGTTGATTCTCATGCGCTCGAGCGGCGATCGGCTGCGAGAAGCAGTCATTCTGAATAATCTTGGCAAGACTCATTTCGATATGGGTGAGTGGCAGGAAGCCAGCGACCACTATCAACAGGCTTTGCCGATTTTTCACGAAACGGGTGACAGCGCACGTGAAGGTATTGCACTTAAAAATCTGGGCGACGTCAGCCTCTTAACTGGTCAAAACGAAAGAGCCTTGGAATATTACAGGCGGGCTCTGCCACTGCATCGCGCGGCTGCGGACAAAGGAAGCGAAGCGGATACATTACGGCAAACTGGATCAACCTATCGCACCCTTGGCAATCTTCCCGAAGCAATGCGCCTTTACAATCAGGCTCTGGCACTCGACCGATCGAACGGCGATCACTGGAGCGAAGGAACTACACTTCGGTTCGTGGGTGCGGCGTATGTAGCCAGTGGAAAGCCTGAAGATGCGCTGGAGCCTTTACAGGAGTCCCTCAAACTGTTGCGCCAGGCCAATGATGCTCGTGCGGAGGGGCTCGCATTGAACGCGCTTGGCCATGCTTACGCGCTGGCGTCCAAGCCTCAGGAAGCTACAAGATCTTACCTGCAGTCGCTGGAGTTGTTGCAGAAGGTTGGCGACCGCAGCAGTTCGGCGCTGGCGCTGCAAGGTCTGGCGCAGGTTGAGCGCGATCAAAATAATCTCATCGACGCACGGAAGCATGCTGAGGAAGCGCTCACGCTGGTGGAACAGGTGCGTTCCAAAGCGGGCGCACAGGAAGATCGTGCTTCGTACTTCGCCACGCAGCAGAGCATGGGTGAGTTCTACATCGATCTGCTCATGCGGATGCACAAGCAAGACCCAAACGCTGGACATGACGCCGAAGCCTTTCAGGCAGCGGAGCGTGAGCGAGCACGAAGTCTGCTGGAGATGCTGGCCGAAGCCCGCGTGGACATTCGTCAAGGCGTGGATCCGAAGCTGTTGCGGCGTGAACATGAAATTGCCGGACTGCTGAACTCCAACGCGCAACGTCTGCTGACTTTGCACGGCGCCGGCACGGAAGATAAAGCCGCGGCGCTGAAAAAAGAAATCAGCGATCTGGAAAGGGAATCACAGCAGTTGGAGCTGGCCATCCGCAAGAGCAGTCCTCAATATTCGGCGATGACGCAGCCGCAGCCGCTGACATTGAAAGAAATTCAACAACAAGTGCTGGACGCTGACACGGTGCTGCTGGAATATGCGTTGGGTGAGGAACGCAGCTACTTGTGGGTAGTGAGCGCCTCAGGACTGAAGAGCTATGAGCTGCCCAGACGTAGCGAGATTGAGAAATCAGTCCGCGAGGTGGTTGAGTTATTGTCTGCGCGCGGAACATATGTAAGAAGCGAGTTGCCGCAACAGAAGAAAGAGCGCGTCGCGCAGGCTGATGCGCAACTGCCCACGGTTGCGGCGCAGCTCAGCCAGATGGTCCTTGCACCTGCGGCGGCTGACCTCGGCAATAAGCGCCTGGTGCTGGTAACGGATGGTTCTCTGCAACATGTACCGTTTGCCATGCTGCCAGTTCCGGGAACTACAACATCCCAAACAGCGGCGGTCACGCCTTTGATTGCGGAACATGAAATCATCAGCCTGCCTTCGGCATCGACTGTTGCCGAATTGCGCAAGCAGATTGCCGGACGGCAACCTGCGCCAAAGACAATCGCGGTATTTGCTGACCCGGTGTTCCAGTCAGATGATCCACGCGTGAACAGAAAAGCTTTGGTTGCAAAAAATGCACCTGCAAAACCCGCGGTCACGAAAACTTCAGTCGCAACAACCGGAGCCGGAAATGAAGTGCAGGAAGACAACTCACGCATTCTGGTGCATCTGGCAGCGAACAATAAAGATGCGCAGAATTCCGGCGAGGAACTGCGCGTTCCTCGGCTTCCGTTCACACGACAGGAAGCGGACCGCATTATCAAGTTGGCTGGCCCGCAGAGCAGCATGGAAGCACTGGATTTCCTCGCCAGCCTGGCCACGGCCACCAGCCCTGAACTGGGACAGTATCGTTATCTTCACTTTGCCACGCACGGTTATCTGGACAGCGAGCAGCCGGAGCTTTCCGCGATTGTGCTGGCGCTGGTGGACAAGAACGGCCATCCGCAGACAGGTTTTTTGCGCGCCAGCGATATTTACAATCTGAAACTGCCGGCTGACCTGGTGGTGCTGAGCGCGTGCCAGACCGGCCTGGGTAAAGAAATTCGCGGAGAAGGTATTGTGGGCCTGACGCGAGGTTTTATGTACGCCGGAGCGCCGCGTGTTATTGTGAGCCTGTGGAGCGTGAATGATCGCGCCACGGACGAGTTGATGGGGGCATTTTACGAAAAGCTGCTCAGGCAAAAGTTGACGCCGGCTGCGGCATTGCGCCAGGCCCAGATGACCATGCTGAAGGACAAACGCTGGTCAGCGCCTTATTACTGGGCCGCGTTTGTGCAGCAAGGGGAGTGGAAGTAGGTTAGGTAGTCGGGCAAGAGGAGTGTGTTATGTACGGTACGGTGGGCCGGATGAAATCTGTTTGCAGTCCGCTGGCGCGGGCTTTTGCTTTCACTGTTTTGGTGACGATCAGTCTTTGCTGCGCGACGACGGCGCAGGAAGACGCCACACGCGGGGTGAAGCCGGAAGAGTTTGTGAAGGCGCGTCCGGCGAAAGCAGGCGCGAAATCAGGGGCCGGTCCGGGTTACAAGCTTGTCAGCGCTCCGCTCAAAGCCAGTCCCGGCGATGTTCGGCAGATGGGCATCACCGTATGGCGCTTGCGTCCAACCGTGAATCATGACGGAGGTCCCAGAATCCTGGTGCAGGAAGGCGCTGAAACCATTTCCTGGACACCGCAACGCGTCGCCTCCGGTTCACTGCTGCGCGAAGGAGATCGCGTCCGCGTGAGCATTGAATCGCCATCCACCGGATACCTCTACGTGATCGACCGCGAGCAGTATGCCGGCGGCAAACTGGGCGAACCTTACATGATCTTTCCCACCACACGCATACGCAACGGAGACAATCAGGTCACGGCCGGCAAGCTGATTGAAGTTCCGGCACAGGAAGACCGGCCCAACTATTTCACGCTGCGGAAAAGCAATCCCGGACAGACTGGTGAAATGCTGACTGTGGTGGTGAGTGACAAGCCGCTGGAAGGCATGGCCATCGGCGACGAGGCAACCACACTTTCCCCGGAACTGGTGGACGACTGGGAAAAGAAATGGAAAGGCCAGACTCAGCGTTTTGAAATGGTGGGCGGCGTGGGCCGCGCCTGGACCAAAGCAGAACAGGAAGCCGGCTTTGACGGAACGCGCCGCCTGACGCAGGATGATCCCGGCCCGCAAACTGTGTATCGTGTGGCCGTGCCCGCAGGGCAACCGTTTTTCGCTCAGGTCGCTCTGGGATATTCCACAACCAAGGTCCAAGCCAGCAAGAAGTGATGCCAGCAAAAAGAAGTGATCAGAAAAAACCAACGGCCGATTCGCGCAGCAAAAGGTTTCCCCATCACTGCAAATCAGTGTAATCACGTTCATCAGCGGTAAGGTTTTTCCGGTTTCCGATCTCGGCGATGTCGCGCGATGACGGCGATCTCGGCGATCCTTTGTGTTCCTTCGTGTCCTTTGTGGTTGATCGGTTTGCTCTTCCGCTCTCGCGATTTCGTGCGATGTCGGAGAGAAATCCTGAAAGTCAAACGCTGGAAATTAGAACCGCCTAATGGAGCATGGTTGCCGGGCCGAGTCGCTGCATTTTTCTTTCGCGGCTCCTTGGGAAGAGGCTTAAGCTTAAGAAGGGGCCAGTCTGACATTTGCCGGACCGCACTATAACAACTACATCTCGCGATTCAACAGCCGCAAGTGCGGATGCTGAAGAGCGCTCGGCACGGATCCTACTGGTTGAGGACGAACGGATTGTTGCGCTCGATCTCGCCGCTACTCTAAAAGAACTTGGATACACCGTCGTTGCCAATGTGAGTTCGGGTAGAGCCGCGATCGAGCAGGCGACTAAGCTGCAACCGGACCTGGTTCTCATGGACATTCGTTTACACGGGGCCTTGGACGGTATCCAGACCATGGAAGCAATCAGGAATGAGCTTGATGTCCCGGTTATTTATCTCACAGCCCACTCAGATGACGCGACTCTGGTCAGAGCAAAAGGTACCGGGCCACTCGGATATCTCATCAAGCCATTCACGGCCCCCGAACTGCGCTGCGCGATCGAGATAGCTCTGCACAAGCATGCCATTGACGCAAAGTTGCATGAATCGGAAGAACGACTCCGGCAGGCAGAAAAGATTGAGGCTGTTGCGCGGCTCTCAGGAGGGATCGCGCACGAATTCAACAATCTGATGACCATGATTCTGGGATGGGGCGCATTGCTGGAGCCGGAAGTCGCAGCAAATCCGGAGCAGCTCCGGGCCGTGCAGGAAATCAGGCAAGCAGCAAACGAGCCGCGGACCTGACGCGGCAACTTCTGGCCTTTAGCGGCAGTCAGTTTCTCTTGCCGCGCGTCCTGGATCTCAATTCTGTTCTGGCTGATACGTGCCGGATGTTGATACCCGCGATTGGAACCGGAATTGAACTGGTTTTCGTCCCAGCCAGCGAATCCACGTGCGTGCAAATTGATCCGGTTCAGCTCAATCAGATGCTCATGAACCTGATAACCAACGCAATGGAGGTCATTCCCGAGAGAGGGAAGATTACCATCGAAGTTGGCGGTGTTGAGCTTAAAGAGCAAGATGACACTGGCCTTACTCCGGGGAAATACGCAACCCTGGCCATCACTGACACTGGCCCGGGAATGACGCCCGAGATCCAGGCTCGCGTGTTCGAGCCTTTCTTTACCACCAAGGAAGTTGGCCGGGGACCCGGCCTTGGCCTGGCCGCCGTTCACGGTATAGTGAGCCAAAGCAAAGGAAGCATCTCAGTCAAGAGCCAGCCCGGTGCGGGTACCACCTTTAAGATTTATTTGCCGAGAGTAATTCAGAAGCCTGGCCCTCTCGCAAAAGTCCCAGACCCCAGGCTGCGCGTGGTTTAAGCTGCCGCTGTTTCCTTTCGGCGCGTGGGCTTTGATTTGCCGGACGCAACTCGCTATGTGGTGCGAATGCTGAAGATTGTGAATCCATGAATTTCGTTGCTCATCGAGACGAAAGTTCTGTTCTGACGTCTCGCGTTCACTGGCTTCGCAAAGCAGCGGGAATTTTCGCTGCCTCAGTCGGGCTGGCCGTGCTTGCGGGATGGATGTTTGATATTCAAACGCTGAAGAGCGTCCTTCCCGGGCTGATCACCATGAAACCTATTACCGCGACTGCTTTTGTCCTTTGCGGTTTTGCCCTCTGGGCAGTTCAGGTCCCGGGAGACACTCATCTGGCAGGCGCACGACCGCCCTTTGTCATCGCTGCCAGCGCCATAACGGTAGTCATTGGACTGTTTACCCTTCTTGAGTATTGGCTTCACTTAGACCTCGGAATTGATAAATTTCCGCTGCGCGATACCTCTGTGGACCAATCATTCCCGGGTCGCATGTCGCCTCTTAGCGCTCTGGCTTTCATTTTGCTTGGTACCGCTTTGTTGCTGTTGAAGATTGACAAGCCTGTCACGATGCGTTTGTCGCGCCTCGCCAGTTCGCTGAGCGGTGCTATTGCAATGATGGCGCTCTTTGGGTACGCCTACAGCATTACCATTCTCTACAATCCTACGCTTCGTTTTAGAGGAATGGGCTTGCACACCGCCACCGTGTTCTTTTTTCTGAGCATGGGCCTTCTCTGCGCTCAGCCTGACGAAGGTTTGGTGGCGGCTCTATTGAAAAGGAGCCCAGGTGGAACGGTCATGCGGCAAACGGTGCCGATTTCACTGGTGGCAGCTTTCTTGTTGGGCTGGCTGCGGCTCCATGGCCAGCATATGGGTCTTTTTGGCACCGAAATGGGCGCAGCCATCTTGGTCGTGAGCGCCGGTACTATATTCCTGTTTTCGGCAGCGCGGGCAGCAAAGGCAGTGGATGCAGGCCAGGAGCAGTTCCATCACGCCTTGGAGGCAGCATCGACGGGAATGATCATGGTGGATCAACGTGGGAAGATTGTGCTGGTAAACGCCCAAGTGGAGAAGCTTTTTGGCTATGACCGCAGTGAGTTGCTGGGCCACTCCATTGAGATGTTGCTTCCGAAACACTTCCGGATTCGTCACCCGGAGCTCCGCCCCAATTTTTTTGCAGATCCCAGGGCCAGGTCCATGGGCGCTGACCGTGATCTTCACGGTCTGAGGAAGGACGGCACGGAAATCTCTGTCGAGATTGGCCTCAGCCCCCTCGAAACCTCGCAAGGCAGATTCGTAATAGCTTCGGTTTTGGATGTAACTGAACGCAGGCGGGCGGAGATGGAAATTGAGCACAATAAGGATGTGTTGGAAAAGTTCGTTGAATACGCTCCTGCAAGCATTGCAATGTTCGACCGCAATATGCGGTATGTGGTAGCCAGCCGGTACTGGCATCAGGAATGCGGCATTGGCGACCAAAGCGTCGTCGGCAAAAGCCACTATGACATCTTTCCCACACTGCCGGACCGTTGGAAAAGAGCGCATCAGCGCGGTATGGAAGGCGAAATTCTGAAAGCCGAGGAGGAGTGGGTCGCACTGGACGGAAGGAAACATATCGTCCGTTGGGAGATTCATCCCTGGGGGGACTCTGGTGCTTTGACCGGTGGAATAATTATGTTCATGGAGGACATCACAGAACGCAAACTGGCAGAGTTGGAGCGGCAGAAATTCGTCTATCTGGCTGACCAAAGCACGGAATTCATTGCAATGTGCGACTTGGACTTCAAGCTGTTTTACATCAACCCAAGCGGCATGCGACTTGTCGGCCTTGACACCCTGGAGCAGGCTCTTCGAGCCCCGGTCAACGACTATTTTTTCCCCGAAGATCAGAGATTCATGCGTGAGGACTTCTTCCCGAAGGTGCTGCGCGAAGGCCGGAGCGAAGTTGAGATTCGCTTTCGCCACTTCAAATCTGGCGAAGCGCTCTGGGTGATCCATCAGGTTTTTCAGGTAAAGGGTGCAAACGGTCATCCAGCAGGGTATGCCACCGTAGGCAGGAACATCACCGAGCGCAAACGCGCGGATAGCGAGCGTGAAGATCTGTTGCGGAAGCTGCAGACTTTGACTGCGGAACTTGAAACACGGGTCAGTGAGCGCACCGCTCAGCTGAGCACTACACTAAGGGAGCGCGAGGTCCTTCTTCAGGAGATCCACCATCGCGTGAAGAACAATCTTCAGATTATTTCCAGCCTCATCAATATGCAATTGCGGAGCATCAAACACCAGCCAAGCCGCGAGGCTCTGCAGGAATGCCAGACACGAGTACAGGCGATCGCCCTTATTCACGAAATGTTGTACCGGTCCAGAGACTACGCGAGCATTCCGTTTTCAGAGTACGCTCGCAGCCTCGCGGCAAATGTCTTCCGTGCGGCAGGCGTTACGGCCAACGCCGTATCCACGCAGCTGGCGATTGACGACATCTTTCTGGGCGTTGACAAGGCAATCCCCTGCGGTCTCATTCTGAATGAACTCATCAGCAACGCCCTCAAACACGCGTTTCCGGACGGCAGGCGTGGCGTAGTCCGGATCGAACTCTGCAGGGTAAGTCCTGGCAAGCTGCTGTTAGCCGTAAAAGACGACGGAATCGGGCTTTCGCCAGACATTGACGTTAAGACGTCGCATTCCCTGGGCATGCATCTGGTCCACACCCTGGCGGAGCAACTTGGCACGGAGCTGGAAATCATCCGCGGAAAAGGAACCACATTCCAATTGAAATTCTTAGCCGATGACGATGTGCCAGCTATGCTACCAGCCGCGAGTGCCTAGGGCGACGCCAGAAAAGAAATTAACCCAAAGTAGCTGATTCTGAGTTCATCGGGGTGGGTGGCCCGCCTAATCTCCCGGATTTTTATTTCCCTTACGAGGCAAGAAGTGCCCCATTCCTTTGCGCAGCAAAGGGTGGGATAAAATAACCGTCCATGCCTCAATGTTTGAGTCGTTTCCACACTACCGACCAGAGACATTTTGAAAAAAGATAAAATGTCCCGGTCCGTCCCCCGGGTTTACCCACAATTTAAGCGGCTTTTTTTCCTGCCGCTGCCACAATGTCTTTAACCTCAGGCGGAGTCCATGAGCCGTCAATGATTGCGGCCTTCGGCCAATATGCGCGGATGTAGAGCGAGAAGTCAGCTTGCTTCGGCGCAGGTAACCAATTGGTGCGTTGCGCCTCGGGCGGCGCGTCGGACTGAACGTAGATCGTGAGCGATCCGTCTGGGTTAGGTTTCAAGCCCCTGTCCTTCGTGCCGAGCGAGTAGCGCCTGATCTCGTTCGGCGCAAAGAAATGGTGCTGATTGTAGAGTGTCAGCGACCAGAAGCCATTCACCGGAGGGGTCTGATCCCTGGGAAAGGTCACCGTGTAGTGCTTGGCCCCGTTGAGCCGCTCCCCGCTCGCATCGAGATCCTGATAGAAATATTTTGTCTCGTTCGGCGCATTGACGAAGATGTTTGCTTTGGCGGCCGCAGTGCGAGTCAAGTAGTCGGTGCCAAATGCGGCTTCGTTTGAGATCGTGCTCCAGTACCCCGGCAGTTGTTGGCCGAAGTTGCGGAATTCGAATAGAGGATTGACCAGTTCGATGTCCGCTTCGGTCGCGCCCTTGGTAATGGCTGCTTTCAGCTTCGAATCATTCTTCGCAGCCCCCAGGACTGCTTGCACCTGCGCATAACGTGCCTCCTCTCCCGGCAGCGGAGGCGCGTCGGCGAGCACGGCGGGAAGTTGATCGGCGAATTTCTCGGGCACGACCCATTTCGTCTCCTCTTCCCCGGTCGCTGGGGACGCCATCTTAGGCAACTTGCTCCAGTCCCTGGTTTTCATCTTGCCATCGTATTCCGAGAGCGGGTACATCATGATGTATTGCAGCAAGCTCTGGATCGCACGCTTGTCCTCAGTGGTGTCGTCCTGGAAGACGCGTGGAACAACGAAGCCAGTGTTGGTCGAGGCGCGGAAAACACCGGTAATGCCCCTGGGGACCTCACCTTGCCAGTTCGGGCCGACGATCAAGTAGAAGCCTGGCGTGGTTGCATACATTTTGCCGAGTTGAACAAAGCTGTCAGTGCGCAAGTCAACTAGCTGATAAACCCAGAAGCGGTCGCCAAAGTCCGGCACCTGTATTACTGCTGGCGACACGTCGAGGGCGAGCGAACCCGCGCCGTAGACTACATCCTGATTTGGAGAAGCAACGATGCGCTCCTCTGGCTCGATGTAATCGGTGAGCATGCCGAGGTAGTTAAGCGGCGCCGCGATGACCGGGCCGACTCTTAGGATTTCAGGCACGTCCTTAAAGGCAAGTCGGCGGCTGTAAACATTAACCAACGGCCACGCCCAGACATAGGCGTCCCGGGCCACGTGTTTGGCATATTCCTCGGTGAGCTTAACGCGTGTGTCGGGACCACTTGGCATGGCGGCTGCCCATTGGGGCGAGGGTGCTACGGGCGATTGTGTTCGCATGATGATCTCCAATTGGCTCTGGTTCACTGCACCTTCTCAACGTCACCGGGCTTCCACTTCTGTTCGTAGAACGCCTCGGTCGGGCCGTAGAGCCGGAGGATGATGAAGAATCCCTTTCCCGGGACTGTCGCCAGCCAGTTATTGTCGTTACCCGGCGACTTCGGGCCGAGATGAATATCGATTGAGCCGTCGCGGTTGGTCGCTGGATTGTCCATCGCGTTGATGGAAGGAAACCGCTGCCCGTTGTCGAGACCGGAGGCGGTCTCCACGTCGTAAACCGTCACCGACCAGAAGAGTTTGACCGGAACGCCGGCAGGCAGATGCATGCGGTACGACCGATCGCCTGAAAGGTATTCGCCGTTCGCGTCCTTGAATGTGAACGGATACTTCGCGCCAACGTTGGGCATGCTAATAGCCATGCCAGGGCTGGCAGAGTAGGCGAACGAGAAGAAGCCGCTGCGCGTTCCAATATCCGTGTAGGTAGGTGTGGCAAATTCGGGGCTGATGCCCGACGGAAATGCGTTTACATATTGCCGGTCCTTGTAATACTTGCCGCCATGCAGGCTGGCTATGACTTCGGACCCGAGGTAGTGGCCCATCTCCGAAGCACGCTGAGCAGCTCTATCGAGAATCTCACGGGTGTGCGCGTCGGGAGAGAACGGCTGGTCCTTAATGATGCCGAGGGCGGCAAGCGACCCGCGCATATCCATGTCAGCGGGATCGACGTGCTCATTCTCAATAATGCGTTTGAGCATGTCGAACGCACTGCCGTCAGTGGGAGGGAGCATGTTGACGGGCACCCCAGACGCGTCTGGAAATTGCATTGGCCTGGCGCCGGCTTCTTTGCCGAGCGGGTAGATGCGAGTCTGCTCCATCACCTGCACCGGACCGTCAAGTTGTTTCGGGTCCTTAAAGAATCCACGCCAGAAAACGAAGATGCCGTATGTGCGTGAACGGAAGGTCAGATAACCCGGCGGTATCTTGCCCGTGAAGTCAGGAGGGAGGACCAGATACTTGCCGCCCTTCCCCTTGTCCGGCCCGGGCAATCCAACGTCTCCGCTCCATCTGCGACCATCGATTTCGCCCTCGGAGTTGATTGGCCGCTGGAAGAAGTCATCGAGGATACCCTGCAAACCTGGAGGCGCTTCGATCACCAGTGGGCCATCCTTTTTTAGATCGAGATAGCCCATCGCGTAAATCACGTCCGAGTTAGGTGTAGTGATGAGGGTCTTGGCGTCGAGACGCTTCTTCCAAATCGGTAGGACGTTGTAGCCCTTTCCGAATTTAGCCTCCGATCCCTCTTTCATGCCGTACATGTTCAGGATTGGCAGCGCCCACAGGTACGACTGTACCGCGCGCTGGTAGAGCAGTTCGTCCTTGAGCTGAGCGATGCTCTGTTGGGTCGGATGACCGGCGACACGCGACGTGGGTCGGGTCTCCAGAGGTGGTAATGGTTGCGCTGCCATCAGGTTTTTCCCTATGCGAATTCACGATGTGTTTTGAAGATTTGTCGGGGACAGGTGCGTTCCGAACGTGAGTCCCATGGGTAAATTAAGTCACGGAGGAGTGCAAGACGAACCTGTCAAGAATCACAGTACTGCCGGGATCACTCTCGTAACTTCCCGGCAGCTGAGACACGGGCGCACGGATTTCCCCAGCGCTCTGACCATTCTGCGGACTGGCAGATTCGGCGGGTGGCCCACCTGAACTCCCGGTTTTTTCGTTCTCTTGAGGAGAAAAACCGGGGACAGACGGAAAAACCGGGGACAGACGGGACGTTTTCTGATCCTGATATTTAGCATTTCTACGCAACAGTAGCGAGTTCATGTCGGCCCGGAGATTTGGTGAGTTGCCGCGGGAGCTAAATCCGGCACTGAATTTTAGATCCTGGCATGCACGTGCCCCGTGTGGCTTGAGGCCCTACAGTAATCATAAATTTCCCTGTATGATGGCTACCGCTCGAATTTAAATCGCATCGGCCAGGAGGCTGGATGTCTCAGATTGACGTCCCACTATCAGGCTCGGGTTTTGGACAGACGCAGCGAGCCGATAATTGGTGGATTCAACCGCTGGTTGTTTTTCTCGGTTTATCGGCATTCATTGTTTACTCCACGTGGGCTGCCCTCCAGGGTCAACACTTTCGCTTTGGGCCGTATCTCTCGCCGTTTTATTCACCAGAATTGTTCGGCCATAACGGCTGGTTTGGTGAAATGCCAAAGTGGATGCCCGCCTGGGTTACCGCAGCGGTCCTCATTCTGTGGGCGCCGGGCGGCTTTCGCGTGACGTGCTATTACTATCGTGGCGCCTATTACAAAGCTTTTTGGGCTGACCCGCCATCGTGCGCTGTAGGCGAGCCACGCAAGAAATACCTTGGTGAGCGAACCTTTCCTTTAATCCTGCAAAATGTTCACCGCTATTTTCTTTATCTGGCCCTGGTGTTTCTCGTTTTGCTGGCGCACGACGTGTGGAAAGCACTCTGGTTTGACGGCCACTTTGGCGTCGGCGTGGGCACTCTGGTTTTGCTGACGAACGTCACGATGCTATCCCTCTACACCTTCGGATGCCACTCCTTTCGCCATATCGTGGGCGGCTTTCGCGACCGCTTAGCCGGAGCTCCCGCTCGCAAGCGAGCCTACGATTGTGTGAGTTGCCTGAATCGAAGCCATATGCTGTTTGCCTGGTGCAGCCTTTTCACCGTGATGTTTTCCGACCTGTACGTGCGCTTGTGTTCCATGGGTATCTGGACTGATTGGAGAATTTTCTAGTGGCCGAGTACATCACTCATGAACATGATGTTTTGATTATCGGGGCAGGCGGAGCCGGCCTGCGCGCCGCGGTTGAGGCCTCGGCTGCCGGCGTCAAGGTCGCCGTCATCACCAAGTCCCTGCTTGGCAAAGCCCACACCGTAATGGCGGAAGGCGGCATTGCGGCGGCCATGGGAAATGTGGACGATCGCGATAGCTGGCGGGTTCACTTTTCCGATACCATGCGCGGCGGCCAGTATCTGAACAACTGGCGGATGGCTGAATTGCACGCCAAAGAAGCCGCGGCGCGCGTCCGCGAATTGGAAGCGTGGGGCGCTCTTTTCGATCGCACCAGTGACGGCCGGATACTGCAGAGGAATTTCGGCGGGCACCGCTATCCCCGTTTGGCCCACGTTGGCGACCGCACGGGACTGGAGATGATCCGCACACTCCAGGACCACGGAATCCATCTGGGTCTGGATGTTTTTATGGAATACACCGTCACCACGCTGCTGAAAGACGGTGATCGCGTCGTTGGAGCGTTTGGATATGATCGCGAGCGCGGCAGGTTTCACCTGTTCCGCGCCAAAGCTGTGGTGCTGGCCACAGGAGGAATTGGCAGAGCTTACCAAATCACCAGCAACAGTTGGGAATATACAGGGGACGGACTCGCGCTTGCCTATCATGCCGGCGCTACGCTGATGGATATGGAATTTGTGCAGTTCCATCCCACAGGGATGATCTGGCCACCCAGCGTGCGCGGCATTCTGGTCACAGAAGGAGTGCGCGGCGAGGGAGGAGTGCTGCGCAATCGCAACGGCGAGAGGTTCATGTTCCACGAAATTCCTCCGCTCTATGTAAATCAGACGGCCAGTTCAGAAGAAGAAGGCTGGCGGTACACGCAAGGCGACAAGAACGCCAAACGTCCGCCCGAACTGCTCACCCGCGACCACGTGGCCCGCTGCATCCGGCGGGAAGTGAAGGAGGGACGCGGAAGCCCACACGGCGGCGTATTCCTGGATATCGCCTGGATTAAAGATAGGCTCCCGCATGCGGCGGAGCATATAAAGAAGAAGTTGCCGAGCATGTATCACCAATTCAAGCAGCTTGCCGATATCGATATCACGCAGGAGCCCATGGAAGTGGGTCCCACGACCCACTACATGATGGGAGGCGTCCGGGTTGACGCCGATTCGCAAATGTCCAATGTCCCTGGACTGTTCGCGGCCGGGGAATGCGCGGCTGGTTTGCATGGCGCCAACCGGCTGGGTGGAAATTCACTCTCTGATCTCCTGGTTTTCGGCCAGCGTGCCGGGGAATATGCCGCCACCTTCGCCAAAGCAAACTCGCTCGGGGCAGTGAACACTGGTGAACTGGAATCAGCGGAGAAATCGGCATTGCGGCCCTTCGAGCATAACGGCACTGAAAATCCCTACGCCGTGCAGCATACCTTGCAGGACGTGATGCAGGACCTGGTGGGGATTGTGCGCCAGGAGCAGGAGATGTTGCAGGCACAGGAGCGCATTCGGGAGCTGATGGCTGCAAGTGCGCACGTAAGCGTGGACGGGAACCGGCAATACAACTCCGGATGGCACACTGCACTCGACTTGCAGAACCTTTTGACCGTGTCAGAAATGATTACCCGGGCCGCTCTTGAACGTAAAGAAAGCCGCGGCGCTCATTTTCGTGATGATTTTCCGGTTAAGGATGAGAAGTTCGGGACGTTTAACATTGTGGTGCGAAAGGGCGCCGACGGAGCCATGCAGCTTGCCCGCGAGCCCATCGCGCCGATGACACAGGAATTGCAGCAGATCATCGAGGAGATGAAGTGATGGCGATGGCAACGTTTCGCATCTGGCGCGGAGAGAATGGCCAGGGAAAGTTCCAGGACTATACAACGGAAGCCGGGGCCGGCATGGTGGTCCTGGACGTCGTCCATCACATACAGGCGGAACAGGCGGGTGACCTTGCGGTCCGCTGGAACTGCAAAGCCGGAAAGTGCGGCTCGTGCTCGGCAGAAATCAATGGAATGCCGAAATTGATGTGCATGACGCGGCTGAGCACGCTCGCGCTGGATCAACCCGTAACCATCGAGCCCATGAAGGCGTTCCCGCACGTCAAGGACCTGGTCACGGACGTATCGTGGAATTACGAAGTGAAACGGCGCATCCCGAAATTCAAACCGCGCCGTCCCGATGCTGAGGATGGCACATGGCGCATCGCCCCGGAAGATGTCGAGAGGGTGCAGGAGTTTCGAAAGTGCATTGAATGCTATCTCTGCCAGGACGTCTGCCACGTACTGCGCGACCATCACATGCACGACCAATTCATCGGCCCACGATTCCTGGTTTATGCGGCCGCTCTGGAAATGCATCCTTTGGACGTGGAGGACCGCGTTGAGCAGCTCAGGAACGACTTCGGTATTGGCTTGTGCAATATAACCAAGTGTTGCACCAGCGTGTGCCCTGAGAGCATCACTATTACTGACAACGCAATTATCCCGCTCAAAGAACGCGTGGTGGACCGTTTCTTTGATCCGCTAACCAGGTTGTTTCAGGTATTCAGCAAATCGAAAACCTAGGAGATTTTATGCAGTTCCAGTTGAAATCCATTTCCGCTGAGAGTATTCCCGAAGCGCTGGCGAAAGTGGAGCGCTACCGGTTATTGAATGAACCCGGGCTTGCCGAAAGTATTTGCCTTGATATCCTGGCCATCGTACCTGACCACCAGCAGGCGCTCATTTCGCTTCTTCTCTCCCGGACAGATCAGTTCCACTCCAATATTCCGGCAAAAGCAGCTCAGGAAGTCCTCACCCAACTCAAGGGCGACTACGAGCAAGCCTACTACGCGGGCATCATCTGGGAGCGTTTGGCGAGTGCGCGTATTCGCCAGGGCGTCACTGAAGCCGGCGCGTCCGCATATCACATGCTGCGCGAAGCTATGAGCGATTATGAGAGAGCCATGAACTTTGCTCCACGTGGAAACGATGACGCCACTCTGCGATGGAACACTTGCGCCCGGGTGATCATGCAGAACCCGGAGATTCGGCCCTTGCCGGATGAAGATCCTGCGCATGCCTGGATGCATGGCGACGCCAGCTCCAGAATTGCGGACTTGTAACGCTTGCGGACCTGTAACGTTCTTTCCCGATTTTCTATATTGGCAACAAAGTTGAAGGTACAATCTGACCGCCAGAGTACGATTCCACCCCTTTTCTGCAAACTCGCCTTAATGTTGTTAGAATTTAACTTGTGGAACCATCATTGTTGACCCGTCAAATCGCCAAACGTCCTGATAAATGTACGTTCCAGGGCCGCATCCTCTTTCTTACCGAAGATCCGGAACTGATCCGTCGCCAACTGGCCGGGGAAGACCTTCCTTGGGACACGAAGAATCCGCAGAATAATCCCAAACTGCGTGATGACATCTCCACCGACGAGATCACGCCCGCGCACATCTGCTTCTTCTTCGACGAAACGCTGGGCGAGTTCCCATACACCGGCCTGAAGTGCGGCAATGAAACGCCCATCAAGCGCAGTGACGTGAAGAAGGGCGGCTTTGTGGCGGCGGTGAGCGGGAAGCGTCGCGGCAAGGGTTCCAGCCGTGAGCAGTCGCCCTATGCCGAGCTTTGTGCCGGCATCAAGCTGGTGGTTGCGGAAAACATTGAGCGCATCTACAAGCAGAATTGCCAGAACCTGGGCGTGCTCACCACCACGGATTTCAGCGTGATTGACAAGATCCGCGGCGGGGAGGAGATTCCGCTTTCCAAGTTCACAGACGGCGAAGACGACATTACCCGCCAGGTAATCGAATACGGCGGATTGTTCCCGTTTAACGTGGCGCGCATGCAGTCCAAAGTCTTTCTGCCGCCGATCAAGACCGGCAAGCGCCCGATGAACATCTCGGAAAAGATTTTTGCTCGCCACATGCTCAATGAGAAGAACGAGCCGGGCGTGCCGTTTGTGAAGCCGGGTGATTCCGGATTTGCGCGCACCGACCTCCGCTTCAGTCATGAATATGTCACGCCCATGGCGGCCATCTTCTTCGAACACTTTGTCGGCAAAGACGCCAAGGTGAACGATCCGGCCAGCATCCTGTTCTTCCGCGACCATCTCACGTTCCTGGACGAAGTGTTGTCAGAAGAGAAGCGCAAGATGGGGCTGCTGGATCTGGCGGTCCAGCTCAAGCTGAAGCAGGAAGACTTTGCCAAAAAGCAGGGAATCAGGCTGCATGGCGAGCTGAAAGACCGTAAAGGTTCGGAAGGTATCTGCCACTCAGTGATTGCGGAAACATATGCGCTGCCGGGGCAGATGAACGTCGGCTCGGATTCACATACGCCGCACGTGGGCGCCGTGGGCTGCGTTGCTTTCGGTATCGGCACCACAGACGTTTTCAATTCCTGGATCACCAAAGATGTTCGCGTGAAAGTGCCGGAGTCAGTGAAGGTGGTTATTCGCGGACGCCGCAAGCCCAACGTTACCGCGAAAGACTTCATCCTTCTTCTGCTCAGCATGGATTACATACGCAGCGGCAAGGCCCTGGCCAAGGTGATGGAGTACTCCGGCAAATCCATTGAAGAGTTGAGCGTGGATGAGCGCGCCACCATGACCAACATGGCGGCGGAGATTGGCGGCTTTACCGGCATTGTTGCTCCTGACCAGAAGACGGTGGAGTTTCTGGTGGAGCGTCGTGGCATGGCCCGCGTGGATGCGCAGAATTACATCCAGGGACTGGCCAGCGATCCCGATGCCGAGTACGCACACGTGATCGAGATCAATGCCGAAGAAATTACGCCCATGGTTGCGACGCCGGGTGATCCCGGCAATGGCAAATATGTTCGCGACCTGAACATGCCGGTGCCTGTTGAGATTGCTTATGGCGGCACCTGCACAGCCGGCAAAAACGCTGACATGGATATGTACGCGCAGGTCCTGTCTGACGCGTTGAAGCTGGGCAAACGCATCTCTGATTCCTGCAAGTTTTACATTCAGTTTGGCTCACAAGAGACGCGGGAATATTGCATTCGCAAAGGCTATCTGGACGTCTTCACCAAAGCCGGCGCGATTGTGATTGAGCCAAGTTGCGGCGCATGCATCAATGCCGGTCCGGGTGTTTCCACCCGTGCCGACCAGGTGGTGATCAGCGCGCAGAACCGTAATTTTCCCGGACGCAGCGGTCCCGGACAGATGTATCTGGCCAGCCCATATACTGTCGCGGCCAGCGCCGTTGCCGGACACATTGTGGAGTATGAGCCGCAGATGGAACTGGTGAACGCATAATGCGTGCCATCACATTTGCGCCGTTCGATTCTGTGCCAATGGGTCAGTTTGAAAAGCTGACCCGATGGCAGTATCAGCGTCTAGCGATTCGCTTGCGAATCGCGGGCCTTTAGGCAGACGTTCATCGCGAGCGATGAAATATGGCACCAAAGCTGACAAGGTGCGGAATGGATAGTGCCGATTTGCCAGCATGAGTTTTACTGTCTAAAATCTAATGTTAAATTTCAGCCCACTCACTCGGAGATTAAGACCCTTATGGCATATGTAATTGCAGAGCCCTGCATTGGAACTAAAGATGCCGCCTGCGTGGACGCCTGCCCCGTTGACTGCATACACCCGAAGAAAGACGAAGCCCCATTCGAGGGCGCGACCATGCTGTTTATTGACCCGGTTGAATGTATCGACTGCGGCGCTTGCGTGCCGGTATGTCCTGTGTCCGCTATCTTCGCGCTCGACGATCTGCCGGAAAAGTGGAAAGAATACGCCGACAAGAACTCAAAACATTACGGACGATAACCTCAAGCATCGCTTTAAAGACGCGCAGCCACGTAGCTGCGCGTTTTTGCGTTGGAATCGACCATAGCGGGGTAGGAACCCGACCATGCCCAAGCAGTCTGAAGCACTGATTCTTCGCACCTATCCGCTGCGTGAAGCTGACCTGCTGGTCACGTTTTTCACCCGCGCGGAAGGCAAGGTCAAAGGCGTGGCCAAGTCAGCCAAGCGTTCCAAGCGTCGTTTCGGCGGCGCGCTTGAGCCTCTTACTTACGTGGTGGCGCACTGGGAAGACAAGGAAAAGCAGGAGCTCGCGCGGCTGGATTCCTGTGACATTCTTTCTTCTCCACTTACCGCGGAAGTGACTTACAGCCGTCTGGTCGCTCTCAGCTATGTTGCGGAAGTCATTGACCAGCTCCTGCCTGATCGCGAGCCCAATGATGATATTTTCCGGCTTACGCTTTCCGTGGTCCGGCAGCTCAAGCCTGAATCCATCTGGATGCCGCTCACGTATTTCGATCTCTGGCTGGTGCGCCTGATTGGCCTGCTGCCGGACTTGAACACCTGCATGGTTTGCGGAAACATTCTCAACGGCGGTCCAGCGTACTTTCATCCCGTGGCGGATGGCTTTCTGTGCGCGAATGACAAGCGGCTAGCGAGCACGGAAATCTCGGCCGAATCACGGACCATTGCCGCCCAGATGTTTCGTGCGCCGATTGCAACTTTCGCCGGCGAAGCATGGCCTCGCCGTCGCGGAGCTGACATGCGGCGATTTCTGGCGCAGCGCATCGAGCGTCACATTGAACGTAAACTGGTTACCGCTGCCATGTTGGACCGTGTAGATTAGCCTGGGATAGACGGCTGGCGCGCGCTGCGGTGCCAGAAAACGCTAAAAAGAACCAGGCCGGCAATTGCAAACGTCACGAACGAAATCGTCGAGTACGCTGCAAACGCGGAGAAGTGAGCTGCATGGTGGGATCTTGTGAATCCGTACGTTGCGCCGGCAATTGCTGCCAGCGTCCCGATCACCAGAACGACCCGGAGTTTCACATGCTTGTTTAGCTTAAATTGTTCTGCAACCGGCACTGGGACAGCAGTTCGTGACCATCGGATGTAACTAGTCATCAACAAGATTAGTCCGATGATCGTGCTTGAATGCTGAAGCCAGTTGTAAACAGGCCGGTAAATTCCCACTTGCTGCAACGGCATGCTTCTTAGAAAGGCAACGTGATGAACCATCCAGCCCCGGCCATGCGTGAAAGAGTCCCAAAGCAAGTGAGAGAGGATCCCAACCAGCAATGAGACTGTGATTAACAGAAATCTTTTTGCAGGCCCCAGGCGAAATGGGACAGCAAAACGCATCAACCGCTGTTGGTGCCACTCTGGGAAAAGGCTGATCAGCGGCAGCTTGAGTACCCAATGGAAGAGGCAAAGCGCTGCCAGAGATAATGGGAGATCCAGATAAAACGCTCCGGCCACTGAGTGGCTGGCTTTACCGCCTGGAGAGAGCGTAACGAAATAATGGAAGTCTGGCGACATTGCCCCTACCACTAAAGCGGAGAAAACTAGATGCCCTCGGAAAGGCAGAATGGCGGCGGGATGTGAGGCAGTAAAAGGCAATGACTTAAAGATAGCGTAACTCAGTACCCATTGCCGACTGCTTACTTCTGCTAAATTAGTACTTCAACATGGCTAACGTCCCAACCTATCAGGAGCTGATCTTACGTCTGCAGAATTTCTGGGCGGAGCGCGGCTGCGTCCTGCAGCAACCCTATGACACCGAAGTTGGCGCGGGCACCATGTCGCCAGAAACTTTTCTCCGCGCCCTGGGACCCAGGCCGTACAAAGTCGCGTATGTGCAGCCTTCGCGTCGTCCCGCCGACGGCCGCTACGGCGACAATCCCAACCGCCTTTATAAGCACATGCAGATGCAGGTAATCCTTAAACCTCCGCCTGAGGATGTACAGGAGCTCTATCTGCAATCGCTTGCGGCCATTGGCATTGACCTGAGCAAGCACGATATTAAGTTTGAAGAGGACAACTGGGAATCGCCCACTCTCGGTGCGTGGGGCGTTGGCTGGCAGGTAATGCTGGATGGTCTGGAGATCACGCAGTTTACTTATTTCCAGCAATGCGGCGGCATTGATCTTGATCCCATTTGCGCCGAGCTGACCTACGGACTGGAACGCATTGGCGCCTTTCTTCAGGACGTAAACAGCATTTACGACATTGTCTGGGCGCGCGATCCTCGCTCTGGAAAGCCCGTCACTTATCGCGAGGTGCGATTCCAGGACGAGCTACAGCTCTCTGTCTACAACTTTGAAGCCGCGGATGTAGACAAGGCATGGAAGCACCTGGAAATGTACGAAGCTGAGAGCCAGGCCCTGATCAACGGCTTTCATGCGCTGCTGGGAAGCAAGAACACGACAGCCGCTCAGGTTGAAAGATATCCGTTGCTCGCTGCTTACGAGCTCTGCCTGAAATGCTCTCATCTGTTCAACATCCTTGACGCACGCGGCGCAATTTCTGTGACCGAACGCGTAGGCGTGATCGCCCGCATTCGTCAGCTGGCTGTGGGACTGGCCAAAGCCTACGTTGCACAGCAGAACGCGGCCATGGAAAGTTCCAGAGCACAAAAGGGAGGAGCCGCCTGATGCCTGACTTTCTCCTTGAGATTGGCTGTGAAGAAACTCCATCGCGCATGATCCAGCAGGCAAACCAGGAATTGCAGAAGCGCGTGCATGAGCTGCTGAAGAATAATCGCCTTGAACCCACAGGCGAAGTCACGCGAGCGGAAACGCCGCGACGGCTTTCAGTGATCGTTTCCGGCATTCCTGCCACGCAGCCGGACACGCGGGAACAACTCACCGGCCCAGCTACAAAAGTCGCGTATAAAGATGGAGAGCCCACGCCCGCTGCGCATGCGTTTGCCAAAAAAGCTGGCGTGGACGTGAGCAAGCTCGAAAAGGTCAACACGCCGAAGGGCGAATACCTTGCCGCCACGGTCCTTAATAAAGGACGGTCGGCGAAAGAAATCCTGGCTGAGCTGCTGCCCAAAGAGATCAACGCCATTTACTGGGCCAAGAACATGTATTGGAGGGCGAATAAGCCGGAGCGCTTTGTGCGTCCGGTGCGCTGGATCATCGCACTTCTTGATGGCGAAGTTGTCCCGGTCGAGTTCGCCGGGATACAGGCGGGGCAGCTCTCCCGCGGACACCGCGTGCTTGGACCGCAAAATGTTTCCGTCGCATCGCCCACGCAGTACATTGAGGTCCTGCGCAACGCGCATGTCATGGCGCGCTCGTCGGAACGTGAGCATCGCATCCGCAAGGCCCTGGACGCAGCCACCCGCACCGCGGCCGGTACGCGCTGGCGTGAAGATGCCGAGCTTCTCGACACAGTCATCAACCTTACGGAATGGCCCGCGGCGATCCTTGGCAGCTTTGACAAGCAGTTTCTCTCTCTGCCGGAAGAAGTTCTGGTCACTGTGATGCGTGACCACCAGAAATATTTCGCCGTGGAAGATAGCGACGGCAAACTGGCGCCGCACTTTCTCGCCGTACTCAACACCGAAGGCGATCCCAGCGGATTAATCCGCCATGGTAATGAACGAGTGCTGCGCGCCCGCTTCAATGACGCTCGCTTCTTCTGGGACACAGATCAAAAGATCCCGTTGACCAGCCGCGTAGAGATGTTGAAGTCGGTCACCTTCCAGAAAGACCTGGGCAGCCGTCATGCTAAAACCGAACGCGTCGTCCGTCTGGTTGAAAGTCTTTCCGCTCAGATCAGTAAAGCTGGCTTGAATAAAGCTGGCTTGAGAGTGGATGCAGCCGTGGCCAAGCAAGCCGCGCAGCTTGCGCAGACAGACCTCACCGCGGAGCTGGTAAAGGAATTTACTGAGCTGCAGGGCATCATTGGCGGACTGTACGCAAAAGCGCAGGGCTTGCCGCAACCAGTCGCTGACGCAATCTACGATCAGTACAAACCGCAGTCCATGGAAGACTCCGCTCCGCGAACCCTCGAAGGCGCAGTCCTCTCCATTGCCGATAAAGCTGATTCCATTGCCGGTATGTTTGCCCTCGGCCTGGTCCCCTCAGGATCCAAAGATCCGTTCGCGTTGCGACGTCAGGCTAACGGAATCGTAAAGACCATCGCCGAACATAAGTTGCCGACTCGATCTCGCCCAACTGATGGCCGAGGCCCGCGCCGCATACACCGGCAGCGAAGCTGAAAAGAAATTCACGCTCAGCGGCGACGCTTACCAGCAAGCTATCACCGGCTTCTTCCATGAGCGGCTCGAATTCTATCTACGCGAAGCGCATGGCTTTGCCTATGACGTGGTGAATGCCACTTTGGCAGTCGGCGCCCATGATGTGGTGGACGCCCTTGCTCGCGCCGCGGCCGTTGCCAAAGTCCGTCCGTCAACCGACTTTGAATCGATCTCCACGGCGTTCAAGCGCATCAAGAACATTCTTCGTCAGGCCGACGAGGCGAAAAAGCACGTGGCTGATCCGTTTGACGTCAAAGCGTTACAGGACGCCGAAGAAAAATCTCTGGCTGCACAGATGCCGGACGTCGCGCAGAAAGTTAAAAAGCTCAGCGCTGACAGGCAATACGAACCGGCGCTCGTTGAAATTTCTCGTTTGCGTCCCGCTGTGGATGCTTTCTTTGACAAAGTCATGGTGATGGTGGAAGACGAAAAGCTGCGCGCCAATCGCCTGGGTCTTCTCCGGACATTGCTGCGCGAATTTTCCAGCATTGCAGACTTCTCTGAGATCGTTACCGAACGCAAGTAATCTGTCGTTAACACTGCATATACGTGTGAAGAAGTATTAAGGCGATTTCTCACTCCGCATTCGATTTAACCCGCCTCGATGCGATAAAATTGATTGAAATCAAAACGACAAAGTCGCCAATCGCCGACCCACGGAGACAGCCAAAATGAGCGCAACCCCCGTTTCAGAGCCCCAGTCCAAATCTGTCCCACAATCCAGGAAAGTTCAATATGTGTACTTCTTCGGCGGAGGCAAGGCCGAAGGTAACGGCAAGATGAAAGAAGATCTTGGCGGCAAAGGCGCCGGTCTGGCGGAAATGACAAACGCCGGTCTGCCAGTGCCTCCGGGTTTCACCATCCAGACCGAAGCGTGCCGCGAATACATGCGCACGCAAAAAACTTCAGACGCCGTGAACAAAGAGACCATGGCCAACCTGGAGAAACTGGAAAAACTTCAGAACCAGAAGCTCGGGACCGGTGACAATCCGTTGCTGGTGAGCGTACGTTCCGGCGCCAAGTTCTCCATGCCCGGCATGATGGACACCATCTTGAATCTTGGCCTCAATGACGAGAGCGTAAAAGTTTTGGCGAAAAAGGTTGGGAATGACCGCTTTGCCTATGACTCCTATCGCCGCCTCATTCAGATGTTCGGCAGCGTTGTTCTTGAAATTCCCAAGCACGCCTTTGAAGAAGTGTTTGACGGCAAGAAGCACGAGCGCGGCATAAAGCTGGATACCGAACTGACCGCCGCTGATCTTCAGGAAGTGATCACCGAATACAAGCAGGTAGTAAAGAAACATACCGGCAAAGATTTTCCGCAGTCGCCCATTGATCAGCTCACCATGTCGCGCGATGCCGTGTTCCGGTCATGGAACAATGATCGCGCCAAGGTCTATCGCCGCATCAACAACATCTCTGATGATCTGGGCACCGCCGTCAACGTTCAGGCCATGGTATTCGGCAATCTGGGTGACACCAGCGGAACGGGCGTGGGCTTCACCCGTAACCCCGCCAACGGCGACAAAGAATTTTACGGCGAGTTCCTCATGAACGCGCAGGGTGAAGACGTGGTTGCCGGCATCCGTACGCCGGTTCACATCAGCGAACTGCACAAGCTCATGCCCGCAGTTTATGACCAGCTGCGTGATATCACCACGCGTCTGGAAAATCACTATCGTGACATGCAGGATTTTGAGTTCACCATTCAGGAAGGCCGCTTGTACATGTTGCAGACCCGCAACGGCAAGCGTACCGGACGTGCCGCTGTCCGCGTCGCGATCGATATGGTGAATGAAAAGTTGATCAAGCCGGAAGAGGCCATTTTCCGCGTGGAAGCCAATCAGCTTTATGACTTCCTTGTCCCCAAGCTCGATGAGAGCACTGAAGGCATTGAAGTCATCGCCAAGGGTCTGCCGGCATCGCCGGGGGCTGCCGTTGGTCAGATCGTCTTCACAGCCAATGACGCTGTCACGTTCGCCGGCACTCAAGCGCAGAAAAAACCTGTCATCCTGGTCCGCGCTGAAACCACACCGGAAGATATTCACGGCATGGAAGTCGCCGCCGGAATTCTGACCTCACGTGGCGGCATGACCAGTCACGCCGCCGTCGTTACTCGCGGCATGGGCAAGTGCTGCATCGTGGGTGCGGGCGACATTCAAGTCGACGAGAAGAAAAAAGAAATGCGCGTCGGCAACCTCGCCCTGCATGAAGGCGACTGGATCTCCATTGACGGCACAACAGGACGCGTGATCAATGGCAAGCTCAACACCGTTCCTGCTTCGCCTGACGATCCCGATCTCAAGACCATCATGGGATGGGCGGAACCGTTCCGTACCATGGGTGTCCGCGCCAACGCTGACATTCCTCGTGATGCCATTCAGGCTCGTGCATTCGGCGCGGAAGGCATCGGCCTTTGCCGCACTGAGCACATGTTCTTTGCTGAAGATCGCATCGCGCACATGCGCGCCATGATCATGGCCCGCACCGTGGAAAAACGTAAAGAAGCACTCGATAAACTCCTGCCTATGCAACGCGCCGATTTCGAAGGCGTCTTCCGCGCCATGGATGGTTTCCCGGTCACGATCCGGCTGCTGGATCCCCCGCTGCATGAGTTCCTGCCTCGGCGTGAAGACCTCATGGTGGAGATCACCAAACTTGAGTTGACTGATGCCAAGTCCCCCAAGCTGAAGGAACTGCATGAAGTGCTGCGTCGCGTGGAAGATCTGCATGAGATCAACCCCATGCTGGGCTTCCGCGGTTGCCGTCTCGGCATCAGCTATCCGGAAATTTCGGAGATGCAATGCCGCGCCATCTTTGAAGCAGCGGCCAACGTGGCCAAAGAAGGCGTCAAAGTCATTCCGGAAATCATGATCCCTCTGGTGGGCATGGTGAAGGAAATGAACAACCAGGGCGCAATCGTTCGCCGTGTTGCTGAGCAGGTGTTCAAAGAAAAGGGAACGGAAGTCAAATACCTGTTAGGCACCATGATTGAACTCCCGCGTGCCTGCACTGTGGCGGATGAGATCGCCGTGGACGCTGAGTTCTTCAGCTTCGGCACCAACGATCTCACGCAAACCGCTTACGGCTTCTCCCGTGATGACATCAGCAAGTTCCTTCCTTCATATATCGAGCGCGGAATTCTGAAGAGCGATCCGTTCGCGACAATCGATCAGGAAGGCGTGGGCCTGTTGATGCACATGGCAGTAGATAAGGGGCGCAAACAGCGTCCGAACGTGAAGCTGGGCATCTGCGGCGAACACGGCGGCGACCCGGCATCCGTGGAGTTCTGCCACAAACTGGGACTCAACTATGTTTCCTGCTCACCGTTCCGCGTGCTCACGGCGCGTCTTGCAGCAGCCCAGGCCGCTGCGTCTGACAAGCTGAAGGTGGAAGGCGGCAGAACGAAATAACTGACGCAGTAACTGATCGCGGTAAGGGCTTCATTGAAAACCAAAAGCCAGTCGATTCAATCTCAATCGGCTGGCTTTTTATTTACCCAAAAGTTTGGCGCTATGTTGGGAGCGACCACGTGCCGCCCGACGGCATGGAAAAAACACCAATATAGGTGTGGCAAGGCGTCCCACTGCGCGGATATGCGCGCCGACCACAATTTACGCGTAGAGACGCGGCATGCCGCGTCTCAAAACGTAGCTGTCTCACCTAATCTTAAAGGGTGTCAAACGCAAAGCGCCGCAGGCGCGAATGACAGTAGCCCGGCACGCCGCGAAGCAAGTGCCGGGAAAAGAGCCGAACGAAGAAAGTCCCGCCAGGGACGGCTGAAATCAATATTTAGTTTTCCTGTTTGCTCTCTTTCAGGGAATTCTTTCGAAAACAAATAAAGACCATTTCATCCGGAGGTCCGTTAAGCGAACGCGCATTGTCGGGCAGAGCGCGTGAGTAGACCGAGGGACCTTGTGCCTGTTTGTCTTCCTCCCAAACAGAATCCAGCCGGGAAGCGAACCTCGGATGATCGCATTAAAAAACCCGTGGGGCACAGTACCTTCGGCCGTGCGAAAGCCGTGCTAAAGGCTAAGAGCTAAAGGCTAAGAGCTAATGGCTGCTGTCACTGTATTTTCTGCAATCGATCAATCAGCTTCTGTGCCAGATTGTCCTCTGACTCTGACCACAAAACGCGACCGCTGATGCCGCAATTCTTTTCCACGTTCGTGGTGAAGCTCACCAGCTTATGAACGTTCGCCTTGATCCGATTCTCCACCGCCTCGGAGAACTCAACTTCTTCGTATAAAAATGGCGCATCCAGGCCGAAGTCGACTTGTATGTGCCCATTCTGCTGGTGGGTGGCGTTTTCAAAGCTGGTGCCAAACGCCGTAAACTTCACCACCTGCGGCTTGAGTTCCCAATTGGTGTCCAGGTCGCCTTCCTCCACCGGCGTCCATAGGTCCCATGCAGCTTCCATCTCATAGGCATTGTCGGCGTGCAGGAAATCGCCGGCCAGCGCAAGCACGCGTTCCGGATCGGCGCGATAGTCGAAGGTTTCCTCAAACACCATTGGTTCGTCCCAGCCAATGGAATGCACTCCCACGTACCCGACACCCCCGCGTTGCGTGGAGAAAGGGAACTGCTTCAGCACAGAGAGAAGCCGTGGCAGCATCTCCTGCTCATGAAAACTCGGAAACCATATACTCAGATAAAGTCGGTCAGCCATAGTGAATCCGTTATTGTAGCCCTCCAGACCGGATTATGTAATTCTGGTCGATTAAGATGCATCCTCACCCGGACAGGAGTGCTAGGACTACTGGTGGAGCAGAGTTGCTGCCAGAAGCGTAAACTTCTCCAGGTTGTTGATTTCGCGGGAGGCCGTATGGCAAGCTTCAGCGCAGGTCGCGCGTTCCTTATTTCAGCTATTTTATTGATGTCAGTTGTTGCAGTCGCACAGAATGCCCAGTCTGATCTGCCGTCTGCACCCGAAGCAAAAGTGGCGCCAGGCCCTGCAGCCGAACCCGCGAAACCGGCCGCACCGCCTCCGTCGGTCGCGAAAGCAACACCCGCACCAGAATCATCCGCGCCGCCATCTTCAGACAAGAAACAAGCCACAATGCAAACTCCGGCCGTCCGGCTGGCTTCGGCCAGGACGGTGTTAATCACGCGAACCCGGGGCGGTGATATTCCTTATGACGTGATCCGCACCACCATCGATGGCTGGGGACGTTTCACTCTGGTCAAATCCACAGAGCAGGCGGACCTGGTGATTGAGGTTTCGAGCTCCGGCGGAAATAATGACGTCCGTGTGAGCAGTAATATGGGAACTTCTCCGCGCACAGGACAACTTGAGCAGGGCTCCTCCAGCACGCGTGATCTTTCTTCCTCTGAGGTCTCTCTCACAGTGATCGATGGGAGCAACAAGCGCGTGCTCTGGCACGGAACCGAATCTGCGAAGTACGCCATGAAGCAGAAGGCGCGGGAAAACAATCTGGTGGAAGCGTCAGAAAGGCTCGCTTCGAAATTCCATGACCGGCTGGAGCCCGTCGAAGTGCACTGAATCCACGGTTTCAACGGGACACCTGGATTATGAGAACAGTCTCATGCGGCTGGTGGGTTACGCAATAATAATTGCCTGTCGACAGAGATCACCCCAGCAACACTGATTCAGAGTTGTGAATCCAAGTAGTCACTGTGAGTTTCTTCCGGATTGTTGCGCTTCGCCACGGCGCATCTCTTGGAATACTGGTATTCGCTCTTCTGGTAACCATCCGATGCACCGCTCAAACCACTCAGCCTCAGGGGCAATGGTCGCCCGTCGCTAACTGGCCCACTCGTGCCGTTCACACCTCCCTTCTGCCTGACGGACGTGTATTCTTCGTTTCCTATTACGCGGAATCCTTGCAGCCCCAAATTTGGGATCCAGTCGGTAATACTTTTTCAGCAACGGCGGCGTCATCCTATGAGTTGTTTTGTGCCGGTCACGCCTCACTGCCGGACGGTCGGGTCTTCATCAGCGGCGGCCATATCGCTGATTACACCGGCTACGCGCACTCGGTCATCTATGACGCGTCTCGCAATACCTTTACCGCACTTCCGGATATGAATGAGGGCCGCTGGTATCCCACCACCACGGTGCTGCCCAATGGCGATGTACTTGTGGTTTCCGGAGACGTGAACTCCAACATCAATGTGGACCCGCTGCCGCAGGTCTATCAATTTGCCACTAACTCCTGGCGCAACCTGACTTCAGCCCAATTGTCTTTGCCACTCTACCCAAGCGTCTTTGTCGCGCCCAACGGCAAAGTCTTCGTGGCTGGCCCAGCTCCGAACACAAAATATCTTGATACCACCGGCGCTGGCGCCTGGAGCAATGTCTCCACTATGAACTTCACCGGCTGGCGTGATTATGGTCCGGCCGTGATGTATGACTCGGGAAAGATCGTTGCCATTGGCGGAGGCGATCCGCCAACTGCGACGGCCGAAATCATTGATCTGAACGCCGTCACGCCTGTCTGGAAACTGACGGGCAGCATGCAGCAGCCACGTCGCCAGCACAACGCGGTTGTCCTGCCGGATGGGAAGATTTTTGTTTCGGGCGGAAGCAGCGCTGCCGGATTTGATACCTCAACTTCGCCCGTCGCCGCCACTGAGATGTGGGATCCTGCCACCGGACAGTTCACCACCATGGCCGGCATCGCGGAATATCGCGGCTATCATTCAACAGCGATTCTTCTTCCCGACGGTCGAGTGTTATCAGCGGGAGGCAACGTTGGCGGACCAAACGCTCAAATTTATTCGCCGCCTTACTTGTTTAATGGCGACAGGCCGGTTATCTCATCCGCGCCCAATAGTGCGGGCTACGGTCAGACAATTTCCATCGCGTCCCCTGATGTTTCCAATATCACGAAAGTCAGTCTCATTCATATTGGCTCCACAACTCACACTGTTGATATGAGCCAGCGGTTCTTGTCGCTCAGTTTCACTGCGACTACGAGCGGCCTCGACATCACCATGCCGGCGAACGCCAATCTCGCCCCTCCCGGCTACTACATGCTCTTCATTCTTAATGCGGCTGGTGTTCCGTCTGTGGCCAACATGATGGAGATTTCAAGCAAAGCAGCCACAACTGGCACCCTGACTGGAACGGTAACCAGCAATGTGGGCGCTCCATTGCTTGGCGTTTCCGTGGTTGCGGGCGCCAATGGTGCGGTAACGGGCGCGGATGGCACCTTCACTCTACCCAACATTCCAGCAGGCACCGTCACGGTCACGGCTTCTTTGTCGGACTACTCCAACGCCACGCAGTCAGCCAGCGTTGCCTCTGGAACATCCACTGCCGTCAATACTCTGCAACTGACTCCGATTAATCCATCGGGCATCGCTGGAACCGTTGTGAACAGCGCGGGGACGGGTCTTTCAGGAGCATCAGTGAACTCGAAGGGACTCACCGTGGCCACTGACGTTAATGGAAACTATTCGTTCACCAATATTCCCGCAGGTGCTGATGTCATTACGGCGTCAGATACCGGGTTCTCCAGCGCCGTTGAAACCGTTACCGCGACAGCTGGCGTTATCGTTACAGCGCCGCCTCTCACCTTGGTGTCCTCCAGCGGAATTATTACTGGCACCGTTAAGAACTCAGGCGGCGCTCCCGTCGTCGGGGCTTCGGTCGGCTTTGGCGGTGGCAGCGCAACCACCAGTTCCACCGGCGTATATACCCTTTCATCGGTTCCAACGGGGACTGTGCAACTGGTTGCTTCCGCCAGCGGATTTCAGAGTGTTACGCAAAACGTAACCGTAACTGCGGGCGCCACCGTGACCTCCAACTTCACTCTCACGTCGGCTATTGCCACCGGCAGTGTAACCGGTAATGTGACATCCGCGTCATCCGGGGCAGCTTTGTCTGGAGCTACAGTAAGCTGGGCTGGAGGAACAACTACCACCACCACAGGCGCTTATACGCTGAGCCAAGTCACCGCAGGCACGCAATCCATCAGTGCCACGAAATCCGGTTACCTCACAAGAACGCTGCCTACTACCGTGACATCCGGAGCCACTTCGACTCTGAACATTGCCATTGCAACGGCTGGAAAGCTCACGATTAAGGTGACCACGTCAACCGGAGCGGTGGTCGCTGGCGTGACTCTCACGATCAAGGGAGGATCGGTAGCTACGACGATCACTGGGACAACCAGCACCGCGGGAACTTTTACCACCGACTGGATTCCAGTTGGCACTTACACCATCACTGCCGGCAAGACAGGGCACACAAGCCAGACCAAAACCGCAACCGTTACCAGCGGAGCGACGGGAAGCGTTGCCTTCACGGCGTTCTAGAAACTTGAGATGACTACAAAAGCAATTTACAGTTCGCTTCTGATATCCATGGTGATGGCCGCTTTGACCCTCTCCGCCCAGACCTACACTGTCACTGATCTCGGTGTACTTCGTCCAGGCAGCGCGGTCGTTCACGGAATCAACGCTTCCGGGCAAGCCGTGGGCGGTTCAGGACATCCCCACGGAGCCGCGACCCATGCATTTTTCTGGGAGAAGCAAGGTGGGATCAGGGATATTGGCGCGCTGCCTGGAGGCGATTACAGCGTTGCGTATTCGGTGAATGATTCAGGCATCGTTGTTGGCACGTCGAATACAGCCACAACCATACATGCGTTTCGCTGGACCTCGGCTTCTGGATTGCAGGACCTTGGTGTTCTGTCGGGAGCGAATGCCAGTCAGGCCTATGCCATCAACAATGCGGGGCAGATCGTGGGCGCGTCCGGTTCGCATGCTGTGCTTTGGAATGCCGGCGTTATTCAGGACCTTGGCACTCTTGGTGGTCCTACCAGCGAAGCTCATGGAATCAATAGTGGAGGACAGGTGGTCGGTTTTTCTGACAACGGCAGCAGCCAGCAAAAGGCTTTCCTGTGGAGTAACGGGACGATGACAGAAATCGGCGCATTGCCCGGCGATTCCTCAAGTCGTGCTGACCAAATTAATGATGCGGGATTCGTCGTGGGCGCATCCGAGGGCAGCGGTGGTGTTCGTGCTTTCTTGTGGAGTCAAAGCGCAGGCATGCAGGCGATCCCGTCACTTTCCGGTAGCAACTACAGTGAAGCTTTTGCCGTGAATAGTGCCGGACAAGTCGTGGGTCAGTCCGGAAGCCCGCTTGGCACCAGAGCTTTCTTGTGGACCCAATCCGGCGGCATCATCGATTTGAATGAGGCTGTTCCGGGCTTGACCGCAAATGTGGTTTTAACGGGCGCCTTTGCAATCAATGACAAAGGTCAAATCGTGGTTTTCGGCGTCCGCAATCCCGCCATCAATCGCCATCAGGTGGTGACAATAGACAGTCACTTCCACTCTGGCCCTACGCGCGTATTCCTGCTGACGCCGCAATAGGCTGGTGTTGGTCGCTGTCATCAATTCCGTTCCGCACTCACGTGGTGAATTTGAGTTGATCAAAAGTGCGAAGGCGAAGTTGTCTTTCAATTCATAAGCAGTGCCTTTCAAATTCATCCAACAGCAATGATCATCGTCACACAGCTACGCTGCTTGCGGCGTAGAATAAACGGTTACGGTGAATTGTAAGGAGTTGTGGCATGACACAGGTACTCCCCCGGCAAAAGAATGTTCCCGTCGGCCAGCCCACAGGCCCACTCACCCAGGAAAAACTCAACAGAATCAACGCATATTGGAGAGCAGCCAACTACCTCTCTGTTGGACAGATTTACCTGCGTGATAATCCCTTATTGCGCCAGCCGCTAACGCTGCAGGACATCAAGCCACGCCTTCTCGGACATTTTGGCACCACGCCGGGCCTGAACTTTATTTACGCCCATATGAATCGCATCATCAAAGCGCGCGATCTGAATGCGATCTACATCACCGGCCCCGGCCATGGCGGTCCGGGCATTGTCGCCAACACTTATCTGGAAGGTTCCTACACGGAGCTCTATCCAAAAATTACGCAGGACACTGAGGGTATGCGGCGGCTGTTTCTTCAATTTTCATGGCCTGGCGGTATTCCCAGTCACGCCTCGCCCGATACTCCGGGCTCCATCCATGAAGGCGGTGAACTCGGCTATTCAGTGCTTCATGCTTTCGGCGCCGCGTTCGACAATCCTGATCTTTTCGTCTGTTGCGTTGTCGGCGACGGCGAAGCAGAAACCGGCCCTTGCGCCACCAGTTGGCATTCCAACAAGTTTCTCAATCCCGAGTTCGATGGCGCAGTCCTGCCCATCCTGCACCTCAACGGATACAAGATCGCGGGGCCTACGGTGCTGGCACGCATCACCAGGGAAGAACTGATTGATTTATTCGTCGGCTATGGTTACAAGCCTTATTTCGTGGAAGGTGAAGATCCTCAGATCATGCATCAGCTCATGGCTGCCACTATGGATGCCGTGGCCAATGAAATTGCTGAAATCCAGCGCAAGGCTCGCCTTGAGCATTCCACGGAGCGCCCGCGCTGGCCGTTGATCATTCTGCGCAGCCCCAAAGGATGGACAGGTCCCAAAACGGTGGACGGCAAGCAGGTGGAAGGATCGTTTCGCTCGCACCAGGTCCCGGTGGCTGACATCTTTACCAAGCCCGGACATTTGAAAATCCTGGAAGACTGGATGCGAAGTTACAAGGCGGAAGAGCTTTTTGATGCTGATGGAAAGTTCAAGGCGGACCTGGCTGAATTGGCTCCCAAAGGAAATCGCCGCATGGGAATGAACCCGCACGCCAATGGCGGATTGTTGCTTCGCGACTTACACCTGCCCGACTTCCGCAAATATGCCGTCAAGGTTGATAAGCCTGGGACGCGCTCTGAAGAATCCACGCGCGTGCTCGGCGGCTTCCTGCGTGACGTGCTCAAACTCAATAAGGATGCGCGCAACTTCCGCATGATGAGCCCAGACGAAACCGAATCAAATCGTCTCGGCGCCGTCTTTGAAGTCACTGAACGCACTTCTGAGGCGGAGATTCTTTCTTCTGACGATCATGTCAGCCGCACCGGTCGCGTCATGGAAATCTTGAGTGAGCACATGTGCCAGGGCTGGCTGGAAGGCTATCTTCTTACCGGACGCCACGGGCTTTTCTCGTCATACGAAGCTTTCATTCAAATCGTCTCCAGCATGTTCAATCAGCACGCCAAATGGCTTGAGGCTACCCGGCACATTCCGTGGCGTAAACCTATTGCTTCACTCAATTACTTGTTATCGTCACACGTATGGCGTCAGGACCATAACGGGTTTAGCCATCAGGACCCCGGATTTCTTGATCAGATGATGAACAAGAAAGCGGCGATCGTGCGCGTTTATCTTCCGCCGGATGCCAACTGCCTGCTCTCTGTGACCGATCACTGCCTGCGTAGCAGGAATTACGTCAACCTGATCGATGCCGGCAAGCAGCCCGAGTTGCAATGGCTGGACATGGATTCTGCCATCAAACATTGCACGGCGGGAGCCGGCATCTGGCAATGGGCCAGCAATGATCATGGCGGCGAACCTGATGTAATCATGGCTTGCGCGGGAGACGTGCCAACCCTGGAGATTCTGGCTGCAACCTCGTTGCTGCGCCAGCATGTTCCTGGAATCAAAATCAGGGTTGTTAACGTGGTTGATCTCATGACGTTGCAGCCTGCGTCAGAACATCCGCACGGGATGGAAGATGATGCCTTTGACGCTATGTTCACCAGAGATAAGCCGGTGATCTTTGCCTACCATGGCTATCCATGGCTGATTCACCGCCTGACCTATCGCCGCAACAACCATGACAACATGCATGTTCGCGGCTTCAAGGAAGAAGGCACCACCACTACGCCCTTTGACATGGTGGTGCTCAATAACATGGATCGTTTCCAGCTCGCCATCGACGCCATCCGTCGCATTCCGCGCCTCAGGATGATTTCTGATCAGGCGATTCAAACATTTGAATCCAGGCTGGCCGAACACAGGATTTACGTGCGCGAGCATGGAGAAGACATGCCCGAAATCGCCAATTGGCATTGGGACGGAGCCCGGTAAGTTGGCCCCCCCCAAAAGTGCTTCTCCCGGGCGGACTATTCTATGTGTGAATAGCGGGTCATCTTCCTTGAAGATCGCGCTCTATCGTATGGGTGAGGCCGAAACGCTTGTTCTTTCAGGTGCGGCCGAAGGTATCGGCAAAGCAGGAAAATTCTGGATTCGTTGCGGCGATCGGACGCTCGCGAACTCTGAGGAGAAATTCGACGATCACAATCAGGCGCTGGATCGCTTTCTCAAGGAACTGCGCCATGAAGGGGAGTACTCATTTTCAGCCGCGGGTCATCGCATCGTGCATGGTGGTCCGCGACTGATTCAACCCCAACGTATATCCCCTCAGGTGATCGCCGAGCTCAAGAAGGTCGCCAACTTTGCGCCATTGCATTTGCCAGTGCAGACCGCCTTGATTGAAGAATTGGCTCATCGCTATCCGGAATTGCTCCAGGTCGCCTGCTTTGATACGGCTTTTCACGCTTCCATGCCAGAAATCGCGCAACGTTTTGCGCTTCCGCGCTCTTTGTGGGATGAAGGCATAAGGCGCTACGGCTTTCACGGACTGTCTTACGAATATGTTGTGGACACGATGGGCGAGGCCCTGGGAAAAAGGGCACTGATCGCACATCTGGGTAACGGCGCCAGCATGGTGGCTCTCAGTAATGGAAAGCCCCTCGATACCAGCATGGGTTTTACTCCAACCGGAGGGTTCATGATGGGCACGCGGAGTGGAGACCTTGATCCGGGGATTATCCTCTTTCTCTTGCGGGGTGGGCACAACGCGGAAGAAATTGCTGACATGTTGGACCACCAAAGCGGCCTTAAGGGTGTTTCCGGCGGTAGCAGTGACATGAAAGACCTGCTGGCCAGGAGGAAGACTGATAAACTCGCAGCCCTTGCCGTGGAGATGTTTTGCTACCAGATCGCACAATGCGTTGGGGCCTACGCTGCCATACTGAACGGTCTGGATACGCTGGTCTTTACCGGTGGAATCGGCCAACACGCGGCAGAAGTAAGGGAAGGAGTGGCTGGAAGGCTGGCTTTCCTGGGTGTCGAGCTTGACCCGGAAGCTAATGCCAGCCATTCTCCGGTTATTACACGAAGCCAATCACGGTGTGTGATGCGGATTGTACCCACCAATGAAGACCTGATGATCGCTCGTCACACAGTTTCGCTATTCTAGCGCCTTCAATAGCGTGCAACACCTCAGTGATAAAGGCCCATTTTGGAATTCCTCGATAGTTTCGTTTCTGGAAGCCACTTCATAACTACTTTATTGCATAAGTTAACTATACATTATGGTAACATCCTTCCTCATTAAGAGAGCCTGTGTTTCGGCTCGTTGGTCCAGGGAGAGTGCTTTGGAAAAGCCTAGGGAGAAGCTAGGTTGCTTTCGTTGCAGGAGCGCTCGTGATAAGGGGTAATGGATGCGAATTCTGATTGCGGAAGATGATGGTCCGCTAGCATCATTCATAGCGAAGACCTTTACTTCTGAGGGGCATGAATCTGAGGTCGCTCCAAACGGCGAGCTTGCGCTGGAGCGGTTGACAGCCGAGTCATTTGACCTCCTGATCCTTGATTTAGGTCTGCCGATTGTGTCGGGTGGTGAGGTTCTCGCCAAAGTTCGGAGCCATGATGAGGACTTGCCGATCCTTGTCCTGACCGCCGCCGGTCAGGTCTCTGAGCGCGTCGCATGCCTGGATGCTGGCGCTGATGACTATCTCACCAAGCCATTTTCTTTTTCTGAACTGTCTGCCAGGGTGCGCGCACTGGCGCGGCGTCAGGCCCGCGGTGCTGTCACTACCTTATTAAAGGTGGATGATCTTGAACTGGACTGCGTCCAACGAACCGTTCGTCGCAACGGCGTTGAGGTCGAGCTCACGCGGAGAGAGTTCAGCCTGCTGGAGTTTTTTATGCGCAACATGGGCCGGCGCATCACCCGGAACATGATTATCGAAAACGTCTGGAAGCTGGCGCCCAACACTACTACCAATGTGGTTGACGTCTACGTGAACTACCTTCGCAAAAAGCTGGATGAGGGCGCTCGCGTTAAGCTGATCCGTACTGTCCGCGGAGTCGGCTATGAGTTCGGCCCGTCCGGCCTATCGGATACTTCAAATTAAGCTTTATTAACCTTCAACGTGCCGTTATACCCTGCAAGACCATTCCCAGTAGATTTATAAGAATCTACTTAGAAACACTTGCTTCATCTTGATAGCAATCGTAATAACCTTGAATAAGTTTTCTCTTATTTATTAAGATTTGGGGCACGTCTATGTGACAACGACCCATGCTCTCTGTAGCGGTTTATCGCGAAAGCAACCTGTAATGTCACGCATTGAGGGCGAGGCCGACTCGCGCGCCGAGCCCGCTGCAACAGGAGCAGGTATATCGCAACCACGAGATTTGCTCTCTAGCGGTCTGTCGCGAAGCGACCTATATACGAAGGGCTCGCGCCGTCCACGCGCGGCGAGGCCGCAGCAACAGGAGCCTTCCCATTGTCAGCACAAAAAAGAGCCGTCAAAGCAATTGGAGCGACAGCGAGGGTAATGTTACACATTAAGGGCGAGGCCGACTCGCGCGCCGAGCCCGCTGCAACAGGAGCACGACATGATGACCACGACCCATGCTCTTTAGCGGTTGTCGCGAAGCGACCTGTAATGTCACGCATTGAGGGCGAGGCCGACTCGCGCGCCGAGCCCGCTGCAACAGGAGCAGGTATATCGCAACCACGAGATTTGCTCTCTAGCGGTCTGTCGCGAAGCGACCTATATAAGAAGGGCTCGCGCCGTCCACGCGCGCTGAGCCCGCTGCAACAGGAGCACGTCATGATGACCACGCCCCATGCTCTTTAGCGGTTGTCGCGAAGCGACCTGTAATGTCACGCATTGAGGGCGAGGCCGACTCGCGCCGTCCACGCGCGCTGAGCCCGCTGCAACGGGAGCACGTCATGATGACCACGAGCCATGCTCTTTAGCGGTTTGTCGCGAAGCGACAATAAGTAAAGGTAAGCCTATTTCTTCTTAAGAAGAACGCCCGCGATGAAGACGGCAGCCGCGGCCAGGAGCCATTCAATGCGCCAGATCTGGACGGCCTGCCAATCGAGCAGCGTGGTTGCCGTGAAAAGAAAGCCCGTAATCGCGGCTGCGATCAGGAAAATGAAACCAAGGCTAAACGCCACCATAGATGCGGTGGTTTGTCCTAGTGTGTCCCGGATTCCAGCGAAATCAAGCCAATCGCGTAAAACGCCTGCATCTGAGGCATCGGCAAGATTGACGTGGCGGTCGGCTCCGCAGATATGGCAGAAACGAGAGCCTAAGATGTAACCGGTCCCACAGCTCTGGCATACCTGGTCGGCCCCAGCCGGGGTCAGCGGGTTTTCCGCATGAGGAGTTACAACAGGCTTCCAGAACTCCTGCCGCTCTTCGTAATTTGGGGCCAGATGCGCCATGACTTTGTGAGGTCTCTGTCAGATAGAGGCACATTGAGTTCCAAACGGAGAAGTTCTGCAAGCCTTTGATAATAATACTCTTAAATGATCATTGGGTCAGTGGAAGGGAACAGGGGGAGCAATTATTACACGTAAAAGGTTCAGGCTTCGCGACGCCTGGGCATGCGCAGGACTTTCGGATTATCCCGATCCCTGCCTTTGCTCCAGAACCCGAGCAGCACCAAATCAGCCTCACAGAACGTCAGGTCAATGGGGCGTCTGTTGCCATCAGTAAAGATGTTCTCGTCGAGCAAGCCATGTAACTCTGCGATAGAGATGTTCAAGTAGCTGGCGGCTTCAACCTCTGTATAGAATTCTTTTGCCGGCTTCAACGTCTTTGTCATTTTCTTCCTTGTCCCGTGTTCTGAGAATGCGGGGGAGCGAAGGATGTTTTATCCTTTTCAGCTCTGGATCGAAATCAGGTAAACTTCCCGATACCACCAGAGATGACACCTTACCGCTCCCCCCTCCACAGGCGCCTTGGTAATCAAGTTTTTGGGCTGATTTTGGTTACTGCCTTAGGAGTAACCCCCTTGTGTGGTTCCGCCTCGCCGAATAAGGCCGATTTGGACGCCCTTACGCGCAGCGGCTGGAACCATTTCTACAGTTCTGAATACGATGAGGCCCTCAGCGACTTCGAAAAGGTGCGGGAGGCCCGTCCTGACGATGCAAACGCACTCAACCATGTTCTGGATGCGTTGATCTATCGCGAGCTTTACCGCTACAACGCGCTTGACACCCGCCTCTACAGCAAACAGGGCTTTATAAGCAGTAAACAAGTCCCTATTGACTCATCACTAAAGCAGAGGATCAAAGAGTTAACGGATGAGGCACTGGCGCTCTCAGATAAACGCCTTAAGGCCGACCCTAATGATGTGCAGGCGCTCTACAGCCGGGGCGTAACCGAAGGACTGCGCTCAAGCTATCAGGTAATCGTGGAACATGCCTGGTTTGCCGCTCTTCGGAATGCGCTTGCCGCGCGTCATGACCATGAGCAGGTCTTGAAATTGCGTCCTGACTGGACGGACGCCAAGACCATTGTGGGAGCCCACAAGTTTGTGGTCGGAAGCTTGACGTTACCGATGAAGGCGATGGCTGGAATCGCCGGCATCCGTGGGGATAAAGCGAAAGGTCTGGAAATGCTGGCTGAAGCCGGTAGAGCTGGCGGAGAGACCAGCGCTGATGCGCGCATCGCCCTGGCTTTGTTTCTACGCCGTGAAGAACGGTTCATGGACGCAGTTGAGGTGGTGAGGACCCTGACGCGAGATCATCCGCGGAGCTTCCTCTTCGCTCTGGAAGAAGCCAACCTGCTGAACGCCGCGGGAAAAGCAGCCGACGCAGCCTCCGTGATCAATCGCCTGCTAAACGACTGCAGCGAAGGGAAGTATCCCCATCCCCATTTGGAACTGGCTTATTACGCAATGGGTGAATCGCAACGGGGACAGGGCAAAATGCCCGAAGCCTTGCAGTACTTTCAGAAGTCGGCAGCCGCCACTGACATTAATAGCCTGGATTATCGGCAGCGCGCGCTGCTCGCGGCCGGACAGATTTCAGATCTGCTGTCAAAGCGCGATGATGCGGTCAACCAGTATCGAGCAGCCATCGCACTGGATGGATCCACTGAGGAAGCGGTCAGCGCACGAAAATATCTGGCCCGGCCCTACAACGGACAGTAAACTTTTTCGGCCTATCATTCGTATAACATATAAGGGTAAGGAAAAAGAGCTGCGGTGCAGCGCCGTGTGGAGGTAGATATGTATTGCACATCTTGTGGCAAGCAAATCCCGGAAGACGCGCAGATTTGTGCTTTCTGCGGTAAACGCCTGGGCGGAGTCACAACAGCTGCGCCAAAACGCCTCTTCCGCGCGCGCGAAGGCCGCCAGATTGCCGGCGTCTGTAAAGGCTTTGCCAATTATTTCGAGTTTGACGTTGCTTTGGTCAGGATTGTCTGGGTGCTGTGCTCAGTATTTGGACTTTTAGGCGTAGTCGCCTACGCTGCCGCATGGATCGTTGTGCCCGAAGAGCCGTTGTTATTACCCGTTCCGGCAGGCGAGCCGAACCGTCCTGCCAATTACTAGCTAGAACAATTCGTTAATGGCGGTTTGTCGACGAAGCGACCTGAATCAAGGGCGAGGCCGGCTTGCGTGCCGAGCCCGCTGCAACAGGGGCGTGATAATGCGACCTCGAGAGATGCGCTTCAAGCGGTCTGTCGCGAAGCGACAAAAAATGAAGCTGCTCGCGCCGTCCACGCGCGTCGAGCCCGCCGCTTCAAGAGCTTGACAGAGCAGCCAGGAGAATCGCCTTCCGGGCGGTTTGGAGCGCCAGCGACAGGAAGCGAAGCCCCGCCCACGCGCGTCGAGCCCGCTGCAACAGTCAGCCCTTGGCAAGCTCAGAGAGTTCTTCTGAGTTGCGAAGGGCTGATCAGTCTTAACGTCGATTCATCCTTACGGTGGGTTAATTCCTGGCCACCAGCCGTTGCGCCTGGTCGCGCATATTGCGTGCTGCGCCCGCATTCAAGCCGTTTGGCTCTTTTTGCAGGTAAGCTTCCAATTCACCCGCAGCTTCCGCATAACGATGCAGGGAGAAAAGGGCCCGGCCACGCAGAAGGTGTATGGGAGAGTAGTCCTGCGCCAGCATGGAGACAGTTTTATCGAGATAACGCAGACCGGCGGCGTAATCACTCTTTCCAATATTGGTCTTGGCCAGCTCAAAGTAAGTCTGCCAGCGATCAGGGGACAGCGTCTCGCTGCGTTGAAGATACAGGAGCGCCTCGTCAAACTTTGCTTGCGAATTCTTGGCGGCCCCAAGGATGGTGAGTGCCAGTGAGTTATTGCCGTCCGCTTTGATTGCATGTTCCAGGTCTTCAATGGCGGCGGGAAGGTTCGTCATAAGCGAACCCATGGCACGAACCGTGAGAGCATCAGAAAAATCAGGATAAATCTCCAGGGCGCGCGCCAGATGCTTCTCCGCTTCTTCGGGCTTCGACTTCCGGCTGGCTTCTTGTGATTTCATGAACTCATCTCTGGCCTTAGACGGGATTTTGTACTGAGCAACAGAAACGGTGTTATTTCCGGCGCCATCGTGTGGAACGTCGTTGATAGGCAGACGCAGGCTCACGGTCGAGTTGAAAGAGGCGACGTTGATCCTTTCTGAGGCCTGGCTCAATCCTGAGAGCGCCATTACCTCATAAGAGCCTTCGGGGACACCGCCAAATTCGAACGTACCATTCTGGCTGGTGTATGCCGAAGCAACAACACTTCCGTCGCTGACATTGTGCAGGTCAACACGAACGTCCTTTAGCACATTCCCGTTTAAGTTTTTTACAGTTCCTTCTACCGACCCGGAGTGGCGGAACGCAGGAGAAGAAGAAGGCATTCCCGGGTTGACGCTCCCAAACGCTCTGGGAGATTGCGCCAGCAAAGAGCCATGCTGGACAAAAGCTAACGTGGAAACAGCGAGTGCAAGGGTGAAAATGGGGGACCGGGATTTCATGGTTCGGTTACCTGTAGTTCTGTATGTTCTAATTCTGATCCGCAAGCAAAGTGCTTCAGTCCAGCCAAAGCCAGCTTTGTCTCTCCTACGTACGTGCTATGTAGCACGTGTTAAGGATTAAGATGTTGACTAATTATTAAAGTTGGCTGTTACTTTATGCAGTCACGCGACAATATTTTTTCCAGAGCTGGGCAACCAGCTTTGAAGTAACAGTGCCGTGGAGGCCCTTGATTGATCATTCGTCCCGCCAAAAACATGCTCGGTGCAATCCGGCTTCCCGGCGACAAATCCATCTCCCATCGCTATGCCATGCTCGGCGGTATCGCTGAGGGCATCACCCGGCTCAGTAACTTTTCCAGCGGCGCGGATTGTGCCAGCACCCTGAGCTGTTTGCAGCAGCTGGGTTGCGTTGTGAAAAGGACTGATCCGGCGTTAGTGGAAATTCAGGGGCGTGATCTCTTTCAACAGCCTTCCTCAAGCCTGGATTGCGGCAACTCCGGCTCAACCATGCGCATGATGGCTGGACTGCTGGCTGGCCGGCCGATTGCCTGTGACTTGCACGGTGATGAGTCGCTTTCCCGCCGGCCCATGGCGCGAGTCATGACGCCGCTTCGATTGATGGGCGCAGAGATCTCGGCAGCAGCGGGAGACAGGCCTCCGTTGCATATCCAGGGATCAAAATTGAACGCGATCGAATATGTTTCTCCCATCGCTAGCGCGCAAGTGAAATCAGCCGTGCTGTTTGCAGGACTCTTTGCTGGAGGGGAGACTTCCTTCGAAGAACCATATCGCACCCGCGATCACACGGAACAGGCCTTGCGGGCATTCGGTGTGGAACTGACCAGAAGCCGCAATCGCGTGAGCGTACGCGGCGGGCAAAAGTTGAAAGCAATTGAAGCGGCTGTTCCGGGCGACATTTCTTCGGCAGCGTTCTTTCTTTGTGCCGCCGTTTTGTTTCCGGACTCCAACCTGCTCATTGAGAGTCTGCTTCTGAACCCTACACGTGCGTCGTTACTCGATGTGCTGAAACAGATGGGGGCTCGTCTCTCCGTCGTCAATCTTGAAGAACACCACAATGAGCTGGTGGGAACGGTGAAAGTTGAGCACGGTCCTTTAACCGGTGCGACCATTGAAGGCGGACAGTCTGTGGCGCTGATTGACGAATTGCCGGTACTGGCCGCCATTGCTCCTTACACGCGCGACGGCATTGAGATCCGGGATGCCAGGGAACTGCGTGTGAAAGAATCAGATCGCATTGCCCTGGTCGCCAAAAATCTACGAGCCATGGGAGCTCAATGTGAAGAGCGTGAAGACGGGTTGAGAGTGCCGGGAAACCAGAAGCTGCATGGAGCGGAAATCGATTCAGGCGGAGATCACCGCATTGCCATGGCTTTTTCCATCGCCGCGTTGCGTGCCGAAGGCGAAAGCACAATCCTGGGCGCCGATTCAGCCCGCATCTCATTCCCGGAATTCTTCACTATGCTGGAATCCGTGCTGGAAAGATGATAAGGCGACAATCCGCAACGCAGCGCCGATTCTTTTTCGCGACGGCGCGTATCGGCGGGCAAGAAAAATACATAGATCCTTCGACTTCGTCGGTCGCATACGCTCCGACTCCGCTCAGGATGACAAGGACAAAAGTGACGCTGGCTAGAAGGTCTTATGTCGCCGCAGCGACGGGATCGAAAAACTAAGGGCTCGCGCCGTCCACGCGCGTCGAGCCCGCTGCATAATATGCGCCCGTCGGCTTTTACTACCAGAGTCGCTCTCCAGGCGGTTTGGATGCATTTTCCTGTCCGACCGATAGACGAAGCGACAAGGGCTTGCAGCTCGTGCACGCGCCGTCGAGCCCGCTGCTACAGGAGCACGTTGCGGTGACCACGATGCATGCACTCAAGCGGTTTGTCGCGGAGCGACAAAAACAATGAAGCGACAGAATCAAACTACCAGCTGATCGCGAGAGATCTTCAGACCATCAAGGTTTCCCAGCGCCGTTACTGCGATCTTGTCAGTCTGGAACAGCGAACCGGCCATTTCAGTTACCTGTTCAGCAGTGACGGATTCAATCTGCTCAATCGTCTCATCCAGGCTGAAAAAACGTTCGAAGTACATCTCCTGGCGCGCCAGGTTTGACATGCGAGAGGTACTGGATTCCAGGCTTAACATCAGGCTGCCTTTAAGCTGATCTTTGGCGCGACGTAACTCCTCTTCCGGAATCACCTCGCCTTTCATCTCGCGAAATTCGCGTCATCACGGAATCCACAACTTTTGGAATCGCCTCGGTGGAGGTACCGGCATACACGGATAAGCAGCCCGTGTCACGATAAGGATTCAGGTCGCTGTAGATCGAATAGACCAGGCCTTGCTCTTCACGTATCTTCTGGAAAAGTCGCGAACTCATGCCGCCACCCAGGACGGTATTCAGTACATAGGAAACGTAGCGCTTCTCATGTGAGATTGGATGTGATGGCACTCCCAGGCAAAGCTGCACCTGTTCGAGCGATTTTTTGTTCCTGGTAACAATCCCTGGAGTTACCTCCGGAGTGGGCAAGTGGAAGCCGTTAGGAACCGCCGTCAGGCCCATAAAGCGCGACTTGATCAGGTCTACGAAGCGCTCATGGTTCAAGTTCCCCGCGCCGGAGATGATCATATTGTTGGGCACGAAACGGCGACGATAAAACTCAAACAGCTTTTCCTGCTCAAAAGAGCGGACCGTGTCCTTGGTGCCCAGAATCGGCTTGCCCAAAGGATCGCCTTTCCAGAAATTCTGGGTAAAGATCTCATGCACCAGATAATCAGGATTGTCCTCGTCCATCTTGATCTCTTCCAGAATCACGCCTTTTTCACGGGCAATGTCATTGGGAGTAAAGATCGGGTTCAAAACCAGGTCACTCAAAATGTCGATGGCAATGGGCAGGTGCTCGTCCAGGACCTTGATGTTGAAGCAGATGGTTTCCTTACCGGTGAAGGCGTCCATGTTGCCGCCGATGGAATCCACCTGGCGGGCAATGTCGCGCGCCGTCCGGCTGGTGGTTCCTTTAAAGACCATGTGCTCGGTAAAGTGTGAGATACCGTTGATCTCAGGGGTCTCGTCGCGTGATCCGGTCCTCATCCATATACCAATGGAGATCGATCGTATGTGTGACATCTCCTCACTGAGCACGATCAGGCCGTTGGGGAGAATTTCTCTCTTGATGTTTCGGGCTTCGCTGGAACTGCTTTTTTTGGCTGCGGTTTGCATCATCTCTGTATGCATTTGATTCTTTCACACCCGGAATGGTCGCTTGGTTATTTATATGCCATTAAGAATCAATGACTTAGCGTCCGATTGGCGTGCCAGCTCAGGCTTTTGAGTGGCTTCCGGGCATGGGATGTACAATGATTTCTCAGACGCTATTTCGGCCCACATTCAGGATGGTCCAGACATTACAATCCGGCCTGCTTGGTCTTGATTTTCAAGAACTTAGCCGCATTGCTCAGGAACATGGGCAGCCGGAGTATCGCGCGCGCCAGCTTTTTGAAGCCATCTACCCTCAGCGCGTCAGGGACCTGGAAGCCATTTCAACTTTACCCAAACAGTTTAGGGCCGAACTGAAAAGCAAGGGGCTTGAGATTGTCCATCCGCGGATTGATCAGAAGTTTCAGTCGAAAGACGGAACCATTCGATATCTGATTGCGATGGCTGACGCCGAATCTGTGGAAACCGTCTGGATGCCTGAAGGCGATGGCGGCGAAGCCGGAGATGGCACCGATGATGATGATGCCGACTGGCATCGGGCCACCATTTGCGTCTCCAGCCAGGTAGGCTGCGCTGTGAATTGCCAGTTCTGCCTGACGGCGTTGTTAGGTATCAAGCGTAACCTGAGCGCCGGTGAGATCGTGGGCCAGATCCTGGCCGTGCTCAATGACCGCTCCGTGGATATGGAACGGCAACGGGTGAACATTGTCTTCATGGGGATGGGCGAGCCGTTCCTGAATTATGAGCAATTCATGAAGGCTGTCCGTCTCTTGACGGACGGCGTAGGCTTTGCCGAGTCGCGTATGACAGTTTCGACTTCGGGCATTGTTCCCAGGATCCATGATTTTGGCGCGGAGGCGGTCAGGCCCAAGCTGGCGATATCGTTGAATGCGCCCAATGACGAGCTGCGCAACCAGGTAATGCCGCTGAACCGAAAGTGGAACCTGGAGATGCTGATGCAGGCAGCGCGTGATTTTCCCCTGCGTAACCGCGAACGCATCACTTTTGAATATGTCCTGCTTAGCGGAGTCAATGACGCTCCGCAACATGCACGCCAGGTGGTGGAACTGGTGCGCGGTATCCGCTGCAAAGTGAATCTCATCGCGCTGAACCCAGGGCCTGGCATTGCCTATGCAACGCCGGATGAGCACCGGGTGCGGGAGTTCCAGGAAATCCTGATGAAGGCGGGCGTGCCGGCGTTCGTCAGGCGTCCGCGAGGTCTGGATATCTATGCGGCGTGCGGGCAGTTGAAGCGGACCGTGGAGTAGGCCGCGGAAAACCCAATCATCCTGCGGGCCCCAATATAATCCGGTTCAGAATTCTTCGGCGATCCGCCAGCGTCACAACTCTACCTGACTCTTGGCTCACAACTGGAATTACGTCAAGATCATATTTCTCCATGGACCGCAGGGCGTCAGCATTACTGGTCTTTGTACCGATCATTTCTGTTAGCACACCTGGGGTAGCAATTACGCCAGCCAAGTTGTTGTTACTCACAGCTCGCAGGAAGTTGGGAAAGTCGGGCAGGTTCAAGTCTGACGCACGCATGAGAGTGCGGACTGTAACATAGGCGATCAACCTGTTCGTCGTATCAACCACGGTTACTAAGCTGAAATTTGGGAAAGGAGACAAAGTTCGCAGATAATCTCTGAATACGTTCTCGTCATAGAACACGCCCATCGTCAAACTGAGCAACAAGGGGCGTCCTTCCTTGATGACTCCATGACGTAATTGTTCACGCAACGTTGTGTAGTCGGTTTTAGCTATCACGTCAGGAGTGGGTGCGTTTTGTTCGATTGGCTGCAGGGAAATATCCACCGGCTTGCTGGCGAACTTGGCGCCCCATCCGCCTGGGGCGCTGAATTCTGTCAACCGTCCCGAAGCGATACCGTACACCAGCAGCGGCAGGATGAGCAGGGCGATCAGGGTCGCGCTGTCAGAAATGCCCAGTACACTCTTCACCAGCCAAACCACCGCATACACGAGGCTGAAAAAAGCCACCACCACTGCGAGAGCGTTCAGATCGCGATACATCTGCGACCAACCTTGCCTCGCAAAAAGAACAAGGCAGATTACGGCAACGACGAACGCCGAGAGGGCTAACATTACGCTGCGCGGGATCGCAACAGTTTTCACCGACGACCCGCAGGGCTGGCACGGTGACGGCGAAGCCCGAGGCGGCTCATACCAGATCGGCTCAACCTTCTGCACGCCAGCGGAAGTGACCGTGGCAAGCAAGAATCCTCTAGCTTGAGGGCTCTTGTCGGTCTGGTTCTTCGCCGCCAACGGCGGCGCCACCCAGGTCTTGTCGGCCACGCATTTGGCGATTACCAGATCATTGGTTGCAGTGTTGCTGCCGTAAAGAGCTCGATTAGAATCATGAAAATGCCCAGCGAAAACCGCGAGCATTGCCGGAGCACAAACCTCCTGTTCCCAGACCTTCTGCAGTTCTGGGACGACCATCCATGAGGGACTCTTCCGGTAGGGGTCTTTGAGATTGGGCACATGGGTGAAGAGAAGCAGCGGGCCCGCTGCGTTAAACTTCCGCAGCAGAGCTAACTGGCTTTGAGGACAGGCCTCGCGAAGCATGGCGGCGTCGGCTGGCTTCGCAGCGCCCCTGCAAGCTGCTGAATAGTTTTTCACGTCTTTGAAGGAGGCTGTGTTTAAACCTGCCAAGTGAATGCCGTTGATCTGCACCTGGCTGTCAGGATCGAGTTTGGTCAGCTGCAGTCCGAGGGGTAGGGTTTTGGCCACGTTCTGCAGTGCACTGAGGAAGCAATCAAAGCGGCGGGCGTCGTTCACATCCTCGGAAACAATATCGTTGTTGCCTGGGACGATAAAGACTCTTCGTACCGAAAGCTGGTCCAGCGTCCTGGCCACCTCATCGGCGGCCCAGCGAAGTGTGGTCATTGGCGCGCCTGGGTCCACACTTGCATCTCGGACCTTGCATTCAGCGTTTGTCGGGAAATCCACGTTCTGTAGGCCGAAGTCACCGGTATAGACAACGAAGTCTATTGGCACACCGGACGCCACCATGGAATTGATGCGCCGAATTGCCCAGTCGAGCGCCCGGCGATCGTCAGCGATCTGTTCCAGCGCTTCCGTCGTAGGCTTCTTGTAGCCGTCATCGAAGATGTGGGCGTCCGTAAGATGGACGAAGGTGACGGAGGGTCGATCTGCTGGCGGAGTTGCGGCGGCAGCCTGAAGACAGAAGCTCACAATTGCCAAGGCACAAAAAAAACGGGTCGGTCTCAGGTCGATCATCAGCTGGCACACCTTGTTCGTTAAGATTGCGTGTTTGATTGTGGGTCAAGGTTTCACCACTATCAACGGTTTTTTGTGGCAAATCCCTTTTGGTCTTGGTTTGACGTGTGTTGCCTCACGCACGAGGCTGCGGCTGCGGGGAATTCATCTCTGTTTATGGATCACTCAACCCGTCCCCGGAACCTGCTCTCCTCGTGCTGCTGATTAGTAAACGGCCTTCAAAATCGCCGTTTCGACCCATCCCTCTGGCTGAAATCGTGAGGTAAACTCATTGGGTAGCGGTTACCATATTCAGCCTAGGTTGAGTACTTGACCGCAATTTCTGCACGCCAGACCCATGCCAGGCCATTTCAACCACGATGTTGTTGCGGCACTTAAAGACGCGGCTATCAAGGTCTTTTGGACCAAGACAGACATGCGCTCTATGCTAAACATCGCAGGAGTGGACCAAAACCTAGTAAACGCGCAGGATTGGACGACTTACAAGTACCACGTTTTGTCGCCAATCATAGACTTCCTGAACGTCAATGACACTGGATTGGGGCCACTTAGGCGCATCTTGCAAGAGACGCTTAGATACAAGGATTGCAAACACCTGCTGCGCTTCAACGATGGAAAGAAACTGAAAAGAGAGGCTGAACACGCGCTCGAGCATCTGCGTGCTTTAGTAGCGGAACGCGACTCTGCAAAGGCGACAGAGGAGGAGGAGCGTGAAGCTCGCCGGCGCAGGGTCGAAGAAGCCCAAAAAGGAAGGTTCTTTCAAGAAAAGCTTGGTGCTCTTCATGACCGTTATATGCAATTGCTCAGCAAGCAGGATGAAAACGAGCGTGGCTATGATTTAGAAAAACTTCTCAACGAGGCCTTCGCGCTATTTGAGCTCGCACCCCACTCTCCTTTTAAGAGAGTCGGCGAGCAAATCGATGGCGCATTTGTCCTGGATAAAGAACATTTCTTGCTTGAGGCAAAGTGGCATAAACAGAGATCGAACCTCGCCCACCTCCGGGATCTTGACGGCGCGGTGAGTTCCAGTCTGGATAATACTCTTGGTCTATTTCTTGCAGTTGCTGGATTCACCGAAGAGGCACTTTCGGGCTACCTCGCGGGTAACCGACCGAGGATGATTTGCATGGACGGTGGCGATTTGATGCTGGTTCTCGACGGCAGAATCGATCTTCCTGAACTGCTGTTTCGGAAGAAGGAAATTGCTGCCCAGCGCCGCAGAATCTTTGTCTCAGCTAATGACATCATCTTTCCGCTCAATGAGCGAACAACGAAAGCTGTGGGCGGGAGCTCAACTAGCATCTCACCAGGATTTGTCAGCTCTTTTTGCTGTAAGGGCTTGTGAGCTGTATCTGCGGGAGGGTGGGCGTTTTGCGTTCGTCCTCCCGAATGCGGCAATCGACCGCGAGCACTATGCTGGTTTCCGAACTGGAACCTATGGGGGAAGGGCAGGCGTGGTTACGGTTGAGTTCGGCCCTTCATGGGATATGCGTCGGATCCGTCCCCACTTCTTCCCAAGAGCCGCAAGCGTCGTGTTTGGGACCAGGACTGCATATGCCATTCCTGACGGCGAGGACGTGGCGCCCCAGAAGTTGAAAGGTATGCCAGAGCAGGTTCAAATTTGGACCGGCAGACTGCCATCGATAAATGCAACTTGGGCGGTTGCGTCCCCAGCGCTTACGAGAAAACCCGGCAAGGTAAGGCATGTCGGAGAGCTGACGAAATCGCCTTATGCCCCATTATTTACACAAGGTGCGACATTCGTTCCCCGCGTCGCTTTCGTAGTGAAGAAAACGGAATCATCTCCACTTGGGATTTCCCAAGGCCGAGTCGCGGTGCAATCTCTTCGAAGTGTTCAAGAGAAGAAGCCATGGAAGGATTTGCCCGATTTGTCTGGAGTTGTGGAAACGGAATTCGTGCGACCATTCTTCACAGGGGACAATGTTTATCCGTTTCGTGTTGGAGAGCCAATGCTGGCCGTCGTTCCATGCGATACGAAATCTTTGCTTACCCAAGAAAGCATTGATTTATATCCGGGGCTACAGCATTGGTGGTCACAAGCAACAGACTTGTGGGAGCAAAATCGCGCAAATGACGACATGTCGTTAATGGAGCGCCTGGACTACCAAGCGACTCTTGAAAAGCAGCTTCCAATTCCAGGCCTTCGAGTTGTTTATAACCGGTCAGGCATGCACATTTGCGCAGCTAAACTCCGCGACCGCAGGGCGATTGTTGCCAATGGTCTTTACTGGGCGTCCATGCGAACGGAGGAGGAAGCAGATTTTGTGTGCGCTTTATTGAATTCGCCGGCCACGACAGACCTGACAAGGCCGATGATGTCATACGGCAAAGACGAACGTGACATTCATAAGCACGTGTGGGAGTTGCCGATACCAACGTTCGATCCGGGTAATGCGATGCATCGCAGAATTGCCGAATTGGGAGCAAGTGCTGAAAGATTGATCGCAGATTATAAGGTGAACCCGGATATTCACTTTGCCGCTACGCGAAGACACATTCGCGACTTTCTGTTGTCGGCGGCCGACGGATCTGAACTCAATGAGCTTGCATTTGAAATGCTTGGGTAACGGAAATACTGATCGAGTGTCGAATCTCGTTCAAATGCTCTAGAACCCAGTCCCCGCGTTCCAGCGTCCTTTCAGACATCACCAGAGCTGCAATTGCGCTCAATTGCGACGGTTTTTGTCATGGGTCCGAACCTTCGAAACCGGGGGACAGACGCGAAACCCGGCGCCGTTTTCCTCCTGAGCCTAGTGGAAGCGTGCGGCACTGGCAACGCTATTCCCGTCCCAGCTTCGACTGCGGTTTCTTGCGAACCCGGAATTTTGGATTGCTTGGAGCCATTTTGCAATCGACAAGGATGAAGATACCGATGAATGCCGGTTATGGCCAGATACGCGCGGAGGCTGCGATGAATCTGCCGGATAAAGCCAGAAATCAGCAGTTAGCCATTGGCACTTAGCCATTAGCCAAAGCGCAAAGAGAGCAAGAAATCGCCGAGATCGTCGTCGCCCGACATCGCCGGGATCGAAAGTCAAAACCTTACCGCTGATCAACACTGATGACACTGATTCAACGCTGATCAAAGATTCACGCTGATCAAAAACCCAGACGCTTTTTTCCGCTTTTCAAATCCGCGTTCATCCGCGTTCATCTGCGGCAGAAGTCGCAGTTCTTTAAATCTGTGTTAACTCTTCAGCGTGCTCTCACCAGAATTCCACCTTGCCGTCGATCCGTGCATCCCATCCTCTAGTCCAAAATTCATGAGGAGGATCAATGGCAGAGAAGCAATTATCCGGATTGAGAGTAGCCGCAATACTTACTGACGGTGTGGAACAGGTTGAACTATTGGAACCAAAGAAGGCCCTGGAGAATGCCGGCGCGAAAGTAACCGTGATCTCGCCGAAAGCAGGCCAGCTACAGGGTTTCAAACATCACGACAAAGCAGACAAGATCCCCGTTGACATGGAGCTGAGCAAAGCCAATCCAGCCGACTTTGACGCCGTTCTGCTTCCCGGCGGCGTAATCAACGCTGACGCACTGCGCGTGGAGAAAAAAGCACAGGAGTTTGTGCGCGTGATGGACGAGGCAGGGAAGCCCATCGCGGTAATTTGCCATGGCTCCTGGCTGCTGGTCTCGGCCGATCTAATGGATGGTCGCACCATCACCAGCTGGCCAACCCTTCAGGATGACATCCGAAACGCCGGCGCTCAGTGGGAAGACAAGCAAGTCTTGCGCGACGATAACTGGGTGAGTAGCCGCAAGCCGGATGACATCCCGGCTTTCAACCGAGAGATGATCAGCCTTTTCAGTCAAGGCGTTGACCAGAGCAGCAGAGTGGCATAAACCAAAACCTGCTTACGGAAATGATGTGCCCGCCGTGATGGCGGGCATTTTTGTTTGGCAGCAGCGAAAATTCGCTTCGACTACATGGATGTGCCGGTAAAGACGTGTGCTGGTAAAGCTGTGTGCTGCTAAAGGCATCAGTTTCAGCGGGTAATGATAGCGATGTAAGATACCAAAATCACGCGGGCCGTCCCGTATGTCGTGGCCCATCATTTTCGTGTGTAACTTATTCGCGCATGAAGAATCCTAATACCAGTCACGGTCAGGCGAAGGCTTCCCCGGAACAACAGAGCCCCATGGCAGGACAGGAGACCTCACTGAAATCAGTGAAGAGGCCACTATCCGGCGGGTTCAGACCGGTGAAAGCGACCTTTTTTACGGCTTGATTCGCCCCTATGAGCGACGCATGTATGGCACGGCGTTTGCCATTCTCCGCAATGAAGCGGATGCGGAAGACGTGGCCCAGGAAGCGGTGCTGAAGGCCTTTCAACACATCACGCAATTTCGAGGGGAAGCAAAATTCAGCACATGGCTTATCCAGATTACGATCAATGAGGCGCGTATGCGGAAGAGGAAAGAACATTCCCATATCATCGAAGCCCTGACGGAACGCGCTGACGACGAGGGAAATTACACTCCCCGGGATTTTGCCGACTGGCGCGAAATTCCATCAGAAACACTGGAGAGAGAAGAGATCCGTAATTTGCTGGCCAAAGCGTTGGCTTCTCTGGCTGACAAATATCGTGAAGTGTTCGTCTTGCGGGACATGCAGCATGTGAGTATTGAAGAAACGGCGTCGACTCTCGGAATTTCAACGGCTTCGGTGAAGACCCGTCTCCTGCGAGCACGCCTGATGCTTCGTGACCTTCTCGCTCCAGGACTCAATGGCGACTGGAAGAGCAAGTTGTCCTTCGCAAAGGGGGCCAAGCCATGGTCGTGAATTGCGAACACGTCTGGAGTGAGATTTCCAACTATCTGGATGATGAGGTCACGCCTGAGCTGCGGGCGGCCATGGAAGAACATCTGCTTGGCTGCACACACTGCGCGGCAGTAATGGCTGGCACACGCAACGTGATACAGCTCTACGGCGACCAGCGCCTCCTGGAGATGCCGGGTGGCTTCAGTGAACGCATGGAACAACGGCTCAAGACCAGACTATCCGGGCCCATGGAACCCATGCTCGTGCAAAAGCATAAGGCTCCGGCTTCTGAAATCAATCCTGTCTGGACGCGTCGTGGTTTTCTGGGATGGATGGGCGCTGCCGCCGCCACGGTTTTACTGGCAGGAATCTTTGAAATGAACAAGTCTTCGAATTCCACACAGACCAGTTTGCGGTCACAACATGCTCAGCCTGCTACCGGCATTCCTCCGGACATGGCCGTCGTGGTTTCCATGGCGGGAAAGATTTTCCATCGCCCGGGCTGCAAGTTCATCTTTGAAAAGGACAATGATAATGATAAGGACAATACAAAGACCCTAACCGCCCGGGAAGCGATGCGCGCGGGATTCACCCCATGTATCCGCTGCATGAAGCAGTATCTGATTCGCAGTACCTGAATGAAGCTGTGGCGCCCGCATCAGAATCAGTTTGAGGCGGTTGGGCTGATTTCAGGCCACCTGTTTGGGCTTAGGCTCTACGGGCACGGGACGCAGCTTTACGTAAACTTCACCGCTGCGGACTTCTATCGGATGCACATCAATCTTTTCTTCCGCCGGACCGGCCACCACTCTCCCGGTCTGTATGTCGAATTGTGATCCATGCCATGGACACTGTACCGTGCCGCCAATCAAGGTTCCATCGCAGAGCGAGCCGCCGCGGTGAGTGCAGGAGTCACTGAAAGCGAACAGTCCCTGCGAACACTTTCCCACCACCACGCGTTGCTGACCGACAATGGCCAGCAGCATTTGCCCATCAGCAAGTTCACTCTGGTTGCAAACTGGACGGTCCCAGCCGGAGAGTGTTCGCTCTTTGAATTTTCCCGCTCCGGCGTAGCGATGGTCCACTCCAATCTGGTTGCGATAGACCAGAGTTCCACCCATCCAGCCGGAGAAGCCAAGCATCACCGCTCCCGCTGCCAGCAGCAACATTGTGATACCGTCCGGCCTGGAGAGCGCCGATCCCTGGCGGTAGGCAATATAGATGTAGAGCAGCAGCGCCGCCACATTGAGGGAACCATGGAGCAGACCGCGACGTTTGGCACTGGATTGCGGCGGAACCACGGTCAGCCAGTCAAGCGTTCCCGCCACCGCAGCCAGGACCGCGCCCACACATCCGGCGATCACGCAATAAAATCCCGCTGCCCACAGCGTTGCCGCGCCACGGCTGATTCCGATCAGGTCAAGCACCAGCGCCGTGATCCATAGTCCAATCGGAAATGTAACCAGCATCGGGTGTATTGGGTGTGCGGCAATCGCCGCTTTTGAGCGCATTCCTCGGCCTCCCAGGCTGACTTTCTTGGGATACGGTTGGCAGCATCCGGAGATGCCTCTGCTTTCCTTTACCCGCTCCTGCCGCTTTCTCTTTCCCTTTCCCTGTGTTTAATTTCTAATCGAACTTCGCATGAGCATCTGGTTCTGGGTCATTTTCAATGCGGTCATTCTGGCGTTGCTGTTCCTGGACTTGGCAGTCTGGAACCGCAAAGGCGGCATTATTCCATTCAAGCAGGCGCTGATAAGCAGCGTCTGGTGGGTACTCTTGGCCGGGGCCTTTGCGTTCTTTATTCATCTCCGGATGGGCCCCTCCAAGGCACTGGAGTTCACTACCGGGTATCTGGTGGAAGAAGCGCTGAGTGTCGATAACCTGTTTGTTTTCATCCTCTTGTTCAAATATTTCAAAGTCCCACCTGAGCAGGAAAGAGCCGTACTCTTCTGGGGAATCATTGGTGCGCTGATCATGCGCGGTATTTTTATTGTGGCGGGCGTAGCACTAGTCACGCGCTTTCACTGGATTATGTACCTGTTCGGCGCGTTTCTGGTTTATACCGGTTTCAAGCTGTTGCGTACTGATGACGGTCAGGCGGACCCTTCCAGGAATCCGGTCCTGAAATGGTCACGCAAACTCCTGCCGGTGACGGACGAATACGCAGGTGGAAAGTTCTTCTATCGCAGAGGTGGCCGGCTAGTCGTGACGCCACTCTTCATCGTCCTGCTGATAGTGGAGACCACGGACATTCTGTTCGCCACCGATTCAATTCCCGCCATTCTCGCCATTAGCAATGATCCGTTTGTCGTCTACACGTCCAATGTCTTTGCCATCCTGGGCTTGCGATCACTCTTCTTTGCTTTATCTGGAATGATGAAGCTCTTTCACTACTTGAATTATGGGCTGGCGGTGGTCTTGATGTTTATCGGCGCCAAGATGCTCGTCTCATTCCGGTATCACCTGCCCACATGGGTAGCGCTGCTGGTGATCGCGACGGCCCTGGGAATATCGGTGCTGGCTTCGCTGGTGTTTCCGCAAAAAGAAGAAGAGACAGTTTAGTTCGGCAGACCGCCCTGATGTGCATTCATAAGGAGAGCCACCTGTTCCGGAGTGATATTGTCTGACCGCCGGAAGTGTGGCCGAACCGGCTTTTGGACTTCCGCTTTCGCAATCTTCTCGTCACCCATCAGGTTGAGTTCATGGAAACACCAGTAACGTGTCTGTCCTGATTCGTGTTTCTGGTTCAGGTAAGAAGGTTCGTGTTCCGTGCTCAGTGCCAGGGCCTTTTCAAAGGCGTCCTGGTGCGAATCGGCGAAGATGACCCTGGTCTTGCGGTGCACCACGTTGCGGACGCTGCCGCTCAAGATCAACTCTTCAATCAATTCCGCGATAAACCAGCGGGCGTTCTCGGGGGAGTCAGCCATCTCCATCCTTTTCAATCATTTGCCGATTGCACGCCGCGATCATCAGCGGTTGGGGGTGCAGCGACAGGAGTTCGGCACTTTTAGACAAAATGCCGGTCTAGTGAATAAGTGTAGCAAAGGGGTACCTAAAATAGAGGTAACTAAACTTTATTTGGACAATGGATTAATAAATTTAATTTGGGGTGCCAGTATTGGATTCTTCGGCTACTAACACCATGGTCCGGCAAGCAGGCCCGCCGCAGGGTGAGCGATGAGCATCATTCCAAGGATCGCACCCAGAATTGCGGACAGAGACAGCTCGATAAGTCGTGGCTGACTATTAGTTTAAATCGACGGAATTCGGACCTGGCGCAGTCGGGATTTCGAATGAAGATATCGAATGAACTTGCGCCCGGCGTAAATTGGCGCTTGTTGGCAAAAGGGGTGGCTTGGCGGCAGCCCCTTTCAAGCCGAAAATTGGGCCCCTCGGTGTACTTCAGTCATCCAACTCTAATCCGGCAGCTTGCATCCAATTTTCACTATTAGTGAAGATACGAGCCTCCCTCTCGTCATGATGTACATCATTTATACGATTCTGTTTTACTTTTTTGTCTGTAGCACCGGGCTAGGTGATAATAAGATTCTGCCAATAGTGGAAAACATTTAGTCTCGTTGCAAGCTGCTGAAGTACTATTACGCGCACATTGTCTGAGACGTCTATGGCCGCCCCTTCTGAAAAATATAGAATTAGTGTGTCAGGCGATAACTGCTATTTGACTCCCCACGTTCAAATAGCGCGGATCAGTCCCACCACGCGTACTGCAAGACGCTGTGCGTCCGCCTCTCTCCTGGAAAAAAGAAAACGCCAATGAAAAAGAATAATTCCAACTCATCAACTGCCGCAGCGGTTGCGAAAAAGTCGACTGAGACCATTGAGAACAATGGCCACTCGGCCGGCGCGGTTGGCGTCATTGACGCCCCGGCCGCTGACCTGACAGTCATTCTGGCCTCCCTGCAAAAGATGCAGGACGGTGACTTCTCCATTCGCCTGCCCGGCTCTTGGACAGGCCTCCCGGGCAAAATTGCGGATACGTTCAACAATATTGTTGCTGCCAATGAACAGATGTCGCGCGAACTGAAACGCGTGGGACAGGCTGTGGGCAAGGAAGGCAGAACGCGCGAACGTACCCGTTTCCATCAGACCCGTGGCGCATGGGGTGAGATGGAAGGCTCGGTGAATACGCTGGTGGAAGACCTGCTGCGACCCACGACGGAAGTTACCCGCGCCATCGCTGCCGTGGCCCAGGGAAACCTTACCCAGACCGTTCGTCTGGACGTGGATGGACGTCCGCTGGAAGGCGAATTCCTTCGCTCTGCCAACATCGTCAATACCATGATTCAGCAGCTCAGCATCTTCACTTCTGAAGTAACGCGCGTGGCGCGCGAAGTGGGTACTGACGGAAAGCTGGGCGGCCAGGCAAAAGTGCCCGGCGTCGCCGGAACGTGGAAAGATTTGACTGACTCGGTGAACTCCATGGCCAGCAACTTGACCGGCCAGGTGCGTAACATCGCCGAAGTGACCAACGCCGTAGCCAGCGGCGACCTCTCCCGCAAGATCACAGTGGACGTGCGCGGCGAAATCCTGCAGCTCAAAGAAGCCATCAACACCATGGTGGACCAGTTGCGCTCCTTCGCTTCCGAAGTGACGCGCGTGGCCCGCGAAGTCGGTACTGACGGTAAGCTCGGCGGTCAGGCTGTGGTACCTGGTGTGGCCGGAACCTGGAAGGATCTTACTGACTCCGTAAACGCTATGGCCGGTAACCTCACCGCGCAGGTGAGAAACATTGCCGAGGTAACCACCGCTGTGGCCCGCGGCGACCTTTCCCGCAAGATCACCGTGGACGTGAAGGGTGAAATTCTCGAACTCAAAGACACCATCAATACGATGGTCGATCAGTTGAACGGCTTCGCCGGCGAAGTAACGCGTGTGGCCCGCGAAGTGGGTACAGAAGGAAAGCTTGGCGGCCAGGCGCAGGTGCCCGGTGTGGCCGGAACCTGGAAAGATCTTACTGACAACGTAAATTTCATGGCCAGCAACCTCACTGGCCAGGTGCGTAACATCGCTGAAGTGGCAACCGCCATCGCCAACGGCGATCTCTCCCGCAAAATCACCGTGGACGTGCGCGGCGAAATCCTCCAGCTCAAAGAAACCCTCAACACCATGGTGGACCAGCTCAACAGGTTCGCCGGTGAAGTTACCCGTGTGGCCCGCGAAGTAGGAACAGAAGGCCGGCTTGGCGGTCAGGCCAACGTGCCCGGTGTGGCCGGAACGTGGAAGGATCTTACCGACTCGGTAAATTCCATGGCCGGCAACCTCACGGCCCAGGTTAGAAACATTGCCGAAGTAACTACCGCCGTGGCCAGCGGCGATCTCTCCCGCAAAATCACAGTAGACGTGAAGGGCGAAATTCTTGAGCTCAAGAACACCATCAACACCATGGTGGACCAGCTCAACGCGTTCGCCGGAGAAGTTACGCGTGTGGCCCGCGAAGTAGGTACAGCAGGTATGTTAGGCGGCCAGGCGCAGGTACCGGGCGTCGACGGTACGTGGAAAGATCTCACTGACAACGTGAACTTCATGGCCAGCAACCTGACTGGTCAGGTACGTAACATCGCCGAAGTGGCCACGGCCGTGGCCCGCGGCGATCTATCACGCAAGATCACCGTGGACGTGAAGGGCGAAATTCTCGAGCTCAAAGACACCATCAATACCATGGTGGACCAGTTGCGATCCTTCGCATCCGAAGTTACCCGCGTCGCCCGCGAAGTGGGAACGGACGGCAAACTTGGTGGTCAGGCGCAGGTGCCCGGAGTCGGCGGTACGTGGAAAGATCTCACTGACTCAGTGAACTCCATGGCCAGCAACCTCACCGGCCAGGTGCGTAACATCGCTGACGTGGCAACAGCCATCGCCAACGGCGACTTGTCCAAGAAGATCACGGTAAACGTCAGCGGCGAAATCCTGTTGCTGAAAGAAACCATTAACACCATGGTGGACCAGCTCAACGCGTTCGCCGGTGAAGTAACGCGCGTGGCCCGCGAAGTAGGAACAGAAGGCCGTCTTGGCGGCCAGGCCAACGTGCCTGGTGTGGCCGGAACGTGGAAGGATCTTACTGACTCCGTGAACTCCATGGCCGGCAACTTGACCGGCCAGGTGCGTAACATCGCCGAAGTAACCACGGCTGTGGCCAGAGGCGATCTATCCCGCAAAATCACCGTGGACGTGAAGGGCGAAATTCTCGAACTCAAGAACACCATCAATACCATGGTGGACCAGCTCAATGCGTTCGCCGGCGAAGTGACCCGCGTAGCCCGCGAGGTGGGTACGGACGGCAAACTGGGTGGCCAGGCGCAGGTACCCGGTGTCGCCGGAACGTGGAAAGATCTCACAGACAATGTGAACTTCATGGCCAGCAACCTGACAGGCCAGGTGCGTAACATCGCTGAAGTGGCCACGGCCATCGCCAACGGTGACTTGTCCAAGAAGATTACCGTAGACGTACGCGGAGAAATTCTGCAGCTCAAGGAAACGCTCAACACCATGGTTGAGCAGTTGCGCTCTTTCGCTGCGGAAGTAACGCGCGTGGCCCGCGAAGTGGGAACTGACGGTAAGCTCGGCGGCCAGGCAAACGTGCCCGGCGTCGGCGGTACGTGGAAGGATCTTACTGACTCCGTGAACGCCATGGCCGGTAACCTTACCGGTCAGGTGCGTAACATCGCTGAAGTGACCACGGCCGTGGCCAGAGGCGATCTCTCCCGCAAAATCACCGTGGACGTGAAGGGCGAAATTCTCGAGCTCAAGAACACCATCAACACCATGGTGGATCAGCTTAACGCCTTCGCTGCCGAAGTAACCCGCGTGGCCCGCGAAGTGGGTACTGACGGTAAGCTCGGCGGTCAGGCGAAGGTGCCTGGTGTCGCTGGTACATGGAAAGATCTTACTGACAACGTAAACGTCATGGCCGCCAACCTCACCGAGCAGGTGCGCGGTATTGTAAAAGTGGTGACTGCCGTGGCTAACGGCGAGCTCACGCAGAAGTTGACGGTGAATGCCAAGGGTGAAGTGGCTGCTCTGGCCGAAACCATCAACAACATGACGAACACGCTGGCTACGTTCGCCGATCAGGTGACCACCGTGGCTCGCGAAGTGGGTGTGGAAGGGCGACTTGGCGGACAGGCCAACGTGCCTGGCGCGTCCGGTACGTGGAAGGATCTCACCGGTAACGTAAACCTTCTGGCCGATAACCTTACCAACCAGGTGCGCGCTATCGCTGAAGTGGCAACCGCCGTGACCAAAGGCGATTTGACGCGATCTATTCAGGTGGAAGCCAGCGGCGAAGTGGCCGAGCTCAAAGACAACATCAACACGATGATTGATAACCTCCGTCTCACCACGGAGCGTAATACTGAGCAGGACTGGTTGAAGACCAACCTCGCCAGGTTCACCGGCATGTTGCAGGGTCAACGTGACCTGACGACGGTAGGCCGCATGTTGCTCTCGGAACTGGCGCCGCTGGTGAACGCGCAGCAAGGCGTCATCTATCAGATGGAAGCCGAAGAGGCGGGGAGCATGACATTGCTCTCAGCTTTTGCCAACGGTCCTGAGGGTCACCTGCAACAGCTTAAGACGGGTGAAGGACTGGTTGGTCAGTGCGCCGCGGACAAGCGTCGCATGCTGATCACGGACATTCCTCCGCACACCGTCCCAGTTCGTTCTGGATTGTTTGAAGCCATCCCACGCAACGTGATCGTGCTGCCGGTACTTTTTGAGGATCGCGTGAAGGCCGTAATTGAACTGGCTTCGCTGAGTGCTTTCACTGCGTCGCATCTGTCGTTCCTTGAGCAATTAACGGCCAGCATCGGCATCGTGCTGAACAGCATTGAAGCCACCATGCAGACGGAAGGCCTGCTGAAACAATCGCAACAGTTGGCCACTGAGCTGCAAACGCAGCAGAAGGAATTGCAGCAGACCAACGAGCAGCTGGCACAAAAAGCCCAACAGCTTGCCGAACAGAACGTGGAAGTGGAACGCAAGAACCAGGAAATCGAACAGGCACGCCGCGCTCTGGAAGAGAAAGCCAAAGAGCTGGCGTTGACCTCGAAATACAAGTCGGAATTCCTGGCCAACATGTCACATGAGTTGCGCACGCCTTTGAACAGCATTCTGGTCTTGGGCCAGCAGCTCTCTGATAATCCGGATGCCAACCTCACTCCGAAGCAGGTTGAGTTTGCTCGCACCATCCACGGAGCGGGTACTGATTTGCTCAACCTCATCTCTGACATCCTTGACCTGTCCAAGATCGAATCCGGTACCGTCTCTGTGGAAGCAGAGGAAGTTTTCTTTGGCAGCCTGCTTGATATGGTGGGCCGTCCGTTCCGTCATGAAGCTGAGGCCAGGAAGCTCAGCTTTGAAATGCACCAGGACAACAATCTCACCCGCAGTCTGGTTACGGACTCCAAGCGTCTGCAGCAGGTGTTGAAGAACCTGTTGTCCAACGCTTTCAAGTTCACGGAACACGGCGGCGTAAGGCTGTCAGTGTCGCTGGCCGCCAGCGGCTGGAGCAAGGACCACCCGATTCTCGGAGGAGCGGCATCAGTGGTCGCCTTCGAAGTATCGGATTCCGGTATAGGTATTCCGCAGGAAAAGCAACGAATTATCTTCGAGGCTTTCCAGCAGGCGGATGCAGGTACCAGCCGCAAATACGGTGGAACCGGTCTCGGTCTGGCCATCAGCCGTGAACTTGCCAGCCTGCTGGGCGGCGAAATTCAACTGCACAGCACACCCGGTAAGGGCAGTACGTTCACGTTGTATCTGCCTCAGACCTATGTTGGTCCCATTTCTTCAACCGCTTCTGCCGGTGATCGGAAGGCAGCGGCCAACGCTCAGGCAGCGCTGGCGACTCTTGCCATCACGGAACAACCCGTGGAGCGCATTGAAGACGATCGCGATAATCTTCAGCCCGGTGATAACGTGTTGCTTATCGTAGAGGATGATCCGCATTATGCGCGTCTGCTCTGTGATCTGGCGCGTGATAAGGAATTCAAAGTGTTGGTGGCGATGCGTGGAGCAGAAGCGCTTGCCCTTGCCCGTGAGTTCCACCCGGCTGCAGTATCTCTGGACGTTTTCCTGCCAGACATGCTCGGCTGGACCGTGTTGAATCATCTGAAACAGGACCCGGGCACGCGTCACATCCCGGTGCAGATGCTGACCATGGATGAAGATTGGCACCACGGCCTTTCCCGCGGAGCGTTCTCATTCGTGACCAAGCCGACAAGTACTGACGGAATTGATGCTGCCCTGGATCGCATCAAGGAATACGCCAGGCCGCGCCGTAAGCAACTGCTGGTGGTGGAAGACAATCCCGCCGAGCAGTTGAGTATCCGCGAGCTCCTGGGCTATGACGATGTGGATGTGACGGTTGCTGCTACCGGAAAAGAAGCGTTGGATCTGGTCAAAGACCGGCCGTTTGATTGCGCCGTTCTCGATCTGCGGCTGCCGGATATGACCGGCTTTGAAGTGCTTGAACAACTGGGGGAAGAGGCTGAAGTGCGCGATCTTCCAGTGGTTGTGTTTACCGGTAAAGAACTTACCGCGGAAGAAGATGCGCGGCTGCACACGCTGGCTCGCAGCGTGGTAGTGAAAGATGTTGAATCGCCCGAACGGCTGCTTGACGAAACGGCGCTATTCCTCCATCGTGTGGTGGCTGATCTGCCTGCGGAAAAACAGCGCATGCTGGACCGGCTGCACAGATCGGACGAAGCGCTGGTGGGCAAGAAAGTCCTGGTGGTGGATGACGACGTCCGCAACATTTTCGCCCTGAGCAGCGTTCTTGAACGCCGTGGAATGACCGTACTCACGGCGGGTACGGGCAGGGAAGCCATCGCGACTCTGGAGTCAACACCTCATCTGGCCATCGTGTTGATGGATATCATGATGCCGGAAATGGATGGATATGAAACCATGCAGGTGATCCGCCAGAATCCTGCCTTCAGGCGTTTGCCCATCATCGCCCTTACAGCCAAGGCAATGAAAGGCGACCGCGAGAAGTGTCTGGAAGCGGGTGCATCAGAGTATCTGGCGAAGCCAGTTAATACTGACCAGCTTCTCTCAGCACTTCGCATGTGGTTACATAGGTAAAACCGGAAACCCATTATGCCTGCAAACGATAAAGTCAACATCCTGATGGTCGATGATCAGCCCGCCAAGCTGCTCAGCTACGAGGCCATTCTCGGCGATTTAGACGAGAATCTCATCAAGGCCTCATCCGGGCGCGAAGCTCTGGAAGTGCTGCTCAAGACCGATGTAGCCGTGGTGTTGATGGACGTAAGCATGCCGGAGATGGACGGCTTTGAGATGGCGGAAATCATCCGCCAGCATCCGCGATTTCAAAAAACCGCCATCATCTTTATTTCAGGTGTTCATCTCACGGACCTGGACCGTCTCAAGGGGTATGAGCGCGGCGCCGTGGATTACATCTCCGTACCGGTTGTCCCCGCTGTTCTGAGGGCCAAGGTAAGTGTCTTTGCAGAGCTACATCGCAAGACCCGGCAACTGGAAACGCTGAACCGCGAACTGGAAGAAAGAGTCACTGAGCGGACGGAAGAACTCAGAGAGAGTGAAACTCTGTTCCGCATGCTCTCCAACTCCATTCCGCAACTGGCCTGGATGGCGAATGCTGACGGTTCAAGGTTTTGGTATAACCAGCGCTGGTATGAGTACACCGGATCCTCGCCAGACCACGCGAACAACGACACATGGCAGAGCGTCCATCATCCTGATCACGTTGATCGCGTGTTGAAGAGCATCAGCCACTCGTGGAAAACCGGCGAACCATGGGAAGATACATGTCCACTCCGCGGCCATGACGGCCAATATCGCTGGTTCCTCTCCCGCTCCGTTCCCATGCATGACTCGCATGGAAAGATCGTGCGTTGGTTCGGCACCAGCACCGATATCAGTGGACAGATTGCCGCAGAGGAAAAAATCCGCCAGCTAAACGCCGATCTCAAGCAGCGAATCATTGAGCTTGAAACCGTGATGCAGGTCCTGCCCGTTGGTGTCGCGGTGGCCCAGGATCCCGAATGCCTCGTAGTGACTGGGAATGCGGCGTTGGGTGAGATGCTGGGTATAAAGCAGTCGGACAACATGTCATTGACTCCGCCGCTTGTTGCGCGCCTGCCGTTTGAAGTGACCCGCAATGGGACCACGATTCCTGGCGACGCTCTTCCACTTCAGAAGTCGGCACGCACGGGACTACCGGTAGGAAACAGCGAAATGGAGATCCGCCGCGATGACGGCAAAGTCATGCAGGTACTCATGACTGCGAACCCATTATTGGACGACGACGGCACAGTTCGCGGAGCCGTAGCTGCGATGTTCGATGTCACCGAACGCAAACAGATGGAAGACACGCTGCGTGAAAGAGCTGACCTGCTGGATCTGGCGTCAGAAGCTGTCATGGTCCGCGATTCTTCCGGCGTGCTCCAGTTCTGGAACCTGGGCGCGGAAACCTTGTACGGCTGGAAGCGCGATGAGGTGATTGGCAAGAACGTACATGAGATTTTGAGGACGGTCTATCCGGTAACAGCGCGAGAGATAGATTCGCGGCTGATCGCCACCGGCAGATGGGACGGAAATCTCGTTCAGCACACCAGGGATGGCCGGGAAGTGACGGTGGCAAGCCGGCAGGCGATTAAAGCTGGAACCATGAATGACGGTGGCTCAATCCTTGAGATCAACCGAGACATCTCCAGCCAGTTGCAGGCAGAAGAGGCATTGCGTAAGACAGAACGGCTCGCGGCCATGGGGAGAGTTGCCGGCATCATCGCCCATGAGATTAACAACCCTCTGGAAGCGATTACAAACGCGTTCTTCCTGCTCCGAGACCATGCGTCCCTGAATGATGAAGCTCGCTATTATGCGCGCTTGGCGGAAGAAGAATTGTTGCGCGTAGCCCACATCACCAGGCAGACGCTCAGCTTTTATCGTGAATCCACGCAGGCAGTGGATGTCTCAATCGCTACTGTGCTTGAGGACGTGCTGGAGCTGCAATCAAGGCGACTGCGGCTTAATAACATCACGCTGGACAAGGAATATAATTCCGATGGCTCGATCCTGGGATTTTCGGCCGAACTGAAGCAGGTCTTCCTGAACTTGATTGGGAATGCAGTGCAGGCAATGCCTGAGGGTGGTCGATTGAAGGTGCGGGTGTTTGAAACCACAAACCGCAGTGACAAGAGAAAGGGTGTCCGTGTATCCATTGTGGATAACGGTTCCGGTATTAAACCTGAAGACGCCAAACGTCTCTTTGAACCTTTTTTCACTACCAAGTCCGCGAAGGGTACAGGGCTGGGCCTCTGGATCAGCAAAGGTATCGTGCAAAAGTATGATGGCCACATCCGGTGCCGCAGTTTGCGTTTGAACGGCAGTTACGTCACATGTTTCTCTGTTTTCCTTCCTGGATCCAGGGCTGTAAAATCAGCAGAGAAGGGAAAGGCACAGGAAGCCATTGGATCAAGATAAGTTCATAATATTGTGCGTTGACGATGAACAAAACTCCCTGGCTTTGCGCAAGCTGGTTCTTGAGAAATCCGGATATGAGGTAGTCACCGCCGCTTCGGTGAATGAAGCCCTGGCCAGGTTTTCCCCTGATGAGTTTGATCTTGTCCTGTCTGACATCCTGATGCCCGGGCGTCCGGGAACTGATTTGGCGCGGGAAATCAAAACCACATATCCCGATTTTCCAGTCGTTTTACTTTCCGGAGTGAATGAATTACCGCCCGAGGCTTCCTACGCTGACGCATTCATCTCCAAGGTTGAAGGTCCCGTCCGCATGTGTGAAAAGATTGCCGCTGTCCTGGGCGGCCATCGTGAATCCCTCGGCTCCGCGCAATCCTAACCTTCGCAAGCCGTTAGCTTCATCTGCTATCCGAACCCTTCTGAACAAATTGACCATAGCGTTTCCTTCCCAGATCAATCTACCTAGCTGACTCGGCTGCTAGACGCTCCGTCGTCCTATTCACAAGAACCTCTTTAGCAAACCATTTGGGAACCATTCAGGTTGCACGGTCACGCTGGGCATCAATAAAAAACTCCAGTGATTATGCTGCCCCCACGTTCATTGCCTCTGCTGGATGGATCTCTCGCACAGAGCTTTCGGGACCGGTTGGTCTCGTTTTAATTACTAAAGTGCAGCTACGCTTGACGCGTGAACCATAGCTATCACTTAGCTTTTCAGTAGATTGGCTGCTAGACTCCTCTCGATCCTATCCCCGCGAATCTATAGTTCAACGTTACCACGGAGTTAGTTTAATGAAAGTATCTGGCCGCCGTGCTTTGGTCGTTGCCCTTGTTTGTCTTGCATTGCTATCAGCCATAGGTTCTGCGCAGAACACGATCCATGTTCCCGCGGATGTGTCCAGCATTCAAGCTGCCATCTCCCTCGCGCAGAATGGTGACACCGTGCTGGTGGAACCTGGACTCTATTTCGACTCGCTTAATTTTCTCGGTAAGAACATCACTGTGATGAGTTCCGGCGGCGCTACAGTAACCACAGTAAATAGTAGTTTTCAGCTGGCCGCGGCATTTAACAGCAATGAAAGCAACAGCGCGGTGTTGCAGGGATTTACTTTCATCAATAGCTCTGGAATTCAGATTTCATTCTCTTCGCCGATCATTGCAGAGAATGTGATTACCAATAGTCAGTCCTGCGCTGGGGGAATCTCGGCTTTCGATAGCAACGCTGTCATCCGTGGAAACACCATCAGTAACAATCGACAATTCTGCTCCGGCCCTTCGGCGGGAGGCATCGTTATCGACGGCGTCAGCAATGTCCAGGTGTTAAACAACACGATCAGTGGCAACCAGGCAGCGCCGGGTGGCCAGGCCGCGGGCGGTATCTACACTGATGCGCAGGGAACCACGACAATCATCAATAACAAAATCCAGAACAATGTTGTTGATGGATCGGGCGGGGGAATTCTTGCCAACGGATCAAACGTGATCATTGCCGGCAATCTGATTACCGGGAACAGCGCCAGCGCCGGCGGCGGCATTCAGATTGTCCCAGGCTCCAATGCGATCGTGGTGAACAACACCGTCGCGCTCAACACCGCGTCGCAGGGCGCGCAGTTGCAAATGGATGGGACCATCGGAACAGTAAGCCTGTTCAATAACGTTTTCTACGATCTAACGGGCAACGGCGCCATCTTTTGCAGTGCGATAGGTTTTTCCGGCTTCCCGATTGGTGGCAATAATGACGTAGTTAGCTTTGTGGGAGATCCCTCTGGTCCACCAGTAGCTGCTTACTCCGGCGCATGCCCTGACCAAACTGGCTTAAATGGCAACCTGCAGGTTGCTCCACAGTTCCTGGACGTCATTCACGGCGATTTTCATTTAGCGTACGCTTCACCTCTGGTGGATGCCGGCAACAGTTCCGCGCCAAACCTTCCCGCCCAGGATCTGGATGGAAGTCCGCGAATCGCTGCCGGCAGCAATCTTTGCCTTCCGGCAATTGATATCGGCGCCTATGAGCTTCTGTTTAATTCCGTGGGATCGGCCAGTCTTTTTCCATCCAGCGTACAGTTTCCATCGACATTCATTGGAGTTCCTTTTCCTTTTTCCCAGCCCATTACGGTGACTGGCACGCAAGGCTGTACCCAGATTACGTCGATCACCGCGGGTGCAGAGTTTCCGCAGACCAGCAACTGTTCGGTGCTTCTTGCCGGGCAGAGTTGCACCATCCAGGTCTCGTTCGCCCCCGCAGTTCCCGGTCTTCGAACAGCCGCGCTGAAAGTGAACACGCTGGCTCCCGCGACGGCGCTGACTGCAGAGTTGTCTGGTACCGCACAGAACTCCGCTACAGCCACACCAGCCGAGCTCGATTTTGGCATACAGCCCGTCAACTCCACGCAGTTCCAGGGGATGAGTATCTTCAGCAATCAGGGGCTGCCGCTGATTGTCAGCGGCGTGTCGATCACCGGAGACTTTCAACAATTCAACGGATGTATGCAGTCTGTTTCCAATGCCTGTTTCATCGCAGTGCAATTTACGCCGGCCACAGGTGGCCCGCATTCCGGAATACTGACTGTCACCAGCAACCTGGGTGTGCTCACGATTCCGTTGAAAGGTGAAGGTGCTGCCCCAGCGCCGGCTCTGTCTCCCGTATCACTTTCATTCCCGAGCCAAACCGTGGGAACACCCGGCACTCCGCAGGTCATCACGCTCACGAATATTGGAAACGCTGACCTGTTCTGGAATTCGTTGATTACCACTCCTGACTTTCAGGCGACTCCCATAGCGAACTGCTTGCTGCAGCTTGCGCCAGGATCGAGCTGCAGCTTCAGTGTGATATTTAATCCGACCACTATCGGATCTATTACCGGCCGCATTGATATTGGGACCAATGCAGGAACGGTAACGGCCATATTGACAGGGACTGGAACGGTGCCCATTGCCACACTGAATCCTCAATCGCTCAACTTTGCAACTCAAGCGTTAAACAGTTTCAGTGCGGCGCAATCCATCACCGTCACCAATATCAGTGGTGGGTCGCTCAATATTACGTCTCTGAGCGCGCCGTATAATTTCCTGGCCACCAGCAGTTGTGCGGCGGTCCTGAATATCAATGCAAGCTGCACAATTAGCGTGGTGTTTGATCCCACAACTATTGCGCCCTATGGTGGCAGTCTCACCCTGGGCACGAACCTGGGGCAGGTTACAGCCGCACTCACAGTCGGAAGCAGCCACGTGTTCCATGTACCGTCAGAGGTCCCAACCATTGACCAGGCTGTGCAGTTTGCGCAAGATGGCGATACAGTCCTGGTTGCTCCAGGAACTTATTTCGGACAAATCAGTTTTCTGGGAAAGGCAATCACCATCGCCAGTAGCGGCGGCGCCGATGTCACTACCCTCGATGGCAGCATATTTGCCGGCCAGAATGAAGGTCCGGGTTCGGTTCTGAAAGGTTTTACCATCACGCATGCCGCTAACGGAGCCGTCCTGCTTTCGCAATCCTCACCGACAATCGAGAATAACATCATCTCTGAAAACGCCGGTTGTGAGGGAAGTGCTATCGAGGCGTTAGCCAGTTCGGCCATCATTCGGCACAACGTCATCAGCAATAACACCAGCGGATGCAATGGCAACGCAGGCGCCATACACGTGCTGGGATTCGTTGGCGGCGGACCTACGCAGATTCTGGACAATGTAATTACAGGAAACCAGTCGAGTTTCGGCAATGGCGGCGGGATTTCTGTCTCAGACGGCGGGTTTGCCAACATCACAGGCAATACGATTCAGAATAACTCCTCTGGAGTTAATGGCGGAGGAGTGGCTGTCGGTATAAGCGCGGCGGCCAACCTGATCCAGAATCTCATTACCGGCAACACCGCCGCTCAGGGTGGCGGCGGCGTCTGGATCGCCCAGGACTTTTCTTCCCAGTTGATCAACAACACCATCGCTGACAATAACGCTCTTTCGGGCAGCGCGGTCTTGTTGGAAAGTTCCGGCAACGTATTCATTGCCAACAACGTGATCACGGCATCGAACGGAGGCGCGGCCATTGGCTGTAGCATCACCGCCCTTGGCGGTAATTTCATCTTTAATGATGTTTTTGGTGTACCGGGCGGATCTGCTTACGACGCTTCTTGTGGTGATCGCACCTCTATCGCCGGAAACATCGCACAGGACCCGCAATTTATAAATTCATCGGTGGGGAACTACCGGCTTCAGTCTACTTCGCCCGCCATCGATGTCGGAAATAACTTTGCCGCAAACAACTCCGGTCAGACAACTGTGCCCGATCATGATCTCGATGGGAACGGCCGCATACTTCCGGGCAGTCCGGCCACCTGCAACGGCATCATCGACATGGGTGCCTACGAGTTTACGATTGGTCCGAATGGAACACCAGGTGCCTTGCCCTCGTCGTTTGATTTCGGCACAGGCCAGGTTGGTTTCACGGGTGCTCCATTCATCTTCAGTTTAACGGCGCAGGGTTGTGTCGGCTTTGCCTCGATCAAAACGACAGGAGATTTCCAGCAAACCAATACCTGCAGCGGCGCGGTTTCCACATTCCGCAGTTGTTCCATCTCTGTGAGCTTCAATCCGCAACACATAGGCCTTGAGAGCGGAACGCTGACCGTTGATTTTGGAACGTCAGCCCCGCCCGTGACGGTGACGTTGACCGGACAGGGAATCAGTAATCCTCCCATAGCTTCGCCGGCGAATTTGAGTTTCGGTGCCCAGCCGCCTGGGACCACCAGTGCTCCCCAGCAAATCTCCATTTTTCCAACCGCTCCAGGGCAATCGCTTGTGAACGCAATCTGGATCACGGGTGATTTTGCCCAAACCAATAACTGCAACGCCTCCGGCACAGCTGCCGGCTCAGGATGCCAGATCAATGTTGTCTTCGCTCCTACAGGTTCAGGCACTGGACAGGGCAGCCTGAACGTCAGCACAAATCAGGGCGTGGTTGTGGTTCCTCTAAACGGACAAATTGTTTCACTGCCGAGTGTCAGGTTCAGCACAGCGTCACTAACCTTTGGAACTCAATTGGTTGGAACAAGCAGTGTGGCGCAGGCGGTGACCATGACCAACACAGGCACCGGCGTACTCTTCATCGGCAGCGTGGCGTTAACCAGCATTGGCCCATCTGACTTCAGCCAGATCAATAACTGTGGTACCTCACTGCCTGTGGGTTCGAGCTGCACCATTAATGTGACCTTCAAACCTTTGGCTGGCGGAGCCAGGACAGCGAATTTGTTGCTGACAAGTAATGCTTCGCCTGCTCCCCCGGCGGTAACTTTCTCAGGAACGGGACAGGCAATACAAATCACTCCCGCGTCCGGTCCCATCACATTTGCCGGGCAGCTTGTTAACACGACCAGTCCTCCGCAGGCGGTCCCATTCACTAACAATGGAGACCTTCCCGCTTCTATCGCGGCGATTACCACCAGCGGAGATTTTGCTCAAACCAATGATTGTCCCACGTCTCTGCCGGTTGGCTCGACGTGTACGGTCAATGTAACGTTTACTCCCACCGTGCGGGGCGGCAGGACCGGAGTCCTAAGCATCGCCGGAAATTTCACTGGAGCGGCTCCCCAATCAACGTTGGGAGGTAGCGGACAGATCATCCAGGGAACTGCGTCGCCCACCTCTCTGACTTTTACTGACCAGCAGGTCGGCACGACCAGTCTTCGCCAAACCATTAACGTGACAAATTCAGGAGACCTGGCCCTTGCCATCAATAGCGTTACGGCGACCGGTGACTTCATCGTCACCAACAGCTGCCCGGCTTCACTGCTTACAGGAAGTGTTTGTCAGGTGAACGTCGCGTTCGCGCCAACCGCTCTCGGATCTCGCAGTGGGACGGTGGTCATCAATACCAACGCGGGAACGTCGGTCCCAGCCATCACTCTGACAGGAAATGCGGTTGGTCCACTGCCTGTATTTTCAGTGCCGTCGTTGACGTTCGGCCCGCAATTCGTCGGAACCAGCAGCGCTTCACAAGCCGTTACGCTTACCAACAGCGGCACGTTGACGCTGACTATCTCAGGTTTCAACCTCAACAGTGACTACACGCAGACGAATAATTGCGGTGCGTCTCTGCAGCCCGGAGCCAGCTGCAGCGTGAACGTAACGTTCCACCCGGTCAACTCCGGAAGCCGCCCGGGAACAATGTTTGTGATAGGCAATGTGTTCGGAACGCCACCAACGCCGTTGAACCTGAGCGGAACGGGCGAGACCATGCAAGTCACAGCAGCCCCGGCGTCATTATCGTTCGCCCCGGCACTTTTAAATGTATCCAGCGCAGTGCAGTCAGTCACGTTCTCGAATTCGGGGGACCTGCCGGTTTCAATTACGGGTGTCACAATCAATGGCGACTTTGCCCAGACGAATAACTGCGGGACATCGTTGGCCGCGGGTGCAAGTTGCATCGTGAATGTGGTGTTTACACCCACGGCGAGGGGAGCACGCAACGGCGTGCTGTCATTCACCAGCGGTTCGCCGGGAACCGCGCCCACGGTTGCATTAAGCGGAACGGGGCAGGCAGTTCTTGCCAGCGTTACGCCCGCGTCTTTGAGTTTCGCGGCCGCCGCGGTCAATACAACCAGCGCAGTCCAGATCGCTACATTTACCAACGCAGGCGATGCCCCAATCACACTTCAAGGCGTTAGCATCAATGGTGATTTTGCCCAGACGAATACTTGCGGCACTTCTCTAGCGGTTGGTGCAAGCTGTGCGGTGAATATTGCTTTCACACCGACATCACGCGGCACGCGCACCGGCGCCATCACCTTGCTGGGGAACTTCACGTCGCCGGCGCCGGTCGTGACCCTGACCGGAACAGGGCAGGCGTTCCTGGCTTCACTCACACCCGCATCATTCGACTTTGGCAATGAGCCGGTCAACACGACCGCGAACGCTCACATATTTACCTACACCAACACGGGTGACTTGCCTCTCAGTATTTCCACCGTCGCCGTCACGCCGGATTTCAACCAGACGAATACCTGCCCCTCAACTTTGGCGGTGGGAACCAGTTGCACAATCAATGTAACGTTTGTGCCTCGGGCCGTCGGCGTGCAAAGTGCGTCCCTGACCGTTTCGGCAAACATAAACAGCACCGCAACCCTGAGCGGAAATGGCGTGATGCCTCAGGCCGGACTGTCACCGGTCAGCCTGGACTTTGGCCACCAACGTGTGGGTACCGCGAGTGCGCCGCAACTTGTGACTGTTACCAACACGGGGTCATTCGCGTTCTTCATCAACCAGATTTCATTTCCCGGCGGCTATCAGGTGACAAATAACTGCCCGAGCCTGGTTAATCCGGGGACCAGTTGCACTGTGAGCGTAATCTTCGCACCCACCACTGTTCAGCCGGGCACAGGTTCCTTAACGATCGGCGGTGACTTTGCAGCAACGCCTGCATCCGTCACTCTTTCGGGGACAACCGATTTCAGTAACGGCTCAATTTTCCCTGGTACTCTCACGTTTGCCAGCCAGAACGTGGGCTCGTCCAGTTCCCCACGAACGGTAACGCTGTCCAGTACAGGCGATGTTCCACTCAACATCACAAGCATTCAGACCACGGGAGATTTTTCCCAGACCAACAACTGCGGTAGCGCGGTCCCGGCGACAGGTTCATGCACTATCACCGTTACATTTAATCCTGCAGTTCATGGAAGCAGGACCGGAACACTCACTGTGTCGAGCGACGCAAACACTCCGATACCTTCTGTGGCGCTCTCAGGCAATGCGACGATAGCCAACGCTTCCTGGACGCCGGCAAGCCTTGGTTTCGCCGATCAATTGATCAACACGGCCAGCGCCGCCCAGTCCGTTACTCTCACAAATAGTGGAGACGGCGTCCTTTCCATCACATCGATTGCGGCCACCGGCGATTTCACGCAAAGCAATACTTGTGGCAACACGCTGGCAGCGGGTGCCACCTGCCTGGTCAGTGTGATCTTTAGGCCTGTCACCACAGGCGCGCGCAGTGGTTCGCTAACTCTGATTAGCAATAGCAGCGTGGCTGTGCTTCCAATTACTCTGTCTGGTAATGGCACAGCTCCGGTGGCTTCACTCTCGCCGGCAAGTCTGCTTTTCGCTAATCAAATCGTTAACACGTCAAGTCCAGTTCAGGCATTGACGCTGAGCAATACGGGAACGGGTGTACTCAACATCAGCAGCATTGCCGTAGCAGGTGACTTCAGCCAGACGAACAATTGCGGCACAAGCCTGGCCGCGGGTGCCGCGTGTATCATCAGCGTCGCATTCAACCCCACAGCGAGCGGAACTCGAGCTGGGACGTTGACCGTCAGCGACAATTCTTCCGCGGGAAGCGTTCAGACGGCCAATCTCACGGGAACAGCGATTGACTTCTCCATGTCCGCGTCTCCTGCAAGCATTACTCTCAATGCAGGAAAAACGGCAACCTATACTGTGACGCTGAACTCGTTAGGTGCAAGCTTTGGTTCTGCGGTTACGCTTAGCTGTTCCGGCTTGCCGGCGGCATCTTCCTGTTCATTTGCGCCGGCCAGCGTTACACCAGGAAGTACCGCAGTGAAGTCCACGCTGCAAGTGTTAACGACTCCACGTGGCAAGGTGGCAGGAACCCCGGCTGGAACCTACACGATCACCATCATCGGTACTTCCGGAAGCCTTCAGCACTCCACGACAATTCGATTGATAGTGAACTGATTGATTATGAAATGAACGTGGAGGTCTGAAGACACAAACTGCGTTCTCGAATGTAGGACGGGGATTACTGGGGTTTAAGACTTGATGCCTTTAAGACTTGAGGTTGGAGCGGCAATGCGCTGTCGGGTGTCCGGCTTCTAGCTGCGGCCAACCAGGACGTTTCGCTCCATGTCACTTTTTGACTGGTCGAAGAGCCAGTTCTGGAAAATTAAAACATCCCAGAGAAGGTATTGCCAGTTGCGGGACCCGTAAATATGTTCCTTCCACTTGGACCGGATCGCGTTGACGTTGAACAGACCTTGACGGCTCAGGCTGTCCTCAGATAACAGGTCTTCAGCCCAGGTACGTAAAGGGCCCCGAAGCCAGTGGTCGATCGGTACACCAAAGCCCATCTTGGGACGCTCTACCAGTTCTCGCGGAACGTGCTTATAAAGCACCTGTCGCAAAATCCATTTACTGGTTCCGTTTCGGAGCTTGAAGCGCATCGGCAGTTTCCAGGCAAAATCCACAACGTTGTGGTCAATGATCGGCACGCGCGCTTCAAGGCTCACGGCCATGCTGGCACGATCAACTTTTGTGAGTATGTCATCTGGCAGATAGTTGACCAGATCGGTCAGCATCATTCGCTCTTCAAAGCTGGGCAACCACGCAGTTTGTGCGAAGGCCTGATCGAAGGCGTCGGATTCCTGCGATCCGAGTACGACTTCCGTGGGTTCGGGCCAGTGCGAGATTGCCTGCAGGTAAATGGATTCCCGGTCTCTGGCATTGAGAATAGGCGCGAGTTTGTGGGCCTTGTCACCCACGGCGGATAAACGTTTCCGCTTCGGCAAAAAAGGCCGGAACATCTGATAAATAGAATCGATGTTGTCCGGCGAAGCGGATTGGACCGCCTTGGACAACATGGGACGAAACGATTCGGGGACGTGTCTCAACCAATTCCAGATAGCCGTGGTGCGGAAATACCTCTGGTATCCGGCAAACAACTCATCGCCGCCGTCTCCGGAAAGGCTGACCGTTACGCTGCCGCGAGCAAGTTTAGACACCAGATAAGTTGGAATCTGGGAAACATCTGCGAATGGCTCGTCAAACATTCGGGAAAGCAGAGGCACAACATTCAGCGCTTCTTGTGGCGTGACGTAAAGCTCCGTGTGGTCCGTCCCCAGATGTTCGGCAATCTTCTTGGCGTGAACCGCTTCATTGTAGTCTTCTTCATGGAAGCCGATGGTGAAGGTTTTCACCGGACGGCTGCTCTGCGCCTGCATGAGCGCGACGACCGTTGAAGAATCTATACCGCCAGAAAGGAATGCACCCACAAGTTCGAATTACTGGATGAAGTGCACCGGATCAACGAGCAACAGCGTGTTCGTTTCCTGCGCAAAGTGCGTATGGCATTGTGGACGCTGCGCGGCAAACGGCTCTGCGTTCTGGGTGTTGCTTTCAAAGACGGCACGGATGATGTTCGCGAATCGCCTTCTCTGCAGATAGTTCAATCCTTGATCGGCGAAGGCTGCGAGATCACTGTGTTCGATCCCGCGGCAATGGCGAACGCAAAGGCCATGCTGGGAGATTCAGTGCGCTATGCACCGGATGCATATGCCGCCGCCGAAGGAGCGGATGCGCTCCTCATTCTGACGGAGTGGAAAGAATTTGCCGCGTTGGATCTTCAACGCATGAAAACACTCCTCAAATATCCGATCGTACTGGACGGCCGCAATCTTTACTCTCCAGCCGATATGGCGAAGGCGGGCCTGGACTACCACAGCATGGGGCGTGCTCCTCTCCAGACGTCTCATCCCATACCCTTGCACTCGCGGATTACAGAGTAAGCGAATGAACTAAATGTTGTATTTGCCGTGACGCCAGGCCCTTCTGATTTGTTTTAAGTGACACATGCTTTTGAAAACGAGCAACCACATATAACACCAGGGATTATTGTGAGCAGAGAAGTGTTGAGAGGGAATAGTCGGAGCAATGAATAGTGTATTAGTGACCGGTTGCGCAGGCTTCATTGGTTTCCACCTTAGCAACACGCTTCTTGAGCTTGGCTTCCGTGTTGTTGGTCTGGATAATCTGAGCCCCTATTACGATGAAGGTTTGAAGGCTGCCAGGCTGGAGATTCTTCAATCAAAGAAAGCCTTTCATTTCATCAGGGTCGATGTTGCGGACCGGCCTGGTTTAAAAGCTGTATTCGCCCACGAAGAATTTGGCCCGATTATCCATCTGGCGGCGCAGGCCGGTGTGCGGTACTCGCTGGAAAATCCTGATCTATACGTAAAAAGCAATCTCACGGGCTTTGTGAATCTGCTGGAAGAGTCATATCAACGCAAGGTGCCGCATCTTATTTATGCCTCTTCAAGCTCCGTCTACGGCGCGAACACGAAAATACCGTTTTCGGAAAAGGACAATGTTGACTTTCCGGTGAGCCTTTACGCGGCAACCAAGAAAAGCAACGAGCTGCTTGCTCATGTTTACGCCCATCTTTACGCATTACCGGTGACCGGCCTGCGCTTTTTCACCGTCTACGGCCCGTGGGGACGGCCGGACATGGCGCTCTTCAAATTCTGCAAGGCCATTATCAACGAGGAACCGGTTGACGTTTATAACCACGGAAAGATGTTGCGTGATTTTACCTACGTGGATGATATTGTGGCGGCCATTGTCCGGCTCATGAAAACACCTCCAGTCGCGGGGCAGGGGCCGTCTCCTTCGTCCGCGCCTTATCGTGTTTATAACATCGGAAACAACCAGCCGGTTGAACTAATGAAATTAGTTGAACTGATTGAGCATGCATGTCGGGAAAAAGGCGAAACTGAACATGCTACCCATGCAGCCTGGCGATGTGCCCGTTACTTATGCTGACGTCGACGAACTTGCGCGCGACATCGGTTACCGTCCGGAAACTTCGATCGAAGTTGGGGTGGGCCGGTTTTATGAATGGTATCGGAGGCATTACCAGTTGTGATCGGTGCACACGAGAAGGCCGCCAGTCCCGAGCTCCGTCGCAGGAAAATCATATTCCTGATTGCGGAAGACTGGTATTTCTGGTCGCATCGCCTTCCCTTAGCCAGGGCCGCGCGGCAGAAGGGCTATGACGTAATCATTGCGACTCGCGTTTCCATACATGAACAGGACATCCTGAATGAAGGGTTTCGTCTTGTGCCTCTGCAACTCAGCCGTGAAAGTTATTCTCCATGGAAAGAGCTTCGCGCCATTTTTGAATTAAGGCGGCTCTATGGAAAAGAACGTCCTGACGTGGTGCATCAGGTTGCGCTCAAGCCAGTCCTGTACGGTTCAATTGCCGCGTTGGGCCGGAGACATATAAAAGTCATCAATGCTCTGGCAGGTCTGGGATATCTAGTGGCTTCTTCGTCGTTGAAAGCCAGACTGCTCCGTATACCCGTATGGAGTGCGTTTAGTTTCTTCCTGAAACGGTCTGGCAGCAAGGTTATCTTTCAGAACGATGAAGACAGGGATGCGATCATCACACGACTGAAAGTCCCGGCGGAAAATACTGTGCTCATTCGGGGCGCAGGGGTTGATTTGGAAACCTTTTGCCCGGCTCCCGAACCAGCAGGCCTCCCGGTGATTGCTCTTGTAGCGAGAATGTTGTGGAACAAGGGCGTGAAGGAGTTTGTGGAGGCAGCCAGACTGCTCAAGAGTGAAGGCGTAAAGGCCCGGTTCGTGCTCGTCGGAGATACGGATTCAGCCAGTCCTTCAGGCATGCCAAGGCAACAACTGTCGGCATGGCATGATGAAGGCGTGGTCGAGTGGTGGGGACGACGTCAGGACATGGCGTCCGTGTATCAGGGAGCAACCATGGTGTGTTTGCCGTCCCATGGTGGCGAAGGCGTACCCAAGTCTCTACTCGAGGCGGCAGCATGTTCTCGTGCCATTGTTACGACCAATGTTCCCGGGTGTCGTGATGTTGTGCGCCATAACGTAAATGGACTTCTTGTGTCGCCCAGGAACAGCATTGAAGTGGCGAACGCAATTCGAATCCTGCTTGACGATCCGATCAGGCGTGGGCAGATGGGTGCCGCGGGGCGAGACATTGTCTCGCGGGAGTTCTCGGAACAATCTGTTGTTAAGAACACTCTATTCTTGTACGACGATGCGATTGAACAGCCAGTTCAAACGTTCATTGAATCAGCTTACGTGGGCAAAGAGAGTTAGTGACAGACAAGCACGGTTGGCGAACCACGCCCCGAACCTTCCTTCGATAGAAACGGCTCATAGAAACGCGTATCACCGCCGTACAATCTATTTATTTTTTCCATGTGTCGCCATCAGCTCAGAATACAGACTGATCAGATTGTCGATCATCGCTGTGGCGCTGAATTGAGAGAATACGGCATTGCGTCCGGCTTCGCCGATTTTGCTGGCCTGATCAGGGTTGCGCAACAGAAACAGTATCCGTTCGGCGGCTGCCTGATGATCTTCCACAGGAACAAGGAATCCGCTTTCACCATCCCGGATGGCTTCAGGATTGCCGCCTACCCGGCTCACCACTGACGGCACGCCGCACGCCATGGCTTCCAGCAGGGCGTTGCAGAAACCTTCACTGCGGGAAAGCATGCAGAACACGCTGCTCATTTTCAGCAGCGGCACCGGGTTCTCCACAAACTCCAGAAATCTTACGTTTTTTTGCAGGCCGAGTGATTCAACCAGGTTCCGCACTTCGCTAGAGTAATCTTTTTCGTACAGACTGCCTGCAACAAGGAACAAGGTGTCAGGTAGCTCCTGACACACCAGGTGAGCGGCTCGCAGAAAAACATCAATACCCTTTACCTGGCGCACGTTTGCCACACAGGTCACAATCTGCCTGCCCGCGAACTCGGCAAAAACTGGTGATGATGCGCCATTCGCGGCCTCGGCAATCTGCTGCAGATCGACGCCGTTATAAATGACGGAGACTTTATCGGGGTCAACGCGGTCCTCACCAATGCAGAAGCGCTTCACCTCTTCTGATACAGCCAGAACACGGTCAGTGATGCGATTGATGAGCTGATAGCCGAGCCGGTGCTTTGGCTTGCGAAGAATACCCATGTCGCGACGGGAAGACAAAAGCAGTGCGCCGCTAAGCTTGGCCACCAGGCCGCCCCAGAGGTTGGACGTCTCAAAATAGGTCTGTACGATGTCGATCTTTTCCTTGCGAATGAGACGGCGCAAACGCCAGGCGGCACGAAAGCCGGTGAATCCATAAACGCGGCGAAGTGGAAACACGTATACAGGAACCGAAATCGACTCTTGAATTGCTGGTTTGATCTTCAGGGTGGCAATGGAGCAGCGCACGCGGTCCGGGGGCATCAACTGAACCACTTTCAGCAGATTGCCTTCGCCACCACCGCGCGCCAGCAAGTGATCAATGAGAAACAAGACGTGTGGTACCGGCTTAGCCTTGCTTAAGGTAATGGAGTCAGTGAGAGTCGACAGGGGCGCAACAACCTCCTGAGAAGAGTGCCAAACTTGTGATGAAAACCTTTGCATAGTCGGGGCTGCTGGGTCAATTCTGGTTTCTTCGGTCCCAGGTGAAACGAGGAACCCCACGATAAGGCCAAAAGTATCCGGTAATGGCGGGGGCTACCTCGCTCAGCTCGGGATGTTGAGCAATAGATTATTGGTGTGCAATTCATCAGCCAATGAGAGAAAAAATCGACGCGAATAGCACGTTTGTTTTCACTGCCTTCACCAGGCTCGGCAAGCTTTCGCGCCCTCATTCAGACGCAAAACCAGGGGAAAATCCCTGCAATGGATTGCATATGTCCCCAGTCCTTTCTGTGTAAGGCGTTTGTTTTCCATCGTGCGTGTTTGGCATGGGTCGTGCACAAGTAAGGGCAAGTTACAAAAGTGGGCCACCGATGAGAGATCTCATTGGATCTGGGAGATCATCAGCCGAGCGGAGGCCCCGAGAAGGAACGCCACTTTTGCTTGACGGATAAGGAAATGGTGAAAAAAATTTCATATTGTACGATTGCAATGTTCATCTTCGGTGTGATTTTCGGGGGTGTCATTTCCGGGACCAATGCTTACGGACTCTCGGCGGCTTCTGGTGTTGAAGGCGTCGCCAGCCACCTTGGCAGCCGCTTTCCTGAATCAGGAAGCCTGGCAGTCCTGGGATCTATCCTGATCACCGGCGCTACTTTACTGCGCCGGAAATGGGCTACCCACACCAAATAACGTTTGCTTTATCACAAGTAGATTTATTGTAAAGGGCGTAGGTAACTACGCCCTTTGCTATTGCGCGATGATTTAGCGTTGGCCCACACCACTCAGAAGGGAATCGGGATTCGCAGCAATAGATCCCCTACCACGTATCAAATCCGCAGCCTTTTCGGCGATCATGATGGTTGGAGCGTTGGTGTTGCCGCCGATGACGGTGGGCATAACGGAGGCGTCCACTACGCGCAAACGTTCCACACCATGCACGCGCAGTTCGGAGTCGACAACCGATTCGGGGTCATTTCCCATCTTGCATGTGCCAACCGGATGGTACAACGTGGCGGCGTAGCGTGTGATGTGCCTGCGAAGCGCGCTGTCATCCTGAGCGTCAGGGCCGGGGAGCATTTCAATGCCACGGAAGGGATCAAAGGCAGCCGCGGCGGCGATTTGTCTGGCGAGCTTCACGCCGTTGAGCATCGCGTCCATATCGCGAGGATCTGCGAAATAATTCGCGTGAATCGCAGGTGCATCCAGTGGATTATTGGAACGCAGCTTGAGCCGTCCTCGGCTGAAGGGCCGTATCAGCGTTGGCCCAAGCGTATAGGCATGGCCTTTGATCTTCTGAAACCCGTGGTCAACGTAATAGCCGGGACCGAAAAGAAATTGAAGGTCAGGCGCTGGCGCGGTCGAATTTGAACTGACGAAGCCTCCAGCTTCGCCCACGTTTGACGTGAGCATGCCGTTCTTGAAGCACATGTAACGCGCCACATTGCCCAGGCTTTCGGCATTGGCCAGCGTAATCGGCTTCCTGGATCCATAGACGATCGGTACGGCAGGGTGGTCCTGGAGATTCTGGCCGACGCCGGGCAGATCAATCTGCACAGGAACGCCCAGGGCGCGAAGGTGGTCTGCGGGGCCAACGCCGGCGAGCATCAACAGGTGAGGAGACGCTACCGCTCCGGCACAGAGAATGATCTCGCGATCGGCATGTTCCTGGGCACTGTGCTCACCCTGCTGAAAGCTCACGGCAACGGCGCGGCGTTTTTCAAAAATGATGTCAAAAACCTGGACGTTGGTTTTTACCGTAAGGTTAGGCCGGCGCGCCACGGGATAAAGGAACGCCACTGCGGCGCTGCAGCGTTTGCCTTCCCACTGCGTAACCTGATATTGGCCAAAGCCTTCCTGATGTGCTCCGTTGAAGTCTGGATTGCGTCGGAAACCTGCCTGTTCGGCTGCTTGAATGAAGGCTTCAGAAAGCGGGTTTGGGCAACGTAAGTTGGTGACGTGGAGTGGACCGTCCGCTCCATGGAATGGGGAAGCGCCGTTCTCCTGCGCTTCTGACTTCTTGAAGTAAGGCAGGACGGAGTCATAATCCCAGCCAGGATTGCCAAGGTCACGCCAGTGATCGTAATCCCAGCGATGGCCGCGGATATAGATCATGGCGTTCATGGAACTGCTGCCTCCCAGGACCTTGCCACGCGGCCAATACAGGCTGCGATTCCCCAGATGAGGTTCAGGTTCGGTGAAATAGGTCCAGTCGCAAGCGGTCTTGAACAGCTTGGAGAATGCCGCCGGAATATGAATCTCTTTTTTGGAATCCGGGCCGCCGGCTTCCAGGAGCAGGACTTTCACGCTGGCATCTTCACTCAGGCGATTTGCGAGTACGCAGCCGGCCGAACCGGCGCCAACAATGATGTAATCGTACATGGGCAGCTCCTTAACCGGCTCTCGATCAGCTGTTCGATTCTAGCGCGAACGGCAGATACTTGCTCACAATCAGACGCCTTTGCACAGGGTATTTGACGGCTGTGCGGAGAGAAGGTCTTTCAGTTAGAAGCTATTTAAAAATGATCGTTGCTGGCAAAGGCAGCAACTGAAGTCACTTAACCGTCATAGGCCTTTTGCAGGGCGGCAATGTCAATCTTGTCCATCTTCATCATGGCCTGCATCGCCCGTTTTGAGTTCTCTGGATCTTTGCCCTGCAATAGCCTGCCGAGCGTAGAGGGGATGATCTGCCAGGACAGCCCAAATTTGTCTTTCAACCACCCGCAGCGTCCTTTTTCTCCGCCTTGGGAAAGCTTCTCCCAAAGCTCATCGACCTCCTGCTGGGTCTCGCAGTTGACGAAAAACGAAATCGCAGGCGTGAAGCTGAACTGCGGTCCGCCGTTGAGAGCATAGAAATCCTGCCCTTCAAGTTGGAAAGTAGCCGACATGACGGAGCCTTTGGGGCCTGGACCAGCATCGCCATATCGTTGAATGCTTCCCGCCTTTGAATTCTTGAAAATAGATACGTAGAAGTTGACGGCTTCTTCTGCCTGCCCGTTGAACCACAGGAATGGAGTGATCTTTTGCATGGAGTGCTCCTTGATGTCTTGGTGAAAGATGTCTTAGTGAAAGACGTCTTGGCGAAATTTGTGAGTACAAGGGCGCCCGTATCTTTCACTCGATGTGCTGAGCGCCCCGGTACGCTCTTTACCTGTTGGTGAGTTGCGACGCCAGCAACTCTGCCAGCTTGTCATAGGTCTCCGCCGCGCCGTGTTCCATACCGGACTTGATTACGGCATCGCGAATTTCCTTGGATTCAGCGAGTACGATGGCGGTCAGTGTCGTTCGGCCATCGCGTTCCACCCACGTGCTGGTTACCACGGACTCACCGGGATAATCGTCGAAGCGTTCGGTGTGGACGGTACGTTCAGGAACTTTGATCTCGCGATATACGCCGCTCATTCCCATCTCGCTTCCATTGGGGCCGCGCAGGATGTAGCGCCATTTGCCACCCACTTTGAAGTCGACTTCGCAGACAGCAAGCGACCAGCCGCGCGGTCCGAACCAGCGTTTCAGCAACTCAGGATTGAAGAAAGCGTCGAACACGAGATGTCGCGGAGCATCAAAGACGCGCGTCAGCATGACTTCGCGATCACTGGGCAAAGTTACTTTAAGAGTTCCGGTATTTTTCATTGTGATCTCCTTAAACTTGTTTGTGGTTGTGCCTAGTCCATGGCTGCCAATACTTCGTCCAGCCGGGTGTAGCCGGCTTCCATGCCTTCGGCCATGGGAGTGCCGGCGGCTGCATCGCGGGCTGCGCGTGACGAATAAAGGATGGTGTTGGTTGACGTGGTCTTTCCGTCGTTCTCGGTGAGGACCAGAGTTCCAATGGCTTCGCCGCCCGTCCAGTCCTGATCAAAGAGCTGCGTGTTGACGATTCGCTCGGGCGGAACCACTTCCCGGTACACTCCCCCCATGCCCATCTCGACACCTGCTGCCTGGCGCCAGACAAAACGATATTTGCCGCCCACGCGCAGGTCTATTTCACACACAACAAATGACCAGCCGGGAGGTCCGAGCAGCCAACGCTTGAGCAGCTCAGCCCTGGTCCACGCGTCAAAGACCAGCTGGCGCGGAGCATGGAAGACGCGTGTGATCACGATCTCTCGGTCGCCGCGCGTTGTAAGTTGCAGTTTTTCTTTCGTTGCCATTGCTGCGCTCCTTATTTCTTTTTGCTTCTGTGCTTGCTCTTCTTGGATTTGGGTGCGGTGGTCTGCATCTCAACCAGCAAGGCATCCAGGCGTTCGAAGGACGCTTCCCAGAATTTGCGATAACGTTCCAGCCACTGGTTAGCTTCCTGAAGCGGTGCGGGTTCAAGCCGACGCGGACGACGTTGCGCGTCACGTCCGCCTGAGATCAGACCCGCGCGTTCCAGAATCTTCAAATGTTTTGAAATTGCCGGCTGGCTGATGGAAAAAGGTTCGGCCAACTGATTCACGGAAGCTTCGCCGGAGGCCAATCTGGCCAGGATCGCCCGCCGTGTGGGATCTGCGAGTGCGGCAAAGGTGGCATTGAGAAGTTCGGAGCTTCGTTCTGCATAGCTCATAAGTTATATAACCTAAAAGTTATGTTAAAGATCCCGGCGCGCCCTGTCAACTCAAAAATTCTTAAAAGGAATAACCCACGATCGCAAGATTCACCCGTTGCTGCCTGGCTTAAAGACGTAAGGCCAACAACCGTCATTATTGACAGACTTTTTATTTAGAAACATCAAGTGGAAATCTGAGACAACTCCGCGCTTTGAGTAGCTCTCGAACAGAGTGGGATTTCATGTCGACGGATTGGTGTGAGTTTTATGGGCCCTTTTTTTGGAACAAAAGTGCTTTTGCGGTCGTCAATTTTGTTTTTGTTGGCGCCATTATGTTTGTTACTGGCAGGTTGTCAGGGAATAAACGGCAACTCCGCCGCGCCGGGAGCAACTCCAACGCCCGCACCTACACCGGCGGGGGCGGCCATCTCTGGTGTACTCAAGTGGAAAGGCGATCTTACAGGTAAAGGTCTCTTCGACCAGGAGATCGTGCTCACCCCGGCGAACGTGAACGTTGCGGCCTTCGGCAAGCGTGGATTGTTCCCAACCGATGGAGTCATTATTGCCCAGCCACTTTTTGTTTCAAACCTCGATATGGGCGCCGCTGGCGTCCATAACGTGGTGATTGCTGTGAACGAGCATGACAGCGTCTTCGCCTTTGATGTGGATCATCCTGGGACTCCCCCTTTGTGGGCGCGGAACTACACCGATCCAGCCCATGGAATCACCCCAGGGGTTGATAATTTTGGCGGCCGTACAGCTCTGGGTGGAGAGATCGGGATTACAGGAACGCCGTTCATTGATTCAGCTACCGGAATCATGTACTTCGTAACCTTTATTGCACGCAACGGGAAGCCAGAGCAGTGGTTGCGTGCCATTGATATTCGGACAGGACAGGATTTTGGGCCGGGTAGCATGCAAGTCCTGGCCAGCGTGCCTGGCGATGGCAAAGGAAGTGTAAACGGCCAGATTCCGTTTGATGCTTCTCTGCAGAATCAGCGGCAAGGCCTGGTAGAACTGAATGGCCAGATCCTGGTGGGCTGGGGATCATTTTCAGATTTCGGCGTCTATCATGGCTGGTTGATGGCTTTTGACGCCACCACGCTGCAACAAAAGGCCGTTTTCAATCCCACGGTAACATTCCAGGCACAAGATTCTGCCAACGGTCCGGCTGACCATGGTGGTGGCGCTTCCTTCTGGGGTGGCGGCGCTTCGCCGGCCATCGACGCCAACGGAAATATCTATGAGGTAGGGGCCGATGGCAGCTTTAATGCTGACCAGGGCGGTACCAACATGGGCGATACCGTCATCAAGCTGGCACTGGGCCCGAATGGCTTTTCTGTGGTCGACTGGTTCTCACCTTCCAACCAGGCCTGTTTAGATCTCGCTGATCTGGAAATTGGATCAGGTGGTGTGGCGCTGTTGCCTGCTGAAGTTGATCCTTCGCGGCGGCTGGCTGCGGTCATTAATAAAGAAGGCCGCGTTTATATCCTGAACCTTGACAACCTTGGCCATTTCAACCCTGCCGGAGACACACAGATTCCGCAGGCGTTGCAGGTTGGCAACCGCGCATGTTTCACCGGCATAGGCAATGGCTTTGCCGAAGGGCCGGACTGGCAGCGCCTGTACGGTAATGCCTCATACTGGAACCAGAATCTGTACATGGGCACAGCCAATGGTCCTCTCCGCCAATTCCATTTCCAGGGCGGTACGTTAGTTCCTACTCCTTTTGCTTTGTCGCCAACCTCGTACTTCCTGCGTGGAGCCAACACCGTGGTTTCATCCAATGGCGCTCAGAATGGCATTGTGTGGGCTTACGAAAAGAGCGCAGATAATAATCGTGCGATCCTGCACGCGTACGACGCTACGCTGATTTCACGAGAATTGTGGAACAGCAGCATGAACGCCCGCGATCTTATGGGTTCGGGCAATGCGTTCGGTGTTCCTGTGATCGCGAATGGCAGGGTCATCGTCAGCTCTGATAAATCCGTATTTGTTTTTGGACCTCTGCAATAGCCGCAATTGACGTACACCCAGGGGGCTCATGAGGGAGTGATTATTCTTACGCGAGCTCTGCGCAATCTCCTCATCCTGGCGGCTCTGTTGGGATATTGTGCGCACGCGCAGGCACCCCGCGGTGAACTCCACCTTGATGTTCGGGACCCACAGGGTGCTGTTGTTGCCGCCAGGGCCGAGCTTGTCAGCAACGCCAACCAGGTATCCCGAACGTTTGCCCTGGCAAGCAATGGCCGATATGTAGCCAGAGAACTCCCGTTTGGCGTTTATCGATTGAGTGTCATTGCGCGTGGGTTTGCTGCCTGGAGAGGTTTGGTCGAAATTCACTCAGAAGTCCCTGTGCCCTTTTCGGTCAAGCTAAGTCTTCCCACCGTAAGCACGCAAGTGGACGTGGCTGATTCGCTGACTTTGGTCGATCCGCATCAGGCTGGAACGCAGTACGCGATCGGCCGGCAGACCCTTGGTGAGGGACTGGCTGCGCAACCGGGCAGATCTCTATCCGACCTGGTTAACGATTTGCCGGGATGGCTCTATGAGGGCAATGGCGTCCTGCATCCGCGCGGCTCAGAGTATGACGTTCAATATGTAGTTGACGGACTGCCTCTTACACAGAACCGTTCCCCAGCTTTTGGACCGTCCTTTGACGCAGACGGAGTGGAATCATTGCGGGTGTTGACCGCAGGGTATCCAGCCGAGTATGGAAGGAAACTCGGTGGGATTGTCGAGGTAAACACGGCAAAAGAAGTGCCGGCAGGGCTGCATGGGCAAATCGATGCCAGTGGTGGAAGTTTTTCCACAGCATCCGCTTCCGCCGCTATCTCGTACGCATCCTCAAAAAACGCATTCCTGATCGGCGGAGATGGGTTCCATACGGACCGCTATCTCGATCCGCCGGTGCTGGAAAACTTCACCAACCAGGGAAACTCCAGCGGCTTTTACGGTTCCTACGCACACGATTTTTCCGACCGCGACCGGCTGCGCGTAACATTTGCACATGCGGTAAATCGGTTCCTTGTGCCGAACTATCTGGTACAGCAGACCGCAGGCCAGCGACAGGACGTGGAAAACGCCGAGACCAGCGGACAACTCTTCTTCCAACACACAATTTCTTCCGACCTCTTCCTGAGCTTTTCCGGTAGTGTGAGGGATGCAACTGCGGACCTTTCATCGAATGCGATGTCCACACCGGTCATCGTGTCACAGAACCGAGGTTACCGTGAGGGCTATGTGCGCGGTGATTTGGCCGGGCATCGCGGCCGGCACGATTGGAAGATCGGCGTAGATGGCATGTTTACCCCGGTCCACGAGAACCTTCAGTACACCATCACCGATCCCGCGCAATTCGATCCCGCCACTCAACAGCAGTTTCAATTTTCAGATCGCCGCTGGGATGTGGAATCTGCGGCCTACGCTCAGGACCAGATCCATTTAGGCGATTGGAATGTTTCCGCGGGCCTGCGTCTTGACCACTACGGTTTTGTTGTTCATCAATCGGCATGGAGTCCCAGGATCGGCATTTCGCGATATGTGCCTGCTTTGAAGCTGTTGATCCACGGTTCGTATGATCGTGTATTTCAGACCCCGGCCATAGAGAATCTTTTGCTCGCCAGCTCACCGCAGGTAGATGCGTTGAATTCTCTGGTCCTGCGGCTGCCGGTCCAGCCGGCGAGCGCTAATTACTTTGAATTCGGAATCACGCAGGCGATTTTTTCGCACCTGCGGCTGGACGCGAACATATTCCGCCGGGATTTTCGCAACTATTCTGACGATGATGTACTGCTCGATACCGGAGTGAGTTTTCCTATCGCATTTGCCAGGGCACGGATTGTTGGCGAGGAACTGCGCCTTTACGTCCCTCGCTGGGGCCGGTTCTCCGGCTATCTGAGTTATGCCAACCAGACCGGAATTGGCCAGGGGCCAGTCACGGGAGGGCTGTTCCTGGACAGCGACGCGGCCGTTGGACTCACAGATACCAGTAAGTTTCCCGTTTCACAGGGCCAGCGGAACACCGCGCGCATGCAGGTCCGTTTCCAGGCCCCGCGGCGGATATGGTTCGCATTTGGCGGAGAGTACGGCAGCGGTTTGCCGGCAGATATAGGTGATGCCGATGTGAATCTTCTGCTGGCTCAGTATGGCGCAGCGGTCCTGAATAGCGTGAATCTGGACAGGGGCCGTGTGCACCCGAACCTCTCGCTGGATGCCGTGGCAGGTATTGAGGTCTATCACAAGGAGCAGCGCAGTGCGGCGTTCCAGATCCAGGCAGTGAACCTGAACAACCGGCTCAACGTCATCAATTTTGCCAGCTTGTTTTCCGGCACGGCCATTGCGCCTCCGCGGGCTGTCTCGGCACGCCTGCGATTTTCGTTTTAGCGTGATCCTGATTTGCGTACCCGGGAATTCCTGGCGATATCTGGCAAAGCATACTTCATCGATCAATCATGGTGGTAATGTAAGTAGTTCACTAGGAGACCGGCCCACCATGTCCTTATCAGCCATCACGCCAGGCGAGCGCGAAGCCCTTCTCGCAGCCGCTCGGAATGCCCTGAAGCGCGCGCACGCGCCCTATTCCAATTTCCATGTTGGAGCGGCTGTTCTTACTGAGTCCGGAGAGGTGTTTGTGGGCTGCAATGTTGAGAATGCCTCATATGGGTTAACCAATTGCGCTGAGCGCTCCGCCATCTTTACGGCGGTGCAACAGAATAAAGACGCAAAACTATCCATACGCGCAGTCGCCGTTGTAAACGGAAAAGAATTGCCGTGCTCACCGTGCGGAGCATGCCGCCAGGTAATCGCTGAATTTGGGCAGCAAGCCGTTGTGATCTTCAAGGGCGAGCAGGAATATCAGGAGATGGCGATCAGGGAGTTGCTTCCTGAAAGCTTCCGGCTGTGAGCAATTTACTGTCAGCCCTCAGCCTTTATTGAAAATCTTACCGAGCCGATCCCAATCGCAGCCTCAAGCCGGCCCTGACTAAACGTGGCTGGCCAAGTGTGGGTGTTGGCGTGCGACCGGTAAAGTATTCACGGTTGAAAAGGTTTTCACAGGCTACGTATGGCTCCACGCGGTCGTTGATCCGCCAGCGCAGCATCACATCAGCTGTGAAGAAACTGGGCAGGATAAATGAATTGATATCATCGTCGAACTGCTGCGTGACGTAGCGTCCGCTCACGGTGCCGCTCCAGCGCCGCCCGTTGTACACGAGGGATTGTGACGCGGAGTGCAAAGGAACCTGGGGAGTCCGCAAACCAAGCAGGGAAGCGTCAAGCGAGCGCGAAATGGTGGAGTCAGAATACTCATAGGCGGTGTGCGTGACTAAGTGGTAGGGCAGATTGGCTTCCAGTTCCACTTCCACGCCCTTGGCAAGGATGTCCCCTATGTTCTGGCGTTGCCGGGTGATGAGGGTAGGAGTCGTGGAGAGGGTGCGATTGCCCACGGCATCGTGAATCTTGTTCCAGAAATACGTGGCGCGAAGAAAGAGTGGCGCGGACCCGATAGTAACTCCGCCTTCTGCCCCCCGGAGCCTCTCCGGGTTCAGGGAATTATTTGCCTGGGTGAGGACATTGCCCAGGCGGAATGATCGGTAAAGTTCGTTCAACGTGGGGCTACGAAAAGCGCCATAAGCCGAGCCGGTGAGTGCCACCAGATGTGTAAGTTGATAGACCGCGCCAAGGGAAGGAGAGAAGCCGGCGTTTTCGCGATCGGAAAACGGTGTGACGGAGGAGGCGCCGGATGCGAAGGTCAGGCTACGTGACAATGCATCGTAATTCTTCCAGGTGTCAACGCGTGTGGCTGCCGTGATGCGTAACCGAGAAGTCGCACGGAGTGAATCTTCCAGGAAGGCCCCGAAATATTGCTGGCGGCCGCCGGCATCCACTGTCCCGGTTGCAGTTCCACGGGTAAAGAGCTGTTCAGCGCTGTGTCCGGCGACGCGGCGAAAATCTGTTCCAGCGGCGAAAGTGTTGCGAGCGCCCAGTTGCCGGGTCCATATTGCGGAAATGCCAAACTGCTCCGCCGGCACTGCTTGGGAGCGAACCAGGCTTTCCGAATTACGGTCCGGGGCGACGGACGAAAAGGTCTGGTCAAAATGCTGGAAGGTAAGGAATGTGCGTAGACTCAAGGCTCCGCCGCCTACCGCCAGATTGGCGCCAGCGTCGCCCTCAGCCAGACGCGTGTCGTTGGTCTGTAATGCAGTCCCGTTATTTCGGGATTCGTTGAATAAATTGCCGCTGATAAAGGCCGTTCCATTGGTGAATTGACGGTCGAGGAGCAAACGCCCTGTTCCGAAATTCAGGCTTGCCGGGGTATCGACCTGGCCTCTGACCGATGAAGGAACCACAATGTAACCATCAGAACGCATGCCTTGAGCGGAAGCATTCACACCCCAGGGACCAAAGTGATCGGAAAACGTGCCACTGCCGTTGGAGATGCCTTCCTGGCCTTCGGACAGATCCATGTAAAGGGCGCGATCATGATAGTCACTGCGTTCCATGGCAACCACTCCGGCAAGGGCGCCGCTCCCGTAGAGAGCGGAACCTCCACCGCGAAGAGCTTCAACGGCCGCGATGTCCGTGACTGGAACACGGTCCCAGTAAACCCATCCACCGAAAGGATCATTCAGGGGTATCTGGTCAAAAAATACCAGTGCACGACTGGCTCCGCTGGCGCCCAGACCGCGGAGTGAAACACCCTGCGTGGTTGGGTTGGCGATACGGGAATTGGTGCGCCGGAAAAGCGAGAACCCGGGCACCTGCCGGAGAATGTCATCCAGTAACAAGGGCGGTGACGCCGCAATCTCAGAGGCCGAGACCCGGGTGATGGATGCCGGAACATCGGACAGAGGGGTTCCCATACGGGTTGCCGTGACCACGATCTGTTGCCGGACTTCGCCGGGTTTGAGCGTGATCCTCAGTGAAGGCTGTCCTTCCCATGTCGTGACGGCGGGCGCGAAGCCTGCCGCATGCACGCTTACATTAGCTGGCGGTGTGATGTTATTGAGTTCAAATTCTCCGTTGGAGATTGTGTGTATGGAAACAGAAGAGGTGCTGGACTTTGCCGTGACCTCGGCATCGGGAACTACGAAGCCGGCGGAATCAACGACCGTGCCGCGCAGTTTCTCTGCAGTGGAAATTGCCGGCCAGCCCAGTAATACGAGAATGGTCACGTACCAGCTGAGGCTGAGGTATATGGACGTCCCCGATTGTCGGCGATTTTTCATGCGACCTCCCGGTTGATCAGACACGAGCGCCCTAACTCGCCGCATTGCCAGCATTCAGCAGTTCTGATGTTTTGCCGCGACGGGCGGTTGTCAGGTGTTATCCATCCTTATCCAGTTCTGATTTACTCCGGGACGGTTTCCGTTTATGCTGGCCCACAGAATGCATGTCACTGACTTGATCCGCAAGAAACGCGATGGGGGGGAACTGCAACGGGCAGAAATCGACTTCCTGGTGGACGGCTATACCCACGACCAGATCCCTGACTATCAGATGTCCGCCTGGTTGATGGCTGTCGTGCTACGGGGGATGTCGCGAGCGGAACTGGCCGCCCTCACTGAGTCCATGTTGAACTCCGGCAAGGTCATGGACTTTTCGTCCCTGCCGGCGGCCAAGGTGGATAAGCATTCCACCGGCGGCGTCGGCGATAAAACGTCTCTGGTACTGGCCCCACTGGTTGCGGCTGCCGGCGTTTATGTTCCGATGATCAGCGGTCGCGGACTGGGCCATACCGGCGGCACGCTGGACAAGCTGGAATCCATTCCCGGATTCAACGTAAATCTTTCCACCAGCGAATTTCGTCGCGTGCTGGCTGCGTGCGGCACCTCCATGATTGGACAGACGCCGGAGATTGCACCCGCAGACAAGAAATTGTACGCATTGCGGGATGTGACCGGTACGGTGGAAAGTCCGTATCTGATCTGCGCGTCCATCATGAGCAAGAAACTGGCCGAAGGAATTGATGCCCTGGTGCTCGATGTGAAAACCGGCAGCGGTGCGTTCATGAAGTCCCAGGAAGATGCCGCGCTTTTAGCAGAGCTGATGGTGGAAACAGGACGGAGACTGGGCAAGAAGATTACTGCGTTAATTACTGACATGAGTCAACCGCTGGGGCATGCCGTAGGGAACGCTCTCGAAGTTGCGGAGTGTCTTGAAGTTCTGGATGGTAAGGGACCGCAGGACCTGCGCGCCTTGTGTCTGATTTTATCGGCCTGGATGTTGTTGCTTGGACAACGGGTCAAGAGCCTTGATCAAGGACTTATGCTGGCTGAAGAATTACTCGTGAATGGCAAGGCAAAAGAAAAATTTCGCGAATTGGTCACCCTTCACGGCGGAAATCCAAAAGTGGTGGACGACATCTCCATTCTTCCCAGAGCAAAGCATCAAGCTGATTTGGCGAGTCCGGACTCAGGGTACGTTTCTGCCATCATGTGTGAGCAGATTGGCACTGCCGGAGTGCTTCTGGGCGGCGGAAGAGCCAGAAAAGAAGACTCGGTAGATCCTGCCGTGGGAATCATTGTTCACAAAAAGTTAGGCGACAAGGTGGCCGCCGGCGACGTGCTGTGTACAGTACATTACAACTCCAGCGAGCGAATGCAGCGCGCACTTCCGCTCATTCTGCAAAGCTACACCATCAACTCTGCCCCGCCTGAGTTGCCGGTGCAGATTTACCGCATAATTGGCGATGAAAAACGAATGGAAATCACGCCACATCCTGTGCAATCGCCGGAATTACCTCGCGCAACAGGTCCTTGAACTGGCCGGCAATGCGCCGTCCCGTTTCCAGAACTTCTTCATGATTGATTGACTGTTCCAGGATTCCTGCCGCCATATTGGTCACACAGGAAATGGCCAGTACCTTGATGCCAATCTGTCGTGCGGCAATCACTTCGGCCACCGTTGACATGCCAACCAGATCAGCCCCAATCGTCCGCAGGAAACGAATCTCGGCCGGGGTTTCATAGCTGGGTCCAAGCAGTCCGGCATACACGCCTTCGCCCAGCTCTATGCCCAGCTTTTTGCCGGCATCAAGCGTAAGCCGCCGATACTCCTTGCAATATGCCTCTGTCATGTCGATAAATCGTGGGCCAAAGCGCGGATCTTCCGGCCCAACCAGCGGGTTGAGCCCTTGCAGGTTAATGTGATCAGTGACTACAACCAGCCGTCCCTGGCCATATTCTTTCCTGATTCCACCGGCGGCATTGGTAAGAATGGCAGCGCATATGCCCATACGCGAGAAAACGCGGATAGGGAAGACCACTTTATCAACGGCGTATCCTTCGTAGGGATGGAAGCGGCCCTGCATCGCGACCACAGCGCTCTCTCCAGCTTTGCCGATCACTAACTGCCCGGCATGACCAAGGGCGGTCGATCGGGAGAAATGAGGGATATCAGCATAGGGTATGCGGACCGCATCGATGAGCGAGTCAGCAAAATCGCCCAGGCCTGAGCCGAGCACAATCGCAATGGCCGGCCGCATTTTTGTTTTACTCAGAATGAATGCGGCGGCCTCTTCTGCCTGATTAAAGATGTCCATTTATGATGTCCTGTGTGAGCAGAAGGAATTGTAAATGCTATAGTGCCGTTTGCACTTAGGTGAGGGATTTAGATGAAGTCAGCAAAGCGGATCACCGCGTACGTGTTTGCCATCGCGCTTTTTAGCCGCAACAGCGTGGCCACAAACTAATGCAGGCAAAAAGCCTGCTGCCAGCGCGTCGGCCGGCAGTTCTGAAAAGCGCGCAGCTGCGTATTTCGAGTCGGTCCGAAATCAGCCCTCCTTGCTGATGGAATTTCTTCAGCGTATGCCCAAGGGAGGCGATCTCCACAATCACCTGTCAGGCGCCGTGTATGCCGAAAGCTTCATCCGCTGGGCGGTGCAGGATGGTTTGTGTGTAGACCGCGCATCTTCATCATTCGTTAACTGTGACACCGCCAGGGACAAGACACCTGCATCCGCCGCCTACACGGATGTCGCTCTCTATGAGGAACTTCTGGAGGCATTTTCCATGCGTGGACTGCTGGCTGCGAAGGAGTCCGGGCATGACCACTTTTTCGCCACGTTCGGAAAGTTTGGCGCCGCCACCAATGGTCATACCGCTGACATGATTGAGGAGGTTCGGTCGCGCGGCGCCAGAGAACATCTTCAATACATGGAGCTGATGTTTAACCCGGACAACGGACAGGCGGCGGGCCTGGGTAAAAAGCTCGGCTGGAATGCTGATCTTGCAAAATCGAGGCAGGACCTGCTTGCCGGCGGACTGACGGAGATCGTCACCCAGGCGAGCCACAGTCTGGATGAAATCGAGACCCGGGAAAAGCAGGACATGCGTTGCGGTGAACCGAATGCTGCGCCCGGTTGCCTGCTGCAGGCGCGCTATCTCTATCAGGTGGCCCGTGGACTGCCCAAAGAGATGGTATTTGCACAGATATTGGCGGGGTTCGAAATGGCTTCGCGCGACCCACGCGTTGTCGGCCTGAATCTGGTGATGGCAGAAGACTGGTACGTGCCCATCCACGATTTCAATTTGCACATGGAGATGATTGATTATCTCCACCAGCAATATCCTGATGTGCACATCAGCCTGCATGCCGGCGAACTGACGTTGCAGATAGCTGCGCCTGAAGAACTGTTCCACATACGGGCATCGGTGGAGAAAGCCCATGCCCAGCGAATCGGTCATGGCGTAGACGTGATGCAGGAACCGCAGCCTTTGCAATTGTTGAAAGAGATGGCAGCAAAAAATGTGCTGGTTGAGATCTGTTTAACCAGCAATGATGTGATTCTGGGAGTGACGGGCCAAAGACATCCCTTGCCCATGTATTTGAAGTACGGAGTCCCCGTGGCGCTGGCAACGGATGATGAAGGCGTTTCAAGGGGCAACATGACGCAGGAGTATCAGCGCGCCGCGGAAACTTATCACCTCTCGTATATCGATCTGAAAAGGTTTGCTCGTAACAGCCTTGCTTACAGTTTTCTTCCCGGGGCAGAGCCTCAAACGCTGGGGGCGCATGGAATTTCCGGCAGCGTGTGCCTCAACGTTCTTGATGAATTCAAATCCACCGGCCTCTCCGTGTAGCCGGCTGTTGGAAAAAAGTCAGAAGGCAAGAGCCGAAGGCGAACTGGAAACAGCTTTTTCATCATTTCGAACATCAATTTGTCAATCCCTTAGACAACAAGGAGATTAATCGCTAGTATTCATCTGGCAGTCTGCGGCGGAAACAGGTATTTTCTTCTCCGCCGCGCGTTGACATCCCAGCTACAATAGCCGGGCAAATTCTCCATCAAAAATCAAAGAGCTAAGGACCCGAATGTCACGATTCGCAGGCTTGCTGGGCATTGTTGTGTTGTTGTCGCTGGCATATCTGTTTTCCACTGATCGCAAGGCCATCCGTTTTAAGACCGTGCTTTGGGGACTGGGACTGCAATTTGTCTTTGCCATCATCGTGGTCTACTTCACCTGGGGCCAGACCGCGATGAAGACGGCCGGTGATGTGGTGAAAAAACTGTTGTCGTACGCCTTTGCCGGATCCACATTCGTGTTTGGGCCGCTCGGCGCAGACGATCCAAACGTGATGTTCATCTTCGCTTTCCGCGTGCTGCCCACCATCATCTTCATCTCCGCATTCTTCGCCATCCTTTATTACATCGGCGTAATGCAAGTCATCATCAAGGGAATGGCGTGGGCCATGAGCCGGTTCATGGGTGTGAGTGGCGCTGAGTCGCTGGACGTAGCGGCATCAATCTTTATGGGACAGACAGAGGCTCCGCTGAGCATCCGTCCGCTTCTTCCGGAATGTACCAGATCAGAGTTAATGACCATTATGACGGCGGGCATGGCGCACGTGTCCGGTGGCATCATGGCGGCGTACATTGCCTATGGCATTGAAGCTCGTCACCTTCTGGCCGCGGTGATTATGACCGCGCCGGGTACGATCCTCATGGCCAAGATGCTGGTTCCTGAAACCGAGCAGCCAAAGACTGCCGGCACCGTTGAAATAGCGGAAGAAGCAATCGAAAAAGATTCCAATCTGCTGGCAGCCATTGCCCGTGGAACTATTGATGGCGGTAAGCTGGCCTTCAACGTCGGCATCATGCTGATCTCCTTTATCGCCCTCATCGCCTTATTGAACGGCGTGATGGGCAGCATACACAACCATGTCGGCTTCTTTCCCGCAAGCATTGATAGTGTCCTGGGCTTCATCTTTAAACCTGTGGCATGGATGATCGGCGTTCCATGGAAAGACGCCACCGCGGTGGGGAATCTTCTTGGATCGCGCATGGTGATCAACGAACTTTATGCTTACACCCTGCTCGGCGCACAAAAAGCCACTCTTGATCCGCGATCGTTCACTATCGCCACATTTGCTTTGTGCGGGTTCGCTAACCTGAGCTCGATAGGCATTCAAATTGGCGGAATCGGCGCATTGGCTCCCAACAAACGAGATCAACTCGCCAGATTGGGATTCCGGGCCATGCTTGCCGGTACCATGGCGAACCTGATGTCCGCGTCGATTGTGGGATTGTTGATGCACTCCTAGACCTCGCGCTAGTTTGCGCCTGTGGCTATGCCCGGATCACGTTACCGCCTTAGAGCTTGTGCCAGAATGCCTAGGCGAAATCACTGATTTGACCGTCAAAGGTCTGATTATCGCGAATCTAATGAAACGCTATAGACGACGCGATCACATTACCTCTGTGAAAGCCTTATTTAATTTGCTCTGAAATACCGGCATTTTCTGGACTGAGAAGCTTAAGACATCTGGAAATCAAGAATAACTCCCTAAGAATCTGAACGAAAGTATAGGAAGGTCTGGGATTTCCAGGGAAAATAACTCGATCGGGCCCAGTCCAGAAGACTCGACCTTTAGTTAGTAGTACACCGTATTCTCAGGAGTCCCACTTTCGGGGTATGATTGTGGAACTCTCGACAAGAAAATGTTGTTTAGAAGCAATCTAATTCTAAGAAGGCTCTCATCATTGTGGGAATGCTGATCTATCCAATCTACCTTGTCGCCAGCATAGCGATTTCAGTTCTTCTTACGTGGGCGGTAAGGAATACAGCCAACAGGCTGAATCTTGCGTTTGCGCCGGCTTCAAATCGGCACATGCACACGCGGCCCATTCCCAGGTTGGGAGGCGTAGCTGTTTTTCTGACTTGCGCGATTGTCGTAGCGATTTACTACATCGCAGGAAAGCTTGGTTTCAGTCAGCCACCCGTTGCGCAAAAGCTGATCAGACTTGTTTTAGCCTCAGTGCCGATTTTTGCGGCAGGAATCTGGGATGATTTGCGTGGTCTGGGTCCAAAAACCAAACTTCTGGTCCAGATTCTTTCTGCGACAGGTCTCTATTTCAGCGGACTGAAATTCTTCTCAGTGGAATGGCAATTCGCCGGTCCTCTGCTTAGTTCAGCAATCTGCCTGTTGGCCACCATCGCATGGGTCGTACTGGTTTGCAATGCAATCAATCTGATCGATGGACTGGACGGACTTGCTGCTGGCGCGGCGCTCTTTTCCATGGTCACAATCTTCACGGTTGCCTTTGTCGGCGGGCGCCACGGCGTAACCGTTGGAACCACCATGCTGGCCGGAGCCGTGCTGGGTTTCCTGGTATTCAACATGAATCCCGCGTCCATATTCCTCGGTGACGGCGGCAGCTTGTTTGTCGGGTTCATGCTGAGTGGCTTTGTACTTGCAGAAGCACCCCGGCAGCCGGATACGGTTAACACGTTAGTTGTGCCCGTCATTTCCTTTGCGTTGCCCCTTACCGATACCGTGCTCAGCGTATTACGACGATTCCTGAGTGGACGCGCCCTGTTCGGTGCGGACCGTGAACACATCCATCACAAGCTGCTGGAACTGGGACTGACCCAGCGGCAGGTGGTATTCGTTCTTTATGGTGCGTCCGCTGTCTTCGCTTTGCTGAGCATGTTCCTTTTATATGGTTCACATATCCTTTTGATTCCGGTCATCGCCGTGCTGGGGCTCTTCGTGTTCTTCAGCGTACGCAAGCTGGGCTACGCTGAGTTTGAAGAGTTCACCCGCGTCGGCAAGCGGGCTCGCCAGCAAAAAAGAGTGTTCGCGCGCAATATCGCAGTACGAAAAGCCGCTGCTCAACTTCAGCACGCGAGACATATTGATCAGTTAGTCGATCATATGGAGTCGTGCCTGGCTGAGGATTTTGATGGATTCGAAATCCTTCTTGGCCGCGCCTTCATCGGTAAAGAACGTGATTTGCTGGCAGGTAACGATTCTATCCGCCACTTCTGGAATGACATGTCGGGTGAAAAGATCACTCTCGTGCTCGAGATCAGCACGCCTTCGTCGGGAAAAATCGGCCAGCTTTCGCTGTACCGTATGGTTGGCGGAGAGCTGCTGATCGATACTGGGCTGCTGGCCGGTGATCTGCGTCGATCTCTCGCCTTGGCGCTGGAGAAATGTTTCAGCAGTGCACCAGCTTCTTACACAGTGATCCGCTCACAGCATCCGAGCTTGGCAGAGGCCCCGGCAGGCGGCGATTGATTCTTCACCTTCTCTGACTCGATCATTGGCTGTCCGCGCGCGTGCGACGCCGATCTCAAATTTGACCGCATGTTAACGCGCTGTTATATTCAGGTTGCGGGGTGGAGCAGCCTGGTAGCTCGTTGGGCTCATAACCCAAAGGTCGGTGGTTCAAATCCACCCCCCGCAACGTTCTGAACGCCAGTGTTGAGCAATGCTCCACTGGCGTTTCCTTTGTCCCTGCAAACTTCGAAGGCTCAGTCAGATACACTGCTTGCTTCAACTCAAATCTAGGCGAAGTTTTACTTGAAGTTTTGTGGCTCGCTACGCTCCGAATGCGCAAAACAGCCCAAAACTCAAAGAGAGCGAAGAATCGCGATAAGAGAGGCGCGAGGCCTCCCAGAAGATCCCATTTCCCGACGCCGAAATAGAATCGCTTGCCTTCTGCATTCTTCGAGGGCACCATCCAAATTTCTTTCACGGTCTTGCTGAGTTCGTATTTGGCATTTTCTTTCTGTGTTGCGATCAATGACCGGATAGCAAAGATTTGGCCTTGCACCAGTTTTTTTAGTTCACCAAGCTGAAGTTCGAACTGCTCCTGTTTGTTGTCCTTCAGCTGAGCCTTGATTTCCGCGAGTTCTTTTTCGCGCGTTGCGATCCTCTTTTTCAGAGAGCTCGCGGATATCCCTTTTGCGAGAGCATCCAACAGTTTTTCTATCTCGGCTTCTGTGTTTTCCTGCCGTTTCTTCAGTTGGGCACCGGAGTTATCGCCTGAGTCCAGAGTTTCCCGAAGCTGTTTAACAAATTCCTCGAAGATAAAGTTGGTCACAAACTCTAGGGTGGAAAATGCCCCAAGCTCTTTGAGAAACTCGCCTTCTACTTCGGACCGCCTTATTGTCAGGTCATTCTTGCAGGCGCCACGATTCCAGTGCTGCGTGCATCCATACCGGGCCCATTTACCACCACGTCCGCTCACAATGACCAGGTGAGCTCCGCAGTCGTTGCACTTGAGGAAACCGCTCAGCAGATACGGGCTGGTCTGGACGCGGTTCGCCAGTCCTTTGCGGGCTCCGTTGGAGTATTTCTCCATCGTGTAGGCGATCTTTCGTTGAACGGCCG
>CAWEDQ010000003.1:0-191958 GCA_963807955.1 Terriglobia bacterium | reverse complement strand
CCGTGATCGCACGACATCGCCGAGATCGGAAAGGCAAGACCGGTTAACCACAAAGGACACGAAGGAGCACGAAGGATCGCCGACATCGCCGTGATCGCACGACATCGCCGAGATCGGAAGATCAAAACCCTTCTAACCAACATCGCCGAGATCGCAAGTCACTCGAATGGAAAGAATGCTGAATCGGCCAGATTAGCCGCCAACTCGTCCCGAGCCGCCGCCATCGCACCTTAAGAAGCATCCATGAAGAAGCATCCTGTCAGCCGGCCGGGGACACGATGTGGGTCCGGTTAAAAACGTGGAGTCGATGACAACGTTTACTCGAGTTCGCGGGGCAGACGGTTCAGCATTCGGCCGAACGGTCCTTTCGCCTCCTATCTGGCTTCGCTCTATCCCGGCGCTTTTCGTTCTGGTCATAGCACCAGCGCTACTTGCCGCCCAGGACCTGTCGCCGCGGGCTTATGTCATCACGCCTGTTCATTCCAATGCGATCATCCTGACCTGGTCCTTTTACGACGGCAGCTTGAACCTCAACGGTTCAATTCCGGTCAGTGGCGCGACTGGTGTGTACCACGTGCCCATTCTCAGCTATTACCACGGCTTCAACTTCTTCGGGCGTTCCGCCAATGTCACCGCTTCGCTGCCGTATGGGGTGGGAAACTTCTCGGGCGACGTGCTGGGGACGCAAAGGTCGGTCTATCGCTCGGGATTGCTCGACGTTAATGTCCGCCTCTCAGTGAACCTGATTGGTGGCCCGGCCATGCCCGTGCAAGAGATGATGAAATGGAAGCAGAAAACGCTGCTGGGCGTGAGCGTGAAGGTGTTGGCTCCCACCGGCCAATACGATGCCGTGAAACTGGTCAACTGGGGAATCCACCGCTGGGCATTCAAGCCGGAGCTCGGCTATTCCCACCTCTGGCACAAATGGATGTTCGACGCATATGGCGGCGCGTGGTTCTTCACCGCCAATCCCATGTTCTTCGATACTCCGGTGCCCCGGCCGCAAACAGAAGGACCGATCGGCAGCTTCGAAAGCCATTTAAGTTACGATCTGGGGAAACCACGATTCTGGGCGTCTCTCGACGGAAACTTCTGGTTCGGAGGCACCACCACGTTGAACGGGATCCAGAACCTGGGTACTCGCCAAACCAGCTCCCGTCTCGGAGGCACCTTGTCAGTCCCGGTCAGCAGCCACCAGGCTATCAAGGTTGCCTACAGCCGGGGAACCTACGTCCGCTTTGGCGGTGACTACCAAAATCTTCAAGTGGCGTGGCAATACTCATGGATAGGGTGGCCGAAGTAGACGGTCAGCCTCTTTATGAATCGCTAAGAAAAACCGGGACCAGGCAGGACGTTTTCTGGCGCGATGCTGATTCCTATCTGTCTCCAGCTTTTAGCCAATTACTGCGTGGGCGATGTCACCGGCCGCAGATTCTGCTCCACAAGGCGATTGAAGTCTGAAGCCTGATTCAGCTGAAAAGCCCGTCGCGGGAATGCGCGATAGCTCCTGTCTTTGTGATAGAGCAACCAGTAGGAAGAATTCTTTACGTATCCGCGGAAGTCAGACCAGCGGTAAGTCGCGGTGCTCGCGCTATCCTGAATTTCTATTCCGTCCGGGGAGAACGACGCTGTGATGGTCCCGAAGTAGTGATTTCTCTTTCGTTTGATCCGGGGCAGAAATCTGGCAGAAAGGAGCAGAATTCCCACACCGAGCCCAATCGGGTAATTTGGATTGAGCGATAAGAAGCGAACTGCGCTGACCGCAGCGACAATCAACAAAGGCGGGGTCACAACCAGGTTAAACTTCTGCTGAAAAGTGAGTCCCTTTAGGAGATGCAGCATTCGGGCGCTTCTGGCATCGGATTTTGTACGGACAAACTGGATTCGCGAACCGGACAATACGGGCGCCACTTGAACATGTTCTCCAAACAAAGCCCTGAATTGAGTTTGTTCGCTGGCGGAAGCGAATGCTCGCTTGGGTATCAGGTGTGCTTCCTGCCGTGTGTTGATCAGAAAGAACAGTGGTCCTTCTGTGAATGCTCTTAATTCACCCCATGGCCTCTTGCTGGAGCCGCACGCGCAACTTGTCTCAATGCCGTCGGGTGAACATTCTATCGTGCGGTTGTTGTTGCAATGCAGGCTTTTGAACCTGGCGGCAACGTCTGACTCATAGCGCTGGCGGATCCTTAGGTCCGTATGGCGCTCGCGCCAAAGAGAGAAAGCAATAACACCAAGACCAAAGACAACTGTTCCTGCGCCCTGTGGAACAGTGCCTTCAGGAACGGAAAAAGTATTGATAACATCAAGAGCTTTTAGAGTTATGAGAACGCCCACCAGCGCCACAAGGGCACCCATCACCATGGCAAAGTAGAGACCAGGCTTTGGCTTTCTCACTTTTGCGGCTGGAGGAAAAAGGGTCTTAAAGTCTTCAAGAGTAATGCCGTAGGTTAGCTTCACTCTGCGAATTCTAGGAACCATGGGCTCGACTTGGAATTCAGCAAAAGCCTGATTACCGAAGTAAGGGGAGCAAGAGAAAAAGAGAAAAAGGGAGAAAAAGGGGACAGCCTGAACTGAGTGATTTTTGTACACAGACAATACCCGCTGTTCTGACCTCAAGTATTAATCGCGCAAACCATAAACCCGTCTCTCGTCGTCTTTCCCCGGGTTTCCATGGCGAGTAGAATTGTTTCGACGAGGTGGACTATGAAGGCGATGCAGGTAAACAAGGCAGACCAGGAACCACGGCTCGTCCTTGTCGAGTTACAGAAACCGGAACCTGGCTTAGGCGAGATATTGGTTCATGTTCATGCCGCTGGTGTCACTACCACAGAATTGAGTTGGTCTCCCACGACGCATACGAAATCAGGAACAGCGCGCACGGGTGCGGTGCCAGGGCATGAATTTTCGGGGGTCATCGCGTCGATCGGCAAAGATGTCCAGGACTTCGAAGTTGGCGACTTCGAGGTTGGCGACGAGGTCTATGGCATGAACGACTGGTACGCTGATGGGGCCACTGCGGAGTTCTGTATTACGGTGCCCCGTAATATTGCGCGGAAGCCCGCAACCTTAAGCCACGAAGCTGCCGCCTCAGTACCGATCGGCGCCTTGACTTCATGGCAGGGACTCATCGATCGCGCGAAGTTAGAGCAAGGCGAGCGCGTATTGATCCACGGGGGCGCGGGCGCAGTTGGCATCTTCGCTGTGCAATTGGCGCATATGCGCGGTGCACGCGTGATCACTACCGTCTCAACTGAGGACATTGATTTCGTCAAGCGGCTGGGAGCGGACGAGGCGATTGACTATAAAGCCTCCCGGTTTGAAAAACAGGTTCGCGATGTAGATGTGGTTTTCGATACTGTCGGCGGGGACGCGCTTGATCGGTCATGGGGAGTCCTGAAGCCAGGTGGACGCATGATCACCATTGCTGCGGACGGCGAAAGCACGGCCGACCAGCGAGTAAAAAACGCTTACTTCATCGTGGAGCCGAATCAAAAGCAGCTGGTTGAAATCGCCAGGCAGCTTGACGCTGGAAATCTTAGAGCGTTCGTCAAAACCACCATTCCTCTAAACGAGGCTACGGCCGCGTACAGTGGAGCGATCAGGGACAAACGCGGACACGGGAATATCGTCATCTCCGTTGCCGCCTAACCCAAGCCCGTTCAACCCAAAGATCGCACGACATCGCCGACATCGGAGAGTCAAGAGCTCAAGCACAAAGGGCACGAAGGAACACAAAGAGGAAACCGGAAAGCGACCCCGGAGGCGCGGAGAAAGGCGAGGGCTTTATTGCGATCAAAATCGCTGAAAGCCACGCCAATCAACGCACCGGGCCGGCGGGTCTTGCAATAGCTCTTAGTCAACGCTCACGGACAGGTACAGCCGGTGATGACGTCAGCGTCCAGCGTGACCGCACCATTCCGCGCCAGCGCTCTTCCTTCCAGATTCACGCCGGTGGTGATTGTGATTGATGTGAGCGCCAGGACGTTTCCCTTGAAGACAGAGTTCGTTCCCAGCGTGGCTGAACTGCCCACCTGCCAGAAGACGTTGCAGGCCTTGGCGCCGTTGGCCAGGATCACGTGGCTGCCGCTTCCTGTGGTAAGCGTGGACGAGATCTGGAATATGAACACCGCAGCCGAATTACCCTGGGCATCGAGAGTGACGTCTCCGGATAATGCCAGCGACGAGGTTGATTTATAGACGCCGGCGGTGAAAGTCCGCCCCACCAAATCTCCGGCCACAGTTGTGCCGCCCGACCGTCCGGCAGCATCGAGGTACCCGGTCGTCAAGGCAGTCTGTGCCTGGGCTGCAGCGCCGTCGGCACTATGGATCGCGCCGCCTGCAAGCCCTGGTGGAAATCCGGTTACAGCCGTACCCGGACTGACTCCAACGTCCCCGGAGATTACAGTAGAACCGGTATTGGTGACGGTGGATCCCGCCAGCACTGAGAAGTTTCCGATGAACGGACACAGAGCTACGGGAGCCACTCCGCCGCCCTGACAGGGACCGGTGGTAAAAGTTTGCTTAAATGGTGCAGCTAGCGGCACGCCGCCCAGGTCTTTGGCTCCGGTGGTGACCGTGATGGTGAATGTAGTGTTCGCTGCCAGATTGGCCGCAGGGGTGAAAGTTGCCGTCTGACTGACAACATCAAACGTCACTGCGCCGGCCACGCCTTGAATGAAGACTGTGCTGGGATTGATGGTGAGTGAATCCATTTGCTCATCAAATGTGACGTTGATCTTCTGGTCCAGCGCCACGCAAGTGGCGCCCGCAGCCACATTGATGGCGACAATATCCGGCGGAGACGTGTCACTGGTGGCTCGCGTAGTAAATGAGAAATTGAAGGGCGCGGCCAGTGGAGTGCCGCTTGCGTCTCTGGCCCCAACGTTAATGCTCGCGTTGAACATGGTGTTGGCGGCGAAGTCAGCAGAGGGTCTGAAGGCGGCAATTCTGTTGGTTGCGTCATAAGTCACTGTGCCGGCCACGCCTGAAACCACAAACGTGCCGGCGTTGATAGTTGCAGGGTCCATGGGCGTGCTAAATACCACCGCAATCGCACGGTTGGTGCCCACGCCATTGGTTTGCGGGACTACCATCAATATCGTGGGAGCATTGGAAGCATTGGAAACGATGGGAGCAGGCGAGTTGGAAAGACCACTACAACCAATGAGAAAAGCCGCCAACAGAAGGGCAGTTGAGACCTTGGGGAACTGCGGGATTGACATACGATTCCTTAAACATCACGAACCTTACCGAGCTCCGGCGGCGGAGATAGCCTTGCACCGGAGTCTCACGTTGGTAGGAGCATGCCAGAGGCCGAAGTGAGCAGCAGCATTCAAACTGCTCATTGCAAACGCCAGTTGCGGGAATCTGAGATTTAACGTCAGCGACGTACTGGTACCTGGCTGCTCTTATAGACACATTGCATTCTCAATTCAGGTACATAGCTCGTGTTCACAACAGCACACACGTCGACACAAGTCCGGGCGTGATTACCAGGAGACTCCATGGCAGCTCATTCAAGGGCTTTGCAATCGGCTTGTTGTGAAATCGCAGCCACCCACAGCACTTTAATGGTCGAAATGCAGTCTGATATGCGTGCTTTCGTTGATGCTGGCAACCGAAACCTTGTCAGCGGCCTGTTGGATCAAGAAGCCGGACAGGCGCTTCAACGCGGTTGGATCGCTGACCAGTTCTTCCGCTGAAGGCGGCATTAGCGCCAGCGTCACTTCCGGTCCTTGGTAGCGAAGGACAACGTTCAGCGTGAGCTCGTCGAATCGCGTTGTCACCCGCACCGGCGAAGTCACCCCCAATTGGCCGATGTTGACCAGGCATTCATAAATTGCTTCGGCGGCGTTGAGCGCCACCTCACGACGCATGCCCCACGTGGCACCCTGCTCTTCCATGAAGCGTGTTACAGACTCAATCGTGTCAGTGGCGGGAAACATTTCCACGGTACGTGAACGCGAGATGCCGATGCGCATCAGCAGGTTAAGCAGCACCACCAGTACCGTGCTCAACGAGAGGGACGAAGCAAACAGCGGTTGAATGATCAGCGGCACGCCGCGATAAAGTCCCGGCACCATTTCAACGCTCAGCCCGAAGACCAGCGCGATGCCGATCACAAACGTCTTGCGCGCATCCAGCATGCGCGAAGTCACGACCTGCATGCCGCCCAGGATCATGAAGCATGCTACATAGACCAGCACGGCCCCCATGACGGGCTGGGGAATCGCGGCGAAGAAAGCGGACAGTTTGGGAAAGAACGCCAGCAGGATCAGAATCGCGCCAATTGGCAGCGCAATGCTGCGGCTGGTTGCGCCGGTCGCCATGGACAAGCCAACGTTACTGGAGAATGTGGACTGGCCGAGTCCGCCGCCGATTCCCGCAGCCGTAGTGCATAGCGCTCCCGCCAGTATGCCGCCGGAAACAGGCTTCATCTCCGTGCGCTTCCAGTCAGCGTCGTTGATTTTTTCGCATAGCGTGAGGTCGCCTACCGTCTTCAAAATCGAGCTCACGCTGGCAATCAGGAAAGGAATCACCAGGCTCCAACTCACGGCCCAGCCGCCGCCGGGAACGCGTCCGGGGAAACTCATCAGTGGCGCCGTGCGCACAAACTGAAACTGCTGGGGATTGAGAATGCCAAGGCCGGCTGAGACAGCATAGCCGGCCAGCAGGCCGAGCAATATTGGAAAGAGCCGCAGCTTGCCCTTGCTCCACACTGTGGGACCCACCATTACTGCCAGGGTAGTAAAAGCAACGAGCAAAGATCTCCCTTGTCCCACTGCGCTCGGAGCACCCACAAATCGCGGGCACGCCAGACCAATCAAGCCGATGCCTACCATCGCGACAACCAGTCCGGTCACCTCCGGGGGAAACAAGACGCGCAGACGCGTTATCAGGCGCGACATCACGCTTTCAAAGACACCGGAGAGAGTAGTGAGGCCGAATATGAGAGGCAGTCCTCCCGTCTTCCCCGCCAGGATGGAAGCGCCGAGGTACGCTGGTCCGCAGGAGAAGGGGCAAAGGTACCCGGAACCTATAGCGCCACCAACGCGCGCCTGGAGGATCGTCGCCAGGCCGGAAGCGACCATGGAAACACGCATGATGGCGCCGGCCTGCTCAGCCGTTCCGCCGATTGCATTGATCATCACCACCACAAAAATCCAGCCGACGGAAGTCACAAACACATGTTGCACGGCAAGCACCATGCGCAGGGAGAGGGGAGGGACTTCGTCCACGTCATAGATCAGGTTGGCCGGTTTTCTGCGCTCGACTGAGTGGTCGCGCACATGCGCGGGAGCCGAGGCAAGCTGTGTGAAGCGCAACACTCGTAGCCTTGCTGCTTCAAACCTGGAGAGGATTGGGACCGAGGCAGGCATCGCTTCTCTAACTTCCGCTGATTGTTTCTGGTCGGGGTAGAATCCTTCCAGATGTCGTGTCAGTAAAGATCATGGATATCGCTCAATTATTCACCTACGGGTTGGGACGGTTCTTGGGCACCCGATGCACCCACCACCTGGGCGGAGAGAAGCGCTTTGCCTACTAACCAGTGCCCGGAAGCATAAACCTCTTTATCCTTTCAGACAACAATTTCTTGAGCTGTCTTTTCTGGATTGGGGAATACGCGCACTTTCGCTTTGCGTCAGCACGAAACGGGGTCTTGTCCGCGAAGGTTATTTCCAATTGACATCGTTCCCGATGTTTAGCTTTAAACTCTCCGAATGCAGTCTCCATTCTTAAAGACGGTGCGGCTGCGTATAATGTGCGTTCGATGAGGTTATTCATATTAGGCGCGACAGGAAGGACCGGCGGAGCACTGGTCGAGCAGGCTTTGACGCGCGGGCATGAAGTCACCACTTTCGGGCGTTCGGCCTTTGACGGCAAGGCAAAGTCACTCAGCAGCGTCGTCGGCAATCCAATGCACGCGAACGATCTTGCGGCGGCTCTGCCCGGTAACGATGTGGTGCTTTCGGCGCTGGGAACGCGCGGCCTGGGCACAACGTCGGTTCTGGTGGATAGCGTGCGTGCCACAATCGAAGCCATGCGTTGCACTGGTGTGCGCCGGCTTGTAATCGTTTCTTCTTCGCTTCTGGATTCGAATATCGGCTGGTTCCCCCGATTTGTCGGGCGCACATTTCTCCGCCACCACGCCCAGGACCAGCGAGCGATGGAAAAGCAGGTCACGGCCAGCGGCCTTGAGTGGACGGTGCTTAGGGCAAGCCGTTTCAATAACGGTGTGTACACTGGGCGGTACATAGTTAGTGCCGAAGGTGAGCAGACTAAGGCTTCAGGAGGGGCGATGAGCCGGGAGGACGTGGCGTGCATGATGCTCGATACCGCCGAACACGGTAACCACGTCAAACAGATCGTTCGGATTTGCGGAGGACGCCTTTGATTCTCTACGTCGTGTTTCTATTTCTTGCCATCTACAATGCGGGCTGCATGACGACCCTGCAGCTTCAGCACTACGGGATCTACCCTTCAGTTGGCAAAGAAAACTTCGCTGCCTACATGCGCGCTAATAATCGAGCCGCAACGGTACCAACGATTTTACCCGCTTTGTCACTCCTGATCGTCTCCGTAGCGTTAATGGTTTACCGTCCGGGTTTCGTTCGGCTGTATGAGACCGGCGCGGGTTTGGCACTGAACCTCATCGCCCTTGGATCCACACTGTTGTGGCAGCGCCGCATTCAAGGTGAAATGGCCGCAACCGGTTACGACGAGGCGAAAGTTCGCACTCTAATCACGACGAATTGGATCCGGACGACGGCACATCTGTTGCTTGCCTTTCTGGTCATCATGATCCTGCTACGCTTACTGACCCGGCCACCCGTCGGCAGCATTCAGCCGGGAAGCTTTAGTTTCTGAATCGCCGACATCGCCGTGATCGCACGACATCGCCCGACATCGGAGAGTCAAGAGCTCAACCACAAAGGACACGAAGGAACACAAAGGGATCGAGAGAATTCCCTGAGACTGCATTAATGCTGAACACATCCTCGGGGTTCCTCTCTCGCCGTCGCGGATGCTCCGCCATCGCTCGGAATGACAGAGGGAAATAATATCGTCGCTCGTAATGATAGAAACAGCATTTACAACCTTGTTACCTGTCCCTTCCTCAAGTTTTACTCGGGCTGGATGTATTCTTATGTCACTGTATTAGGGAAAGACTAAGCATGACATTTGCCATGATCCGCCGCTTTTCGCGGCTAACATTATCGCGTCTGCCGTTGTCGCGCCTGCCATTGTCGCGGCTGTCATTTTCACGTCTAACGATGGCTGCACTTGCAATCGTTCTTGCACTGGGCCCGTGGTCATTATGGGCCCAGCACGGTGGCGGACGAAGCGGGCACGGTAACCCTGCCGGGGCTGTGAAAGGCGTACCGGCTGAGGATAATGAATTAAAGGATTTCAATCGCGCGGTGGCTTTACAGGCCACCCCGCAACAAGTGGATCTCTTTCGACAACTGGCAAAGGACACCACGGCAGCTGCTGCCAAGGCAGAGAATCTGGCGCAGCATCCCGAGAAAATAAAGGAAGACGCCAGCATTTTGGCATATGTGGTTGAGGTGGCCCGGGACGGCAGCCATGATTTCCTGGCAGAACTCTCGCACCCGCAGAAATCTGGATTGAAGTCATGGCGGAAGAACGTTGAAAAAGCCGATGCTGAAGTTGGTAAAAGCTGGAACGCACTGAGCAAAGATCTGGCACTGAAGGCCGTAGATGACAAACGGATAGCAGCCGACAATGCAAGGTTGCAGAAAGCCCTGGCGAAATCATTAGACGAGCAGTGGAACCTGGCTGAAAAAATGGGGATTCCGCAACAACCCTTGCCGCTGATTAACACCGATAAAAGCACGGATTCACGCAGGCTGAAAACGCAAACTTCAGATCAGTTGCCTGGTCAAGCAAAGTGAGAAATAGCCATCGGGTAATCGGGAAATCTGGTAATCGGGTGATTGGAAAACCCAGTTAGGCAAAGATCGCCGACATCGCCGTGATCGCTCGAGATCGCCGAGAGCGGGAAGACAAAAGCTTACCGCTGATTTCACTGATAATACTGATTCACACTGATCAAGCAGCAAATGGCCATAGCAAATGGCCAGGGCAAGCGGGAAAGCTTCATAGCGTGGGATGTCGTGCGGTTTCAAATTGCCAGATTTCAAGATTCCCCGATTGCCCGATGGCCTCGCTCGACTATCTAACCCAGGTTAGTCTCGCAAGCTCCACTAAATTTAACGCAATTTCTATCACGTCTAAATCCGCAGATCATAGTTGCTGGCCTAAACTTCCGCGAGGTTGATTTCAATCTCAGGAGGAAAGCATGTATCTCAGTGATAGAAAGAAATGGCGAGCGAGAACCATTGCTTGCACGTCCATCCTGGCCTTGTTGATTTCAGGCATTGGGTCATCGGCGCAGGCCCAGGCCGATCCGGATAAGGCAGTTGACACCATCAAAACCGCGACCCCGATCAAGCACGTCATTATCATCGTTGGCGAGAATCGTAGCTTCGATCACATCTTCGCCACTTATGAACCAAAAAACCATCGCGAGAGCGTATTGAACCTTTTGTCCGAGCGCATCATCAATGCGGATGGTTCGCCAGGTCAAAATTTCGCAAAGGCTCATCAATTCAGGATCGTGTCCGCACCCAATGGCGGCAAATTCTTCAGCAGCGCGGATATGGCGCAAAAGCAGCTTTACTCCACGCTACCGCCGCCCGATTTAGCCGGAGTTGGTGTAGTGTCGCCGTATCTACCCGTTTTGAGCATCCCTGGGGGCGACCCCGGCGTGTCAGCGGCGGATCAATTTCTTTTCGGCACCGGTGGTTCCGGATTGGGATTCACACTGGGTCCGGATGTTCGCATCAACAACGTTAACAACCTGCCGCCGGGTCCGTTCCAGATGACCGGCCCGAACATGCCGTTCGATGCCTTCACCGGCGACACGATCCATCAATACTTCCAGATGGTCCAGCAGATGGATTGTGCCATTGACAAAGAGCACGTATCGAAGAACAACCCGACAGGCTGCCTGCATGATCTGCAGTCTGCGATTACGACGACCTACAGCACGCCCCCGAACGGCACACCCCATGACACCGGCCAGACCATGGCGTTCTTCAATATGCAGAACGGCGATGCGCCATTCTTCAAATCACTCGCAGATCAGTACACGATGAGCGACAACTATCACCAACCCGTCTTGGGTGGCACGGGTCCGGACAGTCAGCCCCTCGGTTTCGCCGATCAGGTGTTCTTCAGCGACGGCAAGGGCAACCCCGCTACTCCGCCTGCAAACCGCATCTACAATCCGGATCCACAGGCTGGAACCCTCAACCTCTACACACTGCGGGCGGATTGGTTCAACTGTTCCGACCCGAACCAGCCGGGCATCGGCGCTATTACGGACTATCTGAGCAAGTTGCCGTACGCAGTGGATACAAAGTGCGGACCGGGACAGTTTTGGCAGGCTGTGAACGTCAACCCCGCGTTCACGCCTAAAGGAGCGGTGCAGACCGGTCTTGTGGTTCCGCAGACAACGCAACGGAGCATTGGCGACGTGTTGGGCGCCAACAATATTCCCTGGAAATATTATGGCGGCGGCTTTAACGCCTCTGAAACCAGCAGCCCGTTCAACGGGAGTTACTGCAATATCTGCAACCCGTTCGAGTATGAAGCGACCTATCCCAGCATGGTGGCTGATCACATGCGGGACGTCACCGATCTGTTCACCGATCTGACCAACGGCACTCTTCCCGCAGTTTCCTACGTGAAGCCGGACGGCCTGATGGACGGCCATCCCGCTTCATCGAAATGGACTCTGTTCGAGGCCTTCGCTCAGAACATCGTTGAACTCGCGCAGAGCAACCCGGAACAATGGGCCGAAACCGCGATCTTTATCACGGTGGACGAAGGCGGCGGCTACTATGACTCGGGATTCATCCAGCCGGTTGATTTCTTCGGGACCGGTCCACGCATTCCGATGATCGCCGTTTCTCCGTTCTCGACTGGCGGCCACATTAGCCACGTCTATAACGAGCATTCTTCTTTCGTGAAGTTCGTCGAACGGAACTGGATGCTCAAGACCACGCTCAGCGGACGCAGCCGTGACAATCTGCCCAATCCGCGCATGGATGGCGGTGACGATGATCAGTACGTTCCCAGGAACATGCCGGCCATCGGGGATTTGTTTGACCTGTTTGACTTTGACCGTCATGATCGCGAGGGTGCCCACGATCGTGATTAGCCCGATGACGTAGCGTCGGCAAGGCCCTTTGTCGTTTTCGCGACTGAGGGCCTTTTAAGATTTCTTCGCGACTTTCCGCCAGAGAGTGGGTGTTTGTCTGACAGGACGGTTAGTTCAGCGTTGTCGCCTCGATTTCGGTTTCGGACAGGACCATCACGAACTCGTCTCCTCCGTGCGGACCTCCAGTCGATTGAATCAAGATCGGAAACGAGTTCGGCAGGAATCTGGAGCTTCGCAGCCCCAAGGTTCTCGCGCAGATGCTCGATGGAAGATGTTCCGGGGATCACCAGAATATTGGGCGACCGGAGCGGAGCGGCAGCTAATCAGTGTTCTTCTTTCTCGCCATAAGGGCGAGGCCGACTAGCGCGCCGAGCCCGTCGTAACCGGAGCACGACGCTGTAACCACGAAGGGCGCACTCGGGCGGTGTGGAGCGGAGCGACAGCTATGACGTAACAACTCGTACGCCGGCGACAACCCGGTTGCGTCCTTCTTTCTTGGCTTGAAACAATTTTTCATCGGCCAAGGCGAACAATTGCGCCGGAGTTTCTCCATCGTCCGGAAAGCTGGCCAGTCCGGCGCTTATGGTCGCGCGAATCTTTTCTGAGCGCTTGGTTGTCACAATCAACATGTTCGCCACGGACTCCCGCAAGGATTCCAGTTTTCGCGTTGCCGCCTCGATGCCGGTTTCGGGCAGGACAATCACGAACTCATCTCCTCCGTAGCGGGCCGCCGTGTCACTGGCACGGAACGACTCACGTAATGTCGCGCCGATTCGTCGTAATACGATGTCCCCTGATAAATGGCCATGCGAATCGTTCACTGACTTGAGGTGGTCCAGGTCAACCACAGCGATCGTCAACGCTTTGCCGTATCTGCGGGCGCGGCTGAGTTCAACGGCAAATCGGTCATCTGCGTAACCTCTGTTGAATAGACCAGTCAGCGGATCGGTGGTCGCCAGTTGCAGGAGTCGCCGGCTGCGGGACACCACGAACAGGCTCAGCGCGGACGCGATCAGCAGGATGATCAAGCGCGAGATTTGAGCAGACCAGCTGAAAAAGCCATAAGGATAGGGCGAGTAGATTGGATTGTTGAGGTCCCAGTGGCTGGCAGCGAAAAATACAATCGCGAGATATTCCCCAATCGCCAGCAAACCAGCGGTAAAGCAGACCCTGCGGTCGTAGCGCAGGCTGGTGCTTCCCAGGGCCAGAAAGTATCCTTCGAAAATCACCTTGCTGTTGACGGCGGTATGCGGCTCATTCAGAAAAAGAAACAGCGCCAGTGCGCCACTGATGAGCGTAACGTCAAATCCGCTGCTGGCAAAACTCAGCCATGAAGGATTGTATTCGCGCGAGATCAGCAGATACACGATAAGGGAAAGAAAAAATACTCCGGATGTAAGGACGATACCGACCAGGCTCTCCTTCCAATCCATCGCGAAAAACAGAGCGTTGATCACGGGGATGAGCAGGAGGACGCTTGCCAGGCCCAACCGGATTTTTGCCACCAGTAGTTCGCCGGCGAGTCCGGCCTCGGCCAGGACCGGATCCGGGCGGGACCATAGGCGTCCGGAGAATTTTCTGAAAGTGAGCTTCATATACGGTTACAAATCGCCGGTTGGCAGTACGTACGAGACTACACCAATCTCCACCCGGCAGATAGACAGAAGAGGCGTTACTAATGTTTGGCCGGGGTGGCCCCAAAAACACTGACGCCGACGTCCCTTAAGGCAACGTCGGCGTCAGTTCATACTTCAAGCGAGGTGCTTCTATCTGTCGTTTCCGTGACTGTTTCCGTCGTCATGCTTATCTCTGTCCCTGTCGTTATCGAAGTGGAACATATCGAAGAGGTCGCCAATGGCCGGGCTATTGACCGGGACATACGGGTTGTCTTCTTCGACCCTTGGATTTTTCAGGTTGTCGCGGCTCCGGCTGGTCAACGGTTTCAGATGCCAGTTCCGTTCAATGAACTTCAGAATTGAGACGTGATCAGAATAGGTGTGGTTGATATGACCGCCCGTGGTGAACGGCGAGACAATGATCATCGGAATGCGTGGGCCATCGCCAAAGAAGTCGATCGGTTGGATGTAGCCTGAATCATAATAGCCGCCGCCTTCGTCCATGGTGACAATGAACGCGGTTTCCGCCATCAGTGACGGGTTTGCCTGCAGGCTATCCAGGATTTTCTTAGCCATGGCTTCGAGCAGATCGAGTTTGGAGGATGCCGGATGGCCGTCCAGCAAGCCATCAGGCTTCACAAAGGAAACCGCAGGCAGCGTGCTGTTACCGATAGCGGCAAAGAAATCAGTGGTGTCTTTAATATGGATGGCGCGCTGGGCGGAGTCGCCCATGATCGCCGTGGCGTAGGACTCAAAGTTGCAGATGTTGCAATAGGCCGCGCCGATCAGCACCGTCGGGTCAGTGGTGTTGGGATTGTGTTGCAAGGCAACGGCAGCGTTGTAGGCTCCGCCGTAGTAAGCCCAGGATATTTGTTTTTCGTTGAGCGCTTCACCAATGGTACGCACGTTGGTTGGGGGAACGGAGCCGCCGCTGGCGATCCCAGGTGTGTCAACGGTGCCGTCGGGCAGGAAGCCCGGACTGTCATTGTTCACCATGTAGAAGTGTCCCGGCTGGCATCCCGAATTCGGATGGTAGGGAAGCGATGCCAGATAATCCGTGATTGGCTTGATTCCAGGTTGTGTAGTATCGCCGCACTCGGTGAAGTTGCCGTCGAAGTTCAGGTCAACCGTGTAGACATCATCGGTGCCGGGCAGCGGATTGGGATTGGCGATATGGGATGGCGGCACGGTGGGATTGCCTTTGCCATCCGACCAGAAGATTGCATCGCCAGTGCCGAGCATCACATGGTTCGCGCCCGTTCCTCCCATCACGGACTGATGGAAGTTGTCGCTCATGGAGAATTGATCAGCCAGGCTCTTGAGAAAAGGCGCGTCGCCAAGTTGCATGTTATAGAACGCCATGGAGTTGCCGCCGCCGTTGTCGTCAATGGCTCCCTGGCTCGCCGGATCCGGTTGATTGGTGTAGTTCGTAATCACGAACGGATAGAGGTCGTTCAAACAACCAGATGGATTACGGCGAGTAGCATTCTTGATATCGCAATCGGATTGCTGCCACATCTCGAAGAGCCTGTGCGTCGTGTCTCCGGTGAAAGAGTCATAGGGAAGGGCTGCTCCGCGAAGAGGAAACGGTCCGTTGGGCAGCGCGTTGAAGTTGTTCACGCGCGTATCGGGATCGGGAAGAACAAAAGTCTGCGTAAACTGGGAAGCTGCTCCGGTGCTCAGCAGACCCAGATCGGCGGGCTCCAGGGATGGTTCAATCGCTTCCAGCAGAGGCAACGGCAAACCAGCAGGGATCACTGTTTTGGTTGGGGCAAAGTTCAGCGTTGGTTGCGGCAAAATCTGGTACGGCGTCTTCTCATTATTATTCAAGCTGATAAAAAAGCTGGTCCTGAACGGCACCACCGCCTGGGATTGCGCTGCTTCATTGAAATGAGGTCCGGGCGTTCCATCGGCGTTAATAATGCCTTTAGACAACAGGTTGGAAACAGAATCCCTGCTCCGCGGAACGTAGGTCGCAAAGACGTGATCAAAAGTGCGGTTTTCACCAATAAGAACGATAACGTGCTTGATCGGCGTTTCAGTATTGCGGCGGTCATTATCATCAGGGCCTCTGCCTTGAGCCGACGCAGGAGGGGCGATTGAAGTTAGCGCGAAGAGAGAAAGAAGAAGCGTCGCAACCACTCGCCGCTTTCTTGAAATGGACGTGCGTACCATATTTTGCCTCCGGGATTGTTGAAAAAACAGTTTCCAGAACGGCACAAGGGTACGTGTCACGTATTGAAGGCTTGTGATCGCGGTGTTAATGCGTGATGAAATCGCTGGGCGATTGTTGTGGCGACGCCACCGTTAAGTTGGGTCAAGAGTGGACAATGAACGGCCACGTCTGGGTCATGAAACGTGGGTCATGAAACTTCTTTTTGCGCGGCTTCAATGTTTTCGGAAGTAACTGGTTTGGAATCAGCAGGCGGTTGCGCATCCGACTCTTTCGAGAGCTTTTTCCGCTTCCGGTAACTCCACTCGAAATAAGTAGCAACAAGCCCGATCGCTATTGTTGTCCACCACATTGATATTGCGATGCACTTTCGAAATCCACAGGCTGTATGCCGCCTCTATTGACCCTTTTATACCTGATATCGGCTTCAAGTTCCTGGCCGCGACCAGTGCCCGGTCGTCGTACCCAAAGAAACTAAAATCTGGCGACGTTTGTAAAGCTGCGTTAACGGAATTTTAACCAGTGCTCAACCTGCCTTCATAACATGGCTGCTATGGTTTCGCCGGGCCTGGGAGGGCCAAATTTCGTGAAGAAGATCCTCGCATTTCTTGGGATTGCGGCACTTGCAATGTCACCAGCAACGCACGGAGTATCTGCAGCCACTCTTGTCGCGGACGATGATGATTCTGGCCGCGCCCAACATTTCGAATTTAAGTCTGGCACGCTGGTCTTGAGCCGCAGTGTTTACGCAGGCAATGCATCTACTGTCACCGTCGGGCAGACGTTGCCTCCCGGCTGCGTTGCTCGCACGGTCACGCTGCCTCTCCTGGCCGGCGGCACCACCACGGTCAAAGTGAAATGCGCAACCGCCGTTGCCGACGGAACCTATCCCACGGTCTTTAATAATGATGGACCTGATGGAAGCTTCGGGATCACGTCGCCCATCTTTCTCGACAATCTGAAGACCAATGGCGAGCAGCTTGGAACCCTGGCTGTGCCCACTGACAGCATTATCACCAGCTTCAGTTCAAAGTCTGAGTTGGCTCTGAACCGCTCCACCGATGGAAGATCAATCACTTTCATGGGGTATCACGGTGGTCCTGGCTTCGTGACCGGCCCCAATCAGCTGGATGTTTCCAACTCCAACACACCCGGTGTGATCGATCCCACCAATCCTGTCAGCTCGCAGTATTTCCGGTCGGTCGCTGAGGTTGACGCCAACGGACACATTCAAGTCACTGACGGCAACGCCTACAGCGGTAACAATGGCCGTGCTGTATTCAAATCAAACGGTCTGTTTTTCCTGACCGGCAATGACAACAACGGAGGCCTTTCGTCCAGCCAGCTTGTCGGCACACAGATTGGAGTGAATCTGATCAACTCCACCGGAGCTGAGCTTCTTGTTCCCGGGCAGGCGGCGCCCATTCCGCCCGGCGTCAATAAAATTGGCGATTTCGAAATCACGCAGGCCGGTTACGCCACTTTGGACAAGGCCGGCAAAGATAACAACTTCCGAGGCCTCACCGTTTTCAATAACACCATGTTCGTGACCAAGGGAAGCGGCGGCAACGGCATCAACACTGTCTATCAGGTCGGGAACAGCGGCGTTCTGCCTTCGGGAAACACCGCACAACTCGCGGCATTGCCCATTACCATTCTGCCCGGTTTCCCAACCTCACTGGCAAGTGGCGTCGATCAAAAGGGGAATCCTGCTCCCATTGCCTTCCCATTTGGTATCTGGTTTGCCGATGCAAATACGCTTTATGTGTGCGACGAAGGTGACGGCACGCTGGTTACTCCCGCAGTCAACGGCAACGTAGCGGATGCCGCCAGTCAGGCCAATGCCGGCGTGCAGAAGTGGATACTCAACAATGGCGTATGGCAGATGGCCTATGTTCTCCAGAAAGGTCTGGATATCGGCATTCCATACAGCGTCGCCAACTATCCTGCTTCGCTCAATCCTGCTACCGGAGGTTGCCGCAACATCACGGGCAAAGTTCGTGGTGATGGCACTGTTGAGATCTACGCTGTCACATCAACCATCAGCGCCAGCGGAGATCAGGGTGCTGATCCTAACAAGCTGGTAAAAGTCATCGACTTGCTCAGGTCAACCACCATGCCTGGCGGTAATCACGATGGCGATTCTCTTGGCCAGTTCATCACGATTCGGACGGCACAGGCGGGAGAGGTGTTGAGAGGTATTGCCTTCGCTCCTCAGAACAAGGATGGGGATAACGACAACTAGTCCTTTTTCACGATGGAAGAGATGGAGAGGTGGACGACGGCGTTCACCTCTTCGCCTTGTTACTCTAAGACGATCAGGAAGCCGGCTATTTTGCGCCGAAGAGGCCCTTCATTTTGGTAAAGACCTGGTCCAGCTTGCTCATGTTCACCAGCTTTTCAACCCTCGGGCTGAGATTGGCGATTTCCAGGTCAACCGAACGTCTTTGGGCGGCAGTCCAGACGGAAAGCAGCGCTCCCAGTCCGGTGCTGTCAACAAAGCTCACTTGAGACAGATCCAGGATGATGCGACGGGTAACGTCAACGCCTTTACCACGGGAAGTAGGAATCACGCGGTCGCGAATTTCACTTTGAAAGAACTCGGCTGATTCCAGGGTGATCTTGCCTTTGCAATGGACCGTGGTTACTTCAGCAGTTTCTTCCAGTTCAAATGTAAGTCCGGGTGCACGGAACGCATTGGTTCCCATAAGCAGCCTCCTTGCAAAACCGACCTCGCACCAGGGCCGAGGTTCCGAGGGCAGTTTGCAGAATGATCCGTATTCTATACCGGCGTGACGGCGGCTTTCGCAGACGATCATGATTTATTTTGAGTTGGCGGTCGGTCCAGCCTTTCCTGGACGTGGTGCCGAAATAAAAATCCCCAAAGCGTTGTCGCCAGCTTTGGGGGAGTTTTGGTTTTACCTTGTCGATGGACTTAGCCTTTAGTTTTTGTTTTTTGCATCGAATACCAGCGGCCTTGCGTAGTCATTTGGATCCACCAGCCAATCTACTTGTAATCCAGCCTGTGGGAAGTTGCGTGCTTTGAGCGCGTCAAAGAAGCCGACTTTCCACTCCAGCGACGAACCCTCCACGGCAACTGCCGTCACGTGATTCGGTATGAAGACCTTCGGCTTGAACTGTTCCATGTAGGTAACAACGTCACGCTCACCGTTCTGGTTAAAGCCCAGGCTCACCACCGAGCCAACTTCCACGTCCACCGGAGCGAAGGAAGCCATGATTGAGGCAAGGTTTGCGCCGACAGTTTTTCCGTTGACGCTCACTCCCGGGAAGCAGCCATGTACGTCCTGACCTGGTTCATTCGGTTGGCCGGCGCTGTTGTTGTTGGGCAAAGCGCAGCTGTCAACAATGTCGCCAGTGGTGTTGTGCCATACGAACCGGAACGGATGATCACCACCTTTGAGGGTAAACACATACGCCAGTGACAGCGGTCCACCCGCGCCCTGCCGCGATGTGGCAATGTTCAACGTCGCCGGTTCCAGAAGCGTGCCGGCGGGAAACAGCGCTGGATCGCGTGGATCTTGAAGATTGCATGGGAACGTGTTGCCCTTGGATACGGTGGGTGTGCAGACTCCGCCGACGGTCGCTGCCAACGGCACCGCGTCAAGATCCGTCAATCCAGTGTTGGTTGAGTGAAGATGTTTGAACACCTTGATGTCCACGTCCTCGAACTGATTCACCGAAACAATCTCCGCTCCCGGCAGCGATCCGCGAGAAGTAAGCGATACGCATTTAACCGTGGCGACCGCCGTAAAGTGATTATTGAAGTTGTTGGTTGCGTCGATGGCCATGTTGTCACACGTCTCGGGTGTGGCGTAGATGGTGGCCCCGGTTTGTGCTGCAATGTAAGCTGCGTTATCAGCGTGGTCAAAGTGTCCATGGCCCAGGAAGATTGCTTCGGGCTGCAAATCCACAAGGTCCTGGATCACGAAGGGAGTTCGCCCGGGTACCACTTCAAGCCGGGTAACGAAGGAATCGAGCAGGACAACATGTCCATTCACCGCGGCCCCAAAGGTCGCGTTGGTGAGCCACGAGAAAATGACTTTATTGGAATTGACCCGTCCGTTTTGACCATCTACGTTATCTGACCCGAAGAACCTTTGCCGGGCCGCGATCGTGGCAGACGGAGCAGACTTGGCATAAGCGTGCTCGAAAGATCCTGCCAGAAACGTTACAGCGATTAAACCCAATAACACTCGACGCATTGGGGGATTGCCTCCTGTGGAGTAGACGTTCGCAGTGTTCTCACAGCGAAACATCGCAACGTGATACTCCTGGGAAATGTTGGCTGTCAATAAGGGCTGGCATGAAAAGCAGAGCTCAATGGCATGCCTTCGCGGGAACATGCGAATTTCCTGCCTGTTTCCACGGTGCCAAAAAAGCTCTTTACAAAAATTGACCAGAGATGGTCTCACCAATTGTGAATATGCACTGCTTTTAACGTGGCATTAAAGAGAGTGCTTACAACGCATGCGCCTATTACTGTGATTGTCAAAAAGCTGTTTTTGAAGCTGCGCAATTCGCTTGGCACGATGCCAAAGTTCACTTTGTTTTTTGCTCTGCAATCCACTTATCCGTGCGCGCGTCGAGCAGATCGAGAGGAAGCGTTCCCCCATCGAGCATCTCGTCGTGGAATTTGCGGATATCAAACTTCGGGCCCAGGACTTTTTGTGCGCGGTCGCGAAGTTCGCGGAACTTGAGCTGGCCCAGCTTGTAACTCAACGCCTGGGCAGGCCATGCAATATAGCGGTCTGTCTCGGATTGGATGGTGGGCTCATCCACGGCGCCTGACTTGCGGAAAAATTCCACCACCTGGTCGCGAGTCCATCCCTTTGAGTGGATTCCCGTATCCACAACCAGACGTACTGCGCGGAAGAGCTCTGAGGACAAGCGGCCATAATCAGAAACCGGGTCCTGGTAAAAACCAACCTCTTTGCCCAATTGCTCCGCATAAAGCGCCCAGCCTTCAACGTAAGCATTGAAGCCCAGGCTATGAAGCCGGAACTTGGGCAATCCGGTGAGTTGTTGCTGCACCGATAGCTGCATGTGGTGTCCGGGAACGCCTTCGTGATAAGCGATTGCCTCATCGTCAACCAGTGATCGCTCCGCAAAATTCGACGTAGCAACCACAACGCGTCCGGGACGCTTGCCGTCTGGTGTGCCCGTAACATAATGGGTCGCCGCGGCCGATTGAAACGCCGGAATAGCTTCCACCGTGACCGGCGATTTTGGCAGCAGCGTAAATAGATCAGGGAGTTTCGGGTCCATCTGCGCGATGTAGCGGCGGAAATCGTCAAGGATCTGCTCCGCGGATTTCGGAATGTATTTAGGATTGGTCTTGAGCGACGCGCGGAAGGCAGCAAGATCCGTGAATCCTTCCTTCTTGGCGATGACCGTCATCTCCGCCTGTATACGATCAATCTCGCGAAGGCCCAGCTGATGAATCTCATCTGCGGTCATGCGCGTGGTGGTTCGCGCGTAAATGTCATTCTGGTACCGCTTCTGTCCATCCGGCAGAGAAGTAATGGCCAGCGTAGTTCGACCCTGCGGCGCGTATTCCTTGGCCATGAAAGCAGCGAAAGATTTGTAAGCTGGAATTACATCATGATTGATGGTGTCAGTAATTTGTTGTGTCAGGCGCTTTTGATCATCGGCGGAAATGTCCGCTGGATACTTCTTAGTGGGCAGCAGAAATGGGTCAGAATCAATAATGCCCTGGCACTGCGTTGGGATTTTCTCCAGCAGGAACCGCACCGGCATCAGTTTGTCTTTCATGCCGGCGCGAAGGACTTCCGTGGTCTGATTGAGGACGCGCGGAATCTGGTGCAGCCGCGCAATGTAGTCCTCGTAGTGCTTCACGGAGTCGAGTGGAACCGAAAGCGGCAGGTCGGCAAGTCCCGTGTGCACGCCGTTCTGCTGGCTGATGGGCATTTCATATTCTTTGAGATCAAAGTCCGCAATGCGTTGCTGGAGCACGCGAGCCATCAGGTCGTGGGACATCTGGTCCTGATCGGAAAACCCAGTCGTCGGAATGGCCTCAAGCCGTTTGAGGAACTCCTCATCCGTCTGATGGCGCTTTGCAATGGCCGCGAGCGAGTAATCAGCCAGCTGATCGTTATACCGGTAGTCGCCAAAAGCAGTCGCGCGCTCGGGAAAATTCCGGAGGTCTGACTGATACTGCTCTTCCAGAAGAGCGTTCTGCGCGGCGAGGCGATCACTCACCGGTGCGGGGTTTTGGGCGAAAACGGAAACAGCAGCGGCGGCAAACAAAATCACGAGTGGAAAATAGCGCATAGAGGTATGTAAGCCTACCAAAGCAAACCGGCTTTGTGCGATGCAATTCTTGGACCTCCATTTATTGCTGACGCACCTTGGCGTATTTTTGAATAGACGATGGTGCGTTCTGCATACCGCGACAAGCGGCCGTGATCTAGACTAATCAAGTAGTCAACTATGACGTCGAGAGACTGGCCCCGACCGTTGCGCAACACTGCTGGGCCAAGGCAGTTTCATAAGCGTTTCACAAGCAAGGAGAGATCATGCAAAAGCGCAAACTTGGAAAAAGCAATCTGGAAGTTTCAGCCATCGGATTAGGCTGCATGGGCATGAGTTTTGGATTCGGACCCGCCATGGACAAGCAGGAAGGAATCAAACTGATTCGGGCGGCCGTGGAACGCGGCGTCACATTCTTTGACACCGCGGAAGTGTATGGGCCGTTCACCAATGAAGAACTGGTGGGCGAAGCGCTTGCCCCTGTCCGCACTCAGGTGAAGATTGCTACTAAGTTCGGATTCAAAATTGATCATGCAACGGGGAAGAACGCAGGACCAGACAGCCGGCCGGAACACATCAAGGAAGTGGCCGAAGCTTCGCTGAAGCGGCTCAAGACTGACGTCATTGATCTGTTCTATCAACATCGCGTTGATCCCAACGTGCCCATTGAAGACGTGGCAGGAGCGGTGAAGGACCTGATCCAGCAAGGCAAGGTGAAGCATTTTGGTCTTTCTGAAGCAGGCGTGAAAGTTATTCGTCGCGCACATGCGGTGCAGCCGGTCACGGCACTGCAGAGCGAATATTCAATCTGGTGGAGAGAGCCTGAAGCTGAAATATTGCCGGTGCTCGAGGAACTTGGCATTGGCTTTGTTCCATTCAGCCCGCTGGGTAAAGGCTTTCTTACGGGGAAAATCACCGAGCAAACCACGTTCCATGCCACCGACTTCCGAAATGTTGTTCCACGTTTCACGGCGGAGAACCGCAAGAACAATCAAGCTGTGGTCGACCTGGTTACCAGATTTGCAGAACAGAAGAAGACCACACCAGCGCAGGTCGCTCTGGCCTGGATTCTTGCCCAGAAGCCCTGGATGGTTCCCATCCCCGGAACAACCAAGCTGCACCGGCTGGAAGAAAACATCGGAGCTGTTAACGTTCAGCTTTCACCAGACGATCTTCGCCAGATCGATAACGCATCGGCAAAGATCAAGGTGGAAGGGGAACGTTACCCGGAGAATCTGCAGAAACTGGTCAATCGCTAGCCATGCGAGAGAGAGGGAAATACAACGTATGGAAATTAAGAGAGCAGGCTCGCAACCTTCCGGCAAAGGGCCAGCCGACTGGTTCACTGGCACAGTGCGGATCGATCCGCTTTTTCAGGCGCCCGATCCGGCGTTTGTTCAAGGCGCCAGCGTAACTTTTGAGCCGGGTGCTCGTACCGCGTGGCACACGCATCCGCTCGGTCAGACTCTGATCGTTACGGCGGGCTGCGGATGGGCGCAGCGTGAAGGTGGGCCTGTCGAGGAGATCCGCCCCGGTGATGTGGTCTGGTTCTCCCCGGGCGAGAAGCACTGGCACGGCGCAACGCCCACTACGGCCATGACGCACATCGCAATTCAGGAAAAGAAGGACGGTAAGGTTGTCGATTGGCTGGAGAAGGTCAGCGAGCAGCAATACCGCAGGTAAATCAAAGGAGAAATCTGCCGCATGTGATCGCCAAACTCATCACTGGAAAATCAGAAGATCAGAAAGTCCGCCTGGCCGAAGAGATCGTGCCCAAGAGATGGTGAAGATGTGATGGACGTCCTGAACTTCGAAGAAGAGTTCGTTTCCGTGTCTTTCGAAGAAGTGAAACGGGAAGATTGGGCTGAAAAGGTCTATCGGCCTGATATCTTAAATAGCGCTGATAAGCTCTACAAGAAGCCCGGATACACCATGTAACGCATAATGAAGATATACGATCCAAAAGATCCACCATTGTGAATTTGAGGTGACTGGATGACAGCACTCACCGGCTGGCAGAACTTCTACGTGATCGTTGGGTCTTCTGCCGGGGCCTTGATCGGCTTGCAGTTTATTCTCATAACCCTGCTCGTATACATTCCCGTCGGAGAAGGTGGAGCACAGGCCGGCCAGGCCTTCGCGACTCCGACAATCATTCACTTCGGAGCGGTGCTGCTGCTGGCCGGGATCATAACCGCGCCATGGCAGGGTATTGCACCCGCTGCAACCCTGTGGGGACTATTGGGTCTCGGTGGTCTGGTGTACACCGCCATTGTCGCCCGCCGCGTGCGACGCCAGGCTGCATACCAGGCCGAGTTCGAGGACTGGTTGTTTCACGTCCTGCTGCCGTTTCTCGCTTATGGCACGCTTGCCACGTCCGCGTTCGTGGCTCACTCACATCTGCGTGGAGTGATGTTCAGCGTTGCCGGTGCCGCGATGCTTCTGCTCCTGATCGGTATCCACAATTCGTGGGACGCCGCTACGTATCAGGTTTTTGTGATGAAACCGAAAACACAGAAAACCCAGCCTGATAGCGAATAAGGCCAAAATAACCATCTCTTCGCAGCATGCATGACGCATGATGATGGAATGCTGAGCTTCCCACCGGAGCTCCTGTACTTTCTGAGTTCCGCGTCTGAGTAGCTGCTTTCCGTCCAGTAAGCACATGAACTGCTGGCGAGTCCTATGATTATGTCTACAAACAAGCGTAGAATTTGAAACATATTAGCGAAGGGCTTTTCCCTTTGCAGGTGATTGTTGAGCCTTCGCTCAGCGGCGCCTTTGCCCAGGACACAAGTTTAGCGACTCTCGCGCGCGCTTTCACGCCGGCAAGAGTTCTCGCACGCTGGTAGCCGCCACGCAATGGTTGTGGGCATGTAGTTCCTTCTTTTGTTGGGGTATTCCATGCAGCAAGCGGCACGAAGCAATGCTTTCCCTGGTAGCCGCATTGATCGTTTCACCATTAAAACAAAACTCGGCAGCGGCGCCATGGGCGACGTTTTTCTTGCCGAAGACACTCTCCTCCGTCGCCGCGTCGCAATCAAAGTAATCCGGCTTGAGGAAGGCCGTGATGCTGCTTTCCACCAGCGCATTCAAAAAGAGGCAGAGCGCGCGTCGCAACTCAATGATCCTCATATTGCTGCGGTCCATGACCTCATCGAACACGATGGCCGGCTTTATCTCGTCATGGAATACGTGGAAGGTGAAACGCTGCGCGCCCGGATGCGCCAGCCGCTTACGCCTGCTGAATTCTTCAGCATCGCCGAACAATGCCTTGAGGGCATCGCGGCCGCTCATCAACACTGCATTGTGCATTGTGACCTTAAACCGGAGAATCTGATGATTACTCCGGAAGGCAAAATCAAGATTCTTGATTTCGGTTTCGCGCAGCCGACATCCAAATATGGATCGACAGATACTATAAGCTGCTCCACTTCGGGTGGCACGCCCGGTTACATTGCGCCTGAAGTCCTGCTGGGAGGCATACCTGATGAACGTTCCGATATCTTTTCACTCGGAGTTGTTCTGTATGAGTCCCTGGCCCGACACCATCCCTTCCGCGCGGAATCTGCCGATCTAAGCGCGGACTCCGTTGAGCGATCTGCGCCGGCTCTGCTTCCGCCCGCTGCACCCAGGGCAATGAACGCGGTACTGGCGCGCATGCTGGCCAAGGAGCCGGCCCAGCGCTATCAGAGCTGTACGGATGTGCTGGCGGATATTCGCGCGGTCCGCGACGGACGTAAACCTGTCCTGGGAAAAAGCTGGACGTTCGCCAACTTCCCTTTGCCGCCACGGATCGTGTGGCTTCCAGTTCTGGTGACATTCATCGTACTCATTGCTCTACTATTGCGAGGTTCATTTTTCGCAATGCCATGGTCGGCTGCTCCGGTAAACGCATCCGGCCGTCAACTGGCCGTGCTTCCTTTTGAAACCACAGCACAGGACGCCAACAGCCGCGCTTTGGCCGGAGGACTCACTGAGGCTCTGGCCGCCAAGCTGGGAGCGATTGCGGACCGTTATCCTCTGGAGATTATTTCCGCCGCTGAGGTGCGCAAGCAAAACGTGCGCGATGCCAGGCAGGCACGCTCGCTGCTGGGCGCAAACCTGGTCCTGGAAGGAAGCTTGCAGCAGTCCGGGAACACCGTGCGGGTTATCTACAGCATGGTGGACACAGGCTCTTTACGGCAGGTGCACTCTGGAGTGATTACGGCGGACAATGGAAACATCTTCGCCGTTCAGGATCGGGTCATTGCTGAGGTGCTGGAGAAGCTGGATATTGAGCTGGCCAAAGAAGACCGCGGACGAATGGAGAAACACGGCACCGCGCAGCCTGAGGCTTACGACTATTATCTTCGCGCGCGTGGATACCTGCAGGATTATGATCGGCCTGAGAGCCTGAATAATGCTGTAGCCGGATTTAAGCGCAGCCTTGAAGTGGATCCGCGGTTTGCGCTGGCGTATGCCGGTCTGGGCCAGGCGTTCCTCCATAAATATGCTCTGGCGCGCTCTCCCGAAACGCTGGATGCCGCCAATGAAGCCTGCCGGCATTCCGCTCAACTTGATCCGAGCGGTCCGGATGCCGAAATCTGTCTGGGAATGTTCTTCAATGCAACCGGGCTCCATGATGCGGCAGTACAACATCTGGAACATGCTTTGAAGCTGGATTCCAGCCGCGACGAATCGTATCGCGAACTGGCGATCGCGTACGAAGGTTTGAATCGGCTCGATGATGCCGAAGCGTTGCTGAAAAAAGCCATTGCGTTGCGTCCGCATTACTGGGCCGCCTACAAATGGCTGGGACGGTTTTACGAAGCGCATGGCCGCTACGATCCGGCGGCGCAACAATTCAAACGTGTGGTTGAAATGGCGCCTGACAGCGTTGATGGTTACAGCAACCTGGGGGCGGTGTATGTGGAGCAGGGCAAATACGCTGAAGCCATTGATGCGTTGGAGCGTTCCATCAGGATCCAGCCCACCGCTTCTGCGCTGAACAACGTGGGGGCGGTGTACTTTTACCAGCATCGATATCCGGATGCAGCCCGCAGTTACCAGCTTGCCACGCAACTTACGCCGGATGATTACCGCATTTTCGGCAATCTGGGTGAGGCTTACGGCCAGATTGCGGACAAGCAGGAAGAGAGCCGCAGAAGTTATTCCCAGGCGTTGAAGCTGGCGGAGCAGCGGTTAAGCGAAAACCACAATGACGGCGGCGCCTTGCTGGAAGCCGCGCTCTATGCCGCCATGTTGGGTCAGAACGAAAAATCGGAGCAGTACAGAAAAGCCGGGATCGCTTTATCAGGGCAGGACCCGGAAGCTCGATTCGGCTCCGCCCTGGTGTTGGCGAAAATGCATAGCGACAACCGCGCTCTGGCCGAACTTGGTCTTGCCTTGGACGCAGGCTTGCCCACCAGTGAGGTTACGGACAATCCTGCATGGCAGAGGTTTGGCGCCAATCCAAAATTTGTGGCGTTGATGGAAAAAGCACAAACAAAACACTAAAAGATCGCCCATGGAAGTTAAAGAAAAGGAGCCAGTATGGCAACGCAGAAAGTAACACCAATCACAGGAAGTCAGCACCATCACGTTCATGCCAAACATAACGGTGAGGTGGACGTCGACACCGTCCATGTCAGCAAAGGCGCCGGACACCAGATTACCTGGTCATCGGACGGGAAAGCTGTCATCGCGTTTTCGTCAGAAGCTGGCTCGCCATTCGAAGAAGCGGTTTTTCACGTGCCTGCCGGAGGTAGCGTTTCCAGTGGTCCTGCCAAAGCGACGGCGGAGGAGAAATCCTACAAATATTCTGTGGTAGGCGAAAAGGGTGTAAACGATCCCACCGTGATCATCCATAACTGATGGGAAACTTAACCACGGAACTTATGGGGTGAACTGCAAGCAGCCGTGCGCCAACGCGTCAACTATATCTATATAGAGGAATGGAGGCGGCCATTGTAGTCACAGATGGAACGACATGAACGAGACCTTCGCTCATCAGGCAAACAGCGACAGCATTCTCCTGAACATGTAATCGACACTGGCAACTGCCGGCCGTTTGAACTCGGAGCGGCTGAGGTTGACCAATTCGACGTTGCAACTCCTTTGCTGCCCTTTTGTCCAGACCGCCAGCAATGCTCCCAGCCCGGCATTGTCAATGTGGGTAACGTTTGAGAGATCAAACACGATACGGTTGATAACCGGAACGGCTTTGCCGCGCGACACGGGAATGGCGTGGTCGTGCACCTCGCGCTCAAACATATACGCGGACTCGGCAGTGATCTTTCCGTGGCAGGAAATGATGATTTCTTCCGGTTTTTCTTCCAGATCAATCTTGAGTGTGGTGAAGCAATATGCGGGAGTCGTCATTTTTCTACCCTCCAAATTTACGTACACGGTTTGAATTGCAACCACCATGCCAACTGTTGAGGAGGTGAGCTATCTTGAGCGACTATTGAAAAGAAAGGAGTTTAGCGGTGTTCGATTGTCGATCCCAAGGCGCGGGGAGATCGATATAGAGACAATCGTCTAGGGATAGAAGACGATCGTCTCCATAATGAGGGACATCAAATGTCGGCTGCCTCTTCGTCGTGTTCGTCTGGCGCGGCCTGCTTCATCCTGAAAGCCTTGGTCAACCGATGCAGATAGGTCACGTGGACACCCAGCCGTCGGGCTGCTTCAGTGTAGTTCCCGCCAGAGTGCTCCAGCGCCAGGGTCACGATCTTCTGTTTAGCTTCACTCAATGCCACATGATAAGTGAGTGACCCGCGCGCAGAAGGCGCGCCTTCCCAGATCGTTTCCGGAAGGTCGTTCGCATGAATCTCAGAATCCGATCCCAGCACGACTGCTCGTTCAATTGCGTTCTCCAACTCGCGTACGTTGCCCGGCCATTCATACTGCCGAATCAAATCGCGGGCCTCGGGGGTTATACCCAGGACGCGCCGTTCACAACGCTGGCTAGAACGGGCAAGAAAGAAGTTGGCCAGCAGCGGAATATCTTCGCGGCGCTCGCGGAGCGGCGGCATGCGCAGCGCAACCACGTTGAGGCGATGCAATAAGTCTTCCCGGAATAGGCCCGCGGCCACTGCGGCGCGCAAGTCCTTGTTGGTAGCCGCAATCAACCGCACGTTGACTTTAATGGGCCGCGTGCTTCCCAAGCGGCTGAACTCGCGCTCCTGCAACACGCGCAGCATTTTGGCCTGCACGGTCATCGGCAACTCCGCCACTTCGTCCAGGAATACCGTACCGCCATCGGCAGCTTCCAGCAGGCCTCTTTTCAATCCTACTGCACCGGTAAATGCACCTTTTTCGTGCCCGAACAACTCGCTTTCCAGAAGGTTGTCGCCCAGGGTGGCGCAGTTGACCGCCACAAAAGTTTTCTCGGCGCGCCGGCTGTTACGATGGATGCCGCGGGCCGCCACTTCTTTTCCTGTGCCACTCTCACCCAGCAGAAGCACAGTAGTCTCAGCAGGCGCGACTCTGGCGATGATGTCATAGACCTTCTTCATGGCTGCGGATTCACCGATCATGGGCCGGTCCTGGTCAAGGGCAGCTTGCAATATGGCAGCCTGAGCCCGCACACGCTGGAAATCGAAGGCATTGGCCAGGGAAAGGCCCACCACGGCGGCCACCCCGGTCATGGTTTCCAAATGGGTTTCATCAAACACCTTTATCGGATTCCGTGTCGCCAGATAGAGCACTCCCAGTCCGCGATCATGCGCCATGAGCGGCACGCACAGGATTGACCTGTTGCCGCCGGCCATTACGCTGGCAACGTTTTTGAGTGACGCTTCCGCGCCTGTGTCACGGGCCAGAACGGCAACATGTTCATTGAGTACCCGGCGTACCACTGTCTGGCTGACCTGCACTTCAGATGTCAGTCGTGCCGAGCGGTGCTGTCCGGCTACAGAAGTGGCAGGAGCATCGAGTTCTGCAAACAGCAGCACGGCCGCAGACTCGGCGGGCGTCAATTGGAACGCCGCATCCAGCAGCGCCTGCTCCAGTTCTTCCGGTGTGCGCAGGTTTGCAGCCTTGCGATTGATTTCCAGAATCGCCTGAAAGTGATTTGCCTGTTGTGTGGATTGGATGTTTGACAGCAGACGCTGCGGATTGCGGGAAAGCGGCTCAGCCTGATGGACGGTGGCAAATTCGAGCACCGCAGCATCGTCCGTTTCGGTTACCTCGGCGCGCGCAGGATCCACGGGCTGGTCCATGGCAAAGACAAACACAGATTCTGAAACTGCAATCTTGTCGCCGTGCCGTAAGACGCACTCCGTGACCGGAAGGCCGTTGACCAGGGTGCCGTTACGGCTTCCTAAATCGCGGATCAGGTATTGCTGGCCGTCGCGCCGGATCATGCAGTGCCGGCGGGAGGCGGAACGGCTGTTGATGCAAATAGTTGCGCCGGCGTCGCGCCCGATCACCGCGTCCTCCTCCCCAAGCAGGAACTCGGCTTTCGGTTCTTGTCCAGCGACGGCTATGAGTCGGGCGCCCATGGCGCAGGTAGTTTATCACTCTCTCTATCGCGCCCAGTGGAGACGATCGTCTCGGCTTCCATAGACAATAGTCTCTGGCCGGCGGGTCACCAATCCCCGTGTTTTCCGCCCCCGAAAAACCTAAGTCACGTGTTTTCAATGTACTGTTTCCCGGGAACATCCCCGCCGCTGATTGGCCCTGCGGATGCATTAAGTGAGGCGTGCCCGAGTTCGAAGCAAGAGAACCGAGAGGCCATAAAGGAGATTTGACATGAACTTCACTCTCAAGACCGCAGCCCAGTCCCTTTTGATGTTGGCCGCTAGTATGACGGCAGTCGCGCAGAGCGAAATCAATCCCGACCATTTTCCTGACGGGCCTTCACAGGAAGCCTACACCTCGCAGACCCAGGTTCAGACATTGCAAAGCCGCTTAGAGGATTGCCAAAGGCAGTTGGACGCAAAGATGGATCAGGTGGAGCAAGCCCGGCAGGAGGCCATCTCCGCCGCTCCCCTGGGTGACGGTGCGGCACCTTACATCGATTCATATCGGAAACTGCAGGTGGAGGAGGAAGTATTGCGTGCCGCGCTGGTTCCGCAAATCAACCAGGCGCACAAGCTTATGGCGGGAATGCACACTCAGGATTCCCGGCCCCGCCTTCCCTAGCGACGACGCGCAGGGCAACTCGGTTTTCCTGCTCACTTTTCCTTGCTCACTAGCGGATGAGCCACTCGGGCTGGCGCGTTTCAATACGTGCCGGCCCATTTTTCAACTATGGAACGGTTCAACGATTGAAGACGGCGATCACGAAAAATTGTGCGACGCTGCCCACATCTTTAGTAAACGATCCCACCGCCATCATTCATCACTAAAATAAAAAGAAAAAGAAAAAGAGCGCGAAGGAAAATTCCTGCGCGCCCTTTGTCTTGATTCAGAAAAAATACTATGCTCTGCTGACGAATTCGCGTGTTTCCGTTGACACTTTTACTTTCTCGCCTTCTTTAATGAAAAGGGGAACGCGGATTTCGATGCCGGTTTCCAGTGTGGCGGGCTTGGTCACGTTGCCGCCGGAGGAGTCGCCTCGCACGCCAGGTTCGGTTTGTTTCACCACCAGGTCCACATGCGGAGGCAGTTGCAGGCCAATGGGATTGCCGTTGTATTTGTGCACCTGGATGACCAGACCTTCCGCCAGAAAATCCTGGGCATCGCCGATCATCTCCTGCGACAGAGAGAGAGTTTCAAAGCTCTCCTGGTCCATGAAGTAGAAACCTTCGGCGTCGCTATATAAGAAAGACGCAGGGACCATTTCCAGGTCTGGTTCTTTAAACTTGTCGCTGGCCTTAAAGGTCTTATCAAAGACGGCGCGAGTGAGGAGATTGCGCATCTTCAGGCGGACCAGCGTCTGGCCGCCCCGGGCGGTTGGAGTGTTGACCTCCACATCAAGGCAGTGGAACGGCGTGCCGTCTAACTCAAAAAACATCTTGCGCTTGATATTAATGGCATCAATTAGGGCGGCCATGAGCTCCTTCGAAATCCTTGCCGGGGATTAAGAAGCAAACCCCGGCGTGCAGAATCGTTGATCACGAACGCTCATAGAATATCAGTTAAGAATATCCGTTTGCATTGGCCCGGCAATTCACTACTGGAGAGGCGGACTCTTGGGTACGCCGGCATTTGGCCGAATGTTTGCAGGTTTTGTACGCGGCTTAAAATATTGATCGTTGAAATCAGTCTTGATTCCGCCGGTAATGGCCTGCATGGCTGCCTGAATCTCACGTTGTTGTACGTCCTGCACAATTTCACTTCTTACCCGGTCAAGCGGCAAAGTCACGCGGCTGCGGACTCTATAGATGGTGAGTGAAGACGGATCAGACTCGACCCCACTGACCTCGCCTGACTTCAATGCGAAGAGTTCCTGTTCCAATGGCGCCGGCAGACTGCCTCTCCGCTTTGTTCCCAGGTCGGTGGTTAAAGGCGGCGTGAGTCCCAGAGCGCGATACGTTTCAGCCTGTACTTTTCCGGGATCTTCACCCTTGCTCAACCGGAGGCGCGCCTGGGTAGCCAGCGACTGGGCTTTCTGCCGGAAGTCGGCCTGCGCCTCTTTGGTTAGTTTTGGGTTCGACAATGGAATCGTGACCCGGTCCAGCTCCATCTCGTCAAACCTTGCCATGTTCTGCTTGTAGTAGTTTTCAATCTGATCATTGGTTGGATTGCTGTTTTTCTGCTGCAACTGACGGCGATACGCATCTGCGAGAGTACGCACCCGGATAATCCTCATCAATGTTTCGAACTGTGGGTCCTTGTCCAGACCGGCTTTCTCAGCGGCGTCTGCAACCAGCATCGCCTGCACATAACTCTCAGCAAACGCCTTGATTGCCACCGGATTATTCGCCATTTGCGGATTGAAACTCATGGAGGCGAGCATTTCTGAAAACTGCTGCTTGCTGATTTTGGTGGAGCATGCCGGTGCTTCCTTATTGCTTGCACCGCCGGGGCAGAATCCGTTGATGGTAATCACAGCCGCATCCGGAGCGAGCTGATCGCCACTGGGAGGATTCTTCTTCTGCGGTGACTGCGCATCGGGCGTTGCCGCCTTCGCGTCATTGCGTCGCTCGGCTGGTTGTTGGTTTGTTTGCGACGGCTGTGACTTGGCGGGCAGAGATGATAGAGCGCAGCCTAGCAGGAGCATTGTTGCGAAGCGTGACCAGTGGCCTGATCTGAAGTTTAATGATCTGAAGTTTAATGACCGGAAGTTTAGTGACCGGAACTTATAGGGAAGCATCCTGAGTCGTTCTCCTTCTAGAGCTGGTATGACATTGTTTCCTATCTTCGAGCCTTATTGCTATTGACTTGGCAGTTACCGCTGAGGCTCGGGCACACGGGGAACTGTGAATGAACCAAAAAATTGCCGACGTTACCGGTTTGGGCTCCGTCCTGGGACAAAGCTAATAAGACAAAACTAATAAAAAGGACCGGGCTTTGTCAGCCCGGCCGCCTAGAAGGCTAAAAGAAGGCTAAACATTTAGGAGATGTTTTTTCCGATGGACCGCCTCCTTTCCGAGCAAGCGCTCGTCTTGGATTGATGAAGTACGCCGCCACAGCCTTAAGTGCCGTGGCGGCGCGTTTCAATTCGAAGTAATTTTCACCGTGGCACTGTTCGGCAAAGTATCGGTCCCGCCAGGGCCAAATGTCATGGTCCCCGTCGAAGTAAATACAGTGCCTCTTACAGTTCCTGCCGGATTCGTCACATTGACTGTGACGATCAGGGTTTGTGGTGGCTTGGCGCCATTCTTGGTTGATCCGCCCAACGCCGCGGTTGTCACCTGGATGCTGCCCCCACCGGTGCCGACCGGCGCCGATGCGCAGGGAACCGCGGGTCCAACCGTTGGAGTGAACGTGCAGACGAATACGCCGTTGTTATTCTCCGTAACGGTGATCGAGTTCAGCTGCATGTTGGCCACACCCGTAGTGGGAACGTTCGTCTGGAAGACAATGTTCTGGGCCGGGTTCTGCGTGGTGTTGCTGATGGTCCAGACAATGTTGCCAGCCTGATTCACGTTCGGAACAGGCACTTGAGCGTTGCCAGTCACAGAGACAGCAGCCGTTGTCACAACCACGATAGGCGGTGGCGGAGCTGTAACCACGCTGGGATCTGGAGCCACGCTGATTGCCACAAGCGCGTTATCCACCGCAGTGATGTGTGCTGTATTGGTGACTGTCTTAGCCTGAATCTGCACCAGCACGTTCACCTGAGCAGTTACACCCGCCGCGAGAGTACCCAGATTGCAGGTTACGGACGTGACGAGAGTGCCGCCCGCAGTGCAGGAACCTTGCGTCGGTTGCGCCAGAACAATGAACGCGCCGTCTGTCGTCGTGAGCGTATCCACGAGGTTCAGAAGGGTTACCGGTAGCACGCCATTGTTGGTGACGGTGATTGGATAGGTAACCCGTACTGGAGTCGTTGTCAGAGTCGCTGGTCCACCCATGGTTGCCGAAAGGGCAGCAATCACCGCCGGGATGACTGCGTTCGATGGCGTGGATTCAAGTCCGTTACCGCCAGCATTGGTGGCATGGACGCTGAACGTGTAGCTGGAGCCGTTGGTCAGACCGTTGACTACCGCGCTGGTTGCAGGTGCCGCAACTACGGATGTAATTGCAGTGCGCGTGTTGGCCAGGATCGCGGTCACGGTGTAGCTGGTGATAGGTGCACCACCCGCGCTGGTCGGCGGGACCCAGGTGACAAAAGCTGCTTTGTCACCGGCAGTGGCTACCGTCTGCAGCGGAATTCCCGGAGGATCAATACCCGGCAGAGTGATGCTGTTACTCAACGGCGAGAATCCGCTTTCGCCCTGGCCGTTGATGGCCGACACTTGAAATGTGTAAGTGGGACCAGCCGCTAAACCGATGGTCGTCGTTGTTGACGGGAAACCGCCAACTGGCGCCGTGACCGGGGTGTCTGACAGAAATACCGCATTCGCAAATGTGCGAACATGATAGCTTGTTACCGGCTGGACTGATTGTGCTGCACTCCAGCTCACGGCGACGTTTGTGCCTGTTGCTTTGGCACGTGCAACCGTGGGCGCACCCGGAATGGCAGTGGCTGCGGGTGTGGGGCAGTTGTTCACGGCAAGAACGTTGGTGGAGAACGGCGCCGGAACAACCGGCGGAGTTCCCTGGCAAGTCTGCCACCAGCGGCCTAACCCAAGTCCGGGTGCGGACCCCGTCCCAGGAACAATGGTGATTCCGTTGTTGCTTGGATCATCACCGGTGTAAACCACCAGGTTCGCGGGATCGGAATAATCAACGGCTGATTCTCCCATCGCGCCCAGCGGATATGGATTCGGCGGCGGGAATGACGCGGGCAAATACGCCGCGACGTCACCCGGACTGATAAATGCCGGATCGATGATCTGTGCGCCTTGCGCATCGGCTACCCAGAAAACGGCAGCAGGCGTGAATGGTGGAACAACCACCGTAGCGCTCAAACCGAAATACAGATTGTTGCCATTCAGTTGCGGATAGTACTGGTCACTGCCCGTGGTGTTGGCCGCGCCCACCGCAGCCAGTTCATTCACAGCGATGCATGACGGAGTCATGCCGGGAGTAAAGGCCTGGCAAGTCGTGTCAGCGTTCGTGATCACAAACGGGCTGGTTCCATCAATGGACCACAGATCGTGTCCGATCCAAGCGAGGTCGCCGGTGGTTTTCCCGTCGGGAGAAACAGCAACTGTCTGCAGAAAATCTGAGCACTGGCCAAAGCCATCGGTAGTTGCAGTCGCGGGACTGTTGAGGCGGAAGATTGATCCACCTTTGGACAGAGTAGCGTAGAGATTTCCATCTGGTCCAAGCGCTACCGAGGCTGGCGGGAAAAGGTTTGGAAACTGGCATCCTGTCTGGCCGCCCTGGAATCTGGCGCCCGTGGGATTGCCGGCCATGGCAAAGAGACTGGTTAGATCGAGGTTGCCTTGTCCCCCATCGGCGCTAGGGTCGTACTTCAGGCGAAAGATACCTTGCGATCTGCGCACGTCAGCCATGTAAAGAAACTTTGTGACTGAGTCATAGGCGACCGGGCCGGCGGCCACTGACTGTCCGTTCAATTTGAAGGGGCAGGTGAGGGGATTGATCACCTTGATGCCCGGTGTATCCAGATCTGGATCCAGCCGGCACAAACCAAGATTGTTATCGCCAGTCCATAAGTGACGAACTGGTTGGCCGGCTGCGTTCAGCGCCGTGCCGGAAAGAACGATACCGCCGCGTGGAATTGTGAAGCTGCTGACAACCTGTGGAACCGCAGCGTTGGGAGTGCCCGCGGACAGCACAGTGGTGGTGGCCTGGCTGTTTGCCGCGACGGAAGAAAACAACACAACGGCCAGCAGGCACAGGCAGAGTGCCGCAAAGGGCGCCGGTCGTAAGTTCGCAGTCTTTGTGGGAGAAGTCATTTTTTTTGCGTCCTGTCCGGAGCTTCAGCTCCTGGATCTGGTTAACCTGCACCCCGTGGCTGGCGGATTTGCCCCGCCAGCCACGAAGGAGACAAGCTTGGAGTTATTGGGCCTGCACCACAAACACATGACCCTGGCCCGCGATTGGCGCCAATGTCGTGCTGTTGAGTGTTGGTGTGAGTGGGAGCAGGCTGGGATCATCGCCAATGGCCATGGTTCCGTCGCCGGCAAACCCAAGTGCTGTTACCACGCCGATGGGTGCGTTCAGAGTGAGCAGAGCGCTGAACTGTCCGTCAGCCGTCCAGAGCGTGTCCTTGGTGCAGAGGAAGCTCCACTGATCCACTTCGGACGCGCCGCCCAGATAAAGCGACGGCGTAGTCGGGTTGAAGGTCTGGACAACTGTGTTGCACGGAACCTGACCAGTTGGTCCAAGGGCGAGCGCCGCCGGCGTATCGATGTCCGTTGGCGGTTGTGCTCCGCGAGCGGGCGTTACGAACTGCGGAATACCGGAGAAAAACACCGCGCGGCCGCGTGATAGATCCGGCGCTGCATTCAGAATGATGGTTGGCTGACCGCTGCCAACCTGGAAAAGGCTGTCTTTGTCAGGCAGTCCGTTTTCCATCAGGTAGAGGTCCGTGCCGTTGAACACCATGCTTCTCACGCCCAGACCAAGCAGCGACGCAGCAACATTCTGCGGAGCGCTGGGCGCGGTTGCGGCGGCAACGATCTTGGTGATCTGCGCGCCGGTTGTGGGACCAATGTAGAGGTCCGTCAGTTTGGTAAGGGGATTCACCTGCACGGCGACCGCCGCAGCCACCAGGCCGCGTCCCTGACTCAGAATTCCGTTTTGCGTGAGCGTCTGCGTCGTGGGATTGAATACGAGCCGGGCGATGCCATTGAAGGTGTTGTTGATGTCAGGCACGTAAACCAGGCCGGCCGCATCCGCAGCAGGCTGTCCGGGAATGAAACCGGGCGTCGGCTTAAAGCAGTTGGTCAGCGCAGCAGCGCCCAGTGCAAGGGGATCGATGCGGCAGAGACCTTTTACTTCATCGGCAACCCAGAAGTGCGTTCCCAGGAACACAAAACCTCTGGGGTGAGTGACTCCGGTCGCGCGCAGAATGCCCGTGGTCGCGGCGGTGGCTTGCCGTACATTGGGCGTGAGCGGTGTTCCGGTTCCCACCGGGCTGTTCACTGTGCAAGTTGCTGTGGGATGTCCCGGTGTTGGGCAGATTTCGGCAGTAACCGGTGGTGCTACAGGCAGCAGCCAGAGCTTTCCGGTGCGCGATGTGAACACAGGCACGCCAGGCGCCGGCGCTTCAATGAGGATGTCATCCGTAATCATGATGTCCCCGCCGGGATCACCAGCGAAGTTTGCATTTGCCGGATGAATGTTCACTCCACGAGGAAGTGAATAGGTCGTGAGTTTACCGTTCAGCAAACCATTCTGTGACCAAACCAGCATCAGCGATGGATCGGCATGCAGACCGGTGAGCGTTGCATCCAGACGAACAAGGAAGGCGCCTGCGGAGAAGTAAATGTATCTAACGCCGTCAGAAGCCATACCCATGGGGAACTGAATGTTCTGGTACTGCAACTGGCCGGTGCAGGTGAGCGTAATGCGGGTGCACGCAGTGATGTTCTGAATGCGCTCCGCGAAACCCGCCTGCACGCCCCAGAAATCATTGCCGATGAACGCCATGCTCACCAGCCGCTTGCCGTTGCTGGATGAGGCCACAACGGTGGCTTTCTGGATGGTGGGTGATGGCGGACGCGGATCACGCGGATTGGTGACGCGAACAATGTTGCCGTCACCCTGGTTCACTACGTAAAGAAGACCGTCCGGGCCGATCTTGGCTGATTCGGCGCGAAGCTTGGGACCTGCCGCGCCGATGAATGTGATCCCGGAGGCTTTGCCAATGATGTTTTCTTCCGTGGCAATCATGCTGTGCCCCGGGTTGTTCGGATCTGGTCCAAAGGTGAAGCGGTTCACGCCGGTGCCGGCGCCATCGGCCACAAAAACGTAAGGGCTATTGGGCCGGTCATCAAACGGTTCCGAGGTTCCGTTCAGAGAGCAGGTGGCAATATTTAAGACACCGTTGTCGATGCGGCAGAAGCCTTGAGCGCCATCACCAACCCAGTAGTCAACCGGACCGCCAGGGATCAACTGCACCCGGACGGCGCCGCGGGGACGAAACATGCTTGCCGGGGCGATGTTGATACTTGGCGATGCGAAAGCGCTAGCGGTCGTCAGGATCGTCAGCGCCATCACCAGCAAGTGCATCCAGCCGCGGTTGTGGTTCCGCATAGGTTTGAAGTTCATGATCGTGTTCCTCTCTTCTTTTCTTGTTCTCTTGCCATCCTGCTGCTTGGCGCTACAGGCTGGTGCAGTTTGAAACTTTTAAAGCAGGCTGCCGGACCTTTACGGTCCGGCAGCCCCTGTTGTTACTAGCGCGTGATGGTTACACCCGAGGTTGCTATTCCACCGGCGCTTGATCTGATGGTTGTCAGGTCAGGCGGCGGAACGTTGGTGAAGCGGATAGTGAAGACACCCGGTGCGAACGGAATCACCGGTCCCATGGTTCCCACATACGGTGATCCCGTAGCTGGGTTGATGGTTGGGCTTTCGCCGTTCGGTCCGGCCAGGGTGACAGTCAGCGTCACACCAGGCGTGAAGTCACTGGCGTTGATCACAAGACGGGCAATCTTCTTGAGATAACGCACGTGAGCGATGGTGATCAGATCCACAGTCGGGTTCACCGTTACGGCCACCGTGACCGGTGCGCTGGCTGGTACGCCGGCAACTGAACTGGTGCCAACCACCGTGAAGTTCAGTACGAGCGGTGCCGTCAATGCCGGAACGCTGGGTGCGGTGAAGGTTAGTGTTGGTCCGGTGCCTGTTCCAGTGCCGGTTTCAATGAACGTGACACCAGCCGGAGCAGTCCAGGTGTAGGTGATGGTTCCACCGTTCGGATCAACGCCAACGGCGTTCAACGTGATGACGGATATTCCGTCACCGATAGCCGGGTTCGGGTTAGCGCTCGCGGAAACTCCTGGAGCTGAGTTAGGCGGCGTGATTGCGATCGGCACGGAAACACTGGCTGTGGACGGAGTATTGATTCCAACGCTGCCGACCGTGAGCTGGAACGTCAGGCTCAGCGGGCTGGCAACAACCGGTGCCACAAAATTGGCCGTGGCGCCAGTGGGGTTATTGATGGTGACGATCGGATCACCGGCGTTTACCATCTGGGTCCAGGCGAATGGACCAGCAAGCGGGAAGCTGCCCTGTGAGTTTAACGACACCAGAGTTCCGGCAATGATCGGAGAAACTGGCGCTTTGTAAGTTGCCACAGCGTGTGCAGCCGTCGGATCGCCCGGAACACAAGCCTGCGCTGGCGGCGCAGCCACTTGGTCCGGCCACGGGCTGAGCTGGCCGATGATCTGATTCGGTTGAGGCTGCGGAACTTCCGCGCGCTTCAAGCCGAGCTGAATCAATTGGCTGTCATAGATTGATCCCGGGAATGGCCATCCGCCGGTGCCGCTGACCAGGAATGGCAGGTCCTGGAAGTTGTATGCCGGAGGCAGATTGCCCGGTACCAGATCTTCAGGGAAGATGAACTCAGGTACAGGCAACTGGTAATAGCCATACACCAGGCCGTTGTTCTGAACGGAGACAAGTCCACCGCTCACCTGTGCGCCAACGTTCTGCACGGGCGGCAGGAATGTTCCACCGTTCGGACGGAAGCGCCAGCGGCCCTTCTTTCCGATCAGTGGCAAGCCTTGCTCAACCGGGAAGTTTGAAACCCATGTCGGCAGACGGAACGTGAGTGAACCGCAGGCATCGATATCGATGGCGGAAATGTCAACGTTGCGCAGCGGGTCTGTAGAGAAGCCTTCCACCCTGGTGCGTCGTGCCGCTTCCTGCGGAAATGCCGGGTCAGGACTGCCGCCGGTACCCATCAGAAGAACTTCAACCAGGATGTAGGCCGGATCCACGTTCGGGAACGTGTACACGCCAAGGTTCGTCACGATTTCCGTGGCGGAAACGAATGGCTGGAACGTCGTCGAATCTAGGACCTGCGTGCCGATGATGGTGACAAAATCGCCAACTTCAAAGGGCACTTCCGTGTATGGATCTTGCGGGAATGGATTGTCAATGGTTGGGGCATCCCCGGGTACGTTCATGGTGTAGATGTTGATCAGGTTGGCGGACTGATCGCGCGGCCGGTTGATTTCCGGACACTGCGGATCATCGAGCCCGGTGGTGCCCGGGAAATACGGATCAGCGGTACCCGGCGTTCCAGGGCCGGCGGGATACGTGCCCGGCGCCATGCGTGGGATACACATTGGATAACCGGTGATGGAACGGATGGTCGTATTGCCCTGGTCCGAAGTGAAGCGGGAATCGGGCGTTTGTCCCATAGAGTAACGGCCTTTGTTGAAAAGATTGCCGTTCATATCAGTGATCTGGATCGCCGGGTCGTTGATCTGCACCCGCATTCCATTGATCGTCAGGCTGCCGTCGGCATAGTTCACCTTCTCGATGAAGCCCTGCATTCCATTCACTGACTGCTGTGAAATCTGGATGATGCCGGACATGTACGTGCCGTTCACAATCTGGCCTTGTACATGCGCTTCGTGGGTGAAGATTGGCCGCACGGTATCCGATAGCGCGAGCCCGGACTCGCCGGCTACGGGAGCCATGAAACTGCAGGATCCTGTATTGGTGCACACGACTGCGCCCGGATTGTTTTCAAAAATTTCTTCCCACGTCACGAACGTGTTGGGGAAGGTGACAACCGTGTTCGCGGGAACGCGGATAATGTCGTTGTTGATCTGCAGCCATCCACCGGACGACTTGCAGCCGTCTGGAGTTGGCGGCGCCGGCGGGGTGACGGGCGCGACCAGCGCACCCGGTGTCAGATCCAGTGCCGGGGCGGCCGGTGCAGGATCGCACATCTTGTCCACGGACGCATACTGGATGAATCCGAGATCGTCGAAACCCGGTGCAACCGTTTGTGTGGTCGGCAATGTCGCCGGCGTGGGGGGAACCGTTGGCTTGGGGAGTGTTTGTGCCCCCATGCCGACAGCCAGGCCGAGAATCAGCAGCAGACCTGTGACTGCGCTCCGGAATAATCCTTTGGCTTGTTGATAGAACCTCATGTTAGTGAAACTCCTTCCGTCAATCTGCTACTGCTGGCTTTGAATTGTTTTGCTCTCGACTGATTTGAAAATGTCCGCGCGTTCACTAGTTGGGCCTGGCTGTCTTTACACCCAGCAGGTTGTCCAGGAACGTTGGCAAAGGCTTGCCGCCATTTGCTCCTACCGCGGGAATCTCCATGAGCTGGTCTTTGGCCTGCCCTGGATGGCCCTCGTCCTTCGCCACCGGATACCCATCGGGTCCCTGCGGATGACCGTTGGGTGTGAGCAGCTGGGGATGATCAAACGGCGCTGACTGTTTCACCGTTCTCGGATCGGTCAGCCCATTGCGCAGGAAATCGACAAGGTCCTGCTTTTCCTGAAGCGTCAATCCCAGGCCGAGCGGTTCGACATCGGGATCCATGATGGCGAGTTCGGAAACAATGTTGAAATCTGCTCCGCGGTTATAGAACTCCACCACCTGTTCGAGCGTCAGTTGACTGCCGTTGTGGAAGTAAGGCGCTGTCAAGGCGACGTTGCGGAGCTGTGGAGTCTTGAGGAATCCAGTGCGCGCAATGTCATCGCGACAGCTGAGAGGAGCCTGAGTAATTCCGTCGCCGGGGCGGCCTGCGATCATGGTCGAAACCGAAGGATCGGCGCATACCCGTTGTCTCATCTCTTCGCCCAGGGACAGCGGCAGACCGGCCACTGGATCAGTTCCAGCCAGGCCTGCGTCTTCTGCGCCGGGACGAACGCCGATGTGGTAGAAGCCGGTGTCATACACGCGGACACTGAGATCTGCCATCACCATGCGCTCAAGCGGAACCGGAGCAACCGTGTCCACCGCGGCGTTGGAAAGTTCGGGACCACCGTGGCACACAATGCAGCGGCCTTTGGTTTCAAAGACCAGAAGTCCGCGCAGCTGCCCTTGCGTCATTGCAGTTGGTCCCACGGAATAGCTGATTCTGACCGGTACGGTGGAAACCGGCGGATCTTCAAAGTTGAGCACCACAACGCCGCTGGCGTAATCAATGGTTCCGTCCAGGCCGGTGCCGGTAAAGCGACCGTGTCCATCGTCAAAGGCGAACGTGTCCTGATCGCTCATGTCAAAGTTCGGATTCAGGCCGACCACTGAAATCGTGAAAGGCGTGAGTCCTGGTTTCAGCTGAACGGTGTAGGAGTTCGCCTGGTTATCGCCCACCAGCGTGTAGATCTGTTGCTGTTCCAGGAATTTATCCAGCGGCGTCTGGTCTGCTATCAGAGTGCTTTCGTACATCTGGATGGCAACTCCCCAGAAAAGAGAGAAGTTGTATTCCATCTGGCTGTAGTCGGTAGTGCCTGCCGGGCAGGTTTGACCGGCTGCCGGATCGATAGTCGCCGTGGTGCTGCCATCGCCCGCTACGCAAGCATGCTGCTTGAACTGCCACCACTCCGGAAGAAACGCTTTCTGAATCAGAGCGGCATAGGTTGTATTCAGGCCTTTTTGCGGTGCGTTGGAAAACGCGCCCAGGATGCTGTCAGTTGCGTCAACGTCCTGTTTGCCGAGCGGCACGCGCATCAGCAATTTCTTTCCTACCTGGCGCAGGTCACGGCCGTCAGCAGACATTTCCGTGCTGCTGAGAATCGGTCCCAGTGCCTGTGAGCACAATGCCGAGTTCTGCATGGCTACAATCGCCGGGCCAAGCTTATTGTCCAGGTTGTCACCCAGCAAAAGGTGAGACTGCTTGTCGCGAGAACCAAATGGGTTGCCGCCATTGCATACGTTTTGTGCGCGGCCGTCCCAGAAGTTGCGATAGTTGAAAACTGCGTCCACCACGCTAGGCGTGTTGCGGCCGGTAGTCTTGCGTGTGTTGATCACCTTGGCCGCATCTGTTGGATCGGGGTATGAAAAAACCGGATCAGCGACGGAGCTATCCATTTCCAGACTGGTGAACTGGCCGCGTCCCGTCCCAACAACGATTGGAGCGATTGCCGGGTTTTGTGATTTCGGGCCTCTATTGCCGAGGTTTGGGACTCTCGAGTTTGGATCTCTGACACTGTTACCGTCACGAACGATGCCGGCATCACCACCACCGCGGTCGTGATCGTCGTCCCCCCTGACGACCGCGATTCCGCCCTTGCCATCCGATGGTCCGACAAGAACCTGTCCCATCTTGGTGGCAAAAACGCCCTGTGATCCTGAAACGTCATTAACGTCTGAGATCACATTGCTGTGGCTGTCGTTGACATTGGAAAGCTTGTGGAAGGGAAAATCACCATCATGGAAGCCGCCAAAACCAGCCTCCGCAGTTCCTGCGCTGTAGTGGTGGTTCGGGCCAACTTTGCCGTCAAAGGGCGTGCCGACCTGAAAAGTGTTGTCGCCACCAGCCTGCCCGGGATTCACTTCGTTATTGGGGCGGCTGTCAGCACCGGCGTTGAAATGGCAACTGGCACAAGCCTGAACATCATCGCTGCCCGCCTGCATGTCCCAGAACAACGCTTTACCCAGCTGGACTGCCGCAGCTTTGTCCGCAACGATTCCTTCAAGACCAAATACTGGCGGGATTGGAACGCTGGAAAGGGAAGCAAGAGGCCGAAGAGGAATTACAACAGTTCCCGTTGACGAGCCACCCTGGGCTTTAACGTGGCCGTAATATCCCAGGGCCACCATGACTACAGCTACGCATGCACACAAACGAACAAATACTGCCATCCCGGAAGACCGTCTCATTGTTCTCTCCTAAAGTCGCGCTGTGCCCTACCATTTGCGCCCGCCGGTGACTCGACCAATCTGACTACCGGCTTGAGCAAGAAACTCGGTTATTGGGACATAAGGCTCAAAATGCCGCGGTACCGTGCATCAACCGTCTAAGAATCTGCACCGGTACCGCAGTGAAAAAGAATCGTGCCGTCGAGCTTTCTGTCCCGGAAGCTCCAGCCCAAACTCGGCTGCTGGATTGTTCTTCAGCCCCGTCCACGTCTGATTCCGTGGCTGACGCGCACAAGGCTGAAGAGTTGGTGCTTCCCTATGTGTGCAGAATGAGGCACATTTGAAAAAGTTGAAATCCGGATGGTTGGGTATTCTGCGTGGGGGGAAACCCTGATCGTAAGAAGTTCAGATTGGATTAGAAATTTTAAGAAGGAAGGAAATGCTGTTGCAGATTGTTGCGTGATGCTGGAAGTGCGAAGAGTGATTGCGCCCGCTGAATCAGCGCATTACGACTGGATGATGCCGGTGCGAATCGCGTATCGGACCAGCCCAGCAACATCGTGAATATCTAGTTTGTCCATGATGTTGGAGCGATGAGACTCCGCTGTCTTGGCGCTGATGCCGAGAATGGAAGCGAGCTCTTTAGTAGTTTTACCTTCAGCCACAAGTTGCAACACCTGGCGTTCGCGATCGCTGAGGAAGCGGTCCTGCACCTCGTTCTTGTTTAGAAAGGCCTGCACGATCGTCCGCGAAATGCTCTGGGTAAGGAACATCTCGCCCTTGCTCACCGCGCGAATCGCCTGAACCAGCTCGTTGGATGCCCGGGTCTTCAGAACGTAGCCGGTCACTCCCGCCCGAAGACTCTCGAGCACAAGGTGGTCCTCGGTGTGCATGGTGAGAAGAATGACTTTAATCTTCGGATTGGTCTTGATAATTTCGCGTGCCGCATCAATTCCATTGAGGAGCGGCATGGCAAGATCAAGCACGGCGATGTCGGGTTTATTTCTCTCACAAAGCACAATGGCTTCGCGGCCATCTGAGGCTTCGCCGCTGAAGAGAAATCCTTCGCGCTCGAGCAGCACTCGCAAGCCTTCCCGGACCACCGCATGGTCATCCGCAAGTAAGATTTTCAAAGCCATCGTTAAGCAGGATTAAACCACATTTTCTCAGAGACTTACAGTGCTCAGATAGGTGAACAAAAGGCCTGCAACTCATGTGTCTGGTGGGCCGGGCAAGAAGGACGTACTCTAACATTTGAAATAGGCGTGTATTAGAGCGCTCTAAAAATATAAGCAGAGTGGAAGATTAAAGACTTTAATGTGGTTTTAATGATTTCGCATGTGACCAGCGACCATTCTTAGTAAACAGAAATGACTTCCGGGGCATTTGAAGTTAAACCGCTTCCCAGCCTACGAATGAAAAAGGTCCACTGGCAGCGCCAATAGGAGCGCTCCTTGAAAGAGACCTGAGGTCGATTCCGCGCAACATTCTAATCCTGAGGTTCCTGGACCTTCAGGTGGGGGCAGGCATGAACGGACAAAAGGGCACGAAATGGGCCGGCTCAAAGTGGCCGGCAGTTAGTGTGCTCATACTAAGTTTGACCCTCACAGCCATCGCCTGGCGCCTGGTCTTTCAACAAGATCAGATCCACATCGAAAAAGCTACCGCTTTGGCCATGTCCGCAGTTCACGTGGATCTTTCCGCTGACATGGATGCACTCATTCAAGACGAAACCAATCTCTCTAAAATCTGGCAATTTGAAGATCCATCCCATAACAAATGGGACATGCTGGCGGCGATCTATATCGAACGTCACAGTGGTTGTCAGGCTCTGGCATGGCTTACGCCAGACTACCAGCAGCGCTGGGTCACCGGCCCGAAGGGTCAGATGGCAGCAATGAACATGGCCATTGTTAGGCCGCTGCTACAGCGCGCTTTCCATGACAGGCAGGCCAGCATCTCAAAAACGTTTTTAGGATCAAAAGGCGAACGGCAGTGGTTGGTCGCGGTTCCTGTTTTTCGCGACGATTCATTGCATGGATATGCCCTGGGAGTCTTCAACGTCGATCAATCTCTGGAAGAAATGCTGAATGACATCAAAGGGCTGCATTTCTCCGTTGCGGTTGAGGAAGATGGACAGGGCGTTTTCCTGATGAATGGAAGCAGTGATCAGCACCGCCCTCTGAACCAGAGTGCGGCCCTTGAACTTCCTGGCACGACCTGGCATTTGCGGGTATGGTCTTCGCCGGAAGCGATGGCTGAAATGCAGTCCAATCTGCCTCGTTACACCTTGCTCAGCGGCTTCCTGTTCAGCCTGCTGATCGCATGGCTCACATATACTTTCTTCAGGTTGCGCAGCGAGATCAATGAGAGGCGTATCGCGGAGGACGCAGTGCGCGCCTCCCAGGCGCGTTTCGCCGGTATTCTGGAAATATCGCCTGCGGCTGTTATTTCCACCGATCAGGCCCAACGCATCACTTTGTTTAACCATACGGCTGAGAAGATGTTTGGCTACAACGTGGATGAAGTTCTGGGCCAGCCTCTTAACCTTCTTATTCCTGAAGAGTTTCGTGAAGTGCATTGTCATAACCCGAAGAGCTCAGTTGATCTGGCGGAGAACAGTTGCATCCTGGCGGAACATTGGCTGGTTTTTGGGCGGCGCAAAGACGGTTCTGAGTTTCCCATGGGCACCGCGTCTTCTAAACTCGAACTCGGCGGGGAAGAAACGTTCACCATTCTTTGTACTGACGTGACTCGCCAGGTGCGGGCTGAAGAAGCGCTGCTTGCCGCGCACAATCAACTCGAAAGGCGCGTGCTGGAGAGGACCGAGGAACTTCGTGGCGCCAACGCCGCGTTGGAGCAGGAAATAGATGAGCGCAAAACTGCTCAGGAAGAAGTGATGCAGCTTTCCACCAAGCTCATGCGCGTGGAAGACGAGGAACGCCGCCGCCTGGCCCGCGAGTTGCATGATGGCGCCGCACAGAATTTAGTGCCGATGGCGTTAAACCTGCACCGGATTCGCGAGGCCCTTAAAGGTAATGAAGAAGAGATCGCCCGAGTAGATGAATCTTTGCGGTTCGTTGACCAATGCACCACTGAATTGCGCACAATTTCCTATCTCCTTCACCCTCCCATGCTGGAAGAGCTTGGTTTGGGCCGTGCTTTGCGGGGATACGTTGAAGGATTCACCAGGCGCAGTGGTATTGACGCAGTTCTGAAGTCCCCACAGGAGCTAAGCGGATTGGACTTCGAAGTTGAATTGACTGTCTTCCGCATCGTCCAGGAGGCGCTGTCAAACGTTCTGAAGCATTCAGGGAGCCGCACCGCCCTGGTGATGGTGGCCCGTGATACAAATGAGCTAACGGTAGAAATTGCTGATAAGGGCAAGGGAATTTCACAGGGGAAAGATCCTCAGGGTGTCGGCCTGGGCGGCATGCTGGAACGGGTCAGACTTCTCCAGGGCAAACTGACAATTCGCAGCAACCATGAAGGAACAGTCATCAGCGCCCGCCTGCCATTGAACTCCCACAAAGTGCTAACTGCCAATGGAGAATCCAAAGGGTTGATCGCAAAAATGGTGGGCTGACCTCCCAGACTTGTGTGCCTGATCGCGTTTGGTCACGTTAAAGCTCCGTGAGAGTCATCGAGCTTATACTCTCTTCAATCTCGTATCATTTCTTAGAGGCTTATCCTTAACCTCAAGGAAGAATTTTCTGTGCCTGCAGAAATCCCACCATTTTCAGGAAAGACTCACGGCATTGAGGCTGGTTCGTTAACCCCGCAGCATGAATGGGTTACGTATCGTATGGGCTGCCGGGAAATTGCCCGGGCCGGGGCCTAAGTGGTATCGTTTTCAGTAGTCTTTTTGCCTCGACAAGTGAATCGATCTGCCCTTCCGTGTCATCTGTACTACTCGTATCGCCTATATATAAGGATGGTTGACTTTGAGTAAGCCGGCACTTTTTCTTACGCTGTTAAGCCTAGTTGTTCCAGTCATTTCGGCTTGTAACAATAAGACGCAGGCCAGCGGACCAGCGCCTCACCCGATGCCGGTTAAGACCAGCACCGTGAATCTGTCCAACGTGCCGCGCTCCGATGAATACGTGGCAACGGTCAAGTCACGGCGTGCCGCCACCATCCAGCCGCAAGTGGATGGCACGTTAACCAGGATATTGGTGAAATCAGGCGATCACGTGAAGGCCGGCCAGGTCTTGATGACGATTGACCCGTTGAAGCAGCAGGCAACGGTGGACCAGCAGCAGAGCACTGAAGCACAGAAAAAAGCGCTGCTTGATTACACCCAGCGTGAAGCGGAAAGACAGCGTGCGCTCTTCCAGTCTGGCGTTACCAGCAAGCACGATTTTGAGTCGGCTGAGCAGGCTTACGAAAATGCCAAGGCTGACTGGGAAGCCTCCAAAGCGGCGCGCGTTACCCAGCAGCGCCAGCTCGATTATTACCATCTGACGGCTCCGTTCGCCGGTGTGGTGGAAGATATTCCTGTCCGCGTTGGTGACTACGTCTCCCCCACCACGTTGTTGACCACCGTGGATGAGAATGCCGAGTTGGAAGCTTACGTTTACATTCCCACGGAAAAAGCCGGCGATATCAAGATGGGGCTTCCCATCCAGATTGTGAATAGCGCCGGTGAGTTGCTGGAGAGTACGAAGATCAATTTCATCTCCCGGCAGGTGGATAACGCATTGCAGGGAATTCTTGTGAAGGCGCCGATCAAGAGCTCACTGGATAAATTTCGCAATGCCCAATTAGTGAAGGCGCGTGTGATTTGGAGCACCGCTCCCGCTCCAACCGTTCCGGTGCTGGCAGTTAGCCGCATTGGCGGTCAATCTTTTGTTTATGTTGTAACGCAGGGTGAGCAGGGCACCGTGGCCAAACAGCGCGCGGTCACCCTTGGCGATACCATTGGAAATGACTACGCCGTGCTGGGCGGTCTCCAGCAAGGCGATAAGGTAATCGTCTCCGGCATACAATTTCTGGTTGACGGTGTTCCCGTCCAGCCCATCTCTTAACCTGCTGCATTGAAGCAGAATGAGCCGCCAACGTGGCGGCAAGAAGAGGAAGTGCAGGTTGGTTGATTTTTTCATCAAGCGTCCTATATTTGCTACCGTTTGTGCGTTGTTAATCATTCTTGCCGGTGCAGTCAGCATCCCGGGTCTGCCTATTTCTCTTTATCCCGCGCTGGCGCCGCCACAGGTCACCGTAAGCAGCAACTACGTGGGCGCCAATGCGCAAGTGGTGGAGTCCGCTGTGACGATTCCATTGGAGCAGCAGATCAATGGTGTTGCGGGCATGCACTATATTTCCTCCACCAGTTCCAATGACGGCACCAGCAGCATCAATGTAACTTTCCGCACAGGATATGACCTGAACATTGCCGCGGTGGATGTACAGAACCGCGTGGCCACTGCTCAGGGCCGCCTGCCGCAGGAGATTAAAAACACTGGCGTGACCATTACCAAGGCGAATCCAAATTTCGTCTTTGCCGCCGGTTTCTTTTCTCCCGATAACAGTCTTTCCAACCAGTACATCTCCAATTACCTGGATGTGTATGTAAAGGACGCGCTGAAGCGCATCCCTGGCGTGGGCGACGTCATCATCTTCGGCGAACGCAAATATGCCATGCGCATATGGCTGGATCCAGCCAAGCTGGCGGCACGCCAGTTGACCGCAGCCGACGTGGTCTCCGCACTTCAGGAGCAGAACGTTGAGATTCCTGCCGGACAGCTCGGCCGTCCTCCATCGGACCAGAAACAGAATTTTCAAATCACGCTGCGCGTAGTTGGCAGATTGACTGATCCGAAGGAATTTGAAGGCATTATTCTCAAGAGCACCGCGAACGGTATTATCCAGCTCAAGGACGTGGGCAGGGCGGAGATCGGCGCTGAGAACTACGATTCCAACCTGCTTTACAGCGGCCACCAGGCAATCGGTGTCGGTGTGCAGCAGCTATCTAATGCCAACGCGCTGGATGTGGACAAGGCGGCTAAAGCCGCTTTGAATGAGCTGTCCAAATCATTTCCGCCGGGCATGAAGTACGTGGTCGCGTTTGACACCACCACGGTGGTTGGCGATTCGGTAAGGGAAGTTGTGACCACGCTGGAAGAGGCCATCATTATCGTTATTCTTGTCATCTTCCTCTTCTTATTGGATTGGCGCGCCACCATCATCCCGGCTGTGACCATTCCCGTGTCGCTGATCGGTACGTTTGCGTTCATCAACATGTTTGGTTTTTCCATCAACTCGCTTACGCTCTTCGGAATTACGCTGGCGACAGGGTTGGTGGTGGATGATGCGATTGTGGTCATTGAAAACGCACAGCGTCATATTAATAACGATGGCTCTGATCCTCACCGGGCAACTTCAGTTGCCATGGCGGAGGTATCCAGTGCTGTCATCGCAACGTCACTGGTTCTGATATCGGTGTTCGTTCCAGTGTCATTCTTCCCCGGCACCACGGGAATTCTTTATCGTCAATTCTCTTTGACCATCGCTTTCTCCATCGCAATATCCTTATTTAACGCGCTCACGCTTTCTCCAGCGCTGGCGGCGCTTCTGCTCCGGGACGAGAAGCACAAATACTCAGTCCTGGATTGGACACATATTGACTGGCTCTCACGGGGCTATGCCAAAGTCGCCCGCGGAATCGACAGCGCAATTCATTCCACGGGAAATGCCTATGGACGCGCCATTACACAGGCGCTCAAGATCCGTTACGTGATGATCGTTCTTTTCATCCTGGCGCTGGTGGCTACCGGGTTCATGTATCAGCGTGTTCCCACAGGTTTCGTGCCGCAGGAAGACCAGAACTATTTCATCGTGGTGGTACAAGCGCCTCAGGGGGCCTCTTTGGCCTATACCACTGATATCGCGAAACAGGCGGAGCAAATTTTGCTCGCTGATCCTGATGTTTTCGGTACCTTCGCCGTTCCCGGATTCTCTTTGAGTGGCGGAAGCTCTTCGAATGCCGGCCTTGTATTTGCCCCACTCAGGCCCATTGACGAGCGCAAGGGCAAAGGGCACGCATCCAGTGACATTGTGGCCCGCGTAGGACCAAAGCTCTTTGGCATACCTGGAGCCATTGTGGTTCCCTTTGAGCCTCCTGCCATCAATGGAATTGGCAGCTTCGGCGGATTTCAATTTATTCTTCAGGACCAGGGTCGCAACACTCTTGCCGACCTGGACACCGTGGCCCACAAGATTGTGGCCGAAAGCCGGCAAGGAAAGGATTTGACGGGATTGTTTACCAGCTTTACGGCGAATGATCCGCAAAAGCTGGTCCAGATTGACCGGCAAAAAGCCAAGGCCATTGGCGTGCCGATCAGCCAGATTACGTCGGCGCTCGGCGTGTACATGGGTTCGCAATATGTAAATGACTTTGATTTCAACAATCGGTCCTATCGCGTGTACGCCCAGGCAGACCAGCCATTCCGTATGAACGCCCAGAACCTGCGTGAATACTATGTGCGGTCTGCAAATAATAGTCTGGTGCCTCTGGGGAATATTGTCTCGCTGGTTGATACGTCAGGTCCTCAGGTCATCAACCATTTCAACCTGTTCCGGTCGGCAGAAATCGATGGCGCAGCGGCGCCCGGCCACAGCTCATCCGAAGGCCTGAAATCGATGGAAGGTCTCGCCAAAAAGAAGATGCTGCAGGGCATGGCATACCAATGGACAGGTCTGGCGCTTGAGCAGGTTGAGTCGGAGGGCAAGGCAATCCTTATTTTTGCCCTCGGAATCCTCGTCGTTTATCTCACCCTCTCCGCGCAATATGAGAGCTTTGCCCTGCCATTCATCATCCTGCTGGCAGTTCCAACGGCCGTTTTGGGAGCGTTGCTGTTCATCTACATGCGTGGGCTGGTGAATGACGTTTACGTACAAATTGGTCTTGTCATGCTGATCGGACTTTCCGCCAAGAACTCAATTCTGATCGTAGAGTTTGCCGAGCAGTTGATTGAACAGGGCCGCTCCATCGCACAGGCTGCCATTGAAGGCGCAGAGCTGCGCTTGCGGCCAATCCTGATGACTTCGTTTGCCTTCATCCTTGGCGTTCTTCCGCTTTACTTCGCCAGCGGCGCCGGCAAACTCGGCCGCCACTCGGTGGGAACGGCGATCGTGGGCGGCATGTTGTTCTCTACCGTGCTCAACCTGTTTTTCATCCCTGTACTTTACGTAGTGGTGAAAACGCTGCTATCTAAAGTACGGCCGGCGCAACACATGGAAGAAACCAACGAGGTCGTAAGGATCGCCTAAAGAGAAGTCAGAGCAAAAATGCAGGTCGATGGCCGGAGAAACCCTCCGGCCATTGTTGTCTGAATTTAAAAATTCGTTGCTGTTTGCCGCCACCATCTTCATGGCGGCTACCGTGGTACTTGTGAACGGACTTCTCTGGCGACGGCTCTACCGTCTCGCTTCTCCTCGCTTCAAACTCGAAATGTAGTTATCAACGAGAAGCCAGGGTTCGTTGCAAGTTGCACCGGATATCAAGCGCTTTTTGCGCCGGGCGACTCTCGATACGCCTTTTCCCACCAGCGTCGATTCCTCTCTGTTTTCATCACTTCTGTTCCCCTATTCTTCGGATCCCTTCTTTGCACTGAACAGATGTGATCCTAATCACATCTTCCATGCCCAGAAAAAACTAATATCAGCCGTTGTTTACACATATTTGTCACTGCCCGGTGTGACGAAGGGCCGGAAGTTATTGATAATTCGCAACCTCATGGTTGCCAACAGCAAGGAGTAAGTGATGAAACAAAATGCAGATAAGGTGCAAGGCGCGGTATGGCTCCTGGGTATTGTCATTTTTCTTTTCTTACCTCAAGTAAGTAATGCCATACCGGCTTTTGCACGCCAATATGGAACCTCATGCACTACCTGCCACTCTGATTTTCCAAAGCTGAATGATTTTGGGAAAGCGTTTAAGGACGCAGGCTTCAAGTTTCCTACCGACGACGCCGGCTTGATGAAGATTCCTCCGGTACTGCTGGGCGCGCCAGCCCAGAAGGAACTTTTTCCGCACACCATCTGGCCGGGAAGCATTCCCGGATTGCCGCCGATCGGCTTGCGCATGAACACGTTCTTCCAGAAGACAGGAGGCAGTAGCGGAAACTTTGATTCCTTAGTACCTCCTGGAACTGTCGCGCCATTCATTCCCAAGACTGATTTCAGTACCGGATTATTCAGTATCTTTACGGCCGGTAACTTTGGCAGCGATATCGCATTCTGGGTTGACGAAGACTTGAGCGTAGCTGGTGACAATGCCGCAGGTGGATTGGGCGACGGATACCTGAAGTTCGTCAACATAGGCAGACTCATCAAGTTACCAAAAGATGCTCTTAGCCTTCGCATCGGGCGCTTTGAGCTTGATCTGCCCGTTAGCCAGGCGCGCAACATTAACATCAGCGGTTACGACATTTGGGACCAGGCCAACATCGGTAACTCCAATCCTGCTTTTGCGCAGAACAACGTAAACAACCAGTTCACGATGGCAGATGCGATGAACGGCATAGAGATCAGCGGCGGCCACCTGACCGGCGGATATCACTACTCGCTTGCTTTTGTTGACCAGAACACGAGCGGCGTAAGCCAGTCTTCCAACAGCAGCACGTTTGTGCCGTCGCCTGCAGGATTTGCTTCGGATTCAAATTTCAAGGACCTCTACGGACGTTTTTCTTACCGCTTCAACCTGGAGCGTGACAAAGCAAGCCGCAATGCCGTGCAGGCGGCAGGAGCTACAGGGCCCCGCGATCACACCTATATCAACCTGGGCACCTTTGCTTATTACGGACGATCCGTTCAGCGCTTCACCGGAGAAGACGCTACGACGGCGCCGGTCGTGTTGACGGCGCGTGAACCGTTCTATCGGACCGGTGGAGACTTCAGCTACAACTATCGCAACTTCAACATATACGGCGTCTTCATGTACGGGCACGACACTAACCGGCTTCCAGTGGATGTGACCGGCGCGCTGGTTCCCTTGCCAATTGACCCGGCTGGCCCGGTTCCCGTGGGATTCGTACACGGTATCCCTTCAACCTTCGCCGGTGGATTCATGCAGGCGGACTACCTGATTTATCCCTGGCTGATGGCCATCATGCGCTGGGACTCTGTGAACTCATGGGAAGATCGAGTGAACGGTCTGGCATTTAATACCTCCACTCCGTTTGCGCTGCCTTTCAATGGAACCCGTAACCGTTTTACTCCCGGAGTTCAGTTCCTGATCCACGCCAACATCAAGGCTTCATTCGAATATCAATTCCGGCCACAGCAGTACGTGACCGTAATTACCAATCCAATCACCGGATTGCCGACCGCGATCCAACCATTCCGCACCAACACAGCCGTGGCTGCGCTGGAGTGGGTGTTCTAAACAGCTTCATAGGAAGGGAAATGCAATGAAAACGAAATACATCTTCTCAGTCCTCGCGCTGGCACTTTTGGTTACGCAGGCAAGCTTTGCCGGCAGCGTAAAAGGCAAAGTAGCTCCAGGGAAATCAGTGGTCTACCTGGAAGGTGCAACCCCGGTTGCGCCAGTCGACAAGACTGTTGTAGTTGACCAGAAAGGCCTGCTTTTTCAGCCGCACGTGATTGTGGTGCAGGTTGGCACAACCGTGGAATTCCTGAACAGTGACACGGTCCAGCACAACGTCTTTTGGCCTTCGATTTCAGGCGACAAAAAGAAGAGCCACAATATGGGAACCTGGCCACAGGGCCAGAAAAAACCGTTCAAGTTTACTGAGCCCGGCGTTGTCTCCCTGCTGTGCAACGTTCATCCTGAGATGTCCGGCTACATTGTTGTTGTACCAGACAGCCATTACGCCGAAACGGCCGCTGACGGCACTTTCAGCATCGCCAACGTTCCCGACGGACAGTACACAGTAACCGCCTGGCATGAAGGCAAGAAAACCCAGTCAAAGAAAATCACCGTCACCGGCGACACGGCCGCTGACTTCACCCTGCAGTAAGTCCATCAACGCGGGATGGCTTCGGCCATCCTGCTTTGTTTCCGAGGAACCACGGATTTTCAGAACGGCAGGCAAGTCATCATGCAAAAGCGATTCAGTAAGAAAACGGTTGATCGGGATTGGCTTAATACAAATTTCCCCTGCATGATGGCTTGTCCTGCTCATACCAATGCAGGACGTTACGTTTCACTAATTGCTGAAGGGCGATTTGAGGAGGCCTACCGTTTTGCTCGCGATCCCAATCCCCTGGCCAGTATTTGTGGACGTGTCTGCGCACATCCCTGTGAGACTGCCTGCCGTCGCGGAGAAATTGATCGTCCTATCCAGATTCGCGCGCTGAAGAGGTTTCTTACAGAACGCCACGGGCCGGAATCCAGAAACTTCAAACCATCATCCGCAGACAAACAACCAGCGTTGCCCTTCAAGGTGGCCATTGTTGGCGCTGGACCTGTGGGGCTCTCGGCTGCACATGACCTGGCTTTGATGGGCTATTCCGTAACCATCTTCGAAGCCGCCGCAGTCGCCGGAGGGATGCTATATCTTGGCATTCCTGAATATCGTTTACCGCGCGACGTGGTAGAAGCGCAGGTTCGTGAAATTCTCGCCACCGGTGACGTTACGCTGAAGCTGAATCAACGCGCGGGCAAAGACTTTAGCATTGAAGAGCTGCGCTCACAGGGTTTTAACGCCGTGTTGATCGCCGTGGGCGCACACCGCAGCCGCGACCTCTCCATTCCCGGTGTCGACCTGGACGGCGTTTATAAAGGCATTGATTTCCTGTTAAACGTAAATCTTGGCTACAAATTCACCATCGGCAAGAAGGTGGTGGTGATTGGCGGCGGTAATGTCGCCATGGATGTGGCCCGCTCCGCGGCCCGCGAAGTTGTGCGCCAGCATGAGATTCCGACGGATGATTGGACCAGGAACGTAGAAGCAGTGGCTTCGCACGAGATGGTGGATATTTCGCTCTCTGCCCTGCGTCTTGGCGCCAGCGAAGTGCACATAGTCTGTATTGAACGTCGCGACGAGATGCCGGCGGCGCTGGAAGAAGTGGAAGAAGCCGAAACCGAAGGTGTGACGATTCACGCAGGATTCGGTCCCAATAAGATGATCGGGCAGAACGGCCGCGTGACCGCACTGGAAACCGTACGCACGGCCAGGGTGTTCGACGAAAGCGGAAGGTTCAGCCCGCAGTTTGCGCCAGGCAGTGAGTCGCTTATTGAATGCGACACGGTGATCATGGCCATTGGCCAATCACCCAACCTCGATTTTCTTGGCAAGGAAAGCAACGTTGAAATCACCAACCGCGGGCTTATTGGCGTCAATCGAGAAAACCTGATGACCTCAGTCCCTGGAATCTTCGCCGGGGGCGATTGCGTGTTCGGCCCACGACTCATCATCGACAGTGTTGCTGATGGCAAGCGCGCAGCCGCCGGCATCGATGAGTTTCTGCGCGGGACCAAACCCGCCGATCCTGAACTGGAAGTGGAAGTTCTGGACCGCCACCAGATGATCACCAACTACATGGAGATTGCAAGACAATCCATTCCCATGCTGCCGCTGGAACGGCGCACCGGCATGACGGAAGTGGAAGTCGGCTTTGATGAAGAGACGGCGGTACAGGAAGCGCAACGCTGCCTGCGTTGCTGGATCAACACCGTCTTTGAAGGTACGTCAGTGGATGGGACCGAATGCATTCTCTGCGGCGGATGCGTGGATGTTTGTCCTGAACAATGCCTGGAACTGGTGCCTCTGCAGGAATTTGAATTTCCGGAGACGGTCATCAATCACCTGCAGCAGCATGAAGAAGCTTACTCGGTGGAACTACGCGGCGTCAGCGTGCAGGAACTCGCGGGGAAACAGGTTATTGGCTCCGTGATGGTAAAGGACGAGACGCGCTGCATTCGTTGCGGGCTGTGCGCTCTTCGCTGTCCGGTCAATGAAATCACCATGGAAGCATTTCACTTCAAGTCCGCGGATAGCACGGGCCTGATTCCGATTCAATCATTTGATTTTCACCCCGTTGAACCAGTTGATGTAAGGAGCAGCAAATGAGCAATGTAAATGCCCAGGCGACCGCGCCGGTACATTCCAACGACGGCGATCCTAAGGACGCCAGCCGCAGAGAATTCTTTGCCAGGATCGGGATGGGTTCACTGGTTGTGGCTGCCGCTGGCACCGGCTTGTTTACCTATGAGTATTTTTCTCCCAACGTGTTGTTTGAAGCTTCACCGATCATTCGCGCGGGCAAGCCGGACCAGTTCGCGGCCAATACCGTAACGCTGGATCCGCAGAGCGGAATCTATCTGGTGAATGGGGCAAAGGGCTTTTACGCGCTGGGCGCAATATGCACTCATCTTGGGTGTCTCACAGCATGGAAGCCGGAACTCGATCTTATTGCCTGCCCGTGCCACGGAAGCCGCTTTAATCGCGATGGTGTGAAAGTCGCCGGCCCGGCACCCGAACCGCTTCCATGGCTGAAAGTCTGGCTCAACGACGATGGATTTCTCATGGTGGATAAATCCACGATCCTCAAAGAACAGGAATTCGTGAAGGTATAACGTATGGCAATCACGATCAAAGAAGAAATTGAGCGGGTCCGCAATACGGAAGCATGGAAAACAATCTTCCGCAGCGGCAGCGGGTCCAGCAATCTGCACCGCTCACAGGCTGTTCAGCAGAACGTGTTCCTCCACCTGTTCTCTGTCAAAGTTCGTTCGCGTGTGCTGGAGTTTGGACCCACGTGGTATCTGGGAGCGGCCACGCTGAGCACGTTCTTCATTCTAGTGGGCACTGGCATCCTCTTGATGTTTTATTACCATCCGTCTGTGCCGCAGGCTTATGCGGACATGAAGGATTTGCAGTTTGCTGTGGCGTCCGGCGTTTTCCTGCGCAACCTGCACCGCTGGTCAGCCCATGCCATGGTGTTCCTGGTCTTCGCGCACATGTTCAAGGTGTTCTATCGCGGGGCCTACCGTCCGCCACGGCAGTTCAACTGGGTGATCGGAGTGATTCTGTTGATCCTCACGTTATTGCTCAGCTATACCGGCTACCTGCTTCCCTGGGACCAACTGGCGTACTGGGCGGTAACGGTTGGTTCGAATATCGCCAAGGCCGTGCCGCTGGTGGGCAAGCAGATCAGGTTCCTGATGCTGGGTGGCAATGAGGTGAATGCCAACGCACTGCTGCGCTTTTACGTGCTGCACTGCGTGATCCTGCCGCTGGTCGCGGTGCTTTTGATCGCTGTCCATTTCTGGCGCATTCGTAAAGACGGCGGACTCTACGTCCCGGAGAAAAAGAAATGAGCGAACCGACCAAAGTGCAGACAGAGGTGCAGTCTGACGTAAGGAAGAATCCGCGGCGCATTGCTTTCATTCTTCGTCGTACATCACCGCAGGTCAGAACGCATGAGAGCGACCTGGTGATGACCTATCCAGCGGCGTTGTCGCATTTTGTGATCGCCATGGAAGTTGTATTCCTGGCGCTGGTATGGATTTCGCTGGCCGCCAACGCTCCTTTGGAGGGACTGGCTGATCCGATGCACACGCCGAATCCCGCCAAGGCGCCATGGTATTTCCTGGGCCTGCAGGAGCTCCTGCACTATTTCCCGCCGATGGTTGCCGGCGTTCTGATCCCAGGGCTGGTGGTGGGTGCGCTGGTGATTATTCCTTATTTCAATATCAATATTGAGAGCGGCAGTATCTGGGCACGTCCCGAGCAGCGCGGCAAGATCATTGGTTCAGTGATCGGCTTCATGGTGCTCATTTTCGTGTTGTTCAGTTCAGGGCAGTTTGGTCACGGCGCAACCGGTGGAGCAAAGCTGGACAAGGTGCTCGACCTGGTCATGCCGATTATTCCCACGCTGCTGGTTGGCGGGGTTCTGCTGATGTCGTCACGATTTTCGCCGGCCTCACCCAGGCCGTTGGAACGCTGGCTGGCCGCGCGCCCGCTTTCATTCTGGATCATGACGTGGTTTCTGGTTGAGCTGGTTGCCTTGACGACGATTGGCACATTTTTCCGCGGCCCGGGTTGGTCCTGGGTCATGCCGAAGAATAGTTGATGTTATCGAAAGACGGAGAAGCTTAAGTGACTGAGGAAAACAAACCTTTACGCAGCCGGCCATCACTTCGTGAAGTTGCGATGTTTGGCGTGGTCAGCCTTGTGCTGCTGGCGTCCCTGGCGGTGGCTCCGGCGAAAAATTATTTTAGTGACTGGCGCCATTATCAAAAGTCGTACCTCCGCCTGGCCAGTGAGCGGCAGAGCGGGACACTGGTAAAGAGCTTTCATTCCGGATTGCGCCAGACGTGGGTAGCAAGACTCGGCGTGGTTGATCGTTGCGAGAGTTGCCATTTGAACATGAACGGCGCGCTGGTTGGGACAACCGCCCAGCCTTTTCGCAAGCATCCCCCGATTCCGCATAATCTTGAGGAATTTGGCTGCGTGATCTGCCATCGCGGGCAGGGACCGGCGACGTCAGTTGAAGACGCGCATCACACCACTGACGCATGGGAGCAGCCGTTGCTGCCGGCGCGTTACGTTGAATCCGGGTGTGGACAATGCCATCTGGGAGCCATGGATGGAACTCCGCGACTGAATGAGGGACGAAAACTGCTGGCGAGCCAGGGATGCGTACGCTGCCATACGGTGGCGCAGCCGGATGGAACAACGCTGAAGGCAAGCGATGACCCGCCGTCACTTCAACATATCGCAGAGAAAACGAGCCGGGAATGGATCTTTGCGTGGATCAAGAATCCGCAAGCCTACGCGGCCACGTCCACTATGCCGAATTTTCAACTCAGCGATCAGGATGCCGGCGATATCTCTGCCTTCCTGATGGCGCAGAGCAAACCCTCACCGGCACCAAGCGTTACGTTGAAGCAGGCTTCGGCGACGGCGGCTTCGGACCCAACGCAAGCCGCAACTCTGTATGGCGCGTCATTCTGCTCGTCGTGCCACGCGGTACAAAACGCAGCCGGCAACATGGTGGGAGGAACGGTTGGCCCTGAGCTGACTCGTGTGGGAAGCAAAGTGAATCCGGACTGGCTTCGCCGCTGGCTCAACAATCCGCATGAATACGATGCGGAAACGCTGATGCCGCATTACAGGTTCGATGATATGCAAGTTGCCATGCTGGCCGGTTTCCTGCTGGACAAAAAAGATGCCGACCTGCTGGCGAATGTTCACCTCGATCCTGGAAATGCAGATGCTATCGCCCGCGGAAAGAAACTGGTCACGGAGAGCGGATGTGCGGCCTGCCACAAGATGAACGGCATCAATCCTCCGCAGAATTTTGCGCCCGACCTGACCAGGGTCGGCAGCAGAGCACTGGCACAGATCGTTTTCGCTCCCGGCATGAAACACAACTTGCCGGAGTACATTGCCGCCAAGGTACACGATCCGCGTTCGTTTGGTCCGGCGCTCAAGATGCCGAAGTTTACATTGACCGATGGGCAGGTTGATTCGCTTACCACGGCCCTGTTGGCGCAGACTGACCGAGCATTTGGCTTCCCGAAAGAGCTGATCGTCGCATCGAAGCGCGTTTCTGACTATCACGCCGGCGGTGACGCTGGACGACTCATGGAAGATCTACGCTGCCTGACCTGCCATACCATCAACGGCAACGGTGGCGATATGGCGCCGGATCTTTCCAGGGAAGGCAGTTCCGTACAGCGCGCATGGCTGGAAGATTTCCTTAGTAACCCGAACACGTTGCGGCCGGCGCTGATCCGTCGCATGCCAAAGTTCAACCTTACCCAACCTGAGATCAAGATGCTCTCTGAGTACATTGGCTTTGCGTACCAGGCGCCGGGACTTGATTCACAAACGGTTGATCCTCACCAGTTGAACGCAGACGCGGCAAGCCGAGGCAAACAATTGTTCTACTCGCGCTATGGCTGCAATTCATGTCACATTGCCGACTACAAGAATGATAAGGGTTATGTTGGCCCAGCGCTGGCGGGAGTTGGAAATCGACTTACGCCGGCGTGGACTTATGGATGGCTGAAAGACCCGGCGGCGCTGAGACCCGGAACACTGATGCCGAACTTCACACTGAAGGACGACGAAGCGCGCGATCTCACGGCATTCCTGATGACACTCAAAGCAAAGCAGGGAGGTGGCAAATGAAGATTCTCCGCATGGCATCCCTCGTTGTTCTTGCCGCTGCACCGGTAGCACTCATCATCGGATGTATGCACGCACCGGCTCCGCAAGTGCCAAAGCCCACCGGTTTTGGGGTGCAAATCGCCGAAGTGAGCGGGAGCAAGCAGATCGCCCAGGTTGGCTCAACGCTGGCCCAACCCGTGGTTGTACAGGTGAATGGCGCCGACGGAAACGGCGTGACCGGAGCCCTGGTTACATTCCACGGAGAAGGCATGCAGTTTACGCCCGCGCAGTCGCTGACTGATTCAAGCGGTCAAGTGACCACCAATGTGCAGATGGGCTTCAACAATGGCGACTACCAGATCATTGCCGAAACGCCGAAGGCAGGCGGGGGAACTGCGCAACTCACACTGCGCGAGATCGCATTGGGTTACGAACAGACGCTGGGCAAGACGGTAAACGACGTATACTGCATTCGCTGCCATGACTCTGAATCGACGGCAGAGCGCGTTTCCAACCTGGACAATCTGTCTCCTGCGCCGCACCAGTTTGGGGATGGCGCCACGCTGAATCGAATGTCTGACAGTGATTTAAACAACATGATCGCACACGGCGGTCCGGCGTTGGGAAAGTCGCCACAGATGCCCGGCTATTCTGCTACTCTCAAGCCGGCAGAGATTCGTGCCGTTGTTTCATACATACGCACCGTTGCTGATCCACCGTACCAGATGTCTGGAGTCAAATATGCGAAATGAATCCCCTCTCTATCGGTATGCGTTCTTAGCAGTCTTTTTGGGCTTGTCATGCGCCGCCCAGGTCTTGCCGCTGGGTAAGGTAAGTGATCCGGCCTCACGGGTTTTACAGCAGCAATACATCACGCAACTGCAACAGGTTGCGTCGGCGACGTCATCATTACATTTCCCGTATCCTTTTTACTTCAGCCAGATGCTGGACGTTGATGAGGCCAGGCAAAAGCTTCTGCCCAAAGGCTCAATTCACTTTGACAATTTCAACGGGCAGACAGTTCTGGCCATTACCGGAAATTACTACATCTCCTATTCAAGCGACGTGGTCAGCAGCAACCAGCGTGCCCGCCGGACGTATGAAGATGTTGTCCTGCCGATCTTAAAGGTGGTTGTCAACAGGATTGATCGCAACGTGCCTTTTGATGGTTATGCTTTTGAAATTGCACACCACGTGCGCGGCCAGGTATTGAAGGTAGCAACGGAAGGTCCTGAGAACCTGATGATCATGTTCCCGCGCACTGTGGCGGAACGGCTGGTACAGGGTAAAGACGTTGAAAGCCAGCAGGCAGCTCTGTTGGATAGCGAAGTTTATCTGAATGGCGAGCCGTTGTCTTTGTGGTTGACGGGTGACGATGCTCCGGCGAAAGTGAAAGACACCTATCTTGCCCGCCATGACCCGAAAGCCAAGACCAGAAAAACACTGGCAGAGCCAGTTGAACCGGGAACGCTGGTCAGTTCCAGGCTGATTCCCGATTCAGAGCTTCTCAAAACCATTCGCGAACACAAGAATGCGCCCCATGATGTGTCGCAGCTGCAACTGGAGAAACTTCAGACAAAATACGACGGCACCATCCACAGTCTTACGAACGATTTGAAGCCGCAAGCGCACTTTGTGGATTACGCGCCGCCCGCATTTATCGCATTCCGTGATGGGGCTTACCTGCAGCTCAGCATGAATACTGAACTGGACGATCCAGCCGGTTCATCGCAATACAAGGCCGCGGCCCTGGCGTTTGATTCCCACATCTCGCACATGCTGCGCGCCGTTTCCAAATACTTCCATGACAACCCGCAATTTGAAGGCGTGGATTTCAGCACCACCGTGCGGCAAACCGGACAGGGAACCAGCCGCTCAGTGGAATATGTAGTCACGTTTCCCGCCCTGCTTTGCTATGAGAGATACGAATGCACTGGACAGGAACTGATCAATCGCAGTGTAGTGCTTATCAATGGCGAGCGTGTGGCGCTGGATTTGCAGAAGGCTGAGGCCGAGTCAGTGGCGACAGCGCAGTAGGGTTGGTTCTGGTTGGGGTACACGGCATGGGCATTGAGCTCATGCCGTTCTTTCTTGATGCGCTACCTTCCCGTTCAACAACTCAGCTTTTCACGCTGGTACAGGGCGTAGAGGGGCATCCCTGTGGGATAATAAATGCTTCGTCCCATGCCCAATCCCAGTATGCCTACGCCTCCTTCACCCGGCGAGAACGCCGCCGATAGCAACGAATCCTTTAACGATATCCTCTCGCAATTCGAGAAGAGCCATCAGCACAAAGCCGACGATGGCAGCCGTCGCATGGAAGGCACTGTGGTGAGCATTACTGCTGATTCCGTGCTTCTGGATATCGGCTACAAAACGGAAGGGATTCTTCCTCTGGCTGATTTTCAGGCCGCCGGAGAGACGGTGAAGGTGGGAGACAAGCTGCCGGTGTCAGTCAAAGGCCGCGATCCCGAGGGTTACTACACGCTGTCCCGGTTTAAAGTCGCCCGGCCAAAGGACTGGTCCTCACTGGAGCGGGCTTTTACGGAAAAAGAATCGATCATCGGGACTGTGACAGGCGTGATCAAAGGCGGCCTGAGCGTTGACGTTGGCGTTCGCGCATTCATGCCCGCATCGCGCAGCGGAGCACGTGAAGCCGGCGATCTGGAAAAGCTTGTCGGACAAGAAGTTCGTGTTCGCATCATCAAGCTGGATGTGACGGAAGAAGATGTTGTGGTGGACAGACGCGTGGTCGCGGAAGAAGAAGCTCTTGGCGTCAAAGAGCGCCGGTATTCTGAAGTCCGGGCTGGTGACATTGTTCATGGCACCGTACGCAGCCTTACTGACTACGGCGCATTTATCGATCTTGGCGGTGTGGACGCCCTGCTGCACATCGGCGACATTGCCTGGGCACGCATCAACAAGGCGGCGGATGTGTTGACTGCCGGACAGCAGGTTGAAGTCAAAGTTCTGCGCGTTGATCCGGACAAGCAGCGAATCTCCGTGGGCATGAAGCAGCTTCAGCCAGACCCATGGGACACCGCCACAGAAAAATACAAAGCCGGTGAACGTGTCCGCGGCACGGTTACGCGCATCATGGATTTTGGCGCTTTCGTTGAGCTGGAACCAGGACTGGAAGGGCTGATTCATATCTCGGAAATGTCATGGGCCAAGAAAGTGCGTAAACCCAGTGACGCGGTGAAACCTGGCGAGACTGTGGAAGTGGTAGTGCTGGGTGTAAACGTCGGCGAAAAGCGCATCTCACTGGGATTGAAGCAGGCCCTGGGTGATCCCTGGAGTGAGGTACAGCAGAAATTCCCGGTGGGATCAGTGGCAGAAGGCCCGGTCACCAGCCTCATGAAGTTCGGTGCATTCGTTCAACTGGCTGAAGGCGTGGAAGGAATGATCCACGTGGGCGATATCAGCGCTGAGAAGCGCATCAATCATCCTTCCGATGAACTCCGCGTCGGCCAGGTGGTGAAGGCGCAGGTCCTTGAAGTGGACACCGCAAAACGGCGGGTGCGCCTGGGCATGAAACAGATGGTCCCCAGCAGTCTGGACGAATATATTGCGGAACACAAACAAGGCGATGTCGTGACTGGGCGCATGGTGGACGTCTCGGGCGATTGGGCACGGGTTGAGCTCGGTGAAGGTGTGCAGGGTACCTGTAAGATTGCTGCCGCTTCTCCCGCGCAGGAAGAGAAGCCACAAGCCGGAAGCGGGAAAGCCGACCTTTCTTCGCTTAGCTCAATGCTGCAGTCGCGCTGGAAGACCGGGGACACTGCCGCCAGCAAGAAGGCGAGTGCGTTCCAGTCCGGACAAATTCGCAGCTTCCGCATCTCGCGCCTGGATCCAGCATCCAAGAAAATTGAGCTGGAGCTCGCCTAGAGGCTTCTGACTTAGAGAACGTCATGGTCCCATTTTTCTCCATTGTTGCCATCGGCTTCTTTCTCGGCATGCGCCATGCCACGGATCCTGATCATGTGATCGCCGTGACTACCATCGTCACCCGGCAGCGCAAGCTTGGCCGTGCTGCTATGACTGGGGCATTCTGGGGCATAGGGCATACTCTCACCATCTTTGTGGTGGGCAGTGCCATCATTCTCTTTGGTGTAGTGATTCCGCCGCGTATCGGCTTAAGCATGGAGCTCTCGGTCGGACTGATGCTTGTGATATTGGGGCTAATGAACCTGACAGCTTTCTGGCGGACGACCAAAGCCATTGCTGCTGAAAGCCATCACGCGGCAAGCCATCGTTCTGCAAGCCATTCCTCTGCAAGCCCGGAGATCGTGCATGCTCATCCGCATACGCATGGCGACTACATTCACACGCATCCCCACGGGCATTCACCGGAAGCGCACTCACACCGCAATGACCGTACGCCTCTGGCGCTTCTGGACCGGCTGTTCGCACGCATAGGCCTTTATCAGCAATTGAGGCCTTTGATCATTGGGATTGTTCACGGACTGGCAGGTTCTGCAGCGGTCGCGCTGCTGGTGCTGACTACCATTCGCGATCCGCGCTGGGCCGTGGCTTATCTTCTCGTGTTCGGCATAGGCACCGTGGCGGGGATGATGCTGATCACCATGAGCATTGCATCGGCATTCAATTTTTTTGGATCGAGGAGCAAGAGCTTCCCGCGTGTGCTGGGATTGGCATCAGGTCTTATTAGCCTGGCGTTTGGGATATTTCTGGTTTATCAGATTGGTTTTGGCAACGGCCTTTTTACAGGACATCCGCAATGGACGCCGCGGTAAGCGCAGGGCTTGGACTTACGCCGCGTCCGGATGCCGCTCAAGATAGGCCCGCGCGAATCGGCAGGTGGCGATCACTTTGAGGTGATTTTGCTTCGCATACTCCAGCGCGAACTTCACCAGCTTTTCACCGAATCCCTTTCCCCGCTGACTCGGAGGAACTTCCGTATGGATCAGTTCGAGTAGATCAGCATGTTCCCGATACGTCAGTAACGCCAGCTCTTGCCCCAGTTGGAGTTCAAACCGATGCTTCTGCGGGTTGTTGACGGCCTTCTCTTCCGGCTCCGCGCTGGCCATTACTGGAACGTGTTACATGCCGCGACACTGCCTTGTGACATGCCTCGTTTAAACCAGTCCATGCGCTGGGCTGAGGAGCCATGCGTAAATGTCTCCGGGCTCACGCGTCCTCGGCTCATGTTCTGTATGTGATCGTCGCCCACGGCAGAGGCTGCACCGAGCGCGCTCTCCACGTCACCGGATTCCAGCAGCTTTCTTTCTTCGGTGGAGTGTGCCCAAACTCCGGCCAGACAGTCGGCTTGCAACTCGAGCTTCACTGACAAGGCATTGGCTGATCCGGGATTCTGCTCTTCCAGTGCGTGGACCTTGCCTTCGATACCGAGCAGCTTTTGCACATGGTGTCCCATTTCATGGGCCAGCACGTATGCCTGGGCGAATTGTCCGGGAGCGCCGAAGCGTTGTTTCAACTCGTCATAGAAGGCGAGGTCAATGTAGACCTTCTCGTCCACAGGACAGTAGAAGGGGCCGCTGGCCGATTGGGCTCTCCCACAGCCGGAGACGGTAGCGTTACGGAAGAGAACCAGCTTGGCATGGCGATATGGAACGCCCTGGGCGGGCAGAATTTCCTGCCAGGTCTTTTGGGTGTCATTCAACACAAAGGTCACAAACTGGACCTCTGGCTGCTCCTGCGCGTCGCGATTGGGATCAGGCCGTGACACCACGGTTCCGGTGCTGCTGCCACCGCTGCCCAACAGAGCAAAGAAGTTACGGTGAAAGACCAGGCTCAGGACAAGAAGGATGAGCATGCCGCCCAGGCCGATGTGAATACCACCGAATCCACCGCCACCAAAACCTCCGCCGCCGCTGTCATCGCGGCGATCTTCCACGTCACTGCTATCACCACCTGGTGTCCAACGCATTGCAATCCCCCAGACCTCTTGGATGCTGATTATCCAGAAGATTGTAAGTGACGGGATGAATTCTTTCCCAGAGCGAACTCAGCTTCCAGCCTGGCCTTTGGCCACAGCAGCGATTTCAGGTTGCCGCTCGCTGTGCAATTTCCGGGCTCGTGCCGACCCGCGGCTCCGCTCTTTTCTGACCAGCCCAACGTAAGGCGCGAAATCCACCTGCATGGTGTGACGCGGAGCGTTCCCGTAGCGCTTGCGCATGGCATCGCGATCTTTGCTGATGGCTTTCTGCATTTCCGCAACCGCGGGCAGGGCATAGTCGCCGATCAGATATTCGGCAATCCATTCACTCTGCAATTCAGCCAGCGGCATGATGGCGCCCAGTGGTTGCAGAAGGCCGATGAAAAACAGATCGCTGAATTGGGGATGAAACACACGGCAGAAGAGCGGCAGATCATTGTTCGGAGCGGAGATCAGGTCCGGCCGGAAAAAGGGGAAATCAACTTTGTATCCAGTGCAATAAACAATGGTATCGACCGGCTCGCGGGAATCATCGGCGAAAATGATTTCATTGCCGGAAAGCTGTTGGATGTTCGGTTTGACCTTGATATCGCCGTGAGAGAGCCTTGTGAGCAGATCGGCGCTGACCGTCGGGTGCGCGTGCAGGAGTTCGTGGTCCGGCTTGGGCAGGCCATATTGCGTTACGTCACCCTGTTGCAGGCGAAGCACGAATTTCAGGATCGCGCGCTGGAGCCCGAAAGGAAACCACGTGGGCACAATGGATTGATCCAGTGGTCGGCCGAGAATAAATTTGGGGATCACATGAAAGCCACGCCGCACGGAAAGCATGCTGGAGCGGGCCACACGCGAAAGTTCAACAGCGATATCAACCGCGGAATTTCCAAATCCCACCACCAGTACATTCTTGCCGGCAAAGTCATCAGGCGTGCGATAGTCGTGGGCGTGGACGATCTGGCCGGTGAATTCTCCCGGGAACGGCGGATCTGGCCAGCGCCGTGACCAGTGGTGGCCGTTGGCGACGATCAGCGCGCGGTAGAGCTCACGCCGTCCGTCATCGGTGGTAAGTTCCCATCCGCCGCCGGCAACAGGCTCGGCGCTCTTAACTTTGGTGCGAAAACGTATATGGTCCTTGATGCCGAAATGCTCCGCATACTGATCAAAATATTCGGCAATCTGCGCGTGATGGGGAAAGTCAGGATAGTGCGCCGGCATGGGAAAGTCTGAATACTGCATCTTCGGACGCGACGTATTGATATGCAGTGACCGATAGGCGCTGGACATGCCGTTGGAATTTCCATATACCCAGTTACCGCCGACGCGATCGCCGGCCTCGAAGCAGTCGAAAGCTACTCCATGCTGCTTGAGCACTTTGCAGGCGGCGATGCCCGACGATCCCGCGCCGATAATAGCGACTTTGTTTATATTGGCCATGTTATGGCGCTAGCTTAGCATTTTTTGGCCTGGGTCAAGTACGCCAAGTCACATGACAGAAATGGCCCCCGCAGTACTCTGAAAAAGCAGCAGGGCAAAAAACTCTGTTCCAGAGTATCGACCTGCGTGTCTTAGTGAGTGAAGCTAATTCCTGACATGGCAGAAAGCACCACAATTCGGATCCAGCAAACGACCACCAAGAGATCGCTCGAAAGCGCCACAGACCACAGGTCGCGCATTCTGCGGGAATTTGCCAGATACGAAGGCAGGCTGCAGGAGTGGGCCGGACGCTGCACTGTCAATGCGATCTGGTATTTAACTGATCCGTTTGACGCGATGCGCAGTGCCAACCTGGGCATCGACGAAAAATTCATCTGCGAATACGAGGCTCTGCATGCGGAATATAACCGGCAGAGATCGGCGCCAACGCAGACCAGGCGATCGGCGTAGCCGCAACAAACTAACTACTCGCCCCCCAGGCTCTTGATAAAGAGATAGTAGAAATCCACTCCGTCATAGAATTCTTTTACGCCGATGCGCTCATCGCGGCCGTGAGCGCGTACGTCGTCGATATCGGCGAAGACCCCGGGAACGCCATACGTGGGAATGCCGGCAAGGCGCAGATGTTTTCCGTCGCTGGCGCCGGTGTCCATGATCGGAACCACGGGAATGCCGCCGCAAAGCTTGCTGCTAAGAGATTCCAGCTGACGCATGATGGCAGGGTTGATGGCCGAAGGAGGCGCAGCGCCCGACTCATTCGCAACCACCACGCTGACCTGGTCATCCGCCACAACTTTTTTCAACGTTGCTTGAACATTGACAATCGAATCCGTGGGCAGCATGCGGCAATTCACATTGGCGCGGGCTGTCTGCGGCAATGCGTTCGGCGCATGGCCTCCCTGGAGCAACGTGGCCACGCATGTAGTGCGGAGAAGAGCGTTGTAGTAGGCCGACTGAGAGAGGCGGGTTACAGCCGCTTTGTCTGGAGTATTCCGGGCCACTGCAGTAAAGTCCGCTCCCACCTTGGCATCTTGAAGCCGTGCAGTTTGCGCGAAGAAGCTGCGCGTTGTCTCATTGAGCTGGACCGGGAAATCAAATTGCGACAGACGCTGCAAGGCCGCCGCCAGCCGATAAATCGCGTTGTCCTTCACCGGACGCGAGCTATGCCCACCGGAACTCTTTGCCTCCAGGGTAAAGTCCACATAGTTCTTTTCGCTGGTTTCCACTCCCAGCAACAGCCGTTTGCCTTTTTGCATTTCAAAATCGCCGGCATCCGTGTTGATGGAGTATTCTGCATCAATCCAGTCGCGGTGCTCTTTCAGCAGCCACTGCACGCCATTGGATTCACCGCTTTCCTCGTCCGCCGTCAGGGCCAGAATAAAATCGCGGGATGGCGTCCAGCCTTCTTTTTTGAGACGAATCAGATTGGCGATCAGCTCCGTGTCACCCTCTTTGATGTCACTGGTACCGCGGCCATAAAAGAAGCCGTCCATCTCATTGAACGTGAATGGATCCAGGTTATTTGACCAGTCCTGTTTCAGGGCCTGTACCACATCCAGGTGGCCCAGGAGAAGAATCGGCTTGGTGTTTCCTCCACGTCCGCGGAATCGTACCACCAGATTGTGCTTGTTGGGTTGAGGGCCTGCTACGTGAATATCATCATCGGTGAACCCGGCAGCGCGGAAGCGTGCGGCCATGGCGTCAGCCGCCGTAGTGACGTTGCCGGCGGGTGAGTCCGTGGTGTTGATCTCGATCAATTCCTTGAAGATGTCACGTGCCATTTGCTGGTTGGGAGTAAGTGTGCTTTGCTGGGCATGGGCAGTGACGGATTGCGATTGGACCAAACATACCGCCACAATCGCCAACAATAGCCGGGTGAGCGTCCTCTTCATCATCAGGAACCTGATCATCAATAACCTCATGAACATCATTTGGGGAGCGAATCAGCAATTATACGGGCTCAGTCCATCTCGGCTGTGCCGGCAGCATCATACTTTTTCAACCGACAAAGAATGAGCGCAGGGTGAGTGTGAAAAACGGAGTGAGCATGAAAAACAACGTGGCCAGTCTGAAAGACCGGTTTTCGAAGCGGCATGGACTTTCTCTTTTCGTTTTCGGTATCGTCACCAGTTTGATTCTTCTCTATCACTTCAGTGATGAGCAGAGTCACTGGGGATCATTCTTTGGCAATGCCATCGCCGATTGGTCCGGCGTATTGCTGACTGTATTGGCCACGAAGCACCTGTATGAAAAGCACTCAGCGGAAAGCAAGAAAGAACCACGGCCCAAAAACGCCAACAAGACCTGGGAATTTCTACGCGCGCATTCTCTCAGTATCTTTCTCATCATCACCGGTGCAGGATGGGTTGTGCTGTTTGCTCACTCCAACCCACAGGGCAAATGGGGACAGGTGGTGGGGAACATAGTCTCGGAGTGGACGCAGGTCCTTGGACTGGTCCTGATGACCAAAAAGCTGATCGAAGCAGGTTCCGAGGAGAGCGACAAGAAGGGCGGGTAATACGAGACTGACTACCTGACCTGAAAGCTTTCCAGCATCTTCTGAAACGTAGGACGAAGCTGGTTAAATTCCTGCTCTGGCGCTACAAAAACCAGGTAGACCAGTTCACCCTTGGGGCCGGGAAGCGTTACCAGCCAGTCTCTTTCAGCCACCGGTTGCCCGTTCTGCTGAATGGGGGACGTGCCCGTTAGATACGTGGACCGGCCCTGCTGGCCGTTTACCTGAATTCCCGTAGGCGATGAGTAAACCTTCATGCCTGCGTTGTCTTTTTGCAGCTGTTGCACCAATTGCTCTGTCGCCTGATTAAGCTGGCTGGCATCAGCGTTGGCGGACGAAATGATAGTACCGTAGGCGATGCCGTTTTGAGCTACCGCTTGCGGTGGCGCGATGGTGATAGAGTTCTGATCGCCGCCGGCCTTCCAGTTATCAGGGTAGGAAATGCTATATCCCGACTGCTGAAGCTGTGTGAATCTGTCGCTGGGCTGGACCTCTTTGTATGAAATGTTGGTCAGGCCGCCTTGCGATTGCGCTTCGCCAGGGCTGCTGCTGTTCTGTCCTTTGGGCGCGTCAGGAGCCGCGGCCGGCGCAAGAGCGCCATTTTTCTGGTTCTGCTGTGCCCAGATCTTTTGCTTGGCTCCAGCATCAATTTCCTGCGCGGTGTAGGTCTTCTGCGACGATGCGTATTGTTTAACGCTGGCAAAGGAACTTGTGTTTCCAGCGTATTCCTTGGGAGGCCACGGCGCAATCTCACTTTGAATCGACGCCTGGCGGTTCCCCGGATTAGGGTGATCGCTCAATAACTGCGGTCCACCATTTCCATATTTCTGTTCCAGCTTGGTGAAAAAGTCAGCCATCGCCTTGGGGTTATAGCCGGCTTTGTACATGATGATGGCGCCCACTGAATCGGCCTGCGCTTCATCCTTGCGCGAATACTTCATCAGCATGGTGCCGGCGCCAAACTGGATTCCCACCTTGGCCAGGTTTCCGGCGGCGCTTCCACCCAGAACTGCCCCCGCCAGTCCAGCAAAGATTTGCGCAGCGGCGGCCTTGGGCGCCTGTTTGGCCGAATGCTGCATATAGACGTGGGACATTTCGTGCGCCAGCACGCCTGCGAGTTCGGCTTCATTATCCGCGGCCTGTATGGTGCCAAGGTTCACAAAGATTGGACCTCCGGGCAGTGCGAAGGCGTTGATATCCGCGGCCGGCACCACGTGAAACTGGTATGGCCATGAGTGGTCCGATGGGATCACGGCTTGCAGCTTCCGGCCGAGCTCCTGAACATAGCGCGTGGCTGGGCTGGAATCCGGCAAGACCGGCATCTGCTGATAGACCTCGCCCGCCGCTTGAAGTCCAAGCTGCTCCTGCTGCTGGCGGTTCATACCGGGCTGGCCGGGATCGGGTAGAACAGGGCTTGAGCTCTGGGCCACGCTTGTAAACGGAACGGCCATCAACAGGGTAAGAACAAGTGCCAGTGATCGGACACCAAGGTTACGCGCTCTCATAATGATCCTTAAGGTCTAAGTCAGGTATGCAGGGGCCAACTGCTTTGCTGCTATAAGATGCAACCCCAAATCATAGAAGATGTCTTGCGGCAGCAACTGGCAAATAGCAAATAGCAACGAGGCCCTTAGCACTTAGCCTTTAGCCAAACAAGACCAGATCAAGTGCAAAGATAAAAAGGCACGCCATCGTCCTGGCTTCTTGAGGTGAAAAACACTGGTTGTGCAGGTCTCTGGTTAGCTGTAGCATCTCGCCGAATGAGCAAGGCAAGTCCACTACTTAGCGAAGTGTTGGATCAACTCGAAGAGTTTTACGGAGTCCAGGAGCCGTCCTGGCCCACCGAACCTTACGAGTTTGTCGTCTGGTGGCATTGCGGTTATCCAGCCAGCGACGCCGCATGTGATCGCGGCTGGAAATCACTGACCACGATCACCGGAATAGAGCCTCAAAAACTTCTGACCGTGCCAATGCCAAAACTAACGGCTGCGCTCAAACCCGGTGGCATGGTGCCGGAGCTACGGGCCCTTCGGCTCAAGGAAATTGCTGCTCGCGTCAAGGATGAATTCGGAGGAGATCTGCGCGGTGCGCTGAGTGGGCCGATTGCCGACGCGCGCAAAGTCTTAAAGAAATTTCCTAACATTGCCGATCCCGGCGCCGATCGCATTCTCCTGTTTGCGGGAATCGATGCCGTGGCGGCAGTACCGTCAAACTGTCCACACGTGCCGGTGAGGATTCTGCATGGGCAGGAGCGCGAGAACTATGGCGTGACTTACCGCGAAGCTCAGCAGGCGATTGAATCGCAGGTACCGAAGAAAGCTGACAGCAGGATGCGTGCGTTTCTATTGCTGAAACAGCATGGGCAGACTCTGTGTAAGCGTACCAATCCAAAGTGTGAGAAATGCCCATTGAAGGCAAGCTGTGCTTATTACGCGGGAAAGCGCCGAGGACGTTCAGCTACAGCTTGAGGCTAGCAGTGCAGTGACATGACGTCTAGTGACATAGCAGGGCAGTGCCGCGCGGCTATGCGACGAGGGGCCTTATGCCACAGCGTTGGTCGACGCACTGACAAGTCGTGACTCCACCGGCGTCCAGAAACCGTCCCATACGCGACTGCGTTCCGTGGCCACCATCAGAAGCAAGGTGCCTTCGTCTTCATCAACTTCAGGGATGCGGAAGGCCACAGGAAATGCGACCTGGCGAAGAAGCCCGATGGGACCATAATGGATCACGGTCACGAAATCCATGCCGTTGATCACGCGGTAACATGCGTCTTCAGTTGCGAGAGGTTTCAGTACGTCTTTGAGTGCGCTTACGCTTACCAAATAGCTCTGTTCCATGATGGACTCCTCCGGAATAGGACTCCAAAACCGTTTTAACCGCGATTCAGGAGGTAATTCCAAGCTTCCTCACCGTAAACGCGGAGCCTCTTGTAGCTAAGTGTGTTTTACAAGCGCCGCATTACAAATTCATTGGAGAATTATTAAATCGGCTAATCCGGAGGTAACTTAAGTAGAGGGTAAGTGGTTGATTTTGCAGTCCCTTCGTGGTGGTGATGGCGGCACATACGTCGGCCCGGGGCGGAGGACATTTAAAGATCATGACTTCAGAAATTGCGTGGTTTCGCGCAGAAAGAGGTCCAATTGATCATGGTGCAGCCAGTGTCCGGCATTGGGTACTTTTACCAGACGGCAATTGGGGATGGCCTTTACGCGGACATCATTGTCGGGCACCGGTGCAAAGCTTTCCAGTCCCCAGAATAAAAGAGTGGGCGATTTGATCTGCCCGTAAAGCTCCGCAGCATCCTGCAGATGATGGCCCAACGGCGCAATGGCGCGCGCGTAGTTGTCAAATTTCCAGACCAGGGAGCCGTCGGCGTCCCAGTTGGTGCCGTGAAGCGTAAGGTGCCGGGCAACTTCGTCGGACAGCTGGGGATTGGCCTCTTTCATTCTTGCCATGGCTGCATCCAGGTTGGGATAGGTGTGTTGTTTGCGCTTCTCCAGATCACGGACGTTCTCAATCCATCTGCGCAGACGCTCACTGGCCGGCCCCTGTACGCGATGTTGGGGCGGGAACCCAATGCCCTCAATGGAAACCGCTTTCTGTACGCGGTCAGGATATACGCCGGAATAGTGCAGAACGATAATGCCACCCAGCGAATGCCCAATCAGCCGGATGGGAAATTCGTTGACGATATCCAGGAGCGCGGAGAGATCAAGCACATGCTCGGCCACGCTATACATGGCTCCGGGCGCCCACGCGCTGTTGCCGTGTCCGCGCAGATCCAGCGCGTAGACGTGGTAGTCCTTACAAAGAGTTCGCGCAACCCAGTCCCAGTTGCGGGCATGGTCCAGCCCGCCATGGACCAGCACCAGCGCCGGCTTACCTTCGTGCCCGTAATCCCAGAACTGCAACTTCAGGCGGTCTGAATAAAAAAAGTGCGAGATCGGTTCCATAGTCCCAAGCATTGTAAATGTCAGGATGTATTCGGCATAACTTTCCCGAAATCGCTTTGGCTCTCCGGCAAACGTAAAGTCTTGTGCAGACTGCGCCTGAATTCTTGACACTTTGCATCATGCGACTTTAGACTCCAGCGGCATCGTTATCGGATTGTTTATCTGACAAATGCAGCACGTCCTCCGGGGGGCTTGCCCGAATCACCTTGTTCTTCTGTATACAGTCATGCAGTGAGATAAGAGGAGGACGCTACAATGTTACGAATCACAATCAAGGCCTTGATCGTTGTGATGTTCACGTTCTGTGCCTTGGGAACGGAGTCACAGATGCTTCCTAATCCTTACGGTCCGCCCATCAGCGTGGAGAGTGCAAAGAAAGTTGCCGCCGCCGCGCTGGCTGAGGCCGTGAAAAATAAATGGACCATGGCCGTTGCCGTGGTTGACCCCAACGGAGATCTTGTCTACTACGAAAAGATGGACAACACACAACTGGGCAGCGCCAAAGTGTCAGTCAACAAGGCACGCTCAGCGGCGCTGTATAAACGGCCTACCAAAGCCCTGCAGGACGCACTGGCAGGCGGCGGAGCCGGGTTACGCGTGCTGGCTCTTGAAGGCGCAGTACCGGTTGAAGGCGGCGTTCCGCTGGTTGCCGATGGCAAGATCATTGGCGCAGTCGGCGTCTCCGGCGATACCAGTGATCATGACGGTGTTTGCGCAACCGCTGGAGCCGCGATTATTAAATAAGCCAAGAAATTGTCTGAATACCCCCGAACACTGTGACTTATCTCGCGAGCCTGCCTTTCAAATCTAAAAGGCAGGCTTCTTCTTTGCTTGAAAACTTAAAGATCAGCGCACGTTTGCAAAAGAATGTATTTCGCTTGCGCCCATCCAGTCTCTTCATTCTTTTCACCGTGGAATGGTTTGAAAGCTTATGGGATCATGACACCAATCTAGTGAGCAGTTGAGACGACGGACATATGAAAATCTGGAAACTTCCGGTACTCGCCCAGGCGATGTGTGCCTTGGTTTGCTTTGCGCAACCTATGCTTGCGCAACAGCCATTCAGTCAACAAAGCAATCCTCCCGCTGCTGTGGTTGAACTTTCCGTGCCTGACGTTGAACTGGTGAATCAGTCCGGCGAACGAGTGCGCTTTAATTCTGATGTGATCAAGGGCCGCGTCGCGGTCATAACCAGCTTCCTTACGAATTGCTCTTCCTTCTGTCCGATTACGCAGGAGAAACTGGCTCGGTTGGCCAAACTTCTGGGTGGCAAAATGGGACGCGACGTTGTTTTCATTTCCGTGAGTGTCGATCCTGAAAATGACACGCCTGAGCAAATGAAAGCCTGGGGTGAAAAGTTCCATGTGGGAAAAGGATGGAGCCTGGTGAGCGGGCGTAAAGAAGATATGGAAATACTGCTCAAGTCACTTGGACTCTATGTAGCTATTCCGCAACGGCACCAGTCAGCCTTAATCATCGGGAACCAGAAATCCGGATGGAGCCGGGTCAGTTCATGGTCCACGGCGGAAAAACTGGCGCGGATCGTGGATGAGCATGAAGGGCCAAAGCCTGGATCGGCTGCGGTGGCAGGGTCGCGATAGAGTTTTCTCGATTCGCTTAATCCTATCGTCTCCCGACTGATTCGCCCTCTCCTTCATGCTGCTCGATAAAGTTCTGTTAAACAAGCCCAACTCTTCGCCATAGCAACCAGCTACTAGCAACCTGTGCTGCTGCTTTTTCATCTCACGGCATGTTCCCAGAAGTGTGAGAGACCATGTCTAGATCTGAATCCCTGCGCGCCCTGTTCTTATTCGTCCTTATTGTTGCAATGTTGGCTTTTACCGGCTGTGCCGGTGTGGGAAGTGGGACTCCTGGACCGACCCCGACGCCCGCGCCATCTGGGCCAGCCACAATCACTATCAGCGCCCAACCGGCAATCATCGCGCAGGGTCAGACAACGGCGATTTCATGGAGCAGCACAAACGCTACTTCAGTAACGATCACGCCCTCGCTCCTGTCGGAGGATCAGACCGCTCTCGCTCTGTCCGGTTCAGTGACCATCGTTCCCACCGCTGCCACCACTTACACGGCAGTTGCTACCGGCGCCGACGGCAAGACGGCGACCTCTACTGCGAACGTGAGTATGCTGAGCGTCACGCTTACGGCAACGCCGGCAAAAGTTGCCGCCGGCCAAAGCGCGATCCTCAGTTGGACCAGCACCAACGCGACTTCGCTCAGTATTGATCAGGGCGTTGGCGTCGTGACGGGCGCCACCGGCAACGTTACTGTCTCGCCTTCTACGCCCACGACCTACACCATCACCGCAACCAATGGCACGGCAACCGCCTCTGCCACGGCCACCGTTTCCACGGCGCTTGGAGTCACGCTCAAAGCCACCCCGGCGAATATTGCCTCCGGCGGACAGTCCACCTTGAGCTGGACGTCCACGAATGCGGCCACGCTCAGCATCGATAATGGCATTGGCACCGTGGCTCTACCGGCCGGAACCCATGCAGTTTCACCAACCGCGAACACCACCTATACCATTACGGCCACGGATGCCGCCGGCAACGCCACCACTGCAGCCACAACCGTCAGCGTCTCCAGTGGAGGCGGTAATCTTCAGACCCTGAAACACATCATCGTGATGGTGCAGGAGAACCGCAGCTTCGATAACTACTTCAGCAAGCTGGGTGAATACGCGACCGGCCGCCTGGGCGTCCCTTACCAGATCAACGCCGGTTACGATCCCAATGTCATCCTGCCGCTGTTTGGCGGCGGAACCGGGCACCAGTTCCATCAGGTCACAGTTCGAACTGAAAATCTTTCGCCCAGTTGGGATGAAAGCCATTTCGACATCGACAAGCAGGCCGACGGTAGCTTCAAGATGGACCGCTTCGCTTTGACAAGCCACTCCGTGGCCGAGAGTTTTGATAATTCCGGGCTGCGTGCGCTCGGTTTCTACGATCAGACCGATCTGCCCTATTACTACGAATTGGCCACCCAGTTTGCGGTCAGTGATTCGTTCCATTCTGCGATCCTGGCCAACACAGTGCCAAATCGTCAGTATCTGTTCTGTGCCACGTCGCAGGGCCGTATATTCCCCTCTGACGCCGGGCATCCTCAATGGACATGCCCAACCATCTTCAGCAGCCTGCAAAATGCTGGAGTAAATTGGAAACTTTACTATTCCAGCGGTACTCTCCTGCCGCAGTTTACGGACTGGAACAATCCGGCCATCAGTTCCAGGACCGAGCCCATCAAGAACCTGTTCGCATTGCTGGCCAGTCCCACGGCTGACCAGGACCTGCCGCAGTTCATCTTCATTGAAAACGGGGACGACCCAAACCCTCCGGCCGGCACTCAGCCGCAAGATTTTGACGAGCACCCGGACGCCAACATCCAGTTGGGCGCCGCCTACGTGAAGTCAATTATTGACGCGTTGATGGCCAGCTCCGCATGGAATGATTCTGCGTTCATTCTGACCTATGACGAAGGCGGCGGACTGTACGATCACGTGCCGCCGTTCACCGTACCGGCCCCGGATAACATTCCTCCGCAGTTGGGACCGAACAATTTGCCTGGAGATTTCACGCAGAGTGGATTCCGTGTGCCGCTGATCGTGGTCTCACCATGGGTTAAGCCGCACTTTGTCTCACATGTGAACCGCGAAACCACCTCTCTGCTCAAGCTGATTGAGACCCGATTCAATCTGCCGCCGCTCACTGCACGCGACGCTGCCGCTGATGACATGACCGAGTTTTTTGACTTCATCAATCCGCCAACTTTGCTTACTCCGCCACCCTTGCCGGCGCAGCCCACAAACGGAGTGGATAACCAGAGCAAAGAGGCGCCTCCGCAATAACTCTCTCCAAGTAACGCCTCTCATTGCTCACATCCTGCTTCGGCAGGATGATTGAGCGAAACATAATGCCGGTGTAGAGACGTAGCTTGCTACGTCTCCATCGGCCACTCCTTCCGTGCTTGTCATACCGCGCTGACCAACGGGTGCTGCTTTTTCTGCGTTTATCAGCGTTAATCTGCGGCTAGAGGTTTTTGGATCACGCCATCAGCGGTGAGGTTTTTCCGAATATGGCGATGACGTAAGGTTACGGCGATGTTACTTTCAGTAGAGTAAACATCATGTCGCTCAGCCCTTACGTTTTCGCCGCTGCCGCAACCCTCGGCGCCATGGTTGCTATTCAGGAAATCTGCGCTCTGATTGACGCTCGCAGGTTTTCCCCACCCGGACGCTTCGTCGCCATCCCCAGCGGCAGGATCCACGTAAAGCAGATGGGAGAAGGCTCACCGGCCATCGTTCTTGAAGCCGGCATTGCTGCTTCCACCTTGAACTGGAGTTTGCTTCAGCCTGAACTCGCCCAGCACGGCGCCACCTACAGCTATGATCGCGCCGGCTTTGGATGGAGCATCGCACACAACAGTGCCTGCTCGCTGGCGGACATCGCCAACAATCTGCATGCCGCCATCGTCGCGCTTGATCTTCCCCGACCGTATATCCTGCTCGGTCACTCTTTTGCCGGGCTGATTCTGCGCGAATACTCGCTTCGCTTTTCCGACGAAATCGCCGGCATCGTGCTCATCGACCCTCTCACGCCGGAAGAGTGGCTCACCCCCACGCGGAAACAACGCTGGGTCCTTCGCCGTGGAATATGGTTTTCTCGTGCCGGCGGAGTGCTGGCCACGATTGGTGTAGTCCGTGCCTGCCTGTGGCTGCTGCAACGCGGCAATCGCGCAACTCCGCGCGGAGTGTTAAAGATTTTCGGCGCCAAAGCCACGGAGACCGTTGTTCGCATCTTTCGCGAATTGACTAAGTTGCCGCCTGACGTGATGCGCGTAATCCGCGCGCGCTGGAGCACACCACGATTTTTCTGGACCATGGCGGATTACATTCAGTCCCTGCCTCAATGTTCTTCTGAAATGATCGATCGGAACATTCCCGCTCATCTTCCTGTCACCGTACTCTCCGGCGCTCACCAGTCCCACGACCGCCTGCGCGAGCATGCGGCGATTGCAGCTCACTCACTGAACGGCAAACATATCATCGCCGATAAAGGCGCGCACTGGATCCATCTTGACCAGCCCGAACTCGTCATCGAAGCCGTGGTGGAAATGGCAGGGTTGATCCGGACGTAGGGTCCCTCAATTTCCGCCTCTCGATTTACAATGCTTAGCGGAGCTATCCCCTGCATGAAAAAAGTGGTCGAGCGTGAACGTAACAAGGGTTATTACCGTGTGCTGCATGTGCCTCTCTGGATATGGGTTTTCTGGATTCTTCCCGGCCATCTTACGGCCGCCCTGTATGCTCACGGGCCTGACCGCAGGCATTGGATATGGCTGGGCATCGTCACGCTGGTTTGCGCATGGCGGGGTTATGTGGCGCGACTCCCTGGTTGCGAGATGCGTCCTTACATCACGCACTACGGGGAAGAGAAGCCTAACCTCTGGTATCGCGTGATCTGCTACACCTCTGCGTGGATCGACCTTCTGGTGCCGTTCACTATCAATTTAATTGGACTGGTCATCAACGTGGTCGCGGGAAAATATCAGATCGATACTTTGTACAGCAGTCTGTATTACATTCTTGCCGGCGCCGTTGTTCTGGCGACCGTGCTGGATATCACGCCGCGCGCACGCCGCTCCACCCGGGGTGAAGGCGAAGAAAAAGGCTGGTTCTATATCGCCGTTTGGACCGTGGTTCCCACGCAGCTTGCGGGATGGGCCATGTGGCGGTTGGGCCGTTTTATGAATTTGTCGCCTGCACACCTCGGCCAGCTTCGCCTGATCGCCTTCGTCGTATTCGCTGCCGCCTTTTTCTGCCTTGGACTGTCCGGCAAATTCCCGCGCACCCAGCGTTACATTGTTCCCAAAGGCACAATTTCTGACGTGGAAGTCTCCGCCGGAGCGTGATCGTAATTCCCAGTACGTATACACAAAATGCAAAGGCCCTGCCATGCTGGCAGGGCTTTTTGCTCTTCGATAATCAGGCGGCACGCCGTTCTCGAGGATCGCTAATCATCCTTCAAACAAAACGCCACGATCGTGTTCCCCATGGCCTCGCCGCGGTTGGCCATCTTCTGTAATAGCTTCTCTTCCACATTGTCCGGATCGGGAACCATCTCGCAGGATGCAATCTCTGCGTCGCTGGCGCCGTGATAACAAAGCTCGCAAACAGCCAGACCTCCCTCTTCACCCGAGCGTACCGGGGGTCCGAAGGTGCGGCATGTCATAGGTCGCCAGGCGTAAAGATCGCAAGTACCGGATGCAGGATCGAGCACCGGGCACACTTCGTTATCGGCAAATTCAGCGAAGGCTGCTTCAGAATCCAAATCATTGAAGAGCAGGCCCGTAGTGGGATCACCGGGGAAATCGGGCGTCAGCCGGGCAATGGATTCACGCGTGCGCTGCCGGACTCGTTTGGCCCGCGCCGGGTCAGCAGCAGACAGCTCTTGCATTCCTTTTTGCAGACGGGCTGCATCCAGCGGCGAGATCGAAAATGGTCCAACACAACACTGCGTGCATCCTGGTCGGCACACCAGCCATGGTCCGCTTTTGCGGGCTGCCTCAGCCAGAGCAGAGTCCACAATCTGCACCAGTTTGTTGTCGTCACGGGGGAGTCGCGCCACAATCTCACCTTAGCGCACCGGAAAGGGAATAGCAAAGGCCTGCAGTAAGAACAAACCTGCAGTGGGAACAAAAAAAGACGGAAGCATGTGCCTCCGTCTTATGATCTGGAAATTGTAAGTTAGTTCTTTTTCTCAGACTTCTGTTCTTCGGCCGACTGTTTGCTCTTGCTCATCATCTTGAGACTGTCGACTGTCATCGAGTGATCTGTTTCATTGAGCTTGGCTTTGACAGTCACATGGTGGCCGTCGTGGCCTTTGACCGCGTCAGGGTTGGAAATCTCCCAGCTCTGTTTGTCTTTGTCATTGACGAAGGTGGTCTTGCCGCCATCGTTCTTCACCCAGCCGGTCAGGCTCATGTCTTTGCCCTTGGCTGCTGCCTTGGCTTCGCTCTTCTCTGCTTTGGCGACTTTCTTGTCAGTTTTGGCAGCGTTGTTGTCTGTCTGGGCTGCATCGCTCGTCTGCGCAAACGCAGAGATTGAGCACATTACCAGAAATGCAAATGCAATTGTAAGTAGCTGTTTCATCTTCTATCTATCTCCGTTGACGAAAAGTGTAGACAGTGTGGACGCACTTACTCTGATGCAAGAAGTTGCTGGTATGTAATCGAGCTGAGCTCTGACGCAAGCCTTCAAGGCCTCGCCTTAATCGTGTTAAGGCGGCTGCTCACGCCTTCATCTTCATCTTCGCCCCATATTTCTGCTGGAATTTCTTCATCTTAGGTGAGATCACGAATTGGCAGTAAGGCTGTGCTGAGTTGTTCGCGTAGTATTCCTGATGATATTTTTCGGCGACGAAGAAGTCTTTCGCTGGTTCCACGGCCGTTACCACCGGAGATGAATAAGCCCGCGAACCATTCAAACTCGCAATGGCCTGCTCGGCCTGGTTCTTTTGTTCGTCGCTGGTATAGAAGATGACCGAACGATATTGCGTGCCCATGTCATTGCCCTGGCGATTGAGCGTGGTGGGATCGTGAACGGTGAAAAAGACATCAAGCAGATCATTGAAACTGATCTGTTGCGGGTCAAAGGTCACGCGCACCACTTCCACATGGCCGGTGTCGCCGCCGCAAACCTGCTGGTAGGTAGGGTTGGGATTCTTGCCGCCCATATAACCAGACTCTACTGACTCAACGCCCTCAAGCTGGTCAAAAACCGCTTCAATACACCAGAAACATCCGCCGCCGAAAACAGCCATTTGTGTGTTGGACATATCCCTTAGATGCTCCACTCTGCTGGAAGTTCCAGATCGAAGTTCCAGAGTTTACACCAGGCACGCCCGGGGGCCGCATGGCTATCCCGGCGGTCCGGCGAGCTTGTCTACCTGCGGGCTTTGGCCACCCAGCCATTCCGGATGGTGCGCCGTGGAATCAAAGTGAGCTGATGTCTTAAATAGTTCGAACTCGCCTTTTGCCGCCAGCTTTTCCGTTTTCGCCAGAAGCGTAGCGGTCTCCTCTTTGCTCATCGGCTTGAAGTTCCTTGTGACGTCAAAGGCCTGCTGCAGGACTTGCTGGCTGTCGATCCCCGTGATCACCACTGACGTGGGCAAACTGAGCGCGTAGCGCAGACACTCGGTGGCTTGCACGGCTCCGCTTTTCAGGATGATCTTGTCGCCCATGGACTTCATGCCCAGCACACCGATCTGTTGCTCCACCAGCCTGGGCAGGACCATTTTGCCGAAGCTGCGAAAGTGGGCGTCCATTACGTTCAAAGGCATCTGCACGGTGTCGAAATGGAAGTTGTTTCGCGCCGCCACCTCGAGCATATAGAGATGTACGTGTGGATCTTTGTGTCCGGTGAATCCGATGTAACGGACCTTGCCGGCTTTCTTCGCTTCCAGTGTGGCTTCCATGGCGCCGTCTTCCGCGAAAATCCTGTCAGGATCGTCGAAGCGAATAACCTCGTGATGCTGAATCAGGTCTACATGGTCGGTTTGCAGTCTCTTCAATGACTCGTCAATCTGTTTGGCAGCTTCCTGTTTGGTGCGACCGTCCAGCTTGGTCATGAGAAACACTCTTTGTCGATATCCGTCCTTCAGTGCTTTGCCCATGCGAACTTCACTATTGCCCTGGTTATAGTCCCAGGAATTATCCATGAATGTAATCCCGCCATCGATTGCAGCCCTGACGAGACGCACGCTCTCCTCATCCGAAAGCTTGGGCTGCCCGATATGGAATCCACCCATGCCAATGGCAGAAACTTTCTCGCCCGTCTTGCCCAGCGTGCGGTAAATCATACCGCCCCCTGCTTTTTGTTCATCTTGAGCATGTTGGTCAGACCCTTGCTGCGGACTACTCTTCTGAGGGCTCATTCTTCCGCCTATCGATGCTGCTATTCCGGTGAGCACCGCGCCCCGAACGAATTCTCTCCGATCCATTGACTGAATCCTCGTTTTAGACAAAACGCGGGTGTGGTTTTCTTACTTCTAGGCCGCGAGGATGTCTTCCGTGTAGCTGCTGTACTTCTCTGGCCGGGCAACGGGCACGCTTGCCGGCCACGGTTCCTCAACGCCCATCAATGCCACGGCTGCCCCCAGCAAAGCCATGTTCTTGCTGAAGTTGACCATGTCATTCATGCGCTGATTTGGATCTTGTGAGTTCCAGAAATCGTGAATCACCGGGGAAACGCCTGCCAGAAACGTCACGATGGCTGCCGCACCCAGCGCAGGCTTAATTCCGAGAACGATACTGGCGCCGCCGGCGATCATCAACACACCGGTTCCCGCCACCGCCGCCTCTGCCGCCGGGACGTTCTTGCTCTGCGCATATTGGGCCAGGAACTTGCGTTGTTTCAGGTGATTGATGCCGTTGTAGATGAAGAATCCGCCGAATGCCAGCCGGCCAAGCAGGAATGGAATTTTCACAACCTTCCTCCGAGAAGTGGATCTGAGAATGACCCGCAGATTTTATTGAAATTAGGATTCCACTTCCCGAGAGATGGTGGTCTGTTGCTTTGTAACGGCATGTGGCTATGAGCATGGGTCAATAGCGATAAGGTGAGCTGCCCTGCTCTCACAGGATTCTGGACCGCGCTCCTCAGGATGAGACACTCAGGTTCAAAGCGTAAGATCTACAATGCCAATGCAGGGCCCAAGGATGAATTTGAAAGTTCGGAGTGGGAGGCGCGTGGATGAGGAGTCATGCAGGCAAGGCTGTTCTTTTGGTTGTGATGTGCGCGGGTTTAATGACCACCTTATTCCCGAGGCATCGCAAGTCCGCCGCCACTCAAACCCAGGGAAGCTTCGATTACTATCTGCTGGCACTCTCGTGGGCGCCTAACTACTGTGCGGAACATCCGGGTGACAATTCATCGGAATGCCGGGCAGGGAATCACAAAGGGTTTGTCCTGCACGGATTGTGGCCGCAATCGAATGAAGGCCAACCGCCCATGAGTTGCACACCAGCCAGCCCTGTCGCCAGCGAGGTCGTCCGGCACATGCTGGAGTATTATCCCAGTCGCGGATTGATCCAGCACGAATGGGAAAAGCACGGCACGTGCAGCGGCCTCTCAGCCCAGGACTACTTTGCGAAAGCTGAACAGGCGTTCAAATCCGTGCAGCCGCCGGATCAGTTTAAGACTCTTTCCAGTGACAAATCTTTCGCCCCAAAAGATGTAGACCGCGCTTTTGCCGAGAGTAACCACGCGCCCGCCGATGCCTTCCGTATCTCCTGCCATGCTCAGGAACTGGTTGGCGTTGAAGTCTGCATGAGCAAAGACCTGAAAATACAATCGTGTGCCAGGTCGTTGCGGGAATGCCCTGCAAATTCGGTGTTGATGCATCAACTTAAATAAAGGAGCCCACGGCTGGTCTTACAGCCAGTCAACCGCCCTCGCGACGGCTTTCTTCCATAACCGATACTTTTCGTTGCGGAGTGAAGAATCCATGGCCGGCGTCCAGGTTCGCTCCGCCGTCCAGGCAGCTCTCACGTCATTCAGATCGCGGAGCCATCCCACCGCCAATCCGGCTGCATAGGCAGCACCCAACGCCGTGGTTTCATTCACGCGTGGGCGGAGGATTTTGCGATCCAGTATGTCCGACTGAAACTGCATCAGAAGCTCATCGACCACCATGCCTCCATCCACGCGCAGGCTGGTCATGGAAATACCGCAATCCTTTTCCATGGCTTCAACCACGTCTCGAGTCTGGAACGCGGTCGCTTCCAGGACTGCGCGGGCAATGTGGCCCTTGTTGGCATATTGCGTGAGCCCGGCAATGACTCCGCGCGCATTGCCATTCCAGTACGGCGCGTAAAGTCCGGAAAAAGCCGGGACAAAATAGACGCCGCCATTGTCATTGACTGACGCGGCAAGTTTTTCAATCTCAGCGCTACTGGCAAACAAGCCAAGATTGTCGCGCAACCACTGCACCAGCGCGCCCGCGATGGCAATACTTCCTTCCAGCGCATAAACGGCTTCCGCGCCGCCGAATTTGTAGGCGACCGTCGTGATCAATCCATGCGTTGATGGCACGGCTTTGGTGCCGGTATTCAGCAGCAGAAAGCAGCCGGTGCCATAGGTGTTTTTGGCTTCGCCCGTGGCCAGGCACGTCTGGCCCACAAGCGCGGCCTGTTGATCGCCAAGTATTCCGGCTAGCGGAACGCCCTTCAGTACTCCATCCTTGATCTCGCCATACACTTCGCTGCTGGACGCGATGTGCGGCAGAATGCCCGAGGGAATGTTGAATGCGGACAGCAGCTTCGGGTCCCAGTCAAGCGTCTGAAGGTTCATGAGCTGTGTGCGCGAAGCGTTGGTAACGTCAGTGACGTGTACTCCTCCGCTCTTTCCGCCAGTCAGGTTCCAGACTAGAAATGCGTCAATGTTACCGAACAAAATATCACCGGCTTGCGCTCTTGATCGGAGCGCGGGGACGTTCTCCAGCAACCATGAAACTTTCAGGCTGCTGAAGTAGGTGGAGAGCGGCAGGCCGGTGCGGCCGCGAAAGAAATCCGAACCTGTTTCCCGCTCGAACTGTGCGACCTGAGCTTCTACGCGAGTATCCTGCCAGACTATCGCGTTAGCCACGGGTTCGCCGGTCTTCCTGTCCCACAAAACGGTTGTTTCACGCTGATTGCTGATCCCGACGGCGGCCAGGTCCTGTGCCCGCAATCCGGATTGCCGCATCGCATCGTCCATCACCTCGCGCGTCCGCTGCCAGATTGCAACAGGATCGTGCTCCACCCATCCCGGCTGCGGATAAATCTGGCGATGTTCCCGCTGCGCGCTGCTTACTATCTGCCCCGCGCGGTCAAAAATGATGAATCGCGTGCTGGTAGTGCCCTGGTCGATGGCGCCGATGTATTCACGCATGCGTTGTCCCTGAACCGCGCTTCATTCTAAACTCATTGGCATCCGGCGGATTCTCTGATAATTTTTGAGCCGCACTTTCTCAACACAATTTAAAGCCTCACCAAACGTCATACGTATGCAGGAGGATTGTCTTTATGGCTAATGATGCGTCGCCACAGAATTTTTCAAATCACACCCGGTTTGACCCACCTTTCCACTTTTTTATTCTTCCCGTGGCCCTGGCCAACGTGATCATTGCGATTGTTCACACCTTCAAAGTTCCCACGTGGACGAGTGGCTGGTGGATCGTGACCGCCATCGCGGCTTTTGTGGTTGCTGGTAAAACCCGCGGTTATGCGCTCAAGGTGCAGGACCGCGTCATTCGCCTGGAAGAGCGGGTAAGGCTTGGAACTGTCTTGCAGGAGCCCCTTCGTTCGCGCATCGGCGAGCTCTCTGACACGCAGTTGATCGGCTTGCGTTTCGCCAGTGACACTGAACTGCCTGCGCTTGTTCAGCGCGCGCTGGCGGAAAACCTGAGCCGCAAAGATATCAAGAAATCGGTGACCAACTGGCGCGCTGATAGTGCGCGTGTCTAAAGGTCCTGCTTCTCGGCAGTAACAGGCATGCATGCGGATCCAGCCGCTCTCCTGTACAATCTGCTACCTGTTGCTGCTGAGGAGCCTTGATGCATCGTAGATTTACGCTTTTTCTGCTCTGTGCTGTTTTTGTCCTGTCCGCCGCACCTGGCGCGTCTCCTGCCACCGACAATGAGGACGTTCTGTTCGGCTTTACGGCTGCCAGTTCGCGGGTCGAGCGTGACCGGGAGGAAAAGTTCAAAGCCATCCCTGATCCGGCCATCATGCGTGACAACATGCAGCGTTTGAGCGCGCATCCTCATCACGTCGGCTCGCCCTATGACAAGCAGAACGCTGAATGGATACTAGCGCAGTTCAAGAGCTGGGGCCTGGATGCCCAGATCGAAACGTTCGACGTACTTTTTCCCACGCCAAAAGAGCGCGTGTTGGAACTTGTGGCGCCGACAAAATTTATCGCCAAATTGCAGGAGCCGCCGGTTGCCGGCGATCCCACATCGAATCAGCAGAGCGAGCAGCTTCCCACCTACAACGCTTATTCCATTAATGGCGATGTCATCGGCCCTCTTGTCTATGTGAACTACGGCCTGCCCAAAGATTACGAGGAACTGGACCGTCTTGGAATTTCGGTAAAGGGCGCGATTGTGATTGCGCGATATGGAAATTCATGGCGCGGCATCAAGCCAAAAGTCGCCGCTGAACACGGCGCCATCGGCTGCATCATCTATTCCGACCCCAAAGACGACGGCTACTCACAGGACGACGTTTTTCCCGCTGGTCCCATGCGCAATGAGAACGGTGTGCAGCGCGGCAGCGTTCTGGATATGCCCACCTATCCCGGTGATCCGCTCACTCCCGGCGTAGGCGCCAAGGGTGACGTAAAGCGGCTGGCAATCAAAGACGCACCCACCATCACGAAAATCCCCGTATTGCCGATTTCGTATGGAGATGCCAAACCGCTTTTGTCGGCGCTCACCGGGCCCATGGCTCCGGAAAGTTTTCGTGGCGGCCTTCCCATCCCGTACCACCTGGGTCCCGGCCCGGCCAAGGTCCATCTCAAGCTTGAATTCAACTGGGACATCAAGCCGGTGTATGACATCGTCGTCAAAATTCCCGGCTCTGAATCTCCCGACCAGTGGATTGTTCGCGGCAATCACCATGATGGATGGGTGAACGGAGCGGAAGATCCCATCTCGGGCCAGGTCGCTCTTCTGGAAGAGGCGCGAGCACTCAGCGTTCTTCTCAAGCGGGGCTGGAAGCCCAAACGCACCATCATCTATTGCGCGTGGGACGGGGAAGAACCCATGCTGCTGGGTTCCACCGAATGGGCGGAATACCATGCCGAAGAGCTGCAAAAGCACGCGGCGATCTACATCAACACGGATGGCAACGGCCGCGGCTATCTTGGCGTTGAGGGCTCGCACTCACTGGAGAAATTCGTCAACGGCGTGGCCCGCGATATCAATGATCCGGAAAAGAACATCTCTGTGTGGAAGCGCGGACAGGCTGCGCGATTGGTCAATGGCAGCGCCGAAGAAAAGAAAGACGCCCGGTCCCGCACCGATCTGCGCATTGGCCCACTCGGCTCCGGCAGTGACTTTACCGCTTTCATTGACCATCTTGGCATCGCCTCTCTCAACGTTGCCTATGGCGGTGAAGATGACGGCGGTATCTACCACTCCATCTATGACGATTTTTACTGGTACACGCATTTCTCTGACAAAGATTTCGTTTACGGTCTCGCGCTGTCACAAACCGTAGGCACCATGGTCATGCGCTTTGCCGATGCTGACGTACTGCCCTATGACTTCTCAGATTTTGCCGACACCATCCATCGCTACACGGATGAATTGAAGACGCTGCTGAAGAATAAACAGGAAGAAGTTCGCAATCGCAATCAGGACCTGGACGATGGCGTTTACACGGCGATCTCCGATCCGCGACGGCCAACGTTTGCTCCCAAGAAGGAAGATGTTCCGCCTTTCATCAACTTTGCCCCGCTGGATAACGCGCAGATCGCGCTTGATCGCAGCGCTGAGCGGTACATGAAAGCCGCGAAAGCATTCAGCAAGGCTGACACAGCGCCACAGGGATTGACGTCTCTCAATAACAACTTGATGCTGGCTGAACGCAAGCTCACAAATTCTGGCGGACTGCCGCGCCGTCCGTGGTACCGGCACCTGATTTACGCTCCGGGCTTTTATACCGGCTATGGGTCGAAGACTTTACCCGGCGTACGCGAAGGGATTGAAGAGAAGCATTACGCGGAAGCGGAGAAAGAAATTGGACGCGTAAGCAAAGCTCTGAATGATTACGCCGCCGCTGTAGATCAGGCTGCCGCAGCGCTGGAGCAGATGGAAAAGAAGTAATCTACGTAAGACATGAAACGCGTAGAAATCTCATGTCTGGCCTATGCGTCGAGGAACTATGCATAAGGCCTCGCGCCGTCCACGCGCGACGAGGCCGCTGCAACGGGCGCCTAGTCAAAGTAACCAGAAGGGATGCACGAAAAGCGGCTTGGAGCGGAGCGACAGCTTATTAAGCCACCACTCCGCGCGGGCGCACGTTCTTGCGGATGAATTCTACAATCGTGTCCATCGGCGTACCGGGATTGAAGATTCCTGTTACGCCGGATTTTTTCATGAGCTCGAAGTCCTGTTCGGGAATGATGCCCCCGATCAGCAGGAGCACGTCATCCATCTTGTTGCTCTTTAACAGATCATTCACGCGGGGAACAATCGCGTTATGCGCGCCCGAGAGGATGGAAAGGCCAATAACATCCACGTCTTCCTGCAAGGCGGAATTCACGATCATCTCCGGCGTCTGGCGCAGGCCGGTGTAGATGACTTCCATGCCGGCATCGCGCAGGGCGCGGGCGATCACCTTGGCGCCGCGATCATGGCCATCCAGACCAGGTTTGGCCACCAAAACACGGATTTTTCGGTCATTAGTCATGAAAACGAAACGCGATCAATCGAACCAGAGATTCTAACATTTTCTCCGTAAGTCGCGGCAGGGACAGCCCTACCTCGTGAAAACCACTGGCATGAGGGATAATTTCTTTCCATGGCGAGATTGAGTATTGGGCCTCGGTTGATTATTGTTTGTGGGCTCCCCGGCTCGGGCAAAACCACGCTTGCCAAGGCGATTGAGAGCGCGGTTGATTGCGGTCCGTTTTTGTCAGGACGAGTGGATGGAGGCCCTGGGCATCGACTTGTATGACGAAGAGAGTCGCGCAAGAATCGAAGTGCTACAGTGGCAGGTCGCTCAGAATCTCCTATCGCTCGGGCTCACGGTAATCATCGAATGGGGTACATGGGCGCGCAGTGAGCGGGACATTTTGAGATTAAAGGCGCGCGCGCTTGGCGTTGCCGTCGAATTACGCTATCTCACTGCGCCTCTGGATGTTCTCTTCGAGCGGCTGCGACAACGAGGCCGGGAGGATCCCTGTATAGAAAAGGACGAATTACGTCGATGGGCCGAAATATTCCAGGAGCCGACGCCGGAGGAGATGGCGCTTTTTGACAAGCCACTGGTAGCAGACCCGATCGCTGGCTGAAACTGATTTTACGCTTTCGCCGCCCGGGCCTTCTTCGCTTTGGCCGCCTTTGCCTTCGCAGTTGTCTTTTTCTTCGTGGCTTTCTTCGCAGCGACCACATCTTTCAGCTCCAGGCTGCGCCACAGATACCACGATGCCACGCTGCAGTACGGATGCCAGCTCTTCGCGATCTTTTCAATGTCTTTAGCCAGCGGCATCTTGCGTTTCTTGTAAAGTTGCTTGATCGCCATGCGTACGCCCAGATCGCCGACCGGCAGGATATTGGGACGTCTCAAGGCAAACATCAGGAACATGTGCGCGGTCCACACGCCGATGCCTTTGATATCCGTCAACGCGATGATGACTTCTTCATCGCTCATATCCGGCAGTTTTGCAAAGTCCACTTTGCCGCTGATAGCGTGCTCGGCCAGGTCTCGTATGTAACCGATCTTCTGCTTGGACAGGCCCGCCTGCCGCATCTCCGCCACACTCAGTTGCTGTATGCTTTCCGGGCTCAGGACGCCGCCCGCCGCCGCTTGAAAACGGCCTAAGATGGTTGAGGCAGCCTTGGTGCTTAGTTGTTGATAGACAATAGCGCGGGCCAGCGCTTCAAAGGTCGGCTCACGGTAGGTCATGTTGCACGGCCCCACCCGTTCAATAATGGATGCCAGCAGAACGTCCGCGCTTTTAAGATGGTCGAGAGCTTTTTTCATGGGTTTGGATTCTATGGGTTCGGATTCTAGAGATGCTGATTGCAATGAAGCCGATTCTAAATTAGCTTCAGGCGTCAGCGCACGCTCTCATGCGGGCGACTTCAAATTCAGCCGTTCTCTCTCTCGGTTATGGCGAGAAGGGAAGCGGCACTACGGTGTCTGGCGCACCTTGCGCGAACTAACTTCCAGCTTCTGGCGGGCGATGATTGAGCTAACACCCTCTCACCGCCAGGCGCGGTACGGCGATCTTGATTACGATCTGGAGCACTCTGTAAATACCACCCGCGCCAATGTCAGCTTTCGCATACAGTGGATAGCCACATTGGCCGGCAGCCCGTACTATGCCAGCGATCCATGGCTCTTCGCGGAGATCATGCAGGCGCTGGTTTCTCCACCGTTAACGACTTGCTTGGAAGAATTTACATTCATTGATCTGGGGTCGGGTAAGGGAAGAGCGTTGCTGATGGCGGCTGAGCATCCATTTCGCAGAATTATTGGCGTAGAGTTGGTGCAGGGCCTGCACCAGGCATGCCTGGAGAATGTTGAGGCGGCCCGGGAAGGGCGTCCAGAAGCACCACCCATCGAAGCTCTCTGCATGGACGCTCGCGATTTTCAGTTTCCTCTGGAACCGCTGCTGGTCTATCTATTCAATCCGTTTCCGGAGCCGGTGTTTGCGGCGGTACTTTCGAACCTTCGACGGTCAACTCTGGAAAATCCACGTCCCATTTATGTCGCGTATCGCTATATCGAGCACGAGCAATTGCTCGCGGAGTCAGATTGGCTGGCGAAAGTTGCCGGAACGGAACAGTGGGCGATTTATCGGAATCGATAAAATAATTCAAGCCGCCTTGGTTAGGAATAGCTTCTCTCGAGAGAACTCCCTGAAGTAGCATGGTCACAATTTGCATCCTCGGGATCCTTCGACTGCGTCGTCGCATTCGCTCCGCCTTGGCTCAGGATGACAGCGGGGTGAGGCATTGTTGATCTACGGCGTCGTCGTGAATGAGCAACGGTGTTCGATCACGCGCGAAGTCGGCGATCACGCGCGATCTCGGCGATTCTTACGTGATGCTGACCTCGGTATAAATTCCGTACACTTCTTTCAAGGCTTCGCAGATTTCTCCTACAGTCGCATACGCACGGACGCAGTCAATGATGTAGGGCATGGTGTTGGCCTGGCTGATGTTGCCGTCGTTCGTGACTACAGGTTCCTGGGCCGCGGCATGTTTCAGCGCGTCCAGCCGCCGTGTAACTTCTGCGTTGTCGCGGCGTGAGCGCAGGGCTTTCAGCTTCGCCGTCTGACGCTCACCCACGGTCTCGTCAATGTAAAGAGTTTCCATCTGTTTTTCTTCAATGGTGAACTCGTTGGAACCGACGATCACTTTCTCTCTGGCTTCCACGGCGCGCTGGTACTGGTATGAGGCTTCAGCAATTTCCTTTTGCGGAAAGCCGATCTCAATCGCCTTGACCATACCACCCATGGCGTCCAGCTTGTCGAAATAATCGAAGGCGCCTTTTTCCATGTCCAGCGTCATCTTTTCCACGAAATACGACCCGCCCAGCGGATCGACCGTCTGAGGCACGCCTGATTCGTACGCGATGATCTGCTGCGTGCGCAGCGCAATGCGTGCGGCTTGTTCGGTTGGAAGCGCCAGCGCTTCGTCAAAAGAATCGGTGTGCAGAGACTGTGTGCCTCCCAGGACCGCTGCCAGCGCCTGTATGGCCACGCGGGCAATGTTGTTCATAGGTTGCTGGGCGGTGAGTGATACCCCGGCAGTCTGCGTATGGAAGCGCATGAGCGACGACCGTTGTTGTTTGGCGCCGAAGCGTTCCGTCATCAGGCGATACCAGATCTTGCGTGACGCCCTGAATTTGGCAATCTCTTCAAAGAAATCGTTATGGGAGTTGAAGAAGAAGCTCAGCCGTGGACCGAAGTCGTCCACATCGAGGCCTCTGCGACGCGCCCATTCCACGTACTCCACGCCGTCATAGATGGTGAACGCCAGCTCTTGTAGCGCCGTGGATCCGGCTTCACGGATGTGGTATCCGCTGATAGAAATGGTGTTGAACCTGGGGGTGAATTTCGATCCGAACTCGAAGGTGTCAATCACCAGCCGCATGGAAGGCGCCGGGGGATAAATGTATTCCTTCTGTGCGATGTACTCTTTCAGAATGTCATTTTGCAGCGTTCCGGAAATCTTCTTCCAGTCCGCGCCCTGTTTCTCCGCCACCACCAGATACATCGCCCACAGCACGGACGCCGGAGAATTGATGGTCATGGAAACCGTGGTCTTCTCCAGATCAATCCCGTTAAAGAGAATCTCCATGTCCTCAAGCGAGTCAATGGCTACGCCGCACTTACCCACTTCACCTTCACTGGCTGCGTGATCAGAGTCATATCCCATCAGCGTTGGCAGATCGAAAGCGACTGACAGCCCGCCGCCGCCCTGGGCCAGCAGGTACTTGTAGCGTTCGTTGGTCTCCTCCGGGGAAGCAAAGCCGGAGAACTGCCGCATGGTCCAGAGCCGGCCGCGATAGCCGCTGGCGTGTATGCCGCGAGTGAACGGCGCCTGTCCCGGGTAGTTCAGATATTTTTCGTAATTCCAGTCTTCCGGCAGATCGGCCTGCGTATAAAGCCTGCGGATGGGCACACCGCTGATGGTGGTGAATTGCGCCTGGCCATTCTCATCCAGGTTTACCCCTGAAGTGGCGCCAATGGGCTTTTCCGGGCCCTTTTCCAGCGCCGGCGCCAGCGTGGACTCAGCCCATTGCTTCTCGCTGGGCGAGGGGTGGCGGCCTTCAAAAACGTCTGCAATGGGTGTTTCCGCAACGTCACTTTGGAGCTTGGTTTTACTTTGATCTGCCATAAAAGATGTCCCAGTCGATCCTCTTCTTCAATGATAACCGATCAGGTCTATCGGCACGGAGAGGTTGTCGGCTGATCTGGCGTTATCTAATGTGTCTTTCGCGACTCCTTGACTTGACCGGGATCTTCGCGCTTGAGCACCAACTGGCTTTCATCCCCGATTTGTACCTTGTTGAAAAAATCCTTAAGTTCAGGATACCTTTGCGGTTCAAAAAGAGGCTCTTTGACCGTCAATGTACTGCTGGTAATGATCTGATTGCTTCCAGCCTTATTGCTGTTTCGGTACGACCCAAAGGATGTGCTGGTGTCCATCGGTTCCGGAAGATTCTCTAATGTAAAACCGGCAGGCACTCCAATGATAGCTAGATTCAGCTCGGAAAAAGCATAGTGAAAGTACACGGGATATTTTCGTTCTGCGCGCTTGAAGGTATCTTTGCGCCTGGTCGACAATAGCGCAGCCGGCACCAACAGGCGATCACCAGCGCTGACCGCGTAGCCCGGAACGTTGATTTCAAAATCGACGATCACCGGTCCTCCCGTCTGTTGCCAACCCTGTGAGCCCAGCATTTTCACGGAACTTTGCGGGGGCAGCCATGAAGTCACTTCTTCTTCCATGCTCTTGTTTCGACCCGCCTCATCTGTCTGCAAGGCAATCAGTCGCCGCTCCAGGGCTTCGCCGCCTTCGAAAGTGATGGTGACACGTCCTTGCAGGGAGCCGTTTTCATTCAGTGTGGCCCTCGTGGATCTTAAAACCGAGGCTCGATCCGGTCCCGCGGGCGGCATGATGAAGAACGACCATGTTTCCTTTCCGATCTTCAGCGCCGAGGTCGCGGTATTGATCCAGCGAACAGATCCGAAGGGGCAAAACCGAGTGGCAGGTTCCAGCAGAAGGTTTTTGCCGTTTAACGCCACTCCCGCGATGGATGAATGATATTGATGAGCGACAAGATACTCGGATTGAAAGAAGCGCCGTTCCCGGCTGGCAACAAGTATCACAGACGCATCAAAACCTGACGCCCTTGCCATGGCGACAAAAAATTCTGTAATGTCGCGATCGTAACCGTAGCCGTGCTTCAGAACGTCAACCGAGCTCTGGTTGTCCTTGAGGTGTTCTTTCTTTTCTTCTTCGGCGCTGCGTTCGCCCTCCCATCCCAGGTTCCGAATCTCCTGTGCCCGGGCATACAGGCGGCGCAATTTCTCCTCTGGATCAGTTGCACTTCCAATCGCCGCAGCTGCCGCGGTCCGGACGTCCCTGTAGTCCCCGATAAAATTGTTGATATGGAGCGACCACTGTCTTGCTTCTTGCGTCCAGAAGGTCCGGACGCCCGAAGTGTCAGTTTTGCCGTAGAAGAATTTCACTGCAGCCTTGTAGTTTTCCGCTGCGGGCATCTGTTCTTCAGAAACGAAAGCCGGCACGTTCGATAATTCGAGCTCGTAAGTTTCCCTGTTCTTTACCGGCTGGGCTTTGCTTCCAAAGACCACATAGGACATGGCAAATGGACCGGCATGTTTGAAAAGAAAATGCTCGCGGACAGTGAAGAGATCGTGCTCCAGTTCCCAATGGTCGCTGTGTACCCAGCTGCTTTGCAGACGGTATTTGTATTCAATAATGCTGCCGATGGTGACGTCCGGCAGAGCGAACGTCTCCGCCAGATATTTGTAGTCCCGGCCTTTTAGAATGACCTTTTCAAAAGGCGTGGAGTTGAAATCAGAAATACTGCCGTCTGGGTGAATGGTGCGTGCCTGAAGATCGTGAATCTTGATCCATGGCGCTAGCGGAATCGCTATATTCCCCTGAGATTTGCCCGCATCCGTCAGAACCTTGATCCGGTTGTAAACGAACTCGCTCTGGTCGTAATCACTCACGTATGTGATGTAGTCGGCATGGTACAGCAGGGCCGCTGCTGCTCCGGCGTTCCCGGGGACCTCCTTAAATTGAAACTCTTGCCGGGTCAGTGGAACCCAATCATAGCTTTGCCCAACGCACAACACCGGCGCCAACAGGAGCCAGGCAAGCAGCAAAGTGCGATCACGTTTCATTTTGCGAGGTTCTCCCAGGATTGGAAATCAATTCGCTTTTTGCGCGTCAGATACGGTCGATCGAAGCACGCTTTGTAATTGGTCACCGCTGTTCACCTTGCCAAAGAAATCCCTGAATTCTGAGTAGCGGTCCGTGTCCACAAACACTCCGTTGAACAGCAAGGCCCGCTCCACGGACAGCGTCTTGCCATTGACGGTTGCTCTCCGGGCATACCGTGCATAGGCCAGCTTGACTTCCTCTTGTTCGGGAACGCTTTCCACGGAGAAGCCATCGGGTACGGTGATGGTGACTTTGTCTGACTCCAGATAAGCATAGTGAAAGTAGATGGGATACTTGCGGGTTGGAGATGTGAAGCGAACTCTCCTGGTGGAGTCAAATATCCCTGTGGGTAGCAACAGGCGCTTGCCCACAGACGATGCAAATCCAGGTATCTCTACAGCGAATGTTGCCGTCAGGGGCTCACGTGAATCTGACCATCCGCTCGACTCTGTGAACTTGACCACGCTCTCAGCCGGCAGGCGGTCCTTTAACTCGTTTTCAATATCTCGATTGCGTCCCGGTTCATCCGTTTCAAGGGCGGCCAGTCGCTGTTCAAGGGCCTCGGCGCCAGTGAAGGTCAATGTCACTGTACCCTTAAGGTTCCCGTCCGGCATGAGATCAAACTGGGCTGCTCGCTTCGTGGTGGCAGCAGTAAAAGTGTCGCCCGCAATCTGAATGAGGTCTCCGGGGTGTTTCAGGTCCATTGCGTAGGTCGCGGTGTGCATCCAGCGCAGAGTGCCGAAGGGACAGAACCGGGTTCCAGGATCAAGATAAAACCGCTTCCCATTGATCCACACTACCGCAATCAGCGAATCCAATTGCCCAATCGACATGATGCGGTCGTCAAACAGCCTGGTGCTTCTGCTCGATACCATCACGAGAGAAGCATCAAAGCCGGCGGCGCGGGCCATTCCCACAAAAAGGGCGGTTATCGCGCCACTTTCGCCGTAGCCGTGATGTAAGACGTCTTCTATGTTTTCGTTCTTCTTTAAATTTTCCTTTTTCTGTTCCTGTTTGGTGCGGTGTCTTTCAAAGCTGAGATTTTCGATTTGCTGGGCCCGTGAATAGAGTTTCCTGAGCTTGGCCTCAGGATCGGGCTCATTGCCGATTGCTTGTTCTGCGGCCTGTCTAATTTCTTTGCGCTCTCCTATAAATTGTTTGAAATAGCTCGCGATCCCTGAACCGTACTCCCACCAGTAAGCAGAGGCGGAAACCATCTCAGTCCCGCCATAATAAAACTTCACCAGAAATCGGTAGCCATCCTCCGGAGGCATGAGCTCTTCTTTTTCAAACGCCGGAACGTTTTCGGCGTCCATTTCAAACGCGCCGGGCCTTTGTTGCGGGTCCTGGCTGAATCCGCCTGTGGTCACCCAGGAAACGGCCCGCCCGCTTCGTTTGTCAAAACGGAAAAAGAAGTGATCTTTTACGGTGTAGAGATCGTGCTGAACGGTCCATGTCTGGTTGGGAAAGCTGTTGTCGTCACGGTGAAGACGGTATTTATATTCGACGATGCTGCCGACGCTGACTTCAGGGAAAGCGAAGGTTTTGGCCTGTATCTTGATTCCTTTGCCTCGCAAAACGGTGGTGTCATAGGTATTGCCGGAGAACGCCACGATCGATCCGTCAGGGTGTATCGTGCGCGCTTCCAGGTCATGGATGGACGTGCCGGGCAAGACCGGAATTTCCACGTTGCCATGGTCTTTCCCGGATTCTCTGAGTACCTTTACCCTTTCGTAAAAGTATTCATCGTGATCCACGTCTTCAATTTCGTCAGCGTAGTACAACTGGATGGCCGCGGCGGTCTTGTCTCCGGGCACTTCCTGCTTGAGGTCCTGCGGAGTCACCGGCAGCCAGGTCCTGGAAAGCCCGGAAGGCAGAGCACTTCCTGCGAGGCTTAGTCCGATCACCAGACATCCAAGACAACGTTGCAGGTACATCTTCATAAGATGTAATTCCTCGCCGAAACTATGATTCCGCAGGCGCGGCGCTTTTAGTTCTTCTTTTTCAGCACCGCCATGTTCTTTTCGTCGGTGATGATCTGGGAAAACAAATGGCGCAGGTCATCATACTTTTCCACCGGGACTGAGGTGGCTTGCATCTTGTACTCGCGGCTGTATTTCAAAATGTTGCCGGCCTGTTCCGTTTTGCTCTGATATTGAGCGAAGGAAAATTCACCCTTGGCTGAGGTTGGAAGTTCGTCAACGCCATAGCCTTCAGGCAGGTTGATTTCCACCGAGTCACTGCGCGTGAATGGCGCGGCAAAGTCGTACGCATAGTGGCGTGGTTTTGTGCCGTCGAACGCACCGGCCATCTCACCGATCACCCGCGGACGCACCAGCAGAAGCGGGCCGGCGTTCTTGGCATAGTGGTTGGCGGTGAATGTAAAGCGCACCACCAGGTCCTTGGTTATGTCGTCAGCGTTTTCAATGTTGAACGCGTCCACCTGGAAGTTGTTCTGGTTCTTGCCCAGGAAATGCTGGATGTTCTTGTTGCGGTCATGCTGACTTTCCGTTTCCAGATACTCGCGGTTCAGCATGGCCGGGTAGCCGGAAAACGTTTCTTCAATCTCGCCTTGCAGGCTTCCGTCAGGCAGAAGATTCAGCTTGGCGTTTCGGCGAATCCGGTTTAGATCAGGCGTGCTGACAGGCAAGTGTGTGAGTTCGCCGCCGTCGTCAGTCACCAGCAGTGCGAAGCTGTCCTGCTCGTAGTAGGGCAACTGGCCGATCGGCACCCATTCGTTGGTGGGATCAAAAATTAACAGGTGACCCAGCTTGGGATGTTCCACCATGGCTGCCAGTCCCTTGGGATAGCTGCCGTCTGGAAGCTGAATCGCCAGGATCACGTGATTGAAGCCCGAATTCGGTGGCGTCTTCTCGGTATAGATCCCGCGAGTCGCATGGATCGGCATGTAGAAAGACTTAACTCCGATTTGTGCCAGCATGGAGCTCAAGACTGTAGCTTTGTCTTTGCAGTCTCCGTAACGATGAGCAAAGACGTCTGCGGCCGGATGAGGGCGATAGCCGCCAATGCCGATCTCGATGGCCACGTAACGAACGTCGCGTTGCGCAAACCGCGATAAAGCCGAGACTCGCTCCCAGAGAGGCATTGTGGAGGGAGCCAACTGCTGTGTCTTGGCTGTAAGAGCCGGACTCGCGTCACGGACTCCGGTGGTCAACTGCGAGTACCAGATGCCAAGGTCTTTCCATGAATGGTACGTCTGGTTGCGCACAGTGGCCGAAAAGAAAGTAATAATCATTTGCCCGGCCAGAGCGCGGTAGGGAGGTTCGTTGTGTTCATCCTCGATTCGGGGGACGTCGGACACTTCCCATACATACGTACCCGCCTGCTCCATAGGCTTTTGCTCGGAGTGATTGATCCAGTCGGCGCGGTATTCCCATGAGGCCGGTAAGCGCAACGTATAACGGCTTCTTTCAACCGGAATCGTATCCTGGAAAAACCAGAAGTCCTGGAAAAGATAGGGCCGGCGCTTGCGCTCGTACTCGAATGCCACAACTGTGCCCACGTCCGCGCCTGGAAGCACAACGATTTTCATTTTTGCGGATGAGAACACTTCGTCGGTCGCATCGCTACGCTCAAAATTGTCTTTGTCCTTGGATTCGTATTCCTGTCCTTTGGTGGTGATGCTCCAGCCCCGCAGGTAGTTCAGTTTGGTTTCCTGATCAAAGTGCACAGGAAAATCCGCATAGTGCTTTCCTTCGGGACGCAGGATACGGAAAACGATACGCTGGTGGTCAACCATTTCGCCGTTGTTCCGGACGGTGGTCTCTTTCTCATCCAGCAGGACCACAGCATTAGCATCATCCGCGTATTTCTTCACCGGTTGCTGGGCGAGAGATCGCACCCAGTCTGGCACACCGGCGCTGGCGGCCGCAGGAAACACGTTCAAAAGGAAAAGAAAAAGCCCTGCGCTAATTACCTTTTTGACCACTGGTGTTGCCTCCTTGCAGGACTGCCTGCTGTTCGTCTCCAGCCTGTACCTTATTGAAAAACCCTTTCAGTTCCGCATAGCGATCCACGGGAAAAAACATGCCGTTCAGCACTAATTGGCGCTGTGTTAAGACCTGTTTGCCGTCGAACTGGCTCACGCTCTGATAGCTGGCGTAAGGCAGGGTCACGTTTTGTTGTTGAGGGGCAGTTTCCAGGGTGAATCCAGCCGGAACTTTTAGATGGACTTCGTCAGACTCGCAAAATGGGTAGGAAAAATACACAGGAAACTTTCGCTCAGACGGCTTAAAGGCATCCATTTGTTTTGTCTGGAAAAGGCTGACGGGTGTAAGCAGGCGCTTTCCTGCCAGCGCGCCATAGGATGGAATTTCCACGGTGAAAGTCACTTCAATTGCCTGGTCAGTGCCTTCCCAGTTTTTGGAATCCTTGCACTTCACAATGGCGCCCCTGGGGAGCCGCTCACTCAGATCGTCTTCCAGCTTCTTGTTCCTGCCCGCCTCATCGGTTTCCAGGGCATCAAGCCGCCTTTCCAGCGCTTCTATTCCCCAATACTGAACCGTGATCTGTCCTTTAAGCGTACCGTCAGCCCCAACCGTAACGTCAGCACTTCTTTCGGTAACGGCTTTTCCCTGGTCGGAGGGCGGAAGCATCACGAGGCTGGGGCCTTTTTTGTCGAGCCGCAATCCTTCTGTGGCGGTCCTGATCCAGCGCATCAAGCCAAAAGGACAGAAACGCGTGCCGGGGTCAAGGTAGATATCGTTGCCATTCAGTTTGACCACGGCAACTTCGGTATCCAGTTGCGATGCATTCAATTCGTTCTTATTGAACAGTTTGTTACCGCGGCTGGATGCGTCAACCGGTATGGCGTCAAAACCGGCGGCCCGGGCCAATGCCACAAAGAATTTGGTTACATCGTCACGGTCACCATACCCATGAGAGAGAACATCCTGTGCGGTCTGATTTCCCCGCAGCCCCTCTTTCTGCATCTCCTCCTGATTGCGCTGGCGTTCGTAGGTCAGGTTTCTGATCTGTTGTGCGCGCGCGTACAGTTTTCGAAGTTGTTTCTCCGGGTTGGTCTCGCCTGCCACAGCCTGACTTGCCGCATCTCTGATCTCACGCGAGTTTCCGATGTAATTCTCAGCCGCAAGGCTCCTTTTTATGCCGAGGTCCACCCAGAAGCGGTCGCCACTGCCCATTTCCTTGCCGCCATACCGGAAATTGACCTGATAGATGAACTGATCGCCTGGTGGCATGAAAGGTTCAGCTTCAAAGGCAGGGACATTTTCCGCCTCAAGTTCCCATCCCTCGCCTTTACGCTGCGGCTTCATTCCCGGCGGTAGCCTGTAGGTGGCTGAGATTCCTGAACCAACGGTGTTTACGAATGCTCCCGTGTAGGCCCGGAACTTGAAAATCTCCTTGAGAGCGTACAGATCTCCCTGCACATGCCACACTGGATCGAACAGTTGGTTCGGTGGAAGATCAAGCTTGTACTTGTACTCAATAATGCTTCCCACGGTGACGTCAGGCAGAGTGAACGAACTTCCCATCACCTTGTAGCCTCGGCCCTTGATCAGAGTTGATGCAAAAGCTTTGTCATCCATCTCAATGACCTTGCCATCGGGGTGGATGGTGCGAGCTTTCAGATGGGCCAGCTTGGAACCGGGAGGTAGCTCAACCTTGACATCGCCGAAGTCCTTGCCTTTGTCGGTGAGGATCTTGATACGACGATAAATAAACTCTGCTTCGTTCTCGGCCGTTGCATGGTCAACATACTGCGAATAGTAAAGCTGAACCGCCGGCGCTGACGGATTTCCCGGCACTGCACTTAGCTGCTGCTCCTGCGGAGATATAGGGACCCATTTCTCGTCCTGGGCATTGGCCAGGACTGAAAATGTTATGAATAAAGTACATAGAACAGGGCGGAGAAATCGCATAGGAACCAACCTCAAGCGTGATAGTTGTCAGGGCTAAGCAGGGGGGATGCGCGCCTAATATATCTCAAAAAATGTGGAATGAACAGAGTTGCTGCTGGAAATTCAAGCAAGCTAAGGTAGACACCTTGATTGTGGACTGATAGCCAGACACGCCTGTCGTTTGACGAACGTTTGAACAAAAAAACCCGGCCGAATGATCAGCCGGGTTAGTACAAAAGTAGTTGAGAGCCTGTCTACTTCGGTGGCTGCTGCGCCGGGGGTGGCTGCGGTGGCGCTGTCACCTCCTGGATGGCAGTTTTGTTCTGGACAGTTCCTGGGATCGTCGGCAGCGTCTTAACGCTTCCCGTAACCGCTTCGTCGATCTTGATGTTGTTGCGATCCAATGTCTGGGCCGTGTCCTTATCAAGCTGAACACGAGACTTGGCATAGTTGGTCATGGCGGAAACCAGGTTTGATTCCGCCTGGGCCAGATCACGTTCATCCTGAAGGACAGCAAGGTAAGTTGATGCGCCCAGGTTGTATTTCTTCTGCTCGGCATCCAGTGTTTGTGCCGACAATTCGCGAGCCTGCTGCGCGGCGGTTACGCGGGCACGGTTCTGTTCTACCGTGAATGCGTCATTGCGGACGTTGATCGCGATCAGGTTTTCCTGCTGCTTAAGGTTCAACTGGGATTGCCGGTATTCAAGCTGGGAACGAACCTGTGTGGCTTGAGCTGACCTGTTCCCGAGCGGGATCTGAATGTTGATGGCTACACCTTTGTCTGGTGCAGTAGAGTTGAACAGGTTGGTGAAGGAATCGCCGAACCCAGTGGGTGGCGGGATGGGCGGCGGTGTTTGTCCAGTCAAAAGAATTGGGTTGGGATTGCCAACTCCACCCAGACTCGCCCCACCGTAAAAGCCAAGCAGATCAACTACCGGCCGCAGTCCATTATTGGCGCCCTGAATGTTAATTTCACTGTTTTGCAGGTTTATTTTGAGCTGGCGATAATCAGGACGGTTCTCCATGGCCATCTTGATCAACTCCTCGACAGGAGGCAGGTTTTCCTGAGCAGGAATCTGCACGGTATCTGTAGGGATCACCTCAGCTGTCAGCAAGGGTGAGCCGTTGGGAAGGCTGCGGGTGAGCGCATTCTTTATCGTCAACTGCTCTAGTTGCAGATTGGTTCGGGAGATGATCAAGTCCTGCTCCGCGCTTGCGACCGTGCTCTGCGCGCGAACCACGTCCAACGGCGCCAGGGTTCCGATCTGCACCTGTTTCTGGTTGTCTGACAAGGTCTTCTGTGCCAGACCAAGCGATCTTTCCTTTACCTTCATGTCTTCATAGGCATTGACCAGGTCCCAGTAAATTCCTTCAATCTGGCTGACGGTGAAGATCACCTGCTGGCGGAAGCCTTCTTCCGTGATCTTCTTGCTGTTCTTTGCCTGCCGGATGAGACGCGTGTTGAGCGATGGTCCAAATCCTTGTAAAAGATGCTGCCGGACTGTAGCACGAAAAGATGAATTCAGCTGCGGGTTGAAGAAATTGGACCCGCTGTCATTTGAATTTCTGGTGTTGTTATAGCTAACGGTAAGGGCGGTGCCGGGAGAAAACCCCTGAGAATAGGTGAAGTTTCCAGCCGTAGAATTCGAATGGATCGCGGCTGTACTTCCAGAAAAAGCGTTCGCCGACAGAATTGTTGCATGCTCAATCTGAAAACTTCCGCTCAGGACCGGATCAAAATTATCAGGCAGCGGACCCGCACCGCTGGTGGATCCCACAATACCTCCCTGACCTGTGCCAGCGCCGCCAGCCCCGGCTGTGGTGCCGCCAGCGCCTGCTCCAGTCACGCCTGAGCCGATGCCCCCAGTGCCTGCTCCCGGCGTGTTTGCAACCACGCCCGAATTGACTCCGAGGGGAGTGCCGCCCGCCTTGGTGCGGAGGATGTCAGTATCCGCGATGGGCAGGTTGTAACGCGCGATGGCAATATCTAGGTTGTCCGCGAGCGCGATGGCGACCGCATCATTCATCGAAAGCATCAGCTTGCCGTTCTGGATGAGCTGTTCGATTTTGGGCGCATTGGTGAATGCGGGTGCTGGTACGCTCCGCGGCGAATAACGAGCGAACGGGTTGGGAAGCAGCTTGACCGGGACGGAATAGTCAACGCCTGTCGGGTGGGGCAGGTTGTAATTCGGTTCATGGGCGCCCGTCGGCTCCCCGGCAGTCTTTTGCCCGCTCGGGGTTGAGCCCTGCTCCGCCGACGGCTGAATCGACAATGACGTGTTTGTCTGCTGCGCTGCCGCGGTCAATGTAAAAAGGCAGACCAGTGCTACCAGCTTCTTGGCGAAGCCACTACGGATAAAAGCCACGGACATTCTTATTCTCCCAACTCAAGCAAATGTGGTTCGAGTAATGTATAGAGACTGGAAATCCTGTTTTCCGTCACCCTGAATACGTAACAGCCTCACCTGAAGTTCCAGATGGCGTAACAGTAATGACTAGCGGAAACTCGTTAGTATATCGGCTCAGCAGCATCAACGGCGTTAAAAAGTGTTTTTCCAAACTCCATGGCGCGTAATTTGAAAATCATTTTGGCGTACGATGGCCAGGATTTTGCAGGATGGCAGGTCCAACCGGGCCTCGCGACCATTCAAGGCACTTTACTGTCCGCAATCGAACACCTGACCGGCGAAAAGACGCTGCCACAGGGTTCCGGTCGCACTGACGCCGGAGTGCATGCGCTGGCCCAGGTTGCCACGGTCAGCATCGAGTCGCCGATTCCGCCGGACAATCTGCGCAAAGCCTTGAATGACGTAATGCCGAAAAGCATTCGTATCCTTTCCGTGGAAGACGTATCGCGCGACTTTCACGCGCGCAAAGCGGCCAGGGCGAAAACCTACCGTTATCGAATTTATCGCGACGAAATCTGTCCGCCTTTTCTTGCCCGTTACGTGTACCACCATCCCTACCCGCTAAATGAAGGTCACATAATGGAGGCCGCCGCACTCGTTGTCGGCACGCATGATTTCACTTCATTTGCCGCAGTCGATCCCGAGCGTAGAGATGCTCTTGCCGGTACAAACGATTCAGAATTCAATGGTGAAACCATTGCGCCTGCGAATATACGGACGATATTTTCTTCGCAATGGAGCCGCCAGGGGCCGGAACTCATTTATGAAGTCAGAGGCAGCGGCTTCCTGCATCACATGGTGCGGAACCTGGTCGGGACGTTCCTGATGACAGGGAAGCGCGGGCCAGTTGCTGTGGACATACGGAAAATTCTGGCGGAGCGTGACCGCTCCGCCGCCGGCGCTACTGCCCCGGCGCATGGCTTATTTCTGGTAAGCGTAGAATATTGAGCGACTATGAATCCTGTCTCCACCGCAGCGTTGCCGCGTCCGACGAGTGAGATTGCCGTGACCAATCCAGCTACGCAACAGATGATTGGCACAGTCCCAATCGCGACTGCACAAGAGATTGCCCAGGCCGTGACGCGCGCGCATACCGCGCAGCAGCGCTGGGCGGCCACGCCCATTGCGGAACGGGTGGCAGTCTTAAAGCGTTTTCAAGCGCTCCTGTGCGAACAGCAGGATGTAGTTGCCGAAGTCATCACCCGCGAAGCCGGCAAGCCCATGGCCGAAGCTTTGTCCACTGAGGTGCTGGTAGTCCTGGACGGAATCAAATTTCTCGTCGATCATGCTCCGGAATTTCTGCTTCCAGAGCGGGTGCCGCACGCCAATCCCATCATGAAGCTCAAACAGGGAATTCTTGTGCGCGAGCCTTACGGCGTGATCGGCATCATCAGCCCGTGGAACTATCCCTTCAGTCTGCCTTCGGTCCAGACGCTCACGGCGCTGATCACGGGTAACGCCGTGGTGCTGAAGCCTTCAGAATTCACGCCATTTTCTTCCCTGGAACTGCAACGTCTTCTTCGCCTGGCGGGACTCGATGCGGATTTGTTACAGGTGGTTACAGGCGAAGGCGCAGCGGGCGGCGCCTTGCTCGAGTCGAACATCGACAAGCTGATCTTTACCGGAAGCGTGGCAACCGGCAAGAAGGTGGCCGTGGCCGCCGCCGCCAGATTGCTGCCAGTGGTGCTGGAACTCGGAGGCAAAGATCCCATGGTTGTGCTGGAGGACGCTGATGTGGACGTTGCTTCCAGTGCGGCCATCTGGGGTGCGTTCATGAATTCCGGGCAGACCTGCCTCTCCGTTGAACGTTGCTATGTCCATCATTCAATCTATGAACAGTTCCTGCAGGCGTGTGTAGCGAAAACGGCGAAGTTGAAGCAAGGGGATGGCAGTGATCCAGCGACGGATATCGGCCCAATGATTCATGAACGCCAACTACGTACTGTGCAGAACCACGTGGATGATGCTATTGCTCACGGCGCGCGATTGCTGGCGGGCGGCAACGCTGTCTCGCAACTTGGTCCATGCTTTTTTTCGCCGACGATCCTTGCGGATGTGACCCACTCCATGAACGTCATGCGCGAAGAGACGTTTGGCCCGGTGCTTCCGGTCTGCAGTTTTCGCGATGAGGATCAGGCCGTCGCCATGGCGAATGACTCCGAGTTTGGCCTGGCTGCCAGCGTGTGGACCCGGAACCGCTCCCACGGCGAAATGATCGCCGGCCGCATCAAGGCAGGTACGGTGATGGTGAATGACGTGATTGCCTGCTTCGGCATCAGCGAAGCGCCACATGGAGGAGTCAAGGCCAGTGGCATCGGCCGCACACATGGAAGATTTGGGCTGGAAGAGACGGTCTGGCCAAAGTATGTGGATTCTGACCGTCTGCCGCGAATGAAAAAGCTATGGTGGTACGGTTACGGCCCAGGCTTCCGCCAGCAGATGAGTGGGTTTATTAATCTGCTTTTCGCAGGGCGCTTAACAAAAAAGATGTCAGGAGCCCTGAAAAGCACGCAATCGTTCCTTAAGCGTAAGCCGCTCTAAAGTAAAATGTACGGAAAGACGCTTTGGAGTTTAAAAAGTGGCGCTCAAACATTCTCACCTTATTTACGACTGGAATTCCGTTTCAGGCGGTCAGTTTCAACCGGGCCATGCCGTACTGCTGAATGACGAATCTCTGCGTGACGGCCTTCAGTCGCCCTCGGTAAAAGATCCGGCCATTGAAGACAAGATTCGAATCCTTCATCTAATGGAGCAACTGGGCATTAATATGCTCGACATCGGACTGCCGGGCGCCGGGCCGCGCGCAGTGGCGGATGTGGAACGGCTGGCGCGTGAGATCGCCAACAGCCGCATGAAGATCAAGCCTAACTGTGCCGCCCGCACCCATGAGAATGATATTCGTCCCATCGCGGAAATTTCGCAGCGTGCCGGCATCGCCATTGAAGCCGCGTGCTTTCTGGGATCGAGCCCCATTCGCCGTTACACCGAAAACTGGACTGATGACTTTCTTCTCACCACCACCGAGAAGGCCGTAAAGTATGCGCGCTCACTGGGCCTGGAAGTTATGTACGTTACCGAGGACACATCGCGCTGTGACCCTGAAACCGTGAAGCGCCTCTATTCGACGGCCATTCACTGCGGCGCGACCGCGATCGTTGTCTGTGATACGGTCGGCCATTCCACGCCGGCTGGCGTTCATGCTCTGATTCGTTTTGTGATTGATGAGGTCATCAAGCCTTCGGGTGAGAAAATCCGCCTGGACTGGCATGGGCATTCTGATCGCGGACTTGGTGTCGCAAATTCGCTGGCTGCCCTGGCTGCAGGCGCAGATTGCGTGCATGCCACTGCGCTCGGCATCGGGGAACGAGTCGGCAACACCCAGATGGACCAGATGCTGGTTAATTTGAAATTGATGGGCGTGCCGCCATGGGACCAGCAGGACCTGACCAGTTTGAAAGAATACTGCTCCGTTGTGTCTGAGGCCACAAACGTTCCGATTCCGCGGAACTATCCGGTGCTGGGCGAAGATGCCTTTCGTACAGCGACGGGGGTACATGCTGCGGCTGTGATAAAAGCATTTAAGAAAGGCGATCGGGAACTAGCCAACTCTGTTTATTCGGGTGTACCCTCTCACTACTTCGGGCTGGAACAGGTCATTGAAATTGGTCCGATGAGTGGGAAGTCGAACGTGATCTTCTGGCTGGAGCGTAAAGGATTCTCTCCAAGTGACGAGTTGGTTGATCGCATCTTCCAATCAGCCAAGGCCTCAGACCGCTGCCTTACGGAAGACGAGATCCTTGCATTTTGCAGTGACACTTCAGCGAAGGTTTAGGCAAGGACTAAGGTTTGCGCCCGGGGTGCGACTCGCTCAACCGCAACTATCATGCTCTCTAAGGGTTTCATTTATTAATCGGGGAACTGCTAACACGCAATATCCCTCAATACTGTGATATTCCTCAATAGGAGACTGCGATGAAGAAGCTGTTTACAGTTGTATGCACCATGTTGCTGGGCGCGAGCCTTGCCTTTGCCCAAGCCAGCCAGGGCGGAGACACCACCAAAACAACCACAACCACCACAACCACCAAGCACAAGCATTCCCACGGAAAGAAAGCCACCAAGAAGGCGGCCAAGAAGAGCAGCACTCCCAGCACCACAACTGCAACTCCCAAATAAACCCGGGGCAACTTTTTTCCGAAGCGGCCTGACTTGGCCGCTTTGTTTTTTTTGTGCTGCTCCGCTTTTTTTGCGCTGCTCTGCTTTCTCCGAAACTCTTGCATCAATTCATTGTTTACAGCTAAGGGTACACACCCATTTATTTATTCATCAAGGAGAATGCAATGAAGAAGATCCTCATGACAGTTGGCGCGCTGGCTCTGGGCGGCGCTTTGGCAGTGGCACAATCCGGCAGTGGCTCGTCTGGACAGAGTTCAAGCAGTACAGCGGGCCAGAGCAGCAGCTCGACGCCGCAGACCACCACAACGGACCAGACCACTACCCAGACCACCACCACCACGACCAAGAAACACAATAAGAAGCACAAGAAAGCCAAGAGCGGTACCTCGAAGACTCCTGCCTCTTCGTCTTCACCGGCGGCTTCTCCTTCGCCGTCACCCAACAATTAATGCTTGATCATCATCATTCAGAAGGCGGCCTGAGCATCGGGCCGTTTTTTTTGCCTTCTTTAGGACTGCGTTTGCTGGCTGGAACAAAATGAGCAGGCCCGGTCAGGTATAGTATTGACTCCAACATGCCCAGCCGTTCAGCCGAAAATTCTGCAACCCTTCCGCAAAAAGAGGTATTTCGACTTGCGGAAATGCGAGCTGTTCATTCGGCGTTCCTCTACCTTCACAACCAGGAATTGGAGTTTCGACGCTGGCAGCGCGAAATCGCGGAAATTCCTGCGCCTCCCTTTGGTGAAGCGGCGCGCAGCCAATGGCTGGCGGAAAGATTTACCGCGCTGGGGCTGGAGCAGGTACGCGTCGACGAACTGGGCAACGTGTTCGGCTATCTGCAACCTCCGTCAGCTCTCCCGGTCCTCGGGATGAGCGCGCACCTCGACACAGTTTTCCCCATGGGCACGCGTTTGGAAACGCGTGAAGAAGGGAACCGCCTGTTTGGTCCGGGAATCAGCGACAACGCCGCCGGCCTGGTGGCGATATTGGCTTTGGCTTCGGCGCTTAAGCGCTCTGACCTGCGCTTGTCATCCAACGTGGTGTTCATTGGAAACGTAGGTGAAGAGGGCGAGGGTAACCTGCGCGGTATGCGCCACCTTTTTGCTTCGCCGCCATGGAAAGAGACTCTGCGATCGCTGCTGGTGATTGATGGCGCGGGAACGGACACATATGTCACGCAGGCGTTGGGCAGCCGGCGATTCGAAGTGACCTTTCGCGGTCCCGGCGGGCATTCCTGGAGCGACTTTGGGATTCCCAATCCAATTCTGCTGCTGGCGCGTGCGCTGGCGCGCTTCAGTGAAGGAGAAGTTCCGCAAAGCCCGCGCACCACGTTCAACGTCGGCGTAATTCAGGGCGGCACCTCAGTGAATTCGATTCCCGAATCGGCCACTGCACGTGTGGACCTGCGCTCCGCTTCCAAAGAGGAATTGCAGCGACTTGAAACCAGGCTGCGCGAGTGCATCGATGAAGCGTGGAGCGAGGTGCCATTGTCTTATCGGGCCGGCGAAGCCAAAGTACGATTTACCATTGAGACCATCGGTGACAGGCCTGCTGCTGAATTGCCAGAAGGCTCGCGCATGATAAAAGTGATTCGTGCAGTGGATGCTCATCTCCGCATCAAGTCGATTCCCCGGCTTGCGTCCACGGATGCCAACGTGCCCCTGGCGCTGGGACGGGAAGCTACTACGATTGGTTGCGGGGGCGATGGCGGCGGCGCGCACACGCTGCGGGAATGGTTTGACTGTACGAATCGCGATTTGGGCCTGAAGAGAATCCTGCTTACGCTGCTGGCACTGACCGGAGTTGACGAATGAGATTGATCGCTACCCTTGTGCCGTTACTGGGAATCACGTTTCTTGGACAAACAATGACAAGCCTTGCAGAAGCACAACAGCCATCCACCGCTGACGTAATTTTCGTGAATGGCGATATCTATACGGGTGCCGTCTCGGGGGTAAACAAAAGCGGCGCTGACCCTCAGTTTGCAGGCGCCATGGTATCTGGGCGGGTCCAGGCCGTCGCCATCGCTGATGGCAAAATCATCGCCGTCGGATCCAACTCGGACATTCAGAAATTAAAAGGGGCAAAAACCCAGGTCGTCGATCTCGGCGGCCATTTTGCCATGCCCGGATTCAATGACGCGCACGTTCACCTGGGATCTGGTGGCTTTGAAAAACTGAACGTCGATCTGGTCGGGGTCAAATCACTGGCAGATATGAAAGGCCGCATTGCCGCGCGGGTGAAGACGGCAGCGCCAGGTGAGTGGATCACTGGCCGCGGCTGGGACCATACACTGTGGGCCGTGCAGGAGACGCCCACGCGGGCTGACATCGATGCCGTCACCGGCGATCATCCGGCAATCTTCAATCGCGTGGACGGGCACATTGCCATCGCGAACAGTGCAGCATTGAAAGCAGCGGGCATTACATCAAGTACCGCGGATCCTCATGGCGGAAAGATTGATAAAGACGAAAAAGGCGAACCCACAGGCATTTTGCGCGAAACGGCAATGGGATTAGTTGGTGAAAAGATTCCTGCGCCCACAATGGCGCTGCGCAGAAAGGCTGCTGAACTGGCTCTGCAGGACGCCGCTCAACATGGCATCACCTCTGCCCAGGACAACTCTGACTGGGAAGATTTCCTGACCTATGAGCAAATGGAAAAAGAAGGCAAGCTGACGCTGCGAATCGCTGAATGGCTGCCTTTTGATGCGCCACTTGAAAAGCTGATAGCTTCGCGCGATCACCATCCTGCCGGCGATCCCATGCTGCACACCACGATGCTCAAGGGCTTCATGGACGGTTCACTTGGATCGCGTACCGCGGCCATGCTGGCCCCGTTCGACGATGACCCTAAGAATGCCGGCATTCCTCGCTATGAACAGGACAAGCTCAATCAACTGGCTGTGGAGCGGGCGAAAGCCGGATTCCAGATGGGCTTTCATGCCATTGGCGATCGCGGAGCACGCATGGCGCTGAACGCATTTGCTCTGGCTGAACAGCAAAGCGGCAAGCGCGATTTCCGTTTTCGTATTGAGCATGCACAGGTCGTGGCGCCGGAAGATTACAAGAAATTCAAAGATCTGGGTGTGATCGCGTCCATGCAGCCAAACCATCTGCTGACGGACATGAATTGGGCCGTGTCACATATCGGCGCCGAACGGGCACGCCATTCGTATGCGTGGAAGGAGTTTCTGGATGACGGGGTCGTTCTGGCTTTCGGGACTGATTATCCTGTGGAACCAATCACTCCGTTCCGCGGCATCTACTGTGCCGTAACGCGCAAAAATGAAGCCGGCACCAAAGAATATTTTCCGGAACAGAAGATCGATATCCATCAGGCGATTGCCGCCTATACCACTGGCGCTGCCTACGCCGAATTTGCCGAAAATTCCAAGGGCGTGTTGAAACCCGGCATGGTCGCCGACATGGTGGTCCTGGATCGTGACATAACCAAAGTTGCACCGCAGGAGATTCTCAAAACCAAAGTATTGCGCACGGTAGTTGGCGGCAAAACGGTGTACCAGACGAAGTAGAGTTGATGACGACTGTCTAAAAACATCGTCATCCAGACGGCCGTCAGGGCTAGTCTGACAGCTCGGCCCTTTGGACAGCGAGGTTCTTGCGCTTGCGTGAGTCATTCAGCAGCCACGCCATATAAACGACGATAATGAGATTTGTCCCGAAGATTCCCCACTTCAAAGCAGTGGCGTGCCGGAGCAGCTCAAAGATTTCGTATGGCATGTACAGTGCGCCGGAGAGAAGGGCGAACCATTCAGCCCATTCCTTTTCCAGCCACAGGCCCACAGCCTCAGTGAATCGGACCGAGGTATACACAACGATCACACTGATGAACATCCAGAGGTTCTTGTCCGTGATGCGTCCGGCGGCCCGCAGAATGCGCTGGGCGAAATGGCGGTCCAGGCCGATATGCAGGGCCTCCAGCAGACGCTCCGCCACGCGGACCATATCTTTGTGCAACAGGGTAAGCACCCAAATAGCGATGGCCAGCGCCGCCAGGCCCTTCAGGGCCTCAAAAATGGCGATGCCTCGGAGTCCGAAATTGCGGACAAAAAAGCCTTTAGGATGAGAACTCATCGAAGTGACATCAACAAAGGTAAGATGCAGTTGCCAAGGGATTGTAAAGCAAGAGATACCAGGGCGCTATTGCAGAACTCTGCTTACCCGAATAATTCCCGAATTTTCATTTCCCTGTATTGAAAAATCTTTTCCACATCCGATTTCACCATCAGGGTGTGAGCAATTTTTCCCAGCGGCCCGAATGGCAGGTCATAAAGGACCTCATCGATGATCCTGGTGTTATTGCCTTCGGCGATAAATTTATGCGTGTGGTGCCAGAGTTTGTAAGGGCCGCGGGTCTGCAAATCTACAAAACCGGCGGGTGGATTCCATTCCTGAATTTCACTGGTCCAGCGCAAAGGCAATCCGCGGACACGCAGCTTGTAGTTAATCAACGTGCCTTTCTGCACCGGCTCAGGATTGATGCTGTCGATTTTGAAATTCAGCCATTCCGGTATAAGCGTCTCAAGGTTTTCCGCGCGCGCGAAGAATTCAAAAACCTCTTCGAGCGGACGGCGAACAAGCTGCTCATGCAGGAGCCTATACGGCTGATTTGCCATTTATCCCCGCGCTGACTTGAACAACGCAAACACTGCTCCTTGCGGATCGGCAACCACAGCCATGGTTCCCACGTTGGGAATATCCGTTGACGGCATCATGACCATGGCGTTCGCTGCTGAAGCCTGCTTAACGGTTGCGGAGACGTCTGCCACTTGAAAATACAACATCCAGTGTGGCGGAGCATTTGCTCCAGACATCCCTGCCGGCGGCATGCCGCCAATGAAATGTTCACCGTTCTTTATATGGAGGTAGCCAGACGGGTCGTTTTCGCCCTTGGTCACCTGCCATCCAAAAACGTCAGAGTAAAATCTGGCCGCGCGCGCAGGATCTGAGGTATTCAGGTCCGCCCAGCAGAGCGTACCATCGCCTTTGACGCCGATGCCGCCGTGTTGTTTGGCTTGCCAGATGGAAAACAGGGCTCCCGTGGGATCCTGCAATACCGCCATGCGGCCTAGTTCCATTACGTCGATTGCCGGCATCACGACCTTGCCGCCGGCGCTGGTGACCTTGGCGACCTTAGCATCAGCATCTTGCACGGCAATGAAGAGCATCCAGTGTGGGGGAACTCCCTGGTCGCGCTGGTCCTTGCGCAAAGTGTAGCCGCCGCCCGTATCGCGCCCGTTCAACTGGAAGACCGAATAGGTTTCTCCTGGTCCCATGGGAAACTCATTTACACTCCAGCCGAATAGTTTTGCATAGAAAGTTTTTGCGGCTTGTTGGTCTGTGGTTCCTAATTCAATCCAGCAGAAAGATCCCGGAGCATGCGATTCGATATGCGCCATGCCATCGAGTATACGCCCGGCAGCTCGTTCGGCCGGCTGTGCATTCTGATGGTCGAGGCGATTGATGTACACTGCACATCTCCATGATTAAAGCCAAAGCCGCATTGATGTTGATTTTAACGATTTCCGCGGGGCAGGCCGCCTTCGCGCAATGCTGTCCTGACCAACCCGAAGCAGAGAAGCAGGAAATTCTCTGGCGCAAGCTGCAGGACAACATTGCAAAAGTCGATACCAACCTGGATGGAGTATTGGCCGTGGCAATTAAAGACCTGGCCTCCGGTAAGGAATTTCTATTGCACGGCGACGAGATCATGCCACAGGCCAGCTCTATCAAGATTGCAGTTCTGGCCGATCTATTTCTTCAGGCGCAGCACGGCAAAATCAAGTTGACCGATGATTATGTGGTTCGCAAAGAAGATCTGGTGTCAGGCAGTGACATCATGCTGGGAATGACGCCGGGCGTTACGCGGCTGACGTTGCGCGAGTTGGCCACCATCATGGTTGCGGTAAGTGATAACAGCGCCACCAACGTTCTCATAGGGCGGCTAGGCATGGATGATATCAACGCCATGCTGGTCAATGTGGGGCTGAAGAGCACTCGCCTGCGGCGAAAGATGATGGACCTGAATGCCGCCTCGGAAGGACGAGAAAACGTTTCCACTCCGCGAGAAATGATGACGCTTCTGGAAGCCGTCTACAGCGGCAAGCTGCTGAATAAGGAGTTGACCGCTGACTTCATCAAAATCCTGAGCACTCATAAAGAGAGTTCCATGCTGCAAGGGATGCCGGATGATGCCGTCGCCGCGAACAAGCCCGGTGAACTGGAAGCTGTGCGCAATGATTCAGGGATCATCTTTATCAAAGGCCGTCCTTATATTCTTTGCGTGATGACCACGTACCTGAAGGACGAAAAAGACGGATCGGCTGCGATCCGAAAGATTGCCGAGCTTACTTACAGCTACTTTGACCGGGTATCGCGCGCGTCAGAGTACGGACGCGTGGTTTCGCCCAAGTAGGCGGTTGGATTTAAAATCGGAGTATGGTCCGTAGAATGAAGTGGCTGGGCGCGGTGGCGTTTCTGTTGTGCGGTTTGGCGACAGCGGCGTCAGTGGCGTCAGCTCAATGGAAGCCCGCGCCGCTTGAGCGGCCTGCAACCATCAACCCCAAGCTCTATCGTGAAGGCGTGAATGCGCCCAAAGAAATTCAGGAAGCCAGAGCAGCAGCGCTGAAGCAGAATAAGCGTGTCCTGCTGGTCTTTGGGGCAAACTGGTGCATTGACTGCCACATACTGGAACGCGCTTTCCACCAGCCCCGTGTGGCGCCGCTGCTGCAAGGAAATTACGTGGTGGTTCATGTGGACGTGGGGCAATATGACAGGAACCTGGCTCTGGCCAAACAGTACCATGTTGATCTTGGCAAGGGCGTGCCTTCAGTCGCAGTGATTGATGGGAAAAACGCCCTGGTGACTTCCAGCAGCGAGTTTGAGAAAGCACATCTGCTCACCGAACAGGACGTGATCGACTTTCTGGATCAATGGAAGCCAAAGAGGTCATAGGTCTTTGTTCTTTAGCCGTGGGTCTACTCCTCAGCTTGCGCCGGTCGCCAGCACTTTTTCCACTTCACTCACAAAAGCTTGAGGCCCTTCCTGCTTGGGTATCACTTTATCCGGGCACTCATGCTTAAAGGGAAGCAGGTTATCTTCCACCTGGAGCATTACTTTCACGTGCGGATGCGATGTCCGCACCTCTTCGCAGAACGCCAGCCCGGGCCCGGCGTAATGCCCAACGTCCACGATCACCAGTTCGTAAGATTGTGCTGTCAGAAGGCGGCGCGCATCGCTGAGACTGAGTGCCCCATGGACCGTATAACCTCGCATGCGGAGCATGAGCAGGCGCAGGTTCTGTACGGTTGCGGTGCCGTTCACAAGAAGGATACTGGGCTTATAATGCGCCGGGCACATGCGAAACCTCAAAATTCTCCAGGAGGATTCCTCAGAGTAACTGGCTGGGCATGTAACGTCTATTACCCTTTCTCTGTAACCCGGTGCCGGAGTGAAAGTGGAAGTCGGCTTTGAACGTTTATTTGAGCCGGCCATCAAACCACTCCATCACGCGTTCAATAACGTCGCGCTGGTGTCTGGGATCGGCGAAACTGTGTCCTTCGTGCTCATACACTACAAGCTCGGTAGGAACGTTGAGTGTCTTCAGAGCATGCCAGAATTCGTACGATTGCGGCGTTGGACATTCGCCGTCACTATCACCAACCACGACAAGTGTTGGCGTCCTGGCTTTCTTGATGAACGTAATGGGTGAGCTGCGCGCGTAAACCTGGGGATCGTCATAGACTGACGCGCCGAAAAAGGGGATCATCCACTGATCAATCTGGTTCTGGCCATAGTAGCTTTGAAAGTTCGCCAGGCCGGCTCCGGCCACGGCTGCCGCAAATCGATCAGTCTGCGTGACGGCCCACATGGTCATGTAACCGCCATAGCTCCACCCGGTGATGCCCAGCCGGTGTTCGTCGACGGGTGCTTGTTTGAGCACCTGGTCCACGCCCGTCATAATGTCGCGGAAGTCTCCGTAGCCAAAATCTTTTACGTTGGCGCGGGTGAAGGCCTCACCCTGGCCGAAACTTCCGCGAGGGTTGGGGAAGAAAACGAAATATCCTGCCGCGGAGAGCGCTACAGCGAAGCTGTGCGGGCCCGGCCACGATGAATGGAGCATGGCGCCAGGTCCACCATGCACAGAAACAACCATGGGGTAATGCTTACTGGGATCAAAATTCTGCGGATAGAGCAGCCAGCCTTGAAGGTTGAAACCATCATTGGACCAATGCAGGCTTTTTGCTTCCCCCCACACGGGCTTGAGATCGCGATTCGCTGAGGTAATTTGTTTCCACTGCCCGATGGGCCCAGCCCATACTTCCGGCGGCTGGCTGAGTGACTGGCGCACAACGGCGGACATTTTTCCGTCTTTCGCGACCGAACCTGACCCATCGGCCGAGATCAGTTCCCGGCCGTGCCACAGCGTTTCAATCTTTCCACCAGTAACATCCACGGTGGCGACGCCGGTTTCTCCATCCACGTCCTCACCAAAGAGGATGGTTTGCGGACCGGCCCACGTGAGCCAACTGGCTGAGGCTTTCATTTCCGGCGTAATGTTGCGTGCTTCGCCGCCCTCGGCCGGTACAACGTAAACGTCACCACCAACTGAAGGTTCATCACTCATCAGTCCAGAGATGAAGGCAACTGATTTACCATCCGGCGACCATGCGGGGTTGGCCACCTGAAGCGTCGGTTTGTAAATCGATTTCATGGCGCCGCCGCTTGCGCTCACCGTGTAGATTTCCGCGATATACCAGTTGTTGTCACCGTTGCCATGTGCGGCGGTGGTGACAAAGCGCGTGCTGTCAGGCGACCAGTCAAATTCGTACACATACATGTCCGGCGGAGAAATCTGATTCAGTTTGCCACCGGCGGCATCGACCACTGCGAGCCGTTGTTCGGTGACTGCATCTTTGATCACACCGGTCTGCGCGGCTTCAGCCACCAGCGGTCCGGCGGCGCGGTTCGCATTTTCCGTTAAGAGAATGCCCAGGCGCTTTCCATCCGGCGACCATGCCGGTGCGGCAAGCAATCCTTTAACGTTTGTCACTTTGCGGGCGGGACTCGCGCCCAGGGTGGTGACGTAGAGCTGTGATTGTCCGGGCTTTGCTACGTCTGAGAGGAAAGCAAGGCGCTGGCTGTCAGGCGACCATGCCGGAGAGTCTTCTGAATGTTGTCCGATCACCATGCCGATCGTGATGCGACGAGGCTTGTCGCCGGGAGCGGTGGACGAAACGAACAAAGATGACTTTCCCGCTGTCGCCTCCACCCACGCAACGCGTTTCCCGTCCGGAGAGATCGAAACCTGGCCGAAACCTCGCGCAGAGAAGAGCGTATGCAGCAAGGCTTCATGCGCCTCATGCGACGGCTTCTTAACGGAAGCGGAATCCTGTGCCGCATTCGTTTGCGCGACAGCAAGAGGCGATAAAACTGTGAAGAGAAGAAAGGTGGAGATGAGCTTCGCGCTTCCGGATAAGCTATTGAACATGAGCCTCCTCGTAATCGAGCGTGTGGAAAGGCCACTATACAGAGGGCGTTGCGCCGGAGCAACCAAGGGCGGCTTCTTGTGATATTCTCACGGCTTCATGCGTACAAAATTACTGATATCCGCGTTCCTATTTCTTGCTTCGTTTGTTGCGGCTGGCTCAGCGCAACAGCCGGCCAAGCCACCCGCGAAAGCCCCCGCCAAAGCTGCACCGAACGCGGCTGCCACGCCCAGGCCAGTGAGCGACGAGCAACGCGCCGCTGCAACCGTTGAAGCAACTATGAGCTGGGAAAAGTCGTCATCGGCGGGCGTGAAGGCGACAACCACACTGCTCAAGAAAGCAGAAGTGCGGGGGCACCAGGCTTTCGAATATCGGCTGAAGGTGAGCGGTGCGCCGCATAATCAGATATACAAACTGATGGTGTGGCCGATCACCATGGGCGCTCCGGTCGTGATGATGGATGGCCTGGTGATTGCACAAGATGGCACGGTTGGCTGTCCGGCGGATTCCACCAACAGCTGCGCGCAACGCTTCAAAGGCGCGGAGCTGAAGCTTAACTACGCCCCGGAGAAGGGCGAGATTTACCGGCATGCGCTGGTCTCACAGGACAAGAAGGCCAGAGCTTTCTTTTCCATCGTGCCCGATCCAATCATCGCGAGCGAAAAAGCCTGCAGTCTGGAAGCGATCCGGTTGAGCCCTAACTTTGAATTGGTTGCGGTTCGCGGGAAAGGCTTTGAACCAGGCGCTGACGTGATTTTTAAAACGCAATCTTTTCAGGAAGTGCACACTGCCGCCGTGCTGCCGGACAAGAGCGGACACTTTCATGCGCAGCTGACGCCGTTCGTCAAAGGCCGGACCTCGGGCACCATCGAGGTAAGCGCAACCAGCAAGGGCTGTGCTCCGCATCTCTCATTCGATTGGGGCAAGCAACCCTAGCGGCTCCGGCGTTTTGATCAGAACGGATTCAGGTTTCGATTTTTCCATGCGATCACATATACTGGATGGTCTAAGCACTCAAGCCTCATGAGTAAACTAGATGAGATCCTTGCCGCAACCCGCGAACGGGTAGAACGTTCCCGCGCCGCTGCAGATATGCGCGTGCTGGAGCAGATGGCTGCATCGCACGAACCGCGCGGGTTTCGCAAACGTCTTCAGGCCATGGCCCAGCTTGGGCCGGCCGTCATTGCTGAGCTGAAAAAGGCGTCGCCTTCCAAAGGCGTGATCCGCGGAACATTTCCCGTTGGATTGCTGGCCAACCAACTGGCCCGGAACGGCGCATCCGCCCTCTCCGTACTTACGGACGAACAATTCTTTCAGGGATCGCTGACTAACTTGCTGGAAGCGTCTGCCGCTACCGAACTTCCGTGCCTGCGCAAAGATTTCATCGTGGATGAATTTCAGATACTCGAATCAAGGGCCCACAACGCTGATGCGATCCTGCTTATCCTGGCGGCGCTGGACGATGCTGCTTTCCGGAACCTGCTTGACCGGGCCGAAGCCATGGACCTGGACGTGTTGTGCGAAGTACACAATATGGAGGAGTTGAAGCGCGCGCTGGAAGGCGGCGCAGACGTGATCGGCGTGAACAGCCGTGACCTCAAGACCTTCCATGTCAGTCTGGACACTCTGATCGAGATGGCTGAGAGCATTCCCAATCATGTTTTGCGCATCGCCGAAAGCGGCATCGATAAGGGTTCTGACATCCGCGAACTGCACGCGGCCGGCTACCATGCGTTTTTGATTGGTGAAGCGCTCATGCGCGCTGAAGACCCAGGGCAACAACTCCAGCAACTGCTGCATGATGCCGGCTGGTATTCACCCTCAGCGTCTTCTTCCCCCCATTGGCGTGGCACAGTCCAGTAAGCCGCGAACATCTTTTTTTCTGACATACTTTTATGCGCACCTGGATCAAGTTTTGCGGTACCACGTCTCTCGCTGATGCCATGGCATCGATTGCGGCGGGAGCGGACGCCCTTGGTTTTATCTTTGCTCCAAGCAAGCGCCAGGTGACCGCAACTGAGGTCAGGGCGATTACGAAACAATTGCCGGACGAAATAGAGAAGATTGGCGTCTTCGTGGATGAGCAAGTAGAAAATATATTGTCCATGGTGAAAGCAGCGGGACTCACGGGCGTACAGTTGCATGGTCAGGAGTCGAGCGGCGATACAGCCCGACTTGCGGAGAAACGCGTCAGTCATAAAGATTTCCGCGTGATCAGGACGGTTCTGGTCAAAGACAATTTTCGCTATGAACTGCAAAGTGTGATGAATGCAGTACGCCCGCCGGATTGTGTATTGCTTGATTCCGGCACGGGAAGCGGCAAGACTTTTGCCTGGGCTGCTGCAAAAGACGTTGCTAATGCGTTCGCCGGCATTGCCGAAACGCAGATCATTGTGGCGGGCGGGCTCACACCCGAAAATGTTGGCGACGCAATCAGAACACTATCGCCCTGGGGCGTGGACGTGGTTTCCGGCGTTGAGTTGCAGGCGGGGAAAAAAGATCCGCAAAAGCTGAAGGCTTTTGTGGACTCGGTACGAAAAGCGGAGAACAAAAATGGGTAGCGCGGCATTGAAGACCAGGCCACAGGTTGGAAGGTTCGGCGTGTATGGCGGCAGATACGTTCCGGAAACGCTGATGGCGGCGCTGGAAGAGCTGGAAGCGCAATACGCCAAAGCGCGCAAGGACAAGAAGTTTCAGGCGGAATTCGCGCGGTTGCTGAAAGAATATGCCGGACGGCCAACTTCGTTGTTCTTGGCCCAGAGACTGACCAAAGAGCTGGGTGGCGCCAAAATCTATTTGAAGCGGGAAGACCTGCTGCATACCGGCGCGCACAAGATCAACAACTGCATTGGCCAGGCGTTGCTGGCGCAGCGCATGCGCAAGCACAGGATCATCGCCGAAACAGGCGCCGGACAGCACGGCGTGGCCACGGCCACGGTCTGCGCGCTGTTCGGTTTTGGGTGCGTGGTGTATATGGGTGTGGAAGACATGCGGCGCCAGGAGCCCAACGTGTTTCGCATGCGGCTGCTGGGTGCGGACGTCCGCGGCGTGGAATCCGGCTCAAAGACATTGAAAGATGCCATCAATGAAGCCATGCGCGACTGGGTCACCAATGTTCGCACCACGCATTACATGCTGGGCAGCGTACTGGGAGCTCATCCGTATCCCACCATGGTGCGCGATTTCCATTCTGTCATCGGTCGCGAAGCGCGTGCGCAGATTCTCAAGTTGGAAGGTAAGCTGCCCACACAGATTATTGCGTGTGTCGGGGGCGGATCCAATGCGATTGGAATCTTCCACGAGTTTATCAAGGACAAAAAAGTGAAGCTGGTGGGCGTGGAAGCGGGTGGACGCGGCGACAAACTAGGCGATCATGCCGCGCGATTCCGTGGTGGCGCCGCCGGCGTGCTGCAAGGAACGTTTTCTTACGTGCTGCAAGATGCGGCAGGGCAGATTGCCGCCACTCATTCGGTGTCGGCGGGCCTGGATTATCCCTCGATTGGACCGGAACACGCCGCGCTGGCCGATTCCGGCCGCGCAGAGTATGTGGCGGCTTCTGATTCGGAAGCGCTCGAAGCCTGCGTCAGGCTGGCGAGGACAGAAGGTATTATTCCCGCGCTGGAGTCTTCCCACGCCGTGGCGGAATGCATCAAGCGCGCGCCGAAGATGAAGAAATCAGATGTGCTGATTGTGAACGTCTCCGGCCGTGGCGATAAGGACATAGGGATTCTGCGAGAAAATCTTCAGATTGGTTAGACATGCAAAACAAGTTGATCGAGAAATGAAGACGGAGAAAGTAATGACGCAGAGTAAGGGAAAATCGACCAGCCGTATTCATTTCGCCCGTAAACCTGGTCTGGTGGTCTATGTCACGTGCGGCGATCCGGACCTGGCAACGACCAAGGCGATCATATTGGCCGCGATCCGCGCCGGCGCCGATGTAATTGAACTCGGCGTTCCGTTCAGCGATCCTGTGGCCGACGGGCCGGTCATTCAGCGGGCGAGCGAGCGGGCGCTGCGGCATGGGACGTCGCTGATGGACGTTCTGCACATGGCTGCCGAGATTCGCGAACAGAGTGAAGCAGGGATGATCATCTTTTCCTATCTCAACCCAGTGCTTCGCCTGGGGATCAGGCGCTTTGCCGAAGAGTGTGTGCGAGCAGGCGTGGATGGAGCGCTCATCACTGATCTGACCCTTGAAGAGGCGGACGAATATCGTCGTGTAATGGCGGAGCACAACCTGGATACAGTTTTTCTGGCTGCGCCAACCAGCCCGGACGCGCGCCTGAAGAAGATTGCCCAGTCGTGCAGTGGATTTATTTATGCAGTTTCGCGCACGGGTGTTACCGGACAACAGAAGCAGCTTGCCGGTGAGGCCGGCGATCTGGTGAAACGGATTCGCAAGCACACGAAGCTGCCGATTGTTGTGGGATTTGGGATATCGACCGCAGAGCATTTTCAGGAAGTAGGCAAAGTCGCTGACGCAGCCGCGGTCGGAAGTGCGATTGTGCAGGCGGTGGAACAGAACCAGGGTCGCGAAGCTGACGCAGTTGCGGAACTGATCACGGCTTTGCGCACTAAGGTCGCCGCCGCCGCGCCAAACTCCCGCAGCTAACATAGTTAAGTGAACCGTCGTGTATATTAATAAGGTGAGGTTTACCCGGTAAATACTTTGTGGTTTGAAAGAGCCTTGCCCCATGGATATTGTCGACTGGCGCCAAAAGATCGATGAATTAGACCGCCGCATGGTTGATCTACTGAATCAGAGGGCCCACGCCGCCCGTGAAATCGGAAAGCTCAAGCGCAATACGAGCATGCCAATCTATGAGCCTCATCGTGAAAAGATGATTTTTGAAAATGTGCGCAAGGCCAACCATGGTCCGCTGCCGGATGAGGACATTCACCACGTCTATGAGCGAGTGATTGAAGTGATGCGCAACATACAGAAACATGAAATCGTGGCGGCTGCGGAAGAGCAGAGCCATAAGAAATCGGTCTAACCATTTTGTCGCTCCGCTCCAACCCGCTTGAGAGCGTGATTCGTGGCTACGGTGACAAGGCTCCAGTTGCAGCGGGCTGACGGCGCGTGTTCGGCCGCAGCCCTTATGGATAACTCTTTATTTTGTCGCTGCGCTCCAAACCGCTTGTGAGCGCGATTCGTGGCTACGGTGATAAGGCTCGGCCTCGCCCTTAGGGATACTTTCCCCCGCCGTGATTTAAATTTTGTCGCCGCTTTGGTACTCGCTGATTACCGTGTCTGCGATGAGTGCTGATCCGCGATAATATACTGGTCTCTCAGAATGCCATTCAAGCAGATCACGATCATCGGAACGGGCCTGATCGGCGGCTCATTTGCACTGGCCGTGAAAGCGGCGGGGATCGGTTGCAAGATCGTCGGCTGCGACCGTCAGCATGTTCTGGACAGGGCACGCGCGATGCGCGCCATCGACCAGGGCACGGAAGATCCAGTGGAAGCCATAAAGGCAAGCGACCTGATTGTGCTGGCTACTCCCGTGGGCGCCATCATCGACCTCATCGAGCGGATCGGGCCGCTTTCATCGCCAAACGCTCTCATCACTGACGTGGGAAGCACCAAAAAAGAAATTCTCGATCGCGCACGCTCAGTCTTTGGGGTTGAATCAATAGTGCGCTTTCTCGGCGGCCATCCCATGGCGGGAAAAGAACATGGTGGCATTGAGAATGCCGATTCCAGACTGTTTCTCAATGCCACGTGGCTTCTGGTGAAGCAGCCTGGACAGGACGCGGAGCACGGCAGGATCAAGTTCTTTCGGGAACTGCTGGAAAAAATTGGCGCCAGGCAGGTGAGCATGGAAGCGGAAAAGCATGATCATCTTTGTGCGTGGATAAGCCACGTCCCCCAGATGATTTCCACTGCCCTGGCTGCCACTTTGGTGGAAGAATTTGCGGACAGTCCTGACCTGCACGCCATCGGCGGCAGGGCGCTGCGTGAGATGACGCGCATATCGTCAAGCCCATATTCCATGTGGCGCGACATTGCTTACACCAATGAGAAGAACATCGGCAAGGCACTGCACCAGTTGGAGCAGAGACTCGCGCATATCCGCGAAAATCTCAGAACACCGGAGTTGCGCGACGAGTTTGAGCGGGCGAATAAGTTCGAACTCGGAAACAAAGAGGTTGCGTCCACCGTGCTGGTGGTCCCGGGATGGCAGAACTCCGGACCGCGACACTGGCAGACGTTATGGGAACAGCAGAACCCAATCTTCCTGCGCGTACAACAAATAGACTGGGACGCCCCGCGCCGGGAATGGTGGCTGGAAAAAATTACTGACGAAGTGAAGCAGGCGCCGGGACCGATTGTGTTCGCGGCCCATAGCCTGGGCTGCATCGCCATTGCACATTGGGTTGAAGCGCAGCCGCAACTGGCACAAAAGGTCAAGGGAGCGCTTCTGGTGGCGCCGGCGGACGTGGACCGCAAAGACACTCCTCAGCAACTCAAGAGCTTCGGTCCGGTATCGAAAAAAGCTCTGCCATTTCCTTCCACGGTGGTTGCCAGCAGAAATGATCCTTATCTCGCCATGGACAGGGCGAAGGAGATTGCGCGTATGTGGGGCAGCCGGTTGGTGGATATCGGCATGGCCGGGCACGTGAATGGCGACTCCGGTCTAGGCGACTGGCCGGAAGGGAAGCGGCTGTTGCGATTGCTGGCGGAGGGCGAGTAACCGGAGCCTTCTGGTAATCGGGAGATCTGATGATCGAACGCCGAGCCGCACGCTTAAACCTTTCACCCGGTCTCACGTCCAAGACACGATGAAGATGAAAAACTTACTGAAGGCGTGCTTCGGCAGTTTTATTTTGATCGCGGGGCTTGTGGGCCAGACACAGAAGCCCGATCGCAAAGTCGATGGATCCATCGTCAGCTCTACTCATGACCCGGCAGTGCGCATCCAGTTGCCGAAGGCGGTGAAGTATGCCGGAGCGGACAGGTGGACTCTTTACGGAGTGGCTGATTGCGAGCTGCATGCCTTCGCGGAACCCGATAGACAGAACAATGTGAAGGCGCTGTATTGGATACAGTTCGAGGGATACATTCCGTCCAAGCCGGACCTGCATTACGAATACGATTCCACGCGGCACGTCACGATCGGCGGAATGGATTTTTTTGTGGATACATGGGTGCGCTCGGACCAGGAAAAGATCACGGCCGGTTCGGACAGGGAGCATGTTGAGGCCCTTATCAGGGCGAAGGGATTGAGCATGCCGGCGGGAATGGCCTACGTTCGGCTGGTGCACCTGATGGATGCGCAAAGACGCAAAGAGATGATGATCATTTATGGCGAAGATGTTGCGTCAACCGGCTTCACCGCTAACGAACTGCGCGAAGGCGGCAAAGCGCACGACCAGTGGGCTACGGTTGAAAACGGCTTGATAGAAAACGCGAAAAAGAAAATCAGTATCACGCCTTGAGTTGATCGCTCAGTGTTAAGCAGCGGGAATACCCACTGCTCTCCCCACACGGTTGCGTTAGTGCAAGCTTGTGAAATCCTCCCGGGTAAGACGCGGGGCGGCGATAATCCTGCATTTGTGGACGGCTTCGGCAATGGCCAGGTACTTATCCTCAGCTCCTGCTGCAACCAGAACACAACATTGGGAACAACGCGACTCTGTGATTGCGTGGTTCCCTGGATAGACCTGGTGTATAAAATGGAAAGATTGGCTGGTAAACATTATTGCCTCTATAAATCGAACAGATAAAACAGCTCCCAGGTTGTGGTCAGCTGCAGTTGAAAAAAGAATATCCGACTGAAACTCATTAGGCTGTTCACTTTTGCACACGCGAAGACTTTCGCGAAGCCCAGTCCCGGTGCAATGAGAACATTCTCATAAAACGGCACTCCGGCTTGGAGGCAAGGGAGTTCGTTGTCTTCCCGAGACTAAGAACTTTATGAACAAACTAAGAACCTCCCTGGCATTTGTACTCACTGGAATTGTTGTTCTCTCAACTTATTGCCCAGCAAAGGACCACTCCATCCGCCTTAGTTCTAGCTTCGCAATAATGTCAGGTGTCACATCATTTAGCAGAGTAGCTGCTGTGAGTAGCTGGAAGATTTGGTTGAACCCGCCGACGAGCGCAAATAGCTGCTGTATACTAGCCGGCAAACTTCGAGTAGCAAGCCGCAGCACGGCACGTCTTCTGCGGCCAGCCGACTCAAACTAGCTCCCTCATCAAGGAATCTCTACATGCCAGAAAATCTTCAGGACATCGCACTCGCGCCAGTCAAGGCCACTTCACCCGACAGCTATTACAAACTGCAAATCAGGGCCTGGACCCGATTCGATCCCAGCAAAGCAGAGCTGACTGACATCGCCAGTGCTGTGGAGGCAGGTACCGCATTCATTACCGCAATCGAAGTTTCCCGGGTGGCAGGGGGAATCAACGAGGTGGATGATCCGGATGTGCGCGAGCAGTTCGAGACTCTTGCCGCGGCCGAACGGATCCTGCGAAGGTTTGACGAGTTGCCGGGAGCTGTGCGCGACAAACTCCGTAGCGCACTTACGAACAATGAGACGAAAGAGCGCGTAGCCAGCTAGCTCAAGGTGCTGTATGGGTTTTAACGCTGCAAGGAAGATTTTTTTGTCCAGCTCTTTCGAGCGTGAACCGCCAACCACAACCAGGGGCGGGGCCACTGGAAATCCTGAGTGGTTGTATCTTGGCGGCGGATACGCTGAGATCCTGGATTCCCTGTGCTCACCCGTGGCCGGCCTGGCCAACGTGAAAGTGCTGGTTTCCGCCCCCGGGCTTGGCAAGACAGTACTGCTGCGTTCCGCAGTCGAGCGAATGAAGGAAGAGGCCCGAACCGCGTTCGTGTTCTGGACTCTGTTCGAACCTAAGGATTTCATTGAACACCTGTTGTCTGAAATGGGATCAAGTGAACCGCCTCCACTTGACCTGAAGGCCGCGCAAGGCCAGTTTGAAAACCTGCTACGCCATGCAGAGGCAGACGGAAAGAGGCTGGTGCTGGCCATTGACGACGCGCACAACCTCAGCCCCGCCACCCTGGGAAGCCTTTCTGCTCTGCTCGACCGCGACACTGCCCGTCCACCAAGATTCACCCTGTTGCTGGCCGGGCTGCCCGGCCTGCATGATCTGCTGGCAGAGCCAGACGCAAGCGGGATACGGGAACGAACCGCCGGAGTCAGGACAATTGCGCCATTGAACGCGGAGCAAACGGTCGAGTACATCCGCGCCCGGATAACTGCGCTTGGCAGAGGCCCTATCAGTCCCGAACAGTCAGCAAAAATCGCGGCCAGCAGTGGCGGAGTGTTGCGGAATATTGACAGGCTCTGCGGCGAACTTCCCCCGCAAACCGAGAGTTGGCAACAGCGGATTAAGGATGCACTTCGAGTTGATCAACCTGACGCACCCGGAGTAGATACTTCTGGTGCATCTCCAGTGGAAACACCGCTGAATGAGAAGCCCATCGCACGAATTGATGTGTCGGTGAATGAGAGGTCCATTACAACTGCGGCACACGTGCAGCAAATAGCCGCATGGGCAACCGATCGTCAGGGAATGTGGTCCGGCACGATCGGTGAGCTTGCGGCCGATACCGGCGTTTCGGTGGAAGAGATTTCTGATGCGGTTGAAAATCGCACACAAGAGTTACGCAAGAGTGGCATCGCCGCTACCGTCCAGCGCTCTCCCGGCCGGCCGCGAATGATTACACTCTCACGGGTCGGCCCTGAACCAACGCTTGAGTCGCACACACTGATTCCCAGGCGGCAGGAAGCGGACGCTAAACCCCAGACGAAGAATGAAGGTCAGGAACCGGCATCTCAACCAGCCCTCTATCAAGAGGCGGAGCTCTATCAAAGAGCAGATCTGAAGCAAGAACCTGCGAGCGAGACAGGCTTGCCCTGGATCAAGGAATTTCGAGAAGCGGGTTCAGAAAATCGCCGGCACGAAGACCAGGAACCGGCAACCGAACCAGAGATCAATCAAGAGGCAGATCTCAAGCAAAAATCAGTGAGCGAGACAGGCCTGCATTGGACACACACAGTTGAAGAGCCGAGTTCAGGGTTAGCATTGAAGGCCGCAGTCGTTTTCGCGGTGATCATTGCGCTGGCAGTGATGTTCTTTTATCTATGGGCTCCCAGTTCGCACCGGGCTTCGAATGGCGGGCAGCGCGTATCGGAAGCAAAGCAATCTTCAGAAGTGGATGAAGTGACGGGATTGCTGACTGACCGGCACCGACTGGCCCTATATGAGCAAGCGGCTGCCAAAGGTGATTCTGTTGCACAGCGCCGGCTGGGGCTCGCACTCTCTTTGCAAAACGGCGGAGTAGCGGACGACCGTATCGCCGCGTATGTATGGCTGGCCATGGCCCGAAATGCCGGCCAGGCGATCGATAGGGCAACCATGGATTCGCTGACTCGCAGCTTGACGCCGAGCGAAACGCGAGACGCCCGCTACAGGCTTGGCATGATGTATGAGCAAGGGATCGGTTCTGTCCCCAATTTAGTCTTAGCTGACCAATGGTTTTTATTGGGAGCGGCCGTCGGTGACGGCCGCAGTCGCGCCGAGAGTGCTGCGCTCGAACGCCGCATGTCTACTGGACAGATCTCGCAGGCGCACACGCTGGTCAACGACTCGCTGCGGCGGCACGCCACTTAAGACCGCAAGCAATGCTACCGCGCAATGAATCGGTGAAAACTGCTGCGCGTTGGAAATACGTAATCGAGACACTGCCATTTGCAGCCCTCCTCCACGCTCTATAGAATCTTGTGTTTATGAATAAAGTCGTTGCCAATGCAGACGAGGCGGTCCGCGATGTGCAGGACGGCGCCACCATCATGGTCGGGGGATTCGGCCTGTGCGGGATTCCGGAAGAGCTGATTGAAGCGCTGGTTCGCAAGGGCGTCCGGAACCTTACCACTATCTCCAACAATGCCGGTGTGGATACCTTCGGCCTGGGAAAGCTTCTGCATACCGGGCAGATCAGAAAGCACATTGGCTCATACGTGGGCGAAAACAAAGTCTTTGAGCAGATGGTGCTGACCGGCAAGGTGGAGCTTGAACTCAATCCACAGGGAACACTGGCAGAGCGGATTCGCGCCGGCGGAGCGGGCATTCCGGCGTTTTTCACACCCACGGGCGCGGGAACCCTTGTGGCGCAAGGCAAAGAGACGCGCGACTTTGATGGCCGTCTTTATGTAATGGAAAAGGCGCTCAAGGCGGACTTTGCTCTGGTGAAAGCATGGAAGGCCGATCGCTGGGGCAACCTGATGTTCCGCAAGACCGCCCGGAATTTCAATCCGGTGATGGCGACGGCGGCAAGAGTTACCATCGCCGAAGTTGAGGAGATCGTGGAAACCGGAGCTCTCAATCCAGATGGAATCCATGTTCCCAGCGTGTACGTGAAGCGAGTTGTGCTTGCGACGGGCGGCGAGAAAAGAATTGAAAAGCGCACAGTACGTAAACGGGCATTAGTGGAGTAAAGCCGTATGCCAGGCAACAGTGAAGTGCGGGAACAGCCACTGGTGGATTTGAAACGCCGTGTAAACAATGGCGTTGTAGTGGCCATTCACGTCGGCCCTGAACGCATGGAGCCGATGATGCCGGTGCCTGAAGTAAAAGCGATCAGCGGAGTAGGGCTGGAAGGCGACCGTTACGCGCGCGAAACTGGAACGTTTTCGCAAAAGCTGCCCAGCAATCAGGTTACGTTGATCGAACAAGAGGCTCTGGACGCAGCTGCTCGAGATTACAAACTGGAGTTGAGTGCAGCGGAATCGCGACGCAATATTCTCACCATGGGCATCGCCTTGAATCATCTGGTGGGGCGAGAGTTTCGCATTGGCGAAGTTCGCTTGCGCGGACTAAAACTCTGCGAGCCCTGCAGTCATCTGAAGAAACTGACCAGCAAAGAAGTGATTCGAGCGTTGAAGCATCGCGGTGGTTTACGGGCAGAGATACTGCAAAGCGGCCCGATCTGTGTGGGCGATGAGATCAGGGAAGAAAACTAATTATGGCGACAACACCTCTGAACAAGCAGGAAAAACAGAAAGACGTGGAGAAGCGGGAACGGATCGTGAAACGCATTGCCCGCGATCTGCGCGATGGCTTCTATGTGAACCTGGGAATCGGCATGCCCACACTGGTGGCCAACTACGTTCCTGAGGGCGTGGAAGTGGTGCTGCAAAGCGAAAATGGAATGCTCGGGGTCGGGCCTTTTCCCTTTGAAGGCGAAGAGGACGCTGACCTGATTAATGCCGGCAAGGAAACGGTGACGGAAATTCCCGGCACGGCATATTTCTCCAGCGCAGACTCTTTTGCCATGATCCGCGGCGGGCACATTGACTTTAGCGTGCTGGGCGCAATGGAAGTGGATGAAGAAGGCAATCTGGCAAACTGGATGATCCCGGGCAAGATGGTGAAAGGCATGGGCGGCGCCATGGACCTGGTGGCTGGAGCGCGCAGGACCGTGATCGCCATGGAGCACACCACCAGAGAGGGCGCGCCAAAGATCCTGACCAGATGCACGCTGCCGCTTACCGGCTTGAAGGTGGTGAACACAATTGTGACTGAGATGGCATACATCAGTGTGACGCCGCAGGGGCTGGTGCTGGAAGAGATCGCCGAGGGACTGACGGCGGCAGATGTACAGAAAGCTACGGAAGCAAAGCTGATTGTGAGTCCGAATCTGAAAACTATGCTCTGCTAGAGCCATCTTTGTCAGGGTGCCGCGAAAAGAAGATCCAGCCAGGAGGAACCATGCAAGCTGATCGAGTGGAAGTAATCTGGGATGGGACGAAATCCAAATGGGCGGTCCGCATACAGGCAGGTGAAGAAGTGATTCGCCGTTACTGCGATCTGCCGAAGAATGCCGACGATGCCGCGTTGCGCCAGTCAGCGCTCAAGACTCTTAGGGACGAAGGATACGAAGCCAACGGCGCCGGCATAACCATACAACGGATGGCGTCATAAGCCGGATCGCCTTCAGGTTTTGGCAGCAAGGGGCTTTATGTTGCAGATCAGCATGTTGCAGATCAGCACGTTGCGGATAAGCCTGTTGCGCATCAGGCGATTGTTGCCGCCGCGCTGGCCAGGTCCTTTAATGATTCGGCAAACGGTGCTTTGGCGATCCCTCGTTCTGTGATGATGGCCGCAACGTACTTGCTGGGTGTTACGTCAAATGCGGGATTCTCCACCATCACTCCAGTTGGCGCAACCTGTTTTCCCGCGTGGTGCGTAACTTCAAGAGACGACCGCTGCTCAATGGGAATATGCTCGCCGTCTGGAGTATTCAGGTCAACGGTTGAAAACGGCGCAGCCACATAGAACGGAATGCCGTGTTCCCTGGCCAGCACCGCAACAGAGTATGTGCCGATCTTATTGGCCACGTCGCCGTTGGCGGCAATACGATCCGCGCCTACGATTACCGCCTGAATCCTACCCTGACGCATCATCGCGCCAGCCATATTGTCAGCGATCACCGTGGTGGGAATGCCATCCTTCATCAGCTCCCACGCCGTGAGCCGTGACCCCTGAAGAAAAGGACGAGTCTCATCGGCAAATACATGAATCTGTTTGCCGGCGGCGACTGCCGCGCGAATCACGCCGAGAGCCGTGCCATAACCACAGGTTGCCAGTGCGCCCGCGTTGCAATGGGTGAGCACGCTACCGGAACTCGGCATCAACACAGCGCCATGTTTGCCCATGGCTTGATTGGAGGCAATGTCTTCCACCAGCATGATCTGGGCTTCGGCAACAAGAGCGTCTTTTATCTGAGGGATCGAGTGACCTGAAAGAGAATCAAACTTCGCTTTCATGCGGCGAATGCCCCAGAAAAGATTCACCGCCGTGGGACGGGTCTCACCGATCAGTTTTGCGACGCGATCAAAATGCTGGCGCAAACCCGCCAGGTCCGTAGCCGTGCTTTGCTGCATTCCCAGAGCGACGCCCATGGCAGCAGCCACGCCAATGGCCGGCGCTCCGCGGACCGTCATGTCGCGAATGGCCGCGGCTACTTCTTCATAACTCGTGCAAACTTCGTAAACTTCTTCGGTGGGAAGGCGTCTCTGGTCAATGAAGCGAACACCCTCATTGGTCCATTCAATGGTTTTGATCATTATTTAGATTTTATATGAAGCCATTATAGGAATCTGATCGTCTGCCAGCCTAGGGCTTGTGCGCCTCGCAGCGCAGCCGCGGAGAGTTTGTTACGGCGGGGCGTCCGCAGATTTCGCATGTTCCGGCATAAGCAAATGTCTGGGGATTATTTTTCCAGTTTACGTGCGCGGCTTTGACCTCGCCTGATTTGAAGACCGAAATAAAAGGAACCGAACCTGCCGCCTTCTCGACGTCAGGACGTCCCATGGCTTCTTCACGTTCCACCAGACAGGCCACGCCAACGATGATGAAGCCGAACTCGCGAGCTGACTCGATGGCCTGAATGGTTGAGCTGCCGGTGGTGCACACGTCGTCTACGATTACGACGTTGGCGCCTTTCTGTTGGAAGCCTTCCACTTTGCGGCCCATACCGTGCGCTTTTTCTGACTTGCGGACCAGGAAGCCATGAATCGGTGAACCTGCCTGCGAGCTGATCACGGAAACAGCGACGACGATGGGATCGGCTCCCATGGTCAATCCGCCAACGGCATCGGCTTTCCAACCCTGCGCGCGGATCAGGTCATAGAAGACGTGGCCTGTCAGCTCAGCACCCTTTGCGTGAAGAGTTGTGGTCCGGCAGTCAACGTAGTAATCGCTCTTAATACCGGAGGAAAGAGTGAAATCGCCAAGGCGGAAAGAGTTCCGGGCAAGAAGTTGCAGAAGCTGTTCGCGGGAAGAGTCGTTCATAGCGTCAGGATTACTTTATCGCAACTGGGGCAAAAAGCCTCGAGAGAGAATTGTTTTCCAGCGGCTTGGAGCGAAGCGACAAAATACATAGATCTTTCGACTCCGTCGTCGCCTGCGCTCCGACTGCGCTCAAGATGACAAGATGTAAACATTGTCGATAGGCAGCCGTGGCTCTTCAAGGTCACGGGAAACATTGCGGGCATGTTGGAATACATCAGGGCGAGGCCGACTTGCGCGCCGAGCCCGCTGCCACAGGAGCCTTCAGCGACGTGGCCAGGATATTGACTTTCCAGCGGTTGAGAGCGAAGCGACAAAATAACTAGACGGCTTTTTCGAGGTGGCGGAATCCGTCAGTGAAATAGAACAGCATTCCGAACAGCACGCCGTTGTAGCCCATATGGACCAGAACGCACATGGCCACCGAGTTGGTACGTGCGCGCACCAATGTGAGTACTACACCCACGCTGAACAGCACCAGCAGCGGCACCCACGCATGCGCCAACTGGCCTTCATGCAGCAGAGAAAAAGCAGCTGCGGTCAGAATGATGGAAAGAGCACTGGCGAAAGCGACGTCAAAAGCCGGAAAGAGAAAGTGGTTGAAGAATCGCGCCAGCGCTGGATAAACGAAGCCGCGAAAGAATAGCTCTTCCACCAGGGGAGCGATGAAGATTCCGAATGCAGCCAGCATGTAGGCGGAAGCAGCGTCACGGAAGTACTGGTCGATTGGCAGCGTCTTGGGAATCCATCGGCCCAGAAAAGAGGAAGCCACCTGAGATCCCAATCCCAAAACCGCGCCGCCAGCCACTGCGCCCACCCAGCGAGAACCCGATGGAAAATTCCAATGAATGGCTTCGGCCAGAGTTTTGTTGTGTCTGGCCGCGACAATGAAAGCCATGAATCCGACAATCATCAGATAGGCAACCAGCTGCGCGGGCAGCACAAATGCCACGTTTTGCACGAGCAATTTCGGATCAGAAATCCTCCGGCCCGGTAAGCCGCTGTAAATCAACATGGCGACAAGGGTGCTCAAAAAGAATGCGCCCACCGCCACGCACAGAATCAGCGCTACGTCGATCAGGTCGACTTCCTGAGGCGCAGCAGGTGTCACCATCTCTAAGGGGAGTTGAGGAACGGTGTGGTTCTGCGGAATTGGGTCCTGATAGTCCAAAGCGATGCCGGGGCGAACTTTTATAAATCTACACTATTGTGGGAATTCGTCCAGAAAGGTCATTCGCTCGGGAAGGTCAAAGGGGTAGCGAGAAAACGTTGGAAGCCAAAGTTCGCTACCCCTTCATTTGTGCCCAGGTATAAGGAGAAGGTTGAGAGAACTGTAAGGGACAATTCGCATTGTCCAACATTTACCTTAAAGTTTTCTGAATTTAGAACGCCTCGATCACGCGACTTTGTTTTCAGTTACTTGCGGGCCCGACGCATGTAATCAGCCAACGCTTGCCCGGTGTATGACTTCTTGATTTTCGAAACGTGGTCCGGAGTTCCCTGAGCAACAAGTCTGCCTCCATCCTCGCCGCCTTCCGGACCAAGATCGATCAGCCAATCGGCATTTCTGATTACATCCATGTTGTGCTCAATAATGATCACAGAATTTCCCAGATCGGTGAGGCGATGAATCACTTCCAGCAACTTACTTACATCTTCAAAGTGCAGGCCAGTGGTAGGCTCATCCAGCAGGTAGAGTGTGCGTCCGGTTTGCCTCTTGGAGAGCTCTTTGGCCAGCTTCATGCGTTGGGCTTCACCGCCCGAGAGAGTCACGGCGGACTGGCCGATCTTGATGTAACCCAGGCCTACGTCTTCCAGAGTCTGCAAACGCTGGCGGATCTGAGGAATGTCTTCCAGAATCGGCAATGCGTCAGAGACAGACATCTCGAGCAAGTCGGCAATTGAGCGGTCTTTGAACTTGACGGCCAGAGTTTCGCGATTGTAGCGCTTGCCGCCGCAGACCTCGCACAACACGTACACGTCCGGCATAAAGTTCATTTCAATGCGACGTTCACCTTCACCCTGGCAATGTTCGCAGCGGCCCCCGGAGACATTGAAGGAGAACCGCCCGGCTTTATATCCGCGCTCGCGTGACTCCGGCAGCATGGCGTAAAGATCGCGGATATGTGTGAAGACACCCGTATACGTTGCGGGATTAGAACGCGGCGTCCTTCCAATGGGCGACTGGTCAATTCGTATGACCTTGTCAATGTGCTCGGTGCCGCTGATTGACTTGTGCGCGCCTGGATCTTCCCGTGAGCGATACAGTTTCTGGGCCAGCGCTTTGTACAGAATGTCATTTACCAGCGTTGACTTACCTGATCCGGAAACGCCGGTGACCACGTTTAATACGCCGAGCGGGAAGGTGATGTCCAGCCCACGAAGGTTGTTCTCACGGGCTCCCAGAATGGTGATGGCCTTCCCGTTCGTCGGACGGGGTTCGAAGCGCGTGCTGATGCTGCGTCTGCCGGCGATGTATTGCCCGGTGAGCGAGCCTGGCTCATGGGTGATCTGTTCTGGCGTGCCGGAAGCAACCACTTCGCCGCCATGCAGGCCTGCGCCCGGACCAAGATCAATGACGTAGTCGGCGCGACGAATGGTTTCTTCGTCATGTTCCACCACGAGGACGGTGTTGCCCAGGTCTCGCAATGCTTCCAGCGCTTGCAGCAGACGATCGTTATCGCGATGATGCAGCCCGATGGAGGGTTCGTCGAGCACGTATAGAACTCCGCGCAGCCGTGATCCGATTTGCGTTGCCAGCCGTATGCGCTGGCCTTCGCCGCCGGATAGCGTTGCCGCTGAGCGGCTGAGTGAGATATATCCCAATCCAACCGCATTCAGGAACTGCAGGCGTTCGCGAATCTCATGCAGCACTCTGCCGGCGACGGCTTTTTCGCGCTCGCTCAACTGAATCCTGGCCGCCGCCTCCACCGCCCGTCCCACGGAAAGACCGGTGAATTCGGCGATGGAAAGCCCGTTCACCTTCACGCCCAGGCTTTCCGGGCGCAGCCGCATGCCATGGCAGGCAGGGCACGTGGTGGCGGACATGTATCCCAGCAGCCATTCGCGATAGCCCTCTGACGTGGACTCTTCCATGTTCTGTTTGAGGAAGCCAATCACGCCGCGAAAACCCAGACGCGGTGCTTCGCGTTCTTCCGGACCGTACAGCAGCAGGTTCTGCGTCTTGGCTGGAAGCTTTTCAAACGGGGTGGACAGGTCGATCTTGAAGGCTGTAGCTACGATGTCCAGCATGCGCTGAAGATAGGTTGATCCCGATCCCGGACCAAGTGCTCCATCCAGCAACGGCTTTGACCAGTCCACCACGAGCTTGGCCGGATCAAAATCGTATTTGCTGCCCAGGCCGTTGCACTCCTTGCACGCGCCGTAAACACTGTTAAACGAAAATGAACGCGGCTCCAGCGAAGGAATGTTAATACCGCAATCCGGACACGCCATGCGCGAAGAATAAAGGTGCTCTTCGCCGCCTATCACCGCAACCTGTACCAGGCCGTTGCCCAGCTTCATCGCTGTGGCCACGGATTGCTCCAGCCGTTTTTCAATTCCCGGCTTCACCAGCAGACGGTCAATCACCACTTCAATGGTGTGGTTTTTGCGCTTGTCCAGCTGGATTTCATCCAGTTCTTCGTCCAGATTGCGCAGTTCGCCATCAATGCGTGCGCGCACATAGCCGTGTTGCGCCAGCTTAGCCAGTTCCTGTTTGAACTCACCTTTGCGCCCGCGTACGAGAGGAGCCATCACCATCACGCGGTCTTCGGGTTTCAATGACATCACCTGATGCACGATCTGCTCGGCCGACTGGCGGCTGATTGGCTTGCCGCACTGCGGACAATGCGGAACACCCACTGACGAATAAAGCAGGCGCAAATAATCGTAGATTTCAGTGATTGTTCCTACAGTCGAACGCGGGCTGCGCGATGTAGTCTTTTGTTCAATAGAGATTGCCGGACTGAGCCCGTCAATGGAATCAACGTCGGGTCGCTCCATCTGGTCGAGAAACTGGCGCGCGTAGGCTGACAGCGTTTCGACATAACGGCGTTGCCCTTCGGCATAAATGGTGTCGAAGGCCAGAGAGGATTTTCCCGAGCCGCTCAAGCCAGTGATGACCGTGAGAGTGTTGCGCGGTATCTCGACCGAAATATTTTTTAAGTTGTGCTGGCGGGCGCCGCGCACAGTGATGCTGCTAATTGCCATTAAGACCGGTACCTTGGGCAGAGCAAAGCCTCACTCCCGCGACAGAAATATTGGGGAAACGCACAGTAAGGTCCGCGAGGGAGTATGCACAGCTCTACTCCGTATCTTATGGCGCGGGAATGTCACAGGTCAATTCCTGAGGGGATGGTAAGGTCTTAACCCTGTGACATCAGTTACTTGCGGACAAAATGACGAAGGGGCATGATGGCGTATCGGCGGTCCAGCAACATCAGTAATGAATACTTTTGCAGCTAATTAGCCGACAATCACATTGCCGGGGAAACCAACCGGTAAATTGGAACTGACATCTTATTTAGAGTACCGAACACACGATGCGAACCCTATTGGCTTCTTCTACCGTCCTGATCACCATAGTTTGCTCTCTCGTATTCGGCATCGCTTGCGGCTACGCAGTCATTAGTTCAATACTTCGGGCTTTCTCCCACCAGTCAGGGAAATCCCATGCAGGTTCGGCTACTGCCGTGATCGTCATCCCAGCTCCCCATTAAATCTGTTGTCGCTGAGTTGTCTTTGAATTCGTGCCCTGCGCGCTCACCGGCCGCAAAGCCGGGCGGGGTTCCAAATTACCCAATTACCAATTTATTCAATTACCAAATTTTCTACCTTGGCGGTACCTTGCGTGGCGCCGAGTTCGGATCGGGCGTCTGCCCGGATTGCTTTTGCTGCATTTCTTTCAGTTCCTGCAGCAACTGCTCCGGAGTCTTGGGCTGGGCCGACTGATCCGCGGGTGTCTGCTGCGGCTGGGCCTGGCCTTCGGGCTGTTGTTGTTGCACTGGCGGCGGCTGGGCAGCGGTATCCTGCGGCTGCTGCTCTGCATCCGCAGCGCTCTCGTCCTGACCTTCTTCGTCGCCTTCCTGTTGCGCGTTAGGATTGGGCGTTTGCTGTCCGTTGGCGACCGTGGCAGCGCCTGGCTTGCTGCGTCGCGTTAACAGCACTCTTTGGACAATCGTTGGGCTGTCAGGCCGGCCCATCACTACATAATCCAATGACGACCCGCTCAGTATGCTGGCAAGGACTTCACCTTCCGAGGCCGGACCCATGGAAATGGCCACGCGGTCCTGGCCGGCGAGCTCAGCGCCTTCAAACTCGATTCCGGTTTTGTTGCGAATCGCCGTCAAAAGACTCGATAGTGTTGAGTTTACGGCGTTGACCGTGAGCAGACCGTTCCTGAAGGTGACCTGCGGCGGAACCGGAGGCATATCCGACGGCTTCATTGCCTGCATCGGCGTGGGACTTGGAACCGGCGTTGTCGCCGGTACAGGAGTGGGAGTCGGTTTGACTGCTGGACGCATTCCCCTGGTGTTCGTTTGAGAAGTGTTCGTCTGAGAAGTCTTTGTCTGGCTGTTATTTGCCGGCGCCTGCGGTGTGCCTGCGTTGATGCCCGTGCGCATCTGTGGTTGCGGCGGCGGTGTGGACTGCCCCCAGGCAGATGTACACACAAAGATCAGCAAGACGGGAACCAGTGGTGGAGAAAGCTTCATGAAATGGCCGAACTCTATTCTGTAGGGATTCTTTTGAATTTTACTCTTCTCAACACTTGAACGGGCCTGCAATCAAGACTTGCCCTGGAATTTTAATAGTACCTGAAGCTATTCGTGCCTTTTGGGTGACGCACTCAGGCAGACTGACTATCAGCCTTGCATTTTGTACCACTTACAGGCCATCTCCACAACCAGGCCAATACATCTGGACTTTGCCGGATCGCATCATAGAGACGTGATGAGAGTAGCCCGTCTTCATATCAGAACGGCTGTCTTTCTATAATGTATTAGCAAAGAAGAATCCAGGAACCATCCAATGCTCAAAAGTTTAACCCTTAAGCTTCTGTTAGTCGCGACATTGGCAGCCGGCGTTACCGTTCCGGTCTGGGCACAAAGCTGCCAGACCCGGGAAGAGATTGCCCCCGATGTGCGCTCCGCCGTTGAGGCTGCCGCGCAGAAAGCGTTTGATGAAGCCAGTCGCGGTGATGCCGCGGCGCTCCGGGCTGACGCCATCCCGTCATTGCAGTCCAACTTCGGCGACATTGCTGGAGCAGTCAAAGATAATCAGCCGGCGCTTGCCGGCGCCAAGCCGGAGATACGCACCTCTTTTCTTCTGGATACAGGTCCAACTCCCAGCGCCGATGGCCAGTTCTACTGCGGAGTATTCGGCGCACGCGGCATGGGCGCCAACGGAGCAGAGTTTGATATCCCGAACCTGCCGGTGGGGAAGTATGGCATCGCCATCCAGGATATCGTCGGCAGTAAAGGCCCATATGTTCTCACCACCATCTTTCAGGACATGAGTGGATGGAAGGTGGCGGGCTTCCGCGTGCATTCGGTCGCGGCTGTGGGACACGATGGTTTCTGGTATCTGGAGCGTGCCCGCGAATACAAGACCAAGGGGCAGGCGCACAATGCCTGGTTCTACTACCTCACGTCATGGAATCTGATTGCTCCGGTGCCGTTCATGAACACCGTGATGCTGTCCAAGGTCACGCAGGAGTCAAATTCGGTCCAGCCCAAGGACGTACCCGTGGGTGGTACTCCCGTGGCATTCAGTGCCAACGGGAAGACCTACAACATCACTGAGATCAGTCCGCTGTACACCGGGAACACTTTTGACCTCAGCATTAAGTATTCGGTGCCAAGTACGGCAGACTTCAACGGGACGCAGGCAGACGCACGCGGCCTGGCCAATGCAGTGGTGGCACAATATCCGGAACTGAAAGAAGCTTTCACCAATGTGTGGGCGCACGCGGTTGATCCGAACGGCGCTGAAGCCGTGGGACTGATCAATTTGAAGCAGGCGAGTAAGCCATAACGGCGCGACATGCGCACCGCCTGCGCGGTAGTTGAACGATCAATGCATTTTGGGAATCAGTGTTGTGTGATAAAAAATGCATAGATCCTTCGACTGCGTCGTCGCATGCGCTCCGACTGCGCTCAGGATGACAAGCCTTAAGGAGCAAAAGTCGCGCGATGGCTTTCGCAATTGGAACATGCCCCAGCAATTAATCCTGCCTGGGCATTATTTTTGCAAATGCCCGGTCTCTTTCTCTTTGCAACTCCCAAGCTCTTTCACTGATTTACAATCATCGGTCTGCCATGAATAAGCCTCTGGTTCTGATTATCCTGGACGGTTGGGGCTATGCTCCACCCTCGCCTGCCAACGCCATCTCACTTGCCCACAAGCCGACGTATGATCGTCTGCTCAAAGAATTTCCCAACACGCTCATACGCACCAGCGGGCTCGCCGTCGGCCTGCCCGACGGACAGATGGGAAATAGTGAAGTCGGCCACCTCAACATTGGCGCCGGGCGCGTGGTGTACATGGACATCACCAAGATCGATCTCATGGTCGAGAAAGGTGACATCTACTCCAACCCGGTCCTTGGCGAGGCGATGAAAAACGCCCGCAACGGCGGACGCCAGCTCCATCTGTGCGGATTGCTTTCTGACGGCGGCGTCCATTCACACCAGAACCATCTTTATGCGCTGCTGCGTATGGCGAAGCAGAGCGGCGTTGACCGCACATACGTCCACGCATTCATGGACGGGCGTGACACGCTGCCCACCAACGGAGCGGTTTATATGGACCAGCTCCAGCAGAAGATGCGCGAGCTGGGCGTGGGCAAAGTTGCCAGCGTGAGTGGCCGCTATTACGCTATGGACCGCGACAAAAAATGGGACCGCGAGCTCAAGGCCTTTGACGCGATGATCACCGGCAAGGCCGAAGGTGGCGAGTTTGTTGATCCGGTGCAGGGAATCAAGGGATCATACAATCGCGACGTTACAGATGAGTTCATCATCCCGTTTACGTGCGTCAACAATCAGGGACAGCCCAACGCCGTAATCCGCGACGATGATTCGGTGATCAACTTTAATTTCCGGGCTGACCGTGCCCGCCAGATCACGCGTTGTCTGGCCCGGGAAAGCGGATTAACCGCCGACGGAGGCCGCGGCCTACCTGATGCCGAGGCGCTGGACGCAACCATCCCGCGCAGTCGAGTCCCCAAAAATCTGAAGTACATCTGCATGACCCAATATGACAAGCAGTTCACCCTGCCGTTTGTCGTACAGCCGGATTCGCTCAAGAACATTCTGGCCAACGTGATGGCGGACCACCAGTTGCGTAATCTGCGTGTGGCCGAGACTGAGAAATATGCCCATGTTACGTACTTCTTCAATGGCGGCATAGAAAAGCCGTTCCCGGGAGAAGACCGCGTGCTGGTACCGTCACAGAAAGTGGCGACGTATGATTTGAAGCCGGAAATGTCTGCAGCGGGAATCGCGGAAGCCGTGGTCAAAGCTGCCAGCGACTCGGCTTTCAACGTGGTGATCGTGAACTTTGCCAACGCTGACATGGTGGGACACTCCGGCAAGATTCCGCCCACCGTAACAGCTGTTGAGACCGTGGATGCCTGCCTGGGCGAGATTTATGCAGCGTTGAAGCGGGTGGGTGGCTCCATGCTCATCACTGCCGACCATGGTAATGCCGAGATGATGATTGACCCTGCCACCGGCGGCCCGCACACGGCGCATACGACAAATCCAGTTCCGTTCATCGTAGTAGGTGAAGATGCGCAGAAATTCTCGCTGCGTCCAGATGGATCCTTGCAGGATATCTCGCCCACGGTGCTGGGCATGCTGGGCTTCAGCCAACCTGCCGAGATGACAGGGAAAGATCTGCGGGTGAAGAAAGCCGGCTGAGATTGACCTGCTCTTTATCCCAAGTGCAAACCTCGAAGACCGTAGGGATCCCTCGCTGCGCTCGGGATGTGAAAAAAATGAAAGTGTTAATCGTCCACCATCATCGTTTCGAACTCTGGCATGCGCCTCCATGGTTGCGCGACCGGCTGCAGTCGGCTTTTCCCGACTTCCAATTTCTCCAGCTTGAAGACTACGATCGGGTTCCCCAGGAGATCGCGGATACTGACGTCTTTATTGGCTGGTCGCTACGGCCGGAACAGTTTGTTGCTGCTAAGAAGCTGCGCTGGATACACTCGCCCGCGGCGGCCGTGCATCAGCTGATGTATCCCGAACTCATCGCCAGCGATGTAGTTGTTACCAACTCCAGCAATGTCCACGGTCCGGTGGTGGCGGAGCATGCGGTTGCAATTCTTCTTGCGCTGGCCAAGCGGCTCCCTCAGGCGATGCAATACCAGAGAGAAAAGAAGTGGGCGCAGACGTTGCTGTGGAATGAAAGGCCGCGGCCTCGCGAGCTTTCCGGCGCCAATGTGGTTGTGGTGGGAGTGGGAGGGATCGGAAGCGCCTTCATCCGGCATGCGAAACACTTTGGCATGCACGTGATTGCGGTGCGGGAAGATGTGAAAAAGGGAAGAGGCGAAGCCGATGAGGTGGTCTCTGTAACAGAACTTGACCAGGTCCTCCCTCGCGCTGACTACGTTCTTCTCAGTACGCCCGTGACTCCGGCGACTTCGGGCATGATCAACGAATCCCGTCTTCATAAGATGAAGCCAGATGCTTATCTCATCAATGTTGGGCGGGGGCCATTGGTTGAAGAAGCTGCCCTGTGCAACGCTTTGCAAACGGGCCGCATTGCCGGCGCCGCCTTGGACGTTTTTGTAGAGGAACCACTGCCGGCTGATTCGCCATTATGGTCGCTCAAGAACCTGTTGATTACCCCTCATACCGCTGCCGTCACCGAACGTTTATGGGACCGGCACTATGAGCTGATCGTGGAGAACCTTGGCCGTCTCATGGCGGGTAATCCGCTGCTCAACCGCGTTGATACGCGACGAGGATACTGAATGCCTCAGCAAACTCTTAAATGTGCATGCCGTCCCGCCATTGCCAGCCATGTCATACAATTTGTCTATGGTCTTGGTCCTGCACATCAACGGTGAACAAAAGGAATTTTCTGAAGGTCTTACTCTGGCAACGCTTGTCGCTCAGCTTGGCATGAAGCCTGATCGGGTTGCGGTGGAACTGAACCAATCCATCGTTCAGAGAGGCCTATGGGAACATACCGCCCTTCATACCGGTGACAGACTGGAGATCGTTCATTTTGTCGGTGGCGGGATTTGATCCACTGTTTGCCGGTTGCAGCACCTTCCGCGGTTCTGCCTCCGCCATCGATCACGCCTTAGCCTTACCGCCCGCTCCCGTTCCGACAAAAATTCCGTCTTAATCGCGTATCTAGTGTCAACTTTGGGTTGACTTTCATGGTTCTCTCCATAAAATAACTCAAACATTTCCTGGATGAAATGTTTAAAACATTTCTTAAACTAAATGAACAAGCATGTCACATCCGCGGAAGTTATCAGGATCACCGGCATCACGCCACGGCAGCTGCAATGGTGGGATGAGAGGGGGATTGTGGTCCCGGAGCGCCAGGGAAGAAGAAGGTTGTACTCCGGAGACGATGTAACGGAAATCGCCGTGCTATGTGCCTTGCGCAAAAAAGGGTTTCCCCTGCAGCGCGTACGCCGCATTATGAAATTTCTGCAAAAAGAATTTGGCGGGCGGCTGGCGCAGGCGGTTACAACCGGTTCCGAATATCACCTTCTCACCGATGGGAAACGGATCTATGTTGAGAATTCGCACAGCCAGGTGATTGACATTCTGAAGAATTCCCGGCAGCCGCTGTTCGGGGTATGTCTGAGTGATGCGGTGCGTGATGTGCGCGCGGAACTCTTCAACCGCCGCCCTGCAGAAAAGCAGGGCCTGCGCCGCAGCGTGAAACGTAAGACTTCGTAAGTTGGCGTCAGCGAACAAGGGAACGGGGCATCTTATCAACAGAGGAACGGCAGGCAAGAATTTTGGCAGAAAGAGCAAGCAGGAACGGGAGAGAAATCGACGGGAGGTGGAACATGGTGGCGCAATTAAATATCGTGACGGAATGGATTCCGGAGCAGATGGAGCCAGGCGCAATCTTTGTTCTGGAAAATGCGGGTGAGGTTGGCGATCACGACGATCCTTATTGGGCCGTGCTGTCGTGTCCGGAATGCGGCACGCTGGGCCTGATCACTCGCAAACAGATGCGCGGACTGGTTCCAGTGATTTGCGGATCCAACGTCTGTTCAGCCCAATTCATGATTCACGATGAAAAGGTGATGCCCAAGCGTCCAAATTAGAAGCGGCTGAATTAACCGGCGCCGAACTTAACCGGCGACGGATTTTGCGGTGGGCACCGGCACCTGTTCCACAATGCTGATCCCAAAACCTTCCAGGCCGGCAACACGCTTGGGATGATTGGTGAGCAGCCGTATGGTATGGATGTTCAGGTCGCTCAGGATCTGCGCTCCCACGCCGATATCACGTTGCGTCTTTCTCTGGTGCGCCGGCGTGGTGACTTTTCTGGGCTCACGATGAAACGTAAGACGGCTGCCTTCCTCCACACTGAAGCCTTTTGATCCCTGATGCAGATAAACCAGCGCTCCTACTCCTTCACGGGCAATCATTTCAAGTGAGCGGTCAAGCACGGTCTGGCAGTCGCAGAGTGATCCGCCAAATACATCACCCGCCAGACAGTGCGAATGCATGCGCACCAGCACGGGACCCTGCCTCATCTCAACGTCGCCACGTACCAGCGCCACGTGGGATTCGCCGTCCAGTTCGCTGGCGAATGCGATCATCCTGAACTCACCATGACGTGTGGGAAGAATGGCTTCACCCACGCGTGTGACATAGCGCTCATTTTCCATGCGGTAGCGAATGATCTCAGCTACGGTGAGCATCTTTAACTGGTGCAGCTTGCAGAACTCAATCAGGTCAGGCACACGCGCCATGGTGCCATCTTCATTCATGATCTCGCAGATCACGCCGGCAGGAACCAGTCCAGCCATCCGGGCCAGATCCACGGACGCTTCTGTCTGCCCGGCGCGCACCAGTACTCCACCTTTGCGTGCGCACAGCGGGAAGACGTGTCCGGGCCGTACCAGATCAGAAGCCCGGCTGGTGGGATCAATGGCAACCTGGATCGTGCGTGCCCGGTCGAAGGCAGAGATACCGGTGGTCACGCCATCGCGCGCTTCGATGCTTTCGTAAAAAGCAGTTCCGTAAGGCGAGGTGTTCTCGCGCGTCATGGGCCCGATGTGCAGATGGTCCAGCCGCTCCGGCGTCATTGCCAGGCAGATCAGGCCGCGGCCGAACCTGGCCATGAAGTTGATTGCCTCCGGAGTGATCTTTTCCGCGGCCAATGTGAGGTCGCCTTCGTTTTCACGATCTTCGTCATCAACCACGACGATCATGCGGCCGGCGCGGATCTCTTCAATGGCCGTGGGTACGTCTACAAAATGAGAGTCTGTGGGCATGTTTCCCGCCTGCTGAAATTCTAGCAGAGCACATGTCTTCATTGGCTTGAGACGCGAAACGGGCTTACAATCGGGCTATGGCTAAGTCTTCCCAGGAATTGTTTGAGATCACATGTCCGTGCTGCTCCGCCACGCTCAAGGTGGACCCGGACACCCGGTCGGTTATCTCCCACGTTGCCGCGGTCAAGCCCAAGACCTTTGCGGATTTTGAAACCGCCGCCAAAGCGATGCGCGAGCAGGAAGGGCGCAAGGAATCCATCTTCCGCCAGGCCGTTGATGCGGAGAAAAACAAGGCGGATGTGCTGGACAAGAAATTCAAGGAAGCGATGAAGAAAGCCAAAGAGTCGCCCGACGAAGGCCGCCCGCTCCGCGACTTTGACCTCGACTAACTGCCTTGGCCGCCCGAATCTTATTGCTAGGTCATCGCGGTGCCCGGATTTATGCCCCTGAGAACACGCTGCCGGCGTTTGATCTGGCCCTGCAGCATGGAACTGACGGCTTCGAATTTGATGTACGCCTGACCCGCGATCGCCACACCATCATCTGCCATGACCCCAAGCTGAACCGGCTCACCGTGGGCCGGCAAACTCTGCGGCGGCTGCGCGAAAGCTGCAAAGCAGTGGACGAATACGCGCCTTCGCTGGATGACGTTCTGGATCAATTCAAAGACTCATTCCTCAACATCGAGGTCAAGGTCCGCGGCATTGAACTGATCGTCCAGCAGGCGGTAAAACGTGTACGGCCCCGCCAGTACTTCATTTCATCGTTTTTGCCGGGCGTGGTGCGCAAACTTCATCAGGTTGATGGCGAACTTGTTCTTGGCGCGCTTGCGCAAACCCGCTGGCAACTCCATCGCTGGCCCAGGTTGCCGGTTCAATATGTGGTTCCGCACTATCGACTATTAACTGAGCGACTGGTGCAAAAGATCCACGCGGCGGGGAAGAAAGTTGTTACCTGGACCGTCAATGATCCCAGGAAGATGGTTCGCGCCGCGAAGATGGGCGTGGATGGAATTATTTCAGATGACACAAAGCTGCTGGTGAAGACGCTTGGTACTTGATTGTGTTTTTAATCCCGAGCCAGGCGAGGGATCCCTACGGTCTTTCATGAAGACAGGAATACAAAGCTAAATTCTTTAAAGATGATAGGGATCTCTCGCTGATGCTCGAGATAAAGAAAAACCCCTCCTGCCTTTCAGCAGGAGGGAGTGATCAGCATTGAGCGAAAAGCTATACTGCTTTTTCGAGTTTGAACTGCTCGTTCTCCGTCGAACCTTCCAGGGCCACCGTGGACGACTCACCGTTGGCAATCGTCTGTGCCACTTCATCGAAGTAGCCGGTGCCCACAAAGCGCTGGTGGCGGACTGCGGTGTAGCCATGGTTCTCAGCGCTTACGAATTCCTTTTCCTGCAGGCGTGAATAGGCGGCCATGCCGTCCTTGGCGTAATGCCGCGCCAGCTCAAACATGCTGAAGTTCAACGCATGGAAGCCTGCCAGCGTGACGAACTGGAACTTATAGCCCATAGCAGCCAGCTCTTTCTGGAATCCGGCAATCGTCACGTCGTCTAGCTTGCGCTTCCAGTGGAATGATGGCGAGCAGTTGTAGGCCAGCAATTTGCCGGGGAACTTGTCATGAATCGCATCGGCAAATTTGCGGGCCTGGTCGATGTCCGGTTCGGACGTTTCGCACCAGATCAGGTCGGCGTAGGGCGCGTAGATCAGGCCGCGATTGATGGCCGCGTCAATGCCGCCTTTGTATCCCAGGAAACCTTCGGGAGTGCGATCGCCGGTAAGAAACTCGACGTCACGGATATCGCTGTCAGAGGTCAATAGCTTTGCGCTGTCCGCGTCGGTGCGGGCGATCAACACGGTGGGGACGCCAAGAATATCGGCGGCCAGGCGCGCCGCAACCAGCTTCTGCACAAATTCATGCGCCGGGACCAGGACCTTGCCGCCCATGTGTCCGCACTTCTTGGCCGAAGCCAGCTGGTCCTCAAAGTGGACGCCTGCCGCTCCCGCCTCAATCATTGATTTCATCAATTCGAAGGCGTTCAGTGATCCGCCAAAGCCGGCTTCCGCGTCGGCCACGATGGGCGCGAACCAGTAGGTGCCGTTTTTGCCCTCGGCATGATTGATCTGGTCAGAACGCAGGAAGGCGTTGTTGATCTCCTTCACCACGTTGGGCACGCTATTGCAGGGATATAGACTCTGGTCGGGATACATCTGCCCGGCCAGGTTGGCGTCACCCGCCACCTGCCAGCCGCTGAGGTAGATCGCCTTTAGTCCAGCCAGGACCTGCTGCACAGCCTGATTGCCGCTCAGGGCGCCCAGGGCCGCGACGTAATCTTCTTCGTGCAGAAGCTTCCACAGGCGCTCAGCGCCCAGGCGGGCCAGTGAATGTTCAATATGTATGCTGCCGCGCAGTCTGATTACATCTTTGGCTGTATAAGGACGGGTAATGCCGTTCCATCGTTTTTCATTTGCCCAGAGAGTCTCGAGCTGTTTTTCGTTGAGCTGATGTTGATTGACTTGAACCACGATTGATATCTCCTGCTGATCAGGTCGGGCGAGAAAGTAAGTTTCTCTGCCAGCCGAGACGATTAGATGCCACATGGCAGGGCGGGGGCAAATGAGGTAGTCCGAATCGGACGAGTGGCTTAAAACGGATACGCCCCGTTTTTCCGGTTTGATTCGGGAGACTGTGTCTCAACTGTGCCTTATCGAGTTCTTTCAGGTTGCAGCCCGTTTCTCAGGCCATTCGCTGGGTGAATCGAGGACGAAGACGCTTTGCCCAATTAAGACCGGGTTTGGCTACTCCAAAACGAAGGTTGAGATTTCTTTGGGCAATGGTGAAGAGACTCCACTATCGATAAGATCAGGCGATGCGGGCTTGCCGCTAGAAACTTTGAACATCGGAGGCAATACACCTCTGTGATTCTCTGATCGTAGACGCAGTTGAATTTATAGAACTTCGGCGGCTCTTGCGGCATCTGGTTTTAGATGAAGAAATCGTCCACCCAGGATGTTGAATTGTTCGCACTCTCGTCCGATCAGGCCGCAGTGTCTTCGTCTTCCTCGATTACTGGGATTTCACAAATGGAATACGTAATGTGGCTAAACAAATCAGCGGCGGGATGAATCAGTTCAAAAAAAACAACATCCCCACACTTTTGGCATTTTGGGAATCGCTGCCCCTGGATTATGAGGGCTTCGTGGGGTAAACGGTGGGCAGAATGCACCACCCTATAGATGCCCGTCACCGGGATAACTGTCCCGGTTTCATACAATTCTGAGATGGGTCCCGTAACCGACCGCGAATGTACCACCTGGAGGCGAGACTTCTGATTCCCCATGTGTAGGTGTGATGCGAGGAAAACTTCTCCGTCATCAATCGCAAGGGCTTTTTTACAGACCTGCTGGTTTCACCCTTTTCGTCATCAGAGCACCAACTTTAACGAGCAAAGCCGTAGGCGATTCAAGTCCTTGCACGAAGCTGTCCACCTGAGCCGCGGTAGTTTGATACCCCTCAACTACCATTAAGATTGGCATCTCGGGATGCGAGGCTTTGATCTTTGCCGCAAGGAGCAATCTGCTAGGTTCGGGAACCGAGTGACAGATAAGAACGAGGTCGAAGGCGATGGAACCTTCCAGAAATCTGATTGCCTCTTGATCAGTGATTGCTTCGCACACATCGTAGCCAGCTTGACTTAAAATCAGCGTTCGTGTTTTTTGCAGCCCTTCGTAGCGAGCAATGCTCAAAATTGAATAGCCGACGGCCATTTGTGTTCACATCTGCCTTTTAAAACGCCGCACCGTGCCGGGAAGCATTCACAGGAGGAGGCACTTCAGAATAGTGGGTCTGTGCTGAAAATTTTAAGACAGAATTCGGATGTTTGTGACAGTTTATTTTGTACTGACGTCCCAATTCCTTGCGCTTATAAGGAAACTTGTAAAGGAACAATATTCGTCGCTACGTCTGGCACAGAACAGACAGAGCATTCCAAATGTGGTTACGCTTATAGGGAATCTCGCACTGACACGCAGGTTAGTGCTCATCAAGCAGGTGGCTGTGTCTGAACTGTGTCTAATCGGGCACCAAAGCCCACCATCGAGCACCACAAGCACAATCCAACCAAAAAATAACCCCTTGGAAACTCAATATTTTTCAGGGGCTTCAAAATGGGCTGTATGCCCGAATCCGGACGATTGGGTCAAGGAGGAAGTGCCGTTATTACTGCTTGATTCGAAGGACTGTGACTGAACTGTGTCGTATGGAGTTCTTTGAGGTTGGCAGAATAAGACCTTATTGTGCCCCTGCGGCTTGTGTGAATGGGGTGGCCACTTTGGATAAAACCTCAAACAGCCTTGCCTCTCCCTGCTGCTTCAATACAACCTGGACGCCGAAAAGCCTGTGCAATTCCGATTCGGTTTGTTCCATCCGCGTCCAAACCAGGATCCTGCATTCTTGCAATTTAGGATGCGTCTTATAAAAAAGTAAATCTTCTAAAACACCCTCAACCGTGGAATCAAGGCCAATGAGGATGAGATCAGGGCGCTCTCTATTCCGATGTAATGCCTCTTCGAGAAAGCTTCTCGCGTGTTTGCTGTCAGCGAAGCTTGTAATAGTCTCAACCCGAAGAGAGTGGAGTACTCGCGACAATGCCCGCTCATCCTTCCGGGAGCGCTCGATAACCAACACGTTAGGAATTCTTCTTGAGCCAGGCATTGTGTTCTAGCACGTCCAACCTCGTGGGGCAGAGGATGTTAGACGTGGGATACCCTGCTTGCAAATTATCACAACTTAACATTTAGGTCTGTCTGAGGTCAGACTCAGCGGGACTGCTACGAGTTTGTGAGAATTCCCTTATCTTGAACGTTCCGTCTGGTACCGAACAGATTTCTCGATTTCCTTTTCGCTAGAATTTCAAATAATTCGCACTGCCGCCTCGCCCCCGCCAGTGCTCATTACGGGGTCACAAAATGCAGCAAGCCCCTCCTCGATTCTGGCACGTATCTTCTCATCACAGCCACGCCTTAATTGAGTCTTATTGCCTTGAATGCACTCGGTTCGTCGCATCGAGCCGGTCTGAATTCAATATTGCTCTAATGGAGATGGCGCATCGCGCTACATGCAAGTTACGGAGTAAGTCTGAAAACAATTCAACTTCAGAGCGGAAGCAGGCGAGGTTGTAGCATGAGATTTGTCATATTGTCGCTTGGCTACGATTCAAATTTAATGCACATCCGCACGCTGTTGTTGCAACGCCATGGCTATCAAGTGGAAGAGGCGTATTCCTGTTCTGAGGCCCAGGGGGCAATTAGACAACATTCCATTGATCTTCTTGTGATATGTCATTCAGTCCCGGCCGAAGAGCAAGAGCGATTGATTGCAGAAGTTAAATCAACCCAGCCCGACTTACCGGTTCTATGTCTCGCTGTGCCGGCCATTAACGTTGACGCAATTGGGTGCACACCTGCTTGCAGTACGGCTCCTATGTTCCTCGAAGATGTCAGCAAGGCGTTACCCAAACGCCGATTGGCATAAAGCAGCACAAGACTCTAACTTTATTGCACCCATCCGTATGTCTTCCTTCCTCTTTTTGGCCCAACGGTTGAGATGATCAACATTCGTATTGCGACATAGAGGCCCTTATGCGGTGGCTTCATGTGCTCTCATGTACAATCCCGAGTAACTGGAGCCCAAAGAGACATAAAGAGAAAACGGAGAAGAAATGGATACAGCCGAGATTGTCGCCCAACTCGAAGAGCAGCTTGAAAAAATAAAGAAAGCGATAACAGCCTTGCAAGGCGGCGCACGCCGCTATGGGAAAGCCGCAGCGAAGGCGGGACCGCGGAATGGCCGCAGACGCCACATGTCAGCCGCTGCTCGCAAGAAGATTTCTGACGCAGCCAAAGCCCGCTGGGCAAGATGGAAGAAAGCGAAAGCGTAAAAGTGGTTTAGGAGAATTAGCCGGTAGCCTGAGGGGCCTAGATTTTGGTTTTGATTCGAATCAAGCACAAGGTCCCTCAGGGCTGCGTGCGAGCTGAAGAAAGCGCTAGCCACGCTTACGCCCTTCGGGATGACGTCTATTCCTATCGTCAATCTTCCATCATTCACCCGGCTGTCATCTATCATCTACAATTCACCCGTGGCTACCGTTTCCAACAGTAGACGAGCTCCAAATAGAGCCGCAGGAAAACCAGGCGGCAAGCGGGCTGCCGCGCATACGGCGGTTTCCGCGTCGCCGGTTGACGAGCTGCTGGGCGCATTGCGCGAGCACCTTGTAGCCCGGCAGATCACACAGGGTATCGCCCTGCTGGATCGCCATACTGCCACGCTCGCTTCTCTCGATCCATTGCAGGAGCATGCCGCGGCGCTGGTTTGCACGGTGGCGCAATGGATTGACGTAGGATACAGAGGCGCTGAATTGCTGGAACAACTTCTGGAACGTTTCTCCCGCGAACAGCGCAACCGGCTTCCGGTGGCAGACTATCTCCAACTCCGCACCGCGGAAGGGTTGCTGGCGCACCTGCATGACCATCCTGATGACGCATTGCGCCACTTTGATCTTGTGCTGCTGCTGCAGGAGGAAATTCCAGACAAGGAAGTGGTGGCGATTGTCCATTTCTGGAATGCGCGTTGTCATCGCAAAAAGGGCGAGTATGACGAAGCGCTCAAGCGTGCCGGAGTGGGCCGTGAGCTGGCGCAGGTGCTGGGATATTCCAGGATGGCTTCCGTGATGCGCGTGCTGGAGAGCTGGCTGTTCTTTCAAAAGGGCCAGTTCAGGGAAGCCACGCGCATTCTTGATCGCGCTGAATCCGATCTTTCAGCCACCGACGATGACATCACGCTGGGCAACATCTATTCCGCGCATGGACGCATGATTCGCCGCCAGGGCCAGTACAACCAGGCACTGAAGTATTTCTCAAGGGCCGTTGAACATTTCAGGAAACGCAATCCGCAGCACCGCAATCTGGCGCGATCGCTGGCGAATATCGCTTACGTGCAGAGGCTGATTTCCGCGCAGATTGTCGAACAGATGGATTCCGAGGCGGAGCGGCAGCGCAAGAACAAGTCAGCCAAGCCCGCCGCATCACGCGGACGCCAGCAGACACGCCGGGAACAGTATGAAGAGCTGCGAGCCAGCGCCTTCGCCAACCTTGAGCAGGCGGAAACAATTTACACGCACCACCATCACCATCATGGAATAGGAAACGTTCTGGAAAACCGTGGCCTGCTCTATCTCGATAGCGGAGAGCTGGACAAGGCTGCCGGTGAAGGAGCGCGGGCTTACGATGTGGGAAAAGAAGAGAATGATTCCATTGTGATGGCCCGGGCGCGCCTGCTGCAATGCAAAGTTGAACACGCACAACTGGATGAGGAAATAGAGGGCAGCACGAACACATGGGAGCACGCGCAGGCGGCGCGTGACTACGCCCGCGATGCCGTGGAATCGGCCACTCACACACAGAATCAGCGTTTGCTGGCGCGTGCTTATATATGGCGGGGACTCACCGCCGCTCATCCCGCCATTCATGACCTTGAAGACGCACGCCAGTGTCTTGACCGGGCTGCCACATTCATGAAATCGGCGGAAGATGAAGACGTGTTCCGTGAGCTAAACCTCTTGAAACAAAAAGTAATGGCGCGGGGCAGCATTGATCCTAAATTGCGGGCATGGTCACAGGGCGTGACGGACGGGAAGACTTTTCAGGCGCTGACGGAGGAATTTGCTGAAGTGGTGATCGCCCGCGTTTGGGAGAGAGAAGGGAAGAAGATCACGCGGGTGGCCAAAGTGCTGAAGGTGTCGCCCAAGAAGATCAGGAGAGTCCTGGCTAAGTCAGGCAAAAAATAAATCAATCCATGCTCATGCTCACTGATGATCAGGTCCGCGAGCTTGTCCGGCCTGATGAAGTGATCGCTGCAATCCGCACGGCGTTCACACGAGACTATGCTTCCACATTGCAGATGCCCGTGCGGACAGCACTCAGTCTGGGCGAAGGCGGAGTGCTTCTTCTTATGCCGGCCGTTGACAGCGCGATCGGCGCCGCCGGCGTGAAGACTGTTACGGTGACAAAAGCGAGCGGCGTGAGCGCCAATTACGAATTGATTGATCGAGAGAGCGGCTTGCCACTCGCGCGCATGCAGGCGAATTACCTGACGGACGTCCGAACTGCTGCGACGTCGGCTGTGGCTACGGATCTTCTGGCTCGTCCTGACGCGCATACCCTGGGAATATTTGGCAGCGGGCGGCAGGCAGAAGCTCATTTTGACGTTGTCTCCCGGGTGCGAAAGTTTCAGCGGTATCTGGTTTGCGGTTCCAGACGCGCCAACCTTGTCCTGTTTGTGGCAGCGATGCGTGAACGGCTGGGAATCCGGATTGAACCGGTGGACGCGCGCACGTGCGCGGCGGAATCCGATGTGATCTGCACCTGCACCACCTCCACGGTTCCAGTATTCGCGGGGGAATGGCTGCGTCCGGGAGCACACATCAATGCCGTGGGAGCATTTCAGCCGGCCGCACGTGAGGTTGATGACTTCACTGTAGCCCACGCGCGCGTGGTGGTGGATACATATGGCGGCGCTCTGGCCGAAGCCGGAGACCTTCTGATTCCGCTGCGCAACAAGACGATCAGCAAATCGCACATTGTGGCCGATCTGCATGAGATTGCCAGCGGAGAAAAACCAGGCAGGCGGACGCGTGAAGAAATCACGTTATTCAAGAGTCTGGGCTGCGCGCTGGAAGACCTGGTAACTGCGCAGTTGATTTATCATCGTGCCATCAGCGGCGAGAGCATTAGCGGCGAGGACATTAGTCGCGAGAAGAAGGCATGACAACTTACGACTTTGCTGTAATTGGCGCAGGCGTGTTTGGAGCATGGACGGCACGTCAGCTTCGACGCTCAGGCGCCAGTGTAATTCTCATCGATGCGTATGGCCCGGCGAACAGTCGCGCAAGTTCGGGTGGGGAAACGCGTGTGATCCGCATGGGCTATGGGCCGGACGATTTGTACACGCGCTGGGCCATACTGTCATTGCCGGCATGGCGCCAGCTTGAGTCTGAGACGGGAGTACAGATGTTTCATCAGAGCGGCGTGCTGTGGCTCAGCGAAGACTCCGATGTTTACACGTTGAGGATGCTGGAGGTCCTCAAGCAGCAGGGTGTGGCTTGCGAACGGCTGGGTCAGGACGAAATTAGAAACCGGTATCCTGAACTTCATTTTGAGCACGTGTCATGGGGCGTGCTGGAGCAGGAGAGCGGGCTGCTCATGGCTCGCAGGTCTGTGCAGACGCTGGTCGAACAACTCAAACGAGAAGGCATGGATTACCGGCATGCCACGGTTGGTCCAGTTCAGATGAACCAGAACCTGGCTGAACTTAAGACCGCGGAAGGTTACAAAATTTCGGCGGGCACGTTTATTTTTGCCTGTGGACCATGGCTGCCTAAACTTTTTCCTGATCTGTTGGCCGGCCGCATCTTTCCCAGTCGCCAGGAAATCTTCTTTCTTGGTCCGCCGGCAGGCAGCAACAGTTTTGGGCCGCCGCGCATGCCGGTGTGGCTCTATCATCAGCATCCTTATATTCCGTATGCGCTGCCCGATATTGAAGGCCGCGGATTCAAGCTTGCCTTTGATCTGCATGGTGATGCGATTGATCCTGATCTTGACCAGCGCGTGGTTTCGGAGGCTTCCGTTCTGCGTTTGCGTGCATTCGTCGCCCGGCATATTCCGTCGCTGGCTCATGCGCCGATTGTTGAAACGCGCGTGTGTCAGTACGAGAACACATGGAATGGCGACTTTCTGATAGATCGTCATCCCCAGGCGGAAAATGTGTGGATGGTGGGCGGAGGATCGGGGCACGGTTTTAAACATGGACCGGCAGTCGGCGATTACCTGGTAAGTCAGGTGATTGGGAAAGCAGCAGCGGAGCCGAGATTTTCACTGAAGTCGAAACAGAGGCAGCAGCAACGGGCGGTGTACTAGCGCGTCATAGACCCGTGAAGGCCCAGACCAGCGAGGCTCAGAGACCTTAGATCAATATTGCACACTCTTTCTTTGCGCAAAGGAACATACTTACAGGTGGTGCTCTTTTGGTTCGAGCCCGAAGAGTTCAAGAAGGTGCAATAATGCTATATACGACTTTCAAACTTGTAATCTTTGGCTGGATTTTGCAGCTGGTTCTTCAATACAGGATGGCTGCTGTTCCCGTCATGATCTCACTGGTCGTTATTGGGGCTTCGGTTCTGCTCTTTCAACATGTGTCATTCACGCGGATGAGAGCTCCAGTCCGCTTTTGGGCAAAGGTCAGATAACAGTCGGCGGTTCGAATGTCCGGTGCAATGAAGAAGGCGATATGTCTGCAGCGAAAGTGCTTGAGAACGTTCCAAAGATTTCTGCGCGAGCGTCAGTGCCCCGTACCTGGGCCGGCACAGTAGTCAAAGCAACAGAACGCGCAACTCACTATCTTCATCTCTCGGCTGTGGCTTGCGATAAATGTAAAGGCCCGGTCCTCTCGGGATGGATCGGCCGGCGGGCAGATGATATTACCAGAGAGAGCGAAATCAGTAAGGTCCCGGGTATTTGTCTGTCATGCGGCGTGCGGCCTGAAGTGGAGACCAGTCGCATCCCTGTTGCGGTGACTCATCTTCGCCCATTCCAATGGGAATGGATGAGTGAGCCCATCGAGCCAGCTAAAGAACCTGAGATCGACGCGCTGTCGTTAGAACTGGCGCAGGATGCAGATACGGACAGCAATTCTTCAGCGCGAGGAAAGGCGGCCCTGTGAGTAAAGAGTATCCAATCAACAGGAAAGTGCAGAACGCTGAAGACCAGGAGCGCATGTCCCGGATATTGAAACGCCGAGCGGAAGACTCCGCGCCTTCGAAAAAGACAAACGTACATTCAGAGCCAGAGCCACCTTCAGACAACGACAAGAGATCCACAAAGGGCAATGGCAAGGCCAGAGCAGCCGGCTCATTCGAGTAGCTTCGCCGTCGTTGTGTACACGATTTGGCAGGTCCCAGGGAGTGTCGTGGCGCCAGGATTCCTCTTCCTGGAATGTAGAAACAAAACGGCCAAACGCAGAAATGCCCGAAGCGCTGCGTGCACTCCGGGCAATCTTATTTGAGATCTGTGGTCTTACAGAACTTTTACGTTTTCCGCCTGCCAGCCCTTGGGGCCTTTGGTGACGGTAAACTCCACGGCCTGGCCTTCCGGCAAGCTACGGAATCCGCTGGATTGGATCGCGGAGAAATGCACGAAGACATCTCCGTCGCCGCTATTGCGGGTAATGAATCCAAAACCTTTTGCGTCGTTAAACCACTTCACAATTCCTTGTTCCATTGTTGATATGTTCCTTTGTTCTTTTTGATATTTCCTGCTGAGAAGATTGACTTGGTGTTTGTGAGGGGGTTGTCGCTTGAAGGCTGGACCGGCTCGCTAACCGTTGGTGAATCACTTAACTGGAGATCCAAGTATAGCATTGATTGAGCCAGAATAGTGAGTTTATGTTGACACCTTTCGGCGCAAAGCCTTAGTTCTAAGACATACCTTTAATTTGCTCATCTTTGTGTTTAAGCGTGTTTCAGCGCGAAAAATAGCGTAGTCTCACACTATGCCTGAACAAAAGTCGATGACCGAAGCAGCCGTGCGTCCGAAGACCGTGGTGAAGGGACCCATCCGTTGTCACAAATGCCAGATGCTTTGCCGCGACGCCGAAGAGTATTTGAGCCATGCCTGCAATCCCAAGCAGAGGCATTCCTAGCCCAGCCTAAGCTCATCCGGCTGTGGCCTGCACGATTATCAGTGGCCAGCAGCAGGGCGCGGTTCCGTGTTGCCCACTAGATTTGCGATTGTCTGTAAGAGTACCCGTAGACCGCCCTGGCCTTTGGCGAAGAATGCGTCCGCAATCACGCCACCAATCGCCGCGTCGCCGGTCTGATAGACGCCGCTCATGGCAATGAGGGAAATCTGTGGGAAGCGACTGCGCACCACTGGGAGTAATTCGAACCCTGACATCTCCGGCATGTTCAGATCCGATAACACGATGGCCGGAACGCGGCGTTTCAACTGCGAGAGCGCGTCAGAGCCATTGATGGCCAGGCTGACGTCATAGCCAGCCGCATGCAGCAACAGTCCCATGGTATTTCGAACGCCAGCGTCATCATCCACAATCAGAATTTCGTGCTTCGATTCTCTTAACATAAGCCCTCCAGCCCTCGGTTAAAGAAGCCGGGCATTCCTGGAACTCATGCCTATAGTTAGCATTTTTTAAGGCAGAGTGTCTGAGCAAAACGAGACACCCGCTCTGGAAACCGGAACGAGGGTGGAGAATCTAAGATGCGTAGCGGTTCTAATCGTGAAGGATCACGTTGAGCAGGGAGCTATGTACGCTTAAATGACCGTTATATTCAATGAATCCCAGTTTGCGAAAGCGATTCATGAAGAAGCTTACGCGAGAGCGGGTTGTGCCGATCATCTCTGCAAGAGTTTCCTGGCTGATCCTTGGGATCACCGTTTCCGGGACGCCATCCTGGCCGAACTGCGCCAGCAGGAGCAGGGCGCGGGCAAGGCGTTTTTCACTGGAGTTGAAGAGTTGGTCCACCAGGTCTTCCTGAATACGTGCATTACGGGCCAGCATGAAAGCCACAAAAACTTCCGAGAAGGCCTGCTCCTGACGGAGCACGCGTATCATCTCTTTGCGTTCAATCTTAAGAATGGTGGCGGGAGTTAACGCAGTGGCAGTGGCTTTGCGATGCAGTTGGACCGCGGCAATGCATTCTTCGCCCAGAAAGTCCCCGGCGCTAAGCAGCGCAATCGTGGCTTCCTTGCCCCGCTTGGAAATCACGGCCAGTTTTACTTTGCCTTTTTGCAGGTAGAACACTGCGTTGGAGTCGTCGCCCTGGGAAAAAAGTTTCTCGCCCTGTTTCAGATCAAGGAGCGTTCTGCCATCGCCTTTCTTGGCAAGAAACATCTCGGGCCTGAACGCAAGCTTCTTATTGATCGTTTTGAAAGATATTGCCACTACCTCGATTCTACGCGCAAAAGCAAAACGGAGGTGGTCAATATTGACCACCTCCGTCATTTACCAGACATTACGGCTAATACCAGACATTACGGCTAATACCAGACATTACGGCTAATACCAGACATAAGCATTCCCAGGGGGAGTTGTGTCTGAAATCGTACATAATAGACTCTTTACTTGCTGTCGTCGCGGGCTTCCTGGACCTTCGCCTTATGGGCAGTCTGATGCACAGTCTTCATGAACTCTGTTGCGATCTCAGGTGTGGCAACCTTGCCCTGAAGAACGGACTTAAAGCTGGTGTCACGCCCGTAGACGGAGATCGAAGAATCATTGTCTTGCTGAATCACGGCGCCTTCCAGCGTGAGTCCGGCGAATAGTCCTTTAGAGCGCGAATAGGTAAGCATCTGCGTTTCCAGCTTCCAATCGGTTCCAGCAGACGCGTGGCGACCCACCGGTCCGGCTGCTGCTGATCCTTCACCGCTGATTTCAAACTTGCTGGACAGAAGTTGCTGCATACCTTTGTCATTCATGATCAGCATGATCAGGTCGACGCCTTCAACACCGATCTGGAGACCAGCGCTGCCGCCGCCCACTGAAATGAAAGCCGGTGCGCTCCAGCCATCCGCCGTGCGGCATGTGGCCACGCCGCGTCCGTGTTTACCGCCGAAAACAAAGCCACCTTTCACCAGGTGCGGCACCACGGCAATGCATTTGGCATTGTCAATGACTTCTTCCGGAATGCCTTTATCAGGCGCTGCGACCATCTGTGTAAGAACGTCAGACGCCATCTGCAGGCGCTCGGTTACATCCTTCTTCTGTTCGCCGGCAAATGCCAGGCTGCCCAAACACACTGTTAGTACAAAAACAAATACCTTCTTCATGGTGGTGCTCCTTGAGTGCTTTCATCCAATTGAAATTGATTGCGAGATGCCGGCGAATTGCTCAACTTGCGCTCAAGGTGAACTTTCCGGACTTTATGAAAAGAACTGATGGATTTGCGGTTATCTGTTCAAATTGCGGTGGGATGAACAGATTGAGCGTCAGATTTTGTCAGCCTTTAAGATGTGAACCCGAGTAGTTGGATGCAATTGCGGAAGGTGGCGTCTGGTTTTTGTTTGTAGCGCAATTTGACGCTACTTGTGCCATCGCGCAGCGGAATCAGCGCGTATTACCTGTAAGACGCGCTGGTTCTTTCCTGCTGGCGCATCTGCTGCACGACCTTCTCCAGCGCGTCAGAAACCGTGACGCCCTCCGCCAGTTTGTAGAGCGGTTCGCCATTGGTTGCGATCGCCTGGGCGGAATAGATCTGCTTGTTTTCACGCGATGAAGAAGAAATAGAAATAGTAAAAAGAAGCGTTGAGTTCATTGTTTATCGTTTGTCCTTGGCTTCCGTTTCGGAGCGTTCCGAACCATGATGACCAGCTTGCTTATGATGGCAGATGAGCTGGTTATCGTGTGAGCTATTGTGCTCAGTCTTAATATGATTTTAAACGCCGGTTGCCATGATTGGAACGGTTCTTCCGGCCACTGCCATGGTTTCCGAAGCTGCGCTGGGGTGTAGCGTATTCGGGCGGTAAAGATCGAAACATCAGGGCAGCCCTGAGCGCCGCTACCGCCAAAAACGCAGCAACGTTGCTTCGAGCCAGAGCGTTGTTTGAATCCGGCGCATCTTACTGTCTGTGTAGACTCGTCAGTGCTTCAGGAAATGCCGCCGATAGACGGAGCCCATGCCTTTTAAAGTCCAGGTTGGTCCAACAGAAATCGCTATTCATCAGGGACACAGCGTTCTAGTTACTGAGCCGGACGGCCAGATTGTATGGCCCAGCGAAAAGGGATTTTACTTTTTTGATACACGTGTTATCAGCGCGTGGGCCATTCAGGCGAACGGCGAAGAGTGGGAACTGCTGAACGGCGGCGCTGTGAGTTACTTCGGAGCACGCATCTTCCTTACCAATAAGGCGATTCTCACGGAAGACGGCGTCATTCCGCCGCGTGTGCTTGGGCTTACCATCAGCCGGTCCATCGGCGGTGGCATGCATGAAGATCTGGAAATCACGTATTACGGGAAGAAGAAGGTGAAGTTCCAGCTGGAACTTGCCATTCGCTGTGACTTTGCCGATATCTTTGAAGTCAAGTCAGGAAAAATTGTGCGTCGCGGCCGCATCACCACGGAATGGTCGCCGTTGCGACAAAAGCTGCGCACGGAATATCGCAATGCGGATTTCAGGCGCACGGTAACCCTGGCTCCGGAAGGTTCACCCAGGAAAGCGGTTTACGCGAACGGCCGGCTGACTTTTGAAGTGGAACTTGGCCCTGGCGAAAGCTGGCATACGTGTCTGCAGTACACAATGGAGGACGGCGACAAGAAATTTCCTGCTCCACAGAATTGCGCCGGCCAGATCGATAAATCCAGCCAGGCCGAGCCGTTGGCAGAGTGGCTGAAGAATGTTCTGAAGATCCGGACCAGCAACGAAGAGTTTTACCGTATGTATCGCCAGGCGCTGGAGGACATCGCCGCGCTGCGACTGCCGATTGCCGGCACGGACCACATGAGCTTTATTCCGGCAGCGGGTCTGCCCTGGTTTATTGCGCCGTTTGGACGTGACAGCCTGATCGTCAGTTTGCAGAACATACTTATTTATCCCGATTTTTGCAGCGGGGTTCTGGAAGTGCTGGGATCGTTTCAGGCACAGGAAGATGATCCCTATCGCGACGCGGAGCCGGGAAAAATTCCGCATGAACGACGATACGGTGAACTGGCGCACTTCAAATTGATTCCACATACACCGTACTACGGCACCGCAGACGCCACGCCGCTGTATCTGATCACTCTCCATGCTGCGTGGCGCGCCATCGGCGATATAGAACTGCTGAAGCGCCATCTGAAAACAGCCGAGGGATGTCTGGAATGGATCGACAAATACGGTGATCGCGATGGTGACGGATTTCAGGAATATCAGACACGTTCGCCGGTCGGCTACGAGAACATGGGCTGGAAGGATGCCGGAGATGCCGTCGTCTATCCTGACGGGTCGCTGGTAAAAGGACCGAAAGCACTCTGCGAATTGCAAGCATATGTTTTCGACGCATGGCTGCGCATGGCAGAAGTGTTTGACGCGCTAGACCAGCCCGATCGGGCAGAAGCTTTGCGCGCCAAAGCTGCCGTGCTGTTCAAGCGATTCAATGAGGCTTTCTGGGATGAAGAGCTTGGCTTTTACGCCTTTGCCCTGGATGGCGATAAGAAGAAGGTGTTAACCGTTGCTTCCAACGCCGGACATTGTCTGGCCAGCGGCATTGTGCCGCGAGATCGCGCAAAACGGGTTGTCGATCGGCTTATGGCCCCGGACATGTGGAGTGGCGCCGGCATTCGCACGCTGTCCGCGCTCAACCCGGCGTTCAATCCTTATAACTACCAGACGGGATCGGTGTGGCCGCATGACAATGCGATTATCGCCATCGGCCTCAAGCGTTACGGTTTCGACGTTGAAGTTGCACGCATCGCCCACGACATCAGCAAGGCCGCCAGCCGTTTCCTGGCGAACCAGTTGCCCGAGCTCTACACGGTGCTAACGCCGGACGAGATGCCGTTTCCGGTGCAATATATCGGGGCCAACGTGCCGCAAGCATGGGCAGCGGGATCGGCCTTCCTGCTGATGCAGGCCATGCTTGGCTTTGTGCCTGATGCTCCGCGCAACAAACTCTATATCGACCCGGTGCTGCCTGAGTGGCTGCCGGACCTGACCGTAATGGACATGCGCATTGGACAGCATAAGCTCGACATTCGCTTCTGGCGTGAGGGCGAGCGCACGGAGTTCGAAGTGCTGAAAGGCGATGCCGGGATTGTGGAACGGCGACCGATGTCGAATCATGTGGCCAGATTTGAGAGTGAGTACGAGCGGGTATAAGGGAGGCCTTTCCCAGGTTTCAAATTACACGGTCGTCGTGCATTCACTCCTCAGAGAATTGTCATTCCGAACGAAGTGAGGAATCTGCTTTCTGCCTGGCGCCCCGGGACGACCAGCTTCCACGATACCCCCCTCACCCGTTCTATCCGGCCTTGCATGGAATATTCCGGCAGGATTTCAGTTATGACTTCCGGGCGGTGACGCCAATTGAAATTTCAGCACGGAGGACGCGAGGTTGAATCCCTTTGACATCAAGTCAGTACTGCTCGCCAGGCACGCGCAGCATGTAGTTCTGATCCATTTTCCTATCGCGCTATTTATCGCCGGAGTCGCATTTGACGTATTCGCCCAGTGGAAGCGGAATAGCGCTCTGGCTGCAGCCGTTTATTACAACCTGCTGGTTGCCGCGGTGTCGACTTTGCCGGTGATGGTGACCGGAATCCTCGCCTGGCGCTGGCAGCTGGAAGGCGCAAGGCTACACGGCAATTTATTACTTCATTTGATCCTGGGTATTTCTTCCAGCCTGTTGATCTGGATGGTGTGGTGGATCCACTACCAGACGCGCCGCCATCCTGATCGCGTTCTGCCGGCTTATCGCTTTCCTGTCGAGGTGATTGGTGTGCTCGTGGTGGGCCTGACCGGACATCTGGGAGGATTTTTGAGTGGCGTGAATGGTTAACGAGTCTTTGTTACGCCGTGCGGCGCTTTGAGCGTGGGCAGCCCTGGAGAATATTTAAGGTCGCGAGTTTGGAGATGTAGCAAGGTACGTTGATTTCTGTCGCTTCGCTCCAAACCGCTTTAAGATTCCTTCTCTTGGTGTTTCTGACGTGCCCTGGTGTAGCGGGCTCGGCGCGTGAACGGCCTCGCCCTGATTCAGTTGTGAAGGTCTTGTCTTGTTGCCAACGGGCGAACGCGGGTGATGAGTTCGTGTAGAAACTGATCTGACTTCATGAAAACGGCAAAGTGTCCGCCGCCACGGATCGGAACAAAGGCCTTCCGCGGCGCCTTCATGGCCTCTTCATATTGTTGGGCAAGCACAGTCGAAGCAGTAAAGTCCTCTTCTCCCTGAAAGATAAACATCGGGATAGAGAATTCGAGGCCGAGTTCCCTCGGTCCCTTGGATTTAAGCTGGGGGACAAGGCGCTCGGCGCTCAGCATCTCGCCGTCACCGGAGTCGTTAATGTCCTGCACCCCATTGCCGGGAGCCACCAGTGCCAGGCCCAGTGTCCCGGCCAGGAACTGGTCGGCGCCTTCGAAAGTATTCGCCCATCGCCACTGAACACGGTAGCCTTCGCCTGATTTATAAGGTGGCGGCCCGACACGCTTCAATTCCTCCAGGGCCTGCTGATTGCCGACACTCTGCGCTTTTTTGAGGAGGGCATCATAGGTGAATGAATAATTGCGAACTTCATCGGCGACCTGGCCGGTGCCCACATAGGCATAAAAGAGGTCTGGTCTTGCGCGCGCCATGCCGATCCCGAGGCGTGATCCGAACGAATGGCCGACGATTACTATTTTTTCCTTGCCCAGATGTTTGCGCAGGTATTCAGAAAGCTCAATGCCATCCTGCACCATTCTTTCCACTGTGATAGTGGGAGCGATCGCAGGGCCGTTCTTTCGTAATGTTCTGCCGGCGCCTCGCTGGTCCCATTGCACCAGCGTGAACTGTTTCTCCCAGGGAGCGAAGACGCCAAATGACCAGGGATTGGTGACGTCACCCGGGCCGCCATGTAGAAACAGCAGCACGGGGTTATCACGGTCCCACCCGCGAATGGTAATCCACTGTTCAATGCCTCCGATGGTGACGTACAGCCCCTCGTCGATACCCCTGGGAGACGTGATGGCATACTGACTGGCATTGCGCGCACGAATCGATGAAACCAGCTCGTCGAACCTGCGATAGTCAGCGTCCCTATCGATTTTGTCGGCTGGCTGTTGTTCGTCTGAGGTGCTATGGCAGAGTGCTCTGGTTATCAGGCATAAAAGCATGAGAGAGCAAGACAGGGCTTTCTTTCGGCTGAGAGTCATCGCGAGTCATCCTCAGCAGATGAATACGCTCAACAGGGAAAAAAGTTGCGGGATTTTAAGCCGGGCTGAACACGTGCCGAGCCCGCTGCGACAGGAGCACGTTGGAGCAGCCATGATCGAAGCTCAAGCGATTTGGAGCGTAGCGACAAAAAAGAAAGGGTCAGGCTCTGGCCTTATTGATCATCTCTTCCCATATGCCCTGGCATTTCAGAATGAGTTCAACTGCTTCACGGATTGCGCCACGGCCCGCGATCGCTTTGGTTGTGTAGTGCGCGGCTTTCTTTGCCTCGGGAACGGCATCTCCCACGGCGATGGCCAGCCCTACCCGTCGCATCAAGGGAATATCGGGAAGATCATCTCCCACGTATGCCACAGCGCTGTCTGAGACGCCGGCTTTGCGGAGGATTTCCTCATAGGCCGGCATTTTGAGAGGTTGTTTCATATAGATGAATTCCATCTTCATCTCATGGGCACGGCGCGCCAAAGCAGCGCTCTCCCGGCCCGTGATGCAGCCTGTTCGCAGTCCTGCCGTAACGGCCAGGGTGAGGCCCTGGCCATCATGTGCGTCAAAGGTCTTGATTTCGAGGGCGCTCCCATCCGGCTGTGACAGCAAAGAGACGCTGCCATTGGTCATGGTGCCGTCCACGTCCATTAACAGTACTTTGATCTGAGCTGCACGTTTTTTGAGAGCTGGTGAAATTTTAGGGAAACGAGTCAAAGCGGCCTCCGTCTATCTTTATGCCGTCTATCTTTATATCAATGCGGCTGCTGTTTTCATGATTTAGGCCATGCACGATTTGTACATATAAGTCCCTTAGACTTTGGGGCAGGTAAGTCTTAAACTGGATGATTCCTGAACGCTTGCATCTGTCTGGAGAATGCCAATGTCATTCCTAAACGATTTGAAGATTGCCGTGCGTTCACTGGCGCGCGCGCGCGCTTTGTGGATCACGGTAGCGGTTACGCTGGCCCTTGGTATCGGCGCCAACGCAGCTATTTTCAGCGTTGTTCGCGGAGTGTTGCTGCGCCCGCTGGCCAATCGCGACGAAGCCAGCCTGCTTTATGTGCGCCAAAGCGCGCCAGGCCTGGGACAGGACAATTCAGAGTTTTCCGTTCCGGAAATCAAGGATCTGGACTCAGGCTTAAAGAGCATCAAGGAGTTTGGGACATTCTCACCGGTCGATTTCACCATGGTTGGTCTGGGCGATCCGCACGAGATTCGCGCCGGTGTGGTGGATGGCAATTACTTTGACGTGATGGGACTGCGCCCGGTGCTGGGACGATTGCTTACTCCGCAGGATGATGGGCCGCAGGCTGCCGGCGCAGCGGTTTTGACAAACCGGTTCTGGGTCAATTCTCTGCATTCGGACCGCAGCGTGATCGGGAAGGTCATCCGCCTTGGAAGTTTTGAAGGTGGCCGTTCTGCCACGATTGTTGGCGTGCTGGAACCGTCAGTGCCGTATCCGGTGGAAACTGAGCTGATCGCCAATATCGTGACCAGCCCACATCATCTCTCCGCGACCATGGTGACTGGCCGCGTGCATCGCATGACGGAAGTATTTGCCCGGCTTGCTCCGGGAGCAGAACTCGAGTCCGCGCGTACGGAGCTGCACACTGTTTACTCAGCCATGTTGTCTGCGCACCCGGAAACCTACAAGGCCTCAGACCACTATCAGATTGAGGTCACGCGGATGCATGACCAGATCAATTCACAGGCTCGGACGGTTTTGTGGGTGTTGTTCGCGGCCTCCATTCTGCTGTTCGTCATCGCCTGCTCCAACGTTGCCAACCTGATGCTGGCGCGAGCCGTGCGTCGCGAACCGGAGATGGCGATACGCTCCGCACTGGGAGCCAGCACGGCGGCGTTCCGTCGTTCGCTATTAGCAGAAGGCCTGGTGTTATGCGGAAGCGGTGCGCTGGCAGGTGTAGCGATTGCCGCCCCGATGGTGTCTGTGCTGTCGCGTTATGCTTCGCGCTTTTCTGTTCGCGCGCTCGACCTTACTCTTGACTTCACACTGGTCTGGATTGGAGTTGCGCTCGCGTTGGTTGCGGCTGTTTTCCTTGCCTTTGTGCCTCGCCTGCCGGCTCCGGATACGTCCGCAGGTTTCAGTCTGACCAACAGCGCGCGCATAAGCGGCGGAAGCAGCCGGCGGCTTGGTATTTTTGCCGTCACACAAATCACTGCTTCATTCCTGCTGCTGGCCGGCGCCGGCGCGTTGATCAAAACTCTGCTGGAACTGGAAAAAATCCAGCCGCCGTTTGCCACCAGGAACGTGCTGGCGGTGAACCTGCCGGTGATGTCAGATGGGAAAACGCCACAGCAAGTGGAGGAGTTCTATCGTGAGGTGCAGCGCCGCGTGAGTACGCTGCCGGGAGTGGAACATGTCTCTTCCGGGTTCGGCGTTCCCTGGCGCGACGGACAAGCATTGAGTATCGCCTTCACCTTCGCTGTGGAAGGCGCACAGCGCGATAACAGTAAGGATGATGCGCGCGCTCGCTTCCGGTCCGTCTCGGCGGGATTTTTTGACACTCTGGGCGTACCAATTCAGGAAGGTCGCGACTTCAGGGACACGGACCGTGGTGGCGCTGAACGCGTGGTCATCATCAGCCGAAGCGTTGCACAGAAGATGTTTCCGGGACGACAGGCGGTGGACCGGCACCTGGAATGGAATGATCCGGTCCTGAAGTTTATCGGCATGGGCACTGAACCACGACGCATCATCGGCGTGGTGCCTGATGTCGACGATGAAAACATCATCCCGTCGCCGGCCATGACGATTTATCAGCCGACAACACAGGAAGGCTTCAATGGACGACTGTTCGTGCGCGCAAAAAATGATCCGTACGCACTGGTTCCTGCCATTACTCGAACGATTCATGAGATGTCGGCCGATCAGCCCGTGGAGCGCGCCAGCACGCTGGAAGATGTGCGCGCTGAAGTCCTCACGCCTGACCGTCTCAACGCCGTGGTGTTTGGCGGATTCGCAACTGTGGCGCTTTTGATTTCCGTGGTGGGAGTGGCGGGCGTACTGGCTTTCTCCGTCAGCGGACGTACGCGCGAATTCGGCATTCGCCAGGCGCTGGGCGCTCGTCCACACAGCATTCTAGCCAAGGTGCTGACGGAAGGCCTGGTGATGGCGAGCGTAGGCGTAGGCGTTGGGCTGGTTGTTGGATTTGTTCTCGCGCGTACCGTCGCCGGACACTTTAGTGAGCTGAGAGTACCTGGCGTTCTGACGTTGCTTGTTTCCACGGCGATAATCCTTGGCGCGGCAGTGATCGCGTCAGCCCTGCCGGCTTTTCGTGCAGCCAGGGTTCATCCAGCGGAGGCGTTGCGCTCGGAGTAAACGTCGGGTTGGCTTTGAATTGCCCGCCGTGATGGTGATGAGCAACAACACGGCGAGCTGACCGCCCGCGAAACGTGTGTTACATTTCGCCATCCTCGTCATTCCCGGAATTGTCTGCATTGGCTTCGTCACTGTTGTGCATCCGCGCCACGGCAATTCCAGATACTCCATTTTCCAGTTCGTATTGGAAAGCCAGGGCTAGATGGTCATTGAAAGCGAAGCGTCCCAGGCTGAGGACGGTGACTCTTGAACCAAACAGTGCATCTCCTGATTGAAGAATGGCAACCGGCGAAGCGCCGCCTGTCAGTTCAACGAAAACGCTCTGAGTGCCGTCCTGCCCTAAGGACGAAAATGCGATGGCTCCAGACTTGTTGAGCGATGGATGCTCCACTTCAAAAAAGGAAGCATTGGTTGGATCGCTGCGCGCGGTTACGCCCTTTGCGTCTGCGGAAATGACCTCCATTCCTGCACCACCCCCGGCAGGCACACTCGTAAAGGCTGCAACCGTGTGTGCGTTGTTGATCACGGGATCGCCGAACCCGAAGAAATTCGGATTGATGCTATCCACGATATCGATCACGCTTACCGGTGCGGTTCCCATGCTTCCATTTCCCGCGGCTTCGTTCGCGACCTGGCTGGTGAACGCATTCCGGGCAATAAAGACGCCTTCTTGCCTGCCCTTCAGTATTCCGCGGAACACGATTTCACCATCCGAATTGATGGCCACCGCCCCAAAATCGATGAAATTGGAACCAACGGTATCAAGCACTGTAGTTAGCGGTCCCCCGTTTCCGGTGAGGATGACGGACGATCGCAAGCCGTTTCTGGACGCTTGAACAGCCACAATTCCAGCGTCATTGATGGATGGTTCGCCAAGAGTCTGGCCGGCGAGCCCCTGATCCTTTGAATTCACGATAGTCTTTATTAAGGATCCGTCACTGGTGAAGATTCCTGCAGCACGCCCTCCACTGGTGAGAAGACCTCGAAAGCCTACGACGCCGGAGCTGTTGATCACCACGTCATCGGTGAAAAATGAGAAACGGGCGTCAGTGGTTGAAGCAATGGTACGCAGGCCGCCGCGTTCCCATTTAAAGACCTCTTGCTCAGCACCGTTGTGTGTGGCTACGAAAGAGACCGCGCCACGATTGTTAATTGCCGGAAACTGCGAGAAGTCTGAAAGGCCCTGCGTGCTGTCAGCGACATTCACAAACGTGACACGGGTCTGTGCGAAAGCACCGTTAAAAATCGCGAAAACGAATATCGCGACCAGAGTTGCGAACATCGTGCCTGCGCTGCGAGGGATTCGTTCGACTCGGGTTTCTGTTTTACCGGAAACACATATGCAATCTGAAAATCGTTTCAGTAGTTTCAAGGTTTCTCCATCCTTATTTTTTGTTTTGGGATACTTCCATGGGCCCTAACGAAATTCGAACTTTCTTGCTTTGAAGCCATTGCGGCTCTGCCTGAAGAAGTAGTAATCGGCTGTGTAAGGCACCAGAAGTTGTTTCCCCACATCGGCTGCCGCAGAGCAACCGGTCGCGGCTGCGGCGCCCCCTTTGGTATTGAGGCGCTGAATAAAGGTGGTTCTGGCGATAAAATTTCCGCCAGAAGGGCCATTTTCTGATCCGATGGAGTGCAACAGCAGACAATCAATTGAACCGGCGTTCGGACAACTTGCATCTGAACCCGCCGAAATTGATTGCAGCATCTGTCCCCAGACTTTGCTGCCATCCGCTGAGCTTTGCCAGGTTGCGCTGCCGAAGGGTAGCGGCTTCGGGGCAGATTCATTCGGCGTTGTTGTCGGGCTCAGAAAGTGCGTAAGGATCGGAAGCTTATGTCCAGGGTCGTCGGCAAAAAGAGCGGCCTCAGGACGGCTGCCGTTGATTGTCCATGACGCACCTGTTGTTGAAGGAAGACAGACATATCCTTGGGTTCCAACAGCATGCGCCACCAGGAACGGGCGGTTTCCCACCGGCGGCGTGATCGTGGCAGGAGTAGTCGGCGCAGTGAAGTTCTGTGCTGACGCGCGTGGCAGCACGATAAACCCGCATGCCAAAAGCACCAGCGCCGCGGCCAACAGAATACAGATCCGGATGCTTTTTTCTGGATGCTGATCAAAGTTGTAACTCATTTCTTCTCCTATTCAGTGCGAGGCGAGAGCTGTTTTTCTCTCACCTCGCGGGTGCTTTGCTGTGATCAACTAACTGTTTTGCCCAGTTGCTGTCTTACTGTGCAGTTTCGGAATACCGGCAGCAAACCAAACCCCCCCGACATTCCGGATCAGCAGAACCGGGGTGTCGCAAGGAACTGGAGCAGTCGGAGAAAGGACGTCGTCGATCCTGAAGTCCCCATTCGCTCCAAGCGCGACACCGGCTAAGTTAGTGTTGTGGGCTGTGGCAGTGGCAGCGGGTCCGCAGAACAGAGTTGCGTGTACGCTCTGTCCGGCGTTGGTTCCAATTCCATTACCGGATGCCAGGAGCAGGCCGCGACCTGCGATCCTGATATGCCCATCAGAGCCGATTGTGGCGTCAAGGTCTGCAATCCGCCAGGGCGCACCCGGAGAAACTCCGCGCACGACGTTGAGAGTGACAGTGCCATTCGCGGCGACACCCGTGACAGGAATGACGCCGATTCCACCCTTGAACCTCAAGACGGGCTGCAGGAAGGAATCGGAATTGGTTTGTGCAGAGGCGATACCGCAGACGGCCAGAGCGACCATTGCGACCATCAATCCACGAACCAGGTTCTTCTTTGTGAAATTACTATGCAATTTTTTACTCCTTGTTCTTAGGCTTACGGGGCTTCGACCCTCTCCGGGGCTTTCTGCAGACGCTTGCGGCGGCACAAGAGCTTCCGCTAGAATCTTGCTGAAAACTCCGCAGACTTGCCGGCCCCACATTCAACGTATGCTGTACGTTTCAAAATCGTCCTTAGCGGCCTGTTAAGAATTCCAAGGTAATTTCCAAGGAAGTTCCAAAGACTGTTATGTCCCCGGAAGTAAAGGCTTTGTACGAGTTCGGGAATTTCCGTTGTGACCCCCGGGAACATCTGCTCCTGTGCGGCGACACATCGGTTTATCTGTCGCCCAAGGCGTTTGAGATCCTTCTCGTTTTGATTCGAAGCCGTGGCCGTCTACTCACCAAGGACGAGCTCATGCAGCAGGTGTGGCCTGACAGTTTTGTGGAAGAAGGCAATCTCACGGTCAACATTTCTGCTCTCCGCCGAGCTCTGGGAGAGACTCCGGCAGGGCAGCAATATATTGAGACGATACCCAAGCGGGGATACCGTTTTGTGGTACCGGTGACCGAGACTCCAGGCGGCCCCATACCTGGGCCCGCAGAGATTCCACCGCCATCGCCGGCAGAAAATGCCATCGAAGCACCGGCTGCGCAAAGTTCGCGGTCCCGATTTCGACTATGGGCCGCCGTGGGGCTGTTGCTTGTCGCAGTCGTTATCGCAGCCGTGATGATCCTGGGCCGTCATGCCAGATTGACTGACAAAGACGTAGTGGTGCTCGCGGATTTCAATAACTCCACCGGCGATCCTGTTTTCGATGATGCGTTACGGCAGGGACTTTCCTCGCAACTTGAGCAGTCGCCATTTCTGCATCTGTTGTCGGATGAGCGTATTGCGCAAACGCTCTCTCTGATGGCGCACAAAGACTCCCACCTGACTCACGAAGTGGCTCGTGAAGTTTGCCAGCGCACAGCAAGTGTGGCAGTTCTGAATGGCGCCATCGCACAGGTTGGCACGCAGTACCTTCTCACGCTGAAGGCCATCAACTGCGCAAATGGTGAATCGCTTGGAAGCGCGGAGGAGCAGGCTGCTGATAAAGACCACGTACTCGATGCATTGGGAAAAGTGGCCTCGCACATCCGCAAGCAACTGGGCGAATCACTCGCGTCTGTGGAGAAGTATGATGAGCCAGAGCAAAATGTGACGACTGCATCGCTTGAGGCTCTCAAAGCGTACAGTCTGGGTTATCAAGCCGAAGTGTTAAAGAGCGATTATGCCGCTTCCATCCCGCTGTTTCAGCGAGCAGTAGACCTGGACCCGAATTTCGCCATGGCCTATGCCCGAATGGGAACGAGCTACTCCGATGTGAACGAGATAACCCGTGGAGCCGAGAATGTGCGTAAAGCGTATGAATTACGTAAGAGAGTCAGCGAAAGGGAGGAATTCTATATTGCCGAGCACTACGAAATCCTGGTCACCGGAAATCTGGACGCGGCCCGCAAAGTAGATGAGTTATCGTCACAAACTTACCCTCGTGACACTCCCTACACCAATCTGGGCCTGATCTATAGTGAACTGGGCGATTATGACAAAGCCCTTTTGGCCTTTCAGGAGGCTCTGAAGTTCAGCCCGGGAACCGGCAACCGATACGCCAATCTCACCAGTGGATATGTGCAACTCAATCGTCTGGATGAAGCGAAAGCTGTGGCACGAGAGGCCGAAAGTCACAACATTGATTATCCAGAGATTCACCTCAATCTATATTGGGTGGCTTTTCTTGAGCACGACGTTGCCGCCATGGAACGTGAAGCCAAAGGGATGTTGGGCAGGGCTGGGCATGAAGACCAGATGCTCAATTACGAAGCGGATACTGCGCTTTATAGCGGACAGCTTGCCAAGTCGCGCCTATTGACGAAGCGTGCAATGGATGCTGCCCAACAGGTGGATGAAAAAGAGGCGCCCGCGCTCTATCAGGCTGATGGTGCAGTTCGCGAGGCGCTTGTGGGCAATGCCGATTTAGCGAAGCAGCAGGCTCGCGCGGCACTCTCGATCTCAAATAGCAGAGATGCAGAATCATTGTCGGCATTTGCTATGGCGCTGGCAGGCGACTCATCATCGTCGTCGCGACTGGCTGATGATCTGGAGAAGCGCTTTCCCCAGGACACGATTGTGCAGGTCACGTATTTGCCGGCGATCCATGCAGCAGAATTTCTGGCGCGCAATGACTACGGCAAGGCCATTGACGTTCTGGCGGCGGCCGCTCCTCGTGAACTTGGCGGCAATATTGAAAACGTAAATTTTGTCCTATACCTGATTTACCTGCGCGGCATCTCGTATATTTCATCCCGGCAAGGCGCCGCCGCAGTCGCTGAGTTTCAGAAAATCATCGATCACCCCGGTGTTGCCAGAAGCGAACCCATCGGGGCCCTGACACGGCTGCAAATTGGGCGGGCGTTCGCCTTGTCAGGAGATATGGACAGGGCGAAGGCGGCTTATCAGGAGTTCCTTGCTCTCTGGAAAGATGCCGATCCTGATATCCCGATCTTCAAACAAGCCACGGCGGAGTTCTCCAAACTGCAATAAGTAGCGTTGTCCTTACGAGTTGAACCAACCAAAGTGCTATGCTTGGGAAAGCTGGTTGTGACGGTATGAAAGGGCAGTACGGACAACTGGAGCAACACAGAATACTTCTTCCCCAGGGCTCTGTCCCCGGTAGTCGTAACCTTTTATTGTCAATCGCAGCGCACGTTGCCGGATTTGCCCTGATCTTTGGCTATCTGCACATAACAACGGTCCGCATTCTGCCCGTGAAACTTGAGGCCGTACAGATTGCTCCAGCGTCGGCGCATGTTTCTTTCAATCCAGCCACGCCAAAGTCCGCGCAGCCACACCCCAGCCGGCTGCATTTGAACAGAAGTGTGAGGCAGGAGCATGCAATCCAACCTGCACCTGATCCCGCGTCTGAGGGCACGGCCATGCAGGCCCTGCGCAAACGCGCAAAGGAATCTACAGCAGGGCTGATGACGAACTTTAGGTTTCGCCAGATATACGGGTTTTCCCCAGGGCCCGAATATCAACTGGCGTTTCAAACGGCGGGTACGCTGCCTGTTATCTCGGCGGCTGAAGTTCCGCCTCGTTTTGAACAATATCTAATCGTGGACATTATCGTGGACGTGGATGGCCGGGTGGCTGACGCGCGTATCGAATCCGGCTCGGTAGATCCAAATATCGAGCACAAACTGCTCTCGGCGATTCGCGAATTCAAGTACCGCCCGGCGACACGTGATGGATCTCCCATACCATGCCAACTGGGAATCGTGGTACACATTCCGAGCTGACGTGAAATGCCCGGAAGCTTACTCGTAGCGAAGGCCTTCAATGGGATCGAGTTGCGCGGCCTTCCTCGCGGGATAATAGCCAAAGAAAATGCCAACGCCTGCCGAGAAGACACCCGCCATCACCATCACCTGCGTGGAGAGCTGCATTTCCCAATGCAAAGTATTTTGCAGAATAAACGATCCCAGAATGCCTGCGAGCACGCCAAGGAAACCGCCAATCAGGCTCATGACAATAGCTTCACTGAGAAACTGCAGTTGAATGTCCCGCTCAGTGGCTCCAATTGCCAGACGGATGCCGATCTCGCGAGTACGCTCGGTGACTGAAATCAGCATGATGTTCATGATTCCGATGCCGCCCACCAGCAGAGACAATGACGCGGCGCTGGCCAGCAACAGGGTGAACACCCTGGCTGCGGCCAACTGGGCCCGAATGAGTTCCTCCGGTGTGCGAATATTGAAATCATCGTCTTCACTGGCGCGAAGATGATGTCTTTCACGCATCACGCCGATGATCCGCTTGGTGACTTCCGGTATCTCTTCTCTGGATGCGGCGGAGAAGAAGATGTCATCAAGCCAGTCAACGCCAGTGATTCTTTTTTGCGCAGTGGTCAATGGCATCACAACAAAGTCATCCTGGTCCTGGCCTGTGGCTGAAAATCCCTTTCCCTGAAGCAATCCAATGACCTTGAATGGCACTGATTGGATATTGATGGTTTTGCCAATTGGGTCTTCATCTTCAAAAAGATTCGAAGCCACGGTCGCGCCGAGCACACACACCGGAGCGTTGCGCTCCATATCGTCGCGAGTGAACGGGCCGCCCAGGCGAAAATCCCATTTGCGAATTTCAAAATACTCCGGACTGACACCGCGGTATTGCGTGCCCCAGTTCAAGTTTCCGTAGACCGCCTGGACGCGGCCATCCACGTTCGGAGAAGCGCTCTTGATTCCGGGAACCTGGTCCAGGACGGCTTGAGAGTCGCCAAGCACCAGAGTCTTGCTGCCGCGGCTGCCAACGCGTACTCCGTTGCGTGCGCGACTGCCGGCTTCAACCCAGACAAGGTTATCGCCAACTTTGCTGAGCTGGTCTTCAACCCGGCTGGAACCAGCGTTACCGACGGCAACCACGCAGATAAAAGACCCTACGCCCATGATGATTCCCAGCATGGTCAAAAGGCTGCGCACACGGTTGCGCACCAGGGCCTGAAGCGCTTCTCGAATTATGGTGCTTAAAGACATGAATAATGGCTGCCGGTTGCTGTTGCTCACTCGTAACGCAGAGCCTCGATCGGATCAAGGCGCGCGGCTTTCTGTGCCGGGTAATAGCCGAAAAAAATTCCAATCGCCGTGGCGATCGCTGTGGCTCCGGCAACGGCCGTGCCGGACACCAGGATCGGCCAGCCTGCGGTCGCCGCGATCAGAAGTGAAGCCGTTACACCAACGGCAATTCCCACCGCCCCGCCAATCAAGCTCATGACCACGGCTTCAATCAGGAACTGCTGTCGGACATCACCTTCGGTTGCTCCAATGGCCAGGCGCACCCCAATCTCACGCGTACGTTCTGTCACGGAGACCAGCATGATGTTCATAATTCCGATTCCACCCACCAGCAGCGACACACCAGCGATCGAGGCAAGCAGGCCCGTCATTACCTTGCTGGCCTCTGACGCCAGGTCTGCCATGTCCGCGAGATTGCGGACCGTAAAATCATCTGGCTGCTCCGCTCGTATACGATGGCGATCACGCAGCAGAGATTCAATCTGCTGCTGTGCCGCATAGCTGCCGGAGCGGCTCCTGGCAGACACCATGACAAAGCGCAGCCAGGGCTGTCCGGTAATCTTCTTTTGCAGCGTTGTCAGCGGCACAATGATCGTGTCATCCTGATCTTCGCTCATTGCCGGCGATTGGCCTTTCGCAACCAGCACCCCAACAACCTTGAAAGGCAGATTTCCGATGCGAATCGTTTTGCCCACCGGATCGGTAGTCGCAAAAAGGTTCTTTCGCACAGTGTCGCCAATCACGGCAACGTTGGCGGCAGTGGTCACGTCGTCCTGAATAAAACTTGTGCCACTTTGAAAGTCCCACGTCCGGATGTCAAAGTATTCCGGCGTGCTGCCGGTAATGCGCGTGCCCCAGTTGTCGTTCTCATATACCACCTGCGCAGAGGTCTGCGTTCCGGGAGCGGCGGCTGCTACCGCAGGACATTCCTTCACGATTGCGGCAACGTCTTCACGGACAAGTGTTTTTGTGGCGCCCCAGCCCAGCCGCAGGCCTCCCAGATTCCTGGAGCCTGAGCTGACAAAAAGCATGTTGGATCCCAGATTTGAGATCTGCCGTTGCACCGTTTGGTCAGCGCCCTGGCCAATACCGACCATCGCGATCACCGCTCCCACCCCAATGATGATGCCGAGCATGGTTAGGACTGAGCGCATTTTGTTTCGCGCCAGGGCGCGAAAAGCAATTCGCAATGTTGAAAGTAAATCCATCTAATCTTCAAGGACCGGCATGGTCTGCAAAACTTCGGCGGCATGAACTCGCCTGGTGATGGCATCATCCCGCCGGATCTTTCCATCACGAAAGACGATGTTCCGTCTGGTGAACTGAGCAATATCGTGTTCGTGCGTAACCAGAATAATGGTGAGGCCTTTTTCATTCAGCGACTGAAAGATTTCCATCACCTCCACAGAGGTGCGGCTGTCGAGGTTGCCGGTTGGCTCGTCTGCCAGCAGAATCGAAGGCCGGTTAACCAGGGCACGAGCAATCGCCACACGCTGTTGCTGGCCTCCGGAAAGCTGAGAAGGAAAGTGATCAAAGCGGTCGCCCAGCCCCACCATCTTCAATGCGTCAATCGCGCGCTGATGCCTCTCCGCTTTATCGATCCGCGCGTACAACGTTGGCAGTTCGGTGTTCTCCAGCGCGGTTGTTCGTGCCAGCAGATTGAATCCCTGAAAAACAAATCCGATCTTGCGATTACGAATCCCGGCCAGCTGTTTCTTGTCGAGGCTGGAAACGTCTGTGCCTTCCAGGAGATATTTTCCTGAGCTTGGTTTATCCAGACATCCCAGAATGTTCATGAAGGTAGATTTTCCGCTGCCGCTGGCTCCCATGATGGCAACGAATTCTCCGCGCTTGATTTCGAGACTAACGCCCCGCAGCGCATGCACTTGGGTTTCTCCCAACTGGTAGACCTTGTGGATGTCTTCGGCCCGGATGATGACTTCGTCCTGTTTGCGTTCTGTGCTTTGCAGGGCGGAGCCTGGCAACGAGTTGGTTTCCTGAATGTCCATGGGTTTACCGGCCTCGCGGAACTCCCGGACCGCCTGGTCGGGGAGCGGAGGCTGATCCCCTGCCTTGAGCGACGCCGGTGATCAGGTCATCGCCGGCTTTCAGCTCACCATTTAATTCCTGGATCACCTCGGTAAAGGTATGGTCGGTGATTCCCGTCTTAATTCGCACGGGTGCAAGCGAGTTGTCGGCAAGCGTCTTCCATACGATCTGGGTATCGTATTTCGGTCCGCTATTCCTGACTGGAGCTGTGGACGTTGCAGCAGCAGCCTGTGAGTGCTGCGCAGTCGCTTCGGGGATACCAAACTTCTGGAAGAGAGCGCGGGTATCTTCTGGGGACAAGTCAGGCTTGTACCGCAAAGCGCCGTTAGGAACCTTGACCACATTCGTCGCCGTTGCCACTGGGATACTCACGTACGCAGTCATGCCGGGAAAAAGTTTCAGCTCAGGGTTCTTGAAGTCGATGATGGTGTCATAGGTGACCACATTCTGGACTACGGTGGAATTCATCCTGACCTGTGAGACCGTGCCGTCAAATGTTTCGCGCGGATAAGCGTCTACTTTGAACGTAACTTTCTGTCCGGGACGGATCTGGCCGACGTCTGATTCATCGGTTTTGGCATACACCTGCATCTTGGTCAGGTCCTGGGCAATCGTAAAAAGCGTGGGTGCCTGCAATGAAGCCGCCACTGTCTGGCCAACGTCAACGTTGCGGGCCACCACGGTGCCGTCGATGGGAGCGTGGATCGTGGTGTAATCCAGATTGGTTTGTGCTACCTGCACAGCGGCTTCTTTTTGCTGGACCTGCGCCCTTGCCTGGTGCTCTTGTGCCAACGCTGCAGAAACCTGGGCTGCCGCACTCTCGGCATTGGCTTTCGCCACATCGAGGGCTTGCTGGCTGATTACGCCCTGTTTGCTGAGTCCGGAATTGCGCTCGTAATCCGCTTTGGTCTGCGCGTCCGCAGCCCTCGCTTTCGCAGTGTTGGCAATGGCAACGGCCAGATTGGCCCTGGCATTTTCCAGATCGGCCACTGCCTGGCTGAGCGCGCCCTTAAACAGCGGCGGGTCAATCTCAGCAATCAGTTGGCCTTTGTGCACGCGTGAGTTGAAATCCACATAGAGCCTGGAGATGGTGCCTGATACCTGGGACCCAACCTGCACCGTGATCACCGCATTGATGGTTCCAGTGGCTTCCACAACCTGTTTGATCTCGCCACTTTCCACTTTGGCGGTGTAGTACTGGACGGGGCCTTTGCCTTTCAACTGAAAGGCTGCGAACGTCACCACGCCTGCCACGACCAATAATATAAGCGCAATTTTTCCCTTGTTTAGCTTCAATTTTCCATCACTGTTATATGAGATTGTTTGAATGTCTAAATCATACCAATGGAAGGCAAATCCACGCAGGCGATGATCCTCCCACGCGAGCCGGGGGAGACCCCTAACCAACGCACCATCCATGCGCAAGGCTTCGTCGTAAAAGCGGCAGGCGTTCTGGAGTACTTCTGCTCTGCCTTCCTTGCGGACCAGCACCAGCGCATTTCTCTGAATTCAAGCAGGGTTTGCCGGGTGCGTGGCGTTCCTATAGGGTGTATACTTGGTTACCTTTTCATGTGCTCCTCTGTGTGCCGGGACATGATTCAATGAGTGCTAACGACTCGCGTAAAATTTCCGACGCTCAAACCATCGGAGCTGGCAATAGTGTGTCCGGTCCCGCAGCCGCGCGGGCGCCGGTGAATTCCGCTTCCATTCTGCAGAGCGGCCAATTGATCGCGGGCCGCTTCGAGATACGGGAAATGCTGGGCGAGGGTGGCATGGGCGCGGTCTACAAGGCCTATGATCGCGATATCGATCGCATGATTGCGCTCAAATGCATTCGCCCGGAATTGAGCAGGAACCCTGAGGCGGTGCAGAGATTTACCCAGGAACTCCTTCTGGCGCGACAGATCACCCACCGCAACGTAATCCGCATTTATGACGTAAGAGACTCTGGCGGCCTCAAATTCATCACCATGGAGTACATCGAAGGCCGCGACCTGGGCAGCCTGATGAACGAACGGGGCAAGCTCCCGCCCGCCGAGGCCATATCCCTAATACGTCAGGCCTGCGCAGGATTAGCTGCTGCTCATGCGGAAGGCGTTGTCCACCGCGACCTCAAGCCGAACAACATCATGCTTGAAGCGAATGGCCGAGTAGTGGTGATGGACTTTGGTCTTGCGCGCTCCCAAAGCCAGACCCTCATGACCCAAACAGGGGCAGTGATGGGAACGCTTCTGTACATGTCTCCGGAGCAGGCCAAAGGGGAAAAAGCGGACGGCCGTTCTGACATCTTCACCATGGGAATCATCCTGTATGAACTTCTCACAGGAGGGAATCCTTACGCTTCAGATAACGCGATTACCAGCTTGCTGAAGCGCACGCAGGAAGCCGCTACTCCGGTGTCCAGCATTGAAACCTCGGTTTCGCCTACGCTGAACAGGATTGTCTGCAAGTGCCTGGAGCGCGATGTTACCAGGCGCTACCAGTTAATGGATGATCTGATAGCGGACCTTGATGGTGCTCAGCAGGGCAAGTCTCCTTCTCGCCTGCCTTCAAGCCTGTCCAATGGTCGCGTGGGCAAGTTGTACTGGCTGCTTGGCGCATTCCTGCTGGTTTCGCTGCTGGTGACAGGGGCCATCATCCGCTGGTCCCTGCAGAGACCAACGTCAAATAGCGCTGCGCATGCGACGGTGAAGATTCTGCTGGCCGACTTTCAAAACCAGACGTCCGACAGTGTTTTTGACGGGACTCTGGGATCCAGTTTTGGCCTGGCCATGGAAGGGGCGCCGTTTATCAGCGCCTACAACCGCGCCCAGGCGCACAAGATCATGAAGCAGATCAACCCTCAAGCCACGCAGTTGGACGATACCAACGCCAGCCTGGTGGCTGTGCGTGAGGGTGTGAACGTCGTGATAGGCGGCGTGGTCACAAGGCAAGGCGATCTCTACACCATCGAGTGCGCTGCGATCGATCCGGTTGCTTCCAAGACTCTGCATACGGAAACAAAGGCCGGCGTATCGAAGTCAGGCGTCTTGCAAGCCGTGGCCGACCTGGCAGGGAAGATGCGGCAGTTTTTGGGCGACACTACGCCCGCGTCCGTGAAGCGCCAGCAGCAGGAAACGGTAACCTCAAGTTCCATCGAAGCAGTGCACGAATATGCAGTGGCGCAGGAATTCCAGTTGTCTGGGAAGTGGGATGAGGCGAAAGCCCACTATTCACGCGCCATTGAACTCGATCCAAATATGGGTCGCGCTTATGCCGGGATAGCAGCCGTGAGTGCCAACCTGGGCCGGAAACCCGACGCAGAAAAGTATTACCAGGCTGCCATGGCACACATCGATCGCATGACGGACCGTGAGAAATACCGTACGCGGGGCGGCTACTACCTCATGACGCGCCAGCCGGAGAAAGCGATTGCGGAATATGAGGCGCTGGTGAAGGAGTATCCTGCGGACGATGTCGGCGCTTCAAACCTGGCGCTGGCGTCCTTCTACACTCGCGACATGGCCAAGGCGATGCGGGCCGGCAAGGATGCCGCAGATCTCTCACCCAAAGCGCTGGCGCAACGCAACAACTATGCACTGTATGCCATCTATGCGGGCGACTACGCCGCCGGGGCGCAAGCTGCCGGGGAAGTCCTGCAACAAGATCCAACTTATCCTGATGCTTTGGGTGCGCTCGCAATGGCCCAGGCCGGGCAAGGGGATTTTAGCCGCGCGGCAAGCACTTACGGAATACTTCAGGCTCTTGGGGTCCGAGGAGCATCGATGGCGGCCATAGGTCTGGCTGACCTGGCTTTCTATCAAGGGCATCAGAATGAAGGTATAGAGTTGCTGGAAAAGAGCATTCCCGCGGATATCGCGGCGAAAGATCAAAGCAGCGCCGCGACCAAGTCAATTGCTCTGGGACAAGCGCATCTGGCTAAAGGCGAGAAGGCCCAGGCGCTGGCGGCAGCGGACCAGGCCGTTAAACTCAGTCCCGATCCCAGCACCGCAATGGCAGCTGGGGATCTCTATATTGAGGCGGGTGAAACGGCAAAGGCGGCCAGACTGGCATCGCAGCTTTCATCGCGAATTGAGCCGGAGCCGCAGATGTATGGCGCCCTGCTTGACGGCGCGCTTGCACTGAAAAAGAACCAGATCAAAGATGCGATTGATGCTTTCCAGAAAGCGCAAAAAATCTCCAACACATGGCTTGGACATTTCTATCTCGGCAAAGCTTACCTGCAGAACGGTTCATTCACCGAAGCCGATTCCGAGTTCGAAGCTTGTCTAAAACGCCGGGGTGAAGCCAGCGCGGTGTTCCTTGATGACGTGCCGACTTTCCGCCTCATGCCGCCGGTCTACTACTACCTGGGGCGCGCGCAGGAAGGATTGAAGAGTCCGGCAGCCGCTGAAAGCTACCGGACCTTTTTGAAATCGCAACCGGAAGGTACAAGCGAACTGGTTGCCGATGCCCGACGCCGCTTACAGACAAACTAACAGCGCCCTCACCTGATGTTAATCACCTGGTCTTAATCACCTGATGTTAAAAGGTACAGACAGCGCCACGCCAGCTCCGGCCAGGTTCGTGGTTGCCTGCAGCACGTATCCAGTCCCCTTGTTATTGAGTGAATTGCTGGAGAAGATGGCAATTCCGTTGTTGCCGGTTATAGCCGTTACTTTTCCGCTCAGCACTGCCCCGCCGGGGTTCACAGCGATGGTAAGTGTCACAGTTGCCCCGTTAACCCCTTTTCCAGCCGCATCTGTCACCAGCACTTTGATCGCCGGTGTGATCTGCGCGCCCGGCGAAGAGTCACTGGGTTGTACATAAAAGCTGACGTTGTATAGCGCCGCGATGGTCAGGGTGAATGCTTTCGTTGCCACTTGCCTCGGCGAGCCGCTATCCGCAACCTGCACCTTGAATGTGAAGGTGCCTGCCGTGGTGGGCGTTCCGCTGATTACCCCCGCAGTACTCAAGGTTAGGCCGCCTGGCAACGGTCCTGATCCGGATGCCAGAGACCACGCCAGTGGCGCGATGCCGCCAGTCGCGGTCAGAGTCTGGCTGTAACCGGTCCCAATCTTTGGGGCGGCCAGGCTGGTGGTCGTAATGACCAGTGGCGACGCGACCCGCAAGCTGAGGGTTTGCGACGCTGTTTGCGAGGGCACGCTGGAATCGGTTGCCTTTACGGTGAAGGCCGAGCCCAGTGTGTTGACCGTGGTGGGTGTTCCGCTGATTACGCCTCCAGGAGACAGAACCAATCCCGGCGGCAACGCTCCCGAAGAGAGGTTCCATGATATTGGCGCAACGCCGCCACCTGGTTGCAGGGTCGCCACGTACGGTACCCCAACGATCGCATCGGGCAAAAGCCCCGCGTTGTTGATCACCAGCGGCGCTGCGATTCGAATGGTGAGTGGCTGCGTTTTGGTCTGTGAAGGCGTGCCGGTATCCTTCACCTGCACGATGAAGCTTGCAGTACCAGCCGGCCCGGTTGGCGTGCCGGTGATTGCTCCTGCAGGGCCGAGTGTGAGTCCGGCGGGCAGCGCGCCGGAAGATACGCTCCAGGTAAAGTTCGAATTACCGCCGGTGGCGCTGAGCGTCTGGTTATAGGCAACGCCGATCACGCCGTCGTTCAACACACTCGTGTTAACCACCAATGGAACCACAATGGTGATGGTAAGCGCGCGCAACGCCACGGCAGGCGTGGGTGCGGACGAGTCGGTCAACGATAAAGTAAAGCTGAACGTTCCAGCCGCAGTGGGTGTTCCCGAAATAATGCCGGTCAGCGGATCCAGAACCAGGCCGGGAGGAAGACTTCCGCTAAACAAAGCCCAGGTTGCCGGCGCACTGCCACCGAAAAAGTTCAAGGTGGTGTTGTATCCCACACCCACCACGCCGGCGTTCAATGTGGCGTTTGTGGTGGTGATGACCAGGGTCGCAGGTGGCGTGACGGCGCCGGTGTTGGCCGCGTGTGACACGACAACTGGACTTAAGTTGTTCACGATGTCCTGCAGCGCCGCAGCGGTTGTTACATTGGCTCGTAAAGTGACCAGGGCCGTTTCACCGGGTCGCAGATTGATGGTGGCGTTCTTGGTGCTGGAGTTGGGAATTTCCGGATCGCCCACCGTGGCTGCATTTTCAACCACCGGATCAGGAACGCTCACCTGCGTGGTGATCTGGCTGAGCGATGCGAGCTGGCAATTTTGCGAAGTCGGCGTGAGATAACTCTTGCTGAGTATCAGCTGCAACGTGGTTCCCGCCGGTTGCGTGCCGAAGAGCTTGATTGCGTATGATCCCGTGGTGTTGCCATTGTTCACGATGGTGTACGTTGCATCTGTAGTCGTCTGGTCCGCCAGCGCGGGGTTCAGAATGGCAGGGTTGAGGATAGCGGGATTCAGGATCGCGGGATTCAAAATGGCCGGGTTCAACGCGGCCGAAACCGCGGGATTGAGAATCGCAGGGTTGAGAATTGCGGGGTTCAAAATGGCCGGACTAAGGATGGCCGGATTCAAAATCGCGGGGTTGAGGATTGCTGGATTCAGGATCGCGGGGTTGTAGACCTCAGCGTTGAGAATCGCGGGATTGAGAATTGCCGGATTATCCGGGTCAATAATCTGCGGCGCAGTGGGATCGGGATTCAGCGTGGTACTGGACTGTAAGCCGCCCGCAACCAGTGTTCCTCCCGGCGCTGTGACTTCCTGCACGTTCACCGTAACGCTCGCTGTAGGATTCGTCGATTGGACAAAGATGGGCCGCGAGGCGCCGGCGCCTCCGGAAATCGTGACATCTTCCGTTGTAACGATGGGAGCGAACTGCGCCAATGACGCCGAGCCCGCTGGATCCAGCGTCCCATTCGCAAGCAGAGGCTGATTGGCAATTGTTATGCGGAAACTTTTTTCCAGCGCCGTGGTATTCAGCACCGTCACGGCAAACATGCGTTCCAGCAGGGTTTGCGTGTTGGGGATGAAGCCCAGCGACTTGGAATTTCCCGGCGAAGCTACGTAGACGCCCGGCGCCACACGCGCTGTGTAAATGTTCTGGTTGCGCATGCCACTGTGGTTGTCATCGGTGCAGCTGGGAACGGTCTGCGTGGGATCGAATACGCTGGTGTGTGGGCCTGCGGGGTTTGATGCGGAGAATGGCGGCGTGTAGCTGGTCCAGTTGCCGTCGCTCGGGGGACGCACGTCGCGATTATCTGTCCATACAGCGTGGAATACCGGGCTGCTGCCGGCAGACGTGTTGAAATTCCATTTGCCGTTGCTGAACACAAAGGATGGAGAGCCGGCAACATCAATGTAATCGCCGATAAACGGCTGTGTACCTTGTACAAACAGCGGCAGGTTGGGTGTATTGAGCTGGAGCTGCTCCACCTTGTCGGGCGAGTCAAACGGATTGATACCAAACTGGTAGCGCGAAATCCGGAATGACGTAAAGCTGGGCACCGTCAAACTACCTGGGGGAAGCGGCGAAGCCTGTGAGCCTTCCATGTCAATGGTGTGTCTACGTATGGTCAGCGTGTTTGTGGCTGTTAGCGGACCATCGCTGACGAAGGTATTGAACACCGCAGCCGGATTGAATGCCGGGTTCGTAGGATCAAGTTCGCCCATAAGCTGCCGGCTTTCCAGATAGCTCTTCTGGTCAGGCGATGGAGTAAGAATTCCCAGCGTGTGATCAAGGCGAAGGTCGTAATAAGCCAGCATCAGCTTGCCTGCATTAAACGTGAGCGAGGGCATCAGTTGGTGGCCGCGCGATGGGTTTGACAGGTTCGGAAACGGAGATCCCAGATCGTCCGGCACCAGGCCCAGGTCTACCGGTGTGGCCGCTGCGGGCCAGGTCACGCCATCGCCTGAGACTGACATGACAATGCGTGCATCACCATTTGACTGGCGTTGAGACCAGGCAACGTAAACGCGGCCGCTATCGTCCACAGCCATGGTTGGGTAGGTATTACTGCGGAATGATCCGCCAAAGGGAGCCGCCGCGCTTAGCCCCTGATCAATGGGACAGCCCTGGTTTGTCGGCGTGGTGAAGCATGCCGAGGGGAACGTCATTACGTCTTTTGGAATGCTGAAGGTCTGGCCGCCATCGGTCGACTTGGCGATTACTATTCCGCCGTTATGTGTAGCGTCGGCAAAGCGGCGCCAGGCCACAAAGACTGTTGCATTCGGATTGCCTGCGCTGGATGGGTCTACGGCGATGACCGAAGCCTGGTTGCTCACAACGTCACTGGCAAGCCTTACCGGCAGCCCGAAGGTTTTGCCGCAATCGGTCGAGCGGACAAAAAGGATCTTGGACCCGGTACTCTGATGCTCGTCATCATCGTCCTGGTCGCTTCCGTGATCATCGTGATGGCCGCTGGTCGTGGTGGTTGGAACATCAAACGCCGAATAGCTTACGAATACTATGCCGGCAGGGACAGTTTCCGTTCCCGGGCTTCCATCCGGATTGGTGAAATTGATGGTGCAGCTTGCAGTCCCGCGGGGGACATCAACAGCCAGCCATGGTTTATCGAGAAAGATGGTTGCGCTGCCATTCCCTACGATCGATTGGCCCAGAAAACGAATGGAATCTGACGGGACAACGTTGGTGATTGCGCCCTGCTGCCGCGTGGCATCGCCGTTCTCGCGATTGTCATTATCAATGAAGCGGGCCACAAACACTGAGCTGGGCGCATTGGCTCCACGATTGAAGGCGATTCCGCTGTAATAAAAGAGGCCGTTGGTGCCCGCGCGTACAGCCGGATCAGCGCCCGCCTGCAATCCGCGCAGTGGCGAGGCTAACCCGTCTGCGGAACTGTCGAGAGGATAGCCGGGGAGAAGGGTGCTCTGCCAGGTTTGGCCGCCGTCAAATGACTTGAAGACTCCAAGCCAGGCGTCGCCGCGCTCTTCAATGCCCAGCAGGCCCGGGAGATCTACCGTCCGATAATCGTTGGCGCCAGCCAGCAGATGCAGTGGATTGCGGGTTGAAACGGCAACTGAGGGTTCATTCTGTCGCTGCAAAAACGGGTCGCCCGTGGTCCAGTCGGTCCCGGAAACCATGTTTACATTTGCGCCGGACGCGGGGCCCTGTGCTGGTGCAACGGAGACAAAACAGCAGTATAGAGCTGCAAAAACCAGCAGCTGAGGGAGAACTCTGGCCTTCAACATTACATACCTTCTCTGTCAAAAAAAGCTCAACCAGTAATTGGCTTTACCTGGATGTTGGGAGAATCACCTGGGGGTCGCGGGCAGGAAATGGAACGAACACCAGAAATACAACAAGGAGGATCTCTACCCGTCTTAAAAAGCAGCTTGCAAGTAGAACGAGTATCCGATGAGGTGCCAAGAGTGTCAATACTGAAAATGAAAACTGGGTCGCCCCACGACGGTTTTTCCCCGTCGTTAACGCGATCTGTATGTTTTCAGACAACTGTGGCTATTGGTTGACGGCGATCTGGTATGCAAGAAATTGCAAGGTCAGTAGCGGGCGATGGGCCAAAGCCAGCGATCGGCCAAGGAAATGCAATGTTTTGCATTCCGTGGCATCTTCATCCTGCCCGCGACCGGGGTTTACTTTCCCATTTGCGCGAGAGCGCTCCGTATGGGAGCGCTTGAGATCTGAATCAGTCCCTCGAAAGGCTTGTACAGTTCCAGGATCAACAGGATGGCGCCGGCAACGGAAAGCGCACATAGAAACAACGAAAAGATGACGGTCGGGTTACGTGGCGCGTGGAGGCCGTAACTGGCGAAAACAATGGTAAACCAGAAAACGACCACCATCAGAAAGGTGAAGGGAATGGGAAGGCTGCCTTGTTCGAACATCAGCCAGCGCGTTTTTCCAACCTCCAGCGCCATGCCCAATGCCTCGCCCTTGATGGAGCGTTGGATATCGTTTTGCGGCGCAAGCTGTTGAATATCGTCATACAAGACCTCACCGCCTCCGACGTTCGGAGCCTGTGGCGGGCCACTGCCACGTTCCTGAGGCCACATTTGATCGATCATGGCGGCAACTTTGCTGCGCAGCATTTCGCGGGTTGGCTTTGCCTCCGGGCCGTAGTGCGCCAGAAGACGGTCCAGTAAAACAAATTTGGCCGATAGCTGGGTCAGTTCATCTTTCTGAGCGAAGTACGAACTTGCCGCCGAAGCCACAAGCAGCCCGAGGACCAGGGCAGCCATGGTAGAAATCATCCCCATCCCCAGATTCACGGTGGTTTTAGACTCGGGATTCAAATGATGGTCGGGCAGGACCGTCCGAAGAAAGATCCCCAGCAGTGCGCCGCCAAAAACGCACGCGAATACGATCACGCTGACTGCCAGGGAATTCATGATTCGCCAGATCGTTGCCCGTCACGAACAACCTATGGCCTTGAAGGCAGTTTCTACAATTGGCAAAACTACTAGGCTTCAATCGAAATTCTATGGCCAGGTGAACGAACGTCGTCTCCTGACAATCCGCTGCCGCCAGCCTTTTCAAGGCTGTAGTTACCCAGGATCAACAGACTGATTTCACAAACCGAAAAGCTGCACCGAGGCAGTCCCCGCGACTGTCCCTGAGGGTCCAGGCGATCCAACGCAGCTTGCCGGCCGAGTGGTACGATTGGTTGCGAGGAGGTTGTTCGTTGTCCCAGGATGTATCAGTGCCCGAATTTACGGTGGACTCTCTCCTCGCGTCCTCGACCGTGAGTATTCGGGATACGTACTGCCGCGGAAGCTGCCGCCATCAAAGTCCGGAAGAGTGCACGCATACAACGCAACTGGTGTTTCCATACCGGGGCGTTTACGTACGGCACGTTGGACAGAAGCAAGCAGTCGCTGAAGCTAACCAGGTCCTGTTTTTCAACGCAGGCGAAGGCTATCGGGTGAGCCATCCGCTGCCGGGCGGCGATGCCAGCCTCACGCTGATCGTGGACGAATCTCAGCTCCGTGAGCTGGCACCCCAAACATCGTTCCAACACGGGGCAACGCTGGCATTTCAACAACCGCGTCTGCGGATTGACGGGCGAACGCAAGTTCTTGTAGCGCTTCTGCGCCATAGTCTGCGCGAGAATGTCGCGGAGCCTCTGGAAGCTGAAAGCCTGGCGCTTACTCTTGCGCAGCGGGCCCTCGGGCCGCGCACCACGCACACGACCGGAGCGAGCGTTGGTCGGCAACGCCTGGTTGACCGGGCTAAGCTCGTGCTTGCAGGCGATCCGGCGCGGCGCTGGACGCTGGCCGAGATCGCCCAGGAAGTTCACGTCTCACCGGTGTATCTCACACAAGTCTTCCAACTGGTGGAAGGCCTGCCTTTGTATCGCTACCAGCTGCGCCTTCGCCTGGCGCGTGCGCTGGACCTTCTCGGACAGTATGACGACCTCACCGCCTTGGGCCTCGACCTTGGCTTCTCCAGCCACAGCCACTTCAGCGCAGCCTTCCGCCAAGCCTATGGACGTTCGCCTTCGGAGTTCAGGTATTCGGCGGTGCGTCGCTAGGAGCCACTTTCAACGCGTCTCCCTGAGAGTTCTGTCCAGAGTGCGTTCACACCAAACTAGCTAAAGATCTTGATAGCGGCCTCGTCTTCCTGTGTGGCCTACTGGCCATACCAACATTCCCGGCACGCGGAGGCGCGTTGAGTTCAAAGGGGCCAGGCTCTTCTTCCCCGAAGAAAGATGGGAGGACTTCAACAAAGATTTGCGTGCCCACTGGCGAAGCGCGCAAGCCCAGGCGAAATAATCATGGCATGCCATTCGCGCCGGTCAAAAAAGGAGAAGTGAAGTGACACATCAAAACGGCAAGACGGAACGGTTTCGCGCGCTGCATGCCCCCGGGAAGCCCTTGCTGCTGTTTAACGCATGGGACGCAGGCAGCGCTAAGGCAATCGCGACGTCCGGAGTCGCAGCCATTGCGACCAGCAGTTGGTCGGTCGCCGATGCCAATGGTTTCGCCGATGGCGAGCGTATTCCGCTCGCCTTGGCGATCGACAATTTGCGCCGAATCGTGGGTGTTACGGATTTACCAGTGACCTTCGACCTGGAGAGTGGCTACGGTGACGAGCCCAGGCTGGTTGGTGAAAGCGTTCGCCTGGCGATCGAGGCAGGGGCCGTGGGCTGCAATCTCGAGGACAGTTTTCCGGTGGACGGAAAGCTTCGCTCGTCCGCTGATCAAGCCGCGCGAATCCGGCGCGCCCGGCAAATGGCGGACACCGCGAATACCGGTTTTTTCATCAATGCCCGAACCGATGTCTTTTTCCAGCGGCCTGCCAAACAACATGATGAAGCGATGGTGGCGGAGGCGATAGATCGAGCGCACGCCTACGCACAAGCCGGCGCGGATGGCCTGTTCGCGCCGGGTCTTTTCGATATCTCTCTCATCGCGGAGCTTGTTCGCGCGTCGCCGCTGCCGGTCAACATCATGGTAGGCGGTGACACTCCACCCTTGTCGGCATTGGCGGAGCGTGGTGTCGCTCGGGTGAGTTACGGTCCCGGGCCTTACCTCACGGCGATGAAAGCGCTGCAAGAAGCCACCAAGGCAGCCAACGGATCGCGTCCATGACGACCAATCGGACGGTGACGGTGTTCGGTGCCTATGGCCACACGGGCCGCTTTGTGGTGTCCGAGCTCCTGGCACGACGATGGACACCAATTCTTGCCGGCCGGGATGTCGATAAATTGACCAGGCTTGGGGATGAATATCACGGACTCAAAGTACGAGCGGCGTCGGTTGATTCCGCGGCGTCGCTCGATGGCTCTCTTGATGGCGCAATCGCCGTCATCAACTGCGCCGGGCCATTCATCGATACGGCGGCGCCAGTCATCGAAGCCGCGTTGCGCGCCCATGTTCACTACTTCGATGTGACCGCAGAGCAGCGAGCCGTCCTCAGCGCTTTTGAACGATTTGATGGCCCGGCGCGCGATGCGGGCATCGTAATTGCTCCCGCAATGGCGTTCTTTGGCGGATTGGCCGACTTGCTGGCTGCCGTCGCAATGGGTGATTGACAGGCTGCGGATGCCATTCACGTAGCTTATGCGCTCGACAGTTGGCATCCAACCCTGGGCACGCGATTGACAGGCAAACGCAATACCGAACGACCTTTTGTGTTCTCAAACAATAAGCTGGAGTTCGCATCCGATTCGCCTTCCAATTGCACGTGGGAGTTCCCGGCGCCTTTCGGCGTACAGGAGGTCACGCCTTTGTGTCTGAGTGAAATCGTCACCATATCAAGGCACTTGCGAGTGGCTGAAGTTCGCGCATTCATGAATCTACCGCCGATGAGAGACCTTCACGATCCGGAGACACCCACACCAACTGCCGCGGACGAGAGCGGCCGCTCATCGCAGACATTTCTGGTGGAAGTAGTGGCGCGCAAGGGAAGGGAGCGCCGCCGAGCGTTTGCGCGAGGGCGAGATATCTACGCGATCACGGGGCCCATTGTGGTGGAGGCGGTACAGCGTGTCGTGACCGCACAGGCAATGAGGACCGGCGTAATCACCGCCGGCAAGGCGTTCGATGCACGAGATTTCCTGGAATCTCTCGCGCCGGCGCGTCTTGCGCTCGAAATTCAATCCTACGAAGTTGAATTAGATAGATAAATGGTGGCCAGGGGCGGAACCCACACCCCATCGCGCGAAGCGTGCGTTGGGGGCCCCGTCGAACCGCCGACGCCAGCCTTTTCAGGGCTGCGGGCTTTTCTACGAGGGACTTCGTCCCTCGCGATGCTTCGCGCACCACGGCGCTCAGCTCCGCTCACCCCGAGCAGCAGCGAAAATTTTGCTCGCGAAATGAATAAGAAATGAATAAATGGTGGCCAGGGACGGAATCGAACCGCCGACGCCAGCCTTTTCAGGGC
>CAWEDQ010000002.1:0-3252086 GCA_963807955.1 Terriglobia bacterium | reverse complement strand
GGTGTCAGCGATCTTTGCGCCTATCGTGCTTCTTTAAAACTCATTTTCGAATTCTTCAATAATTCTCTTGATGGATCGTCTACCACAGCTGCCCATGCCACCCAATACCCATTTAATTCCATCACTGTGAACAAAAAGTTCACATGCAAAGGTCTCTTCGTTACGGGACTCCCACCCACGGCATCTATGACCTCATCTCCGGTAAGAATGATCACCATTCGTCCGCCTGCGCGAGTTGCGTCAACGTCAGCGCCGTTGCGCGATATAAACGGCGTATGGGAGAAGGACTTTACGAACTTGTCTGCGAATTCCACAATCTTCTGTTTATCCTTCGCCGACTCAGGGAACTTAACGCTTTTGTCCTTCGACGACCTGGGAAACTTGATATCCGGAAAGCAACCAGGATCGATCGCAAAAAGAGTCCCCGACGAAGTGAAACCACCTTCGGCTGCTTCAGGAGCATGCTCCAACAAGAGAACCTTCGAACATCGATTCACCGGGCCATCCGGCTTCCGGGAATCGAGACTTAGCTGACCTTTGGGGTCCGCGACCGCAATCCACCCACGTGGAACCTCGTTTCTCAACTCCAAAGCATCGTTCGAATACACGTTGCCGGAGAGCTTTCCATCGGCTAGCTTTGAGATCTTTGACCCGGAAATCTTTGATCCAGAATCGTTTGAGCCAGAAAACTGTGACGCAGGGGCGCCGGCGGCCACAAAGGCTGGTAAAAAGAGTGCGGCGAGCATCAGTAGATTGCGCATGATTTGATAGACGCAAGATACCCCATTCAGCGTCGAGACAAAAGCGACAAAGCGCGACAGGCACGGGGCATCGTTTCTTTCCACCCGGCAACAACAACTTCCACATGACGACAGACAACGCCCCGGCTGTCCTCGGTCGTCTTCGGGGTTTTCGAAGCACCAATCTAATCTGCTCGCAAAGCGATCAAAGGGTCGACTCTGCTGGCGCGGCGAGCCGGCAGATAACCTGCGACTCCGCCCACGATGATCAGCAACATCGAAGCGATAACCATGGTCAGCGGATCTGCGGTATGAGTGCTGTAGAGAAGACTGGACATGAATCGCGTTAATGCCAGAGCGCCGGCCAGTCCCAGAATTGCGCCGGCAAAACTGAGGACGATCGCTTCCCTCAGGACCAGCTTGATCACACCGAATCGGTCTGAGCCAAGCGCCATTCGGATCCCAATCTCCTGCGTCCGCTGTGCCACAGAGTAGGAAAGAACTCCAAAGGTTCCAACGGCCGCCAACGTCAGCGCAAGCAGCGCAAAAGCACTAAGCAGGAACATGTTCAGTCTTCGCGTCGCCAGTGATTCGCTCAACTGATTTTCCAGGGATATGAGATCGAACACGGGCTGATTAGGATCCACATCCTTGACCGCGCTGCGAAATGAGGCGGCTGTTCCGGAAAGGTCCCGGGTACGCACGGCAAAATAAAGGCTGCCCGCATAGATTCTTGTCTGCGGCAAGAAGAAATAAATCTCAGGTTCCGGCGCCTTTTCCAGGCCCAGGGAACGCACATCTCCAACCAGTCCCACAATTGAGATCCACGTTGGATTCCTGTCCGGACGACGAAACCGCTTCCCGAGAACATCTTCGTGAGGAAAAAACTTTCGCGCAAAAGCCTGGTTCACCATCGCAACATTCGGCGCCGGCGCATTGTCCGAGCTGGAAAAACTGCGACCCTCAAGTACCGGTATCTGCAGTGTGCGGAAGTATTTTGCGTCAACGTCAATGGTGGAAACCATGGGCGCAGTCCCCACCGGAGGCACGGGTCTTCCTTCAAACGCCAAACCCATTCCGCCGTTAAAACCCATCAGGGGCAAATCGGAACTCGCGGTGACCGATTCAACTCCTGGAGTGGCCTGCAACCGTTCTGCAATTTGATCAATAAATGCCAGCTGCTGTTCATGCTTCGGATAATTGGACTGCAATAAGTTCACCCGTGCTGTAAGAACACCATGCAGATTGAAGCCCGGATCGATCGACATGAGACGGGTAAAGCTGTGGACAAGTAAGCCCGCCCCGGCGAGCAACATCAGTGCAACCGAAAGCTCTAACACCACCATCATGTTGCCCAAGCCGCGCTGCCGGCTGCCAGCCACCGTTCGCGTGCCGTAATTTAGAGCGTCAGCCGGAGCCGAACGCATGGCCCACAGAGCCGGCGCTAATCCAAAAAAGAAGCCGCTAACAATTGTGACCAGGAGTGTGGTCGCAAGTACCCGCGCGTCCATATGAATATCCGCCATGACGGGGAACGCGCGAAGTTTGGCTGCGCGCAAAAGGCTGACTGAAACAACCGCCAGTGTCAGGCCGCCGCATCCGCCAGCAAATGAAAGCACCAGATTTTCAGTGAGTAACTGTCGGACCAGCCGCTGTTTGCCGGCGCCAAGGGCTGATCGGATACCGACCTCAGGACCACGTTGCACGGCACGTGCCAGTTGCAGGCTGGCCACGTTGAGGCATCCTATCAAAGTGACGAAACCTACCGCCGCAAGAACTACCAGCAAGCCGCGCTGCACATTACCCACTAACTCTGTTTGCAGACTGCGCACGTGCACGCTGCTTCCTGAAAAGAAGGCGCGGGCACCGGCACTATACGACGCAATCAATTGCTGTGAGACGCTGGATAAATCTGCGCCCGCCTGAGCGATGGTAGCAGAGGGTTTCAACCGGCCCACCACGTTGACAATCGCCATGGGTTGTTTTTCGCTGGGCGCCAGATTGGGTAAGCCGAGGGGAATCAGAACATCAGGCTGCAACGTCGCATCAGGGAAGCGAAAATTCTCCGCCATGACTCCCACAATCATGTAAGGCTCGCCTTCCACCATGATCTTTTTGCCAATCGCGTCCGCAGCCAGGGCAAAACGGTTTTGCCAGAGTGCATGGCTCAGAACAACTACGTGTCCGGAACCGGGCTGATCTTCTTCGGAAGAAAACATACGGCCAAGCTGAGGAGAAATGCCAAGCACCGTAAGGAAATTTGCTGTGGTATAGGCTGCCACCACACGGTCCGGATCACCAACTCCGCTGAAATTAACGTTCTCCACATCGTAAGCGGCCGCCCCGGCAAGAGTGGTGCTGCGATCACGCCATCCCATGTATTCCGGCGATGCAGTAACCTCTGAGTTCCCCTTCGGCATAAAAGTGGCGATAGTGATCAACTGGTCCGCGTCTGGATAAGGTAGAGGGCGCAAGAGGATGGATTCCACCAGGGTAAAAATCGCCGTTGTGGCGCCAATGCTCAAGATCATGGTGACAATTGCAACCAGGGTGAAAACGGGAGACCGGCGCAGTGTACGCAGGCCATAGCGAACATCCTGGGCAACTGTTTCCAGCCACACAACTAAATGCTGGGCGCGAGTGTGCTCCTGTATTTGCGCGTTGTTGCCGAAACGGCGCATCGCATCCAGACGGGCATCTTCGTCCGGCATGCCGTCAGCCGCATTGTCCGAGGCGCGCATCTCTACGTGCGAACGCAATTCTTCCGCAATGTCATCGTCCTTTGAGTTGAATCCCAGCGTATTTGCGATGCGATTCCACAGTGACATGGAGTTTCCCCTCCAGGAACAAACGGCCAAACGCACCAACGGAAAATGTCAGGCCAGGTTCAGCAGGCTGCCCACACCCTGGACAACGCGTTCCCAACTTTGCTCTGCGCGAGCCAATTGCCTGCGACCCTGCGGCGTGAGGTGATAAAACTTGGCGCGGCGGTTGTTTTCCGATTTGCGCCATTCCGAGCTGATCCACCCGGCTTCCTCAATGCGATGAAGCGCCGGATAGAGTGATCCCTCTTCCACCCGCAGCAGATCGTCTGAGACCCGCTGAATGTGCAGCACAATGCCATAGCCGTGCATGCTTCTGACCTGTGAGAGCGTCTTCAGTACCAGAAGGTCGAGCGTCCCAAGAAGCTGATCATTTTTGCCCATGGTTTGTTTACTCTAGAAGTCTAGGTATGGACGTTGAGGTTACCGCGCGCGAATACCTAGATGTCAAGGGGACGGCGTGAAGGGTAAACTCGGGGGCAGACGGGACGTTCCCCGGTTTCTGCGGAAGGAAAAATTAGATAACCCCGGGGACAGACGGGACGTTTGGGGTATTTTTACCTCTTGGCGTGGTGGCCAAGTATCGGCGAGTCATTCCGGGAAAGTTTACCGCCCACGCTTTGTGGCGACGCGCTTGGCGGCCACCTTGCCCGATGGGGCGCCTTGCTTCGCCTTCTGCGCCTTCCCCGCCTTGGTCTTCAATCGCGATTCTTCGTACATCTCGATCCACGTCTCGCTCGAAATCGCCGAGATCAGCTTGCCAATCGCTGCGAGCGGCAAATCCTCCGGCGACTCGAAATGAACGCAACACTTCCCCATGTCGAGTTTCTTCCCCGCCGCCTTGAACACCGCCTTCAGCTGCTCGAGCTGACTCGCACTCCAAAACGCGCCCATCAGGTAGAGCGAGCAGTAGTTCTTCTGCGACGAGAGCGCGACGTAGCAGATCGGCTGCTTGTTGTAAGTGTCTGGATATCGAGACAGGGGGATCGCCCAGCCGATCGTGCCCCAGACCAGGCACTCATCGTAGCCGTGCGGAATGTGCTTGTTCACGAGTGCGCGCACCGTCCCGATCGTCTTCGCACGATCGGCGGGGAGTGAGGCGATGTATTGCGCTGGCGTCTTGATGTTCGACGCTGGTTTCATGATTCGTCGCCTTTCCGAACGAAGTGTATCACCGAACGTTTGAAAACCAGCACTGTTAAGTCGCCGCATACGCAGATCTGGAGGCGTCTCCCCGATCTTCCCCCCGATCTTTCCGAAGATGGCGAGAAGGCCGTTCCCTCGCCTCACGAATGGAATAATTGACGAGCGTGTTTGGTTTAAAGAGATACAACCATGCGTTTTATTACAAGACTCTCGACTCTGCTTATTGCCATTTTTTTCTTGCACCTCAATGTGCATGCGTCTTCCGCACACAGACCAGCGGTGGATTCCCGTCCCGCTAACACGTCGAACTCCACTTCACTCGAACAGCTAAGTTCCTCGTTGCAGTCCGTCGCCCGGCAAGTTGAACCTTCCGTCGTTCAGATTCTTGTTTCCACGTACGCAATTGAAAAAGATGGCGATCGCGGTGGTGGGCCGGTCGCTGTGCAGGAGAGGAGCTCTGGCTCGGGCGTCGTAGTTTCATCCGATGGCTACATGGTTACCAATGCGCACGTTGTTCAAGGCGCTCGTCGCCTTCAGGTACGGCTGAACAAAGCCATCCCAAAGCTTGGCAGCCATTTGCTCACTGCCAGGCTGATCGGCATGGACCCACAAACAGACCTGGCCCTCATCAAGATCGAAGCAACTGGTCTGCCGTTCTTGTCATTTGCTGACTCCAATACCTTGAATCAGGGGCAGATCGTGCTTGCTTTTGGCAGCCCGCTGGGACTGGAGAATTCAGTGAGCATGGGAGTGGTCAGCGCGGTGGACCGTCAGTTGGACGCTGACAGCCCGCTGGTTTATGTCCAAACTGATGCCGCGATCAATCCGGGTAACAGTGGTGGCCCGTTAGTGAACACGCTGGGACAGGTGGTGGGAATAAATTCCTTCATTCTCACCAAGTCGGGTGGCAATGAAGGAGTGGGTTTCGCCGTGCCCAGCAACGTGGTCAGTTCCATCTGCCGTCAGATCCGAAATGATCACCACGTACACCATCATCAGTTGGGAATTCTGGTTCGCGCGATTACGCCGGCGCTTGTACAGGCACTCAATCTGCCCACTGAAGACGGCGTCTTGATTCAGGATGTGACTCCACAAAGCACGGCGGAAGCAGCCGGCTTGAAGGTGGGGGACATCATCGTCAGTGTTCACGGACACGCGATTGCCAATGTTCGTCAGCTTGCATTGAGTATGTATTCGTACGGGGCGGGAGATAATGCTGAGCTTGATGTGCTCAGAGGAAAACAGAAGGTCTCATTTAGCGTGCCTGTGGTTGAGCGGCCAAATGATCCGGAGCGCTTTGAGGATCTCGTCACGGAAAAAGACAATTCCATAGCCAGGCTTGGAGTTCTGGGTGTCACCGTGGACGACAAGGTTTCCGCTCTGTTGCCCCCCTTGCGCGTTAGGGGCGGCGTGTTGGTGGCAGCAAAAACGGCTGTCGGCAGTTCCCATTTTGGGGATGAACTCGTCGCCGGAGACGTCATCCACACCGTCAACGGTAAAAACATCAAAGATATTCCGTGTCTCAAAGACACTCTTGAATCGCTGAGCGGCGACTCACCGCTGGTCCTCCAGGTGGAAAGGTCCGGAACGCTGCAGTTTGTGGTGCTTGAACGCGATTAGGAACATCCGTTCGCCAAAATAAAGCAGGTCGCAACCGTTCTGCCGCCGAATCGGATCGTTCCGGCATCGCTCCCACGGTTTTTCAACAAAAAGAAATAATGCCTTGTCGATTTTGCGGCTCCTCGTTCGACGTTGCTGATAGAAGGGAAACCTGGCGTTACTGAGGCCCTTCTCAATACCAAACAGGAGATATCACAATGAGAGTGATGGTCGTGGTAAAAGCAAACAAAGAGTCCGAGGCTGGCGCGCTTCCCGAAGCGGAAATGCTCACCAAAATGGGCAAATACAATGAACAACTAGTAAAAGCCGGAGTGATGCTCGCAGGCGACGGCCTGAAGGCGAGTTCGCAAGGCAAGCGGGTGAAGTTCGCCGGCGAGAAACGCATTATCATTGACGGACCGTTTGCTGAAACAAAAGAACTGATTGCCGGCTATTGGATGTGGCAGGTACGCTCAATGGACGAAGCCGTGGAGTGGCTGAAGCGGGCGCCCTTCGATGGAGGCGAGGAAGTGGAGATACGTCCGGTGTTTGAGGCTGAAGATTTCGGTGCAAACCTTACCCCGGAGACGAAGGCGCAAGAGCAGAGGCTACGTGAGCAGCTGGCGGGAAAGAAATAAAATATTTTTAGATTTTCGTGTCGAATTGGCGATTCCTGGTTCGACGTGCTCATGGTTGGTCATTTTGAAGAGCGCGGAGGTCGCTGCCCAAGACCAGAGGTCGTAGACCGTAGGCCAGGGCCTTTGCGATCCCCTGCCAACCAACTCAATTTAATTAAGGAGATAACAATGCGATTTCTAAGTATCTATAAGACGGTTGAACGGACCACGCCTCCCACTCCCCAGGAAATGGCCAACATGGGCAAGCTGATTGAAGAAGGAATGAAAAAGGGCTGGCTGCTGGGCACGGAAGGCTGCCTGCCTTCGGCGCTGGGCGCGCGGGTCCGCCGGGCTGACGGCAAAATCAACGTGACCGACGGTCCTTTCGCTGAGGCGAAAGAAGTGGTGGGCGGATTTGCGCTGCTGAAAGCGGACTCCAAGGAAGAGGCGATTGAGTTGGCGCGCCAGTTCCTGAAGGTGGCCGGCGATGGCGAATGCGAACTTCGCCAGCTTTATGACGCTTATGCCGGGGAGGGCCAGCCTGCCTGCCATGAAGCGGCTGCGGTTGCACTGAAAGCATAAACATGATGTGATCGCAGTTGTGGAGACTGCTGAAACACATCGGGCAATTGAGGCAGTATGGCGGATCGAATCCGCCCGCCTCATTGCCGGACTGACCCGCATCGTACGCGATCTTGACCTGGCCGAGGAACTCGCACAAGACGCGCTTGTCGCGGCGCTTGAGCAGTGGCCGCGGTCAGGCATTCCAGATAATCCCGGCGCTTGGCTGATGACGACCGCAAAGCGTCGCGCGATTGACCACTTCCGCCACACGGCCATCGCTGGGCAAAAACATGAAGAACTTGGCCGCGATCTTATCGAGCGCGAAAACAAAGTCCCGGACATGGCTGCCGCAATCGATGAGAATATTGGCGACGATCTGTTACGCCTGGTATTTATCGCCTGCCATCCAGTGCTTTCAGCGGAAGCCCGGGTTGCGCTCACGCTTCGCCTGCTTGGCGGTCTGACCACGGATGAAATTGCCCGCGCGTATCTCTCGAGAGAGCCAACCATCGCACAGCGTATTGTTCGCGCCAAGCGTACGCTCTCTGAATCGCGTGTTCCTTTCGAAGTGCCGCGCGGCACGGAGTTCACCGATCGCCTGTCGTCTGTTCTGCAGGTGATCTATCTCATTTTTAACGAAGGTTACTCGGCCACGGCCGGCGACGACTGGATGAGGCCTGCGCTTTGTGAAGAGGCGCTGCGCTTAGGACGCATTCTGGTTGAACTGGTACCGAAAGAGGCGGAAGTCCACGGTCTGCTTGCGTTGATGGAAATTCAGGCTTCCCGAGCGAAGGCACGTGTAAGCCCTTCCGGTGAGCCTATCCTTCTGCTTGATCAGGACCGTACGCGCTGGGATCGTTTGCTGATTGGTCGCGGACTCGCGGCATTGAAGCGGGCTGAGCAACTTGGTGCGACGCGTGGGCCCTATGCCATCCAGGCCGCTATTGCGGCTTGCCATGCAGTGGCAGCTACTGCCGAGGAAACGGAATGGCCGCGCATTGCCGCGCTGTACGGCGATCTTGCCGAAATTTCGCCGTCTCCCATTGTGGAGTTGAACCGCGCGGTGGCGGTTGGCATGGCGTATGGCCCGGCGGCGGGACTGGAGTTGGTGGACGCGCTGCGCGATCATCCGTCGCTTCAGGGCTACCACTTGTTGCCCAGCGTGCGTGGAGATCTGCTCAAGAAATTGGGGCGCTTCAATGAGGCGCGTGTCGAGTTTGAGAAAGCAGCCGCGATCACCCAGAATGCTCGCGAACGAAATCTATTGCTCCAGCGCGCTCGCGCGGCGAAAGAACAGCAGTTAGCCAGAAGTTAGCTATTGGCACTTAGCCAAAGTAAAGGCAGAACCAGGATCTCATCACGGAGCCGCGGGGGGTGGAGGCAAGGATGGCTACTGAACTGGCCAGAAAAAGAATGGCTCCTCAGGTAGGACTCGAACCTACAACCCTCCGGTTAACAGCCCGGCTCTTTGCAGTAGCCTAGTCATCTTTTCAATGACTTAGCCGGAGCCAAAAGTACGATTTGGAGCCCTTTCGGTGTTCAATGCGGTGAAGTTTGCGGTGAAGTTTGATTGGCATCTCAGTTCATACTTGCCCATATCCGGGGCGATTCTTTTGTCCTTACCTGCCGCCTCCAAGAAGTTTTACAATTCCAGGCACGAGTTGACCTTTCGGGTCAGCCTTGTCTCTACCCATCGCCAACAATTGCTGTGGCGAGAAGCCTGTATAGACTAGCCGGTCTGGACGTACGGTAAGAGAATAGCCGGCCTGAGACGCTTTAACCTGACTGTCAAGAGCCGAGGTGATCTTCCATCCGCGCGAATTCAGTCCTGCAAGCAAAGATTCCGGCTCAATCGAGCTAGACAAATGCAACACCATGCGATTGGCGCTGACCCCAAGCGAGTCAGTGAGTGCCGCCATCCTATCCAGTTGTCCGAACCATTCAGGCCCAAATCGAACCGATTCCGTGTACACACCGCTGTGCGGATCATCTTTGTCGGAATTATAACGAAATTCGAAGCGGCCGCCCGGAAAGGACAGGCCGTATTCCTCCACTTGCACTTGGCTGAAGGTGAACCCGAACGTGTTACATAGTTCTGCGCGAAGCTCACCGAGTTCACTATGACGATCCTTAGACAGCTTCGAGTTAACGCGATTCTCGACATATGACGGACGGTCAGTGCTGGTGACCTTGAAGGTCGCGCCCAGTGTATCCCTCGCAGTACCGCTGCGTTGCACCTGAAGGGAGATGCTGCCAATCACAGACTTCTCGAGGTCAAGATCTACCCGTTGAATGAAGGTAGAGAAGTCACCCACGATGACGGCGCCGTTATCAGCGACTCTTCTTGACGGTGATTGCAACCGGCCATACTCACGAGATTTTGCAATGACATTCTTGCTTACATACTCATAAAGGCTGTCGAGGGTCAGCAACCTATTGGACCGTAATGCCTCCGGGGCACCGCGAAATGCGCTAACAAGATAGTTTGTGAATAGGCTCAAGGACACAGGCGATTTAGTCGTTGACGTCTGGTCGGCGGTGCAGGACGCGAACACCACAGCACCGGACGTTCTCTTAACGTATTCCGCGAGAAACGCATCCGACGCACCAGTAAGCGGCGACTTGAAACTGATCTGAGGTCCCGTTTCACAGGCGTCGAGCAGGATAATTTTGACGCGCGCCTCGCTCTTGCCCAGTTCCTTCTCTATGTCCGTGAATGACAATAAAGTTCCAATGTCGTCCGGCGCGGCTACATCTTGCGGGACCAAATAGAGTTCCTGGTTAAGCCTCACACCGTGGCCACTGAAATAGAAAATCACTTGATCGTCCGCAGACGGAGCGATCGCAAATGCGCGAAGCTCCCTTAAGATGTTTCCCTTGCTTGGCTTCAGTTCGTCGTCTTTGACATCGCTTGCCATGAGTCTTATGTGCTTGGTGGTGGCACGAATCTCGGGTACGTCCCGAATCGCTGCGGCGACTTCAGCGGCGTCGCGCGAGCAGACTGGCAGCTTGCTGAATCCTGAGTTCTTGGGGTAGTTGCTGATGCCCACGGCAAGCACATGCATCTGGCCGAAAGCTGCAATTACTTTGTTTGCGGAGATTTTGCTCATCAACGGACCTCGCCGCTTTCGATGGCCGCGGCTGATGCTGTCTGCTCTGCCGGCTTGTCGAACTCCTCAAGCACTATCTTTATGACTTCGAACGCATCTCTCTGAAGTATCTCGCGTGCTTCGGAATCGTCCTCTCCTTCGAAGTCCGCCAGCGAGGTCGGACCGAGTCCCTTCGGAGAGTCGAAGTACTTACGGACGTTCTCAGCGGCTTCAAGTATTATCTTGTTATTCCTGAAAGCTGCGAGCCGCTTACCCAGAGATGCCGGTCCACCTTCCAGATGCTTTGCGATCATATAGAGGTCGTAGTAGTCCTTTGCCTTTGTCCTTTGCGCAATTGCCACACCTTTCATCGCAAAAATGGACACTTCGTTCGCGACACACATGCTCACACGAACTTCTGCGCCATTCAGAAATCGCGCCTGTATCTCCTCTTTGTAGTAATTGTCGAACACGAGATCTGTTCCGCGGCCTTTGTGCGCCAGCATGTCCTGAACCTTCTGATGTCGGTGAGACTTTGCCGTACCACCATACTCACCGGCAAGAAAGTCAATTTGCATTGTGAATGGCGCCTCGCCAAGCTTAATTGTTTTCTCAAAGCTGGCGGGAATCGGCTTATCGGCTGCGTTTGTACGTTGAACGTAGCCAAGCCGTGTAAGCGTTTCGAGTATCGTCTCGTATTTATCTTCGGCAATGTTCTTGAAGTTAAGGGCGAGATCGCCGTCTAAGGACCCGACATGACGCTCGGCACTCTTGGTTCCGCGCTTCTGCAGAAGGAAGTAAGGTGCCCAACCACCCACAAGAATGACATCGGAACCGTACCCCTTCAATGCGTCAATCACTTCCAGCAGCATTGAAAGACTGATTTCAGCTTTATCCCCGGCATATTGGGCCATACTTAGTACCTCAGTAGCCGCTCACGTATTGCTGTCGCCTGCTCTTCGCCGCGCCCTTTGTAATTGATTAAGTCCAAATACAGCTGAACATTTGAAGCAACTGAGACTCCTTCGTGATTTTGCATTCCGTAATAGACTCCTTCATCAAATGGGCGAAATACCCACAGGTTCGCGCCACTGCTCGTTTGTTTGATCTCGAGTTCCCGCTCTAGTTCGAGCATCGACCCAGAAAAGTAGAATGCAGCAAAGTTGTATCGCACGAATGGTGCTACTCGCGATGCGCCCGAGAACATTGTGAGTTCGTAGGCTGCGCCGCGGTTCCGAACGAACTGGGCAACGCGACTCTCAATATCTGTAGGCGAATTAGGTGAGTAGTATTTGAAGATCTCATTTTTCTCGTAGCTATAGAGCCTTGCCCACTGGTCAAGCAGTTCGCCCGGATTCGTGAGGTTGATGCCGCTCTTGGTCTCAGCTATGAGTTCAAGATCGGTGAGCTTCTGTTTCAGCTTTGAAGTAAGCCCAATGCTTACGCCTGCTTCGGCAGACAGATCTTGAACGTACCAAGACTTTGCCGGATCTGTCAGCAACACGCGCAATACGCGTGAGCTCTTTGAAGCAAACAGGGACCTCAACGTCTTTTGAACAGGATTGCGATTCGGCTTTCCAGCTATTTTTATAAATAGGGAGCCGAAATCGATAAGGGCATTTCCAGCCATGTCGAAATATCCGACTTCCTTGTTCTTCAGTAGGTCCGCAGTTTGACCGCTTATGAAGTTCGACACAACAATAGGGTACGCGCCTGGGAACTGGCTCAGGTACTCTCGAACCTGATCGGCGGCTTGCCGAATGTAACGAGGCTCGCCCTGTGACTTTGCCTCCGCTATCAGTGTGATAGGCTCACCCCGAATTTCAGCTTGTATGTAGATGTCGGGTCCGAGCCGCCCTTGGTCCTTGCGGATGAGGTGAACTGTTCCACCGATACTGCGGACGAATTCCCGGAAGCGAGAATCGAAATCGTCGATGAGTTGTATCTCTAGCAATGGCTTTTCACTAAAACAAGTTGTTTCACCGTACGGTAATAATAGCAGTTTTAGTGAAACCTCCAATGTTGTTTCACCATTTGGAGCAGTTTCACCGTACGGTGAATATGCCGAAACCACTGCAATAAACTTCAACATATTGATAATAAATGACTTGCTACTCAACCAAAGGGGTAAACCAAACGATCCGACACCCATCGAAAACGCGGAATTGATGGTTAAGTCCAAGAGTCCTTCTTCGGAGAGAATCGAGCACATGCAGAAATCTGAAATCACTAAGGGCTCAGAATACGCGATGAGGGAGAAGCCTAAGTTGAGTGGTCCTTTTCAGCACGTTCGGATAATCGAGCACATTCGAGGAAACAAGTGGAAGGCAGAATGGATCGAGCCCAACCCTGGTCTAGTTCATTAAACCTTGCCCGGAAGTTCTGCGCCGCTGAACCCGCCGCGGTGCTCGCCGAAGTTGAAGCGGCCGAACGCAAGTGGGCGAGGGAACGACTGGTCTGGGATGCCATATACGCCCTGCAGAAAGTTGGACTCGACAGCGAAGCCGCGAGGCTGAGGCGCATCAGCCGAAAGAATTTAGCTCAAGCAAAATCGAACCACCTACAACCTCACAGTTAACAGCCCGGCTCTCGGCAGCAGCGTGGCTTCTCTTTCAAAGATTTAGCTGGAGCCGGAAGTGCCTTTTGGAGCCCTTTCGGCGCTCAATGCGGTGAAGTTTGCGGTGAAGATTTGCGAAGGACGCAGATGTGTTTGCTGCCATGACGGGCGAACTCGAGATGACAACGAGCATACTGATCGTGATCACGCAGCGAATAGCAAACCGTTAGCGATAGGAAGTCCTGCAAGAAAAGCAATTTGGTGGTCCGCTGACGTTTGTGATCCATCATTTCAGAAGTCCTCACTAATTTCAAAATGGGAGTGGCCATGAGGCTCGACGCATCACGAACTCCGACGCGATTTGCTCGGTTCCAAAGCACGCATAACGTTAGACTCACACCGCCGATTTTGATATGCTGGCGGCTATTTTGAACGTTGTTTTTTCCGGAGAGCTATGAATCCTTGGTTATCAAAACCGACCTTGCGCACGTGGATCAGCCTCTTTCTCTTAGGAACCTCATTATGGGGGACCCGGGTAAATAGTCAGACAACACCACCGCCATCACCTATACAAGTCAGGCGTTTGCAATCCGCCGACATCAACGACCGCTTAATGAACGTTCTCAACTATCAGAAGCTCTCAGTTCCGGTGTACGAAGTAAAGGGTCAGACTCCATTTCCCGAACAGGTCTTGTATGCTTCGAAAATAGTCTTCCACCCGGGCAGTACACTCTTGCTCGCAGGTCCAGGCGGAGACAGAAATGAGATATTCATCGTCGCTCAATCGATAATTGTAGACTCGTCTGAAATGCCACCGACACCCAACGCTGCCCAGATTCCGACTATTACGTGGTTTCACGATGATACTTCAGATCGGGTAAGTCCGAGTGTGGGTATCGCCCCTCCAGGAACAATCGGTGGCGGACCCGGCGCACCCGGTACACCGGGGTCAAATGGAGCGATTGGAAACCCTGGCTATCCCGGAAGAAGCGCGCCTACGCTCTACCTTATTACTGGCGGCATTTCCGGACAACTGCGGATTGACCTTCGGGGCCAAGACGGTGGACCAGGAGGAGTGGGTCAGACTGGAGGAAACGGTGGACCAGGTCAATTTGGGCGTCCAGCCATTTCGCAGGTCATATTCTGTGCCAGTGGAGGAGCCGATGGTGGCATTGGGGGGCCGGGGGGGAACGGCGGCAAAGGAGGAACGGGCGGACGGGGCGGCTCTGGGGGAAGTCTTGTTATTGCATCTTCTCCAAATACGTTAAATGGAATAGTACCTGCGAACCTATCCACATTGACGTCCTCAGCACCTCCGTCAAGGACATTGCCTGCGGCAAACCCGAGATTGTGGGTTAGTTTAGATGGAGGCAACGGTGGTCCTGAAGGAGAAGGCGGAAGTCTAGGGCACGGCGGCCTCGGTGGGGACGGAGGATCCGGTAGTGGTCCTTGCGGCGGGGGCCATCGCGGACGGGATGGTGAAAATGGTCAGCCCGGTCCAAAAGGTGATCCTGGGCCGCAAGGGGCACTTGGGACCTTCGCGGTGGTTCCACTTTCCGACTCATTGCTCAATTTACTGGGGATCAATCAGAATGCGAAACAACGCTAGTGCTGTTTGGATCTTCGTGATGACATTGCTTTTGCCAACTATTTGCAGGTGTCAGCAGTCAGCCAACTCCCAGCTTAAACCGTCCTACCTCCAATCTACGACTGTAAGGAGGTTGGCGCTCGTTATTAGCAATCAAGTCTATGATCACGCAGATGAGGTTAAGAGTGCAGATGCGGATACGAAAGATATAATAGAGCTTTTGCAGGCTGCGGGGTTTACGATGATTAGAAGCGTTTCTGGCGCTTCAACCAAAGGGGAGATGCTCAGTTGGGCGCAAGATCTAGCAAATGCGGGAGGATCGCCCAATGATCCAGTAATATTCTTTTTCTACTTCGCAGGCCATGGATTTCAAAGCGGCGCATGGCCATTCTTAATCCCCACGTCAGTCGATCCATACAATCTTTACAACCAAAGCCTATCCCTAAACGAGCTGATTGATTTGTTAAGCAATCACCGGGCGGGCCTTGCAATTTTCGTCGTGGATGCGTGCCGAAACATTATCTCCGCGACATCTGATAAGACGATCAACTACGCTGATGCGAAGTCAAAGATTAAGATTTCGGGCATTCCTGCAGCGTCAGTCGCTGTAATTGATCTCTCGACCGAATACGATACGGCTGCGAACAATACGAGTGCGGTCTCCAATTTGCACAGTCCTTACGCGTATGAGTTTTTACAGCAGGCCAGGCTAAACCAATCACTCAGTTCAGTTTTCCAGAAAGTCGAATCCCGCGTGAAGTTTGATACGCACGAGAGCCAAGTCCCAGTTTTCACAAGTGAGACGAACATTCAGCATTTTTTTCTCCTAACCGGGGAGAATGAAGACAGTCTCGAAGCCAAGGGGTGGCTAGATACTTTAGAGACCAATAGGAAGCGGTGTGTTGAGCTGTACACAAAGGACTTTCCTGCTAGCCCTTATATGGCTTCAGCGCTAGCTTGGTTGGATGATCATCGAGGTGAAATAGATTCGACGAGGGAATTATGCCCTGTAGATCTTGTCCCTTAGTGCGCCGCCTTTCTGTGGCCCTCTCGATCCTGTTTTTTTGCGCTTGCAGACCGCTCTACGGCCAGTCAGATCATGAAACCCCACTGCAGAAAGCTATTGATCGCAATAACGCTGGGCTTCACCGAAACACGCGGATAGCCGATGGGCGCGATGCTTCGATCCTAGACAATCCCTGGCAGGTTGCGCTCGTTGGGACATCTCCGTCATTGAAGAACAACGCCGACGCACAGTTCTGTGGAGGTTCAATTGTCGCTTCTCGTTGGGTGTTGACTGCGGCACACTGCGTTGATAAACCAACTAAGGATTCCGACCTGGCAATACTGGTCGGCACCGCATCGCTTGCTAGCGGCGGACGTCGCGTCTTGCTTGTAGCTGGCGGAATACACCTTCACCCTCAGTATGACTATGTGTCGAACAACTACGATATTGCGCTTCTTGAAACAAGCGAAGATCTTCCTGGGACTCCAATCGTAGGGTGGTTGGCAAGTGATCCGGAAGACGATGGTCAGGATGTGCGGATTACTGGTTGGGGTGCGCTATCGTGGCAGAAATCACCCCCAATGTCAGTCGTGTTGCAAGCCGCTGATCCTGATCCAAAAATCATTAATCGTAACTTATGCAATGAAGATGGTTACAAACATCGAATCTTCAGTACGATGATCTGTATTGGCAATTGGGATACCGGTAAACAAGATAGCTGTGATCGTGACAGCGGAGGTCCTGCCACGAGTCTGGTCGCAGGGAAAAGAAAGCTAATAGGCGTCACCAGCTTCGGTGCACCGCGCTGCGCGACGCCTAAAAAGCCCGGGGTATACACGAGGATTTCCCAATTCACCAAGTGGGTTCATGACACAAGTCGAGGCGCTGTCAATTGGACTCCTATTTCTTAGGCGTAATCCCCAAGACCTTTACTGCATCACCAACGGAGAACCCAACCATTACCTGAAGCTTTGCATGCCACTCCGAAAACTGGTTTGCAAGGACTTGTGCCGGAGTTGCCGATGCACCTGCAGCTAAAGAATTGCGAAGCTCTTTTTGTACACGGACACCAGCAATTGCTTGTACGCGAAAGCTTTTAAGAGCGATACTAAATCCACCTCCGAAAAACGACTTTTGCAGTGGCTTTCCAGCCATTGGCAGACCCGCTGCAAAGAACGGCTTCGAAATCGCGTTCTGCAAGCTTAGGTCGGCTTTTCCGAGGTATGTGTCGAACAGAGCATACGGCTTGATGTCGTTGGTGTTCTTCACAACAAGCGTATTGTTCACCGAGTCAAACTTGAGTTGATTGAAGCTCGTGACCGGAAGCGCCACGCTAACATCCCACCAATACAAACCTTCGTCGGGAATACTGAGCGCACCACTTGCAAGAGGATTGGATGATTGGTTGTTCTTTGGGTTCTGTGCGCTGTTGTCTTGTGCGCCATTGTTTTGTGCGCCATTGTTTTGTGCGCCATTGTTCTGTGCGCCATTGTTCTGTGCGCCATTGTTCTGTTCTCCGTTGGTTTGGGCAGGCCCATTCTCACCTCCGCTTTGACCGCCAGTTCCACCACCAGACCGGCTCTGATCTTCCAGAAAGACCTGAGCGGGTAAGAGCCTCTCGACGTTGGATATACTAACCGTTCTGTAAAAGGGCAGCGAATCGGATCGCATCCAAGATGCTCTTTGTGCCTGTTGCGACAGTTCTGAATTCGCGCTTAGACGGTCTGCATCAGTTGTGCCGTCAATGGAAAGGATTTTATTTGCCGAACCTGCCACCGGCTTCGGAGATGCATTGCAGGAGTTCTCGACCTGCCAGGCCGGCGGCTCTCCGTTTTCTGCCTTTGCCAAGGAAATCGCATTGACTTTCGCCCCTTGCTTCAATGAGGGTGTGAAAGTAATAGTTGCGGGCAATGGTCCAGTCGGAATAAGTAGTTGACCGCCCCAAACACCAACACCTGGAGACGCGGCGATAGGAGGCCCGCCTTTTGCAGCTGTCTTTCCCTTCGTTGCGTATCCTTCGGCTAGGGAAATCAGATCAATTACGTCCTGTCGATTCAACGGGCGCGTGTGCTTCGAGCTTACGTCATACCCGATCCCGCAGCTATCGTCGATATTGAAGTGGATTGCAAGAAATCCGAGCCCTCCCTTTCCTAATAAACGCGTAGGTGGACTGGTTAAAGCATTCGCAGATCCTAGTGGCAACAGGATTCCTCTGCCTAATTTCAAGTTTCTCTCGTAACGGTACCACGTGCCACTCCATTGGCCCTTACTCCACACGACGATATGAACCAGCGCCTCTTGCATTGAGGTGCCTCTTCCATTCTCCGGGCTTGTCAGTACGGCATCATACTTCCGCGAGTCCGTCGTTGTATTCGCGCAATATTGTGCGGCAGCATGGGCATCGAGTGAGTTCGCTTCCTGTACTACGGTTTCCGCGAAGAGACATTCGGTAGAACCGAGCTTTTGGACCGTAGGAGCGGTACCTAGTGTACCCGAATGGATACCATCAGCAGATAATGTAGGCTGTTTCGGATCCAACCCAGCCAAATCGGCCATCGTCATGGTAAAGATATGATTGATCTCGATATGCGGAGATGCACTGTTGGGCACCTGGGCAGCCGCCTTCAATTTCGGTGGTTTGGGTGACTCGAAGGCGTGGGCAACGCCGATGAGGAGAGACCCTGCGGCCAACGCAGCGATAACGTTCCTTCGAATTGCGCAGAGCATGGCTAACCTCATGCTATTACTGATTTAAAGGTAACAATGATGGTTGATAGTACGGGGAAGGATACTTGACGTCAAGTATCATTATAGCCTTCTCAAAATGCATCTTCATTAAGGATTGTGCACCGCCGCAAACCTGCTTCACTCTACGGCATGTCGGGAAAGAACCTTTACATGGTCAAAACCTGAACTGGCGCGAATCGTCCGTCCGAAACGGGCTTCGAGGAAGTTGGTCGGATCGGTACCGGGAGGTCGGCTTGTGGGACGCGAGCCTTTTCGATTGAAGTCTCGCCGTGTTTACTCCCCGATCGCGGTTAATCTGGGAGGACAGCCAGGGGCGTCCAGAAAAAAGCGTTCATGAGATACGTTCTAATCATTGGCCGAGGAAAACAAAGGTTATGAAATGTTAGTGGTAGGATCTTGTCAGTTCCCATTGAGGCCAAACGGAACGCGGGTATGCAGGCGTTCCTTCCATGTCCCTTCGAGTCGAATCACGTCGTCAGCATCCATATCGGGCGAAACCCTCTGCAGGATTGCAAACTTGAACTGGCGTGGATCACGCTTTCGGAGCAGTTTGTTGTCCCCGTGGCCTGACCCGGAGTAATCTCGCCACCTCCCGAGGAGGTTGTCGCTGCCGTACGCAGACCCCACATAGCCCTTACCGTCAGAAGTGTCGAAGATGTAATAGATTCCCGCCACTGCGAAAGGGCTGACCTCCAACGTCCCGGCAGTACTCCGAGTTCCTCCCAGGTAAGCACGATCTCGTCCCACTCGGGCATGCTCTCATCCAACGCACTATCCTCTAGAATTGCGTGGATCGGCATCGTGTTCCGATCTGCCCAACGCCACCAAGATCGCTCAAGACTAGGCCACTCGATCACTAGCTTGCCTTTCCAAGACGAATAGAAGTCTTTCAGCGCCAGATCGAACCAGAGAACTGATGATCGACCATCTTCGTCGGTAAATCCCTTTATTCCAAATGCCTTCATCTCCAGGTAGGCGGGAACTTTCCAGAATTCCTCAACGGTAAGCGGCCTCGATCCCTGAATTGAATACAGTCCGACGAATAAGGCCTTACCAGGTTCGTGACCGATGAATGAAGCGACATAGTGAGCGCCCTTCATTGCCTTTTCAAGCCGTTCTCCCTGCGTCTGTTGATATGCATTGAACACTTCTGGCTTTTCAGCAGCTAGCCACGGAAGCACCTTATTGAGTTCAGGTTCGAAGGGGCGATGCCGAAGAACTAACACTTCTTCCGGCGGCACACTCTTGGCGAGAAATAAATCATTGAGGTTCATGGGGAGCCGATCAATCCAGGATTTTGGTTGTCCTATTCTGAGGCGTAAACTTCAATGCCGCAAGCACCTGATATCCGCTTCACAGAGAGTTAAGAATGTTGAAGTCACAAATCACCAAAGGAAAAGAATACGCAATGCGCGAGAAACCCAGACCGGGCAATCCGCTGCAACACGTCAAGATGATCGAGCACATCCGCGGAAACAAATGGAAGGCCGAGTGGATCGAACCAAATCCTGGGTTAGTTCACTACGTCGAGTCGGGCCAACTTGTTTGCCTGTGGAAGGAGCGGAAAGCATTTCTACAGGAAGAGGACAATCGCCAGAGGATTCTTGCACGCAACGAAGAGCAGGGCTATTCAGAAAACTCCCCAATTGCCAACGCGCTATATGAAGTGTTCGAGAGTGTAGGTGAGAGCGGAGTATCTTTCTACAAGGGCGTTTTACGCTGCTCACCGGAGGCGATCGAGCGCGTTCGCACTCGAGTCAAGATGAAGACGGGACAATCTCCGTACGCATACACGGACCGACAAGGCACGATCCATCTGCCGTTCGAGGAGGCACTTGAACTCGCGAAGAGCTTCTGCGCTGTCGAACCCGCCGCAGTGCTCGCCGGGGTCGAAGCGACGGAACGCAAGTGGGCACGGGAGGCACGCACGCCAGGAGACGAATACATGGTGCCCCTGCTAAATGAATACCGAGCCTCTTGGGCTCTGATCCGGCAATGGACTGGCCACGATCCTGCCATAGCCCAGAGAGAAGAGGAGATCCAGGTTCTGGAACGCTCTGGTCTGGGATGCAATCTACGCTCTGCAGAAAGCGGGACTGGACAGCGAAGCAGCAAGGCTGAGGCGTGCCCTCGAGCGAAAACGCTAAGTGTGTCCTATTCTTTCGTTCGAGGGATTCGCTTGCGGCGTACCTTTTGCTCATTCTTGCTCTTAAGCTCCTGCTCTTCTCTCTCGCGAGCTTTTTCCTCAAGGTACGTCTTTACGAGAGCCGGAACAATCACAGGCTTCAGGAATGCCTCAAACATAGCCATTCCAACCAGCTTGTTCATTTGCTCTTGCTCTGGAGAGATGTGTTCCTCCTGCAGTTTGCGGAGCTCTTCATGGTCTTCAGCACTGCCGGTCCAACGCCAGGCGGGAACAATGAACTTAAACGGAATACTCGTTGTTTCCTTCGTCTTAGCGTCACTCATGGCGTTTTATTGTACTCCCCTGTCCGAGACTATCTTCCCTGAGAGAGTGAGAATTCCTGATTCCTGAATCGTTCAAAGAACCTTCTCCCATGTGTCAAAACCTGCAACGGTGTAAACTCGAGCGGAGCTTACGTCTGTCACGTTTTCCGTTGTTGCCCGCGCAGTTTGCGGCGGCTTGCGATTATCCTACACAGGCAAGCGAGAATTGGGATGATGAGTCGATGGACATAAGGGCCCGACACCGGGAGAAAAAGCCGCTAGACCTCAGGCACACCCACCCCTTGCGATGAAGAGGGTTGCTGTTGTCGCTCGAGACTCTAAGAGCGAGATCACCACTGGTTCTGGTCGGTTTCGCGATCCGAAGAGGGGCTTCGCGCCTCATATCCAAGAGGCCATTCGCGTGGCCAGCGACCAAGGCGCCGATGTGATCCTGTTCAGCCTTTGGAGCCACAATGCCAGCAAACTTGGTGAATTGCCACGAAGCGACTTCTTCCCGAGGGGGACGCACCATTCCGCGGTGATCTTGAGTGTTATACGACAGGACGGCAAGGGCAATAATAATGATGAGGGCATAGAAGTCTGGCATCGATCCAGCCGAGCGCCTTTCGTCTTCTCGCAACTGTTTGGAAAAACCTCCGCATTCTAAGACATGTAAGGAATCTCTAGTGACGGGCTGCCAAGACAGTTTGGCCGCACGTCCTCGTGCTCGTTTGCGGTGAGGTAAACATCGTCAGGACTCAGAGGTCGAAATCAGGCATCATTAGACGAGTTTGGTTTCCTTTCCCACCTTCGCGCGATCAGGATATCGAGTGCATTCTGAACCCGATCCATAGCTATATGCGTCGTTATGAGATGGGCCTAAAGCGCAAGCACTTGCAAAGTAGCACGAACTGCTGATCTCAGTTTGGAACCGCGGCTTGCGAACGGGATCCGAATCCAGAACTCCATGGGAGGCTGTACAGGAATGGGAAAACGGTAAAGAACGCGGTCCGTGAAATCGACCTTCCAATTCCCTCCCAGCCTGGTTTAAGGATCGGTATCGTCGACATCAGGCAATAATCGAAATTTGGTACATAATTTGGTACATAATAAGGTCCGTACGACGCTGCGTCAAAAGCTCGAGCCACTTGGGTTCAAGACGGCGTCCCAGCAGATTAGCTCCCAATCGACTTCATCGCCTCGACCGCCTAGCCTAGTTGCACCAGTCTTCCCCATTTTTGCCGTATTACGACGATTGAAAGATGGCGGTCATCTCAGCAAAGAGAACTTATCGTAAAAATGCAAACCAACCGTGGCGCATACAGAAGCGGCTGACTGGTTCTTCGTCGATTCTAATCTCCTTAGAGTTGGGGCCAAAGCGATTTGTCATTTTCCTCTTGACTAATCTCTGCGATGTAGAGCAAACTAGAAATCCTTTTATCGACCAGCCGTGGGTCTCAATACACGGTAAGGCCTAGATGCCGATTTGCCGGGCGTTTTTCGCTCGGTTCTCAACCGAACAATTTAAGTGTTCCTCGCATGAGCAGGAATAAGGACTGCCTTCAGTCAACTGGCACCGTTGTGTCAGTTTGATCGGGTCATTCCGCACAGCGGTACCCGCCGAAAGCGCGCCGCTGAACCCACTTTTATCGCCCAACAGGGCGGGAAGGATATACCTATGTCTATATATACTCAGCATCACAGTAACAACACCCTTGATATCTCCAACTTCATGCGGAGTTTTCCCCTCACGCATTGGTTCACCGTCACCACAGTCTGACCCCAAGCCTATCGATCGCTTCGCAGCAGGATTCAATGAGTGGTTGGACGGGATGGAGTGGCTTAATAAGGCTCCGATCGGCTGGTTCTGGTGCGCGGAAGCGGAGCCCTGGCTGCACTTCCATGGTGGTCTGATTGCACCCAACCTGAATGCGCCAGCAGGAGAGCACCTCTGGAGGGACATCGCTCATGGCGATGCCGAAATCGTGCGCTACGATCCGAATCGCGGTGCCATCCCTTATTCCTTCAAGGAGTCGTATCGATCTGGCGAATGGGATCTCGGTAACATGGATTATTACTCTGTACACGGACGCCGCCGCCGCCCAGCTTTGGCACGCACTTACATTAACGCAGTAGCTGTCGCCAACGCATATGGTCAGCGCAGCGTAAGACTCGGGGTTGATATAGCGGTTAACCACGTTCGGTCTCAATCTCACTGTTGACAGCAGCGAAGAAATCGATCATTATCCAGTTGCTGACTATGAAAGTCCGCTGACCGGCCTGTGGGTCACGAATCACAGGCTGCCGTTTTCCGACTCCGGCATATGTCTTGGGAAGCTAATAGACTCGGCGTAAGACTCCCGTTATAGCCCTTTGGGGCATTCACCAGATAAATAGCGATTGGGCCGCACTCCGTGTGCGATTCGGGCCGTCGAGGCCTGCATAGCCGGAAGTGTCTTGGGTGGTCGGCGACTTTACCCGGCCGGTTCACCTCAATTGGGCCTTCGGCCAGGTGAGGATGAACACCGTTGCGAATTGGTCCATTCGCAAAGACAGAGGAGGATTTTGTTTGAAGAGACTTGAGACCGATATCGCCTCAAATGAGGCGATATCACTGGAATCCCTTGGAAATATGCTAGTTACACAGTGGGATGAATGGCAAACATCAGCAAGATCTGAGGGGTTGAGCAGAATGAAACTCGGTAAGACACTGGACGAGGTTCACAGGCGACTTTCGAATCATAGGAACGGGACCTGGAGGAAGTTCCTGCACGATCGGAGCATTGCTCACGCCACTGCGGAAAGAGTTCTGGCCGACTATCGACGAGTCCGAAAAGTAATTGGAGCGTCGATGGTTATCGAGAACAAGGCGGAGGGAATGAGGATCGATCTCACGGCCAAGTGCTTCGCGGATGTGCTCGAAGCTCACAAGGACGAATTGCAAAGCGTAACCGGGCCGGGAGCCGCTGGAGAGCTTCTGACGACAATTGTTAAGGAGGAGAAATTGAGTAAGGTTTTGGAAACGACGGAAGATCGTCGGCGTCGCTTGCGAGACAAAATGTTCTCGTCCGCTAATTACTTCACTGCTGGAATGACAGAGCATGAGATTGTAGCGGAGCTGAAATCGCTGGTTGAGAAGATATTGCCGATGGCCGTGGTCAATATCACACTGCCGGGTGTGAAGTTGGTGTCGATTGCCAGCTAAGCCAAACACCCTGATATCCTGGGCCCACTACAGCCACAACTTCTGGGTCGGGTGCGACAAAGTGGCACCAGAATGCCGCATCTGCTACATCTTCCGCGAGTTGCGCAAGCAGCGAAGAGAGGCTTGGGGACGAATTTACCAGACGAACACTTGGGATGAACCAATTCGGCTTAATCGAGAAGCCGAGTACGACGGCGTAGTTGAAAGGATTTTCACTTGCTCCCTGTCGGATTTCTTTCACGCAGGAGCAGACAGTATGAGGCCGGCGGCCTGGAATATCATTCGCGCAACCCCAAATCTTGTGTGGATGATCCTTACAAAGCGGCCCTCCCGAATCCTTAAGCACCTTCCTCCAGATTGGGGAGATGGCTGGCCAAACGTGTGGCTGGGGACGACGGTCGGCTGCCGGTCATCGCTGCCCAATCTGGATGTACTACGAAAGGTTCCGGTTCACACTCGGGCACATCGTTGGATCAGTGCAGAGCCCCTTTTGGAGGACATCAGCCAAGAATTGGACCTCTCCGGGTATTCTTGGCTCGCGTGCGGTGGGGAAAGCGGTGGACGACCAGGTGCCGAGGCTGAATATATGTATGACCCTCAGATCAGTTTGCGGGAGGAGCTCAAAAACACTGATGGGCGCAGGACCATGAAGCTCCAATGGGCGCTGAATCTGAGAGACAAATGCCTCCGTGAAGATGTTCGCTTCATGTTCAAACAGCTGACTCATACAAAGTCAAGCTATGGCGTCAATGCGTTGGGACGTGATTGGCATGAATATCCTGACCATCATCTCGACGGTGTACCGTGGCGCCCGCAACCGCCGGTTACCGCCAAAAACCTGATTGCGCCAGAGCAGATAGCAGCGCTGTGGGCAAAGGAGGGTATTCAAATCGAGATTGAACAGGAGCAACGGATGAAATAACTCACGGCGGTCGAGGCAAAGCCCGACTGCCGTGCTTCAAAGTAACAGATTGATAACCGTCTATATCGCTGGTCTCCCATCAGCTGGTTTTAATTGATTCCTCCAACTCCAAATGGATCCTTACCACCCAATTCAAGCACCTGTTGACGGAGTAAGAGATTCAACATCTCCAGATCGTACATTTCTTTCGGCTTAATCAGGAACCTAATGCTGCATGCTGTGCAGTCAATGGTCTCCAATTCAAACGTGCCGGTTTCCGGAAAGCTCTTCGAGTCCACCGTAGTCCCTCCCCGAAGGACTTCTTCATGCGCTACCTGAAAGTTCCCTTTCAGTATCAACGTATTGCCCTTACATCTAGGGCATCGAACATCTTTTGCATCAATATCTTCAGCGTTCACGATTTCGGAGTTAATGATCTCTTTGTGACCCAAGAATTTACCTCGAAGGTTGCAGATTGGATTCTGTTTGAGCTTTCCACCAACGCTGAACAACATGGACTGTGTACCAGACGCTATATCTTCAAGCGAACCCGCACGAACAGCTACTCCTAAGACCACGCACGTTCTAGAGGGCAAGACATAAATATCTTATAACGATGTTCTTGTAAACGCTTAATTACAGATATCACCAGCCGCCCACCGACTACGGAGGGGGAATGCCGACGTAAATCTCAGAAAGGAGGTAACGAAATGTCTAAAACGACCACCAAACTCTTGCCCGAAGATGTGGAGACATTCCTGAAAAGGATTGTTGATTTGTATTTAATGGGCTCCCGGCAAGAGGAGTTTGCCACCTGGGCAGCGACTAGAGCAACGCTGATGCTCGAATATTACGACGTTATTTAGGACCTGTGCACATTCATCGGTCCTGCATTTTCGTCCTTTGACAGCGCAAGCTGCCGGAACAGTGAACCCGGCCTATTGCCGGGCGACTCATCACCTAACCGGGCTGATCTCCAGCCCAATTACAAGGAGTAACAATGCGTATTAAACCGACCCCATCTCGAAGAAACATAGTCATTGACATCGAGACGGTCTCATTAGATCCCAGTGATCCGAAAGGCGCACTTTCGGCTCTCACCTGCCGAATCGTCTGCATATGTCTGCTCGTCGATGATGGCGAACAGATGAAAGAAGTAACTCTTATCGGCCAAGACGAAGCCGGACTTCTCCGCAACTTCTGGGCACGCGTACAACCAGGAGATGTCTTTTGCGGATTTAACCTCCTAAACTTCGATTGTCTGCTAGTAAAACAGAGGAGTGCAATCTTAGGGATACGCCCGTCGCGAAAGATTGACTTGAAGAGGTTTTATACCGCCGACGTCATTGACTTGATGCAGCTTTGGACAAACTGGGGAGCACAAAAATACGTCAGCCTGGATCAACTTGCCATCGCATTCGGATGTGGATGTAAGACCGGCGACGGATCTAAAGTTGCCGAATGGTGGCAGGAGGGAAGAATCGACCAGATTGCCGAATACTGCATGAACGACGTTCGAGTCACTTATTTGCTCTTCTTGAAATTGATGTTCCAGTCAATTCCAGAGCGGTACACTTCCTTGGCCAACGGCCAATCAATTGACAGTTTCTCGTCTTCTGTCCAAAAGAACCACGTGCATGATGATGAGCGAGCAGTAACTCAAGAAGAACAGACTCTAGTCCAGTAACAAGCCTCCAAATTCTCCTCTTCCGACGGCAACTCCTTTCAAGTACTCAAGCTTTGGCTCAGCATACTCTTCGTCAATGATGGTTTTAGCGATTAAGGAAGGCGTCGCGGCGCAGGCCGGGAAAATACCTCTTGTGGTTCCGACGGAGCTTCGGCCGCAGCCTTCCACGAGCACTATTTCATGGTGAAGAGGCACATATGAGCGAAATGCATGAGCGCAAGCTTCTGCAACGGGAGCAGGTGGTAGACCTGCTCCAAATTCCAGATGCGGATCTTCAGTGGTTGGTAAACACTTGCCAACTGCTGGAGATTCGAATCAAAGGTCATTCCCGATTTGATAGCCGGGATGTCGACCGATTGATAGATACCTATAAAACCACCCAATCACGGAGAAATACAGAATGATTACAAGTACCAAGACCACGAGCCCCGAAGGAAAAGCTTGCCGGCACTGCCGCGAGATTATCCCGGGAGACTTCTGGCAGTGGCATCCACTGCCGTATTGCGCTAAACCCGAATGCCAGGAACGAGCGAGGCGGGCTAACACACAGTTCATCGGAGAACGGCAACGACGTTGCGAAGCCAGAGGTTGTACACAGTTCGCCCCCTCGGGTTTCTTTGATCCCCGCCAAAAGTACTTCGTTTGTTCCCGGAAGTGCTTTATGAAACGCCGCTCAAGGCTTGCTTTCGGTAGGAAGCTTGTCACATGCGGTTGTGGCTGCGGCCAACAGTTTCACAGCGGCGCCAAACCACGTGACAGATACTTTTATGATCGAGATCATGCTGGTCGTTATAAGACGGACCAGATGCTGAAACGATCCAAGCATTTCGAGCCTGCCATCCGGGAATATACCGAAGGATTTTGCCGACTCCATTACAAAGGGGTCTACACAGCCCGACTTGCGCTTGTGGGCTTCTGCGAGTATCTGAATCAAGCCGGCATCAAGGACTTTGGCGATGTGACGCCGAAGACCGTCACCGAATACCTGACCGCGGGCCGTAAGGGGCGTCACTATGTTAATTCAAGCATAGTGTCCGCTCTGTCGACCTTCTTCAATTGGCAGATCGCCGAAGGCCGTCGATCAACTCCGAATCCGATTGTCCCAAGCATTCACCGCGTCCCCCGCAATGTCACGGGGCCACGTCCGCTCGACGACAAGGAACTGGAATACGCTTGGTCACTCGCCGAGACACGTGGTTCAAGGCGCATTTGCCTTGCTCTTGCAATCGGGGAGGAATCTGGACTTCGAATCGGCGAAATCGCAAATCTCAGACTCCAGGATGTCGATCTCCGTAAGCAGCTGCTGTATGTTCGCACGCCCAACAAGACCAATCGGCCGCGGTACGTCCCGTTCGGGGATAAGACAAAGACGTACCTCGATCTCTGGCTGCGAGAACGAGATCCGAACTGCGGGCATGACCATCTCCTCCACAACTTCGCCGGCCTGCCCTCTACGTCACAACAGATCCGGAATGAGTTCCAGCTCACAATGTGCAAGGCAGGAGCTGCATTCAGAGGGTATAAACGCGTAAACCCAGACGGGTTCGACCAATGGTCGACGCATCGCCTCAGACATACCATGGCCAGCAGGCTCGTGAATGGAGGAGCTGACGCTGCAACCGTTATGGCTGTTGGAGGGTGGCGGACCTCTAAGTCGATGTGTGGTTACAGCCGCGTAAATGAAACAGCTGTGCAGAGAGGCTATGACGCCGCCATGAAGCGGTCACGTGAAAGCCGCTCTTCCGGGCACAAGCGCGTTAGTCTTTCTGACTTCATGCACAACAAGGGCCGTGGGGGGCAATAGCCTCCCACGCAAACTTCAATTCGACTTCGTGGAAATGCAGTTCCACGCAGTCGGGTTGAAAACAGGGCACTTATGAATATCGAAGCGTTTATCGAACACCTGTCCAACGATGAGAGTAAAAGTCCAGAGACAGTAAAGTCTTATAAGTCAGACCTCAACTTGTTTTCTGCTTTTCTTCAAAAGAACGACGTAGAAATCGATCAGGTCGATGCCCGGGTTATGAGCAGGTACCTGGCGTATCTAAAGATTCGGCCCAACCCGCGGTTCGGCAAAACCGGGCTGGCCGTGCCACTATTGGCCGCCGGATAGCCGCCGTTAGAAAGTATTACGAGTTTCATCGAAGCATTCTGAATAGCAACATGAATAACCCGACCAGGGGAATCCGGGTTGGCTCTCCCAACAATGATGAGTGCAAAGCGGTTGATGATTCAGTGCTCTCCGTTCTTCTGTCAGGAATTGATTGTCTGAGAGACAAGGCCCTGTTCACCCTATTCGTCAACACAGGGTTGCGCATTGCGGAGATGAATTCACTGGATCGCGTCTCAATAGAGGTTGACCAGTACTGTGATGACGGCGGTGAAGTCCGGATTCTTGGAACAGCTGAAGTGATTGGCAAAAGACGGAAAAAGAGACGCTTTTACTTTGATCAAGAAACGTTGTCGTTGTTGAGTGAGTATCTCGCGACCAGGACGGATAGCAACCCGGCCCTATTCGTGTCTGAGCGACAACAACGTCTTGGGATCCGGGCTATTCAGTTGATCTTGGCAGGATGGTGCAAGCGGTTGGGGCTCGAACACATACACCCCCACGCCCTCCGTCATTCCTTTTGCACTAAACTTGCAAATTCGAATATGGACTCCATGACGCTGAAAACCCTCATGGGTCACGATGACCTCCGCACCACGACCCGCTATTACAAGCTGCACGACACCACGGTAGCACGACAATATTTCAGCGCCCTCGAATTCCTCAAACCGTAAATCACCAACAGCCTTTGGCTCATCGTGTCCTCTCAGTAGAGTCAAAGATGTCACTGGAGTTTCAGTGCAGAAAGGAAATAATCGATATGCAAGAAGCAAAACGTACATTCACCAAACCAGGAAGCGCCAACCTGACAGACCTTGGGAACTCCACATCTTTGAGGATTCAACTATGAGCGAAACCCTGACTGCTACGCCCCGTCACCTGGGCTACCTTCGAACAGACGCGGCTTGCCCGCGCTGTCTGTGGTGGCAGAAGCGTCTGAAGAGCCGTCCGCCGTGGGTGCCGAATAGCATGCCCGGCATCATGTACGCATGCGACCACATACAAAAGAAGCTTCTTCGAGCATTCATCGATGAAGACGGATGTCTTCCTGATGAACTTGCCCCTTACAACGATGTAGAGGATCGAATTGACTTCGGCACATGGAGGAACTTTGGTTACCTTCATCCAGCTGGAATATTCCTTCGAGGCGAGCCGGACGAAATTGGCGTCCGAAAGGACGGCACCCTGGTGGTACTAGATAACAAAACGGCAGAGTACAAGGGGAGTGACGACCCTTGGATGCCTCAATATGAGACACAGATCTGCGGTTACGGTTGGATTGCCGAGCAGTTGTACGACAAGAAAGTGAGTGGGACTGCGTTGATCTACTGGACAATCCAGAAGGAAGCAATCGCGGCTGATCCTAAGAAGCACTACAAAAAGGGTTCCTTGCATCTGGAATTCGCCGCCAAGGTGCACGCTGTCGACTTTGACTTCGCGATCCTCGTTCCACTGATCGGAGAATACCGGAAGATCATCCTGAGCGCAGTTCCTCCCCAAGGGCGAGAAAAGTGTAAGGATTGCGCCGCCTTGGAGCAACTGTTTGAAGTCAACGCTGAACTTCTTGGGAAAGACGCCTTGCTTCGAAGGAGGCACCCGTTTGACCCTTTTGTTCAGGAAATGTTGTTCGAAAGGCTCGGTAATCGTCTTCGCGCCCGGCACGGCTGTGTCGGAAATGAAGATAACCATCTTGAAATGCCAACCTTCGATCCGGACGGCATCTGGCACAACTGGGAGTACCTCCCATGAACTATGTAACCGTAAAACAGGCAGCTGCGGAACTTCAGGTCTCAATATCCACGATCTATCGAAGGGTCAGGGCGGGACTTTTGACCAACGAGCGCCAAGGCCAGCGGATAATGATTCATATCGAAAACGCCTCAAAGGCTCAGGAAACGACCAGCCCATCGGCAGTCTCTTCTTCACCAACAGCGCCGACGACAGCCACCGCGAACAATGGCGCCGGTCAACGGGAACTTGTTCCTCGACAAAGTCCCCGAATGGTTTTCCTTCAAGCGTTCAATTGGCGCTAACACAGCGAAAACGTAGCAAACGCCTGGTGGATTGACACTCCGCCGAACACCAACACGGCCTGAGCCTTTCGGCGCGGGCCCTCACTCGCTGCGTAGTCTATGCAGCAGATAACTAAGAGGACTTTAAATGCAATCATCGGCCAATCCGATAACCCCAACTAATCCGTTCGAGCGCCTACTGAGCTCCAAGGAGGTTGCGGAAATCCTTGGTGTCTCAGAACGGTGGGTGCGAGACCATGCAACTCGACGCTCACCGCGGATTCCAGTTATCTCCCTGGGACCGCTCGTTCGTTTTAGACCATCCGATGTAACCGCGTTTCTTGAACGGCAACGCGACGACCACAGCGGTACAAGCCGTCGTCGCAACTGAACAACCGGGACCGGCTTTCCGCCGGTCCCTTTTCTCCAACTAATAAGGACCAAATAAATGCCACTTGAGCATCAGCGCGGTAGTGTGTTTGTGCAGGGCAAGCGCCGGAAAGCGTGGTACGGCAAGTATCGCGTCTGGCATAAAGACCCAATAACAAACGTCTTTACCGCCAAACAGAAAACAAAGAAGATCGGCCTGAAGGCAGAGCTGACGAAATTCGAGGCCGAAAACAAACTGCGGGAAATGATTGCCGCCGAGAACAGCAGCGCTCCGGCGCTTCCGGCAGACATCGCTCCTCAGGACCTAACCCTGGAATGGTTCGTTACACATCGTCACCTGCCGATGATGTCATGCCGCGAAACCACCAAGAAGAAAACGAAGTACGAGATCCAGCGTTACATCCTGGAACAGTTCGGAACCAAGCCGTTGCATTCCATCGGCCTCTTCGACTTGCAGACTCACCTTAACAAACTGGCTGGCACTTTCTCCGAATCTGTTGTGCGCCATGCGTATGTGAACATGCGATCGATATTCAACAACGCTGTTGATCTCGATTTCCTGGCCAAAAGCCCAGCCCGGAAACTCAACATGCCGGACACGCGGCCGCCTGATAAGAGCACTATTGACGCGGCTCGGATCATGGAGCTCCTGGAAGCAATTGAAGATCCCATGGACAAGTGTGTATTCGCTATTGGTGTGTTCTGTGCACTTCGCACGTCGGAGGTGTTCGGTCTGACCTGGGACTGTTGGGTTGGCGAGTACCTGGCCATCAAGAATACAGCTTTTGAGGGCCGACTCCAGAAGAACAAAGTGAAAACTGGCGACAGCCGCGGCCTGGTGCCTGTGCCGGAACTCGTTCGTCCCTTTATTGCAAACTGGCATGCTGCTAGTTCTAACACTAGTGATGGTGCGCTCATGTTCCCAACAAACGGGAAAAAGGCCCGCCGGGGGCACGTTGTACCGTTTGATTCGACTAATTTCATGGAAAGGCGCATTCATCCTGTTGCGGATCGACTAAGAATCCCTCGGCGACTGGTTACATTTCAGGTGATGCGACGCACCGTTGGGACCGACCTACAGTTCCATGGGACGCTGAAAGATGCGCAGGGTGTGCTTCGGCACAAGAGTATCAAGACCACCGGTAACATTTATATGCAGGCTGTGCCCGCAAGTGTGAGGGGTGCGCTCAATGCCAGAACAGAAGCTGTATTCAAGGCGAATATGGCCCGAGGATCGGCAAGCCAGCAGACAGCGATCGAAGAATCCGAGTGATGTATTAACGTTGACGAGCTTGGGGAGGCGCTGTCGGGCACGGTCTCCCCTAATCGCCCGCACACTGTTAGAGTATTACGAAACAAGGAGTTGGTGTGGAGACACAATTTGATAACTGGCTGCGCCAAGTCCGCGTAGCCCTCGATTCTATTAACATGCCAATGGACAATTGGCATCGGTCGTGGCCATTCGATTTCGATCATGAATTCAAAGTGGGCACAGTCCCAAGAGATGCAGCAATGAAAGCCAATAAGTTCTGGTGGCAGCAACAAAACAGAGCGATTGGACAGGACTGCCGCAAGATCCAGGATTGTTGGCTTCCGCGAGGACACGAAGGTGAGTGCGAGCCTATTTGACCAGGCTTCTCACGAACTGACAAAAGGTTGAATTTGGCAGCAACATTAAGACACAAAGGAGTGAACTTTGACCTCTGCACAAGAACACCAACTCATAAAAGCACTTGAGTCGATTGCGAAGTCTCTCGGGAGCATAGATAAGCAATTGGATCAACTCGTGAAGCAACAGCAAACCCGTTCAGAGCCAGAGCTATCGAAGCGCTGACCGCTTAGTGAAGTTCAAGCCCGACTTTTGATTTGGAAGGATCGCAGAGCATTTGATCTCAAGGCAGTTGTCGGGTTTAGCGGGCCGGGAATCCTTCAGATTCCAAACGGGTTTTAATCTCCATAAGCCTGCCACTCTGCTTTTCAGATGGAATCTTTCTGGGGATTGAAATTGCCACAGAAAGAAACGACTGATCATCAGGGCTTAGCAGTCCCTCCCGGGCTCCCCAGTCTCTAACTTCTTTCCAATACACTGGGCCAAGCTGAAGAACTACGGCCTGTCGTTCTATTCCGCGTTCCACCTTTTGGTCCTCTTTCGAATCCTTCTTTAACTGCACCTCAAGGTCACGGTCAATGAGCTCCTTAAATAGAGCTGGCGAGAGCACCATCTCTAATGCACTAACTCGCTTCCAGCACAGTTCCTTTTTGGACCATTCCGTAACGTTTTGGAATCCGCCCTCAGGGCTTACGATGACATTGAACACTTGTTCGGAAATCTTGAGTACTTGAGCTTCCAAAGGACCCGATAAGGCTTGCTTAGCCCAAATTGAACGGAAATCAAGAGCTCGACTCGGGGCTTCTGTTTCGATGAGCTGTGAAAGCTTGGCGACAGTGTAGGCAACGATATTTGCTCGATATCCTCCCTGATACCACGATTGTTTTGATACCAGCTGCTCCGTTCGCCGGTAAAGAATTGCTTTTGCAACCGTTCTCTTGAAGTACTCCTCATTGAACTGATCTGAGCTCTTTTCCCAGGCTTGTGATGCATAGGAACTGAAAACCAAGAAGTTCTTCTGCGCTCCCAGACTGACGGTGTGCGGAAGCTGTCGCCATGCATTGTCAAACTTTGCAAGGTCAGTCTTTGACATGACCTGATGCCTCGGGTGCTGCACCTGAAACGTCTTGCGGCCAGCGGCGGTAAGGGCACTTTGTTCATTGAGATATTGACCACGAGCGCGCTCGTAGAACCAATGGGTCTCATGCTGAGTGCCCGTGGCTGCAGGAGCCCATAAGCGACGAGAAACCTGCTCCATCCGTCGGTGAAACTCGTGGTTCGAAAAGAAGTCGGCGTCGCTTACGCGGTTCTGGCTGTTTGCCGATCGAGAAATCTCAGGTATTACCTGGCCTGACTTCTCCAGCGGAATGATTGACAGTTTCATTTGGACAAAGGCATGGTCCAAAGCCGCCTCGTCATTCCGCCTGGCGGCAGACAGCGAGGCAGTCGTCTGACCGCCATTTACTATCTGCAAATCCATCGCTTTTACCAACCTCATGCCCGATGGGGTTTCTACGACTTCAGCCGAAGAAGCTGTGCACGCGATGCCATTGTTGTATGCAAAGAACATCTGCGGTTGAGTCAGTATGGTTTGTCGAATTCGCTTGTTTACCCTGCCTTTTGTCGTCAGGAAGGACCGCACATTGGCTTCCAAGAGGCGACTGCCGAAACGATCGTATATGTCGGCCAGGGCGCTTCCCGGGATCACGCAAAGGTATGAACGATATTTGCCGGATTCAAAACTGGCCGGAAGGCAGGGAATACCAGCAGAAACCAGTTCAACAAGGTCAACTTCTAATTCATCTTTGCCGGTTCGCGATTCGAACGCCCTATGGAACCTGTTCATATCCCAGATGTGGAAGTCCGTCGGGATTCCGGCAATGCTGGCCTCTGGCCAGTCTCGCATCCTTGTGCTCATTACCGAGTCGGTTATCAGATAGAATCTCAGCCGGGTGATAGAGCCTTTTTGTTGAAACAGTAGAGCTGCAAAAGCCGCAGCCGGCGTACTGTCTTCTATTTCCCTTTGAAGGCGGCCAGATACTGCATCTTCACAAAACGCCTGCAGCCGCGAGAACAGGGCTTTTGCTTGTGTTTGTGTGAGAGTCTCTGCCTCGTGCGCACCACCGTACTCTGCAACAAACAGGCGAACAGAGCCATCCGCATCGTCAAAGGCATAACCGTCGATCGCAAGTGCCTTGTGTTTGAATCCCGTTCCCCGGAAGTAACAAGATTCAAAATCTGATACCTCTTCGGCATCTTCAAGGAGTTGAACGCTGTAGTCAACAAACGCTGAGTGCCGAAAATTACCATCGCTCACAGCCTGAGCCGCGATCTGTTCGAGAAACTCTTTCCGAAAGTCACCGATTTCCATAGCTAGATCCCACCAAGTTCTATCTCAAATTCACTACATTGGCTCACGTCCACGACGTAGGAAGCTCGTTGAACCGGCACCGGAATCTGAGAGCGCACAAGCCGTGGAAAGCCAGCTATGACGTGATACGCTTTGATCTCATCAACCAGATAATGCACGCTGGCCGCCTTGGCCTGTTCATTGAACCCAGCTTCAGTAAGCCGAAGCGTGAACTCATCAATTGCATCTTCTCCCGAAAGAGCGGCTCGAAGCCTCTCTACGACATTGTTGAGAGTAATCGCCCCTTCCTGTTGGAGCGACGAAACGCTCATCCTGATCACCGCAAGACATATGGGATCGGCTCCAGCGTCTAGTTGCTCGATGGACGAAATTGCCACCCGCCAAGACCCTAGCTGGCATGTCTTAACCTCCAGCAACTTTCCCGCAATCTTAAAATCCTGGGCTGCCCCATACGGCCCTCCCCATGACAAAAGGGCAGGCATCTCACCGAATTTCGGTATCAGTATTGACTCCAATATCAGAAGTTCACCAATCAGTCCCCGTGCCTCGGCATCGGACAGCCCCACATCGCTTAGCTCCATTAGTCGGCGCCAACGCGCAAGACGACCGATTAGATACTCTGAGGCAGTCAAGTTACCGCAACCGGATCTAGTCGAATCAATCAAATCCTGGCAGAGTCCGGAAAACGGCACGATTAGATCAACCTTCTTAAGTCGGAAAAGTAGCACCCAGCGCCCGTCGCTGCGCAGACTATGCCGAACCTCGATTGCCTCAAATTGCGGAGAAGGGGGCGGTTCAACATCTGTGACAAGCATAATCACTCGTTCGTCCCCGATCTCAATACCCGCATAAAGATCAAGGGGGTGAACCTCGTCTACGCGGCGATATACCGGCCGGTCGTGCATCGTCAACAGATCTGACCAAAGGGACTTAACCTCCATCTCCGTCCTCCGGCAAATCATCATCTATCGCTTCTTCCAGCATCGCACGCCATTCAACAAGATTGACTCGGTACTTTACTTTCTTAGCGACATCGCTGTCATCAAACACTGGCATGCTGAGGCCGAGGGCAATCAACTCATCCGGTCCAGTATCGAACGGTATTTCAACTTCATCCTTCTTGGAGTAAGGCGAGATCAGATGAATTAACAACAAAGGCCTTTCCCGACGTTCCCGGTATTCCCGATCTGGAATATTCTTGCCCGTGTTCTTGTATCTGCCTTCGATCTCGTGAACCACGGACGCAGGAAGCCCTTCGCGCTCTATGCCACGTGATCCAACTCTCATCTTGCTGCCCGATACCAGGATTCCGTTATCTCGAGGCAGGACGAACCGCCGTGCAGGCCGAACATTCACACCAGCGAAGTTCATAGCGTCCTCTCCTCCGTTCGGCAACACCACGTCCCACACTTGCAGCTTCTGCTCTGATGTCCTTTCGAAATAATCCGCCAGATCGTCAGTCTGGAAAGAGACATTCAAAGGATGAGCTTGGAAGTTCCGTAAGAGAGATACCACTAGTTCGCGAGGGACGTTCCTCCATATTGGGTTCTTCCACTCTGACCACTCTACCGCAACCCCATCTTTGTTCAATTGCTGAAGGAAGGCCACCACCGCTTGTTTATTAGCAGTGATGACCTTCTTGTTGCTTTTCAGTCGAGTCGATTCCAAGCTCTCACTGCTTATCGATATCACACGTTCAATCGTGTGCGCTAAACGCATCTTGTTTTGCGCCGTAACGATTAGCGAATCTGGATGAGCCCTCACTTTTAGTCCAAATTCCCGGGGCGTCGCATTCTTACGCCACATTTTCTTGAATTCATAGCGTAGTTCTTCAGTCGCGAGCGTAATGTGGGCGTACCACTGCGCCGCCTCATCGGCCAACCACAGTCTGCAGAGATCGGCATATCCATCGCGGTAGCCAAACCAACGCCCCATCTGCAGCAGCGTGTCGTACATCTGCGAGTTTCGGTAAAAATAGCTGGTGCTGAGCCCTTCAAGGGTCAGGCCACGGGAAAGACTGTTGCCTCCAACCGCGATAACTCTGAGTCCAGTCTCTCTATGACTCGCATAGTCAAGACTTGCAGCCCCAGTACGCTGGTTCACGGCCTTTACAGTAATGGGCAGTACAGAATTCAGAAGTGCTTGTTGCACTTCATCCCACGAGAAACCGCAGAGCTCGAAATCTGACGACCAGCAGTCTTTCAATTCCGCAATTGTAGAATTGCGAACCGCCTCTTCGGATGATAGTAGGCTGTAATTTCTTATGTCCTGCTGAATCTTGTTGAGACCAGCGTGAATAAGGGTTGCAACCTGGTCCTGTACTGCAGTAAATCGACTCACGTTGACCAGCATTGAACGATGTGTTGCGCCTTCACCCCTAAGATCGCGTATGGCCGTTGCGATGAGAAACATTCGAATCGCCTTCCACAAAGTCTCCGGCAGCGAATCGACCACCAAGCTGGATTTGTGTTTCGCTGGGAAGACTATATCTCCATCGTCAATCGTCTTGCGAATATCCAACTTGGAGTCATCGCCAAAAAGTGCGGTTGGTCCGACATAGTTCGTGGGGGCTTCCAAAGAGTAGATGAAGTCTCGTGGGAAGAGATCATCTCCGAGCATCTCGTGTTCAGTTTCTGGATCGACGAAGATGTTCGCGAAGGGAGTTGCAGTGAATCCAATATAGCTTGATCTTGTGAATAAATGCAGAAGTGCCCTGATTCGCTGGTTGATTTTGGTTGGGTCCTCGGACAATGGATTCGTGTTAACTGAAGCGCTGTCGGCTTCATCATCGATCAGCAACATGGGTGCATCAATTGCGCCATTCGGGCCAGCGTTGTAGTCGACCAGCCACTTCTCCAAATTCTCCAGAATTCGACGGTTCTTTTTCACTACGACGAGGACGGGTTCTTTGAACGAGTCCAACCGGAAGCCAAGTGCGTTGACAAAACTCTTGCTGAAATCCCGTTCCCGTGAGGTGAATACTCCGGCTGAACGCCGCGAATCAATCATACCTACTCCCACTGCACGGTTGTTGCGAATCGTATTTAAGATTCCGGAACTATCCAATCCGACAAATCCCTCATCCAGCCTTTCTTGGGTCTGCCGTCGCAGGCTCTCTAAAGTCCCAGTTAGCAAGATAATAAGCTGGTAACCCGCGTCACCTGCCCGACAGCAGAGCGCTGTGTATGTTGCTGTCTTTCCAGATTGAACATCCCCAACAACCAAACCCCTTCGTTTCCATGAACCGGACTTTGCCGGGTCTCCGAGCAGATCCAGTAGTTCCTCGGTAACTCGTCCCAGAGTCCCCACAACCTTCGGCGGCCAGCCTCTCTTCTGGAGGTGCTGCTGGAATCGTTCCCAATAGAACGGATCAATTGTGGCCTTACGTCCACTCAGCCACGGCGTGTGCTCTTCTTCACCGATAAGCGCAGTTCCCGTGTCCATGTTGATCGCGAGCTTGGCATGTAACCGCTTAAGCAGCGAATTAAAGTCATCATCGCCGACTGGAAATACTGCTCTCAGGCGGCTAGCCAGCTCGAGAATATCCTGCTCCTTTGGAGCATGACTCTCGGGGAGTCCAACCAATACTGCCGTCTCAATTCGCCGTGCGTTCTCGATAGACATGTTCCAGTTTCTCGATCAACTTTCTACTTTCTTCAGGATATTTACTGAATGGCTCAATGATGCTTAGACTTCGAAGAAATTGGCTTGCACCCTCTGCGCTGTTCCCAATAGCATCCAGTATCCGCAACGCGAGGTCATAAAGATCCTCCTCGATAGTCTCTGTTGCTTCGGGTGTGTCCGGGCGGCGCTCAGATGCCATATCTGCATACAAAGCGTCAAAGGGAAAAGTTCGTTCGAGCGTTTGAAGCATCCTCTGGAAAAGGGCGTGCTGTTCCTCAGCGATTACAGACTCAAGCGCAAGGATCAGCGGGTGGTCCCTGTTGATTTTGTACGTAACACCCCCTCTGACTGCTTTCCTATCCCAGGAATGAACAACGTTGTCAGCGTTGGCACGTCGCCCCCGGAACGTGTACACTCGACGGCTTCCTTCAGTGATTCTCTCAACAATGATTTTTAGCCCGGCCCTTACGGCTTCCGGCGGGAAGGCAGAGGATTTCTTGATATCCAAGGTCCACTGGTGATCAAGGCTATTTGGAATATCGACCTTTACGCGAGCGAGTTTGGTGATTTCCTCTTGACGTAAGAGGCGGAACCACGAGCCCCAACTGATTAGCCGTTTGTTTCTGTAGATGTAAAAGCCCTGATTCCTGCGCAGGCCTTCCTCGCCCCCAGCAATTCGTAAACTCTCAGCCGAGAGCTTTGATAGATGAGGCAGAATGTATGGTGAAACCTTCACCAGCTGACCCTCGACGGAGAACGTCTCCTCAGGTAATTCCTGAGTGGCTTTGTTTTTTGACAAAAAAGGATCCAGCGGAGGCAGCGGATTGTTATTGATGCTTATCGAAATCGGCTCAGTTCCGATTTCGCTTCCCAGAAATCGATGAAACACCAAAGAAAGGTGATCACGGGCCCTGTCCATCCGTTCGCCTAATGCCGTCTCAATCGATGACTCTCCAGCGACGAGCCGATCGAAATTCTGCCATACCACAAGTGTGCCCTGCGACTTCTGCTTGAGGTCGGACAAGTGTGGCAGGGCGCGCAACTCGTCTTCTTGAAGACCAGTGAGAATCCAATCCTCTCGTCTTTCAACCAAATCGAGATCCCAACGTCTCACGCTAAGGACTCCACTCTGTACTGTTGCAACTGTCAAGCAGCGAGATTGTGACAAGGAGGCCGTTTTTAATCCCAGGCCAAACCGGCCGAGATCATTCGTAGAGCGTTTCATCCTTGGGTCACGACTTCCATGCCGCATCGCGAGTACCAAGCCTTCAGGAGACATCCCGTGCCCGTCGTCAATGACCGCAACATAAGGATTGTCATAAGGCATGAACCTGATCTGAATGTCATGCGCCTCAGCAGATATGGAGTTGTCAATAATGTCTGCAAGAGCCGACTCGAAGGAGTAACCGATGGCCCTCATCGACTCCAGCAAGACTGGTGCATGGGGCGGCAGGCTCACTTCAAAGTCGTTATAGTCCATCTGAGTCTGGTCCAAGAGAAGCGTTGGATCGCTTTCGTTAGCTTAAATTGAGGATTGTGGCTGGCAAATAATACACCATCTCGTTGCACGACAATAGAGACTATGCAGGGAGCTCCTGAAATTGGAACAGCCGTGACCTCGCCTAGATCTCTTTTGGCAGAAAACGCTCGATCGAGCGCGTCAAGGCCGCTAAGTCAAGAGTTTGGCACTCCCATATGACTAGAACCCGCCAGCCTAGACGCTTGAGTTCACTTCTTACTCTGAGATCCCGGGTTACGTTGGCTGTGAATTTCTTCTGCCAGAAATCCTGATTCGATTTGGGATTGTAGGCGAGTCTGCATTTGGAGTGTCGGTGCCAAAAGCACCCATGTACAAATATGACTGACCCGTATTTCGGAAGAATAATGTCCGGTTTACCGATAAGGTCAGCACGATGTAATCGGAACCGAAATCCGAGGCGATGCAAAAGAGAGCGTACGATGCGTTCAGGCTCCGTGTCTTTGCATCGGATGCGAGACATGTTCCAGCTGCGTCGCTTTTTGGTTAACGAATCCACATTTCACCGAGCGGAAGCAGGCCACGAGCTGGCAAGGAACATGTCCAATATAATCTTTGCGACTTTGCGAGCAAGCAAGGGTGGAACTGCATTACCGACCTGCTGATATTGTGAAGTTCTTCCCCCGATAAATGCGTAGTTGTCCGGAAAGGTTTGAAGGCGAGCAGCCTCCCTGACTGTGAGGCTGCGGCACTGTCTCGGATCCGGGTGGATGTAATAGTGGCCATCCTTCGCAATGTGTGACGTGATGGTTGCCGAAGGCAGACCTGCGACCTGGACTTTGAATCGATCTCCGAAATCCAAGGTCTCCTTCTCCACTCTTTCTTGCGAGACATTCTTATGCTGAGGCCAGAGCTTCGATGGAAAATCATACAGCAGGGGGGATTGACCTTGAACTCTAGCGTAACAACTGGCATAAAAATAACGCCAGAGATCATCCCGTCGATGGCTCCGAACAGAGTGGTTACACACGCCCTCCAATCGTCTGTCACGGAACCAATCCACATTCCAACGCGGTTTAAGTTTGGAGGCAAAGTATTCTTTGCCGATGTGTCTACTACTGAGGCTTCCTGTGAGTGCCTGCATCGTTTTCCGCAACTCAGGAGAAACATCTTTGTCAATCTGATCCAACGTTTCCTCGACAGCCGCACGCCAGGCATACGGGGTATCTGTCTCTCGCGAAAGAAGGCTTCGACTTTTGGGGAGATCACCAATCGCCTGTTGAACGGTAACTCTGACGTCTAAATTCACGAGTTTGCCGGGTACCCAACCCGCATTCACAAGCTTTTTATCGATTCCCAAAAGAATCACCCTATGCCGGCACTGTGGTATACCGTGCTCCTCACATCGAACCACGAATTGACTTGCTTCGGCTTCTTTGTTCGCGAAAGAAGTCTGCTCCCCGTAGGTTGCGATCGGAAATAATTGATACTCAAGTTCCCCTCGTTTCGACAGTTCAGGGAAAACCGTGAAAGGCTTCTCGAGATCTCTTCGAATCTGCTCAAAGATATTTGAGCCATTCATTCGTGAAGAAAGAATCCCCTTGACATTTTCCATTACAAATACAGGCGGACGATGCGCCGCAATGATGCGCAGATACTCTCGGTAGAGGAAATGTCGGTGGTCTTGCGCGTACCCAACCGGATCGACATTAATCCGGCGAGACCTGCCAACGATAGAATACGCCTGGCAGGGCGGGCCTCCGATGAGCACCCAGAAAGGGTCGCCGCCGCCGCCCGAACCGTTGGCGTTCCTCAGCGCTTTTCGAATTCGTTTATCCACCTCATTCGCTGATACAACGCCTAATTCAGCGCGCCACGCCTCGCGGTGAGCGAGGCGAGCCTCCACCGGAAACCGATTGAAGAGCTCAGAAAGGGAATGCTCTCCTCTCAGGAAAGAATAAAAGGCGTCCGGAACGGAACGACCGCACGTGCCGAACTGACGGTAAAAGCTGCGGAGCCATAGTGTGCGATGAGCACCCTTGTCTTTCTCGATCGAAAGCGCTATGCGGAAAGGGCGACGACGATCGCGCCCACTTTCTAAGCGTGAAAATCCTTCGCCGAGCCCTCCGGGGCCCGCGAACAAGTCGATTACTGGGATCATTGGCTATTGCCAGGATACCTGGCCAAGTCTGGATTGGCAATAGCGTCAGGAGGAGCTTACACTAGATGGCCATCCCGAATAATGAATCATCGAGGCCAATGAATCAGGAACCCAAGGCTGTTTCCGAGACTCCTAACGAAGGGCAAGTTCAGTTCCGCCCACGTGCTCGAATTATTCAAACCCTGGGCCGAGATCTGATAAGCAACCACGTCATTGCAATTCAGGAGTTGATAAAGAATGCGTACGACGCCGATGCTAATGAGGTTCACATCACATTCGAACCTCCTCTAGAAATCGGCGAAGGCTCAGTAATTATTACGGACAATGGCGATGGAATGACGTTCGAAGATATTCAACGCGGCTGGATGGAGCCCGCTACAGTATCCAAGCTGACAAGGACGTATTCAAGTAAAGGCAGGAGGGTGACGGGTGAAAAAGGAGTTGGGCGGTTTGCGGCGGCAAGGATTGGACGCTACCTTGAGATCATTACTCGCCCAAAAAGGGAGACATCGGAGATCCGGGTTAATTTTGATTGGGGAAGCTTCGAAGATCCATCCAAGTATTTAGATGAGATCTTTTGTGCCTGGAAGATAGTGGACGCCGATCCTGGTGCCCCTAAAGGGACAAAGCTTAGGATCTCGAGTCTGAGCGACAACTGGGAGGAGGACGACACTAAGGGAGTTCATTCCTTCACTGACCTAAAAGCCGAACTTTCCCGCTTGGTGGCGCCTCTCGAAAAGGACGAGTTTCGGATATTTCTGTCCTTACCTCCAGGATTTCTTGCGCTTGAAGGTGAAGTGACTCCACCCGACATTTTGGCGAAGCCTCATTATCGGCTATCCGGGAACATGGATGCAGCGGGCGTGATCGACTCTGTTTATGAAGGGCCCCAAGGAACAACCCACCTCGCGAACGACGACAATTCCCTACCCAGGGTGATCTTGGCCGGCAAGCCGCCACGTTGTGGCGCAATCAAATTCGAGTTTCGAGTTTGGGATAGAGGCAATGAAGATCTGGAACCATTGGTAAAGGAGATCGGCTCCACTCTACGAGCGGTCAAGCGAGACTTAGATGCCGCGAGCGGGATTAGCATCTATCGCGATAACTTTCGCGTTCTCGTCCCCGAAGCAGATTGGCTTCGCCTAGACTTACGGCGTGTGCAGAATCCAACGATGCGTCTCAGCAACAACCAAGTTGTTGGTCGGATCTTTATATCGGCTGACAGAAATAAAGGACTCAAGGACCAGACTAACCGACAAGGGATCGTCGACTCTCCAGCGTTCGACGATTTCAAAGTGGCGGTAAAGGAAATTCTGTCCAAGCTGGAGATAAAGAGAGATTCGCACCGGCGGAGCCGCCCTGTGGAACCACGTCACGGGCTCTTCGAAAAGCTGCAGCTCGCGCCTCTGAAAGCGTATCTCATAAATCGCTACCCGGAAGATACCCAGCTTGGATCCCTTCTTGAAACCACTGAAAAAAGGTTCGAGTCTGGAATTGCTGAAGTTCAAACCGTGCTGTCGCGTTACCGCCGCTTGGCGACATTGGGCCAGCTCATAGACGTCGTCTTGCACGAGGGCCGAACTCCAGTATCTTCGATTCGGAACGAAGTTGAGTTGATGAAAGATGGGCTCGAAGAGACAGGCAGCGAAGTGAAAGCGCATCGGATGGAAAGGCACCTCGGGGCAATACTGTCCCAGACTGAGGTCCTTACCCTTCTATTCAAAAGGTTGTCGCGCTTCAGTGGTCGCAAGCGCACCCGTTTGATGTCAGTACGCCTGGAAGACTCCGTAGCAGAGGTCTTCGCGATTCAGCGTGCGCTACTCGATGAAAAGAAAGTCGTGGTGGGTTTGCCTAAGACCTCCCATTCGATCACCGCAGATCCAGCGGAATTGCAGATGATCTTTCTTAACCTCTTGGAAAACTCTTTGTATTGGCTTGAAAGGGTGGCTGACGATAAGAGACGGATAGTTGTAAGTGCCGAAGCCATCGAGGGCGGCGTCCAAGTTTTATTCTCTGACAGCGGCCCCGGGGTCCCAGAGGACATTCGCGACCGCATTTTCGATCTGTATTTCTCCAGCAAGCCCGATGGAGTAGGCTTAGGTCTTACCATCGCAGGCGAGACCGCAGCAGAATACAACGGAGCTTTGGAACTCCTCGCATCTGGGCCCCTACCTGGCGCGACCTTCAGAGTGATTCTCAAGGAACATACCAAATGACACCAAGTGTCGAGATCAAACCACCTGAGGCTCACGAATATTGGAACGTTGTTCTTGTTGAGGACAACAAGGATCTGGTTCGCCAGATGGAGGAATATTTCTCCAAGCGGACAGCAGCGGGTCGCAAGTTGCGGCTCTTGCCGGAAGTGGATTGGGACAATGCCTTCAGGGCAGTCAAAGAACGCAAGGCCGACTTATTTATCCTTGACATCTATAAGGGTGACGCTCGGATCGGGGGCGAGCGTATAGGCGAATTTGTTCTTGCAGAGATTCAGCGCAATGGTTTTGTCCCGATCATCCTGCACACTAACCTCCCTGAAGGACTGGAAGAGCACACAAATGAGTTCATCCGCTTGGTTCCAAAGGAGGCGGGCCTGTCCTCTCTGTTGAAAGAAATCGAATCATTATTTACGACTAAAGTTCCCCAGATGCATCGGGCTCTGGCGAATCACCTAGATCATGCCTTACGAGATTACATGTGGGATTTTGTCGTAAAGAACTGGAACTTCCTTTCTCCAATCGCGAGCACGCCGGAGTTCGTTCGCGTCCTAATCCAGCGGCTCGCGATATCGTTTTCGATGAGTGGCGTCGATGCAGTAGTCGGAGAAGTATTTCCAAACATGGCCGGGCGGCAGATCGCGGATGACACAATTCACCCAGCAGAGTTTTATATCAAACCGCCGATCGGTAATGATCCTGTTCTTGGGGACTTACGTGCCAACAACATCGGTGGAGCCCTTCAGTATTGGGTTGTCTTGTGGCCGACATGCGACATGGTGTCAGTCGCTGGCCGGGTGCCAAAGACTGACAAGGTCCTCTGCGCTCGATCCACACCTCTTTCTACATTTAAGGAGTACACAGATTATGCCGCCAATCAGTCTGGGGGAATGAGGAAGAGGCTTGTCGCTCTCATGAAGAATACGCGTGAAACGACTCCGGACAGGTTTCACTTCCTTCCCGGTCTTTGCGACATTCCGGATCTTGTCGTTGACTTCCAAGATCTCGGATTTCCTCTACTGAGTGACATGAAAGGATGGCCCAGTCTGGGATCGCTTCGAAGCCCGCAAGCGGAGGCGTTAAGCGCGCGATTTGAACGGTATCGCAATCGCATCGGGACTCCGGACTTAGACAACGAGTTCTTACTAGCCCGCCTCGGAATCGAACCGCTCGGGGCACCAGATTCTCAGACAAAGTTAGTAGCCACGGAGAGATATCCTCACCAAGCAAACCCTTCAAGCCCCGCAGTGAAGGCGGTAGCGAGACCTGATGTGGCTGGTCTGCCGAAAAGTGACGTTGGGCCAGTTGATTAATGGATCGGTTCGTGATCGAACGTGGTTAAGCGTGCTTTTTCGGATGCGGTGAAATGCGGTGAAGTTCAGTTTCGCAGGATTCGTAAGTCTCAGAAAAGAATGGCTCCTCAGGTAGGACTCGAACCTACAACCCTCCGGTTAACAGCCGGATGCTCTGCCATTGAGCTACTGAGGAGTGAGCAAGCGAGCGTTGCGCTCACTTGATTGACTGATTCTAAAACATATCACGCACAGAGTGGGATTTCAATCGGCGAACCCCCTAACTGACCACTGATTCGCACTGATAACACAGATCAGAAAAAGCATGAATTTACCGCGGATTTGCGCGGAAAAGCGCGGATTAAGAAGAGAGATTGCCAAAATTGCCAGAACTGCCAAGATCGCCGAAATTGAAAACCTGCAGTGCGCAATCTCCCTATCAGTGTTTTTCAGAGCATTCATCAGCGTTCCTCAGCGGTAATGGTTCCCCATTGCGGTTTTCCTGAACCTTTGAACTAATGGTAGGCGATCCACGTATTAACTCTTGGAGAGACAGCAGCTTGGAGGACCAGCAGACAGGGGTACTCGTCCACCGATGCCTGGCCGGCGATGCCGCCGCCTGGGAGGGGATCGTACGCCTGTTCAACAAGCGGATCTACAACCTGTGCTACCGGTTTACCAACTCTCCGGATGACGCTGAGGACCTGACACAGGAAGTATTTATCCGGGTTTACCGCACCATGGGCAGCTATAACGTTGAAAAGGGGGCATTTAGCACCTGGCTGACCACCCTGACCCGGAACATGCTGGTGGACCACTTCCGGCGCAACAAGCAGGCCCGGATGACGGAATCCATGGACGCCGGTATGGGTCCAGATGAGGATTTTCCGCCATTAAGCGATAAAATCCCCGATCGCGGGCCCTCACCCGACGAACGGCTGGCCAGCCAGGAGACGCAAAAGATGGTCCGGGCGGCCCTGGCCAAAATCTCGCCCGATTTACGCGAGGCGGTCATCCTGAGGGACCTGCAAGATATGGATTACAAAGAGATTGCCGAGGTCCTGAAGGTCCCTGAGGGTACGGTAAAATCGCGCATTAACCGCGGAAGAATGGAACTTGCGAGATTACTTTCTCGTAATAAGAAGCAGGCAGGATATGAATAAGGCAGTTTATGAATAACGACCGCCAACACGGAATGGAGTGCAACCAGTTTGAAGTCCTGCTGGCTGAGGCTCTGGACGGCACCCTCTCGGCAGAGACCCAGGCGCAGTTCACCGCGCACAAGGACTCATGCGAGAGTTGCGGTCCCATGTTCATGGAAGTGAGCGAAGGCATGCTCTTGCTCAACGCGTTACCTGAGCTCGAGCCGCCGGCGAACCTTCTGCATAACATTCTGGCACGCACCACCATGGCGGAAGCCAAAGGTGAAGTGGCGCCCAGGCCAACGCAGATTGGCTGGCTGGAGCGGCTGCGGGTTAAGCTCCCTTCGCCACTGGCCGGAATGCTTCACGCACGCTTTGCCACATCCTTCTGCATGGCGTTCTTCTCCATCAGCCTCACGTTGAACCTGCTGGGCGTACGAGTAACGGACATGAAGCATGTGGACTGGCATCCCTCGGCTATCAAGCGTAGCGCGGTGCTGCAGTACACGCAGGTTGAAGCCAAGGTACAGCGCTATTACGACAATATGCGGCTGGTGCTGGAAGTGGAAGCCAAAGTCCGCCAGTTGAAGACCATTACCGCCCCGGCACAGGACAACAACAATAACAATAGCAATCCCAAGCCGGACAAACAGAACAGGAACAATCCGCCGGACACCAGTGGACGTCCGCAAGAGCACGAAAACTACAGCCGCGAGATGGATGACAGAAGCCCGCAGCAGGCAAGAAACCTGATGCCAGGGAAAACCTATGCCAATCCGTTTGCGAAATTACTGACGAGCGACGAAGGAGCCCAGATATGAATTGCGCCGTACACACTGATACCCAGGCAGCAGCGTTCTGCCGAACTTGCGGGAAGGCGCTATGCGAAAACTGCAAACGCGACGTGATGGGCGCTATCTATTGCGAACCTTGCATCGCGGCACGTCTGCAAGGTAACGCTCCTGCTCACTGGACAGGGCCAGCCCGTGGCGCCGTTCCGGTAGCCGTCCACGGCGCTCCCAGTCCGGGCATTGCATTGCTCCTGGGCTTTATCCCCGGCGTGGGCGCCATGTACAACGGCCAGTTCATGAAGGCCTTTGTGCATGTGGGAATTTTCGTGATGCTGATTGTGGCGGCAGACCATTATGGGCTGTTCGGACTATTGATCGCTTTCTGGGTCTGGTACATGGCGTTTGACGCCTACAAGACGGCGCAAGCCCGCCAACTGGGACTGCCTTTGCCGGATCCGCTGGGCATCGACAAAATGTTTGGCCTGCAGGAGAGCCAGTCCGGAACAGGCGCAACCGCTACTCCGATTGCAAATACCGCGACGCAGCCGGGAACGGTTAGCGCACCAGGTGTGCCGGTTTATCCGGTGCAGGCGGCGCCGCCCGCTCCTCCGCAGGAGAGTTCGCCCGCGGGTCCGGTGATTCTGATAGTACTGGGCGTTTTCTTTCTGCTGGGCACTTCAGGCTGGTTGCGGATAGAACATACATGGCCGCTGTTTCTGATTGGTATTGGCGTATGGCTTGCGTATAAGCGTTCCACGCAACGGAAATAAGAGGGAGAGAACATGGATCCGTACATGAAAAACTCGGCATGCTCCTGTTCGCGGTGCCGCTCCAGCAGGCTTTTCGGCCCGGCCATGATCATCACGATGGGCGTCCTGTTTTTAGTTCGACCAGAATGGCTTCCTGGAATTTGACCGCTCATGGCCGGTGATTCTTCTGGTGGCTGGACTGTTCTCTTATCTGAGCCGGGCGGCGTCTTTTGAAGGTCATGTGCAACCGTATGTCGCGGCGTATCCGCAACAAGGTTATGTTCAACCCGGTTACGCTCAGCCGGCTTATGTGCAGCCTGGTTATACGCAAACCACGCCAACGCCCGCGCAAGCTTCAGCGCAGGCAGGCCCCACAACCTCTACCCCGAACGATCGTTTGAATAACGAGCGTTCAAGTAATGATCCTACGAATGATGATCGTTCAAATAATGATCCGCAGGTGAACTCATGAGCACAACCACGCCGATTGCCCCAAACCCATATAGCAGATTCAGCCGCCCACGCTCTTTGTTTGGCCCCATCTTTCTGATCGCGATTGGTGTGCTGTTTCTGCTGCGCAGCATGGGATACATTTCCATGCGGGCGTTCTGGCCATGGTTCGCGCACTATTGGCCGATACTGTTGATCCTGTGGGGCGCGGTTGCGCTGGTGGAACACCTGATCGCCCGGCGCACGGGAGGTCCTACGCCGCGGATTGGGGCCGGGGCGGTTGTGCTGGTGATCTTCTTTGTGGCGTTTGGAAGCACGGCCACACATGTGACAAGAGAACACTGGGGCGATATTGGCGATCGCATCAACATCGATACGGGCGACCCGAGTGTGGACGACTTTTTTGGCGGCATGATGGGCAGCAAGTACGAGTTTACTGACAACTTTGCCGAAGCCTATAAAGACGGTTCGCAGCTCAAGATACTGGGCGGCCGCGGCGACATCAAGATCACCCCGAGCAATGACGGCCAGGTGCACGTGATTGTTCAGAAAACCGTGCGTAGTGAGTCCAAGGGCGAAGCCGACAAGATGAACGATGCGTCCAAAGCAAAGTTTCAGCAGCAGGGATCATTGATGGTGCTGGATTTGAGCGGCGCGGGATTTGATCGCGGGAAGTATCGACCTTGACCTGGAAGTGCCTCGCGCAGCGCCGCTCAACCTGCTTACGCATCGCGGCACCATCAACGTTTCTGACCGTGACGGCAACGTGGACGTCACCACTGAGCACGGAGATATCGAACTGGACACACTGAAAGGCGACGCTTCCATCCACGTGCGGCACGGAAACGTTACAGCCAACAAAGTGGGCGGCAATGTCACCATTGATGGCACGGTGAATGACACCAACGTGAGCGACCTGACAGGAACGTTGAGCATGACCGGGACGTATTACGGGTCAATGAAGCTGGAGCGCATTGCCAAGCCTGTCCGCTTCAACACGTCACGCACAGACCTGCAGTTCGCAAGACTGGATGGCGAGTTCAACATGGAGCCGGACGAGATGCGCGCGTCGCAAATTGTGGGACCGTTCCGGCTGGATACGCGCAGCAAAGGCGTCCATCTGGATGAAGTGACCGGCGAAGTGCACATTGGCGATCGCAATGCCACGGTGGAGATCAATTCCAAACTTCCCGTTGGGGCCATGGACGTGAACAACGTTCACGGCGATATCGAACTCACGGTCCCGGCCGAAGCATCCTTTCAACTGAATGCGGAAAGCATCGGCGGAGAAGTGAGTTCGGAATTCGGAACGCAGTCAGACAACAACAACCATGCCACGGCAACAGCAACGGTAGGAAAAGGCGGTCCACAGGTCCGGCTGCGTACGGACCACGCAACGATTCGAGTGAACAAGAAGTAAGCGATTTTCTTAGCCGACCAGTCTTCTTAGCTACCGATTTCGCGATGGAGAGCGGCCAGACCGGTCTTCAACAATCGCCACTGCCTGGGCCACGACCTGCTCGAGCGTGAGATTGGTTGAGTCAATATGTACCGCATCATCGGCCGCAACCAGAGGTGAGTTGGCACGTGTGCGATCACGCTCATCGCGGGCACGAAGTTCAGCCAGCACGCCGGCTTCTTTTTGCGCCGCGGCAGGATTCTGCTGAAAGCGCCGCGAACCTCTTACGGCGGGATCGGCATCGAGAAAAATCTTGACCTCCGCGTCAGGGAAAACTTTGGTGCCAATGTCGCGGCCTTCCATCACGATTCCGCCGGCAGCGCCAATCTCACGCTGGCGTTCCACCATCCACTCACGCACCGGCGGATGCACGGAGACACGCGAAGCAGCTTCTGTCACGTCCTGGCTGCGAAGCTTTTCTGTAACGTCCTGACCATCGAGCACCACGCGATTGCCTTCAGGACGCGGAATCAGTTCAATGTGCGAATCTTTCGCCAGCGCCGCCAGAGCAGGGCCCTGGTCAAGAGAAATGCCAAGCTGCATTGCCTTGTATGCAAGAGCACGATACATGGCGCCGGTTTCAATGTTGGTGTAATGAAATTTGCGCGCGAGCAAGGCAGCCAGCGTGCTCTTGCCGGAACCTGCCGGCCCATCAATGGCAATGACAATGCGGCGAGCGGAGGCCACCGGTTTGTCACTACCCATTGACGCGCCTCCGCTGCTCTGGCTCAGGCGTGAGATGCACCATGGTCCGCGCCCCGATGGCGATCACGGTCAGTTCCCGCGCGGCCAGCAGTGCGTTGACGGCGTCGCGGATTTTCGCCCTCGAGGCGAGATGAGAAAACAGCAGCTCGATCTCGTCTTGTCCCGCGGCAATCGCCGTCTGCAGATATTTACTGATGAGCGCAGAGAGCGCTTCGGGCGCGGAGATGCCTGCGCCCTCTTTCACCACGTCAGGCGCCCAGCGGAAAAAGACATCCCATATTGCTCCGTCATCTTCTCGATAGTCAACGCGGGTGATTTTCAGGATGGTCCAAAGCTCGCCCAGTGCGCGATCAAGAGCGGCGTTGCTGGGCTCATGTCCAACCAGCTGTCTCAGTTTCTCTTTGGAAAGAGGCCCATGTTTCTGCAGCGCGTCAAACACATTGATGGTCAATGGAGAAATCCTTGCGCCTTGCGTACGCAGCTTGGGCGGGGCTTTGGGATTGCGATCGCCCACCAGAGCGTAAAAAAATGGAAAGATCGCCGCGGAGATGATCACGTCAGTCGATGGAGAAATGCTCATCTCAAACGCGGTCTTCTCACGCAGCAGACGCACCATGAGGTCGGTTGCCTGCTGCGATCGAGGATCGGCGAAAGCATGCCTGGTGTCAGGCAGATGCTCCGCGGACCCGCTGAACGCGCCCATGAATGTTGGCACCAGCGGCAGCGAGCGATCGGGATACATGAGACAAAAGCCGACATCGTCAATAAAGGCGCGGGCCTGCTCTAGAGTTTGTACGCGGTCGCCGTCCAGTCGCCATTTATGCGACCGCTGTTGGCGCAAGTCCTGTTCAGTCATCAGATTCGTTTAAACGCCTTCTGTATGTCCTTAACAGAATACCGCAAGACCACGGGCCGGCCGTGCGGACACGTCATAGGACATTCTGTTTTACTCAGCTCCTTCAGGAGCCATTCCATTTTCTGCTGGTCCAGCGGCATATTAATCTTAATGGCAGCGTGGCAGGCGATGCTGGCAGCGATCCGAGCACGCACTTTTTCCAGATTGAGCAACTGCTCTTCCTGCTGGAACTGGTCCAGCAGCTCAATCAACATGGCTTCCACTTCCGCCGATTGCACGCCCGCCGGCGAAGTCTTCACCGCTACCGTGCGTGTGCCAAACAACTCCACTTCAAAGCCGTTGCGTTTCAGCTCCTCGGATATTTCTGCGAAGACTGCCTGCTGGCCTGGCGTGAGTTCCACAATCAGCGGCATCAGCAGGCGCTGCCCTTCAACCGCGGCTTCACTGCGTTCGCGCAGGATGCGTTCGAACAACACGCGCTCATGCGCCACGTGCTGGTCAATGATCCAGAGTCCATCTGCATTTACGGCAAGAATGAATGATTCCCTCACCTGCCCCAGCGGACGCAGGCTGGCCAATGCAAAATCCTCTTCCACTGCCATCGCTTCTTCATTGAGCTGGTTGCCACAGGTATCGTGCTTGCCGTTGCCATTGGAAAGCGTTGGCTCAACAATTGCGCCGAAGCCGCTGCGTGCGGCGTTCGCGTCCAGTGCGATGGCTTCACCGGCAAATTGCAGACGATCGCTTACCAGCGGCAGCGGTGGCGGCTGCAAACTGAAACCCACGGCGCCATTATCAATGGCCCCTTGATCAGCATTCACCGCCTGCTGGAGAGCTGATGCGCCAGGCGAAAGTCCAGCCGACGCATGCGGCTGTGCGTTGATCTCACGCGTGAACTGCGGTACAGGACGCAGCTTGAGCAGTGCGGCCCGCACCGAATCGCGCACAAAGTCATGGACAAGCGATTGCTGGCGGAAACGAACTTCTGTCTTTGAAGGATGCACGTTCGCGTCAACCTCGGCATTAGGCAGTTCGATAAACAGCAGGACCACCGGAAAAACGGTTGGCGGAAGAATGTTGCGATAGGCCTCCAGCAATGCATGCTGTACCAGGCGATCACGAATCAGCCGATTATTCACGAAGATGAAGATCGAATTACGGTTCAGTTTCTGCAGTTCCGGCTTGGATACAAATCCATGTACGCGGATATCTCCCGGAACAGGCGGTTCATAATCTTCATTGCGACGCCATGGCGGAGGTTCTGGAATGCCCACTCGCTCAAGTTTCATTCCGGCTGTGACCGGAACAAGCTGGTCCAGCGTCTCACGGCCAAACACCTGATAGATGCGGTCAGCATGAGATTGCACCGGCGCGGCAATCAGCATGGCATTCGTCGCAGAGTGCAACTCGAAATGTTTCTCCGGATGTGCCAGCGCATAATGCGTGACCAGCGAAGCGATGTGGCCAAGCTCGGTCGATTCGGCTTTCAGGAACTTCTTTCGCGCGGGAGTATTGAAAAACAAATCCCGGACCGCGATTGACGTCCCCAGCGGCAGCCCGGCTTCTTCCACACGCAGAATCTTTCCCCCTGCGATATCCAGCAGTGTGCCGCTGTCTTCATCTGCCGCCCGCGTTTCCAGCAGCACGCGCGTCACCGAGCCAATGGAAGGCAAAGCCTCGCCGCGAAAGCCCAGAGTGTTGATGTTCAGGAGGTCTTCCGCGTCTTTGATTTTCGACGTCGCATGGCGCTCAAAAGCCAGTAGCGCGTCGTCACGGACCATGCCGCAGCCATCATCTGTGACCTGAATAAGCTTCTTGCCTCCGCCTTCCACCTGCACGCGGATGCGTCTGGCTCCAGCATCCAGCGAGTTTTCCAGCAGCTCTTTCAATACGGACGCAGGCCGCTCCACCACCTCACCGGCGGCGATTTTATTGGCGACGTGCTCAGAAAGAACGTGGATGCGACCCATGGCTTGGCAGTGCGACGATGGCACCGGGAACCACTAATAGTAAATGGTTTCCCGGTCAGCAGCGAGAGTTGAAACAGGCAGGCTGATCTGGGCTTGATCAGGAATTCTTGCGGTTCGTGACTCTTTTGAAGCCCGGTTCATTACTTTCTTGGAGCCCGGCTCATTACTTTCTTGAAGGCGTAAGTTTTGCCATTGAATTTATAGATGCTGACCAGGGTTTCTTTGGGATAAATCCAGACAGTTGAGATGTCACGATAGGCGTTCGTCCGGCTGTCCTGCACTTCGAGCGAATTTCCCCCAGCGAACAGAACCAGCCTGGGTCTTTTTCCCACCGGTATCACAATCCAGAACCAGTCATGATCGCCATTCGCCATGGGCGCAACTCCCTCGATCACCAGATCAGGTTCGTCAGCGCCACGGAGATGGACCTCAGCAGCGCGAAACATCTGGCCAGGATTTTGCTTCTGCAGGTCTGACGCGCGAGCCATGCCCTCCTTGCCTTCTCTGGTATTCAACAGCAGCTTGAGAACGTCAGGTGGCACGGGCACAGGATGTTCGATTCGGGAAGTCCGGGAGAACTTCGTCTGCTCGGAAACTGGCTGAGGAGTCTGCCCGAGAGCAGAGATGGAGATGGCCGTGGCAAGAACCAACAAGGCTACAAGCTTTCGTGTTGGGGTTTTGTCTTTCATTTTCATTTGCATTTGCCAATTTGCGAAAACTTCGCACACAAAGAAGATTCGTACCTGGATTCGTGCCCACGCTGGGTTCGTGCCCATGAAGGTGCTGTACACAAAAAAGCACGAAGTTCCTGCTGGCCCTTCGTGCCCCGTGTGTTTAACTCTCTAGTTCGTCGCTGACGAGCTCAACGTCGGTGCGGGATAGGTCGGCAGTTTTTCACGCTGACGGTTACCACGCTGAATGTCGAGTTCGCCAAACAATACCGATGGCGCCACAATCGCGCTGGGAAGCGGCTCACTGCGGTTATAGACATAGTTGTCATTGCCGGCGGCAACAATATCGTTGCGCAGTGCACGCGTATCCAACTGGTTAAAGATTGCTCCACGCACCAGCTCCATGTGTCCGTCACTCACGTAAACGCGCCATAGCAGGCGCGGCGCAAGTTGCGGGCCGGTGGTTTCCACGTAATATCCGTAAGGACGGCCCTGATCTTTGCACATCTGCATCAGCTTGTGCTTCAGATCATCGAAAGTGAGAGGATTGGCCGCTTTAAAAATCAGGTTGGATATTTGCGGACGCGGCGCTCCCGCCAGCGCAGTGCGCCCATGACCGTTGGAATGTGGGAAATCACGAATCGGTTCGCGTGCCAGCAGATAGTTTGACAGCACGCCCTTCTCCACCACCGTGACCTTTTCCGCGGCCACGCCTTCATCGTCCACGTCATAGCTGCCGGCCAGCGATGTACCGTCAACTTTTTTGGCCAGCGGATCGTCTTCCACGGTAAAGAATTCAGGCAGGACACGGTTCTTGTAATAAGAGTTGAACTCGCCGCGAGTGCGGGCTGAGCTGCCAAGTTCAGGCCGCGTGCCCAGAATATTCGGTACCACCAGTCTTTCAAAGACAGCGGTCGCCGCGTCGCCGGACATCAGGACAGGACCGCGATAATCATCCTCCACCAATGGCGCTTTCTTCAACGCGTTGAAGGTGCTGATCAGCTTCTCCGCGTCTTTCTGGATCTCTTCCGGCTTGGGCAATTCATCGGCGTTCGTGACGACGTAGCCATGGCTCCGTTCCAGCCGCATGGCATCATCCGCCTGCGCACTGCCGGTAAAGATATAGGTATAAACTGCTTTTCCGTTACGGGTGACCGTACCCTCGGTGTTGACGAAATAGCGGTTGAGCACGCGGAAGTTAAGGAATGCGCTGGATGATTCCAGCGCCGGATCACGCCGGAACAAATCAGAGGTGGAGCGCAGATTTGCCTTCCACGCATCCAGATTCGTATTCAGCTTTACCAGATCGTGCACTGAGACGGCCGGCTTCTCATGGGAGAAGTCTTGCACATCATTTTCCACTTCCACATTCTTGAGCGCAGCCTGTTTCTCGGTAAGACCGCTTAATGCGGCTTTGTAAGCTTTGTCCGTGGCCAGCCAGAGTTGATGGCGAAGGGCGAGTTCGTCATTGTCCGTTGGCATCACATCCACCGTCCCCATGCCCTGGCCGAAATAGCTGTCCTGTTTGTAATCGCCGATACGGACGACGACGCGCACCAGGCGACCGGCGTTTACATTGTCAGTCCGCAGGGCCCCCAGTGTGGCATCAACAACATGGTCCTGAAGTTCGGTGACCTGATAATCAATGTAATAAGGACGCTGCATCTGCCCCAGTTGAAGCTTCTCCTGGGAGCGCTTTAACTCCGCCAGCATCGCCTTCAGCACTGGATCGCCATGATCGTCAGTGGCAATCTTGGGTGCAGGTGTGTCTTCAGAATCTGGCAGCGCGAATGCAAAAGAGCTAAGGGAGAACGCACATACGAATAGAAGGAAAATGAGAATCGGCTTACGCATTAGCGGGACTCCTTTTGCGCGGTGGTCTTGCTGGCAACATCCGTGGTGTCATGCCCTGGTGGAGGCAGCACGGGAGGCCGCTCATGTCCTTGTGCAACTTTCTGTACTTCAAGTTCAGAGAAAATCATGGCCGGCGCAGCTGCCGATACCGGCACTGAACCGGATTCGGCGCCGCACTCGCCGTTGAACACATCAATCTTCTGACCGGTCAGCACGATCCTGGTGAGCACCGTTTGTGGCGTTCCAATGATGTTCACACCACGCACCAGCTCATCGGCACGGCCGTCCGGATAGACCTTCCATACCATCAACGGCATTACCTGAAATGCCTGCGGCATGTTGCGCGTGGTCAGGGTGAAGCCACCGGCGATATCTTCAAAGTAAAGCCCAAATGGCTTCTTCTGCTTCTTGATTTCGTTGATCAGCGCCTGCCGCAGTTGCGCGTCCGGCGTGGTCTTGTTGGAGCGAACGATCAGATTGCCTTGACGTCCCACAGGCATTGCGCCATCCTGAGCGCGACCGTGCCCGTTGGAATGTTCAAATCCCTTCACCGGCATGCGCGACATCAGGAACTGTTTGAGCACGCCGTTGGAAATCAGCTCAACCCGCTGGCCTTTTTCACCTTCTTCGTCATAGGCGTATGTTCCGCTGAGTTCCACGCCGCTGATGGCGGGCAATGTCGGATCGTCTTCCACGCTCAAAAACGGAGGCAGCACACGCTGCCCGATCATCTTGGTGAATGTCTGTCCTTCATCGTCGCCACGCTGGCGCTGGCCTTCCAAACGATGTCCCACCACTTCATGGAAGAACACGGCCGCTGCGCGACCGGAAAGCATTGCGGGGCCATCGAACGGTTCTACGATGGGTGCCTTCTTCAGCTTCTGCAGGTCCTGGGCAATTTTCTCAATCTTGGCTGCCATCTCCTGCTCGGGGGCCAGCTTATCAAACGTGGAAGCATCAAATGTCTCTGAGCGTGCCAGGTCCATACCGTCACTGGCGCGCGTGTTGCCCAGGGCCAGCACGCGAATCAGCGGCCGGGAATCTACGATTTTTGTGCCTTCACTGGAAACGAAATACCGCGTGCCCGTCTGGACCACCAGCATCACCGTGGAGGTTTCAATGTCGGGGTACTTTGCAAAGATGGCCGAAAGTCTTCTTACGCGTTCTTCCCACTCTTTTTGATCGAACTTGGGTTGAGCAACTGCGGGCCCCGTATAGGACTGGGCCTTCTCTGTGGTGAAGTCGGCCGAGTTGTCATCTTCATCAGCCCGGACTTTCGTATTGGTCTTCACTTCAAGATAGCTCTGCGCAGCGTGCTTATACATCTTGTCGGTGTTGATCCACAGCACGCGGGCGATCGCATCCGCTTTGTCTTCCACCGGCAACGGCGCGGTAATCACCGAGGCCATGCGGTTTTCGCCATGCGTGTTGTCCAGATCGCGGCTGCCTACGCGGACGGAGATGTCCACGTTGCGATCATGCCGGTTGATGTTGGCCAGCAGTGCGCCGTTGCTGCCGGCGATCACCGAGGAAACATCATCACCCGCCGCATAGCTGATGAAATAGGGCGCCGGATCGGTCTTGGAAAGTGAGGTCATGGCGCGGTCCAGTTCCTGCTGAAGAATCTTCATCAAGACTGGGTCACCGGCCTGACCGGAACTGCTTTGCTGGGAAAACGCGGGTATACAAAAAGTGGCCATAACAAGCCACACGAACAAGTGCTTTGCAGATGACATGATAAGGATGAGTTTACCTGAACCTGCTGGCACCGCAAATGTTACGTTGGGGTCTGAAGGTAACGCGGCTGTAAAATAAATGTTCCTTTACGGTGAAACCCTCTTTCCGCCTTGTCAAAGCACCTAGAAATGCGTTACAGCACTTACGTGGAGCACGAGTTTACGTAACCCGTTGGTCTTAACGGCCCATTGGTCGTAACGAAAGTCTCGTTCGCCGCAGTCGTCTTACTCCCCAGCCACTTACTCCCCAGCAACCTGGGCTTTGCCTGGACGCCAGCGCAGAATCGGCTTGCGCGCCGCCCCGGTTTCATCCAGCCGCGAAATTCGCGTCGAATGCGGAGCATTTTTGACCAGTTCCGGGTCTTCCTGCGCCTCGCGGGCGATTGACTGCATCGCGTCGATGAAAAGATCCATCTCTTCCAGCGATTCGCTTTCCGTCGGCTCAATCATCAGCGCACCAGGAACCACCAGCGGAAACGAAACTGTATAAGGATGGAAGCCGTAATCGATCAGCCGTTTGGCAATATCGCCGGTCTTCACGCCTTTTTGCGCTTGAAGCTTGTCACTGAAAACAGCCTCATGCATGGACGCGCTCTTGTACGGCAGCTCGTACGCGCCTTCCAGTTTTTTACGAATGTAGTTGGCGTTGAGTACCGCATCTTCCGTGGTCTGGCGCAGGCCGTCATAGCCATTCGCCAGGATGTACGCCAGCGCACGCACGTGCATGCCGAAGTTTCCGTAATACATGCGGACGCGGCCGACGGATTGCGGACGGTCATAGTCAAAGCCCAGCATGCCGTCTTTCTTTTCAACGATCACAGGCTTGGGCAGGAACGGTTCAAGTATTTTCTTGCACGCCACCGGCCCTGAGCCAGGCCCGCCGCCGCCGTGGGGTGTGGAGAAAGTCTTGTGCAGGTTCAGGTGCATCACGTCCACACCGAAATCACCCGGACGCGTCTTGCCGACCAGGGCGTTCATATTGGCGCCGTCCATGTACAACAATCCACCTTTTTTGTGCAGAATATCGGCGATCTTATGGATCTCCTGCTCAAAAATTCCCAGCGTGTTGGGATTGGTCAACATCAATCCGGCGATGTCTTCATTCATCTGCGCTTCCAGCGCGCCGATATCGACCATACCGTTGGAGTTTGATTTCAGGTTCTCCACCGCGTATCCACAGATGGCTGCCGTGGCAGGGTTAGTGCCGTGGGCGGAATCCGGGATCAGGATTTTCTTGCGTGGATTGCCTTTGGAATGAAGATAAGCATGCATCAGCATGATGCCGGTCATCTCACCGTGAGCGCCGGCCGCCGGCTGCAGCGTGATTGCATCCATGCCGGTGATGTCCAGCAGACAATCAGACAGCGTCTTCATCACGCGCAACGCGCCTTGAGAGATCTTCTCCGGCTGATAAGGATGCGCTTCCGCCAGGCCGCCCAGTCGCGCCACCACTTCATTCACGCGCGCGTTGTACTTCATGGTGCACGATCCAAGCGGATACATGCCCAGATCAATGGCGTAGTTCCAGGTGGAGATACGGGTAAAGTGGCGGATGATTTCCATCTCGCTGACTTCAGGCATCAGGCCCAGGTCCGGGCGGGCTGAGTCTCCAAGGACTTTGGCGGGATCCACTTCGGGCACATCCAGCGGAGCCAGTTTGTAGCCCTTTTTCCCCGGCGACGAGCGCTCAAAGATCAGCCCTTCATTCTGGTTGGTATGACGCGTCGCTTTCTTGATGTCTTTATCGCTCACTGGCCCACCGCCTTTACCGCCGTGTCGATTTGTTCTTTGGTATTCAGTTCGGTGCAGCACCACAGCGCCGCATTTCCCAGTTCGGGATAAAACTTTTTAAGCGGAAAACCGCCAATCGTCTTCTTTTCCAGCAGGCGATCATTGATCTTGAGCGGATCGTCCGCTGTCTGGACAACGAACTCATTGAATCGCGGCGCTCCCTGAAAAAGGACCTTCCCCTTTTTGGCGAACTCACCGGCAGCGTAGCTGGCCTTGGATAGGTTCTGGATGGCCAGTTCCTTCAGGCCTTCACGACCGTAAATGGTCATATAAATGGTGGCCATGGTGGCGATCAGCGCCTGGTTGGTGCAGATGTTCGATGTGGCTTTCTCGCGGCGAATATGCTGTTCACGCGTCGAAAGAGTGAGCACGAAGCCGCGGTTGCCGTTCTTGTCGCGCGTTTCACCCACCAGCCTTCCGGGAATCTGACGGACAAACTTTTCTTTGGTAGCCAGCACTCCGGCGTAGGGTCCGCCGAAACCGAGAGGCACGCCGAAGGATTGCGATTCCATGGCGACGATGTCGGCCTCGACCGGCGGCTTCACGATTCCCAGGGACAATGCCTCTGAAATCGCAACGGCAAGAAGCGCGCCTTTCTTATGCGCCAAGTCAGCGACGGCCGCAACATCTTCAATAGTGCCAAAGAAGTTCGGCGACTGGATCAGCACACACGCGGTATCGTCCGTGATTTTCTTTTCCAGATCAGCCAGATCAACGCGGCCATTTTCCAGATAACCAAACTCGCTGATCGGCAGCCCCTGATGTTGCGTGTAGGTGGCAATCACTTCGCGGTATTCAGGGTGCACGCTGCGCGCCACCAGCGCGTGATTGCGTCCCGTGATCCGCACCGCCATCATCAGGGCTTCAGCGGAACCGGTGGACGCGTCATACATGGAGGCATTGGCCACTTCCATGCCGGTCAACTCGCAGATCATGGTCTGGAATTCAAAGATCGCCTGCAGGGTCCCCTGGGCAATTTCCGGCTGGTATGGCGTGTACGCAGTAAAGAACTCTCCGCGCGAGATCAGCGAATCAATCACCACCGGCCGGTAGTGATGGTATGCGCCGGCGCCGAGAAACACCGCGTAGCCGGCGGCATTGGTCTCCGCGCGCTCGCGGAAGTAATCAATCACCTCAGACTCCGCCATCTGTCGCGGCACTTTCAAGTCACGGTTCAGGCGATACTCCGCCGGTATGGGGGCGAACAGGTCATCAATGGACTTGCAGCCGATCTCACGCAGCATATGCTGGCGGTCAGCGGGAGACTTAGGAAGATAGCGCATGGATTTGAGTGTTGCCCCTCCGGGCTGTTGCTTGCTGTTTTGCCTGCTCAACGTTTATGCGGTAAGCCGGATAATAATGCAGTTGCTGATCTTGGGGATCAGCCCCGAATGCTAGAGGTACAGAAATCGTTGGGAAGCCCGGGTGCGACTACTGAATGGACCTGGCACGCCTCTTGCCTGACGCTCTATTTCTCTTCCGCGACGTATTTTTCGTAGTCGTCCACGGAAAGCAATCCGTTCGTTTCACTGGGATTGGATAGTTCCAGCTTGATCATCCAGGCTTTATGCGCATCCTTATTTACATCTTCCGGAGTCTGGTTCAGCGCCTGGTTGATCTCAATGACTTTGCCGGACGCCGGCGCATACAGCTCAGAAACGGCCTTTACCGATTCCACGGTGCCAAAGCTTTTGCCCACTTGAAGCTGGGCGCCCACCTTGGGCAGTTCCACAAACACGATGTCACCCAGCGATTCCTGCGCATGGTCCGTGATGCCGACGGTGGCGGTGTTGCCATTCACGTGGATCCATTCGTGTTCTTTGGTGTACTTGTAGTCTTTCGGATATGCCATTCTGTCTGGTCCTCAGTCCTTTTCGAGTGAAGTGGCTTACGCCTTCTTTGCGCGCTTATAAAACGGGGTCGGCACTACCTTGCATTTCACTTTCTGTCCGCGAATATCAACGTAAAGCTCCTGCCCCAGCTCTGATTTCGCCGGTGGCACATACGCCAGAGCAATATTCTTTTTCAGGTATGGCGCGTAAGATCCGCTGGTGACATAGCCGATTTCCTTGCCACTCTCATCATGGACCTTGTAGTCGTCACGGGGAATGCCGCGATCCACGGCTTCCAGGCCGACCAGAGTGCGGGTAAGCCCGGCGGCTTTCGCTTTCTCCAGCGCGGCCCGTCCCACAAAGTCACCTTTATCCATCTTGCAGAAGCGATCAAGGCCGGCTTCCCATACGTTGATCTTGTCGGATATCTCGTGGCCGTAGAGCGCCATGCGGCCTTCCAGCCGTAAGGTATTGCGCGCCCCCAGACCGCAGGGGACAATACCGAACTCTTTGCCTGCTTCCATCACTTCATTCCAGACGCGTTCGCTGGTGGCAACGTCAGAAGGAACGTAAATCTCAAAGCCGTCTTCAGCGGTGTAGCCGGTGCGCGCGATCATCGTGTTCGGCAAACCGCAAACCGTACCGTACCTGAACCAGTAATTCTTGATCTGCGAAAGATCCACGTTGGTCAGCTTTTGCAATGTGGCTTCCGCTTTGGGACCCTGGATGGCGATCTGTGTGTAGTAGTCGCCCACATCATCGGCATGGCAGTGGAAACGATTTACGTTCTTGCGCACCCAGCTATGGTCTTTCTCTCGCGTACCCGCGTTGATCACCAGCAGGTAATCATTCTGGCCAAGCTTATGTACGATCACGTCATCCACGAACGTGCCTTCGGGATATAGCAGAGCTGAGTAATGCGCCTGGTTCTCCTGCAATTTGGAGGCATCATTCATGCTGATCCATTGCGTGGCCATGAGTGCCTCTGGACCGCGGATCAGGATGTCACCCATATGGGAGACGTCAAAGATGCCAACGCCGGTCCGCACCGCCAGATGTTCCTTCATGATTCCGCCGCTCGAAGGGTACTCAACCGGCATGTCCCAACCGCCGAAATCAACCATTTTCGCCCCGAGTTGCCGGTGCATGGCATTGAGCGAAGTTTTTCTGAGTGTCTGGCTTTCAGCAATTGAAGACAAAGCAACTTCCCTTTCCGAATTCTGGTTGACTGGGACAGAATCCTCCACGGAGACGTGGGGAACCTTCAAGGTTAACATCCGCGTTTTGCAGGGTCAATGCGGGCTGGCTGCCGCTGGCTTGACGCGCCTGGGAGCACTCGCACGCCTGAAGTCCTTGTACGTTTGCGTGTTGCCTACAGGCCAAAATCGGGATAATCTCCGGCCTATGCCCAAGGATTACGTATGCAGCATATGCGAGCAAGTGGAACGGCGCTGCTCCTGCACCAAATATTGCTGGCTTTGCCGTGGACAGTTTGACGTTCGCCTTTGCGAAGATGGCCAGTATTATTGCCGGGCCTGCCGCGAATCCTGTGACATGCAGGCCCAGTATCATGAACACAGCAACTAGATGCGGGTGATGCACGGAGCGGGCTGACCTCACTTATCATGTCTACAGAGGCCCTAAGCCATCCCCAGACGACCCAATCTGACCCGTTCAGCCGTATCCAAATCTGCTGAGAACCTCACGCCTGCCAACCGGTCTGCCACCATAGTTGAATATTACCTTGCCATGCTGCGCCGCTGGGGTCCGCAAAACTGGTGGCCCGCGCAGTCCCGCTTTGAGGTGATTGTTGGCGCTTACCTCACGCAGAATACCAACTGGCTGAACGTAGAGAAGGCCATGATGAATCTCCGCAAGGCTCGCGCGCTCAGCCCAAAAGCAATCCGCGAAATACCGCTGGAGAGTCTGCAGGAACTGATACGGCCGTCCGGATATTTCCGCCAGAAGGCCATCAAGCTCAAGATCTTTGTGGAATTCCTGGACGGCAAATATGCCGGCTCACTGGACCGCATGTTTGCGCAACCTACGGCGCAACTTCGAGATGAGCTGCTCGCATTGAACGGGGTTGGTCCCGAGACTGCCGACTCCATCCTTCTTTATGCGGGCAATCATCCTGTCTTTGTGGTGGATGCCTACACGCGACGCATATTGGAACGCCACGGCCTGATTACCCCTGCCACAAAGTATGAAGAAATTCGCGCCATGATGGAGTTGGCCGTAAGTTCTGCGAAGCCGGAATCGCTGGCGATGGCGGCTTCAGGCAGAGAGACCACGGGCAGAGACACTGGAAATGGACAAACCAAAGTTCCTGGATGGAACGCGGCAGAGCCCAGACATCCACCATCACGCATGAGCCGCATGTCACGTACTGAATTGGCGCAGCACTACAACGAGCTACATGCGCTGATCGTGCGAGTCGGTAACCAGATGTGCCGGAATGCGCCACGTTGCGAAAGTTGCCCCTTGCAAATATTTTTAACTTCTCCCATAAAGCAACAGTCGACAAAACTTAAGAATCGTAGTAGGTGAGAGTAAGTGAGACTGATTCTGATTTGGGGGTCCGAAAAATGCTTCTTGTTATTGCGTTGGTGTTGTTTCTGATGTGGATACTTGGTTTCACGGCGTTCCATGTCACCACCGGGTTGATTCATATTCTGCTGGTGCTCGCCGTTATTTCGCTGGTGTGGCATCTCATCACCGGCAGGCGCGCCGCAGTCTGAAGAGGGCGTAAACTTTCATTCCGGATAGGGACGCAGTTCCTGAGGCTGCGTCTCTTTTATTTTTGCCCCATCCTCTTATGCTCCTGCCGGATTAGGCTCCTGCCAGATTCAAACGGGCCAAATCCCCAGCGCTGTGCTGCTCAATATCTGCTTCTTCATCTCTGCCGTCATATCGAGTGCCTGAAACTGATCCATATTTTTCTTGATATCGGGAATGCCGGGACTTGGCCAGTCGGTCCCAAATAAGGTTTTTGTGGCGATCTCATCCAGGCGAGGAAAGTAGTTGAGCAGCATCCTGGGTGGAATACCGCTGATGTCGAGATATACGTTGCGATGGCGGCGCAAAAGAAAAAACGCCGTTGACATCCAGATGGGCCGGCCGCCGTGGGCCATCAGGATCTTCAACCTGGGAAAATCCATGGCTACGTCATCCAGGTGAATGGGATCCCCATACTTATTCCGTGCCGCCGGAAAGATGGACGTACCGGTGTGCACCATGACGGGAATCTCATTGGCTTCTGCCGCTCGATAGATGGTTTCCAGTTCTTTCAAGCCATTCAGATAATCATTGGCATAGATCAACTGATGGGGTGGATGGATTTTGATCAGCCGGACACCCAGCCGCACAATCTCATCCATATCTTTCTGAACGTTCAAGCTGTGCCTGGGATGCACGCTCCCGCATGGGATAAGCCGCCTGGGATTTTCCTTGCAGTAGTTAGTCACCCACGCATTGACTTCATGCGTAAAACCCATTGTGTCCGGCGCGACATAATTAATGAGCACTGCCCGTTCCAGGCCAATGGAGTCCATGTACTTGAGCAGGGATTTCGGTGAGCGGCAATATTCCAGGATATCGTCATAGTGGCCGCGGGACTTCTTCATCACTTCAAGGGCGGCCGTCTTGAACATCTCAGCGGGTTGAATGTGTATGTGACAGTCAGTGATGATCATGGGTTTGTCTTCAATCCCGAACTTTGTTCTTTATCCCGAACGAAGTGAGGGATCCCTACCGTGCCGAAGCACTTAGCCATTAGCACTTAGCCTGTGATTCGTTGACGCAAGCAATCATGAACAGGATTTTAGTAAAAAAAGCAACGAAGCTTTGTCACGGACTAAAATCCTTTTAGCCACTCGGCTTCGTTAATTCCATCAGAAGACATTACATTCGCTGGGCGGTACATATCGCCTTCCAGGCTGATGACGCCGCGCAACTTGCCGAATATTTTTACACCGCAGCGATCTCCGGAACCCGCCCAAACAACATCCACGTCTGGCTCTGCAACCTTCAGCGATGGCGTTCGTTTATAGATATGCAGGGCGTATATAATCCGGTCCGCATCTGCCAGATATAAATATCCCGTGGCGTCGTCCTGCTCAAAAAATGCACGATAGCCGTTTAACTCCCAACCTACAATGAACTCGCTCGTCTCGCCCATCGATTCGCTCAAGATTCAGCAACAAGCTAATACTGCCCGCTTCGCAAACACCTTTACAATCTCCCGGCGATATTCCGGCGTCATGGCCGAGGTGGTCAGCGGCTTGGCTACCTTGGCGGCCAGTTCGCCCATCACATTTGCCAGATGCTCGTCCATCCGTTTGCCAATCACGGCATGTTCCGCGCCGGGCACCAGCAGCGGCGCCGGATTGACTGCGGTGATTGCCATGCGTGCCGCCTCAATGGGGCCGCCATTTTGCTTGAGCGCTACAGCCACACCAGCCAGCGGATAGTCGATGGACCCGCGCAGGCGCAGTTTCTGGTAGCTTCCCTTCCATCCCGCCGAGGTTTGTGGCAGGAAGACGCGCGTGATCATCTCATGCGGTTCAAGACGCATGCGCGCGTCACCCACATTGGTGTAAAAATCCTTCATCGCCATGCGACGCACACCCACCGGCCCCACGATCTCCAGTTCCGCGCCCAGACAGAGGAGCGCCGGCGGTGTGTCGCCAGAGAAAGTGGCCCAGCATTTTTGTCCGCCCGGAGCCACATGGCACAGATCGCCATCTTTCTTGATGCAGAAACCGCATGAACGCCGCCACTGCAGTGACTGGTTGTACCACACGCAGCGCGTGTCCAGACAGATGTTGCCTCCCAGCGTACCCATGTTGCGAAGAATGGGCGAGGCGACGGTCTTCACTGCCTCATGCAGAACCCGATAGTTACGGCGCAGATATTCAGAGTCTTCGATCGCAGAGAGCGACGTGAGCGCGCCGATCTCCACGCCGACGCCGGGACGCACCTGGATACCGTGCAACTCCTCGATGCCGCGGATGTCCATGACGTATTCCGGCGTGAAGAGCTTCTGCTTCATCGAAGGAAGCAGATCCGTGCCGCCGGCTAATATCTGTATATGCGTGCTGTATTCCAGCATGCAAGCCACGGCTTCTTCGATGGTGCGCGGGCGGAGAAGTGTAAAGGATGGAAGGCTCATAACTCTTGGCTCAATCCGAATACGAAAGATCGCACATTGGCCTCTAGGTCGGGGGTTCGAATAGCGGGATGGAGCCACACGTCATCTGTCACTTCTCCTCCGCCCATTCCTCCAGGTACGTTCAGGGTGCCAGAGCAGTCCTCAAATAAAATACTCGCCATCTCAATATCGCGCCACGACGCCGCATCCAGATACTCTAGTAGCCTTCTCAGGTCCGCCTCTGAACACTTGACCTTGACGGCCGGACAAGTGAAATAAATCTGACCGCCGTCGTCTCCTTGCAATATAACCAGCGCAGCGTTTTCGATTGCCTCCGAAAGGTTCGCATAAGAGCGGTAAACGGTACCCCGACTTTGGGCAATCATTGATCGCATAGGATCAACATGGCTTTCATTTTCATTTAGTCTCGGTGAGCTTTCGCCTTTGCGCTTCAATCATTACCTACCGCTGGGTCCACGTGCTGCGTCCTGCGCGATGCATCTTCCTCATGCCGGTCCGGACCTTTGCCTTTGTACCACAGTGATCCACCATGTTCGCGGAATGTTTTGGGTGCAGATGGGTCGGCTCCGCGCGTGATCTCCAGCGCACGAGGCTCCTGGTTCTTTTGCCTCAAGGCAGCCAGCACGCGCTCTGGTGAAAAAGGCGCTTCGCGCAGCCGGATACCGACCGCATCATATATAGCGTTGGCGATGGCAGGGATGGTTGCCGCCAGAGACCCTTCGCTCGCCTCTTTGGCTCCGAACGGCCCTTCCGGATCCACCGACTCAACAATGATGGCTTCAATATCAGGCGACTCCGTCGATGCAGGCGATTTGTATTCCAGCATCCCCGGATTCATCAGCAGCCCGTCTTTCCACACCATTTCTTCCTGTAATGCCTGGCCCAGTCCCATCCACACGGAGCCGATGATCTGGCCTTCGACAGAGACAGGGTTCAGCGCCCGGCCGCAATCATGTGCCGCCCAGATCTTATGGACAGTGACTTCACCCGTTTCGGTGTCGACGGTGACCTCAGCGACCTGGGCTGAGTAAGAATAGGCAGGAGACGGTCCGACGCCCGCTCCTTTGAATGCGCCACCGCGTGCATCTTTGGGCGGAGCGTAGGATCCAGTTCCGCTCAGCGCGCCGGTAAAGTCGATGGCCGAGACCACAGCTTCTTCAAAGCTCATCTGGTCTTTGGCTCCTTCATCCTGCCGCTTCTGCTGCAACGATCCACGCAGGGTCTGGCCGTCAACCCGCCCACTCACTTCCTGCACATTGGACTGAGAGGCTTCCGCATTGGGCTTCGTCAGGGATTCGTGGGTTGCGCCGATGCCGCCGCGTTTCCACACGCGATCACTGCGCATCATCACGTCATCCGGTGCGCAGTCCAGTTTTTTGGCCGCCGCGGCGATGATCTTGTTCTTCACATCCTGCGCGGCACGCATGCTGGCATTGCCATTCATGAACGTGACGCGGCTGGAATAGGAGCCGATGTCGATAGGCGTGAGGTCCGTATCAGCAGAGACAATCTTGATTCGCGCCAGGTTGATGCCAAGCACTTCAGCCACAATCTGCGCCACCATGGTGTCAGAGCCCTGGCCGATGTCTGACGCTCCGGTATAAACCACCACTCCGCCATCGCGATCGATCTTGATATTCACCGTGGAATGCGGCATGTCTGATCGAATAATGCTGTTGGCCGCGCCGCTCACGTAATGGCTGCAGGCGATTCCCAGGCCGCGCTTCACGGCAAGATGACCCTTACGCCGCTTCCAGTCTGAACGCTCAACTACTTTTTCAATACATTCCGGCAGGCCATAGCTTTGCACGCGCAGATTGTTTACGGTCACACACGGCGCCTTGAGCAGGTTGCGACGGCGAATCTCCGCGGTGTCCAACCCGATCTTCGCGGCGATTTCATCCAGTGATGATTCAAAAGCAAAACGCACGTTGACCGTTCCATGTCCCCGCATGGCTCCGCAAGCCGGCTTGTTCGTGAGCACGCGAAAGCCGTCATAACGAATGTTGGGAATGTCATACAAAGCGCCCAGCAGCGCACCTGAATAAAGGATGGTCACCACGCCGTACGAGCAGTACGCCCCGCCGTCCTGAACCACCCGCGCCGCCACCGAGGTGAGACGGCCGTCTTTCCTGGCTCCGACCTTCATATCGATGATGGTGCGGGGACGTCCGCGATGGGCCCAGAAAACTTCTTCCCGCGTGTAAGTGATTTTCACCGGCGCCTTCGCCTTGCGCGCCGCCACCGCCGCTATGATCTCAATAGGGATCACTTCACTCTTGCCGCCAAAGCCGCCGCCGACCAGAGGCTTGATCACCCGTATCTGCGACATGGGCATTTCCAGCACAATCGACAGCTTGTGTTGCAGGTAATACGGCACCTGTGTAGATGACCATACGGTAAGACGGCCGGGCTGACCGGTCCCTGAATCGATTTCAAATGACGCGAGAGTGGAATGCGGCTCCATGGCCGCGTGCGTTACCTCGCCGGCAATGTAGCGATGATCAACCACCACGTCCGCTTCGGCGAATCCCCGGTCGGGATCGCCAAACACGTGGTGATAGTCTTTTTCGATATTATGCGGGCGCTGCGGGTGTATCCAGTTGCTCTCCGCCTTCATGGAGTCTTCAGGATCAAACCACGCCGGCAGCGGCTCATACTCCACGTCGATTAACTCAACGGCACGCTCAGCAATGGCTTCCGAGGTCGCCACCACGCAGGCAACGTTATCGCCAACGTAACGGACTTTCTCTACCGCAAGCGCCGTCTCATCATGACCGACTGGCAGAATGCCATATTTATTCGGCGCGTCCGGGCCGGTGACAACGCAGATCACGCCTTCCAGTTCTTCCGCGCGAAAGCTGTCTATCTTTTTTATGTTCGCGTGCGGCAAGGGTGAATGCAGGATCTTGCCATAAAGCATGCCTGGCAGGGAGAGATCGTCAGTGTATTTGCCCTGCCCAGTGGTCTTGCCCGCCGAGTCAACCAGGGCAACGCGTTTCCCGATGATGGAGAAGTCTGACATAGATTTTTGTTTTTACATCCCGATGTGTTTCTGAAATCTCGAGCGCAGCGAGAGATCCCTACTCGCTTACAAGCACCTAGCCATTAGCACTTAGCCATTAGTAAAACCTGCTCTACCCGATCACCGCCCCAAGACTATCCTGACACCAACTGATCAGACTCGTCCGCAACGATTGGACGGAAATAGCGACCGCGATTACGCCGATCAGGAAGAACATGCCTGAAAAAATAAATCATTCTTGACCAGCCCGGCTGTTCCAGGATGATCAGGGCTCCCCACAATTTACTATGGCGGCCGCGATAACGCGCCTTCCAGTGCCAAAGGACGATCAGGTTGACATGGACAATAAACGGAGCAACCAATAAAAACGCCACGACTAAAAGCGCTGCTTCCACCCAGTCCGTATTCGACGCCACAGAACAAACCAGAGCAACAATGCCTGGAATCAGCAGCCAGCTGAAGATCTCGAACCAGTCGTATTTAATCTCTTTCCAGAAGCCAGCGTCGCTGTTCAGAATCTTCTCCAATCATTCAAATACGCCTGACTTTCCCGAAGCCTGATGTGTTTTCATCTTCCTTGCTCCGCCGCGATCGCCGCCTTGATCGCCTGATACATCTGCGTATAGCCAGTGCAGCGACACAAATTCCCGCTGAGCGCATGGCGGATGTCATCTTCCGTCGGCTCAGGATTGCGATCCAGCAGCGCCTTCACCGTGATCATAAAACCTGGTGTGCAGAAGCCGCATTGTGCGCCGCCCCAGTCGCCATACGCTTTCTGGATGGCCGCCAGCGCACCGTGATCGGCGATGCCTTCTACCGTCGTAATATCGGGAGTGATCGGACCATTGGCAGCAGCGCTGAATGCAAGCATGGTGCAAGCCAGCGTGGGGACACCATCCACCAGCACGGTGCAGGCGCCACAGGATGAGTCATCGCATCCGCGCTTGGATCCGGTCAGCTGCAGGTCACGACGCAGCACGTCCAGCAGCAGTTCACTGGGTTCGATCGCCAGTTCGTGACGGCGTCCGTTCACGCGGAGTTCGATGAGTTCTTTTTTCATGAATAGCTTCTAGCGGCTAGCTCCTGGCTGCTAGCTTATGGCTGCTGGCTTTCGCCTGCTATTTCTTAAAATCCCGAGCCGAGCGAGGGATCCCTACTATCACGATTGCTGCGTACAGGATAAATGTTCTGCGTCACCGATCCAACTTTCGTTCCACGCGCTCTTGATTCCATTGGTATCAATCCAGCAGCTAATATCCATAATCTGTCTGCGCCGCGTACGCGTGATTTTTTACCCCCAAGTCTTCTAGCCGCGCCCGCCCGAGCTGGTCTGCATAGCCTTTGCGATCCGCAACACCATCAATCCACGTCCCCGCCCAGGCGTGGAAATCCGGCTGTGTCTTGGTTTCCGCGTGATACTGCTGAAAGAACGCATCGTCGCGCTTGTAATAGCCCTGCACCGGTGAAGGATGCGCGCCATATTTACACTCCACAACCGCCGAAACCAGAAAGCCGGGGATCACGGTGCGGTTGGGGTCGCTGGCGATGACCGATTCATCCACAATCTCTTCCGCGCAAATAATCACCTTCTTGGCCGCGCGGACGGCTTCAATCAGCAGACCAAAGTTGCCCCAGCAATGGGCGTTGCCATGCTTGTCTGCACGCTGCACGTGGGCAATGGTCACATCGGGCATCACGGCACGCACCGCCAGCAGCGTCTCTTTCGGCTCAAAAGGCGAGATGATCTGGTAGAAAAAATGATTGTTCTTCGGAATGTCTGATCCCATGGCCGTGCGCGTGGGCAGGAAAGGCACGCCCATGGCTCCTGCCTGCAGGGCCAGCGCGACGGAGTAGTTCGTCATATTAAAGACGCGGAGCTTTTCTCCTGGTGTTCCCGGATTTTCAACTTCGGTCGCGTGACGGAAGTTATAGGCCGATCCCATCATTACGTTGCCCACCCAGGCTGCCACAACGTCCTTCACACAACCGGCGCCAATGAGCTGGTCAAACAGAATGTCAGAGATTGGGCCGATCAGCCGCAGGTCACGCTTCTTCTGCCGGATAATCTCATGTCCGGCTGCAAACGGAATCATCTGTTCCATCTGGAGACCCAGGGCGACACTGCTTCCATCGGGAACCAGCTCAGCGATCGCCTGCTTCATGGTAAGAACTTTGGACATATCTGGCACACAGTATAGAAGATCAGGCGCGGTTGCTTGTACTGGCCCTGATTGAGGAAAGACAGCCATCAACGTGATAAGCTTCCCTGCCATGAAACGACTGCGTCTGGTGCTGCTCATCCTCCTGTTCATTGTGGCAGTCGCACACTTCATTGTGCCCGCCATCGTCGAGAACCGGATGAACAAGGTGTTGAAACCACCACCCTATCAGGCGTCCGCAGAGGCGGAAGCGCTGCACAAACGAATGATCGTAGCCGATCTTCATGCCGACAGCCTCCTTTGGGACCGCAACCTGCTGGAACGCGGCAAGCGGGGACATGTCGATATCCCACGGCTCGCCGAAGGCAATGTCGCCATACAGGCCTTCACACTGGTCACCACCAGCCCGCGCGGGTTGAACATTTACAGGAACTCTGACGACACTGACCAGATCACGCTTCTCTCCATTGCTGAGCTGTGGCCGCCCAACACATGGAACAGCCCGAAAGCGCGCGCGATGTATGAGGCAGCCCGGCTCCATCACTTCGCGGAAAAATCAAACGGCAGGCTGGTGATTATCCAGTCGCGAACCGATTTGCAGCAATATCTTTCTACGCGGACGCCTGGGCAGGTCGCCGGCTTTCTTGGCACTGAAGGCTCGCAGCCTCTGGAAGGCAAGCTGCAGAACCTGAACGCTCTTTTCAACTCCGGCATACGCATGATGGCGCCCACTCACTTTACGGATACGGCGATCGGCGGCGCGGCGGCAGGTATGAATAAAGGAGGACTCACGGACCTTGGCCGGAAGTGGGTTCACGCACTGGAAGCAAAAAATATCATCATTGATCTGGCGCACGCGTCACCGGCAACGCTGCGTGATGTGACGGCCATGGCAACGCGTCCGCTGCTGGTATCCCATACCGGCGTGAAAGCCACGTGTGACAATCCGCGCAATTTGTCCGATGAAGAGTTGCAGGCCGTGGCGAAGACCGGCGGGGTGATTGGAATTGGACTGTGGGATACGGCGACGTGCGGCACCGATGCGAAGGCCACTGCCAGAGCAATACATCATGCGGTGTCTGTCGTAGGCGTCGATCATGTGGCGCTTGGATCGGACTTCGATGGCGCCGTGACCGCGCCGTTCGATTCCAGCGGCTGGGTGCTGGTAACGGACGCTCTGCTTCAGGAAGGATTCTCCGAGCAGGAGATCCGAAAAATCATGGGAGAAAATGTGGTGCGAGTGCTGATGGAAACGCTCCCTTGTGGAAAGGAACGGTGCACGGAGTCTGTTGAATTCCCCTAGTAGCTGAGTTTTCCAAGGTCCTGCGCAGATTTTTCCCGATCCCGGGCCCAGTGTTTTTCAATGTCTCGAGCGCAGCGAGGGATCGCCGGTTTTTTCTTCAAATCCTGAGCGTAGCGAGGGATCCCTATCGTCTCGATGATTTTAAAGTGCCGGTTTACTAAGGGCTAAAGGCTAAGTACTTGGGAGCAAGTAGGGATCTCTCACTTCGTTCGAGATTTCAAAAACCTTTCCACACCGGCTTCCTCTTTTCCATCCACGCCTGCACGCCTTCTTTCGCGTCGTCCGTCTTCATCAGTTCTTCGACGTAAATCTTCTCCGCGCGGGCCAGACCCTTATCCAGATGGATGGAATCCCAGGCATAGAAAGCTTTCTTGGCGTGAGCGAGAGCGGCCGGGCTGAGCCCGTATAGATGATCGAGCCGGCTCTGGATGGCCTGCTGAAGATCGTCGCCGGAGTGAGCTTCGGTGGCAAGGCCCCAGTCGGCGGCCTCCCTGCCTGAGAAAGTCCGTCCGGTAAAGATCAGGTCAGCGGCACGCTTCTCGCCGACCAGGGCAGCCAATGCCGTACATGCCACTGGCGGGTAGCACCCGAGTGTGATTTCCGGGAAGCCCCATTTCGCGTCGGGCGTGGTGAAGCACATATCGCACACCATGGCGAGTTCCGCGCCGCCGCCCAGGCACGCACCCTGAACTTCGGCAATGGTTATTTTGGATAGCTTCACCATCTGCATGATCAGCCCGTGAAACTTCTCAAACATGGTCTTGATCAGTTCCGGTGTGTGCACAGCCACGTCAACGCCGGCGGAGAAGGCTTTTGCATTACCGTCCAGAAGAATGGTGGAAATCTGCGGCTGTTGTTCGGCCTGGGCGAGAGCATCCCGAAGCTCGTCCATCATCTGGAAGTCGATCACGTTCAATGGGGGATGCGAGAGCGTGATGCGGGCGAGCGCGGCTTCATGGCACACAATAATGCGGGGAGAAGAGGTCACGCCTTCGGCGGCTCCCACAACTCGATCTTGTTGCCTTCCGGGTCGATGATCCAGGCGAAGCGTCCATACTCAGCGTCCTGACGCTTGGGATCAATCGTCACGCCTTCGGCACGAAGGGCATCCAGCACGGCATCAAGATCTTCCACCTGATAGTTGATCATGAATTGCGCCGAGCTGGGTTCAAAGTATTTGGTGTGATGTGGAAAGATGGACCAGACAGTGACCCTCTGGTCATCAGGATTGTCAGGGCGTCGCCACTGAAACTTGGCGCCTACATGGGGATTGCTCTCGATGCCCAGATGCTTCTGATACCACTCATACATCTTTGCTGGGTCCTGGGCCTTGAAGAAGATGCCGCCCAGGCCGATCACTCGTTTGTTCATGGGGAGCTCCTTGCAAGATCAACCTACCAAATCTACCACGTAGACACCGCATGCTCTAGTCCGAGCAGATCGAGGGATCCCGACTCGCGTACTAGCACTTGGCCTTTAGCACTTAGCCATTAGTAAAACCAGTTCCACTTATCATCATCGCGGTTGTAGGGATCCTCACTTCGTTCGGGATAAAAACAAAAGCACCAGAAAACCCAAAAGCCTAGCTCGTCCAGAAACCCTTCGTATCATATTCGCGAATGGCCTTGAGTTCGGCAGCGGTAGGTTCAGGCGTGGGCTTCACATCGGCGGCGAGGTTTAGTTTCCATCCGGTGTTCGCCTGCACGTCGTCAACGGTTATGCCGGGATGGACCGTGGAGAGATAAGCTTCGCCGGTGTCGGAGGCAAAGCGCAGAACACATTTGCTGGTGATGACCGCCGATGGTCCCCCGCGTGGCAGGCCCACGCGCCTGCGCCAGTTGCCGCCTTCACCGTTGCCGGGACTGGTGATATAGCTGACTTTCTCCGGCAGCCGATGGCGCGAGTGTTCCAGAAGAGAGACGAAACGGTGGGCGAGAGATGCGATGTCGCACGCGCCGCCCGATCCCGGCAGACGGACAAGGCCGTTCTTACCCTGCACCTGCGTGGAGTTCAGATTGCCATACTTATCCACCTCAGCGGCGCCGAGGAAGCCGAGATTCACGCGTCCGGATTGCAGCATGCCCATAAGGCTGGCCATGTCCAGACACTGGGTTGCGCCTTTGATATTCGGCGGGTCGGCCATGGTGTAGATCAGTTCAGGCGATGGGGTTGTACGGATCACGCCATTCTCAAATAAACCTACGGCGTTCGGCGCATGCGTCTTCCTGGCGACCACAAACGCAATCAAGGGCAGCCGCATGCCGACAAATACGACTTCACCATCTTTGATTTCCCGAGCGGCTGCTGCCACCATCAGTTCATTCAATGTGTAGTTCATAGCTGCTGGAATTTCAGAGCTCCTCAGACTCTCATCGGCAGCCATCATGATAGCAACTACTCTGGCTGATGGCTCGCAAACGAAATGGTGAGACTCTGCTCCACACCAACAGTTCGCAAGATCCCGACGTGAGACAACCTTTGCCCCATTTTTACGCTTCGCACAATTAGCAACTAGTATTTCTTGTCATGGGAGACTCGTATGAAACTCTTTACACTGGCTGCAGTTCTGCTGCTCTCCATTTGTCTTGGAGCAGCTCAGACACCAGCCGCAGCTCCAGCCCAGACTCCGGCCTTAACCCCAGCTCAGATCGCTGCGCGTGCCCAAACTGCGGGCGTCACTAAAGGACCCGTTATCGAATATGTCAGCGACCACGACGCGGTAATTGCGTGGACCACCGCAAACCCCGTCGATATGCAGGCCAAATTTGGTACGGCTGCGAATAGCATAACCCAGACTGCAGATGCGGTCGAAAACCCGCACGGCACCAACCACCGGGCAAAACTCAACAACCTGCAACCCGACACTATTTACTACTATCAGATGACGGCCAACGGACAGCCTGTGGGAGCGATGAACACTTTTAAGACCGTTCCAAAGGGTGCTCCACCGAACCGCACCAACGTGGACGAGGGCCCGAAATAAGGTACCCGCCCAAGCGTTGATGTTCATTCAATAAAAATCAGGGCCGCCAAACGGCAGCCCTGATTTTTTTATTCTCTTGTTTTGTCGCCGTTACTGCACCGCGTTGATCGCATTCTTTCTCACTTCACCAATCGTGACCAGCGGATCTCTGCCGCCCAGGCGGGGGGCAATCCACTTCTTCTCTGAGCCGATGATGTCCATCAGCAGCTTTTTGTCGGCAGCATTCGGCATCCAGGAATCGAGCTGCTCGCGATATTCCTTTTCTTCCATCGGCTGGCCTGTCTGGGGATGGAACATCTGATGTTTCCACTTGCCGATGTTGCGGTTGAACTTGATGTCCGGACAATACAGCGGTGTGCCATTGCCTTTCTGCGCTGCGCTGATGCGTTTGACCAGCGTTACGCACTCGTCGCGATAGAGATGGCGATTGTAGTCGTTCAGATCTTCCATGTTCGCCGCGTGCGGATTTGCCGGCTCGTCATAGCGGCCTTTCAATCCCCAGGTATAAGCCCATTGCGCGGAAGAAGAGCTGTCTGTGCCGAAAAGGTCGTATGAGCTCGAGATCCATTTGTTCAGATATTTCTGCATCAGCCAGGAAGGAACGATGCCGGCTTCGGCGATGCGCGCCAGGCCGGTATTGCCGGTCCCCATGTGGAAGGCTTCTTCCTTGAGCATGTAACTCATGGAGCGGCCAAGCGGGGCGAAGGCGGAGTACTTGAGCATCTGGAGCTGGAACTTGCCGTCACGATCCACGAAGTCAGTGAAGGCGAAGAAATCCAGCCAGTTATCGCACTCTTCATTGAAGCTGCCCAGCAGGCGCTTGTTTTCATAGGCGCGGCGGTCGAGCATTTTCTTGGCTTCGATCTTCCCGGTTTCGCCGAAGAAGTCAATCAGCAGCGCGCACATCTGCCAGCCGTGCCGCATTTCTTCAATCATCACGCGGGTGAGGCAGGAACGATCATAGTCACTGGGCGCGCTCTCAAAAAGATAGCGCTGCTGCTCCACGCTGGCGAACTCGGTATCGCCCTGATAGACGATGAGGTTCAGCAGCGCGTCACGCATGTTCTGCGTGGGAATCTGGCGCAGGTTCTCCCACTTGTTGCGGCCTTTGTAATAACCGAAGGTAATCTCATCTGTCTCAATGGCGCCATACAGAGTGTCAAATTTAAAATTTTTGATCTGGTCATGATCAACGCCGACTTCCTGCCGCCATTCGTTGAAGATGCCGATCCAGTCACTGAATGTGCCGATCTTGTGGATTTTTCCAGGCATGTAAGCTCCGTATATTCTGTGCCGCCCCTCCGGGGCTCGATTCTGTTGTGATCTCTACCCAGCGCTTACGCGCTGGGCTAACTTATTTCGCGCCTACGGCGCTGGATTACCGTTCGGTTACAGCAAGTGGCAACATGCGAGATTGCTGGACGTTCGAATGCTGCCAAAATCGGTCTTCGCCAACATTGATCTGGCGATAGGGATCCCTCGCTATGCTCGAGAGATTTCAAAACCCATCACAAATTCATCCACACCGTTTTCAGCTCGGTGTAGTGCTCAATCGCATGCATTCCCAGTTCGCGGCCGAAGCCGGACTGTTTGAATCCGCCGAAAGGAAGCGCTGCGTCCATCAGTCCGTAGGTATTGATCCATACCGTTCCGGCTTTCAGGCGACGCGAAAGCTGATGCGCTTTCTTCAAGTCATTGGTCCAGACCGCGGCGGCCAGACCGTATACGTTTTTGTTGGCCAGTTCGGCGACTTCGTCCATGTCTTCAAATGTCAAGGTAGCCAGGACGGGACCGAAGATCTCTTCCTGCGCAATCTTCATATCGTTCTTCACGCCGCCGAAAACGGTGGGCTCGATGTAGAAGCCGTGGTCGCCATTCACGCTGGCGCGCTTGCCGCCCGAGAGCAGCGTTGCGCCTTCTTTTTTGCCGGCTTCGATATAGCCAAGCACGGTCTCCATCTGTTTCTGGCTGACGATCGCCCCAAGACGCGTCTTGGGGTCCATCGGATCACCCAGCTTAATCTTCTTGCAATACTCGACGAGCTTGGTGACGAACTCGTCTTCAACTTTCTTTTCGACGAACAGGCGCGAGCCGGCACAGCAGACCTCGCCTTTGCCGTAGAAGATGCCATTCACGGCGCCTTTGATAGCGGCGTCCATGGAGGAGTCAGAGAAGACGATGTTGGGCGACTTGCCGCCGAGTTCCAGCGTCACGCGTTTAAGAGTATCGGCGGAAGCACGCATGATCTCTTTGCCTACGGATGTGGACCCGGTGAAAGCAACTTTGTCGATGCCCGGATGTTTCACCAGAGCCTGTCCGGTGGCTGGACCGCCGGTGACGATGTTGAGAACACCTGGAGGCAGACCGGCTTCCAGACACAGTTCACCAAAACGCAGAGCCGTGAGTGAAGTATCTTCCGCAGGCTTTAAAACAACGGTGTTGCCGCAAGCCAGAGCGGGACCAAGCTTCCAACTGGCAAGAAGCAGCGGAAAATTCCAGGCAACAATGGCGCCCACGACGCCCACCGGTTCGCGCAGCGTATATGTGAATGCGTTGCTGAAGGTGTTCACGGTTTCGCCATGGATCTTGGTTGCCCACCCGGCAAAGTAACGGAACACGTCGGCGACCATGGGCATATCGACGTAGCGCGATTCGAAGATTGGCTTGCCATTGTCGAGCGTCTCCAGCTCAGCCAGTTCTTCAATGTTCTTTTCCAGCAGGTCGGCAATTTTCCACAGGATCTTGCCACGATCACTGGCTGACATCTTGCGCCACGGGCCGGCGGTGTCATCGAAGGCCTTGCGGGCAGCGATCACGGCCTGATCAACGTCATGGGCGCTTGCGTCGGCGACCTGCGTGAGTACTTCTCCGGTGGCCGGATTGATGGTGTCAAACGGTTTGCCCGAACCATCACTCCATTGGCCATTGATGAGCAGTTTCCCGGGTGCGACTTTTGCTTTTGTTGCTGCGATCATTATTGAGCCTCTAGCTGCTAGCTTCTGGCGGCTAGCTTTGTCTTGGACAGTTGCACAGCCTCATCAGTTTGAGGGTGGAGCAGGGCTTCAGCCCTGCGTTTCATGTTGCGAGACTGCCGGCTTTAGCCGCCGAGGTAACCTCAGTGGCTAAAGCCCGATTGATTTCTCTCTCACCGCAGGCCTAAAGGCCTGCTCCACCCTGTTCAGCGATAGGGTTCCCTCGCATTGCTCGGGATGTAAAACATCGAGAGCACCGAGCCTATAGGGATCCCTCGCTCTGCTCGGGATTTCAGAAAAACGCCCTACTTCGCCGTAAAAGTCGCCGGACGCTTGTCCACGTATGCGGCCAGGCCTTCCTTGGCGTCTTCGCTGGCAAAGAGACGCTGTTGCAATTCGCGTTCGATGGCCAACGCTGATTCCATCGGGACTTCCCATCCGCTCTGGACTGATCGTTTGATGTTGCCAACGGCCTTGGCGGCTTTGTTCGGCGGTGTGAACTGGCGCGCATACTCCATTACGTTTTCCATGAAGTTGTCACGCTCGTAAATGTCGTTGATGATGCCGTACTCCTTGGCCTCTTCGAACGTAAACGTGTTGCCGGTGACCATGAGTTCAATGGCTTTGCTCTTGCCCACCATGCGGCTTAGGCGCTGAGTGCCGCCGGTGCCGGGCAAAACGCCGAGGTTGATTTCCGGCAGGCCGATCTTGCCGGCGTCGCGACGGGCAATGCGGAGGTCAGCAGCCATGGCGATTTCCAGTCCGCCGCCGACGCAGTGACCGTTGATGGCGGCGATGACCAGCTTGGGTGTGTGCTCCAGGCGAAGCAGCATTTCATTGGCATGCAGGCAGAAATAATACTTAAACGTAGGATCAACGGTGGAGAGCATTTTGATGTTGGCTCCAGCGGAGAAGAATTTGTCGCCCGCACCGGTAAGGAGCAGAACATAGACGTTGTTGTCCATGCGCGCCTTGAGGATGCATTCATCCAACTGCCGGTTCATTTCATAGGTGTAGGTATTGGCCGGCGGATCGCACAGTTCGATGATTGCGATGCCATCTTCAACGCGATAATTCACCAGGGTCTTGGTTTCAGATGCAGTGGTTGTCGCCATGATTCGTAGCTCCTTTAATTTCCAGATCTTTTAATTGCCAGGTCTTTGTAATTTTTCAATCTCACGTTCTTGCCTGCGGCCTGCATTACTTGCAAAATCAGGCTTGCAAAATTACGGCCGCGCTTTCGAAACTTTGTTTTTAGTACTGCGCTGCACCACTCCGTGCAGAAAAATGTCGCCCATCTCGCGGGCGAGAACTTTGGCTCCCGCATCCGACCGGGGATTGTGCCAGGTGTAAATCCAGTTGATCATGCCGAACAGACTGAGCACGGCCAGTCGCCCCGAGAATTCTAAACCTTGCGCACGTTTCAGATCTTCCAGCAGATCAAAACAGATGCGGTAGTACTCACGCTTAATGGCACGGATTTCCGCGCCGCGTCCATTTTTCAGAGTCTCATCTTCATGGGTGAGCACCTTCATGGCTTCTTTGTTGGCCAGAAAATACTCAAGATGGCTCTCTATAAAGATGCGGACCCGCTGTTCCGGGTCATTGGATGCCGTGAGCCGGTCTTTGACCTGATCAATGATGGTGCGAAAGGCATGTTTCTGAATGAGGTAAAGCAGCTCTTCCTTGGAAGAGAAATAATGATAGAGGCCGGCCAGTGACATACCGCAGGCGCGCGACAGGTCGCGCATGGAGGCGCCTTCATACCCTTTATCACAGAAGATACTGGCCGCATGCTCCAACAGCCTCTCCATCTGGTTCCCGATAACGGCTGTCAGGGGACTTGGCATTGGCACGACGACCGCGGCGGCCCTTACGCACGCTGGCCGGGGCGATGGCAGATCGGGTATCGAGGGGGACCAGGGACATAGTGCCTTACCGAACGTTCGTTCGGATGATATCCATTATGCAAGCCGTTGCCCGGGGCAGTCAAATACAGCTATTCCGCCCGCGAGAATGGCTTCGACCGCACTTTGACCTCAAGATCGGTGATCTCCGTCACATCCGGCAGAGCGCGGAGAAATGTACTCTGCCCTTGTCAGGCAATTGCACATTCCATAGCCCTGACAATAAGAATCAATGGAAACCTGCTCATTCTTCGAATTCGGTGATTTTTTTGGCCAGGAGCGCTCTTTGCCCATGATCCCGAGGCCGCTGAGCCTGAGTCTTAAAAAGTTGTTCCAACCGGGAAATCTTCGTGTCTTACCCATCAGAGTAACTTGAAACCGGCACTTAATAAGCGGGCAGGAAAGCTGACGCATTCGACGGAAGAGTTTGGGATTTCTGATCCCCCTCATCAGGGCCCTTTAGGTCAGCAGCAGCCGGTTAGCAGTTACTCAAAAGACCCACAGGACTCAGGGTCGCACACAAAAAAGAAGTCCACCTAAAGGAGATCTTGAAATGAATTCGAACACCTGGAAAACGTTTGCACATTCGGCCGGCAAGGCCATGGTTGCGGTCATGGTAGTAACAGCGCTGGTATTCGCCGCAGGATGCGGCGGTGGCGGTTCGTCCACGGCTTTGTCCCCAAACCCCACGCCGACGCCCGGCACAGCTGGGGCTGCTAATGCCCAAGTCCGTTTCGGTGACGCACCCGCGGACAGCGTGGTTTCATTTGAAGTCACCGTCTCAGCCCTTACTCTCACGCCCAGCGGTGGCGGCGCAGCGGTCAGCATTCCCGTTGGCGCAAACAATCGTCTGGAACTCAGCCACGCTTCCGGAAAATTTGAACCGTTCGCTCTGGGCAATCTTCCCCAGGGAAGCTTCACCGCCGCCAATCTTACGCTCACCAATGCTGAGCTGACTTTCCTGAGCGGCACTGGCACACCCGTTCACATTAACGGTCCGGCCAGCTCGCAGATTACCGTGCCATTGAGCCCTGCGCTCACCATCGGCGCTTCTCCTATGGTCATCAGCATTGACGTGAACCTGGCCAACTCTGTGACTCTGGCCGGCGGCGTGGTCAACGGCATCGCGTTTGGCCCAACGTCATTTACGATCACTGCCAAAGCACCAGGCGCACAAGCCAACCAGCAGGACGATGATGGGGAAATTGAAGACATACGCGGTACGGTGACTTCAGCCACGGCAAACAGCTTCGTTCTTTCCGTCGGACAAACCAAGTCGTCGCTGACCTTCAGCTTTGACTCCACCACTCAATTCAGTGACGGCGTGACGGCTGCGACTCTGGCCAACCAGATCGTAAAAGTGGAAGGCTTCACCAAGTCTGACGGCAGCCTATTCGCGAAGGAAGTGGAAGGTCTGGAATCCAACACGGGCTCGGAAGTTGAAGGCCTGATCACTGTGATCTCCGGAACCACGCTGACCATCAGCGCAGATGACGGAATCGGCAGCGGCATGGATGACACGAAAGTCGGCGCCAGCTTCAGCGTGAATATTGCCGGACTCAACGCCAGCAAGTTCAGAGTGGACGGCGGCAACGGCTTCGGTGGCAGCGTTCCGAGCACGCTCTCCTTCGGACCAACCACAATCCATCAGGGTCAGCGCGTGGAAATTGAAAGTGACGCAGCTGTACCGCCGGAAAGCGGCAGCATCACTCCGGACAAGATCAAGCTGCAGCAGCAGGGTGTATCCGGAACCGTAGCTAACCTGGCGGCGAACAGCTTCGATCTCAACCTGGCCGCTGATTCGCACCTGAGAATCATCTCCGGACAGACAGTGGTACACGTGACCAAATCGGCAGCAACGGATGTGCGCACAACGCCAGCCAATGGCGGTACGGCTCGGGTCCGCGGGCTTCTGTTCTGGGACGGCACGGCATGGCAGATGATTGCCCGCCGCGTTCGCTAATCAAAAGTAGAGATCAAACAAGCTCTCTCCATCGCTCCAAATAACCCGGTCGCAGCCAACCAGCTGCGGCCGGTTTTGTTTTTGGCGCATTGCGATTGAGTACTCTCATTGGCGATACTCAACTACATGCGTCTCGGACTCGCTTTGTTGTTCCTGTTCCTGGTTAATGCCGCCTATGCGCAAAATAGAACGGTGGCGCTTACCTTTGACGATCTGCCGCTGGTGCTGGAAGCTTCGCCAGCATTTTCCACGACCGCGGAGCGAATTGCCGAGACGCGACGGGTCAACAGGGCGATTTTGAAAGGGTTGAAGAGACATCATGCGTGGGCCATCGCTTTCGTCAACGAAAAGAAGGTGCAGGCGGACGGCGCGACGGAAGAAAGCCGCGCGATCCTGAACGAATGGATCAAATCCGGCTACGATCTGGGGAACCACACCTTTTCCCATTCCGATTTGAACGAAATGAAATTAGAACAATTTGAGCGGGAGGTGGTGGATGGAGAAGCATCCGTAAAGACGTTGATGGATAACGCCGGGCGGCCTGTGCGCTACCTGCGCTTCCCTTTCAATCATTCCGGGGAGACGGAAAAGAAGCACGCCGAGGTGGCAGCTTTCCTCAGACAGCGCGGCTACAAAGTTGCCACGTGCACGGTGGAAAATGAAGACTGGGTGTTCGCGCGCGCCTATGGACTGATGTTGGAACGCAAAGATATGGACGCCGCAAAGCGGCTCCGCACGGCCTATATTCAATTCACGGCCCAGGAGCTTGCCTACTATGCGCAACTTCATCAGCAGATATTTGGACATGAGATTCCACAGGTGATGGTGCTGCACGCGAACCAGTTGAACGCCGATGTGATTGACCAGGTCCTGAGCGTTTTCGAAGAGGCGAAGTACCGCTTTGTAACACTCGAGCAAGCGCAGAGCGATCCCGCATATCAGACTCCGGAAAAGTATCCGACGGCCTATGGGCCAATGTGGGGCTACCGCTGGGCGAGGACTTTAGACGTGAAGGTAGATGGGAGCCGCGAACCGGTGGTCCCAGAGTGGGTGGAGAAATATAAATGAGCACAAACAGTATGGAGAGCGTGCCGCCCCCTACGGGGCTCGTATGCTTCTTCTTTCCTTTCCCAGACCTCCCGGTCTGGGCTAACTCATTTCGCGCCTACGGCGCTTGAGGAAGGAAAGGATTGAAGCAAGTTATCTCCGGGCGCATTTATGTGCCTTGTTAGCGAAATTTTCTGAATCGCAATACTTTCGGGGACTTCGGATCCCGCTCAATCTTCAAATGGTTAGGCAGAAACGCCAGTGCCATACAGACGACTCCAATGATGACGATACCGATCGGATACACCGGCTGCAGCTTACCGTTCAGGACCGGAAAGACTCCATAATCGACGTAGCGAGTCCACCCACGGGCCAGAACAAACCCGCCGAACGCCAAAAACATTATGCGATACCTGAATTTCATTGGTCGGCCCATGCCATTTTATCGCAGGGCATCTCGGCCGCGTTACCGGCAATCCAACCCTAGTTGCCGCATTCATTCTTACCCTCAGAGGAAATACTATGCCCAACTTCGTGAAAGACGTTGAACACCTGCGCCAGCGTGCGCTGAAAAAAATGGAAGATGGCGCCGTAACTGAAAGCTACAAAGGCGACGCTCACAAGACCGTGGAGATTCTCAACGAAGCGCTGGCGACAGAAATTGTGTGCGTGTTGCGCTACACACACCATTACTTCATGGCGACCGGCGTACATGCCAAGGCGGTATCGGACGAATTCAAGGAGCATGCCGACGAAGAGCGCGAACATGCCGACCTGCTGGCGGAGCGGATTCAACAGCTGGGCGGCAAACCTGATTTTAATCCGAAAAACCTGCTGGAACGGTCAGTGACTCAGTATGTGGAAGGCGAAACGCTGGCCGACATGATCAAAGAAGACCTGATTGCAGAACGAATCGTGATTGACGTCTATCGCGACATGATCCGGCATTTTGGAGAGAAAGATCCCACAACGCGGCGCGTGGTGGAACAGATTCTGGCTAACGAAGAAGAACATGCCAGCGATCTGGCTGACCTGCTTTATATCACTGATCCCAAGACCGGAGAAACCGAGGCGCAGGATCCAGGAACCACACCCCTGCAGTCTTACCGCGGTGAAAGCAAAAACCGTACCGAGGAAGATCAGCCAGTTACCGTGAACGAGGAAAAACACAGCAAGAACAAGGCCAGCATCCTGAAACAGCTACGCAAAATGGGCGACAAGAAGAAGCCTGCGGCGTAAAAGCGGTAATTGGTGGTTGGTACTTGGTGATTGGTGTGCGTTTCGAAGCACTCAGCAATCAGCAGTCAGCATTCAGCCGTGAGACGGCACGTGAGACTTCAGGATGGCCTTGCGGGCAGGGTCAAGCAATCCGCGATCTGCAGCAAGAAAAGTTCAGCCCCGCAAGAATGTTACGGGGCTGAATGCTTAATGCTGAATGCTATTTGCAAGTGCTGAATGCTGAATGCTATTTTCCGCCGTTTCCTGGAGCACTTTCGATTCCAAGCTGCGTCAGGATGAACGCGTAGTCAAAAGCAACTTCATGGAAGCGGTCGTAACGTCCGGAGGCTCCGCCGTGGCCTGCGCCCATGTTGGTCTTGAGCAGCAGCACATGTTTGTCATCTTTCAAGGTGCGCAGCTTGGCGGTGTACTTGGCCGGCTCCCAATACATCACCTGGCTATCGTTGAATGAGGTTTTTACCAGGATGGCCGGATACGCCGCCTTTTTCAGATTGTCATACGGCGAATACTTCAACATGTAATCGAACGCGGGCTTCTCGTTGGGATTGCCCCATTCTTCGTATTCGCCGACAGTCAGCGGAAGCGATGCGTCAAGCATGGTGTTCATCACGTCAACGAACGGAACATGTGAGACCACAACTTTGAACAGATCAGGACGCATGTTGGTGACGGCGCCCATCAAGAGTCCGCCGGCGGATCCGCCTTCAATGGCAATCTTGTCACGCGAGCCGTACTTGTTGGCGACGAGATGCTCAGTAGCGGCGATGAAGTCAGTGAAGGTGTTCATCTTGTTCATCATGCGGCCGGCATCATGCCAGGGCTTGCCCATGTCTCCGCCGCCGCGAATGTGCGCGTAGGCCATGACGACGCCGCGATCCAGCAGTGACAGGCGCGTGGCGCCAAACGTTACAGGAACAATGATTCCGTAAGATCCATAGCTGTAGACATAAAGCGGATTGGAACCGTCCGCCTTCTTCATGTCCTTGCGATAGACCACAGAGATGGGAATTTTCACGCCATCTTTCGCTGTGGCCCAGACGCGTTCAGAGGCGTATTTAGTCGCGTCATAACCGCCGGGGACCTCTGTCTGTTTCAGCAACGTTGAGGTGTGCTTCTCTACGTCATAGTCAAAGACGGACGCCGGCGTGACCAATGACTGGTAGCTATAGCGAAAGGCTTTGGTCTTGAATTCGCGGTTGGTCTGCGGGTTCGCCATGTACACCGGCTCAGGAAACGCGATGCGCTTCTTTTCTCCGCTGGCCAGATTCACGATGGTAAGTTCCGGCAGAGCATTCTGGCGCTCTTCCAGAACATAAAAGTCTTCAAAAACGTCGATGCCGTTGAGCATGACATCCGGACGGACGGGTATGATCTCTTTCCAGTTTGCGACCGAGGGATCATTCACGGGCGCAGTTACCAGACGATAGTTGCGGCCCTTGTCATTGGTGCGGATAAAGAACTGGTCGCCGCGATGATCGGCGTAATATTCGATGTCCTGCTTGCGCGGCGCAATCAACTTCCACTCCGCAGTGGGCGTGGATGCATCAAGATAGCGGACTTCTGATGTTGTGTGGCTGCCAACTTCCAGCAGCAGAAACTTGTTGCTGCGCGTTTTGCCCACGCCAACGTTGAAACGCTCATCCGGCTCTTCATAGACTAAGTCGTCTTTCCCTGTTGCCAGGCTGTGGCGATACAAGCGATATTGCCGCTTGGTCTTGTCTTCTTCCACGGTATAGAAGATGGTCTGATTGTCAGCGGCCCAGGCCACCGAGCCGACTTTCTCGGCGATCACCGGTGAATCTTTGCCGGTGCGCAGATCGCGCACGTAGAGCTTGTACTGGCGGAAGCCGGTATTGTCAGTGGAATACGCCAGCAGATTGCCATCAGGACTCACGTCACCCGCGCCCAGCGCCATGAAGGTCTGGCCTTTGGCCAGTTCGTTGACATCGATGGTGATTTCTTCCGCCGCTTCGGTGTTGCCCTTCTTGCGCGCAAGAATTGGATACTGCTTTCCCTTTTCCCAACGCGAGTAATAGAAGTACTCACCCTGCTTGTAAGGCACGTTGACATCGGTTTCCTTGATGTGGCTGATCATCTCGTCATAAAGCTTCTGCTGGAGGGCCGATGTCGGCTTCATGACGGAGTCAGAGTAGGCATTTTCCGCTTCCAGGTACTGCGCCACTTCGGGATTGGATTTCTCCTTCAGCCAGTGGTAATCGTCCACCAGCGTGCCGCCGTTGATATGGCTTTCCGTGTGGACTTTTTTGGCAACCGGCGGAGTGGCTGCTGCGGTGGCTACGGGCTTGTCATCGGCTGCTTGCAGGAATGTGCTCATGAGAAAGAAAAGGACAACTACTGATTTTTGCATAAATCCGCCTTTAAGGAGTGGAAGGGAGTAGCTGGCGGAGGATTATAGCAAGATGAGAGGTAGGAGGGCGGAATTGGCTCAGGCATGGTCCAACACTCTTGTTTTCTCCAATTCTTCTCTCCATTCCATTACAGCGCGAAGAGAATATTCCCTATAGAAGGCTCCGTGTACCTTTCTATATTCGGCCTCAAGTTCCTTCAGCTTATTGAGAGCTCCGTCGATATTTCCTTGAGCCTCTAGAATTGCAGCCTGAGCCCTTAACTGTAACCCTGGATGATATGGTTTTGCGGAAATCTCCGCCATCCATTGCTCAGCAAGATCAACACATTTCCGCTTTCTCGCCAGAAATACAGCGGCGTCACTGCGTAGAGCATCACGAACGGAAGGAGAGACAAACGGGGCGTGCTCAAGGCACGTCTCCAGAAGCAAAGCAGCCTCGTCGATCTGGTCCCTATCCACTGCCACTCCATAAGCGCACAAAAAAGCGCCAACTGTATCCGGTGAATCATCCTTAACAGAGATAGCTTTTGCAATGAACGCAGGCGAAAGGTCTTTGAATTTGATACCGTTCTTCATGTCGGCACCCAGACGCATCAACGCCAGCAAACGCTCGCCTTGCGCTTTGTTTCTCAAAATCATCACGATTCTCTTACCGTCAGAAACTGCTGCAAGTCTCCGAAATGGAATGAGGTTCCCAAATCCCACCAACAGCGAAAGACCGGAGAAGAGATTTGACACCTGATGTCGTTCGAACAAAATCAGCATCAATGATCCCGACAGCAGGTTGGCCAGTGGTCCGCCCAGGATAAACAAGAGAGCTCTGGCACCGAGCTGCTCAGTTGTGGGCGGGAGCATAAGAACTCGTCCGCTCGCTCCGGTCTTCGATTCGATTTTGAACGAAAACTTGAACGGCGGACTGAACGCTAAAGGTCCGACACGAATCGACTCGAGAGTAAAACCCATACCAAGGCCCATAAAGAGATGCCCAAATTCATGCACCACGACTACCGCGAACAAGCAGGCTGGTATCGTCAAAAAGGCTTGCGCTATTGTGTCGGCGGAAAAAGTCTGATCAATAAAGTCGCCGAGTGGTTTGAGCATCCGCTCAGAAACTTGCAAGAAGGCAGGAGACCAGATCATTAGACCGACCCACGCTATAGGAAGACACACCACACCCAGTATGAGGAAAATGGTCCGCCGTTCAGAGTGTGCTTTGGGGCACTCTGGCATTGGTGCTAAACGGCAAAGTATCGGAGTTTGGGCGTCATTTTGGGACACCGCGGGTGTGGCAGACATGAGGCGCAGTCTAGCACGGTATGTCAGAAACTCAGATGATCGAGAGTGCTACTTCTTCATGGCAGTCTGGTCGCCCTTGGGAGGGTTCTCAGCCGTTTGTGGCCGGACCTGCTCAGCAATAGGGCTGGGGCTGAGGATTACCATCTTGGAGCGGCCTTCGCGTGCGCCGGGCATGAAGAGCATTTTGTGCGCGGCATCAAAGGCGAGGCTGAATCCTTTTACGTCTGTGGACATTTCATGGTCGACCACGTTGCGGTTGAGGTCGATGGCAAGAACGGAGCCATCGCCGCCCGCGGCGTAGAGCAGCGAACCGCTGGGATCAAGAATCAGGGCATCGGTTCCACCGGGAGCTGGGATCCGCAATACCTCTGAGCCATTGTCAAGGTTCAGCACCACTACGGCGTAACGCACGGCGACATAGAGGCGATTGCGGGCGCTATCGAGGGCGAGTCCCGTTGGCTCCGAGGCGGTCACACGGAACCGCTGGACGATCTTATTGGTGCGATCAATCACGGCAATTTCGCTGACGTCCTGAAGGCTCACGAACAATTCGCGACGGCTGGCATCGTAGACCAGGTCCTCAGGCAGCGCGTTCAACTCAGTAACACCGCTCTCACGGCCCTCGATCGGGTCAATGGTGCTGACGGTGCGATTAAACGTGCTGGCGGCATAAAGAGTCTTGGTTTCCGGGACCCACAATAGTTTTTCCGGACGGCTCTGCACCTGCACCAGCTTCTCGACAATCCAGTTGTGGCTATTGATCACGGCGATGCTGTTGCTGCCTGACAGGGCGACATAGACGCGTGAAGCTGCGTCATCGACGGCAATGCCACGGGGGCCATCCACCTGGGAAATGCGCGCGATCACGCGGCGCTTTACAGGACTGAAGATCTCAATGGTGTTGGTGGCAGGGCGGCTGATCACGACCTGGCCGTTGGCCATGGCAACTTCATTGAAACCCGGCTGTCCCGGCAGGTCTACCGTTCCAACTTGACGCAGTTTGGCCGGAGACACGGCAGCGGCACATAGCACCACGGCAACAATCATGACTGTCTTAAAATCGAAGACCTTAAAATTACGCATTCAATGGGACCTGCTTCCCTTACTCGGATGCGAATTAAGGCAGTTCTGCTGCCCGAGGACATGGCCTCTAAAAGGTAAACTTTTGTGCTTGAGCCTCACCCTACGTGAGGCCCCATAGATGATGCGGAGAGACAGAAAAGATGTTTAAAGTGAGCGAGTTTGCTGAAAAAGCCGGTGTTACGGTGCGTACCCTGCACCATTATGACTGAAAGAAGCAATTGGCAAATGGCAATTAGCAGAACCAGCCATTGGCACTTAGCCATTAGCCAGTGCGCTTCCCATTTTCGAAAAACGACTAAGTGTAATGGCTAAGGGCTACGTTATGTTCAGTGCCCGCTTGAACGATCCGCGCTCTTTCTGGATCTTTTCCTGAAGCAGTGTAATGGCATAGATCAACTGCTCTGGACGCGGTGGGCAGCCCGGGACATAGATATCGACGGGGATCACCTGATTCACGCCCTGCACCAGAGCGTAATTATTGAACACGCCGCCGGAGGTGGCGCAGGCGCCCATGGAGATGACCCATTTGGGTTCAGGCATCTGTTCCCAGAGCTGGCGAATGACCGGCGCCATCTTTTGAGAGACGCGCCCGGCGATGATCATCAGATCAGATTGGCGGGGCGAGGGGCGAAATACTTCGGCGCCGAAACGCGCGATATCGAAACGGGCGGCGCCCATGGCCATCATCTCAATGGCGCAGCAGGCCAGGCCGAATGTCATAGGCCAGATGGAGCTTTTGCGCATCCAGTTGACCACGTTGTCCAGTGAGGTGAGCACCACGCCCTGTGGCTGGTCGTTGCCAAACAGCACTTCGCGCATATGGCGCGCACTGTCCGCGGCAGTATTGCCGGTGGTGTTCTCGTACCGATTGGTCAGCAATTCCCGTTCAACGTCTGGGCTAACAATGTGATCGCTCATGGCTGTTTCTATTCTAATTGGATGGCTTGAGGATGTGAAGACGGCTAAAGATCGGTTGATCTGGTGATCGGGTGATCGGGTGATCGGACGACGGGATGGCCTGATTGAAGCCGTCTGAACCCACCGATTACCCGAAACTGCCGACCATCCGGACCTACCAACAGATCGCGAGAACTCCGATTTTCAGATCTTCCGATCTGCCGATCAACAGATCATCCGATCAACCGATCATCAGATCGCGAGATCACCCGATCTTCCGATCCCCAGATCATCCGATCTGAGGCAGGTTTTGGGATACGATAGATGCGGATGGACGCCCATAAGAGCCGCATTCTTGACCAGTTCACACGCCAGGCTGAGCCCTTTGCGCAGTCGCAGACGATCCGCAACCAGGCAGCTCTCGAGCATATTGTGGCTCAAGCCCAGGCCGGCCCGGATGACACCTCTCTGGATGTAGCCTGTGGTCCCGGACTGCTGGCTTGCGCCTTCGCCCATGTTGTCCGTCATGCCGCCGGCATTGACCTTACTCCGGCCATGCTTGATCAGGCGCGCCAGGCCCAACTGGAACAGAGCCTGGCCAATGTCTCATGGCAACGAGGCGACGTGAATGCCCTTCCCTACCCCGACGCTCATTTTTCCATTGTGAGTTCGCGTTACGTCTTCCATCACCTGCCCGAACCACTGGCCGTACTCAAGGAGATGAAGCGAGTCTGCAAGCCCGGAGGACGCGTGGTGGTGGCCGATATGGTCCCCACTCCGGAACGGGCCGCGGCGCTCAATGCCGAAGAACTGCTGCGCGACCCGTCTCATGCGCGGGCGCTCACGGAGTCCGAGTTCAAAGATCTTTTTTCTGCCGCGGAATTGCCTGAGCCCAAGATTACCTATACCCGTGTGGAGAGTGATCTCGACGACCTGCTCTCACGGTCGTTCCCAAACCCCGGCGACGCGGACCGAGTCCGGCAGATGTTTGAGGCCTCCCTGGCCGACAACGCTTTAGATCTGAACACGCGCCGTGAAAACGGCCAGATCATTTACAGCTTTCCCCAGGCGATCATGGTCAGCACCAAAGGCCGGTAAAGACTGGTAAAGATCAAAATTGCGAATAGGTGCAATCAGCATTTTCAATTTCCCATGACAGCATGTCTTCGCTAGAGTGGTCGCACTGAACTCACCAAGTACATGGAACAGGTCCAGCGGGTCAGCCCCAGCCTTCGCCGGTTGCTGGTCTGGCCCGCTGATCATTGATCAATGTTCATTTGTTCATTCATTAAAGTTGTTTCACGATTGGCGACGATAGGCTGGCGACTGCCTGTCTGTGCGCCTGACGCGCGTGAAAGCAGCAGAGATTCTGGCCATAATCCAGAGACTAAGTGAAAATATATCGATGAAAGCTGCGCAAAAATCGTTTTTTGTACTTCATTCAATGCTATTTTGATATCAATGATGCGCGCCTACTTCGAAGGTTGATCACCTCCCTGGTAGTCCACAAATTTAACGCTTCTCCGCAAACAAAAACCCACCATCACGGCGAGTATGCCACCGCCGTGGCCGGCATGGGTGTGTCTCTAGACGTCGAAGCGCAAGAGACGGCGGCGCCAAGCGCAAAGCGTTTTAAGCGCAGAACTTTCGGATGAGCATGTGGCTTCTTGTCCAGCACAACAAGAAGCTTGCACGCAAACAGGCTGACGGCGGCCCAAGGTATTCAGGGGAACCCTTGGGAAGCTGCTCAGCCTGTTTTTTTCAAGCCTGTTTTTTAAGCGCTATTTTCTCAAGACATCGTTAGCGCATCACGAAGGCCACTTTGCCCTGGGCAGTGCGCACGCGCTCATACGCCGTGACGGCCTCGTGGAGCGGATAACGTTCGGCCACGCGAGGCGGAGTGAGTTTGCCACTTTCAAATAATGGAACAAGCCGGGCAAGAATGGCAGCCGCGCTGACTGAGTCAATGGGAATGCTATTGATGCCGATAATTTCCTGACGCTTGCGGTAAAGAGAAAAGAGATCAACCTTAACTTCGCGACCGCCAAAAGTCACGCTGTAAACGGCCATGCGTCCGCGTTCGGCAAGCGAATGCAGCATGGGTTGAAAAACAGAAGCGCCCACACCGTTGAGCGCGATGTTAACGCCGTGTCCGCCGGTGGCTGTTTTGACCACCTCGGCAATGTTGTCAGGTTCAGAGGTGGCAATGGCATCGACCCTGGAATGGTCGAGCATGGGAGTTTGCGTTTTGTCACGCACAAGGGCGATGGTCCGCCCTCCCAGGGCTTTCGCCAGTTCAAGAGCGGCTGAGCCTACCGCGCCGGCTGCACCTGAGATTAATACCCACTCGCCGGGGACAAGCCGCGCATTCTCAAGACACACATACGCTGTCGAAAAAGGTACGCCGACAACCGCCGCCTGTTCAGGAGACAGGTTCGCCGGACGCAACGTAGCCCCGGCAGCGGGGATGGTGAGGAACTCGGCATGCGTGCCGTCACGGGTAAATCCGATATCGCCGCCGGAACCCCAGACTTGTTGCCCGATCGATTGCGGAGGTCCTTCAACGATCTGGCCGGCGAAGTCACGGCCGACCACGCGCGGTAGCCTGGTATCAGGAAAAAGCCCGCGAATATTGGCGATATCGCTGGGGTTGATGCCAGCCGCTTCGATCTTCACCCGCACCTCACCCAAACTCAGCGGCGCAGGCTGCACGTCGACCAGTTTGACCACATCAGCGGGTTCACCAAATTTCGTGATCTGGATAGCTTTCACGGATGGTCGCTCTCCTCAGGGCTGCAACTAACGGATTGTAATAAGATGCCGTATGGTTTTGAACAGTTTGCGTTGACACTTGGCTTCAGGCAGAGTCTATTGTCGCTGAAACTGAGGTAGAGCGGTTCCTCTCTCAAATATCGGGGTTCCAGATGAATTCATTGCTGAAAGACCTGGCTTTTACGATCAGGGGACTTTCCAGAAGTCCTGGCTTTACGCTGGCGGCCGTGCTCTCCCTGATGATCGGCATTGGCGCCAATACCACGATTTTCAGCGTTACCAGCGCCCTGCTCTTCCGTCCTCTGCCTTATAAGGATGCAGACAGGCTGGCAATTCTCTGGAACCGCTCGCCCGGGCTGAACATCACGCAGGACTGGTTTTCAACCGCTCAATATTTCGACATCAAAAACAGCAGCAAGAGCTTTGAAGATGTAGCCATCGCCATTGGCGGCGTGGAGAACCTGACTGGCGAGGGCGAACCGGAAAGAATTGGAGCCATTCACGTTTCGTCAAACTTATTATCCATGCTGGGCGCACGCGCAGCCGCAGGAAGCTTACTCAAGGCAGAAGATGACGTGCCTGGAGGAGCAGGAATCGCCATCCTGGGATACGGAACATGGCAGAGACGTTATGGTGGCGATCCAAAAGTGGTGGGACGGTCCATCACGTTAAACGGAAAATCATTCCAGATCGCGGGCGTGCTGGCACGCAGCTTCTCGCTGCCTCGCGAAGTGATGCCGACCCTGGATGGCGCCGAGGACGCCGAAATATTGCTTCCTCTCCCGCTGAACGCATCTGCTCCCTCCGCACGCGGGCATGAAGATTACAACATTGTGGCCAAGCTGAGAGCGGGCGTGAGCGCACAGCAAGCACAGGCCGAAATGGACACCATTACCGCCAGGCTTCGGCATGACTTCCCTGATTTGTATCCTCCCAACGGCGGCCTTACTTTCGGCGTGGTTCCTCTTCTGGAACAAGTGGTGGGAGACGTGCGCCTGCCGTTGCGAATTCTCTCCGGCGCGGTGGGACTGGTATTGCTGATTGCCTGTGTGAACGTGGCCAACCTCCTGCTCTCTCGAGCGCTGGCCCGCCAGAAGGAGATCGCGATCCGCGCCGCGCTGGGTGCAAGCGGCAAACGACTGTTGCAACAGCTGCTCACTGAAAGTGTTTTGCTTGCCCTGATCGGCGGAGCATTGGGGATCGTGTTTGCCGCAGTCAGCCTGCAACTGGTGCGTGTGCTGGGAGGAAAACAGATTCCCCGGCTTCACGACATTGAAATCAATACTCAGGTTCTGCTGTTCACCGTGGCGCTTTCAGTGCTGGCAGGCATCGTGTTTGGACTGGTTCCGGCGTTCAAGGTCTGCCGGCGCGACGTGCAGTCCAATTTGCAGGATGCATCGCGGGGCGCATCAGGCGCAAACGCAGTCTGGGGGCGCGGCAACAATTTACGCAAGCTCCTGGTGATGTCAGAGCTGGCATTGTCAGTCATCGTGCTGATCTGCGCGGGACTCCTGATAAGAAGTTTTGTGCGACTGCAAAAAGTCTCTCCGGGATTCAACGCGAGCGGCGTGCTTACCCTGGAGCTGACCATGAGCGGACGCAACTATGAAAAACGTGAAAACGTAATCCAGGCGTATGCCCAGCTTTGGGACCGGCTGCAACATCTGCCGGGAGTCAGCGCTGTGGGCGGCGTTTCCCACCTGCCCTTGAGCCAGATGTTTGCCTGGGGCCCAATCACAGTTGAAGGTCGCGCTCCTGCCGCTGGAGAAAGCTTCATCAACGCCGACATCCGCATCACTGGAGGTGACTATTTCCAGGCCATGCAAATTCCATGGCTGAGTGGAAGGATCTTCAATGACGCGGACGCAATGGATACGCCTCACGTGGCCATTGTGGATGAATTCATGGCGCAACAGATGTGGCCAGGAAAAGGTCCGCACGAAAATGAGGCGCTGGGAAAACGATTTCGTTTTGGCGGCAGCAATGACAAATCGCCATGGATCACCGTGGTCGGCATTGTTGGCCGCGTAAAACAGTACGCACTGGATTCAGATTCGCGCATCGCCTATTACGTCCCGCAGAAGCAATATCCAGTGCGAGCCATGAATCTGGTCCTACGCAGTCAGTCAGACCCATCAGCGCTGAGCTCCGCGGCGGCCAATGCCATCCACCAAATGGACCGCGACCTGCCTCTCTACAACGTGCTTACCATGCAGCAACGTCTGGCGGGTTCACTGGCCCAGCGACGCTTCTCCATGACGCTGATTTCATTCTTCGCTTTATTCGCCCTGGCTCTGGCAACTGTGGGAACCTACGGCGTAATTTCCTATCTGGTCACGCAAGGCACCAGGGAGATCGGCATCAGAATGGCGCTTGGATCCACGCGTTCCGGAATCATTCGACTGATCCTGCGAAGAGGCATGATGGCCTCATGCATGGGAGTTGGCCTTGGAACGGTGATCGCGCTGGGCGGAACGCGCTTTATGCGCAGCTTGCTGTTTGGAGTGAATGCAGCGGACCCGCTTACGTTTGCCGTGATTGCTGTATTGCTGATTCTGGTGACGTTCCTCGCCATCAGCATTCCGGCACGGCGAGCGGCGCAAACCGACCCCATGATTTGTCTTCGGACTGAATAGCCCGAACTGAATAGCTCGGACGGAATAGCCTGTTTTGGGCATCCACCTTGAGCATTAATTTTTGAACCCAGACCTGCGCTGAACAGCTCGATGCTGCTGGTATAGATGGCTGCGGTAAGGCACCAACCCTAAGCGCGCTGGTTTTATCACTCATACCGCAAGTCTTAATGTGGACTTAATCCTTTTCTGGGTTACAGTACCCGTCGAACCCTAACACTGACAAAGCATCCAAGCGGCCGATTGACGCCACGAGTGTGTTCTTCGAGCTTACGCGGACGTGTGCCCTTTCGAGTGCTGAGCAGAGCCGGGTATGACCAACATTGGGGGAAAGACTTTTCATGACTGCTCGCACCGCGCATCTCACCGCCGCGCTCCTCGTCTTCTGCGGCCTGTTTCTCGCAACTTCCGGAAGGGCCCAGGCCCAGGTACCACACTCATCCCACGTAATCCTCTTGATGGATGAAAACACCAGCTACAACACCACACTCACTAACATGCCATGGCTGGTGAGCACCGGCAATGCTTACGGACACACCACAAATTTTGTCTCCGACACCACCGGCTCATTGATGGCCTACCTGTGGGTTTCATCCGGAAGTTGTGAAGCCAAGGCAAATTGCGTGTTGCCCATCGGCACGCATGACTTTGGCTGCGGCGGCGCCGGATGCCTTGCGCCCATCACTGACGACAATATTTTCCGCGAGATGAACAACCATGGCATCTCATGGAAGGTTTACGCGCAGTCATATGCGGCCGCGGGCGGCACCGTAACTACGCCGGACAATGGCAATGGCACTCATTATTATCGCCGGCACAATGCAGCCACGTGGTACAGCGATATTCTCAGCAACACCGCGGGATCGAAATCACACATTGTGGACTTTTCCCAGTTTGCCATTGATCTGGCCAACAATGCGCTGCCGCAGTTCACCATCATTGCTCCCGATGGACTCCATGATGCCCACGATAGCGGCCCCGTGGCAGCCGATAACTTCCTGAAAGCGATGTTGCCCGCAGTGCTGGCCAAACCATATTTCCAGGCCGGCGGTGACGGCATGCTCATCATCACCTTTGACAACGGCGATGCCGACGCGAAAGGCGCTGTCTATACCGCCGTGGTGGGACCCAATGTGATTCCCCACAGCGTCTCCAGCAAACTGTACAAGCACGAGAACACCTTCAGAACCATCCTGGAAGCACTCGCTCTGCCTACGAATCTGGGCGGCGCTGCAACCGCCGCTCCCATGAGTGACTTCTTTGCTGCATCCACAACAGCAGGGTCCGTCACCATCACTTCTCCGGCGGCCAACGCAGTCACCGGTACGAACGTGCAGATCAGCGCAAGCGCAACCGAACCGAGCGCCACGATCTACCAGCTTCAAGTCTGGGACACCACCGCGGGCCGCAAGATCGCGCAGTCGGCCCCGGGCACCAGTACTTTCAGTGGAACAGTTACGCTCACGGCCGGGACACACAAACTGGTGGTTGAAGACATTGCCAGCGGCAATTTCCTTCCCATCCACCAATCCAGCGTGACGGTGAGCGTACTTACGGATGGCGTGAGCATTTCTTCTCCCCAGGCGAACACAGTGGCCGGCACGCTAGTTCCGGTGGTGGCTTCGGCGTCGGAATCCACAGCCGGCGTTTACCAGCTGCAGGTTTGGGATGTAACCACGGGCGCCAAGCTGGGCCAGTCAGCACCGGGAACGTCATCCATCAATCAGACATTTTCGCTGTCGTCGGGAACACATAAGCTGGTGGTGGAAGATATCAGTGTGGGGACATTCAGCACTCTGCACACGTCGTCAGTGTCGGTAACTGTGCTGGCAGATGGAGTGGCGATCACAACGCCGCCAGCCAGCATGATCACCGGAACGCAGGTAACCATCAACGCGACCGCGCACGAATCGGCTGCCACCATCTATAACCTGCAGGTATGGGACGCAACTACTGGAGTAAAGCTGGGCCAGTCAGCCGCCCATACTTCCACCATCAACCAGACGTACACGCTGGCGCCAGGCAAGCACACCATTGTGGTTGAAGACATCAGCACAGGAACGTTTCAGGTCTTGCATGAGGCAACGACGACGGTGACCATACAGTAAGGAAGAGCTGTTCGTTTCTTTGTTCTTTAGGCCGGATTCGATGAAAGTCGAGTCCGGCTTTTTTTGTGTTGAATTTATTGTCGCTACGCTCCACACCGCTTTTAGTTCCATTCCGCTTGTCCGCTTTCTTCTGGCTCCTGGCGCATCGGGCTCGACGCGCGTGGACGGCGCGAGCCCTCTTCTAGAACTACTGTGGCGTGCGCTCCGCCAACGCTCGGAATGACAGAGGGGGAGAGAATCGTCAAGAGCGCCATCATCGCCGAGGGAGTGGAAAGCTCTTAGGGCTTTGCGGGCAGCGACTGCCAGAGCTCAATCTTATTTCCATCCGAGTCATATATCCACGCAAAGCGACCGAAGGGTGCGTCCATTCGTTTGGCGTCAATCTTTACTCCCTCTTGCTTTAAGCGGTCGAGCAAAGCATCCATATCGTCCACAATGTAGTCGATCATGAACGGCGCGGGGCTGGGATCGAAATATTTAGAGGAGGAGGGAAAGATAGTCCAGGCTGTAACGTGTTCCTTTTGCGGGTCGTCGTGTTCGCGCCACGGAAGCATCGCGCCGCCCCCGCCTTTGTCAACGAGTCCAAGATGCTTCGAATACCATTCGCGCATCTGATCACGATTGGCGGATTTGAAGAAGACACCGCCGATTCCAAGGATGCGTCCGCGCTGCTCCGTTTTGACAGGCGGCTGCGACTTTTCAGGTAGCGGAGATTGCGCACCCTGTCCTCCTATTGAGGAGACCGAGATGAGCAACAGGGAGCCGAGAGCGATTGTTGTCCAGGGGATTTCTCGCATCGGCGGATTATACAAGTTTCAATTCGATTGGAAGAAACGGTTGGGAAAATCGGGGGACGGACTGGCCCATCCGCCCATTGCGGTTTTAACCTGTGGAAGCCGTCGCGGCCGAAATAGGCACCCAGCGCTTGGATATCGTCCTCTGCCTCAAGCGTAATCCGGCCGGGTGCCCAACAATAGAGCGAAGGGCTTAAGGTTTCCATGCAGGGGAGACGCTACCCGCAGTGGTCAGGGGCCTGGAGGCGGAGCCATCGGCTTTGACCACCCAGGCGTTCAGAAACGTGTGAGCGCTGCTGTCATCAAGCGCGACGTCTGAGATAAACGCGACGCTGGCACCATCGGGCGACCATCCGCTGGGCTGGGCTCCAAAAGTGCTGGGGGTGGAGTAAGCGAGATGGGTCAGCGGAGTGGCGCCTGAACCGTCGGTATTTGCTACCCACACATTTCTAGTAGCGTTGATGTTTACGGCGTCGCTGCCGTCCAAAGCAGCTGTTGATTCGAACGCGACCTTTTTACCATCCGGCGACCAAAATGGGCTAAAGATGGGGCCAACGTCCAACGCAGAGTACTTCGTCAATGGAACGGCCCCGGAACCATCCGCCCTGGTCATCCAAACATTCGTAGCGAGCCCGGGTACATCGCTACCGTCGAGCCCGCGGTTGGAAAGGAATGCAAGCCTGGTACCGTCCGGTGAGAATGTGGCATGGAAATTGAATGCCAATGTGAACCGGGTTACCGGAGCCGCGCTGGAGCCGTCACTATTCATCACCCAAATGTTAAAGTCGCCGCCCGAATCGCTGCCATCGAGAGCCCCGCTCGAAGTAAATGCGATTTTGCTGCCATCCGGCGACCACACCGGCAAGTCAGCACCTACAGCAGTAAAGTGCGTGAGAGGAGTGGAGCCACTGCCATCAGTATTAGCTACCCAAATGTTCTGGTTTTGGTTTGTGTTAACCGCATCGCTGCCATCCAGGGCGCGGTTGGATTCGAAAGCAATCCGTCGGCCGTCGGGTGACCATGCCAGATCTCCGCCCGCCTGCCCACCCGTACTTGTGAGCCGGGTCAATGGTGTGGCGCCGGAACCGTCCGCGTTCATTATCCAGAGATTGGAGGCAAAATTCGTATTCGGAGCAGCGCTACCGTCCAGGGCACGTGATGAAATGAACGCAAGCTTGCTGCCATCCGGGGACCAAACCAGACCAACAACGTCAAAGCCGCCATCCGTGAGCCGGGTAATCGGAGTAGTGCTTGAACCGTCCGCACTCGCCAGCCAAATGTTAGCGACTGGGATCGAGAACCCACCGCTGCCATCCAAAGGCTGAGAAGACGAAAATGCTATCGTGCCGGAAAAAGGAACTGTTTGCTTTACGGAGCCACCGCACCCTGTGATCACACCTACAACCAGGGTAATAGTAATGAGGCGCAACATGTATATCCGAGCTATCCGATTCTGGGTAGAGCAATGAAGTAAAGGTTTCTTTGCAAATGTAAGCAACGGAAGTGCGCTCATGATGCTCCTTGGTTGGAAGAGGTACTCTGGTTACAAATCAAGATCGCAAAGTGCGGCGAAAGTTGCAAACAAAAGCGGGCAGCTTTACAAAACTTAGACCTCTGTAGTTTATGAACCATGGAATATGGCGAGTTCTATAAAATGCAATGTCAAGAAAAAACACTTCCCGAGACGCGGTGGAGAATATGTTTTCGCCATTGAGCCCCTTTCGCCGACGCTTGGTTTCCTGCAGGAGTGAAAAGTGGTCATGACGATTTTGGCAGTTTTAGTCTTTATCCTCTTGGCCGTCGGTTTTGTGCTGGTAGTCGTCGGTACAGTTGTAAAGAACCGATGGGGAATAAATGTGGAACGGCTCAGGTGTCCAAATTGCGGGGTTTTACTCGACCACGTGCGAATACCAAGAAACGTTGCTCAAAGTCTCTGGGGAGGCAATACATGTAACAAGTGCGGCACTGAAGTGGATAAATGGGGCCGACCCGTTGCGCAGTCCCCTTCTCCAAAGTTGTTCCGATAGCTGTCTGCATAGATGTGGGGGCGTGGGAGATAAATCGCCCACGCCGCGCCGACTAATTCTTCATCAGGCCGGGAAATTGTGAGATGCTTTTCGACGGTCGGGAATTACAAATGTCACAAAACTCAGTAGCACAACTTCGAAATTTGTCCTTGCTCACAAGTCTCGTAATTGCAGCATGGCTGTCGTACCTGTTTAACGGTGGCTTAATGGTATTCGGCTTTTCAACGCCAATGGATTTTGCATTGTTTTTTATGCCGGTGATGGCACTTCCGGCCGCTCTATTAGCGTTGTGGAAGCCACGAATTGGAGCTGCTGCCTGGCTCTTGATTATGGTCATCTTCTTTGGTGCCCAGGCCAAGATCAATTGGCCCCATGTATGGGAAATAACGAGTCTTGGCACTCAGTTAGGCTGGTTTTGCGTTGTGGCCGTTTTGCTTGGGTGGACGGCTTTGTCTCAAGGAGGACAGCGACCTCGCAAATTGCCGCCTGCTTAATAGGTCTTCCAAATATGTCCACGCTCCGTTCCAGCGCTCTCATGGCGGCACGATCCGCCCTTATCTTCGGGGCCAGCGCGCTGGTGCTCGCCGTCCTGCGTATAGTTTTGAACGGAGTGTTCGACGGACGGTGGAATGTCCATTGGCTGGGACTGTTCAAGTTCATAGGTGTCTTTACAGTCGGTTGGTTCGTGGTGACGTTCATTTATACCGGCGTGAAGTTGCATGCTAGCGCGCCTGCCGACGAAATTCTGACGGCCGAGCCGCCACCGATCGAAGAACGCGTGCCGCCACTCTCCGGCTTTGTACCTATGTAATATTACGCTTTTATCCTGAACCGGACGTTCGTCGTTTTTATCGCGGTGGAAGGGCTCTATGGCTGGAAAGCTGAGGGAATAGTTACCGCCAGCCGCCCCATGTATTTTCAACCGTATGCGGACATGCTTGAAGACCCAGAGCTGATGCGAGACCGCGAGGCTATCCGCCGGCTGTCGCAACTTAAAGGCGGCTTCTTTATTCCGCGTTCTGACGTTGTCGCCGCCGACGTGATCTACGCGCACAAATGGGGAATGGCCGGAATCCCCCACTCTGGCCGGGTCAGGCTACGAATGGCATCGGCAAAGTCACGTGAGTTTATTCTGCTGGGCAGCGTTTCTGTGGACTCGATTCAGCAGCGCATCCTCATGCCTGGCGGATAGAAAGCAGAAGGCTCCCGGGGTGGAGCGCAGCCACAGCGATGTAACCCCGCCCAGACTTGCATTGAAATGTCTCTGGCCGGTAGTGTGAAAACGACGATACTGATTAGAACTCCGGGTATGGGCTGATTCTATCTCCCACCAAGGCTGAGCCACCACCCGCCGGCCATCCTAAGTTTGTCATTCCGAACGAAGTGAGGAATCTGCTTTTTCATCAATATCTTCATACCAATCTGCGGACAAGTCCTCCCATGTCGGATTGAATTGGTTGATCAAAGCCAGCTTTTTTGTCTCGACCAGGTTTTCAACTCAGTTTCTCGAGCGATACAGTAATTCACGTAGCGGAAGACTTCGAAATACACAAGGCGGTTAATGTTGTACCTGCTGGTAAAGGCCACCTCTCCGCGCTTGTGTTCAAGAACCCGCCGCGCCAGGGAGTTGGTCATTCCTACATTGAGCCTTCTGGATTTACTCGACAGAATGTAAATGTAGAACTTTCGCGGAAATGCCAAAGCAGATTCCTCACTCCGTTCGGAATGACAAGCTCAAGGGAGTGATTGTATGACGACGCGGGCAATATCGGTAAAGCAGATTCCTCACTCCGTTCGGAATGACAAGCTCAAGGGAGTGATTGTATGACGACGCGGGCAATATCGGTAAAGCAGATTCCTCACTGCATTCGGAATGACAAGGGGGAGAGGAATCGCCGAGATCGCCGTCATCGCGCGACATCGCCGAGATCGGAAAACGAGAACACCCATACGTCCGGGAAACTAAAGTTTAGTTGCGTTTTTCTATAGCTCAATCAATATGGAAGTAGCACCAGAATCGCCGGGAGCAGCATTCAGCGTTCAGCACTCAGCATCAGCACTCGGCAATCAGCAATCAGCCAAGGCAGAGGCATAATCTTGCGTCAAGTACTTAAGATCAATTGCTTCGGGCTGATACATGAGGCATAGTGAGGGAGGGAATCGCCGAGATCGCCGTCATCGCGCGACATCGCCGAGATCGGAAAATCAAAACCTTACCGCTGATTGACGCTGATAGAGCGGATCAGGAACCCGGCGTTGGGATGAAAATGTCTGAAACCCACGCCAAATTGGGATGACTGGGATCAGGTGGGGTGAATGACGGGGGGGTGGGGTAGCTGGATTGAGTGGTACAGACCGGGAGGATCCCTGACAGAATAGACCGGGGGCATTCCTGACACTGCGAACGATGGCCGATGCGAGTTAAAAAAGAGCGCATGCCATGGAAAACGAGCAGTGTGATGGAAGAGAAGCTGCGGTTTGTCTTTGAGTATGAACAGAGAGAGCGTTCGCTGACGGAGTTGTGCCAGCGGTACGGGATCGCGCGGGAAACCGGATATGTATGGATCCGGCGGTATCGCGAGAAGGGGATCGAGGGGCTGATAGAGCGAAGTCGATCAGCGTTGCGGCATGAGAATCAGACGGCGGCCGAGATCGAGCAGAAGGTGCTGGAGTTGAGGCAGGCGCACATGCGGTGGGGCCCGCGGAAGTTGAAACGAGTGCTGGAACGGGATGAGCCAGGGCGAGTGTGGCCGGCCGCGAGCACGATCGGGACGCTGTTGAAGCGGGAAGGTTTGGTAGTGGCGCGGCGCAAGCGGCGGCGGACCGCACCGTACACGGAACCGCTGGCGCATGCGGATGGACCGAACCGGTTGTGGTGCGCGGATTTCAAGGGCTGGTTTCGCACCGGCGATGGGAGGCGGATTGATCCTTTGACCATCACAGATGCGCACAGCCGGTATCTGCTGAAGTGCCAGGCGGTGGAGAAAACAGACACCACGCGAGTGCAAGCGATCTTTGAAGCGGCCTTTCGCGAATATGGACTGCCCCAGGCAATCCGCACCGATAATGGCGCGCCGTTCGCGACGTCGGCCATAGCGGGCTTATCGCGGCTGGCGGTGTGGTGGATGAAGCTGGGGATCGTGCCGGAGCGGATCGAAGCTGGACACCCGGAGCAGAACGGAAGACATGAGCGGATGCATCGTACGCTGAAGCAGGAAGTAGCGCAGCCGCCGGCCGCCAACTGGCGCGAGCAGCAACGAGCGATGGAGCGATTTCGACAGGAGTACAACCAGGTGCGTCCGCATGAAGCGTTGGGGATGCAGACACCAGCTGCGGCGTATGAGTTATCGCCGCGAAGCTACCCGGCACGGATACCGGAACCGAAGTATCCCGAATCCATGCAGGTACTGCATGTGAAATCGCAAGGACACTTTCGCTGGAAGAAGCAGGATGTGTTCTTGAGTGAAGTTCTCTGGGGTGAGCCTGTCGGTTTGTCGCCTGTGGATGATCGCTGGTTCACCGTCTACTTTGGGCAGTACCCCATAGCCCGTTTCGATAGCCGGCAGTTACGTGTACTGCCGCTAAAAAAAGCCAAAGAGTTCGGAATGGCTGGAGCAGGAGAAGGGGAAGTGTCCCCTTCCCCTGCACCCCTTCCCCTCAACCACAACGAAAAAGTGTCAGGGATGTGCCCGGTCTAAAATGTCAGGGATGCTCCCGTCCGTTCAGAGTAATCGAGTCATTTGGTAATTGGGAAATTGGGAAATTGGGAACCGGAAACCTTGCCGCGGATTAACGCTGATAGACGCGGATCAGGAACCCAGCGTTGGGATGAAATGTCCGAAAGTCTACGCCAAATTGGGATGATTGGGATCGATGACGGGGGTACCCCCGGTCGGATTTGGAAATTGAGTAATTTGGTAATCGGGAAATTGATGAGATCGGGTGATCTGGTAATCGGTTGATCTGGTGATCTCAAAGCCAAAATCTCCAGCGACGGCTTGGGATGTTTCCGCTAAGTCCTTTAGATATTGGGATGGAGGGGGAGGGGCGGTTCAAATCGCCGACATCGCCGTGATCGCACGTCATCGCCGTGATCGGAAGATCTAAAGACCATACCGTTGATTTCACTGATAACGGTGATTGACTCTGATCAGAAGCTTTGATTGGTGGCAATGAAGTGATAGGAATCTTAAAAAGCCCTAACCCACGCCAGCTGCTTATTTTGACAGCAACCTGAGAGAACCGGCAGGAATCCATGGCTGAAGGGGTTCTCCGGAGAGAGGCCAGTCAGGTCCTACGGCGTAAGCCGTGGGCAGGTTCTGCGGCAGCGTTGTTCTTGCGATACCGTTGTTCTTGCGGCAGCGTTGTTCTGCAGTACAAGGTTCTGCGGTACCTTTGTTCGGCAGCACGTGATTGCGACGGACAGTCATGCGTTTGGGCAATTTCCAGGGTGGCACACATGGAGCTCCGGGAAAAATGGTTTCGCACTCTCATCCACAATATCTCCGATATTGTTGCCCTGATTGATGCCGAGGGCAACCTGCGCTTCATAAACCCGCGCATGGAACTGGAGCTTGGATACAGGGCCGCGGAAATGCTGGGCCGCAACGTCTTTGAGTTTGTTCATCCGGAAGACATACCCCGGGCTATGCTGGAATATTCTGAAACCCTTCAGCGCCAGGGAGAACATGTTCCCTCTGTGTTGCGCCTGCGCGACGCAAAGGGAGCATGGATTCCGTTTGAGATTATCGCCAACAATCAGCTGAACGATCCTGAGATTCAGGGCGTGATTTTCACGGCACGCGACGTTCGCTATCGCGAGGAAGTGGAGGAGGCCATCCGCTCCGCCAACGTGGATGTGACGGAGCGGGCCGAAGAACGCACCACCGAACTGGCGAAGCGAAATGCGGATTTGCGGATTGAGAACCAGATCCGTCTGCAAACCGAAAAGGAGCTTCAACTGGCGATCTCCCTGCTGAACGCCACGCTTGACGCCACTGCGGACGGCATCCTGGTGGTTTCCACTGAGGGCAAGATCAGCAGTTGTAATGGAAGGTTCGTGGAGATGTGGGGCGTGGATTGCAGGTCCACCGTTGGGTGCCGGGATGAAGACCTGCTGCGCAACGCCTTGCCGCAACTGCAAAACAGCGAGGAATTTCTGACCAAAGTGCAAGAGCTCTACTCCCATCCTGAATCCACCAGCTTTGACGTTCTCCACTTAAGAGACGGACGCATCTTTGAACGTTACTCAAAGCCGCAACGCATTGGGGAACGCGTGGTGGGGCGGGTGTGGAGTTTTCGCGACGTGACTCAGTCGCGGAATCTGGAACAGGAACTGCGCCAATCACAAAAGATGGAAGCCGTGGGCCGGCTGGCCGGTGGAGTGGCGCACGATTTCAATAATCTGCTGATGCTGATGTCAGGATACCTTGGCCAGTTGGCGAGCGATGGAGCGCTGGCCGGCGACCACAGGAGCGTTGTTGAGCAGCTTATGGCGACAACAAAACGCGGCGCAGCGCTGACCCGGCAACTTCTTTCCTTCAGCCGCAAGGACCAGACCGCTCCAAGCGTGACCGATCTCAATGACATTATCCTGAACATGGAATCCCTGCTGCGGCGTCTTCTGTTTGATTCGATCCACCTTGAGATCACGCTATCGGGGGATCCTCTGTATGTTTTTCTGGACGTTAACCAGATTGAGCTCGCCATCATGAATCTGGCGGTGAATGCCCAGGACGCAATGCCGGATGGCGGAACGCTTTCTATCAGCACCAGCAGTGAAACGCTGGCCGTAACCAGCCCAGCGGGTGAAACATCGGTGAGCAGTTATGCCGTGTTTCAGGTGACTGATACTGGCCACGGAATGACGCCGGATGTTCAGTCGCACATCTTCGAGCCATTCTTCACTACCAAGGACCCGGGAAAAGGCACTGGGCTTGGACTGGCTACAGTGTATGGAATCGTGCAACGCGCGGAGGGACAGATCAAGATCAGCAGCGGCCCCAATCAGGGCACCAGCTTCCGCGTGTATCTGCGGCAGACGAGTGTCGCTCCGGGCGCAAGGAAGCCGGCCCAGGAAAAGCTGCCGGCGCCGCACGGGCATGAGACGATCCTGCTGGCCGAAGATGAAGCCGGAATCCGCGCCATGACGCGCGCCTTCCTGGAAGGGCTGGGCTATCGCGTGCTGGAGGCTGCCAACGGCACGGAAGCGATTGCTGTCGCAAAAGAGTATCGCGGAACCATCCACCTGGTGCTGACTGACGTGATGATGCCGGGCATGCGCGGCGATTCGGTAGTGGACACGATCCGCCAGGACAGGCCGGCGGTCCAAGCCATATTTATTTCCGGATTTGCCGAAGGCACCAGTATTGACCGTTCTCTGGATGTCCTGGAAAAACCTTTTGAATTCCCTGATCTGGCGCATCGCATACGCGCGCTTCTGGATATTGCCTGGTCACGCAAAAGTGACAGCGCTGCGTGATGAATGTGGATTCCGTCATGATCGGAAACGTGAAAGTGGAAATCCGAGCGGCGAGCCTTCCACGGCGTCGCCGAACTCTTTCTGCATGTGTTAGATTAATTGTGTGTGGGCGCGTAGCTCAGTTGGTAGAGCAACGCCCTTTTAAGGCGTGGGTCGCTGGTTCGAATCCAGCCGCGCTCACCATCGTTAATTGTCGCTTCGCGACAAACCGCTTGAGATTTTCAGTTCCCCACGGGGTTCTTCCAGGCTCCTGGGGCGGGCTCGGCGCGCTAGTCGGCCTTGCCCTTGGTTTCGTCGTTAAAAAGTCGATCCGCTCCAACCCGCCTGGGAGCATCGTTTCTTTCAAGATCGTTTCTTTCAAGGTCAATCCGCGCTTTGGCAAGCGGCTCGGCGCGCGCCCGCTGCGTCAGCCCATGTAGCGCAAATAACCAAGACCAACGCGCATGTGGTGGTTCAGGCTGTCAGGCACAGCCAGAGCGACGGCGAGTCCGACAAGGCCGTGAGCAATCCCAAGCGGGACCACGGAACGGTATCGGCGATAGAGCTCACTCAGAAGCCATCCGCCAAGAAAAGTAAGCGGAGCGAGAACAGGATTGGGCAGATGGGCCAGGCCGAACAAAGCCGCAGTGGTAAAGCTGGCCAGCACGCCACGTTCGATCACGCGCTCCATGCGCGCGAAGAAAAACGACTGCTGGATCCACTGTTGCACCACCGCCCACATCAGATATGTACCTCCGTGGAGGATGGCGTTTGGTCTGCCGAACAGCCGGTGCAATGTGCCAAGGTGAGCCGAGACCAGCAACACCGCAGCCGCTGCAATGATTCCCAGACTGATCACCACGATGGAAAACTGAAGCGGCGGGAGATCGATATGGGGCATCCGAAATCGCTGGCGGAAAAAGCGAACGAACGCATTGGAGCCACGCGACTCCTGGCAGCCGGAGGACCGGCTCATTTGGCTGGCAGTCTCTGCTGTGAGACTTCGCGCTTCAAGGCTTTGCTGGACGAGGATGGAGTTGGCGTTACTGGTCGTCGTGTTACCCGCCGTGATGTTACTCATCATTGGACTGTGATACAGCGCCAGCACAGCCACGGTGAGGAAGAAGGCTACGTCAATCCAGAAAAGTTCTCTCTGCAGGGCTCGCGTGCTCCAGATGGTAATCAGGATCAGCGTATAACCACACGCGATATTGAAAAGAGCGCCCGGTTTTCCCGGATAAATAATTTCCACGTTGCCACCTCATTCACGGCAAAAAAGGAAAGCAGCCCAAAATGCGTGGGCTGCTTCGCTTAAACATCGATACTCGTCCGAATCCATCATTAACCTGAACCCAAATCCGGGCCCGATGAACCGTGTTCCAAAAACCGGCAAGTCCGCAAGAAAGCTAGAAACGGATTTGCGGTCCAAAGGTGGCGCGGAAGTTGTTACGGGCTTTATCTGGAAAAAAGATAATCTCGTCGCCCACTTCACCGCGTACACCCAGCCAGCCGATATTAAGTTCGATGCCACCGGCCGGATAAAACGCTGCATCGGTGTCACCATCCACAATGCCATTGAACTGGTTGTTGATGGTTCCGATCGTCACCGGGCCACCAACGCCAAAGTTCACAAAACCGCCTTTGGCCGTTACAAAAATGCGCACCGGACCGGTGGTCTGGATCTTGGGGCCAAAAAGTCCGTGCAGCAGGCGCAGATTGGCGCGTGAAGCTGCAGTTATGCCGCTGGCGCTTATGCCGGTGGTGAAGGTTCTCTCAAAGTCATAGGCCATTTCACCTTCGAGAACAATATGCTTGGCAACGTTGAAACCAATACGTCCGCCTACGCCGAACATGTTCAGATTGTTGGTGGATGAGAGTCGAGTGTAATCAAAAAACACCCCGAGGTTACCGTGGTTTTTGTCATCCTGGGCTGATGCTCTGGGCACAATCATTGCGAAACATAGAGCCAGAGCGGCTAAAATTGCATAACGTTTCATGTAGTTGCTTTCTCCCGTGACGATGTTTTGCTTTCCCTGAACCGTACCCGAGATGCCGAACAAATTGGGGAACCATAACTCCAGCACGGTTTTATCTGACTTGTACGATGCTGGTCTGCTGCACTGGGTGGGCTGCTTGCGACATCGCATTTCATTTTGAAGTGGCCGAAAATCAGCATGAAAGGTTGCACCGCCAGACACACAGAATTAGACTTTGTGCGTCCAAATGGTAGCGGAGGAAATCATATGCCTCAAGGTACTCTTGATGTAATGAAGCTGGATGGTCAACCTGTAACGTATCAGGTGATGTTTGAACAAAATGCCGGCGGTACGTTCGTGGCGCGGGTGGACCCGGCCGGACTGGTGCCACTCATGCATGAAGATATGCGCGTGGACCTGCCGGCGGCGGAATCGATTGCACAGAAAGCCGAAAGCGAAGGCCGCGTGCGCGTAGCGAATGTTTTCCTGGAAGAGAATAACCTGCATGCAGCCATGGAGTACTTAGAGGAGGATATATAGGGCAAAGAAGAGCATTTGAAATTCGAAATTTAAACTTTTAAATTCGAGATTCAAAATCACTCTTCATTCACCCATCCTGTGCGGGCGACGGGTGGTCTTTCTGCGACTGCCAGCTCAGAGTGAAAGCTTGGCTTCATCTTCGCCGCCAGATCTTCCGCGATCTTCTTGCCGTGAAAGCGTCCGTTCTCAATAAAAATTTCACTTGTCCGCGCGCCTGACACAATCACGCCCGCCACGTAAATTCCGGGCACGTTGCTCTCAAACGTCCTGGGATCGCACACCGGACGCATCTCCGGATCAGTCAACTGAATGCCGACGGCTCGCAAAAACTCATAGTCAGGATGGTATCCGGTGAGAGCGAAGACAAAATCGTTTTTCAACACATGATCGCCTTCGGGCGTCCGCACGCGAACAGCATCAGGCATGATTTCGCATACGGTGGAATTGAAGTACGCCGTCACTTCCTTGTTCTTGATCCGATTTTCAATGTCCGGCTTGATCCAGTATTTGACATTGTTGTGTATGGCCGCACCACGATGGACCATGGTCACGCGTGATCCGCGCCTCCACAATTCAAGCGCCGCTATGGCCGCAGAATTTTTCGCGCCGATGATGAGCACGTCCATATCAAAATACGGGTGCGGCTCTTTGTAGTAATGCATCACCTTGGGCAGGTCTTCGCCCGGAATATGCATATAGTTGGGCAGATCGTAATATCCGGTGGCGACAACGATCTTGCGTGTCGCGTATTCCACCTCGTGATTGTCGCGATTGCGAACGGCAACGCGAAATGCGCCGTCGCCCCCCGTAACTTTGATCACCTGCTGATATTGGCGGACGTCAAGCTGGTAATGCTGCGCCACATTGCGGTAATACTCCAGGGATTCCTGCCGCGTAGGCTTCTGGTTGGCGCTGTTAAAGGGCAGATCGCCAATCTCCAGCAGCTCAGGCGTGGTGAAGAAAGTCATATTGGCTGGATAGTGAAAGAGCGAGTTAACCAGGCATCCCTTTTCTACAAGGGCGGTCACAAAGCCGGCGCGCTGCGCCTCAATGGCAGAGGCCATGCCGGTTGGTCCAGCGCCAATTACAAGAACATCAAACGAAGTTCGATCATGCGGCATAGGAAAGTTCATTCTATCGTGCTGGCGCCGCTCAGCCGGAATGAAAGCCGGTTCCCAGTCTGGTACCTCGAATTGCGTCCCCGCGCGGATAGGCAATAATGGTGGGCATGCCAGAGCCACCACCCGGAGACGAAGTCTCGATCAAAGAGAAAACCGCCAGACGCATCAGCGGTCTCGATCTGGCGCGCGCTCTGAAGCAGCCCCTGAAAACCGGCGTGGCAGCCGCGCTGTCTCTTCTTGCTTACAAGGCACTTCATCTTCCCCATGGATATTGGGCGGTGATTTCCGCGATCATCGTCATGCAATCGAACCTCGGCCGTTCCATCACCACGGGAGGCGAACGGCTGATGGGCACGGCCATCGGCGCAATCGTGGGCGCCCTGGCGGTTGCAACGGTCGGCGTAAATTGGCTGGGATTACTATTTGCCGTTGCCACCACCATGGCAATCTGTTCCAGCACCAGGCTGCAGACCAGCCAACGCCTGGCAGGCGTCACCGCCTCTATTGTGATGCTCATTGGCGAAGGCTCCGCCTGGCGCGCCGGACTGAACCGCTTCATCGATGTAGCGCTGGGAATCGTGGTAGCGTTGCTGGTCAGCGTGGTATGGCCTTCGCGCGCGACGCTTGACCTGCGGAATTCCCTGGCCAGGACATTCCACGATCTGCACCAATTCTGGCTCGCTGTAATCTCACACGTGACACGAGATGCCGATATCGGTCCCGTGGACCGGCTGAAGAGGCAGGCGCACCAGCATTCGCGGACCAATCACGAATTATTTGCCGACTTTGAGCGCGAGCCCGGGCATCACGATCCGGTACTGAGTCTGCTGCTGGAATCTTCCGACCGCATTCGCGAACATATTTCCGGAATCGACTATTCTGCGCGAAGTATGTCACAGGATTCCCTCTACACAAAGCTTGAGCAGCCTTTCCAGCGCGTATACGCGGCGGTTGGGGCATCGTTTGAGTTGATTGAAGCCGATCTGCATGACTCGTCGAGATCAACTTCGCCGGAACTGATGGGTGCGCTGCAAAATCTGGAGCAGGAATTCGAAGCTTTACGCCAGAGTGGCGTGCCGCGCTCCTACGGCACGGAAGAACTGCTGCGGTTGTATTCCTTCTTTTACCGGCTTCAACAACTGGGTAATGAACTGCATCGAAGCATGGAGTTCGCCAACGCTCTGGATCACCTTCGCTGATTGCAGTCCGAGAGATCGATGGCAATAAAAAACCCACCTCTTGCCATGAAGCAAGGGGTGGGCCGGTTTTTTTACCGAGTTAGTTCAACACCGCGTTAGTTCAAGACCACGTTAGTTCAAACGGCTTTAGTTCAATACATGGCTGGCTTGTGCGGCTGCAATCAGTGCGTCAGCATCAGCCTGCAACAGGAAGCCGCTGGCCACTGCTCTTGCTGCTGCGGCCTGCACTGCCTTCACATAACCAGCATGCGTTCCGTAACGCTCTTCTAGGGATGGACGAGGATCGCCACTGGCGATTCGGTCCGCCTTGGTGACTGAGAACGGCACGTAGCCACCGGTGTAATCGCAATTCTGCGATTGGTGGAACCCGGCAGCGGTGATGTTCCAGCCGAAGTATGAACCGAGAGGCGCGTCCCGAAGAACCACAGGCACGCCGCCAAGTTCGTTACCGTCGGAGTCCGTACGCGGCACAAACATGTTGATCACCTGCTTGATCGGCGGCGGGAAGTTGGTGGGGATACCTGAGCCGTTGCTGGGATCGAACTGCGGACCCCAGTCGTAATCAAGCACTGGATTGATAAATGGCGTTTCATTCGCGCCATTGATCGTCGCTGACTCAGGTGCCCGAGGCGCCAGCGTCTTAAGCAGCGGGATTCCGGTGGGGAAACCCATGGCAGCCAGAGTCGGAGGAACAAGGTTGCGTACATGCTCGTCACCTTGATCGTGTCCATGGCCATCATTGCCTTTTGCATCGTGACCATCTCCACCGTCATTTCCCGGGGTACGCAGCCGCGGGTAAAGGCTATCCGGAGGAGTAACCCCGGACATCACCCAATCACGGAAATGTACACGGATGGCGTTGACCGTCTCTGTGTGCGGAATCGGATTGCCTTTCAGCGCGCCGGTTCCCCACTTATTTCCAGGACAGTTCGGCGGGTTTGGAACGAAATCAAACAGGTTGGTGCCGGCCGGAGTTGTGGTTCCACCATGCGTGGTGCTGGCGATGTAATAGCGGCGGATGTTATCGGGAATAGGAATATCCTTTTTGCCGTCAGTTCCCACCCACTCAATCGGCAGCTTCAGTTCCCATACCTCAGCGGCGCCAAAGTGCTCAATGATCTTGGGACAGGTCTTGGTATCACGGCAACGATCAAGAATGCCGCGCTTGGGCAGATCGCGAACCTTATCTTCATAGTCAGCCCACCACTGCGGGCCTTCGCTGCCGGCTTCATACAGTTCCAGAACGCCGTCAGGCTGGGCCCAGCGGAAATTCAGGGCAATGCGACGGCCGGCGATGATCGGCCACATACCGTCACTCACCTGGCGGTGCGATTCATCCTGATTGAAGCCCAGGTGCAGCCATCCGCGCAGGAAGTTGCCACTCTGGGAAACGCCACGGCTGATGGAAAAGCGGATGCCGCCTGCCAGCGGGTTGGCCTGTCCATTGTCATCCGCGGTTGCGTGCTTAAAGAATGATTCAACATCGCGGAAAGCGGCAAAGCCCACGCCAAGAACCAGCGGATCGCGTGCGGTGAAGATGACTTGATAGAGCTTGTTGCCGTCAAAGCCATTGCGCAGGCAGATTTCTGAAGTGCTGGGCGTGCCAGGAAATGGATGCGTTGCGTCACAGTGCGCCCAAGCCCAGTCAGCGCTCGCGATGGTGTTGCCGACCGTTACGTCGCCTGTCATCGTCTCATGCAGATGTTCGGTGAGCGTTGCCTTCGTGGTGTCAAGTGAAGCCGGCTTATAAGGAAACGGGTTCGCCTGAACAAAGAGTCCTGCGGAGTTTGGACCGGTGGCTGGATTGATGATGCGGGCCAGTACGGTGCCGGTAATCGGTGAGCCATCAGCATTGACCGCAGTGGGAACGTGCACCCAGTCATTGTTCGTTCGCGTCTGGTCGGTGCCGCCTTGATTGTCACCCTGCCAACCGCTGGAGATACCTACATCGCCGAAAGCCTTTTCGGCATCAACAATCGTTACACGACCGCCGCGGTTGGGCACATCATGCCACAGCAGACCGCTGGCCTTGGTCATATCAATCGGCTTCACAATAAAGAATGTGGCGGTGTATTCCACTTTGCCGTTGGCGTTGCGTGGAGCTAGTTGAATGTCCTGGATGATCGCATTCAGCGGATCATTAGGATCAAGTTCGCCGAAAGCTCGGCCCGCGATGGTTTCATATTGTCCGGCGCTGCCAAAGTTGGCGCCGCCGAATGCAGGTGATGTTTTTGTGTCTACAACGAAACGAACTACGCGGGCGGATGCCGGCGTGGCGAGCGCAAAGGCGAGAAGTAACGCGAGCGCGGTCGCTTTGGGAGAGGGCATTTGGGGCCTCCATGGGAACAGACAGGATTTTTGACTGATGTTTCCGAAAAAGTCGAAGTGGGCGGGAGATCACCTTTCGGAAGCGACACGAAATCTATGCCCCCGGTATAGATACTGTCAAGTTATTGTCTAGTAAGAATGCATATACATCATGAATTTTTGTAAAGCAGGTTATGCCTGTGAGTTTTTCGGTTCTTATGCATCTTTATAGTTGTGTTTCACAATCGGGTAGGAGCAGCTAGGATTGAAGATCGTATTGACTTTGTTTTTGATGATGACGCTATTTTGCGCAGTGTGGACTGATGAGGCCCACGCGCAGCAATCCGCTGTAAAGCAAACACCACCAGTGTTGCCTGACATGGACACACTCCCTGACGGCTTCAAGATCCAATCAAAGCTCATTGACTTTAATCAGGAACGCATCGATCTTACCCTTGCGTATCGCAGAATTCATCAGGATCCGAACGCCAAAGACATAGTGATCCACCCAAAGATGATTATCCTGCACTGGGCTGGAATCAATTCTCTGGAATCCACGTGGAAGTATTTCAATCGCAAGCGAGCGGAAGCTGCGCGGGCGGACCTCACCGCCGCCGGCGAGGTCAACGTCTCAGCGCACTTTCTCGTGGATCGGGATGGGACCATCTATCGCCTGATGCCGGAAACGTGGATGGCGAGACACTGCATTGGGCTGAATCATGTGGCAGTCGGCATTGAGAACGTGGGAGATGGCGCTAAATTTCCTTTGACCGAGGCACAGGCCAAAGCCAACGCCGCGCTGGTGCGCTATCTCAAAGGCAAATACCCGATTCAATATCTCATCGGTCATCTGGAATATCGCAGGATGGAAGGCACGCCGCTGTTTCTGGAGCGTGATCCAAAATATCGCAACAACAAACCTGATCCTGGAAACAATTTTATGGAGAAGGTGCGCAAGCTGGTGAATGATTTGAAGCTGGATTCGGCGCCTTAACTGAACTAAAAAGACGAACAATAAAAGTTCGAGGGAGCACACGCCACACACCGGCCGCGCTCCCTCGGCTACAGCCAAGACCAAAGGGGAGGAGGAACTTTGTCTCGGCACTGGCTCAGGACCGCAATATTATCCCTCTCCCGGGAGTTTGAGAAAAACGCCATCGTGCGCCAGAACGGCGGGAGTTAGAACCCCTGTGGCCGTAACGGCAGGCCATCTATAATGTAGGGTTTGGTCCGTACCTGTATTTGCATGGACAGTTCTTGCTGCACGGTACTGGTCAGCGCACATTATTCCAGCACACATTATTTTCTTTGGAGAGGCAGGCATATGGCCACAGCCGGCAGCAACTTCCGTCAGGAAAAAGATTCCATCGGCATCAAAGAGATTCCAGCCGACGTCTATTACGGCGTGCAGACTGCGCGCGCTGTGGAGAATTACCCCATCTCCGGCATGCGCGCGAATCCCACGCTGATCCGTGCTTTTGGCATGGTGAAGTATGCTGCCGCTGAAGCCAACAAGGAACTGGGCCTGGTGGATGAAAAGCGCGCCGAAGCCATCATGAAGGCCGCTAAGGAAGTGATGGACGGCAAGTGGAACCCGTCGTTCGTCGTCGACGTCTTTCAGGCCGGAGCCGGCGTGAGTTTCCACATGAATTCCAACGAGGTGATCGCAAATCGCGCCACGGAAATCATGGGCGGAAAGCTGGGCGAATATTCGGTCCATCCCAATGACCATGTAAATTACGGCCAATCCACCAATGACGTCTTTCCTACCGGAATGCGCGTGGCCTCTTTGCTGGAGCTGGAAAAACTTTATCCCGTGCTGGACTCACTGGCCGCCGCCTTTGAAGCTAAGGGCAAAGAATTTCACAACATCATGAAGTCCGGCCGCACGCACATGCAGGACGCGGTACCGATCCGGCTGGGCCAGGAATTTGCAGCCTACGGTGTCACAATTCGCAAGGCCATTGCCGACATCCGCCACGCCGGCGATTCTCTTCGCGAACTCGGACTCGGCGGTTCAGCCGTCGGTACCGGCATCAACACGCATCCTGACTATCGCGCCAGGGCTGTGGCCAATCTGGCGAAAATCTCCGGACAGAAACTCACGCCCGCCGACGACATGCGCTGGGCGATGCAGTCGAACGCCTGCATGGCGCAAGTTTCGTCGGCTCTGCGCAATCTGGCGCTTGAAATCATCCGGATCTCCAACGATCTTCGTCTGATCTCGTCGGGCCCGAACACGGGCTTCGCCGAAGTCAACCTGCCGGGACTGCAACCAGGCTCGTCCATCATGCCGGGAAAAATCAATCCCGTGATGCCGGAGCTTGCCGCGATGGTGTCTTTTCAGGTTGTAGGCAATGACACGGCCGTAGCCTTCGCAGTGCAAGCCGGACAGCTTGAACTCAACGTGATGATGCCGACCATGACCTACAACGTCCTGCAATCGATCTCCATCCTCACCAACATGCTGCGCGTCTTCACCGAAAAATGCGTGAAAGGTCTCACCGCCAATGAGAAACGCAACCAGTTCTACGCCCAAAGCACCGTCTCGCTGGCGACGGCGCTGAATCCCTACATTGGATACCAGAAGGCAGCGGAGATTGTGAAGGAATCGATAGCCACAGGCCGGTCAATCATTGATATTGCTCGTGACAAAAAGCTGCTTAGCGAAAAAGAGATTGAAGAAATCCTTGATCCTGTGAGCATGACCGAGCCGCAATATCCCAAGGAGTCGGCGAAGAATCGCGAGGATATCAAGAAGAAGAAAGAGTAGAACGGCCCAGTCTTCTGCAATCGGATTCTTCTTCTGAAATCCTGATTCTTCTTCTGAAATCCCGAGCGGAGCGAGGGATCCCTACTGTCTACAAGAATCTCAAGTTTAGACGACGATGCGGAGACAGTTGAAATTCCCTGGAAAGCAGGCGCCCTCGCCTGCTGGATTTGCTAGACTTCCGCGAACGCTCTTACCGGAAATGTCCCAAAGTTTTTCACCTTCACCGGTAGCGCTGAAAACTTGAAAGCATCTTTGGGCAGACGATCAAGATCTGCCATATGTTCCACGATCAATATGTTTTCGCGCAAAAGAGTGGAGTGAACAGGCCGGCTGCCGTCAGCGGTGCTGTCGATATTGTGTGAGTCGATGCCAACGAGCACCACTCCTGCGTCGCGCAGAAATTGCGCCGCGTCTTCGGTCAAAAAAGGGTGGCCTTCGTAATACTGATCGGTTTTCCAGTGGCGAGACCATCCGGTTTCCACCAACACGGCCTTGCCCGCCAGCTCCGTCGGCTTCGCCGAAAGAGATTTAGCGATATACGCCGCATCAATGCGGGGAATATCGCGCGCCACGATCTTGATCGCCGGAAGGTTTGCCAGTTGCTCAAGGCGAAGTTCGGAAAGGTCCTTGCCATCAGCGTAACGATGGAATGGAGAATCGAGATAAGTTCCGGTATTTGCCACCATCTCAATCTTGCCGATGTAAAACTCGGTTCCCGGCACGTAAATGTTCCGCGACGCCTCGCGGGTGAGATAGTCGCAGACAACCGGCGCCGGCAGGCCTTTATAAGTAATGAGGCCATGTTCAACGGTGTGACTTAGATCGATCAGCAAAATGCAACTCCAGAATCTGCAGAAATCAACTGAGGCCCTGCGGGGATTGTGACCGCACACGGAAGTAAGCAGCGATGGCGATGAAGATCCAGACAAGGTTCACGAAAGCCGAAGGGAACGCGCGATAGTAAAGCGTATTCACAATCAGTAACGCGCTGCCCGCGGCATTCATGAACTGGTAAGCGCCGGAGTCAGGCCGCATCTTCTTGAATGAAACCAAAGCGTAGGCAAGCAATAAAACAGCTGCGCCCAGCCAGCCCGTTCCGTCAACCAGGAATTTTGTCATACCCGGTTAAAAGGCCCAACGTAGCAGGGTGGCCCCCACGGTAAATCCTGCGCCGACCGAGGCAATGAGAATCAGGTCGCCCTTCTTCAGTCTTCCCTGTTGGCGCGCGGATTCCAGAGCCAGGGGAATGGTTCCTGCCGTGGTATTGCCGAATTCGCCGATATTAATGATGATGCGGTCTTCTTTCAGCCCCAGTCGATCGGCGGCGGACATGATGATGCGGCGGTTCGCCTGATGCGGAACAAAAAGTTTTACGTCATCGCCCTTGAACCCGTTGCGTTCCAGCAGACGCTCTGAAGCTTCTGCCATTTTGCGGACGGCATACTTAAATACCTGTGCGCCGTCCTGGTGGACGAAATGCATTTTCTTATCGACCGTTTCGTGGGTAGCCGGATGCAGGCTTCCGCCACCGGGCATGTTGAGGTAGCATCCGCCGGAGCCGTCTACTTCATGAGTGAAGTCGATGCAATAGTTGTCGTCCGTGGCCGGTTCCACAATAACCGCTCCGGCGCCATCGCCGAAGATCACGCAAGTGGCGCGATCGGTGTAGTCGATGATGGATGACATGGTGTCCGCGCCGATCACCAGCACGCGCTTATGCGCGCCCGACTCCACAAACTTCACCCCCGTCTGCAACGCATAGACAAAACCCGAGCACGCAGCCGAGATGTCATAACCCCACGCATCTTTGGCGCCAATGTTGTGCTGGACCAGACAGGCCGTGGCTGGAAATGACATGTCAGGCGTGACCGTTCCAAGAAAAATCGCCTCAATGTCAGAGCCTGGGATTCCCCGCTCCGCCAGAGCTTTGTTGGCCGCTTCCGTGGCCATATGCGACGTGGCAACGCCTTTGTCAACGATGTGTCTCTGCTTGATGCCGGTCCGCTCCATGATCCATTCATTGTTGGTATCAACCATCTTTTCCAGGTCGGCGTTGGTCAGAAGGCGAGGCGGCACGTAGGTTCCAAGAGCAGAAATTTTGGCTCGCACAAGGTTGGGCAATTCAGTTTCTCCAGAGAAGTGAAAGATAAAGTGGATATTGTAAGCGGTTTTAGCAGGTTTCGATAGGCGAACGAGAATCGCCTGCTCCCCAATTCTGTTGTGAATATCCTCAGGATTGCGATCTAGTAGCTCAGGACAATTCCAAATGAATAAGGGCGCAGCCAGCCTGCGCGCTGAGCCCGCTGCAACAGGAGCCTACGTAGTCTTGAGAGGAAGGAACAATGTTGAGCGGTTTGCCGCGCAGCGTCCAAAAAAAGGTACCGGGCACCCCGCTGCACACGCACTAGCCCGTTACCGTTGCTTCCTTCCGGACCTGGCGGGGTTGGCGGGATTGCGTCGCGCGGGACCCGGCTCAAAGATTCTAACACTTTAGCTACGTCGTGTGAGGGTTCCGCAGCGCTTTCTGCTTTGAGACCCGCGCCAATTCGAGGACAATACAGGGATGCCTTCAGCAGTGGTTCTGGCAAAAGACAGTGTTGTACCCACAGGCAGTGCGGAGCGGTTTTTTCAATGGTCGCTCTATCTCTTACTGGTTACGGGCTTCATGGCCCTCATGGGTACCAACAGTCTGGACGCGCCTTCCCTGATCGTAGTGATCCCGGCCCTCCTGGTCCGCGGCTATCTCATGCTCATGCGAAAGTCGTTCACCATCTCTGAACGCTGGACCACATACGTCACCATCGTTTATTTCGTTTTCTACGCCCTGGATTATTTTTACGTCTCGCGCTCATTCATCGGCGCAACCGTCCATATGGTGCTGTTCAGCATGGTCATGAAAGTGTTTTCTGTCCGGCGCGATCGTGATCTGGTTTACCTGGCGGTGCTCTCGTTTCTCATGCTGCTGGCAGCGGCTGTATTGACCATTGACTCTCTGTTTCTGTTGAATTTTTCGCTCTTCATTCTGGTGGCGATTGGCACCTTTGTGAGCATGGAGATGCGTCGTTCGGAACGCGATGCCCTCGCCGCGGGAATTCCTCGCCAACAGGAAGGAACTTTCCAGCGCTCACTGGCGGGTGTAGCCGGACTGCTGGGCCTGCTCACTCTCGGCGGCGCCGCCCTGATTTTCATTATTCTGCCCCGCATCAATCGCGGGCAGTTCATGCAGAGCTTTGCCTCACGCAGCAGCATCTCCACCGGCTTCAGCCAGGAAGTCCAATTAGGCGGTATTGGAGAGATACAGCAATCGAACGCTGTGGTGATGCACATCAAGTTGCTTTATGGAAAGCTGCCGCCTGATCCACGCTGGCGTGGTTTATCTCTTGCCAACTTTGACGGACAGGTATGGCGCAACCCGGCACAGGTTCGAATGACCCACGGTCTGCTCAATGGCCCCCTGGATCTGACCCGGCTGGGTAATGGAACGCGCCCTCAGAACGCGCGCGCCCAGCACATCTCCACGCTGGGTTACCGCGTGATGATGGAGCCGCTGGGACTGGACGTTTTTTTTCTTGCGCCCGTAGCGGTACGGATCAATGGGCCCTATCGCTCCGTGGTGGTTGCCCCGGACGGGTCCGTCTTTAACGCGCACAATACATTTTTCGGCGATGGAGAAGACGAGCCCAGCCAGAATATTGTCCAATACACAGCGGATGCAGACACCCGGGATCCGCAGCCCTTTGTTCGCGATTCCACCTCCACCGACTATCCTCCAGGGCTGGCGCTTATGTATCTGCAATTACCCAATGGCAGAGTCGACCGGCGCATCCCGGAGCTTGCGAACCAAATCACGGCTGACTCCGGATCCAATTATCAGCGGGCCAAAGCAGTAGAGACTTATCTAAAGACGAAATTCGGGTACACGCTGGCTTTGCCGGGCGATCGCATGCCTGATCCGCTCGCTTATTTCCTGTTTGAACGCAAGAAAGGCCATTGCGAGTACTTTGCTTCATCCATGACGGTGATGCTGCGCACACTCGGAATTCCCGCCCGCGTGGTCAACGGTTTCCGTGGCGGTGAATATAACCATCTCACCGGAAACTACATCATCCGCCAGAAAGATGCGCACTCCTGGGTGGAAGCCTACTTTCCTGAGTACGGTTGGGTGTCCTTTGATCCCACGCCCGGCGGAGAAGCAACAGCGCCGGAAGATACCTGGTCGCGCATGGCCCTGTACCTGGACGCTGCCAGCGAATTGTGGCGCGAGTGGGTGATCAATTACGACTTCAGCCACCAGATGAGGCTCAGCGCGCAGTTGAATACCAGCACCGGCAAGGCACAGACCTCATTCCGGGGATGGATGTGGAATGCCTACCAGAAGCTGGTGCAAACCACCCTGCGCTGGCAGGAACGTCTGGAAAAACTTTCATCTGCGCAAATGGCCGTCGCCTGCGTTGTGCTGGGTTTTCTTCTATTCCTGCCGTTCACCCCCAGGGCATGGCGCGCATGGCAGAGGTCCCGCATGGCGCGTGATCCCCAACGTGCTCCCCGCAGCGTGGCCAGTTTCTGGTACCTGCGATTGTTGAAGAAGCTTTCTCATCGCGGCTTCCATAAAGAACCCGCTCAGACGCCGGTGGAGTTCGCCGAATCGATTGACGATCCGGCGGTACGCAAAGAGGTGGTCACGTTTACCGAATATTATGAACGCGCCCGCTTTGATGAGTCAGTGGATGACGCAGAAAAACTGCCGGAGTTGTTTGAAGAGATTATCGGGAAAAAGTAAGCATCCAATGCGCGCGGACGCAAATCATCGCCATTAAGAGGTCGTCGTCATCCCGAACCCCGTACATGAGGCGGCGTGTTCTTCAGCCGCCGAACCGGGGTCCCCGGCGCACGCTTCGTGCGTTGGGGTGAAAGTAGGCGGTGAGGGACCTTGCGTTCTTGTCATCGCGGGAAAAATCAAGCACAAGATCTCTCCGCCCTACTCACGCGCTGAAGACAACGCGCGTTCGCTTACGGACGTCGGGATGACGAATGTCTTTACTGCTTCGCGATGACGCCACACGCAATGCGATCACCAGCAGTCGCGGGATCGCTCTTCTGGTCGTCAGCCTTGGCATGGATCACCAGCGCTGTTCCGCTTCCAGTGAAGATGGAATTCGCGCCATCACTCATGGTCACGCCCGGAGCCACCACGGTGGTTTTGGCTTTGCCGTTTGCGTCCACGTTGAAGTCAGGCATGTCACCGGCGTGCGGCCCATCAGGATTTTGCAATCCGTGCTTCTTGTTGTCCGGATTGAGGTGCCCGCCGGCAGATTTGAAATCGGGGCCATCACACTTCGGCGTCTGATGGACGTGAATTGCGTGTTCGCCCGGCGGAAGGTTCTTCAAATCCAGCTTGATGTTGACGCCCTTCGCGGCAGGAGTAAGGGTGGCTGTGCCTACATCTTTGCCTTGTGCGTCTTTGAGGTTAACCTTGGTTGAGGCTTCTTTGCTCTTGGCAAACGCCACCGGCAGGACCATCAACAATAGCGCGGTGACCAGACCAACTTTCACGACCGAACTCAGTTTGGAATGCATGGATGTTCTCCTGTCAGGAAGCGGATTCGCTCTCTGATTTCGCTCTCTAATGACTGTCCCAGCAACAGCTTAGTTCTGGCGACGCATGGATTGTAACCGAATATCGAATTCTAATTTCAATGACGAGATGGATGGCACATGACCATGCGGGGGTTGGCGCGCACCGGAATGGATGAGTGATCTGGCAGACGCCAAATCCGTCAGACAGAAGTAGCTTCAAACTTACGCGAGGACCGTTTTGGACCGGCCTCGCTTGCTTCCGATTTACTTGTCTTCCTCAATCTTTATGACATCCAGAGTGTTGGTCTTGGCGTCCAGGGTGCCAGTGACTTTTACTTTGGTCCCTGCAAATTTCTCGGGTAGAGTCTGGTTGTTAAGCCGGTAGACGTCTTTCTTCGTCACCAGCACATACTTTCCGCCCATTTCCTTGACGCAGCGAAGAGTGCAGCTCTTGTCATCGCTAAGGCCCTCTACTTTTTTCTCCATCCACTCATGCGACCGGCTGTCAGAGTGGACATTGAACGCGCACTGGCTGTCTGAGATGGCGCCGCTCACCGTAATCGTCCCATCTTTGTCTTTCCCTGCCGAATAAGAATAAGAGGCCAGGGCCAGGAAAATCACCGGCATGGCAATGATTGCTTTGTACTTCAGCGGACTCTTCATCAAAAAATTCCTCTCACGCGCCGAGCGCGCTGGACTCATCGTCCAGAGTAGATGATACATGTCACCTTAGACAACAAGAACTTTTATCCGCATTCCTTCATGGTCACCGCTGCAGATCACGGTGCATAGCACTTCATACTCACCCGGCTCGGGCGGCGCGGTAAGCGAATATTCATGCATGCCGGCCGTCAACTCAAAGTCCCAGCCGGGAACTCTGGCCCGGTCTTTCATGCGGAGCATGGTAAATCCATGCACCACGCCATCCCGGTTCCAGGTCTTTCCCTTGCGCGCATCAATACGCAGCAAAACCTGTTCGCCAGCCTTGACCGTGATGAGTGCCTTGGTCTGGCCGGAAACCTTAAAGTGGCTGTCCTTGTCCGCCAGCACTTCAATCACACGGGGTTGCGCAAAGGCTGGAAAGGATGCTGCCAGAAACCATGCGGCCACTACGCACGCAACCGCCCGCTTTGAAAATAGAATTACCAACTGCCTGTGATTTTTCATGATTATTGTGTCATGTAGCGCAGTATCAAGCGCCGGTCTTCATCTGTAATGTTTGCGCGCACCCGCATGTGGCGGACGATGGTGGACATCATCCGCGGCGGAAACTTGGGTGGCGCGGTATGGCAGCGACCGCAGTTGGAGTGAAACCGCCTCTCGCCTTCAAGACGCGCCGTATCATCCTGTACATTGTGGCTCGCGGACGCGGCTGGTGCGGCGGCATCTTTTTTTGCGTCTTCCGTCCTGGCAGCCGCCGACAATGCCAGAAACATCGTGATCGTCATCAACGCCATGTAAACCAAGGATCCCCGCTTCACATTGCGCTTCACGTTAGGCTTCACATCGCACCCCCGCCGGGCCAAAGTGGTGAGACAAAACGGTAGGTCATGCCAATAGTCCAGAGATTCGCGTTCCTGCCCAGAGCGAATTGCCGGCCATAACTGGCCGAAGCCCGAACGTCTGTGCGGAAGCAATAGTTCAGCCCAAAATCGGCTTCTTTGGTGTCAAGGCCCAGCGCGCCAAGCTTCTTGATGGTCGCAGCAGTGAGGTTTCCAGCGGCGAAAAACTGTTGGTCGCGTCCCACTACCTCAACCTTTTTCAACATGGGAATCTGTTTCAGCAAGTAAGCGGATTCTATCCAATATCCGCTGCCCTTGATTCCGGATTGCCGAACGTACTCTGAGCGCAGGCTCAGCGGGACGGCATTGGGCTGCCACACAAAATGGACGCCAGCGGAATGCGGGCGGTCAGCCTGCAACACCTGCTGGAATGATGCGCCAAATTCCAATCTTGGTCCCGGCAGAAAAAATCCGATGCGCCCGCCGGTGGAGCGGTCCGTGGCCAGGATGTGGTTGGTGTTGTTGCTGGAGAAATAAAAGGCGTAGTTGAAGTTGACCTTCTCCGTTCCGGCAGGAATACCGCCGCGCAACATGCCGCCCAGGCTGGCGCCGCTGGTCACGGGAACAATCAGCGGTGTGCCCTGCAACGACTTTATCCAGTTGGGTGCGAGCCTTTCCCCGTAGATTCCGAAAGGCGTAGTAAAGCGCCCAGCCGTCAGCGTGACGTACTTGGTGATGTAATCGGCTTGAGCGTAAGTCATGCCGTAGGTGACTGTGCCCGCGTAATCGCCCTGAGTATTTTTGTTGTAGGTATCAGCCAGGGATCCCTTGGCTTCAATCAGGAAGTTGTCGCCAATGGGAACCAGCAGAAGCGGGCTCAGCGAAGGCGCGTCCTGTATCTGGCCCGCGTTGACTCGGGTGAAATACGCTCCCGAGCCGGTGAGAACCGGCACGGCCTTAAGCGTGTAGTCCTCTGGCGGCGCGTCGCTCTGGCTCGTGACAGAGTTTGCTCCGATGTCCTGGCCGCGCATAGCGACGAAAGACATTAAGAAGATAGCGAATATAAACGCCCGTGCGAACTTTCTGGCCGGCAAACTAACACTAAACATAAAAACGTTCTTTTCTCACAACTGAGGCTTTGTCCGGAAGTGTTCTTATTTAGCTTCAAAAAGCGGCCGGCTCCAAGAGTACCTAAGTAACTCCACTTGAACACTCTGCCTCGCAGGCCAGTAGAAGTTGCTATCTTCAAGGTCGTCGACTTGCAGGAATTCGACGCTGAGCTGGTTGTGTTTCTTTTCTTATGGGTGCTCAGTCGTAAGGGGGTTCGGGCCCGAGGGGTAAACCCGCCAGATGGTAAAATAGAGAGACAGCATGCCAGTTGAAAACCCCACAGTTGCGCCTCCACAGGAGATCACCAGCCCTCTAAAAACCGAAGCCAAAGCTCCGCTGAAGGTCGGTTTCGTCAGCCTGGGCTGCCCCAAGAACCTCGTCGATAGCGAGGTCATGATGGGTATGCTGCAATCCGGCGGCGCGCGCATCACCGTCAACGCCGAAGACGCGGATGTCATCGTGGTGAATACCTGTTCGTTCATTGATTCCGCCAAGCAGGAGTCCGTGAACACCATCCTGGAAATGGCCCAGCACAAAATCACCGGCAAAGCAAAGAAGCTGGTAGTGGCCGGCTGCCTGGTGGAGCGCTATCGCGACGAGATCCAGAAGAACATTCCTGAAGTTGACGCTGTTGTCGGCACCGGAGAGTTGGACCATATTCTGGTTGCCGCGGGAATCGACCTGGGCGGGCATGCGACCGAAGACAATTCGCCTTTCAAGATTCTCAATTCCACTTCGGCCAGCCAGTCACTCAAATCAGGCATTGGCGCCCGCGCTGAAGGGCTGGCGCGCGAGCAAAGTGGACGATTCTCCCGCGCGGAGTGGGACGGCGCCATCGCCGATCTGCCTAATTATCTCTATGACGAGAACACCCCGCGTGTTCTGGCGACGCCGAAGGCGTCCGCCTATATAAAGATCGCCGAAGGCTGTGATCATCCTTGCGGCTTCTGCATCATCCCGCAGCTTCGCGGTAAGTTCCGCTCGCGGCATTTTGAATCCGTGATTGCCGAAGCGGAGCGGCTGGCCAAAAGCGGAGTGCGTGAGATTACTCTGATCGGTCAGGACACCACCTGTTACGGTGAAGATCTTGGCCTGAAAGACGGGCTTGCACTCCTGCTGGAACGGCTCGCCCAGGTCCCCGATCTCCGCTGGGTTCGTTTCCTCTATGCCTACCCCAACAAGATTACAGGCAAGCTGCTGGAGACCATCGCAAAGCACGAAAAGATCTGCTCGTATATTGATGTGCCGCTGCAGCACGCTTCATCTTCCCTCCTGAAACGCATGAAGCGCGGCGCCGGAGCCGAGATCTTTCTCAAGTCGATTGAGAAGATGCGGCAGACGATTCCGAATCTCACGCTGCGCACTTCATTCATCGTCGGCTTCCCTGGTGAGACCGAAGACGACTTCAATGAGCTGTGTGAATTCGTGAAGGCTGCACAGTTTGACTGGCTGGGCGTGTTCAGCTACTCAGACGAAGAAGGCTCGCAAGCCTTCCACCTCGACGCCAAGGTCCCGACCCGGACGATTGAAGCACGTCGCCGCAAGCTGATGCAGATCCAGAAGCAGATCAGCAAGAAAAACAAGCGCAAACTCGTTGGACGCCAGCTTGATGTCCTGGCGATGGGGCCTTCAGAGGAAACCGAACTTCTCTGGGAGGGCCGCACTGAGCTGCACGCCCCGGAGATCGACGGCAAACTGTTTATCAATGACTTTGGCGACCGAGAAGAGCTGGTCCCCGGTACGTTCTATCGTTGTGAGATCACCGAAGCCCACGAGTATGATCTGGTGGCAAGAATCATTGACTGATATTTCTTCATCTAACCGGAGTATGGCCAAGAAGAAAAAAGCGAGTTCGTTGCGTTGCCCTACGTGCCGCACTCTGGTGCTGGCCGGCGACCCGGATTTCCCTTTCTGCAGCGATCGCTGCCGCGTGATTGACCTGGGCAAATGGGCCAGTGGCGGCTACGTGATCTCCAGCAAGATCAACGATCCGGAAGAACTGGAAAGCATTGCGGAAGCGCAATCGCGCAAGCAGTTCGACCCCGATGACGACGATATCTCCTCGCGCGAACGGTAAGGCACGCGCCACACCATGCTCGTCGCACAATAATCAGTGCGTCCTTCGGCCAGATCACGTATCCTCAATTTGAATGCAACCGGCCGCAGCTGTCAAAAAGTCGCGTCTCTCCTGGCTGATTGCCACTTTCTTTTACATCGGCTACATGAAACCCGGGCCGGGGACCTATGCTTCGGCGGCAACCGTGCTTCTCTGGTGGTGCGCGGCGCATCTAATTTCTGCGAACTGGCTCACGCCTGTTGCGGTGGCGGCTGCGGTGGTGATTACGCTGCTGGGGATTCCGCCGTCCACCGTGGTGGCGCGTGAAAGCGGACGCGAAGATCCCGGATTTGTAGTGATTGATGAAGTTGCTGGACAGATGATTGCGCTGATCGGCGCGCCCTTAACTTGGAATTACCTGATTGCAGGTCTTATACTTTTTCGTGTCTTTGACATCCTGAAGCCGTTTCCTCTGCGCCGATTGGAAAACCTGCCCGAGGGAACAGGCATTATGATGGATGATGTGGGAGCGGGACTCTATTCACTGCTCATCCTGCAACTCTGGATTCATTTTGTAAGGTAATCATATTCATGGGAATTTCTGACACACTGTTGGGCAAGAAAAACGCCGAAGGCAAGCCGGTGATTGATGCCATTGAGCCTTCTGCCGCATTGCCGGGCGGCGAAGTCCGCATTATCGGTAAATCCCTGAAGCCCCCGCAAATGGGTCGCCCGGATATCCAGTTCAGCGGAGTCTCAGGCTCGCTCGTCTTTAGTGCAGAGGATTTTGCCATCGCCCGCGTACCGCAAGGCGCGCAGTCGGGTGACGTGACCGTCCTCAACAATGGCAACGTCAGCAACGCACGCGACCTGAAGATTGCTCAGCCCCTGGCGGAGAACCTGCATCCTGTCGCCAATCCCGCGATTGATCCTCAGGGAAATATCTACGTGACATTCTCCGGCGGACGCGGACAGAAAGTCCCGGTATCGATCTATAAGATTGATGCTAATTACACCGTTAAGCCGTTTGTCTCTGACCTGATGAATGCCACGGGCATGGCTTTTGACCGGGAAGGCCAGCTCTACGTTTCATCCCGTTATGACGGTACGGTCTATACTGTGGCGCCGAACGGCAGCATGACAACCTACGCCGAAGGCATGGGTGTGGCCACGGGGATTGCTTTCGATCGCGAAGGCAGCCTCTATGTCGGCGACCGCAGCGGCACCATCTGGCGTATTGCCCCTGACCGGCAGATTTTTGTTTATGCCACCCTGGAACCGAGTGTGGCCGCCTACCATCTCGCGTTCGCTCCCGATGGCCTGCTTTATGTCTCCGGCCCCACCACGTCCAGCTATGACGCAGTTCATGTGGTGGATTCCCACGGCACCGTGGAAGTTTTCTACCGCGGCCTGGGGCGTCCGCAGGGGATTGCGTTTGATGCTCAAAGCAATCTTTACGTGGCAGCATCGCTTGCCGGCAAGCGTGGCATTGTGCGCATCACCCCGGACAAAAAAGCGTCGCTGGTGGTGGCTGGACACAAACTCGTCGGCCTGGCTTTTACCCGTACAGGGGGCGCCGTGCTGGCCACCACGGATTCGGTTTTTCATCTCACATGGAACGTGCAGCCGCTGTCTCTCATCTAGAATGCTTGTGTGAACGCTGAGATCATTGCCATTGGTTCTGAGCTGTTAACACCCTTCCGCCAGGACACCAACTCTCTCTATCTCACCGGGAAGCTCAATGAGCTGGGGATTGAGGTGAGTTTCAAGACCGTAGTGGGCGATCGCCGCAGTGACATTACCAGTACCGCCCGCACCGCACTCAACCGCGTAGATATCGTGATCTTCATGGGCGGCCTTGGCCCCACGGAAGATGACCTGACTCGTGAGTGTGCGGCAGACGCCGTGGGACGTAATCTGGTCCGCGATCAACAGATCGTTCAGGAGTTGCGTGAGCGGTTTGCCGCGCGCGGCTGGACCATGTCAGAGAACAATGAACGCCAGGCCGATGTCATTGAAGGCGCTGAAGTGCTTTACAACAAGCGCGGCAGCGCGCCCGGCCAGTTTCTGCGCGTAGACCGTTATGGCAGCCTCAAGTTCATCATTCTTCTTCCCGGACCACCTCATGAATTGATGGCCATGTTTCAGGATGAGTGTATGCAACGCCTGCGCCGGGTGGCTCCGGTGATGAACATTGCCAATCGCGTGCTGAAGATCGCGATGATCGGCGAATCTGCGGCGGACAAACGTGCAGCCGCCATCTATTCCAAACGTTCAGATGTGGAAACCACAATTCTGGCCGGCACGCCGGGCGAAGTGCAGCTTCACCTGCGGGCGCATGGAGAAACGCCGGAAATTGCGCAGAAGAAAGTTGATTCCCTGGCCGCAGCGCTGGAAGACGAGTTCGATGAAGCTATCTTCTCCACCCACGGCGAAAGTCTGGAACAGATTGTGGGATATTTTCTGGGTATGCGTGACGTGACGCTGGCGGTAGCAGAATCCTGCACCGGCGGCATGCTGGCGGAACGCATCACTTCCGTGCCGGGCAGCTCGCGATACTTTCTGGGCGGAGTGGTTTCCTATGACAATAGTTTGAAAACCCTTCTGGTGGATGTGCCTCCCATACTGATTGCCGAACATGGCGCCGTGAGTGAGCAAGTGGCGGCGGCAATGGCAGAGGGCATACGCAAAGGCTGCAGAGCGACGTTTGGTCTCAGCATCACCGGCATCGCCGGGCCGGGTGGAGGGACGGAACAGAAGCCCGTGGGGCTGGTCTATGTTGGTCTCTCCGATGAGAGCAAGACTGAAGTGGTAGAACGCAAGTTCCCTGGCGATCGTGATCGCATACGCCATTGGGCCACGCAACAGGCCCTTGATCTTGTCCGGCGCAGGCTGATGTAGCCATGCGCCTGTTCATCGCACTGGACATTCCGCAGGAGGTGCGAGCGCGTATCTCCGCCTTCGCCGAGCGGGTACGTCCGTTATGCCCCGGTGCTCGCTGGGCACGCGTGGAAGGTCTGCACGTTACGCTCAAGTTCATTGGCGAAATCCCGGACGCAAGACTCCCTGAGATCACGAAAGCGCTGGCTGGAATCAAAGCATCGCCATTCGATGTGATGTTTGAGAATGTTGGCTTCTTCCCTTCGCCGAAGTCACCGCGGGTGTTCTGGATTGGAGTCCATGGCGGTGACGGCTTGCCGAAACTGGCCGAATCTGTTTCAGCGACGATGGAAAACGTTGGCGTCGCCCGCGAAGACAAAGCTTATTCGCCGCATCTCACGCTGGCACGCGCCGGATTCAAGAGGGTCGTTGATCAAAACCTGAAAGCTTTGACCAGCATGTTACCCGCTGAAGTTGAGACGTTCGGTACAATGACGGCGCATGAATTTTTTCTCTATCGCAGCCAGCTTGGGCGCGGAGGCTCGACATACACCAAACTGGAACGGTTTGGGCTCGCACAGTGACTAACCAATGACTCACATCTTACTCATCAGCGTCATCGTCGAGGGCTATCTTCTCGGCTCGATTCCTTTTGGCTTTCTGCTGGTAAAGTTCATTCGCGGCGAAGACATTCGTCTGACCGGAAGTGGCAACATCGGCGCCACCAATGTTGCACGATCAGGAGCAAAAGGTCTCGGCATAGCCACGCTGGTTCTGGACGCACTCAAAGGTTTAGTGGCTGTGGCCTTTGCCTGGTGGCTGGCATACAGTCGAGGCGCGGCGCCGCTGGCTTACATGGCGGTCGCCTCTCTGGCCGCTGTGCTCGGCCATGTATTTCCCGTGTGGCTGAAGTTCAAAGGCGGCAAAGGTGTGGCCACGGCGCTGGGGGTGTTCATTCTTTTATTCCCCAAAGCCCTGCTGGTCTCACTGGCGATTTTCATTCTTGTCGTCGTCACCACGCGGCTCGTCTCGCTCGGCTCAATTCTCGCCGCCATCGCTTTCCCTATTGCCGCGCATTTCATTAACCATCCAGACCGCATGACGCTGGAGCCCGTCATCCTGGTGAGTCTCATCATAGTCGTCAAGCATCACGCAAATATCCGCCGTCTGCTGTCCGGCACTGAGAACCGCTTCGGCAGCAAGAACCCCCCGGTTGCCGGAGAGCAATCATGAGCCGGATCGCTGTCATCGGCGGCGGAGCCTGGGGAACGGCGCTGGCCATGGTAGCCGGCCGGCGTGGCGATCATGACGTGCGGCTCTGGGCGCTGGAAAAAGAGGTTGTGGCCTCCATCAACAAATCCAGAGTCAACGACCTTTTCCTGCCGGGATGTCCTTTGCCCGCATCGGTGACCGCGACCGGCGATTTTCGCGAAGCTCTGGAAGGAGCCGAGATTGTGGTCAGCGTGATGCCGTCACACCATTGTCGCCGCAGTTTTGAGCATATGGCCCAGTGGCTGCGTCCGGAGATGCTTTTTGTCAGCGCCACCAAAGGCATTGAGAACGAAACCTACCTGCGGATAACCGAGGTGATCCAGGAGGTGGTGACGCGGTACTGCCACTTCACGCCAAAGATCGCGGCGCTGAGCGGACCTTCTTTCGCGCTTGAAGTTGCAGAAGGCAAACCCACGGCTGTAACCGTCGCATCCGGAGACACGGAGTTGGCGGCACGGATGCAGAAAGAATTCAGCGATCCGCGTTTCCGGATATACGTGAGTGACGATCTGGTGGGAGTGGAACTGGGTGGCGCATTGAAGAATGTGATCGCGATCGCCGCAGGCGTTTGTGCCGGCTCGGGTACGGGACATAATTCTGTCGCCGCGCTCATCACGCGTGGACTGGTTGAAATGACTCGCCTTGCCGTCGCTTGTGGAGCCAGGGCGCAAACCATGGCGGGGCTGGCAGGCATGGGCGACCTGGTGCTGACATGCACGGGAGGTTTATCGCGCAATCGCAGCGTTGGTATCGCGTTGGGTGAAGGCCAGAAGCTCAATCACGTTATTGCAGGCATGCACGGCACAGTGGCGGAAGGCGTCCTGACAACGAACGCGGCAATCGGGCTGGCGCGAAAATGTGCTGTTGAAATGCCGATCACGGAGCAGATGTACGCAATCCTGCATGATGGAAAGTCGGCACAGGACGCGATTCGCGAACTGATGGCGCGTCCCGGGAAATCGGAAGACCGCTTTTAGACGCTAGGCCGCCTGGTTCGCGGGACGGGCCTGCAGAAAGCTCATCATGGCCCTGACCACCATATCATCGCCTGTCGCTGTATTCAGCATGGCGTGATAGACGGGGCGGTTTGGCCACTCCACATTGAAATAGGTCTTGATGAACGCGGCCCGTTCGCGGTCAACGCGCTCCACCAGATCTTCGGCCTCTGCCTGACGCGAGCCCTGCGCAACCAGCCGGCGGATTTTGTCCTGACTGGGCGCATATAGGAAGAAGCGTAACGTGTCGTGCCGGTCCTGCAGGAAATGTTGTGAGCCTCTGCCCACGATCACGCAGTTACCCTCGGCGGCTGCTTTTTCCACCACGCGTCGTGAGATGCGCACGATGCTGTCGGAGTCCAGGGCATTAAGAGGGTCCAGCATCACGGGATCAACCTTCATGCTGCCTTCATAGCTGCCGCGCGTAAATGACTTCAGCAGCCGGTAGTAGAGCGGATCACGACGTTCCTCACGCTGCTCTATGGCAGAAAGTTGACAGTTGGCCGCACGCGCGATCTGGCTGGTCAGGTGCTGGTCCCACAGCTTCCAGCCAAGCTTATCGGCCAGCTTGTGGGCAATCTCCGCTGCACCCGCCCCGTACTCCCGTTCAATCGTGATGATTCTGATCATGCCTTTATGTCGCTACGCTCCAAACCGCTGGAGTGCAATTTATTCCCGTCTTGCCCCTGAATGCTCCTGTCGCGGCGGGCTGACGGCGCGTGGTCGGCCGCAGCCCTTGTTCAGGTTTGTTGCAATGGCGAACATCTCGCTGCACATCCGGCTTAGAATCTGCCCCTCCAGCTTGCTTCACACTTCTCTCTGGGCGCGAATCATACCGCCGATTTGCCACAGAGACAATTATTTCGTTCTAAAAGTTGGATGCCGGGAGTAGCTGAAACGTATACGACGCCGGGAAGGTAGCAGAGGCCGGCACGGATGCAACGAGATGGGTGCCATTGCAACAAACCTGAACAAGGGCTGCGGCCGACCACGCGCCGTCAGCCCGCTGCAACGGGAGCCTAATCGAACAATGGGGATCGAGAAATTCAAGCGGTTTGTCGCGTAGCGACCAATAATGAAGCAAAGCGACATGACTTAGGTCCATGGCCATGGTGGCCACGTTTTTGCGGTAAAAATTGGCCCATTTCAGCTTACAATCTCACACATATACCCTGGCCCTATGAAGCTACCCTTACCTACCCGAGTTCCGATTATCTATGCAATTCTAGCGGTGTTGATCGCCGTTGGGGTGGTACCGCTGTATTTCTATGCGACCAAAGTGGTGGAAACCAACCGGGACCGCCTGCATCGCAATGAAATGATGCTGCAGAATACGGTCACCACCACGCTGGCCCAGGCCATCGGGCAGCGCGCCAGGGACATCCGCGGCAAACTGTCTGATCTGGCCTATTCCGTGCTCATCACGGCCGGCGGTAACCTGAGTGGGCCGCGCGTGGCATCCCCCGGCGTGGTTGGTCTGCTGCAAAACAGTATTGGAGCTCCTGACTCCATTGTTCCTTACGTCCGCCTGGTCAATGCCGAAGACCGCGGCACTTATGCCGGAACCATTGATCCCGATGCGTTTCTGATCAAAGAACTGGACCGCGGTGTAGGGGCGGCGCGTGAACTGCGCGAATATAACGGCGGAGCCATTGCCATTGGGTCAGGCAAACAGACCAGAACCGTAATGGTGATGGCCAAGCCCATTCTGGACGCAAACAATAACTACCTGGGCGCTCTTGAACTGATTGTTGACCTGAATTTCTTGACCCAGAAGCTCAAGGAAACCAGTGATCGTGATCCTGGACTGGAAACCTTTGTGGTGGACGAGTCCGGGCGTGTGATTGCATCGCCGATTACGCAGTATGCCACCGGCCAGGACATGACGTCGAATGATCTGGTGAAGAGTTTTGTGGATCAGGGCGTGAATAAGCGCTTTGGCCTGACCAAGGAATACAAGCTGCAGGTAGGTAAGAACAAAGTTCCCATGCTGGGGACGTTCTATGCAGTCAATGGACTGGGCTGGGGCGTAATGTCGCAGACCACGCAGGCAGACGCTTACTTTGACATTCTGGATATGCAGCATGATGCGGTGCGATTCGCGCTGATCGCGATTGCATTCAGCATTCTCCTGGGAATATGGGCCGCGCGCCGGCTGACCACGCCTCTCCACGTTCTGACGGAATCCAGCCGGTCGATTGCCGGCGGCGACTTTTCTCAGCGCGTTCAACTGAATAGCCGTACGGAGTTCGGCGAGCTGGCCGACACGTTCAACACCATGACGGACGAGCTTGAGAGATACGTTGACGATCTCAGGAACGCCGCCGAAGAAAACAAGACGCTGTTCATGCGCTCCATCCAGATGATGGCCGGAGCGGTCGACGAAAAGGACCCCTACACGCGCGGCCATTCGGACCGCGTGACGCGCTACTCAGTTCTGATCGCTACGGAAATGGGCTTGAAGCCGGAGGAAGTGGAAAAGATCCGCATCTCCGCCCAGCTTCATGACGTGGGCAAGATCGGCATTGAAGACCGCATCCTGAAAAAACCAGGAGCGCTGACACCGGAAGAATTCGAGATCATGAAGACGCACACCACCAAGGGCGCTGCGATTCTGCGTCCGGTGGAAATGCTGCGGGAGATGCTGCCCGGAATTGAGCTGCATCATGAATCGCTGGATGGACGCGGTTATCCGCATGGACTCAAGGGCGACCAGATTCCCCTGATGCCGCGTATCATCATGGTGGCCGATACCTTTGACGCCATGACCACCAACCGCCCGTACCAGGCGGCGATGGATCCCGAATACGTGATCCGCATCATCAACTCTCTGGCCGCCACCAAGTTTGATCCAATTGTTGTCTCGGCGATGACCAGGGTCTTTGAGAGCGGAAAGCTGCGTATCCATCGCGCTGCCACCGTCAGCGGCGAGCAGGCTGCTGCTGCCAGCGTGATTACGACGGCAGAGCCGGTTTAGTCTTCTGTTCGTGGCATAGATCGTGTTGTGAGGGATGTCAGTCTTCGACAAATTTAGATTAACTAAGTGCACACTCACCTGTCTCATGCTCATCATTATGTGCCCCAGTGGTATCAGAAAAGATTCCTGCCAATCGCCGCGACAAAGTTCAAATATCTCGACTTGCATCCTGATACTGTGGTTTGCGAGGGTGTAGAGCACCGGCGCAGGGAATTATTGAGTTGGGGCCCTAAGAGCTGCTTCTACAAGGATGATCTCTACACTCACAAATTCGGCAATCGAACCAGCGACCACATGGAGCGCCTTTTCTTTGGGGAGATAGACAATCTGGGACGGGAAGCGGTAACCCACTTTGCTGATTTTCGTGAGATCACGGGCGACACCAACGATGCCTTCAGAAATTTGTCTACCTATATTGGGGCGCAACGATTCAGAACGCCGAGAGCACTGGATGAGATAAAGCGCGATTCACAGTTTTCAAAAGACACCAACAATGCGGCGCTCGATAAACTGCGCGTTGTGTTCCAGTCCTATATCACTATGTGGTCAGAAGGTGTATGGGAGATCGTTCGCGCTACACTGAGCCCAACAAAGTTCATCGTGACGGATGATCCAGTCACTTTCTATTGCAAATCGGTATTTCCAAGCGAATGGACGTATCCGAACGACGTATCTCTCAAGCAAATCGGAACGCGAACTCTTTTCCCTCTCGGCCTTGATTCGTGCCTGATCATCACTCACTTACAGCTTGCGCGACGACCGAGGGCCACGCCTACGGAATATCGCTCGAATGCGCGGTACTTCGACCAAACGATGAAACATCTAGGTGATATTCAGTTTGGAAGAGAACTTGAAGAAGACGAAGTACTTCGAATCAACCTAATCCTGAAGAAGCGTGCGACGCGCTACATCGCAGCTGTTGAACAGGAATGGCTCTATCCTGAGCGTCGGGTCTCCACGACCGACTGGCGGGCGCTGGATAACGACTGGTTTCTGCTACCCAACCTTTGGCGAGTTGGTTTTACGACCGGCATAATGGCGGGAGGTGGAAGAGGCGCACCCTTCGCAATGGATGAGTACGGACGTAGGCCGTGGGATCGCGATTATCAAAGTCGCCGACAACACGATAACGAGTGGGAAACTTTTGAGGCAGCGAAACGAGATTGGGCGAGGAAACGCGTGGGGAAGTCTCGATCGCACACTGATGAGAGAATAGGCAGGGATGTATCAAATGAGATGATGGATGAATTTCTGCGCGGAGAAGGCCTAGTCACTTAACTTTCTGCTCCGTACGGTGCGATGCCCCGCACCCGCTATAATCAAGAGTCCGGCAGATTCTTCTGCTTTGGACAGCTATCATTCATGATTCAAACACTTTTTGGCACGCCTGAACCTACCTTCCTCGAAAAGATGAAGCAGGCCGTTACACGCACGCGAGAGAACCTGAGCGAGCGCATTGACGAAGTAATGGCCTTCACCAAGGAAATCGACCAGAGTACTCTGGACGAGCTGGAAGCCATTCTTATTAGCGCGGACATCGGGACCGACACCACCGAACAAATCCTGGGCAAGCTGCGGGAAAAAGCCGATCGCAAGCAAATCAAAGATGGAACCCAGCTCAAGGAGCTGATCAAGGAACAGATACTCGCCATCCTGAAAGCAACACCGCCGCTCGGAGGCAAGCCGTTCAAGGGCGAGCCGGAAATTGTAATGGTGGTGGGAGTCAATGGCACGGGAAAGACCACAACCATCGGCAAGCTGGCGCATGCCATGCGTGCGGAAGGCAAGACCGTGCTGATGTGTGCCGCTGATACCTTCCGCGCTGCGGCCATCGAGCAGCTTGAAATCTGGGGATCGCGCACCGGCGTGGAAGTCATCAAGACCAAACCGGGTGGTGATCCGTCAGCCGTGCTTTTTGACGCTATCACAGCGGCAAAGAATCGCCGCACCGATGCGGTGATTATCGACACGGCAGGCCGCCTGCATACCAAGACCGGCCTGATGGCGGAACTGGAAAAGATGAAGCGAACGGCGCACCGCGTTGTTCCAGGCGCGCCGCACGAAGTCCTTCTGGTCATGGACGCCACCACTGGACAGAACGGATTGCAACAGGCACGCTTGTTTACTGAGTCCGCGGGGGTGACCGGCATTGTGCTCACCAAACTGGACGGTACGGCCAAGGGCGGAGTGGTGATTGCCATATCGCGCGAACTGGGATTGCCGGTGCGTTACGTGGGCGTGGGAGAAAAGATTGGCGACCTGCTTCCCTTCAGCCCGGAAAATTTTGTAGATTCGCTGTTTAACAGTAAATAAAACCGTTTCCGGCATATTTGGAGGGAATCATGATTGGGCATGGTGCGCTCACACTTACTCCGTTGATCCAGGCGATCTACCTCATGCTAGCCATCATGTTTGGCTACATGTTTTTTGCTTCAAACACAGCTCCAGTAGGTAGAAACAGCAACATCAACGTGCCCTTTGGTGACGCGGAGAAGATCGCGTTATTCCAGGTACCGGGGAGAATCATTTTGTGCCTGCTATCAGTTGTCATGCTCTGTTATGCGGCAGGCATACTTGGCTAGATGAGTTTGCCGATCAATGACGAGCAGTACATGCGACAGGCGCTTGATCTCGCGCGGCAAGGCTCCGCCCTGGCTTCTCCCAATCCACGTGTTGGAGCTGTGATTGTTACGCCTGCGGGCAAAGTAGCGGGAACCGGGTTTCATACCTACGAAGGCGTGAAGCACGCCGAAGTTCTGGCCATTGAACGGGCCCTGCAAGCCGGCCAAGATACACGCGGCGCAACACTCTACGTGAATCTTGAGCCATGCAGTCACCAGGGCCGCACCGGTCCGTGCGCGGACGCGGTCATTGCCGCTGGGATCAAGCGTGTTGTGGCTGCCATGCAGGACCCGAATCCTCGAGTCGCCGGACATGGCTTTGACAAACTTAGAGCCGCCGGCGTGCAGGTCGATGTTGGATTGCTTGAATCCGAGGCCCGCAAACTCAACGAAGCATTTGCGCGCTACATCACGGCGAAGAAGCCGCTGGTGACGATCAAATCCGGCATGACGCTGGACGGCAAGATTGCGCCACCGCCCGGCGAGACGCCGACACCCGCCACGCCGAGCGCCGGAGGAACCACCGGCGGCTGGATCACCAGCGAAGAAGCGCGCGCACATGTTCAGGAGCTGCGCCATGAGTCTGACGCGATCATGGTCGGCGTAGGCACGGTGCTGGCTGACGATCCCCTGCTCACCGACCGCACGGGACGCAAGCGCCGCCGGCCGCTGCTGCGCGTGGTGGTGGATTCGCGGCTGCGTATGCCGCTGCATTCCCGGCTGGTGAAGACGGCGAAAGACGATGTGCTTGTCTTGTGCTCCTTTGCAGAAGAGAAAAAGCGCCGAGCGCTGGAAGACCACGGCGTACGCGTTGAGCAGGTTGCGCTGGGCTCCAGCGACGGCCGCCCGGACCTCAACAAGATCGCGCTGCGTCTGGGAGAACTTGAGACTACTAGCCTGCTGATTGAAGGTGGCGCGCTGGTGAACTGGACGGCGCTGGCTTCCGGCATGGCCGACAAGATATTTCTTTATTATGCGCCCAAGATTCTGGCGGGCACGGGCTCAGTGCCATTTGCCGCGGGCGAGGGCTTCAGCAAGATGAGCGATGCGGCGCTGGTGAAAAATATATCCCTGCATCGCTTTGGAGAAGACTTTGCCGTGGAGGGCTACCTGCGCGATCCCTACGCGGCGTCGTCTGCAAGCAACCGCTCGGAAGCGCAGATTGCCTTCATCACAGGGGAGAAACTCTGATGTTCACCGGTTTAATCCAGGAGACAGGAGAAATCACTGATCTGCGTCGAATGAAAGCGCGCAATGGTGATGTACTCACGCGCATTACCGTATCCGCCAAAGCAATTCCGAAAGAGTTGAAACTGGGTGACAGCGTTGCCGTGAGCGGCGTGTGCCTTACCGCGGTGGCGATCGGGCGCAGGAACTTCTCGGCCGATTTGGCCGATGAGACGCTGAAACGCACTTCGCTCAGCGGCTTGAAGAAGAAATCGCTGGTCAATCTGGAATTGCCCGCGCGTCCTCAGGATCGGTTGGGCGGTCATATTGTGCAGGGGCATGTGGACGGCACGGGAAAGCTGGCAAGTCTCACAAAAATTAAAGGTCATGATGACTGGCGACTGGTGATTGATATGCCGCTCGAACTTGCAAAATACGTTGTGGCGCAGGGCTCGATCACGGTGGAAGGAATCAGCCTGACGGTAGCGGCGATTGAAGGCCATCGCGTGGAGATCGCCATCATCCCGCACACCTATGAGCAGACCAACATACGGGACTTGCGGGCGGGATCGGCGGTAAATCTGGAAGTGGATGTTCTGGCCAAGTACGTTGAGAAATTAACGCAGAAGGCTTCGGCGTCGGGCCCCGCATTGGATATTGCCGGATTGGTGAAGCGGGGCTTCTAGACTTCTTCTGAAAGATTGGACCAAAAAAATCAGCACAGTCAGGTTCGGCTGTGCTGATATCAGGTCTGGTTAGACCTCAGGGTCTGGTTGAACCCTTAGTGTTACCTGTTTTGGCTGCACTCCATCCTTCTCAAACCTGCCGGAAACGGATGGTAACTTCCGGTGGCACCTGGAAACCTGGTTTGCCTCTCCTAGCGCGACGAGATCTGCACCACGGCTGCGGCCGGATTCTCAGGCTGCGCCGGACTCTGTACGTAGGAGCTGTTGGCGAATACGTAAAGCATCGCGATACAAAGAGCACCGCAGATGCGAACCTTGATTGCTGTTGCGTCTTTCTCTTGCTTCATTGCCCTGTCCCTCCATCCCGGAAGTGCTAAACGTTGGGGGTGACGTCTGGTCATTTTCTACCGCGCCGGCATTTGTTAACTAGCAGTCTCCTGCTCTGATACAAGAATGAGCTATCCATCCTAGAATCTGATTAGAAGCCGATTAAAGTTGCTCATTAAAGTGTTTAAACGTTTCGAGGGCGGTTTTCCCGGCAACAAATTAGAAAGAAGCATTGAAGTATGGTTACTCTTGTTCCGAAAATACCGGCTCTGGGTGGGAGAAGGACCTGCCGCATGGGCTCACCTGAAGCCAGGATTCCGGGGCGAAGACGAGCACCCAAGACTAGAAACAATAAAGACTTAACCGGCGTAGTAGGTATATACCCGGATTTGTGTGCAGCAAATACCCCGGTGAAATATAGGGATTAAGAACTTTAATGTGACTTTAATCACTCTCCAAATGTGCGCAACGCAAACTACCTGCGAATTGACGGGTGGCTTGCCATCGGGGCATTCTCCTTTAAGGTGATTTTAAAAACCTTAACGGCGTTCCCTTCAGCAACCACAAAAACTAGGTGACTCTCATAGCGCCGGGCTGACCGGCGCAAGTTGGGTCAACTGACGGCCATGCGTTAGGCAAAGTCTGGTCAGGGCCGCTGTTTCCGGGCAGCCGCAGCCTCCCTCTCATGGCAACCGCAGTGTGCACAAGATTGCAAACGCTCGACGTGTGTCTTGTGAAGACTGCCGCCAGTTCTCTCAATTGAGGAGCACGCAAGGAGCGCACGAATGCGGTACCAGAAAGCGTTACATCAATTGGCCCTGACAGCCGTGATCGGTGGATTGCTGGTAATGGCGGGCTGCGGCGGAGTGAAAGCCAACTCCACCTCAAGCTCATCCACGCCAGGCTCACCTTCAAATAACGGTGGCGGTGCCAGCCAGACCAATCCAACACCAACCCCAACACCTTCAGCAACAGCAACACCATCACCAACACCCAACCCAAGTTCCAGCTCAAGTCCGAGCCCAACACCGACGCCCACAGCTACACCAACACCCGCACCAACACCAGGCATTATCAGCACCGGTGGCGGCGGCGATAACGGCGGTGGCGGTGGCAAAGGCGGTAGCGGTAAAGGCGGCAATGGAAGAGGTGGAAACGGTGGCGTTGGCGGCGGCGAACGGAAGCTGAATTCGCTGAAAACCGTTAGCGTGCCCGGCCCATCACAGGCTGAGCTCGACAATCTGATCGCGAACCAGGCGGCAACCATCGCTCTGGGTAAAGCGTTCTTCTGGGAAATGCAGTTCGGCAGCGACGGTGTTACCGCCTGCGCGACCTGCCATTTCACTTCCGGATCTGACAGCCGTTTTGGCAACCAGATCAATCCCGGACAGCGCCGTGTAGACATCAACGGCAATTCCGCGGCTGATTCCAATACATACACTTCTCCTCTCTCAGCGAATCATTACCTCACTGCATCGGACTACCCGCTGCACAAGCTGAGTGACATCAACAACTCCGGCTCCGCTGTTCTATCTGACAACAACAACATTGTTGGATCACAGGGCGTGTATAACACTACATTTGTTGACGTGGTGATGGGCCAGGCCGCTGAAAGCCAGACGCCTGTACCTGACGACGTCTTCCGCATGCAGGATGGTTCCGGGAACTGGATTAACGTTCGTCGCAGCACACCGCGCAACGCGCCTTCCGTAGTCAATGCGGTATTCAACTATCGCAATTTCTGGGACGGCCGCGCACAGGGCACCTTCAACGGTGTGAATCCCTTCGGCGCCGGTGATCCGAATGCCTTCATTCTCCAGGCAGACGGCAGCGTCAACGGCTTCAGCCATGTTCAACTGCGTCTTTCCAACTCGGCGCTCGCATCGCAGGCCGTCGGGCCTCCGGGCAGCAACACTGAAATGTCCGCCGCCGGACGTTCCTTTGTGAAGATGGGCAAGAAGATGCTTTCGCTTTCACCACTCGCAAAACAGCTTGTGGCCGGCGATGACAGCGTGCTCGGCTCCATGAGCAATGCTCCTGCAAACGGACTGAACACCGATTACATCAGCATGGTTCAGGCCGCATTCCAGCCCAAGTGGTGGAACTCTGACGCCATTGTTGACGCCAGCGGTAACTTCCTCCACACCGGCACGGCACAGAACACTGACGAGTACTCAATGATGGAATACAACTTCTCCATGTTCTGGGGCGTTGCAATCCAGGCATATGAGGCCACGCTGGTTTCTGACAGCTCGCGTTTTGACCAGTTCGCGGAAGGCAACAGTACTGCCCTCACTGCTCTGGAACAGCGCGGTCTTGACCGCTTCACCGGTAAGGGTGGTTGCAGCAATTGCCACAACGGCGCTGAGTTCACTGACGCAGCCGTGTCTAACGTTCAGTCACGCGGCGTGGTTGAACAGCTCCTTAGCGGACAGTGGCATGATGTGGGCTTCCACAACATTGGCGTGCGTCCGACACTAGATGACATGGGAGTCGGGGCCGGCGATCCTTCCGGACTTGCTTCCCTGTCAGTAGCCGCTTTGGCTTCTCAGGGTCTGGCGACGGGAACACTGGTTCCCCTCAACGCCCCTGTTTCTGTGAACGGAGCCGTGAAGACTCCTGGCCTTCGCAACATTGAACTGACCGGTCCCTATTTCGTAAACGGCGGACAGGCGACGCTCAGCCAGGTGGTCGATTTCTATAGCCGCGGTGGAGACTTCCCCTCCGCAGACGTTGATCCTAACTTGAAGAGAGCCGGATTCAGCCCGGATGACAAACAGGCTGTTGTGGCTTTCCTCAAATCATTAACCGATGAACGTGTAAGGTCTCAGAGTGCGCCATTCGACCACCCCTCGCTCACCATTCCTAACGGAGTGGATATGGTGGATGGCATGGCTCTGGAGCAGACCATCACTCTGCCGGCGACAGGCAAAAATGGTGGTGCAGCGGTACCAAAGTTCTGTGCGAACATTGGAGCCAGCTGCGATTAGTTTGGCAAGTCGCAAACTGAAGTAAGTTGTGGAGGCCGCACCCGCAAGGTGGCCTCCACTTTTTCGTTGCTTTTTCGTTGGTTATTAGAAGCTCATGGCTCTTACTAATTTCCAACTTTAAGCTGGCGCCCCTGCAACGTCTTGCCTGATCTGCGATTATCCGCGTTCATCTGCGGCAAAATGCTTTTCTCAGGGACATCTGTGCGTCATCGGTGGTCAGATCTTTTGCTTTTGCTAATTGCCAATTGCTATTTGCTATTTTGCTCACCCGTGCGCCTACCGCGCCGCCACCCTTTGACTAGCGTTGCTGGTCCCGCTCAGCAGGGTCACATTCTTGGTGTTGTCGTCTGGAATGCGGTCGATGAGCAGCGCAAAGGGATCGACGCCAGCTTTTTCCGGTAAAGTAGCAGTCACAAAAGTAAATTGCGATTCCTTTTTGGTGATATGCACGCGCTCGCGGTACAGCGTGTCTCCATATTTCTTGTCCTTCGCGGGTTTAGCGAATGCCCCGATATCGATGTAGTCATTCACCGGTACTTCAGTTTCGCTGCCTTTGGCGTCCGCCTTGTATTTGCGCGTCTCCACCTTGATGGTCACGTCATACCTGCCGTCAGTACGTTTCTGCGCAGAAGCATCCAGCGTGCGATTGGAAAAGATCGTAATGTCTTCAAACAGGTCTTTGATCAGATATTGCAGGTCAGGCGGCGTCTGCTCCGTGAAGGCATCCACCAGCGCATGCGAAGTCGGATACGGCGGCTGCGCATATGCGTACTGCTGGATGATCTTCCGCAGCGCGCGGTTGACTGCTTCTTCACCGATCATCTCTTTCAGGTAGTAAAGCACCACACTGCCCTTGCGATAGTGAATGTATCCCTGGTTCGCCTCCACCGTCAGCAGCGGACGCTCTTTCAACCTCTCCGCGCCGCGTGACCGCAGATAGTTGTCCATTTCATACTTCAGGAATTTCCGCATGGTGTCGCGGCCATATTCTTTTTCCATCACCATCAGGGCCGAGTACTGCGCCATGGTTTCGGAAAGCAGCGTGGCGCCTTCCATGTTCGCGCCCACCACCTGATGGGCCCACCATTGATGACCCATCTCATGAGCGACCACGTAAAAGACGAAGTCGATATCGTCAGGCTTGTTGATGTTGGCTATGAAGCCAATGGACTCCGAATAAGGCATAGTCCCGGGAAAGGCCTGGGCAAAGCGCGCGACGCGGGGGAATTCAATGATGCGCGCTTCCTTGTGATAGTACGGACCAAAGTTTTTCGTGTAATAACCCAGCGATTTCTTGATGGAGTTCATCATGCGCGGAACATTCCACGGATGCTGCCTGTCGTAATAGACCTCAAGCTTGATGCCGTTCCATTCCTCCCGCGCCACTTCATAACGGGCTGACATGAAGGCATAAAAATTCAGGGACTGATGATCAACCTTGTATTCGAAATAGCGCCGGCCATTCTCCTGCCATTCCCGCAGCAACGAACCGGGGGCGATGGCGAGTTGATCCGGCGAAGTGCTGATGACCGTCTGCACGTCCACCCAATCGGAATGTCCGCCAAGATAGGTGTCCATGCAATCGGTGGTGCAGTTGGTTTCCAGGCGCGGCATGAGATCAATTTCTTTGAGGCCGTACTTTTTGCGGTCATTGGGATCGGTGAGCTGGCGTTGCGGATCGTACCCAATGATTGGGCCAATGGTGTTGTTGAAGAACGTTCCGTTCTGAACAAGTTCAACCGTGCTCAAGTTATTCTCAAAGCCGTGGTTCTTGCTCTTGACGGTAAATTTCATCGTCCGGCTTTCACCCGGCTGCAAGGGAGAATCAAACTTGTAGATTCGATAAAAAAGCTTCTGGTCATCTTTGCTGATGGAGGCGCCGGGAATCTGAATGTCAGTCAGATAGTTGGGATCAATGGTGAAATGAATTTCGTTGAGCGGCTGCCCAGTCGGGTTTTGAATGACTTGCTCGCCCCGCATCACGATGTTGCGCGCTTCAGGATAGACGTCGATCGCGTACTTCACGTCACGCACGCGCGGCTGTGGCATCTTTTCAAACTGCTTGTAAGCTTTTTCGTAATCGGCCTGGCGATGCTGCAGGGTCTTGGGGCCAACCAGACGATTCAGTACGGCCGTGTTGTACCAGATCCATCCGCCGGTGCAAGCAAAGGCCACCAGGCACAGAAGTGTTGCGGAAATCCAGCCACCGTGGAACCGTAACGCAGCATTGCGGCGACGGCCACGCCAGCGGTCCTGCTTACCGCGCGGCCAGAACATCACGGTGAGTATCGCCAGCAAACCACAGAAGATGCACCAGTAAAGCGTGTACCAGTTCCATGCGGTGCGATACGGCGCTTCGCCAAACATGTCTGAATACGTCACGTTTGACCGGGTGCCGAACTGAACCAGCCTGGTGGCTACATTCAAAGGCTGCCACATAAAGGCGTTGGCTACGACGAAGGCGATATAGAAAAAATAGCCAAGGTACTTGTTGGGTGAGAATACATGGATCAGGAAAGCCAGCACACTTAGAAATAGAAAACCGGATGCATCGCGAACCAGAAGCTCATATAAATAGAGGCCAATCTGATAGCGATGGTAGCCATGCCAGGCCTGTACTATTATGCCGCTCAACAATGCGGCGCTCTGCATCAGCATGACCATCAAAATCAAGGTAAGCAGGCGCGAGGCATAGGAGATCCAGTCCGGAGTGGGCGTGGAATCTGCAATTTCATCCATGCGTTCGTCGCGGTCCTTCCAGATCAGCACGCCGGCATAGTAGGTGATTACGATGACCACAAAGGAATAGAGCGTGCCGCGTATCAGGTCAAGGATCCAATACGTGACGGGAAGGGTCTGGTTGCCATAGCCTTCCGTGGCACTCAGGGCAAGACTGGGAATGCAATTCAAGAGTGAAGCAACGGCAATCACAATAAAGAATGTGCTTCTTGCCATGCCCATGAAATGGATCTTGAACGAGCCTGCAAATTTGGCCCACGGCGCATCGTGCAACTGCGGGCGGGGCAAGGCGACTGCGACCGGCTGGATGGCCTCCTCAGCATCAGCTTCAATGGGCCGCGGCTTGGTGCTTCTTTCAGCAAAGCTGAAACGAGAATAGGCGGCGGCAAAAACCAGACAGCCGATTCCTATCCACAGAAGGCGGTTCCATAACAGCAGTCCTTGAAAGCCAACCGAGACACCGTTCTTCTCCGCAACGGTCCAATATCGTGTGACCAGATCAAAGGCGCGCGTGCCAAAGGGATCCAGCAGGGCGGCAATCTGTTCGTGTTGAATATCCTGAAGCAGGGCTCCGGCGACACCATACCCCGTGAGCAGGATCAGAGCGGCAACAAACGAAAATATCTCATTGCGAGCCAGAACGGCGATGGCAAAGAGGACGGCCGCCATGAAAAATGCATTGGGCAAAGCAAAAATAGCAATGCCATTCATGTGCGCAGTCCAGTTCACCAGCTCCCATCGATCAGGATCGACCCAGGGCATGTACTTGGCCAGCAGGATGCCAAGCGAGACACCGAGCATGGGTATGACAGAGATCAGCGTTGCGCCAATAAAACGGCCCAGCAGAAAATCAAAGCGCTTGATGGGTGTGGTGAAAATAATCTGATAGGTATTGTGGCTGAAATCACGAATGGCAGCGGAGGTGACAAACGCTGTGGACATCAGCAGCGTGAGCAGCCCAATGAACGAATAATAATTCTGGATGACATAAGGCGCGTTGTGGTACGTGTTGGACAAAGCGCCGCCAAGCTGCACATTGTCTGTACTTACGGCCCCGAAAATCAGCAAGCCTATGATGAAAAGAAAGATCCAGACCATCCATGAACGGAGCCAGAAGCGAATTTCAAACAGCGCGATGCTCAAAAACATTTGTCGCTCCTAGTTCCAGTTCCGGATTTTGGTGAAGAACACATCTTCCAGATCAGGCTGGCTGGGTAGAAATCCGTCGCCCGGAATCTGCTCTCCGAATACATGAAGAGAGGGCCGCCCGCCCACCAGCTTGTTGGAAACAACGCGGAAGGTTTCTTCGTAGTGCGCCAGCTCTGTCTTCTCGATGGAACGCTGCCATATCCTGCCATTGAGCTCTGAGATCGCAGCTTGCGGCGCGCCTTCATAAAGAACTTTACCCTCGTGGATGATGGCCATATCGGTGCAAAGATCCACTACATCTTCCACAATGTGCGTGGAGAGAATTACAACCACCTGCTCGCCTACTTCAGCCAGGAGGTTGTAAAAGCGATTGCGCTCGCCGGGATCAAGACCGGCGGTGGGCTCGTCGGCGATCAACAGTTGAGGGTTACCAATCAGCGCCTGGGCAATGCCAAAGCGCTGGCGCATGCCGCCAGAGAAGCTGGTGAGGGCTTTTTTGCGAACGTCATACAAGTTGCAGCGCTGAAGCATGGCAGCAACCACCTGCTTGCGTTCACCGGCATGGGTGATGCCTTTGAGCAAGGCGAGGTGGCTGAGCATATCCTGCGCGGAGATGCGCGGATACACACCGAAGTCTTGTGGCAAATATCCAAGACGGCGGCGCACTTCATCTTTCTGCTTGAGCACATCGATATCGCCCAATGAAACGCTTCCGCTGTCCGGCTCCTGCAGGGTTGCGAGCGTTCGCATGAGCGTGGATTTACCTGCACCGTTAGGCCCCAGCAGGCCATACATGCCTCGCGGAATGGTGAGCGAGATATTGTCCAGCGCCTTCACGCCGTTTTTGTATGTCTTGGAAAGATTGCTAATCTTCAGTTCCATGCTCATGCCTCTTGTCTATTTCAGTCCATTTGTCGTTTGTCGTTTGTCGTTTATCTACGCGATAAGGATCAGGAAAGTTCCTGGCGGGTCAAAAGAAAGATGTTGCGAAAGAGATATATCCGCGGAAAGAAAGACGGGGGAAAATACGGAACGTCAACAAGGCTGGACCAGGCGAATTGCTGCGTGATGGAGACACAATGCTGCTTCCCTATGGCATACCCCGCACTGACTTGATAATCGTGTGGAGGCATTTTAGACAAGCTTCAGCATGATGTCTAGAAACACGGGGTGCAAATTGGGCCGGGGCTCGGAGTTTACGCCGGTTTTGCGGTAGGAGACAGTTGTGCCGCTGACGGGCTGAAGCGCTAAGCCCTGCGCAACGTCTTTTTAGTGGCTTTCTTCTTTAGAGCCACACGCGGCTTTGGAACTTCACCGCTCTCCGGCGTGAGGTCAACCAGAACGCCCAGGACCAGCGGCCTGCCTTGATTGTAAAAACCCTTGCCGCGGCTGGACACCAATCGAACGGAACCGTCAGGCCGGCGCAAGCGCAACTCGACGGAAAATTCCTTTTTCCCCCGCAGGGCTTGCTGCATGGCTGACTGAGCAGCATTGCGATCGGAAGAAACAAACAGCGCATTCAGGAAATCATCGTAGCGCAATCGCGAGACGTAAGCGGGCAGACCGATGATCTCGGCGAATTCCTGTGAGATGGTCAGCTCTTCGGCTTCCACATCCAGCTCCCAGCTGGCAATGCCGGCAGCTCGCTGCGCCAGTTGCATGTGCTCCTGTTTCAGCCGCAGAGCAATCTCCGCACGACGACGCGCGGTTATGTCCGCAACGTACGAGACAATTCCACCATCGGGAGAAGGATGAACCCGCGTGACGAAATATCGCTGCCCGTGAAACATCTCAAATTCCACTGGAACTCGCGCCTCCATACAGCGGCGAAGCTGCGTTTCCAGATCGGTTCCCCGAAGATCAGGGAAGGCCTGCCACAGGGTGGTACCGACTAATCCGTCATGGCCGGCGCTGATTACACCCACTCGTTCCGCTGCTGGATTCGCGTAGGTTAATCGCCACTGGCGGTCATACATGAAAAAGCCGTCACTGATGTTTTCCACGGCCTCTGCGGCCATGCGGCGGGCTTCATCCAGTTCCTGGCGCAGCTTGAGTTCCTTTTCAAGTGCCTCACGGCGAAACCGCGAGATCTTGAGGTGGGCGTCCACACGCGCCACCAGCTCGCGCGCGGTAAACGGTTTTATCAGATAATCATCGGCGCCTGCCTCCATACCTTCCACGCGCGACTCTTCCCCAGCGCGTGCCGAAAGCAAAATAACAGGTACGGACTGAGTGACCGGATTTCTCCGCAGCTCATGCAGAAGTTCAAAACCATCCATCTCCGGCATCATCACGTCACTCAGTACAAGTTCCGGAACATCCTTGAGAGCCCTCTCCAGAGCTACGCGGCCGTTGGGCGCCGTGGTTACCTGAAAGCGGCCACTCAATAGCTGGCGCACATAGTCCAGCATGTCAATGTTGTCATCCACCAGAAGCACGCGGCCGCCTTTGGTGGCCGGAGATGCTGCCTGCGTCGCCGGCTCCAGCTCGGACCCGAAATCCTCAAACACGCCGGCCCGGTTGCCAGGCAGCCAACTCAACGCTTCCTGCACGTACGCCGCTCTCCCGGCGCCGCCTGAATGCAGATTGCTGTCATTTTTTACGCGTCCCGCTGGAAGATGGGCGGCGCCGTATGGAATGGTGACGGTGAAAGCCGATCCCTTGTTGACGGTGCTCTGGACTGTGATTTCACCGCCATGCATCCTGACCAGTTCATTGGCCAGGGCAAGCCCGATGCCGCTGCCTTCATGGGTTCGACGTCGCGCACTTTCAATACGGCGAAAACGTTCGAACAGGTTGGGTATCTCTTCTTTGGGAATACCAGTACCGGTGTCCTGAACCGTTACCTGAGCGTGATCGCCGGCATCGGTCACTTTGACGACGATGGCGCCTTCAAAGGTCGACTTGAGCGCGTTGGAGAGGAGGTTGAGAACAATCTTCTCCCACATTTCCCGATCGAGATAAACCGGTTGCGGGAGTGGTGGCGCATCTACGACATACGACAACTCGGCGCGCTCCACGGCGGAACGGAAGACACTGGCCAGTTCAGCGGTATAGGAAGAGAGGTCCGTAGGACGAAAAGCAGCGCTGATGCGTCCGGCTTCAAGTCGAGAGAAATCCAGCAGCGTGTTAACCAGCTTGAGCAGCCTGATCTCATTGCGATGGACAGTTTCCAGGGCTTTACCGTGCAGGCTCTGTTGAGGCGTTGCCAAAGCATCTTCCGTCGGTCCCAGCATCAAGGTGAGCGGGGTGCGAAACTCATGGCTGACGTTGCTGAAGAATATCGTTTTGGCGCGATCGACTTCCGCCAGCGCTTCCGCGCGTTTCTTTTCCTGCTCATAGGCGCGCGCATTGGCGATGCCGGCTGAAATTCCGCCGACTACAAGCGCAAGAAAATTCTTATAGCTCTCGTCGAACTGGCGGAAAGGATTCAGGCCCGCAATCAGGACGCCGGCCAAACCCTGCTGGCCTGAAGGAGCAATGTGGATCGCTACTGCCTGGGTTGGCGTTCGATCCCATATCCCTCTGGGCAGATCTATTGCGCTGCCACCCAATTCGGTAAGGATGGAGATATCAGGACTCTTCAACACTTGCGGAAACGGCCAGATGGATTCGCTGCCAAGCTCAACCGTCATGGGCGCCGCTGAGCATCCGGGCTCTATACCTGTCGCACAGGCCAGCCTTGCGACAGAGGCGCCCCGTTCAAAAAGGTACGTGAGTGTGAAAGGGAGGTCCCTAAAGTTGGATTCCAGGCTCCGGGAGATATTGGAGAGAACCTGCGTTTCCGTAATGGTGGAACCGATAGCACCGGCAAGCGAACTGAGACAACTGAGACGTCGCTCATTGATGACGCGTTCCGTGTCCTCCGAGACTACGCAGAGATGGCCGTTGATTTTTCCTGTGTCATCGGTAAGAGGGCTGTAGGAAAAGGTGTGATAGGTTTCCTCGAGATAACCGCTGCGCTCCAGGAACAGGAGCAGGGCTTCGTCCCACGTGGCTTCACCATCGCGCAGTACTTTTTGGATCCTGGGTCCAATATCCTGCCAGATCTCGGCCCATACCTCGTGAGAAGGCTTGCCCATGGCCCAGGGATGTTTTTTCCCCAGGCTCATATGGGCATAGGCATCGTTGTATAGGAAGGTGAGATCTGGTCCCCAGCCCATCCACATGGCGAAACGTGAAGTCAGCAAAATGCGGATGACGGTACGGAGGCTTTGCGGCCAGGTTTGTACGGGGCCGAGCGATGTGCGTGACCATTCCGTGGCCCGCACGAGGGCTCCGGTCTCGCCTCCGCCGGCGAAAATCTCGCTTCGAAGCTGAACGTCATCTTCGAACGAAGAATAGGTGTGGTTGACCAGACTCAATGGCGTCACTTTTTAAAGATCGTATGCTAAAGAATGTGAGCGCACCTGTCGATCCAGGATGACGCGAGCGCGCCTTAAGCGAAAATTCGATGCGGGATGTTTGTCTCTGGTTGCCTTCCCGGACCGCGAAGGACGGATGTGATTGATAGCACAGGGGTTATGGTCGGCTGGCGTTATCCTGCCTGGGGTTCCTGCTGAACATTTAATTCAGGATGGAAGTGGCGCATCACGGCCTCTGTCTGGGCCTTGTTCAGGATGGAGCTCAAGGCGGTGGCATCTGCCGTTTGTACCGCGCGGACGCTGCCGAAGTGCTGCAGTAAGCGTTGGCGCGTGCGCTCGCCTATGCCCGGGATTTCCAGAAGTTCTGAAGCGCGGTCCCGCATCTGACGACGCTTGCGATGGAACGTCACCGCAAAACGGTGCGATTCATCGCGCACCATCTGGACCAGGTGTAACACGGGTGAGTGACGCTCAAGGACCACCGGCTCGTCTTCCTGTCCGTAAACGTAAATAATTTCTTCTTTCTTGGCGATGGAAGCCAGCGGCTGATTGGTGATCTCCAGAGACTCCAGCGACTGCGCCGCAGCATGTAGCTGGCCCAGGCCCCCATCCACAAGAACCAGGCTCGGCATGGTTTTATTTTCGTCACGCAGGCGTTTGTAACGACGGGTAATGACCTCGCGCATGGAGGCAAAATCATCCACGCCGGTTACGGTCTTGACGATGAACTTGCGATATTCTGACTTGTTCATCTTGCCGTCTTCCCAGACGACCATCGACGCCACGGTTTCCGCCCCTTGTATGTGCGAGATGTCAAAGCATTCGATGCGTTTGGGCAAATCCGGCATTCCCATGGCGTCCTGCAAGGCTTCCTGAACTGCCTTGGCTGCGGGTTTCATCACGCGGAATCGCTGATCAAACAATTGCCGCGCGTTCTGCGCCGCCAGATCTATGAGCGATCTCTTTTCGCCCCGCTGGGGAATAATGATCTCGACTTTGCTGCCGCGCTTTTCTGACAGCAGCTCTTCCAGTTCCAGACGATCTTCAAAATCCACGGGCACAAGAATATCTTTGGGCACGTACTGCTGGTCGATATAAACCTGTTTCAGCAGCGCGGAGAAGAATTCGCCGGTATTGAAACTCTGGCCGGGTTCCTGCTCCGGCAGGTCTTCCCAGAAGAATTCGCGGCGATCGAGAATTTTTCCGCCGCGCAAATGGAAGACATTCACGGCGAGCATCTGGTTTTCAAAATGATAGCCAAAGACGTCCTGATCGTCGCCTTCAACGGCGGCCATGCGCTGCTTTTCCTGCAACTGTTCCACGGTTGAAATCAAATCGCGATATCGCGCCGCCCTTTCGTATTCTTCGGAGTGCGCGGCTTCTTCCATTCGCGCACGCAGGCCGCGCGCCAGGTCCGTCTGCCGGCCTTCCAACAACAGCTTCACGTCCCGAACCGCCTCCTGATACGCGGTGGGGGTAGTCAGATCCTGCACGCATGGACCAAGGCAGCGCTTGATATAAAACTGAAGGCATGGACGCGGATGATAGCGCGTGAGATCCACCTTGCATGACGGCACCAGAAAATGACGATGGATCAGGTCCGCGATGCGATAGGCGAGGTTACCGGGAAAGTAGGGCCCATAGTATTCGCTGCCGTCTTTCCTCAGGCGGCGCGTCACATACACACGCGGATATCGCTCACCTAATGTCAGCTTGATGTAGGGATAGGTCTTATCGTCGCGCAGAAGGATGTTGAAACGCGGCTTCTTCTGCTTGATAAGGTTGTTTTCCAGGGCCAGCGCTTCTTTATTGTTGGCGACGACGATGTAATCGACGTCCACGGCTTCGCGGAGCAGCGAGCCGGTCTTGGCATTGGCCTCACCGACCCCTTCCTGGAAATACGACCGGACTCGCGAGCGCAGGTTCTTGGCCTTGCCCACATAAATGACTTCGCCTTCGGCGTTCTTGTACAGGTACACGCCCGGCTGCATGGGAATGGTCCGGATTTTCTCGAGGAGATCCATCTGAATCTATTTCAACACGGGAAGCCAGAGGCGGGCAGCGGCCTGGCTTCTACTCTGGATTTACTAATATGTTAACAGGTAAACCCGTGAGTAAAAATTCCACGGTTGCTGCCCAAAGCTGCTCGTTGGAACAAGGTTGCCTGAAAGATAAATGCTTATATATCATTAACTTACATATTAATCATGAGTTTCAGCGCGTTGGCATCCCAGTTGCTTTACCTTAGAGTGGTAAAGCCATTCTGGCGGTCCCATGCGCCGCAACGGTTTTTGAAGGAGCGTCTTCCCATGAAAGTTAAATCTAGTCTCTTGGTTCTGCTGGCTGGTGCAAGCGTTATGTTCAGCGCTGGTTGCTCGAGTAAGAACTATGTGCGTCAGCAGACGCAACCCATCATCGACAAAACCAACACGCTGGATGAACAGACGGCGAAGAACAGTCGTGACATCCGCGATGTTGACTCTCGTGCCACCGCCGGTATTCAGGGCGTAAACGGCAAGGCCGCTGACGCTGACCAGAAAGCACTGGCCGCCCGCGGACGCGCTGACCAGGCTGCCACGCTGGCCGCCCAGGCCAATACCCGTGTTGACGCCCTTCAGACCCAGGTGGCGAATCTTGATAACTATCGCCCGGTGTTGGAAACCAGCGTCCACTTTGCTTTCAACAAGGCCGATCTCACGGCCAAGGCCAAAACTGCTTTGGACCAACTGGTAGCTGAAATTCCCAACACCAAGGGTTACCTTGTTGTGGTTGAGGGTGGCACCGATGCCGTTGGCTCCGCGAAGTACAACTACAAGCTGAGCGAGCGCCGCGCTGACTCCGTGGTGCAGTATCTCTCCGGCAAGAGCATTCCCGCCCACAAGATTTACATTCTGGGACTGGGAAAAGACAAATCAGTGGCCGACAATAAGACCTCTGAAGGTCGCGCCCAGAATCGCCGCGTTGACGTTCGGCTGATGACGAACAGCACCGGCCAGGAAACACCAGCGTCTGCGCAGAGTGCCGCTCCTAACCCGAGCCGGTAGTCTCCTCCCCCGGGACTTGCGCAGGTTAAAGGCCGCCAGATTTCTGGCGGCCTTCAACTTTTAGACCTAAAATATCCGTTATGAACCCCGTTCGTTTTTTATTCTGCACTCTTTTTCTGTTGGTGTGCCTCATGTCCATGGCTGTGGCGCAGGACAACCAGGACGAGCAGCCACATATTCAGCCTCGCAAGGAAGAAAAGGAAAAGCACCCGGCAAGGCCATCGGCCACACCGAATCCGGATTCACCGACCACGCCAACACCGGCCACGAAATCCCCTAAAGCGGAGACACCCGATGACATCGCTCACCGGCCTAATGATCCGCCGCCGGGCATGCTGGATGCGGAACCTATCGGCGAAAGCTCCAGCAAGGATTCGCAAATCGATCTCAACGCGGGCCCTGATTCCAGTTCGCCGGTACCCATTGCGGCGGCAGCCTACCCGTTTGACCCACATCGTGCCGCGAAAGACGTGGAAGTAGGTAACTGGTATCTGAAACAAAAGAACTATCGCGCGGCGCTGGACCGCTTTCATGACGCGCTGCTCTACAAGCCCAAAGACGCAGAAGCCACCTTCGGTCTGGCCGTGACGCAGGAAAAGCTGGACCTGCTGTTACAGTCGTACCAGAATTACAAGGAGTATCTTGCCATGCTGCCGGAAGGGCCAATGGCAAAAGATTCGCAGGAAGGCGTAGCACGTCTGGAGCCGCGGATCGGCAAGAACAACCTGGGAACGTCGGCGGCGACCCAGGCTACGGCAAAGACAGAAGAAGGGCAGCGGTTGCTGGCCAGCAATGACTATGCCGCCGCCAGACTGGACTTTGAAGAAGCGCTGCGCCTGGAACCTGACAATGCGGACACGCATTTTCACCTCGCGCAGAGTCTGCAAGGCCTCCAGCAATTGGAACCTGCCAGAATGCATTACCGGAAATATCTTGAGTTAAAGCCGAAAGGCCCGCTGGCCGGGGATGCGCGAAAGAATATCAACCAGATCAGCGACATCATTGGAAAGTAAGGGGAATTTCGAATTTCAAATTTCAAATTTTAAATTCCAAATCCTCTCAGCCTTCCCACACAAAAGCGTCAAACTTACGTTTGGTGTGGAAGCCGATGCGGTGATACAGGTCCACGGCGCCGAAGTTGGCTTCCGTCACCGTAAGGCTGAGGTCGGAGAAGTTGCGCGTACGCAGTTCCTGCGTGCAGAGCCCGATGAGCGATTCGCCAATTCTCTTTCCGCGATATTCCGGCAGGACGCAAACCTGGGTAATGTGTCCTACATCTTCCCGGACCCGCGAGCACAGCAGCAGCCCGGCAATGGACCGGGTTGGTTTGTGCACAGCAATGAAAGATGAATGGGCGTTAAAGACACCGCAGCCGGGAAATCGCACAATGTTATTCAAAAAGCGCAACGATCCGTTCAGACTGCGGTATTGGTCATTAATCTCGGAATCGATGTGATTGCGATAAGACGTGGTGATCACGGCCGCGGCAGGCTGAAAGTCCGCCTCAATCCAGCGGCGAAATTCAAAATCCGGCAATTGCGTAATCTGCGGATGCGGACTGGTGCGGACGGGCAATACCATAAACAATCTTGGATATTGCCGGAAACCTTCTGCCAGGAATGGTTCGGCCAACGCGCCCGATTCATGCGGCAGGAGCTGGGCTTCAATGCGGTGCACGCCCGGAGACCGCTGCAACGTGTCAATCACATGGACAGCCAGACGCCGCTCCACAGTATCGTTTTCGAGCTGAATCGTATTGTCGGCGTAGAGATCGCCGATCACACCCTTGCTGCCTTCGTAGACGAAAAAGGCGTAACCTCCCAGGCGATCATTCTCCACGGCAGCGTAACCAGGCAGGATTTTTGAATCCACGTAGCGCAGAATCATCTCCGCCGAAGGCTTATAGTCCCACGACATCAGGTCATTCCAGAGACAGGTTTCCTGCTCCAGCAGGGAGCGCAGGTGGTGCGAGTTGAAGTGTCTCAGGTCGAGGATTTCCACGCCAGAAAAATGATGAGATCCGTGCGTTTCAATAGGAGTATGAAGGCCCATGATAAATTCCTGCCGGCCCGGAAGCCAAACGGCGATGAGTTAAAAGTCTAGCTTTGCCGCGCTTTTTCCGCAACGCTACTTTAGGCCCAGAACCAAAGCAGTAAGGCTTACTGGGCGGAAACACGGAAAAATTCCAGATGCTGAAACGTAAATGCGCCGATCCGCTCAACCTTTCTATCGCCCACCAGGGCCTGCAATGCAGCTTCACTTCCCTGTTTGGTTATAACGACGTGCGCCTGGGACGGGATGCCATCGCGTTCATAACGGGAGATGGGTTGGTTACGATAAAAGTTCAGGCCGTATTCCATGTCTCGCCGCACGTTCAAAACGGCGATTGGACCTGACGTGATCCCAAGTTGTGACATCTGCGCGTCCACGGTGCGAGCTGAAGTTGCGCTATCGATGGCGGATGCGGATGGCTTCAGCAGAAACGTAAGCGCCAGCACCAGCGGCACCAGCGTGGCGAAGTGCAGAATTTTGAGACCGCTGCGGCGAACCAGCAGCAGGACAAAGACTGCCATCACGCCGGCGAAAACGATCGTGAAGGTGCGGCTGCTGTCCGGCATAGGCTGTTTTGTGATGATCCAGGGCGCCAGCAGCGCTCCGGCAACCAAGCCACCGCAGACCAGCGAATGCAGCATTATCTTGACGCGATCGATCTTTATGGCTTGCGTGCGGTGCAGATACGCAGCCGTCAACATGGTGGCAGCGGGAATTGCGGGCAGGATATAACCGGGCAGCTTGGAGCGCGAGAAGCTGAAGAACACGATGGGGATCAGCGTCCACAAGGTAAGAAACAGAGACAGCCAGTCACGCTCCGGGGTGGCGGCCAGGTCTTCAGGATCTTTACCGAAATTGCGCCAGAACGCACGGGCAGTCTCAAACAGCGCTGGAAGAGTGAACACCACCCATGGCACGGTGGCAAGAATGAAAACGGGAATGTAATACCAGAATGGCTGGGAGTGCTGATAAAGGTTGGTCCCAAAGCGTTCCAGATTATGCTCAAGAAAGAAGACACGCAGAAACGTGGGGACCTTGATCTGAACGGAGATGTACCACGGCAGCACGACGGCGAAGAACAGAGCAAAGCCGGGCAGCCACAGAGTACGCACAAAAATCTTACCGTCGCGACGCATGGACGCATACGCGGCAACGATCAACACGGCCATCGCCGGTGAAATTGGGCCCTTGGCCAGAGCGCCCATTCCCAGCAGCACGTAAAACGCTGACAGCCAGAGCTTCCTGCTGGTCTCATGCCATGTCCACCACGCAAGCATGGCCACACAGAAGGGGGCTGAAAGCTGCATGTCAGTGGACGCACCGCGAGCAAAGCCGATCATACCGGCGCATGACGCGGTGATCAGCGCGGCATCCAGCTCACTGCCGGGACGAAATCTACGCATGAAAAGAAACACCGCCAGTACCAGGAGAGTGGCAAACTTGGCGGAGGGGGCGCGCGCTGCCCAGTCCTGTACTCCAAAAACCTTGAATGACGCCATCTCCTGCCAATACAGCAGAACGGGCTTCTCCAGCCATGGTGCGCCGTTGAGTGTGGGAACAATCCAGTCATGGCGGGCCAGCATCTCGCGGCCAATCTGGGCGTAACGCGGCTCATCAGCGCCGACCAGGCCAAATGATCCCAGGCCAAAAAAGAAAACGAAACCGCAGACGCCCAGCACCAGCGCGAGTTGGACCAGCAACAGTTTGGTTCTCACGCTCTTGAGATCAGGATTCATGCGATGGATTCCCCAGCCGTCAACCCTGGCCGTGTTCCAGCCTGCGATGGGAAGAGCCTATGCGAGGCGGCCGGCGGTTGCAGAGGTGTTTTCATTTGTATTACTTTGAGGACCGCATACGCGGACGCAGCTCATGAAGAACCGTTTCTGCCGCTGCCGGGATCGGACCCTGAACCGTGAATCCGGCAGCACATTCATGGCCGCCACCACCAAACTTCTCCGCGAGGTCCGCCACGTTGACTGCCCCCTTGCTACGTATGCTTACCCGGATCCTCTCCGTGGCAAGCTCGCGAAAGAAAACTGCCACTTCCACGCCTGCGATGCCGAGCGCGTAATTCACCAGGCCTTCGCAATCTTCCTCCAGCGCGCCGCTTTGCTCCATATCCTGCCGCGTAACGGACATCCAGGTAATGGCGCCTTCATGCTGCAGTCCGCTCAGGGCCGCGCCCAGCAGGCGCATCTTGGAAATTGGATTAGCGAAATAAACGTTCTGCGCGATGTGGGCCGGGTCCGCACCATACTGCACCAGACACTTAGCCAGATCAAAGGTATGCGCGTTGGTGGGTGAATAACAGAATGAACCAGTGTCAGTGAGCACACCCGTATAAAGACACGTGGCGATTTCCGGAGTGATCTTCACCTTCGCGGCAAGGGCCAGACGAAAAATCATCTCCGCCACCGCGCTGGCGTTGGGATCAATCCAGTTCAGATGAGCAAACGTCTTGGAGCTGACATGGTGATCAATGTTAATGAGGAAGAGCTCCTCCAGCCCCTCCAGCCGTGTACGCTGTATGCTGTCACATTCCAGGATGATGGCGGCGTCAAAGTGCCCGTTGAGGTTGTTGGCATGGATGTCAGTGGAGTGAGCGATCTCGTCCGCATGCGGAAGAGGCTTGTAGATGACGGGGACGTTGTCTGCCAGGACCACATGAGCGTGCTTGCCCATGGCCCGCAGCACCTGCGCAAGCGCCAGCGTGGAACCAATCGCATCGCCGTCCGGGCGCGCATGCGAAGTCACAACAAAGCTGCTGCGCTTTTCTATCTCCTCCAATATCCGGGAGAGCTGGTCCATGATCACCTATTTCTTACGCTTTTTGATCCTGCCCAACAACTCATCGATACGCGAGCCGTACTCCTGGGAACGGTCCAGCAGAAAAGTAAGCTCCGGCACGTGCCGCACGCCCATTCTCTCCTGCACTACGCGCTTGATATATCCCTTGGCGACGTTGATGCGCTTGATGGTTTCATCGGCTTCATCATCATCGCCGGCAACCTGTATGAACACACGCGCGCTCTTTCCGTCCGGCGCCATCAGCAATTCGGTAACCGTACACAGAGCGATCCTGGGATCGGCAAGCTCGCCTTCCAGCATGGTCCCAATCTCTTCCTTCAGGGTCTCACCAATGCGTTGGCGATGGTGGTCACGTCCGCGGTGCTCAGGCATACGTTTTCTGCTTATCTGGCAAACCTATAAGGTTAGCAGAGACTTAACCCATCAGGAAATAGGAACCTGACAGTTGCGATGGGGGCTGTTCCCAGTATTCGCCTATGGCTGCGATAGTATGATCGTCTGCGAGCCATGATCTCTCTGCTGGTGGAATATGGGATGTCCAACCGATTTAGCGTCAGCTTTAGCTTTATTCATGCTCGCCTTCCCTGTCATGGCCGCCTTCACTGGGTGTGTCGCCGCTTTCCAGGTAGTCCATAAAGGCGTCGATCACCTCGGCGCCATGGTTATTGGCAATTTTCACGGCGGCGTGCTCAACGTTGCGCATGAGCCCTTCCAGATAGTCGCGCGAACTGGAGATGCTGACCACGCCGATGGTGGCGCGCTGCCATAAATCAGTGACTTCGATTTCCGCCACCGAGATGTTAAAGCTGTTGCGCAGACGGTCTTTCATGCTGCGCACAACTTGTCGCTTGTCTTTGAGCGAGTGCGCGGCTTCAATGCGGATTTCTAAGGTGAGGAAGGCTACGGGCATCTTCTAGAAGCTTACAGCGAATGAACGCGGATGAGAGCGGGATTCAAAACCAGTCTGATTGAACTTTGGCCGGCTCGACCTCGACCGATCCTGGTCTTTCCATCACCGAAACAGATGGTTCGCCGGGTTTAACCAAAGCGACTAATTCTGTGTCGCGCGGAAAGCGAGCGGCATACTCATCGCCCCAGGAGCCGAACCATGGCTTCTTGTACGTGCCTGTGTATCTCTGGCCGTTTACACGATACTTGTAGTCGATTTCCACGATGTCACATCCGAAGCCGGCTTTGACGTAGAAGGAAGACGTGACTTTGGCTGTGACGGATGGCCAGGAGCGGCTGCGCACAAGCTGCACGATCCGCATCACCACACGCCCGAGATACTCCAGGAAGATGTCTAACACCCATCCGGCCATAGCAAGCGGAAGCTTAGCAGATAATTCATGAGTCATTCATCCAGTTATTTACCGGCTTCGCTCCCTGACTTCTTCCGACGTAAGCCCATAAATCGGTGGCGTCTTTACCTCGATCATTCCGAGGTAGGTATAGATCTGGGCGCGATGGTGAATTTCATGCTCCACCATGGCACGCAGCCATTTCCACAGCGTGATTGACGTGCCTCCGGGCGTGACGCATTTCTTCTTCAGATCTTCGTCCGTGAGACGGTCGAATATTTCCATCGATTCAGAGTGTTTCTGATTGAAGAAAGCCAAGACATTCTCCGTGCCATCAGCCAGCTCTTTGCCGTGGCCGGGATAGCTGCTGGGTTTGAACTGGGCGTTTTCCGCGTACATGTAGCGTTCGATCATAGCCAGATGGCGGATGATGTCGGCAAAGCTGAACTTGCCTTCTCGATAGGTCCAGTCGAATTTGTCCGAAGGAATGCAGGCGATCACCTTGAGCGTGCGCTGCCTGACTTTTTCGTAGTAGTCGAGAAACTCTTTCGTTGAGGTGGCTTCCATAAAATATCCCAATATTGGATTGCCTCAGAGCCAGCCGCGATCCTTAAAAACTTTATACCCGGATTTAGTAAGGGCCCCTAATTCCTTGAAAAGCGGTGGATCAATCGCTGCAAAGTTGAAGCACGCTTTGCCCTGCATGCGCTTTTTGAGTGCGGGAGATATTTGCTGGTTGAGTTCCGGGTTGGTATACACCGGTAAGAGATGGTAGGTGATGTAATTCTTTTCCGCCTTTACCCCGGCAAAAAACATGGGACGGTCTTTATAAGTGGGTTCAAGACTTTCCATATAGAAATATCCGGGATCTCGCTGGCGTGGTGCCAGACGCCCTTCGTACGGCGTGAGGATCTTGCGCAAAGCGGCGAAAACTTCTGTAAACTCTTTTGCCGGAGCCGTCTTTTTTTGTTTTAACGCGTTTTGCTTTACCGCGGCGCTTTTCTTTGCGGCACTTTTGTTTGCGGCCTTTTGCTTTCTTGTGTTGCCGGCCGACGGTTTCTTACTCGCTGATTTTTTCTTTTTCATGCTCTTTGTTCAACCATTTGGGAGATTCCAGAGTTTCCTTCACCTGCACGCCGCTTAGCTGCTGCGCCATCATGGATTGTGCCAGATTGATGATTCTTATGGCAGCGGCATCGGCTGAGACTCCACGGGCATGGACGTTGGAAATCAAGTTGCGCCGAGCGTCTTTATCGCCGTTGTGCGGGTTGAACGCCATATAAGCCGACAGGCTTTCAGCCGTGGCCAGGCCCGGACGTTCGCCGATAAGCAGCAGTACGACTTTCGGGTTCAGTAGTTCCCCGACCCGGTTCATGATGCCGACTCGACAGTAGCGGACGGCGAAGGGACGCCCCAGGGTCCATTGGCGCTCGCTGGCAAGTTGAACGATGAGCGGCAGCAGAGCCGGCACTTGAGTTGCTACTGCCGTGACCGAGAGACCATCGCCAATGATTACCTGCAGATCGGGATTTGCCGGGCATTGTTGCTGGATCTGGGTGGCGCTGTCATTCGAAAAGTTGCGGCCAAGATCGGGACGAAGAAGGTATTCGTCTTTGGATGTGGCCTGGGTTGAGACCTCGAAGATTTTGTATTTCTCAATAAGTTCCCGACCGAGATCGCGAACCAGATCGAATTCAGTTCTTACCGCGTCACGGGCAGCGGCATGAGCATGGCGAAGTTCCAGCTGAGTTGACGTCCGATATCCGGCGCCGGCACGGTCGACCATGACGCGAGCCGGAGTACGTTGGCGGATTCGCCGGATGAGGTCGTCAGTCATGGTTCTTTTTCGCCTCGTAGCCGCAGCTCGTTCATGTATTCTGATCACGCATTCCCGATTCAATCAATGCGAAAATTCATCGCCATAACCATCGGTCTCGTCGTCATTGCATGTATTGGTACGGCAATAAGCGCTGCGTGCATTCGCCATTACAACACAGTCCAAACTTCCCGCGTGAAAGACCTGGCGGCGGCGTTGCAACAACTGAGTGCAGGCGTCTCGGACTTCAAGGCTGCCAGGGCCATCGCGAGTGAGTTCGGAACTGTACCCTACGACAATCATTACGGTACGCGAGACTGTGCTGACGGGTACTTTGAGAGGTGCGCATACATGATCCGGATGAATAATGCGCCAATGCGAAGGCTCCTGCTTCAACATCCAATTCTGAGGCACATTGGTGTCAAAGATTGGCAGGCTACCGCATTTATGTACATTAAGGAAGGTACGGTGCAGGAATACCGGCTGACGGTCATATACAAGACATCCAATGGGTTGTGGCGCGGAGTTTCTGCCGAAGAACAGACCTCCCTTCCTGAGAATCGCGCGGTTCAGGCGCGCATGTCAGATTCATATTCCATACAGCGTAATGACGTCGCATCAGGTGGTAGTGAGGACGGATTTGAGCTTGAAGCATCACTAACTCCAACTGCAGATGCTACTGAACGGAAACGCGCCTGGAACATGAATCTTGCATGTCTTAAGCAAAGGCAAGGTTGCGGTGAGATTTGCGAAGTGACGCCCGATGTCTGGCATGATTTCTATGCCAAGCGCGGGCATTATGATGTTGAGAAATACGGCCCGGCTTATCTGTTTTGCACAAAGGCTCCAGACTAGTTTTGGCCGGTTCTATAAGCTATTCATCCACGAGCGCTCCCAAGCGCTGTACCAACTGCCTCCGCATCCCTTCGCCGGTCAGGGCTGGTTCATTCCCGCTAAATATCTCCATCTCCTGCAGCCAGGCCAGAAATTCCGGCGCCGGCTTCAGATTAAATAGTTTTCTTACCGCGAGAGCGTCATGGAAGCTGGTGGACTGGTAGTTGAGCATTACGTCGTCTGCGCAGGGGACGCCCATAAAGTAGTTGCACCCGGCCGCAGCCAGCAGCATCAGCAGGTTGTCGGCGGAGTTCTGATCGGCAGCGGCGTGGTTGGTGTAGCAGACGTCGCAGCCCATCGGCAAGCCAAGCAGCTTGCCCATGAAGTGGTCTTCCAGTCCGGCGCGGATAATCTGCCGCTCGTCATAGAGATATTCCGGGCCAATAAAACCGACAACGGTATTTACAAGAAACGGATTAAACACCCGCGCGACACCGTAGGCGCGCGCCTCAAGGGTGAGTTGGTCGATGCCGTGGTGGGCGTCGGCAGAGAGGGCGCTGCCCTGGCCGGTCTCAAAGTACATGACGTTGTGTGGATCGGGTGATCTGGTGATCGGGTGATCGGCTGATCGGAATGTGTACGAACCGCCGCTATCTCCCAGGGAAGCGCCGTCCCGAGGTTGAGTAACTACTGCTGATGGCTGATTACTTCGGCCTTGAAGGCTAATCGGGGACGCCTGAGTGTTCTTTCCGATCACCGGATCACCCGATCTTCCGATCACCGGATCAGGGGATCTACCGATCCCCCGATCTCTATGGTGTTCCAGCACCCGCTCCTGTCCCTCGCGCAACATTGCCAGTGATATGCCGAAGCTTTCGTTGGCTAGCTGCGTTCCCGCCACTGACTGGAACAGGAGGTCGACCGGAGCGCCTTTATCCATGGCAGACAGTTGGGTGGTGATGTGCGACAGGCAGCAGGCCTGCGTTGGAATTTTGTAGGCGTCGATCAGGCGTTGTAATGCGTGCAGTATGGCTGAAACAGTCTCTACGGAGTCTGTAGCAGGATTGACGCCGATGACGGCATCGCCGCAGCCGTACATAAGGCCGTCAAAGGCTGCCAGAAGGATCCCCGCAATATCGTCCGACGGGTGGTTGGGTTGCAGGCGAATGCCCAGAACGCCACGCTGGCCCATGGTGTTACGGCAATGCGATTCAACCCTGATCTTGCTCGCGGCCAGCACCAGATCTTTGTTACTCATGAGCTTGGCGGTGGCTGCGGCAATTTCCGGCGTGACAGCCCAGTGCAGACGCTTTAACTCAGCTTCAGTCGTCTGGTCATCCAGAATGAACTCACGAAACTCGCCGACAGTCTGGCTCTTGATTTGGGCGAAGCCCTCCTGGTCGTGAGAATCCAGAATTAGGCGGCTTACATCATCCTGATCGGGATCGATCAGAGGATTGCCTACGATACGTTCCAGCGTCACATCGGCAAGGGCATATTTGGCCGCAACGCGCTCACGTTCTGATGACGCGGCGATGCCGGCAAGCTGGTCGCCAGACTTCTCTTCATTCGCTTTGGCGAACAGTTCAGGCAGTCCCGTGAATTGGAAGCGCTCCGTCATAAACGCTTCATTATCCGCTAAAACCTACCACGGAGACACGGAGACACAGAGAAAACCAGGGATGTCTGGCCGCGAATCAAGGCGAATTGTTTCGAATGCCAGGCAAAGACGCATGGTATAAAGCGTGGCGACTGTTTGGGAAAACTAAACGCAGGCCGCCCGTTGCCGATCGTCATCCGGATCAGGGGGAAAAAAATTGGGCGGCCCGCGCGGACCGCCCTTTTAGAAAGCACCATCGTCAATCGCGATCATGATCCTGTTCACGATTGCCTTCCGGTAGAGACAACAGGTATTGGGAGAGGTCGCTCTTCTCAGGCGCGGTCAATCCCAGACTAAAGCAGCTGTCATAGTGATCAATTACGTCAGTGAGCGTGGCAAAACGTCCATCGTGATAGAAGCCGCCGGTGGTATGTGTCCATAGGCCATTGAGCGGCGCCGTGCGATAGCGATGGTCCGGTGCGCGATTGGACTGGAAGTCATCCACGCAGACTTCGGCGGGTGTGTGCATGTTCCAGCCTGGTTCCGTGGTGAGCGAGCCAACGTGGCACGTACTGCACTGGGCTTTGCCGGTAAAGACCACCTTGCCCCGTTTTGCTGCTACGGCGTCAAAGCTGCCTTTTGGCGGCGCTGGAGCCGGGATGGCCAACTGGTAAATGTGCAGAGCTGCCAGCTTGTCTGTGATGAGATCTTCGGAGTTGCGCACGTTGTCAAACCCGGCCTTGGCTGCCACCGGGAACTGCGCAGCATCTTTCAATCTTGGATCGTAGAACGTGCCCTTACCGTGCATTTCCAGATTGGCGACAAAGGCGTTCCAGTGCGTCACGGATCCCCATCCAGTCCATGTATGCATGTTGACGCCTGCCAGGCCGAATGCCGGCGGGATGAGCACAGAACCGCTCTTACCGTCAGGACGAAACGCTTTGCCGTCCATGGCGAGTTCCGCGTCGAATTTTCCAGGACCCCAGCTGTTCAGGACCGTGCGCACGGTCGCCTGGTCCGTGCCCAGCAGATCAGCGAAGGGCTGAACGCTTGGCGACAACGCGACGATCGCTCCGACGTTGAGATCACGGTTCGCCCAGCCATCCAGACGATGGCCGATGCCGGGAGCAAGACTGTTATCGACGTTGGTGTGGCAAAGCGCGCATTGAATGCCCACCGATTGCAGCGTGCCATCAGGCTTGAAAAATCCCGTAACGCCGATGACCGAATTCAGTTTCAGCAAGGCAAGAGTGGTGCCTGGGTCGTTGAGATTAACCTCTCCATTCTTTAATGCCTGGACCAGTGTGGCCGGTAGCGCATCTACGTCTACTTTCAAGCCGACTGCCAGAGCAGTGGCGGGTGAAACGCCCGGGCCGACGCCGCCATTTTGCGCGCCCTCGATGGCCTGATGAAGTCCCAGGGCTCCGCCCCAGAAATCCTGATCGCCAAAGGTGTCAAAACGGAAAACTTCACGGCCCTGTTCCAGCAGCCGGTCGGCATTTTGCTGGATTGCTGCGTCATTGGGCGAAGAAGGTCGGTGAATCTTTTGTTCGGAATACAGAGTTGCTAACGTAAGGACTGCCACAGCTACTACCAGAGGGAATCTCATGTTCCGCACGGTGGTCTTCCTCCTGATTCAGGGGATAGGTGGAGGGCTAGCCGGAAGAAGCTCTCAGGTGGATTGAGTGCGAAACAGAGTTATGGTTACAGTTTATGTGAGGAATAATTCGCAGTACGATATTTTCGGCGATGCACCGCTGGCCCAGCCTATGGTTTTATGCTTTCACCGCGCCGGAGTTAAACTGATCAGTAAATGGTCACGCCCACGTCGCCGCGAAAGATGTCTTCTCCTCATTTGTTTGACGTCCATCCCAGTCTTGCGATGGTGCAGAACGTAATTGCCGCAATGAAACAGAAAACCGGGCGCAGCCTGGAAGAATGGGTCAAGCTGGTCAAAAAAGAAGGACCTGCAGACGAAAAAGCCCGCCGCATGTGGCTGAAAGAAAAGCATAACCTGGGAACCAATTACGCAAACTGGATCGCTGAACGTTCATTCGGCAAAGGTGAGGATGGTGATCCGGAAGCCTACCTGCGTAATGCCGAGGAATACGTCCAGAAAATGTTCTCTGGAGCGAAAGAGGGACTTCGTCCCATCTTCAGCGCGCTGCTTCATCTCGTGAAAAGCCTGGGCGACGATGTAAAGGTCTGTCCCGCCCAGACCATCGTGCCCTTTTACCGCAACCACGTCTTCGCGCAAATCAAGCCAACGACCAGGACACGCATTGATCTGGGACTGGCACTTCAAAACACAAAGACACCCAGGCGATTGATTGATACCGGCGGATGGGAAAAGAGAGACCGCATTACACATCGTTTCGAAATCACGTCTCTTGATGATATTGATGAGGACGTGAAGCGTTGGCTCAAAAAGGCCTACGACATGGATGCTGAGGCAAAAAAAGGAAAATAACAGGTGAAGTCTTCCGCACAGTGATCGAAGTTCTTCCTTCGAGATGACAAAAATTGACATTTCAGAGCAAACAAAAAGGCCGCCCGGCAACGGGACGGCCTTTTCTTTCAAGGGAGAATAGTTCCAACGGAGGTTCAAAAAACCATCAGAACTTTCTGTAAAAATCTTATGGGCCACTGAAAGGCAGTGTCAAGGAATTTCTCCAGAATAAACACCTTTCTTTTCAATAACTTAACTAAACAATCAACAAGTACTCAGCGGTGACAAAAAATGTCACTTAGGGATTTTCCAAGCTATCTTTACTGCTCTGGGGCGGGCCATAACCGCCTGCTTCTCAGGCATTTACGGCTCACTTAAGGTCCAACTGGATGATCTCGACGTCCTCTGGCTTGTCAAAAAACCTGTCCGGGAAGAATTTTTTGGCTATAATGCGAACCCCGCCAAAAGCAAATCCAAGAATCAGGGCGACAAGCAGCATCATTCCAATCAGGGTGAAAATTGCCATCAGAATGCTGCCGATATTGTCGCGCGGGTTCGGCTTGGTGGGCTGGTTCCATGTGACATCCGCGTCATAGTTCACTGAGGCCAGCAGCGACTGCGCTTCACTCTCAGGAATGTTGCCATTCACCGCCGCCACCAGCGGCCCCGTACGTTTGAAATAGAAGGGCCCACCTGCCAGCCCGGCTGATTGAAACGCTTTTAACCTCTCGCCGGCGATTTGCGGTGTGGGATACGCGATCAGCGTAAGGTTGGCGCTTCCATTGGAGCTGCGATAATTGGCGAACTCAACCTCGGGGCTCACACTGAAATTTACCAGAGCAGCGGGAATCGGCACGCCCTGTCTCTCCAGGGCCACTGGACCTACAATGTAGCGGGCGCTGTGCTTGACCAGCGACGGCGTGGGAACGTTCAGTGGCAAAGTCGGCAACGCAGACGTGTTGCCCCGGGGACGAGGCAGCAAATCTGCCAGCGCCCTCAGGTCGGCCGCGGACATCGCTGTAACCTGGTCCAGCGTGGCATCCACCAGAATGTTGCCGCGATAGAACAGGATGCGCTTGTTATTCGACGCGCCATCATCGCCAATCTTCTCCGATTGCATCTGCGGCTGGAGATAATACGTGAAGGCCCCGTAAGCGCCGCTGGCGTCATTAAAACGAGCGGCTTTGATCTGCATCTGGCGGCCGTTACGCGTGTAAGCAGCGTTCTCATAACCCGCAAAGCCGTACTCTTTCAGTACTGCAGCGTCGGTTGCGTCAACCGCGGCGGCGTCTGAACCCGTTTTCAGGGACGGCTTTTCCTGCTGCCAGCCGTTAAACGCCGAAGGCAGCAGCACGGCTGACTGATCTTTATTATTTTGACCCTTATTTTGGCTCTGGGACGATCCTTTCGCAGAGTCGCTGCCCAACGCGGTGGCGGCAGGCGATTTCTGAGACGACGGCCCTTGCGCATCCACGATCTGGACCGATACCAGACAAGACGCGATCAGCCCCAACATCAATAAACGTTTATTCATTTTTGATAAAAACACCCTTGTCTTTAGACACCATTAGATCTTATGAAGATTCTAGTCCCATTAAGGGGAAAGCGGGATTGTTGTGTATTCTTACACTCTAGTCCTTCTGAATGGCCACCCTACTCACCCATGCATTTGTCGGCGCGACATTGGCGGACATTAAAACGTCCATCATCAAGCGTCCGTCATCGCTTGTCACACGATGGTGGATGATAGCTGCTTTCTGTTCCATGATCCCAGACATCGATGTGGTGGGATTTGGGTTTGGCATACACTACGGCGATCTTTGGGGTCATCGCGGTATGACGCACTCCCTGCTATTCGCCGCTGCGGTCAGCATCGCGGCAGCTCCGCTCGTTGCTGAACGTGGAAAGATGATCACTGCCGCAATGTGGTTGTTTGCAATCACCGCATCTCATGGCGTCCTGGATGCCATGACTAACGGCGGACTGGGAGTGGCATTCTCTTCCCCTTTTGATCGACACCGCTACTTTTTTCCCTGGCGGCCAATCTCGGTATCTCCCATCGGCGCACATGGCTTATTTTCGTCGCGAATGGCGCATATTCTTGTCACTGAGTTTCTTTGGGTCTGGATTCCGATGGCGGTGGTGTGGGTGGTCGTACGAGGCGTGCAGAAAGCGCGGACACGCAAGCTTTCCAATTGGCAACCGTTGTCCTAGTCCCCTGGTGACTGTCCCGCAGGCCACATCCAGCTCTAAATCGGTTAAACTAGAGACAATGGCACTCATACAGCGCAGGAAAAGTGTTACAGCAAAAATCGGCAATGTCCGCGTAGGCGGAGATGCACCCGTAGTGGTACAGTCCATGACCAACACGGACACGGCTGACGTCGCGGGAACCATACAGCAGGTGGCGCAACTGGCCCGTGCCGGATCAGAACTGGTCCGCGTCACGGTGAACAATGACGCTGCCGCCAAAGCGCTACCCGCGATTGTGGAAGGCCTGGCCAAACAGAACATACATGTCCCGATCATCGGAGACTTTCACTACAACGGCCATCTGCTGCTGACAAAATATCCTGAATGTGCCCAGGCGCTGGCCAAGTACCGCATCAATCCCGGCAACGTGAGCGTTGGCCGCAAGGATGACAACAACTTTCGCGCCATGGTGGAAGTGGCCGTGAAGAACAAGAAGCCGGTTCGCATCGGCGTGAACTGGGGATCGCTGGACCAGCAGTTGCTCACGCGCATGATGGATGAAAATTCCAAGTCCGCCGAACCCAAGGATGCACGTGACGTGACCATGGAAGCGATGGTGGTAAGCGCGCTACGGTCAGCCGAGATTGCCGAAGAAGCAGGCCTGCCGCATGACCATATTCTGCTCAGCGCGAAGGTGAGTGGAGTTCAGGATTTGGTTGACGTCTACCGCAACCTGGCCTCGCGTTGCGATTACCCGCTGCACCTTGGCCTCACGGAAGCCGGTATGGGCGCCAAAGGAATCGTCAGCAGCACCGCCGGACTGGCCGTACTGCTACAGGAAGGTATTGGCGACACCATTCGCGTATCACTCACGCCGGCGCCGAACGGGGCCCGCACCGAAGAAGTCCTGGTAGCCCAGCAGATTCTGCAGTCGCTGCAAATTCGCAGCTTCACCCCGCAGGTAACTGCATGTCCCGGTTGCGGGCGAACCACCAGCACGTTCTTCCAGGAAATGGCCGAGCAAATCCAGACCTACCTGCGTGAGAGCATGCCGGTGTGGAAAGAAAAATATCAGGGTGTGGAAGAGCTGAAGCTCGCCGTGATGGGTTGCGTGGTCAACGGCCCCGGTGAATCAAAGCACGCCAACATCGGAATTTCATTGCCTGGAACATTTGAAGAGCCCAAGGCGCCGGTGTTTGTTGACGGGCGCCTGATGACCACGTTGAAGGGCGATCGTATTGTCGCCGAGTTCATTAAGATTCTGGATGAGTATGTTGAGTCCCGCTACGGGGCGGGCGCACTTACCGCCAGCCGCTAGTGTTTGCATCTCAAGCGCAGCGGCGTGCTATTCATTCGCCCAGGATGAGGCTGCGCTGGGCGTCAATCTTACTTCAGCAGGCTGTAGCTGATCGCCAACCATGCGCCGAAGACTACTATTACCGCACCCATGCGGACTGCTGCGTTGTCGACTATGTTATTCCATTTCGCGTCCATAAGAATCTCTCCCGATTTCCGTAAATAAAATCTGTTTGAAGTAACTTGCTTCTGCCTTGTTTTGACGGCTGCAGGTTCCTTTGGTTAGTAATACGGCGGGCACGAAAAAAGGTTCCATACTATTTCATTGTTCTGGAAGACTGTTTAACAGAGATTTAATGAAACTTGCTGCTATCTTCACTCGGGATCACACGTCTTATTAGTTTAGTATTCATTCTTTTCTCTCACACTCGTGTGGGTGCGAAACGAGGAAGAAAACGGACACCGCAGCAGGCGATTTTTGCAGCTGGTCCTGACCTCACAGCCAGCTCCGGGTATTGCTCTCTGGTTTCGAAATTCCAATCGCTTCGCACCCTCAGGGTGCCCGGCCGCTACATCAACCAGCAACTCTGGCCAGCAGTTTCCCTTTCCCACGCTTTCTCATCCAACCACCGCAGTGATTGATTCCGGCAACGATGATTCGGAGAGCAATCGTTGCAGATGAAAAGCGTTGGAGACGGCATGCAGTTGCACAAAGTGGATCCTCAGCCCAGGCAAGTCAGACCTGAAACACAAAAAGAGCGTGTGGCGCAGGCCGGCCCGGCCAAGGTTGAAGCGACCAAAGAGAAAGCTTCTCCGTGGAAGCTAGGCGGACTGACTCTAATGCAACTCGGCAGGCGCATCTATGAAGAATTCGACGAAGATGAAGTGCCCACCCGCTCAGCGGCGCTTTCTTACTACTTCATGTCCGCACTCATTCCCATGCTTTTCTTCCTGGTTACGTGTCTTGGCATTTTTGCCAAAAGTCACGACTTACGCCACAGCCTGATCGGCTACCTGAAAGAGTTCATGCCGCCCGACGCGTTTGCTGTCCTTATGCGGACACTGCATGAGATCGCCACGCGCAGCAGCGGATTCAAGGTGACCATCGGTCTGGCGCTTGCCTTGTGGTCAGGTTCGGGAGGAATGCGCTCCATCATGGACGCACTCAATCGCTGTTATCACGTGAAAGAAGGCCGTCCGATATGGAAACGGGTGGCCCTTTCCATGGCGCTCACGACAGCCATTTCAGGATTGACGATTCTCGCCCTGATTATTGTCCTTTACGGCGGAGGAATTGCCCAGTTTGTAGGCAACTACGTCGGCCTGAGCAACATTACGATCCTGCTCTGGAAAGCGGCGCAGTGGCCGCTGGCACTGTTCTTTGTTATGTTTTCGTTCGCCTTGATGTACTACTGGGCTCCCGACGCTCAACAGCAATGGGCGTGGATTACCCCCGGAAGCCTGATCGGGGTCATCCTCTGGATCGTTGCGTCCGTCGCCTTCCGCGTTTATCTGCACTACTTCAATAGCTACGGCAAAACGTATGGCTCGATGGGAGCTGTGATTGTGTTACTGCTGTGGTTGTATATAACCGGAATGGCGATTCTGGTGGGCGGCGAAATCAATTCAGAGATTGAAAACGCCGCAGCGCGCCGTGGCCATCCGGAAGCCAAGGATGTGGGGGAGAAAGCGGCGTGAAGATTTCAAATTTTGAATTTCAAATTTGAAATTTGAAATGCCTTTAAACCGTCGTCTTTTCCGGATGCGGGTGCAGTGGCGCAGCACTGGGCGCCAAAGGCAATTCAATCGTGACGCTGAGGCCATCCTTCAGATTCTCCGCGCGAATTGTGCCGCCATGCAGCTTCACTGTCCGATCAGCGATGGAGAGACCAAGTCCCACGCCGCCGCTGGCACGGTCACGCGCCTCACTCACGCGATAAAACGGCTGAAATATGTGCTGTAATTCCGCAATGGGAACGCCCGGACCATGGTCGCGGACCGTGAGAACGGCTGTGTCCATCCGCCAGCGCAGCGCCACTTCCACACTTGTTCCCTCGGCGGTATAACGGACGGCATTACGAATCACGTTTTCGATCGCACTGCGCAAGAGCTCCACTGATCCGCGCACGCGGCAATGTTCAAGCTCAGTTGAAATGACTGAGCGATGCAATGGCTTGGCTTCATACGCAGCATCATCCACCACCTGATGGACAATTTCTTCCAGCACCACCACTTCCGGCGGAACGCGTTCTGAGCCGCTTTCCAGCTTGGTCAACGTCAAGAGCTGCCCCACCAGCTGGTTCACGCGTTCAGTTTCCTGCTCAATGCGGTTGAGCGCCGATATCGCCTTGCCGTCAGCCGACTTGCGCGCCAGTTCCAATGCGACCGTAAGGCGCGCCAGTGGTGAGCGCAGTTCATGTGAGATGTCCGCCAGCAGGCGTTTTTGCGATGAGATGAGGCCTTCTATGCGCTCGGCCATGTGGTCAAATTCACGTCCCAGGTTGGCCAGTTCATCGGCGCGATTGCCCAACTGTGGCGAAACGCGGGCTTCCAGATTGCCTTCCGCAAACGCTTTTACGGTGGATTGCAGCTTCTTGACCGGATTGGTCAGATACAGTGCCAGCAAATAACAGACCAGTCCGGCGATGAGGATACTCACCACCAGCCGCGCGGGAGAAAACGCATCTGGACGCGGCAGCACCGGCTGCCGCAACCGGGTAACGAAGATGTATGTGCGTCCGCTCGCCGCTTCCACTGACCTGCCCCAGCTCAACCGGCCCAGCACCACGTGCGAAATGTGCTTCTGCTGGTCACGGACTTCAGCCGCCAAATCAGTGGCTGCCCACGTTGTTGGCGTAATCGGCTTGGCCGCGCTGTCAAACAGGAACAGTTCTGTTCCTGCCTCTTTTTGCGACCGGGCAACGTATTGCGCGAACGCCTGCGGGCCTTCGCGGTCATACACCTGCACGGCAGATTCGGCGTAAAGATTCAGCGATTCGCCAAACGCACCACGCCGCTGTTCCGGCAACGGCAACTGTGAGAGTGACATCCAGAACATCAGGTTCCAGGCGCCAAACATCATGGCCGCGGCCAGCCAGAACCACATAAAAATCTTAAAAAACAAACTGCGGAAAATGAGAAAACGCGGAAGTTTCACTGCTGCTCTCCCGGTAACAGATATACGTAGCCGCTGCCTCGGATCGCCTTGATGCGTTCCTGATCGCCTTCATAAGAGCCCAGCTTGCGCCGAAGATTGCTTACATGCACGTCAATACTGCGGTCCATGGGCGACATGGGACGCGCCAGAGCAGCCTGCGTGAGATCTTCACGGCTGATGATCTTTCCAGGACTTCGCAGAAACGTGTACAGCAGGTCAAACTCAGCGCCGGTGAGCGTAACGCTTTTGCCGGCACAGGTAACGCTGCGCGATTCAGGGTGCAATTCCACGTCCGCCAGATGGACCGGCTGCCCGGTGGCGGCAACGCCGCCGGACGCTGTGCGCCGCAGGATTGCCCGCAAACGCGCAACCAGTTCGCGCGGATTGAAAGGTTTGGGCAGATAGTCATCCGCGCCCAGTTCCAGGCCAAGGATGCGATCAAGCTCACTGCCGCGCGCCGTCAGCATCAATACCGGCACGCTGCTTTTCTGGCGCAGCTGCTTCAATACGTCCAGCCCGCTCATGCCTGGAAGCATCACATCCAGAATCACAACGGAGTATTGGTTGTTAAGCGCTTTTTCCAGTCCACCTGGACCATCATGCGCGGCGTCCAGCTCAAGCTGCTCACTCTGCAGATATTCTTCCAGAAGCTTGCTTAACTCGGCATCATCATCAATCAGCAGCACTGAGACCATAACTTTCACCTTATATCCAAGCTTAAACTCAAAGCAGTTAAGAAATGTGAAGGGTACCAGAAGCCCATTTACAACTCATAACCTTCAAGCCCGCGCAGCGGGGTTAATACTATTGGCAGACCAAAAAACCCGTTTACACCTGGGTTCGGCTGCCGCTCGATTGTAAAGGAGTTCCAATGAACAGGAAATTATTCCTTGTACCAGTGGCAATCATTCTGGCCGTGGCAGCCGGTCTGGCAGGTACGGTCTATGCCCAGGGTTCCGGGGCAGGTTTCGGCCACCACCGGGGTGGGATGCTGAAACACATGACGAAACAGCTTAATCTTACCGACGCCCAGCAGGGTCAAATCAAGACCATCATGCAGAGTGAACGGGCAAAGATGAAGCCGCTGGCGCAACAGCTTCGCCAGAACGAACAAGCACAGAATGCAGCGACCACCGGCGACTTTAACGAGGCCCAGGCGCGTGCCTTCGCTCAAAAACAAACCCAGATCATGAATGACCTGATCGTGGAAAAACAACGCATGAAATCACAGATCTATGCCGTGCTAACTCCTGAACAGCGCCAGAAAGCGCAGCAACTCATGCAACAGCGTGAGCAGCGCCATCAGGAACGCATGCAACAGAAGTCACAACAGCAAGCGCAACCCAGTCAGTAAATCTTCTTCTCTCCTTAATCTTTCTTTCTTCCCTCCAGAGGAAACCGGGCGAGTCTTAATGGCCGCCCGGAATTTTTCTTGAATTCTGTCGCTTCGCTCCAAACCGCTTTGAGAACCTTTCATTTGCGGTGCGGGTGGAGACTCCTGTTACAGCGGGCTCGGCGCGTGTTCGGCCTCGCCCTTAACGTGGTCGCTCCGCTAGGGAGTAAACCAAAAACCAAAACTTTACTTCACCAGCGCTTCCACTGCCGCATACGCCTCATTCAGCGCTGCATCAAGCTGTCCGGGATCCTTACCACCGGCTTCGGCCATATCAGGTCGCCCGCCGCCGGACCCACCAACTTTTTCGGCGACTGGCTTAATCACTTTCCCTGCCGGAATTTTTCCCGTGAGATCAGGCGTCACGCCCACAATCAGCGCGACCTTCCCGTCTCCGCTTTGCGCCGATCCCAGCACGACCACGCCCGAACCCAGCTTATTGCGCATGTTATCCACCAGCGTGCGCATCTGTCCGCGATCGAGATTATCAACGCGGTGCGTTAAAACCTTCACTCCGTGGATGTCTCTTACTTTGTCATCCACTGACGCCACGCTGGACGCCGCCGACTTCATCCGCAACTGTTCCAGTTCTTTCTGCAGCTTCTTGATCTCGCTGTCTTTCTTTTCCAGCTCTGAACGCAGCGCTTCCGCCGATGAACCGCTCTGTTGCGCGCGTGGCACCAACGTGGAAACAATATTTTCGAGTGCATGATCATTGCGGAAGTGCCGCAGTGAGCCTTCTCCGGTCACGGCCTCAACGCGGCGAACGCCGGAAGACACCGAACCTTCACTCATGATCTTGATCAGGCCAATTTCGCCGGTTGCGCTGGTGTGTGTGCCGCCGCAGAGCTCGGTAGAGAAATCGCCAATTTTAATCACCCGTACCTTCTCGCCATATTTCTCGCCGAACAGCGCCATGGCCTTGTATTCGTTGATAGCCACATCAATCGGCACATCTTCAATGGTCTCAACCTTAATATTGCCCAGCACTTCTTTGTTGATCAGATCTTCGATGTCCTGCAGCTCTTCATCGGCCACGCCCGTGAAGTGTGAGAAGTCAAAGCGCAGATGTCCGGGATCAACCAGTGATCCTGCCTGCTTCACGTGCTTCCCCAGAACTTCGCGCAGCCCGGCATGCAGCAGATGTGTTGCCGTGTGATTGCGCCGCGTCGAGTCGCGCACTTCCGCGTGCACCACCGCATCAACCTTCATGCCAACATGAATCGGCTGCCGGACTTTTAACCTATGCGCGCGAACGCCCTGTACCGGCATGTAGCATCCGTTCACGTCGGCAAGAACCAGGTTGTGTTCCGCGTTGTAAAAGACGCCGATATCACCCACCTGGCCGCCCGAGTCAGCGTAGAAAGGCGTGTGATCAAGTACCGCCTCGCCTTCATCGCCGGGATTGAGTGACTTCACGCCCTGCCCGTCTTTCACGAGCGCAAGGACTTCGCAGCCTTTGGATTCCGTCTGTTGATAGCCTTCAAACGTTGTCTTGCTCAGGTCGCGATAGATGGGCGAAGCGGTGGCCTTGACGCCGCCTTTCCATGACGCACGCGCACGTTCGCGCTGCGATTCCATGGCGCGCTCAAAACCTTCCACGTCGAGCGCGATACCCGCATCACGGCAGGCATCCATAATGAAGTCAAAGGGCAGGCCAAACGTGTCATACAGCTTGAACGCATGGTCACCGCGATAGCGCATGCCTCGCTCCGCCTGGAAGCGATATTGCGCCATAGTTGCGCGACCAACACCGGAGTCGATATGCGGGTCCTGTGCGGCCACCATGCGTTGCGCGTCCGCCATCTCTTTGCGCACAGCCTGAAGATCCGCCTCCAGCCGCGAGAGACCTGCATCCAGCGTGTGAGCGAAGCGGCGCTCTTCTTCGTGGACCACTTTCGAGACGCGGTCCGCGTGCTCTTCCAATTCCGGATACGCCACCTTCATCAGGTCGCGCACGGCATAGACCATCTGATACATGAATGGCTTTTCAGCACCCAGCAAACGTCCGTGGCGGATGCCGCGACGCAGAATTTTGCGCAGCACGTAGCCGCGGCCTTCATTCGCGGGAACCACGCCGTCCGCGATCAGGAACGTGGTAGCGCGCGCATGATCGGCAATAACGCGCAATGATGCCGCTGATTTCGATCCGCGCTCGGCCGCCAGTTCGCGTCCCAGATCAACGCCCACCAGCTTGGCCGCCGCCTGAATCAGCGGCGTGAAAAGATCAGTTTCGTAATTCGACAGCTTGCCTTGGAGCACAGCCGCAACGCGTTCCAGCCCCATACCGGTATCGACGGAAGGCTGAGGCAGCGGGTTGAACGTGCCTTCCGCATCGCGATCAAACTGCATGAAGACCAGGTTCCAAATCTCCACGTAACGGCCGCACTCGCAGGGGAACTTGCAGTCGGCATGGCCTTCATCGGACGCCGCGGGTCCCATGTCATAGTGAATTTCACTGCACGGGCCGCAGGGGCCGGTGTCACCCATCGACCAGAAATTATCTTTCATGCCCATTTCAAAAACGCGATCTTTAGATACGCCTGTCTCCAGCCAGTACTTCTCCGCGTCGTCGTCGCGAGGGATGCCCTGTTCGCCCTTGAAGATGGTGCAATACAGCCGCTCTTTCGGCACGCCGTACCATTCCGGCGACGTCACCAATTCCCACGCGTACGCGATGGCATCACGTTTGAAGTAATCGCCAAAACTGAAATTGCCCAGCATCTCAAAGAACGTATGGTGGCGCTTGGTAAATCCCACATTCTCAAGATCGTTGTGCTTGCCGCCGGCGCGGACCACTTTCTGCGCCGTGGTGGCCCGGACATAGTCTCGCGTTTCATTGCCGAGAAAGACGTCCTTGAACTGGTTCATGCCGGCGTTGATGAAGAGAAGAGTCGGGTCATTCGCCGGAACCAGAGATGATGAGTGGACGCGCTTGTGACCTTTGCTTTCAAAGAAGCGCAGGAAGGTTTCACGGATTTCAGAGCCAGTAGGCATGCAGGTTACATTTTACCTTGTCGCTTCGCTCCAACCCGCTGAACAACAAGTATCGTGGTTACCCTAAGGATGCGCTTGTAACGGCGGGCTCGGTACTTCTAAATTCTGTCGCTGTGCTCCAAACCGCTCGGAAGCATGGTTGATGGCTGCAATGCGGATGCTCCTGTGGCAGCGGGCTCGGCGCGTGGGCGGCCTGACTTCGCTTTTGTCGCTTCGCTCCACCCCGCTTTAAGATTGTTTCTCGTGGGTGTTTCTGAAGTGCCCTGTTGCAGCGGGCTCGGCGCGTGGACGGCCTCGCCCTGATTCACCGATTCTTTAACGGGTGGAGCAGCCATTCATTCATGCCTGCGTGAAGCGCTTTCCCCCTGTGTCATTTTGAGCGAAGTCGGAGCGCATGCGACGACGCAGTCGAAAAATCCCGAGAATGCTTACCCAGCCATGCTGATGCAGGGAATTTCTGCGCGCTCTCCGCTTTCTAAATCGAGATCACTGAGAAGCGCAAGATCCCCCGGCTACTCACGGCTGAAGACGACGCGCGTTCGCTTAGCGGGCGTCGGAATGACGAGCGTATTGTATGGCGGTAGGGATCTCTCGCTACGCTCGAGATTTCAGAAACGAGCTGCTGCTCAAGATTCAAAACCAAACAGGCCGCTATCTTAGGCTTTTACCCGTGGTTGGCACCTGTTCACGCCCTAGATTCATCCAGTTTTGCCCGATTGTACTCCGGTTGCAACCCGCATATAATCCGTACACTCTGGCCGTTTCAAGTATCAGGATGTAGCAGAAGGTGTTGGCCCTTCAGGAAGCTGGCGTTGACGGCAAAAAGCTGGTATCAAGTAGCGTAACGCGATGAAAAAGCACCTGTTTGCCATCCTGGTTAGCGCCACGGCGATGGTGACAAATCAGCAAATGAGCGCCCAGAAAGTGGTGGCCCAGCAAGACGTTAACGGCCACATGGTCTTCTCTGAAGCCGCTGATGCCTCGTCTCCGCAGGCCAAGCCTGCAACTACTTCAACTCCTGAAGATTCATCGCGTTACAACGGTCTGGTCTATTGGAGCAGTAAAGACCATCGTTGGAAACCTGTGCCATCTGTTTCCTCATCCACTCTGAAAGCGGCCCGCCAGGCTGCACAGGAAGTGAACACGCTTGCTTTGCCTGTAAGGCTGAAAGGTCAAACCGGACAGACTGCGATTGGACCAGTAAAGATCGGGTCGCAGCCGGTTGATCCTACGGTCGGAATGCCGGCGGTTTCATCTTCTGAGTCGGTGGATAAGGCCATTGAAGAAGCGGCGAATCGACATGGAGTGGACCCTAATCTGGTCCGCGCCGTGGTGAAGGTGGAATCAAATTTCAATCCGCACGCAGTGTCGCGCAAGGGAGCCGTTGGGCTGATGCAGCTCATGCCTTCCACCGCGAAATCACTGAGTGTGGGAAATGCATTTGATCCGCACCAGAACGTTGACGCCGGTGTGCGCCATTTGAAGAGCCTTCTGGAGAATTACAATGGGAACGTGGAGCTCTCACTGGCGGCTTATAACGCCGGCAGCGGCGCCGTAAACAGAAACAGAGGCATACCGCCCTATCGGGAAACGCGTGACTACGTGAGAAAGATCACTGACATTTACCTCGCCAGCGGAGTCAAACAGCGGGTAAAAGAGTCGCGCGACGAAGAAGGACACCGCGTTTTTACCAACAACGAGTAACGCGGAATCGGGTTTAATAAGCAAGGTGCTTGCAGTAAGCAAATGAAAATGGGGACAAGGATCGCGAAGCGGATGGCGCTGGCGCTGGCATTGGCGTTTGCCCTGACCCCTTTTGCGCACGCGCGCACCGTCAAACAGAAAAAGCAGGCCGCCAGCCAGATGCTGGAGAATGCCAATCGCCTGCGTGACGATCTGCTGGGCACTCCTGAAGCTGACCGCGAACGCCGCGATTACAACAAAGTCATCGATCTCTACCGCAAGGTTTATTACACGGCGCCTTCGCTGGCCAAAGCCGACGCGGCGGTACTGGCTGTGGCTGAATTGCTTGACGACCAGGGCCGCGTCTTCAACGATCCCAAAAGCTACAAAGATGCCATCGGACAGCTTGCCTTCCTGCGCCGCGAATATCCCGGCAGCAAGCATCGTGTGGAAGCGTTGTTTACCATTGGCGAGATTTACCGCGATGATCTGAAGGACCCGGAACAGGCAAAGACTACCTTCCAGGATTACCTGAAGCATTATCCGCACAGCCAGCTTGCGCCCAAAGCCATGCAGGCGATTGCCGAAATAGAAAATGCAGGCGACGCCCCGAGCCCCTTCAAAAAGAAAGGCAGCAAAGCACAGCATGCACGGCTTGCTTCAGATCCGAAGGTAGCGTGGGCTGACGTGATTGCGGGCCCCAGGCCGGCCGCCACCAGCACAAAGAAGACTCAGGCCAAAGCTGAGGCCAGGCATAACAAGCCGAAGGCAGATGACAATGCCGCGAACGGCGATGACGATGCAAGTCCGGCCAGTGAAGATGAAGCCGCTGCGCCTTCTCCTCAAGCGCAATCACAACCCGTGCAAGACGTTTCCATCCCTAAACCAGGATTGCCGCCACTGAATCGCATGCCCCGGCTGACGAGCATTCGTTCCTGGTCAACGCCAGACTACGTCCGCGTGGCGATTGATCTGGAGCAGGAAGTGAAATACCAGGCAGGCCGTGTGCCTCGTCCTGACCGTATCTTCTTCGATCTTTACGGCGTGAAACTGGCATCTGATCTGGTCGGCAAGACCTTTGATGTGGAAGCCGGCTTCCTTCACAAGATTCGCGTGTCCCAGTACAAAGCCGACATGGCCCGAGTGGTGCTGGATGTGGACGACGTGGCGGAGTATTCAGCTTTCCTGCTGCCGAACCCTTATCGCCTGATTATTGACATCCACGGCAAAATGCCGGCGCGGCAGGTAGCTTCCGCCAACTCAACAATACCGTCAATTCAATACAACGCGGACAATTTAATTCCTGACACTGCAAAGCCGGCCGGCAACCAGCCATCGAGTTCCGCTAAAAATCAGCCGGATTCGAAGACCGCAGTACAAGATGCGATGCAAGGCGGCACAAACAGGAATTCCAGTACTCCTGCCAATAACACAACAAACAATTCATCCGCCGCTGAGAACGACGTAACGGTTACCAACATAAAGCCGAATTCCAACGGCACAAAAGCAACCGATAACGCCGCGTCCGCATTGCAACGCGCCGAAGAAGCCAAGGCTGGTCCCTTGAAGACCGCTCCCGGCGCTAAGTCGCAGTCCTCAGCTTCAGCGAACACGCAGACTTCACCAGCAACAACCACCCGGCCTCAGGCGGCAACCAATAGCGATTTGGCCAGGGCCGACGCTCCGAAGATTGTGGTGGATGACACGCTTGATCAACCGGATTCATCATCCGCCAAGCCGACCACCAAAATCACCAGCGGCCCCACCTATCAGGCGGTTGCGCCGCAACAATCCAGCCGCAACAAGAAGAACAAGGTGGTAACCGAGACAGCCACCGGTAAAGCGCCCGCTGCCGCCACCACCACACACACCGCTGCGCCCACGGCAAACGGCGAGCGTTCTTTGATTCGCGCACTGGGCCTGAAGATCGGCAAGATCGTGGTGGATGCAGGCCATGGCGGTCACGATACCGGCACCATTGGACCCAACGGTTTGGCAGAAAAAGATCTGGTGCTTGATGTGGCCCTGAAACTCGGCAAGGAACTGGAAGACCGTCTGGGCGCGGAAGTGGTTTACACCCGCGATGATGACACTTTCATTCCTTTGGAAACACGCACCGCCGTCGCCAACAAAGAGCAGGCAGACCTCTTCATTTCGATTCACGCCAATTCCAGCAGTGACCAGACAGCGCGCGGCGTGGAAACCTATTACCTGAACTTCACTTCATCGCGCGATGCGCTGGAAACCGCGGCGCGCGAAAACGCGGTGTCTGAAAAATCAATTCACGAGCTTCAGGACCTGGTGAAGAAGATCGCGCTGAAAGAAAAGATTGAAGAATCGCGCGAGTTCGCCGCCGACGTGCAGAAATCGCTTTATGTTGGATTGAATTCAAAGAATCCTGGCATTCGTAACCGAGGCGTGAAGAAAGCGCCGTTCATTGTGCTGATCGGCGCCAACATGCCGTCAATCCTGGCTGAAATATCCTTCGTCAGTAATCCCGGTGACGAAAAGAAACTCCGCACCAATGAGTATCGCCAGCGCATCGCCGACTCTCTGTATAAAGGCGTCTCCAGCTATATCAATGGACTGAGCGGAATCAAGGTTGCGGCATCGAAAGTGGATCGCGGCGAAGCGCCCGCTTCGTCTGTCGCGGCGAAGTAATAATTCCTCTTTTATTATTTGCTTCTTTATTATTACTTCGAAATTCATAGATCCTTCGACTCGAGCTCGCATTCGCTCGCGCTCGCTCAGGATGACAAGTTTTACTTTATTCCCAGCTATTTACTTTATTCCCAACTAAAAGATGATCGAACGAAGAAGGATCAAAAGTCCGCAGGCCCCCCCAACTAGAGCAAGGACACCGAAACGGAAAAGCGGCCAGACAAATTTGCCTGGCCGCCCGAAAAAACAAGATTGAGTTGTTTTACTTTGCCGCCGCAGCCCCCGCAACCTGGAGCACCATCTGCGTGCCTGCATCCAGCTTGATGTTATGAGTAGCAGAGCTGATCACCGACCCCTGCGCGCTGCCGGTTGAGACGGAATTCAGCGACAGGCCCTGCATGCCGACCACTCCATGGCTTGTGCTGTTAACGGCTCCATTCACGGCCGTGCCCGCAGTATTGTTGACTGTTCCGCCCACCGCGCTGGTCGCAGACCCGGTAACCGAACCGGCTGTATTACCCAGTCCGCTGGTAGCGCCGCCCACTGCACCCGTCACACCACCCAACGGCGAGCCTCCGCGAGCGCCGCCCATGGCACTGCCACGTGCCGCGCCCGGCCCTGCGTCCAGACCTCCCGCATCGGCGCTGGCTGCGGAAAGTGAACCCCGCACCGGAGGAGCTAACGCCTGCACTGTTCCGTTGAAGGCAACTTCCTGGCCGCCCTTCAATACTGCTTTATCGAAAACAATTCCCAGCTTCGACTCTGCATTGTCTTTCGTCTTTGCCTGGGCCTCGGTTACATGACCGATCAATTTGGAGCCCTTGTGCACCACGACATTGCCATCTTGCTTTACGTCCTGCGTCAGCTTGGCTGTAACTTCATCGCCGGGCTTTGCCTTCTTGCAATCCAATGATTTGGCCAGTTCCGCCTGCAATGTTGTGCCGCTGCTTAGGGCCCCTGAACCGGTGACCGGCGCAGCGGCGTTCGAGCCTGCGTTGCCGTTGCCCTTGTTGCCGGAATCTTTCTCCTGTTTCTTGCTCTCGAGTTGATGCGATGCAGCGGCATTCGCCGAAGCATCGGCATCGGCCGACCCCTTGGGCGTCTGTGCGCTTTGGCTGGCGCTGGCGCCGGCACTCGCCTGACCGGGGCTAACCGAAGCATTACCTGAAGCGGAACCGCCTGCAGCAGTCTGCGCCCCGGCAGAAAGGGTCATCAAGAACACCGAAAATATCGCAGCGATTACGATCATCCAATTCTTCTTCATTGTCGTAGCAATTCCTTTTCTCTCATTGATTTAGAAACTGACACCCTGATTTTCGGGGAAACTGGGGAAACTTGAGAAATCGGGTACTCTGAATTTTGAGATGCAGTTTCATCGCGTGACGGCTACTGTTGAAGCGAAAACAACCTGACACGTATTGGTTACGGAAGACCTAGACCCTCTCTTGTCGCTTCGCTTCACACCGCTGGAGAGTGGGTTTGGTGGTGACGGCTAGCATGCTCCTGTTGCATCGGGCTCGGCGCGCAAGTCGGCCGCGCCCTTAGGAGCAATGCGAACAAAAATCAAGCCTCAAGCCATTGCTTCACTTCGTCCGCGACGGCGAAAGGCTGGGCCGGATCAGCGCTGAATCGGCGTTCCAAGTCGTACGCATTCTTTTCCAGCGGAATTCCGTCATACCCGCCGCCGGTGACAAACCCGCTCACGTAGCGAGCGCCAAATTCCTTGACGCCCAATTGCGCATATTGCACCACATGTACGAGCTCGTGAAAGAGCAGCGAGTCCGTAAATTCCTCATGCGACACAATCACGTCCACAAATGTCACCGCGGAAACATCTGAAAAGCTTGGCAGGTCCTTGAATCCCATCATGCGCGCCATGGTGTAAAAACCCGGATCCTCAATGCGCTGCCCGTTGAGCACCAGCAGCCGTGTCTGATCGAGGATTTCGGAGGGGAAAAAAGGCCGCATAACAGAGCGTTGTTCAGGCGTGAGTGGCTGCGCATTTGCCGCGTATTTCTTGCGACTGCTGCTGATGTAGTCGGCCACCATGCCCGCAACCTGACCGATCAGGCCGGGAGGAATTTTTGAGAGATCCATGCGGAAAGTCTAGCAAACCGCAGCAAGACATCTTAGCCGCGAATGAACGCGAATAACCCCAGGCGATAGTGAACACAAGCGTGGGGAATCGATTTGGAAACGACCGCGACAAGGGCTGCGGCCGTCCACGCGCCGTCAGCCCGCTGCTAAAGGGCCCGAAGAACCTTACCAAGACACTTACTCTCCAAGCGGTTTCGGAGCGCAGCGACATAAAAAAGGGACGCGGCCTAAGCTGCGTCCCTTTTCAAATTACCCAATTACCAATTTACTCAATTGCTCAATCTGTTTAAGCGACTCCCATTTCCGCCGCGATCTTCTCCGTGACAAAGGCTTCAATCAAGTCGCCTTTCTTCACGTCGTTATAGTTCTGGATGTTGATACCGCACTCCATGCCGTTACGCACTTCGCTGGCATCATCCTTGAACCGTTTGAGCGAACCGATCTTGCCTTTGTAAACCTGAACGCCATCGCGCATGAGCCGGACTTCCGAATCACGCTTGATGGTGCCGTCAAGTACGGCACAGCCTGCCACGGTGCCGACCTTCGGCACGCGGAAGGTGTCACGCACTTCGGCGCGGCCCTGATAAGTTTCCTTGATGATGGGTTCAAGCAGGCCGGTCATGGCTTTCTTGATCTCATCCTGGAGTTCGTAAATGATCGAGTGCAGGCGGATATCCACTTTCTCCTGCTCCGCCAGTTCCTGCGCCTTGCGTTCCGGACGCACATTGAACCCGATGATGACCGCGTTGGAAGCTGAAGCCAGCAACACGTCATTTTCGGTAATGGCGCCCACGCCGCTGCGCAGGACCTTGATCTTCACTTTCTCGTTGGAAAGCCGCAACAGCGTGTCAGACAGCACTTCGGCTGATCCGCCCACATCCGCTTTCAGGATGAGTGGCAGCTCTTTCATGCCGGCCGTCTTGATCTGCTCTGCCAGACCTTCCAGAGAAAGTTTGGAACTCTTGGCCAGTGTGGCTTCGCGGAACTTCTGTTCGCGATACTCCGCCAGCTGCCGCGCTTTCTCACGATCGGCAACCATCAACTGGTCGCCAGCTTCGGGAAGACCGTCGAGACCCAGCACTTCCACCGGTGTTGACGGCGGCGCCGCCTCCACCAGTTGTCCGCGATCATCAAACATGGCGCGAACTTTGCCGAATGTGTTGCCGACAATGAAGCTGTCACCGATGCGCAACGTTCCATTCTGTACCAGCACCGTTGCAACAGAGCCGCGACCACGATCAATCTTGCCTTCAATGACTGTGCCGCTGCCCGGACGCTCCGGATTTGCCTTAAGGTCACCCAGATCGGCAACCAGGCAGATCATTTCCATCAGCAGGTTGAGGTTGGTGTGCTTTTTAGCCGAGACGTCAACGAACACAGTGGTGCCGCCCCAGTCTTCCGGCATCAGTCCACGATCAGCCAGTTGTTTCTTTACGCGATCAGGCTGGGCGCCGTCTTTATCGATCTTATTCACAGCAACAATGATCGGTACTTTGGCGGCCTTGGCGTGGTCCATGGCTTCCAGCGTCTGCGGCATCACGCCGTCATCGGCTGCAACCACCAGGACAACAATGTCCGTGACCTTGGCCCCACGTGCACGCATGCGGGTAAACGCTTCGTGACCCGGCGTATCAAGGAACACAATCTGACGGCCAAAAGCCGGCGAGTCTTCCTTGGTAATGCGGACTTTATAAGCGCCAATGTGCTGCGTGATGCCACCGGCTTCGCCGCCGGCGACATCGGTTTCACGAATGGCATCCAGCAATGAAGTCTTACCGTGGTCAACGTGACCCATGATGGTGACAACCGGAGGACGCGTGACCGCGGCGGCCGCGGAAACTTCCACGCCACCGGACAGCGTAGCCATCTCCTTGGCTGCCTGATCTTCAAAGCTGATGGCTTCCGATTCAGCGCCGAAATGCCGCGCCAGATCCTTCGCCAGTTCGTAATCCAGACTCTGGTTCACCGTGGCCATCACGCCGCGCATGAGCAGGCGTGCGATCAGGTCCTTGGCGCGAACGCCCAGCTTTTCCGCCAGGTCTTTCACGCTGGTGCCTTCGCCAATGGTGATGCTCCGCGTAATCGGCAGGGGTTCGTTGGAAAGCCCCATGCGCGGTGGCGGAGTAAAGCCCTTCATCGGACCTTCTTTAGGTCCATGCTGATAACGCTGTCCTGGACGGCGTGATTGCGGCCCTGGGCGTCCTGCCGGTTTGGTCGGCATGCCCGGAGGCGGTCCACCCGGTCCCGCACCCATTCCTGGACGTGGCGGGAATCCCGGCCGGCCAGAGCTGGTGGGATGCGGACCTCGGCGATTGTCCATTCCCGGACGATTGAATGGCGGACGGCTTCCTGGCGCGCCACCACCACCTGGGCCTGACGGTCTTGGGCGCTGGAAAATCGGCTGCCCACGAACCGGGCCTTGTCCCGGACGTCCACCTGGCCCACCCATCGGTCGGCCACCGGGCGCACCTTGTCCTTGATAAGGAGTGCGCTGTTGCTGCGGCGGCTGAGGCGGAGGCGCAACTGGCGGACGCGGCGGCGGTGCGGCGTAAACCGGACGCGGCCCCGTCTGCGGCGTAATCATGCGGCGCTGCTGCACAATCGGCTGTTGTGACTTTGGCGGCGTAACTGGAGCCGCGGGTTCGGTGCTCGCCGCGGCGGCCGGCGGCGTTGCCTCGGCTTTGCTCGGCGGTGCACCCGCAGTGGATGCGCTGCCGGCGGGCGGCATAACTACAGCTTTTGCCGGTGGCGGCGTAACCACCACAGCCGGAGGCTGAGATTGTGCTGGAGGTGGAACCACAACCACAGCGGGAGGCTGTGCTGCCTTGGGCGCCTCAGCTGCGGGAGGCATCGCCACAATCGGCGGAGCCTTCCGGGGCGCAGGCATCACCACGGGGCGCTCGGATACCGGCGCCGCGGGCCTGGTGGCCGCTGGCTTTTCCACCGCAGGCGGCGCTGCCGCGGGCTTCTCCGCTAGTCTGGGCGGAGCTGCGGGCGGTGCCGATACAACCGTGGCAGGTTGTTTTTCTCTTGCCGGAGGCTGTTGATGCTCCTGCTCACGCTGGCGGAGCAGTTTCATAACATCACCAGGCTTGGAAATCTTTGAGAGATCGATCTTGGGTTTAATATCAGATTGCGTCGCTTTTTCTCTGGAGGCAGAGCCCGACCGGGCAGAGAAATACTTCCTTACCTTCTCCGCTTCATCTTCTTCAACAGAGCTTGAATGGGTTTTCTTTTCCGTAACGCCAACTTCCAACAATACATCCAGAATGGCTTTACTCTTTACTTCAAGCTCTCTGGCTAAATCATTTATTCGAATTTTCATTCGTTCTGTGTTTCCTCCAGGTATTTCCGCTACGCGATCATATCGACCTCACGGCTTTAGCATTCACGCACATTGCTGTGCGCGTCTTACTCATCACGAATCTTTTTCACCGGAATGTTCCGGTGCCTCTTCTTCTGTTCCCGCAGCTTTCTCTTCCGACACTGGCTCGTCTCCAGTCTCTTCAGCCGCGGCGGTAACCGTCTCAGCGGTTTCTGTTTCGCCGGCTTCAGCCGCAGGCTCACCTTCGGCCGCGGCAGCTGCCTCGTCGGTAGCCTCACCAGCCGCTATCTCGCCTGAAACCGCTTCCGTATCGGAAGGAACTTCAGCGGTTGGTTGGCCATCCAGGGTTAAGAAATAATTATTGACCGCAATACTTATTTTTTCCACCGTTTTAGGCCCAACTCCCGGCAATTCTTCCAGCTGCTCTGGAGTCATGTCTGCCAGGGCCTCAACCGTGGTAATTCCAGCTTCATGCATTTTGGTGATTAAGGCCTCACCCAAGTCAGGAACACGGTCCAGAGGTGTATTGCCACCACTGGTCAGGGTGGTCATCTGCTGTTCCACTTCCTGCCGCTTTTCTTCTTCGCTCTTAATATCAATCTTCCAGCCCAGCAGCTTGGCCGCCAGCCGGACATTCTGGCCCTTCTTGCCGATCGCCAGGGAGAGCTGGCTGTCATCCACTACCACTTCCAGGTGCTTACCGGAAGCATCAACCACGGTCACGCGGCTGACTTTTGCCGGCTGCAACGCCTTCTCAGCGAAGGTGACTGCATCCTCGTGGTATTCAATGATGTCAATCTTCTCGCCACGCAGTTCGCGAATGATGGACTGCACGCGCATTCCCTTCATTCCGACGCATGCGCCTACGGCGTCCACGTCCTTGTCACGCGACATCACGGCAATCTTGGTTCTCTCGCCGGCTTCGCGGGCGATGGCCCGAATCTGCACCGTACCGTCGTAAATTTCAGGCACTTCCGTCTGGAACAGGTTCTGCACCAGTTCCGGCGCTGCGCGGGAAACCACCACCGCCGGGCCCTTGGCATTTTTGTCCACACGTGTCAGCACCACACGAACGCGCTCTCCCATGGAGAACGATTCCAGCCGCGACTGTTCTTTCTTTGACATCTTGGCTTCCGCTTTGCCGATATCGAAGATCACGTCCGGCCCTTCAATGCGCTTGACCGTGGCATTGATGACTTCACCCACGCGTCCGATGTATTCGTTGTAAACCGTATCGCGCTCAGCTTCGCGGACCTTCTGGAAGATGATCTGCTTGGCGATCTGGGCAGAGATGCGTCCCAGCCCTTCGGTGGATTTCAGAAAGCGCACTTCCCCGCCAACTTCGGCATTGGGATCCAGCGCCTTGGCTTCTTCCAGCGAAATTTCCAGCTGCGGGTCCTCAATGTCGTCTTCTGACGGCATGATCTCTTTCACTGCGTACACGCGGATCATGCCGGTTTCCTTGTCCAGCTCTCCGCGCAGGTTCTCCTGGCTCTTGTCCTTTTTGCGCGTAGCCGCAACAATGGCGTCTTCCACCGCACTGACGACAATCTGCGGATCAATCCCCTTCTCACGGCTTAACGCATCAATGACGTTATAGATATCACTTGCCATATGAGTTCCTTATGAAATGCGTGCTAAATTTCCGGGACCAGATTGGCCTTCTCAACGTTCTCCAGCGCAATCTCCACCTTTTCGCCCTGCGGCACCGGGTGGCCCGGCTTCGGCTTCTTCTTGCTTACAATCGTCTCCAGCATGATCCTTCCTTCGCTGAAGCTTTCCAGCCGGCCTTCAAAATGCCGGTTTCCGTTCACCGGGTTTCGTGTCATCAACTTTACCCGGCTGCCCACAAAACGCTCATAATCTTTCGCCTGCAGCAGCTTCCGATCCAGCCCCGGCGACGATACTTCCAGAAGATAGGCACTGGGGATGGCGTCTTCAACATCCAGCACCGTGCCCAGATCGCGGCTCACGTTCGCACAATCCTCGTGCGTTACCCCTTCCGGCTTGTCAATGGTGACACGCAATGTGCGTGCCTTGCCGCCGCCACGTAGTTCTGCTTCCACCAGCTCTACGCCGTGGTTTGTGGCCACGCGTGTGGCGATGGTCCGAATTGCGTCCAGGTCTGCTGCCATCAATCGTTGTTAAAATGCCAGGTTGTTGCTGGAAAAACTTGCCGCAAAATCCGTGCTACGGGTGATCTGCGTGCCGGGCAAAAATGTTGTCCCCAAAAATAAAGTGGGCCTCTCGCCCACTGGTACGTTCGCCATCGAATTGGGGAATTACAAACCCACTCACGGCACCGATCTAAAGCCTTGAGCCGAAACCAGCTACAACCACAGATACTTATGATACGCCCATTCTGGCCAAAAGACAAACCTGGCAGACTTGCCTAAGTAGCTCAAATTGAGGCATTTGCCGCCAGCATACATGCTGCCGCGGCCGAACCCGACCTCATCATTAGATGCAGCCGGGCCGGTTTCGAATCAAAACCCAGGAGCACTCGTAACTAAGGTCATACACTGAGCCGGCGACTGCGGGGCGGGTTCCGTCGGGCGGAGGATCCCACTTCGCAACCAGGCCGATCACTTCACCGTTTCTGCTCGGTCATCTTGTTCTCGGTCATCAATCCGACTCTCTCCGCTCCGGCGGCCCGTGTCAGATCCACTGCCTGCGCCGCATATTCGAACTCCACACTGTCGTCGCTCTTCAGAAAGGCCACTCGATCCGCACGAGGAACCAGAAGCTCCCTCATTTTCGGCACAAGTTCTTCCCATGCTATTCCAGTTTCATTGATCCTTAGTGTGGGGCGCCTGCCTTCGCCTTCATCGCGCAGGTGAACAACAATGCTGGTGTCAGGTGGCAGGACGTGCGAATCGGCGGGCGCGGCTTGCGGGATATCCGCTTGCTCACCGCGCGAGTGGTGAGGTATCACCACCATAAAGATGATGATCAGGACAAGAAGAACGTCAATCAGCGGGGTCACGTTCATATCCGCCGTTTGCCCGTTGCGCGAACCAAAAGTCATGGACATGGAATCTCTCCTGAACTGCCTTGGGCAGCTGGTGTTTGTAGTCGCCCGCTGAAGAGATTTGACACTGCGGCGATGGCACTAGTTCCCGCGCAGGACGTTTGGCGAGCAGATCGTTTGGCGCGCAGGACGTTTGGCGAGCAGATCGTTTGGCGCGCAGATCGGTTGGCGCACGGCAGATGCGCAACCTGCTTTCGGCGCTTTCTACCTGGCGGGCGCGGTGATGACGGCAGTGGCTGAATCCACGAACTCCTGGCTGCCCACAAGATGCGAGACTTTCTTCCATTGAGGGCTGTACGGCTGTCCGTTCAAGCGGAAGTCCAACTCGGAAAGTTTTGGGTGTGCAATCATGATTTCGATCTCTCGCTTTGCGGTGACTGTTAAAGGGTGCTCTTTGTGGAAGGTATCGCTCCCCCTTGGAACCCCGTCCACAGTTAAGAAGGCACTGCTAAAATTTGCCGACGAAAGCTCTAGGATCAGAGGGGTTTGTCGCACTTTCAAGGCTAACTGTTGGTCCTGGTTCTTACTGAGCGACTCTTCTGTGATCTTCTCCACCACTTCGCCCGTTCGCGAGTTGTAAATCCACAACTGTTCCGGAACAACTTCAAGATAGTTGACATCAAACAATCCACCGGAACGAACCGACCCATGGCCGAAGACGTTGCGCCGTATCCACGGAGAAGCTAACCGGCATATCATGAGAGCACGAAGATCGTCCTTGAGGAGCTTCGCCTCCTCCGGCGCAACACTCATTAGATGGCTGAACAATAACTGAGATCTTCCGGGCTGGAATAGCCAGTCTTTTGCGAGACTAATGCTGTAGTAGTCCGGATGACGATTCACGGCTCTCGGCGCGGCTCCTCGGGCGCCGCTCTCTGGCTGCGGATCGCTCTCCACTTGCCTCAGTAACACCGCCGTGCGTCGCGCCTTATCCGGATCAATTGAGAAATCTGCATTCTCAGCCGAGAAATCGGTTTGAAGCAGCCGCAAGTCTGCGTCATAGGTAAGCTGCAGAGGCCACGAGCCCATCACCATCTCTCTTGGAATTACGAATGCAAAGTGATCATTGGGGGTAATGGATCCAAGGATCGGCTTCTTCGCCATTTCATTGGTCCGCTGTTCAAATTGAGCAGTGGTCTCAAACTCCCCCTTGGGTGCGATGCCCGGCGCTTCCTTCAAGGCCTTGTAGATCCGGACAATGTCATGTCCGGCAAAGGCCGGACCCAAACTGCTGGTGCGGATATCGAGAGGAACAGCCAGGAAGTTTGATTGGGCCGTTCCCGCCGCTGCTCTTGCCGTTGCATGCGAGCTGTCTGGCTTAGCAGGGACGGATTGCTTTTGGGCAAATACCAACGTAGTTACTAGAAGAAGAGTTAGCAGCTTTATTGTCGGGCGCATATTGTTGTGGTTAACCGCAATACCATAGCATGAAAAAATGTGATTGATAGCTTAAATGTATGTTACGCATGATTGGGCAACTATCGTCATAGTCAAGCTATTGTCGTCGTGTCCCGGGTAGCTTATTAGTACCGCGCTGCGTCACACCAAAGACTAACTTCAACTATTCCATCGCATGACATCTGATCTACTCCTGCCGCACGCGCTCCTGACCTGGCCGGGAAGCCGGTCCGCTGTCTCTGCATTGCAGCACGCTTTGAGGGCAAATTGGCGACATCGACTGCAAAATTCTAGTATGATGGCGCGCAACACGAATAGGAGGATTCACAACTATGGTCAAGGGATTCCGGGAATTCATCTTGCGCGGTAATGTGATCGATCTTGCCGTTGCTGTCGTGATTGGCGCAGCGTTTGGCGCCGTGGTGACCTCGTTTGTTACTAACATCCTTACGCCGCTTATCGCTGCCATCGTTGGGAAGCCGGATTTCTCCGCTCTCAATCTCAATATCAACGGAGCGGTTATCTCTTATGGAATTTTCCTGAATGCGCTGATCAGTTTTCTGCTGGTCGCGGGGGCAGTCTACTTTTTCATGGTTGCGCCTATGAACTCATGGAAGGCCCGCCAGGCGCGCAACGCTGCCCCGGCTGATCCGACCAATAAGAAATGCCCGGAATGCCTGAGTGAGATTCCCATCACCGCCCGGCGTTGTGCTTTCTGCACCTCACCCATTGCCGGAATTGCGGGTACCAAGTAAATCGCACGCCAGTTAAAAAAAGCAGCGAACCGGACAAGGTTCGCTGCTGCGCTTCGTCCCCGCTATTACTACGAAGCGCTAGTGCATGTGAAAATTCACCACCACGTTGGTCTCAACTTCCAGTGGCTCTGCATTCAGCATGTATGGCCGGTACCGCCACTGCCTTACAGCATCCATCGCCGCCGTAACCAGCAGGGGATGGCCGCTGATCCGTTGCAACCCTTCAATCATGCCGTCTTTGGAGATAACCGCCCTGAGCTCAACCGTCCCTTCAATCCGTGCTCGCTGCGCAATGATCGGATAAACAGGCTCAACGCGGCGAAGCAGCATGCCTTCGGATACGCCAGTCGACACGCGGATACGTTTCGGGGCCACCGTGGCTATATTTGCAGTATGAGAGGTGGAACTGATCAGGGATCCAATCACTCCGCCGGCTGATCCACCTGGCACTCCGCCCACCACACCACCGATCACTCCGGTGATTTGGGCAGGCGCTTTTTCCTCTTCAATCTCTTTTACCTTTTTCGGAATCTTGTTCGGGGCCAGTAACTGTCCGTTGGCCACTTCACTTACCACCTTGCTGGCCTTGAGTGTTGGCGCAGCCGGAGGTGGCGGCGGAGGTGGTGGTGGCGGTGCGATCAGAAAAGTGGCTAATTGCTGTGCCGGCAAAATGTCAGTAAACCAGAACGGCAACAGCACCAGCACGCCCACAATCAGGACCTGGACAATAAACGAAGTTGACTGCGTCCAGCGGCGACGGCTGCGATCGAGTCCGCTCATTTCGACCAGGCTTTGCGAAAACAACTGTCTTGGCTGAAAAACTGGCGGAGCAGCAAGCGCCGTCTGTGAGGAGGACAATGGGACAGAACGAAGGGTCTGTGATTCCTGTATCTCTTCGTTTACCTCTGAGATCGGGCTTGTGGCGTGCACATCCGCGATCGCTGATATCGACCGATTCGAATCGTTGATTTTAGAATCATCAACCTTCGAACCGTTGATCTTGACATCATGATCTCCTGCGTCAGTGACATTCATTGGATCACCGGCCGGTCTCTCGACTACAAGGTTTCCGTTCATCGTTCCTCCTCACTGACGGCCCCGGAAGTGCTGCGTTGCCGCCTGATTCGCCGGGATCACACGCCCGATGTGTGCTCCGGCTTGTATGCTGGAATTCTCGCGGATGTCAGGCACCCGCGCAGTGACGGCAGTCACACTGCGAACGTGCATACGTAATAATTGTTGGCGTTCAATTCGGGGCCGGAAAGGGAGCGCAACCTCATCTACTTCGGCAGTTTGGAGCGCAACGAAAGAACAGATCGTTAAGGGCGAAGCCGAGCGCGCGCTGAGCCCGCTGCAACAGGAGCATCTCCAGCGCAACCACGTAGAGCCATCTCAAGCGGTTTGGAGCGTAGCGACAAAAACAGATCGTTAAGGGCGAGGCCGACCACGCGCCGAGCCCGATGCAACAGGACCATCTGAGGTCTCGGCACCTACGTTGATCTCGGAGCGGTTTGGAGCGCAGCGACAACGAATTAAGGGCGAGGCCGACTACGCGCTGAGCCCGCTGCAACAGGAGCATCTCTAGCCCAACCACGTCGAGCCATCTCAAGCGGTTTGGAGCGCAGCGACAAATGAGATCGAGCTCTAAAGGTATTTCTCGCGCATCACATTTAAATGATGCGTAACATGCCCCGCCATAATGAAGGCCAGCGCTCGCACGGTGATGGAATTGTCGCTGGCGACTCCCCGCTTCATCCACGCTGCTGCCGGAAGGTTTCGTAACATCGTTAGAGTGGCCAGGCGAACGGCCTGAAAATCTTCCACGTGGCTGGCCCATGTGAATGTATCGGCGTTGGCCGCCGAAACCCAGGGATCCTGATCGAATCCCGGCAATGGCCCGCCATCGCCACGCGCGAAAGAAAGGGCGCGATAGCTGAACACTCGCTCCGCATCATTAATATGGCCCAGCATCTGGCGAATGCTCCACTTGTCTGGCTGGTAACGATGCAGAGATTTCTCTTCACTGATTCCGGAAAAAAGTGAAAGAGCCTCTTCCATTTGAGAGCGAAGCACTTGCAGAACATTGCCATCAGTCACTAGATCAATGTAACGAAAATAATAAGGCGCTGCTTCGTCCGCTTGAGGAATTCCGATCATGGGGTCAACCTTTGAACCGAGATATTTTAAATAAGGCACCTTTGTTACAGATCAGCAATCACCGTTGCAATCGCCAGCCCATCATAGCCTTTGCTTCCCACCGTTTGTATTTCCGTGGCCGAGACCCGTTTTTCCGCCGCCAGCGCCTGATTAAACCGCTGTATCCCGCGGACCATTGCGTCCGTGCTCGCCGGATCAGCCACTGCTCCGTTCCTCACCACGTTGTCCGCGATGATCACCGTACCTTTCCGCGACAACTTCAACGACCATTGCAGATACTTAACGTAACCTTCCTTATCGGCATCGATGAAGATCAGATCGAACGGCCCTTTGCGCTCTTCCAGCAGCTTCGGCAAGGAGTCGCCCGCGCGGCCAACGCGGATCTCCACGCGATCTGCAAGTCTGGCGCGGACCAGATTTGCTTGCGCCACCTCAGCATGTTTAGGTTCGTATTCTAGTGTGATCAGGCGGCCGCCGTCGGCCAGTCCGCGGGCCAGCCAGATAGTACTGTAAGCGCCAAGTGTGCCGATCTCCAGAATGTTTCTTGCATTCAGCATCTTTGCAAACAACATCAGGAGCTTGCCCTGATTGGCTGACACACTGATGGACGGAAGACCGGCAGCATCACTCGCCTCCAGTGCTCCATCCAGCGCTGGATCAGCGGGCACAAAGAGACTGGCGATATAGCTATCAACCTCCGTCCACTTCTTCTGTAGCGGGTTATTCATATCCGGCATGAGTCAGCTCTCCCTGTTTACAAGGTTACATCTTCTCCGCGGGCGCAAAAAACACCAGCACCAACAGGTCTTCCTGAATGTCATAGAAGCGATGCTCAGCTTTGGCTTCCACAAAAATCACGGACCCCGCCGAGATCTCTGCGTGCTCCGGACCAATCATCATTCTGGCTTTGCCGCTCACCACGTAATACATCTCATCTTCCTGGTGCGGCGATTGTCCGTCCCTGGATCCCTTGGGAAAAAAATAAACGCCGGCGCTCATGGCGGGAACGCGAAGAAACTCAAGATATGGGCGACCGCTCGCCTGCTGGTCACGTATTAATTTTTCGACTTGATAGAAGTGGTTGTTCATTTCTCTCCGATGTTCACAAAAGGTAAAATATGGACCGGCGACACGCCGTTAAGTGCGACCTGGAATCATAGGAGTTTCACCGAATGTTCGGCAAGCAGCTCTTCCAGAAACATCCGCAATCACCGCAAAAGGTGGTCAACGGGCGATTTGAACTGGACCGCGAAGGCAAGACTGCTTATCTGGAATACAATCTTGCGGACAACATACTTCAACTGGTCCACACAGAAGTTCCGCCGGAATCGCGTGGCATGGGTCTGGCATCCGAACTGGCCAAATCAGCTCTCGACTGGGCTCGAGAGAACCACGTCAAAGTCGACGTGATCTGTCCTGTGGTAGCGGCCTATGTGGAAAAGCATCTGGAGTACAGCGATTTAGTCGTTCGATGAGTCTCAACTCCACCAATCTGAACTCCAGCCAGATGATAAGCTCAATTGCATGCGAACTCTGGAACACAAAATTCCTCCTCCCATCGTAGCCGCGGTTATCGCAGCAGCAATGTGGGCGCTTGCGCGGATCACTCCGGCAATCGCCCTCGACCATCGTGTTCGCCCCGTAATTGCCGGCGTATTCGTGGGGTTCGGTGTATGCTTTGCCGCCATGGGAATGATCGCGTTTCGCCGCGCTCGTACCACAATCAATCCGGTCAAAATCGAAGAAGCCTCATCCATGGTCACAGGCGGTATTTACAGCCGTACCCGCAACCCTATGTACGTTGGGCTCGTCTGTTTGCTTCTGGCCTGGACAATATTTCTGGCTTCTCCCGCGGCTCTGGCTGGACCGATCGTCTTCGTCCTGTTTACAACGCGATTTCAAATCATCCCTGAAGAACGTGCGCTGACTTCAAAGTTTGGCAGCGAGTACGGCAATTATCAGGCGCGCGTTCGCCGCTGGCTGTAAAACCATCTCCATTGTTGCACTGACATGCTGGTTCACTCGTATTGACGCAGTCTCGCTTACATCCTTGGCACTGCCTTCTGCGCCAATATTTTCTCTGCGGCTTCAGCCTTGGTTTCAGTTTCTTCTCCGGCCACTGCGTCCGCGGCAGTCTTGAATACGCTGATGGTGAGAATTCCTTTGTCAGTAAGAACATGCAGCACGTGCCGGGCAAAGTAGGCTTCCTTTCCCAGGCCCGCTACCGGACGTATGCGCCCCTTCTTCGGTTGCATCCGCTCGCCTTCGATTCTCTTGTCTTCCTTGATCTTGTTCCAGTCGTACCGGGGAGATTCCACTCGAATGGTCACATTTTTTGCGGACATAGAATCAGGCGACCCAAACATGCAGATGGAGCCTCCGGCCGTGGAAGCCGGCCCTGAATCCGGGTTCTTCATTTTCTCGCCCATCACCTGTTCCACTTCCGCCTGGGTGACCAGTTTGCACGCGTCGATCTCTTTGGCATCGGCGGGCGCTGGAACCGCCATCGCGATGCTGAGCGCAGCCGCCGGAGATATGCCTTCCGCGTGATTTAGCCATGAGTGATTTATCCATCTGTGATTTGTACCAGTGAATGCCGGCAAACTGATTGACGTAAGCGAAACAACAAGACCAACTAATAAGGTTCGACCCAGTCCTTTATGCAACGCTTTTCTCCCTTCGAGTGAAAACTTCGCTGGATATGATAACAGCGACGCCTGGACTGCTAATGTACGGAATAAGGTTTCCTTAATTACGGATTGCGGAGTACTTTCGTGCAGCCGTTCCTGAAATCGAAACGCGGTTCGAGCCGGTTCCAACGGATAATACTTCTCTGCCGATGTCCACTTCTCTCTCACAGCAATCTGCGGGATTCCGCCTCGCCGGGTATTTTGCCCTGATGATCGCATTGCTTTCGACCATTCAGTGGATCTCAGTTCCTTTTGAATACTATGTAATGGAACACCGGTGGCCGGCAGCGACCGGCGTTGTTGCAAGCCGGCATGAAAATTCCAGAGAAGTTCAGCCGCCCAGTAGCCGGCAACGTCGGTATTGGGTTTATTGGGCGGAGTTTGAGGTGACTCTCTCTCTGCCGCCCAACCACTGTCCAGGCGAGACAACGGTTCTCAACGCGCAAACCGCGCAATGCGTTGTCAACGTGGCGAGTCCTCACACCCAGTCCCGTGCGAACGCGATTCAGTGGCTGGTCCACCATCCTTTAGACTCCACCATGACGGTGCACTATGACGCCGCGACGGGACGCACCTTCGCGGGCGGAGAATCAATCATAGATCTCTATCCCTGGCGCGAGATGGGCTTAACCGCGATTCTAGCCATGGTCGCAGCCGCCTTGCTGGCTCTGGGACGGAAGCGGCCCGCCATCTCAGATGACGCTCAAACTCCCGCTCCTTTAAACAGCTTGTCGATTGAATAAGAGCGCATCGGAGATAGCCAAAGCAGGACCGCACCGCACCAGGCGAATTCATGCAACATATTTCGCGATACCTTCGTATACTCTCACGGAGGAAACCCGCTTAATGAATCGAAAACTCGCGTTGTCGTTTGTACTGTGTGTCGCAGCTGTCACTCTGGTAGTTGCTCAAGATTCGCCGAAAGCGAACGCAACCAAGCCGAATGCAACCAAGCCGAAAGCAGCCAGCCCCTGGGTGGGCGAATGGAAGATGGACTTAAGCCAATCAAAGATTCATGGTCAGGCGCCGCAGCAGGAAACGCTTGTGGTGGATGAAGTCTCCGCTACCCGGATCAAGTATTCGATTAATACCGTTGGCGCAACCGGCAAGTACACTACTAATTTCGACGGCAAGCCGGACACCGCGGGAGATGTGCTGGTGGATGGCAAGAAAGCTGGCAGCGCGACCTACCATCGCGTGAGTGCGCAGGAATACGCTGGCAAAACTACCATGGGAGACAACATGAGCATTGAAGATAAAATCACGCTCTCCCCAAGCCCCAAAAAGATAACCATCAACATTCACACCAAGGGACCCGAAGGCGAGTTCGACGAAACCGCCGTCTATACGCGATAAAGTGACGGTCGCGAAATATCAGGGAATTCGGAAAAGTCGGGGCCGTCCCCGACTTTCCTTGTTTGCCAATTGCTATTTGCTGATTGCTAATTGCTTCCATCCGCCGCAGGTTCGCGCGCAGCGAAGCGAGCTCATAAAATGCCGGTCAGGCCGGGCTTTGTGACGGTATTTGAAGACAGCCGGGTCGGCAGGTCCAAGCTACTATGCTACTTCGTCCTGGCGCTCGTCGTGAATTGCACCCTTGACCTTCACAGCTAGCTCCATTGGTATTTCCTTCATTCCATGGTCGGTGCGCGCGTGCTCGGCGCATTTTTTCATGATTTCCTGCTCGGTTTCGCCGCTAGCTACGAAATCGCAGTCCATTCCAAGATCTCTACAAGTGACAACCTTTGCCATCGGAACTCTCCTTTTCGCCTTTTGGCGTTTTAAAGATACGGGCGTCTCTTGCCATCGATGGCGATAACAAGGCACGTGTTGCCACTGATTCGGGAGACGATGATTCGTGAGGCGATCACCCGCACTCCAGTGCTGCCGCGCAAAATCTTTGAGGCTCAACACACGCAGAGTCTCATGACACACTCGGAAACTTAGCGACTTCAGATCTTCATTTCTTTAGTTCTTCAGATCACGAGATTGCTGGATTTCCGCCCCTTTGCTTCGCAAACGGCTGGAGCACCTTTTGGTCTCGCCTGGATAGAAAAGGCGGAAAGCTCGGGGCCCCGGCCAAAAGGGAAAGTCGCTGAAATTTCGTTTCCTTCACATAGCCGCAAAATTCTCGCCTGCGTTTCTGGAGGGGTTCGCAATGGTATTCCTCGTTCCGCTGTTTGGGTCTTTCGGTGGTTTGATCTCCTGGATACTCTCTAACGCAGCGGGTGACTCCAACCAGCTCAACATCTCGAACATCTCTCTTTCCATCGCGGCCACCATGGCCATCGGCGCTGCGGCATCTTGGTTTGCTGTGTATTACGCTCTTCCTGTTGATTTGCAGCAAAAGAACAAGGTCCTAGCCCTTGCTCTGGCGTTTGGCATTTTCTGGCATCCAGTGCTGGACGGTATGAAGCAGGTGGTGGACGGCATTTCACTCTCGAAGGTGCAAACAAAACTCCAGAAGCAGAAACAAGAGAACCTTGGACTGAGAGAAAGCAGCGACAACAAACTTGCCGGCGAGGCCATCAATCAGACGGTTGGGCTTTTGGAGGAGGCGTCAAAGAAGGCCAGCTCATCGAGCAACGCCGCTCGTGTGGCTGATCTTCAGCGTACATCCAACGAGCTTCTGGACTCGCTTACGCCAATCGTCAGGAACCATCCGGCAGAAGCGTCACCGGCGCTGACACGGCTGGCGACCACAGCGATTGACCAGAACCAGCGGCAGTTGGCCAACAACGCCGTCCAGGCCCTACAAGCCGCGACGCCCGTAAATTGTTATATATTTGCGCCGGCATCTGAAGAGGGTTGCGCCGAGTTCAAGCAATCTTTGAATACTATACACAGCGTGGCAGTCCAAAAGTCATGGGGCGACCTGGCCACAACCACCAACAACGTTGACCGATTGGTGTACTCCTCGCCAGCGGCGGCCGGTTCCAGCCGTCAAGTGCAAAAAAATGCCGTGCCACAATAATCGGCAAGCAACAGGATGCACCTTCGAATCCATCCCTTCGCAAAAAACCGCGAAGGGAAGGGGCACCCATTTACATGCGGTAAAGGTAAAAGCCTTGGAAATCCGTTCTACATGCTAAGCCATATCAGCTGTAACCCAATTTTGGCGTCATCACCACATTGAAGAATCCGGGGGACCCCAATGGCAGCCACTCGTGTTGGTCCAAATAATGCAGCTTCGACATCGTCTGCCTCTGAAGCTGGCCTAATCCCCGCGCTTGGCAGGATTGCCGGGATCGCGGGCATCTCTGCGGGCGTGCTACTGACCGTTTATCGGCAGTTGCTGAGGCTAAAGTTATTTCCTACTCTTCCGCCGGAACGGGCCTACGACCTACTCCTGTTGATTGTGGTTCTAACTTTTGCGTTTGCAATCGGAGGCCTTGCTGCCTGGTTAGCACGCGCACGGACAGCCCGGTGGGTCGTGGTGTGCTTACTCTTGTTTGCTTTAGGCATGTCCGCGTTGGGAGCAACCCTGATTCGTGGAGACAAGGCATCAGCCGCTGAATCCTGGCGACAGGTCTCTAACGCCCCTCAGAGCTTTTATTTTGACTATCCATTTAAGGACGCTCCTGGCCGTCATGTCTGGAAGCGCACGAATGAGAAACTGTGGACGGAGCAACTCCCAAGCGGCAATGAGAACTTCATAGAGGTTGTCGGACGAGCCGCGGTGGATGGCGATAATGGGACTCTCGTAGAGCTATCAAACGACAAAACTCTCCAATATTTTGTTCCCGATAGGGGATCACACCTGTTGTGGGTGAGAGATCGTAGAGTGGATGCGAACCAGGCGTCTGCGAGTCCGTGGCTCTTCTTAGGTCAGATGCAAGACGTGAACTGATTGAGGGCTGCAAAGGTTGGTCTGAGGATGGAAAAGGCCGGAGCCCGCGTTAAATTGCTATTTGCCAATTGCTTGAGTTCCATTGAATCCCACCCTTCGCAAACACCTCGAAGGGCTAGGGCACCCGTTCGTCTCGCGAGGGTTAGAAAAGGTGGGGCACCCGGCACCCGCTTGTCTCGTCAAGGGCGGAGAATACGGGCCCCTGCGAAACAGTCCCGTCAGGGACGGATGAAAATCCATCCTCCGGATGTCGTTCAGCCTTTCATTGCAGTGTCCCGTTCAAGGATAACTTCCATGCCTCTCGCATAGTCCTTGATCTCTTTCATCCCTCCACGATCCAGATCAGCGCAAACACCCATCGCGCCGGGGCTTTCCGAGGTAGCCCAAAACTCGTAGTAAGTATCATCTGAGAATGCGAGAAACACATGAGTACGGGCAGGTTTGGCGTCAGAAGGCGTTTCAGTAACGTAGAGTCCTGTGATCTGCTTGCCAACAATTTTCAGGATGCCATTCTTCATAGGTAAGAATTGTACGCCGGGCGATCATCACGAAGAGGTCCCTGAACAGTTGACATATCCTCACCCTCTGTCATCGTCGGAGCGCATGCGATAGAAGAGGCGGAACACCCTGCCCCGCAGGGGCAACTGACAATAGCCCGGCACGCCGCGAAGCAAGTGCCGGGGTCGGCGCGCGATAGAAAGAGTCCCGCCAGGGACGGATGAAAATGCATCCTCCGATGTACCCAAAACCGTCGCCATACCCTCACCCCCTGTCATCTCGACCGGAGTCGGAGCGCATGCGACGACGCAGTGGAGAGATCCCGAGGATGCAAATCGTGACGAAACCGCGTCAGGGAGTTTTTCTCGAGACATAGGCTTGTGTCGGGTTTAATCCCAAAAGAGCACCCAGTAAAATACCCTCGCATGACCCGCCTTGAAAAGCTCATCTCGATCAGCACTGACGCTCTGGCTCCTCTGCCGCAAGCCATTCCACGATTCCTCGCCGACTGGGCCCTTGGACCAGAGCTCTACGCAATGCTCACGCTGAGAAACGGCTTTTATGCTTTCGAATCCGCGCTCCATGTCTTCCCTGTCACTTCTGACCCAGCGTCCGGACTGGAAGCGTGGAACGCTGAATCGCTCTGGCGCCATGAATATAAAGACCTCGCCGATGGCCTTCTCTTCTTCGCCGAAGACGTTTTTCAAGACCAGTTCTGTCTTTCCAATGAGGGAGTCATGCGCTTCGACGCCGAAACCGGTCAGACCACTTTTCTTGCCGATTCAATCGAAGCCTGGGCTGACCTGATTCTCTCCGACTATTCCGTCCAGACGGGATGGCAACTTGCGCATGATTGGCAGGCTCTCCACGGTCCTCTTCCTCTCGGCAAACGCCTCATGCCCAAGATCCCATTCATCCTGCAGGGCAAATACTCTCTGGACAATCTCTATGTTGGCAGTCCTCTGGAAGGCATGACCTTCAAGGGAGATTTGGCAATGAAGATACGTGATCTTCCGGAAGGGACCAAAATTGAATTACCGGTGATTGACTAGCGGGATACCCAGGCAGGCATCGCACCTCACCCAGCGGTGAGAACCAATTCGAAGGCACGCCTATTTTCTCTTCCCAGGTTGCTAGAAATTCTGGACGCAACTTGAACCGTCTTGCCTCTTCTTCCTCGTGCGGGAAGTACTTGCCACAGTCCACCTGAAGCGCGAACCGAAACGTCAAACCGCCTGGGAGAACTGAGGGTTCGCCCGTCCATACCTCGATTACTTCCGAATTTCGATCGGAGGGATTGAACTCTGCCCCACACCTAAGGCAAAGGTGGTGAATGCGGGAGCCTCCAATCACGTCCGACCACCCTGTTTCATAGGTCATTTGTTCACCGCATTTGCACTGCATTGCCTGCTCGTCGAAGGGCGCCACACATTCATTGGTCTCATAAAAATAGTCGTTGCCCAGAAACATCCGAACCGCAAAATACGGCGGCCCGGAATCCGGATAGGGATCAAACTGAAACGGATATTCAACCCCTGCTTCCACCACGTTGTCTATGTTCCATCCCAGCACGATCTCGTGCACGGCGAGAGTTTCGAGCCAGGCATCCGTAAGAGGCCTGTCATCGCGCTCATGGACCCGCGTAGGCTTCTTGCTGACTGGCACTTCGCTACCGGGTAACAATTCAAGGATCCGCGTTCGCTGACCTTCTGCGCCGGCAGCCGGCAACCAATTGGCCGCTTTCAAGGCATTCGCCAGCGCGGCAAATTGTTCCAGCGAGGGATGAAATGATCGTGATTTAGGAATTACCCAGACCTGAAGTTCGACGCCCATGGAGCGTAATGATACACGAGAAAATTTTGGCTATTTGTCATCCGCCAATTGCTAATTGCCAGTGCTCCATGCGCCGCAGAGCCTGCCCTGAGCGACCGAGCGAAGCGACGGAGTCGAATGGCCGTGCGCAGCGAAGCAGAGCACACGTATCAAGAAATCAGAACGCACGCACCTTCGAATCCCACCTTTGCTGCGCAAATGCCTGGGGCACCTCTTCCTCATAAACTTTTTTGCTTCCGTCGCCTTTCCAATTTAAACTTTGCCCATGCGTACCGGCTCTCGACTAACCAAAATTTTCGTCATCCTTGCATGTATCGTCTTTCAGGCTACCGGGATCATCGGTCAGAACACAGGCCATGAGAAGCCATCCGGAACGCCTGTCAGTGAGGAGAGACCGGACGGAATAAAGATCTACCGCATAGGCGATGGGGTTCAACCCCCGAAAATTATCAAAACGCCTTTGCCCAACTTTGCCAAAGTTGGGCACAAAAAGGTCGTAGGTGCCTTGGTAATCGAAGGATACGTTGGCGCCGACGGCGCTTTTCATGATGCCGTAATTGTCAAATCTCCTGACAAGTCACTCGATGCGGACATTCTCGCCGCCACCAAAAAATGGACATTTAACCCTTGTACCCTGGACGGGCGTCCCGTGAATTGCCGCATGCTGATGCAGCTAGACCTTCGCCTTAACAATTGAGAGTGATACAACAATGCGCCGCAGGCTGCGCGCAGCGAAGCGGAGCGCACAAAAAGACTTGCAATTGCTTCTTACCACCCGCTCGTCCCGCTAGGGATAGAAAAGGCGGCATGCGGTCCACATCGACAACAAACTGAAGTGTTTGTCTTTAGCGGTCTTTGCACACTTCCAACGGCAATGAAATGCCGCAGCGTCTCCGGAAAAACAAGCTTCCCAACACAACCACTCGAGGCGATAATAAAGGACTTCGCCCCAGAGTTCGACGGCTCAAATGATTCAATCGCAGGGAGTCCCATCCTAAAAATGCTTTTTCGCCTCTCGGTTTTTCTCCTCATTCTTTGCTCTGTGAGTGCTGTTCATGTTTTCGCGCAGGCGGATTCGCCGCAAGCTGCACCCATTGCCCGGCCGCTTAGCCCAGGTATTGTGGTTGACCTTGAAGATGAAGGCAATGATGCATGGATTGCTGGTGTCCGCCCGGGCGACGTGCTCCTTAAATGGAATCGCGGGAATGAGAGCGGTGATATAACCTCCCCCTTCGACTTGTCCTGGGTGGAGCTGTCGCAGAAACCTTTCGGTAAAATCACCTTGCGTGGTTCACACAACGCTGAACCGAAATCCTGGACGTTGGGTAATGACCTGTGGTTCCTGCAAGCCCGCCCGAATTTTTCCCCGGCGTCTCTTGCGGTATATGAAAAAGCAATACAGTTGGTGAAGGACGGAAAGGCCAGTGAAGCCGAGGCTCTCTGGCCACCGGCATTCGTAGCGCTCTCACCTGGCGAACGGGATCTGGTTTCATGCTGGTTATATTTTCGCGCGGCAAAACTTATGTCGGACGCGCGCAAGTGGGACCATTTGGATGAGTACTACCAAAAAGCTTTTGCTTTAGTCCCCGAATCCCGCACCGACATAGGCGTTTCCGTTCTTAATGCCTGGGCCGGGGCCAGTCTTCGCAGAAACAACCTGGCCGATGCTGAAAACATATACCGACGGGCACTGGCCGAGAGTCACAAGTCCGCCTATGAAAATCTCATGCGGGCAAATACCCTTCTCGGTCTGGGAAACGTGGAGATCGCACGCGGGCAACCTCTGAAGGCAGAAGAATACCTGCGAGAGTCACTCAGCCTGCGTGAGAAATTAGTTCCCGGCAGCATGGACTACGCTGTGACTTTGCGTAATCTGGCAAACGTTGAAAGATTGCTGGCCAATCTTATGGAGTCTGAGAGATTAAGCCGGCAGGCTCTGGACATTTATGAGAGGCTTGCTCCCAACGACGTGTCGGTTGCTGCCATGTATCTAACTCTTGGGGTCGTGGCACGGCAGCACGGCGACCTTACCCAGGCAGAGTCCTATTTTCGCCGCTCGGTACAACTCCATCAGAGCATGGGGGCCCGGGGGCGAGGATTATCCATAGGGTTCTCGGGGCTCGGAAACATCGCATTGGAGCGGGACGATTTCGAGACCGCGCAGTACTATCATGAGAAAGCATTGGCAATCAGCCAGGAGCTTAATCCCAATGGAACGGATACGGCTATTTCATTGAGCAATCTGGGGACAGTGGCCAGGGGGCGGGGTGATCTGGTACTCGCTCAGGCCCAACTGCAACAAGCGCTTTCGATTTCTGAGAAAATTGGACCCACTAGCCTGGAAACGTCATGGCTTCTTGGCGAACTAGGCACGGTTCGCTACTTAAGTCATGACATGGAAGGTGCACTCAGTTACTACAACAAGTCCCTTGCCATCCGCGTGAAGAAAACACCAGGAAGCCTTGAAGAAGCCATCCTTCTATCATCTCTGGGATCAGTAGCGAAACAGAAAAATGACCTGTCTGCGGCGGAAGATTACAATCTCCGCGCCTTGGCAATCCGGGAAAAGACGATTCCGGGAAGTTCGGCCCACGGTGAATCTCTTGCGGCGTTGGCCGATATCAAGGTTCGTCAGCAACAAACAGATTCTGCCTTGAAGCTGTTCGCACGGGCCATCGACGCTTTTGAAAGTCAGACTGCACGCCTCGGCGGTGCGGAAGGAGTCCGTACCGATTTTCGCGCTTCGCTCATTGACTCTTACCAGCAGTACGCAGGTCTTCTTATTATGGCGGGGCAACCGGACCTTGCCTTCACCGTTCTTGAGCGGTCGCGGGCAAGAACACTTCTGGAAACGCTGGCAGAAGCTCACGCCGACATTCGTGGAGGCGTCGATCCGAAACTATTGGAACAGGAACGCTCATTGCGTGCGGACATTGCTGCCAAGACCGAACGTCATATCAGATTGGCCGCCGACAAAGCCGATGCGAAAAGCATTACCGATGTTGAGACAGAAACAAGCAGCCTGCTTAAGCAGTATCAGGACGTGGAGGGCCAGATACGTTCAGGCAGCCCCGTCTATGCGGCTTTAACGCAGCCGCAGCCACTCACCGCCGCGCAAGTTCAGAAACAGTTGCTCGACGACAAGACACTGCTGCTGGAGTATTCGCTGGGTGAGGAGCGCAGCTATGTCTTTGCCGTGACCGCGACATCCTTGAATGTTTACCAGATCCCGAAACGATCTGAAATTGAAGCGCTGGCCAGGCCCGTGTATAAGATTTTGACTTCTCGTAATTCGCCAGAGAAAGGCGAGACTGCCTCAGCAAGGCTGGATCGGGTTCGCAACGACGACCGGCGATATCCTGAGGCTGCACAAAAATTAAGCCAGGCAATTCTCGGCCCTGTTGCGGATCAGCTCAAAGGTAAGCGTTTGATCATCGTGAGTGATGGCATCCTGCAGTACCTTCCCTTTGCCGCTCTCCCTGAACCTGCACAAACGCCTTTACACGCTTCTTTGACCCGGCCGCCGCTGGTACGCCAACATGAAATCGTCAACCTGCCTTCAGCCACTGTTCTCCAGGAACTTCGGCGTGAAGCAGCCAGCCGCCCCCGACCTGCAAAAACGGTCGCGATCCTCGCCGACCCCGTGTTCAATGCCGATGACAGCCGCGTAAACCCAACCAACGTCTCTCATGTTGGATTCGCAACGGATCAGGCTGCCGGAAAAACAGAGCATGCTGGAATAACAGCGGATATCGTCAGCACGCCGGCTGCGGACCAAATTGAGGCATCGGCCTCCCTGGCTCAAGCCCACCTGCTGCGGTCTGAGAATGATGTAAGAGGGAGCGCCGGAAACTCTGCGTTCTCTCGCCTGCTGTATTCCCGCCATGAAGCCGATTCCATCTCTTTGCAGGTGCCCGCCGGTGAGTCAATGAAAGCGTTGGATTTCAAGGCCACTCGCATCGCCGCGTCTGATCCTGCTCTGGCTCAATATCGCATTGTGCATTTCGCCACACACGGACTGTTGAACAGCCAGCATCCAGAACTCTCCGGTCTTGTATTTTCGATGGTGGATGAAAACGGTAAGCCACAAAACGGGTTTCTTGAGATGGCGGACATATACAATCTCCACCTTCCCATTGACATGGCCGTGCTTAGCGCCTGTGAAACTGGATTGGGAAAAGAAATCAAAGGCGAAGGTCTTCTTGGTTTGACTCGTGGCTTCATGCACGCCGGCGCCACTCGTGTGGTCGCCAGCTTGTGGAAAGTGAATGATGCCGCCACTGCGGAACTTATGAGCCGATTCTACAAAGGTATCCTGAAAGACAAACTTGAACCGGCCGCAGCACTGCAAAGAGCGCAACTGGAAATGTCAAAGCAACAACGATGGAGTGCAGCATATTACTGGGCAGGATTTGTGATCCAGGGAGAATGGTAAGAGCTCCGAGCGGGTTTCGCTGGAAAGACATCGAACTCGCAGCGAAATTGCTGGGGACGATGCAGCGGAAATCTATGCCAATCTGGGATGGCTCGGGGGGCAAGATTGAGTAATCGGGTAAATAAAAGGCAAAACCGAACACCCACCACGGAAAACGCGGGGAAGAGCAAAAAATGAAGCCCACCTTTCGGTGGGCTTTAAGTACCTCTTATTTTAGTCGTCTGCCTAGCTGCACCCACTCGTGCTTCCGCAGCTCATACACCTGTAGCAACTACCATTTCTGGTCATGATTGCGCCGCAGACGTGGCAGGACGGTGCGTCGCCCATGTCGACCAGGTCTTTCATGGCGTCAGAGGCATGGTATATGCCTCGATCTTCGATCATGCGAACCCTTAGCCACTGGCCTCTGGCCCTGGCCATCTAGAGCCACACCGCCTTGCGGCGGCATGGTGTCATTCGCGCCGTACACAGCCGAGGGCGGCTGTGCCACACGATTATCGTACGCAGGCGAGGGCGCCTGCGCTCCGCGATCCTCAAGGGCTAATGGCTGAGTGCTAACGGCTGCATTCAGGGCCGGTTGCGCTCCAATCATGTCTTTGAACAGCGGAAACTGCTGCCCTGACACGAAGCGAATTTCCAGCCAGCGGAAGATGTAATCCATCACTGACTTGGCAATCGGAATTTCCTGGTTACCGGTGAAGCCCGAGGGCTCAAACCTCGTGTGCTGGAATTTGTCACACAGCAGTTTCAGCGGAACGCCGTGTTGCAGCGCCAGTGAAACCGCGGTGGCAAATGAATCCATCAGTCCGGAAACGGTGGACCCTTCCTTGGCCATGCGGATGAACAGTTCACCCGGCGTGCCATCCTTATAGAGGCCGACGGTGATGTAGCCTTCATGGCCGGCGATGGCGAACTTATGCGTGATGGACGCACGCTCACCCGGCAGCCGGTGACGCAGCGCCTTCGGCGGCGCCGATTCCTGCGCCTCACGGCTCGGGTTCATCAGCCGCTTCAGCGAATCAATCACCGCGCCCTGAAGTTCTTTGATCTGCGCTACGGCCATGTTTTGTGCGCCGGTAATACGCAGAATCTCCAGCGCAAAGGCCTGCTGTTCCGGAGTGAGTCGCGCAAACGCCGATTCTTCTTTTGACATGGGAGCCGCCACGGCCACGGCTGCGGTTTTCTCTCCCTTCGTCCCGCGACGCGCCGCTTCTTCCTTCTTAGACGCGGCCATCAGCGGCTGCGCTTTCTTGGATCCGTCACGATAGATGGCCACCGCCTTGATTCCCATCTTCCATGACTGGATGTAGGCGTCCATGATGTCTTCCACGCTGGCATTCTCCGGCAGGTTCACCGTCTTGGAGATTGCGCCGGAGATGAACGGCTGTGCCGCCGCCATCATCTGCACGTGGCCCATGTAATGAATGCTGCGCGTGCCTTTCTGCGGCTTGAAGCTGCAATCAAATACCGGCAGATGTTCGTCCTTCACGCCGGGCGCGCCTTCAATGGTCCCCGTGGAATCAATGTAGCTGACGATGGAGTTGACCTGGTCGCCGGAGTAGCCCAGCTTCCACAGCGCCAGCGGCACGGTGTTGTTGACGATCTTGATCATGCCTCCGCCCACAAGTTTTTTGTACTTGATGAGCGCCAGATCAGGCTCGATGCCGGTGGTGTCGCAGTCCATCATGAAGCCGATAGTTCCGGTGGGCGCCAGCACGGTGACCTGCGCGTTGCGATAGCCAACTTTTTCGCCCAGGGCCAGAGCTTCATCCCAGCACTGTTTGCTGCCTTCAAAAAGATGGTTCGGAACACTTTCCCTGCTGATCTTATTAACGGAAGCACGGTGCATGCGGATCACATTCAGGAACGGCTCCTGATTCACGTACCAGCCAGGGCACGCGCCGCCGGTGATGTCCTGCGGTGAAACCTTGGCCGATGCCGGAGCCAGTCCGGGGCATTGCTCCGCAATACGCGCAGACTGCAGATACGCTTCTCCGCACATGATGGCGGTAACGCAGGCAGCGTAATCGCGGCCCGCGGGTGAATCGTAAGGCAGGCCGCTGGCCATGAGCAGCGCGCCCAGGTTGGCATAGCCGAGTCCGAGCGGACGATAGTCATGCGAGTTGCGCGCGATCATCTCCGTTGGATAGCCGGCGTTGTCCACCAGAATTTCCTGCGCCGTGATCATGATGTCCACGGCATGGCGATACGCAGGCACGTCAAACTCGCCATTGCCCTTCATGAACTTCATCAGGTTGAGCGACGAGAGATTGCACGCCGAATCATCCAGGAACATATATTCGCTGCAGGGATTGCTGGCGTTGATGCGCGCGGTGTTCTTTGACGTATGCCACTTGTTGATGGTGGTGTCATACTGCATGCCCGGGTCGCCGCACTGCCATGTGGCTTCGGCAATCTTGCGCAGAAGTTCGCGCGCGTTGTGGCTCTGTACCGGATGGCCGTCTTTTACGGAACGCGTAAAGAACGTCTCGTCGCGCTCCACTGAGTTCATGAATTCGTCCGTCACGCGCACGGAGTTGTTGGCGTTCTGAAAGAAGATGGAGCTGTAGGCCTCTGAGTCGGGACCAGAACCGTCATAGCCGGCTTCCACCAGCGCCCAGGCCTTGGCTTCTTCTTTAGCTTTGCACTCGACAAAGTCAACGATGTCCGGGTGATCGACATTGAGGATCACCATCTTGGCTGCGCGACGCGTCTTTCCGCCCGACTTGATCACGCCGGCAAAAGCGTCAAAGCCGCGCATAAAGCTCAACGGGCCAGAGGCCGATCCGCCGCCGGAAAGCACTTCCATGCTGCCACGCAGCGGAGAAAGATTGGTGCCGGTGCCGCTGCCCCATTTGAACAGCATGCCTTCTGTCTTGGCCAGCGTAAGGATGGAGTCGAGCGAATCTTTCACCGAGTTGATGAAGCACGCGGAGCACTGCGGATTGCGATATCCCGTTGTGCTGAACTCAACGGTTCCCTTCTCGGCAAGCCAGTGCCAGTTCTGCGCGTCAGACTGTGGTTCCAGGCGATCGCAGCCTACGTTGAACCATACCGGAGAATTGAAGCTGGCTTTCTGCTGCAAGAGAATGTGCGCAAGCTCGTCATGAAACGTGTCACGATCTTCGATCGTCGCAAAGTATCCCTGCTGCCAGCCCCAGTCGCGTATGGATTCTGCCACGCGCTCAATCAGCACGCGTACGCCGCTCTCGCGTCCCGGAGTTCCAATGGCGCCGTGCAGATATTTACTGGCCACAATGTTGATGGCAGTCATGGACCAGTCTTTGGGCGATTCAACGTCCTTCTGTTCAAAGATGCTGTTGCCTTTGGCATCGGTAATGCTCGCGGTGCGCAGCTCCCATTCAATTTCGTCATAAGGTGACACGCCGGTGCGGGTGAAGTAACGTGAAAACTTCAGTCCTGCAGCAGTCTTTCCGCCAGTCTGCAGTGTGTCGGGTTGTTGTGCGTTGGACGTGCTGGATGTATCTTTCATAGCTGCCTTTACCCCTGAATCCGCCATCAGTTCCTTCTCCATGCTCTTGCCCCGTCGCCGGGAGCTTGCAGGCCCGGGCTTCCACCGTGCCTATACGTTATTCGTTCGTCATTCCGCTGGCACAAAGCTGAGCGCAGAAAGGAATCTGCTTTTTATCTAATGTGCTCAGATAAAAAGCAGATTCCTTGATTGCCGTGTCACCAGGAACAACAGGATTGTCAAAAGATCTTTTGCTTGCCGCGGTGGCGTCTGGGCGTCAGCCGCTCCATACCTTGCCAATTTCAGTCGTACATGGGACTCATTGATCTTCGTTCCGAAGATCTTCGTTCCGAAGATCCGTGTCCCGAAATTCTATTAGCCTTCTGTCTTGAACACGCCGGCATAACCAGCGCCTTTTGCCACGCGATCCACCGCGCGCTCAGCCGTTGTCTTGACTATGCCGTCTTCTTCGTCGTCATCTGACTGATCAACGTCCGCAAGATCAGAAACGGCTGCAGCCCTGGCGATTTGCGCGGCCGCAACCTGCGGTTCGCTCACCGCCGGAGCCGCGCCAAAAACCTGGCCTGCAACTTCGCGCTTGGAATCCAGCCAGTGACGCAGAGCGTTGGCGGCGGCATGGCGCTTTTCTTCCTCCGCTGTCACCGCATAGCGCACATAGCACACAGATTCATGCAACTTCTGCTGCCATGGGCTGCCCGTGGCAAACATGCGGCTCAAAGCGCGTCCAAGGTCTTCCGTTTCGTCCACGGCAAAAACAGCCAGCAGGCGTCGCGATCCCGGACTGGCAGGTTCAACTACCTCTTCCGCAACGGCAAACACGCCCGGCTGCTTCGGTACCAGAAGCAGCTCGAAACTGGATTCGCATCGAAACCACCGCGACCAGCTCATTTCCATAGCACAACTCCCAGTCATTTGGTTATTCCGCCGAGGCCAGCCGGCGGATGTCTGATTGTGTTCCGTGAAGATCACCGCGATTGACTACCCCGGCGTCACCTCTGGCGCCGGTCTGCTGCTGCGAATCGTTTTGCCTCGTTTTTTCTTCCACTTCCCCGAGACATCCGTTACTCGAATACTGCGGGTGAAAGACAAGTTACGCCTGTATATGGGGCCTGTCAAGACTTAAACACTATATATTGTACTAGATTTCCTCTTAGCGCGGTTCAGCCATAAGTGACTGTAACTGCGAGTTTTAGCCGCTACTCAGGTGTGAGTTCTCCGGATTTTGCTCCCGTTTCCACAGGGTTACGTTGGAAGTAATGGGCTCTTGTCCTGGAGTCTTCCGCAAGCATGTCCCTGAACCGATCTTGTTGAGTGGCTGGAGGTACAGTCTGCCGCAGAAGTGAGCGGCAAACCGCGTAATTGAATGCAAAATGCCCGGAGCGCTGCAGGCATTGCATCAAAACTTTAACGTGAATTTAAATCTATGTTGCGAATACCGTGGGGTCAACGCCCTAGATTCGTGCAACGCTGTGGATTTGTGTGGAGAACAAGGAAAACTCGTACACTCATCACTGGTGCTTGCATCAACGCGCATCATTTCAGGAAAACAACATGCGTAGCCTTCTTATCTCCCTGACCTGTATTTTGACGACCTGTATTTTGGCGACCTGTACTTTGGCTCTAACCTCTGTTTTCGCTCAAGCTCCGGCGCCATCGCCGCGAGCCAAGACCTCCCAACAGGATTCAGTTGAAAAGCAGCTGCGTGACGCCGATCTGGCCTTCGCCAAAGCCACGGCCGAACGTCGCCTGGATGGCTGGATGGAATACTTTGCCGCTGACGCTGCCGTTCTTCACGACGGCAAGACCATCACTGGCACAGAGAGCCTGCGCGCATATTATGAGCCCATCTTTGCCGACAAAGATTTCAATCTCAGCTGGACGCCCACGAAAGCAGAAGCCTCTAAAGACGGTACAATGGGATACACCTACGGTGATTACGAAGATAAACGCGGCAGCAAAACTTCTCGCGGAATGTATCTCACCATCTGGCGTAAAGAAGCAGGCAAGTGGAAGGTGATCATGGATACGGGCAGCTCGCCAGCCAAGCAACCCAAAGAAGCCAAACCACCCAAAGAAGCCAAACCACCCAGCTAAGTTGGCGACGCCAGTGCGTGAGGTTACACTTTTTTCTTCAAGCGTTGCCTGGAAATGGCAATGGTTCGCTAGTTAAAGATTCGCCGGTAACGGATTTACAAAAAATCGCATCTATTCATTTACAACATGAAATTGACTGATTTAAACACGCAAAACCCGAAACTCGCGCGACTGAACAAATACGTGGCCATGGTCGCGTTCCTCTGGTTCATTGCATCACTCGCATTGCTGCTGTTTGCCGGATCCAGTTCTGCACACGCGACCCAGCCAAGGAGACCCCAGCAACAGCACCAGAAACCTGCCCATCAGATGACCTTGTTTGATCGCGGCCAGGCCGGTGTGCTGGGCTAAGAAGTACCTGCGGCTTAGAGCTATCAGTTGGTTCGCCCGTAAAACCAGCTAGTCTGCCACGCGGCTCTTCCTGTACTCTCAAGGCCATGAAGATGCCGAAGCTGCTGTTTGCACCGCTGTGTCTGTTGGCCGCGGCCAGTGCGCCTGCGCAACATCTGGTTCCCCAAAAAACATTTGATGCCATCGCCACGGAGTATTCTGGCGAGGCTGCGCAGGAAAACACGCGGCGAATTGTGGAATACCACCGCATACAGGGAAGCCCCATGATGTCCGCGGTGGCCGAGCAAGTCGTGTTACCGCGACTCAAAGCCGCCGGACTGGAAGCCGGCATCGAGCAGTTCCCTTCCGACGGCAAGATTCGCTACGGCACATATATCTCTCCCATGGGCTGGGACATGCGCGGCGGCGAACTCTGGGTTGAACAACTAAAGGTTGAACAAGTAAAGACGGAAGGCCTCAATGGGGCAAAAAACTTTGCGCCAATCATGCTCTGTCGCTACGCCGACGTGCCCATGTGCGTGTCCACGTATTCCAAAGGCGGAGAATGGACGGGCGACCTAGTCGATGTCGGCAGCGGAACCAGCGACGCCGATTACAAGTCGATCGACGTGCACGGCAAAGTCGCGTTGGCTTCCGGCTACGCGGCCAACGTCGTGCGCGAGGCTGTAATCAAACACGGCGCCGTGGGAGTGGTGATCTATCCCGCGGCCGGCGATCGGCCTGACCATCCCGACATGATTCGTTACAACGGCATATGGCCGCGCGCCGAAGAGTTGGACAAGACCAGCAGCGGCTTTCAGATCTCACGCAATCAATATGACATGCTGAAAGGCCTGATGAAGCAGGGCACGGTTCGCGTCCACGGCAAAGTTGACGCCACCCTTGCTCCCGGCAAACTGACGCTGGTCCACGCCTACATCCGCGGAACGGAACATCCCGAACGCGAAGTGCTCGTCAGCGGCCATCTTGACCATCCCAAGTGGAGCGCTAATGACAATGCTTCCGGCTCCGGCGCCATGATGGAAGCCGCACGCACGTTGCAGAAGCTGATCGCGGAGAAGAAGCTCGCACCGCCGAAGATCACAATCCACTTCATGTGGGTGCCGGAATATTTCGGAACGCTCGCGTATGTCAGCAATCATCCGGAAGCCCGTCGCTGCGATTCTCCCTGGGACGATCCGCGTAACAAGCCCGATGCTTTTGGCGACAAGAAGCCATGCGTCGTAGCGAACATCAATATGGATATGGTGGGCGAAGATACGGTCAAGACCAACTCGCGCTTCTACTTCACCAAGTCACCAGATTCAGTGTCGTCATTGCTTGATGGCCTGCTGCCAGACGTGATGACGCAAACGCGCGAGGCCAATCTCTATGCTCAGACCGGCACCCGCAACTATTGGCTGCCCGAGGCAATTCCCTACGCTCAAGGCAGCGACCACGATGTTTTTCTCGGCCTGGGCATACCTGCCACAATGTTTGGCCACGATCCCGACTGGACGCACCACACCAGTGAAGACAAGATTGATAAGACGGATGCCAGCGAGTTCCGTAGAGTAGGAGTGATGGCGAGTGCGGCGGGGTACCTCCTTGGGTGCTATGACTGGTTATCCGCTAAAATTCAATACCTTAAGTGGAATGCTAGCACCATTTTGGAATTAAGTTCCCGTCTTGATCACGCGAGTAATGTGTCGAAAGGGGGGAAGTCCAAGAACTTGGAAAACCTCAAAGAAGCAATGCACGCACTGAGCACGCCGCCATACGGTCCCGAAGCCACCGATCAAACAACTAGAAAGGATGTCCCCCGAAAATCCGGCCCGCACCGGCTCACCCTTCTTCCCCTCGACGCCTCCGTCTTCGAAAACGCCGCCCCTGACGACGCCAAATGGCTCGCCGAGCAGGAAGCGCGCTTCGCCAGCGACTCAGAAGGCCTCGCCACCAAACCCAACTTCGGCCTCATCAGCTTTGAGACCATCAACTTCATGGATGGCCACCGCAGCACCGCCGAAATCGCCGACTTGGTCTCGGCGGAATATCTTATCGATATCGATCAGGCCTGGGTCGATCGACTCGTAAGTGTTTTGGAGAAGCAGAAGCTGGTGGGGAAATAGCAAACAGCACTCAGCATTCAGCCCGTACAGTTTTGGCGCATCCAAAACTAGTTAGAATTTTGGCTTATCGAATTTCAAATCATCCGCGATGTGAAACGGCTGAATGCTGAAGGCTGAATGCTGAGTGCCGCATTCCTCATTTAAACCTTGCTATGCCCTCGACAATAATCTTCCTGGCCGCTTCCGCGTTGCCCCAGCCGGCGATTTCTGTCTTCTTGTTTTCCAGGGCTTTATATACAGAGAAGAAATGCTCAATGCCGCGCAAAGTATGCTCATAGACCTGGTCAATGTCATGTATTTGGCGATAAAGAGGATCGTTATCCACAACCGCAATAATCTTCTCGTCGCCTTCTCCCTCGTCAAGCATCTTTAGTACCCCGATCGGACGCACTTCCATCAGGCATCCGGGAAAGCTTGGCGCTCCCACCGCCACCAGCACGTCCAGCGGATCACCGTCGAGCCCGAGCGTACGGGGAATAAATCCATAGTCTCCGGGATAGTGGACTGGAGAAAATAAGGTGCGGTCCAGACAGAAGACGTGCAGCTCCTTGTCATACTCATACTTGTTGACGGAATCGCGAGGAATTTCAATCACAACATTCACACGCTCCGGACAGCGTTTGCCAATGGGAAGCCGCATGTAGTCAGGCATATCTTGTCTACTCTCCTTCGAATCTCAGAACTTTCTAAGATGCACAGGGGGAAGCATTTCTATGCGCTGTTGGTATTTTATTCACACTGACGTTCGAGCGAATTCCTTGGTATCTACACTGGCTCTGTCTATGCTGACGTCAAGAAATTAATCCTTCAGCGCTGTATTTTCATTAATATGTACTATTGGTTTGGGCTATGCTGTTGCCCCCGCGAGGTGCGCCATGCGCAATTTGCTCTGGCTGTCCATCCTTTTGTTTTCCACCTGGGCTGCCTGCCAGGAGTGCACCACCTTTGTGGTTGTCGCCGCGCTCGACCACACCACGGGCGAAGAGTTAGACATGCTTAAAACCGGAGACTTCCACGTAACCATTGGATCAAAGCCGGTTGAAGTCATCAGCGCTACGCGTCCGTTCAACAATCGCCTGGTGATTCTGGTGGAGATGGACGGCGCCCTTCAAAGTGAAAAACTGAGCGAGACGGTCGAGATGATTACGCGTTTCGCCCGCGAAGCTCCGGAAGGCAAACCCATTGCCTTCGGCATTTATTCTGATCGTGCTGTCTTTACGAAAGGCTTTTTTAGCGATCCACAGGAACGCACTCCTGCCATCAATGCTGTGGTGGAAGAATCCTCTTCGCTGGGAAAACGTGTTGCGTTAATGGATTCGCTGCAACAGGCTTTGAAGCTTTTTAGACACCACCAGGCCGGAGATACTGTGCTTCTTGTTGCCGATCCGTTCGATGATTTGAGTAAAACCTCAATCGGCGAAATCGAAAAACAATTCATCTCCAGCGGAACGCGGCTCTCAGTGATGCTTCGCCAGCAGATGAGCCGGGTAGCGCGAGACTTTCTCTGGACCAGCCATGAACGTGAAAAGAGGCTGCTGGAAAATCTCAGTGGCAAGACTGGCGGAGCATATACCAGTTTTGAAGCACATGTTTTCCGCTTTCCCTGGAAAGGTTATATGTTGGGTCTGAAATTGCCGGAAGGCTCAAACCACCTGGAAAAGTGGAACATACAGTTGCGCAGCAGCACGGCAATTATGAGCATGCATCCCAAGCTCTACCGTCCGGAACTATTGCTGCCCTGCGGCGCGGAAGACGAAGACCGCTGAGCTTCAGATCTTCAGGCGCTATAGATCTTTAGATCTTTAGATCTTTTATCTTTGCATGCCGTCTCCAATAATAGCCACTCTCCTAAGGTATTCGCCCATCCACTGCTTGCCTTATTCCGTAACCCAGAAATTTAGGCTACCGTACGGGCAAGCCTATGAATATTCGCTTGCTTTGTATTCTGTTCGTTGTTTTCTCTTCGTACGCCAGGGCTCAACAGTGCACCACGTCTGTGCTCGTAAACGCATTTGATGCCAGGACGAAGGCCTCACTCCCTGGCCTGCGCGCCTCTGATTTTGCCGCTTCGATCGGCCGTGACGCCATCACTATCGCAAGCGCGCGCCCTGTTTTTCGCAATCGCGTATTGGTCCTGCTGGATCTGAGCCGTTACAAGAATGATTCTTCTCGTAATGCGCTGCTCCAGAACACCGTGGACTACCTCGAGGAGGCCCCTACGGGCATGCCGGTGATGTTCGGCGCATTTGCTGACCGCGCGGTTTTTACCGCGGACTTTACCAGCGATCCGGAATCAATGGCGTCTGCTGTGAAGTTGACCGTGCCACGCGCCGGCTCGCTTGGCGGCAAATCGAATCTGTCCAAAGCCCTGCATGAAGGCTTAAAGAAGTTCGGCCAGCACCGGCCCGGGGACACCATCCTTCTGATTAGCAATGGTGATGGCCGCCCCGGTAAATCACTTGCACGCGACTTTGCTCGAAGCGGCACAAGGCTTCAGTTGTTGATGAATGCTCCAGCTCCATCTGCAAGTTTCTCACTTTCGCTCTTTGCTGCTTTTGCAGCCGCCGACCACATCAGCCCGAACCTGATCAAGTTGGCCAACAGCACGGGAGGCGTACTGATGGGGTTCATGAACTCCGAGTGGTATGACGCGGCGACCAGTGGATATTTGCTTGAAGTCCGTGAATCTCAAGGTAAAAAGCCCAAAAGCTGGCGCCTGCAGGTTCGCAATTACGATGAGGAACTGGGCGTAGAGTCTGTGCTGTTTTACCCGCAGCAACTGCCGGCATGTTCCATTCCTTTGCTGGCTTCAGCCGATCTCAAGAAATAGAGCCACCGGGAGTTTAATCGCACAAAAAAAACCGCGCCCCTGAGAGGCGCGGTCATATCTCTTGATGTTTGTGACAGGCTACTTCTTGTTATCTTCTTCTCCGCCCTGCTCAGCGACCTCTGCCTGCTCCTTTTCCATCTGTTTGCGGACTTCTTCCTGCCGCTTGGTACGGACTTCAGCCCGCTTGGCGCGCTTGGCTTCAATCACCTTTTCGCTGCCCAGCAGTTCGATGAAGCATTTATCGCCGCCATCGCCCTTGCGCCAGCCAGTGTGGATGATGCGCAGATAGCCGCCATTACGATCACCAAAACGCGGCGCCACCGTATCAAACAGCCGCTCCACGGATTCGCGCGTCATCATATAGCTGAGCGCCAGGCGTCGTGCTGCAACGTCCCCGCGCTTGCCCAGTGTGATCATCTTTTCCACGTGCGGACGCATGGCCTTGGCCTTGGTCGGCGTGGTCTCAATACGCTCTTCCATAATGAGCGAGGTCACCAGGTTGCGCAGCAATGCCCGCCGGTGGCTGGTGTTACGTCCAATTTTTTTGACTGATCCGCGATGCCGCATGATTCAATTCCTTGATTTCGTAAATATGTTTCTTAAATAAAAGTTCTCAGCAAAGTTCTTTGCTTCGGTGGCCGGGAAGGTAATTGGGTTTCAAATCACCCAATTACCAATTTTCCCGATTACCAAATGACTAGAAGTCCTGCTCGTCTCCATTGCCGGTCAGCATGCCCGCCATCGGAGATGGCAGTGAGCTGGTCGGCCCGGGGACTGCGTTGCCCTGCTCGTCAATCTTCATGCCGAGCGAGAGCCCCATCGATGCCAGGATTTCCTTGATTTCATTCAGTGACTTGCGGCCGAAATTCTTCGTCTTCAGCATTTCAGCTTCAGTCTTCTGTACCAGCTCGCCGATCGTCTGGATATTCGCGTTCTTCAGGCAGTTATAGCTGCGAACGGAAAGCTCCAGCTCTTCCACTGAGCGGTTCAGGTTTTCATTCTTGATCTGCGGCTTCTCTTCGCCACGCGACTCGGTCTCCAACTCCTCTTCGAAGTTGATGAAGATGGTCATGTGGTCTTTGAGCAGCTTCGCGGCCAGACCCAGCGCATCCGCTGGAGCGATGGATCCGTTGGTCCAGATTTCGATGTCCAGCTTGTCGTAGTCGGTGATCTGTCCCAGACGCGCTGCTTCCACCGTGTAATTGACCTTGCGGACCGGGGAGTGGACTGAATCGATCGGGATAAATCCCAGTCCCAGGTCGTCATCGAAGTTCTTGTCGGCAGCCACATAACCGCGGCCGCGCTTCAACCGCATTTCCATGTCCAGCTTGCCGCCTTCGGACACAGTTGCGATGTATACATTCTTGTCCAGCACTTCCACGTCGCCATCGGCTTCAATCATGCCGGATGTAATCACGCCGGGCTGGTCAGTCTTCAGATAGATTGCTTTCGGACCATCGCCGCTCAGCTTGAACGGTACCTGCTTGATGTTCAGGATGATGTCGGTTGCATCTTCCACCACGCCGGGGATCGACTGGAACTCGTGCAGCACGCCTTCAATTTTCACTGCTGTGACGGCCGCGCCTTCAATCGACGACAACAGCACGCGCCGCAGCGCATTGCCGATGGTGGTGCCGAAACCGCGTTCAAACGGCTGGGCATAAAAACGTCCGTATTTGTCAGTTAATGTCTCGGTGTCGGTCGCGAGACGCTTGGGTTTTTGAAACCCTCTCCAAAGAGCCATGTGTTTCTTTTCCTTTCAATTCCGCTCCGTTTGGCTTTGCGCGGTCTTTTGCGCAAGAGCTGATCTGGTGCGGTCAATTGTTTCTAGCGGCTAGCCACTAGCTTCTAGCCTCTAGCTATTGCGGATTCCAGATCAGTTGATTCATCCGAATCCAATTAGATTCCAGGACCAGGCCCCGGATTCATTCTGGCTGTACACCGCCGCTAGCAGCTAGTCGCTAGCAGCTCACAGCTATTTACTTCGAATACAGTTCGACGATGAGCTGTTCGTTCACTGGCGTAGCGATATCTTCGCGCTTCGGCAATGCAAGAACGCGGCCTTTCAGGGCATCGCGGTCAACTTCCAGCCAGCCGACAACCGGCTGATGGCTGGAGAAGTCGCGTGCGCCTTCCACGGTCGTAAACTTTTTCGCTTTGTCGCGGACCACGATCTCATCCCCGGTGTTGACTGAGAAAGATGGAATGTCCACGCGGCGGCCATTCACATCGATGTGGCCATGGCGTACCAACTGGCGGGCCTGGCGGCGTGATGTCGCGAAGCCAAGGCGGTAGATCACGTTGTCCAGACGGCGCTCCAGTTGTTGCAGAAGCAATTCGCCTGTGACACCGGGCTTACGCGCGGCTTTTTCAAAATAATTGCGGAACTGATTTTCCAGCGTGAAGTAGATACGCTTGGTCTTCTGCTTTTCACGCAACTGCAGGCCGTAACCTACAACTTTGGCTTTGCGATCCTTGCCATGCTGGCCAGGAGCAAAATTGCGCTTTTCCACCGGGCACTTATCGGTAAAACACTTTGCGCCCTTCAGGAACAACTTCATGCCTTCGCGCCGGCAGAGCCGGCAGACTGCACCTTTATAACGTGCCATTGAATCTCCTCTTCGAGTGTCGACCGGTTTACGGGTGGTGTAACCCTTCTTCCCGGTCCGTTTATTCAAGGGCTCCGCAACGCTTCGCTGCTTCGCCCTCATGCTACGTTCGCGCGGGCCGGCGCTCACTGCGCATTTCACCCGCTACATCACAAAAAGCTTACTTCGTCAGACGCGTCTACGTTTTGGCGGGCGGCATCCGTTGTGCGGAATCGGCGTGACGTCCTTGATCTGACGTACATCGAGTCCAGCTGCCGCGAGTGCGCGAATTGCCGACTCACGTCCTGATCCCGGGCCGTTCACCCGCACTTCAATCGAGCGCATACCATGATCGCGCGCCTGGTTGGCGGCGTTCTGCGCAGCCTGCTGTGCCGCAAACGGAGTGCCCTTACGCGACCCGCGAAAGCCGAGCGAACCAGCGCTCTTCCATGACAGCGTGCGGCCTTCACCATCCGTGATGGTGACAATGGTGTTGTTGAAGGACGCCTGGATATAGCACACGCCATGCGGCACGTTCTTGCGTTCCTTCTTTTTGAAGACTTTCTTCTTCCCTTTTGTACCGGCGGCGCTTCCGCCGGCTGCTGCTGGTTTCGCCATAAATTGATCTCTGCTTTTCTCGTTAGACCGGAAGTCCACCCGGCCAGTTCAAATCTTCCACACAAGGCTACGTGCCAATGGCTAATTGCCAGGTGCTGGTTTAGGTCTTCGCTGCGGCTTTCTTCTTGTTAGCGACCGTGCCTTTGCGCGGGCCCTTGCGCGTACGCGCATTGGTATGGGTGCGCTGGCCGCGGACCGGCAGGTTGCGACGGTGGCGATAACCACGATAGGAGCCGATTTCGATCAACCGTTTGATATGCATGGAGATGTCTTTGCGCAGATCACCTTCCACGTCGCCCTGGGCTTCAATCACCTGGCGTATGCGGTTGACTTCGTCTTCATTCAGGTCCTGAACTTTTTTCATCGGCTCAACTTTTGCTTCGCCCAGGATATTCCTGGAGCGAGAGTTACCGATGCCGTAGATGTAGGTCAGCGCGATGTTCACATGCTTGTTGCGGGGAAGATCGACGCCTGAAATACGTGCCATTTTTTCTCCTTGATGTTGCTCTGATCGGTTTACAGTCCGGCAAAGGCCTTCATCCCGATCGCGGTTCCTGAAATTTAGAATTTCAAATTCGAAATTTTAAATTTCAAACTATCCCTGTCTCTGTTTATGTTTCGAATTCTCGCAAATCACGCGCACCACGCCTTTACGGTGCACGACTTTGCACTTATCACAAATCTTCTTAACTGATGCCCTGACCTTCATGATGTTCTCTTTTCAACCTTCTTGGTCAAACCGGTTTTCAATTACCCGATTACCAAATTACGCACTTACCAAATTGATTTACTTGTATCTGTAAACGATCCGTCCTCGCGTCAGGTCATACGGTGAAAGTTCCACCGCGACCTTATCGCCGGGAAGGATGCGGATAAAATTCTTGCGCATTCTGCCGGAGACGTGTGCCAATACCTGATGCTTGTTCTCCAGTTCCACCCGGAACATGGCATTGGGCAGCGGCTCAATCACCGTCGCCATTACCTCAATCGCGTCTTCTTTACTCAAGCAGCTCCTTGAAGCCAGTTTTTGCCATCTGACTTGCTGGCTTCCAGAAAAATTTTGCCTGACTTCAGCCTTCCGGCTACTCAGTCAGAACGAGCGGTCCGTTTTTCGTGACCGCCACGCAATGTTCGAAGTGGGCGCTATAGCTGCCATCTTCGGTCACCGCGGTCCACTTATCTTCCAGCACCCGGGCGCCTGGCTTGCCGATATTCACCATCGGCTCAATCGCCAGCACCATGCCTTCACGCAACCTGGTGCCATGGCCACGTGTTCCGTAATTCGGGACCTGCGGATCTTCGTGCAACCGCGTTCCAATCCCATGGCCTACAAAGTCACGCACCACACTGAAGCCGTTGGCTTCAACATATTCCTGCACTGCCGCGCCCACGTCGCCTACCGTCTTACCCAGCCGGACTTCCTCAATGGCTTTCTTCAGCGACGTTTCTGTGACTTCCAGCAGCTTCTTCAACTCGTCTGAAACTTTTCCGCCTACCGGCACTGTAATGGCTGAGTCACCGTAATAGCCATCCAGAACCACGCCGCAATCAATGGAAACGATATCGCCTTCTTTGAGGACCCGTTTTGCGGACGGAATCCCGTGGATGATCTCGTTATTCACTGACGTGCACAGCACGCAGGGATAATCGTAATAACCCTTAAATGCCGGCTTGGCGCCCAGCTCTTTAATCTTGTCTTCAGCCGCGCGTTCCAGGTCCATGGTGGAAACACCCGGAGCCACCATGGCTTTGACTTCCTGCAGCACCTGCCGGACAATCTGCCCGCTGCGCCGCATCTTTTCTACTTCAGCTTGAGACTTGCAATTAATCATTGTTATGCTGCGGCTGCTTCAACTTTGGCCAGTGTTGCCGCCGTTACCTCTTCCACCGGACGCTCGCCATTCAACCTGCGTAAACGACCTTGTCTGCCGTAATATTCAACCAACGGCAAAGTCATGCGCTCATAACTCTTCAGGCGCTCGGAAATGACTTCTTCCTTGTCGTCTTTTCGCTGGACTAACTTAGAGCCGCAAATATCACATTGCTCGTCATTTTGCGGCGGCTGGAAGTAAACATTGTAGATCTTGCCATCGACCGGACATGACCGGCGGCCCGTAAGCCGTTGCAGTAATTGATTATAACTGACCTCGATGCTGATCACAACCGGACCCATCCGGTGGCCCCCGAAAGTCATTGTTTCCAGAAATTTATCCAGCCATTCCGCCTGTACAACCGTCCTCGGGAAGCCGTCCAGGATATATCCGCGACGGCAATCCGGCTGCTTCAGGCGCTCCTGCACCATCGGCAGCATCAGATCGTCCGAAACCAGGCCGCCCTGTTTCATAATCGGGTCGGCTTTCTTCCCCAGCTCTGTTCCGCGCGCCACGTTGATGCGCAGTATGTCTCCCGTTGAGATCTGCGGGATGCCATATCGGGCTGCGATCGTCATGGCCTGGGTGCCCTTGCCTGCCCCGGGCGCTCCCAGCAGAATAATGGGACCGGGTACGGCGAGCTCGCGGGCCGTGTTCGATCCTGGGCCAGCGGGCATCGTTAGGTCCAGAGCTTCCGTCCCTTAATGCGTCCGCCTTTGGAGGTAAAACCTTCATAGTGACGCATCACCAGCTGGGACTCAATCTGGTTCACGGTGTCCATCGCCACGCCGACAACGATCAGCAGCGAGGTACCGCCAAAGTAAAAGTTCACTCCCAGACCGTTCAGGAACCAGTTCGGGAAATTTTCAAAGATACGCTGTCCCAGCCACCACGGCAGGTGATTGAGGTGGATACCCATGATCATCCACTCTGGAATCAGTGAAATCAGGATCAGGTACAAGCCGCCTACCAGCGTGACTCGCGTCAGCACTTCATTGATGTAATCGCGCGTGCGGTGTCCGGGACGGATACCGGGAATAAATCCGCCATGCTTGCGCATGTTGTCCGCAACGTCAGACGGATTGAATACGATGGATACGTAAAAGTAAGCGAAGAAAATGATACCGGCGGAGTACAGCACGGTATAAAGCGGCTCGCCCCACTTCAACTGGTCCATCAGCGGTCCGAAATACCGGTGCAGCGTTCCACCTGATTTGAATGCCGCCGAGTAGGTCAACATCTGCGGAATACTGAGCAGGGATGACGCAAAAATGACCGGCATGACGCCGCCGGAGTTCACACGCAACGGCAGGTGAGTAGCCTGACCTCCCATGATGCGGCGCCCTACCACTCTCTTGGCGTACTGCACGGGGATGCGGCGCTCTGAGCGTTCCATGAACACAATGAACGCCACCACCAGCACCATGATAATAATCAGCAAGGCCATGGCCGGGATGGTGAAGCTTCCCCAGGCCTGCTGCCGGGCCAGGGTGTAAAGGTTCTGTACCGCGCGTGGAAGTCCGACCACAATGCCGGCGAAGATCAACAATGACATGCCATTGCCGATCCCGCGTTCGGTAATCTGTTCACCCAACCACATGATGAAGATACTGCCGGTGGTCAGCGTGATGATGGTGAGCAGGATGAATGACGGTCCCGGGTTCAGTACGAAGTCCTGACTCTGCAGGGTGAATGCGATGCCAAGACTCTGCAGGAAGGAAAGAATCAGCGTCAGATAGCGGGTCCACTGGGTAATCTTCCGCCGGCCCAGCTCGCCCTCTTTCTGCAAGCGCGCCAGCGGTTCCCAGACCACGGTGAGCAATTGCAGAATAATGGACGCGGTGATGTAGGGCATGATGCCCAGGGCGAAGATCGTTAAACGGCGCAGGTTTCCGCCGCTGAACAGATCATAAAATCCCAGTAATCCGCCGCTCTGCTGTTCAAACGCCCTTTGCAGCCGGTCTGTATTGATGCCGGGCGTGGGAATGAACGAACCAAAGCGGTACACCGCGAGCATCGCCAGCGTGAAAAGCACACGCCTGCGCAGGTCCGGTACGCGAAAGATATTTGCCAGTTTCTCTAACATTGGGTCACTTCTTCTTGGATTTCGGTTCGGGCCTTTTCACTTCCGCGGGTACAAATCCGGAGAGTAACTCCGCCTTGCCGCCGGCTTTAGTGATTTTCTCCTGGGCTGACTTGGAGAACTTGTGCGCATGCACCGTGAAGGCGGCTTTCAATTCGCCATCACCCAGCACCTTGATCAAATCGTTTTTCTGCACCAGCCCGCTCTTCACCAGGAATTCCTGGGTCACGTTCTTCTCACCCAGTTCCGCAATGCGGTCCAGGTTGATCACGCGATATTCCGTGCGGAAGATGTTGGTGAACCCGCGCTTGGGAACCCGGCGATGCAACGGCATCTGGCCGCCTTCAAAGCCGCGCATCATGCGCGAACCTGAACGTGAACGCTGGCCCTTGTGGCCGCGAGTTGAAGTCTTGCCCATGCCGCTACCCATACCGCGGCCCACACGCTTACGGTTCGCGGTGGCTCCTTTGGGGGGCCTTAAGTTTGAAAGATTAGTTGGCACTTTGATTTCCTTGTTCGCACCCTTCGCTGGTCTTTCATCTGGCATCTTTCGCGAAGGCTACTCGGTTTCCCTGTCTATGGGCCTGGTAATCGCCCGAACTGAAACTACTCGACCACCTGCACCAGATGAGGAATCTTGGCGATCATTCCCCGCACGGAAGGCGTATCTTCACGCACTACGATCTGGTTCAGGCGAGTAAAGCCCAGGCCCTTGACCACGAGCTTATGCTTTACCGGTGTGCAGATCTTCGAGCGCACGTACTGAATTTTGATTGTCTTCTTTGCTGCCGTCATTGGCTTACAGCTCCTGCATGGCTTTGCCACGCATAGTCGCGACTTCCTGCCGGTCGCGCAGTCTGCTCAGGGCATTAAACGTCGCCTTGATCACGTTATGCGGGTTGGCGGTGCCGATCGATTTGGTCAGCACGTTCTGTACACCCGCTGAAGTCATTACCGCGCGCACCGCACCGCCGGCGATCACTCCGGTTCCTTCCGGAGCCGGCTTGAGCAGCACGATACCGGAACCAAACCGTCCCAGGACCGCGTGCGGAATCGTGGTCTGTGTAAGATTCACCTTGATCAGGTTCTTCTTGGCTGACTCAATGCCTTTGCGGATGGCTTGCGGAACTTCCTTGGCTTTGCCGGAGCCGTAGCCGACCACGCCCGCACTGGGATCGCCGACCACAACCAGGGCCGCGAATGACATGTTCTTGCCGCCCTTGACCACCTTGGTCACGCGGTTAATAGCAACTACCTGGTCTTTCAGGTTGAAGTTGCCGGCATCAAGTTTCTTTTTCGTTGCTGTCGCCATTTAGAACTCCAGACCTGCTTCGCGCGCCGCATCGGCCAACGCCTTGATTCGTCCGTGATACAGATATCCGCCGCGGTCAAAAACCACCTTCTTGATGCCTTTTTCCTGCGCGCGCTGGGCAATCGTCTTGCCCACTTCCTTGGCACTGGCCACATTGCCGCCGGTGCGCTTCTCGCCTTTTTTGCGGCCCTGAACCGTGCTGGCCGAAACCAGCGTCACTCCGCTGCCATCATCGATCACCTGCGCGTAGATGTGGTTCAGCGAACGGTACACATTCAACCGCGGACGCTCCTGCGAGCCTTCCAGCCGGTTGCGCAGACGCTGATGGATCCGGCGCCGTGTTTGGTCTTTTGACGTATTTGGAATCATTTCTTCTTTTACCTTTGCTTCGTATAGCTCTCCGCTACACGATCAAAACAATTTGAAATTTAAAATTTCAAATTTGAAATTTATTTCGCACCGGTCTTGCCGACCTTCTTCTTCAGGCGCTCGCCCACATAGCGGATGCCCTTCTGCTTGTACGGATCGGGCGGACGCAGTGAATGGATTTCAGCAGCTACCTGTCCCACCTTCTGGCGATCAATGCCGTTCACCGTGAGCTTGGTCTGCTTGGGATCAATGGCCACAGAGATCCCGCTGGGCAGCGGATATTCGATCGGGTGCGAGAAGCCCAGGGTAAAGACCACCATGTCTTTACCTTTCAATTCCGCACGGTATCCAATGCCGACGATTTCCAGTTCCTTGGTCCAGCCCTTGGTCACGCCTTCAACCGCGTTGCCGACCAGAGCGCGTACCAGGCCATGGACCGCCGCATACTTGTCGCTCTCACGAACAACATGCAGGGTTCCGTCCTTCTGCTCAAGCTTCACGCCCTCGGGCATGTGTGTCCGCACCTGGCCCTTGGGTCCGTTTACGGTGACTGTGTTGCCCTTCACTTCGTACTTCACTCCCGTGGGGAGCGGAATCGGTTTCTTTCCGATACGAGACATTTGTGAATCCCTTTTCTGGTGAGTCCCTCGAATGAATTCCTTCATCGAGTTCCACTACCGCTTCGGCGTCAGCCCTTGGCACTTAGCCTTTGGCCTTAAGCCGCAAACCTTTATTTCTTCTTCCACAGCCCTCAGACCGTACTGCTTGGCTAAGTGCTAATGGCTATGGCTTCGCGCCTTGAGCGCGCTACCACACTTCACAGAGAATTTCTCCGCCGACGCCCTGCTTGCGCGCCTGGCGTCCTGTCATCACTCCCTTGGGAGTGGTCAGGATGTTGATGCCCAGTCCACCCAGCACGCGTGGAATCTCATTGCGTCCCACGTATACCCGGCAGCCGGGCCGGGAAATGCGTTGCAGGTTGGAGATGGCGGCAGCGCTGTCTGTGCTGTACTTCAGATAGATCCGCAGGACCTTTCTGCCTTCTTCCTCCGTTGCCTTGAAGTTCGCGACGTAACCTTCTTCTTTCAGAATGCGCGCGATCTCCAGCTTCAGTTTGGAAGCAGGGACATCGAGTTTCTGGTGCCGTGCGTGGATTGCATTGCGAATGCGTGTCAGCAAATCTGCGACCGGATCGGTCAAACTCATCTTCGTTCTTCTCCTCTTATCGTCACCCGTTAGCCCCGGCTCTGCCAGGGGAACCTGCCGTGACGTACTGCAAACCCAGCCATTAGCTTTTAGCCGTTGGCCCTTAGCCTGTCTCTTGCGTTCGCACTATCTGCCGCACGAGACAAAGCTAATGGCTCAGTGCTAAAGGCTAAGAGCTTCTTTTGTTACCAGGACGACTTCATGACCCCGGGAATCTCACCCTTGAGCGCCAGGCCGCGGAAGCACAAACGGCACAGGCCGAATTTCCGCAGGAAAGCGCGCGGACGTCCGCAGATCGAGCAACGGTTCCGGTGCTGGGTAGAGAACTTGGGCTTCTTGTTCGTCTTGGCGATTTTCGCTGTAGTTGCCATCGTTTCCTTTGCTAAATACTAAGTACCAACCAAATACCTGTTTATTGTCTGAACGGCATTCCCATGGCTTTGAGCAATGCGCGCGCCTGATTGTCATCCCGGGCCGTGGTCACAATGGTTACGTTCATACCCTTGAGTTTGTCCACTTTGGCGTAATCAATTTCCGGGAAGATCAACTGGTCGCGCAAACCGAGCGTGTAATTGCCACGGCCGTCAAATGATTTCGTCGACACGCCGCGGAAGTCACGCACACGCGGCAGAGCGATATTGATCAGGCGATCGAGAAATTCATACATATGGTCGCCACGCAGGGTGACCATCGCGCCGATTGACATGCCTTCGCGCACCTTGAAAGCCGCAATCGATTTCTTGGCCTTGGTCACAACCGGCTTCTGGCCACAGATTTCGCCCAGGTCGCGGACCAGCGGGTCCAGCATCTTGGTATTCTGCGTAGCTTCGCCCACGCCCATGTTCACCACAACTTTGTGGACGCGCGGCACAGCCATGGGATTGGTCAGGCCCAGTTCTTTAGACAGGGCTGGAGCGATTTCTTTGGTGAACCGCTCTCTCAGCCTTGCCGTCGATTTTGATTTCGATGTTGCCATGATCTTCTGTTTCTACCTTCTCCCACGGTTTCGGAGTGTTTACCGGTTCGTAGGGTGTTCAATTTTTATTTGTCCAGCGTCGCATCACAACGGCGGCAAACGCGGACACGCTTGTTGCCTTCCATCTTGTGTCCTACGCGAGACGGCCCGCAGCTCGGGCAAACCACCATCACGTTGGAGATGGCAATGCGCGATTCCTGCTCCGCGATTCCACCCTTCACGTTCTTACGCTGGTCCGGACGCACGTTCTTTTTCACCATCTTCACGTGCTCGACCAGGATTTTGGCGTCGCCGGGAAATACCCGCAGCACGCGTCCCTGCTTGCCTGCGTCCTGCCCGCTGATCACCTTCACCTGATCATTGCGCTTGATATCAACTTTTGTGTGCATTGTTACCCTTCTGCCATCCCGCAGTCTCAATTCACTGACTGCATCAAATCTTTTGTTCTGCCCTGTTAATTAAAGAACTTCCGGCGCCAGCGAAACGATCTTCAAAAATTTCTTCTCGCGCAGTTCGCGTGCCACGGGACCGAATACGCGTGTCCCGACCGGCTCACCGGCATCATTGATCAGCACCGCGGCATTCTGATCGAAGCGGATGTATGTGCCGTCACGCCGGCGATGCTCTTTCCGCTGACGCACGATCACGCATTTCACCACGCTGCCCTTCTTGGCCGTGCCATCCGGCGCTGCTTCCTTCACTGCCGCCGTGATCACGTCACCCAGGCTGGCGTTCAGACCGGTATGCCCGCTCAACGGCAGGATCATCTGCAGGCGGCGTGCGCCGCTGTTATCGGCCACGTCCAGAATGCTTCTCATCATGACTGCCATGGTTGCTTCTCCCTCTTGATCTCTTCTTTACTGAACGCGCCGGACCGCTTACCACGGTCCATCCGCTTAAGCGGTTTTCGTATCAACGACCGCGGTTTTTTCTTCACCCGCCACCAGCTTGGCGCGTCGCACAATGTTCTTCAGCTTCCAGCGCTTCAGCCGTGACATGGGCCGGGTCTCTTCGATTTCCACGAAGTCGCCCACGTGTGCGGTGTTTTCTTCATCGTGCGCGTAAAACTTCTTGGCTTTGGCGACCACGCGGCGGTACAGCGGATGCGCCTTCTTCATGCTCACCTGCACCACAATGGTCTTGGCCATCTTGGTGGAGACCACTTCACCGATCTTGGTGGCGCGGCGTCCCTGCGTCTGCGTGTTGTTGGTTGTTTCTGCCATTTACTTCTTCCTCGCTTTTGCCTTGGCGCTGCTGGTCTTCTTGGCCGCGGGCTTGGCTGTCTTCGCTGCCGGTTTCGGGGCTGCTGCCTTCTTCTTGGCCGGCTTGGCTTTGGCCGCCGTTGCCGTGGATGACGACGCATCCGCCGCTACCGGCTTGGCATGGTTATCCAGGCCCAGCACTTTTTCGCGCTGGATGGTCTTGATCCGGGCCACGTCCTTGCGCAGTCCGCGCATCTTGTTCAGGCTTTCCGTCTGTCCCATCTTCATCTGGAACTTCAGGCGGAAGAGCTGATCATTCAGTTCGCGCTGCTGGTGCAGCAGTTCGGCGTCAGTCAGATTTCTAAGTTTCTCTACGTCCATGTGATTTCTCGAAGGGCCATACAGCTCTGCCCTCGTGCTCGCTTTTCTCTAGTGTGCGTCATGACGCGCTACAAATTTCGTGCGCAGCCCAAGTTTGTGCGAAGCCAGCCGCATTGCTTCCGCGGCATCCACCCGGCTTACGCCTTCCATCTCAAACAGAATCTTGCCCGGACGGACTACCGCGACCCAGTGGTCCGGCGCGCCCTTGCCCTTACCCATACGGGTTTCAGCCGGCTTCTTGGTCACAGGCTTGTCCGGGAAAAGACGGATCCAGATCTTGCCGCCGCGTTTTACAAAACGCGTCATGGCAACACGGCTGGCTTCAATCTGACGATCGGTGACCCAGCCCGGTTCCATTACCTTCAACCCGAAATCGCCGAAGGACAGTTCGCCTCCGCGCCACGCCTTGCCCCGCATGCGACCGCGCTGCTGCTTGCGGTACTTAACTTTCTTTGGCATCAACATAATGTCAGTCCTTCGATACTGCCAACAGCTTCATTCAGCTGTTAGCCATTAGCCTTTAGCCCTTAGCCAACCACCAGCTCGAATCTCTCGCCTTCTTGCATCACAAAGCTAAAGGCTGAGTGCTAATGGCTAAGTGCTGCCTTCTAAAATGCTCCCGCTCCAACCTTTTCCGGCTGTCTCTTTTTCTGCGGAAGAATGTCGCCTTTGTAGACCCACACCTTCACGCCGATGATGCCGTACGTGGTGTTGGCTTCTGAAAAGCCGTACTCAATATCGGCGCGCAGCGTGTGCAGCGGCAAACGTCCCTGCAGATACCACTCCGAGCGCGCGATTTCATTGCCGTTCAAACGCCCCGAAACGCGCACCTTGATGCCTTTGCAGCCGAAGCGCAGAGCCGAATCAACGGCCTTACGCATGGCGCGACGGAATCCCACGCGTTTTTCCAGCTGCAGGGCGATCGACTCTGACACCAGCTGCGAATCCAGCTCCGGCTTGTGCACTTCCTGGATGTCGATAAAGACATCACGAGAGGTGCGCTTCTGGAGTTCCAGTTTCAGCTTGTCAATTTCCGCGCCTTTGCGCCCGATGATGATGCCCGGACGCGCGGTGCGGATGATGATGCGCAGCTTGTTGCCGGGACGCTCAATCTCCACCGAGCTCACGCCCGCGGACTTCAGCTTGTCCCGCAGCTCTTCCTTCAGCTTTACGTCTTCCAGAAGAAGCTTGTTGTAATCCCGCTCCACAAACCAGCGCGACCGCCACGGCTTGGTGTAGCCCAGGCGAAATCCGTATGGATGGACTTTCTGTCCCATTGTTACCTCTTCACAGGACGCCTACTTGGGCGCCCAAAACTTGAGTTACTTTTTGGCCGCTACTTTTTTGCCGGCCGATTTCTTTTTCGCTCCCGCAGCCTTGACCTTCTTTTTGGCCGGGGCCTTCTTCGGAGCAGCAGAATCTTCTTCGCCGACCACGGTGGCAAGTCCGGCGCCGTTCTGGCCGCCTTTTTCCGCCAGCACCACTTCCAGGTGGGCGATGCGCCGCTGGTAGCGATACGCGCGGCCCATCGGAGCCGGACGGATACGCTTCATGCGGGGACCGTCATTGGCGATGGCCGACTTCACGAACAGCCGGTCAACATCCACATCCAGGCCCTTTTCACCGCTCAGATAGTTTGCGTTCTCCACCGCCGAACGCAGCAGTTGAAAAATCACCGGAGCAATCCGCTTCTTGGTGAATTGCAGCGTGGTCAACGCGTCTTCCACGCGTTTGCCTTTAATCAGGTCCAGCACCAGCCGCGCCTTCTGGGGCGAGACCCGCTGAAACTGCGCTTTTGCTTTAAATTCCATGAGGTTCAACCTTCGCCTTATTCGTTATCTCGCCGGTGCCGGCGCGGGCTTGGCAGCGCTCTCCGTGGCTGCCTTCACCGAGTGTCCTTTGAACTGCCGTGTGAAGGAGAACTCGCCCAGCTTGTGCCCGACCATGTTTTCCGTCACGTAAACCGGGATAAATTTTTTGCCGTTATGCACCGCGAGAGTGTGTCCCACCATCTCCGGCGAGATCGTTGAACGCCGCGACCATGTACGAATGACCTTCTTGTCATTCTTGGCGTTCATGTCGTCGATCCGCTTCAGCAAGTGGCCGTCAATAAACGGTCCCTTCTTTAATGACCGTGCCATTATTTCTGTCTCCTGCTCACAATGAACTTGTCTGTGCGCTTGTTATTGCGCGTTTTGTATCCGCGCGTCGGCTGGCCCCACGGAGTCACCGGGTGACGTCCGCCGGAAGTCTTACCTTCACCACCACCGTGTGGATGGTCCACCGGGTTCATGGCCACGCCGCGATTCACCGGCTTCTTGCCCAGCCAGATATTGCGTCCGGCTTTGCCGATGGAAATGTTTTCATGCTCCACGTTGCCGATCTGGCCTACGGTCGCCATGCAGTCAACCAGCACTTTGCGGGTTTCGCCGGAAGGCAATTTCACCAGAGCGTACTCGCCTTCTTTGGCCACCAGCTGCGCGGCGCCGCCAGCGGAGCGCACCATCTGCGCGCCTTTGCCCGGCTTCAATTCAATGTTGTGGACGGTAGTACCGGCGGGAATGTTCTTCAGAGGAAGTGCGTTGCCGATGAGGATGTCGGCTTCCGGACCGCTGACAATCTTCTGCCCAACCTGCAATCCGACAGGCTGAATGATGTAGCGCTTTTCGCCATCAGCGTAGGCCAGCAGTGCGATGCGGGCGGAGCGGTTGGGATCGTATTCAATCGACACGACTGTCGCCGGCACGCCTGACTTATCGCGCTTAAAGTCAATGATGCGCAGCTTGCGTTTGTGACCGCCACCGCGATGCCACATGGTGGTATCGCCCGAGTTGCGACGGCCGCCCGTGCGCAGCTTGATCTTGGTCAGCGGCTTGTGGGGCTTGTCGGTCGTCAATTCATCGTTCGTCAGTGTGGTCTTGAACCGCAGTGACGGCGTTATCGGTCTATATGTCTTTATTCCCATAAAATTCAGCCTTTAGCAATTAGCCATTAGCACTTAGCTTTGTCTCAAAGCTGCTAACTGACTGCTGTTCTCAATCTTGATCGTTCTTGATCGCTCAAATTTCCATTTAAGCGATTTGGCACATCAGTCGCCAAATCGCGCTGCTTCAGGAGCCTTCACGCTCTAACCTGGCGCCAAGCTCTAAAGCGGTTTTCCCTAAACTTAAAGCCTCGGCACATCAGTCGCCGAATTGCGCTGCTTCAGGAGCCTTAACGTTCCAACCACGATCCAGGCACCGAAGCGGTTCACCCTAAATCAAAGATTCTGTGCGTACTCCGGCATTTTTTCGCCTTCTTTGAGTTTCACGTAGGCCTTCTTCCAGTCGGGACGGAAGCCGGAGAACTTGCCTCTGCGGCGCTCCTTGCCCAGGAAGTTGGCCGTGCGCACTGAATCAACTTTCACTTTGAAAACCTTCTGCACCGCTTCTTTGACTTCCGTCTTGGTCGCTTTCGCCGCGACTTCAAACACCAGCGTGCCCTGGGTTTCCTTTACGCCGAGTCCTTTTTCCGTGATGACCGGCTTGCGAATGATCTGATATGCCGATTTCATTACGCGACCTCCGCTTTGCGCCGCGGCGCAGAGGCCTTCAGCGTGTCCTGCAAACGCTCCAGCGCCGGCCGTGAAAACACAGCCGCTTCGTAGCGCAGCAGGTGATAAGGATGGACTTCATTGCCTGCCAGCAACTCAACCCCAGCCAGATTACGGGAGCTGAGCACCAGGTTCTTGTTGGCCTTGGCTCCATCCACCAGCAACGCGGTCTTGCCGGTTACGCCGATGGTGGTCAGGGCCTTGCGGAAAGAGCCGGTCTTTACTTCTCCCAGATCGAAATCCTCGACCACAGTGAGCTTGCCGTCTGCCAGCTTCGCGGCCAGAGCCGAGCGCAACGCACCCAGCAGCTTTTTGCGCGGGAACTGGTAGTCATACGAGCGAGGTTGCGGTCCGTGGACCGTGCCGCCGTGGCGCCATAGAGGTGAACGGATGGAACCCACACGGGCGCGACCGGTACCCTTCTGCTTCCACAGCTTTTTGCCCGCACCGGACACAAGCTTCTTGTTCTTGGTGGCATGCGTACCCGCACGCTGGGCGGCGCGATAATGCTTCACCGCTTCCCAGAGCAGGTCTTCATTGATACCGCCGAAGACCTCATCCGCCAGGTCAAAGGTGCCGACTTTTTTGCCCTTCAGGTCTACTACATCAATCTTTGCCATTTGCTTTGCTCTTCACCGCCAGCCATTTCGCGACTAGCTTGATTTTGTGCGGCAGGCAATCACGCCTGGGCGCGATTACTTATTTCTTCTTGCCGGCTGCGGCTTTCTTGGCAGCCTTCAACGGATCCAGCGTGGTTGATCCGGCGAATCCACGGCGCTCACGCGGTGGCTTCTTGGCTTTCAGGATCACCACATAACCGTTGCGATGTCCCGGTACCGCGCCTTCCACCAGCAGTAGATTGTCGTCGGTATCAATGCCGCGGATCTTCAGGTTGCGGACCGTGACCTGGTCCACGCCCATGTGACCTGACATGCGCATTCCCGGAAAAACGCGTGACGGGAATGACGACGCACCAATCGAACCCTGTACCTGGAACATATGACCGTGAGCGCCCGGGCCGCCGCCGAATTTGTGGCGTTTTACCACGCCGGCAAATCCGCGTCCCTTGCTCACGCCCACCACGTCGACATAACCTTCACCATTGAAGATGTCGACCAGAACCTTGTCGCCGACTTTGGCTGCGCCGTTTCCGTTCGCGTTGCCCTCGCCGCTTTCGGCCTGTTCAGCCGCTTTGGCCGCCGCTTCGGGCGTGCCTTCCAGTGCGACTTCACGCATGAACTTTACCGGCGGCAGGTTGTGCTTGCCGAAATGTCCCTGCATCGCCTTGGAGACGTTCTTGCCCTTCACGAACTCAACGAGACCAATCTGGGCCGACTCGTATCCATCACGGGTCGCGCGCTTGATCTGCGTGATCACGCACGGACCAGCCTGAAGCACCGTTACAGGATGAACCTCGCCTTTATCGTCGAAGATCTGCGTCATGCCGATCTTCTTTCCTAAAATTCCGTTGACCATTGCTTCCTCTCCTCATCATTCCTGAGCCGATGGCGGCTTTCAGGAACTGTAGGCTGTGGTGTCGGTATTTGGCTCTTGGTACTTGGTTTAAACCAATTACCAACTACCGATTACCAACTACCTTATTTATGTTCTTTACCGAACGCCTTGATCTCAACGTCGACACCGGCCGGCAGGTCGAGCTTCATCAGCGCGTCCACCGTGTTCTGCGTCGGTTCCAGGATGTCGATCAGGCGTTTGTGCGTGCGGATCTCGAATGCCTCGCGTGACTTCTTGTCCACGTGGGGGGAGCGCAGCACGCAATATTTGTTTTTCACCGTAGGCAGTGGAATCGGTCCCGCAATCTGCGCTCCGGTACGCTTTGCCGTGTCGACAATCTCACCGGTCGATTGATCCAGGATGCGATAGTCGTACGCCTTCAGCCGTATGCGAATTCTTTCTTTGCCAATCACTATTTATCCCTCAAAGATCTCTGCGGTCAGGCCAGTGTTGAAAAGATCTAAGGTCACTGCCGCGTTTTAGATTTTCAATTTCAAATTTTAAATTTCAAATTTGAAATCCTGAATTCACCAGTTACTGGATGATTTCCGAAATGGTTCCAGCGCCCACCGTTCTGCCGCCTTCACGGATAGCAAAACGCAGGCCCTTTTCCATGGCCACCGGTGTAATCAGCTCGATCACCAGGGACACGTTGTCGCCCGGCATCACCATCTCCGTGCCCGCCGGCAGTTCCGCCACACCCGTTACGTCGGTGGTGCGGAAGTAGAACTGCGGACGATAGCCCTTGAAGAACGGCGTATGACGTCCACCTTCTTCTTTTGTCAGCACGTAGATTTCGGCCTTGAACTTGGTGTGCGGCGTAATCGATCCGCCCTTGGCCAGCACCATACCGCGCTCTACGTCTTCCTTCGCCGTGCCGCGCAGCAGCAGACCGGCGTTGTCGCCCGCCAGGCCTTCGTCCAGCTGCTTCTTGAACATTTCCACGCCCGTCACTACCGTCTTGCGCGTCTCACGGAAGCCGACAATCTCCACTTCCTCGCCCACCTTCACCTTGCCACGCTCGATGCGGCCGGTAACCACCGTACCGCGGCCCGAGATGGAGAAGATGTCTTCAATCGGCATCAGGAACGGCTTGTCAATGGCACGCTCGGGAAGGGGAACATACTTGTCCACCGCTTCCATGAGCTCGTCAATCTTGGCTTCCCACTTGGCTTCACCGTTCAATGCGCCGAGGGCGCTCAGGCGGATGACCGGGATATCGTCGCCGGGGAACTTGTAGCTCTTCAGGAGCTCGCGCACTTCCAGCTCAACCAGGTCGAGCAATTCAGGATCATCGACCGCGTCGCACTTGTTCAACGCCACCACGATGCAGGGCACGCCGACCTGGCGGGCCAGCAGCACGTGTTCACGCGTCTGCGGCATCGGACCGTCTGTAGCTGCCACCACCAGAATGCCACCGTCCATCTGCGCTGCTCCGGTGATCATGTTCTTGATGTAGTCAGCGTGACCCGGGCAATCCACGTGCGCGTAGTGCCGGTTCGGCGTCTCATACTCCACGTGCGCCGTCGCGATGGTGATACCGCGCTCCCGCTCTTCCGGCGCGTTATCAATCGAATCAAACGAGCGGAACTTGATCTTCGGGTTATGCTTGCTCAACACCTTGGTGATGGCCGCCGTCAGCGTGGTCTTGCCGTGGTCGATGTGTCCGATCGTCCCCACGTTCACGTGCGGCTTGCTGCGGTCAAATTTTTCCTTTGCCATGAAAGCTCCTCTAGCCTTTGCTGAACCAGAACGCGCCCAGGCGCGTCTCCCGTTCGGTTAAACCTTCGAATTCCCCGTCCAGCCGCTTATATTCGGCCAGGTTTCGCTCGCGAAACTCTGAGAACTCTTCTTCTGTCTTCCAGACATCCAGCGTAAGAAAGCGAAGATGATCAGAAACATCTCTTACCAGCTCCGTCCGGATATAGCCGCTTGAACCGCGAAAAAACCGCGCCCAATTCCCTTCGGGGCCATACTTCTGTAAAAACTCATCAACCTTTTCTTCTCGTACCCGGAATTCCCAGACAATCACATATTCCGCGATCATGCCGGCACCAGGCCTGTACCTTCTTCAAAACCAGGATCGCCTGAATCTTTCTCATAAAACGACCCCAAAACCATTTCGTGTTCGATCAAGCCGTCCGCCATCACCAGACGCATGAAGCTTTCATACTCCTGCTGCCTTTGCCGGCGAAAACCTTCAAAAGCCCGGTGTGACGACCAGCGATCAAATACCCGATATCGCCGCTCTGCCTCTGACCACGGGAAGCTTTCGCTTCCCAGATAGCCTTCACTGCTTTCCAGCAGCGCCGGCCAGCTTCCACCCGGCTTGAACACCTGAAGGAACCCCTGTTCTCTTCCCTCAGCTACAACAAATTCGCGTACGATCACGAACCGCGTCGAACGCGATTCTCACTTACCCTGAACTTTAGCGACAATTTCTTCCGTCACCGAGCGCGGCGCTTCATCGTAATGCGCAAAGTGCATGGAGAACGTCGCACGGCCCTGGGTGTTCGAACGCATGTTGGTCGCATAGCCGAACATTTCAGCCAGCGGAACCAGCGATTTGATTACCTGCGAACCAGCGCGATGCTCAACGCCTTCAATGCGTCCACGGCGCGAGTTCAGGTCGCCGATGATGGTTCCCATGAATTCTTCAGGCACCACCACTTCCACTGACATGATCGGCTCCAGCAATACCGGAGACGCCTTGCGGGCCGCTTCCTTGAAGCCCATGGACGCGGCGATCTTGAACGCCATTTCGTCCGAATCGACTTCGTGGTAGCTGCCGTCATACAGCGTGACCTTGATATCAACCATTTCATAGCCGGCCAGAACGCCGCCTTCCATGGCCTGCTTGATACCCTGCTCAATCGGCTTGAAGAATTCGCGCGGCACCGAACCACTCTTGATCTCGTTGATGAATTCGAAGCCCTTGCCCATTTCGTTGGGATCGATCATCAGCTTTACGTGGCCGTAGTGACCTGAACCGCCGGTCTGGCGGATGTACTTGCCTTCCGCTTCGGCGTGCTTGCGGATGGTCTCGCGATAGGCCACCTGCGGCTTACCAACGTTGGCTTCAACCTTGTACTCACGCATCATGCGATCGATGATGATTTCCAGATGAAGTTCACCCATACCGCTGATGATGGTCTGTCCGGAATCAGGATCGGTGGCAACCTTGAACGTAGGATCTTCCTGGGCCAGCCGGTTCAGGGCCACGCCCATCTTTTCCTGGTCGCTCTTGGTCTTGGGTTCCACCGCCACGGAGATAACCGGAGCGGCAAACTCAATCGATTCCAGAAGAATCGGCGCCTTCTCTGAACAAATGGTATCGCCCGTCGTAATGTTTTTCAGGCCCACGCAGGCGCAGATATCGCCGGCATAGATCTCATTGATTTCTTCGCGCTTGTTGGCGTGCATCTTCAAGAGACGGCCAATGCGTTCGCTCCTGCTCTTGGTCACGTTCAACACGCTGTCACCGGTCTTGAGGTGACCGGAATAAACGCGCACGAAGGTCAACTGACCGACAAAAGGGTCAGCCATGATCTTGAACGCAAGTCCGGCAAACGGCTCATCATCGGCCGGTTTGCGAACCACAACCTTGTCGCGATGGTCAGGATCAACGCCTTCGGTGTTCGCGATATCCAGCGGCGAAGGCAGATAATCAACCACGGCATCGAGCAGAGTCTGCACGCCCTTGTTCTTAAATGCCGTTCCACACAGGACCGGGAACAGCTTCAGGCCAATGACGCTCTTGCGCAGAGATTTCTTCAGTTCGGGAGCGGTAATCGTCTCGCCCTCAAGGAATTTGTGCAGCAGATCGTCATCATGCTCAGCAACGCTTTCCACCAGCTGGGCGTGGAACGCTTCCGCTTTCTTCTTCAGATCAGCGGGGATGTCTTCCACTTCGTACTTGGCGCCCATGGTTTCATCGCGCCAGTAGATCGCGCGCATGTCAACCAGGTCGATGACGCCCTTGAATGCAGCTTCCTGGCCAATGGGAATCTGGATGGCAACGGGACGGGCATTGAGCCGCTTGCGGATGGTATCGACCGCATGCTCAAAGTCCGCGCCCATCTTGTCCATCTTATTGATGAAGCAGATGCGGGGAACGCCGTATTTATCGGCCTGCCGCCACACAGTCTCCGACTGGGGTTCAACGCCATGCACAGCGTCAAACACGGCGCAGGCGCCGTCCAGCACGCGCAGGGAACGTTCCACCTCAGCGGTAAAGTCAACGTGGCCCGGGGTATCAATGATGTTGATGCGGACGTCACGCCAGAAACAGGTAGTGGCAGCGGATGTAATGGTAATGCCGCGCTCCTGCTCCTGCTCCATCCAATCCATGGTGGCAGTGCCTTCATGCACTTCACCGATCCGGTGCGTGATGCCGGTATAAAAAAGTATGCGTTCAGTCGTAGTGGTCTTGCCGGCATCAATGTGGGCCATGATGCCGATGTTTCTACAACGATCTAATGGAACCTGTCTGGGCACTTTTTGATCCTAAAGTCCTTGAATTTTGAAATTCAAAATTCAAATTTAAAGAATTTCTTACCACCGATAATGCGCGAAGGCCTTGTTGGCTTCCGCCATGCGGTGTACGTCTTCCTTTTTCTTGATCGCGGCTCCGCGACCATTGGCAGCGTCCAGAAGCTCATTGGTGAGCTTGTCCACCATGCCTTTTTCCCCGCGGCCGCGGGCATAGCTCACGATCCAGCGGATCGCCAGCGAAGTACGCCGGTCCGGATTCACTTCCACCGGCACCTGATAGTTAGCGCCGCCTACGCGGCGGGTCTTTACTTCCAGCAACGGCTTGGCGTTTTCCACGGCCTTCTTGAACAGCTTCAAGGCCTCATCTCCACCTTTGGCCTGAAGGTTCTCCATCGACTTATAGAAGATGCCCTGCGCAGTCGATTTCTTGCCGCCATACATCATGGCGTTAACGAACTTGGTCACCAGCGAGGAGCTATAAATCGGATCCGAGATGGGTTCCCGCTTGGGGATGTGTCCTTTTCTTGGCATAAAAAGTCTTCTCTTCTATTCTGGGACTCCGCAACGCTTCGCTGCTTCGCCCTCAAACTCTTTTACGTCGAGCAATCAGCCTTCGCTCAAAACGGTTTGGCTAATTGCAAATTGCCAACTGCTAATTGCCGGTTTTTACTACTTCGGCCTCTTGGCCCCGTACTTCGAGCGGCCCTGCTTGCGGTTGGCGACGCCAGTGGCATCCAGCGTTCCGCGCACCACGTGATAGCGCACACCGGGAAGGTCTTTTACGCGGCCTCCGCGGATCAGCACAATCGAGTGCTCCTGCAGGTTGTGTCCCACGCCGGGAATGTACGTGGTTACTTCAATTCCGTTCGTGAGTCGCACACGGGCCACTTTACGCAGCGCCGAGTTCGGCTTCTTGGGGGTCTGCGTGTAGACGCGCGTGCAAACGCCGCGCCTTTGCGGACAAGACTGCAACGCGGGACTGGCCGTCTTGTAATTCGGCGCATTCCGGCCTTTGCGAACCAACTGATTAAATGTCGGCATAGCTACCTTTATGACCTTTACTGGTAAAAAAACCTTGTTAAGCCCGGCCACGGCATTCCACACGCCTGCCCAGGCCCGCTTATAGACCCGCTTCCGGGCTGGCTGTCAGCACAACAGCCATGATTCCGCTCTGACCGCGGAAGAATTCTAAAGTTACCTATCGGTGGTCGGAAACGACGGTGGCACCGAGCCAAACTGGAGGTGCTCCGTTTCGTTGTCCTAGGGTCCGCATACCCTTCACGGGGGAAGGAAAGCGCGGACCTTCTTCAGCGAGGTATGCCCTGTTTCTGGATAAAATCCATGGGCAAAAACGCGTTACAGCTTACAACACAGCAAGCCAAATTGAACTCGCAGAACCTGTTTAATATAACAACTGGGAACGTAACACGTCAACCGAGCGGGTTGTTTGGCGCCCGTTAGTCACCTGATTCGTATCTGATGGCCAGCGATTGGTGCAACCGAATCGGGATTGCGGTTCGGATTTTTACCGGTGCAAAGGCAAAACACACGCCTTGCCGGAACTTGCTCCCGGGCAAAGTGTACATATTTCTCCGCAAAAATTCCCTCAAATCGCGTTCTCTCATCGCGGGCAGTAGTGTGTCTGGCGCCCGGGTGTCGACGCCAAAGCCCGAAATACCCGATGCGCAATGGAAGTGCCGTGAGTCTTGAAGAATTGTAAGCGAGTAACTACACTGAGTGATTGTCTTCCCCAACCTATTCGTTCCCGAGGGTGTATGCAGTGGTGTGTGACTAGAACCGCGATCATTTTTCTTTTGGCAGCAGCCGTGGCCGGCTGCGGTGGTGGCAGTTCAGCCAGTAAAACTACGGTCGTGCAGGTGTCGCTGAACCCCGGAAACATCTCCCTTGTGGCCGGAGAAGTCCAGGCGACTGCCGTTTCCGCGCTAAATTCCACCGGTGCGCCTATCAGCTCCACGTTTACCTACAATACCTCGAGCCCCAACCTTGTCACCGTTTCTCCATCAGGGCAGGTTTGTGCCGGCGTATGGGACTCCATCTTTGTTGTATGCAATGGCGTGAATGCGTCTGGAAATGAAGTAAGTGGCGTCGCCACTATCACGGCCACCGCCGGCGGAGTCACCAGTGCGCCTATCACCATCTCAGTACATCCGACCGTAACGTCTATCACGCTGTTGAAACAGCCGGCCCCTGGGACTTGCCTCTCGAATTTGCAGACATTCCAGTTCACCGCCCAGGCTCTCCACAACGGCACGGACATCACCAGCCAGGTCGGCGATTTCACCTGGCTTTCAAGTGATGGCACGGTCGTGTCGGTTGACTCCAACGGACTTGCGACCGCCCGCGGCCCGGGTGCGGCACGCGTGATTGCCTCGGTGGGAAATGTCACTTCGGCCACGGTCACCACAAACTTCAGCACGTGCCTTCCTGCCCGAATCATCCTGCATGTTTCGCTTGACCCTGCTGGACAGCCCACTGAAACCGCCACGATGAACGTGAATGACACTAAGGTCATTCAGGCTGACATGATCGACAGCAACGGCGTACCGGTCCTGGGTGCGCCAGTTACTATGATCTCCAACAACCCCGGCGTGGCGACGGTTTCAGGCCCCACTGGCAGCGCCACATTGACTGCAGTCTCGCCGGGTGGCGCCGGAATCATGGCTGTGTGCGTGCCTCCCAGCTGCGGAAATGGAGTTGGTCAGCCGGTTTACAGCGATCTTTTCAGTGTTACGGTGAATGGAACCAGCCCGGCAACCACAGTTTATGCGGCCACCTCGGCGATTCCGGCTGCGGGAACGTCGGCGGCGCTGGTACCGATCGATACCAGCAAGACGCCTCCAACCGCGGGCACACCCATCATCCTCCCTGGCGCGCCAATCTCAATTGGTTTTGTGCCCAATGGAACCAAAGCTTTTATTACAACCACATCTGGCCTGGTCTCGCTGGATGCCATTGGCAACACGATCACCCCGCTGGACTCAGACCCAATTGGAAAAATACTGGCCGTCTCTCCCGATGGAAATAAGGTGATTGTCTCCAACGTGATTTTCAATGCCTCGACAGCTTCGCAGCGAATCTTTGTGTTCGATCAGGCGGCTGGCCAACTGCAGACTTTCATTCTTGCAGGAGCCGTGGCAGCGGCCTTTGACTATGACGGCTTCCGCGCCTACATCGCTGCGGACAACGGGAATGTTTATGTCTATTCCCCATTTCAGACCCAGAAAACCCTGACTCTGGCAGGAGCATTCACTGACGTGGCCCCGCTCGCTTCCGGTCCCTACACATTTCTGGCAAACCCAGGGGGACTGAACGTGATCAGCACGTGTAATAACGCAGTTGTCCCGAATGCCCCAACATCGTCGACTCCGTTGCTCCTGGGTGGGGTCAAGAACGCAAATCAAATTGTGGCCGCTAATATCACAGGTGTCGATGTAATAACCGCCACAATCCCAGACGCGACCGGCGGACAATGCCCTTCCCCAATCAGCTTTGCCGACCAGTCCATTGACTTCGGCCTGGGTGCTTTGACTCCGCGTAGATTGATCGTAGCCTCTGACGCTGCTCATATCGTGGAACTGGCAGTCGGTCAACCGCGAGTCCTCGTGGCTATTCCTGGAGCCGGACCGGGCTTTATCCCGCTGGCGGCTGGTGGAACTGAAGCCGTGTCTGGAGACATGACTCTGGACGGCAATTCTCTGTGGGTCGGCGTGGCGGGAACTAACACTGTGCATCACATCAATCTGGCTAACGCTACGGATGATTTCCAGATTCAACTGAATTTGAATGGCACCAACGCGGTGCCGGATATTGTGGCTGTTCGACCCAAATAAACCTGTGGTTCTTGATTCGAGTTGCAGGGTAGCGGAATGCTGAGCGAATACCGCGGCCGGCTTGCGCCTTCGCCAACCGGGTACCTTCACCTGGGGCATGCCCGAACTTTCTGGACAGCATACCAGCGTGCGCGCGCTGCCAGAGGGAAGCTGGTCTTCCGCAATGAAGACCTCGACTTTCAGCGCTGCAAGCCGGAATTTGTCGCCGCGATGTATGAGGATTTGCGCTGGCTTGGACTTTCCTGGGATGAAGGTCCTGACGTGGGTGGTGAGTTCGGTCCCTATTCCCAAAACCAACGACGGGATTTTTATCTGGAAGCCTGGCGCAAATTGCGCGATGGCGGCTTCATCTATCCTTGCAACTGCTCGCGTAAGGATCTTGAACGGGCTCTCTCCGCTCCGCATGAAGATGGTGAGCCAAGCTCACCTCCGTCTAAGCAAACACCAGCATGGCAAACAGAAGCAGCGCAAATAGAAGACGACGAACCTCATTACCCCGGCACGTGTCGAGACAAAATCACGGAAGCCAAACAATGGTCTGCGCCCGCAGGCGTTAGCTGGCGATTCAAAGTCCCCGACTATAGTCTCATCACCTTCACCGACATCTATTTCGGAGACCAGCAGTTTTTGGCGGGACAGGATTTTTCAGATTTTCTCGTCTGGCGGCGCGATGACATTCCCGCATATCAACTTGCGGTGGTGGTGGATGATGAAGCGATGAGGATTAACGAAGTAGTGCGTGGAGCCGATTTGTTGCGCAGCACAGCCCGCCAGCTTCTCTTAATCGACGCTCTCGATTATGCTGTGCCGAACTATTTCCATTGTCCGCTGCTGCGTGACGAACACAACGTTCGCCTGGCCAAGCGGCATGATGCCTTGAGCCTGCGCACACTTCGTGAGAGCGGCGCTCAGGCAGCCGACCTTCGATCGCGATTCGCGAGTGAGCTATCGAGGACTTAAATCAGGATCGCTGGATTGGTGTCCCAACTCAGCGAAAGGATAGGGACTGCGCTCGAGTGTTGGTGAGTGTAGGCAAAGGTCGGGATATCTGGACTAGCTACGCACGGCGGCCAGATAAAACCTGTTCCAACCGCGAGAAGTAGTAACAACCTTCAGCCCGGTTGAGGCAAAAAATCGATCCACGCGGCGGTAGTCGAAGCCGGTATGAGACTCCCAAAACCCGTTGTTCGAACTTACCCGAAATTTATTGATATTGCCGTGGGTCAACGCCGCGACGAAATATTCAAACTTTGATCCTTCATGCTCGGCGGTAAATGCATTGCGCCCCAGAACCGCTTTTGCGCCGAACTTGGCTGCTCCAACGATCCCAAGCTCGTTGGGTACAGTTACAAGCAGATAGCGGTCTGTGATCTTGAGGAGGTTCTCCAGCGAACGTTCAATTTTCTCGATATGTTCGAGTGTCTCAAAGCAAGTCACCAGCTCAAACTTTTGAGCCGGCGGCTCATCTTCCGCCAGGTTCCAAACTCGAAATGAGATGTCATGAAAAGCCTTCCCCGCCGCATCTGTCAGTTCTGGATTGGAGTCATAGCCTGCCGCCTGTCTTGGCGTGATAGCTTTAACAATCCTATAGGTCACAGAACCGCCGCCACAGCCCACATCTGCGTAGGTTGGATTTTGAAGAGGGACTTTTTTCAGCTCCGTGATGATTTGCCTTACTCTGAGGCGATGCGGGATGCTATGCAGCGTTCGACTTCTATAGATTAGATCATCTGGCGTGCGGCCGATCTCATTCTCAGTCATAGTCATTGCGTATTAATCGCTGGCCTAGTTTCCATTTTGCGGGATCATGCAGGCACCTGGCAGCATTGGTGAGCCAGTCTAACAGACGGCTGCTGCAAGGACAAAAATCAAAGCAATGGCCAGTGAAGGCCGGCAATAGACCAGCGCTAAAGTACCGGAACCTGGACATCCTTTACATTGCAAGAAAGTACGTGCTTGCCGTTCTCACTCCTGGAGGGCAATGGCTCAATGAAAAAGCCTATTATCTTTACCTTTCGAAACTTCTTAAGCTCAGGCCCCCTGCAGCAAGACGGCTCACACTATTCAGGAGCAAACATGCGCAATCTAGTTCTTATAGGTCTGTTATCTATTCTCGGCACGTTGCCCGCGATGTCGCAAGATACGCCGAGGGTCGAAGTATTCGGGGGGTATTCCTTGCTACACGACGGGAATGCCTCTCCGAAGAATTTCCAGGGATGGGATGCTTCGTCTACAACGTACTTAAATCACTGGTTTGGCCTCACAGCAGATTTCTCCGGCCATTACAGTACGACTGACGGCTCCTTTCTGATCGCTTCTGGTGTTCCCGCTGAAATCCGGGAAACGCAGCGTATCCACAACTTCATGTTTGGACCACACCTCGCGTATCGAAAATCCCGGTACGTGCCATTCGGCCAAGCTCTGTTCGGGGTCAATCACTCGGGAGGGGACATCCGTGAAACTTGCCCTTCAGGAGTTTCGTGTTTTGGGTTCCTACCTTCATCGAATACCTTTTCGATGGCCCTGGGCGGCGGCGTGGACATTCCTGTGGGACATGGCTTCTCCGCGCGCCCAGTGCAAGCTGAATACATCTTGCGCCGTGTGGGCTCATTCAATGACAACCAGTTCCGTTATTCAGCCGGCGTCGTTTATCGACTTGGCAGCATTCGAACAACCAGGCGTTAGCTGGTGGAAATCGGCTCCCTAGCCGCGCACCGATGCGGGCTTGCTGGGTTTCTTTTCCGCACGACCACTCCACAAGCCCGCGATCTTACGCTGCTCCTGCATCAGGCCCGGCGCGAGCCTTGGATTGCCGGTTCGCACAAATTGTTCATGGTTCTCTTCCAGATCGTCAGGTATATAGCGATAGTTGGCCATCACGCCAAAAGAATCGCGCAGGCCGTAGGGCCGCAGGTTGGCGAAGGGATCAATCGATTCCAGACGGGCGCCATTAGATAGATGGAATGCGGCCACAGGATCGTAAATCCGGTCACCCGCGCGAAGCTGAGTAAAGTACGCCAGGGTCAATCGCTGCAAAGGCGCGCCCAGAACGTCACGATATGTGGCGGGATCTTTCAGCAGGTGAAACAGCGCATCCACTGCATCAGACTTCTCCGCAACGCGGGTGAGATCAGCTGCAAAATCATGCAACAACCTTGACACGCGTTCGCGGGTAAAGCCAGTCTGGTCGCCCGGATGACTCAAATTCAACGCGCGTGCCAGCAACGGCACCGGAGACAATGTGCTGTAATTCCTGATGTTCGGCAGTTCGGCATGCAGTTCATCCACCACTTGCTTGATCAGAAAATTGCCAAACGGAATTCCGCGCAGGCCATCCAGACAATTGTTGATGGAATAGAAGATTGCCGTATCGGCTTTCTCCGGCGGAAGCACCGGAGCATTGATGTCAAGCAGGGGGGCAATGTCACGCGCCAGTCCCTGCGCGAGCGCTACTTCTACAAAGATGACGGGATCGCCCGGCAGGGCCGGCTGAAAGAAAGCAAAGCAGCGCCGGTCAGCCTCCAAGCGCCGACGCAAGTCCGGCCAGCCATTGATCTCATGCACGGATTCGTACTGAATCAGTTTTTCCAGAGTGAAGGCGGAGGTGTGCCATCCGATTCGATCCAGGCGGAGAAACCCACGATTGAACCAGGAGCGAAAAAGATGCTTCAGGTCGGAATCCACCGCGCCCAGATCAGGCTTGGCGGGCAACGAGCGGAGCAGGTCACTGCGCATGGCGACCAGAGATTCCGTGCCCTTCGCACCCGTATTGATGCGGCGAAAAAGTTCCTGCCGGGGAGGTTCAACCGCGGTAGCCAGAGCAGAAATTCTTTCCGCCGTGGCGGCCCCATGGCCCAGGCTGAGTGCCTCCTTGATGGCGGCCAGGTCCGGGCCAAAATCCCTTGCCAGCATCTCAAAGAATGCCAGCCGTTCCGCTCCAGTCAGTGCGTTATAACGCTCGATGATGCGCTGGGCCAGAACGGTTTGAGAGGCTTCGCCTCTTTGCGAAAGAAGCTGGCGGCAGAGCAACTGCATATCTTCGCCACGGGCCCCGCGAAGGCTTCGAAGCAAATTGGTAAGAAACTCAGGCATGGCGTTTGGTCATTGTCATGCCAAAGTATAAATGCTGTTGGTTGACGATTTGTGAATGACGATCTGTGAATGAACGGTTTGTGAATTGACGCTTTGTGAACGCCGCGCCCCACCAGCATGTGGGCTGTCAGGGCGAGGCTTGATATTACTTGTTTGCGGGTCCGCTCGTGGGTTTATCCGCTTCTTTGCCCAGATCGCCAAACGGCCACAGGCCCAGCGCCTTCAGAAAAACGTCATTGTGTTTTTCAGTGAGCATCCGGGCGCTTTTTTCGGCAGGCCAGGGACTGGCAAGCCGCTCCGGGCGATCAGCCATCCAGAATGCAGTCAATGCCATGACGGTAGCGTCGCGAATCAGCAGGTCAGGCTTGACCTTGTCAAAGGTATCGACGGCCGAGTGATGTGTGTACTTATATTCGGGTGAATCCTGGTCCATATTGATTCCCGGCAATCCAGCCAGGACGAATGGTCCGGCATCGGTGCCGAACACCACACCGTCATCCACGCCTACGTCGCCAAAGGCTTTGATGGATTCGGTGAACTTCTTCATCGCCGGAATCAGATCATCGCGTCCGCCCATGTTGAGCTTCACCACCGGCCCCTGACCGTTATCGAGGACCAGGGCAGCCACATGGTTCTGCATCTCGTCTTTGTGCATTTTGGTGTAGGCAATGGAACCCAATAGACCTTGTTCCTCACCCGTGAAGAGAACAAATCGGATAGTGCGCTTCGGCTTGAACCCGCTCAGCTTAATCGCCTTGGCTGCGCCCAAAGTTGTTGCGACGCCACAGCCGTCATCGGTGGCACCGGAAGCGAGGTCCCAGGAATCAAGGTGGCCGCCCACCACAATCACCTGTTCAGGATGCTCAGTGCCGCGAATCTCACCTACCACGTTGGCGGAATCCACCGGGCCGCTGCTTACTTTGTTCTGCACGTCGATCTTGAGCCTCACATTCTTGCCCTGATCGACAAACCGCTCCAACTGCTGCTGATCTTCAGCGATCATGCTGACGATGGGAATGTCATAGTAGGTGTCAAAGCCCATCGCGCCGGTATGTGTAAGGTGCATGCCTTCCGCGGGGCGTCCTCCCTGACCGCCGATTACAGCTACGGCATGGGCCGCATAGGCCTTTTTCAGAAAGTCGCCGAATTTAAAGAATCCGGCCATCGCTGCGGGGCCAGTCGGCGGAGGCCCTTTGCGAACGATGAGCAGAACCTTGCCCGCCCACTTCGCGGAGTTATCTTTTATCTCGTCATCCAGCTTGTTGGTGTTGACGGGGACCACGTCGGCGTCAACGCCGCCGGCCTGCGTGGAACCAACCCAGCCCATGGCGTCAATGCTTAGCTTGCGATGGATCGGCGCCAGCAGCTCCGCGTTGGCGGAAATGCGGGTCCAACCGTGTGAGATCTGCCATTTTTCAGCATGCACATTGTCCAGGCCAATAGCGCGCATCTTGGCCATTCCCCACTCCACGGCTTTGGCAGCCTCAGGGGAGCCGGTAACGCGGCCGCCAATGTCGTCAGAGAGTTCCTGAAGATCGTCATAGGATTCCGCGGAGAGCATGCCCTGGCCGGCGATGGCCGCCAATGCGGGCATTGTGCCATCTTGTGCGGGCGAGACGGGCTCCGTGCCTCCCTTGGGGCCGGAACCAGCCCAGACCGCGCCGCCAAGGACAATTGCAGCCAATGCGAGCATAAAAACTTTGCGCATGAAGATATTCACCTCAGGATTTTTGTGGAAAATTGTGTCGGACACTAATGATGCCTCAAAAAGACGCGCGGCGGCGACAAATTTGAGCAGCCGATTCAGGCCGGAAACACCCCGCGAGTACCGGGCATCGAAGCACGGAGGTTCGCCCATATCGCCATGACCTGTGACATTCGCATCGGTACCTCCGGCTACCACTACAAACACTGGGTGGGACCGTTTTACCCGCCGAAGACGCCAGCCGCCAGAATGCTGGAATTTTATCTCCAGTACTTTGACACGCTGGAGTTGAATAACACCTTTTATAAGCTCCCCACACCGGCAGCCATGCAAGCCTGGCGTGAGGCTACGCCACGCAATTTCGTTTTCGCCGTGAAAGCCAGCCGCTTTATTACACACAATAAAAAACTGAAGGAGCCGGAGCACGCCATCGATAACCTGCTGCCCCGGGCGGAGATCCTCGGCAAGAAGCTTGGTCCGGTGCTGTTCCAGCTTCCTCCCAGGTGGAAAGTGAATGCCTCACGGCTACAGGAGCTGCTGGAAATCCTGCCCCGGTCTCACCGTTACGCGTTTGAGTTTCGCGAGACCACTTGGATGGTACCGGATGTCAATCGCATTCTGCGGAGGTTCAACGCAGCGTTTTGTATTTACGAACTGGGCGGTTATCACTCTCCGCTGGAAATCACGGCTGACTTCGCTTATATCCGGCTGCACGGCCCGGCAGAAGGAAAATACCAGGGCAGTTATGGTGACATGAGACTACGTCAATGGGCACGCTGGATTGAGCAACAGGCTCAAAGGCTCAAGGCAATCTATGTCTACTTCGATAATGATCAGGCCGGGTACGCAGTGCAGAATGCACTGACGCTCCGGCGCATGGTGCTGGGCCACCAGCAGGACGAAGCTGCCTGACTTGCAGGCATCGAATTCCCGAAATTTTAAGGGAATAGAAAATCCAAATCTCAGTTATAACTGCCAAAGTGCCAAACAAATTCATTTCTTCAGCAACGCGCCGCAGGACGGCGATGTCCCGGGCTTGCCTGGCGGGCGTTTGTTGCCTGCTGGCCCAATTGGCCTGCCTGTCATCTCTTGCCAGGGCGCAGAAAGACGCTGGTGCGCAAAAGGACGCCAGCGCGCAAGCCGACGAATCTCCCTCGGCAAATCCGGGCCGCCCGACCATCTCAACACCTGCCACGCTTACGCCAGTCGGCTACTTGCAGTTTGAAACCGGCGTCTTGGTTGCTGAACATTCCGGTGAATTCGCCAATCGCACCGGAATCAATGAGGTCATCAAGTTCGCGCCGGTTAAGCGGCTGCAACTTCTGGTGTCCTCGGAACCATTTACGTCGTCGGATGTGGGCGACCATCGTTCCCCCGCTCCGGGCGGCGTAGCGCTCGGGTTTCAGACAGTCTTAGTGCCGGGAGAAGGCCGCAAGCCAACCATCTCTGCGAGCTATTTTCATACCGTGTACAACGGCACAGCCACAGACCTCGATATCGGCTCGAGTCAGAATTCGGCACTCCTGCTCATCAGCACCGATCTGGGTAAGTTTCACGTGGACACCAATTACCTCTTCAACGAGCAAACCGACAATGCCGTGCGTCGCGCACAGTTCGGACAGACCTTGTCCATTTCTCATCCGGTCAAAGGCAAGCTGGGATTCACCGGCGAATTGTGGCATTTTACGCAACCGCTGCTGCAAGGCAATGCCGCCGGGTTATTGCTGGCGCCGAATTACAACCTGAAACCAAACCTGATCTTTGATGCTGGATTTAACCGCGGACTTACCAGTTCCAGCACACGCTGGGAATTCTTTGCAGGGTTTACGTATTTACTGCCGAAGAAGCTGAAGTAGACGGTCCGTTATATAACTGGATGGAGCGTAGCCGCCCTCGGCTGCGGCGGTCAGTGTTTGTCCGAGGCTATCGTGAACGAAACGGTATTGCTTTTGCCGACACGCGGGCTGTCCAGATCCTTCAGCTGAACCTGGACTGTGTAGGTACCCGGTTTCCTGAGCTCAAACAGGTTGGTAAGAACGATCTCATTGTTCAGCGTGTCTCCAGGTTTCAGGTTCGCGTAACTCGGGCTTGAGAGGGTTATTGTTGTTCCCGCAAAGAATGCTTCTCCAAACTTTGTGAAAGGTACTTTGTCACCTTTCTGGTCATGGAGAGAGAGCGTATAGCCCACCATTTCACCCGCGTCCAGGGCCTTTTCTCTTATTTCGAAGATGTTTCCCTTCGATGTATTGGTGAGGACAATCTGGATACTTATGGGGGAACCAGACTTAAAGGTGTCTCCGCCTTTCATGTGAATGGTGAGCGAGAATGGCGGGCTGGATTGTCCGTTTGCAAAAAGAAGGGCAACGCACAACATCGTGATGTTTAGAAGATATCCGCCCATAAGCTGCCTCCTCAAGAACGAGAGAAGCGGAAAATCTTGCGGGGCACATGTAGTCTTGAGAAGGAGGAGACGTAGCGAGCTACGTCTCTACCAAACAAGAGTCGTCGCCAAAAAAACGGACCCGCCTCGGCAGGTCCCTCGTGAACAGAAATAATTTATTTCTTGGCCGCCACTTCAATCCGCGTGGTGGCGCGAAGCAATGCGCTCTGAGCGGCTTCATCTCCGTTCGGACCGGCTTTTTTCAATTCTTCTTCCGCACGTTGTTTGGCTGATTGTGCGCGACTGACGTCAATCTCGTCGGAGCGCTCCGCAGCTACGGCCAGGACGGTGACCTTATCTGGCAGGACTTCGGCAAAGCCCCAGGCGACGGCGAGTCGCGTGGTCTGTCCGCCATGGCGATAACTGATTTCACCCACGGCAAGTTCTGTGATCAGCGGCGCATGGCCCGGCAGGATTCCCAGATATCCACTTTTTCCGGGAATCTGAATATCATCTACCGCGTCTTTCACCACGATGCGTTCCGGTGTGACGATTTCGAGTTGAATCGTGTCTGCCATGTTGGTTTACGCTGCGGCTCCGGCCCTCAACTTCTGCGCGGCTTCCAGCACTTCTTCAATGGAACCCTTCATGTAGAAGGCCTGCTCCGGAACATCGTCATGCTTGCCCTGGATGATCTCTTTGAAGCTGCGCACGGTGTCAGCGACCTTCATATAGCGGCCTTCCAGTCCGGTGAACTGGTGGGCGACGAAGAAGGGCTGGGAAAGGAACTTCTGCACCTTGCGGGCGCGAGCCACGGTCAGCCTGTCATCCTCACTGAGTTCTTCAATACCCAGAATGGCGATGATGTCCTGGAGGTCCTTGTAGCGCTGCAGAATACGTTTTACGCCCTGGGCCACGTCATAGTGCTCCTTGCCCACGATATGTGGATCAAGAATGCGCGAGGTGGAAGCCAGGGGATCGACGGCGGGATAGATTCCGATTTCGGTCAGCGGACGCGAGAGCACCGTGGTGGCGTCCAGGTGAGCGAATGTGGTTGCCGGAGCGGGATCGGTCAAATCGTCGGCGGGCACGTAGATGGCCTGCACGGACGTGATGGAGCCTTTCTTGGTTGAGGTAATGCGCTCCTGAAGTTCGCCCATTTCAGTGGCGAGGTTGGGCTGGTATCCCACGGCGGAGGGCATGCGGCCCAGCAGTGCGGAAACTTCTGATCCAGCCTGGGTGAAACGGAAAATGTTATCGATGAACAGCAGCGTGTCCGCGCCTTCTTCATCGCGGAAGTATTCGGCCACGGTGAGGCCGGTCAGCGCCACGCGCAGACGGGCCCCTGGAGGCTCCGTCATCTGGCCATAAATCAGAGCGGCCTTGGACTCTTCCGGAACACCCGGCTTGATTACACCTGACTCGGTCATTTCCAGCCAGAGATCGTTGCCTTCGCGGGTACGTTCACCAACGCCGGCGAATACGGAATAGCCGCCGTGCTGCTTGGCCACGTTGTTGATCAGTTCCTGAATCACGACCGTCTTGCCTACGCCGGCGCCGCCAAACAGACCAATCTTTCCGCCCTTCAAGAACGGCTGGATCAGGTCGATGACTTTTACGCCGGTTTCAAACATCTCAGCGTTGGTCGATTGCTCTTCAAAGGAAGGCGCCAGGCGGTGAATCGGCATGCGCTTCTTGCCGGCCACCGGGCCGAGGTCGTCCACGGGTTCGCCGACTACGTTCATCACGCGGCCCAGCGTGCCCTTGCCCACGGGGACCGAAATCGGTCCGCCCAAATCGATGACCTTCATGCCACGCACCATACCATCCGTAGCCTGCATGGCGATGCAACGCACACGGCCTTCGCCCAGATGCTGCTGCACTTCCAGAATCACATTGATTGGGTCGGGGACCTTGAATCCATCACTGACCACGTTGAGCGCCTGATAGATAGGCGGCAGCTTGGTTTCCGGAAACTGCACGTCAACCGCGGGTCCTGCGATCTGTATAACTTCTCCAGTATTTTGTGCCATAAATCCTTTTCGCTGGTGCCGGGCCGTTACCCTGCGGCGGCCGCACCGCTGACAATTTCAATAATTTCTTTGGTGATCTTCGCCTGGCGCACGCGGTTCATCGCCAGCGTTAATCCGTCAATCATGTCGGAGGCATTGTTGGTTGCCGAATCCATGGCCGTCATGCGCGCCGCATGTTCGGCGGCCTCTGATTCCAGCATGGCGCGGAAAAGCTGCGTGTAAACGTAGCGGGGCAGCAGATCGCGGAACAGCTCTGCCGGCGGCTGCTCGTAGATATAGTCGACCTCGGCGGTAACAAAGCCGGCTGCCTTCTTGTCCATTTCCGTGGTATCTGCCGCGCGCACACCCGCACGCGCATGCGCGGCCGCTGCCAGTCTCCGCGTGCGCTCCTCGCCCGTGGCTTCCTCGGTAAACTCATGCACTGTCTCGCCAATCGCGCGAATCGGGAGAACGTCATCCACCACCAGCCGCTGGGCAATGACTGACTTGAATTCGTTATAAACGATGTAAACGGAGTCGATCTTTCCCTCCGTGTAAAGCTGGATGACCTTGTCGGAAATTTCACGCGCGCTTTGCAACTGCGCCCGATTCATCAGGCCCACGTATTCTGCGACGACCTGTATCGGCCCCTTGCGTTCTGCGCCTGCTTCAAGCGCCACCGGATATCGCCGGCGGAAGTAGTCACGCGACTTCCTTCCCAGCGCAAGAATATCGATGTTCTTGTCCTTCTTTAGCTCAATGAACCTCGCAGCGGCCTTGAGGATGTTGGAGTTGAATGCGCCGGCCAGCCCTTTCTCGCCGGACACGACGATCAGCATCGTCGTCTTTTCTTCACGAGGCACGAGCAACGGATGCAGAGCTTCGCCGGTTACGGGATCGTAGACATCGGCGCGCGAGACCAGCGATTTCAACACATTCGTGATCATCTGCCCGAAGGGACGAGTCTGCAGCGCACGTTCCTGGGCGCGGCGCAGCTTCGCCGCAGAGACCATCTGCATGGCCTTGGTGATCTGCCGCGTGTTCTTCACGCTGCGTATGCGTCGCCGTATGTCGAGTAGGTTTGCCATGGCGCCTTAGGCCTTTGCCGCTCCGGCCGGTTGCTGGCTGGCGGTGAAAGTCTGCTTAAATTCCTTCACTGTCTTGCCCAGGTCGGCTTTGATGGCATCATCGATGGTTTTCTTTTCCATGATGCTCTGCAACAACCTGGGATTGGAGGTTTCAATGTACTTGAGCAACTGGGCTTCAAATTCGCGGAGTTTCTCAACCGGCAGGTCATCCAGATGGCCATTGATGCCGGCCCAGATGATGACAATCTGCTTGCTGAAAGGAAGCGGCTGATACTGATCCTGCTTCAGGATCTCCACCAGGCGCGCACCACGATTCAGCTGGGCTTGCGTGGCTTTATCAAGATCAGAGCCGAACTGCGCGAAGGCAGCGAGTTCGCGATACTGCGCCAGATCGAGCTTCAGTGAACCGGCAACCTGTCTCATAGCCTTGATCTGGGCGGAACCACCCACGCGGCTTACCGAGATGCCGACGTTTACCGCCGGTCGTATGCCGGAGTTGAACAAATCTGTTTCCAGGAATATCTGACCGTCAGTAATCGAGATGACGTTGGTGGGAATGTAGGCCGATACGTCATTGGCCTGGGTCTCAATCACGGGCAGAGCCGTGAGTGATCCGCCACCGAGCTTGTCGGACATTCTGGCTGCGCGCTCCAGCAGGCGGGAGTGAAGATAGAACACGTCTCCGGGATAGGCTTCACGTCCCGGCGGACGGCGCAGAAGCAAAGAGATTTCGCGATACGAGGCAGCGTGCTTGGAAAGATCGTCATAGATCACCAGCGCGTGCTTGCCGGTATCGCGGAAGTATTCGCCGATGGCGCAGGCTGCGTAAGGAGCCACGTACAACATGGGAGCGGGCTCTGAGGCCGAAGCTGCCACCACGATGGTGTAATCCATGGCGCCGAAGTCCTGGAGCTTCTGCACTACCTGGGCAATGGATGAGCGCTTCTGTCCGATGGCACAATAGATACAAATCAGGTCATTGCCCTTGCTGTTGATGATGGTATCGAGCGCGACGGCGGTCTTGCCGGTCTGGCGATCGCCAATGATCAGTTCGCGCTGACCACGGCCGATGGGAATCATGGAGTCAATTGCCTTAATGCCCGTTGCCATCGGCTCGCGAACAGGCTGGCGCGCAATCACGCCGGGAGCAATACGCTCAACCGGAATATATCTGCTGGCGGTGATGGGGCCCTTGTCATCAATGGGCTGTCCCAGAGCATTCACCACGCGGCCAATCATGCCTTCGCCGGTTGGAACTGACATGATCTTCCCGGTACGCTTTACTTCATCGCCTTCGCTGACTTCGGTGTATTCGCCCAGCAGCACGGCGCCGACCTGGTCTTCTTCCAGGTTCATGGCGAGGCCCGCCACACCGTGCCCGAAGTCGAGCAGTTCACCAGCCATGACTTTGTCCAGCCCGTGAACGCGGGCGATACCATCGCCCAGTGAGATGATGGTGCCAACCTCATCCACGGTCACTTTGGTTTCGTAGTTCTGTATCTGCTCGCGAATTAGTTTTGTGATCTCGTCTGCTTTTATTTGTGCCATATAAGCCTTTTCACCATCATCACGCCGGCAGGACTCACGGGAGTGGAATATTTTTTACGCTGTAGCGATCTGTTGCCTGATTTTTTCCAGTTGGCCACGTACTGAGCCGTCATAAATGGTGCTGCCCACGCGAACGATGGCGCCGCCCAACAGGCTGACATCCTGGCCATAAGTTGCGCGGACCTGCTTGCCGGTGACGGCAACCAGTTGCTTTTCCAGATCTTTCTTTTCCGCGGCGGTGAGTTCACGGGCGGAACTTACCTGCGCGTCAGCGATGCCCATGCGGTCGTCCAGTTCACGACGGAACATGGCAGCAATTTCTTTCATCTGACCGATGTGGTTGTGGTCAATCAGGACTGCCAGGAAATTCCGCAGCAGCCTGGAGCCTCCGGCCGCTTTGATCACGGCATCCAGCAAGTCGAGCTTTTGCTTATGCTCCACCGCAGGATTCTGAAAAATGTTGCGCAGCTCCTGATTCTCACTGATCATGACAGCCATGTCATCGAGTTCCCTGGCAGTCTGATCACCATCAAGTTTCTTCGCCGTAATGACATCAGCAAAGGCGCGGGCATAACGTCCAGCAACTGCGGCCATTTAGTTTCCGTCCTTTCCCAGCTCAACGGTAAAGTCGCGCACCAGTGACTGGTCAGCATCCTTGTCCACCTTGATCTTTTTGCTGGCCAGATTGACCGCCAACTCCGCCGCATAGGCCTTCAACTCACGGCGAGCGTTGCCGGCCACAGAAGCAATTTCCTGCTCGGCAGAAGTCACAATGCGGCGGCGTTCCGCCTCACCTTCAGCCAGAGAACGCTTTTCTTCCGTACGCGCATTTTCTTCCGCCTCGCGACGCATTTCAGTAATCTCAACGTCCAGTCGCGACAGACGGGATTCCACCTGCTTCAATCTCTCGCGGGCTTCGTCGCTGGTTTTGCGGGCTTCTTCAATTCGCTTCTGGATCGACTGATTACGATTCTTGAAGGTGACCGGCAGGACTTTCTTGAGCAGCAAGCCAAGCAAAACGGCAAGAATCGCGAAGTTCAGGAAGATGCTCAGCCAGTAAGCCTGATCATTGCTGAGGCCGGTCCATTTGGCTAGCTTACGCACGGAAGGCGCGTTGCGAATTTCGTCAGCGTGACTTTTGGGTTCTTCTTTTTTTGTCGCGTCGTCGTATCGCTCTTGTGCTTCGGGCTGGGCAGCGCCAGATCCCTCGCGCTGATGCGGAACATCCTGTACAGCCAGTGCTCGAAGTGGTTGGACTGAGACAGAAACCAGTGCCAGGAGCGCGATGGCCAGAAAATGTTTTGTGCGGCTAATCACTGCTTATCGGCTCCCTACTTCGGCGGCTGGTCTTAATACTGTTTGGATGACCTGGTCGGCAAGCGTGTCTGCCTGCTTATCCAGACCGGCCCTGGCAGCTTCCACTTCCTGCTGCACCGTCTGGCGAGCGCTCTTGATCATCTGGTCAGCCTGCTTACGTGCTTCAGCCAGCGCCTTGGCACGCTCCTCCGTCACACGCTTGCCATAGCTTTCCTGCGTCTTGAAAATCTGACCTCGCGCTTCCCGGAGTTTCTGTTCATATTCAGCCGTGCGGGCTTCCGCGTTGGCAATCTCTTTACGCGCCTGCTCCACCGCGCCTTCAGTTAGGGCATGGCGTTTGGCCAGGACCTGACGAAGCGGGTTGTGCACCATGAACGTGTACGCTGTCCAAAGCACCAGCAAACAGATGATGGTGGGGATGGAGTTGAGCAGTAATTCGCCTATTTGCCTGAGTGTCTCTTGCATCTTTTATAAGTCGTTTATTCGTAAGTGAGAGGGCGGATCGGGGACGACCAGCAAACCCAATAACTTAACATTCAGTTTACATCAGTGTCAACGCGCTGTACCGTATCTGACGCGCGGAAAATCGTTGCACAACGATAGGGTTACGAAACAAAGCGGGAGACTTACTCACGCTTTGAAAATCAGGAGACGAAAACGTCAAAAAAACGTTCTTCATCCCGATCATAATCTCTAACGATTGAAAGTTTTCTAAGGTGGAAAATCAATGAACTTCGCCTACTTGCTGCTTGGAATCCTGGTTGGAGTTTTTTCAGGATTTGTTGGAATCGGCGGTGGAATCCTTATTGTCCCTGCTCTTGTCTATCTCTTTCATATGGACCAGCACCGGGCACAGGGGACTTCCCTGGGCGCCTTATTAGCCCCCATTGGAGCCCTGGCTTTCTGGGAATATTACAAAGCCGGGAACGCTGATCTTCCCGCCGCAGCCTGGATTGCCGGAGGGTTTCTGGTGGGAGGATATTTCGGCGGAATGTGGGCCCAGCAACTCTCCGAAGTCGTGCTCCGCCGCGGATTTGGAGTCCTGCTGGTTATTGTGGGATTACGTTTTCTCTGGGGCACTAAGTAACGGCATTCCAGTTGCGCATTCTAAGTATGTCGTTAGAAAAATTGCGTGCAATCTGCGCTGCTGGATAGGACGGAAATTGATGGAAAAAACACAGAGAAAACCTTGACAGAGGTTCAAGGAAGCCTAGAATAGATACATCACCTCCGATCCGATTCAGGATCGAATGGGCTTGTGGCCAAGGAAAATGTCACCGCTTCTTGGTCTCAGGCCCATTTTGATTTTTCTTTTATCTCACCACTGATTTACACAGATGACACTGATAGACCGCCAGAAAAAACTTACCGCGGATTCACACGGATGAGCGCGGATCCAGACCAACATCCAACACGAACACGGCAAAAGCCTACCGCTGATGAACGCTGATGGACTGATAAAGTCAATTCAACAAGCTGACCAGCAAAGCATTGCTTTTTGCTTTTATCAGCGTCATCTGCGCAAATCAGCGGTAGGCTTTTGTGTTTGGGTTTTATAGGTGAGTATCGCAGGGGGCAGGAATTCAAGTTCGTCGCGCACGTGGCTTGACCACATATTCATCCAGTACCCGAGCCAGTGATTCCGGCGCCTCTACTTCCATCTCCACAGCACTGGCCTTGAAAGCGCGTTTTACCACGTGCCCGCGCGCCTCTATCTGGGCCAGGAGTTTGCCCTCACTCTGCGGAACGCGAATGCGTAACCGCCGCAATGCATCGACATCCTGGCGGGCGTCGATGGCCTCAAGCAGCCGATCCAGCGCGATTCCCTTTGCGGCTGAGACGTAAACGGTGGCATCGTCGCTGACCAGCGACTTGCGTTGCGACTCCGGCAGCAGGTCAACCTTGTTCATCACGCGGATCTGCGGTGTGTCTTTGACTTCAAGCTCTTTCAACACCTGCTCCACCTGGGCTTGTTGCTCCTGCGCCAGAGGACTGGTTACGTCAGAGACGTGGACCAATAGCACGGCGCGCTGCACTTCTTCCAGCGTAGCTCGAAAGGCTGTGACCAGCGTGGTGGGCAGATTACGGATGAAACCGACCGTGTCAGACATGAGAATCTTGCGCTTGCTGGGCAGAACAATGGATCGGATGGTGGGATCCAGGGTGGCAAACATTTTGGACGAAGAAAGGACTCCGGCATGGGTGAGCGCATTGAACAGCGTTGACTTGCCGGCGTTGGTATAGCCGACCAGCGCGACGGTCGGCAGCGGAACCGATTCGCGCCGCTGGCGCTGCTGCGAGCGCACACGCCTTACTTCTTCCACTTGCTGCTTGATGTGGCGAATACGGCGGAAGATTTTCCGACGATCGGTTTCAAGCTGGGTTTCACCCGGTCCGCGTGTGCCGATGCCGCCACCGAGCTGAGACATTTCAATACCGCGTCCGGCAAGCCGGGGCAGCATGTATTCAAGCTGTGCCAGCTCCACCTGCAACTGGCCTTCACGGCTGCGAGCGTGGCGCGCGAATATGTCCAGGATGAGCTGGGTGCGGTCAATCACACGCGCGTCCACTTCTTTTTCGATGTTGCGCTGCTGGGAAGGTGAAAGCTCATGATCAATGAGCACGAGGTCGGCTTGTGAGGAGGCGACAGCTCCCGCTATCTCCTGAAGCTTGCCAATGCCAAGCAACGTGGCTGGGTCAGGACGGTCCCGGCGCTGTACAAACTCGCCCACAATTTCCGCGCCGGCAGAGGCAGCCAGTTCGCGGAATTCGGCAAGCGATTCCTCCATGCCCACACGCGAGTTGGCTCCGTCCTCATCACCATGCTCGTGCTCGGCAGCCTCCTTGCGGCTAGCAGCACGGGCGATAACGGCTCCAGGCGGCACAGAAAGGTCGCGATCGTTTTTGGAACGATGACGAAATTCAACCGCTACGAGAAACGCCCGCTCAGGTCGGTCACGACCGGTGATGATCTCAGCCGGTTTGCGTGGACCGCGCGGACGTTGACGGGGAATGGACTAGCCCTCCACTTTGGCCGAAGCGCTTTCGACCTCAGATCCCACATGGTGCCCGCCACGACCTTCAGTGTGGTGGGTGCTGCCTTTGGACATGACCACCGTTGAGATGGCATGTTTGAAGATAAGCTGTTCCTGATTGTTGGTTTCCAGGACTACTGAATATTTATCAAAAGACCGGATACGTCCTGTGAGCTTGACGCCGCTTAACAGGTATATCGTGACTTGCGTCTTGTCTTTGCGCGCGGTATTCAGAAAGGAGTCCTGAATGTTCTGTGCCGGCTTGTTTTCCATCTGCCGATCTCTCTCCTAGTAAGACTTACGTGCTTGAACTTGGAAACAGCGTCCCTCGTCCACCAGCTTGGGTCATTGTAACTTTTTAACTGCCTGTGGGGCAAAAGCCGAGGGAATTTCTGCTCACAATGCTAAACTTTTTATGGAAACAAGGTGAAAGCCTCAAACACCAAAACGGTGGTTCAAGTTCCCATGCTGGATCTCTCGCGCCAGTATGCCGGGCTGCGGGAACAATTCCTGGCTGCTGTGGCCCGTGTATGCGATTCCCAAAAGTACATTCTGGGTGAGGAAGTTACCTCATTTGAACGTGAATTTGCCAGTCTTTGCGGCAGTACGGAAGCAGTAGGCTGCGCGTCGGGAACGGACGCCCTGTGGCTTGGTCTGGTGGCCGCCGGTGTTAAGCCAGGCGACGCGGTTATCACCACGCCCTTTAGTTTTTTTGCCACAGCCAGTTCCATCCTGCGGGCCGGCGCTCGCCCGGTTTTTGCGGACATCGATCCTGAGACTCTCAACCTTGATCCGGCGAAAGTGGAGCAGGGGTTGCGTGACGGGTCGCCGCAGCGGCATGCCATCATGCCCGTCCATCTCTACGGGCAGTGCGCGGACATGGATGCGCTGAACCGGGTTGCCGCCGAATTCAAACTGGCGGTGGTGGAAGATGCTGCGCAGGCAGCGGGCGCTACGTGGAATGGACGCCCGGCAGGAGCGCTGGGGGCAACCGCAGCTTTCAGCTTTTACCCCACAAAAAATCTGAGCGCATTTGGCGATGCGGGAGCGCTTACCACCAGCGATGCGAAGATGGCGGAACATGCTCGGTCCTTGCGAAATCATGGAACCAGGCAGCGCTACTATCACGATGAAATCGGCGCCAACAGCCGCCTTGATTCCATACAGGCGACAGTTCTGCGGGTGAAGATGCCGCATCTTGGCGAATGGAATGGCGCGCGGCGGCGGCGGGCCGCAGCCTACGACAAGATGTTCATGGCTTCAGGCCTGACGAAAGTTGGAGCCAATGCCCAACCGCCTGTCAGGTTGCTCACGACGTTGCCGCAAGCCCATCACATCTATCATCAGTATGTAATTCGCGTGCAAAAACGGGACCAACTACGCGATTTCCTGAAAGATCGCGGCGTGGGCAGCGAGGTCTACTACCCGGTGCCACTGCACCTGCAGAAATGCTTCTCTTATCTTGGCTACGGGCCGGGAGACCTGCCGGAAGCCGAGCAAGCTGCATTGGACGTTCTGGCTTTGCCTATCTTCCCTGAGCTGGAAGATTTTGAGCAGCGCCACGTGGTGGATTCAATCGCAGAATTCTATTCCTAGTCGCGTTCAGAAACCATATCGCAGATGAACGCAGATCAAGACTGATAAAACCAAAAACAGACGGCCGCGTTCCACCTATTTTCACGATCTGGATTCTCGCAGACTGGTCAGCAGGTAGACGACGAGAACAGCGAAAGCCAGGAAACACAAACCAAAGAGTCCGCCCGAAAATCCAGCGCCAGCGGCAGACTGAACGCCATAATTCAAGACCAGCCAGGCCACCACCAGCAGACCCACAGTCCCGGCCAGCATTCGCATAATGACCAGCGGCCGTTCGATTCGATGTTGTTCCGCAAATTTCTTCTGAATTTGGGCCCGCCACCAGATTACGCCCGGGCTGGGTAGTTCCGGCTGATGCTGCTGGGCCATTTGCTGAATCATGGAGTTCAGCTGAAGGTCTTTGCCATCCAGTGGGACATCATTCATGGGGGCATCATTCATGAGAACCTCGAAATCCTGCTTTTTCCAGCAGCTCTTTGGCTTTTTCGCGCGCCCGGAAAACAACTACTTTTACGCTCTTTTCTTTCACGTTGAGAATAGCACCGATCTCCCGGTGACTCAGTTCCTCTACATGCGCCAGCCAGAGCACGGCGCGTTCCTGCGGACTCAGTTGGTCGAACACGGCTGACATATCAATGGGCAGGTTAAATTCCTGATGCACGCTTTCCGTCGCGTGCGTTTGCTCCGCCCACTCCCGTTCGCGCTTCTGCTTGCGCCAACGGTCGCGAAGAATGTTGGTCGCAATGGCGTAGAGATACGCTTTGCGCTGGCTGGCATCCATTGCGGGAGCATTGATGATTCGGATGTAAGCTTCCTGCAGGACCTCATCGGCGGACGCGGGATCACGGCTGATGCGGCAAAGATAGCCGTGGAGCGTACGCGAGGTCTGTAAATAGAATGCCTCGAACGCAGCCTGGCTCGCCTGCTCGTGTTCGGCGCTTGTGATGGGCACTTCCGTCATGTCGAGTTGTCGCAATCCCCACACACCCAGTGACCGGATTATTCCTGTTCCTTCCATCCCACCTTCTTTGCCAGGAAATACGAAATGCCCGCAGAAACCAGAAACCCGACGCCCACCAGGAATAATACCCACCCGATACGGAATGAGACACTGTCCATTCCTGCGCTATCGACTAGAAAACCCATACCACCAAACATCACGACACAGCCGGTCTTAATGGAAGTCAGGATGGCGTTTCGAGGATTGGTAACTGCTTCACTGAGGCCGGCGAGATATTTTTGGCCTGCTGGAGATTGCACGAACTGGGAAAAATCCTGGGCGGATGAAAACTTGTCCAGCACATGACGCTGCATGGCATTCTGCTGCATGCGTCGAACGGACATGGCGATGAGGTAAATGCCCCAGCCCAAACCGCCCACTGCCGCCAACATCAAAAGCCACTCTTTTAACTGCCCTTGTACCATCGGATCCATTAACGAGTTCCTCCAGCCCTACAACGAATGCGGACTGGGGAAGGTTAACAGTGTTTGAGGGACAAAAACCTACCACGGAGGCACGGGGACACCAACGGATCCCTCGCTGCGCTCAGGGTTGAAAAACAAGAAAACAAAGACCCGCAGCCGGGGGCGGCTGCGCTCCACAAACCAGTCCATCTCCTGCTTAACGTTCTTGAAGCATTGGAAGCAATGGTGCAGGTAGGGTTCCCTCGCTCTGCTCGGGATTAGAAGAGAGTGGAACGTGGATCATGAGTTTATATTTTTCTGCTGCCAGACGAAAACGGCGGCTTTCTTCACCGTCACCTAATGCGTTTGCGGCCATCAGGCAGTAGGCGCAACGAAAGACCAGATAGGCGATCACGAAATGATGAATGCGGGAAACAGCATCATCGCCACTCATGTGGCGGTAGAGGTCGAGCAATGTCGCCGATTGTTCCGCACTCATCTCCCATTCCACCATGGCTCCGGCCAGGTCCCAGGCAATGTCAGTTGGCCCGGGGAAAAAGTGATCGTCGCCGTGACTGCCGGAATCGGTCTTCAGCATATGGCCGTCCGCGGTGAGAAGCCATTCGTGCGGTTGCATCCGGCCGTCGGCGATCACCGGGCGCTTTAGCCCCAGTTTCATGGGGTTCGAATTCATGGGAGTCGAATTGATGGCGGTCGAAAATCCTGCTTCGAGGAAGCCAAGTTCGCGAAGGTTATGATCTGCCATTTGCTGCAAAGTGCTGAGATCGCGCATCTCGGCCGGGAATGTAGCCGCGCGAAAAGCGCAATAGTCGGCCAGTCTGGACAGGACGTTGTGGCTCAAATCAGATGATGACATGGCACGCCCTTGAAGCAATTGATAGGAGGCGAAGCCATTCGTCTCCAATCGCGGCGTGGGACCAAAACCGGCTTCCGCCACTCGTTGCTCTCGTTCATAAGCAGCCTGGCCGTAGTGCCCCAGACCGAGAAATTTATAGAAGCGGCGATCGTCGCCGAAAGAAGATTGATATTTGAGCCGCTCAAAGCTGGTCCAGACGGCAGGCCATGTAGATTCGTGGTCCAGGAGAAACCTACGCCATTCACCGCCGCCGAGGAAAGTGCCGACTCCTTCAGGGCGACGCGGTTCCGTGTCCACAGCCAGCCAGCGAAACTGACGCGCGCGATGGGCCGCATTTTCCGCCCGCAGCGAATCAAAATCCGGGCAATGGCCGCAAAGCAGGGTGATGTTCTCCCGCGGAACGCCCGCCGTCAGCAAAGCTTCTGCGACGGCGAGAAACGATGATCCGCTCAACCCGGGCCCCTCGTCTACGATGATGAAGTGTGATCCGGCGGTAATGTGGCGATCTATGAAGGCCACCTCCGCTTGAGAAAGCCGCAGCTCGCGATTATAAGGATGACCGTGCGGACGAACGGTGATCCTGTCGGCCTTCTTCCCAACCCTGCGAGCCGCCGCCGTCACCACGGCGCTCAGGCTGGTTCCGATGCTCCTTACCCCTATAACGGCATGGCTGTTTTGAATACCAGGGCTATTCTGAATTACATGGCTATCTTGAATTACATGGCTATCTTGAATTAAACGCGTGGCAGCATCTGCGTATGCGAGTGGATGAAGCGCGTAGTAGGCAAAACCTTCAGGAGCAGACACGCTGATTCGTTCGGGAACCCGAATCGCTTCCAGTGTTTCTGACAGGCCGGAGATTTGCAGCTCTACCCCGGCCAGGGCTCCGGCAAGCGCATCAGTCACAGATTCCAGCCGAATCAACTCTGAGCCAAAATCTTGGGATTCGTTCCCAGCAGAATCACTGGCCAGAGCGTCAGCCACGCCGCATTCCAGCTCACCAGCCAGAAGGAGCAGGCCCAGGGTTTGTTCCTGCGAAATCTTTTCTTCCTGCTCTTCCTGCGAAATCTGTGCGCCTGACCGGCGTAATAAATCGGCAAGGTGAGCTTGCAACTGGCAGGCGGAAATCTCCCGGCGGCCTTCCCGAAAGACCATCAGGTTAACCGGCTGGACACTCATGCCATGGAACGCGGCTAGGCCGCCTGCTTTCCTTTGCGACTGGACGCACGTGGTGAGCGGGCGACATCGCCTTCTTTATCAATGAAATATAGGAACTGGTTGTCACGTTCAACCGCACCGGGCACCAGAACCTCAGTTTCACCTTCGCCCGACTTAGGCTTTCGGCTCACGTTTCCATGACCATCAATGAAATAAAGGAACTTCTTGTAGTCCCGCTCCAGGCTCAGCTTTTTAACTTTCTCTGCCATGCGTACTTGGAGGCAAGAGATCACTGGCTGGATGCCAGCCTAAGGGGTTAGTGACGGGCCTTATGCTGAGTTGCATCCGAACGCTTGTGTTTCGTTTTGGGAATAGGCGTTTCCCCAGGGGCGTAGACCTTTCTTACGATTGGAGGATTAAATTTGTATAACTGCTCATGAATGTTGCCATCGTTATCCTTGAGCCGCAGGGTGAAAGTCTTCAGAGTTCCCTCTTTTCCGAAATCCTGCTGTCCCCGGGCCACCGGTAGCACGCCGACGATGTCGTGTTCGCGATAAGCAGTCTCATAACGATGCTTGCGGGTATTCCAGGTAAAGACTCTGATCTGGTTGAAATCGAAAGGCATGCCATCTTTGGTTTCCGTAAAAAGGACGGCATACTCGTTCACCGGCTTTCCCTCATCCTGGACCGTATCCAGCGGGAACGCCGCCACGATCCTCTGCCCTTCAGAGTATTGGGCAATTTCGTCGGGAACATCGACATAGATCGTGCGTCCATAGACCCAGCCCACGCGTTTCTGCTGGTCGCGCACCAGCCACCAGTCTTCCAGAATCACTGGCTGGTCAGACTTGTCACTGTCATCGTCATCGGAATCGTCTTTGTCTTTATCCTTATCCTTATCTCTCGATTTATCGTCTTTGCCGTCTTTAGCAGGCGTGGGAGTGGGGGCCGGAGCGTTGCGTTTTACCGTCTGGCGCTGAAGCAGATCGACCTTCTGCTTTTCCGCCAGTAAATAGAGATAGCCGGTTTTTCTCCCCGGAGATATATGTACCTTGGCCTGCTCTTCCACGGCCGCCGTGGCCTGCGCCGGAGCATTCTTGTTTTGTTCCGCCAGACGTTGGAACTGGTCATACGTGTCCTGGTCCGCCAGGTATCTTTCCTGTATCCAGCCTTCTTCTCCGCGCGGCGACCGAACGCGCACAAACCGCTTGTTCTGCATATGCTCAAGCACCTGCAGGCGCTCGCCATTGTGTACCAGGCCGGTCTTGTTGTAGATGGTAGCCACACGATCGCGGAGTGAAGCTTCCGGCACGGCGACGTACTCATATTCATTGCTGCCGGACGCGGTGTTGCTGCCACAACCGGAGAGGACGCACAGGCACACAAGCAGGAGCGCGAGCCCGGTCAAGGTAATGCTGACTCGGCTCGTTCGTGGCCGGAAATGCTTTGGCATGGACATTTGGCTGAAAGACCAATATAGCGTAATTTCTGTCGCTTCGCTCCAAACCGCCTGCGACCTTCGAGCAGCCTTGGGCAACGTGCTCCTGTAGCAGCGGGCTCGGCGCCCTAGTCGGCCTCGCGACGTTAATTTCTTGTCGCTACGCGACAAACCGCAGGAGTGCATGTGTCGTGGTCACCGCAACGTGCTCCTGTTGCTGCGGGCTCGGCGCGCTAGTCGGCCTCGCCCTTGTCGTCTGTGAATGGAAAACGTGGCCTTGTTATGATGAACACACACACAAACAGTCAGACCGCTTAAGACTTAACACCCGTAAGATTTAACACCCGGAGGATTCTTGCGCTCAATTTCCCGATTGCTGTCCGTTGCTGCTCTTTGCCTTTGCTTGTCTTTGCTCTCCTCGGCCCAGGAGAAGCCGGATGCCATGGGCAATAGCATCCTTGGCGAGATGGGGTTTCTGGCCAGTGACGCCATGAACGGACGCGGAAGTGGAACACATGACGAACTCGTGGCAGCTACTTATCTCGCTTCACAACTCCGCCAGATTGGCATTGAACCGGCGGGCGACCACGGCAAATACATTCAGAACGTGGTCACCGTGATCGATAGCCGGTCTGGCGCCAAGGTGCCCTGGAACACCAGGAACGTGATTGGCATTCTGCGCGGAAGTGACGCGCAGTTAAAAGACGAAGTGATACTTCTCACCGCTCACCTGGACCACCTTGGTGTGCGCAAGCCCGTGGATGGGGACAGCATCTATAACGGCGCGGACGATGATGCGTCTGGCTGTGTGGCGGTGCTGCAATTGGCCGCGGCGCTGGCCCAGGGTGAGGCGCCCAAGCGCACCGTGTTGATTGCATTCTTTGGCAGCGAGGAAACCGGAGGACAGGGCGACCAGTTTTTCCTGGAGCATCCTCCTGTGCCGCTCAAAAACATTGTCGCCAACCTTGAGTTTGAAATGATTGGCCGGTCAGATCCATTGGTAAAGCCTGACGAACTATGGCTCACCGGCTTCGAGCGCAGTGATCTTGGCCCGGAGCTGGCCAAACATGGCGCCAAGCTGGTGGCTGATCCGCATCCCAAAGAACAGTTCTTCCAACGCTCAGACAATTACGCTCTGGCGAAAAAAGGAATCGTAGCACACACGGTTTCCAGCTTTGGATTGCACAAGGACTATCATCGGCCGAGCGATGATGTGGTCCACATTGATTTCAACCATATGGAGCTGGCAATCAAATCGATGATCGAACCGGTGAAGTGGCTGGCGAACACGGATTTCAAGCCGGCATGGGAGAAGGGGAAGAAACCGTAAAAGCCGACGATGAGGGTTTGTCAGTTGCCTTTATGTTTTTACAGTTCAGAGGCAACGCCCTAACCCTCTGTCATGTTGAGCGAAGCCGGAGCGCATGCGACGCGCAGTCGAAACATCCCGAGGATGTTGGTCGCGGACGATTCGGCTTCAGGGAATTCTCCCCAGACTCAGACTAGACAGTGATTGAGGGCCGTTTAGAACCGGCAGCTTCGGTAGAACTCCCTGCATCAACATTGTTACCACCGGCTGCACCGGGATCCTTCGGCTTCGCGCCCTTCAAACTCGCCAGGCAAATGCTCCAACCGGCGCTCCGCTCAGGATGACAGAAGTAGAGAGTAACGAATTACCCAAAGCAGAAACACGAATATCACGCAGCCGTGGGCGGCTGCGCTCCACAAGTCGCGTACCGGTAAGTCAGGCGGCTGATTCGCGAGGTTGGCACACGCAGAACAAACTCTTTCTAGACAGGCTCTAGCTGGATTTCTTCCGCGAGCGGCGAATGCGCTCATCGACCGGCTTCCGGCCCTGGAAACCTTCTTCCATGCCGTGCCAGTAGTCGATGGAGGTTTCGCCATATTTCCAGCAGAGCAGCACGATGTCATCGTCCAGCTTGAATGGAAAATCCAACAGTCCCATGTCGAGGTCTTTCACTTGTACGCCGATGGAATCGATCTCAGCCAGGGTGTCTTTGATGTCCTGCAGCGCCTTGTCACGCTCGGCGCGACGACGGGCCGCATGTGCCACGTCAACCATGAGGCCGCCGCTCAGGAAGATGCGGTGCTTCAGGTTCTGAAATTCAACTTCGATTTGCTCAATCAGGACCTTGCCGTCCATGCAGCGTTTCAGAAGCGACTGCAGCACCGGGAGCAGGGTATGCGCTTCTTCATAGGTGAAGGTTTTGATCTTACTCATAGTGGCAGTATCTATTAGAGCATAGTTTGTTTCTTATATCCCGAATGCTTTTAGTCCCGGACCGTAGTCTGCTTCTTTAAATCCCGAGCGGAGCGAGGGATCCCTACGGTCTTTGATACTTTTGCGATTGAAGAAGGTCCGCCCTCGAAGCCCTCAAAGATTGTAGTGATCCCTCGCTTTGCTCGGGATTAAAGAAAAAGCTCCGCTCGGGATAAGAGACGCCTACTGAATCTCCAACATCCGATCCAAGGCCACCTTGGACCAGTGCTTGACGTCTTCGTCCACCTGGATGCGGTTGACCACGTTGCCCTCCACCAGGTTTTCCAACGCCCAGCAGAGATGCTGGGGCGAGATACGAAACATGGTGGTGCAGAGGCAGCCGGAATCATCCAGACTGACCACCAGCTTATTGTCTTTGGCAAACTCTTTGCCCATGCGATTGACGAGATGGATCTCCGTACCCACCGCGAACTTGGTGCCTGCAGGAGCATCTTCAATCAACTTGATCAATCGCTCAGTGGAACCAATGCCATCCGCTTTCTGACAGACCTCCCAGCGGCATTCCGGATGAACAATCACCTGTATGCCCGGATGACGCTGGCGGATCGCATCAACATGTTCCGGCAAAAATCGCTGGTGAACGGAGCAATGCCCCTTCCACAAAATGATTTTGGCTTTGCGAAGTCTTTCCACGGACACGCCGCCCATGAGCATGAACGGGTCCCAGACCACGCATTCATCCAGAGGAATGCCCATGGCGAAGGCCGTGTTGCGTCCCAGATGCTGGTCAGGAAGAAAGAGAATTTTTTCATTACGCTCAAATGCCCACTTGAAGGCGGACGGAGCGTTGGATGAGGTACACACCAGGCCGCCGCGTTCGCCGCAAAAAGCCTTGATTGCCGCCGTTGAATTCATGTAGGTGAGCGGGGTGATGCCATGACCGAACTCATCGGTGATGCCGAGTTTCACCAGTTGCTTCCAGCAGGCTTCCACCTGGCCGATCTCGGCCATATCAGCCATGGAGCAGCCGGCATTGAGGTCCGGCAGGATCACTTGTTGACCGATCTGCGCAAGCACGTCAGCGCTTTCGGCCATGAAATGCACGCCGCAGAAAATGATGTACTCGGCACGGGTGCGCGCCGCTTCCTGCGCAAGTTTGTAGGAGTCACCGCGAAAGTCGGCAAAGCGTATGACTTCATCGCGCTGGTAATGATGGCCCAGAACAACCACACGGTCGCCCAGCTCGCGCCTTGCTGCCGCAATGCGCGCGTTCATGGTGTTGTCGGGGAGAGTTAAGTAATTTTCGAGCGAGCAAATACCAGCCTGCTCAGCCACGGGAGCCACTAAAGTCGCCATTTAATTCCGCCTTCAGTTCCTCAAAGGGAACGGGGATGTTGAAAGCATCTGCAAGGGCTCCAGTAAGTTCACTGCGCGTTACGCGCCCAACTTACGGGGTTGTTGAAGCCCACAGTTGTACTTGTTAATACGATGCTCGCAGGTTTGCGAAAGACGCAAAAGAATCAGCGCCGGATCATAGCCGCGAACATGAACTATTGTCACATCGGAGGGCAAAAGAGCAAATGTGAGCGGGGTTGTAGCGAGGCGAATGGACACAAAATCCTGACTGATTCCACCGAACGCTTATTAAGAGATTCGCATTCGATTATGCCGATTGAGCCTTCGCGGGTTTCGTTATGAAAATTTGTATTGTCAATAAGGCAAGTCTCTGCTTTACTTCACGCACTCAGAAAAATGTAAAGAACCGTAAAGCAAGAATCTTACGGTAAATCTTTGTGGAGGGAAAAGTATGGGACTGCGTGATTTATCCAGCGCCGCTAGGAGAATAGTTCTGTGCGCGTTGTTACTGACGAGCCTGGTTCTACTCTCGGCGAACGCTTTCAGTCAGGCTACGACCGGAGATGTTTCCGGAACAGTTCTTGATAAAACCAACAGCGTTGTGGCGAACGCAAAGGTCGTTGCCACGCGTACCGACACCAATCAAAGCTTCACCGCGACCACAAACGCCAGCGGCGAATTTCACTTTGTCAACCTGCCCTTGGGCTCTTACACGCTCACCGCTACAGCCCGGAGCTTCAAGGCGACAGTGCTTAAGGGCTTTCAGGTGGAATTGAACAGGACAGCCACGGTGCGTATGGTGATGGAGATCGGCGAAGTAAACACGACGGTCGAGGTCACCAGTGCCGCGCCAAGCATTGATACAACCACCGATCAGCTAGGAACTACGTACACTACAAAGCTCGAAGACTATCCGACGGTAGCGGCCGGCGGGTCGGGCGTGCTGAACCTTGCCCTGTTACAACCTGGCGTAGCCAGCAGCGGCGGCATTGGCGCGGGATCAGGACCATCTGTTGGCGGCCAGCGCCCGCGCAATAACAATTTCACTATTGACGGGGTGGATAATAACGACAAGGGTGTAACCGGCCCGTCCCTAGTGGTTCCCAACGACGCCGTGCAGGAGTTCACGGTTCTTCAAAACGTATTCAGCCCTGAATTTGGCCATTCCAATGGCGGCCAATTCAATCAGGTGGTCAAGAGCGGTACGAACGCGTTTCATGGTATGGCATATGAGTACCTGAAGAACCGCAAGCTCAATGCTATCGATGCCACTGTGGCCCGTAATTTCGGTCCTGGTGAAACGCCCAAGAACCCGCGCTTCGACAATAACCGGTTTGGCGGCCAGATCGGGGGCCGATCCTCAAGAACAAGGCGTTTTTCTTTGCGGATTACGAGTACAACCCAGTCGGCGCGGCGTTTCCGCCGTCCTCTGTCGTAATCACCCCGACGGCGAACGGGTACGCGACCCTGGCTGGCATTCCCGGCGTTTCAGCCACCAACCTGGGAGTGTTCAAGCAGTTTGTGCCCGCGGCGCCGACTGCTTGTACCGCGTCGAACACTGATTGCCCGACGCTGCCGTACAAAGTGGGAGGTGTTCCGGTGGAGGTAGGCATTCTCCCCATCAACGGCTCAAACTTCAGCAACACGAAAAACCTGGTGATTTCCGGGGATTATGATTTCAACCCGAAAGACCGGTTAACCGTCCGGGATATCTACAGCCAGTTGAGTGCGATTGATATCGCTGCGGAAATTCCGGCTTTTTTCACCACCGTTCCAACGGTGAACCACTTCGCCACCATTCAGGAAGTGCACAATTTCACCCCCTCACTTCTGAATGAGTTCCGGTTGGGCTACCACCGGAGCAGCTCAGTCCTTAGCTCCGGAAGTTTCAGCTTCCCCGGACTGGATGCATTCCCCAACATCCAAATTGGCGATCTGAACCTGCAAGTGGGACCTGACCCGAATGGTCCACAGTTTGGGATTCAGAACACGTATCAGGCGATTGACAATGTGTCCTGGACCAAGGGGAACCACAACTTCAAGTTCGGGACGGAATTCCGCAAATACATATCACCGCAGCAGTTCACGCAGCGCGCGCGCGGCGATTACGACTACAGCACGCTGGATCTTTACATGCGTGATATCAGCCCCGACCAACTGGCGAACGGAGCACCGGAAACAGCAACTATTACGGCGACCAGATCGGATTGTATTGGTTCGTGAATGATAACTGGAGGATCCGCCGGAATCTCAGCCTGAACCTGGGCCTGCGCTATGAATACACCACCGTTCCGTTCACGGAACGGGCACAGACTATCAACAAGATAGCTGACGTGCCCGGCGTGATGACTTTCAATGAACCGCGCAATCCCAAAAACGCTTTCGCACCGCGGGTTGGGTTTGCCTACACCGTTGGCCAGGACCAGAAGACAGTTGTCCGCGGAGGCTTCAGCATGGGATACGACGTGCTGTACGATAACATCGGTATCCTGTCTCTGCCTCCGGAGTTTGGTTCGACTGTGGACGTAGACCTGACCAACCCGACGCCCAACTTCCTGGCTGGCGGCGGTATCAAGCCAGGTGGAACCGGACTCACCACGTTCGCAACCGCAGCTGCTGCCAGGGCTGCCACCTCCAACCATGTGGTTGAGGACATTAAGCTGCCCACCGCCATTCAATGGACGCTGGGTGTACAACGAGCCTTTGGCAAAGCCTACAGCGTTCAAGTTCGCTATGTGGGAACTCATGGGTATCACCTGAACGTGCAGGAGCGCATCAACGTTCAATCCAGGGTAACCGCTACACAGTTCCTGCCCACCTACCTGTCGGCTCCGAGCCAGGCAACCCTCGACGGTTCGACCACCAGTCTCGCAACCCTTCTGGCGCAACCCAGAATCATTCCAGCATTCTCGGCTGCGGGTTTCACTAACAACATTGTGCAATTCAGCCCCTTCGGAAGCTCCATTTACCATGGTCTTTCGCTGCAGGTGAATCGTCGCTTTTCCGACGGTCTGCAGTTCCAGGGCGCTTACACCTACAGTCATAACATTGACAACAGCACGGCTGACTTCTTCAGCACCGTAATTACACCTCGCCGCCAGCATGACTTCCAGAACCTGAATGCAGACCGGTCGAACTCGGCCCTGGACCACCGGAATCGCTTCAGTCTCTCGGCGGTTTACGATGCACCGTGGTTCAAGCAGGGGAACTGGTTCATGAAGAACGTGGCGGGAAACTGGCAATTCACGCCTATCTACACGTACGAAACCGGTGAGTGGGGCGACGTGCAGAGCGGCCTTGACAGCAACCTGGACGGCGATTCCGCCGGCGACCGTGCCGTTTTCAATGCAGCCGGTACGCCAGGAACAGGAAGCAACGTAACCCCGCTCTGTAAGAGCACGATGCCCACGACTACCACCTGCGGAAGCAGCGCTTCACGGCCGTTCCTTGTCGGCTACCTGGCCACGAATGGCAAAGCACAGTACATTACCGCAGGTCAAGGCGCTCAGGCGATCGCTCCGCAACAGCGTTCGGCTGCCACCCATCGACAACATTGACCTCGGCCTCGTGAAGCGCTTCATCGTACGTGAAGGCATGAACCTGGAGTTCGGAGCCAACTTCTCGATCTTCTTCATTCACCCGCAGTAAATGGCCGGATTGATCAATGCTGTTGCATCATTCGGCCATCCACGGATGCGGCCAGAAACTGTTTCTGAACCCTGCGTCATCTGGATTCTTGAACCCGAAGTCCACTTTCTCGAGGAACTCTCGCATTATCTCGTTGGTCGCGAAGTTCAATTTCTAGAACACCACGACTGCCTTATTTCCAGGCAGCCGAAAACGGCTCCCTTTTTAGCGTGCCAAGGCGGGTGGCCCTGCAGCCGGCCTTATGCGCGATCGCAAAGAATCAGCGCCATATCACAGCCGCGAACATGACATTTGAGGGATTGGATCGCTGAGAGCGCCATCGCTAATCGTACGTGATCGCCGACATCGCTTCGTGACGCGTTGCAACGATTACTCATAACGTAGAGCGATCAGAGGATCAACACGCGTGGCCCTTCTGGCAGGAATGTAGCTGGCCAGGCCAGCAACCAGAAAGGTAGCCACAAAGGCTGTCACGAAAGACAACGGGTCAAAGGGCCTGACGCCAAACAACAAGCTCTGAAACATTCTGGTGGCTCCAGCTGAAGCAATCAGACCAACAACGCCGCCAACCATTCCCAGGCGTAGTCCTTCCCACAACACCATCTTCCAGACAGCCGCAGGCTGTGCTCCCAGGGCCATACGGATGCCGAGTTCGCGGACCCTCTGCTGGACATTGTGATTGATCAGGCCATAGGTACCGAGCGCGCTCAGCAGCAGGGCAAGGGCCCCGAAGGATGAAATCAACATGACCAAAAAGCGGGCGGGCGCTGCGTCACGTTCCAGGAGGAAATCGACGGTCCTGATCCTCCATACCGGCTGGTCTTTGTCCACGCTCCAAACGGCTGCCCGGACAGAATCACTCATTTGCATGGGATCGATTGCCGTGCGGACCATGAGCGTGCCGAAAATACCGGGTACCTGCGAGTAAGGAAAATAGATTTGAGGGCGCAGAGTTTCGTTGCGAGACAATTGCCTTGCGTCGCCGACGACGCCCACGATTACAGCCCGGGTAAGATTGGGGCTATGCCCGTCTGTGACCTGCGTGGTATCCGTAAACAGGATTTCCCTTCCCAGCGGCTCCTGCCCTTGCAGCAATGCACGAACAAACGTGTGGTTCACAATAACGACTGGGTTGGAATGGGAATCATCAGCGTTGGAGAAAACCCGTCCGCGAAGCAAAGGAATTTGTGCCGTTGCAAAGTAACTGGGACTTACCAGATTGCTCAACGCAGTCAAGTCAGAATCTTTCGGGTCGCGAATTCCGGGCAGCTTAAACGAAACGTCTGAAAAATTGCCGCTGAACGGCAGGGATTGCACATAGGCGGTGGAGATTACACCGGGCACGTTTTGAATTTTGTCCTGAATCTGACGATGGAAAGCTGCCTGGCTCTCCGGTGTGGCATATTTGTTCGAAGGCACGCGATATTCCATGGTCAACAAATGACTCGTGTTAAATCCTGATGCCGAACGGGTGAGGGCTGAAAGGCTCTTTAACAGCAGGCCAGAACTTACAACCAGCACAACGGCCAAAGCAGCCTGAACAACAACAAAAGCCGAACGCAACCAGGAATTTCCGCGTGAGCCGGTCTCCCGGGTTCCGGAATGCAAGACAGATCCAGCGTCAGCTTTTGAAAATCGCCATGCAGGCGCGATGCCGAAAAGAATTCCCGCACCCACTGAAATCGCAATCGTGAATGAGAGGGCGCGGTAATCAAGCAGTCCGGAAACATCAATATCCATTTCAATGGGGCTGATCTTTCTAATCAATCCCAGGAGTTGGATGGCAACCAGCACACCCAACGCCCCGCCCGAAATTGAGATGAGTAGCGACTCGCAGAAGAACTGCCTGACCAGTCGTGCACGGGCGGCGCCCAACGCTGAGCGCACTGCAATTTCTTTTTGGCGAGCCATGCCTCTGGCCAGCAGAAGGTTCGCCAGATTAGCGCACATGATGAGCATCACGAGGGCCACGGCGCCAACCAGCATCGACAATGGCGCGCGCATGTCACCCCTCATCATTTCCCGCAAGCTATCAATCTCAATATGTATTCCCTTATTACTCTGCGGGTAGTCATGGGCGAGAGTGCCGGCAATGGCGCTCAGGTCAGCGACAGCGCTTTGGCGGGAAACACCGTCTTTGAGACGGCCCATTAAACCCATGGTTTTAGCCTGCCGATCCATGGTGTAGGCCGGATGGTGCTGCGCGGTGATGTAGACATCAACGGGCACAAACTTTTCCAGGTTCGCTGGAATCACACCAACAACTGTATAGGGTTCATTGTTCAGCACGATCTGCTGCCCGAGAATGCTTACATCGCCGCTGAAACGTTTCTTCCACGCGGTGTACCCCAGCACTGCTGCATACGACGCTCCAACCCGGTCTTCCCCGGGAAGAAAAGTACGCCCCAATACCGGAGAGACGCCGAGCATGGCAAAGAAATTATCGGAGACAAAGCCACCGATGAGGCGATCAGGTCTTTCGCGTCCGGTCAGGTTGAGGCTTTGATCCATCCATAAAGAGAGGTTTTGAAATGTCTGCTGGCGACGGCGGTAATCTTCAAAATTGCCTGCCGAAACCATAAAACCTCTGCTGGTGGCGGTGGCTTCGCGGATGTCAACAAGTTGGTTTGCTTTAGCAAGACCCCAGGTGGGATACAAGACTTCCAGGAACGTGCTGAAGATGGCGGTGTTGCTTCCAACGCCCAGCGCAATGGTTAGAACAGCTACCAAAGTGAAGGTTGGCGATTTGCGCAGAAGGCGGACGCCGTGACGAAGATCCTGAAAGACAGTTTCAATACTATGCCACCAGCGGACTTGCAGCACGGCTTCGCGAGTCTGCTGCAGTCCTCCAAACTCGATCAATGCTTGACGGCGCGCATCTTCTTCTGCCATGCCGGAGTTGACGTTCTTTCTGACCTCTTCTTCAAGGTGAAAAGAAAGTTCTTCCCGGATATCTGATTCCTTCTGTTTTCTCAAGAAAAGACCGCGAATAGATTTCCATCTCGACATGTTTGACCTCGGCTACTCGTAACGCAGTGCAATCAGTGGGTCTACGCGCGTGGCGCGCCGTGCCGGCAGCAGGCATGCAGCCAGCGCCACCATCGCCAGCAGGACCGTGACTGATATCAGGGTGATTGGATCGCCGGGTTTGATTCCAAACAGAAAAGACTTCACCAACCGGCTCACAGCAAGCGAGATACCAATTCCTGCCACCGCACCCAAAGCCGCTACCAGAGCAGCATGCCCGACCACCAGACGGACCACATTCCCAGCCTGGGCGCCAATAGCCATGCGAATCCCGATTTCCCGCGTTCTGCGAGTGACTTCATAGGAGAGCAATCCATACAGGCCCATGCAGGCCAGCACCAACGCCAGCAGTCCGAAAAAGCTGGAGAGCTGGGCCACCATGCGGTCGTCCGACAACAGGAAATCGATTTGCTCCTCTTGCGTGTCAACGTGGACGATGGTGAGGTTGTCATCAACGCTGCTCAACGTTCTACGCACGGCTGAGGCTAACGATGCCGGATCAGATGTGGTGCGCAGTTCGAACGACGCATCACCGTCCCTGGCTGCGATATAGATGGCCGGTTGAACATTGTCGCGCAAGTTGCTGTACCTGGCGTCGCCTATCACGCCCACAATCTCATATCCGGGAGAACCCGGCCATTTACCATCCGGCAGTGAATCGCCGAAGATTTTTGCCAATGGATCCTGATTGGCGTAATAAGTCCTGGCAAATAACTGGTTCACCATCACGGGCTCGGGCAGTTTGCCGGGTTCCGCCGGATTCGATTGTGACGCAGCCTCAAACTCGGCGGGCGTAATGTCCCTGCCGGCCAGTCTCGGTATTTTCAGGGTTGTAAAAAAACCCGGCCCAACTTGATTGATGTCTACTTTCACCCGGTCTTTGGACGCCGCCGGCGTGCCCGGCCGATGAAGCATTGTGACCATATGGCTGCCGGAGAGCGGGGGCGCCCATGAGTAACTCACGGACTTCACTCCAGGCAGAGAAGAAAACCTTTGTTGCAGTTCACGGTAGAGATGCCCGACCTGCGGTCCTTTATATCCTTCCAATCTTGGGTTTAAGCTGAATAACAGCAAATGGCTGGTATCAAATCCCGGATCAAGACTCTTCAGGTTGCTGAGCGTGCGCATCATCAAACCGGCGGTCGCCAACACCACAACTGCCAGGGCAACCTGCGTAGCCACCAGAAGATTTCCCATCGTGAAGCGGCCTCTCCGTGTTCCCGCTGAGCTGAAGCTATCAGCAGATTTGAGCGAGGGCGTCAGGTCAACGCGCAGGCTGCGAAAGGCAGGCGCCATACCGAATATCACGCCGGTAAGAATTGACATACCTGCCGTGAAGGCCAGGACACGCCAGTCAAGATGGGGAGAAAAGGTAGGTGGGCGCGAATTATCGCCAAAAAGATGTGCCGTGAGCAGGCGCGCCCCCCACCCTGCGAGGAGCAATCCCAATGCTCCTCCGATCATGGAGAGAGTAAGACTTTCCACCAGCAGTTGCCCAAGCAGCCTGTTTCGCCCTGCCCCCAGTGCCAAACGGACGGCGATCTCACGTTCGCGGCTGGCGGCGCGCGCCACCAGCAGTCCGGCAACATTGGCGCATGCAATCAACAACAGGATGCCCGCACAGAGCATCAGCACGTAGACCGGCCGCAACACTTCATGATAACGGCCACGCAGTTCCTTTTGCGCTGGCTTTAGTTTCAGGTGCGGCTCATCATCGGATTTGAAGATTGGACGATCCCGATACACGGTAGCGTTGCGAAACACCACACTGGCAGCGGCCTCCGCCTGCGAAACTGGAACGCCGGGCTTAACCCGCCCAAGAATTGTGTACGAGAAAGAACCCATCCCGGTCTGCAAAGGAGACCAGCGGCCAGCCAGTTCTTTTTGCTGCACCAGCGGGACCCAGAGATCAAAGAAGTTTGCCATGGAGAGTGAATCAAATCCAGGCTCCGCCACGCCGGCAACACTATAGGGTTTGTTGTTCAGGCGGATCGTTTTACCGAGGATCGCGTGGGATCCCGCAAACTGGCTCTGCCATAATTTGTAGCTAAGCACCACCACTGGGTCCGCACTCGGCTGATCGTCGGCTGGAGAGAACAGGCGGCCAGCGGCAGGCATGATTCCAAGCATGTCAAAGTACCCACCGGATATGAACTGACCCTGTACGCGTTTGGCAGGACCACTGCCTCCCAGCAGGTCCATTTGTCCAATTCCAGTCGATGCGGCAAGACTCGTAAAAACGTTTGTCTGCGCCGGGATTTCATTCACCAGCGGCAATGGCAGCGAACATCCGGATAACCGGTGTCCACGGGGATCATTGCAATCGCCGAAATCCGCCATTCCGTCGCTGTCGGGTTCCTTCCTGGCCTCCCACTTCAACACCACCAGGCCCTCAGGATCACGCACTGGAAGCGAACGGAACATTACGGCTTCAATCAGACTGAAGATGGCGGTGTTCATACCGATGCCGAGTGCCAGCGTAAGCACAGCAATGGAGGTGAATGCCGGTGATTTGCGCAGAAGGCGAACTGAGTACCGCGCGTCCTGTAGAAGCACATCAAGAATGCGCACGCTACGGACGTCACGCACTTGTTCCCGGATCTGATGTACGCCGCCGAACTCGATTAAAGCCTGGCGGCGAGCTTCGTCTTCAGTCATACCCAGGCGGATGTTTTTCTCGACCTCAGCCTCAATGTGGAAAGCAAACTCTTCCTGCATGTCGGCTTCGTTCTTTGACCTGCCAAATAAACGACGGAAAAATTTCAGCGGCTCCATTCGCTTTCTCCAGTTACTCGTACCGCAAAGCAATCAATGGATCAACGCGCGTCGCTCGTCTCGCCGGCAGGAAGCATGCCACCAGACTCACCAGCAGAAGCAGAGCTGAAACCACGGCCAGCGTCATGGGATCCATGGCCTTCACGTGGTACAGCATTGTGTTCATGATTCGCGTGGCGCCGAAGGCCGCGGCTGCGCCCACGATGACTCCTACCACTGCAAGGATGATGCCTTGCCGCACTACCATCCGAATCACGTCCAGACGTTGAGCACCGATGGCCATACGTATGCCAATTTCACGCGTACGCCGCGTGACCTCATAGGAAAGCAATCCGTAAATTCCGCCGCAGGCCAGAATCAACGCCAATGCGCCGAAGAAAGCGCTCAGCTGCGCCAGCAGACGTTCAACGTGCATCTGTCCATTCATCTGCTCCATCTGTGTGGTCACCCTGTACATGGCCAGGTTGCTGTCGCGTCGTGTGACCAGATCACGAATGGCTGGAACCAGTTGTCGCGGATCGCCCGCGGTACGGATGGTAAAAAATCCGCCACCCGACAAAGGCGCATACATCACCGGTCTCACGTCCGCTCGCAAGCCGTCATACTTGGTGTCGCCGGCCACGCCGATGATCCGCCATCCGGTGCCACGCGGCTCGGTCTTGTCTTCCGGCTTTCCCTGTTCGATGTGCTGGTCAATCGGATTGGTGTTGCCAAGAAAACGTCTGGCAAAAGTCTCATTCACAATAATCGGAATCGGCGGTGCGTTGGGATCGGGATTTGCGTCCCTTGGTCTGGAATCGCGCGCGGTCGTAATTGCGTAGTCAGCGGCATTGAAATCACGGCCGGTTTTCAGCGGAATGCGCATAGCCTCGAAGAATCCAGGCCCCACCGGCATATAGTCGGTGTCCGCAACTTGATCATCCGGCATTCCCGGGGGATGAAAATCTGTGTCCCAGAGGCTGCCGGCCAGCAGCGGCTCCCAGGAATAGCTGACCGACTTCACGGACGGAAGCGCCGCAAACTTCTCCTGCAATTCCTGGTTGAGTGAATGGATCTGCGCAGGTTTGTAACCGGCAAGGCTCGGGTCCACTCCGAACAGAAGCACGTTGTTGGGATCAAATCCAAGTTCCACGCTCTTCAAATTAGTAAGCGTTCGCAAGAGCAGGCCTGCGCCCATTAAAGCCACAATCGCAAGCGTGACCTGAGCCACGACCAGCAAGCTACCCAGACTGAGCCAGCGGCCTTGTTTTAAATCACCTGCGGACGCGGCGCTTCCCGACTTGAGCGCAGGAGTCAGGTCCACACGCAGGCTGCGTAGAGCTGGAGCAAGCCCGAATAAAATGGCCGCAATAAGCGCAACGGCAAACGTGAACGCCAGAACACGCCAATCAAAACTGGCCCTGAAAGGCAGCGGCTCGGATGGTTCGGTTTTTACCATGAGGATAATCGCGCGCGATCCCCAGCGCCCTATCAGAAGGCCAAGCGTAGCGCCTGCCAGGGATAGAAGCAGGCTTTCAATCAGCAACTGAGTCACAATTCGCCCGCGCCTGGCGCCGAGCGTTAAACGGACTGCGATCTCGCGTGACCGCGCGGCCGAGCGCGTGAGCAGCAATCCACCAATGTTTGCGCATGCAATCAACAGCACTAATCCAACGGCAGCCATGGCAACATAAAGCGGATTCATCACCTGAGCTCGTGGAAAATACAGAGCTTCCTGGGCAGATGGCAAGTCGATCCCGGGATCATCCCCTGCCTGAAAAAGAGGTTTGGGCGCATTGAATGTGTGATTACGAAACATGCCTGTCAAGATTGTCTGGGCCTGTTTGCGTTGCACGCCGGGATTCAAGCGGGCAAGGATGTCAATCTTCCAGAATTGATAACTATCGTCCTTGGCGGTCCAACCCGGATCCAGACGGGCCTCGGATGACAAAGGAAGCCAGACATCAACCTGGTCCCCAGCCGTTATACCGCTGAAGTCCGGCGCCATGACCCCCACAATGGTGAACGGAACACCGTTCAGACGCACCGACTTTCCAACTGTTTCAGCCGTGCCGCCGAATGCGCTTTTCCAATAGCCATGGCTGATTACCATCACCGCGGGCGCGCTCACGTCGTCATCCGCGGGCAAAAGAGTCCTTCCCATCGACGCTAGAATCCCGATGGTCTGGAAAAAACTTCCTGACACCAACTGTGCTCCATTCAGGATGGTGGCCGGGCCGTTTCCACTCAGGTTGATCCTGCCGCCACCAGCCATGGCAGCCACGTCAGAGAACAAGTTCTTCTGGGTCGCCACTTCTTTCAGCCATGGCAGAGAGAACGAGCAGCTTCTGTAATCCGTTCCTTCAAAGTGACTTTCACAGTAGCCGTAACCGCGCTGGCTCATGAGTTGCGGCCTTTTGCGCGCGTGCCACTTCAACAGAACAAGTTCTTCCGCCTTGTGCGCCGGCAACGTGCGAAACAGTACGCCATCAATGAGGCTGAAAATAGCCGTGTTCATGCCAATACCCAGCGCCAGCGTAAGTACCGCAATTGAGGTGAACACCGGCGTCTTCCGCAGCAGTCGCAACGCATAGCGAGTGTCCTGGGCTATGACGTCAAAAAAATGATGGCTTCTGGTTTCACGGACATTCTCTTTGGTCTGCTGTACCCCTCCGAATTCGATGAGCGTCTGCCGGCGCGCTTCCTCGGGCGACAGGCCGGCGGCAATATGCTGTTCGATCTGCCGCTCCAGATGAAAGCGCATTTCGTCATTAAACTCACGTTCCGCTTTGCTGTGACGTTTAAACATTGCCAGAAGGTTTTTCCAGGACATTCTCAAGCTCCTATCATTTCTTGCAGATCACCCTTTTGTTCTTGCAGATCACCCTTGTGTCAGGTCATCCTTGTGCCAGGTCATCCTTGTGCCAGGACCAGCGCGATGGCCGCCGACAGACGTTCCCATTCGCCCATTTCTTTTTCCAGTTGCCGAGTGCCAACCCTGGTCAATGAGTAGAACTTGGCCCGCCGGTTGTTCTCAGAAGTACTCCACTCAGAAGCGATCCACCCTCGTTGTTCCAGCCGCGCCAGCGCCGGATAAAGGGAGCCCTGTCCCACCTGCAATACTTCTTCTGACACTTGTTGAATGCGCTGGGAAATTCCCCAGCCATGCATCGGCCCCAGGGCGAGCGTTTTTAAGATCATCAAGTCCAATGTGCCTTGCAGCAGCTCAATCTGGTTTCCCATTGCTTCCTCTCGAATGTCGACAAGACATTAGACGGCCGTCTTGTCGGATGTCAACAAGAACAAGAAAAAAGTTTTTCCTAGGCAAGGAATCGCCCGCGACTACCCTAAGGGTATTCAGATACAGCAATTTAAGCAGTAATTGCTCCATCTACGGTGCATTCGATTGTGGGAAATAATTGTTGCAAAGTTGATGCATTCCGGTGCGTGATCGAATAAGATGTGGCCCTTCGTCCCGAGCAGCTCTTCCGGACTGCCCGTACAAAATCCAGCCACTTCCCTGGAGAGGCCCCTATGCTGCAAATCAGCAAGGCGGATTACGATCTAATTCGTTGGGAAGCTGAACGTAGTTATCCAAACGAATGCTGCGGGATCCTTCTCGGTCTCGATTCGGGAGAAATTCGTCTGGTCACTCTGACCATCACTTGTGACAACGCGCGTAAAGATTCCCCCAAGGATCGTTACAGCATCCACCCGGAACAGGTGGTGGCGGCCCATAAGCTGGCCCGCAGCCGAAACGAAAAAATTATTGGCTTTTATCATTCCCATCCCGACCATCCGGCGCGCTATTCGTCCACTGACCTTGCCGAGGCGCACTGGTTTGACTGCTCTTACATGATCACCAGCGTGCTGCAGGGCCATGCGGAGGCAACTACTTCGTTTATCCTGGTGGGCACAGAAGAGAACAAGCATTTTGTCCAGGAACATATCGAGATCACCACCTACAAAAACGATCTGCGACTTGCATCTTTCTAGGACGAGCTTTTGTGGACGGCTTTTGTAGATCGCGCAGGCAAAGTCTATAATCGGGTATGTTTTTCGAACCTTGTCGCCAACATCGAATGTGCGCCATCAGCCGCTAGCGCGGCCTCCCTTCTGCCGCGTACCGGCAAGCACTGACATAAAATCGATATCACTGACGAAAGGAACCTTTCATGGCCATCACCATCGCGCCAGAGCTGCCTACATTAAATAATGATGAAGTCCTGCGTTATTCGCGACACTTGATCATGCCGGAAGTGGGCATGGACGGGCAGCTAAAGCTCAAGGCCGCTCGCGTTTTATGCATCGGGACCGGAGGTCTGGGCTCACCTCTGGCGCTTTACCTGGCTGCTGCCGGTGTGGGCACGCTGGGTTTGGTCGACTTCGACGTAGTCGATTTCACCAACCTGCAACGCCAGATCATCCACTTCACCGGCGATGTGGGCAAGCCCAAGCTGGAATCAGCGCGTCAGAAGCTGGCGGAAATCAATCCTTACGTCAACGTGAAGACCTTTCCCACCAGGCTGACCAGCGATAATGCGCTCCAGATCTTTGCCGACTTTGACATCATCGTGGATGGCACAGACAATTTCCCCACACGCTTTCTAGTCAACGACGCGTGCGTTTTCACCGGCAAACCGAATGTCTATGGATCGATTTTCCGCTTCGAAGGCCAGGCCAGCGTGTTCGGGGCCAAAGATGGTCCGTGTTACCGCTGCCTGTATCCGGAACCGCCACCGCCGGGCCTGGTTCCATCCTGTGCGGAAGGCGGCGTACTCGGGATTCTTCCCGGACTGGTCGGCCTGATCCAGGCCACTGAGACAATTAAACTGATCCTGGGTACCGGAAATCCGCTGGTGGGCCGGCTTCTGCTGGTGGATGCGCTGGGCATGAAGTTCCGTGAATTGAAGCTGCGCAAGAACCCCGATTGCGTGGTTTGCGGAACGCATCCTACCGTGACTAAACTGATCGACTACGAAGAGTTCTGCGGAATACGCGGACAGGAGACACCAGTGAACCAGAGCGGAGTACCGGAAATCAGTGTGGAAGAATTAAAGCAGAAGCTGGACGCAAAAGAAGACATCTTTATTCTGGACGTTCGTGAGCCGCACGAATATCAGATTTGCAATCTGAACGGCCATCTGATTCCGCTGAATGATTTGCCCAGACGCGTAAGTGAACTCGATCCCAGCAAAGAGATGATTGTTCATTGCCGCTCCGGCGCACGCAGCGCGCGGGCCGTCGGATTTTTGCGTCAGGCAGGTTTCACCAAAGCCAGTAATCTGGCGGGAGGCATTCTGGCCTGGGCCGATCGCGTAGATCCGAAAGTCCCGAAGTACTGATTCCTTTGTCGCTTCGCTCCAAACCGCTTGAGAATTTGGATCGTGGCTAGCTCGGTCTATGCTCCTATGGCGCGCGGTTCGGCGCGCGAGCCGGCCTCACCGCGAGTTCAAGAGAAATAGTCTTACTTTGCAGAAAGTCAGCCGGGCGAAACTCTCGCCCGGTTTTTTTGTTCACTCCATCTATGCCACGCGTTCGGATGGATCTTGCGCCAGGGGTCCAGGCGGTCGACGGTCTTTCGACGGTCCGCCAGATTTCCGCACCGCTCTACCGATCGCCCACGAAGCTTTAAAGATGGTCCCCAATTGCACCAGGCCTCCAAGTTTGTGGTGCCCAACAGCGGCCATACCCATGGAGGCGACGCAGCCGCATTGCGAGCAATCAGGATTACCGCCGTACTGGCACGGCAAGACTTTGGTCTTAAGATCCGCCGAGATGATGTCCGTGGTTTGGGCAAAGATACACTTGGCCGGCGATGAGGGCGGCTGCAGAAACTCGCGGATGGCGCCACGCGCCATATCAATCTTGGGATAAAGCAATTGCAAGCGTAGCAATTCATCTACCGCCCGTTTGCGTTCATCCGGGGAAAGTATCTCCAGCGCTTCCGCACCTTTTTGCGGCGTGAACAGACTGAACCATATTTTCTTGATCTCATCTCGTGGCGTCCAGAAATCCAGAAAATCCTGAAGATAACCGCGCCGCTGCATCATCTGCGCCGTGATGGTGCAATGCACGGTGACACGGTGGCCGGCAATATTCTGAATGATGCGATCATAAGTGGCAGGTCGGCGGCGCAAGTCGTGCTCCTCGCGAAGACCGTCGATGGAAACCACGATGTAAACGCGAGGGATGGCGGCCCACTTTGCCGGGATCTGGCGGAACGCACTGGTTACCACCTGGACGTGAATGCCACGTTGGGAGAGCTGTGGAAGCAACGCATCCAGTTCGCGATAACGCACCAGCGGATCTCCGCCAACAAGCGAGATATGCAATGGACGGTATTCATCCGCGACTTCCAGCACTTTGGCCACAAGTTCGTCATTCTTGTAGTCAGAAAGCTGACGCAAGGACAATCCTTCTCCCGCATGGCCGGGCTCATACGCGTAGCATCCGGGACAACGTAGGGGGCATTCCCGGGTTAGTTCAATCGATAGCGAGGGGCGCCTGCCGGTGAGAATCCTGCCCCAGGCATGGATAATTTCTTGTGCATTCATGGAGTCCTACAAATGAGCATGCGTGAAGCACTCATGCGCTCTCTACGCAAGCGCTCTTTGGATTAAGCTATCCTGATACTCGGAATGAAATCTTCGCCACTAGCGTCTTGCTCTGTCGTTGCAAATTCCTGAGCTGGCATTACAGGATCAAGTGGTGAAAGCTTGCTGACGAGTTCTGCAGCCACGGGAGCTTTGGTCTCAGCCGATGGTTGTTCCTCGCCAGGAACTGTTAGTGGTTTGTCTTCCTTCTCTGCCTTCTCCGCCGCCTGCGCTTCGGGCAAGCCAAGCGGTCCCAGATCAGCGTCAAGGTTGAACACGAATTCAAATTCTTCTTCTGCCAGCTGGCCTCCGCGGACAGGATGCATTACGTTATTCCGTATCCGATTCAGCTGCAGCAGTCTCTCCAGTAATTCCTTCTTGTTCTGCGCCAAATCAGACGGGAGATACTGGCTTACGATCACCCACTTACGATCGAGGATTTCGCGTAGCGCAATAAGATGTGTGTAATTGAATGGCTCGGGCGCGGGATCAGGATCTTTTTCACGCAAGGCCGCACACTCCGCGCGAATGTTGTCCGGAACACCGCTTCTCCACCAGTCTTCCTCACCGAACTCACGGATAAATACCGCTTTCATGAAACGATGAAGCCGTACTTCAATGCCACGCACAATTTCATACATATCGCCAAGCACAACAGGAGCGCGGCGAAAATCAAGATACATGCGGATATCAAAACGGTCACAGGTAATGCCGCGCTTTTCCAATTCACGTGCGATCCGCGCAGGCGACGAGGTTTTGTCCAGCGCAACCACCTCTTCAATGGCCTTGCGGCAATGCCGTTTCAGGGAAAACGCGATATCAGAGCGGCGCAGCTCGCCTTCACCGATCTTGCTCCAGAGGTCATACAAAACATCCGAGGTGCGGACCCTCATGATGCGCGCAATTTCGCTGGGACTATTTCCCTGCTTAAGAAGAGAGCAAGCCTGCTCGCGTTTGAACATGACTAAGGTTAGATGCGTTTCAGCGAAACAGGAGCGCCGGATAGAGGCAGGAATTTAGATTTGCGCTGAAAGGGTTAAGCAACTTACTATCGGCACCACGCCTCTGGCATGTGTCTCTTAGTCTGGCAGGAGTCTGTGGCGGGAGGGCGAGGTTGGAGTGTGCCTTCTTTCTTATACTTGCGATACGAACCTGCAAATAATCGGACTTAGTCTCTAGAATCGCGGTCTTGAGCATCGGTTCGAAACAATTAGCTCTTTTTTATCTTTCTCCTTTTCATCTTTTCATCGTTCGCGCTCAAAAAGGTATTGCCCCTTGTGCGTGACGGCCACCGATTCCGCGATCTTTAGAAAGGCGCTGGCTGCATGCGAGACCTGGCCGTTCCTGCGATAAATGATGCGCAGCTTGCGTTCCAGTTTTAGTTCACGCACCGGAACAGAGATTAACTCGCCCCGCGCAAGTTCAGCTTCCACGGAAATTCTGGGCAACAAGGCCACACCATTTCCGGCGGCCACAAAGCGTTTGATCGTTTCCATCGTAGGCATCTCAACGTCAAGACGAAGAGGCGTTTTGTATTTCTTGAACGCTTCCAGCACTTTCATTCGATACGGGGAAACCACATTGTGGGCGACAAATGACTCAGCTCCAAGCTGGCGGATGCTGACGTTTTTGGCTTTCGCCAGTGGATGACGCGGAGGCGTAACAAAGACCAACTCATCGCGGAAAACCACAATGGACTGGAAGTGTGCATCCTCGGGACGAAAAGAGAGAATGCCCAGTTCCACGCTATGATCGGCGACCTGGGCGCCAATGGAACTCGCGAGCGAACGCCGGACTTCAATCTTGATCATCGGCGAAAAGCGCCTGAACTCTTCCAGTACACGCAACAAATACAACGCTGTAAATTCATTCGCGGCGATCACCAGCGTGCCGCGCTGCACTTGCCGCAGCTCCTGCATGGACGTGCGCGCCTCACGTCTCAGGTTCAGCATTTTCTGCGCGTACTCTTCCAGAACTCTGCCTGCGTCGGTCAGCATGCCGTCGCGTGCGGACCGGTCAAACAGCGCTTCGCCCACTTCTTCTTCCAGCTTACGCACCACCTGGCTTACTGCGGGTTGGGTGCGATGCACCACCTTGGCGGCTTTGGAAAAGCTGCCGGACTGCGCCACAGCGAGAAAAGTTTCCAGTTGGAAAAAGTCCAATGTGATTCGCCCCGCTTATGAGATTTGAACGATTGTTTATAGCATAAGAAGAATTTATGTAAAGTAAAACAATTATAAATTTGACTAATTGAATCTCCGCCCCTGAGCATAGACCGTTGATTGCAATGAGGAGGCTGGCAATGGAACGCTCACGGATTACGTTCTTTGACACAACCCTGCGCGATGGAGAGCAGGCGCCCGGATGCAGCATGGGCATACGCGATAAGCTGCGTCTTGCCTGCCAACTGGAGCGCCTCGGCGCCGATGTCATCGAAGCGGGATTCCCCATTGCTTCCGACGACGATTTTGAAGCCGTGAGGGCGGTCTCACGCGAGATTCGCCGCCCGGTAATCGCCGGCCTGGCGCGTGCATCTGCGCCCGATATCCGGCGGGCCTGGGCCGCATTGGAGGGCGCAGCGCGTCCCCGCATCCATGTATTCCTGGCCAGCTCTGATCTGCACCTGCAATGCAAACTGAAGATCACTCGCTCACAGGCCCTGGAGCAGGTTTACAAATCCGTTTCTTATGCGCGCACGCTTTGCGACGACGTGGAATTCTCCCCTGAAGACGCCACACGGTCAGACATCGACTTTCTCTGCGGATTCGTGCAGGTCGCAGTTCAGGCCGGCGCTACCACTATCAACATTCCTGACACCGTGGGCTACTCCATTCCCGACGAATTCGCGGCACTGGTCCGCACTATCCAGAATCGGGTGGAAGGAATCGAGAAAGTTACCCTGTCAGTGCATTGTCACAATGACCTCGGTCTCGCCGTCGCCAACACGCTCGCCGCCATCCAGGCAGGAGCGCGCCAGGTGGAATGCACCATCAACGGAATCGGTGAACGTGCGGGGAATGCTTCCCTGGAAGAGATTGCCATGGCACTGAGTGTCCGCCAGGCACAACTTCCGTACGAATGCGGAATCAACACCCAGGAAATTTATGCCAGCAGTCGCATGCTGACTGAGGTGATCGGCTTCGGCCCGCAACCGAACAAAGCGATTGTTGGGCGCAACGCTTTTGCCCACGAAGCAGGCATCCACCAGCATGGCGTGATCAGTAACCCGTTATGCTATGAGATCATGACGCCTGAATCCGTGGGTGTGCCCGGGAACGATCTTGTACTGGGTAAGCACTCCGGGCGACATGCTTTGGGGAAACGTCTCGCGGAGCTGGGCCATGAAGTTTCTCGCGCGGAGCTTGATGGCGTTTATGTTCGTTTCATGACACTGCTCAAAAATAAAAATAAGATATACGATCAGGATTTGCTCTCGCTGTTGCCCGCTCGCCAGAACGCCAGCGCTGCAGCCGCAAATTAAGTTTCAATCGAATTTTTTGGGGACAAGGGATTCATCCATGTATTTCAAGATCACGGTTCTACCTGGTGATGGCATAGGTCCGGAAGTTTGCCGCGAAGCGGTACGCATCCTGGAAGCGGTTGGTAACTTTCATAAAATAGATTTTCGTTTTGAAGAGAAGCCGATCGGCGCCACCGCCATTCGCACTACCGGTTCTCCACTGCCAGACAGCACACTTGAGGCGTGCCTCAAAAGCGACGCTGTTTTTCTTGGCGCTGTGGGATCTCCCGACTATGACCATCTGGTGCCGGCCAAGCGTCCGGAAGGCGGATTGCTGAAACTTCGTAGCGGACTGGGCGGATTTGCCAATTTGCGCCCCGCGGCGTCATTCGCTCCCATCTACGATTGTTCGCCGTTAAAAGATTCCCTGCTGCCGGGTGTTGATATTTTGTTTATCCGTGAGTTGCTGGGCGGTCTCTACTTTGGCACCCCTCGCGGCTACGCAGAAGACAGAAATTCAGCCAGCAACACCATGCGCTACTCGGTGGAGGAAATTGAACGTGTAGCCCGCGTGGCTTTTGAGCAGGCACAGACTCGCCGCAAGAAAGTAACGTCTGTGGACAAAGCCAACGTGCTGGAAACATCACAGCTTTGGCGCAAGGTGGTGACGGAAGTCTCCAGAGATTATCCAGACGTCCAACTTGATCACCTTCTTGTGGATGCATGCGCCATGCACCTGATGATGACGCCTTCCCGCTTCGACGTGGTGGTCACGGAAAACCTCTTTGGCGACATTCTCACCGACGAAGCCGCCGTCTTGACCGGATCACTGGGCATGCTGGCCTCGGCGACCATCGGCGGACAGGTTGATCTTTATGAGCCCGTCCACGGTTCGGCGCCGGACATCGCAGGCAAAGGCATTGCCAACCCGATTGGCGCCATCTCAACGGCGGCAATGCTATTGCGCCATTCCGCGCGTATGGAAAATGAAGCTGATGATCTTGACGCAGCCATTCGTCAGGTCCTGGATGAAGGGTACAGAACGGCGGATCTGGCACGTGAAGGCCGCGGCAAGATTGTTGGCACCCGCGAGATGGGCAGCCTGATTGAGAAAGCATTTGTCGCGCGGCTTGACCGGCGCTTTGCCTACCACGCAGTCTAAGGCGCAACCATGGCGGCACGAACACTCTTCGACAAGCTCTGGGACTCACACCGCGTGTGCGACGGCGCGGAAGGTTCGGCCATCCTTTATATAGACCTGCACCTTGTGCATGAAGTCACGTCACCGCAGGCCTTTGAAGGCTTGCGCGTGGCCGGACGAAAGTTGCGCCGTCCTGACAAGACCATTGCCACGCTCGACCACAACATTCCCACCACTACCGTCAATCGACTGTTGATTGACGATGCATTGGCCCGCAACCAGGTGGAGGCCTTGCGTCACAATTGCCGCGAGTTCGGTGTAACACTCTATGATCTGGACGCCCCCGAGCAAGGCATTGTTCACGTGATTGGCCCGGAGCTGGGACTGACGCAGCCAGGTATGACCGTTGTCTGTGGTGACAGCCATACGAGCACCCACGGCGCTTTTGGCGCTCTGGCCTTCGGCATCGGCACATCAGAAGTTGAGCACGTGATGGCCACGCAATGCCTCGTGCAGAAAAAGCCCAAAAGCATGCTGGTCAACTTTAGCGGCCGCATTGCCGCCGGCGTCACGTCCAAAGACATGATCCTGGGATTGATTGCGAAGATCGGAATCGACGGCGCCACAGCTCACGTGATTGAGTACGCCGGCGAAGCGATTCGCGCGTTATCGATGGAAGCTCGCATGACCATCTGCAACATGAGTATTGAAGGCGGCGCGCGCGCCGGAATGATTGCCCCCGACCAGACAACATTTGATTATCTGCACGGCAGGCGCTTTGCTCCGCAGGGAAAAGCCTGGGACGATGCGGTTGCCTATTGGAAAACGCTGCCCAGCGATCCGGGAGCAAAGTTCGACCGTACGGTCGATATCGACGCTACGCAGCTTGCGCCGTTCGTGACATGGGGCACCAATCCCGGGATGGCCGCTCCTGTTACCGGAGAAGTTCCTGATCCGGCCAGCGCAGCGGACTCTTCCGAACGCGGCGGCATGGAACGCGCCCTAACTTATATGGGATTGAAACCTCGCACGCGGATTGAAGACATTGCGGTGGATCACGTATTCATCGGCTCATGCACCAATGCGCGTATTGAAGACATGCGCGCTGCTGCCGGCGTGGTGAGAGGTTATAAGGTTTCCAAAAGCGTACAGGCCATGGTTGTGCCTGGGTCACAGCAGGTCAAGCACGCCGCAGAAAAAGAAGGCCTGCACAAGATTTTTCTGGATGCAGGCTTCGAGTGGCGTGAAGCCGGATGTTCCATGTGTCTGGGCATGAATTCTGACCGGCTGAAAACCGGCGACCGTTGCGCATCCACCAGCAATCGCAACTTTGAAGGGCGACAGGGTGCAGGCAGTCGCACACATCTGGTCAGCCCGGCGATGGCTGCTGCCGCCGCCGTAGCCGGACACTTCGTCGATATCCGCCACTGGCAATACAAGGACTAGATTCATGCAGCAATTCACCACACATCACGGAACCGTCGCTTTGCTGGACCGCGAAAACGTGGACACTGACCAGATCATTCCCAAGCAATTTCTCAAGCGGACAGAACGCACCGGATACCAGGATTGTCTTTTCTTCGACTGGCGGTTTAATGCCGAGGGGAAGCCCGATCCTGCGTTCGCATTGAATGCGCCGGAGTACTCAGGCGCAAGCATTCTTCTGGCCGGCAAGAATTTTGGCTGTGGATCATCGCGTGAACATGCCGTGTGGGCCCTGCGCGACTACGGATTTCGCGCGCTGATTGCCCCGGCTTTCGCCGATATCTTCGCCAACAATTGCGTGAAGAATGGCGTTCTGACCATCACTTTGCCGGCGACGTGATCGATGATCTGAAATCGCGCGTCCGCGACGCTGGCCGCTATGAGCTATCGGTTGATCTTCGCGCCTGCAGCCTCAAGGGCAGTGACGGCTTCACCAGCATCTTCATCGCCGATCCTTTTCGCCGCACCTGTCTGCTGGAGGGTCTGGATGAGATTGGCGTGACCTTAAAGCATGAGGCCGAAATAGCAGGCTATGAACAGCAGCATGCCGGGTTTGGCCCGCGCATTCCAACTGGCTTGTAATTGACTTGAATTCACGTCTATCTTTGTAACCTATGGTGTCGCGGACTCTGGATCAGGTTCCCAATTTGCTCTCTCTTCCTGGCTACCGCTCGGGCGAGAAAGCTCTCCTGGTCTTCTTTGAAACAGATTGTCCCACCTGCCAGCTCGCCCTTCCCTATTTAAATGCGCTCGGCAGTGACGCGGTGCAGGTGATCGGCCTTTCCCAGGATGATGACGCTCGCACTCAACAATTCGTCAAAGACATGGGAATCAGCTATCGCGTTTCCGTGGATTCCGGCTGGAAGTTCACGAAGGCCTACGATCCGCAATCCGTGCCAACCATGTATTTGCTGGATGAAAGCGGCCAAGTGCTGCAAACACTGGTTGGTTTCGACAAAGCGGGACTCAACGCGCTGGCCCAAACATTGGATCGGCCGGCGATTGCTCCAGAAAATGATGGTGCACCGGCCTGGAAACCAGGCTGCGGGTCACGACATCTGGAGCCGGTAACGGACGCGGCAGGCGCCGGAACCGAACCAACCTTGTTACGTCGTATAGCCGAGCCTGCGTCTCGCATCACTCTTAAAGACAATGAGGATGCGCTGGAATACTGCCGGGAAAACTTTGGCGATGCATTGCCGGTAGTGCCTCCCACGGTGGAGCGAGTTGAGGCCATGCTAAATGCCTGCGATCTTACTCCCCAAAGCGTAGTGGGCCGCATACCGCCGATCTACGGCGAAGCTACCGTAGAAAAGATTGCCGCGAATGCCGTGATGGCCGGTTGCCCTCCAGAGATGATGCGCGTACTCATTCCTCTGGTGCGGGCGATATGCGATGAAAACTTCAACACCCATGGTGTTCAGGCGACCACGCACTTCGCGGCGCCACTGATCGTAGTCAATGGCCCGGTACGGAAAGAGTTGGGATTCTGGAGCAGGCAGAACGTCTTCAGCAATGTGGCCCGGGCGAACAGTACGCTGGGACGAGCGCTGCAGTTGATACTGCTGAACATTGGCGGCGCAAGACCCGATGGCATTGACATGTCAGCGCTCGGGAATCCGGGAAAATTTTCCTTTTGTATCGCCGAGAACGAAGAAGACAACCCCTGGGAGCCATTCCACGTGGACCGTGGTTTCAGTCGCGACCAGAGCGCGCTGACTTTATTTGCTGCCGAGCCGCCACGCGGCGTGAGCGAGCATACGGCACAAAAGGGAGAAACGTTGCTTCGCGCCATCTGCCAGGTCCTGGCCACGGTGTGGAGCTATCGCAACTGCATGAACCATGAAGCCATCGTCGTGCTCTGTCCCGAGCATGCCAAAACGTTGTATCGTGATAGCTTCACCCACAAGCAGCAGGTGCGCGATTTTCTTTTCGAAAACACCGGCGTTCCCGTTCGCTATTACGCGGAAAACGACAATGGTGAGGGCACGCAGGCGAAGGCTAATTATCGCGAGATCATGATTCAGGGCGAACGCTGTTACCAGAAGTTTCGTCATCCCGAAGCAATCAGCATTGTGGTGGCGGGCGGAACGGCAGGAAAGTTCTCCGCCGTATTGGGAAGCTGGGTGACCGGTCCGAACCGGCAGCCAGATGGTGACGTATCCTATCCCTGAAGCAAAAAAGTAATTGCGCCCGGTTAACTATTCAGAGAGGTTGAATGATGGCAGTAACACTGATTCATCCCGGCAATGAAGGTACGGTGCAGGCGGGCGTAGCTCCGGCACGGCTGGCAACGCTCAAAGGAAAGAAGATTGGACTGCTGGACATCAGTAAGCCCGGGGGGCGTTTTTTTCTTGACCGTCTGGAACAGCTTCTGCGCACGCGCTATGAAGCTTCTGATGTAATTCGGCTGACCAAACCAACTTATACAAAGAACGCGCCCGCCGCGCTGATAGAGCAGCTTCGCGGCGTGGACGCGGTGATCGAAGGGCTGGCCGATTGAGGGTCCTGCACAACGTGCAGTATGCACGACACGGTGAAGCTGGAAAATCTTGGCATACCGGCGGTTGCGGTGGCGACCACGGAATTTATTTCTCCGTCGCGTATACAGGCCGGAGCGCTCGGGCGTCCAGGATTTGAAGCGGTGTATGTGGAACATCCCATACAGGACCAGACGCCGCAGCAGATTGCCGCACGGGCGGACGTTGCGGCCGCGGAAATAGTGAAGCGATTGACAGGTAAATAGCGCTGAAAGGAAACCAGCGACGATGACTGCTTCCGTAACGGAAGTTCAAACCAAAAAATCCGCACAGGCCAAAGGCAATAAGAAGATTGCCATTCTGGGCTGCGGGAAAATGGGCACCATCCTTCTCCAGGGTTTTCTGGAGCATGGCCTTATCACCAAAGATGAAGTGGTGGCCACGGTGCAGCATGACGAACATCGCCGCGAACTGGCGCGCGAGTTGAGCGGCGTTACCGTTACCACGGACAACAAATCGGCCGTCACGGGAACGCCCATCATTATTCTGGGCGTAAAGCCGCAGGCACTGGGACAACTGCTGGAAGAAATTTCGCCGATATTGGGGCCGGAGACGCTGCTTATCTCCATTGCCGCCTCCACCACGACTGGATTTATCCAGCAGAAGGTGGCAAAGAACGTTCACGTAGTGCGAGCGATGCCCAACACTCCGGCAATGGTCGGGGCTGCCATGACCGCGCTCTGCGCTGGACCTTCCGCGCGCAAAGAACATCTGGAAACTGCCAAGAGTTTATTTGAGAGCGTGGGCCGCGCAGTGATTGTCGACGAAAAACACATGGACGCCATCACCGCGCTCTCCGGCAGCGGGCCGGCATTTGCTTTTGTGATTCTCGAATCACTTGCTGAAGCGGGCGTGAAAGTTGGACTCCCGCGCGATCTTGCCACCACCCTGGCAGCACAAACTATGTTCGGCGCAGCCAAGCTTGCGCTCGAAACGGGTCATCATCCGGCGCTGCTGAAAGACGCTGTCACCACGCCCGCGGGATGCACCATTGAAGGCCTCATTGAACTGGAGAAAGGCGGCCTGCGCGTAACGCTGATCAAAGCCGTCATTGAAACGACGCTGCGGGCGAAGGAGTTGATGACGAGTTGATGGGGCGGTATTTGGTATTTGGTATTGGTATTTGGTATTTGGAGCCCAGCCACCCTCGGCTGCGGGTTGAAATGACGGATGACAAGGGGAAACAACTTCGTAAAACTCTTTTGTATTTTTAACCTCAGCGGCTAAAGCCGAAGATCTTCTATTTTCCTTTTACCGCAGGCATAAATGCCTGCTCCACCCCGTGAGGGCAAGAGCAACTGGGCGAAGGCTGTCTTTGATGCAAACATTTCGGAGATCGCAGGGTTCCCTCACTTTGCTCGGGATAAAAAACACAGAACGCACCCGTAGGGCGGCTGCGCTCCAAATACCAACTACCAATTACCAACTACAAAGACACCAAATACCAAATACCGCAGTATCCTCTTGCCTGAAATCCCTCGCCCCGTTATCATTAATACCGATGTTTAAGCCTTCCGCCAACATGGCCATGTGCTGTCACACCATGGCTATGCGTGTGTTCATACACTGAGGCGGACAGGTTCATCAAAGATTTAGAAATACAATCCTTGAACCCGCTGCCTCAGGCAGTGGGTTTTGTGCTTTGGGGATTGAAAGTCATCCAGGCACTCAAACGCTGCGGCAGCCTGGAAAGAGAGAACACTCAATGAGCACAAGCGTACGTTATCAATTGCGATGCCGTGAATGCCAGACCACGTGGGGGAACCAGCCAATCTCGTTCTGCCAGAATTGTTTTGCTCCGCTGGAGGTAGCTTATGATCTGGCTGCCATCAAGCCGGAGATCAGTCGCGACAAAATCGCGGCACGTGCTACAGATCTCTGGCGCTACAAAGAATTGCTTCCGCTCCCGGAACACTATGACGCATCATTGTCATTGCCCGTCGGTTTCACCCCGCTGGTCAAAGCGCCCACGCTGGGTGAGACCTTCCGCACAAAATCTCTTTATCTGAAGAACGATTCCGTTTGCTTCCCTACGCTGAGCTTTAAAGACCGCGTGGTGGCCGTGGCACTCACGCAAGCCCGCGAGTTCGGATTTGAGGTAGTCAGCTGCTCTTCCACCGGCAATCTGGCCAACTCGGTGGCAGCGCAGGCGGCGCGCGGCGGCTTCAAAGCCTGCGTGTTCATCCCTTCCGATCTGGAGCCGGCAAAGATTCTCGGCACGCAGGTGTATGGCGCAACCATCGTCCGCATTGATGGCAATTATGATCACGTGAACAGGTTGTGCTCGCAGATTGCCGATAAGCATCGCTGGGGATTCGTGAACGTGAACCTGCGTCCTTATTATGCCGAAGGCTCGAAGACCGTGGGCTACGAGATCGCCGAACAGCTGGGCTGGCGACTGCCTGATAACGTTGTCGTTCCAATGGCCGGCGGGTCGTTGATCGGCAAAATCAACAAGGCGTTCCGCGAGTTGATTGAGCTCGGCCTGGTGGAATCCAGGCATGTGAAGTTCTTCGGCGCACAGGCAACTGGCTGCAGCCCCATCAGCGCGGCGGTAAAAGCCGGACGCAATGAGATTGAGCCGCAGAAGCCCAGGACGATCGCGCGGTCGCTCGCCATCGGCAATCCTGCCGACGGTTTCTACGCCGCCAGAATGATCACCGGCAGCGGCGGCTGGTCAGAAGACGCCAGCGATCCCGAGATCGTGGACGGCATCACGCTGCTGGCCGAGAGCGAAGGCATTTTCACGGAAACAGCCGGTGGCGTAACGGTGGCTTGCGCCAAAAAGCTGTACGCACAAGAGCGGATTTCTCCAGAGGAAACAACCGTGCTCTGCATCACCGGCAACGGGCTCAAGACAACGGACGCTCTGGAAGGAAGGTTCGAAGCCACGGAGCCGATTGCGCCAAAGCTCGCGGCGTTTGAAGAATTTCTGGAGCATGAGCTGCATGGTGTAGTGGCAGCGGGAGGGGTGCGATGAGCATAAAAATTTCGATTCCTTCGGCCTTTCGCCGCCATACGGAAGGCCAGGACAACTACTCATGCACCGCTCAAGACTTGAACGAACTCCTGGATGCGCTTAGCGCCCGCTTTCCGGAATTGAAACCTCACTTGCGGGATGAGCAGGGAAAGGTGCGGCGGTTTCTCAACATTTATGTGAATGATGAAGATATCCGCTTCCTGGACAAAGACTACAGATTCGCCGACGGTGATGAGGTCACGCTGGTGCCGTCGATCGCGGGCGGGTGATTCTTTCATTTTGTCGCTTCGCTCCAAACCGCGGTGAAGCATCGTCGTGATGGACATCGCAGTGCTCCTGTTGCACGCGGTTCGGCGCGCAAGCCGGCCTCACCGCGAGTTTTCACGCGAATCCCCGGTTTTCAAAGCGAATGCATAGATCCTTCGACTACGTCGTCGCATGCGCTCCGACTTCGCTCAGGATGACAAAAGGAAACCGTGTCGAGAGAATTCCCTGTTGCTGCACGGTTACGACGCGCATTCTCGGGGTTCCTCTCTTGCCGTCGCTTTCGCTCCGTCAGCGCTCGGAATGACAGAGGGGTTAAAGCGATCTCGGATTGAAACTCTTGAACGAATACTCAGGTCCTCGGCGCGCGCTACCTCGCCCACAATGAGCAGGGCAGGCGACTGCACACCTGCGGCAAAAGGAAGATCAGAAAGAGACATAAAGCATTTTTGTTCAGTGCTGCGTCCGGCCTGCGAAACCAGAACGCAGGGCGTATTGGCTCCCACACCGGAGCTGATCAGATCGCGCGCAGTGCGGCCGTAATCAGGCCCGGGCATGTAGACGGCGAACGTGGACTTTTGCGGATCAAGCCCGGCAGTGCGCAGGTTCTCACCGCGGCAGTTGTGCGCCGTGACAATCACCAGCGCAGAGGAGGCCCGGCGGTCGGTCAAAGTAATCTCCGCCGATGAAGCCGCTGCTGAGGCCGCGGTCACGCCGGGGACGATCTCAAATTCGATCTTCGCGCGGCGAAGCGCGTCAATCTCTTCACCCAGGCGGCCGAAGATCGATGGGTCACCCGACTTCAGGCGCACTATCCTGCCGCCAATTCTGGCATGCCAGACCATCAGAGCGTTGATTTGCTCCTGCGTATGGTGACGGTCGCCATAACGCTTGCCAACACTGATCTTTTCGGCTGAGGTGGCGCACAGCGCCAGAATTTCCGGCGTAACAAGATCGTCATGCAGCACTGCGTCCGCGGCGCGTAAAAGCGCCACCGCGCGCATGGTCAGCAGATCAGCCGATCCTGGCCCTGCTCCGACAATGTAGACCTTGCCTGGCATCGTGTCTTGGCTTACGCGCTTTTGCCTATGATCTTGTAATCGCCTTTCAGCCACTCTTCCACTGTGTCGAGAAGGCGCCCGATCAATTGATCTGCGCCGCCGACCATGTGCAGGCCTTCATGCTGGTGGTCTTTCAAGGTCTGTCTGAGTTTGGTTTCAAGTTCTATCCGTTGCGAATGGTCCATGTTGGTCTCCTGTTGGCATTAGATGATGCTCGCTTCCGGCTGGACGCAGCAGCGCCAGAAGATGTAGCAATTCCTTGCGACGTTCCGTGCGCGGCAGCACGCTGCGTAAAGCTGTACGCATGCGTCCAAGCCAGGTAATCCAGCCTTCGTACTCCGGCCCGTACTCTCCTTCCAGCTTCTTGCGCACGCGCTGGGCAAGAGCAGGGCTATGTCCGGCGGTGGATATGGCGATCTGGAAATCGCCCCGGCTGACAAGTGCGGAAGCATAGAAATCACAATAAGGCGGATCGTCAACGGCGTTGCACAAGGCCCCGGCGCGCTTCCCTTCCTCATAAACCTGGTGATTCACTTCCGGCGAATCAGTCGCTGCAATCACCAGGAAATATCCCTCGGCCATCCCTGCCTCATATTGCTTTGGGATGTGGTGAATGCGTCCCTCGGCTGCCCATGCCGCAATACGCTGATTGAGCTGTGGAGCGATCACCGTGACATCTTTCGCGGAACGAAGAACGCCTTCAAGCTTCTGCTCTGCTATGGTTCCACCACCGACGATCAGGACTTTCCTTTGCTCGAGTTTTAGAAATACTGGAAATAGCGTCATAGCCAATACCGTTTATTTCTCGGTTCAAAAAAATACATAGATCCTTCGACTTCGTCGTCGCATACGCTCCGACTCCGCTCAGGACGACAAATTTCCAGAGCGGCATGAACTCCTCAGCCCTCGATTCCATGCGGCACGCGGCCCTGCGCCAGATCGCGCGGCACGGCCGCGACTGGTTGGCCGGCGAGAAAGCCACGCAGCTCTTCATCAGAATGGCGAGCAAAGAATTGACGCAGGTTCTCCGCGTGGCTCTCGCGCAGGCTGAGATACGATCGCAGCAGACGCTCGGCGGCGGCAGGAACTTCGTCCGCCGCGCAACGGTAGCCAGTGGGGCGCCCGAACGCTGCATGCTCGCCGACAGAGCCGCCCAGGCAGAAATAATAAGCGTCTTGCATGCGGCCATCGACTTTCAGTTTCTTGCCTTCCAGGCCGATATCGGCAATACGGTGCTGCCCACAACTGTTGGGACAACCGGTCACGTTGATTTTCAGATGCTGGTCGAACTGAGGCAAACGCTCTTCCAGTTGCTCCACCAGCCAACGCGTGAATGCTTTGGTTTCTGTGATCGCGAGCTTGCAGAATTCAGTTCCGGTGCAGGCCACAGCGCCCCGCCAGAAGGTTGACGCATCCACGGTCAAGCCGATTTTATTCAGCCCATCCACCACGGACTGAATGTTGTTGCGGGGAACGTTCACGATGACCAGATTCTGTGTGTTCGTGGCCCTCAACTCTCCGCTGGCGAAACTTTCCGCCAGCGTGGCAGCCGCGTGCATCTGCTCCGGCGAAATTCGTCCACGAAGAACCGCCGCCCCGATGAAGTAAAGGCCACTTTGTTTCTGCGGCTGTACACCCGTATGGTCGCGGTAGATATCAGATGGAACCTGTTCGGGTACCGCGGAATCCAGCTTGAAACCAAGGTGCTGCTCCACTTCAGCCAGGAACCGCTCGGCCGTCCAGCCATGCTGAAGAAAGAGGAATTTCAGACGCGCACGTTCGCGATTCTCACGCAGACCTTCAGCATCGCGGAAAACCTCACTGACTGCTTTGGTGACAGCCAGCACCTGCTCCCATTTCACAAACGCATTCAGGCGTACAGCCAGGTGAGGATCCGTGGAAAGCCCTCCGCCAACCCGGATAGAGAACCCAACTTCACTGTGACCCCGGTTATCGCGCACAGCAGGTGTGAAAGAAAGATCGTTAATTTCCGGATAGCAGCACCAGTCGCGGCAGCCGCTGATGCTGATTTTGTATTTGCGCGGCAGGTTGTAAAAGTCCGGATTGCCGACAAGCAGTTCCGTCGCCTGAAAAACCAGAGGCGAAGCGTCAATGACCTCATGAGCATCCAGGCCGGCGAGAGGGCAGCCGGTTACATTGCGCGGAACGTCGCCGCACGTAGCCATAGAGGTGAGCCCTACGTCGAAAAGCGTTTGCAGGACGTCGGCAAGATCTTCAACGGCAATCCAGTGCAGCTGTATGTTCTGGCGCACGGTTATGTCCGCCGAGCCTCGTGCATATTTTTCTGAGAGGGTTGCAATGGCATGGAGCTGGCGTGAGTTGAGAAAGCCGTTGGACAAACGGATACGCAGCATAAAGTATGGCAACGACTTCCCTTCGCCATTCGCACCGCCAAGTACGCCGGCGCCATCACCCTGTGTGTATACACCCCACCAGCGGAAGTAGGTTTTGATCCATGCTTCAGGGACGGAAGTAAGCCCCTGGCGAGCGAACTCCCGGATCTCCTCAAGGCACTCCCACGGATTCTTCTCCCGTTTAAGACGTTCAGCTTTCTGTGCCCTGGTTTCTTTTAGTGACGCTTCCTTGAGTGGCTCTGCTTGCGTGCTCACGTTTGGTCCCCTCGTTTCAGTTCACTTGCAAAAGCAAAAAGGCCCATCGCTTTATCTGGCGATGGGCCTTTCCTAAACTTAAATGATTACGTTTTTAGGTAGAAGCTCCGCTAGCCAGAGACATGGGTGTGCTCAGACAGCAACACATACACAGGTTCTGGCAAATAGGGTTCATCAGGCTTTTAACTTAAACTTGAACAATGACCGTGTCAAGCTTGGGGCGCGCTTGAAGTTTTAAATTCACGTTAAGAATGAATATTCAATGGGAACCTTTTGCGGATGATTCCGGTCACAGGCCTGGTTTTTGTTGGGGTAGATACTGGACTGGCATTACTAACGTTTTCTTGACTCTGCGTATAAGCCGGGCTATAGTGCAGCTTGATGAACCGCAACCAGAATTCGACCATGGTGACAACGGACATGTGCACAGGCACAGGTACAACAACATCCATGCAAAATTCTGGCGAGACGGTGAAATAGCAGCACAGCAATCATAAGGTTTACCGACCCACTCGCCAGAAGCGAGTGGGTTTTTCGCTTTCTGGAGGTTGGGGCCCTTGGGATGAATCGTGTAAGTCCTTTAGATCTTGGGATGCAGGGGGAGGGGTAGGTATCGGGTGATCTCGATGATCGGGAGATTGAGTGATCCGAAAGCAAGACCTTACCGATGATGACCCTGATCGCACGGATTTACGCGGATAAAACCTATTCGGTGCGGATTGTTGCGGATATGAGATGGGACATTAGATATCGAGCGACGTAGTGGGAGCCCTTGGGATGAATCGTGTAAGTCCTTTAGATCTTGGGATGCAGGGGGAGGGGGGCAGTTATCGGGTGATCTGATGATCGGGAGATCAGGTGATCCGAAAAGCAAGACCTTACCGCTGATGGCGCTGATCGAACGGATTTACACGGATTGAACCTATTCGGTGCGGATTATAGCGGATGCGGATTGTCGATGGAGTACAAGGACCACGAGCACGATGCCAGCTAAAAACAATTTAGGTGATGGTTACGGTTGGCGGGTGGTAGTTCCTGCCACCTCGGCTAACCTGGGCTGCGCTTTTGATTGCGGCGGCCTGGCGATGAAGCTGTACTTGAAAGCGCTGTTTGCGCCCGGCACGGATACCGATCTGACCGTCAGTTATCAGGGACAGACGCCGGACCGCTTCCCAAACGATGACTCCAATCTGATTCTGCATGCTTTGCGTTTTGCGTCCGCCGAGCTTGACGCACCGGCGCCATCCGGGCACATTTTCGTTGAGAGTGACATTCCCATCAGCGTGGGGCTTGGGAGCAGCGCGGCAGCGGTGATTGCGGGTCTGTTATTGGGAGCCCGCTACTCCGGGCAGGACGTGAGCCCGGAAGAAATCCTGCGCTGGGCGGAAAAAATTGAAGGTCACATTGACAATGCCGCGGCGGCCTATCACGGCGGAATGGTCTTTGGCCTGTGTGATAACGTGGACCGCGTTGTCACGGTGCGCACCGATTTTCCGGAAAGCATACGGCTGGTGGTAGTAACTCCGGACATTACGGTCCCGACGCATGAAGCCCGACAGGTTCTACCCCAGAAATATGAGCGCGCGGACGTGCTTCATACCCTGCAACGCACTGTTCTATTGGCTGCCACCTGCTTCTCCGGAAATTTTGATCTCTTCCCTGAACTTTTCGACGACAAATTGCACCAGCCTTTTCGCGAGAAGCTTGTACCCGGCATCGAACGCTGCCTGAAATACCGCCATGATGGATTGCTGGGTACAGCGATCAGCGGATCGGGATCCTCAGTGATAGCGTTTGTCACCCGGAATGAAGATGAGATCGCGGGAGCATTACAGGAAATCTTCGCGCTCGAAGGAGTTCTAACAGAAGCGCGATCTACATCGGCGGACAATCAGGGAGCATGGGTTTCGCGGGAACCTGTTCCACCGAAAAGCATGACCGGACAGAAGTAAAAAAGGACCGGAGTTTGCAATGAGCAGCAAGAAAACCATTGTGATGAAGTTTGGCGGAACGTCCGTAGGGAATGCGGGACGCATACGCCAGTGCGCGGAGATAGTGAGCGACGCCGCAAGCCGTGAGCGTATTGTGGTGGTGGTCTCCGCGATGTCCGGAATCACGGACCTGATCTTCAAGACCATTGACGCCGCTCGCCATGGCGACGCCACCAGTACTGACGCCAGCTTGAAGAAGTTTTCCACGGCTCATCGTGAGTTGATGCTGGAACTCTTCAGCGGCGCCGACGCAGCCGCAGCGCTCGAGTTCGTGGAGCAGATTTGCGCGCAGTTAAGCAAATCGTCACAGGCGCTGCTGGCGTTGCGAACCGATATTTCTCCGCAAACCATGGATTCACTGGTCGCGCTGGGCGAACGCATCACTTCATGGGCACTGGCGCACTACCTGGCAAAGAACGGTTGCAGGAGCGAATACGTGGTTCCGGAAAAGGTGATCACCACGGACGCGAACTTCGGCAACGCGTCACCGGACATGGACGCTACGAAAACTAATTGCCATGTGGCGTTAACGCCCGTCCTCGATGCCGGCGCCATTCCGGTGGTTGGCGGATACAGTGGAGCTACGGAGGACGGCAGCACTACCACGCTCGGTCGCGGTGGATCGGATTATTCCGCCACGATTATTGGCGCAGCCCTGGCCGCAGATGAGATCTGGATATGGACTGATGTAGACGGAGTGCTCACGGCTGATCCTCGCATCTGTCCGGATGCAACGTTGTTGCCGGAGATCAGTTTTGCGGAAGCGATTGAACTGGCATACTACGGCGCCAAGGTGATTCATCCCCGCGCAGCCTACCCGGCAATGGATGCAGCCTGCCCGGTGTGGATCAAGAACTCGTTCAATCCCAGCGCTCCGGGAACCAAAATTACCAGGGAAGCCACTCCGCTGAATTCTCCGGTAAAGTCCGTCACGGCGGTGAAGAACGCGACCCTGATTTCTCTTGTCACGCGGCGCGACGTCCATCCCGTGGAATTGTGGGGACGTTTGTTCCTGCGCCTGGGACAGGAGCAGATTGAAGTGCTGTTCGCCACGCAATCCTCGCCAGAACATGCACTCGGCCTCGTGTTACGGCAGGAAGATGGCGAGCGTGTGATCAAACTCATCAACAAAGTATTCCGCATCGAGCTTGCCCAGGGCGTGCTGCTGCCTGTGGAAGTCAATAACCAGATCGCGGTGATCGCGGTGCTGGGCGAATCGATGAAGGGAACGTGCGGCATTCTGGGGCGCGTCTTTTCGGCGGTTGCACGTCGCGAAGTCAGCGTGATTGCCGTAGCCCAGGGCGCCAGCGAGCTGAGCATATGTTTTGCGGTCGCGGCTGGTGGCGCGGCTGAGGTAGTGCGCTCAATACACGATGAATTCTTTGCTAAAGCAGTTGAGAACATTCCGCTGTGCCTGCGTCCTACCACGCCGGCGGCATCGGGAGCGCGGTGACAAGGATGAAAACAATGCCGGCAAATCCCGTTCAACCGAGTGTCACGAGCACAGGACATTTTTTGAAATGCGTTCAATGTGGCATGGTGCAGAACACGGCGGATCGAATGTTCCGCTGCACGCAATGCCAGGAGCTGCTTGAAGTTGTTTATCCCCATCTTGCGGGTGCGCCGCGTGAATTTGGACTTCGTTTGCGCGAAATATGGAAAGAGCGCAGAACGGGAACGTTGCCGGAAGATATCAGCGGCGTGTGGCGCTTCCGCGAACTGCTACCCGCCGTCGACGGCAAGGACATGATCACGATGTGCGAAGGCAATACACCACTGGTCAGGCTGACCCGCGCCGCTCAAGAGCTGGGATTGCCTGACTTGCGGGCGAAACATCAGGGCATGAATCCCACTGGATCGTTCAAGGACACGGGAATTTCCGTGGCCATCAGTATGGCAAAGGCGGAGGGTTATTCGTTTGTCTGTTGTGCTTCCACGGGAAACACATCAGCCGCGGTGGCTGCATACGCCGCGCGGGCGCAGATGAAGAGCATCGTGCTGTTGCCGGCAGGGCAGGTTGCCTCCGGCAAGCTGGCGCAGGCCATTGAATACGGCGCGCAAGTAATGCAACTGAATACGGATTTTGACGGCTGCCTCAAGGTGCTGCATGACGTTGTCCAACGCTTCCCTGCTTATCTTTTGAATTCGCTCAACCCATATCGACTGGAAGGCCAGAAGACTGTCGCCTTCGAAATCATGGAACAGATGGACTGGACAATTCCCGATCACGTGATAGTTCCAGGAGGTAACCTGGCCAACGGATCGGCGCTGGGCAAAGGTTTTCAGGAACTGCGCGAACTTGGGTTGATTCGTAATTTACCGAAGATTTCCATCATCCAGGCAGCGGGTGCAAATCCTCTGGTAAGAACGATGCGTGAGAACGGTGGGAAAGAACTGGTCCGGGTAAACGCGGAAACACGTGCCACAGCGATACGAATTGGCAATCCGGCGTCGTGGAGAAAGGCCGTGGCCGTTTTGAAGAATACTGGTGGCGCCTGCGAAGACGTTACGGAAAAAGAAATTGCGCAGGCAAAGGCGGACTTGGGCAGCGAAGGCATTGGCTGCGAACCGGCTTCAGCCGCGACGCTGGCAGGACTGAAAAAACTGGTGCGCTCCGGCTTTGTAAAACCAAATGAAAGCGTGGTACTGGTCTTGACCGGACACATGCTGAAAGACGTGGATTACATGTTGGACACGCAGATTAAACGTGTGATCGGACCCATGCCGGCGGAGGCCGCCGCCGTGATTGAGGCCCTGGAGCGAATTCATGCCGAAAACTGACGCAGCAGTGGAAAACGCAGAAAAATATGCAGCCCCCAGAGATGTTGTGCGCGTGGGCATTGTGGGCTATGGCACGGTAGGCCGGGCATCGGCTGAGATACTTACCAGCCACGCCGAAGAGATCAGGCAACGCATGGGCGGCGTCTCAATTGTGGTGACGCGAATCTGCCGCAGGTCCCCAGGCGCTTCCGAGTCCGGCGTGAACGGTATTCTCGTGGTCGCCGACTGGCGACAGGTGGTAGCGGCAAACGATGTCGACATTGTGATTGAAGCTATCGGCGGGACCACTACGGCCCATGATGTGGTTCGCGCAAGTCTGGAGAACGGAAAGGCAGTGGTCACGGCCAACAAGGCGTTGATCGCGCTGCGTGGCGAAGAGCTGTTTGCTTTGGCACGCGAGAAAAACTTACCCATCGGCATTGAGGCCAGCGTTGCCGGAGGCGTGCCGGTGATCCACGCAATTTCTGAGGCCCTTGCAGCAGACCGCGTGCAATCCGTGTACGGAATTGTGAACGGCACTTGCAACTACATTCTCACGCAGATGGAGCACCACGGCATCGAATTTGCGGATGCGCTGAAACAGGCGCAGGACGCCGGCTACGCAGAAGCTGATCCCGGTCTCGATATTGACGGGCTGGATGCGCGCGACAAGATTGCAATTCTGGCCCGCATCGCCTTTGGCCATACCATCAATCCTGCGGAAATCCCGGTCAGTGGAATTCGCAACATTACCGCCACCGATTTCCATTACGCGCACAGATTGAATTCAACCATTCGGCTGGTGGCATCGGCGGAGCGAACGTCGCACGGAATTCATATTGCAGTGCAGCCATGGCTGGAGCCGAGAGATTCCATGCTGGCAAAAGTCGACGGCGCCAACAATGCAATCTTCATTGCCGGCGCAAAAGTCGGAACACAGATGTTATATGGTCGCGGCGCCGGTGGAAATGCTACGGGGACCGCTGTATTGTCAGATGTGTTTCACATCGCACAGCAGTTTGCTCGCGGACATACCGCCGCAAGCAATCTCACTGGCTTCTATAGTGCGGAACCGCTCAAACTGTCGTCGCGGTCGCAGCCCATGAGCTGGTTTCTGCGCCTGACCGTAAAAGATGGCCCGGGATTGCTGCTGCGAGCAGCGGAGGCGATTGCGCGGGAGGGCATCAATATCGATTCCGTCATACAGGAACCGCACATGCGTAAGGACAGACTTTCATTCGTGATGACCCTTGAGCCCACACTGGAAGCCACTGTGGAACGAGCCGTCAGGACGATCAATGGGTTTGAATTTATGCGCGAGCCAGTATTGCTGTTACCGATGATTTCATCGGTGGAAGAACATGTCTAGTGGATTTGGTAAATGAGTAATTTGGTAATTGGTAATTTGGTAAATGAAAAATTGATTGTCCGGACCAGTTGCGTGTCTAAGCCGCGATGGTTTCAAAATTACTCAATTACCAAATTACTCAATTACCAATTCAAGATTGGTTCAGGTTCGGCAACGCCGTCAGCCCGCGGATCAGAGGCTGCATAGTTGGTTTTGGTTTTGGAATTGTGCAGAACTACCTGGCCCCGTCCCATTGCCGCTGAATATTCCTTGCGCACGATGAGATTGTGACCTTTCCCCCTGAGGGCCTCCAGGACTTCGGGTTTGATGCGCGATTCGATGAAGAGATCGCACGTAACCTCCCCCGAGGTTACGGTAAATCGCGGGGCTTCCAGCGCGGCTTGAATGTTCATACCGTAATCCACAAAGTTGGAGACAAATTGCGCATGGGCCAGCGGCTGGTTTGCGCCACCCATGATGCCGAAACCAATATGGATATCTCCACGCTCCATGAACGCAGGAATAATGGTATGGAACGGGCGCTTGCGCGGAGCCAGAACGTTCGGATGTCCGGCTTCAAGAGTAAACAGCCCGCCACGATTCTGCAGAGCAAAGCCCGCACCTTTCACCACCACTCCAGACCCGAACGCTGAGTAGTTGCTCTGGATGAGTGACACGATGTTGCCTTCTTTGTCGACAACAGAAAGATAGGTAGTGTCACTGCTGGCAACCGCGCCCGCCCCGGGATTGCAATTGGCCTTATCCGGATCGATCAATCCGGCGCGCTGCCTGGCGTGTTCTTCGGAAAGCAGCCCGGTCACTGGGACCTTCGCGAACTTTGGATCTGCGTTGTAGCGATACAAATCGGCGTAGGCGAGCTTCATTGCTTCCATGCGCTTGTGAAGTTCCGCCGGGCTGGCAGGTCCACTCTGGTCTGGAGTGAAGGTACTCATGATGTTGAGCATCTCCAGAGCTGCCATCCCCTGTCCGTTGGGAGGAAGTTCATAGATGGTCCAGCCACGATAGCTCGATGAAATGGGCTCAACCCACTCCGAAGAAAATTCAGCCAAGTCCTCCAGCCGCATGGTTCCACCCATTGCCGAGGACGTGTTAACGATGGCTTGCGCGATCTCACCTTTGTAGAAGACGTCGCGCCCCTGTTGGGCGACGAGATGGAGCGTTTTAGCCAAGTCGGGATTTCTGAAGGTAGAGCCGAGCTCTGGTACTTTGCCTGCGGGAAGAAAAACGCGAGTAGCTTCTGGAGTCTTTTGCAGCTTCTCGACCTCATCGGCCCAGTACTGGTGGACAATTTCCGGGACAGCATAACCATGGTCAGCGTAGTAGATGGCGGGAGCGAAAAGATCTTTCCACGCGAGTTTGCCGAAACGCTGATGGGCTTTGCTCCAGCCGTCCACCGTTCCCGGAACGGTAACGCTGTGGATGCCATCATGGGGCATGGTGTGAAAGCCTTCGCGATTGAGATAGGCCGGCGTGAGTTTCTGGGGCGCCCATCCACTTGCGTTCAGTCCGTACAGTTTGCCGGACTTTGCATCCCAATAGATGAGGAACAGATCTCCGCCGATACCGTTCATCATGGGCTCGGTCACTCCAAGGACCGCATTGGCGGCAATGGCCGCGTCCATTGCAGAACCACCTCGCGCCAGTATTTGTGCTCCTGCCTGCGATGCAAGATAGTGGCTGGTAGCAACAATGCCGCCCTCGGTGATGACCATGGAGCGACCGTAAGATCGGTCTTGCGGAAAGGCATCTATCGACATAGTGATCAGTGCAAGCAAGAGCAGCAGGATGGAACGAAGCATCGGCAACCCCGGACTGCTTTTTATTTTCGACAACGCATTATAGAGCATGCGTCTTTAAGAATGATTTGAAGGAGAACGATTTTGAAGTCAAAGAAAACCCCGGGTGAAACCGTTCGGGCCATGGGCATTTTGATGTTTCACCTGTAGCTCTGTATACGAAGAGAAAATGCAAGACATTCTTGTATTGTTCTAGTGAGGAATGAGGGTCGAAGGGGAAACACGTGAATCGCTACCAGGATTGGGAACTGAAACCGACAGCAAGCCGAGAGGCGAGTGTAAGCACCAATAAAGAGGGCCGCTTACCAGCGGCCCCCTTTATACCTTGTCCTGCAATTACCTCTTACGCAGCTTTCATTGCTTTCTTGCGTTCCGCCCAGCGCTTTTTCATCATTTCCGATATGCGCCTTTTAGCGGCGGCGCTTAAATGACGACGCCCGCGCCTTCCCGGACCTGCCGCGGTTCCTGCGCCGCGACCTGAAAGAGATCCGCGCAAAGCAGAAATAGCTTGCTCCAGCCGGTCCCGTTCAGCTTCCAACTCCGAAATAATCTGTTGCGTATCCATAGAGCTCCTTCCGAATGCATGCTACCAGCGAACAAGGTGGGCCGCAAGTTCTATTAGCGGAAACTCCATAGCAATCCTATAGTTTCAAGCTATGGAATCGGTTCCGAGTCCTTCATCAGAATAGCGGCTCACCTGCAGGATTCGGCGTTAAGTCTAGACTGCTGCCCGGTTTATATAATTCAGCGCAAAGCAACGTTTTCGCGGGAATGTTTTTTACTTCGTCTTTACAGGTAGCTCTGGTATCTCAGCTCGATATCTTTCAACTCAATATCGAGGAACGGCTCCAGTTACTTATTCACGATTAGCGTAAATATTAGAGAAATCATGCATTTCTTTGCGAACTAGACGGTAACTGCGCCGTTGGAACTACTTTCATCTGCAGCCTTGGATGGAGAAGCATTGCCTCTGAAAACCGCCCGAAGGTTGCTATAGCTCTAAAGTTGGTAGCTTCTGCCGTGCCTGTCTATATCGGAGCTTTGACCTATGGCGCAGATGCCTTCGATTTTTCCCTATTGTTGGCGTTGCAATGCCGAACTCACCCTCTCGGTTAATTTCTGCAGAATGGGCCGTTTACGCCACCTGGCGAGTGTAAGCTCACAGCTATTGGCGGTGTCCGTGACAAAATCCAGGCGTAGCCTTTCGGCCGTTCCCCGGTCAAGCACGGCAAGATTTACTTCATCGTTCAGGCCAAACGAGCGGTTATCAAAATTGGTAGAGCCCACCACTGACCAAAGACCATCAACAATTAGAAGTTTTACATGAATCATACTCGGCTCGTATTCGTATACCTTTGCTCCGGCTTCAAGCAAATTCCCAAGCAGCCTGCGGCTTGAACTGCGAGTAAGTGCATGGTCGCTCTTTTTCCCCGGAACAATGATCCGCACCTGGACATTTCTTTTTCTTGCGCGGATTAATTCGTCCACCATACTCGAGTCCGGCAAAAAATAAGGGCTATTAATATAGACGGAGCTTCGCGAAGCAGCTACCAGGGCTTGAAACAGAATCCGGGCACGAGTGGAACCACCGGCGGAAGGAGCACTGTTCACCACCATTGCCTTGCTGGTACCTTGGGTCCTGCAAAAAGGAAAGTACTCTTCACCGAAGATTACTTCGCCACAGGATTCAAGCCAATTCTCAGCAAACGTTGCCTGGAGATTGCAGACTACGTCGCCTTCCACCCTGACCACTGTGTCCCGCCATCGGGGAAGGTTTTTCTTACTCAACTGCCACTGGTCCGCTATTCCGGCGCCGCCAATAAAACCGACTTTACCGTCTACAATGAGCAGCTCGCGGTGCGTCCTGTTATTGATCCTCGCCACACTCTTCCAACTGAGTGGGTGGTAGAACTGGAGATGCCCGCCGGCGTCGATCAAGTCCTTACAATAGCTTCTTCGTGTGGCAAAGCTGCCTATGGCATCCAGCGTCACGTTAACTCTTAGGCCTGCGCGCGCCCGTTCAGCCAGAGCGACCAGGAAACGACTGGCCACCTCGCCAGGCTGAAAAATGTACGCTTCCAGGTTGATGCTCTGGCGCGCCTGGCGTATCGCCTCCAGCTCTGCTTCATAGAATTGTTCTCCATTGGTGAGAACGGAGATGGAACTGTGATGATTGATCTGCGCGTCCGTGAGAGCTTCCAGAGTCTGAAGGAACCGCTCTGAATCGAGCGTCGGCGCTTCAAAACGGTCTATCGAATACCGCAGCGATGGTTCAAAAAACGCCATGATCAGCAGAAACAACTGCCAGGCGACCACGATTGCGCCCAAGACCATAAGACCCGTTGGAACATGCATGGACGTCATCTCCGCTCAAAAGAGATTTGGATGCCGGTGCAGCGTAGTCTGACATAAGGCTTACGGGAACAAGACACATACAGGTCTCATTGCAGGAAGCGTACAAATGTTTTGGTGGGATTAGCTCGGGAAGTGAAAATGGACGTCATGCTTGGAAGGGATGGCAATGCCGTTGCGAGTCGCCGGACGGAAGTGCCAGTCATGAACGGCAGCGATTACCTTCTCGTCGATGCCGTGTCCCAATCCCTGAAGCAAGCGTTCTTGAACAACCTTGCCTTGATCATCAATGGTGATCTCAACGACCACATCGCCCTGAAGTCCAACGGGCAGCTCTGACCGGTGAATTGTAGGCTCCTGAAAATCCATGGGAAGCGCAGGCTTTACCTCGTCGCCGAAAGAGGGGCCATCCATGGCTGAACCTTGTTTTGAACCGATCTCGACCTGGTCTTTCGCTTTTTCGGCTTCCAGGACATTGTGGCGCTTATGGCTGACTCTACTTTTTTGGGCCCGCACCGCTGGAAGAGACAACCGCGATTGCCGTACTTCCGCCTGAGTCTGTAGATCCTGAGGCACATAGAGCGGTGTGACATTGAGAGTTGCCGTCCCGCCAGCGCCTCGAGCCAGCAGGTTCGGCTTCACAAAGATGGGCTTCGACGGCCACGCTATCGCGAGAAGGATGACTAAATGAATGCCGCTTGAGATGGAAAAGGCTCGAGCCCAACGACCTTTGACCGCTTCCTGGCATAAAGCAAAGGGCGATTCAGCGGGATTTCGGGAAACAAAGGTCCACATGGAAGAACGTCAAAATTGTTAGACGTATGACCTATTCTATGGTCAACCGGTGCAACCCAGAGTGGAAAATCTCGCCGATGGCGACCGTTGCGCACAAATCAGGTGTCGGCAGTTTATAGGGCGTTAACTCGAATAGTCCGCCATGGGAATATCAACATTGAAGAAGACCTGCATATCCTCGCCGGAACGAACGTCTTTTACGGCAAAGACATCATAGGCATGCCCATCAACGCGGTGGAGACTCTGCCTGACTGGAGTTACTCCAAGCACGCGTAAAACCGCATACTCTTCCTGAACTGAGATCACTTTGTAAGCAGTTGCTGGGCTTTGTCCATCGCCCCAGTTCAGAATGGAGTCAAGCAGACGGCCGAAGACGTTCTTGTGATAGTCAGACCACCACTTCTGCTGTAACTCCTCATTTGCGACACAGGCGGTAAGATGGCCATCAATATCAACGAAAACTGCCCTGAGGACAACTTCTGCAAGTTCAAGAGCGAGCGTAAAATTTTTGGCGCCGACGGCACGAACCATCTCCGCGCGCTCATGAGTTATGTCCTGAGCGGCGCGACGTTCCGGGGATTCCATGTAAGAAAAGCGCAGTCTCTGAAAATCAACCGAGAGATCTCCTTCTTTAACCCGCGCCAGCAATGTGCCGTACTCTGACTTTTCCTGATCATCTGGGCCTGAAAGCATTTAGCCGGATAGTAACAACACAGCAGAGCGGAGTCCAGTGATGCACGTCACTTACAAGCGTTCAACAATCATTGCGTTTGCCATGCCGCCACCTTCACACATGGTTTGCAATCCATAGCGAGCCCCGGTACGTGCTAATTCGTGGACGAGAGTAGTTGTAAGCCTTGCCCCACTTGCGCCCAGAGGATGACCAATCGCGATAGCGCCACCATTCACGTTCACACGATCCAGATCAGCTTTGGTTTCCTTCTGCCACGCAAGCACCACACTGGCAAACGCTTCATTGATTTCGATCAGGTCGATCTGGTGAAGCTTGAGCCGGGCACGTTCAAGAACCAAGCGGGTTGCCGGAATAGGAGCTGAGAGCATCAGCACCGGATCGTCTCCTGCGATGGAGAACGCAGCCAGTTTCGCCATCGGCTTCATGCCAAGGCTTTCGGCTTTACCGCGTTCCATGATCAATACAGCGGCTGCTCCGTCAGTGATTTGGGAAGAGTTCGCGGCGGTAATAACTCCGTCCGGCTTGAACACCGTTTTCAATGTACTCATTTTGACCAGCGTAGCGTCCGGACGAATGCCCTCATCGCGTATAGCTTCGCTTACGCCGCTTTCGGTTACGACTTCAACAGGAAGAATCTGGGAAAGAAATCGGCCCTCATCACTGGCGCGAGCAGCTCGCTGATGGCTTTCCAGACTATAAGCATCTAGATCGGCCCGACCAAGGTTCCACCGTTCCGCCATCATTTCCGCGCTGATGCCCTGATTGAAATGTGAATTGTTGTAACGCTTCATGACCGCTGGCCCAAAAGGCTTTCCCGGTCCCGACACCACGGACGCGCCCATGGGAACGCGCGTCATGCTCTCAACTCCGCAGGCAATGGCGACGTCATAGCTGCCGGCGATCACTCCCTGCGCGGCGAAGTGAACAGCCTGCTGGCTTGAACCGCATTGCCGATCCACGGTGGTTGCGGGCACTGACTCTGGAAATCCCGCGGCAAGAACCGCGTTACGCCCGACGTTGACACCCTGTTCGCCCACCTGCATCACACAGCCGCAGATCACGTCATCGATCAGCGTGGGATCGAGCCGGTTACGATCGACGAGACCGCGCAAGGTATGGGCCAGCAAGTCAACGGGATGCCAGCTTTTCAACATGCCGTCCCGCCGGCCGAGTGGCGTGCGGACAGCGTCAACGATCACAGCTTCACGAATTTGCATGGGAAGATGGTACTCGTTCATACTTGCCGCTGGCCACTGTGCTTCACGCATCCGAGGTAAGAACCCATGCGAATCCAACTGGCTTTGGAAGTTTCTATCATTTCTATCATCGCGGTCCTGGTGTTACTGTTCGAGCCAGCAGCATTGCCCGCGCAGATGAGAGGCGCCGGCTCTGCACGCGATTCGGCGTGGGTAACCGGCAGCAGCTTTACTCTTGAAGCCAACGGGAAGAAGCTGGGGGTGTTTCATAGAGTTTCAGGAATGTCATCCGCACTTATGTACCACCAATGGAGCGGAAAACTTCCGCGAAATTGGGGCAGCGCGACGCTTTTCGAGGGCAGCCCTCAGCACCTGCAAATATTCGAAGAATGGCGGAAGCAGGCAATGGACGGCAGGATTGGCGCTGCGCACCGGAGGGTTATCATTACTGTAAACGATGGCAACAATAAGACAATTGGGCGCTATGCGTTGGTGAATGCATGGCCCATTCGACTCACTTATGGACCCACGGCAACAAGACGTCCCGGCAAGACAGTAACCGTTGAGCTTGGATATGAGGACATTCGGGTGATTCCATAAACTCAGTTTGACCCTGCATTTTCATCGCGATATAATCACGGAGTTGCTTCTGAAGCGGGAGTAACTCAGTGGTAGAGTGCGACCTTGCCAAGGTCGAAGTCGCGGGTTCAACTCCCGTCTCCCGCTCCATCAAGTTTCCTCTTATCGCCCCTCGCAACCTGGCGAGGGTTTATGCTGTAAGGGCCCAAGCTTGAAAAACGGCCAAAGATACAGGTCTTGAAATCAGGGCGCGGTACCCAAGTGGTAAGGGAGAGGTCTGCAAAACCTTTATGCGTCGGTTCGATTCCGACCCGCGCCTCCAACATTTCAACCAAATTACCCCACTGCCACGTTTCCGCCAAAGCTTCCTGGAAGAAAACGCCGGCGATCAATCAGGCTTAGATCCGCTCTGGAACAATTGCGACCTGTGAACCTGAAATGAAAATACGCATATCAGGACCGCTTTCCACCTCCGCCGATTGAGTCGAGATCGGCAAGGATTTCAGCGGGGATCTTCAGCATCGATGCCTGAAGATTCTCATGAAGATGGTCGAGGGAAGATGTTCCAGGTATCAGCAAGATGTTGGGCGAGCGGTGGAGAAGCCAGGCAAGCGCTACCTGCATTGGTGTTGCCCCGAGAGTTGAGGCAGCAGCATTGAGTGCCGAGGACTGGAGTGGCGAGAAACCTCCCAGCGGGAAAAACGGAACATACGCTACGCCGCGGCCGGCAAGGTCATCGATAAGGCCATCGTCCTTCCTCTGGGCTACGTTATAGAAATTCTGAACGCACACGATGTCCGTGATGGTCTGGGCCTCAGCCATCTGCTTTGGAGAAATGTTGCTCAAACCGATGTGACGGATAAGTCCCTGATGCTTGAGTTCCGCCAGGACAGTCAGCGGTTCCTCAATCGAGCCTTCAGAGGGTTCGCTAATCCCGCCAACACGGAGATTGACGACTGCGAGAGTTTCAAGACCAAGATTTCTCAGGTTGTCATGAACGCCGCTGATTAGTTCCTGGCGCGAAAGAGCATGAAGCCAGGATTTATCGTCGCCACGGCGAGCGCCCAGCTTGGTGACAATCACAAGACCATCAGGATAGGGATGGAGCGCCTGCTTGATAATTTGATTGGTCACATGTGGACCGTAGAAATCGCTCGTATCAATGTGGTTCACGCCAGACGCAACAGCCTCTCTTAGAACGGCGAGGGCGGCGTTATGATCGCGTGGTGGTCCCCACACGCCGGGGCCGGCAAGTTGCATTGCACCGTAGCCCATTCGGTTCACGGTCATCATTGTCCCTGGCAAGGTAAAGCTGCCGGATAGATCAGTTTGTGAAATCATTTCGTTCCTCCTGCGCGTTCAGGTTTGTATTGGCTGATGAAAGCTAAAAGGACTCGCCAACAAGCTCCTCACTTTTTGCCCAAAGTGCCTCAGCATTGCTGGGATCGAGCGCATACCCGCGAACGCCTTCGCTAACCGCGGAGATCGTCGCGGTGTCAGATACGACACGCCCGATATGGCAGTTCTCACAATATTGGCCGCCGATTTCTTCAGCGGGAGCAACCACGGCAGCCCACACCGAAGTTGCCGCTCCCTGAGGAATCGTCTTGAACTGGAAAGGCCCCTTGCCTTCTTTCGCGAGTTGCTGATTCATGCTTTCAACCAGCGCTCCCAGCGCGTCAGCACCCATGTGCCGGGCCAACTCAGTCTGAATCCCTCCTGGATGCACCGCTGCAGCGCGCACTCCACGATTCCGATGTCGCTTATCGAAGGCCACGGCAAAGAGAATGTTTGCGGTCTTCGATCGGCCGTAGGCAACAAAAGGTTCATATTTCGTCCGCTCGAAGGCGGGATCTTCCAGATCAACGTTGGAGAAACGGTGGCCGGAGGAAGAAAGATTGATCAGCCGCCCACCGTCGCGGATCAGTTTTGCAATGCGGTTGACCAGAGCGAAGTGGCCCAGGTGATTGGTTCCGAACTGGGTCTCAAAGCCGTCGATAGTGTGGCCGAATGGCGTGGCCATGACTCCCGCGTTGGCGATGACCACGTCGAAGGGTTCGCCTTTCGCCAGCAATGCATCGGCACAAGCCCGTACGCTCTTGAGGTTGGCGAGATCAAGCTCGATCAGCTCGAAGCTGCCACCGTTGGCTGAAGCGTCCGTTCGCACCTGGCCGGTGGCGGCTTCAGCCTTAGCCAGATCCCGTGCTGCGCCTACAACGTGCGCCCCGTGCGCGGCCAGCGATCGTGCAGTCTCAACTCCCAGTCCGGCAGAGACGCCGGTGACAAGGATCCTTTTGCCGCGCAGGCTGATTCCTGACAAAACATCCTCGGTGGTTGAAGTTGCGCCAAATTCTTTTGTCGAAGTTCTTTCGGATACGTGTGCCATTTCTTTCTCCTTCTACTGGCTTCGGGCTATAAACGTATTAGATATGGTTATGCAGATATTTGTGATGTCGTTAACATGGATGAAGTGTTCACACGAGATGCAATCCCTTTGGAAGCATTCAGGGTGATCCGCCGCCATTCGTGAGTTGATGACGGCAGGGCATGGAGCGCGTTGAGTTCGCGCAGCCAGTCTTCGGCCGATAGCTCCGCCATCTCAGGCCCAAACAACTCCGTCATCGCCGCGAAGAATGCGGTCAACTCTCGTTCTGCCATTCTCGTCGCGTCGGCACAAACAGGATATCGATCTCCTGGCCTGTCATTCATCAGCTGATTCATATTCCACCTCTCGACGCTTGCCAAAAAGTTATCACTATTGACAGCTTGCCTTGTTCCGGATAAAACGGAGGGTGTCTCCGGTTCAGTAATAAGATAACCGGAGACTGCCTCCGGTTGCAAATATTCTTATGGCATCCAAGCGAACACAACTTGCCGTACGAAAGCCGCGCACGGATGCACAGCGTAATCGCGAGCGCATCCTCGAAGTGGCAAAGGAAGCGTTCACGCGATCCGGCGCCAATGCCAGCCTGGATGACATTGCGAAAGATGCGGGCGTGGGAGCGGGAACTCTGTACCGTCACTTTCCGACGCGCGACGCACTTCTCGAGGCGGTCTATCGCACGGAGGTTGAAAAGCTGGGTGCAGCCGAGCGAGAGTTCGCGGAGGCGATGCCTCCAGCGAAAGCGTTGCGTGCCTGGATGCTGTTATTTGTCGACTACATCGCTACCAAACAGATCATCGCTCCTGCACTTAACACGATGGTCGGAGGCTCCTCGAAGCTGTATGAAGGCTCGCGCGCGCAAATCGTGGGGGCAATTGAGGCGCTGGTAAAGCGTGCCATTAAGAGCGGGGACATACGCAAGGACCTCGATCCGTTCGATCTACTTCGAGCCCTTATCGGCGTCTCCAACGTGGCGGCGGGTCCTGAGTGGCAGCAAAGCGCCAAAAGACTGGTGGACATCCTCATCACGGGCTCAAGGCCAGCTAAATAAGAACCTTAATGGCTTCCAACCACCATCAGTGTTAGATCGTCATGGCGGGGTGTTCGCGCGGCAAAGTCCTGAACTGCACCTACGATCGAAAACAACGACTGACTGGCGCCAAGACTTGCAGCACTCCTGACCTGGCGGGCCAGGCGCTCAACGCCAAATTCTTCACCATCGGCATTCTCGCATTCTGTCAGGCCATCAGAGTAGGCCACCAACATATCACCGGGCTCGAAGGAAACTTGTGCTGCTGCAAACTCGCTGTCATAAACTGCGCCGAGCACGGGACCTCCCTCGGAGAGCTGTTGCACACTCCCGTTAGATCGATGAAGAATGGGCGCGCAATGGCCGGCATTTGAATATGTGAGCTTTCCGCGCCGCCAATCGAGAGTGGCAAGCACCATGGTCGTAAAAGGGACCGAACCCAGAGAATACAAATCGCCGTTCATCGCATGCAGAACAAGATGCGGCTCTGCAAGAGAGGTTGAATACGTGCGTATCAGCCCGAGAATATGGGTCGACCACATGGCGGCGGTAAGTCCTTTACCAGCTATATCTCCCACGGCGAGAAACGTCTTGTCACGCGAATCGAACACGCTGACGAAGTCACCCGAGAAAAACTGGGCAGGAAAGATCTCACTGGCGATTTCAAACGGCCCGCGGCGCACACGCCGGGCTCCGCTTAGCCGTTTGGGCACCTGGAGCGCTTCAAACACCTCTCTGTACAGCGCGAGCGCTTCTTCAGGCTGGAAACCAGAGGGCTGAAAACCAGGAGCGGGTTCCGCGCTTGCAGAACCGGGGACTGCCTGGGCCGGCTGTTCGGAAGTGATACCCATCCAATCTTTCCATGACCACGCGACCTCGTTTTCGATCGCGCGACGAACATTACTGCTGCTCATGTCTTACTCCAACTCATCCGACAAAGCGGTATCCGGTTCCATGTACGGTTAAGAAATAACGCGGCTGCTCAGGGTTTGGCTCCAACTTCTGTCGGAGCCGCACCAGATGGGCATCCACGGTGCGGGTGGTTGGAGTGCTGTCATATCCCCAGACGTCCTCCAGTAAACGATCACGGCTGAGCACCTCACCAGAATGGTTGACGAAGTACTTCAACAATTCGAACTCGGTCGATGAAAACTCCAGTTGCTTGCCGAGGCGGGTAACGCGACAGGCATGTAGATCCACTTCGGCATCGCCGAACAGATACCGATCCTTCTCTTTAGGCAGAGTACGCCCGCGGCGCAGCACGGCTTTCACCCGGGCGAGCAGCTCACGAATGGAGAACGGTTTGGTGACGTAATCATCCGCCCCAAGTTCAAGGCCGACGACCTTGTCCACCTCCTGTCCTCGCGCAGTCAGCATGATGATCGGGATTGACGGCCGCTTGGCTTTGAGCTGTTTGCAAACTTCCAGGCCGCTCAATTTGGGCATCATCACGTCGAGTATCAACAAGTCGGGAGATTCCGCCAGCGCCCGCTTGAGCCCGTCCTCGCCGTCGTAGGCAGTGAGTACCTCATAACCCTCGAATTCAAAATTGTCACGCAGCCCGGCCACCATGTTGGGCTCATCTTCCACGATTAAAATCCTGGTCATGCTCCCACCTCGTGTCTCCTCGGGTTGGCGGGAAGGGACGGTGTCCCTGCCGTCGCCGGCTGCTGATTCAAGGGCAATGTGATAGTGAATTTACTTCCTTTTCCCGGGCTGCTCTCCACCGTGACCATTCCGCCATGAGCGTTTACTATGTGGTGAACCAGCGCCAGGCCAAGACCGCTACCTTTGTTGTCATGGCACATGGGGTCACAGACGCGATAAAACTTATCGAAAATCTTGTGCTGTTCCGTCCTCGGAATTCCTATGCCATGATCGATCACATCCAGTTTCACAGAACCGTTTTCGCGATAGAGGTTTACCGACAGATACTTTTCTTCAGCTGAGTACTTCAGGGCGTTGTTTACCAGATTCAACAACGAGCGAGCGATGGCCTCTCGGTCCACATTCACAGGGGGCAAATCACTGGTGATCTTCTCCTCATAGCGGAAGCCGGTTTGCTGGATTTGATAATGATAGGAATCAAGAGTTTCCCGGACAAGTGACGACAGATCTGTCTCCCTGAAATCGTATTCCTTCCTGCCGGCCTCAATCCTTGAAAAGTCGAGAATGTTGTTTATGAGTGCGGTGAGCCGCTCGCTCTCTTTGCGTACAATCCGGTAATACTCCAGCTTCCTCTGCTCATCCGGAATGCGGCCGAGCTCCAGCGTCTCAGCATAGAGCCGGATCAAAGCGAGAGGCGTTCTCAACTCATGCGAAACATTGGAGACGATGTCCGATTTGAGTTTGGCAAGCTCCATGGCTTGAGTGACGCTGCGGTACGTAAAGAAGAGACCGATTACCAGGAGCAGAGACAGCGTGCCAAGGATGAAGAAGCTCGAGCGGAGAAAGCGCTGGTTGATTGCATGGATAGTTGTTCCCGGGTATCGGATCGCCATGACAAGATCGGGGAAAGCGCCTTCCAGCTTGCGTTCCACCTCCGCATCCCCGCCATCCCAACCGCTGGAAGCAGCCAGAGGCGTGTGGTCCCTGAAAAGATGCAGCATGATGGCCGGCTGCGGGTGAGGATCGTTCCTGGTTTCAGATCCGTTCTCTGCCAGCAGGGCGTTCAAAGACTCGGGAAGAAATCGTTCCAGGAAATCCGGATCGAACATGATCCCGCCAATCGCTTTTGGCTGTTCTGAGCCGACAGCGATCGGAAAAAACATCAGGCTCTGATATATCTGTTTATCGCCCCTGGTGACTTGTTCTGCGGACGCCAGGTACGGTTCCTCACCGTTGTGCTGCAGTCTGTCCATTTTGGCGATGAGCATGTCGCCTTCCAATTCGAACCAGCCCTGGACCATCGTGTGCAGGCTTACCGCGCCTGCCATGCAAGCCGCACTTGCGTGCCTTGATGGCTGGATACGAACTACGGTTCCGTGCTCTTTGTCAAAAAGAAACGCGTAGAGAGCCCACGGATTCTTGGCCAGAACATCATCCAGACGCTGGTCCACATGCATATCTGACGGAGATGGAAAACTGGGACGAACGTTGTCCATCATGTCATAGGCGCGCTCTGACAACCGCTTGTCAAATATTGTGAGAGTTTTCTGAAAATCTCCCTGAATGGCCGCTTCGACACTGTGGCTTCTTTCAATCGACTCCAAATGCTGGAACCCGAAGAAAATCAGCGCGGCGGCGGGAAGCACAACCAGTCCCAGCGTCAGCAACAGCCTGGACCGGACATTCCAGATCGGCTTTTTCATTTATACCCTCCGCGCAGTCCAATTGACTGTGACATTAACGGAACGAAAGCGCAGGTATGTCAAACCAAAGTAAATGGTTGTAAAAAGATGTAAAAGCCCGCTAGTTCAAGGATGAGCGAGGGCTCGGCAGCGGTGCAAGAAATTTGCCAGGGGGTAGCCGCAACTGTTCAATCGAATTGGACGACAAATTCGTCACATCTCAACTGAACAGTTGCTGAGGCTGCTGGCCCCGCTCAAAGTCCTGGGCAGTTTAAGCCGCTACCGTGGCTCCTTGAACCGCTTTTGCGGCGTCACGGATGACATTGATCACCAAGTCGGGGTGGGAGAGCATGGGGACGTGGCTGCTGTCGAGCTCATACGTGGTTGCGCCCATGCGCTTGGCCATGGCGCGCTCCAGATCGGGATGAACGGTGTGGTCTTTTTTGCCGACGATGTACCAGCTTGGCTTCGACTTCCAGGCGGTTCCCCCGGCTTTCGCGTCGAACAAGTCGGGTTTGGGGACGCCCTGAGTCGCCCAAACTAGCTTCTGCTCCTGCTCCGAAAGATCTCCGCAGAAATACTTCGTGCCCTCGGGACGCAGCCAGATACGTCCATCCACTACTTCGATGTGAGAGAAGACGTCAGTCTTCGGGAACTTAGACTGCTGTGTCTGAGATGTCTCATCGGCGTCCGGTGCGAGCGCGCAGATGTAAACCAGGCCGGCAACGCGATCGTCGACTCCGGCGCCTGTGATAACGGTTCCGCCGTAGGAGTGGCCGACGAGGATGACAGGGCCGCTGACCCGGCCGATCGTTGCCTTTACCAAGCCGACGTCCTCTGCCGTTGTGTTGAGGCCGTACTGCGCTGCAATACACTCATACCCCTCTGCCTGAAGAGGAACGATCAGCTTGCTAAAGCACGAGCCGTCCGCCCAGAGCCCATGGCAGAAGACGATGCTCGGTTTGGTTTGCGTAGGTTTCATTTTGTTCTCCTTTCCGTTCATGCATTTCTGTTTCGATAAGTTGAGCTGATTGGCAAAGAGAATTTTCCCGTTCGGCAAGGCTGCGCGTCGCCACACGGTGACTACGTCTTGACGAGCGTGCCGAGTACCTCGGGCCACCGATTCTCAAAATCGACATCCCGTTGGAGTCCGCGCTCCAATAGGGCTTGGATCCGCTGCTGCGATTCAGGCCACATCAGCGCGGTCCCGAACGAGGTGATGGCGTCGAGGAGCCGGTCGGCGGACGGCAACGAGACCTGGTTGATGAGATCTTTCGCGGCAGCGATGGCCCGCCGATCGAATGATGCGATCCGGCGTGCAAGCGCGTCGACAAAGTCGTCAAGCTCCGCGTCTGGAAATGCCCGGTTGACGTAACCGTATCGTTCCGCGGTTTCGCCGTCGAAATCGTTCGCGCCGAGAACGATTTCGAGCGCCCGACCCCGACCGACCAGATGTGGAAGGCGTTCCGCACCGCCGCCGCCGGGATGCAGTCCCACTCCGACTTCGGGTTGGCCGAGTCGCGTGTTCTCGCGCGACGCGAAACGCATGTCACAGGCGAGGACGAACTCGCTGCTCACGCCGCGGACGCAGCCTCGAATCTTCGCGATGCTGACCACCGAGGATTTTGTGAGACGGACAAAGGTATCCATCAGGATCGGGAGGCCCGAAGCCCCGACAGCAGTCATGATGTTCCCTATCTTGCCGGTCAGGTCAAAGTGGGCAAGGTAGAACTGAGGATTCGCGCTTTCGAATACGACGACCCGCAGGCTCGGGCTGGCGTCCATTCGAGCGAGCAGATCCTGTAGGCCTTCGAATATGGTGGCGTCTACAATGTTGAAAGGCGGGTAATCGAATACAACCCTCCAGAACGCAGACGTTTCCTCCACGACCCGCAAGTGCACCGCTGATTCAGTCATATGTCACCGACCAACCCTAGGCTCTTCCGCGGGCGTTCTCTTGCAGAATCTTGCTGGTTTTGTCGTTTATTGCTCAAAATGAATCGCACCTTCCGACAGGCAAGCGCGACTACTTGAATAGTTGAAAACGGGGGCCTTACGCTCGGAACTTCTTTGTCGCGTGATACCGTCGCCAACTTCCCGGGCTGACCCCGACGACTTGATGGAATGTGCGCGTGAACGCCGCCTGGTCATTAAATCCGGACTGAATCGCGATGTCGATCAGAGACATGGTGGTCTGGCTTAGCAGTTGTTTGGCGTGGTCAACACGATGCTGGATCAGCCACTGGTGAGTGGAGGTGCCGAAAGAGGTTTTGAATGAGCGGGCAAAGTGGCTGACGGAAAGTCCGCATTCACGCGCAATGGCAGAAAGCCGGATCCGGCCATGCATGTTCTCATGAAGAAGTTCCGACGCTCGTCGCTGCTGCCATGGCGCCAGACCTCCTTTTGCACATCGTGTTTTTTTCTGGAGTACTCCGTATTGCTGAAGAAGATGCGCTCCCAGGATGAGACTGAATTGGTCGAGAGCCAGCACAGAAAGTGCGTCAATCCGCCCGAGGAACGGAAGGATGCTCCTGGTGATCTGGGCCACAACCAGATCGTCTTCCAGCACTGCCAGGCGATAATCTTTTACACGGCCAAAACCGAGATCCTCGGCAATGTCATCCAGTCCCTCACGAGGGACAGAATAATGAACATAATCGAAAGCACAACCTGCCCAGCACCTTGGCTGTGAATCGAAATCGATGACATTGGACCGGAACGGGTGAACGATGGATGTGGGAATGAGTTTGTCAGCTGACCACACCTGGTAGCTCGATGACGGTAAAGACTTAAGGGAGATCGACACCAGCAGAGCGGGGACGGGCGATAGTTTCGTGATTCGCTCAGGAAGCCCGGCCGGCGACTGGAGCCGGGTGATCGTAAAAGTCCCCGGAGTACGAAACTGCGATGGAACCGGGGACTTTCCGTCCAACTGAATGAACGTTGTGGAGGGAGCTTCAGGTGACGCCCGCTGAGTTTTACCTGCTTTGGGCGAAGCGTTCTTATTCATAGCGACCTCCCTACCATACGAACCAAGTCGTATAGAATGACAGGTTTTCCTCAGGATTGCATCCGCACGGGTCAGCGACCGCCAAACGTTAGTTCGCTTAGCCACTTACAAAATTGAGCGCACCGAACCCAGCGCACCTACATGGTCAAGACAACGCGGAATTCTGCCTTCCCACTCATCATGCGAGCGTAACCTTCGGCTGCCTTTATCAGAGGATACTTTTCAATCATGGGCCGTACGCCGGTCATTTCGGCAAAGCGCAACGTGTCCTCGGAATCGGTAGGAATCCCGGCCGCCCAGCCATGGATTCTCTTTTTACCGCTGATCAACTGAAAAGGCGGCACCTCAATCGGATCGGGCGAAGCGCCGATCACGACGAGCGTGCCGTTTGGCCCCAGTCCACCAATCAGTGCTGACATTGATTTTCCGCTCGGAGCAGTGGCGAGAATCACACTGGCGCCGCCGAGTTTCTGAAGTTCTGCCGCCGGATCCATTTTGGAACTGTCGATATAAATATCCGCACCAAGCTTCTTCGCTAATTCCGCATCGCTGCCGCGTCCAATCGCGGCAACGCGATAACCGGATTTCCTGGCGAACTGAATTCCCAGATGACCCAGGCCGCCAATTCCCTGAATAGCGACAAGGTCGCTGGGCAGAGCACCGCCATGGCGGAGAGCGTTGAAGGTGGTTAGACCAGCGCACATCAGCGGCGCTGCCTCCGCGTCACTGAGAGAATCCGGCATGTGCGCCAAGGCCTCCACCGGCGCCACCATGAATTCCTGATAGCCTCCGTCATAGCTGATTCCGCAAACCTTGCCGTTGGCGCAATTGACGAAATCTCCTCTTCGGCACGCGAGACAGGTTCCATCCTGCCCGCCATGCCACCCGACGCCGACTCTCTGGCCTTTCTTCCAGTCAGTGACACCGGCTCCCAATGCGTCAATCACGCCGGCGATTTCATGGCCGGGAACACGCGGGTAGGAAATCCCGGGAAAAAGTCCCTCTTTGGTGAGTACGTCACTGTGGCAGATTCCACATGCTTGAACGCGGATCCTTACATGCCCCGAGCCGGGCTCCGGGATTTCACGTTCGACGATTTCGAAGTCCGCTCCGGGCTTGGGAACTTGTACAGCTTTCATCTTAGCCATGGTCGTTTCTCCTTCTAATAAATGGATGATATTGTTCGACGTCCCGACCGCCGCTACTTAACCATTGATGGCCGGGTTCACGTACGCGACAGAAATTTTTTCAGGCCCTGGCGTCGGCAACGACGATTTAGGCGAGTAGACCGCCGCAAGGCTGGGTGGGCAATTCCCCTTAGTGGCGGCCGGTTCAAGTGTCAGCCTGATTACCTTCGTTACTGTCCTTCAGGCAGTGACATCCAGCAACTCACAAATGATAAAACTTGCATAATGTTCCGCTATAGCCGCTTCTTGCTTCAACTCCTTCCCAGGAAAACTGTTGGCATTGAACCTTTTTCGGAACGAACCGATGAATAGGTTGAGGTTGTGATGCGTCCTGTCAGGCTGTCTTTATTATGTGCCGGTCTCGTTGCGCTCTGCGCTTGTGGCGGTATTCACTCTTTTTCTGCCGGAGTCGATCCAAACAGCTCCGCTGCAGCCGCCGGCCAGGGTGCTGCCGCTGTAGCCGTGGCAAAAGAGGCTCTCTCCACCAAAGAGGCTCTACCCACCAAGGTGGGTAAGGTCGCGGCTGCCAACACGAATGCTGCTCACGGTGACAAGCTTATCGCGCTCACTTTTGACGATGGTCCGCGGCCGTATGTCCTATTCGGCAGCAAGGGAGACCATCGCGCTCCCGGGCTGGTGGACATCCTCGACCAGAATGGCGTGAAGGCGACCTTCTTTGTTGTGGGCTGGCGGCTAAGCCCTAAGACCTGGGGCGAGCCCAAGCATGAAGAAAATATCGGCGTTTCCTGCCTGGACGCGGCAGGACAGCTGATCCGGCGCGGCCACGAACTGGAAGACCATACCTACAGCCATCTGGAACTGCGCGCGGCGGAGAAGAAGAACGGTGAACAGTGGGTGATGCATGACGTGGACCGCGGAGCAGCGGCGATCAAGGCAGTCACCGGAACGCAACCTCTTTATGTCCGTCCTCCGGACTGGATCATTACCAGCGATGCCCGGCGAGATATGGAAAAGCAGGGCTATCGGGTGCTGACTATCTCGTCAGAAAATCCCATGGCGATGCGCGATGTCAACTCGCTCGACTACCTGTGCGCCGGCAAAGCAGTGGGATGCCCCAAGCCGTCTCTGGTAGACGGAGTCTTGAAGCAACTGGAGCAGCGGGAAAAGAAAGGTACCTTCACGCATATTCTCGCGTTCCATGAATTATCCACAACCACCGCAGCCATGCCGCGGCTGATCACCGATCTCAAGGCGCGGGGTTATCGCTTTGTTACGCTCAATGAATATATGAAGCTGGTTGGATCGAAGCCGGGTGAGACGGTGAAACAGACGGCGGCAGTGGAAAATCCAGCAGGTGTTGGGACGTTGAGCCGGTAGCAGCCGCTCGCAGAGATTGATTTTTTCTGTTCCTTCGAATCGTGGCATGTGTAAAATCGGTTTCCACTCTCCATGCGAGATGTGGCACACTTTGAACCGTGAAACTACTCAGATACATCGAGCTCAAGAGCGGCCACTCCGACAATGGCCCCGCTTGGATTGCTTATGTCCAGCAATCGAAGACTGGTCGAACCTTGTACTTCAATGGTCGAGGCTTGATGAAGCTCAAAGGGCTACGCCGTGGCGAATCGGGCGGCAATTACATCGACATGGAGTCTGGCGAATCATTTTGGGTTTCGGGTGTAAAGATGAATGGAGAAGATCGCCATTGGGCTGGATCGGGGAAAGTTCTGATTGAAGCTGCAGCGGTAGCCGAATACCTGGCCACGATCAAGGCCAAAACCTTGGACACAAAGCGGTGTGAAGTGACAAACTCGATCCGTCAGACTGACATCGAGAGACTCTCACGACTAGCGAATTCATCCGGCAAAGGGTGGCCAAATGACCCAGAAGCGCAAACTCCTTACTCATTTGTACGCAATGTGAACTTCACCGACAAGTAAAGACATCACCCGGTCAGATCTTCACGAATATCTTCTTCCGATACATTCCCCACGCCAGCAAAGTCCACAAAGCCGTGTAGCTGAGAGCGAACAGCAGCGACGCATTCTTCTCGTCCGCCAGCGGCGCGAACCAATGGAAATAAATCCAAGTTTGCAGGGTGATCGCCTGGGCTCCATCGGCGATTTTAATGATCGACCCAAGTTTTGAGGCGAAGGTGGAGACCGCATAGATAAGGATGGCGTTTGAGCCCAGCCACAGAAATGGTTTTGCCCATGTGCGCCAACCGCGCGTCTCAATCAGCCCCCAACAAAGCGCCAACGTCAGGCAAGCAGCCCCAGCGGTAAAGAGGACGTATGAGCTGGTCCACAACGGTTTGTTGATGGGAAACCAGGGATGCCACGCATAGCCGGCAGCGACACCCGCTACTCCGGCAATGACAAGGCCGCGCGCCTTATGACCGAGGTTCGCGGCGCCGCTCAAAAATTCTCCGGCAAGGGTGCCCAGCAAAGTGGTGGCGATCGCCGGAATGGTGCTCAAGAGTCCCTCGGGATCAAAGTCGCGACGATAGAGATGGCCAAGCATCAGCTTGCTATCGATATATCCGGCCAGCGTGCAATGTTGGGTTGTGATCTGCGTGAGCCATGCGGAGTGATCGCATCCAGGGACTGAAGCGAATCGCGTGATGGCGTTGTATCCGGCGAGCAGCCCGGCAATCCAGATGACCCGAGCCCGCTGCGAAGTCCAGAGCGTAATTGCCGAGGCAAACAAATATACAACCGCTATCCGCTGCAGGACTCCCGGGTAGCGCATGTGGGAGAAGTTGACAGAAGGAAGGATGCGGATTGCGTAACCGATGAGCAGGATCAGAGCGCTCCGGCGAATGGCGTGTTTCATCAGCGTCAGCCGGGAGTCGCCGCGGGCACGGCGAGCGGCAAACGACATCACCATGGATGTTCCGACGATAAAAAGGAAGAATGAGAAAATGAGATCGGTAGGCGTCCATCCGTTCGCGTCCACCCACCACTTCCCTGAGTACCAGCCCGATGGGTGCGCGCTCGCCAGTTCATCAGCATGATCGAGCGGCCAGTAAGAATCGTCTGACCCAGGATTGTTGACCAGGATCATGCCGGCGATCGTCAGCCCGCGGAAGACGTCCAGCGACTCAAGCCGCCTGCTAACCGCAGGCGTGTCGCCCGAAAGCGTCGCTCCCGGGCTGGTGATCGTGTTGTAGACAGAGGTTGCCATTGTTTTGGCCGCGCCATTTTCAGGCTTATTCCCGCAATCGCTATTTCTTGTCGTCCTTCTTGTCGTCCTTCTTGTCTTCCTTTTTGTCTTCTTTCTTCGCGGTGGGCGGGAGCAGCCCGTTCAGACGGAGATACATGGCAGCCGCTCCGTAGTGGTCTGCCCAGCTGCTGGCCAAACCCAGAAAAGCCCAGGCCCGGGTCCGAGGCTTGCCATCAAACCAGGTGATGTTGTCATTCATCTTCGAATCATCAGCTTTTGCCAGCGCCGTGCCGCAAAATTCAAAAGAAGCTTTCATGGCGGCCACCAGCTTGTCTTTGCCGTCTGTGTCCTTCACTTCTTCCACCTTGGGTTTCGGAACGTCGCCCACGTTGGCACAGAAGGAGTAATTGCTGGATACGATGTGGGCAGCCAGATGGCCAAAGGTCATCTGATCAGGCGTGGGCTTGTAGCCGTACTTATCGGCCGGCATTTCTTCAAACGCGGCGACAGTAGTCTTCTCGCGGCCCGAGAGCATGGAGCGCAAAACGTCAGAGGCCGGCGATTTTGTTTGCTGTGCCAGAGCCACAGCGGACCAGAGAACAACAAAGCCCAGAAAAGAGCGTTTCATGAATCCTCCGTTGTTTGAGACAGGCATTCTTTCCCACGAAGCATAAACCGGCGTCCGGCGCGCGTCTATCAGCAATTTAGCCGTACTTGTTCGGCAACGAGCAGGCAAATGAGTGGAATTGCAGCTCTCCCTAAATAGCGAATTAATAGAGACAACTTCCAACCCCTTGCCGGTCATCCTGAGGGGGATGGCGGTCGTGTCCCAACCCGCTGTACTGCGCCGTCGTGTCTGCGTGCGTGGAATCGTCCAGGGTGTCGGCTTTCGCCCATTTGTTTACAATCTCGCGCAAGCAAACGGTCTCAGCGGCTTCGTTCTTAACTCTTCATCCGGCGTCACGATTGAGCTGGAAGGAAGCGATGAGCGGATCACTGCCTTCCTTGAAGTGCTGCGCGCGGAGCCTCCCGCGCTGTCCCAGATCGAAGAAATCCTTGTAGATGATTTAACGCCATCGGGTGGTTCGTCTTTTGAAATCAGGCAAAGCCAGACTCAAGAAGATGAGTTCGTCCTGGTGTCTCCGGATGTCGCCACATGCACCCAGTGTTTGCAGGAGGTTTTCGACGCTGGCGACAGGCGCCATGCCTATCCTTTTACTAACTGCACCAATTGCGGACCACGTTACACCATCATCCAGGACATTCCGTATGACCGGCCCAAAACAACGATGGCCCTTTTCCCTATGTGCCCGGATTGTGAAGATGAATACCACGATCCTTCGAACCGGCGATTTCATGCGCAGCCGAATGCATGTCCGGTGTGTGGTCCCTCGGTAATCCTGGTAAAGGCGGGTACAGTCTTTCCGGAAGCGAACGAGTTCGAAAGGGCAGCGGCGTCGACACATATCGGGCAGGCTCGTTCGGCGCTGCACGCGGCCACAATCGTAGCGATAAAGGGATTGGGCGGATTCCAGTTAGCCTGCGATGCCGAGAACGACACTGCAGTCCATCAACTTCGACAGCGCAAAAAACGCAGCGACAAACCATTCGCGCTGATGGTCCGCGATCTGGATGCCGCGGAGAAGATTGCCTTCATCACCGACGCCGACCGGCAGCTTTTGATGAGCCCGCAGCGACCGGTGGTGATTCTTCCTCGTCGGCAGGGCACGCTTATTTCGCGTCATGTGGCTCCGGGAAACGAAACCATAGGCATCATGGTGGCCAATACGCCGCTCCACTCTTTGCTCTTTGGCGACCATGCTGACGGCGAGCCGGAATTTAACGCGCTGGTGATGACCAGCGGCAACATCAGCGAAGAGCCGATCGTGGTGAGCAATGAAGAGGCATGGAAACATCTTGCTCAGGTGGCGGACTGGTTTCTATTCCACAATCGCGACATTTACATGCGTGTGGATGATTCGGTGGCACGCACTTTTTCCGGAGCGCCGATGGTCCTGCGACGCTCACGGGGTTATGCGCCTCGACCCATTGATCTGGGGATGGAACTCAATCCCATTCTTGCTTGTGGCGGCGAACTGAAAAATGCTCTCTGCCTGACCAGAAAACACTATGCCATTCTGAGCCAGCATATTGGCGACCTGGGCAATTTCGAGACGCTGGAGTTTTTCGTGGAAACTCTTGCGAACCTGAAAAAGCTTTTTCGCGCAGAGCCAGAGTACGTGGCCCATGATCTGCACCCTCTTTATCTGAGCTCACGCTTTGCCGCCGGACTTCCCTTGCCCAAATTTCCTGTCCAGCATCATCACGCACATATCGCCTCCTGCATGGCGGAGCACCATTTACGCGGCCGCGTTATTGGCGTTGCACTGGATGGAACGGGCTACGGCACTGACGGAAAGATATGGGGCGGAGAATTTCTCAGTGCTGACTATGGCAGCTACGAGCGCGTGGCGCACTTCCGCTATGTTCCGCTCCCTGGCGGCGACACGGCGATAAAGCAAGTCTGGCGTCCGGCATTGAGTTGGGTGCGCGAGGCTTACGGTAAGGAATATCCTGAGACTCTACCGTTCCTGAAACACGTCCCTGAGCGTGATGTCCGGCTGGTGGGCGACATGATCACGCGCGGGTTCAACTCAGTTCTCACATCATCGTGTGGACGGCTGTTTGATGCCGCTGCGTCAATCATCGGCTTGCGTCAGGAAGTTACGTTTGAGGGCCAGGCGGCCATCGAGCTGGAGATGCTTGCACGTCCTGAAATTGAAGACGCCTATTCGTTCGAAATAGAAGATAGCACTCCGGCGCAGATTGATTTTCGCCCGATGATTCGTGAGATCGTGCGCGATCTGGCGGAAGGAGCGTTCAAGTCCGAGATCAAAGCAGTGGTGGCCAGCCGGTTCCACAACACCATCGCCGCCGTCATCGGCGAGGTCTGCCAGCGAATTCGCAAAAGCGACCAACTGAACCGCGTCTGCCTGAGTGGTGGCACTTTTCAGAATGTATTTCTGCTGCAACGATCAGTCTCACTTCTAAGGAGACTCGGTTTCGAAGTTTTCATCCACTCCCAGGTTCCGCCGAACGATGGTGGGATCGCCCTGGGCCAGGCTGTTATAGCGAACCACATCCTGAACACTGGAGCGTAACTCATGTGTCTGGCAATACCCGGCAAGATACTGGAAGAGTTTGAACAGCGCGGCATGCGCATGGCCAAGGTACAGTTCGGGGGCATCGTTCGCGAAGCCTCACTTGATTATGTGCCTGACGCCCACGTCGGGGACTACGTGCTGGTGCACGTGGGCTTCGCCATCAGCATGGTGGATGCGGAGGAAGCAGCCCGCACCTATCAAGCCCTGGAAGAGTTAGACCAACTGACGGAGTTGCACGCTCCGATTGTCGACGAAATATCGGCGAGGAAACCGCAATGAAATATCTTGATGAATATCGTAATCCGCGGCTGGCGTCTGCGGTGATTGATGAGATCCGCCGCATACAGACCAGGCCGTGGGTCATCATGGAAGTCTGTGGAGGGCAGACCCACTCCATCGTCAAACACGGCATTGACCGCATGCTACCCGATGGCATCGAGCTGGTGCACGGACCCGGCTGTCCGGTCTGCGTCACACCGCTGGAGACCATTGATAAAGCACACGCCATCGCCGCCCGTCCCAACGTAATTTTCTGTTCGTTTGGAGACATGCTGCGCGTACCTGGCTCGCATGGTGATCTGTTCACGTTGAAATCCCAGGGCGCGGACATCCGCGTGGTCTACTCGCCACTGGACTGCCTCAAGATAGCGCGGGCCAATCCGGACAAGCGTGTCGTGTTTTTCGCTATCGGGTTTGAAACTACCGCGCCCGCCAATGCGATGCTCGTCCACCGGGCAAAACAGGAGAGCGTCACGAACCTTTCCATTCTGGTGTCACACTCGCTGGTGCCGCCATCGATCACTTACATTCTGCAATCGCCGCAAAACCGTGTTCAGGGTTTTCTGGGGCCAGGGCACGTGTGCGCGATCATGGGATATCGGGAATATGAGCCGGTCAGCGAACGCTACCAGGTACCCATCGCGATCACCGGCTTCGAACCTCTGGACCTGCTTGAAGGCACGCTCATGGTGGTGCGGCAACTTGAAGCCGGAACCGCCTTCGTGGAAAACCAGTATTCGCGCATTCTTGGTCGCGAGGGCAACGTGCCCGCACGCAAGCTGGTCAACAGCGTTTTCGAGGTTTCGGACCGCAAATGGCGCGGCGTGGGATGGATTTCCAAGAGCGGCTACAAATTGCGCTGGGAATTTCGCGACCATGACGCGGAAAAGATCTTTGAGGTCAAGGAAATCGACACGAAAGAGCCGGCCATCTGCATCAGCGGTCAAATCCTCAAGGGCATCAAGAAGCCGCATGACTGCCCGGCCTTCGGGACCGTCTGCACGCCATTGAGTCCGCTGGGGGCGACTATGGTGTCCGCCGAAGGGGCATGCGCGGCTTACTACGCATACGGACGCCATCTGGACAAACACGAAGCTGACGCTGCAAAAGCCCAGCTGGGAGGTGCGGCATGAGCACCAACTCAACGGCAGCCACCCCGCAAATCACACCCCAGGAATGGCATGACAAAGTCATGCGCAAGTGCAAGGAGTCAGTGGAGGTCAAGAACAAGTTCTTTGAGCACTATGCAGACTCTATCGGCGAACTAAGCCAGAAAATGGGGGAGCGCTTCACCGCCGGACACAAGTTGTGGGTGATGGGAAATGGCGGAAGCGCCTGTGATGCTCAGCACGTGGCTGTGGAGTTCATCCATCCCATTATCGAAAAACGGCGCGCGCTGCCGGCTCTGGATCTGGTCAGCCAGATTCCGGTGGTGACAGCCATTTCCAACGACAAAGACTTTGCCCGCGTGTTCATTGATCAGATTGAGTTATGGGGTCAGAAAGATGACATGGCGTTGGCGATCTCCACCAGCGGTAAATCTCCCAACCTTATTTATGCGCTTGAATCGGCGCGCAGCAAAGGAATGTTGACCATCGCCTTCTCCGGAAAGGACGGCGGGCGGCTGCCGGAAGTTGCCGACTATTGTTTTACCGTGCCGAGCTTCAGCATTCATCGCATACAGGAGTCGCACGTTGCTCTTCTGCATATCCTTTGGGACCTGACGCACGTGGCAATGGGTGAGGAGGACATTATCTGATGAGCGACGTTACTGTGAAAGCTCCGGTGCTGCCCAAAAACGAGGAAGAGGACAACGTGGTTTCGATGCCTGGCATGGCGTGTCCTCTTCCGATCACACATCAGGACCACATTGTGATCGGGCATGGCAGTGGTGGAAAGCTGAGCGCGCAACTGATTGAGAGTGTCTTCCTTCCTGCGTTCAGTAATCCATTGCTCAACAAGCTGGATGATCAGGCGGTCCTCAACATCAACGGCTCACGCCTGGCATTCACCACAGACGCGTTCGTGGTTACGCCGTTATTTTTTCCCGGCGGCAACATAGGCGATTTAGCAGTCAATGGGACCATCAACGATCTCGCCATGAGCGGAGCTCGTCCCCTATACCTGGCCGCGGCGTTCATTCTGGAGGAAGGACTCGCCACGGAAGAACTGGTCCGCATTGTGTATTCCATGAGCGAAGCGGCGAAGAACGCCGGCGTGCAACTGGTGGCGGGTGATACCAAAGTTGTGAATCGAGGCAAAGGGGACAAAGTCTTCATCTCCACCACCGGAATCGGGTTGATTGAGCGACCGGTGGATATTTCGGCGGACCGCGCTCGTCCGGGCGACAAAATCCTTCTGAGCGGCTACATCGGCGATCACGGAATGGCCATTCTCTCGCAACGGGAGAACCTGGAATTTGAAGGCGTGATTGCGAGTGACTGCGCAGCTCTGCATGAACTGGTGAGTGACATGCTTGATGTGTCTCTGGATATCCATTGCCTGAGAGACGCTACTCGCGGCGGAGTGGCCACTGTACTCAACGAAATTGCCGGACGATCCAATGCCGGTATGTTGTTGAACGAAACGGCGATTCCAGTGCATGACACGGTGCGTGGTGCATGTGAAGTCCTGGGACTTGATCCGATGTACGTGGCCAATGAAGGTAAGTTGATTGCAGTAATCCCAGCGAACGTTGCGGATTCGGTATTGGAGCGCATGTGGAAAAACCCGCTGGGACGTGACGCGCGGATTATCGGAGAAGTGGTGGCGACGCATCCCGGAATGGTGCTGATGAAAACAGAGATCGGCGGCACCCGGGTGGTGGATACGCTCTTTGGTGAGCAGCTGCCAAGAATTTGCTAAGAGGGGCAACTCGTGGATTGGGCGTGGATTCTAGTTTATCCAATAGGCCAAAGTAGTTGAGAAATGATTTTGACGAAACATACGATTTCACGAAGTGAATCCGACGCAATAAAACGATTTCACAAGAATAGATTCAAGAAAATAAAGCGAGCAACTTAGAAGCACGCAGCCGACCCGAAAGGAGGCCTGATGCCCACTGAGCCAATTCCCTTCACCCGAAGGAAAGCTTCCGCCCCTTCTCCTGTTAACGAAGTCCACATCATCTGGATCACCGCTGGTTTAGGTTGTGACGGTGATTCCGTTTCCGTGACTGCTGCCGAGCAGCCCAGCCTGGAAGACGTGGTCCTCGGCGCCATTCCCGGACTTCCCAAAGTTCATTTGCACAACCCAGTCCTGGCCTATGAAGTTGGCGACGACTTCATGAAGTACTTCTATCAGGCGGAACGCGGAGAGATTGACCCGTTTGTGCTGGTGGTGGAAGGCTCCATTCCTAATGAGGAAATTAAAGATCAGGGTTATTGGGCCGCGATGGGTACTGATCCCAAAACGGGCCAGCCGATTAAAACAACAGAATGGATTGACCGTCTTGCTCCCAAGGCACTGGCCGTTGTTGCGGCGGGAACTTGCGCGACCTATGGCGGCATTCATGCCATGGCTGGAAATCCTACGCAAGCCATGGGTCTGGCCGATTATCTGGGATGGAACTGGCGCTCCAAAGCGGGATTGCCGATCGTCAACGTGCCCGGATGTCCGGTGCAGCCGGACAATTTCATGGAGACCCTGCTCTATCTGCTTTTCCAGGCTGCAGGGCTGGCGCCGATGATCCCGCTGGATAAGCAATTGCGCCCAACGTGGCTGTTTGGCAAGACGGTGCATGAAGGCTGTGACCGCGCCGCATACTACGAACAGGATGACTTTGGCATTGAGTACGGAACGTCAAAGTGCCTGGTGAAGGTTGGCTGCTGGGGGCCGGTGGTCAACTGCAACGTGACCAAGCGCGGATGGATGCGCGGAATTGGCGGGTGCCCCAATGTGGGTGGCATATGCATTGGCTGCACCATGCCCGGATTTCCTGACATGTTCATGCCGTTCATGGACGAACCATCAGGAGCCCGCTTCTCCACGGCCGCTCTTACTTTATACGGAAAACTTATCCGTGCATTGCGTGCGATTACCAACAGCACCGTAAACGGAGAACCCGAGTGGCGCCGCCGCGGACGCGAACTCATCACCGGATATCAACCAAGGCCAGGAGCATACAAATCGCAAGCCGATCGCAGAGCTGCGTAGGAGAGGGCAGACGAGATGGGAACTATCACTGAACCACTAAGTCAGACTCCGAGTAAGAAGCCAAATCTGGTTGAAATGAACTGGGACCCGATCACCCGCATCGTGGGCAGCCTTGGCATTTTCACCAAGATCGATTTTGAGAATAAACAGGTAGCCGAATGCCACAGCACTTCTTCGATATTCCGCGGATACAGCATTTTTATGAAAGGCAAAGATCCGCGCGATTCTCACTTTATTACCAGCCGCATTTGCGGTATCTGCGGCGATAATCACGCCACCTGCGCATGCTATGCGCAGAACATGGCGTTTGGCGTAAAGCCTCCCAACCTGGGCGAGTGGATCGTCAATCTTGGAGAAGCCGCCGAGTACATGTTCGACCACAATATCTTTCAGGACAATCTGGTAGGCGTGGACTTCTGCGAGCAGATGGTGAAGGAGACCAATCCCGGAGTATGGGCGAAGGCGCAAAAGACGCCGGCGCCGAATGCCTCCAGGCACGGCTACAAGACAATTGCCGACATCATGACGTCACTCAATCCTTTTACGGGTGACTTTTACCGCGAGACGCTGGTGGTAAGCCGGTTGACACGCGAGATGTTCTGCCTGATGGAGGGCCGTCACGTACATCCCTCTACGCTGTATCCAGGTGGCGTGGGGACTGTAGCCACAGTGCAGCTATTCACCGACTATCTGGTGCGGCTGATGAAATACGTTGACTTCATGAAGAGGTGCCTGCCTCTGCATGACGATCTCTTCAACTTCTTCTATGACGCACTTCCGGGTTACGAGAAAGTTGGCGAACGCCGCGTTCTGCTGGGATGCTGGGGAGCCTTCAACAATCCGGCCGTGTGTGATTACAAGTACGATCACATGTCAGAGTGGGGCCGCGCCATGTTTGTTACGCCCGGTGTGGTGGTTGATGGAAAACTTGTCACCAATGATCTGGTTGATATCAACCTCGGGCTGCGTATCCTGCTGGGCAGTTCATTCTATGACGATTGGCAGAGCGAAGAGACATTCGTAAAAACCGATCCGCTCGGCAATTCAATTGATAAGCGTCATCCCTGGAACCAGACGACTTTGCCACGCCCGCAGAAACGCGACTTCAACGGCAATTACACCTGGGTGATGTCGCCACGCTGGTATGACAAACGGACGGGAGATCACCTGGCCCTGGATACTGGTGGAGGGCCGATCGCAAGATTGTGGTCGACGGCACTTTCCGGTCTGGTCGATATCGGTTACATCAAAGCGACGGGTAACAGCGTGGTCATCAATCTTCCCAAAGGCGCCTTGCTGCCGGAAGCGACCTTTGAATGGAAGATTCCCAAATGGAGTAACGCAATCGAGCGCGACCGTGCTCGCACATACTTCCAGGCTTACGCCGCAGCTGCCGCCTTGTACTTCTGTGAAAAAGCCATGGAAGAGCTGATGGCGGGACGTTCGAAGACGTGGGCGCCGTTCAAGGTCCCAGAAGAAGCCATCTCCTGCGGCTTCCATGAAGCGGTGCGTGGCGTGCTTTCTCATCACGTGGTGATACGCGAAGGCAAGATTGCAAATTACCATCCCTATCCACCCACGTGCTGGAATGCCAATCCGCGAGACACTTATGGCACGCCCGGACCTTACGAAGACGCGGTGCAGAACACTCCGATCTTTGAAGAGAATGGGCCAGACCAATTCAAAGGCATTGATATTATGCGCGCTGTGCGCAGTTTTGATCCTTGCCTGCCCTGCGGCGTTCACATGTATCTGGGACCAGGCAAGGTCCTGGAAACCCGGCATTCACCCATGTTCGGCATGGTGGGAGGACAATGAGCGAAACGCATGCGAGCGAAATAACCAGCAACGAGTTCCAGGCACAAACCGAGCACATTAATCAACTGGTGGAGAGAGTGAACTCAATCAGTGATGAAGGTGCGCGGACAACGTCTCTGGAACTCCTCCAGTCACTCATGGACCTGCACGGCGCGGCCATGTTCCGCGTCGTGGAATTACTGACCGGATCCGAAACAGGCAGGGCATCATTGACGAAACTCGGCGATGATCCCCTGATCTGCGGTCTGCTCGTGTTGTATGGAATTCACCCGCTGCCGCTGGAAGAGAGAGTGGCGCGGGCAGTGGAGAAAGTCCGCAGCCAGCTTCATAAACAAGGTGGAAGCGTAGAGCTGATCGGCATCATTGACTCAGTAGTGCAGGTGAAGATCGAAAGCTCAGGTCACGGATGCGGATCATCTACTGACGCTTTCAAACGCACGGTGGAGCAGGCAATTCTTGAATGTGCTCCCGAGGTGGTGGAAGTTCAGGCGCCTAACCTGGCGGCGCCAGCAACCGGCTTTGTTTCGCTGGAGACGCTTCAGACGTCATCAAGCCATACATCAACAAACGACGCATCCGTTGTCAAAGAGGAGAAAAAATATGAAGAATCCGCCGCTTGATATCAGCGCGCACGCGTCCGGAACGAAACGGGGCGAAGATTGGACCTACAACGGAAAGAACAAAGAGCCGGGGCGGGAAGGCGAGGGACGTACTGCTCGCGACGCGACTGGGATCAACGCTAAAGATCGTAAGCCGATCGATCCAAGAATGCCTGACCTGCCGCCTGCCTGAGGTGAAGCGATGGCCATGCTGACGGAGAATTTCCGACGCAATTCGTTTGCATCACTAAAAGCATTGGTGCGCAAGCCGCAGGAAAAGAACGAGCATTGTGAGCTGTGCGCGGCCGCCCTGGATGCAGACCATCAACATCTACTGGAACTGGAGAAAGGCCAGGTGGTATGCTCGTGCGGACCATGTTCCATTCTTTTTGGCAGCGAATCACGGCAGCGATTCCGGCGCATTCCTCGCGATGTTGAGCGGCTTGAAGACTTCCAACTGGAAGACCATGAGTGGGATGGCCTTCTGATCCCAATCAAGCTGGCTTATTTTGTCCGTAGCACGGCAGCCGGGAAAGTGGTTGCGAACTATCCGAGTCCGGGCGGGGCCATGGAATCTTCTCTTGATCTGGAATACTGGGGCGCAATTGCGGAGCGCAATCCGGTGCTTAATAAGTTCGCGCCCGATGTAGAAGCTTTGCTGGTGAACCGCATTTCCACGCCCCGTTACTATCGAGCGCCGATTGACCAGTGCTTCCGGCTGGTTGGGCTTATCCGCACACACTGGCGCGGGCTTTCAGGTGGCGAGCAGGTCTGGACAGAGATTGACCGCTTCTTTGCACGACTGGATCCGCAACAGCCCAGGGCCGAGCATGCCTGACCTTCAATTTCAAGTTGAATCCGCGGCAGCTGTTGTCAGGGCGGCAACGCCTCAGCTCGCCTTCAAAGTGCGGATCACAAATGCTGACCCGCAACCGGTTCAGTCGATCGCGCTGAGAGCGCAGATTCAGATCGAGCCGACCCGTCGCCGTTATTCCGCGCAGGAACAGCAAAACCTGAGGGAACTCTTTGGTGAGCCGGAACGCTGGAGTAGCTCTCTCCATCCGCTGCTGTGGGACAACGTGAATGTAAATGTTCCGGGATTTACCGGTGAAACTAACGATCGATGTCCCAGCGCCATGCAGCTTTGATTTCAATGTGGCGGTCACGAAATATATTTACGGGCTTGAAGATGGTGAGCTGCCGACTTCCCTGTTATTCAGTGGAACGGTTTTTTACGCGGGCAAGGCGGGATTGCAGATTGCGCAAATTCCATGGGACCGCTCCGCAACTTACCGGCTTCCCGTGCAAGTCTGGAAAGAAATGATGGAGGCCCATTACCCCAGGACTGCCTGGATATGCCTGCGGCGCGAAGTTTTCGCAAAACTGGATGAATTCAGAACCAGCCACGGGCTCTCCAGCTGGGAGCAAGCTCTTGAACAGGTGCTTGAGGCTGCGAGAGTGAAATCATGAGTCGCGAACTGGCTAGAAAAGTTGCGGATGCTGTGTTGTACGAGGGCTACATGCTCTATCCGTATCGCCCGTCGGCCATCAAGAACCGGCAGCGATGGGGCGTGGGAATACTGTATCCACCGGAGTATCACGAGGTCCGCGGCGGGACGGACCATTCCGGCATGCATGTGGAGTGCCTGCTCCACTGCAAAGATAGCGCGACTCTGCAACTGGAACTTCGCTTTCTACAGTCGCAGGCGCGGCAGCTTTTTCAGACTCTCGACGGAGCAACGCAGCCAGTGCCGTCACTGATGGTGGATGGACGTCCTCTGGAGAGTTGGGACGAGGCAGTGGCGCGTTCGGTGGAATTCGAGCTGGCAGTTTCTGAAGGTGCGCGAAAGAACTTAGGCTTCGGGTTCCCTGCTTTAAGCGAGACCACAACGCCTGGCAACGGCGCGGACGCAGCGATTGGCGAGCTCACCCGTACTCAACATGAGATCCGGGGAATGATTGACGTAGCCGTGCAGCGCGTGCAGAGAGATCTTGTGCAATTGAAGATCGACCTGGAAAACACGACGCCGCTTGAGTCCGATGTGATTGGACGGGACACAGTCCTGTTGCGATCACTGCTCTCCGCACACATCATCCTGTCTGTGAGCGGCGGTGAATTTATTTCGCTGCTGGATCCATCTGACGAATTTAGTGACGCCGTGAAGACGTGCCGGAACGTCGGCAACTTTCCGGTGCTGGTTGGCTCGGCGGAAGAACGAGACATGATGCTGGCCTCGCCCATACTGCTCTATGACCATCCGCAAATTGCACCGGAGAGCGTTGGGGACTTCTACGATTCAACCGAGATGGATGAAATGCTGACTTTGCGGGTGTTGACCCTGACGGATGATGAGAAGGATGAGATGCGCATGGCTGACGACCGCGTTCGCAACCTGCTGGAACGCACAGAAAACAGTGCGCGCGAACAGTTGATGAGAACTCATGGAGCCATTCGCGGGATGAATCCCGCGCGGGGGAAGCAATGAAGCCTGCGCCGCAAGGACCCTGGTCACAAGAGCCGTGGAAGCAAGATGAAGAAGAACACAAACGGCTGGAGTCCGTTGTGATATTCGGCGTGAAGGTAAAAAAAGGTGACTTTGTACGGCTGTGGCCGCAGAAGTCGGCGGACATCATGGATATTGCGCTGAAGGGCAAAGTAGCGATCATTGAGGCCATTGAAACCGATTTCGACAATCAGGTACATCTGGCTGTGGTGATCGCAGATGATCCTGGCCGCGAGTTTGGCATGATGCGGCAGCCGGGACATCGCTTTTTCTTTTCGCCTGAAGAAATTGAGCCGCTAACCAGCGAGGGAAAGGACCTGCATGGAAAGTAAAGTCCTGGTCGCGTGCGTGGGCAACATATTTCTGGGTGACGACGCCTTCGGCGTGGAAGTTGCCTGCCGCCTGGGGCAGGAGTTAGTGCCGGAGGGCGTGAAGGTGGTGGATTTCGGAATCAGAAGCTTTGATCTGGCCTATGCGTTGATGGAACCATGGGATGAAGTGATTCTGGTGGACGCTTTACCGCGAGGCGGCCTTGCCGGAACCATTTATGTTCTGGAGCCTGAACTACCGATTGGTGTAGCCAACGGACAATCCCCTGCCATTGATGCCCACAGCATGAATCCTGTTGCAGTGCTGCAGATGGTACATGCACTGGGAGGAAAAATCAGGCGCATGCTGGTGGTGGGTTGTGAGCCGTCCTCGGTTGAAGCTGATGGAACCGGGAATTTCGAGCTGAGCCCGCCGGTACAAGCAGCTGTGGGTGAAGCCGTGGAAACGATCAAGAAACTGATTGAACGCGCACGCAGCCGCAGGGTTGCGGCGTAATTTAACGGGACCAAGAACAGGAGCTAAAAATATGTCGCGTAAGCAGATGATGACTCTGGTGACCCTTGCTGCAACGGTGTCCGGCCTTCTGTACTTCCGTGGCGACATTCAACGCTACGTGAAAATGAAAATGATGTAACCCACGCAGCATGCATGAACTTTCAATCGCACTCAGTATTGTGGATGGCGCGCTGGACGAACTGAAACGACACGGCGCGGCCAGGGCCACTGCCCTGCACTTGCGTCTGGGACGGCTTGCAGGCGTTAACAAAGACGCGCTGCTCTTCTCTTACGGATTGGCCTGTGAGGAAACCGCGCTGGCATCGTCGCAACTGATCATTGAAGACATCGACGTGCGGATCTTTTGTTCTGTGTGCGACCAGGAGCAACCAGTCTCGTCATTCCCGGTCCTGCGGTGCGCAACGTGTGGAGCAATTACAGACCGCCTTGTTCAAGGCCAGGAAATGGAAATCACCGGAATGGAGGTCTTATGAATCCACCAGGCGCGAATCAATCAGGGGCGAATCAACCAGAGGTGAATCAACCTCGGATCATCGAAGTCAGGCGCAAGGTGCTCAAGGAAAATGACGTGCTTGCGCGAAGCCTGCGTGATCGCTTCCGTGATGCCGGTGTCCAGGTCACCAGTCTTGTTTCCAGTCCGGGCGCGGGAAAGACCGCGCTTCTGGAGCGACTGCTGTCAGATCTCCGCCCGTTGCATCGGGTTGCTGCGCTGGTCGGCGATCTTGCCACCGAAAACGATGCAACGCGCCTGGCTCGTTCAGGAGTTCCTGTGAAACAGATTACTACCGGCACAATCTGCCACCTTGATGCCAGCATGGTGGAACGCGCGCTCGACGGCTGGGACCTGAGAGAGTTCGATTTTCTTTTTATCGAGAACGTGGGGAACCTTGTTTGCCCGTCCAGCTTCGACCTGGGCGAGGACTTGCGCGTTGTGCTGGTCTCGACAACGGAAGGCGAAGACAAGCCGCTGAAATATCCCACTATCTTCAATTCCGCGGATGTGGCGGTCATTACCAAGATGGACCTCGCTGAAGCTGTTGAGGCTGATGTCCCCTTGCTTATCCAGAATGTCCTCGGTGTCCGACCGGGCATGCGAGTTTTCCATGTTTCTTCTCGATCAGGCCAGGGAATGAAGGAGCTTGAACAATTTTTGATTTCTCGTCTTGAGGAAGTTCCGGCCCAGGCGGGCTGAAATGAAATGATCAGCACCTGTTAACTTCTCCGGAGATGCGAACCGTATCGATGCAGGCTGTTGGACGGCCAACTCACAGGAGATAGAAAATGAAACGAATACTGGGACTGTTAACCATCGTATTGGGTTCAACGCTGTTGCTGTCCGCTCAGGATACGAGCAAGGGCGGCACGGACCAGGGTGCTGCCATGAAAGGCACTGAAGAGACCGGCATGCTGTGCGACACAAAGTGCGTGAAGCAGGACGCCGGCAAAGCGAGCTGCGACTTGAGCTGTACGGAGAAAACCGGCGAAGCCACGTTTATTGACGAAGAAGGCAAAGCCACCAAGGTGGCTAACCCAGAAGTGGCCGCGGGAAAGATGGGAAAGAAGGTAAAGATCCACTGCGACATGATGAAAGACAACGCCTCAATGAAGATCTATGATGTTGTGCTTGCGAACGCAGGCTGATCCAGGAAACGACTCCAACAAAACTGGGGGCTCGAATGATGGGCCTCCATTTTTTTGGCCGCTTAACTTTTGGGCCGATTAACGAAGATGAGCGCGTCTCAGCTCTCGGACAGCGAATCAATGATTTTTTTCGGCAGTTGACGTCTGCACGGGCATTGTAACTTCTGCATTGGCAGTACCGATCTTGTCAGTGCCTTTGTCTCGGACTCCCAGGCGAAGAACATAGCGTCCCGGCGAAACGTCAATCTTGAGTTCGCACGGGAAGAATGAGTGCACGATTTTTTCATACACTTCAGGCTTCAGTACGGCCTCCACTTTCGTTGCTTCCGTCTTCAACGGTTTGTCTGGTTTGTCACGATCGTAAACCCGGACAGCGCAATCAACACGGGCGTGCTGCATACCATCCGGTCCCAGAGTAAAGTTGATGGACTGCGGATCCACCGTGTATCGCAATACGAGCGTACTGGATCCTGCTGTTGGCGGAAGCAACGCCGCGCGAAATTGCAAAGCAGTGTTCACCGGCGAATCAAAGCTAAGAGCGTGGCTGAAATCGCGATCGCTCTGCTCCGGATGGCGAGCTGCATAGGCGTCTCGATCAAGAGCATAATATCCGGTGCGATAACGAAGATGCGCGCCCGAAAGCCTGCTCTTCACTTCGATTTTGCGGAAACGGCCGTCCCATTTTCGGTTACGGGGATAGTATCCAACCGTGTAGTAAGTGGAACCGTCACTGATGCCGTCACTCAATGCGTTATCAATATCATTGCGATTGTAATAAGCCTTACCGCCTGTTTTGTCTGCAATATCGAGCATGGAGGAATGCGACTGGTAAAGTTCTTCCGCCTGCTTGCCTTCAGCCTTCATGCTCAATCCGCCCAATCCAACCCCGCCCTGGCCGGAAAGATTGTTGGCGACGTTGTACAGGGGACTACCGACCAGGCCACGGGCATCAATGGGATAAACCGCGACTTGTGCGTCTGCGAGGAGATTCGCGAGCTCGGCCAGTTGGTTGCCGAACTGATGATCTCTCTTGTACCCCGTGTTTTGTCCCAGTGTGATCCCGCCCCCAGGTTGCCTGTCTGAATTAGGATTGTCCCTCGTGATGGTGTTGAAATCGGCGAAGATGTTCATTGGAACGGATTCCGAGATCCAGATCAGGTTTTTGCGCCCGCTGTAGTGTGACAAAGTCTTTCCCAAAGACGTAAGCGCTTCGAAGGTGTACTGAATGCGCATGTCAGTCTGATCAGCGGTAGAATCTTCCGCAAAATCCTGGATTCTGGCCAGGAAGGCAGCAGTAACAGGATTGCTCATCAGAGTCTGCGCGGCCGTTCCGGTTGGAGCCATGGAAACTTCAGATGTCCCAACGGAGTTCTGCGAAAGGACCGGCGACTCCCCTTTAAAAGCGTGAATAGTCCGCTTGAGCGCACTCTGGTCTGTGGTGAAATCCTGGATCAACTGCAACTTTCTTCCCAACGTGAAGATTGCCACGGGCTGCCCTTGTGGAAGTTTCTCCAGGAACTTGATCATCTCAGTCCGCACGTACGCCTGATTGAGAAGATTGCTGTTGATGGAATCCAGCAGGATGATATTCAGGGCCAGATCAGAAGAAAAGCGGGGAGCATTGCCGAAATGGTTTGCCGGAAGATCGGCGGGGACAAACGCCGCGTCGCCTCCAGGTGATGAAGGTGCAAGCGACGGCTTGTAAAAGGTGAATGTCTTGATCTCCTGCTCTTTGCCGTCTTCAAGGATGCGCAAGTCAGAAGGCTGAAGGCTGATGGTTGGATTCCCCTTCTTATCCCGAGCGACCACGTCCACGATCACCATCCGCGTATTTACTTTCAGGGGAGCTGCCTTATCCGTTGCGGAATCCTGGTCGCCCTGCTTCTTGTCACTGGACGTCTGTGAGTAGGCCAAAAGCGGCACGGTAAGAAACAGCAGGAATAGAGGAATGGACTTGAGGCTTCTCAGCATCGCGTGAACGCCTTTCAGGCAGCCTAAGAGAGATACTCTGTTCAGGTGGCTTTTTCAACTAAAAAGACGCTTATATACAGGACAAGCTAGTGTCGCGACCACTGCGGATCTTCTTCCGCGGAAACAATGTGGCCATCGCGCATGTGAATGATGCGGTCGCCGATGGCGGCGGCCTGCGGATTGTGCGTGATCATCAGCACCGTCTGGCCGAACTTCTGGTTGGCTTCACGCAACATGTTCAAAACCACATCTGAGTTTTTCGAGTCAAGATTGCCGGTTGGCTCATCCGCCAGAATGATGGACGGACGATTGATGATCGCGCGGGCCAGCGCAACACGCTGCTGCTCACCACCGGACATTTCCGAAGGCCGATGATCCAGCCTGCCGGTGACGCCCAGCATCTCCGTTACTTTATGGAAGAAATCTCCGTCTTCGCCGTTGCGGCCTGAAATCTCGCGCGCGATTTCGATATTGCCGCGAGCAGTCAGCGTAGGCAGAAGATTGAACTTCTGGAATACGAAGCCAATCATTTTCTTGCGCTTCTCCGTTCGCTGCGCATCGGTGAGCCTGGAAAAGTCTGAACCGTCAATGATGAGGCGTCCGCGCGTGGGCGTGGTGAGTCCGCCCAGAATGTAGAACAGTGTTGACTTACCGCTACCTGATGGACCGACTATGCTGACGAACTCGCCGGCTTCAACGGCAAAGCTCACACCATCAAGCGCAAGCACATCGACTTTGCCGATGCGGTAGACCTTGGAGACGTTTTCAACCTGAATAATGTGGGCCACGGAATATTTGATATTAACAGACGGCGCCACTCAGCCACTCCAGACAATGTGCGGCAAAGCGCGACACTGCGCCTGTGCTGACTAGTTGGAGTCTTATCAGTGGGCTGCGGTTGTTATCCAGCGATAGGAATCCGCTGCAAAGGCATGGTGCTGGTGCCTGCCCGTTTGGGCCCGCGTTTCTTGATCAGGAGGATCCGGATGCGTTCCAGCAGTTCAATAGGCGCGTACATTCCCTTGGGCAGGAAGATGTCAGCCCGCAGGTCTTTGTCATACATCTTGATTTTTCCGGAAAAGAGAATGGCCGGCGTTTCCGGAGACATTTCTTTCACTTTGCTGATGAGATTGGCGCCATCAAGGCCAGGCATCAGCAGATCACTCAGGACCAGATCGACTCCGCCCTGGTAGAAAAGTTCGAGTGCAGAATGGCCGCTGGTACAGGCAAGTACGCGGTAGCCACGGGTTTCAAGCATTACCTTGCGAATGGAAAGCGCCTGTTCATTATCGTCAACACAGAGGATCGTCTTCTTGGGTCGCATCTTTCACCGATTTCGTTTTTCCAACAGCCGGCCAGAGCAAGGCAGCGGATGGAAATGATTTTTCTATTTGCTGGCGCGGAAATTTGATTCGCTAGTGCAATGAAGTTCCTCGATCATAGGCGCGAGTGTGTCTGCTGTAAAGTACCCTGGAAGCCAATAGAAAAAAAATCTGTGTGAATCTCTGTTGATTGTCTGTGGAATAAAAAATGCGCGCAGAATCTGGCGATTCGTCACTACAATTTTCAGAATGAAAGTTCTCCACGCACCACTTCCACTGCATGTCCGCCAACGCGTACGTTAACGATCTTGTCATCATTGCGCTCCGCGCTCACATAAATCCGGCTGCGCCGTTTCATCTCCACACCCTGCTCAATTAACGCTTGCTTGCCGGAGGAAATTACATTATTCTTCACCGCCCACGCTATGCATGGACCAGCGGCTGATCCGGTGGCCGGATCTTCTCCGTTGTAGAAAATCATGCGCGCTTGAAGTGTTGCTTCAGGATTCAGAGTCTCTCTTGAGACAAAATAAAGGAATTTCGCGTCCGTCTTCTTCAAGTACGGCTCCAGGGAAGACCACGATGCCTTTAAATTCTGCAGAGCATGCAAAGATTTCAATTTCACGATGGCAAAAGGATTCCCGGTGCTCACTGTCTGAATGGGAACGTCTTCAGCAATCTGATCGATAGAAATTCCTGCCACGCGCGCCACCTCTTCCCGCGCATGGATCTGCCCGAACTCAGGATTGCGTTGCGTCATCATGCCAAACGGCAGGCCATCGCGTGTGGAAAAACGGACAGGAATCCTGCCGACGTTCAATTCCAGCGCCACTTCATCACGATTGCTGTCGCCGCGCAGCACCATGGAGGTTCCCAGCGTCGGATGTCCCGCGAACGGCAGTTCTTCCGTGGTGGTGAAGATACGCACACGAGTGCCACGCTCCTGCTCGGTGGCAATGTCCCGTGGGAAAATGAAGGTTGTTTCTGAAAGATTGGTCTCTCGTGCAATCGCCTGCATTTCGATGTCGCTCAGGCCACGGGCGTCGGGAAACACCGCAAGCTGGTTCCCTTCCAGCGCGACAGAGGTGAATACATCCATCTGAACAAATGGCAAACGGCGGCTCGGGTTTGACACGATCATCCTCCAACCTTATTCTGCAATCTGCATTTCAGTGTAACAGCGCATCTTAATAAGCAAACCACTAGGCAAACCAAGGTAGACCGTTGAAGGCTTTCCGAAAATTACTGCGCCGCACTCCGTTCTACGGACTGTACAAAGCCGCGGGACATTATCCCGATTACTGGTACTGGAAGCTGCGCGGTGAACCGCTGCGCTCTCCACATCTGGTGAAACAGCGTGCCGTGCAGGAATATGCCGACCGTTACCGTCTTCGTGTTCTGGTGGAAACCGGAACGTACTACGGTGAGATGGTCGCCGCGATGAGGCAACGGTTCGACGAAATCTACTCCATTGAATACGATCATGCGCTTGCACTGCGTGCCATCCAAAAATTTGCTCGCTGGCCCCATATCCACATTCTCGAAGGCGACAGCCAGAAGAAAATTCCGGAAATTCTTGCCACGCTCAAAACGCCGGCTCTTTTCTGGCTCGACGCCGGATATTACGGCTGGGCCGGCCTCCAGGGCGATAAACAACGCCTTACCGTTGAACTGGATTCCATCCTGGAACATTCCATTAAGAACCACATCATTCTTATGGACGACGCTCGCGGCCTCAGCGGACAGAACGGCGCTCCCACGGTGGAGCAGGTGAAACAGCATATTGAGTCGACGTTTCCAGGACGCAAAGTTTCAGTGAAGCACGACATCATGAGAATCGTGGTCGATTGAGTAATTCACAGTACGAAATCTTCAAGCCACTAGCCATGCCGTCCACTCTGCGCTACAACTACTAACATGACCCACGCACAACTGGTCCGACTGGGCGAACACTGGCTGCGTACCCGCTATCGCTGTGGAATCGTCCTTTCTGAACAGTCCTGTGCCAGCGGAGAAACCCCTGACGTCATCGGCTGGAAGGGCAAAAACCGCTCTGTCCTCATCGAATGCAAAATCTCCCGCGCTGACTTCCTCGCCGACCGGGAAAAGCTCTACCGTAAAGATCCCTCCCAGGGCATGGGATGTGAACGTTTCTACCTTGCGCCTGCTGGCATGATCAGTGCCCAGGAACTGCCCAAAGGCTGGGGACTTTTGGAATGCAAGGCGCGCGAAGTGCGTCTGGCCGTAAAGCCCGCCCGTAACAGCCAGAGATGCGAAGCCGGCCTCATGTGGGAGATGAATCTTCTTCTCGCCAGCCTGCGTCGGGTGGAAGTTCGCATTGAGCCGCAAACCATCGCCGAATTCCTCAAATGGAAAAACCGCCTCATCGAATACAACGGCGGACGCCTGCCTGAAGGCGTCGTCTCCCCCGAATCCGAGCCTAACGTGCATCTGCTTTCCTGAAGCTGGACCAATATTCGTGGTCCAAACCCTCACGGGGTGGGGCAGGCATTCATGCCTGCGGCAAAAAGAGGAACTCCGCGGGCTTCAGCCCCTGAGGTAAGCCATCTCACGCCAACCTTCCTGATCCACACACTTTTAACCTACAGATAATCCAAAGACCGGCAAATCCGCGTATGATGGTTGCGGTCTTCCGGCGCTGCAAGTGAGCGCCCTTTTCCGGGAACTTTCTTTCATCGCCCTGGGTCCTGGGCCCTTCCAAAATCAAGACGGAACAACGGAGTCCAGAATGAAAAAGCTCGCTTCATTTATCGTCTGCCTTATGTTTCTGGCGGTAGCGTCGGCTTCTGATGGCCATGACCGGGATTTCAACCTCTTTGAGTTCCATCGCCTCACGGCCGTCGTGCCTCCATTTACCGGCAATACCAACCCGATCCGTAACCTGGGCGGGGGCGGCGCACCCTGGAGAATCACCGAAGGCCGTGCCGAACTGGACAGCAACGGAAAACTTGAAGTCCGTGTAAGAGGTCTGGTCCTGGTAGGCACCGGCGCCAACCCAATCCCCAACTTCGCCGCTATCCTGAGTTGCCAGAGTATTGATCCCGTTACCCAGACGCCCACCATCGTGAATCTGGTCGCAGCAACCGCGCCTGCAACCACCACCGGTGACGCTGAGATTGAAGGCCGCGTCACTTTGCCCAGCCCGTGCATCGCCCCAATCGTGTTTGTGGCGATTCCCGCCACCGCCACCGCTCCGGCAAGATGGCTCGCCATCAGCGGCTTCTAAGGGGTCAGCTTCTAAAACGACCAGCGGCCTCTAAAACGAATCTGTAAAATTCGCTCCATCATCCAATAGCCCCGACTTCACTATCGAGCCGGGGCCTTTTTTACTTCAGCATATTGACCACAACCACGATGCTCGGAAATCCCGATGCTCTGAAAGTTTGTCATCCCGACCGAATCCGAGCGACGCAAGTCGTGAGGCTGAGTGGAGGGATCTATGTATTTGTCTTGCCTCAATTTCGACAACACTCATGTGGAGCGCAGCGGCCCTCGGCTGCGCTGAAAACACGAGTCTGGGGTATCCGCTTCGAAGGGGAATGGCTTCAGCCATGCCGCGCACAATCTAAGAGCCCTGTCATGAACAATCTGGAAGACTCATGTCGAGCGCAGCCGCCCTATGAAAGACGGTCGGCTTCAGCCGCTGAGGTTTATTGACGCAACCACAATTCAAACGCTGTCACGCGGAGCGCAGCGGTCCTCGGTTACAGTGACAATGTCGCGAATGCAAGCGCGTTACCCTTACTTTCTCGACCTCGAAGGGCCGGAGGCCCGAAATGAGTTAGCCCAGGCCGGAAGGCCTGGGTAAGCGGAGAGAAATGCATTTTCCTTACTGCCGTAGGCCGGAGCGCAGCGCCAGCGGAGCGACATAAAGCCCTACCTCCCCGTGCCGTCAGGGACCAGGGCCTTCGACTATCTTCTGTTGCAGCCAAACTGCATCCAACGTTCCTGAGGAACACAATGTCACAAAATCGAGTAGTAGAACTCCACAATCTGGCCGCCCACGCCCACACCGCCGCAGCTGTTGCCCATGGCAAAGGGGATCACCTGACCGCTCACGAACTCACCAAACAGGCGCGCGAGCACTCTATGAACGCCCACAAGGCTTCCGAAGAACTCGTCAAGGAGCATCAAACTTCCAGCAAACCCTGAAACCTCTGAGAGTTTGTCATCCCGCCCGAATCCGAGCGACGCAAGTCGTGAGGCTGAGTGGAGGGATCTATGTATTTGTCTTGCCATCACTTCGACAACACTCGTGTGGCACAGCCGTCCTCGGCTGTGCGAAATAATCAGGGCCACTCGGAGTGGATTGCTAACTGGCAGGACTATTCCCGCTCTGGGTAATCTGTGAGGAAAGATCGAACCGGCAACAAACTTCAATTGACAGCGGCCACTTGCACAAGTAAAAGAATCCAAATGCTGACCTTACCTCGCTTCTCCGCAATTTTGCTGGCAGCCATCCTCTTTTCTTTAACCGCGTGTAACGGAACTAAGAACGCTTCTTCGACCGCTCCCCAACCTGCAACCACCAGCACTGCAGGCGCCACCGCAACCGGTGCGATGGCGGTGCTGCCCGATCCTTGCGTATTGATCACTAAGGCCGAGGCGGAAGAGATTCTCGGGGAACCTATTGGCAATCCGGAACCGAACAGTCTGGGAGGAAACCGAATCTGCGATTACAAAACCGTCAAGGTATATGGCGGCGTCTCGCCCTACCTGATCCACATTGCGATAACGTCAGAAAAGCAAAACGTGTGGGACGCAGGCAAGAAGCTTTATGGAAAGCAGATGCGGCCCGCGCCTGGGTTTGGAGACGATGCCTATTTCCTGCTCGATGATCTGCAGATTTATAGCAAGCAGCACTCTATCAACATCAATGTCCTGAAAAGCATTGATAAGCCGGACCACGCAAAGGCCGTAGAATCCGCTGAGAAAGCGGTGGCGCAGAAGATTCTGCCGCGCATGCAGTAAAGAAGAGCCTCCTGAGGGACTGAATCGGCAATTCGTGAAACGTCCTTTAACCCCATCAGGCTAGTACTCGCGGGATGGAGCAGGCATTATGCCTACCTAAAGCACTGTTTCCCTCTGTCATTTTGAGCGAAGTCGGAGCGCATGCGACGACGCAGTCGAAAAATCCCGAGAATGCATGTTGATTTCATGCCGCTTCAGGGAATTCTCTCGAAACAAAAGTAGTGTCGTCATCCCGAACCTCGTCAACGAACGCGCGCCTTCTTCAGCGCGTGAGTAGAGGTGAGGGACCTTGTGCTGGATTGTGATCCGCCACAATTGAGTATGGCTGGTACCACCGGGTGGAGAAGGCATTTATGCCTCCAGCTTGGTAACGATTTTCGTCGACCTCACAGGTGGAGCAGGCATTTATGCCTGCGTTTAGGGAATGAAAGACGTCCGGCTTCAGCCGCTGAGGTTAGGCAATGCCGCTGACGTTCGCAACTGAATCAGGGCGATGCCGTCCACGCGCCGAGCCCGCTGCAACAGGACACAACAACACCACGAGAAACACTCGTCAAAGCGGGTTGGAGCGAAGTGACCGAAATAAACGTAGCCTGCTACGTCTCCAAACTCGCGATCTTACATCCTCTCACGGTCTGCCCATGCTCCAAGCGCCGTAGGCGCGACAGAAGTTAGCCCAGTGTGTTCCCGAGTTCCGCAGTGCGGGACGAGGGATAAACGCTGGGTAAGCTATCGAAAAGCCCGCTACCTTACTGCCGTAGGCCGGAGCGCAGCGCCAGCGGAGCGACATAAGCCTACCTCCCTCTTGAAGGATCCCCCGACGTCGCCACATCCAGATCTACAAAAATCGCCGCCCGCATAGCAGTTCCCATTCTTCGCATACGTCCGCGCACAACTCGCCGTGTACTGCTTCCTCCGCGGCGACTGCGCAAACTGCCACACCGTGGCAAACTCTATCCCATCGCTCTCAACCCGGGGATCCTTCATCACACACCCAGGCGCCGGCGGACATCCATCATTCGCCACAAAAAATTCAATCTTGCGCCCCTCCGCATTCTCGCGGATGTCTCTCGCCGTCGTCACCGTCGCCTCGCCGGCTTCCTTGCTGGCGATCCCGGAACAATACACACCAACCGCATACCCTGCCTTGATCACCGCATCCACCCACGCATGCAGATAGCTCCGCTGCTCCGGCAACAACCTGCCGCCTTCCTCCTGATCAAGAAAGATGATGCTCTTCGCCGGGAATCCTTCCACACCCGCCAGCCGCGTGGCTTCTTTCCCATCCGCCTCACCCAACGCTCGCGGATCGCCCTTCTTCAGTTGCGAATAAGTCCGTCCATTGAAAAGAACCAGAAACCCGAATCCTTGATCACGAAGAAACGCTCTCTTTCCCAGCCAACTCGACGACTTTGCTCCCGGCGGCGCATTCAGCCAATATCCGGTAAAAGAAAACGTCTTGCGCAGTTCACTCATCGCCGCGTCCCCGGGATAGTTGTTCCGGTCAAAGCCAAGATAATTGGAGAAAGATTTTGTTTGAGGATGGGCCGAACCAATGAGTAGAACGGCGGCGAGAAGAGGTCTGATCACGAACATAAAAGTGGCGGAAGCGCTATCGGATTGTGAATGATATAGCAATTTTTCGCCGGCTGCGCGCAAGACACGGCCTCAAAACTGAATTCGATACACTGGTGGAAATTGATACCAGGGAGGCAAACCGTGGCCGGTGAAATATTGAACGATCTGCTTGAAAGAGTGAACTCTGAGGAATCACTTCTAGCCTTCATTGCAGCACTCGCCAAAGATCGCCGAGATGCTGTTGTGGCTGAGAAAGATAATCCGAGCAGCCCCTATGGTCCAGATGCAGGTGGTTGGGAGAACACTACTATTGAGGACTTTCTCGAATCTGCGGCGGCGTGGGCAGAATCCACTAACTTTGGCCTTACGCAAGGACTTCAACTAGACAAGCCCTGGAAACGATTTGCAGTTTTCCTGTATATGGGAAAGATCCACGAATGAATGCCACCAAGGCATTCCTCGCTCGTGATGGTTCTAATCCGTGTAGGCGACGCTGTCGAATGAAGTCATGAAAATGGCGGAAGCGTGTGAGAGTCGAACTCACCAGAGCCAGCGAAGCTAACTCTCGCCGGTTTTGAAGACCGGAAGGGTCACCGGACCCCATGCGCTTCCATTTTTTTGTTCGATATTTTCAGTTTACACGAAGCGCTTTTGCCGATAACCCACCGCGCAACCCCATCCAACCCGCCCGATCACCCGATCACCCGCTACTCCGCGTCCGCGATCAGCCGGTCAATCGTCGGCTTGTGCTTTTCTTTTTTCTCCCGGCGGACGCCTTCCACTCTCTTCACGGATGGGACCTTGCCGATGGCCGTCCGCGACATGGTCTTTACCGCCTTGACGGCGCTGAAGGTCTTCTTTTTCTTCTTCTTCGGCATGGCAATGGTGATTTAACCACAAACTGCCCCACACGCATAACCAGGAATATCGGCCCGCCGGGGTCCTAGACCAAAGATGAAAGACGGAAGACCGAAGGCGGAAGAAGGAAGACAACAGAAGACCAGAGGGATGGAAGTCCTAGAAGAAAGCCCAGGCAACACCAAAATTAAGGAATGAGTGCACCGCGGGGCCCTTTATGGGTATTATGTAGGCGATGGACGAGCGCGATTTTTTTGACGAAAAAGAAGCAAAGAAGCCGCACACGCTGACGTGTCCCAGCTGCCGGACGGCCAACGAGTATGAACTGAACTGGCTGGTACGCACCAAGAAGCGCCAGCTCCCCGGACGGGCCGATGAACGCGATCGCGCCAAGTTCGCCAAGGCACAATCCTACATGGTGCGCCGCGATGACATGGTGATGTGCAAGAACATGCGCTGCCGCAAGAGATTTGAAGTCGCCGGCGTGCAGTCCGTGGCATTCATCGACTGATCCCTCCAAACCTACCACGGAGACACGGAGACACGGAGACACGGAACACTGCGACCGCGAACTCCTACCGCGGATGTACGCGGATAAAAGCAAACGCGAAAATCCGCTAATTTGTACCTCTCACTTGGCTCATTTTTTATTCAGCCACCATCGCGTTAATCCCAAGCCCCCATTTTGGCCTTTCTCTGTGTTCCTCTGCGTCCTCTGTGGTTAAGGAAGAGCAAGGGCGAGGCCGACCACGCGCCGAGCCCGCTGCAACAGGAGCATGTGACATTGTGGTGATCGAAGATCTTAAGCGGTTTGTCGCGAAGCGAACAGAATTATAAGAAACCCATCTGCGTATATCTGCGGCATAAGGCTTTTGCTGTTCCCCGTGTCTCCGTGCCTCCGTGGTGAATGCATCTAGCCCTGCCATCGCCTTTTTCCCATTTTCCTCGTTGTTCCTCTTCGTTAATCAGGCCAATCAGCGTTAATCAGCGGTAAGGTTTTGTTGCCTTCGTGGTAGGTGTTTATCTTCCCTTCCTTCATTTATACTGACTGGTTTTGTCGCTGACATTGGGCCCCTTTTTTACATCTAACTTTCGGCACAAGGTTTCCGCTCCACAGGAATAAATAAACTTATGAAGATTCTGGTCTGCATGAAGCAGGTCCCGCAAAAAGACGCTCCCCTGAAGCTGAATGAAAGCGCCACCTGGATCCGCGACGACGTTTCCTATGAAGTCAATGAGCCCGACGCTTACGCGCTGGAAGAGGCGTTGCGGCAAAAGGAAAAGCATGGCGGCGAGGTGGTGGTGATCACCGCCGGTCCGGCCCGCGCCCAGACGGTGCTGCGTGAAGGCCTGGCCAAGGGCGCTGATCGCGCCATTCATCTGGAAGACAACGGGTTTGTCGGACTGGATGGGATGAACATTGCCAAGGCTTTTGTGGCCGCAATTAAAGACGAGCAGTTTGACCTGATCTTTACCGGCCTTCAGTCAGACGACTACGGCTACGCCCAGACCGGCGTGATCATGGCGGAGCTGCTGGGCTGGCCGCATGCCACCATCATCATGGAAATTCAGAAGAGTGACAGCGGCATCACCGTGAAACGCGAACTGGAATCAGGTTTCTTTCAGCACGTGGCCATGCCGACTCCGGCCGTACTAACCATTCAATCCGGCATTAACAAGCTGCGCTACGCCACGCTTCTTGGCATCAAACAAGCTAAGAACAAGCCGTTGCGCAAGGTGGCCATGGACGAAGTGAAGTCGGCGCTGGGCGAGAACATGCAGAAGATTGAGAAGCTTTACATCCCGCAGAAAACCAAGAAGACGGAAATGCTGGATGGCTCGCCGGGCGAAATCGCCAAGAAGCTGGTGGACAAGCTGCGCAATGACGTTCGAGTGCTTTAGTCAAATTGAGATAGGAGGACTTGGGCCATGGAACGAATCGAATACGATCCTGAAGGCGGAGATTACCAACCCGTAACTCAACACGAAACCGGCGCAACATTCCTGGTGGTCGGCGTGATCATGCTGCTGGCCGGACTTGGCTGGCTGCTGTTCACCGGCTGGGACATCCGCGCAGGCAACGGGTTTATGCAGGTGATCCTCGCAGCCGACGTTGTCATAGCGCTGGTGCTGATGATCTGGGGATTTCAAAAAAAGAAACGGCAGATAAATTAAAAGATGGCAGACACAATCCTTGTTATAGCTGAGCAGCGCGAAGGTAAGCTGAATCGCGTTTCCCTGGAAACCATTACGGCCGCGCAGGCCATCGCGGCCGAAACCGGCTGGACCGTGGAAGGCGCCGTTTTCGGCAGCGGCATCGCCGGCATTGCCGGAGAGATTGCCGCCAAGAAGCTGGCGAAGGTCTATGCGATTGAATCTGACAAGCTGGCCAAATATACGCCGGATGGCGTGGTGGCTGCGCTGAAAGATTTCATCACCCAGAAAGCGCCAAAGCTGGTGCTGATGCCGCATACCTACCAGGTACGCGACTTCGCTCCCAAGCTGGCCACCACGCTGGGCCGTACGCTGATCAGTGACGCCACCGGTTTCCGCAAGGAAGGCGATAAGCTGCTCTTCAGCCGCCAGATGTTTCAGGGAAAGTTTGCCGCGGACGTTTCCTTCGCCTGCCCGGCGCCGCATTTTGTGACCTTCCAGGCCGGCGCATTCCGTGGCGATAAAGCCGAAGCCGGATCAGCCGCCGCACCCGTCGAAACGGTAAATGTCGCGGTGGCCGATAGCGCGGTTCGCAATAAGCCTGATGATCCTTTCAAAGAAGCCAAACAGGCGGTTGATCTCACCCAGGCGGAGATCATCGTCTCGGTCGGTCGTGGAATCAAGGAGCAGAAAAACATCGATCTTGCCAAGGCCCTGGCAGATGCTTTGGGTGGTGAGATCGCTGCATCACGTCCCATCTGCGACGCAGGCTGGCTGCCCATGGATCGCCAGATTGGAAGCTCAGGCCAGACGGTTGCGCCTAAGCTGTATCTCGCTGTCGGCATCAGCGGCGCGATTCAGCATCTGGTCGGCATGAAGGGATCGCGCTCAATCATCGCTATTAATAAAGATGCGGAAGCGCCAATCTTTGAAATCGCCGACTTCGGCGTGGTGGGCAATCTGTTCGACATTCTGCCGGCGCTCACCGAAGAAGTGAAAAAGGCGAAGGCGTAATCTTCACCACAGGAGACACGGAGACACGGAGAAAATCGAAAAAATGTTTTCGGGAGCACGTATAGGTCCGTGTCACATTGTTCGGGCGTCGTTTTTTGCTGCGCCGATTTGGTCTAAGCCTCTGCACTAATAAGTTTGGCTCACGATGCACCAGCGCCGTAGGCGCGACCAGAAGTTAGCCCAGCGTAAGCGCTGGGTAGAGATCAAAACAATACCGAGCCCCGTAGGGGCGACACACCGAGGACCACCGATCCATGATCTATTTTCGTAAGCCGCTGAAGGGAGTCGAGCGTCCGCAGATGGAAGCGGACGTAACCATTATTGGCGGCGGTCCCGCCGGCATGGCATGCGCGCTGCGGCTGTCACAACTGATTGACAAGCACAACGCGCGCCATCCAGGCGCCCAGCTCAGCAAGGAAAACATCAACGTCCTGGAAAAGGCCCGTGAAGTCGGCCAGCATTGTCTTTCCGGCGCGGTCCTTGATCCCCGCGCCATGGATGAACTCCTTCCCAACTGGCGTGACGAAGCTCCTCTGGATGCGCAAGTCGAACGCGAGAGTTTCTATTTCCTGACCAAAGACAAATCCTACCGCGCTCCTTTGATGCCTCCGCCGATGCAGGACCATGGCAACTACGTGATCTCGCTCAACCGCTTTGTGAAATGGCTGGGCGAAAAAGTTGAGCAGGCCGGAATCACCATATTCACCGGATTCGCCGGCTCAGAGCTTTCCTATGACGGCAACCGCGTCACCGGCGTGATCACCGATGACAAGGGCGTCGACAAAACGGGACAGAAGAAATCAAACTTTGAGCCCGGCTACGAGCTCAAATCTAAGATCACGATTCTGGCGGAAGGCACGCGCGGATCGCTGACCAAGCAGCTCATCAACAAATTTGATCTCTGCAGGGACCGCAACCCGCAGATTTATGGCGTGGGCGTAAAAGAGCTATGGGAAGTGCCGTCCGGACGCATTCGCAAAGGCGAAGTCATTCTCACACTGGGCTGGCCCCTCACCACAAAAGAATACGGCGGCTCCTGGATGTACGGCTCGCGTGACAATCTGGTTTCCCTCGGCTACGTCACCAGCCTTGAATACATTGATCCCCGCACTGATCCGCAAAAAGTTTTGCAGGAATGGAAAAAGCACCCGCTGATCAAGGACATGCTTGCGGGCGGGAAGATGATTCGCTATGGCGCCAAGAGCGTTCCTTATGGCGGCTGGTACGCAATGCCGCCTCTGGCCGGCGATGGCTGGATGATTGTCGGCGACTCCGCCGGCTTCCTCAACTCTCAACGCCTGAAGGGGATCCACCTGGCGATGAAGAGCGGCATGGTCGCCGCTGAGACCGCGTTTTCAGCTCTGGTGCAGAATAATTTTGGCGCCGCCAAGCTGAAGGAATACAAATACGCGGTGGATTCAAGCTGGGTTCGCGATGAGCTGTGGGAAGTCCGCAACTTCCATCAGGGATTTGAAAAAGGTCTGCTCTCCGGTTTGCTACACACCGCTGTACAACAGTTGACCGGCGGCCGTGGGCTTCATGAAGTTTATCCGGCGCACAAAGGTCACGAAGCCATGGAGCATCTGGACCAGCTTCCCGCCGATGGCGGCGCGCGCGCACAGTTGATCGGCAAAGCCAAAGGCGATGGCAAGCTTACCTTTGACAAGCTCACAGATCTCTATCACTCCGGCACCAAGCATGAAGAAGATCAGCCTTCTCACCTGGTCATCCATGATACGAATATCTGCAACACCAAATGCGTGGTGGAATACGGCAATCCGTGCCAGAATTTCTGTCCGGCAAACGTCTATGAGATGGAAGACGCCAGCGGCAGTGACGCGCCCAACGGCAAGCGCATTCATCTGAACCCATCCAACTGCGTGCATTGCAAAACCTGCGACATCATGGACCCGTATGAGATCATCACCTGGGTCCCGCCCGAGGGCGGCGGCGGACCGAATTACGATGGCATGTAAAAACGTTTTACCGCGGATGCATTAGCCGCGAATAAACGCGAATCGGGAAGAACACTTTTTGTGTGATAGCCTCGCTAGAATATTTTCCTCATCGCTTTGCCGGGTGACGGAGATCTGAATCCTGAGTTACACGTGTGGCACAGCCGCCCTCGGCTGTGCGAATTTAACTCTCGCAAACCATGGACATCCGTCTCCTCGCCGAACACGACGCTGAAGCCTGGTGGAACCTCCGCCTGCTGGGTCTGACCACCGATCCCGTGTCCTTCGCCGAATCGGCCGACGAACATCGTCGCAAGTCGATTGATGAAGTTCGCACGTTCTTCCGCTCAAGCACGCCTGAAAACTTCGTGGTCGGTGGTTTTGAAGCGGGACAACTCGTTGGCATGTCCGGTTTCTATCGCGAGCGCCATGACAAGTTCCGTCACAAAGGCACAATCTGGAGCGTCTACGTTCGTCAAGAATCGCGTGGCAAAGGCATGGCCAAAGCGCTGCTGTCAGACATCATCCGGCGGGTGCGCCTGATTGACGGCATGGAACAGATCAACCTGATCGTCTCAGCCACGCAGCCTGTGGCAAAGCGCGTGTACACGTCGCTTGGGTTCAAGCACTATGGCACTGAGCCAAAATCGCTGAAAATCGGCGCTACCTATATCGATGACGAGTTGATGGTTCTTTATCTTTAGGCCAATGTTCGCCGCACGCACCTTTGTCGTTCCCATCGTTCCCGCCATCCTCTATAATCACCCTAAGGTTTCGACCACATCAGGCCTAAGGGCATACCCGGCCAGTGTGGCGGCTTCTTGCGAGAATGCAAGGACAAGGGTTTAGCTGGAAACGGCTCTGCCTCCCGATCGAAAGTTGAGTCGCGCAAGCGACAAGACTCGATCTTTGGAAAGGAACTCCAAACGCCGCAGGCGTATTCCCTTCCTTCTGTCCTTCCTTGCAAGAGAAATCAGAAAGCAAAATCAGCTTCAGAGAAGAGCATTGCATGCGGCTTCGCGACAAGCACGGACGGTACATAACTGATCTTCGCGTCAGCATCACCGATCGCTGCAATTATCGCTGTGTGTATTGCCGGACCGGCAATCAGGGCGCGCAATACTCTGAGCTTCCATTCTCTGACTATCTGCGCATGGTGCGACTGCTGGTCGGCCTCGGCATTGACAAGATCCGGCTCACCGGTGGCGAGCCTCTCCTGCGCAACGGCCTCGTAGATTTTGTCCGCGACCTCGCTAAGCTCCGCACTCTGGACGGCAACTCGCCAGACATCGCTATCACCACCAACGGCCACCTTCTATCCGACCTTGCGGCCCCGTTGAAGGAAGCCGGCCTCAAGCGCGCCACCATCAGCATGGACGCTGTTGATCCGGTCAAGTTTGCCCGCATCACGCGCGTACCCAAAGGCTATGACGCCGTGCTGGAGAGCATCCGCACCGCCAAACGGATCGGTCTGGAACCGGTGAAAGTGAATTGCGTTTTGCTGCGCGGCTTCAATGAAGATCAGATCGTGGAATTCGCGCGCTTCTCGCGAACAGAAGGCGTTGTGGTCCGGTTCATCGAATTCATGCCTCTGGAAGAAGATCGCGTGTGGACGCCGGACATCGTTGTCCCCATGGATGAGATCCTTGAGAAGCTCAATGAGTTTCGTCCTGTCAGGCAATTGCCCAACGCGTTGAGCGAGACTGCCCGCCGCTACACGTTTGATGACGGCATCGGTGAAATCGGGATCATCGCACCTGTTTCACATCCTTTTTGTGGACATTGCTCCCGCGTGCGCCTGACCTCTGACGGCAAACTGCGCACCTGCCTCTTCTCCCTCCTCGATCACGACCTTGCCGGACGCATGCATCAAGGCGCGTCCGATACTGAGCTGGCAGATTACGTTAGTTCAGTGGTCGACCAGAAGGAAGCCCGCCATCATATTGGAGAACAAGGGTTTATCAAGCCTTCCCGCAGCATGGTCCACATCGGCGGGTGAATCCCTGATTGCAGACCAATAATTATTCCGAGTAGAATCCGCGCAAATCCCTCCCCGTAAGTCCAGGCTTGCCGATTTTGGCCCGAGCGCAAAGGGCTTGTGGCCGCAATGCTTGCTCCCCCGAACATGTTTTGAAGGCAATTTTTGCTGAAAGAAGTGACTCAGGGCATTCGCGTTAAACGGACATTGCATGACGCTGGCAGTGAAAGTCGCAGGCAGAACCGATATCGGTTGCGTACGCGAGAATAACGAAGATAACTTCGGATATGACTCGCGCCACGGCATCTTTGTTGTGTGTGACGGCATGGGCGGGCAGGCCGCCGGTGAAGTCGCCAGCAAGATTGCCGTAGACGTCATGCTGCGCTATTTCCGCGAAGCCCATAACGGCAACGGGTTTCTCAGCAATGGGTTTCTTAGCCACGGGTTTCATAGCGACGGCAATTCGCTTGTCACTCCATCGCCCATCGCCAGGTCACTGGCCAACGCTTTGCGCCTGGCCAACGAAAGAATCTTTGCCGCCGGCGAGTCTGAACTTGGCCACCTGCGCATGGGCTCAACCGCTGTGGCTGCCGTGGTACGCGGCCATTCGCTGGCCATTGGACATGTTGGTGACAGCCGGATTTATCTGGTCCGTCAGGGATCGATTCAGCAGCTCACCCAGGACCACTCACTGGTCATGGAGCAGGTGCGGATGGGCTTCATTTCGCGTGAAGAGGCATCCACGTCGGCCATGCAGAACGTAATTCTGCGCGCGCTCGGAGCCGAACCGGAAGTCCAGCCGGACGTGGAAGACCTGATCGTGATGCCTGGTGACATTTTACTGATGACTTCTGATGGGCTCACACGCCTGGTGAACGATGATGAAATTCTGGAGATGATCGTTGGCAGCAGCACGCTGCAGCAGGCCTGCAACAAGCTGGTCCAGGCCGCCAGGCACAACGGTGGCGATGACAACATTACCTGTCTGCTTCTGCGCATTGTGGAGCAGCCATGGTACAAAAATATCTTGAGCAAACTGTTTCCCGGAGAGCAGCAATGGCAAAACTCTATTTGAAATTTGGTCAGTCCATGTTGAAAGAAGTAACGCTGTCTCAGTCTCCCACAACCATTGGGCGGCTGCCGGACAATTCCATGCAGATCGATAATCTTGCCGTCTCCGGTCACCACGCCAGAATCACCTGGGAGCAGGACCATTATGTCGTGGAAGACCTTGGCTCGCTCAATGGAACGTTCGTGAATAATGAACGCGTGGGCAAAGCGAAACTTCGCCACTGCGACCTCATGAAGATCGGCAAGCATGAGATTGAATTCAAGAATGAAGGTGCGTTGCCTGTGGCTGCCATCGCCGCCAAGACTGGTCCGGCAATGCCTAAGCTGGAAGCAACTGTCATGCTTGACACGCGCCAGTCCCAGGAAATGGTAAGCAAAATGGCGGCGCCTTCCGTGCTGACCGCATCAGGCGCCCAGATCAAGGAAAAGATCGGCCTGCTCAACGTGCTTGAAGGTAAGACTGACCAGGAGCGCTACGTTCTTACCAGCAAGATGACCATGATCGGGAAATCATCCATGGCGTCCATTCGACTGAAGGCCTTTTTTGCGCCTGTCTCCGCCGCCCTGATCAGCAAGCGCGACAATAAATATTTCCTTGCTCCTGAAGCCAAAGCCAAAGTCCGCGTGAATGGCGAGGAGTTATACGGCCAGCGAGAACTGGCTTCAGGTGACGTAATCGAAGTGGGCAAAGTCAAAGCGGCATTCAGCTTCCAGGAATAACGGGAGAATCTCCTCGTAGACAATCTCCACGTAGAGACGTAGCCGGGGTGCGGGAGAATCTCCACGTAGAGACGTAGCTCTGCTACGTCTCCCAGCACGTTAACTCAGTTGAAATACGGGAATACTTTTCGGGGTAGAGACGCGGCATGCCGCGTCTTTGCTTTTCGCTTCGTGAGTGATGATCGTTCTTGGTTCCTGTGTGATCGCTCGATGGCTTATCGTCTGTTTTGCCAAATACCAATAACCAAATACCGTACCCCTTTAATTGGCCGCACACCGGGTGACTCCTGTAAACTAGCGCGGTCTAACATCCGAGGTCATTTCCGCATGAGCTTTCTTCGTACCGCACTGTGTCTTTTGCTGCTATCCATTGCCGCTTTCGCCCAGACTCCAACCGTCGCCGCGCCTCCGTCCGCAAAAGCCGAAAAGCCGCTCACGGCGCTCCCCTACACGCCAAGTCTTGACGTTCCTTCCATGGACAAGACGGTCGACCCCTGCGTGGACTTTTATCAGTACTCTTGCGGTGGCTGGAGAAAGAACAACCCCATTCCCGGTGACCAGGCCGCATGGAGCGTCTATGGCAAGCTGCATGAAGATAACCAGCGCTTTCTCTGGGGCGTCTTGCAGGATCTCTCCACCAGAACAACCGGACGCACGCCCACCGAACAGAAGATTGGCGATTACTTTGGCGCCTGCATGAATGAACCGGCCATTGAGAAGCTGGGGGCAAAACCGCTGCAGCCTGCTTTGGACGAAATTGCGGCATTGAAATCCAAGCAAGACCTCGGCGCCCTGGTGGCCGCCGAACATCTCCGCGGTGATCAAGGTTCGTTTTTCAATTTCGGATCAGACCAGGATTTTGCCGACTCCTCTCAGGTGATCGCGTTCGCCGGTGCCGGCGGACTCGGGCTGCCGGATCGCGACTACTACACCAAGACCGATGCGAAATCAGAGGAAATTCGCCAGAAGTATCTGGCGCACGTGGCTAAGATGTTCCAGCTTCTCGGTGATCCGGCGGACAAAGCCAAGCAGGAAGCCGCTACCGTCCTGAAGCTGGAAACAGGCCTGGCGCAGGCGTCCCTCACGCGTGTCCAGCAGCGCGACCCGCACAATCTGTTTCACAAGATGGACCGCAAACAAGTCCAGGCGCTGACGCCGGATTTTGACTGGAATGCCTATCTCAAGGTCGCGGGCGTCGGCGACGTGCAGACTTTCAACGTGACTGAGCCAAAGTTTTATCAGGCGCTCAACCAGCAGATCCAGAGCAACAGTCTGGATGACCTGAAAACGTATCTCCGCTGGCACGCCGCGCGCTCTGCTGCCCAGTTTCTCTCCACGCCTTTTGTGCAGGAAAATTTTGATTTCTATCGCCACACCCTGCGCGGTGTACAGCAGATTCAACCTCGCTGGAAGCGTTGCGTAGGTTGGGTTGACCGCCAGTTGGGTGAAGCGCTGGGGCAGGAATTCGTAAAGCGCGCTTTCAGTGATGACATGAAGAAACGCACCATGGAGATGACAAAGCTCATCGAGCAGGCCATGCAGGATGATCTCGAACAGTTGACCTGGATGAGTCCGGAAACCAAAAAGCAGGCGCTGGAGAAACTGCACTCCGTGGTGAACAAGGTTGGCTATCCTGACAAGTGGCGCGACTACAGCTCCGTCACCATCAAGCCAGATGATTTTCTGGGCAACGTGCAACGGGCTGCGACCTTCGAATCGCATCGCCAACTCGGCAAGATCGGAAAGCCGCTGGACCGTGGTGAATGGGGCATGACGCCGCCCACCGTGAACGCTTACTACAATCCGCAGATGAATGACATCAACTTCCCGGCTGGCGTGCTGGAGCCTCCGCTTTACGACATCAAGATTGATGATGCTCCCAATTACGGCAACACCGGATCAACCATTGGCCATGAACTCACGCATGGCTTCGACGATGAAGGCCGCCAGTTTGATGCGAAAGGCAATTTGCGCGACTGGTGGACCAAAGAAGATGGTGAGCAGTTTGAAAAGCGCGCGCAGTGCGTAGTAGACCAGTACGCTCAATACATCATCGTGGATGACATCAAGATCAACAGCAAGCTCACCGAAGGTGAGGACGTGGCAGACCTTGGCGGCACAATCCTTGCTTATGTCGCCTGGAAAGCAGCCACCAAGAGCCAGACGCTGGAGAATCGCGAAGGCTTCACGCCGGACCAGCGCTTCTTCATCGGACTGGCGCAATGGGCTTGCGAGAATGAACGCGATGAAAATCTGCGCGTCAACGCAGTGACCAATCCACATTCACCCGGCAAGTATCGGATCAACGGCGTGGTGATCAACATGCCGGAATTTCAGCAGGCATTCAGCTGCAAAGCCGGACAACCCATGGTTCGGGAAAACCGCTGTCGGGTGTGGTAACGCAACCGCAAATCCGCGCTGGATCAGTTCTGCTGGAGATTTGCCTTGATTCGGTGGAATCCGCCGTCGCCGCGGAGCGTGGTGGAGCAGACCGGGTTGAACTTTGTGCCGGTCTGCCCGAAGGCGGCACCACGCCCAGTGCCGGCATGATCGCCGCGGTGCGTCAGAAAACAAAAATTGGTCTGCAAGTGATGATTCGTCCGCGAGGTGGTGATTTCTGTTACTCCGCGGACGAATTCAGCATCATGCAGCGCGATATCCTCATCGCCAAACAGCTCGGCGCCACCGGTGTAGTCTTCGGCATTTTGAACATTGACGGCACCGTGGACAAAGAGAGGATGCGGCAGATGATTGAATTGTCGCGTCCGCTCAAAGTCACCTGCCATCGCGCATTCGATATGACATGCGACTTCAATCAGGCGCTTGATGACCTCATCGAAATCGGTGTGACCCGCGTACTGACGTCCGGAGGCAGGAAGAGCGCGGTTGACGCCATGCCCACACTGGCACAACTTGTCCAACACGCGCAAGGCAGGATTTCCGTGATGGCCTGCGGAGAACTATCCACCGCCAGCGTAAAAGCCGTGATTTCCTATACCCATGTCAGTGAAGTGCATGCCGGCCTGGGCAAGCCTGTCATCAGCGCCATGAAGTTCCGCAACCAGAAAATCGCCATGGGCACGCTCGCCGAAAGTGAATACCAGCATCAGGTGGTGACCGAAAGCAGCGTGCGCGACCTGAGAACGGCCATCGACTCAATCTAAAACGCTTTCTCCTTTTGTCATCCTGAGCGAAGTCGGAGCGTATGCGACGACGTAGTCGAAGGATCTATGCATTTTTTCTTTGCTGTACTGATCTTCCCGGTCATCAGGATTGACATGCACCAGCGCCGTAGGCGCGAAATGAGTTAGCCCAGGCCGGCAGGCCTGGGTAAGCTAACCCCAAAAATCAGAGCCCCGTAGGGGCGACACAGGATACCCCGACATATGACAACTGTCATCTCCGATTGATGACACTCTGCACTTACTCATGTCTCCCCAAAGCCGCATACTCCTCGTGTACCAGGAGAGACCGCCCGTGCCTTATACAAAGCAAATTCGGACTTGGATTCGCAGTTTTTCCCTCGACGCAGCCTTAATCGCCACTCTGGCTCTTCCAGCTCTTCTTCTTCTATCAACTGAGCTTGTACGCCCATGACGAACGCCTCACGATCGACAAAGCCATCTGGAAAACAGGAGACAACATGTTGAATTCCCAGGAAAAAATTGCTTCACTCACGGGCGTAACCAAAAAATACGGCGCGGTAACCGCGCTGAACAACCTGAGCTTGAACGTCCGCGCTGGTGAACTTCTCGCCGTGCTGGGGCCGAACGGCGCGGGAAAGACGACGGCGATTCGGCTGCTGCTTGGACTCTCCCGGCCTGACCATGGCGAAGTGAGGGTGTTCGGCGGCGATCCCACGCAGCACTCATCTCGCACCCGCGTTGGCGCCATGCTGCAAGTCGCCAAAGTGCCTGAGACACTCAAGGTTAAAGAGCATATTGCGCTCTTTCGCCACTACTATCCCAACCCGCTGCCGTTCACACAGATCATTGAGAGCGCGGGGCTCGAAGGGCTGGAAGATCGTTTGTTCGGCGCGCTTTCCGGCGGCCAGAAACAGCGGCTGCTCTTTGCCCTGGCAATCTGCGGCAATCCGAGCCTGATTTTTCTTGACGAGCCTACCGCCGGACTGGACATCAATACGCGTCACCTCATCTGGCAGAAGATTCGTTCATTGGTAAAGCAGGGTCGCACCGTTGTGCTGACCACACACTACCTGGAAGAAGTGGACGCGCTTTCTGATCGCGTTGTGGTGCTCAACCGCGGCAACATCGTTGCCCAGGGCACTTCCGCGGAGATCAAAGCACAGACATCGCAACGGAAAATCAGCTGTGTCACCCGGCTCAGTATTGATTCCATCAGTTCCATCGCCAACGTAAACAACGTCTCGCTTCAGAACGAGCGCGTTGAAATTCGCACCTCCGAAGCCGAATTCGTCTTGCGTGAACTCTTCGCGCGCGATCCGCTCTTACACGGTCTGGAACTGAGCAACAGCAGCCTGGAAGAAGCCTTTATCAAAATTATTGACACTCAGGAACAAGCCCGGGAGGTAAGCGCATGAGCAGCATAGCCATTCAAGTATCGCAACCATCCGTCAACAGCGTATTCGCCATGTACATGGCTGAAGCCAGATATGAGCTGATCAAAGTCTCCAGGATGCCTTCTTACTACATCCCAACCCTGGCGTTCCCCGTGCTGTTTTACGTCATGTTTGGGCTGCTTCTTGGGACGCGCCAGAGCGTTGGGTCGGTCAGCCTCTCAACTTACATGCTCGCCACCTACGGGGCTTTCGGCGTGATCGGAGCTTCGCTCTTCGGCTTCGCCGTCGGCATCTCCAGTGAGCGCGGTTATGGCTGGTTGCAGGTTAAACGCGCCAGCCCCATGCCACCGCTCGCCTACCTGCTGGCCAAGGCAATCGTCTGCCTCATTTTCTCTACGCTTGTGGTTCTTCTGCTCTTAGGCCTGGGAATCGCTTTCGGCGGCGCAAAAATGTCGCCGAAGATGATCATCGAGTTTGTCCTGACGCTCGTCGCCGGGTCGCTTCCTTTTTGCGCGATCGGCCTGACGATTGGCTGCTTTGCGCCCCCCACATCCGCTCCCGTCATCGTGAATGCTGTCTTCCTGCCGATGTCTTTTCTCTCGGGCTTGTGGCTGCCCTTGCAGATTCTGCCTAAAATCTTTCAGCAGGCCGCGCCGTTGCTGCCGCCGTATCATCTGGGCCAGCTCGCGCTCCGGATCATCGGAGCGCCCAGCACGGGTAGTCCCTGGCAGCATATTTTCGCACTGGCTGCTTTTACCATTGGATTTTTGCTGCTTGCCAGACGCGGCTTTACTCGCGAAGATGTCAATGTGAGCAACTAGAGAGACTCCATGCGCCTTTTACCAAAAGACAAAGACGTCGGCTGGCTGCCCTACCTGTGGCTCATTTATCTGATCATGCTGCTGATATTCAGCCCATGGGTGCACAATACAAAACTCGCCTCGGTCCTCACTCTGATCAGCGCGCTCATTTTTCTTCCACTGTACTTTCGAGGCTACTGGGTAAAAGGGCGGCAGCTGCTGTGGATCACGGCCTGCATCACTCTCCTGGGATTAGCGCTTGCTCCGCTGAATCCAGGCGCAGCCGTTTATTTTGTCTACGCGGCAGCCTTCGCTCCAAAAGTCAGCGATACGAAAACTGCCGCTAAAGTTATCGCCGCCATTGTCGCTGTCATCGTGGCGGAAAGCTTGATTTTGCACCTTACGCCTTTTTTCTGGGCATATGCGTTGATCTTCACCCTGATGATCGGGGCCGTTAACACGCATTTTGCCCAGCGCGCGCGTGACAACCAGAAACTCCTGCTCGCCCAGGAAGAAGTGGAACGCATGGCCAAGATCGCCGAACGGGAGCGCATTGGCCGTGATCTTCACGACGTGCTGGGGCACACGCTTTCCTTGATCGTTTTGAAATCAGAGCTCGCCTCCAAGCTCTTTGATAAGGACCTTGCGCGCGCTGCCGTTGAAATTCGCGATGTGGAACGCATCTCTCGTGAAACGCTGGCGCAGGTCCGCGCTACCGTCCGCGGATATCAATCGCGCAGCCTGCAGGCGGAAGCTGAGCAGGCCAGGGCCGCGCTGCAAGCTGCCGGCGTGGAGGTGCTTTGTGACTTTCCTCCTGCCACTATTCCAGCCTCTCATGAGGGTGTGCTTGCCCTGGCTTTGCGTGAGGCGGTCACCAATGTGATTCGGCACGCCGGCGCACGCTCTTGTAACCTGCGTCTTGAGCAAACATCGAGCACCTGCTGTCTGGAAATAAAAGATGACGGTTGCGGTGAGCTTGAGCCGGAAGGCGTCGGCCTTTCCGGCATGCGGCAGCGTGTGGAAGCTCTGGGTGGCAGCCTGCGACGGGAGGTTTCCTCGGGAACGCGGCTCGTCATCACGCTGCCGGTAACATCACAATGACCATCAGAGTCGTCATCGCCGAAGATCAGAGCATGGTGCTGGGCGCGCTCGCGGCCTTGCTGGAAATCGAATCAGACGTGCGCGTCGTGGGTCAGGCAGGCAATGGCAAAGAAGCCTTGCAACTCACTCTGCAGCTGAAGCCAGATGTCCTTCTCACCGACATTGAAATGCCGCAGATGACCGGACTTGAAGTGGCTGCAGAGCTCAAGCACCGCGCCTCTTCCACACGGATCATCATTCTCACCACATTTGCCCGTGCGGGATATCTGCGTCGTGCCATGGAAGCGGGAGCCGCGGGCTATTTGTTGAAGGACGCGCCTGCCGCCACACTTGCCAACGCTCTCCGCCGTGTCCACGCGGGTCATCGCGTAATTGATCCTGAGCTCGCCACCGAAGCGTGGACCGAAGAAGATCCGCTGAGCGATCGCGAACGTCAGGTGCTGCGGCTGGCTGCTGAAGGTTCAAGCAGCGGTGAGATCGCGGGCACACTGCACCTTTCTGAGGGTACCGTCCGCAATTATCTCTCTGAGGCCATCAGCAAACTCGGCGCCGGCAATCGCGTGGAGGCGGCCCGCATCGCGCGTATGAAGGGCTGGCTCTAAACGCGGCCTACCCACTCCGTCTGCTAAACTTTTCCTTCATTTCCTTCAATGGCGGAAAGGCCTTTCATGAACATCAAGACAATTGGCATCATCGGCGCCGGGACCATGGGAAACGGCATAGCTCATGTCTTTGCCCGCTCGGGATACAACGTGGTTCTGGTGGAAGCGCAGCAGGTAGCGCTGGATCGCGGATTGCTGGCCATCAACAAAAACCTCGAACGCGAAGTTTCGAAGAACAAAATCACAGCGCAGGATCGTGAGTCAGCTCTCAAGCGTATTGACGCTGTCCTCGACCGCGGTGCGCTGGCCAAGTGTGACTTCGTCGTTGAAGCGGCCTTTGAAAGATTTGAGATCAAGCAGGAAATTTTTCGCGATCTTGATAGCATTTGCCGCCCCGAAGTAATCTTCTCCTCCAATACCTCTTCCATTTCCATCACTAAAATTGCCGCGCAGACCAAACGTCCGGACAAAGTCATCGGCATGCACTTTTTCAATCCCGTACCCGTGATGAAGCTGGTGGAAATCATCCGCGGACTGGCCACTTCCAACGAAACTTTTGCTGCCACACGCGATCTTGCTCTTAAGGTCGATAAGACGCCCGTCGAAGTCAACGATGCCCCAGGCTTCGTCTCCAATCGCGTGCTCATGCCTTTGATCAATGAGGCTGTCTACGCTGTCATGGAAGGCGTGGCCACCCCGGAGGCAGTGGACGAAGTATTCAAGCTTGGGATGGCCCATCCTATGGGTCCGCTGACGCTTGCCGATTTCATCGGCCTTGACGTTTGCGTTGACATCATGCGCGTTCTGCTCCAGGGGCTGGGAGACCCTAAGTACCGGCCCTGTCCTCTATTGATCAAAATGGTGGACGCAGGCTGGCTCGGCCGCAAAACCGGACGGGGATTCTATCAATATTAGTACCAGCCTTAGTCATTTGGTTACAGCGAGTATCTCGAGAACCTTCTTGCAAGTTATGTGGCGTTCAGATAAGAATTTTCACAGATTCTTATCGCCGTGCTCCGGCCGTTCTTGCATTGACCGGAACAGAAAGATTGCCGCCGCCTTGGATTACAGTCGAGGTTCAGAGACCATTCTCCTGGTAGAGGACGAGGAACCATTACGCCGCTTATGCATTGAATTCCTCGAGCAGCTTGGGTATCACATGCTGTCCGCTTCTAACGGAAAAGAAGCAATCGCCCTGGTGAATGCCTACGAAGGCAAAATTGACCTTTTGATCACTGACGTGATGATGCCGGAGTTGCCAGGCCCTGAGCTGGCCAAAGCGCTCCTGGCAATACGCCCCGAGCTGAAAGTCATTTTCATCTCCGGATATTCTGATGGCTCCCTGGCTCACAACGGCATTCTCAAGCCGGGAACGGTGCTGGTGAACAAACCATTCACGATTAAGGCGCTCACAGCCAAGCTCCGAGAGGTGTTGCGCTCAGCCTGAACTGCGTGTTGGTTGCAACACACCTTGTCCTCCAATGGACACAAATGCATTGCTCCATTGACGCTGTCGGCTCAATAGAATCATCTATTTAGAAACTGGACTGGTAAATGCTTCTCCTTCTGGCAGGACGAAATGACCGGAGGGGAAGATGCAGGATCTGAGAACGTTAAGCCAACTGGATAACGCCGAAGCCGAGCCAAAATTTTTTCTCATTTGGATTGCCGTTTGGATTGTGGCGCTGGCTGTTTTGCTTCCGACCCTGGGATAGAAATTGACGGTGAAAAGTTAGCGCTTAAAATTTGACGCTGAAAATTGAGGCGCTAAGAGTTGGACGACGCTGACTTTTTCGCCGCCAGCAGCGTTGTCACCACGTCCAGCAGGACCGCAGGATCAATCGGGTGGGTCAGCAGAGCGTCAGCGCCGGCGGCCCGCGCTGCCGCTTTACCTTGCTCACCAATATAGGCTGAAACCTGGAGTACCGCGATATGAGCGGTGTCCGGATCCTGCTTGATGCGACGGCACACTTCATACCCGGGGATATCGGGAAGCCGAATATCAAGTATCACCAGGTCGGGGAGAGATTTCACCCGCTCCAGGGCGGCCGTTCCAGTGGCACATTCCTCAATCGAAAAATTTGGGCCCCGCAAGGTCCTCGACATCACATAACGATTCTGCTCATTGTCATCCACCAGCAGAATTCTCGAAAGTTGCTTTTCCGTTGCCATCGTTCCGCAGTTTCGTCCTCAGTGGAAAGCTAAGAATAGTGGGGCGGGGTCATTCCGGCCTCTGCCAATAATTTTAGCAGCCGCTCCGGCTTTAGGGTGCTGGCTACGTCAGCTTTTGAAATCAAGCCGGCTCCCAGCTCATTAAGCCGCAGTTTTTCCTGATCTGACAGTGCCTTGGACGTGCAGATAATCACCGGTAAATTACGGGTTTTTTCCTGCGTGCGCAGTTTTTCCAGCACTTCAAAACCTGTTTTTTCCGGCATCACAAGATCCAGAATCACGCCGTCGGGATCTTCCTCCAGGGCCATGTCAATCGCTTCACGGCCGTTGTGGGCCTCAATCAGTGACAGCCATGGGCGATCCAGCAGTTCACGCAGAATGTATCGGGAGACGTCATTATCGTCCACCAGCAGCAGCTTTAAAGGCTTTTCACGGCCGGTGAGCCGTCGCAATTCGTACAGTATGGCCGCATCCTTGTCATCCTGTCCGACGTCCTGTCCCACGTCCCCATCGGCAGTGTTAACTGCGGATAGCGTGTACTCCCCGCCAACGGTTCGAATCATGGCAATCGTGCGGTTTGATTCCGTTTGCTTCGCTTGAATTAACTCAAAAAACGCGGTGTGTAAATCGCGATCAAGCCTGGAGTCGTAAATGATCGCTTCGGGCAGATGACGGTCAAGCCATTCCATGGCGCCGGATAAACTTGTTGCCTGTACAAGTTGGAATTCTGATTTGCGAAAGTGAGATTCCAGCCTGTTGAATACTTCCCGATCCGCATTCACCAGCAGAACGGGCGAACGGTGAAATTCCTGCTCCGCCGTGTCTTCCGTTTCAATGCTTATGTCGCCTTCACCGCGGTAGATTCTGGGGATTGAGGTATAAAACGTTGATCCATGCCCCAGCTCACTTTCCACCCAGACCCTGCCGCCCAGCAGGGCCGCCAGATTTCGACAAAGCGGCAGTCCCAGACCGGTCCCATGAAACTTTTCCTGCAATGGGTTTTCGATCTGGGCAAACTCCTGGAAAATCTTTTCGTGATCTTTAGGATCAATCCCGATGCCGGTATCGCGAACGCTGAAGATGATGTCGCTGCCACGCTCCAGGGCTGAAACGCGCACTTCGCCCTGCGGCGTAAATTTAATTGCGTTGGAAATAAAATTGCGCAATATCTGCGAAACCTTGCCTTCATCCGTGTGCAACGCAGAAACCTCTGCCACACCAGAAAAGACCAGATCCACGGATGTATTGTCGGCCAACAGGGGCTTCAGCATTCCCTTGAGCGCGCTGAAAAGCTCGCTTATCTCAAACGTCCTGATTCTGATCTTGACCTTGCCCGCTTCCACCTTGGCCAGGTCAAGCAGGTCATTGACCATCTCAGAAAGTGATCGCGCTGCGCGGGAAATAAAGGTGACCTGTTTTTCCTGTTCACTGGTCAGTTTGCCGTCCAGATGGTCAAGCAGGATCCGCGACAACGAAATAATGGAGTTCACCGGCGTGCGGAACTCGTGAGAAATATTGGAGAGAAAGCTGGTTTTCAGCTCGGAAGCGCGCCGCAGGTAATCTGCGCGTTCATCCAGTTCCGCATAGAGAGCCACCACGCCGCGATTGGTATCTTCCAACTCCCGATTGAGCAATGCCAATTCTTCCTGCCGTGCACGCAGCTCCTGCAGCGTCTTGAGCAGCTCCTGATTCTGCCGGTCCATTTCTTCGTAAGGGCTTTCAGGCGTGCGTGCGCTGATCTGTGCCGCGATGTCTTTCAACCGCTTTTGCGTCGGCCGCTGCGCCGGCAGCGGAATCAACTTCCCCAGTTGTACTACCGTTCCGTTTGGCTGTGACTCAATCAGGAACGTATCCATCAACCTCTTAGTCCCGATGATGCCCAGCCCCAGTCCCGTTTCTGACCGATAGCGGCCTTCCATGATTTCATTCAGGTTCTTCACGCCCGGCCCGCTGTCAGATATTTCAATTTGAAAAAGATGTGGCTCGTCAGTTGAGACACTGAAGGTTACTTTTCCATCGCGGGCGTAGCGAAAAGCGTTCCTGGCCATCTCTGACGTAGCTGTAGCCAGCCTGATTTGCTCCTGGTTGTCAAAGCCGAGCATGGCGGCAAGTTCGCGCGCACGCTGGCGCGCCTGCACCACGTCGCGCTCATTGCGTAGCAAAACGGTGGCTATCACCGTACTCATAGTTCCGCTTCCGCGTGCTGAATTACAAACACACTGCTGTCATCACGACCACGGCGAAAATCACGCAGAAGAATCGCAGCAATGAGTGCGGCAGGCCTGTTGACAAGCCCTGGATAAGGACTCAGACTCCATTTCGAAAGCAGGCCGTCAGAGTACATCACGAGTCGGCCGTCGCGCGGCCATTGCGTCGTGAATTCCTGTATCCGCGGCACAATGTGCCCTACCGTTCCATTGTGGGAAACCAGGTTTCTCCCCAGATTTCCTTCACTCATCACAATGCCGGAGATGTTTCCCACGCCCGCATATGTAATTGTGCCGGCCAGGGGCCGGACTTCTGCAATTGCCACCGCTGCACCACGGGTCTTGCGCAACGAATCATGCACGCGGGCCAATATTTGACCAGGCGGAAGACTGGAATGGGCTTGAAAAGTTTGCACGGCTTCATTCGCCGCGTCCGCCGCGAGCGGACCATGTCCCAACCCATCGGCCACAATCACCGCTAGCCTCTCCCTGGTTTCCACCCAGGCAATGGCATCACCACAGACCTTCTCACCGCCCACAGGAATCGCAAAACCAGCAACGTCCAGTGGCCGGTGCTGATCGCCATTGCCCCCTACACGGGCATAAACAGCCGTACCTGTGGAGTTGGAAAAGATATCACTGACAGCGGCCAGTCTGCGAATCGCCCCCAGCCCTGTTCCTGGCGTGCTTCCGGTAGAAAAACCATCCCGCATAGCACTGGACAGGTCTGCGATGCCTGGTCCCTTATCTAATGCGACAATGTCGAGCCATTTCCGATGCGATTGTGACGTTCCGGACAGCAGCAGTTCCCCTCCACCGCCGTGTACCACCGCATTCCGCGCCGCTTCCGTCACAATGATGGCAGCCTCTTCGGTGGCTATATCATCCATTCCCAGGGTCTCGGCCAGATGCTGGGCAGCGCGACGGGCTTCACCTGCTGAACTCTGGTCTGTGAGGGCAATTTTCTGGGTCAAAAACATTATTTCCAACGGACAACGGTTACCTTTGTGCCTTTGCCAACTTCTGACTCCAGGTCAAAATCATTGACCAGGCGTTTACTGCCACCAAGCCCCAGGCCCATGCCTCCGCCGGTGGTAAAGCCATCACGCAATGCGGCCGTCAGGTCAGCGATTCCCGGCCCACTGTCTTCAAACAAGAGCTTCAATCCTTTTCTGGGGGTATCATCCAGTATCTCAAGGATCACCTTGCCGCCCTTGCCATGGTCCAGCGTGTTACGCGCCAACTCGCTCGCCGCGGTAACAATCTTGGTCTGGTCTACGATGCTGAACTTCAGCTCGAGCGCCCATTCCCGGACCTTTTGCCGTGCCAGCACAACGTCTGATGATGTCCGGATAGGAAGGGTTTCACGCTTGAGAGATTTCATTGTCCTGGTCCGAGTGGAAGTTCCCACGAATTTCGTAGAGCAGCTCCATGCCTGATTCCACGTTTAACGCGGTCCGCACTCCGGAGAGCGACATGCCCAGTTCTACCAGGGTGATGGCGACGGCCGGCTGCATTCCCACCACCACTGTCTCTGCATCCAGCACCCTCGCCATGGCAGCAATGTTCGCGAGCATTCGTCCGATAAATGAATCCACGATCTCCAGTGATGAAATATCAATCAGAACACCGGTCGCATCGTGGTCAGCGATGTTTTGCGTCAGGTCATCCTGAAGCTGGACCGCCAGACGATCATGCATGTCAACCTGGATCGTCACAAGGAGAAAGCTCCCCATGCGAAGAATTGGAATTTTCTCCATTTGTCTATTCCTTGGGCTCTCTGTTTGCGGCCAACCGGTTACCGAGAACGGGCGACCTCTCAGGAGTGGTCCTTACCACCGCGCGTCCACTCTTTTGCAGGGCCAGCGCGAATGCATCAGACAATTTCGCTTTTGTAATGACCTGGGATAAATCGATGCCCAGATGCACAATGGTCTGCGCAATCTGCGGGCGGACGCCGCTGATAATGCATTCGGCGCCCATAAGTCGCGCCGCTGTGATCGTTTTCAGAAGATGTTGCGCCACCAGCGTGTCAACCGTGGGAACGCCCGTGATGTCAATAATGGCAACGCGGGAATTTGTCTGCACGACGGCCCCAAGCAGTGATTCCATCACCACCTGGGTACGCGCGCTATCCAGCGTGCCGATAATCGGTAGTGCCAGAATGCCATCCCATAACTTAACCACCGGCGTGGAAAGTTCCAGCATGTCCTGCTGCTGCCTTAAGATGAGTTGTTCGCGCGTGGTCTGGAAGGCTTCCGCCGTGACCAGCGCCAACTTATCGATCATGAGCGTCGCCGTCCAGATTTCGCTGAACAGTTCGTCTGCCTTCCCAGCCAGTTCCTTGCGGATCGCTTCGAATACCGGCCGCTTAAGAGAAAGAATATACGTGGCGGTTTCAGACGGTGAAAATCCTGATTGCGCGCGGCGTGCGGACATTGATTGCAGCAGATCTTTTGCGTGCTCCCACGCCGAGTTATCCAGATTGGCTATATCGCCGGACCTGGCTCCCTCGACGATGGCTGTTAATAGCTCTTTACTCTCGCCCGTCAGTTGCTTTTCTGACAACAAATCAGAACGCCTGACCGCGGAGGTCATCTCGCGCAGCCAGTTCGAGTTAATCTCACTTTCATGCTGCCTGAGAATTTCCGGCAACCTGCTCATGGAACTTCCCTCCAGATAAATTCGATTTTCATTCGGTATGCAAACACTGGATCCGGGCGCCAGTCAAGGGAGGGTCGTACTGCGGTGGATCGCGGGAATAAAATCCATTGACGAAGCCTCAGATGCCAAGTAGCTGCTCATTGTTGCCCGGGCGCTGGGAAATAGCGGCGCAGTGCTTCCAATAACTCTTTACCACCGGGCCCCTTTTGCACGACTTCAACGCCGAAATAGCGGCTCAGTTGTATTTCTGTTTCACCCATGGAGGTCCACACCACCACGTGCATAGCTTTCAATTCCGGATGTGATTTCCAGAACCGCAATACCTCAAACCCGCTCTCCCGCGAAAAGTCCAGGTCCAGCAGGATCATGTAAGGTATGGGATTCAATCCGTCAACGGCGTTTTGTAAACGTGCAATGGCGCCAGCCACGTGGTTGACCGCATCTACGTCAGAAACACCCAGGTTTTTGAAGGCGGCAGCAGCATTCTTTATATCTGAAATGTTGTCTTCTACGATCAGTACCTGTCCCATTTTTCACTTCCGTGACTGTGCCCGCAAGCTGTACCTCTGGACTGCAAAAATCCCTGCCCGGACCACCCACGGCTCGAGCTAACCAGAATTTGGTGGTTGAGGTGACGCAAATTCTAATTGACCCCTGAATCAGAGGCAAACGCCCCCGAATAAGATTTGTATGTCTGATATCGTACACAATAAAGCCTCACCTGGAGGGATCCGCTCCCCATTCAATTACAATCGCCACGACGGCGGATTGTCCAGGCATGGGAAAAACACGAACAAATCAATGGTGGGACCGGTTCCCTTTAAAAAGCGAACACCGCTGGCTGAACTACCTGTTGCTGCTCACCCCGGCTGCCATCGCGCTTAGCCTTGCCCACGCCGCACCTTTGGCTGTCTTCGGTGTCACGGCGCTTGCCATTGCTCCGCTGGCAGGAATTCTTGGCGAATCAACCGGAACTCTCGCCGCCTATTCAGGCCCTGCCGTGGGCGGCCTCCTGAACGCGACTCTTGGCAACGCGACTGAGTTGATCATTGCGATTTTCGCGCTGCATGCAGGACACATCAACGTGGTGAAAGCATCCCTTTCCGGAAGCATCATTGGGAACCTGCTCCTGGTGCTGGGCCTGAGCATTGTGGCCGGTGGCGCCAAACATAACTTCCAACGCTTCTCCTGCGCCAGCAGTTCCCTGAACAGCACCATGCTCATGATCGCGGTTGCGGGTCTGGTCATGCCTGCCGTTTTTAACCTTACCGTATTCGGCAATCTTGAACATGCCAGCACACGCCTCGAAAATCTCAGCCTATGGACCAGCGCCGTTCTGATTCTGCTCTATCTGGCGAACCTGGTGTTCGTGTTTCGCACACATCGTGACGTGTTTATCCCGCAGGGAGATAACCCGGAAAAGCCTGCAACCAGCAAGGGGCAGGCGATTGCCGCACTCATCATTTCAACGGTCCTGATCGCATTTCTGAGCGAAACGCTGGTCGATCAAATCGCGCCTGTGACCAAAGCGCTGGGCCTGACCGAGTTGTTCGTTGGGGTGATTGTGGTGGCGTTGATTGGAAATTCGGCCGAGAACTCAACCGCCATCCTCATGGCGCGGCGCAACCACATGGATCTGGCCATGACGATTGCCACCGGCGCCAGCACCCAGATCGCGCTGTTCGTGGCCCCCGTTCTCGTCTTGCTGTCGCTGGCTCTGGGCCATCCCATGACGCTGCTGTTCAATGGGTTTGAGATTGCCGGGATATTTCTTTCCGTCCTCATCGTCGCCATGATCTCCTCTGACGGAGAAACCCATTGGTTTGAAGGCGCACAACTGCTCGCCGTCTATGCCATCATGGCCGTGGCATTTTATTTTGTGCCGGAATGAACAGGACGAAGGCTAGCCGGTGATTTCGCGGACTACGGCTTTTTTGCCCGCGTAGGAGTAGTCTCCCTTGATGGCATGCCAGCGAATGCGCATGGTGTCGGCCGCCATGCGGAGACCGTCACGCAATGGCGAAATCTTTGACCGGTCATCATGGCCCCAGCGCACCGGCACTTCCTTGATCTTCAATCCCATGCGGTGGGCTAGAAAAATAATCTCCGGGTCAAAGCCCCAGCGCGTTATGCGCTGTTGCGGAAAGATCATCTCCGCCGCGCGCCGGTTGAAAGCCTTGAAGCCGCATTGCGTGTCACGATACGGGAACCACAGGACCGTACGCAGGAACAGGTTGTAAATGCGGGACAATGCCTGGCGTTTGAATGACTGGCGCTGAAATTGCAGCGATGGATCCAGCCAGCGTGAGCCGATGGCCACATCCGCGCCTTGTTCCAGCGCTGCAAACAACCTGGGCGCTTCTGAAATAGGCGAGGACAGATCAGCATCCGTGAACAGCAGGATTTCGCCACGGGCATTCAACATGCCGTTGCGGACGGCGTAACCCTTGCCCTGGTTTCCAGGATTTTGAATGATACGCAATTCCGGGTTCTCGTCAGCCATCTGGCTTACGAATGAGAACGTCTCATCGCGCGAACCATCGTCCACCACAAGAATCTCCGCGCTCCACCGCTGGGCGCGCAGGTACTCCAGCAATTGATCCAGGGTTTGACCGATGCGCGCACGCTCGTTGTAAGCCGGTACCACGATGCTGTAACGGGGCCGCGTTATTTGTTTGATTTGCTTGATTTGATCAACCGTTGGAAGTGGTTCCCGAGCCAGACTCATGCCGCCTGTTCTTTCTGCTTTAACATGGCCAGAAATTCAGACACTAGTTCCGGGTCCCAATAACCGCGACGCGATTCCTCCCGCATGGTACGCTCGGCTTCATCGTGGCCAAGCGACGGCTTATAAGGCCGGGCCGTGCGGAGAGCGTCATAAACGTCCGCCACCTGAAGCACCCGGGCCAGCAGCGGAATATCCTGTCCGACCAAACCGTCAGGATAACCCGAACCGTCCCAGTGTTCATGATGATGGCGAATGATAGGAAGAACAGACTTGAAAGAGCGCAACGGACGGCAGATACTTTCGCCGATGGCAGGATGCTGCTTCATAATCATCCACTCCTGCTCCGTCAGTCGCGTGCCTTTCTTGAGAATTTCATCCGGTATGGAAACTTTGCCCAGATCGTGCAGATAGCCGCCACGCTTTAAAGCGATGATGCTTTCTCCGTTTAATCCGATGTGATGACCGAGGTCAGCCGCATAGCTGGCCAGCCTTTCACAATGGTTTCCCGTATACGGATCGCGCGATTCGATGCCCATGGCCAGTGCAACCAGCACTGCCTCGGCATTTTCAAGCTCGTCAGTAAACTCTTTCAGCTTGATCAGGGACTTCACTCTGGCAAACAGTTCTTCCGGATAAAGTGGCTTACTCAGAAAATCATCCGCTCCAGCCTCAATGCCCCGCACGCGATCGTCTCGGTCACTCAGGCCGGTGATCATCACAATCGGCACCAGCCTGGTGTAAGGATCTTCTTTCAGCTCACGACAGAGATCGTAACCTGACTTGCCGGGCATCACTACGTCCAGCAATACAAGGTCCGGTCTATCTGTGTGGACAATGCGTCGTGCTTCGTCTGCATCGGTGGTAGTCAGGACTTCATAGCCCCTTGACGTCAGCAGCTCACGAAGAAGAAGGAGGGTATCCAGTTTGTCATCTACGACCAGAACTCTGGCTGACCGATTTTTCAAACGGACAAACTCCTCACCCAACGCATTTGAGAGAAAATCTAACCGTTGGTGAGAAGGACCAAGGCCCTCGAAGGTTGCATCGAGCAACTCTGTGGGACGTCTTGGATTACGATCTGAAGCCAATGCACTATCCTGTGCTGGACCAAATCAACTTTGAGGGTTTAGGCCAGTCCCAATTGTGGAAATTGGGGATTGCCTGTATCTTAGGCGATTCCAATCAAAAATTGAAACCAAATTAACTTGAATTGCCCTTTTTTGAATACTTTTTCCCGCAGAATCAATGGCTTAACCCGGGCTATTGACCCTCTATGCACTGCATATTTCTTAGTTCGTTTAATAATCCGCAATGTCCGTCCCCAAACCGCCCCGAATATAATAGGTCGATCGCATGACTCAAGCTGGTAAATGGATGTCGGTGGGCACTTCATTGATTTTGGCCATTAGCTACGGCTGGGCTGCGCCTCGTCAGCATACGGTTGTTCTTGGACCCTGGCGTAGCGCGTCTGTGATCACGGAAACCGGCAAGGCGATTCCAGTGAAACTTCGTAAATTATTGGTGGACGAGAAGTTCAAAGAGCATACCGCTGGCCCTTCCCATGACGTGAGTGACCGGCTTTTTGTGGTGCGGAAAGCGGCCCAGCTGAACGATTCCCTCCCCCAGGACACAGCTAAAACTACGCGCTGGATCTGGCGCATGGAAGGTTGGATCAGCGTGGATCGCCAAACCGGACATGTGAGCCCGCTAAATCTGCCGATGTTTGATCAAGACACTTCAGAAGTAAGCTGGTACCGCGATCTCGCCGCCTACTGTGGAACGTCTGACGATCACAGCAAGGCCTATCAGGTGGTTTTCCAGATTGGAAAACGCAAGCCGCTGCTGAAAAAGGAATTCACCGGCGACGCATGCCCGGCTCCGACCTGGGAACGCCAACCCACCCGAGTGACCTTTCTGAGCGGACAAACAAAAAGCAGTTTTGTTGTCACCGCTCACGGTGCAGGTCTGGAGCCCGACACAAAAGAAGATGATGAGGATGAATCCGAATGAAATCGCTGGACGAGTATTTACAGGACGCGGCCGTGGCGCACGGGCACCTGTGTGCCGGCCAGGTCCTTGGCGTTCGCATGGCCATGTTCGGATTGCGAAGTCTTGACCTGAACGATCCTCAGGGCAAGGACCGTAAACGCATCGTCACCTTCGTGGAAATCGATCGCTGCGCCACAGACGCGGTGATGGTTGTGACCGGATGCCGGCTCGGCAAGCGCGCTCTTAAGTTCCGCGACTGGGGCAAGATGGCCGCCACTTTCGTGGACCTGGAAACCGGGAAAGCCCTGCGCGTCGCCGCCAGGGAATCCTCCAAAGACCTGGCCAAACGCATGTATCCCGATCTGACTGATAAAAACCAGCAGCAGATGAAAGCCTACCGTGAAATGGACGACCAATCTTTGTTCAGCACGCAATGGGTGAAAGTGGATCTGCCCCCGGAAGAGTTCCCCGGCTTCAAAGGCGAGCGCATTGTCTGTTCTGAATGCGGCGAAGGCATCAGCTACCGGCGCGAGGTGAACCAGGACGGCAGGATTCTATGCCGTGCCTGCGCTGGTGAGAGCTATTTCCGCCCTGCAAGCGAATAGGCATACGACTCCGTTTCGAACGGAACTTTACGCCCGGTCCAGGCGTATATCAAATTGTGGGGAGATAGCCGGAAGAACCATTATTCGCCGGCATCGGATTCTGAACCGGGGTCGGATGTTGTCAGTGACTGCCCCGTTTCGAAGTCCAGGACTTTGGTAGGCTTGCTGGCAAGATCGGCCAGATACTTGTAGCGTTGCGCCCTTTCGAGTGCGTCCTTGGATAGCTTCTGGTATTCCTCCGCCAGGCTTTTATTACCACTGCACTCAAACCATTGGGCACGCGCCTTGTAGATGGCAACGCTATCCAGGGCCTCGCTGGCAAGATCGCGATAAGCCTCAACTTGCGGATTGACGTCAGTGACCGGACGAGCCTTGCCCATGGAGTTTCAGATGAAAAATGAGTAGCCAAGGGATGCCAAGTCTGTACCCCGGCCGGAAGTTTTTTCGAGAGATATTTCCAGGCGGCAATAAGCGGCCATAAGCAGTTCAAACGGGAGCGAAAAGATGAAAAACAGAACCATACCAGCCATGTTCCGCATAGCATTCTTCTGCACGTCGTTAGCCGCTGTTTGGGCTATGAACGGATGCACTGTTTCCACCTCGCATCGTGACGGGCACGATGATGGCGGGAAGGGCAAGGATGTTGATATCCGAACGCCATTCGGTTCATTGAGCGTCCGCGAAGGATCCATGGACCCAAAGGACACTGGCCTTTCCCCATATCCCGGTGCTCAGCTGAAAAAGTCTGCCGATCACGATGGCGACTCCAGCGCCAACGTCAACATATCCAGCTCGATCTTCGGCATGAAATTGGCGGTGCTCAAGTACGTGACTGGGGACTCACCGGACAAAGTCGCTGGCTTTTATCGCAAGGACCTTTCCCGGTATGGGAAAGTAGTGGACTGCCAGGGAAATTTCAACATGACTTTTCATCCGCGCGAGAAAAACGACAATGAAGTCACCTGCGACAGCGGCAAAAACGGCAATGGAGAATACAAGCAGGAACTGAAGGTTGGCACTGAAAACAATCAACGCATCGTCGCCATCAAACCCACCGGCGATGGCTCCGAGTTCGTTCTGGTGTATGTTCGCGCTCACGATGACAAGGACACGATGTAGTCACGCCTTCGCCAAGCAACTACTTAGGCTGTTTCGTCATCTGAAAATCTCGTTGCCGAATGGACGCCCTGCTCGGGTGTCCACTTCAGGACCGGCGCTGCCCCAGAATTCGGGGATTTCACCAGTAATTTCGCGCGTTTCAAACGGCTCCGGAACATGGCACATCAGACGAAACCCAACGTATAGAGATGGCGAAAAAAACTAAAGGCCGGGGTGTCACCCGGAAAAGACAGGCAGAGAAACTTTCGCGTCTGGCTTTGGAAAAAGTTCCTACCGGTATCCGCGGGCTGGACCAGGTCACGCACGGCGGATTTCCAAAGAACCGCACTGCGCTGGTCTGCGGGGGCCCGGGCGCGGGAAAGACGCTTCTGGGTCTGGAGTTTCTCGTCCGCGGCATCACGTTGTTCAATGAACCCGGCGTGTGCATCGCCTTCGAAGAAACCGAGGAAGAGCTGGCCACCAACATGGCATCCCTCGGATACGACCTGCCGGGATTCATTCGCGCCAAAAAGCTGTTCATCGATTACGTTCACATTGAGCGGAAGCATATTGAGGAGACCGGCGAGTACGATCTGGAAGCCCTTTTCATTCGTTTGCGTAGTGCCATTGAACAAGTCAAAGCCAAGCGAATCCTGCTGGATACCCTGGAAGTCCTGTTCCTGGGCTTGAAAGACCACGCCGTTATCCGTGCTGAGTTACGGCGTTTGTTTCACTGGCTCAAAGAGGCCGGTGTAACCGCTGTGATCACCGCCGAAGCGGGTGAAAAAAGCCTTACGCGGTACGGTCTGGAAGAATACGTGGCAGACTGCGTCCTGCTTCTCGATCATCGTGTGAATGAGCAGGTATCCACCCGCCGGCTGCGCGTGGTCAAGTATCGCGGATCGTCCCATGGAACCAATGAATATCCGTTTCTGATGGACGATGAGGGTATTTCCGTAATCCCCATCACCTCTCTGGGACTCACACACACTGCCTCATCGGAAAGGATTTCATCCGGCGTCCCCGCTCTTGACCAGATGCTCGACGACCAGGGATTTTTTCGCGGCAGCAGTATCCTGATCACCGGTACTGCCGGAACTGGCAAGTCAAGTTTCTGCGCCAGCTTTGCCAACGCGGCTTGTTCAAGGGGCGAACGCGCGGTTTATTTTGCCTTTGAAGAATCGCCCAGCCAGATCTTGCGCAACATGAAGTCGGTAGGCACGGACTTGAGCCGCTGGATGCAGCATGACCTGCTGCACATTCACGCGTCCCGTCCTACAGTGGTTGGATTGGAATCCCATCTGGCCTCCATGTACAAGGAAGTTCACGAGTTTAAACCGCAGATCGTTATCGTTGATCCCATTACCAACCTCATCACGGTGGGCGAACTGGGAGCGGTCAAGGCGATGCTCACACGCTTGATCGACTTTCTGAAAATGCAGGGCATCACCGCAATGTTCACCAATCTTGTCTACGGAGATGATGTCGATGAACGCGCTATTGGCATCTCATCGTTAATGGACACATGGCTGGTTTTGCGCGACATACCCCACGGTTCAGAGCGCGTGCGTACCCTGAACCTGCTGAAGTCTCGCGGTATGCCGCATGACACGCGTGTGCACGGTTTCACTCTAAGCAATAAAGGAATTTTTCTGAATGGCAGCTACCAAACCATCCAGGCCATTGGCCAGCGCTAAGAAGGCCGCAACGGCGAAGAAGGGCGCGTCACGGCCGCGCAGCAGGTCCGCGTTGTGGGAATTGCGCCTGTACGTTGCAGGCATGACTCCCACCTCGGTACGGGCATTTGAAAACCTCAAGAAGTTGTGCGAAGAGCACCTGCACGGCGTCTATCGCATTCACGTAATTGATCTGCTCGAGCGGCCTAAACTGGCGCATGGCGACCAGATCATTGCGGTACCCACGCTGGTACGGCGTCTGCCTACTCCGGTAAAAAAAATCATTGGCGATCTTTCCAACGCCGAGCGAGTCCTGGTTGGACTGGACCTGCGACCGGCCGGGAGTTGGCGCTGATCGCCACCTATGAAAACGGCCCCCTTGGTCCTTCTGCTGGTCGATCGCAGACGCAGCCGGACGATGAAATCTCTCAAAGACGCCGGGTACAGTCTGATGACTACCTACACGCCGGACCATGCGGTGGCTATTTGCGTAAGCAATAACCGCATGGACGCGGTGGTGCTCGACCAGGCACATTTCGTGGAGACAGAAGGATGGTCGGTGGCCCAGTCCCTGAAGATGGTGTGCCGCAACCTGTTGGTCATTCTGATTGTTCGCGGAACACTTCTGGGAGGCCCGCTTCCGCAGGGCGTTGACACCGTTTTGCACGAGCACGATTCCGCCGGCCTGCTCAAAGCACTCAAACAAACAAAGCTGAAGGAAGCTTAGAGCTGAGTGTTGCTATTACGCCGTCCGCTGCGTTAAGTTGGTGCTGCACCCTGGAGCACCGTGGAAAAAAATTGCTATCACTGCGGAGCATCGATGGACGAGCGCTCTCCATTCTGTCCCTCATGCGGTACTGCACAAATTCGTGTCTCGCCGAGAGAATCGACTTCAGAAACACTCGGCGATCCCGGAAGCATCTCCAACGAACCTCCTTCATCGCGGGGCCCGGAAGGTTACTCTTCTGCAATGATGCAGGGCGGTCCTTCTACCATCCAATGGCAGAAATACTTTAAGGTCTCCTGGCCTCTGGCTATCGGTGCAGGCATTGCCACGGGTTTCTTTCCTCCTGGCGGGTTTCTGCTTTTCCTGCCGATTGCCGTCATTCTGAGCCTTCGACTTTATCGCAAGCATCACTTCGGCCCCATACGCCCAGGTCAGGGCGCATTGCTTGGTGCGGCCCTTTCAGTCCTGAGTTTCACCGTGGTGGTCGCTATTTTTGCTCTCTACTTCTCCAGCAACAACGCTCAACTCAAAGATGCATTGACCAAAGCAGTGAATGACGCTGTGGCGCGTAATCCGAACCCCGACGCAGCCCAGACCATGCATTCGATACTGGATAGTCCCGGGGGACTGCTCGCTTTCTTCAGCTTTTTGACTTTCGTCCTGTTCTGCATCAACACTGTATTTGCCTGCCTGGCGGGCGCCCTGGCGGCAACCCTGGGTCAGGATAAGCCCAGGCCCTAGACGAGAAGGCCGTTTGGCTTGGAAGCGCTCCTTCAGATATTATTCGTGGGACTATGACTGCCGGAACCTCCTCCCGATTGCCCAATTTGCGTGAAAAAGGCAGGATCATGTCCGCCTCTGAGATTGAACGGACGCTGATCCGCCTGGCCCATGAAATTGTGGAAAAAAATAATGGCGTGGAAAATCTCACGCTGGTAGGCATCAAACGACGCGGTGTCCCGCTCGCTGCCCGGCTTGGCAAGCTGATCCACCAGATCGAAAAAACGCCTGTCGCTGTCGGTACTCTCGACATCACTCTTTACCGTGACGACCTGTCCACCGTCGGCTCATCGCCGGTGATAGAGAAAGCCACACCGCTCGGCGTTGAGATCGGCGACAAGAATGTCATCCTTGTGGATGACGTGCTCTATACCGGCCGCACCATACGCGCTGCCATGGACGCTCTCTTTGATCATGGACGCCCTCGCCGCGTGCAACTCTGCGTGCTCATCGACCGTGGCCATCGCGAACTCCCAATCGAAGCCGCCTTCGTTGGCCGCACCGTCCAGACCACCGACATGGAGATTATCGAAGTGCGGCTCAGCGAGATCGATAAAGAAGAACAAGTAGTCCTGGTGGAGCGGACAGCATAACGGATGCCGCGTACCCGCTCCCTCCTCGACGTTGAACATCTGAGCGCAGAAGAGATTACTTCATTACTCAAGCTGGCCCGAAAGATGCACTCGGGCAAGCCCCGACCGCTGCTGCGGGGCAAGCGCATTGCCCTTCTCTTTTACGAAGCCTCCACACGAACACGCGTATCCTTTGAGTTCGCCGCCAAACTGCTGGGTACGCATACGTCTGTGATCAGCGCTGCCAGCTCCAGCATTGAAAAAGGCGAGTCCCTGGTGGACACCGGCAAAACGCTTCAGGCGCTGGGCGCAGACTGCATTGTGGTGCGGCACCCGTCCTCAGGCGCGCCGCATGTGCTGGCCCGCAACCTGCACATTCCCATCATCAACGCCGGCGACGGCATGCATGAACATCCTTCACAGGGCCTGCTGGATGCTTACACCATTCTGCGGCATAAAAAATCGTTGCGCGGGCTGAAGATCACCATGATCGGCGACATCCAGCATTCGCGCGTGGTGCGATCAAATGTTCATATTCTGTCGAAGTTCGGCGCAGAAATTGTCTTGTGCGGGCCACCGGAACTTCTGCCGGAATCCGCGGCCGGTCTGGCGCCGGGCATCAGGATCAGCCGCCATGCTGAAGACGCGATCCGCAAAGCCGACGCGGTCATGATGCTCCGCGTGCAGAAAGAACGTCTGGCCGGACTCAAGCTCGAAGTGGATAAATACATTGCTCAATATCAACTCAACGCGGAACGCCTGAAGCTGGCCAAGAAAGACGCCATCGTGATGCACCCCGGTCCAATGATTCGCGGCATGGAAATCCAGCCGGAAGTCGCCGACGGCCCGCAGTCTGTCATCGAAGAACAGGTGCAGAACGGCGTGTATGTGAGGATGGCGATCCTGAGCTCGTGCCTGGGGGTCGCATGAGTGCTCTTTGGTTTACTCCCGACGGGTTGCGCAGCAAACGGGAGGGAACTCTATTGTCACAATGCTTCGTCGGTTATCGTGGTGGGATCGTCAAAGACTGTAGGGATTCCTCGCTGCCGGAACAAGGCAAACAATCTGCGGCGAAAGGGTCTTTGTAAATGGCGCTAAGTAGCCTTTCAATTCGTAACGGCCTTCTCCTCGACCCTTCCCAGAAACTCGAAGGCAAATACGATCTTCTGCTCAAAGATGGTCGCGTGGCGGAGATCGCACCATCAGGCAAACTGCGCGGCAAAGCCGACCAGACCATCAACGCTCGCGGGCTGGTGGTGACTCCTGGGCTGATTGACATCCATGTACATCTCCGTGAGCCAGGGCAATCGCACAAGGAAACAATTGAAACCGGCACCATGGCGGCTGCGGCTGGCGGCTTCACCTCAGTCTGTTGCATGCCTAACACGGTGCCGGTAAATGACAACGCAGAGATCACGCGCTGGATGCTTGACCCCGCGCGTGGCGCTCGCGTGAATGTCTTTCCCATTGGTGCAGCGACTCTCGACAGCAAAGGTGAACAGCTCACGGATTTCGCGTCGTTGAAAAAAGCAGGAGCTGTCGCTATCACAGACGACGGCAAGCCGATCCTGCATGATGCCATCATGCGGCAGGCTCTTCTGGGTGCGGGCAAGCTGAACATTCCCGTGATCCAGCATGCGGAAGACACACGCATGACGCACGGCGCCGCGATGAATGCCGGGCCTACTGCTTTTCGTCTCGGGTTGCGCGGATGGGTTTCCGAAGCCGAGAGTAGCCTAGTGGAGCGTGATATCCAACTCGCAGCCGAGACCAAAGCGCATTATCACGTGGCGCATCTTTCAACCGCGGCAGCGTTGAAGGCAGTCCGTAAAGCAAAGCGCGAACACCTGAACGTGACCTGCGAAGTCACGCCGCACCATTTTGTGCTGATCGATGAAAACGTGGGCGACTACGATACCAACTTCAAGATGAATCCGCCGTTGCGCTCACGCATGGACCGCGAAGCATTGCTGGCTGGACTGGTAGACGGTTCAATCGATTGCATTGCTACCGATCATGCACCGCACGCCTGCAACGAAAAGAACCAGGAGTTTGACCACGCTCCGTTCGGCATCACTGGGCTGGAAACGGCGCTCGGCCTTTGCGTTTCCGTTTTGCATGGTAAACAAAAGATGCCAATCAAGCGAATCATTGAATTGCTTTCCACCAATCCGGCTCGCGTGATGGGCCTGCAAGGACGCGGAACACTCGCCGTGGGATCACACGCGGATGTAACGTTGTTCGACCCGGCAAAGAAATGGACCTACAAAGCAGCCGACTCACACTCCAGATCAAAGAACTCCCCGTTCGATGGCTGGGCGATGCAAGGACGGGTGGTGGCGACTGTCGTGGGTGGAGTAATGAAGTTCCGTGCATAGCCCTGATCCCGCTCGTGTGTTGACTCTTCTTGAAGAAGCGATAGTTTCCCGGAGCGCCAGTGATGTGGAAAGTGCTTTGACGCTTCTGTATGTAGGCCGGAGCGAAGCGTTAGCGGAGCGACATTAGACGATCGGCGAGTTAAAAATCATGAAAGACTCGCTCAATGCCGGTATTAGCAGCTTTTCGGTTTACCGGACCAATCAAGGTAATCAAGCGGACTGGAGGAAGTAGTTCGCAATTTCCCTTCAAGCAGTTTGATGAATAGCTCACCTGTCTGTCGCCAAGGAGGCCGAGAAGAACAAAGTGCTTGACTGGCCATCGCCAGTACGAACTGTTCCTTTAACGGATCGATTAAATGGTCGTCCAGTCCCAGCCACATGCATCCCGCGTCAATCTGTGCCTGAATTTTCCAATGATCCACCAATTGTCTCTGCCACGTTTCAAGCAATGAACATTTTTCTATCTCTTCGATCAGGATTGTAAGCCAGTCCTCAATGTAACTGTCGGGTGACCAAAAGCCGAATCCTTTGTATTTGATAAAACTTTTTCCCATACTTGTCCCTCTCGGCGCGAATGATGATAGTGATCCCTCTCTTCGCTCGGGATTGAAAACGAAAACTAACCCAATATCCCCATCCGCTTACCCACCTTCTTCAACACTTCCAACGCACGCGTGAGCTGGGCCTGCGTGTGAGTGGCGGACATGATGGTACGGATGCGGGCTTTGCCTTCCTGTACAGTCGGGAATGCGATGCCGGTCGCGAAGACGCCTTCCTTGAACAGTTCGCGGCTGAAATCCATGGTGAGCTTGCCGTCGCCGATGATGATCGGCGTAATCGGCGTTTCGCTGGCGGGAGTAGTCTGTCCGCCGATGTTGAATCCCAAAGCGCCCAGCTCCTTCTTGAAGAAGCGGGTGTTGGCCCATAGCTGGTCCATCAGTTGCGGTTCCTCTTCCAGAAGATCAAAGGCCGCGATGCACGTGGCTGCAACAGATGGCGGATGCGAAGTCGAGAACAGGAACGGACGGGCACGGTGGTATAAAAAGTCGATGAGGTCCTTTGATCCGCAGACGTAGCCGCCCAGCGCGCCAATTGCCTTCGACAGCGTGCCCACCTGGATATCGACGCGTCCATGCACGTTGAAGTGGTCAATGGTTCCGCGGCCGTTGCTGCCAAGCACGCCGGAGGAATGCGCATCGTCCACCATCATGATGGCGCCATATTTCTCAGCCACGTCACACAACGCTGGCAGCGGTCCGATATCGCCGTCCATGGAGAAAACGCCATCGGTGATCAGGAGTTTGTGGCCGGGCTCGTTCTTGATCTCCTTAAGAAGTTCTTCTGCATGCGCGGCATCTTTATGGCGGAACACCTTGATCTTAGCGCGCGAAAGACGCGCGCCGTCAATAATGCTGGCATGGTTGAGCTCGTCGGAGATAATGAAATCATCTTTGCCCAGAATCGCCGATACCGTTCCGGCATTCGCCGTGAAGCCCGATTGAAACACCACACAGGCCTCCACGTTCTTGAACTTCGCAATCTTTTCTTCCAGCTCCATGTGAATGCGCATGGTGCCCGCCACCGTACGCACAGCACCCGACCCGACGCCAAACTTTTTGAGCGCATTCATGGCCGCTTCCCGCAACTTGGGATGCGTGGTCAGGCCCAGATAATTATTCGACGCAATGTTGATGACGTGCTTGCCGTCAATGGTGCACTCCGGAGCCTGCTCGTCTTCCAATACACGCAGGTTGAAGTGCGTGCCTTTGGCTTTAAGTTCGTTCATCTGGTCGGTGAGGAAGGAAAGTTGCGGGCGGCTGGTTTGAGTCGGCATTGTTTATTTTCCCTGAATTTGCTCTTTGACGCGCTGCGCTTGCCACAGGTGCCGCCGTTGATGGGCGGCGACCACGTTGAATAACGAATATATGTTATAGCGAAGTCGCTTGCTGAAGGGCGAGGTGATGACAACCTTGTCGAGCGCGCGCCCGTTCCACATTTGCATCGCGTTGAGGAATTCCTGCTGGCTTGCCAGGAAATCCGGAAGCACTCGCCTCGGATCGTTGAGCCTGGGCTCCAGGCTGGGAATCGTCTTCACTCTGCTGCGATACGGCGGCTCCAGTATCCATTTGAGCATCCGGCCCCGCCAATCCATTTTGTAGGGCCCATCTCCCGCCGGTGCATCCTTCAGGGCCGAATTCATGATGGGCAGGTAGATAGCGGTTGTCGAAGTGAGATGCGCAATGCATTCAGCCATCGACCAGGCGCCGTCATTGGCGCGGAGGTTGACTTTGTTTTCTGAAATCGAAGCAATCAGTTTTTCCGCCGCCAGCGAGCACGCGTTGAGTTGCTGCCGCAGTTCCGTCAGTTGACCGTGCTCGGGTTGAACAATAGGTGTTGCCATGTTGTTTGCCTTACTCGCACGATTCGCGGCGATAATCTGGTTTGCGTTGATTCCCATCAAACATGCGGCTATGCCTTAGTCGCAATTCACGCTTCACTGAGTGACGGTAAAGATTGTTCTCAGTTCACGCTCAATGTACATCTCACCGTAAATCATGCCCTCGGCCGCGCCTTTTTTGTAAGGTAAAAATGCGGAGAGTGCCTCGCCTCCGGCGTGCTCAAAACGTAGTTGAATGGCATCAGTCTTCTCCTGTTCTCCCGGAGGTATGACACGAACGTCGAAACAAATGCCAGATGCTTTGATCGTCCCTTCTGTAGCATTCTTATGGAATTCCGCCTCCAGGATTTGAATTAGATCGACTGCCGCAGGAAAGTCGTTCCCTTCCACCTTGGCGCCAACCATCCTGGGGCTGCCATCACTCTCCATGACGGCTCCAAAAGGATGAAAGCTCCCATGCTCTGCCAGCATCTTCTTAGCAAAGGGCAGCAGCACATTCAAGAGCTCGTTCAAATCAGGGTGAGCCATGCCCTAGCCTTTCGAAATTCCATTCGGATAGAGCAAAATCTTGCTTGCCTCCCCAGTCCGCAGGCGGTCCATGCCTTTGCTGAAGTCAGCCATCGGCATGCGATCGGTAATCACGGGATCAAGATCCAGCTTGCCGGCCTTCAACAGCGCGTTCATCTGGTACCACGTTTTGTACATCAGCCGCCCGTTAATTCCCTGCACCTGCGCGCCCTTGAAAATAATGTCTTCCGCCAGGTTCAGTTCCATTGGTTTGGAAGGAATACCCAGCAGGGACGCTCGTCCTCCGAGGCGCAATATCTTAAACCCCAGACGAATCGCATCCGGGTGACCGGACATTTCCAGAATCACATCCACGCCAGTGCCACCGGTGGCATTCATTACGCTCTCATAGACGTTGTCTTTGGCGGGGTTGAGCACATGGTCGGCCTTCATCTTTTCCGCCAGTTTGCGGCGATGGTCGTTCACTTCCAGGGCAAACACTTCGCTGGCGCCACAGGCCCGTGCCACAGCGATACAGAACAGACCGATCGGCCCGCAGCCAATCACCGCCACGGTCTTGGCGGCAATCTCGCCGGCAAGTGTTGTGTGGACTGCATTGCCCAGCGGATCAAGCACGCTGGCATAATCGGCCGGGACTGCCGGATCAATCTTCCAGATATTTGACTCAGGAATGGTCACGTATTCAGCGAACGCTCCGTTGGCATCTACGCCGATGATCTTCACGTGCTGGCAAATGTGGGCTTCGCCGGTGCGGCACTGGTAGCATTTGCCGCAGGCCACGTGCATCTCCGCTGAGACAAAATCGCCCTCCTTGACCGCCGTCACGTTCTTGCCGATGGCCTCCACGTATCCGCAGAATTCATGGCCTGGGATGAGCGGCGGCTTGATTCGGTTCTGGGCCCATTGGTCCCAGTTATATATGTGCAAATCGGTGCCGCAGACTGAGGCGACTTTGACCTTGACCAGGACATCATCCGGGCCAAATTTTGGGCGCGGCATCTGGCGCACATCCGCGCCCGGAGCAGCCTCCGGTTTTACTACGGCAAGCATGGTTTCAGACATTCGGTTCCCTGTGTTTGCGTGGGATGAAGAAGGCAAACTCCTCATTTTAGCAAACGCACGAAAAATGCCTTGAGAGCAGGCAAGCCGATCAGACGATAAACGTTGCATTTGGAGGCCGCCAAGCTAATAATTAAATAACTGGTTAATTAAATGGTAACCTCAACAAAACCCGGACGTCCGGGCTCCCGCGGCGAACCGGAGAAGACCCGTGCGGCCATCCTGAAATCGGCGCTGGAAGAATTCGCGCATGAGGGCGTAACCGGAGCGCGGACAGATGAGATTGCGCGCCGGGCCGGCGTCAACAAAGCCCTGCTTTATTACTACTTCAAGGACAAAGAAGGCCTTTACGCAGCGGCCCTGGAAGAGGTATTCACGGGCCTGCATGATCGCGTGACGGCGGTATTAGACAACGCTTCACTGCAACCCAGAGAAAAGCTTTTGAAGTACGTCGAGGCGCATTTTGACTACATCGCCAGTGCTCCGGTTTATCCGCGACTGGTGCAACGCGAGTTCATGCGCACCGTGGGCAGAAAGCTGTCACCCGTGGCCAGTAGAGTGCTGGAGCGCTACGCGAAGCCCATTTACACCAAAATCCAGGCCCTGTTGCAACACGGAATAGAAACCGGGGATTTCCGAGAAGTGGATCCTACACAGACCATGACGTCAATCCTGGGTACGATTGCTTTCTATTTCATCAGTCTTCCCGCGCAGCAGGCCATGTTTCCAGGCGATCCAACGTCGCCTGAGCGGATTGCCTTGCGCCGCGCCGCCATTTTAGATTTTGTCTCCGCCGCGGTATTTAACCCGGCGATTAAAAAGGGATAACGTGAACCAGAGGAACAAATTTTTCGCCTTTCTGGGTTTGTTGCTGGTGATTGCTGCTGCTTATTTCTTTCTGTCATCGGACCATTCTTCTGACCTGGTGCTGATTGGCACCGTGGATGCCAACCAGGTTGTGGTGAGCCCTAAAATTATGGGCCGGATTGAACGCCTCGCCGTGGATGAAGGCACCGTGGTCAAAATTGGAGATACCGTCGCGGTACTGGATTCTCAGGAACTGAGCGCTGACCGTCAGGCTGCGGAGGCATTGCTCGCTAGTCTGCGCTATCAGGTGGCACAGACACGCGCTATGGAAGAGCAGACGTCCGGTGAGACATCCAGCGGGGTCGTGAACTCGCAGGCACGCCTGCGGGCGGCGCAGGCCACTCTGGCGCAGGCCCAGGCTGATTTGCAACGAATTGAGAGTGATACACGGCGTTCTGTGGCCCTGGCGAAGCAGGGCATCAATTCGCAACAGGCGGCAGACCAGGCTGAAGCGCAGTTGAAAGCGCAACAGGCGTTCGCTCGGGCGGCGGAAGATCAGGTCAACGCCGCAAAAGCCGATCTGGTGACCGCGCAAGCCCGCACGCATCAAGCCAACGCTGCACAGAGCACCGTGGCCGCTACCCGGGCACAGCAACTCAATGCCAGGGCGCAATTGGAAGCATCAGAAACCCGGCTGGGATATACCAAGGTGCTCGCGCCGGTAAACGGCACAGTTACCGTGCGTGCTGCCCGCGAAGGTGAAGTGGTAAACGTGGGAGTCCCAATCGTGATCATTACCGATTTGAGTGACACGTGGGTGCGCGCCGCCATTCCGGAGACGGAAGCAACCAACATTGCTCTTGGCGATCAGTTGAAGGTCCGCCTGCCTTCGGGCGCGGAGGTCATGGGCAAGGTAATCTTCAAAGCTCCGGAAGCTGACTTCGCGACACAACGGGACGTGAGTCGCCGCAAGCGGGATATCAAGACTATCGCTCTGAAGCTTTCAGTGGAAAACAGCAAGAATACGCTCGTCCCGGGAATGACGGCTGAAGTCCTGGTGCCCAAATCCAAGCGAGGCGGCGCCTGATGACCGCCCAAAAGGCAATCCAGGTCGTGGACATTGTGAAGCGTTACGGAAACTTCACGGCCGTAGATGGTGTCTCTTTCGACGTAAGCGAAGGCGAGGTCTTTGGCTTGTTGGGACCGAACGGCGCCGGAAAATCCACGCTGATCCGCATGATGACGACCTTACTGGAGATCACTTCCGGTGTTGCTTACATTGAAGGTCATGACGTGCGTAAAGAACCGAATGAGGCGCGCCGTTGCATGGGCGTGATTCCGCAGGCCATGACCAGTGACGGCGATCTGACCGTCTGGGAAAATCTCAGCATCTATTCCAAGCTTTACAGTATCCCGTCCGGCGAGCGTGAGCGATCGATTGACGAACTTCTGGAGTTGGTTGACCTGACGCAATGGCGTGATGCTCCGGCGCGTAATCTTTCCGGCGGCATGCGACGCAGGCTGGAGATTGCGCGTGGACTGGTCCATCGCCCGAAGATATTTTTTCTCGATGAACCCACCACCGGCCTTGATCCGGTTTCGCGCGTGGCTGTGTGGGAGATGATTGGTGAGATCAAGAAGAAGCGGAACCTCACCGTGCTGATCACCACGCACTACATGGACGAAGCCGACCGCTTGTGCGATCGCATTGCCATTGTGGACCACGGCAAACTGGTGGCGCTGGATTCACCCCGGGCATTGAAGTCGAGCATCCCCGGATCCAGTGTGATTGAAGCGCAATTCACTAATGCTCCAGGTGACTGGAAACAACAGCTCGCCAAATTGCCGGCCGTGAATTCAGTGCAGCCCGAAGGCTCAGAAACCTATCGCATTCTCACCGACGACGGCTCACGCACCACCACGGATCTGGTGGAAACCTCTGTTCGCGAGGGCGTAGCGATAAAGTCTCTGACGGTGCAGAGCACCACGCTGGACGACGTATTTGTGCATTACACCGGACGCCAGCTGCGTGACCAGCTGGCCGACGCGCCGCTTTATCAATCGCCTGTCGCGTGGGGGAAATAACGATGGCATTCTTTCAGAGTGAACGCATGATGGCCATTGTGGAGCGCGATCTGCGAAAGTTTTTTCGTTCGCCGGCGCTCATGATGGCAGCCATGGTCTTCCCTCTGGTGCAGCTCATTGTTCTGGGTAACGCATTTGGAGGCAAGATTCGCGACGCCAAACTGGGCATCGTGAATGAAGATGCGGGGCCGCAATCGATTCGGGTAATCGAAGCTTTGCGCGCGGTGCAGAGCAACGCTCGTACATTTCAACCTATCCTCTACACCGATGAGAAGCAGATGGTGGCGGACGTCCGCAAGGGTGACCTGAACGCCGGTATCGTAATTCCTCCGCAATTCTCCCGCGACGTATATGCCCATGCACGGCCGCGCCTTGGTCTGGTGCTGGACAACACCGATAATTTTCTGACTTCCACATTCGAGCAGACGTTGAATGACCTGGTCACATCACTCAATGATCCTGACGTAAAACCCCGCGTAGCGCAGCAGATGGCGCTGGAGGTGGTGGAACTTTATCCGTATATCGAATACATGAAGTACCTTCTGCCCGGATCGATCACGCTTGCCATGTTCGTGAGCGTGATGATCGGCGGCGGCATTGTTTACATCGACGACAAGGCCCGTGGCGTGCACGAAGGCTATCTGGTGACGCCCATCACCAAGGTGGAACTGGTTGGCGGCCTCAACGTGGCAGGTGCGCTGAAAGCCATGGGTGCTGGCATTGTGTTGACCGTGATTGGATCTTTGATCGCCGGAGTGGGGAGTAGCTTTGTTCCGGCGAATTTCTTCTGGCTCCTGCTCCTCATTGTCACCACATCATTCGCGTTCATCGGCATGATGTTTTTCATGATGGTGCGGGTAAATGATCCGCTGATACCCCGCGCCATTTTTGGCATCCTGAATACTTTGCTGTACTTTCCCAGCGGCGCCATTTATCCCACCCAGGCATTTCCTAAATGGCTGCAGGCCATCGCATTTGTTGATCCCTTCACCTACTCTGTACACGGCTTTAAGGCTGTGCTGCTGAAAGGCGTGGGGCTGGCTGCAATCTGGCCGGACCTGCTGTATCTTGGAACGTTCGCCGTAGTGATGTTCGTTTTATCCACCCTGCTGTTCAAACGCACTTTGTAAGGACTCTTTTATGGGATTGATGGACGCACAAGAATACGATCCTCGGCCGGCCCAAAGACGCTGGCGGATCATTGGGATCGCGGTCATCGCTGTGCTGGTTGTGGGATCGATTTGGTGGTTTTTCCGCTTCTATCCTGAAGAGCGGGTCATCAACAGGTTCTTCCAGGCGCTGGAACGCAAAGATTATGACGCTGCGTACGCGCTCTACAACGCCGATCCGGACTGGAAGCAGCATCCCGGCAAGTACGATCAGTACACCCAATCCCAGTTCCTGCTGGACTGGGGTCCATCAGGCGATTACGGCACCATCAGCAGTCATCATGTCGATTGTTCGATTGAGCCACCCAGGAAAGCCTTCTACTCGCCCACGGGCGTGATTCTTGTTGTGACGATCAATAACGTCGCCGCCAAGCCGCTTTCGATGTGGGTAGAGAAAAAAACCAAGACGATTACGCTGTCACCCCAGGAAGCGGTCTGCGGCGCTCCCAAATAGGAAACCGGCAAAAAGCCCCCGAAAAGAAAACGGAACGCCCGTAACAGAGCAGAACTGGCCAGCAAAGGCAGGTTCAGCTAAGGGCGTTCCTGATTCTTACCCGAAAAGGGGTAAAGCTTACTTGGTTGCGGGTGCGGCTGCTGGGGCGGCGTCGGTTTTCTTGCCTTTTTTGCCCTTTTTGGCCTTTTTCGTCTTCGCCATTCCGTCGTCTTTCTTGGTATCGGCGGCAGCGGCAGGGGCAGGGGCCTTCTTGTCATCAGCCTTCTTGGTATCGCCCTGAGCAAAGCCCAAAGACGCCATCATCATGCAAATCGCCATCAACTTAGCTGTTGTCTTCATGTCTCCCAAGTCTCCTTGTCTCTTCTCTTTTAATTACGCGGGCCACGTGGACCCGTGCTCAAATGCCGCCGAATTATAAAGACTTAAAGGCAAAAACTGTAGCGAAATAGATAACTTGCTTGATTCCCGGGTTAAGTGGTGGAAAAACGAGGCTAAACGGCGAGTTTTTCGGATTTGGAAGGCAAAAAGCCGCGTTCAGGCCGGTTGATCTGAACCGCCGGGCAGATCAGATTGGGAAACGCGTTTATTCCTTGCTGGGGGCGGCCAATGAGTTCATTACCTTCTGCAAAGACGCTTCATCTTCCACGTTTTGGGCGGTTTGAGTGCGATCAATCTGGCGCATCAGTCCCGTAAGGACTTTTCCCGGGCCAACTTCAATGAATGTCCGCGCACCGGCATCAATCAACTTGCGGATGCAGCCCAGCCACTGCACCGCTCCGGTGACCTGCCTGACAAGCGCAGCACGGGAGTCCAGGCCAGCGGTCTTGAGACTAGCGTCAAAATTGGCGACGACGGGGAAATCAGGGTCGTTAAACGTAAGAGCAGCCAGGTCAGCGGCCAGGCGGTCCTGAGCCGGTTGCATCATGGCACAGTGAAAGGGCGCGCTCACCTGGAGCATGATGGCCTTTTTGGCCCCGCGCTCTTTGGCCAGGTCCGCGGAGCGCTGCACGGCGGCAGTGGCGCCGGAGATGACAACCTGATCGGCGGAATTGATATTGGCGGGCGACACCACCTCGCCTTGAGCTGCGTCGACACAGGCTTTTTCCAGTTGATCGAGTGGCATGCCCAGAATCGCCGCCATTGCGCCCTGACCAGCCGGTACGGCTTCCTGCATGTATCGTCCGCGATTGCGGACGGTACGCACGGCGTCCGAGAATTCCAAAGTGCCGGCAGCCACGTGGGCTGAGTACTCACCCAGGCTGTGTCCGGCAACAAATTGCGGAACCAGGCCCTTTTCCTGAAGCACGCGGTGAACCGCTACGCTCATGGTGAGAATGGCCGGCTGGGTGATCTCTGTCATCTTCAGCTTTTCATCGGGGCCCTCAAAGCAAAGCTGTGAGATGGAAAAGCCGAGCGCGTCATCGGCTTCCTGAAAGGTGTGGCGGGCGACCGGATACAACGATGCCAGCTCTTTTCCCATGCCCGCGGCTTGAGATCCCTGTCCGGGGAAAAGAAAAGCAGTCACTGATGGAGTCATGTGTTTCCTTGCCGGCGTTGTAGCTTACGCGTCCAGGCGGCCAAGCCCTTCCTCGATGCGTGAATTGATACCTGATTCGTGATACTGCTTGGCCACGCGAATCGCATTCTTGATTGCATTCGCATTGGACGCGCCATGCCCGACGATTGCCACGCCTTTGATCCCCAGTAGTGGAGCGCCACCGTATTCGGAATAATCCAGCTTCCTGCCGAAGTTGGTGAATGCCTTGCGCGCCAGTAAAGCGCCTACTTTGGACGTGATGGTGGAAGTGAGCGAATCGCGCAGTAAAGAACGCACGGCTTCGACCAGGCCTTCAGAGATTTTCAATGCGACGTTACCGACAAAGCCGTCACAGGCGATCACGTCAACCCGGCCATTGTAGAGATCACGACCTTCGACGTTGCCTACAAAGTTGATGGGCAGTTCTTTCAATAAGGCAAAGGTCTGGCGTGTAAGCTCATTGCCCTTGCCTTCTTCTTCACCGACGGAAAGTAATCCCACCGTCGGTTTGGCGGTGCCGAAGATAGCTCGACAATAGATCTCACCCATGATGGCAAATTGCGCCAGGTTCTGCGGCTTGGAATCAACGTTTGCGCCAACATCGATGAGGATCGCCGGCTTGTGCTTGCCCACTGAGGTGGGAAAAACGTTGGCCAGCGCGGGGCGGTCCACTCCGGGAAGCGTTCCCAGCACCATCTTGGCAGCCGTCATCGCGGCGCCGGTGTTGCCGGCCGTAACAAAACCCACAGCGATCTTGTCCTTGACCAGACGCAGTCCAACCAGCATGCTGGAATCTTTTTTTGTGCGGACCGCCTGCACCGGCTTCTCATGCATGGTGATGACTTCCGTGGCGTTGACCACGTCAATGTCCATGCGCGAAGCAGACGGGTGGCCCGCCAGCTCCTTGCGAAGTTGATCTTCCGGCCCTACCAGCAAAACTTTCACGCCGGGATAATGCTTGGCGGCCAGCAGTGCTCCCTCAATTTCCGGCTTCGGGGCACGGTCTGAGCCCATTGCATCGACCGCTATGACTATTTTCACGGATTTGTGCGCACTATTTGGATTCTTTGACTTCCACGACTTCGCGGCCCTTATAGTAGCCGCATTTGGGGCAGGCGCGGTGAGGTAATTTTCGTTCGTGGCAGTTCGGGCACTCGGAGACGGAAGGTGCAGTCAAAAAATCATGGGCTCGGCGATTCGAAGTGCGAGCCTTTGAATGCCGCCGTTTTGGATTTGGCATGGTGATTCCCTTTCAATGAGCCGCCTGGCACTTAAGCCCGCGGCTCCAATACTGTAAAAACTTTTATTGCTGTAATTTCTTGCGAATATCTTCCAGCGCCAACCAGCGCGGATCAGACACCGGGGACGTGCAGCCACAATTTCCCGTGTTCAGGTTGGTCCCGCATTGCGGACACAGGCCTTTGCAGGCCGCATCACAGACTTGCTTAACCGGGAGCGCAAGAAGTATCTGTTCTTTTAGAACATCTTCCAGCAACATCCCTTCGCCCTGATAATACCCAATCTCAGTTTCAGCCTGATTGATGGAATTTTCTTCGCCTGAGGCGTCCACTCCCTGCGGACGGTAGATCAAATCAAAATCCTCAGCCACTGAATTCTGCACCGGCTCCAGACAGCGAGCACAGAGAATCTGGACATTGGCGGAAAACTTCCCTACCAGGCGAATGTCATCCACAATATTCTTGCCGCCTCGATTCTCCCGAACCAGTTCCGCCCGCCCTGAAGCTTTCAGGGGAGAAGTCTGGGTCACGTCTTCCCCCAATTCGAATGCTCCGGGGGAAAACGCTTCATCAAATTCCAATTTCCGGAGCTCAAGATCCTTTACTTTTATGAACATACAAACTCCGGAGCTTCGAACCTGATCTTTGCAGGGATAACGCAGCAGACTACTAAGAATAAAGGGCTTAGGAGGGAGTGTCAAGGTTGGGCCCGGCGGCGCATAGGCAGCCGCCGGATCTCCGTGGGTTACAGATTGCGGGGATCAGTGCCAGTGGCGCTCTTTACCGCATCGGATGCCTGATTGGTGAAACGCTCGGCTTGTCCGCGAATGGCTGAGACGGTGGTGCGCACACGGTCTTTACCCTGGTCAACCAGGTCAAGGGCGGAGTCTTTCAGGTCTCCCGCGCGCTGCTGCAGGTTATTACGTGTTTCCTCGCCACTCATGGGTGCGAAGATGATTCCAAGTCCGATTCCAATTCCTAAGCCTGCTAAGAAAGATTTCATGCGTCACTCCTGGGAACATATTTTCTGAACGATTTAGTGTCAAACACCAGTTATCAAGATGCGCTGCGGCCGTCAGGGTTTGGCTGCCGCCGGCAATGATGACCGGCTTCTTTACCGTTCAGGGGACTTGAAGTTCCGGAGACTTGAATAAGAAGCCGGCGTCCGTTTATGACATCTGCCTAAAAGTTGGGCTGTGGTCCCTGTTTTCCGCCGGAAAGCTTGCTGGATGCAATTTGAGCGGCGGCAGTTTGCGGGTTTTCTTTTTGTATCTGCTGATACAGGTTTGCGGCCTGCTGCGGGTCCGTGGGTTCATACATCTCCGCCATTTCGAGCTGTGCTGCCGCCTTGGAGACAGTTTCCGTGGGATGATCTGCCAGGTCCTTGTAAATGCGTGCGGCATCGGACTGGCGATTGCTGGAACGATACAATGACGCGAGTGCCATCTTGGCCATTGACGCTACTTCTTTGTCACCCGAATCGGAAGAGGCTTTAAGCTCCTGCTCCGCCAGATTGTTGTCGCCTGCCTGCATGGCCGATACGCCTTCCATGTAACGAGCCACCTTTCCGGGCTTGCTCATGGAATAGCTGTCCGCAACATTCTTGAACGCCTTTTGTGCGGCCTGGGCGCGCGCCACCGCGCCGGCATAGCTGCTGGTGTCGCCCGGCATCGGAGGCGTGCCGGCTGGGCGCACAGGAGCGTTAAAAATCCGCATGGCTTCACCCAGCGCAAAATTCGCTTTATCACCTTGCTGGTTCATCCAGGTGAAAATGCCAACGCCGCCGAGAATCGCCACAAGTGCAATTGCAATGCCCACGATCAATGGGCGTTGATGTCCTGCTGCCCAATGGGCAGCTTCCTGCGCTGATTCGGCAAACCGATCTTCTTTCAACTGGCGGCGGGTATAACCTTGCACGTGGACCCTCTTCTGGTGGGATAAGTGTATGTGAAAGCTGAGTTTAGCAGCATTTCGGCACCCCCGTCAACGCAGGTGAAAATGATCTCGGGACTAGGAGAAGAATTCATTCCGGCTGAGCCGGACAAGCGTTACACTGAAGTGTCAACTCTCTTTCCATTGAGGACCGTCTTGTCTGAAAACTTGCCCGGAAAAAAAATAGGTGGCAAAGGGATGGATTCCAGAAGAAAGACTACCAATCGGGATGCCGATCAGAAGAACTCGCCAGATTTGTGGGTTGCTCCAAAACCTTCTTCTTCCGATGGGATCACTACACGAAAATGGAGCGAACCACCGGCTGCTCCCGCGGGTTCGCGATTGCTTGAGCTGGCCGACATTGCGCTTGGTATCAAGAAGCCGGAAAAATTCCGTAAACGGCGTTCTGAAGTTTTAAAACAAAAACCCTAAATTCTTTTCTCACTACAACTTATCTCCATCAAGCTCGGTACAACCGAGCCTTGCGGCGCTGCTTCCAACTGAATATAGAAGTACCCCACACAGCAGTAATCTCTTTAATTATGCAGGCGGCTTGAGGTGTGATGATGCGAAAGCTGGCGATAGCAGCTCTGGTTTTAGTGGTAGTTATGGTTGCGGCGGTACTGATCGTGCCCCACATTATTGATATCAACCAGTACCACGCACAAATTCAGGAACAATTGCAAAAGCGCCTGGGGCGGCCTGTGACACTGGGCGAAATGAGCCTGGGACTGTTTCCGCCGTCATTTCAGGTACAGAACGCCGTCATTGCAGAAGATCCTGGCTTTCACAGCTCACAACCTTTCGCCCGGGTAGAGAAGCTTTCGGTCAGCGTGAATCTGCTTCCACTCTTGCACAAACAGGTTGAAGTCAATTCGCTGGAACTGAATCGTCCGTATATCGAGTTGATACGCGACGCCCAGGGTGCATGGAACTTTGCTACTCTCGGTCCAGAAGCAAAACCCTCAGCCTCAGCGACTCCCGCACCACAATCAGCTGCGACACCGGCAACGGGAGCGACACCGGCAGCGGGAGCTACGCCGATACCCGAGTCCAAACCTGCCGGGCAGCTCACCCTGGCGCAGTTGTCGATCAATGACGGTCAGGTGGCCATTACCGATCTGCAAAAGCATCAATCGCGCGCCGTGTATGACCACATTGACGTGAATGTCAGCGACTTCGCACCTGATCAACAGTTCTCATTAAAAGTAACGGCACACCTCCCTGGCAGTGGCAAACAGGCAATTTATCTGCAAGGCAAAGGTGGCCCGATCAAACAGGCTGACATGATGAACACGCCTTTTGATGGTCAGTTGAAACTGGACCAGGTATCGCTTTCTGCCGCACAGAAGTTTTTGAACTCGCAAGGACTGCAGGGAATCGATGCGCTGATTACCGGCGATGCCACGGTGAAAAGCACCTCAGGGAAGCTGGCCTCGGTGGGCAAGATCAAATTTGATAATCCGCATATCCACCAGGTCGACATTGGATATCCCATCACGCTGGATTATGACCTGACCGACGATCTCACAGCCGATGTCATACAAATCAACAAGGGCAACATCAAGCTGGGGAACACTCCCATCACCGTGGCAGGAACACTGAACACGAAACCGAATCCGGCACAACTCGACATGAAGGTGACTGCGGCGAACGCATCGATTCAGGAAGCAGCCCGGTTGGCTTCAGCCTTTGGAGTAGCGTTTGGTAAAGGCATGGATGTGCGTGGAGAAGTGAACGCAAATATCCAGGCACGTGGCGCCACAGACAAACCGGCGCTCAATGGCCAGCTCTCCGCGCACAACATAAACATAAGCGGCGGAGAGGTCCCGCAACCAGTGAGCATCTCCAATATTGAGCTTGCCCTCACGCCGGATACCATTCGATCCAATGACTTCACCGCGTCCACCGGATCAACCAGCGTTGGCGTCAACTTTGCTCTGGCACAGTACACGTCTGCCAATAGCACGATCAATGCCGCCCTCCGGGCCGGAAACGCGAAAATTGGCGAACTCTTGAGCATTGCCAAAGCCGCTGGAGTAAGCGCGGCTGACGGCATCACGGGTGACGGACTTCTCAGCCTGGACGTTCATGCGCAAGGGCCGACAAAGAATATGTCGGCGCTCACGTTTAACGGAACAGGCAAGATTCAAGGCGCTTCGCTGAAGCTGCCATCGTTAACCAAGCCGATTCAGATCAAGAACGCTGACATTGCATTCAACCAGAATTCGGCAAACCTAAAGGGACTTGCGGCGTCTATAGGCCAGACCAATACCACCGGTGAGCTTACGCTCAAGGATTTTGCCGCACCTCAGGTTCAGTTCGCACTGAATGCTGACAAGATTGATGTGGTCGAGTTGCAGAGTCTAACGGCAACGCCGGCGGCTCCAGCCAAACGCGCTGATTCACGCAGCTTTTGGCAGCTCACGCCGCAGGCCGACGCGCAAACCCACACGAACGCAGAGCCCAGTCTCGTGACCAAAATGACGGGGACGGGCACGATTGCTATTGGAACTATCACTTACAACGATCTTGTCCTGAGTAACACACATTCAAACGTGACGCTGGATCATGGCGTGATCAAGCTCAACCCGCTCACAGCAGACGTTTATAACGGCAAGGAGACGGGAAATGTCACCATCGACCTGCGGTCCGCACAACCTGTCTACAACGTAAATCTGAAGACGGAAAAAGTTGACGCCAACAAGCTGATCTCGTCCGTGTCTGACGTGAAGCAAACTCTCTACGGACTGCTCTCCAGCAACGTGAACGCGAGTTTCAGTTCAACTTCCGCAGACGCGATTGCCCGCAGCCTCAATGGACAACTTGCGCTGAACCTGAGCAACGGCAGGCTGATGAAACTTGATCTGCTGCATGAACTCGCGTCGGTGGGAAAATTTCTTGGCACGGCGGTTCCCTCCGCTCCACAGGGTTTTACCAATCTTGTCGCGCTAACCGGAAACTTTGATGTTAAGAACGGAGTTGCTCAAACCAACAATCTGAAAGCGGTGATCGATGGCGGCACCATGGCTGCCACGGGGCTGGTCAACCTTGCCGACCAGTCTCTGAACTTGAAAGTAATGGCCGTGCTCAACAAAGCATTGAGCCAGCAGGTCGGCGGCAACCAGATCGGCGGGTACATGAACACCGCCCTGGCCAATAACCAGGGCGAGCTTGTGTTGCCCGTTCTGGTCACCGGAACATTTCAGCATCCGCAGGTGGCGCCTGATGTTCAGCAGATCGCACAAATGAAATTGCACAACCTTCTGCCAAGCTCCACCAACCCGGGACAATTGACGAATGGGATTCTGGGCAAAGTGCTGGGAGGCAATCAGCCACAGAACACCGGCGTTGGCCAGGGTGGTGCACAGGGCGCGATTAACGGAGTGCTCGGGGCTTTAGGCGGAGGACAACAGAAGCAACAACCCGCGCAGCCAGCACCGTCTTCTTCTGCGACAGCACCGGCTTCTACTCCAGCAGCACCGGGTTCCACGCCGGCAGCATCACCGCAGTCTCAGCAAGATGTGATCAACGGGATACTGGGTCAGGTACTAAATCATAAGAAAAAGCCGACGCCCACGCCGACGCCACAGTAATTTTCAGCGAAAAAACGCGCGCGAAGATGCGAACGGCCAAGTGGGGCTGTGCCGCACATTCCTGAAGAATGTAGGGATCCCTCGCGCCGCTCGGGATTAAAACAACTAGACCTTTCCCCAGCCTCCGCCGCCCGGTGAAGAAATACGCACGCGCGCACCTTTTTTTAACGCAACGCTGGTCTTGCCGGGTAACTGGCGGGTGGTGCCGTCGCGATCAATGACTTCAGTTTTTCCCGGAGAGCCGTCACGGCCACTATTCAATCCGTAAGGACCGCGAGTGCGACGGTCGGCGAGTAGCGTCACCTCAGCGTCACTCAGTAATTCAACTTCGCGGACAATGCCATCTCCACCACGAAACTTCCCTGCTCCGCCACTCGATTTTCGAATGGAATATTCAGTGATGCGCAATGGATAGGCATACTCCAGGGCCTCAGCCGGCGTGTTCAAAGAATTGGTCATGTGCGTATGCACTCCGCTTACGCCTTCGCGATCAGGACGCGCACCCATTCCGCCCGCAATGGTTTCGTAGTAGGCGAAGGACTCCCCGGTACGATCATCAATTCCGCCAATCGTAAGATTGTTCATGGTGCCGGAAGAGCCCGCCGGAACGCGACCTGGCATGGCCTGGGCCAGCGCCCGCAACAGCACGTCGACAATTCTCTGCGAGGTTTCAACATTGCCACCAGCCACTGCCGCAGGTGGTCGCGAATTCACCACCGTTCCGGACGGAGCAATCATGCGCACAGGACGCATCAGCCCCGCAGCAGCCGGGACATCTTCCTGCAACAGGCAGCGGAAAACATAGAAGCAGGCTGAGAAAGCGATGGCGTCCACGGCATTGATACTGCCGGCCACCTGTGGCGCAGAGCCAGTGAAGTCCACGGTTGCAATGGGCTTGCCCTTCACAGCCGGAGCAAAGGTAACGGCGACGGCAATGCGTACTGGGCCTGAGCCAGCGCCATCGTCGTCCAGAAAATCTTCGGCTTCGTAACGACCGGGCGGGACTTCACTCAAAAAGGCGCGCATCAGCTTTTCCGAGTAGTCCTGCAATTCATCCATCACCTGCTGCACGCGAGGCATTCCGTAACGTTCGGCAATTTCAAGCAGCCGCGCGGCGCCGGTATAACAGGAAGCAATTTGCGCGTTCAAATCACCCTCACGTTCAGCCGGTGTACGCACATTGGTGAGTAACAGCCGGAAGATGTCTTGCTGACGCTGGCCGTTGGCGATCAGCTTGACGGGAGGAATACGAATTCCCTCCTGATAAATTTCGCGGCAGATGCCCATGGACCCGGCGTAAGTCCCACCGACATCCGCATGATGAGCGCGCGAGGCAACATAGAATGCAGGTTTTCCATTTCCGGACTTGTCCGCGGTTTGTCGCTTGCCTTTTTTTTGTGGAGATTTTCCGGGAAGAAATACGGGCGCGACCAGAGTGATGTCCGGCAGGTGCGTGCCGCCGCAGAACGGATCATTCAGAATGGCCACGTCACCGGGGCCGAGAACCAATGCATCCACGGCCGCGCGCACTGACATAGGCATGGATCCGAGATGAACCGGCATGTGGTCACCCATGGCCACGACTTCACCTTCGCCATCAAAGACCGCGCAGGAGTAATCGCGACGCTCTTTGATATTGGGAGAAAAGGCGGTGCGCCGCAGGGCTGCGCCCATCTCTTCCGCAATGGAATGGAAGAGGCTCTTGAAAATTTCCAGCTCAACCGGATCACGCATACACGGCTAGTGTACTTGGATTGGTCAGGCCGGAAAACCCGCTACTGTACTTTGAGTTTAACTTCGTACTTTCCGTTCTGCTTCACCTGCACCGCCTCACCCAACGCCAGATAAGGCTTCAGTACTTCTGGTTTTAGCCATTGCAGGTCCCAGCCGTTTTCAATTGCAAGCAACGTGTAGACACCGGGAACGACGTTGGGAAGCGTGTAAGTTCCGTCACTGTCAGATTGGTCGCGGCGAAACAGCACTTGGTTGTGCACCGGATCAGCGGGCACCGCTACAATCATCACTCCCGCCAGTGGCTGCCCGTCACGCAACGCGACTCCGTTGATCTGTGCCTGGCCCTTGCCAATCGCGATCTCAAGTTTCACCGGTGCGCTCCCACGAATTACCACCGTGCGGCCGTAGGCCCGAGTTCCCGTTGCGATCACCGAACGGATGAACGAGATGCCATTGCCATTGATGGACACCTCGTAGCTTCCGGGCGGGACAGGCTCCTTAAATTCAGTCTCCCCATTTTCCGGAATTTGCTCAAAAATACTTCGGCGTGTCTTGAAATCGAAGAGAACCAGAAACGACCTTTTCGCAACCGCAGCGCCCGGATCAAACAGGAGTTTCGCCTTCACTTCCGCTGCCGTGGTCTTTCCACCGTCAACCACCTCATTCCCGGTGGCGTTGATTTCACGGGTGGTTGATGTCTGTATCAGTGCACCGGGTTTGTCACCGGAATTCGATGGAATATGGGTGAAGGTGGTGAGCGTGTATTGCCCGGGCGCGATGCCTTCGATTTCCCATTCGCCATTCGGCAGCCTCGTCGATTGGGTCGAAACCGGAGTCGTACTTCCATCCATCATTTTCTGCGATAGTTGGAAGCTGGGATTGCTTTGTGGATTCTCCGGGCCCGCCACTTTCAAATGCAGGGCCCTGACCGGTTGCAAGTTGAAATCGGCAACATACTTCTCTCCATGCGACAGATGAATCACGGAAGCCGACCCGGCTTCGGTAACGCCGGGGAAGAACGTAGTAGGGTAGGCAAGGTCCAGCGCATTGGGCGTTTCCGGCTCGCTCGAAGCTGGACCGCCTTCGTTTCCGGCGCTTCCCCTCAAGCCCATGCTGGTGAAAGAACTGAGGGTACCGCCCTGAACGGTTCCGATTCCCGCGCTAAAGTTTTGTCTAGAAAAATTCCGCCTCCGCGCATACCACACGCGCGCAACCACGGAAATCATGTAATCTCCCGGTGAAAGGTGCCCAATACGATAGTGTCCTTCATCGTTGGTCACGCTATGGGAACGAACGCGGGTGCTCGCACTGCCGCCGGCTGTCCCTGTTTGATACAAGGTGATTTGTGCGTCGCGCACCGGCTCCCCGGCTTCATCCGTCACCGTGCCATCAATGACGTTCTCTTTGTATAAGCGAAAAACCAGCCCGCTGGAGTTCGTGTTCTCTCCCACCACAATCGATGACGAATACTGGTCATGCTGATTGAAGGACTGAAAAACGTAGCTGTGCGCCTGCGCCGACAGCGTGTATTTCCCCGGCTTTAGGCCGCTGAAAGAAAAGAGCCCATCCTCGGCGGTAACAATGGTAGTGAAATCGTTGCGCTGGGTTACGGCCGCAATGGCTACGCGCGCGTGGGCGATCGGCTGATTGCTGGCGCCATCCACCAGACGGCCGTCGATTTTGAACCCAGTGCGACCCGGCTGCTGCGCGTTCGTCAGCGTGGCAACCAGGAGAAAAAGGCCCGCGCTCAACACAATTTTTCTGATCACCAGATTTATTCCCCCGTATGGATCAATTCCACCATCAGAGTGCTGGTTTTGCCGGGCAACAGATTCACTGAAACAGCTTTGTTTTCATATCGCGCCAGCTCTTCAGGATCGTTGAAATCAATGTCTTCAGATTCAGCAAACGCCAAAATTTTGTAAGCGCCAGGCGGCAGCATTGTGTATGCCGTGGCTTCAGACGTAATGTTCGTTCGGTTCACTGGGTCGTTGGCAGAAAAAGGATCGGGAAGAATCACGATGGTGCCAGTCGTGTTCCTGGCAACGTTTACTGACATTTGCAGCATGCTCATATCGTCGCGCAGAACAACTTCAATCGGCGCAAGCTGGCCACTTTCCGGCACCACCAGGTCTTCATGCAGAAGGTCGGTAAAGCCACAACGCAGTGATGAGATATAGGCTTGTCCCATTGCTGGCCATGCACGAACTTTATACTTTCCCGGCTGCAGGCCGCGAAGCATCAGCGTCGTCGACGCAGGTGGAACCCAGTTGGAATAGATGGGGGCGCCGGCGGCATCCTTTGGTTGTAATTCCATCCGGATAGCAGGATAGTCAGAACAATCTGAGGTATGAATCTTGCCGTCCGTTGAACCGTGCGAGCACGTCCCAGTAACGACGTTCTTATTGGCAAGCTCTTTGCGAACGTTGACCTGTACTTCAATGGGTGCTGCAAGAGACAAATTCATCCCGGTCAAATCTTTATTGACAACAATCCTTCGCTGCACGGTTGATTGAACATCTGATTGATCAGTGGCGACCAAACGCAACAAGTAAGTTCCTGCCGGTAAGGCCCGAAACGTAAAGGATCCGGTCTGCTGGTCGAATTCCTCCGCGCTCAGGAGCGGCTGCCCGCGATGGTCCACCACAACGGGGGCGCCTACATCCTTCCAGTCACCCGCCCTGCTTACTGTTCCCGTGACTCTATAAGCCGGTAGCGGAGCAACTGAGAAGTTGGCTTCCGCATGTTGTCCGGCCAGCAGGCTGATCGGCTCTGCATTGGTATCTTCGCTGGCGCCTGGATAATAAACGATGGCCGGATATGCTTCTGGACGTTGTCCAGACTGGCTGCCCGCTGACTGATTCCCAAGAATGCGTCGCGAAACGTTACCGGCTTTCAACGAAAGCAGATACTGTCCTGGTGGAAGCTCAGCAATTCGAAAATTGCCGTCCTCATCAGTCTGGACTGAATTCCGCTGCAAGAAACTTCTTTGGCTCAACGCCTGGGTGGCACTGGCCTTCTCAATGCTGATGTTGGCAAATTCAATTGGCTCTCCATCCTTGCCCAGCACACGGCCTGCAATCACTGCCTCCTGAATCAGCTTGATGGTAAGTTTGCCCGAATCCGCACCCGCGTTGAAGACAATCGGACGCGCGATCATGGCCCCGCCACGGCTGGTGAAATATCCAGGCTTCTGTACCATGAATTGCGCGCGCCCTTGTGGCACGTCATTGAACACAAACTCGCCTTCGGTTCCGGTGAGAACAGAGATCAACCCCGCAGGGGAATACCATTCCACCAGGGCCCGTGGTATGGGGCGTCCTGTAGCTTCATTGACTACTGTTCCTTCAACTTTGAATGTCTTTTGCTGATCGGCAGCCTGTGCCGCGACAGTAGAATACTCGGCGGATAAAGCCACACCATAGCCGGCCAGTCCGCAGGCCGCGAGAACAATCGCGCATCTGAAGTAGTTCCGCATAGATCAGATCCTACCTTGGTAGTTTGAAGGTAGACCAAAGCTGGCCAGAGTGCAAATTAAAAGCTATGGTCTGCTATAGAGTGAAAAGCGAATGATATTGCGAACAAGGAGAAAGGCGTGGATGACTAAAAGCTAAAACAACCGCAGGCAATGGGCGCTCCGGCCGGTAAAATCAACGCCTGGTCAGTAAGTCCGCCGCAACAAAAACGAAGAACACTACGGCGATCACGCCATTCATGGTAAAGAACGCTGCGTTCAACTTGGTGAGATCATCCTTCGAAACCAGTGAATGTTCATAGGCCAGAAGACAGGCAACCACAACCAGCCCGGCCATTGCGATCTTGCCCAGCCCGAAGCTCACCACCAGTGCAACCAGAAGCATGAGCATGGCAATGTGCAGCACTCGGGCCAGAGAGAGAGCGCGCGGAACGCCAAAGGATTGGGGAACCGAGTTGAGGCGGTAAGCGCGGTCAAAGTCTATGTCCTGGCAGGCGTACAGAACGTCAAAACCGCCAACCCAGAAAGTGACGGCGGCTGTAAGAATCAGAATGCGAGGATCGAGTGAACCACGAACGCCTATCCAGGCAGCGGCGGGCGCAATACCCAGAGCAAAGCCCAGAACAAGGTGTGACCATCGGGTGAAGCGTTTGGTGTATGAATAAAGCAGCACGCATGCAAGCGCGACGGGCGAAAGAAGCAACGTAAGACGATTGAGCTGGGCAGCCGCAAACACAAACACCAGGCAGAAAAATACGATAAACATGGCGACAAACCTGCCGGACAACACGCCTGCGGGGATAGCACGCGTCGCCGTACGCGGATTGGCTGCGTCAATCTGCGCGTCCGCCAGGCGGTTAAATGCCATGGCTGCGGAGCGCGCTGACACCATGCAGACGATGATCCATACCACTTGAGATAAAGTCGGCAGACCTCCGGCGGCCAGCATGGCAGCACTCAGTGCAAATGGAAGAGCAAAGATGGAATGCTCCCATTTGATCATTTCCAGAGTGGTTTTGATGTTGGTGAAGAGGGGCACCGGATATTTTATCGAAGTCCCACATCGAAAACCCAGAAAAGAAAAACGGCATGGCGTTTAGGCCATGCCGCTTGATGTTCCGTGTTGCTGCCGTTACGGCGCGCAATTGGGCTTTTGCGGAGCGTTTGCGGTGGTGAGCACGCCGGTATCCGGATAGCTGTAAGCACCGTTAATTGCGTTGGATGGCGTTACATTGGCAAACCACTGAATGAGTGCTTCATTCTGTGGGTGATAGGTGACGCCATTGGTAGTGATGGGAATGGTCGCGTCGGCCAGACCTTCAATCACGTCACCAGTTTCCAGATTATTCTGGCAATTGCCGTTAGGCGCCAGCCACCACGGAGTTGCGTTGTTCACGAACGGGTCATTGAATGCTTCGGAAAGTTCGTGGCTGAGGGCCGTTACGTCAACAAATGACGGGCCAAAGAGACCGGGGCTGATCCAGCTGGAATAGTCCATGACAAAACGCTTTTCACGGAAGCCATTGAGCGGGCCGCCCGGCTCCACGTCATAGGTATGGAAGCCCAGGATGCAGCAATTCGCGGTGTTGTTGACGAAAAGGAACACATTCGGGAAAAGGAAGCTGGACATGTCTTTGGTAGTAATGTCACCAGCGTTTTCCGCGGCTCCCATCACCGTGGTGGTATCGGTGGCGGTTGGCGGAAACAGGGCGTTGATGAAGTTGGCTTCATTGACCAGGATGAAGGCGCAGCAGGTTCCGTCGGCGTTAAGGGCAAACGAATACGTGCCGCGGAGAAGGACCATGGTCCTGGCAGGAGTAACACGCGGACGAAGCAGAGTGTGCCAGGCAGGGTCGGCCTTATTGAAGAACTCGGCTCGCTGCACTGCGTCGGTAAACTGGGTGGGAGCAAAGCTGGAACTGTAAGAGCTGTTGCTGAACACCGGAGAATTCAAGACGGGCTGCACGAATTGCGCGGGACTGGAGATCAACCGCTGGCCGTTAACAAAACGCGGGGTGCCATCGGCGTTGCGCAGGTCCATGATCACGGGAACAATCGGGGCTCCAATGGTCGTAGTGCGCCGGCGGCCATCGTCATCACCACCTTCGGACGTGGCAAAAGGAGAGCGTCCGATCATGGTGTATTGCCAGGTGAATTGGCCTGTGAAGAAATCTGGATCGTAAAAATAGCTGCTGAAGTTGGTGAGCGAGTCGACGCCGAGAACGCTTCCGTTAGAGCGGCCGCCCAGTACGCCGCCTGCGCCAATGGATGGTCCATGGGCGCTGAGAGCGGACGCGCTATTCAGGAAACTTGCTGGCAACTGGTCATCATCTGTGGTTTGGCAGAAGGCAATGGCAGGCACAAGAAGAAACAGCAGTACAACTGAGAGGGTAACTTTCATTCGTGAGACTCCAAGAGATTTGGTTAGGGGCCCATCTCGCCGGTATCGTCTTACAATCGAAGGAGGGTCGTTGCGGCGAGGAGCAGGATTATAGGCCAGTGACTTACCTTCTTTCAAGGTAAATCACTTACTCTTGCCTAAGGTTGAATGTAAGGTTGGGTAAAGAGGGTGAGGATTCCCGATCAGGCTGCAAAACCCTGCTCTCCGATCATGGGAACGAATCGGCAGCCTTCCAAAACACGCATCGAAATTGTTCTATCTTCATGCTTTAAGACAAGTTGTAGCATTTGTTCTTTCGCTTTCCCGACCGGGATGATGAGGCGTCCGCCCGGAGCAAGCTGGTCAATCAGCGCAGGCGGTACAGACGGGGAGGCAGCCGAAACAACAATCACGTTGTAGGGCGCAGCGGGAGCCCAGCCAAGAGAGCCATCCGCCACCACAATTTCTACGTTCTGATAGGCGAGCCGGCGAAGCGTTGCCTGCGCTGAAACTGCCAGCCCCTCCAGGCGTTCAACGGCTATCACTCGCTCAGCCAGTTCCGCAAGGATCGCAGTCTGGTATCCGGAACCCGCGCCGATTTCAAGGACCCGATCGTTGGCGCCAACCTCGGCCGCTTGCAGCATGGCCGCAATCATGTAGGGTTGCGAGGTGGTCTGCTGCTCACCGATGGCAACTGGCTGGTCCAGATAAGCTTCCTGTTGCTTTGCCGGAGGGAGAAATTCCTGCCTGGGCACCTTGCCCATTACTTGCAGCAAACGCTCGTCAGAAATGCCGCGGCTGCGCAACTGGTGCTCCACCATGGAAGCGCGCTGGGCTTCGAATGAATCCTGCAACTCAACACTCATGATTATTTTTTGCGCCGGCGGATATGAACGTCAAAGCCCAAGACGCCGTTCTGGTCCCTTACAGCTACGATGGAAAGGTTCTTATCAATGTTGTATTCCACCTGCACCACCGTCTCCGTGGATTGCGCCAGACTGGTGATGTAGGTCAATGTGATGTTGTTGTTGATCTGCTGTTCCAGAGTCACACGCGCGCTGGTGGTATTGGAGGTGCCCACGTACAGAGGATCAATCTTGACGCGGCTAGCGCCGAGCAGACGCTGCACACGATCTCCCACCGCGGCGTTCAGGGCCTGGCTCAGTATTGCGTTGGAAGCGCTATTATCCTTGCTGCCTGTCGCCTGGGAGGCGCTGTAAACATCCTGCCCGCGCGTTCGCCCGAAGGCAAGAAGAGAGATGATGTCAGTGTTAGAGAGCGGAGGGTCGGAGCGATAAGTCATGCTCAACCCCTTGCCGCCGACAGGACTGCCATGCAGGCCAATGGTCACATCATAGTCCTGCACGCGGGCTGACATCTCGATATTGATGACGGGTTCAATGGTGAGCGGGTTGCTGAAACTCACGTCTCCGCGTTCCAGCCGATATTTGGTGCCGTTGAAAAATACGTCACCTTCCGCAATGTTGACGCGGCCAAGCACAGCCGGACGAGCCGCCGTCCCGCGTACGTGCAGATCGAGATCGCCGGAAAGCTTGGCCAATGACGTTTCCACCTGGAGTTCAGGCGTGGAGTTAATGTGCACGTCAATCCGCATATTATCGAGAAAGGGATTGAGCGTGGCGATAGTTTGCGACTTTCTGGACTGCGCCAGGTACTGCGCAAAATCAAAACGGGGATTCATGCCGAAGCGAGTCACGGTGATGTCGCCGCTCAGCAGAGAACTTCTGGCGGACCCGCTGTAGCGCAAACTGGCGTCGGCGGACGAACTCACGCCGGGCGGATACCGAAGGCGAATATCTTTTCCGTTGGCCGTCAGGTCAAAGTACAGGCCGCCACGGTAGGCGAGAAATCCGCCGACATTCAGTTCACCGCCGCCGGTCTGCGCGCTGAGCTTCTCAATCTGCACCCGGTCCTGCGCGAATACCAAAGAGCCATTAATGTGGCTTAAACCATTGGGTAGATCAACGAATGCAATACCGGCATCGGCCAGATCGATGCGCCCGTTCAACTGCGGATGGACCGCGTTGCCGCCAAAGTTAACCGTAAATGAAGCTGGACCGTACGCAATAATGTCAGGGTTATAGCCCTGCAGAAGTTTGAGGTTCACACGGCCATTGGAGCGCAGTTCAAGAATGTGGTCTCCGGAAACGCCAATGCCGCCTACAACATACACATCAGTATTTTCGCCGACCAGGTGAAACTGATTCAGGCGGGCAAATTCGCTGTCCATGGAGAATCGAACCGGGCCATCATTTTGAAGCTTCACGTTCTCAAGTTCAGCGGAGAGCTGGTTGGCCACGCCGGTGACGATCAGTTCGCGCGGCCGCAGGAACGGCCCGCGTATATCAATGGTGCCGGCCACGGAAGAATGCCCGGTAACCCTGCCTTGCAAATAGGCGTGGATGAGAGGATCAAAATCCAGATGCGTGAACTTTAACTTCATCTGGCCGGGCCAGTCACCGCGCAACTGCACGCTGCCGTCAATATCAAGGTTAGAGTTGTCAAAATTTGAGCGGCCGCGCAGAACCAGATCAGCGCCACGTGTCTCACCGGTAATGTCTGAATCGCCGACAAGCTCATGATTCAGGATGATCTTACGGAGCTGAACCTGGCCGGCGACCTGGGGAGCATCCGCTGTGCCGGAGCCCGTGACGTGAAAAGCAGCGTTGCCTTCCACCGTCAGGCGGGGCAATTGAAAACGCCGCATGTTAGCAAGATCAATGTTCGCGCCGGTAAGGTCAAAACTGAAACTGTTCCTGGAGAAGTCATAGCCGGCAGCGCCAGTCAGTTGTGCGCCGTTGTGAGCAAGAACAATGTTGCTGAGCTGTAACGCCCGTCCAGTGAAGTCAACCTGGGTCTTGAACTGGCGGAAGGGTTCGCCCCAGGCCGTAAGCCGTGCCATTTGAACATTGCCGGTTCCATGCAGATTCACAGGGGTTCCGTTCGCCTTGATGTCCGCACTCACTACTCCCTGAATGGGATAACGGATGCCAACCAAAGTCTGCACGTCGGAGCTGTCAGCTTCTTGAATGCGCAGTGCGGCATTCACCTGGGTCATCTGATCATCAAAAATGCCGTGATGGAGGGTGGCACTGATGGAAAAGTCCACGGCCGCTTTGCCCCGACGCAAAGTGCTGTGCTGCAAACTGACCAGCGTGGGCGAATAAGAAAGATCGCCTGCCAGTGAATCCCAGTGGATACGCTCTTCCTTCTTCGCCTTCCCTGGCTGGACAGGCTGGGCCGAGATTTGCAGAGGCATAAGCTCCGAATCAAAATTCTCCAGCTCAATCCGGCCGTGCGTGGAAAGAGCGTCAAACTTCCCGGAGATGGATCCGTTGTAGGAAGCTCGTCCTTCAAGAAGGATCGGAATGCGGGTGCCAGGACTGAGTGCGGCAAGAGCGGGCCGGATCTCATGCAAGTCCGTGGAATTGACTGAGATTTTCGCCTCTGCTTTATCAGAACCAAGTTGTCCGGTTGCGTTCACACGAATCGCGCGCGTAGCAAGGTTCACCGTGGGCACATCGAGCAGCCGCAGATCGCCATGGTAAACAGCCTGGACACGCGCGGTGACCGGCACCTGCTGCGGCGTTGGATTCTGCGGAGGATCTACTTCCAGATCGAATCTGGCAGTTACATTTTTTGGGGAATCCGTCCACGACGTGACAATGCCGCCGGATACCTGTCCCGCGAGCGGAACCTTGTCCAGAGGCAAACTTCGTTTGTAAAAAGCGGCCGCGACCTTTCCTATCTCGAGCCCCGACAGTTGCAGGTTTGCCGTCTCCGTAAGTGGCGCCTTCGTCTTAGTCTTGCCCTTTATGGTTTTTGCCTGCGTGGCCCAGTTCAGAAGCTGAAAGTCACCCTGGACATTTCCTCCGAACGCGTGACCAGCAATTTTGGGGAAACTGATTTTCTCAGCTGTGATGGCAAATGGAGAGAACCCGGAAATTGCAGGGATGCGCAGGACATCGTCCTGCCACTCTCCATCCCTGACGGCGGCATTTCCCTGCGATGTAAAGCGATTGTCCTGGTAGCGAAGGAAACCCTTTACATCGCCATGGCCGCCTTTGATCTCAGAAACCTTGGCCAGCGTGGCGACCCCGAGCAAATCAAGCGATGCCTCATATTGCAATTGCAGCTCAGGATGACTGAAATTCCGAAGATTTCCGGTTGCCTGGAGAGTTGAGCGCGCAGTGCTGACACGCAGAGACTTTATCAGCGCCTCATTACTTCGCAGCAGAAGTTGCACAGCAATATCACCGCGCTGAGGAGCAATGTCACGCCAGCGGGCAGACAGCAGTGACATGGCGATATTGCTTTCATAACCGTGGTCCTTCGCCGAGTATGTGATCCCCGCATCGAGGCCTTGTCCAGTGAGGGAGAAAGGAATCTGCTCCTGATTCAGAATCAGGGTGCCGTTGCTGATCTCAATGCGGTTGACCGAGAGATCAAACAGACTTGAGCTATTCGCTGCCTGCGACTCGGCTTTTTGAATTGCCTCGGGCTGATTCGTTGTCCCGTCCGGATAGACAATCAGGTGGACGGCAACGCGGTCCATGGCAACATTGCTCAACGCAACTTTGCGTGAAAAGAAAGAAAGGATCTTCACTGCGAGATCGATGCGGTCAACATGAGCGTACGGCGCTTCATTGGCGGCTTCCAGTCCATGGATCGTCAGGCCGCGCACCTCAATCTGCAAGGTTGACAGCTTCCATGTCAGCGACTCAATCTCAACCTTGCCGCCGGTCATGCGTTCAAGTTCCACGACCACACGGTTGCGGACGGTCTGCTGGAAAGACGCGCTATTAAGGTAGAAGAGAGAGCCGATCACCAGCACCGCAAGGATGAGAGCCGCAATAAGGTAGAACCTTCGCCTGCGGCGCGTTTTTGCCGGTGGTGGGGCCACGATGGTACTCATGGCTTAGACCCGACAGATGCCCCCGCCGGAACCGGAATCATCTTCTCGATGTGCGCTTGGGCGCGCAGTGTCTCCAGCCAGCGGTTCAGCATGTCAGTAATGCTTTGTTCCGCGAGTATTTTTTCAATCTGACCGGAGACTTCTGCCAACGGCGGTTCTGACCCACCCCGGTTCTGCACTTCGGGCAGAAATTTCTGCTGATAATAATTGTTGATTTCGCTCTTATCGATGTGGACCAGGCCGCGAAAGCGGAGATCAACAAACCGGAGCGTGCGCACTTCAGTAATCAGGCTGTCCTCTACGTCCCGTTGCGTCAGGTCATAAGTATCGAGCAGCGCTTTCCAGCCGGAATCCGTGGCCGCGCCGGGAAGTTGCCGGCGGACTTCCTTGACCTGCTCTGCCAGTTCCTCGGCTGTGGGCGCAAGCATTTCGGGATGAAGAATCTGCTGGTCCAGCAAGGCCCGGTCCACCAGGCGCTCCAGCACAGCAGAAGAATCCCTGGGACTGATTTTATCCAGCGATTTGCCCTGCATCAGATACTCAACCCGCAATGCCTGATCAAGTTCGCTTTCCAGAATCACGCGCTTATTCACCACTGCAACCATGCGATCGACAACCTGCGCAGAACCGCCGTTGATCGCAAGCAGAACCAGCACGAGTTCGAAAACGTGACGCATCAGAAGGTCTGCCCTATGTTGAAGAAGAAATTGAAATGCCTGAGCACCTGGGAGGACGGCAAAATGGGCGGTGCGGGCGGTGCCGGCTGTGCAGGCGCACCAATAGGAAAAGCGGTCGGATTCAGGTTATAGCCCATATCAATACTCACCGGGCCAACCGGCGTGCGATAACGGATTCCCGCGCCGATTGACTGCGGGTTGTAATTGAAATTGCAATTCTGGCCGGTGGGATTTAAGCATGTGTTGCGGTTCGGTTGAGTGAACTTGAAGAGGCTGTTCACCATGTCACCGCTGGTGGCAAACACGTTCCCCATGTCATGGAAAATGGCCAGGCTCAAATTGTCCCCGACAAAAGGAAAGGGCACAGGAGGAGTGCGCAACTCGACATTGTTGACGAACAGAGCATTGCCACCAAGAGGAAATCCGGTAGAGAGATCCCGCGGGCCCGCCTGATTGATCCCAAAACCCCGCAGCGAAGTGCTTCCGCCGGCAAAGAAACGCTCTGGCAGCGGGATCAAACTTGTCTGGCCAAACGGCTCTTCCACTCCAATGCGGGTAGATCGGGCGAGCACCCAGCGACGTTTGTGAAATTGGTAATACGTAGAGTTCTGGGCCACCACACGCCCAAAGGTGGCTTGCGATCCGAAAATGCCCGCAGCCACTCCGGTGTCAACGGTATTGAATGAACCTTTTCGCGACTCAACGGGATTATCGCGGGTGTCGCGGATGTAACTGAAATCGGGCAGCCCCACGCGTACAGGTTGTGAGAACAGAGGGATGTCATTCGGATCGATGACCAGATTGTCCGTGACGACTCGCCTGTAAATGAGACGGTAATGCAACGTAATGGCCTTGCTGTAAATCTGCTTGATCTCAGCCGCACCTTCAAGGCGGTTGGCAGTAAAAGTTTTTACGTCATTGGTTTGCTCGTAAAAAGCAGTCAGGTTCAAAGACAGACGTTCAGCATCAAACACGCGCGGGTCTCCATAGCCGATCAAGGCGAGCTTCTCCAGACTGCCATAACGTGTCTTAAGTGTGATGGTATGGTCGCGGCCGCGGAAATTCAGTCGCGTAATATCAAAGGACACGCGCGGACTTACGCCGGTGGTACCGCCCGGATTTGTGTTGCTGGCAGATTGCCCGGTCTGAACTTCCAGGCCAACGCCGTAGTTAAACGTGTAACGCTTGGCTTCAGTCAGTTGATAGTTGACGTTCTTATGCGTGGCGTCGCCTTCAGAGTTCTGCACAGCCATGTTGACTTCGTTGAAGATGCCCATGTCATAGAGACGGCTTTGCGTGTTCAGCATCTTCTGCTGGCTCAGGGGCTGACCGGTGCGCAACTTCATCTCACGTTCCACCACAAACGGCCGCGTGTAATTCAGTCCGGAGATGAGTACTTTATCCACAAAAATTTCCGGGCCTTCAATGATCTTATAGCTGAGGTTGATCCGGTTGGGATCATTCGGGTCAGGCGTGCTCACATATTCGAACTTGATATCGGGAAACCCGCGGTTGAAGTAAGCGTCCATCACCTGCGTCTGGTCGTTGATCACCATGGAATCAGAGTAGGGTTGGCCTTCCGCGGCCGAGATAACGGCACGAATCGCATCATTTGAGAACACGGAGTTCCCTTCTATGCTGAGCTTGCCGACCGTCGTCTGCGGGCCTTCCGTGATGGTAAGAGCCACCTGCATTCGCCCCTGTTTGCCTTCGAAGTCGTCTTTGACGTTTGACGTGACCTTTACCTGAAGAAACCCGTTATTGATGTAAAGGTTCTGTATGGATTGAATGTCATGGGCAAGAATGGACTGGCTGAAAAGTCCATAAAGCTGCAAGCCGCCCTTGGGCTGCATTACCATGCGCTCACGAATTTCGTCACGATTGAAATATTTATTACCAGTGATCATGAGGTCAGTAAATTTGTGGCGTTGGCGGCGGTCAATGGTGTAAACCACCTCGCGCCGCTGGCTCTCGCCGGACTGTACCTGAGACTGGGTCACCTGAACGTCAAAGTAACCCTTCGTCTGGAAGTAGTCGCGGAGATTGCGCGCTCCCTCATTGATCAGATCATCATCCACGGCATTTTCTTCGTAGATGGGAACAAGCTTCTTGATTATTCCGCGACGCAATTTAACGCCTTCCACTCTAACGTCAACGGCGGGCCCGCGCGATATAGCGAAGGTGTAATCCAGGGTATTGGACTCAGAATGGTAGTCCCTTTGCGTCAGGGTGACTTGTGCTTCCAAACGGTCTTCGCGCTGAAAGTGTCGCCGCAGTTTTCGCAAAGCCCGGGTGAGATGGGCTGAGGTAACGCGGTCGCCGGGATGAAGACGCGCGATTTCCATGATTTCATCAATGGTAGTCCCAGGCTTGCCGCTAACGGTAATTACGCCTATATGAGAGGGCGGGCCTGGTGTTACAAGAAACAGGACTTTCACCTGCTGGTTTTGCGAGTCCCATTCATAAAACGGTTTGATGGCCGCCTTATAAAAGCCATTTTCCTGCAGCGCACGCAGCATGCCCCGGATGCCGGCATCGATTTTTTCCTCAGAATATTGTTCGCCCAGCGCGATCTTGCCGGCACTCACGAGTTGGTTATCCGATGGCGGCGTGGGAGCGCCTTCCACCCGTATGGAGCCAAAGAAGTAGTTTTCTCGTGCCGAGAAGGTAAGCACGACCTCATTCTGAGGGGTACGTTGCGCTTCCACCTGAATTTCAGAAAAACGCCCGGTGTTATACAGGATCTGAACAGATTGCCGGACCATGTACTTGTCGAGAGGTTCGTGGGCCTTTTGCGGCAACAATACCGCCAGCCAGTCCGGATGCTCCACTGCCACACTTTTGATCTCAACGCGAGCGACGGTAAGTCCCTGGAGACTATTGAGGTTGAGCGGCGTGGAGGCTGGGGCGGTGGTTGTTTCCGGTTTTGACGATCCAGCTTCCTGGGAGGACTGTGCGGATGGAACCGTGCCGCTGGCCGGCGTCCGCGATGGGGCCGACGAAGGCCCCTGGGCCGCGCACACGCAAACACAGAACATTATCGCCAGACATGCTGGAACGAAACGCGGCAATCCAAGCCCCTTGTTGTAGAGTTTTTCTGTGACTACTTCGATGGCAGCAACTCACACCTTTGTTGCACATGAAACCGCCGCCAAGCCTTCCATGCCCGCTTGTTCTGACTCTAACCCTTGCTGCTAACCATATAATAAAAGAAGACATGCTGTTCCATGATCGATATTCGCGGCAGGTGCTTTTCCCCGGAATAGGGGTGGCCGGCCAGGCACGGCTGGCTGCCGGACGAGTCGCAGTGGTCGGTTGCGGCGCCACCGGCACCTGTGTTTCCTCCCTGTTGGCCCGCGCCGGGGTTGGTGACCTGCTGATTGTTGATCGCGATTACGTGGAGCCCAGCAACCTGCAACGCCAGACGCTGTTCGATGAAGCCGACGCGGCTGAGTCACTGCCCAAGGCGGTGGCCGCGGCAAGAAAGATTGCGGCATTCAATTCCGAAGTAAAAGTGAGAGCGGAGGTCGCCGATCTGACGCCGGAGAATATTGGCGCGCTGCTGGCCGGAGTGGACCTGATCCTGGATGCCACGGACAACTTTGAAACCCGCTACCTGATCAATGATTTTGCGGTGCAGCAGCGCAAGCCATGGATTTACGCGGCTGCCGTGGCCTCCTATGCCGTCACCATGAACGTGATACCGGGTAGAACAGCATGCCTGAGTTGTGTGTTCCCGGCAACGCCCGAAGGTACCGTGGAGACTTGTGACACTGCGGGCATTCTGAACAGCGCAGTGAATCTGGTGGGTTCGATCCAGGCTACCGAGGCGATCAAGTTTCTGGTGGGCGCGCATGATCAACTGCGGCAGACGCTGCTCTCTTTTGACGTATGGAGCAATGATCGGGCTGAGGTGGCCGCCGACAAGCCCAGGCACGGCTGCCAGACCTGCGACCGCAGGGAATTCCCACACCTGGCGGGAGAAAGGCGTCCGCAAATCACATTGTGCGGGCGCAATTCTGTGCAGATTCATGAACGAAGCCGTCCCGTGAACTTTGGCGAGATGCGCACCCGCCTGGAACCTCACGGAACGGTAAAGCACAATGACTTTGTATTGAAATTCTGGCGGGATTCCTACGAGATGACTCTTTTCCCCGACGGTCGCGCCATTATCAAAGGCACTGCGGATACGGCCGTGGCGCGCAGCCTGTATGCGCGTTTTGTGGGAAGTTAGCGCCGCCAGGAAGAATGCCGTCGCTCCGTGATTTCCCTTAATCCGGTGGCATCCCGGCCCGAGACAGCGACATTCCAACATACCTGAGTAGATTTTCCAGGTAATTGGGGTGTCTTCATGATTCGCAGTATCCAATCAGCGTTCAATTTTGCAACCCTCAGGTTTGCAATTTTCATTTTTGCAATATTAATCCTCACAGTATGCACAAGCGCGTCGGCACAGTATGCGACGGTTGGTCCGAACGGAGGCGTGGTCACGGTGTACGCACCGACGGTTGTTCCGTCGGTGATAACGGAGCCATCGCGAGTGGGAATTTCACTGGGCGATCGCACGGGCATAGCCAATTTCTCCAATTACCAAATTGAAGTAGCGACCATCGGGTCAGGCAGAGCGGCTTATAACGGCGCGGCATTGGGGACATCAGAGCTACAGCCTGAGGGTTACGCCAGCGAACATTACGCCGGCGAACAGGGAAAAGCGGGAAGCAAAGAAAGAGATGGCGGAACGTCAGTCTTTGTGGGCGAAGGGCCGATTGGCGGAACCGCCAAGCCCGCAGCCGGCGGACCAACGCTGGCGGAAACGGCTACCAGGCTGAAAACGTCGTCGAAGAAAGCCACGCGCACGTATACGAACGCCGACGCCCAGCGCATCAATGACAATCAACAGTTGAAGCGAATGAACCAGCCTCAGCCGCCGCAGCCAAGATAACAAGCAAACGCAATTCCTGCCATAAGTGCGCAGAGGAACACTCAGGAATCGTGACTAAGACATCTCTGCCTGCGCTTTTGGTGAACGTCCCGCGGCAAAGGAAGAGTAAGCCGCGGCAGCAGCCACGATTACATTCGCCACCACAACCGGCATGGCGCCGATCAGAAATCCGTAGGCCACCCACATGAGCGCCGCGCCGGCCTGAATGCGCCGCAGGATGGCTGAGCTGCGAACGAAGTATGAGCAGGAGAAAATGGCGGTGGCGACCCAGCCAATCCAGTCAAGTGATCTCATTTCGATGTTTTTACCTCAGTCCTTCTTCTTCACGCATTAAACGCACCGGCAGGATTGGCTGTGCTCCATGAACTTGTGCACCAGTTCTTCGAATCGGCAGGGATCTCTCGCTGACGCTCGAGATAAAAGAAACTGATCCCTCGCGCAGCTCGGGATTAAAAGAAAAAACACTCAAACGGCAGCGGCGTCAGCGCGTTCATTTTTGGCGGAGCGGAGCGTGAGCCAGTCAGTGCGGGCGCGTGCCCATTCACGAACGAGAAAACCGTTGCCTTCAAAGAACTCATGAATTTCAGGCTGCTCCCATCCGGCAACATCTTCCAGAATCGGAACCAGCATGGCGAGCGCGTTGGAACTGAGAACGGTGCGCTTGGCGATCTGCGTGACATCTCGCGTTTCCGAAACGGCGATGGTAAGGCCGGAGTCACGATTGACATGGAGCATGGCATGAACGTCAGAGCTGCCGTCACCCGCATACACCACACGATCAGGACCAATCTGCAACTCTTCCTGCAATTGGACCAGGCGGGCGACCTTACCGTAGCCGGCGGTCACACGCACAATGGTTTCGATTTCTCCGCTGGGCGTGTACTTAAATTCCGTGCCAAAGATATGGTCAGCGGGGACAATACCTTCAAGCGCTGACTGCACAATCTCCGCAGGCGCAGCCGAGAGTACATAAAAGTTGAAATGATAGCCGGGGATTCCCTTGTCGAGAATCTTGTACAGCAGCTTGATCTGCTCCTTGAGCGGAATGCGCTTGCCCGCTTCAATCAGGTGTTCACGCCGCACATGGCGGAACTGGGGATCGTGCAAAAGCAAATAGGAAAGCTCCGCGCCCTGCTGCACCAGATTCAACCTGGCCATGCCCTGCGCTTTGCGCTCGAAATCCTGCGCTGGGATACCCAACAGCTCGCTGAGGACAAACCCGGAATCATTAAAGCTCAGCGTTTGGTCAAAATCACTGGCCAAAAGATATTCTTTCATCGTTTTCAAATTCGTCGTATTCATCTACGCATATTAGATGTGGCTATGGGTAATTCGATGTTAATTGATGGTCATATTTGCGCATGGTCGACTGAAAACGCATCCAGCGCAACTTAAAGACCAGATAAGCAAAGAAGCGATAGGTGGGCCAATTGTTTCGCATGATCAAGGCTAGTGCGCGGCTGGACTGAAGTCCAATTGATTAAACGAATGTGAAGCATTCGGGAATCGTCTTTTTTTGTCGCTCCGCTCCAAACCGCCTTGAGCGCCACTCTGGTGGCTGCGTTCTACAGGCTCCTGTTGCAGCGGGCTCGGCGCGACGATCGGCCTCGCCCTTATCGGGTTTGATCACCTCAGCGGTCCCCGTCATATTTGCGCAAGGTCGGCTGAAAACGCATCCAGCGCACTTTTGAGACCGGCCGAGCGATCCCGTAAAGCATGTTCTGACGATGCATCTCAGGGCGTTCTTTCGAACAAATTTAGCCTCGTCATCCCGACTGTCCGTTAAGCGAACGCGCGCTGTCTCCAGCGCGTGAGTAGGACGGAGGGATCTTGCGCATCATTCTTGCCCTGAAGGATTCGCAGGATACAATAGTGCGGATTTAGCGGACGTTAATCCAGTTTACGAAACCAATCTTTGCGAGCCATTTCTCGCGGGGTCGGGGTTTCGAGCAAGCGGCCACCTCGATGACGGAAGAAATCACCAATCAAAAATCTCAGCTTCGCCGGACCATGGGTTTCTGGGACGTTCTGCTGTTCAACATTGCCGCGGTGCTGGGCCCGCGATGGATCGCCGCCGCGGCGCACAATGGAACGTCGTCCATCAGTTTGTGGGTGCTGGCTGCTGTGCTGTTCTTCCTGCCGACATCACTCATCATCATTGAGCTTTCCACGCGCTTTCCGGCGGAGGGTGGCTTGTACGTCTGGAGTAAAGAGGCTTTTGGAGATTTTCACGGCTTCATTGCCGGCTGGTCTTACTGGATTTATACATTCTTCTATTTTCCTGGGTTACTGACGGCGAGCGTGGCAATGTCGGTATTCATCGGCGGACCGAAATTCGCTCCGCTGGCTACAAACCCTCACTACCTTCTCTGGGCATCGTTGGGATTGCTGGCAGTCGCGGTGATCATGAACCTGGTGGGTCTGAACATTGGCAAGTGGTTGCAGAACGCGGGCGGAGTCTCGACCTATGCGCCGCTGCTGATGCTGGTCGGGATCGGATGGTACATTGCTGTTCATCACGGCAGTGGCACGCATTTTGACTGGAAGAGTTCCCTGCCCGTGTGGAACCTGGACACGGTGAACTTCTGGTCGAACATCGCATTTGCCTTCACGGGAATGGAGCTGGTCTGCGCAATGAGTGAAGAGGTGCGCGATCCCAAGAAGACGTTCCCGCGGGCGATCTACGCTTCCGCGGTAATGATTGCCGTGATTTACATCGTAGCCACCGTGGCATTGCTCACGCTCCTGCCGGCTGACAAGATTGATGTCCGCAACGGCGTGTTTCAGGGCATTAGCGCCAGTTCCGCGATCCTGGGTATCGCGTGGTTCGGAGTGATAGCCGCTTTGTTAGTCACGGTTGGCAATGCTGGTGGAGTGGGCGCGACGGTGGCGGGAGTAGCACGGGTACCATTCGTGGCCGGAATTGATAGCTATCTTCCGGCTTTCTTCGGGAAAATCCATCCCAGATGGAAGACACCGTACGTGTCCATTTTGATTCAGGCGGGAATCTCCGGAGTGATCCTGGTTTTTTCGCAGATCAACGCGACGGTGGTTGAGGCTTACCAGTTTCTGGTAGACATGGCGGTAATCCTGTATTTCATTCCATTCCTCTATATGTATGCCGCCGCGATCAAGCTTTCTTATCGAAAAGATAGAGCCAACAGTGGGCAGGCGGTCCTTGTTCCTGGCGGTAAATTCGGCATATGGCTTACCGGAACGCTTGGTTTCGTGATTACAGCCGGATCGATGGCGTTGGCAGCGATTCCTCCGGGCGGGGTACGCAGCAAGGCTCTTTTTGAAGCCAAAGTCATTGGCTGGACCGCGGCATTTATCGGATCAGGACTCATTCTCTACTGGCTCGGTGCGAGGAAAAAACGGGCAGCGCTGGCGGCTTAGCTTACTCAGGTTTTTGCGCTCTTTCGTCCGGTCCGCCAGCCGTCCTAAAGTCAATTGAGCTTTCTATCGGTGAGTATTAAGGCAAAATCTGGCCTCAGGCAACCAAAGCTCCCCCGAACGGTTCCATGTATGTCTCGTAAAGATTTGGATCAAACCATGGGTGAGACATTTGTCATTTAACACATTGGCATACAACACGGCAGCTACTCAGCCGCATCAGAATCCCGAGCGGCCCGTAAAGGTCAAATTGACACAAACAAAGAAAATAGTCGCATCCGGAATGTCCGAAGCAGAGGCGATTGAGCGCGCCAAAGCGGGCGACGCGGAGTCGTTTGAAGGCCTGTATGGGCTGCACAAGCGTCGAGTTTATTCGTTGTGCCTGCGGATGACGGGCAACACCGCCGAGGCTGAAGACCTTACACAGGAGGCTTTTCTTCAGCTCTATCGGAAAATTGCGACGTTTCGTGGAGAATCGGCGTTTTCCACCTGGCTGCATCGGCTGGCGGTAAACGTGGTCCTGATGCATCTGCGGAAGAAAGGCCTGCCGGAAATATCGCTCGATGAGGCCCTGGAGCCGCAGCACGAAGATGGGCCAAAGAAGGACATCGGCGCGCGCGACAACGTTCTGGCCGGGTCCATTGACCGGGTCAACCTGGAGAGGGCGATTGAGAGTTTACCTCCGGGGTACAGAATCATTTTTGTGCTGCATGACGTGGAAGGATACGAGCACAATGAGATCGCCGAAATGATGGGATGTTCGATCGGTAACAGCAAGTCACAGTTACACAAGGCGCGCATGAAACTGCGCGACCTGTTAAAGCTCAGCAGAGCCGAAAAGGCCGCCCGCCACTAGCGGCTGAGCGTTGGAGTAAGGCCATGCACGGGAAATTCCAGCCGGGAAAGAGGCGAAGGCTGGACCGGGAAATATGTCAGGTTCCCGCAGCATGGAGGGAGAGGAAAAATCAACCATGAATTGCCAGCAATTTCAGGAAGTACTGCCGTACATCATTGAGAGCGGCGGGAACGAAGCTGAAGAAGAGCACTTGCGGACCTGCACGGCATGCGCCGAACTGGTACGCGATCTGCGCTATATTGCGGAGCAGGCCAAACTCCTGCTGCCGATGCGCGAACCCAGCCCACAGGTCTGGACTAACATTGAGCAGTCTTTGCACCGCGAAGGCATGCTCACGGAGGGTCGATTGTCCCCCCCGGGACATATAAAGAACTACTCGACCGCACAAACCAAAAGCTGGACACCGCTAGGCTGGATCATCGCCTTGGCGGGAACAATGATCTTCGCCAACGCAGTCATTAACTATCAGCACTTGCCTGCACACCTGAGTTCAGCGCAAAATGGTGGCGCTCAACCCGCTCAAATCATTGAAGACGATGACCAGCAGTTGGTCAGCTCACTGTCAAAGCAGGATCCGATGGTAGCCAACGCGTACCAGGCCGGACTGAAAGAGGCCAACGCGTACATCACGGACGCAAAGCAGGCCGTGAATCGCGATCCCCAGGACCCCGTGGCGCAGCAGCAACTGCAGGAAGCGTATCAGCAGAAGGAAGTGCTGGATCAAATGGCGACTGCCCGTTCGTTGCCCTGATTTTCATGATTGTGACCCGTGAGTGAGAAGGGACTGGCCACCATGAGACTTTCCGCGAGCAATGGGCTACGCTATGCCGCAGCACTGGGAGTTACCGCGCTGCTATGCTCCAGCGCGTATGGCGCGGATTCACGCAAGGAACTTCGCTTTGACGCGCCCTCCGGCAGCGTTTTTACGCTCACCAACAATGCAGGCTCGGTCAGCCTTAAGGCCGGTAGCGGACGTCAACTTATTGTCGCCTATACGGCGCAAAGCAATAAAGTTGAAGTGGACCAGTCCAGCACCACCGACCATCGCAGAATAGAAATCACCACACACGCGCTGCCTGACCAGAAGCCCACGGACAATGAAGCCCGGGTTGACTTTGATATCTCCATTCCCGCGGGCATTTCTTTAACCGTCAACACGGCCACTGCGACCATTACGGCGGCGAACCTCAGTGGCGATATAAGCCTTTCATCTGATACAGGCCAGATCACAGCTCACGATCTGGTCAAATCAAATCTACAGGTCCATACAGTGAGTGGAGCGGTAACGCTGAGCAATATCAATGGTGGCCCGGTTGAAGTTATCTCCAGTGCCGGCGCGGTAGATCTGACAAAGGTCAATGGCCCTAAGGTGAAGATCGGAACCGGCAGCGGAAACATCACCTACAACGGTGATTGTTCAGGCATGGGCAACTACGTATTGACCACGCACAGCGGGACCATCAACATGAGCCTGCCGCAGACCGCATCTGTTGACATTACAGCACGTTCCGTCTCGGGCGACGTGCAGAACGATTTCCCTCTGAGCCCGAAATCCCACACTTCTTTCACTCCACAGTCAGGACGTTCCTTCGCAGGCACCTCCAACTCCGGTGCATCCTCAGTCCAGCTCCAGTCATTCAGTGGTAAAATCCGCGTGAAGAAGCAATAACAGCATTCAAGAGCGTTCCCTAAAATTTATTTACATGTCCCGAGCTGAATCAAACCGGCGCGTGTTTCTGATTGGATTCATGGGCGCGGGAAAGACGAGCGTTGGACAGGCGCTGGCGCGCAGGTTGGGCTGGAATTTCTGCGATCTGGATCGCGTGATTGAATCGCGAGAGCAGAAAAGCGTGGCGGAAATTTTCGCCGCGGTGGGTGAACCAGGATTTCGCGCCGCGGAGAGCGCCGCGCTTGCAGCATTGTTGCAAAGTAGCGGGCCGCGCAACGATCTTGTGGTAGCGCTGGGCGGAGGAACCTTTGCCCAGGCGGCCAATCGCGAAGCGTTATTTCAGGCTGGCGCAATGACAGTATTGCTGGAAGCTCCGCTGCATGAACTGCGACTCCGGTGCACGAATGATTCAACCGTCCGCCCGCTGGCCATGCAGGAAGCCAGGTTTGCTGAGTTGTTCCAGCAAAGGCAGTCCGCTTATTCGCTGGCAAAGCAGCGTGTGGAAACTTCAGGGAAGACAGTGGAAGAAGTAGCGGAAGAAGTGGCGAGAGTTCTCGCCGAAGCAATGCCGGAGGTAAGAAAGTGAAAGCAACAATCCGCACGATCCTGGCAATCACCATTGCCGTTAGCTTATTCGCCGGCGCACAGGCATCCGACCAGAAGGCCAAAAAGGGCGCCAGCGGCGGCCAGGTCTGGGACACCGGCAGCTTTGGGATTTTCCAGGATGGCAAACGGATCGGCACGGAGAAGTTCAACATTGAATCTCGCGGCGATTTCAGCGTAGCCACGTCTGAAATCAGGGTCGATGACGGCACATACAAGGCTGATCAAACCGCCGAAATGAAAGTGACACCCAAGGGCGAGTTGCAGTCTTATAGCTGGCGCGCCACTTCCCCGCAAAAAGAAGAGTCCACGGTTGAGGCCAAGGACCAGCTTCTGGTGGAACACGTGACACCCGCCGACCAGAAAAAGATGGAAGTGCCCCACGTTCTGCCTCTTTCCACGGTGATTCTGGATGACTATTTCTTTTCCCAGCGTGAACTGCTGGTTTGGCGCTATCTGTCCAGTGGATGTACACGCGATGCGCAGGGGCTCATGTGCGGTCCAAGCCATTTCGGCATTCTGGTTCCGCGCCAGCACACCGCCGGCAGCGCGGTCATGGAGATTGTTGGACGCGAAAAGTTCACCTTTAAAGGCCAGGAGAGGGATGTAAACAAGCTGAAGCTTGATTCTGATGGCGTGGTGTGGCTGCTTTGGGTGGGCGACGATTACAAAGTCTTGAAGATGTCCGTTCCTGCGTCCAAAGTTGAGGTCCTGCGCGACTAGAAGTCCCGCGGCTGCGGGCCTCCCATTCAGGACTAATACTTCCGGCAGGATGGATATCCTCCCATCCTGCGTTACACTTCTTTCATCCCCCAGCAGGCTTTTTGTTTTTTATGGCGAAGAACCATCGCTCAGATATTCTCTTCTTCTTCGGCGTAATTCTGGCGTTGTGGACGGCCTATACCGTCCGCGACGTGCTGATTCTTGTGTATGTGAGCGCGTTGTTCGCGGTGGTGCTGTCCCCGGCCATCGGCGTGATCCGCAAATTCAGATTCCGCGGTTGGCGCCCCGGGCGCGGTTTCGCCATCCTCTTCCTTATATTGATGCTGGTCCTCGCCGGTACCCTGTTCATGGTCTTCGCGTTTCCGCCCATCTACCATGACGCAAAAACGTTTTCCGCGGAATGGCCGCAGCGACTTGCCGGTCTCACCGAGGAGTTAAAGCACCTGCCGTTTGGAAACAAAGTGGATCCGGCCCAAATGCAGAAGTACGCCTCAGAGATCGCAGGCGATACGGGCGGCCTCTTCCTGAACATTGCCGGCGGCATTTTTGGAATCTTTACCGCGATCATCCTGATGGCCTATTTTATTATCGACGGCGAGCGCGCTTTCCACTGGTCCGTCTCACTGTTCCCGCCGGACCAGCAGCAGCGCCTGAGCTCGACCCTGATGCGAGCGGAAAGGCGGATGCGCAACTGGCTGATGGGACAGGGAATCATGATGGGCTGCATGGGACTGTGCAGCCTGGCTGTCTATTACGTCCTGGGATTGAAATACTTTTATGTTCTGGCGATGTTTGCCGGTATTGCCGACATCATCCCCATCGCAGGTCCGATAAGCGCATTGGCGTTGGCCGGCACGGTGGCCGCACTGGATTCGCCCCAAAAGGTGCTCGGCGTAGTCATCTTCCATGCCGTGTATGCGCAGTTTGAAGCCGGATACTTTTCGCCCCGCATTATGCGGTCAACGCTCAACCTGTCGCCGCTTGCGGTGATTATTGCGTTGTCCATTGGCGGATCGCTGGCCGGAGTGCTTGGCGCTCTGGTTTCCGTTCCTACGGCCGCCCTGGTCGTGGTATTGGCGGAAGAATATCTGATCCGGAAGAAAAGCATGGCTGCCGCCGGCGACTAAGAAGTTGACCGCCGATCGCAGATGCTAAAATCAGATTTTCAATCAAAAAATGACCAGCAAAATTCAAGTCGGAATTGTCGGCGCTACCGGCACCGTGGGACAGCGCTTTATACAGCTACTGGAAAACCATCCATGGTTTGAAGTGACTTGGCTCTCCGCTTCAGACCGTTCCGCGGGGAAGAAATACGCGGACGCCACTACCTGGCGTTTGGCAACGCCGCTGCCGGCGCGGGTTGCCGCGCTTACCGTGAACTCTGCTTCGCCCACTAAAGACACGCCCAGGCTCATATTCGCGGCTCTGGACTCAACCGCCGCCCGCGAGATTGAACCCGCCTTCGCCGACGCAGGCTGCGCCGTGGTTTCCAACTCCAGCGCCTTCCGCATGGCGCAAGATGTGCCGTTAGTAATTCCGGAAGTGAACGGCGACCATGTGCCGCTCTTGAAATCGCAAAAGTGGTACCAGAAGAATGGCGGCTTTATGGTGACCAATCCCAACTGCTCGGCGATTGGACTGGTAATGGCCCTTGCCCCTCTTCACCGGCGTTTTGGCGTAGAAAAGGTTTTTGTCACCACCATGCAGGCCGTGAGCGGCGCGGGCTATCCCGGCGTGCCTTCGCTCGATATTCTGGGCAACGTAATTCCATACATCGCGAGCGAAGAAGAAAAGATGGAAGCAGAATCCCGCAAGCTTCTGGGCACGTTGAGCGGCAACAGCGTTAAGGATGCGGAGATTGTCCTGAGCGCGCATTGCAATCGCGTGGCGGTGGAAGACGGACACACTGAATCCGTGTCCATCAAACTCACAAAGCCGGCTACGTCGGCCGAGATCTTGGATACGTGGAGGGAATTTCGCTGCTTGCCGCAGAAGTTGAAGCTGCCTTCAGCGCCGGAAGAGCCGGTGATCTATGATCCGGCGCCAGATCGACCGCAGCCGCGATTGGATCGCGACCGTGGACGAGGCATGTCCGCTGTGGTGGGGCGGCTGCGTCCCTGCAACATTTTTGACTGGCGCTTTACCGTGCTCTCACACAACACCATTCGCGGCGCCGCAGGCGCTGCCATCCTGAACGGCGAGTTGCTCAAAGCGCAGGGATACCTCAGTTGATCAGCGACCGTTCAAGCCTTTGGATGGTGCTGCCGTGATCGTGATGAAATTCGGCGGCACATCTGTACAAGACGCAGAGGCGATTGACCGGATTTCGGCGATCGTCCGTGATCGGCTCGCGGAAAAGCCTGTCGTCGTGGTAAGCGCGCTGGCCAGAATTACTGACCAGCTTCTCGCCATGGCGGCAGCGGCAGGCGCAGGCGACCGCGCGAAAGCCCTGGACTTATGCCGGACCGCGCGTGAACGCCACTACAGCACGGCAACGGATCTGCTCGGCGCGAAGGCTTTTGAGCCGCTGGCGCCTTTATTAGAAGGCGACTTCAACAGCCTGGAAGATCTTTTGCGCGGCGTTGTGGCAGTCGGCGAGCTCACCGCCCGCACCACCGACACAATCTCCGGATTCGGCGAACGCGTTTCCAGCAAGATCGCAGCCGCGGCATTCGCGCAGAGAGGAATCGATGCCACGCACGTTGATTCACGCCTGTGCGTGGTCACGGACGCCAACTTCGGCAAAGCAATCCCGCAGTTCGAAGAAACCAACGCACGGCTGGTAGAGATCGTAAAACCGCTGCTCGATCGCGGACGCGTACCTGTGATGGGCGGATTCATTGCCTCTACGCGTGAAGGAATCTCCACCACGCTGGGACGTGGTGGCTCCGATTTCAGCGCCGCCATTGTGGGCGCTGGACTGGGCGCAACGCGGATCGAAATCTGGACGGACGTGGACGGCATGATGACCACGGACCCGAACATGTGTCCGGAAGCGCGGCGCATTAAGACCATCAGCTTTGAAGAAGCGGCCGAGCTGGCGTATTTCGGAGCAAAAGTGCTCCACCCCGCCACTTTACTGCCTGCCATCCAGAAAAATATTCCCGTACTGATCCTGAACTCGCGCAATGCAAGCTGTGAAGGCACACGCATTACAGCCACGGCGCCCAAGAGCAAGAATGTGTTCAAAGCCATCGCCGCCAAGAAGCGCATCACCATTGTGGATGTGGTGGCCACGCGGATGCTGATGGCGCACGGGTTTCTGAAAAGCATTTTTGAAGTCTTCGCCAACCATCGCTGCCCGGTAGATATGGTTTCCACCTCCGAAGTCAGTGTGTCAGTAACCGTGGATTCGAACGAATCCATTGGCGCCATCGCCGCCGATCTGGGCAAGCTGGCAGACGTAAAATACGAGGGTAGAAAAGCGATTGTCTGCCTGGTGGGCGAAAATATCCGCAACACGCCGGGAATTGCCGCCAAGGTCTTCAACGCCATTGCCGACGTGAATATCCAGATGATTTCCCAGGGAGCGTCTGAAATCAACATCAGTTTTGTTATTGACGAGCCGGACGTGCCTAAAGTAGTGTCGCGATTGCATCAGGTTTTTTTCTCGGAAGTGGATCCTGAGGTGTTTGCGTGAAAGTTCTTATGCTGGGCCACGGCAAGACGGGCGCACTGGTGGCGGAAATCGCCCGGCAACGTGGCCATGAAGTCCGTTCACTGCGCAGTAAGGACAATCAGGATGGACGCGGTCTCACGCTGGAGGTGCTGCAGCAGACCGATGTTGTGATTGACTTCACCACTCCGCATTCCGCCATTCCCAACATTATTCGCTGCGTTGAATCGCGAACTCCCGTGATTGTGGGTACCACCGGGTGGTACCAGCACCTGGATAAGGTCCGCGAACTGGTCACGGAGCGCAAAGCCGCTTTGTTGTACGGATCAAACTTCTCAGTGGGAATGAATTTCTTCTTCAAGGCCGTCGAGGCAATGGCGCCGATTCTGAAAACCAGTTATCACGCCAATATCGTAGAGCGCCATCACATTCATAAGAAGGACAAACCGTCAGGAACGGCGGTGACGCTGCAAAAGATTCTCGAATCCGGAAAGGGAGCCCAGGTAGAAGTGACTTCCGTCCGCGAAGGCGAAACCGTGGGCATGCATCTGGTGATGTTCGACTCCGCCAATGACACGATTCTCTTTACTCATGATGCCAAGAACCGTCTGGGCTTTGCGGAAGGCGCGGTGCGCGCCGCTGAGTGGATTCGAGGCAAGACGGGGTTTTACGAGTTTCCCGAGATTGTCGATCAGTTGCAGTAATGCCCTCTCCCACCGCGTCGCAGAACGGAGGTCCTAGTTCGCGGACTTCAAAGCCACCTGTTGCCCGTCGCCTTCTGCCACCCCGCCGTAGAACTTTCGCAAATCAGGATACTCGTTGAGTGGGAAAGCAACTCCAGCGATGGCAAAATCGCGGGTCAGTGAGATGGTATTGCCCTTGAGGCTTCCCTGGCATTTGTAGATGGCAAAATCGGTTCGCAGGGGAGCTACCTGAGGCATTCCTTCCACCGTATAGTCAGCAGGAATCGTGATTTGCAGGTCGTCGATGGTCCTGTATGGATAACTCAGGTAGACCGGAAATTTGCGCTTCTCGCTGACAAAAAGGCTCCGGTTGTTTGTCTGAAAGAGACCCGTGGGGAATAGCATGCGTTTGCCTGCCATGGATGCAAATCCCGGCAGGTCAACGGTGAACAAAGCGGAAAGATTATCGTCAGGCTCAGAAAGGCCAGTGAGCGATTCCATATTGACCCTGGCCCCGGTGGGAAGCAGGGCCACTAGTTCATCCTCAAAGTCCTTCTTCCGTCCTGCCTCGTCTGTCTGCGACGCGGTCAACCTGCGGGTAAGGGCCTCCTGCCCCATCCACACCAGCCTGATCTTACCGGCGGCTGTACCTTCATTGGAGAGTGACAGGCGGGCAACACGCTGCGTGATGGCATTGGTGTAGTTTGTTCCCGGAGTCTTTGCCATGTCGGCGCTACCATCGGGCATCTGGCGAATGCCTTCACTCAGCGTGTGACGCCAATCGAGCAAACCAAAAGTTGAGTATGGCGTGCCCGGATCGACAAAAATCTCCTTGCCGTCCGGCAGGCTGACAATCGCAATTTCGTCAGAAAGCTGACGCAAGTTTGGAACTTGTACCTGGAAGAAAGTGCGATCACGACGCGCAATTCGCATGACGTACGTCTTCACGTCCGCGGAGCGCGCCATGGCAACAAAAAGCCGCGTAAGCTCAAAACTCTCGCCACTTTCCTTGTGCAGGATATCTTCAGCCGTTGGTTCCTTGTCCTTGTCCTTTACGGTGAGCTGAGCCAAATCGGGCGTATACGTCAGGTTCTTCATTTTTTGGATGCGCGCATAAATTTTTCGTGCTTTCTGCTCGGGCGTATCGCCCGGGGCTACAACACTCCGCGTTGCCGACGCGATATCGCCTGAGTGTCCGATAAATTTTTCCACCCAGCGGTTCCATGACTTGCCGCGCGACTTCCAGAATTCTGCCGGCTTGGCCATCTTGTCATCGCCGTAGTAAAAATCCACGCGCATCTTCAAGAGCTCCGACGGCGGCGCCAGATCTTCTTCCTGAAATGCCGGCACATTTCTTATTTCGAGTTCCATATTGTCCTGCGCGGTGCGCTTGATCACGGCATCTTTGGGCACTTCGCCTGACATGTAGCTGTACACACGATTTTCCGCCCCGCCGTCTGCGCCCACGATGTCGTGGCTTCCGTGGTAGGGGATGAAGGTGAACTTGGCGTGCAGTTGCGGTAACTCCTCCTGTAGCGTCCAGTGCGGGGCCAGCAGCCACCGGTCCCAATACTCCGTGTATCGATACTCAATAATGCTCCCGACCTCAACGTTCGGCAGCGCAATGCTCTTCGCTTTGATCTTGAGACCTTTACCTTTAACTACCGTGGTATCGAAAGGTTTACCTTCAAAAACAGTGATGGCTCCGGAAGGCGAGATCGTCCGGCCCTTCACATCAATGACGTGGCTAAAGTCATCCCGTGTATAGATCAGGACGTTGGCCTGTTTGCGACCGGCCTCATTGAGCACCTTCAACTTGTAGTAGGAGACCAGGTGCTGGCGATTATCGTCAGAGGTTTCCTCGTGATAAAGAATCACGGCCGGATAAGGATGGGCCGCGTCATACTTGAGACTGAGATCTTCGGGGGTCACCGGTTGCCAGTCATCCACGGCTCGCAGGTATCTGGGTATGACGAGGGTAATTGAGAGTGTCAGAATGAACGCAGTCAGCCGCGGATGCCGCATAGTAAGCCTCAAAGTATAGGAAGTCTGTTGAAAAGATGTAGTTTTATACCCTAAGTCACCTTCAGCAGCAAGCGGTGGAAACACGTACCTGCGCTTTAAAAATCAATCCCTTTAACAACGTCTCAGAGTCAGAAGACGCAGGCGCCAAGACCGCGTAGAGTTATAGCTGAAAAAATCGGGCGGCCCCTGACAAGGCCGCCCTACCTACCGCAACCAAACTGTTCAAATTACTCTCGTTACGGAGTCTTGGTTTTGTCGTCGGCGTCGTGCGTGCCGGCGGTGCCAGCGGTAGCACTTTTTGCACCATCGTGGTCGCCATCAGTATCCGTGCTGTGCAGGTCTGCCTTGGCTTGTTTCTCAGCCGTCTTCAGCGCCATCTTGGCATTGGCTGTAGGGGCAAGAGTCGTGATTGCTTTGCCCAGACTAACCGGCGGCGGACCGGTCATGGTGGCCTTCAGCTGATCGAACGGGATGCCCAGGTTTTTCGAGACGTGTACAGCGGCCACGAACTGGCCAAGGTTCTTGAAGCCGGCCGATGCCGTTGCCAGGTTAGTGCCCGGAGGCAGCAAGGCCGAGAGCTTGGCGCTCAGGGCCGGGTTTGCCGCCAGCTTGGCCGCGAGATTGCCATGACCACCGTGACCACCATGACTATCACCATCTTTATCTCCGCTCTTTCCGGAGTCGCCACCGTGGCTGCTGCTGGATGACGCGTGCGAATCATGACCGCCGCCTCCGCCCGAGCTTCCACCGTGTCCGTGCTGCGCGAATGCGGGAAGAACCGAGAAGCCCGCCATCGCCACCAAAGCAAGAATGAATTTAAGTTTCATGTGAGTAGTTCCTCCTTACGACGACTTTCTGGAACGCAACATCTTGCCTACATTGAAGCGCAGATTGAAGGCAAAGCTGTTCAGATTGAAGGTGGCGCTACGGGTGAAACCTGCTTCCACCCGCCACAACGGCGTGGGTTCAAATGCAACCCATCCGTTGAAACCATTTTCCCGAGTCAGATCGGCGCCGCTGCTTACGGCGTTGTTATCAAAAGGGTTGCTGCCTTTCCCGCCGCCACCACCCTGGCCTCCTTTGCCCACCAGCTTGCTGAAAATCTTCTGGTTGCCAAAGGGGACAATCTGATACGCAGACGCGCCAATGTATGTGTGCTTTACCACTTCATAGTCAGCGCCTTCTTCAAAGTGGGTAATGGCGCCCAGAGAAGTGAATGGCCGCGTGAAGAGACTGGAGTCAGGGACTGTGTTGCTGACGCCCGCATCCACAAAGGGGGTGAAGTTCGAAAAAGAATGATCAAAGTGGTTGGTGAAATCAACGCCTGCGCGGCCCGTGCTCAATCCGGTGGACGTGCTGCCTGTGGGAGCAGAAACTGTGATCGCGCAGGCGTATCCCAAAGTGGGACTGGGGTTGCGAAACACCATGCCAACGTACGCGTTTCCGATGCCGTGCGTGCTGGTGGATGACGTGGCTGCCGTAGTCGCCGTAGCTGAGCTGCCAGGAATGTTGGCAATGTAAAACGGCACGCCGCCAAAGATGCCAAAGTGCTTATTGAAATCCCAGCCAACCGTGGAATCAATCTTGAACAGCCGGCTGTCTGAGTTCACTGTACCCTGAACGGTTTCAAACTCGGTAAAACCTTTTTGGATGCCTAAGTCCGCCTGCGGGAACATCGGCTTACTGGCCATTAACATCACGGCGATGAATATTGCTCTGAACGATAGCGCTCTCACTGGAACCTCCTTTTTCGCTGCGCGTTTTTGCCTTCGCTGGATTTTTCGCGCTGCGCCACAGGATTTTTTAAGACGACCTGTGGGTCGTTGCCCTAATGATGGTTACTTTAAAGCCAACTGCGTGAAAGGCTGCTGCCCCGAAGCCTGTGGCCTAAAGTCACCCGAAGCTTTTCATTACTCCGGTCCTGCCGTTTGAAAGGGCAAGCCGCGTACCAAACGTCAGGTTGTTGATTTCATTGAGAGTGCCTGGCTAGAGCAGTTATCTTGATGAGGCAAACCGAGTTAAATCGACACAGGCATGGGTGGAGAAGGGATACAGGGGAAAAGCGCCGACCGCGCCGTAATCGCACGACAGTGCGCGTCAACAAAGTAAAAGGCGCTAGTGTTCCCCTCCACCGCCTCCGGTAGAGTTCCCCGTGATACCCTCCTACGCCAAACTAGCTTGACCTAGTAGAATCACTTCTCTAATCATTGCGATCTAATGGTCTCCATTTCTGTGACGGTAAAACCTGATACAGCCCGATCGATTCATGCACGTCCGAAGTTCCGGCGGCCCACGGGCCGTCTGATACTGCTGGCGCTATTGTTTGTGGCGTCCACGGCCTATTATGTGCGCGTGGCCATGTACCGCGAGGCGCACTGGTTCGGATGGAATCCGGTGGTGCGACCGTTCTTTGTTGGCGGGCTTGCAGAGGTTGGTCAGGACATATATCCAAGGATCAGTTTTCTCATCTCCGCTCCTTATAAAGCCGGACTCAAAGAAGGCGACGCTCTGCTGGAAGTGAACGGACGCAAAGTTACTGGCGCAGCCGTAGTGGGCGAAGCGCTGCGCGACGCCAAAGACGGTGACACCATGACCGTTAAGGTGGCACGGTTCGCGCCGGATGGGACACAGAGCCAGGCCGCTCAATCCGCGGATCCCGAAAACCCCTCTAAGGCGAAAACGAAAAGTCAGCCTCAGGAAATAACTGCTTCTTTTCGCCTGACCACCGTGGGTCAGCGTCGCTGGCTTGATCGCATTTTGCAAGCTACGCTTCTAATCTTTTTACCTTTCGTTTCCATGCTCATCGGTTTCTGGGTTGCCGCGGTGCGTCCTCAGGATCCATTGGGCTGGCTGGTGCTGGCCCTGATGCTCTGTTTTGTCGCGTTCTCTGATCCCAACGTGATGACATGGCCGCGCTATCTTCGCGATCTGGGTGTTTTGTTTCGTACGGGTAATAATTCCCTTTTCGCGATCTGGCTGCTGTTATTTGGGATTTATTTCCCTGAGCCCCTTCCACCGTCCAACCCGCGAACCAGGTGGCTGAAGTTGAAATGGTTTTTCATTCTTCCGCTGGCCGGCTTCACGCTTGTTAACATGATTGTTGCTGTGGGCTCGCTGGAAAATTTAGCCAGCGTTCGTTCTCTGCTTCACCTGCCTCACGCCCTGATCATCACCGAGGTCTGCCTTACATACATGGCACAGGGTCTGGGCGTTACTCTGATCGCTTCCAAATACAAGGCCGCGGTTTCTGCTGATGCAAAACGCCGCCTCCGCCTGCTTGTCGTTGGAGCCGCCATCACCATGTCCCCATTTTTCATGGTGCAGGCCTATGCCATTATCCGGGGAGTAAATCCGGAACTTGAGTTTCCCAAAGCCGTATGGTTTGGCGCAGACGTGCTTTTCTTTCTCTTCCCCATTGTTCTGGCATACGTAATTGTGGTGCATCGAGCCATGGACGTCCGTTTCGTTGTCCGGCAGGGACTGCAATATGCGTTAGCAAAGAACGGGGTCCGGGTGATCCAGTTCATTTTCACCGCGATTGCCCTCCTGGCCGCGGTAAGACTCATTGCCAATAGTGGAAGCAATCCATGGTTGAAGCTAGTGGTCATCGCGGCAGGACTTGGACTCATCCCGCTGATCCAGAGCAGTGCTGATAGGCTGCGAAACTGGGTGGATGCCCGCTTTTTCCGTGAAGCTTACAACGCAGAAAATGTACTCAACGAATTGAGTGATCAGGTACGTACCATGGTCCAGCCGCAGTCGTTGCTGGAGACCGTGGTCACTCGGATCTCTGAGACTTTGCACGTATCCAAGATCACCGTGCTGCTGGATTCGGGCAGCCCATTTCGTCCGGTGTATGCAGTTGGTTATAGCGGCATGCCGCAGCTACAGTTTGCCTCCAGCGCGGGCAGCGTGAAGCTGCTGCGGGCTGAGAAGGAGCCGCTGCGCGTTTACCCTGACGACGAAAATTCCTGGCTCTACCGTGAAGAAAATGTCACCGCCGAAGAACGCGAGGAATTGCAGGAATTGAGCGCGGAACTGCTGCTGCCGCTGGCATCGCGAGACAAATTATTGGGCTTCATCAGTCTGGGGCCGAAAAGATCAGAAGAACCATTTACCGGCAGTGATCTGCGATTGCTGAAATCAGTAGCCACGCAAACCGGGCTGGCGCTGGAGAATGCCCAGCTGATGGCCGCTATCACCGAGGAAATCACACAGCGAGAACGACTGAATCGCGAAGTGGAGATTGCCCGCGAAGTCCAGGAGCGGCTCTTCCCGCAGATGCTGCCGCCAATCGTGGGACTTGATTATTTCGGAGCGTGCCGCCCGGCGCTGGGCGTGGGCGGCGACTACTATGACTTTCTTGCTTTGCCGGAAGGCCAGCTCGGCATTGCGGTGGGCGATGTGTCCGGCAAAGGTATTGGCGCCGCCCTGCTCATGGCCAGCTTACAGGCGTCATTGCGATCAGAAGCGGCGCGAGCGCCGGAAGAGATAGCGCCGGTGGTGGCCAACGTCAACCGCCTGGTCTATCAGGCATCCACCAGCAATCGTTATGCAACATTCTTCTACGCCCAATACGATCCTGCGCGCCGCCAATTGACTTACGTGAACGCCGGTCACAATCCACCCATGTTGTTCCGCAAGAATGCCGATACCTGGCAGATGCTGCGATTGGAGGCCGGCGGTACGGTTGTTGGACTGCTGGAAAGCTTTCCTTATGAGCAGGAGAAGCTGGCGATTCTGCCGGGTGACCTACTGGTAATTTTTACGGATGGCATCAGCGAGGCCATGAACCATGACGATGAAGAATGGGGCGAGGAACGCTTTGCCGACGCGGTGAAAGCCTGCAGCCACCTTACGGCACGCGAGGTTCTTGAACAGCTCATTCGCGGCGCCGACAGCTTTGCCGCAGGCGCCAAGCAGCACGACGATATGACTCTGGTCGTGGTTAAAGTTCAGCAATCGTGAGACAGCCGGGAAGCAGATACAGCAAAGGCCCTAGCGCCCGCCCGAAAAACTTTTTTGCAAACGAACTTACCTCGTTCAAACTATTGCTACTATTAGCTCACACGTTCAAAGACTTACCTCAATAGCTTGGAAGCGGGATGAATCCCGGGGCCGTAAAGTGTCTGCTGTAATGGAACCAGAAATCGCAAGTAAGCGCGCCAGTTCACGTATCCTGCTCCGCCTGGCTCGCCCATATTGGCCGCATCTTACCGCAATCTTTCTGCTCAGCCTGATCTCAGCCCCACTCACGTTACTGCTGGCATTCCCGCTTAAGATCGCGGTAGACACCGTACTGGGCAGCCGCCCATTGCCTTCTTTTCTGCAATCGTTTCTGCCGGCGGCTGCATTCGGCTCAAGATCATCCACCCTGTTATTGACGGTTGGGCTTCTTCTACTGCTCAGCCTGCTGGCAAATCTTCAGGCATTCGCCGCCTGGCTGCTGCAAACCTACACCGGAGAAAAGCTGGTGCTGGACTTCCGCACGCAGCTTTTCTGGCACGTGCAGCGCATGGCACTGATGTTTCATGACCGTCGCGGCACCAGTGAAGTGGCCTACCGCATACAGAATGACGCTCCGGCCATCCAGTATGTCTTTTTGCAAGGTGTCATGCCGCTGGTCAGTTCCCTGCTCAGCTTTTTCGCGCTGCTCTATGTGACGATGCGGCTTGACTGGCAACTGGCGACGATTGCCATCTCGATTTCTCCCGTGCTTTTCGTTCTGGCACGCAGGTCGAGCCGTCGTGCACGCCACGGCTGGGACGGAATCAAAAAGCTGGACAGCTCCGCCATGCTGGTACTCTATGAAGCCCTCTCATCGATCCGCGTGGTCAAAGCGTTTGGCCAGGAAGAATTTGAGGACCAGCGATTCAAGTTGCGATCCCGGCATCGGATGCAGGAGCAGGTAAAGGTCGCGTCCATGCAGGCCATGTTTCACGTGCTCATCAGCACGACGATCGCAATTGCTTCTGCGGCTGCCATGTGGATCGGCGTTCATCATGTGCAATCCGGCGTGTTGACACTGGGTGAACTATTGCTCGTGCTCACTTACATGACGCAGCTCTACGAGCCGCTGCGCACGATCAGCTCCAAATTTCCTGAACTGCAAAGCTGGATGGTCAGCATACACCGGGCGCTGGCGCTGATGGACGAGGCCCCAGAGGTGAGCGAGCCACAGCATGCTATTGCGGTGTCCCGCGTTCATGGCCACATTCAGTTCAAGAATGTCAGTTTTGAATATCCGTCATCAGGGCGTGCCCTGGACAGCGTGACGTTCACGCTTGAAGCTGGAACGCGCGTTGGCATCCTGGGCCCAAGTGGCTCCGGCAAGAGCACGCTGGTCAATCTGCTCACGCGTTTCTATGATCCCACCTCGGGCGAGATCCTGCTGGATGGCAACAACCTGCGCAATTACAAACTGGCGGACCTGCGGCAACAATTCTCGATCATGCTGCAGGAGCCTGTGGTATTTTCTGCCACCGTTGCGGAGAACATCGCTTATGGGCGTAACAACGCCACTCGCGACGAGATCATGGAAGCAGCCAAAGCCGCGCGCGCGCATGATTTCATCATGGGTCTTCCCGACGGATACGATACAAAAATCGGCGAAGGCAGTTGCCGCCTCTCCGGCGGGCAACGCCAGCGCATCGCCATTGCACGCGCGTTTTTGAAAGACGCGCCCATTTTGATCTTTGATGAGCCCACCAGCGCCATCGATATCCATACCGAACAAGAGATCATGCAGGCGACCGAACAACTGGTTCGCGGAAGGACCACGTTTGTGATTGCACACCGGCTCAGCACCATTGAAAACTGCGATCTGCAACTGGTACTGAAAGATGGAAAGCTCATGACGCTGACGAACGACTTTCAACACGCGACGGCCGTCATGGCAGGCCAGCGCACCCAGGTGGCTGCAGCTACGCTCTAAATCCACTCGAGTTTGGGCAGTTCTGCCCCGCTGGGTTTATCAAAGGTTATTTGGTGCCGACACTCAACTCAACGTCCCGTATGATGGCCGGCTCGGCGGGAACAATTACGGTCTGGGTGGTCTTTTTTCCCTGGTATTCAACCGCAATGGTGAAGGTACCGGCTGGAAGATTGCGAAAAAGGTGTGCGCTTCCAAACTTGACCCGAGCGGAGCAAAATCTTTAATCGGCTCCGGCCGGAATTCCGTCCTGTGAATGCAGCAGTTCCTGGACTTTGATGCCCAACTGTTGCAAGGAATAGGGCTTTTGCAGGAAGGGGATAGCTGCGCCGGAAAACCCGGTTTGTTGAACTACTTCATCGGCATATCCGGAAACGAAAAGTATCTTGGTTTCGGGCCGGGCAATCAGGTAACGTTCGGCAAATTCCCGGCCGTTCATCTTGGGCATGACAACGTCACTGATGACCAGGTCTATGGGATCGAAATCGAGCATCATGGCCAGGGCTTCCGGTCCGCTGCCTGCACAATGGACTGAATAGCCAATTGACCTGAGAAATTCCGCGTTGCTGTCACGCAGTTCGGCTTCATCCTCCACCAGGAGGATATTTCCTGATCCCGCCACTACAGTCCGGGCAGGCGTTTGCAAACTATAAATTTCGGCATCATCAGTCGTTGCCGGTAAGAGGATCGTGATGCTGGTACCTTCTCCCGGATTCGAATCGAGGCTAATCTCGCCTTTCATTTGCTGCACGATGCCGTAGACGGTAGCCAGGCCCAAGCCGGTGCCGCGACCAATCTCTTTGGTGGTGTAGAACGGCTCAAAAGCGTGGGCCCGGGTTTCTCTTGACATGCCATAACCGGTATCACGCAAACAGAGACAGACATACGGCTGCAAGCCTTCACTGTCATTGGCACCGCCAGAGGGATGCAAAAGATCTTCTGTACTGATGAATAGCTGACCACCGTTGGGCATGGCGTCGCGTGAGTTCACCACAACGTTAATGATGATTTGCTCAAAGTGGGTCTGGTCAATCACCACCACAGCGCTGGAGCGAAGGTCGAGCGAGATCTCAATGTCTTCACCAATCATGCGCGGCAGAAGGCCGGCAAGCTCACGGATGGCGTGGTCCAGGCGCAGCGGCATGGGACGCGTAATCTCCTTGCGGCTGAAGGTAAGCAGTTGCCTGGTCAAGCCGCCCGCACGCTGCGTGGTATCCAGAATTTTGGAACAATAACGGCGCAGGCATTCATCGTGCTCCAGCTTGGTTTCCAGCAACTCCGCGAAACCACCAATAACTCCGAGAAGATTATTGAAATCATGGGCGATGCCACCCGCGAGACGACCCAAAGCTTCCATTTTCTGGGACTGAAGAAATTTTGCTTCGAGCTCACGCTGGTCTGTGCGATCAAGCAGCATGCCAAAAATGCACTCTTTGTCGCCGACGCGGACCAAAGTGGCGTAGTAATCACCTTCACGGCGGTTACCTTCAAAATCCACGAACTCAACCGGAAGGCTTCGAATGGATCCTGCCTTTCTCAGCTCGCGGTAAAACTTTTCGCGAACTTCGGGAGTTTTCCAAAGACCCAGATCAGTGGCGGTTTTGCCGATGACCTGGTTTGCTTTGCGGCAAAGCAGGTCCAGCATATTGTCATTCACGTCAAGAAAAACTCCATCCAGAGAGACGATGGCGCAACCCATGGGGCTTTGACGGAAAATCTTGCTGAACCTTTCTTCGGATTGTCTCAGGGCGAGCTCTGCCTGCTTTCGTTCCGTGATCTCGATAGCTGTGCCTTCGATTACGTCATGACCTCCGGCTTTCACAATAGTGGCACGTTCCAATATCCAAAACGCCGTGCCGTCCTTGCGGCGGTGGCGGCACTCATGGTTCACCACCTGGCCCTGATCAAGCAGTCTGCTGATAAAGTTTTCCCGCTCCTGGACATCAGCACAAGGCAGAGTGTTCATGCTGGCCACGGCCTCCTCTTTAGAGGCGAATCCGTACATTCTGATGAATGCGCTATTGCAATCCAGCAGGTTCCCCTGGAGAGACGAAACATAGACGGCAGCCAGGTTGTGTTCAAAGAGCGCCTGATATTTCTTGGCAGCTTCCAGTGCCACCTCGGCCTCGCTTTCAAAGAGCGTGAGAATCATGCCGAAGGCGACAAAATATTTTGGGAGGTCCCATATGAATCCGCTTAAAACGATTTTGTGCCCGATGAGAAATGTCGATACTGGAAAAACTGCGCCCCATGCCAGGAACGAGATTGACGTCAAGACCACGCCCGGGCTCAATCGGCGGATATGCCTGTAGTAGAGCGCGCCCGTCACGGCGAAAGTAGAGTAAAGAAACACATCCATGCCAAAACGCGGTTTGCCGTGCGCGATTTGAACACTCGCCCAGGCGGTATATGGCACAATGGCCGCAATCAGGAACCAGGAAAATCTTGTCTTCCATCCGTTCTTCAAAACAATCCTGACGATCGCGACTGAAACGCTGGATAGCAGCAGGGCCAGGAACGTCCAGCGGTTGTGGAACCTGCAGACCAGGAGACTCACATACACTGACGCGGCCAGAGCGATCCCGCCAATGAACCATGCTGCCCGGGTGCCAAGGGCGTGGAAGACTGAAACGGAAAACAGAAAGCACGTGCCCGCGAGTATGAGCGTGATTCGGTTGATCCAGATTGTGAGTTGATGAGGCCAGCCCGGGATTGAGAGATCAACGAGCGCTACCCCAAAGTGGATGAGCATGGCGGTCCAGCCCAGCAGCCACAATCCTGATTTCAGCTCGCGCTTGCGAAGGTAAATCCAGGCGAACAAACCCACCAGGATGGCAAACACGCAAAAATCGAGTATCTGTTCAAAGCGATAAGGCATAAGCTGGTGCCTTTAACTTTTAACTTTTAAGTCCAACATTCGGGGGTGGGGTGGAACAATACCTAGCCGTGTCCCGGAACCCGAGCCATTGCGAGAATATTAAGCCTATTTGCACCGATTCTGAACAGGAAATGTGGAAATTTCCGCAATTTTAAAATTGTCTTTCGCCTTAACCCGATTCCCGGGCTCGAAAGTGTCTCAGCCGGCAGGTTTTTTCTTGCCAGCCTTGTCAGGCTTTTCCGCGGGATTTTCATGGACTCTTTCGCGGAAGCCGCCGCGCATGCCTTTGGCCAGAAAGACGGCTGAATCGCCATACTTGTCCCGCAGTTTGTCAGAAGCGGATATGGCCCGGGCCCACTTCTGCCGGCCTTCATCCTGCAAGAGGTCCATTTGTTCCGGAGCATCATCAAAATTTGACGCCTGCACGCCCAGCAAGCGAACAGCGCGGCCCTTTTGCCAGTGATCACGAAACAGCTTACGGATGGCGGTGAAGATCTCGCTGTCCACAGTGGTTGGCTGGGGTAGTGAATGGGCCCGCGTGATGGTTGTGAAATCTGAGTAGCGAAGTTTCAACTGCCATGTGCGGCCGGACAAATCCTGCTCGCGAAGCCTGCGCGCCACCATTTCGCAAAGACGCAGCAGCGTGGACTCAAGCTTCTCCACATCAGCCGTATCTTCGTTGAAAGTGTGCTCATGGCTAACGGACTTAGCCTGATCGTCTTCACCAACTTCCCCGGAGAACCACGCGCCTGCATCTTCTCCGCGGGCTTTGCCGGCCAGCGCGAGTCCCCATTTCCCAAGTGTGCTTTCAAGCACGTGTGACTCAAGGCCCTGCAGGTCGCCGATGCGGTGGATACCCATTGAGTTCAGGTGCGATTTGGTGACTTTGCCGACGCCGGGAATTTTGCCAATGTCGAGCGGCGCCAGGAACGTCTGTTCCTGTCCGGGCAGCACGTAGAGAACGCCGTTCGGTTTCGCCTGGTCAGAGCAGATCTTGGCCATCAAGCGTGAAGTGCCGATTCCCACCGAGCAGTTCAACCCGGTGTGTTCCTTCATGGTGGCGTGGAGCTTGTGGGCTGAGCGTAATGGCGGGCCATGCAGTTTTTCCGTGCCAGTCATATCGATGTAGGCTTCATCAATGGATGCCATCTCAACCGCGGGAGAAAACATTTCCAGTACTGTGCGTGCTTTGCGCGAGGATTCGCGATAGAGATCAGGATGTCCGTCAAGAAAAACGGCATGCGGGCAAAGCTTGGCCGCTGTTCGCAAAGGCATGGCGGAATGAACGCCGAACTTCCGGGCTTCATACGAGGCCGCAGACACCACGCCGCGCTCATTTCTCTGTCCGCCAACGACTACGGCCTTGCCTTTCAGGCTGGGGTCGCTTAGCTCCTCCACAGAGACAAAAAAGGCGTCCATATCCACGTGGAAAATGGTTCGGTCAGAGGCAGGCACGGTTCCCACATTACATCAAAAAAGCTTAAATCGGCGAAACTCCCGGCCGTGGCCGGCATCCAATCAGAACGCCCGAGACCGGGTTGATAGCCGGGCGTGTGTTCTATCAATTTGGCGCAGGTGGGAGTAGTATTTTCTACTTACTTCCGATTCCCCTGGCGGTCTGGTCAACATGGCTCAACTTAAGTCGATTCTTAGTTTTCGGAACGCCGAGGAGCCAGTGCTGGATCTGCTGGCCCCCGCGGATCTTTACTCCTCAGTTCGCAATCAAACAGACGCTCTGGTGGCCGGCCTCAGCGCCGAAGATCAAATGGTGCAGTCGTGTCCGGAAGCAAGCCCGGCGAAGTGGCATCTGGCGCATACCACCTGGTTCTTTGAGACTTTTATCCTTTCGCAGCATATGCCGGGTTACCGGCCGTTCAATCCAGTCTTCCGCGACCTTTTTAACTCCTATTACAACGCTGTTGGTCCGCAACCGGAAAAAGCCCTGCGCAACACGTTCTCACGCCCCGGCCTGGATGAAGTCCAGAAATATCGCCGCCACGTGGACGAGAACATGCAGCAGCTCTTATCGGCCGTCAATGTTTCAGAAGCTGTGCTCAGCCTGGCCGAACTTGGTGGCAATCACGAGCAGCAGCATCAGGAACTCCTGATCACGGACATCAAGCATGGCTTCTGGAGTAATCCACTCCATCCGGCATATCAGCCCAACGCAGTTTCCACCAGAACAGACACAGTTGCCCCGCAGAAACCGCAAACCTTTGAAGGCGGAGTGGTTGAAATCGGCGCCGAAGGCACTGGCTTCCGCTTTGATAACGAAGCGCCACGCCACAAGGTTTTCGTTCAGCCTTTCCGTTTTGCCACGCGACTGATTACCTGCGGCGAATACATGGCCTTCATGGCTGACCGTGGTTATCAGCGTCCTGAACTCTGGTTGTCAGAAGGCTGGCTGGCGGTGCAGGCAAGCCATTGGGTAGCGCCTCTTTACTGGGAAAAATCCGGCAATGACTGGTACCAGTTCACGTGTTCAGGGTTGCGTCGCGTGGAAGAGAATGAACCTGTCTGCCACGTGAGTCTTTTTGAAGCCGACGCGTTCGCCCGCTGGGCCGGCGCCAGGCTGCCAACCGAGGCCGAATGGGAAATCGTCGCAGCTGCGCACGAGACCAAGGGCAATTTGCTGGAGGGCGGAGCGTTCCATCCTCAACCCGCGGCCGATGAAGCGAAAGACGTTCCGTTGCAATTGTTCGGCGACGTTTGGGAATGGACCGGCAGCGCCTACCTTCCTTATCCGGGATTTAAACCGGCGGCCGGAGCATTAGGCGAATACAACGGCAAATTCATGAGCAGTCAAATGGTTTTGCGCGGCGGATCATGCGTTACCCCGCAATCCCACATAAGAGCTACTTACCGCAATTTTTTCCCGCCGGAAACAAGATGGCAGTTCTCCGGTATCAGGCTCGCCGATGACAGCATTTAGAACGCCAGCAATCCTAGGCAGTCCCATTGCGGAAGATGTACTTCAGGGGCTAAGCGCAAATCCCAAGCGGCTTCCCGCAAAGCTGTTCTATGACGCGGAAGGCTCACGTCTATTCGAGGAAATAACGCAGACCGCGGAGTACTATCCGACGCGGACTGAATTTTCTATCCTCAAGGAATACGCCGGTGAAATAGCGACCACTGCAGGCGCAAACGTGACACTGGTGGAACTTGGCGCCGGCAGTGCGACGAAAACTCGCGCGCTGATTGAGGCCATCCTGCGCCGCCAGTTGCGGCTGGAATTTCATCCTGTAGACGTTTCTCCCGCCGCGCTCCAGGATGCAGTCACAAGCCTGAATGGCGATTACACGCATCTTCACGTAAGCCCGATCGTCGCCGACTACACGGCAAATTTCCCGCCATTGAAGTCTCTTCCCGGTCGCAAGCTGGTTCTGTTTATCGGCTCCACGATCGGCAACTTTGAACCGGGCGAGGCAGCGCAGTTCCTGCGCGATATCCGGAAATCTCTGGAACCAGGGGACGCGTTCCTTCTGGGCATTGATCTGGTGAAAGACGCCCGCGTATTACATGACGCTTACAATGACAACCAGCTTGTAACCGAGCGATTCAACAAAAATGTTCTGTCGCGCATCAATCGCGAACTGGGCGCCGACTTTGATGTTCGACGGTTCAAGCATATCGCGTTATGGAATCGAACCGCCTCACGCATTGAAATGCATCTGGAGAGCCGCGTAGCGCAAACAGTGAACGTGCGCGACCTGAACCGCAGCTTCCACTTCAATCACGGCGAACGCATTCATACGGAAAACAGCTATAAGTTCACGCCGGCATCCATCGCGCAACTTCTGAGTGAGAGCGGCTTCAGCCTGGAGAAGAGCTGGACTGATCCAAAAGAGTGGTTCTGCGTCTTGCTGGCAAGGGCGTGATTTCGGCTGGGATTATTCATTGAAGCCTGAAGTTCCCCGGCAGCACACAATCGCGTTATCCTGCTTGCGAGGAATTTGCCCCCTATGCGCAAGCTTTTCCTGCTCCTGATGGTGTGTACCACTATGACTCTTGCACAGAAGTCTTCTACTCCGAAAGCTGCTGCTGCTGCTTTCCCTGATGCCGCTGAACTCAACAAAATGGCTGCGCGCTTTGCGCCCACGGAGATGCGGGTGGACACGTCATCACTCTCTGCCGGCGATAAAAAGGCCCTGGTCAAACTGATTGCAGCGTCCCACATTGTGGACCACCTTTTTATGCAGCAGTTCTGGAGCGGAGATCTCGCGCTGTATAGCAAGCTCCAGCAGGACAAATCGGCTTTGGGCAAGGCCAGGCTGCACTACTTCTGGATCAACAAAGGTCCGTGGTCAGAGATTGATCAGCACAAGGCATTTCTGCCCAATGTTCCCGCACACAAGCCTGCGGGCGCGAATTTCTATCCTGAAGACATGACCAAGGATGAATTTGAGAGCTGGGTGAAAACGCTTCCGGAACAGGAGAAAGCACAGGCTCTCGGCTTCTTCACGGTGGTCCGGCGCAATGCCAACAGGAAACTCAAGCTGGTTCCCTACAGTCAGGAATATAAAAGCGATCTGGCGCAGGCCGCTAAGCTTTTGAATGAAGCCGCCACACTCACTGACAACGCTTCGCTTAAAAAATTTCTGACCACGCGGGCCGCAGCCTTCAGCTCCAACGATTACTACGAAAGCGACGTTGCCTGGATGGACCTGGACGCTCCGCTGGATATCACCTACGGCCCGTACGAGACTTACAATGACGAACTGTTCGGCTACAAAGCGGCGTTTGAGGCCTACGTAAACCTGCGCGACGACAAAGAATCCTCACGTCTGGCATTTCTGGGCCAGCATCTGCAGGACATTGAAAATAACCTTCCTGAAGATCCGCAGTATCGCGTGGCCAAACTGGGTGCGGCAGCCCCTTTACGCGTGGTCAATGAAGTCTTCGCTGCCGGAGATGGCGCTCATGGCGTCCAGACCGCTGCCTACAATCTGCCCAATGACGACAAAGTGGTGCAGGAAAAAGGCGCGAAACGCGTGATGCTCAAGAATGTTCAGGAGGCAAAGTTCAAGACCATCCTGGAGCCGATATCGAAAGTGGTGCTCAAGCCAGAGGCGCAGAAAGACCTTAGCTTCGATCTTTTCTTCACTCACATCGTGGCCCATGAGCTCTGCCATGGGCTTGGTCCGCACCAGATCAAAGTCAGTGGACGTGATACCAACCCGCGGCTGGAGTTGAAAGAACTTTACAGCTCGATTGAAGAAGCCAAGGCTGATGTGACGGGCCTGTTCGCCCTGCAATTTCTGATGACGCAGGCAGACAAAGGCGCAATCACGATGCCATTGCCTCACGGCCCTGATGCAGAACGCCAGCTTTATAACACCTATCTGGCTTCAGCTTTCCGCACATTGCGTTTCGGATTGCAGGATTCCCACGCCAAAGGCATGGCCATCCAGTTCAACTACTTCCTCGACAAGGGTGCCTTTGTTGCCGACGCGGACGGCACTTTCCATGTGGATTTCAGCAAAATCAAGGATGCTGTAAATTCACTCGATCGCGAGTTTCTTACTCTGGAAGCTACCGGCGATTACGCCAGCACCAAGAAGATGATGGACCAGTTGATGAACATTCGTCCTGTGGTTGCGAAAGCGATTGAAAGTTTGAAATCGCTGCCGACGGACATTGAGCCGAAGTTTGTGACGGCCGACGAGCTGACTGGCAAGAAAACGCCAATTTCCGCGCCGAAATAAGATTCAAAAAATCTTTTTTTGAACGGCATTTGAACCTGTTGACTTTTTCGTTAACCGATTGTTATTCTGTGCTTACACGGGAAAGGAGGGCGATCCTATCAATGAAAAGTTCTGATTGTAGTCATAAACGTGAGGTGGCTGAGGCTTAAGGCGTAAGTCTTTAAGTCCTAGCGAAAGTTGTGGTTCGCACAAGGCCAGCGCGCCTTCAGCCAATCCCAACAGCTATACCGGCAACCCCGCAGAGTTCCTGCGGGGTTTGCTCTTTCTTGGTGTGTTTTCTTCGCCCAGCAAAAAAATCAGATTCTGTTTTCCTGGATCATAGTTGCTGTCTATCTGACAAAGGACAAAATACATAGATCCTTCGACTACGTCGTCGCATTCGCTCCGACTCCGCTCAGGATGACAAACTGAAGAAGCGTTCTTCAATACAAAACGTCAATAAAGTCACAGGCTCTCAGGATGGCAAAAAAAACAACATAATATCGTTGGCTGCTACTAATTCTTTTCTTCGCCGAGTCTATCCCGCCAGAACAAGCGCAACACAATCGCAATCGCGATCTGAAAAAACACGGCTCCCACCATATCCAGCATCACGTCACGAGGGCTTGCCGTCCGCGACGGCACAAAGCTCTGGTGAAATTCATCTGCGCTGGCCGCGAATAAAGTAAGCAGCAGCGCCAGGCACTCCAGCGGGCGCTCCACACTTTCAATGCGGGAAAGGTGGCACGCCAGGAGAAAAAAGCAAATGCGCTCAGTGTTCCATAGCTGCAGAAGTGCGCGGTTTTGCGGACCAGAAAATGAATAGCGTAAAAGCGCTCACTGGATATCTCTCCAAACAGAAAGCGCAATACTTTCTCCAGGACGCTGCCGGTATGCTCGGCCGAGAAAACGTCTGTAGAAAAGGCCGCCAGCAGGCAGAGCCATGCCAGGGTCGGAATCCATGAGATTAAAACATTGCGTCGCACCGGCGGCGCGGAAGCTTCCAGACTGAAAACTGACAAAATCGCTACCTACTCTATTCTGTAATTGGGGGCTTCACGCGTGATGATCACATCATGCACGTGGCTTTCGCGCAGTCCGGCTCCGCTGATACGAATGAACTTTGCTCTCTGTTGCAAGTCAGGAATGGTTTTGGTTCCGCAATATCCCATACCGGAGCGCAATCCGCCGACCAGCTGGTACACCATGGCAGCCAGAGTTCCCCGATAAGGAACGCGGCCTTCAATGCCTTCCGGAACCAGCTTATTGAGGCGATTGCCGCTGCTGCTATCGCCATCTTCATTCGCGGATTCAAGTGCGAACTCGTCCACATTCTGCGAATACCGTTCGCTTGAACCCGCCGCCATGGCTGAAAGCGAGCCCATGCCGCGATACGTTTTGAAAGACCGGCCTTGATACAGGATGGTCTCTCCCGGACTCTCATCCGTGCCGGCGAACAGCGAGCCGATCATCACTACAGAAGCTCCCGCCGCGATGGCCTTGGTGATGTCGCCTGAATACTTGATGCCGCCATCGGCAATCACCGGCACTCCGGCATCACGACATGCGCGTGTGGCCTCAGCAATCGCGGTGATCTGGGGTACGCCGGTGCCGGTCACAATGCGCGTGGTACAAATCGATCCCGGGCCAATGCCAACCTTGATCGCATCTGCGCCCGCCTTGACAAGTGCACAGGCGCCTTCATGTGTGCCAACGTTTCCGGCAAGCAGATCAACTTCCGGCAGCTTCGCTTTGATCGTCTTCACCGCTTCCAGCACGCGGGCCTGATGTCCATGCGCTGCATCAATGGCCAGGGCATCCACTTTGTTCTTCACCATTTCCTGCGCGCGCTCCAGAAAATCACCGGTAGCGCCAATGGCGGCCCCCACGCGCAAGCGTCCATGCTCGTCTTTGGCCGCGTTGGGATATTTCAACTTCTTCTGAATATCTTTTACGGTGATCAGGCCCTTCAGGTTGTACTTGTCATCCACCACCAGCAGCTTCTCTACACGATGTTCATGCAGGATCTTCTCCGCATCTTCCAGCGTGGTTCCCACCGGCACGGTGATCAGGTTGTCCTTTGTCATCACCTGGCTGATGGGCACGTCAGTCCGGGTTTCAAACCGCAAATCGCGATTGGTAAGGATTCCCACCAGCCGTTTATTTTTGGTCACAGGAACGCCGGAGATTTTGTACCGCCGCATCAGGTCCAGGGCGTCGGCAATCCTGTGGTCGGGTGAAAGCGTAATCGGATCCATGATCATCCCGCTTTCTGACCGCTTTACCTTGTCCACCTCATCGGCCTGCTGGTCAATGGATAAATTGCGATGAACAATGCCCAGGCCACCCTGCTGGGCGATGGCGATCGCCAGGCGTGACTCTGTCACCGTATCCATGGCCGCGCTGATAATCGGGATATTCAAACGTATGTTGCGTGAGAGCTGAGTCTGCGTGGTTACTTCGGCCGGAACAACATCCGAGTGAGATGGAAGAAGTAACACGTCATCGAAGGTCAAAGCCTCTGGGACTGGAAAATGAATCATATTTTTATCTCGAAGGAGGGCTGAATATTCATTGTAAATGGTTTGGCGCAGCCCGTCAGCAGAGCCCGGAAATCGTATGTTTCTCCGCGATTTTGCCTTAACGTATTAAAGAACTTTCGCCCTAATCACAGACAAAAAAAGTCACACGAAGGTAATGTTGACGCCTTAGATGAGTGCCTCGATACTCAACAGGCATGTCTAACGGTACCCCTTCAAAAGCTGTTCCGGGTGCAGAGGCCCCGGTCCTGGATGCTCGTCGCGATGAGCAGCGGTTGCACATCGCCGTTCCCGTAAAAGTGTTTCCTGACCTCAAGAGCTTTGAGTCGCATACATGTTGCACGTACGAAATCTCTCCTTACGGCGCCCGCATCGCCGCCCTTCCCGGAATTAAACAGGTCGGGCAGATGATCTTCATCCAGCGCCAGAATCGTCGCGCTCGCTACAAAGTGGCATGGATCGGCAAACCCAATACATCCCATGCCGGCCAGATTGGCGTTGAGTCAATGGAACCATCCAACATCATCTGGGAAACCGAGATCAAAGCGCGACTGAAACAGCTGTAGGTCACAATTCTCACCACTGATTTTCACGGATAACACTGATAAAGCAAACTTCTTGCCGCGGATCTTCTTATCGCGGATTCACGCGGATGATCGCGGATTGATCCGCGGTCATGGTTTTGCCAGATATGTTTTTGATTGACGGGCTACGATGTCGAGTAGATTTCCCATGGCGAGGTTCACGTCAATCAAGTGAAGGCCCCAATCGCGCAGGACTCTTCCGCCGGCAACAACGTCACCCGCGATATCACTGGCGCGATCGTCTGAAGGATTCACGTGCAGAGTTACGGCGAGGTAGGAACCGTTTTCACTGGCCACACATTCCGCGGTCAACATGCCAGGAAGGCTCACGAACGGTGCGCTGACTACCGGCCCGGTTTTGGTCCAGCGCCCTGGTTCGGCTTCCGCATCGGCAACAATGCCGCTGCCTTTTGCTCCCATGTACGCGTGCAGTTCTCCGCTACCGCCTCCGAGCGCTGCCGGATTCGTGCAACCTGACATCATGGCGGGGTCGGCCACTTTGCCGAAACGGCTGTTCGCGGGTGGAGGATCAGTGGCGCGAAATGAGGCGTAGGTAATCACACAGCCGATCTGATCGGCTGCGTGGCAAAGCGGCATATGCTGAAAGGCGCCGCCCACATCTTTTCCCTTCGGCACCGGCAAGCTGGTGCCCAGCAACATGGCGGAAAGAACGCGAGCCTGCACCGGCTTGCCATCAATCTCATTTTTGATCAGTGCGGTGAGCACAAGTGCGCCTTGCGAATGCCCAATCAGCACCACGCCGCGGCCTTGATTGTCATGCTCCAGATAGTAATTCCAGGCGTCACGCACGTCCCCATAAGCCATCAGCCGGTTCACCGGCACCGGCGTGCCTGCAATGCCGGCGCGCAACGCCGTGAGTGTTACCTGGCGATACATCGGCGCATAGACCCGGCACCTGGAGGCAAAGCGCGCGAACTGAGCGCGTATGACCGCTTTTTCTTCGGGACCGGGCGTCATATCACTGTTTCCTCCAGGATCGTTGGAAACGGTGGGATAGATGTAGAAGCAATCGACGGGAGCTTTGGGATCGGCGGACCAGTCCTCGCGCGTCATCTTGCCATTGGCGGCGATGACCGTGGTGCTTAGATCAACCGCGCAGGCGTCTTGACGTCCGGGACGGCAGAGCCATGCGTCGCCCTTGCTGTAGTCGTTCTTCTCGGCGGCGGGTTGGGCGGAATCCTGGCCGGTTGCAGCGGGAGCGCTTTGTGCCCGGACTGCATAACCGCTGATGAAGAGAGTTGAGAACAGCAGTGCACGGAAAAAGCGCTGGGGCATGGCAAGGTCCTTTTTTTAAGATGGTAGTGAGTTTAGCTTGCCACTCTGGATTACGGCTACAGCGTTCTATCTCTCATAAAAAAAGATCCCGGGCTCCATCCTTTCGCGGAAGCCCGGGATCACACGTCGGTGCAAAACACGCGCAGTTCTAGTGTGCCGGTGAAGGCGTGGGTGTGGCTGAAGGTCTCACGCCGGAGAAATCAACCTTCGGAGCAGTCTTGGCACCCTCGCTGGCGGCGAAGTAAGCGTCGTTGCGTTTGAAGCCCGCTATGCTGGCCCAGAAGCTGTTGGGAAAAAGCCCGATGTAAGTGTTGTAGTCCTGAAGCGTGTCATTGTAGCGCTTGCGCTCCACGGCAATGCGGTTTTCCGTGCCGGCGAGTTCGTCTTGCAGGCGCAGGAAGTTCTCATTGGATTTGAGCTGCGGATAATTCTCGACCACAACCAGAAGGCGTCCCAGCGCGCCATCAAGTTGCTGGTTGGCGGCGATCTTGTCCGCGGGCGTATTGGCGGAAAGCAGGCGCGAGCGAGCTTTAGCAATGTCGCCGAACACGGTCTGCTCCTGCGCGGCAAATCCTTTCACCGTTTCCACCAGGTTTGGGATCAGGTCGGCGCGACGCTGCAACACGATGTCCACCTGCGACCATGCCGCTTTCACCGATTCATTCTTGGTCACCATCTGATTTTTCGCACCGATGTAACTACTGGCGCCGGCGAAAATCAGCAATACAATAATTCCAATCGCTATCCAGGCTTTCATGTCTTCTCCCTGTTCTCAATGAATCCAATTCTAGAGCAGAACCGCTAAAAGTTCTTCTGTGAGAGCGCGTCCACCGCTTGAATTGCCTTCTCAATGCCTTCCATATATTGAGCAAATCCCGCGTGCGCATCCAGATCTTTCTCGTTGGCTTTCTGGGCCCGCACCTGCAACAGCCGCACAAATATAGCTGGGTCAAAGTGGATGCGCGCGGCCAGTTTTTGAATGTTTTCCTCTTTGCTTTCGCCAGGCTTTTCTCCCATGGTAATGAGCGCGTGACGGAAGAGCGTGGCGAAATTGGACACTGAATCCAGCATTAAGCGCCCAACGCGCTGGTCGTCGTCTGCAAACTGGGCGTACATCTGGCGCAAGGTCAGCAGTTTCGTCCGCAAGTTATGCTCCACTTGCACGCGGTGAAGATTCATAGGTACATGCAGGTTGCTGAACACGTCTTCTCCGTAAAGCAGGCGGTGACTCTGGCGGATATCAAAAAGTTCAATGGCAAAGACATCGGCGGATTTTTCCAGCTCCGTTCGCGTGAACAGAAGCGGAGCAGGAAAATCTTTCTTCGTCCACCAGCGCATGAGCGGCGCCAATCGCGCCAGTGCTGGTGCGGTCAGCTCACGAAAAAGGCAGATGACGTTGATATCTGAAAAACCGGCATGGAATTCCCGGGAGACCGCCGAGCCAAAAAGGGCGACGCAGTTCAGGTTCTCTCCAGCCAGACCTTTAAGCCGTTCCACGAGTTCGTTGATCTGTTTTTCTGTTTCCATAATGTCGCTGCGCGGCTGATTACCAGTCGCCGCTCGCGCCTCCTCCGCCGGAACTGCCTCCACCGAAGCCGCCGAATCCACCACCACCGCCAAAGCCGCCACCGCCACCCCATCCACCACTCCCGCGGCCTCCGCCGCGAGACGCCATGAACATGTTCAGCATAAACAGAATGATGTTTAAAAGACCGCCGAATCCAAGTACGCGGAGAAAGATCGCCAAGCCGACCACGCCGACGATGGCGATAACAATAACGGCGCCCACGGAAATCGGCGTGGGCTGAGTATTAATGGGGCGATATCTGTCCGAGTCCGGCGCCGGTGCTTCAGCGCCGTCAATCTGTACTTTTGCGTCCGTCGCAATCACGCCTGCTACCCGCCGCGTAATCAACAGCAATGCCGGGCCAAACTGGTTTTGCCTTAAGAGTGGGACTGCTTCACGGCCAAAGCCGCCGACCTTGCCATCAGGCAAAATAGGTTCCAGCCCGTAACCGACCTCGATACGACGCTTATGGTCATCGATGGCCAGCAGAATCAGCACACCGCGATTGTCTGATTTGGAGCCGATGCCCCACGCCTTGTAAAGGTCGGAAGCATAGCCTTCTATGTCAGCTCCATCAAGCGAGTGAATCGTTACCACGGCGATCTGGGCTTTGGTTTTGTGGTCAACCTGCTCGGCAATGTTGCGGATAGCCTCGGCGGATGAGGGATCAACGACTCCGGCAAAATCGTTGACATAGCCGGTGGGCCTGAGTTTCTTGATGGGCTCGGCGTGCAGTGTGGAAATCAGACAGACCAGGGCCAGAACCCATGGCAACATCTGACGGATTTTGGGGGAAACCATTCGTAATCATTATAAGCAGGGTGGCGTCTCTGGCTGACTTATACCTGAACCTTCAATGCCCGCGTGAAATTGGCAACGCCGCAAATCCAAGCGGAACAATCGTTATCCAGCACGGGAAGAACTGACGAGTGCTGGTGGACTGTATTTTTTGCCAGTTTTTCAGTTGCCTCGGGGTGTGTAACTTTGATCTTTCCTGCGCAATGTGTCACGTGTCGATGACGTTGGGGTATGGCGTATGTCCGAGAGTCGACATAGCCGGATAAGGAAGGAATTATGACCACGCTGGAAGCTGGATTGAAAAGAGCCTCTGGAACCTCGATTGTGTTCTCCATCGTATTGATCATTTTCGGATTCCTGGCGATCACATTGCCGATTGTTTCGTCCATTGGAGTGGCCATCATCGTCGGGTGGCTGGCGATCTTCGCCGGCGTCGCGCAACTGGTTCACGCCTTTCAGTCAAAGGGCATCGGCCACATTCTTTGGAAGATCGTGGTCGCGTTTTTTTACCTTGTGGCCGGAGCCAGCTTGATCACCCGTCCTGCTTTGGGAGTGGCGGGTTTAACTCTCGTGCTGGGAATATTCCTGTTGGCAGAAGGCATCGCGGACGTGGTCGCCTATTTTGCCACGCGTAAGAGTGGTAGTTCACCGTGGATGCTGCTGGATGGAATCATCACGCTGGTCCTGGGTTTCATGATCTGGAATCGCTGGCCCTCTGGTTCCCTGTGGGTCATCGGGACATTCGTAGGCATCAGTATGGTGATGACCGGCACGACTCGTCTCATGATGGCATTGGCAGTTCGTAGAGTGGCCAGTCATATTGACGATCGTCCATTCCAGCAACGGGCAGCATAACGGCTGTCATGAAATCGGGCACCCTGGCGCGTGGCCCGCATGCCAGGCAGAATAGGTGCGCACGGCGTTGGCGGCCCAGCCTTTTCCCGTCCTTTTCCATACCTCACAAAAAGATCGCGGTGCTTCATTTCTTCGCGAAACCTGTCTTTCGCGGAACGTGTCTTTCGCAGAACTTGTCTTTCGCAGAACCTGGCCGTTTTAACTTTGCACCTGCGCTTTCCTCGGCCCGGGGCGATGCGCCCTTGTAAAGCTGTAAGATGCTTCTACCGCACGCTGCCGGCAACAACAGGAGGCAACTGTGAATCGAAGACAATTCCTGACCGCCGCCGGTGCCGCGGCTATTCATTTGGGCAATCGCAGTATCTTCCCGGACCTTTGGTCCGCTCAGGCCCCGGATAAAGCCGACTTCACTCTCCGCATTGCGCCGGTTTCCGTGGAACTGGCGCCTGGCAAGGTGGTTAAGACCGTCGGCTATAACGGCACCGTGCCGGGCCCGCTGCTGCGCATGCGTGAAGGCGTATCGGCGACGGTGGACGTCTTCAATGACACGGCCTCTGACGAACTTGTGCACTGGCATGGCCTGGCTGTGCCCTCTGAAGTGGATGGAGCCATTGAGGAAGGCACGCCTCCGGTCCCCGCTCATGGCCAGAGACGTTACACCTTCATCCCCAAACCATCCGGCACACGGCTCTACCACACGCACAATATGGCCGGCACTGATCTCACGCGCGGCATGTACAGCGGGCAGTTCGGATTTCTCTACGTGGAGCCAAAAAACGAGCCCGGCAACTACGATCGTGAGATCTTTCTCGCCATTCACCAATGGGAGCCATCCACGGCCAAACACATGGGGCCACCCAACAACGGGCTTGAAGTCTCCTATCAGTACGGCACCTTCAACGGAAAGATGCTTGGACACGGAGACCCCATCCGGGTCCGCGCAGGCGAACGAATCCTTTTCCGGTTGCTCAATGCCAGCGCAACGGACGATTTGAAGATCGCGCTGCCCGGCCATCAGTTTCAGGTAATTGCCCTTGACGGCAATCCCGTGGCAACGCCGCACGCAGTCAATGTCTTGCAGATTGGCGTGACTGAACGCATTGACGCCATTGTGGAAATGAAACAGCCGGGCGTCTGGGTATTTGGCGCAACCGATGATGAGGAACGGCAAAAAGGGATGGGCGTAGTTGTGGAATATGCCGGACAAAAAGGCGACCCGAAATGGATTGCGCCCGCCAAGGAAACCTGGGACTACGGGCTTTTTGGCAAGACCCAGGCTGCGCCTGATCCTGACGGCAAATTTGAATTGGTGTTTCGCAAAGTTCCTGGCGAGCGCGTGCGGTTCAATCGCTGGACGATTAACGGCAAGTCATTTCCGGATACCGACCCGATGGTGGTGAGCCAGGGAAAGCGCTATCGCATGATGTTTCGCAATGAGAGCGGTGATACACATCCGCTGCATCTCCACCGCCACAGCTTTGAAATCACAAACTTTTTGGGCAAGCTGACCAGTGGCGTTCATAAGGACGTGGTCCTGGTGAACCCGTACAGCACGGCCGAGGTCGACTTTGTTGCCGATAATCCCGGATTGACCCTGTTTCACTGTCATGCCCAGCTACATATGGATTTCGGCTTCATGAACTTGATTAAGTACACATAACAAAATCTCTCTTTCGCCCCTCACTTTGGCGGTGACTGCGTTTGTACCGCGAAGCGGCCCGCGCTTTTGGTGCACGCCTCCAGTCAAGTTCCTCTTTTTACGTTGGTTACCACTGGTTACCTCGATAGGCGGAAAATCCTCCACCCCTAAGAGAACCGCCTTAGTGCAACCTTGGCCACAAGACTCCAGAATCAGCTACTCTGCTTTTACAGGCTGGCCAATGAGCGCAAACTATCCTTATATCGTTCGCTGCAATGACTGCGATTACGTCAGTGAAGTATTTATGGAAGAAATCCTGGCCATGAATGATCGCGACGTGCACTCGTTTGAAAACCTGCACGCAGTCTCCATCTGGCGCTACGCCTGGGAGCAATGGGTCATGGTGACCGAATTGATGGGCGTGGAGTTGCGGTAACGAAGCAATTGGCAATTGGCAAATGGCAATTGGCAATTAGCCGTCCAGCACATTGCCCGCCTTATTCCCTGCGTGTTAGCCTCTAAGTTCTTACACATATGCTCCGGCCTTACCAGGGAATTTCACCTCGCATACACGAAAGCTGCTATATCGACGAGTCTGCCCAGATCATCGGCGACGTCGAAATCGGCGAGAATTCCAGCGTATGGATGAACGCCGTGATCCGCGGAGACGTTTTTGCCATACGGATCGGAAAGAACTGCAGCGTGCAGGATTGCAGCGTGCTCCACGGCATGCGTTACAAGTACGGCGTGATCATGGGCGACTACGTGACCGTGGGCCACTCCGTCACCTTGCACGGCTGCACCATTGGCGACCGCTGCCTGATCGGCATGGGATGTGTGATTCTCAATAACGCCAAAGTCGGCGAAGGCTGCATCATCGCGGCTGGAACGGTGATCCCTGAAGATACCGTAGTGGAACCGTATTCGTTGTGGATGGGCGTACCGGGAAAATTCAGGAAGAAGATTGACGACGAGAAAACGCAGCAGACCATCATGATGTACGCCAGCAATTACTACGACTACACCCAGATTTACCGCAAAGAGTTTCCGAGCAAATAATGGCTGGTTCTATCAAAGCTGTGCGCGGCACCCGCGACATTCTTCCGCCGGACACGGCGCTGTGGCAGCACGTGGAACAGGCGTGCCGTCACATCTTTCATCTTTACAATTTCCACGAGATTCGCACGCCGGTATTTGAAGACACGCAGCTGTTTGCCCGTGGCGTGGGTGAAGATACTGACATTGTCTCCAAGGAGATGTTCACCTGGGAGGACAAAGCGCGCGCGCAGAGCGAGAAAGCGCAGTCGCTCACGTTGCGTCCGGAAAACACCGCGGGCGTGGTGCGCGCTTACATCGAACACAAGATGGGCGACACCGGCAAACTGCAGAAACTCTATTACATTGGACCGCAGTTTCGCCGTGAACGTCCGCAGAAGGGCCGCTACAGGCAGTTTTATCAGATTGGCGCGGAAGTTCTTGGGCCGCCCGCATCCGGCAGCGAATCCCCCGCACGCGATGCAGAGATCATTGCCATGCTGGCGCACTTACTCCGTGAGGTCGGCATTAAAGACTGGACTCTGCACATCAACTCAGTGGGCAATGCCGATGACCGCGCACGCTACAACCAGGCGCTGCGCGAGGCGCTGGTTCCGGTGAAAGACAAGATGTGCGTTGATTGCCAGCGCCGCGCGGAGACGAATCCGCTGCGCGTGCTGGACTGCAAGGTGCCGGAAGACCAGCCGATCATTGACTCGCTTCCGAAGATTTCCGCTTTCCTGAGCGAAGAGAGTCGCGAGCACTTCAACGAAGTGAAAAAGATCCTGAACCATGTAGGCATTCGTTATGAAGTGAATGAACGCATGGTGCGCGGGCTGGATTACTACACGCGCACAACGTTTGAATTTACGCACGGTGGACTCGGCGCACAAAGCGCTCTTCTCGGCGGCGGACGCTATGACGGCCTCTCTGAAATGCTGGGCGGCCCGAAAGCCCCGGGCATTGGATTCGCTCTGGGTCTTGACCGTTTTGTGCTCGCCTTGCAGGCGGAAGAAACTGTAGCCGCGCCGAGTCTGAATCCTGCTGTCTTCATCGCTCCACTCGGCCAGGGCATGAACGCTGAAGCCGCGGTGATTGCCCGTGAGCTGCGTAAGCAAGGCATCCCCACTGAACTGGGCGACGATAGTTTCAAGGTGAAGAAATCTTTTGAGGCTGCCGAACGCGCCGGCTCAAAGTACATCTTGTTTGTCGGCGAAAATGAAGTTGCTTCCGGCCAGTTCGGTTTGAAGAACCTTGCCAGCGGCGAACAGGTCAGCGTGCTGCGGTCGGAGATCGCGGACCGTATTAAAGGCGTGGCTTAAGCGCTTAGCGCTTTTTCCTGAGGTCGCACTTCACTCTTGCGCATACGATGCCCGAACGATTCGCTGGATGACTCGTCCGCAGAAGTAAGCTTGCTCCCCAAACTTCTCCAAAGACACATTGCGGCATAAGCGCGCCACGGCCGCCATGGCTCCGACCTTGCTTCGAGCTCTCGTGAAGACTTCGCCTGTGCTGCTTTCAGCAATCCAAGATCGCTGGAGGGAAATGCATCGGGATCGCGCAGAGCTCGCATGGCGATATATTCAGCAGTCCATGCGCCGATTCCGGGCAATTCGCACAGCTGGCGCCGGAATTCCATCGCGTCAATCACGCCGCTGAAGACTATCTGCCTGGTGCTGACGGCCCGAGCCAGCGCGCGAATGCTTTCAGCCCTCGCTCCCGGCAATCCGATGGAAGCGACATCGGTTTGCGCGATCACTTCAGGCGTTGGGAACAGGTGCGTGAGATCACTTATTGTGGAAGCTTCGCTTTGGTTCTTTTGAACTGGCTGAAGCGGTTCACCAAATTTCTGGACCAGCCGACCGGTGAGAGTCGTTGCACCTTTTACCGTGACCTGCTGCCCCAGGATGGCGCGCACCGCCAGCTCAAATCCATCCCACGCGCCAGGCGGACGCAATCCCGGCGATTGCAGCAGCATCGGCCGCAACAACGGATCCGTCTTCAGGCACGCGGCAATCTCCCGCCAGTCGGCATCCAGATCGAACATGGAGCGCACGCGCTCAACAATCGCAAAGAGCAGGCGCGTCTCCGCAAAATGGATACTCACTTTCAGAGCGTGGCCTCCAGGATGCAGCGTTACTTCGCAGGCGCCGCTGCTTCCGTCAATCTGGAGGGTCCGGCGATACGAAGCAGAAACCAGGTCCACGCTCTCAACACCGGGCGTGGCTCGCGGCGCAAGGAAAGCCAGCATGCCGTTCCAATCCAGCGGTGGACGAAAAGGCAGCCGGAAGACATATTGATTGTCGACATGCTCAGACGTGGGGCGTGCGAGCGCGCGAATTTCCCGCGGCGTACGTTTATAGGTCTTGCGCATATGGGCATTAAACCGCCGCACGCTGCCGTACCCCGCCGCCAAAGCAACTTCGCCCATGGGAAGCCGGGTTTCATCAATCAGCTTCTTGGCAAAATGCAGCCTTCGGGTCTGCTCCACGGCCAGCGGTGTCGCTCCCAGATGACGGAGAAACAACCGGCGCAGGTGGCGTGATCCCAGGCCGAGCTTTTCGGCCAGCTTCTCCACGCCGCCATTCTCCAGGCCACTCTCACTGATCAGCCGCAGGGCCCGCGAAACCGAGTTGGAGGTTCCCATCCATGCTGCAGTCCCGGGCGCGCATTCCGGACGGCAGCGTAGACATGGCCTGTAGCCTGCCTCTGCCGCCGCCGCGGCGGTGGCGTAATAGCGCACATTTTCTTCCCGGCAGGTTGGCGCCGGACAGATCGGCCGGCAGTAAACCCGGCTTGTCTTCACCGCAATATAAAAGCGGCCATCAAAGCGAGCGTCGCGTGAGAGCCGCGCCCGTGACCAGACTTTGCCCTTTAATTCCATGGTTCACTTTGAGCCTACCTGAGTCGGAAGGGAAAAAGTAGTCGTTTTCGGACATCACTCAAAACTGGGCTAGCGATCGCTCAATGACTACCTTCGCGATCATTTCTTCTTTACCGCGGGCTTGTTCGGAATGGCCGCCACCGCTTCCACTTCAATCAGATAATCATCCTGAGCAAGAGCCACCACGCCACTCAGAGTGCTGGCCGGAGGATTGTCCTTGTTCACGTACATGGTGCGTACTTCGCGCAGTATGCCCAGGTTTTCCTGCTTGTAGTCCTTGACATACCAGTTGATCTTCATTACGTCATTGAAGGTTGCGCCCGCGGCAGCCAGCGCAGCTTTCAGGTTTTCAAACACCTGGACCGTCTGTGCGCGCAGGTCACCTTTGCCAACCAGATTACCCTGCTTGTCTCGAGCCACCTGGCCGGAAATAAACACCAGCTTGCCCGGACTGGTCACCACCACATGCGAATATCCACTTCCGGGTGCGATCCCGTCAGGCTTCAGGAATTGCGTTTGCGCTGAGAGACAAGTGGAGCTGCAAAAGATTAAGGCGGCGAAAGCAAGAGTTTTCATGGGAAAAAATTATAGAGCAGCCTTGGTTCAATCAGTATTGATCTACGTTCATCGGCAAAGAATCCGCAGTAGCCGTTTCCGGTCACTGTAAATCAGTGCGATCAGTGTTCATCAGCGGTAAGGTTTGTTTTTTCGATGGCGGCAATGTCGTGCGATAGCGGCGATCCTGTGTTCCCAGTGCCCTCTGTGGTAAGACACCAGTTGCCCTTATAATCAATCTCTTAGCCTCTGGGTCACACATTTTCAAACACAAGGCAGGTAACATCTTTTGTCGCTCGATTTTTTAGGTGAACTTCGTCGCACGCAAATGTGCGGAGAGCTCCGCGCGGAGAACGCGGGGCAGCAGGTCATCCTGATGGGATGGGTCAACCGTCGCCGTGATCTTGGCAACGTGATCTTTGTGGATGTCCGCGACCGCAGCGGACTGACCCAGCTTGTCTTCGACAAAAGCGATAATCCAGCGCTGCATGAAAAAGCCACCGGGCTGCGCTCAGAGTTTGTGATCGCCGCCATTGGCAAGGTGCGCAAGCGCGATGACAAGACCGTGAACCGCAACATCCCCACGGGTGAAATCGAAGTTGTAGTCACCGAGCTGAGGCTGCTCAATGAATCCAAGCAGCCGCCGTTTCTTCCCGGGGACCCCATTCTGGCCAATGAAGAGATGCGGCTGAAATACCGCTACATCGACCTGCGGCGCGAGCCCATGCAGTACAACATTGAGCTGCGTCACAAAGTTGCTTTGGCGATACGGCAGTATCTTTCCGGCCAGGGATTTTTTGAAATTGAAACGCCGTTCATGACGCGATCCACGCCGGAAGGAGCCCGCGATTACCTGGTTCCCAGCCGCGTTTATCCCGGTGAGTTCTACGCGCTGCCGCAATCGCCGCAGCTCTTCAAGCAGATCCTGATGATCTCCGGCTTCGACAAATATTTTCAGATCGTGCGCTGTTTCCGGGACGAAGATTTGCGCGCTGATCGCCAGCCCGAATTCACCCAGATCGATCTGGAGATGACTTTCCCGCAGATGGACCGTGTATTTGAAACCGTAGAAGGTTTCCTTCAGGCCGCATTCAAAGTCGCAGGGTTTGAAGTGAAGCCTCCATTCAAACGCATGACCTATGACGAGGCCATCCGCCAGTACGGCATCGACAAGCCTGATCTCCGTCTGCCGAAACTGACCAACGTGCGCGAGGCATTCACCGCCGAGCAGTTAGAGACGCTGCAATTAAATCCTGAGCTACCGGTGGTGGCGATTCGCATTCCGAAGATTGGCGAGCTCTCGCGCAAGGAACGCGACGAGAACCGACCGCTTTTCGGCGAACGCAAAGAAGCGCGGCTGGTCGACGACATTAAGCGCCTGGAAAAATCCTTCCCGGAAGCGGTGACGAAGTTGCGCGAGATGTCCGGCGCGCAGCCCGACGATCTGCTTGTGCTCATCGCCGGGCCGGCCCAGGTTGAAAAGACCGGACTGCGCCCTGACTACGGCGTTTTCACCGCCGCAGGAGCATTCCGCGTTGAACTGGCGCGCAAGTATGCCGACCGGCATATGGCGTTCCATCAGGGTGGGTTCCATTTCACATGGGTCACTGACTTCCCCATGTTTGAGTATGACGAAGAGACGAAGCGCTGGAACGCGGCGCATCATCCTTTTACGTCGCCGCATGATCGTGACATGGAAAAGCTGGAATCTGATCCAGGCGCAGTGCGCGCGCTGGCGTATGACATTGTGCTGAATGGAACCGAGCTTGGTTCCGGATCCATTCGTATTCACCGCCAGGACATACAGAGCACCATTTTCCGCGCCCTCGGCATGACGGATGAAGAAGCTCGCTCGCGTTTCGGCTTCTTCCTGGAAGCGCTGGAATACGGCACGCCTCCGCACGGAGGCATCGCGCTGGGACTGGATCGAATCGTGATGATCCTGGCCGGAGCAGACAGCCTGCGCGAAGTGATTCCCTTCCCCAAGACCGCCAAAGCTGTTGACTTGATGGTGGACGCGCCCACCCCTGTGAGTGAAGCGCAGTTGAAGGACCTGGGCATCAAGGTCAGGTAGCTTGGAGATCACTGTCGACAGCGGATGATCAGACCTCAGCGGCTAAAGCCGAACCTTTTTTAGCGATTCTTGCCGCAGGCCTGAAGGCCTGCTCCACCCCGTGTTCGCCGGCAAAACTGCGCCGCGCAGATCTTTTCGAACACTGTTGGGTACGCGAACCTACACTTGCCTCGCATCTTTCACAATGCTTCTGGAACCGGCATACAGAACCAGCCCCAACCCCAGCGCCAGCACGGGAATCACCAGCATGGCCTGTTGCAGACCAATGGCACGGAAAGCTTCCGTAACTTTTACGGAGCCTGCAGCCGCCGCAGCGCGATGAGCAAGGTTGTCGCTAAGCTTGCCGGTGATCACTGGCCCGAACGATGCGCCCAGAATATACATGGCCAGAAAGTAAATCGCCATGGCTGTGCCACGCACGGCAGGCGCGACAATATCCTGTATGGACGCATAGACCAGGCCGTAATACATGTTCAGCAAACCATAGGCCGCAGTCAGGAAGACAACGGCCATATATAAAGATCCGAATCCCTGGCGCACGCCGATGAGAGCAGCGGGTGCCGCGATGAAAGCCGCTGTGGCAGCAATCAGCATGCGGCCATCAGGACGACGGCGCGCAATGCGGTCGCCCCAAAGTCCTCCGAAGGTCCCGCCCAGCAATCCTCCAACAAGATAAACAACCCCTGTGGCGATGTTTGCCTTGCCTACCTGCAGATGATGCACACGTCCCATGAACGCGGGCAAAAACGTTCCCAATGCGTAGAGATTGAAGTTAACCAGCGCACCGGAAAGAATGATCCAATAGAACGTGGAAACCTTGAACACATCTAAGACAGATGCCTTCTCCAGTGACGGTCGCGGTTCCGCGGCTCCGCGCTCCGGTTCGCGCAACATCAGCACCACCGGAACCAGCAGCAACGCAGGAATGGCGGCCGCGATCATGGCACGCCGCCAGCCAAAGGCCTGGGCAATCGGCCCGCTGAAAAAGAAACTCAGCGCTCCGCCCACCGGTACGCCAAGCATGAAGAGAGCCAGGGGTCTCGATCGCTTCGCCGGAGGATAAAGATCGCCGATCCAACTGGTGGCGATGGGAGCGCATGCGGATTCGCCAACCGCAAGTCCCAGCCGTGAAACCAGCAGCATGAAATAAGTGGTGGCCCAGGCAGCCAATCCAGTAAGTGATCCCCAAACAGCAATGCCGGCCGCCAGCAGGCGCTTGCGGCTCACACGGTCTGCCAGCAATCCCATGGGCAATCCCACAAACGCATAAAGCCAGGTGAAGATGGAGCCGATCATGCCGATCTGCGTGTCAGTGAGGCCAAACTCTTTGCGCAAAGGTTCCGCCAGCGCACCACCCACGTGCCGGTCGTAAAAATTCATGATGTTCACGAGGATGAGCACGATCAGGGACTTGATCGCGATGCCCGAAGCAGTTGGTGTTACCGCAGCCCTGGTAGCCATGTGCGGCATACTATCAGAAGTAAGCCCTTATCCGAGCGGTAGGGATCCCTCGCGCCGCTCGGGATAAACCTCGAGAAACAAAAAAGGCAGAGCCCTATGGCCCTGCCTTTCGGTTGATGGGTCCAAATTACCTCCTTTCGACGGTGCCTTTGAGAATGACAGCGCTGGACGGAGTCGCCGGCTTGGCGTCATCTTCCGCCGTGATCAGCACATCGAAATCCTTATATGTCGTCGACGCCTTCAGGCTGCCGCCCAGATCGGAATTCACCCGCAGAGCGCCCAGCAGCTCAGCGTCTTTCCCGCGCGGCTGCACCCAGACCATGTACGATTGTTTTGGCGGTGTGAGCGATTGCGGTGTGGCCATATGCTTCACCTGCACTTCCACCTCAGTATTGCCATTCCGATCATTGGATGTATTGATCTTGCCTTGCGCCGCGGGCGCCGTGCCGGTATTCACCAGCTTGTCTTCTCTCGCCCACGCGCTAATCACCAGCACAAAACTCAAAGCTGCAAGAAATATGAATTTGCGGTTCCTCATTGCTGTACTCCCCCAGAATCAGCGTTCTCTGTATGTTTTCTTTTGGGTTGGATGTGATAGCAACGCGTGACGTTGTCGCAAGACAAAGCTCAGCAAAGGATTTACTAAGGTCGCAGTGTGGGAATGAGTCTTAGCAACTTAGAAAAGTGGTGAATGGCGAAGTGAGCGAAGAGGCCACCGGATCTGCGATGGCCTCTCGATCAAGGGCGGGATTTGTCTTTTCAGCTACTGCTTGCGTGTGTACTGGATTGTCTTTGTGTTTTCTTGACCCTCGCCCGCAAAGGTCCATTTTTCCGAAAAGTGGTCCTGGTCCTGCATGGTCAGAATCATCTTCTGCATATGTCCGGCACTCGGCTTGGCGATGTTCGTGCCATCGACGAAGCTGAAGACGATGGTTTTTCCATCAGGAGAGACTTCCGCCTGCATGCGCGGCTGGTTCATGGCGCTGCAATAGTGGGTCATCAACAGGCGATTGTTATCCATGTGATACATGGTGACCATGCTATCGTGAGGCATTTGCTCCATCAGGGCGGATCCGCCGGACACCAGCTTCCACGTGGTGATGGCAGGATTACCCTTCTCGTCCTTTGCTTCCCATTGGCCGGCAAGGTTCTTGAGAGAGGCAAAGCCGGAAGCAGAGTCGCTAGCTGCCCAGCAGGGCAGGGACAACAGCAGTGAAAATATGAGTGAAGCAATCAGTGTTGCGACGGTGCGAATTTTCATGTTTCCTCCAACACGGACTTGGCCGTGTGCTTTTTCTTTAAGGGCTCCCCAGCAAAGCTGCTTTGCCCTCGCCTTTTGCTCGCGCGGCACAGCGCTCTCATCGGCTCACCCTTTTTCTTTAAGGGCTCCGCAGTCAAGCTGCTTTGCCCTCGCCTCTTGCTCGCGCGGCACAGCGCTCTCATCGGCTCACCCTTTTTCTTTTCTTTAAGGGCTCCGCAGCAGAGCTGCTTTGCCCTCGCCTTTTGCTCGCGCGGCACAGCGCTCGCATCGGCTCACCCTTTTTCTTTAAGGGCTCCGCAGTCAAGCTGCTTCGCCCTCGCCATCCTTAGGTCTTACATGCCTTAGGTCTTCATGCCTGGGCAGCCACTTTGCGCTCGGCAAAGCCTTTCAGCCATGCCAGTACGCCGGGCCATCCATTGCTGTACATCTGGATCATCTGCGGGAACTGGCTGAAGCCGCTGTGGGTAACACGCAGGTGAGTTCCGCCGCCTGATGGATTCAGTTCCCAGCGAACAACACTGGCGGGAACGTCTCCGGTCCAGCTGGCTTCCCAGGTATAGACCAGCAGGCGAGGCGGATCCACGGTTACGTACTCACCGCTCACCTCGAACGGATCGCCTGTGTGTCCCTTACCAATGCTGCGATACCTTCCGCCCACACGAATCTCACCTTCCCAGCGGTCGACTTTGTAATTCTTACCGTCACCCCACCACTGCTTCAGCTGCTCAGAATCGGTTATGGCAGCAAAAACCGCTTCAGGCGGTGCGGCAATTTCCACGTCTCCGATCACAGCATCCTCGGTTGAGCTTATGTTGACCATTCGTCTTCTCCTCGCGCAAATGACTTAGTCACAGCTTGTTCTTCCTGGCTTCCTGCTCTTCCACAAACTTCTTCAATCCGGCCAGATTGGCCTGCCAGAATTTCCGGTACTGCTCAATCCAACCATCAATTTCACGCAATGGCCTGGGATTGAGGTGATACATGCGTTGCCGGCCGATCTTTTCTTCCCGCACCAGCTCTGCTCCGCGCAGCACTCGCAGGTGCTTGGAAATGGCCGGACGCGAAACCGGAAACCGGCGGGCGATATCCCCTGCCGGCAGACTACCCTGCCGCAAAAGGTCCAGCACCGCCCTCCGCGTGGGGTCGGCTACCGCCTGGAAAGCATTGTGTTGGGAATACGTAACCGGTTGGTTTCTCATTACAGATGTAACCATACGGTTACATATTGCCGTCTGTCAAGAGTTTCGGAAAAAAATGTTTTTGAACTTTCCCTGCACGCGCAGAGATTCCGGCGTCTAAACTATTCCGGCCATGGAAAATGAAGGACTTATTCGCTTCTCAGACGGTGAGGGCGTGGTGATCGAAAGGCCCGGAGACACGGTGGACCGTTCTCCGGCCCAAGGCAGACCTGCATTCACCATGGAACCGCTCACCGATGATGCGGCCTTGCAACGAGGCACCGTGCTCGGTTGCATCTTTGCGCTGTTCGTAATGGCTACCGCCGGACTTGTTCTTTTCGCAGGGGTCCGCGCGCTGATCACCGGGCGGGCGTTTTAGAGGATTGGTTTCACGGACGTCGAACGCAGCACTGGCGCGATGCGGATCCAGGAGCGAAAACAATTTTAGGCGGAAATGGGGCCTTAAGCGGTTTTCGTATTAACGGGCCTCAAGCGGTTTTCGCATTAAAGATATCGGCGGTTCGTAAACTCCACCAGCGCACCCAGCTTCGACCGGGCCGCTCCAGAGTCAATCGAGTCCACCGCCAGAGGCATGGCCTCTTTCAACGAGTCGGCCTTGCCGGCCGCCACCAGTGCCGCAGCAGCATTCATCAGGACAATATCGCGACGCGGCGATTTCTCTCCATCCAGAATGCTCCAGATGATCTCGGCATTCTGTTTCACGTCGCCGCCGACGATGGCGCTGGCAGGGGCCGTCTTGAAACCGAACTGGTCGGGCGTCACTTCGTAAACACGTACCCATTCGCCGCGGACTTCACCAATCGTGGTTGGACCAGTGATACTGATTTCATCCAGACCATCACTGCCGTGCACCACCAGGGCGCGATTCAATCCCAGCATCTGCAAAGCCTTGGCCAGCTTGCCTACCAGGTCGGCTGAATATACGCCGACTACCTGGGCGGACGCGCCGGCAGGATTGGTGAGCGGTCCCAGAAGATTGAACACGCTGCGCAGCGGACGCAGTTCACGACGCGCCGGCTGAACATATTTGGTCGCCGTATGCATGGCAGGCGCGAACATGAAAGCGATGCCGACTTCTTTCAGACAGTCAGCGATGCGCCCCGAAGGCAGCGTGATATTCACGCCAAGAGCTTCCATCACGTCGGCAGAACCGCACTTGGAAGTGATGCCGCGATTGCCGTGCTTGGCCACGCGCACACCGACGCCGGCAATGGTGAGCGCACTCACGGTTGAAATATTGAAAGTGTCACTGGCATCGCCGCCGGTGCCGCATGTATCGACGAGCGCTTCACGTTCCGTACCGCTGACGTCAAGAGCGGAGCCATCCATGTTGGCAATGGGCTGGGCCACAGCGCGTATGGCCTCGGCAAAACCAACGATCTCATCCACGGTCTCGCCCTTCATGTGCAAGGCGACAAGCAGCGCGGCAATCTGGGCGTCACTGGCCTTTCCGGCCAGAATTTCCCCCATCACTGTGCGCGACTCTTCGCGGCTCAGGTTGATGCGGTGGTGCGCAATCTTGTGGATGGCGTCTGTGATCATGTTGAGTGATGTAACAGCCTACCTGTTCAGGGGGCGAATTGCCAATCGTGATGTTCTCAAATCACGGATTCTGATGAACGGATTGCAACACCGTATTTTGTCGCTCTTTGCCGCTATCGACTGGAAGATCCGCGCCATAGTCTGTTGGCGGTAAGGAGAAAGCATGTCTCGATTGCTCATATTGCTTTATTTGTTCTTGATCACGACTTCATTCAACGCACTCGCCCAGGACAACAGCAGATGGGAGATCTATGGATTGGCATCGAATTTAAATGTAAGCACTCCGCCCGGGGATTCAGGCGCAGCTGGTTTCCGCATTGGAGGGGAATGGAGAGGAGCACCAAACTTCAGTCTTGTTGCTGATATAGGGCACAATTTTGTTTCTGACCAGCATGAGGCGTTCACCAGTTTTTTGGCGGGTCCCAGGCTATACAGCAACGAATTTCGCCTCATAGCGCCGCGCTTTCGGCCGCACAAACAGCTGAGCATTCCAGCTTCTGGCTTCGTCCAATTTCTAGCGGGCACGCAACGCAGCACCCAGCAAGGCCAGCCCGCCAATTGGAGCACGACGATAGCTCCCGGCGGTGGTTTCGATATCAGGCTGGGCAACCACCTGACGTTCCGCCTTATCGAAGTCGAACTTATGTTTCCTGGTGGCGTGCTTACAGGTCGCTCATCCTCTGGGTTTGCCTATCGTTTCGGCCATTGACGACGTCCCAAAGCCTACGGTTCTTCACAACACTCAATCATGTTGTCTTCGAGGTCGCGCATTTCAAAGTAATGCGTGCCTTGCCTGTCGACCTGAAGCGGCCCCACACTTATCCCCCTGGCAGACAGCCATTCCCGGGCCTTTTTCGTGTCGTTGACAGAGAAGATGCGCGTCTCTACGTTTGCGGGATTCGGGGCGCCAAAGGCGATGACTAGGTCGCCATTGGCAGAGACAAGCGCGACGTCGCCAATCTCCTCATCCGTTGGCTGCGGAGATTCCTGTAAATCAAACTTCTCCTTATACCAGGCGAGAGCTGCTTTCAGGTCGCGAACGCCGATGTAAATGTCCCCTTTTATTTTCAGAGAGCTCATAGTACGGATTTAAGTACGTTGAAAATCGAGTGTCAACCCTGGAGCGGCCCCGCATTGCTGAATCTGCCGCTCGTCTTATAAAATCACAGGTTCTCTTCTACGTTCCAGCTTCACCAGTAGAACCCAATCGACATGAAAATACACGAGTATCAGGCAAAGACAATCCTTGCGAAATACGGCGTCGCCATTCCCCGCGGTGAGATGGCCCTCACCCGCGAAGAAGCCGAGTCGGCGGCAAAACGCCTCTTTGAGCAGGGGGCAAAAGGCGTGGTGGTGAAAGCCCAGATCCATGCCGGAGGCCGCGGCAAAGGAGGCGGCGTGAAAGTGGCCAAGGACCTGGAAGAGGCCAGGAGCTGGTCTGACAAAATTCTTGGCATGAAGCTGGTTACGCACCAGACCGGCCCTGAAGGCAAGATCGTACAACGGCTTTTGATCGAAGAGACACTTCCGATCGAGCAGGAACTCTACCTTGGCATGGTCGTCGACCGGGTTACGGCGCTCCCTGTGTTCATGGCTTCAAAAGCCGGCGGCATGGAAATCGAAGAAGTCGCGGCTAAGGACCCCAAAGCGATTATCAAAGTAGCCATTGATCCCACCATCGGCTTCCAGCCTTATCACGCACGTAAGCTGGCCTTCGGGCTGGGTCTAAAACCTGAGCAGATCAATGAAGCGGTAAAGTTCATGACCGGCCTCTATCGCGCGTTTGTCGACACCGATTCGTCTCTGATGGAGATCAATCCTTTCATCACCACCACGGACGGACATTTATTCGCTCTCGATGCCAAGATTAACTTTGACGATAATGCGCTCTTCCGCCACAAGGACCTGCGCGAACTGCGCGACGTGAACGAAGAAGATCCGCTGGAAGTGGAAGCCTCAAAGTACAGCCTCAATTACATCAAGCTGGATGGAAACATTGCCTGCATGGTGAACGGAGCAGGCCTGGCCATGGCGACCATGGACATTGTGAAATACGCAGGCGGTTCGCCGGCCAACTTCCTGGACGTGGGCGGCGGCGCCAACGCGGAGCAGATCCGTCATGCGTTCGAGATCCTGCTGAGTGACAAGGGCGTAAAGGCCATCCTGATCAACATCTTCGGCGGCATTCTGCGCGTGGACACACTGGCCAACGGCGTGGTGGAAGCGGCCAAAGCGACCAACCTCAAGCTGCCGCTGGTTTTGCGACTGGAAGGAACCAACGTGGAACAGGGTCGCGAGATCCTGAAGAATTCAGGCTTGAACTTCCAGGTGGCCGACACGATGAAAGATGCGGCGGAAAAAGTAGTGGCCGCGGCAGGACGCGCATAAGTGGAAAGATCTGACAGGGAAAAAGACACATGGCTGTTCTAGTCAATAAATCGACCAAACTCATCGTCCAGGGCATTACCGGGCGCGAAGGAACATTCCACGCCAAAGGCGCGCAGGCTTACGGCACGCAGGTTGTCGGCGGTGTAACTCCCGGCAAAGGCGGCACCACGCATGAAGGCTGGCCGGTATTCAACACCGTGCAGGAAGCAGTGGAGAAGACGGGCGCCAACGCCACCGTAATCTTTGTTCCTCCACCGTTCGCCGCCGACGCCATCATGGAGGCCGTGGACACGGAAATTCCGCTGATCATCTGCATCACGGAAGGCATTCCGGTGCTGGACATGGTCCGCGCTTATGAGTATCTGAAGATCAAAGGAAAGTCACGGTTGATTGGTCCGAATTGCCCGGGAATCATCTCGCCCGGCAAATGCAAAGTCGGCATCATGCCTGGCCACATTCACAAAGAAGGCAATGTCGGCATTGTTTCGCGCTCCGGCACGTTGACCTATGAGGCTGTCTATCAGCTCACTACGCGCGGCGTGGGTCAGTCAACCGCCATTGGCATTGGCGGTGATCCCATTATCGGCACCAACTTCATTGACGCGCTGAAACTGTTCAATGAAGATCCGGAAACCGAAGCCATCATCATGATCGGCGAAATCGGCGGCAACGCCGAAGAAACCGCAGCGGCCTACATCAAGCAGAACGTGAAAAAGCCGGTAGCGGCTTTCATCGCCGGACAGACCGCGCCTCCGGGACGCCGCATGGGACATGCAGGCGCCATCATCTCCGGAGGACAAGGTACGGCGGCCGACAAGATCAAAGCGCTGGAAGCAGCCGGAATCGCTGTAGCAAAGTCTCCAGCGTTGATTGCCCAGACACTCTTTGACCGTGCGGGCATCAAGCCATCGAAATAAAAACATTCATGCGGACGTGCACGCGCGTCCCGCACAAATCAGGAGAAGCAACAAGCACATGGATACTCTGCAAAGAACTTTTTCGATCGTAAAGCCTGACGCCGTGGCCAAGGGCGCAACCGGCGACATCATTCACATGATCACGCAAAACGGCTTCCGTATCATTGGCATGAGAATGGTGGAGATCACCAAGCAGCAAGCGGAAGGCTTTTACGCCGTCCATGCCAGCCGGCCGTTTTTTGATTCGCTCACCACGTTTATGTCGAGTGGCCCGATCGTTGTTCTCGCGCTGGAGAAGCACAACGCCATCGCCGATCTGCGCAAACTGATGGGCGCAACCAATCCGGCGAACGCCGAACCGGGAACGGTCCGCAAAAAATGGGCGGAGAGCATTGAGAAGAACGCCATCCACGGTTCTGACGCGGATGATACCGCGCGTTTTGAACTCAGCTATTTCTTCCGTGGCTGCGAGATAGTGAAGTAAATCAAGAAGGCGGAGCTGTCGATCAGCTCGGCTTCGCCTTTCCCTTCGACAAAACGTTACTGACAATTATTCCGCGATTTCCTGCCAATCCACCCCTCCTGCAGGGGCCTTCTCCCGACGAGAAACATTCCTCTTCGACTCTTTAATCTACACACCGAGATCTACACGCTGCGGGAATCAGCACGAAACTAATATCCGAGTCAACATAAAATCCAATTTAAGCATAGAGCAGCAACTTAGGTAACTACAGATAACCTGGGATATTAATCTCTTTGCTACGTAACCTATTAGTTCTAAGCTACAATCCCCCACGTATTCACTTCAAATCTACTTAGTTAACACCACAGCCTGCCCAACGGGAGTACGAATGTATTTCAGAACCAGCACTGTATATCTACGCAATGTATCGCTGAACTCAAGATATCTTTACAAAACCGCTAGCTTCGCGAAAGTTCTGGTATTGCTGGCAGCCGCCATGGCCAGCATGGCTCATGCCCAGACCACAGGAGCTGCGACCGGGCCACAGACGGAACGAATGATCGTAAAGCTGAAACCAGCAATCGCCCAGGAGGCGGAATCACAGTTTTCAGCAGCCACGCCCTTCCAGCAGATGAAAATCCGGTCCGGTCAGGCCCGGGGCATCCATGTGCAAAGCTTCATGAGCCGCCATTCGGCCAACCAGCTGACACCAATGTATCCGCAAATCATCCATGCCAAAAAGCAGCACGGATGGTCAGACGCCCAGTTCTCTGAAAATCTTCGTCAACGGTTTGCGGCTCGTGCGCACCGCAATGCACGTCCGGCCGCCGCTCCGGAGCTTTCTCGCACTTATGTCCTTGATTTCAGCGCCATGACAGCCCGACAAAGGTCTCAAACCTTGCAAAGTCTCAAGGCTGACCCTGACGTGGAGTTTGCCGAACCGGCCCACACCTTTTCCTCTAAACAGATACCGAACGACCCTTTTCTAGCGACCAGCGGCTCATGGGGACAGCCTTACGCCGACCTGTGGGGCCTCTCCGCGATCAATGCTCCAGCGGCCTGGGACAGCTCGCAAGGTGACGGAGTAGTAGTTGCCGTAGTTGATACCGGTGTGGACTACAACCATCCTGACCTTGCCGCAAATATCTGGACCAATCCAAACGAAGTGGACGGAAACTTCTTTGACGATGACGGGAACGGCTTCATTGATGACATTCGCGGTTGGAATTTCGTTTTTAACAACAATGATCCTTCCGATCACAATGGCCACGGAACTCACGTAGCCGGCACCATCGCCGCCGTCGGGGACAATGGCATCGGTGTAATTGGTGTCGCTTGGCATTCCCACGTAATGGCAGTAAAAGCTCTGGACGATAGCGGATCAGGATTTGACTTTACCCTGGCTCCGGCAATCATCTATGCAGCCAGTAACGGGGCGGACATTATCAATGCTTCATGGGGTGGCCCGGATAGTTCCCAATCTATTGAAGAAGCGATTCAATTTGCCACCGGATTGGGTACTGTCTTCGTGGCATCAGCGGGCAATTCAAGCCAGGACGCATCCACCTTTTTCCCCGCCAGTTCTCCGGAGGCGATTACAGTTGCTGCTTCGGATCCGTTCGGCAACTTCGCCTTTTTCTCGAACTTCGGCTCCAAGATTGACGTCACGGCTCCAGGCGTTGACATCCTTTCCCTGCAAGCCGCTGGGACATTCCTGGGCATTCCCGTGGCGGATGGCTATATGCGATTAGACGGCACGAGTATGGCTGCGCCGCATGTCTCCGGGGTAGCCGCACTGGCGTTATCGCAGAATCCTGCGTTTTCGACCGAACAGGTTCGCCAGGTACTTCGTTCATCCGCTACGCCTAATAATTTCGACACTCGATTCGGATACGGCAACCTCAACGCCGCCGCTGCGGTTGCAGTCACCAATCCGCTCGAAGCCAGAATCACCGGTTTACAATTTGGCGCAAGTCCCCTCGGTCCCATCACTGTCTCCGGCTTCGCCCAGGGCACCGGATTCTCAAGTTATGTACTGGAGTACGGTCAGGGAACACAACCTTTCTTCTGGACACAATTCTTTAATAGTTTTACTCCCGCTTCAGGCACCTTGGGCGCACTTGATCCCAGCAATCTGTTTGATGGGACTTACACGATCCGTCTTACCGCCTTCAATTCAAACGGCGGGGCCTTTGTGGATCGCACCCAGTTCACTTTGACGCTGACCAAAATCACCAGTCCCGTCAATGGCGGAGAGTACAAGCCGGGCAGTCTGCTCCCGATCACCGGCACAGCGACCATTCCGGGGTTCCAGAATTTCACTGTGCAATGGTTTGGGCCTAACGATACTAGCTTTCAATCAACAGGAATCACGCTCACCGGCAACGGACTTTCCCCGGTCGGCAATGGCCAACTGGCAACGTGGGATACTTCGTCCATCACCCAAGCCGGCTTTTACAACATAATCCTGACAGTGAATGGCGCCGGCTTTGCACAGGTGTCCAGCACGGTTTATCTGGAGCCCGACCTGTTATCAGCGAACTGGCCGGTTTCCGTCGACCTTAGGCCCCAATTCAACTCGGGAGTGGTCCCGGCCCTCAATCCCGATGGAACGTTTCGTTTGGTCATGGAAAGCCCGAATCAGGGAACCATACCTGCCGCGTCCTGGGTTTTCAATCTGGATGGCTCTTTCCACAAAACCAATCTTGATCAGTTTGGCAGTTTCCACCAGCCCTCCGTCGGAAACATTGATGGACTCCCGGGTGACGAAGCCGTGATGCCGGATTTCAATGTGATTCGGGTCATTCACCCGGATAACAGCTTCGACATTTTCACGCCCGGACTGAATGTAGACCTGACTATCGATCCTCTGGTGCTGGATGATTTGAACAGCAATTTCCAGTTGGAAAGCATTGCGGTTGGAAGCGATTTCAATACCAATACCGCTTTTGTTTTCGCGTGGAAACCAGATGGCCAGCAGGCAAGCGGCTTTCCAATCCAGATACAGGACCGGAACAGTTTAAAGTCGTGGTTCAACCACACGCGCGTCATCGCCGGCGATTTTGATGGTGATGGCGCCAAAGAAGTTCTCGTCCAGGAAGGCCTGACTTCTACAACGTACGCTTTGCGGCTCTTTGGTCATGACGGAACGCCGAAGCCATTTAACGCACCCATACTCACAGGAATTCCCTTTGCCATGGTTGCTGCCGATCTTGATCACAATGGCAAAATCGAAACCTTGCTTCTGAACCTGAACGGTCCACAGGCGACATTCCACGTTTTCCAACCGGACGGAACGGAACGGCCCGGTTGGCCGGTAGACGTCTCAGTACAGGGCGGAAATCAATTCCCTTCAGTTTCCATTGCCGTTGGCGACTTCAATCGCGACGGGCATGAAGAAATTGTGCTCTCTCGCGAAGCCGCCATCTATCTTTTCAACAGTGATGGAACTCTTTTCCCCGGCGCATGGCCGCTTACGGCCAACATCATCGGTTATGGATCTGTCGTAATCGGTGACATCGATGGAGACGGCTTCCCTGAAATCGTAACGTCGCTCGTTGATTTCTCCGGCAGCACACCCCAATTGGTGGCGCTCAGAAGCAATGGAAACGTCGCAAAATCATGGGCGCTCATCGGGCTGTTCGCCTATCCAGCGCCTGCTCTCGGCGACTTCAATCAGGACGGAACCACGGACATCGCTGTGGCTTATCAAGGCAATAGCACGCCTACAACGTTTCCCGGAATAGTAACGATTCTGGATACACATGCGCCGTTTGATCCATCCAAAAACGACTGGCCGTTCATATTCCAGAACGTACGGAACAACCCCGTTCTTCTGCGTACGTCAGCCAGCAACCTGTCTGTCGGCTTAACCACTGGCTCGAACCCGTCCATCGCGGGCGACAACCTGGTCTTCACTGTGACGGTCACTCCGGGCACGGCGACCGGCGCAGTCCAGTTCCTTGATGGCAACGCGCCAATTTCAAACGCGATTCCGTTGAACAACGGAACAGCGTCTTTCAGCACAGCCGGGCTGGCGCTCGGAACCCATTCCATTACCGCCCGTTATACGGGCAACAACCAGCTCAGCGCATCCACAAGCCTGGAGCTAATTCAAAACGTGAGAAAGGCCAACGCGAGTGTGGGAGTAGCTCTTAGCGCGGGCGCGAACCCCTCCATCAGCGGAGATTCACTCACCTTTACTGCAACCGTCGCACCTGCTTCGGCGTCCGGTACCGTGATTTTCCTGGATGGCGGAACAGCTCTTACCGGTGCCATACCGCTTTCTTCAGGGTCAGCCAGCTTCACCACTTCAACGTTGCCTGTGGGAAGTCACTCCATCACCGTGCAGTACAGCGGCGATGCCACATTCAACGCCACCGTATCCGCAGCTCTTGCGGAGACTGTGAATAGCCCGAAAGCAAACTCTGCCACCACTGTTGTCTTGAGCGTTGGAGCCAATCCTTCAGTGTTCGGCGCGGCGCTCACCTTCACTGCCGGAGTTGCTCCCACCTCGGCAACCGGAACCGTGATCTTCTTTGATGGAAATGTTCCAATCACCGGAAGCATTTCCGTCAGCAGCGGAACAGCGAGCTTCAGCACCTCCGGTCTGGGAGCCGGGAGCCATTCCATTGTTGCCCAGTACAGTGGCGATGCAAACTTCAATGGTTCCGTCTCCACTGCCTTTTCTATGACCGTTTCCAAAGCCAGAACCACGGTCGAGCTGGAAATAGGTGAAAGCGATACCGCCGTTAAACCTGGAGCGCCAGTAACGTTCCTGGCGACAATCAATCCTTCCAGTGCGTCAGGTACGGTGTTGTTCTTTGACGGGAGCACACAAATCTCCCTCGCAATACCGGTTACCAACGGGACTTCTACCTTCACGGTTCCTTCGTTGTCCGTGGGAACTCATTCCATCACCGCTCGATACAACGGTGATGCAAACTTAAATGGGTCAACTTCCGCCGCTCACAAGATAACCGCCAAATAGCGCGGGAATCTGGCACATGCATAGATGAAAAAGGGAGCCTGACTCGGGCTCCCTTTCTTATTTATCGGACATGAAACGCGGATGCGGGCGGGGATGGCAGTTACTTTACTTCCCGGTAAAGCGTGCGCGATCTGTCTTCCATAATTCCGTCCAGGCCGCCGATCACATATTGCTTGAAGTGGGCTGAGTCGCGATGGGCCTGGAGCGCGGCTTCGTCTTTGTAAACTTCGTAGAACATGAATTTGCGAGGATCGTCTGTGGATTGATGGCCCACGTATTGAACGCACCCAGGTTCCTTACGCGAATGTTCATGCAGATGGCGGACCAGTTCCTTGCATTTTTCTTCCATGCCGGGCTTCACCATCATGTCGACTTTCAATACGATCATTGAATCCTCCACTCAAGAAGAAAACTCCAGGGGCGGCAAATCTAAAAATACATAGATCCTTCGACTGCGCCGTCGCATTCGCTCCGACTCCGCTCAGGATGACAAAAGGGGGAAAGCATCCTGAACGCAGTGATTTATCGATGGCGTCTCGTTACCTCAGTGGCTAAAGCCAATTCCTGAGCAAGCTCGGCCGCAGGCATAAATGCCTGCTCCACCCCGTGTGGGGAAGAGAAAATCAGTGTTCAGGAGGCATAAATGCCTGCTCCACCCCGTGTCACCAGCGATTTTAGCAATTACTTTGCTTTGGCGATCCTGCCATCCTGGATGCCGATAATCTCAGCCTCAAACTCCGGAATGAACATGGTCTGGTCGCGATCCGGGCCAGTCGAAACCATGCCGATCTTCGCGCCCGTTTCCTTTTCCAGAAATTGCAAATAGGTCTGGGCTTTCTTCGGCAGCTTGTCAAACACGGTGATGCCTTCGGTGGATGTCTTCCATCCCGGCATCTTTTCATAGATGCACTCAACGGTTTCAAAGCCAGTGGCGAGCGCGGGAATGGAATCTGTCTTCTTACCATTTACCTTGTAGCCGACGCATACAGGCACTTCGTCTAGGTCGTCGAGCACGTCAAGCTTGGTGACCACCCACCAGTTCACGCCGTTGATCATCTGCGCGTAACGAAGCAGCGGTAGATCGACCCATCCGCAACGCCGTGGACGCCCGGTTACCGCGCCATATTCCATGCCGCGTTTGCGAATATCTTCCGCGAGCGGCCCTTGTATTTCCGTGGGAAATGGACCGCCGCCTACGCGCGTGCAATAAGCTTTGGTGATGCCGATCACCGTTTGAATCGCATTCGGAGGAACGCCCGTGCCGATCACGGCTCCGCCAGCGCTGGCGCTAGATGATGTCACAAACGGATAAGTTCCGTGATCGATATCGAGCATGGTCGCCTGCGCGCCTTCAAACATCACCGACTCGCCGGCGGCAATCGCCTTGTTCAGCAGCAGAGCTGTGTCGGTGACGAAGGGAGCGATCTTTTCCGCGGCTTCAGCGTACTCGCGATACATGGCTTCCGCATCAATGGGCTCCGAGTTGAAGAGCGCGTGCGCGATCATGTTCTTTTCGCGGCAGGCATTCTCAATCGTCGTCTTGAGCAAAGTGGAGTCCAGCAGGTCGGCCACGCGCAGACCGCGGCGTCCCATCTTGTCTTCATAGGCTGGACCAATGCCGCGTGATGTGGTGCCGATCTTGACGCGGCCGGGAGCATTTTCCGCACCCATTTCAATCATGCGATGGTAAGGCAGAATCACATGGGCGCGGTTGGAGATAAACAGATTGCCGTCAACCTTTACGCCCGCCTCCCGAAGCTTACCCACTTCCTTGAGGAAAGCCATGGGATCAAGCACCACGCCGTTGCCGATCACGGCGCGGCATCCATCACGGAGCACGCCGCAGGGCACAAGCTGCAAAACAAATTTATTGCCCTGGATGATGACCGTATGGCCGGCGTTGTGGCCTCCGGCGTATCGCGCCACGACGGAAAAACTGTGGGAGAGAACGTCTACGATCTTACCTTTGCCTTCGTCGCCCCATTGGGCGCCGACTATCACCGCTGTCTTGCCGCGCTTCACTCGATTGCACACTCCTCGCCCGTTGGTGGTTTTCACAGAAATTTAGGATTTTCCGGAAATCAGGACGGGAAAGTTTTAGGTATTACCAATAGATTTTAACAAAACAAAGGGCTGGGAACCAGAATGGGGGATGGAGTAAACTTCAGGCACTTACCAGAAGGGTCGCATGGGATCCACAAAAGATTGGCTTCATGTAACAGCCGAGATGTTTTATTTCATCTCCGCGCTAACGATTTGGGAGTCCTTTGGCAAATTCCTTGGTTATAAGGGCGCCGGACTCCCAGCCACCAAGCCCGCGATAACGGTGTTGATGGTTGCGGGATTTCTCTACGGCTTTTTCGAAACGTTTGGACTCAGGGCGTTCCAAAGACCTATGGTTGCTCTCACAATTTTCCTGATTGCCGGTCTGGCCATTGTCGGATGGTTGAGACTAAAATCGACAAACAAACGAGAGTCTACGAGCGAACTGTCTCTCTAACGTCTTTCAACATGAGCCTGAAAGTCGAGACCATCGAGGAAATTCCCTGAAGCAGCGTGGTCTAGTAAGCATCCTCGGGGTTCCTCTCTCGCCGTCGTTCCGCTTAGCAGAACTCCGACAGCGCTCGGAATGACTGAGGTAAAAATCATCGCTGGCGCGACAGTAGCTACTCTCGAGTCAGAACAATGAATCAGATTGTTTCTACCGAACCGCCTCAGTGACTTCTTCCGCTTTCTTCTCTACCCCAACCAACTCCGCCAGTAATTCATACGAACGCAATCTGTCCTTATGCTCAAACGGATTGCTGACTACCATCAGCTCATCTACGTGCGTTTCTTCCAGAAATTTCTCCAGGCCTTCGCGCACCGTTTCCGGACTGCCAAAAATCGCAGCGCGGAATTTGGCCTGGACCGCGGCACGCTCCAGCGCATTCCATTCCATGTGTTCAACGGGAGGGACCAGCGGGCCAGGATTGCCGCGGATGAGATTCAGGAACATCTGCTGTGGCGTGGTGGCCAGGTATCGGGCACGCTCGTCAGTCTCCGCAACCATCACCGGCACGCCAGCCATGGAGTGCGGTCGCTCAAGAACTTCTGATGGGCGGAAGTTGCGCCGATACAATTCAAGCGCTTCCACCATGCCATCGGGCTGAAAATGCCCTGCAAAAGCAAAAGGCAAGCCGAGCATGGCCGCCAGTTGAGCGCTGAAGTTGCTGGAGCCAAGCAGCCAGATCGGAACCCTGGTATTCGCTCCAGGAATTGCGGACACAGTCTGGCCCGGCTTTGCCGGCGAAAGAAACCCGCGCAGTTCTTCCAGGAGTTCAGGAAAATCATCGCCATTGCTGCCAAGGCCGCGACGAAGTGCCCGCATTACAGCGAAGTCGCCGCCCGGCGCCCGGCCCAGCCCGAGATCAATTCGTCCAGGATAGAGCGCTTCGAGCGTTCCAAATTGTTCGGCAATCACCAGCGGCGCGTGGTTCGGGAGCATGATTCCGCCAGAGCCGACGCGAATAGAAGACGTCCCTGACGCCACATAGCCGATCAATACCGACGTAGCTGAGCAGGCGACGCCGGGGATATTGTGGTGTTCCGCCAGCCAGAAACGCTTATAGCCCCACTTCTCCGCGTGCTGCGCCAGATCGAGAGTTTTGTGAAAGGCGTCTGCCACTGTGCCTCCCCGGCGAAGATGGGCCAGGTCAAGGATGGAAAGCGGTGTTTTTGAAAGTCTGGAAGCGGTCGGCATGCTCAAGAATTCTCCTGCTGCAATGGTTTCAATTTGGGACCCATTGGACTGCACCGTATTGGATGATGCAAGTCATCCATTGTATTCAGCCATGATTTGCTGCGTTGGACGCGTTGTATGTTGGGCGTTGGGCTTTGCGCGTTCGCCCCTGCCCGCGTTACTCTGGTCAGTCATGCTCCCATTCAAACTGGTGTACAGCGACGACTATTACCTGCCCATTGGAGCGCATGTCTTCCCTGCCGAGAAATACCGGCTGATCCACAAGCGCCTGCTGGAAACGGGACTGGCCGAGGCCAGTGACTTTATAACGCCAACGCCTGCCAGTGACGAAGACGTACTGCTGGTACACACGCGCGAGTACGTGCACAAGCTGAAGACAGGAACACTTTCCGCTACGGAAGAGATGCAGATGGAAGTTCCCTACTCGCCTGAGCTGGTGAAAGCATTCTGGCTGGCTGCCGGAGGTTCTATTCTGGCGGCTGATCTGGCTTTGCGCAGCGGAATAGCTGTGAACATTGGCGGCGGATTTCATCATGCATTTCCTGATCATGGTGAGGGTTTCTGCGTGGTGCACGACGTTGCGGTAGCAATCAGGCGCATGCACCATGAAGGCAGGTTGACGCGCGCCATGACGGTTGATCTGGATGTACATGACGGCAACGGTACAGCGGCGATCTTTCCTCCGCGGGAAAATCCCAATAACCGGCCGAGTTCGGGAAGCATTCGCCATGACCTCCGGCGTACCAGCAGCGATCTCAATCCCCACGGGCCCAGCGCCGGCGAGCTGGAAGTATTTACCATTTCACTACATCAGGCTCACAATTATCCGGCGTATAAGCCGCCGTCATCGATTGACGTTCATCTTCCTGACGCAACCAATGACGAAGAATATCTCGGCTGGCTAGACCATGCGCTCAGCTCGGCTTTCCGGCATTTTGAACCGGAGCTGATCTGCTATATCGCCGGGGCCGATCCGTATAAAGAAGATCAGCTGGGCGGACTGGCTTTGACCATTGAAGGATTGAAGCGACGCGATGAACTGGTGCTCAAAGTGGCTAAAACTCGCAACATTCCCGTGATGGTCACGTACGCCGGCGGCTACGCTCATCGCGTGGAAGATACCGTGACCATCCACTGCAATACAGTGCAGGCGGCGAAAGAGATTTTCCAGCCATGAGGATCCAACTCGTCCGCCACGCCACATTGCTGATCGACTACGCGAACATGCGCCTTCTCGTCGATCCCATGTTAAGCGACGCCGGCGCCATGGCTGCAATCCAGAATTCGCCGCATCCACGGCCGAATCCGCTTGTTCCTCTGCCAATCCCGGTGGAGCAGGTGCTTGATGGAGTTCATGGCGTACTGGTCACACACACGCATCGCGATCATTGGGACGATGCTGCGATCCAGCTTGTAGCGAAAGACCTGCCGCTGTTTTGCCAGCCGGAAGACCTGCCTAAGATGGAATCGACACACTTTGTAAATGCCGCCACCGTTCACGACGCGCGCAACTGGAGCAAGATCTGCATCACGCGCACCGGCGGGCAGCACGGCACAGGTGACATCGGCAAAGCTATGGCCCCGGTCAGCGGCTACGTTTTACAGAATGAAGATGAGCCCACGCTTTACATTGCTGGAGATACCATCTGGTGCCATGAAGTCTTGGATACAATCAAGCACTTTCATCCCGATGTAATCGTTCTAAACGCAGGCGGAGCAAGGTTCCTGGAAGGCGATTCCATCACCATGATGCCGGCCGATGTAATCCATGTTTGCCATGCAGCGCCGAAGGCGAAGATCATCGCCGTGCACATGGAGGCCATCAACCATTGTCTGGTGACGCGCAGTGAGCTGGCGGAAAAAACTGAGGCTGCGGGAGTGGACATCGTAATCCCAGATGACGGCGAAGCTTTTGACTTCGCCGTCTGAGATTTTCCTGTTGCTATGGGAATGAACTTAAGAAGCGATCTTCTTGTCCTGGGCATTATCAACTGCATGCACGAGCGGCATATCCACCAGATGTTCACTGATGAACCAGGACTGGAGTTCATTGGTGCGCAGAACTTCACTGACTACCAGGTCATTGGTTCCTTCATCGCCGATCTCCTGCGCACGTTTGGCCATCTTTCGGCAATCGGCAATGATGATCTGATGGGCGTCAAGCAATCGGGATATCTGAACCGGCACTTCTTCACGGCCTCTCGGCGGGCGCGGAATCTGGGTGGTCTCCGCGATGTCACCTGCCATGGCGAGACTCACCCCGCCCAGCAGCTGAATACGCTCAGCGATCGCATCTACCAGTTCCACCTGCTCTTCAAAATGCTTGTCGAACAACAAATGCAGTTGATAAAAAGTTGGTCCGGCAACCTGCCAGTGTGATTTCTTGTACAGGTCACGAAGCGTGCTGGTATCAGCCAGAAGCTGGTTCAGGTTTTCCGTACTCTCAAGGCGTACGGGCTCTTCTAAGTCAAGGGGAAGATTCAGATTCACGGTGCCATAAGCCTGAATTTCCGCGGCTTTCTGGTGGAGACGGGGTTGAGCGCTGACTTTCGACGAGTGGTCAGGATTGCCTTTTTTAGACATCGGATATTCTCCTCACAAACTTTGATGCTTTGAGCTGGTTAAGATCTTCAGGGAAGTTCACCTTCAACTTCGTCCACAAAACACCATGTCCAAGATTCGCCGGGCTCAATGGAGCGGACCACAGGGTGTTTGGTGGCGTGAAAATGTTTGGTGGCGTGCTTGTTTTTGGATGAATCGCAGCAGCCAACATTCCCGCAATCCATGCATAGACGCAGGTGGACCCATCGGTCGCCCATTTTCACGCATTCTTCACAGACATGCGTCTTTGTTTTTGTGATTTTCGGGTGGGCTAGATGCTCGCAAGCGCTTTCCATGAAATCTCCTTGATGCTGACGTCAGGCTTTGATGTCCAGCAGGCTGTTTGCGATTCTTCGTTAGCTACGCCGCTCCTGCGGTAGCCTCATGGCGTTCCAAAGCATCGCGGTTCCACGATGCATTGATGGCGCCGGCTTCATAGGTGCTCTGCAGGAAATCGAGAAGAGCCGCACTGGGCGAAGCTGTTTTGTTGATGGCGTCATACGGCAGCACAAACTCGCCGATGCCGGCGTGATAATAGCCGGCGGCAGGTCGAATTTTATTTTCCTTAAAGCCTTTTGGCTGAGGCGCCGCATAACAATAAAAAGCGGAACCGTTTAACTCGTCCGTGCCGGGCCACCAGCCTGCGCTGATTACCTCATGCGAATAAGCTTCCTGCATGATCTTGCGCAGGACGGGATCCGGATCAGTACGTTCCGGAGCTCTCTTGCCGGAGAAGCGGGTGACAGCCAGATCAAAGCTGCCCCAGAAGAAATGCACAGGGCTCGATTTGCCTTCGAACCGCGAACGGAAAACCTTGAACACGGCATCGGCGGAGAGCAGGAGTCGCCATAGTTTTTCCACGGCGGCCCGGTCGTACGAGGCGTGCACTGTGTCTTTATCAAACGCGATGGGATCGGCGATCTCAACCGGCATCTTCCAGATTTTTACGTCAATCTTCAGGGCCTTCAAGGCCGCCATGAATTCCTGATAGAAATCGGCCACGGTGCGGGGCGCGAGATCAATGGACCGAGTAGCCGGATCGTTCGTGCTGATGATCAGCTTGTGCTGGTAAAAATCAAACTCCATCTCAAAACTGCGATGACCGTAAGGGATGGGAGCTGAACGCAATCCACACTGATTTACCAGCAGAGCCACATTCCACCATTGATTCACCCTGGGAGTGAGGGCGAGCTGGACCTTCCCTGCCATCTGCAACCACATGTGCAGAGTAGCCAGAGTATCTTTCCAGGAGTTATAAGGCAGATCGGGCCAGCAGTGTGGAGAATCAGAGACGGCGGTCGAGCGGAGATCATTCATGGGCCACCAACCCCTGGATTATATTGGTTTGGTGGCCCACCGGGGTAGGTGCGGCTGATTATTCAATGGTGCGCACTGATTTTTGGCGAGCTCCGCTGGCTGTTGCCAGCAACATGGCTGCCGAGGCTGAAAGAAACATCCATTGCACATTCCATTGCGCAAGCATTCCTGCCACAGCCAGAGATAGAGGCACCGGTCCCAGAGAGATAAACATCAGGACGCTCATCACGCGACCGCGAATCTGAACATCAACGCGTTGCTGGATCCACGAGGCGATTTGAATGTTTACAACCCCTGCTGCGAGCCCCATCACGAACAGGACGCCTGCCAGTTGCCAGAGTATATGGAGTAGTCCGATGGAGCCAAGGCACAGGGCAAGGACGGTACAGACCGAGAGCATCAGGACCCCGCGCTTCCTGGGACGCCATAGGCCGGCAACCAGAGAACCTGCCAACCCTCCGGCCGCCACCGCTGAGACTACAAAGCCATAGGAGGTCGGGGTGCCGAACCTCTGTTTTGTCAGATACGCAAGGCCCACGGCCATGGGACCTGCAAGGCAGAGGTTGATCACACCGGCCAGGACCATCAGAGATCGCAATGGCACGTCCTTCACCACATGCCGGATTCCCTCTTTGATGGCCTGCCACATGGCCGGTCGTTTTACGGTTGCAGCCGGTCGCGGGATATCAGGCAAGCGCCACAAAGCGCCGATGATGAACAGAAAGCTGACTGCATCGATCAGGAAAGCCCATGCCACGCCGAATACCTTGATGAAAACGCCAACGGGCACGGGCGCGCTGATGGTAGCGAGTTGAGCCGTGGTCTGAAAGACCGAATTGGCCGCCAGCAGTTGCTCTTTCTTTACCAGTGATGGCAGATATGTTGAAGATGCGGGCGCGGAAAAAGCATCCGCTGTACCGAAACCCAGCGCCAGCAGATACATGTGCCACAAGTGAAGTTGATGGAACCAAAGCAGCCCGCCCAGGGCTGCCACAAAAATGGTACGGGCCGCGGCGGTAGCAATCATGATCTTGCGCGGTGACAGCCGATCGCTTACGACTCCTCCAATCAGCATCAACACTGCTCGTGGGATCGCGGCCAGCATCATAATGCTCCCCATGGCCAGTGCTGATCCAGTCACTTGCAGGATCACCCACGGCAAGGCAACCAGATAAAACTGGTCCCCTCCCAGCGAAATGGTTGAACCAATCCACCAGGCGCGAAAGTTTTTGTCGCGCAGGGGATGCGGCAATCGCGGCTGTGGTTCAGGCTCGGGAGAAACAGCTACGGTTGTCGGCATGGGATTTCTCCTTTGTGGGCGCCAGCGCGAAGATCTCCGGGAAAAGCCGATGAATTAGCCACCTTTTCGGCGATGCGAAGAAGAGGAAATCGCGGCGCGAAACAGTATGTAAATGTGAATTTACATTTACATATCAAACATGTCAAGATGTTTCTGCCTGGATTTGATTGAATAAGCTGAATGGAACGTACCCAAAAGACCAAGAAGTCAGCCAAGACCCTGGAGCCACAGCAGGCTCGCAGCCGGGAATCACTGCGTAAACTGCTGAAAGCAGCCGCAGAGGTCCTGGGGCAGCATGGGGTGGAAGGCACAACCATTCCTCGAATCGCAGAGCACGCAGGTCTCACGGCCGGCTCGGTCTACCGGCGCTTTCGCGACAAAGACGAGCTTCTTGAGACCACCATCCTGGGCATCCTTGAGCGCCAGGAAGAGCGCTTGAAGACCGGCATTTCACCGGAGATGGCAAGGCAGATTCCGCTCACTGTCTTTGCTGAACAGGTCATTGGCGGGATGGTACTTTCCTACCGAGCGAATGCTTCACTCTTCCGCGCCATGCGGATGTTTGCTCAGGGAAGGCGCCAGACGGCTTTCTGGAAAAAAGCAGCGCGCTATGAAACACGTGCGATAACCCGCGTGGTCGAACTTTTTCTCAGCCATCGCGAGGAAATCCGTCATCCGAACCCGGAAATGGCAATTACTTTCGGCTTGACGATGATTGTGAGCACGTTGTTCGAAATCATTGTCATGGCAACGCAGGAAAATCCCGCGAAACACTTAATGCCGAAGGATGACAACGCGCTAAAACAGGAGCTACTGCGCTCCTTCCTTCACTATCTAGGAGTGGGCGATAGCAGGCAGGCGAAACAGACTGGCTGATACAATGAATCTACCGCACGATGCATCCAAGCTGGTGCGGGAAAATCCCTGTTTAATCCCAGCGGTCATTATCTATGTTTGAGAATCTTCAAGAGAAACTCCAGCGTGCATTCAAGAACCTGCGCGGACAGGGCACGCTCAATGCGGAAAATATCCAGGAAGCGCTGAAAGAGATCCGCATGGCGCTGCTGGAAGCCGACGTCAACTTCAAGGTGGTCAAGCAATTCATTGACCGGGTGCAGGAAAAAGCCGTTGGCCAGGAAGTGCTCACCGCGCTGTCGCCCGCGCAACAGGTAGTCAAGATTGTCCATGATGAGCTGGTGGAAATGCTGGGCAAGGATACGGCCAAGCTGAAGTTCGCGTCGCAGCCGCCATCGGTGATCCTGATGGCCGGCCTGCAGGGTTCCGGCAAGACCACAACGTCAGGAAAGCTGGCCGCATGGCTGAAAAAAGGCGGGCATCGTCCCATGCTGGTGTCGGTTGACGTGTATCGCCCAGCCGCCCGCCAGCAATTGAAAGTGGTGGCTGAAGCCATCAAGGCCAATCTGTATGAAGGCAAAGTTGAACAAGCAGACACGCCCACAGTTGAGCGTCTGGCCAAAGAGGCCCGCAAAGAAGCCATCAACTCAGGATGCAATTTCCTGATTGTCGATACTGCAGGACGCCTGCACATTGATGACGATCTGATGGGCGAAATGCAGGTCCTGAAAAAACTATTGAACCCGCAGGAAATTCTGTTTGTGGCTGATGCGATGACCGGACAGGATGCGGTGCGTTCGGCGGAAGAGTTCCACAGGAAGCTATCGATCACCGGCGTGGTGCTGACCAAGATGGACGGCGACGCTCGCGGCGGCGCGGCGCTCTCGATTCGCCAGGTAACTGGCCAGCCGATCAAGTTCATCGGCATAGGTGAAAAGTATGATGCGCTGGAACCGTTTCATCCCGATCGCATTGTAAGCCGCATTCTTGGCATGGGCGACGTGATGACGCTCATCGAGAAAGCGCATGAGACGATCGACCAGAAAAAAGCCGAGGCTTTCGCCCAGAAAGCGCTTGGTGGTGACGGATTCTCACTGGAGGATTTTCGCGATCAGCTTCGCCAGGTAAAGAAACTGGGCTCGCTGCAAAGCGTCATCAAGATGCTGCCCAGTATTGGGCCATTCGCGAACATGCAGAAGGCCGCTGATAACGTGGATGAAGGCCAGCTCGGCCGGGTGGAAGCCATCATCAATTCCATGACGCAGAAGGAACGCCTGCATCATGAACTGATCAACGGCAGCCGGCGCAAACGCATCGCTCGCGGATCAGGAACCAGCGTGCAGGAAGTGAACCAGCTTCTGCGCCAATATGCCCAGATGAGGAAGATGTTCAAAGACATGGGCAAGGCCAGCTTTGGAAGAAAACTGGCAGGGATGAAGTTCCCGGGAATGTAGTCGGATTGGGTAAATGGGTAATCTGGTAATTGGGTAATTTGGCCGCGAATTCTCGCGAATAAACCCATTTTCAATTTCATTTGATTTCAGGTTTTATTTGATTTTCGATTTCCTCCGTGCCTCCGTGGTTAGGTTTCTAGATTGTCCCTCTCAGCACAACTCGAAGAACTCACCACCAAACTGCGTGCCATGGTGCCGGCTGAACGGCTGGCTGTAGTCGATCGGTCGGTGGGCGAGATTTTACATTCGGGAATTGCTGACCGGGCGCTGAAGGTCGGCGATACGGCTCCAACATTCGAACTGCCTGATGGCGATGGAATGCTCTGGCGCTCAGAAGATCTTCTACGCAACGGACCGCTGGTTATTGTCTTTTATCGCGCTCGCTGGTGCGCGTACTGCAACACACAGCTTCTCGCCCTCCAGGAAATTCATTCTCAGATTGCCGCTTCGGGCGCGTCGCTGATCGCGATCTCACCTCAGACCCAGAAACACTCCTACCTCACGCGTGATATGCACAAGCTCGGCTTCCCGGTTCTGAGTGACGCAGGCAACGCAGTCGCAAAACGGTTTGGGCTGGTTTATCGCCTGCCTGCCGCTCTCCAGAAAATGTACGAAAGCATCATGACCAAGCTGCCGGGCTACAACGGCGACCAGAGCTGGGAACTTCCGATGGCAGCGACATTTATTGTGCAGCCTTCAGGACAGATCAGCTATGCGCGAGTGGATGCTGATTGGCGTGTGCGGCCGGAGCCGGGAGAGATTCTGGAACGGCTGGGTTGATTTGTTTTTTTCTTTTAATCCCGAGCGGAGCGAGGGAGCCCTATGGTTTAGAGGATGCTAAGGGCTCTTTCGCAAATTTGGTAAATGAGTAATTTGGTAATTGGGTAATTCGGTTTTCTCCGTGTCTCTGTGCCTCCCTGGTGGATTTTTCCGTATCCATCAAGCACAAGGTCCCTCACACCTACTCACGCGCTTAAGACTGCCGCGCGTTTCGTTGACGGTGTTCGGGATGACGAGACTATTTGATGGAATCCCTGCCTCTCTTCGCTCGGGATTTCAGAACAAGACGTGGAAGATCCCCTAGGATCCTCGTCGCCGTAGGAATCCCTCGCTCCGCTTGGGAGTAAACCAAACACCAAACAAAAAACACGGAGGATTTCTCCTCCGTGTTCATACGTTAAGAACCTCAGGGCCTAAAGGCCGTTTGCTCTTGGGTTTGGCCGCAGGCATAAATGCCTGCTCCACCCCGTGATAGCAGGATTGTTTCTCTTGGCAGCTAGTTCCCTCGGCTGGCCGGCGGCACGATGCCGTTCATGCGCAGGTATTCCACCATCTGGCCATATTCATCAGCCGCGTGGATTACGCAGCCCGATGCAATTTGCAGGCGCGCCTGTGTACCGCGGAAAAAGGGAAGCTGTTCGAAGGCGTTCTCATTGGTGATGGTCTTTGCTGCTTTGTGTCCCAGGGCAAATGAGTCCTTCAGGAATTGAATAATCTGGTCTTTGGTCTTCAGATCGTCAGGGCCATTGGGACCCTTGATGTTTTCCGGCATCTTGTCACCGGTTAGAGTGCTCCAGAAACGATAGTTCGCGGTTGCGGTGTGTTTCACCAGCGTGGCAAAGCTGCGCACATCAGAATACGCGGCACCGGGGATCTTCAGGTTGGCCGGATTGAAATCGAACTTATCGGCAGGCATGGCTTCAGCGGCTTCCACCACATTTTTTTCATATTGGCTGACCTGCCGGTCTACCAGCGCGGAAAGGCTGCTGATGGGGGCGGGCGTGGCCTGCGCAGCGGGTGTGGCTTGGAGCGCGGGTGAAGCGGCGGCTGCCGGCGCCTGGGCTGAAAGTCCAACAGCCAGATTCAGGACGGCTACAAAACAAAATGCTCTCAAATACTTCATCAATTCTTCCTCCAGTGGTTTCAACAACGAATGATGGCGCGCGAACAACCATTTCACGTGCCGTAATCTCGCATGCTGCACGCCATCTATTTTTGCGGGCGGCTTGCGGGCGGAATGATGCCGTTCATGCGAAGGTACTCCACCATCTGGCCATAGTGATCAAAGCCATGGGCAACGGCGAAGCTGGCACAGAAAAGTTTTGTGGTCTGTCCCTGGCCGAACGGGCTGGGGACCAGAACCACAGCGCTCTCCGCTGTGAGTGATTGGGCTGCCTTGTGTCCAAGAGCAAAAGAATCTTTCAGATACTTGATGATCTCCGCTTTGGTTTTAAGTTGTGACGGTCCGTTATCTTCTTTCGTCTCGATGAGCGGCTTGTCGCCCGTAACGGCGTCCCATAGCAGGAAATTCGTGGCGGCAACATGGCGAACTTCTTCGGCAAATGTCTTTACGCCTTTGTATTCGCTACCGCTGATATTCAGTCCGGTGGGCGAAAAGTTGAACTTGTCATCCGGCATGGCTTCGGCGGCGCCTACAAATTCACGCTCCAGAATGCCGACCTGAACATCGATTGCCGAACCAATGGTCGGTGGTGGCGGCGCCGGTGTGGCTTTGGCTGCCGGGGCGGCAGTCTGTGCGGAAAGGCCTGCAGCCAGACTCAATACCGCAACAATGCAAAACATTCTTAGATGCTTCATTATTTTCTTCCTCCAGAAGTTTCAAAGACGAATACCGGACGCGGGTAAAACCATATCACGTCCGCTCAACGGCATCTATTTCTTAGGACGGCTCGCAGGTGGAACGATGCCGCTGATGCGCAAATACTCCACCAGTTGTCCGTAGTGATCATTGGCATGGCTGAATGCCAGAATAATCAGGTACAGACGGGTCACTTTGTTGCCACGAAACTCTACCACCTCCGTGGTATTCGTTGGAGTCATGCCAGCGGCGGCTTTGTGGGCAAACACAAAGGAGTCTTTGAGAAATCCGATAATTTCCGTCCGCGACTTCATCTCCGCGGGGCCGTTGGGCGAATTCACGCCCGCCGGCTCCGGCTTGCCCGTAAGCGGGGCCCAGATGGCAAAGTTGTCGGCCGCCACGTGTTTAATCTGGTCGGCAAAGGTGCGGGCGCCTTTGAACTCTGCTCCCTCTAACTTCAGATTTTCCGGGCTGGAGTTGAATTTTTCCTCCGGCATGGCTTCAGCCGCGCTGACCAGTAGACCTTCAAGATTGCTGATTTCCTTATCAACCACCGCAGCCACCGTGGGAGAGATATCTGCTGCCTTTGGGCCAGCAGAATTCTGAGCTGTCAGGTTTGCTGCCGCCAGCAGGACAAAGAACAGAGTAAAACTTTTCATTGGTGGAGCTGCTCCAGTTAGATTTTTGCTCCCTGGATTTCTACATCCCCGTTCACATGGAGGCGATACCACGGCGCCAGCAAAAGGCCGAGAATCAACGCGGCGGCGGCAAAAGTAAGAGTGAACTTCACGCTGGTGTGGGACGCCACCACACCCCAAAGCGCGCTGCCCAGCGCCATACCTCCCTGAAGGAACAGCACATACATTGAGATCACGCGGGCGCGTACCCATGAAGGACAAGCGGTCTGAGCAACCGTGTTGAGAGTAGCGAGAATGCTGATCCACGCCAGCCCAGCGGCAGCAGCGAAGGCCGAAGCGATAAAAAGATTGCCGGTGCGAACCAGTCCGAATAGCGCAACGGCAAATATGAATGTGGCGATAATGGTGATGTTGTCGAATGAGAGATGGCGACGCGCCAGAGTCAATAGAATCGCGCCAGCCAATGCACCCAGCCCGAAGAAGGCCAGCATGGTGCCGTAACCTTCAGCGCCAAAGCGACTGGCGATCAACGGCAGCAAAGCCCAGAATGCACTGGCGAAAATCGAGAATGCCAGGGTCCGCGCCAGGCACGCCCGGATCCGCTTGTCCTGGCGGGCAAAACGCAGGCCCATGAACATGGCGCCAGAGATGGTGGATTTTATTTTGTTGGGCTCACGCGGGGCAGGCTTCCAGCGATAAAGAAAAAGGATGACGCCAAAAAAAGAAACCGCATTGAGCAGAAAAGCAGCGCCGGATCCCGCCGTTGCAATGACCAGTCCGCCGAGCGCCGGGCCGACCGCGCGGGCAATATTGAAACCAGCAGAGTTCAGAGCCACCGCGTTGGCCAACTTTGTGGCAGGAACCAGGTCAGGGGTAAGTGCCTGCCATGCAGGATCGTTCATCACCGCGCCCACGCCCAGAAGGAAAGTAAAGATCAGCAGCAGTGTTGGGGTGCAGGTCCCGGTAATGGTGAGAATTCCCAGCACCATGGAGGCGCCGACCATGGATGTTTGCGTGATTAGAAGAAATTTTCGACGATCGACCAGGTCAGCGATGGCACCGGCAGGAAGTGCAATGAGCAGAACAGGCAGGCTCAACGCCACCTGCACGAGAGAGATGAGCATCGGCGAACTGGTGAGTGAAGTCATCAACCAGCCGGTGGCGATGTTCTGCATCCAGCTTCCGGTATAGGAGATGACGGCGGCAATCCAGAGCGTACGGAAGATCGGGTCGCGCAAAGGCGATAGCGCTCCGGATTTTACCGAAGCGGTTGCTGCATGGACCTGTGCCGGACTTTCCATGGAGCTAATAGGCCTCGGCGATGCGGAGATGGACATTGCGGCTTTGTGCGCTAAACATCATTGGACTCTCGCATCAGCTATCTGGTGAGCGGGCGAATTGGAAAAAGGCCATTCCCTGCGCCGCCACGACCGCAGCAGGTAGATGACAACCCCCAGGACGATAATTACCAGGGCAAACCGGATTTCACGGATGAACCCGGGCCGCATGAATAACACATAAAGAAAGCCCATGGCAGCCATAACAGCCGGGACAGGGTACAGCCACATGCGGAAGGGACGGGGAAACCCGGGATTTCGGGCGCGCAGCAGGAAGAGACCAACGATCTGCGACAAAAACTGGACCATAATCCGGATTACAACAAGCGCAGCAATCAAGTCAGCCAGCTTTAGCACACAAAAGAGTGTGGCCACTCCGCCGAGGGTCAACAAGGAAACATAGGGGAACTTATGGCGGGGATGAATGCGCGCGTAGGGCCGAAAATAATTGCCGTCAAGGGCAGCGGCATAGGGAACGCGCGAGTAGCCCAGCATGAGCGAGAAGACGGAAGCAAAGGCCGTCCACATAATAAGGAAGGTGCCAAAGGTTGCGACCCAGTGGCCAAACGTTCGCTGCAAAACCAGAGAAGCCACGTAGAAACGCGTTTCGGAAGCAGCCGCCGCGTCCAGTTCCTGCCACGGGACCACGCCGAGAATGCTGATGTTCATGACGATATAAACCGTTCCCACCAGCAGGATGGAATAGATAATGGCGCGCGGAATGTTGCGTTCCGGCTGGCGGATTTCGCCGCCGATGAAACCAACGTTGTAGTAGCCCCAGTAATCGTATGTGGCAACCAGCATGGCCGCGCCGAGCCCGGTGAGGAAGTCATAGAGGCCGCTTCCGTGTGTAAGTCCGGCGAATGCATTCGGCGGAAAATTAAACGCCAGCGATGCCTTAAAGTGCGTGAGTCCAGCGAACGTGACCAGGAGAATCGCCCCGAGCACGCCGGCCGATAGATAACGCGCCATGCTGCCGACCACGGCAATGCGCCGGTACAAAAGAAACAACGCGAGCAGGCAGACCGCCATGGCGACGAACGTTCCGAATGTAATGAGAAGCTGAAACGGAAATACTCCAAAGAACGAGAACGTGTGGTTGATGAGCACATGAGCCAGGGAAGGCCAAACGTAAACAGCATATCGGGCCAGGCCCACGCAGCCTGAGGCAATGGACAGCGGAGCGCTGAACACAAGCTGCCATACGAAAAGGAATGACATCATGCGGCCAAGCTTTTGCGCGCCGTAGCTCTGCTTCAGATATTCGTATGAACCACCGGCTTTGGGCATGGATGCACCGAGCTCCGCCCACACCAGGCCGTCACACATGGCCAGGAGAGCGCCCACGATCCATCCCAGCATGGCTTGCGGACCGTGCATGGCGCTGATGATCAGTGGGATGGTAATGAACGGGCCCACGCCGATCATGTCGATGACGTTCAGCGCGGTGGCTTCACGCAAGCCGATATCGCGAACCAGTTGCGGCTCAGATGCATCGGCGGTGGTGATGGGAATTTCCGTCATCGGTCAATGGGTCCCGTGTGGCATGTTCTCAAGAATCATCATTTCAAGAACCATGGTCTCAAGAGTCATCATTTCAAAAATCATGGGCTCAAGAACAATGACTAGTGTCCCGCGCTCAGCAAGTTGACCATCAAACGGACCGCGCCCGGCACACCGGCAGGCAGCTGACGGAAAAATGCGTATCCCGAATAGATGTATAAGCCCTTACCGTAATGGGCCATGAGCAGTCCACCCTTTTGCGATGCTTCGCCGGGATCATTGCAGGCGAGCAGCGGCTTGTACTGCGCATCCCATTGCGACATGAAATAAAGGCCACGCTCCTGCACCCATCCGTCAAAGTCTTTGGCGCCGATTTTGTTGGGATAAGAGAAGACGCGTTCTTCCGGCGCCAGGATCTCCACCGGTTGCTCTTCCACGGACACTCGTGCGTTGCTCAGCGTTGCCGGATAAGGAGTGTAATGGCCTTCGTTGAAGATGCTGGTGCTCTGGTTGTACTGGACGATCAGCGTTCCGCCGTTATTGGCATATTCCAGCAGCCGGCGATTGTGCTCGCGCACGTCCGTGCGGACATCATACGCACGTATGCCGACCACGATGGTGTCATAACGGCTCAGGTCGCCAGAGACAAGCTCTTGCGGCGTGATGATGTTCAGGTTGACGCCCAGACCCCTAAGCACGGCCGGAATTTCATCGCCCGCTCCCATGATGTAGCCAACGCGGAGTTTATCCGGCAGTTTTACATCCACCGCCTGGACGTTTTCAGTCGCCGGACGATATGCGTTGTATGAGTCAAGGTCAGGGCGCGTGATGACCTTGAAGCCTTCGGCATATTGCTTGCCGTTGTACTCGGCTTTGGCCGTCACTTGATAAGTGCCTTCATGCACGTTCTGCGGAATGACATGAAAGGTGTAGCTGCTGACGTCACCATCGTGATCAAGACTCACATCAATGGTTTCCGGGTCCACCTTCCAACCTTGCGGTGTCTGCAAACGCAGTCTGGCTTTCACGGGCGATTGAATGTTGCTGCGGACGCTGACTCCAATGGCTGGCTTGCTGTCTCCGCCGACCGGCGCGACCACGACCGGCGTAGTAAGCTGCACGGAAATTGGCGGGCCGACGACCAGCGGACGTTCCGACTGCCCCAGAGTGGGGTCAAGAAACTTAACTTTAGCCACCGCCATTGCTTCGCTGGAGCCTCTGTCTGTGGAGAAGCTCGCAACCGCGTGCACGGGATACGCAGGCCACGGCAAGGTGACCAGCTTTGGATCGCTGATGGAGTAAACAGTCTCGGTTTCCGGGTTGCGACGGGTGAAATAAGGCTGCGTGTATTTGGCGTCCTCCGGCACGGCAACCTTGAATTGAAACGACGCTGACTCACCGGGCGCAATCGACTGTTGCATCTTCTGGCCCATGATGGGAGCCGCCAGCCACCCCGGCGGAACCAGAACGCGAACAGCATTTGAGGTCACCGTGAATTTCCCGCGATTGTAGAGGCGTGCCGTGAACGTGAAATCCTGTCCCGGTACCGCCATGCTCAAAGTTTGTTCAGCGCGTGGAAAATACGAAGGTCCCGGCGGCGGGCCGGGAGGGTCCACGGAAACATCAAAATACAGACCGAGAGCTTCGTTGGCGGCAGCCTGAAATTGATCGAGCTTGGAGCGCAACTCGGTAAGCAGCATGGCTTTGCTGGAAGCTAAAATATCAGAACCATCAATTTGTTTGATCAGCGCCTCTGTCTCATGAACACCAGCCAGCAAAGGAGGCGCGCAGCCGGACGGGTCCTGAACGGAGAAGAGATCGCTTGCCTGCTGCACGTGCTTTTGCAGCGACTCAAGAGCGGGACGAAGGAAGCCTACTTTCGACTCTTCTGAACCGAGCCGCCCCGCCAGTCCAACGAGCGTGGCATCAATGCCCTCAAAGAAATCAGTCTCATGGGCATTCAAAGAACGCGGCGCGTCTGAATCAATCAGCTTGTAATACGTATAGCGGTGGCCGGGAGGAACGCGAATGCCGCCAGTTCCCTGCGATGTCTGATGGGCCAGCCCTTCCAATCCGAACTGCGTGTATGACATGCCGAGAAATGGCGCGTACTCACCCGGATCAAGCTTCACGGTGTAATCTTCGTCGGCGACAGTGAGTCCCTGGAACATGCGTGGCGGATTTCCCAGATAGAGCTTCCTGGCCCGCCAGGGCAACAGACCTTCCTTGATTTGCTCGGGAAATCTTTTTGGATCGCCGGCGGCTCGGAAAGCTTCGCGGGTAAGTACGCCGGAGGCTTCATGATTGCCATGACCATCTCGCGGCGTGCCGCTGAACCGGCTGGTGAGTACGTCTGGACGGAAAGTACGGATGGCTCGAACCAGGTCGGCCAGAGCAACGTCATGTCCATGCCATTTGTTGAATGTTTCGTCAGCAGTCTTGGAGAAGCCGAAGTCTACGACGGTGCTGAAGCGCTGTTCAACGGAATAGTATTTGTCGGCTTCCAGCAGTTCGAGCGTGCGCAGTATTCCCAGCTCGTCAGAGCTCTCAGCACCGAACTTATTTTGCCCGCCTTCACCGCGCGTCACGGTGAAGAGAAGGACGGAGTAGCCACGGCCGCGCGATTCCATCGTCATCATGCCGCCATCTTCGTCATCAGGGTGGGCCACAACCTGCATGAGCCGGGCAGTTGTGTTCAGGCGAGTCAATAACTGATAAAGATGGACGGCTCCCCGGTCCTCCGGCAGCGGCCGGGTGTCTGAGGAAGAAGATTGGACCAGCAAGATAGAAAGGGCGGCACAGACGAAGGCCTTGAATATCCTCTTTGGGTTCAGGTGCATGGGAGACATTGTCGCTGTTAGACGCCTTTCCGGGCAATCCGTAATCGGCTTCGCATGGCCGCTATGAACCGGAAACTGCCAAAAGTTTTACTTGTACCAATACGCCGGCCAGCCTAACATGCAGTCACCGTATGGGACCCCGCTTTATGAACCCTGTGGTTTTACCAGAAGTTTTCCTTACTCAGCTGCGATTAATCGCGATCATGGCCATTGTGCTTTGCGTCAGCTTGTCAGTCCCAGCTCAACAGACTGACGCTTCCAAGCCGCCAAGTGACCCGGAGATGAGCAAGAACTTTTTTGCTCAAGTCCCCTTCGAGCAATGGGAGAAGCAGGGACCTGCCCGGCAAATTCCCTGGAAGGTCTCTGCCTCAGGTTCAGGCCTGTCATTTCAACAGAGGCTGGCCTCAAAGATTGCCGTCGCACTTCCCGGATCAGAACTCATCCGTCGACGCCACGATGGGAATTTAATCCTCCTGGTCCAGGTGACGGATGCTTCCGGCCATATTTATAGAAATTACGGCATCCTGGAACTCGGGTCACTCAAGCCGGAACTGGCGAAAAGCGACGTGGTGTTCAGTTGGGGAGGGTACGCCTTGCCCGGAGACTACAAAGTAGCTGTAGCCGCCTATGACGAGAAATCCGGGGAGCATGATTTTACGGAAAACACGTTTCACGTGGACAGGCTTAAGAATGATCCGCTGCCCGAAGCCTGGAAAGACGAGCCATCGTTTGAGTATTGGGATCCGTCGACCGATTCCATTGACGCCATGTTCCGCCCAGACGTGGAAGGGCGACTGCACATGCCGGTAAGTTCCGCAAAGCCTCTGCATGTGGAGGTACTGGCAGACCTTACTCCGTCTGACTATTTTCACGGCTCCTACGACTTCTATCACGTCTATCTTGGCGGAGCGCTACCCCTGTTCAAGGCGTTCAGCCAGCTATCGTTGGCGAACGGATCATTGCATGTAGCCGCACTGGATCTAGTGAAGAAGCAAGTCACGTTCGCCCAGGATGACCTGAGCAAAAAAGCTGTCGACTGGAAGAAGCTCAAGCTGACGCTGGAATCAGCCAATGGGCCCGGCGTGGTAGACGTTAGAAACGTGCAGCACGGTGGTCAGAATCCCGTATTTCTACGGGATGAGCTTGTCCGCCGGATGGGAAAAGCCGCGGACAGCCAGGGGCCTGAAGTCTTTATCATTGTTGGCAGTCCCATGGACTCATATTCCTTCCAGGACCTGCCTCCGCTTTACATGGCTGAAGGACATGACGTGCGCGTTTTCTATATCCAGTACGTCCCCACGTCAATCCAAACCGTCCCTCTGGGTACGGACCAGGCAATTGTGATGGGACACCATAACGAAGGACACCATGTTTTGGCCCGCCGGCCAATCTACGCGAGTTCCCCGGCCAACGTCCAGAAGATGCTGAAACCATTGAAAGTAAATGCCTTTCAGGTCTCCACACCGGAAGATGCCAGGAAGGCGCTGGCGCGTATTCTGGAAGAGATCAAAAGACCCTGAAGAGGGGCTGCCATCTTGCCAATGTACGGCAACTTACGCGATAATAACGGTTTGCCCGTTGTTCCGGGCCCTAAACTGAAAGGATTCACCCAAAACTGTGTTAATGATTCGACTGGCGCGCATAGGTGCGCGCAAGCAGCCTTATTACCGTGTGGTTGTGATTGACAAGGAACGCGCCCGCAATGGCCGCTCCGTGGAAGTGGTGGGTTTGTATAATCCCCGGACCAATCCGGCAACCGTAAACCTGAAACGTGACCGCATTGATTACTGGGTTTCAAAAGGTGCGCAGTGTTCTGACACCGTGACCCGCTTACTTGCAAAGTCCCCAGCCCCGGCGAGTACCGCAGCTTAAGCAGGAAGAAGATTGTCAGGCCTTCCCGGCAACAAGCAAGAGAAATAGAGTGTACGGGCCCCAAGCAAAGCGATTAAGGACATGCCACTATGACCGAATCGGTCGGCGATGTGCGTACACTGGTGGAGCAGATTGCTCATGCTCTGGTAGATGCTCCCGGAGAAGTTCAAGTAACGGCGGTTGAGGATGGCGACGCTACCGTGCTGGAATTACGTGTGGCGGCAACGGACCTTGGCAAGGTCATCGGCAAACAAGGCCGGACCGCCAAGTCAATCCGCACCATTCTTGGCGCAGCCAGCATGAAGCTGAAAAAGCGCTACACGCTGGAAATCATCGAAGACTAACTTCGGCGAAGACTAACTTCGGCAGCAGTATGGCAAATCAAAGATCCGGCTCGGTAGCCCCAACGAATGACGGGAAAACACCGCAGTCTGGCAGTAACAGTGAGTTTGTCACTGTCGCCAAAGTGATCAAGACCCAGGGGCGTATCGGCGAAGTTGCAGCCGTGTTGCTTACGGACTTCCCGGAGCGGTTCTCTCAGCCAGGCCCGTATTATGCGCTGGACAAAGAGGACCGGCGTCGTGAGATCAAACTGACCGACCATTGGTTCCACAAAGGCCAGATCATTTTGAAGGTCGACGGTGTGGATTCAATCAGCCAGGCGGAAACGCTGATCGGCTGTGAGATACAGGTGCCGCTGGAACAGAGAATCGAACTGGAAGAAGGTTCGATTTACCTGAGTGATCTTTCCGGATGCATGGTCTTTGATTGCGATCGTGAAGTTGGCACGATCAAGGATGTACAGTTCGGCAGCGGAGAAGCGCCGTTGCTGATCGTAAAGGGCGGCGTCGGGAACAAGGAATACATGATCCCCTTTGCGGCTGAGTTCCTGAAAGAGTTGAACATTCCGCATAAGCGCGTGGACATGGTATTGCCCGCGGGAATGCTGGAACTGGATGCGCCGCTGAGTACGGACGAGAAAGAGCGGCAGAAGCATTCATAGAAACGCCGTTAATAGAAGAACCCGGATTGAGATCCAAGAGAATGAAGTTCGAGATCGTAACGATTTTTCCGGACTTTTTTCGCGGACCTCTGGATTATGGCATTGTGCGCAAGGCGCGCGAAGCCGGGCTCATTGAAATCCTGTTGCATGATCTGCGCGAGTCCACCACGGACAAGCATCGCACGGTGGATGACCGTCCGTTTGGTGGTGGTGAAGGCATGGTGCTTAAGCCGGAACCGCTGTTCACCTGCGTCGAGTCACTGGGCGTAACGCCGCGCGATGAACGAGTGGCCGGCAAGTCAAGCGATACGGTGATCCTGCTCTCACCGGATGGCGCAATGTTTACGCAATCGGTGGCGCAGGAACTGGCGGCAAAAGAGCGGATTGTTATCATCTGCGGACGCTACGAAGGCGTGGATGAACGAGTGTCAGAGGGATTGGCCGATCGGGAAATTTCCATCGGCGATTACATCCTGAGCGGCGGCGAACTGGGAGCGGCAGTGATAATAGACGCCGTGACCAGATTAGTGCCGGGAGCGCTGGGCAATGAAGCTTCAGCCCGGCAGGAAAGTTTTACCGCGACGCAGAACATCGCGATTGACGGGCCGGACAGTACATGCGGATCCGGTGGCTTGCTGGATTATCCGCATTACACCCGGCCGGCAGAGTTTCGCGGGATGGCGGTTCCAGAAATACTGATGGGCGGCAACCATGAGCAGATTCGCAAATGGAGACGCCGCAAGGCACTGGAAAAGACTTTGCAACACCGGCCGGATTTGCTGAATGAAGAGCAACTGAGCGCCGAAGACAGAAAGATACTTTCGCAGATTCAGCGGGAGCAGAAGTAAAAAGTTTAAATTTGCGGACGGCTACCGTCCGGTTGAGAAAAGAAGGAAGAAGTCATGTCACAGCACCCGATCATGGAAAAGTTGCACGCGAAACTGCTACGTAAAGATTTGCCCCAGGTGAATGCCGGCGATACCGTCCGCGTTCAGGTAAAGATCAAAGAAGGCGACAAGGAACGCGTGCAGGCATTTGAAGGCACCGTGATTTCGCGCAGCAGCGGGCCCACCGGCAGTTTCACCGTCCGCAAGATGAGCTTTGGCACCGGCGTTGAGCGTATTTTCCCGTTCAACTCCAAAGTGGTGGACAAAGTGGAAGTGCTCAAATCAAACCAGGTGCGCCGCGCCAAGCTGTTCTATCTCCGCGGACTCAGAGGTAAAGCTGCCCGCCTGCGCGAGATTGATACCCGCGTGAAGGTCACGGCAGCAGCGCCGGCAGAAAAGGCATAAGGCTTCTGAAGTGGGGTTGGGGGAAAACCTAACCTCAGCGGCTAAAGCCGAAAACAAGCTGATCCTTAGACGCATGCATAAATGCCTGCTCCACCCCGTGACTTTCAAGCTTCGGTGAATTCGAGAGCTTCGGTGAATTACAGAGGCCGATGAGCTAAAGCTATCTTTAATCGTGTCGAAAAAAGCTGAGACCCATCAACCCACGCGTGTTTTAGTCTGGGCGACATACGAACAGGATGTCGCCCAGATTGCTTCCAAGTTGCCGGAGAATGCCCGCAAGTACGCACTTGCTCCCTGGCACAGCGACCTCACCGATCGTCGCTGCATACACGACGCTCTTGTAGAACAAGTCATCGTTGTGGAGCGCGGCTCAGGCGAACCGAAGCAGCCACGCAGTCTCGACATCGCCATCCGGCTACTGGGCGCGCATCGTGATCGCCACATCACGCTGAAATTTCCTTCCGTCAGCCATTACTCCATCGACCGGCCGCTTTCAGATTCCAAGCGGCAGGACGTTGCCGGTCATGGTGACGTGCTGGATGACTCCATCATGCTGACCGCGGACGGTCACGTACTCTACTCGCTCCGCCTGGAGCTCGGAAAGATTGAGATCGCCGCAAAGGATATACAATTCTCGCAAGAAGCTCTTTAATCTTGTGATCAGGTGATCTCTTGATCTGCTAATCAATGATCGATGCCACATGCCGCAGTCATCGCCCCAATCCGGCAAGAACGATCTCACGCAAAAGAAGCCGAGCAAGAAGAAGCGCGCCGTTCATAAGAAGAAAGTTCATAAGAAAAAGAAGAAGCCGGTACAGCTGAACCCGGAAACCGGGCTGCCTTATTCCAAAGGCACGCTGAAGATGCGTCTGCTGAAGCGGCTGAAGTGCACACAGCAATTTGAAAAGCTTGCATGGGCCGCCGGCGCCAAGCTGGTTGCCGGAGTGGATGAAGTAGGCCGAGGCTCACTCTTTGGCCCGGTGGTGGCGGCCGCCGTAATTCTTGAACCTGACTACCGCATCAAGGGCCTGCGTGATTCCAAACTTCTTGACCAGGCCACGCGAGAAAAGCTGGCTGAGCGCATCAAGCAACATGCCATCGCCTATGCCGTTGCTGCGGTGGACGTGGCCCGCATCGACCAGCTCAATATCTACTGGGCTTCCCTGCTGGCGATGAAGAATGCCATCGCACAACTTCAGCCTGCTCCGGACCATCTTCTGCTCGACGCTGTGCGCGTTGATCTGGATTATGCCCAGACCAAGATCATCCACGGCGACGCGCTCTCCATCTCTATTGCCGCCGCGTCGATCATTGCCAAGGTCCATCGCGACGAGATGATCCGCCGTTGGGCGCCTGTCTATCCGCAATACGACCTGGCGTCGAATAAGGGATATCGATCGCCCAAACACCTGGCCGCGCTGAAAGAGTTTGGGCCGACGCCGCTGCATCGGCTGAGCTTCGCGCCGGTGTGGATGTGTAATGTAACGCCGCAGGAAGTGTTTGGGTTTATGGAGGAAGAACAGTAGTTGGTTATTGGTATTTGGTGAAAAGCCGTTAGCCATTAGTAAAAGCAGACAGCATTCAGCATTCAGCATTCAGCACTCAGCATTCAGCACTCAGCATTCAGCATTCAGCCAGTTGTCATCTTGAGCGGAGTCGGAGCGAATGCGACGACGCAGTCGAAAGATCTATGCATTTCTTTTTATTCCGCCCCTGCGGGGCTCGGATTTATTTTGATGCCCACCCAGGCCTCAAGGCCTGGGCTACATAATTCCGCGCCTGCGGCGCTCGATTCATGGACTACCCAACAAGTGCTGAAGGTTGGGATGTTGGAGACGCAGCAAGCTGCGTCTCTACGCCGATATCTTTGATCGCACGATCACCCCAAATTGCCTTCTTCCTTTGTGTTCCTTTGTGTCCTTCGTGGTAAAGGTTTAGAAATGGGGAAGGCGAGCACGCGGCGGCGCAATCGAAAGATATATGCATTTTTTTGCGCAGCGTCATTCGAAAATCTTTTTGACTTTTTCCTTTCACATCAGGCTACGCTGGTATGGCATTGGTAGTACTGTATACAGCAAATGGCCACGATTCTGGAGTCGCTGCGAGCTCACTGGAAGTACCAGGGAATTGGCCGCTCCTTTTTCCTCGCAACCCGCAAGATCTTCAAGCCAATTCTTGTGTGGGACGTTCACTACATCTTCAATCGTGATCTGAGCAGTCACGCTTCCACCGCTCCCGCTGATTCCGATACCACCATCCGCATCCTTAAATCTGAATTCGATCTGGCCGGCGCGCCCAATGATCTGACTTTGCTTTGTCCCATGGCGGCGGAACGATTGCGAAACGGCCAGGTTGTGGTGGTTGCTCTTGCCGATACTGCAACAGTACAGAATTCCGCCGGCGACAATCTTGCCACGACCACGAAGACTGCTGCCACAAGCGTAATGACTTCCGCCACAGGCGTTAAGGCTGCTCCGCAAACCAGAATCGCCGGCTATACCTGGATCACATTCTCCAACATCTGGCTTCCGGAATTCGATCTCACCATGGTCGTGCGGCCGGGTGAGATGGTGCATTATGATTCGTTCGTCGGCAATTCGTGGCGCGGGCATGGCCTGCACACCGTACTGATTCTGGCGGCCAAGCAATATGCGCTTTCGCTGGGATGCACCCATAGCCTCTCCTGGGTCAGCGTGTTCAACAGTCAATCGCTCAAGACGGCACAACGGTTGGTGCGCAAGCCTGACCGGCCGATGATCGTGCTCTCAGTGAAATTCCGCGGCATGAAGCGCTTTTATAACGTCGCGCTGCAGGGGTCGATGGGGTCAAGATTCGTGGACGAGTAGCAGATGGTGCATGGTATTGGTAATTGGTAGTTGGTATTTGGTGAAAAGCCGTTTGCCATTAGCACTTAGCCATTAGTAAAAGCAGACCGCATTCAGCATTCAGCCCTTTGTAATCTTGAGCGGAGTCGGAGCGAATGCGACGACGCAGTCGAAAGATCTATGCATTTCTTTTTATGCCGCCCCTGCGGGGCTCGGATTTATTTTGATGCCCACCCAGGCCTCACGGCCTGGGCTACATAATTCCGCGCCTACGGCGCTCGATGCATAGACTGCCCAACAAGTGCTGAAGGTTGGGACGTTGGAAGTGCTTACATGCGTGTTAGCTGCTAGCTAATAGCTGCTGGCTAAACTAAATGCATAGATCCTTCGACTGCGTCGTCGCATTCGCTCCGACTCCGCTCAGGATGACAACCCAATCAGCGTTGATCAGCGTTCATCTGCGGCAAATTTCCTTTTCACCACGGAGTCACGGAGACACGGAGAAAAAGCAAAATGCCGCTAGATTTCATTCCAATACCTTCGTGTTTCTTCGTGTCCTTTGTGGTTATGATTTTATTCGCGTGTATTCGCGGCCAAACTGTTGCATTGGCTGAGTGCTTCGTGCCTTCGCCATACTAAGTGCTAATGGCAAACGGCTTTTCACCAAATACCACTCCCCCGCTAATTCCCGCTCTTCGGCTCGATTTCTTTCGCCACGTCACTTGCGCTGCCCTTGAGAAGATCGCGCAAAACACTCACCTCGGCGGCGATGCCGGTCTTCAGCGCCGGCTCATACACCGGAGCAAACAGCGGAGAATGGTTCGATGGCAACTCTTTATGGCTGGCGCGGGCAGCGGACAGCTTCTGCGGATCGGCGACGCCCAAGGTGAAATAAAACGACGGAATTCCCTGCTCGATATACACCGAATAGTCTTCCGAAGTCATCAGCGGATCTTCTTTCACCACGTTGCCTTTGCCCACCACGTTTTCGAGAACGGCCGTCATGTGCTGTGTCAGCACAGTGTCGTTGTACACGGCGGAGGTGGATTCGTAATTCTCGATCAGCGGCATCTTGTCCATGCCGCTGGCCACGGCCTCGGCGTCGGCAATGCGTTTGATCGCCGCCAGCAGGTGCTGCCGGACGTCAGCTTTGTATGAGCGCACGGTCAATCCCATCTGCGCTTCATTGGGAATAATGTTGTTCTTGGTGCCGGCCTGTATGTAGCCCACGGTGATCACGGCTGCGTCGCCGGGATGAATCTCACGCGAGATAATGGTCTGCAGGCGCACGGCGATCTGCGCCGCGAGCAGCACCGGGTCAATCGTGCTCTCCGGACGCGCCCCGTGCCCGCCCTTGCCATACACGGTAATGCGCAGTGAATCGGCGGCAGCCTTGGAGTAGCCGGGCGTCACGCCCACCTGGCCTACGGCAATGCCGTTCTCATCATGCATGGCCACGCCGATATTCGGTTTGGGAAATTTGGTGAACAGACCGTCGGCCACCATCGCCTTGGCGCCGGTAATGGTCTCTTCCGCCGGCTGGCCAATCAGCATCAGCGTGCCGTGCCATGTGTCTTTGGATTTGGCCATGATGGACGCCATGCCGTAGAGGGTGGCCATGTGTATGTCATGACCGCAGGCGTGCATCACGCCCACGTCGCGGCCGCTATCGTCCTTGGCGCGAACCTTGCTGGCGTAGGGCAGGCCGGTCTCTTCGCTCACCGGCAGGGCGTCAATCTCGGTGCGCATCATCACCACGGGACCGGCGCCATTCTTCATGATGGCCACCACGCCCGTGCCGCCGATGTGCTCGGTGACCTCGTAGCCCAGGCCGCGCAGCTTTTCGGCCATCACCTGCGCCGTGCGCGTCTCATGTCCGGAAAGCTCCGGATGCTGATGCAGATCCAGATAGAGCGCCTGGGCTTCGGGAAAAACGGCGTCGACTTGCTGCTTGGTCTTTGGATCTTGAGCGCTGGCCGCGATGCCGGTTAGAAGTACTACGCTGGCGACGAGAAGGGTGTGGGTGATTTTCATGGGGAAGATGATAGACGACCCGGGTTGATTTGCGAATATCAATGTCATAGCAAGGTATCAGAACGAAATATGCACTCAGTGACATTTCGAGGAGAATTCCCTGATGTAGCAAGTAGCAACTACACCTTAAGAATATTGCTCATCGCCTTCTGTAATGCCATGACGTCGCCGGCGGGAACGATGGTGAGCCCAGGGATATTTTCCAGGCCGCATTCAGGCGTGGCGATCACAGGAATACCGGCACTCAGGGCACGGATAAGCGTGCGAGGATTATTTTCAATGAACGCCGGCTGGACCACGACGGACGCGCGGCTCGGCCAGGCGTCGCACGCGGGTTCCACTGGCAGGCCTTGCCAGAATCCGGCTACTTCGACGGTCTTCCCAATGGTGAGGATCCGGCACGAGATGCTCTTTGCGGCTTCACGCAACTCAAATGCGCCTTTGCGCGCCAGAGCCGGTCCGGGAAATGCGATAACTGGGTCGGATGGAGGCGCGCCGCGCGGGGCGGCAACTACCGGTGGTTTCGCTCCGGTTACCCACGCCAGCTTTTCAGTCTTGCGCGGATAAATTCCGGCGTACAGCGAATGCGGCGTAATAATCTTGTCGGCTGCCGCGAGCCCTTCACTTTCGGCTTCAACCATCCAGTCGGGGGCGCGAAACTCCTTGAAAGTCGCGCGATCTGGATAACGCTGGGCCAGCTCATCCAACTTTTTGTGCATCACGGCCAGCGGCAATCGCGACATCAGGATTGAAAACGATCTTCCGCCCAGATCGCCGCGCTTCCACATTGCAGGCACCAGAGATTGCGCGATGTAGAGGTGGGTTACAGAAGGCGGAAGCCGGCGCCCGTAAAATTCAGCCAGCCGGTTGGATTGCTCAACCTGTATCTCAACCGGAGCTATGCCTCGGTTGCGACCAAGCTTTGTCATCACCGATGCAAAAGCCGTGGGCAGTGTAGCGGCCGTGATTCGGGAGAAACCATTACGCTCCCAACGATAGCGAGACGGCTGCAAAACCCCCGAACGAAAGGGAAGAAAAAGCTCGTCGCGGCCAGTGTGTGTTTGGGCTGCGAAGTTTTGAAACTCCGGCCAGCATTCTTCAATGAGAAAGGCCGATGTCTTCGAATTCATCGATGCATTGCCACCTTCACCCCGCATGGCTGGACTATGGCGGAAGCAATTTTCCTCGTGGCAATCGGTACAGGTATCGGGAGCGTGCGTGTGGCGCGGCGCAGGCTGAGTTGGCAACGGTAAGACCTGAAATGGATCGCGCGCCCAGAAGCCCAGCACCAGCTCATCGCGGGAGAGAACGCTGGTGATGAGAACATCCTGCTGGGGACGGAAACGGAAATCGACATAATTCCAGAAGACAGTGGCGTCGCGACCCTGCTCAGCCGCCGAACCTGGGACAACCGCGGTGTGTGCATGGCGTTCAACAATTTCACACCCGGAACGCAACGCGAGATCGTAGAGCGCATTGGAAAGCTGGCACAAACCGCCGCCGACGGAAGGAATCAGGCATCCCTGGCGAAGTTCACGTCCTTCAACAAATCCCGCCGGGCGCGTGGCTTTGCCAATCTGCTTCCAGAAGCTGAAGACTTCACCTTTGGGAACAAGCGTAAGGTTGAGCTTGCCGCACGCGCGACGAAGGTTCTGGACTTTTCCCTGCTGAAGTTCGGCTTCGACAAAGCTTTCGGCAGTCCATAACGGCGAGCGTACTTCGGCAAGCAGCGCGGGATAGTTGGCCATTTTACCCCTGGCAAAACGACGCAAGGGATTCTTGCGGTCGGCGACAAAGCGCTGGCCTCGCAGACCAGCGGCCTTAAGAGAAAAGATTGCCGCCGATAATCGCGTTGGTTTGTTGGGTTTCAAGGACGGTTCAGCAACTATGCCGTAACTATAGCCCTTTGCCAATAGAGATTTATTGGTCGGACGCACACGAAAGACAATTCACTGGCGCTGGTTAATAATTGATATCTTCTTACCATTTTCTTACGCATTTCTGAACCCGGCAGCGCTCCTGCCGCATCTATTCCAATGAGAACAAAATAAAAGACTTTCAGGAGGCGCAATGCAGATAAAGTTCGCGGATGGCACACAGATAGACGTAGCCGCCTCAGCGCTGGATGATTTTGTCCGACATGACCTGAAATGGGCGGAATACGTCCATGGTACAGCGGCGGTGAAATCTGATGCCGACCCCACCATTAAGTTCGCCCCTCAGCGGGCCAAAAAGATCGCCAAGAATATTGTCCGTTGCCCGTCAGCACAGGGTTGTTGACGAAGGCTTCGCGGCTCATCGTCTTCACGGCTCATCATGGTTCCCCAATCAAGATGATTCAACCGCTAATCAGCCATTAAAATTCCAAAAAACTTTAATCAGTTATGCCCTTTTCGCGTCTTCATCTAGCGGCAAGGGCATAGCTTTAGTTTTTGTCGCTCCGCTCCAAACCGCTGGACACTGCTCTTCCTGGTTGCTGTATGAAGGCTCCTGTTGCAGCGGGTTCGGCACGCGAGCCGGCTTCACCCCTTTACTTCCAATGGCAGGTCGTTCCGCTCCAAACTGCTAAAATTACTTGCCGGCAATAGACTTACCTTCGGTCTAGTCAACCAGTCAGTTCCTTCCTATCTTCACCATAGGAAAGGACTTTTATCTTTGCAGGGATTGACTAAATCCAGAGTACAATTTTCCCGATATTAATCCCTTTACCAAGGTGAGCCATGAAACATCTCAGCCGTTCTTTATCGATCCTGGTACTGCTGTACGGTCTGGTGTTTGCCATTGGCGACATGCTGCTGGTCAAGGTGGGCGCGCCGTTGGCGCTGGCGCTGGCATTTCCACTGGTGATGGTGGGCATCCAGTACCTGCTTGGCCCATGGATCATTCAGTGGATCATGGACATTGAGTGGGTGGACGAACCCAGAGGCCTGCCCGTAGCCAATTGGGAATTCGTGAACAAGCTTTGTGCGGAACGTGGCTTGAAGCGGCCCCGCATTGGCGTGATCCACAGTGGCACACCAAATGCCTTCTCCTTCGGGCGCACGCCCCGCGATGCGCGAGTTGTGGTGACCCAGGGTCTGCTCGACGTTCTGACCGCGGAAGAATCGAACGCAGTACTGGCCCATGAGATTGGCCACGTTGAGCACTGGGATTTTCTGGTTATGACCTTTGCCGCCGTGGTTCCACTGGTGCTCTACCAGTTCTACGTGATCACGGAGAAGTTCAATAACCTGAAGGCGATCGCATGGACTTCTTACCTATGTTATATCGTCAGCCAGTTCGTTGTGCTGTCCCTGAATCGCACGCGTGAGTACTGGGCAGACCATTATGCTGGTGAGGTCACTGGGCAACCCGGGCAGCTTTCTTCCGCGCTGGTAAAGATTGCTTATGGCATGGTGCGGGTAGAAGGGCAATACAAAGAAGCCATGGCGTCAAAGGATAAGGAAGCGAAGAGCGCATGGCGTCGTGATCGCAATCTGGGCGGAGCGCTGGCGTTGATGGGAATTTCCAACCTCAAATCCGGCGCAGCACTCGCGCTGGGGGCGAATCCGGCAGAGGCGTCCGCGGTGATGCGCTGGGACTTGGTCAATCCCTGGGCGAAACTCTATGAACTCAACTCAACACATCCGCTGACGGCATTGCGAGTCCGTGAGTTGAATGCGCAGACCGTGGCCATGCAAAAACCGATCGAGTATCCGCTGCCACAGGTTTCACGCAAGGCGTGGGGCATGTTTCCTTTGGAAGTCTTTCTTTGGGGTGCGCCATTTTTCGCAATCGGAGCGATGTTTCTTTCCGCCTCGCCTTCCACGCTGGCCGACTTCGGGATCCATCTAACATCGACCATGCGTCCAGCGCTGCTCATGATGGCCGGAGCGTTGTGGATTGTCCGTTGTATGTATCGTTACCGCAGCGGCTTTGAGCCGGCAACAATCGGCAGGCTGCTCGAGGACGTTGACGTATCCGAGATGCGTCCAAAGGCGGTTCGTGTAAAAGGAACAATTCTGGGACGCGGCGTTCCCGGCGTGTTCTGGAGTCCTGACCTGGTACTGCGCGATGAAACCGGCATCATCTTCCTGCTCTACCGGCAATCCATTCCATTGGCACGATGGGTCTTTGCCCTGGAAAAGGCAGAAGAATACATTGGGCGCGAGGTAGTGGTGGAAGGATGGTTCCGTCGCGGCATGACGCCTTATATCGAGATGTCAAAGCTGACGGCCGAAGGGTTCCAATCTCACCGGCTGTACTCGCGCTGGATCCAATATGCGGTTTCTGTTATCGCGATTGCAGTCGGTTGGCTGTGGTACGCAGGACAGTTGTTCTAGTCCAGCGGAAATGAGATCGAGATCACGGTCCCGTGACAGTCAGGATCTTGCGAGCTGCGCACGCGCGTGATGGCGCGATGGTTCGCCAGAATTTCAGCACTCACCCACAGGCCAAGGCCGGTTCCGGTAACTGCTTTGGTGGTAAAAAATGCTTCGAACATGCGTTGGCGGGTTTCCGGCGACATGCCGATGCCGGTATCGGCGACGGTGAGACGGACATAAGGCTGGCTCGTGGTTAAATTATGGCCTTCGCGCAGCCGGATGATAATTTTGCCGCCGGGGCTAGTGGCATCCAGGGCGTTGCTCAGCAGATTGGCAAATACCTGGCGCAGGTCGCCTTCAAAGGCACGGATCTTTTTATCGGTCTTGTACTGCCGCTCAATGGACACACCGGCATTGGTGATCCTGCCCTGAAAAAGCGTGAGAGCACTCTCTATGACGTCACGCAGTGAAGTTTCCGATGCGTTGGTGGCCTGGCGATGAAAGCGCAGCGTCTGCGTGGCGATGGCCGTCACACGGCGCAGTTCACTCTGTGCCAGGTCGAGATATTTTTTTGCCGGATCCACGAGTGGCTCATAGGCCATGAGGAAGAGGAGATTGGTGATTGCTTCCAGCGGATTATTGATTTCGTGAGCGATGCTGGCGGCGAGCCGGCCAACCGCCGCTAGTTTTTCCGTATTGCGAAGTGCGTCTTCGGCGCGCTTGCGCTCGGTCACATCAACACCAAGTGCGATGATTCCGGAAATGGTTCCGTCCGCTTCACGCATGGCCTGATAGGTAAAGTCCAAATAACGCCGCTCCAATGGCTGGCCGCTGGTTCGCTGAAGATCAATCGGGTAAGAATAAGCAGCAAAGGGTTCACCCGTTTGATAAACACGATCCAGAATGTCGACAAATCCCTGGCTCGCGGCCTCAGGCAGGGCTTGACGGACCGATTTGCCAACTACATCTTTCCGTCCAATCAGATCCGCGTACGGAGGATTGTGGAGTTCGAAGACATGATCCGGGCCGCGCAAGACAGCAAGAAAACCCGGGGCCTGCTGGAACATGTTCAGCAATCGTCCCTGCTCGGTGCGCAAGGCAGCGTCAGCCAGTACGCGTCCCGTGGTGTCAGAGCAGGTTACAAGCGTGCCGCGGATAATGCCCTGAGCGTCGCGCACCGGGCTGTAGCTGTAAGTCCAGTAAACGTCCTCCAGATTGCCATCACGGTAAATGGGGACGAGCGCATCTTCATGCCAGGTGGATTCCCCGCGCGACATCACGCCTTCAATCTGCGGACCGATGATGTGCCAGATCTCCGGCCAGCATTCGCGTCCGGGCTGACCCAGCGCTTTGGGATGCTTGTCTGACCCGATGCTGGGGCGATAGCCGTCGTTATAAAACTGGGTGAGTTCCGGGCCCCACCAGAGGAACATGGGATGACGGGTAGCCAGCATGGTGTTAACGGCAATGAGCAGGACTTCTGGCCAATCCTCAATGGGGCCAACCGGAGTGGTACTCCAGTCAAAGTCACGGATGAGATCAGCCATCTCGCCGGAACCGAAAATTTTTGTTGTAGTTTTGATTGCGGAAGGATTCATGGCCACGGATTCACTCATTTCTGCTTCGACGCTGGCTCAAGGCAGAGAAATGCGCGAGATACTGATAACACTGATAACAAGGATAACATTACCGTCTCTTGTGACGCTGAGCTGCCGCTTAAGGCTGTGACCTGAGTCTCCGGTTCAAAGGCTCAGAGTAGAACCTTGCTACTACGTAACCCAGCACGCCCGACAAAGCTGTGATGGCCAGGAACCAGAGCGGTGCAGAATTGATGGGCTGATGCAGATCGTAAAAAATGCGCATCATCGGCCAGACCACCAGCATGTGTGTGAGATAGACCTCATAACTGTTGCGTCCGAACCAGCGAAGGACGGCATCGACCGGATAGGAACGAACCGCGCCGGATTCAAAACGCAGTTGCATCGCGATGAGCATGAGAGCCGTGCCGAATTCCAATACCGTGACGTTGAGCCCCGCCTTCGGCAGGCCCAACACCCAGGTTGTTTGCCTGAACGCAATGATAAAGATTGAGAGCGCGGCGCCACTGAGCTGCAATCCGGCCAGAGCACGTGGTCGCAAGATGATGCTGCGGGCGCTGACGGTGCGAACAATAACGGCGGCGATGCAGCCCAGGGCAATACCGTCCATACAGGCAAGGTAGCCATAATCCTGCCAGAGCGAGTTGTGGGTGAGAATGGTGCGCGCGAATGGGCCGATGGCCACGAAACAAGAAAGCACGGCGATGAACGCGGTGAGATTGCGGGTGGTTCGGCAAAGAACCGGGAAGAAAACGTAAAACATTTCTTCCACTGAAAGAGACCAGAGAACGTCCCAGGCGCCGGGAAGATATCCGCGAGTGGATTCAAGCCAGTTCACGTGAAAGGTAAGCGCGGCCAGAAGAGCGCGCGGCAGCGTGGTTCGCTGCGGGTTGATGACGAATCCGTAACGGCCAGTGAGATGAAGAATGGTGAGAAGGCCGAGCAGCGCCAGAAGGCAGGGCATGATGCGGGCAAAGCGCATGCGGTAAAACTGCCGCATGTTGATCTGCGCCGGTGCACCCCAGCGCTTGAGCGACCACGTGGTGATGAGAAAGCCGGAGATAACAAAGAAGACGGTGACGCCGTAAGCGCCATCCCAGAAAAGGACGCGATTGATGGCCGGCGACAACATGGCGCCGAAAGCGCTGTTCCTGAACGGAATACGAAGATTGATGTGGTGAAGTACAACGGCGATGATGCAGAGCCCGCGAAGAACGTCAATGGCGGGAACTCGATGGCCGGTGGAGGAAGGAATGGTGTTGAGTGTAGGTTCCGGATGGAGCGAGACGGCTGAAGACATGCAGAGGACATAATAAAGGAGAGCGGCTGGATCTCTAGTTTTTTTGTATCTGAGAACAGCGAGGGAATCCTGCTATTCAGTTAGAGCTCGGGAAAACAAGTTTCTCGTATATGTAGGGATCCCTCGCTTCGCTCGGGATTTAAAAACAAAGCACAAAGCAAAAGGATATAATCGCGAACCGATGAAGCCCAACAACTTTTTGCCTACACTGAGACCTTGTCCCACGATCCTGTTGATTGTCAGCTGTGCTCTGCTGGCGAGCCAAATGCTGGGCATACCTTCGGCAATTATGCCTTCGGCATTCGCGCAAACAGCGCAACCGGGGAAATCGCCGGCGAGCCAGACTGACCGGCCGAAGTATCCCAACTATCCCAGTGAGACGCCGGCAGAGTTGAAACCGCCAACATCGACCTTTGATCATGAGCGCCGCGAAGTGATGATTGCGATGCGCGATGGCGTGAAGCTGCACACGGTGATTCTGGTCCCGCGGTCGGCGACGAAGGCAAAGCCCGCGCCCATTCTGCTCACGCGCACACCGTACAGCGCGGACGAGCTCACCACGCACGCACAGAGCTCACATCTTGGCCCGAATCTGTATGGCTATGACAATGCCACGGACGTGATTGTGGACGGCGGATACATTCGCGTAGTGCAGGATGTGCGCGGCAAGTATGAGTCAGAGGGCGACTATGTGATGAATCGTCCGCTGCACGGGCCGCTCAATCCCACGCCGGTGGACCACTCCACTGACACGTATGACAGCATTGACTGGCTGGTGAAGAACGTTCCCGAATGCAATGGGCGTGTAGGCATTCTGGGCATTTCGTATGACGGATTTCTTCCGCTGATGGCGCTGGTGAATCCACATCCGGCATTGAAGGTGTCTGTGCCAATGAATCCCATGGTGGATGGATGGCGCGGTGATGACTGGTTCCACAACGGCGCGTTTCGCGCCCAGAACCTGCCTTATATATACGAGCAGGTAGCCAGTCGCAAGAACGAAGCCAAGTGGTGGAGCGACCACTTTGACGACTATAACGTTTATTTGCAGGCCGGTTCTGCCGGCGAACTTGGCAAACAACATGGCGTGGAACAGACGGGATTCTGGCGCAAGGTGCTGGAACATCCCAGCTATGATTCTTTCTGGCGCGACCAGGCCATGGACAAGATTCTGGCTGCGCAGCCGTTGAAAATTCCCGTGATGATAGTGGACAGCTTGTGGGACCAGGAAGATATTTACGGCGCCATGGCGGTGTACAAGGCCATCAAAGCCAAAGACACGGCCAATGACAAAGTGTTTCTGGTGATCGGGCCGTGGCACCACGGCCAGGAGATTGAAGACGCCAGCACGCTGGGCCCGCTTAGGTTCGGCAGTGATACCGGGCTTTATTTCCGGCAGCAGATCCTGCGGCCATTTCTTGATCGATATTTGAAGGACGCACCGGTGAAGCAGGTGGCTCCGGTGTCAGCGTTTGAAACCGGGACCAACATCTGGCACTTTTATGCGAGCTGGCCCCCGACCAATACTTCGCAATGCGAACATTGCGCCGTGAAGGCAACGCCGCTTTATCTGCAAGCCGGCGGCAAGCTCGGCTTTGATGCGTCACAATCAGCAGGCGCCAAGACAGGGGATGCGAAGCCTGGCGCAGCCATATCTGTCACCATTGCAGTCCCCATCGCCGAGTGCAAAGGCTGCCGCAGATGGAGCTGATTACACCGAATATGTTTCCGATCCGGCCAAACCGGTTCCCTTCCGCTCACGGCCGATTCGTCCCGTTGGCTATGACGTTGATAAAGGTTTCACATGGGCGTTCTGGCTGGTAGACGATCAGCGCGAAGCTTCGGGGCGTCCGGACGTAGCGGTATTTACTTCTGATGTTTTGACCTCGCCGGTAAAGATCAGCGGGCAGCCTGTGGCCAACCTGGTGGCTTCCACCAGCGGCACGGATTCAGACTGGGTCGTGAAGGTCATCGATTTATATCCCGACGAAGTGGCGGAACAACCGCAGATGGGCGGTTACCAGTTGATGATTTCCGCGGACATTTTCCGTGGACGGTATCGTGAAAGCCTGGAGACGGCCAAACCTATCGCTGCGAATACGCCGCTGCTCTACCACTTTGAGCTGCCCACGGCGAATCACGTATTTCTTCCCGGACACCGCATCATGGTGCAGGTCCAGTCAAGCTGGTTCCCACTGTACGATCGCAATCCGCAGACGTTTGTGCCGAACATCTTCTGGGCCAAGCCGGGAGATTATCGCAAGGCGACACAACGGATCTTTCATTCTTCAGTAACCGGCGAGGCGAGCTTTATTGAGCTGCCGGTGGTGGAGGGGAAATAACCTTAACCACAGAGGTCACTGAGGAACACGGAGGGATCGCCGTGATCGCGCGACATCGCCGTGATCGAAAGAATTAAACCTTACCGCTGATTACGCGGATAAACGCTGATCAAAACCAAGCGCTTAACCACAAAGGACACGAAGGAACACAAAGGAGGTTCGGATCGCCGTGATCGCGCGACATCGCCGTGATCGGAGTGCCTGCCTTCCACAAATTAAAACCAAATCATAGTGATAGTAGGGATCCCTCGTTCCACTCGGGATGAAAGTCTAAAACCCACAGCTTCAGCTCACCAGCCTGCTCAGCCAGCCGTTCCAGATATCGGTCCATGCATGGACCATCATGTTCGAGCGCAGATTCTTGCGCCAGGCTGCGAACCATCCATAAAGCATGCCTAACGTGGCGATTACGATAACCTGCTTTACTCCCTGGTAGGCGTGGCCGGCACCGAAGACCAGCCCTTGCAGCACTACGCCTGCTGCCATGCTTCGCGTGTAGGCCGCAAACTGATGCTGGAAGTAACCGCGGAAAACGATCTCTTCACATATACCGGCGGAGATGGAAACTACGATCCATAAAGCCGCTTCAATGGCGCTTTGCTCCTGCGGCAGCAGGCCTGCGATTGACCTGGCCTGATTCGGCCCGAGCAGCTGTGACACATAACGTGCGGTATATTGCCAGATAAAAAAGAACGGCACCGAAATGACAACATCCCGCAGAAGATTTTTCCAGTCTGGTGAGCTGGCTCCGTTCATCAGATCACGCACGCGGAAGCCACGATCATTCATGGCTCCTCGGACAGTGGCAACCAGTCCCCATTCGAGGGCAATGATGCAGAGATAGAAAGGCCAGATACGGCGTGTGGCGGCATTCGCGCTGGGCAAAGCGACAAAAGATGCGCCGGAGGCATGCTGCATCCAGAATCCCAGAAGAACAAGCAGGAATTGAATGGCCAGCATCATGAAGAAATGCCAGGCTGGGGCGATTGGCCGGTCAGCGGGAATAGGCGTGGGATCTTGCACGCATCAGTTTAATCACACAAAGCGATCGTTGGTTGGTAATTGGAAACTGGTATTTGGTAATTGGTATTGGGTAGTCGGCCCCGCTCAGCGCACGTTTTTCGTCTCGAGCATTCGCGAGAGATCCGTAGTTGTCCGAGAAATTTACCTGGATGTTCATCCACGAAGATAGTAGGGATCTCTCGTTCCACTCGGGATGAAAACATAGTGCATCGAGGAACACAGGTTCTACGCTCATATGCATCAAAAAATGCATGGAAGGACACAGACTGGCATTCCTGATCGTTGAATCTGAGCCTGGACAGGGGCTTTCAACCCGCAAACTGCTGCTGGAGACGGCCAAGCACAACGTGATTACCGCCTACACGGCCAGGGAAGGCGGGCGGATGTTCAATCGTTTTCCCAACGTTGACGTGGTCTGCATTGATACGGAGCTTAACGACCTGGACGGCTACGGCTTAGTGGAAGAAATCAGGAGCAAGAATCGGGACATTAAGATCCTGGCCCTGACGCCGCGTATTGGAGCGCATTACCGGTGGGCTGACGAAGTGGTGAACTCGCATGACCCGGCGGCGCTGCTCAAGTGTCTGGAAAGGTTAGGCGGACGCACAGACATTTGAGTATTGAATACTTAAGTATTGAACAACGGCCGTGGGTGTCACGCGCTCTTCTGGTTTGGCGGGCCAATGGTCCTGCGGATTGCAGGAACAATGTCACCCAATTGATCGGATGAGACGGGGAGTGCGCCCGCGATCTCCGGATCACCATGGCACATTTCAACCACCGGCACCTGGGGGCAGTTGGCATTCAACAACCGGCCAATGGCTTTCTTTACCTTGGGCTGAATTGCAGATTCCACCAGCGCAACGTGAAAATCTCCGCGTACACACACCTCTTCCAGTTGCTTGAAATCAGACGCTATCACCACGGCAAAGGCGTTCTGCTCAAGAACGCCCTTAGTCTGCTCGGCGATTTCACCCTGGAAAGTAATAGATAGAACAGTACAACTCACGTTGGCAGGCTCCCCCCAAACCATGATTGAGTATCGTAAAGCGATCTTTATAGATCTTTAGGTGCAATTCATACATGGAAGGGTGCCTCAGGCAGATGAGAGGCAACTCAGGGCTGATGGCGAACCAGAAAACCTACCACGGAGACACGGAGACACGGAGAACCCCAAACGCGGACCCTTAGGCGCAGATTAACGCGGATACACGCTGATCAAAAATCACTCATCGGTTTTTTATCCGCGTCCATCCGCGTAATCCGCGTTAAGTTTCTTCTCTGAGAGACTTAGGCGTGCACGGTCTGATAGGCCTCATAGGTGCCCTTGAAGTCTTCTATGGTGCCGTGATCAAAGTGCCAGATGCGAGTAGCAACTTCATCGATCAGATCGTGATCGTGGCTGACCAGCAGCACTGTTCCCTGATAACGCTGCAGTGCGATATTCAGAGCGTTGATGGATTCAAGATCAAGGTGGTTGGTAGGCTCATCAAATACCAGGACGTTGGGCTTAAGCAACATCAGTTTGCAGAACAGCACGCGCGCGGCTTCACCGCCGGAGAGTACCTCGGTCCGCTTGAGAGCGTCGTCTTTCTGGAAGAGCATCTGGCCGAGCAAGCCGCGAAGCTCCTCGTTGGAGACGCTGGGATCGAACTGACGTAGCCAGTCCATGATGGTGAGTCCGGGCTCAATCAGAGTTCTGTGGTCCTGCGGAAAGTAGCCGACATTCGCTTCGTGTCCGAAAAGGACCTTACCCTCATCAATGAGTGGACCGTCATAGAGGCTGGTCTGGCGCAGTTCGGATTCCGGCGTGTTGGGTGAGCTGGCCAGCAAAGCATTCAGCAAAGTTGTTTTGCCCACGCCGTTGCGGCCCATCAGTCCGATCTTCTCTCCGCGCAAAACGCTGGCAGTGAAGTTGCTGATGACCTGATTGTCACCATAGGCCTTGGAAACGCCTTCGATCTCCAGTATGTGCTTACCGGAAGGACGCTTCTGTTCGAACTTAAGGAAGGGGCGGGCAATGTTGGATCGGGCCAGGTCTGTGACCTGAAGGCGCTCCACTTCTTTTCTGCGCGATTGCACCTGGCTGGAACGCGTACCGGCAGCGAAGCGCGCGATAAACTCATTCAACTGCGCAATCTTCTTTTCGCGCTGGGCATTCTGCGATTCAATCTGCGAACGCACCTGCGTCTTGGCCATGACCATGTCGTCATAACCGCCGGTATAAGTAATGATGGTTTCGTAATCGATGTCGGCGATGTGAGTGCACACGCTGTTGAGAAAGTGGCGGTCGTGCGAGATGGTGATCAGCACACCGTCATAGCGGCCGAGAAAATCCTGAAGCCAGTGGATGGAATCAAGATCAAGGTGGTTGGTGGGCTCGTCCAGCAGCAGGGCTTCAGGGTGCCCGAACAGCGCTTGCGCCAGGAGCACGCGGACTTTCTGTCCACCTTGCAGCTCGCTCATCTTGCGTTCGTGGACGTCGTCCGGAATGTCGAGGCCCTGCAGCAGGATGGCGGCATCGCTTTCGGCGCTGTAACCATCTTCTTCACCCACAACGCCTTCGAGTTCGCCCAGGCGCATGCCGTCTTCATTCGACATTTCCGGCTTCTCGTAAATATGGTCGCGTTCCTGCATGGCCGACCATAGGCGTTTGTTGCCCATGATGACGGTGTCAATCACGCGGAAAGCGTCAAAGGCAAACTGATCCTGGCTGAGCACGCTCAGCTTGCGCGGACGCACGACGCTGCCCTTCTGCGGCTCCAATTCGCCGGAGAGCAGGTTCATGAACGTGGTTTTACCAGCGCCGTTGGGACCCGTAAGGCCGTAGCGCTTTCCTGGCGTGAACGCCGTGGAAACTTCTTCAAACAGAACTTTTGCGCCGTAGCGCATAGAGACATTACTGACCGATATCATTCTTTTCCCTGGCACGCCGCGCGTGCGATTTACAACTTTTCCCTTACTTATTGGATTTTCCAGCGCCGCGGCATGGCGGCATTTGAGGAAATGCAGGAGGGACCCGCAGTAAGTATTAATTTTACCATGGGTTCACCGGAGGAACACCTTAGCCACTGAGCGCACCAGAGCCATGCCAAAGATAAAACCTCTTGCCGCGGATGAGATAAATGTTTGTCTCCGGTGTCTATTACGTTCGAACCGTTTACTATGGCAGTCGTCTTTTAAGCATGCAGGGATCCCTCGCTCTGCGAGGGGTGCGACAAGAAAGGAACCAATGACGAAAGTATTTGTTCTTCTTACCCTGGTTGCTGCAACCGCACTCTCCGCCCAGCAGGCACCGCCGGAAGGCATATGGATGGGCTATGACGGTGAGTGGAAACACGTCACTCAGCAACTGGTGTCGCTGGCGGAGGCGACCCCTGCGGAAAAGTTTGCGTTCCGTCCGGAGCCGAATGTGCGCTCAACGTCAGAGGTGTACATGCATATCGCCATCGCCAACTTTTATCTGTTGAGCCAGACTGACTCAAAGTACAAGTTTCCGGACGCGTTCAAAGGCATGAGTCCGGACAAGGCGGAAAAGTCAGTCACGAGCAAGGCTGACGTGATCAGGTGGCTCAAGCAATCCATGGATGTGGTAAAGACCGCGCATGAGGCGGCGAAGCCGACGGACCTGACGCGAAAGGTCCATATCGCTGACCGTGACACCAACGAGGATGGCATGTATCTGCGCATCATCGTCCATGCCAACGAGCATATGGGACAGTTGATTGCGTACGCGAGAATGAGTGGCGTTGTGCCACCGTGGAGTAAGTAGACGTAACTCCGTTACACGACCTTTGCCGCTGATTCCAGCCAACTCTCCATGACGGAATGGTCCACAACGCCGGCCTGCTGCATCACCAGACGGCCGTCGCGAAACACGGTGAAGTTGGGGATTCCCTGCACTTTGTAACGCGCGGCCAGTTCAGGATAACGCTCAGTATCGACCTTGAGTACGATCGCGCGCCCTGCCATGTTGGCGGATGTTCGCGCAACTTCAGGCGCGGCCATGCGACAGGGACCGCACCAGCTTGCCCAGAAATCGACGAGCACCGGAACGCGGGCCCTGGCGATAATCTCATTGAACGACTCAGCATTTACCTGCAGGGGTTCGCTGGCTGGAGGCAGCGGTGCCTTACACGCTCCGCACCGCCCGGTATCGGCAATATGCTCGGCAGGAACGCGGTTCTGTTTACTGCATTGCGCGCAAGATCTAACGATCGGCATGGAACACCCCAATTCAGGAACGTTTCCATTAGATGCAACAGAGGGCGCGTTGGAGTCAGACGCCTTTTAGGCGGTACTTCTGGGCCCCTCGCACAACTCAATTTCTAGTTTCGCGATTGGACTAAACATCGCACGCGCGATAGAGCCTTACTCCAACCACACATTCGGGATTACGACACCAGGGCATAGGTACGGCAAGCGATGTTGCATAAGACATCTCCGCGATCCAGCAGCAGCATCACTGCTCTCAGTTCCCCCATCTCGCCAAAGAGGTAGATTGTTCATGCAGGTCTCTATCGCTCAAACATTCAAACTAACGTGCATTCTTACTCTGGCTTTCTCATTCACGGCAATGGCCCAGGACAACGGGAACACCAGCGCCGCGGCTGTAGCCGCCGTCACCGCGCCGGCAAATCAATTTCTATTCGTTCCGCTGGGGAATGCCAGCAACAGCCCATTCAGTGAATACCGTATCCATTCCACAACCGGCCAGCTTACCGTCGTGAATAAAGCCCTGACAGGGGCAATCTTTAACGAGTTCTCCTTCCGCGATCCCAAACATCATTTTCTCTATATTGACGGGACAGTGCGAAATTCGAGTTTCACTGAAGACGGGATCGCCGAGTATCGCGTGATAACACCCAGCAATGGAGGCCTGGCGCGTCTATCGGGATCTCCCTTCGATCCCAACGGACAGCGGCTTGCCTTCGTTACGATACGGCCTGACTTGAAGTTCGCCTATATCCAGGATTTCGACAACGTTGCCCTCGTCCACATTGCTACCATGAATCCTTCCACCGGCGCTCTGGTAAAAGAAGTTGCAACAGCTACCATTGCCAGTGGCGTTGGGGCCTCATCGATTCTCAATCTTCGGTTTGATCCCACCGGACACTTTCTCTATATAGTGAATGCCACGGCCAACCTGATTGACGCTTACGTATCCAACGCGACCACTGGCGCCTTGACGGAAGTTCGCGGAGCACCGTTTGTGCCTCGCGGGAGTTCTCAAACTCAATGTCCCCCACCCGATAACTTCTGCGGGGGCGACGTTGCCATCAGCGGCAATTTCTTGTACTACGTCAGCCTGTTCTTTGACGGCGTATCAGAATTCAAGATCGACCAGACGACCGGCGCTCTGGCCGAGCTGCCATCGTCGCCCGCTGCGAATCCGGCACATCTGGGATTCAGCATGAGCGTGACTCCTGATGGCAAACACCTCTATATAGACGCGCCCCAGGAGGTGGTGGGCCAGAGCTTCCTTCTGGGATACATCATCCATTCCAATGGAACCCTGACGCCGGTACCCGGTTCTCCTTTTAAACTTCCCGGAGCAGGCCTGTTCATGGACATGGATGTCTCCGGCAATTATCTCTACACAACGGCGGGTAATTTCATCAGCGGCTTCCGCATAAATCCAACCACAGGTGGGCTGTCTGCTGTTCCCGGCTCACCTTATTCGAATCCTGGAGGCACCGGGCTCACCATCATTCATTGAGAAACATTCGTCGGATGGCCACCTTCCGCGGCTTTTTCTATCGACGGGAATAGCCGCGGGGGTGGTCGGCGATCTTAGAGTTGGCGATCAGGGACTGTTACGCCGGAGTTGCCGCGAGTGCGGCTTCGGCTTCTTCCACCGACGCATAGAAGCGGAACAACGGAGCCACCTTGGTGATGACCAGGGCCTGCTTCACGCGATCATTCACTGCGGCCAGAGCCATCTGGCGTCCGTTTCTGAATAGATGAACGTGGGCATTGACCAGAGAACCAATGGCAGACGAATCGATGTAGACCACATCACCCAGATCGAAAATGAGGATCGGCGATTGATCGGCACGCCAGGCGTCCTGGAATTGAAAGAGATTGCCCATCACCATTGGACCAGAGGGTGAGATGACGGTTGAACCAGAAACCTGACCGGGACGGACTTGCAGATCAAAAGGCGGCGTATCGGCCATGAAAAGGAATGTCTCCCTGAGCTTCCGTTTGTACGCGAACACCCGGCGCAGGGCAAGCGACGGGACTAAAAATTCACGTACATTTAATAAAAGCAGCCATTAGCCCACCGCTTTTGTCGCGAAGCGACAAAGGTGAAGGACTCTGAGCTGTTTTGATCACCGTAGCCGCTTGATTGACACCGTTGAACTGCCGGAGTAGCGTTGCCACCAGGAGTCAAATCCGGGTCCCAGGAGAAGAAACATGCAACTTCGCACAGCGTTTTATGGTGCTGCGTTTTACGGTGCAGCTTTGTCCATCTGTCTCTCAGCAACCCTCTCGGCCCAGGACGCCGTTAAGGTTGATGCCAAGCATTACACGGTAGTGAGCGAAAACGATCAGGTACGGATCCTGAAGGCGCATTACGGCCCGCATGAGAAGTCAGTGATGCACAGCCATCCCAACACGGTTGCGGTGTTCCTCACCGACGCCAAGGGACAGTTCACTTTTCCCGACGGAAAAACGCAGGCATTTGACGTTAAGGCAGGCGACGCGCAGTACAGCAAAGCGGGCAAGCATTTGCCGGAGAACACCGGGGATGCTGCGATGGAAGTGATCATCGTGGAACTGAAAGGCAAAGCTGCCAAGCCGGCAACGACGGAAAAGAAGACGCCCGAAAAGAAGCAGTAATCTCTGGTATTCGTTGTGTAACTCAACAAACACCGGATCGACTTGATCCGAAATACGTTTTTTGTTGATGTGCCGCACCTACGGCGCTCGTCTCTCTACACTCCATCCTCCCAGGGCTCACGCCCTGGGCTAACTTCTGAACGCGCCTACGGCGCTGTGCTAAAGGTGGACCTGATCCGCATTGAACCTGATCCGCGTTTGATCTGATCCGCTTTTTCAAAAGGGAAACGTCTCGTCTGTCCTGGTTTCCGAATACAGATTCGAAAACCGCGACGGTTGATTCCGCATCGAACTTAAGACACCAAAACTTTCAGACACCAGAAATCCTCAGAACACTAAAAACTCTTTAGAGCGCGAAAGAAATAAAACCCTAAAAGTCTTTTGGAACGTCAAAAATCAAGGAGTGCATCCATGATCAACGTAACCAACGCATTCAGCAGTTTTTCCGTGAACAACATTCAGAAAGCCAGGGAATTTTATGGCAAGACGCTGGGGCTGGAGGTTTCCAGTGGTCCGGAAGGGACACTGGTTGTGCCGCTTGCCGGTGGCGCTAAAGCTTTGATGTACCCTAAACCCAATCACCAGCCTGCCACCTTCACAGTGCTGAATTTCCCGGTCGAGAACGTCGAAAAGACGGTGGAAGAGTTGAGCCAGCGCGGCGTGCGATTTGAAGTCTATGACGAACCCACCTTGAAAACCGATGCACGCGGAATTTCTCGCGGGAACGGGCCGACGATCGCGTGGTTCAAGGACCCGGCGGGGAATATACTTTCAGTGCTGGAAGCGGCTTAACATCGTTGCGCTTAACATCGTCGCAGCTTAATTGAGAAGCGCTCCTTGAAGGAGTCCATAGCATGAACGATACACACACCGAAACTCTGTCCAAAGCGACACTGCTTGCCGCCGAACCCCAGCTCTTTGTTGCCGACATTGAAATCTCATGTGAGTTCTATACAAAAAAGCTCGGGTTCACGGTGGCCTTCATTTATGGTGAGCCGCCGTTTTACGCACAGGTGTTCCGCGACGGCGCCAGATTGAATCTCCGATCTTTACCCGAATCCGCTATCAATATGGGGCCGCGCGATAGAGAGCATCTGCTCTCAGCAACCATCACGCTCCATGATGCAGAGCCGCTCTTCCTTGAGTTTCAGGCGGCAGGCGTGATATTCCATCAGACACTCAAGTCAGAACCATGGGGCGCTCGCACATTCATCGTTGGCGATCCTGACGGTAATCTCATCCTGTTTGCGGGGCGAGGGCAGTAGGCAGATAGAGACGCTTCCTGTTAAGAGCGAAAGACTGCGACCGTGAAAGCCTGAGCACCCAACAATACCTGAGCACCCAACAAAAAAAGACCTTACGACTTAAGGTTCTTAAGCGTGCAACTGGTAACGGCGAAGCGATGACGGGTGATGCGCGGCATCATTTCCGACGATCCGGTATGCAGCCATCTCAAATGACAACTTCTTGCATCTCCCACTTTTTGCAGACTAACGGTTGAAGTGTGCGACTCACGGCAGCCACACACAGAAAGGAATTCTCATGAAACCACTATCGGAACAGCTTCAGGATCTATCCCAACGCGCCAGGAAAATCGAAAATTCCGCGACTGCTCTGCGCGAAAAAAACCAGGCGGAACTCGAGCGTCGCCGTAATCAACTTGAATCAGATATGAAATCCACCGGGCAGAAGATCGAAGCATCCGCCGCCGCGGCTAAGGAAAACGTCCGCTCGGGATGGGCCGATATCAGAAATCGAATCGACAAGCAGTTGGCGGGTGCACGCATGAAGCTCGAGGAACGTAAGGCCGAGATGGACGTGAACAGGGCCGAACGTCGAGCGCAGGCAGCGGAGGATGATGCGGCCGATGCCATTGCCCTGGCCGTGTACGTCCTTGATCAAGCCGAGTACGCGGTGGTTGACGCTGCACTTGCCCGGGCCTCGGCCGACAATCTTCGCGCTGCTGCCTGAGCACCGATTTCATTGCGCTGCTGCCTGAGCAGCGATTTCATTGCGCTGCTGCCTGAGCAGCGATTTCATTCAGCTGCAAGTGCGAACGTTACGACTGTCCGCACCGGCGAAGCTCTGCTTGTAAAGACCGACGAAGCTCTGCATGTAAAGAATGCTGCGCGAGAACTGCGCTCGGAATCGTCCAACCCGCCAAGACGTGCCAAGCTCTACTTAAGAAGATCGCGGACGGCGTCTGGATGAAATCACAAATCCGTGACAGTCACCCGTTCCGCAATGCCACCATTGGCTCCACGCCAGCCGCGCGACGGGCTGGAATTGCCGACGCCAGCAACGCAGCCAGGCTCAGCATCATTGCTGCCGCGACGAGCATCACCGGGTCCCAGGGCTTCACGCCGAAGAGCTGATTGTTCATCAGCTTGCCCGCGCCGATGGCTGCGGGAATTCCAATCGCCAGTCCAATCCCTATGTGCAGGAAGGCGCCACTTACCACCATCCTGGTAATTCGCAGGCGGTCTGCGCCGAGTGCCATGCGGAGACCAATCTCACTGGTCCGCTGTTCCACCATGTATGACAGCACTCCATACAAGCCGAGCGCAGCAAGCACCAGCCCGAGCGTCCCAAAAAGAGATGTCAGGGTCGCGATCATGGCTTCCTGCTGAAAATCATTGCTCACGACCTTGTCGTAAGGGTCTACGGCATAAACAACCAGGTTGGGATCGATGCTCGCCAGCTCCTTGCGAACCCGCTCTTCCATTCCTGGCGGATCCCCCGGGGCCCAGATCACAATGTTTCCCAGAAAGTGTGCCGAGGCCTCGCCAACGGTGAAGGCTGGATCGTCATACTTTACCGTCTGCGCTTCAGCAGACCAGAACATCGGGCGAACCGGCCGTCTGAAGCCCCATGTCATGTACCGAACATCTTTGGAAACGCCAATGACTTCGTAGGTGGCAGAGTATTTCATTCGATTCTGCCCGAAGTGCTGTCCGATCGGATTCTGGTCCTTGAAGAACTTCTTTGCAAACGCTTCATTGATCACGGCTACGTTACGCGTCGTGGCTGTATCCTGATCAGTGATTGGACGCCCAAGCACCATCTTGGCTCCAATGGTGTCAAAGAAATCCGGAGTTATCATCGCCCAACCTGAGCCCGTGTCTTCTTTTGCCGGAGGTTCTGGTCGCCCTTCCACGCGAATGCCCTCATTCCAGCTGTCGCCGGACATGGGAGCGTAAAGCGCGGCCGTGACCATTCGGACGCCGGAAACCTTGCGCAGCCGGTCCCTGATTTGCACATACAGCGGATCCAATTGTTCAAGTTTGTAGTTGGCGAGGCGTGGGTTGATATCAACAAGGTATCGGCCCTGCGTCTCGAAACCAAAATCCTGATGCTGCAGGTTACGCAGACTCTGGCCGAGCAGGGCCGCAACGGAGAGCAATACCACTGAGACCGCGGCTTGCGCGATGACCAGAAACTTCTGCGTCCATCCTCGGCCGCCGCCCAGTGAACGGTTAATACCCCGTAGTGCTTCCACCGGATCAGCATGCGAGGTCACCCAGGCTGGCGCAATTCCAAAAATGATTCCTGTCAGGAGCGAGACACCGAGCGTGAAGAACAGCACGGGTAAGGATGGAGTTGCACTGACGGGGACAAAGTTGTCCGGGCGGCCGTTCTGAAAAGCCAGATGCAGCATCAACTTTGTTCCAGCGTACGCCACAGCGATGCCGAGTGCTCCACCGATCGCCGAAAGGGTGACGCACTCCACCAGAGACCTGCGGATGATTCGCGTGCGCGAAGCGCCCATGGCTACGCGGATCGAGGTCTGTGCGCGCTCCTTCAATCCGCGGGCCAGCATCAGATTGGCCAGGTTCCCACACGCCACCAGCAATACGCATCCTGCAGCGATCAGAAGAAGCTTCAAGCCATCTTCGTATTCACCCCTGAGAAAGGCAACGCCCGCGCCGCCAGGCGTAAGATGCAATGTCTGCTTTTCCCACAGTTCTTTCTCGCCCGGCTCCATGTCAGGAACGTGACTCGCCAGCCAATTATGGAATATCACCCGCAATTTTGCTTCGAGCGATTTGGGATCCGTTCCCGGACGCACTCTTCCCAGCAAGTCAAGGTAGTTGGATTGTGGCCTCTTCATCCGGGCCGAACTTCCTTCCAGTAACAATTCAGATGTGGCCGGAAGCCAGAAATCCGGCATGCCCCAGCCCGCCAGCTTGGCTCCGAAGAATCCAGGCGAGGCCACGCCAATGATGGTGAAGGAATGTCCGTTGATCTGGTAAGCGGCGCCGACGACTGAACGATCAGATCCATACTTGTCCTGCCAGATGCGATAGCTCATCACTGCAACCGGCGACGCACCTTCGTGGTCGTCTTCATCGGTCAACAGCCGTCCGATCCAGGGCTGGACGCCGAGCGTGCGGAAAAAATTCCCGGACACATACTCGCCGTTGCGTGTATCTACAGGCGCCTGTGAGCCTGCCCTGCGGACGCCTAGATTCGCATTGCCGGCCTGTAGCGCTGCCAGATCTACAAATTCCGGTGCGTGCTCACGGAAGTTGCGGTATGCCTCCCAGCTGAACAACGCAAAATCGCCGTCATCGCTCTGGGTAAAGCCGCCCCAGTTGCAGCAGCGATCTTTATCGCCGATTCGCCACAGTTCGCCGGGCCTGGTGACGGGCAGGGACTTCAACATTACCTGGTGCACCAGTGTAAAGATCGCCGTGGTGGCTCCAATGCCTAGAGCCAGCGTGATCAAGGCTGTTGCGGTGAATCCAGGTGCCTTGCGCAGCTGCCGTAAAGCGTCTCGCAAATCCGCCAGCATGTGTCCTCCTGAAATTGTGGAAGAATCCTGTGAAAAGATGAATACTGCCAGGGGCCGTTCAGGTTACAGACTGCTTAGACTGGCGCTAAAGGTCGAGGATAGTTAGCTTTCTCTTATGCTCTTGCAGGCGTTGAGTTGAAGTTGAAAGGGGAACCTCCCGCCTGTTGCCCATCCGCCCCTGTCCCCATCCGCCCCATCCGCCCATAGGGCGTTCTTGTCATCTTGAGCGGAGCCGGAGCGCATGCGACGGCGAAGTCGAAAGATCTATGCATTTGGTCTTCTTTCTCCGACTACCCGATCACCCAATCGCCTGGATTGGCCGGTGTTGTCTTACCAATTGCTATTTGCCAAATTGCCAATTGCTGGGCTTCCGATCACCAGATCTCAAATCAGCGTAAATCAGCGTTCATCTGTGTTCATCAGCGGTAGGCTTTTGCCTTTCCGATCACCAGATCATCCGATCTCCCGATCACCCGATCCTTGGCTCTTCGGATCTCGGGCGATGTCGCGCGATGACGTCGCTCCTCGGCGATTCCCTCCCCTCTGTCATCTTGAGCGGAGTCGGAGCGCATGCGACGGCGCAGTCGAAAGATCTATGCATTTTGCCTTTCTCGTCCGACCACCAGATCACCCGATTGGCCTCGGTGTTGTCTTACCAATTGCTATTTGCCAATTGCCAGTCGCTGCCTTCGATCACCAGATCATCCGATCTCCCGATCACCAGATTCTTGATTCCCCAATCACCAAACCTGCCCTAGAATCGCGTCAGCATTCCTTGCCTCAACGCGATTTCATCCAGCATCGCACCCGCTGTGTCCTCATCAATCAGCCCATCAAGCATCGCCTGCATTAAATCCCTGATGATCCGGTTAACGCGCACTGCATCAGAGACCTCACCCTCCGGACTCTCGCTTATACGGGCAGCAAAATCCCGCCGTTGACTTTCTGCCCGCAGCGCCTTCTCCCGTTGCTCTGCGTGCTTCCGGCAGATGTCCCGGTCCTTCATCGCCGGAGCCTTGCATTGCAGCCCATTCGCTCTTAGCGCCTGGCACCGCCGATAGTAGTCATACCGCGTCTCCCGGTACCGCATCTCAACGTTGGCTGCGCCGGGTTTCGCAAATTCCAACTTCCCGCCATCGATTACCTTATGCATCGCGCCTCCGATCACCAGATCATCCGATCTCCCGATCACCAGATCACCCGGCTTCAATTACCCAATCGCAGATTACCCAATTACCAAATCCGCACCCGGGGGCCTTGTCATCTTGAGCGGAGTCGGAGCGCATGCGACGGCGCAGTCGAAAGATCTATGCATTCTGCCTTCTCGTCCGACCACCAGATCACCCGCTTGGTGGAGTTTCGGTGTTGTCTTACCAATTGCTATTCGCCAATTGCCAGTTGCTGCCTTTTCGATCACCAGATTCTTGGCACTTCAATTACCCAATCGCAAATTATCCAATTCCTAAATATGCCCCCGGGGGCCTTGTCATCTTGAGCGGAGTCGGAGCGCATGCGACGGCGCAGTCGAAAGATCTATGCATTTTGCCTTCTCGTCCGACCACCAGATCACCCGCTTGGTGGAGTTTCGGTGTTGTCTTACCAATTGCTATTCGCCAATTGCCAGTTGCTGCCTTTCCGATCACCAGATCACGGCGATCTCGGCGATTCCTGGCCCCCTCCCGGGTACCCTCAACTAGGAAAACAAAGCACTTAGTTTGGGATATCCCAAGCGTCCCAATATCGCAAACTAGTTTGAGTTAAAGTCGTAATTCCGCCCTAATGCCGGTTTTCCGCTTGTGATTTTAGCATAACTCTGCTAAGTTCTCTACAAACTAACGTCAGTATCCGCGGGCGGCAAGACTCCGGCCGCACCGCGGGCGACGGCCGTATTGCGCAATTCATTGGGAGAATGTCAATCACTCGAGAATACTTCCGTCGAGAATTGCAGCTGAACGCTTGTCATGTTGAGCGAAGAGACGCGTGAATTTGTCGCGTCTCGAAGTCGAAACATCCCGAGGATGCAGACGCAACCATGCTGATTCAGGGAGTTTCAACTCAGGCATTATCCCCGGAACCGCATCTCGCGCCCGCTGGGACCACCCGGCCACCCGGCCACTCCGTAAACATCGGTTAATAATCATCAACAAAGATCATGGGCTGAGTCCTTGTCTCGCCATCTCTTCTCTAACAACTACAAAGTTATTTTGCTCATGGTAAGGAGAATTTATGAGTAAGAGTCTTCAACTACTTTTTACGGTCGTCCTCGGTCTCGGCATGATCGCGCCGGCCTTCGCCAGTTCTAATACTGACCTTCCAGGTGGTAACCAGCTTTTAGAGCAGCGGCTTTCCGGCGAGGTCCGCCATGCCCTGGTTATGATTCCGGAGCTTACGATCTTTGACAATCTCAGCTACCGCATTGACGGCGATACCGTGACCCTCTCGGGCCAGGTGCGCGACGCCTTCATCAAAAGCGAAGCCCAAAGCCGGGTCAAACGCCTGGAAGGCGTGCAGAGCGTCAATAACCAGATTGAAGTGCTGCCCGCGTCGTTCAACGACGATCGCGTCCGGCGCCAGGTTGCGCGCGCCGTCTTCGGTGATGGGCGACTCTCCACCTACTCCATTCAGCCCGTACCGCCAATTCACATCATTGTGAAGAACGGCCATGTGGACCTGGAAGGCGTGGTGCGTACCCAGACGGATAAAGACACTGCCTTCATCCGCGCCAACGGCGTGCCCGGCGTGTTCTCCGTCGACAACAATCTCCAGGTCGAACTGCCGCGGAAAAGCTAAGACGGGTCTCCCCATCCTTTTGCGCGCGAAGGTTTTTCTTGTTCGGAGCAAAAGGGTGGGCTTCCCGTTCTCGGGCGATGTCGCGCGATGACGTCGCTCCTCGGCGATTCCGTCCCCTCTGTCATCTCGAGCGCAGGCGGAGCGCACGCGACGGCGTAGTCGAGAGATCCCGAGGATGTTGCCTCGTAAGTGCAGTCTCAGGGAATTCCTTCGAAAATGCCCGTTGAGTTCTTTCGCGCGCATTAAAGGTCGGCTTTTTTTGCTTTTATGCTCTTGCTGGCGTTGAGTTGACGTCGGAGGGGGAACGTCCCGTCTGTCGCCATCCGCCCGTATGGCGTCCTTGTCATCTTGAGCGGAGTCGGAGCGCATGCGACGGCGCAGTCGAAAGATCTATGTATTTGGTCTTCTTTCTCCGACTACCCGATCATCCAATCGCCTGGACTTGCCGGTGTTGTCTTACCAATTGCTATTTGCCAATTGCCATTTGCTGCCTTTCCGATCACCAGATCACCCGATCTCCCGCTCACCAGATCCCAATCACACGGAAAACTTTGGATCACCTTCGACGACTTTGGTATCCAGCTTCGGTGGCTCGCCCTTACGCCACATGGGTGCGCGGAACCTGACCCGATAGTTCAGTGGGCCGCCGTCCGGTTGATCGTGTCGATTGACGGGGCGCTCGATGCAGACAAATTCAGTCTCCAGGTCATTGTTGCTGACGCGAACCACTGCATACCCGTGGCCGCCCGTATCGACAAATGAAAGATGCGGAGACATTTGCGGGTTGGATTGTTCTCTCGCCTTGCTGATGTCGCCAGACTTGACGTATTCGAGACACGACCGCACTCCATGCCGCAGAAGCATGTTGATCATAGGCTGGGGGGCCTGGTCCTGGGGCCCCTGTCCAACGAAAAGGGCGCGAAGCCGCTCTTCCTTAGGGAAGCCATATTGATAGGATTCCCATGCTCCCGGGGCTGAAATGGAGCCGGTGACAAAAGCCAGGCCTACCGGTTCAAACTTCCGAGGTGGCAGGGACTTGGCAGAAAGGCCGGCCCAAAAAGCATGACGGTCGCCAGCCACGGTGGCAAAGCCAGTAATGCCGTGTTCCCTGACGAAATCATAAATCTCGCCTTTTTCCAGGAAGGCATTCGAAACGTCGGCGATCGGTATGATTCCGTAGCCCTCTCCCGGCCACTTTTTGGCCGCCAGTCCGTCGGGCAGGTTCTGGGGATCAACCCGCTCCTCCAAGGTACCGGTAGTGCTTCCCCAGATTTTCCACGTTGCCTTTGAGTTCCTGAGCTGTTCAAGGAACCAGGCCTTTTGCTCAGCGCCCAGGTAACTTTGTGGAGGCTCGTCTTTGCGGAAATTGGGGACGTCCGTTTCTCCCACGCGGATTGTTTGGGGAGGTTTTCCGCTGTTGTAGCCCCGGCCACCATCCAAAATCTCGAGCACTTCCTGTGGGGTGAAAAGGCTGAAGTCTTTGTCGTCCAGGGCGTCCGTCTCGTGACGAGCGAACGGATCTTCCGTTCGATAGCTGCGCTCGTCAGTAATGATCAGGTCTAGATTGCGGCCCCAGCGCAAACTGCGATGGCCCCTCAAACTTCCGATTGCAGCCAGATTGTTCGGTTCCTGGCCCAGGCCGTGCTCGTCAAATTTTGTGATCGGCGCATCCACTACTTTGGGTGGCCCGAAGGTGGCTAGTGAAGGGCCGCTGGGCTTGATCAGCCGCGCCGGCTGATACTCAAAGAACGCCTGATTGGCTGCCACTTTTCGCGTCTGCGCGGGTATGTTTTTACCCCCAAAATTCTGGAAACCCTGCCAGCCCAGCCAACTGTATTCGTGGTTGTCCCACATGGGCACAAACGGAAAATGTGCACGCGCATCTTGAAGCTCAGGATCGTGCAGATATGCCTTATAGATGGCACGATAATCGTCCACCGTAGTGGGAATGTGAAAGTCCTGTATTTTTTCCCCGTTCGGATAACGGACTATGTCCCGTATTTGACGGGCGTAGTATGTCTTGCGGTCTTCGGGATACCACACCAGCTCATAAATGAAGTCGCCAAGGTGCAGGACGAAACCCAGTTTTTCCGCCTCAGGAGCGCGTTCGTCTTCATAAATCATTCTTCGGTAGGCGTTTTGCGCGCCGACGTTTGCGTTTTGACAGCTTACAAACGCAAAACGAACAGGCCGCGGATCATGATCGTCCGGTGCAGTGCGGGTGCGGCCGATTCGACTGCCATTTCCGTCACTGTCTGTAAAACGATACCAATAGACCCGAGCAGGCTTTAGGCCTCCCACCAAGACCCGGCAGGTCCAATCGGCCTCCGCTGAGATCGGAACGCTCTGCGTCGCCACTACCCGGTGAAAATCCTGGTCTTCCGCCACCTCCAGCATCAGGTGCGATGGTTGTGGTCGGCCCACGGGTGCCCTGCGCGTCCACAATAGAACGCTATTGCTGTTTGGATCTCCCGACGCGACTCCCTCCGGAAAGAGATCTCGCCGTTCATGCCATGACAGGGTTGATGCTGTTGGGAAGTGCTTTGCCCAGACAGCGGATGCGCTGACAAGCATGGCGGTCTTCAAAAACTGTCGTCTCGTTACAGGAGCCATCTGCAAAAGCCTCAAATCAAGATTTTCTCTTTGAAGTAAAAGAGTGGATTTTCACTTTGGCGCCGGCGCATGCCTCAGGAGGTGAAAAGCCCGCACCTGCTTCTTCTCTGACGAACTTCAAGTTAATTGGTTATCTAGATGGCGAGACGTGTTCCAGTTCGACGGGGCCGGGTGCCCCATCCTTTTGCGAGGAAAGTGATTTTTCTTCGGAGCAAAAGGGTGGGCGACGTACGGCGGTAGGACGTTTCCGCCGTCGGGGTTCGCTTATTTCCGCCCAGCGATGATCTGCGCCGTGTATTCGTCCAGGTCGATCAAAGCTTCGTCGCTCACAGCCTTGAGCCGTTCGCGGCGTTTGCGTCTTAACCCTTCGTCGTCAGATGCGGAAGCCGTTTTATGTTGCGAAGACCTGACTTGCAGATTGCGGTGAATGAGTTCCCTGGCATAATCGCGCGAAGCCGGCGGATTGCCTGCCGCAGCGGAGAACGCGGCAATCACACCATCGGCTGCATCCGTTTGCGCATACCAAAGCAGGAGCAGCAGGCTCTTCTGTGCAGTCTGATCGTGCTCTGCCTTGAGCCGCTCGATCGCGGGTTGCAGCCAGTAAGCCTGGTCAATAGGCAGCAACAGATAAACCAGCGAGTAATTCTGGCCCAGCGTCAGCGCATGCTGGGGCACAACTACCTTGAATTCAGGCTCATCCAGAACGTGCAATGCTGCGGCCGTGGTGTCTTCATTTGCAATCGACAGGTTGTGGACCCGCCAGAAATAGTCTGCATCTTGAATGTCCTTCAAATCGCAGTGTGCCATCGCCGCGATTGCGATTTTCCGGTCGGCTTGCTCATGCGACAGGCTGAGCAAGAGCATGCTGCCATCGAAAAGAAAAAATGGCGGATTATTGAAATCGCCAAGCTCCTGGCGAAGGGCCGGTATATAGACGGCGGGCTGCGCTTTCGCCTGATCCCAGAACTTATCCAGCAAAGCTGACTTCTGCGTTCTCTGCTCGCTGCTGATCGCGTGCGGATGAAAGTTATAAGTCTCATTAATCTGGTTGTGAAGGGGAGAAATCTGTGCGATAGAAAACACAGAAAAAACACTGCCTGTCAGTAAAAGAAATAGAAGACCGCGCAGAAAGATGCATTTCATCGGGGGTATTTATATCCCGGACAGCCGTGAAAAGCCAGAGAACTTGGTGTTGGGTGAGGGTCAGCTGGATGGTTATAAAATGGGTGGATCTAGCTCTTCGGTGTGAAATGCCGGACTTGCCCCTTCCTTTTGCGACGAAGGTGATTTTACTTTTCGGAGGAAAAAGGGTGGGAGATTAGTAACGTCGACTTTATATCTCAAGTTGCGGAAATGCAATTTAAAAGATCACAGGACTGGCTGAGGATGCCCATTCAAACCTCAGGGCAAAAAATTGACTTTATCTCCCACCCGGCCCAGCGGCCTCGCGCATCCGACCTTATACGATCAAAAGCAGCATGCCGTGCCCGTGTTGAGCGGCATCAGCATAGAAGTCTCGAAATTGAATAAACAGCTCAGGCAAGTAGCTCCAGCTTGGCAGGTCGTCCAGCGTATTTGCCAGATAGACCTGTTTGCTCGTTGCATCCTGTTCATAAAGCTTCGACAACACTGACTGCGGTTCCACTGTGGCCAGAGCCTCGGCCACCTCTTTGACTTGTTGCGATTCCAGATAACGGACGGGGCCATAGCCCATTACGTGATCGTGATCGGGTATCTCAGTACCGCCGAGAATGGCCTGGGCAAGAGGCCCATCGCCGCCGCTTACGGTGCCATTCAGCCCGTAGTGCAACACGTGCCAGTCCTTTTCCAACGAGAACTTCTTGCGTTCACCCTTGGCCTCGTTGGTTCTGATCACCGGGTGCGATTGAATTTCCTTCACAAGTGCCTGATATTGTTTCAGCGTTTCCGCAAGGTTAGCCTGAGTAGGCGGAGGCATATTGGCCCGGGCTTCCTCTAACCGTTCCATAATCATCGGAAGAGCCAACTCCAACGATGCTTCCCTATCGGCGATCAGGTTCCGGTAAAAATCCTGCGGGCTTGCGACGCCTTCACGCAACTCGCTGGGAGGAATCTGTTCAAATTCGGCCTGCATGCCCATGGGTACGGTCTCCAAAGTTTCAGATCAGCCGCAATGTAACAGATCCAGTTTCAGGCAAGAAGTTACTTCGGTTAGTCCGGCGCAAGCTGATTCCTAGAAACGTTCCGCTCCCCGTGGTTTGCCCTGAGGAAGAGCACGACAACCGCCGTACCTTGCAGGGCACGGCTAGTAATCGGAGGTAAAAGAAGCGGGAGTGATGCCGGCCCTTTTAATTAGCTATGTGTTACGGCAATATGTTTGCATGCTATGTTTATGAGGCAATAATTCTTATGCCTCTCACCTTGGAAGACTTAGCCGCTATTGTTAAGGAACGTGCCTTTGATCGCCGGGTGCCCCATCCTTTTGCGACGAAGGTGATTTTTCTTCGGAGCAAAAGGGTGGGAGATAAATACTGTCTGCGCAGATGCTTATTTAATAGATCAGGGGAATCGCTTTCTCCCACCCTTCGCTCCAGCTGAAAAACCAACGGCCAGCTTTCCGCGAAGGATGGGGCACCCGGCACCCGGCATAAGAACCTTTGCTAGAATTCGCACCTATGATTCGGAAAGCGACACTCTTTCTCTTCCTGATGTCTCTATGTTATTCACAAATACCATCCCCAACTCCACTTAATATTGGTGAGCCAAAGAAGCAGCAAACCCGCTCCAGCCACCAACCAACCGATACCGATCAGCGTGGCACCGAGCAATCGCCTCTTGTTGTCAAAGAGATCCCAACTCCTAAGACTCAGGAAGAGTCTGCCCAAGAGTCCAGAGACCACGATGAAAAAGCGGCGAATGACCGGATTTCTTTCACGCTTACCGGAATAATAGCTGCCATTGCCCTGGGCCAATTTATCGTTTACTGGTATCAGTCCATACAACTCAAGAAGACGGTCAAAGCCGCTGGCGAACAATCCGAAGCGATGGAAAGACATATCGGAGAAGCTACCCGTTCCGCCAACGCTATGGAGGAAATCGCTGCCACGATAAAGAAGGGGAACCGCGAGGCTATGCGTGCTTACCTCACGGTCATTGTCGCGAATGTTGGCCTTTGGCAGCAGCGTCGGGAGGGGCAGCCTGACCTCAAATTTGAGGCAAGGCCAATATTGTCTAACACTGGAAACACGCCAGCTAGAAAAGTAAAGCACATGGTCGTCGCTGACATTTTGCCTAATCCCATCCCAGAAACGTTTACCTTCCCCATGCCACAAGCGGAAGAAGTCGAGAAGTCTCAAACAATTGGCGCACACGTATCCACTGGACTGGCTGGCACGCTCAACGACTTCGTGGAAGATGCTGAAGTCCCCTCTATCAAAGAAGGGAACGAGAAAATCCTCGCCGTTTGGGGGCTTATCGCTTATGAAGATGTCTACGGGGATCCCCATTGGGTTAAGTTCGCCCATATGTACCGATGGATTCCCAACGGTAATTTTGAGGGGTACTACATAGCTGGTCACAACGATACCGACTAGCCGTGTCACGGCAATTCCGAGTATCGGGCGGGTGGCCCACCCAATCTCCCGTTTTTCTTTTTCCCGTATGAGACAAGGGGTGCCCCGGGACTTTGCGTAAGCAAAAAGCTTACCGCTGATCAACACAGATAACACTGATCTACGCTGCCAGGGCCGGGGAAGTCATCAATCGCCAATAAAAGTAAGACCCAAAAAAGTAAGACCCAAAAAGTAAGAAATGTTAAGTGCCAACCTGAGATCCACCTGGATTACCCCGAACGCCCAACAAAGGACTAAAATCAACGGCAACGCTTATGGACTCCACCCTACTTCGCCAACTCAAGAAAATAGCCGGAGCTGATGCCGTGCTGGACAAGCCGGAAGAGCTCATGATGTATGAATATGATGCCGGCGTGGACAAGAGCCGTCCGGGGGCCGTGGTATTTGCCCAGAATACCGGACAGGTTGCGCAGATCATGAAGCTGGCCTCACAGCATAAGATTCCCGTGGTGCCGCGCGGCGCCGGGACCGGGCTGAGCGGCGGGGCCATCGCCAAAAAAGAGGCCATTGTGCTCTCATTGGCCAGGATGAACAAGATCCTGGACATCGATATCCCTAACCAGCGTGCGGTGGTACAGCCGGGCGTGGTGAATCTGGAACTGAGCAACGCCACGGCGAAGCATGGCTATTACTATGCCCCGGACCCGTCCAGCCAGAAGGCCTGCACCATTGGCGGCAATGTGGCGGAGAACTCCGGCGGTCCGCATACGCTGGCGCTGGGCGTGACGGTGAACCATGTGACCGGACTGGAAGTGGTGCTGCCGGATGGAAGGGTGGTCCGCTTTGGCGGCAAGGCGCAGGAGACCACCGGGCTGGACCTGACCGGATTTTTTGTGGGCTCTGAAGGCACCATGGGCATTGTGACGGAAATTACCGTCAAGCTGACGAAGCTGCCCGAGCATGTGACCACGCTGCTGGGGATTTATAACTCCGTGCAAGACGCGGCCAATACCGTGGTGGCGATCACGCAGAGCGGCGTGACTCCGGCGGCGCTGGAGATGCTGGATGGCTGGATGCTGCGCTGTGTGGAAGAGAACGTTCATGCCGGGTATCCGACGGACGCGGCGGCCGTGCTGCTGATTGAACTCGAGGGCATACGCGAAGTGGTGGAAGAAGCCGCGGAAGCGGTGGCCGCCGTGTGCATGCAGCAGAAGGCCCGTGAGGTGCGCCGGGCGCGCGATGAGAAACAGCGCCAGTTGCTTTGGCTTGGGCGCAAGACGGCGTTTGGCGCGGTGGGCCGCGTGTCACCCTCCTACTACACTCAAGACGGCGTGATTCCCCGGACAAAAGTCCCGGCCACGCTGGCGGAGATCGAGCGCATCAGCCAGTTCTACGGACTGATCATCGGCAACGTGTTCCATGCCGGCGATGGCAATCTTCATCCGCTGATCCTGTTTGATGCCCGAGATCCGGTGCAGAAGGAAAACAGCAAGAAGGCCGCCAAGGAGATTATGGCGTGCTGCCTGAAATATGGTGGATCCATTACGGGCGAACACGGCGTGGGCCTGGAGAAGATGAACCTGATGCCTTCCATGTTCACCGAAGAAGACCTGACGGTGATGATCCAGCTGCGGAATGCTTACAATCCGGATTCAATCCTGAATCCGCAGAAGATGATTCCTGACCTGCATTACTGCCGCGAGATCAGCGGACCGCTGCCGACGGCGAAGGTGGAACCTGTGGCGGAGTTGCCGGTATGAGCACCGTGGCGGCATCGGAATCTGTGGTTCGCGAACTTGGGTCGCTGGTAGGTGAAGCGAACGTCAAGCAGTCGCAGATCGCGATCTCTATTAACGGCGTGATGCCTGCGCATGTGGTTGCGCCGGCGTCGGCGGAAGAGGCAGCGCAGGTGCTGGCTTTTGCTAACAACAATAATCTTGTTGTCGCGCCCGCGGGTGGAATGACCAAGCAGGATATTGGCGGCGTCCCGGAACGCATTGACATACTGCTGAGCACAACCAGGCTGAGCGGGATTGAGCATTATGATCCGGGCGACCTGACGATTGGTGTGAATGCCGGGATGACCTTCGGCGACGTGCAGCGCGAACTGGGACAGCATCAACAATGGCTGCCGTATGATGCCGCGAACCTGAATCATGCGACCGTGGGTGGATGCGTGGCGACGGGCGCGACCGGTCCGCTGAAACATGCCTTTGGCGGCCTGCGCGATTTCTGTATTGGAGTACAGTTCGTCACCGCGGACGGCAAAGTGGCCAAAGGTGGCGGACGCGTGGTAAAGAACGTGGCCGGTTATGACCTGATGAAGCTGATGAACGGCAGCTACGGCTCACTGGCCATCATCACGCGTGCCGCGTTCAAGGTTTTTCCCCGGCCCAGGCAGACACGGTCGTTTATCTGCAACTTCAAGTCGCTGGATGAAGCGCTGCAGTTCCGTACGCGCATGTTCCAATCGCCACTGACGTTTCTGAGCATGGAGCTGATTTCACCGCAGGCTCCGGAGTATCTGAGTGAAGCCCGTAAACCGAATGATCCTGACACATACGCGCCGAGTGCACCCGTTGCTCTGACGCCCACCACCTGGCAGATCGCGTTGCGTGCTACCGGCAGCGACAACGTGCTGGCACGTTATGAACGCGAGCTTGGCTCAGCCGTGACCACGCAACTGACGGGCGCGAACGAAGATCAGTTCTGGGCGATGGTGGCAGGTTTTGAGCACAACGTGCTCCAGCGGCACAGGAACGCGCTGGTGATCTATACGCATTTGACCATACAGAACGTTGGTCCGGCGCTGCATGCGCTGGCACGCGTTGCGCCTGACTATAACTTTATTCCAGCCGTGGTGGGGCGCGCAGCCACGGGAAACCTGGTGATGGCGTTTGTGCCGCTCTCGGTGGATCCGCCTTCGGCCATGCAATATGCCAACTGCGTGTCGGCCTATCGAGGCATGCTGCCGCAGGGTTCGTCGGCAGAGGTGGCGCATTGTCCGGTGGAAGCCAAAGGGCATTTTGATCTGTGGGGCACCTCGACATCTGACGTCACCATGATGCGCGCGGTGAAGAACGCGATTGATCCGAAAAATATTCTGAACAGGGGCCGCTTCATCGTTTAGAGCCAATGGGGCTGAGCAAATAATGTCTGAAGAGATCATCACTGAACAAGGCACAACCGAGCACGGCACCGGCACTGAAGGCCATAATCACCGGAAAGGCTTGAAGCCGATTGATGGAGGCAAATACCAGCCTTCACTGGACCTGCTCTCCACGTGCGTACATTGCGGGCTATGCCTGAATCATTGCCCCACGTACAAGACGCTGGGGATGGAGATGGATTCTCCGCGCGGACGCATCTACCAGGTGTTGCAGGTGAATGAAGGCGCGATGGATTTCAACGCGTCGTTTACTGAACACATTGATCGTTGTCTGGGCTGCCTGGCCTGCGAGATTGCCTGCCCTTCCGGCGTGAAGTATGGCCGCATTGTAGAACGAGCGCGCGCGCAGATTGAGCGCAATGCTGACCGTCCGTTCTTCAGCCGTTTGGTGCGCAATCTTTTCTATCGCCACATCATTTCGAATTTCACGGTACTGAAGATCGTAGCCACGCTGATGCGTTTTTATCAGAGATCCGGCATACAGTTCCTGGTCCGCAAGAGTGGTTTTCTCAAGCTGATGGGAATGGCGGACGTGGAGAGCCTGTCACCGCAGATTGATTCCAAATTCTTCTTTGACCAGATTGGCACCATGCATCAGGCGGTGGGCGAGAAGCGAGGCAAAGTCGCCTTCCTTGCGGGATGTATTAACAACGTCGCCTTCTCACACCTGAATAGCGCCACGCTGCGCGTGCTCACGCAAAATGGATTTGAAGTCCACGTTCCTGCCGGACAGGGATGCTGCGGCGCGCTGCACGCTCATGCCGGCTATCGCGATGAAGCGCGTGCGCTGGCAAGGCATAACATCAAGATATTTCTTGCCGGCAACTATGACGCGGTGGTCACGAACGCCGCCGGTTGCGGATCAAACCTGAAAGAGTACGACGACCTGCTGGAAGACGACGCTGAATACCACGAGCGGGCGAAAGAGTTTGTGGCCAAGGCAAAAGACGTGACGGAATTTCTAGCCGGACAAGGCCTGCGCACGCCGAAAAAGAAAATCGCACAGCGCGTGGCCTATCAGGACGCATGCCATCTGGGCAACGCACAACGGATTCGCACACAGCCTCGTGAACTGCTTACGGCCATTGGCTGCGAGCTGGTGGAGATTCCTCATCCTGACCAATGCTGTGGCAGCGCCGGCGTATACAACGTGGCGCATACGGACCTATCGATGAAAATCCTGGCAGCGAAGATGGATGACGTGCAGTCGGTCACGTCTGACATGATTGCCACGGCCAACGTAGGCTGCATGATTCAGCTGCGAGCCGGCATGAAGCAACGCGGCATGAATCAGCCGATCAAGCATGTGGTGGAGCTGCTGGACGAGGCGTTTTCTTGATGCCTTTATCCCGAGCAACGCGAGGGATCCCTATAGCCTTCGAGACTTTTGAGGTTGACCTTTTAGTGCTACCCGTCGAAGACCGGACACATGCGACGATGCTGAAAGCATCCTGAGCGCAGTCGGAGCGTATGCGACGACGCGGTCGAGGGATCTATGTGTTTTGCGCATGGATTGTCGGCACGATAGGGACCTCTCGCTCACGCTCGAGGTAAACAGAAAGCAAATGCTTCGCCAACTCCTCCGCGTCCCCAATCGGCGGCTGGCAAGTGAAGTTACTGCACAGCACTGCCACGGTCTTCTTCTGCTTGATGTCCGGCAAGTTGGGAATCGTATCTGCTAAAGCAGGCGGAAGCATCTGCGGTACAACTTCTCCTGTGGGCAACTGCAGCACTGATTTGTGGAATGAGAACGGCGCAACGGCCGCGGCTCTGAGCTTGTCGGCTGCTTCACCGCTTCCGGCGATGATCACTTGAGTATGCGGATGGAGATACATATCAAGAGCGATTCCATAGGTCGCAGCGAAGAGTCCATAATGTTCGGCGATGCCGGCGAATGCCGCCAGCGTACGCTCGGCAACTTTGCGATGTTCAGGATTGTTGCTGTAAGCATGCAAGCGCAACAGCGCAATGGCGGCCGCTGGATTGCCCGCGGGAGTGGGAGAATCCTGCAAAGGCTTGCGACGCGCAGCCAGCGCGCCGAGAACAACGCCATCGCCAACATTCGGTCCGGTAGCGATATCGAAGAACCCACCTTCTTCTTTGTCTTCAAAGCGCTCGATCATTGCCGCAGCAATCTTATCGGCAAAGTGGAAGTAGCTGAGGTCGGCGCTGGCTTCGTAAGCATCAAGGCATGCGATGACAGTGAACGCGTAATCGTCGAGCACGCCCGGCAACGCGCGCTTCTCTGCCCTGGGATCAGAGTAGGCGATCACGTGTTGCAAGCCGCTCCTGGGATTCCATCCCTGAGAAAGGATCCTATCCAGCGAGCGCAGAGCAAACTTGCGCGTTTCATGCATGTTGAGGACTTGCGCAGCTTTCAGGTAGGCAGAAATGCAAAGCGCATTCCAGCTCACGTAAACCGTCTTGTCCACGAATGGCGTTGGACGCTTTACTCGCTCAGCCAGCATTTTTTGTTTGGCCGAGTCGAGCAGCCTCTGAACTTCCTGCTCAGTCTGCTTCAGACGCTGCGCAATCTCCGCGATCGGCGTACGCAGGTAGAGAACATTCTTGGCGTGGTTGTGGTGCATCTCGCCAACTTCGCCGATGTCATAATGCAGCATGGCCACCTGAAGCTCGTCGTCATTCAATGCGTCGCCCGCTTCGTCGAGCGTCCAGGTGAAATAGTCGCCGTCGTCTTCCAGAGAAACGTCGGCGTCCTGCGATCCGTAAAAGCCGCCATGTTCACGGTCCGTGAGCCACTCATCCATCCAGCGGACAATATCTTTGGCGACGTATGCGAAGAAGGGATTGCCGGTGAGCTGGTAGCCATGAACATAATTCTTGAGCAGCTCGGAGTTGTCATACGACATCTTTTCAAAGTGCGGAACAATCCAGTGCTCGTCGACAGAGTAGCGATGGAAGCCTCCGGCAAGCTGGTCATACACGCCGCCCTGAGCCATCTTTTCCAGCGACGTAGTAATGATGTGCAGCAGTTGCGACATCACCGGTCTCAGCGCAGCGCTGGATCAGCATGTCCATGGCGCTGGGATGCGGAAATTTTGGCGCGGAACCAAAGCCCCCATGCTCAGCGTCAAACAGTTTGACGGCGGCAGCAACCATGCCATCGATGATGGTTGGACGCAGCGATCCGGATTTGCCTTCATGCGCTTCAGACTGGCTGATCACGGCCATCACGCTCTCTGCGGATTCCAGCACATGCTCGTTCTTTTCGCGAAATGCCTGGGCCAGCGTGAGCAACACGCGACGAAAGCTGGGACGTCCCTGAACATCCTGTGGAGGAAAATATGTGCCCGCGTAAAATGGTTTGCCCTGTGGAGTAAGAAATGCGGTGAGCGGCCATCCGCCCTGACCGCTGATGGCCTGCACTGCCGATTGATAACGGCTATCCACGTCAGGACGCTCGTCGCGATCCACTTTGATGGCGATGAAATTCTCATTGATGATCTGTGCGATCTCGGCATCTTCGTAGGATTCGCGGTCCATCACGTGGCACCAGTGGCACCACACCGCGCCAACGTCCAGGAGCACAGGCTTGTTCTGCTGCTGGGCCTTTTCAAAAGCTTCACTGCCCCACTCATGCCAGTGAATCGGCTGGTGCATGGCTGAACGCAAATAAGAAGAAGAGGCCTGGGCAAGGGAGTTGAGAGCGTCGGAACTCATCTCAATAGTGTATCGTGACGGCGGGCGAGGAGGTCTGGATCAGTGCGCATTGCCATCATCTCTGATGTACACGGAAATCTCACGGCGCTGGAAGCTGTGATGCAAGACCTGCAGCAGCAGCGGCCAGATGTGATCTTTCATGGCGGTGATCTGGCCACGGCAGGATGCAATCCCGCCGAAGTGATTGATCTCATCACGGACGCGGGCTGGGCCGGTGTGCTCGGCAATACGGACGAGATGCTGTGGGACGATAGCGGCCTTCGTGCGATGGAAGCATCGGCGCCGAAGTTGAGGCCCTTGCTGGCGACACTGGAACAGTTCGCGGATGCGACACAAGAAATGATCGGCAGCGCCAGGCTCGAATGGCTGCGCAAGCTGCCGCCAGAGTTGCGACATGAAAACATGGTGTTGCTGCATGCCAGCCCAGGAAACGTGTGGCGCGCACCGATGGATACAGCGGATGACCAGGCTTTTATCGATGCATACTCCAGTTTGAATGTGGGCACAGTTATTTACTGCCACATTCATCGTCCATTTATCAGGAAGGTTGGTGAGATGACGATCTGCAATTGCGGCAGTGTGGGCTCACCGTATGATGGCGACCCACGGGCTTCTTATCTGATGATCGATGATGAGCAGCCTGCGATACGTCGCGTGGAGTATGACGTGGAGAAAGAAGTTGGACGATTGATGGCGTCGGATCATCCACAGAAGGAGTGGATCGCATCGTTGCGACGCAGCGGGATATATGTGCCGTTGCCTGAGAAAAGTTAATGTCTTGGGACAAGTAGAGCACGGCTCAGGGATGCATTGCAGCGTTGAACTCAGGGTGGAGCAGGCCTTCAGGCCTGCGCTAACCTCTTTCAAGCCTTGGCTTTAGCCGCCGAGGTAAAGGTCATTTGAAGAGCAGAGTTGTTGTTACCCCAGTGGCTAAAGCCGCTGTCATGCGGCTGACGTACCGCAGGCCTGAAGGCCTGCTCCACCCTGACGTTGTCGAATTCTGCAAAACTTGAGTCTCTCATTCGCGCAATTTGCGGCTACAGCTTACCCGTGCAGTTCCCGCTCTTCCTTTTTCAACCTTGAAAACTTTGCCATGAGGATTGCTATATAGCCAAGGTAGATGATCCATGCTGCCAGCGCGCCTGCATGGAAATAACGGATCGGCGGCCAATGGCCTGGAGCCTGGAACAGAAATACCGCCGGAAGACCAACGGCGAACCCTGCATGCGCGGCCTTCCTTACATATGCGGCGTTAATGGATTGTGCCAGGCGTTCCAGATCATAACGGAACCATGCGATGAGTATGCCGAGGGCCATGAAGGCGAAGACATTCCACATGAGAATGAGCTTCATCTTTGGGTCGAGTCCGTCATTGAAGATCACAGGCTGCGGATGGTTGGTCCGGAACCAGCGGTTGGACATGTAGACGATGGGAATATCCAGTGACGCGATGATCGCCAGCGCCGCCGCCAGCACGCTGGTTGAACCCGCTTCAGAGCTCTTACGCAGAATCAGGTAGCTCATGTAGAGGAGCCAGAGAAGCAGCGTTGTGGTGAGTCGCGCGTCCCACACCCAGAATGTTCCCCAGGCATAGCGAGCCCAGATGGGGCCGGTGATCAGCACCACGCCGCAGAAGACCACGCCCACTTCGGCTCCGGCAACGGCCAGTGCGTCTGCCTTGGGGCTGCGCTTCCACAAATAAATGATGGAAGCAATGCAGTTCACAATGAAAAGGCCAAACGACGTGGCCGCGGCAGGCACGTGGTAATAGAAGATGCGCTGCGCTTCAAACATGGTCTTTTCCATGGGGGCGTGGAAGGCGGCTTCATAGACCGCGTAGGCGAGCAGGGCAATCGTGATTAAGGACCAGAGCAAAAATAATTTTGGTTTCATTCTGCGTTCAACACCGTATCAAATAGCAGGAAGCATGCCGTGGTAAACACCAGGCAGTACACTGCCAGAAATTTCATCTGTAAATAGGGCGACGTTTCGCCCGTAAGTACCTGCGTAGTGGCGAGCACCATGCTGGCCACGGCCGGAATGGAAACCGGCAATAGAAGCAATGGCAGCATCAGCTCGCGATTGCGAGTACGAATTGACATCACCGCGAAGAACGTTCCGTTCACCACCAGGGCCCACGTTCCCAGCAAAAAGATAACAGCCAATTGCCAGAATGGCCCTAACGGCCGGAGATTATAGAAGACCACAAACAGCGGGGCCATCAGGCATTCCAGCAAAAGCACCAGAAAAAAATTACCCAGACATTTGCCCAGGAACAATGCTTCCGCCGGCGCCGGAGATACGCGATAGGCATCCAGCACGCCGTTGCGCAGTTCGCGCGCCCATGACTGGTTGAGCGCGGTAATGGTGGAAAACAGAAATGCTGTCCACACCAGCCCACCGGCCATCAATCGTGATTCGTCTGCCGAGGGATCAAAGGCAAAGCTGAAGATCACCACCACCAGCAGGCAAAAGAAGAACATGGAGTTAAGAACGTCTTTTGACCGCCACTCCAGGCGCAGGTCTTTGCGAACATTCACCGCAGTCAGTTGGAGGATTCCCGGAGTCATGCGTGAACCTGCTGCTGCGGCTTCATTAAGCCGCGTTCCACAAGCTGTCCGTGGGAGAGAAGGATAAATTCGTCAGCCAGGCTGGCAAGCAACCCTGTCTGATGGGTAACCAGAATGATCGTTTTGCCTTCATCGCGCATACTGGCCAGGAGCTGGGCAATCGCGACGGCCGAATCAGGATCCACGTTGGAAAAAGGTTCGTCCAGCAGAAGCAGACTGGGCGAATGAAAAATCGCGCGCGCCAGCGAGAGTCTCTGCCGCATGCCCTGAGAATATTGCGCAACCCGGCGTTCCAGTGCCGGATCAAGGCCTACGCGGCGAATGGCTTCGGCCAGCGGAGCATCGCTCTTGATTCCAAACAGCCGGGCGAAGTAGCGGAGATTCTCCATACCGGAAAGTTCGTCATAGAGAAGAGGCGCGTGCGCCATATATCCCATGTGCTCATAGGCTTCTCTGTTCTTGATGCCAAAGATATGGATGGTCCCGGACGTTGGCTCATTCAGCCCGGCAATCATGCGTAACAATGTGGATTTGCCTGCGCCGTTTTCGCCGCGAAGCACGTAGAACTTTGCCGGCTGAAGTTCCAGGGAAAGATTTCTAACGGCAGCCGTGCGCCCGTAAACCTTGGAGACGTTTTCAATCTGAACGGGTAGGGCTTGGTTGGTCAGCGGCCGGACCTCAATACGTTTTGGCAGGCATCTGGCCGGCGGGTGGTTGGGCTGCGGGCGTCTGACCAGCCGTACCGTCCTGCTGGGCCACATACTTTGAGGCACATTTCGCCTGTAGCTGGTTGGCACGGAACACGCCATCTTTGCCCAGGTCGCCAATGGCCAGGGCCTGCGAATTGTCCTTGAATGTGTCGGGTGCCGGCTCAGAACCTTTGTAGCTCACGGGGAGTTCCAGTCCGTTCTCCAGCAGAATGAACTCAGCATGCGTGCCAGACTGCTTGATGGTACCCGGTTTCACAAATCCGGAGACGCGCAGATGTTTTGAGTAAGCGCCATCGCCCATGGCACGCAGCTCTTTAATGGTGACGTAATAGCTCTCTGTCTCCTTCACCCCGGTATACGCCAGATAGGAAAGAGCAATTACGATAATCGCAATGGCGGAACCAAATTTCACGTACTTTTTAGATGATGGGGACATGGCATCTCAAAGGGTATCCCTGTCAGGAACCCGGGTCAAGAGGTGAAACCACTACGTGTGAGCTGTATCACTAGGGTTTTCGCCCGTTGCACTGCGCGTATAATAAAGAGTTTGCTACCCCATTAAGGTGACACCATGAGCGTACAAAACGGCAATAAATCCGCTGCAACGTCAGTTAAACCCAGGGAAGAATGGATCACTCGCCGCAAGGCTGAGGCAGCCCAGTCCGGAGACGACAATGTCTCCCAGATGCACTACGCCCGTAAAGGACTGATAACAGAAGAGATGCTGTACGTTGCCGAGAAAGAAAAGCTCACTCCGGAGCTTGTGCGCGATGAGATCGCCGCCGGCCGAATGATTATTCCGGCCAACATCAACCACCCTGAGCTGGAGCCGATGGCCATCGGCGTGGCGTCTTTGTGCAAGATCAACGCCAACATTGGAAATTCATCCATCACCTCAGACGTGGATGAGGAGTTGCGCAAGCTGCACACGGCCGTGCACTTTGGTGCGGACACCGTGATGGACCTCTCCACCGGCGGCGGCATTCATGAGATCCGCGAAGAGATCCTGAGGCATTCCCCAGTGCCGATTGGCACCGTGCCCATCTACGAAGCGGTCTCGCGCGTGAAGCGCATTGAAGATCTCAGCGCTGACCTGATGCTGGAAGTGATTGAAGAACAGGCGCAGCAGGGCGTGGACTACATGACCATTCACGCCGGCGTGCTGGTGCAATACTTGCCGCTGATATCAAAGCGGATCACGGGCATCGTGAGCCGTGGCGGGGCGATTCTGGCGCAGTGGATGGCCCATCATCACAAACAGAATTTCCTGTACGAACGCTTTGACGACATCACCAAGGTGTTGAAGAAGTATGACGTCTCATACTCGCTGGGCGATGGTCTGCGTCCAGGCTGCATTGCTGACGCCAGTGACGAAGCACAGTTCTCTGAACTGCGCACGCTCGGCGAACTGACCAGCAAAGCCTGGGAGCATGACGTACAGGTGATGATCGAAGGTCCGGGACACGTGCCGCTGGACAAGATTAAAGAGCAGGTAGACAAAGAGGTCGAGTGGTGCCACGGCGCACCGTTCTACACACTTGGTCCGCTGGTCACGGACATTGCCCCCGGTTACGACCACATTACTTCTGCCATTGGCGCAGCGTTGATCGGATGGCATGGCGCGTCAATGCTCTGCTACGTTACGCCGAAAGAGCATCTCGGCCTGCCCAATGCTAAGGACGTAAAAGACGGCATCATCGCTTACAAGATTGCCGCTCATGCTGCTGACGTGGCGCGTCATCGTCCGGGCGCGCAGGACCGCGACAATGCACTGAGCTATGCTCGCTACACCTTTGACTGGGAAAAGCAGTTTGAGTTGTCACTCGATCCGGAAACGGCCCGCTCCATGCACGATGAAACGCTTTCTGATGATTACTACAAAGAGGCGAAATTCTGCTCCATGTGCGGGCCGAAATTCTGTTCCATGAACTATTCGCAGAAAGTGGACGAGTTCAATAAGCGGGCTTACGGGATTGAGAAGACGGATTACTCGGCGCTGGTGGATAAGATCGTGGCGGCGAAATAATTTTCGTTGAGTTCTCGACTCGAGAGCCGGAATATACTCAAACGCGAAGGCGCGGCCATCGGGCCGCGCCAAGGTATTGAATTTCTCTATGGCACATTCAGGAAAATATCGTAAGCCAGACGCCCGACTCCTGACGGCCCTGTTATGTTCGGATTCACTTTGGCTTTAAACCTGAAAAAATTCCCGAATTGGTCTGTTCTTCCAGACTGTTGATAGTTCAGGCTGACCGAAAAGACTCCTAGCTCACTAAGCGTGTGCAGCTCTTCAGGTTGGCAGATACCATCGTGATTGTCATCTAACCACAGCCTCAGATAGGGATAGATGAGATCATTCCGATCAATGACACCATCCTCATTTCCTCCGTTTGCCTTTAGGTCGTACCACGCGAGAGCATTAAACCCATTTGGAATTGGTATTGGCAATTGAGGTGTAAAATTACCGAACAACTGTGTACCGTTCTCTACGACCCCGGAGGGTCCGGGGAGAGCAAGAAAGCCTGTGCCAGAGCCAGGAACCGTCCAACTGAGCTTCACTGGATGGCCGTTTCCGCGTATATCAAATGTCACGCCGCTCTCGGGCGATGTAAGTGAAATTCCGAGCCCGGTGGTATCCACAGCGATTGGGCTGCAATCAGGGGCGTTATTACCCGTGTGTGTGAATCTAGTCCCGCCTCCAAGGCAGCCCCCATCCCCAGGATCCGATGGCGGTGGTGGGGGTGGCGGCGGCGGAGTTGGTGTTGGTGTTGGAGTTGGTGTTGGTGTTGGTGTTGGTGTTGGTGTTGGTGTTGGTGTTGGTGTTGGTGGAGGCGGATTCTCGATCGTACACGATGACCAATTGGCACAACACGTCGTACAAATCGGAATATCCATCGTTCCGATAGAAAAATCGAGCGTATCTCCTTGGTTAGTGACATCCACGATGCAATCAAGGCCGTCATCGCAAACACCCCCTGGGACTGGAATTGTTCCCGGCTGCCCACAAACACCCACCGTACATGCTGCAGCAATACGCGTAATGGTTAACGGGGATCCAATTGCATCTTGAATTTGAGGAATCTTCAACCTTGTGCCTACTGACGCGCTGATACCCAATCGATTTTGAATCGCAAGTCTCTGGTTCGCGACTAACCGATCAAAGATAGAGTTGATGGGCCTTCCTGAAGCATCAATTACTACGACCGAACTTGCGCTTTTCTGGGTGGTGGTCCAAGCTCCGACTCGTTGAACGAGGGCACAGATTACTATTACGATAGTGGCAAGTAAAACAATCCTGGCTTTTGCGCTAAAGAATCTCATTTGGTCGCCCCCGAGTCAACGGCATTTGACCAGAATAAGGTTGGAGTTCGCCGTCCCCGCGAGTACACCAGATCTTCTCCATCATTTCCGAGTAGAAACAACGACTGATTCAAAGATGACAACTTTGGAGTTGAAATAACGTCGGCTGGGTGCGCGGTGTCAGATCTCAGGCGCATCATCCCTGCGATAGCGTCCTTGCCGGGACGCAGGGTGCTCACGTAGATCCCGCCTGATTCCGTTACGGCAGCCCCGGTAATGTAAGCACCTTCCGGCAGTGGTGGGATTGCAGACCGCGAAATATTACCCGTTGCCAAATCAAACCTGACCAATTCGGTTGTAGGTCCAATGACTAGCACCACACTATTGGCCGTGCATTTCAGGTAAACGTCATTTCTCGAGCCATTCACCGGAACCCCACTCGGCGGAACTACCGTATTGCGATTCAACACCGACCGTAGCTCACCTTTTTCGAAGCTGTACTCCCTTAACATTGGATAGTCACTACGCGGTTCGGTTGTTCTATCAGTCGACAGCTCTTTGCCATACGCCCATACAATTCCTGCATCGGTTACACACACTCTAAGTGGATAAAATGGAGTCGTCCGGATTACGCGGCGAGCGCCACTAGCATTTACATCTACTATCATGTCTGCGGTGGTACCGTCTTTTGCTGCAGCGGAGGCCGCTATTACCACGTTTCCTTTGCCGTTGACAGCCGCGTCCTGAGTGTAGAGTTTTGTCGCCTTATCGAAGCTCGGCCAAGTTTCGAACAAGAGCTTGCCATCTCTGTCATAAAGCGAGATGGGTTCCTTCATCTCTCCTGGAGGAAAGCTGACGAGAAAGCCGTTGCCCCATCTCACGTCATGGGTTCCTGAAGCAATCACCGGACTGAAATCAGCCTGACGATGAGGCGTCGCTAATTTGGCCAATGACTGGTCGGTCGTGGACAATTCCTGGCCTTGTCCTAAAATTGAACCAAGAACAACAACGGTGCTTAGTATCTTCTTGTGCATTCGAGCCCGCCCTCCAAGCGGCAGCGACACTCATACTTTCAGACAACTCGCCAAGGAATGCCGCTTCTTATGTTTTCACTGCCTAGCTGCTCACCCAAAACAATGGAGTTCAATCCTACAATTCGATTCTATATTTTAATTGTTAATCTATTGTTAAAATGGCATAGCACGAGTTCGATCTAGTTATTGAGAATTTATTTATCTATGTATTGATCTAAAGAAACTACAAATATGCTTGCCTAATAAACTACAAGAAACATTTATCGACCTCCGCCAAGCCATATCCATTAACCGTGGCCTCAATGAAAAAGATGCCGAACGCTAACAGGAACCAGCGTAATTCCACGACAGCCTGTGGCTGCCGCTCTTTGCCGCTATCACCGAGTCTCCAGACCGAACTAGAGTTCAGGGCAGGAGATCATCAATGTTACGGAAAATCCTTGCCACCCTTCTGATGGGAACAACCGTATCCGCACAGGTTCCGCTCAACAAACCAATCGTCACCCCACCCGCAAGTGCTTCTGCTGAAGTCGAAAACGCAGTGATCTACCGACAGGATAAAATCCGCGCCGGACACGATATGGAACTGGCGATCATCGCGGGCACGCCACGATTGGATTGCCTGAATTGCTCCCCTACATTCGCCAACTCTCAGCAAATCCCAACCCTGGACACGGTCAGTCTGGAGCCTTTGCCGGGATTCTCATTTCGTTATGCGGACCGCAAAGGGAAAAAGTTCAAGACTGCGGCCTTCGCGAAATGGAGTAGCACGGAATCTGGGCCAGCGGCACTGATCAAGATTCACGCCGATAAGAACTTGAAGGCAGGAGAATATCAGCTACGCGGGAAAGCGAGATTCAAGCCTTCGTCGGCGGGAACCGCCAGCGTTTGGAAAGAAATCGATCTGATAATCCCTGTAGTGGTGGACGCCGGAAATGAGACCATCACCGAGAATGCGTGGCCATATAAGGCCGTTTCAGACCATTCCATCGGGAACACGGTGCTGTTTATTCTGGCTCTGCCGTTCCTGCTGCCTTACGCCGTGTTCCTGGAGTTCTACTGCGATCTTTCTTCACACTGCGAGTAGGAACAAATCCAGAGCTTTGCGTTCGATGGTGAGTCGTTCGGTCTAGTCCAGATCAGAGTAACGTTTCACGCCAGATGGCGTGGTGTTGTGGGCAGCGGGTTTGGGCTGCGTGTTGAAATGACGGATGGTCACGTCGCTGGCGACGCCGCCGTTACTCGGGCTTGGCTTGTTGAAATGGCGGACGGTAACGTCACTCTCACTAGGAGAGGGCTTGTTGCCCGCCACCTGAACGCCGGGTTGTGAAGCGCCGGCTTTGGCAGAAGAAGGCAGCAGTGTTACACCAGGTTTGCCGCCTTGTACCGTGACTCCGTGATAGGGCTGATTTGCGGAGGTGTTGGCTCTGGCCGAAACTGGCGTTGCCGGTGAAGATGGTTGAGCAGACGAGGGTTGGGAGATCGAATTCGAGATTGCGGCATGCGGGCGGAAGGAGTTCACGGCCACCCCGACAACAAAGAGCGCGCAGGCTGCCGCCACGCCCATGAGGACGGCTTCCCACTGCTGTCCGTATTTGCGGGTAAGGGCTAGATCTCTAAGCTTCTCAAACCAACCCGGCAGCTTCTGGTAGAACGCTGCAGATTCCAACTCAGGCTGCGCTTCATTATTGTTGCGCTGATACGCCGCGACCGGTTCAGCTGTAGGCGGGACTGGTTGGCGATCCGTGAGCCCGCCGCGTTCGCGCAACAACTCCTGCAATCGGGCTGCGGCGGCATCGCGGGCAATTTCAAGTTCTTCAGCGCGTGCCTGCGCCAGTTCACGTTGCTTTTCGGCTTCAATCTGCTGTTGATGGCGCGCGTCCCGCGCCGCAGCCATGCGGATGTTAATCCACTCAATACAATCGGCGCTTAAGCGACGACCTGATGCTGCCAGGGCGGCACATGTTTGTTTTGCCCCAGCCATGGTCGAGGATGCCAGTGAGCCGGCCCGCTCCAGCCATTCCGGGCTTGAGGTGTCAGCTGGATGTTCCTGGTTCTCTGTCTCAAATGCCTGGTTTTCTAATGTCTGGTTTTCAAATGCTTGTTTCTCAAATCCAAATGATCCTGGGTGCGGTTCCGGATCAGGAACAATGGGGACTTCGATGCTGCGGAAAGATTGCGCTGCCGGCGCTTGATCAGGCTGGGCCTCTTCGAATTGCGCATGCATAGGTTCCGCATGGGTTGGTTCGATATGACTTTGCTCCGCGCTCGATAAAACGTGCTGCTCAGGGATGTTCATTTTGGCCGGTTCTGCCGCCAGCATGTCAGGCGGCAAGGAAACCATATGCTCTGATTTTTCCAGATTGCTGATCTGTCCGGTACGGTCGCCCTGGGCCAGGAATGTCTCTACAAAAGGATCCGGAATATGGCTGGGAACTTCTACGATCTCGTTTTCGCTCACGTAGATCTGAGACTCTGAGGCAGCAAAGTTGGGCGGGAGCGCATCCGGCGAAACAGCTATGTCAGTATGGAGTTTGTTGGCCAGCTCTGCGGCGCGGCGGAGGACCACCTTCTGATCGCAGATTTCAAAATCGATCTCAAGATCGGCACGCAGCATTCCAGCCTTTTCCGGGCTGAGAAACTCCACGGTGTAGCCGTGGTCCCTGAGTTGTTGTGCAAGGGATTCTGCGCGTTCTGGGAAAGTGGTTAGGATTCGTGCCAGCGGCATGAGACGCTCCGGTCAGCCAGGTTTTTTGGCGTACTGCTCTTATTAGACAACATTCGTAACAGAACAGTACACATTTCGCCCGGGAAATCCCGGACGTCAGACAGGAGCGGCGTCTTACTTTGACGCAAATTATACCCGGCAGGCTGTCTGGCAGGGAGGATTGTTTCAAGTTACTCTCGTACCCGACAACTGGCAAAATATGCTAGTTAACTTCCGCAAAATCCATGCCATCAGCGAATTGGAGCCCGCAGATCTGGCGGGCATGGAACTGCACTTCCAGATAGGCCTTCAGGATGGCAATGTGCACGGATTCCCGCTGGGCGGGGTTGGTGCATTCCGTACGGATCTTGTCCAGTTCCATATAACGATCATGCGCTTGTACAAATTTGTTGACGGTCGTATTCATGTACATCATTGTTCTAGCGTTCGGCAATTTCAAAAATCGCCGAAAGACCTTAGACGTGCCTTTCGTATGCTTTAGAGGAGTAACGTTACTTCCATAACGTTACCCTCCACGCGCTTAATCGTATTCGACCAGTGAAATTGCGTCTGTGAGCAGTGTCACAGGATGAACATGATCACTATTGCGCCGTTCCATTATTGCGCCGCGCCCTCCAGCACGGCAGCGGCACGGTTCAACGCGTCAGCCAGCACCTGCACCTGCTCCTGTGTGAGTTGCTTGTTTTTGGCGTCAATACTTTCATTCACGCCCGGAACCACCACGGCCGCGTAACCGGTGTACTGGCCCGGAGCATAGATGGCATGCCGGAACCAGGGACGGTTCGGCAGACCCTGTTCCAGCAGCAACGCCCGCTCCGCGCCAATCAGCGCCTGGTTCAGCCTGGCCGCGTCCGCGGGTGGGTTCTTCTGGATGGCCAATACCCTGGCGCCCGCCTCGGTAAAGCGCAGGGAGGCAGATTTGGCTTTGCTGAAGTCAATGGCGTCCGCCCCAAGCATCTGTTTGGCTTTGTCCTGGGAACGGTCCAGATAGGCTGATATCTCGCGACCGTAAAGCTCATAGTCGTAAGGAAGCACGTCAGCGGCAGCCATGTGCAGGGCTTCCAGGCCGAGTACGCGCGCCATTTCCTGCTCATAGACAAAGGTAGGATCGCCAAATTTTTTGAACCAGTTAAAGTTGTCAAAAGCCGAGTGATAGACGCCATACGGCCCGCTGGACGTCATGTCAGTGGATGGGATACCCAGATGCTGTATGAAAACGCTGTAGTCTGATCCGCTGCCCAGATCGCCGACCGGTACATCATTTTCCACCTTGGCATTGGGCTGGCGGCCCTGATTAGAGTCCCGGCGTTCCGGCTGTTTGGTCTTCTCGTCGCGCCAGACGTTATAGAGCATGCCGCCCTTGGGACTGGGGACAAAACGCGTTACATCGCGCATAAAGCCCTTGAGGCTGGGCACGGCCGAAGCGCCGAAGTTGGTGCCGCTTACCGCCACGTCCAGGTTGAAGTAGCCAGCCGCATTGGCCAGGTCTTTTTCATGTTGCTCACCCCACTCGGTGGAACCGATCAGGCCTTCTTCTTCGGCGTCCCAGCTGCCAAAGACGATGGTGCGCTCGGGCTTCCATCCGGACTTTAACAGCTCGCTCAACCCATGGACCGTCTCCAGCATGGCCGCGGTGCCGCTGTTGGGATCAACCGCGCCGTAAACCCACGCGTCGCGATGATTGCCTACGACCACCCACTGATTGGGATACTTGGTGCCGGGAATTTTGCCGATCACGTCCCAGATGGGGTAATAACGATAGTCCTGCTTCAGGTGGATCTTTACTTTCACCGGCCCGGGGCCGACATGGTAAGTAAAAGGAAGCGCGCCCTGCCAGTCGCGGGGCGACTCCGGCCCGGCGAGGTTTTGCAAAATGGGCTGCGCGTCGCCATAAGAGAGCGGCGTAGTGGGGATCTTCGGCATATCCGCAGCGTTTTCCGGCTTAATGCGCTTGCCTTCCGGCAGATCAGTGGTGGAAGCGAAACCGGGCGTGGTCGGGTCGCCGGGATACTTGAACATATATTGGATAGACCCGCGCTGGACGCCGGTGGCAGGACGCCATGGTCCCTGGGGATAAACGTCACCCTTGAAGTAGCCGTCGTCCTGCGGATCAGAATAAATAATGACGCCGGCAGCGCCGTGCTCTTCCGCCACAAAGCTCTTCACGCCGCGGAAGTTCTGCCCGTAACGAACGATGACGATCTTCCCTTTCACGTCAATCTTCATCTCGTCCAGCTTCTTAAAATCTTCCGGCGAGCCGTAATTGGCGTAAACCACGTCGGCTTCCACATCGCCTGAGGGGGAAGATCCGTTAAAGGGCATCACCACCCTGGAGTTATCGGGCATGGTGTCGCCTTCCACCTTTTCGCGGGTGGGGCCGTTCATCTTCACGCTGGCCGGCGCGGTAATGCTGACGCTGATCTCGGCAGGACGGTTCATCCACACGCGGTATTCCACGATCTCAGAGTCCAGCCCAGCCACGTGGAACTGCTTAAGCACATATTCCGCCGTGTTGTGGTCCTCCACCGATCCGGCGATGTGGGGCAGCGCGGTAAGAATCTTCAAATGCTGCTCAGCCCTCTTGGGGTCCGGCACGGCCAGGAATTTCTGGTCAATCTGGTATTGCTGGCTGAAGTCGCGAAATCCGAAAACTTTGGCGGACGCGCCCTGGTTGTCTTTGTCCTGCGTCTGCTGGGCAAAAGTGGTGGTCAATAAAAATGAAAGCAAGAACGCCGGCAAAAGCATTGTGAAGCGGAAATGTTTGGACATGTTTCAGCAAGTCTCCATACCAAAGTAACCAAGAGTTGAAAACGAATGAGCTTACACTAAGTGAAGAGTTTATCCGAATCTGCGGAGCAGAACAGTTGCAAGGGTTACAGAGCAATCCTATGGATGGTGCGGATGTATCCACGGCAACGAGCGCTCCCCAGGCGGGTTTATCGCCGGACGGGTTGAAGCTGGACGCGTTGAAGCCGGCGGTCTTTTCGCCCACGACGTCAGAATCAGCTCAAGAAAAAATCAGCGGCCGTAAAAGCGCCGCGGCAAGAAAAGTGGCACGCCGGACGGCAGTCCGGGCCAGATACGCCAGAACCATTCCAGACCAGGTCCGCCAGAATGATCTCCACCGCCGCCGCTTCGGCCAAAGCCACGGCACATAAATCAGCTTCAGTTATTTTGCCGGCAGCAGCCGAGGCCGATCGCGCACCCAGCCTCAAGCGCATGGCTTCCGCGCTACGGCATAAAGATTTCCGTCTTTTCTGGGCGGGAAACTTCCTATCGAACATCGGCACCTGGATGCAGAACGTGGCCCAGGGCTGGCTGGTGCTGCAACTCACCAACTCCGCTTTCTGGCTGGGCGTGGTGGGTTTTGCGTCGTCTATTCCTATCCTTTTCTTTGCGCTGATCGGCGGCGTAATTGCCGACCACGTAAACAATCGCAAGCTGCTCATGTGGACGCAGTCGGCGCTGATGACATTTGCGTTCGCCATGTCTGCGCTGGCGCATTTCAAAATCATCAACGTACATGAGATTGTCTGGCTGGCGCTGGGGACAGGCATCGCCATGTCACTGAATACGCCCAGCTATCAGGCGCTGGTGCCGCGGCTGATCCCGCGCGAAGACCTGGACAACGCCATCGCGCTGAATTCCGCGCAGTTCAACCTGTCACGCATCATTGGCCCCACGCTGGGCGGTCTGGCGATGGCAGCCGTGGGCGTTGCGGGAAATTTCTTTCTCAACGGACTCAGCTTTCTGGCTGTGCTCTTTGCGCTGAGCCGCATGCGCTATCCCGAACGGGAAGCTCCGCCCGAAGGCCATCTGTGGGACAAACTGAAACAGGGCTTTGCCTATGTGAAGGACAACGCGATCATGCGTCCGCTGATCATGATCACCGGGATCACCAGCCTGCTGGCTGTCCCGTTTCTGACCTTTGTTCCCTACTTTGCCCGCGACGTTCTGCATACCAATTCACGCGGCCTGGGACTGCTGATGGCCTGCACCGGCGTAGGCGCATTTCTGGCGGCCATCACACTGGCCTGGGTGGGCAAGCTGCGGCAACGCGGCAGCTTTGTGGTGCGTATGACGGCGGCGTTCTTTGTCTCGATCATTCTGTTTACCTTTTCGCACAGCTTCCTGCTCTCGGGAATCATGCTGGCTGCCACTGGCTACTTCATGATCATGATGGCGGCGACCATCAACACGATCCTGCAACATGAAGCCGGAGACAACATGCGTGGACGCGTGATGAGCATCTACTCCACGGCGTTTCTTGGCCTGCCGCCGATCGGAAGCTTGATCGCAGGACTGCTGGCGAGGGTGATGAGTCCGGGACACGCGCTGGCGGGAATGTGCACGCTGGCTTTGGTGGGTAGCCTGACGGTGTTTGGGAAGACTCGCGGGCTGCAGGAACTGGATTAAATCTCACCCACCGCCCCCTCCCCGGTCATCCCAAGATCTAAAAGACTTAGCGGAAACATCCCAAGCGACTCCTCTTCGATCAGCGTTAATCTGCGGTCATCAGTGGCGAAAGGTTTTCCGATCACGGCGATGTCGCGCCATCTCCTGCGATCCCGGCGACCTCGGCGATCCTCTAGATTCGTCATCCCGAATCCCCGTCAGCGAACGCGCGCGTTCATCAGCGCGTGAGTAGGGGTGAGGGATCTTGTGCTTGCTTTTCCGATCCCGGCGATGTCGGCGATCCCCACCCCCGTCATTCATCGCATCCCATCCCAGCCATCCCAATTTGGCGTGGGTTTGAGCGATTTGCCACCCCATTTGCTTTTGCTATTCTCCGCGTCTCCGTGCCTCCGTGGTGGGTGTTCGGTTTTGCTTTTCAATTTCCCGATTACCAAATCACTCAATCAGCCAATTCATCGGGGGCCCTCCCCCCGCCATCCATCCCAGTCATCCCAAGCTCTGGCATTCAACGGCATTATCTGTGCGCATCTGCAGCCATCACAGCCATGGGTTTCCCGGCTTTGGCCTCGCTAGCCGCTAGTAGCTAGTAGCTAAATTGTCAAAGACCGTGCGCACCTGGGCGCATCTTCTAGATAGCATGGTTTTACTTCTTCATCAAATGATCTTAAGTTTACCGCTCGATATCTGAGACCTCTTTGATCTGGCAAGGCTGACGATTGCATTCGGATGACGGTTATTTGGTATCCTCAGGTATTTTCAGGCAACTTCATCCCAACAAGCAGATACATTCGGTCTTCATGGGGAGTCTTCGTGATCGTTCGGTTTTAATAGCCAATCGAAAACACAGTCTGGCTTGGGGCCGAGGCGGACATGTTGATGGGCTGGAGACGTTGTTGTAGTTAAAGGTGTCGGTGATCTAAAAGAGCGAGAAGGATGCGGTTCTGGAATCCCACCGTTCAGTCCGAAGCTCAAAAATCAAAAGCGAGCTTCTACGCGAACAGTGGGGCACCCCGTGCCTCGTAGAGGAAACAAAAACAGGGAGATTGGGCGGGCAACCCGCCCACACGCCGCCGGCGCCTCCCCTGGACTTTACTTATCATGGATGTCCCCGGTTTTCCTCCTCCAGATAACATCTTCGGCATTTCCAAAAGAGATTTCGTCGACATTACTTGGCATTCGGATTTCGTAATGGAATGTAGCGCTCCTCAGCCCAGGTCGTGTAATTCCAGCCCGTACAAGCAAGACGATGCCGCTGCCTCTTTGATATTGTGTTGCATCATGAACCGCCATCATGCCTCCAAGTAAACGTCCATCGACAGTGACAGTATGATGCCCATCACGGTCGAATTCGCTCAAGTGAAGTTCTTGAAGCGACTTCCTGGGAACCGCAGTGCTGTAGAAAGAGAAAACGGCTAAAGACGATGCGACAAGTACTACGAGTGCGCCGAGTACGTACATAACGATCCTCAACATTGATATCACCTCAAAAACCGGGGACAGACGGGACGTTCACCTTCTTTTCCCGAAGGGTTAGCCCCACACAACCAGATCATATTTCTGCCTGACTTCTTCAAACACCTTCAGAAAATAATCGCGACGGCGTGCTGAACCTGGAAAAGGTTGGCGATGATAACAACTACATGTTATGAAATGTCTTTGGCCGGTATTGTGAAAACGACGCAAACCTCTCGGCATCGGCGGTTATTTTAACCCACCCTTTGCTGCGCAAAGGGTAGGGCACCCCTTGTCTCGTCTGGGCAACAAAAACCTGGAGATTGGGTGGGCCACCCGTCCTCATTTGGTGGCCCTTGTCTAACAGTCTAGGGCCAGATTCCTCTTGATTCAGTGGCTTTTCTTACTCGATCAATGGCCAGGATGTAGGCTCCGGTGCGCATGGGCACCTGATGTTCCGTAGCGTAGCTGTGAACGTCAGTGAATGCCTTGCCCATAATTATTTCCAGTTTGCGATTCACCTCGTCCTCATCCCAGAACAGTTCCTGCAGGTCCTGCACCCACTCAAAATACGAGACGGTCACGCCGCCGGCATTGGCCAGGATGTCCGGGATCACGAGTATGCCTTTGTCGTGCAGGATTGTATCGGCGCCCGGCGTGGTAGGGCCGTTGGCTGCCTCGGCGATGATCCTGGCTTTGATCTTATGGGCATTGGCCATCGTGATCTGGTTCTCCAGGGCGGCGGGAATCAGTACATCGCATTCCAATTCCAATACACTTTCGCTGGATATCGGCTTTGCTCCCGGGAATTTGATCACGGAGCCGGTCTTGTTCTTCTGCTCGATTACCTTCGGAATATCCAATCCTTCGGGGTTCAGGATCCCGCCCTTGGAATCGCTGACGGCGATCACTTTCATCCCGCTCTTGTGCAGCAGCTCAGCCGCGATGCTGCCGGCGTTGCCGAAGCCCTGGATACACGCAGTGGCTTTCTTGTAATCAATGCTCATCACCTCGCAGCCGCGCCGGGTGACATAGACGCAGCCTCGCGCCGTGGCCTCATGCCGGCCGAGCGAGCCGCCCAGAAATATGGGTTTACCGGTGACTACGCCCGGTACGCTGTGCCCGTGGGTCATGCTGTAGGTGTCATAAATCCAGGCCATCACCTGGGCGTCCGTATAGACATCAGGCGCGGGAATATCGCGGTCCGGCCCGATGAAATCCGATATTTCGTAGGCATAGCGCCGCGTCAGCCGCTCCAGTTCGTTGGTGGAGAGTTTCCTGGGATCGCAAATGATCCCGCCTTTACCACCTCCGAAGGGAATGTTGACGGTGGCGCACTTCCACGTCATCCAGGAAGCCAAAGCCTGCACTTCGTCGAAGGTGACGTTGGGGTGATAGCGGATGCCGCCCTTGCAGGGTCCGCGCGCATTGTTGTGCTGTACGCGAAATCCCTGAAAAACCTTGATGGTACCGTTGTCCATTTTGATAGGCAATGAGAGTGTGAGCGCACGCCGGGGTGAGCGCAATACCTCGCGTAGGCCAGGGTCAAGCTTGAGCTTTTCCGCAGCGGTGTCAAACTGCCGCATGGCAATCCGAAAAGGGTTCAGGTCTTCGCTGTTGCTGCTGGGGGAAGAATGCTGGCGGGAGATAACCGAAGATTGCTCGCTGGACATAATCGAGGTCCTCTCAGATTGAAAACAGAGATATTCCCAATCGCGTTGGCGAGTATACATCCGCGAGGGGTCATTCTGCTCGACGGGGGTGGGCAGCATGACGGTGTACGGAAAGACTCGCGGGCTTGCAGGAACTGGATTAAATCACTTCTCACCACTGATCTTCACTGATAAGTCACAATTCCTACCGCGGATGAAACGCGGATGGGCGCGGATAAAGCAAAAACGCTAGGGATACGTCCCGTCTGGGCCCGGTTTTTCCTGGTTCGCAATCATATGGGTGTGATGACGAAACACAAACACCGCGACCTCACTGCACTCGGCTACAACGCCGATCTCTTTCAAAATCTTATCGTCCATGGATGACCCGCCCCAGTACCTTCATACTTCCCGAAGCGCGGAAATCGGGTCTACCTTCGTAGCTCGCCAGGCGGGAATATAGCTAGCCACTAGAGCGACCATGAGCAAGAGTAAAGGTGCCACCAGAAATACAGCCGGATCATGTGGGCGAACGCCGTAGAGCAAACTTGCCATCGTCGAGGCGGTAGAAGCGGAAAATATCACGCCGGTCAAAATTCCGAGGCCAGCCAGGACTACACCTTTTCCCAGGACAAGTCGCAAGATATCCGCTCGCTGGGCACCCAACGCCAATCGGAGACCAATCTCGCGTGATCTTTGGCCAACCATATAGGCCAGCAAACCGTAAATTCCGATCGAGGCCAGCAAGAGCGCCCCACCCGCAAATCCCGCTACCAAATTCGCCGAAAACCTGCGCGATGCCAGCGATGCACCCAGTACCTCATCCATCGAGGTGACGTTGAACACCGGCAGCCCCGGATCCACGCTCTGAATCGCGCCGCGAATTTGCACCTCCAGCTTGCTCACCGGCAACGAAGTTCGCAGCGCCAGGCTCAACGACCGCCCGACGAATTGATTCAGCGGGACATAGATGTGTGGCACGCCATCGACATCGAGCCCGTCGTGCTTGATATTTTTCACCACGCCCACCACGGTGCTCCATGGATTCACAGGATTCTGCCCGAAACGCAACCGGATACGCAGCCGCCGGCCCACCGGATCATGATCTGGCCACCAGTAGCGCTTTGCCGTCGCCTCATCGATGATCGCCACGGGCAATTTGCCGTTCTCATCGGCTTCGCTGAAAAAGCGGCCTTCCACCAGCGGTGTTTGTATCACCCGAAAATAATCCGGGCTGATGCGGATAATTTCGGCGCTCAAATCTCCCGAGGATTCCGTGGGCCGGTCTTCGATGGCCAGCGAATTGTGATTCGTGGCGCCGTAGGCCGCCGCATCGCTGTTAATTGTGTCGGCAGCCGGCAAATTGGACGTAATCGCCGCCAGCTCCACGCCGGGAATCGCGTTCGCGCGCCGCAGCAGTTCGCGATTAAACGGAATCTGCTGCGCGAAGGTGTGATATGGATCGAGCTGCGGATTATTCGGGTTCGGCAGATAGATATTCGCCGTGACCACTTGCGATGGATTGAAGCCCGGATTCTGCCGCAACAAATCGCGCAGTGTTTCCAATAAGAGCCCCGCACCGACCATCAGCACTACCGCAAAAGCCAGCTGCGACACCATCAGCGCATCGCGCATGCGCCCGGCCTTCGCGCTGTAGCCCGAGCCGCGCGAGCCCTCGCGCATCGTGTCCGCAAGTCCCGCCTTCGAGGATTGAATCGCGGGAGCCAGCCCAAACAGTAAACCGGTCGCGACCGAAATCAGTAACGCAAACCCCAGCACCCGCCAATCAATGTTTACTTCGCCCAGCCGCGGAAGATTCGCAGGCACAAATCGCAAGACGACTTTCAACGTAATCGCCGCCGTCGTGAGCCCTGCGATTCCCCCGATGAAAGCCAGCAACAGCGATTCGGTGAGCATCTGCCGAATCATTCTGCCGCCGCTCGCTCCCATCGCCGCGCGCACTGTCATCTCTTGCTGTCGTCCAGAGGCGCGCGCCAGCAGCAGGCTGCCAATGTTTAGAGACACGACGAAAACGATTAAGATTACGGCAGCCATCAACACGACCAGCATCGGCCGAACCCTACCCACCAACGATTGCTGCAACGGCAGAATTTCAATCGTCCATTTGGCTTGCGGAGGGTAATCATTCGCAAATTCGCGACGCAAATTAGCAGTCAAGGCATCAAGCCGCGCCTGAGCTTGCGCCAGGGTGAGGCCCGGTTTGAGACGACCGATTGCCCTTGGCAGTATGCGCAGGCCACGCGCCGGCGCTGGGAACGGATCGCCACTGAATCCGCAGGTAATCCACACCTCCACGGCTGGAATGGTCGGTCCGGGGTGGCGAAATCCGGGAGAAACTACACCTACAATCGTGTATAGATCGTTATCGAGGAGGAGGCTCCGGCCGAGGACGCCAGGATCAGCCCCATAAGATCGGCGCCACAAGGCATCGCTGATCACGACCACCGGCGCGAAACCGAGCGCGAAGTCCTGGCGACCAAATAAGCGTCCTAGTTCGGGAGTGGCGCCGAGCATGGAAAAATAGTTGGGAGAAACCTCGACCATTTCCAAATGTTCGGGCTGTTTGGTACCGGTCAGGTTTGTGGGGCCCGAAACGATGACACTCACATCTTCGAACACATCCGCCTGCGTTCTAAGATCGTCGAATTCCGGAACGGAAAACCGAACGCCCCGCAATCCTACGCCTGGGTTGTTAAAGTAGATGCTTACGAGACGGTCGGCGTCGGGGAACGGAAGAGAACGGAGCAGCACGGCGTTCACGATGCTGAAAATGGCCGTGTTGGCTCCCACGCCCAGAGCAAGCGTCAGGACAGCCACGATCGTGAATGTGGGCTTCTTGACCAGCATGCGCAAACCATAGCGAACATCCTGAAGTAAAGTCTCCATGAAGACACTCCTCTCGGGTTACGCGGCGCTGCTACTTAGACCAGGGCGGAACCACGCCGTTGCTGCGTGCATAGGCGATCGACTGCCCCAGATGCTCGTGTTGATCTGCGAGAATGTGCATCAGCGCATCCTGCTTCGTCCAGTCTCTTCCGAACAATTTCACCGTCGTCTGCAGGTCGTTGTCGGAGAGTCCTGTAATCGCTTTCTGCAGATTGAGGTAAGAAGCCTTCAGAGCTTCCTGTAATTTCTCCGGATCGGTGATGGGCGCGGGCGGTGCCCCCGTATTCGGCGTGCCCGAAAGCACGCCGGCGAGCAGGCCGTTCTCTTTAACGATCAGGTTGAACACGTCGCCGACGGAGCGAACGCCTTGGCCGGGTTTCCAGTCGTACTTGCCCGACATAACGCGCGCTAGTCCGGCGAATTTGTCGGAAAGCGTTCCGGCATCTTTTGCGAAGGCGGCCTGCAATCCTGCCGGCTGCGCCTGCGCCCCCGCCAACGGCACCATCAGAGCGACCGCAAGAGCGCAGATTCTGTAATGAGTCAGAATCTTCTTCATGTTGAGCTCCCTTCTCTATCTCACTTAAAACAACCTATCCCCGCGATGATGCACCCATGCGCCGCCTCAGGTCTTGACTACGAGATCGATCTCGACGCAGGCCCCAAGTGGTAGCATCGCAGCCGCGATCGTCGTGCGGGCAGGAAAGGGCTGACTGAAATATTTTGCGTAGATGCCATTCATCGCGGCGAAGTCAGTCATGTTCGTGAGAAACACACCGGCGCGCACGACATCATCAAAACTCTTGCCGGCCGCCTTCAGAACCGCCGATAGGTTTTGGAAGACGCGCTCCGTCTCGGGCACAATGCCTCCCTCGACCACCTTGCCAGTGGCCGGGTCCTGGGCGACCTGTCCGCTGAAGAAGAGGAAACCATCGATTTTGACTGCCTGGGAAAATGGGCCCACCGGCGGAGCGAGTTCAGGCGAGGTAATTGCTGTTTTGCTCATAGCAACTCCTGTAGCTAATTCCACAAACGTACGAATCCCACGCAGTATCGCTGGACAACCAACATTCAACAAGTTCATTATTTTCACAATGATGTTGCTGCTTCCGCACGATTATGCTATTGATTGGAATACTTTAGGAGGCTCCCTTGCTCGAAGATTTACGCGCCCTCGTAGAGTTTGCCCAGGCCGGGTCCATTGCCGGCGCAGCTGATCGTCTATTCCGGACACCATCGGCTATAACCCGGCAACTGCAAAGGCTGGAGGCTGAATTGGGTGCTGAGTTACTCGACCGCTCGGTAAAGCCACCGCGCCTGAACTCGCTGGGCTCCAGGGTGCTCGAACAAGCGCGAGATATGTTGCAGCGGACGGAGGCGCTGAGGTCTCTTGCGTCGCCCGACGCCGAACCTCAAGGCCTCTTGCGCATTGGGCTCGCGCATGCCCTGGCCGAGGGGACGCTTATCGAACCTATTCGGGCGCTGACTGAAAAATACTCCAAGGTCCAGCTGCGGCTGTTAAGCGGACTTTCCGGTGAATTGTTCAACCGGCTGCTTGCCGGTGAACTCGACGTTGCTGCCGTGTTTTTGCCCGAAGGTAAAACCGCGCCTCCACCTCTTATGACAAATATCATCGCTCGCGACCATATGGAGATCGTTCAAGGCGCCGCAGGCAACGTGGGCGGTGATTGGGAAAGTTTGGGCAGAGCACCTTGGGTGCTCAATCCGCCCGGGTGCTTGCTTCGGGCAAGCCTCATCGATCAGATGGAGCGTGCCGGCGTCACCCCCACGATTGCAGCCGAAATCCACCACAACGTACATTTGCATCTGGCACTCATTCAGTCAGGATATGGAGTCGGGCTGCTGCCGGCTCGCTTTATTGCCAGGAAAGAATTCATAGGCACAGTTGAAGTGTTGCGCCCCCCTTCATTTGAGTTGCACTTGTCCGTCGCAATAGTGCGGGTTGGACAACTCGGCGCTTTGGAGAGGGCTGTCGAACTGTTGGAACACGGCATTCGGCATTTGTTTGAGGCAGCCAACACCACGAAGCCCGTAACGAGGACCCGAAGGGGTGTGCCCGCGAATCGGCGGAAGTCGCAATCGCGCAAGTAGTCGCCGCGCACATCCGAAATCTCAAATGCGTACTTCATGAGATCGACCTCCATGCGCCGCCTCAAACCTTGACGACGAGGCACTGCAACGCAGAAGGCTGGTCCGATTTGTACGGAGGCTCCGCAAGAGGCTTGGTCTGCTGATCGCGCGAGAGTTGCGACTAAGGCGGGTGGCCCACCTTTCTGGGGTTTCACTTCAATCTTCGAGACCGGGGTGCCCTACCCTTTGCGCAACAAAGGGTGGGATCGATGGTGTCCCGATCTTAACCGGCCCCTCTTCGCCCAATCGATAATATCGAAAACCGCTCCAGCTCCACAGTTCTGGAGTACTCACCAGGCCACGCTTTACGGGATTGAAATGAATACCTAAACCGGTGTCATTCCGAGCGCTGTCGGAGTTCCGCAACGCGGCGCGACGGCAAGAGAGGACCCCGAGGATGTGGGTTCGACCATGCAGATTCAGGGAATTTCCTCGATGCTGTCTCCCTTTAACTTCATTGTTCTGCCCCAGTTTTGCGCAAGAATCTTCCCAGCGGGGATTGGTCTTTTCGATGAGATCGATCTTCTTCTTCCGCCGCCACGATTTGATCTGTTTTTCCCGATTGATCATCACGATCACTTCGTTACACCCGGCGTAGTGAACCAGACGATCGCATCCATAGATTTTTGAGAAGCCTTCGATTTCACCGGCTTTATGCTGCATGATGCGGGTGTAAAGATCACCTGTCATGCCGGTGTAAAGAGTGCCGGTCTTGCTCGCGACAATGTATACCCTACGTCCGCGCTGAAGAATGCGCGCGGCCGCTTTACGGTCGTCGGGATGACGGTGGTTCCTGGAATCGCCGAGATCGCCGTCATCGCGCGACATCGCCGATATCGGAAAACCAAGACCGTTAACCACAGAGGCCACAGAGAAACACAGAGAAACCCAGAGGAAAGCGAAAGCGATTATGATGTCGGACGTGGTTAAGAGCCGACGTGGTTAAGAGCCATGGTGTCGAGGTCAAGATCGGCACTTGGGCGAGCGGTTCGGGGGAAACGGTTTTTCAAATTGGGTTTTCAAATTGGGTTTTCAAATTGAGGCTAACTGGGGAGATAACAATGGCATTTTCGCGGAGGAAGTTCATACAGACAGGCGTAGGAAGTGCCGTGGCAGTGGCCGCGTCAGTTGCAGGCGCGGAGGCATTGCATGCGGCGCGGCAGCGTCTAACGATGTCGCCGGTATGGCCGGCGGCAGTGACGCCAGCGGAATAACTGGCGGCGACATGGGAAGTCAGGCTGCGAATCTGCCACCGTCGCCACAAGCATTAGGGCAAGGGACACAAGCGGGAAGCCCGGCCGCCAGCCAGTCACCGGTGACATGGGCCGGCGAAGTCCAGGTAGCCATGGCTCCGGACCGGATGCCGGAGATCCCGGCAGACAAGATGACCGACGCGCAGAAGAAAGCTGCCGAGGAGTTTGCGGCGGGAAGAGGCACGCCGGTGTTTGGTCCGTTTGTGCCGCTGCTGAGGAGTCCGGAGGTGATGCTGCGGGCCAAGGCCATGGGCGATTATCTGCGCTACAAGAGCACGCTGCCGCCCAAGGTGAGCGAATACGCCATCCTGATTACGGCCCGGCATTATTCACAGGAGTATGAGTGGGCGCTTCATTACCCAATTGCCGTAAAGGCAGGAGTGAACGCCGAGCTGCTGGCCCAACTGGCCCAGGGACGCCGCGTGAGAGGCGTGTATGAAACGGATCAGCTGATCTACGAGTTTGTTTCGGAACTACTTACGAATCATTGCGTGTGCGACGACACATATCACTGGGCGGTCACAAAGCTGGGCGAACAGGGCGTGATTGATCTGGTAGGACTGGTGGGCTACTACGCCATGCTGGCACTGGTGATGAACACGGCCAGAACACCTCTGCCGAAAGACACGAAGCCGGCGCTGCCTCTGTTTCCGAGGTGATCTCACCACTGATTTACACGGATAACACTGATAGACCAGGACCTTTTTTATCGAGAACCTTTTTTATCGAGGACCTGGCGCATGAACGAAGCGAGCGTTGAGGGGTCATATGGCTTTTCCAGGTATTCAACGCGTTCTGCAACCTGACGCGGGAGTTGCAGACTTTCGGTGGCATGGCCGGTGGTGAGCACACAAGGCAGATCAGGCCGGATGGCGAGCATACGCTGTAACGTCTCCGGGCCGGACAAGCCGGGCATCACCACGTCAAGCATGACGGCGTCAAAGCGATTCGGATCAGCCTGGAAGAGACGCAATGCTTCGTCACCGGACGGTGTAGGGACCACAGTATAGCCATGCATTCTGAGCAGAGCGGCCGCAATTTCCGCGAGTGCCTCATGATCTTCCGCCAGCAGAATGGTTTCCGTACCACTGAGAGGTTGCGGCGAAGCCGAAGATTGAACGCGTTCGGTTTCGCCAGAACAAGAAGGAAAATGAAGGAAGAAAGTAGCGCCTTGACCGGGCTGGCTCTCCACGTCAATGAACCCATGATGTTGTTTGACGATGCCGTAGACACTGGCCAATCCAAGTCCGGTACCTTTGCCGGGCTCTTTGGTGGTGAAGAACGGCTCATAGATGTGTTCCAGCGTGTCTGTATCCATGCCGGTGCCGGTGTCAGAGACCATAAGCCGGACATATTTGCCGGGTCGCGCATAAGGATGCTGACGTTGATAGGCTTCATCAATAACAACATTGCACGTATCAATCAACAGGTGGCCGCCATTGGGCATAGCGTCACGAGCATTGAGACAAAGATTCATGAGGATCTGCTGGAATTGAGCGGGATCAGCGGTGACGCGTTCAAGATCGCGGGCAAGGCGAACTTCCGTCACGACCTGCTCCCCCATGCTGGGCTTCAGAATGGAATTTGTTTCCTCCACCAGTTGGTTGATATCAAGCTGGCGCGGCTGCAGGACCTGTCGACGGGCGAAGGCGAGGAGCTGAGCGGTAAGTCCGGCAGTACGCTGGGCCTGTTCACGGATGAAGTGGAATTTCTCTTTGGATTTGGGATCAGCGGCTTCCTGAAAACCAAGATGCGCCCATCCGATGATGACGCCCAGAGCGTTATTAAAGTCATGGGCAATGCCACCGGCGAGACGCCCAATGCCCTCAAACTTTTCCAGCTGCCTGACCTGTTTTTCCAGGTTTCTGCGCTCCCGCCGGTCACGCGCTTCCCCAAGCTCACGATTCACGGCAGGAACCAGACGGCTGAGATTGTCTTTAATCACGTAGTCCTGCGCACCGTGCCTCAGAGCGGTGATGGCTGCGTCTTCACCAATGGTGCCGGAAACAAAGATGAAAGGCGTATCCGAACCGCGACCGCGAAAGAGTTTGAGCGCCTCCAGTCCATTGAAGCCAGGCATGGAGTAGTCACAGATGATCAGGTCCCAGTGATTGGTCTCCGCCGCCGACTCCACCTGCTCCTCGGTGTCAATCCTGTCCCACTGCACGTCATAGCCTCCGCGCGTGAGATGTCGCACCAGCAACAAGGCGTCATCTTCGGAATCTTCGATCAACAGCGCACGCAGAGGAAGTGGCATATTGGTTCAGGCCCTTTTTGGAAGTGGAGGTTTTTGATTCAGAATCAGCCAATACAAACCGAGCTGACGGACTGCCTCAGAAAACTGATGAAAATCAACCGGCTTGCGAACATAACTATTCGCGCCCAGGCCGTAGCTGCGAATCAGGTCCTGCTCTTCCAGCGAGGAAGTAAGCACAACCACGGGAAGCAGCCTGGTGAATTCGTTCTTACGGATCGCCCGCAGAACTTCCAGCCCTCCCATTTTGGGCAGCTTCAGGTCAAGCAGAATCATTGCCGGCAAGTCAGACGGGTCCCTGCCATCGTAATGACCCTGGGCCAGGAGAAAATCCATTGCTTCAGCGCCGTCGCGGACAACCACAACTATTCTTTATGTTATTACGAGCAAGCGCACGCAATGTCAGCAGCTCATCATCTTCGTTGTCTTCTACCAAAAGGATCATGCGCGGTCCCCTTTGTGGACTGCAATTACATTCTCCGCCGTCACCGTTCGCTCCATGAAAGCAATATCCGATTTGACCGGCGTTAGTTCGAAAAAGAAGGTTGCGCCCTCACCCGGCTTACCTTCCGCCCAGATTTTTCCGCCATGCCGCTGAATAATACGTTGTACCGTCGCCAGCCCCACACCGGTACCGGAATAATCTTTTTCGCTGTGCAACCGCTGGAAGACACCGAACAGCTTGTCAGCATATCGCATGTCAAAACCGGCTCCATTATCGTGAATGAAGTAAACCAGATCATCGCCACGCTTGTTGGAGCCAAACTCAATCGATGCATCCGCCGTCTTCGAGGTAAATTTCCATGCATTACCCAGCAGGTTTTCAAGTACGGATCGCAGAAGTGTCCGGTCGCCCTCCACGTGCAGGTCCGGCTGAATACGGAATTGTACTTTTCGCCCCGGATCAACCGCTTGCAACTGATTGGCAACCTCCGTCGCTAGCGAACTGAGGTTTACGTTTTCCCGTGACATCTCAATGCGAGCGGTTCGGGCAAGTTGAATCATGTTGTCAATCAACTGGCCCATGCGCGTAGCGGCCGTGCTGATTCGCTGCAGATACGATTTTCCCGAAGCGTCAAGCTGGTCAGAATAGTCTTCCAGCAGAGCTGAGCTAAAACCATGGATAGACCGGAGTGGCGCTCTTAGATCGTGTGACACCGAGTAGCTGAAGCTTTCCAGCTCCTTGTTGGCAGCCATCAAATTCTCATTGCGTTCCAGAATTTCCGCATTGAGCGCTGAAATTCTGTCTTCCGCCAATTTGCGCTCGGAAAGATCGCGAGTGATTTTCGAGAAACCCAGAAGACGGCCCTGAGGATCGCGCAGTGCTGTGATGATCACATTGGCCCAGAATCGTGACCCATCCTTGCGCAAACGCCAGCCTTCATCCTCAAATCTACCTTCCTTCGCAGCTACGATTAATTCATGCTGAGGCTTTCCACTATCAATGTCAGACCGCGGATAAAAAATGGAAAAATGCCGGCCAATAATCTCATCCGAAGAGTAACCTTTGATCCGTTGCGCGCCTTCGTTCCATGTAGTCACGTGGCCCGTGGGATCGATGACAAAGATTCCATAATCTTTCACGCCTTCCACCAGAAGACGGAAACGTTCTTCTATGCGTTGCGATTTTCGCTGCGCCTGCTTGCTGGCGGTAATATCGGTGTTGATCTCAAGAACGCGCGGGCCCTCGGCTGTCTGCTGAACTACCCAACGGCTCGCAACTACGGCAGACGACCCGTCCTTGCGCACATGGCTCAATTCGCCTTCCCATGTTCCGCTGCGGACCAGTACCTGGCTTATTTGATCTATTGGAAGCGGAAACTGGGTTTGCAGCAGGATATGACTTATTTTTCCACGTGCCTGCTCCCTGCTAAATCCATAGATGGATTCTGCGCCTTTATTCCAGAACTGAATGGTCCCATCCATGGCGCGAACAAGAATGGCATCATGGGCTACGTCGAGAAGCTCTGCCTGATAAGTAAGCTGGCGGGTCCTTTCCATGACCCTGTTTTCCAGTTCCTGGTTTAACCGCAACACTTCGGCTTCGGCCAGCTGCCTGGCGCGAAGATCGCCGCGAATGATTACTACTCCGCCAATCAGAACCGCTGACGCCAGCAGGCTTCCCAGTGCGATTGCCGCCATTGTTCTGTTTTCGGCACGCCGCCCGTCTTCAGTTCTTTGGTGCCGAAGGCTTAGCTCGTCGTGCAACATCGCGCTCAGACTTGCGTCGATCTGGCCCTCTAGTTTTTCCTGTACATTCAGTTTCACCGCCATGCGGCCGCCGACCGTCACGCTTGAGTGCTCTAACGAGGCCATCTCCTTTTCGATACTGCGTTGCTGCTGAAGCAAGGAATCGATTTCGGCAATTCTGGCTGCCTGGCCCGGATTATCCGCGGTCAGACTCCGGAGCGTGCTCAGATCGCGATCAAAATCTGCTGAAAAATCTCGCATCCCAGATGTGCCCTGTTCTCGGCCGTTCAACATCGCAGATTGCACGGCAGTGGAAGCGATATGAAGGTTGGAACGAGCCGAGTTGATTGTAGAGATGACAACATCAGTGTGATCTACCCAGCTGGTGGCGTTCAACAGGCTGCGGACGGACCGATACTCCCACACACTAATAACGACCAGCACAGCAACAGTTATCAACGCGGTAGCGGTGATCTTGCGGCCTAGTCGTGACTTGAACCCGGATTCAGGTCCCATGAACGAATACGCCCCTTAGAATATTGACATGATAGTGCACACAATAGCTTTGTGAGATGCATTTCAGGGATAAATGCAGAACTGATGTTAGCGAAGAGTATTCTCGCACGGCCGGGCAATGAATACTCCATCTCTGCCGGAGAAAGCGGGTTTTCGTAAAAGGATGGATCACGCGAGATCGGAGAGTTAAGGGTGCATTCGCCGTGAACTTCCTCAGGCCGCATTTCATCTTTAAAAGACTTCGGCCACGGAGCGCACAACGATTATTCACGAAGCCATAATTTATGGCAGTGGAAGTGAGCAACGTTCAATCCATGTAGATAACATAAGAGCTCTCCCACAAGGCGCTCGGCAGCGTTCCCGGAGTACGCGCCGTGAGTATTACGTTGTAGTCGGTCGAGACTGGAAGAGCGTCAAGGACTGATTCTTCACTGCGGGCTGGGTGAATCATGGCAAGATAGCGAAGGAATTCATTGAGATCTTCGTTGCGCTTATACCCTGAACCAGCGAAAGAAAGCTCAACGTTCTGGCCGTTAAAGTGGCAAGCCAGCGTGGCAGCCATGGAAACTGCCTTTTCATAAGCCGCCGGGGAAACCCGCCCTGGTTCAGGATTGTCAAAGACCACGCGCAGGCGTCGTTCATCTTCACGGCTGAACTCACGCACTTTCAACTCGCCCGTCTTGGCCGTGGCTTTCCAGTCCAGGTAACGCGCGGGATCATGTGGCGTGTATTCGCGAATCAGGTACAGTTCACTCCCGCGTCCACGCAGCTGGGAAACAAACTCACCCGTGATCATCGGCAGCACGTCAAGCAGATCGTCAGAAGGCAGCAGCGCAGGGTACACAAGCAGCTCACGTTCCAGCGTGACTTTGCGGCTCTTGATCAGGAATGAAAATGGAAAGCGCGTTGCCACACTGAATGAATCCTGGCTATACATTCCGCGGCGTGGGAAGGTCAGCTCTACTTCTGCCGCCCCTGTACGCCTGGGCCCGATGAACGTGAAGTACACGGGGCGCGTCAATACCTTGGCTTGACGCGGCGGCGGAGATTTCCTTCTCAGCGTGTAATCCGGCAGACGAAACCATTTGCGGCGCTTCGGGAAAACGAATTCAGTTTTTTGCCATTCCCATCCCGGCGTTTTTTTCTTTTTGTCCACCGGCGTGTGCACCTTGATGGAGAATGCCGGTACCACGAATCTTGGATTGTGCAGTTCTACACGCACACCCACCGGCTTGGCGGCAAAGGCATTGCTCGGGACCATGATATCGAGATCGAGCCGGCGCAGAACTGCCGCCGACGCGATCCCGGAAACTACAATCGCCGCCAGCATGGCAGCCAGAATAATAAAGAGAAGGTTGTTGCCCGTGTTAAGCGCGGCGATGCCAATCACCAACGCCACACCCAGATACGCCATACCTTCACGCGTCAGCTCATACTGCAGCGCTTCTCGGACCCGGCCCGCAGCCACTCGCCGGGCGAGAAACGGCACCGTGGTTACTCCAACCAGTCCAGCCAGGAACAGAGCAGTGGACGCGAAGATGGCAGTGGCCAGCAAGTTTCCACTTTCCCGCGCAGCAGAAGAAAACACTGCTGCTGTGAACGCCAGCACCAGTCCGGCAACCGCAAGAAAGAAGCGGAGCCAGGCTTCACCGTCAAGGTTTGCCAGGAATGTCTTGATTGATGTCGGCATCACGGAAATTCGAGTTCAGTTAGTGTGGCACAGCTTTGGAGACTCGCTGAAAAAAATCCAACACCAAACGGTTAAAGACCTCTGGTACCTCCTCAGAGGGTAAATGTCCTGCTCCGGGAATTAGCGCAAGTTCAGCCTGTGGCAGTGCCTCTTGCAATTGCAGGGCAGAAGCCGGTTCCACGGCGCGGTCCTGATCGCCCCAGATCATCATCACAGGCTGCTTAACTCTGGCGATAACGCCGGTCAGGGAACGTACATCCGTCTCCCAGTTGCGCAGAATATTCTGCAGGGCTCGAGCGCGTCCAGGACGATAGACCAGACCTGGAGTAGCCCTCCGTCGTTCCCGGCTGAATCTTTGAGACATCGCCATACATAGCGGACACGGCTGGTGCATGAAAACGTCCCGAAAAACGCAATCCGCAACGCAATACCAGCCCGCCGGTCAGTCCACGGAAAAAGCGTATGCGCTCCTCACCTTGTCTCGACCATGGATTCACCGGCGCGGCCAGAGCCAATGCGGCTATGCGTTCCGTCATGGAAGCCAGGATCGTGGCTACAGCACCACCCCAGGATGAACCCACAACATTCACGTCTCTGAGATCATTTCTCTCGAGAAATTGAACCAGCCTGCGCGCCTGCGCATGCATGCTGCAATTGGCATCTCGGGGAACATCTGATAACCCAAGACCGGGCAGATCAACCGCAAATACAGAGTTACGATATGCCAGTGTTTCAATATTGAAGCGCCACCAAAACGATCCCCCAAACAGGCCATGAACGAGCAGCAGTGGCGGACCAGTTCCAGCGTGCAGATAATGCATCGCTACGCTGGAATTCCCTGTTTCACCGATTAGTTTCTCTATCCTGCTCTCGATTTCCATGCTCATATCAGCTTCCGGTGCAACCGCCCGTGGCCGGTCCTACCTCCAAATAATAGATATCGCCTCTGTCGCTTCTACTTGCGGGACGTCTAACTTAAGATGACCCGCATTTTTTTGCCGGATCGATCTGCAAAGATAAGGACCTATTAAAAATCACAGTAAAATCCCATTTTTGGTATCCATTTCAGGATTAGCCGACTATAATCTTGTAAGCTAATCAGAATACGCGGCTTATTCCTTCGCTGTTTGGTCCTGCCATGGCAAAAGACTTGCATAAAACACTTGAGAATAGCGTTCTCCACCACGGAAATGAGTATAACCGTGGCTCTCAGGACCATAGGATGCGTAAGGACTCACTAATCCGGGTGTCTGCTGTTGTTTTGGCTGTCTTGACTGCTGCGACCATCGCTTTCGCCGTCATCAACTTTCAAAAAGAGAACCAATTCTCGTCCCCCGAGGACGGCGCATGGTGGAAGGAAAAAGGCGGCGTCCTAACCGCCCAGTGGCTCACTCCTGGCGGACCTGCAGAAAAGGCCGGAATCAAAGTCGGCGACAAACTGCTGGGCGTGCGTTCCAGACCGGCGGAAGAAGACCACCCAGTCACGAGCTACGCCGCGTTCCAGAAGCAGCTCTATCGTGTGGGAGTCCTGCAAACCGCCATTTACAGCTTTGCTCGCAACGGGTCCAGGGCGGAGGCATCGGTCATTTTGGTTCCGGCGGACCGCAGCTTGTATCTCGGTCTGCGCCTGATCGCACTCATCTATCTCGGCATAGGCCTGTATGTTCTGCTGCGCCGCTGGACGGCTCCCAAATCCACGCACTTCTATGTTTTCTGCCTGGTTTCGTTTGTCCTTTATTCGTTCCACTACACAGGCAAACTGAACACCTTTGACTGGATTATTTTCTGGGCCAATACAGCCGCCTGGATGCTCCAGCCGGCATTGTTCCTGCACTTTGCGCTGGTTTTCCCGGAGAAACGCAGAATTGTGGCGCGCTATCCGTTGCTGTTGGCGCTTGTCTATCTGCCCGGTCTTCTTCTGCTCTCACTCCAGATTTTCGTGATGCAGCAGTTTGAAGCCAGCGAATCACTTCGCTTCCACATGGACCAGGTCAACTGGTCCTACCTGGCGCTTTATTTCGCAATTGCCGCGGTTGTTCTCTGGGACAGCTATCGCAGCGCCAACACGCCATTACAACGCGAGCAGATGAAATGGATCTCCCGCGGCACCGTGCTGGCGATTGCTCCTTTCACCCTTCTTTACGTGCTGCCCTACCTGGCCGGATTACGGGCCACGCCGTCCATGAAGGTTTCTGTCCTGTCTCTCGTCTTTCTGCCACTCACATTCGGTTACGCCATTGTGCGTTATCGCCTGATGGACGTGGACTTGATCTTCAAGCGCGGTGTGTCTTATACGCTGGCAACAGCCGCCCTGGTGGGCGCTTACTTTGTTGTGATTGGCAGCATGGCTGAGGTGGTGCACGCCCGCCTGCCCAGCACCGGTCCGGCCGGCCTGATTGCTGCCATCATCATCACCGCGCTTGCTTTTGAACCGCTCAAGAACTGGATCCAGGAACGGGTGGATAAGTTCTTTTATCGCAACCGGTATGACTATCGCCGCACGCTGATTGAGTTCGGTCGCGAGCTCAGCTCTGAAACCGATCTGGGCGCCATGCTGATCTCAGTGATCGATCGCCTCTCACGCACACTAGGCGTGGAGCGACTGGCCATCTTCATGGCCACCGGGGATGAAGACAAGCCATTCGAGATGCTCAAGTCGTTCGGCATCTCCTATAGCTCATCCATGCCGCTCGATCTCAGCTTCCTGGTTGTCGACCGTCCGGAACATTACGCCGGACACATGTTCTTTGACAATACGCGTAAGGCGTTGCAGGAAAGCTCTACCGCTCGCGAGACCATCGCCCGCCTGAACCTGAACTATTACATTCCCTGCACGGTACAGGGCCGCACCATCGCAGTGCTGGGCTTTGGCAAAACTGTTACCGGTGATTTCCTCTCCAGCGAAGACGTCGAACTTCTGGAAACCCTGGCTGGATACATTGGCATCGCCATTCAGAACGCCCGGCTCTATGCCTCTCTGGAGCAGAAGGCCTCTGAGTACGAACGGCTGAAGGACTTCAACGAAAACATTGTTGAATCCATCAGTGTCGGCGTTCTTGCGGTTGATCTGGAAGATCGGATTGAATCCTGGAACTCGCAGATGGAAGTCATGTACGCCCAGCCTCGTTCGCTTGTTCTCGGCGAAAGGCTGAGTGAAGTCTTTCCTCCATCTTTCATGGAAGAGTTCTACCGCGTACGCCAGAACCCGGGCATTCATAATCTTTACAAGTTCCGGATCAACACACCGGCAGGTGATACGCGTGTAGCCAATATTGCCATTGCGCCGCTGGTAACGCGCAAGTTCAGCGTGATTGGCCGCCTGATCATCGTGGACGACATCACCGAACGCATTGAACTGGAGTCGCAGCTTACGCAGGCTGAAAAGCTGTCATCCATCGGTCTGCTTGCAGCCGGCGTAGCCCATGAAGTGAATACGCCGCTGGCTGTCATCTCCAGCTATGCCCAGATGCTTTCCAAGCAGATCAGTGCCGACCCCAAACTCACGGCACTGCTCGATAAGATCACGCGCCAGACGTTCCGCGCCTCAGAAATCGTCAACAGCCTGCTCAACTTTTCCCGTACCAGCGCCACAGAATTTACTGACGTCAACTTGAACAAGATCGTTGCCGAAACTCTGACCCTGCTGGAACACCAGCTCAAGACATCACAGATCAAGATCGACACTTCATTTTACGAAGACCTGCCAACCATCCACGGCAACGCCGGCAAATTACAACAGGTGTTCCTCAATCTTTTCCTGAACGCGCGCGACGCCATGGCAGGTAAAGGCGGCAAGCTTCATATATCAACCAGCAATGGCACATCCGTCCTGGTCAGCATCTCTGATACGGGAACAGGTATTGCGCCCGAACATATCAATCGAATTTACGATCCTTTTTTCACCACCAAGAATGCACCCCGTGAAGGCCAGGCACGCGGCACTGGACTTGGACTAGCCGTGACATATGGAATTATTCAGGAACACGCCGGAAAAATTCGTGTGGATTCCTCTCCTGGCAAAGGCACCACTTTTCATCTTGAATTCCCTCTTATCAGGAAGGCCGTAAATGTCTGAAGCTGCCCTATTAAGCCGACCTCACGTACAAAATTCGGTGAGTGGATCAATTCTGATCATTGACGACGAATCTGCCATTCGAGAATCACTGGAAACGCTGCTGGAGTTTGAAGGCTTCTCCGTGGAATCCGCGGAAACAGGGGAAGACGGGCTGGTAAAACTGGGCGATCGCCCCTTTGACCTGGTGTTGCTCGATTTCGCATTGCCTGACCGTAACGGCCTTGAGATCCTCGCCGACATCCGCAGCCGCGATCCGCAACTTGCTGTCATCATGATCACCGCCTATGGCACGGTGGACAATGCTGTACGCGCCATGCAGAGCGGCGCCACCAACTTCATCCAGAAGCCCTGGGACAATGAAAAACTGCTGGCCGACGTGCGCGCTGCCGTAGCGCGACGCCATGCCGAAGAACAGAATGAGCAACTCAAGCGCGCTCTGAAGCAGCGCTACAGCTTTGAATACATCATCGGCAAGAGCGATCCCATGCTGCGGATCTTTGATCTGGTTGGCCAGGTGGCCTCCAGCCGCTCTACCGTGCTCATCCAGGGCGAAAGCGGCACCGGCAAGGAGTTGATCGCAAAAGCCATCCACGCCAACTCACCGCGCAAGAATCAGCCCTTTGTCCCGGTCAACACCGGCTCCATGCCGACTGATCTGCTGGAGTCCACGTTGTTCGGCCACGTTAAAGGCGCGTTTACCAGCGCCATCGCCTCCAAGAAGGGCCTGTTTGAAGTAGCCGACGGCGGCACCATCTTCCTGGACGAAATCGGCACCATGAGCATGGAGACCCAATCCAAAATCCTGCGCGTGCTTCAGGACAAGAAGTTCATGCACCTGGGCGGCGTCCATGAGATTCAGGTTGACGTACGTGTGATTGCCGCGACCAACATCGATTTGAAAATTCTGGTTCGTGAAGGCAAGTTCCGCGAAGATCTCTTTTACCGCCTGAACGTCATTACCGTCGACCTGCCGCCCTTGCGTGGACGCGCCGTTGACGTTCCCCTGCTGGTGAACCACTTCTTAACCAAGTTTTCCACGGAGAACGAAAAGCCTCTCCGCCAGATCTCACCGGAAGCCCTGCGTCCGCTGATGGACTATGGCTGGCCGGGAAACGTGCGCGAACTGGAAAACGTGATTGAACGTGCCGTGGTGCTTTCCAATGGATCCGTTGTCGGCATCGACCTGCTGCCTGATCACATTGTAGGCCGCGGTTCACCGGGACAGATGTTTGAACATCGGCCGGACGCTTCGCTCTTCGAAATCGTGGAAGACTGCGAGCGTCGCCTGATTGTTGACATGCTGGAGAAGTGCAACTGGAACCAGACGGAGGCCGCAGACCGCTTCCATATTCCGCTCTCCACGCTCAATCAGAAGATCAAGCGGTTAAGCATCGAAGTCAGGAAGAAGACTGCGGCAATGAAGGAGCAGTAAGCTCCTTGCGGAAACTCTGGCGCTGCCACACCCGTAGCGCCAGCAGGACCACCGTCATGCCCCAGAAGCCTGCGATGGGGCGATACAGCGCGGCCAGGGTCCCAGCGGCTATCGCCACGGGAAAGATCGTCAGTTGCTGGCTCATCGCCCGTACAGCCCGCGGATCATCCTCGCTAATCAGCTTTCGGCGCCGCGCGAACGTCCAAACCAGAAGGAGAAACAGCGCGCTCACAAACAGATTGCTGAAGTAAATTTCCTGGGCCGCCGTGTTCTTCAGGTAATGCCCCAGCAGCGCGCATGAAAAGGGCAGCACTGAAATAGACATCAGGAAAAGCAGGTTCAACCAGACCAGGGCAATTTGTATGTGCCGGATGAAGTGCATGGCCAGATGATGCAGGATCCAGAGCAGCCCGCAATACAGGAATGACACCAGAAAGCTGAAGAACGCAGGCCCCGCCTCGCCCAGCCGCTGCAGCAGTTCTGAGCTGCTAACCGTTTTAGGCAGATCCGGCACCTTCAACTCCAGCACCAGCAAGGTCATGGCAATGGCAAAGATGCCGTCTGTAAGCGCCTCCAGGCGTCCCTTGGACATCAACATGCGGTGAATGACCTGTCGGATTGATTTGGGTTCGCTGTCAGGCTGGGAGTTCATAAGGCGGCTGCGATTCTATTCGACCTCCCGCAGCGAAGCAATGCAATGTTTCTCCGAAATTGGGCCTGACGCGTTCGCTCTGCTATATTGAAGCTGGGATGGAACTCACTGCCCCCACTGATATTGTGAAGCGCAGCATTCTGGCCGTTCAGGAATATACCCTCCTGTCGGTTCGGTCCCTCACAAACATCTTCGCCCATCCCCGCTACCTGGCTGACACCATCCAGCAGGCAGATCTCATAGGCTTCGGTTCGTTGCCCATCGTAGTGCTCACCGGAACATTCACCGGTATGGTGCTGGCGCTCAACTATTCGCCTACGCTGGAACGTTTCGGACAAATCTCCATCACCGGCCAGCTGGTATCGCTCTCGATGGTGCGCGAACTTGGGCCGGTTCTTACCAGCCTGATGGTTGCCGGTCGGAACGCCTCCGGTATGGCCAGCGAACTCGGTTCCATGAAAGTGACCGAGCAGATTGACGCCATGCGCGCTCTCGGCACTGATCCCTATAAAAAACTAATTACGCCACGAGTGGTCGCCACCGTCTTCATGCTTTTCTTTCTCACCATCCTGTCTGACCTCGTCGGACTGGTTGGCGGCTACATCATTTCTTATTTCAAGCTCGGTATTGACACCTTCCAATATTGGAACTCTGCTTACCAGCAGCTTACTTACAATGACGTGATTACCGGCCTGGTGAAGCCGGTATTCTTCGGTTTCATCATCGCTACTGTCGGCTGCTTTTACGGCATCAATACCAAGGGCGGCACGCAGGGCGTAGGACGTTCCACCACCCAGGCTGTTGTGGCGGCATCCGTTCTCATCCTCGCCGTGGACGTGATCCTCACCCAGTTCCTGTTGGAACTCAGATGAGCCCATCCTTGTCTCAACTCGATATCCAACCTGCGCCGAAGCCTGACACCGTTCACAAGGCCATTATCTTTGAGGATGTCTCACTCCAATTCGAAGACCTGCAGGTACTGAACCACGTTTCCTTCGAACTGAAGCGTGGCGAAACAAAAGTGATGCTGGGCGTGGCTGGCTCGGGCAAGAGCACCATCCTCAAACTGTGCCTGGGACTGGAGCGGCCTGATTCCGGACACATTTACGTTCTCGGCCATGACATAACCATCATGACGGAAGAGGAGCTGTTCGATCTGCGCAGCCAGGTGGGAATTGTCTTTCAGGAGAGCGCGCTGTTTGATTCTCTTACCGTACGCGAGAATGTTGCGTTTCGCCTGATGGAGGAACACCTTCCCGACAAAGAAGTGGAAGCCCGCGTGCGCGAGGCCCTGCGTTTCGTGGAACTGGAACATACCGTGGATATGTTCCCATCCTCACTATCAGGCGGCATGCGCAGGCGCGTAGGTATAGCGCGGGCCATCATCACCCACCCGGAAATCCTGCTCTATGATTCACCCACCGGCGGCCTGGATCCCATCACTTCCACCACCATCATTGAACTCATCATGAAACAGCGTGACGTGGCCAAGACCAGCGCGCTGCTGGTGAGCCATCGCCTTCAGGATGGATTCATGCTGGCCAGCCACTACTACGACTCCAATACCAACTCCATGAAGTCGATTGAGGGCAGGCCACGCGACGTTCACACCAGTTTCATGATTCTGCGTGATGGCAAAATCATATTTGACGGCACCGCCCTGGAACTTGGCCACATCGAAGACCCGTACATTAAGGAATACATTTCCTGAGCTGAATCCGCCGCCTTTGAATTTGGATTACTGCTTCGCCGCCTTGGCCGCTGCCACCTGTGCCTCTCTCGCCGCCACCCGCGCACGCAAATGCTTGATCCGCTCCTTGCCTTTCGGACGATTCGCCAGTGCTTCCAGGTTCTTCAGAAACTCAGGTGAAACGTAATCCTTACGAATCTGATCCATATGCTGGCCGAACTTGGCAAAAATGAAATACGGTTCCACGTTGGACGCGTAGAAAAGATCTTCATTTACCGCTCCTTGCAGCACCATGGCCGCCGCCATGTCCCAATAGGTAAGCACCTGACGTGCGAACGCGTTCTTTTCATGGCGATAGTCCAGCAGGACATCGCGAAACTCCTCATAACTCTGTGGCCAGAATTCCGTGATGATGAATTTTCTGGCAACGCGCATGGTTGCTTCCCTGCGCAAGTCATACAAGCGTAGAATGAGTTCCGCGTCCTGAGCTGTGGCTTTTTTTGGCATGATGCGTCCCCTTGTCGTGGATACCGGTCATTTTGTAATTTAAGTTCGCGCTAAATTTTGCGACATCGTGACCGTTGTGTGCAACTTTTAGCAGCCGGCGCAGTCTCACAGGCATCCAAATCAGTCGTAGCTGTCAGCCTACATTTTTGGACATTGGCGCTGTGGGCTCCGCATTCGAACAAACCATTTTTTCAACCTGAGCCAAATAGAAAGAGGACCTTAACTATGGCAGATCTCGCAAAAGTAGCACTGTTGGTACGTCTGGAAGCAAAAGCCGGAAAAGAATCGGATGTTGAAAGTTTTCTCCGTAGCGGCCTGGCACTTGCGCAGCAGGAGCCGGGAACAACCACATGGTTTGCACTTCGGCTGGGACCCAGCACGTTTGGAATCTTTGATACCTTTGCCGCAGAAGATGGCCGCCAGGCCCATCTGAACGGCCCCATTGCAGCGGCATTGATGGCAAAAGCCGGAGAGCTTTTGTCCAAACCTCCAGTGATCGAGAAAGTCGATATTCTAGCCAGCAAGCTCTCGGCCGCTCAGAAAGCTGCCTGAACCTAGCACCGAGCAAGCTCGCAGTTTTTCGTTTTAAGGCGACTGCTCATCCCTATAAACAATCATCGTCATCCCGAAGGGCGTAAGCGTCGCGAGCGTTTTCTTCAGCTCGCGCGCAGCCCTGAGGGATCTTGTGCCTGTCTTGAGCGTAACGGCACAAAGCGCACTTAAGACTAGAAAAGGGGATCCCAATCGGGATCCCTTTTTGACTCGTTGCTGCCAATAACCAAACTACGCCACTTCTTGCGGCTCGGGAGCCGGGATGGCTTTCACGTAGTCGCACTTCACCACTGGCGCCGCGGGCACTTCTTCCTTTGTGCCTGCTTTGCCTTTTTTCCCGCGCTTCGGCTTGGGCTCTTCCTCGTCCGCCGCTTTCTTGGTGTTGTTCGGACAGATCAGCATTGAGCCTGACTTCAAATGCTTCTCCAGAAGATACGGGCTGCCGCAACTCGGACATGTTTCTGCTACTGGCTTGTAGGCCGACGTAAACTCGCAATTCGGATAATTCGAGCACCCGTAGAAGGTGTTGCCGCGGCGACGTGCTTTCTTCTCTACCAGTTCGCCATCTTTGCACTGCGGGCACTTTACGCCGATGAAATTCTGCTTGATGTACTTGCAGTCCGGGTAACCACTGCATGAGATGAACTCACCGTAGCGTCCATGACGCAGCACCAGATTGCGTTTGCATTGCGGACAAGTCTCTTCCAGCGGAACATCCGGCACACGTTTGCCCTGGTCCAGCCGGCGCGTGGTTTTGCAATCCGGATAGCCTGTGCACGCCATGAACTGGCCAAAGCGTCCGCGCTTCAACACCATCACGCGACCGCAGTTCTCGCAATACTCGTCCTGGCCGGTCTCCGGCATCTCCGCCGTGTCCAGCTCAGGAAGATTGATGGGATTTTCCTTGGTGAATGTGCAGCTTTCCGGATCATCCTTCTTATACGAGCTGCAGGCGTAAAACGAACCGTGCTTGCCCCACTTGAGAACCAGCGGAGAGCCGCAACGTTCGCACTTCTCTTCCGTCGGCTTCTCCATCCGCTTGATATTCTCCATGTGCTTTTCAGCGTAGCGGAGATCTTTGGAGAACTTTTTGTAGAAGTCTCCCAGCGCCTGCTTCCACGGCTCTTTGCCTTCACCGATTTCGTCGAGCTCTTCTTCGAGCCGCGCAGTGTATGCAGGATCGAAGATCTCAGCAAAGTTCTTCACCAGCAGGTCGGTTACCACCAAGCCGGTTTCCGTTGGCGAAAATTTTCCGCCGACCTTCTGCACATACTGGCGTTCCAGGATGGTAGAGAGGATGGTGGCATAGGTGGATGGCCGCCCAATGCCGCGTTCTTCCAGCTCTTTCACCAGCGAAGCTTCATTGAACCGCGGAGGCGGCTCAGTGAAATGCTGCTCCGGCTTGATCTCCTTCAGTGTCAGCTTCTGGCCTACTTCCAGCGGAGGCAGCTTGTGCTTGAGTGCCTCGTCTTCTTCGTCTTTGCCTTCCTTGGACTCCTCATAAACCTTGAGGAAGCCTTCAAACTTGAGCACCGATCCGGTCACGCGGAAGATAAAACTCTCATTTTCAGATTTGGCTTCGATATCGACGCCCGTCTGATCGAACACGGCCGGCATCATCTGCGACGCGACAAAGCGCTGCCAGATCAGTTTGTAAACTTTGTATTCGTCCTCACCCAGATATTTTTTGATCTCGTCTGGATGGCGGGCAGCCGAAGTTGGACGGATGGCTTCGTGCGCTTCCTGCGCTTCTTTCTTCGACTTATAAACGTTTGGCGTTTCCGGCAGAAATTCCTTGCCGTAGGCACAGTTAATCATCTCGCGGAGTTCAGTAACCGCGTCATTCGAGACACGCACCGAATCGGTACGCATATAAGTAATGAGGCCGACCGAGCCTTCGTCGCCCAGTTCCACACCTTCATACAAACGCTGCGCGATCATCATCATGCGCTTCACGCTGAAACGCAGCTTCCGCGAGCCATCCTGTTGCAGCTTGCTGGTGGTAAACGGGGGTGCAGCGCTGCGGCGGCGTTCTTTCTTCTCTACCGTCTTGACGGTCCAGGTAGCCGCTTCCAGCGCGTCAGTGATCTTCTTGGACTCTTCGCCGTTCGGGATTTCCGTTTTTTCATCACCGCGGCCAACAAAGCGCGCGTCAAACGCCGGCGGCTTTGCCGCTCCCAGATGCGCGTCAATGGTCCAGTATTCTTTCTTCTCGAACGCCTTGATCTCGCGCTCGCGTTCTACAATCAGGCGCAACGCCACCGTTTGTACTCGACCAGCGGAAAGCCCACGCCGGACTTTGTCCCACAACAGCGGAGACACCTGATATCCCACAATGCGGTCCAGAACACGACGCGTCTGCTGCGCGTCCACCAGGTTCTGGTCTATCTCCCGGGGATGAAGAAAAGCTTCTTGCACGGCCTTCTTGGTAATTTCATTGAAGGTCACGCGATGCACCGGAATGCCGTTCTTCTTTTTCTTGCTGAAACCTTCCGTCAGCTCTTCGGCAAGATGCGCGGCAATGGCTTCGCCTTCGCGGTCCGGGTCAGGCGCCAGATAAATGGCAATCGCGTCCTTGGCCATCTTCTTCAGCTTGGCCACGACTTTTTCTTTGCCGGGAATTACAGCGTACTCGGTCTCAAAGTCACCCTCAAGATCCACGCCCAGCTTGCTCTTGGGCAGATCTTTGATGTGACCCAGCGAGGCTTCCACCTCGTAGTCTTTTCCCAGATATTTATTGATGGTCTTCGCCTTGGCGGGCGATTCGACGATAACGAGTGATTTGGACAATTTGCTTTTTTCCTGTTCGAGTGCTTTGAAACTAACACGGATTGGATTCGGCGAACAAATCCGCTTTTAGCCGTTAGCCCTTGGCCTTTAGCCTTTAGTAGCAGCTCGCGCTTTCGTCTCCAATTCGTAAGTGATGCTATCTAGGAGCGAACTTAACATCTTTCTGATTTCTGTCAAAGCCGCCAGGAAACGTTTGTAATCTATATCCGACAAGACGCCCAGGTCCTTGCACAGCAAAAGATGATGATCTAATTCTGCTGCCGAACCATGGCGATTCTGACGAATCGTCCCATTTCCGCGTTTGACCGTCTCCCACAACCCTCAGCAAGGTTTGCACCGATCGAGATAGCGGCCCTCCGCATCTGTGACGTCAGGCCATACAATTCCTCTTTTGGAAAACTGCGTGAGATCTTATAAAGCTCCAAAGTGAGAGCATACGCTTTATTCCAAACGTGCAGGTCGCGATGATTTCTCACGTTGTCTCCAACTAAGGGCTAAGTGCCAAAGGCTAAGGGCTTGTTTTCAGAAGCTTCTTACAAAATTCTTCCCCGGCATCTGTCTGATTTTTCCGTTCAACTCCAGTTCAAACAACGCCGCGAAGATTTCTGACGATGACACCTCCGGTTCCAGCTTTTCTATGATCGTATCAATGTGAGTCATTTCGTCCTGCTTCAGCACCTTGAGAATCTTCTTCTCGCGAGGCGTCAGCTGCTCATCATTATTAAACAGGCTGTTGGTTTGGGGCTTCTGGTCTGATGCCTGGGACGCCCAATCGGATTCAAGCCGGAGTTTCACGTCAGCCGGCAATTCCTCCCAAACGTCTTCCCATGTTGCAGTTAGCTTGGCTCCCTGTTTGATCAGCGTATTGGGTCCCCAGGAGTTCCTGGACGTGACATTCCCAGGAACAGCAAACAATTCGCGACTCTGCTCCAGCGCGCAACGGGCGGTGATTCTTGTCCCACTATACTCGCCGGCTTCCACCACCAAAACGCCCAGTGAGAGGCCACTGATGATCCGGTTGCGAATGGGAAAGTTCTGCGGAGCGGCAAATGTATTGAGCGGAAATTCGCTGACCAGCGCTCCATTGCATTCCAGAATGCCATCGGCGATCTTGCGATTTTCGCGCGGATAGATCACATCCACGCCTGTACCAAACACGGCCACGGTGCGGGCCTTTGCTTTGATCACTCCGCGATGGGCTGCCGTATCCACGCCGCGCGCCATACCACTAATAATGATGAGCCCGCGACCCGAAAGATCGCATGACAAACGCTCCGCCATGCCAATGCCATAAGGCGTGGGATGGCGCGTGCCGACAACTCCAATTCCTGGTGCAGCCAGCGCCGCCACGTTGCCGCGAACAAAGAGCACCAGCGGAGGATCGTAGATCTCGCTCAGGCGTTCCGGCCATTCTGCGTCTTCGCGGCAGATGATGCTCACGCCCGACGAGGCCGCCCTGGCAAATTCCTCATGAGCCATATCCAGCGACTTACCCAAAGCGATGTGCTGGGCTGATTGCGCTTGTAGATTCAGGCCTTCCAGCTCGGTCAGCGACGCGTGAAACACGTCACCGATGCTTTCAAAATGGTTAACCAGCTTGCGTCCGCGCGTCGGCCCCAGACCCGGCGTGAGTGAAAGCGCCAGCCAGTAAATTGCGTTCGATGTTCCTGTAGTTGGACTAGCCATGAAACTTGCGGGACTGTACACGGATAGAGGAAACGCTGTCAAGGAAAAGAAAGTTCACGATTGTTTACAATATCTTTCATTATGGCATTACGAGTCTCCGCCATCAGCTTTCTGAACACCGCTCCGCTCATGTGGGATTTTGAGCATGGCGAGACCGCAGCGCAGCTTCGCGAGAACTTTTCCATCACCTACACGGTGCCTTCGCAGTGTGCGGAAGAGCTGAAGACGGACCTGGCCGACATCGGCATTATCCCGGCGGCGGCCTATACCACGATCCAAGGGCTCACGATCATTCCTGACGTAGCCATCGCGTCCAAGAACCAGGTGCGTTCCATTCTGCTGGTGAGTAAAGTTCCGGCGGAGAAGATCCGCAACGTTGCCACTGATGATTCTTCGCGCACGTCGGCGGCGCTGGTAGAGATTTTTTTGCGCAAGTTTGTCGGCGTCAATCCGGGATTTCGTCGCCAGAAAGCAGTACTCGACGAGATGTTGCAATGGCATGATGCCGCTCTTCTGATCGGCGATCCGGCGCTGCAGGCAAAGACCGATGGCTACTACGTTTACGACCTGGCCGAACAGTGGCGGCGCTGGACCGGACGTCCGTTCGTCTTCGCATTCTGGGCCGTGCGGAAAGCGGCGCTCAACAGCGTGAGCAGCGACGTAAATCTGCCGCAAATTTTTCAACAGTCTCGCGATGCCGGCCTCGAGCACATTCCGGAACTTGCAAAAGAATGGTCACCGCGTCTGGAACTGCCTGCGCCTCTGATCAACAGTTACCTGACTGAGAACATCGATTACGGCCTTGACCCGGAAAACCTTGAAGGTCTGCGTCTTTTCTACAAATATGCCGCGGAGCTGAAGGTCCTGCCGGAGGCACCGGAACTGGACTTTCTGGAGCACAAGCTTACGCCTCGATGAACGTGCATCCAATAAGTTGTGCTCGAAACCTCTTACATCCTTCTCTTTAGCAGCTGGGAGTGGCTGCTCAAGCTGCGTGGACTTGGTCTGATGCTGCTGGGGCTTTCCGATAATTCGCCTGTTCCCGTGCTCGGCGGCACGGATGCACTCACGATCATACTCTCGGCTGAGCAACCCACGTCGTGGCCGCTTTACGGCATGTTGGCTACCATAGGCAGCGTGGCCGGCGGGTGCATGACGTTTATGGTCGGGCGCAAAGGCGGCCAGAAGGCGCTGGAAAAGAGGTTGCCCAAAAAGAAAGTGGAGAAAATCTTCAAGGGGTTTGAAAAGCACGGCTTCTACAGTGTCTTCATCCCTGGCCTGCTGCCGCCTCCGGTACCTTACATGCCTTTCCTGCTCGCGGCCGGCGCGCTCCAATATTCCCCCAGAAAGTTCTTTCTCGCCCTGGGGCTGGCGCGAATCCTTCGTTACTCAACCCTTGCGTATCTCGGATCGAGGTACAGCTTGCAGATTTTTGACTTCTTCCACCAGTACTATCAGCCGATCTTGTGGGTTTTGATAGGAGTTGTGGTAACAGGCGGAATCTGCCTTATCTGGTGGCTGGTGAGGCGCAAACGCGAGGGCAAGCCGTTGATCCCTGGGCCCAAGGAATCAGCCAAGGCGGCATGAACTCATGTCCCGGTAACGCAATTAGCATGTAGTGCCAGCCTCGGCGTGGTCCGGGATTTCGAAGCGACATCCGTTTCGAGTTTGGAGTTCTTGACTGGCTTAATGCATCCAATAACCTGTGCTTCAGGTCCCTCACATCCTTATTTTTAGCGCGTGGGCATGGCTGGTCAGGCTCGGCGGACTCGGCCTGGTGCTGCTGGGTTTTGCCGACAATTCGCCAATTCCCCTGCCCGGCAGCATGGACGCGCTCACCATTATCCTGGCGGCTCAACAGCCCGGCTGGTGGCCTTATTACGCTGTGATGGCAACAATCGGCGGCATGGCCGGCGGGTATATGACGTTCGCGGTGGGACGCAAGGGCGGCAAGGAATCGCTGGAGAAGAAAATCCCGAAAAAGAAGATCGACAAAATCTTCAAACGCTTTCAGAAACAAGGCTTTTGGAGCCTTTTTATTCCCGGACTATTGCCGCCGCCGGTGCCTTATTCACCGTTTCTGCTGGCCGCCGGAGCGCTCAAATATTCGCCAAGAAAATTTCTCCTGGCTGTAGGACTGGCCCGGGCCATACGTTACACAGCCCTCGCTTACCTGGGATCGATGTACAGCAAGCAAATCTTTGGTTTCTTCCACGAATACTACCAGCCGCTGCTCTGGATATTGATCGGCCTGGCCGTGGTTGGCGGTGCCGCGTTGCTCTGGTGGAGCGTGAAGCGCAAGCGTGAAGGCAAACCAGTGATTCCGGAGCCTAAGGAACCGGTCAAGGCGGCGTGATTCCCACCCGCAGACAAGCGCAAAGTCAGCCGCTTAGCAACTCGCAGCTCTGCTTCAACATCTCTCCCTGTGTATGCGGTTACTCAATTCCTGGCGTCAGCGTTACTTTGAAAATGTAAGGGCCTTTGCCATGTTCTTCTTTGGGCTTGGCCTGGGCTATCTGGTTATAGGCGTTTGTCTTTCTCACTCCACGCATTCTCTGGCTTACTTTGTGCCTTTCTGCATCTGGGCCTTGACGTATGTCGCAATCGGTACGTTTTACCTGCTTCGCCGCATCGCCCAGAAGGCCAGATGAGCTCGTTGTTAGCAGGGGCATGATTCCAGTAAAATAGTGGTTTCATGTCCCTTACTAAACAACAGGCTCTGGACTATTTCCGCTCGGACGATCTGATCGGTCTCGGCATGGATGCCGACGCTCAACGCCGCAAGCTGCATCCTGAAGGCGTGGTCACCTACATCATCGATCGCAACATTAATTACACCAACTTCTGCACGGAGTACTGCACCTTCTGCGCCTTCTACGCGCCTATTAAAGGACCAGGACGCAGCAAAGGTTACGTGCTGGATTTTGAGACCATCTACGAGAAGATCCGCGAGACAGTAGAGGTTGGCGGCACCGGTGTGTTGATGCAGGGCGGTCTGCATCCGGACTTGAAAATCGAGTGGTATGAGCAAATGCTCAGCGGCATCAAACAACGCTTTCCCAAGGTGCACCTGCACTGCTTCTCGGCTTCGGAAATCATTCATTTTGCCGAAATCAGCGGCTTGAGCATTGAAGACACCATCCGTCGCCTGCGCGACGCCGGTCTTGATTCCATCCCCGGCGGCGGCGCTGAAATTCTGGACGATGAAGTCCGCCATAAGATCGCCAGGTTGAAGTGCCTCACAGGAGACTGGCTCAACGTGCACCGCACAGCCCACAAGATCGGCATGCGGACCACGGCCACCATGATGTTTGGAGTGGGTGAAACACTGGAACAGCGCATCAATCACTTCCAGCATGTTTACGACCTACAGGAAGAAACCGGCGGATTCACCGCGTTCATCCCGTGGAGCTTTCAGCCCGGCAACACCGCTTTGGGCGGCCGTCACTGGGATGAAGCTACGGCCGTTGAATATTTAAAAACATTGGCCGTCGCGCGGCTGTTCCTTTCAAATATCGAGAACGTCCAGTCCAGTTGGGTCACGCAAGGATTGAAGGTCTGCCAGATGGGCCTGCGTTTCGGCGGCAATGACGTTGGATCAGTCATGCTGGAGGAAAACGTTGTCCGCTCGGCGGGCGTGGCGAATTGCACCACGGAGGAAGAGCTGCGCCGCATGATCCGCGATGCCGGCTTCATGCCCAAGCAGAGAGATACGCTGTACAGGCAATTCTTCTTGAATTAGTGCATAACAGGGAGACGAAATATCTGCACTTCTCCGCCGCGGGCGATGGCAATCAATGATCCGTCGTTGGAGAGAGCAATCCGCCCATCGCTAATTCCATCGCCGTCCCCGAGATGCCACTTTCTTTCGAAGATCTTCCTGCCATCTGCTGACCTAAAAACTTTCACTTTGAGCCTGTTTGTACCTTCAAACTCATGAAGGAATGACGAACTTCTTTCAAAGGCCGCAAACCTCGTACCTTCGTCATTTAGAGCTATAAAAGCCTCGGACAGCTTTGGGAAGCTATAAAGTTTTGTTCCTTTCGTATTTAAGACAAGTGCTTTTCCGTTGCACTGGTTCACCAGAATTTGACCATCTCCGACAAAATGAGGGTCTCCAGGCCAACAATTTCGATGATTTCCATGGAATAGAAGCACCCGCTGTTTCGCAGGCAGGCGCAAATAGTACTCCGTAGGCTCCTCGTTACGGAACCCGATGCCCCCGACTTGCTCCAGCGCCATTCCCTTCCAGCATTCAAGCACGTTTACTTCTGGAAATCGTTTGCGAAACCGTGTCAACGGACATGGATTCACCAAAAACAACGAAACAGCTCTGCGCGTTTCTTTGTCATCAACCATCCGTTGGCTCTTGGTGTCGAAGATGAGTACACAATTTCCCGCTTCCGAATATATAACCAGCAAGTCACCATAGAATCTCACCACAATGTTTTGAGCCATCATTTGTGGATAGGTCTCGAGATTGATGCGCCAGGTTGGGTGCTCTTCGGCTGCCGAAGATGAAAATGTAGTGGTGAGAAACCAAAGACCAAGGCAGATGAAAAAGGCTTTGCGCACGAATTGATGCTAGTGGAAGAACGTCAAATAGCTTGCCAGGAAAGGCGCGACAAAGCACGACTTAGAGCGACTTCCTTCGCAGATGTCAGGTGCGCGCAACGCCTGAATTCGTAAGAAGGCGTTAGCCCGCGGTTCAAAAAACCCGCTTCCTGTCTGCTACAATCTTCTTTTCTGAATTCCCCCGGGAGTGCTCCTCTGAGTCCGCTATTTGCCAACTGTCTATTGCTGCTCGGCGCTGCCCAGCAAAAGGGCTTCATACACTATTTCAAGTCGCAATTCCTGGACCGGACCTTCAAGGGCCTCTACTCTCCCAACGCCTTCGACATGATGTTGCTCATCCCCTACTTTGTGGTGATGGTCATTCTGGCCGGCTACGGTATCCATCGTTACGTGCTGGTGTACATGTATTACCGCAATCGGAAAAACCGCACCACGGAGCCTCCTACCCAGTTTGCCGATTTGCCTCGGGTGACGATCCAGTTGCCGATTTTCAATGAGCAGTTCGTGGTGGATCGTCTGGTGGAATCCATCTGCAAGGTGGAATACCCCAAAGATAAACTGGACATACAGGTCCTGGACGATTCAACCGACGACACGGTGAAGGTCGCCAAAGCGGTGGTGGACCGCTATGCCGCTCTAGGCCACCCGATCACCTATATCCATCGCACCAACCGTGAAGGCTTTAAAGCCGGCGCGCTGCAGAATGGCATGCTCACTTCCAAAGGCGAGTTCATTGCCATCTTTGACGCCGACTTTGTTCCCCCCGAAGACTGGTTGATGCGCGTGGTGCACCACTTTGCCGATCCAACAATTGGCATGGTTCAGACGCGATGGACGCACCTGAACCGCAATTACTCCTTCCTGACCGAAGTTGAGGCCATTCTGCTGGATGGACACTTCATTCTCGAACACGGTGGCCGCTCCCGCAGCAAGGTGTTCTTCAACTTTAACGGCACGGCAGGCATGTGGCGTCGCCAGGCCATTGAAGACGCCGGCGGGTGGGAGCATGACACCCTGACGGAAGACACTGATCTCTCCTACCGATCACAGCTCAAAGGCTGGAAGTTTAAGTATGTGCAGGACATTGAGTGCCCGGCGGAACTGCCCATTGAAATGACCGCGTTCAAGACCCAGCAGGCACGCTGGGCCAAGGGTCTGATCCAGACCGGGAAAAAAGTGCTGCCGCTGGTGTTCCGCAGTGATGTTCCATTGCGCATCAAGGTAGAAGCCTTCTACCATCTCACGGCCAACATCAGCTACCCGCTGATGATCATTCTTTCCACCCTGCTGCTGCCGGCGATGATTATTCGCTCTTTTGGCGGATGGTTCCAGATGCTGCTGATTGATCTGCCACTGTTTCTGGCATCAACGTTTTCCATCTCCAGCTTCTACCTGGTATCACAAAAAGAATTGTTCCCCCGGCGCTGGCCCCGCACCTTCCTGTATCTGCCATTCCTGATGGCCCTTGGCATCGGGCTCACGCTCACCAATACGCGCGCGGTGATGGAAGCTCTTCTGGGCATCAAGTCGGCATTCAAACGCACGCCGAAATATCGCGTGGAATCGAAAAAAGACAAGGCTCTTGGACAACAATACCGTCGCCGGCTCGGTATTGTTCCCTGGCTTGAGTTGCTGGTTGGAACTTACTTCTTCCTGATGTGCGTGTACGCCTTCAGCAGCGAGAATTACTGGACCATCCCGTTTCTTCTCCTGTTCGTCCTGGGCTACTGGTACACCGGATTGATGTCACTGCTGCAAGGCAGGTTTGAGGGCCGTTCCGCCTCGCCAGAGCCGCATTCTAAGCCATTCCCCGTAGGGGTCTAGGCCCTTTTCCTGCGTTCCTGGGCCGCCTTGCTCTGGTATCCTTGATCAGTGTTGATGAAGGTTTTATTTGCGATTCTGGCGCTTTCCCTGGCTGCCATCATGGTGGCTGTGGGCGCCACCTGGTGGCGACTGCGATCTCACTTGCGCCGCCCTCATCAAACGCCGCCGAACAGCCTTGAACCGCCGCAACCGGAACACTCCACGGAGACCGCCGCACATGCGGCCTCCACTGACCATACGCATTAATTTTCATTTCCATCATAAAAATCTGAGAATCTTGTCCCGGTCACAGGCGCTGGAGCGCGTGTGCTGCGATAATAGTGAGCGTAGGATTTATCTTTATGTCGACTTCGTCCGTTGTTCCCCAAGTTCGAGAAATCAGCATTGCGCATAGCCCTGATTCCGATGACGCTTTCATGTTTTACGGCCTGGCCACCAACAAGGTGCGCGTCCCGGGATTGAAGTTCAGCCACACGCTGACAGATATTGAAACGCTCAACCGCAAAGCCATGGATGGCTTTTATGACGTGAGCGCCATCTCTTTCCACGCGTATCCGTACGTCCAGGACAAGTACACGCTGATGTCCTGCGGAGGCAGCGTGGGCGAGCAATATGGTCCCATGGTGGTGGCGCCACGCGCCATCGGCCTGGAAGACCTCAAGCGCATGAAAGTGGCAGTTCCGGGCACCATGACAACGGCCTATCTGGCGCTGAAGCTGTTTGCTCCGGACATTGAAACAGCCGTGGTTCCCTTCGATCAGATCATTCCGCAGGTGCTCGCGGGGAATTATGAGGCCGGGCTGATCATCCACGAAGGCCAGCTCACCTATGACCGCTCCGGATTGAGCAAGATTATCGATCTGGGCAAGTGGTGGCATGAGATCACAGGCCTGCCGTTGCCGCTTGGCGGCAATGCGATTCGCCGCGATCTTGGCCCTGAACTGATCGCCACTGTGCAACAGGCGCTGCGTGACAGCATTCAGCACGCGCTGGATCATCGCGAACAGGCATTGGCTTATGCCATGCAGTTTGCCCGTGATCTTGATCCACACATGGCGGACCGCTTTGTGGGAATGTATGTGAACTCGCGCACGCTGGACTATGGTGACGACGGCAAAGAAGCCGTATCACGCCTGCTCAACATGGGCTATCGCGCGGGGATCATCACGCAGGAGCCACACGTCGAGTTCGTTTAAAACGCGTTCGCAAACGGAAATGTAAAAGGGGAGATGCAGATGGCTGCAACTCCCCTTTTTTAGTTTGTTGTAAAGCTAATAACGGTTGCGACCGCCGCCACCACCGCCGCGTCCACCGCCGTAGCCGCCACCGCCGCCACGGCCTCCACCACCGCCGCCGCGTCCGCCGCCAAAGCCGCCGCCACCACCGCGACCGCCGCCAAATCCACCACCGCCGCCGGCGCGTGCTTCTTTCGGTCGGGCTTCGTTAACGTTGAGAGCGCGTGAGCCGATCTGGGCTCCGTTCATTCCGCTGATCGCTTTATCAGCTTCCTCGTCATTGGCCATTTCCACAAATCCAAAACCTCGCGGCTGGCCTGTGTCACGGTCCTTCAAAATAGTCACGTTCTCTACCTGGCCGTATGCGGAAAATGCCTGGCGGAGCTCGTCTTCTGTAACTTTGAAGTCCAAGTTTCCTACGTAAATGTTCTTCATGAGGTCCTTCTTCGGTCTAAACAGGCGCGCTATTGAAGGCGTGACTGCGAGGTTATGTGGATACAACTCAAAGGAGAGTTTCGAATAACTCACGTTCACTTAATGCGAACCCCTTAAGGGTACGCCTGCCCCTTACAAGATGCAAACCGGAACGCCTCTTTTTAACTCACCAGCCGTGGGTCTGCGGTTAGAGAATTCTCATGATTTCTTGAGGTTCCCATCCATACCCCCAATTCAGCAAGTGCTGCCGTTTGGGCTGCGCGAGGTGCTGGTACGGCCGAAATAAAGATGGTTACAGCAAACTCGGGTCGCACGTACGTTAAAGATTGATGAAATCTTGAGCTGCTAACTTCGCTCCGAAAATGCCGAGGTTTCATACTCCTTTAACGTCCGCTGTGTACGCTCTCCGCAAGATGATGGCATTAGGTGGAAGACGACCCATGATCCGAGATTTTGCTGTAGACGGCGATGGAGCCGGCAAGCAGAAGATTTACCTGTTGGAAGATGATCTCGATATTGCGAGACTAGTGCGGCACAACCTTGAAGCCGCGGGCTTTCGCGTGCGCAGCTTTTCAACTACGGCCAATGTGATCACGGATGCGCAAAAAGAACGGCCTTCGCTCATGCTGCTCGACATCATGGTCCCGGGTGGTGATGGCCTGGATATATGCCGCCAGGTGCGCCAGGCAGGCGCGCCGCTGGCAGGCACACCCATTGTTTTTCTCACCGCCAAAACATCCGAGACCGATCGCATTCTGGGTCTGGAACTGGGCGCCGATGATTACATCACCAAGCCGTTCAGTCCACGCGAACTTGTGGCACGCATCAAAGCCGTGCTGCGGCGTTGCGAAGCTCCTTTGGCGCCTGCATCCATCAAGGCCGGCGAGTTGGAGATTGACGCCAATGCCATGACGCTGAGCGTGCGTGGAGAGACAGTGACCACCACGGCCACCGAGTTCCGATTACTACATTACCTGGCGCAGCATTCCGGCCGCGTCTTTACCCGTGACCAGATCCTTGATGCGGTGTGGCGGGAAACAACCTTCGTAAGCCCACGGTCCGTGGACGTCTATGTGCGCAAGCTGCGGGAAAAGATTGAGCGTGATGCTGAACATCCACGCTACCTGAAGACGGTACGCGGAACCGGCTACCGTTTTGAAGTTCCAAAGTAGTACCAGAACGCAGAGCCGGCGAACTCGCATTGATTCACAAATATTTTACGTAATTGTCAAGATTTCTGAACCCGGCGCGACTATAGTTAAGTAAGCGGTAAGTAAAATTATGAGCGTCATGTCTCTTAAGAGACTCGCAGTCAGCGGTAGTCAATGAGCTCTCGGGCTTTAGTTGTTAGCACGAATCTTCCCCAGCCACCCGCGGAATCCAATTTGCCTCAACTGACCATGCAGGCCTGCGCGCTGGCCAGGCAGTCTGTGGCGCACGCCATTGATGGTTTAATCAACGGCTCACCGGCATCATTGCAGGGCGTTAGAACTTGCGAAGAGAAGCTGGATGATCTTGATCGCGAGTTGGATGAGCGCATGGCGGAAACCATCACTCGCGTCACGCCGGCACAAGCTCGTGAACTGCTGGCATGCCTGAAACTGATGCTCGATCTGGAGCGGGTCGGAGACCTGGTTGCCAGCTTCGCGGAACGGTCGTCAATTGTCCGCAACCGCATTGAGATGGAAGATGTTGAACAGCTCACGCGCATGGCGTGCCTGCTGGAAAATATGCTGGTGCAGATGGCCCAGGCCTTTGAGCAGCGCAATGTTGACCAGGCCCTGCATGTGCTTCGCTCTGATGCCGAGATTGACCGCCTGCGCAACCTGCTGCTGGTACGGCACACGGAGCACCATGAACGGCTCAGGGCGGGCCAGGAGAGCCTGCACGTGCTCTCAATGGCTAATGCTCTGGAGCGCGCGGGCGACCATGTGAAGAATATGGCAGAAGAGCTTTGCCACATGGTCACGGGCCGCACCATCCGGCATCTGCTCCGTTCCAAAGACAAACCGGTGGAGCAGCTCTTCCTGGACTGGCTGGCCAGACGCGAAGGCGCCCTGAAATAACTAAAAATAACTAACCCGCTGCTACTCAGCGCAATAAGCAGCTACTCTGTCCAGCAGTTTCCTTCTTCCCGTTCCGGGCATCCTAAGACAGGGGAGAGTAGAGCTATGTACTACGCCGGAGACATGCGAAAGGTAGAAACCAAGGGCGTGGGCCGTGTGCGGCAGGCAGTGGATCGTGCCCGTGAAGAATGGACCGACGCGGAACGTCGCCTCCGCCAGCGTATGCGGGTCTATCCGCAAAAACTGCGCAATTTGATCGCTCGATCAACCGAGGATCCGGGGCTGGACTTTGAAAGGCAGACTGCTTCAGCCATCAAGATAGGAAAGATCACGCCTGAGCCTAAACCCATCGTTTCAATTAACGGAGAAGATGTGGATGAAAAAGACTTGAGCTAATCCGAACCGAATCAGTTTGAATGAAAGCTGGCCTCAAGGGAGCGCCAGCTTTTTTATTTTGCAGATATTAGCGTTTGCGCGAAGGAACGGTGATGGTCGGTTTAGTGATCGTCGGCTTGCGCATGGGAACAATTGCGCCCTGACTGGCATCGGCCTGTGCGTGGCCAGCACGGTATGCGACTTCTGTCTGTACGAAATGGACAAAGTCCTGCATCTGCCGGTTCATCTCCTCCATCCGCTCACGCATCTGCAGAATGATGGCGATGCCGGCAATGTTCACACCCAGATCGCGCGCCAGGTTCAGAATGAATTCCAGCCTTTGCAGATCTTCTTCGGTATAGAGACGCGTGTTGCCATCGGTCCGTGATGGTTTAAGCAGGCCTTCACGCTCATAAAGACGGAGCGTTTGCGGATGGATTCCGTACATCTCCGCCACCGAGGAAATCATGTACGCGCCTTTGGATTTACGTTTGGCCATGGTTTTTTAATGCCGCGTTACACTTTCTCCCACAACTCCGCTCTTGGATCTTCCGGATTCAACTTCTGCATTTCCTGCCACAATTCACGGACCTTTAGATCGCGGGCCTCCGGAACAACGATCTTCACTTCCACAATCTCATCACCACGTACGCCTTCTCTGGTCGCCGAGGGCACGCCTTTTTCCCGCAAGCGGAGCTTCTGGCCGCTTTGAGTTCCGGGCGGCACACGGAGCTGCGATCTGCCGTCAATCGTGGGCACCTCAATCTTGGCGCCCAGAGCAGCTTCAGGGGCGCTGACCGGGATGGTGACATAGATATCATCGCCATCGCGGCGGAACACGGGATGCTCACCGATGCGGATGATGATAAACAGATCGCCGGCCGGGCCACCATGCAGACCGGCGTTACCTTTACCGGCAAGGCGTATGCGCTGGCCGTCACGCGTGCCCGGTTTTACCCGGACTTCCAGCGGAGATGTGGCCTCCACTGCGCCATCGCCATGGCAGACCGGACAGGTATTCTGAACCTTGCCGGTGCCGCCGCAACGCGGGCACGGAGTATTGAATTTCATACGACCGCTGGTCTGCGAAATCTGCCCGCTGCCATGGCACTCAGGACAGGTCTGCGGAGTGCCAACCGTTCCCTTCCCATGGCACTGAGTACAAGTCTCAAGATGTGCGATATTCAGCTTCAGCACGGTGCCGCGGATCGCGTCCCAGAAGCCAATGTTGACCTGATATTCAAGGTCGTTTCCCGGCTCCGGCTCACGTTGCACGGCAGCGCCACGGCCGCCGGCGCCACCGCCGAAGATGCTGGAGAAGATGTCACGAAAGCCACCGCTGCCGGCGGAGCCGCCAGCCTGCCGGCCTGCGCCGCCACCTGCGCCCGCGAAGTCAGAAAAATCAAAGCCGCCGAAGTCAAAACCACCCGGCGTGGATTGCCCGCTGTTGCTGTTGTATCCGGGACCTGCCCCGAATCCTCCCGCGCCAAACCCTCCACCGCGAGCGTAGGCTTCGGCCGCCGCGGGATCGATATTGTCAGAGTAGAAGCCAAGCTGGTCGTAAATCTTGCGCTTCTTGGGATCGCTCAAAACATCGTTGGCTTCAGAGATTTCCTTGAACTTCTCTTCCGCCTTCTTGTCATTTGGATTTACGTCGGGATGGTATTTACGCGCAAGTTTGCGGAACGCCTTGCGGATCTCATCCGCCGAGGCGCCTTTCTTGATGCCTAATGTTCCGTAATAATCTTTTTGCTGCGTAGCTGCCATATTCAATACCGTTCAATTCTTTGTCGGACCGGAAACAATTTGAAGACCACCTTCCGGTTGCTTCAGAGAGTATGTGACTCTCTGATCAATGTTCTTCGTGTAATCGGTGCTTATTACCTCGAGGGTGCTTCCATTCCATGCAGGCGGATCGATCATTTCCAATGACGCCAGACATGACTCGTAAAGTAAAGACTGCGATGTTTCCACTTTCCAATCTGACCCCAGTTTCACCCAGATAAGGTTTGATTCCTCACCTGCTCCGCAGTAGCCCATTGCTTGCGCCCGTCGTCCTCGAGATGGCCCTGTCACGTCCAGTAAGAGATAAATGAAGCCGCCGTTCTCTTTGGCCGATTGTAGCTTTGCTGAACCAATGAGAGTGGCATTAACATCCTTGCCAAGTTCGATCAGGTGCTTCTGCTTACCCTCGTAGACCGTGATTGTCTTCTCGTCCCACCGCAGTTTTAGCCTTGCACCCAGAGGGAGCGGACTAGTCTGGAATCCGACAGCAACTCCAGTGATCAAAAAGCCAATGAGCCAGGCAGAAGCAAGGCGCTTCATTTTGCGTCGGGCACCTTGGTCGCCTGCCAGGCCACAGCCTGCCACTTGCCATTCCGCTTCATGAATGTTCCCGTATTGCGGAAGGTGGCCCTCTCCGGCTTGCCATTCACAGCGTTGTGCATGATAAGGCGGAAGTTGACGACGGCAAAGTCTCCATAGGGATGCACCGTGAAATCGTCGGAATCAAACGTTGCTTCCGGCTCGTTCGCGGCGCGCACGCCGATATTGGTGATGATGTCCGCCTTGGTCACCGTTACGCCGGCGGAGCGGGTGTAAATCACATCATCGGCAAAGAAGTCTTCAAAGACTTTCTTGTCATTCTTAGGCACATTGGCCAGAAAATCACGGACGCGCTGCTCAATGGCTTTCGCAGTCGCCGAGTCATCCGCCGACATATAAATGGTGGTCGACGTGGCGTCCGCTGGTGCATGTGGAGTGGTTGCGCCCGACGCCATCAGAGGTAAAAGAGCCGCCACGGCAAAGAGCCTGAGACCGCTTCGTTTCATGTATCTCATTCGAGTTTCATTTCTCCGCAGGGGCTAAAGCCCAGATTTGATGGCCCGTTGCTGCCTGACTGAGGTCAGGCCTGATTGCTTGTGTTTACTGGCAGAGTTTGAGATTAGCGAAGACAGAATACATGGAACCTTCGACTACGCCGTCACTTTCGCTCCGACTCCGCTCAGGATGACAAGGAGGCACAACATCGCCGGATGCCCGTCAATTTGGTAATTCCGGCGATGCTGGCAATCTTGCCTTACGCCGCTCCCACTTCCTGAATCATGTACATTGCGCCCGGCTCGTGGTCGCGCGCATCACTGACAAAATCCTGTGCGGCTTCCAACGTGTAGAAGCCAGGTAAAGCCATGAATCCTGCTACATGATTCAAGCCCTCGACCATCTTCATTACCAAAAACTGTTTCACGTGAGTCACCTCTGTACTTAAATTCCTGTGAAGAAGGCGGCCTGTTACAGCCGCCGGCTTCAATCACCCAACCCAATCTGCAATCACCTCAACTGCAAATCGAGTATCACTTACTTTTAACCCGCACCCAACGGGAATGATGCGTAGGGTTAAGCCCGGTTAGTGCTTGGGCTCCACATCCACGTATTCCGCGTCAATTACGCCTTCATCCTTCTTCTCAGATTGCCCAGCGCCGCTTTGCGTTGGCCCACCCTGCGTGCTATCGGCGGAAGGACCACCGGCGGTCTGGGTTTCGGCCGACTTATACATGACCTCCGCAAGTTTGTGCGACGCCTGTACCAGCTTTTCGCGTGCGGCATTCATCGCCGCCACGTCAGAGCTTTCCTGGGCCTTCTTGGCTTCCGCCAAAGCTGACTCAACATTGGTCTTTTCGTCGCCGGAAATCTTGTCGCCATGCTCTTTCAGCATCTTCTCGACGTTATAAACGAACCCGTCAAGCTGGTTGCGCGCTTCAATCTCCTCACGCTTGGCCTTGTCTTCCGCTGCATGCGCATCGGCTTCCTTGGCCATGCGATCGACTTCCTCTTTGCTTAAACCGGAAGAAGACGTAATCGTGATCTTCTGGTCCTTGCCCGTAGCGCGGTCTTTTGCCGTCACGTTGAGAATGCCGTTGGCATCAATATCAAAAGTTACTTCAACCTGCGGCACGCCGCGCGGAGCCGGTGGAATTCCCGTAAGGTGGAATTTACCCAGCGTACGGTTGTCCTTGGCCATGGGGCGCTCACCCTGCAGCACATGGACCTCAACTGACGTCTGGCTGTCTGCCGCCGTCGAGAAGACCTCAGTCTTGCGGGTAGGGATGGTGGTGTTACGCGGAATCATCTGCGTAGCCACGCCGCCCAGTGTTTCAATCGCCAGACTCAACGGGGTCACATCCAGCAGTAACAGATCTTTCACGTCACCGGCCAGAACGCCTGCCTGGACTGCTGCACCGATGGCAACCACCTCGTCCGGGTTCACGCCGCGATGCGGCTCTTTGCCGAACAGATCTTTCACCAGAGCCTGTATGCGAGGCATGCGCGTCTGTCCACCAACCAGCACAACTTCATCGATCTTGCTGGCTTCAATGCCTGCATCTTTCATGGCCTGTTTGCACGGGCCCACCGAGCGCTGAATGATGTCTTCCACCATCTGCTCCAGCTTGGCGCGCGTCAGCTTCTTCACCAGGTGCTTGGGACCACTTGCATCCGCCGTAATGAACGGCAGGTTGATTTCCGTTTCCATGGTCGTGGAAAGTTCAATCTTGGCTTTTTCCGCTGCGTCACGCAGACGCTGCAAAGCCATCTCATTGCCTTTGCTGCGCAAATCAAGAGTTTCATCCTTCTTGAATTCGTCGACCAGCCAGTCAACGATGCGCTGGTCAATGTTGTCACCGCCAAGGTGCGTGTCACCGTTGGTGGACTTCACTTCGATCACGCCTTCGCCCACTTCCAGGATGGAAATATCGAACGTACCACCACCGAAGTCGTAGACCGCGATGGTTTCATCCTTCTTCTTGTCCAATCCGTAGGCGAGCGCTGCCGCCGTGGGTTCATTCACGATGCGCTTTACATCAAGTCCGGCAATCTTGCCTGCGTCTTTCGTGGCCTGGCGCTGTGCGTCATTAAAATATGCCGGAACCGTGATCACGGCTTCGGTTACCGTCTGTCCGAGATAATCTTCAGCGGCTTTCTTCAATTTCTGAAGGATCATGGCCGATATCTGGGGCGGCGTGTACTCTTTGCCCTGCGCCACAATCGCCACGTGATCACCCTGATTCACGACTTTGTATGGGACCATCTTCATCTCGTCATTCACTTCGTCATAACGCCGTCCCATGAAACGTTTGATCGAATAAATGGTGTTTTGCGGATTGGTAATGGCCTGCCGCTTGGCGACCTGGCCTACCAGCCGCTCACCGGATGAGGTAAAGCCGACGATGGAGGGGGTGGTACGTCCGCCTTCTTCATTGGGGATGACCTTGGGTTCGCCACCTTCCATCACCGCCACCACTGAGTTCGTGGTGCCTAAATCAATACCTATAATCTTGCCCATTGCTGCTGCCTCCTGCCAATAAGTTCTTTAGAATCATTGCTTAATCTATAATAACAAGTACATTATGAGACTTGAGTGTCTTACTGTCAAGTTGTTAGATGTACCAGTCTCTGACGAAGTTGCAAAAACGCAAGAGCGCTTTTTAGCGGCTTGAAGAGTTTTTCTTTGGCGGCTAAGTAGCTGGAATATCAGCGGTTACAGGCATCCGGAGGTATACGAGGGCAGAGGAAACAACGTCCTGGAGCGGATCATCAGTGTTGACCATGAAATGCGGGATGCTGATGGGCTCAAATTCTTTTTGCAGTTTTTGATACAGGCGATAATTTCGGTTGCCGGCCACGTGTTGCTGCTGGGCGAGCCGGGCTTTGGCATTCGCGTCAGAGCATGTACAAAGAATCATCTTCAATGAATACCCAAAACTGCCGGCTTCCGTGACCAACTGATCGATTTGCGAAGCCCTGGCAAAAGGCCGTCCGTCGACGAAAACGCGCGTGGTCTTCTTCGCGGAGACGAGATAACGCGCTGTCTGGAACAGCACGCTCATGCAGAAATCATCCTGCGGCGAGGAGTATTCGATCAGCGACGGAGGAAAAAGCGCCGCACGGATCACGTCCTTGTCCAGGACAACCCCGCCAAGTTCTTTGGCCAATGCGCGGGCCAGCGTACTCTTTCCCGTTCCGGGCAGGCCAGCCATAGCGACGAGAGTGGGCATCGCGCTCAGGCCGTCTTCTCAAAGTATTTACGGGAAACCCCCGCGACACGGCGAACCGTGTTTAGCTGTTTCAGCCCGGTGAAGTGATATCCATGGTCCGCATCAGTCTTCATTTCAAACGGCTTCATTTCATACGGGATGTGGTTGGCTTTGAGTAGATGCTCCACTTGAGACGCCTCGGTGACAGGAACCTTGTTATTGGATGAGTGGATTCACGCGGTCGATGCAACGAAGACTACATAGTGACCGGGGGACAGCGCAAGTGAGGCGTGCAAGGATGATGATTCAGGGCTTTCGTTCGTGTTTGACTTTGGAGCTGTAGAACGCAGTTGTACGGGATTCTATCGCAGTGGAAGAGGGTTCGGGCGCGGCCTGGCGGACCGGCGTTGCGGATTCCGGATATCGAGGCAGCACCTCGCGTAATGCCCATTCAATGCGGTCCACTGAATCCTTCATCAGTTGGGCTTGAGCATCATCAAGAATGCAATTCTGATGTTGAACACCCCAGAACTTGATTACCTGTAAAGCATTCCGGATGTGGTGATTCAACTCCACAATCGTCAGCATACGCTGGCGAACCAGATCGCGATGGTTTCTTTCATTGCGGACATATTGATAGAACAACAGTCCTGCAATCGATCCGGTAAACATGTTGCTGAGAATGATGAGACTCCAGCGTGAAAACCCCTCACTGACCAGGAAGATGTCCTGCAGCATGCCGAGCGTAAAGCCAAGCAGAGCAATGGAAATCGCGAGCAGGCCAGAATGTCTTGCCCAAAAAGTTTCCGGCTTTGTGATGTTTTCTTCCACGGATTAATTCTAGACCCAGGCTTATGGCCACGCGCAAGTCATTTTGTGTTAATCGAGCAGTAGAAATGCCCATTTGGACCAAACTGGCACGTTAGAGAGCTTTCATTTTTCTCTGCAAACTTTGTCGATTACCGGCAACACCGCTAGTCTTTCCTTACTCAACCGTGACAGATTTCGCCAGATTGCGGGGTTGGTCAACGTCACATCCGCGGCGCACGGCAATGTGATATGCCAGCAATTGCAGCGGAACAATCTCCAGAATGGGCGATAACAACTCCGGCGCCTGGGGAACGTAGATCACATGATCGACCGACTCTTTGATCTCTTCGTCACCTTCGGTGGCGATGGCGATCACCTTCCCGGAGCGTGCGGTGACCTCTTTGATGTTCGACATGGTCTTCTCATAGCGCAGGACAGAGGTGGGATCGTCATGGTCTTGCGTGGCGATGACCACGACCGGCAGGTTCTCATCGATCAGGGCATTGGGGCCGTGCTTCATCTCGCCGGCAGGATAGCCTTCCGCGTGGATGTAGGAGATTTCCTTGAGCTTAAGCGCGCCTTCCAGGGCAATCGGGTAGTGAATGCCGCGGCCAAGAAAGAGGAAATCCTGTGATTTGGAATAGATGCGAGCCAGCTCTTCCACCTCGGCTTCACGCCCGAGCAGGCCTTCCAGCTTGGCGGGTATCTTCAGCAACTCATTAATCAGCTTTTTGCTCTGTTCCTCTGACGCGGTTCCGCGCACCTGGCCTAAATGCAGCGAGAGAAGGAATAGCGCCGTCAGCTGGGCTGTGAATGCCTTGGTGGACGCAACGCCAATTTCCGGACCAGCGTGTGTGTACACGGTGCCGGACGCTTCACGGGCGATCATGGCGCCGACCACGTTGCAGATAGCCACCGTCCTGGAACTCTTCTGTTTGGCTTCGCGCTGCGCTGCAATCGTGTCCGCGGTTTCACCCGACTGTGTGATCAGAAGCGTGACATCGTTTTTGGAAATAATGGGATCGCGATAACGAAACTCGCTGGCGTAATCCACGTCCACCGGCACGCGGGCCAGGCGTTCGATCATGTATTTGCCGGCCAGTCCGGCATGCCAACTGGTACCGCAGGCAGCGATGTTCAGCTTCTGCATGTTGCGGAACTCATCGTCAGTGATCTCCATTTCTTCCATGATCACCTTGCCGGTATCCTGCGAGACGCGGCCCAATGCCGTTTCACGCACGGCACGCGGTTGCTCATGAATTTCCTTGAGCATGAAATGCTTGTAGCCGCCCTTTTCCGCCATGATCGGGTCCCAGGCAATATGCTGGGGCTCACGCACAAGAGGATTACCGTCAAAATCCATCACCTTTACGCCGCCGGGCGTAAGCACGGCCAGATCACCGTCATGCAGGAAAAATAAATCGCGGGTGTGGGCCATAATCGCCGGCACGTCAGAGGCGACAAAGTATTCGTCCTTGCCCAGTCCAATTACAACCGGCGGCCCGTTACGTGCCGCGATGATCTTGTTAGGCTCATCTTCAGAAATGACCGAAAGGGCAAACACGCCTGTAAGCTGCTGCACAGTCTTGCGCACAGCTGATTCCAGCGTGGGATGATGACCGTTGGCCGAATGGAAGAGATACTTTTCCACCAGGTGCGCGATCACTTCCGTGTCAGTTTCGGTCACGAACTTATGACCTTCTTCCATCAGCTTCTTCTTCAAAGGCATGTAGTTTTCAACAATGCCGTTGTGGACCACCACGATCTTGCCGGTGCAGTCACGATGTGGATGTGCGTTCTCTTCCGTGGGACGGCCGTGCGTGGCCCAGCGCGTGTGTCCAATGCCGTAGCTGCCTTCCAGCGGTTTAAGGCGGATGACCTCTTCCAGGTTGCGCAGCTTGCCTTCCGCTCGACGAACCTGGATTGCCCCGCCATGACCATTCCCGGCCACGGCGATGCCAGCTGAGTCATAGCCGCGATACTCCAGCTTTCTCAGCCCTTCAATAATGACTGATACGACGCCCTTTTTGCCTACGTATCCGACGATTCCGCACATATGAAAATTCCTGCTTAGTTTTTCTAAAATGCCTGCCAGTTGTCTTAACAACTGATGATCACAAGAACCCAAAAGAACCAGAAGAGATGCGTAAACCCATCAATCTTCAGGTCCTGGCGCGCCTTCAGCGTGTGAAATGAGCGGTTACCCTAATCTTCTAACCTGTATGAGAATTCTTCGATCACAGGGTTAGTAAGCACTTCTTTCGCCATTCGCTCAACTTCGGCTTTAGCGGCAGCTTTGTCCAGTCCGCTATCCAGGCGGATCTCAAAAACTTTGCCTTGGCGCACCTCACCCACACCTTTGTAGCCCATCTTTTTGAGCGCGCCGTGAATGGTCTTGCCCTGAGGATCCAGGACGGTGGTCTTGAGCATGACTGTGACGTATGCCTTCATGGGAATAGAGACATTATAACTGGCTGGGAAGATCGAGCGTCTGGAGTAACAGGGGTGGCCGTGGCCTACGATCGGCTTCATTTCACGTCGCTGGACTTTTTGCGTAGCTTGATGTCACGCCAGCGGGTTTTGTCAGGGAGAAACATCGCGCCATCCAGGCGGTCTGCCTTCAACGTGAGATCAATGTATCCCTTCGGGAAGTCGCAGTGCAGAACCTGAGACGACTGATCGAAATGGCAATCCGCCGTACCCATTTCCACCGGTTTGCCATCGACAATTTTGTCAGCTTTCAAGCTGTAATGGAGTGGTTCAACTTGCGCGATCTGATAGAGCGCTTCTTCATCATGGCAGGCGCTGGGTGTGACCAAACAGGTGGACGAACCTCGCCAATCGCCATCCAGAGTTACTCGGTTGTTTTCGATCCCATGCGAGTATGAAGTGGCTGGAGGTCTCGGTTGTTGGGCAACTGACGCGGCCGCGAAAAGACAGCAGGCATGTATCAGAAAGCGAAACATGCAAAAAGCGAAACATGCAAAGGATCATACCGTAAGCTGCGAGAAAATCTCACCATTACGCTACACCGGCGCAGGAATTATCGCCGTGGGATCGCACGAATCATCCCTGCGGCCTCCGCCAATTCAAAATCTTGATACAATCGGCCGGCGAAAGGGACCAGCATGTCTCCTACGAACACCAACGGCAAAATCTGTTACGTTGAACTACCCGCGACCGACATTGCCCGCTCTTCTGAGTTCTACCAGCGGGTTTTCGGCTGGAACGCGCGCACGCGCGCGAATGGCAGCGTCGCGTTTGACGACTCGACGGGCCAGGTAAGCGGGTCATGGATTATCGGTCGCGCGCCTGCATCCGCTCCCGGAATACTCTTCTACATCATGGTGGATAGCGTGGAAGCGAGCGTGGCCGCTGTGGTCAAAAATGGCTGTGAGATCGTGCAGAAAATCGGCATGGACGCTCCGGAAATTACAGCGAGATTTCGTGATCCCGGTGGGAACGTAATCGGGCTGTATCAGGAACCGGCGAAGTGAACTTCGTCTCGCGAAAGAAAAAGCCTCTGCCGCAGCAGAGGCTTTTCATCTGTAGAACTTCTTTATGCGCGACCAACACCCAGATACTCAAAGCCCAGAGCCTTCATGCGTGGACCATCGAGTAGGTTCTTGGTATCAACCACGATCGGCCGGCGAATGATGCGCTTGATGCGGTCGAAATCGAGTGACCGAAATTCCGGCCAGCCCGTACCTAGCACCAGTGCATCTGCGCCTTCGGCCACGGAGTAAGCCGAATCACAGTAGCGCACGTTGCCGGTGAGTTCCTGCTGCGCGTCCGGCATAGCGATTGGATCATAGGCCTTCACGTGGGCTCCGCCCTCCATGAGCGCGCGCGCCAGGTGAATAGCGCCTGAGCTGGCCACCGAATTCGTGTTCGGCTTGAAAGCCAGGCCGAGCAGGCCAACCTGCTTGCCTTGCACTGATTCAAGCGCGCCGTTGATCTTACGCATGATGCGTCCGCAGAATTCGCGATTGACCTCGCGCGCCGCGGTAAGGATCTTCAGCGATACGCCTGAACCTGATGCCAGATTCGCCAGTGAATCCATGTCTGACTCAGTGAACGCTCCTCCCAGCGATCCCGGCTGCATGCACCGAGGCGCAATGCGCTTGTCCAGGCCAAGTGCCAGCGAGAGATCAACTGCGTCTGCATTAATGCGTTCGCACAAGCTGGAAAGCTCGTTGATAAACGAAACCTTGGTCGCCAGAAACGCCGTGGACGCTTCGCGCACCAGCTCAGCCGTCTCATGCGTCGTCACAATTACCGGAACGCCGCGCATCACCAGCGGACGATATAGAGATTTCAGCGCCGTTACTGCCGCGTTTGAAGTCGTGCCCAGGACGATGCGGTCAGGCCAGTTGAAATCTTCCACTGCGCAGCCTTCCGAAAGGAACACAGGGTGCGAAACCACCGTCATCTGCTTTCCCGCTGCTTTCAGGCGCTCTTCAACCCGGCGAGCCGTTCCCACCGGTACGGGCGTTACCAGGACCAGAATCTGTCCATGCATGCCGTATGCGGCAATCTCATTCGCAATGGCTTCAATGTCTTTAGGCGAATCTTCCGCCAGATAAATGATTTCCGCGCGCTGCACCATCGACTGCAGGTGAGTGGAATACATGAGACGGCTGGCTCGAACGCCGCGCCGCACAATGTCACTTAAGTTCTTCTCGTGGAAAGGCAAAATGCCTGTGGCCAGCAAGGTGGTATTGACTGAATCGCTGCCGTAGGCCGTTACAGGAACTCCGAAATCTGCAAGGCACGCTGCCACTACTGTGCCTAAATAACCACACCCGTACACACCGATCTGCATTGCAAAGCTCCTGGAGAATTAGGAAATCAGCGGCGACTCGGGGGAAAGAGGGACTCGCCTAACGCTTCCTTTGTTTCTTTCTTATAGGGCGAAGCTGATTAGAAGCTTTTACTTAGTACATCCGCAAGGGCGATTAAGGACATGTACGGTAAGAAAGTACATGCACGATCGATTGAATTTTCCTGGACTCTGCGTTACGAAAATCGAATGAACAGCGAAACAGAGTGACGGTGACACCAGCAATTTATTCCCGCTTTTTGCCATCCGCGGCGACAACGGAATGCTCCACGCCAACAGCTGAGTGCCACGCCTGCAGCGACCGCACATTCGTTTCATTCCGCTGCAAAGCGGCAATACCTTCAGCCGCGGCGCGGGCCGCAGCAAGTGTAGTAATGGTGGGCACGCGATTGGTAACCGCTGCGCGGCGTATGGCTTTCTCGTCAAACCACGGGTCCTGTCCGTGCGGCGTGTTGATGATCAAGTGCACGCGCTCGCCTTTGATCAGGTCCACCACGTTCGGGCGGCCCTCTTTCACCTTGTAAACACGCTCGACCGGTAGTCCTGCTTTTTCCAGACGATCAGCCGTACCGTGCGTGGCCACCAGGCTGAAGCCAAGGTCGATAAAGCGCCGTGCAATCTCAATCGTCTTGGCTTTGTCGCGGTCGGTTACGCTGATGAACACTCTTCCTTCGGTGGGCAGCGATTGGCCGGCGGCAATCTGTGCTTTGGCAAAGGCTTCACCAAATGTTTCAGCCGATCCCATCACCTCGCCGGTTGATTTCATTTCCGGACCCAGCACCGTATCCACGCCCGGGAACTTCGACCATGGGAATACCGGCGACTTAACAAAGTATCCAGCGCCCGTCTCAAGATCTTTTTTCGCGGCCACGTTCTCCGGCAGAAATTCGTGCAGCTTGCGTCCGCTCATCAGGCGTGCGGCAATCTTGGCCACCGGAACTCCGGTCGCCTTGGAAACATACGGCACGGTCCGTGAAGCGCGCGGGTTCACTTCAATCACGAATACTTTTTCATTCTGGATGGCGAACTGAATATTCATCAGCCCGATAACTTTCAAAGCTCGCGCCAGTTTGAAGGTGTAATCGCGAATGGTATTTAGGACCTTCTCTGCCAGATCAACTGAAGGCAGCACGCATGATGAATCGCCGGAGTGTATGCCGGCCTCTTCAATATGCTGCATGATGCCGGCGATCACCACGTCTTCCCCGTCAGACAACGCGTCCACGTCAACTTCAGTCGCGTCTTCCAGGAAGTGGTCGACCAGTACCGGCCGTTCCTGCGAATACTCCACCGCTTCTTTCATGTAGCGGATCACGCTGTCATCGTCATAGGCGATGACCATGGCGCGTCCGCCCAGCACGTAAGACGGCCGCACCAGCACCGGATAAGTCACCTTGCGCGCGCCGGCCACGGCTTCTTCCACACTTGTAGCCATTGCTCCGGGAGGCTGGGGGATGTCGAGTTCTTCCAGCAGCTTGCCAAATCGCTTGCGATCTTCCGCCAGATCAATCGACTCTGGCGACGTCCCGATCACCGTGACTCCCGCGGCCTTCAAAGGCAACGCCAGGTTGAGCGGCGTCTGCCCGCCGAACTGTACGATCACCCCGATAGGCGCTCCCGAAGCGGCTTCATGCTGATACACAGACAGCACGTCTTCAAATGTCAGCGGCTCAAAATAGAGACGATCACTGGTGTCGTAGTCGGTTGAAACTGTTTCCGGATTGCAGTTGACCATGATGGTTTCAAAGCCATCATCGCGTAGCGCGAAAGCCGCATGGCAGCAGCAGTAATCAAACTCAATTCCCTGACCGATGCGGTTGGGCCCGCTGCCCAGGATCATCACTTTCTTCTTCAGCGTGGGAGGAGCTTCGTCTTCCTCTTCATACGTTGAATAAAGATATGGCGTGTAACTTTCAAATTCCGCCGCGCATGTATCCACCAGCTTGAACACCGGAAGCACGCCACGGTCTTCGCGCATCTTGCGGACATTGGGCGTGCTGGTCTTCAGGCTCAGCGCAATGCGTTCATCGCTGGCGCCCATGCGTTTGGCCTCGCGCAGCAGTTCACGCGGCAAGGTCTCAATCGTATGCTCCGCCACCTGCTTTTCTGTCGCAGTGATCTCCTGCATCTGGTACAGGAACCACGGGTCGATGCCGGTCATGGCATGCAGTTCGCGTACGGTCATCCCCTGATGCAGCGCGTAGCGAAGATACGTGAGACGCTCCGGATGCGGCGTGACCAGGCGGTGCGTGAGAATCCGCGGTTCGATTTTTTCTGCGCCGACCTTCTTGCCCGTCTCCAGAGAGCGTATGCCCTTCATGATGGCTTCTTTGAAGGTGCGACCAATCGCCATGGCCTCGCCCACTGACTTCATCTGCGGCCCCAGCGATTCGTCCGTTCCGGGAAACTTTTCAAACTGCCATTTGGGAATCTTGGCCACAACGTAATCAATCGTTGGCTCAAAACATGCCGGCGTTTTCTTAGTGATGTCGTTGGGTATTTCGTCCAGCGTGTAACCAACCGCAAGGCGCGCTGCGATCTTGGCGATCGGGAAACCGGTGGCCTTGGAAGCCAGCGCCGACGAGCGCGAAACGCGTGGGTTCATCTCAATCACCACCATGCGTCCGTTAGCGGGATCGACGGCGAATTGTATGTTCGATCCGCCGGTCTCCACACCAATCTCACGGATGACCTTGATCGCCGCGTCACGCATCCTCTGGTATTCGCGATCTGTCAGCGTCTGCGCCGGCGCCACCGTGATGGAATCGCCGGTGTGTACGCCCATGGGATCAAAATTTTCAATCGAGCAGATGATGATGACGTTGTCCGCCACATCCCGCATCAATTCCAGTTCGTACTCTTTCCAGCCCAGCACAGATTCTTCGATCAACACTTCATGCACGGGTGAAAGACTTACGCCGCGGTTCAGCAGCTCAAAAAACTCTTCGCGATTGTAGGCAATGCCACCGCCGCTGCCGCCCAGCGTGAATGATGGACGGATGATCAGCGGGAAGCCGACCTTCTCTGCGAAGTCGGCGGCAAACTGAATGTCCTGAGCGCGAGTAGTGGAGTTGCCTTCCTGCATGCTGGCGCCGTCAGCGCCGGTCTGTACGCGGCCGGAAATCAACGCTGACCGCGGCACTTCCAAACCAATGCGGTTCATTGCGTCTTTGAATAGCAGGCGATCTTCCGCCTTCTTGATTGCCTTGAGTTGCGCGCCGATCAATTCAACGTTGTACTTATCGAGGATGCCGGAATCCGCCAGCTCTACTGCGAGATTCAACGCCGTCTGTCCTCCTACGGTCGGGAGCAGCGCAAACTTTCCAGGCTGCCCCTGCATCATCTCGGCTTCGCGCCGGATAATCTCTTCCAGGTACGTGCGCGTCAGCGGCTCAATATAGGTGCGGTCGGCTGTCTCAGGATCGGTCATGATGGTGGCCGGATTGGAGTTGGCCAGCACCACTTCATAGCCTTCGGCCTTGAGCGCTTTGCAGGCCTGTGTGCCGGAGTAATCAAACTCCGCCGACTGGCCAATCACAATCGGCCCGGAGCCGATGATCAGGATTTTTGAGATGTCATTACGGCGTGGCATTCTTCTCCAAAGTCACTGTGCTGCATTTTTCAAGCTGGTCCAATGTAACTGCAAGATGAGGCGCACCTGTATTCGGGGCAAGCAGATTCAGACTCTGTTGCAGCGTCGTCATGAGCGGGCTTGCCACAACCAGGGTAGTTCTCCCCATTGCATCAGATGGCAAATCAGCCATGCCATTTTTATCTGTGATTCCTTCCGCGATCGAGACTCCCTTATCATCCAGGAGTTTGTATCGTGCGCCGTCAATGGTGGGAAATTCAGCCATGCCGGGTGGGTATAGCACCTGAAAACGCCGCGAGGCAGTTGCGATTGGCTTGCCGTTGCCGGACGGACAAGCGCTGTAGGCGATCCCACAGTCTGTCATATCGAGAAGCAATGAAATCGAAGCCACCGCGTCCGGTGCAGAACTTGAGAGCTCAACGGCCACATCTCCAGCGATCTGGTTGTCCGGCTCCACGCCATTTTGCCGGCCATGGACACGGATAACGTAGAGGCCACGACGAACGTCTTTGAAATTGAAAACGCCTTGCGGCCCGGTGTTCTCGATTGCCAGGGGGCTGTCAATGCCTACTGCCCAAAGCTGTACCTCAACGTTTTGAATAGGTTTCCATGGATCATTGCTAACCAGAGCACCAGAAAGGCTCCGCGTTTTGAGCAACCCGCTCGGAGAAAACGGCCAGTACAGTGGAACTTCATTGCTTCGTTTCCCGCCCTCACCGGTAATTTCCACATGCACAGCATAGCCTCCGCCAGGACCTTTGATCGCCGCCAGGTATCGTCCCTTGGCTAAATTTCTGACTTCGGCAGTGCCGTCACTTGAGGTAATCAGACCCAACACAGGTTTCCTTTGGAGCTCGGCATTTGATCGACTTAGTTCTTCGTCGTAAACATCCACCTGAATCCCAGCAATCGGCGTTTCATCATGCCTAACAATGACGTGAAAATCACCTGACACCTTCACGATTGGCGTTGACCGCAAACAAGCCTGAGCCGTCCATGGGAGCGCAACCGAAAGCAGAAACAGGGCCATCGCGAAGGCCACGGTGCGACTAAGCCCGGAGCCGATGATTAGTATCTTCGAGATGTCATTTCTGCGTGGCATTGACCTTCTGCTTGAGTGCTCCCGCTATCGGTAGCGAAGCAAAATTGTTGTAGATGGACGGTTTCATGAAATCAGGAACGTCACCAGCCTGTCCGGGGCGCTTGATCTCTTGATTGTTTTTCAAGTCAAAGAACCGAGTAGACCTGTTCGACATTTTAGTTGCGGAGCTAAATGTTCGTTTGTCTTCGTAGCCCCATCCCCACGCCGTTCGCATTTCGTAGTGCACCGAAATTAATCCGCCGTCAGGGTCATAGCAGTTCGCCTGATATCGAACATTATCTTGGCCAAACTCAACCGTGCGTACAAAGTGGCGACCGGAGGAACTGCTCTTCACCGCAATCACCATTTCGCCCTGGGATCCCGCAAACCTGGGAATCTGCCCCGCTGTTGGGTATTCGTTCCAAGTCTTAACGCCAGGATTGGCAAAAAGACGCTCTGTCACCTTGCTTAAATCGGGCGCGCATTGCTCGGCCAGACTTTTTTTCGCAATCCCAGATGCTTTACCTTGGGCCTGAGCGAAAGAACTGAAAACAAGAATGCCGAAGAGGAATCCACCAAGACTCGTCTTCGCGATAAATCTCATTTTCCCTTCCACTCCTCAATCATCTTCATAAAATCCTTGAACAGATAATTTGAGTCATGCGGGCCCGGCGCCGCTTCAGGGTGATATTGCACGGTGAACAGCGGAACGTTTTTGTGCCGCATGCCTTCCAGTGTGTTGTCATTCAAGTCGATATGCGTCTTGACGACTTCTGATTCCTTCAGCGAATCCGGGTCAACGGCAAAGTTATGGTTATGTGCCGTGATCTCGATTTTGCCCGTCTCCAGTTGCTTCACCGGATGGTTGCCGCCATGATGTCCGAACTTCAGCTTGTATGTGCGTCCGCCCAGCGCCAGACCAACCAACTGGTGTCCCAGACAGATTCCAAAGATCGGAGTCCTGCCCATCAGGCGGCGAATATTGTCCGCAGCATACGTGCACGGCTCAGGATCACCCGGCCCGTTGGAAAGAAACACTCCATCGGGCTTCAATGACAGTACGTCTTCCGCGCTGGTGGTTGCCGGAACCACCGTCACGCGGCAGCCTTCATCCACCAGCATGCGCAGGATGTTCTGCTTGATGCCGTAGTCGTACGCCACTATGTGTTTGGTTGGCGGCGCATCCTTCACGCCCACAACTTCCGTCGGCTCGAACGGCCGGGAGCCCGTGTCCCAGTGATAACGCTGCTTGGTGGTCACCACTCGCGCCAGATCAGTGCCATCCATCTTGCGGATCGATCGCGCCTTCGCCACCAGTTTCTCCGCATCGGTTTCAATGGAAGAGATCACGCCGCGCATCACCCCGTTATTGCGCAAATGCCGGACCAGAGCGCGGGTATCGATGTCCCCGATCACGGGAATCTTGAATTTTTCCAGATACTCGTCCGTCACCTGCTGCGAACGCCAGTTTGAGCTCACGGGAGAGAATTCGCGCGTCACCAGCCCTTCAATATAGGGATGGGTGGCTTCGTTGTCTTCGGGATTAGTCCCGTAGTTGCCGATTTGAGGATTGGTCAGAACAACGATCTGCCCGGCATAGGATGGGTCAGTGAAAATTTCCTGGTAGCCGGTTAAAGAAGTGTTGAAAACAACTTCTCCGTAACATTCGCCTTTAGCACCATGGCCTCTGCCGCTGAATATCCTTCCATCTTCCAGCGCGAGAATTGCCTGCATTGTTTCTCCGGGACGTGGATTTTAAAAATTTTATCAGACCCAAGACTAAGGCGTATTCCTGGCTTGTGGATAAGCCAGCAGAAACTCTCCTTTAATCGCCGACACCGCGCGGCATTGCCGACATTTCGCTTTCAATTTAACCAATTACCAAATTACCCGATTACTCAATCTCGCCAGCCCCTCCCCGGTCATCCCAATATCTAAAGGACTTAACGGAAACATCCCAAAGCGTCCCAGGTTTGACTTTTCCTGATCCGCGTCCATCCGCGCAATCCGGGGTAGAGTCTTTGCCTTTCCGATCCAGGCGATGGCGCGCGATGCCGGCGATCACGGCGATTTGAACCAGGCCCTACCCCCTGCCACATCATCCCATCCGATCCCAAGATCTAAAGGACTTACGCGATCCACCCCAATGCATCCCAATGTTTGGCCTTCCCTGATCCGCGTCCATCCGCGAAAATCCGCGGTAGGGTTTTACTTCCCCGGCGACTAAATCATGTCCGATTTTGTCCCAACTAGCAACGAAACTAAAGTTCTCTCGGGCGCTTTTTTAACATGTCTTTGACAAAGGTATAGACCCTGATACATAATCCTCTGCCTTTTTCAGGAGGCCTTCGGACGCCGCCGAAATCGTTCGAATCGCAACTCCTTAAGAATGCGATTTCTGCACTGCGACTTCACTCTGCCGGCTGCCCAGGGCACGCCGGGGAACTGTTCCCCATGGTCGTAAATTACGAAACAAAAGTTTAAGCCAGACATGCGCAGAGGCATGTGTGGGACCATTTTGTCTGATTGAATGAATCGCCATTCACCATCATCCGGGTCATGGAAACGCAAGCGATGAGGCACGAGCAACAAAACGTCAAGGCATATCGCAGATCAACGATGAGCAGATCAACGATGAGCAGATAAACGATGAGAGGCATTCTCGCGGACTCAGGCGCACGGCGGCTCCACCGCTCGGCGCCTTCGCGATTGGCAATAAAACTTAAGTTCGTCAAGGAGAACTCCCCCCATGTTCCGTAGCAAATCGCGTATCACTCTTTTCCTTTTAGTATTCGCACTGCTGCTGGTTCCATTCACAGCCATCGCACAGACAACTCAAACCGGTACCTTCGCCGACGGCGCCAAGTTCCTCATTGAAGTTCCCGCCCATTGGAATGGCACACTGCTGCTCTATAGCCACGGCTATGTCACGCCTCCGGTCTAACAATCCGGCAACGGACGTAGGCGATCGCCGCAACTCGCGCTTTCCTTCTGGCCAATGGCTTTGCCCTGGCAGGCTCCTCTTACGCGACCACCGGCTGGGCGATCCATGAAGCTCTGCCAGACCAGATCGCAGTTCTTGATCATTTCAACGCCAAGGTTGGAACTCCAACGCGCACCATTGCCTGGGGACACTCGCTGGGCGGAATCATTACTGCTGGACTGATTCAGCGCTTCCCGGAGCGGTTTGACGCAGCCCTGCCCATGTGCGGCGTGCTTTCAGGCGGCGTTGCCACCTGGAACCAGGCGCTTGATTCAGCTTTTGCCTTCAAGACGCTGGTCGCTTTCGGCAGTCCGCTGCAGGTGACCAACATCACCACCAGCGTAGCGAATTTCCAGCTTTCAGAAGCTCTGCTGGCCGGAGCTATCGCAACTCCGCAAGGCCGTGCAAAGCGGCTCTGTCCTTTGCCCTCGGTGACACCCCCGGCTGGTTCACGCCTCTTTCACCTGAACCCGCCCCCACATGATTTCGCCGGCCAGTTCGCGAACCAGGTCCAGTGGGCAGCTAACGCTGACTTCCTGTTCGTTTTCCTTTTCCGCGCCGAACTCGAAGCCCGCGCCGGTGGCAATCCCTCCTGGAACACCGGGGTTGACTACCGTAAGCAGTTCGAAAAATCAACCAGCAAGGCTGAGGTAATTGCCCTGTATGCCGCCGCTGGCCTGAGCCTGAAGCAGATCTGGAAGCCCTGAACAAAGCCGCTCGCATCAGCGCCAACCCGGCGTCGGTTGAACTATCCTGGAACAGAACATCATCTTCAACGGCGACATTCATATTCCGGTGCTGACAATGCACACCCAAGGCGACGGACTCGTCTCCAATGAAAACGAGCACGCCTATCGCGACACGGTCCACGAAGCCGGCAACAGCCGCCTGCTGCGTGAAACCTTCATCCATCGTGCAGGCCATTGCGCCTTCACTCCGGCCGAGACCATCACCGCTCTCAGCAACCTTATCACTCGCCTGGATACGGGCCGGTGGCCTGATCTGCATCCGGCGACGTTGAATGCGGATTGCGGCAACCCTGGGTCCGCACTTCAACATCTTCGCCGCCGGAGGAAACATCGTCCCCACCGCACCGGCGTTTGATCCATTCCGTGCCACGGAGTTCCTGCGCCCGTTCGATACCTTCATTGACGCGCGTTGCGAACGCCACGGCGGTAGTGCCAGAATTGCCGTGTTGACGGCAACTAACCTCTCGTCTCAAAACAAAAGCGCCATCCGAAAAGGGTGGCGTTTTTTATTTTGCTGGCAAACCAATCTCACCACGGAAAAAATCAAAACCGCTTAACCACAAAGGACACGAAGGGACACAAAGGAACAGCTAACAGCAGGAGCCGTTCCTTTGCACTTTCTCCAAATTCGCATTCCGCTCCTATTTTCTCCATGAGTGAGATTGTTATCTGAAATTCCTTTGTGTTCCTTCGTGTCCTTTGTGGTTAGGCCTTGTTTATCCGCGTTTATCTGCGTTCATCTGTGGCAAAATGTCCTTCGTTCTGTTTCTCCCTGTCGCAGGTGCTTCTGGCGATTTGTAGAACCCCTCGCTCCCAAAACCAAAGACGCGATTCGACCGTGCACGATAATTCTCCCAGGCAATCGCTCCGCCCAGCTCCACCAGTTGCGGCGTCGTGAATCGCTTGCGCAAACGCTGCCGCATTTCATCGGTCACTTGTGCCGGAGTTGCTGTATATCGCGTCCGCCAGTTCCAGAACCAGCTTCTGGTCGGCGTCAAACAGATTGCTTTCGCGGAACCAGTTCAGATTGCGGATCTGTTCGTCACTCAGTCCTGCCGCCTTACCTGCGGCAGAGTTGATGTCGATTCAAAACGGACACTCAACCAGCTTGGCCGCGCGAATCTGTCCCAGTACTTTCAACTTTCGATCTACCAGATTCACCTTCTCCAGCGCCTGGCTGAATTGCGCATAGGCGATCATGAAATCAGGATGGGTAGCCATATTCTCGAGCGGAGCAATGTCTCTGCCCAGGTGCTTACGTACAAACTTGCGGATGATATTTACTTTGAGTTTCTTAAACATTCACACCTCTCCTGTTTATTTTCGCCGATAGCCGGGATGAAAAACTACACCCCACCATGAAACGTCAGTGCCGGCAAAATCTTCATCACGGAGACACGGAAACACGGAGAAAAACAAACCAGATTAACCACAAAGGGCACGAAGGAACACAAAGGAGCGCAGATGCCAATCTCACTAAGATAATTCAGACGCACGGAAAAGTGCACGATAATGGCGGAACGAACACGAGAAAGGGCTTTTACCGCAGCAATCTTCGCCGGTATATGAACTCGGAGAAAGCGCAGTAAGAACAGCTCTTGTTGTGAGCTGTTCCTTTGTGTTCCATTTGTGGTCCTTCTGTCCTTTGTGGTTAAGCGGTTTTCATCGCAGCAAGCCCAGCTTCTCCATGGGCCAATAACCAAACACGGCTTTGCCGTAGATGTAACTGCGCGCTACAGGGCCGAAATCGCGGCTGTCATTGGACATCGATCGATGGTCGCCCAGAACAAAATATGAATTGGCCGGCACCACGATCTCTGGATAAGTCCGCGAGTCGAGATACTCCGACGGAACGTAGTCTTCTTCCATACGCTGGCCATTCAGGTAAACATGTCCGAATGAGATCCGCACACGATCACCGCCCACGCCAATCACCCGTTTAATGAAGCTTTTCCGCGGATCGCGTGGATACCTGAAAACGATGATGTCACCGCGGGTGATGCTTTCCCAGCGATACACCAGCCGGTTGATGACAATGCGTTCCTGGTCTTCCAGACCAGGCTCCATGCTGCCACCTTCCACTTTGACTGGCTGATAGATGAAGAAAATGAAGAAGAAGCAAAAGGCGATGCAGAAGAACAGGTCCCGCATCCATGAGTAGAAGATTTTCAGCCCAGCCTGTGACTGGGGTGGCGCGATGGGCGCGTCCTCTGCACTGCCGGGCTGGCTGGCCGTTTGGTCAGGTGTCTCCACTTGTAATGATTGCTCCTGCCTTATTATAGTACGTGCCTTCCGGTTACCCTGGCGCAGGTTTTAGACTGGCCGATTCTAGAGTAAAATAGCCTTCCATGAAACATCTTCTAGCGGTGTTCGCCTTCATTTTTGCGGTATCCATCACGCACGCTCAGTATGCTGCACCGATTCCTGCTTATAACTCCAAACCGCCGGCCAAAGGTGAAGTACTTACACCTGTTTTATCGCAACAACAGCTGGCAGAAATGGGAGAAACCGCTCCCGCACAGAAGGAAGCCTACAAAGCAGCGGCAAAAGTACCTGCACTCATGACGCAGATGCCCTGCTATTGCTATTGCGATCGCAATCATGGACACAAGAATCTGCATTCATGTTTTGAAGGATCGCACGGAGCGCAGTGTGGCACATGCATATCCGAAGCGCTCTATACCTACAAGATGTCGAAGAAGGGTTGGTCAGCTTCCATGATTCGCGACGGCATTATCCGTGGTGACTGGAAGCAGATTGACCTTCAGCATCCCGATCCGGTCAACTAGTTTTGCTCCATTTGTGGTGCAGTTTGACCCGTGGTAAAATCTTGAGTATAAAGGGCTGCACCCCTTAGGCAGCCCCGAAGCTCTCGGGATAGCTGACCACCGATTTCCACAGCCTTGATTTGCCGCTATTCCGGTGTGGGCCGCAAGGACACAATAGAATGAAAAAGAAAGTGGCAGCAAGCGTTAAACGTTCGGCCGCTAACACAAACAAAACAAGAGTAGTTAGGATTAGAGAGAAGATGTCTGCGAAGAAACCGTCAGTCCCGCAGCCTAAACCTGCTTTCAGTCAGGATCCTGCTTTTGCACAAGCTGTGCAAAATTACGAAGCTGGACTCAAGGCCATGCAGGAGCATAAATTTGAGCGCGCCAAGGGTCTTCTGGAGAAGATCATTGCCAATGGTCCCAGAGAACTGGCTGACCGCGCGCGCATGCACCTGAGCACCTGCAATCAGCAATTGAATGACGGCGCCAACACATTCAAGAGTCATGAAGAACACTTTGACTATGCCGTGTCCCTGCTGAACTCAGGCCAGTACGATAATGCCAGAACGCATCTTGAAAAGATCCTGAAGCAGAATCCTAAAGCCGACTTTGCTTTCTACGGCATGGCGGTGGTCGATTGCCTTACGGGTCAGGTGGAGAGCTCACTCAAGCATTTGAGTGATGCCATCCGCATGAATCCACAGAACCGTTTCCAGGCCCGCAATGATTCTGACTTCCAGAACATGGCCGACGATCCACGGTTCACTGAGTTGCTTTATCCCGAACCAACTGATCAGCCTTCCGGTGCCGACGCAAAAAGGCGATAAGTACAAAGCAAAGTAATGCCCAACAGGTCTGATCACAATCGCAATCAGGGTATCCGCGTGGTTGCCATTGGTGGTGGAACTGGCCTTTCCACGCTGCTGAAAGGGTTAAAGCGCTACACCGCGACGCCTGCCGAACTGCCAACCGCCGGCCCTTACATTTCTGATCTGACCGCCATCGTGACCGTGAGTGATGATGGGGGATCCAGCGGACGTCTTCGTCGTGAGCTGAACATGCTTCCTCCCGGCGATATTCGCAACTGTCTGGTAGCCGTCTCGGAAGATGAGAACCTTCTCTCCAAGCTGTTTCAATATCGTTTCTCCAGCTCAGGCGATCTCGAAGGCCACAGCTTTGGCAATTTGTTTCTTGCCGCTCTCACCGCCATGACCGGTGATTTCGGCGTAGCGGTGAAGAAAGCCTCTGAAATTCTGGCCACGCGCGGCCATATCCTTCCCGCCACATCGGCCAACGTCGCCCTGGAAGCCATCATGGATGATGGCTCGCACGTTGTGGGAGAAACAAAGATCACGGCCAGCGAACAACGTATCGTCGAATTGAAGATGGTCCCTGCTGATCCGGAGCCTATGCCGCAGACTTTGCAGGCCATTGCCGACGCGGACCTGATTACCATCGGCCCGGGTTCTCTGTTCACCAGCCTGATACCGAACCTGCTGGTGCGCGGAATACCGGAAGCCATTGCCGCTTCGCGCGCAGTCAAGGTTTTCATCTGCAACCTGATGACGGAAGCCAATGAGAGCCTGCACATGAGCGCGTCTGATCACGTGATGGCTATTTATGCCCACGGTGGACACGGCCTGTTTCATTACGCCATGGTCAACTGTGAGCCTGTTTCCGCAGCCATGAAGGCGCGTTACGCGGAAGAATCTGCCGAGCCGGTTGAATGCGATCAGGGCGCGGTGGAAGCGCTGGGCGTGCAATGCGTCGCCGGCAATTTCCTGGATGAAAGTGAAGTGGTACGCCACGCCACCGACCATATATGCCGTGAACTGATCCGTCTTGCGGAAAACCCTCCCGGCCGCAAAGTAACCATGATTCAGCCCGCCGCCCGCTCGTAAACATGATTTTCTTGAAATCCCGAGTGCGGCGAGTGATCCATACGGATTTAGACATTCTTAAGACAAACGTCTAGCCAAAAAGCAACCATCAGTCCCGCACCTAGCCTCGCCGCATTTAAACTATTCTCGCGATGTCAGCACAAAAAAAACCTTCCGCCACCAGGTTCGCAATCGTCATCATGGCCGCCGGCAAAGGCACGCGCCTTAAATCCCGGCGCGCCAAAGTTCTGCATGAGATTGCGGGCAGGCCGCTGCTGGCCCACGTGATCCATGCAGCCACCAGAATTGTTCCGGCGCGGGACATCCATGTGATCATCGGACACCACGCAGAGAGCGTGCAGAAGGCCGTCGCGCACATGGGCGTGCAGTTTGTTCTTCAGGCGGAGCAGCGTGGCACCGGTCACGCCATCATGTGTGCTCGCGACCAGGTGAAGGGCTATGACAACATTCTGGTTCTCTCCGGCGACGTACCGCTGATTCGCCCGGAGACGATTGCCACAGTGCGCGATTTTCATCTGGCAAAAAAAGCTGCCATGACCATTCTCACCGCCGTACCTGACAACCCTCATGGCTATGGACGAGTGATTCGCGCCACCGCCGGCAGTGACAAGGTAAAGGCCATTGTGGAGCAAAAGGCGCTCAGCAAATCGCAGATGAATGCGCGTGAGATCAATTCGGGCATATATGCCTTTGCCGCCAAACCACTGTTTACCAATATCGATCGTCTGAGCACGGACAACGCGCACAAAGAGTTCTACCTCACGGACATGGCTGCGCTTCTGGTAAAGGCGAAGGCAAATGTGGTGGCCCTTCAGGCAAAAGACGCCGCAGAAGTTCTGGGCGCGAACACTCTGGCCGAACTCGCATTTCTCGATGCGGCGCTTCGTCTGAGGAAATGTAATGATCTGATGACCGCCGGTGTGAGCATCTATCGTCCGGAAACCTGCGTGATTGATCCTGACGTCACCATCCAGCCGGACACCATCATCGAACCCTACGTGCAACTGCTCGGCAAAACCAGCATCGGTTCGGATTGCCGCATACGATCTTTCAGCGTCATCAGTGATTCGCAACTGGGCGACAACGTCCTTGTCCGTCCCGGATGCATCATCGATCAATCTCAAGTCGCGTCCGGTGCGCTGCTCGGTCCTTACTCACATCTGCGCCCGCAAAGCGAAATTGGGGAGGGCGCGCACGTGGGCAACTTTGTTGAAACTAAAAAGACGCGCCTCGGTAAAGGATCAAAAGCCAACCACCTCACCTATCTTGGTGACGCAGAGATTGGCGAAGGCGTGAATATTGGCGCCGGCACCATCACCTGCAACTACGACGGGACCCATAAACACATCACCATCATTGAAGACGGAGCATTTGTCGGCAGTGATTCCACTCTGGTCGCGCCCGTGCGTATCGGCAAGCAAGCCTACGTGGCCGCAGGCTCCAGCATCACCCAGGACGTCCCGGAAGGCGCATTGGCGCTGGGACGCGCCCGCCAGACTACCAAAGAAGGTTGGGCGGCTCAGCGACGCCAGCGGAACGGCAAGAAATAGCCGCTTCCCTAAGGGCGAGGCCGACTTGCGCGCCGAGCCCGACGCATCAGGCGCATTCAGACCCGTGAGCTGAAAAAACTGGCTTCAGCGGTTGGGAGCGAAGCGACATAACTAAGGACACATCACGGCCCTTCTTTCTCTCATCCTATCTAGCCGGAGAAACACTCATGGCGAACCCAGACAAGGATGTGCGGAAAGCAGAGCAGCAGTCGCAGGACCAGGGAGGACAGCTCAACGAAGCCAGTCCTAATCCCCAGGGCCAGACTCACATTGCAGAGACGCCCGTCCGCACCGATCACAGTGACGCCACCGGCGGGGAAAACGTTGCGCAATCCACCAGCACCAGAGACGGGGTGTTAAGCCCGTCCGTTGCCGACCACGTATCTGGCAACGTTCGTGAGAATGACAGCATGTTCAACAATGCTGATCCGCAGACGGCGGCAATCCTCGAACAAGAAACCAGGGAACGGAACGAAGCTGCTAAGCGGGAGCATAAGCGGAATTCTCCCAAAGACCGGAAGTCGGCGTAATAGGCGATTGTTAGAGGCCGCCTAGTGCTTCGGAGGCGTGGTCTGGTTGGGTGTTGTTCCACTTTCCTGGGCAGGATTGATCGCGGAGAGCTGCTTCAGAATACCTTGCTCCTGGTCAGAAAAGGTGCTGCGGAATTGCTCAGACTGCATGGTCTCCTGGCGTTGCTGTGGGTCCATTTTCCGGAGATGGCGAAGTGCCGTGTGCACCATCACCTTGCGGTCCTGCGGCAGAGCTTGCAATTGCTGATTGGCGTCACGCAGTTGCTTCCGCTGGTCTGGTGAAAGTCCGGCGATAAAGTTCATGCGCTGCAACACTCGCTGGCGTTGCTCAGGCGGAAGAGCGTTAAATTCGCTGAGACGGTCACGCAGGGCCGACTGCTTTTCCGGCGCCAGCTTTTTGAATGAGGGATCGCTCTCCAGGGATTTTAGCTGCTGTTCAGGCGGGAGATTTTTATGGGTCTCCAGCCAGGTGCCCAGGCGATTCGGCGGATGTTTGGCGTTCTTGTCATTCTTCGGCGCATTGGCGGGATTTTTCTGCGGCGTAGCCTGCGACTGGAACATGATTGTGCCGGGGGGCGCCAGAGAATGGCGTGCGCCAGGGTGCAGAGCAGCCGATCCACCCAGCCCCGCCAGCATGAACAACATACCTAGTGACAATACTTTGACCCGGTTCACGGATTCGGCTCCCCCCGAAATCTGAACACCACTGGTTTGCAGCAATCTAATTTGCAGCAATCAAAACTTAAGGCTCAGCAACATCGTCTGACGGACCGCCGGTCATTTCATCAATCAGGTCAGAGTTCACAATCAAATCAGCATTTTTGTCCAGACTCTCAACATCAGTCACGGCTGCATTGTCAGCCGGCGGCGGAACGTCGATCACAAAACGATAGGTAACACCACCCACAATCAGCGCCGCAGCCAGTGATGCAGCCATAACCGGCTTGCGCAGCCAGGCAAAAATACTGGAACGCACCGGCTCCTTCTGCCGTTCTTCCCTTACATGCGCCTGCAGGCGAGTAAGAAAGTACGGAGAAGGCTCCGGAGATTCCCATTCATCCATCAACGCCATGGTACTGCGCAGGTCTTCCAGCTCCTGCGTACAGGCGTTGCACTGGCGGAGGTGGGCCAGCACCTCAGGGGCGGTCTGCCCCTCAGCCAGAACATCGATCAGATTTTCCCGAACATCATTGCAGTTCATACAAATTCCTTGAGCCGCTCCCGCAACGCTTCATAGGCGCGAAAGAGCAGAGACTTAGTGGCGGACTCGCTTAACTTCAACACCGCGGCGATCTCGCGGTAATCCATGGACTGATATTTGTGCATGAGCACGGCAGCACGTTGTTTCTCCGGCAGCGCCATCACATGTTTTTTGATGGCTGCCAGCCGCTCCCGTCGCAAAATAACCTGTTCGGCATTCAGCGTAGGATCGGCAACGTCCAGCGTCGTGCCGGTTTCATCGTCTGGCTCATCCAGACTCACCACCTTGCCGCTCCGTTCCACTTTATTGTCGCGCGCGTGGTTCACAGCCAGATTGGTGGCAATGCGGTAAAGCCAGGTCGTAAACTTGGCTTCAGCCGCGTAACTCTTACGTGAGCGATAGACGCGGAGAAAAACCTCCTGCGCCAGCTCTTCCGCCAGTGCCTGGTTGCGGCACATGCGGTACATGAACGCAATCATCGGGCGATGGAACTTAAGCGCCAGATAATCGAAAGCTGCATTATCGTCATTGCCGACAAGGAGCATGACCTCCGCGTCAGTCAACGATTCATAAAGCACCTGGCCTGCTGCCATCTCCGCGTTACCCCGCGCCCCGCTGGTAGCTGTGGGCATCCAAAAACCCGATTTTAAGGCCACGCTGCTCACACCCTCTTTAACCCATGCGTAACCGTAAAGTTGCGCCGTTTCAGAGCGGTAGCGTACCCCGCTACTGAGTGTATTCCATGCCCGGAATTCACGCCAACCGGCTCTTTTCAGCAGCCTGGGATGGCGGCTGAAAGCTCTTCTGGTAAAATGCCATTTATCCACTGTGCATCCGGACCAGGGACGTTGCTGCCATGGCCAGTGGGCGCTTAACTCAGCGGTAGAGTGCCATCTTCACACGGTGGAAGTCATAGGTTCGAATCCTATAGCGCCCACCATTCTCCCAATCCAGCACTTCCCGGACGAGTTCTGGATAACGTTTCTGGACGAATGGAAAGCAAATTTTAAAGACACGGAAGCCCGGCTTCGTGCTAAGATCACAGAGTCTTCAGGTTGCCGCCCGTTCCGGTGTGGCTTGTTTCACGCTTACGCGTTGAGAAAACGAAGATTTCACGAAGAATTCAGCCGGAGCTTCATCCAACCAAGCCTGGCGAACAAACGGCTCATAAAACAGGATTCCACGTTTCCAAAGACCGGCACCAATACCAGAGATTCAGGTAATAACCGAATGAATGATGCTCCAAACCAGCCGCAGCAGCACCAGGGCCAGGGCCCTCGGAAGCCGCGGCGTCGTAAACGCAGTTTCGGCGGCGGACACTCGCAAAACAATCAGAACCAGGGCCAGCAACAAGGCCAGGGTCAGGGGCAAGGCCAGCAGGATGGCCCGCGCGGTCAGGGACACGGACGTCCCGGTGGTGGCGGTGGACAAAACCGCTCCAACCGTCAAAATCGCGGACGCACGCAGCGTCGCCAGGGCGGCGGATTTGTTGGTCCCATGGACCACAGCTATCGCAACCAGAATGGCGCCCCGGCCCAGGGTGATCGCTTCCGCAACGGCGCAGCTCCCACCGCCAACATGGAGCCGCTCCGGCAGCGTGTGGACGCACCCACCCGCATCTTCGCCTTCGTAGACGATCTCTTCTTCCTGGCCAAGATCCAGGAGGTTTCTCGCAAACTCAACGTCAAAGTTGAGTTCGTTAAGACCGAGAAAGAAATCGCTGAAAAGACCTCTGCCAATACCAATCCTGACGAAAAGCCATCGCTCATCGTGGTGGATCTGAACAGCAACAGCATCAAGCCGCTGACCGTGATTGCCAAATTGCGATCGAAATACAAAAAGCCCACGTCCATCGTTGGCTTTGTCTCCCATGTCCAGGGCGATCTCAAGGTAAAGGCGCAGGAAGCTGGTTGTGACGTTGTGATGCCGCGCTCGGCTTTTTCGCAGAATCTGCCCAATATACTTCGCCGTCATGGCGCGGAAGACGAACCCGACGAAAACTTCAACCGAGTCTAACCATTAATTCCGTCGCTTCGCTCCAACCCGCTGAAAAGTAAGTTCTCATGGTTGGAGTACGTATGCTCCTGTAAGAGGCGGGCTCGGCGCGCAAGTCGGCCTCGCCCTTTGCTCACAGCCTTTTATTTGAGCTAATTCATATGGCAGTGCGTTTGCGCTGATTGCTCGATTGCGTCGCATTGTCCTGATTAAGCATTTCTCAAGAGACAACTTCTTGGTTAGGTCATTTTCGGATCACCCGATCGCCCGATTACACAATTACCAAATTCATACAACTGAGCTGCTGAATCGGACGTCCAATTCTCCAGAGGCCCATTCCAATGGCATTTACCCGCGCCTTTGAAGAGCACGAGGTTACGCCCGAGCTGCGTCGCTTGTATGCCGACGTGCAAAGCGGCTTTGATCAGCCCTTTGTTCCCACCGTCTTCAAGCTGCTGCCGGTGGTTCCCAGCTATCTCAAGCTCATGTGGAAAGACCTGAACACAGTGGCTTGTTCGCGCGAGTTTCAGGCGGCTACGCAGGCGTTTCAGGAGATTGCTCACTCCGCCGCGGTGCAAGGCGGGTGGACGTTCTCTGACCAGCCGCAAGTCCTGGCTTCTGATCAATTTTCCAATGCCGATATTCGCGTCATCGGCGGCATCGTAAACTTATTTTCCCGCGCTACGGCCCAGATGGCGCTCTTTACCCGCCTGATGCAGCGCGGCTATTCCGGCGGACAACGTGGGCGTGTCACAGCCACCAGACAAGTCTCGGCCATGGCCCAGATCGTAAACATCCACGTTCCCAATGAGCGTCAAGCCGGCCTGCGCGTGTGGCTGATCTATTCTGAAATCAAGCGTATGACGGGCTCGAAGCATGTCTTCAGCCTCTACCGCGTGCTCTCGCCCTATCCTGGTTACCTTGCGTCTGCGTGGCTGGACAGCAGAAAGCTTCTCGCCGATTCGTCCTTCATTGCCGCGCGCGAAGATCTGAATAAACGTGCGCGCGCATTGCTCACCGGCCTTCCGGTAAAGGACCATAAGGCCCTGATCAAAGATCTGGACGCCAACCAGTGGCGCGAAATTGAAGAAACCGTGGACGGCTTTGCTCGCCTCCTTCCGCAATTTGCTCTGCTTACCGCGGTATGGAGCCGTGCCTTTCCCAGCGCGTCAAGGTTGATTGGGGCGGCGTAGGTTTTGTTTTGCGCTTTTCTTCATCCCGAGCGGAGCGAGGGATCCCTACGATCTTAGAGATTTTCTGTCGCACTCAGCGCCGCAGGCGCGACATTATGTAGCCCAGCGCGTGAGCGCTGGGAATGGATGGTTTGTGAAAACGAGCCCCGTAGGGGCGGCACATGCCAATAGCTGGGGAAAAATGTGGAGGAAGCACTACCCAAGACCGTAGGGTTCCCTCGCTACGCTCGGGATATAAGAACAAGCTACCCTGGCGGCCACCCCAGCTTCCGTCCGCCCAGCAGATGAAGGTGAAGATGAAACACGGTCTGTCCCGCATCCGGCCCAACGTTGTAAACCGTGCGGAAACCATCTTTCAATCCGCGCTCGCGTGCGATCTTCGCCGCCACCAGCTGACAATAGCCGATAATCTCTGCATCGGCCTCACTTGCCTGGTCTAGACCAACGATGTGTTTTTTGGGAATGATCAGCACGTGCGTGGGCGCCTGCGGCTTGAGGTCTTCGAACACAAAGACGCGCTCGTCCTCATATACTTTCTTGCCCGGGATGGTGCCGGCGATGATCTTGCAGAAAAGGCAATCGTTCATAGAGCAAAATCGTAGCAGAATCGTGCAAACCTGTATCGCCAGCGCCTGTACGATAGTTGGCAGTGAAGCTTGACGATCTCATGCCCGTCTACGACGTCTCGGCAACATACTCCATGCGCATAGCTGCCAGCCCGGCACGCGTGTGGGAAGAGGTCATGCACGCTGACTTCTCGCAGATGCCGCTTGCCCGCCGGCTCATGGCCCTGCGTACTCTGGGACGCAAGAAACCGCAAACCGCCGATAAGACGCACACGCTTGCGGCCATGGCGGAGTCCGATGCCGGAAGATTTAAGGAGATCGGGCGCGTTCCCGGACAGGAGATCGCGCTGGCGATCATCGGCAAATTCTGGCGTCCAGACGCTCCCATCCTGCGCGACTGGAAGCCCGATGAATTCGCAACGCTCGCGCCCGCTGGCTACGGAAAAGCTGCGTGGAACTTCCGTCTGGTATCAGACGGAGACCAAACCCTTGTTAGTACGGAAACCCGTGTGCTTTGCCATGGGCGATTCGAACGCATCTTGTTCCGCTGCTACTGGACGCTCATCGGTTTCTTCTCCGGCCTGATTCGCAAGGAGATGCTGCAAATGATCAAGAGCAATAGCGAAAACCCGGCAGCAAAGCTTCCATAAGATTTTGAAGAGATATTCTTCGCGCCAACGATGCATGTGTGGCACAGCCGCCTCCGGCTGTGTGAAATAATCACCACGCTCGGGGTGGAGCAGGCATTCATTTATGACTGCGGTAAAGACGGAGAGAAGTCGGGCTTCAGCCCTGAGGTAAAAGATTTCAACGTAGAGACGTAGCTTGCTACGTCTCCAAACTCACGATCTAACATATTCTTTGATGGAAGGCGATCTCGTTTTTCGCGGGGTGGCTTCAGCCACTGAGGTAAGCCTTGCTTTTTATTTCATCACAGTGGAAAAAATGAAATCGTGCGCCCAATCCTGTTTGAAGCCTTTTTGGCGAAGGTAGGTCGAGAGTTGCGCCCAGTGGCGGACGCCATGCATCATCGCGTGAATAAAAATCTTTCGCCGACTGGCTGTAAGTTCACCGGCGGAGCGCGTGGGAAAGGTGAGGGTGCCGTCCCAGTCAGGATCATTGGCGGCTACGGCGAAGCTGCGCAGGTCTTCAAGGCTCTTATGGCAAAGGGAAAACAGCTCTGCTCCAGTCTTGGCGCTGAGTGAATCGTATTCCGTGATGGGCTGATTCAGCAGGCGTTCGGCGTACCGCATCTGCACCGCGACAATGTGGAGCACGACTTCGCGTACATTTTTTGTTCCCGCGATGTCGGCGGGCAGATCATAGGCCGCGGGCGTCTTCTGAAAAAATTCGCGCCAGTGATTGCTCTCTTCCGCGCAGTAATCAAGCAGTTCGCCAAAACTTAGTCCTCGCATGGGGAGTTCCTCTGGAAAAATATATCAAAGCCCCGCAGGTCGCGGATGGAGTTTCCGCGGAGCGCAGCATCAATCCAGCCTGACGAGAAACTTCCGCACGTCGGTTTGCGTTTCCCGCATCACGGATTCCGCGCGTCCCTTTTCATCGTCAGCCACGCGTATGCGCAGCCAGTCGCCGCCCATGGGGCTGGAGAACTGAAGGACCTTGGCGGTGTGATATCGCCGTATGAGTTTCTCTTTCAGCCTGGTTGCGTCGTTCTTGTCCTGAAAGGCGCCGATCTGCACGCACCAGCGTCCGCCGCTTGCGATGTCTGCCGGAGTTTCCAGGACCTCAATGCGCACCAGCGCAGTACCGCGCTGAAAAACGCTCAGCTTGCGCGCCGCTGCGCGCGACAGGTCCAGTACGCGGTCGCCGACAAAAGGCCCGCGATCGGTGATACGCACCAGGACAGATACGTTGGTCTTCACATCGGTAACGCGAGCGATGGAATTCAGCGGCAGGGTGCGATGTGCTGCTGTCATCTTCTCTGTATCGAAAACTTCTCCGTTGGCGCCGCGGCGGCTCTGAAATCCCGGGCCGTACCAGCTGGCAAAGCCTGTTTCGCGATAGAGCACTTTGGCATCAGCAGGAACAGAAATTTCCTCGTCCGAATCGTCGCTCTTGTTTCCCATTAGTGTGATCCGGATTTGGAAGGTCTGTGACAGTCCGAGGCTTGGTTTTGGTGGAAGACGGCTTGCTGGAAGTTGAAGACGGCGGCAAAGGCGAGGCGGTTGGGACCGGCGGGGCGTTCCGAGGTATGTCCGCAGATGCTGGAGGGAGCGGCGGTGGCACGTTGCGCGCATCCTGCCTGTGACGCTCTGCTCCGCATCCGGCCAGTACTGCAATGAAACATGCCAGCGCTATGACTTGGAGCGATTTTGGTCCATGTACTCGGCCAGCTTGCGTAGCTGCTCCGCGGCTACGCGCAGGGCTTTGCTCGAATTGTTGCGGATGGCCGGCACCACTTCGTTGTTCAGATAAGTGATGACCCGCTCGCTCTCCTGCTCCACTTTTCGGGCGGCGTCCCCGAATTCCTGGTCGATTTTGCGGCCAAAATTCTCGAACGAGGGTTTCTTCCTGCTGGAATCGTCTTGTTGGTCCATTTTTATATGCCTTCACCATCGCTAAAGCTATCAACCCTTGGATTATGAAGCGGTTTCCGGCACGGGTCAATTCCCGTCAGGACACCTCCCCAGACGATTCCTGGGACAAGGTCAGGTCCATTGGATGATAGAGCTGCTGCCCGGGTGATCTGGACTGTCCCGCAAAAGCGTCAGAACTTAGTGTCCGATGTTGAAGATCAAGATAGTTAATACCGCGGGACTTTGTTGCTGATGGTTTGGTTTGCAGGTTTCTTATTGAGACGCGTAGGCCACGGCAAACATGATTCGTGTTTCCGGCCAGTTGCTCAACATGCGCCGGACAATGCGGGCCACGCGGGTACTACGGGCAATCAGCGGGGGACCGGAGATCTGGAACGTGATCTCAAGTCGGGTATCGATTTCCAATAGCTCATTGGCCGTAAACAGTAAACCGGACTCGCTCAGATTGATGGTTTCACCCATGAGCCAGTCTTCAGTTCCTGCACGGCGAAATCGAATTGGTATGCAAAGCTCACGTCGATTGGCGCGATCGACGAAAAGCCTCTCATCACGCGGCTTACTAGCCACGCTGGGGTCCTGGGTATCCATGTCTTCTCCGAATGAGCAGTTACTGCTGAGGTAAAACGTAAAGCCTGGGAAAATTCCTGCTCAATCTAAGTTGCGGGGTGTTCTTGCCAAGTTGCTAGAGATTGTCCGCTGACTCACCCACGGAGTCAAGCAGGTACTCTGGTCCTTAGGAAAATTAATGTATTGCAATCAGCAAGAAAACCAAAAATACTTTTGAATTCATAGCGATACCGGAATTCAGAAATGGAACTTAAGAAAGCTCTTGCACATGGATGTGTGCTAAAGAGCACAGCAGCGGATGAGACCTCACAACGCGCCAATCATCGCGTTGCGACAGAATGACGAAGCCGCCGCGAATTGAGCCTCGCGTTGAAATACGCCAGTGCGGGGTTACCTGACTGTCTGACTTGCCTGAGTGGAAAGCTAAACCATTTAAAATGCTGCTATTTACGCGATGAGGTGTGGGTTATCCAGAATTGATGCCCGCTGCATTGCCGTTTGATGTGATGAAAACGCATGATGCCCTCGCTCACCCTTGAGCGGAGGTTCTCATGCCCAGCATTCATTCCGTTACCCAGTCGTTTTCTTCCAGCCGCAAAGCACCGTCCGTTGTTCCCTCATCGAATGTTCCTACATCGAACTTTACTGAAGCCCGGCGAATCCAACAGAGCTTCCTTGCCACCGCCGAAAAGAAGACCCTTCTCTGGCTGGCCGCGCACGCTCCAGCATGGATCAATTCTGATCACCTTACCTTAATCGGGCTTCTGGCAATGGCCGGAGCTGGAGCAGGCTATTGGTGGTCAAAGACCAATCCAGCGGGCTTGCTGCTTGTGGTGGTGTGCCTGGCTTTGAACTGGCTGGGTGACAGCCTGGACGGAACCCTGGCACGCTATCGCAACCACTGCCGCCCGCGCTACGGATTTTATGTTGACCATATTGTGGACGCCTTCAGCGCCTTTTTTTTGCTCGGAGGTCTGGGATTGTCCGGATACATGGCGCCGGAAGTTGCCTTGGGTCTCCTGGTCGCTTACCTGCTGTTGTCCATTGAGGTTTATCTGGCCACATACACCGTGGGCGATTTCAAGATCTCATACTTCAAGATGGGACCCACCGAGCTTCGACTGCTGCTCTGTGTGGGCAATCTGGTGGCCTATTTCTGGAAATCGACAGTCCATCTGCTGGGCCGCAGCTATCGCCTGTTCAGCATTGGCGGGACGATTGGAATATCCGGAATGGTCCTGATCCTGTTGATTTCAGCCGTTCAACATTCCATCAAACTTTACCGTCAGGAGCCATTGCCGGATCAAGATCGATAGATAGTAATTAACGCCCGATAAATACAACCGGGCTCCCGTCGTCATGAAAACCTGACAGGAGCCCGTTTGTTTTCGAACGCGTATTGTTTCAAAACAAGGCGCGTTAGTGTTATTGCACGTTAGCGCTGACGGAAGAATTTCCAGTCAGGGTAAATGTGCAGCTGGCGGTCTTGTTAGCTGAACATGCTCCGGTCCATATTGCCACTCGGCCGCCGGAAACGGTAAGCGTAACCTTGTTGCCGGAGGGCAGCGCCGCCGATCCGGTTGTCCCCACCGCAACGCTGATACCAGCAGGGTTGGAAGTCACTTGTATTCCGCTGCGACCATTGGCCGTCACGGTCAGGTTGGCGGTGGCGGGGGCCGGTGGTGCAGGATTCAGAGTCAGAACGGCCGACTGTGTAACGCCTCCACCGGAGACTGCGATGGTTCCCTGCGTGAGGTTGGTCACGGCTGAAGTTGAAATGTTGAACCTGGCTGAAGTTGTTCCCCGCGGAAGCAACAGAGAAGCAGGCACGGTAATGGAAGGGCTGCTGCTGGTGACCTGGAAAATCTGATCACTGGTTGCAGGCGCGGCAGTAGTAACTGTCACGAACGCCGCGGTTCCTCCGGTTATCGAAGACTGGCTCAACGAGATTGAGGCTGGCTGTCCTTGCGGCGCCAGAGTCAACGGTGCACTTACGCTCACGCCATTCATGGTGGCCGTAATCTTTGCCGTAGTGGTGGCGGTCACGGTTGTTGTATTCAGGACCACACCTACTCGCGTGCTCCCCGCGGGCGCTGTCCCTACTGCTGGAGCAATCACCGCCGGCGAGCTGCTGGTGAAGTTCACCGCTGCTCCGCCGGATGGCGCAAAACCGTTCAAAAGCACGGTAGCGATTGGCTGGGCTCCGCCATTCACTGCATTCGGTGAAATCGAAATTGATTTGAGTGATGGTGGCAGCACGGTAAGTTGTCCCGTGGCGCTGGCTCCGTTCACCGTCGCGGTGATGGTAACTGGGGTGGATGAAACAACCTGGCCTGCCTGCATCTGGAACTGCAGCCAGCCAAGGTTTCCCGGCATAGTGACAGTTGCGGGTACCGGCGCTGCGTTCGGATTGGAACTGGTCAGGTTAATCACTGCGCCACCCGGCCCGACCGCACTCGATAGCTGCACAGAAACCCATGTTGTATCGCCGCTATAGACCGGATTGGCGGTAAAGCCCAGCGCGACCGGTGATGCCGGCGCCGAACTGACCGTAAAGCTTCCGCTGGAGGAGAACTTGGTTTCTGCCGCCGTGGTTGGTGAAGCGTCACCCTGGGCTGACCGCACGCGCCAGAATTTTGTGCCCGGCGTGAGTGAGAGCACCGTCCGCGTGGGGTCATTCAGCTGCGGATCGTCCTCCTCAATGGTCTGGAAGCCGGAGTCTTTGGCAATCTGCAACTCATACCCGCTCGGCTGCGGATTGAGAACATCGGTCCATTTGAATGTGATAGGCAACGTAAGAGTCCCGGCGCCCGTCGGCGAGATGATGGTGGGAGGCGCAGAGATCGGATTGTTATAAGAGACCGAGTAAGAGATCGTATTCGAAGGCGCGCTCAGAACGCCGTTGGCATCCACGGCAAAAACTCGTGCGCTATAAGCACCCTGATCAGCTTCTGCGAAGGCATAGGTCGGATTAGGAATATTGTCGAACTGAAGACGCGTAGCAACCGGGAAGCTGGGATCGGTGGCAGCCTGAAGAATATAAGTTGCCGCACCGGGGACCGGCGACCAGCTGAAAACAATGACCTCACGCGGATGAAAAGTCGAGTACGCGTGCGTCGGATCCAATGTGGGGGCACCGAGGCCTCCCGCGGTCGTCCCGCTGACGGTGAAGCTGCGCGGCGATGACCATGTTCCCTGAACAAAAGCGCTGTTTACTGCCTGCACGCGCCAAAAATATGTGCCATTCGACAGACCGCTCACGGTGTCCTGTGTCGGGCCCATGGTGGAGTTCTGTGCAACAACGGTACCGAAAGTTGAAGATGCGCTGACCTGCCAGTTATAGGCAATAATGCCGCTGGGATCACTTACAGCCGACCAGGAAATGCTGAGCGGAGCCGAAACACTGGCTCCCGCTGCAGGAGCAATAGGCGATGGGGCTGCTGGTACGGCTGCAGCGGCAAATTGAGCAAAGCTCAATAACGAAATAAAAATGAATAGCAGTCTGGCAAGTCTTTGGGTGTTCATATTTTCTTCTCCGGTTCTGTATTGCGCACACCACGGCCGTCCGATTCTTAAGCGAAGATCGGTGTGCGATATTTCTTTTGCTTTCACTGAATCGAAGCAGGTAAGGCGAACCGCCGGAAAAATGGTTCTCCTGCTTCATGGGCTGGACATTCGTGCGATCAAGCAGCCAAGGCATCCATCCTAGGCATCATGCGTGGCTGGAATGTCCAACTTCCGCGCTCGAGTGGCATTTTCGAGCAGCGTTTCTAACCTGTTGTCTAGTAAGACACTGGGTAAGGCTTACCGGAACAACTTTCTTAGTCCTTTCTGGACGGAACATTAAAAAGCCATTAGAGGGTGATTAAAACTTCTAATGTCAGGAAAGCTGGCGCTGCCTTACGGTGAATCAACTTCTGGGCATGGATTCATACAAAGCGCCGCTCGAAAGCGAGCTGCTTGTATCAGGTCGACTTGTTTGTTGGATGCAGAGTAGCAATGGCAAATCACCAACAAAGAGGTCTTAGCGAGTGAAGACGCGCTCGTCGCCGCACATTCGTGTCTTCTCCATCCCAGTGACGGTGTTGCATCCAATGACCTTGATCGCCTCAAATGCTCAAATGCTGTTTCAAGCCGTGCGACAATCCGGAAAACGCGATCCTGTGAAATAATCATCTGTTTTGCCCAAAGTGATGGATAGAAGATGAATTGGGCGGAGAGTCCACCCCTCCGTCCTGGTCTGTAATGCGAGGAGGCAGCTTGGATTTTCAGCTTACCGAGGAACAGTTACACCTGAAGAAATCAATTCGCGAGTTCGCGGAGCGCGAAGTCCTTCCCAATGTGATGAAGTGGGACGAACACGGCCAGTTCCCCCTCGAGGTCGTCAAAGAGCTCGGCAGGATGGGCGTGATGGGAATGATTTTTCCTACCGAACTCGGCGGCGCGGGTCTGGGCTATGTTGAGTACGTGACCGCCATTGAGGAACTCTCGCGTGTGGATGGCTCGGTTGGCATCATTGTGGCGGCACACAACTCCTTGTGTTCAAACCATATTTATCTGGCCGGCAACGCCGAGCAGAAAACGAAATACATTCCCAAGCTGGCGACGGCTGAGCACATTGGCGCCTGGGGATTGACTGAGCCCAACTCCGGCTCTGATGCCGGCGGAGCGCGCATGAACGCCGTGCGCAAAAAAAATGGCTGGGTATTAAACGGTACCAAGACTTTCATCACCAACGGCAGTTATGCCGATGTCGCCGTGGTCATAGCCGTGACCGATAAAACTGCGCATACGCATGGTCTTTCGGCATTCGTGGTTGAAAAAGGCACAAAGGGATTTCGTCCCGGCAAAAAAGAAAACAAACTCGGGCTGCGCGCCAGCGATACGTCGGAGCTGATTTTTGAAGACTGCTGGGTCCCCGAAGATGCGCTCCTGGGAAAGGAAGGCGACGGTTTTATTGACGCCATGCGCGTGCTGGATGGCGGTCGCATCTCGATTGCAGCGCTCGGTCTGGGCATGGCGCAGGGAGCTTATGAAGCTGCGTTGAACTATTCCCAGCAGCGCAAGCAGTTCGGCAAAGCCATCAGCGAATTTCAGGCCATACAATGGAAGCTGGCAGACATGGCCACAGAGATCGATGCAGCGCGCCTGCTCACCATGCGGGCGGCCAGCATGAAAGATGCAGGCATGAAGACAACGCTGGAATCGTCGATGGCGAAGCTGTACACCAGCGAAGTTGCCGTACGGTGCGCGAATGAAGGCGTCCAGATCCATGGTGGCTACGGCTTCATCAAAGACTATCCGGCGGAAAAGTTTTATCGCGATGTGAAACTCTGCACCATTGGCGAAGGCACCAGTGAAATACAGAGATTAGTGATAGCAAGACAAATATTGAAGGACTGAGATCCTTGACGAACGCTGCCGTCACAAGCTGGGTTGATCGCATCCGCTCCGGCGAGGTGCGTGCCCTGGCGCGTGCCATCAGCACCATTGAAGATGGCAATGCTGATTCCGTCGCCCTGCTCAAGGCTTTGTTTCCACTGAGCGGTCGCGCACGCGTGATCGGGCTTACCGGCGCACCCGGCGCAGGCAAGAGCACGCTGGTTGACCAGCTCGCGCGCGAATATCGCCGGCAGGAAAAAACGGTGGGCATTATCGCCGTGGATCCCACCAGCCCGTACACCGGCGGCGCGATTCTGGGTGATCGTATCCGCATGCAGTCTCATCATGCTGATCCGGGTATCTACATTCGCAGCATGGCCACCCGCGGCTGTCTTGGAGGACTGGCACGCGCCACCACCGATGTTGCCACGGCGCTCGATGCCAGCGGCAAAGATATTGTTTTGATCGAAACAGTAGGGGTCGGCCAGGATGAAGTCGACATCGTGCGTCTGGCTGACATCACCGTTGTCATTCTTGTTCCCGGCATGGGCGATGACGTGCAGACGATCAAAGCCGGCATCATGGAGATCGCCGACATCTTCGTGATCAACAAGAGTGATCGCGAAGGCGCTGAGCGTGTTGAGCGGGAAATCCGCGCCATGCAGAGTCTGGCCATCCGCAGTGACAGTTGGACGCCACCGATCGTGAAGACCATCGCCAGTACCGGGCAAGGCATTCCTGAGCTGGCGGCAACCATTGTGGAATATGAAAAATTTCTGCAACAGAAAGACCTGCTGCTCAGGAAAAAAATCTCCAACTGGCGTGAGCGGCTGGTGGAGATGTTGCGCGAATCTCTGCTGCAGAAATTAATGACTGAACGTCTTCAGGAATCCGACCTGAGACGATTGGCCACGGAAATCGCTGAACACCATCGCGATCCGTATTCCTTGGTGGAAGAAATCGTGGCTAATTTCGGATTGGCGGAAGAGAGCAGATAACAGATTCAGATTTTAAATTTCAAATTTTAAATTTCAAATTTGAAATCGATGGAGCGTTTTCATTTATGACTCATACCATTGATCATCTGGGAATTGCCGTGAAGTCACTGGCCCAGGCCAGGAAATTCTACGAAGCGCTGGGGCTGGAAATCATAGACGAAGAGGTTATCGAAGGCGAAAAGGTGAAAGTCGCCATGATCCCGCTGGGCGATAGCCGCATTGAACTGCTCGAGCCCACCAGCGCCGATTCCACCGTCGCGAGGTTCCTGGAAAAGCGCGGTGAAGGTTTGCACCACGTGGCCCTCCACGTCCCGGATCTGTCTCAGGCAGTGGACCAGTTGAAAGCGTCCGGCGCGCGCCTGATCTCCGAGGAAATCAAAGTAGGGGCTGGCGGCCATCTTTATGTATTTGTCCATCCTGCCAGCGCCGGCGGCGTGTTGCTGGAGTTGGTACAGGAAGCTCCCGCGGGAGTGTAGAAGTCTCCTGCTTTTTTTGCGGCGAGTACGCCTTGCGAGGGGCCGCTTGATTCAGGAGCCAACTATAATGACCACCATCCCTGATTCTTAGCGGTTTGGAGCGAATAGAGAAGTATTTAGGGCTCGCGCCGTCCACGCGCGTGAGCCCGCTTCAATAGGATCCTTCACGCCCATCGCTGGAAAAACAATTTCCAGCGGTTTGGAGCGAAGCGACAGAATTTAAAGCCATGTATTTATTGGGAATAGATACGTCGGGAAAGTCCGGCGGCGTGACGCTGGCGGAAGGCGATGCGCATACGTATCGTGTGCTGGAGACGTCGCCCATTGCGGGCGGAACATTTTCCGCGCAACTGGTTCCCACCGTCGCGTCTCTCCTTACGAAACGCAGCCTTCGCATCCATGATCTTGGCGGTTTCGCCGTGGCCTCGGGTCCGGGATCATTCACGGGATTGCGGGTTGGACTGGGCGCAGTTAAAGGTCTGGCGGAAGCCGGTGGAAAGCCGATCGCCACCGTCTCATTGCTCGCTGCTCTTGCCAGCCTCGCGGAAGTGGAAGGCCCCGTCGCCGCGGCGCTGGATGCCGGGCGAAATCAGATATATCTTGGCCTCTATTTCGCGCATCCGGCTGAAAGCAACACCACGCTGATCGATGAATCTTTGCGTTCCCAGGCAGAGTTGCTGGAGCAATTGGAAAAACATCCGGAAACAACTCTCATCACCAGCGACGAATCTATCGCCACGCTTGCGCCGGCACGGACCCGGACCGAACTTGTGCAGCGGCCCGATAGCGCCCTGGTCGGCAGGCTTGGCTTGCGTAAACTACTGGCCGGAGACACGGTGCCCGCGGAAGAACTGGACGCCAACTACATCCGCCGCTCTGACGCAGAGATCTTTCATAAAGGCGCACGGACATGAAGCCTACACTGCGTTTGGGTACGCCGGAAGACATCCCCAGATTGCTGGAACTTGCCCAGAAAAGTGCCACGGCGGCGCACTGGGCATTGGCTGACTATGAACATCTCTTTGCACCAAAGCTTGTGCAGAAAAGCTGCTTACTTGTGGCAGAGACAGGTGGAATTGTGAATGGTTTCCTGGTCGCACGTGGACTGGAAGGGGATTGGGAGATCGAAAACATTGTTGTAAGCCCGGATTTGCGGCGGCGGGGCCTTGGGACGGAGTTGATGCGTGGTTTCCTGGGTCATGCCGTTGGAAGTCACGACTCAGGAACCGCCGTGAAAACGGTGCATTTAGAGGTGCGCGAATCCAATTTGGCAGCCCAGGAACTCTATAAAACGCTGGGTTTTGCGAACATTGGCCGGCGAAAATCCTACTATTCCGGCCCCCCCGAGGATGCCATTCTGCTCAAGCTTTCTTTCTGATTTCTTGCCCGGAATTTCATTGAACCGGCTCTGGTGGTGTGTTAACGTTCCGTGAAGAAACAGGTAGGAGGTTCTTCCGGATGGTAGATTCCGTTCGCGAACAGCTTCTGGCCGGCCACGAAGAATTTCGTAGGCTGGCCCAGGAACACACCCAACATTCTCTGCGTCTCAACTCCTTGATTGAAAGACGCTATCTCTCTGACGACGAAAAGCTGGAAGAGGTGCGTCTAAAGAAGCTCAAACTCCGTCTGAAAGACCTGATGGAGAACATTGAGTGCGAGTACAAACGCGGGCAAACACAGGTCGCTTAAAACCGGGTTTCCCGAATTTCATACCTCTCTTTTTTGGTGCTCTGCGCTAAAAAGGAGAGGTTTGTGCTTTTAGAGGTGGGAACAAGGGCTGAAGAGCTGGAAAAGCGGTCAAAATAGATAAAGGGCGCGACTTCCGGGACGCGCCCTTTGCCTTTAATAGCAGTAAACGGATGAACTTTGTCTCTTGTAACAGTAGAGTGGCAGGACCTCTGGGAAATATAGCCTTCGCAAGAATATTCCGCTGGCCTGAAAGAAGCTGAAGCCCTTGCGCCCTGCCCCCAAAAAGCTTTCTTTTCCGGGCGAACGGATTCACCAAGTAAGTTAAATCTCCGCCTTGTGACACCTCGTATAATCAGGGAGATGGCTCGCGAAGGAATCTTTTATGCTCTGGGGATGTTGGTGGTGGCCGCCATATTGTGGTGGCTTACCGTTCCCGTGTTCGCTATTTTCCCCATACTACTGGCAGCGTTCTGCCTGTGGTTCTTTCGCGATCCTGATCGCCGCATTCCCGCCGAGCCCGGTTTGCTGGTTTCACCTGCCGATGGCAAGGTGACGGACATTGCTCCCACCCATATGGATGGCAAGCCTTGCACGCGCATCAGCATCTTCCTGAATGTCTTTGACGTGCATGTGAATCGTTCACCCATCGCCGGCGTCATCAAGGAAGTTGTTTACCAGCGAGGAAAGTTCATCAATGCCATGGATGCCGCTTCCGTGGATGCTAATGAGCAGAACATTGTTTCCGTGGAAGGTGAAGGCATGACGGTGATGTTCAAGCAGATTGCCGGCCTCATTGCGCGGCGCATCATTTTCGACTTTAAAGCCGGCGACACCCTCGCTCGCGGACAGCGCGTTGGGCTGATTAAGTTTGGTTCGCGCACGGATGTCATCTTCCCCCTGCCTCATGATCTTGAGGTGCGTGTGGGCGATCGCGTGCGCGGCGGGTCATCTGTGCTGGCGCGGATGCGCGTCGCGCAACCGGGCAATCTTCCCCCGGAGCCCGGAGACACAAGGTCAGCAAAATCTGGCGCACAGAAATCAGGGGTGAATCAGAAATCAGGGGTGAATCAATGAAAATTCCAACCCCCATGCGTCGCTGGGAAGACCAGCTTCCGCCGGAACAGAAAAGGCGCATGCGCAAGGGCATGTACATTCTGCCCTCCCTCTTCACGGCCGCAAATATTGGCGCAGGCTACTTCGCTCTTGCTCACACCATGCGTGGATCGCAGACGGATGCCAGGGACTTTGACATTGCTGCGCTGGCCATCGGTATTGCGGTGGTCGCCGACGGTCTGGATGGCCGTATCGCCCGCATGACGAACACGACCAGCGATTTTGGCCGCGAATTTGATTCCCTGGCTGACGTGATCACCTTTGGCGTTGCCCCTGCCGTGTTGGCGTTCGTATGGGGATTCCGCTGGCTCTGGCTTGCAGACCTGGGGGCGTCGGCATTTCCCGCCAGAGTCGTGCAACTTGGGTTGATCGCCTCATTCATCTTTCTGGTTGCCGGGGCAAGCCGGCTGGCGCGCTTCAACATCCAGCACAATCCCAAGCCTTCCAATCCGGGGCGTCCGGGCAAAAAATATTTTGTCGGTATGCCGATACCGGCCGGCGCAGGCGTAATCGCTGCCACGGTCCACCTCAAAGGCGGCGAACCCATTAACTTCTGGTGGCTCGCCCTGATATGGATGGCCGTGATTCTTGCCGTGGCTTTCCTCATGGTAAGCACCTGGCGCTTTTACAGTTTCAAGGACCTGAACCTGAGTAGCCGTCGTCCATTCTGGGTCTTGATTGTCATTTGCCTGATTCTGTATTCCGTCATATTCTTTTCGCGCTATGTGCTCTTTACTGTGGCCATTTCTTATATGTTGAGCGGCGTGATTTCGCGTCTCTCCTTTACTTTCCGCCGGCGTCCCAGTGAGCCAACGCCTCCGGCTTATGAGGAAGCTCCCGAACCAAGATGAAGACTGAAAACAACAACCTCTTCCGGGTTGCGATTGTCGGCGCAGCTTCGCTCAAAGGCAAGGAATTGAAAGAAGTGCTGGAAGACCGCAACTTCCCTGCGCATGACACCCGCCTGCTGGACGATAATGAGTCACTTGGACAGCTTGAGCCGGTCGGCGACGAAATATCGTTTATCCAACCCGCCGGGCGCGATCAGTTTGATAATGTCGATTTCGCCTTCTTCACCTCCGATGTAAAGTTCACCAGGCGCGCCATGAAGCAGGCTCGCGCAGCCGGAAGCGCCATTGTTGACCTTTCCTACGCACTGGAAGACGAACCTGGCGTACCCATCAGTTCGCCGTGGATTGAGCGTGAGTTGGGCGAACCGGCGAAATTAACTCTGGATTCAAATGTTCTGGTCACAGCCCATCCGGCGGCAACAACGCTGGCCTTGCTCATGCTTCGCGCGCGAAAAGCCGGGACCATTACGCGCATCGCGGCTACGGTTTTTGAGCCCGTTTCTGAACTTGGCCGGACCGGTATGGATGAGCTGCACGAGCAAACGGTGAACCTGCTCTCCTTCCAGCAGATGCCCACCAAGGTCTTTGATACCCAGGTTGCCTTCAATATGGTGGGACGCTTCGGTCCTGAAGCTGAAACCGGACTGGAAGTTGTGGAGCGCCGCGTAGTAAGCCATTTGCGAAAGCTGCTGGGCGAACATCTTCCCGTTCCAGCCCTGATGCTGGTGCAGGCCCCGGTCTTCCATGCGCATACCTTCTCCATCTACGTTGAGCTGGAGCAAAGCATCTCTGCCGGCGACTTCTCGCGGGCGCTGGCCGGTGAACACGTGCTGGTGTCGCGCTCGCTGGAAGATTCGCCCAGCAATGTAAATGTAGCGGGGAAGGATGAAATTCTGGTCGCCGTCCGCCGTGATCCCTCCCGCGAAAACGGATTCTGGCTGTGGGCGGCGGTGGACAATCTCCGCCTGTCTGCCCTGACAGCCGTTGATTGTGCCAACTCTCTGGCTGCTGTGCGGCCACATGGAAAAGTGCAGTGACCCTGGCGGAAAATCTGGGAACCCGAACAATCAAACGCGCAGCGCTGGCGGCCATGCTTGCATTTGCCGGTGTTCTCTCCGGCTGCGGATACCACGTTGCCGGCAAGGCCAATCGTCTGCCTCAGAATGTTCATGTCCTGGCCGTGCCGGTTTTCATCAATCAGACTCAGACCTATCGCATTGAGCAGATACTCACGCAGGACGTGGTTCGTGAATTTATTGGACGCACTCGCTATCGCGTAGTCACCACTACTGCCGATTCTGATGCCACTCTCAAAGGCACAGTCCTCTCCGCACTGGCCTCGCCCCTGACCTATGACGCACAGAGCGGACGTATCTCCAGCGCCGTGGTGACGGTCACGATGAAAGTCACGCTGACGGACAAAGCCGGCCATGTATTGTTTGAAAATCCGAATTACAGCTTCCGCGAGCAATATCAGGTCTCGCGGGAAGTAGCCAGCTTTTTTGAAGAAGAGACGCCTGCTCTGCAACGCATGTCGCAGGATTTTGCCCGCACTCTGGTCAGTGACATTCTGGAGGCCTTCTAATGGCCGCCGGACGCAGCTTTGCTCCATCAGAGAAATTCGTCTCTGAAGTCGTGAGCCGCAAACTCCGCCCCGCTTACGTCTTCATCGGTGACGAAGTCTTCTTTCGCGACCAGTGCCGTCAGGCGCTTCTGGCCCATCTGGTTCCGGAGGATCTGCGCGACTTCAGCATGCACGATCTTGATCTCTCTGAGGTGAGCGTGGCTGAAGTGCTTGACCGCGCCCAGACGCCGTCATTGATGGCGCCCTTCCAGGTGTTTTTTGTGCGCGGCGTCAAGAACCTATATACGCGCGGTTCGCATGCCGAAGAATTTGCCGCCATCGAAGCTTATGTAAAGGATCCCAATCCAGCCGCAGTGCTCATCTTTGTCGCTGACCACCTAAGCATTCCCGCTGACATCCGCCGCATGGAGATGCAGGACAAAGATCGTTATGAGCGCATTCGCGAGACCCTTGGCCAGTACTGCGCACTGGTTGAGCTGGCCCGCGTGGAAGAAGGCGACGGTATCCGCTGGGCCCTGGGTCACGCACAAAAAGAAGGCGTGAAGCTGGAACAGGACGCCGCGCGCGAACTGATCGACGCACTGGGTGCAGACATGATGCTGGTCAGCCGCGAACTGGAAAAGCTCATCCTTTATGTGGGTGAAAAAAAGCAGATCACCCTGGGCGATGTGGAAACCATGGTGCTGGCCGCCAAACAGCGGTCGCTTTATGAACTCACAGACGCGATATCGGCCAAAGACAAGACTCGTGCTCTTGGCGTGCTCGATGCGCTGCTCTCCACCGGTGACGGCGACGATGCTGCCATCGGCCACCTTTATATGCTCTCGCGTACCTTCCGCCAGATGCTGGTGATCCTGGAGAAGAACGTGCGCGACTCACGAGCGATATGGCAGGCCCTGTGGCAAGGGTTCCGCGTACCGCCCTTCGCTGCTGAAGACATCATCCGGCAGGCGCGACGTTACAAATCCCGCCGAGAACTCACCCGGGCTATCCGGCTCATCGCCCGCGCAGACGTGCAACTGAGGTCCAACCCGCCCAGCAAACGCATGGTGCTGGAGCAGCTGGTGATTCATCTGGCTTCGGAGCCGAAGGTCACAACTTCGGAATGGCAGCAGGACGAGCTGCCGGTGTAGTTTTTTTTCTTTATCTTGAGCTTTTGTCTTTTAATCTCGAGCGAGAGATCCCTACCCGCTCGACACCGTAGTCTTTCTCCCGGCCCGCTCCATTGACCAAAACCGCTAAATACAAGTAAAATAAGTTCTTCGGCAGACCCGCTGAAATACATCTAGAAGGAACCAGCAAGCCACATGGCAAATCATTTTTCGGCGCTGAAACGCGCCCGCCAGACCACAACGCGTACCGCGCGCAACCGCGCCAACACATCCCAGCTGCGTACTGCGCTGCGCAAGTTCCGTGAAGCTCTGCAATCGGGTAAGTCCGCAGACGCCAAATCCGCGTTCTCCGGCACCGTATCGATGATCGACAAGGCCGCCAAGAAAGGCCTGATCCACAAGAACGCCGCCTCGCGGTATAAATCCCGTCTGAACGCGCGCCTGGTAGCGATGAAATAAGTAGCTTCTAGCTTCCAGCCATTAGCTTTAAAAAAGCCCGGATGAGTCCGGGCTTTTTGCTTTTCTGAGTCCTTAGTAAGTCAAACACTCTTCTTTTGAGAAGGCTTGCTCATAAAGCTCTTTAGCGAATTCGCAATCAGCATGATCCCCGCTGCCATCATCAAGATCGTTGCCACCCCCATGCCAAAAGCTTCGCTGGCGTTATCAGCCTTGAATGCGTTTGCTTCCGGATGGAAATGAGAATGAAGGGCAAAGAAGATCAGCCAGACGCCGCCAAGCATCCTGCCCCATCTGACGGTTGGCGCAGGAACAATCTGACCTCGGCCGCGACGCACGGCGCGCGTTCCAATCCATACCAGGAACACCGCGAGAAGGCAGAATACAAAGACACCGCCGATGTTCCAGGCATCGCGCTTTAAGCTGCCGGAAACCAATAGCCCGCGCACCATGAGCAGGCCAATCGCCGTACCCAGAAAGATGCTCAGAATTCCGAGTATGATCTGCGCCAGTTTCAACGCCGGTCTGGAATTCTGTACCGCTGATTCAGGAGCGTCGCTCAAATCTTCACCGCCACATTGGCACGATCACCTGCATCCATCAGGAAGAGCTTCTCCGGCAAGAAACCAAACGCTCCCGCCATCAGGTTGTTTGGAAATTCGGCGATCTTTGTATTGAACTGCCTGACCGTCTCGTTGTAATGCTGGCGGGCAAAGGCGATGCGGTTCTCCGTGGATGTGATCTGCTCCTGCAGCAGAATGAAGTTCTGCGACGCTTTCAATTCAGGATATTTTTCCGATTTCGCAAACAGATTTCCGACGGCATTGCCCAAAGCCATCTCCGCCACACCGCGCGTGACAATGTCTCCTCCGGTTTGCATCGCGGCAGAACGGGCCGCGGTCACTGCCTCCAGAGTCTGGCGCTCATGCGCCATGTAGCCTTTTACAGACTCCACCAGGTTGGGAACCAGGTCATGACGGCGCGTGAGCTGGACATCAATATCTGACCAGGCATTATGCAGGTTGTTGCGCATGGAGATGAGTCCGTTGTAGGTCTTCCAAAGGAAGACCAGCAGCAGCACAATGACGGCAATTAGAAGATAAAGAAACAACCTGCCTCCTAAAATACTTGTCGCTTCGCTCCAACCCGCCGCAGGTGCAATTTTTCCGGCTGCATCCTCAGGCTCCTGCCGCATCGGGCTCGACGCGCGTGGGCGGCGCGAGCCCTCTTCGGAAACATTTGTCCTATGCGCTCCGACTACATTCGAGATGAAAAGTGGTGAATATCCATAACCACCAGGCGCTTCAATATGGTCACATACTCTCTGCAGATTGAAACACTGTTTTCAGCATGGGTGAAATTTCTGTATCGAATGCTTCTCTCATCGCCTGTGCTGGGCGGAACTGACAGCTTTCTCTATTTCATCCACAAATCTCATAAAGCCGTGATAGTTGCTGACCCAGTCCTGCCCGAATGCCCAGTGGATCACCGTGAGCCAGATGCCGAGGAACATCAGGTTCAGCATGATCATCAGCGCAACAGCACCCAGCGTCACCACACCCGCGGCCACCAGCACCGGACCGACGATCAGGTATAGAACGAACATGAAGATCTTCAGGCCGAAACCGTATTGCCTGGTCGGCGCCATCAGGCGCGATCCCATTTTTTGCAGCCGCTTGGCCCGTTTGCCCAGCGGGGGATGGAATGAGAGAAAACTTTCAGACTGCAGGCCGCTCTGGCTGCCGGCGCTTCCGGTCCCCTCTGCCTGTGCGCGCGCTTCCTTCAAATGACGAAGGCGTTCGATGGCGGCAGCATCGCCTTTGCTGGCTGCTTCGAAATCTTCGGGATCAGGAATGTAGTGAAAGCCAAACTCAGGCGTGCTCCCCATCAGCTTGGCGAACGCCGCCATGCGGGTCGCCGCAAGCGCGTTACCTGTAACGGCAGCTTTGGCGGTATCCATCATTTCTAGGCGTCCGCGGCTCCATTCCGTGCTGTCAGCGTCGGGTGTCCTTGCTGCCGGGATGTAGCCGGTACTCGCCGTTGACCGCCATGCCGCCAGCATTTGTTCCTGCTTGCGTGGTGCGGGCGCAACGCCACGCAGGCTGATATCGCCTTTAGGATTCACCACAAAAAGGTGCGACGCCCAGCCGGCGCCGGCAATGCCGTTGTTGTCCTCGCTGAGTTGTTGCAGCGCCGTTGCCAGGGCTTCTGGATTGCGTGTGAACTCCACGGAGGTGGCATCGGCAAGGTAACGCCGCGTACGCCAGAGCAATGCCATGCAAGGTCCCAGAAGTATCTGAAAAAATACCCACAGCGTCAGCTTTACCGCAATATTGGTAAACATAAACGGGAAGAGGAGTACGCGGAAGAATTTGCGTATGAGCCCCGCATTCCGGGTGTTGAAGAATTGGTCAACGTCAGAGGTGTCAGTGTTCAGCGTATCTGCCAGCAGGTCGCCCACTTCTCCGGCATCCACCATCTGGGCGTCGTGGGGGCCGCGGCGAAATGCGTATCGCAAGAGCCTCCACAGAGTTCTGCGCGATTGCTTTCCAAACGGCGCATTGATCATCGCAACCATCAGCCCGCTGGCTTCGAAAACGCTGGTAACGGTAAAGGCAATGCGCAGATCGCCATTGCTGATGGATCCGACCATGTGCGCCATGAGGGCCTGAAGCTGGTCGCGATCAAGATCGTCAATCAGGCGCCTGGAGATCACGATGCGTGCGTCCGCCGCTGACGTACCAATCGCAGCTGCGTTCGCGCCGGCTGAATCGAGCAGCATCAGGCGCGGCGCCGGCAAGCCCGCGGCAATCGCCATTTCCTGCACTACGTCGGCAAGTTGCAGTTCTTTCAAGTCCGCCGGATTCGGTTCACGCGCACTCAGACTGGCCAGCGTGCCGCCCACTCCACCGTGGCGGAAGAGCATACGCATGCCCATCCACATGACAAATGCCAGCACGATTCCTGGCGCCAGCATCAGCACGGCTGCCAGAGCAAGTTCATTCACGTCCATGGATCCGCGCTGGTTGATGAGGTAGTCGGCGGTCCGGTAGGCGATGCTGGAAAGATTGTTGACATTGCTCCAGAACTCCGCGGGCAGCGGCGAGAAGTAATTCATGATGTCCGCCGCAACCAGCGTGAGCGCGTAGAGCAATGGAGTGAGCACCAGCGTAAGCGGAATACCCATGATCAGGGCCGCGAAGACACACAGCGCGCTCATGCGCCATGTAGCGCGACGGTTACGTGCCTGGGCCTTGAAAAATGTCTCAGGGTTGGGAAGGACGAACTTGGCGCCGGCTCTGGCCGTATCTGGAGTGCTCATTGGGCATGAAGGTTAGCATCAGGCCAGAGCAGGAACAAGAAGGCATTCTGCTGGCCAGTTGGCATTATTAACCAACCCGTTGGGGCCACCAGACCAGGACTTCCAGCAGCCGGGAAAAATGCAGCAGTGGCTTTTCATCGGGCAATTCCAGTCCCGCGGCGCGGGCCATTGTATTTACCTGAAATTCAGCTTCTGCGTCCTGCAGTTGCCATGGCAGATGGTGTATGTACGCGCGAAATACCTTCGTTCTGTCCACTGTGTAAAGGCAATATCGGTCGGTGAGAAAGGCTTCCAGCGATTCCCTTTCGCGCACGCGTGGCGCAGTCACAGGCCAACAGCTCGTGCGCAACTCGGCTGGCTGAGGATGATCAATGCGCGAACTCACATACTCGAAACACTCAGTCGTATTTTGCGCAGAGCCGTTTTGCACAGACATGTTGGCAAAGAAATACGGCAGACCGTAAAACCAACGCGCTCCTTTCACCGCGACTCGGCTGGCGGCATCCAGACTGAAGAAGTAGACGCCCGGAATTCCCTGGTAGGTCACATACGTTCTTACGTTGAGTTCAGGAAAGGTGTGCACACCGGCAAGAGGCGGCATCCCACGTCCGCGAATGCCGCTCATCCAGAATGGAGCGACGGCCACGTAGGCCTTGCCATCGCGCAGATCGAGTTCCAGTTCGCGCGGAACGAGTGCACGCAGCTTATTCACCGGAACAGCCCAGTGTGCGAAAAGCAGATCATGCCATTTCTGCACCATGATCCATGGCGCGGTGGGCATGGGCGCGGTGCGGTGCGCGGTTTGCAGGAGCAGGGATTTTATTTCCATCTATTTCACGGCTGAATCAGACCACATTCGTGCCCGGCGAATCTTTTACGCGCGTGGCATTCCTATTTCGACCACTCTCACCCTTTACTCCGGCACTCGTCTAAGTCTCAAACGCAGTATGATGTGGTCCTCATCATTATGAACAGCCTTCTTCAGGATTTTCGTTATGCTCTACGCCGCCTTCGCCTTACTCCTGGTTTCACGTCCATCGCCATTATCACACTGGCGCTCGGCATTGGGGCCAACTCCGCCATCTTCACCGTAATCAATGCTGTCTTGCTGCGAGCGCTGCCCTTTCGCGATCCGGGAAAGCTGGTATTACTTTCTGAGAGCATTCCCCAGTTTCCGATCCTCTCCGTCTCCTATCTGAATTACGTTGACTGGCGCAGCCAAAGCCACTCCTTTACGGAGGTGAGCGCGGTCCGCAGTTTCAATATGACTCTGACCGGGACCGGCGATCCGGAACGCCTGCCTGCACAGATGGCGAACGCCAATATGTTTCATCTTCTTGGAGTGGACCCATTGCGCGGCAGAACGTTCTCCGCCGATGAAGACAAAGCGGGCGCAGCAGGCGTGGCTCTGATCAGCAACGGACTATGGCAGCGCCGTTTTGGCGGAGATGCAAAGGTGCTGGGCCAGCCGCTCACTCTGGACAACAAGCCTTTTACCATCATCGGAGTGTTGCCGGCAGGTTTCCAGCTTCTGCAACAGTCGCCGGACGTGATGCTTGCCCTGGAACCCTGGGCCAGGACGTTGCCCGACGATCGTTCGTGGCACCCTGGAATTCAACCCATCGCGCGACTGAAGCCGGGTGTGACTTTGGAGCAGGCCCGCGCCGAGTTGGCCACGATCGGCAAACGACTGGAGCAACAGTATCCCGAGTACGATACCAACGTTCTGACCCTGGTGAATCCCATGCAGGCGCAGCTGGTGCAGAATATCCGGCCGGCATTGCTGATGATTCTGGGAGCAGTTGGATTTGTTCTGCTGATCGCGTGCACTAATGTCGCGAATCTTCTTCTGGCTCGGGCCACCGCGAGGCAGCGGGAAATTGCCGTGCGCGCAGCTCTGGGAGCCAGCCGCTGGCGCGTGATTCGTCTTGTGCTCACGGAAAGCGTTGCGCTGTCTGTGGTTGGCGCAGGATTGGGGCTCTTTCTGGCTAACATTGCTGTGCCGTCATTGATGCGGCTGGGAAAAAGCAGCCTTCCGCCGGTTGGTGACGTTCATGTCGACGCAACTGTTCTGGCATTCACCACTGTGCTTGCTGTGCTCGCAGGATTTCTCTTCGGCCTGGCTCCGGCCCTGCACATGGCAGGTCTGGATCTGCGTTCGGCCCTGAATCAGTCTGATCGCGGACAGGCGGGTGCCAGTATTCAAAGGCTGCGCGGCGCGCTTGTGGTTAGTGAAGTTGCCCTTGCGATGTTTCTGCTCGTCGGCGCCGGAACGCTCATTCGCACGTTTGATCGTCTTTCGCGCACTACCCCCGGCTTCAGCGTCGATCACATACTGATTGCGGACTTGCCGGTATCGCCGGCGGCACACGCTGCGGCTCCCGAACGCATGGCATTTTTTGACCGGCTTATTGAAAGGGCCTCCAGCCTTCCCGGCGTACGTTCGGCGGGAGCTGCAAGTTTTCTTCCCGTCAGCGGCTCTGGAGCAGTGATTCACTTCAACATTGAAGGGCGACCTCCAAAAAGCGCGCATGAATACACCATGACCAACTATCGCACTGTCACGCCCGGCTACCGGGATACAATCGGCATCCCGCTGCTCAGCGGGCGATGGATTACCAGCGCAGATGGCGAGAACACGCCGTTTGTTGTGGTCATCAATCAGACCATGGCGAAGACGTACTTTCCCAATGAGTCGCCCATGGGTAAACGCCTTCAACTCGGCGCCACTCCGGATAAAGACACTCCCTGGATGGAAGTGGTGGGCGTGGTGGGTGATGTAAAGCAGAACCTGGCAAGTGAGGCGCCCACTGAAATGTACGTTCCCGTGGTGCAGGGAAATAAAATTCTTCCCGTGTTTGGATTGTCGATGGTGTTGCGAACCAGTAACGAGCCGCGCAGCCAGATCAGTTCCTTAAATGCGGCCGTGCATGCGATTGATCCGAACCAGCCGTTGATCAACATTCGCACCATGGAAGAAAATGTGGCCACTTCTGTTTCTCAGCCGCGCTTCCGCACACTTTTACTGGCCATACTTGCCGGACTGGCGTTGCTGATTGCCGCGGTAGGAATTTACGGCGTGATGTCCTTTGCGGTCGCGCAACGTACACGTGAAATTGGCACTCGCATGGCATTGGGTTCAACTTCCGGCGAGGTTTTTCGCCTGGTGATCGGAAACGGGCTCAAGCTCACGCTGATGGGAATGATCGTTGGGCTGATCGCTGGGGCCGCGGTGTCTCACTATCTCTCCAGCGTGCTGTTCAAGATGGGATCGGTTGATCCTCTGTCGATGGCAGCGGTGACGATTCTATTGATCGTAGTGGCGATGATAGCGTGCTATATTCCTGCGCGTCGCGCAACCAGGGTAAATCCGCTGGTGGCTTTGCGGTATGAATAAACCTAGGTGGCGTGTCTTTTCTTGATTCCAAGATACGCCAGCACCGCCGCCATCACCAGCAGCAAAGACGATATCGCCGCAGCGGTGTGCAGGCCGGAAATCATCTCCGCCGTCGATCCACCCGGCTTTGAACTGCCCAGCTTGGAACCAGCCACCATGGCCCCAAAGGCAGCCACGCCGATAGCAGCACCCGCCTGCCGGGCCGTATTCAAAACGCCGGAAGCAGTTCCCGCCCAGTTGCGTTCCACACTGGAAAGAATGGTTGTGGTCATGGCCGGAACTCCCAGTCCCATCCCGCCGGGAATGAGCATAAAGGCCGGCATCATTATGTAGTAAGGCGTGTGTGGTCCCAGCGTCAGAAGCAAACCATAGCCAGTGGCTGCAATGAGCGCTCCCAGCGTCATTGGCAGGCGCGATCCGGCCCGGCCAATCAGCCATCCACTGATCAGGTTGGAGACGATGAATGTGCTGGTCAGCGGCAGATAGGCAAGTCCTGCCTGTAATGCGGAGTATCCGCGGGCCTGTTGCAGATACAGGCTGAGAACAAAAATCACTCCGTAATAAGTAAGGTTGACGATGATGCCAAAACCAATTGCCGGGCTGAAATTCGGCAGGGTGAAAAACCGCAACGGCAGCATAGGCGCAGCGCTTCGCCCCTCCACCAACACAAACCCCGCGCCGCAGAGGATGGCTACGACAAAGCCAGCAATGACGAGTGGATGGGTGAACCCCAGCGGACGCGCTTCAATCACAGCACCGGTAAGGCCTGTGAGCGTCAGCATGGCCAGAAGCTGGCCAGGAATATCCAGAGAACGCCCGCCACCGGATTGCTCATCGCGCGGAACATAGCGGAGGGTGAGGTAGGCGCCTAAAATTCCGACGGGCAGATTCACCAGGAAAATGCTGCGCCATCCGAATGGTCCCAGAAGCAGGCCGCCGACAATGGGCCCCGCGGCAATCGAGATGCCGCCGGCAGCCGTCCACAGGCCGACCATGCGTGCGCGCAATTTAGGATCGCCATTCGCGCAGTGATTCAACAAAGCCAGCGAACTTGGCACGAGCAGCGCTGCACCCATGCCCTGGGCCGCGCGCGCGATAATCAGCACCAGAATGTTACCCGCCAGGCCGCAGACAAGTGACGCGGCGGTGAAAACAAAGAATCCGGCGAGATACGCCCGCCGCGACCCGAAGCGATCACCCATCACTCCGGCAGCAATCAGCAAAACAGCAAAGCTGAGCGTATATGCGTCCACTACCCATTGCAGTCCGCTTACGCCGCTGTGCAGGCTTGCAGCGATCTGCGGCAAGGCCACGTTGACGATGGTGACATCAAGCTGCACCACCACAAAGGCAAAGCTGGTGGCGATGAGCGTCCACAGAATTGCGCCGCGCAGCGGAGTGGTGCTCTGCGCTGGCTCTTCTGTCTGAATGCTGACTTTCTGGTTGCTTCCTTCTAGGTCTCTGCTGCCTGTCACCTGGGTCACCATGTCTGCCTCGAATAGTTTAGATGAGCATCCATCCACCATTTGATCGTATTTGTTTTCAGTGCAACCACGTTTCATCACAAGATGAAACATGCAAAGCGATGTTTTCGCTAACATAAGATGATGCCGTCGTGGCGCCTGCGTAAGGAGACCTGATGCTGAACCGAAAACACGCCATCGCAACCCTTGGATCATTGCTGGCCGATCCGGGAAGATCAGCCATGTTGATGTCGCTGCTCGATGACCGGTCACTTTCCGCCGGCGAACTTGCGCGTGCAGCCGGGGTTTCTCCGCAGAGTGCCAGCGCGCATCTGGCCAAGCTGGCCTCCGGCGGGCTCATTACCGTTCGCGACGAGGGTCGCTGTCGCTACTACAAGTTGAGCAACTCCAAGGTCGCGTATGCGCTGGAAGCGCTGGGCGCGATCTCAACCGTTGCGCCGCCAGCAAAATCGATGCGCCCCAAAGTGGATGAACAGATGATGCTGGCCAGGAGCTGTTATGACCACATGGCTGGACGCATCGCCGTTCTGCTGGCTGAACGACTGGAAGAAAAGCGAATGCTCGCGACTGTCGGACGAGGCGACTACAAGGTGACCACGCGTGGACAGGAATGGTTTGCCGATCTGGGCATCGACGTAAAGCAACTACATACGAACCGGCGGGCCTTCGCGCGCCGTTGCCTGGACTGGACGGAACGACGGCCCCATCTTGCCGGCGCAGTGGGATCGGCGCTACTGGGTCATTTCCTGAATGACGGGTGGTTGGCACGCGTGGAAGAAAGCCGAGTGTTGCGCGTAACCCATAAAGGACTGGCACAGTTTGCGGCGCTGGGGTTGAAGGAACGTGAGTTGCGGGTGGCGTGAGATTTTGTTTTCTCAGACCGTCTCGCCTTCACCGAGAGAATCTTGTCTGCAAAACGCAAGGTCCCTCACCCCTGCTCACGCGCTGATGACCGCGCGCGTTCGCTGACGGGGATCCGGGATGACGATTCGAGTTTTGTTTGGGTTTCCCACAAGACAATGGAATAGAATCTCCCATACACCATGAGTGAAGCCATTGCCGCGCAATTGAAGCCGCACGCAGCCAACATGCAAAACTCTCCTGACAACAAGCCGCCGGCAGTGAAGAATGGGGTTGCTTCCCCTTCGGCTGCGGCTGCCCAGGTCAACGTATTTGCCGTGCATGGCGTTGATCCCGAAGTCCAGGCCTATGCCATGGCCAAGTATTCGCGGTCAGCGTTGTCCATGAAGGAGTCATTGAAAGAGATTTCAGAGCAGAAGGCCGAGCAGTTCCTGAATACCTTCTACTTTCAATACGGGCACCGCTCCATCGCCGACCTGGCCCACATTGCCTTCGCCATTGAAAAGCTTTCCATCCTGGCAGCCATTGTGCTGGTGGATGAACAACGCTGGGACGGGCAGGAACGTTCCACGCGTTACCAGAATTTCAAGAAGAGCGGCTACTTCATTCCCGAGTTCGACGATCCGGCCAAACGCAGCCTCTACACAGCCACAGCCGATTTCCTCTTCGCCGAGTACGAAGTGCTCACGCAGAAGATGCTGGAGTACTACACCCAACAGGTACCGCGTCCCGCTGATCTTGCGGAAGAAGCCTATACGCGCACCCTTCGCGCGCGGGCCTTTGACAACTCGCGTTATCTGTTGCCGCTGGCCACCAACACTTCGCTGGGCCAGATTGTGAATGCACGCACTCTGGAAACACAGATTTCCCGGCTACTCTCCAGCCCCTATCAGGAAACACGCACTCTGGGCGATTTGCTGAAGCAAGCAGCCAAAGAACCGGCGTTTAATGTGCAATCAGAGTGGCTTCGCGGCCTGGTGAGTGAGATCAAGCAGGCAAATCCTGAACTGGGCGAACGGGCGGAGCAACAGTTGATGCGGCCTATCAAAGTCGCGCCTACGCTGGTGAAATATGCCACTCCCTGTGCTTACGAAACTGCCACTCGCCAGGAGCTGGCTGGCGCGGCCAGAGAACTAATGGCTGGTGCTGCCATTGATCCGGCGCCGCTGGTCGATCTGGTGGAGAATGGCGCGTTAGAAGTGGAGTTAGCGGCCACTCTCATCTATTCGGCATGCCACTATTCTTATCGCCAGGTTCGTGAACGCGTGCAGTCGTTGTCAGGTCAACAAAGAGACGAGATCGTGGACCTGGGGTTACGCAACCGCGGCCCGCATGACGAGCTCTTGCGCGCCTTCCACTCCGGACAGCAGTTCTGTTTTGACATTCTGATGGATGTTGGCGGTTTCCGTGACATGCACCGCCATCGCCGCTGCACGCAAATTGAGCAGGGATTCACCCGTTTGCACGGCTATGACACTCCTCCGGACATTACCGCTGCCGGCCTCGAGCCGCGCTACGAGCAGGCCATGCAGAAAGTGACCTCCGCCAGTGCCGGGCTGGGGAGCGCTGAGGCTGAGCTTTACCTCCTGCCCATGGCGTATCGCAAGCGGACGCTCTTCAAAATGGACTTTGCCGAGGCCTTGTACATTTCGGAGTTGCGCAGCGGGGCGGCAGGGCATTTTTCCTATCGCAACGTGGCCTATGCCATGTATGAAGCCGTGGCAGCGAAGCATCCGGGGCTGGGAAAGTACTTCCGCGTTACAGATGTAAGCGCCCCCATGGACTTGTTAAAGCGCTGATTGGTCCAAACTATCGCTGTGATCCCAGCAACTGGAGTTTTCGCTAGGTTAAAACACCAAGTTAACAAAGAAAGACTAGAACTTCCGTGTTTTGAAAATGCCTTCCGAAGGCACCCTTTCCGCTGTAAAATTGAGTGAATTGAGAAACCAGGTCTGAGCTCTCTCCCCCTCCGGCAATTTGAACGCACAAATCCCGCCGGGAGCCCGCATGGTGTTGACTTCATTTTCTAACGGAGACGTGGATTCATTTGCTTGAGTCGATGCAAAAGATCGCCATTTTATATGACGCCAGTCAGGCGATTCTTTCCACGTTCGACCTTGATGAAGTCCTGAATCAGATTCTCACCATTATCCGCGACTACTTTCAGCTCCGGCACGGCGCCGTGCTTCTTCTTGACAAAGCCAAAGGCGAGCTTTACGTCCGTGCGGACCTTGGCACGGTGGCAAAAGATGGTTTAAGAATTCCGGTGGGACAAGGACTCAGCGGTTATGCGGCAAAGCTGAAGCGCCCGGTTTACGTGCCAGACGTATCAAAGGACAAGCGGTATATGCCAACGGTAGCGGACACGCGTTCCGAAGTGGCCATCCCGTTGATGGTTCGCGACGAAGTGGTTGGTGTTCTCGACTTCCAAAGCGACCAGCTGAATTTCTTTGATCCGGAAATGGTGGACCTGCTTACGCTGTTCTCCATACAGGCGTCTCTGGCGCTGGAGAATGCGCGGCTTTATTCGCTGGAACGCCGCCGCGCCGAACAACTGGAAGCCATCAACGCCGTGGCCCGTCAAACCACCGCGGTACTTGAGCTGGATCAATTGCTCACCGTGGTTTGCCATCTGCTTCTTGAGTGGTTCCGCATTGATCATGTGGCAGTGCTTCTGGCGGAAGGTGAAACGCTCCGCGTTCGCGCGTATGAAGGCCGACTCACTCCGAACCTCGCCATGGGTTCACAGCTTGCCACCGGTGTCGGGCTGGCGTCCCGCGCATTGAGTACGGGAAAAAGCGTGATTGAGAACAACGTCAATTTCGTTGACGGCTATATCGCCGGCTTTGCCGAAACGCAATCGGAGATGTGCGTACCATTGATCTTCTTTGGCGAAAAGCTGGGCGTGCTGGCCCTGGAGAGCGCGCGCAAAGATGCTTTTGATCGTGATGATCTTCAGCCGCTGGAATCGGTAGCGGACATCTGTGCCGCCGCCATCCAGAATGCCAGCTACTTTGATCGCATGAAACAGCTGGCTTATGTGGATGGACTCACCGGCATTCACAACCGGCGTTATTTTGAGATGCGCGTGGTGGAAGAACTTGAACGCGCCGGCCGCTTCCAGGGCCGCATGTCCATCATCATGGTGGATATCGACAACTTCAAGCGCCTGAATGACGAATTCGGCCACTTGCTGGGTGACGAGGTGCTGCGCTCCGTTTCCACCATCATGAAGCAACAGCTCAGAAAAGTTGATCTGGTATGCCGGTACGGCGGCGAGGAGTTCGCCATTGTGGTGCCTGAAACCAGCGGTGAAAACGCATTGCGCGTAGCGGAGAAATTGCGCCGTCAGGTGGAAAGCCATCATTTTCCCGGCGTCCCCCGCCCTGTCACCATCAGCGCTGGTGTGGCCGATTATCCTACGCACGGAATCACGCGCGATGAAGTGGTGGCAGCGGCTGACAACGCTCTTTATCAGGCGAAACAGGCAGGCCGCAATCGCGTGGTAGCGGCCAGCAGCAAGCGAGAATTCTCGGCTTCAACGAATTAAGCTTAGCCCAGTTTAAGCTTGACCGTGGGAGCTTGAGTCCTATACGAAAGAAATCAACATGAGCTCTTCCGCCGCAACAGGCAATGTTCCGGCCAGGATTACCGCCAGGGCTGCCAGCGTTAATATCGACAACGCTTGTAATGCCTTTTTGCACGATTGCTTCCGGCAATTTGGCATACATGTGGTGTCCCTGTCCGACGATCCTGTTGCCCAGATGAACCGGCAGAAGTTTGAAGCCTGCGTGATTCGGCTCTATGATCCCGACGCGGAAAAGATCCTGCACGCGGCCAGAAACTCCAATTCCAACCGCCGCATTGTGATTTACGGCATCGCTCGCAGTACGCAAGAGGCATTGCGTTTCTCCAAGTACGGCATTAACGCGGTACTTGATGAGCCACTGGAACGGCAAAGCGTGCTCAAGGTTGTACGCTCCACCCACCTGCTGATAATCCACGAACTGCGCCGTTACGTCCGCATACCGGTGGTCGCCGACGTGAAACTAGATATCGGATCGGGATCCACCAATGTGGTGACCGTTGAGGTCAGTTCAGGCGGCATGTCCGTCCGCTCCCCGGTACCCATCGCCTCCCAGGAAGCGGTGCAGATGACCACCACCCTCCCGGGCCTGCCAAAACTCACCGTTAGGGCTTACGTTTGCTGGTCTAAGCCGGCAGAAAAGCTTTATGGTCTGCGCTATGATCCCGGGGATGAACGCCGCCTGCGGGTGCGCAGCTGGATCGACCAATATCTTGAAATCGTGTAACCTGAGATCACTTCCAACGTATAGCTTCTGGAGCGACTCTCGCACATGCCTACTGACCAATCAACAACCGGCCAGGCTGCCGGTTTAGCACAATCCAGTCAAACTTCGCCCTATCCGAACCATGCGGGCCTGCCCTTAACCATTGAATTGTCACGGGTGCGCAAGAGCTACGGTGAATTCGTGGCCGTGGACGATATTTCCTTCACCATCCCGCAGGGAGCGGTGTTTGGACTGCTGGGCCCTAACGGCGCCGGCAAAACCAGCACCATCAGAATGATGATCGGCATCACGGCCCCGGATTCGGGCGTGATCAATGTTTTCGGCAGGTCTTTTGAGCGCAAGAGCCTGGAAAAGATCGGCTATCTTCCGGAAGAGCGTGGTCTCTACAAGAAGATGAAGATCCTTGACCAGCTCGTCTTCCTGGGTGAACTGCACGGCATGAATGCTGAAAACGCACGCCGCAAGGCGATCGCATGGTGCGAACGGCTGGAAATCGCCGAGAAGCTGCAAAGCAAAGTGGAAGAGCTCTCCAAGGGCATGCAGCAGAAAATCCAGTTCATAGCAGCCCTGCTGCACGAGCCTGACTTTGTGATCATGGACGAGCCATTCTACGGGCTCGACCCGGTCAATGCCGGACTCCTCAAAGACGTGCTGCTGGATTTGAAGAAACAGGGTAAGACAATCTTGTTTTCCACCCATCGCATGGACCAGGTGGAGAAGCTATGCGATTCCATCTGTCTGATCGATCGGGGCAGGCCGGTGCTGCGAGGAGCACTGAAAGAAGTGAAATCGCGCTTTGGCAAGAACAACGTCCAGATTGAATACGAAGGCAATGCCGACTTCCTGCAACAAAGCCAGCTGGTCAAGGCATACAACAATTACGGCAACTATGTGGAAGTGCAGTTGGCGACGGGCGCCGATCCGCAACAACTGCTGCGGCTGGCGATGGAACGCGCACGCGTAAATCGATTTGAGCTGATGGAGCCTTCGCTGGAAGAAATTTTCAAGGAAGTGGTGGGGAAAACCGATGCGTAACATCTTTATCATCGCCAAACGGGAATACCTGGAGCGTATTCGATCGCGCTCCTTTGTGATCATGACCTTTCTGATCCCTGCGCTGATGTTTGGCGTGACGGTTGTGCCGTCTTTAATTGGATCCAGATCATCGGGCGGAAACAAAAGCATCGTTGTAGCCGCCGCGAACCCGCTGATTGGCGACATGGTCCGGGAAAAGGTCATGCAGATCAATGACAAACAGCCGGATACCAAAGTTTCCCCTGGCGAACAACGCCAGACTTCAGCCACGCGTTACAAAGTGACTGTGCAGTCCGATGTCTCCGACGCTGCCCGTAAATCGCTCACCGAAAAGGTTGCGAAGAAGGAACTGGACGGCGTGATCTGGGCCAGCGATGATGCGGTGGCTTCACGCAAAATCGACTTCATCACCCGGGATGTTTCCAGCTTCGTAGATAGCGCGGTTCTGGAAAAAACTCTGGGCCAGACCCTGCGCATGCAGGCCCTTAAAGGAAAAGGGCTGACCGACCAGGACATTGAAGCAGCGCTCAAACCGGTGGACCTGACGCCTGTGAGTCCCTACGGAAAAGACACTCCTAATCCGCAAATCCTGTTCTTCACCGTGTTCGGAATGGTCATGGTGCTGTACATGACGGTGCTGCTCTATGGCATGAACGTGATGCGTGCGGTCCTGGAGGAAAAGACCTCTCGCGTGATGGAAGTGATGCTTTCCACGGCTACAGCCGGCGAAATGATGGCCGGCAAGATCCTTGGAGTGGGCTCAGTGGGACTTTCCCAGGTGGCCATCTGGGCGGCTGTGGCGGGAGGCTTGCCACTCTTCGTGGCAGGCGGCGCCGGGTTATTGAAAGGCGTTCTTTCCGTGAAGCTGATTTGCTTCTTCGGAGTTTTCTTCCTTCTGGGCTTTGCGCTTTATAGCACCATGTGCGCCGCGGTGGGAGCCATGGTGAACTCTGAACAGGAAGCGCAGCAGTTGCAGTTTGTGGTGGTGATGCCGCTGATTCTGTCCATCGTCATCATGGTGAACGTAATCCAGTATCCGGGAAGCGCGCTGGCCTTCTGGGCGTCAATGTTCCCGCTCACGGCCCCGTTGATCATGTTCACTCGTATCGCGTTGCAAACGCCGGTGTGGTGGCAAATTGCGCTTTCTGTTTCGATTCTGGTGCTTACCGTCTGGGGTTTTGCTTTCCTGTGTGCCCGCATTTACCGCGTGGGCGTGCTGATGTATGGTAAGAAGCCAACCCTGCCGGAAATCATGAAGTGGATCAAATACGCCTGATTTTGCCTGTACCAGATAAAATCAAGCGGATGGAACCGGTAGCGCAGGAACAATCCGAGATCAAGAGCGAGACGGCCTCTCGCTCTTTTTCATTGCGCCAGAGGATTCAGCTTTTCCTCATCACCTGGGCCGCCTACCTGGTGATACGCCTCATCTGTCCGACCCTGCGATACCGCGTTGAAATGGAGGCGGGCGTTCCCAGTGATGGCCGCCACGCCGAGCCGATCATATGGTGCTTCTGGCACCGCTGCGTGATTCCTGCGTCCTATCACTTCCGCCATAATCAGATTGCGGTGATGACCAGCCGCAGCTTTGACGGTGAATACATCGCCCGCATCATCGGCAAATTCGGATATAGCGCCGTGCGCGGTTCCAGCTCACGCGGAGCCGTGGGAGCGCTGATTGGAATGCGGCGCGAACTTGAATTGGGCCATCCCGTGGCCTTTACCATCGATGGTCCGCGAGGTCCGCGCTACGTAGCCAAACCCGGACCGGTTTTGCTGGCCAAGAAAACTGGACGCCCCATCGGCTGTTTTTACCTGGCTGTACAGAATGCATGGATATTGAACTCCTGGGACCGAATGGTAATTCCCAAGCCGTTCTCAAGCGCCGTCTTGTATGGGGCATCGCCGATTCACGTTCCTTCGGACGCCAACGATGTGCAGATGACTGCCTATCACGGACAAATGCAAAGTGCGTTGGAGCGTTGTCGAGAGAAGGCCGAACAACTGGCGGAGGAACCAGCCTGACGCGTGGCAAACTCCGGCTATCACTCGCCGTTATTATCCGGCGTTAATTACTCGCCGTTAATTACTCGCCGTTAATTACTCGCCGTTTATTACTCGCCGTTTATTACTCACCCATCCAGTCACCGAAACGGCGCAGAGCTACCACGTTATCGCAAACAATCTTGAGTACTCCCATGATCGGCACGGCCAGAACCAACCCCATGGCTCCCCAAAGCCATCCCCATAACAGCAGAGAAATAGTGACCAGAAGCGGATTGAGTTGCAGACGTCTGCCAATCACCTTGGGATAGAGCACGTTCATGGCAAACAGGTGCAGACCAAGCACAGTTGCCACAATAATGATGAGGCCAGTGTCTTTTACCGTCCCCAGCCCGGCGGCAAGCGGCGGCAAAACTGCCAGGACAATTCCGAGATATGGCATCAGGCTGAGGAAGCCGCTGATGATGCCGAGAAAATAGAAGTACGGCAGGCCCAGAAGCCCAAACACGATCATGCTGATGGCGCTCATGAACACGCCGATGATCACATTCCCGGCGATGAAACTTCGCACCATGAGGGCGATCTGTCCCACAGTTGCGTAGGCAGTTGTACGATTTTCCAGGGGAAAGAGCTCTACCGTTTTCGTGCGGGCATGCTCCTGCCAACTCAACATGAAGTAAACCAGAAACGGAATGAAAGCGAGGGTGAGCACAACCTCAGTCACATGGCCGAGATTCTGCGAAAGCATGTCAGAGCCCGCGCTGGTCTGGATCCGCACGGTTTGAACGTTTTTTGCCTGCCTGGTTTCTTCCGGCAGGATTCTTTCGGTGGTCTGCTGCAAATCTCTGGTTTGTTCGCGAAAACGAGCCACTGTTCCGCGGATTTGTTGGGTGTACTTCGGCATCTGCTGGAGGAAGTCCACAGCGCGATAGTAGAAGAAGTAACTGGCTCCCCAGCATGCGCCGAGGAGAACGACCACGGCGATAAAAGCAGCAGCGGGACGCGGCAGTCGAATACGTTGCAGAAGGCTGACCAGCGGCTCCAGGGTGAAGGCGATCAGGACCGAAACCAGCAGAGTGACAAGCACCAGCTTGGCCAGATACAGGATGCCCAGCACCACCACAATGCCGATGATCACCTGAGCCACAGAGCCTGCCCAGACAGCGCGCTCAAGCCGGCGTTCCTGCTTCTGCTTCAGGGCAGTCTGCGCAATTTTTGCTTCCTCAGCCGTGGTCTTCGCGGAAAGCTGCTCCGGGGTCGGCGGAATGATGCGATTTGTCGCCATAAAAGTGCGAGGCCGCCTGCTCCCCACACAACCTAAGATGCAGATCCACCTATAATTGCCGTGTGGAACTTCCATCTGACGATCAGGCGTCGCGCGGAGCAGCCAAGCGCATCCTTGCGATTGATTACGGCTCGCGGCGCATGGGGCTGGCCGTAAGTGACGCTTTGGGCATCACCGCTCAGGGCCTGGAGACGCTTCAGCGTAAGAATCGCCGCAGTGACTTCGCCCGTCTGGAGCGGGTGATTCGCGAAAACCAGGTGCAGGAAATTGTGCTTGGATATCCTTTGCGCATGAGCGGGCAGGAAGGTACGCAGTCACAAAAGGTGGCCGAGTTCGCGGAGGAGCTTCGTCACAAGTTTGAGCTTCCCGTCCATCTGTGGGACGAACGGCTGACGTCGGCGGAAGCCAATCGACTTCTACGCGAGGCCGATTTGAGCATTCAAAAACGCGCCCAGGCTGTGGACAGGATGGCGGCCACGCTGATCCTGCAATCGTTCATGCAGGCCCGCGGCGTTTACTAAACTTTTATAGATTTGCCTTCCGCCGCACTCTCATACATCCAAATGCTCTGTTAGGCTTTTCCCTTGCTGAATTTTTATTCAATGCGAACGCGGATACTCCGCGGGTTGGCACTCTTGTGTCTGCTGGCGGGATTCGCCGGTGCGCAGCAGCAGGCTCCGCAAACGGTCCCGGATTCTCAACCAGAGCCAGACGATACCCAGGAAACCATTTTCAAGCACTCGCAAACGGCGCCCTGGTGGATCTCCGGGCAGGCGAATACGATCTTTCAGTTTCATCCCAACTTTCACTCACCGTACTCGGGCCCGAACAGCCTTGATTCGCGCCACGAGAGCGCCACTTCACAGGTTGTCACCCTGTATACCGGTCTTGAGCTGAACAAGACGATTGAAGTCCTTTTCGATCTTGAAAGTGCGTCCGGAGGCGGGCTGAGTGACGCGCTCGGCCTGGCGGGATTCACCAACCTGGACGTGGTCCGCAATCCACTGCTCGGCCCGGCACCTTATGTAGCGCGGTTTGTCCTGCACAAGGTCATTCCCTTCGGCGATTTCGAGCCCAACCCGCAACGTAATCCCATCACATCCATCCTGCGTGAACTGCCCAAACGGCGACTGGACCTGCGCATAGGGAAGTTCGGCACTGCGGACTATTACGACCTGAATTCCGTTGGCAGTGACAGCCATCTTCAGTTCATGAACTGGGTGGCGGACAACAACGGCAGCTACGATTACGCGGCTGACACGCGCGGCTATACCTTCGGCGCCATTGTTGAATATCAAGATGCGAACTGGGCTCTCCGCTTTGGCGAGATGCTCATGCCCAAGGTGGCCAACGGTCCAGACCTTGACTTTGATCTGAGCCGGGCACGCGCCGAAAACATTGAACTGGATTTGCGACCGCAACTACGCAAAGACCGGGCAACAGTATTGCGTTTCCTGAGCTACGTGAACCATGCCAACATGGGCAGCTATCGCGAAGCAGTTCAGGCTTTTCAGGCCGGCATCGATCCCAAGCCGTCGATTGAAGCGCACCGCCGGCAGGGACGCATCAAGTACGGCTTTGGCTTCAACTTTGAAAGTGAACTCACGGAAACAATACGTGTCTTCGGCCGCACGGGATGGAATGAAGGCCAGAATGAGAGCTTTGCTTACACTGAGGTCAACCAATCGGTTGAGGTGGGTGCGGACTGGCGGCTAAAGAAATTTCATCGACCCTCAGATAAATTCGGCGCCGTCTTGATGACCGATGGCATTTCGCGCGTCCACCAGCTCTATCTTGCGCTGGGCGGGAATGGGTTTTTGCTGGGCGATGGCCGGCTCAACTACGGCCGCGAAAATATTCTGGAGACCTACTATACGGTCCGGCTATGGCGAGGTGTCTCCTTTTCTCCCGAGTTTCAGTATGTGGTCCATCCTGGCTACAACCGTGACCGCGGACCCGTTGTGGTGCCGGGATTACGGCTGCATCTAGAGCTCTAGGCCAGGTCTTCAGTGCGGGCCAACAACCTGTTTCTAAGCGACTTAACAACTTATCTTCTGAGTTTACCTTCTGATGATGCGCAGTTTATCTGCCGTGGATTGTCTTTGCATGGCGCGTCGGCGATTCTGGCCACGTCAACTTCAAAAAACGGAGGCATCACATGCAGATCCAGTCCAGAAAAACACCCATCTCAATCGTCACGTTTCTAGCACTCGCTCTTTCGTTGTCGTTATCGTTTTCCAGCACCGCCCGGGGCCAGAATCCTAACTTAGGACGACCCACCGTTCAGCCAGGCCCCTACCGTTACACTCAGGCTCCCGTTGATAGAAACCGCATTGGCACTCCTGACTTCGAGGCCATGCAAGCTCAATTGCGTCTGGCCCAGGCACAGCAGAGCAACGCAATACGAAACGAGGAACAACAGCCTGTTCATCCTGCAACCAGCAAGTCCAGAGAGCCCCAGGAGTTGGCCCATCCGGACGCTCCCGATCAATCTGATTTGCTCAAGAACTCCAAGGACCCTGATTTCATCCTGAAAAACTTCCACACCATGTGGGTGGACGCCCGCGAGGCCCAGTATTTTGGCAGTGACCAGATGAAGGCCGCGCTGGGGCGCAACAAGGAATTTCGTGAGTTGAATATCCGTATCGTGGACGATCCGCATGTGGCTGACGTGCTGCTCAAAGTCGGCTACACGTTCGCCTGGGAGTATCTTTTCAGCTCAAGCATCAGAACACAACCATGGTCCTGGTCGCGGGCAAGGGGCTGGGTCCATTTTCAGGGCCCTTGGGAGCGGCGGATGTGGCCCGCGAATTCGTTAAGACAGTGAAAGGTGCACGCGCCGAGACCATGATCGACAAGAAACAGGTCGACAAGAAAGAGGAAAAGCCAAAGCAAGACAAGTAGTCGATTCGATCATGACTGGTGACGCGCTCGTCCCTGCGGGTAGGGCCAACTTCTTAGCAGCAGACGCCCTCAAAGACCCAAAGGCCCGCAAAGTCCCGAAGGGACGAGGCACCCTCGCTCCTGGTTCATGACCATTCGCTAGCATGGCCATGAGCCAGTCGCATCTAAAATAGGCTAGAGAATTAAGGGCTCATGTTCAAACTATTCGCCAAATTATTTGTGATCGCGCTGATCGTGGCAGCAGGGCTGCTGGCCTATGCACTACTGCTGCCTGCCGGTCCGCATGAAGAGCAACTGGTGCAGCTGCGTCCCGGGTCGTCTGCGCGGCGTATTGCCGCTGATCTGCAAAAGGCCGGCATCATTCGCAGCCAATATGCATTTCTGCTGTGGCATGAGTTCCACGGACGCAAGCCGCTCAAAGCCGGCGAATATTCGTTTGACCATCCTGCCAAAGTGCGCGAGGTTTACGACCGCGTGTCTCGCGGCGATATTTTTGTTCATCTCCTGGTTATTCCCGAAGGCTACAACATGTTCGACATTGCGGGCGCAATCGAGGAGGCCGGTCTGGGCAAGCGGGATGACTTTCTTAAGGTCGCGCGCACAGATGTAGCGCTCATTCACGATCTTGATCCGCAAGCCACCACGCTGGAAGGCTACCTCTTTCCCGACACCTATCGCCTGACGCGCACGCAGACCTTGCATGACATTGCCGCTGCCATGGTGCATCGCTTCCGCCAGGCTGCCCAGAACGCCGGACTGACAAAAGATGTTCACGCCACGGTGACCATGGCCAGCATCGTGGAGAAGGAAACCGGCGCTCCGGAAGAGCGGCCTGAGGTGGCCAGCGTCTTCTACAACCGGCTGAACCGCCACATGGTGCTGGCGACCGATCCCACGGTGATCTATGCGGCGCTGCTGAATAACCGCTATCGAGGGACCATCTACCGTTCTGATTTGCAATATGATTCGCCCTACAACACGTATCGCAATCAGGGCCTGCCGCCCGGGCCGATCTGCAATCCCGGACGAGCCTCTCTGGAAGCAGCTTTGCACCCGGCTACTACGGATTACCTCTTCTTTGTCAGTGACAATCGCGGCCACCACAACTTTTCGCGCACGGAAGCCGAACATGCGCGCAATGTTGCCGCCTACCGGAAAGCAGTTTCGCAGGCTGTAAACCGCTAACGGCACCCGTTTTTTCACCGACACAACGATTTAAGACTCATTTCACCGCCAATTGTCATACTTTGCCGCATCTTCCCGCCCCGCAGGATCATCTTTAGTTCGATATACTTAAAGCGTCGGTTCACTGGAGTCAATAAGTCACCTAATGGTCGGTTCTCCTCGTATTAAAGCCCTGATTTTAATGGTTGCCCTGCTTCCATTGAGCGGTTGCTTGTTCAGCAGCTCGCGTAGCGTACAAACACGCCTGAGCACCAACAAGCTGGAGAGCGCCACGCTGGAACAACTGGCGGAGAAAATTAATACCAGCGCCGCCAAGCTTCAGACCATGAATGCCACCGTGACCATTGATGCCTCTGCCGGTGGTGAAAAGAAAGGCAAAGTCACTGATTATCGCCAGATCAACGGTAACGTGTTGATACGCAAGCCGGAGATGATGCGCATGATCGGACGGGTGCCGGTCGTCGGCAACCATCTGTTTGACATGGTCAGTAACGGCAAGTCGTTTGAGCTTTCCATTCCGCCGCAGAATAAGTTCATCGTCGGCTCGAATGAGATGGGTAAGCCCTCGGCCCAGCCGCTGGAAAACCTGCGTCCCCAGCACATCCTTGACGCTCTCCTGCTCAAGCCGATTGATCAGGCAAACGGCGAGATCGCCGTTCTGGAACAAAGCACCGAGATGGTCAAAGACGCCAAGACCCACAAAGATGCCATCCAGCAGGATTACGTGGTGGTCGTCATCAGCAAAGATGACAAGGGCGCATATCTTTCCCGGCGTATCGTCTTCAGCCGTGAAGATTTAATGCCGCATGAGCAATACCTCTACAATCACACTGGGCAAATCGTGACCTATGCTCATTACGAAAAATTCCAGAACTTTGATGGCACGATGTTTCCCAGCGTCGTGGATATACAGCGTCCCGTGGAAGAGTACGCCATCACACTGAACATCCTGAAGCTGCGGTTGAATGAACCATTGCGCGATGATCAATTTCAACTGGCGCAGCCTGCCGGATCGCGTCTGATTAACCTGGATAACCAAAGCACGCATGCTGAGAACCAGACCTCGGCAAAGCCGCTGCCGGAAAAGCACACGCAATAATCGTTGATATGAAAAATCGGTGGCATGAACCCGAGGACTATTTGATCCAATGGATACGTTGACCCCATGAACAAAATGATTCTCGCCAACCTGACCAACCGGCCCCTGCGGTCGATCATCAGCATCACCGCCGTAGCGGTGGAAGTCACGCTGATCCTGCTGATTGTCGGGCTGGCGCTGGGCATTCTCGATGACAACAAGACCCGCCAAAAAGGCACCGGCGCTGACATTCTGGTGCGACCGCCGGGATCGTCAAACTTTACCGGTCTGAGCAGCGCACCAGTTTCCATTAAGGTTGGCGACGTTCTGCGCAAACAGCCGCATGTGACTGCCGTTGCTCCCGTCGTACTGCAAACCACCAACAAACTGGAGACGATTACCGGAGTTGATCTCGCAACCTACGAATCTCTGGGCGGGCCCTTGCAATACCTGAAAGGCGGTCCGTTCAAAGCGCCGGACGAAGTGATTGTGGACGATATTTACGCTTCTGCCCGCAAAGTGAAGGTTGGCACCGTGGTTCAGCTTCTGGGCCACGATTTTCGCGTAACAGGAATCGTGCCCCACGGCCGCGGCGGACGCGCCTACGTTCCCATCAAAACCATACAGGAGTTGACGGGGGCGGAGAATAAGGCCTCAATGTTCTACGTGAAGCTGGACAATCCCGATAATGCGGACCTGGCATCCGAGGAAATCAAGAAAATTCCGGGCATGGAAAGCTATAACGTGATGCCCATGCAGCAATGGCTCTCTCTCATGTCCGCCGATAACGTTCCCGGCCTATCAATCTTTATCAAGGTCGTGATCGGGATCTCCATGATCATCGGCTTCATCGTGATCTTCCAGTCGATGTACACATCGGTGATGGAGAGGACCCGCGAAATCGGCATCCTGAAATCCCTGGGCGCGTCCAAAAGTTACATTGTGCGCCTGATCCTGCGGGAAAGCGCACTTCTTGGCATTGCCGGCGTTGTGGTGGGAATCGTGATCAGCGTAGCCGGCCGTGCCGGATTGGTGCACCAGTTCCCTACTCTCAGCGTGCTTCCACTTACATTGCGCTGGGCGATCTATGCGACAGTAATCGCCGTCGGCGGAGCGATGCTGGGCGCGGTTTATCCGGCGTTCAAAGCCGCGCAGAAAGATCCCATCGACGCGTTGGCGTATGAATAGGCAATTAGCAATTAGCAATTAGCAATTAGCAAATGATGCTATTCGCGGCTAACTTGGTTTTTTGCTCCCGGCGATGTCGCGCGATGACGGCGATTCCTTCCCCGCCCTATCTGACTGAAGCTTTCACCGGTGCCGGCGCCATGATGGTTACCCTGTCAGGGTGCGTCCATGAAGCAACGCCGTTCTTGAGTTCGAGACGGTTCATTACAGCCACCATGCTCCCAGAGTCCACTTTCACATCGATGTAGTGATAGTTGATTTCTTTGCTTTGAAAGAGATCCGCCGGCTTGCGTTCAATGGGATACGCATGCGCGCCACCGCCGCCGGTAACAAAGTACGTTACTCCGCCGTGCTCATGGCGCTCGTAGTTATGCACGTGACCGGCAAATACAACAATCCTCGCATGCATCTTCTTTTGACGCTCCTCCAGAAACCGCGCCAGGTTTTGTTCCTGCGTGCGCGCGGAGTGGCCGCCTCCAAACTGCTTTTCGTCAGAGGAACTTGTATATGGCGGGTGATGCAGAACGATCACCACAAAATCAATGCTGGAAGGAAGCGAATCAAACTTGTGAGTGAGCCAATCACCCTGCGAACCGGATGTTTCATCGAGTGAGCTGTCCAGCGTAATCATCAGCAGGTTCCCCGTATTCACCGAGTAATAGCGGCTATGGTCCAGTTCCGGAAAGCGCTGGAAGAAATTGGCCAGACTCAATTGCGGGTCGCCGTGAAGATCATGATTGCCAAGCGCGGGAAAGACGCGAATGTGTTGCTCACGCCAGATCGCCGTTTCCTTGTCATACACCTTCCAGTCGCCGGGATGGTTTCCGTTGTATGTGATATCGCCGCCAAAGGTAACAAAGTCAGGATGCGCGGCGGCGATGGCATTGACCAGTTCGCGCCGCACTTCAGGATTGGCGGCATTGGTATCAGATGGATCCGTGAAGCGGGTATCGCCATAGGCTATGAAATGCACCCGGTTACTGCTGGAAACCGGTATATCGGGCGGCTGGGTTTGCGCAATCACGACTTGCGCAATAAGGGTTTGCGCCATCAGGCTAAGCGTCACCAGGCATACAAAGACAAAGAGAAGATTCTTTCGCGAAGGGAACATGGCCTGACATCCTACACGCACACTATAAACATTCTGTTAAGAACCGGCGAGCCTTACGGTAAAGGATACGCCATAGTTCATGAGTACATCGACCTGATCTTCACGGAACATTGATTCATTCTTCATCTCTCATTCAACTAGGCGAACTAGCATCGCACCGCGTAAATCCTGTTCTCAACGGAGCTGTTTATGACGCTGCTTGCACCTTTTCCGGTTTGCCGAAGATTCGCGTTGCGGGTTGGCTTTTTTCTTCTACTTCTGATTAGCGCGGCCATCGCACAGAACAGAGGGGTGATCACAGGAAGAGTGACTGATTCTTCCGGTGCTGTCCTGCAGGGCGCCCACGTTGTCTTGCAGCCAAAAGGCGTTGCTGTTCCCACGAATGCCGTGGGCGAATTCACGTTCATCAACGTGGCGCCGGGTTCGTATACGTTATCGATCTCCTACGTGGGATTTGAGTCTTACACGCAAAAGGTGGAAGTTGGATCGCGCGCCGTTCAATCAATAAATGCTTCCCTGAAAGTGCAATCAACCAATGAAGAGATCATTGTGACCGCGGGTCGCGTTCACGGGGAAGCTGAAGCCATTAACCGCACACGCGAAGCGGACAACATTATGCAAATTGATCCCGCGGAGATCATCACGTCTCTTCCCAACGCCAACATTGCGGACGCCATCGGCCGCATGCCTTCTGTAACCCTGGAGCGTGACGAAGGCGAAGGCAAGTACATACAGATTCGCGGCACGGAACCCCGGCTCAGCAACGTGACCATTGATGGCATCAACGTCCCATCGCCGGAGAGCGGTGTACGCCAGATCAAGCTTGATACCCTGGCATCTGACCTGGTGGAATCGGTTGAAATCAACAAGACGCTGCAGGCCAACCAGGATGGTGACGGCATTGGCGGCTCCGTAAACCTGAAAACAAAAACTGCAGGTGATCTTCCCATGATCAATCTCTATGGTCTGGGCGGATACACTCCCATCATCGGCGGTCGCGGCGTCACTCAGTCCGGCGGGACGATCAGCCATCGTTTTGGCGAAAGCAAAAGATTTGGCGTCCTGTTTGGCGGAACGTACGACTGGAACGGACGCGGCATCAATGACATTGAACCTTCGCCTAACACCAGCAGCCTCACTCCGCACTATGACAGCCTGGACCAGCGCGACTACCAGTACTACCGTTCGCGTTGGGGTTTTGCCGGCAGCACGGATTACAAGCTCGGCGAAGGCTCCGGCATCTGGCTGCGTGGCTTGTATTCTGACTTCCAGGATTTCGGTCATAAGTGGGTCTATACGCTCAACGACGGCGACAACCCCCAGGCCAGCCAGGATTGGCGTCGTCCGGATTACGCCATCGCCAGCATGGTTCTCGGAGGCAGACACCTGTTCCGCACCTCATGGCTCACGTGGGACGCCTCAGTGGCCCGTTCCCGGGAACTCTCGTCAGGTGGCAACGGTGGCGCCGATTACGAATGGGTGGGCCCTGACATCAGCGGCACATGCGCCTTTGACCCCGCAGCCACCAAAGACAAATTCCGTCCGCAGTTCTCGTCGAGCTGCTTTACGCCGGGCGCCGCGGACGCAACTGACATCAGAAACTACGCGCTGACCGGTTTCTCATTGCCGTCCACCGGCCTCTCAGCGCAGTTGAATCTTCAGGCTTCGGCCTCATTCGCGCAGCAGTATCATCTGGGCTCGCATTTTGCGACATTTGAATTTGGCGGCAAAATCCGCAACGCCCACAAGTTTGACAATTCGCAGCAGATGAACGCGGACTTCAGCGATAATCCGGTTCCAGCCGGCCAATTCATGGGGAATTTCTCCGACCCCAACTATTACGACAAGAGCTACCACTTCACCAACACGCCTGACTACAACAAGGTCCGCGACTTTGCGCTCGCCAGCGGCCTGCTTACATCATCGGGGGTCAACTCCGCTAATTTCGATCTGATTGAGCGTGTCTCAGCCGGATACCTGATGAACACTGTGGACATCACACCGCGGGTCCGGTTGGCTGTAGGTGTTCGCTTTGAAGCAACGCATGTGGCCACTGAGAGTTTTGATAACAACACGAACACGGTCACCATTCCCGGCGGCAGTGATTACCTGGATGTTCTGCCTAGCGTTTCGCTCCGCTTCAGTGTGGGCAAAGAGAACGCGATTCGCCTGGTGTTCAGCCGTGGCCTGGCGCGCCCGGACCCGCAGGACATTGCCCAGGTCAGCAGCCCCCTCGACAACACGCAGACTCCGAATGTAGTCAGCCTTGGCAATCCGAACCTGAAGGCGGAATACTCAAATAACTACGATCTTCTCTTCGAGCGGTTTCTGAATCCGGCCGGAATTTTCCAGGCAGGCTTCTTTTACAAGCAGCTCAGCGACCCTATCGTGAACGGCCAGTTCCCTGAGAGCCCCACTCTGTTCCCCGGGGCAACTTCACCCTACGTGCTGGTTTCGCAGGTGCAGAATATCGGCAGCGCTCACCTGGTCGGCTTTGAAGTCGCATACCAGCAGCGCCTAAGCTTCATGCCTGGCGTGCTCAAAGGAGCAGGCATCTCTACCAACTACAGCTACACGAATTCAAGCACCGACGGCCTGCAAGGGTTGCTGCGAGATGACCACCCTGCGCTTCTGCGCCAGGCGCCACACACCTGGAACATCAGCCCGACATTCGATACCCGGAAGTTTTCCATGCGCATGGGTATGACGTACAACTCTGCCATGATTTTTGGCTACCAATTCCAGGACTTGACGCCAGGCACCAACGGCCTTGTTCCCATTGCGCCAGACGCCCAGACAGCAGGGGGCGTGAAAGGACCGGGCGGCGACAATTACCTGTACTCTCATTTTCAGCTGGACGCCCAGGGTAGCTACAAAATCAGTCGCACTTTGTCGGTATACGCTTACGGGTTGAACCTGAATAACGAGGTCTTTGGCTTCTACAACGGCAGTCCGCAGTACGTGGTCCAGCGTGAGTACTACAAGCCAACATTTGCGGGCGGCATCCGGTACACGTTCAACGGGGAGAAATAAGTGAGCTACTGGCTACCAATATAGAACACTCCGATCTAGCGTCCGAAAAACTCGCCACGCCCGCAAAAATCGCGCAGATCAGGCTGTCCCCTTTTTCTCGTCCCCTTTTCCTCTAAGGTAAACAGCTACTGTTAAAAACCATGAATTCTTAAGCCAACCGGGCAGCCCATGGTTCTCTCCAAGATTCATGAGGTGAGAGAACCTTGAGACGAGCTCTTTTGGTTTTTTTCAGTTTCCCGATTCTGGCCCTAATCATTGGTTGCGGCAGCGTAAGTCCTTCTGCTTCTTCGTCTCCTACTCCCACGCCAACGCCAACCACGACCCAAATTCCGATCAAGAATGTGTTCGTGGTGATCATGCAAAACCGCTCCTTTGATCACCTGTTCGGCACGTTTTCAGGCGCAAATGGAATCGGCCCCGGAGTACCCGGTTTCAGCCAGGTGGATGCGAAAGGCGCCACTGTGACTCCCCAACTCTTAACCGCAGTCTCAACCACAGACTTGCCCCACACGCACGAAGACTTCCTGCGTGTGTGGGACTCAGGAAAGATGGATAAATTCGCCTTTTACAACGGCGATATCTCAATGGGCCACTATGACAACTCAAATGCTGATGTTGCTGTTCTGTGGAACTGGGCCCAGCAATTCGCGCTGGCTGACAACTTCTTTCCAGCGGCCATGGGAGACGCTCCGTCAAACCAGCTCTACCTTGTGGCGGCCGATGACAACAATAACCCGAACACACTTGCTCCTTTTTATCCTCCCTGTAACACAATAACGAAAGCCACAGCAGGCTACGCATATCAGCACGTTGGAGACCAGCTTGCAACGAAGGGTTTGACGTGGGCCTGGTATCAGGAGCACCTTGGCATCTGCGGGGAATATGTAGCGCAGGAAAACCCGTTTCAATTCTTTACTGACAGTCACGCCACGCCTAACGTGCGTGATTTTTCACAGTTTGCTGCGGACATCACTTCGGCGACACCGCCTACGGTGGCTTTCATACAACCGGGACCCTCACACAGCATGCATCCGGGAAGCGGGCCAATCGGCAACGGCATAAAGTGGCTTAACGATTTCATCCTTGGGGTGCAGGCTTCGCCGCTGTGGCCCAATGCGGCCATCATCATCATCTGGGACTCGAGTGGCGGCTGGTGGGACCACGTTCCTCCTCCGCAGGTTGATGCCCAGGGCGACGGGCCACGAGTTCCCATGCTGGTGATCTCACCCGCAGCCAAGAAAAACTACATATCGCACGTGCAGATGGATGATGTTTCCATTCTGAGGTTCATCCAAACTAACTTCGGCCTGCCGCCTCTTAACGCGAGGAACCAGCTGGGGAATGACCTGAGCGACATGTTTCAATAAATAACTTGAAGAGGCCGCCGCTGCACACTATCGATGCCACAAACTCGACACAATTCCACAAAGGACACGAAGGAACACGGCGGAATCACCGGGAGCGCCGTCATCGCGCGACATCGCCGAGAGCGGAAAGGCTAATTACCAATTGCTAATTGCCAAGTGCCATTTGCACCCCTCACTCATGCCGCAGCGCCGTAGTGGGATTTACCCGCGCTGCTCGTGCGGCGGGAATATAGCCGGAGGCCATGGCAACCACGCCCAACAACAATAAGGCTCCCGCGATGGAAACTGGATCGAGAGAGCTCAGGCCGTAGAGCACGGTCTTCATCAATCTTGTAAGCGCCACCGTGGCGAGCAATCCGAGCGTGATTCCAATGGCGATCATCACGCTGGTTTCCCTCAGGATCATGCCGACCACATTTCTTCGGCCTGCACCCAGCGCCATGCGGATGCCAATCTCATTGGTGCGCCGGGTCACGCCGTAAGAAAGCACACCATAGAGTCCGGTGGCGGCAAGCAGCAACGCGATGGAGCCGAATAACGTACACAGCCTGGCCAGTACCCGCGGTTGCGCAATGTAGGTGTCAAGGTTCTGCACCAAAGGCCGCAAGTCTTCAGGGTAGAGGTCCTGGTTCACTGACAAAATGGCACGCCGCACGGACGGAATCAGTTGATCAGGATCAGCCGCTGTGCGGATCAGCATAGATCCGCCTTCCATCGGCCCTTCACTCGATTGCTCCGGAACAATGTAATAGCGGGCAGGCACTTGACCTGACAAACGATGATCGCGGGCGTTGCGGGCCACGCCGATCACTTCGTACGTGGCGTGTTTTTCTCCGAAAGAAGACGTGATGTGGTATCCGATTGGATTGCGTCCGGCGAAAAACTTGTTGGCAAACGCCTCATTAATGACAGCGACCTTCGCGGACGTGGCGGTGTCTTGCGGCCTTATCTCGCGTCCACGCAACAAAGGAATGCCGACAGTGGAAAAATAGCCGGGTCCAACCGAGTCAAAGCGGGAAAACTTTTCGTCATCCTTCTGGGGAGCGTAACCTTCCGCGGCGATGTAGTCAGCGGCCTCATTTCCGGTAAAGAGGCCGTTGCCGGAATAGGCAACGCCCTGAACGCCGGGGAGCGCGCGGATTCGATCGGACAAATCGCGCCACATCGCGGTTAGCTGCTGCCCTTTATATCCGGGCACTGTGCCATCAATGTTTACCACCAGCATTTTCTCTTTCACGTAACCGATGTCGGTACCCTGCAAGTTCCACAAGGTTCGCAGCAGCAAGCCTGCGCTTACCACCACCAGAAGAGACAGGCCCACCTGAAGCACCACCAGTCCCTTGGCCAGATTGAGCTTGGCGCCGGAAGCGGTGGCCCGGCCGCCATCGCGCAGACTGTCAACCAGTTTCACGCGGGTACCACGGATTGCGGGCGCTAATCCAAAGATCAGACCGGTCAACAGAGTTACGGCAGCGGTGAAGGCAAGCACACGCAGATCAAGCGGGATGGCCACCTCGGCCCTGCGGCTGACAGAGGAGATCATGACGGAAAGCACACGCGAGGATCCCCAGGCAAGACCAAGTCCGGCAAGGCCTCCCATCACGGACAAGGTAAGGCTTTCCGTGAGGAACTGGCGAATCAGGCGTCCGCGCGAAGCGCCGATGGAAAGCCGTACGCTGACTTCCTTGACGCGCGACGCCGCGCGGGCCAGCAGCAGGTTGGCCACATTAATACAAGCGATCAGCAGGACGATGCCTGAAGCAGCCATGAGAACCACGAGTTGTTGCGAAAGATTGTCACGTCCGTTGAAAGCGCCGGCGCTGGCGCTGTGCAGTGTGAGCGTCTGGTTCAGGGCTTTCTTTCGCGTTTCGGCAGGGAGCGTAGAAGGGTAACCGTTCTCGATGATTGCTTTGAACAGAACGTTCACTTCCGTCTGCGCGCGCGCCATGGTGATGCCGGGCTTCAGGCGGGCAATGGCATGCAGCCACATGATTTTCTGGAAGTCCTTGCCTAGATCTTCATGGAGCCAGTCATGCCCTTGCATCACGATGGGTTGCATCATCATGGGCATCCAGAAGTCGGGACGCTGGCCGATGCTTTCGCCGCGAAAGCCGGCAGGAGCAACACCGATGACGGTCACTGTGGTACTGACCAGACGGATTGGCATGCCCAGCACAGCGGTGTTGCCGCCGAAGCGGCGCTGCCAGTAGTCATAGCTGAGGACAGCATAGGGATCCTGGCCGGGAGCTTTACGATCGTCGGGGGTGAATACACGTCCGATAACCGGGCTGATGCCGAGAACGGAAAAGTAATCTTCTGAAACCAGTTTGTGGTGTGCGTCTTCTGGCTGTCCTCCCGCGATTCGGACGGACGACTTGTCTAGTTCGGACTGGGCCACGCAGATTCCTGAAAAACTGCTGGCGTGATCGCGTAGCTGATCGTATTCCGCATAAGTCAGCAGGCTGCGTTCACCGGAGGTGAGTCCGTTATTCACGCCCGCAGCGTCAGGACTGCTGAGCATCACCAGAGACTTGGGATCGGTGACAGGAAGCGCCCGCAGCAGGATGGCGTTCATCACACTGAAGATCGCCGTGTTTGCGCCAATGCCGACGGCCAAAGAAGCCACGGCCACAACCGTAAACAAGGGGTTGCGGACGAACTGGCGCAAAGCATAGCGCAAATCTTTCAGCAGTGTTTCCATCCAGGCGGCAATGTCCATGGTGCGGGCCCTTTCCATTTCCAGAGTTGAATTACCGAATTGCCTGTGCGCGGCGTTACGCGCCTCTTCCGCGGTGAAACCTTCGCGTTGCAGATCAGCGGCACGCAATTCAAGATGCAGGCGCATTTCATCTTCCAGGTCGCTTTGCAGCGAATTGGAACGGAAGACATTTCGCAGACGATCGAGCCAGGCCATACTTCTGGACCTCAAATTACCTTTGCTTCGTGTTCGTTCGTGTTCTTTGTGTTCCAGCCGTTTGCTTTACCTTTGTGTTCCTTCGCGTCCTTTGTGGTTAAAGCTTTTGCATTACCAGGCGAAAGTCATCAGGCAAACCGCAGCACTCGCGATACCGCGTCAGTGAGTTGAGTCCAGCGTTCCTGCTCCGCAGCCAGCTGTCCGCGCCCCGCAGCCGTTAAAGCGTAAAAGCGTGCACGCCGATTATTTTCACTGGTTCCCCATTCCGCCTTGATCCAGCCCTGCTGCGCCATGCGATGCAGCGCCGGATACAGTGATCCTTCTTCCACACGCAGAGCGTCCCCGGCAATCTGCTGAATGTGGACCGTAATTCCATAGCCGTGCATTTTGCCGCGGCTTGCCAGTGATTGCAAAACCAGCAGGTCCAGAGTGCCCTGGAGCCGGTCATTCGGATGTTTTCCCATCAAGATCTCCCGGTCTCTATCTTACCTAGCTGGCTATGAGACTGCTCCGAATGGGAACCGTTAGCAGAAAAATCAGGGCGAAATTCGCTATTCAGGGAAGGAACAGGTTCTACTGAGGTGATTACCTGACAGATAATTTACAGCCATTTGAGACACTCGTTACGTCAGGCCAGCTACCCTGTGTAACTAGAGGAACCAATCTTGGAATCCATTAGGGCAGCCTTATTCAGCCTATACTAGTGGGATAAATTTCGTTTTCTGCCCGTGGAGGGATGATCTGCTATGAGCAAGATTTTCGCGTCGTGTCTGCTGTGTCTTATTTTGTTCGGTCTGGTGGCCTGTGGCGGCAGTAGCAGCAGTACCCCTACACCCACGCCAACGCCAGTGCCCACACCAACTCCGACTCCGACTCCGGCTCCGGCCCTTGCAGTGACGCCCGCTGCAGCAACTGTAGCGCTGAACGGATCACAGCAGTTTACAGCGACGGGAGTTGCAGCGCCGGTATCGTGGAGCCTTACCGGCCCAGCGGGTACGACTTTGGGAACGATTTCCGCCTCAGGCTTCTACCTCGCTCCGGCTGGGTTCTCACCAGTCGCCACCTTCACGGCAACCGTAAAGGCTACCTCTGTGGCTGATCCAACCAAGACAGCCACATCGACCCTGAGTGTCGTCTATCCCAACACGAACCAGAGTCTTCAGCCATTGCCGGCCAAACTGGGGTCCTCTGGCGGCAATGTAAATGACGTATCGGCTGGCGGCTGTTGCATTGGGACGTTGGGAAGCCTGATTCAGCGTGGCCCCTCATTATTTGTTCTTAGCAACAATCACGTGCTGGCCCGCTCAAGTCTGGCTGCCGCCAATGAAGTGATCGCGCAGCCCGGTGCGGTCCAGTGTTTTGCCGGCACCAATAATGTGGCTACTTTGACGCAGCAAGCAGCCCTCAAACCGACAACCGCGATTACCGGCGGGCTTTGTGCGGGCACCGACACCAGCTTTTGCGGCCTGGCTCCAAGTAACGTTGATGCCGCCATCGCTCAGATCAATTCTGCTGCCACCGTCGATAGTAGCGGCACGATCCTGGAACTCGGAGCGACTGCTACTTCTACAGCTATCACCGACGCGCCGCCATCCGCCACTATTATCCCGAAGGCCAGCACAACAGTTGGCATGCCCGTAGCCAAGAGCGGCCGCACCACTGGTTTGACATGTTCCAGCGTCGCGACAGTTGGGAGCAACTTCCAGGTGGATTACGACTCATCTTGCGGTGGAGCAAAATCGTTTACCGCTGTGTTTCAGAACCAGGTATTTGTCAGCGGTGCTTCGTTCAGTGCAAATGGAGATTCGGGTTCACTGATTGTCACCACAGCGCAGGCTCGCCCTGTGGCTCTCCTGTATGCCGGGTCCGCTACAGGCCCTGACATTGGAACAGTCGGTAATCCCATTGAGGACGTTCTCACCGCATTCAATAATGGAACTGCCGCGACGTTTGTGGGCGGAGGAGATCACGCTGTGAGCTGCGCGGCTACTTCTGTGGCTGCAAACTCGACCCAGGCTCCTGCTTCTTCAACAATTGCCCCTGCTCAGGCGGCTACGGTAAGCACAGTGCGTGAAAGACATGCGGCAGTCCTGATGAGCGATCCGGCTATCCGTTCTGTCGAAGTTGGCGCCAGCGCTGACAGCCGCGGAGAAGGCGCACTTGTCATTCAGGTCTCCGGCAATCCCAAAACTCCCGTCCCGGCGGTAATCGAAGGGGTTCGTACCCGTGTCATTTCTACGCAGCCTGTTCCGGACATAACACCTGAACAAATGAAAACTGCCCTTGCCGTGAAAGATCTCCACTCGTCCGAATTCATGTCGCAAGCAGGCATTCAAGGCATTGGGGTGGGGCGAAGCCGCGATAACCCGGCAGAAACTGCGATCGCTATTTTTGTGGTTTCTGGCCAGTCGCACCCCGCAATACCCGCGACCATCGACGGAATCCGCACACAGGTCTATGAAAGCGGACGTTTCCACGCCAACTAGACGCGGAACATTTCCTTGCAATAAGCCCCGATTCGTCGGGGCTTTTTTATTTCTCTATTGCAATCGCAACTCGCGTGCCGCCACATTGGCGATTTGAGACATCTGCTGCAGCGACGCGATTTTAATTTCGCTCGCGCGCAAAGTTTCCATTGCGAAAGAGATGGATTCGTCATCAATAGGAAGGTCGTCTTCCACAATGGCCGTCAACTCAGCCTGCTGGTTCTGCAAGCGCAAAATGCCTTCAGCAATGCGAGGGAAACTGAAGCCCAGGACTTTGGCGGCGTTTACATCATGCTCAAGCGAGAGCGCGTGAAACATCTTTACCTGCGCGCCGGCAGCATATCCCGTATCAATCTTGAGAGGATCGCCGCTCCTGGTAAATTGTGAAGCGGGAATATCACGCCACATCAGGTCCCACACGCCCACGCGCTCAAATTCGCCGCGCATGCGCTGATAAATCGCCTGGCGTGAACTAAGCTCGCGCGAGCCACGCCGGCGCGGTCGCTCCAGATAGATGCGCGCCAGTTCGTCGGCTTCAGCAACCGGGGATTCCGCCAGACAAGCCTTGAATTCCGAGGGCTGCAGAGCGTTCGAGAACGAATCCTGCATGCGGCGCAGCAAAGCCTCTCCGTCGCCATGCACATCGCGCATCTGCTGGCGCAAATCGGCCTCCACTGCTTCCAGCATCTCCACATCCGCCTGTGGATCAACGCACCGTACGCGCGCCCAGTCATGCGTGAAGCGCAGCTCCGGTTCACCCGCTGGAGGCATCAGCACCACGCCGATGTTGACAAACTCATTCTTTACCGCATCGGGAACGTAGCGTATGAGAAAGAAATTACATTGCTTCATTTTTGTCGCTCCGCTCCGGACCGCGTTGGCTTTTCGCCGCCATGAGACTTGCCTGCGCCTGTCTCAGCGAGGCTCGGTGAGCAGGTCGGCCTCGCCTCACAAACTTCTGAGCGATCAATTTCATTACTGCACCACCATATGTTTTTCCGCGTCCACCCAGGCGGGAAATGGTTGCCGCGAAGAATTTCTAAACGCTGTGATCAGCTCCCGCACTTTGCTGCGACGATCGATGATTGCCTCCGTCAGTTGCTCCAGCGCTGGCCAGTCATTGCCTGTCCATTCCGGCGGGATCGTACCCGCAATTTCACGGATGACCCGGGGATCGAGCTTCTCAATGCGTCCCAGCCAGGGCTGGAATGATTCCCATCCCGCTACTTCCTGATACACCGCGTTACGCGCGTAAACGCCACGCAATGGTGAGTCAGGAAAATTCCATTCACCGGCATTGAAACAGTAACCCTGGTCGATAAAACTGACGTTGTATTTTCGTTCGCCCGCCTTCTTCCAGAATACGGCCTGGCGTCCATTGGCGTTGCCCAGCCATTTATCCAACACCAGCATGCCGCAAAACGTCGATAGATTCTTCACCTTCGCCAGCATGCTTTCAGGAAGATAGTCGAAGACGTGGGCCTCCGCCGGGTCACAGACATAACGTGCGGCGAATTGCAGTCCCGCCTGGCAAGGAACCGGACGCACCGAAACTTCCATAGTGAGCTCAACTGTGTTGGCAATCAGCCAATCCTCAACCTCAATCACTTCGGTGACCGGCACGGGCAGGCCGATGCGCTCAGCCAGACGCGTAGCCAGAAGCTCATTGGCCAGCACACGCAAATGCTGCGGATTGTTCTTAAATTTAACGACGTAATAGTGCCCGTCCGATCCGCGCATCAGGTGGGATTGTGCGCCGCCGCGCATGCGGCGAACGTGCTGAACGGCCTGAATTGGCATGGACTGAGATTTTATGCGAAAGGTCTGCCACCGGCGAGGTTCAGGACCGCGGCCCCCATTGGCTGACTCTTAACCTCTATTGACTAATATATATATTAACTGATATATATATTGATGTGAGCAAAGTCGATTTTCACAAATTCATCCCGCTCAAGACCCAGTGGTTCCACATCATGCTGTCGCTCGCCGGCGGAGAGCAGCATGGCTACGGAATCATGCAGGAGGTCCTGGAGCGCACTTCTGGCAAGGTACGGTTGTGGCCAGCGACACTTTACGGTTCAATCAAGCGGCTGATCGAGGCCGAACTGATTGAGGAATCCGACGAACGGCCCGCGCCCGAATTGGACGATGCGCGTCGCCGCTACTACCGGCTGACCTCCCTCGGCAAACGCGTGCTCGACGCCGAGTGTGACCGGCTCAACGATCTGGTTCGCGTGATTCGGGAAAAACAGGCATTGCTTCAGGAATAAGTCGCATCGCGACCGTAAGAAAGGTTTGACGCCATGAATTTTGCATCTCGTCTTTACCGCCAACTGGCAAAGGCATTTCCCCATGAGTTCAAACTGGCCTACGGAACCGAAATGAATCAGCTCGGCGACGACGTCGTGAATGAAATTGGCGTGCGCCATGGCATCACCGGACTGTTCCGGCTGCTGGCGGACATTGCCTTTCGCGTCCCCGTCGAATACCTGAGCGAGATGCGCGGCGATACACGCTATGCTTTGCGGGCCCTGCTCAAGTCACCCGGATTCGCCCTGGTCGGCATCTTGTCCATGGGCATAGGCATGGGGCTCACCACCAACATATTCAATTCGAGATGGCAAGCCATCTTTCGTGAGCTGCCCGCGGCCGCCAATGCCCAGCGTCTGGTGATGCCGGAAAAATTCGTTTCGAATTACTACATTGAGCAATTCCGCAATGAGAAAAATCTTTTTAGCGGGGTAGCCGCGCTTCAAACCGGCATTGCATTGAACGTGAACCTGGACAACGACGCCAAGGCGAAACCGGAGCGCGTGTTCGGACAACTGGTCTCACCCGATTACTTTTCTGTTCTCGGTGTGCAGGCGCAGCGTGGACGGATGCTGAGCGCTGAAATGGATAAGCCTGGCGATTCCCCCGTAGTAGTCATCAGTGATCGTTTCTGGCGTAATCGCCTCAACTCCTCTCCTGACGCAGTGGGCCGGACAATTCTCATCAACACCCAACAGGCGACTATCGTGGGTATTGCCGCAAAGGATTTCAACGGCGCGCTCCCGACGAATCCCTCTGAGGTGTTCGTTCCAATCACCGTTCCGGTATCACTTGCGCCGGAGCTCGCGAACGATGTGCTGCATCAACCTAAGGCCAGGGACTTCATGGCGATCATGTGTCTCGCGCCGGGTGTCAGTCTGGAATCCGCGGAAGCCGCCCTCGACGCAATTACTCGTCGACTTGATCAGCAGTATGCTTCAACGCTGGCGCCGGAAGAAAAAGGACGGCGCGTGACTCTGCTTCAGGCAGGCACCATGGTGCCAATGCCGCGCAACTTGAGGCCTGTCGTGATCGGTTTCTTTGCCGTGCTGATGGTGCTGATCATGACCATCGCGTGTATGAATCTTGCCAACATGCTGTTGGCGCGCGGCGCCAATCGTCGTAAGGAGTTGGCTATCCGCCTCGCCCTCGGCGCCAGCCGCTTCCGCCTTATCCGCCAGATGATGAGCGAAGGCATTTTGCTGTCAGTCCTGGGCGGCATTGCCGGCTTCGTCATGGCTTATTGGATGTCAGCTGTGAGGTCCAAATTGTCCTCGCCCACTCCCGTCCCGGTTGAACCCGAGGCCCTTCCGGATTGGCATGCAGGGCTTTTTGTCTTCGCCTTGTCAATCCTTTGCGGCATCGGATTCAGCCTGATACCCGCCCTCAGGGCCACGAAAACGGAAATGTTCCCCGCGCTCAAGCAAGGGTCAGCACTGCAGTTCGCCGGTTATCGGCGATTTGGCTTGCGCAATCTGCTGATGGTTGGCCAGGTCACCGGCTCACTCATGCTGCTGTTGATCACCGGCTTCCTAGTGATGGGATTCCGCCAGGTAACCGGCACTCAAACTAATTTTGATCCGCGTTCCATGTACCTCTTATCTATTGATCCAATGCGTAATGGTTACACGCCTGAGAAAGCGCAGGCTCTATTTGAAAAACTTCCTCAGCAACTCAGGAACGCCGGCGGAGTGGTCAGCGTCGCACTGGCGGCGCAGCCGCCGTTTTCGGTGCAGGATGAGGAAGACGGAGCTGTCCCATTTACTGCCGAGGATTCCCCGGGATCGTCACGTGTGCAGCAGGAGATGATTAAAGAAGCGGTGGGAGCAGGCTATTTCGCCGCATTGAACGAATCGATGTTGGCGGGCCGTGAGTTTGTGGAGCTGGATCAGCGAACGGAGTCTGGCGCCGATAAGGCCCTTCCGCTGGTGCTCAATGAGAGTGCTGCGAAGAAGTTCTTCGGCCATGGAACTGCGCTGGGCAGGCACATCAGCGACGAACACCAGTCCTATGAAGTAGTCGGCGTGGTCCATGACTTTAAGAGCGGCGTCAGTGATAGCCAACTCGTAGCGTACTTACCGCTCACCCGGCGCCAGTTGGCTCGTCCTCCCGTGGATGGCATGACCGTGATGGCCCGCATGGATGGGGGCGCCGGAGCGGGCACCCTGGATCGCCTTCGCAAAGAGATCGCTTCCCTTGATCCCGACCTGAACATTTTCAACCTGCGCACTCTCAGTGATTACCTGGAGACCAGCCGGTCATCTCAGCGTTTTGCAATCGATACCTATGGCGCTATCGGCGTGTTTGGGCTGGTGCTGTCTGCATTGGGACTTGCCGGAGTCACGGCCTACGCGGTTGCCCAGCGGCGCCGCGAGATCGGCATCCGCATGGCTCTGGGGGCACGCAGGATCCAGGTGTTGCTGCTGGTTCTGCGCGAAGGCGCTGCGCTGGTGTGCGTTGGAACACTTCTTGGATTATTGGGCGCATTCGGCGTGGCCAAAATGCTTTCCGCCCTCACCAGCGTTTTTGTCAACGCTCTCAACATTGGGACAGGCGATTTCCGCTTGCTGGTTGGTGCGCCGTTACTGTTGGGGTCCCTGGCGCTGCTCGCCTGTTACATTCCAGCGAGAAAAGCTGCCACCATTGATCCACTGAACACGCTACGTGAAGGGTGAGCCGTGTTTCGATCCTGAAACGGGCTTACTGCGGAATGAAGATTGTAAACACCGTGCCATGCCTGGCAGCGGAAGTATTGCTGCGGACCTTGATCTTTCCGTTGTGCTTCTGAATGATCTCCAGACTCACCCACAGGCCCAGGCCCGTGCCGGTCATTCCCTTGGTGGAAAAAAATGGTTCGAAGATGCGCCTGGCAACGTCACGCGACATTCCATGACCGCTGTCCGCCACAGTGATGCGCACTCCCTTACACCCGGTCGACCAGTCCGTCGACGTGCTTGAACGAAGCATGATTTTGCCACCGTTGCGCGTTGCGTCCAGGGCATTGCCTATGAGGTTGGTAAATACCTGGCGCAATTCCCCTTCGAAGCACAGAAGCGGCTGTGGGGTCCGATAGTCGCGTTCCACTTCGACTCCCGCTGAGGTAAGCCTGCCCTGATACAGCTTCAGAACAGAATCAAGCAGGTCGTGAATCCTTGCCCCGCTTTGTGCCGTTGATTGGCGATAGAAGCGCAAAGTCTGAGTGGCAATCTGGCTCACACGCGCAAGCTCCTGTTGAGCCATGCGCGTGAAGTCACGAACGCTGTCCGAGAGATCGGGAGATTGGCCAATCAGGTATAGCAGGTTCGTGACCGCCTCCAGCGGATTGTTGATCTCGTGGGCGATCGACGCCGAAAGCCGTCCCACGGCAGCAAGCTTTTCGCTTTGCATGAGGGCGGTTTCCATGCGCCGCCGTTCGGTAATATCAACGCCGAGCACCATGATCCCGGAGATCGATTCATCAGCCTCGCGCATAGGCTGATAGACAAAATCAAGGTATCTGTCATCCAGCGGCTGGCCCGGACTGCGTGACAGCCGCACCAGTTGGTTATGGCCAAGGAACGGCTCACCCGTTTGAAAGACACGATCAAGAATAGCCACGAAGCCCTGCTCTACCGTCTCAGGAATCGCTTCGCTCAATGACTTACCCAGCACATTGCGGTTCCCGATGAGTTCCAGATACTGGCGATTCGTGAGCTCGAAGATGTGCTCAGGGCCGCGCAGAACGGCAATGAAAACCGGGGCCTGCCGGAAAAGCTCTGCCAGTCTGTGGCGTTCCTTGAGAATCGCCTCACCGGCGGCGCGGCTTTCGGTAACGTCTCGCGTGGTGCCGGCTACTGCCTCCACGTCGCCATTGGCGCCAATCACAGGAACAAAGATGTATTCGTACATCCGTCGGCCATGCGTGCCGGTGAATGGCACCTCACCCTTGATCGGCTTGCGGGTGGCGACCACTTCCTCAATTTCACGATCGTGCATGGCTGCATGCCAGTCCGGATAGCCAAGTTCAAGGCAGTTCTTACCGATGGCGTCGTCCCATGTACGTCCCCACATGCTGAGGAGCGCCTGGTTCGCGTAGGTAAAGCGATGTTCAAGATCGAAGACGTAAACCAGGTCCGGCGTGTTAGAGAGCGCCGCCAGATAGGCCCGCTCTGTGCGCTTGGCACTTTCCTTTACGGAAGCAATGGAATTTTCCGCCAGCTTGCGTTCGTTTACCGGGCGAAAATAGATGGCAAGGCCGAGTTCGCTGGGATATGCATGGATCTCGTACCAGGCTTCCAGCCCCGTGTAGTAATAGTCAAAGTGCTGCGATTGTCCGCTCTCCACCGCGAGGTGATAGCGTCGCTCCAGCTCAGTGCCTTCCAGACCCTGAAACTCCTGCCAGTGGTTGCGACCGATGATCTGGTCAACCGAGCGCCCCACCGCATGTCCAGTCTGATGATTGGCATACACAATGTTCCACTTACGGTCGAGAAGGACAAACGCATCCGTCATCAGATCGAGCGAACGCTCGATTGTGAGGCCTCTTAGATTATCTGGATTGAGAACGGTCAAAAGGCACGGATCCTGGATGAAGTTTTTTGGCAGGCACGAAACCCACTCGGCGTGTAATAGGATACCTGAGTCTCTCCAGATGGCAGCACCGGAACCAGACTGCCGCTGGGCATGGTCAAGGTTGGCGGCGAATCAGCCCTTGGGCGCCGACTGGGCCTCGCGGGCCGCATCATAGACGCGCATGAACTCTTCCACGCTTTCCACATACACATCTGCCCAGTCCACCACATAACGCCGCTTCTGGATGAGATCTTTTGCATCGTCCAGTGGCCAGCCAAGCACGCGCATTATCGCCAGCGTCATCATTGGCGCACGATGCACGCCTGCGGCACAGTGGATATAAACCTTGCTGCTCTGATCTTCCAGCGCTTCCAGGGCGAAATCCACGCCTTGCTGAAATAACTGCGGTGGCTTGATCTGAAAATCGTCGTCGGTAGGATTGTTCAGCACGCTCACCGGCTGGCCTTCCGCCAGTGGGCGATCGTCAAACTCAATCTGCATGTTAATGATATGGGTTACGCCCATGTGGACCAGCTCCGCCATGTTCTCGTCATTCCATATCCCGCCGCCAACGGCGATTCGATCTGTAACCCAGGTCATATCCATAGTTTTGGTAACTTAACGCCGATCATTAGATGCACGACAAAAAGATATGAAGATACAAAGATTTGAAATACGAAGATATAAAGATACACGAAGATCGGCATTGTGACCGCCTCAGGCTTCGCCCGCACAGGTGACCAAAGTGCGTTCTCACTCCTCGTGAAATGTCTCTGGAAGCAAAGGATCGTTCATCAACTGCCTTCCCGGCTACAATGAAAGAGTCATCTTATTTTGGAGGCCTGAAAGACATATGGAACAGATTCCAGGAGTCGGGACAATCGGTTTGCGGCGCAACGAGGACATTGCGCTGGATATGATGAAGTTTATTGCCAGCACCACGGGTTACGGCCGGACCACAGGCGGCGCGCCTGCCGGATTTCATGCCGGTACGGAGAGCAAATCAGAAGACTATGCTACGCATCTGCTTGACCTGTATACTCGCTGCCTGAATACCGTCAATGGCAAAAAGTAACTCAGCGCTGGACGTTTGCGCTGGCCATCAATACTTACTAGGATAATGAGAGCAGCCGAAATCCCGGCTGCTTAATTCCCTTGAACCTGCCGAATTACATCACGCTTTCGCGTATCGCATCGATCCCGCTGATTATCTGGATCCTTACCACGCCCCGTTTCAGCGTGAAAGAGAACACACTGCGCGTGGTGCTGGCGTCCACCATCTTTATTCTCGCTTCTATCACTGATGGCCTGGATGGCTATCTGGCGCGCCGCCGCGGCCAGATCACCACCATGGGTACGCTGCTCGATCCGCTGGCTGACAAGCTGATGATTGCCGCGGCCTTCATCACTCTGGTCCAGTTGATTCCGTCCATTGTAAGCGTGTGGGTAGCGGTCATTATCGTTGGACGGGAGTTTTTGATCTCCGGCTTGCGCTCCATTGCCGCATCCGAAGGCTTCACCATTGAAGCCAGTGAGCTGGGCAAGTTCAAGATGGTAATACAGATCGTCTCTGTGGTCTCCACCATCCTGGCCCTGCGCTGGGACATCTGGGACTTCAAGTACTTCATTGTGCCCGTGCGTCTGATTGCCATCATGGCAATCTGGTTCATGGTGGGGGTTTCCGTGATTTCGGCCGTGGATTATTTTGTCGGCTTCTGGAAGAAGATCGATAAGCGTGCCGAGCGCAGAAGAAGGCGTCCGTTCGTCCTCAGCCGGAAAAAGAAGAAGGCGCTGGAACAAGCCCAGGCCGAGAATCCGGGGAATTAGCTGTCAGTGCTCAGCGGGACTTTAGCACATAGCGATTAGCCTTTAGCCTTTAGCCTTTAGCACTTAGCCCTGAGCAACCCCTCTTTAGCCGCGCTTGGGCAACGCCGCAGACACCAAATCTAATGTGGAACGCAGGCGCTCTTGCCTGCGTTGAAAGAATACCTTTTGAAATTTTTGTCGAAACCAAAAAGGCTGCCAGAATTGCCCAAGGCTCACTAAGTGCTAATGGCTAATGGCTAAAGGCTAAGTGCCAAGTGCTAACGGGCTGCTCCAAATCAATCTCCCGTCAGCTCCGGCGCTGGCTTGGTCGTGATCGGCGGACGCTTATGAGAAGCTCGCTTTCCGGTCACGCGCAGACGCATACGATCAAGGTAAAGATAAATCACCGGAGTGGTGAAAAGTGTCAGCGCCTGGCTCACAATCAACCCGCCGACAATCGCAATACCCAGAGGACGGCGCAACTCTGCGCCCACACCCGTTCCCAACGCCAGCGGCAATCCGCCCAGCAAGGCAGCCATGGTGGTCATGATGATAGGACGGAAACGCAGCGTCGCTGCTTCATAGATGGCTTCTTCGGGTGACTTATTATCGCGACGTTCGGTCTCCAGTGCGAAGTCGATCATCATGATGGCATTCTTCTTCACAATGCCGATCAGCAGGATAATCCCGATCATCGCCATCACATTCAGGTCGTTGCCGGTAATCATGAGGGACAGGAACGCCCCCACGCCAGCCGATGGCAGCGTGGAGAGAATGGTAATGGGATGAATGAAGCTCTCATAGAGCATGCCCAGCACAATGTAAACCGTGGCCAGCGCTGCAAGAATCAGAATCCACTCGCTCGCTGCCGTGTCTTTGAACGCCGCTGCTGTACCCTGGAAACCGCCCTGCACGCTGGCCGGGACACCAAGGTCACGCATGGCAGTTTCAACCACTTTGGCCGCATTCCCTAACGGAACGCCCAGTGCCAGATTGAATGAGATGGTTGCTGACGGATACTGTCCCTGATGGTTTACCTGTAATGAGGTGTTCGAAGGCACCAAGTGTGCGATGACGGAGAGTGGAATCTCGGTCCCCGTAGATGACCTTACATACGTATTCTTGAGCGCATCCTGCCCGGACATGAGTTTTGGATCAACTTCCATCACCACGTGATATTGATTCAACTGCTTATACATGGTGGAGACCTGCGCCTGTCCAAAGGACTGATACAAAGCGGCATCCACCTGGGCAGAACTCACTCCCAGACGCGACGCAGTATCCCGGTCGACCTGCACAACGGACGCCAGGCCACGGTCCTGCTGGTCTGTATTCACGTCACGCAACTCGGGCAGGGTGCGCAGCTTTTGCAGAATGCGCGGCGACCAGTAATTCAGTTCGTTCAGGTCTTCCGATTGCAAAGTGTATTGGAATTGCGCGTTGGCGAACCGTCCGCCGATGTTCAGGTCCTGTACAGCGGTAAGAAAGAGCGTTGCACCTGGGACCTGCGCGAGCTTGCCGCGAAGCCGGTTGATCACCTCGTCAGCGGTTACTGGATGCTTAAACCTGCCATTCCCTAGTTTGTCGCGCTCGCTGGGGGACTTCAGCGTCATGAACATGCGTCCGGTGTTGGACGTACCCTGTCCACCGGAAAAAGCCATCACTTTATCAATCGCTGGGTCTTTCAAAATAATTCCTACATATTGCTTCATCTTGCCACTCAAAGCGGGGAAAGCAATGTCCTGTTCGGCCTGGATGCTGCCGCCCAGACGTCCTGTATCCTGCTGCGGGAAGAAACCTTTAGGAGAGTAGATAAAAAGACCAACGCTCAAGATCATGGTAGCGATGGTCACCAGAAGCGTGAGTGGCTGATGGCGCAGCACCCAGCCCAGGCTTACGCTATAAACTTTGAGGATGAAATCGAAACCGCGTTCACTCCACTTGTAAATCTTTCCGTGCTTCTCCTCCTGGGGCGAACGCAGGAACTTGGCGCACATCATCGGCGTCACTGTGAGTGAAACCACCAGTGATACGGCGATGGCTGTGCTGAGCACAACCGCAAATTCCCGAAACAGACGTCCCACAATGCCTTGCATCAGCAGAATCGGCAAAAAGACCGCAACCAGTGATGTGCTCATGGAGAGCACGGTAAAACCAATTTCGCTGGCCCCGCGAAAAGCGGCTTTCACCGGATCCATGCCCTTTTCCAGATAACGCGTGATGTCTTCAATCACCACGATGGCATCATCCACCACGAAGCCGGTGGAGATGGCGAGCGCCATAAGAGAGAGATTGTCCACGCTGTAATCGAGCAGGTACATCACGCCGAAGGTGCCGATTAATGAGAGTGGCACGGCGACACTGGGGATCATTGTGGCCCGCCAGTTGCGCAGGAAAACGAACACCACCAGCACAACCAGAATGATGGAGATGATGAGCGTGATCTGAATGTCTTTAACGGAAGCGCGAATGGTGATGGTACGGTCCAGCACCACGTCCAGCTTCATGGCCGCGGGGATGGACGCCTGAAATTCAGGGATCAACGCCTTTACGCGGTCCACTGCGTCAATAATGTTGGCGCCGGGCTGCCGGAAAACGATCATGAGCACGGCCGGATCACCGTTCGCCAGGCCGGCGTTGCGTATGTCCTCCACGGAATCCTGCACGTCAGCCACATCACCCAGACGCACAACTCCGTTTGCGTTTCCCGAAACGATTATCTTTTTGTAGTCTTCGGCTTTGAAAAGCTGGTCATTGGTGGTGATCTGCCAGGCATTCACCGCATTGGCGATTTCACCTTTGGGGCGATTCGCATTCGCCGAATTCAAAGCGGCAGCAACTTTCTCCACCCCGATGCCAAGCTTATTTAAGGCAGCGGAGTTCAACTCCGCTCGAACTGCCGGTTTGGCGCCGCCGCCAACAAACACCTGGCCGATGCCCGGAACCTGTGAGAGTTTCTGCGCCAGCACTGAGTCAGCCACGTCATACATCGCAGGCAAAGTCTTGCTGTTGGACGTGAGTGCCAGAATCATGATGGGTGCGTCCGCGGGATTCACCTTGCGCCAGTTAGGTCGCGTCGGCAGGTTCGCGGGCAACTGTCCCAGTGAGGCATTGATGGCAGCCTGAACGTCACGGGCCGCCGCGTCAATATTGCGATTCAGATCAAACTGCAGCGTAATGCCGGTTGAGCCGAGCTGGCTGGTCGAGGTCATTTGATTGACCCCGGCAATGCGTCCGAACTGGCGTTCCAGTGGAGTCGCCACGGAGGATGCCATGGTCTCAGGACTGGCTCCGGGCAAACTGGCGCCCACACTGATCACGGGATATTCAACCTGGGGAATCGGGGCCACAGGCAAACGCGTGTAAGCAAGGATGCCCGCAATGAGCACACCCGCGGCCAGCAATGAAGTAGCAACCGGACGGCGTATGAATGGAGCAGAAATATTCATGCGCTAGTCTCCCGCTACCGGCTCTTCCTGAGGCTTGATCTCATTGCCGATGTTGAAGCGTGAGAACCGCTGCCCTAGCTTGTCAAACCATATATAGATGACAGGCGTGGTGTACAGCGTAAAGAGCTGGCTCAGCAGTAGTCCGCCGATGATGGTGATGCCCAGGGGATGCCGCAGCTCTGAGCCGGTACCACGCCCGAAGGCGAGTGGAACAGCGCCAAGCAGCGCGGCCATCGTCGTCATCATGATCGGGCGGAAACGCAACAAGCTGGCCTGGTAAATAGCCTCTTCCGGCGGCTTGCCTTCATTGCGCTCGGCCACCAGCGCAAAGTCAATCATCATGATGGCGTTCTTCTTCACAATACCGATCAACAGGATGATTCCTATGAGCGCCACTACCGTGAGGTCATTGCGCGTGATGATCAATGCCAGGATCGCGCCCACGCCAGCGGATGGCAGGGTGGAAAGAATCGTCACGGGATGAATGTAGCTCTCGTACAAAACGCCCAGCACAATGTAAACAGTGACAAGGGCAGCCAGAATCAGCCATGGTTCTGAGGCCAGTGAATTCTGGAAAGCTGCAGCGGTTCCCTGGAAACTGGGATGGATGCTGACGGGCATGCCCAGATCGCGTTCCACCTGCGCAATGGCCTTGGTCGCATTTCCCAGCGATTCCCCGGGCGCCAGGTTGAATGAGATAGTCACCACGGGGAACTGCCCCTGATGGTTGATGGCCAGAGAGGTGTTCGTAGTTTGGAAATGACTGAACGAGGAGAGCGGCACTTGCGTCCCGGTCGCCGACTTCACATAGATGTGCGAGAGGTCCGTGGGGTCCTGCTGGAACTGTGAACCAACTTCGAGCACAACGTGATATTGGTTGAGCTGCGTGAAGATGGTGGAGACCTGGCGCTGTCCAAACGCGTCATACAGAGTGTCATCCACTGCCTGCGGCAGAATGCCGAAGCGCGACGCGGTATCGCGATCGATGACCAGGTCAGCCCGCAGTCCCCCGTTTTGCTGGTCGCTGGCAACGTCGCGCAGCTCCGGCAACGTGCGCATTTTTTCTACAATGCGATTAGACCAGTCATTGAGTTCTGCAGCATCCGTGTCTTCCAGCGAATATTGGAACTGCGTCCGGCTCACGCGGTCTTCCACCGTCAGGTCCTGCACCGGCTGCATATAAAGGACAATGCCTTCAACCTGAGCCAACTGAGGCTGCAGCCTGCGGATCACATCGGAAGCCGTGGACGAGCGATCTTCATGTGGCTTGAGATTAATCTGTATGCGCCCGCTGTTCTGCGTGGTGTTGGTGCCATCAATGCCGATAAACGATGACAGGCTGGCCACGTCCGGGTCCTGCAGAATCACCTGCCCAAGTTTCTGCTGGCGTTCAGACATGGCGGAAAAGGAAGAGCTCTGGGCCGCCTCTGAAATACCCAGAATTACTCCAGTATCCTGCACCGGGAAAAAACCTTTGGGAACAATGGTGTAAAGGTACAACGTGAGCACCAGGGCGGCGGCCGTAAACAACAGGGTGGTGGTCTGGTGCTTCAGCACCCATCGCAGCGTCGTCCCGTAGTGCTCAATTACTTTTTCATAGAAGCGCTCCGTAGCCATATAGAAGCGCCCGTGCTTTGCCTGTTTTGGATTCTTGAGCAGGCGCGCGGCCATCATTGGCGTAAGTGACAGCGAAACCAGCGCCGAGAGGATGATCGTGACGCTGAGCGTGACCGCAAATTCACGGAACAGACGTCCTACGATGTCGCCCATGAACAAAAGCGGGATCAGCACGGCGATCAGCGAGACGGTCAGGGAGATGATCGTGAAACCGATCTGTCCTGCTCCAGCAAGGGCGGCTTCGAGCGGCGAGTGCCCTTCTTCCAGATAGCGGTCAATATTCTCGATCATCACAATGGCGTCATCCACCACAAAACCGGTGGAGATGGTGAGCGCCATGAGTGAGAGATTGTCCAGACTATAGCCGAGCAGGTACATCACGGCGAAGGTGCCGACGATCGAGAGTGGTACGGCTACGCTGGGAATGATGGTGGCGGCCAGGTTGCGCAGGAATAGGAAAATTACCATCACCACCAGCGCGACTGTGAGCATCAGCTCAAATTTAACGTCCTTGACTGAGGCCCGGATCGTCTCCGTACGATCAGTAAGTATTTGAACCCTTACTGACGATGGCAGAGCGCCCTGCAGTTGCGGCAGCAGCTTCTTGATGCGGTCCACCACGTCGGTGATGTTGGCGCCCGGCTGGCGCTGGATGTTCACAATGACCGCCGGCCGCATCTGGCCGTCCGTGGTGCTGCCCATCCACGCGGCCTGCTTGGAATTTTCCGCCCCGTCCATCACCGTGGCGATGTCTTTCAACCGCACCGGCGCGTTGTTGCGATAGGCAACAATGACCTCTTTATAATCATTGGCTGAAGTCAGCTGATCATTGCTATTGATGGTGAAAGACTGGCGCTGGTTCTCAACCACGCCTTTCGCCTGATCAACGTTAGCTGAGCCGAGCACGGCTCGAACATCTTCCAGACTCAGGCCATAGGAAGCGAGTGCCGTGGGATTGGCCTGTATGCGGACCGCCGGCCGCTGTCCGCCGCTGATCGAAACCAGACCGACGCCGGTGACTTGCGAGATTTTCTGGGCAAGCGTGGTATCCGCCAGATCTTCTATCTTCGTCAGCGCCAGGCTGTCAGACGTAAGCGCCAGAGTAATGATGGGCGAGTCTGCGGGATTGACCTTGCTGTAGATGGGCGGATTGGGCAGATCGCGCGGCAGGAACGTGCTGGAAGCATTAATCGCCGCCTGGACTTCCTGTTCTGCGATATCAATGTTTTGTTCCAGCGTGAACTGTAACGTGATGACAGCCACGCCATAGGAACTGGTGGAAGTCATCTGGGCCAGCCCGGGAACCTGGCCAAACTGGCGCTCCATTGGAGCGGTCACCGACGAAGCCATTACCTCGGGCCCCGCGCCGGGATAAAAAGTGGTCACCTGAATGGTGGGGTAATCGACTTGAGGCAGAGCGGAAACCGGCAACTGAAAGTAGGCCACAATGCCCACCAGCAACACACCGATCATCAGCAGCGTTGTGGCTACTGGTCGAAGGATAAATAAACGAGATGGACCACCGTTCGGCATTGAGTGTTAGGCTTTGATTCGTGTCTGGTTCGAAGCTAAATCTGTTTCGAGTCCGTACGGGCAGCGGGCTTTCAAGTTCTATTGCCCGGGCGCCTGCGTTCCTTGACCGGGTTGCGGAGACGGCTGGCCCGTGCCATTACGCACTTCCACCTTGGTTCCGGGCTGGAGTTTGTCCTGACCATCTGTAACTACTCTTTCGCCGGCTGAAATACCGTTTGTAATCGCGGCAAAATTCCCCACTGCTATTCCAAGAGTGACCTTGCGCATATCGGCGGTACTGTCAGGTTTCACCACGAACACGTATGTTCCCTGCGGCCCGCGCTGCACGGCGGCGGCCGGCACCACGGTGCTGTTCTTGCGAACTTCCAGCAGCAGGTGGATATTCACAAACTGGTTGGGCCAGAGGGCTCTCTCAGCGTTGTCAAAGACCGCCTTCAGTTTGCCGGTGCCCGTGGTGGGATCGATCTGATTGTCGATCGTCATCAGCTTGCCGGTGGCCAGCTTGGTTTGATCGTCACGGCTGTAAGCCTCAACTCCTAGCGTGCCCTTGCGCATGTGCTGAGACACATTCCCCAGATTGTCTTCCGGCAAGTTGAATATCACGGCGATGGGATGAAGCTGCGTAATGAGCAGAAGGCCGTTGGCATCCGAAGCATGGACCATGTTTCCCACGTCCACCTGCCGCAAACCCACCCGTCCACCAACCGGGGCCGTAATTCGGGTATAGACCAGATTCAGCTTTACGTTGTCCACGTTCGCCTGGTCAGAGCGAACCGAGCCTTCCAACTGGCCGACCAGAGATTTCTGCGTGTCATTCTGCTGCTGCGGGATGATGCCCTGCTTGAACAGACCGTCAAATCGTTCGGAGTTGAGCTGAGCGTCAGCCAGTGCAGACTTGTCTTTGTACAAAGTAGCTTCTGCCTGGCTCAAGGCCACCTGATAAGGCCGGGGATCGATCACAGCCAGAAGGTCGCCCTTCTGTACTTCCTGGCCTTCGCGAAAATGGACCTCTACTAACTGCCCGTCAATGCGGCTCTTCACCACCACCGTATTGAAAGCCTCCACTGAGCCAAGACCGTTCAGATAGACCGGGAGATCACGGACTTCCGCAGGTGCAACACCCACCGGGATCACCATGGCGCCACGGCCGCCTTGCTGGCCTTTCTTGCTGGTCCCGTTCTTACCCGCTGCTTCAGCGTTATTTGAGTTTCCGCAACCCACCAGAACAAACCCCATTAAAAACAGGGAGAAAAAGGCCCAAAAGCCCAGTGAACAGACCAGCACATTGAGTTGCGAACGTTTCAAATCCTTGTTCCTTTCAAAAGGGGGCACGAGCAGACGCCAAGTTGAGCTATGCCAAGCTATGTAATGTACCAGAGCAGCTGACTTTTTACGCAGGTTGTATTGAAGTACCGCGGAAACTCGGCTTGAGAGCCGTTGACAGCCGTGTCCTTCCCCTGGCTCTTAGATGCTTTGGGGCGGTTCACCAGAAAAGCTCATTCTTCAGTTCGCTCGTCATCTCTACTCTATTGGACGATATCACGTGCAGAATATGGCGTGTGTTTTTGTAAATAATTGTTAACAAGCGAGTTGCAGGATTTTTAAAACCGCCAAACGCTTTCGTAGCGAACATCATATTCAGGCAGAACATTCAGACAAAAGAACCGCCCGGACTGTTCAAGTCCGGGCGGTTCTGGACTTCTCTTTTCAACTTAACAGCGCTTAATTGGGTTTCGCCTCGGTCGGCTTGTCATCTGCTGGCTTGTCGGTAGGCAAATTGGCGCCTTGAGGCAAGCTCCAGATATCTACCACTCGGCCTGAAGAGGTGCCGGTCTTTACCTGAAGCCGCTGGCCGTCAATACCTTTGGATTTAGTGAGATATGTCATGGCGTTGCTGGCACGCTGGTTGGCGAGCCGGGTCGGCTCAGGGTCCTGAGCAGCGCCGGTCAGTACGGCAGTGCTGTTCGGGTCCTGTTGAAGCTTCAAGGCCACATCATCCAGAATGGCCTTGGAACGGTTATCCACGTAGGCGCTGTTTGGCTTGAAATCAAGTGACGTGAGCTTCTGCGCAGTTGGGACAGGTGGCGTACCCGCCTCCACGTTCACCGTGGTGATGGCGCTGGCGCTGAGCTGGCGATCATCAAATGCAGTGGCGCGCACCGCGATGGGACCTGCGCTTGTTTCCGCGGTCTCCAAAGTGGCTTGATTGCGGTTCGAAGAAAGTTTGCCGCCGTTGGCGACGAAGGCGATGCTGACCGGACGCCCGTCCGGACTCGTGGCTTCACAGGTGATGCTGGAAGTTTCGCCCACGCGGACAGTGGCGGGAGCAGCATTGCAGGTGATTTTCGGCGGAACAGGTTCAGCAGTCGGGTTGGCATCGGGACTCACGCTGGCATTCGGCTGACTGGCGGAGATTGGTAAAACCGGTTGCATTTCTGGAGCGTCATTCACATCCATCAGTTCCACGCCGTCGCCCACATGAATGTCTTCCAGAGCGGAGACCACCATGGCTGTCGCGCTGTGTTTGTGAACGCTCAGCACCACCATGTCCCCCAGCGTGCGGCGCGGCAGGCTGGCTAAATCTTTAAATGTTGACTTATTGTACTGCTGGTCTTCCGTGGCATCGGCCTTGAGTGACATGCCCGCTTCGGGATCACTATACGTGTAGGAGTAAGTGCGAGTGGCGCGGAGATAGTCGCCAATTTTTATGCCTTTGTCGGCGCCGATATTGAGATAAACCTTGTTCCTGGTTCCGATGAAGGAGTCGAATTCATCGGAGAGAATAATGCGACCCTGGGTCTTACCATTGGGCGGCGCAAAACGATCCAGTGCCACCTTGCGGAACTTGGGGGCAGGACGCGTCTCAAAGGGAATGGCCAGATCGCCAGGAACAAAATCCGCACAGCTCAACTGGGAAACGGCAATCCCAGTGTCCTTTTGAACTGACATGATCTTTGCGTAACCCAGCTCGAAATAGGTTTCGCCAGCCGCGCGGACGGCGCCCGCTTGTCCTTTAAACAATTCGAAGTGATTCGGGTCCTTCACATGACGGACAATCTGGTAGAGGTCGCCCTCTTTCAGCCCGCGCCCATGGATGTAGATTGTGTCAGAGACGCCGGCATAGCGCGTCTGATCCGGGCTGTTCCATCCGGCAGCTACATAGTTGCTCTCAGAAACCTTGTCAGACGAAATGAAACCGGAGCAGTACATATCCGCAGGGGTTGGAACCGTTCCCACATCGAGAGCAGCTGTCCGCACCGCTGGAGCGGGTTGACCCGCCGGCGGCGCCGGCGCGGGTTTTTGCCCCATCATGGTGCCTGCCAGAACCAGCAACATCAAAGCACTTTTCATCTACTTAGTCCTCCCGAACCAACGGCCAGTGGCCTGAGCCGCTTTAAAACACGCAAATTAGCCCGGTGTGCACCATATCACCGCTTTTCCTGCTACTTCAACTAAACTCTTATTAACTCAGCAGATACACCTAATTACAGAAGTTCATTTCCCATTTGAATTCGGGTCTTGCATCTTGGAAATTCGCTCGCGTATGATGACCACCTTTGTCCGCTAACATGAGTGTTACCTTCAGTTCCGTTCCGCGTTTCCTGCCAGCACGGCTCCCCCGCGTTTGCGTGGCCATTGCTTCCAGCAATCCTGCAGAAATGGTGCAAAAAGCGGACGTCCTGGTACGGGAAAACCCCTTTGTTGAGTTCAGGTTAGACTACCTTCCCAAGCCAGCGCTCGGCCTTCCCAAGTTGCGCACTTTTGTGGAGTACCACCCGGAAGCCCTCATCGTGGCGACATGCCGTCGCGCCGTGGCCGGGGGTAAATTTCGAGGCACCATCGCCGCGGAGATCGACATTCTGGCCAAAGCCGCCCAGCAGGGCTGCCACCTGATTGACCTGGAACTGGAAACCGCCGCCCAGATCAAGCCAGCCGACTTCGTCCGGCTGCGCCGCCATGCCAATCTGATTGTCTCGTACCATGACTATCGCGGCACTCGCAAGCTCGAAGAGACTTTTGCCCGGATGAAGCAGTATCCCGCTGACTTCTTCAAAGTCGTCAGCACGGCGAATTCACTTTATGACAACGTGCAGATGATGAAGTTTCTGGAGAAACACAGTCCGGAAAGCTCCCTGGTTGGCATCTGCATGGGCGAACAAGGCATTATGAGCCGCGTGTTATGTGTGCGTGCCGGCAGCCAGTTCACTTTCGCCGCCCCCAACGTGGGTGAAGAAACAGCCCCAGGTCAGATCGCAGCGCGCGTCTTGCGCGAGACTTTCCGCATTGATCAGGTGGACGCCGCCACCAAAGTTTATGGTGTGGCGGGCGACCCGGTAGCGCATTCTCTTTCGCCAGTAATGCTGAACACCGCTTTCCGTCGTGAAAACGTGAACGGCGTTTATCTGGCTCTGCATGCGAAGTCGATAGAAGACCTGATGGCATGTGTTCGCGATATCCCGATTGCCGGGCTGAGCATAACCATGCCCTATAAAGAAGAGATCCTTAAATACCTGGACAAGACTGATCCCTTGACCGCGAAAATTGGAGCGTGCAACACGGTGGTCCGCGGACAGGACGGTCATCTATACGGATTCAATACGGACGTTGCCGGCGTGGTGCGTCCGCTGGAAATCCGTCTGCGTCTACCCGGCGCGAAAATTCTTGTGCTGGGAGCCGGCGGCGCGGCGCGAGCTGCAGTATTTGGACTCAAAGAACGCGGTGCGGACGTTTACATCCTCAATAGGACGCCGGGGCCGGCGCAGACATTGGCCAAACAATCCAAAGCCAAAGCCATCAATCGCACCATGCTCAAGAAAATGGAATTTGACGTGATCATCAACGCGACGCCTGTAGGGATGGAAGGCAACCGTGATCCTCTTCCGATTACCGAGCAGGAACTCAAAGCCAAATATTTCTTTGAAATGGTCTACTCTCCGGCTGAGACCAGGATGGTCAAGATTGCCCGCGCCAAAGGCATGCACGTGATCCTGGGATCAGAGATGTTTGTCCAGCAGGGCGCCCGCCAGTTTGAAACGTGGAGTGGCAAGCCGGCACCGATCATGGAAATGCAGCGCGTCGTCGAATACGCACTGGCACAGAGAGCTGCCGAAAAATCGGCTGACACAAAAGCCAGCAGCAAGAAGGCCGGCAGATAATCAGCGTTTACCTGCCCGGTTTTTTCCTTGTCCGCAACGGAAACCTATAAGCGAGCGTGAGCATGTGGGAGTCCACACCCGGATTCTGCCGGGCTATGTATGCATTCGACATATGCTGGAACATGTAGGCGAAAGAAACGGCCCTTCCCAATGACAACGGAAATTCCACGCCAGCGCTTCCGTCCACTGTGAAGTTGAATTGTGACGCATGTGACGAGAGTGCAATCCGGCTGAAATATAGAAAACCGCCCTCGATGCCGATGAATGGCCGTACCTTCTTGCGTCGAAGGAAATTCACCCTGACCCCAGCCGGGCTTGCGCCTGCTCCATAGTTTTTTCGTGTCTCAGTGACAGGTGGAACATTTCGCAGCGCCTGGATATTGGTCCCGATGAAGTAAGGTTCGCGCAACACGGCAAACGGAATGACCTGCGAAGTGAAGCTCAGTTCGGCGAATGATCGCCTGGCAAGCAGGCGATTAAAAGCGGCGCCAATCAGAAACAGCCGGCGGTCCTGACTGGTGCCTTGCAATGAACCATTGGCGAACGTTCCCACCAGATGCAGGCTGAGGCTGTTTTTATCTGTAACCGAAACCCCCGCTGAAGGATGTTGATCCGTTTCCTGTGGATGTGCCTGCGAGGGAAACGCAAGGCAAATGCATAAAGCGGCGACAATGAGCAGAAACAGGCAGCGGTCTTCGTCGGGCATGCTTTCTCGAACCTATATGAGCCAACTTGATTGACGCAAGTCAAGACGAGTCTGCCTCCTGGTCAGCTCAAATTGCTCCAATCGCATGAGCGCAAGTAAGATAGTCTTTCGATCCTCAGTGCTTGCCGGATCGCCCGTATTCGTCATGAAATCAGACAAGATGAGCCCAGAAAAGCCAGAATCAACCGGCGGTGAGTCGCCGGAAGCCGCTGCCACTCCTACCAACTTTGTCCGCGAAATTTTCATTGAAGACCTGAAGACCAACAAATACAACGGTCGCGTATGGACACGCTTTCCGCCCGAACCCAACGGCTATCTTCATATTGGACATGCCAAAGCCATCTGCCTGGATTTTGGCCTGGCCGACGAGTTCGGCGGCGGCACCAACCTTCGTTTTGACGATACCAATCCGGAAAAGGAAGAGACTGAGTACGTCGATTCCATTCAGACTGACGTTCGCTGGCTGGGTTTTGAATGGGAAAAGCTGCTTTACGCCTCAGACTATTTCCAGCAGCTCTATGACTGGGCCGCCCAGCTCATCAAAAAAGGCAGCGCGTACGTCTGCGACTTGAGTGCCGAAGAAATTCGAAAATACCGCGGCACGCTTACTGAGCCAGGCAAGAACAGTCCTGATCGTGACCGGTCTGTAGAAGAAAACCTTGATCTTTTTGATCGCATGCGCAAAGGCGAGTTCCCTGATGGTTCGCGCACATTGCGCGCGAAAATCGACATGGCTTCGCCCAACCTGAATATGCGTGATCCGGTGATGTACCGCATCGTACATGCGGAGCATCATCGAACCGGCGACAAGTGGTGCATCTACCCGATGTACGACTATGCCCACGGGCAATCAGACTCGCTGGAAAACATCACCCACTCCATGTGCACGCTGGAGTTTGAAGATCATCGCCCGCTCTACAACTGGTTCATCAAAGAGCTCGGGATCTTCCCTTCCCGGCAGATTGAGTTTGACCGGCTCAACCTTACTTATACGTTGCTGAGTAAACGCAAGCTGCTGCAACTGGTGCAGCAGGGCAAGGTCAGCGGCTGGGATGACCCGCGCATGCCTACGCTGAGCGGAATCCGTCGCCGCGGCTATACACCGGAAGCCATCCGCAAATTCGTGGGCAACATTGGCGTCACCAAGACCAATGGCACCATTGATCTGGCCATGCTGGAGCACTTTGTCCGCGAAGACCTGAACAAACGTTCCCTTCGCGTGATGGCCGTTCTCAAACCGTTAAAGGTTGTGATCGACAACTATCCCGAAGGGAAGAGCGAAGAGATGGAGGCGATCAACAATCCTGAAGATGAGAGCGCCGGCAAACGCAAAGTGCCATTCTCACGCGAGCTTTACATCGAACAGGATGACTTCCGCGAAGAGCCTCCCAAGGGCTACTTCCGTCTGTCGCCGGGAAAGGAAGTTCGTCTCCGCTACGGCTATTTCATCACGGCAAAGAGTGTGGTGAAGAATTCTACCGGCGAAGTGGTTGAAGTCCACTGCACCTATGATCCTGCGACCCATGGTGGGAATGCGCCGGATGGACGCAAGGTGAAGTCCACGATTCACTGGGTCTCGGCGGCGCATGCCATCGACGCCGAAGTGCGCGTCTATGACAATCTCTTCTCCAATCCTGATCCGAATGATGTTCCTGACGGCCAGGATTTCACCGCGAATCTGAACCCCAACTCTCTGGAAATGGTGTCCAGCGCCAAACTTGAACCCTCGCTCAACGATGCCAAACCCGGCGACCGCTATCAGTTCGAACGCCTGGGGTACTTCTGCGTGGATACGGATTCAAAGCCAGGCAAGCTGGTTTTCAATCGAACTGTGGCGTTGAAAGATACCTGGGCCAAGGTGGAGAAGAAGCAGAAGGGCTAGGCGACGGCTTCCGTTTGCGGCGCCGCGCCGACACATTTGCATAAATCCATGTTTAGCCCGTCAGGGCGATGACAGTAGACATACGGCAATCATTGTATTCAGCCGTCCCTTCCCACCCCAGCGCACGAAACGCGCGCCGGGGACCCCGGCTTCGGGACTATTACTTCTCTAGCTCCCTTTTCCCGGCACTTACGTGCCGGGCTATTGTCATTCGCCCCTGCCGGGGCTCCTGTTTTTTAGGGTTACCCACAGTGTGGGCTAACTTCGCGCCGCGCCTCCGGCGCTGGGTTGCGTGACTAACTCTCTATACGCATCAAGAGTCCTCTGCCTTTCCCGCCCTTGTGCTATAAATGTCGTCTTCCGGGCCATTGAGGGACGCGAGAACGAGAGATGATGGCTCGCCTGAATGGAGGACGCCGCATGGTCAAGCTGCGTTTACACACGGCAATTTTGCTGGTTCTCTTCGTCGCTCAGCTTCACGCCCAGAAGAACGTCAATGATCCCGAACCCAAGTTGCTCACCTGGTCACAACAACTTGCCATGCGTGAACAATGGCTGGCAAAGCGGCACGAGATGATCCTGCCCATGATGCGCAAGCATGGCATCGACATGTGGATCATCGTGAATGAAGAGTTTCATGACGACCCGCTCACGCAATACATTGCGCCGCCGCGTCCCTATGCCGGCAATCGCGACGTTTTCGTCTTCGTGGATACCGGTGACAAAGGGCTGCACAAGCTGGCACTCACCGGTTTTTCTGAAGAGAACATCCAGCGCTTTTTTGAAAGCGCCAACGAGCCCAAGCCTCTCGACAAGGCATTGCCGGAACTTTATCAGACCTATCACCCGAAAAAGATTGCGTTAAGCTACGGCGCCGGACGCGGCGTTCAACGCGGCATCACCCATGACACCTACAAATTGCTGGCGGACAAAATGGGCGCCGACGCCGAATCTCATTTCGTCCCCGCCGCCGACCTGATTGAAGAATATCTGGACACCCGCATCCCGGAAGAATTTGACCAATACACCAAGTTGGTCAAACTCACTGATATCCTCGCCCATCGCGCGCTGTCCAGCGAAGTGATCAAGCCCGGCAAGACCACAGTTGGCGACGTTCGTCGCTGGCTCTTTGACGCTCTGGGCGAACGCGGCGTGGGCACATGGTTTCAGCCTGATCTTCGCGTACAGCGCAAGGGCAAGCCCAATGACACGTCACGCGGATTTCTCGCCGTCGCCCCCGAAAATATTGTCATTCAGCGCGGTGACCTGGTCCATCTTGATTTCGGCATTACCTACATGGGGCTGAACAGTGATTGGCAGAAAATGGTTTACATCTTCCGCGATGGTGAAAAAGAAATTCCCGCCGGATTGAAGCATGCTCTCGCCAACACCAATGCATTGCAGGACGCGCTCATGCTGCGTGCTTCGCGTCCCGACCGCCCCGCGGGTGAGGTTTACACCGCCGCTATGGATGAGATGAAGCAGAAGAACATCGAAGCCCAGATCTACAGTCATCCCATAGGAGACCAAGGCCACGGACTTGGCGCCGCCATCGATTTCCGTGCCACAAAACGCCCTGAAACCATGGGCCAGGAAAAGCGGCTCAGGAAAGGCTCTTACATCTCGATTGAGCTGAACACGCAAACGGTGGTCCCGGAATGGGGCGGTCAGAAAATTTATGTGATGGAAGAAGACCCTGCCTACCTTACGGACGAAGGCTGGAAGTTCTTCGTGCCCAGGCAGGAGGCTTTCTACGTCATTCGCTAGGAACAGCGCTGCTGAGCGAATATGCGCTGCTAACTAAAATTCGGCGATACCTGTAGCGTCGCCATTCCCGCTCCGGGGCTGATGGTTTTTTTGCGGCTGAGTGCATGCCGGTACACCCGGTCATAATGTGCGCCAATGCTGGCGAGGGTGCGGCTTTCGCTGATAAAGGTCTGGGCTGCCGCGCCCAGAGCTGATCGGAACTCCGGGTTGAGCGCCAGAAATGAAATGCGGTGACCGAGGTCCCGCATGTCATCGGCGTCAAACCACAAGCATCCTCGACCGTCTGGACTCACGTCGCGATGACGGGGAATGTCCGCGGCCAGCAATGTTTTGCCCGATAGCATTGCCCTGAGGCAGACATCATTCGCTTTTTTTGCCTGCACTACATCTTGTGGAACCGCGGCCGTTGCGATGACTACATCAGCACCTTGCCAGCCCTGGCTCGCGTCATTGGGGCTCAAGAGCTGAAGATGATCGCCAATCGATAACCTAGCGGCCAGTTCATGCAATGAACTCCAGAGACTTTCGGGAGCCTCCAGTACCAGGCAAACAAGTGGATGTTCCTGCAGGGATATGGCGAAGCCTTCCAGCAGTGCCTCTGCGCCGCTGGGGAGTTTCACAGCGTCATTCGCGGCAAACTCAGGAACAAAAAAGTTCGTGCGCCCTGACGGCGCCGGGAGTGAGACACACGCAGCAAAATAACGCGAGACCTCATCTTCATCTTGTCCTTGTCCCATCAGCGGTTCGGGAATGACGAAGATGCTGTCCGGATCAGCGCCCCGTTCCAGCGCTGCCTCTTTCATTCCATTCGAATGCACCACGACGGCGGAAGCACGCGAGAGGATGAACTGCTCCGCCACACGGAATGACCGTCCCATCCAGCTCCCTGGTTCGCAGAGGTCAGCGGCGATAGCCAGCTCTTCGATGCACCCGGTCAAGTCATACACCACGCAACCGCAGCATCGTACCGCAGCCATTCCCGCCGCGAAAGCATGCGCATGGACCAGGTCAGCCGAGTGTTCCGGGTCGCATTCAAGAATTGATTTCCGCCAGTTGCGCACATCCTGCCATGAACGAAGCAGGGAAAATGACCGGACCTGCTCCTGTCCGGGGCGGGCGAGATACAGTTCCGCACTTCCCGCGCCCTGCGGCGTGACTATATAAGGACGCATTCCCGCGGCCACCTGGCCTTCCACCACGGGCAATACGTCACGCGCGTACTCGCACGCGTGAATCACGCGCCACGCTGTCTGCGGTCTGGATGCAGGTCCGCCACCTTGATGGTGGCGCGCCGCCCCGTATATGCTTGCAGGCTTCGCCCCGTTAGAAGACATAGCTCTTAGGAAACTTCTTTTCGCTCGCGTTTGGAGATTTCTGAATAACTGACCACGCGATTGCGGCCATTATGCTTGGCGGCGTACATGGCGGCATCTGCAAATTCGATCAGGTCGCGCTTAAACTGCGCATCAGTGTCATAGACGGCCACGCCGATGCTGATTGTAAGATGCTGAATTTCATGTGGAGAGCCCGCGAAAAATTTCGCCTGCTCCACGGTCTTGCGCAATCGCTGCGCCACGTACACCGCCCCGCTCTCCGTGGTCTCCGGCAGAATCATCACGAATTCCTCGCCTCCGTAACGTGCCACCGTATCCACCTCACGCATGTCCTTCATCAGGATCGATGTTACATCGCGCAACATCTGATCGCCCACGTGATGGCCAAACGTGTCATTCAACCGCTTAAAGTGGTCGATATCGATCATGAGAAGGGCAAATTTCTGGCGTCGGCGTTCGGCGCGCTTGAACTCAAGATCCAGTTGCTGTTCAAAGTATCCCCGTGTCTTGAGACCGGTGAGGTAATCAGTAAAGGCAAAGCGAATGAGACCTTCATTGGCGGACTCGCGAGTGAGAAGGTTTTCTGAAACCAGTGACATGATCCAGAGGAGTTGCGCGTCTTCGCGTTGAAAGCCTTCCGTCTTGCGGGTAAACAGTTGCAAGGAGCCAATCACCCGATTGCTGACAAAAAGCGGGACCACCAGAGCGGAAGTGGCGTTCATGACCTCCAGCAGCGAATCTGCCTGGCGATGATGGCCCCGCGATACCAGAAGAGGCCGCCCGTATTGCACCACCCAGAGATTCAACACATTTCCGGCAGAGACTTCACGCAGAGCCGGCTGGTCTTTCTCAATGCCACGCACCAGACGGAGTTCCATCTGCTCCTGGCCTTCGTCCCAGAAGTAGACTAATGATTTTTCGCACGTGGCGATCTCCGTAGCCATATCGCAGAGAAGATTAAGCGTTGCGTCCAGGTGCATTTGCAGCCCCGTGAGCATGCTGAGACGTAACACCACATTCACGTGTTCCCACCGATTTTGAATGGTCGCAGCATCCAGTTCGGCAAAAACTTCAACTACAAAGCTTTCCGGAGCATACGGTGCCGGCTGCGTGGACTCGTGGGACAGCATGGATACCCCTGGCCTTTAGCGTCAATGCAAGTAGAGCCATTCAGCTGGTTTCTGCGAATGACGTGCTGCTCAATCCCTGCGACTGCTCAACGTAAGATGCGCGGGAGTGGCTGCGCGGTCAACCCAACCGCAGAGATCCTCAATCATCAGAGCAGGTTTCCGACCTATAGGGAGCCGTAGCTTTATTGGCCTTGAGGACATGTACCGTCCCCGATATTCGTTCCGCTCGATGCGCGGCGGCAGTTCCTGGCGCGGCCGGGATGGTGTCTAAGCTCCTTGCGCGATTGAAGTTGACTGATACTTGAACATCGAACTACTTGCTTAGACTTCTGAACCAGGGCATTTTTACCGGGTTGATTAGAAGATTTTTTGAATCCTTGCATAGTCTCTGTTGCTTTTATTCCAGCCTCATCATAGGATGGATTCAGCGTTGGAAAACCCGCCGACGCGAAGATGGACAACTCACTGGTCAATCGTCCGTCACAGGTTTTGCGCAAGCGATCGTCGTTAGACATTGCTGATTTTCGACCGATTACATCCATAAGACCGGCCCACACACGTTTTTCCGGACAGGAGAAGCACCCTAATGGCATGGTACGCGTATTGCATCGTTGAACAACAAGCTGTTCAAAATGGTGTTCGAGCCCGTCGCCCCGTTCCAGTTGAAAACCTTAAAGGTATTGCCGATGCACAAACCTTCGCGTATCCCAGCGGAGATTTTTCCGTCATCGTGAGCGAATACATTCCCACCGGTGACCTGGGGCAGAAAGCCCTCCTGCAACATGCCCATGTGGTAAGCGAGTGCTTCAAGCGCACAACCGTATTGCCATTCCGCTTTGGCACCGTATTTGATACTGATGAATCGCTGCGTCGCGCTGTGCGGTTGAACCGCAAGGCGTTCACGGAAAGCGTGGTCAAGCTGAAGGGCAAAGCAGAAATGCACCTGAAGCTACTTATTAAAGACGGGTCGCTCCGAGAGGCACTGAAGGAAATTGAGCTACCCGCCACTGTCGGCAGTGAATATCTCACCAAGCTCCGCGAAAAAGCCTCCCGCCAGCGTGAACGTCAAACAAAAGCCCGCGCACTCTCAGTTCAAGTCCACAAAATTTTCGATCCTTTGGATCAGGATGTCTGCTGCCGCAAGGTCGATTCCGGCGGCATGCTCATCGACATCGCTCACCTGATTGACCACAAAAAAGTGCAAAAGTATCAGAATCGCTACCAGATGGCGACCCGTCATCTACCCGGCGTTGAAGTCGTCATGAGCGGTCCCTGGCCGCCTTATCACTTCATCACCGGCAAGCGCTCCTCGTAGTAGGGCTTCGAGCCGACAATTCCAACAGAAGGGCACTCCGGTGCCCTTTTTGTTGCTTTGGACACCTTTACCCTTCTGGCGTATCATAAATTAGCACCAGAGTAGCTGCTTTTTAGGCATCCTCGTGCCTGAAAATGGAATCAGAGTACAACTATAGGCTTGGTTAGCTTAGTGCCTGCTCTAATACCGCTCTGCCGTGGACCCTCCAGGAGACCGCATGAACCACTCGAAGATTCGCGTTCTGATTGTTGATGAGGATGCGGTCATGGCGAAGTATCTTGCCTCTCATCTGGGTCGCCGCAGCTTTGATGTCTCTGTGGCCTCCAGTGACCAGGAAGCACTACGGGTGTTTCGCAGCCTGGATCCAGCTCTTGTATTGGTCGATACTTCGCTCCAGGGATCTGTGGGATCAGAGATTCTGGAACGTCTCAAGCAGATCAAGCCCGGAGTTTCCCTGGTAGTGCTATCCGCAAATCGCGATCCGGAAATGATCTTCCGCGCCTCCAAACTGGGCGCCGACGACTACATCAGCAAGCCTGTCGATCTCAAGGAACTCGACATGCGAATCGCCAAGGTTCTGGACAATCAAAGGCTCTATACCGAAGTTACGCAGTTGCGTGAACAGGTCCGGCGGCAAAGCGATTTCACCATGCTCTTCGGCACCAGCCCGAAGATGATGGAAGTGAAGATGACCATCGAACAGGTGGCAGATACAACGGCCACGGTTTTGATTCGCGGCGAAAGTGGTACGGGTAAAGAAGTGGTGGCCCGGATGGTCTATTCCGAGTCCAGCAGATCAGAGAAACCGTTCGTTAAAGTGAACTGTGCCGCAATCCCGCATGAATTGCTGGAGAGCGAGCTTTTTGGCTATGAGCCCGGCGCATTCACGGGAGCAACCAGACAAAAGCTGGGAAAATTTGAACAAGCCAATAACGGCACCATTTTCCTCGACGAAATCAGCGAAATGCACCCTGCGCTGCAAGCCAAGCTTCTGCATGTTTTGCAGGACCATGAATTTTCCCGTCTCGGCGGCAAGCGCGATATCCAGGTGGATGTCCGCGTTCTGGCTGCGACCAATAAGCCTCTGGAAAAAGCCGTGGAAGAAGGTGTCTTCCGTGAAGATCTGTTTTATCGCCTGAACGTGGTGACCATTCACATTCCGCCGCTACGTGAACGTCGCGAAGAGATTCCGGTATTCCTGGAATACTTCCTGGAGAAATACAGCGAGCATTATGGAAAGAGCCCAGCCAAGTTCAGCGAATACGCAATCACCCGCATGATGGAATATCCCTGGCCGGGAAACATTCGCGAGCTGGAGAATCTGGTCAAGCGTTACGTGATTGTGGGCAATGAAGCGCAAATCATCCGTGAGCTTTCCACCCACAAACCAATCGTGACTTCGTTCGGCGGACAAGCTGCTGCATCCGTAACTGCTGCTCCAGCCGCGAACCCTGGACCAGCCGCTCACGCCAACGGCCACGGCGCCGAACTGGAAATGCCCTCTCTACTGGAGATTGGCCGCCGCGCCGCCATGCAGGCGGAAAGAGAAGCCATCGAGAGAGTGCTGGCCCAGACACGCTGGAACCGGCGTCAGGCGGCGAAGATTCTGCGTATTAGCTACAAGGCTTTGCTTAACAAACTTAAAGCCATGGAGGAGCAGAACAAGGGGCAAGCTAAGCACCCTGACGCACAATAGTGGAACCCACGTACCAATCCAAGCGTGGTAAATCTGCAACAACAATTTCTGCTTCTCTCCTCAGGCCTCCGTCTTTTTAGCCGCCAAATCAATGATTTAAATAGACATTTAGTTTTTGTCCATCTTTCCACAGATCATTCAGCGCCTTTGGTTTGTGAGTTGCTTTATGAAGGTTAACCAAAGAGGCCGTAAAATTAAATGACTTCAACCCTCTTCCAAGCTATTCGACTTCTCTTGAACGAGTGTCCCGGCGTGAGTCGGAACCTCTGCATCTTGCTTCGCCTTCCCTGAGAAACTTTCCTTCCCTCCTTGCCTCTTTAACGAAGCGGTCCCATTGGACCGCTTTTTTCTTTTGTTCCATGCAATCCTGTTCTTTCTGCCTTAATGTCAAAACCGCGACAAATTACCAGTTGCTGGCATCTAACCTTGGTCGCTAAATTTGACGGTAAATGAAAATGACAACTAAGATTGATTCCTCATCGAGAGACATGGAAAAGAAAAAGCTGGATTCTTTTAGGAAGAAACTGGAAGAACGTCAACTCGCCTTGCGGAAAACGGTCAGCCGGACAGAAGAAGATGGCCGCATCGCCGACCAGGATTCTGCGCAGGATATTGCCGATCGTGCCGCGAACTCATACACCAAGGAATTTCTGTTTTCCGTCAGCAATAATGAGCGGCAGGTCCTCAATATGGTGGAAACCGCATTGCAGAGGATACGTGAAGGCACCTTTGGCGAGTGCGTAAATTGTGGCAGTGAGATCAATGCCAAGCGCCTGGAAGCAGTACCATGGACGCGTTATTGCATCGCCTGCCAGGAGAAAAAAGAACAGGGGCTGCTGGAAGAAGCGCAAGGCTGATGCAGGCCCTGAGGATTTAGAAAATGAAAAAGGAGATGCGATTTGCATCTCCTTTTTTTGTTAAGTTTCGCGAAATTTGTCAGTAGAGATTAAACGCCACTTCGATCGCCATCTGCACGGCAACCGGCCGGCCTTCCCTTTTGGCTGGATCGAATTTCCAGGTCAGGACTTTTTCTTTTGCCTTCTCATCCAGTCCCATTCCCAGCGAACGTACCACCTTGGGATCGCGCACACGACCATCAGCGCCAACGATGATTTCCATCACCACAACGCCCTGGTATTTAGCTTTGCGCGCTTCTTCCGAAAATTCCGGTTCAGGAGTAAAGATGGCTCGCGGCGGGCTTACGCCATTGCCGATGCGGAAAAGTCCGGGACCAACGCCCGGGCCGCCGTGGCCGGATCCTACGCCACCACCATCGCCGCTGCCAATGCCGCCGCCAACGCCGGTACCATTGGAAGGCACCATCAACTTGGAGAGCGGATCGCCAATCTGCGTGGCTTGCGGGAATTTGAGATCAGCAACAACCGTGGGCTCGACCATGAGTTTGCTCTTCTGCGTTTGCAAAACCACAGGCGGAGCAATCTGTTCTTTCGCCGCTTTTGGCGGAGTCCCTGTCGAGGCCTTTATCTTGCTGGCATCGCCGCCACCACCGCCACTGGGCCCGTTTTTACCAACTTTCATCGGAACGTAGGAGGTCAGCTCAATTGCTTCGCTGACCTTCGGCGGAGAAAGTTTCGGTTGGATGGTTACGTGAAAAATCCAGAACAGCAATGCAATTGCTGCCGTATGCGTGATAACAGACAACAAGAAGTTCTCCGGGCGCACCTGGTAGGTTCCTGGGCCTTCACCTAAAAGGGTAGGCATGAAACCTTCCTGGGACGGCGACTTCGCAAACTTCACGACTTCCTGTTGCGACGACTGGGGACTCGCGGAACCCGAAGGGGCCGGAGCGCCGGGCTGCGGATTGTTATCGAGCGGAGACATGTATTCCTACCAGTATAGACGTCTTGCAGGCCAATTTGTTTCCTAAAAGTGTAAGCCTGAACGTGTACTTCTGCCGCACCCGTTCGGTTCCTAAGTCTTGCGATGGAACATTCCGCCGAAGAAACCCTTAACCGACCCGAAGAAGCCTTTCTTTTCTTTCGTTTTCGCGGGTACGACCGTTGGCTGAGGCTGCGGCACTTCCAGCGCAGACACCGGTGCCTGCTTTTCTTCCAGAACGATTGGATCTACTTTCTCTTGCACGAAAAATACGTTTGGCAGGTCAGAAAACTTGAGCTTGGCGACTGCATACGGGCGAATCTGAGCGCTGTTCCTGGCGTTGAAAACAAACGGCGTATCCACCTGCACATGAACCTGGCCTGGGCGATCAGCCGGAATCGGCGCGCTGGTATCACCCTCGCTGCTTATCAGCACCTTTTCAGCACTTGGCTTGGGTGCTTCCGGCTGCTGGACTGGCGGAGGCGGAGGCGTTTGCACAGCCGCCTGCATGACTGGAATGCCCGGCGGGCACCCACATTCTTCGTTCAGAGGCGAATTGGTGTCCAGTTTGCCTGCCTTAAAGGAGGCAGCGTCCTGCGGCTTGGTCTTATAGACGCTTGCGCTCAGGAGTTCTGAAATAACCACCGAAGAGCTGTTGCCAGCAAGAGTCTTAACGCATGTGTCGCCACGTTTGTTTACGCCGAGGGCAAAATGGTAGGTTCCCGGGCCGGCAAGCTGAATGCTGAAATCGGGCGTCAGCAGAAAATCAGAACCGCGTTGCGCCATGGAGTAATCGATCTCCACCGTTCCCGACCCCATCGCCAGCATGAGCCCATACGCTCCGGCGTTCACGCTCAAATTGCTGCGCGGGCAAATCCTTATCTGGCCTCCACGATACAGCCGCAACTTTGCCGTGGCGATTCCCGCCGAAAGCTCTGAACCAGCCACCACAGCCATGCCGCTTCCAGCCGGTTGGGCGAGCTTTCCCGAATCCGCGGCAAATAATTCTCCGATCGCCGGAGCATTCTGGTTTGAAGGTAAAGGCGTCTGAGCGGACAAGCTCATTCCTGTCATGGCGATCAACGGCGCCAGAAGTGCCAGTCGCCTTGTGTGTGTCCCACGGGTCTTCAATCCATGAGTATTCAATCCATGAGTCTTCGAACCAAGGGTCTTCAATCCATTGATATTGGAACCAGAAATCTTGAAAGGAAAGATATTCAGGGCCTGCTACTCCTCGCTCATGAAATCGTACCGGTCAATGGAGACCGCGACGCCCTGACGATCCGGATGCTTTTCCACGCGTAAGACGTGTCCTGCGCATAGAACTCGAATCGGATCGGATAACGTGATCTCGGTAGGCAGGGTCATCACAAATTCCATGGGAACGCCTTCTGCGATCTCGGAATCCAGATAGATGTAAACTCCGCGCGAACTTACATCCCGTGTCTGGGCCGTTTTGGCGGCGCGATCCGAGTCCACGAGTTTGACCGGCAGCTCCAAAGAGAAACGCCGCGTCGAGCGCTTTTCAGATTGAGGCTGCGCCATGGTGAACTGGGCCTCCGAGGTCGATTGATTGCCGTTTGGGTGATTGTAGCGCAATTTGCCCCCTTTGCATCCAGCCATTGCACTTAGCCGTTAGCCTTTTGCCGTTATAGCCAATAGCACTTAGCCATTAGCACTTAGCCGTTAGTGGATTTGACCAATGCAACCCGGGAATTCCCGTCAAGTCAGCTGAAGTCGAAAAACACGTCTGGTGTTGCGCGGCGATGTTCCCTCCCGCCACGGTGTCAGCTTGGCTAACGGCTAATGGCCAATGGCTAAGTGCTAGTCACTATTTGCCAATTGCTATTTGCTAGTTTGCTTCTTTTACATCGCCAGAAAATTCTTCAGCAGCAGACGCCCGGAGTCTGTCAGCACGCTCTCGGGATGAAACTGAACGCCTTCAATGGGAAAGCGCCGGTGCCGCAGTCCCATGATCACCCGCGTGCCGTCTTCCTCGCGCGTATCTGCACTGATTTCAAGCTCTTGAGGCAGATTTTTCTCCGCAACAATCAGCGAGTGATAGCGCGTGGCCGTCATGGGCTGGGGCGCATTCTGGAAGAGCGTTCGACCATCATGCTTGATCAGGCTGGTCTTGCCATGCATGACCCGCGAAGCGCGGACCACGTTGCCGCCAAACGCCGCACCCAGCGCCTGATGTCCCAGGCAGACTCCCAGGATCGGCCTCTTGCCGGCAAACCGGCGAATCAATTCAATGCTGATGCCGGCCTCATGCGGCGTGCACGGCCCCGGCGAGATCAAAATGTGGTCGGGCGCCAACTGCTCAACGTCGCGGACTGTGACTTGATCATTTCGGCGAACTTCAACTTTCTGACCCAGCTCTCCCAGATATTGCACCAGGTTGTAGGTGAAGGAGTCGTAGTTGTCGAGGACGAAGACCATGCTGGTTTCACTCGGGTTCGGTTCTGCGAGTTTAGCCCACCTGAAACCGATTTGTCATTGAACGGCGCTCTGGCAGTAGGTCAGTTTGAAAGGCCCCCCTCCCCCGTCATTCATCGCACCACACCCCAGTCATCCCAATTTGGCGCAGACTTCAGAGTTTTTCTGATCCGCGATCATCCGCGTTGATCCGCGGTAAGCTTTTTCTGATCACTTTAAATCAGCGCGATCCGTGAAATCAGCGGTAAGATTTTGCCTTTCCGATCTCGGCGATGTCGTGCGATGACGGCGATTTCGGCGATGGCGTGCCTTGCACGCCCACCCCCCGTCATTCACCCCATCCGATCCCAATCATCCCAATTTGGCGTGGGTTTCATCGATTAAAGCCTTGAGCATTTAGAGCCTTCAGCGATTTCCACCCCAATTGCTTTTCTCCCTGTCTCCGTGCCTCCGTGGTGAAGAGTTCAGGTCTTGCCTTCCGATCGCGGCGATGTCGTGCGATGACGTCGATTTCGGCTGTCCCTACCCCCCGTCATTCATCGCATCACATCCCAGTCATCCCAATTTGGCGTAGACTTCAACGCATTTCTGATCCGCGGAAAACGTTTTTTTCGATCACCGTAAATCAGTGTGATCAGTGTTCATCAGCGGTAAGATTTTGCCTTTCCGATCGCGGCGATGTCGTGCGATGACGGCGATCTCGGCGATGGCGTGCCTTGCACGCCCACCCCCCGCCATCCATCCCAGTCATCCCAAGCGCTGGCATTAACCGGCATTATCTGTACGGATTGTCCGCGCTCAGCATTCCGCATTTGGCTAATGGCTAAGTGCTAATTGCTAAGTGCTGTTCTTTTGTCAAAGACCCTGCGCACCTGGACGCATCTTCTAGATAGCACGGTTTTACTCGCAAACCAAATGATCTTAAGTTTACTTTTCTCACGCCAGCAAAGTTGAGCAACGGCCGCCATCGTTCTTGCCCTTTCCCGCCCATCAAAAAGGTTTTTCGGATCAGTGTCATCAGTGCAAATCAGTGGTTAATCAGCGGTAAGTCTTTCCGATCGCGGCGATGACGCTCTATCGAGTAGGCCAACTCCACTTTGGCGCATTGAATAGTGTCGCCCCATCCAGCGTGGTTTCGCCAAGCGTTTTGGTCAGGTGGAGTCGTGTGCATCCAGGCTCACTCATGAGAGTATCGATGAGAGGCCGCGCGTGTGAGACGACGATGATTTGTGTCTCATTTGCTGCGGCGCGTATCAGCCTGGCCAGTGCGGGTAACAGATCAGGGTGCAGGCTGGTTTCTGGTTCGTTGAGCACCATGAGTTCTGGCGGACGAGGAGTCAGCAGAGCCGCCGTCCAGAGAAGATAGCGCAGCGTTCCATCCGATAGTTCCACTGCCGATAGCGGCCGCAGCAATCCATGTTGCCGCAACTGCAACTCGAAATGCCCATTCTGATCTTCTATAGAAAGGTGACTACCAGGGAAAGCATCCTCAATCGTCTTCGGGAGTGCTTCATCTGGCCGGATTTCGATGATTGTCTGCAGAGCGGCGGCAAGATTGCTTCCATCATGATTAAGGACCGGCGCGAATGTTCCTATCTGGGCGGTTCTCGTGGGCGATTCGGAATCCGTTCGAAAGTGATCGTAAAACCGCCATCCACGAAGCGCTTCGCGGACGGCAAGCATCTCCGGAGCACGTTGTGGATCGGCAACTGTCGCCAGCATGCTGTCCGTGTCGGACAGATGTTTGGTCAACGTCACTGGCTCTTCATCTCTGGTGCTGGAAAGCCAGACGATGTTGTTCCTGCGATCAACCAGTGCAGACGCTTTCCGGAATGTTGGGCCATGCCATACGCACTCGCGCTTAATGTGCGGGTCCAGCTTAAACATGGATTGAAGCGGCGGGTCCAACTGCTGCGGGTACCCCAGATCCACGCTGTAGCTGTACGTGTCGCTGCCGAATCCCAGCTTCAGACTGGCGACTTTTCGTTTTGCCTGGCCCTCCGGCGCATGGATTCCCTGGCGAACGCTGCGTGCAATCGTCTCCGGACCAGCCCAGAATGTGGAAGGAAGACCGCCTTCGTAGGCAAGCGAGGCGACCACGCGGTTTTGCGCTACGTCGGCCAACAACCGCAGCGAACGATACACGCTGGATTTACCGCTTCCATTCGCGCCGGTAATGAGATTGAGTTGGCCCAGAGGCAGTTTCAGGTCGCGTAGTGATCTGTAGCCTTCGACGGCGATCGTGCGAATCATGAATGCAGGATACTAGCATCCTCGCACTTTCTTCATCCTGAAACGGTTCAACGCGTGATGAGACAGCAATTCGCCGGTCCCGCCCTTCGCAAAAACGCGAAAGAACGGGGTACCCACTGTGTTGGTGATGCCAGCGAGATCAAGAGCCCGGGCCACCCGCCGTTCGTTGTTGCGACGGATTACCGCCTAGTCGCTTCACATTGCCTGTTCTTTCGTATCTATTCCTTTAGAAATTTCTTGCCTACTTCGAACATTTCGTTCAAGTGAGAGAGGTCCGTTATCCAAAGAAGATGAAACACCTCTACCAGAAGTGGGGCGAGCATTATGTAGCTAAACCTCCAAGACTCCTGCTCGTAACGCGTCCAATTGTCCTTCTTGAATCCAATCTCCCATTCGAGCCGCTCGTTACGGCTGAGAATTGGATATGACCCTCCATGACTTATAGCGGACGCAGTCTTGTATTGAGTCTTATAAAGGCTGTCAAGGTCGCTGCCAATCGCTTCCGCGATTTGAATCACCTGTCGTCCATGCCAGAAATTCCTTTTACCAAATTTTGCTTCAAGGCGCTTTATCTCAGAGTCATATCGGGCGAGGTCCCGGGCTTGAGCTTGCTGATACTTAGGGTCTTGCGGCTTGAGACTCTGCATCAACTTGTAGACAGTCAGCTGCCCGAACTCGATGAAGTCGATGAGCAGATGCGGGTTTTTCATCAGATAAAACGTGCCAATAACCAGATCATAAAGGTTTCGCGCTGCCGCCTCTGCGGGCAAACAAAATCCGTTTGCAGCGTTTGCGAGAATCCCGCCGAAATGTTCAGCCGCAACCGCCACCTGAGCTTGGATAGCTTTCTTCAGGTCTGTATCAGCCGGTGCATTGGCCACCTGCTCAAAGATTTGAAATGCAGGCTGCAAATCAGCCAACGTGCCAGGGTATTTCTCTTCTAGTTGAGTAAGGAAAATTAGGTGTTCCATAAGCGAGTTGATTCTATCTCCCACCCTTTCAAGGAAGCTGCAAAATGAACAGGCCGCTTTCGCGAAAAGATGGGACACCCCGATCTCTTTTGCCACGATAGAAAAGACTGGAAAGACTGGAAAGACTGGCACACCCGCCCGATGAAACGAATCATGGATTTTATCATTTTGGGTTTTTACTTCGACCTTTGACGGGACCCTTTAATCGTACAATGTTGCTGGAATGCATCGATCCACGGGCGAGGGCAAGAATGAGCGATCTTTATGGCGTTGCGCTGGGAGGGTTTCTTGGAATTATTGGCGGGGTGACAGGACAAATGCTTCAAAGTCGATTCACTGCCACCCGAGAACGTAGGCAATGGATTGCAGACAGCCGGAAGGAAGAATATAGGGAGCTTCTGAAAACGCTCACTCAAACGGCTACCTTTTTGATGGAATATAAGGGAACACGGTCTGGCCAAGAAGAGGAATACCGAAAGCGATTTCGGGAGACATACGGCAATGGCCTGCGCGTCATCGCGGACCGCATCTTTATCGCACAAGAGATTAAAGAAGCCAAAATCTACGATCGCTGGACCGCTGCGCTCGTTGAGTTGGACAAGTCGAGCGATATCCATCCGTTTGATGAGGCTTTTGATCGGATCAGCGCGGAAATCGTGAAATTGGCATTGAAGGATCAATGAGAGAGTCTCATGATTACATCGTCAGCGAATACGCCAGGACGTACATTCCTGCTGCCGCTTCGAGCTGCCGCTGAAATTCCTCCTGATGATTGGCGGTTTGCCTCCAGGTCATTTCAATTTAGGGGGCGGGGGACAGACGGGATGTTTTCTGTTCGTGCGCTCCGCATCGCTGCCCACCGAGAAAAGCAGTCTCAAACGCGCTTTAGAGCTTTTCGCACTGTCCGTGCGTTTATAGAAGGTAGGTTGAAAAATGGATGCAAACCAGAACATTCCGCCGGACGCAAACATGCTGATCTTCCCGAGTGAACCGACTCAGGGGGCGCTTGGCGTTTTTGCAAAATACCAAAAAACTGATGAAATTAAAACGCTCGAAACAGAGCGCAGTGAACGCGTATGGGAAGTACGGGCATTCATTTCGGATCATATCGTCCTTTCCGGGGATGCTGATGATGCTCTTCACCGGCCTCTGCATCATTTGTTCCATCTGAACGAAAACCCTCTCTGGATCTATCTTCATAGCGGCGGTAGAAATGCGATTTATTACGAACTCGTTGCCGGAGCAGACTCGAAGCTGAACTATATCGCAGTACGTGTACAGTCACGGCTTCCCAGCAATGCGCTATTGCTTGCGCGCCGACCCTTGAACGCACTTTTGGATGTGTTTACGCGTGACTCTGACATGCCGCTAATAATTCAGCGGTTAGAATTGATTTCCCCGCTTGACGGTGCAGTACTACTGACCCAAATGCTTGTTCCGAACAGAAATGGAGTGAGGTTCGGGCCAATGGGGGGCATCATGCAAGCTGTACCCTTTGCTCCCTATGACGCGCTTTATCGCGAAGCGATGACCACCACAAGTCCGTTTTACCGCGTACTGTGTGCCTGGAAGATCTACGAAGGGGCTCAACGTCTTAGGCGATGGATACGAGAACAGTGCGAACAACGTAACATAACGCAGCGGATGCCAGGGGATCCAGAGATTGACCGGGATGAGCTTATTCGAATGGGGTTTACTGCCGACTTCGCTGCGGGCATTCGCCATGCCGGCGAGTTGTTTGAGCGTCTCGCGGACGCCCGCCATGGAATAGCACACTTTCTTATTGAGAGAGATGAAGGCGAGTCTCACGTATACGTCGCCGACGGAACCGAATTACAACAATATGCGATAGGTTCAGCGGGCTTGTTAAAGTACGCGCATCGTCTCCTTGAAAGTCTGCGTCTATTTTGTGTCCGGCACGTTCCAATGATTCAAGGCGCGACGATCCTTCCAATGCCTGAGAATCGAGACGAGTTTATTGTCCGTGCCCGTGACCACGGGCTGGAATAATCGGACCAATCACCCTCTTGGAAAACCCGGGGACAGTTCCTCGGTTTCTGGCGTTCAATATTATTTAGTCAGGCCCGCCAGGCTTACAGTAAATTGAGTAAATCTCCTATCGACTTCAAAGGACACTTTGATGGCAGGCTTGGCAGTCTTCGCGACAATCTTGATCTATGCGCTTGTGGCACTTGTCGGTGCGTCCATGCTCTCGGTGAAACTGTATCGCGTTGCTAAGAAAAGAGTGAGCAAGGGATTAAGCGGGCGAAAAGCGATGGCCTTCGGGGCTGCGGCTCCGTTCCTGGGTGTGTTCTGGCTCCTGATTGCCTTTCTGGTTCATGTGCAAATTTCGAATCGACTTGCACATCAGGATTGCGTCTCAGCGGTGATCCATATGTAACCTTGCCCAATGGCTATGTCGTTGGCGATACTGCGTGTGCGATTTGATTTTGTTGTGACACCTGACAAAACCCCCTGGGCGCCAAATTTCCGCTCCCGCCCCTTCGGCTCCGCTCAGGGCAGGCTCTACGCAAAAACGCGAAGGAACGGGGCACCCACTGTGTTGGTAATGCCCGCAAGATCAAAAGCCTGATCCGCCCGGCCGATACATTCAAAAAAAGTTAGGAGAGTTCTGACGAAACCGTCGAGGGCGTGAAAAGGGCGCATTCTGCGTCCCTTTTGCGCCCTTTTTGAATCTTCGAACATTGATGGTCGAGCGGGGCAGGAGGTAAGTGAATTGCTTTGCGGCGGCAGTCACCTTTGCTAAGAGTTCGCACGCGAAGAGGTGTTGTCCTCGTCCAAGCGAACCCTGTCCCAGTAAGCACGGTTGGAGTAGGTTCCTGTTCACGGACACCCGTGTGGAATTATGGCCATCCCGACGCCGCTAGGCTGCCGCACGCTGCAATTTCAGTCGGCGGAGCAATTGCGCATTCGCGGCCACAATAATGGTGGACATGCTCATCGCGACTGCCCCGACGCTCATAGGCAGATCAACTCCCCAGCGGACCAACAGACCTCCGGCGACTGGAATGGCGACGAGATTATACCCAGTCGCCCAAACGAGATTTTGGATCATCTTTCGGTAGGTCGCCCGGGATAATTGGATCGCTCCCACAACATCACGAGGATCGCTACGCACGAGGACGATTCCAGCCGACTCAATTGCCACGTCAGTGCCCGCGCCGATCGCGATTCCGACGTCTGCGGTAGCGAGCGCGGGGGCATCGTTCACGCCGTCCCCAACCATCGCGACCCTCGCACCGTCTCGCTGGAATCGCTTCACCGCGGATGCCTTGTCAGCAGGTAGTACCTCGGCGGCGACTATGTCTATCCCAATGTCGTGAGCCACGGAATCCGCCACCGCTTTGGAGTCTCCCGTGATCATCGCCACCTGGACACCAAGCTGATGAAGCTCTCTAACGGCTTCCTTGGACTCGGGACGAATCTCATCCTCGACTGCGAGAGCCCCCAACAGGCGCCCGTCTTCAACCACATAAGTAATGGTCTTCCCCTTGGCCGCCCACTCGGTGGTCAGTTTTTCAATTTCGATCGGTACGGCCGCCTTAGTCTCAATCAAGAGACGCGGTCCCCCGACCACGACGGTCTTGCCATTCACAAGTCCCTGAGCCCCGCGACCGGGCAGCGCTTCGAAGTCGGCAGCATCTGAATTGGGCAGGCTCCGGCGCCTGGCTTCGGCCACGATTGCCTTGGCGAACGGGTGCTCGGAGTTGGCTTCGACGGCTGCGGCCCGACTTAGCAAATCATTCTCGTTGGCGCCAGGTATAGCCGCGACTCCAGACACTACCGGGGATCCACGTGTGAGGGTTCCGGTCTTATCGAAAATGACTATGTCCAAATTGCGGGCGCGTTCGAGCGCTAGTCTGTCCTTCACAAGAAGACCGTTCTGAGCGCCGAGGGATGTCGAGATTGCGATCACCAGCGGAATCGCCAGTCCCAGGGCATGCGGGCAGGCAATGATGAGCACGGTCGCCGTCCTGATCAGCGCATGTTCTTTGTCCCCTAAAAGCCACCAGTAGGTGAGAGTGATCGCTCCAGACGCGACAGCAACGTAGAAGAGGATTGCGGCAGCACGATCGGCAAGGGCCTGCGTGCGAGACCCGGAGGCCTGTGCAGCGGCAACTAGCCGCATGATGCCGGATAGAGCCGTCTGCTCCCCGACTGCCGTGACGCGAACTCTAAGGCTCCCGCCACTGGCGACTGTTCCCGCGATCACGGCGGCGTCCAGCCCCTTCGATACGGTCCGAGACTCGCCCGTGATCATTGACTCGTCAACATCGGCAGCACCCTCGACGACTGTCCCGTCCGCTGGGACCCGGGTTCCGGGTCTCACCAAAATAACGTCGCCCACGCGCAATGCAGAGAGGGGAACGGTCTCAATTTCCGCACCGGTTATTCGCTTCGGCCGTGTCGGGAAGCAGCGCGGCCAACGCATTGAGAGCGCCTTGAGCCTGAGAAATTGCTCTCATTTCGAGCCAATGCCCGAGAAGCATGATCGTCAGCAAAGTCGCCAGTTCCCACCAGACTTCAATCTCGAGGAGGCCGAATGTTCCCGCAAGCGACGTGAGGAAGGCAACGGTGATTCCCAAGCTGATGAGAGTCATCATGCCGGGCTTGCGATCGGCGACCTCATTCCTTGCTCCTCGGATGAAAACCAGGCCGCCATAGAAGAACATGACCGTTCCGAGGATCGGGGGAATCAGGTTCGATCCCCGGAAGGATGGTGCTGTGTATCCAAGCCAATGTTGGATGTCGCTCGACCAGAAGACAACGGGGATCGTGAGAGCGAAGCTCAACCAAAACTTGTCGCGAAACATGGCCACTGAGTGGCCGGCGTGACGGTCGTGACCCGCGTGGGCTTCCGGCATCTTGTGACCGGCATCTGGGTCAGTTAGTTCTCCACGGACTTCGTGTTTCATGTGGTCCATTTTGCGCTCCGAAACAAGACAATGCACCACCGCGCTCAGCCATTGCACATTAGATGCTTGCTTACCTTCGGTAATGTATCAGTTTGAAATTTCTTCGACAGCGGCGAGATCGGAAGCCTGGATGACATACGCCGCACTGGAAATCCCTGCCGTATACTTGTCTGGGAAAATTTCGGTAGTGTCTCAGGTTGGAATATCTGCCCTGGGTGGAAAGCGAACCCCTCATTTTGGGTCACTCGGACAATGCAGCGCGGATCGAATCCAATCTGGTTTCTGCAGAACTTCAGCTTAGGCTATTCTGGCTTAGGCTATTCTGAAGAACCTGGAGAGGGGATTTTGCAGCATGGCAAAGCTCGTGTATGGATTGAATCAGTCCCTGGACGGCTACGTGGACCACATGGAACTGGGGCCACCCAGTCCGGCGCTCTCTCGTCATTTCATTGAGGAGGCGCGCGGCCTGACGGGCGTGGTCTACGGTCGCGTGATGTACGAGATCATGCGCTATTGGGATGAGGACCTTCCCGACTGGGACGCAGAGGATCGCGACTTCGCGGCGGTGTGGCGGAGCCAGCGGAAGTGGGTTGTGTCGCGCTCGTTGAAGTCGGTCGGCCCCAACGCTACACTTATCGACGGTGACCTTGAGGCGGCGATACGTGGGCTGAAGGCGCAGTTGGATGGGGAGATTGACGTTGCCGGACCAAACCTGGCAGGAAGTCTGACCAATCTTGGTCTGATCGATGAGTATCGACTCTACCTTCGCCCCATCGTGCTTGGTCGTGGTACGCCATTCTTCGCCGGCCCCCGGCCGCCGCTCCGCCTGGTGTCCAGCGATCGAATCGGCGAGGACGTCATCAGGTTGACGTACGTTCCTGCTTAATCGCGCGACTCGCCCGACGGATGGATGACGCGGGCAGGGCCCGCTCGCACACCTCGGTCGCAAAAAAGCGGCAAGCCCCGTGGCCTGCCGCTCTTGATTGCTATCGAAGTCGCTATCCGATATCGTCGTTAAAGTTCTCCAGGTAATCCCTGACGGCAACCATGAACTGGTCAGCGTCTGCGCCATCGATAATGCGATGGTCATAGCCCAGCACCAGACGGATGATATGCCGCACAGCGATGGAATCGTTTCCATCCTTGTCGGTGATGACCGTGGGTTCCTTGAATATCCCGCCCATGCCCAGGATGGCCACTTGCGGCTGAAGAATGATCGGCGTTCCGAACTGCGGACCGTAAATGCCCGGGTTGGTGATGGTGATGGTGCCGCCCTGCACGTCATCGGGCTTGAGCTTCTTGCCGCGTGCGCGCTCGCCCAGATCAGTGATCGCACGCTGCAAGCCGACAAAGCTCAGGTTCTCCGCGCCTTTTACCACCGGCACAATCAGTCCCCACTCCAGCGCCACAGCAATGCCGATGTTCACATTCTTGTGGTATTGAATGCCGTCGTTGATCACAGAAGAGTTGACGACGGGCTTGGTGCGCACGCCGTGCATCAGCGCCTTGGCGATGAACGGCATGAACGTTAGCTTTGCGCCGTGCCGCGCTTCCCAGCCTTTGCGGACCTTCTCACGCATCTTGACGATACGCGTCATGTCCACCTTGAAGATGGTGTGCACGTGCGCGCTGGTGCGGCGGGATTCCACCATGCGGTCGGCAATCTTTTTCCGCATCGGCGTCATGGGAACAAATTCACCAGCCAGTTCCGGAAGTTGCGGCGCCGGGGCCGCTGCTTGCTGTTGTGGTGGCGCCTGATAGGCAGCCTGCTGTTGCTGCGGAGCCTGTTGAACTCTTTGCTGTGATGGAGGAGGAGCAACCGGCTGCGGCCTTCCTGCACCGCCCGGCCCATGTTGCTGTATGAAACTCAGGATATCCGCCTTGCTGATGCGACCACCAAGTCCCGTTCCGGGCACACGACCCAGGTCGATATTGTTCTCGCGGGCGATGCGCCGGACCAGAGGTGAGGAGCGAACATCATCGCGGCTCTCACTCTCTTCAACTTCTTCACGCTCCTGTTCGACAGTCTGTTCCTGCGCAGCCACGGACATCGATTCCGGAACGCGCTGTGGTTGTCCGTGCGCCGGCTGTGCGGGAGCAGGTTGCGCTGCTGCGGGCTGAGCGGCTGCGGGCTGCGGTTTAGAAGCAGCAGCGCCCGCTCCGCCAATCACGGCCACCACGCTATTCACCTGGACTGTGGTGCCTTCTTTTACTTTGATTTCGCGTAGAACGCCTGTGACAGGCGCGGGGATTTCAGCATCCACTTTGTCGGTGGAAATCTCGAACAGCGGCTCGTCACGCTGTACTTTGTCGCCCACCTTCTTCAGCCACTTGGTGATGGTGCCCTCAAAGATCGATTCGCCCATCTGCGGCATAACGACGTCCGTCGCCGCTCCGCCATCACCGCCAGACGTCGAGGGTGCGGCGGACTGCGCAGGTGCAGAAGACGCAGCAGGCGCCGCTTCGGTCACCGGAGGCTGCTTGGGTGTGGATGTTCCATCTGCCTGAGCAGAAGTTTGGTTTGAAGCCGGTTGGTTTGAAGCCGGTTTGGCAGCTGGCGGAGCTGCTTGCGCAGCGGGCTGTGCCGCCTGGGGCGCTGCCGACGCGCCGGCGCCGTCACCATCAATGACGCCGACCACCGTATTGACCTGTACGGTCGCTCCGGCCTGTATCTTGATTTCCTTCAGCACGCCAGTGGAAGGCGCCGGGATCTCGGCATCCACCTTGTCCGTGGAGATCTCAAACAGCGGTTCATCACGCTGGACTTTATCGCCGGGCTTTTTCAGCCATTTGGTAATGGTGCCTTCAAAAATCGACTCCCCCATCTGGGGCATGACTACATCAGTTGGCATGAGTTCCTTCCACAGGTCACAGGTATTCTTCGGGTGGTTAGAGCAACTTGTGATTATAAATCAGGGAATGCGATGACGTGTAGAACGCGGGCTGAACAAATTCCGGGAACACACACTGTTAACAAATATTCACCTGAGCAGCTGTTCATTTCACACTGCACATGGAGGAGCACGAGAGGCCCTGAAAGAGATGAGGGCTCGCGCCGTCCACGCGCGTCGAGCCCGCTGCTACAGGTGCCTGACACTGCGACCAGAAACTTGTACTCAAAGCGGTTTGGAGCGAAGCGACAAGAATTCTCGATAAGGGCTCGCGCCGTCCACGCGCGTCGAGCCCGGGGCCCCCAACACGAGCGGTGTTCGCGTGGTGGGGTGGGAGCCCGCTGCTAAAGGTGCCTGACACTGCGACCAGAAACTTGTACTCAAAGCGGTTTGGAGCGAGGCGACATAGTTACTCGACAAGGGCTCGCGCCGTCCACGCGCGTCGAGCCCGCTGCAACAGGAGCCCGTCAGTGCCCGCCATTATGGACGCTCGTAAGCGGTTTGGAGCGAAGCGACAAAAACCAACGACTGCTACAATGTTGCGCCATGGACTACCTCCTCAAAACCGAACCTACCGTCTACGGCTTTGCCGATCTGCAGAAGGAAGATGTCACCATCTGGGACGGAGTCACCAATCCCACGGCCGTGAAGCATCTGCGCGAGATGAAAAAAGGCGACCGCCTGGTGATCTATCACACGGGCGACGAGAAGCGCGTGGTAGGCACGGCGAAGGTGGAGTCAGTAGACGCTTCTGACCCCAAAACGCCGCGCGTCAAAATAAAGGCAGGCAAGCTGCTTTCGCACGCGGTGCCGCTCAGTGAGATCAAGATAAGCGATCTGTTTGAAAGTTCGCCTCTGGTGCGCCAGGGACGGCTCTCCGTCGTCCCCCTGACCAAAACGCAGTATGAGTGGATCATCGAGCATTAAGCAGAAGGGCGAACGCAGGAGCAGGTCCTGAGCATCCAAGCTCGGGAAGCTGGTGCCCGCGGACTTACGTTCATTCTCACTCTCAAGCTTTGTCATTGAACACCGCTGGTGGCTCATCGCCACGCATTCGCGAGGCCCTTAAACCCTTGTCATTCTGAGCGGGGAGCGAGCACCTGCGAGCGCGCAGTCGAAGAATCTATGTATTTCCTTTGAGTGCACGAAAAATGCATAGATCTTTCGACTCCGTCGTCGCGTTCGCTCCGACTGCGCTCAAGATGACAAGTCTTGGAGTTCCGTTTCACTCACCAGCGTTGGAAACGGCGGCACTAAAATCACGAGAACAAGGGCTCGCGCCGTCCACGCGCGTCGAGCCCGCTGTATCGAGTGCTTGTTTAGGCAATCACGTTAGAAGCACTCCAGCGGTTTGGAGCGAAGCGACAATTAGTAGCTATGTAACTTCCGCACCTCACGCACCACGTCTTCCACCTGCGGCAAAAAGTAATGCTCCAGCGGAGGCGAGAATGGTACCGGCGTATCCAGTGACGTGATACGGACGATCGGCCCATCCAGATCGTCAAACGCCTCTTCATTAATGATGGCGGCAATTTCTCCTGCCAGACCGCCGGTCTTTGTGTCTTCATGCAGCAGGATGACCTTGTTGGTCTTCTTCACTGTTTGCGTGATCGCATCACGGTCCAGGGGAGATAGAGTGCGCAGATCGATAATCTCCACTTCGATACCGTCTTTGGCCAGAATGTCCGCCGCTTCCTGCGCCGTGTGCACCATGGCGGCATAAGTAATGATGCTCACATCGCGCCCTTCACGATGAATCCGCGCTTTGCCGATCGGCACAACTGAGTTGTCGTCCGGCACTTCGCCCTTGATCCGGCGATAGAGAAACTTATGCTCCAGGAACAGCACGGGATTATTGTCTCGCACCGCGGCTTTGATCAATCCTTTGGCATCGCTCGGCGTGGAAGGCGCAACCACCTTCATCCCCGGCGTATGGACGAAATACATCTCAGGATTCTGCGAATGAAAAGGCCCGCCGTGGACGCCTCCTCCACAAGGCCCGCGCAATACCAGCGGCGCAGGCGCTCCCCAGCGATAATGCGATTTGGCCACCATGTTCACGATCTGGTTGAACGCGCAGCCAATGAAGTCCATGAATTGGAACTCCGCCACCGGACGCATACCCGTGAGCGCCGCACCAAATGCGGCACCCACAATCGCCGATTCGGCGATGGGAGTGTCAATCACGCGCTGCGGCCCAAAGTGATGAACAAAGCCGTCCGTCACTTTGAACGCGCCACCGTAAATGCCTATGTCTTCGCCAATGCAGAAGACGCTGGGATCAGACTCCATCTCTTCCCAGAGTCCCTGCCGTATTGCTTCGAGGTAAGTTGCTTGAGCCATTAAAACCAGCCTTTAGTAATTAGCACTTAGCAATTAGCCAAACCTCTCGCGAGACAAACCCCTACTCGAGACAACAACTAATGGCTAAGAGCTAATGGCTAAAGGCTGCCTCACTTGAAATGTATTGCCGCTTCGCTTTCTTTCAACTTGCCTTCACTGCGCCGCGCTTTCTTCGGCATGGCGTACTTCGGTTTAATCGTATGGCAGCCTTCGCCGCAATAAACGCCTTCAGCCGCTGTGTGCGGTTCCGGCATCGGTGAGTTCTCAGCAAACTCGCGTTCCGCGTCAATCTCTTTCTCCACGCCGGCAATCATCTCGGCATCTTGCGCTGGCGTGAGCCATTTTTTCTCGATCAAGTATTTCTGGAAGCGATCAATGCAATCGCGCTTGCGATAAAACTCATGCATCTCTTTGGGGACATAGGCCGCGGCGTCATGAATGGCATGGCCTTTCATGCGCATTAGTTTGGCTTCGATCAACGTTGGCCCTTCACCGCGATGCGCGCGTTCCACGGCTTCATATGTCGCGTCATACACCTGGCAGGCGTCCGTGCCATCAATGATGATGCCAGGCATGCCATAACCGATCGCGCGATTCGCCAGGTCTTTTACGTTGACCTGATATTCCGTCGGCGTGGAATACGCCCAGAGATTGCTTTCGATAATCAGCACCAGCCCCAGTTTGCGAACGGCGGCAAAGTTGATGCCTTCATAGCTAACTCCGGTGGATTGTCCCCCGTCGCCGATCCATGTGAGACACGCCAATTCTTTTCCCTGCATCCTCGCACCCAGGGACACGCCTGCCATCACCGGAAGCAGATCACCCAGCATCGAGATCGGCGACACCATCTGCCGCTTTTCAATATCGCCATAATGAGAAGTCCCGTCTTTGCCCTTGGTCGGCGATCCGGACTTGGCCATGTACTGCATCATGATGTCGCGGGCATGAAAGCCGCGCACCAGTTGCGCGCCCTGGTTGCGGATCATGGGCGCAAACCAGTCTTCCTTGCCCAGCGCATAGGCGGATGCGCATGAACAAGCCTCTTGTCCCAGCCCGAAATAAACTCCGCCTACCACCTTGCTCTGCTTGTAGAGATTCTCCAGCGCCACTTCCATGCGCCGATTCACCACCATCCAGCGATAGAGTTCCAGATGCTGCTCTTTATTCAGGTACTTCGATTCCCGGATCGGCGGCACGGGCGCGTTCAGCTTACCCTTGATCTCGTAATGGACCTCGGCGCCGTCACTCACTTCGAAGACTTCGAATTCAGGATGCTCAAGCCGCCAGTCCGGAATGCCGTACTGGTTCAGCTTCACTGCCGGCGTCTTGCTGGCAGGCCTGCCGTTGGACGTTGCGCCGTTGGAAACATTCTTACTCTTGCTCTTGGATGTCGACTGCGAAGCTTTCTCGCCCGGGGTCTTTGCTGGTTTGGTTTTTGTGGCCATAGCGACCTAACAGTTTATACCTTTCTCTGCGCGATGATTTTCGTCGGCTGAAAATTGTGAGCGTGATTGTGGAGCGTAGGCAATCAACCGAAGGCCATGGATGCTTGCCGCCACGATCCGCACGTAACAGGGCCTGACTCTTGCCCACGCGGGGTGGAGCAGGCATTTATGCCTGCGGTAAACGATCGACAAACTTCGGCTTCAGCCGCTGAGGTTAAGAATTCAGAGAAGTTTTACAAAGTTGCTTCCCTTTTGTCCCTCCAGCGGTTTGGAGCGCAGCGACAACAAAAACGTATAATCCACAGTTAAGTTTTTTCACGGGGGTAGCACCATGGCAGGAGTCACCGGACGCGTTGCGCTCATCACCGGAGCCTCACAGGGAATTGGCCGCGCATGTGCCCTGGCGCTGGCCGAAGCAGGAGCCAACGTGGCGCTGGCAGCGCGTAATGAAGAAAAACTTGCCTCCGTGGTGAAGGAAGCCGAAGCCAAAGGCGTGCAGGCCGCTGCCTTTCGCATGGATGTGGCCGATGAAGACAGCGTGAAAGCCGCCGTAAAAGCCGCCATCGGCCAGTTCGGCAAGATCGATATTCTCATCAACAACGCCGGCATTACAAAAGACACGCTCATCATGCGCATGAAGCGTGCCGACTGGGACTCAGTCATTCAAACCAATCTCAGCGGCGCATATTTCTGCACCCAGGCCGTGATCAGTTCCATGCTCAAGCAGCGCTGGGGTCGCATCGTGAACATCAGCAGCGTTTTCGGACAGATGGGCCAGGCGGGTCAGGCCAATTACGCCGCATCCAAAGCCGGATTGATTGGTCTCACCATGGCCATGGCGCGGGAAGTGGCGTCACGAAACATTACAGTGAACGCGGTGGCGCCGGGGTATATCGAGACTGCCATGACGGAAGGGCTGGCCGACGAACTGAAATCGAAGGTCAATGAGATGATCCCGCTGGGACGCGCCGGGACTGACCTGGAAGTGGCCCATGCAGTGCGCTTTCTGGCATCGGAAGAATCAAGCTACATTACCGGCCACGTGCTCATGGTGAATGGCGGCATGCTGATGGGCTGACGTTTTTTCCCTCGTTGATCAGCAACAAGGGCTAAAATGATTCGTATCAGGGGCCTTGTTGGTATCACTGCGATCGCGCACTTAGGGGGAACGATGCTCACGATTCTCCAGGCTGAGACACCGGAACAGATCGCCATCGTCCGCGAACTCATGATGGAATACGCCACATGGCTGGATTTCAAGCTGTGCTTCCAGGGCTTTGAAGAAGAGCTGCGCGACCTGCCCGGCAAATATGCTGAACCTCGCGGACGCCTGTTGCTGGCGTCATGGAACCACGAAGTCGCCGGCCTGGGCGCCCTCCGCCCTCTCTCCGATCATGACGTGTGCGAAATGAAACGGCTCTATGTCCGCCCCGGATTTCGTGGACATAACATCGGCCGCACGCTGGCTAGGAAATTAGTGTCTGACGCCTGCGAAATCGGATATAGATCCATGCGCCTTGATACCGTGCAGGGAAAAATGGACCACGCGATTGCCCTTTATCGCGAGCTTGGGTTTAGAGAAATGACTCCTTATTACAACAGTCCCGTAGAAAAGACCTTGTTCATGGAACTGATGCTTCCGGCGCACACTTCTCCTGTGGACTCTTCTCCCAGGCAAGTCCCCAGTACTCCAAAAGCGGTCGGCCAATAACAACTGTCGGCCAATAACAACTTCCGAACCGCGTCATCGCTTCTTCTCCTCCTTATTGTGAGTCGCGCAAATCATCGATCTCTCATAGAACGCGGTGAGGCCGACTCGCGTGCCGAACCGCGCGATTCAGGAGCCGAAACTATGCCAAACCTGGCCCAAGCTCTTCGGCGGTGTGGCGCCGGAGCGACCACGATGAAAACTCCCAAGCGGTTTGGAGCGCAGCGACATAAACCAATGATAATCAACTGGTAACTAATTGATTTTTCACGGACTATAGTCCTGGAATGCGTAGCGGCTGCAGGAATTGAGGGCCGCGCGAATATGTGCTTCATCTGACGCCATGGAATGACAAAAAATGTTCTTGCAGAAAATCTTAGGTCTGATTACTATTCACGCAACCCCGGACTCTACGCAACTGCAAAGACGACTCAAGTATGAACATAGGCGAGACAATCAGAAATTACCGGTTACAAAAAGGCATGTCGCAAGGCGACATTGAAAAACGCACCGGACTGTTGCGTTGCTATCTTTCACGGGTGGAAAACGGCCACACCATTCCCTCACTCGACACTCTGGCCAAAATCGCCGGGGCCATTGATATTCCCTTGGGCAGTTTTTTCAGCGAACATCATTCAAACGGCAACTCGAAGAACTTGCCTTCGCTCAGTGAAGACGAAGTCCGCTTCCTCAGCCAGATTCGCCGCTATTCTTCCAACCTGAATGATAGTGATCGCAAGCTGGTGCTCGCCATGGTCAAGAAAATGGCAGCCACTTCAGGGAAATAATCCAGCTAAGCCCATAAATTTTTGCGCTGACACGTTGTCTCGAAGGATTTCGAACAGCAAGCGCAAGATACCTCTGTCCTACTCACGCGCTGATGAATGCTCGCGTTCGCTTGACGGACATCGGGATGACGAGGTTATTTGAGAACAATTACTTCATGTCCGAACGTAGGGATCCCTCATGTCGTTCGGGATGAGATGGAATGATTAAGCCGCCTTGCTGACTTCGCTCAGCGCCAGCACAGCCAGTTCCAGGCGATCACGCGCTCCGGTCTTGGTGAAAATACTTTGCAGGTGACGCTTCACCGTGTTCTCGCTGATGGTGAGTGCCTGGCCAATGTCTTTGTTCTTCATGCCACGAGCTACGTAATACGCGATCTGCCGTTCACGTTCAGAGAGGCGGGTCAGCGTATTCGCCGTCGCCCGTGACTCTGCACTCATGGTGGTCAGCACCTGTTGAGCCAGCTCGTCAGAAAACGCGAGCTCACCGTTGGAGACACTCCTGATGGCGGCAAAGAGCTTTTCCGGACCGTCACTCTTCAGCACCAGGCCGCGTGCACCCAGCTTCACCGCTTGTGCGTAATCCAGTTCGCTCTCAGAACCGGTCAGCACCACTGCGGCAACGCGACTGCCGGCGCGGTCAAGCGTCCGCAGCACTTCAAAGCCATCACCTTGCGGCATGAAAAGATCCAGGACGAGCACGTCCGGGTGCAACTCCTGTACGAGAGCCAGTGCTTCCTGGCCGTTGGATGCTCGACCCTCCACGGAAAAGTCACTGTCTGTTGAAAGCAGTGCTGCAAGCGACTCCCGGAGGATGGCATGATCATCAGCTATCACTATGCGTACGCGATTTTGGGACACAGGCTTATCTGACATAATTACTAGGGTTTGATGCACTCTGAAGCTCAATGAACTGCCTGCACTTTAGGTTCTCTGTGCTAAAGCGAAAAAATGCTATATTTTCGCCTAAGTTGCTTCCCAAACGGACCCTGGAAGGATTAACCCGCTTTGACGATTGATGAAGAACTCTCAATCCTGGAAGACCAGGTCCGCCGGCTAAAAGTGGAGTATGACATCTACTTTGGTGGAGGATCCAAGAAACCACCCACCGAAATTGAGTGGAAAGTTAAGACTTTACTCAAAAAGTACTCTGACGGTGGCAGGATGAACTACGGACAGCGGTTTCGCTATACCACCGTCCAGCAGAGGTATGCTCTCTTTAACGCGTTGTGGCAGCAGAAGTTAATCATCAAAGAGGAAGGCTACCGCCGCCCTCAGGACGCCGTTTTGGGCATACAGGGCATGCGCCCCGACCAGCAGCATGAAGCGGAGAAGTCTTTAAGCCACAAGAACGCCAACGCGGCAGCCAGCAACTCTGCTTCGGGCTCAGACTCGGGTGCTGGCGTGGGTGCGGGCTTGGGTTCTGAAAAAGACAAGCCTTTCCGGGTTGCGTTTGCCGACGCCAAGCCCGAGGGCAAGGACGTGGAAACGCTTTACAACGCTCTGGTCGCCGCCAAGCAGCAAACCGGTGACAAGAATGCGGCTACCCTGGATTCCTTCAAAAAATTCGTTCAGCAGAAGACGACTCAGCTCAAGAAAGAACACGGCTGCCAGGCTGTGGAATATTCCGTCGAGATGCAAAACGGCCAGGTCAAACTGAAGGCCAAACCGAAAACCTAGAGCTGCGATCACGCCATGACGCGATTCTTGCTGCTACTTACGATTGTTGTGTCGATCATGATGTCCTGACCTGCTTCCCTCATCATCCCGACAAATAACTGTTTGTGGGTAGAACGCATCAAACCCTGTCATCTCGACCGACAATGTAGGGAGCGGAAACGCGACCGAAGAGGAGTGGAGAGATCCCGAGGATGATTGCAGGGCTGTGATGATTCAGGGAGTTTTCTCCAGGCTCTGTCCCCGAAACCGCATTTCACGACCCCAGTTCTCAGCTAGATCCTGCCAGCGTGGGTTGTGCATTTCAATTAACGCGATCTTCTTTTCCCGCCGCCATCGTTTGATCTGCTTTTCCCGCCCGATCGCCACATAAACGTCCTGGTGGCTCTCGTAGTAGACCAGCCGGTGAACCTGATATTTCTGCGTGAATCCTTCAATGCTGTCGTACCTGTGCTGATGAATGCGTCGTTCGAAGGAGCCTGTGAGGCCAACGTAGAGTGTGCATGAATTGCTGGAAAGGATGTAAACCAGAATTTGTAGCGATGGCCGTTACGCATCAATTTGGGAGAACAACACCCGCAGCTTGGGGAGAACACCTTGGATCGGCATGGCACATGGCAATGGAGACATTCTCGGGATCTCTCCACTCCTCCTCAGTCGCTGCCCGCTCCTTCGTCTCTCGGTCGAGATGACAGCCGTTTAGTGTCCTCCTCCACGTTTGCAGTGCTCTTCCCGCCGCTGATACCTTATTCCTTCGTGCGTCCATCCTCCGAGGGGAACCACATTGCCCAAGATTCAGCGTGCCATCCTGAGCATTACCGACAAAACCGGACTTGTCGATTTTGCCAAACAGCTATCCGCACTCAAGGTCGAACTGATCTCTACCGGAGGCACCGCCAAGCTGCTGCGTGATGCCGGCATCACGGTGAAAGACATCTCTGAACTCACCGGCTTCCCCGAGATGATGGACGGCCGCGTAAAGACCCTTCATCCCAAAGTGCATGGCGGCATTCTGCATGTCCGCAACAATCCTCAGCACCTGGCGGCCGCACGCGAACACGGCATTCAGCCTATCGACATGGTGGTGGTCAACCTCTACGCCTTCGAAAAAACGGCCAGCAAACCAGGCGTCCACTTTGACGAAATCATCGAGAACATCGATATTGGTGGCCCTTCGATGGTGCGCTCGGCGGCCAAGAATTTTCGCGATGTCGCCATCGTCACCTCGCCCGACGACTACGCAGGAATCGCCGCTGAAATGTCAGCTTCCGGAGGCGAACTCACGCTGGCAACAAAATGGCGGCTGGCGCAAAAGGCATTTGCCACAACAGCGGCTTACGACAGCGCCATTGCCTCCACACTCGCCATCATCACGCTCGATCAGGCTTCCGGAAATTTTTCCCTTCCAGCAGCCAGTGCCGGCAACGACTTTCCCTCAACCCTGCGTCTGGAACTCAACAAAGTGATGGACCTGCGCTATGGTGAAAATCCTCACCAGCGCGCTGCCATGTACTCAGACGGATCGGGCAAGGGAATTGCCAACGGAACGCAGCTTCAGGGCAAAGAACTTTCTTACAACAATATCGTCGACCTTCAGGCGGCCTGGGACCTGGCGCAGGAATTTGAAGAGCCTGCCTGCGCCATCATCAAGCACACCAATCCGGCCGGAGCCTCCACGGGAGCAACTCTGAAAGATGCCTACGTGAAGTCCCTTGAGACCGATCCCGTTTCGGCCTTCGGCGGGGTCATCGGTGTGAACCGCGTGATTGACGGCGCTGCCGCCGAAGAAATTGCGAAATTATTTGTCGAGGCCATCGCCGCACCGGGCTTTGATCCTGCTGCCAAAGAAAGGTTCGCAGCCAAGAAGAATCTCCGGCTGGTAGAGGTGAAACCCTCAATCCAGAGACTCGCTCTCAAGCACGTTTCCGGCGGAATGCTGGCTCAGGATGCTGATGTCCATCAACTCACCCGGGCAGAGCTGAAAGTGGTGAGCAAACGACCGCCCACCGACGCTGAAATTCAGGCCCTGCTTTTTGCCTGGAAAGTCTGTAAACATACGAAATCAAACGCCATTGTCTACGCACGCGAAGGCCAGACCGTGGGCGTGGGCGCTGGTCAGATGTCGCGGGTGGATTCCTGCCGCATCGGCGCCATGAAAGCCGTGCTGCCGCTCAAAGGTACGGTCGCCGCATCAGACGCCTTCTTCCCCTTTCCCGATGGCGTGGAAGAGATTGCCAAAGCCGGATCAACGGCCATCATCCAACCCGGGGGCTCGGTTCGCGATCAAGAGGTAATTGACACGGCAGACCGGCTCGGGCTGGCGATGGTGCTCACCGGAGTTCGTCACTTCCGTCACTAGTTAAGTATTGTTATCAGCAGCCGAACGCCCCGGATGGGTCTAGAATTGAGACAGTAATATATGAACGTCCGCCGAGCGTTCCTCCGCATCCAAATAAGGGGTTTGTTTTGGTTCGTCTTATGAATGTGATGAAATTCCGCACTTTTACCTTTGCCCTGATGCTCACGGCCCTTCCCGTAATTAGCGCCGCCGCACAAGGCGCGCCGCCTAAACAGCCATCCGCCACAATACCCGGACAGGCCGCGCCTGCAACTAAGGCCGCGCCGGCAGACTCACAGAAGCCGGTCGACACGCAAAAGCCCGCCGAGCAGAAGGTTGACCGGGCAGCCTCTTATTATCACTTCTCTCTGGCCCATATGTATGAAGAGATGATGGCGATGTACGGTCGTTCAGAATATGCGACCAAGGCCATTGAAGAGTATCGACTGGCGATTGATAACGATCCCTCGTCAGACTTCCTCAATACCGGGCTGGCTGAGCTTTATTACCGCACCGGCCGCATTCGTGACGCTGTTCAGGAAGCCCAGGCCATGATCCAGCGGGATCCCAATAATTTGCAGGCGCACAAATTACTCGGACGCATCTACCGCCGCTCGTTGGGAGACACGCAGGCTGGCGCACAGTCTCGCGAAATCCTGACCCTGGCGATCGGGGAGTATGAAGCGCTGGCAAGAATCGAACCCAAGAGCGCGGACAATCACCTCCTTCTGGGCCAGCTTTATATCCTCAATAAAGACCTGACCAAGGCGGAGACGGAATTCAAGACCGCCATGACGCTTGATACCACGTCAGAAGAGGCCGTGACCAACCTGGCCTACCTTTACAACGAAGAGGGTGATAACGGCAAAGCGGCAGCGACCTTGAACGCCATTCCGGAAGCGCGGCGCACCTCACGCGTCTATGGATCCCTGGGTTACACCTACGAACAGCAAAAAGACTACAAGAACGCCATCACTGCTTATCGCAAGGCCCTGCAAATGGATAAGGACAATCTGGAGGCCATGCGTGGCCTGGCCCAGAACCTTGCCAATGATAATCAGATAGAAGCCGCCCTGGATCAATTCAAGGCCGTTCAGGAAGCAGACCCGCAGGATGCCACCGCTTCCCTGCGCATTTCAGAAATTTATCGTCGCATGGGCAAGCTTGACCTGGCGATGCAGAACCTCAAGAAAGCCGAATCCCTGGTCCAGGATTCTCTCGAAGTCAGTTACAACGAAGCCATTATTCTTGAAGGCCAGGGCAAATACGACGAAGCGGCGCAGGTACTGCAAAAGTTGCTCACGCGGACAGCGCAGGCCGATGGCAATTACAGCCAGCGTGATCGCAACAATCGCGCACTGTTCCTGGAACGCCTGGGCAACATCTATCGCGAAGAGAACAGACCGTTGCTGGCCCTGGAGACCTTCCGCAAGATGGTTGACCTTGGCGGCGATGAATCCTCTCGCGGCTATCAGGAAATCATCGACACATATCGCGAACAGAAGCAGTGGCCTGAAGCCAGCAAAGCGGCACAGGAAGCGGTCAAGAAGCTGCCAAAAGACAAAAACCTGAAGCTGGCTCTGGCGGTGCAGTTGGCCGATGAGGGTAAAGGCGACGAAGCCATCGCGCTGGCAAAGTCCACGCTCAAAGGCGCGAACGGCACGGAAGATCGCGAAGGCTACCTGCAACTGGAACAGCTTTACGCCCGCCTCAGGCGCTGGAAAGACGCTGAAGAAGCATTGGCCCAGGCTGACAAGCTTTCAAGCCGTGGCGATGAAAAAGAAGTGGTTCAGTTTGCTTATGGCGCGCTCTATGAACGCCAGAAAAAATATGAACAGGCGGAGCAGGCATTCCGCCAGGTATTGCAGATCAATCCCACCAACAGTATGGCCTTGAATTATCTGGGCTACATGCTGGCTGACCGCAACCTCCATCTGGAAGAAGCGCTCACGCTCATTAAACATGCGGTGGAACTTGATCCGCAGAACGGCGCCTATCTGGATTCACTCGGCTGGGCTTACTTCCGTCTGGGCAATTACGATCAGGCTGAAGAGAACCTGCGCCGCGCCGCAGACAAGACTCCGGCGGATGCCACCGTGCAAGATCACATAGCTGAACTTTATTCCAAGACCGGCAAGCTTAAACTGGCAGCCATGCACTGGGAACGCGCCCTGGCGGAATGGAACCGTTCCGTACCGGCAGACGTTGATCAATCGGACGTGGCCCGCGTGCAGAAGAAGCTGGAAAGCGCCAAAGTAAAGCTGGCTCAGCAAGCGACAAAATAATTTCAAACCCAACATCGACCTAGAGAGCCCGTCAGAAATCTGGCGGGCTTTTTATGTGTCTCCGTCTTAGGTCGCTTCGCTCCAAACGACGTTGTTTTCTGCTGTCGCTTCGCTCCAAACCGCTGGAGAATTTTCAATGGTGGTCACACCCGCGTGCGCCTGATACAGCGGGCTCGGGTCTTCAATTTTGGCGCTTCGCGCAAACCGCCAAGGATTTCCGATCACTTCAAATCCCCATGCTCTTGTAGCACGCGGTTCGGCACGCGAGTCGGCCTCACCGCGTTTGAGAAAGACCTATTATTCAGTCGCGCCGACAAGGTAAAAGGGCTCGCGCCGTCCACGCGCGCCGAGCCCGCTGCCACAGGAGCATCACGAAAGCAACCATAATTCAGGTCTTCAAGCGGTTTGGAGCGTAGCGACATAAGATGAACATGGAGGGCTCGCGCCGTCCACGCGCGCCGAGCCCGCTGCAACAGGAGCATCACGAAAGCAACCATAATTCAGGTCCTCAAGCGGTTTGGAGCGTAGCGACATAACAATTAGAATTTGAAAGTGCAGGCTTACGCTCTCACGCAGGAAAAAAGCCGGGGACGTCGCTATCCCGAGCCTGGTCATGCCTATCGCACAGACTTTCAGCGCGACCGTGATCGAGTAGTCCATTCGCGGTCATTCCGTCGCCTGGAAAATAAGACGCAGGTTTTCACCCGCCGATACTCAGATCATTTTCGCAACCGTCTGACCCACACCATTGAAGTTGCTCAGATATCGCGCACCATCGCTGCCGAGCTGGGATTAAATGAAGACATGGTTGAGGCGCTGGCCCTGGTCCATGATGTGGGGCATCCGCCCTTTGGCCACTCCGGCGAGAAAGCCCTGGATGCCATCATGCGCCGGCATGGTGATCTGTTTGATCACAACCTGCATGCATTGCGGATTGTTGAGCAGTTCGAGCAGCGCTATGCGGATTTTCCCGGTATGAACCTGACCTTTGAAGTCCGCGAAGGCATCGTGAAGCACTCGCGGGATTACTCTGCCACTGAATTCCCTCAGCTTTCGGAATATCTTCTGGATCAACGGCCTCCGCTGGAAGCGCAACTCATCGACCTGACCGATGAGATTGCCTACAGTACCGCCGATCTGGATGACGGCGTGGAAGCGCTCATCCTTACGCGTGAACAGGTCCGGGAAAGCGTGCCGATTTTTGCCAGCTCCTATAACGAAGTGGAGCAACGGTATCCTCAGGCGTCAGAGAAGTTGAAGTTTAACGAAGCGTTGAAGCGAGTGCTCGATCGCATGGTCAGCGATCTGATCGACAACACGCGGGCAAGAATTCAGGCCGCGGGAATTGAAACAGTCGACGATGTGCGTCGCCACGCGGAGCGGTTGTTTGCCTTCAGTGCTGAAGTCGACGCCGACCGCCGGCACCTGAAAGATTTCCTCTATAAGAACTTGTATTACAGTCCCGGCTTACTGGGCGACAAATCCACCGCCGAGCAGACGATCACTGAGTTGTTTGAATTTTTCCTGGCCTCACCCGGTGATCTTCCCGGCGGATATCATGAGAAGAGTGAGCAGGAGCCACTGCACCGTGTAGTGTGCGATTACATCGCCGGCATGACGGATAGCTACGTACAGCAACAGCACCGCATGTTTCTGGGCCATGCGGGCGCTAGCCGATAGTTACCCTCTGGTTATCACTTATCTTCCTCCGTCTTATTTTTCAGGGTAACGCCCTATTTTGCTCGCCGTGCCCGAGCAAAATTTACATAACAGCTCCCATCCAGCTCCCTTGCCCTGTCTGTAAGCTGGTGAAAATAAAGCAACAAAATCGCCTGAAGGAAGGCATGAGTTTGGCACTCAGAATGTAATAGTCAAGGCGTAGCGTTATGCGCCTCGGGGGTCGGCTTGCAAGGTTTCAGAGCTGCCCCGAAAGCAAACATGAACCCCCGGTTCGGAGGAATTTCAGCAATGAAGAAGTCATATCTCTTGTCCCTTTCGCTGGCAGCTGCTTTGGCAGTTCCCGCTCTCGCTCAGCAGACCCAGCAGAATACTCAGACGAGCAATACCCAGGCAACAAGCACCACCACACAGAATCAACAGCAGCCGGCCGACACAACCGAAGCGGCAACCGGCAAACAGCCGTTGACGTATGAGCGCCATGAAGGTTTCTGGGGACACATGAACCCCTTTGCCCGCAAAAAATATGTCAACAAGCAGTTGGACCCCGTCCGCGGACGCGTCAATGAGCTGGATGAACTCACGGCCAAGAACGCCAAGATGATTGCTGACGTTGACGGCCGCGCCACGGAAGGCATACGCCAGGCGATGAGCAAGGCCAATGACGCTGATACGCATGCGCTGGACGCAGGCAATCGCGCCAATCAGGCCCAGCAGACGGCCCAGACCGCCCACACCCGCATCAGCGGCGTGGAGCAGACCGTAAGCAAGCTTGACCAGTATCAGCCGGTTACACAGGCAGAAATTCGCTTCAAGGTCGGCCAGTCCGCTTTGAGCCCCAACGCCAAGGAAGCCCTCGACCAGATGGCGACCTCACTGAAGGGTCAAAAAGGTTTCGTGGTTGAAGTTCAGGGATTCTCACCCGGCAACGGCACCGTGGCCATTGAGAATTCACGTGAAATGGCCCAGATGGTGGTCCGTTATCTGGTGCTGAACCACAATGTTCCTCTCTATCGCATTTACACCGTGGGTATGGGCAATGCTCCTCTTCAATCGGAAGATGGCAAACCCAAGCGCGCCCGTGGTGGCCGCGTTGAAATCAGCCTGCTGAAGAACAGCCTGGGCGATTTGAATGCCACGAACAATGATGCGAATCCGCAGGCTGCCCCGGCAACTCAGACTACGCCGCCTGCCGATAAACCACAGAATCCTCCGCAGCAGTAACGCAGACGATTACATCCTCTCTACTCAATGACCAAACCTTCTCCCTCCTGCTTCGCCGCAGGAGGGAATTTTTTTGCGTTATAAGAGTCAATCAAACCATCCGCTCCGATAAGCCACCCACCAACAGCCCACAGCCAGTGGCAACGTAAGAGCAAGGTTCCAATAGATCGGCAAGCTCACGTCCGCAATCAAGCCAAGCACGATAAAGAGCAGCCAAAAGACTTTTTTCTGCATGAGGACGCCTTCAACAAGAGTACGTGAGCCGCATGCCCGCCTTGCGTTTTTCTTTTACTGCAGATTCCACGCCGACGCTCGTCGCCCACGCTGGATTTTCTCATGAATGTCATTTAGTCTTCTTTGCCCGGCACATATCGCGAAACCAAGGAACCTAAATGAAATTTTGCTTCGTCCTGATTTCCAGTTTCTGTCTTGCTCTCGGTGCTTCTGCGCAAAATACTCCGGCTTCATCACTCCCAGATGACCTTCGCGCTTTGGTGGAAATTCCCGCGGTCCCTGGCTATGAGCAGCAGGTGGCTGCGAAGATCGCCGAACGCGTGAAAGCGATCTCGCCGGCGCTCAAGGTCGTCACTGATGAGCAAAGCAACGTGACTGTCACGCTGGGTTCTGGCACGCCCCATCGCATGGTCGCCGCACCCATGGACGAACCCGGCTACGTGGTCAGCGGAATTACTCCGGAAGGCTATCTGACGATCCAGCGCCTGCCCCAGGGCGGCAATCTGCCGCTGTTTAACGAACTCTACGCCGCGCAACCGGTCAAGATTGGCACATCCAAGGGTGCGTGGATCAACGGTGCGGTGGCAGGAGTATCGATTCACCTCCAGCCGCAGCGCCAGCATCCTCCCAACCCTGCCGATCTGGACAACATGTTCATTGACGTGGGCGCCACATCTCCGGCGGAGGCCCGTGCCGGTGGAGCCGACGTGCTCAGTCCGCTGGCGATTGACCGCAAACTGTATGCGATGGGCGGGGGTCAGTTCACTGCACCTGCCGTTGGGGATCGTTTTGGCGACGCAGCGTTGCTCGAAGTTCTTCGCCACACAGATCCGGCGAAGATCAAAGGCACGGTGACGTTCGCCTTCGTGGCCCAGCAATGGCTGGGGGCGCGCGGCCTGCAACGTCTGGTTTACAAATTGAAGCCCGATGAACTGATCTTTGTCGGCCGTCTGATGCGCGGGGCTGCACCGTCGCCTGCCGCTCGTGCGAACGCCGGCGATCGTGAAACTGCACCTGGCTTTAAGGAAACCACCGGCAGTGGCGTGCTCGTCGCTTCGGAAAAACCAGACGCAGATGCGAGCGGACTTGCGGCAGACTTGAAGCAGTTGGCTTCACAATCCAGCATCGCGCTCAAGCCTGACTTCTCCGCATCGCTATTCCCTCGTGGCGGATACATGTTCCAGCCAGCTCTTCCCGCCCGGACGGTGCAGCTCGCCGTGGCGACGCAATTTCCTTCTACGCCCAGCGAAGTGATTGACGGTCACGATGTGGCTTCGCTCATCGCTTTGCTGGAGACGTATCTGACCGGCTCGGCACAAAAAGCTGACCTGCCGGAAGCCAAGCCAATCGCTGAGCCGGCGCATACTCGCCCTCAATCTGCTCCATCGGTTGAATCCACGATTCAGAACCTCATCGAAACCTATGGCGTGAGCGGCGGACATGAAGCCAACATGCGCCAGACGGTCACAAGCCTTTTGCCGACATGGGCCAAGCCCGAGACTGACAACGCCGGTAACCTGGTCCTCCACTGGACCGCCTCTGCCCGAAGCAAGTCGCCCAAGGTGGCCGTGGTCGCGCACATGGATGAGATCGGTTATGAAGTTCACTCCATTCTGCCTGATGGCCGCCTCGAGCTTGAAACTAAAGGCGGCGGAGTGCTGGCTTACTTCCTCGGTCATGCCGGGTTGGTGCACTCTGCCAACGGAATTCATCCCGGTGTGGTTGAACTTCCTGAAGGCTGGGACAAGCAGGACTTTCAATGGCCGCGTGGTCCGCGGGCCACGTTCCACATGGACATCGGCGCGCACACACCCGATCAGGCCGCGCAGATGGGCGTGAAGCAAGGCGACTTTGTCACGATCCCAAAACAATATCGCAAGTTGATGGGAAAACGAGCCAGCGCGCGCGCCTTTGATGATCGCGTAGGCTGCGCTGCTCTGGTGGCGGCGACCTGGGCGCTCGGGCAGAAACTGGATCGTGACGTAACTTTTATCTGGTCCACCAGTGAAGAACTCGGCCTGGAAGGTGCTGCTGCCGCAGCTAAGAACATGGACGCGGCAGGCCGCACGCCTGATTATGTCTTTGCCGTTGACACGTTTGTCAGCGCCGATTCGCCCCTGGAGTCTCCCCGCTTCGGTGACGCGATCCTAGGGAAAGGCTTCGTCGTCCGCGCCATCGACAACTCCAACGTGGTCCCACACAAGCTGGTGGAAAAGGTTCTCTCCATCGCACACTCCACGGATGTTCCCGCACAATACGGTGTGACCGGTGGAGGAAATGACGGCGCAGCTTCTCTGGTCTACGGCGCTACCGATGTTGCGCTCGGCTGGCCCCTGCGTTATTCGCACTCACCTGCGGAAGTGATCGACGTACGCGATCTGGAGTCCCTCGGCAATATCATCGCAGCAATCGCACGTAGCTGGTAACACGCAGCTCGTAAAAAAGATGAGAGTGGATTGCCGGCCCGGGCAATCCACTTTTTCCCTTCCCAGGAACCGATTCTCACCAGTCTTTCCTCTGTAAGCCGACTAAGTAACAATTTCGCAGTCTCGGTTTGAAACGAGGTCGCGGCCTGCATACACTTTCCATTAGCCGGTTTCGGGCAAAAATATGCGCGATTCGCAGAAGCTATGCTCCCGGAAAATAGTGCAACCTTCCCTGGGTTCGGGAATCTTTACTTGTGACGAAAAGTTAAGAACCATTTAGCACGCGTTTACGTACTAAACTCAGAAGAGAGTTTTGCAGGAGTTATATCAAGATCATGTTTGGCCGTAAAAACAAAAGATTACACGAGCAAGATGCTGAATTCGCAACCCGTGCCGATTTCGAAAAGATCTTCACCGAGGATATGCACGGATTGCATCTGCTTGCGCTTCTTCTTACGGCTGATCAGAAGCTGGCAGAACAGTCGTTTGTTGCCGGTTTAGAAGACAGCATTCACAGCAATCCGGTATTTCGACAGTGGGCACGCTCTTGGAGCAAACGGGCGATCATCAAAAACGCAATCAAGTTGGTCTCTCCGGTTTCCGCGCAAAACCTGACCGCTCCGGACGGCGATGGCGCCCCAGCCGAATCACTCCCGGCAGAAACCGGTGATTCCCAGGCCGACGCGCTCATTGGCTGCGTCACGCGTCTGGAACCGCTGCAACGTTTCGTGTTTGTCATGGCAGTGCTGGAAGGATATTCCACCACGGAATGTGCAGCCCTGTTGGCCTGCACTCCGCAGCAGATTCTGGCTGCCAAGGCTGAGGTCTTGCGCCACATGGGCAGCAAACCATGCTCGCAGATTGCTGTGCCGGAAAAATACGGCATCCTTGCTCCCACTCTGTTCGCACGCACGCAGGTAGCTTAAGGTCTAAAAATAAGCCATTCCGCCCTATTTCCTAGATAACCGTTCGTCCCATTAGCCGTCCATTCGACGTGCTGCGTAAGCTCATTCTCAAAGTACACTTTTATATCGCCATGACTGCGGGAGCCGTCATCATCCTCCTGGGGCTTACGGGCAGCATCATGGCTTTTGAGCCTGAGATTGACCGTCTGCTGCACTGGGACTATTACTAGCCCATGTTCTACCGGATCACTGGGTCGAGCCCCGCGCGACCGCCCAAACCGCCGCTGCCAATCGCAAAAGCCACACCTATCACCGCTGATCAGGCGTTGGCAGTCGCTCGTGCCGCCATCTCCGGTGCTGCGCCCTTTATGGTTGAAGTACCAGAGACCACTGAAGCCTATGTGGTACGCATGCGTTTTCCTCAGGACCGCACGCCCGGTGGACGGAGCCGCGTGATGGTTGACCAATATTCAGGCAGCATTCTCTTCGTCGAAAATTCCCGTACCGCGCCCGGCGGACGGCGGCTCACCACCATCAACCGCTCTATCCATACCGGGGACATCTTTGGCTTCCCGAGTAAAGCGCTTTTGTCGCTCGCCAGCCTGATGGCTGTGCTCCAGATGGTCAGTGGATTTTCGCTCTGGTGGAAACGAACGCGCCAGGCTTTCCGCCAATCCTCAAACACCGTGACTGCGGCTACAACGAGGTGAGGCCGACTTGCGCGCCGAGCCACGCTCAACAGGAGCCCGTGGGTGCGACTAGGATGAACACTCTTCAGCGGTTTGGAGCGATGCGACATAACGTTTCTTAAACAAGGGGCTCGCGCCGTCCACGCGCGGCGAGCCCGCTGCAACAGGAGCCCGTGGGTGCGACCAGGATGAACACTCTTCAGCGGTTTGGAGCGTAGCGACAAAATTAAGAAGCCGCTCGCGCCGTCCACGCGCGCCGAGCCCGCTGCAACAGGAGCCCCGTCGGTGCGACCAGGATGAACACTCTTCAGCGGTTTGGAGCGATGCGACATAACGTTTCTTAAACAAGGGCTCGCGCCGTCCACGCGCGGCGAGCCCGCTGCAACAGGAGCCCGTGGGTGCGACCAGGATGAACACTCTTCAGCGGTTTGGAGCGTAGCGACAAAATTAAGAAGCCGCTCGCGCCGTCCACGCGCGCCGAGCCCGCTGCAACAGGAGCCCCGTCGGTGCGACCAGGATGAACACTCTTCAGCGGTTTGGAGCGATGCGACATAAATTAACTGATACAATGGCCTTGCATCACGTCGCGTTCTCACGGAGAGATGGCCGAGTGGCTGAAGGCGGCGGTTTGCTAAACCGTTATAGGGGCTAACACCTCTATCGGGGGTTCGAATCCCCCTCTCTCCGCCAGTCAATCTGCAGCCCAGGAACATTGCTCTGCTTCGGCACCAATTGCCCGCTTTCCGCGCCTCTTCTCGCTTTCCTTCAAATCATAATGACTAGCGAGCGGCAGAGGACCCTTAGGTTGGGGCGGTTTTCTCAACCAGGCGAATCAGACGGCCAGATAAAGCAACGGGTGTCGCTCAGGGTACCCCTCATGTTTTTGCACACATGAATGGCGAGCATGCTAGTCTTTCCTGCTGCAATCAATTTTTGGTGACGTGCCATGCAAGATCAGGCCGCAAAAACGCCTTCGCGGCGTTTCGTCAGTGCCGCGAAATATCTTCGGCTGATGGGAACTGGACATCAACAGTCCTCACTTGCCCATCGATCCGCCCAGATTGTGCTTTATTTTCCAGCCAGGTACCGCCTTGGATTGCAGGGCCTGTTCAAGGCGCTCGTGTTCCTGGTTGCTGTACTTGCTGCCTGCCAATCACTCGCGCAACGCTGTTCGAGTAATCTCAAGGTTGGCTGCACTGACTCTGGAGCTGTATGTAGCCCGGTCACGACCGGCGCGGGTTCGACCGGTGTTTGTACCACTCCGTCCGGTTTTCCTCCCGGCGAAAAAGAATGTGAGTGCGCCGGGCTCGACCTGACTGGCACATGGGCCGGTAACGACGGAGCAATCTATTATCTCCGCCAGACCGGTCATGAACTCTGGTGGGCCGGGCTCAGCGTGGACTCACCTGAAGGCGTGAACGATCTCAACTGGGGCATTCGCTTCGCCAACGTGTTTCATGGACAGATCTCCAACGGCACGGTCACCGGCGACTGGGCCGATGTCCCGCGGGGCGCAATTCTGAACTCGGGGACGCTTTCCCTTGCTGTTTCTGCGAACCTGATCCAGCGTCAATCCGAGACCGGGGGCTTTGGCGCAACTTCCTGGAACCGCATCGCCCGGGTGGTGCCCAGTCCTGATATTCCACCCGCGATGGCTGCGCTGATTGGCACCGACATTTATGCTGTGTTTGCCCTGGTCAAAAAGAACCAGAATGCCTGGCGCGATCACTCGCTGCTGGATAACTTGAAGCCCGCCAAGAGCAGGCCGGTCGCTATCTTCGGAAACATCGTGCAGACTCATTTCCCAGATACCATCCAAGTGTTTCCGCAGCCAAAGCTCATTCCCGGCGCACCCGACCCCGATCCCATGCACGTGAACTATCCAGCCAGCGCCGACCGCTGCTATGCCACGTTCATCTGTCTGAATGGCAACGACAGCCCGCCCGACGGCGACATTGATTTCAATCTTGCTGTGGACCGCGCCAACCTCGATGCACAAATCGGTTTCTGGAGCGGCAATGATTGGGAGACAAACCACGGCGTCAATGCCGGCAACTTCCGCGCCAAGCTCGAAAATGGCAATGACCGCGGGCAGAAGAACCAGATCCATCTCGAATCGATCATGTACGGGGGCACCACCGAGTGTGGAGATCAGGGCAATCCAGAATTTCTGCTGCCGGGCTGGCAGCAGTCCGGCGCGCAAGGCGTGCTGCTGAACGGCCGGCCCATCGGCGGTCAGATGGATTTTTCCAATACCGGGCGTCCCGATGGCTCAAGCACCATCAACTCCATCCTCGGACGCAAGCCCAGGTTCGGCGACCGCGTACGCGTCACCGGAATTCTTGGGCTTGATTGCGGGCATGGTATTGAACACGACTGCGACGAGGACACCGCCAGCACTCAGAACCAGGAAATCCATCCGATTTACGCCATCGACTTTGTACAGAACTTCGCTATTCGCAAACCAACGGCCCTGCTTACCGGCGCCTGGGCATCCGACGACGCCGGTACTTACTATGTACATCAGGTTGGCAACACGGTGTGGTGGCTCGGACTCAGCGTGGACGAAGGTCTCAGCTTCGCTAACATATTCCACGGAACATTGCAGGGCAATCAGGTGAGCGGAAGCTGGGCCGACGTCCCGCTGGGCCAGACTTCCGGGCTTGGCCAAATCACTGTCAATGGAAATCAGGGCCAGGGAAGCACGGTCTGGTCGCGCTTGGGCGATGCCGGCGGATTTGCAGGATCTTCATGGCAGAAGCTGTACGATGCTGGCGAGCAGCGACTGGTCATTGTCTTTGAAGGCGCAACTGCCACCAGCGCGGTCTTCCCTTCTTCGCCCGAACCGTTCGAAATTCAGGTGGGTAACCAGCGCGTAGAAGCCAAACCTGCCAACCCGCGTCCCGTGGCCGCGCCAAAAACGAAAACCGTCGCGAACGCCAGTCGCTCTTCCCTGGCCGACCTCGGGGTTCGTGTGCCCTTCGACCCGCCACCAGCTGGTGGGGTGTACGTCGCCACAGCTTTTGCTGGCCACCGCGCGAGCTGGACGATTCCGCAAGAGAATCTAAAACCAGGCGAGTACACGCAAATGCTGACACCTCCCAAAACGCCCCGTCTCTCTGCTCCACTTCCTGCCCAGGTCAAGGGACAGGTGGTCGACCGGGATGCGCATCTGACTGCCGCCCACACTCCCGCGCCCGCGGTACCCCGCATCACCATTCACTACCGCATTGAGGCTATCGAGAGCTCCGAGAAAGAGCGCCCTGGTGTGACAACCCGGCCTTAGCTCTCGTGTCCGGACCGCTCTGGCAATGAAGCCATTCAGCGACCGGGATGGTACTCCCGTTCCGTATGTCCCTTGAGTTGTTCGCGATAGAAGTAGACGTCGCGCAAGTCTCCCTTGCTGTATCGCACAGCTTCATCATTGAAATGATGGGACGCGGTTTGACCACTCTCACCGCCCGCCGTCACAGCTTTAGCGCGCACACGTTCCCCAAACTCAACCACTGCGACAAAGCTGTTTCCGCTGGTGCCGTACCATTTCTTAGTGCCGGGATACGCATGGGCCCCAAATGAGGCAAGCGATCCCCAGATGCCCGAAGTGAAACCAACAGGGATACTGGCACCAGCGTCATTGAATGTTGCCCCAATATCGTCGTTCAGTCGCTGGAAGCGATTGATATCCCCCCACGGGGTTTTCCATGTCCCGAAAGATTCCTGGAGCTTGTCGGAAGCAGCCGCTAGAGCCTCCAACAGCACATCTGGCGAAGCCTTGCTCGCAACGTAATCTTCAATGGGAACGCCCGCCTTCTTAGCGTCTGCGCGCACCCGATGCTGAATCTCCTCCGCCCAGAATACGGCGAGAGAAGTGGGGATAGACGTAATGCCCCAACGGTGGTCCCAGCCACGCAGGGCTGCCACTTGTTCTGAGACTTTCTCCTTCATGGGGCTTGAAGATGGGGCTTCATCCCAGGCTTTGAGCAAAGCCGGCAAAGGCTTGTCAAACCATGTGAGATAACTGTCGTAGGCCGCGGCGATGAGAGAATCGAGCGTAAAATCCTTTTTACTTTCCAGGACCTTAATTGCGTGCAGTCCGCGTGCGGACTCGCCTCCCATCTCAACATACGCCGGGAAGTCTTCTTTTTTGGGACTGCTTGGTCCGGATGCAGACCATGGCCAGTTGTTGGAATTGAAAAGCCATCCGCTCTTTGGATTCAGCAGATGCGGTGTCCCGTCCACTGGAAGAAGTCCCTGCCACTCCGTCTCAGGATTGCCGCCATCGACTGGCTTGGTGAAATCGAACTTCGTGTTACGCCGGGGAATGAAGTTTCCGTGGAAGTAGGCTATATCGCCATCCGCGTCGGCAAGGATCGTGTTGTTTGAGGAGTTGGCTTTTAATTCCATTACCTCGCGATACGATTTGTAGTCCGTGGCTTTGGTGCGGAGGAAAGATTCGGTTAATGCCTTGATTGGCTCCTGCATCAGGCGAATACTGACCCACTGGCCGCCCTCTTCGCGGATTATCGGCCCGTGGTGGGTCCAGTAAGCCGTAAATGTCTTGTGAGCCATTCCGTGGTCGGTCTTGTAACTCACTGTAATTTCCCTGGAGAGCAGCGGCCGCTCTTCCTTGCCGTACTTGTAATAGTAATGATTATCTTTCTTCGTTACTGTTTCCAGATATTCATCCACGGCATCGACGCCGCTGGAAGTGTGCATCCAGCCAATGCGCGGGTTAAATCCCTGGTAAATGAAAAACTGGCCCCAGGTCGACGCGCCATAAGCGTCCAGCCCTTCTTCGCTCACCATCTGCAACTCGGATCGAAAAAAGAACGAGGTATGCGGGTTGATGAGTAACAGCGCATGATGATCAGCGGTGTTCGAGGGAGCGATGGCCATCCCGTTGGATCCTGTGGGCTCGACCATGTCTTCATCGATCTCAGGATCGGAGATGCGTGCCACATGAATGCCGGGTCCTTTGCCATAGAAATCTTCCAGCTGATTGAGATTCACTCGTTCAATGTCCCCACCAATGCTTCCTTCGGTGAAGGACAGGGCCATCCAGGGTTCGAACCGGGTGATGACTCGCGGTTTCACCTCCGGATGCTTATAGAGGTAATAGTTCAGCGCGTCCGCCCAGGCGTTCATCAGCTTTTTCAACCACTCCGGGCTTTTCGCATACTGCGTCTTCAACGCATCAGGGTCCATGAAGAGCTTCATGCGGAGATCCTGATAAATTTTCGATTCTCCTTCTGCCTCAGCAAGGCGTCCCATGGCATTGATGTAGTTCGTCTCGACGCGATTGAAGTCATCCTCAGCTTGCGCATACATCGCGCCAAAAACTGTGTCTGCGTCGGTTTTTCCATAGACGTGCGCGATTCCCCAATCATCACGAATGATGGTGACACTGCCTGCCTGATGCTCCCAACGCGCAGTCTCTCCACCTTGTATGCCGGAAGCAAAAGCACCGGGCACAGCAGCGAGAAAAATAATGACGGTCAGAATAAGCAGTTCTGGTCTTACACGGGCCTTTGCGTTCATGAGCAAGTTCCTTCGTGGCAAGGAGATGTGAGGCGGATGGATTTGCTCGAACATCTTACCAAAGCGAGGGCAGGTTTCTCGTGTGGTGAAACCCGCGATTCCCTTATGCAGTACCCAGGGAATCGAAGCCATAGGAGTCAAGGGCATCGCGCAGGGTCACGATGCCTTCCAGCTTGCGGACGTTGGCGCGACTCACGACCGGTATAAGATCCAGGCGCGCGGCGCTCATCCGTTCCAGCGCGACGTGCAGCGCGTGATCGACGTGGAGGTGAGGAAACTCTGTGAGGTCCAACAGCTCGGATAATTGCCGCTCCGGTGTTTCATTCGTTTCCTCCGCAACCGCTTGCATCAGACTTGAGCGACGTAAGACACCTACTACTCCTTCTTCATCTGTCACAATCCACGAGCCTGAAGTACTGGAGCGAGTCTGTTCCACTGCCTGCCGGAGTGTCATGGTGGATTGCAGAAGTTCTGCCGGCGCTTTCATCACGCGTGACACTCTGCGTTGCCCCGACTCGGCCCGTCCACCACCAGATGGCAGGTGGATGCCGTCCTGCCGGGCCAGTGCTTCATAAATCGGCTCGTGCTGCAACCGCGACGCAATGAAGAAGCTGATGAGATTGGAGATCATCAGAGGAACAATGACGGCGTAATCGCGCGTCATTTCGAAGATCATGAGCACAGAAGTCATGGGTGCGCGCACGATCCCGGCAAAGACCGTTCCCATACCCACCAGAGCATAGGCTCCCGAGTTTGCTGTGGAACCTGGCAGAAAATGGTGGGCGATTCCGCCCGTCATGCCTCCCAGCATCGCTCCCAGAAACAGGCTCGGCCCAAAAATTCCTCCCGCGTTTCCGGAAGCGTAGCTGGTGATAATTGCGAAAAATTTAAGGACCAGCAGAATCAGCATCAGCCTGAGCGCCATCTGCCCATTCAAAGCCTGGCCCACGTAAGCGTACCCAACGCCCAGCACCTGGGGAACAAACCAGCCCATCATGCCCACTACAATGCCCCCGGTCACCGGATGCCACCAGCGCGTCGCGCGCGGCAGACCCAGGAAAATACGGCGTACTCTCAGGAGCAGGCTGGAGAATCCCGCGGAAAGTACGCCTCCGGCAACGCCCAGGATGGCGTAAATCCCAAATTCGCCGGGACTCGCCAACTGATATTGCGGCACGTCAAACAGCGGATGGTTGCCCAGCAACGAACGCAGGACACCCCAGGAAACGGCCGATGCCAACACCACCGATCCCAGAATCGGAGCGTGCAGATCACCCATCACCTCTTCCAGCGAAAACAACACAGCGGCAAGCGGCGTGTTGAATGCCGCGGCAATCGCGGCTGCGGTTCCCACCGGAATCAGGGCCTTCACCTTCTCCGGGCGCAATCCCAGGGTTCGGCCCAGTACAGAAGCGATCCCGGCGCCGACCTGCACCGCCGGGCCTTCGCGTCCAAGAGGAATTCCGCTGGCGAGCGTGGCGGAAGTGCAAAAGAACTTGCCCAGCACTGTACTCAGGGTGATGCGGCCGTCGCGCGCGAATAAGGCCGCCTTGGTCTGCGGAACTCCGCTGCCTCTGGCATCAGGAAAATAGCGAAAGAGCAGGTAGCCGACGCCCAGTGACCCTGCTATCGGCAGCGCCAGGCGGCGCCACGTCTCTCCGCCCGGCGGATACATGCGCATGCCTGCCCGCTCAGTAAGCAGAATGAACGCCACAACGCTGAGGCCGACCAGCGCGCCGATAATCAGCGTCAGTATCAGAAATACCTGGTCTTCACGCCGTTCCAGCAATGACATCCATCGCTTGACCGGCGCATTCCACCATCTTGCCCGCATCATCGCGTTGGGTTCCATCGGATCATAAGTGTCGTAATGCGATTCGTCTCGCAATTAACATCCTACCAAAGCGATGGGGACTCGACTGTGTTGCTTGCGGCGCTTGGTGCCGCCTTTGCTCCGAAGGTGGCTGTAGGCGGCGGTTTGCTAAACCGCGATGGGGGCTAACACTTCTATCGGGGGTTCGAGCTTGTTCAGGAGAATATGTCTTCGAGCCCGGAACCGTGAGACTGCCCAGTAAGCCGACGATGCATCGCTATCGCCTGCGACTCAGTCATACTTGCTATAAGATCAACGGCTATCCTTGATAGTTCGGTGCCCTTCTTGAAACTTTTCGCCAATCTCTCGCGATAAAACGCAGGAAATATACCCCATGTGTCGCGATTGCGCGCCGCCCTAGAGTAGATTTCATAAAGATCGGAAATGACCTTCCGTTGACCGTACTGTTGGCCAGCCAAGCTTGAGGCTTCGATAACATATGTCCAAGTTAATTCTTTCAGCATGATCACTTCTAGGCGCAGATCTTGGTCGATTGATAATTTGGGACTCCCGTTCTCAGTTTCGAAACTAGTCGCTCCCACATATCTGCCAATCAAGGTAGCGGTAAAGTTCCGAAGCAAAGAACGATGCTCGACTGAACCGTTGTACGACCCGGTGATCGGGAACGCTGATATAAAAAGGCCCTCAAATGCTTCCTTCAAATCTTTCGCGAGTTCAAACTCTTTTTCGCCTTTCCGCCGATCAAAAACATTTCGAAAAAAATGATCGCGCTCACTAGGGTCGCGCTGAGCAAGCAGATGCAGAGGCATTCGGGCAGCTCGAAAGAAATCTTCCAAGTCGTGCACAGAATAGGTAATATCATCGGCCCAGTCCATAAGCGCAGCTTCTATGGTTCGCTCGTTACGTCGAGGAAGAAGCTGGGAAGCAAATTCGAAATCTGCTTTCTCGGAAGTGTAGGCTCCCCATTTGTTAGGCTTATCCGGATTGCCGCCCCGAAGCCACGGATATTTTAGGATCGCGGCCAAGGTCGCCGCCGTAAGGTCCAGACCCGGAGAATTGGGGGATCGAGAGGCCAAGCTAGTGACAATGCGAAAACTTTGGGCGTTGCCTTCAAACCCCCCGAAGCGCGCTGCCAGCTTATTGAGCGTCTTCTCAGCTGTATGCCCGAAAGGGGGATGTCCCAAATCATGTGCAAGGCACGCGGCCTCTACTACATCCGGATCAATGAATTCGCAACTGGCCGGTTGAGTCTTGATGAGCTTTTCCGCGATCCGTCTCCCAACTTGCCCCACTTGTAACGAATGCGTCAGACGGTTGTGAAAAACGTAGCCGCTGTTCGCGGCCACTACCTGAGTAACTTCGGCTAATCTTCTAAAAGCTGAGCTATATAGGATTCGATCACGATCACGTTGCGGCGGCGTCCGAAAATCGTCGCGAGGATTGGGCTTATTAACGTGAAGGCGAATACTGCGGAGCCCTTTGACAGAAACGGGAAGGTTCGGCGCTTTTCTAGGCGGCATCCTGAGTGGCGGACGGCTTGAGCATGCGCTGAGGAGTGAGCTCAATCAAATGTTCACTTAGAAGTTCAGAGAGAGCCTGCTTTATGTCGGAATCGGAGTACCCTTTGCTCCCAAGGACTTGCAGGAGATCGATAGCCCGGTATTCTTTTTCACGAAGTGCGTCAAGAATTGCTCCCCGGACCGGAACCGCTGTTGTAGCCATAGTAGACACTTGGATGCTCCATGCAACAAAAACTGTTGCGTGTTAAGAAGTTTGTTTGAAGTTACTTCGCAGGTCAAGGGAAAAAAACGAAGGTTCAATCGGAAGTAACTGCACAATGCGGGAGAGAACCAGGCGATGTCAACATGGCATCTCTTTGATTATCTGGTTCTTTCCCACATATTTAAGAAGTTTTTGTCCTGTAAGTGAGTTAAATCCCTGTCGAGTTCCACGGGCCAACACCTCTATCGGGGGTTCGAATCCCCCTTTCTCCGCCATCTCTTCTTGTCTCAGTGAATCCTTCCTCAAGTTCTTAAAGAAACCGCGGTCAAAGCCCGTACCCTGTGGGTACACGCTAAAGCGCCGCAAGTTTTCAGCGAAATCACAACGTGTTTTCTTTTAGTGCGTTATGGAGGTTCTTTCTCTCGTGGTCCTGCAGTCTCCAATCGTGACCGCACGTGCTGACCACGTGAATGTCTTCGGAGTTTTGGCACGCGACCTTTAAAAAATCACGATCCACGGAAACAGGTTTTGGCTCATTGCATTTGGGGCAATGCGACTGAAAGTGCGCGGCTTCAGACGGACCTGCCTTTGATACAAAATAAAATTCTCTGCCTAAAGCCATCCCTATCCCAATACTTCCATCATCCCATTGGACACGGACGCTTTCTTCGCCGCGCAAATTACCTTGATTAAGATGTACGGCTGTAATTTTTCCTGGCTTGCCCGTGATGTGCCGAACGTGATCACCAGTTTCGGGAATGCCGCCGTTCTCGTATGGCATTAACTCTCCTCGTACTCTAGATTTCATTTTATCGCGAGGCGAAGGGAAATGAACGCTGTGAAAAATCCACCCCAACTGGCAAGCACAAAAACGGATCGGCACAGCTTTACGGGATTAGGGTTCAATGTTTATTTTTTTCAATCTCGCTACATCTGCGGCGGGGCCATGCGCAGCAGGACCTCAGTCCCACGAACGAGCTTGAAGTTCTTCTTCTTGGCGTTCAACACAGTCGTCGCCGGAGGCTTGTCGAGGACCCAATTCAGCTTGAGTCCATCGATGCCTATCGCTCCACTTGAATCCTCCTGCAGGTTCGACTTCTCATCGCCCTTGCCTTTCAGCATCGCGGTCTGCACCGTCGCACTTGAACCTGTGCCAGAACTAGCCGCGGTGTTTCCACTCCGTTGTGTAACCTCAGCGGAGCGGTTCATGGAGAAGACAGCGTCGTCTGTCAGGTCGGTTGGCGGAGTCGCCACCGCCGCAATGATGCCTGTCAGGGGGACCTCTTGACCGGGATTCGGCGCCGCCTTGTCGAGCACGATCGAAACCGTATTCCCGTCTTTTGCGTCAACCACCGTCGCGCTGAACGCCGTGCCGCGCGGCATCAGAGTCTTCCCTTTGACCACTAGGTCGCGGGTCAGGTGCAGGGTGATCGTGTCTCCCGCCTTCGCCGTCTTGAAGTCCAAAGTTTTGTCCAGGACACAGAATCCAATGGCGGCCTGCTGGGCACCTGCTGCCAGAGTCAAAAGAAGTAGCACGAAAAGAACTGCAATGATTCGACGCATGGTTTGGCTCCAGTCAGGCTCGCTTTATTAAGGATCTAGTAAGGGGTCGGTCACGAAGTGTAACACTCTCTGTCCGAAACCGGGCAAATCACTGCAAAAAATAAACGGACTTGCGGGCCCCGGCGCCGTTTTCGTTCGTCCCGTCAACGGCCAAACTTTTTCGCAACAAATTGCCACTCCACCACGTATTGCTTCTATGGGAGGCCTTTTCCGTGCCTGATCTGCTCCGCGACATTAACTACGGCGTACGTTCACTTCTGAAGGACAGAGCTTTCACCATAACGGCGCTTGTGACCCTGGCCGTGTGCATCGCAGCGAATACGGCGACTTTTGCCATCGTCAATTCCGTGCTTCTGCGACCACTCCCTGTGCCGGACGCCAATGCCATCCTGCTGATGTCAAATCAGTACCCCAAGGCAGGAGTAGGCGTGAGCCACAACAGCGCGTCCGGAGATTATTACGACCGGTTGCGCGAAGTCACTGCCTTTCAGACGCAGGCGCTCTTCCGGTTTCAGAATGAAACCCTGATGATCGGAGAATCGTCACAGCAGATGCGAGGCATGCTCGTGACTCCATCTCTGTTTCCTTTGTTGCGCGGTCATCCCCTGCTGGGACGGCCATTCTCCAGCGAGGAGGGGGAAATCGGTGGAGAACAGAAAGTCATTCTGAGTTACGCACTCTGGCAGCAACTCTATGCCGGCAACAAATCAGTCCTGGGTCAGGAGATCAAGGTCAATGGCCGCCCGTATGCCATCGTCGGGGTGATGCCGCGCGAGTTCAACTTCGTAAACCCTGAGGTCCGCCTATGGCTACCGATAGCCCTTACGCCGAAAGAAAAAACCGTTCATCACAGCAACAACTATTACAACATTGGCCTGCTGAAACCGGGCGCCACTCTGGAGCAGGTCCAGGCGCAAGTGAAGGCGTTGAATGCAGAAAACCTGGAACGCTTTGCCTCGATCAAAGACTTGCTGATCAATGCCGGCTTTGAAACCACAGTTGAGCCGCTGCAGGACATGCTCGTCCGTGATATCAAGGGCACGCTATATCTCCTTTGGGGCGGCGCGATTTTTGTGTTGCTGATTGGGATCCTGAACATTACCAATCTGGCCCTCGCGCGTCTGGGATTGCGCCGCAAGGATCTGGCCACCCGCATGGCGCTGGGCGCCCGGCGCGGCCATCTGATACGGCAAATCATGGTGGAGAACCTGTTGCTTGCGTTGGCCGGCGGCGCCGCCGGAATCGGGTTGGGAGCAGGTCTGTTGCGAGTATTGTCGACCATGGGCCTCAATCGCTTTCCCCGCGCAGATGAAGTGAGTATGCATCTGGAAGTCGTAATTGCGGCCCTGGGCATGGCCGCTCTGGCTGGAATCTTCATCGGCCTGGCTCCCATCGGCAGCATCCTCAAATACGGGATGAGCAATGTGCTGCGCGAAGAAGGCCGCACGGGTACAGGTGGGAAAGGTTCCCGGCGGGTACGGCAGGGTCTGGTAATCGCACAGATCGGTTTTGCTTTCTCCCTCTTGATGGGCGCCGGCCTGTTGCTTGCCAGCTTTCGCCAACTACTCAAAGTGGATCCCGGCTACTCCATGGATGGGGTGACCACTGCATCCACCACCGCGCCTAAATTCCGGTATGAGAGCGATGATCAGCTCAGAACACTCATGAGCCGGTCTCTGGATGCGGTAAGGCAAGTTCCCGGCGTCATCTCAGCCGGAGCAACCACCATTATCCCGCTCGGAGATAATCACAACGACAGCGTGATTCTTGCCGAAGGCTATCAGATGAAGCCGGGCGAATCGGTGATATCTCCCATTAACGTGACTGCGACGCCGGGCTACTTCGAGACCATGCGCATTCCCCTGGTGCGAGGGCGATATTTTCAGGACAGCGACGTCAGCAGCTCTCAACGGGTAGTGGTGGTGGATGAAAAGCTGGCCCAGCGCTTCTGGCCTAACCAGGATCCTATCGGGCATCGCATGTACCAGCCTTCCGATAACACCAATTTGCTCAAAACGGATGAGCATACGCGATGGCTTACGGTGGTCGGCGTGGTTCGTTCCGTACGCATTGAAGATCTCTCCACCGGCACGCCGACGGGTGTTTATTATTTCTCGTATTCACAGAGCCCGGAAAGAAATTTCACTCTGGCAGCCAGGACCGCTGGAGATCCGGAATCCGTCATGCATTCAATTCGTTCCAAGATGGCCGCAATCGATCCGGAACTGGCCGTCTTTGATGTGCACACCATGAGCGATCGCGCGGAGCGTTCCCTGTCCAGCCGGCGGACATCCATGACGCTCGCCCTGGGCTTCGGAGCATTGGCGCTCTTTCTGGCTGCGATTGGAATTTATGCCGTGCTGGCTTTCGTCGTCGCTCAGCGGAAACGGGAGATCGGTATACGGATGGCTCTGGGCAGTTCTCCGGGGCGGATCGTGCGACTCGTTCTGCACGAGGGCTTCATTCTGGTGGGGATTGGGTTGCTGGCTGGCATTGCAGGCTCATTCCTGCTGCGTTCCGCTGTGGCCGGCCAGATCTACGGCGTACAGCCGTTAGATCCGATGGTGCTCGTGAGCGTGATCGCAGTTCTGGGACTGATTGCGCTGGCGGCATGCCTGGTGCCTGCCCGTCGCGCCGTGCAGGTTGACCCGATCATTGTGTTGAATGAGCAGTAGATAACTCGCTCTACCACAAACCAGGAACCAAGAACTTTAGAACTAAAGAACTAAAGATTTCTGCGATCCTTCTGCCTGGCGGCGATTGCATCCTCTACCACAGAGCCGCGAATCGTCGCCAGGAACATTGAAGCCCGGACCTCAAGCTCATCACGATACCGTCGCGGTCCGCGCTGCGGAGTTCGGGTTCGGCTTCTTCCTCAGGATCGCCGCCGAGATCAGCGTAATGACCAGGCCAACCGGGAACGGCTCAATGAAGGTCATCGCGGCATTGGTGAGCGGGTTCGCATATAACTCCCTGTATTTCTTGAAGTCTTCCACCTTGGCCTGAATTACGGCAGCGCTTGCCCCTGAAGCTTTCGCCTTCTCAATTACGTGTGCGCCCCACTTATCCAAAAAGTCTGGCATGAAGTTGTAGTACAGAATTTCCCAGGCGATGACATAACAGACGCACGAGATCAGAGTGATGCAAATGCCAACCGTAAAGGCTTTGGAAAAAGTGATCCGGCCGTTGCCCTCGTGGTCCCGGTAGGAACGTATGCCGAAGTAGACCAGCAGGAACGAGAGCACAATGGACGTATAACCGACAACGTAGCCGCGGTCCATGCCTATCCTGTCCGCGAACAGCATGGTGATCACCATCATGATGGCGGAAATTGCACCCGAGATCAGCCCGAAGGTAATGATTGTCTTTTTCATGTTTGTCTCCTGGCAACGAAAGTTGAATTACATGGGCAAAGATGGCCTACCGCAGGAATTATGTCGTCATTCTTTCGGGTGATTTCGCTTCTAAACAGCAAAATCATACATTTGAGTGATCCCGGGAGGCAGGTGTTTTTACGGCAGGAGGCCGAATTCTTTGCCCAGTTGCACGGCCTGCGTCCTTCGCTTTGCCCCTAACTTGTCAAACACGCGGCTGGAATGCGTCTTCACGGTGTTCTCGCTGACAAAGAGCCTCTCGGCAATCTCCCGGTTGCTGTGGCCCTGGGCTATGAGTTCAAGGATTTCAAGCTCGCGGGGCGTAATGCTGAGTTCCTCACGCTTTCTTGCGTTGACGACAAACGGTGCCGCGGCCGGGGCCGGGCCCTCCACTGGGACAGGAACCTCTTTCACGACTATCATCGGCTGTTTTCTTGTCAGCTTAAGACCGAGCCAGACGCCGAGGACGGCAAACGTCGCTGCAACCAACCCACCATAGATTTCGAATGAGTGTTCAATTACCAGGAACCGGTACTCGCTCCATTTGAGGAGCGCAATCAGGCCCCCACCAATCAAGCCGTAGATCAGGACGTGGCGCTTCATAGGTTCTGCAATAAATATGCAAAAGATTATCGCACTCCAGATGCAGGCGGTCCCACTTCCACACCGCGAGCGCTAAAAAGTCAATCATTAGAAAACTTAATGTCGCTTTAATGCCCGGCTAATTAATGGGTTGATATTGTGAGCAAAATTGATCGAAGGCCATTTTCGGCACGCAGTACCTCTTAGGCAAAACAGATTAGGCAAAACAGACTCGTGATCACGCCACCCAGTCGGGTGTGACGCGCACGCCGAGGCCATCGCCATTCAGTCCAACGCAAGATTGGACGGGCTCCTCTTCCGGATAGTTTCACCCACAAAACACAATTCGCTATTACAGGTCCCCTTATTCCCTGGAGGAAGAAGTATGCGTACCACCACGAGCAGGTTGGGCTTTGCAGTGCTTTGCATGACAAAGTATGTCAGGTCTTGTTTCTTATATTCATCATGGGCTTTATTAGCAACGGTTGTGTCGGCATTTCTGCTGTCTGCTACGCTTCATGCCCAGAACTTTGTCTACGTAACCAACCGCACGGCCACCACCAACACCATTTCGGCCTTTGCTGTGGATGCGGGCGGCGTCCTTACGCCTGTTGCAAACTCGCCTTTCTCCACCGGCGGTGTGGGCGCCAACGTTTTGTGCGCCGCTGTGGATCGGATCACCATCAGTCCCTCCAGAAATCTCCTTTTTGCTACCAACTCCGGCGATCAGACCATCAGCGTGTTCCAGATCGCGCCTGCTACGGGTATTCTCACGCCGGTTGCCGGTTCTCCGTTTGCCACTGGGCTTACGCTGGATAGCTGCGCCGGAATCTCGCTGGCTGCTGCGCCGAACGGAAATTTTCTGATGGCCTCAGCCAATGGCACCATCAAGACGTTCAACGTTGCCGCGAACGGAGCTCTCTCGCTCGCCAGCACGGCCTCCGCGCTGCCTTCTCCAATGGTAGGCATGAAGATCTCCGGTGACGGCAAATTGCTTGCGGTTTCACACCAGACAAGTGTCTCAGTCCTTACGATCGCATTAGATGGGTCACTGACCGCGGTCGCAGGATCTCCCTTTCCCCGCAACGGCACAGGACTTGTGGGTGGCGTGGAATTCAGCTGTGACGCGAAACTGCTCTATGCGGGTGAAGGTGGAGCTGCCTCTTCCATCACTGACGCGTGGAGCGTAGCCACAACCGGTGCCCTTACCCCACTCGTCGGCAGTCCCTTTGCCGCAACCGGCTCGGATTCAAACATCGTCTTTCTCACACCGGACAACACGATTCTTCTGCAAAGCGATCAGGGCAGCAATGATCTGAACCAGTTCACCGTCAATCCCGATGGCTCTCTCACCAGCATCGGCGCGTTTAGCATAGCCGCGGGACATAAACCGGTTGGCCTGGCCAGCGACAATTCAGGACTCTTTCTGTACGCGGCCGACGACGCGTTTGGCGTTGCCGTCTTCAACATCATCCCCGGCGTTGTTCCTACTCTGGTTGCCGACAATCCGATGACCGGCGCCGGCCAGGTGCAAGGCGTTGCCGCTTATCCTCCACGCAGCTGCTCACAAGCGGATTTCACGATTACTCAGACCGCGTCCCCCAACCCGGTGACCGCGGGCAACCAGATCACGTATGACATTTCGATCACGAACAACGGGCCGAGCGCGGCGTCAATAGCGATCAATGACCTTCTACCTCGGGCAAATATGACCTTTGTCTCCTGCACGCCGTTATCGGGCGGCGCAGTATGCGACAAAGGCGCCGGCCTGAACCGGACCATCACGTTTCCATCGCTGACCAGCGGAGCCAGTGGCAGCGTGAGGATTATAGGATCCACGATAAGCACATTGTTAAACCTGGACACGATCACCAATACATCAATCGTTAGCAATTCATCCGCAGTCGACCCGCATCCAGCCGACAACACAGCAACCACCAACGTAACGGTGAGCGCGCCGCCCTCCGCAACCAACATTGTGGCGACAACAGCCAGCGCAGTTTATTTTGGAAACACTACTCTCACGGCCACACTTCACCGCACCGCACCCGGAGCGCTGATCGCCGGCCGCACACTTGCCTTCACGGTGGATGGCGTCAGCGTTGGATCGGGGATCACCAATGCTTCGGGCGTTGCCACTGTCAGCCTCAATGTAGGAACTGTGAATGCCGGTCTGCCGGTAGGAACCCACCCCATCGGCGTGAGCTTTGCCGGAGATTTACAATTTGCACCCAGTACGGCGCCCACTGTGAACCTCACCGTGACCAAAGCAGTTCTCACCGTGACAGCGCAGAATGCCACCAAGGTTTATGGCGACGCAAATCCGCCGTTCACGTTTGTCATCTCCGGTTTCCTGAACAATGAAACCGTTGCAGTTGTGGCGGGAACCGCTAACTGCACCACTTCAGCCGGCGTCAACACTCCGGCCAGCTCGCAGGTAATCACCTGCGCAGTGGGCACTTTGACGGCGACAAACTACAGCTTCACATTTGTCTCGGCAACATTGCTCATCACCAAAGCGCCATTGGTTCTGGCCGGAACCAACGTCACCCGCCTCTATGGTGACGTGAATCCCCCAATCACTGGAACGGTGCAGGGACTGAAAGCCGGCGACCTGGCGACTGCCACTTTCTCCTCTACCGCGTCGACTATCAGCCCGGTAGGCAGTTATCCGATTAACGGAGTGTTGGTCCCCGGCGGCGGCTTCAACATCGCCAACTACACACTTACCTCAAGCGGCACAGTCACGGTGAACCCCGCGCCACTGACGGTGGCCGGAACCAGTGTCTCGCGCCTGTATGGTGACCCCAATCCGCCGATCACTGGAACCATTACTGGTCAGAAAAATGGGGACGTGATCACTGGTGTTTTCAGCGTCGCAGCTGATCCAACCAGCGCTGTTGGAACATATCCAATCATCGCTACGCTCACTGACCCCGGCGCGAAGCTGGGCAACTACACGGTCGTCAACACTGGAACGCTGACCGTACTGCCCGCGCCACTCTCAGTGGTAGCAAACAACGCCTCGCGTCTGTATGGAGATGCGAATCCGGCTTTCACCGGCACCGTGACCGGTGTTAGGAATGGAGATGCGATCACCGCCAGCTTCGGCACCACCGCCGTTGCTACCAGCCCTGTAGGAACGTATCCAATCGTGGCAACGCTGGTTGATCCGGGCGGGAAAGCCGGCAACTACACTTTCACCCCCAACAGTGGAACGCTCACCGTCACGCAAGCGCCCCTGTCCGTCACTGCTAATGACGCAACCCGCATCTACGGCGACGCCAATCCCACGTTCACCGGCAACATCGTCGGCATCAAGAACGCTGACAATATCACTGCGACGTTCGCCACTACGGCCACACCAGCCAGCGGCGTGGGAACCTTCCCCATCACTCCCACTCTGGTTGATCCCGGCAGCAAATTGGGCAACTACGCTGTGCTTTCAACCAACGGATCGCTCACTGTAACCACGGCGCCGTTGAGCGTATCCGCGAACAACGCTACACGCCTTTACGGCGATCCGAACCCAGCTTTCACCGGAAGCATCACCGGCATCAAGAACGCTGACAACATCACCGCTACCTTTGCCAGCACGGCAACTCCGGCCAGCAGTGTGGGCACGTTCCCGATCACTGTCACGTTGGCCGATCCCGGCGCCAAACTCGGCAACTACACCGTTACTTCGACCAACGGAATCTTGACGGTAACCCCGGCGCCTTTGACCGTTGCAGGCGCAAACGCAACACGGCTGTATGGCGATCCTAACCCCTCATTCACCGGAACCATCACCGGCATCAAGAACCTGGATAACATCACCGCCACGTTCGCCAGTGCCGCCACGGCAACCAGCCCGGTTGGAACTTCGCCAATCGTGGGAACGCTCAGTGATCCAACCAACAAGCTGCCGAACTACACGGTGGTTTCCAATAACGGCACTCTGACGATTACGCCTGCGCCTCTAACAGTCGCAGCCGCCGATGCCACCCGCGTTTACGGCGATCCGAATCCGCCGTTCACCGGCAGCTTTACTGGTCTACGGAACGGTGACGCCATCACTGCCAGCTTCACGAGTGCGGCCACAGTCTTGACCAACGTGGGACCTGCGCTCATCGTGCCCGTACTCTCTGATCCCACAGCGAAGCTCGGCAACTACTCTGTGACATCAACCAACGGAACCCTCACCATCACGCAGGCTCCCCTGTCTGTGACGGCGGGTAATGCAACCCGGCTGTATGGCGATCCCAACCCGGCATTTACGGGAACGATTGTTGGCCTGAAGAACGCTGACAACATCACCGCCAATGTCTCTGGTGCGGGTGCTGCCCCAACCAGCCCTGCCGGTACTTATCCGCTGGTTCCTGCCCTGGTTGACCCTAACGGAAAACTTGGCAACTACTCCACCACCATCACCAACGGAACGCTCACAGTCACTCCCGCGCCGCTCAACGTAAGCACCAACAACGCCACGCGCCTGTATGGCGATGCGAACCCAGCGTTCTCAGCGACCATCACCGGCATCAAGAACGCTGACAACATCACGGCAACATTCACCACCACGGCCGTAGCGACCAGCAACGTAGGAACGTTCACCATCACTGTTACTCTGGTTGATCCAACCACAAAGCTTGGCAACTACACGGTCACCTCAACGAATGGCACGCTTACGGTCTCTCCCGCTGCACTCAGTGTTACCGCAGCCAACGCCAGCCGCCTGTATGGCGACCCGAACCCGACATTTGCTGGAACCATTGTCGGCATCAAGAACGCTGACAACATCACGGCCACGTTTGCCAGTGCAACCACTGCGGCAACTGGAGTAGGAACCTCTCCAATCATTCCCACTCTGGTTGATCCCGCGAGCAAGCTAACCAACTACACGGTGACTTCCAACAACGGCACTCTCACCATTGCTCCCGCTCCGCTGAGCGTGGCTGGTGGAACGGCGTCGCGTCTGTATGGCGATCCCAACCCGGCCTTGACGGGAACTATCACGGGCATCAAGAACCTGGATAACATCACAGCCACGTTTGCCAGTCCGGCAGTGGCAACAACCGGCGTTGGTCCGGCGCCGATCGTTCCTACACTGGTTGACCCTGGAAACAAGCTGGGCAACTATGCGGTAACTTCAGTCAACGGTGTTCTTACCATCAACCCTGCTCCCCTCACGGTGACCGCAGGCAACGTGAGCCGTCTCTACGGTGATCCGAACCCGGCTCTGCCGACCACCATCATTGGCCTCAAGAACAATGACAACATTACAGCGATCGTTGGCGGAACTGGCGCTGACCCCACCAGCCCAGTGGGAACATTTGTCCTTGTTCCGACGCTGGTTGATCCTGGAAACAAGGCAGCAAACTATACCGTCACGCTGAACAACGGGACTCTCACTGTTACGCCCGCGCCGCTCGCCATCTCTGCCGGCAACGCGACCCGCGCTTACGGTGATGCCAACCCGACGTTCACTGGAACCCTTGTAGGACTAAAGAACGGTGACGGAATCACCGCAACGTTCGCCACCACCGCCACGCTTACCAGTCCGGTGGGAACATTCTCCATCGTGCCCACGGCGGTTGATGCCGTTGTTCCCAAGCTCAGCAATTACACGCTGACGTTAACCAATGGCACGCTGACTGTGGCGCCCGCGGCACTGAATATCGCTGCGGTAAACGCAACGCGTCTTTACGGCGACGCCAACCCGGTATTCGCTGCAACTCTGACAGGTCTGAAGAATGGCGACGGGATTACAGCATCGCTCATAACTTCAGCGACGCAAGCCAGCCCGGTAGGTCCTTTCAACATCATTCCTACGGCTGTTGATTCCGTTCCTTCGAAACTTGGCAACTACACGGTGACGCTCACCAACGGCACACTTACAGTCGCACCCGCGCCTCTGGCCATCACGGCCAATCCGGCAAGCCGCCTGTACGGCGATGCGAACCCGGCCTTCACGGGAACTGTGACTGGCCTGAAGAACGCTGACAACATCACGGCCACCTTTGCCAGCGCAGCAACTCCGGCCACGGGCGTGGGATCGGCGGCAATCGTGCCTACACCGGTTGACCCGACCGCTAAAATCGGCAACTACTCAGTGACGCTGAACAATGGCGTGCTTACCATCAGCCCGGCGCCTCTCACGGTCACAGCCGGCAACGTGAGCCGCCTGTACGGCGATCCGAACCCCGCTTTGCCAACCACAATCACCGGCCTTAAGAACAATGACAACATCACAGCCATTGTTGGCGGAACGGGCGCTGATCCAACCAGCCCGGTAGGCACATTTGTCCTGGTCCCCACGCTGGTGGATCCAACCAACAAAGCAGCGAACTACACCATCACTCTGAATAACGGCACGCTGACCATTTCGCCGGCGCCGTTGAACATCGCTGCCAACAATGCCACTCGTCTCTATGGCGACGCGAACCCGGCATTCTCGGCAACGTTCACCGGCATCAGGAACAATGACGCCATCTCAGCCACTTTCTCGACTGCCGCTACTCCGGCCAGCGCGGTAGGAGCCTTCACCATCGTCCCCGCTCCTGTTGACACCGTACCTGGCAAGCTGATCAATTACACGGTCACGCTGAGCAACGGCACGCTCACAGTGGCTCAGGCGCCTTTGAACATCACGGCGGCAAATGCCACACGTCTTTACGGCGATGCCAACCCGGCGTTCACTGGAACACTGACTGGTCTTAAGAACGGCGATCTGATAACTGCCAGTTTCTCCACAACCGCCACGCCACTTAGTTCTGTCGGGAGCGTCAGCATCGTACCGGCAGCACATGATTCCGCCCCGCCAAAACTCGGCAACTACTCAGTAACTTTGACCAACGGAACCCTGTCTGTCACGGCGGCTCCTTTGGCCATCACCGCGACTCCGGCTAACCGTTTGTATGGCGATCCCAACCCAGTTTTGACCGGGACAATCACCGGCATCAAAAATGGCGACGCAATCACTGCCGCGTTCACCACAACGGCGGTCCTGACGACTCCTGCGGGTCCAGCCACGATTGTGGCCTCTGCGGTTGATCCGACCGGCAAGCTCGGCAACTACAATCTGGTTGCCACCAACGCGACTCTGACCATCAATCCCGCGCCTTTAACAGTAACGGCCGGAAATGTAAGCCGCCTCTATGGCGATCCTAACCCGCCATTCAATGGCACCATCCTTGGACTGAAGAACGGCGACAATATCACCGCAGTGGTCTCCGGCGCCGGCGCCGCACCCACCAGCGCAGTCGGCACCTACGTGCTGGTACCCAGCCTGGTGGATTCTGTGCCGTCGACCCTGAACAACTACACCGCCACCTTCACCAACGGCACGCTGACAATTACTCCAGCGCCGTTGACCATCTCTGGCAACAACGCCACACGGCTTTACGGCGACGCTAATCCGGCATTCACCGCCACCTTTGCTGGACTGAAGAATGCTGACAACATCACGGCATCCTTCAGCAGTGCCCTGATTACGGCGGCTGTCGGCAGTTACCCCATCGTCTTGACTCCTGTTGACCCAGGTCTCAAATTAACCAACTACACCCTCACAACGACCAACGGCACCCTGACCGTTTCACAAGCGCCGCTGTCAGTAGCCGCCACAAGCGCAACCCGTATCTATGGCGACGCCAACCCGGCATTCACGGGAACCCTGACCGGCGTGAAGCCCTTCGATACGATCACTGCCAGTTTCGCCAGCGTTGCGACTCCGGCGAGTTCAGTGGGAACGTATCTGATCACGCCGGCACTCGCAGATCCCGGAACAAAGCTCGGCAACTACGTGGTTACCTCAAGCAACGGATCTCTGACCGTTACAACAGCGCCATTGATCGTGGTCGCCGCGAGCATTACGCGTCTTTATGGTGACGCCAACCCGGCATTCACTGGCACCATCACCGGCCTGAAGAACGCGGACAACATTACGGCCACGTTCTCCGTCACGGCTGATCCAACGAGTGCGGTTGGGAGCTATCCCATCACGCCCACCTTCACCGATCCAGGCGCCAAGCTGGCCAACTACACCGTGACTTCCAGCGGGACACTTACCGTCACTGCCGCGCCGTTAACTGTGAGTGCCGCGAACGCCAGCCGCATTTACGGTGATGCCAATCCAGCGTTCACCGGCACGCTGCTTGGCCTGCGTAACGCTGACAACATCACAGCAACGTTCACCAGCGCTGGACCGGCCAGCGCGATCGGAACATATCCGATCGTGCCCGTACTCGTCGATCCCTCGTCCAAACTCGGCAATTACATCGTCACCTCAAACAACGGCACGCTGACCGTGAGCGCCGCAGCTCTTACTGTGACGGCAAACAACGCCACGCGTCCGTATGGCAGCGCCAACCCGGTTCTGACTGGAACCATCGTCGGGATCAAGAACGCGGACAACATCACCGCGAACTTCACCACAGCCGCTACTGCAGCGAGCACGGTGGGAACCTTCCCAATTGTGCCGGCCCTGGTGGATCCAGCCGCGAAACTTGGCAACTACACGGTTGTTTCAACGAACGGTACGCTCACAATTAGCAAAGCGACTCCGCCCGTTACTTTGAACATTCAGACCGGTGTTCTATCTGCGCAACTGGTTGCGATTGTTCAGAATGCCGGAGCGATTCTGCCCACCGGGACCGTGCAGTTCTCTGAGGCGGGCGTCAACCTGGGTGCGCCGATAGCACTCACCTCTACGGCAGGCGCTGCGCCACAAGCATCTGCCGGCGTTTCGCTCTCGGCAGGTCAGCACACCATCACGGCTACTTACTCAGGCGACGCAACTTACACGCTGGCAACTTCGACGTCAGTAACAGTCGTGATCAGCCAACCGCACTTTGATCTATCCGGCGCCGGCGGCAATACCTCGGCTACAGTCGCCGCGGGACAGACGGCCAATTACAACATCTCTCTATCCTCCCAGGGATTCAGCGGAGTTGTGGCGCTCACCTGCTCTGGAGCACCGGCGGGAACAACGTGCACGGTGAATCCGACTTCGGCTACCCTTACCACAGCCTCAGGAAACGTACCGGTAACCGTTACTGTCGCAACAACGCTCAGCGCTCGCCTGAAATCGGCGCCGGGTTCACCATTTAAGACGACGCTGTTTGTGTTCGCAGGAGTGCTGGTTGGACTGGCCTCACGTGCACGCAAACAACGCAAGCACCTGGTTCTGGCTCTCCTGGCATTCTCAACACTGGGCGGTCTAACCGCATGTGGTGGCAGTCCCAGTACCACGCCGCCGCCCACAGTTCGTCCTCCAACATCGGCAACGCTGACCTTAACCGGAACCAGCGGAGCTCAAACGGCCAGCGTCAACCTGAGTCTGACCATCACTCACTAAGGTGGAAAGATTCATCAGAATATGAATACCGGAATATGAATAGAAGATGGGCGGGAGCAAGTCTCCCGCCCAATCTCCCAGACCGCCATTCACAACACCAGGACCCGAAGGCTGGCATTTGCTTTAAGTCACGCATAAGACTAGGCTTAAAGAAGTCGTTGGTGTCTTTCTGTCGTTACCGCTGGACTTCACACTCCACTCTGGCCGCGGCTTTCTGCGCAATCGATTAGAAAGTAGGGGACGCTTATGGTCCCGCTTGTTCGCACTTTCCGCACACGTGCTCCCTCCACCGAGTGGCCGGCTCACGCAATTCGTTCACAAAAGTTCTACCGGTCTTCGTTCCACTGCTCCAAGGACAGCAGGTCTGCATGAATACGATCAACATTAGCTTCGCGATATTTGTGTTCTTGATTTCCCTGGTTGCCATGTTGCGTATTCGCAACATCAGCCAGGCCAAAGCGTACAGTCCGGGCTACGGATCACAGACAATGTGCCGGGCTTGCGGCTGCATCACGCCGCGGTCAGAGGCTTCCTGCACGAATTGTGGAAAGCCAATGCCCGTCGCTTAAGTCAACGAAGCAAAGACATTCACAATCAAAAAATTCAACACAGAATTGAGAGAACTTGATGAGCACAGCAGAAAACTCAGGGCCGGCATCTTCTACGGGCGCTAAAGGCAAGACCGGCGCGGGCACGTTAAACAAATATGAGGAAGCACGCCTGGCCAAGAAAAAGCAGCGTCGCAAGGCCCACAGAAAAACGATTCTCAGATCGAATACAAACGGGTAGATGCTGGCGGAATGGGCCGGACCATCGCTTGAGCTCATCTCACTTCTCTGATCTTGTTTCTGAAGACAACTGAGACGCTCAACGCCGATATGTCCGACCCTGCCCTGGAGCTGATGTCAGGCCGCTTTTTCCGCATATGGATTGATGCGGTCGGAGATGGAAGTCAACAACTTGTCCGCGTCGCCTTCTTCCTGAAGCGTCTGGTCGAGAATCTGGGCATGCTTGCTTTGCCCCAGAATGTTGGCCCAGCTGCGTACCGTGCCATACGCGGCAATCTCAAAATGCTCGACTTGCTGAGCAGCGGCTATGATTACGGCATCACGTACGGACTCATCGGCCGCGTCCTTGATCATGCTATCGGCCTCACTGATAAGGGTGGCCGCAACTTTGGATTTAGTTGCGCTCGCTTTTCCTTTCTCTGACAAGAATTTGTTCCAACCGGGTGACATGCACCTGTGTCTCCTGAAGGTGAGATTGCAGTGCCTGCCTCAGCTGCACGTCAGTAGCTTTCTGAATCATTTTGGGAAGCGCTTCAGTGATTTGCTGTTCGGCCGAGAGCAGCGTCCGCAGTTCGTTGAGGTACAGTTCGCGCAGACTTTCTATATTTTCAGAGAAAAATTTCATAATTGACTCCTTTTGAAGAGTTGAGTTTGAAAAATTTGAATCACTACGATTCGGATAATCGAAGCACCTTGCTCTTCGATTGTTGATTGTTCGCCCCAAGCACGCCCCCCAAGGCGAGACTCTCCGTCAGCCGCCAAAACGACGGCAATTCATCACCTTTCCTATTCCTATGTCGGTGATTTCCTGACTAAACGAGCATTTCCTGGCCAACTGCGCTGGAAACTACTCTCCTTGCGTTTATCAGAAAATTGGTTACCCGCTTTAGGATGACTGCCAGGTGTGACGGGATGGGTAGAAAGCCAGATCAATCGAGTGATGATGAATCCAGTGACGATCAAACCATTGACGATCAATCCCCGATGATGATCGATTCAACGATGCGGAACGTCGTGAGGCGCGACTAGAGAGTTCGCTTCCGAGTATGTGAAGGTCAACGTCCTTTCGTTACCTGAGGAAAGCAGCGGACTCGGTAGACACCTAAAGTATTTTGCCGATTTCAATCCTGGCGCAAAAGCGTAAGAATAAAGCAGGAACTCTGAAAGCGCGCCTGATTGGATCAATGTTTCATCTGGATTATGTTTCTTGTTTGTTGACCGTGGCTTCCACCGTGATGGTGGGTAAGCGTCTTTGGCAGGGCTGGATCGTGGCCGCTCTCAACAGCATCGTGATTTCCCTGATTGGCTTTCATACCGGACAGTGGGGATTTATTCCAGCCAATGTCTTTTGCCTTCTGATCTATACCTACAACATGCGTAAATGGCGTGAGCCGCAGGTTGTGCCTGCATCCGCTGAGTCGCCAACTCCGGCTGCGTCTGTTAGGCTTGACGATCAGATACCGGCAATGCCCCGGAAGGTGCTTGCATTCCATAAGCCGCGGCGGCTGGTTACTCGCACCAGAAGCAAACGTTCTGAGGATGAGTCAATCACCGGCAATCGAATTCGTCCACGTCCAGTACCGGACCGCCGGGAATCGACTCCTACTTTCTGACCTGAACCTTGCCATCCAGCAAGGTGAGATTCTCATGCTGCTGGGACCCAGCGGATCAGGCAAGACTACGACTCTCAAGCTCATCAACTCCATGCTCACCCCCAGTGAGGGTGACGTTCGCGTGGAAGGCCGCTCCCTGCGCGAGTGGGACGTGATCCAGTTGCGCCGCCGAATCGGCTATGCCATCCAGGAAGGCGGACTCTTTCCCCATTATTCTGTCTGGAAAAATGTCAGCCTGGTGCCTCGCCTGGAAAAATGGCCGGAAGAGAAGCTTAGAAATCGAGTGGAGCAGGTCTTGCAGATGGTTGGACTACCTTCCGCCGAATTTGGCCAGCGCTACCCTGATCAGCTTTCCGGAGGCCAGCGGCAACGCGTTGGCCTGGCTCGGGCACTGGCTGCCGATCCGCCAATTCTGCTGATGGATGAGCCCTTCGGCGCGCTCGATCCCATCACCCGCACAGAGCTGCAACGAGAATTCAAGCAATTACAACAAAGGCTGAGCAAAACTGTGGTATTCGTGACTCACGATGTGAGTGAAGCTCTCCTGGTGGGTAACCGTATTGCCCTGATGGACTCAGGCCGTTTGCACGGCATTTATCAGCCGCGAGAATTTCTGGCGTCACAAGACCAGCAGGTCAAGCCCTATGTGGACGCCTTTCGCATGGCCCAGCAACTGTTTGCATCATGATTTTGTTTGCATCTGATTTTGTGATTTGAACGTCTTCGGATAGTTAAAACCAGGTAAAGGTGAATGTGGCAATTCGCAGTCAGTCATCGTCGTGAGGTGTGGCAATTCGCAGTCAGTCATCGTCGTGAGATTCTGGCCCTGACCATGGAGCATCTCTGGCTGGTAAGCATTTCCATGCTGCTGGCGATTGTAATCGGCGTGCCCCTGGGCATTTTCATGACCCGGCATCCGCGCTGGAAGGGCATCATCCTCGGTCTGAACAGCGTCATCCAGACCATCCCGGGCCTTGCGCTCTTTGGTTTGTTGCTGCCGTTGCCCTGGCTGGGCGCGCGTTCTGACCGGCTTGCGATTACCGCGCTCACACTTTACGCGCTGCTTCCGATTATTCAGAACACCTTCGTTGGCATCAGCGGCGTTGACGCTCCGGTACGTGAGGCAGCCATCGCCATGGGACTTACCGGCCGGCAGTTGCTCTGGCAGGTGGAACTACCATTGGCCGCCGATATCATCGTCGCAGGCATCCGCGTTTCAACCGTGCTTACCGTGGGACTGGCGACCATTGCGGCTGCGATCGGCGCAGGCGGTCTGGGTGAATTCATCTTCCGCGGATTGTCCATGGTCGATAATCGCGTAATTCTGGTCGGCGCCATTCCCGCAGCCCTGATGGCCCTGGCGGCAAACTCTCTTCTGGCACTGGTTCAACGAGGCCTTCGCCGCTCTCGTCATTCGTGATTCATGAGTCTCAAAGACGTGAATTTTAAAGATATGGACCGTCGCTCATTCCTCGCTGCGTTCGCTCTCGCCATGCTGGGCTGCCGACCATCGCGATCAGCCGTTACCGTCGGCTCAAAAAACTTCACTGAGCAATTGGTACTTGGTGAGTTGCTCGCCCAATTTCTTGAGTCACTCCATCAGGCGCCCATTGACCGGCGCTTCTACCTGGCGGGAACCTACATCTGCCAGCAATCGCTTCTGAACGGGCACATCGACATGTATGTGGAATACACCGGCACCGCTTTGGCTGCGGTGCTCAAGGAAAAACCTTCATCCGATCCAAAACAGGTCTTTGCTGAAGTGCAAAGCCAATACCAGCGCCGTTTTGGTCTGGAAGTGATGCCTCCGCTTGGATTCGACAACAGCTTTGCCATGGTGATGCGCGGCGATGATGCGCGCAGCATGAAGATTTCCCGGCTTTCGCAGCTTTCTCAGTTCTCTTCCAGACTGCGGATGGGCGTAGGCTATGAGTTTCTGGAGCGTGCGGATGGATATCCAGGGCTTGTCAGTGCTTACAAACTGAAATTTGCCGAAGCTCCGCGGGTCATGGATCTGGGACTGCTCTATCGAGCGTTGCAAAGCCGTCAGGTGGATATTGTGGCGGGATCGAACACGGATGGCTTAATTGCCGCGCTTGATCTAATAGTTCTGGAAGATGACCTCCACTATTTCCCGCCTTATGAAGCGGTTCCCATCGTTCGTCCCGCAACATTGCGGCGCTTTCCGGAGGTCCGGGCCGCACTTGCCTCACTGGCAGGTAAAATCACTGCCCAGGACATGCGCAAAATGAATTATGCGGTGGATGGCGAAAAGAAAGACCCGGCCGAAGTGGTACGCAACTTTCTGGCGCAAAGCAAGCTTGCCAGTCGTTGAAAAGTCGAAAAATAGAACTAAAACAGACACTCGACGCAGACGCTACAACACTGACCTCTTGTGCGGACGCATCACATTGAGCCGAAAGGCCTTTGGCGTTCAGCCCAAATTCATTCCCGTGGTACATTGACTGTAGAATGTCCGCACCCAATTCCAGATTCGTTCGGGCCTGTCGCTGCGAACCCGTGGATGTGACCCCCATTTGGCTGATGCGCCAGGCTGGCCGCTATATGGCGGAGTACCGCGCAGTTCGCAAGAAGCATTCCATCCTTGATATCTGCAAAACGCCTGAGATCGCTGCTGAAGTGACCATCACCGCGGCAGAAATTCTGGACGTGGACGCGGCCATCATCTTTGCTGACCTGCTCCTGCCTCTTGAAGTCATGGGCATGCCTTTCCGTTTTGAGACCGGCGAAGGGCCGATCATTGAGCAGCCACTACGGACTAAGAGAGATATCGAAGCCCTGCAGACGCATCGGGCAGCGGAGCTCGGCTATGTATCCGAATCCGTCAGCAAAGTGGTTAAGCACTTTGGATCTAAGTTGCCGGTAATAGGTTTTTGTGGGGCGCCTTTCACTCTGGCCAGTTACATGATTGAGGGCGGAAGTTCCCGAAATTATGTTCACGCAAAGAAGATGATGTACACAGAGCCTGCAGCGTGGGAAATGCTCATGCGCAAGCTGGTGGACGTGCTTGCCAGCTACGCCGCTGACCAGGTCACCGCAGGCGCCGACGCTCTGCAGATCTTCGATAGCTGGGTCGGCTGCCTCAGCGTGCAGGACTATCGCCAGTATGTTCTCCCTTTCGCTACTGAGCTGGTCAAGCGGCTGCAGAAGACCGGCGTCCCAATCATCTACTTTGGGACCGATAGCGCCACTCTTCTCCCCGCGATGAAAGAAACCGGTGCTGACGTGATTGGTGTGGATTGGCGATTTCCACTGGACCAGGCGTGGAGCAGCTTGAATCATCAGGGCGCAGTGCAGGGGAATCTGGATCCAGTGTTATTGTTCGCTGACCAGAAGACGTTGCGCAACCAAACCGACCTGGTGCTTAAGCAGGCTGGCGGGCGCCCCGGCCATATTTTCAACCTTGGACACGGCATACTGCCGGAAACTCCCGTCGATAACGTTCGCGCTCTGGTCCAGTTGGTTCGCGAGCTCAGCACGAAGTACTCCCCAACGACGATACCTGGCGCGGCGCGCAAGGGGGCTGAGGGGACCGCGCGATGAGCCCGCGCAAAAATGCCGTGCTTCTTCTTGCTCATGGCAGTCCGGATTCTCTGGACGAAATTCCCGAGTTCATGAAGCACATCACGCAGGGCCGTGAAGTGCCGGACGCCGTGATTACAGAAGTACGTCACCGCTACGCTCTCATCGGCAAGTCTCCGCTTACTGAGATCAGCCTGGCGCAGGCGGAAGCCCTGCGCGGCGCGCTCAGCGTTCCGGTATACCTGGGCATGCGCAACTGGCGGCCATTCATCGCCAGCGCAGCCCAGCAAATGGCCAGGGACGGCGTTGAACATGTAGTCGCGCTTTGCCTGGCTCCGCAGAACTCATCCACCAGCACCGGACTTTATCGACGGGCCCTGGAAGCAGAGATCAAGGTAGCGGGGTTCAAGCCTGACGTAACGGTGGACTTTATTTCTTCCTGGCATAACCATCCGCCACTGGCGAAAGCATTCTCGGAAAAACTGGAGACAACATGGCGGCAGGCGAGCCATGAATTGGGAATGCCCGCGCCCGTGATCTTTACCGCGCATAGTGTGCCGATGAGCAGCATATATGCCGGCGACCCGTATGAACTGCAAGCGAAAGAGACGGCCTGCGTGGTGGGAAGCAGCATTTCTGGCCTCACGGAAGAGTTACGTCGTTTTGCGTTCCAGAGCCAGGGCATGTCAGGAGGGCCATGGCTGGGGCCAACCGTGGAAAGTGTGGTGCTTGATTTGAAGCGTCGCGGGCACGCAGGCGTGGTGATCGCCCCCATAGGGTTTGTCTGTGACCACGTAGAGATCCTTTATGACGTTGACATCGTATTCCATCAGTTCGCCAAGGAGCACGCGATGAAGCTGTGGCGGCCTGAGTCCCTCAATGTCTCACCGGCGTTTATTGCGGCCATCGCTGAGCTGGTTTCGGCGCGCTTGAATGCTGGCCAGGGGGTAAGCCCTCAGGCATGAAGCGCGTGGCCATTATCGGCGGGGGCATAGCCGGGCTGAGTGCCGCCTTCTATCTTGAGCGCGCCCGTCGCGCCGGGGCCAATGTTGGCTGGACACTGTTTGAAAAATCGGACCGGCTCGGCGGGGTAATCAAAACACAGATCCGCGACGGCTTTGTACTGGAAGCCGGGCCCGATTCGTTTCTGACCATCAAGCCGGATGGCGCTCAGTTCTGCCATGATCTTGGCATTGGCGATCAGCTGATTCCTTCGAATGACGCTGATCGCAAGACATACATTCTCGTAAAAGGCCGCCTTGTTCCCATCCCTGACGGCCTTGAATTCATGGTTCCAACCCGTATTCTGCCCATGGCAGCGACGCCGCTCTTTTCATTCTCCACCAAGCTGCGCATGGCCAATGAGATTTTTTCTTCGGGAAATCATCGCCAGGATCAAGATGAATCCGTGGCCGAGTTCGTCCGCCGCCATTTCGGCCAGGAGATGGTAGACCGTGTAGCTGAACCGCTTCTCGCGGGCGTATATGGCGGGAATGCCGACCGCATGAGTGTGCGCGCCGTGCTGCCCCGCTTTGCTGAAATGGAACGCGAAAGCGGGAGCCTGGTGCGGGCTACGCTCAAGGCCCGCAAAGCGCGAGCAAAAGCTTCCGCCCCGCCACAACCGCTTTTTACCTCTTTGAAGATGGGCATGCAGCAGATGGTGGACGCGGCAGTTGCGGCCTTGCCGCCTTCTTCCGTCCGGCTAAATCAGGAGAACCTGAGCATTCGTCCCGCGAATGATGACTGGCAGATTGACACCGGCAGGACCACGGAAAAGTTCCAGGCGGTGGTGATGGCCGTTCCTGCTTCCGCTGCGCCAGCGCTTTTACGGCAGGTCCATCCCGGACTGCTGGAAGGGTTGGCAAGGATTCAGTACACGTCGTCCGCTGCGATCGCCATGGGTTTCAAGGCCGCAGCGCTTCCAGCCGGCCACGGATTTCTGGTCCCGCGGACTGAAGGCCGCAAGCTGCTGGCCTGCACTTTTGTACACAAAAAGTTCAACCATCGCGCACCCGAGGGCCAGGTCTTGTTGCGCTGCTTTATTTCCAGCTCCCGGGTGCCGAATTTGAACTCGCTTGGCGATCAAGAGCTGATCGATACATGCCGGGCGGAGATGAAGAGCATTCTTGGCGTCACAGCGCAGCCGCAATTCGCCGAAGTCTTCCGCTGGAATCCCGCGTTGCCGCAGTATGAAGTCGGACATCTTGAAAGAGTGGCAAAGATGAAGGCAATCATCGACGATATGCATGGGTTCTATCTGGCAGGAAATTCGTTCGACGGGATTGGCATCCCCGACTGCATACGTTCAGGCCGCGTGGCAGCTGAAAAGATCCTGACCAGCTAACTGCGAGAGCTTTTCTTCTTTGGCGAGGGCTTAGACCTGGCCTCCATCATCGTCACTGGTCATGCCGGCAAACGGATCGTCATCGTCACCGTTCATGCTGGATTTTTTTGCCGAACTTTGCTGGCCGGATCCTTCGCCGGTTTGCGTTTGCTTCTTATGCTCTTCGCGAATCTGCTTGAGCCGCTGCTTCTGGTCCGAGGTGAGGATGCCGAACATCTGCTGGTGGGACTGCTTGTGCAAGTCAAGCATCTTCTGCTTGCGTTGCTCATCTGTTAACGAACTATTCGAGCGAATCGCTTTTGCCTGCTGCATGGAGCTCTGGCGGATCTTCTGAAACTGGGCTTTCTGATCGTCTGTCAGGTTCAATTTCTGGGCCAGTTCGGCCATATTCTTGCGCTGTTGTGCGCCGCGTCTCATTCTGCCGCTTTGCTGCTGATTGCCATCACTGCTTTGGTTTTGCGCCTGTTGCGGCTGCATGCCCCCCGCCGCCGACCCGATGATCAATGCCACACCTAACAACGTGAATCGCAATAACTTAGTCATGGCTGCTCCCCCTTGCTTCGGGAGGTAGTAACCCATGCAATCGAGGAAAGTTCCTGATTCTGAGTTTTTCGCGGACCCCAAAAGTAACTTTTTGTGAGACTCTGGGTTTGCTAACGTTGTCGTGCTGCGTTGTCGTACTGCAGGGGGGACCTGATTTCATGCAATCTATGAAGAAGCTTCTTGTATTGCCGGTGCTGGCCCTTTCATCGGTCTGGCTGAGTGCGCAGGCACATCATCACGGCGATGACGCGAACGCAGCTCAGAGCGAGCTCAGTGCCACCACGGACGCCATGAGCCATGGTCATCATCACGAAGATCATGAACACATGGGCTCACATATGTACATGAGCGCATTACGCGATCCACAACCCGGCGACCAGGAAAAAGCGGCCGAAGTGGTGAAGCAGGCCCGACAGGCGCTGGAGAAATATCGCGACTACAACGTGGCCCTGGCCGATGGTTTCAAGATCTTCCTGCCCAATGTGAAGCAGCCGATGTATCACTTCACCAACTATTCGTACGCCTTTGGCGCGGCTTTTGGCTTTGATGCCACCAAACCTACTTCACTGCTCTACGAAAAAAATGGCGATGGCTACAAGCTCATCGGCGCCATGTATACCGCGCCTGTCCGCTTTAACGAAGACCAGCTCAATCAACGTGTTCCGTTGAGCGTGGCCCAGTGGCACCAGCATGTAAACATGTGCAAGCCGCCGCAGGGACAAGAACGTGAAATGCTGGGCAAGAACCCGAAATTCGGATTGCACGGATCCATTTCAACGCAGCAGGAGTGTGAAGCAGCCGGAGGGACCTTCATGCCGCACGTCTTTGGCTGGATGGTGCATGTTTATCCGTGGGAGAAAACGCCCGACGAAATCTGGTCCGTGGAGCGCCAGTTGCCAGACAAAGATAAACACGAACACGGCCACGATGATATGTCTGGAATGCAGCACAACTAGAATCGCGGCGGCCTTAGCTCGATACGTTTTAGCCCAATGCGTTTTAACTCAACACAATGACAATTTCCTGTCCGGAAACCTGTTTGGTGGCAGGATGCCGGAGTGCAGCCAGCGAGAACTGAGAAGTCTCTGTAACCAAAGCAGGATCGGAACGATAATTATTTCCGTCCACGTGCAAGCGGACTTTGGTTCCACAGCTGTCGGGAAATTCAACTGTACTCTGGGCGCCGCAGCAAATATAGAGCGACAGTAGATCGCAAAACTGAAGCACGTCAGTCAGCGCTTCTAATTCCGTTTCGGTTCGCTTCTGCCGGGCTGCAAGATCGTGCTGGCGTTCCGTTTCATCATCCAGAAAATCTTTCAACTGAGAACGCGTCCCGGATGAATCCCGGCCGGCTGCAAGGCGGTGCTCCGCCAGCCGCCAGAAATGCCGGCTAACCATAAAGCCTCCTGCAGGCGATGTGGTCTCTGCGATGTCAACAGACTGCGTCCATGAGGTAACGAGTTCTCCGAGCGTGCACTGGATAAATGACCGCGGCACATCTTCATGGCTGGCCCGGCTGCGCATCACGGCCTGGGCGTCCGGCATGCCCCATCCCGCATCATGGAGAGAAATTGCCCGCACCAGTTCAGCCTCCAGCTTCGGCATGCCGGGCAGAGCCAGTCTGGCGGCAATCTCACCCGACAGCGCGGCGTGTGAAGGCTGCGTAATCATCCAGCAGCTCTCGTAGTCCGCCCGCTGGACCTGCTCCACAACGTGCCATGCAGAAGCAAATTGTTTTTCGGGAGAGGCGGTGGCTGGGTCTGTGGGGCTAAGCGGCCGAAGAATCATCCTCGCGAACCTGGGCGTCGTTTGGTCATTCGTCCGGGAACGGCAGCTGCCTTCGCCGGTCCGCTGCTGGAGGGTGGCTTCTTCATGCCTTCCAATAATTCCTTGAGCGCCACGGCATTGTTGTGCTCCATGTTTGCCGAGGCATAAATCAAGGTGACGTCAGAATACTCATCCAGAAGCTCATACAGCTTATTCAAAGCTTCCGTGGCTTCCTGCGTACATAGCTCCTTGAAATATCGTTTCTTAAATATCGCCCAGTTATTGCTGGAGTGAAACCAGACCCGCAGAGCATCAGATGGCGCGAGGGCCTTAAGCCAATGGTCGATGCGGGCAGCCTCTTTCTTCACGCCCCTTGGCCAGAGGCGGTCCACCAATATGCGCTGGCCATCTGAGAGCGCCGGCTTCTCATACGCTCGTTTGATCTTTACCGGCATGCGATTAGCAAGGCGGCAGGCAAAAGTTTTGCAAATGGCCGCGCTAAGGACATAATAGTCATTCCATGCGAAATAGTCATTCTGTGCGAGCCCACTTCTTTCTGGTTGTTCTAACCTTTGCAGCATTGATGGCCATTAGCTGTGGAAAAGATCCCGCCACCATGACCGACGCGGAACTCGGGCTGAATCCGCAACAATCCTCGGGTCGCAAAATTTTCAATATTTACTGTTTGAACTGCCACCCGGCCTACTCGACCCATGGCAACAAAGGTCCGGGACTCAAAGGGCTCTATGGCAAGCCGTACCTGCCCAGTGGGCTGACTTCGACAGACGAACATGTCATACAGTCGATGATCCAGGGGCGCGGCATGATGCCACGCTTCGGCGACCAACTCAGTCGAGAAGAAATACAGGCCGTCGTGGCCTACCTGCATACGCTTTAACAGGCTTCCAGGGGAAACTTAACCCAGATTGCCATCTTATATTTGGCATATATTTGGCATACCAGCCTTGGAATCCGTCTGTTGAATCCGAAGCTAAGGCCCGCTCATCGTACAATAGAAGCAGGAAATTCATGGCCAGTTCCGTAGAACTCATCCAGATCGACCTCGCGCCCAGGCGCCCTCAGTCCAAGCCGGAGTGGCTCAAGGCCCGCGCTCCGCTGGGCGACAACTATCACAATCTGAAGAAGCTGGCGCGCACGCTGGACCTGCATACGGTCTGCGAATCAGCCCAGTGCCCCAACATTGGCGAATGCTGGAACCACAAGACAGCCACGTTCATGCTGCTGGGGAACCTGTGCACACGCCGCTGCGGGTTTTGCGCCGTGCCCAAAGGCAGACCAGAACCACTGGATTGGGATGAGCCACGTCGCGTAGGCGAAGCCGTAGCTACCCTGGGACTGAAGCATGCTGTAGTCACCAGCGTGAACCGCGATGATGACAACATGGGCGCGGCGAAGATTTTTGCCGAGACCATCCGTGAAATCCGCCGACAGACACCCGGCTGCCAGATTGAAGTCCTGATCCCTGACTTCCAGGGACACGAAGACTGCCTGCAAGTGGTGATCGACGCCAAGCCGGAAGTTCTGAACCATAACACTGAAACCGTTCCGCGGCTCTACCGCGCGGTTCGTTCCGGAGCGCGTTACCAGCGCACACTTGATCTGCTCAGCAACGTAAAGCGCTTTGCTCCGAACATGGTATCGAAGACCGGCGTAATGGTTGGCATCGGAGAGACGATGGATGAGTTGGTTGAAGTGTTCCGCGACCTGGCGGATAGAAAAGTGGACATCCTCACCGTCGGCCAGTATTTACGGCCGTCGAAGGATCATCTACCGATCACGCGCTATTACACGCCGGACGAATTTGCCCATTTGAAGCGTGAAGCCCTGAGCATGGGATTCAAGCACGTGGAGAGTGGACCGCTGGTGCGGTCGTCTTATCACGCGCATGAACAGGCGGAGTCAACGGGGCTGATTAAGGTTGAAGCCGCAAACCAGCAATGATGCTGGAAAACCTGATTTCAAGAAAAATGAAAAAGCCCGGCTGAATGCCGGGCTTCTTTATTGTCTTTATTTCACTTCAGCGCTACCAGACGTGGCAGGCGTTCTGGCTGACCATGGGCTGGCCGGGCTTACAGCTAAATGCCTTCTGAAATTCCGGCATGTTCTGCACTACGCCATTCACACGATACTTGCCCGGTGAATGCTCGTTGGTCTGGGCCAGCAGGCGTGCGATCTGCTCTGACTGGTTCTGGCACCAGATCTGTCCCCAGCCAAGGAAGAGCCGCTGTTCCGGAGTGTAGCCATCAATCTTCTCCGGCGTCTTTCCGCTGGCCATGATGCTGGACAGCAGAGCCATATGAGCGATGCGCAAGCCGCCATTGTCGGCGGTGTTTTCACCCAGTGTCAGCTTGCCGCGCACGTGCACATCATCAATCGCCACAAAATTGTCATACTCCTTGGCAATGCAGGCGGTGCGTTCGTTGAAGGCTTTCTGGTCTTCCGGCGTCCACCAGTTTTTCAGGTTGCCTTCGGCATCAAAGAGCGCACCCTGATCGTCAAAACCGTGAGTAAGCTCATGACCGATGACTGCGCCGATACCGCCGAAATTGACGGCGTCGTCCGCCTTGAAGTCATAGAACGGCGGCTGCAGAATGCCGGCGGGAAAGTTGATGTTGTTTTCGGTGGGATCATAGTAGGCATTGACCGTGGGAGGTGTCATCTGCCACTCACGCTTGTCCAGAGGCTTGCCAATCTTGTTGAGCTGGTATCTGGTTTCAAATTCATTGGCGCGTTCTGCGTTCCCCAGAGCATCACCGCGCACGATCTTGAGTGATGAATAATCGCGCCACTTGTCGGGATAGCCAATCTTGTTCTGGATTGCCTCCAACTTTACGATGGCCTGCTTTTTTGTGGCATCTGACATCCAATCAAGTGACTGAATATCTTTGCGCAGTGCATCTTCCAGCTGCTGCACCATCTTAAGAGTGCGGGCTTTGGCGTCGGCGGGAAAATGCTTATCCACAAAAACTTTGCCCAACGCTTCTCCCAGATCGGCATCAGCCGCGCCCGTGCAGCGCTTCCAGCGGGGACGCAACTCTTTGGTTCCGGCAAGAGTTTTGCCGAAGAAATTAAAATTCTCATTCACAAACGGGACCGGCAGCACAGCAGCGTATTCGTGCACCACGTGCCAGCGCATGTAAGTTTTCAGATCATCCAGATTGGCGGTCTTCAGCTCGGCATCCATCGCCTTGAAAAATTCAGGGTTGGCGACGTTGAGTGCGGTAAAACCAGGCGTTCCCAGATCTGTTACATAACTGGTGACCGTGAATGACGGAGCCAGGGCCTGCCACTCCTGGTTCGAAAGCTTGTGATAGATCTTTGCCGGATCGCGGCGCTCCACACGGTCCATGGAGCCTTTGGCCAGTGCGGTCTCAATGTCCATGACCGTCTTGGCTTCCGCAGCGGCTTTATCAGGAGCGTCACCCATCAGCTTGAACATATTGGCAACATGCTCAACGTAGGCTTTGCGGAGTTCCGCTGACTTGGGATCGTCTTTCAAATAATAATCGCGGTCCGGCAAGGAGAGGCCGCCCTGGTCAGCCTGGGCGATCACCTCTTTGGCATTCTTGAAATCCGCGCCCGAACTGAAGCCAAACAACACATTGACTCCCTGCCCATGCAGGTATCCAACAATGGCAGGCAGCTCGGCTTTATCTTTGACGGCTGCGATGCGATCGAACGCGGGTTTGAGAACGGCAACGCCCTTTTTATTGATGGCCTCTTCATCCATGCAACTGGCGTAAAAATCGCCAATCTTCTGCTCATTGGCGTCACGGTTGCTGGCCTTGGCGGCATCTTCCAGAATGTTATGCAGGATGGCGCGATTGCGTTCCGCCAGTTCATTGAACCTTCCCCAGAGTGGTTGGTCAGCGGGGATGGGATTGTTCTTCATCCACCCGCCACAGGAGTACTGATAGAAGTCCACGCAGGGATCGGCCGTCTTATCCAGAGCCTTCTCGTCAAAACTGGGAATGTATTTAGGAACATCGGAAGGGCCCTGGGATGCAGCATTGCCGGCAGGAGCCTGTGCCAACGCCAGGCCCGCGAGCAAACAACAGAAAACAAACAGTCGAAAAATCATACGCATGTAAATTCGCCTCAAGTAAATAGTTTTTCGTTTAGGGATTTTTGCAGTGTCGTTGTTCGCGGTCTTCGCGTTATCAAGGCGAGCTTGACCATATTTAGACGTAAGAATCATACAGTAGGTTAACGGCCGCAGTCCTCAGGCGAGCGGGTCCAGCGAAAAGGGCCTTGTCAGGCGTTTGCTAAAAGACGCGGAAGTGGATGGTCAGGTACTTCTTCGGATTCTCTCGTATGGCTCTCACCAGGGAGCGAGTTTCAACCAGCATCTGGTCTGTGTTGTTGTAGAGAGATGGATTTTTCAGAAGCATTCCCATGCTGCCCTCACCCGCGTCGAGGCGATCAGCGATTGCCGAAAGCTTGTTGATGGTGTCCTGAAGCTTGGCGGCCAGGGCGTCATCCTTGGTCAGTTTGCCCAGCGTACCTTTGCCGGCATTTACATCGTCAAGCAGCTTGTTGGCCTTGGTGGCAGTCTGGTTCAGGTTGTTGTATAAGCTGTCGTCCTTCAGCAGTTTTCCCAAATTGCCTCTGCCTGCCTGCGCGTCATCTGCAATTTTGTTGAGCTTATCTACGGTATCGTCCAGCTTGCGATAGAGGGTCTTATCAGTAAAAAGCTGGCCCAACGTACCCTCACCCTTATTTACGCTGTTGAGAGTGTCCTGTACCTGATTCAGAACAGCATTGATCTTGTTGATGAGCGTGGGATCATTGATCACCTCGCCCAGCGTACCCTTGCCGCTTTCCACTGATGCCACAATGCGATCAAGACGACGGATCAGCACGTCCATGTTCTGAAGAGTGCCCTGGCTGCTGCGCACAACATCGTCAATACCAGGCGCATTTTCGGACTGCAACTCATCACCATCGACAACCGTACCTTTGGCAGCTTTGCGGCTGTCTATATCAATGAATGATTCGCCCAGAATGCCGGCGGTCTTCACGGTGGCTCTGCTGTCTTTGTGAATAAAGGGCTGCCAGTCAGCCTTGATTTTCATCATGACCTGGACTGGAGCAAGCGGGCGGTTGGGGACCACCTTGACACCAATGACATTGCCAACAGGGACGCCTTCCAGGTCCACCGGCTGCCCGGAACGCAAACCTTCAGCGTTATCAAAATAGGTAATGAGCGTGAATTTTTTTGTGAACATGCCAGTGGTCCCGCTCATGAGGAAAACCAGCACCGCCAGGACGATCGACGAGATGAGAACGGTAATCCCGACTTTTAGTTCAGACCACCTGAGTTGCTTTTGGCTCGGCAATAGAGTGTAGTCCTATACTCGAAAATCATAACAGATGAAACAGCACGCCCATAACGGAAGATCAGTTGACGGTCATGGCACAAGGTTGAGTGGCAAGAGTACAGGGCCAGATGCGCCCATGCGCAGCGTGCTTGTTTTAAACGCCAGCCAAAATGAGGCCTTCTTAAGACACCTGATGAAAGATGTCTACACGGAGCTGTTGAGGATCATCGTTCCAGTCCCCATACACTTCCCAGAAAGTACCGGTCGGTTGTAAGCCGTGGCTTCGCGCCCAGGCCACCAGCGCAGTATGGGTTTCACCCAGCAAGTCATAAGGGCCATAATGCGAAGTGGTTGCGGCCCGCCCCGCAGGCGTTTCGCGGCAGGACAGTTGACCAAAAGCGTCAAAACGGCTGGAAACCTGAACCCCACACTCCACTTCAACATTCCCGCTTCCAAGAGCGCGATAAACGATCACGTTATGCCCGGGCTGCTGAATCTTGCCACTGTTCACGGCCGCGTACACCACGGTGAATGACTTTTCAATCTGCTCGGCCAGATCTGCAGGGTCTGTTTCGATCGGTACCATGGCCAAGGACTGGGGCTCCGCCTGTATGACCACCATTTCGCGATTGTTGGGTCTTTCCATGCCGAACTGTCAGTTTACCGCTTTCAATTGTTGTGCGATAGGAACCGAGCCCGGTTGACGTGCAACGCAGCCTTCCGCTAACCTCCGCACTGTTATGAAGAGAGCTTGTCTTTTCTTACTGGCAATCATCCATGTGGCCTCACTGGCGGGAGCCCAACAACCTGGCCGGGCAGCGGAAATACAGGAAAGCCTGCAAACACGTTACCGGCTCACCCGCGTTGGCCCGCGCGTACTGGGAATTGGCAACAGCGGTGAAAACTCTATCCGTCACGCCGGTGGCGTGGTGGTGCTGCGAAAAGAGGGCCTGTTTGGCAGCCTCAAGCGCAACCAGCTGATCTCCATGTCAATTACGGGGACGAAAGTGGGTGTGCTATCCGGGGCCAAAGAGGCATCAGTTCCGCTCACGGTGGGAGCTCGCTTTTATGTAGTCGCTGTAAGCGTGAGTTCGGATGCGGTGACGGTGGGGCTGCTCAGCACGGAATCCGTCACATCCGGCAGCCAGACTGGGCAGCTCTGGGCAAGTCTCAACTTCTTCTTTGACAAGCAACTCATTGAGCGCGGCGATGCCAGCCGAATCTATCCTGCCATCGACGAATGGCTGTTACCTGAAGGCACTGGGCCCACGCCTGCTCCACCCGTGATCGCTCCCGTGGCTGCGGCCCACCCCGCCGCGGCGCCCATAACAGAATCGCCTGCAAACCCGGTATCCGTCAATCTTCATCCGGGTATGGCGCGAAATGAACTTGTCTCGAAGCTGGGAAACCCGTTGCGCGAGATCACCTTTGGTGATCGCAGCTGGCTGCAATATCCCGGCTTGACCGCAGTCTTTGCCAGGGATTCTCTTTCTTCCATTGATACCAATGCTGCGCCCGCAAAGGTGACGATCACATCGGAGCCGGAAGGAGCCGAAATCTATGTCGATGGCGGCCTCGCCGGCTCCACTCCCTCAACGCTAAGCCTTCCCGCGGGCGCAAGCACAATCATGGTGAAGCAGGCGGGATTTCAGAACTGGCAACGCGATTTACGAGTATTAGCGGGAAGTGAAGTCAGCCTGCGCGCCGTTCTAAGCAAATAAATAAAAGTCCCTTGGGACTTATGGGCAAGTAAGCTGTGCCATACCTGCGACACTTGAGGTCATCATCCCCATCTGCATGGATGGCATGGACTGATCCATGGTTCCCGTGGCCTGGACCATTACCACGCCTGAGAAAGTGGAGCAGGACGCCAATCCGTTCTGGTTGATCGTGACCCCGGCAGGAGCAGACATCATCGACATCGGGTCGCCTATGGACCATGTCACTTGAGGCACGGCCGACATCGGCGCCATGTTGAAGGTTCCCATGGCAGAGAACTGAACCTGGCGGAAAGTGTTCTGCGCCGTGGCTGCCGCCGGTGTGACAGTAATGGACTGGAGCTGGCGCGGAGGGAGGGCGCCCATCACGTGAGTACTGCCACAGGCAATGATGGAAAGAAGACAGGGAAATAACAGCAGGGAAGCAACGAGGAATTTCATATTCAGCCTCCAAACAAGCTACAAGCCACAGCCAGCAGTCGATGCCGGCTGGAGACATGACCCTGCAGATATTTTAGTCCCTAAAACGCCAGCGGGGTGCTCCAGCACTCGATTCTTGCCATCCAATTACACAGCAATAAAGGCATGGAATGTTGCCTGGAGTGAACGAAGATGAAAGCGAAAAGCACTCTCAAACAAAGGATGAGCATGGGACATCTGTGCTCGATTGGAAAACGACCGAATGTAATGCAGATTGTTCCACCCCGGCACGTGATGCGGTCGCCTGTGCTGCACGAAGAAGATGACCATGAGCTGATTAACAACCCTCTGACTTCACCGACTGGCCCTGGAGGCGCGGCGGGATTCAGCAATCGAGGCGGAAGCCAGCTTGCGGTGCCACTGGTCTCCAACATTTATATGGGACCCTTCTGGGGTGACCGGAACTTTGTGGAAGGATTCAGCAAGGCCATCGTTGAAAATGGATATCTTGATCCGCTCAGTGAATTGAACTACGGCACCGGTTCGGGCACGTATCAGGGCGCGATTGACGGACCTGCGCTGAGTTCCGGGTCGACCTTTGCGGACACGGATGCGCAGTCGACGGTCTCCGGACTGCTGGATATGGGCAAGATCATCGCGAACGTGAACAGCTTGTTCGTGCTGATTCTGCCTGACGGTGTAACTTCCGTGCTGGGTTCTGACCAATCCTGCCAATCTTTCTGTGGTTATCACGACGCCTTTGATTACCAGGGCACTGAAGTGGCTTATGCCGTGCTGCCTTCATCCCTGTGCCCGGGCTGTGGCGGTTTAATTGGCGACTTCACCGCCGTTTACGCTCATGAGCTTGCGGAAGCGGCCTCGGACAAAATTCCCGGTCAGGGATGGGTGGCCGATGATGGTGAGGAGAACGGAGATCTTGAAGCCTGGGACCTGTTTGGCTGGGGACCGGCCGATGAGCCCAACCGCTACACTATTCAGGGCTACTACACCAATGAACGCGGCAACACAGTAGGCTCATGGCGTAACGCCACCAGCCAGTCAGTGGCCCCGGGCCTTACTGCTTAGCTACTTTAAAAAGTAAAGCTGCTGCTTAAAGCTGAGCTGCTCGAAACTTGTCTCAGGGGCCAACCCCCGGTCCCTCAGGGCATCTAACCCCCATATGTAACATTTGCTGCCCCGCTTACGCCGATAGATTTGAGTGTGCGTAATGTTTTGAGGGGTGCGCCTCACTTCGCTAATCCACTTTTAAAACCAAAAGGGAGACACGCATGACGAAACATATCAGTAAGCTTGCTTTGATGATGGCATTAGGTAGTGGTTTGGCTTTGGCACAGGGAATGGGCCAGCAGACACCTCAGACACCGCCGACGGTTCCACCTTCGTCGTCCACGAGTGCGCCGGATCAGTCCCAGCCTGCGGCACACCCTGACACCCAGGCGCCGAGCTCACCCAGCTCAACGACTGACCAGTCAGGAAAGGCCCCAGCAACCACCGCTCCAGATTCCTCAACGGGCAAAGCGAGCGATAGCTCCAAGTTACCGCAAAGTGATGCAGCCGCTGGCGGCAGCGCAACCGATGTTCAGAGCACGATTCAGTCCGCTCTGCAACAGGATTCGACCCTGGCCAGCGCGAACATAACGGCGAAGGTTACAGATAAGGCCGTTGAACTGACCGGAACGGTACCCAGCAAGGATGCGAAGGACCAAGCTGAGAAGATCGCCCAGACGAATGCTGGCAGCCGCAAAATTAAGAACCACCTGAAGATTGCCTCTGCTGACAAGTCATCTGACAAGTCCAGCATGCCGAAAGACAACTCTTCCAGCAACCCGAAGCAGTAAGCTTCGATAAATAAAGATAATAAATAGATAAACAGAATGGCGGCCCTTCGGGGTCGCCATTTTTGTTGGGAGAGATATTATTCGTCGCGGTGAACAGTTCCAGGTGAGAACGCCGGCAGACAAATGGCAATGTACTCGGTTGCCTCATCTGGAAGTTGAGTAACGAATCCACTCCCCGGGATGACTGACAACGGCCTGCCCGGCTTTTACCTCAAAGCTCTCTTCTTTGGATCCGTGCTCTTTGTGCGTGACCACCAGCTTGCCTTTGAGAACAATGGTGTACTCCAGAAATTCCGGCGTCTGTCCCGGTTCAATCCAACCCGCCGGACTACGCATGTGCGCCACGCTCATCCGCTCTTCTTTGGTGTTGAGACGTCCAACGTATTCGTCGATCAGCTTGGGCAAGTTTCCGGCAGCCTGTACACGTGTGGGCGCTGCAATGAATGTCGGCACAAAATTTCTCCTTCGTTGACTGGCGAGCTTGTTGTTTGTATCTTCCGCTTTTTTTGCTTCGCGCGCTTTTTTTGCTTCGCGGACTCCAAAAAGGTACCATAGCCTGCTTTGCTGGACGGCGCCAAGCCGCCGGCTTACTCGATTCCCGGAGACTTGATGAAAACTTTTTGCACCCTGATTATCTCTGCCATATTAATTCCCTGCTTATATGGACAAACCGCGATCCAGGAATGCCTTTCGGTCGATGCTACGGACGCGGCACGGAACTTTATCCATGCCAAAGTCGTGATTCCGGTTTCCGCCGGCCAGGTCACGATCGTTTACCCTAAGTGGATCCCCGGCAACCATCGGCCGACTGGTCCAATCTGGAATCTGACCGGCGTCCACTTCAAGGCAGGTAATCAGGAACTGGAATGGCAGCGCGACCTGGTGGATATGTATGCATTTCATCTTCAGGTTCCGCAGGGAACGCGCGAGATTGAGGCATCACTTGATCTGATCACTTACAACGGCAAGAGCTCCCTTGCGTCCAGCAAGGTGATTGATCTGTTGTGGAACCAGCTGGTCTTTTATCCCCAAGGCGCGTCCAGTGATGCAGTGCAGGTCACGGCGTCCATCCGCCTCCCCGAAGGCTGGAAATATGGCACGGCACTCACTCCGACACGCGACGCCGGAAGCACAGCCGAATTTGCGCCCGTGTCTCTCACTCGACTGGTTGATTCGCCTTTGATCGCCGGTCAATTCTACCGGCAAGTGCAGCTCAGTCCGGCGGGCGAGAAGCCGGTCCACGTCATTGACATGGTGGGCGAGACTGAAGAATCAATCCAGATCACGGACAAAGATCTGGCCAGCTATAAGCAATTGGTTGCAGAAACCGGTGCTCTGTTCGGCGCAAGGCATTACGAGAAATACCATTTCCTGTGGACTCTGAGTGACCAGACGGCACACCACGGACTGGAGCATCACGAATCCAGTGATAACGGCACGGGTGAAGATGTATTCAGCGATCCCAACGCACACAATCTGGAGGCGGACCTTCTTCCGCACGAATTCACGCATTCATGGAACGGCAAACATCGCCGGCCAGCCGGACTGGTTACTCCAAACTATCAGGAGCCAATGAAAGGTGACCTGCTGTGGGTGTATGAAGGCATGACCGACTACTGGGGCAATATCCTGGCGGCACGGGTGGGTTTGCGAACGGCTGAACAGTTCCGTGAAAACCTGGCGGCCACAGCAGCCATGCTGGACCATCGCGCGGGAAGAACCTGGCGTCCGCTCCAGGATACGGCAACGTCCGTGCAAACACTTTTTGCAGCGCCACCGCAATGGGTCAACTGGCGCCGCTCAGCTGACTACTATCCCGAAGGGTATTTAGTCTGGCTCGATGTTGACACAACGCTGCGCAAGCAGAGCAACGGACAGAAGTCCCTGAACGATTTTTGCAGGATATTCTACGGCGGGCAAGGCGGCGCGCCCAATGTGATTCCATACAAGTTTGAAGACGTTGTAGCCACACTCAACCAGGTCGTGGCTTACGACTGGGCGAAGTTTCTCCGCGAACGCCTTGACTCCAAGTCAGCCCACGCGCCGCTGGGCGGAATCGAGAACGGCGGGTGGAAGCTGGTTTATACCGACCAGAAGAACAACACGATGGAGGCCGCGGAAAAGTCGGGCGGATCCATGGATCTGAGTTTTTCCATCGGCGCCATTGTGACGAAGGAAGGCGACGTTCGAGACGTGATTCCCGGCACGCCGGCGTTTGCGTCCGGGCTGGCGCCGGGCATGAAGATCATCGGCGTGAATGGCCGTAAGTTTTCCAAAGACGCGATGCATGCAGCGCTGCATTCGGGAACGAAAAGCCAGCAACCGCTAACACTGCTTGCCGAAAATGGCGACTACATCAACAGCTATCAGGTGGATTATCACGGCGGCGAGAAGTATCCGCATCTGGTGCGGGCTGAGGGGCAGCCTGACCTGTTGGGGGATATCACCAAGCCGATGACGAAGTAGAAACAAGATCTTGCCGCGGATAAGCGCGGATCACAAATTAATGGGCGGCGGGACGCGATCACGCTGCCCTTTAATTTTTAGTGCAGCTAAAGATTCGTATTGACCGGATGGGCCTGAGCGCGACTGCTGGACACAGCGGCGGTGCGTTCAAGTTTGTCCCAGGCGAAAGGTTTGCCATCAATGGCGCGCTTCAGCGTGCGGATCAACACTGCTGAAAAGAGCTGACGATACGAGAAGCGCTGCAACCAGAGATGCAGCAGCAACTGGAAGTCTTCTCCACGTCCGGCTTCACGGCGCTCCAGAAGAAATGCCAGAGCGGAAGCGACGAAATCAATGGCCAGGAAAATAACGAAGAAGAGCGCCAGTTGCTCAAAGCTGCGCGGGTCCGTACTTTCCGGATGGAAATAGCGTTCCAGCAGAAACTGCAATGTGCCAAAGACAAACATCAGGTCAATAAATGGCGAGAGTAAAGGCAAGACGATCTGAAAGACAATAATGTTGGGCAGAGCGATCCAGCCCAGGCGGCTGCGCTTACGGATTGCCTTTCCATGTTTCCACACGGCTTGCAGGATGCCAAATGACCAGCGAAAACGCTGGCGCATGAGCCCTTTGGCGGTCGTGGGAGCTTCTGTGAAGGCCAACGCCCGATCTTCATTCACCACGCGCCAGCCATTTTCCAGCAATGACATAGTGAGGTCGGCATCTTCCGCAACTGTATCGAGATGATAGCCACCTGACTCGCGCACCGCCGTCACCCGCCATGCGCCAATGGCGCCCGGCACTACACTGACCGCGCCAAAGACGTTCAGCGCGCGACGCTCAAAATTCTGACTGGTGATGTATTCCAGCGCCTGCCAGCGCGTCCAGAGGTTTACGCGGTTACCCACTTTGGCATTTCCAGCCACCGCAGCCACTCCGGGATCAGCGAAGTGCGGCACCAGCAGGGAGATCGCATTCGGGGCAATAACGGTGTCGGCGTCGATGCCGACGTAGATTTCATCGTCAGTGAATTTCAGCGCGTAATTGAGAGCTTCAGCTTTTCCGGCATTGGTCTTGGTCAAGAGGCGAACGCGACCATCAAGAATTTCCTGGGCAAATTTTTCTTCCACCACCTGTGTGGTGCGATCAGAAGATCCGTCGTCGACCACAATGGTGTGCAGGTTGGGATAATCAGACGCCAGCACGGAGCGCACTGTCTGTTCAATCACCTTCTCTTCGTTGTATGCAGGGACAATGACTGTAACCGCCGGCTTGTAATCGGGGCCGGCAAGAATTGGGACTTTGCGTAACCGGTCGTACGTGGCCAGCATGCCGATGCCGAGCAGCCTGCCGCTCATAAGAATATCGCCCAGCAGAAACACCCATTTGATGATCAGGATGAGAACGTTCAGCATGGTGAACGTGGCGTCATTCAAGCGAGCAGCCAGGATTTCATTCGGCGCCAGCTTGGGCATGACATCGGCTCGAGTCTTGCCCATGAGCTCTTCCACAGTCACGATCTTGAAACCGGCAGCACGCAGACGCTCAATGATGAGCGGGAGTGCCTGGACCGTGGCTTCACGATCTCCGCCGCCATCGTGAAGAAGAATAATGTTTCCGCAGACCGGCGGCTGATGCGTCTGACAGGCATTGGTTGCGTAACGCTGCGCCTGGTCCATCACCGCATTCACAATGTCCTGAACGGTGCGGCCACGCTGCCAGTCATCGGGATCGATCTTGGATCCGATAGTGATGAAGCCCAGATTCTGCACGTGGTCGATTGGCCGGACCTGGTCGGCAATGTCAGGCTCCTGGTCAATGGAGTAAGGGGGACGGAAGTAAAGTGGCTTTACGCCCATCTTGCTGGCGAAGAGCCTTTCCGTGACGTTGAGCTCAACATCGATATAGCGCTGGGAAACTTCGCTGATATCAGGGTGGGTGAAAGTGTGGTTGCCTATGGCATGACCTTCCTGATAAATGCGCTGGGCAATCCAGGGAAACTTCTGCACTTCCAGACCGATCAGGAAAAACGTGGCAGGCGCCTGTTCCCGTTTGAGAACGTCAAGAATCCGCGGCGTATTCGTTGGATCGGGGCCATCATCAAAGGTGATGGCGACTTTCTTGTCCTGATGGCCGTATTGGCTGAGCTGGTAAGGCTCAGGAAGCGCCGTCATGGTTTCAGAGGTAACCAGGCGTGTATCGGGATCAAGAGTTACGTCACGCTCACCTGACTTGGGCTGCTTGCCCACATAGAGAATGTCACCGAAACCTTCACGATCAACGTCTTCCCCCGAAGGAACGTTTCTAAGCTTCTGCTCTGCATTGGCTTCGCTGGGAGAGTCCCATATGGCCCAGAGCGAGCGATCTTCCGAACCCAGCCGCCACAATGCGAAAGTTCTGATACCAACCTGGCGTGCGGCGCGCATCTGGTTCAGTGCGGTTACGCCATCCAGAAACCAGACCTGATGCTCAATGTTGTCCTCTTTGTAGGCGAAGTGCGGATTGAGAGATCCGGGATGGAGATCAATATCGGATTCTGACTCGCGTGCGTGCAGCCACTCCTCCTGCACGTTATTCGTATCCACGTTGACGATTTTGTGGGTCTTGCTGTTGGTGGCCCAATCATAGCCATAGCTGCCAATCGCACAGATGATTTTGGTCTTGGGAATGTCTTTCAGCGCCTGTTTGAGGTTGGAGACAAACCACGGCTGCGCTGCGACTGGCCCGGGGCCACTGGTGGTCTGGTGCTGGTCATAATTCATGATCACCAGTCCATCTGAGTTGGCAGCCAGATTGGGATAATCAAAGTCCTTGTCTGAAACCGGCACGTTTACGTACAACTTGAGACCGCGGCTATGCAGGTCCTGGCCGACTTCGGCGATCAGTGCATTGAAGCCGGGCTGCGCCGAGAGCGGAATCTCTTCGAAATCAATGGAAGCACCCTTGAACTTGTCACTGGCCAGGAAAGCCAGCAGCTGCTGTCGAAACGTCTGGCGCGCATCTGCATCATTCAGGAAATCGCCGATGTTTGTCAGCCACTGCTTGGCCACCGGATCAAAGTTATTGATCAGCGGCAGCACGTCCATGTTGGCCTTCTCAGCCCGCAGGAACGGCATCACGCGATCGTCGGGCGAATGGACATGATCATTCTGTATGACGGGAAAGAGACGGTTGGTATCGTCCACGCTCTGGATGTGCCCGTCGGGCGTCAGAACGTGAAGCCACTCAGGAAACAGCAGATCAATTTGCGGATAGTATTGCTTCAGGGAGACAAAACTGGCGGCGTCCCAGGTGACGTAATAGGCAGCACGGATACCTTCATCCGTGTTCAGCACAACTTCAGAGGGTGACGCCTTGGTCTTGCGATGCGGGCTTGATGCCTTGGTCTTCTTTGGACGCTCACGCTCTCTTACCGTTCGCAGGTTCCGCTTGAGTTCCGGCAGCAGGGTTCGCGGGAGGACTTCTTTCTGGAAAAATACTGAGACGATGAAAAACAGGACCAGCGCGCTGATGACAATGCCAAGCAAGTCAAACAGCAGCCGTAACCGTGTCCACCGCTTTCTTTGTGGATCGTAGAATACCTGTTTTGCCATGGTGGGATGCTTATTCCATCGTAAGCTGGCGGCAATCACCGGTCAATGAAGCACATACCTATAAGGTTTCCAGTTGAATACCTGAGAACCCAGCCATTAGACTTGCCAATCCTTCATGAAAAGACTGTTAACCCTGTTACGCCAGAACTGGATTTACTTCACCGCGGTGACGCTGGCGGCCCTGGCGTTGCGTTTGTTTTTCGTATGGCGATATGGGCACGTCGCCGGGGACACCTTTGTTTATGGTGAGATCGCGAAACACTGGCTGCACGACGGAGTCTATGGCATCACAGACACCGGCATACTCCGCCCTACCCTGATACGCCTGCCCGGTTATGCGGCTTTCCTGGCAGCGATATTCAGGATTTTTGGCTCTGAGCATTACGGTGCGGTCATGATCATCCAGGCATTCATTGATACCAACACTTGCCTGGTAATTGCTGCTCTGGCGCTTGAGCTGATGAATGAGCGGGCCGCAAAGGCTGCTTACCTGCTGGCGGCGATTTGCCCTTTCACCGCAAACTACACGGCTGCTCCCCTTTCTGAAACACTGGCGATCTTCTGCACGGCCCATTGCTTTTATTACGGAGTGCGTGGACTCAAGGCGCTGCGGGACGGGGAATCTGCAAACCGGCTATGGTGCACGGCTGGAATCTGGACCGGGGTAGCGCTCCTGATTCGTCCCGATAATGGCATCATCCTGCCTGCACTCGCCATAGCCATGGCATCGCTGTTGCCTGGTGCGTTTGGCGCCGTCAGCAAACGCAGCATCCTGACTGCCGGTCTGTTGCTGGGACTGTGTGCGATTGCGCCGCTGGTTCCGTGGACGATCCGAAACTGGCGGACTTTTCACGTTTTCCAGCCCCTGGCTCCACGTTATGCCAATGATCCGGGTGAGTTCGTGCCCTCAGGATTCAATCGTTGGGTGAAAACATGGATCGTGGATTATGTCTCTGTGGAAGACATTTACTGGCACGTTCCCGGCGAAGACATCAGCATTGGCGACCTTCCCGAACGGGCCTTTGATTCCCGAATTTCTTACGACCGCACTGAAGGCATATTCGACGAATACAGCCAACAGCTTTATCTCGATCCCGAACTGGACGGCGAGTTTGAAAACCTGGCGCTACAGAGAATGTCGCACAATCCGTTCCGTTACTACGTATGGCTGCCCACGCTGAGAATGGCCGACATGTGGCTGCGTCCGCGAACAGAGATCCTGCCGGTGGAAAGCCGGTGGTGGGACTTTGGAAAACATCGGGGACAAAGCTTCTTTGCCGTGATATGGGCTGGGGCGAATCTGGCTTTGCTGGTATTGGCCTGGCGGGGATGGTCGCGTTGGCACTTCGGGGCTGCCGGAGTTGCGATTGTCAGTTTTTTGCTGCTTCGCACGTTATTCCTGAGTACGCTGGAAAACCCTGAGCCTCGTTACGTTCTGGAATGCTTTCCCGTGCTGCTGGCACTGGCCGGCGGGGCATTTGCCCGGCGTGTTGATAAAGCACCAGGTCCATCTTTCGCGACAATTAAGAGCAAACAAAAACCCCGCCGGTATTGAGCCGGCGGGGTTGAAGAAACAGTTCAGGTTAGAAAGTTACCCTTCCGCCAATCCACACGGTGCGACCAGAAGCCGATGTGACGTTGGGGTTGGCAAAGTCCTGACCGAACTTACCAACGCCAGCATCTTCCAGGCTGGGGTCGACACTAGTGAAGTTATAGTGGTTGAAGGCATTGTTCATAGTGATATGCATGTCAAACTTTGCATGTTCACCCAGGTTAAAGGATTTGAAGATGGACGCGTTGGCAATGTTGGAAATTGCATCGCGAGCCGAATTGCGTGGCGAATTGCCGAATGGAGTTCCGAAAATCGTCTGCGCCGTTCCGGTGTTCATGATGTAACGCACATCACCGTTGGTTACGTTTACGATGGAGAAACTTCCGCCGCTATTCAAGGCATTCAAGCTCACCAGTTGGTTTACAGGGAGAGCGTTGAGGGCCGTTGAGACAGCAGCCGGACACGCCAACGCCGTCGCGCTGCAGGCGTCATGGGCAAAAACGCCCACAGCATTAGCAGGAGCACTGGAGCTGCCGCGGAATGCACGAGCGGAATCAGTGCCAACGAAGGCGCCAACGAAGCCGCTGTCATACACGTTTCCGAAAGGCGATTGCCCAAGAGCTTCCGCAAATGCCTGTTGAGGAGTGTATGACTGGCCAGAGCCGAGCAGGTAGTCAGCCGAGACGGACCATCCACCCAGCATATGTCCCATCCATCCATGCTGTTCCTTGAAGAAGGGGATCTGCTCATTGAACAAAATGGTCCAGGCCCTGGGAATGTCCAATCCGGAAATGGAACGTTCCGCATCGGTAGTCTGGAATGGATTTTGCGCCGCGAACAGCGTGTTGCCGGCCGTGCCGGTCGCAAAGATTTCTGAAACGTTGTCCAGCGTCTTGCTCCAGGTGAAGCCTGTACGCATGGTCAACTGCTTAAACATATTGTTGGCACGGAACTCCACCTGGGCGCCCTGGTAGTCGGAAAAACCACCGTTGTTGCGGGTACGAACGACGCCGAAGCCGCAGTTCAACCTTCCAACGTCAGTACCGGCGCCGGGGCCGGATTGCGTTGTTGCCGCGCAGCTCGAAGTTCCGCTGGGCAGCAATCCAGCCTGTAACTGTCCCGGTTTGGCTGCGGTTCCCACGTAAGGGTTACCATCCACCGTCTGGAACAGGTTTGTGCCGTGGTTGCCGACGTAGCGAACTTCAAGGGCTGAGTTCCGGGTAATTTCACGCTCGATACCAAAACTCCAGCTATGGACCTTGTCCGGACCAAAATTTGGAGATACGGTGGTTTCGTTCTGTGTGCGTGGATCAAATTTATTCGGAGCAATGGACGACGCCAACGCGGTACGTACGGCAGGTCCTATTGGAACGGCCGGCAGCATGGTAGCGGTTAACCCGGTTGTAATCGTCTGCAGGAATGTAACGGGTGATGACGATGACGTGTTCAGGAAGATGTTGTAGAACGGCGGATCATACAGCATACGGTAGCCGCCGCGGATAACCATCTTTCCGTCCCCTGTAACAAACCCACCCCACTTCGGCGAATAGGCAAAGCCGGCGCTGGGGCCAAAACTATTCATAACCGCAGGAATGGATGGATTTGTCCGTTGATCCAGCGGCAGAGATTGCAGCCAGAACGCCTGGTTGGGGTCAGATTCGCGCTTCGTCGTCATGTCATGGAAGAGGTTGGCTGGCTGGCCATAGTAGGTCCAGGTCAAGCCAAGATTGAGCGTTAGATTTGGACTGATCTTCCAATCATCGCCGGCATAGGCAAACGTGTCATACTCGCGGAAATCGAGTACCGGATTGCCCTCAGCAATCTGGACGCGATTTGGAGTGTTGGTGGTAAGGAAAGACGCCAGGCTGGTAAAGCGATACTGGCCGTTCAGAACTGGCAGGAAGGTGTTAGGTGAACGCTGGTAGGTCCAGTTCACACCTGCCTTGAAGTTGTGCCTGCCAAAGACGTAGTTCCAGTTGTCCTGAGCCTGCCAGGTGTTCACCAGGCGTGCCTGAGGAAGATTCGTCGCGGGGCCTATTGAGAGTGCGCCACCCGTTTGGAAACTTATGTTAGTGAACGCGTTGCTGAGCTGGCCGGCGACCGGTTCGAAACTGTTGAGGCCGCCGCCGAACTCAACGTTTAACCGGCTAAAGGAAACGCGGGCTTCATTCACCATGCGCGGGCCGAAGTTGTGGGTCCAACTTTCCAGCAGGGCCTGGCTCAATGCGGGAGTATTTCTAAACCAGCCGCCTGCGCCGTTGTCATTGATGTTGAAGCTGTTGTTGCGGTTAAAGAGGTAGCGGCTGGTTAAGGTGTCAGAGCCAAGCTGAAGGTCATTGCGAACCACGAAATCGAAACCGTGGGCGGGCGTTGAAACTATACGAGTCACGCCACCGACCTGAACTCCTAAACACGTACCCATCGTCTGTGTAGCGAACGTGCCGGCGGTGTTTGGCCGCGGGGTGGGACTACCGAAACCGAAGCCGTAAGGACCAAATTTCTGCAAGATGGACAATGCGGTCGGATTGATGGCCGCACCGCAGGCACCGAGCGTCGCCAGGCCTGTAGGCGTTGGCGTAAGACTGGACGTGGTGAAGACGTTTGATCCGGAGAAGAGATCGTTGTCAAAGCCACCGAAAAGGAAAGCTTTGTTTTTAACGATCGGACCGCCAACGGTACCGCCGCTGAACTCTTCATTGAAGCGTGGCGGACCCGTGAAGGGAGTCCCCAGTGGATTGGCCGCCGTCTGGCTGCCAGGCTTATTGGTATTGTGTTGAGTGTTGCTCAACGCTTCGGTATAGGAATTGCGGTTCTGGCCAAAAACACTTCCATGCCATGCGTTGGCGCCGGACTTGGTGATCACGTTGACGACCGATCCAGCGTTGCGTCCATATTCAGGACCAAACTGGTTGGTGATGATCACGTACTGACCCACAAATTCCGTGTCAGAAAGGAACAGGCCGGGACCGCCGACGCTGTTGTCATTGTTATTCTGACCGTCAATTTCCTGGTCATTGTTGCGGCCGCGGAGACCGTTGCTGGAGAAGCCAACGCCGTTCGTGTTCGAAAAATTGTCACTACGCGTTGCCACCACGCCCGGCACAAACAATGCCAGACGATCAAGGCCTTCATTTTCCTGAATGCCTGCAAATGTGCTCAGCGTTGTCCCGGAGAAAGTATTGGTAACCTGTGATTGTGTGGTCTCAATCAACGGAGCTGCCCCGGTTACTTCCAGAGTGGTGGAAGTTTCACCCAAGGCCATTTTTACGGGCGCCAATCCAGCGTCCTTGCCTGCGGTTACAACGATGTTGTTTTGCGACGATGTCTTGAATCCTGGCGAAACTACTTCAACTGAGTAGGTACCGACAGGCAGCAGGTTGAAGCGATAAAGGCCCGCACTGTCAGAAGTTGTGTTGTAAACAACACCGGTTTCAATGTTCTTGGCTTTGACCTGAGCTCCGGATACAACCGCCCCTTGTGGATCAAGCACCGAGCCCGAAATCGAGCCACGAACCACTTGTCCAAAAGACGGAATGCACCAAACCAGAACCAGAGTCGCTGCAACAAGAACTGCGAGGTAACGCAGTTTTGTATTCATTCCTCTTGTCTCCAATGGTTGAATGACGGCGTGCGGGCGAGATTTCGCCCTTGGAAGGTTCTTTCCCTATACTCCCCCACGACCGTGCTTGACATTTCTTAACGCAAGCAGAGTTCCACGAAGGGAGTATTGCTACTAAAGCACTTAACCAACATTACCTAAGTTAAGTTACTTAATTACATATATTAAGTTAAATTAAGATTCCATAAATTGTATTAACATACGTCAAGTTTTTACCAGTATACACTTTATAAAATATGTGATACGTAATCCCATGTGGTTAAACATAAGGCTTAAGTCCGATTGTTTGCCCAAATCAAACGCCTATTCTGTGAAGTGCCATGTACTTTCGTCAGTCGCGCTTCGTCTCGCTTTTGCTGGCAATCTTAGTTTTCTCTTCGACCTGGGCCTACTCCGGGGAGAATGCCGTGGACCGCACGGATCCCAAGCTCGCTCACCCAACAAAGCCAGCCACTTTCTACAAAATCCAGGCGGGGATTGAAGGCGAAATCTACCCTGTATTCGCCAACTACGCTTCCCTTTTCAGCCCGGACCAACGCAGCGTTGCCACAGTCACTGTCACTATCACCAACCCGGGCAAAGAGAACCTGCGGCAGCGAGTGGCTGTAACAGTAGTGGGCTGGAGCGACGAGGAAATCCAACTATCTGACGTTGCGCCCGGCGGACAGCGCAGCCTGTCTTTTGCGCCCACGTTCCTGCCGCGCTTTTACGACAATCGAGAGATCATGGCCGCAACCGTGCACGTTACGTTCAGCGATATCTCCGGAACCAGGATGATGGACGAAATCACGGTGCCCGTGCACTTACGTTCCGCCGAGGACATCTATTGGGGTAGCGGGTTTAAATATGCTCCCTTTATTGCTTCCTGGGTAACGCCCCACGATGCCTTGATCGAGAAAACCCTGTCTGAAGCCAAGAGCTACACGCCAGATCGGCGGCTGCCTGGTTACGAGAACTGGAAAACCTCGGCGGAGCAGGAGCAGGAAACATTCCTGGAAGCCAAAGCAATCTATGACGCCGTGAAGAAAATGGGACTCTCCTACGTGAAAAGCTCGGCGACGCTGGGTGGGAATAAGGCAACTAGTGAGCGAGTGCGCATGCCACGGGTCACATTAAACAGGAACAGCGGAAATTGCATCGATGCCGCGGTGCTGTACGCATCACTGTTTGAAAACCTTGGCATGGAGCCGAGCGTGGTCCTGGTTCCTGGTCACGCATACGTGGGCGTTCGAGTCGCTCAGGGATCGAATCAATTTCTCTTTATCGACGCCGCACTTACCGGCCGTTTGAGCTTTCCTGCGGCGGTGACGTCAGCGAACAAGGGACTGGCAAAGCAGCCCGCCAATGCGACGACAAAAATACTTATCGAAGATGCCAGGGCCTCTGGAATCTTCCCCATGCCGTAACCCTTTTGGGCTAAAAGCTTTCAGCCGTTCCAAAGTGGTACCGTCGGCGGGCGTCTGGGATCCTGAGTTCCTGAGAAATACTTGACAAGCGTAATCAGGGGCCTAAAATATCGGAAATTCGTGAACCTGCGCCGATAAATCGGCGCCCCGGTCCGAACCATGAATTTCCATAATCCAGCTATCTCGAATCGCCAATCCGCACAAACATCTATGGAGAAAATCTGCCGCCATCCCCGTGTGCGCGTCGTGGCTCGTGAAGACGACGCCGAATATGTCGAATGCCAGGAATGTGGCGACGTTTTTGAAGCCAGCGAATTCCGCGACATGGCCATTGAAGAAACCATCAAACCCGAGGAAGCCTAGCATTGCGTTTTACGTAAGAAAATCAATGACTTTGGTACTTCGGTAGGTGGAATTCCTGCTTGCGCCAGACTGCGCCGCTTGATAACGTTTGACCAAGCTCAGGAACCTTCATGCCCCCACCCTTTTTAGCCCTGGTTGTAGATGATTCTATGCTCATTCGGCATACCGTTTGCCGTTTTCTGGAAACCCGTGGATTTCAGGTTGAGTCGGCCACGAACGGCGCCGAAGCCCTGGAAATGCTTGATCGCATTCACCCTGACATTATTGTCACCGACTTGCAGATGCCCAAAATGAACGGGCAAGAGCTTTTGACAGCGCTCAAGGCGCGTCCGGACACGGAAGCGATTCCTGTGATCGTCCTTGCCGGACGCCAGGGAACGGAACCGCTGGAGATTGCGTCAAAATACGTGATCCACAAAGACATCGATATCGTCTCGCAACTGAGCCGTACGGTGGAAGCCATTCTTCCGGGCAGTCTCTCTCCACAGGTGCCGTAGCGCCAGTCTGTTAAACGCCGGCCTGCGCTAAACGTCACTCTGCGCTAAACGCCAGCCTGCGCTAAACGCCAGCCTGCGCTAAACGCCACTCTGAGCTAAACGTCAGTTTGCGCTAAATCAGCGCCAGTGACGCTTCCGCGGAAAACTCTGCATCAGCAAAATCACCTGCAACAAACTTTGGATACGCCGCCGCGGCAATCATGGCGGCGTTGTCGGTTGAGAGCCTGCGAGACGGGAAGAAAACGTCGATGCCTGCGCGGTTCGCTTCACGCTCAAATGTCTGGCGCAGTTCACTGTTTGCGGCCACGCCTCCGGTGACAAAAATGGTGCGAACGTTTTGCTCATCAGCCGCGTGCAGTGTCTTGGCCACCAGGTCATTTACCACGGCACGCTGGAATGATGCGGCGAGATCGAGTGTTTTCTGATCGCACAGGGGCAATACGTCTGCGGTACCTGGCCTGGGATTGACGGCCAGCGCCTGCTGCCTGGCCGCGATGGCTTCACGCATGTTTTCTTTCTCAACGTAATGCAACACCGCGGTCTTGATGCCGCTGAAGGAGAAGTCGTGGAGCGTCTGCTTGTCTTTGGGGGTTCCACGATTGCTGTGCTTGATCTGTGCCGGACCGAACTTTACCGCCTTCGCGTTGCCATGTTTCGCCAGTGCGTCAATGATGGGACCGCCAGGGTATCCGAGTCCAAGCAATTTAGCCACTTTGTCATAGGCTTCACCCGCGGCGTCATCACGAGTGCGTCCGATATTTTTATAGCGCCAGCCTTTGTCATTCTCCCGGGCCAGAAATAAATGTGTGTGCCCACCGGAGACCACCAGCGCCAGCGCGGGAAACTCAAATTCAAATGCGCCCTTCTGCCGCTCTTCCAGCAGCACGGCGTGAATATGACCTTCCAGATGATTGACTGTGATCAGCGGCTTTTCCAGTACATAGGCCAGGGCTTTGGCAAAGCTGATGCCCACCAGCAGAGCGCCGGCCAATCCCGGCCCCTGAGTGACGGCGATTGCGTCCACGGATTGATAGCTCTGGCCTGACTCTTCCAGCGCCTGCCGAACCACCGGCACGATTGCGCGCAGATGCTCCCTGGAGGCAAGCTCAGGCACCACGCCTCCATAGGGCTGGTGCGTGGCGATCTGCGAAGACACCACGTTGGAGAGCACCTTCTCTCCCCGGCTTACGACCGCGGCGGCGGTTTCATCGCACGAAGTCTCAATACCCAAAATGCAGGCCTGTGGCATACATCTATATTATTGGAATTGAATAAGGATGGCATCGGGTCCTCAACAGGCATGAATCTCACCTCACCCAGAGCTCATGAAGCTGCACGCATCGTGCAAACACTGCGCGAGCATGGACATTCCGCCTACCTGGTGGGCGGTTGTGTGCGCGATCTTGTGCTGGGTCGCGAACCTGCGGACTATGACGTTGCCACCTCTGCAACACCCCAGGAGGTGATGCGCATCTTCCCGCTCACGTATGCCGTGGGCGCGCAATTCGGAGTTGTGCTGGTACCGATTGACCAGGAAGAGGTAGATGGCGCGCGCGACGGCGTTCATGACAAATACGCGATTGAGGTCGCCACTTACCGCAGTGACGGCGACTACTCTGACGGGCGTCATCCCGATCAGGTGCAGTTTTCGACAGAAGCCAGGTTTGATGTAAAGCGCCGGGACTTCACGATCAATGGGCTATTACTCGATCCCGCGACCCATGACGTGCTCGACTTTGTTGGCGGGTTGGATGATCTCAAGCGCAAAGTGGTCCGCACAATCGGTGATCCGCATCGCCGCTTCGACGAAGACAAGTTACGCATGTTGCGGGCAGTGCGCTTTGCCACACGATTCGGATATGCGATCGACGACGCCACTATGGCAGCGATCCGCGAACGCGCCTCGCAGATCCATCAGGTGAGTCGCGAACGTATCCGCGACGAGATCCTCAAGATGCTGACGGAAGGCCGCGCCAAACGGGCTTGCGAACTGCTGGATGAAACCGGCCTGCTGGAGCAGATTCTTCCCGAGATCAAGAAAATGCAGGGAGTACAACAGCCGCCGGAATATCATCCGGAAGGTGACGTGTGGGTGCATACGCTGCTTCTGCTCGAGGGTCTTCCCGCAGGCAGTTCCAAAACCCTGGCGCTCGGCGTCCTGCTGCACGACGTGGGTAAGCCGCCGACATTTCAAGTTCTGGACCGGATTCGTTTCAACCAGCACGCGGAGGTCGGCACCAGGATGGCGGAAGAGATCTGTCGCCGCTTCCGCTTGTCCAATGAAGAGACGGAGCAGGTTTGTTCGCTCGTGGCCAACCACATGCGCTTTGGAGACGTCATGCGAATGAAGGAATCCACGCTGAAGCGCTTCCTGCGTCTGCCGAAGTTTGATGAGCATCTTTCTCTGCACCGGCTTGACTGTCTCAGCAGTCACCGCGACCTCACGCTGTATGAATTTGCGAAAGAGAAGTTCGAGACTATGCCCGCCGAACAGGTACGCCCTGAGCCGCTCATTACCGGCAATGATCTTATTGCCGCCGGGTTTGAGCCGGGGCCGCGGTTCAAAGAGTGGTTGACGGCCGTGGAGGACGCGCAGCTTGAAGGAGCGATCCGCACGAAGGAAGAGGCCATGAAACTGGTGCGGGCGAAGAGCGGAGTGAAGACATAGCGGGCTGCGCTACGTCTCGGCACGGAGATTTATTGGCAGCGAAAAAGTCGCACAGCCGGGGGCGGCTGTGCCACACGATTATCTGCGCTGATCGGCGTTCATTAGCGGTAAGATTTTTCTCCCCGATCGCGGCAATATCGAGCGATGACGACGATCTCGGCGATGGCTATACTGCCTGAATGTTCAGAACGCGCTTCAAGAAAGAGATTGTCGCTGAGTTTCTGCCGCCGGCCCGCGCACGCAAGGAAGATCGCGTGATTCTGCTGTGCGACGGCATGCCTTCCATTCCTCGCAAACAGCCGCTGGTGGAATTTCTTTCCCAAAAAGGTTACTGGGTTATTTATCCACGCTGGCGTGGAGCCTGGGAGAGCGATGGGAACTTCCTGGAACATCCGCCGCAAAAAGACCTTTCAGACATTATTGACGAACTTCCCAAAGGAATTTGCGAGACTGCCTTCGGCAGAAAATTCAAGCTCTCACCAGACGAGATCTTTGTGATCGGCGGCAGCTTTGGCGGCGCGGCGGCATTGCTTGCGTCGCTGGATCCACGGGTAAAGAAAGTGATCGCCAATTGTCCGGTGGTGGACTGGAGTATTCTGCGTGATGACCACGGAAAAGAAACGTCGAACAAAAGCTATACAGCTTACATTCGCGAAGCGTTTGGCAACGGCTATCGCCTGACGGAGAAGAACTGGAACAAACTTCACTCCGGCACGTTTTTCAATCCGGCTCACCATGTAGATGAATTCGTTGCGTCGAAGGCAATGATGTTTCATGCCAAGGACGATCCATATGTTCCATGGCGATCGGTGAGCAAATTTGCCAGAAAAACAGGCATTCAACTTCGATTGCTCAATCGCGGAGGGCACTTGAAGACTGAAAATGTTGTCAGAACGTACTGGCCACAGATTAAGAGGTTCTTTGATCAGTAACCTTGGTCAGTGAAAGATGGCGCAAGCTGCTGTACGGCGAGAGAACCACTGCGAGACTGGGCTTTATTCCAGCAATGAACAGATACATAGATCATTCGACTGCGTCGTCGCATGCGCTCCGACTCCGCTCATGATGACAAGGATTCAGCGTCCATTTCGATAGCAGCTTTCATTCATTCGCGAAAATTCGCGGCAGTCCAGGCCTGCGCCCTGCCGGCCGCAACGTTAACGTTACCGCCGTTCTCAGCCGTCACGCGGAGCTATTTCTCCGTTTTCCCCCGATAATTGAAGTATGCCCAGACCTGCTCACTCATTCTGGCAACGGCGTCTTCCAGTTCCGAATAGAAGCCGCGATGATGTGCGGTGAAAAAGACCACGACTACGCGACCTGCTGGAGTTTCAATCAGCCCCACATCATTGGCGATATACGGAGGAAAGTCGCCGGTCTTATGCGGCGTGTTGGCATCGTCTTCAATGAATTTGGGGATGCGTGTGCGCATCTGCTGCAAGCCCATCATGCGCAGCATCTCTTTGCATGATTTCTCACTGGCGGCTTTGTTGGCGGTCATCATTTCCAGAAGCTTTCCCATGTCGCGCGCGCTGGAGAGACCGAACGGATGTTTGCCATCAAAATGGAATTTCTCCACTTCGGCATCGGTCAACTTGTCAGGAAAGCCTTTGGTAAATAGCTCTTCCGGCGTGTATTTCGCATAGGCGGGATCACCTGCCTCAGTGAGCGCGCGAAACCAGTCAAAGGTGGTGCCTGTGGCGACGATGGAATTCAATCCCAGCGTGTGCATGGTCTGGGTAACGTGAGCCGGGCCGCCGGCGCGGGCAAACGCCATGTCAGTGCCTGTGTTGTCGCTTTGGATAATCATCAGCATCAGCGCATCATGGAAGCTGAGGTTCACGCCGTCATCCAGTGTTCGCAGAACACCGGTGCCAAAGCGCTTGTCGGCGGTCTTCAGTACGATGCGGTCCGCCGGATTGATCTTGCCGGCGTCCACCTGGCGGTAGACATCGACCAGCAACGGGATTTTGATGGCGCTCATGGTGTCCATGGCGGCGTCGGCGTTGATGGCGATCTCTTCGCCGGTGTCGAGCGACTTGATGTAGACGCCCCAATCCGCGCTCACGCCCTCAGAGATGGTTTCGAGGCGGTGCTTCAGCAGATCGAGCGGTTTAGGGGTGGGAGCAGTTTGCGCATGAATGGGCGCGAGCAGGCTCAACGTGAATAGTGCGCACAGAAGTTTTGGTTTCATAGTTGAAGGGAGCATTGTAGCGCGTTATTCATGTCGCTTTGCTCCAAACCGCTTGAGGGCGGATCGTCCAATTCAGGAAGCATCGAATACATGGCGTTGAATACACAGGACGTCGAATACATAGATCATTCGACTGCGTCGCAAGCATGCGCTCCGACTGCGCTTATGATGACAAAAGGGGGGAAGGGATCCCTCGCTGCGCTCGGGATGAACCTGGCTACAAGTTTGTACCGCCACCACGGATCAGCGTAATGGCGTCGGGTGCAGCCGCACCACCGCTCCGTTTCGCGCCATTGGTGTCATCCACCGTGTCACCTTCGCCGGGAGCCAGGAAGAGATTGGTCTCGAGGCCATGCTGTCGGGTATAGAGATCGTGATAGCGTCCTTGGACCGCCAGAAGATCTTCATGTCTGCCGCGCTCTACGATCTTGCCTGCTTCCACCACCAGAATCTGGTCTGCCTGCCGGATGGTCGAAAGGCGGTGCGCGATTACGAACGTGGTTCGGCCTTCCATCAGGTATTTCAACCCTTGTTGAATGTAGGCCTCTGACTCCGAATCCAGGCTTGACGTGGCTTCGTCCAGGATGAGGACGCGCGGATCGGCCAGGACGGCGCGCGCAATGGATACGCGTTGTTTCTGTCCGCCGGAAAGTTTTACACCGCGTTCGCCGATGATGGTGTCGTACTTATCCTGAAAGCGCTCGGCAAATTCGTCAACGTGGGCGAGGCGGCAGGCTTCCATGATTTCGTCTTCCGTCGCGTCTGGGCGCGAAAACGCGATGTTCTCACGGATGCTGCCGTCAAACAGGAATGAATCCTGCAATACCACTCCCAAGGCGCTACGATAGGAATCGAGGCGCACGTGAGCAAGGTCAATGTTGTCCACCGTCACCCGGCCTTGAGTTGGCTTATAAAACGCAGCGACCAAACCGATCATGGTTGACTTGCCAGACCCAGATGATCCCACCAGCGCGGTCACGGTCCCCGGCTCGGAGACAAAGCTCACGTCATCCAGTACCGGCTTGCCTGGCTCATAAGAAAAGTCAACATGTTCAAACTCAATGCGGCCATTGATCAATGGGAGGACGATGCTCCGCTCAGGGTCTTCATCTTCACGATTTTCACCGAGCACTTCGCGTGTGCGGTCCAGTCCCGCCAGAGCTTCGGTGATCTGCGTGCCGATGCTGGCAATCTGTGCGACCGGCGCGATCAGGAAACCCATAAACATGGTGTAACTGAACAGATCACCCGTGGTCATGTGGCCGGCGAAAATCTGCCGTGAGCCAAGATAAAGAATGATTGAGCTCACGATTCCCAGCATCAAGGTGGACGAGAGCCCCATCAGCGAAATCGCGGTAAGCGATTTCAAAACGTTGTCCAGCAGCTTTTGCACGCCGCCGCCGAACACATTCGATTCGCGTTCTTCCGCGTGATAGCCCTTGACCACGCGTACGCCGCCCAGCGATTCGGTCAAGCGCCCCGTGACTTCAGCGTTGATTTTGGCGCGTTCACGAAAGATTGGCCGGATGGTCTTGAAAGCCCTACTCAGCGCCACAGTGAGGACCAGGAGAAAACCAATGGCGATACTGGTCATCCACGCGTTGATACGCAACAGGACCCCCAACGCCAGGACCGCTGTGAGGATGCCGCCAAGAAATTCAACCAGCCCGGTCCCAATCAGGTTGCGCACACCTTCCACGTCACTCATAATTCGCGAAACCAGAGCGCCTGACTTGTTGGCGTCGTAATAGTTCAAAGGCAGGCGTCCCACGTGCATCTGCACCTTGCGGCGGAGTTCAGCAATCAGTCGCTGCCCTTCCTTGGACAGCAACTGCGTCAGCGAAAAAGAGCATACAGCCTGCACCAAAGTCGCCAGCGTGACTGCGCCTACCAGCGGAAGCAGAAGATCGTGCCGGTGCTTGCCAATCACGGTATCTAGAAGGACTTTCGGTGAATACGGCAGCATCAGCCCCGCAACCCTACCGATGATCAGCAGGAAGAAACTCCCAGCCAACAAGCCACGCCGCGGACGCACCAGATCTGCGATCATCGGCCACGCCGATTTCAGTTGCTGCGCGGCTGATTTCTTCTTCCCACCCTGATTTTCATTCTGCCTGGCCAAAGAGCTACCCCGTTTCAACCGCTTATCTGAAGTCGTAGAGAACGTTCTCATATTGTGATTGCATGACGCGATCTGGCGCACTGTGACCCGAGAGGGCCTCAGCCTTCTTACCAGACCATTTCGATAACTTGTGTATCAGTAGATTACCTGCTTGCCGGTTCAGCTTCTATTCTTTCCCGCGCCACGACCTACCCATTCGGGCAGGTAAAGGCGCTTAAACTCAATGTTACCTTTTTCTTGTCGCTTCGCTCCACACCGCTGAAAAGTGTTCGCGAAATCATTTGACTAAATCTTCCAGCCAGTGGAGCATGGTGCCCATCAACCATCGGAGACAATCACCGGAGACAACCACAGGAGAAATGTTTATGGGCAAGAAGCTTCTGGCAGCAGTTCTGGGCGGACTGGCGTTCTTTGCCTGGTCCAGCATCGCACACATGTTCCTCGGGTTGGGGGACGTTGGCATCAATGATATCCCCAACGAACCAGCCGTGGTGAGCGCTATCAAAACCAACATCACACAGCCCGGACTTTACAGGGTCCCTGGCTTCGGTTTGGGACCGAACGCGACGCAAGCGCAAAAAATGGCGAAGATGAAAGACCTGGTTCCGGCGATGAAAGCGGGACCGGTGGGTATCATGGTAATCCACCCTGAAGGAGCCGAGCCGATCGCCCCGCGCCAGTTGATCACCGAGCTTGTCACCAACATCGTCCAGATTCTGCTCGCCGTCATTCTTCTTGGACACACGACCCTGGTGGGTTTTGTTGCCCGCTGGCGGTTCATCACCATCGCCGGGATTCTGGCCGCCATCAGCACCAACATTTCGTACTGGAACTGGTACGGCTATCCGGGCAACTACACAGTGTCCTACATGTGCACGATTGCGATGGGATTCGTATTCGCCGGTCTGGTAGCTGCCGCCATGATCAAACCCGCGGCGAATCAATCCCGCGCGAACGCCGCTTAGTTATTCGGTTTTTGGAGTATCCTCTCGGTGAGGCAGTTGGCCTGAGCCGACTGCCCCGTTAGAGGTCTGCCATGCCCATGCAATACGAATACACGGCTATTCCCGAAACGGCGGTTCCACGCGCCACCAATCCCGTTTTTCAACACCTGCTGGATACTTACGCCAGTGAGACCAGCAAAGTGATCAGCGTATGGCGGGAGTTCGCCCCTGAAGACATGGCGTTCAAATCGGCAGAGCGCAGCAGCAGCGTGCTGGACATCATGAAGCACCAGCTACTATCGGAACGCCGCTTCTTCGCCGAGTTCATCGGCTTGCCCGGTGAGCCGGAAGCCGCTGCGGTATTGCCGCTGGAGTTGACGCCACTTAGCTTCTGCAAGCGCAATGAGGAATTATGCCGGCCTCGCCTTGGACGGCTTGCGGGATGGGAGCAGACATGGTGGCTGGAAGAGGTACCATTTTTTGATGTCCGTCGCCAGCGCATATGGGTCTTCTGGAGACGGCTCCTGCACACCGCGCATCATCGTACGCAGTTGAGCGTTTGCCTGAGATTGCTGGGAAAGAAAGTGGGCTCTAATTACGGACCAACGGCAGACGTTACGTGGCAGGGCGCCGATCCAACGCGCAGCGTGGAAGCCGCGGGGCGGAAATAAAGTGCCTACCGCGCCGTCCCTTCATCCCGCCAGCGAGGGCGTGAACGACGAGGTATGAATCAAAAAGCGGCGCTAGACACGATGGCTCCCTTCTAGTCACCCAGATTCGGAATCAACTTCACACAAAAGCGCCGAAGGCGCGACTGACGGTAGCCCGGCACGCCGCGAAGCAAGTGCCGGGAACAGGCAGTAAAAGCGAATAGTCCCGCCAGGGACGGCTGAACTACTCATCCTCATTCAACCCGTGTCGCTCCAATATCTTTATCCATTCCTGCGCGAAGTCCATTTTTGCGTGGTGCTTTTTCTGATTTTGGATATAACGCACCGTGGTTGCTCTCAACGCCGTGGTTGAATTTCATCTTTAAAAATCAACGGCCTGCAGTTTTTGGTAGCGAACACACAATGAAAAATGAGAGAGGAGACTGGTATGAGACATAGATTGGACATTGTATTCAGCCGTCCCTGGCGGGACCGGTTATTCCTGTTACCTGTTCCCGGCACTTGCTTCGCGGCATGCCGGGCTATTTTCAGTCGCGCCGAGGCGCTTTGTGGATGTAAAACCCTAAAATCGTGGAGCATGTCAGAGAATATGGAGCATGTCCGAGAATAAAGATTTGAACCAGGAATCAACAAGTTTCGGCGCGCGCCTATCCCAATCACAGATCGATTGTTCGCTCGGAAAAATCTATTTCCGATGGAGAGTCGGAAACGTAGCAAGCCAGGCGTCTAGCTTAAGTCGGATGGCCTACCGGGCCAGGCCTTCGCCTGTCAACAGCAACGCAATTGCTACCGTAAATAGCAATCCAAAGATAACCGCCCCAAAACGCGACTTGTCCATAACATCCACCCTTGTTTCGGATTCCAACGTGCTCTAAAGAAGTTTTCGCCCGGCGAAGAAGTTGGCTTGTACGCAAGCTGACTTCATGCCGGAAAATCCAGGCGCCTTAATAGATGCTGGAAGCATTGCGGCGGTTTCAGCTTTCATCAGCTTTCAATCGTAATTTTTCTGAGTGGCAGCACAGGAACCTTAGCGTTCCATTTTGGAACGAGGTAACTTCACCGTACGATCTGAAACTGACATGTCTTATTTCCTTGGGTTTACGGCCTGGGCCGTTCAACTTCTACTGCTCTGTCCCGGCGGTAGCGGTTGAATTGATGACTGCCCACCCGCCGGCAGCTCATCCAGCGCCACCACGGAAAATTCTCACTGGTAAAGCCGATGGCCGTGAATGTAGTTGGGCGACTCCGTGGAGGATTCCGCTTTTCTTCTTCTGACGGCTCCTGTTCCGGCGGCACCAGCAGCCCTGCTTCCATGGGTGACACCGTTACGAACTTCTCGTCAATCAATCCCACACGCGCCATGTTGCCATACAAAGTTGGGCCACCTTCGCAAAGAAGAAGCTTTATTCCCAGATCCTGGCGCAACATCTCCATCGCGGCCGGAAGATCGACTGTACCGTGCGAACCAGAAACCAGCGTTTGCACATGTTTGCCGGAGAGTTTGTCTGCTCCGGCTGCAGTGGTGAGAACAAACGCATCAACCTCATCGCCGTCAAAAATTCTGTAGGCAGCGGGATCGATCGTCGCGGAGCTGGTGGCAAAGATCACCTTTTCGCGCGCTTTGCCGAGCCTTGTGCGAAGGCCGCGCAGTTCCTCACCCTCGGTCCGGTATACCGGCCCGCGACCACCGTTCAGCATCGGCAGATTGTGCGTCTCTTCCACCAGCGTATTCATTCCCAGCAGGATGGCGTCGGCGTGGGCCCGCAGAACATTCATCAGCCACTTATCTTCCATGGACTGGGCTATGTCTCCTCCGCTGGCGTGTTTCCCTTTGAAGGAGGCAATGCCATCCATGGACTGGACAAAATTTGCGTAGGTCCAGGGACGCTTTGCTTGCACGGCAGGAAAGGACAAATTTCCGTAAGGCTCCAGAACGGGATCGACGATCGGGGAAGGTTCTGCTTCGTCTTCGTCAAACAGGATCTGAAACTTGCGCATGCGCTTGAATGTACGCTTCAAATAAGGCGAATCGCCAGTGGTGGCTTTCTCATGAGCAACGCCATCATCTCAAAAATTCCTGCTTCGCGGCCCAATTTTAACGAGCTATGCACCCTGGGCGTTCGCCAGCAGATGATTGAGAAAGGCCTTCTGCACCCGGTTGAGAAAATGCCCTTTGAGCGTGGCTGCGCCGATGGTGCGGGACGCTTTCTCATCGGCGATGAGAACAAACGTGCAGTCCGCGCGCTGCTCCAGCGCCATCTCCGGAACAATGGAAACGCCCAGCCCTGCTCCCACCATTCCCAGGATGCTGCTGAACTGGCCACTCTCAAAAATTACCTGTGGCAAAATGCGGGCGCGCTTACAGATTTCAATCGCCGTCTCCCGAAAACAGTGATCATCCCGCAGCAGAAGGAATGGCTCTGCACGCAACTCTTTCATCAGCAAAGTCCGCTTCTTCGCGAGCCTGTGGCCCCTGGGAAGTATCGCGAACAATCTCTCGGTACGCAGGGGATAACATTCCAGGTCGTGCCCACGGGCAGGCAGCGCCATGACCGCCAGGTCCACCAGACCGGCGCGCAGGCTATCCATCAAGCGGACCGTCACGTCCTCCAGCACCGTCATGGACGCTTCCGGATATTTGCGCGAAAAAGATGCAATGCGCGTTGGCATAAAATACGGCGCAATGGTGGGAATTACGCCCACGCTGATGGGCCCGGCAACCGAAGACTGCCTCTGCGCGACTTCTTCCTTGGCCGCGCGCATTTCATTCAGGATGGTCCGCGCCCTGGGCAGGAACATCTGGCCCATATCCGTCAGCCGAACTGACCGGCCAAGGCGATCAAATAAACGCACCGCCAGCTCTTCTTCCAGTTTCATGATCTGCTGGGAGAGTGAAGGCTGAGCTACCTGCTCACGCTCCGCCGCACGGGTGAAATTTCCCGTTTCTGCGACCGCGCAGAAGTACCTTAGTTGATGGACTTCCATAGTTTAGGCCTATTAATAAGCAGCTAATTATATATTGGACACATAGCTCGCAGCTGACTATTTTTAGTCGCATGTTTGCAGCTGAAGGCCCCCGCCTGGCGCGAACACCCGAGTCAGCCGAGCATGTCATCAGTCGTCAGCATTCAAGAAACGTTTTTCAGCGCAGCCCAGCAAAGCCGCAAGCACGTTACGGTGTACCTTTTAACCGGAGCCAAGCTCACCGGAAAAGTACGATCGTTTGATAAATACTCTGTTCTTCTTGAGGACCATGAGCAGGAGCAACTGATTTTCAAGCACTCCATCTCGGCGGCATTTCTTTGTCGCGCCAAAGAGTGTCTGGAATGCTGTTCTGCCCGGGCTGTTTAGGTTCGCCTTTTCGGAACCAGGTGCGGCTGTGAGAAGCGGGCAGGTCGGAGAAGTTTAATTCTTAATGCTGCTGCATGACTGCGGGTCACGCGCTTTGTTTTTTGGCCTGGCGAATCTCTTCGCTCTTCTCCGCATTCAACCAGCGATCGAGAAGCTTTTGCAGACATGCCTGCCCGCATAGATGCTTCGCGTCAGCGTCATGCGCCATCATGTTTTCCCAGGTGTAGACCTTGAACATCTCTCGCTCTGGCGCATCGGGATGCGGAGAATATTTCTCAGTCCACGCCAGCCACCAGTGATCCGTATTGGCTTTTTGCTTGCCGCAGATATCGCAGTTGAAAGTCTCAGTCCAGGTCATTTCAGTCCTCATAACTTTGTGAAACAGAACTTTTAGCTTAGAAATCCGGATAACGCAAATGAGTTATCTACCAACGAATTCAAAAAACAGAAGAAATTGGTGAGCCGGGAACTCCGTTCTATGTTTTTTGGTAGAGTCCCGTAGTCTGGCAATTTTAAGTGTTAGTATTTGTGCCTTCTTTTCCACATATTTTCTAGATTTCCTATCTTTTAACCGAGCTTTCAACAAGAGAGAATAGGCAGCAGAGTAGGATTCTTCGGGGCGGAAACAAATCGTCTACGTTCCGGACACCACAGTGGGGAGTACTGATACGTATAGAGGCCCCCGAATTTCCCGGATCCCGCCTACAAGTTTTCACACACCAAGCTGATTTAGGACTTTCACTAGGAGAGAGGGCATGATGTCAAGCTTTGTAAAATTCTTACGACCGCTGATGGTAACGCTGCTGGTTATGGGCAGCACGTTACTCGTTGCGCAGTCCACCACCGATGGCGCCATCGGCGGTACTGTGTATGACACGCACGGCGCCGTCGTCGCGAACGCCAAGATCACCGTTCGCAACAACGGAACCAACGCAGAAAAAGCTACCACCACGAATGACACCGGATACTTTCGCGTAACCTCGCTGCAGCCCGGAGCCTATACCGTCAATATTGCGCAGCAGGGCTTTGCTCCCTACAAAGCCGAGCAGGTAATTGTGCAGGTAGGCAGCGTGACTGACGTTTCCCCGCGTCTTGGCGTCGGCTCCACCACGGAAACCGTGGAGGTAACCGCGGAAGCTCCACAGATTAACTCCACGTCACCGGAGTTTGCGCCTACTCTCAACCAGACCGCCATCAGCAATCTGCCCATCAACGGCGGCCGCTGGTCCAACTTTGCGGCCTTGACTCCGGGTGTGGTTAGTGACGCCAGCGGCTTCGGGCTGCTCAGCTTCCGCGGCATCAGCACATTGCTGAACAACAACACCGTGGACGGCGCTGACAACAACCAGGCTTTCTTCTCGGAAGAGCGCGGCCGCACACGTGCCGGCTATTCCACGCCGAAGGTGGCGATTGAAGAATTCCAGGTGAATACTTCCAACTACTCAGCCGAGTATGGACGCTCCGCTGGTGGTGTGGTCAACACGGTTACCAAGAGCGGCACCAATAGTATTCACGGTGAAGCTTATTTCTACGATCGTGACAATGAGTGGGGTGCAACGAACCCGTTCACCACGCTCACCTCACAAACGTCGCCTGGTGTTTTCACAACGACCCCGTTCAAGCCTACTGACTGGAGAAAGATTGCCGGTTTCGGTGCGGGCGGCGCGATCATCAAAGACAAACTCTTCTGGTTTGTCACTTATGACTGGTATCACCGCAATTTCCCTGGCACTGCGATTGTGGCCAACGCCAAGACGTTCTTCACGCCTCCCAACGCCACCACTCTGAACACACTGGCAACACGGCTTGGTGTGCCTGCGGCTCAAGCCGGAACCATCTACAACACTGACCTGAACAACCTGGTGAGCGGCCTGCTTGGGCCGACGCCGCGTGAAGGCGAACAGAACATCTTCCTGCCCAAGATCGATTGGCAGATCAACCAGAAACACCGCGCATCATTCGAAGTTAACCGCATGCGCTGGTCATCGCCCGCCGGCATCCAGACCCAGGCGAGCAACAACCTGGGTACCGCCAGCTTTGGCAATGACTTTGTGAAGGACACATGGGGCGTTGCCAAACTGAACTCATTCCTGACGCCCTCCCTGGCAAATGAAATTCGCTTCCAGTACGGACGCGATCTTGAGTTCGAAAACAACCAGAACCCAACTGCCTACGAGCAAGGCGTGATTCCGGGCAACCTGATCCCGCCCAACGTCTCCATCAGTAACTTCTTCAGCTTTGGCACTCCGACTTTTCTGGAGCGCCCGAAATTTCCTGATGAGACACGCCAGCAGATTGCTGACTCAGTTACGTGGACCCACGGAAAACACAACTTTAAATTTGGCATGGATTTCAGCCATGTGCATGATCTCTCACAAAACCTTCGCACCCAATTCGGAAGCTTCAGCTACAACAGTCTTCTGGATTACTTCTCTGACTTAAACAATCCCACCAGTTGCGCAGGTAAGCCTTGCTACAACACTTACTCGCAGGCGTTTGGTCCGCTCGGCTTTGAATTCAGCACCAACGACTATGCTTTCTTCGCGGCTGACGATTGGAAGGTTTCGCAGCGGCTGAGCCTGTCTCTTGGTCTGCGTTGGGAATATCAGCAAATGCCCAGCGTCTTCAGCAACCTGGTGAACCCGGCGTTCCCGCAGACCGGCAAACTGCCCAGCGACACGAACAACTATGGACCGCGCCTTGGCTTTGCGTATGATGTCTTCGGCAACGGCAAAACCGTTGTTCGCGGCGGATACGGCATCTACTATGGCCGCATCATCAACTCCACCATCTTCAGTGCGCTTTCTGCAACCGGTATCCCCGGCAGCCAGTTGACCTTCACCTTCAAGCCAACTGACGTTGGAGCGCCAAGTTTCCCCAAGGTGATCGCCACCAATCCTGGTGGCAGCCCGGTAACGCCACCCGCTGTGGTGTTTTTTGATTCCAACTTCCAGAATCCTCAGATTCACCAGGCTGACCTGACAATCGAGCGCGATCTGGGTTGGGGAACCGTTCTCTCCGTAAGCTACCTTGGCAGCTTCGGCCGCGAACTCCCAAGCTTCGTGGATACCAACATCGCCCCATCCACCAAGACCATTACCTACAACGTCCTCAACGGTGGCCCGCTGACCGGATCCACCTACACCACCAAACTCTTTGCTCCTATCAGCACGACCCCGTCGGTCAAGCGCCCGAACAATAGCTTTGGTGCCGTGACCGATATCTTCAGTGGCGTCAACAGTAACTATCAGGCGCTGGCGGTACAGGTGAACCATCGGATGAATCGTCACGTACAGTTCTCCGCCAATTACACCTGGGCCCACGCGCTTGACTACGGCGTCAACGGCAGCACATTCAACGACACCAACGATCTGCTGGATCCCACAACCATTGCACCTGAATACGGAAACTCCATTTACGACGTCCGCCACCGCCTGGTGGTCAGCGCTGTTATGCAGTCGCCGTGGAAGCGTGAAGGCTGGCTCGGTTATCTGACCAATGACTGGCAGCTTTCACCCGTGATCCAGGCACAGAGCGGTCTGCCCTATTCACTGGCCACATCAGGTTCAGCGCCGGGCGGATTGTCGGGAGGAGTCAACGGTTCCGGCGGTGCCTTCCGCATCGACCAGATCGGGCGCAACACCTTCAGGCAGCCCAGCACGCTGGTGCCTGACCTGCGCCTCTCCAAGAACATCGTTGTCCGCGAAAAATACACCATGGAGTTGCTGGGCGATTTGTTCAACTTCATCAATAAGGTCAACGTAACGCAGGTCAACACTCTGGGCTACAACATCGTAGCGGCTGGTGGAACAGCCAACGGCGTTGCCTGCCCGGCTGGGCCGAATGGCTGCCTGATCTTCAATCCGGCAACCTCGTCCGTTAATTCCGGATTCGGGTCCATCTCAAACGCCAACAGCAACTTTGTCTATTCACCCCGGCAGATTGAAGTCGGAGTGAGGATCAAGTTCTAACCTATTTACCTTGTTATTAAGGAGAGCGCGGCGGCTTCGGCTGCCGCGTTTTTCTTTTTCCCATCACGAGTCGTGAATGATTTTTAACATTTTGCCCGCCTCACTTTGTCCTGCCGCGATTACAATCTTCGGGAACTTTCAATCGTCATACAGAGACTGCGCTGTCCGCATGAAAATCCCGGGCTGCGCGTTTCATCCAGTAACTTTCATCCAGTAACAAGGGGTCCAGGTGAAAAAACTCATCGCCGTCATTGTTCTTGTCGCGATTCTTCCCTTCAACGTATTCGGGTGGGGACCGAAGGGTCATTCCATTGTGGCTGACATCGCCTACTCCAGGCTTACCCAACAGACCAGAGAAAACCTGCGCGTGATTCTGGGCGAAGACCATCTGGACGCCATCTCAAGCTGGCCGGACGAAATCAAGAAGCAGCGGGACGAATCTTACAACTGGCACTTTGTTGATATCCCGAAAGATGCAGCCGGCTTTGACGATGCCCGCGACTGCTTTCTCCCGCAGGACAAACACAAGGATGCCGCCACTGACCACCAGAACTGCGCCGTGGACCGCATCGATTACTTCAAGAAGGTGCTGGCCGACGAAAACGTTTCACAATTGCAGCGGCTTGAAGCACTCAAGTGGTTAGTGCATTTTGTTGGCGACCTTCATCAACCATTGCACGCCATTGACACCGGCCGAGGCGGCAATGATTTCAAGCTGCCGGTGTTTGGCAGTCCGCAGTGTGGCGACTACCCCTGCAATCTTCACTGGAGCTGGGACGCGATGCTGCTGGAACATACGGGCCGCAACGAACCCGAATATGCGGCCTACCTGTTGAAGATGATTCAGGACGAACAACTGGACAAGAAACCAGTCGGCACGCCAAAGGATTGGGCCAACGAGTCTCACCTGATTGCGCGCGAAATCGTGAACCATGTTCCTGAGGGTATCGACGAAAGTTATTTCAAGAGCAACATTCCCATCATCGATGAGCGGCTCGCCCTTGCGGGACTGAGACTGGGAGCAGTCCTCAATGAAGCGCTCGGACATGTAAGCACTGATCAGTTCAAAAAGGACCTCAAAGAACATCAGCTAGAACATCAGGGCCTCTAAATTCATAACGCCAGGAGCAGACGGGGATGCTACTCAATCGGCTTTCAAAATACGTGGCACTGGCAGTCGTACTCATAGTTACTTTGCTGGGATCCTCTCTGGCACAACCTGCTCCGCAGCAGTTGCCCACCGGCATGAGCATTACGCCGGCCGCCACTCGGGGCACAGTACTGCTTTCGCTTAATCCTGATCTGCCGGATATGCCGCAGTACAAAGCCGATCATCCTATTTCGACAGCGCTCAGCCCTGACGGCGCGACTCTATTGGTCCTTACCAGCGGATTCAATCAGGTGGCGGACATCAAAGCCAAAAAGATTCCTGCGCTCTCCAATGAATATGTTTTTGTTTATGACGTTGGCCGTAATCCTCCGGTGAAGCAGCAGGTCATTGCCGTTCCGAATACTTATGTTGGAATTGCATGGGCGCCGGACGGTCACGCTTTTTATGTCGCCGGCGGCATGGATGACAACATTCACGTCTTCAATCAAAACGTTGAATCAAAATCCGGCAGACAGTGGGCGGAATCACTTCCAGCCATAGCGCTCGGGCACAAGTTCGGTCTTGGCATAGGCTCCAGCGAAGAAGGTGATGAACATGGGAACAAGCCCATGGCTGCGGGGCTGGCGGTAAGCGCAAACGGCAAAAAACTGGTGGTCGCCAATTCAGCAAATGATTCGATCACGCTCATCGATACGGTGGCGAAGAAAGTCATAGCGGAACTGGACCTTCGTCCCGGCAAGAACGATCCGGCGCAGAAAGGTGTTCCCGGTGGCGAGTACCCTTACGGCGTGGCTTTCAATGGTGATGACAAAGCGTATGTCTCCAGCCTGCGCGACCGACAGATCGTGGTCCTGGACCTGCACGCCGCCCCGACCATCGCGGCCCGCATCAAGACACACGGCCAGCCCGGCAAGATGATTCTGAACAAAGCGCAGACGCTTTTGTTTGCCGTGGCCGATAACAGCGACTCCGTGGTGATTGTTGATACAACGAAGGACAGCATCGTCGCCGAGATCAAGACCACGGCACCCGCCAGCATGCTTACGGGCAAGAAGAATTTCAAAGGCAGCATTCCCACCAGTCTGGCGCTTTCACCTGACGAGAAGACTTTATACGTCACCAACGCAGGGACTAACTCGCTGGCCCTGATCCGTCTCGACAAAGATCCCGACGACAGCGCCGTCAATGGCCTGATCCCGACTGGCTGGTATCCAACGTCAGTGAGTGCGGCGCGCGACGGCAAACTTCTTTACGTCACGTACGCCAAGTCCAACGCCGGCCCCAACCCCAAAGCATGCCGCAACAATCTGGCCACCTCAGGCGATCGGCCATGCGCGCTGGCGCAACAATACGTTTTGCAACTGGAAAAAGGCGGCCTTGCGATCATTCCCCGTCCGCAGCCGGACGAGTTGCGCACACTTACGATGCAGGTGGCGGCCAACAATCATTTTGCGGCCTCGGCAAAGCAGCAGCCCCGAAAGCGCGCGGATGAGGAAAAACTCTTTACGTTTCTGCGGGGTAAGATCCACCACGTGATTTACGTCGTGAAGGAAAACCGCTCTTACGATCAGGTGCTGGGGGACCTTGAAAAAGGCAATGGCGACCCCACGCTCACGCTCTTCCCGGATCCCATGTCGCCCAATCATCACGAACTGGCACGACGTTTTGTTACGCTGGACAACTTCTATACCAGCGGCGAAGTGAGCGGGAACGGATGGAACTGGAGTACAGCCGCGCGCGCCACCGACTACACCGAACGCACCATTCCCATGAACTACGCTGCACGGGGCCTGAATTACGACGTGGAAGGGATGAATCGCGGTATTAACGTTGGCGCCAGGAACCAGCAAGAGCGTTTTTATGGCAAGATCAACGATCCTGAAGATCAGCTTCCCGGCACCGCTGACGTGGCGGCGCCTGACAGTCCAGAAGATGAATCCGGCGCCGGTTACTTGTGGGACAGCGCTCTGAGAGCGAAGATCAGCATTCGCAATTACGGTTTTTTCGCCAATCTGGCACATTATTCGGCGACGCCGGAAGGCGGCCCGGCCGTGCCTCTGCTTCATGATCCGCACGAGACTTCAACGCGCGTTGCTTTCCCCACGAAAGCTGCCTTGCAGGACATCACCGATCCTTACTTCCGCAGCTTTGATATGCGCTTTGCAGATTTCTGGCGCTTCAAAGAATGGGAACGCGAGTTCGATGAGTACGTAAAGAATGACAGCCTGCCCGCGCTGGAGCTGGTTCGGTTGCCACGCGATCATTTCGGCAATTTCAGCGAGGCTGCTGATGGCGTGAACACCGTGGAAGCCCAGATGGCCGACAATGACTATGCACTGGGCATGCTGGCGGAAAAAATCTCCCGCAGCAAATACGCGCGCGACACAGTGATCTGCGTGCTGGAAGACGACGCGCAGAACGGTCCTGACCATGTGGACGCACATCGCAGCATCGCTTTCGTTTTTGGCGCGTATGTGAAGAAAGGCGCAGTGATCTCTGAACACTACACTACCGTGTCCATGCTGCGTACCATTGAAGAGATCCTGGGGATTGGCGCTCTGGGCATCAATGATGCCTACCAGTCGCCGATGACTGCGATCTTCACGATGAAGGATGCATCATGGACCTTCAAGGCTCGCGTGCCTGCGATCCTTCGCGATACTGAGCTGCCGCTGCCACCGGATTCCGATGAGCAGGACCATGCAAGTTCGGCTGGCGTCGCGCAGCCGATCCATTCATCTTCTTACTGGGCCGAACAGACCAGGAATTTCGATTTCAGCGAAGAAGACAAGCTGGACGCGCAGGCCTTCAATGAAATTCTGTGGAAGGGACTTAAGGGAGAAAACACCGCTTATCCCACAGAGCGTGAGGGCAAAGACTTAAGCAAACACCGGTCAAAGATTTTGCATAACGCCAAAACATGCCAGCAGGCGGCAAAGGATTGCTCCGGGACGTAAGCACCAATTGGTCTCTTAAATCGTCAATCGTCGAGACATGTCTCATGACAAATGTCATTTCACGTTGATGACATTCCACACTTACGGCATTTTTCGCCGAACCGCATAATTTTTCTATTGAATTAACGGCCCTGGCGCCGTGAGAAAGTATGCAGCGTCATTTATCATTGACTATAAATCTGGGACTGTAAATCTTGCTGAATCAGCAAGCAGTATCCACGGCTGAAGATGCCGTTAAATTTCGCCAACGAACCTGGCAGATTTCTATCTTATGAGTACAACTTCTCAGCCTCCGCGGCCCGATCTAAGCTCGTTGCGTATTGATGACAGATCGCGAAAGCCAAAGAGCAATAAAACCCGAATCGCGCTGATCATTGTCGCAGTGCTGGTGCTGGCCGTGGCAGTGGCGGCGCTTGTCGCCCTTCGGCCCAGCACGCCGGTGGTTGAAGTCACCTCCGCCCGCGCTGCCAATGACGCTCGTGCTCAAGCCCTGCTCAACGCCAGCGGATACGTTACGCCGCGCCGTCGCGCTACCGTAGCGGCAAAAGTTACCGGCCTGGTCGAAAAAGTCTACGCGGAAGAAGGCTTGCAGGTAAAAGCCGGCCAGGTGCTGGCAATTCTCGATTGCTCGCAACCGAACGCGGCGTTGAATTCTGCGAGACGAGACCGTGATGCCACGGCAGCGGCGTTGTCCGACCTGGAAGTCCAGCTGGCCAATGCTGACCGTGAACTCACGCGCGCCAAATCCATGCGCGCTGCCGGCATCAACAGCCAGCAGGCCTTTGACGCAGCACAGATGGCTGCCGACAGCCTGCGTTCCAAGATCTCGCTGACAAAAGAACAGACGCGGGCCGCTGATGCGCGCATCGGCGTTTCACAACAGGACGTGGATAATTGCACCGTCCGTTCGCCTTACGACGGCAAGGTGGTTTCCAAGGACGCTCAAGCTGGAGAAATTGTCTCGCCGGTCTCAGCAGGCGGTGGCTTTACGCGTACCGGCATCGCCACGGTGGTTGATATGAAATCACTGGAAGTTGAAGTGGATGTGAATGAGTCCTATATTGCGCGAGTGAGTCCTGGACAGAAAGTCATCTCCACGTTAGACGCATATCCGGACTGGCAGATTCCATCCACCGTACGCACTGTGATTCCTACAGCCGACCGCCAGAAAGCCACGGTGAAGGTACGCGTGTCATTTGACCAGCTCGACCCACGCATTTTGCCGGACATGGGCGTGAAAGTGGCGTTCCTGGGTGATGATCCCAACGCCAGCAAGCCCAAAGGCGCGAGTGAAGCGCGCGCGATTGTTCCTGCCGCGGCCGTCCGCAAGGAAGGCGCAACTTCAGTGGTCTACCTGGTGAACCAGAAAAAACTTGAACGCCATGCCGTGACGCTTGGAGCAACACGCGGCAGTGACGTGGAAATTATGGCCGGTCTTTCCCCGGGTGACAGCGTTGTTTTGCGCGGCGCTGAGAACCTGCATGACGGGCAGACGGTGGAAGTAAAACAATAAGGAGCAACTATGGTACGTGTTGACGGATCAGGAAGCACTTCAAGCTTGATTAACGTTCGCGGCCTGGACAAGAAGTATTATCGCGGCGGCGAAGAGATCCACGTGCTTCAAGGCTTGAACCTGGATGTTGATCAGGGCGATTTTGTGGCCTTCATGGGCCCCAGCGGCTCCGGCAAGACAACACTGCTCAACCTTCTGGGTGGGCTGGACGTTCCTTCCGCCGGCAGCATCACCGTCGCAGGCGACGAGATCACGCATATGTCGCGCGGTCACCTCACGGAATGGCGCGCGCGCCACGTAGGCTTCGTCTTCCAGATGTACAACCTGATTCCGGTGCTTACCGCATTCCAGAATGTTGAGCTGCCCCTGCTGCTCACCAAGCTTTCGAAAGCAGAGCGGCGCAAGCACGTGGAGACGGCGCTTACGCTGGTGGACCTTGCCGACCGTATGCACCACTTCCCTCGCCAGCTTTCCGGCGGGCAGGAGCAGCGCGTGACGATTGCCCGCGCCATCGTTTCTGATCCGACTTTCCTGCTGTGCGACGAACCCACCGGCGACCTGGACCGCAAGAGCGCCGATGACATCATGTCCCTGATACTCACTCTGGTGAAGCAGTACAAGAAGACGGTGCTGATGGTCACGCATGATCCCCAGGTGGCGGAACGTGCGGATATCACGCTGCATTTGAATAAGGGATCGCTGGTGGAAGCCTCAAGACTGGAAGGAGCCATGAGCGGGGGTGCGCGATGAAGTATGGTTCGCTGCTGATTGCCAATCTCTTTCGCAAGAAAATCCGCCTTACGCTCACGCTGGGCTCATTCTTCGTCGCGTTGTTCCTGTTCGGAATGCTCGCGGCCATTCGCGGCGCATTCAATCAGGGCGTTGACGTAGCCGGCGCTGATCGGTTGGTGACCATCAATCGCACTTCCTTGATCAACCCGGTGCCTCTTTCCTACATGGACAAGATCCGCCAGATCAAAGGCGTGACGCTGATCACCCACATGAACTGGTTCGGCGGCGTTTATCAGGACCCCAAGAACTTCTTCCCCAAGTTCGCCATTGACGTTGAGAACCAGCGGCAGGTGTATCCCGAATTGCAGATCGCGGACACCGAATGGAGCAACTTTGTGAAGGACCGTCAGGGAGCGGTAGTTGGAGCACAGACGGCCAGTCGATTTGGCTGGAAAGTTGGCGACCGCATCCCGATTAAGGGCGACATATTCCCCGGTAACTGGGAGTTCAATCTTGACGCCATTTATCGCGGCAAAGACTCTCAGCAGGATGAGACGCAGATGTGGTTCCAGTGGGATTACTTTCAGGAGCGCATGCCGGACCGCCTGAAAGGCCTGGTCGGCTGGTACACGTTGCGGGTTGATAATCCCGACGACGCGGGCCGCATCGCCAAGGCCATTGACGAAACCTTTGCCAACTCCAGCTATGAAACGAAGACGGAGACGGAGAAATCATTCGCTACGGGCTTCGTCAAGCAACTGGGCAACATTCAATTTCTCATCATCACCATTGGCAGCGTGGTTTTCTTTACTCTCTTGCTGATTACCGGCAACACCATGGCCATTGCCGTGCGTGAGCGCACTGGAGAGCTTGCGGTTTTAAAAGCCGTAGGATTTTCTGATCGCTTTGTGTTGTTTTTTGTCATGGCGGAATCACTGCTGATCTCGCTGATTGGCGGTGGACTGGGAATCCTTGCGGCCAAGGCGATTGCCGCGTGGCGCAATCCCCTTCCCAACGTGCTGCCATTCTTCAAAGTTCCGAATGCGGCGCTGGTCACGGGGTTTGCCCTGGCGTTAACAGTCGGGCTCATCAGCGGCATCATTCCTGCAATCGGCGCGATGCGCTTGCGCGTGGTAGACGCGCTAAGGAGAGTGTGATGGCGATACCTATTACTTACAACCTGCGCAGCGTCAGGCAGCGCTGGAACTCGTCGATTGTCGCCGTATTGGGCATTGCAGGAACCGTTGGCGTATTCGTCGCCATGCTTTCTCTGGCGCACGGGTTCAAAGCCACGCTGGTTGCCTCCGGCACTCCAGACAACGCTCTGATCCTGCGCGCGGGCGCCAATGCGGAAATGAACGGCGCCGTCACACTGGACGAAGTCCGCATCCTGCAAGACGCTCCCGGCATTGCCCGCGGCGTTAATGGTCCGCTGGTCTCAGCCGAGGCCGTGATGATCGCGCCTTTCCCGTTGATCAGCACCGGCACTGACGCTAACGTCCAGATTCGCGGCGTTTCTCCCTCGGCGCTTGAGGTCCGGAAGACACTCAAGATCGTGGAAGGCCGGTTCTTTCAGCCCGGACTCACCGAACTGGTAGTCGGCAAGAATGTCTCTGGCACCTATGCCGGCCTGAATATGGGTCGCGAAATTCGGTTTGGCGGCGCCACATGGCACGTTGTCGGCGTCTTTGACGCCGGGGGAAGCGCCTTTGATTCGGAAGTCTGGGCAGACGCTCATGTTTTGAATCAGGTCTATAAACGTCCGGACAATATCTTTCAATCCGTGACCGTTCACCTCACGTCGCCGGACGCAATTCAACAATTCAAAGACAAGGTAAGCGCTGATCCGCGCATGAACGTGGATGTTGATCGCGAAGTGAATTACTACAGCAAGCAATCACAAACCATGACCACGCTTATCACCACGCTAGGCGGGATTGTTGCCGGCATCATGGCGATCGGCGCTGTATTCGGCGCTCTCAATACGATGTACTCCGCTATTTCCGAACGCTCGCGTGAGATCGCCACGCTGCGCGCTCTGGGCTTCGGCGCGGGCTCGGTTGTCTTTTCCTTTACCGTGGAAGCGCTGCTGATTTCCTTTGTCGGCGGTTTAGTTGGCTGCCTGGTGGTTCTGCCGCTCAATGGCCTGACCACCGGCGCCCTGAACTGGCAGACCTTTTCACATCTGGCTTTTGCCTTCAAGATCACTCCGCCGCTTTTGATTCAGGGCATTATCTTTGCCTTGATCATGGGATTGATTGGCGGATTGCCTCCGGCAATTCGGGCGGCGCGCCGTCCGGTGGCCCCGGCTTTGCGCGGACTGTAGGAACGTGAATGGCGTTTTACTTTGGAGGCGGTGAGCTTTTTATTGCGAAATACATAGATCCTTCGACTACGCTCAGGATGACAATTGGATACAAGTTGGTAAAACTTGTCTGATTTTTTTTACCTCAGCGGCTGAAGCCGAAGTCAATCGATTGTTTAATGCAGGCATAAATGCCTGCTCCACCCCGAGCTTTCAGCAGCAAGGAAAGGCATGAACGGCTGCTCCACGCCGAGTGGGCAAAGAGCTACCCGCTATTACTTGTGGATGGTGGTGACGTCTTCCCAAACCTCAGAAATGCAAGCACAAGGTCCCTCACCCCTACTCACGCGCTCTGCCCATTCACGCCAAAAGCGGGCGCGAATGGGGGCCCGACTTCGCGCGTTCGTTGACGGGGATTCGGGATGACGAGGTTAGTTTTGCCTCGGAAGAATTCCCTGAAGCGGCATGGTCACGAATGGCATCCTCGGGATCCTTCGACTGCGTCGTCGCATGCGCTCCGACTCCGCTCAGGATGACAAGTTCAACGTTATCACTCGTTGAAAAATGATCGAGAGGCCAAAGGATTCGGCCAAAAGAGAAAATAAAAATGCCGCACTGAAAATCCAGTGCGGCATCCTTGTTGTTGCGAGCGAGGAACTTTTACCAGACGTGACAGGCGTTAGCGCTCACCATTTTCTGTCCTGGCTTGCAATTGAACGCCTTGGCAAAGTCGGCGTTGTTCTGCACCGTGCCAATCACGCGATACTGACCCGGTGAATGCGGATCCGTCTTCACCAGCAAGCGCGCGCTCTCCGGTGTGTGGTTCTCACACCAGACCTGGGCAAAGCCAACAAAGAAGCGCTGCTCAGCAGTGAAGCCTTCTTTTTCCTGGGCCAGTTTGGCATCTTTTTCCATCTGTTTGCGCAGGGCCATCAAGGCGATGTGGATACCGCCGTTGTCGGCGGTGTTTTCACCCAGCGTCAACCGCCCGTTGAGGTGCAAATCATCCACCGCGACGAACGAGCTGTATTCGTCGGCCACGCATCCGGTACGTTTATCGAACTCTGCGCGGTCAGCGGGTGTCCACCAGTCAGTGAAGTTGCCGATGGCGTCAAATTTGCTGCCCTGATCGTCAAAGCCGTGCGTCAACTCATGTCCAATGACCACTCCGATGCCGCCAAAGTTCACAGCGTCATCCGCGTTGCGATCAAAGAACGGCGGCTGGAGAATGCCGGCCGGGAAGTTGATGTTGTTCTCAGCGGAATTGTAGTAGGCATTCACCGTTGGCGGGCTCATGCTCCATTCGGCCTTGTCGAGCGGCTTACCGATCTTGTTGAGGTTGCGCTTCACTTCAAACGTGCGCGCTGCCTGCGCATTGGCCAACAAGTCGCCGCGGACAATTGTCACCGTGCCGTAGTCGCGCCATTTATCCGGGAAGCCGATCTTGTTGCTGATGGCCGTCAGCTTTTCTCCGGCCTTGGTTTTGGTCTCAGGCGTCATCCAGTCCAGGGTCTTGATGTCTTCGCCCAAAGCCTGTTCCAGCGCAGTTACCATTTGCAGCATGCGCTCTTTACCTTCTTTGCCGAACGTTTCATCGACATAAGGCTGGCCCAGCGCTTCGCCCAGAAGACCGTCCGTTGTCTGTACGCAACGTTTCCAGCGGGGCTGGAGTTCTTTCTGTCCGCTCAGGAATTTGCCGTAGAAGTCGAAATTTGCATTGACGAAATCTTCTGAAAGTAACGGCGATGCCGCGCGAGTTGCGTGCCAGCGAAGATAGGTTTTCCAATCATCCAGGGAAACCGAAGCGAGGACGGGATCAACCTTCTGGAAGAAATCAGGCGGAACAACGTTGATTTCAGTGAAGCTGGGCGCGGAACGCGCGGTGAAGTAGCGTTCAAACTCAAAGTTTGGCGCCAGCGTTGCGAGTTCGGAGACCTTCATTTTGTGATCGCGATTCTTGGGATCGCGCATTTTTACGCGCTCAAAAGCCGCCTCCGCGAGCTTGGTCTCAATGTCCATGACGGCCTGGGCTTCCTTTTTGGAAGCCTCCGGGCTATCGCCCAGCAAAGTAAACGTTGTGGCCACATGCTCAAGATATTTCTGGCGCGTCTCCTGTGACTTGGCGTCCTGGTTCAGGTAGTAATCGCGATCAGGAAGTCCCAATCCGCCCTGGCTTACGCCGGCAATCTGCGTGCTTGCATTGTGCAGGTCAGGCTGTGCGCTGAAACCGAAAAGCACCGGCACACCGATGTTTTGCAGGTATGCGATGGTATCGATCAGCTGATCTTTGTTGCTGATTGCAGCGATCTTGTCCAGTTCCGGTTTAAGAGGGGCTTTTCCCTTCTTGTTGACCGCGGTCTCATCCATGCAGGACTGGTACATATCGCCAATCTTCTGCTGGACGGGTGTCCGTTTGGGATTGTTGGCTGCGTCCTTCTCAAGGATCTGGTGCAAGGTCTGGCGATTGTATTCGGCCAGTTCGTTGAAGCGTCCCCAGCGAGCTTGATCGGAAGGGATGGGGTTCTTCTTGCGCCAGTTGCCGCAGGCATATTCGTAAAAGTCTTCGCAGGGATTAACGGTTTTATCCATCGCATCCAGATCAAAGGATTTGGGGCGCGCAACCGTCTTGGTGGTGGAAGGTACCGCGGACTTTTCAGCGGTTACGGCCGGCGTAGGAGCCTTCTTTGCGTCCTTTTGGGCAGGCGCGCCGCCCTGTGCGAAGGCAGCCGTGGCCGCCAGAAGGATGATTGGAACAACTCTTTTCAAGAGCATTATTGGCCTCAGAGGGTGAATTTCAGGAACTGACGAGTGTATGCCGATTTGGGAGGTCTGTAAACCAGAGCGGATGTAAGGAAAGGTTAACTGCCGAAGTAGAACAAACGTACGCTAAACATTGGAATTGCTGGGTCTTACTATATGAAGAGTTGCGCAGAATAAAACAGCAGGTACTTAAAAAGGGTACTGGTGAAGTTTGGCGTAAATATTTCATCGCTGCGCGATGAACGTCTGCCTAAAGGCCCGCGATTCGCGAGCGAATCGCTAGACGCTGATACTGTAGTTGGTCAGTTTTTCAAACTGACCAACTAGACTGCCGATTCATTCTTTGGTGGGGTCGGCCACCACCCAGCGGTTGTTGCTCTGCTTTTGCTGCTTGTCGCTGTACATGCGGCGATCAGCTTCCGCCAGCAGTTGTTCGGCATCTGTCCCGTCTTCAGGGTACATAGCGCATCCCACGCTGAGTGAGAGAAAATCTTCACCGCAAACTTCCCGCCCGGCCGCGCTGGCCAACTCACTCAGACATATGCCTCGCGCTCGAGCCGCAGAGGCGCCAAGTCCCGGTGCGACAATCACAAATTCATCGCCGCCCATGCGGGCCACATAATCATATTCGCGGCATGATCCCTGCAGGCTGCGGGCAAACAAGCGCAGAATGCGATTGCCTTCCAGATGTCCAAAGCGGTCATTGACTTGTTTGAAGCCATCCAGGTCACAGACCATGACGGTTAGAGATGTTTTGAGCCGGCGACTGCGGGCAGTTTCGCGGTCAAGATGCAGAAACAGAGATCGCGCATTGGGCAGTTCCGTAAGGTAGTCAGTGGTGGCTGAATTCTCCGCCTGCTGGAAGGCCAAGGCGTTTTCCACTGAGAGAGCGACTTTGTTGCTGATCGCCATCAGAATGCGCAGATGATCCGCCGTGTAAGCGTCGAGTTCCGAACTATAGAGCGTCAGCACACCCACCACGCCCTGAAGACCTTCCAGAGGCACAGAAATGGCTGACCGCAAAGGCTGGAAATGCGCGGAGTCTTCTGAATAGCCAGGCTCAAGTGCAGGATCTCCATTCAGAATCGCCTTACGGGTCTGGGCCACGCTGCCTGAAAGGCCTGCTCCCACCGGGATGCGCAAAGCCGCGAAGGTCCGGAAGTTATCTCCACCTACATATTCCGGAACCAGCTCTTCTCCCCGCAAAATGTACGCCGCCATGGATGAATAAGGAACGAGCTTCCTGAGGCGAATACTCAAAACTGATAGTGTTTCATCCAGACTGAGTGAGTTGCCAAGATCATGGCTCAGCTCAAACAGAATCTGTGCCTCCTGTCGAGCGGCGGCAATGGAAGTGAGGAAACTGCCTGTGGGCGGCGGTTCTGCTTTGGCCGAAACGATGACCGGAAGGATGGTCACCTGATCTGAAATCATGTCCGGTATGTGAACATAGCTCGGGGCCGGCTTGAATCCAGCAAGCGTTTCCAATTCAAGATAAATCTTCTCCAACAGCTCAACCACTTTGGGATCAAAAGCCCGGCCTGCCTCGGAAGAGACGTGGTTCATGGCCTGCTCAAGGGTAAGGCCGCTGCGGTACTGGCGATCTGAGGTCAACGCGTCCAGACAATCGACTGCGGCCAGGATGCGTGCGCCAATAGGAATGCTTTCTCCCCGGAGCCCATCAGGGTATCCGGTCCCGTCCCATTTTTCATGGTGTGCCCTGACAATGGGAACTACAGGATACGGGAACTGCACCTGTTCCAGAATCTCAGCGCTCACAATGGGATGGATCTTCATCTTCTCAAACTCTTCCGGAGTGAGCCGCCCTGGCTTGGAGATGATATTTTCAGGAACGCCCAGCTTACCAATGTCATGCAACAAAGCGGCGGCGCGCAACGCTTCAAGCTCATTGTGAGAAAGATGCAAGCGCTTGCCCAGTTCCACTGCGTACACGCGTACACGCTGCAGGTGGTCTTGTGATGTCTGGTCTTTGGCTTCAATGGCCAGCGCCAGCGCCTCAATGGTGCGAAGATGCAATCCTGCCATGTCTTCCACCTGACGCTTTTCACTTTCCAGCGTGCTCAAATAAAGACGGTACGAGCGGTGAATGACAAACATGGCGGGAAACGCCAGCAATGACGTCTCCCATGAGAACTGTCGATTAATCAGGCTGACCAGGCCTGCGATTCCGGCCCCGGCAAGATAATACGGAAATGACCAGACATAGCAGTTGCGCCACACCCGCCGCAGCGCCTTGCCCTCAGTAAGAGAGATGATGGCTGCCACCGGCAGCGTATTCAGGACAAAATAAACGCAGGCCGCCAGCATGATCAGAAGATACGGGCTGTTTCCTGCCAGCCGAGCGATTGGCCCATGATAGGTGTAGTAAGCGCCCCATACAGCAAAGGCCGCACTCAAGACGTTGAAGGCGGACTGCACCAGATTGAACCCGTCGCCGCGAATCATGAGCGATTGGCTGAGGATCGCCGCGCAACCAATGATCAGAGTTTCGCTGTAATTCAATTCCGCAACGCCGATAAGAATGAAAACGAAATTGACGGAAACCGTCCCATTCATCTCCGGAATGTTAATTTTCAATCTGGAGGCAAAGACAGAAAGCAGCAGATAGACCAGAAATTTGGATAGATCGGAAACAGCAAAATTCCACACCCCGGACATGAGAGCGCTCATGCCAGCGGCGCAGACCACGAAATAGAAGAATGTTGCCTTTCGGGACATAGTTTTTCAACAGCCGGGTTTTCCGACTACCGGGTATTCCGACTACCAGGGAATGTAAGGGCAACTTGGGGGCCAAAGCACGGTCTTGTAATCGGGGCTATCGACTTCAATCGAAAAGACTTAAATATGCCGTTCGTCCAAGGAAATGTGCAATTTTCTGCGCCTGCGCCGCTTTGACGCCCGGAATGGGCCAGACGGTGTGCCAGAGTGTCACAGCGGGGAGTGGCACGCCTGACGAACGGACATGAAAACGAACCCCGGTTTTGCCGGTCTGACCAAAGTAATTGTACGATGGCTTTTGATGGTTGCTTAGCAACACCATTTGCGACATTATTGACGCCACGAGTTGGCATATCTTGAAGCAGCCCAAACTTCCACCACGGCGTTTATGCAAGTGACTCCCGGCGAACATCTCGCCGCCTCCGCTCAGTCATCCGCGGACATGAGCAAGCTGGTGGTGCGCAGCGAATCGCTTAAGCGAGTGATGAAGCTGGCGGAGAAAGTAGCCCGCCATCCCGCGGCCGTTCTGATCATCGGCGAAACCGGTACAGGCAAAGAAATGATTGCCCGTACAATCCACAACTCATCCCTGCGCTGCAACAACGCTCTGGTGGACGTAAACTGTGCCGCGATCCCGGAACACCTGGTGGAGAGCGAACTTTTTGGTTACGAAAAAGGCGCGTTCAGCGGAGCCGATTCACTCAAGCCCGGTTTCTTTGAACTCGCGGATAAGGGCACTCTGTTCCTGGACGAAATTGGTGATTTGGACCTCAAGGTCCAAGTAAAGCTTTTACGCGTGCTTGACGGAGTCCCTTACTATCGTCTGGGCGGCAGCAAGAAAGTGAGCGTTGACGTGCGTGTGGTGGCCGCAACCAACCGCGATCTGGAAGAGCATGTGCGCGCCGGCCGTTTCCGGAGCGATCTCTATCATCGCCTGGCGCAGTTCAAGCTGGAAGTCCCAGCCTTACGTGATCGTCCGGAAGATGTGCTGGGCATCGCCGAACAAGTGCTCCACGAACATTTTCCAGACTCCGTGTTTACCCAGAGTGCGGTTGACGCGCTGCTCGCTTATTCCTGGCCGGGCAATGTTCGCGAACTGCGAAACGTAGTCTTTCGGGCTGTCCTGCAGGGACATGATGCTCAGTTCCAGGTTACCGCTGAAGATCTGCTGCTTCCTGGTGTAACTCAGACAGATGAAGACGCCGCGCCTGCGACGGGCGAACTCAGCCAGGTGGAACGACAGATGATTTTCCAGGCGCTGGAAAAGAATGGGAATAACCAGGGCAAGGCGGCACAGGCGCTGGGCATTTCAAGACGCACTCTTCTGCGAAAACTGAAGTCCTATCGCGAAAGTGCGGAACAATCTCCGGCGGGCACATTGAGCTTGAGCCAGCAGCGTTACTATCGCGCCCATCTGGAATTGCCAGTGAAGTTGAAATACGGCAATGATCAATTTGATGGAGTGCTGGTCAACTTGAGCCAGGGCGGCGCCGGCGTAAGCACGGAAAAGCCCTTGAAGACAGGTGGACCAATCACCATTTCACTGAATATCCCTGGAATCGCAGGCAGTGCCGATCTGCCGGGTCGCGTGACCTGGGCCAACAAGGAAGGCCAACACGGCATACAGTTCGGTGAAATGCCGGCAAATGTGCGGACCTCTCTGCAACGCTTCCTGAGGTCTGAAATGCAAAGAGACGGGTGGCAGCTCGGTAGTGATGAGTAGTAATGTGGTTTTTTTTTGTCGCTACGCTCCAAACCGCTTGAGAGCGATTCTCCCGCCCACACCTTCTAGCTCCCGATGCAGCGGGCTCGGGTACCAATAATTTTGTCGCTGCGCTCCAAACCGCTAGGGCAGTGATTTCCCTTGTCAGTTTTCCATGGCTCCTGTTACAGCGGGCTCGGCGCGCAAGTCGGCCTGTCTTTCTTTTTGGGTCGCTGCGCGACACAACCGCTCGCGAACATTTTCCCCGCCAGCCCCTTCTAGCTCCTGTCGCAGCGGGCTCGGCGCGCAAGTCGGCCTCGCCCTTATAGAGGGACGAAAGAAGCCCGCATTATTTATCTGCGACGATCCGCGTTAACCAGCGGCAAGGTTTTGCTTTTGCTAGTTCCTAATTGCCAATTGCTAATTGCTTTCCGATCAGCGTTCATCAGCGGTAAGTTTTTTTCCAGCTATACTCTTCGATGATGAAAGCTGAGGACATTCTTTCTCTTCCCGAATTGGAAACACTGGCGCAGGCCACCATGTCAGCCATGACATACGGTTACGTCACCGGGGCGGCCGCCGATGAACTCACACTGCGCGCCAATGTGGAAGACTGGCAGAAGCTGCGATTGAAACCAACCGTTCTGGTTGATGTGTCAGATCTCGATCTCAGCGTGGAGATCATCGGCCAAAAATTCACCATGCCGATCATGCTGGCGCCGACGGCATTTCATCGCCTGTGCCACAAAGAGGCGGAGCTGGCGACTGTTGCAGGTGCAAATCTGGCCCAGGCCGGGATGGTGATGAGTTCATTTGGGAATGAGCCAATCGAAAAACTGGCGGCCATGGCGACACAACCTTTATGGTTCCAGCTCTACATGGTGAGCCGGGAGATTGTGACCGAAATGGTGGAACGCGCACAAAGTGGCGGGTGCAGAGCGTTCTGTGTCACGGTGGACACTCCTGTGCTTGGCGCTCGACATCGCGAAGTGCGGACCGCCTTCCGGCTGCCGGAGGATTGCACACTGCCCAACCTCAATTTCGGCGCCGTCACACATCGCCCAACGCGTGGCGCAATCTATAGCGACTTACTCAATCCTAAACTGACGTGGAAAGACATTGAGTGGCTGTGCTCTTTCAGCAAAGTGCCGGTGCTGCTCAAAGGTGTGTTGAATCCTGACGATGCGGTGCGAGCGGCGAATTCAGGTGTGGCGGGAATCATTGTCTCCAATCATGGCGCCCGCAATCTGGACACGTTACCTTCCACAGCGCAGGCTCTGCCCCGGATCGCACAAAAGCTGCAGGGACGAATTCCATTGTTGGTGGATGGCGGCATCCGGCGCGGGACTGATGTACTAAAGGCGCTGGCTCTGGGCGCGAATGCGGTGCTGGTGGGGCGTCCTTATTTATATGCGCTGTCGATTGCCGGATCGGCGGGAGTGGCCCGAGTGTTGGAAATCCTGAAAGTCGAACTGCAAATGGCAATGGCGCTGACGGGCAAGACGAAGATCAGCGAGATCGATCGGTCGGTGCTCTGGGATTAACGGCTGGCAAAAACTCTTACCGCGGATCAACGCGGATGATCGCGGATCATCGCAAAAGAATGGCGGAATACGGGCGAGGCCGAACACGCGCCGAGTCCGTCGTGTCAGGGGCCATGGAAAGGTGACAAGGGAACATGCTCTCGAGCGGTTTTGGAGCGGAGCGACAAGAAATCAGACGAACTACGAACTTCCAATCAGCACGCCGGCGGCGAATACGAGCGCACCGCCCAGAACGACCTGGAGCGTAGCAGAAACCCACGGCGAATCCATAAAGCGGTGGCGTATATAGGCAATGGCGGCAAGCTCGATCAATACCACCACGACAGCCACGGTAAATGCAGTTTTGAAGTTGGTAATCAGGAACGGCAGCGTATGACCGATGCCGCCAACCGTTGTCATCAAGCCGCACACCAGACCGCGAATCCAGGGATGTCCACGACCGGTGAGACTGCCGTCGTCAGAAAGAGCTTCTGCAAATCCCATGCTGATACCCGCACCCAGTGAGGCCGCCATGCCGACCAAAAAAGCAATATGCGATTTATGCTGCGCGAACGCCGCTGCAAAAACCGGCGCCAGCGTGGACACCGAACCATCCATCAATCCAGCCAGGCCCGGCTGAACTATCTGCAGAACAAAAAGCTTGCGATTGGCTTCGTCTTCTTCGTGGCGCGCCGCAGGATCCAGCTTTCCGGTGCCAATCTCCTCGGCAAGATGCTCATGGCTGCGCTCTTCCTGGGCCAGATCGTTAAGCAGCTGGCGAATGCTTGCATCCTCGGTGCGGGCAGCGGACTTTTCGTAAAACCGGCGCGTCTCAACTTCAAGGCTGGCGGCTTCTTTGCGTACCGCGTCCAGACGCATGGGATTCAGCCATATGGGTCGGCGATGGACAAAACCTTTGACATCCGTCCGCCGGATCAACGGGATGTGCTCACCAAATTTCGCCTGATAAAGTTCAATCAGTCGGCGGCGATGGCCAGATTCCTCTTCGCGCATACCGTCAAACATGGAGGCGGTGGCGGGAAAGTCCTGCCGCATTCCCTCGGCGAAGTCGGCGTAAATGCGTTCGTCTTCCTCCTCCAGCGAAATAGCCAGAGCAAGAATTTCACGTGCTGTCAGGCTCTCAAAGGTGCGCATAAGTGGAAGAAAGATTGTAATTTATTGCAGGCCATGACGCATCGCCGAGATCGCCGTCATCGCGCGTCATCGCCGGGATCGGAAGCAGGAGGGCAGTTGGCAATTAGCAAAGGCAATATCTCTAAGGGCGAGGCCGACCACGCGCCGAGCCCGCAGTAACAGGCGCCTACAGAGAGTAACCACGATACATACGGTCTCGAGCGGGTTTGGAGCGCAGCGACATAAGATGAAGACAAAAGGACAGCCCTGGAACAATGTTTCTGTCCAGGGCCGTCATCGCAAAGCGAGCTCATCCGAGGTACAACTTTTCCTACCTGTGTAGTGCGGACCCCCAAGGTTCGCACAGGTAAGTTCCCGCTTTGCTTTCCGGAATTCGTGGCCCAACGCGATGCGATCCGTTCGGCTTCAGAATCCGGAAGTTCAAACCATGCTCAAGCCTCGGCCCGGCTGATGCGAGGTTGGCTGCTGCATCAGCCGGCCGGCCTGGGGGCTCGGGCCTACCCCACCACATCCATGGGACGCATCATTTCGTTGTCCTCGTGCTCAAGGATGTGGCAATGCCAAACGTACTTGTAACGTTGTCCAGGCACGACTTTTGTGCCGGTGGGCAGATCGAACTTCATGATTAGCTTGGTCACCGTTCCCGGGAAGGACTTCACCACGTCTTTGGCGGCGTGCACCTCTTCAGGGAATGGCGCTTGTGGCGGACCGGTAAAGACGAGCTGTCCGGTGTTGTCATAGGTTGTCTGGTCAAACGGTTGCCTGCTCAGAACCTGGAACTGCACCAGGTGAATGTGTTTGGGGTGCGCATCACCTGTGTCATTGATCAGGTTCCAGATTTCCGTGGACCCGGCTTTGGGATCTTCCGTGACCGGATCGTCCCAGTTCTTGTTGTCGAGCAGGCCGATGATGGGGAAGCCGTCCGTGTCGCGATCGAGTTCCGTCAAGACCAGGTCGCGGCTACGAGTGGCTGAAGTTGGGTGGAAGTTCATCGGGTCAGGGTTGAGTACAAACGGAATCCTTGAGGTATCTTCCGAAGAAAGCGGCTTGGACACACGGAACATCATGATCTCCGTGGGCACCACTTCACCACCGCCCGGATACGGAGCGGGAGCGTCATTCTTCAGTACGAAGAACTGGCCGCCCTTGCCGGTGAAGTCAACGATCACGTCAAAGCGTTCTGCCGGAAGCTGCAACAGAGTGGTCAGGGAAACCGGAGCAGGCAACAAGCCGCCGTCAGTTCCGATGACGAAGAACTGCGGGCCCGCCATGCCATGCGCGTTCCCCGCCGCATCTGTGCGGACGATACGCATGTTCAGGAAGCGTGCGTTACAGCCGTTGAGCATGCGGAAGCGATAACGCCGCGGCTCCACGTCCAGGACCGGCCAGATCTTGCCGTTGACGCACATGGTGTCGCCAAAGAACTCAGGAATCCAGAACTGGTGTGTGCCACCGTCGGCAATCGGATAGAGGAAACTGCCATCCGGATTGAAAAGACGGTCCTGCATGATCAATGGAATTTCAAACTGGCCTTTCGGCAGATTGAGTGAATCTTCCACGACATCGCGGATGATGTATGCGCCGGCAAGTCCCATGATCATGTTCAGACGGGTAATGCCGAGCGTGTGATCGTGATACCACAGCAACGTGGACTGCTGGTCATTGGGGTAGACGAATGCGTCAGGGTTATAGAGCACCGGGCCGGTAACTCCATCCGGTGAAATCCAGGCCTCAGGATAACCATCACTTTCGGGAAGGATTTTTGCACCGTGCAGGTGGACTACGTTGCGGACCTGCGGCTTGTCAGCTTCAGAACCGTGCAGAGTCGGATCCACTGGAAGAGGGTGAGTGGTGGGCAGTCCGTCATTGTGGTATTTGATTTTGACAGGCGTGCCGCTGCGAACTTCCATGGTTGGTCCGGGCCAGATTCCGTTGTAACCCCATATGGTGGTGGGGGGCAGATCACGGTGCAGCTTCTGTTGCGTCTGCTGCATGTGAATGTGAGTGACGCCGTTGGCTGAAGGACGAATCACCGGCATGATCGGCAACTGATCAACAAACTGGGCAAGGTTGAGCGAACCGCTATGCCCTGCATTGGCCGTGGCTGCTGGGCGGGATACGTGACCATGAAACGTCACTCCGCCATTGGTGTGAACACGCGTATTAACTGTCTGCGTGGAAGCAATTGTGGGCAGGACCATGCCTGCGCCAGCCATAGCTCCCATCTTGAGTAAGTCCCGTCGACTCTTTTTCATTGTGAGGTGGTGCTCCTGTGATTGGAGACACTTCGGGCGTGACAGGCATAAGCCGGTAAGAGTCCGTCGGTTCTGCGTATCAAGCGCCGAGGTGACGCCTTGAGTCCGCGCTGCCCAACTTTTTCCGGAAGAAGGCAGCGCAAGCGAGTACAAACTAGCCAGATAAATAGAGCCAGCACCAGCAAATTAGGAAATTTAATTTTCGCATTCCATGAACATTCGCTGGTCTTGCTGATCTAAAGACAAAACACAGCTCTTCTTAACTACATAAGGTCTTTGACCGCGACAAACGGTTCTAGATAAACCTGCCATTCACTCCATACATGTGTGCAGTCGCCTTCGATTAATTCTTTTAATTAGCAGAGTCTTAGATCCTGGGCCATCGCGAGCCGCAGTCTTTTTTTGTCCAGAATGAAACTAAGCCACTGATTGCAAAGGGGTAGCGAGAGATAGGAGTCGCCCCGAGCGTTCTAAAGTGGATCTGAAACGGTTTGGTTCCGAAGCGCACTTACTTATCAGGAAGTCAAAATCGGAGCCTAAGACGGAGCCTGAAATTGAACCAGTCGATGTCAATGCAAAAACATATGTCGAGTCACGGGAAATCGGGTCCATGGATCGTCAAACGTAATTCCCTGGATCCTGCAGGGGTCATTCGTTCAGGACTGGACCGCTTGTTTGCTTTGCAGGCCAGCGGAGCGTGGGGAGCCAGTTCATGTCCGGAAACGGTTTGGTCGACGGCATACGTTCTTGCCCGGCTGGCCGAACTTCCGGGTAAGTTGCTCTCCCATTCGCGCGTTCAAGTGATGCAGCAATCGTTGGATTGGCTGGTCCGGTCACTGGATCGCACATGCCTGAATTCGGGCCGGGGCGATTGCTTCACTACAGCATTGGTCGTGATCGCTTTGCGGTCCCATGGAAGAAAAATACCTGACTCTGCCTTGAATTTCCTGATGAAGTGCTGTGCCGAGGACGGGAGTTTCGCCATCGCCCGCAGCCAGCAAAATGAATCGGATATAGTCAAAGCCATTGCGGTTACTGCAACCGTCTGTAAGGCCGTGGAGCAGGCAGGTCCGCAAACGGAAGAATTTCTCACTCGCCATATTCAGCCCGCTCTCACGCTATCGCCAAGGAATGAGGCCGCCGGGCTTTACGTCTGCTCTGAGATTCTTGATTGGCCGGTAGGACTTGCTTCCATGAGTCTGCTGAGCAAGGTAAGCCAGCTTACTGTCAAGATGGAAGCTGAGACCCCGTATGGACAGGCTTTGTTGCTGCGCAGCCTGTTACGACTGCGAATCTCTCGTTCGTGGCCGGTTGCGGCCCGGCTGCGTGAGATGCAGGCCGAGGATGGGGATTGGCGCCAGGGTGTGCCGGCCGGGAGAATGCCGATTGATCAGGCATCCGCCCTCATCAGCGATGCCAATGAGCCAGTGGTTTTGGCGACTGCAATTTCCGCGCTGGCCATGGCTGACTCACAACCCGGCCTTTACTTTGGGTCAGATTTGCCACTACCGCAGCGCTTTTAGCTTTTTGCTTTGAATCGGGGTTTCGTAAAGAAATGTCTGCAGCGATCCAAACTATCGGGAGTATCGGGCGTTCGAACCAGACAGGAGTCTGGCTCATGTTTCCATTCCCGGAACAAATTGAAATTCCCGAGACGCCTGGAAAGCGTGAAGTATACTGGATTGACAAGAAGAACGTGGAACCCACCCCTTTCGATTCAGAGTACCTCGAGCGACTCAGGGCCCGTGATCCCAGGACCCAGGAGCACTTTGCAGGTCATTTCAACCGGCTCCTTGTTATCAAATTACGCAGCCAGGGTATTTACGGGTCGCAGGCGGACGATCTCCGTCAGGACACCCTCATTCGCGCATTGAAAAGCATCTACGGAGGGAAAATTGATTGTCCAGAAAGTCTGCCGGCATATGTTTACGGTGTGTGTAACAACGTAATCAAGGAGTTCATTCGCGGAGAGATTGCAATGCGCGAGCGCGAAACGAACGATTTTCCTGATCTGCCGGATGCGCGCTACTCGGCGGACGACTCGGTTCGATATCAGGAAATTCGTAAATCTGTAATGCTCGTACTGAAGAGCCTGCCGGAAAAAGACCGTGCGGTTTTGAGCGCAGTATTTCTTGCCGAAGACGACAAGGACGCAATCTGCCAGAAACATGGGATCACACGTGACTATCTGCGCTTATTGCTGCACCGGTCACTGATCAAAGCCAGGAAGATCCTGGACAAGCCGCCAGACGCATAGAGCACGAAGAAAGATAGAGCATGGAAAGCAGCAAAGTTATGAACCATCAGGAAGCCGAAAACACGAAAGCGACGGAACGCTATCTGCTCCGGGAAATGACGGACCAGGAGCGCCAGGCTTTTGAGGAGCATTACCTGGATTGTCCCGAATGCCTTGAATCGGTGACCTTTGGGGCCGATTTTCTGGCCGCGGGCAAGGAAGTTGCTCGCGAAGGTGTTGTAGACCAGCGCATTCAGCAAGTAGCGTCATCTCCGCGCAGGAGTTGGCTGGCATTTTTGAAGCCCGCATGGCAACCGGTACCGGTGATGGCGTTGGCTCTGGCAGCGTGTGTGGCGTTTGCCGGCTATGAGGCTTTGCTTCTGCAACAGATAAAATCCGGAAACAATGAAAAGGTAGCCAGCGTTGACTATCGTTATATCTTGACAGGAATGGCGCATGGCTCTGGAGATGCGAAGAAAATTGTGGTTCCCAAAGGAGCAATCGTCAGCCTTGGCGTGGAATATAACCCAAGTGGGGAGTTTGTCGCGTACCAGGCCCAAGTAGTGGACGAGGCGGGCAAGACGAAAATCGCGGTTGATTTACCCTCGGATCAGACAGGCAGGATGGCTTCGATCGCATTACATACGCAATTACTCGGTCCCGGTTTTTATTCGACGATCATTTCGGGACGCCGCAGCGATGGGGCAGAGGAACAGGTCGGTAAGGGCTCTTTTGAATTGACTTATAAGTAATCTCTCAGCGATCTGACAATCTTAAAGTTCCTTTGGAGCCCGCATCAGTCACCAAGACTAATGCGGGTTTCGTGTATAAGGGTAGAAACGCGTTGTTGCCTGCTATACGCCTCACGCTCCGGGCAATGATGACAACTATGAAGTACTAAGAATTACCAGGAAGTCCAAGGAGAAACACTAATGCCGTGCACGCGCCACCACTCGCAGTATGTTTACAGCGCTTCCACGTATGCAATCTCCGCCGATTTCGAACGGCCGCGAAAGCATACCTTGCCGCCACAAGCAGCTTCTGCCCTCTCCGCCCATGGCGGACACGGCACGAATCGCGATCCAGGACAAAAGGTTGATGGGCTGGTCTCCTACTCCAATGCTTACTCTGAAGTAGGCGGGAGCTATGATGACTGTCACGACACCTACACCACGCATGCATGGTCCGTAGTTGAAGACGTGAACATCGCAGACATGCTAACTGCAGACCGGGTTGTTTCCAGACTGGCAATCTATTATCCAGCCCACGGGAAAGATGAACCCAGCTTCGATTTCACCGGCAGCTATTTTGAAAATCTTCGGATTGCCGGATACCCCGTCAATGTAAAATTGGACACTCATCTCCTGCACGAGCACGATACATTTTCAAAATTGAGCCAGGCACATAAAAAGGGAACTTCAGATCCACTGCTGCTCGGCCGAGCTCTGGGCGATTTAAAGGATGGTGAGTTGAAGAAAATCGAGGGCACATACCATGCGCTCTCAGGCATGACGGGCTTGGTAAACAAATGGAAAGACAAGAAGAGGAGAGCGAACGGCGAGGAATATTATCGCTTGTCGGCGGCGAATCATATCGACTTCGACAAGCAGGCCGGGCCCTCCGAAGTCAAAGGCTACGGCTCCATCATTTGTATTCCCAAATTTGGCGTTGTCCGGCTGGCCGAGATCGTGGTCCAAAAACATTCGCGCAGTCTGGTGATGTTTCAGGTGCAAATGTGTTCGTCCGGCCATGGAACTGGCAGTGGCGGGACGTCTTCTGGCAGCGGCGGACTTGGCTCTCCTTAGCAACTTGTGCCATTTTCCTCGCGCTCATTTTTTTCTTGTTGGGATGTACAGGGAACCGCCGGGCCTCTCTGGAACGACAGTACCAGGAGGCCCAGCTCCAATTCCTGCAAGGCTATGCTGATCAGCCGCTGGAATCGGCCGAACGCGGATTTGCCCACTCTGGCGATTTTCCAGAACTAAACTGGAAGTTTCGGATTCTCCGGGCAGATGCCCAGACTCGCAAAGGGAATGCGTCTGCAGCGCTGGAGGGGACTGAGCCACAGCCGCCGGCCGGGATACCGCCTGCGATTTTGTGGCAGAGAATGCTGGTGAGAGGCTTTGCCTTCTGCAACCTGGGTAAGTTCGCCGAGGCGGATGAACAGTTCTCCGCCGCGGAATCGGCACAGAACAGCGACACGCATTCCGTTGAGGCACTGATCCTGATCAAGGCTCGCTGCGCATTTCTACGGAGAGATTTTTCATCCGCGTCTTCTTTGTTCCAAACCGTGAAGACCACACCCGCGATAGAACCATTCACCAACTTATATGCGGTCCACGGACTTGGTATCTCTGCCATGCGACAGCGCCGCTTTGAAGAAGCGGTCCACTGGTTCCAAATGGAGAAAGATGCGGCGTCCCAACTGGACGCCCTGCCTTTGCAGGAAGTCAGTCTAGGAAATCTGGGATATGTGTATTCCGAGCTTGGAGAATTCCAGAAAGGTCTGGACAATTCAAGCCAGGCAAGTGAACTTGCCGGAAAGCTGGGACTGGTTGAGCACCAGGAGAAATGGTTTCTTGAGATTGGGCGCGCTTACCACAATCTTTCGCGCTTTGGTCTGGCAGAGCAGAATTACAACAAGGCATTGGCGATTGCTCGCGAGCGCGGCGATGATCCGATGATTGCTCTCTGCCTGCACAATTTGATCCAGATTGATCTTAGCAATAATGACCTGGCCCGCGCAGAGCGCCGCCATGCGGAAGACGGCAAACTGAAGTTGGAAGACGATAGCCTGCGGGATTTTAAGGCTGATGAAGCAACCATTGCGGCCGCAAAGCATGACTGGCAGACGGCCGAGCGTTTATTTCTCGGTCTGGTGGGCGAGTTTGAAGGCGACTACCGTCGCACATGGTCTCTTCAGGGCGAGTTGGCTCGCGTCTACTCAGGCAAGGGAAACGTCAAACAGGCGGACGCATGGTTCCAGCGAAGCATTGCGACCATGGAATCAGCGGCAGAGGGAATGCACGAACGTGAAGTCAAGAGGGCCATGCTGGGCAATTTGCCCATATTCGATGATTACATTGAGTTCCTTGTCGCGCATCATCAGCCCGAGCGTGCGCTACAGGTAGCCCAGATAGCGCGAGCGAGAACTCTGGAGGAGGACCTGGGATTTAAGCCACGCAAGGAAGATGCAAAAGGGTGGATCACTCATATCCAGTCGATGTTGCGCCGCCAGAACTCGGTCCTGCTGGCATATTACGAAGCTGAGCATGCGACGTATGCCTGGGCAGTTACAAAAGGCGGCTTCCGCGTCAACAGATTGCAGGTTTCGCAAAACGAGCTGGAAACCCTGGCTGACACTTACCGCAACGAGATTGATCAACATACTTCTCTGGAAGACAGCGGGGCGCAGCAGAAGCTTTACCAGCTCCTGGTCAAACCGGTCCAGGACCTGGTCCCCAAGGATGGGCATGTCATTCTGGTTTCCGACAGCGCACTCTACAGAATCAATTTTGAATGCCTGATTTCTGATCAGGGCCGGCCGCACTACTGGATCGAAGATGCCGAGATTGAGAACGCCAGTTCAATCGACCTTCTGCTATACGGGAAACGCCGGTCGAGGAGCAGCAAAGGCGTACTTCTCATAGGAGATCCCGAACAGGAGGACCCTCAGTATCCCAGGCTCCCACACGCTGCGGACGAAATGGCGAGCGTGGAAGGTCAGTTTACGGCTGACCAGATCCAGAAGCTCACGGGTCGGGCGGCCACGCCTGACGCCTATGCGTCCATCCATCCGGAGCAGTTTCGGTTCATGGAATTTGCGGCCCACGGAACAGCGAACTCTTCCAATCCGCTTGATTCCGCCGTAATCCTCTCCAAAGGCAAGAATACTGACTTCAAGCTATTTGCCCGTGACATTGAAAAGCAGAAACTCAACGCAGAATTGGTGACCATTTCTGCGTGTTACGGTGGCGGCACTGCCCGCACCTCCTCTGAAGGTTTGCTCGGGCTACAGTCAGCTTTTTTGCGTGCGGGTGCTCATCAGGTCATTGCTGGATTATGGGATGTGGATGACCAATCTGCCCCTTTGCTCATGGGAGGTACTTATCAGGGTGTTGTCCACGGAACGTCAGCAGCATCAGCCCTGCGAGCGGCGAAGCTAAAAATTCTTTCGTCGTCCTCTGCTAACAAAGCTCCTTATTACTGGGGAGCCTTACAACTTTATGTCGGCTCTTAGCGGGTTGATCCTCTATCCAACGTTCCGTAACTGTCGATCCGGGACGTCAGTCCTTTGCAGGCGGGAAATCTCCAGAAGCGCAGTAGCCCACGCGTCTTCCTTGCTGATGGCATCACGGCGAACAAGGATTTCCTGGGAGCCATCACGGCGAATCACGCAATGCCACAATGTTTCTTTCGGCACCGGCTGAGGGACGATACTGGCTTGATAGGGGTGGAGGACGATCTTCATTCTCTGCGATCCTTTCGGGGTCCTGGGGGTCGTAGTGGATAGTTATTAGATCGCCTTTATGCTAGCTGGGGAGCGCCCTGGGCCATGTTAAAAACAGGTTAAAATCCCGGGCTGCTGGAGGTTTCTGCTGCAACCAGAATTCTACCAAGTTATTTATTTTCAGCCAGTTGAACTTGCCTTAACACTACTCAATTATTCCAGGTTTTCCACTGCTCTTTTAGCGGGCTATTGAGGTTTCATGGACGTTTGAACCGCTGATCCAAAACCCCTTTCTGCAATTCCGGGGAGTGCCACCGGCAGGCGGCCCCTGGGTTTCAGTTCACCGAATAGTGCTTTCACGGCGCTCGCCTCAGAGGTGCCGGCATTGGAAAAAGTGCAGATGTAGTTCTGGATCTGGGGAAAGCCCTGCGCCAGATAAGGGCTGCCTAACGCCACGATTACGGTCTTGGCTGGAGCAATGGTCAGAATCTGAGCGAGCAGGTCCGAATCCGGCTGGTCCAGATCGACGCTGTTGGTGAGTTTGCCGTCCACCATGACCTGCTTCCCTGCTATGGGCGAAAGGTAGCCTGCCACCACAACTTTCCCGGCGTCCTTCACCGCTTGTAACACCATGCCTGAGAGCGCGGCAGCCAGGCTGCTATCGACATAGAAAACGGTAGCGTCGGCGCGACGGGCCTTGAGCGCTGCTTCGAATCCGCGTCCCCAGGAGCCGTGGGCGTTGTCAGAGAAAATGATGGTCACCACGTTCGCCGTCGGCTGCACAGGAGGACGGTAAATCTCACCTTCAGTCCTGGGAGCCAGAAAGCGCGTCAACGGCATTACCTGATGGTTGTCGCGGATGACCGTTACGGCATCATCCGCCACCTGTTGCGCCAGTTGCATGTCTTCCTGCCGGCTCACCAGATAAGAAACCTGCTCCAGATCGACCAGGCGGGCTTTATTCAGATCGACTGATGCCTTCATTTCCAGAATTCGCTGCACGGATTCATCAATACGCGATTCCGAAATCTCGCCGCGCTTTACTGCTTCGAGGATTCCACGAAACGCGCCATCCAGATCGGTCGGTAATAAGAGAACGTCATTGCCAGCTTTGACGAGGTCCACTGCGGCGCGTCCCGCAGGATTTCCCTGCTGCGGCGGATACAAGCTAGTCAATCCGCGCATTTCCAGAGCGTCAGTAACTACCAGGTTCTTGAAGCCAAGCTCCTGTCGCAGGACTCCGCCAATGACGTTGGTTGAAATTGTGGCGACCTTGTTGGGATCAGGCTCCAGGGCCGGGACCGCCAAGTGGGCGACCATTACCGAGTCCACGCCTGCCGCAATCGCCTGCTTGAATGGCGGTAGTTCTACCTTATTTAAGTGTTCGCGGTCCCCTTCCACCCTGGCCACACCCAGATGTGAGTCAGTGCCTGTGTCTCCATGCCCGGGGAAGTGTTTAACCGTGGTCAACATACCCTGGGAGCGCGCTCCGCGAATGAACGCCGCCGCGAACTCGCCGACCAGAGTGGGATCTTCACCATAGGAACGAGTATTAATGATGGGATTACTGGGATTGCTATTTACGTCCGCAATGGGCCAGAACGTCCACTGAATGCCGACAGCGCGCGACTCAGCGCCTACGATGGCGCCGAACTTTTCCTCATAGGCAACATTGCCGGCCGCGCCAAATGCCATGGCGTCAGGGAAAATCGGCACAGAGCTCATGCGAGTGGCCAGACCGCGCTCCAGGTCGCCGGCGATGAGCAAAGGCAGCTTGGAATCCTGCTGCAGGCGGTTACTCATGGCCGCGGCTTCAAGTGGAGGGTTCTTCAGCAGCCCCGCAGAATCCACATGGACCGTGAGAACGATGGAACCGATCCCGTATTTCTGCATCTGATCGCGAAATTGGCGATAAGCGTCACTATCGAAATTCTCAAAGTCCATGAAGTATCGGACGCTCAGCATCTGACCGATTTTTTCTTCCAATGACAGCTTCTTCAATGTGCGAGCAGCCCACTGCCGACCTTCTTTGGTCAACTCCACCGGGCGCGGCCTGGCAAATTTATCAGCCGCAGTTGCTGACACGGAGAAAACAAAAGCCAACAGAAGGAATAGCGTGGTGGAATATCGCCTCATGGAGGAACGATATCAGACTTGCCAGACAGCAGCTATCGTCATCCAGTATCCATGATGGAGCGCGTCTTATGGCAGCGCCGACTTTTATGTGCCGGTAGAGGACCGCGACTCTACTGCGGGTCGAGTCTGGCGGACAGGCCCAATCGTAAAATAGAAGGTAGCGCCCTCACCGACCTTGGCTTCCGCCCAAATGTCTCCACCATGGCGCTGGATGATGCGTTGCACGGTGGCGAGACCCACTCCGGTGCCGGGGAACTCTGAAGAAGAGTGGAGACGCTGAAAGGGCTTGAAGAGCCTGTCAGCATGGCGGCTGTCAAACCCTACTCCGTTATCACGCACAAAAAAGACCTGTCCGGACCGTCTATGCTCACATCCGAATTCAATGCGCGCCCGCTCGCGCACAGAGGAATATTTCCAGGCGTTCTGAAGCAGATTATCGAGCGCGATTTGCAGCAGGCGTATGTCACCGTCCGCCGGGTAACAATCGGCGACTACCACTTCAACCTGGCGTTCCGGGTTCCGACGCTGAAGGTCCTGCAAGGTCAGCCGGGCCAATGCGGGCAGATCCACTTTCTGACGATGCATGGCGGTGGTGCTGACCCGCGAGAGATTCAACAGATCTTCAATCAGTTCAGCCATGCGGCGTGCCGCCGACCGCACATGTTGCAGATAGTCCCGCCCATCACTATCAAGCGCGGCCCCATACTTGGTGAGGAGAATGTGCACAAAACCGTTCATGGTTTCCAGAGGGCCGCGAAGATCGTGAGAAACGGAATAGGAAAATGCCTCCAGCTCCTTGTTGGCGACAACAAGCTGATTGGTCCGCTCTTCAACGCGCTGCTCCAGTTCACTTTGCGCTTTTCGCAATTCCTGGTCACGGAACTCGATCTGTTGCAACATCTCATTGAATGTTCTTATCAACAGGCCAATTTCCGTGCCATCAGGAATTGGATCCGCGCGAAGAGAGTAGTTCTTCTGTTCTGAAACGGTTTGCGCGGTCCGGGCCAGGCTGATGATTGGCTGCGCCACGCCACGCCGATACACTGACGAGATCAGCAGGGCCGCGATCAAAGAGATGACCAGCACCGCGCCGGCGATGAGAATGTAGCGCGACACGCGATGCGAGAGTTCACTCAGGCTGGAACGAATGAATACGGCACCGAGCGTTTTACCCTGGAACTTAATGGAGCGCACCAGGAAGACCTCATCGCCTGTGAACACTGAGACTTCGTCACTTCCAGCAGGCACGGGAGGCACGGCGACAACATGCTCGTTAGAAACCTGTGAGAAGCGCGCGAAAATCTTTCCGTCTGGGGTTTCAATGCCGGCCGATTTTATCTGGGGAAAACTGGCCAGGGCTGAGAGCGTGTTCTCCGCGGCTGCGGGATCATTGAACGTGAGAGCCGAAGCGCTATTGGAGCCAATAATCTGGGCCTGGGCGGAAAGGTTCCGAACCAGGTTTTCGCGAAACGTGTATTGATCGTAGGCGAGAAAACCAACGCTTGCCAGCAGCAAAGCAGAGGCGCTGACCAGAAGATTCATCCAGGTAAGGCGACGGGAAATGGAGGAAGGCTTAACGCCGGGTACAATCATCGCGCTGCCCCCCTGACTTTGCCATGAACCGAACTGGCAACTTTCAACAATTCCGAACTGAGTCCGAGGCCCGCATCCTGGGCCGCATCCACGTTGACTTCAAAGCGAACGCGGTTACCGGATAACGTAAATTGAATGGCGCCGCCCTGGGCGATGAAGTCAGAACTATCACTCACCGTAAGCACACCTGATTTATCGAGCGAAGACGCAATTTTGCGCACCTGGCTTTGCTCAGAGCGGCTTATATAAAGGATGTTGCAATTGGTGGCTTCGCGAGAGTTCCGTATCCGCCGAATTAAGACGGGCCGTGATTCTATCTTTTCTCCGCGCACTGTGGAATCAAGAACGGCCCCGAACGGATCTTCCCCGAGGACGCAGACAGAAAATGCTTCGAGACGAGCGGGAGACGCCGGCCAGGTGACAAATTTGCCGAAGTTGAGCAGGTAAGCGGCCTTCACCTGATATTCAGTCGCCGGCGATTGGGCGTGCAGATTCACGCACCACGCAGAGGCGAGCAGCGATGCAATCCCGAGCAACGTCAAACCACGTCTGCCGGATTGAACGATCCTGGTGATCAGGCCGACCTTCCCCGCTCCATGTTGAAGAATGCCATGGCGAATCTCTATTCGCGTTTCCATGTTAGTTTGGCATACAAACCGCGGCGAATACCGATCAGGTTGTTGCCCTCAAGGTGATGCGGCTGAAGAAGATTCTGCCCAACGATTGACACGTCCAGTCTACTTCCCACACGTCTGCCCAGCCGGAGGTCCATAGTCTGGTAGGCAGGAATGGGGTTGTTGGCATCGGGAGCGATGGCGCCTTCATAGCGGTACGTGGGATCGATTTCAAATTTGCCGGGCAATTCGATTCGTGGCGTGAACACAACGCGATTACGAGGGCCGGAATGGGTGAGATTCTGCGCAACCGAGGTGCCGATTGGCCCTGCCGTGCTGACAAAATTCATGGTCAGGTAAGAGTACGAGCCGGAAAGTTGCATCCAGCTTCGCACTTTCCAGTTCGGACTGAATTCCGCGCCATCAGTATTGCCCGCAACTCCATTTAAGAAAAAGAGATCAAGCGACGCATGCGGGAGCGGCGGTGTAGGTTCAATGGCCAGCGTGGGATTACCTATACTTTCCAACCCGTGAAAGCTGTTGTGAAAGGCGGCGACATCAAAATAAACATTGGACGTAATAAGCTGACGGTATCCAGCTTCATAATCCACCGCCGGCTCCGAGTCGTAAGATTTCTGCCCAATCAATCTGATGAATGTTGGAGGAGCGGCGGAAACGAATGAAGCAATATTGATGTCCTGATCCAACCGCGAGGGCGTTTGTACCGCGCGAGTGACCGCAACCCAATATGACTGGTGCGTTCTGGGACGGTAAAGCAGGCGGCCAGTGGGCTGGAATTCAAAGCCACTGAAATCGTTGTGCTCCAGCTTGATTCCAAGCGTCATCGAGAGCTTGTCTGGGATGAGTTTGACCTCGTCCTGAACGAAGCCCGAATAGAGCGCATCCGTACGGTTGGCCGGGAAAAAATCTATTGACCCAGGATTGTGGGTAATGATCTTGTCCGGATTGACTCTGACGCCGGCGCCAAGAACAACATCATTCCAGGAGTTGACCACTTTATGAAAAACAAAATCAATGTCGAAGTTGTCGCGCTTCTCCTCGGCCTGCGGGCGGTCGCGATCAACGCGATCATAGTACGTCTGGACCCTGAAGTCAGAAGTGTTGCTGAGGATATGGTTCCAGTGCAGCAGAAGGTTCCCGCCAGAAACATGGTCCCTGAAAATAGGAGCACTTTCAGATGGAGGATTGAACACAGCAATAGACGTCTGCTCACCTTCACGCGAAGAGAAGAGGTCACCCTGGAGAGTCAGCGTATCGCGAGAGCCAAGAGTCCAGTCTGTGCGGAAGCCCCCGCGGACAGTCCACCAATCGTCGTAATTGTTCACAGGTACGGGCCCGAGATGGAATTCTGGTCCCAGGGCAAAGGACTCTTCATACACGCGGTAAGCCATCTTTCCGTGCTTGCCGCCGTAGCGCAGAGTATTTCTGAATTGATCAAGGCTGCCGCCGCCAGCCAGGACCAGCCCGCCCTGCGTGTCACTGGCCTTCTTGCTGATGATGTTGATGACGCCGTTCACCGCATTCGCGCCCCAGACTGTTGCTCCGGGTCCGCGGATGACTTCGATCCGGTCAATGTCATCCAGGGGGTAATCCGGAAGGTCCTGATAGACGCCACCAAAAAGCGTGTTGTACAGCGAGCGGCCGTCAATCATCACTAATAGGCCTTTGGAAAATACCGTCTCAAATCCGCGTATGCCGACCGAGTAGCCTATGGAATCATTGCGGGCCATGTCCACGCCAGGCACCAGACGCAAAGCTTCCAGGATGCTGGTGGCGCCGGAACGGCGGATTTCTTCATTGGTAAGGACGGTGATGGCAGCAGGCGTATTCCACACCTGCTCAGGCTCTTTGCTGACCGTGGTAACTTCCACGTTTCCCAGCTGTTCCAGACTCAGTTTCTTCAGCGGATTCTCTGGCTGGGAATCAATTGGTACTGGGGCAGAGACTGCTGGTCCCTGCGCAGAGATTGCGCCTGATAAAAGGAGCAAGACAGCTAACACCGCAAGGCCCTGGGGACGCCTGACGACGAGATGCATGTCGAGGTATTTTCTCCTTTGACATTCCCCGAGAGATACCCAGCCTACACATGGCGGCGACTGGCAAATTTCCGGGATTCGGCTGATTTTAGGGCTGTTCGCGTTCAAAAGACGTCATTTGGATGCGGGCAGGCTGCATTCAGGTTGTCAAAACGGAACGTCAGGACTGGCGTCATTTTGTAAAGTTTTGTAAACTAAAATTATTCTATTTTTTGGCTGGAAATAATTCTCTTATACTTCAGCTACTCTAGCTACTTCTGCTCTGCGAGGAAGCCTTGCCCGACCAGCCCAGTGTATTGATCATTGATGACGATCCATCCCACTTGAAGCTTTACTCGTGGATCCTTGAAGCCCAGGGCTTTACAGCTTTTACCACTCTGGTCGGCACGAAAACGCCTACCTTTGACGATCATCCCGACATAGACCTGGTCATCCTGGATTACTCGTTTCAGACAGGCGTGAAGGCCACGGACATCGCGCAACGGATTCGCACACGCTGGCCGGAAATGTGCATCCTCATCCTCTCTGACGTGATGTGGATGCCTGACGATATCGCTCCGCTGGCCAATGGTTTTGTGCGCAAGGGAGAGCCGGAGCAGTTGGTTGCGAAGGTGGCCGAATTGATGGGAAACAAGGCGAGCGCGGCCGGTAGTTAGCATCCATCCCAACAGTTGGCTAGAATTGCACGAAGCAATGAGCACGGTCCGAATCGCCCTGGCCAATTTAAGTTTCCCCACATCGCCCGATGACTCAGTCAGGTCGGCAGAACAAGCCATCATCCATGCGGGCAAGCAACGTGCTGACATCATCTGCTTTCCGGAATGCTTTGTTCCCGGTTACAGAGCCGCGGGAAAATCACTGCCGTCCCCGGACCCGGCGTTCCTGAAACGTGCGTGGGAGACGATTAGCCGAAGCCGCGGCAAAGGCCAACGTGGCCGTGATTCTGGGCACGGAGCGAGTTGCTGATGATGATCTACTGGCAACGGCGCTGGTGATCCATCGCAACGGAAGCATTGCCGGCTTTCAGGACAAAGTGCAAATCGATCCTTCTGAAGACGGAACATATTCCTGCGGCGCGGGCAGGCAGCTTTTCCAATCCGATGGAATGAAATTCGGCGTAGTGATCTGCCATGAGGGCTGGCGGTATCCGGAAACGGTCCGCTGGGCCGCGAAGCTGGGAGCACACATTGTGTTTCATCCGCATTTCCACGAAGCCGAGCCGGGCGGCTACGTGCCAACAAGTTTTGCTGACCCGGCAAACACGTTTCACGAGAAGGCAGCGTTATGCCGCGCGGCGGAAAATACCTGCTACTTTGCAACGGTAAACTTCGCCAGCGCCGGATCGCCGACAACTTCGGCCATCGTGCGCCCGGACGGAACGCTGCTGAGCTTTCAGCCATACGGTGAACCAGGCGTGTTGATCGCCGATATTGACTTGACCGCAGCAACAGGCCTCCTGGCGTCGCGCTACAAAAGTGTCTAGATTTCCTCAGTTTGAATGCGAATGTAAAGCTGCATTCATCGAAAAGTAACATGGCATTCACCGTTCAACTACACATAGCTGGTATCCGTATAGCGGGGGCGCAGTGGTCGTCAGTGCCGCGTCAGGTGGACTGAACCAGATTCCAGCGTGCGCCTCACATCTTCTCTATACGGAGCTTTGAATGTCGCACGTAAGACGTCTCCTCACGCTGTCCGTCTTTGCCTTGTTGATCACGCTGGGCCTGTCCAATGCCAGCGCCAGCGCGGAAGAACTTAAAACCGTTTTCGTTATCGCGATGGAAAACCATAACTGGACGCAACCGGCGAACCAGTTCACCGGTCCGATTCAGCAGGTTTTTCACAACCCGAATGCGCCGTTCATCAATAGCCTGGTCGATGGAACCGCTGTCACCACCATCGACGGCCATACTGTCCGCATCAGTGAGCAGGTCTCATTCGCCACCAGCTACCACAATGTTCTGGCGACTCCGAGCGGCAACAATCCGCACATCCATCCATCCGAACCGAACTATCTCTGGGCGGAAGCGGGCACCAACTTTGGCGTGGCCAATGATAATGATCCCTTTGCCGCCAACGGCCCAACCAACCAGAACGCCACGCAACATCTGGTGACTTTCCTGACCAATGCCGGACGCACCTGGAAGTCATATCAGGAAGATACCGACCTGACGACCGTGAACGGCCAGCTCACCAACGTGGTTCTGCCCCGCGACCAGTGGACCGTTCCACTCAAGAGCATTTCGGGAAAATTTGCGGCGGGCGTAAATCAGTTCAACGGCTCCGCCCAGTTCAACTATGCAGCCAAGCACAATCCTCAGTTGTTCTTTACGGACAGCAATGGCGGCAACGATTCATCCACCAACAATCCGTTGCGCCTGCAGTATGCGCCGTTGCAGCAACTGTTTGATGACCTGGCCAACAACCAGGTGGCCGACTATAACTTCATTACTCCAAACCAGTTCAACGACATGCACACTGCGCTCACGGGCGGCTTCCAGGGACTGACCGGCGACGCAGCCAACATTCGCCAGGGAGATAACTTCCTGGCCCAGATCATTCCGGTGATCATGGCCTCCAAGGCGTACAAGGAAAATGGCGTGATCATCATCTGGTTTGACGAATCAGAAGGCGACGCGGCCGGCGACAACGCTGACGACTTCAACCACACCGTCGGCGAGATCGTGATTTCCAAAAAGGCGCATAAGAATGTGAATGGCGTGCCGTTCGCAAGCGCAGTCAATCTGTCACATTCTTCTGACCTTCGTACCATGCAGGAAATCTTCCGTCTGCCGGAAGCGTTCCTGGGCGACGCCGCCAACGGCGATGATCTTTCCAGCTTGTTTGATGATGGAGTGATCCGGCAGCACGACAACCGGGGCAAAGACGGCAACGACAACGACTAATAAGTAACAGCCAATTCGACGGACTGATGTTATGACGGCGCAGGATCGCTGGCCCCATCGGCGATTTCTGCGTCGTGTTTTTTTGAATCGGAACTGGAATACGTCCCATCTGTCCCCGGCGATCTGTCCCGGCAATCGTCCCAGGCGATCCGTCCCCAGCGTTTCGAGTTACTGACAAACTCCAGCCAGGTACTCAGGTGTCCCTGCAGGAAGCGAAATTGGAGTAATTCCGGTGCAACCGCCCCATTGTTGACGGGACTCTTAATGATTGGCTGTGACTGTGCCGTTCATGAAATCAGTTTAGAACCTTTCTGAACGTTCTTTCATTCTGCATTCAGGGCCGCTTCATCGTGCAATGGTACTTTTTAAACCGTTGAAAGGAGAATCCCTCACATGCTCTCAACCATAAAGAGAAATGCCATTCTCATGCTGGCTGCCTGCCTGGCTTTTACCATCTTTGCTCTCATGGCTAGCGCCCAACAAGGCGCAAAGAAAGGCGGCGGCAAAACCGTGACCGGCTGTCTGCAAAAGGGAGACGAGGCAGATGAATTCAGTCTCACTGGAGACGACGGGAAACTCTACGGCCTTCGCAGCTCCGCCGTAAAACTGGCTGACCACGTCGGACACAAAATTACCGTTAGCGGCAGCTTTAAGGCGGAAGGAAACGAGAAGGACGCAGATGAAGCCAAAGAAAGCAAAGAAGGCAAAGGGAACAAGGAAGCCGGCGACATCCAGGTCACAAAGCTGAAAATGGTGAGCGAGTCGTGTAAATAGCGCGTTCAATCATCTGTGCGGCCACATGGTCTTAAACCTGGCCGTACGTGGAACACTAACTGTGGTAGCAAAACACTTCGGTCCCACGGAGCTTCTGGGAAACACTGGGGTTAAGCTGCCCAGTCTTTTGCAATCAATTCCGCCGGTGCTAGACAGGGAAATTTGGCGTATGAATGAGATTACTTGGAGAAATAAATGGTCGGGGAGAGAGGATTTGAACCTCCGACCCCCTGGTCCCGAACCAGGTGCTCTACCAGGCTGAGCCACTCCCCGACGAAGAAAGAAACCGGCGCTGAAAAACGCTCGGCGTTTCGGTAGACGTTGATTATAGCAGAGTTTGCCGTCGCCTCTTTTGCGGGTCTTGGGCGGAAAAATGACCGAGGTAACCGGGGGCGTGAATGAGAGCGGGCCGCTGCTGAGATCGCGGTGAGAGACGGTTACGCGGGTCTTTCCTGTGCCCCCTTCAGAGATGCTCTAGCCAGCGTAACTACATTCTCGATCACTTCGAGACGAAAAGTTGCGGCGTCCGCTTCGGCTTTGGCCTTCTTGGCTTGTCTTTCGCTTCTTTTGGCGAAAATGATTTGGACGTCGTATCCCACAGGCCTGCCAGTCCAATCCTCCTCGATGCTGCCGCGGCCTAGGAACCGGTTCAAGGATTTTACATAGTCAGACCATTCGCTGGCCTCCTTCTGAAGAGCTTCAATCCTGGCACGAAGATCTGTTAATTCAGTCTCAAGGTTTTTCAGATTGTCTGCAGCCACGTCGATTCTTCCACTTCGCTCGGCGAGAGCAATGGAATCCAGCGCTCTAATGAACAAAGTGTCTTCCCGGGAATCGCCTGAAAGGGCAAGCGCTCGCACAAATGAAATGTGTGCTGCGTCTAGAAGCGCGTCTCGCGATTCTATTGCCTTAGACGTGTTGGTTGAATTATTCGCGGCGTCCCTTAAAAGCCTCAACGCTGCTTTTAGAGGTTCGCTGACCAATGCATCCAGCTTGCGATCTACCTCAGAGGTTCGCGACAGCAAGGCTTCAACAAAGTCCTTGGAAATAGTTCCAACGAGCGGCGCGATCACAAGAGAGCCAGGAGCGCCAAACTGAACCGCCAACGTCGCTGCGGTTTTTGCGACTTCGGCGATAGTTTTAGTTGCGACGCCCTTAACCAGAGGCATTGGGTATCGTTTAACCACAGACGTTGCGATTGCACCTAATGTGAAAGCGGCGGTTGGTATGAGTAGTCTCCAGAAAACATCGAGAGATGGCCAACCAAAATGTGTCATGCTGAGGAGACTCCCTAACTTTGCCGATCCCGCACATCAGAATATAAGCAAAGTCAGAGTAATTAAAGATTTGTTTGGGATCAGAGCGGCTAAGGTTCGAGTCGTGCCCACCCGCCTGTAAATCAGTTGCAAATCGCAGAAAACATCCGGTCTGTCGCCGATCTGTGTCTGGTTCCCGGCTTGCCAACCCTAACTAATGCTTAAACCTGCACTTCCGCGTAACTCTCCTGAAGACATCTATGGAGAGTTTCTATCGCGGTGAAGTTTGGGTGAGCTGCATGGGCCGCCAGATCGAATGTGAGGCAAATATCGATGTCTTTCGGGAACCTTGCCCACGAGGATGTCGCGGGCGGTGTCAATTCGGCGCTTGGTATCAGTGTCAAGCATTAGGTTAGTCGATTTTACGGGGCGAACTGATTGAGAGAGACATAATCCTTTATATATTCAGGAATAAGCGCGCGATACTTTTCTGGTACGGCCCTTAGATCCTTGGTCGAGAACGTGGCGTTGGTAGCAAGATCTGTAAACGTTTTTGACTCGATGATCTGCCGAATCTGGTCGCTTGTGGCATAAGCCTTAAAATAATTCTTGAGCGCCGGAATTGCCTCTGCCTCATCCGGTTTGTAGTCAGAGACAAATTTGGCAAATTCCTCTTCGAGCAGTTCATCTTTGGATTTAAAGCGAGGAATGAGCCCAAAAACACGTTCAAGGATTTCGCGAAGTGTAAGACGGCGATCGACGGCCGCTGCCTTGCGGAGTTTCTCAAGGCTGTAAAATTCTTCCGGCTTGTCGAACACCTCGCGGTTAAGGTAGTCGATTACGCGATCCCACTGGCCGGCTTCAACGCTGGCAGCGATGAAGTCATTGCCACGCACAGAATCTTCAAACTGCTTGAAGAACATGCGATCAATCTTCATGCCCTTATGTCCAACGGCTTCTTCTTTGATCGTAGAAAGAATATCCTGCCCAAGGTGTTCGAAAATGACTTTTGTTACGACGGAACCCCCACCGCTGCTGCCATCACCTTCGTCGCCCTTTTCTGACTTGTCTGGCTTGAGGGGGTTCTGAAGCCTAGGCAGTTTTAGAACCTGGTCGTAATCAAAATCTTCTTCAAAATATTCGCAGTTGGCAAAAAAGTCGAAAAGCCTGTAGGAAGCCTTTTCCGGCTCTTTGACGTTTTCCTTGAGCTCTTCATCGAGCAATTCCTCAAGGAAATTGTGACGTCTCGTACCACGGCCTTTAATCTGAATAAAATCAGTCGGTGAAAACACTGGCCGGAATAGTCCGAGATTGAGGATGTCTGGACAGTCGTATCCCGTTGCCATCATTCCCACTGTAACGCAGACACGAGCTTTGCTCGTCTTGTATGAGTTGATAAAATTCGCCGAGCCGAGAAGATTATTGTTGGTGAAATTTATAGTGAATTGCTGGGCATCTTCGATATTGGAAGTGACCTGTACGGCAAAGTCGGACTGGTACTTACCAGGAAACATCTTGTCCGCCATTGAATTCAGAATCTGGGTTAGTTTTGCGGCATGTGATTGACTAACCGCGAAGACAATTGACTTTCCAATCTCCCCACTTATGGGGTCCCGCTGTGCGTGCTCCAGGAATGTCTTGCAGAAGAGCTCGTTGGTGGTTTTAGAGAAGAACCGCTTCTCAAACTGGCGCTGTTTGTATGCGGTTGTCTGATCTTCACCCTGCTTGTCAGTGAATTCGACAACAAAGCCGGCTTTTGAAAGAAGATCTGTAGTGACATTGGTACGGGCGTCAAGGACAATGGGGTTTATCAGATAGCCGTCTCTGACTCCATCGAGTAAGGTATATCGAAAAGTTGGCTGGCTCTCTTCGCATCCGAAAGTGCGATACGTGTCCAAGAGAAGACGGCGCTCGTATTCTCGAGGATCTTTAGCTGTTTTCTTGGATTTCTCAAACTTTCTCAGGTAGTCTCTGGGCGTTGCTGTCAGCCCAAGTTTATACCCAACAAAAAAATCGAAAACAGAGCGCGCATTGCCGCCAATAGAACGATGCGCTTCATCAGAAATTACAAAGTCGAAGTCTGTCGGGGAAAACAAATCCTGATATTTGTTGTTAAAAAGAAATGACTGAACTGTGCTAACGACTATTTCGGCTCGCCGCCAATCGTCGCGGTTTTCTTTGAAGATAACCGTCTTATAGTCGTTAGCGAGTACGGCGGCAAAAGACTTCTTGGCCTGATCCTCAAGTTCCAAGCGATCAACTAAGAACAGAACGCGGCCTGCATTGCCGGAACGAAGAAAAAGCTTGATGATGGCGGCGGCGATCATGGTTTTCCCGGTCCCCGTAGCCATCTCGAAAAGGAAGCGATCCTTTCCATTTCGAACAGCAGCCTGCAGGGCATGGATGGCGTCTGTCTGATACGGCCTCAGAAACCGTAGTTTGTTGCCGCGAACAAAGCTCAGGCGTTCAGCCTCATTGCGCCATGCCGCTTCCGATTTATATCCCGGCCGCTGAGTAAGAACTATGTAGTCGTCATTTACGGCTTCTTGAACTAGGCGCTTTGGATCAGGGAGGACCTTCTGGTACCCCGTGACAGACGCTGGAGTCGGAAAGGCCGTGATGATATAGGGATTTCCTCGGCCGAGGTCCCAAAAATAATGAAGATTACCATTGGAAAGGATGACGAAGCGGCAGTTTTGAGCCTTCGCATACTGGCGCGCTTGCTCTTTGCCGTCGAGCGGGTTCTTATCTTCGGCCTTTGATTCAAGGACGATAAATGGAAACCCTTTTTCGTTTAGCAGAAGAAAATCGATGTATCCATTACTGGTTTGCTCAAAGTCATCTCCAAGCGAGTCTAGATCGCTGGCAGAAATTTTGACATTTGCCTCCAAACGAATGTTTGCGAGGCCAGTTGCATCAGTAAAGAAACGCCAGCCAGCCGCCTCGAGCAGTTTGTTGATCTTGATGCGAGCGGTGGCTTCTTTCATGGTTGAGGTGGATCGGGGCCCTTGGATTAAATGGTAAAGAAAGCGGATTTTACCACTATTGCCTTGAAAGTTGGAGATGCGACGGATGTTTCTGCTTTGTAGAAATCAGGGAATGTCCCGCTTTTAAATTCTTGGCTCGCTTGTAACGTTTTCAGCATTCAGGTCACTAGATACCGGGGTGTTAGAAAATGGGAGTCACTGTTCAGATCGGATCGGACGAACGGGCGTTTAGCGATGTGACCGAGAATTGGCTACATGACCAAATTGACCGGCGGCAGAGAGATCGGGTCTCGGTTTGTATTATTGTGCAAATTCAGGAATCAGGAGTGAACTTACGGTTCGCGACGCCGGCTTGCAATTCGGGCGGAGGCGGCGGACGTCAGTTAAACCCGCAGGAACAAAAGATTGCAGACCTCTGGATTGAACGAAAGCTCAGTACTTCAGACTTTAGCATCGGAGATGTTACCGGTTTTCTAGAGAAGCTCCGTCGCTTGATCTAAGTACTAGAAAACCCTGGGACAGCGCGCCAGCCTACGGCGCGAGGAGTTGAAGAAATCGCCGGGATCGCCGTCATCGCGTGACATCGACGGGATCGGAAAAAGGCTTACCGCTGATGAACACTGATCGCGCTGATTTGCGGTGATCGGAAAAATAATTTGCCGCAGATATACACAGAAAAACGCAGATAACGCACAAGGGTTCCGGAAGCGACTGGACTGTCTTGATTCGCGCGACAGCGGGAAACCAAAGATTGGTTGGTTACGACAAGAAAGCGTGCTATGTAGATGGTGCGCCCAGGTGCGCGTGGTCTTTGAAAACTTAGCTGGCAAGCAATCAGCAGTCAGCACTCAGCAATCAGCCAAAGGCAACGGCAAAACACCATCGGCGTGGGATACCCTTGGGATGAATCGTGTAACTGCTTTAGATTCCTAATTGACGGCTACCGGGGTGGGCTGGCGCGCAAAGCGCGCGTATCGCCGAGATCGGAAAGCAACACCTCTACCACGGAGGACACAGAGGAACACCGAGGAATCTGAACAGCCGAGGGCGGCTGTTCCACACGAGTATCGCTCAAACCCACGCCAAATTGGGATGACTGGGATCGGGTGGGATGGATGACGGGGGGGAGGGGCATCGAGAAATCGGGTGATCTGGTAATCGGATGATCCGGTGATCGGAAAGGCAAAACCTTTACCGCTGATTAACGCGGATAGTCGCGGATCGGAAAGGCAAAACCTTCTACCACAGAGGACACGGAGGAACACCGAGGAATCTGAACAGCCGAGGGCGGCTGTTCCACACGAGTATCGCTCAAACCCACGCCAAATTGGGATGACTGGGATCGGCTGGGATGGATGACGGGGGGTGGGCGCGCAGAGCGCGCCTATCGCCGAGATCGAACGAGATCGCACGACATCGCCGGGATCGGAAAGGCCTGTTGCCGCTGATGAACGCAGATTAACGCTGATCGGAAGCCAGCGGTCGGCAAGCAGACAAGGCAACGGCAAAGGCGCTTAACCACGGCGGACACGAAAGGAACACGGAGGAAAGGCACACGGAGGAAAGGCACCAGAGGAGAAGCAAGTGACTGCAGGATTACCGGCGGACAGTCATCGTCGGCGAGGGTAAGCAGGTATTTACCTGATTGTGAGTACCCGGTTTAGGGACGAAGAATACATACAAGAAAGCGCACAACACTCTTCGTTACTAAGATCACGCCACTATGACTACGCTGGGGTTACTCGAAAGACGCCTGCTGGAAAAGCCTTTACTGGACAAGCCTTTATTGGAAGAGCCGCAAACGCCGGTGGCGACTGCGGCAGAGCCCGGTCCGGAGGTTACGGTCGCGGCCGCTCGGCTTCCAGAAGTTGAACCGTGGGAAGGCCAGGCTTCAGAAATTCAAACTGCTGAAATTCAGGTTTCTGACTTTCGGGCTTCTGGCGTTCAGGCTTCTATTGATAAAGCAGGCAAAGACAGGCGCGGGCGCGTTGGCCACTTTCTGCGGCGGTCCACCGGACGGCTGATGGTGCTGGCTTTGATTGCGTTGACGGTCAGGATTTTTATCGGCGAAGCATCCGTGGTCCCTACCGGGTCCATGGAAGGCACGATTCTGGTGGGCGATCACCTTTTCATGGACAAGCTGCTGTATGGTCCGGAAATTCCGCTGGTGCACTGGCGGCTGCCCCGGGTGAAGAGCATTCATCGCGGCGATATTATTGTTTTCCGCTATCCGAAGAATCCCGCTGACACTTACCTGAAGCGCGTGGCGGCGGTTGGCGGTGACACGCTGGAAATCCGCGATGGCGTGGTCTACGTTAATTCCAGGCCGGTGAGTGAGCCTTATGTTGTCCACGCTTTCCCGGCATACGCGAGCCATGAACAGATGGCCGCGCGCGTGATTCCCCGGAACACGTTGTTTGTGATGGGCGATAATCGCGATAACTCCAGTGACAGCCGGGAATGGGGACTGGTGCCGGAGAAAAACGTTCTGGGCGAACCGATGGTTGTTTACTGGTCTTACGATGCGCCCACGGCTCTGTGGCTGGACGAAACACCTTCACACCGGGTGGCGTTCTATGCGTCGATTGCGGAGAACTTCTTTTCGCGCACGCGCTGGAGCCGCATGGGGATGTGGTTGTGAACAGCCATTAGCCATTAGCAATTAGCCATTAGCCGTTAGCCATTAGCCACAGCAAAACCAGGAGCAACCAGGAATCGCCGCGAGCGCCGTCATCGCGCGAAATCGCCGACAGCGGAAAGCAACACCTCACCACGGAGGACACAGAGGGAAGCATGACTTTCAATCATGCCGAAAGCGTGAGCGATCGTGGTCGTGGTATGCCTGACGAATGACAAAATGCATAGATCCTTCGACTGCGTCGTCGCATACGCTCCGACTACGCTCAGGATGACAAAGGAAAAGGCGTTCTTCGATACGGCGTCAAATTAAGCAACAGGCTCTCAGGATGCCAACGACTATTTGGCAACTGCTATTTGCCAATTGCTATTTGCTATTTTATCGTTTGACTTCAAAATTCTGGTTCGCGCAGTAATCGATAAAGTCATGTGTATAACGTTCGCCCACGGCGCGGGAGAGATCGCTCTGGTTGATTTCTTTGAAATTGAAGTCCACGGCGCCGTCCGCGATGTGAACCGTCGCCAGAAGATAGCCGTAGACTTTCTCACGTTTCTCTCTCGCCGCGGTTGCGCCGGGAGGGAGAGGATAGCGAAAAGCGCCGGCAGTGCCAACAATCCAGCCGGGAATCACGCCGCCATGAGACTTCCAGAAATCAGACTTGTAAATATCGCTCATATAAAAATGCGAATGGCTGGCCAGAAGGTAGACGGGCTTTTTCGTCTGGCTGCGAAAGAGGAGCAGATCTTTGTAAACCTGCTCTCCGCTTTTGATCCCAACGGGCCAGTCATTCATGCTGTGTCCCGCGGCCAGGCTCCATGGCAGCGCTTCATGCATGCCAACGACGACGCCATGCACCTTGTCATTAGTGCGAGCGCGCGCCAGCACGCCTTCAAACCATTTGAGTTGCGTGGGATCGAACTGGTCTTGGCTGGCGTTGTCCAGGTAGATGAAGTCGATGCTGCCCTGAATCCAGTGGTAATAACTATGCGCGCTGATATCCTGAGGATCGTCAGCGATACGCTGCTTGTGCAAGGTTGGCGAGTCAAGATAGCTCTGAAATCTGGTGACGTATTCCTGCCTGGTCTTGGGCGCAATCAATTCGTGGTTCCCTATTCCCACGTAGAACGGAACAGGCGCAAAGGTTGCGGCCTGGTGAGCGATGAAATCACTCCATGCATCCTGCAGATAGGCCTGCATGTCCAGAGGCTTTCCACGATGCTCAGGTTCGTCCTTATAGTCCTCGTCGATTCCATAAATCGCGCGCAGATCGCCCATGTGCCAGTAAAAAGCAGCCTGGTCGTGCTTCACGCCCGTTGCAATCGCCGGCATCACTACATTGCCGCAGTTACGTGAATCGCCGGAGACGGCAAAGCTCCACGTATCACCGGCGGAACGTGATTGGTCCTGAGCTGACAAAAATCTTGTGGATGCACTAAAGACGATAGAAATAATAACGAGGTAGACGACTGCCAAAGCTGGATGCTTCCCCAACACAACGCGCCTCTCTGTTCCATGGCCACGGGCGTAAATTTGCGGAGCCATTTCTCGAAGACGTTTTCGCGAACACATTTTCTCGAAGACGTTTTCTCGAACACGTTTTCTCGAACATCTGGGAACAAATCTAATTGTGCGCCGTCATGGATGCAACCATGCGCAGCCCTTAAGTCCAGGCACACATCCAACACAGATTTATGTCCATGACAGATCAGGACGGAATCGTTTATGGCAGCTCTGGCAGGTGTTGTCCATGTGCATGAAGAAACTTACGACCTGTGATTCATCGTGGCTCTTCGCGGCGCGATTCAGTTCCTCCGCCACGTGCGAGAGTTGCAGCCGCTTGTCGTCAAAAAACTTCATGTCCTGCGCACTCCAGCCCTGCTGCTTATACGTGGCTTCATACGTTTCCAGGCCCTGCGCAGCCTGGACAATGTGGCTGGACGCTTCCGCAATCGCGTCCATCTTCTCTTTCGTCAGCGGGCGATCATGCCAGATGGTAAAGCTCATGGCCGTGTAGTCCTTGTGGACCTTCGCCTCCATGACCTGGCGCAGATCGTCATTCGCCTTGCCTGTGGTTTGTGGACGCGGAACTGGAACGCGCGTTCCGGCCTCAGCCGAATTTCTGGAATGAAATTCAAATCCCCACACAGCGAATGCAAACGCGACGGCAATCGCAAGCACAAGCGCAATGCCGGCTGCCTTGGGCTTAATCGTCACTTGCGTTTCCCTCCGTGCTTGCCGGCTTTTGCGTCTGCATACATCTGCGGAACATCAACATGAGGCAGCGTACCGGTAAGCGCTTTGAGAAACACCACCAGATCGCTCTTCTCATCTTTGCTGAGATTCAATTTGTAAATGAGCTTGTCCTTGTTGGGACCGTCGCCGCCGCCGCGATCGTAAAACTCCACCACGTCTTCCAGCGTGGCGCTGGAACCGTCATGCATGTAAGGTGCGGTCAACGCCGCATTGCGGATGGATGGTGTCTTGAACGCGCCCCGATCTTCTTCTTTCCTGGTGATCTCGAACCTGCCCAGGTCATCAGGGTTCCCCTTCACCGCTGTGGATCCAAGGTTGTGATAAAGATTGTCAGTAAAGTTGGCGCCTTTGTGGCACTCTGAGCAGGCGCCGCGTCCGAAGAACACGACCAATCCGCGTTTCTCCTGGTCGGTCAAAGCTTTTTTGTCGCCGCCCGCATATTGATCGAAGCGCGCATTTGGAGTGACGAGCGTACGTTCAAAGGCCGCAACCGCGCGTGCAACATTGTCCAGTGAAGGCCCCGCAGCAAATACAGCTTGAAAATCGCGCCGATATTCAGGAACAGCATTCAGTCGCGCGATGAGATGTGTTTCGTCCACCATATTCATCTCATCGGGTGAGAGCAACGGACCTTTGCATTGTTCGTCCAGAGTGGCAGCGCGTCCGTCCCAGAACTGAGCGGTGTTAAACGCTGCATTCAGCACGGTAGGCGAATTGCGGCGCAGTAACACGCCGTTGAAACCTTTGGATCGCGGCAGTCCGTCAGTGAAAGCTTTGTCCGGACTATGGCAACTGGAACAGCTGCTCTTGAAATCACCTGAGAGGCGCGTGTCAAAAAACAGCCGCTTGCCCAGCTCAACCTTGGCCGGCGATTGTGGATTGTCATCCGGAACAGGCACTTCGGGTAACGCCGTCAAACCACCCGGCAGGACTCTCATTGCGTCCACAATCTCCGGACCGATCACGGGAACGCCGCGAGGATCATCGGCGGCAGATGTGCTGCTGGCTGCCAGCACGATCGTTACATACAGCGCAGCAAAGGAAATACTGAGTGCAAAGCCAAAACTCTTACGGGGCATCCTTGACTCCTCGTTCTGGTCAGGGTTGTTATTTCGCGGCGGTGGCAGTTGCGGGAGCATTCTCCAGCACAATGTTTTCGGTCACCACACCATTCTTCGGGACCACCACCGTACGTTCCAGCATGCGTGAACGCTCATGCCAGGCTTTCATCACGTAGCGTCCCGGAGGAACATCATTGATGGTGAAGGACTGGCCAGGCACGCTACTTACGAAATATCGCGTCGGCACCACAAAGATGCGCGCGTGCATATGGCGATGGATGGAACAGAAGACGTCAACAATTCCAGTTTTGTCGAAAGAAACGGACCGGAACTCTCCCTTGGCGTAAACACCCAGATTGAACTGGTTCATGCCGGTGAACGAGAAAACGTTGTGCGCAACGTCATCATCATTTGGCATGTCCACTTTCTGGCCTTTTACCGCAACCAGAAATTCCGGCGTGAATTGCAGGTTCTTCTGCGAAACTTTTAAAGCGGCCTCAGGCGGTTTTCCCTGGTCCTGCCCTTCCAGCCAGATCACCACGTTCTCTTTGTCCCCGGCGGTCTGGCTGGTTCCGGTTGTGGACACGTTGCCCAGCCGGATCTTGCCTGAAACTGTACCTGCATTCGCCGGCAATACGGAGAACGCAGAAAGTATCGACGCTACAACTATCAAACGTCTGATCACAGAGTCTCTCCACATGGTACTGATTTTTAAATGATTCGCGCCGGATGCAGGGAGTGATTTGGGACTGCACTTCAAACTTGCCAAAGCGCCGTCCGGTCGCGCCGGAAGTAACAACAGCAGGAAGAATACTTTTGCGGGATAGGTACAACAACTTACGAAGGTAACGTCAGACGAGAACTGGGCTTGGAATGAACTATGGATTGGGCTTTGGAATGGGCTTTGGAATGAACTGTGGAATCAACTATGGATTGACTGCGGCTCCGGTCACAATTGCGGGTCGTCTTTGCAGCGGGCGGCTCTGGACGTTCTGTTCCACGTGGTGGTACTCAAGATCACGCGCCACCATTTCATACTTCCCTTTGAACCTGACATTGGCCACTGCCTGGGTAAACGTACGCAGCCACATTCCATCCACTTCTGAAAAGCTCATCAGGATATGAAGGTCACGTATCCACCACGACGGATTCTTCATAGGATTGCCTTCAACGCGGCGGATATTGAAACTCTCGGCATCCACCCAGACACGGCCGCGGAGCAGGTCTTTATCGTCATGCCGCGGATTCATCTCCAGCACAAAGCATTTTCTGCCGTCCAGATTTTCGGAACCTGCCAGCGAAAAACTATAGTTGTCCTGAGAGAACTCTTTCCGCGCAGTTTCCCTGGCGTCTTTCTTTTCTGTCTCGTGGTCCAGCACATCGCGCAGTACTTTCTCGCCCATGCCTCCGTGGCTGCTTTCAACTGCATATTGCTTATGATCGGGAGGAAGATACGTAACGTTGGCGATCACGTGCGCTTTCTGCTCGGACTCTTTGTCCAGGAGCTGATAGTCACGCCTGACGGTGATTGCCCGGGAGCTGTATTTATTCTGCTCCTGGGTCTCCATCATGCGGGTAACAATGGTTTGCAGGTCAGGGGTTTGCACGCCAGGGTTCGCTGGGTTCGTGGCACGTGGCGTCTGGGCCATCGCAAGCGATGATATCAGACATACTAACGATGCGACGTTTAAGAACCTGACTACCATGTCCCTCTACTCCAAAACTTCCCGATATCTGTTGGAAGCAGTTTGGCAGCAAAAGGAGGCTACGTAAAAGGACTAAGACAAGAAAATTCGAATCCTTTGGCCCACTCACCCTCGTAACCCATGGCATCTCATTTAGCCTTGCAGGAAAGTTGAATATGAAGCATTTCAGACCTGATTTTCTGATTCCGTCGTTGCTCACTCTTTGTGTCTTAAGTGGATGCGGGAGCGGAAACGTCTCTTCGTCTTCACCATCGCCAACCCCCGCTCCCAATGGCAGTACCGCGATCGCTCTACAAACGATTGCCTCAGGCTTGCCGGCTCCTCTCAATCTTGAACAACCAAGTGACAATTCAGGTCGCCTGTTTGTGGTGAGCCAGGTAGGTATCATTCAAATCATTCAGAATGGCGCCGTTCTGCCCACCCCTTTTCTCGATATCCGCAGTCTGGTCATTGACAGTAGTGAAAGCGGCCTGCTTGGCCTTACTTTTCACCCTGGTTTTCCACAGAATCCCCGCTTTTACGTGAACTACGTCCGCTCTAATCTCGGGCAAATTCAAACTGTAATTGCGGAGTTCCAGGTTTCCGCCGCGAACCCCAATCAGGCGGATCCGGCCACACAACGCATCCTGCTGGTGGTAGATCAGATACACAACTTTCTCAACCACAAAGCTGGACAACTCGCCTTCGGGCCGGATGGATTCCTATACTTCGGTCTGGGCGACGGTGGAAGTGAAGGCGATCCATTCGGTAACGGTCAGAACACACAGATTCTCCTGGGCAAGATGATGCGCATCAATGTTGATGCAGTCAGTCCCGGTTTGCAGTACAGCATCCCGCCGGACAATCCGTTTGTTGCTGGTGGCGGCCTGCCGGAGATTTATGCCGTTGGCTTTCGCAACCCGTACCGTTTCTCATTTGATCAAGCTACCGGCAGACTTTTCGTCGGTGATGTGGGCCAGGATTCCTTTGAAGAGATTGCTATCGTGCAAAAGGGCGGCAATTACGGATGGAGCATCATGGAAGCAACCCACTGCTTCAAGCCGCCCATTGGCTGCAACATGGCCGGTCTGATCCTGCCGATTGCCGAGATTCCGCATCCGGAAGGAACAGCGGTGATTGGCGGCTTTGTTTATCACGGTTCCGCCATCCCCGGCCTGCAGGGCCTTTACGTCTTCGCCGATCTCAATGGGAAGATCTGGAGCCTTCAGACGTCCGGAGCATTTACCCGCACCTTGCTGCTGGCTGCGCAGCAATCCATCAGTTCCCTCGGACAAGACCAGTCCGGTGAACTCTATGTGGTGGATATTCGCGGACAGGTGCTCAAAATCGTTCCGCCGGCGTAAGGTTCGGCCATCCAAAGTTTGGGCTTACGCAACAGGAACGGCAGCTCTTAGCTCGGGATAAAGCGGGAAAGTATCCGCAAGTTCCCTTACCTGGCGTCGAATTCGCCCCAAAGCGGTTGCATCCTTGTAGTTGTTTAATGCTTCCGCAATGAACGCGCCCACTTGCAACATGTCTTTCTCTTTCATCCCACGCGTGGTGAGCGCCGGAGTCCCAATGCGAATTCCGCTCGGTTTCATCGGCGGATTGGCGTCAAAAGGAATGGCGTTCTTGTTGACCGTGATCCCGGCCTGCCCCAGGGCGTTTTCAGCGTCACTACCCAGCATGCCTTTGGCAAAAACGTCCATCAGGAAGAGGTGGGTGTCAGTCCCGCCGGAAATTACGCGGAAGCCTTCATCCATCATCTTCTTTGCCAGGGTTTTGGCGTTGGCAACGACCTGGTTCGCATAGCCCTTAAACTCGGGTTGCAGGGCTTCACGGAAACAGACAGCCTTAGCGGAGATCACGTGCATCAGCGGGCCGCCCTGGATTCCAGGGAAAACAGTTTTATCAACCGCGGCAGCAAATTCCTGCTGGCAGAGCACCATGCCCGCGCGTGGACCACGAAGCGTTTTATGCGTGGTGGTGGTCACGATATGGCAATGCGGCACCGGTGAAGGATGCGCTCCGCCTGCCACCAATCCGGCAAAGTGGGCCATGTCAACCATATATCTGGCGCCAACCTTGTCGGCGATCTTTCGCATGCGGGCAAAGTCGATGATGCGGGCGTAGGCGCTGCCGCCACCCACAATCAGCGTGGGATGTTCTTTCTCCGCGATCTGTTCCAGTTCGTCGTAATCAATGGTTTCCGTATCTTTGCGGACGCCGTACGGAATGATCTTGTACATCTTGCCGGAGAAGTTCAGCGGATGTCCGTGTGTGAGGTGCCCGCCATGCGCCAGATTCAATCCGAGGATGGAATCGCCCGGCTTGAGGATCGACATGTAAGCCGCCATATTGGCCTGCGACCCTGAGTGTGGCTGCACGTTGGCGTGATCAGCGCCGAAAAGTTGTTTGGCGCGGTCGCGCGCCAGGTTCTCCACGACGTCTGCGTATTCGCAGCCGCCGTAATAACGCTTGCCCGGATAGCCTTCCGCATACTTGTTGGTAAAGACCGAACCGGCCGCCTGCAGCACCGCCTGGCTGACAAAGTTTTCTGAAGCAATCAGTTCCAGCCCGTCATGCTGGCGTTCGACTTCATGGGCTATGGCTTGGGCAATCTCGGGGTCAGCTTCCGTGAGAGAACGGGACATCCAGGCGTTTTTCATACAAGAATCTTACTAGCATGGCGAGCGATTGGGGAGGGTCTTGAACTTTCCTACTGCGCAGCCAAAAGCGCAGTCATTTCGCTCAATTTTCGAAAAACTCTGGTGGGTCTCTTCATCAAGGAGCCCGGAGGCGGCCCTTCTTGCCCGATCACGAACTTGCAAATGTATTGGGCGTGAGAGCTTTTTGCTCCATGATCGCTGGTGACCAGAAACCTCATGACCAATTCTGAGCCTGCGCCGCGGACGGCAGTGACGGTTACGCAGGAAAAAGTTCCTTTTTCCAGCGACTCGGTATTGGCTGATCCATCGCAGGCCTCGATCATGTAGTTCACTTCCGCGTCCTTCTTATGCTCGCCCAGCCAGGCGTCAAAGGGCTTGTTGGGAAGCCCTTGCTCCATATGCGACAACGGTGTGGATTTGAGCTGCGAAATCCATTTCGCGTCATCAGCGCTGTTCTGAAGCGCGTTCATTGACTCACTCATCACGAAAACGATTGTGAATGCCGTCATTGCCAAACCCAGCCATCTTCGGATTGGAAAGCGCATTGGAAAGCTCCTTATAGCTTCTGATCGCCTGCGGCGGCTTTTCTTGCATAGACATCAGGATCATGCCGCTCCATCCATCGCTGTGAATTCTGTAAATCAGTAAAACCAAACTTCCGGTAGAGATCATGCGCATCACGGGTAATCAGGGCCCACCGACGCAATCCCTGTAACTCCGTATGCGCCATAATGCATTCCATCAGCCACCGGGAAAGACCCTGCCCACGATGTTCCTGCAAAACAAAAACGTCGGCCAGGTAAGCATAGGTTGCATAGTCACTGACCACGCGGGCAAATCCCACTTGCCTGTTGCTCTTGTAAACCCCGAAACAAAGTGAATGTTCTATCGATCGCCGGACCGTTTCCAGCGGTATCCCTTTGGCCCAATAGGAATTGGTGAGGAAGTGATGCACCATGCCGATATCGATTTTTCGGGGATCGGTGCTGGCCTCAAGTTCACCTCTCACCCAGTGTTCAGGATGGATCGAGTGTTCAGGATGGAAGCTCATGAACGCCTGCTCACTGCCGATTTCGATTCGCTTGCCTCAATTTCACTGATTTTCTCTACGCGCCGCTCATGGCGACCGCCGGCAAACGGCGTTTTCAGCCACTTGTCCACCATGGCCACGGCCTGTTCCGGCTGCAGAGTTCTGGCGCCCAGCGTCAATACGTTTGCGTTATTGTGCTCGCGGCACATCTGCGCCTCATACTCGGTGGAGACATTTGCAGCCCGCACACCCGTCACCTTGTTGGCTGCAATGGCCATGCCGATTCCGCTGCCGCAAACCAGAATGCCAAGGTCAGCTCGCCCCTCATGTACGTCCTGGGCCACAAGCCGGGCAAAGTCTGGGTAGTCCACTGACTCACCGGAATTGGTTCCTTCGTCGCGGACCTCTATCCCGCTCTGTTGAAGGTGTTCCCTGATCTTGTTTTTAAGTTCATAGCCGGCATGGTCGGCGCCCAGAGCGATTTTCATGGCACCAATTCTATTCATCGCCGCCTTGGGCGCAAGCACCGTTATGCGTGCGCGTTTCTTCCAAGGCTGGTCTAAAAAACAAGGCCGGCGCGCGGCCGGCCCTGGGAGCTCAATTTCTGATCAGCTTATTTGTGGTCGTGATCGTGATCCTTGTCCTTGTGATTATCAGCGAACTTCATGCCCATTTCTGCGTGTTTGATGGCGTCATCCGTAGCCTTGATTGCGGCTGCGCGGTGTCCACCTTTATCTGCCTCAGCCTGTTGCAGGTGCTCGCGGGCTTCTCTCAGAGATTTCAGGGCTGCCTCCATGTGGGGCTGTTCTTCCACAGCTGCGGCTGCTGTGGGAGTTGGGTTGGAAGCGGGCGTTTTGGCCGTTACCGCTGTCCAGCTGATTGCGCCTAAAATCAAAGCCAGTGCAAATACCTTGGGAATCGCTTTCACGTTTTGAAACTCCTTTAGGTCTTAAGACCAGGCTGCAAATTAACTTTCCGCACGATCGAAGTCAATCTTCTTACGCTTCTCAGGAACCCAGAAGGTCACCGTCTGACCCCGTACCTGCTAGCCACGCGGGCCCCAGGGTTGTGGCACTTGCGAGTAACCCGTAAGGCGTTTGTTCTCTTGTGCCAGGCTTTACTTTCGTCAGATAATCACGCCGCAGAACTCTGTAATTTCCAACCTGACTGAGGTGAACCATGGCCACACAACCGGCGACAACCGAGCCCGATCTGACGGGGGACACACGCGTACCCGCGCAACCCCTGAAATACATTCAGTTTGAGGTCTCGACCTTCATCGCCCGCCTGACCATGAATCATGCGCCGCACAACGTACTCACCGTGCCCATGATGAAGGAAATGGCGGAAGCCATTGAAAGCCTCAACGGCCGCAGTGATGTGAAAGCCATTCTGCTGCAGTCATCGCAACCGGCATTTTCCGCCGGAATTTCACTGGAAGATTCGCGCCCTGACCGTGTCTTTCAGACCCTGGACGCGTTCACCCGCGTTTTTCAGGCCATGGTGGATATCTGCAAGCCTGTGGTGGTCGTGGTCAACGGCGCAGCCATCGGCGCGGGATCAGAGCTGGTCGGTTTTGGCGATGTGGTGATCGTCACGCCCAAAGCAAAGTTTGCTCAGCCGGAAGTGAAGCTGGGTGTGTTCCCGCCATTCGCCGCCGTGATGTTGCCCCAGATCATCGGCCAGAAGAAAACCTATGAACTGATTCTTACCGGCGAAGCGCTCAGTGCTGAAGAGGCCCTGCACTTCGGCTTTGTCAACAAAGTGGTGCCCGAAGCCGAGTTGAAACAATACGTGGAACAGTTGATGGTTCGCATTTCGGAATTCAGCGGCCCCGTCCTGGAAGTGACCAAGCGCGTGATTGGAAATTCCATCGGCCTGCCACTCAAACAGGCCATGAAGACCTCTCAGGACCTTTACCTGAACGAACTTATGAGCCTGGAAGATGTTCAGGAAGGCCTCCGCGCCGTTATCGAGAAGCGCAAGCCAATCTGGAAGAACAAATAATATTGTCGCTTCGCTCCAACCCGCTGTGAGTGCAAAACCTGTGGTGAGTTTCTCGAGCACTTGTTGCAGCGGCCTCGCCGCGCGTGGACGGCGCGAGGCCTTATCGCACATTTCTTGTCACTTCGCTCCAAGCCGCTTTGAGAGCGAGCCTTGTGGTGACTTTCTACAGCACTTGTTGCAGCGGCCTCGCCGCGCGTGGACGGCGCGAGGGTCTCCTCTATAGGTCGCTTCGCGACAAACCGCATGAGAGCATTTTGCTGGTTACGGTTGCTATGCTCCTGTTACGGCGGGCTCGGCGCGTGTTCGGCCTCGCCCTTATCGCAATGTTCTCACCCTCTGTCATCCTGACCGAAATCCGAGCGACGAGAGTCGTGAGGATGAGTGGAAGGATCTCGAGAATCCATCCTCTGCGATGCCGATCCAGGGAATTCTCCCCGGATTCCCAGGATAAAAGTGTTCGAGGCACAAACCCTTGATTCGAGAACTGCCGCATCTCTGCCGAATTTCCACTCTCGAATCTTCTGCCTACATTTAGTGGTTGGCTTCCAAACATGTGCAGAGTTTGCGCATCCAACACTCCTACATAGTCGAAAGATCAACATTGGGAGAAGAAGTTTGATGAAGCTGTTGTCATTTTTAGGAGCAGTTGGAATAGGGATCTTTGCCGCATCGTGGCTGGCATCTTCGCAACGGCGAGGCGTAGCCACTCGGGGCGAGCGGAAAACGTTCAATCTAAGTCCTCGCATCAGTGGCGTTTTGAATATCAACGAAGCCAGCGAGCGGGAAATCATGCGGGTGCTGGGCCTGGATGCAGAAACGGCGGAGCGCATTGTTGAGCATCGCCCTTATCCCAGCCGTCTCGATCTTCTCGGACGCATGGTGGTCTCCAATGACGTCTACATGACCATCAAGGACAAGATCATCTACCGCGCGTCTTAGTTAAGATCAGGCAATGTTAAGGTCAGGCAATCAAGATTAGGCGGTCAGGGCCGCGGCAAGGTCAGGCTGCCCATACGCCAACATCAGGCCTCGCGCCGTCCACGCGCGCCGAGGCCGCTGCAACAGGAGCCTCCTTCAAGCAGCCACAAAAATCGCCCCTAAGCGGTTTGGAGCGAAGCGACATATATACGAAGGTTGGAGCGAAGCGACAAGAACGAAATAATTAAGGGCGAGGCCGAACACGCGCCGAGCCCGCTGCAAACAGGCGCTGTACAAAGTCACCACAAGTTTTGCACTCAAAGCGGTTTGGAGCGAAGCGACAAGAACGAAATAATTAAGGGCGAGGCCGAACACGCGCCGAGCCCGCTGCAAACAGGCGCTAAACAAAGTCACCACGAGCTTTGCACTCAAAGCGGTTTGGAGCGCAGCGACAAAAAAACTAGAGGTTTTTAGCCAGGAACTTTACCATGTGGTATGCGTCCATGTACTTGAACGGAGTTTCACCGGTGGTGTAATGCCCGCAGGGCAGGATCACCGTCTTCAGGTCGATGCCGTGCCCACGGAATGCAGCAATCGCCTGCCGTGAGAGTTCCGGAATAAACGTGAGATCGTATTTGGCGTAGATCATCAGAGTCTTGCGCGGAAAACGCGCAAACTTGTCAAAATACGCCATGGGGCTGATGCACAGCCATGCCTGGCGCAACCTCTCCAAAGTCAAACCGTCACGTTCCAGGCCTTCGCGCACATGACGCGTCGATTGCCCTGTCCATGTCACATCAGCCACATAGGTTGAGGCGTGATTGAAAGCGCAAGCCTTGAGTCGCGAATCATGCGCCGCGGCCAGAAACGCATAGCAGGAACCCAGGCTGGTTCCCAGCACGCCGACCTTGGTTTTTCCCTGGGTATAGAGCCAGTCAATGCAGGAACGCAGGTCCACAATCGCCTGGCGCGCCGCGTCAATGGTGCGGCAGATATTGGGAGACACAGCATAATCAGAGCGCGCTGTTTCCACCGGCCGGCGAATATCGTGATAAGGCTTGCTCATCCTTAATACCGACATGCCAAAGCGATTGAGCAGCGGCCCCAGCGCGTTATATGCGATGCCATTGGCGTTCCAGTGCGGAAGAATGATCACCGCGCGGTCGCCTTCTGTTTCAAACCAGCGCGCATTTACCAGATCATTTTCCGGATAGGGCGTGCGCACCGGCGAAGTAAAGCGCAGGAACGTACCCTCACCCTTGGGAACTTTGTCGGACGCGTTGCTGCCGGTTGGGAAAAGCTCAATCTTGCGCCGCTCCAGACGGAAGTCCGTGGGCGTGACGTAAGAGAAAAAATGATCACTGCCGGCCACAATGCGGTCATTCAACTCATGCACGTAGCGCTCAAAATCAGCTTCCGAGCTGGGAGCGTCGCCGTTAATTTGCGGCCAGCGTTTGGCCCAGTCCAGTCCCCACTCCAGCGGACGCACCAGCCGGTTCGTATCCCGCATGGTGAGCCTGGTTTCCCACGCGTACATCAGTTTTTCGTAAAGTCCTGGCATGAATGGCTGAAAGTAGTCTGCTTTAAGTTTAAATGATCCCTTGCGTACTTCGCTTAAGCCGCTGAGTCATAGTGTGACTCATGGCCGTTGGAAACAGCCATGCCAATGCAGTGAACCTGCTTAATGCCGGACTGACGCGCTCTGTTTGCATCTTGAATGGAAGTGGTAGATCATAGCTGGTTCTCACCCTAAACCTATAAATCTATGCCTTCAGCGGCTTATCTTCGGCAAATGATCCATCGCCAACACGGAGTTGCCGCCCATTGATTCCCACTCAGCTTGATCGGCTCGCAAAGATCACAGGCGGAGAGTTGCACGGCGACCCTTCCGGGCTGCTGATCGATAGAATATGTAGTGACTCTCGCGGCGCCGCTCCCGGAGCAATCTTTGTGGCGCTTCGCGGTGAACACGCGGATGGTCACAGGTTTGTAGAAGATGCCTTTCGCAATGGGGCCACGGCCGCTCTGGTTTCCACACCAGCTTCAACCTCGGCCGATCATCCGGTAGTCATTGTGCCGGATACTTTACGCGCACTGCAAAGTCTGGCCGGCTGGCATCGTCGCGAATACATCAAAGACGTCCTGGCCATTACCGGAAGCAACGGCAAGACAATCGTAAAAGACGCTCTGAAAGCGTTACTTGCCGGGCGACAGGTGTTGGCTTCGCCCGGAAGTTACAACAGCCAGCTCGGATTGCCTCTCGCCATTCTGGGAGCGGAACGTGCCGAGACACTGGCGATCCTGGAAGTCGGCATCTCTGCTCCCGGGGAGATGGCGGCCATGACGAAGATGGCTTCTCCGAATTTCGGAATCCTCACCAACATCGGCATGGCGCACTTGTCATCTTTTGGCAGCCGCGAAGCCATTGCCCGCGAAAAAATGTCCCTATTCGCAGCCATCAAAAAAGAAGGATGGGTACTGCTCCCTGCCAACGAGCCAACCATCGATGCAGCAATCAAAGGCCTGCAATGCCGGATTTATCGCGTGGGAGCCGGTTCAGGAGCTAACTCCCAGCCACTATCAATGACGCCTGCAGGTTTAACCCCAGATGGCCAGCTATTCCGCCTGGCCACGCCTGAAGGCGAGCAGACGGTGAGGTTGAAAACGCGATCACCCGAAATTGTCTCTGACCTGCACTATGCGGCTTCCGCGGCGCTCCTGCTGGGCGTAAGTCTCACGGAAATTGCTACTACCCTCGACGCCTACTCGCCGACGGCAACGCGCATGGAGATGTGGTCTTCACCGCAGGGCATACGCATCATCAATGATGGCTATAGCGCTGACCCAATCTCCGTGCAGGCGGCGCTTCGGTCGACCGCGCTCGGCAACCCGAACGGCCGGAAGATTTTTGCCTTTGCCGGAATGCGCGAGCTGGGTGCAAGTTCTGATCGTGAACATCGCCAAGTGGGATCGCAGGCAGGTGTAAGCGGATTCACACATCTTTTTCTGGTCGGCAGCGGCGAACTCCGCAGCACCGCTGACGGCTTCAAGTCCACCAGGCCGGAAGGCGAAGTACTCACTGTCGCCAATCCGGACGAATTAAAAGACCAGCTGTTGCCTCTTCTCCGCCCGGGCGACACGGTGCTGTTCAAAGGCCCGCGCAATGCCGGTATGGTGAAGGCAGTCCGCGACCTCACCGGCGCCATGGCGCAGCGCTGCCTGTGGGTGAACCTGGCGGCGATCGAAGGAAACATCGCGCGCTTCCGCCGCCATTGCGGACCGGGCACACACGTTCTTGCCATGCTGAAAGCCATGGCCTATGGCACAGAGCTGACCCAGCTTGCTTCATGGATGTCACGCCTTGGTATTCATCACTTTGGCGTATCGTCGGCGAATGAAGGCGCGGCCTTACGCAACAGCGGCGCCGACCAGGACATCTTTGTCTTCCTGGCGGAACGTGAAGACCTGGACAATCTCCTGCGCTATCGGCTCGTCCCGGTCATACACTCGGCGGAACTGGTGGAAACCCTGGCTGCTGCGTTGAAAGATAGCGGGAAGAAAGATGGTGGGAAGAACGCCAGCGGGAAGATTCTGGACGTGCATCTGAAGGTCGATACCGGTATGCATCGTCTCGGCGTGCCGCCGGAAATGGCCCTGGAGCTCGCCCAGCTAATTCGAAGCAGCGGCGTGCTGCGCCTCACCGGAGTATGCACGCACTTTGCTTCCGCCGACGATCCCGGCTCAGACTCTTTCACCCTGCAGCAGATCGCAACCTTTGACAAAGTTGTGAGCGCGCTGCGCGCTGCCGGCTTCAACAACCTTCAAGTGCATGCCGCCAACACAGCCGCTGCCATGCGCTTCCCGCAATCGCACTACAACATGGTCCGCATCGGTCTTGGACTCTATGGAATTTATCCTTCCGCTGCGGCCCAGCAGGCGATGGAACTGGAGCTGGCCATTGGCGTTACCAGCCGCATTACCAGCATTCAGCAATTTGAGCCCGGCGCAACGCTGGGCTACGGTCGGAGTTATGAAGCCACGCAAATCATGAAAGTCGGCATTGTTCCTTTCGGCTACGATGATGGGCTTCCCTGGCGCCTGGCCAATGTGGGCAAAGTAATGGTGGCGGGAAAGCTTGCTCCCATCGTGGGCCGCATCAGCATGGACCAGATGCAGATCGACCTCAGCGGCATCCCGGGCGTCACTGCCGGAACCGAGGTCCTGCTTTACGGGACGCATAACGGCCAGGTCTTGCGACCGGAAGTCGTTGCAGAACAGGCCGGCACAATCGCCTATGAACTACTCACCCGCGTCGGCGAGCGCGTGCACAGGATTTATATTGAGCCGTGATTCTTTAGCAGACGATCTTTGGGTTGAACGCCAGTGAACAAAGAGGCTTAGCGTTAGCTAGAGCGGTGGTTTTCACTAAAAACATGATTCGTCATCCCGAATCCCCGTCAGCGAACGCGCGCGAAGTCGGGGCCCCCATTCGCGCCCGCTTTTGGCGTGAATGGGCAGAGCGCGTGAGTAGGGGTGAGGGATCTTGCGCCTGGTTTTTTGGAAAGGGCGAGGCCGACTTGCGCGCCGAGCCCGTAGGTGCTGGAGCCTTCGCGTAGCAACCACGAATAGGCACTCCAGCGGTTTGGAGCGAAGCGACAGAGTCTTAGTAATCGCTCGGCGGGCCGGACTCTGCAGCCATGTTCTCAAAGCGTGTTGAACGCTTGATGAATGCCAGATGCACCGTTCCGGTTGGGCCGTTACGCTGCTTGGCGATAATGATTTCTGCTTTCCCTTCCAGATCAGGGTCATCCTGCTTATAAACTTCTTCGCGAAAAATGAATGCCACCACGTCGGCGTCCTGCTCAATGGCTCCCGATTCGCGCAGGTCAGCCAGTTGCGGGCGATTGTTGCCGGTGCGGCTCTCCGGTGCGCGGCTTAACTGTGAGAGCGCAATCACCGGGCAGCGCATCTCTTTGGCCAGCGCCTTCAATCCCCGCGAGATCGCAGACACTTCCTGGGTACGATTTTCATAACGCTTTCCACCGCCGCCGCCGGCCGGCACTCCAGCCACCAGCTGGAGGTAGTCGACGATGATCAGGTCCAGACGTCCATGCGCCTGCTGCAGACGCCGGCACTTGGCACGCATTTCTGAGATCGAAATTCCCGGCGTGTCATCGATGAAAATAGGCGCTTCCACTAGGGCCGCAAGGCCGTTGACCAGCTTGTTGTAGTCATCACGTCCCAGAAAGCCGGTGCGCAGTTTGTGCGAGTCCACCATGGCCTGCGAACAAAGCAGACGCATGACCAGTGACTCACGTGACATTTCCAGCGAGAAAACACCCACGACCTTGTTGTCACGAACTGCCGCGTTCTCGGCAATGTTGATGGCAAAAGCGGTCTTACCCATCGACGGGCGGGCAGCGATGATCACCAGGTCAGACTTCTGCAAGCCGCTGGTCATGTTGTCGAGCTGTTCGAAGTGCGTGGCGAGCCCGGTGATGCGCTGTCCCTGCTCATAAAGCTTATCGATGGATCCAAAAGACGATTTAACGATCTCCGGGATGCCCATGAAGCCCTGGCCAATGCGCTTTTCGGCCACCTGAAAGATCGCGGCTTCAGCGGCGTCCACAATCTCTTCCGCGGGTGCATCCTGTTCGTAGGCTTTCTGGATGGCGCTGGTGGCGGCGTGTATGAGCCCGCGCAGCAGGGCCTTGTCCTTGACGATGCGGACATACTGCTCAATGTTCTTGACGCGCGGCAATCCATCCGTAAGAGACGTCACGTAGGCAACGCCGCCGACGGACTCGATCTCTTTGTGTTGTCCAAGCTGCTCGGTGAGGGTAACGAAGTCGATGGGACGGCCGGTTTCGGCCAGTTCCATCATGCGCAGGTAAATGCGGCGGTGCGAATCGAGCGAAAAGTCGTCGGCACGAAGAAATTCGGCTGCCTGAGGGTACGAAGAATTATCGAGAAGAATAGCGCCCAGGATGGCCCGTTCGGCTTCCACACTGGCGGGCAAACCGCGGTCAAGACTGTGATCGATTGTCGCCATCCCGAATCGAACAACTCCAAAAAAATTAATAGTAAATCAAAGGCGAACATTTGTCGAAGACGTTAAAATCTGTACCGCAATAAAGAGCCCGGTCTGAACCAGCCATTCAAACCGGGCACTTGCGGGGTGGATGTTCGCACGTTGCGTGTTGCCTCGCAACGCTTCAGTGACTCACGCGAGCTTCTCTCACGCTCAGCTCTTACGAGCTGAGATTCGATCATTGCTGCCGGGCAGCTTGACCACCGCAGATTAAGCTCAACCGCGACTCGCGAAGAGTGCGCTTTCTGATCTTTAAACCAGGCGTGCTTCTCTCCCAAGCGAACATCGCACACTTGAGTGTTAGCAATATCAACCAATTGGTTTACACAGGGCAAGGGCCAAACCGATCTTTGGAAAAATCCCGGTGGAATGCTTGTGGAGAACGGGTTTTGTCTGTGGAGCGCGGTGGAAAACCGGGACGGAATGTCTCATTCATAGCCAAAGGACTCAGGCAAAGGAAAATTTTGCATAGGCGGCAACCTGCAATTTCCCCTCGAGTTCCAACGAAGCAACAAGACTGAGGTTAAAACAATGGCAAAGTCAGGGAACTGGCCGGCATTCGCAGCCGGCGCCGCATTTGGCGCACTGGCAATGGCTGGAGCGCTTTCGTACAAGAGAAAAGACGAATACAACGAGAGCAATGACAGCCGCGTAGTCCATATTGAGCGCAGCGTAAATATCGGCAAGCCGGTTGCAACGCTTTTCTCAACGTGGCTGAACCTTGAGCGAATCCCCCAACTGATCAGCGTGGTGAAGAAAGCGGAGCGCATTGGCTCCGGCTCTCACTGGGCGGTTAATGTGGACGGTCACGAGTTAGAGTGGGACGCGCAGACCACGCAGGTGATCTTCAATGAATCCATTGGCTGGAAATCTGTGCGCGGGCCAAGACACTCCGGACGCATCAGCTTTTCTCCGCTGGGCGATCAGACCGTGGTGCATGTGATGATGAGCTACGCGCCGCGCGCGGCAACTGCGAGCTCTCTCGCGGGAATCGAGACGAGTGTTGAACAATGGATTGAGCGCGGGCTGCGCGAGTTCAAGACATCCGTGGAAGACGACTCTCTGCGCGGCGAATCTTTAAAACGCGCCACGGGAACTACTGGAATGCCCGGGCAAAGTTCGCGAGGTTAGGGCTGGCCAGCGGCACGTTTCCCGTATGAGATGCGATTCAGGTCGCCTGGAAGTTCTTTTCCGTATGGCGGTTTAGTAGTAAATACCTCATATCGCAGACCAGACCCGTCACTGTATTCATCCCAGGCGGCATCTACGGCGTCGACGTGACGCTTTGTAAAAGCGGTTGAGAACGTCATGTGCAGGAACGGAATGGGTCCGCGTGGTATGAGGTCGATGCTGCAGAGGACAACTTCCCCGGACTCGCCGCATGATTTCCTAAGGTAAATCAGCACTTCCCAGTCGGGCATTAACTGGGAGTACGAGAGCACAACGCTACTGACATTGGCATCGCCGGGGTATGCTGCGGCGGGGTGCTCCAGATCCGTGGCGACTTCTGGTTTGCCGAGCAGCTTTTCAACTTCCCGGATTGTTGAATTTGATGACGACAGGCCACGCCACTTTGCCCCGTCATGAAAACGATAGCCCGGTAGTTCGTTGGGATACGGCGCCGCCTGCTGGCCAACAAGCGACATTGAGATAGAGAGCACCAAAACGAACACGACCGGCGTTTGCATGCATCGCATTCTACTCGACGACGTCCAAGATCAAGCCACTATTTTCGTCATGGTCAAACAGCCAGGAATGAAGCTGGAATCCATAATGAGCCCCTTGCGGCGGAATGGCGTTTTCTCAGTTCGGAGATCATTGTTCGTTCGGAGATCATTGTTCGTCCGGCGGCTGGGCTAGAAGCTTGAATTCCACTTCGCGACTGCGAGAAGTTGGCGACTTGCTGGCATCCGCGGTGAATTGAGTCAACGTTCCCTGAAGAACGTAAAATCCGTCTTCAGCTTTGGTCCTGGCCTTACCGCGATCAAATTTTCCGCTGAACTCAAACCACACTCCATGCAGCGGCCTGGTGGTAAAGGTCACATCATGTCCCTGGACCGCTGCTTTACTGAAAAACTGGTCCAGGAAGGCGCCGCGGTCGCTGTCCAGATCTCCGCGACGCGATATATACCCGGTCACGCCATTCTCTTCCAGGTTGATCTGCACAAACTCGCCATCGCTCAGAAAGCTGTACATGCCGGAGATGTCTTCAGCGGGCTTGGCCGGCGTGGATTGTCCCGGCTGTGACTCTGGTTTCGACTCTGGTTTGATTGAGTCACGAGCTTGCGCCACGGCAAGAGTGTTAAGGCATGCCAGTAATAAGAGCAGTGTACTTAAACGTGAGTTGATCGTTACTTTGTTAAACATGGCTTTGTCAAACATGAATCATCCGATGTTAATGCAGATATAATTCTTCTACTTGCACCGAAGTACAAGCCCATGCAGTCGGCTTTCAAATCCGCATTGGAAGGGCACGCGCCACCCGCCGATCGCGAGATGCGGTTGCTGGTGGAACTCGCGCCCTGGCATCGGGTATGTCTTACCAATATTGCGGATCTCTTCCGGCCCGATCCCCCTCCCGTATGGGTGACTGCGCGTCCAGCACCTTATTGGCCGGATGCTTTGGTGAATCGCCCGCCTGCATGGAACCGCCTGCGAATCTCTTTTCTTGGGCACATTCTGGTTGTGCTAGCCGTTCTCTGGATCAATTTACTTTGGCTCAATCGTCCCCGCATTATTACTTCGCAGGAGATTCCGCGCACCACCATCACGCACTACCAGCTGTCTGAATATCTTCCTCCAGTAGCGAAGAAGGAACAGGTCGTGCCCACGCGTCCCAAGTCTCAGAAGGCCGATCCCGAATACGCGCCGCAGGAAATTGTCTCCATCCACTCAAATCCCGACAGCCTGAAGCAAACTATTGTTCATCCCAGTCCGAATCTGCTCCGAGAAGACGTGAAAGTTCCGAATCTGATGGTGCAGACGCCGATACCTGCGGCGCCAGTGGCATCGAATCGTCGCATGCAAACTCTGCCGATGGACGCGCAGCAGGTCGCGCCTCCGCCGGAAGAAGTTGCTCAACGCAGAATCAGCCAGCTGACATTTCCTGCCACACCGCCGGTCGAAGTGGCTGCGCCGTCTTCCGCGACAATCAATCGCCGATTACCTGCTTTGCCCGGCGACACTCCGCAAATCGCACCACCAGCAAGTGCGATAGCAACACGACGAAGATCGCGGGCGCTGCCGGAGAATGGACCTATCGTGGTTGAGCCAAGCCAGCCGGCCGTGGCACGCGACGCGCGGCATATGCTATTGCCAACACAATCACCTGAGGTCGCCGCGCCCGCCCCGGGAATGGCCCTGCTGCGCACCCGGCAACCAATAACGGTGGCGGAACCTCAAGTGGCTCCGCCGGCGCAAACTACGAGTACAAGAAATCTTTCGACACTATCAACGTCCATGCAGCCGCAAAACGTAATTCCACCACCGCAGCCGGTGGGAAGCGGGCCCGGTGAAACGCAATCACAAGCGGCGGGACAGTTGCTCGCGATCAGCATCCAGCCATTGGCGCCGGCGGGTCCAGTGAGCGTGCCGGAAGGAAATCGCAAAGGAGAATTTGCGGCCAGCCCCGAAGGCAAACCCGGAGCTTCAGCAATGCCGGAGATCAAAGCCGGGGAAAGCTCCGCGAACCAGCCCAATGCTAATCACTCCACAGCAGACTCTGGCCTCGGCAATGTTTACATCGCCGAACCACCGCGGAAGATCATTGCCGATGCAGTGGTGGCAGCGCCGGCATCGCCACCCATTCACAGCCGGCCGGCCGACATTCCCACCGGAGACCGTGTTGACCGCCAGATCTTTGGCGCGCGCAGACAATTTTCCATTCGCCTGAGCATGCCTAATCTCAACTCCGTGACCGGAAGCTGGATCATGCGCTTCGCCAAACTGAATTCCGAACCAGGACAGGAAGAAGACATCAGCGCTCCGGAGCCGCTGAGCAAGGTTGACCCGGCTTATCCTGCGTCGATGATGCAGGACCACGTTCAAGGCACGGTCACGCTTTATGCGATCATTCGCAGCGATGGCACAGTTGGCGATGTAAAAATACTGGATGGCTTTGATGCTCGTCTGGATGAGAACGCCCGGCTGGCTCTGGAGAGGTGGAGGTTCCGACCGGGAACGAGAAACGGAATGCCGGTTGATGTGGAAGCCGTGGTGAGGGTACCGTTCAAGTTGGCGAAACCAGCGTTCTGAATCTCGCGCTGGGTGTGACTATTTCACCGACGCCGCTGCCGTCTGAAAAGACTCAATCGCTTCATAGATTCTGGGATTTATGCAGACTTCATAGTAGGTCTGCTCCGTCATCTTCTTCAGGGAGAAATCGCGCGGATCAACATGCGCGATCGTACCTTCCCGCACAATGATGCGATGAAACAAGCCTTGTCCCAGCGGCACCATACCGGTATAAACGCGCACCTGGCTGGTCTTCCAGATCATGGGGACCTGAATGTCATAGGCGCGAAGCGAAATTTCAGTCTTCAATTTTTCAAAGGCGGTCTGGCTGATGTGGATGCCGCCAATGTTATAGCGAATGAGAAACTCATCTGCATTGGCGCCCATTTCCGCGTCTTCCACCGTCTTGAATGAAAATACGTTGAAGAGCAGTTCGCGGTTTTCCAGGAGCGTGCGCATGCCCTTGTGACAGGACGATAGCCTGTCACTCTCATTGATTGCTTTGGATATCATGATCTGGCGACTACCGTCCATCAGATACAGCGGCGGTGAATCCTGGAACGAAATTCCAATGCCAAGTTCCAGGCTGGGCAGGCCTGACGCCAGCGAGCGCTCATTGTAGAGCGTTACCACTTCAATAATTTCTTTCGCCAGTACGCAAGTCTGCGCCATGCCCACGGCAGGTTCGCCTTCACGTTCAAACATGGCCAGGATGATGGCGTCGCCTTCAATGAAAACTTTGCGCGCGCCGTACTTCGGCAGAAGCTTGTTAATAGGATCGTAGAAATTCAGGCTGAAATAGGACGCTGGGTTCAACCCGCGCTCAAACAGGGTCCGCGTAAGCGTTGTGGATTCCCGTATGTCGGCCTTCAGGATAATGTGGTCAACCACCCTCTCTTCCGCCGGTTTCTGCTCTTCCGGCAGCAGAAATTCATACAAGGTGTTATTGACAGCAGAGAGTTCGCGAAATTTCTCGCTGGCCAGCACGTTGACGGTTTCCGTGGCGGCGATCACCACTTCCATGCGCTTCAGATCGCGATGGTAACGGACAAAATCGGTAAAGAACCTGCCTGCCAGCCTGGCTTTCTCTGCCGGCCTGGCGCCCTCCACTTTCTTTACTGCCATATGCAGATTGTCAGGAGAGATCTTGCCATGCTCCACCAACAGAAGCTCCACCCGTTTGCGTTCGCTCTTAGCAATCAGCGCGGCCTTCAACTGCTGCGGATTCAGCGGCGGTGAGTATTGCGCCAGCAGTGACACCACCTCATAGGAGGCGAGCACATGCTCCATCACGCCTTCTTCTTCCAGCAGATCAACCCATGCCGAGAGCATGGCTTTTTGTGCTTTGCCTCTGGGCGAGTCATCCGGTGTTCCGCCGGCCAGGATTTCATTGGCGTTCTCCGGGACGTTCAACAATCCGTCATGCGAATCCAAATCAGTTCCCACTTCGAGGGCGGTCAGAAACTTTTTCGCAATCCTGGAAATTTCTTCAAACCGGTCCGCATCACGCTCAAACGTCCCCAGCATTACGTAGTGTTCAGCATTGAGAACGTTGTCCTGGCCATCTTCAGTAAATGTCAGGCGGTTCATCAGCAGATCGTAGATATGGGATTCACCGTCGCCAAACAGTGAGCGCCTGGTCTTGCCCAGGGTCTCTCTTTCCGTGTCGCGAGTGATGTTGAACAGGTCCTGTCCGGCACGGCGTAAAACGCCCTTTTTGTTGATCTGAAACTGGGAAAAGCGTTCCCGCAGTTCCATGGTCATATTCGTGCCAGACTGGCGCGGACCTTCATACATCTTCATGCGCGCGCGGCAGCGCTCCAGAACCAATCCGTACTGGTTCACAAGCTCCACGCGCTGGAATTTCAGTACTGCCAGGCGGAAGAGTACGTCCAGGGCAACCGCATTTTCAGCTTTGGCGCGGTTCAGGGCGGAAACATGAAGATCAGCCAGTAATTTTTTGAACTCCGGTGCGTCGGTCTGCCTGGGGGCATGTGCCTGCAATTCGCGTATGCGGGCGGGAACATTGGCTCCAAGACGTGATGAGCGGGCTTCTTCAGCAGCAAGATCTTCCACGTTGCCATGGCGGGCAATCAGCCGGAAGATGAACTGGCGGGCGGAATCAGTAAATTTAGGACTGAGAAAAACATCATGCCGGACATTATCAATGCCGGTAACCAGGCCTTCCAGCGCAAGCGAAGGCTCATAGCTCGTTAATGATAGCTGGCGGGCGAACTCCGTCAGGTTTCCGCGTTGAAGAAAAGAAAATGCCATTAGCCAGCCGGGCTATCAGGGAAGCTGGATTTTATACCAGAATGCGGCGTTCGCTACATTACCTTAGGTACTTCCCCCTGACAGGGGTGGCATTAGAAGTTAGCTTTCGCCGACTGGTTTGATTTGCGGGCCTTCTCAAACTCATCTCCCGGCTGCCATCCGGCCAAATCAGGTTGATTGGCCACTTCCCAACCCAGCACCAGTCCTACTTTGGCCAGCTTGGCGTCCGCGGTGAAGTCCATGTCAGCCCGGTATTCGTCAGACGGCTGATGGTAGCGATGGGTAACGTAATCGCGCTCCTTCTCCTCGCCCCAGACCAGATCATGTCCTTTGAATAGTGCACCTTCATTCACGCTGAACGCCGGTACTCCCACGCGCGCCATGCTGAAATGGTCAGAACGATAGTAGTGACCGGCTTCCGGATGATCATCCGGCTGGATGGCCATGTCAAAACTCTGCGCCACCGCTTGAACGGAGAGGAAAACAGTGGTTCTCTCCGCGCCGGAAACCACCAGTTGCAAAGGCTCGCCCAGCGGCTGGATATCGTCGAAGTTCAGGTCGAGAGAAATATCACGAGCAGGAATCGGCGGATGCTGACCAAGGTATTTCGAGCCGAGCAGCCCCTGCTCTTCTGCCGTGACGGAGGCGAAAATCAAACTTCTTTTTGGTTTTGCGGTAGCGCTGGAAAATGCCCGCGCCATTTCCAGGAGAATGCCACAGCCGGTAGCGTTGTCCGCAGCGCCGTTATAGATGTGGTCGCCGGGCTCGTCAGGATGTATTCCCAGATGGTCATAATGCGCCGTGAACATCACGGCCTGTTGCTTGAGCTTTTCATCCGAGCCAGTGACCTTTCCGATCACGTTGCGCGAGGAAAATGGCCGCACTTTTGTGATGATGGTCTCTTTCAGGCGAACGCCCAGATCAACGGGCTTGAAGCCGCGGGAGTTGGCTTCTTTCAACATCTGATCCAGGTCCTGGCCTGCAGACTGCGCCAGCTTGCGCGCGACGTCCAGTTGAATCCAGCCTGCCGATTTGAGCTTGGGATCATTGTCGTCCCGGAGAAGTGAGCTCTCGCCGCCCCATGAGTTGCGTACCACTTCCCAGGGATAACTGGCCATGTCAGTCTTATGGATAAGGATGGCGCCTACGGCTCCGCGACGCGCCGCTTCTTCATATTTGTAAGTCCAGCGTCCGTAGTAGGTGAGCGCACGCCCTTTGAAGAAATTAGGATCGTCAGATGGCGGCTCATTCACCAGCATCAAAGCGACTTTGCCCTTAAGGTCAACGCCTTTGTAATCGTCCCAGTTATATTCCGGCGCGTTGATGCCGTAACCCACATAAACGATGGGCGCATCGATCACGGATTTTTCGGAATGCGTCTGGTCGGTGGCCACGTAATCGTCGGCAAACTTGAGAGCGATTTCATTGCCTGACTTGGGCACAAAGGCGAATTGGGTCTGCTTGCCATCGGTAGTAACCCCGTAAAAGTTCACGCTCTGGAAGTAGGTGCCGTTGTCGCCGGCGGGAAGAAGCCCGTAGCTCTTGAACTGGGCGGCAATCCAGTCAGCGGCCTTGTCTCCACCTTTTTGTCCGGTGCCGCGGCCTTCCAGTGAATCGTCAGAAAGGTACTTCACTGTGGCGCGAATCTTTTCCGCGTCAATGGAGTTCATGATCTGCTGAGGAGCGCCGCCCTGCTGGGCACCGTTGCCGGCGGGAGCACCGGTATGCGAGGTGTTCTGCGCCATGACCACGGTGACAAAGGCAGCAACAAGGAAGAGCACAAAGAGCGTTAAACGTTTCATTCAGGAACTTACCTTCACGGAAAATTTTGGACTGTTACAACTTGGCTTGCTTATCAACTTGTGAAATATCGCCACGACCGTGGCGCTAATTTTTGGACTCTCAACCAGGCTTGAAAACCGGCGCCTGATCAGCGGCAGTAAAGATCTGGGCAGCCGGCACGCCAGAGATTTTAGCAAGCGCCCTGTTCAAGTCTTCCATCTCGTTCTTCGCCCAGCTCACAAGACTGGCTTCAATCTCCCGTTGTGGCGAAATCAAGAAGATGGTAGGGACGTTGGTTAAACCATAGGCGTTCGAAACCGGGTAGCCTTTCGCATCGAGCAGCACAGGGAACGTTACTCCGAACTGGCGGTTAAATGCCTTTGTATCGGAAGCATCATCCTGCGAGACCCCGACCAGCGTAAACTTTCCAGCTGTCTGATAGGCCTTGAAAATGCGCTCAACATAGGGGAGAGCCAGTTGGCACACTGGACAGCTGACTTTGTAAAACGCGGCCACAACCGACCCTTTCTCCAAAGCGTCTTCGAGCGAAAATTTGGTCCCATCGAGAAAGCTCAACTGAATATCCGGCGCTTGAACACCGGCTACGAGTGCGGGCATGCATCCTCCAAAACAGCTATTTTACAGCGGGCGCAGGCGATATCCCATTGGACGCGTGTTTCAACCTGCGCAAGATTTTTCTGGTGAGGCCGGTCAATGCTACGCGATCCAGGGCCTGGATGCGAACCCATTTTCCTTGAATCTTCCGGGGCGGATCACCGGCAAAAACGCGGACCTTGAAATCAGTCACTGTGATGGAATGCTTGAAAGTCGCAAGCGGGCAGCTCTGCTGCGCTCCGCAGACCGGAAGCTCCCACATGGATGCCATGAGGGAATCGTCGCTCTTACGTTGAGTCAGAAAGACGCGATCATCTTCCATCGCCAGCAGATAGTTAAGCTCGGCTTTCACTCGCGCCGGCTTCTCGCGCGAAACGCCGGCGCCGCGAACCACGCATAACGCCGTCACGGGGCAGCGGTCGCATCGAGGCTTCCCTGGCAAACAGACCACCGCACCCAGCTCCATCATGGCCTGATTGAAATCCCCGGGGCGGCCGGGGTCAAGCAACTCATTGGCAACCTGCCAGTTTTCCTTTTCACTCCACTCGCGACCTGTAATGCGATGCAGCACGCGCTTTACGTTGCCGTCGACCACTGCCACGGCTTCGCCGAAAGCGATACTCGCAACGGCTGCTGCGGTGTAGCGCCCGATACCCGGAAGGTCGAGCAGAGATTCAGCTGTGCGGGGAAATCCGCCGAGTTTCTCCACCATCTTTGCGGCGGCGTGCAGGTTGCGGACGCGGCGATAATAGCCAAGCCCGCTCCACGCCGCCAGAACGGTCTGTTCGCGCGCACGGGCGAGTCGCCCCGTGCCAGGAAACTGCGCGATGAACTGCTTGTATCGCTCTTCCACTACCGCCACACGTGTCTGTTGCAGCATGATTTCTGAAACCAGTATCCGGTAAGGATCGTGCTGCCCGCGCCACGGCAGTGAACGCTGTTCACGATCAAACCAGCGCAGCAGTCGCTGGCGGAACGTGCGCAGCTGGCGATCAGTCAGTAATTGGTAGGGAGACGGCAACGCAAGAGATTTTAACCCCAAAACCTACCACCGAAGCACCGAGGCACTAAGAAGATCGGGTGATCTGGTGATCGGCTGATTTGTTAATTTGTTGATCCGTAAAGCCCGGAAACAATGAGAAAGGGCTGAATGCTGTTTGCTGAATGCTGTTTGCTGAATGCTGTTTGCTGAATGCTGTTTGCTGAATGCTGTTTGCTGAATGCTGTTTGCTGAATGCTGTTTTTTGCTGAATGCTGTTTGCTGAATGCTGAATGCTGAATGCTCATGCAAATAAAAAACCAGCCGCACGCGGCTGGCTTTTTCTGTTGCGAAGATTGTTCTTTACAGGGCTCAGTGCCACGAACAGGGTGGCAAGAGTACCCGGGGGTGGCGGCATCAGACAATTGCGCGATGCCAAACCTTCGAAGCTTTCAACCTGCTGCAGCGTCTGCCGGTAGTTTCCATCGGCCCGATTCGCTGGCTTGCCGGTCGCGATCATCGTAACCCGGAACGGAACGTTTACCCGTCGCCTGATTGTCGGTACGCGTCTGGCTGTACGCTGCCAGACAATCTGCCGGTCATCCCGTGTGCATGCCGCGCTGGCATGCGCCTTGTGTTGCTGGTTACAGGTGTGGACTCAGCGGAGCTGAGGTAGGACCAACATGGTCCTGTCCAGGTTCATTTTTAACGGAGCGCCGGGAGGTTCCTCTCCATTCATCTTTACGTCGATGCGCGGATACGGCCGGCCAACTCCATTCATCTTCTTTTGCGGTCTGCTACGCGTGCTGCCGGATTTGCGCAAACCCGATACAGCCGATTCAGCAAACGCCCACCACTTCACACAGAGAAACATTCTACTGAACGAGATGAATTGTAGCGTTACCGGTGCAGCCCGGTTAGATACCGTAGGTTCCTAAGTAGTCTCTGCTGACAGGCCCAGAGGCACGTAGGGATTTGACCACTGGGCCATTGTGCGAAAACTCAAGGATTCCTGGTTTGTGGTGATTGTCCCGTGGTGTACCGGTTTTGGGGGTAAATTGCACTCAGCAGTCAGTAATGAGCATTCAGCCAATGGCCCATCCTCACTCCTTGATGGGCGTGAGGGAAGTCGCCGTCATGATCCAGCCTGACTTTACCTGCTGCCACACGGAAACCACACGCAACGTTTGCTTTGGCGCAACGCTTCCACTGACGTTGCCACTGATATTCAGGATGTAACTCACCACCATGTCAGTTCCCGCCGGATCCACGGTGACTTCTCCCAGCGAAAACTCGCTGAAGCTTGAAGATTTCCAGGAGGCCAGCCAGCCGGCACGATCATATTTTGCGCCGGCAGCATCCACGCCGACGAAAGTCGGCGCCAGATGACTTTCCACGTCCTTCCATTTCTGGGATTTCATGGCCTCCCACATCAGGCGCTCATGCTGCTCTGACCCGGTGGCGTTGTTCCATGTGGGATGTTTGGGTGGGCCGGCACAGCCGGCGAGAAGAGCGAGAAAAAGGACCGCAGGAACCAACGTAGTTTTTATTTGCATTGGCGAGATCTCGAATATACAGATTATCGAAACCGACGCTGATCCGCGTCAACTACGGTCGCGAGATTTGCGTCGGCTTCCAGGACTCATAACAAACCTACACGATCTTCATTTTCCACTTCCCTCTTCTGAACACAGATATCGCAATGATTGGCAGAATGATTTCCGCTACCAGCATTCCGATGTAGACGCCGTTTGGCCCCATTCCCAGTTTGTGTGCGAGAAAGTAAGCCAGAGGCAGCGGGATGATCCAATACGACACCAGGTTGATCCACATGGGTGTCCAGGTATCACCCGCGCCGTTGAAGGCCTGCACAATCACCACACCATAGGCAAACAGTATGTAACATCCGCTGATAATACGCAGACACGCCGCGCCGGAACGAATGATTTCCTGATCGCCCGAGAAGATGGCAACCAGCCAGGGCGCGAACAACAGGAACACCAGCGTGACTCCCCCGAGATAAATCATGTTCAGGAACGCAGATCGCCATACGGATTGCTCCGCTCGATCCGGCTGTCTGGCGCCGAGGTTCTGGCCGACCAATGTCGCGGCCGCGCTGCCGATTCCCCATGATGGCATGATGGAAAAGATAATGATTCGCATGGCGATGGTATAGCCTGCCGTTGCCGCGCTGCCGAATGACTGCACCATGCGGACCATCAACACCCAGTTGGCTGTGGCGATGGCAAACTGAAGCGCACCGCTCCCCGCCAGCCGCAGAATGTTCAACATTATTTTCAGCTTCAGGCAAATATGTTTCCGCATCACGCTGAGATGGGCGCTGCCTTTGCTCAACATATAAAGCTGAAAGAGTATGCCGATGCTGCGTCCGATGGTGGTGGAAACGGCCGCGCCGGTTACGCCGAGCCTGGGAAACGGTCCCAGACCGCGAATCAGGCATGGGTCTAGAACAATGTTGATGGAGTTGGCCAGCCAGAGCACACGCATGGCAACAGCCGCATCTCCCGCGCCGCGAAAGATGGCGTTGATCAGATACAACATCACAATCGCGCCGGATGTGCCCAGCATGATGCGCGAGTAGGTTGATCCGGTCTGCAGAATGCTCGTACTCGCGCCCATCAGCTTGAGAAGCCACGGAGCCAGCGGGAAGCAAATCGCAAATACCATCACCGACACGGCCACGCCGATGATGATGGCCTGCACAGCCGCTTCCGCTGCGCCATCTTTATCATGCTCGCCGGTGCGACGCGCAACCACCGCAGTGGTGCCCATGCTCAGTCCGATGGCGAGGGCCATCACCATTACCAGCATTCCTTCAGTAATGCCGACTGTTGCCGTGGCATCAGCGCCAAGGTGCGCGACAAAGAAAATGTCCACGATACCGAAGAGTGATTCCATCACCATTTCCAGCACCATGGGAACGGCCAGCAGAAAAATGGCGCGGTTCATCGAGATGGCGGTGAAATCCTGGCGCGAGCCGAGCACCGCTTCCTTAAGCAGTGCAAGCCAATGGGTTTTGCTTTTTGACGTAGGTTCTGGGATTCCGACTAAATTCACTTGCGTTTCTCCATGCAGGCTGCTCGCGACACATGTCGGGCAGCGGCACACACACTGATTGCGGGAAACGTCAGTCCGGAAGAATTTCCGGGAGACGAACGAAGCGATTTAGCTGGAGAGGCTCATAGGCGTAGATGATTTTTATCATAATTGTCCGGAACAACGCAAAATCTCACCATGGAGAAACAAGGCGCAGAGAACAACAAATCCGCCACACCACATCAACAAATTTCCCGAACACCCGATCACCAGATTTCCCGATTTCCTCCTCCGTGTTCCTTCGTGTCCTCTGTGGTAAAAGCCTTTGACTTTCCGATCGCGGCGATGTCGCGCGATCACGGCGCTCCCGGCGATTCCTTCGTGTTCCTTTGTGTCCTTTGTGGTTAAGGTTTTGAACACTTAACCACAATACACTGCTGTCGAAAATGTGACCGGCCATCACAGCAGAGCATCCAAAATAACGAAAGAGAAATTCGGGAGCCGAAATGATTACCGCCCTGAACGTTGTGACCACCGTGTGCATTGGCCTGCTGATAGGAACTGAATTTTCTGTCTCCGTGTTTATCAATCCAGTTCTACGCCGGCTGGACGAAGCCGCGCAGGCCCGTGCAGTTCGCATGTTTGCCAAAAGGCTCGGTACCGCAATGCCGTTCTGGTATGCCGCCAGTTTGTTGCTGCTGATCGCTGAAGCCATTGTTCATCGCCATGAGCCCGTTGAACTGCTGCTCATCACCGCCAGTGCAATCTGGGCCGCAGTGATCATTGTCACGATTCTTGTTCTGGTGCCAATCAATAACAAAATGATGCAGCTTCCGTCCGACGCTTTTCCTGCCGACGCGCAACGCCAGCACCAGAAGTGGGACATGCTGCATCGCATGCGCGTGGTGGCTCTGACCGTCGCGATGATCTGTTGGCTGGTGGCTATCGGCGTATAGACTGCGCTCATGTCCCCGTAACTAAGGGCGAGGCCGCCCACGCGCCGAGCCCGCTGCGACAGAAGCATAGGGATTTGAGGTGATCGAAAATCCTGGGCGGTTTGCGCGAAGCGACAAGATTGAAGACAAGCCGCCCACGCGCCGACCCCGCTGCGACAGGAGCATATGAAATTTCGCCACAATGAAAGACTTCCAGCGGTCCTGGAGCGAAGCGACAAAACCTGAAGACAAGGAGTAAGCCATGCCAAAAAACGGAAATGATCTGGACATTCTCATTGTCGGCGCCGGGCCCGTAGGACTGTTTCTGGCCAATGAATGTGCGCGACGCGGGCTGAAGTTTCGGATCGTGGAATCCCACGCCACGCAATCTGAATACTCCAAAGCGCTGGCCATCTTTCCGCGAACGCTTGAGATCTTTGATATGGCCGGGCTCGTCGAACCATTCCTCGAAGTAGCGAATCGCGTCACTTCCGTTGCCATCGTCGCACATGGCCGCACACTGGCCGATATGCGCTTCACGCCGGAAGAGAGTCCGTACAAATTTGTCGCCATGGTGCCTCAAGATGTAACCGAAAAACTTCTGGCAGATCACCTGCGCATTACCGGAACCGCGGTGGAATATGAAACCACGTTCGTTTCCGCCGCCGAGCATGATGATCATGTCAGTGTCACGCTGGACCGCAAGGGAGAGCGAATCAATCTCAACGCCCGCTTCGTCGTCGGCTGCGACGGCGCCCATAGCGCGGTCCGTCATGTAATGAATCTGCCATTTGAAGGAGCAGAATACGAAGACTCCTTCATGCTGGCCGACATCGAAACCAATGACGCTCTTCCCGGTGATCAGCTCCAGCTATGCCCCAGCGAACTCGGGCCAGTCGCTATCTTTCCCATGAGCTCTACACGCCGGCGCATCGTTGCCGCGGTAAATGCACCCGTTCATGAAGGCGAAGCTCCTTCACCCAACGCTCCTTCACCCAACGCTCCTTCACCCAACGCTCCTTCACCAGACGCTCCTTCTCTCGATCTCGTCCGGCAGATCCTGGCGGAACGCGCGCCCCAAGGCATTGAAGCGCGAGCTTTGCACTGGAGCAGCTACTTTCGCATACATCACCGCCAGTGTGCCCGCCTGCAAGTCGGACGCATGTTCATCGCTGGCGATGCCGCCCATATTCACAGCCCGTTCGGCGGCCAGGGAATGAACACCGGACTTCAGGACGTCTGGAACCTGGTGTGGAAGCTCGACCTTGTTCTTCACGGGCACGGCAGCCATGAACTGCTTGAAAGCTATACCGCTGAGCGCCGTCCGGTGATCAAGCATGTGATCGAAACCACGCATTTTCTGACCAAAGCGCTGGGCACTCCCAGCAAGCTGGCGCAACTTCTGCGCAATGCCGTGATTCCCATGGTGTCTCGCCTGGCGCCGTTTCAGCATGCTTTTGTGCAGCGGCTATCCGAACTTGGCGTTGCCTATAAAGGAAGTCCGATGGTTGAAGGAGCGGGCGAGCGCTACTTCGATAATTCCCTCCGAGGCGGCAACGGCATCCGTAGCCGCTTTCTGCTGATGATTCACGAGGACGCCGATATAGCCACAAAAGACGCTGCCGCTCTTATTACTCAATCATTCAGGGAGATTGTCGAGTTCCGCATGCGGCGTGAGCGCGGCATAGCTCTCGTGCGTCCCGATGGCTACGTCGCGTACTCATCGCGTGACGAAGGCATCCTGGCCCTCGAGCAAGCGAAGGCGTTGCTGGAGAGACAAACATCGTTGAGCCCGCAATGAGCGTTGGCAAAATCGCCGGAGTTTTTGCCGCAGATAAACGCGGACCCATTGGGATTTGGTAATTGAGTAATTTGGTAATCGGGAAATTGGAAAGGCGAAACCGAACACCTACCACGGAGGCCAGACGCACGGAGAGAACGCAAACCGGGTAACCACAGAGGACAGAAGGAACACGGAGGAGGAAACCGGTAAATTGGAAAGGCGAAAACCCGGGACGCGACGTTTCCCGGTTCCGCGTTACCCAAAGCGCCGAAGGCGCGAACAGCTAGCCCAGACCGTGAGGTCTGGGTAGCTGAGAGTATGATGGTGAGCCCCGGAGGGTGCGACACAATGTCACACACTATTCGCAAAAAACATTCGTTATGTTTTCATGAGCGGAGAAACTTGGGACTACGCGAGAACAAGAATGCCCTTGGCAACGACGTGGAAAGATATTGGCAGGCTGTTATTTTATGGATCGCTCTGCAGCCGGCGCGGTCTTTGGGTCAGCGTGGTTCCTGGTTTGTCATTCCGGGTCTTCGCTCTCGCATACGGTTTCTTGTTGAATCAATCCTTGTTACCTGTTGATCGTCGCGGCCTGCTTCTTGTGGTAGGCGCGATCTGGTTTGGGGTTAGGCGTATTTGGGAAGGCCGAACGTTACATTCAAATCAGCCGGCCGAAGCGATCACCTTCGACAATAGTTGATTGCCGTTTACGCGATTACACCGGATGTTCTTCGATTAGCTTTTCGTATTGTGTGCCGCACCCTACGGGGCTCCCCCTTCATTTCCACTCTCTTACCCCGGCCTCACGGTCGGGCTAGGCTGTGTCGCTCCTGCGGCGCTTTGGGCAATCTGAGGATAACGTCCCGTCTGTCCCCGGCGGTTCAAACAGGGGGCATGAGGAAGGATTTGCTATCCGCAGCTATAATGTCGACCACCCCCGTAAATCTTGCATATGGAGCATTCAAGATGACCCTGCCAGAGGATGCAGAAAAGGTCCCACAGGAAGTTATTCCTACCGTTCCCAGCAACAAGTTTTGGAACGTCGTGCTCACGATTGTCGCGTTTGTCTTCCTGATTTCGATAGTAGGTGCGGTTGTTTACTTTATCCATCTGGAACTATTGTGGCGTGGGCCCAATCCGCATGGCTACTGGGCGTATTGGCTGGCACCCGTTTTCGGTGCCCTTGGCGGCGTCGTGGGAGCAATAATCGCAAAGGATCACCGGGTCCACCTATGTACGTTCACAGATCCTCGCACGATCGACTTGGGTATTGTCGGTAATGCCGCTAGCGGACTTGGAGGAGCCGCTGCCGTGATGTTTATTTTTGGCATCAGTCAGTTTGACGTTACAAAAGGTGATACCAATACGGCGGGGATAGATCGAATGGTCGCCCTAGTCAGCATTACATTTCTTGCTGGTGCCTTCGGTCCAGCTGTTGTTCAAATGCTCGGGAAAGAGTTCATGAATCGGCTGGAAAAACTCGCTCGCGACGAGGGTACGCGCGCAGGAGCAGATGCAGCTAAAGGTGAGGTAAGAGAAGCGAAAACTGAGATTTCTAAAACAAAGCTCGATCTCGCGCCAAAGCTATATTCGCAATTGGCATTGACGGCGATTAATGACCACCGCTATCAAGATGCATTGGATAGTGCCGAGTCTGCCATCCAGTCAGATCCGCAATTCGCGGGGGCGTATATCGAAAAAGGCCGTGCCCTGAGTCGACTTGGTCGTTTGCCTGAGGCTTTGACGGCTGTCGAAAAAGCGATAAATTTGGCGCCGTCAAATCCGGCTGGTTACTACAATAGAGCGTGTTACAAGGTCCGCCTGAACAAAATAGATGATTTGGTATTTTCTGACCTAAAAAAAGCGTTCGAATTAAGGCCGCCATTGAAGGAGGCCGCGCCCATAGACAAAGATTTGGAGGGCATCCGTAACCTGCAGAAATTTAAAGACTTAATGGTTTGAGCTTAAGAGTAACCTTGACGTGGAGGTTGGCATCAGATAGAGTATGTCCAGACGTTGAGACAGCTTAGGAGTTGCCGTTCATGAGTGACACACAGGGCATATAAACCGATTTAGAAACGCAATTTTGGCGCTTGACTGACGATATATAATAGAGATCGTCGGGGAGGTGTGTATGTCGCGAGATACCCAAGGCATTTAATGCCGAAATCAAATTTGAAAAAAGGCACCGTTCTAATTCGGTGCCTTTTTTATTTTTTCTCAGTATGAAGTGACGGTCGCGATTTCCTGTCCCCAGTTTCCCGAGTTTCACTCGCTCACTGAGTGAAAGCAACGATTTATTTGGGACGGGAAACGGTTATATCGAGGCGCACATCCAGTTCTGATTTTGGCGTAACCGCTCCAACCGGTGTGCGCGATCTCTGAAGCAGCCGTGGATAAAAACTTCCGAGACCATCCTGGAACGAAGAGTGCTGGAATGCAAGTGGAATCCATTCCTTTTTATCAGCCAAAGTTTTTCTCACTTCGTCACATCTGTCACTGTTGATTTCATCAATATGATGGCAAAGAACGATGAAATCGAACAGTCTCAGAATATGTTCTGGCAAATCCAATCCCGCGTTTTTTCCGGCGCGGACTGCACGAATATCGTTACTTACGACTGGCGATTTCAACACGACACCGGCGGCGTAAGTGTATGCCTCACCATAATCGAGAACCGCGTTTAATTCGAATCCTCGACTCTGAATTGTTTCGTATGTCGCCCTCGCATCCACTGGGGCAAAGCTAGAAAGCGCGGGAACATCCAGTACGAGCAACGTTTTAGAGTCTATGGCCTTTTGCAGTTCTTTTGTGAACCTACCTTGAAACTTACGGCTCTTGCGAATCTCAACCTCGACAGCCTCAACGATTCCAGGTTGTATTTGCACCCGTTTCTTGAATGCGTGTAGCAATGCCATCTGATCGGCGATCAATAGTTGGAGTAGCGCATCGGTATCGAACACAATGGCAATCGGATTCTGGTTCGCTGTTGCCGCTGCAGAACCCGGCTGGTCGCTCTCGAGCACTTACGCAGGCACCTCGCCAAGACACGCCCCGAAACGTTGCTCAAAGATTTCTCGGTCGACCATCAACATCTGCGCTGCTCGCCCAGAGCTAATCACTTCGTCCTTTGTGAGATCGACAACTCTTGCGACATAAGGAAGAGGAAGGCGAAGAGCTCTTGAAGGGATAGTTGTGGTTCTATCTTCAGCGCGAATTATTTTGCCTGGGTCCAGCTTTTTAGATTGAACGAATTCCTGGGTGCTCAGCGCCCTCTCGGTCAGCTGCTTCAGATCCTCATGAATGTATGCCTTACTGTATTGCTCAGCCAAGTCGGGACTAATAAACCCAGCGTCGACAGCTGCTTTTAGGACAGTCTTCAATTCGACTTGGGTGTATGCGACCAAAAGGGCCAAATCTTTAGCCTTAAGAAAATCCCATTTCAGTCCCCGGGTCTGCGCAATGTGGCGAAGTATTTCCTTGGGCACCAAGCATTCTTGGGCAAAGGCCTGCGCCCGCACTTCCTCTAGCTGCTGAGTAGTGTCATCTTCGTCTAGGAAGTCGATAGAAGCAGCAGCGGCTTCAATGTCAAAAATCGCATGCGCTAACTCGTGCATCAAAACCATATTCCGACGAAACCATGTCTGCTTATACGTGTTCGCAAATAAACACGGCTTCTCGTCGCCAGAGGTCCCAACGTAAAAGCAGCATCCCTCAAGCTGTGATACTTGCAACGGTGTTTCAACTATCCGCAGACCTAGGCTGCGCAGATTGTCGCGCAATATGTCCCCAATACCCCGAAAGGTTGGCAACGCTGTATTTGGGAATCCGAGTTGCCGCGCAGAGCGAAAGAACTTCGCGGCCTGTCTTCCTTGCTCATTTGGCGAGGCCTGCTTATTCACCTCTCGACGAATCGTTTCGAAAAGCGCTTTCCACGAGACGGCTCGCTCGTTCGTGAGACGCTCAAGCTGGTCCATAAAGTGTCCGAGTCGCCTGATGACCATGACAATTTCACGATCAGCCTCTGTGAGTTTGTTCCCAGCACGAAACTTAAACCAAATTGATGGGGCATCGGCAGACTCGTTAGCCTTTGATAATCCACGAAAAGTAATCGAGTCGGGGGGGACGCCCAGCACGCTTGAGAGCTCAGGCACAATAAAACCGGGTATTGGTTTTTCGCCCTTCGCCCAAGCAACAAATAGTTTGTGATCAAGGCCGAGCAGATCAGCGCACGTCTTGGGATTCAGGCCAGCTGATTCCAAGATACTTAGCAGCATTTAGTTCCTTCAGTCGTTGTAGGGTTCTCGCTTACGGTATATCGACCGTCGACGAACCTGTCTAAAATTATATGCGAATGTCTCAACAAATTGTGTGTCATTGACGACATTCGCCTTGTTACCAATGTTGGACGCTTTCGAGGCGAAAACGCTTGCAGTATTTGCCTAAGTACTTTCAATCTCGGGCTGTATTGTACCTGCACTGTCAACCGAGAAACCCATGGTCTCAAGGACTTAGACCCCTTTTGGAGTAAAGACGTTGGTTTCGAAATATCAAACAGCACGTAAAGTGCCATTTCCAACCATCATGAGGGAAATATCGAGTAATTTGAACGTAAGTGCGTGTCCAAAGGCCCAGGCAGCCGCAACTCCACCGCTGAGCCGAGTTTCGAAGACCCGCTCGTCGAATTGAGGTGAGTTAATAAGGGGAAGCGAAGCGACCCCGTAAATGCCGAGGTGGTGGACACAGTTCTGACCGGCGTGTACAGACTGCGAGCTGCATTTGTCATCCGCGCCGCGACCGCCCTGCACGCTCACAACTCAATCCTGTTAGTTCGTAACTTAGCAGAGTTTGAGCAGAAGGTCAAGAAGTAAGCCAGGGCATCTGACCGAGGGCCGTTAACTACGCTCGTAGCTCTTCACGACAAACGGCTTTGCGCTTTCCAATTGATCTTCGGTACTGATTGTTATTTCCAGGTCGCCAGTTCCAAAATGGCCGATGGAGCGAACGTCACGCAAGAAGCCGGGAACGATTTCAATGGTATCCGGGTCAACTTTAACGAAGACGAGCAGTTTCTGCGATTGAGGATGAATTTCAACACAGGCGAAATTACGAATGCGTTTGAAGGCTATGTAGCAGGCTAACGGCGCAACCTGTACGTCTTCCCCAAGGGCTGTCAGGAATGATTTCAAGGCTTCGTACAGGTCACGCAATTTGGGGGAGGCCTGGTCAAGGTACTCCATTGGCGTCTTTGCGGTGGCGCTTCGGCGATTGCTGCTGCTACCACTGTTGCTGTTATTGACTACTTCCTTTGTAGATTCAGCCCGGGTGGCGTTCACCAACTCCAGCACCATGAGATCTTCTTCATAGCGGCGATAACGAATCAGCTCGATATTGCGATTGATCTGTTGCACCGCGTATTCATCGTATTTATTGAAATCGCCCGCAATGCAAAGCAACCTAGGGTTTGCCCAATCAATCTTGTCAGCAACCTCTTGCCCCGGTTGTTTCACGACCAGAAGCACAAACTCTGCCTTGTGGTCCATTAGCCAGTCGAGATAAAAAAGGCCCTGCGTGATTACGTTTTCATTGAGTGTGCGCTTGTATTCCACCACGACCGGTGAGGCGTTCTCGTCGATTCCCAATGTGTCGATTCTGCCGCTATGAGTGCGACCCGTAGTGTACTCAGACGCCAGAAAGCGAATGCCCAGGAATTCCTCCATGTGACCTTCGATCTGGCTCTGAAGTGATTTCTCGACGGTCGCTGATTTTCCCTGGAGCTCCTGAACCTTGGATGGGGAGATGCGGAAGAGTTTAATGTCGGCCATAAGCTAATTTCATTGTACCTGCTATGTTAGCGCTCCAAATAAACACGACGCGACGATTGTGTGGCCAAACTAAACGATCGTCATCCCGACGTCCGTTAAATGAACGCGCGCTTTCTCCAGCGCGTGAGTAGGACGGAGGGATCTTGTGCTTCGTCGTCACCTGCAAAGCGCAAGGTCCCTCGGGTCGGCTTGCGAGCTGAAGAAAACGCTCGCTTCGCACAGACCGCTCGGGATGACGAATCTAGATTTGTCTCGTGTGAACTCCATCAGAAATATTTGTTGCGTTTCCTCTGACATTCAACGCCAGAAAATACCAACGAAGGAACAAAAAGACCGCAAAGGTGCGATTGTCCGCGAGCTGCAAGATTTCCTAAACTTTTTCGTGCCTTTCTTTTTTCCAAAACTGTGCTATGAACGAGTAGCGCCGCAGTGCGCAAGGTCGTTGAAAATTGAAAATTGAGTAATCGGGTAATCGGGTAATTGAAAATCAAAACCGGAACCCGTCTGGCTGGGACGCCGTTGGGATGGCTTGGGATGAATCAGGTAAGTGCTTTGGAATCCTAGTTGACGTATGGGGGGGTAGGGATCGCCGACATCGACGTCATCGCACGACATCGCCGGGATCGGAAAGGCAAAACCCAACAGCCGAGGGCGGCTGTTCCACACGAGCATCGCGCCGCACCAACGCAAAAAAGCCCAGGCATTTCTGCCCAGGCCCTTTGCGCTTGAGATTAACTAAAAACTAGTCGCCCATTACTTCTTCTTTAGTCTCGTCCTTTTTGGGCTCGGCCTTGGGGGCCGGAGCGATGGTGATGGACCCCAGCGGAACGAATCCACCTTCCGGTACGGGCTCTTTCAGGATGTGCTGGCGATAGAGTTTTTCCATGCGCGCGTGTTCGGCGTCGTTCTTGATCTTCTCGTCGCGGGCGCGGAGTTTCTCTTCACGGGCGGTCTTGGCGATGCCCTTATCGTCCAGCGTGGTGTTGCGTCCGGCATGAACGTGTTCTTCATTCAGGCGCAGCTTGTGGCCCTGATCGGTGAGGCCCACGGCCTTGCCGCCGGCAAAGATCTCATGGCGTCCGTGCTCTTCATACCACTTGGTGAGGTTAGACGTCATGTGCATCTTCTCAATGATGTTGCGCCAGCCCACGCCGGTGTTATACGCGCAGAAGCTGATTTCGCCTTCCTGCGTGGCGTACGGAATGATGCACTGCTCGGTGCGGCGGAAGTCGTAGTTATAAAGGTCCTGGAACCACATGCCGGCGATGAACAGGAAATTCCAGCGGTCCTGGCGGCGGCGCTTGATGTCTTCCAGTGTGCGGTCGCCGGTGACCTTGCCGTATTTGTCGTCAGCCTTTTTGGTGGCGCCAAAGGTCTTGTCAAACTTCTTGAGCAGGTCCATCAGCTTGAAATGCTTGGGGGCCTTGAAGGGATCGTAATTCTTGGCCAGCGCCAGCGCCATGCCGACGACGGAGAGGAAGCGTCCGCGGCCTGCGTCATTGACCTTGGCCACGTCATTGCCGATCTTGTCACCGTTGAGGAACGCGGTAACCGGCACGGCTTCCTTGGTTTCCTTGTCGATCATCAGGGCCATGCCCACGCCGCAATTCGGGTGGCAGCCGCAGCTCAGTTGTCCCCAATCGGCGCTGGGCCCGTGAATCAGGTCAGCCCAGTCAGAGAAGGTGGACATAAACGAAATGGGGAACCAGTCACGCTTGGGTTCGCCCAGGCCGGTCTGGTTCTTTACGTCATGCGCCAGATGGCTCAGGGTATAACGCTGGGCCTGGCGGCGATCGTCAGTAATTTCCTCATCGCGACCGGTGAATGAAACCGGCTGGAAGCTGAGGAAGCTGATGGTCCTGGGATTATCGAGCGCGAACTGGATGATGCGGCCGACCTGTTCATTATTAATGCCGTTGATGATGGTGGTGACGGGCACAATGTCCACACCGTTCTCATGCAGGTTGTGGATGGCGCGCAGCTTTACGTCAAACAGGTTGCCGACCTGGCGATGCGAGTTGGCCGCGTTGCCGATACCGTCAAACTGGAGGTAGGCATAACGCAGACCGGCTTCCGCAGCCTGGCGGCAGAACTCAGGCGACTTGGCAAACTCGATTCCGTTGGTGGCAGCCTGTACTGAGTTGTAACCGACCTTGCGGGCGTAACGCACAGCGTCAAGGAAGTAAGGTGAAAGAGTGGGCTCGCCACCGGAGAACTGGACTGACATCTGGCGCCGCGGCTTGATGGAGATGGCGTTATCCAGCATGGTCTTGATTTCGTCCCAGGTGAGCTCATGCACAAAGCCTACCTGGTTCGCGTCCATGAAGCAGGGATCGCACATCATGTTGCAGCGGTTAGTCAGGTCGATGGTGAGAACTGATCCGCGTCCGTGCTTTACCGTGCTGGTGCCATGGTGGTGCAGGTCTTCATCATTGTGGGCGGCAATATCGCGGCCAGGGAAGACCTTTTCCAGGTGCTCAAAGAACTCAACGTCAACGGCCATCACGTCTTCGAAGTGGCCGTGGATGGGGCAATCTTTCACCATCAGGATTTCGCCGTTGCGCTCAATGATGGTGGCTTTGATTTCGCCCACCTTTTCGTTGAGCAGGATCTCATGCGGCAACTTGCCGTCCACGATCTGCTGGCGGATTTCCGGGACGCACTTGGGGCACAGGGAGTCAGTGGAGCGGGGCCAGCCAAGCGGCGGTTTGGTCTTCTCCCACGATTTCAGCAAAGGCTTGTCTGACCAGTTGGGGGTGAACGCCGCAGCAGGCTTTATGCGATTCACGCGTTCAAAGACCGCCCACGCGCCGCGCGCGGCATAGGTCATAACTTTCTCTGCGTACTTTACGGGTTTGTGCATGGTGATTAACTCTCTCCTGGCGCCGGTGTTGGGGGCGCGTCAACTGGTGGTACTAAACGAAGATGAAGCTGAATCGCAAAATGCAAGATATTTGATCGACTCTATCTTATGGAGTCGGACCAAGCCGTATTAAGGAGCTTTCCCTGAACGGCTGTATTTAGTGTCTCAGCGGTATTCTCAAGCATTAAATGGGAGCGCCGGAACCCGCGTAACTTATTGCATTTAAAGAGACTACATGAATTAGAAACGAATTAGAAGAAGCGGCGATGGGAGGAATCTTAAGAGTCAATTTCCATTGCGGAAGAGAAGATTTCAGATCCTGTTGCCGGATTCGGCACTGAACCGATGTATCTTCAACTCTGCTTTACAAAAAACGGTATTCATACTACCTTTCATAGTAATTTTTTGGGCGCTTACCGTAGCGCCAAGCTGCTTCCCTTCCGGGCCAAATTTCTAACCGACTTGGAATTGACCAAGAGAATTGGGTGGCGTAAATGAGGCTATCGTCCTCTTTGCTGCGGATTTCCTGTTTCCTCCTTTTGCTTACATCAACATCCAACATTTTTGCCCAGCGCAAAGCGGAATGGTCAAAAGGTGACCATGCCAAAACCATTCCTCTGCGTGACATGAAACCAATTGTCCCTGAAGAAGAAGGCCATCGCGATAAGCCCATTCGCCTTCTGGTTGCGGCCGCTCCAACTGGCGCGCCCGATACGGCCCTTCAGACACAAGCCGTTGCCGCCGTGACCGTTGGCAACGTGAACAGCTTTGACGGTATTGGCCAGGGCTCGCTCGGCTTTACAGTCAACGCCGCTCCGCCAGACACCAATGGCTCCGTTGGCGCAACGCAATATGTGCAGTGGGTGAATGAATCCTTTGCCGTGTTCTCCAAGACCGGAGCTCTGTTGGCTGGACCCACCGCCGGCAACACGCTTTTCGCAGCATTGGGTGCCTCGCATCCTTGCGCCGTCCATAATGATGGTGATCCCATCGCCCAGTACGACAAGGCGGCCGATCGCTGGGTACTGACTCAGTTCTCTGTGACCAGCGGCTCCACGCAGGGATTCTGGCAGTGCGTTGCTGTCTCGGCAACTGGAGACGCCACCGGCGCGTACAACGTCTACGCCTTCAACTACGGAACAGTCCAATTCAATGACTATCCCAAGCTGGGCGTATGGAACAACTCATATCTGGTCACCTTCAACATCTTTAACAACGGCAACACGTTTGCCGGATCCAAGCTCTGCGCTATGGATCGTGCTTCCATGATCGCCGGCGCAGCGGCAACTCAGATCTGCTTCCAGTTGAGCAACGCATTCGGCGGCGTGCTGCCTTCTGACATTGACGGCACAACCGCACCACCGGCTGGATCCCCCGGCTACTTCCTCAACTTCGGCACAAACTCGCTGAACTTGTGGCAGATATCGAACATCAATTTCAGCACCGGCACTGCGACACTCACGGGTCCCACCAATCTGCCGGTTGCAGCTTTTGCGGCTGCTTGCTCCGGCGGCGGCACTTGTATTCCGCAGCTGGGAACCAACCAAAAGCTGGACTCTCTGGCTGATCGCCTGATGTATCGTCTGTCCTATCGCAACTTCGGCGACCATGAAGCGCTTGTGGTAAACCACTCCGTAACGGCTGGAACCAGCACCGGTGTTCGCTGGTACGAAATCAGAAGCCCGGGTGCTTCTCCAACCGTCTTCCAGCAAGGCACGTTTGCTCCCGATAGCAGCTTCCGCTGGATGGGCAGCGCTGCCATGGACCACGTGGGCAACCTCGCCGTGGGATACAGCGTTTCTTCTACCGCCCTGAACCCGGCCATCCGCTTCACTGGCCGCGCGCCAACAGATCCGCTTGGCACGCTGGGAACAGAACTCAACATACAGACCGGCGCTGGATCACAGCTTACCGGCCTCAGCCGCTGGGGTGATTATTCCAATATCAGTGTTGATCCCACGGACGATTGCACGTTCTGGTACACCACTGAATATCTGAAAGCCAACGGAACATTTAACTGGAGTACACGCATCGCGAACTTCAAGTTCGCAGGCTGCAACACTGCTCCGGACTTCGCGCTCTCCGCCACACCGGCATCGCAGACAGTCACCGCCGGTAATACAACTTCTTACACCGCTACCGTGACTCCAAACGGCGGTTACACCGGCACAGTTTCATTCAGCGTGGCCGGACTACCCTCTGGCGCAAGTGCCACCTTTACTCCCACCACTGTCACGACATCGGGTACAAGCACGATGGCCGTGACAACCACGTCAGCGGTAGCGGCAGGTTCATATCCGCTCACCATCACCGGCACTGACGGAACGATCACGCACACTGCGCCCGTCACACTGGTGGTGCACGCCGCGGTAGTGGGCGACTTCACCATCTCCGCCGCACCTGCATCGCAGACCGTTGCTGCCGGCAGCGCTACCTCTTACACAGCTACCATTACACCCAGCGGCGGCTTCACTGATACTGTTGCCTTCAGTGCCAGCGGACTTCCCGCGGGCGCATCGGCAAGCTTCTCACCGGGATCAGTTCCGGGAACGGGCAGCTCAACCATGACCGTCACAACAACAGCCGCAACCGCTGCTGGAACCTATGTGGTCACGATCACAGGAACCGGTTCAACGCTCACGCACTCTACCACCGTCACACTGGTGGTAACGGCGCCGGCTAACTTCACCATCTCCGCAACGCCAGCCAGTGCAACCATCTCGCGTGGCGGAACCGCAACCTATACCGTAACCATTGCTCCGCAGAACGGCTTTACCGGAACAGTCAGCTTCACGGCGAGCGGCGCACCTAACCGCACAACCACCAGTTTCACGCCCACCACCGTCACCGGCTCGGGAACAACAACGTTCCGCGTTGTGTCGGCGAATAACTCACAGCGTGGAACATCCACAATCACCATCACGGGAACCAGTGGAAGCATCACCCACACAGCAACCGTGACTCTGACCATTCAGTAGATTCAAGTAAACACTTGCCTGGGCCGCCTTCGGGTGGCCCAGTTTTTTTTCGCTTCGCTCCAAACTGCCCAAGTGCGTTTATCCTGGGCGCGACATGAAGGCTCCCATTGCAGCGGGCTCGGCGCATCTTTGGCCTCGCCCTTATGTAACGATGCACGTGTGGCACAGCCGCCCTCGGCTGTGCAAACGGGTCTATCGACCGTGCTGCCCTCTGTCATCCGGAGCGCAGTCGCAGTGCGAGAATGCTAAAATCAATCTTCATTCAATGCCTGAAATGGAATCAATCCGAACCGGCCTGCGCAATGTGATGAAAGATCTGCTGCGCGCGCAACCGCTGGAAGAAGCTGTTGTGATGGCATGGCCGGTGGTTTGCGGCAAGGATGTCGCGACTAGAACAAAAGCGGTTCTTTTCGCCGATGGCGTCGTCACCGTGGAAGTGCCCGACGCGGCATGGCGCAAACAACTCACATCATTCGCCTCACGTTACATCAGCGCCTATGAAGCGCTGCTGGGACACGTCGTAAAGGAAGTGCGGTTCAAGTTGCAACAATCGGCGGCAAGGACTGAGGAACCGCCAAAACCGGAATTTTGAGCCGGACCAGCAACACGGATTTGCGGAGAATGAAGTGACCAATCAATTCCGAAAACAGCCGTCAGCTCTCTTTCAGTTTATCTTTCGATTTTGTAACGGAGTTTCCCTGGTTATCTTTTTTCTCCGTTACCTGAAAGAACCTGACGTCAAGTTGTTTGTGATTGCCATCGCCCTGTTCGCATTTGCCCTGGGAGCATCTTTTGGAAATGTTCGTTGGCGTCAGGCCGAGCAGCTGTAACCGTGTGCTTCTGAAACCTGCGACGGAATTTATGCGCATCACTGAAAAAGACGTTCTCTACGTGGCTGATCTCGCCAATCTGGAACTCACTCCCCAGGAGCGCCAGCGCATGGTGAAAGATCTGGATTCGATTCTTACCTACATCGACCGGCTGAGCGAACTGAACACAGACGACGTCCCGCCCATGGCACAGATAAGCACAGACACGCAGACCGCCTGGCGGGAAGACGTTCATAAACCTTCACTGCCGCACAAAGACGCAATGGCCAACGCTCCCGCAACGGATGGTGATTTTTTCAAAGTACCGAAAGTAATTGAGAGATAACACAACGCCCGAAAGAAGAGAGCCGTGGAGCCTTTTGAGCAGAAAGTCCGAGAGAGTTTTGGCCGCCAGCAGTTCATGGCTAAGCTGGGCGCAACCATCACTTCGGTGCTTGCCGGTAGAGTCGAGATCGAAGTGCCGTTTGATGCGTCTCTCACACAGCAAAATGGGTTCGTTCACGCGGGCGTTATCACCAGCATTCTTGATTCGGCGTGCGGATACGCGGCGTTGAGTCTGGCTCCGGCAGAGAGTGACGTTCTCACCGTTGAGTTCAAAACAAATTTGCTGGCGCCTGCTGTGGGCAAGCGTTTTGTGGCTCGCTCCCAGGCCAAGCGGTCCGGACGCACTCTCACCGTCTGCACCGCCGACGCTTTTGAGATCGGCAACCAGGACAAGCCCATCGCAACCATGCTGGCCACCATCATGACCATTCATCCCAGGGCGGGAAGTTAGATTTCAGCATGGATCTCAATTCCCTCACCATCGCCGCCACGCGCAAAGCTATCGCGGACAAAAAAATCTCCGCGTCGCAACTGGTTCAGGATTTCTGCGGCAAGATCCACGCCGAAGATGGCGAGATTCATTCCTACCTTACTCTCAGTAAAGATCGAGCAGACCAACAGGCGGCAAAGATTGATGGGCTTGTCACACGCGGGGAAAAGTTACCGCGCCTTGCCGGCGTTCCCGTAGCGATCAAAGACGTCATGACCACCCGAGGTGTTCGCACCACCGCTGGCTCCAAAATTCTTGAGAACTTTATTCCGCCGTATGACTGCACCGCGGTTGCTCGACTGGAAGGCGAAGGCGCCATCATTCTGGGCAAGTTGAATTGCGACGAGTTTGCCATGGGTTCCTCGAATGAAAATTCCGCTTTTGGGCCGGTTCACAACCCGCGCGATAAATCTCGTGTGCCCGGCGGATCAAGCGGCGGATCCGCAGCGGCCGTTGCGGCAGGAATGGCCGTGGCTACACTTGGCTCTGACACGGGCGGCTCAATTCGCCAGCCTGCCTCATTCTGCGGCGTCGTCGGCCTGATGCCGACTTATGGACGCGTCTCCCGCTATGGCCTGATTGCCTTCGCTTCATCTCTCGACCATATTGGCCCGTTCACGCACACCGTGGAAGATGCTGCGATCATGCTGAGCGTCATCGCCGGACACGATCCCATGGACTCCACCTCCGCCAACGTCCCAGTTCCGGATTATGTTTCTGAAATGAAGAAGCCGGTGCGAGGCCTGAGGCTGGGAATTCCGAAAGAATATTTTGGTGAAGGCCTCGACTCCGAAGTTCGCGCCGCTGTCGAACAGTCTATTCAGCAGATTGCCGCGCAGGGTGCGGAGATCATTCCCATCTCCCTGCCGCACACCTCATACGCCGTGCCAACCTACTATGTGATCGCCACGGCAGAAGCTTCCGCTAATCTGGCGCGCTTTGACGGCGTGCGTTATGGCTATCGCTCACAAAAATCGCAGTCGCTGGCGCAGATGTATCGCAACTCACGCGACGAAGGCTTTGGCCCCGAGGTCAAACGCCGCATCATGCTGGGCACCTACGCGCTTAGCTCCGGATATTACGATGCCTATTACCTCAAAGCCCAAAAGGTCCGCACCCTGCTGGCTCGCGATTTCGAGCAGGCTTTTCAGAAAGTTGACGCCATCGTAACCCCAACCGCACCCACAGCAGCATTCAAACTGGGCGAAAAATCAGACGACCCTCTCGCTATGTACCTGGCCGACATCTATACCGTCACCGCCGACCTGGTCGGCATCCCCGGCATCAGCGTCCCTTGCGGCCAGACCAGAGCCGGCCTGCCCATTGGCTTGCAGGTCCTGGGCAAGCACTTTGACGAAAGCACAGTGCTGCGGGTGGCGCGAGCCGTCGAGCAGAAGACTTAGTCCATCCCAGACGCACCAGCCCTAGGGGTTTTTCTCCGTGCCTCCGTGTCTCCGTGGTGAGCTATTTATACCTAACCGCGGGCCTCAAATCCGGTCTAAGTTATTCGAATGGAAGTAACTGACGCAGGCGTTGTGGCCCAGGTACTGGCCGGCGACAAGGAGGCATTTCGCCTGCTCGTTGACCGCCATTCCCGCAGCATCTTCCATGTCACGTTTCGCATGACCGGCAACCAGCAGGACGCAGAAGAACTTGTCCAGGAAACCTTTCTTCGTGCCTACAAAGCTTTGGCAAGGTTCGAATTGAGGTCGAACTTCAGTACCTGGCTGTATCGCATTGCGGTCAATAGGACTCTCGATTTTCTGAGCGTAAAGAAAATGCAAAGCAAAGACACATACCAGATCGTGGACGAACCAGATCCCGACGAAGGAAGACAGATACAGCTTCCCTCTGATAAGCCGGGGCCGGAGCGCATGGTGTTGAGTGGAGAAATGAAGAGCAAGGTCGCACAATCCATGTCCCTGCTGACGCCGGTGGAACGTATCGCTTTTACCATGCGGCACATGGAAGGCCGGTCGATTGAAGAAATTGGAGAGACCTTGAAATTGAATACCAGCGCGGCCAAGAACAGCATTTTCCGCGCAGTAAAGAAACTCAGGCAGCAGCTTGAGGTTTATGCGAGTCCCGCACGATGAAACATCTCAGCGAAGAACAAATCGTTTTGCATTACTACGGTGACGCCGAAGACGGCGCGTCGGTCACGCAGCATATCACCGAATGCTCAACATGCCGCGAAGAGTTTGAGCGTGTCCACAGCATGTTGCGGCAAATCGAGCCCATCGAGGTGCCCGAGCCGGGCCCCAATTTTGAGGACAAAACGTGGCTCAACGTACGTGACCGTCTTCCGGACAAGCGCTCGTGGCTGGGTGATTTGTTTAGCTCGCCAAGACAGTGGGCTCTGGCCGGATCCATGGTCGCCTTGTTGATCGCCGCATTCGTTGCGGGAAGATTCTGGCCGAAATCGCCAACTCAGAACCTGTCGCCGCAAGTTGCTGTCAACTCGCCAACACCGACGCCGCCCAATCCGCAGCAGCAAATTGTGCTGGTGGCTGTGGGTGGACATTTGGAACGGTCTGAGATGTTGCTCGTCGAGATCATGAATTCAGACGGCGGGGCACCACTGGATTTCTCCAATGAACAGGAGCGTGCACGTGATTTGCTGGATGCCAACCACCTTTATCGCGTGAGTGCACAACGTGAGGGTGATCCAAAAATTGCGCGGTTGCTCGATCAGCTCGGCCGTGTGCTGGCTGAAGTGGCAAATGGTCCGGAAAAGATGACCCCTGGGGATCTGAAAGAGATTCGCGGCAGGATCGAGTCAGAGGGTCTGCTGTTCAAGGTACGGGTTGTGGGGTCGGATGTTAATTCACGCATTCGCGGGCGGGAGCAGTCCGCCGCGGCGAATGCAACACAGAGGCTATAAGGTATATGAAACGTTGGTCCCTGATATTTTTCTTGTTTTTCAACTTGCTGGTGGCAGTGGCTGTTATGCCACAGGCGTGGGCGCAGTCTGAAGTCCCGGGTAATTCTCTCTTCGATTCACAAACGGCAGTTAAAGACAGCGGCCAGGAAGACGAGATGTACAACGAGGCAACGGCTGCAATGGATGAAGGCCACTATGAGCAAGCCGCTCGCACCTTTGACCAGGTAGCAAAACTGCATGGCCGCAGGGCCGACGCTGCCCTTTACTTCAAGGCGTCCGCTCTCGGAAAAGCTGGCAACAAAGCCCAAGCGCAGGCAACAATTGCGGAGTTCAAGAAGGAGCTATCCGCAAAGCCGCTGGATGCGTGACGTGAGTCGCTTGAGGTTGAGTTGCAGGGCACGGCTGTGAATCCCGCCACCGTGAGCTCAGAAGAGGACAAGCCTGCTCGCGCTGAATGCGATCATGCAATCAGACCCGGACCGCGCTCTTCCCTATATCGACAAACTCCTTCATGGCCCGGGATCACCAAAGCTTAAAGACCGCGCACTCTTCGTCCTGATGCAAAGCGGGTCAGATAAGGCTGCACAGGTACTGCTGTCTGTGGCAAAGGACAGCAAAGACCCCGACCTGCAGATACGCGCCATCCGATATCTGGGAATGGGCGGCACATTTGCGGTCGTGCGCTCAAGGACATCTACACCGGCACAAATGATCCCAGCATAAAAAAGGCAGTCTTCCAGGGCTGGCTGATGTCGGGCGATAAAGAAGATGTGCTGGCTGTAGCAAAGACTGAAAAGTCGCCGGAACTGAGAAGGGACGCCATACGCCACCTGGGAATGATGGGCGCACGCAATGAGCTGCGCGAGATGTACAAAGCGTCACCCGATCCAGAGACCCGTGAAGCCGTGATCCAGGGAATGATGATGAATGGTGATTCTCAGGGTCTGGTTGAAATTGCCCGCACCGAAAAAGACCCCAAGCTCAGGGAAAAAGCCATCAGGACAATCGGCATGGTAGGCGACCAGGCTGGCATGACGGCGTTGATGGAAATCTACAACTCGCAATCTGATCTGGAGACAAAAAAGACTGTCATCAATGCGCTGTTCTTACGCAATGCCGCCAAAGAAATGGTGGCAATGGCGCGTAAGGAAACCAACCCGGAGTTGAAGAAGGCACTCACGCAAAAGCTTTCCCTGATGCACTCGCCCGAAATCACTGACTACATGATGGAAATTCTGAACAAGTAAATCCAGAGGACGCCATGAAGAAGTTGAAAACTTCAGCAACTATTTTCCTAGCAGTTACATTGCTCGGCGTGGGCTGGGCGCAGAAACCAAAGATCACCAACGCAAAGGTAGAAGACGTGCCGGCAGGCACAAGTCTCAAGGCCCTCATTGGTACCGTTGGTCAGGCAGCCAGCCCGCAATGGATTGGCTATCGCATCCCGGCAAAAGCAACTGAACGCACCATGTGCTGCTTCGATTCACGGAACAATGATTCATGGAGGAATGATGGAGCGTCGGCGGCTGGACAATGCTGCAAGGGCTGCAAGATGGACTCAGACCATGGCACGTCAGTGAACGGAACGGTGTCAGATTGTGCCCCACCAGAACCCGTGCCTTATGCTTTCGTCTTTCTCAAGGTTGAGAACAAGCAGGTTAGCAAAGCACGCGTGTTCAGCGCCGATTGTCCCCTTGATTTTGCCGGCTTGCCCGTGCACTGGGCTGAGGGAGTAAAGCCGGAGGACAGCATTGATTTTCTGGCGGGCCTGGCTCAGGAAACCGATGATGGCGATAACGACAGGAGGCCCGGCCGTAATGCAGTAATGGCCATCGCTCTGCATGACGTCCCGGCAGCGGACATTGCCCTGGAGAAATTGATTCAAGCAGACCGTCCTTTGAAGCTGCGTGAAAACGTTTCTTTCTGGTTGGGCATTGAGCGCGGCAAGCGCGGTGTTGAGATTCTGGAGAAGGCCATCAAGTCCGATCAGGATGATCGTTTTCGTGAGCGGGTAACCTTCGCATTCTCCCAGAGCTATACGCAGGGCAAGCAGGAGCAGGCCTTGAAAGACCTGATTGGCATGGCCCACAACGATCCCAGCCCGAAAGTCCGAGGCCAGGCAATTTTCTGGATGGCCCAGATTGGCGGAAAAAAGCAGGCCGAACAGATCACTGAAGCCATTGAGAACGATCCTGAAACGCAGGTGAAAGAGAAAGCAGTGTTTGCCTTGTCTCAACTGCACGAGGGTGAAGGCGTTCCGCTGCTGATCGGAGTCGCAAAAAATAACAAGAACCCGGCTGTGCGCAAAAAGGCCATGTTCTGGCTCGGCCAGTCACATGATCCGCGGGCGCTGGCTTACCTGGAAGAAATTCTCACGAAATAGTCTTGCGGAAAAGCAAAAGGCCGAGGGCATCATGCCTCGGCCTTTTTATGTTTTTAATTTTCTAGTGGACTGTGATCAGAGAGCGGGAGAGATAATCGCTCAGGCTCAGCGATATGAGGATGAGCAGCCAGAAAAATCCCGCGCCCACAGTCACCATGGTCAACCGGTCACTATAACGTACGTGCATGAAGTACAGGATGACCAGAGTTGCCTTGATGCAGGCGATGGCCAGAGCAACCACAGGATTGAATGGACCCAGATCAAGAAAAGCGATCCCCCAGGTGAGGCAGGTGCCAATCACCAGCGCTGCAAAGATGCCCAGATAGAGGCCGACTGTTGGATGTGCGTGTTCATTCGACATTGTTTGGTCCTTACCCATGATTCTCGTTACCCGTGATTCTCATTACCCATGGTGCTGGTGCCGGCTGATTAGATATAAAAGGGGGAACAGGTAGATCCAGACGATATCGACAAAGTGCCAATACAAGCCCCCGAGTTCGATTGGTGTGTAATACGCGGGACCAAACTCTCCACTATTGGCGCGGACCAAAAGCCATGCCAGCAGGCCGAGTCCGATGACCATGTGAAAGGCATGCAGTCCGGTCATGGCAAAGTAGAAGGAGAAAAATATCTCGCTCTGCTTTGCGGTCTGAATGGCTGCCACTTCCGGGATATTGGGATTGCCATGCAGTTTGGGATTGCGTATCTCATCCGCGATGTTTCCCAGTTCCGGATTCCTGACGTCACAACCGCCCCAGGCGTTGAACCCTTTGCCGATCACATTGCCCGGGATATGGCACTCCTCCCACTTGTCTTTGTATTCCTTGGCCTTAACGCCCAGGAAGGCCGCACCCAGAATCATGGTGAGGATCAGAAACATGACCGTTTTTTTACGGTCACCTTTTTGCGCCGCCCACACTGACATCGCCATGGTCAGCGAACTGGCAATCAGCACAAGAGTGTTGGCAAAACCCCATGAAACGCTGATGCTGGTGGATCCGGCAACAAAGGCGTCATAGTACTTGATACGGTAAATCAAGTAGGCGGTAAACAGTCCGCCGAACATCATGATTTCCGTGAGCAGGAAGACCCACATGCCAAACGTGGAAGCAGCCTGCTGTTGCTCCATACTGTCAAAGTGATGGACCAGCGCCGGATGGTGTTCGGTGGTGGTCGTCTGAGTAGCGGTTGTCTGAGAGGTAGTCGATTGGTTAATGGACACCGGCTACCTCCTCTCCATAAGCGTACGGATCTTCGGTTACCACTGGAACTTCGTGGAAATTATGCGTGGGCGGCGGCGAGGTAGTCTCCCATTCCAGACCGGTGGCGTCCCAGGGATTGTCGCCCGCGACTTCACCGTACTTTAACGACCAGAGAAAATAAATCAGCGGCAGGAGGAATCCGACCGCCAGCACCGAGGCTCCCGCGCTGGAGAGAACATTCAATACCTGGAATTCCTCCGGATATGCATGGTAGCGGCGCGGCATACCCAGGTAGCCGAGAATGAATTGCGGGAAGAATGTGAGATTGAACCCGATAAAAGTGATTAACGCGGCCAGCTTTGCCGGCGCTTCCGGATACATTCTTCCAGTGATCTTGGGCCACCAGAAATGGAGTCCGCCTAAATATGCGGTCACCATGCCACCCACCATCACGTAATGGAAGTGAGCGATCACAAAGTAGGTGTCATGGACGTGTACGTCCATACCCAGGGCGGCCAGCATAATTCCAGTAAGCCCGCCGATGGTGAACAGTCCGATAAAGCCCAGGGCATAGAGCATCGGGGTCTTCAGACTGATTGACCCCTTATACATCGTGGCCGTCCAGTTGAAGACCTTCACCGCTGAGGGAATTGCCACTGCCATGCTGAGCAGTGAGAAGACCATGGCGGAGTATTGAGAAATGCCGGCCACAAACATGTGATGCGCCCAGACCAGAAAGCCAAAAACGGCGATCGCCAGACTGGAGAAAGCAACGAAAGAGTATCCAAAGACTCGCTTGCGGGAGAAACAGGTGATGAGCTCGCTGATTACGCCCATTCCCGGCAGGATCATGATGTACACAGCCGGATGGGAATAGAACCAGAACATGTGCTGGAAAAGCACAGGGTCGCCGCCGTACTTGGGATCGAATACCCCGATGTGAAATACGGTTTCCAAAGCCAGAAGAGTGAGAGTGATGGCCAGCACCGGTGTGGCCAGAATCATAATCAGGCTGGTGGCGTAGTTTGACCACACAAACAGCGGAAGCCTGCCCCAGGTGAGTCCGGGAGCCCGCATGCGGTGCACGGTAACAATGAAATTCAATCCGGTAAAGATGGACGAGAAGCCGGCCATGATAATGCCGACCGCCATCAGGGCGACGTGTGTACGTAAATATCCGCTGCTGAGCGGCGTATAGAAAGTCCAGCCAGTGTCAACTCCGCCGCTGACCATGGTGGCCAGGGAGAAGAACGCTCCCGCCATGTAAATGTACCAGCTGAGCAGGTTGATTTTGGGGAAAGCCAGGTCCTTGGCGCCGACCATTAATGGCAATACAAAATTGCCGAGAACAGCCGGGACCGACGGCACCAGGAAAAAGAAAACCATGTTGACACCGTGCATCGTAAAGAGCTTGTTGTAGGTGTCTGACTGGAAAAGGTCTCCCTGCGGCGTCAGCAGTTCAAGTCGAATCAGGGCTGCAAATATCCCGCCAAGAAAGAAAAAGAACGTTAAGGAGACCAGGTACAGGATCGCGATCCGCTTATGGTCCTTGGTCAGGAGCCAGGACCTGATTCCATAATTGTCATTCAGGTAATGCTTTGCCGGCATTACCGGCTTCACAATAGTTGTGGCGGTACTCATGGTTTCTTCCCGGGTGTAGGCGCAGGCTGACTGCCCTGCTGTAATTCTTGCTGAATGGTTGGGACTTCATTGTCCCGAAGTTCCGTTGGGTTTGTGCGATTGTTCAACGGTTCTGATTCCTGCACTGACAAGTGCTTGAGGTATTCGGTGATCTGAATCAGCCCTTCTTCGCTGACCACGCCCTGGAACGTCGGCATGATGGGCTGAAAGCCATTGACGATTTTCGCGTTCGGATTGAGGATCGATTCGCGGATGTAGTTGTCGTCAGCTACCACCACGCGATTATCGCTGAGCCGGACAGGCCGGCCATAAAGCCCCTGAAGGTTGGGTCCCCGCGCGCCCGAATCAGGACGGTGGCAGGTCACGCAGCCAAACTCCTGGAAGAGCTTTTCGCCCATGGAAGAAAGCGAACCTTCCGCTTTGCCACTGGCCAGCCACGCCGCGTAATCATCCGGTTTCTGTACCACCACTTCACCGATCATTGCGGAGTGCTTGGTGCCGCAATATTGCGAACAGAAAAGATGATAGGAACCGGGTACGGTTGGAGTGAACCAGCTATAAACGTAGCGGTTCGGCAACACGTCAGTCTTTACGCGGAATGCAGGAACGAAGAAATCGTGGATCACGTCCTGCGAAATCAGAGTCACCTTGACGGGGCGTCCGGTGGGAACATGCAGAGTGTTGATCTCACGCTGGCCGCCGGGATGCTGGAACTTCCACATCCATTGTTTGCCGACGCCGTAGATTTCCAGCGCATTGGCCGGGGGGTTCTCAATGTGATAGTAGAGCACCGCCCCCCACACAAAAATGACCATGGAGATGCCGAGCGGTATCACCGTCCAGACAATTTCAAGCAGCGTGGAACCGTGGATCTGCTCAGCTTCGTGGTCCGGGCGATTTCGGTACCGGATAATGAAGAAGAGGATCAGCAGGGCTATGAGCAGGGAGAAGAACGTGGTAATGAGCACCAGGAACAGGTAGAAAGCATCTACCTGCACCGCCACGCTTGAGGCCTGCTCCGGAAATAATGGCAATTTGAATTGCATCTATTCGACTGTCCTAATTTAATGGCTCTGCCTGGCTGCCAGCGAGTCACGGCGGAACATAACGATCACAAATCCGCCGAGAACCAGCACTGTCGCCAACGCGCTAACCCTCATGATGTTGAGAACAATTGCGCCGTATTTCCCTTTGGCGGGATCATAGTGGTAGCAATACAGAATGAATTTATCTGCTATGTTACCGATCTTGCCTTGAGAGGCTTCCACCAGCCCAAGCTGGATGTCGCGCGGCGCGTATTCAATTCCGAAATAATACTGGGCCACTTTGCCCTGTGGCGTCAGCAGCATGATGCTGCTGGCGTGGGCAAACTGCTGAATTTCAGGGTCCCACGCATAACGGAACCCGACGCTGGCAGCCAGGGCCTTGATCTGGTCTTCTTTGCCGGTCAGGAAATGCCAGCCTTCGGCAGAACCCGGCCGCCGATAACGGCTCAGAAGCCTCTTCTTGGTAGCCAGAGCGTCTCCTGATTTATCGCGAGGATCAAAGCTTACGGTCACAATGTCAAAATCGCGGCCAATGTTAAAGCGCGTGATCCCATTTAGCGCTCCCGTCATTCCGTTCAATACCTGGGAGCACAGCATCGGGCACTGGTAATAGACCAGGGTTAAAATCACCGGCCTGGCGCCAAAGTATTTGCTCAGTTGAACAGACTGGCCGTTTTCGTCAGTAAAAGTTAGGTCGAGCGGCACCTGAGAATTGAGTTTCTGCTCAATACCCACCTGATCGAAGATGGCAATCTTCTGGTTGGTCGAGCCGCCTTCGCCCCCCGCATTAGGCGCCGGCACTTGCGCCCACGCCCCCAGAGGCATGGTTGCCGACAAAGCCACCGCCAATGTTGCCGCCGCGGCGAGCCTCCGAATTGTGTTGCTGTAATCCAAAATCTTTAATTTCTCCAAAACCTTATCGTTTGCTCGGGCCCGCTGGAACCATCGGCACAGCAGTCGGCAGGTTGTTCGGCGCAAACGGCCCGCTCACCTGTGGCAATCCGCGCTGAACCAGCAACTGCATCGCCTGATCGACCGGAATATGCACGGCGCCATTGGGATCTTTGCCGGTACTGCTCAGCCATTTATCTTCCGAACCCCGGAACAGTGACATGTCGTATTCATCGTCATATTGCAGACGCGGGCCGGGGAAGGTGCGCTCGAGATGGTCTTCCATCTTGCCGCGACCATACCAGTCCGGCTGCGGCTTAACGCTCTCTTCACCTTCCGGAACTGGCGTGCGGCCTTGCGTGCTTGACAGAGCTTCTCGGTCATTGCGGAGCTGGTCTTCCATGGCCGTCATGGGTGGCTGGTGGTCCTTTTCCCATTTCTGCAATCCCCAGTAGAAACCCAGCACCAGAAGGAACGCGGCTGCCACAGAGATTGCCAGGACAACGCCAGACCAAATGATGGCGGGGATACTGAGATCAGTAACGTCGTGACCCTCTTTCTGGTGCCCGCCTGCGGATTGAGGACGAAAGTTATCCATGTTTTGCTTCCAGCATCTCTACAAAATTGGGATCGTTCACCGGCATCAGTGACCGCTGTGACAGACGGAAGAAAAAGAAGAAGAGCCACATGCCGCCGATGGCGATCGCGCACACGGCATAGAAAACACCGTCAAGGAGGCCAAAATTCTTGAGGCCTTCGCCGTTCGGTCCCTGGTAAAAGTTCGGCGCCGTAAGCCAGAACAGGTCAATGAAACGCATGAACATGATGAACACGGCGATCTTGACCACCCGCGCACCATGGCGCTTGAGGTTGCGCGAAAGCAGCAGCGCGAACGGAAACACAAAGTGCGCGAAGATCAGGAGAGTACCAAAATATTGCCAACCGCCATTCAGACGAATCAGGTACCACTTGATCTCTTCCACCAGGTTGCCGGACCAGATAATGATCCACTGCGAGAATGACAGGTACGCCCACAGGACCACGAAGGCGAACATCAGCTTGCCGAAGTCGTGGAGATAGTCCACCTTGAACATCTTCGAAAGCGGTTCGATGGGAGCCAGCCGCGTCAGCAGGAAGATCGTAAAGCAGAGCGTCGTCAATACCTGCCCGACCATGAACAGCATTCCCCAGACCGTTGACCACCACTTGGGATCAAGTGACATGGAAAGATCGATGGAGAAGAAGGTAATGCTGGCCGCGTAAAAGACGATGCCAAAGCCACTGAGGTTCTGTATGCGGACAAATTCCTGCGGCGTGGTCTTGCCGGCTTCTTCCTTGTCCGCCCACTGGCGCAGGATCCAGAGCAGCAATCCCCATACAGCAAAGAAGATGATGCCGCGCAACCAGAAGCCAGTCGGATTGAGATAGTACTTGGCCTTCTGTCCCAGATCCGCGATCGCTTCTGCCTGGTCCTTGTAACGAGCCCATGGGTAAAGGTGCTTCATCCCAAGCCCCAGAGGGAGCCACAATAAGAACATCAGCCAGAGATTGCTGGCAGCAGCTTCCCATATGCGGCGTCCCAGCCGTCCCCAGTTTCCGCCGCTGGTGTATTGCAACATCAAGAGACAGAGAGAACCTGTGGTGAGCCCAAGCCAGAAAAGGAATCCAACCAGCCACGCACGCAGAAAGACATCCCAATTTACGAATGCACAGATGAGCGCGCCTACCGCGCCGATCACGCCAACAATCATGGCAATGGATCGCATGCGGCCGATAATCGGCGGAGGAGCGTAGTCCTGAGGTGTAATGCGAAGAGCAGTGTGGCTCACGGCTTCACGGCTCCTTTCACCGGCGTAGGCTCAGCGACGGGCTGCGTCTGCATGGCCGTGGGACTTACGTAAGAAGTATCGGGCACGCGAATGGGACTTGAGGGTTGATTCAACTTGTTTCGATCCTGTGCGGGGATGTCAGCTTCCTGTGCATTCTGGCTGAGCTGCAAGGCGCGAATGTAAGCCGCAATTGCCCACCGATCAGCCGGCGGCGTCTGTGCGGCATAGTCCGGCATCGCGCCCCAGCCATGGCTGATGACGTCATAAAAATGTCCCAGCGGCGCATTGCGCAGGCGCGACTGGTGGAATGTGGGCGGATGCTTGAATCCGCGCTGCACGATCATCCCATTGCCGTCGCCCACGCGCGAATGGCACGGGGTGCAATAGATGTTGTAGCGTTCCTGCCCACGCTGCATGAATTGTTGATTCAACGTAAGGCCGTCAGGCAGTTCATTGCCGAAATTTGTCCCGTGCTTGCCGCTGAGGAAGTAACTACTGGGATCAAGCTGCTCATGGTCCATCTGGACGTTATCTAAACGCGGCACTGTGCCTTCGACGGGATAACGCGCAGAGCGGCGATCAGCATAGAAATCGCTGGAGCGCAGCGGAATGAATTTGGGCTGGTTATGCATGTCCTGGCGGCAGCCGGAGATAACAGGCAAGGCTGCCAGCGCGAGCAAAACAATGCGGAGTTGTGCCGGAGACTTAATACGGCACCTCCGTAACCAGTTCAGGGTGGAACCCTTCAAGAAACTTGCGGGTATCGCCCAGACTGAAATGTGGGTCCTGCGATTCAATGCAGAGGAAGAATTTGTCACGGCTTGAGCTGGTAAAGTTGGGAGCATTAAAGACCGGATGGTACGGCTGCGGCAATCCATTCAACGCCATCATGCCAAACACGCAGGCCAGAGAGGCGCCGAGAATCGCACATTCAAAAGTCACTGGAATGAACGCCGGCCATGAGTGAAACGGCTTGCCGCCGGCATTAATGGGATAGTTAATCGCGGACACCCAGTACTCCAGCGAATAGCCGCCGCACATACCCAGCATGGCGCCGATCAGCGTGATCATCGGCACGCGGTTATGGTGCACGCCAATCGCCTCGGCAGCCTCTTCCAGCGGATACGGAGTATAGGTATCCATCTTGCGATAGCCCGCGTCAAACGCGCCTTTGGCAGCGTGGACCAGGTCAGTCGGATTATCGAACTCAGCCAGCAGTCCGTAAATGGGATCAGCCGTCATTCCTTCACCTTCGATTGCGGCAGCAGAGTGCGAATTTCAAAAATTGAAATCGCCGGCATAAACCTGATGAACAAGAAGAACAGGAACGTAAAGAAGCCCATGGTTCCTAGCAGCGTCATGATGTCCCACTTGGTGAACCAGTACATTCCCCATGAGCTGGGCAGGTAGTCGCGTTGCAGACTCATCACCACAATCACGAAACGCTCCAGCCACATGCCGCACTGGATAACGCAGGAGACAAGAAAGAGCGCCAGCGGTGAGGAACGGACCTTATTGAACCAGAGCGACTGCGGAATAATGATGTTGCAAAGCACCAGCATGAAGTAGTAGCCCGAGTACGGCCCGTGCAGGCGGTTGTGCACCATGGCCAACTCATACTTCTCATTGCTGTACCAGCCAATGAACATTTCCAGAATGTAGGCGTAGGCCACAATCATTCCGGTGGCCAGCATCACCTTGGCGCAATTCTGCAAATGGCGCAGCGTGATGAAATCCTGCATGTTGTACAGATAGCGAAACGGAATGGCCAGGATCAACACCATGGCGAATCCGGAGAAGATGGCGCCCGCAACGAAGTAAGGCGGGAAGAATGTGGTATGCCAGCCAGGCACTACTGACACGGCAAAATCGAGACTCACCACGCTATGCACGGAGAGAACCAGCGGTGTGGCCAATCCGGCAAGCAGCATATACGCCGTCTCATAACGGTTCCAGTGCCGCGCCGATCCGCGCCATCCCATGGCCAGCAAGCCATAGATGCGGCGCACAAGAAGCGTCTTGGCCGAATCGCGCAGGGTGGCAAAGTCAGGGATCAGGCCGATGCCCCAGAACAGGAATGACACCGTGAAATATGTGGATACGGCGAATACGTCCCAGATCAGCGGGCTGCGGAACTGCGGCCACACGCCCATGGTGTTGGGAATTGGAAACAGCCAGTATGCCGCCAGCCACGGACGCCCAGTATGAATCAAGGGGAAAAGTCCGGCCTGCATCACGGCAAAGATCGTCATGCCTTCTGCAAATCGATTGATCGAAGTTCGCCAGCTCTGTTTGAACAGCAGCAGAATGGCTGAGATCAGCGTTCCGGCGTGGCCTATACCGATCCACCAGACAAAGTTAACAATCGCGAATCCCCATCCGACGGGGATATTGATGCCCCAGATCCCAGTACCGCGCCCGAGAAGGTACGCGATGGCCGTATTGAGGATACCCATGATGGCCACAGAAACAGCAACTATGGCAAACCAGAAGATGGGCGTGTGCTTGCTCAGCACGATGCCGCCGATGCGGTCAGTCACCGTGGTCAGCGTCTGACCCGGCCCAATCACTGGCGGCCTTACGCCTTTTGGCGGCAATACATCGATTTCGTCGTCAATCCTCGGGGCCATTCGCTATGCCTTCTTCAATTCTGGGTTAGGATTACGCACCTCAGCGATGTACGTGGTGCGCGGACGCGTGTTCAACTCAGCCAGTAACGCGTAATTGCGCGGCTGCGCCTTGAGCTTGGCGACGCGGCTATTGGGATCATTGATGTTGCCGAAAATAATCGCTTCCGTGGGACACGCCTGCTGACAAGCGGTAAGGATTTCTCCATCGCGAATCTGGCGGTCTTCCTTCTCCGATGCAATGCGCGCGGCATTGATGCGCTGCACGCAGTACGTGCATTTTTCCATCACGCCACGGCTGCGAACCGTAACATCCGGGTTGCGGCCAAGCTTCAGGCTCGGCGTTTCATAATCTGCAAACAACAGGAAGTTGAAACGGCGGACCTTATAAGGACAGTTGTTCGAACAGTAGCGTGTGCCCACGCAGCGGTTGTAGACCATGTCATTCAGGCCTTCCGTGCTGTGGACCGTTGCTCCCACCGGGCAAACCGGCTCGCACGGAGCGTTTTCACACTGCATGCACGGCACCGGCTGGAAATGGACAGCAGGATTGGCGGCGTCGCCTTCGTAATATGCGTCCACGCGAATCCACATCATTTCGCGGCCGCGCTGCACTTGCTCCTTGCCGACCACGGAGATGTTGTTTTCCGCGTAACACGCGACCGAACATGCCTGACAACCAATGCATGAGTTCAGGTCGATCGCCATTCCCCAGGCATATTTCTTGTACCAATCGATTTCGCGATAGTCCGGATAAAGCGAGTCTTTTACCTTGGGCGTATCGTGGGGCACATCTTCATGCGCAAAGCTCGGATTCTTTTCAAACTCTTCAAGGTCCGCCACCTTCACAGGCTCGCGATTATCCATGGTGAAGTGGCCCTGCGTGATCGCCAGGTCCCAATGATCTTTGGTGGTGACAATCGAACCCATGCCGGCATATTGTGCGGACGTGGAACGAATCTGATAAGCGTTGTATCCTGTGCCGGTTCCGACGCGTCCCGTCTTGGCGCGACCATATCCCAGAAATACAGTGATGGCCCCATCCGGATGACCCGGCTGCGGCCAGACTGGACCTTTTACCTTGCGACCGCCCACGGTAACTTCAATCACGTTCTGCTGGTCTGACTGGTGATCACGGTTTGTGTCCTTATCCAGATCGGACTGGTTAACCGAGCCAGACTCCAGCACGAAAAATCCCATGCGCTTCGCCATCGCGGGACTCATGAAGATCACATTGTCCCAGGTGTGACGCGATAGCGGCTTGGACGCTTCCTGCAACCATCCATTATTGATAAATGTGCCGTCAAAAATGGTGGGATCGGGGCGGAAATTTACTTCAACATAAGTTCCGCCACTCCCGACCATGTAGACCGGAGATGCGGCAGCAGGAATTCCGCCTTTGGCAGATATCTGCTTGGCCGCGAACGCGCTTCCGCTGACATAACCGTCATGCAGCGTGCGCCGCCACCACGCCTGAAAATCATCACCGGAGTGCTGCGATCGCCAGTAAGCCTGCACCAGTTCATAGCCGGAGGCGGAAGGCTGGTCCGTGAAGATCGCAACAATTTCATGCGCGCTCTTGCCGTCATACAACGGGGCAATCATCGGCTGAATAATCGTTGCAGCACCGTCATAAGACCGGCCGTCACTCCAGGCTTCCAGATAATGCGTTTGCGGAACGTGCCAGGCGGCAAAATCAGTGCTCTCGTTGTTATAGAGCGAAAGCTGAATGACCTGCTTGTTCGGGTCGGCAGCCATCTTCTTCAGCGCATCGCCGAAATTGAGATCAGCCGGCGCGTCATAAACCGGATTGCCGCCCAGCAGTATCAGCGTTTCCACTTTGCCGGCCGCGATATCAGTCGCCAGCTCACGGATGGATTCAACGTGTTCAACCGGATCAGCCTCAACCGGATCGATATAACTCACGGTCTGCCCGACATTGCCGAGCGCGGCATTCATGGCGTGGACAATTGCGGTCAGACTCGCAGACTGCAATACTCCGGTCACAACCACGCACTTACCGCGATGCGCCATGAGATCAGCAGCCGCGGCATCCACAAATTTTTGCTGCTCCGGCGTGAGCTGCTCAGCGCCTGCGCCGCTGACTCCAACCTTTGCCGCCAACGCGCGAGCTATTTTTTCCAGCTCAGAAGGACGAGCATTGACTTTATGGTCTGCCTTGGCGCCGGTGGTTGTCGGCGTGCTTTCCGCCACGTACAGCCGGTTCATCTCTTTGCCGTTCAGCTTGCGGCGGCTCATAAAGTCGCGCGCGTAACGCACAAAGCCCGGGAACCAGATACCGGAGAGGAAATCACCGTCCAGCGAAACCACCACATCGGCGGCATCGAACTTATAAACCGGATCCACGTACGCGCCGAATGCCTGCTTTGTGCCCTGACGCGAACTGTCACGATGCACGGGCTCCCAGCGATGCCACTTCGACTGCGGATACAGCTTCTGAATGGCGGCCATCTGCGAGCCAAACGTCGGCGACGAAGTTGCCCCGCTCAGAAAGCGAAGCCCCGCGCCTTGATTCGACTTGTGATACTGCACGCGTCCGCGAATCGAGCCCAGGAATTCACCCCAGGGACGCGGCTCGCCCTTGAACATCACGTTGATGGAACGGTCGGGATCGTAGAGATCGAGGATGGAAGCCTGGGCAAAAAGATCAGAAGATCCCAGACTGGCGCCATGTTGCGGATTGCCTTCCACCTTGGTGGGGCGATATTCGTGTGTTTCCACCAATAAAGGATGGACGTGTCCGCCCAGCGGCATTGCCGTGGCGTAAAAAATCGGCTTGCCCGGGATCAGCTCTTCCGGTTGGCGAACATAAGGAAGAATCTGCTCCAGCGGCTGCTTGGTGCAACCGGCAAGTCCGGCCAGCGCCATGGAAGCGCCGGCAAGCTTCAGGAAACCGCGACGCGAAACGGGATCAACCCACTCCGACGCCGCGCGCGGAAATTCGCGCTGGAGCAGCTCGGCGAACGCCGGCTGTCCGGATAGCTCTTCCAGTGTGCGCCAGTATTTCGGGCCTTTGGCCGCGGCAAGCTGGCCGCGGACCGCTTCCAGCTCCATGCTGGCCGGCTTGATCGCGTCCACCGGGACCATGCTTGAATTTGATTCGTTGTTATTCGACATTTGCTTCGTTTTTATTCCCACTTTAGCGGTGGCACGTGGAGCAGCTGGTTATGTCCTGCACGGAGCGCAGATTGTAGCTCTGCGCCAGGACCTTGCCGAGCTCAACCTGGTTGTAAAACTTTTTGCCATGCCACTCAACCGCCTGCTCCTGGCTGGGCTGCTGGTAGGTCATATTGAAAACCTGTTCTTTGGGCCTGAGATATTTTTCCGGCTGGCGATGGCAATTCAAACACCATTCCATCTGCAGCGTATTTTCCTCATACATCAGCGGCATTTCATTCACCGCGCCATGGCAGCTGTAACATCCCACGCCTTTGGCTACGTGAATACTGTGATTGAAATACACATAGTCAGGCAGGTCATGCACGCGCGTCCACTGCAGTGATTCACCGCTTTGATAGCTGAAGCGGACCGGATGCAGCATGTCCGCACTCGTCCATAACTGCGCGTGGCAGTTCATACAGGTCTTGGTGGGCGGAATTCCCGCAAAACTCGACTGCTCCACCGAGGTATGGCAATAGCGGCAGTCAAGACCCAGACCTGACACGTGGTGCTGATGGCTGAATGGAACCGGCTGGTCCGGCGCAATATGCTGGTTGGTGACATAGGGCGAGCGCTGGAATTCCATCAACGCCGCTCCAACCGCGGAAAGAAGGAGCACCACGCCAAGAATACTTGCGCGAGCAAGAGTATTTGCACTGCGGTGGAAGATCTGTGCCATGAATATTATGTTCGGGAGAATTCGCAAACACCCGCGGCCGTCCCCGATGCGCGCCACGTTCTAATAGAGCTGTGTACGAAACGGATGATTATAAACAGAGTCGACCCTTCGCAGCTACCCTTGGCACCGAAATTTGAAAAAAAATCTTGGTTACTTTTGTGGCGCACCGTGGCACTTGCGAATTTTCCTTCTCCGCGCGCAGTGCACTTGCCCGTAAATACCCGCGAAAACAGCGGATGTCCGTTGCTCATCCGGAGAAGGCAAAACCTACTAACCACAAAGGCCACGAAGGGCGTAAAGGAAAAAGAGAATACACGGAAGTTGGAAAGACGATTCGCCTGGCCGGTTTCACCGCTTAGACCACAAGCGCGGAAGGAATGAAGAAGGTTTTGAAAGTCCAACGCCTTCGTGTTCCTTCCGGTCCTTTGTGATTGAAGCTTTTCTCTTTGCCTCAGTGTCTCCGTGGTGAAATACCTAAGGTGAAATACCAAAAAGGCGGCCTGTGTGAGGGCCGCCTTTTTTATTTTCGTTGCCTGAAGTTGATTCCAAAGTCACTTCACGTGCACCGTCACTGACGCAGCGTTGTTGGCCTGGTTCAGGTCCTGCGTTCGCGCCGATGCCGTTGCCTTGCTGGTGATGTTGCTGCCAGATGCGGCAATCGCCTGTACAAACGCATTCACAAAGAAGTGCTGTCCGCTTTCCAGACGAGTCTGCGTGCACCTAACCGTTCCGCTGGTTGCGCCAGCCGCCGGTTTGGTACAGGACGTGGCATTGGTAGAGACACCCTGGAACTTGTACCCAGCAGGAATCGCTTCCGTGAAGACAACAGCGTCACTCCCATCTGGACCGAGATCAAGAACACTTCCTGTCAGGATCACGTTTCCATTCTTCGCCACGGACGCAACGGTGGTGCCCAGTGTAACTTTCAGGTCGCCCGCGATGACAATCTTGGAGAAGAAACCGTCACTGTTGCCCTTGCGCCCAGGCTGGAATGCGTTCGCCGTGACAGGAAAATCCGTCGCGCTCGTATTGCCTGCCACCCAGGCGTTAAATGCGGGATCTACAAAGATGTTGTTCGCGATGGTTGTTCCTTGTGCATTGCTCGTTCCACCGAGAAAGGTTGAGTAAGAAAGAGCGTTTCCGGCTGGCTGGAGCGCCGTTACAAACGCAATCTCTCCGCCGGCAGGCGGCGGGGTTTTCTGGAACGCATTCGCTGTCACCGGGAAGTCCGCGGACTGGGTTCCTCCGGTCACAAACGCCATGCCGGTGCTGTTGACCTGAATCGCGTGCAAATTATCCAGGCCCGAGCCACCGAGCAGAGTGGAATAAAGCAGAGTACCGCCAGTGCTATTCAGCTTGGTAACAAACCCATCCGGACACGGCGCTGGACCGCCGTTGGAGCAGTTGGTTCCCTTCAGAGTGCGTTGGAAAGCGCCAGTAGTAGTCGGGAACCCCGTGGAACTGGTGTTCCCGGCAATGTACACGTTCAATGAAGGATCAATAGCAATGCCTCCTACCCCTCCATCCACTCCGTGGATCATGCTGGAGAAGATTCGAGCCGAGGCTGTTGCATTGAACTTGGTAATGAAGGCTGGGACACCGAATGACGACGTGTCCGTGCCAAAACCATGGGTGTGCGGGTAGTTCGTGGCGGCGTTGCCTGTCACATATGCATTCCCTGAGCTATCAACTACAAGTCCGCGCGGTATTCCGCTGCTGGTGGCCCCAACATAGGTGGTATACACAATCGAAGCCGCGCCGGATTTATTGGTATCCAATTTGGTGAGGAAACCGGCGCTGTTGCCCGATGGCAGGTTTGGCTCAACGACACCCGGAGTGCTCGGAATGCAAGGGTTAGAAGTTGAGCCGGTCATCCATAAGTGGCCTGAGCTATCTGCCGCCAGGCCTGCAGGGAATGAGTCAGAGATTACCTGGCACGCCGTCGAGTTGTTGGGGGTGACTCCATAGACCATCGAATACAGCAGGTGGGAGCCGTCAATGCTGAGTTTGTCGACAAAAATGCCCGAGTCAAAGCCGAAGTTGGGTCCCGGATTGGCGTCATCGGCGAACTCAGCCGTGTAAACGTGACCGTCTGGCTCCACGGTCATGCTGTTGATTCCCGCGTGCAGGAACGTGGAATAGATCAGGATGCGGCCAGTTTTGTCGAACTTGGAAACAAAGCCGCTTTGAGAAAATTCGTCCGAGTGAAAAGAGGCCTGCGTATTAGGAGTCCGATCAAATGCGCCGGCAGTCGTAGGAAAATCGATGGCGCTGGTACTGCCAGCCACATACACGTTTCGTGCTCCATCAAGAGAGATGCTGTTAATCGTACTGAACGCGGGTTCGGTTGTGCCCAGACTGATATCTTGTTCCGTATTGCCGCCCAGATGAGTGGAGTAAGCAAGCACCGGATCGATGGTCAGAGGAAGGTTGCGATCGTATGCGCCTAGTGAGATGCCCAGACGATTTCCGCTCAGAAGCCTCCACTGCGCCTGCACCGGTTGGCGCGCACCGTTGATCGTCTGCCACGCTACTGGCGACGATTCGCTCAATTTGATCTTACCTAGTGACAGCTCGATAGCCCCGGACTTCGTCAGGTTGATTCCATCAGTGCCTTCGAGGCGAAGTGCAATCTGACCGGCATCAGCACCGGGTGCAAGCAGGAAATCATGCTCAAGGTGCATTCCCTGTCCGTAAAAGAGAACATCAATGCCCGGATAGACGCTGTGATAGCGGACGGCGCCAAAGTTCTCCACGTTCACAATCGAATGGTTCGGATCGCGGCTGAGGTAATTGCTGCGAGCAATCAAAGGCTGTTCCGCTCCAATCACCGGGCTGGAAGACGCTTTATCAAAGAGCATCCTGAAGCTTCCCAACTGAGGCAGGGAAACTGTGAAGCCATCTCGAGTGAGGAATACCACGCCTTCACGGCTTCGGGCCAGGTATTGAACTTGTGGAGCGGTCTGCCCGCGATTGGCTTCAAAGGCTAAAGGTGTGTTGATTGGCGGGGTGCTGATTGGCGAAGCGTTTGGATCCTTATTGGAAGTTGTTTGGGCGAAGAGAGTAGTGGCGACAGTGGCAAGCAAGAGAAGAATTGCTGCCGGAAAGATACGAGCGGCTTTGAGCATACGATCCTCATGGGCACGATCATTTTTTCCGGTTTACAGGGGGCCCGGTACGGATTGTGCTGCTCGGAAAGATGTGAACAGCAGAAACTCGGTTGTGCCCAGAGTAGTTGAACATCTATGAAAAATTGCCTTAACACAGCTCAGGCGATCGCCTTGAATGGTCCCTTGCCCGGGAGCTGGACTGCAGGGCGTGCAATTCGTTACCCGTCAGGCACCATGGGAAGGGCAACCATCATCTTAGGTTAGGGCAAATCTCTCGCATTGGAGCAATCCCCCTGGGAGTCCATGGAACGTTCCATCTGTATACACGCACATTTCTACCAGCCTCCGCGTGAAAATCCCTGGCTGGAAGCGGTTGAACGCCAGGACTCGGCTTATCCCTTTCATGACTGGAATGAGCGTGTCACCTCAGAGTGTTATGCGCCCAATTCGGCTGCCAGAATTCTGGACGGCGTTGGGCGTATCCGGCACATCATCAACAACTACTCGCGTATCAGCTTTAACTTTGGTCCAACTCTGCTCTCGTGGATGAAAGACAACGCTCCCCAGACCTATGACGGGATCCTGGAGTCAGAGCGGGAAAGCGCTGAGCGATTCGGCGGCCACGGTTCCGCCATGGCCCAAGTCTACAACCACATCATCATGCCCCTGGCCAATGATCGCGACAAGCAGACACAGGTACGCTGGGGGTCGCGTGACTTCGAATCGCGTTTCGGACGCAAGCCGGAAGGGATGTGGCTGTCTGAAACAGCAGTGGACATCGCCAGCCTGGAAACCCTGGCCCGCGAGGGCATCAAGTTCACCGTACTGGCCCAGCATCAGGCGGCGCGTGTGCGTAGGCTGGGCGGACGCAGCTGGAAGGACGTAAGCGGAGCCAGAATCGATCCCAGCCGCGCCTATCTGGCCAAACTACCTTCCGGCAATAAGATTGTCTTGTTTTTCTATGACGGCCCCATCTCCCAGGCTGTGGCCTTTGAAAAGCTGCTCGATAGCGGCTCTGTCTTCGCCAACCGCCTGAAGAATGGATTTTCTGACAAGCGCACCTGGCCCCAGCTCATGCACATTGCCACCGATGGCGAAACCTACGGCCATCATCATAAGTATGGCGACATGGCACTGGCTTTCGCGCTGGACCAGATCGGTTCCGACCCGGAAATCCAACTCACCAACTACGGCCAGTTTCTGGAGAAGCATCCGCCGGAACTGGAAGTCCAGATCATAGAGGACACGTCCTGGAGCTGTTATCACGGGGTGGAACGCTGGGTCAGCAATTGCGGTTGCAATACTGGACGCGCCGGCTGGAACCAGGAATGGCGGGGCCCGCTGCGCGCCGCTCTTGATTCCCTGCGTGACGCGGCCGCGAGGGTGTTCGAAGAAAAAGGAAGCGCTCTTCTCAAAGATCCGTGGGCCGCACGCGATGCCTATATCGATGTAGTCCTGGACCGCTCACCCGAATCTTTGTGGCTTTTCTTTGAGACCCACTCGCGCCGGCCATTGGAACATGCAGAGACAGTGACGGCACTGAGGCTTCTCGAGATGCAGCGCCATGCGCTGCTCATGTATACCAGCTGCGGCTGGTTCTTTGATGAACTCAGCGGTCTGGAGACCGTCCAGGTAATCCAGTATGCCGGTCGCGTGGTCCAACTGGCTCACGAAATGGGTGTTGACCTGGAAACGGACTTTCTGGAAAAACTGTCTCATGCCAAGAGCAACATCCCTGAGGTCGGCGATGGGGCCAAAATCTACAACATGTGGATCAATCCCACTGTGGTGGATCTCCGCAAGGTCGGCGCGCATTTTGCCATCAGCACTTTGTTCGATGGTGATCATGAAATTCCGAAGTTCTGTTATGACATCACCTCACGTGATTATCGCCAGGAAGAGGTGGCCGGCTCGCGACTCGGTCTTGGCAAAGCCCAGATCACCTCGAAAATTACCGGCGATTGCCGCGACATTACGTTCGCCGCCATCCATCTGGGAGACCAGGTCCTGCATGCCGGAGTGCTGGAAGCCGCAACCAACGGCGAATTCACCGAGCTCACCGAGAAAGTACTCGAAGAATTTTCCGCCGGACATTTTCCGGACGTGCTCGAAGCGCTGGATAACTACTTCGGCGGAATGCGCTATTCCCTCAAGTCACTCTTTAAAGACGAGCAGAAGCGCATTATCGACATGATCCTGACCAACACGCTTCAGGACGCTGAGGCCAGCTACCACGCCATCTACGAAAAGCACGGCGGCCTGATGCGTTTCCTGAAAGAGCTGGACCAGCCGATTCCGGAAGTGCTGCGCATCACCACCGCTTTTGTACTTAATACGGACCTGGTCCGCACCTTCTCGCGTGATCCCGTTGACGTGGTCCGCATATCGATGCTGCTGGAACTGGTAAAGAGAGAAGGTGTCAGGATTGACGACGCCGGCGTAGGCTTTGCTGCTGGTAACAGCCTGGCACGGCTCATGCGCCGCTTTTCCAGGGCGCCAGGCAATCTGGAGTTGCTGCAACGCGCAGATATTCTGGCAGCGCTGCTGGAAATGCTTCCGTTTCCGGTCAACTACTGGGAAGCGCAAAACATCTATTACCAATTACTCCAGGATGAACTGCCGGCAAGGGCCAGGAATCGCGACGAGATATCCATGGTCTGGGTAAAGTTTTTCGTCTCGTTGGGCGAGAAGCTGCGCGTGAGCGTTCCGGAAATTCAACCTGCCGAGTTGCCGATCGCAATCTAACCGATTTGAATTGAGGTGCGTTGTGAACAAAAAGAGCATAGCCATTCTGGGCGGCATTACCGCGGGAACTTTGGTGGCAGGCGCCGCCGCTGGCGTGGGCGCGTTGCTGGCGGGACGCCGTATTTTCAATCAGCTGCGTGATCTTCGCGGCGACGATATCAGCGGTCAATCCGTGCTCATTACCGGCGGATCGCGCGGACTTGGACTGGCACTGGCGGAAGAGTTCGCTCGCCACGGCTGCAGCCTTATTCTCACTGCACGCGATGAGGCTGAGTTGCAGCGCGCCCGCGAACGGATACAAAAGCTCGGCGCTACCGTTCACACCATTGTGTGCGACATCAGCCAGCCGGACCATCTGCAACGCATGATGGACGAAGCCACGCGCCATTCTGGTTTCATCGACATCCTGGTCAACAATGCCGGCGTCATGGCCGTTGGTCCACTGGAATCACAGACGATTGAAGATTTTCAGCAGGCCATGGACACCATGTTCTGGGGGCCCGTTCGCAGCACGCTTGCCACCTTACCGGCAATGATTCAACGCAGGCACGGGCGCATTGTGAACATATCCTCCATTGGCGGCAAAGTGAGCATTCCTCATCTTCTTCCCTATAGTTGCGCCAAGTTTGCCGTTACCGGCTTTTCTGAGGGTCTGCATGCCGAAGTGAAAAAGTATGGTGTGCATGTACTTACCGTTGTGCCCGGCCTCATGCGTACTGGGTCCCATTTGAATGCTGAGTTCAGGGGCAAACATGAGCAGGAATACGGCTGGTTTGCCCTGAGCGGGACAAATCCTCTGACTTCGATTTCAGCGCGGAGTGCCGCCCGGCAGATTGTGGCCGCCACTCGTCGCAATCAGGCGGAATTGATCGTAGGCTTGCCCGCCAAAATTCTGGCGTATAAACACGGCCTTGCTCCAGGCCTCTTATCTGAAGCATTTGCGCAGCTCAACAAGGTCCTGCCCAATGCTCAAGGCGCGGGCACAGAGAAGAAGACCGGACGCCAAAGCCAGTCCACCGTCACGCGCTCTCCTTTGACCATGTTGGGCAGGCGTGCAGCTTTGCGTTACAACCAGCAATAGTTCTGTTCGCGGGCAAGATTATCGGGGGCAAGATTATCGGGGGCAAGATATCGAGGTGCAATGACTTAACTGAAAACATCCCTGGCGCCACTTTCGGCTGATTTCCCGATTTTGCTTTCTCTGTGTCTCTGTGCCTCCCTGGTAGGTGTTGCTGGCGCAGTCACTGATGAACTGAAACTTTGCCCTTATCCGGCTTTGCGGAAGTGACAATTTTTTTCTTAGTGCCAGCGGGACGGATTCTGCCATTCTCAAGCACAAAAACCTCTCCGCGCCACTGCACTTTGTTACTGGCGTAGCTGGCGAACCATACACAGAATGCCACCAGGTCACGCAGTGGCAGCAACCACAGGTTACGCAGAACCAGACGATCCTGTACCACGCCAACGCCCACCTGTAACGCGACAGCAACGCGCATGGAGGCAGCCAACGCCAGCACAACCCAGCTCCACCACGCGCCGGCTGCCAGGGGCACGGCGATCATCGCCCAGGGCAGACCGAAGGTCAGCAACAGGCCAAGATAGCCTGAACGGCGAGCGTCGCGAGTTGTGCGTGCCCAGCGTAGCTGGTGCTCGAAGAATTCGTTGAAGGTATAGGCGGGCAAATGGGTTTCAACCGCAACATGGGCCAGCACCACGTCATAACCTGCCTGAGCGATGCGGAACCCGAGTTCATAATCGTCTGCCAGGTAATCCACCAGAGGAGCGAGCCCGCCGATCGCGTCCAGCGCTTTGCGCGAGACCGCGAGAGTAGATCCGAGAGCAAAATGGATTCCGTGTTCAATCTGGCGGGCCACCAGCACACCCGCAATAAAATCCGTGCTGATGCCGAGGGATTCCAGCTTTGATCCCAGCGTGTTCGCCGGGATACCGCGATAAGGACAGGTCACCATGCCGACTTCGGGACGCACGAATTGCGACATCACTCCCCGCAGATAGTCCGGATTCACGCGAATATCGCTGTCATTGATCAGAATGTGATCGTGTTGGGCCAGCGCCAGCATCTGCACCAGATTGCTGACTTTGCGATTGGTGCCCAGGGCCTCCGGACACACCAGCAGCCGAATCCGTCTTTGCGGAAACTCCGCCATGAGCCGCTGCACCGCCGCTACCGCTGGATCATCGCTCTGATTCACGCCAAAAATAATTTCGTATTCCGGATAGTCCTGCATGCAGTGACTGCGGAAACTCTCGTACATCTCAGGGTCAACGCCGCGCAGAGGCTTGAGGATGGAAACGCCGGGGAAAAAAGCAGGAGTATCAGTGTTGCGGGCACGCAGGAATGCACGAGCACTGAAAAGGCTGAGCCCATAAAATGCAATACCGCACAAAGCCAGTCCAGTGGCGAGGATTCCTGGTAAAAAATTCAACATCGAGTGCCGTCAGCCAAAATCCTTTCTACCCGGAATCGAGTGGTGTGCCCAGGCTTTACCCTACTCTGAAGGTTGTTCAATGCGCAAACTTGCTCCCGTCTTCAGGGAAAAATCCTCAGGGGAAAAATCCGCAGCTCACGGGGCGGTGTTTGTGGAGGTTAATCTAACGCCGGTTACTACAAGCTGGTCAATCCAAAGGTGAATTTAAGATCGAATGCAAAACGTATGCCGTATGGTTACCGCAAATCGCGTGAAAAATCTTATAATATTGTCTAGCTGGTGCTGGATCGGATAGTCACTGTCCCTTGGCGAACGCCAGATATTCTGGGCTGCGCCAAACGGAGAGAGGAAAGTCCGAACTCCGAAGAGCACTGTGCCGGATAACGTCCGGGATTGCGGATTCAAGTCCGTAAGACGGAAAGTGCCACAGAGAATATACCGCCGGCGGCGGGGTGAGCGGACGGCGCGAGCTGGCTCGCTCAAGCCGAACGCGAGGGTGAAGCAGGCGCAAGCCGTTGCGGAACCCTTGAGTTAAAGCCGGTAAGGGTGAAAAGGTGCGGTAAGAGCGCACCGCCCGCTCAGTAATGCGCGGGGCATGGCAAACCCCACACGGAGCAAGACCAAATAGGGAAGGAATGGGAAGAGCGCAAGCAATTCTCATGCGTGCCGGCTCGGTGCGTCAAACTTCCGGGTAGGTCGCTTGAGCCGTCCAGTAATGGCCGGCCTAGAGGAATGACTGTCACGGCGGCAACGTCGTACAAAATTCGGCTTATAGATCCAACATCACCTGTGGCCCCTGCGCTCGGAAACGAACGCAGGGGCTTTCATTATTTTCCTTTATCCCGAGCGAAGCGAGAGATCCCTACCAACTCTCAAATTTTCAGTCGACAAGGAAAAGCAAACCTTACCGCTGATGAACGCAGATAACACTGATAAATCCTTTTGCTTTTGAATCCCGAGCGAAGCGAGGGATCCCTATAAACACGAAGGACTTCAATTGGCAAAGTCTATAAGTCATTCAACCTTCCTTAGTACGATTCCTTTCGGCCCTACCGCCCACGAGCGATGAATTCCAGCGGTCACCGCGTTCACGTTTTCCGTTGATTCGCTCTTCCATTCGGCTGAATGCACCCAAATCCCCTTAATCCCGCCAGCGATGGTTTCTTTGCCTTGCTCTGCCACCGAGGAGAAATAAACTCCAGCAGGATTTGTTGGCGCGGCCGCTTGCCATGTCTTTCCACCGTCGTGTGTGCGCATGACATTGGGAAGATCGGAGCCATCCGGCTTCTGATAATCTCCACCCGCCGCGATACCGTTCTTCGCATCCTTGAAAGCCAGGGAAAAAATCCCTGACGAAGCATTCGCCGGATGCATTGGTGTCTCCGCCACATGCCAGGTCTTGCCGCGATTGGCAGAGTGAAACACGCGTGCGATCTTCGCTCCGCCTGTTGCGAACCAGACATTGCTTGTTCCCTGCACTACCAGGCAGGAATTGCTGGCAGCGAATGCTCCTTCGTTAGGTAGCGCGGCCGGCACAGCAGTCGGCGGAAGCTGCTTCCAGGTCACGCCGCCGTCGTCAGAAGTGAACAGCGCAAATTTGCCGTCGACAGGATCGCTGAGCACAATGCCATGTTGCGTATCCCAGAACTGCACGGCGTCAAAGAAAACTCCTGTTCGCTTTTCTTCGAAGACCTGTTTCCAGTTCTTGCCGCCGTCAGTCGTGCGAAAGATTTTTGCCTGACCTTTCTCGGCCGGCCCTGAACTGATGATGACAGCCGTATTTGCGTCAAAAGCCTTGATGCCGCGGAAGTCGAGCTTCTCAGCGCCGGGAACGGTCATGACCGACCATGTTTTTCCCCCATCGACCGTGCGGATCACCGTACCTTCCGTGCCGCTGGCCCAGATGATTTTTTCACTAATGACATTCAGGCCGCGGAAGCCCGCAGTGGTGGCAACATCGACTTTTTGCCATTGCGCGTTCATGGAGGAAATGAGAAGGAGGAAGGTGACAAGTAGTAGTTTCATATTTGAGATTCGCAATTTGTGATTTGTGATTTCCTTGATCACAAATCTTGTCTCGAGAGAATTCCCTGACACAGCATGGTCACAACTCGCATCCTCGGGATCGTTCGACTACGTCGTCGCATGCGCTCCGACTCCGCTCAGGATGACAAGGGGAAAACGCGTTCTTCAAAATAAACGTCCATAAAGTCACAAACTCTCAGGATGACAGACCTGAAACGCTCACGAGATCACACACCTTTCGCGAATTTTGAATAAACCCACGTTTTTTTCAATCCGCGCTCATCCGCGTAAATCCGCGGTAGATGGGTCTTCCGTAAAGTTTGTTGATCAGCGTCCATCTGCGTTCATCTGCGGCGAATGATTACTCACCTGACCTGGCCAGCTCCACCGCGCGCACCAGCGCCTGCGACTTATTGATGCATTCCTGGTACTCGCTCTCCGGGAGAGAATCAGCCACGATGCCGGCGCCGGCCTGCACATACGCCTTCTTTCCCTTCACCAGCATGGTGCGGATCGCAATGCACGAATCGAGATTGCCGGCAAAGTCGGCGTAGAGCACCGAACCGCCATAAAGCCCCCGGCGCACGGGCTCCACGTCTTCAATGATTTCCATGGCGCGGACTTTAGGCGCCCCGGTAAGCGTTCCAGCAGGAAAGCACGCGGCCAGCGCGTCAACGGGACTGAGATCGCTTCGCAACTTGCCTTCCACCGCCGAAACCAGGTGCATCACATGCGAGTAGCGCTCCACGAACATGAGATCGCGTACCTTAACGGTTCCGTACTCGCTGACACGGCCAACATCATTTCGTCCGAGGTCCACGAGCATGATGTGCTCCGCGCGCTCTTTTTCGTCGGCGAGCAGCTCTTTTTCCAGAAGCAGATCTTCCGCTTCGTCTTTGCCGCGTTTGCGTGTACCGGCAATCGGACGGTATTCCAGTTTGCTGCCTGACACGCGCACCAGCATTTCCGGAGAGGTGCCCAGCACGGTCAGTTCATCCATGCGCAGGTAATACATGTAGGGTGAAGGATTCACGCGCCGGAGTGCGCGATAAATATTCAGCGGCGGCACACCGGGCTCAAGCTCTGCCCGCAGGGATGGCACGCACTGAAATACATCGCCGGCCATGATGTACTCTTTGATTTTCTCCACCGTGCTCATGAACTGTTTTTTAGTCACGGAATGGGAGACTTTCACCTTGCCTTTGATCGGCTTAGGCGTCCGCAGATATTTCTTCCCGATCGGCGCGGCCAGCTGCTTTTCAATTTTTTCGATATCGCGGACGGCCAGGTCATAGGCCTTGCGTGGCGACCGCTTGCGAACATCCACAGTGGCGATGACGAAGATCTCATGCCGCACGTGATCGAAAGCCAGCAGCCGGTTGAAGAACATCAGCACGCAGTCAGGCAGCTTCAGGTCATCTTTGGCTTTTTCAGGCAGCTTCTCTAACTGGCGGACCGCATCATGCGCAAAGAAGCCCACAGCTCCGGCTGTAAATGGCGGCAGCCCTGGCACATGGGCCGGCGTATGCTCGCGCAGCAGACCGTCCAGCACCTTGAAGACGCCTCCTTCAACCACCTGCTTCTTGCCGCCGCGTTCGATGGTGATCTGCGTTCCCCGCGCACGCAACACCATGTACGGGCGGACGCCGAGAAAGGTGTACCGGCCCACCTTTTCGCCGCCTTCAACCGATTCCAGCAGAAAGGCCCGCGGTTCATCAGCCGCGATGTTCAGAAACGCAGATACCGGAGTGCGAAGATCGGCGGCCACAGTCTTGGCAACGGGCACAAGACTGGCCTTCTCAGCCAGAGCCTGAAACTGCTTGTAATCGGGGAAGATCATGGGAAAGTATCTTAAACGATTCGGTGGTACCAGAGGGACACGTACCAGTGAAGATATAAAGTACCCGCAGGTGACCTGCAAAAGCGTATATTCGCGGGCCTTTTGTCATATACTTTTTTAACTTGAATTAAGCCCTAAAATAAACACAGAACAATGGTATGCATCGGAAAGGGGACCACCTGAGGCGGTTTCTGCCCCACTTATGCACGCCAGGGAAGATTACGGATGCTTGTCAGATTCTGGGGTGTTCGCGGTTCAACACCAACTCCACAATCCGAGAATTTGCGTTATGGCGGTAACACGTCCTGTGTTGAAGTCCGCCTGAACGGGCATATCTACATCTTCGATTGCGGCACTGGATTCCGGAACCTGGGCAAACAACTGGAGATGGAAAAAAACGGAACGCCCACGCACGCGCACATCTTTCTCTCTCACTTTCACTGGGACCACATCCAGGGCATCCCGTTTTTTGCGCCGCTTTATAACAACCCGCAGAACTCGTTCATCTTTCACTCTTCCAACCGCACGCGCGGCATGCAACGCGCGCTGGAAGAACAGATGTCTGAGCCGTTTTTCCCCATCAAGATGAATGAAATGGCCGCCCGACGTGAATTTTTTGACATTGACGAAGGCCGCATGGAGTTTGACGATTGCGTCATTCATACGCGGCGGTTGAATCACCCGCAGGGCTGCCTTGGTTTTCGCATCGAAACCAGGAACGGCGTGCTGGTCTATGCCACAGACAACGAGCCCGGCAATGAGGAGTTCGATAAGAGTGTGCGCAAGCTCGCCGAAGGCGCAGATGTGTTGATCTATGATGCGCAGTACCTGCCCGAGCAATACGCAGCCCGCAAAATGGGCTGGGGACACAGCCACTGGCGTGAAGCAGTGAACGTTGCCATGGAAAGCGGCGCCAAAGAACTGGTCCTCTTTCACCACGATCCCGACCATACCGATGCCTGCATTGACTCAGTTGTGGCCAGGGCCCGCGAGTACTACCCCAAAGTCCGCGCCGCCTCTGAAGGCATGGAAATCATCCTCTAACAGGGTTCCCCAGTCGCTTCCCCAAAGTCGCTTCCGTTGGGTGGCTTTTGTTTAGTTGCTTCCCTTTTTTTCGAATAGCCCGTTGATATCTTCATAGGGAATGGCCAGGTCAGACATCGCGGCATACGTGCCTGATGCCAGGGCTTCCTGAGCAATCCTGCGCAACGCGCCCATGGCGGCCCGCATTGGCCCGGAACCAAAACTCACCCGCTTCACACCCAACTGCCCCAGTTCCCCGAGTGAGGGCACACCGGGTCCGGCAAGGATGTTCACCGGCGCCTTCCATGCTCCAACCACCATCTTTATCTTTTTGGGGTCGCGCATGCCGGGAATAAAAATGCAGTCAGCTCCGGCATCAAGGTAAGCGCGTCCGCGTTCCAGCGTATTGTTCATGGCTGCTGAAGGCTCCGCGCCGGTTTGCCAGAATGCATCCGTGCGCGCGTTGATCACCAGATGAATACCTAGTTTCTCGCCGGCAGCACGAGCAGTCTTGATGCGTTGGACCTGGTCGGCCACACTGAAGAGCGATCCGTGCCGGTCGCCGCTGGGAACAAGATCTTCCAGATTCACGCCGACAGCTCCAGCCTTGATCACGTCAGTGATGGCTAGGCCCAGTGCCTGCTCGTCGTCCGCAAACCCGGATTCGATGTCGGCCGTTACTGGCGCCTGTACAGCTGAGGCAATCTCCGCGATCCGGCGCACCATCTCGTTCCAGGGGACTTTCTGTCCATCGGGATAATCAAGGGCGTTCGCTACTCCGGCGCTGGTGGTGGCGATGGCGGGAAATCCAGCCTCTTCAACAATGCGCGCGCTGGCTATATCCCAAACGTTCACAAGAACAACAGGCGCGGCAGCATGGTGAAGCGCAAGCAGCTGAGCTGCTTTGTTTTCTGATGACATATTTTTTTCTGGCGGCATATTTCTTAGCTCCAAATCTCAGCGTTTCATCTTAACGTCATCGGCAAAATCTTTGTAAATGCCTGTCAATCTCGTCTGACTGCGCCTCAAGGCTAGTTCGGTTGTGAGATGATCTTAGTCAATGAAACAAGAAGTTGAATTGTCCAGGGTCATCATGAAGTCAAGGATTTTGAAATCGTCTAGTTTTAAATCAGTTTTGGCGTTCGCAGCATCCGCTTTACTCATCTGTGCGATCGGATATGGGTTTGACCGGCTGTTGCTGAAAGAGGGCGTTCCCCGTTTTGACGTTCTATTGCTGGCAAATATTCTCACTGGATGTGTGGCCGCGGCGCTCTTTTTGCAGGCCAGATCGCGCACCAGGGAAAAAGAACGCCTGCTGGAACAAAAGCTTGAAACCATCGCGGTAATGAATCACCACGTCCGCAATGCATTACAGGTGGTGGCTTATTACGGCTACCAGCATGATGACGACAAAGCCGGTAAATTAGTCCAGGAATCGATTACGCGCATCGAATGGACTTTGAAGGAAGTATTGCCGCGAGGCTGGGACCTTGGGAAACAATCCGAGGTGCGCGAAATCGAACGGAATACCTCAGATGACGGCAACAAATCAAGAATAAGCGCGTAAATTTCCGTCATTCCGCCGCAGCCTGCTCCCGAGGTTGTGAACAGTTACGCCGTGAGCAGTTATAATGATCGAGGAAAAAATGCACGTTCTCTGAGTGGACTTTCCTTGGAGGTTCGCAGCAGGACCTGCCGCTGTATAGACTTCCGGTTCCTCCTCATTGCCTTATCTGCCGGGCCGTATCTATACTTTTCCGTTTGCCTTAAATTCGTTGGAGCACAAATGAAAACCGTATCACTGGAACAGGAGCTGAATCCCTGGGAAGCACAGGCAGCTCGATTCGATTATGCTGCGCAAAAACTGAACCTGGACGAAGGTTTGTGGAAGATTTTGCGTTACCCGCAGCGCGAGATTATTGTCCACATCCCGGTATCCATGGATGATGGCCGTATCGAAGTCTTCACCGGCTTCCGCGTACAACATTCCATCGCAAGGGGACCTGCAAAAGGCGGCGTCCGCTACTCACCTGACGTGACACTGGACGAAGTCCGCGCCCTGGCCAGCTGGATGACCTGGAAATGCGCCGTGGTAAACATTCCTTTCGGCGGAGCCAAAGGCGGCATCATTGTCGACCCTAAAAAACTCACGCTCTCTGAACTGGAAAAACTTACCCGCCGCTACACCGCTGAACTGATCGAATTCCTGGGCCCCGAAAAAGACGTGCCTGCACCGGACATGAACACCAATGAGCAGACCATGGCCTGGATGATGGACACCTACTCCATGCACATGAGGCAGACTGTAACTGCGGTGGTGACCGGCAAGCCGATCAACATTGGCGGATCTCGCGGTCGCCGTGAAGCTACAGGTCGCGGCGTGATGATCAATTGCGACGAAGCGCTCAAGAAATTCAACATGAAGCGCGAAGATACGCGCGTGATCGTGCAGGGCTTTGGCAACGTAGGCTCCAACGCGGCCAAGCTGATGCGCGACGCCGGTTACAGGATCATTGGCATTGCTGAATACAACGGCGGCCTCTTCAATTCCAACGGCATTGATATTGACGCGCTGCTGCAATACCGTGATCGCAATACCAACAAAGGGATTGTGGGCTTCCCCGGCGCGGAAGCGGCAGATCCCAAAGAGCTGCTGATCACCGCCTGCGAAATCCTGATTCCCGCAGCCACTGAAAACGTGATCACCAGCCAGAATGCCAGTAATATCAAGGCAAAGATCATTTGCGAAGGCGCAAATGGCCCCACCACTGCCACCGCCGACGATATCCTTGCCGACAAGAAAGTCTTCGTGATTCCGGACATCCTTGCCAATGCAGGTGGCGTGACTGCCTCGTACTTTGAATGGGTCCAGGACCGCCAGGGTTATTTCTGGAAAGAATCAGCGGTGAATGAGCAGCTGGAATTCATTCTGAAGGAAGCGTTTGAAGACGTGGTGCACTTCTCTGAGACGCATAACGTCAACAATCGCATTGCTGCCTATATGCTGGCGATGAGCCGCGTGGCCCACACCATCAAATTGCGCGGAATTTACGCGTAAGCGACTACAGTGAAAACAGGAAGGCGGCCTTTGCGGGCCGCCTTTTTGCATCTCCTGGCTTGGCGCACTTTAAGGTCTGCGATGATGTTCCGTTCAACAATCAACCTTTACCCCTGTCATCTTGAGCGCAGTCGGAGCGCAGGCGACGACGGAGTCATGGCGCCCATCGCCTTGGTTCCTTCGCATGACCCCTTCGAACAATTGTTTGCCGAGAAACTACGTAAACTTTTGTCATCCTGAGCGAGTGTGAGCGGATGCGAACGCGAGTCGAAGGATCTATGTATTCGAATCGCGAAAATGCATAGATCCTTCGACTACGCGTCTCCCTTGCGGTCGCCGCCTTCGCTCAGGATGACAAGGGGAAAAAGCGTTCTTCAATATAAACGTCAATAAAGTCACAGGCTCTCAGGATGACAGGGTTTGAGAGGATCGATTTCCCGAAATAGCCGTTGTCTACAGGGAATGGAGTTGGAGACCAGGTGACGACGGAGTCGCCTTTGTTGCTTTTCAACAGAAGTCAGGCCCCTTGGTGCGCTTTACGAGAATTTAAGCAATTGAAAAAGGCCGCGGAAGCCGCGGCCCTATTTCTGATGAATCCATCTGAGAGTTCTTTAGCGGCGACGTCCAGCTTTCTTCTTGCTGCCAGACTTCTTCTTCGAAGCCTTTTTGGCGGCTTTCTTTTTGCTGGCCTTCTTTGCCGGCTTCCGGGCAGCTTTCTTTTTGGCTGAAGCTTTCTTCTTGGCTGGAGCTTTCTTTTTGGCCGGGGCTTTCTTTTTGCTGCTGGCCTTCTTTTTGGCAGCAGGTTTCTTTTTCGCGCCACCTGACTTGGCTGCGCGGCTGGGCGCCGGCTCACTGGAAGCTGAGCTGCCCTCTTCGTCATCACTTACGGATCCAGCATTGGATTCGGCGCCGATGGATTCTTCTTCCTCTTCGTCGTAATCCTCTTCCATGGAATTGCCACCCATGCTGCCGATCTCACCGTAATCATCGTCCATGTCGTCCTCGTGTCTTGCCTTGAGGGTCTCGTCGTGAAAGCTCATAGTTCCTCCAGAAATTAGGGCCGCGACTACATCCATCCCGCGAACTCAACGGCGCGGATTATAACAAGGTGCACGATTCGAATGTCAACTCCGCGCGCATCACAGTGTGCAACTTGCTCACAGAATAATCAAGCCTATCGCGAATTTGCGGCAAGACTTTCTTTTGCTGGAGTCGCTGCGCTCTTCTTCTCTGCCGGTTTATGAGTTTTATTAGCAGACTTTTTGTGATGTGGTGCCGGCGCACGGTCAGCCTCACCGGGGGCTAACGGCTTGTAAACTAAAATAACCCGGCCGCGGTGTAACTCGTTTCCTTTCAGCCTGTTCCAGCGCCGCAGGCGGTCGGCCGAAACGCCGAAATCTTCCGCCACCGATTGCACGGTATCGCCCGTATGAGCTTTGTAGCGGCTGGGATAACGTGAATACGCGATCTTTCCCGAACCGGCTGCGGATGCACTGATGGGAATCACCAGCTTGGTTTCCGCTGTAAGCGTTGTACCCTCAAGATTGTTGGCCTGAGCTATGGCTTTTTCCGTGGTGTGATACTTATGCGCTACAGCAGTTAAACTATCGCCCGCCTGCACCTTGTGATAGCGCCAGGCTACGCGCTTATCTTCAGGAATGGAAGTGATAGCGGTCTCATACATTTCCCTGCTGCCGGCAGGAATGCGCAGATCATAAGCCTGGTCTTTGGGAGTGGTACGCCGCAGCAGGCTGGGATTGAGGTCCACCAGGGTATCTACCGGTGCGTCCACGCATTCAGCCACCAGCCGCAGGTCCACGGGATAATTCACCTTGACCACGTCATAGTGCAGCGGCGGTTCCGGAGTGACCGTATCCAGGCCGTAGCGCGCGGGATTCTTGGAAATGATGGTCATGGCCAGAATGATAGGAACGTAATTCTTGGTCTCGCCGGGAAGCACGTTCCGCTTGTAGAGCTCCCAGAAATCAGCGTAGCCGGTGCGCTTCACCGCCTGCTGGACGTTGCCTGGGCCGGAGTTATAAGCCGCCATGGCCAGATACCAGTCGCCAAACTGGTTGTAGAGGTCTTTCAAATGCCTTGCGGCTGCGCGGGTGGCCTTTTCGGGGTCCTGGCGATCGTCAATCCACCAGCTCCGGTGCAGACCGTAGCCAACGCCCCGGCTTGCCATGAACTGCCACATGCCACGGGCGCGCGCACGGGACAACGCTAACGGCTTAAAACCTGACTCTGCCTGGGCCAGATAGATCAGGTCCTGTGGAACGCCTTCTTCCTTAAATATCCTGAAGATCATTTCCTTGTAGCGGCCAGAGCGGACCAGCGATCCTTCGAATGTGGCTTTGCCACGAGTGGAAAAATAATTGATATAGCCGGCCACGTAATCGTTGATCATGAGCGGCAGATCTGACTGCAAATTAGGAAGATCGGCTTCGGCTTTGGCCTTTACATTGGGATCAACGGCAAATGTAACTGTGTTGGCTTCGTCGATAGGTGCGGGCTCGGATTGCTGTTCGGCGAATCCGTCACCTGCCTTGAACGCCACCATTTCCAGCCTATTGATCTCATCTGTGATCTTGTCGAACTCCTGCTGAAGACGGGCGTCAGACTTAATGTCCACCGGCCCCTGCATCAGTATGTCGACGGCGTGGTTGAAATCCTCTTTGGCGGCGTCCAGATGTCCAGCTTTGTAGTTGGTCTGGCCGGATTGGTACGACTTTTCAGCTTCGGCAATGGTCTGCGCGGAAGCATCCGTCTTTTCCGCGGTCTGCGGCTGCTCGACCGGCGAAGGGGCCGGAACGACTGATGGAGTCGGCGCTGCTGTTTGATGCGGAGTTGGAGCAAGAGCCTGGACCGGCGGCTTGGCCGATTTTTTGGCGTCCTTGGTTTCACACGACGAGAGAAACAGGGTACTGGCGCACAGGCCCGCAAAAGCCAACCCGGTTAACAGTTGCCTGGCCCTGGGTTGCAGCTGCGTTGGGAGTTGCAGCTTCGTTGGGAGTTGCCGCTTCGCAAATAAATGCCGCATCCTACCCATAATACCTTTGTTTTCAGAAAATCAGGCGCAGAATGCGGTGTGTAAGCTTACCAACGGTCATCAACTAAGGTCTTTCTTTTCAAGCGTAAGCAAAAATAAAAGCCCCGACACACTTAGGTCGGGGCCTGATTACTTTCAGGATGCTACCAGCTCACGCGCAAGCCGAACTGGAACTGGCGCGGGTCAAAAGCCGCCGTTGGCTGCCCCGCTTCCGTGTAGAGCGAATTCACGTCAGCCACGTTAAACCGGTTGATGAAGTTGAACGCGTCCACTGATCCTTCCAGCTTCATGCGTTCGCCAAACTTGATGAACTTGGCTATACGCATGTCAGTAAACACGGTCATGGGGCGGATACCTGCGTTGCGACCGACATTTCCGTCCAGTGATCCCGTAAACGTTCCGTCAATGGGATTGCTGTCGACGAAGCAGGGGATCTGGAAGGCGCCCGTGGGAGAAGCGTTGGAAGCTACGGTTGGGAACCCGCAAGCGTTCGTGCCGGCGCTGGGTGCAACCGCGTTGGGACGGTCAGTGGAGGTGCTGAAGTTAAAGTTCTGGTCCGCGGCAGTCACAATGTTGAACGGACGTCCGGAGCTGAACTCGATAATCGGAGCGACAGTGATATCGCTCAGCACCTTACCCAGGAATCCGCTTCCGACCCTTCCTGTCTGATAAACGCCGCTGAACACAAAACGGTGGCGCTGGTCGAAGTTGGAGTTGGCCCGTTCCGCGAAAGGCTGGTTGTCATTTTGCGGTGACAAGAGACTCTGCAGGTCGGTGGAATCATCAATCGCATGCGACCAGGTGTAAGAGCCCAGGAACTCAAAGTGGCTCTTCATCCGCTTGCGCAGGTTCACCGTGAGTCCGTGGTAAACCGAACTGCCATTCGACAAGTTGGCTACCATGTCACTGAACGGAACCGGAGCCCCAACGCCTAGTCCGTACTGCGTTGCAACCTGGTTTGCCAATCCGATACACGCCGGTGGGAACAACCCGGCGAGTGAAGGATTGAGTCCGGACTTGCGGAAGAAGCTCATGAGCGCGGCCGGGACAAAGGGCCCTGCAGGACCCACTCCGCAGGTATTCACGTTCAGCGGGTTGGAGAATCCACCACCGGCAGCGTTGGCGCGCTCCCAGTTTTCAATCAGTGCTTTTGGATTCGTGGGATTTACGTTGATGGGACGATTCAGGTGGTGTCCGCCCGTGTAGTTGTAGGCGGCGCTGAAAGACATTTCATGCCCCAGATCATGTTCGATGGAGAGGCTGCCCTGTTCAGCATACCCGTACTGGAAATTCTTTCCCGTGGGAAAACCAAACGGCTGTGAGATGAGCGGAACACCAGCGGCAAGATACTGCTGGTTGGTGAAGAGTGAAGGCGCATTAGGCGTAGCGTTGAACCTCTGCTGCGCGCTCTGGTAGTTAAGTCCGGCGGAAAGGCCTGGAGGCAGACAGTTGCCCTTGTCCAGCAAACCCTGGAATGCATTGGTCGCGTTCAGGTTCAGCGCGTTCAACGGAGAGGCGGGTCCTGCCGGATTGCACGGCGATCCTCCGAAGAGAATGAACTGCGGCGCCTGGCTGCCGTCGGCTACGTCAGAGTCGAAAGCGAGAGCCAGTAACGGATGATCATAGAACATGCCATACGATGCGCGAACCACGGTCTTGCCGTCGCCCTTGGGATCAAAGGCAAGGCCTAAACGTGGAGCAACGTTGTTGGTGTCATGCGGAATACCCTGCGTGATGCCGAGAGCGTCCTGTGCCGTTTGCGAAAGAGCGTTCACCGCCGCGATTTCCGGCGAGAGCTCATAGTCATAACGGACGCCGTAGTTGACCGTGAGCTTGTTGTTCACGCGCCAGGAGTCCTGAAGGAAGAAGCCCATGGTGTTCATGCTGAAGCTGTCATGCGGATTGCCGACGCCCTGGATAAACACCTGCGGAATGCCGAGTCCGTAGGCCTGAACAGCCGAGAAGTTGGGGAAACCATTGAAAAAAGGACTCAGCGAACTGCCCGTGAGCTCACCAAAGTTGTAAATGCCGCCAAAGTTCACGGTGAAGTCGGCGGTGATTGGAAGGTGATTGATATCGGCGCCAAACTTGATGTTATGACGGCCTTTGATCCAGGAGAAGTTGTCGGCAATCTGGTGACGCTGCTCCACGCGCTGGACGAAGGAGAACGGCTCACGTCCAAAGAAAGCGAAGCCGGGTATGTTCACCGCAACGTCGCCGCCACCCGCGCCGCGGGAGAAGTCATACAGCAATCCACGCCGCGAATACTGATAATGCAGATCATTGATTTTGTTCGCGCCCAGAATCCATGTGTCCTGCACGCCGATGCTGCCATCATGATAGTTCTGGGTTGAAGTACGGGAGAAGGCGTTCTGGCCAAAGTCCTGGTTCTGCGCGTTGACCTGAATGCCGGTCACGTCACTGGGACTCAGGCCGCCGCGCAGCATGATCTGGTTATTGGCGCTGAATTTGTGATCGATACGAAGCGAATAAACGTCAGTCGCTTCGGAAACTGGATAGTTGCCCACCTGGCTGAATAGATTGTGGAAGGATGCCGGCAAAGGCGCTCCGGAAGTGGGGAAGAAGCTGAACAGACCAGATCCCGGAACACCAAACAACGCAACGCCACTTCCGCCAGCGGCTAAATGGGCATAGGCGGCATACGCCGCAAAAGCAGGGCTACCTATTGGAGGAGGAGTAGCCAGGAATGCTGCCTGGGCAGGAGTTACCAGCGCTCCTCCTGATACACCAAACGGCCCAGCATTGGGCAGCGGGACGAGGCCAAAGTTGTTCTGCCCGATGGTGGAGAAGCCAGTCTCCTGACGGCGGGTGGTTTCAAAGGAGAAGTAATAGAAAGTCTTGTCTTTTTTGATCGCGCCGCCAAAGGCCAGGCCAGCCTGTGCACGCGTATATGCGGCATTGGGCGTGTTGCTGAAGGGGTTCTCTGCCTGGATATTGCGGTTACGCAGATAGCCGAAAGCGCTACCGTGGAAGTCATTGGTTCCCGACTTGGTGATGATGTTGACCACACCGCCGGATGCGCGACCGTACTCCGCTTCATAACCGTTGGTGATGATCTGGAATTCCTGCACGCCTTCCTGTGAAAGAGTGGACCGGATGCCATTGACTGAATTGTCCACTGCATCCATTCCATCCACGTTCACCGCGTTGGAGCGTGCGCGCTGTCCGCCAAAATTCAGGCCTGACGTAGGCGCCGCGCCGATGCTGGGAGCCACGTCACGCTGTACCTGGGAGTTGGTCAGCGAAAAATTGACGTAGTTGCGGCCGTTGGTCGGCAGGTTTTCAATGCGCTCCTGCCCAATCGTGGTGCTGGTGGACGTCTTGGCCGTTTCAATCAACTGGGGTTCGCCGGTTACCGTAATCTCCGTCTGGGCCGTCTCCAGTTGCATAGTCACCGGATACTGAGCGGCCTGTCCCACCGTGAGGCCAACGTTGGTGGCCACAAGCTTGGCAAATCCTTTGGCGGAGACCGTAAGCGTGTAGCTGCCTGGCGGCACGGAGAGCAGAACATAATCGCCATTGGCGTTGCTGACAGCCGTGCGACCAATGTTCTTGGCATCATCGCGCAAGGAAACGGAGGCGCCTTGAATCACGGCTCCGTTCGGATCTTTCACTGTACCGCGCAATTCCGCGGTAGCTGAGGTTTGCGCAAAGGAAGCGGCTGCCATGATCAACACTGACAGCAGCAAGGCCAGTCGCTGAATATTGTTCATTTATTTGTTACTCCTCGCCCGACGTCGCTCAGGGACATTCATGATTGATTGTGGAGTTGGGTGCGGTGCGAAGTTTTATCACTGAGCAGAGACAAAGGCAAGCCGCTATTTCCCTGAGGAGCACCTCCGGTTACCGGCGACGAAGAGACAGGCCAGGTCCGAAGCTCACCACCGGTGGCTAAAGTTCTTCCACCACCAGTCGCGATGCCTTATCCAGATACATTTTGCGGCGAAACCAATCTTCCATGGCGGTCTTCAGGCGTTCCAGGGGAACACGGCTCCCCACCGTCAGCAAACCGTCACTCACGGGAAGGGTGTCATCAAAAATGGGATCATTCGTGAAGTTGCGCATGGCGAAGTTGTCCAGCCACTTGATGGGACATGGCTGCAGTCCGCCTTCGGTCTGGTAGCGTACGCTGATTTTTCTTGAGTACATTGCCGGGGTAGTCCTGAAAAAAAACGTTGAATAAAATGTCAGATCGAGTTTCGCATACAGTCACGAAGCGCGGAAATGCACGGATTTCTCTAGCGCCATTGTTTACCAATCCTTAACTGGAGAACATCGACGTCTGACAAGCAAACCGTTGAGCGGTAAAAAGTAGTAAGCAAACCCTAGCTTTGCAGGTTCCTTTTCTAATTTTCTAAGAAAAATCGAATGTTTCACTGAACAGAGGAGGCCCGGTTGTCTCATTCTGGGAACAAACATTCATTCTTTTTGCCGGTGTATGTACTTAGGTAACGGGAATTAATGCCCCGAAAGGTGCATCCTAGAGTCTAGATAGATAGACAGAGGTTTTAGACCCTATGGAGAAAGACCGGTACTCGCAGCAAGATATTAACGCACTAGTAAACCATCTGCGGGAGCTCACCGATGAGCTGACCGGCGTGCACAGCGAACTCTATTGGTTGGCAATGCGCGCGCAGGATGGCACGGACAAAGAAACGCCGGCTGAACTAAAAGTCGATCTACTAACCGACTTGAAAGGCGCCGTGGACAACATGCGGCTGATGTTGTGGAACTACATCGAAGCAGCTTCCGTTGTGGATCCGGACGGCGTGCGCGAAGGCATTGAACATCAGCGGGTGCGCCGCACCACAGAATTTCTTGAGCTCCTGCGCAACCGGCTCGGTCACAACGACGAAGAGCCAGTCTCGTTTATTGAGCGCATCAGCGATTCAGTCAATAAGCGGCTGCGCAAACCCCGTGTGGCTTAGGTATCCGGTAAACGAGTAACCGGTAAACAGATTTCGAACACAAAAATCCCTCGCCGCTGAGCGAGGGATTTTCTTTGCAGCTTTCTTTGCGCCTTTGGAATTTCTACTTCTTGCCGGGCGCGGCAGCCCGGATATTCGCCGGTGCGTCAAACTTCTCAAAGTTCTTGACGAAGCGTGCAACCAGATCAGCGGCAGTTTTGTCATAGGCAGCTTTGTCTGACCAGGCGTCACGAGCGCGCAAAAACTCCGGCGGAACACCCGGCACGGACTTGGGCACGGTGAGGCCAAACGCCGGGTCTTTTTCAAACTCAACGTTGTTGAGCTTGCCTTCAATCGCCGCATTCAACATGGCGCGCGTGTAAGCAAGCTTCATGCGGGAGCCAACGCCGTACGGTCCGCCGAACCAGCCTGTGTTCACCAGCCAGCACTGCGCGTTGTGTTCTTTCATTCGCTTGCCCAGCATTTCTGCATAGACCTTGGGCGCCAACGGCATGAAAGGGGAACCAAAGCAGGTGGAGAAGTTTGGCTGAGGTTCTTTCACCCCGGCTTCCGTGCCCGCGACCTTTGCAGTGTAGCCGGAGAGGAAATGGAACATCGCTTCGTCAGGGTTCAGCCGGGAGATAGGGGGCAGAACGCCGAAAGCGTCCGCGGTCAGGAAGATAACATTCTTTGGATGGCCGCCGACTCCGGGGATGACGGCATTATCAATGAACTCTACCGGGTAGGCACAGCGTGTGTTCTCAGTACGGCTGTCATCGTTGTAGTCAGGAACATGGGTGACCAGATCAAGAGTTACGTTTTCCAGAACTGATCCAAACCGGATGGCATTCCATATTTGCGGTTCATTTTCCTGCGAAAGCTTGATGCACTTGGCGTAACAGCCGCCTTCAAAGTTGAAGATGCCGGAGGGACTCCATCCGTGCTCATCGTCACCGATCAAGCTGCGGTTGGGATCGGCAGAGAGCGTGGTCTTGCCAGTCCCAGAGAGACCGAAGAACAGCGCAGTTTCACCGGTCTTGCCGACGTTGGCCGAGCAATGCATGGGGAAAACATTGTTCTGGGGCAGCAGGAAGTTCATCACGCCGAAGATGGATTTCTTCATCTCTCCCGCGTACTTGGTGCCGCCGATGAGAACAATCTTGCGGGTGAAGTTCACGATGACGAACGCTTCCGACCGAGTGCCATCACGCTGCGGATCGGCCTGGAATTCCGGCGCTGAAACAATGGTGAATTGCGGGCTGTGCGTTTTCAGCTCTTCATCTGACGGGCGAACGAAGAGTTCGCGGACGAACAAATTGTGCCAGGCGTATTCATTGATCACGCGAATGGGCAGGCGATACTTGGCGTCTGCGCCGGAGAAAAGGTCCTGCACGAAAAGTTCACGGCCGCGCAGATGTTCCATCACGCGTTCAAACAGAGCGTCAAATTTCACGGGATCAAAAGCGATGTTTACGTCGCCCCAGTTCACCAGGTCAGCAGTCACGGAATCTTTCACCGTGAACTTGTCCTTGGGTGAACGGCCGGTGTACTTGCCGGTGTAGGCCACTAACGCGCCATTGCTGGCCAGCGTGCTTTCACCAAGACGGACGGAATGTTCGACCAAAGCGCTGTGATGAAGATTACGGTGTACCTTGTTGGTTTTAAGAAGGGTTTCAATTGCAGAAGTAGAATCAATGGCTGGCAAAGTCTGTGACATGGCGAATGGAATCTCCTGTTAGCAAAACCGGCCCAGCCCCGACATCAGGGGCAACAGAAAGAGCTGTTTTGCTGAGTTCGGCTTCAGGCCGTAGTAACCAGCGCGTCCTGAGGCGCGCCAACTTCCTTGAGAACCGCATTTAAATGCACAAGCGCTTCTTCCATGGTAAGCGTGTACATTTCCCGTCCGTGCTCATACGAACCGTTCTCAATGGCAGTCTTCAGGAAATGTCCGGCGATCTGGATGGCGAGCGGATCACTGATGATCCGGCCAGTCCTCTGCTTATACTCAATCCATGTTGGATGCGGCAACGCAATCCAAACGGGACGACCGCTTGCTAAAAATTTTATGTCGATTGCGTCGGCATGGCGCGTGGCAATGGCCACGATCAATGCCTGGTAAACGCAGTGGAGCCGATTTCCGGTCCAGCGGTCGATAGCGTGAAAATCCTCGTACATGGCTACTAAAACTATATCGGACGCCTTACCTGTGAGGCAATGCTAAGGCTGATGCCGTGATTCGTCCGTGATTCAAATCACAGTACAATCAAGGACCTGGATCGAACGCCGCCAAAACGTTGCCAGGAGGACCTGAATGCCGGAGACTCAGACTTCCAACCAGAACCAGGGTTCCCATCAGAAAATGAAGGCCGCCTGGATTACCAGCTTTGGCGGACCTGAGGTACTGGAAGTTCGCGAGGTGGACAGGCCACACATCGACTCTGCACAAGTTTTGGTGCGAGTACGGGCTTCGGCATTGAATCGGGCCGATCTGCTGCAAAGACAGGGCAAATACCCGCCGCCACCCGGCTATCCGGTGGAAATACCCGGCATGGAGTTTGCGGGAGAGGTGGCTGAGATTGGGACAGCCGTACGGAAATGGAAGCCAGGACAGCGAGTTTTTGGGCTTCTAGGTGGCGCAGCTCAGGCAGAATTCATTGCTACGCACGAAGACTTATTGGCCGAAATCCCCCAAAACATGAGCTGGACGGAGGCCGCCGCCATTCCGGAAGCCTTCATCACCGCCCATGATGCCCTATGGACGCAGGCCCAGCTCCGCCCCGGCGAATCGGTACTGATCAATGCCGTAGGCAGCGGCGTTGGACTGGCTGCCGTACAGCTGGTGCGCGCGATGCATGCCGTGCCCTTCGGCACATCCCGCACTGCGGACAAGATTGAACAGGCGAAGGCCCACGGACTGGAAGCGGGATTAGTGGTCCGGGAAAATTTCGACCAGCTTGTGACTGCGGCTGAAAAATGGACCGGTGGCAAAGGGATCAACGTGGTCCTGGATCTGGTTGGCGGACCTTATGTTAAGACCTGCCAGAAGCTGATGGCTGCCAAAGGCCGCTTGATGCTGGTTGGCACCGTGGGCGGAGGCAATTACGAGCTGGATGCACGCTTCATGCTAAGCAAACGCCTGACCATCCGCGGGACAGTGCTACGCGCCCGTAGTCTGGACGAGAAGATTCAGGTAACCCGTCTGTTTGCGCAGGAAGTTGTGCCGCTGTTCGCGCAAGGATTGCTGCGGGCGTCCATCGATAGCGTCTTCAAGCTCGCTGACATAGCTAAAGCACACGCGCGCCTGGAAGCAAACGAAAGCGTGGGCAAAGTGGTGATTGAAATAGATTAGGGCTTCGCCTAATCCGCATCTTGTGTGCAGTAAAACAGCCGGGCCGGGAGAATGTTGCGCGGCTCAAAATCCTGGTCTATCTGATTGAAGTGGGAACGGAGATAAGGCAGAACGGCGCGGGTGAACTGATAAACCAGCACAGCGCCACCGGGGCGCAACGCCTCACGCGATTCAGCCATAATCTTTTCCCGCAGCTTAACGGGCATGGTGGTAAAGGGAATTCCAGAGATGATGTAATCCGCGCCGTCCAGTTTCAGCCAATCAAGTTCCCGCTGAACGTTTGCTGCTGAACCGTGCACCACGTGCAGGCGAGGATCCGGAAAAGACCCGCTTCAGGTAGCACACAAAGTCCTCATTCATCTCAAACACCACCAGCCTTGTGTGCGTAGACATGCGGGAAAGAATATGTGCAGTGATAGTACCCACGCCCGGGCCGTACTCAACAATGGTTCTGGCCCGCTCCCAATCGACCTTCGCCAGCAGGCGGTCGACAAGAAAACGTGAACTCGGAATCAGCGAGCCCAGCATTCTGGGATGCTGGAGAAAGTTTTTGGCGAATAGAAGCGTTTCTTCACCACGGTGCGTTTTGCTGGACATTCGGCAGTCGCTCTTATCAGCTCAAGACTATTGAGGTTAACGGTCTACACGTTTCTGTTTTGTCTGTGATGTAAAGCCGGCACAAGAAGATCTCTCGTCTGGGAGAGGGATAAAGCTTTTTCCCCATTTAAGGGCATTTCGGCGTCCCGGAAATCCACATTGCCGGGGGGCTGCAATCCAGAATAAAATCAGGTGTTAGCCAGTTCCGGCAGGAACAATCCATTTGAATTTAGTGCGCGCCATTTATCCCGGCACGTTTGACCCGTTGACCAACGGCCACCTCGACCTGATTGAGCGAGGCAGCAAGATATTTGATGAGCTGATTGTTGGCATTCTCCGCAACACAGAGAAAGATCCTCTTTTTAATCTTTCCGAACGGTTGGAAATGTCAGAGCAGCTGATCAGACGCTTTGATAACGTCCGCGTTGAAGCCTTTGAAGGCCTGCTGGTGGATTTTGCCATGCAGAAGAAGGCAGGCGCGATTCTGCGCGGCATACGCGCCATCAGTGACTACGAGTATGAGCTGCAGATGGCCTGGATGAACCGCAAGCTGCATCCTCAGGTGGAAACCGTTTTCATGATGCCGGCCGAAGCGTACTCATACCTGAGTTCCCGGCTGATCAAGGAAATTTTCCGGCTGGGCGGCTCGGTGCGCGGACTGGTTCCAGAACTGGTGGAGCAGCGGCTGGGCGAGAAATTCAATGCCGGCATTGCCAGTTTGAATGTCAACTTAAAGAATATCAATTTAAAGAAGTGAGGGGCACCCAATGGCGACTTTACCGGCGACAAAACAATTCACTGATCGCGTAAACCGTATTGAGATATCAGCCACCATGGCCGTTGTAGCTGAAGCGGCCAAGCTGAAGGCTGCTGGCGCCGATCTGGTTGAATTCGGCGCAGGTGAGCCGCATTTCCCGACCCCGCAGCACATCAAGGACGCCGCCATCACTGCCATTCAGCAGGATTGCACTCGCTATACGGCCGTCGCCGGCATTGCTGAATTGCGCTCCGCTATCGTGCAGCGCCACGCCACGGACTTTGGATCGAACTATAAACCCGAAGAAGCCATCGCCTCCACCGGCGGCAAGCTGGCGCTCTTCAATGCCATCCAGGTGCTGGTGGACCACGGCGACGAAGTCATTCTCCCCGTCCCTTACTGGGTTTCGTTCAAAGACATCATTGAATACGGCGGCGGCAAGTGCGTTTATGTGGCCACGGAAGAGTCTGACAACTTCCGCCTGACTGCGGCCATGATCGAGCAGAAGATCACTCCGCGCACCCGCGCCATCATCATCAATAGCCCGAACAATCCCAGTGGCGCGGTGATTGATCCGGAAGATTTTACCGCCATCCTGAAGCTGGCCCACAAGCGCGGAATCTATGTGATCGCCGACGAGTGCTACGTCTATCTGAACTATACCGGCCGGGATTTTTCCGCCGGATCTGTGACGGAAGCAAAAGAACATCTGGTCATTGTGGGGTCGCTGTCAAAGACGTACGCCATGACTGGATGGCGACTGGGATATGCCCTGGGGCCGGCGCCGCTGGTGAGCGCCATGACCAAGCTGCAGAGTCAAAGCACATCCAGCAGCGCCCACATGATCCAGAAGGCGGCTGTGGGGGCCCTTACGGGACCGCAGCAGTGCATCGCGGACATGAAGGCCGACTACATCCATTTGCGCGACCAGACACTGGCGGCCCTGGATAAGATCCCCGGGATCACCTGCGTCCGTCCCATGGGCGCTTTCTACGTCTATCCCAATGTTTCTGCCTACTTCGGCAGGGGTGGAATCAAGTCCGGCGCGGACGTTGCCAAACGCCTGCTGCACGAAGCGCACGTGGTCACAGTGCCCGGCGAAGCATTTGGAACGCGCGAGCATATCCGCCTTTCCTATGCCACATCATCCGGCGAAATCAAGCGTGGGCTGGAGCGGATGCAGGATTGGTTCTCCAAGCTGTAAGGGCAAAAGCTAAGTCTTTTGGAAAGCGTATTTTAAGGGGCGTTGCCGAGCTGCTGCTGGACAACGCCTTTTACCTTTTCTGAGTCTAAAATGGTTCGGAACACTCATACCCCGGAGTGATACGCAAACGCATGGCAGAAAATTCTTCTCAACTTTATCCATTACTATTGCGACCTCAGTTCCGTGAACGTGTATGGGGCGCACGCTCCCTTGCTCCCATCTATTCGCATGAAATCACGGGCGCACCAATCGGGGAGGCATGGCTCACCGGAGAAGAATGCGTGGTCGCCAACGGGCCGTTCAAGGGACGCAGCCTGGGCGAGCTAAGCAGCCAGTTCGGGCCGGAGCTGATCGGCGAAAATGCGAAAGACCCTGCGCGCTTTCCCCTGCTGATCAAGTTTCTTTTCCCCACCGATAAGCTCTCCGTACAAGTGCATCCTGATGATGAGGGCGCCCGCAGCGTGGGACAAAGCTGTGGCAAGACTGAATGCTGGTACATTTTGCGTGCTGATGAGGGCGCGCAGATTGGCCTGGGATTAAAACCGGGCACTACCAAGGCGGAAGTGAAAAAAGCGATCCAGGAAACGCGCATGGAAGACCTGTTGAACTGGATTGATGTGCATGCGGGCGAAATGTTTTACGTGGATGCGGGCACAGTCCATGCCATTGGACCGGGCGCGGTGATCGTGGAGACGCAGCAGAATTCAGACACTACGTACCGGCTTTACGATTATGGCCGCCCGACGAGAACTGCACATTGAAGCCGGATTGCTGGCGACCAAGGAACATACCCACGCCGGGAAAGTAAGACTGGAACCCGGATCTGCAAGCCAGGGCATGACGCGGCAAAACCTTGTCACCTCACCCTGTTTCATTGTTGATAAATTCGAATTGAAACAGCCGTGGCAATTCCGCCGCCCGAAAGATATTTCCGCGAATGCATGGTGCATGGTGGCTACGCATGGATACGGCGTGATTGAATTGGATGGCATGGAGCCATTGACGTTCGCCGCGGGAGAATCCGTGGTGATCCCGGCCACCTTGCCGTCTTTCCTGCTGCGTCCGCAATGGGACCTGGAATTTCTGTGCTCGTCTGTACCGGTTGAGACGGTGCCGCAACCGGATACTGTCTTAATTGAAGATGCGGACACTGCGCCAGTCTAAGCAATGTTTCTTTCCAGGCCCAAAAGAACGACCACAAGAATTTCAGTCCCAGGAGCTATGACTTGAGCACACAGCGTTTTTATCCAGTAATTCTGGCCGGTGGCAGTGGCACCCGATTCTGGCCACGCAGCCGGCGCAAACTGGCCAAACAAGTGCTCGCGCTGGATGGCGAACAGACCATGATTCAGAAGACGGTGGACCGGCTTCTGCCCCTCGGCCCGGAGAAGGATTTTTGGATCATCACCAACGGCTTTGTGAACGGCGAGATCAAACGCCAGCTTCCCGAAGTTCCCGGCGAACAGATTGTGGTGGAGCCTGAGCCACGCAACACGGCTCCAGCCATCGGGCTGGCGGCATTCCTGCTGGCGCGCCGGGACCCGGACGGCATTATAGGAATGTTTCCCGCTGACCACGTGATTGGCGATGAAGAGGCATTCTGTGACGTATTGCGGAAGGCAATTGAAATTGCCGGCAAGGGCGAAAACATTGTCGTGATGGGCATTCAGCCAACCCGCGCGGAGACCGGCTACGGCTACATTGAAACCGGTGAACGCCTGGGAAGCGATCTGTTCCGGGTGAAGCGCTTCACGGAGAAACCTAACCAGGAAAAGGCCGAGGACTTTGTGGCCGCCGGCAACTATTACTGGAACAGCGGCATGTTCATGTGGAGTGTGCGTACGCTAACGCAGGCGTTGCGCGAACATTTCCCCGAATCCACACCTTATCTGGAAGAGATCGCGGCAGCCTGGGGCAAGCCGGAATTTGAAGCAAAATTTGCCGAGCTTTATCCGAAATGCGAAAACATCAGCATCGATTACGCACTGCTGGAGCCACGCTCAGCCAAAGGCGAGCATTCTTCCAATCTCTACTGCCTGCGCGCCGATTTCGGATGGAATGACCTGGGCTCATGGGCCGCGCTCTATGAACACCATTCCATCAGCAAGCAGGACGGCGGATTGAACGTGGTGGAAAGCAAAGCGCTCTACATGGTTAACTCCAAGGGAAATTACATCTATGCCCCGGATAAATTCGTTGCCGCCGTGGGCGTGGAAAACCTGGTCGTGGTGGAAACCGAGGACGCCATTCTGATCACCACGCGAGAACATTCGCAGGATGTGGGTAAGATCGTAAAATATCTGAACGAAAAGAAGATGACTGAGCTGGTTTGAGCTGTTCAGCGGCCTTTACCGAAATACTCTAGAAAACTCCGGAGCCTGGGCGAACATGGACGAAATAAAATTTGGCACTGACGGCTGGCGCGGCGTGATTGCCGACGATTACACCTTTGCGAATGTTCGTCGTGTGGCCGGCGCGATTGCCGCTTACGTACTCAAGAAGGAAGACCCCAAAAAGGGCATTGTCATCGGCTATGACACGCGGTTTGGTTCCCGCCGGTTCGCGCAGGCCACGGCCGAGGTCATCGCCGGCGCCGGCATTGCGGTAAAGATCGCCAACGATTACACGCCCACACCTGCTCTTTCCTATGCGGTGAAAAATCTGGGCACAGCCGGCGGCGTGATGATTACGTCGAGCCATAATCCGTGGAACTGGAATGGCGTGAAGTTCAAGGCGACGTATGGCGGTTCGGCGACGCCGGGGATCATCGGGCAGATTGAAGCCGAAGTTCGCGCCGGATCCATGCCCAAAGGAACCACCGCGAAAATTGAGGAAGTTGACTTCAAGACACCCTACGTTGCCGCGATCACGAAATTTGCAGACGTCAACAAGATCGCCAAAGCGAATTTTAGATTCGCCATCGATTGCATGTACGGATCGGGACGCAACGTGCTGTCAGAAATTTTTTCCAGTCGCGGCGTGCAGCATGTGCAGATCCGCAATGAAGTGAATCCGTTGTTTCCGGGAATCAACCCCGAGCCGATTCAACCGCACATTCAGGCGCTTCAAGACATTGTGGTGAAAGAAAAATGCCATGCCGGCTTTGCCACTGACGGTGATGCTGACCGCCTTGGCGCGGCTGCTGAAGACGGCAGCTTTGTGGATTCGCACAAAATCTATTCCATCCTGCTGCAATGGCTGCTCAAAACCAAAGACTGGCCGGGTGATGTAGTTCGCGCTTTTAACACCACGCGCATGCTGGACCGCATCTCAGCCAAGCATGGACGCAAACTGATCGAGTGCGGAATCGGGTTCAAGTACATCTGCGATCTGATGATGGAACGCGAAATCCTGATTGGCGGCGAAGAGTCCGGCGGCATCGGCCTGCAAAGGCACCTGCCGGAACGCGACGGAATTTTGAACTCGCTCCTGCTGGCCAATGTGATGGCCGATGAAGGCAAGAGCCTGGGCCAGCTGGTTGCTGCCCTGCAAAGTGAATACGGTCCGCACTTCTATGCCCGCCGCGATCTTCACATCCCCAATGACGTGAAGAATGCCGCCATTGCCCGGGCCTCAAGCAATGAAACTACCAGCCTTGGCCGCTACAAAATTCTGCGCAAGGAAAACCTGGATGGCATCAAGTTTTATCTGGACACACCCATCAGGGACAAGGGCGCTGAGGCTTGGTTGCTGCTGCGGTCGTCCGGAACCGAACCGTTGATGCGGATCTATACGGAGGCGTCGTCACCGGAGCTGGTGCAGGAACTTCTGGAAGAAGCGGTGGCATTTGTGGACGCTAAAGTGCCCGCCGCTTCACATTCTTAGCTAATTCGCGCTGTTACGTAAGTTCTTATTGCAGTGCCGCCCGGGGTGTTTTCTGGATGACATCAGCGCCGGGGTTTGCTTAAATGTGACGCTATGCATCCCCTCTTCCGAATTCTGACGGTCTACGTGTGTTTATTCGTGCCCACAGCCGTCCCTTTGCTTGCCCAGGTACAAGTCCCGCCGCCCCCTGATATTTTGCAGATCTATCGTGATCCGGTGAAGCCGGGCAAGATGGCCGAGTACAAGCGGGTGGAAGGCGAGGCAGCGATGGCCTGCTCGCGGGCCAACACATGGCCCTACATGACTTTGCAGGCAGTCAGCGGCCCACAGGAAGTGTGGTTCGTCTCCGGGTTCGATTCCTATGCGCAAATGGAGCGCAGCGCCGAACCCTTTGTACGCAATGTTGCGCTGGCCGGCGACCTGGGCCGCATCATGGATGCAAAGAGCAATCTGGTAGCTGATCCGCGCACGGTGTTTCTGCGCTATCGCGAGGATCTGGGACATAACAGAGGGCTGATGCGTCCCCAGACGCGCTTCTTTACCGCCACCATGGTTCAGGTGGTGCAGGGACATGAGCACGATTATGAAGAGAGCCAGCGTATTCTGCGTGGCGTCCGCGAGCGTGCCGCCGCCGCTGACAATCGGGCGGTGTATCAGGTGGTATCCGGCATGCCGCAAAATACATACCTGACACTGTCGCCTTATCATTCGTTTCGCGAAGCCGGAGAGGCGCTGGACGGGCTGGTGGATTATGACGATCTTGACGAAAACGTGCGTGGGCGCGTGCGTGAATTGTTGAGCGCATCAGTGTTTAATACGCAAACCTTTGTCTTTGCTGTGGACCCGCCAATCAGTAATCCCGCTGGAGAGTGGATCGCCGATGATCCTGAATTCTGGAAATCGTCACCTGCGATGCAACGCCAGGGAGCTAAGAAGTAATGGGCGCGAAGAAGTAACAGGGGCGAAAAAGTAAGCTGTATTTACAGGAGGTTGCCTGCCGGGGCTGCCTGTAATGTCCGGCAACCAATCAGCTCTCCGGGTCACCTTACTAGAGGGATGCTATCCAGAATTTCAGCCAAAACCGCGCGTATTTTGGCCGTGGTGTTTCTGCTGACCACGCTCACTCTGGGCGGTGTACTGGGCTGGACATGGTTCTCAATCCGCAAGCTCGCGCTGGCGCCGATACCTGAGCCTGCGCTCCCGGCCAAAATGCGTCCCACCACCGCGCCGGTATCGCCTCTGCAAATTCAGTATCAGCTCAACCTGCCGGGACGCGGTGAGATCTTTCCCGCGCTGGCCGGCGGCAAAGCCGTGGATTACTGGCCGGTGGCGGTGTTGAGCATTGCCAATACGTCATCGCGGCCGGTGCTGCAGGTGATAACAGCGCAGGTCAATGGATGGACGGAAGAACTGCGGGAAACGGCAGTGATCGGCCCCAATGAAGTGCGCACATTTAACCTTGATCCGCAACTTTTGGCGGATGCTTATCAGAATGAGGAGATTCGCCAGGCCAATCTGAGGGTTGAGGTAAAGGAACCGGTCAGTGGGCACAACTTCGCTGAGCAGCGGCCGGTGTTTGTGCACAGCGCGTCTGACCTCTTCTGGGGTGGTAAGTTCGCGAACGCACAACTCGTAGCTCGCTGGGTTACGCCCCATGATCCTGCCGTGCTGCAGCTTGTTTCTCACGCGGAGAGGATCATCCCCGGTGGCCGGATGCGTGGCTACAATGACGCTACTGGCCGGGAACTTAAAGCGCAGGTGAAAGCGCAGGCCGACGCAGTATTTCAAGCGCTGCGGCAGTCGCGTATCAGCTACGTCAGCAGCATCTATACTTTCGGCAACTATCCCGGAGAGACACAACGCATACGCCTGCCACGCGAGACCCTGGTCCTGAATAATGCAAACTGCATTGATGTGAGCGTGCTGTTTGCTTCAGCCATGGAGAACCTGGGCCTGCGTCCGGTAGTGGTGATAGTGCCGGGACATGCCTTCGCGGGTGTGCGCCTGGGTCCATCGACCGAAGACATTCTTTATATCGATCTCACGGTCCTGCCTGCGGGTACCTTCGCGTCAGCCATCAGGCGAGCTCAGGGCTGGCTGGACAAAACTCCAAAGAACGAGATACTGAATGTCGACATTGGGGCGGCCCGATCTCTGGGAGTTTATCCGATGCCGACATCGCAAAGCGCAGCCAAGCCCTCAGTGACGACGTCAAGTTTATGATTACCGCCATATGAAAACAGCTTTGACGAAAGCTGCGATGGCGGATGTGATTGTTATCGGTGCGGGAATTGCCGGAGTGGCCGCAACGCAGCGCCTTGCTGCTGCCGGCATCAATGTACTGGTGCTGGAAGCACGGGAACGGCTGGGCGGCAGGATCTTTACCCGGCATCACGATGGATATCCGGTTGAGCTGGGAGCGGAGTTTATGCATGGCCGCCCGCCGGAGATCGTAAACATCGCTAAGACAGCAGGCCTGAAGCTGTCCGAAAATTCAGGCGAATTTCGCAGCAGGATTGGCGGCAGGTGGGAAGACTCTGAAAACCTGATGACAGAGGTTGACGAACTCTTTGACCAAATACCTGGCGGCGGTCCTGACCAGTCATTCAACGCATATCTCAAAAGCACAAAGTACTCGGCAGAGGCAAAGAGGCAAGCCACCCGCTTTGTGGAAGGCTTCCATGCAGCCGATCCCGAACGCGTCGGCGTACATTGGCTGGTGAAGGCGACACAGGCGGAAGAATCGATCGACGGCGACACTTCATTTCGCATGCAGGACGGATACAGCAAACTGGTAGACGCTCTGGCGAATGGAATCCTTGATAATGGCAAAGCCAAGGCCCGCGTTCTGTTGAATACCCGAGTCATCACGGTGCGTTGGCGGCCAGGAGACGTGGTTCTGGAGACATCTCAGGGTGAGTTTCGGGCGCCCCGGGCGCTGATCACTTTACCGCTCGGAGTGTTGCAGGCCGGGACCGTTGAATTTGCACCGTCGCTTGAGGCAAAGAAACAAGCGTTGCAACTGCTCAGTATGGGGCCGGTGATCCGGGTAAGCCTTTGTTTCCAGGAGAAATTCTGGGAGTCTGACCCGCACATGCGCAACCTGAGCTTTCTGTTTACTGACAACGAGCATTTCCCCACCTGGTGGACCACCAATCCTCTACCCTATCCAATACTCACGGGCTGGGCCGCAGGAAGGTATGCCCTTCCCTTTAAAGGTAAGAACGAGGCTCAGATCACAGACATTGCGGTGGCGACGCTGGCGGAGATGCTGGAAAAAAGTGAATCGGATTTGAAGACCAGACTCGCGGCCGCCTTTGTGCACGATTGGCAGTCAGATGAGTTCGCCCGGGGCGCCTACAGTTATGGGAACGTCGGCGGCGCGAATGCAGGGCGGCTTCTGGCCGAACCACTTGCTAACACGTTGTTTTTTGCCGGAGAAGCCACGAACGCCGACGGACACAACGGAACGGTGAACGGCGCTATCAACAGCGGCATAAGGGCAGCGGACCAGATAACGGAAAGCTTTACTGACGTGCACCATTAGAGTGAGACAGAATGAAAATTCCATTGGCGCGTTGGCAAATTTCCCGATCCCTGTGAATCAGTGTGAAATCAATGGTAATGTTTTGCTCTCCCGATCTCGGCGATGACGTGCGATCACGGCGATGTCGGCGATTCAATGGCCCCGACCCCTTCACGACGCAGCAAATCTAGCTCCAGCCATTCCAGCGCGAGCCCGAAGCACGGAAAATCGCTGAACGCGATGGAATCCAGGATGGAATGCGACGGAAGCGCGAAACTGACTCCAGCGCACGCGCCCGCTGATGGCGATCGAAAGCACGGACATACTGGCGGATAATTTGCGGCATCGTGAGACGCAAAGCCGCGGAAAAATTCTGCTCAGACATGGTGTGACGGTCTTCTTCCGAGCTGAGAAGATCGATCATGCTCTGGGCCAGGGCCGCCTTGTCTCCCACTGGGTAAAACTTGATACCCAGTGATTCACTATCGGCCATTTCGCGGAAATCAGGAATATCAGAGCAGATAATGGGAACACCGTGTTGTGCCGCCAGGTGCGCTACTCCGCTGGCGCCGGTGGCTGAGGTATATGGCATCACCATGAAAGAAGATGTGCCGAAGAGCTCAGGAATCTGCTCTTCTTCCACGTAGCCGGTGAACTCAATGCGCTTATTGCCGCCGTGCCTTTCCCGCAACGACTCAATGTATCCGGGCGAGTTTCCGTTGTTGCCGCCGGCGATGATCAGCCTTGCGTTGGGGAACCTGGAAGCCACTTTCTCTTCGAAAGCTTCGATCAGGATCTCGCAACGCTTATAGGTTCCCCATTTACCGAACGCCAGTATGCGATGCTCGGGGTTTCCTCGGCGGCTGAAGTCAGGAAACTCGGGTCGCGCGCCGAAGATGCCGTGTGCTCGGAAGTGTACGTTTTCACCACGATACTTTTGAATGAGTGTGCGCCGGTACGCAGGCAGAAGCACGGAGACCGAGTTCGCCATAAGCAGCAGCCGCGTGGCAGCGTTGCCGGCAAAACGGAAGAGCCTCTTGTGCTTGACGCCCGCATCTTCCAGATCAATGTGGTCCATTAGGTGGTGCAGCGTGACGTGCGTGTAATAACCAGCCATGCGCGTCATGGCGGGAAGGGTGAGTCCGGAGAATGCGGCGAGCGGGCTTTCCTTGGTGCCAAAGCTGGAGAAGACAAGGTTGAACCAGACCACGTCAGGCTTAATGGCGCGGATGGCCCTCAGCATGGAGAAATGATTGGCGACCCGGTTCATGGCCCAGCAGCGTTCCACATCGAACTCCGGCAGCTCAGGTTCTGCCGGTTTGAGTTCGTCGGCAAGAACCGTGAGCGCAATCAGGGGATCGGCCTGGAGTTCGCGTGCAACGTGATATCCATACTCATTCAGTACTACTTTGCTGGGCGGAAATGCACTCACGAGACAAATCTTCACGGGCTGTCGGTTCTCCTTTTATTAGAACAACGAAATTTGGATAACCGGACGGAACGACGAGGTGTTCGCATTAGCACCGGTGAAGTTGTAGAAGCTCTGTTGCTGCAGGCCTATTGAGAACCGCAGAGGATATTCAACTGACAGGTTGCCGGTCCCATCGTTGTAACCGCGATGCAGTGGCTTCACATAAGAGATGAGGAAACCGCTCTGAACGTTGTCATAGAGATGGAACCCCTGGCCGCGCTGGAAGTCGAGGGCAGAAGTCAGCTTCCAGCGTTCGTTGAACTTGTAATCAAAGCGCGCGCCCGGAACCAGAGCCTGGCCCAGGGCAAAGGTCTGATTCAGCACTCGCCATGAACGGATGAACTTGCCCAGTCCGGTTACACTTGCTTTGTTGTCACCGAACGTGTGCGTCCATCCCACCCAGGTGGCCGTGGTGAAGAACTCACTGGTCTGTGGATGAAACAGAAGATCGCGGACGGAATACCCGGTCACCATCGCATTATGACCCCACGGACGACCGACTTCGAATTCCACCGTTGCGCCAAGATCACGCGAGCTGAGGTTTTGTTCGGTGAACGGCCCTGATTCGTGAATACCATTCGCGCGAATGGTGAGCCACTGGAAGAGCGGAGAACTGTTCAGATAAAGATATTGCCGGAACAGATTCTGGTTGATAGGAACGGGGCTTACCGTGTCACGCCGTATGGTGAAGGCGATGCCGGGATTCAGGATGAAATGCGCATTGCCCAGGCGCACGACTGGAGTAGTGCCCACGTCAAACAAAGTGTCATAGGTATTGCGGCCAACAATTTGAAGATCACTGGGCACCGACAATTGACCATGATAGTTGCGGACGCCGAAGGAACCGTTAATGGGCGTGAAGTGCGAGGTGTGATAGCGGAACGTGCTGATGAGATCGGTCTCCTGAGATGAACGCGGAAGCGTGGTGATCCCGAAGAGCTGATTGTCCATCTGGTAGATAGTGCTATCGTCATAGAGAGCACCGGAAGTGAGATTGCTCTGCATGAACAGATTCGGATAAATTTCCGTGCCCTCGTCACCAGCCACTTGCAGAAGACCACGTTCAGCCACTGGATCATTGGCCGACAATTGATTGGCGTGAGCAAAGGCAGAGATGGCGTGAAGAGTGTCATGCCGCTGGTTGTAGATGTTGGCCCAGGCGAGCTGGTAATCATAATTCTGCTCGTAGTCCGGTGAGCTCCCAAGTTGCTTGAGCAGGGCCTCAGCATCGCGGTCTCTGCCCTGGGAGATGTAAGTGTTTGCCATGCCGATGGCGACGGTATCGTCCGAGGCACCCATTTCCTTGGCCTTGTTGAAATAGCGTTCTGCCAGGTCAAAGTCGTGTGCAGACAGGAAGATGTTTGCCGCTTCCACCATGTTATCGGTCGTTACCGGTGAAGCTTCGCCAATGCGGGCTTCGGCAAAAGCCAATGCGACTTCCTGCTTGGCCGCCTCATCTTTGCCCTGATCGTGGAACAGCTTGGCGAACTCAAGACGCACATCCACGCGGTTAGCATCAGGCGCATCCAGGGCCCGGGTAAAACGCTCAGACGCAGCTTTCTGTTCGCCCATGGTCAAGAGCGCTTCACCAGTCGCCACCAGGATTGATGCCTGATCAGCGCCTTCACGCTCAGCCAGTTGAATATAACGATATGCTTCAGGGCGATTGCGCGTCTGTGCGTTGGCAGCCGCCAGGCTGGCGTAGATCACGGGATCGTCGGGCGAAAGCCGAAGAGCGTTGTTCCACTCTTCAATCGCACGACCATAGTGCCGGCCATGATAGAGAGTGTCTGCCAGGGCAAGATGCAGCTTGAGATCGTCCGGACTTGCGTTCAGCGCCAGTCGATATTCTTTTTCAGCTTTATCCAGCACGCGCATCTGGCGATACGCCGTTGCTCTTGCCATGTGGATTGCGCCCACGTCGCCCAGGGTTTTCTGGGCGTTGGCGATATCATCCAGTGCTTCGCGCGAGCGGTGGAGTTGTAGATAAGAGAAAGCCCGCCCGAGTCGAGCGATGCCATTGTCCGGATTGACCTTCAATGCCGGCTCAAAGTCATTGACGGCGTTGGTGGCATCCTGCATGTCATTGCGCACATAGCCGCGGATGACAAGTGCATCCACCATTCTGGGATCTTTCTGGACCACGCGGGTGAAGTCATCAATGGCCTGCTGCAGAAGCTGATTTTGGCGATGCACGTGTCCCGCAAGCAACGGGAAATTCGGCTCTTTCGGCATGATGCTTTCATAGCGGCTGACAAGCGATAGCGTGTCATCAAAGCGGCCAAGATTGTAGTAATCGTAAGCCAGGTAGACGGCAGCGTCACGATCACGCGGCATCTTCGCCAGCGCTTGCTGTCCGATGCGCGCCGATTCCAGGTACCTGCCTTTGAGGAACAGGAAGCGCTCGGTTTCACGCATTACGCGCGGATCATTTTTCATGGTGCCGGTGGCGCGTGCAATCCACTCACCAGCAAGATCGACCTTATGTGCGTCAATGGCGGCATTAGAGCCAGCTGCGATAATCTGAGGATTGGAGGGCGCCAGCTTGAACGCTTTTTCGTAATTGACTTCTGCTTTGCTGAATTCGCCGGTGGCGGTGTAGAGATCGCCCAGAGCGACGAACGGGACATAATCGTCAGGATAGGCGGCCGCCATGCGAGTGAAATAGCCTTCTGCAGCTTTATTGTCACCCACGTCGCGAGAGAGATACCCGAGAGCTTCCAGGGCGAAGCGGTTCTTCTGGTCCCTTTGCAGCAACGCAGAATACATTTGCCGCGCTTCGTTCTTGCGGTTGTTCTTCCACAACAGGTTGGCATATTGCAACGTGACATTGTCATTGCCCGGTTCAATCTGCAAAGCCTGTTTCAGGTCAGCTTCAGCTCCGCTGAAGTCATTTCCGATGCCGCGCAGCGCGGCGCGCAAACGCAGATACTCAACCTGCTGTGTGGCATCCACGTGAAATTTTGACAGTGCATCAAGGCCGAGCCTCACCTGTTGCTGCACCGCGGCTTCATCCTGCAGATTGCGGAATGCGTCCACTAGTTGAAGGCGCAACTGCGTTGGATACAGAACGCCTTCGGCAGGCCCTTCCGGCATGGCAGCAATCGCGGCGAGATATTCACGCACTGCGTCCTGGTCACGATGCTCAACCACCGCCAGATCTCCGCGAATCGCATGCAGGCGATAGTAGTTGGCATCCAGTTGCTCACCGCGGGCGAGATACATGCGCGTCTTGTCCAGATTGCCGACACGCAGTTGCGACTGCGCAGCCGCCAGCTGCACATTCACGGCTTTGGGAGCCATGGTCGCGGCTTGCTCATAGGAGTTCGCGGACTCACGTTTCATGCCGCCGAGGCTGTAGGTATAGCCGAGCTCGGAATAAACATCCACGGTCTTACGCGGCGCTTTGTTCAGAATGGCAATCGCAGACTTGTAGTCATGGGCTTCCCGGTAGTATTGCGCCACGGCACGGAAGACATCCGTGTTGCGGGGATCGCGCTTCATGGCTTTATCCAGAAGCGCTTTGGCCCTGTCAGTCTGCTTCTGCTTCATGTACGCAATCGCCAACAAGAGCTCAGCATGAGAGGACGGTTGAACATTCTCGGAACGCTCGAGCAGGTTCGTCGCCTGGCGGAGATCGCCTGACTGCATAAAAAGTTCGCCGGCCATGGCAAGATCATTGCCGCGTCGCGGATTGGCAGCGATTACCTGGAGCAGTAATTTCTTCGCTTCATCCGTCTGGCCCATGCGGATATAAGTCTGCGCTTTGCCGGAGAGGCCTTCCACGGAGCTGGACGAAATAGCCAGGCCTCGATCGAATGCCTCCAGCGACTGAGAGTAATTCCCGGCTAGACGTGAAGCATAACCAAGCAGAAACCAGTGGCTTGGATTGTTAGGAGCAGCCTGGGTCACGCGTCGCGCATACGTCATGGCAGCCGAATAGTTGCCCTTGGCCAGAGCGTCCTGAGCGGCGCGTGCGTTGCGGCCTACTTCGATACTAGTGCCAAAGCCCAACCCGCCGGTGTCTGAGGGTTCCTGCTGGGCCTGCGGCTGCTTCTTGCCCTTCTTGGTGGACTGGGGATTCTGTTTCTGCGCCGGCTGATTGCCAAGTTCAAAAGTCTGCTCCTGACCATAGCCAGACTGGAGCAGCGCGCAAAAAAGTGCCAGACCTAAAAGATTTCTTCTCACGGGACCACCGAAATATTTGAGTTACCAAGTCTCTGAAACCGGTTATGCGCAAAAATCACCCAATCACAGAAAGCATCTGTGAGGACGCCAGGGATACTTTTGCGCATTCATGAGGAGTCAGCCCAACTGTTCCAGGGACAGCAGCTCTGATCTCATGTTGTTTCAAGATGCCATTTCTGAGCTGGAGGATTGCCAGAACCTGTGAAAACTCATGGAATCGGCGACAAAGTGAGAATCCGGATGCCACAAGGCAAACCTTAGGGCCACTTTTGAATCGAAACTGGTCTGAAAGCAAAACTGCTGCTTTTTTTCATTTCTTTTCTCATCGACGTATTGTCACTGAGCGCGGAGGTCTTTTCATGAGTTCCCCTTCCATTGTGGCCGAAAGGCCAGCTCCCCTGTTGAGCCGGGCCATTCCCATCAGCTGGGTGCTGTTGCTGGCGCTGGTGGTACATGGGCCGCTATTGCTGATGCAGTTACCCAATGATTCCTACGACGCGAACTTTCACAAATTTTTCGCCTCGCACTATGCACAGCACTGGTTTGATCCGTGGAACCCCAAGCAGTTTACCGGCTTTTCGCAGACCTCCTATCCGCCCATGGAGCAACAATGGGTAGCCCTGTTCTCTCATGTCATTGGGCTGGACATGGCGTACATCTTTGTCCAGTTCATTGCCATCCTGCTGCTGCCGATTGGCGTTTTCCGCTATGCGCGAATATGGGTGAGTGAGCGAGCCGCCAGTTACGCGGCCCTTGGCAGTGTGATGCTGGGGGCGCTGGGCTTTCTTGTGTACAACGCAGGCCAGCTCTCAACTACCTGGGCAGCTCCGCTCTATTTGAACGCGCTGCCGTATTACTACGAATGGGCGCGTGAAGCTCGCTGGAAATCATTGCTCAAAGGCTTGTTCCTGCTGCTGGCCGCGGCCGCTGCCCACCACGTTACGTTGATCTTCGGCAGCTTTATCTTCACGCTGCCCGTAGTGGCCATGGCATTCATGGACCGTCGCCGTGATGGCGCGGAAGCCTCCGTGGCAGGCGTGCTTAGCCGGACCATAGCATTCGCCGTGTTGGGAGCTGCCGGCATCATCGCAGTGCTCTATCCGTTTTTCGTGTCTCTGTATCACAACCCGATTAAGCAAATGCCGATTCCGCACGACAGCCGCTTGAACTTCTTCCTGAGTCCGAGCGCCGGAATGAACTTCTTTGTGGTTCCGTGGGGATGGCTGATTTTGACAATCCCATTCATCTTCATTCGCGGACTCAAGGAAGCCCGTCTGCGGCCCTTGTTTCTTGGCTTCTGGCTGGCCATGCTGTTCTCTCTCGGCGGCACCACTCCGATTCCCAAATTGCTCCTGGGCCGCGCGTTTGAAGTCCTTACGTTCGAACGTTTCAGCCTTCTGGCTTCCATCATGGCGCTGCCGATCGTGGGTCTGCTGGCCGCTGAATTTATGGATCGCTACGGCCGGAAAGCGGCTTTCACTCTTGGCAGCATGGCCGCACTTTCGTTTGGACTGGCGATCGCATGGCCGGTATATCACATTACGCGAGACAGACCTTTCAGCGTGGAAGAGGTCATCTCATTCCTCAATCGCGACAATCATGACAAGTTCCGCTATCTGACTCTGGGAATGGGCGGCAGCAAGTTCGATCTGATCAGTACATACACAACCGCCAGCAGCGTTGACGGAGATTACAACTCCGCCCGTCTGCTTCCGGAAATGACAGCCTTCGGCTCCGGCCAGATGACCAACTCCAAGTATTACGGATCCAACGGCATGGAGTCACTCCGCGCCATGCTCAAGCACGCTGATCACTATGGACTGAAATATACGTTTGTCCGCGATCCGTATTACGAGCCGCTACTGGCCTTTGCCGGATGGCGAAAAGAAGAAACGTACGATCACGGTAACGTGAGCCTGTGGGTGAAAGACGGCATTGCTCCGGCGCGTCCAACTGATCTCGGCGTACGACCAACTGCCATGGAAGGAATTCTCTGGGGAACGCTGCCGATTGGAAGCAGCATTCTGGCTCTACTCTTTGTGCTTCTGCTGCCGGATCGTCGACTTGGCAAATCTGAGCCGCTGGAGTTCCCGGCTTATTCCAACGAACCGGTTCTGCGGGAGGTGCGCTAATGGGTCGCGTACTGCTCATCCTGTTCTCACTTCTTACCCTTGCGTTCGTTGCCGCCGGCGCTGTGCACACCAGTGGGATCGCACCGGCTTCAACGCCTGAAGGCGCTGTGCAGGCGATGTTCAACAACGTCCAGGGACACAACTGGCAGGGCGCGTACAGCTACATTTCGCCCGCCAGCAACGTGGATCTGCCATCCTTCACCCGTGATCTCACGGGACGCGATGGAAGCCTGCGCACCTACTCATCGCTGGAAAGCGTTACAGCTCATGCGCTGAATGAATCCGCAAATGACGCCACGGTGCGAACGGAATTGAAATACTCAACCGCCGTAGGCGCCTTCTATGACACACGCGATCTCAAGGTTGTAAAAGATAGCGGTGCATGGAAAGTGTTGTGGGTCGCGGAGAAAGTTCCTGTGGTTCCACCGCAGGTGATCCCGGTGAACTACCTTCGCTGGGACATCGTATGGCGGGGCGTGGGCGATGACTGGGGCTCACAAAACGTGGAGAATCCGCATATCCGCATTCTGTCCATGAACCCGACGGAGCAGAACGGTAGCGTCATTCTGCTGGGTGAAGTTGAAAATGAAGACACCATTCCGGCTTTTGTTTCGGTCGGAGCAACGCTGGTGGGCAAGAACGGGCAGGACCTTTCACAGGAAACCAGCTTTGACAAAGCGTCTCACGTGCTGCTGCCAAAGGAAATTTCACCGTATCGCATTGATTTCCCGCACGTGAAGATTTCTGACATCAAGTCCGTTCGCATGAAGCCTGACTCTATGCTGGTTCCCGCATCGGCTGATCCAGTCATCGGTGTGTTGCACCAGCGCATTGAACAGGACGCCAAGGGCCATACTGTGCTGCGCGGCGATCTGCTCAATGAGAGTGGACTGACAGTGAACATTCCTCACGTACTGGCCACCTTCTATGACAACTCCGGCAAAGTGATATGGATCTCTGACGGCTACGTGGATCACGCGCTGATGCCGCAAACGCCACAGTCATTCGCTGTAGACCTGCGCGATGATCTGGCAAAAAACGTCCATACCTACCGCGTGACTGTGAACCAATACAGTCTCAACCGGAAGGATTAACAGGAGCCATGCGTTAAGGAATACCAGTTGTTGAGGAATACGCGTTGAGGAATAGGTGTTAAGGAAGAAACGATGCGCAAACTTATCCTGATTGGCCTTGCCATTGCCGCCTGCTGGTTCGCCTCTGACCGTGCGAACGCCGCCGAACTGCGTATTCCGCAGAACCCGGTTGCCGGCCAGGCGTTCAGCATTGGAACTTCGGGCAGCGGCGATGCGACCTTCTATCTGGTTGGGCCCGGAACGTCATTGAAACGCAAGATCCGCCTGGGGGAAGACGTTCAGGTGAAAGGCGAGGAGATTCGCGGCGCCGGTCGATGGGTTGCGATTGTTCGTGGCAGCGGCGGACCACAGTCGCAGGTCTTCTATGTGAAACCGGACAAAGCGGAAATCCTCAACTTCTCCGCGCGGCCTTCGCGAGTTCCGGTGGCCCGCCCGAATTCGGTGAGCGGCGTGGCTTTCATCTTTGACAAGTTTCACAACCTTATCCTTGATCCAACGCCGGTGAAGTTCAGCCTCTCGGTTGGAGGCACCACGGCTTCGCACAGTATTAACAGTAAGGAAGGCGTTGCCTACATCAACAGCTCGTCAGCGGCAAAGGCCGGCGCAGCGCAATTTGTGGCGTCCGTGGATGACGTTTCCGTGAATCGAGTGGTTGAGCAGGTGGCTTCCGACCCATGCAATTTGCGCATCAAGGTTGTGGGGCGCGAGAAAGACCAGATCATCGTGCAGTCAGAGCCGATTCGCGATTGCACCGGTAACGCGGTTCCTGACGGCACAATCGTTACCTTCACCGAGACGGACAGCACCGGGCGAAGCGTTGTGGATGCCCGCATCAAGAAAGGCATTGCGCGCGTGCAACTGCCGGCGTCAAACAAAGCGACCATTTCAGTTGCCGCTGGTGTAGTCCTGGGCAATGAACTGCACGTTGGAGGTGGAGAGTGAAAGCAATACGCCTCGTCATCCTCACGCTCGGACTGGCCATCGCGTTCTCCGGCGCGGTCCCTTTGTTAAAACGCATCTTTGCTGATACCAAACCTTCCGTGCAGCTGAACACGGCTTCAACCGCGCCCCGGACGGTGGAAGATAGCACGCAGCAATCGATTCTTCGCGACTATACGGCCGCATGGCAGGGTCTGGGTAGCGCTCTGGCCAACAACAGCACTGGACCACTCACGGAAAACTTTACCGGATACGCGCTCGACAAATTTACGGAACGCGTGAAAGAGCAGGCACAGAACGGATTGAAGACGCGCATTGTGGACCACGGACATAAAGTGGACGCAATCTTCTATTCGCCGGACGGATCAGCCATTGAACTCAAAGACACTGCATCGCTGGAAACGCAGGTACTGGACGGCGACACGGTAATCCACTCTGACCAGTCACAGGTGCACTACTACGCGATTATGACTGGAGCGGAAGACCGGTGGAAGGTTCGCGTCCTGGAAAGCACGCAGTAGCCTTTTAAAACGCCTCGCAACGCTTCACCCCAGCGCGGTTTTCAACGCCGCGCTTTTTTGTGCCGCGGGCTTTCTGGCCGCAATCACTCTGGGAATGCCCTGTAGATCCGCCGTGGTGCGCACGTCTTCCCAGCCACGCATCAGCCGTTTCGTTTTCTCCTCAATGGAAAAGCCGATCTCGGTCACAAACCATCCCCCGAAGCGCAGCACCTCATGCGACTGCGGCAATAGCCGCCGGTAGATATCCATTCCTTCCGCGCCGGAAAAGACCGCGATCTTCGGCTCAAAATCTTTCACCTGCTTCTGCACTTTGTCGGCTTCGCCTTCGCCCACATAGGGAGGATTCGAAACCACGAAATCAAAAGTGCCCTGCTCGTATACGGACAGCAGATCAGACTTCCGTATCAGCACACGCGACCCCAGGCCAAGACGCGCCGCATTTACGCGGGCCATTTCCAGTGCCTCATCGGAAATGTCGCAGGCATGAATTTCCGCCTGCGGAAGCTCCGTGGCCAATGCCAGCGAGATACAGCCGGAACCCGTGCCAACATCCACGATTTTGATACGAGCATGGTTCTCGCGATAGTGCTCTTTCACCAGCTCCAGGACCGTCTCAACCACGTGTTCGGTTTCCGGTCGCGGAATCAGTACCGCGGGCGAAACCAGCAGATCCAGCCCCCAGAATTCCTGGTGTCCGGTAATGTACTGCGTGGGGCAGCCCTGCTCGCGCTGCGTAATGACCTCTTCATAGCGATACTGCTCTTCCGGCGACAGCTCGCGCTCAGGATGCGCAAACAAATAAGAGCGGTCCCGGCCCAGCGTGAAGGTCATGAGAATTTCGGCATTTAAACGTGGAGACGGAACTTCAGCGGCAATGAACCGCTGGAAGGCGGAATCTACGGCTTGCTTTAACTGCATGAGACTTCCCCACTATCAAACTTTTGATCGCTGCTTCGGAGGGGTCTATATCCATGATCCTGAAGCTGCCATCCCTGCAACCTAAAAAGCACTCAGCAGCGCCACTTCGGCGCATCCAGCCAAGCTAAACGCAACCCATCGTAACCCCTTCATCCGGTAAGTCAAATATCCGGAGAAAGCCATCGAGCCTAAAAACAAAAGATTGATCCAAAATTCGGCAGCTCTATCAGGGAAATGTTTATCAACACGAACTCCGCCTAAAACTGGCACCCCGAGTATTAGGACAAACAGAACCAGATAAACTCCGAATAACCACGATGGCCGCTTTTTCCATTCGGCGAGCGCCCTTCTTTGCGCAAAGGCACTCACGAACCCGCTCGCTGCACAGATACCCAACAAAATCGAAAACGGAAGCTCCCACACGGCCACAGCCTGTTTGAGAAGCCACCAGAATTCCTTAAGATCCGCCATGGATATCTTCGAGCGATGTGTTTCAGATCTAGGCCAATACTTCTGTCTGTTCTTTCATCTTCTCTGCCTGATTGTGCGTGATCAGCGCGTCCACAATGGGATAAAGCTTACCGTCCATCACGTCCGTGAGTTGATGCAGAGTCATGCCAATGCGATGATCCGTCACACGATTCTGGGGAAAGTTGTATGTGCGTATCTTCTCACTGCGGTCGCCACTACCTACCTGCGACTTACGTTCCTTCGCCATGGCCTGCTGCTGTTTTTCCATCTCCATTTCATAGAGACGGGAGCGCAGCACGCGCATCCCTTTTTCACGGTTTTTGATCTGCGACTTTTCGTCCTGGCAGCTCACCACCGTGTTGGTAGGAAGATGCGTGATGCGCACGGCGGAATACGTTGTATTCACCGACTGGCCGCCCGGACCGGAAGAGCAGAAGGTATCGATGCGAATGTCTTTGGCTTCAATCTTCACATCAACGTCTTCGGCTTCCGGCAGCACTGCAACCGTCACCGCCGATGTATGCACACGGCCCTGCTGCTCCGTGGCCGGGACGCGCTGTACGCGATGCACGCCGCTTTCAAACTTCATGCGCGAATACACGCCTTTGCCTTCAATGATGGCAATCACTTCCTTCAATCCGCCCACACCAGACTCTGACGTTGAGAGCACTTCCACCTTCCAATGCTGTGTTTCCGCGTAGCGGTTATACATACGGAACATCTCAGCGGCAAATAAGGTGGCTTCGTCGCCGCCTGTCCCGGCGCGGATTTCCAGCACCACGCTCTTCTCGTCGTTGGGGTCTTTGGGCAGGAGCAGCACCTTCAACTCTTCTTCCGTGGCCACCATGCGTTCTTCCAGTCGCGTGAGCTCTTCCTGCGCGTATGTGCGCATCTCCGCGTCAGACTCATCGGCCAGCATGGCTTTGCTTTCCTCAATGCCGCGCTTCAGGTCTTTATATTCGCGGTATTTCTCCACGACATCCGAGATCTCGCTGTGTGCTTTGGCGGTCTTCTGGTATTTCTGCGAGTCATTCATCACCTCAGGCGACGCCAGCGCCCTGGTCAACTCGTCATATTTGGTCTCAAGCTGATTTAATCTCTCAAACATTTTCAATCTCTCCGCACGGCTTGGCAGGTCCTGATCGCTTTTTAATAACTTTAGGACTGCCGCCGCTGGTTCGTCATCCCGAATCCCCGTGCATGAGGACGCTTTATTCTTCTGCGTCCGAAACAGGGGTGAGGGACCTTGTATTTGGAATTCAAGGAAAGCGAAATGAGCGGAGGGCCCGCTAGAGATTCGGCTGTGATACTTCAATCGTCAATAGGATCAGGGATGATGTCATAGCAATCACCTCAGGCGATAACTAACTCGCCGCCGTGTTTCTTTTCCAACTCCATGGCCTGTTGCAGGGCCACAATCGCGCATTCAACCTGGTCGTCCGTAGGAGGCTGCGTGGTAATGCGTTGCAGCCAGAGTCCCGGCTTGGTCATCAGCGCAAAAATTGATTTGCCATGCTTGGCCGAGAACCTGATCAGCTCATAGGACACCGACGCAATCACCGGCAGGAACACAATGCGCAGCGCGAACTTGCCCCACAATGACTGGATCGGGAACGCCGCATACACGAAGATGCAGATCAACATGATCGTCATCAAAAAGCTGGTGCCACAGCGCGGATGGTAGGTTGAATATGCCTGCGCCTGCTTGATATCCGGCATGCCGTGATCTTCAAAAGCGAATACGGTCTTATGTTCCGCGCCGTGATAGTGATAGATCCGCTTGATGTCCTTGAACAGCGAAATTCCCCAGACAAACAGCAGGAACAGGGCAATGCGTATGGCGCCATCCACCAGGCTGAAATAAAAGTTATTGTTCAATGCGTGGTAATGCTTCTTTAAACCGTTGGCCGCCAGCAATGGCATCAACTTGTACATCACAATGAAGAAGCCGATGGAAAAGACCATGTTCACCACCATCATCCAGTTGCTGATGGTAGGCGCCTTCTCTCCCTCTTCTTCGGCAACCGAAGCCAGGCCCACATCCAGGGAAAACTTTGACGCCACAAAGCCCAGTTTCATTGCCTGGCCCAGTGTCGCAATCCCGCGAATGAACGGCCAACCCAGCCACTTACGTTTCTCTGAAGGACGCACCAGCGTCTGGCTATGCGTGGTGATCTGACCATCGGGCTTACGAATAGCGATGGCCCAGGCATGAGGCGAACGCATCATTACGCCTTCCACCACGGCCTGTCCGCCGACGAGGGTCTCTTCCCCGCTCTCCAGGGCTGGCAGTAACTGCAAGGAAACAAAGAATCTTAGGATTTGGCGCCAATATTTCATTCGGTAATTAGATGAACAATAGCTGGTTCAAGCTCCAGAAGCTAATTGCTTGCTGGGCAGACATGTACTCTTCTATTTTACCTGAGTTTCGGGCTTTTCTTAGGCCAAATCGGCCAGGACCTGAGTCTGATCCAACGGTCCTGATCTATACGACTCTTCGCTTAAGCACCTTCAACGCAAGGATTTGCGACCATCCGCGTTAAGGCTTCGATCCCATGCAAGGCCCCTTGTCTTTCTCCGTGTCTCGGTGCCTCCGTGGTAGGTGTTGCCTTTCCGATCACCGGATCATCCGATTACCCGATCACCCGATGGCCCACCCCCCGTCATTCACCCCATCCGATCCCAACCATCCCAATTTGGCGTAGACTTCAGAGACTTCGATCCCATGCAAGGCCCTTGTCTTTCTCCGTGTCTCGGTGCCTCCGTGGTAGGTGTTGCCTTTCCGATCACCAGATCACCCGATCATCAGATCACCCGATTTTTGCCTTTCTCCGTGTCTCCGTGCCTCCGTGGTGAAGATTGCTTTTCCGATCTCGGCGATAGGCGCGCTTTGCGCCACCCCCTGCCCCTACCCCCCGTTTCACCCAATTACACCCAAGCCCGGGGTCCCCGGCAAGCCCGGCTTTGGCTTGTTGGGGTGGAAGGTCACCCAATGTCACCCAAGCTTTTCGTTGGGTGAACACCGCGTTTTGCCCTTCTTCGCCGGGTCTCCGACAAGCCCTCTCTTGGCAAGCTGGGGTGGAAGGTCACCCAAGGTCACGCAACCGGCTTCTCCGGATCAGTGTCATCAGTGTTGATCAGTGGTGGTCACGGCTGTTGCTCTTCCGATCTCGGCGATCTCGGGCCATGACGTCGTCGTGAATGGCCCCATTCCGGGGAGCCTCAACTAGGAATCTAAACCACTTAGCTTGGGATATCCCAAGGTCTCCCGGACGGGGGAGACTTCAGGGGGTTTCGATCCCTGCCTTGGCCAATTGCCAATTGCCATTTGCCAATTGCTATGTTTTCAACGCACCTCGGACGCGTCTTCTAAATAGCACGGTTTTGCCTGCAAACCAAATGATCTTAAGTTTGGTTCTTCACCAACGTATCTCCGGCGAGCGCGCTGCTTTGGTAGCCAGGAAAGACATCAAAAAGAAATCAATCAGCCAAGCAAGAGTCGGAATCTTGAGCCGGTCAGCGCCGTAGGCGCGTTAACAAGTTAGCCCAGCGCGTGAGCGCTGGGAAACGATAAAAAGAAAAAAGACGAGCGCCGTAGGTGCGGCACAAACATGACAGCCTCCTGACTATCCTAAACCTCACAAGCGGACAACCCGTTTAGTCTAACTCCCAATTTAGACACCACGTGATGCGGGGACGGTAGGAATTTTCCGGCAGCGACTGACCTTGAAGAGTAATTGCAGGAAGCTTGCAGCGCAGAAAAAAGAAGGGGAAAGTCCTGTCTGTCCCCGGTTTTCCCTGGGAGCGAAATCTTTGTCAAATACATCAGAAGGGTCGCAGGCACGCGACGCACTCAAATCGGCTGTGACCAACAAGCTGAGTCAGTTGGGACAAGCTGAAACCGCGGTTTTCAAGAACCTTCGTCCTTCCAAAATAAAGGGCGGCTCGGCCTCGCGTACCAATGGGGTTGTGAACGGCGGTCAAGGTGCCTTGGCCATTTTGGGAGTTGTATCCACCGCGGCTCAGGTCGGGCTAGCGATTGCCAACGTACAAGCTGCACCGACAGGACAGAAGCTTCGCACCGGAATAGGAGAAGCCGGAGGTATGCTTGGCGGCTATGCAGGGGGCTTGGTGGGTTCAGGCGAAGGCTTGACTTTGGGCACCGTGGCAGGAACCGCCGCAGAAGGCGGAGTGCCAGGCCCGGGGAGTGCCATAGGTGGTTTCGCCGGATCACTGGTAGGGGGTACCGCTGGCGCGATGGCTGGCACAGCGATTGGAAAGTCTCTTTTCACAGCGGTGTATGATTTAATTACTCACTAGAGAAACGCGGAAATAATGAGAAACCCACTTAAAGTTCTCATGGAGGCAAGCGAAATCAGTCACCAGCGACGGATGCTGAGTGTTGATGTTCGCAAAGCGATTAGAGGAAAATGCCCACTTTGCCAACTTGATTTGATCGGCCACTCATATGCTACTCTGGGCCAACAATACGTTGCTAATTCTGGGCCTGAATACGAAGACCGCGATTTTGAAGAAGCTAGCCTGACGAAATCATGGAAGGAGAGTAACTGGGTGGATGTTGTCCGGCACTGTGATACAGCAGCTCCCGCGGTCCAGGCCGGAGTGATGTATTGTCCCCGAACAAAGGAAACTCAAGCTCTGCTGATGATAGTTCCTTTTGATTATGTGGAACTTTGGACAATGCTTGCCTCTAAACGTCTTTCGGAAAGCGATGCCCAACAGGCCAAAGGCTTAACCGATCCCCTGGAGTGGGTTCCTGTGTAAATGCTGACAAAAAACCGAAAAACCGGGGACGACGGGACGTTTTCGATCAGGGCTTAAGAGGTTGTGGAGCGCAGGCGCCCTCGCCTGCGTCTTCAATCGCGGTTTCGCAGAAAACACGCTGAGGGGAAAACCGGGGACATCCATGATAAGTAGAAGTCAAGAAAACCGGGGACATCCATGATAAGTAAAAGTCAAGGGGAGACGCAGGTCCCCGAGCACTTGGGTGTATCCGAAGCGCTGACAGGCTAGTGACTAGCTGGCGATCTTTTGCTGAGGCCAAAGCATAAACTTGGCCAGACATCCATTTGCGGGAACAGTAGCGCAGTACCGTCCACGAAGATTGAGTTTGGGTAAAGCGGCCGATCCCGAAACAGACGGAAGGGAGCATCGGGAGTAAGAACTCCTCTGCACAGTCCCCAAGTAAGCGAGAATCGGCCGGACGATCGCTGGCAAGTCGTCGATAAAAATAGCTGCAGTAGTCGCAGCCGGAACTGTGGAGATGTGGGAATCGAGTAGCCGTTAACTGGATTTCCACATCCCCACAGTTCATTCTCAGCAGTTGGATTGCACCTGCGCGGATAGTTGGACCTGGAACGGCAGACCTTGTTTGTCGACAGCGAGCAGATAGGTAGCCAGCTTCCGGGCTACGGCAAGAGTGGCGCGATTGCGGTGCCCGCGCTCGAGTTCGCGAGCATGCAACGCTGCCAGTTGTGCATTCCAACGGGGTGCTAGCTTGGCTGCTTCGATGAGAGCGGTCTGCAGCCAGGGATTGCGCTGTTTGGAGATTGGCCCCCGCTGCTGCTTGTCGGCGGAGGATCGCAACGCTGCAGTCAAACCACAGTAGCTCATTGCCTTGGCCGAAGAAGTGAAGCGGAACGGATCGCCGATCTCCAAGGCCCAGGTTAAGGCCGTGATCTCGCCGATGCCGCGAATGCTGGAAAACCGGGGACAGACGGGACGTTTTCTAATTTCTTCGGGCCGGGTACCCTACGTTTCCCGCCTTTTTCTGTTTCTACAAAGAACATCGGCATTTCAGGTATAGACGTCCGTCTTCGGGCAGTAGACGATCGTCTATGGATGGAGGCCCGCCGCCATCCTCAGTAAAAGGCCCTGATGGCACAAGTTGTTTGTTCTCAATTGCTCATTCTCCTGAATCCCTCTGGCGAGCTTTGGCGCGGGGATTGCATTACAGAAGGGCGCTGGACGATCCAAGGTAGCTAAGAAGCTAAAAGGAAGCCAGCTCAAGGAGATGAGTCATGAAAAGCCTGAAAACCATCGCAACTTTAACCTTGTTCGCACTGGCAACCGTAAGCTTTGCGGCGGCGCAGGCTGAAATCAACCCTGATCATTTCCCAGATCCGCCGGCCGTGGCGATGAAGGCGGAAGTCCAGACGCAGATCAACAACCTGCAGGCCAGAGTGCAAGGCTGTGAAGCCAGAATGAAAGCCGAGCAAGAGAAGCTGGAAGCCCTGAGGCAGGAAGCGATCTCTGCCGGAGCGATGGGCGATGGTGCCGGCGATTTCGTGAACGCGTACCTGGCGGAGAAGGAAACGGTGGACGCGACACTCAAGACGCTGGCCATGGAAGTATCCACGGCGAACAAGGACATCGCATCGTTGGAGATGGACGGCGTGGTCGTAGCCGAAGCCAGGGGCGGAAAGAGTGCGACCCCGGTCCTGATGAGCACCAGGTTCTAACAGCACCAGGTTCTAACAGCGCCAGAGCGCGCTCCACGGATCGTCAGCGAAGATTAGATAAGCGAAGTTAGATGAAAGACAGAAAAGCGGGGCATAAGGGGGCTTAGGCCCCCTTTTCTGGTTCTGGTTCTGGTTCTGGCGCTGAGAAACATCCTTGTGTTGAGAAATTATGGTGTTGCGAAAATATGTTGAGAAATTATGTTGAGAAAATACGTTGAGAAATCGTGACGCTGAGAAATCGGGACCACACCCTCGCCCGGCGACTCTGTTTTTATCCCATTTGGCGTCGATTCGGCGTTGGTCGGGCTGGCGAATCCTTTAGACCGCACGGGAATCTAACCAAAGCGACCAGAAATAGCCAAAATCAGCTAATTACGTTAAAATAAACGTCTTATCCACACGGAAAGGTTTTTAAAGGCCATGAAGCCAGCAATTCATCCCGCATATAACGATACGCGCGTGCACTGCGCGTGCGGCAACCAGTTCACCACCCGGTCCACCCACAAGGGCGACATCAGCCTGGAAATCTGCTCCAATTGCCACCCGTTCTTTACCGGCAAGCAGAAACTGGTGGATACCGCGGGCCGCGTGGAACGCTTCCGCCGCAAATACGAAAAGATGGCCAAGAAGTAAGAGGCCGCAAGGATCAAGGATCACAGATCAAAGATCACAGGCCTCCGCTGCGGCGGAGGCTTTGTTTTTGGAAAGCAGCCCTTAGCCATTAGCTTTTAGCCATTAGCCAAAACGCCTTGCAGTTTTGGATTCTGGTGTTAATTCGGCTAAGAGCTAACGACTAAAGGCTGTTGGTTTCTGGTGTTGATTTGGCTAAGGGCTAAGGGCTAATGGCTAATGGCTGTTGGTTTTTGGTGTTGATTTGGCTAAGTGCTAAGGGCTATAGGCTAAAGGCTGCTGTGAAAAAATTCTGGGAAACTCCGCTTGCCACCACTGACGTGCCCCAGGGCGCGCAGGTACCGGAGTCTTTCCAGATCGGCAATGTGCCTATTGCTCCTGCCACCATCCTGGCGCCCATGGCCGGCGTTACCGACACGGTCTTCCGTCGCTTCATCCGCAATGCCAGCTTTGTGCAGAGCGCTCGCGAAGTCATGGAAGCGCCAGCGGTTTTCGACATCAACGCCGCACCCACACTGCCTCAGGGGCCAAACTGCACTAACCACGATCCGGACACTTCAGCGGTTTTTAAGCATAAAACGTCCTGCGGTCTCCTCATGACCGAATTCACCTCCGCCGACGGACTCTTCCGCACGCGCGAGAAAAAGCGCAAGCGCTACCTGCATTTCTACCAGGACGAACATCCCATCTCCGCGCAGCTCTTCGGCAGCGATCCCGTCACTATGGCGGGCTCGGCGAAGATCGTGGAAGATGCCGGGTTCGATATTGTTGACCTCAACCTTGGCTGTCCGGCCAAGCGTGTGGTCAAGTGCAACGGGGGCTCAGGCCTGCTGAAAGACCTGCCGGTGATCCGTACGATCTTTGAAGCGGTGCGCTCGGCCGTGAAGATTCCATTCACGGTGAAATTCCGCCTGGGCTGGGATGATTCCAACATCGTCGCCGTGGAGCTGGCGCGCATGGCTGAAGATTGCGGCCTGAATGCGGTAGCCCTTCATGCCCGCACGCGCGAACAGGGCTACAGCGGCAACGCTCGCTGGGAATGGATTGCTGCTGTGAAAGACGCTGTGAAGATTCCGGTGATCGGCAACGGCGATATTCGCACGCCGGAAGATGCGGTTTCCATGGTGGCGCAGACAAAGTGTGATGCCGTGATGATCGGCCGTACCGCCGCGTCCAATCCCTGGATCTTCCGCCAGATTCGCCAGTTTGCCGACACTGGCCGCTACGATCAGCCTACCGAACGCGATCGTTACGAGATGATCCGGACCTATTTCCAGATGCTGGTGGAAGAGGACATGCACGGCACGCCGGGCAAGATGAAACAGTTTGTCGCCTGGTTCACACACGGCGTGACCGGCGGCACCGCGCTGCGTCGCGCGGTCTATCACGCGCAAAAAGGGCCGGACATCCTGGCCAGCGTTGATCAGTTCTTTGACGAGCTGCTCAACGGCCGCGTGAAGCCCGACGAAATGGCCCACTTACCCGAACCGCAGCTTGATTTGCTCTCCACCTGCGGCGACTAGCTCGGCTCTTGTCTTGCGATGCCGAGCTTTTATCTTGCGACGCCGGGCTTTTACCTTGCGAGATCAACGCCCCTAGTGCGTGACCGGCTGCACACCCAACGCGCGATCAAGATCGGCGACTTTGTACACCACACCGTCTTTCACCACGGTCTCCACACGATCAAGGTCAGTCAGCTTTACCGTGGGATCTCCATCGATCAGAATCATGTCAGCGAGTTTTCCCGGCTTGATGCTGCCCACTTCCTGGTCACGCTTCATGATGCGGGCGGCGCCAATGGTGGCCAGTTGCAGAACTTTCGGCGCAGGTATTCCTGCTTCGCCATAAATTTCCAGTTCCCGATGCAGAGCGAATCCCGCCAGTGAGTCTGTGCCTGCCACAATGGGAACGCCGGAGTCATAAAACGCCTTGGCCATCTTTTCAAATTGCTTGAAAGAATCGCGATAGCGCTGGTCCATTCCTTCCGGAACCTCGATACCGCCGTAAAGGTATCCGCGACGTACTTCTGATGGCATACGTTGCGCCCGCGTCGCCCATCCTTGCGGCATCTGGCCCGCGCGGTCGATAAACATGTCTTCAAAAATACTGAGCGTAGGGTCAACAACGGTCTTGTGATCGACAAGCAACTTGATAAACGCCTTCGCCTGGTCAGACGATGGATCAATCTCCGCCGCATGCTGCGCCGGTTCCACGAATCGCGCCGGGGTGCGCGTGTCCTTCACCTGCGGCATGAAGTTGAGGAAGATGAAATTCATGTGCTGGATCTCATCCGCTCCGGCCAGAACAAATTGCTCAGCAGTCATTCCCGCAGGCACATGGCCGCTCAAACGCATGCCATGGCCGTGCGCCATCTCGGCAATCTTCGGCACCAGTTCCGGCTTCAGAGAGCTGTAGACCTTGATCTGGACGTAGCCCAGCCTGGCATAGTTATCCACGTCTTTGCGGGCTTCTTCCTCGTTGTCGGCAAAAACTTTCGTGGGCCCCTGGTAGGGTCCGCGACCATCAATGAACCCGGCCATGATCACCCGCGGCCCAATCTCGGTTCCCTGATCAAAGCGATCGCGCGTTTTCATCAGTTCGTCCGTATCGTTGGCCATGTCACGCACGGATGTCACGCCGTTGGCAATGTGCAACATGCCTTCATTTGGTTGAATGTGAACATGCATGTCCCATAGCCCCGGCATGAGGGTCTTGCCGCCCGCATCCATTACTTCAGCGCCCGCGGGAATCTGCACTTTCCCATCTTCTCCCACGGCTGTGATTTTGTTGCCGGTAATCACCACGGTCTGCCCGCTGAGTGACGTTGCGGTTTCGGAATCAAAAAGCCTGGCGTGAGTAAACACCAGCGGCTTACCCGGCTTGTGCCCCAGACTCCGTGCCAGTTCGCCGGAACGCATCTGTTCAAACTTATTCTGTTCCTTGATCAGAGGATCGATGGCGGCTTCCCATCCTTCGGGCACCTGAGAAAACCATGCTGAAACCGACGCTCCGTACTTTCCATCTTTCGTCAGCCAGATGGGACCCGGCGTGAAGCCCAGTCCGGTGATCCAGTAAAGAACCATCGTCTGCGGCTGGTTGTTGACCGTTACCGTGACCTCACTTTTCTTCTCCAGTGAGACCTCGCCCGCCGGCAGCAACGCCAATTTATGCCCGGGAGCTTTCAATAAAGCCCTTGTCAGCAGCATGCCTTCTTCCGGCGTTCCTGACACGCTGGAATAGAACGCGTCGCCCTTGACTGCCTTCTGTCCGTTTTCCGCACGGTTCTTCCACGTGGCGTTTCCGCCCTGCAGAGAAAAAGATTCAGTGACCGGCGCTTTCATGTAATCCACACCGGTGGATTGGGTGCGAACAGGCAGCCCGCTTTTCGAAACTTCTATGATCTGATCAATCTTTGGCCCGCGACCGCGATCATTGAATTCGTAGTGGACTTTCAGACTGCCATCTGGGTTCTGCGTGATGGTCTCAAACCCAGCTTTGTTGCCGGAGAGAATCAGCGTATAACGCACTTCTCCGGCTGTCTTGCCGGGCGCCGCGGTTTGCGCGCGAAGCGGTGAGGACTGCACCAATGGTGCGAGAAGTATTGTGGCAACAAAAGCTAATTTAAGCATGCGGGAACTAAGCATGGCGCAACCTCACAAATGGGAAACACGCCGACGTTACTAGACTCTTCCGATTAGACCATTCCGAATGATGACGGTGAGCACTCTCGCCGGTTAACCGTAAGGGTAAAAAACCCATTACCCGTAAGGGTAGAAAACAAAGAACAGCAATGACAGGCCAGTCAGCACCCACATCCCTGGCCTGATATGCCGGGCCTTACCGGTGACTATCTTGCCCAGAGGATACAGAATAAATCCGGCAGTTATGCCCACTCCAATGTTGAAAGTGAAACACATCAGGGTAATCACTGCAAATGCCGGAATCGATTCGGTGTAGTCGTTGAAATCGATGCGCGTGATGGGTTCCAGCATGAACAATCCCACAATCACCATGGCCGGCGCGTACGCCTGTGGCGGAATAGACGTGACAAACGGCGAGAAGAACAGGGTCAGCGCAAAACCAGCGGCGGTGACGAGTGCAGTGAGCCCGGTGCGGCCGCCGGCTTCAATGCCGGTCGCCGATTCAACATACGCGCCTGAAGTCGTGGTGCCGATCATCGGAGAGAGTGTAGTGGTAAGCGCATCCACCATCATTGGCCGTTCGATCTGCGGCAGCTTTCCGTCTTTATCCAGGAACCCTGCACGAGCGGAAAGGCCAATCAGCGTTCCCATGGTATCGACAAACGCCATGATAAAAACTGTGAGCACCACGGGAAAAGCGCCCCAGGTCAGAGCGGCGCGGATATCCATCTTCATAGCGATCGGAGCCAGACTTGGCGGCAGGCTCAGAAAGTGCGCCGGTGGAGCGGCGGTTTTTGTCAGGAAAGCCAGAATGGCAGTGACAACGATTCCCAACAGGATCGCGCCCGGTACCTTTCGAATGACCAGCACCGAAAGCAGAATGAATCCGAAGATCGCCACCAGCACCGGAGCGGAGTTGAGATGTCCCGCGCGCACGGGTGCACCCACCACACCCAGCACGACAATCCCTGTCTGGTTCAAGCCGATGAACGTCAGAAACAATCCTATGCCCACGGCGAAGCTGTAACGCAGAGAGAGCGGTACGGAATCCACCACCCACTGGCGCAGCCGCAGCACCGTGAGAATAATGAATAGAATGCCGGCAATGAAGATTGCCCCCAGTGCGGTCTGCCACTTGTACCCAAGTTGAACGCATACGGTGAACGCGATGAAGGCGTTCTCACCCATGTAAGGAGCGATGGCAAACGGCCGGTTGGCCAGAAAGCCCATCAGGGTGCAGCCGAAAACCGCCGCCACAATGGTTGCCGTGAAACTTGGAGCCGCGGGAATGCCGGCGTGACTGAGAATCGCAGGATTCACCACCACGATGTATGACATGGTGGTAAACGTGGTCAGGCCGGCGATTACCTCGCGTGAGATTGAAGTGTTGTATTTCTCCAGCTCAAAGAAGGAACGGAGTGCCTTCATCAGGAGTTGTGCCTCTTCTTTAGAGTGGTGTCCAGCAGGGCCAGGTATCCGCACAGCAGGCGATAAGAGTCATAGTAATTTCCAGGCCTGAATTTTGAAGCTACCACGTTGCGCAAATGCTCGTGCGTAATGGAATGCAGCGTAATCTGCGGAATTCTTTGCTCCGCGAATGGATCAGAATCTGAATTGCCGGCTGCTGTGATATCAATCTGGCTCGCGGGAATCTTGAGCATGTACACGCACTTTATCAGTGCCTCGACCAGTTCTTTGTCAGAATGGGCAGTCCAGATTTTGGTTGGAGAAAGACCCAGCGCGTCCAGGTTGATCATGGCGCGAACATTGTGGGCGCCTTCATCTTCCAGATGATCGGCAAAGGATTTTGCTCCAACCAGATCATTTCCATTGTCGGCGAAGGCAACAAACACAAAACTGAAATGCCGTTTGCGATCTCTGAGGCAACGATACAGGCCGGGGAGCAGAGCAGCTCCACTCCAGTTGTCCAGCGAGCGTTGCGGGGATGTGGCATGATCAAAGTGCGCACCGACCACAATGGTGGAGGAACTATCTCCGCGCAAGTGGCAAATCACATTCGGCGCCACGGCGCCTTCAACCCTTTGCTCGGTAAGATCAATGACGCCACAGCCGGCCTGGTCAAACCACACTTTTAGCTGTGCCGCGCGCTCCAGGTCCGTGGCGGGCGCCTGTTCAGCGCGATGCACCACGTCATTCTTATCCTGCAGAGTGAACTTGATTTGCTGCGCGGCAAATTTCTGCTCGCCGAAGAAGATCGACAGGATCGCAATTGTGCCCGCAAGTATGGCCCCGCGCATGGTCACGCTATCTTACACGGCTTTAGCGATGAATTTTCCGCTCTCGTTGGTGATGTGTGCCCAGGGCACATCGGGATCATGCGTAAACATGGTGAGCCACTGTCCGGGAACCGCCCGCTCATAATACTTTTTGCGGTTCTCAATGGCTTCCAGCGGGAAAAGATCATACGCCATGACCCATGTTGGCTCCAGATGCCAGGTGGTGGGAATAAGATCAGATATGTAGCACGCCGTCTTGCCGCCGCTGCGCACCATCACGGCCCACATGTTGCGCGTGTGCCCGGGAATGGTCTCCACGGAAACGCCCGGCACAATCTCCTGATCGCCCGATAGCAAAGTCATCTGGCCCGTGCGAATCAGCGGATCGTAATTGTCACTGATATAGCTCACACGATCGCGCTCCAGTTGCAGAACGCCATGCTCCCACTCGCCCCTGGGCGCGTAATACTTCGCTTTGGGAAACGTTGGCACGGCAACGCCATTTTTGTAAACCGTGTTCCATCCACAATGATCGAAATGCAGATGCGAGTTGATGACGACGTCAATGTCTTCGGGCGCCACTCCGGCCTCATGAAGGCTGTTCAGGAGCTTCTCCTGGGGCAGAAAGAATTTTTTGGTCTTCTCGGCCAGCTTGTTGCCGATGCCGGTTTCGATCAGGATATTCTGGTTCCCCGCCTGAATCAGCACGGAGTTGCAGCTTACCGTGATGCGATTCAGATCGTCGGCCTTCACCTTACGCTGCCAGAGCGTTTTCGGCACAACGCCGAAGAACGCCCCGCCATCGCCAACGTACGTCCCGTCACTGACCGCGGTCAGTTCAAAATCCCCCAACGAGTATTGTCTGATGCTCACGGCTGCCCTGCTGCTCCCAGAAGTTCAGTACGGAATTGATTGCGAATACGATTGAACAGATGCGTTCTTGCCGCCTGCCCGGAAATACCGTGCGTTTTGCGTGGATACACCTGCAGGTCAAACTGCTTTCCGGCGTTGATGAACGCATTCACCATTTGGATGGTGTTCTGCATGTGCACGTTGTCATCACTGGTGCCGTGCACTTCCAGCAGGTGCCCGTGGAGTTTTTCGGCGAAGTTGATGGGTGAGCTGTTCTTGTAGGCCGCCGCAAATTCCGGCACCAGGCCGCCGTAACGCTCGGTGTAGATGGAATCGTAATTGGTCCAGTCAGTCACCGGAGCAACCGCGACGCCGGCCTTGAAACGATCGGTGTGCGTCATGGCGTAAAGCGTCATGTAGCCGCCATAGCTCCAACCCCACCAGCCCATGCGCGTGCCGTCAAGTTGCGGAAAGCGCTGCAGGGCCTGATCGATGGACGCGAGCTGGTCTTTGAGCTCGACTTCACCAAAATTATGTTTCAAAGCGGCGGCAAATTTCCTGCCGCGTGATCCCATGCCGCGATTGTCAACCACCAGAATGGCAATGCCATCATGCATCAGGACCTGGTTGAAGAAGAAATTTGCTCCGCCCCATGCATCGCGAACAGACTGGCCATGCGGACCGCCGTAAGGATTGTTCAGCAACGGAATCTTCTTGCCTTCACTGTTTGGAGGAAGAAAGAGCTGTCCGTGCAGTACTGTGCCATCTTCTGCTTTGAAGTCCACAAATTGTGGAGCGATAAGTTTGTAAGTTTCCAGGCTCTTTGATTTCCAGAATGCATCGCAGGCGCCGCCGATCCGGCAGAATGACATCTGCGGCGGGGTCATAGTGGCGGAGAAGTTATCCACGTAATACTTTCCGTCCGGCGCAAATGACGCCTGATGGGTTCCTGCCTGCGCTTTGCTCAGAATTTGAAAGTCGCTGCCATCCAGTTTCACGCTGCATATATGACGCTGGCGATCGTCGGACGCGTTGGAGCTGAAGTACAGAATACCTGCGGCATCGTCGACGCTTTCCACATCGAATACTTCGAAATCGCCTTTGGTGATCTGGTTTACCAGTTTGGCTTCGCCACCCATGGGGTTGGCTTTGTCAAATGAATAGAGATAGAGATGAGTGTGACCGTCACGCCAGCTCCACCAGATGAATTTGTCGCCGGACTTGAGGACCTGGAAGTTGTCAGTCATCTCAATCCAGTCATTGTCTTTCTCTGAAAGCACGCGCTGTACCTTGCCGCTTTTCGCGTCGACAAAGAAGAGATCAAGATTGTTCTGGGCGCGATTCAGCACCATGGCCCAGGCAATGCCATCACTGACCCAGCCAAAGCGCGGCACGTAAGTGTCCTTGTCATTGGTGAGGGTGATCCACTTCGGGTTGCCACCGCCCGCATTGACGATGCCCAGGCGCACTTCAGGATTCGGGTCGCCTACCTTGGGATATTTTTCTTTATCCACGGTGGGATGTTGCGGGATGAAATCCGTGATTGGGTACGTCGGCACCTTCGCCTGGTTCATCTGGAGAAAGACAATTTCTTTGCCATTCGGCGACCAGAAATAATTGCTACGCACCGCCAGCTCTTCCGCGTAGACCCAATCCACTTCGCCGTTGAGGAGGTCGTCCGTGCCGTCTTTAGTGAGGGCAACTTCCTTGCGGCCCTCAATGGGAGTCACTTGCAGATTGTGCTTCTTCACGTAGGAGAGCCGCTTGCCGTCGGGAGAGAACTTGGGATCGCTGGCGGCATCGCCCGGCGAGGTGAGCGGGACCGCAGTGCCGCTGGACAGCGTGTAATACCAGAGCAGGCCATTGGCGTCGAACAGAATGTGCTGCGAGTCCGGCGACCAGTGATATCCGGCCACGCGATAGCGCGCACGGTTGTCCTTTTCACGATCGTCTTTGCCGGCGGTGGTCGGAGGCGTGAGAGCAGCGATCTTGTCAGACGCCACCAGCACCGCGGACTTGCCCGTGGTCACGTCAATGTAATAAAGGTCGGCCTTGCCGCCTTCTTCCGCATGCAGGATGTAGGAGACTTTCTTGCCGTCAGGGCTCCATTTGACTGTGTCCGGAGCACGCCCGGTAATCGACGCGGGCGCATAAATGGATTCAACCGTCAGCTCTTGTGCACTTACGGCCAGGGACACGAACACGATCAAAAAGATGGGTAGGGCAAGCCTCTTCACGGGTACTCTCCATGGTGTGGGGATGGAACCGGAAAGTGTATCACTGGAAATTGAGTAATCGGGTAATTTGGTGATTAGTTAATTTTGAGATCAAGCCCTATGATCTCCAAGCGAGAGTATTCAAGGATGAGATGCTGGCACATGTTTGCGGTGGTTGGTTCAGTTTTGATATTTCTGCCGGGGAGCTTTTCCTGGGGAAAGCAGAAGAAACAAGACCTCCGGACTGAGTTGGTTGCCCTTCAGCAATCAACAGGCTTAACGTTCGTCTCGGTGGGGGATGATGGCCCCGAGTTGATCTCCTTTGCCGACCGTCTGTGGCATCCGTTGGACAACTCCCAAAAAACGGATCGGTTTGTGCGTGGAGCTGTATCACCGGATGGCGAATTTCTAGCCGGTCGTGTACGCTCCCCAAACTCCCGCGAGTCTTCGCCATTTCTGACGGTGGCACGACTTGATGGCAGTGAAAGCCGTGAATACCGGGACATTAAAAACCCGTACGGTATCTGTTGGTCCCCGGATAAGACTCGATTAGTACTCAGTATTGCGGTGTCATATCAGCCATACACGAGCCTGGTATTGCTGAACCTGGCGACCGGACTGACTCAGGAGATTCATAAGGCTCGATTTGCCAATGCGCAAACCCAGTGCTTCTCTCCCGATGGGCTGAATATCGTCTACGCAAATGACGATTCTCTCGACAGCCATCACCCTGATCCACGGGTCTTTGTTTATGACACGCAAAAGGCCCACACGCAAGAGCTCACAGCGGGTAATTATCCCACGTGGTCGCCTGATGGCAAGAGCATTGCGTTTCTCGAACACAAGAGCTTTTACGTGATGAGTCCCGAAGGCAAGTCGCGAAAGAAGCTTTTCAAGAATGTAACCGCTCATTCCCCTTTGTGGTGGTCACCGGATTCCCGGTTTGTTGCCTATAATCCGTATTGTTGTCTTTGGGATTCAATCAGGCGAAAGACGGACATTGAACGGTTTTATGTCCTTCGAGTGGATGACGGTGCCAAGGACTGGGTAGTGGAGACAAGTCCTTTTGGTGCTTCTTTTAACTGGATACGGATTGCTCCGGCCAGGAAGCAATAGCCCCCTTACATCTGCTGCTGTTCCGCCTGCCGGCTTAGGCGGCGCGATTCGGCCAGCAGCCCCATGCTGTGCATGAGGTTTTGCAGGGTGACGATTCCCACCAGGCGTTCCTGATCTACCACCGGGATCAGCGTAAGGCCGCGCGAAGTGAGTTTGCGGAAGGCTGACGCCAGCGATTCCTCACGATCGGCAATTTCGAACGCCCTGCTCATGGCCGCCTGAACATAGCCGTTACCTTCCTGACGAAGGCGCTCCACGATAGTTTGTCGCGTGATCACACCGATGAGGTCACCGTTGCTGACCACGGGAAAATCATCCTGCAGGGAATGGACGGCCTTGTGCAGGGCGTCCTCAAGCGTGTCCGCCGGTGAGAGCATCTGGAACTGCGTGAGCATGATGTCCTTCATCTGCACGGCTTCCACCACCGACTGGAACATGGCGCTGCGCTCTTCCATTTGCGTCGCCATAAAAAGAATCAATCCGACCAGCATCAACCATTGCGACCATAGAACGCCTGTGAGCATGAAGCCGGCAGCAAAAAGATGACCGAGGTTGACTGCCTGCCGCGTGGCAACGCTGAATTCGGCGCGCTGTGCTCTCCAGGCGCGGAAAACGCGTCCACCGTCCAGCGGGAACGCCGGAAGCAGATTGAACGCAAAGAGGCCCACGTTGATCCAGAAAAAGCTGCGGCCCAGCGCGTTCACGGAGAGCCAAGGCTGCGCCCAGAGATATCCTTTATTTGGCATAGCCAGCAGCATGGCGCCGGAGACTCCGGCCATGAAGAGATTTGCCAACGGCCCGGCAGATGCAATGCGCACCTCCCGCGCCAGATGCCGTGAATTCTCCATCAGACTGTTGGCGTCAGCGATGGCAATGCCACCCAGCGGTGTGAGCATGGAGCCACGCATGGGAATTCCGGCACGGGCGGAAGCCACCACATGGGCGAGTTCATGGACCACCACGCTGGCAGTAACCAGTGCTGCCAGCGCCAGCCCGCGCACCAGGCCAAACGCAACGATGCTGCTGCGGGTTGAATCATAAAGCAGCACAAAAAAGAGCATGAACAAAAAGCTCACGTGCAGGCGGAATTCAGCGCCCATCCATTTACCCGCCGAAATTGACCAGCTTCGCATCTTATTGAGGAATCCAAATTCTGAAAATCGTATCTGGGGCAAGGCATTGCCCGGAGTTTCAGACCGGGAACTCAGGCACGCCGCGATGTGATTCTATACGTTAAATTAGATGTCTGTCAGAGGAGTTCCGCTTCAATGCGTGTGATCGCCGGAAAGTTCAAAAGCCGCCGTCTGGCAGCGCCTGCGGGGATAGAAACCCGTCCGACCTCTGACCGTTTACGTGAAACGCTTTTCAATGTTGTGGCGCCACAGGTGGCCGAATCCGTTTGGCTGGACCTTTTTGCCGGGACAGGCGCTGTAGGGATTGAGGCCCTGAGCCGAGGCGCAAGAATGGTGTACTTTGTTGAGTCATCGGCAAAAGCGGCGCGCGTGATTCGCCAGAATCTCAGCTCGCTGAAGTTGGAAGACAGCTTTGAGGGCTTCGAAGTCATTGAGCGTGAAGCCGCTATCGCCCTGCGCATGTTGGACAGCCAGGCCGTGACCTGCGATTTTTGTTTTCTTGATCCGCCCTACCGCAAAATGGGCGATTACGAGCAGGTTCTGGGATTTCTCTCACAGTCGCAGATCATCCGGCCGGAAAGCACCGTGATTGCCGAACACGATAAGCACTTCGATCCCGGGGACCAGTTCGGCTCGCTGCGCAGGCAGCGGAAACTGCAACAGGGCGACGCAGTGCTGAGTTTCTACAGATTGGCGTAGGCGAAAGACGGGGGTAGCACAATCCCGAACTGCTCTGAGCCGCTATCCATGCAGATTTCCACAGACCTACTTTTAAATACCCGCATGAAATCTGGCGAAACCGCTTGCATAGGTTCGCAACCCGTGTATATATTCGCATGAGTGGGTTTTAAGCGCCCACATTTCAAGGAGGTAAGATGGCATCTGGCATGACCAAGACCCAACTCGTGCGCCATATGGCCGAGAAGTTGGAGATGAATAACAAAGCCGCCGCAACGTTTCTGGAAACCCTGGCGGAAGTGGCAGTTAAAGAAACCAAGAAGAACGGCGTATTCGTCATTCCTGGCTTGGGCCGCTTGGTAAAATCCAACCGGAAAGCCCGCATGGGACGCAACCCTCAGACTGGTGAACCCATCAAGATTGCTGCCAAGACCGTGGTAAAGTTCCGCGTAGCCAAGGCTGCCAAAGACTCAATCGCTCCCAAGAAATAACTCTCGTCATTTAAAGAGACAAGCAAAGGGCCAGCTATGTGCTGGCCTTTTTCTATTTTGCTGGTTTCTATTTTGCTGGCCGCTGCGGCTTGAGATTCTCCCACCCGGCTGACTCACCGACTATGGCTTCCACCTCTATCTCCACCAGCATCTCCGGCGAAATCAGACTGGTGACTTCCACCATGGTCGCAACGGGACGTATGTCGCGAAAAAATTCGCCATGCGCTTTGCCGACGAGTTCCCAATCACGCGCAATTTTGGTGACGAACATGCGCGTGCGAACCACATCCTTCATGCCGGCGCCGGCTTTCTTCAGGGCAGCCTCAACATTGCGAAAAACCTGCATGGTTTGGGCGTAGGCGTCGTCTCCGCCGACGATCTTGCCGTCATCACCCGTGGCCGTGGTTCCTGCCACGTGGACGATGTTGCCGACGCGCACGGCCCGCGAATAGCCCACGATGGGTTCGTATTTGGAATTTCCGGAGATGTTCTGGCGTTGCATGGATGCCCTCCAGAGCTTTGGAGTAGCTTTCAAATGGGCTGGATGCAAATTCGTTTTGGCGCCCCAACGCTGCTGAGGAAGGGCGACTCGATCAGCGCGAGCGGGCGTCCAGACATTGGTTCACCAGCCGGTCAGCATCTTTGTTCTTTTCGCGCAAGACATGCTCGATGTTGAAGACGTGAAACTTTTGCACCAGCAATCGCGCTTTGTCATAAAGAGGTTTCAGGCTGGGGCTGGATACTTTGTAACGACCCTGCATCTGGCGCACCATCAGTTCCGAATCACTGAAGACCTTGAGCGATTGATACTGCGCTTGCGCGGCCCAACCCAGCACTGCCAGCAATCCGGAATATTCCGCATGATTGTTGGTCTGCATGCCCAGATAATCGCTGAGCTCGGCAACCACAGCGCCGCTCGCATTGCGCACGATCACGCCATAGGCCGCGGGACCAGGATTGCCGCGCGCGCCGCCATCAATGTGGGCGATCACGTCAAACTTGCCGGTGCTGCCCTTCTGCTCCTCGAATAATCCGGACTGCTTCATTGCGGTCATTCCTTCAGCGGCCTTCCTCCAGCCGGATTGCCAGTCGCTCAGGCAGGCCGGCGGCAAAAATCTTTTCCTGGGCTGCTGTTATGTCGTAAGGCACACGATGAAAAGTGACTGAGTTTTCTTCCGTGTCGTACAGGGCAAAAGCAGCGCGCGGATCGCCGTCACGTGGCTGGCCCACCGATCCCGGGTTGATCATATATCTTCCAGCGCCGGCCAGTTTAACCGTGAACTCCTGCTTTCCCTGGGTCGATGGATATTTCATCTCAATGGTTCCTTCGGTTAGATCGCTATCATTAATCCAGAAACCGCCCTGAACATGTGTGTGACCGAAAAACGTGACGGGGGCATCGGCATCTCCAAGCATGAAGAAAGCTTCCTGTCGAACCAGGACATACTCATCTTCATCGCGGGGCGATCCATGAACGCATTCCACATTTTCCAGCGGCATGATGGGACCTTGCGGCAGGTCGCGCAGAAACTGCAGGTTGTCCGCGGTAAGTTTTTGCCGGGTCCACATCACGGCCAGGCCGGCGATGGGATTGAAATCTTCCATGCTGCTGACGCCGGAACACGCTTTGTCATGATTGCCGCGCACAAAGACTGTCCCCAACTGGCGTGACCGTTCTATTACTTCATTGGGATTAGCGCCATAGCCCACAATGTCGCCGAGGTTGAAGACATGGTCATGCGGGGGCGCGGCCTGAAGGCACGCGTCCAGCGCTTCCAGATTCGCATGAATGTCAGAGATGATGAGTATGCGCACGCTAACCCCTGAGAGTGTAAATCACCAGACCGCTACTGCGCGATGCGTGCCCAGTGTCCAGGCGAAATTTGTCTGAGCGGCGCAGCGCCGCCCTGCCTTGAGAGCTTTTCCACCGTCAGCAAGGGGCGCGAACGATCGGTCTTCAAAGTGGGAATAGCATGGATCAGCCCACGGGTGTAAGGATGCTGCGCGGCCGAAAATATCTGCTGCACCGGACCCATTTCAACAATTTCGCCGGCATACATGACCGCCACATGGTCAGCCACCCGGGAAACCACGCCAAGGTCGTGCGAAATAAAGAGCACAGCCAGCTTATGTTTTTCGCGAAGATCGCGCAGCAGCTCCAGAATTTGCGCCTGGATGGTTACGTCCAGGGCGGTAGTGGGTTCGTCAGCAATCAGCAGACGCGGCTGGTTGACCAGCGCCATGGCGATCATCACGCGCTGCCGCTGACCGCCGGAAAGTTGATGCGGGTAATCATTCGCTCGCTTGTCCGGCTCGGGGATGGCCACTTCGCGCAGAGCTTCCACGGTTCGCCGCCTGGCTTCCTTCCGGGACACGGAATGATGCGCGATCACCGCTTCAGCCACCTGATCACCCACGCGCATCACCGGGTTGAGGGCGGTCATGGGCTCCTGAAAGATCATGCTGATGGCCGAGCCACGCAGCTTGCGGATATCGTTTTCCGGCAAGGCAAGAAGGTCCTGCCCAGAGAAGGAAATGTTTCCCTGAATGCGAGCTTGTGGCGGCAACAGGCGCATGATGGCCAGCGATGTTGCTGATTTACCCGAGCCTGATTCACCCACCAGGCCAAGCGTGCCTGCTTCAGCGATGTTGAAGCTCACGTCGCGTACGGCAGCAACTTCGCCGGTTTGCGTGGCGAAAGAGACGTTGAGATTGTCGACTTGTAGTAATGAAGCCAACTTCAGTCTGCGATTATGCCGTGATCTTCGTGGCGGCCTGGCCTGCGTCCACGCCCTTCTGCATGGCTGCGATCATCGCGGGCTCCTGCTGCATGAGCCAGTCAGACGCATTGGCCTGATCGCCCTCCAGCTTCATCAAGCCCTGTCCGACAAGCTGCTTGGCCAGTTCCAGCATCTTTTCGCGCGTGAGATTTACGTACTGGCAGTCATAGGGATGGGCCACTTCCACGGGAGCTCCGTTCGTGACCTTGGACAGCCAGAACACGCGGCGCTTCAACATCTCACGAACATCGTCTTCGTTTTGCGTGGGGAACTGGATCTTCTTGGCGGGAAAACTATAAAAGCGGCTGGTAACGTGGACGGGCTGGAGCTTGCCGGATTTCACCATCGCCAACTGGCCGTTATCGAGCACCTTGCGAATGGAGTTCACCACCAGACCTTCGGCATGTTCTTCCGCCAGCGAACCCAGAGCGTCCTTCATGGTCTGCGTCATGCCCACGGCCACTTCGCAATGCAGACCGTCGTCGCTCCCCAGAAGGTCAGCGCGGCCATGCAGTATGAGCCAGTCTGCGCCGGAGGTCGAGGGATGGAAAGGCCATTTCAGGTCGGTGACGGAGATAGGAACACCGGACAAGGTCACGAAATGCAGAGGATGGTTCGACATGATGGGATCCAATTAAATTGAAGATTGAAAGTCCCATTTTATACGAGGAGACCGGAATGGGGGCGTTAGACAGTGTGGCAGAAAAATAAGCAAGGCGACACGCCCCGGAAGACCGTGCCGCCTCACTTCTAACGTCGTTAGCATGCCTACATCAGCAATTCCTGCGTGCGGCGGGCGATGGGATGCTGCAACTCCTGCAGCTCATTCTTGACCTGGTTCAGGCCATAGACCAGACGTTCAAAATCCTGGGCCATGCGGCTGAACAAGGGCGCCACCTTGGCATACTCAAAGTGCTCAAACTTGGAGACGATGTAATAGCTTTCCTTGCCTGCCTTGATGAAGTCGAGGAAGCCTTCCAGCCGGTGCTTTCTCAGCCGATGACGATTCAGGCTTTCCGGAAACATTCCGGAAAAGAAGAGCGAATAGTCGCCGATATGCTTGCGCACCTGGCGTTCGCGATCAAAGGAAGGCGCCGGTCCGTAAACGGGATCGGACTCCAGCAGCATCTCGCCTACGTCAGACAGGGAGCGGCCGTCTTCATTCTTGATTTTGAAAAGATTTTCTGACTCGCAGAATTCAGTGAGCAGATTGGCGACATAGGCCTGCACCTCCGCCTGCCGTACGCCAACTTCGTCATAGTTCCGTTCTACAATTTCGCTGAAAAACCTCTGCAGTGGACTCGATTCGGGTACCATACATCACCTCTTGTACCGACAACGCCTTGTACCGACAACCCCGCCTGCACCAGGAAAACTGGTGTCACCACCCGGTGCGCGGGCTTAAGACGTTTGGGGAACGTTACTTAGTTTGAACGTAGTATGAGGAGGTAAGTTTGCTGCTGCAACCAAATTTGTCTGCGACAATGCATTTTGGCAGCAACGAGAGCTGAGTGCTAAACGGCCAAAAGGCAAACCCCACCGCTGATTAACGCAGATGAAGACTGATCAGAAACGCGCCGTAATGGCTGCTCATCCGCCCAATTGCTTCTTCACGATCTCACTCACGGTCTTGCCTTCCACGCGAGCGCCGGTCGCCTGTAGCTTGACCATGGCATTCTTCATGACGGTGCCCATCTCTTTCATGGTCGGCGAGCCCATTTCTGCGATAGTGGCTTTCACGGCGGCGGTGATCTCTTCTTCGCCCATGGCTTTGGGCAGGTAGGCTTCAATCATCTTGATCTCGGCGGCTTCCTTATCGGCGAGTTCCTGGCGTCCGCCTTTTACGAATTGCTCAATGGAATCCTTGCGTTGCTTGATCAGCGTGGAGAGGATCTGCTGCTCTTCCTTTTCATCCAGCGGAGCGCGCTTATCGACTTCCTTGTTCTTCAAGGCGGATTTCACCATGCGCAAGGTGGAGAGCCGCAGTTCCTCGCGGGCGCGCATGGCCGCTACGATGTCTTTCTGTATCTGGTCGCCGATTCCCATTGAGTCTCCCCTCGATGTCGCGTGAAAGATGATTATACGGGGGACGTAGACCCAAACCTGCCACGGAGGCACGGAGAACAGCCTAGGCGTTATGCCAGACCCCAATCTGCGTTCATCTGCGTTAATCTGCGGCAAAACGTTCTTGCTTTGATTCGCGTAAATTCGCGGCAAAACAGATTAACAAAGGCCATCAGCACAGGCTGCCGTCCTGATAAACTTCACGGGAGAGACTTCCGAGCAAACCCATGTCACCGCTGGCAATCTTTATCAACATTGCGATCGTCGTCGCCATTGTTGGGATTGTGGTGTACTGGGTGCGGCGTTTTGCGGTGTTTCGCGGCTACAAGGCGATTGAAGCCGATGCCCTGCAGGTTGCGGAGCTGCTGAAAACCCAGCCTGTCCGCGCTGGGAAGGATGTGGTCATCTCCGGACACTATGGCGAGCGGGAGCGTCCGACGATTGTCCAGATTTCGAACCGCCTGGATAAGCCCGGACTGCACATAAAGATGCGTGTCCCAGCCACGTTTTCGCTGAGCCTCATGCCCAAGTCCGCTGCGCTTACCGGCCAGGGACGCGTCCTGATGCGCACCGGGAGCGCCGGTCTGGATCGCCGGTTCAACGCTCGATCTGACCAGCCGCTGGAAGTGCGCATGTTCCTTGGCACCCCCGCGGCGCTGAGCAACACGGAAAAGATATGCTGCTCAACGCAAACCGGCTTCGCTGTCAAGAATCGGGTGATGGAGCTGACCGAGCTAACAATTCCCGCTTTCACAGGAAACCATATTGCCGGCCATCTTGAAGCAATGAACACGCTGGCCGAACGCATGGAAGACATGCCGGGCGCGAGTGAAATCAAAGTTCAACCTTTGCCGCAGCAGGGCAGCAGCCTCACCATTCGCATCGCGCTGGCACTGGGGCTGGTAGCGCTGGTGGGACTGCTATTCATACAACCCTACAGCCGTCCATCGGCAAACGCGAACGTGAATACCACTCGACCATCCGGCGTTGATCCGATCGATGCCAGCCGTATACCAAAGCTGGAAGGATGGCATGTGGCAGGACCGGACGAGCTCTCCGGGCGCGCCGTGGTCTTTTTGCGCGAACATAATTTTGAGATCGCAGGCCACACGCGGGGTCATTTTTCCGGACAACCGGGAGTTCCCGATTCAGCTTACCTGCTCATGAATGAACAGGGACAGCAGCGTGTATGCATGCTGAGCCGCGGGCTGGTAATCTATGACGCCATTTTCCCTCGCGTGGACATGCTGCTGCGAATTCCCAAAAAGCAACTGGGAAAGATACAATGGGCTACGGCTCCCCAAGGGCCGTCTGAAGGCGATGGTTTACTCGTTATCCAAAACGCTGACGATCCAACCGCAGGCCTGGTGCTGTTGAAGCACGGCCAGCAAACCTACTCTGCACGTCCAGCAGATTTCACTGACATTGATTTAACTGCCCAGTAATTCAAAACTTTTTTCAGGAAAATCAAAATGATTCGTAAAGGCCGTCTTTTTACTCCGGGTCCAACCCAACTTTTACCTGCGGCTCAGCTCGCCATGGCAGCCGCTACCATGCACCATCGCACAGCCGAGTTCCGCACGCTGTACACCAAGGTGCTGGCTGATCTGAAAGTGTTTGTCGGGACCAGGAATGACGTGATGCTGTTTACCGCCTCTGGCACAGGAGCGATGGAGGCTGCGGTGAGCAACCTTACGTCGCTCGGCGACAAGGTGCTGGTGGTGACGGCAGGCAAGTTCGGCGAACGCTGGGAATCTCTGGCCAAAGTCTATGGCTGTGAAGTGGAAAGCCTGAAGGCGCCTTATGGTCACACGGTCACCGCACAGCAGGTCCGCGAAAAGCTGAAGCCGGAACACAAGGTCTTGTACATGCAAGGCACGGAGAGTTCTACCGGCGTGCGGCATGACGTGGAAGGGATTGCCAAAGTTCTCAAGGGTTCTGACACATTGCTGGTGGTGGATGCCATCACTGGTCTGGGCACCACGCATTTTGATATCGATGGCTGGGGCGTGGACGTGCTTATCGGCGGTTCACAAAAAGCGGTGATGATTCCGCCCGGATTGGCGTATTCGGCAGTGAGCGATCGCGCCTGGCAGCGCATGGAAACCAGCAAGAACCCACGCTATTACTTTGATCTGCGTAAAGAACGGAAGAACGGCGCCAAAGGTGAATCTTCTTACACGCCTTCCACGGCGCTGGTCGCCGCACTCAACGCGGCGCTGGATTACATCCGCGAGCAAGGAGGCGGTGATCTGGCTGCAGGACGCGAACTCCTCATCAACAATGCTGAAACGGCCGCAGCCATGACGCGTGCCGGTGCTCAGGCGCTGGGACTGAAGTTGTATCCCTCAGGCCCACCCGCAGCGGCACTCACGGCAATTGCCGCGCCTGAAGGCGTGGATTCCAGTGACATCGTAAAGGCCTACCGCAATCACTTTGGCGCGATCGTGGCCAATGGGCAAGGCGAGATGAAAGGCCAGCTGTTCCGCATTGCCCACCTTGGTTATTACGACTATCTGGACACCATCGCTGCCGTAGGTGCGCTGGAACAGGTGCTGGCGCAGATGGGCCGCAAGGTGGAATTTGGCGCCGGGCTGCGTGCCGCACAGGAAGTTTACGCCCGGCAACGCGGTAGGGAGAAATCAGCATGAAGATCGTTGTGGCAGAAAAGGTAGCGCCGGCCGCCATTCAGCTTTTGAAAGATGAAGCCGGCTGGAACGTGGTGACTCCGGACCAGCTCAACGGCAACCTGGCCGCTGCGCTGCCCGATGCCGACGCGCTCATCGTACGCTCCGCGGTGGATGTGAACGCTGACGTGCTGCGCAATGCCGGCAAACTGCGTGTGATTGGACGAGCTGGTGTTGGCGTGGACAATATCGATCTGGAGGCCGCGACCAAAGCCGGCATCGCCGTGATGAATACGCCAGGAGCCAACGCGGTTGCCGTGGCTGAACACACCTTGGCGCTCATGCTGGCTCTGGCACGGTCGGTCTCACGCGCCGATTCAACCACCCGCGCCGGCAAGTGGGAAAAGAAGTCACTGCAAGGGACAGAGCTTCGCGGGAAGACGCTCGGCATCATCGGCCTGGGACGAATTGGCATGGAGGTAGCCAAACGCGCCAAGGCGTTCGATATGAAGTTGATTGCGCACGATCCCTTTGTCGCGGCATCTGTGGCGCGCGATCTGGAAATTCAACTGGCTGGACTCGACCAGATTTACGCCGCCGCGGATTACATCAGCCTGCACGTTGGGCTCACGCCGCAGACGTCCGGCATGATCAATGAGCAATCGATCAAGAAGATGAAAAAAGGCGTGCGCATTGTGAACTGTGCGCGCGGCGAACTTCTGGACGAAGCCGCGCTGGCCGCGGCACTGCAAAGCAAACACGTAGCCGGGCTGGCCGTGGACGTATTCACAGAAGAGCCGCCGAAGAATTCGCCCTTGCTGGCGCTGGAAAATGTAATTGCGACGCCGCACATTGCCGGATCGACCAATGAAGCTCAGGATGCCGTGGGCGTGCAGATTGCCAGCCAGGTGCGTGAGTATCTGAAACGCGGCGTGATCCAAAATGCCGTGAACATGCCGTCCATCGATCATGCGCAATACACGCTCATGCAGCCATACATTGCGCTGGCAGAAAAGCTGGGAGCGTTTCTGGCCAACATCGTGTCAACATCGGGATCGATTGAAGAAATCTCCATCCGCTATACAGGCCGCATCACTGATTGGAAAACGGAGTTGATTCGCAATGCGGCGATTCAGGGCATTCTGAATGAGCGCATCGCCGAGCGCGCCAACGTGGTAAATGCGGCGACCATCGCCCAGGAACGCGGAATCAAAATCCACGAGATACACAAAGATGAGCCCGGCGGCCGCGCCGGTGACACCTTGTCCGTCACTCTGCGAACTTCCTCAGACCAGCATGTGGTCCAGGGAGCGGTCCTGCACGGCAACTCGCTGCGCCTGCTGGGCGTGGACGATCTGGGGATTGAAGTGCCGCTGGAAGGCAACCTCATTTATATGCGTAACCGCGACGTGCCCGGCGTGGTCGGCAAAGTAGGAACGATTCTGGGCCGGCATCAGGTGAACATCGGCAACTTTGCGCTGGGCCGCAAAGGCGAAAAGGCCGATGCGCACGCGATTGCCGTAGTGCAGATCGATTCACCGGCAATCGATGCCGCGTTGAAGGAGATTGCGTCGCTACCGGAAATCGCCGAGGTCAGGGGAATTCGCTTGTAACGCTGGCGTCAAAACGTTCAGCAAGACAAAAGGCACAAAGGATGATCTCCTCTGTGCCTTTTGCTTATATCACTCGTGGATATTGAATTATCCGATCGGTACCCCTTGCGTGCATGGCATATTCACTGGCTGGGCCGGTGGCGTTGGAGGTATTGCCCACGGGCCGGTGTTGGTGGTGAAGTCAAAGAACTCCGTCATGTCCGGCATGGCAGCATCACGGGCGGTGAGCGCCGGCAGCCCGAAACGAGTTTCAATCAGCTTCAGCGCGGCGGTGTAATCCATGGGCGTGTGCGAAACAAAGTTCTTTTTCGCAAAGGGTGATACCACGAACATGGGCACGCGGAAACCGCTCAGGGTGAAATTATCAATACCGGAGAAATCGTTGGGTCCCAGAATCGGGGCAATGCCGTCAGGATTCACCTCTGGGATTGGCGGCACGTGATCATAGAAGCCGCCACCCTCGTCATAGGTCTGGATGAAGACGCTGTCTTTCCATGACGCGCTCTTCATCAAAGCGTTGATCAGACTGGCGGCAAATTGAGCGCCCTTCTGAATATCGTCATCCGGGTGCTCATCCACCGCGCTGGTGCTGGTCTCGCCGACCTCAACTCCGGTCTCAATGTAGGCCACCTGCGGCAGGGTATTGTTCGCCAGATCAGTGAAATATTGAGTCAGCGGAACCACGTTGGTATGGTGCGTGAGCGAGTACGAGAAGAAATTGAAATACGTGTTTCCCGAAGCTTCGTAAATTTTCCAGGTGATGTTGTGCTCGTCCATGTTCTGGAAAATTGTCTTCGCGGGAAGCTGAGAATCGGGAGCAAAGATGTGTCCTTGTGAGGTGGCGGCCATCCAAAAAATACGATTTGGCTGCGTGCGCGTTGCTACCGGAGAGAACCACCGGTCAGAAGTGGCGAAATTAGAAGCGATGAAATAGTAAAAGGGCAGGTCAGAATCGTCATAGTAGCCCATGGCCCGCTTGCCTGTGAGATCGAGAAAAGTGTTGCCCTTGGCTGCTTCGTCGCGCGCGAAGTGGCCTTGAACAAAGGCGGCGCCGTTCATCAAAAACGGTCCCAGATTATTGTTGCCATTCTTAATATTGAATATCACATGACTCTCGTCCCAGGACGAAGTCGCATTTTCAGAACATGCGCTCTGCATGTGGAATGCCGGTATTGGCGGACCTTGTCCAAAATTAGTTGTGGGGTCAAAGCCTGGTGATGAAACTCCCGCCGGCGTTTTATTTGGTCCCCAGGTATCAACATCCTGCGGCAGCGGCGGAGTCTGCTTGGCGCGATACACATTGAGCTGGCCGAAATAATGGTCAAAGGACCGGTTCTCCTGCATGAACAGGATGATGTGATTGATAGAAGTGTTTAAACTGCCGGCCGGGGTGGGCGTAGCCGTTGGCGTAGGCGTAGCAGCTGCGCTGCCGCCAAGCCCCTGGCACCCTGAGAGCAGAAGTGCTGCCGCAACGGCGAGACTGGTGAGTCCGCCGAACATTATTCGTCTTGCGCGATGAGTCATTTTCATTATCCCCAAACGAGGTGTGCTGTTTTGTGATGTGTTGGAGTGAGCTGCTGTTGGAGCAGAACTGCGGATTTTTTTTCGTAATCCTGAGGACCACCCGGACGAGACACAACACTGACCTGATTTCTTGGATGCGCGAAAGTTGCCGCGTGTCGGCTCTGATCGGGGCCACGGGACTTTGGAACCGGCTAGCCAGGGAAACGGCCAGCCAGCACGTCGGAGCTCTGTTAAACTCAAAAGTTCGAATTTCCAGCGAAATCTTCCTGAGGAATACCTGTGAGACAACTGCCAGTTTTAGTGGTTCATGGCGGGGCCTGGGCCATGCCTGACAATGTGGTGGATAGCCATTTGACCGGGGTAAAGCGAGCCCTGGCCCAGGGATGGCACGTGCTTGAACGCGGCGGCCGTGCGCTGGACGCCGTCCAGGAAGCCATCCTTTCCATGGAAGAGGACGAAACCTTTGACGCCGGCCGCGGCAGCTTCCTTACTCGCGACGGCAAGGTCCAGCTCGATGCCCTCATGATGGATGGATCCACACTTCGCTCCGGTGGCGTGGGATGCGTTGAGCGCATACGTAATCCGATCAAGGCTGCCCGTTTGGTCCTGGATGAAAGCCCACACGTGTACATGGTGGCTGAAGGTGCGGAGCGTTTTGCTCAGGAACACGGCATGCCGTTGTGCCGGAATGAGGACCTGGTCATTGAACGCGAGGTACTGCGCCTGAAAGAGGCCCAGGCCAAAGCCGCTGCCGGCGAACCCGACACCACATTTGCCGGCCATGACACGGTTGGCGCCGTGGCTCTGGATGTGGATGGCAACATTGCCGCCGGAACCTCCACAGGAGGTACTCTGAATAAATCACCGGGACGCGTGGGCGACTCCTCGCTGATCGGCTGCGGCTGCTATGCCGACAACCAGAGCGCCGCAGTCTCTTGTACCGGCTGGGGCGAGCCGATCATGAAACTGGTTCTGGCCAAATGGGCCGCTGACCGGGTGCAGGCTAAAGGATCACCAGATGCCGTCGCTCAGGAAGCCATCTTCTATCTGGAAAGAAGACTGAAAGGCCATGGCGGGATGATTCTGTTAGACCAGCGAGGCAGGTTTGGCATCGCGCATAACACTCCGCGGATGGCCTGGGCTTACCAGAGCACCGAAGGCGAAAAGTCTGGGGTTAAGGTGGATTAAGGAACGCGAAGCAAAGGAAATCGTAAAGAAGAAATCGGTGACGACCCCATGAAGCTTCTTCCATCACTCGTTCTGCTTTTTCTGCTCTGCTGTATCTGCTACGGTCAGCCTGCGGAGAAACCGGTTCCTGAAAAACCAATTCTTGAAAAACCAGTCCCTAAAAAACAAGGCCCCAAAAAGGACGCTCCAGCCAAAGCGGCGCCCACCACAAAATTTTTTGCATTGACCATTGGCAGCCCGTTCACCCTTCCGGAATGTCTGAAGCGCGCTCTAGCCACGCCCACGTATGTTCCCGGCGAACCGCACTGGTGCTGGAAAGACCCCGACGGCAAACCAAAAAGCGTGGATCCCGCGCCCGAACCCGTGAATGAGGATGTGCTGGTCCACTATCCGCCCGATGACGCCCCTGTCTACAACATCAGTTCAGGCCTCTCTTGCCGGATAGAAAACGGAAAGCTGCAACGCATTACCTTTCACACCAACGGAACGCGTGCCACAGATGAAGTGACTGAGGCTCTGACTACTCTCTATGGCAAGCCAACAAAACAATTGCCGGTAACCGTGGAAAACAACGTGGGCGACCCATTTCAGAGCGTGAACTCATTATGGCTGTACCGCGACCTTGCGGTGGAATACCGCGCCGTCGACGGCGACCTCTCCCTGGGTACGGTGTGGATAGAAACTCCCGCGGCGCAAAAGGCGAGGATCGAGGCGGAGAAGAAACCTAAGGACGAGAAGGTCAGGTAGGTACGCCATGGTCAGCGCCGTAGGTGCGGCACAAGAATGAAACGTGGTGAAGATTTTGTCTGTCCCGAACCGAAAACGTTGTGCCGCCCCGCTGGGGCTCTGTGACGTTTTTACCGTTTACCCCGGGCTTACGCCCGGAGCTAACTTCTTACCGAGCCTCTGGCGCTGAAACTTTCATTGACGGCACATGCCCTTCACCCAAAGACATATTTAGGGTCGCATTCAATTCCGTGTTTTCCAGAAGCGCTTTGAACTCTTCTTCAACACCCATTTTCTTGTGATGTCTTTCCTGGTTCTGGAAACGTCCGTCATGTTTATAAAACCCTTATGTCCGGAAGTTGTCAGTAGTGATTTTGGGTCAGTTGGTCCCTTTCCAAAGCTGCTTCGCCTCTTCGGCGATAACATCCGGCATCTCCTCAGGAAAGAACAGGTTGGCGTTTTCCAGTCGGCGAACTCCGCGTGAGCCGGGCAATGTTCGATTGAGCCATCCCGCCCATTCCACTCCAAAAAACTTATCCTGCAATGCCCACAGCATGCGCGCCCGTCCGTTCCAATGCTGCAATTGGCCACTGACCGCCGATAGCTGATTGATTCCCAATGCCTCTGTGTATTGATCCACCTGCAATTTCCTGGCCTGCGATTCAACCAGCGGCCGCAGGTAAATCTCAATCGTCTCGTCCGCAAGATGATCCGGATATGTGTAGGCCTCTCCCAGTCCCCTGGCTGAACGGGCTAATTGTTTATCCTGCAATTGAGGCGCGATAAACCTCTCGGCAAAGAGCCCCTTCTTCGCCAGTGCAACGGCGGGAAGAAACCTTGGCGGCGGATTGTTCTGTTCAACGTCACAGTTGGTGAGCAGGAGCGTCCTCACACGCTGAGGATGTTCCGCAACAAACAGTTGCGCCACCAGACCGCCACTGTCATTCGCCACCAGATCTACATCTTTGACCTTGAGTGAATCCAGTAAAGACACCAGCATGTTGACCTGCGTGTGAGGGTTGATCGGTTGCGACTCAGGAATATCGCTATATCCCATGGACATCAGGTCCGGCGCAATGCAGCGGCGATGCCGGTGCAGTCTTTCAAGAGCGCCTCGCCACTGGAAACCATTGAGCGGGAAGCCATGCAGGAAAAGCGCAGCCGGTCCGTGACCGTGCTCCACATAGGCCACTTTACCCATCGGGAGCGAAGCAAAACGCCGGGAATGACGATACCAATCCGCATCGATCAAGGTTGCGGGTTTGGCGAAGGCGCCCGGATTGATCGCGACCGACGCGAGCGCAGCGGAAGAGAGCGTGATAAAGGTTCTGCGTGTCATGTCCAGCAGTATGCCTGGGAGGCCCTGTTTCTTTCGCGCAGGTTCGGACACGATGCAGCACGATCGGACACGATATTACACATGCAGTTTATTTACGCGGCTTGTTTACAAAGACTCTTCCAATATCCGCTTAAGTGCCCGTGGTGGCATTCCAAGCAGTCGCCGCATGTGCCTGGCCATATGGCTCTGATGAGAAAAGCCCGAAGCCAGAGCGACATCCGCGATGGATGTCTGGTCTTCCAGAATCAATCTCTTCGCCAGCTCCACGCGCCGCTGAATCACGTATTGATGAACTGGCATTCCCATGGTCTTGCGAAACAGACCTTTCACATGCGATGTGCTCACGCCAGCCACGGCGGCGATCTGGTCCAGTGACAGGTCTTCCGCCAGCCGCTCCTCAATAAATGACAGCACTCGTTTCAGCCTGGCGCCGCTGAGGCCCTCATTGCGCTGCCTTGCCTGCTTCTTCGCGGAACTGTGACAGTTCACAATACGGGAAGCTGCCGCCACGGCAATTCCGTCAAGGTAAAGACGACCGGATGGAAATCCCATCTCCAGTTCGCGTTTGATGGCCCAGGCAATGGCCTCTAATTCCAGATCGCGCACTTGGAAGCGATTGCGAAGTTCGATCTTGCTGCCGTCCGCTCCTGACTCGCTGGCAATCTCCTGTAGAAACGCCCACGTCAAGCTGAGAAGAAACGCAGTGTCGTTATCGTCATGCATCTCCCAGCGCGATGAAGTCCGGAACGGAATGATGTCGATATCGCCGTGGACCGCAGTGCCGGCAAACTTCATGCCGCCGCGCTGACAGCTAACCCGCGCCGGCGATCCCAGGTGCATGCTGACAAGTGCGTTCTCAAGCTCCGGAACTTCCAGAACGCCCCTGGGATCTTTACGCAACTGAAAAGAAATGCCTTTTTGCGTGGAGGCTTGCGCCAGAATTGTGGGAACAGGTTGAGATTTTGCCATGGAGGTCTCCGTCTGTTTGGATCCAACGAGGCCGTCGCGGGCCATCGCCCAATCCTAAGCCTAGTATATTTGCGGCTTACTCTGTTGGACTGACTGGAGCCCGCGAGGTTCTGGAAAGGAGGCGAACAATCGGGATTAAGGCCGTTGGTTGATATTTGCGAGCAGGTATCCAATCTCCAAGAGCTAATCAGTGTCCGAGCGGATGATTTGCGCCGAGAACGGAAATCACCCGGCGAAAGCAGAGCACGACGCGCGCCAATGGCCAGCGCCGTAGGTGCGGCACAAGAATGAAACGTGGTGAAGATTTTGTCTGTCCCGAACCAAAAACGGACAGCGCCGGAGGCGCGTTGACAAGTTAGCCCCGGGCGTAAGCCCGGGGAGAGCATCCAGAATGAAGCCGAGCACCGTAGGTGCGGCACAAGAATGAAACGCGGTGAAAATCTCGTCTGTCCCGAACCAAAAACGGACAGCGCCGGAGGCGCGCTGAAAACTTCATAGGCGGTACATGACCGTCACCCAAAGACATACTTCGGGTCATATTCGATTCCATGTTTTTCCAGGAGCGCTTTGAACTCTTCTTCAAAGCCCATTTTCTTGTGATGTTTTTCCTGGTTCTGGATATAACGCGTAACCGCGGCGATATTCGATTTGCTCACACTGAAAGCTCCGTAGCCCTGCTGCCATGCGAACTTGCCAATCTCGTCGGACATCCATGCCGACGAATTTGCTTTGATCGTCTTGATGGCCTCGGAAATCACGATCGTCGCAGGGAATTGCAACAGAAGATGGATATGGTCCTCCATTCCGCCGATTGCGTGCACAAAGATGTTTTCGTGTTTGCAAATCCCTGCTGCGTACGCCCAGAGCCGTTCCTTCAACTCCGGTGGAATGATTTTACGGCGTTCTTTCGTGCTGAAGACAACATGCATCACGTTCTGAAAATACGTATGCGACATGTGTCACCCCTCCCGGGTTTTCCACTCTCGACTCTGCTTTCCCCGGGCTTACGCCCGGGGCTAACTTCACGACGCGCCTACGGCGCTGGCCGGCGTAAATTGCAACATGACCGTCGCTGAAGGAAATGGAGACGTCACAAAATTGCCTTCCTTCACCCGTACCACCCTCAATACAAGTCGAAAGCAACCTCAACCTTCATCTCTGAATTTACGGGATGCCCTCCGCAAGTGGCGGGTGTAAATTTCCAGGTCCTCACTTTGTTCGTAGCCTGCTGCGCCAGGCCATAGCGGTCATCAGTCAATGCTTGAGCGCCGATTACTTTCCCATCCATGCTGATGATGAGATTGATCACTTCATGCCCGCCAGTCTTATGTTTCCGGGCTGCATCAGTGAATTCCGGCGTCGGGGTAAAAACGGCTTGGGCGGCTCGCCCGTCCTCACAACTTTCGATGGTGAGCAACCCATCCGGCACCTGGAAGGTGTCGGGCGCGAGAGCCTGAGGTGTCAGGGAAATATCGGTAACTTTTATCGGAAGCATCTCAGTCCGTTCGATTTCAACTTGTCCGGGGAATTGAAGGTCCCCAGGTTTCTGGTAGCCGGCAAATTTGTATGGCTCGGCTTTTAAGAGTTCAGAATGTTCCACTCCGAAACATAGTTCTTCCTTCGGTTTCCCACGCTGGAATTTCTCAAAGCACCAGGCATCCGCATCATTGATCTTTTTCCTGGATGGTTCGGTCAAGGTGTATTGCCGGTGCAACCGGTCTTTGGCTGGTCGCTCAGGGTCCCAGCTTTGATCGAAGTCCACCAGCCCGAACATTGTCAGAAGCCCCCCGTTGGGATCGACGTATCGGATCTTGCCGATCTGAAACTGTGTTTCATGATCGGCGCCAAGCTGGGCTTCAAAGCGGACACGATCATGATCGCGAAGGATCGTCAGTGTTCCCTGTTGTTGCTTCTTCGCGTTCGGCCTGCCCTTCTTATCCAGAGGTGTGACAAGAAAGGTGGCAGTCAGTTTGAAGGGACCAAGAGAACTGAGATCTGCTTGCCTGTGGGCGATATCAAGAAGCTGTTGAGCCGTAGGGGCGTTTTGCGCCTGGATCTGCATAACGCATGCCAGCACCAGGAAAATGCATGTGTTCAACCGAATCGTCATAATCGACCTTCAGGGAACAGATCAGTTTTGCCTATTTATCGTAATGCAGCAGCGAGAACACTTCCGTTCCATTGAACTTTTCACGGCCGTTGAGGAAGTCGAGCTCTACCACAAAGCCCATGCCTGCGATCTCCGCGCCCAGAGACTTGGCCAGGCTGGCGCAGGCGTTGGCAGTGCCGCCGGTGGCTAGAAGGTCGTCCACGATAATCACACGCTCGCCTGGCTTGATGGCGTCTTTGTGGATCTCCAGGGTGTCCTGGCCGTATTCCAGTTCATACGTCCAGCGGACGGTCTCCGCGGGCAGCTTGCCCGGCTTGCGGATGGGAACAAAGCCGGCATTCAGGCGATAAGCCAGAGCCGGTCCAAAGATGAAGCCACGGGCCTCAATGGCCAGCACGGTATCGATCTTCTCGTTGAGGTAATGTTCAGAGAGCGCGTCAATCAGCGTGGCAAAGCCGACCTTGTCCTTAAGGAGCGTGGTGATGTCATAAAAGAGAATTCCCTTCTTGGGGAAATCCGGCACTTCGCGGATCAGTTCTTTCAGGTGGTCGCAATTCACAGGCATTCGCTTTACCATGCTCCTTCGATTCGAAACGTTGTCAGCCCCTCAATCGGCTGGGCCGGGGCTTCCTGTACTTCATCCACGCGCGCGGCACGCGGGCCCTTCCGCAATGTACTCAGCAGCGCCGCATGCTGCTCCGCGGTGCCCATGGCCAGGACTTCCACGCTGCCGTCCATGTTGTTGCGCACCCATCCGGCAAGGCCGAGCAGACGCGCTTCATGGTCAACAAACCAGCGGAACCCGACGCCTTGTACGCGTCCGCGGACAAAGTAAGTTTTTGCAATCATCTTCTTATGCTTGTGCGTTTGAAACAAACTTACCGCGGATCAACGCGGATGTGCGCGGATCAAAATTCGCACTAACTACCAGATTACTCAATTACCAATTCTCGCCCGTCAGCTTTTCCCGATCACGCGCGATGACGGCGATTCCGGCGATGACGGCGATTTCTCAGATTTTGGCAATTCCGGCGATCTCTGTTTCTTACGCCCGCGACAGATATGCGCCTTCCGCGGTATCAACTTTGATCTTTTCGCCTTCATTGATGAAAGGAGGCACCTGGACCACCAGCCCGGTCTCAGTCCTGGCCGGCTTGGTTACGCTGGAAGCCGTGGCGGACTTCAGTCCCGGCTCGGTCTCCACAATGGTCAGGATTACGGTCTGGGGCAGCTCAATGCCGACTGGCTTATTGTCGTAAAACTCCACCCTGATCTGGAGGTTCGGCGTGAGGTACTCCACGGCATCACCCAGAATGTCACGTTTCAGGTTGAGCTGCTCGTAATTCTCGGTGTTCATGAAGTAGAAGTCGTCGCCATCCTGGTAGAGAAACTCCATGGCGACTTCGTCAACGCTGATTTTCTCAATCGGGTCACTGGAGCGGAAGCGGTGCTCAAACATGGCATTGGTGCGGATATTGCGCAGCTTGGCCTGGATGAAGGCGCGCAGGTTTCCCGGCGTGCGGTGTTCCACGCTGAAGACCGTATGCAGGTCATTGTTGTGTTTGATGATCATCCCCGGACGCATCTGTGTTGCTGGAATTGCCATTGTCTGAACTCTCTCCTGGAGAATATGAACTTTTACTGGTGAGTCTTGTCTGGTCTTCTTGTCTTGCCTTGCGCGAAGCGACAAGCCAACTGACAGGACGCCTTCCACGTGGACTGGGCCCTGAACCAGCTATACCCGGCAGGTGACAAATACCAAATACGAACCCTAGATTTTATCAAGTTTCAGACGCTTCCGCCGTTCTCAAAGCGAAAACATTTCCTGCGCATTCCTGGATTTTAAGTACAACATTCGCGCCCTTCGCCTTTTCTAAGTATGCGGCAGCCTCTAACTGCCGTCAGCCATACATAACCAGCTTTGGATTCAGGAATCGACATTCATAACCAACATTCGTAACCAACATTCGTAACCAAGGAGACGAGCAAATGAAAGTCAGCGACATCATGACGTCAGAGGGATTGGCCACCGCCACCCTGGACACTACACTTGCTGAAATCGCAGCCAGAATGCGCGACGAGAACGTGGGCGCCATTCCCATTGTGGACGACGACGAAAAACTTGCCGGCATCATCACCGACCGTGACATCGTGGTGCGAGGCATAGCCGAGGGCGAAGACCCGGATGAATGCACGGCGGAAGACATCATCAGCGAAAAACTTCATACCATACATCCGCACGCTGACATTGAAGAAGCGGCTGAACTCATGGCCCGCCATCAGATACGTCGCCTGCCCGTGGTGCAGGATTCCGTCATCGTGGGCATGATCTCCCTGGGCGATATTGCGGTGAAGTCAGAAGAAGACGAAGCAGCCGTGGCCCTGGAAGATATCTCAGAGGGCGTGCGCGAAGCGGTTGGCGTTGACGACGCCAGTGGCGATGTGGAGACGGACAATCTTCGTGAAGACAATCTTCGTGAAGCCGGAGAATCCGTCAGCGCAGGGAGCACAAATCTGGGGAGCACCTCAAGAAGCGGCGGCGTGGAATCCACCTTCGCCGTGTCCGGGCAAGCTTCGATAGAAGAAATAACAGAAGACGATCTGGACAGGGGTCGCGAGTACGCCGGCCGGCAAGTGGGCGGATCACGCTCGTCAAGTTCGCTGGCCAGCCGACTGCGCAACTGGTCGCGCAGCCAGCAGACCGTTGTCCACGAAGCGGAGGAACTGGAAGGCGAAGACGCGTCTGACGTCATCAGTTCCACTCTGATGGAAGGCCGCGAACGGACCAACCAGCAGCAGGCATCGCCCAACAAAATAGTGAACGAGCGGGAAAGAAGCACGCGGACTGAATCCATCTCCAGGCCGTCCGGAAAGTCTCAGGGCTCAAAACCGACAAACAACAAGGTCTCCAACCGGGTGCCGCTCAAGAACGCGCGTCCGGAAGTAAAGGCCCAGGGCGGCAGCAATCGCTCACGCTCAGATGAAGCGAAAAAGAGCAAAGTGACAACCATGAAATCAACGGGAAGGACGAAGGCCCACAGCAAATCGAAACGCAAAGCCAGCTAGAACTTTGCGTGTAGGAGCGCCATGCGCTTGGGGCTCATGTTATTGACCATGTGATTGACCGAGGCCACTCGACAAAGATCAAAGGAGCGTGTTCATGAACGACTACAGGAAATTTGGCGGTTATACCGGTGAGATTGTAGTGGGAAAAAATGAATCGGCGGTGGGAACGGCCATCACGTTTCTTTTGATCGGCGCGGCTGTGGGTGCAGCCGTGGCTCTGCTGTTCTCTCCCTTGAACGGTGAGGACGTGCGCAGCGCCATCAGCCGTGGCTATCGGCGGACCGTGGACGGCGTAACCGAACGGACAAAAGACCTGCGTGAACGTGGCAGCAATCTTTTGGGCATCGACCGGGGCAGTGAAGCGGACCTGCAATTCCGCAAGAGCTAAAAACCTTACCGCGGATAAACGCGGACGATCGCGGATCAAGACCAGGTATTTGGCTGTTGGTATTTGGTATTTGGTATTTGGTTCGCCGCTATCTGCGTGAATCCGCGGGACCAGTTCCAATCTTGTGCGCGATCTGATTTTCAGATCAGTGTCATCAGTGAAAATCAGTGGTAAGTTTTCTTGGCTTTATCCGCTATCATCCGCGTGAATTCGCAGTAAGTTTACTCCGGGCTGACGAGCTTCAAGACCGGACCATACTTCCCGCCTTCGATCACGGTTAGGTTTTCGCCGCGATCTTCAATCTCCTTCAGCCGGTCAGGATAGTTGATCAGCTCTTCAGGATCGTAGCCTTCAAAAGCAATCAACTTGTAAGAGCCGGGCGGCACGCCTCGCAAGGTGAATTTGCCTTTGCTGTCTGATCTGCTCCTGCGGAACAGATCAGAATTGTTGCGATTGCCCTCATCCGGCACGAGCAGGATATAGCTTGACGCTGTCTGGGATGCTCCATCAAACACAGTTCCTTCAATGCGGCCGCCGTGGGCATCCAGAACGATTTCTACCTTTTCATGTGGGCCAGCGGCGGTGACATTGTTCACGTCAACCTCGCTGCCGGAGATGCGTATGGACTTCAGGTAATAATCGTCAGCCAGTCCCGCGGTGCTCACACGGTATCGTTCGCCAGGCCGCAGATTGCCTTCAAATTCCATCTTTGGCACTTGGGCAATCACACGGAAATCTCCGCTGACTCCGGCTGGAGTGAAGTTCAGGGTAATGCTTTGCATTTTGAACCCGGGGTCATTCGCGCTCAGCACAATATGACCATCGATAGCCAGCTGGCGCTCCACCGCAATCATGAGATGTTCCAGGCCCTGGACTCCAACCTCGACCTCCTGCTGATCGCTGTATGCGCCGGCTTCATCGCTGTACGCGGAGCGCAGCGTGTAAAGCCCCGGCGCAAGATCGTCAATGACAAAAGTGCCATCGTTGTTGGTCTGGGCTGGCTTGGCTGCGGCTTCGCCCAGCACGTCCGTCCAGTACGCCGCCACAGATGCATTCCTTGCCGGCTCGCCGGTCACTCCGTTCACCACAATTCCCTTGATGCTGACGCTACGCGCGCTGTAACACACAAAATTCGCATGCACGTCTGCGCCCGCGGCAACGGGCAGCGACGTGGCCTGGAGAAAATCACTGGTTCCGGGGAAAAACAATGGCGCGTACGTGATCGGCTGTTCAGGCACCGCGCCTGCCGTTGGATCAGACACATTGCTGCGTTCCAGTATGCCCACCAATCCGCTGGTGGCAATGACCTCAATGTTCTTTGCGCGAAGTTTAGGATTGATTTCCGCCAGCACATAATAATCGCCGGGCTGTATGCCGTAGAGGCGATATTCGCCGCGATCATCGGTGATGCCCATGCCAAGAACCGCCAGGCGCATGCGCCCGCGGTCCATCCTCCGCGCCAATAGCTTCACTTCCACGTGCATCAGCGGATTGCTGTTCTGATCCACCACCTGCCCGGTAACCACCGCGGTTGGCAACAGTCGTAACACAACGCCTTTCAACTCCTGCCTTGCGGTTACCTCTACTGTTGGCTGGAATGATCTCTTGTGCGGATCGGCAAAATAATTGACGTGGTCAGCCACCAGAACATAAGAGCCTGGTCTTACATTCGTCGCGAGAAAGTGTCCGCTGCTGTCCGCGACGAATGACCGCGCATCTCGCGCCCGCTTGGCATTACGAACCACCACGTTCGCCCAGGGAATCGCGCGGCTATTCTGAGCGTCAATAACTACGCCTTCTATCATCGCTCTTTGACTGGGATCGGTCTGGTCAGTGGTCTTCTGGTTGGCGGTTGTTGAATTGGAAGTGGACTGAGCAGAGGTCTTCTCAGCGCACGCGCACGTTACAAGACAGAGGAGAGCCACCCAGGCGAGTTTCACAACAATGTTTACCGCCGGGCCCCGCAAAGGTTTCATAGGTCTTCCTGAGAGGCGATAAAACAAATAAGGCCGCGTTTGCGACAAACCTTAAGCTTTGGTATACCGGTTCCGTTTCTTCTCCTCGTAGCGCTCAAAAGCAAGCTGAATCAGGCGGTCAATCAAATCTGAATAGCCCAGTCCGCTGGCAGACCATAACTTCGGGTACATGCTAATGGAGGTGAAGCCGGGCATGGTGTTAATTTCGTTCAAAAATAACTTCTCAGATTTAGGATCCATTAAGAAATCAACCCGAGCCAGTCCGGAACAATCCACTGCCTGGAACGCCTTGATCGCCATCTCTTGCACGGATTTGACGAGTTTCTTGTTCAGTTTGGCGGGAATGATCAGCTGCGAGCCTGCGTCAATGTATTTGGCGTTGTAGTCATAAAAATCCGTGGCGGGCACAATCTCACCCACAATGGAAGCTTTGGGATCGTCATTGCCCAGCACGGAGCACTCAAGTTCGCGGGCCTTTTGTTTACTACCGCCCACGCCCTGTTCGATCACGATCTTTCGATCGTAACGCGCAGCTTCGTCCATGGCCGCAGGAAGCTCTTTGCGATTGTGCGCCTTGGAAATTCCCACCGACGATCCCAGATTCGCAGGCTTCACGAAGACTGGATATTTGAGCTTGCTTTCAATCTCCTTGACGGCCTTTTTCGGTTCCTTCTCCCATTGCGGACGCAGCACCGTAACGTGCTTTACGATCGGAAGGGCGGCGGCGGCAAAGAGTTTCTTCATCACATCTTTGTCCATGCCGGCGGAAGATCCGAGCACGCCCGCGCCGACATAGGGAATGTCGGCCAGTTCGAACAGGCCTTGTATGGTGCCGTCTTCACCAAACGTACCATGCAACACCGGGAAAATCACGTCGACGTGAATACTGGGTTCGCCTTGACTACTAGCCCCGCCGGCTTTGGCCGCGCTCTCAAACGGCATCATGCCATGCGATTGCGGAACCGGCGGCATAATCACAGAATCGCCCTTCGCCAGTACAGCGGCAGAAGAAGTGGCTGCCGGATCTCCGGCGCGAAGCTCGGTATCAGAAGTACCGCTGCCGTTTCCCTGCAGGAGGCGTTCAGCATGGGTGGCGGTCAACCAGCGACCTTCCTTGCTGATGCCGATCGGCACCACTTCATATTTGTCTTTGTTAATGGCTTTGAGAACTGACGCCGCGGAAAGCAGTGAGACTTCATGTTCACCGCTGCGGCCACCGAAGAGAACGCCGACCCTGGTTTTACTCATCGTACTTACTTTAAAACAATCGCGGGCGGGAGTCGAAATCCGCAACTACGTCAGGCTATTCCTGCGGATTGCTCTGGCAGCTTGCGCGCACGAAGGCCGCCAGTGTTCCCTTTTTCTGCTTTTCCAGCAGGTCATCGAGCTGTTTCGCCGTAGCGTCTGGTTTGATCTTCAGGATGGACTGGTAGGCATGAAGAGCGCCCTCGATTCCCGCCACATATTGGGCGTCGCGGTCCTTCGCCTTGTCCGGATGCTCAATGATAAAGGCGCCGGTAGAAAAGGTAAGCTGGCCGATGATTTGCGGCGTGTATTTGTAGTGGGCATTCATGAAGTCGCCGAGAGGCGCGTTACACACGTCAACATTGATATCGGGTATTTCAATCAGCCATCGAAGAGCCCAGTCACGATCGGCGCGCAGGCCGGGATCCAGCGGCGCATCCGCCATCTTGCGCGTGATTTGCAGAAAACGCTGCCGCTCATCAGCGGTAGACGGGCCGCGTTTTGGCGCATCCTGCGCCGTCGACAGTGAACAACAAATCAGCATGGCCAGACAGGCGAGGATTGTTTCTCGCAGCCAGTGCTGATTACGTTGACTCACAGTATCTTTTTCCCAAACGCGGACAGCGTCAGTTCCACTGCCAGATCGGCCGTGCGGTTATGCTCGTCGATCACGGGATTGACCTCAACGATCTCAAAGCTCACCATGCGGCCGTGATCGGAGATGATCTCCATGGCCAGGTGCGCCTCACGATAGCTTGCCCCGCCACGCACAGGCGTGCCCACGCCCGGAGCGTCTTCCGGATCGATCCAGTCCATATCGAGCGACACGTGATAGCCGGCGGTGCCGCGTCCGGCGACCCGCAAGGCTTCTTCAATCACCGTGCGCATGCCGCGTTCATCGATGTCGCGCATGGTGTAGACCTCAATGCCGGTCTGTTTGATGTTTTCTTTTTCGCGCGCATCAATGTCACGCACGCCGACCAGCACGCAGTTCTCCGGATGCACTTTGGGAGAGAAATCATAGATGTTGGAAAGGTCAGCAGGTCCCAGTCCCATAATCGCCGCCAGAGGCATGCCGTGCACGTTGCCGCTGGGAGAGGTTTCAGGGGTATTGATGTCAGCATGCGCGTCAATCCAGATAAGGCCGACTTTGTTTTCCTGCACACGGCGCTGCTGGCGGAAAAACTCCGCCACACCCGCAACCGTCCCGGCAGCAACGGAATGGTCACCACCCAGCGTCAGCGGGAACTTGCCGGCCTCCAGGGTCTTCATCACCATCTCCGCGTGCTTGGTGCACGTGGAAGCAATCTCCTTGAGATATTTCGCGTGAGGATCGCCTTCCTTCTTCTGCTCCGGGAATGCCACGGCAACATTGCCGCCATCTTCCACAATATGACCCAGTGCTTCCAGCCGGGCCTCAAGTCCGGCCACGCGGACGGCGGATGGCCCCATGTCCACGCCGCGGCGTGACTGGCCCAGATCCAGGGGAACGCCCAGAATTCTGATCTTTTTGGGCACAATATTGTCGGCGACCACTGGCCGGTTGGCCTGTTCGTTCTTCGTGGCGGGGGGAGTTACAGTTTCCGGTGTCATAATTTTCTTCTATTTCTGCTTCTACTTCTATGGATAGATGCGGGTGAGAGTACGTGCGAATGGAATCGTCTCGCGCACATGCTCCAGTCCGCAGATCCATGCCACGGCGCGCTCAATGCCCATGCCGAATCCGGCATGCGGCACGCCGCCGTACTTGCGCAGATCCAGATACCACTTGAAAGACTCTTCCGGCAGATCATGATCATGGATCCGTTTGCGCAGCAATTCATAATCGCCAATGCGCTGCGACCCGCCAATGATCTCGCCATAACCTTCCGGCGCCAGTACATCCACGCACAACGCCAGATCAGGACGTTCCGGATCAGGCTCCATGTAAAACGCCTTCACCTTGGCCGGATAACGATGCACCATCACCGGCTTTTCAAATTGCGATGAGATGTAGGTCTCGTCGGGCGAACCAAAGTCGCCGCCCCACTCGAATTTCGCCTCCACCTGACCTTTGCTGTGGCCTTCCTGAAGAAGCTTGACGGCATCGTCATAGCTGATGCGCGGGAACGGCGGCGTTATTTTCTCCAGTTTCGAGATATCGCGGCCAGTAGCCTCCAGATCGACACGCCGGTTCTTGATCACGCTCTGCACAATGTGGCTGATAAAGTTCTCCGCCAATTCCATGATGTCATTGAGTTCGGCGTAGGCCACTTCCGGCTCCACCATCCAGAATTCAGTCAGGTGGCGGCGCGTCTTGGATTTTTCCGCGCGGAAGGTCGGGCCGAACGAATAGACCTTGCCCAGCGCCATTGCGGTGGCCTCAATATAAAGCTGGCCAGACTGCGTCAGGAACGCGTCGTCATCAAAGTACTTCACCGGAAACAGCGTGCTGGTGCCTTCACATGCGGCAGGAGTAAGGATCGGCGGATCCGTCAGGGTAAAGCCGCGCTCGTCAAAAAAATTACGCGCCGCGCGAATAATCTCCGCACGAATGCGCAGAATGGAAGTCTGTCTGGGCGTGCGGATCCACAGATGGCGGTGCTCCATCAGGAAGTCCGGTCCGTGCTCTTTTCGCGCGATGGGAAACGGCTCATCTTCTGGAACGCGCTGTATGACCTTCACATCATTCACGTCCAGCTCAAATCCGCCCGGGGCGCGCTTGTCGGCACGGACCTTACCCGTAACGATCACGCTGGATTCATCAGTAAGGTTCTTCAGCGTGTCGAAAACTTCCGGAGTGACCTGGTTCTTGGGAGCAATGCCCTGAATCACGCCCGTACCGTCACGAAAAATGGGGAAGATCAGCTTGCCGCTTTCACGTTTGTTATACAGCCAGCCACGGATGGTTACGCTCTGGCCATCGTGGTTGCCCACGTCCGCAATGGTAGTGATAGGTGCCTGTGTTGAGTCCGTCATTATTTAATCTCAGTCCTGAATCTATTCAAGTTTGCCCGGGCCCGGCGCGCCAATTTTCGTGGAAGGCTTTTTAGCTCGCAGCCACGGCAGCTTCTTCCAGCTTGCGATACGTTTCCGCCATCTTCGCGGCCACGTCCTGGCCTTCCACGCCTTCAATTTCCAGCACCATGGCCGGAACCTGCGGGGCCGAACTCAGCGCCTGCATGGCGTAGCTCCAGTCAATGCTTCCCTCACCGGGCCATAGATGCGCGTCTTTGTCGCGATGATTGTCGTGAACATGGCTGGAACGTATACGATCTTCCAGGACGCCAAACGCCTGGTGCACGGCGCTCACCATATGCGCGTGTCCAAAATCGAAACAGATTCCCAGGTCCGGATAGTGCAATGCCCTGAGCAGCTCTTTCAGCTTTTCCGGAGTTGCCAGATCGTTGGGCGTGTTCTCCAGCAGCAAGGTAACCCCAAGCTGCCGGCAAAACGCCCGCAGATGTTCCACCGAGCTCAGCGCAGATTCGAACTTTCGCGGATCGTCATATTCATCCGTCTTGCCAATGTGCTGAATCAGGAATCGAAACGGAATATACTCCGCTACTTCAGCCGCCCGCTTGACTTCATCCATGGCTTCAATGCGCGTTGGCTTGTCCATGTCCACAATGTTCAGCGGCCGCCCGCCAGAGCGAAAATCATTGCTCATATAAATGGGTGAATGCATGGAGTGCAACTCCACGCCTTCAGCCTTGAACCAGTTGCCCAGTTCTTTGATGTGTTCGCGGTCGGTGTAATTGAAATGGCCATTGGCGGCAAAAATTTCGATCGCCTGTGCGCCGCCGCGCTTCATGGTATCGAGCAGCCCCGGGTGCAGGCGCTGCTTGATGTAAACGTGCGTGGACATTGCGCGCAGCATCAGAAACCCACCGCCTTTCCGCCGTTGCGTCCATCGGGTGCACCCAGCAGGTCGCCGGTCTTGGGATCAATGGCGATGCACTCACCGTCACTCCAGTAACCTTGCTTGCGGACTTTGTGTCCCCGCGCCTCCAGAAGCTTGACTGTATCCGGCGAGACGCCGACGGTTTCAATATCAATCTCATCCGGCTCCCACTGATGATGAAAGCGCGGCGCGTTCACGGCCTGCTGTATGTCCAAACCGTAATCAATCACGCCCATCAGAATATTGGCGACGGTGGTAATGATGCGAGGACCGCCCGGGGATCCCAGCACCATAATCAATTTGCCGTCTTTGCTAACGATGGTCGGCGCCATGGCGCTCAACGGCCTCTTTCCCGGCCCGATGGAGTTCGCTTCACCCTGAATCAACCCATAGCCATTGGGCACGCCAGGTTTGGAGGTGAAGTCATCCATCTCGTCATTCATCAGAAAGCCCAGCTTGCCCGCCGTCACTGCCGATCCAAAGCTCTCATTCAAGGTAGTGGTCACCGAAACCGCGTTGCCGTCTGGATCCACCACTGAATAATGCGTGGTGTTCCCATGCTCCGGGCCCTGGTAGGGAGCATGTGTTGCAGCCTGGCGATCAAGCTGGCCAAATCCCGAAGGCCGGTGCATATCTTTGCTGTCGGTGACCTTCATCATGTCCAGTGATTCACGCCAGGACTTGGCATAATTCTTGTCGATCAACTGGGCGATGGGAAGCTGGCTAAAGTCGGGATCACCCAGGAACTCAGCACGGTCATAGAATGCGCGGCGGAAGGCCTCGCTGGTGATGTGGATGGAATCAGCCGAGCGGCTGCCCATGCTGCCGATGTCATAGCCTTCCAGAATATTGAGTGCCTCCATCAGGGTGACGCCACCAGAGCTGGGCGGAGGCGCGCTGATCACCTCATATCCACGATACGTTCCGCGGATCGGTGCGCGCTCTTTCACTTCGTATTCAGCCATGTCCTGGGCGGTAATCAGTCCGCCGCCGCGCTGCATTTCCGCCGACAGCTCGTGCGCCATGGCGCCTTTATAGAAATCGTCTGGATCGGCTGCAATGCGGGTAAGAGTTTGCGCCAATTCAGGCTGCCGGAAAATTTCCCCTGCTTCGTAGTAACGGCCATCTCTCTGGAAAATTCGTTTGGAGTCGGGAAATCTGGCCAGGTCCTGATCATGCATGGATTGCGCTTCTTCATAGGTAAGCGTGACACCTTCTGACGCCAGACGAATCGCCGGTTCCATGACCGCCTTCAGCGGCAGCTTGCCCCAATGTTTCTGCGCGTAAACCAGACCAGCCACCGATCCTGGGACACCAACCGCTTTGTAGCCAACCAGGCTGGCGTTAGGGATGATGTTGCCCTGCGCGTCCAGGTACATGTCGCGCGTTGCGGCCCTGGGAGCTTTCTCGCGATAGTCAAGGAAATGAACGTCGCCGCCGGCCATTCTCACCAGCATGAATCCGCCCCCACCAATATTTCCTGCCGAAGGATGGACCACGGCCAGCGCGAACCCGGTGGCCACGGCAGCGTCCACCGCGTTGCCGCCTTTGCGAAGGATGCCAGCACCAACTTTTGAGGCTTCCGCATGAACGCTGACCACCATGGCCTTACGGGCATGGACGGGGCGCAAACCGTCACAGAAAAGTGGCGAGCACACAACCAGCCAGAAGGCAACTACTTGCAAAACCATATATTTACGAAGATTTTTCATTTGATCGCAGGCCAGCCAGTCAGTAGACGAAGGATCACCTGCCAGCACGGATAACGCCAGCAGACTAGCTATTGAGGCTAGCCTACCGGGTTACGGGGAGTCAAATCAGAGGGCGTGCATTGAAACGCATGCCCCATAAAATTCACACTTGTTTTTCCGCCAGGTCGCCGATGAAAGGCAGCTTGAATTTTTCGTTGTTGTAGGCCTTGTACATCAGGAAAATCATGAGAATGAAACTCAGCAACCGCAAAGGCCAGTAAACCACGAGCCATATGCTCAGCGGAAACACCATGCCGATGAGCATGAAGATCACAATCACGGCGATCCAGTAAAAAATCGATTGAAAAGCGTGAAAGCGAACAAATTTATCGTTCTTAAACGGCTCAACGATCAGGAACACAATAGCAATAATCACCACATAGCTGAGTAGTGCAGCAACATTGCTTTGCATGCCAGATGTTCTTGCCGTAGACATGGCTGTATTGCCTCCGCCGGCGGTGACCGTTGTTCCGCAACTGGGACAAAATCCCGCCCCTTCAGGAATCTGCGTTCCGCATTTTGAACAAAATGCCATGGTGGATCTCCTTATCCTTAGTCATTGTCCTTAGTCATTCCCGGGCAAGGGGAGAGCGTTGGCAGCAAGGTTAGTCTTCCGGAATCTTAAAAGATAGAGATTTCGCGACGAAACTGGCTTTTTTGCCAACCTTAAGAATCCAGGCGTTTCCCTATTCCGAGTTCACCATCGGCGGCGAGCTGACAGTGCTGCTGGGATGCTTTTTGCTGACGACAACCTTGGTATAAGCGGTGCGAAAGCCGGCCCGTTCAACGTTGCGTTGCGATGTTGTGCCCGGCATGGTGAGGGTTACGGCCAGATCGCATCCGGCTTCCTGCGTAATCCGCAGTCGTTCCCGCATGAACGCCGCCTGTATTCCCTGCCCGCGATATTCGGCAAGAGTCGCCGCGCCGAAGAAGCCTGCCATCCTGTGCTCAGGAACGATTACGCCTCCGCATCCGGCGATCATTCTGCCATTGCTAAACGCTGCGAGCGTAAGCGAGTGTTCGCCATTGGCCCAGGGCGCAAAAAAGCTCTCATATTGTGGCGCGTGTTCGCCCATGAAGACATGGGCTAGCATCCGCGACCAATCTGTCGCTTCACCGGGCTTAACCGCACGAATCTCAATGCCCTTAAGAGTTGGCCTGGAAAAGCTTTCCTCTGGATGAATCCAGCGGGCCAGCGTCTGGTTGAATTCCGCCACCTGAAAGCCGCGCCGATTGAGCGACTCAAACAATGACGGATCGGCATACGGGCAGACATCCACCTGCGCGTCAAATTCGCGATCGAAATAAAACTGCTCGATGTGCTCGATGTCCTGCGCGGTGATGGGTCCGGCAAAGCCAAGGCCATGGGCGCGGCCGACCATGGAGTGCCGGGCAACAAAAATAATGTGTCCGCCGGCGAACTGTTCCCAGGTGGAATTCCATTCCGGATGCAGCGGCCCCACGGCTTGCGCATAACGCAGAGCGCCGTATTCTTCGGCGGCTTCCATGCGCCGGGCATCGGCGGCGGTAAGGAAAGCGGCGTCTTTTCGCACTTGAATCATCGTTGGAGAGAGCGTATCGCATCTCTATCATCGCGCCAACCCATCAGGCACTTTCTGATCTTAATGATTCTCACGACTCTAGCCAGAGTGAGACATTCAGCGAATGTGCAAATGCATAGATCCTTCGACTCGCGCTCGCGTTTGCTCGCACTCCCTCAGGATGACAAGGTTGACTTTGTTGCTCGCAAGAAATGGGTCGAGCGGTTTAGAGCAAAGGCATCGCTATTACCACGAAGGAATTATGGGAAACGAAAATCCTGGCCTTTGTCATCCTGAGCGCAGTCGGAGCGTATGCGACGACGAAGTCGAAGGATCTATGCATTTGGTTGTTCTGTGATCTGCCTCACGTGTCAGATCGCGTGGGCGGCTATAATTCTCATCCATGAACCTGGAACGGAAGCTCGCAGAACTGAAGCGTCGGGATGAACTGGCGGAAGCCGGAGGCGGCAAGGCCCGCCAGGAACGTCAGCACAAAGAAGGCAAGATGTCTGCCCGTGAACGGATCGAATTCCTGCTGGATGAAAACAGCTTTGAAGAATTCGACAAGATGATCACGCATCGCTGCACCGACTTTGGCATGGGCGACGCCGAGCAGAAGATCTACGGCGACGGCTTTGTCACCGGCTACGGAAAAATCGAAGGCCGCCTGGTGTTTGTTTTTGCCCAGGACTTCACCGTGTTCGGCGGATCGTTGTCAGAGGCCAACGCAGCCAAGATCGTAAAGATTATGGACATGGCCATGAAGGTGGGTGCGCCGGTGATTGGCCTGAATGATTCCGGTGGCGCTCGCATACAGGAAGGCGTGATGTCCCTGGCCGGGTACGCCGACATCTTTCTGCGCAACACTCTCTCCAGCGGCGTGATTCCTCAGATTTCCGCCATCATGGGTCCGTGCGCCGGCGGCGCCGTGTACTCACCGGCGATTACGGATTTCGTGCTGATGGTGGACAAGACGGCTTACATGTTCGTGACCGGCCCTGACGTGATCAAGACCGTGACGCATGAAGACGTGACCAAGGAGCAACTGGGCGGCGCGATGACGCACAATGAGACCTCTGGCGTGGCCCACTTCATGGCCCATGACGACGCCGAGTGCCTGTCCATTATCCGCGAGCTGTTCAGCTTTATTCCGTCCAATAATCTGGACGACCCACCGCGACGTGACTGCACTGACCCGATGGATCGCGCTGATGCGGAGCTGGATTCGATTGTGCCGGCGGAATCAAACCAGCCTTATGACATTAAAGATGTGATCGCCCGCGTGGTGGATGACCGGTATTTCTTTGAAGTCCATGAGCACTACGCGAAGAATATTCTCATCGGCTTTGCCAGGATGAATGGCCGGCCCGTGGGCATCGTTGCCAATCAGCCGGCGTTTCTGGCGGGAGTGCTGGACATCAACGCTTCCGTAAAAGGCGCGCGCTTTGTCCGCTTCTGCGACGCGTTTAATATTCCGCTGATTACCTTTGAAGATGTCCCGGGATTTCTACCCGGCACACAGCAGGAATACGGCGGCATCATTCGCCACGGGGCCAAACTGCTTTACGCATTTGCGGAAGCCACGGTGCCCAAGATCACCATCATTACGCGCAAGGCATACGGCGGCGCCTATTGTGTGATGTCATCCAAACACATCCGCACCGACGTTAATTACGCATGGCCTACGGCGGAGATCGCCGTGATGGGACCGGAAGGCGCGGTGAACATCGTCTATAAACGCGAGCTGGACAACGTGGCAAAGGTGGGCAAGACCGAAGCCGAACGCATGGAGATCCTGGCCAAAGCGCGCAAAGAAAAGATCGACGAATTCCGCACACGCTTTGCCAATCCTTACATTGCCGCAGAACGCGGTTATGTGGACGGCGTGATTCAACCCCGCGAAACGCGCAAGAGAATTATTGATGCGCTGGAGATGCTACAGACCAAGCGGGACAAAAACCCGCCGAAAAAGCATGGGAATATACCGTTGTAGTTCTTGGTAGCTTTTTCTGAAATCCCGAGCGGAGCTTTGTCTGAAATCCCGAAGCGGAGCGAGGGATCCCTACGGACTTAGAGGGACGCAGTAACGAGTGTACGAATAATTTCTGAAACTCACCAGATCTTCCACCAGGCTTTCGCCGTATGGGACTGCTTCAATCTAACCAGGTCCTCACTGATCTTCTGGTAAGAAGGTTCAAGGAAATTGATTTCGCGCCTTTCCCATCGTTTGGCGACAAAATTGGCTGGATACACCAGGACGTCGCCCTTACCCGGGAGCGCGTACACAGCCATTTCAGTGCCCTGATTATCGGATGCAACCACCCACTCGAAATCCAGACGTTCCACTAATGTGTTACCGAATGCCATCCCAACTGCGTTGACGATGTCATTGATAAGCACGCCGTCCCCTGGTTCAGTTGCAATCCACGCGGCGAAAGCACGATCCATTGAGGAAAGGCTGAGTAGATCATTTTTGCCAGCGGGCGCGAATGTTTCTGCGAAAGAAGCCGCAACGGCTAGTTGAGCTTTGAGCCACGCTCTTTCACTTTCGTTTAATTCTGATATCTTTTGTTCCATCTCGAGTTATTTTGATACAGCATCGGTGCGTGCAGTGATTAACGCGGCAATTTCCTGCGCACTAATCTCTTTGCGCAAAATGAGTTCCCACGTTTTTCTTTTCGCCCACCCGGTATACCACGCAGAGTATGCACCCTCGACAGGAACATGAGCCATAATGGCTCCACGCCCGGAAAGCTCGGAATTTCCGCTATACCAAAGCACAGCCGCGCCTCGGGCAACATCAACCGTTCGACGGAGCCCAGCCTGTGATGACTCAATATTTATGTGAACCGGCTTGCCTGATTCGATTTCAACGAACTCAGGAGCGCTGAATCGCCTCTGCGATATCACGCGATTGGGCACAAATGGAGGGATAGTCAATGTGTATTTCCATATGCTCAGGACTCCAAGCATCTTGCCTGAGAACCTCAGCCACTTAACATCAAACCAGTTGTCGATCTTGATCACGATCAATTCAGTTGTTGGATAACTGCGAGTTATCCCGTTGGCAACCGCTTCAACCATGCCCGCGAAATCTGGTGAGTCGTCTTCTTCCGGTCGGATTCGCATCTTTTCGTTATCTGCGTTCATCAGCGTGCATCAGCGGCTGAATTCGCCTTCCCCTGGATCTCGATATACACATTGATCAGGCTCACAGCCGCCGGCGTGACTCCGGGAATCCGTGACGCATGGCCCAGCGTCCGTGGCCGGACGCGCTGAAGTTTTTCATTCATCTCGCGCGAGAGGCCGCTGACCTTGCCGTAGTCGAACCAGTCGGGGATAGTTCGCTGCTCGGATTTTTTCAGACGATCGATGGACTTGCGCTGCTGGTCAAGATAGCCGGCGTATTTAATTTCCGTTTCAACGGTCTTCATTTCGTTACGCGCCGCGGAAGAAAGCATGCCAGAGGAACCTCTCGTTTCGCCTTTAGGCTCTGCAGGTATCAGGGCACGACTTTCAGTCGTGCCGTTTGCATCCTCATAAATTTCGGGCTTTAGCCCCTGCATTCCCGCAATCTCCTCAAAGAACTGCGGATAGCTTTCGGCAATCAGCCCGGCCAAATCCTCAATCACTATTTCCGGACGTTTCAACAATTGGGTCAACGGAGAACCGATGGCGCTGTTCAAACCACCACCACCCGCCACAGCAATTTTCGATGAGACTTCAACATCCTCGTCCGGTGAAGAATCCACCACTGCCTTCATCGCCAGCCGCGCCTGTTGTGCCTTGCCCACTTTCTCCACCACTTCCGTGGTTACACGCGCGTTCGCCAGAAACGCCGCCAGCTTTTCCGCACGGGCCTGCTTGGCGGTGAAGTCTGCCCAGGCTTCATCGTTGATCAAGCCAATACGGCGGCCATGATGCGTAAGGCGGCGGTCAGCATTATCGATACGCAAATGCAGACGAAACTCAGCGCGCGAGGTAAACATGCGATACGGCTCGTTGGTGCCCTTGCTGATCAGGTCATCAATCAGGATGGCAGTATAGGCTTCCGTGCGGTCAAGAATCAGCGGCGGCTCGCCTTTGACCTGAAGCGCCGCATTGATTCCCGCCATCAATCCCTGGCACGCGGCCTCTTCATAACCTGACGTCCCGTTGATCTGTCCGGCAAGAAACAGATGATTGATCTTCTTCACCTCGAGCGTGCGCTCAAGCTCGGTGGGATCAATGGAGTCATACTCAATGGCGTAACCGGGGCGCAGCATCTCCGCGTTTTCAAGGCCGGGAATGGACTTCACGATCGCCTGCTGAACGTCAATCGGCAGAGAGGTACTCATGCCATTGACGTAAATCTCATGCGTGTTCAGCCCTTCCGGTTCCAGGAAGAGCTGGTGCGTGGTTTTATCAGGAAACTTAACGATCTTATCTTCGATGCTGGGACAGTAGCGCGGACCAATGCTCTTGATCTGCCCGGAATACATGGGCGAGCGATGCACGTTCTCGGCGATGATGCGGTGCGTTTCCGGCGTGGTGAACGCGATGTAACATGGCACCTGTTTCTGCGTGATCTTCCTGGTACGGAAGCTGAACGGGGTGGGATCAGCGTCGCCCGGCTGCTGCGCGAATTTCGACCAGTCAATGCTGCGGCCATCGAGGCGCGGCGGCGTTCCCGTCTTGAGCCGGCAGCCTCGCAGGCCCATCAGCTTGAGCGACTCGCCGAGAAGTTGTGACGGTGGTTCACCGCTGCGGCCCGCAGGATAGGTCTGTTCGCCGCAGTGTATCAGTCCGTTGAGGAACGTGCCCGTAGTGATGATGACAGCGCGAGCGCCGATGGTGCGGCCGTCTCGTAACCTTATGCCGGTCGCAACAGAACCTTCACCACGGAGGCACGGAGACACGGAGGATGGCTTTTCAGTAGCTTTGCCAGAGCGGCTGGATTCATTGTCTTCATTGAATTTAACGTCGAATTTAACGTCGGCAACATTCGAGTCATACCCCGGGACATCGGTACCGGCCTTAATCACACCACTTCTTTCAGTGATGTTTTTCTCCGTGTCTCCGTGTCTCCGTGGTGAAAGCTCTTCCACGATCAGCTCAGCGACTTCCGCCTGCTTGATATACAGATTGGGCTGGCTTTCCAGCACCTCGCGCATTTTCACCCGATACTGCTGTTTGTCACACTGCGCTCGCGGTGACCACACCGCCGGCCCGCGCGAAGTATTCAGCAAGCGGAACTGAATGCCGACCGCGTCCGTGACTTCTCCCATAATGCCGCCAAGTGCATCCACTTCGCGGACAAGATGCCCTTTGGCGATCCCGCCCACGGCCGGGTTACATGACATCTGGGCGATCAGGTCAACGTTCAAGGTGAACAGCGCGGTTTTCAACCCCATGCGAGCAGCGGCCATGGCTGCCTCGCAGCCGGCGTGGCCGGCGCCGACCACAACAACATCGTAATGTTCAGTGAACTTCTGCATGAGGCAATCAAAAACGTGTCGGCTCAGCCCGGATGCCGCCCGGCGATAAGACGTTCAGGAGCGGAGAGTCAACTCTTTCTATTGTGAGGGCTGTTGGCCGGAGCGGCAAGCCCTGAAGGTTCGCCTCCGCCGAAGCCAGGGCCTTTTACCGGCCCTGGCTTTCGTGCGGCTGAAAACATGTTTTGTACTTTGTTTTGTACTTTACGACCGGCCGTCAAGCCCCAGCGTCTCGCCAGCACTGTGAACAAAGAAGATCAGGAAGAGAAACAACAAAGGGATATGCTCCAGTTCATTGGCAGCATATCGCCACGCAGGCGTTCCCGCAGGGAGATTCCATGTGGCCAGCACGAGCTGCAGCATGAGACCTATCGCAATCAGCGCAAAAGGCCTGACCCAGAATCCCAGGACCATGGAGATGCCAATCAGCAATTCAATCCAGCCAACGGCATAGCCAAAGAGCACGTGATGTTGCAGTGTGAACTTCAGAAACGGCTTGTAAAAGCTGACGGCGCTTTCCTGCACAAATCCCGACACCCACTTTGTGTAACCTTCATGCGCGAATTCCCCATTGATCACCTTGTATTCACCGAAGAACAGGAAGATGATGCCGACACCGATGCGCGCCATTGCCATGGCTGTGGAGGAACCCGCACCAGAGGACGATTTCTTCATCTTCTTCATTGGTTTCATTCTTGCTGCCGTGCTACTCATGCGCCCCCTTGATTTTGTTCTTCATCACACTTCTATTGTGCAGCAGCGGTGTGCTCATCAGCTTTGTGCTCACCCGAAAGATTGATCCAGTAAACGGTTTGGTCACTGGTGAGGACGAGGACTTTCGATCCGGTAGCAGTCACTACGGTGGCTGCCACTGGGGATGGAAATGCAAAGTGGTCCTTCTTTTGGCCGGATTTGATATCGATTAAGTCCAACTCATCCTGATCATTGCGTAAAAGAAGCAGGTTGGCGCCTGGAACCAGGACGGGATGCAGTCCGAAAAAATGGGCCTGTTGCGTGCCGTCACTCATGGAATAGAGGAGCGTCCGGCCGAGATTGTCAGTCAAGACCACAGTGTCTCCGCTGAGCGAGGCAGAGCGAATTCTGAAGGACCCATTGCCGGTGTCTATCAGAATGTGGCCCTGAATTGCGCCGGTTTCTGTATCGCAAAACTCGAGCAGATAAGACGACTCTCTATCAGAGATGTGTGAAGCCTGCGCGGCCAGATGGGGATCATGACTGACCACGCTCTTTGCCGTATCTTGAGATAGCAGCCACCGGAAAACCGTGGTCTTGCCCACACTGCTCAGGTACGGGATGTCACTGGTAAAGGCCCGCTCCCAGAGCTTCTTGCCATTAAGAACATCGTGGAACTCCCACGTTACCTGGGAAGTATAGACGTCCTTCTTTTTCGGGCGCTTGACGATGAAAGTGCGGCCATACTGGGCAGGGTGATCTTCCTCATGCAGAGAAGCGGTCCCCAAAGCAGAACCAGAACGCAAATCAAAAACTCCCAGTTCAGGCTCAGTCTCCTCCAGTTTGGGGAATAAGGCGAAGAAGCGGCTTCCCGAATCAATGTAAGCCCCGCGAAAACCGCGCATGTGAAGCACACGAGACTGCTTCTCCAGGTCCCAGACAGCGCCCTGGGTTTTTTCAGCGAGGGCAAGATAGCGCGCGTCCGGAGAGAGAGCGAAGGTCTCAACATTGGCGAGTGGACCGCGAGGCAGAGCGACAAGGCCGATCGGTTCGATCTTTTCACCCTTTAAGCGTGAGAGTTGAACCTCGCTGGCGGGAGTGTCTGTGACGAAGAGGTCATCGTAAAGATCAAACGCGGTGCGCTTATAGCCCATCATGAGGGATTTCTTTTCCAGATCCATCACACCCACCGGATACTTGTTGATGGGCCTCATCATCACGAAGTTTCCTTTGGTTGCTCCTTCCATGGCCTGGCGACCAATGGGAATGTTTGCCAGCATTTCACCGGAAGGAAAGCGAAACAGGAACGAATCCTCCGGCTTGTTGTAGTTCATTCCCAGGATGCGGTCTTCACCGACGAAAGTGAAGCTGTTGCTGAGAAGGTTTTTGGCGGCGGAAGGCAAGTTGAGCAGTTGCTTGTTGGTCATGTCCAATGCAATTACGTTGCCCTCGCGTCCAGCTACCACGTATTTTCCGCCGGGAGAAAAGTGAATGGTGAAGAGTTGAGGCACACGGTCCTCAAGCCTGATCTGCAGGGCCAGTCGCAGAAGCTCAAGTTCATCGATGTTGTAAAAGCCCTTCTTTTCGAAATAGACGTCGCTGGACGCGGTGTCGATTACCCTGAAATCCAACTTGACGGCCCCGACATAGGCACTTCGGACCAGGTTGACACAGGCAATGTATTTCCCGTCAGACGAAAGATCCATACCGACGCAATCACTGGAGCGACTGGCGACTTCGGCCACGAACCGCCGTTGTTGCGTTGCCAGGTCCCATGTCTCAACGCGGAGATGCTCGGTAAAAAAGGACAGAGTGGAAGAATCCGGGCTGAACTTTGCCGGTTTAGCACCTGGCGCATTGACGTGAAACAGGAATTTCAGGGGCTCAGTTTGCAGGACGAAAATACCCGCGTCATCCTGCGCGAGGATGTACCGTTTGTTAGGGCTGAAGCGAGTGTGGGTGAGTTCATCGCGCAACGCCGGTTCAAGTGAGCTCTTTGGCAGATCACGCGAGAGCGCCAGCGAGCGCTGATCATAGTTTGCAGCGATCACTTTTGCCTGCCACGCCGTAAAATCACCGGCAGGCGGCGGGACATCGGTCTTGCAACCCACTGGAAGATTTTGTGACTGCTTGAGCATTTCCCGCAGGCGGCGGGATTCCTTTGTTGTCGTCAGGAAAAAATCAGACCAGGCGCTGCCCGTCTTGCCTTTGGTTTCAGCAAACCGGTCCCAGAACTGCGATAGTCCAGCAGGCTTATAGCCACTCAACGCCAACGCAAAAACGCCCATCCTGTCTGCCGCAATCTGGTCCCGCTCTACGTCACCTTTGATCTGGATCGGTTTTTTTCTGATCCGCTCAAGCAGCAGGTTGTATTTGTCAAAAATGTCTTTCTTGTCGCCAACGGATGTGACACTCAGGGCCTCCTTAAAGAGTTGAGTCATTGTGATGGCGCCCTGGTGCGTATAAATGTGGCCCAGTTCATGGGCCAGTACGGCAGCCAGTTCATCGTCACTCTGGGCAAAGCTGACCATTTTGCGGCTGATCAGTACGTATCCGCCGGGCAGGCTGAAAGCATTTACTTCCGGCATTTCCACCAGACCAAACTGAAAATGCAGTTTGGATGGAGGCATGTGCGAAACCAGACGATCACCCAGGCGCTGAAGATGGTCATTCAGTTCGGGATCGTGGACGAGGTGGGTATCATGAGCGACCCGCTCCATGAGGATTTCACCCAGCCAGTTTTCCTGCTGTTCGCTGAAAATATTAGATGATTCAGCAGATAGCGCTGGAGGCACAGGAAGGTCGCAGCCCGCAGGCTGTTGCGCCATCCCTGCCAGGGATAGAAGTAAAAAAAACAGGAAAATGCCAGTGCGACGACAAAAGGTCATTGGATGTCTTTCAGGGAAGCTGTTTGAAAACCCTACCATCCTTCATGACAAAATTCACTTGTTTCAACACCTCAATGTTACTGAGTGGATCACCTGAGACAGCAACAACGTCGGCAAAAGCGCCCGGCGCAATCACACCAAGGTCGCCCTTCATCTCCAGCAGTTCGGCTGCGCGTGAGGTTGCCGCCTTAATGGCATCCATTGGGCTCATACCGAACTTCACCATATAGCCGAACTCATTGGCAATAGGTTCTGTCCATGGGATTCCACCCATATCTGTACCGAAGGCGATCTTTACTCCCGCCTTGAGTGCCTTTTTGAAGGAGACTTCATGTTCTCCGGCGCGGGCACGGTCTCGCTTGCCGTCCTCGGTATTTTCCGGGGACCAGTCCGTGTAATAGACGCCGATGGTCGGCACGTACCATGTGCCCTGCTTCAGCATTTGCGCGATCGCGGCGTCGTCGAGCGACAGGCCATGTTCAATGGAGTCACAACCGCCATCCAGCGCTCGATGCAGGCCGATGCCGCTGTAGGCATGGCAGGCAACACGCTTTTGTTGTCCGTGAGCTTCGTCCGTCACAGCCTTCAGCTCTTCCACCGTGAGCGTGGGCTGGGAAACGAGCTTGCCCTGCTTATCCACCCACGAGCGATGCGTCATGTAGACCTTGATCCAGTCCGCGCCATTTTCCAGTTGCTCGCGCGTAATCTTGCGGAGCTGGTCAGGCCCGTCGCCGATCTGGGCACCTTTGGGAACCACGATGTCAGGGTTATAACCCTCAAGCGGATAACCACCTGTGACCGAGATTGCGCGCGTGACCACCAGGAGTCGTGGGCCCGGAATGAAGCCGGCATTGATCGCTTCTTTGATACCGACGTCGCCGTAACCGGCGCCTTCCGTTTCTACGTCCCGCAGGGTGGTAAAGCCCTGTTCCAGTGCGCGGTGTGCAGCCACCACCGCCCGGGCTGCGCGATAAGAATATGGGTGCTTGAGAAGCTGGATGTCATATCCACCTTCCGCCGGATCTTCTCCCTGAAGAAAGATGTGGGTATGCGTGTCAATCAATCCGGGAAGAACTGTGAGCTGTGCCGGCAGGTTGATGACGGTTGCACCGGCCGGCGGAGTACCGCCGTCATTGACGCTCTCAATCCGATTGCCGCGAACGATGACCAACACGTTGTGGCGCGGCTGCGCGGAGACACCGTCAATGAGCGTGGCAGCATGGATGGCAATAACTTTTTCGGGCGCAGGGGCAGCGGCGGGCTTCTGGGCGAACAGGTTGCACACCAGTGTGAGTGTGTAAGCAAAGGCGATCAGGATTCGTGACACGCGGGGTGTTCCTCCTCATTCTCAAGCGAATATGAATACGCCTTTTCACCTTCAAAAGAAAGGTTTTCCGTGAAATTTCGATCTATGTAGAAAAACATGTAACGAATTACAATGGAGAGGATCAAAAGCTAGGAAGCCCATGTCCTCATTACCTTTACCCATTGCCGTGTTTATTGCCGGGGTGTTCTCATTCTTGTCGCCCTGCGTGCTTCCCCTGGTGCCCGGCTATGTCTCTCTGATCTCCGGCGCCAGCGTGGAAGAGCTACAGGCAAAAGACCGTAAACTGTTGAATATAGTACTGTTGCACTCGATCATGTTTATCCTGGGCTTTACCGTGGTATTTGTAGCGCTGGGCGCAACGGCTACCACTCTTGGCCATGCCTTCCACATGTACAAGAAGCAGCTTAGCTGGATTGCCGGAATTGTTATCATTGTTTTCGGCCTGCACCTGACCGGTATTTTCAAAATAAAAGCCCTTTACGCCGACAAACGCCTGCACAACACAGGTAGCGGAAAGTCACCACTGGGCGCTTTTCTGGTGGGATTTGCTTTTGCCTTTGGCTGGACACCCTGCATTGGGCCAGTCCTAAGCCTGATCTTAACGGCTGCGGGCAACGCTGATACAGTCCGGAAAGGTGTTGTGCTGCTGGCGGTCTACTCCATGGGACTTGCAATACCGTTCCTGATCACCTCGCTTGCTATCGATCGATTTCTTGCCTTTTACGGCCGGTTTCGTCGCTTCCTTCACGCTGTGGAAGTGGGCAGCGGTGTTCTACTCATTGTTTTCGGGGTGCTGATTTTTGCCGGGCACTTTGCCATACTTTCCAGCTATCTTGGATTTCTCAATAAATTTACGCTCTGAGGCAATACTTGTGAAACGTAGCTTACTTTTTATTCTGGTCATCATTATTGCGATTACCGTCGCCTTGTTTGTGGGCAAGAGGTTTACCAAGAGTGGTAAGAACGCATCCTCAGTGATTGCGTCTGTGCTCAAGCCACAGGACGATGGTCCGGCCAACGGAGCTCCCGCGCCTGACTTCACACTCAAGACGCTCGATGGCAAGGACGTAACGCTTTCTTCCCTGAAGGGCAAAGCTGTGATGGTGAACTTCTGGGCCACCTGGTGCGAGCCCTGCAAAATTGAAATGCCATGGCTCGTGGAGTTGCAGGATAAGTACCGCAAAGATGGCTTTGAGATTGTAGGCGTGGCCATGGACGATTCCGGCCAGAAGGAAATCGCTGAGTTCGCCCGCAAGATGAAGGTGAACTACACCGTGGTGATTGGATCGGAAAAAGTAGCCGATCTTTACGGCGGGCTTGACGGCCTGCCCACCAACTTCTTTCTCGATCGCAATGGCAAGGTCATTGACAGCTTCAAGGGCCTGCGCAGCGAGTCAGTGATTGTTGACGACATCAAAAAGGCGCTGTCGTCTGAGACAAAGAACGCTGCCCTTACAAAATAGCTATTGCTTCGGGGAAACAACGACCAAATTATGAAGATGAATTTCGTGATTGTGCTTGCCGTTCTGACGATGTCTGCTGTCACCACTCCTTTGGCGTCTTCTCAGGACCAGCAAGGCTTGTCGCCGGCCAAACGCCAATTCGTAACGGCGGCGCCGGTGAGCACCGTAGCGGTGCGCTCAGGGCATCCTGCTCCGGTCACCTTCACTTTTCATATTCAGCCGGGCTATCACATCAATTCCAACAAACCGCTCATGCCGGAGCTGATCCCGACGCAACTTAAGTTCTCGCTGCCCAGCAGTGACATGGTGGTTGGTCGCGTGACTTACCCGGCGGGCCAGGTGATGTCGTTCGCCTTCGATCCCAACCAGAAGCTCAGTGTTTACTCCGGCGACTTCAGCGTGAAGGCCGTTGTAGTTGCGCCGCCCAGCGCCAACACCGGTTCGTATACCGTCCACGCCGACCTGAAATACCAGGCTTGCGATAACAACGCCTGCTATCCGCCCAAGACCGTGCCCCTGGCATTTGACGTGAAAGTGGGCTCATCTCCCAAAAGCAGCAATCGCGCGCACCCCAGCCCTTCCAGCCCGCACATACACAACTAAGAAATCAAAGACCAGGTACTTGGCTGTTGGTATTGGGTATTTGGTTCAGGGCCATTTCACCCGGTTTTGCCACAATTAATGCGTTAATCGCGACAAAAAGCCAACCACCAAATACCAACAGCCAAATACCGTCTTCCCAAATTGGCGCTTTCCCTGAGCCCTGCAGAGTACTAAGATCAAGCTTTCCAGAGCTCTTCATTTCAGAGCTCACCAGAGTTCGAGTGCAACATGGAGATCCAGTAAGAGGCGGGCATGGCCAAGTCGATTCACGCCGTAGCGATTGATGACAATAAAGATGACTTCTTTATTGCCACGCGTCTCCTGAACCGGGTTGGGATCAACGACGTAACCCAGTTCTCCCGCATCCCTGAAGCCATCGTCTTTCTGGAAGACATTGCCGAAGGCATTCGTCCCTGCCCTGACCTGATTGTCCTTGACCTGAACGTGGGCCATGACAGCGGATTTGAAGTGCTGCGCCTTTACAAGTCGAACGCGAAGCTGCAGAGCTGTGACATCATCGTGTGGACCGGGTCCGGCTACGTGGAGAAAGAATTGTGCGAACACTTTGGTGTTGATTGCGTGCTCAAAAGTCATGGAGATTCGGCGCTGATCTCGGCAATATCAAAGCACCTCAAGAAAAAACGGCTTTGATTGGACCACCCAGGAAGGATCTGCGCCAACTGGACCAAAACCTTACCGCTGATTTCACTGATGACACCGATCTACAGTGATAATTCTGAACTAATAAGAGGTGATTGAAGAATCTGATTTATCAGCAGTTTTTGCCCATTCTGACGAACAAGTAGCTTACATTCTCCACTCACTATTCATGCCGCAGAGCTACCAGGGGATCCACGCGCGTGGCTTTTCGAGCGGGAATGTAACTGGCCAGCATAACCACTGCGATCAGAGAAAACGCTACGCCAAAGAAGATGACGGGATCATGAGGAGATACACCAAACAACATGCTGGAAAGAGCGCGGCTCGCAACATAGGCAACAACCATCCCGGTAGCAAGACCCAATATGCCAATGCGCGCGCCCTGGCGGAGAATGAGCCCGAGCACGCTGGTTCGATCGGCTCCCAGAGCCATGCGGATTCCGATCTCGCGAGTGCGCTGCACCACGCTATGAGCGATCACGCCGTATATGCCGATTGCAGCCAGCAGTAGAGCCAAACCGGCAAAAACCGCCAGCAGCAGGCTGCTGAACTTCTGCGGCGAGATCCAGGCGGACAGAAGATCGCTTAAAGTTCTTACGCGGTAGATGGGCTCGTTCGGCGCAACCTCTTTGACCGCGCTCCGCACGGAAGCCACGAGGGCACTGGGATCGGCATGGCTGCGCACCACTACAAAAGTCCAATTTTGCGGGTATGACTGTAAATACGGGACATAGATCTCAGGAGCGCCTGGCTCCGCCAGATTCTCGTGTTTCACGTCGGCGATGACGCCAATGATTTCAATCTCAAAATCCTGGCCACTCATCTTCAGGCGTTTGCCCAGACATTGTTCATTCGGGAAATACTTTTTCACGAATGCCTCAGTGACAATGGCCACGCCGGCAGAATACTGATTGTCGTGGTCTGTGAACTCACGACCAGCCAGCAGGCGCATGCGCATGGTTTGCAGGTAGCTGGAACTGACCGTGCGATAGTCGGAATGCAACTGCTGTCCCGGCAGCACCGGTCGCCCCGTAATCTCAAACGTGTTTCCTGTACGGGAGCCTGAGAAAGGCAGATCGTTAGTAGCGCCAACAGAATCCACTCCTGGCACCGCAGCCAGACGCTCCACAATCCGCTGATAAACCTCGGACTTCTGGCGCGGCTCATACTTTCCGTTGGGAACGGAGAAACGAAAACTGAGAATCTTCTCTGCTTGAAACCCTGGATCCACCTGCTGCAAATGCCAGAGAGTCCTGGTCAAAAGTCCACCGCCAACCAGCAGAACCATCGCCAACGCGACCTCCGCGATTACGAAGAGGCTGCGCAGACGAAGGCGATCTGAGACTTGCGGCGCCGATCCACTCTGATTGAGAGAGGCGTTAAGGTCAACTCGCAGGGCATGGAATGCGGGCGCGATGCCAAAGATCAGCCCGGTCGCCACGCATGCAAGCGCGCTAAATCCCAGCACCCAGCCGTCCATCTGAAGATCGCGCAGCCGCGGAACGGAAACGTTGCTGCCGGCAATCAGAAACCTGCCTGCCGTGTACGAGAGGACCACTCCCAGAACTCCGCCCATCATCGCCAGGAGAACGCTCTCTGTGAGGAACTGCTGGATAAGTCGAGCGCGGCTGCCACCAAGCGCAAGGCGAATGGTCACCTCTTTTTGCCGTGATACCGCCCGCGCCAGCAAGAGCCCTGCGACGTTGGCACAAGCGATCAACAGAACTGCCAGCACGGCTGCCCACAAGACCAGAAGTGAACGACGAATGTTCCCGACTGTTTCCTCTTGCAGACCTACGAGGGTCACGCCGCTGAGTCCCCCATCTTCGCGGTCCAGATCAGCGGCAATCGTATTCATTTCCGTCTGCGCCTGCTCAAGTCTGATGTTGGGCTTCAATCTCCCAACGGCAAACAGACCATGATTTCTGCGGTTGACTGTCACGGGTTCGAAACCAGGAACGCACCAGACCTCCACACCATCGTTGGGGAATCCAAAGCCAGCCGGCATCACCCCGATCACGGTATACGTCTGGTCATCCAGGGTGACTGACTTCCCCACGGCGTTTTGCTCGCGATTGAAATATCGCGACCACGCTCCATAGCTCAGCACCGCCACGCGGTCAGCGCCGGGCTTGTCCTCATCGGAACGAAATGTCCGCCCTGTTAAAGGGTTCACTTGAAGAACTTTGAAGAAATCCGCGGAGACAAACTCACCGTTGATCCGCACGGGTGTTTTCAACCCGCTCAGCACCAGAGGGTTGTAACTGTAGGTTGCGATCTCAGAAAAAGTCTGGCTGCTCTTTTGCCACTGGAGGAAGTTATACGGTGAAACCGGGCCACGGCTTTGACCCTGGCGAGGCTCCGTCTCCCAGATTTGTACCAGGCGATCGGGTTGAGGATACGGCAGCGGGCGCAGCAGTACGGTGTAAAGCACGCTGAACATCACCGTGTTCGCGCCCATACCCAGCGCCAGCGTGAGTACAGCGGCGAGTGAAAAGCCCGGCGACCGGCGCATCACGCGCAGAGCGTACCGAAGATCGAGCAGCAGGTTTTCCATGTTCCTCCCTGGCAAGAGGGACTGATCTGAAAAGACGTCCAAAATCCCTGAACGTGCAGACCAACTGACTTTGCGAAAAGATTTTAGCAAGGCGCGCCCGGCAAGGGCAGTACCCTTAACGATTGCGGAGATTCTACTTGGGATAAGATTTCATGCATGGGAATCCAGGTGTTGTTCAGTGAAGATCCTGCGTTTGTGTTAAGCGAAGCCAGGGAATTTCTATCGTCTGAACCGGTTCTGCACAACCTGCTCCTGACGATCCTGCACGCCCGCGTGGCTCAGGCCGATCCCGGAAGGTATTGGATAGCGGTTGAAGGAGAGAAAGCTGTCGGCGTGGCGCTGCAGTCACCGCTGAATTTTCCGGCGACCCTGACCCCAATGAAACCGCAGGTGGTGCAGGCAGTGGTGGATGCGATTGCTGAAAAAGGCGTGTCCCTGCCAGGCGTGAACGGAGACGCGGCAACAGCAGCCAGTTTTGCCGGACAATGGAGTGAGCGACGAAAATCGGCCGCCACACCCATGATGGGAATGCGTCTTTACGAACTCATGGAACTGGGCGAAACGCCCGGCGTCGAAGGCGGTTTACGCCAGGCTGTTCAGAAAGATCGCAATCTGATGATCCGCTGGACGCGGGCGTTTCAGGATGAAATCGGCGAGTCATCCAGAGACACCGAACTTCGCGTGGACAAAGGAATGGCCGCCGGTCAGCTCTGGGTCTGGGACCAAAACGGAGAAACAACCTCCATGGCTGTTGGACGCGATCCGGTGCTGGGCGTGGTCCGCGTGGCAGGAGTCTATACACCACCGCAGAAACGAGGCCACGGCTATGCCGCAGCGTGCGTCCATGCTTTGTCAAAGCATCTTCGCGAGCAGGGACATCGTTGCATTCTCTACACCGACCTGGGGAATCCTACATCGAACTCCATTTACCGGCGTATTGGTTATCGGGCTGTGGTGGAGGCCCTTCGATATCGTTTTGAGTGAGCGGGGAAGCGCTGATTCAAATCACGACCGGCGCGAGATAGCTACTGGAAGAATTCCACCATGGATGCGGCAGTGGCAGATAACCCCGGATGGTCCGTGACGCGCAGTAAATCCAAAGTCAATCGCAACACATTTTCGTGCTGATAGAGCGAAGTGGACTGGAAGCCAGGTTTAACGTGCGTGCCCACGAGAATGCAGGGAACATGTCCGCCCCCATGCGCGGCGTCGATATCAAAAGCTTCGTCAAAGACGATGACGAATACGCTGTTGGCAAACGCCGGACTTTTTATCAGAGGATCTATGTTCGAGCTGAGCCAGGCATCGGCCGCGGCGAGCCTAACCGTGTCAGCACAGGTGGAAGTGCCATCTGGGCAGTCATGCGCATCGTGCTCCGCGTCCGGTACAACGAAGGCGAGAGCCGGAACAGTCCCATTCGTCACATCAGCCTGGAGTGCGGTAAACGGAACAATGTTCGCGGGTTGCGTGCTGGAATTCACTACGTCAGTCAGGTACGCGAAGGGATTGTGGTGCTTGAAATACGGATATACATCATTCCCCACGTAACCTGCTGAAGGCAGGCTTTGCGCGTACACCTTCCAGGTTTTCCCGGACGCCAAAAGAGCCCGCACGATATTGTCACCTGCTATGGTGCCAGTAAAAGCATCATCGTTTGTTTCCAATTGCCCGGCCGTGAGCATGAAGTAATTGCCGATGGATGGATGCGTGTCCGCGAAGTAATTTGTTGCCAGCGAGTGGGTTGATGCCAGGGAATTGAGATACGGCATAGCGGGACTGCTAATCACCTGAGCGAATCCGTGATTCTCGAGCATCACCACGACAACATGGTCCACCACGGGAAATGCAGGTGTGGGAGTTGGCGTGGGCGTTGCAGTGGGTGTTGGAGCTGGGGTCGGGGTGGAGGTTGGCGTTGGACTCGGGCTGGGTGAAGGGGTGGGTGTCGCCGTGGGCGAAGGCGTGGGAGTGGGCTGAGAGCCGGAGGTTACACTTGCGGAAACCCCACCTCCGCCACAACCGGTGACGAGACAGCCCATCAGAACAATGAGCGGGGCAGCAGCACATAGTTTGTTTATTTTGGCCATGGACAGTCCTCCCAGCAAAGCAAAAACACCTTGGCCAAAGGAGAGATGCAGCAGAGCTTCTGCCGGGTTTGACATCGTGATGTTCTTTTATTTCGCGCCGATCCGGTTATTTCGCGCTACTCGGGCCTGCGGCCGGGTGAAAATATTCGGCTGCATCGCGGCGAAACAGAAGGGTTGCGATGGCGATAAAGATTACAGCGTGGAAAATCAGCTCACCCAATGGGTGGAATGCGCTCACGATCACGTGAAATCCCAGCCATGCCAGGCAGAGCCAGCGGGCCCAGTTCCGGCCCAGGAGCATGCAGATGCCACCAATGACGGCCACCAAGCGGACAAGGCTGATCCAGATGACCTCATATTGAAAGGGATGCTGAGGCTTGAGGTCTTTTAAATGATAGATGAGGCCGGTGACGCCAGCGGCGATAAAGACCAAGCTGAGGACTGTGACAGAAATTGGCCGCTTGTTCATGGGTTGACGTTCATTTGTATGGCAAAGAGCGGATCAATGCAATCCTCTAGAGTTACCCTTTACCGCGGATTAACGCGGATGATCGTGGATCAGAACCAAAACCTTACCACTGATTTCACTGATGAGACCAGGTATTTGGCTGTTGGTATTTGGTATTTGGTTCAGCGCAAATCTGCGTGATTCTGCGAGGCGTATTTTTCCAAATCTCCTTCACAGATCTGTTTTTCTGATCAAAGAATTGGATTTTTCAATAGGTTTTTTAACCACTGAGCAATACGTTACTCGCTAGAAGAGAACCGACTACCAAATGCCAATTACCAAGTACCGGTTTTACTGCACCAGGGCTGCAGCATAGACATCGGCCAATTGGGGCGCATATTCACCCGTTCGCAAAGAATTGTTGCAGCGCAGGCTGGCCGGGTGTACTGGCGGCTTCCATGACGTAAAATCAAGAGGTTTGAGCATCATCGAAAGTCGCATTGCCACTTCGAGTTGAGGAGCCCTGAACACCATGTCAAGCGTCACGTCAAGCCAGATGGTCCGTAACGATATCCTGCAGAAGTTCCCCGATCTGTTTGGAGCCAAGAAGGTGAATGGCCGGGATGTGAACGTGGAAGAGGCCATCACTACTCTTACGAGAGAGCTGCGCCCTGAGATTGCGGCGGCATTGACCGCCCGCCGGGAAATCCTGGAATCGCCCGCGCCTGTGCGCCAGAAGTACGCCTGGCCCAAGTGGGACACGCAGTATCATGACCCAATCAGCGGCAAGCCGTGGACTTATCGACAGATAGTCCAGGGAATGATCGACAACTTTCAGGGCAAGGACAGCGACGTCCGGTGGCGGTTGAATGACGAAGTGCCGGTGCCGAAAGATGCTCATCCGTTGAAGAACCCGGGGCTGGAGCTGACCGGCCCGTGGCATCCGCTGGACATGGCGTTCAATGCCCTGAACAGCCCGGCGCCCATGAACATGCCGGACTTTGAAGACGCCTCACCCACACACTTTCTGCCGGATGGCACTCCGAGCAATGTACCGGTTGGAGTGTTTGCAGCGTTGCAGAATGCGAAACAGATTTTTGCCGGACAGTGGAACAACAAACCCTATGAAGTGGTGAAAAAAGGAAAGACACGCGCTTACAACATCAATAAGCCGCAGGGACAGTGGCCCACACGATTTGGCCGTCCGCCGGGATTGCACATTACGTATGACCACGTGGTGGTGGACAATGCTCCGGCGCCAGCGACTGTGGTGGTCACCACGCTATGGGCATTCAACAACTACGATTCGCTCAAGAACTCCGGCAGCGGTGTGTACTTCTACATTCCCAAGCTGCAAACGCCCAATGAAGCGTTGATCGTGGAGAAGATCCTCTCGCGGCTGGAAGGCATGATCGGCGTTCCCCTGGGCACCATCAAGATCAAGATGCTGTATGAAGAAGGCAACGCCGGACGCACACTGCCGGCGATCGCCTGGACGCTGCGCCGTCGCCTGCTGGGGACCAACGTGGGCCGCTGGGATTATCTGGGCAGCCTGATGGAGATGTGGAAGGACGATCCGCACGGTGTCTATCCCGATCCGCAATCGATTGGCATGGCGTCACCCAACATGATTGCCTACCAGCGTTATAACGCCCTGATGATGCTGATGGGTGGCATGAAGAATGGCGAACTGGAAAATGCTGCCCCCATCGGCGGTATGGCGGCGGTGATGATTTATCAGAACGGCGATCCGTACGGCCGGTCGCGCTACAACCCTCTGGCATTGCGTGCGATGGTGGTGGATAAACTGCGTGAGCGCCTGCTGGGATTGATCTTTGTTCCCGAGGGAGCGGCCCCGGCGCAACCTCCAACGCTGGATGACATTCTTTCGAAGAAAGTCAAAGGTCATCTGTATGACGTTTACCGGCAGAGTTGGGTGGCGAGTCCGGAGAAGGATTATGTGGCGGCCGGAAATATCCCGCTACAGGCCGGCGTGGAAAAACTGCAGAGCATTCTGGACGCACCGAAGGATACGGTGAAGGTAAAAGAACAAAATGTGCCGACGGCCACCAGTGGTCTGAGTGATGCCGAGCGTGCGGTCCTTGAATCGCGTGGCCTTTTGAATGCCCAAGGCAAGATCACGCCGCAGGTCATCACGAAAGAGTCACTCGATTCGCCGGAAAAGCTGCTGTCGCAGGAACGCTGGGAGGCAATTTACGGCATTCCCAAAGGCGATATCACCATTGAGCGCATTCAGCATGCGTTCTATATGGCAGCCAACTATGGTTTCCAGATCCTGAATGGCAACTTCGCTGCCGCCATCGACGATTATGAACTGAAGCTGCGCTTCATGAATGATCTGGCCACTTACCGTATTGATGTGTCATGGCTGTGGACATTGTTGAAGCATCAGGCGGTCATCACCAAGGATGGATATCTGAAGCGTCCGGCGATGACCGAGGATGGCATTGAGCCAGCGGAGAACGCCGACCATGTAAAAGCCGGCACCAGGTTCAGCATGGAGCTGTTCGACAAGCTGTGGAACTATCACAACGAATGGACACGCGCATTCTTTGCCGAACAGGACAAGCGCGGCGACCAGGGACGTTTTGATCGCGATAAAGCCTGGCTCATCATGGACCTGCTGAAGAAACAACTGCCGTCGCCACATTACCTGCAGCACAGTGCGCGTGTCTTGTTCCTGATTGGACAGGCAGGCAAGCAGGAACGCATTCAGTTGCTGGAAGCGATCTTTGACTATTCACGCGACGAAGTAGCCAGGCGCGTGCAGGCCGGAACGCTGCCCCACTCCGCTCTGGCCGCGCATGACTACGTGTTCGATATTTTTCCCGGCGCAAAGTAAAGCGGCGGGCACTTGGGCGGGCGGCAGACTAGCCTTAACACAGACTTATAACGGAGAAGTTGATGTCGAGTATTCCTACAGATCAATCCAGCCCAGAATGCCCCCATTGCGGGGGCACTGGCTGGAAGCAGGTGGCTGTTGCTGGCAAGCCGAATCAGGTAGCGCGCTGTGAATGCCGCAATGAGACACGGGCGGCGCGGCTCTTGAAAGCGGCGCACCTTCCTGCGCGCTACGAACATTGCACGCTGGCGGATTTTGAAACTGACTTCTCCGGCGCGCATCGTTCATTGGCTGCGGCACGGCTGGCGGCGGGAAGGTTTGTGGAAGAATATCCGCTGGAAAAAACCGGACTGTTGCTCATCGGCCCGATTGGTACAGGTAAGACGCACCTGGCAGTGGGGATCGTGCAGGAATTGATTCGCGGTAAAGGCGTGCCCTGCCGTTTCTGCGACTATCGTGAGCTGCTGAAAGAAATTCAGAATTCCTATAACCCCAGTGTGCAGACGACTGAGCTGGAAATTCTGCGTCCGATTTTCGATGCGGAAGTTCTGGTGCTGGATGAGTTGGGCGCGGTGAAGCCGACTGAGTGGGTCTGGGACACTGTCAGCCACATCCTGAACAGCCGCTACAACGATAAGAAGACGACTATCATCACCACGAACTTTGAAAACCTTCCTCCGGGCGAGTTTCAGGCGCGTGGCAGAACAGCGTCGGATTCCGCACGGCTCGCAGCCCGAGGCGAGACACTGGGTGATCGCATTACCGAGCGCATGCGGTCGCGGCTGCATGAGATGTGTAAGGTCGTCCAACTGGACGGCGTCGATTTCCGGCAAAAGGTTCAGAGCGCAAATTTCCGGTAGGTCTTACCACTGATTTGCACTGATGACACTGATCTGGTCAAAACCTTTATTACCGCGGATTTACGCGGATGATCACGGATTCTGCTGCGTACCTGGCTATTTCCAGTCGCCCTGAATTTGAAACGCTGCCCAGAAATACGGGGAGTTCCAGCGTTTCTGCTTCCACATGGCAATTTGTGCAGTTCGCAATGCGGCAGCCGGAGGCAATTTGTCCTTTTCCATGGCGCGGTAAAAATTACCCATAAGCTGTGCGGTGGCCACGTCAGAAACATTCCACAAACTGGCAACCACGCGGCTTGCACCTGCATACATGAAGCCGCGCGTCAGGCCGATCAGGCCTTCACCTTTGATGACCTTTCCCAGCCCGGTTTCGCAGGAGCTCAGCACAATCAGATCGGCTGGAAGATTCAGGTTGTAGATGTCATTTAACCGCAAAAATCCGTCCTGCGGGTTACCGTTGCGATCGACCAAGGAGAATACAAGACCACTTAGCTCAGGATGTTCGCTGTTCGCCAGAGCATGAGTTGCGAAATGAACAATGCGGAAGTCGCTCAGCTTTTCGCTGGTTGCGGTAGTGCGGCTCGCGTCAAAATCAAGCGCCGCCAGAGCGCCCGTTCCGGGCACGGCAGCTTTGATGGCATCGGCTTCCTGACGCGTATAGCGCAAGCGTGGTAGATCAATCTCACCTGCACGACTCAAACCTAAATCGAGTGCTGAACGGGTGAGAAGATCAGCATCCAGGATGGCCGAGCGGTCTGACAGCGCAACTCCGGTTTCCTGCGCCGGATGGTTCTTTGCACCAGCCGGACTCGACGCTACCCGAGGATCATCTTTTCCGAATACAGGGTCGGCCAGGACAGCCACAAGTTTTGAAGGACGGGTGCGCGATGCGGACTGACGCCTCAAGACTGACAGTACAGAAGCGGACGGAAGATTGATGACTTCGTGTTTCACTATCAGTGGCGCGAATGGACGATCAGAACTGGCAGCAGTTTCAGGATCAGGAAGCATCGCGAACGGGACATACTGCAGCGCTCCATCGGCCACTACCACCACTCTCTTTCCAGCGATTTGAGCCGCCACGGGCTTAAGAACCATATCGCTCAGACCCTTCGCCACGCGCATTAAGTCAGCGGTTGCGGGTGCATGCTCGCTCACGACGATTGGTTGAGTTGCGCGACTCGGATGGCTAGAAAGCAGGCTATGCAACTGCACCGAAGCTTTTTGGATTTCGGCGTTCGAGGGAATCGGAAAAGCCTTGATGGAATCGGTTGTAACTGCGAAAACATAACTGCGTTGTTCGCCCAGCGAATACTCCAGCAACACTGTATCTGCGTCGAGCAATTCTTTCCTGATGTTCGCGGAAGCAAGAGGCTGCGGCTGGGTCAGCGCCGCGTAGTCGGCGTTTGAATCACGAATCTTCGCCTGCACGCCCTCGTACTGCTTGATCAGCCTGCTGATTTCTTCATCGGCAGTCTTGACCGTTTCACCGTCCTTCTTGCCTTCGACAAGACTTGCACGGCTGTCTGCTTTGGCATTGATATCGTGTCTCAGGGATTTTTGCTGGGCCAGTAGCGCCGCATCCGCACCTTTGCGGACGTCTGCATGTGCGGTGTCAAGAAGTTCCAGAAGCGTCCGTGCTCGTGACCGCTCAAGCATGTCCAGCGCGATCTCAGGCTTGCCTTGTTCCGCCAGCAGCGCGACGTAGTCGCGATAGTAGTCGGCGATGCTTGCTCGATAGGTTGACCGCCCTTCGCTGCCTTCCCCAATGCGGGACATTTGGCCTTCAAACACTGCGATGGCTTTTGCGTAAAGAGCAGTGGCGTCGGCGAATTTTCCCCGCCGTAACTTGATCGAGCCTAGACCTGCAAGATCCATTCCGAAATCGGTTTTCCGCGGAGCCAACATTTCGTGGAGCTTAGCTGCTTCCGTAAAGCACTCCTCAGCCTTATCGAGGTTCCCAGCTTTCAGCAAAACAGAGGCCTGATCAGAAAGGAGATCCGCAAGAGAATTGCCTGTTGGACTGACTTGACGATAGAGAGCGGCTGTTTTCTCAAAGTAATCTAAAGCCAGGGGTAGTTGATGACGTTTGAAGGCGAGGGAGCCAAATACCTGGAGTACATTTCCGACACGCAGACCGCCTGCCTTTCTTTTGTTTTGGATATCCAAGGCACGCTGAAGATGGTGTTCAGCTTCATCGAGTCGGCCGTCATCAACCATAACTTGCCCCAGATAGGTGTGTGCGACAGCAGCAGCCCCCGTTTCTGGCATCGCTTCCGAAACGGCGAGGCTTTCACCCCAATATCGCTCGGCGGCTACATCGTCGCCTCGTGCGTGAGCAAGCGCTCCAAGATTTATCAACAAGGGTGCAGCAAGGATGGGGTGGCCGCCGTGGGCCTTTTTGTCGATAGCTAAGGACCGGGAATAATACATCTCTGCCCGGTCCTGGTCTCCTCGATAAGACGCAACGTTTCCCAGTGTGAATGCTATAGCTGCCATGTCTGAACTGTGGGGAGCCAATTTTTCGTCTATTTCGGCGGCTCGTTCGAGAAGCGTTTGGGACAAGTCAATTTTGCCCAGCCTCTGTTGGACATTACTTAGCCACATCAGGCTTGATGCGACAGCGCTGCTGTTTGGCGCAATCTGCTCCCTAACCCTTAAGGATCGCTCCAGGAATTCCTGAGCTTTGGCGTGATCGCTGATCGCCCAGCCATCAACCCCTATTTCTTCCAGATATCTGGCTGCCGTTAGGCTATTTCCGTCTGGCGCGCTGGTAATCTCTAGCGCTTGCCGATAAAGGGTTTCAGATTTTTCTGTGCTTGCGTAGTTTCTATTCCAGAACCCCCAAAAATATAAGAGCTGTTCTTTGCTACCAGGCTGATCGTCTGGGCAACGCTTAACGGCTTCCTCAAAGTAGGTGCCTGCGTCTAAGGGATGAGTAAATTCGACGAGGGCCCATCCGGCATGACTCAGTAACCAGCTTGCCAGCCAGCCAGGGTCATCTTGACTTGTCTCGTCTGCAGCCCGTTTCCATCTGGTGGCTGCTTCAGAGACTTTTCCAGCTGTTGCCAAAGCGGACCCATCTTCATAAATGATGAGAAGGCGCTCGCGCATGACCGGCCGGACTTTCAATCCGAACTGGTCAGTCATGAATTTCCAGGACTGCTTTTCCTTACCGCGATGGCCCTCAAGGCTAAGCGACCCTCGTGGCTTTTGCTCAATCTCCACCCATGAAAAATCGAAAGGAGAGTCGATGGTTCCGCGCTCAGTAGATCTCACCCACCCGTCGATTACGTCACCCGGTTTTATTCCGAGCTTCTCGCCTTCGGAATCCTTATCCACCGATTCCACAATGACGCCGTGTTGCGATGCTGGCTCCGCAGAGATGACGCGATTACTCTCTGGAACCTGGGCAATGAGCGCGAACTGCATCGCGCACATACTTGCGATGAGGGACAAGGAAGTTCTGAGACTTGGCATGGGTTAAAGGAGTTTACCTGAATTGCCCGGACAGTCGAATGGAAAAAAAATTGCTTAAGCCTGGGATGATTCAGCCGCACCAGCGGTTCGTCCTCGCCAGGCAAAGATGCTCTTGTGCAGGCGCAATCAACCGGGAATGCACAACGAGACTTTGCGTGTGATTGTTTGAGTACGGCTATTTCCAGTCACCCTGAATCTGAAACGCCGCCCAGAAATATGGAGAGTTCCAGCGGCGCTCCTTCCACATGGCAATCTGTGCCGAGCGAAGGGCCGCGGCCGGGGAAAGATGTTCTTTCTCCATGGCATGATAGAAGCTGGCCATGAGCTGCGCGGTGGCAACGTCAGAAACGTTCCACAAGCTGGCGACGACGCGCGTTGCGCCTGCGTACATGAATCCTCGCGTCAGGCCGATGAGGCCTTCGCCATTGATTTCCTTTCCGAGTCCGGTTTCACAGGCGCTCAGCACCACAAGGTCAGCAGGAAGATTGAGATTGTAGATGTCCTTGAGTTGAAGAAATCCGTCCTGCTGTTTTCCGTTTTGATCAACCAGAGAAAAGACCAGCCCGCTGAGCTCAGGATGGTCACTGTTAATCAAGCCGTGCGTGGCGAAATGGACGATACGGTAATGGCTGAGTTCAGCGCTGGTGGCCGTGGAACGGCTGGCATTGAAATCAAGCGCTGACATACCTGTTTTATCGGGGAATGCGGCCCGGATTCCGGCAGCCTCCTGACGGGTGTAAACGAGCCGTGAGAGATGCAGATTCCCTTTGCGGTTTAAGCCCAGATCTTCAGCCGAACGGGTCAGCAAGTCAGTGGACACATTCTTTGCTTCCCTGGATGAACGTTGTTCAGCGCTAAGCGCCGCAGCCGGGACTGGCCGCTCCTGCGATGCAGCAGTCTTCAATACAGCATTCAAGGAAACGCGGGGATCGTCTGTGGTGAAGACCGGGTCGGCAAGAATGGCCACAGTTTTCGCCGGCCGAGTACGGGCACTTCCCTGCCGGCGCAACACGGCCAGCACGGAAGCAGACGGCAGATTCACCACCTCATGATTCACGATCAGCGGCACCGCGGGCCGAGCGACTCCGCCGGTGGCAGGAGGTTCCGGCAACATGGCGAATGGTACGTTCTGCAATGCGCCATCTGCCACCACAACGATGCGTTTAGCGGTTAACTGCGCGGCGATGGGTCGCAACACCAGGTCGCTGAGGTTTGCCGAGGCTCGCTCAAGTTCTTTCTGTTCTCCGGCGGGATGTGCGGATAGAAGCCGATACAGATGCTGGGCTGCCTGCTGAATTTCAGCCCTGGGCGGCAGCGGGAAAGTCCGGGTGGCTTGCGGCGTGACAGCAAAAACATAGCTCCGCTCCTCGCCGAGCGAGTATTCGAGCAACACAGTGTCACGGTCGAGCAGATCATTGCGGATCTGTTGCGCTGTCAATGGCTGGGGCTGGGTCAGGGCTGCGTACTCCGGACTGGAAGTACGAATCTTTGCGTCCACATCTTCGTACTGTTTCACGAGATCGGAAATTTCTTTGTCTACCGTCTTGAGTGGAACGTCGCTTTGTTTTTCTCCCAGCAGGCTGATTCGCCGGTCTCTCTTGGCATTGATGTCAGTCCGAAGTGATCTTTGCTGGGCCAGAAGCGCGGAATCCACGCCTTTGCGAATGTCGGCGTGTGCCGCGTCCAGAAGTTCAAGAAGGGTTCTGGCGCGCGAACGCTCCAGAAAGTCGAGCGCCAGGTCCGCATTTCCCTGCTCAATCAACAAGGCAACGTAATCTCGGTAGTAGTTTGCATTTTTGACCCGGAAGATGGAGCGGGCTTCGCTGCCTCCACCGAGTTGTGACATCTGGCTTTCAAGCACCGCGATTGCCTGGCCATAAAGATTGGAGGCTTCAGCGGTTTTCCCCTGGCGCAATTGGATCGATGCCAGCCCCGCCAGCACTTCTCCGTAGCCTGAGCTCTCGGGTGCAATCTTTTGCCGGATCTTTGACGCCTGGGCGTATGAAGTTTCTGCGCCGGCAAGATCGCCTGCCTTCAGCCTAGTCGCAGCCAAATCTGCCAGCGTTTCCGCTACGCGAATGCTTTCCGGAATCCCATGCTCTTGAATGGCAAGGGCCTGCTGCAGATAATCTGCGGCCATATTGAGATTGTTGCGCTTGAAGGCCAGCCTGCCCAGTTCCGCCAGCGTTGAAGACACAGTCACGCTGCTGGCGTTTCTTTTCCTTTTCAGTGTCAGTGCCCGTTGAAGGTGTTCCTCGCCTTCATCCAGTTTGTTCTCGTCCACCAGGACAGAACCAAGGTTATTGTGCGCGGCGGCGGCAATGGGTGAATCTGGCCCTATCTCATTCATGATGGAGAGCGATTCGCGCAGGTAACGTTCTGCTGCGGTGAAGTCTCCTCGACTCTGTGAGATCGCTCCAAGGTTCACCAGCATCGCAGCTGTGCCGCCCTTGGGGCGGCCGAGCCTCTCTCCAATCGACAAGGTTTGCCATGTGAACGACTCGGCGTGTTCAAGGTCTCCGCGTCCATGTGCCAGCATACCCAGAGTATTTGAGATCTCTGCCATGTCGGGACTGATGGGCGCTTTTCGTGAGTCGATTTCTGAAGCCTTTTCCAGAAGGCTCTGAGCCGCGCTCATATCGCCCACCTTGCTATCCACAGCGCCAAGCCACAACAAACTGGCGGCCACTGCGCTGCTTTCGGGCGCAAGCGCCTGTCGCATTTCCATTGAACGCGTCAGGTACTCCCTGGTTCTGACCAGATCATCACGGATGTATGCTGCAAGCGCGATCCCTTCCAGAGCTTTTGCCACGAGCAAACTACGCGCTTCCGTTTGCGTGCTTTGCTCCAGTGCGGACGTAAAGAGCGCCTCAGATTTATCGAAATCGGCCCTGTCCCGGGTGGAAACAGCCCAGAGCATCAAAAGGTGTGCTTTGGTGTTGGGCTCTTCTTTAGGGCAGCGCTGGATCGCCTCCTCGTAAAAAGCGTCAGCATCTTTCCCGCGTTGTGCTCTTGAAAGAGACTCGGCGGCGCGCATCAAGAGCCAGGACGCGAGCAACTTTGGGTCGCCATCCGTCGTATCTCTGGCCGCTTTGCTCCATAGCTCTGCCGCTTCTGCCGGCTTTCCGGCTTCAGCCAGAGTGTTTCCCTGGCTGTAGATACCGGCCAGTCCTTCAGGCATCACGGGCCGGACTTTCAGCCCAAACAAGTCGGTGGAAAATGTCCAGCTTTTTCTTTCCGCGCTGTGCAGTCCTTCAAGACTAAGCAGCCCTCTTGGTTTTTGCTCAAGCTCAACCCACGTAAGGTCGAAAGGAGAATCAATGGTTCCGTGCTCACCCTCCCTTGACCAGCTATCGATCACATCACCAGGTTTGATTCCGAGTTTCTCGGCTTCAAACTCGGCGGTTACCGACTCAACAATGACACCGCGTGCCGATGTTGGGCCACTGGCCTGATAAGGAGAGCGTTGAAACACCTGAGCGTTCGTTCCCAAAACAAGAATGAGCGCACTGGCAACCAGTAAAAGCACTTTGCGTAAGCGCGGCATGAGTGGGACGAAGTTTACATGAACAATGCTGGTGCACGCTCGAAAAAGTCGGGTTCAACTCTGGTTGGCCGCAAGGCTTAAGGCATTGGCAGACCAAGTTCGTCTCCATTGTTTTGCAGGAAGCATGGCTCGCCTGTGGTTTATGCTGAACTCATAATTTGTTGCCTACAGGCGAACCCTCGTGCTGACACACTCAATCCCGTTTGCGCCTGATCTGCCCGCGGATTTCTTTAGCCAGTTTCCCGCGACGGCAGCAGTATTCGCCTTGCGCGGCGCAGATGAGAACGCCGAACCATACGTCAGCAAGGCGGCCAACCTGCGACGGCGATTGCAGCGATTGCTGTCGCCGCCGGAATCGCAATCCAAACGGCTGAATTTACGCGAACGCGTGGCGCGCATTGAGTATGAGATCACGGGATCGGATTTTGAGTCCGGCGTGTTGCTTTATGGTTTGCTGCGCAGGGAATTTCCAAAGACGTATCAGGCGCGGCTCCGCCTGCATCACGCACCACTCATTCGCTTCAATCTGCAGAACGCATATCCCCGCGCTTATGTTACGAACAAACTGGGCAAGATGAGTGCCAGCTCTCTCTATTACGGGCCCTTTCAATCACGAGCGCTGGCGGAGAAGTACCTGAATGATTCACTGGATCTCTTCAAGATGAGGCGTTGCACATTTGAGCTCCATCCTGACCCGGCATTTCCCGGCTGCGTTTATTCGGAGATGAAGATGTGCCTGGCGCCCTGCTTCAAGGGCTGTACGGATGAGGCGTACGCCGTGGAAGTCGGGCGAGTACAGGCATATCTGGATTCCGGCGGAAAAACGTTGCTGCGCGAAGTGGAGGCGGAGCGAGACCGCCTGTCAGCCGATCTCGATTTTGAGGGCGCGGCCCAACTGCATACGAAGGTCGCCAAGGTGAAGGGCATTCTGTCCCTTTGTAACGATATCTGTCGCCGGCTGGACATGCTCGACGCGGTGATCATTCAGCCTGCCGTGGAACCAGGTTCGGTGGCGTTGTTTCGCTTTCGCCAGGGAGAGTTGTGCGGGCCGGAAAAGCTAGTGATGGAAAACAAAGAGCCAGTAGCGCAACCGGAAGTGGGCGATCAACCAATAGCGCCGAAACCAGATGAGTTATTGCGCGAAGCTTTGCACAAGCTCGAAGGCGCAGGAGCGAAATCGGCCACGCAGTTCAGTGAAGCACTGGCGATCCTGAAGCGCTGGTATTATCGCACGCACAAAACCGGTGAGATCATTCTGGCCAGGTCTGATGGCGAGTTCCCGATCCGTAAAATCGTGAATGCCATTACGCGGGTTTCGCGCGGAGAGAAGGATACGCAACAAGTGGAGGCCTGAATCCGCGTCGTTATCTCAACAGCACTAAATGCATAGATGCTTCGTCGCGCAGGCTCGCCGACTTCGGGCAGGATGACAGGTGAATACGACTTCGTAAAACTCTTCTGATTTTCTAACCTAGCGACTAAAGCCGAATTTCGTCAGGGTGGAGCAGGCCTTTAGGCCTGCGGTAAAACAGCTACACAACGCGGCTTCAGCCGCTAAGGTAAATGTCTTGGCGATTCCACATCTCTACCTCAGTGGCTAAAGCCGACCTTTTCTGCTACTTCAACGCAGGCCTGAAGGCCTGCTCCACCCCGTGGCACGGAAAATTATGCCGTCGAGAGCAATCAAAAAGTCACGGGCTCTCAGGATGACACAGGCAAAAAGCTGTCTTCAATATGGTCTGACTTCACACGATACGGTCTAGCTTCGCTTCCTGAACACTACCTTCACGCCCTCGCGCCAGCGTTCATCCAGGCCAACCACTGCCCATTCAATCTCCGGCGAGAAGTAACTGAGAATGATATCTGTCGAAGGATGCACTCGCATGGACGGCGCAACCAGGATCAGCAGTGGTGGTTTGGGCGAGAGTTGCACGCTGGTAAAGTAGCCATGCGGCTGAAACTCGCCACGAGCGTGGTGCCAGCGCACACGAGCCCAGTAATCGAGGCCCTGGAGGGGAAGATTAATGTCTTCGTCGGCCTTCAGCTCCAGCACCGCGAGGCGTCCATCATGGGTACAGGTCAGGATATCGATCATCGCGCGATCAGACGCGGAAAAGGCAGGCACCTGTGAATAGATGTGCGCGCTATTTAACCGCGAGTCGATGGCAGCAACGTCCTTGAAAACCAGAGACTCCAGCCAGCGTTCGGGATACATACGCCACAGCGGATCGCGACGGTCGCCTTCCACTGTGCGAATGTCTTTCAGCAGGGATATAAAGCGATCAAAATCAGGCTGGGTTTCCTCGGTGAGGTGAGATTGATAGCCTGCCGTGCCGAACACAAACTCTTCCGCGATCTGAAAGCTTCCCGGCACGTTTACCGTGCGCACTTTGGCGAACTCCAGCCCATGCAGGCGAAAGCCAATCTCCGCGGGACCCAGCACGGCCACTTCAGAGTTGGACACCGAGCCCAGAACTTTGCTGATGGCGGCCGCAAATCGCCCACGTGTTTGCTCGGCATTCGGCGATTGCAGCAGACGCGTGTCAATATTGCCGGTGTCCGCGGTATCAATTTCGTTGAGCGACTCATCCCGCTCGTCGAGCTCATACAACTGGAACTTCGCTTTCGCGCGATTCAGGTGCGCCATGCGGATCTGCAACGTTGTGGCGTGGCCGCGGGGCACAAAGATTCTCAGCCCTTCCACCAGGCTGGAGCCGGCTTCGCGCTCGCGGCATGCATCCAGCCAGAGCAGAGCGAAGCTGAGCGCCGCATCTACGGCACCCTGCGTCTCCTGATGATTCACGCCAAAGACTGCAAACGAACTCTGGCCTTTGCGCAGGAGCCCGCGCGCATAGACGGGTGAAAAGCTGCGCTCCAGGTCCATGGTGGTGGAAAGCTTATCGAGACGCCAGTCCGGCGACTGACGACGAATCATGCGCTCCAGCAGACGCGCATACTGGCTGCGGGCCGTGTTTTTTGCCGAAGGAGTTCGACGGTCGCGGTCACGGTAGATTTCCATCTTGATCGGACGAGGCTGACCAAAGCGCTTGACCGTAAGCACCATGCTCCCGTTCTTTGCTGTGGCTTCCGCACTCACCACATGGCGTACGACGTTGTGCTGGTCTGACCACAAGTGCAGGAGACAACGTTCACGTTCACACGAAATGGAATACTGCGAGGTGCTCAGGTCGAACATGACCTGGCCATCTTCGACGACCGCGCCGTTCGTTGTTCTTGCTTCGGCAAGAAAGAGCTGCAATGAGCGTGCGAGCTGGTCTGCGGTCACAATCGCGCTTCGATCTTCGATATTCGATCAATGATTTTGAAACTTGCCTGTCTTTTTATCTTCCAGAAGCAAAAGCTATCTGCCAGACGAGAGTGCGGTGCTGGAACTTCCGGCTGCAGCCGCGGCCGCCTTCGCTCCCTGACCGGCGCCTCTATCGCCTGACCGGATGATCTGGAACGCTGTCTCAACCAGTCCACCGAGATCGGCAAGATTTGCCGGCAGCAGGATGGTTGTTCCCTGCTTGGCGATGTTGCCAAACTGTTCAACGTAATCCTTGGCCACCTGAAGTTGAAGCGCCTCAGAGCCACCAGGCTTGGAGACAGTTTCCGCAATCGTGGAGATTGCGCCGGCTGTGGCTTTGGCTACCAGTTCGATGGCCTCAGCCTGCCCCGCGGCGCGATTGATGGCCGCCTGCTTCTCGCCTTCGGAGCGATTGATATCCGCCTGGCGCTGGCCTTCCGCCTGGTTGATCTGCTGCGTGCGCTCGCCTTCTGATTTGGCAATCACTGCGCGCCGCTCGCGGTCTGCTGTAATCTGCAGCTCCATGGCCTTGATGATTGCTTCCGGAGGCGTGATATCGCGGATCTCATAGCGCAACACCTTCACTCCCCGGGTCACGCCAGCTTCATCCAGTGCCTGCACAATCTCCGCATTGATGGTGGCGCGCGAACTCAGCACGTGGTCCAGATCCATGGTGCCGATGGCCGAACGCAAAGTTGTCTGCGCCAATTGCGTGATCGCCATGGTGTAGTTGCTGGACCCGTAGGAAGCAAGCTTGGGATCAGTGATCATGAAATAGATGATTCCGTCCACGGTGACCTGTGTGTTGTCCTTGGTGATGCAAACCTGGGGCTGCACTTCCATGGGTATCTCGCGCAGGTTGTGCTTATAGGCGATACGGTCAACAAACGGAGTGATAATGTTCAGGCCTGCTCCCAGAGTACGGTGATAGCGGCCAAGGCGCTCCAGGACCCACGCGCTCTGCTGCGGAACAATCTTGAGTGAGCTCAACGCGATGATGAAAGCGGTGAACACCGCTACCAGACCCACGATCATTCCCATTGATTCGGTCATCTCTTCTCCCTATAGAAGTACATTCAAAATTAATGCATTGAAAATTAAAGACTGGTTAGTTTCAGCGTGCTGCCTTCCAGTTCGTCAATCTTCAGGCGTTCTCCGGGAAGCGGTTCCGGTCCAGCGTAAATGGCGTCCCATTCGGCGCCCCGGTACAACACACGCAAGCGCCCGTCCTTGAGAGCGATCACCTTGACCGTCTGGCCCCGGTCCGCCGGAAAGTGTGACGACCGGCTCCGGTCGCGAAGTCTCCCCACGATCGGTATTCCAGCCAGGCTGGTCACAATGATCACGGTAAACTGCACACCCAGCGTGGCATGAAAGAAGAACACTGAAAGCGCGGCCAAAGCACAGGCAACACACACAATGACAAGGTAAAAAGTCCGGTGTGTCACCTCAACAATGAGTGCGATCAGCGCTGCCAGGCCCCAGAGAGCCGCTTGAAGGTCAAAATTCATGAGAAATTTCTGAAGATTGCTTAAGCTAAAAGGAGCGCTATCATATCTTGAGTTTCACCCTTGTTCAATCGGTTAGTTCTTAGTTCAATGGCTGTCATTGCTCACACTTATGGCTGTGAAAGGGATCTAAGCAACTTTGGTGCTTTGCCGCATGCCACGAACAATGGGACAATATCAAGGTAGCAGACTTGCGCCGTTTGCCGGCCCTGGCACATCTAATCAAGAGAACTCATGACCCAGAATCAATCGCTATTTTTCCAGAAGTTTGGCCTGACTCCTAACGACCTCCAGAATTATTTGGGCGAGGCCCTGTCGGCCGGCGGCGAATACGCCGATCTTTACTTTGAATATCTGACATCAACCTCAATCTCCGTGGATGAATCCATGGTGAAGTCAGCTTCCCAGGGCATCTCCGCGGGATGCGGTGTACGCGTTCTGGCTGGCGAGCGCACCGGTTATGCCTATACAGACGATCTTTCGCCTAATAAGATTCTGCGCGCTGCGCGCACGGCAGCGTTGATCGCGCGCGGCCCGGCCAAGGAGCCTATACAGGACTTGAAGCAGGCCAAGGCGCATCAGCTATACCAGGTAGCAACACCTGCCGCAGATGCTGATATCGCCGCCAAGGTTGAGCTGGTGATGCGCGCCGACAAAGCCGCCCGCGCTTACGATCCACGCATTGTTCAGGTTCGCGGCGGTTATGCCGATGAATTACGCCAGATCCTGGTTATCGGCTCAGACGGAACTTACGCCACTGACGTTCAGCCCATGGCGCGCTTCAGCCTGAGCTGCATCGCCAAGTCAGGCCAGAACTCAGCTCGTGGCGCCGCTGGTGGCGGCGGCCGCGTGGCGCTGGATTTCTTCCACACTGACAAGACGCCGGAATACTTCGCGCAGGACGCTGCCCGACAGGCAATTATCCAGCTGGACGCCCGCGAGGCCCCCGCCGGAGAGATGGAAGTTGTGCTCGGACCGGGATGGCCGGGAATTCTGCTGCATGAAGCCATTGGTCACGGCCTGGAAGCAGACTTTAATCGCAAAGGCACATCGGCGTTCTCCGGACTTATCGGCAAACGCGTGGCTTCCGAAAAATGCACCGTGGTTGATAACGGCACACTGCCCTCACGCCGTGGCTCGATCAATGTGGATGATGAAGGCTCGCCCACGCAGAATACGGTCCTGATCGAAAAAGGCATCCTCAAGGGCTACCTGAGTGACAAGCTTTCTTCCAAGCTGATGGGCATGCCTGATACTGGCAACGGCCGTCGTGAAAGCTATGAGCACATTCCCATGCCGCGCATGACCAACACATACATGCTGGCGGGTGAAGATGCCCCGGAAGATATCATTCGCTCCGTGAACCGCGGTGTCTATGCGGTGAATTTTGGCGGCGGGCAAGTGGACATCACCAGCGGCAAGTTCGTCTTCTCGGCTTCAGAAGCCTACATGATTGAAAACGGCAAGATCACTGCGCCCCTGAAAAACTGCACGCTGATTGGCAACGGCCCGGATGCGCTCACCAGGGTATCGATGGTCGGCAGCGATCTTCAGCTGGACGAGGGTGTAGGTACCTGCGGGAAAGACGGCCAGTCTGTTCCTGTAGGTGTGGGCATTCCAACCATCAAGCTGGACAAAATGACCGTGGGCGGCACCGCCAGTTAGGATTACGATGCCAGCCAAAACCGAAGCTCTGCTCGAAAGCCAGATCGATTTGCGCGAGATCGCAGTGGATGTTGTGGATCGCGCCATGAAGGCCGGCGCCACCCTGGCCGAAGCCGTTGTCCGCGATGGCACCGAGTTCTCCACCGTTGTCCGGATGGGAGAAGTGGAAACGCTGAAGGAAGCCGGGTCCCGCGCGTTGGGATTGCGAGTGTTCCACGGGCAGCAGGCAGCCAGTACCTACTCCAGTGACTTTACTGCGGACGGAATTGCGACGCTGGTGAGCGGGGCCATCGCATTGGCGAAAATCACCTCGCCTGATCCCACGGCTGGTCTGCCTGATAAGTCTGAGCTTGGTCAACTCCCGGGCGATCTTCAGCTCTATTATGACGACGTTTATTCGCTGGCTCCGGAAGAACGCATTGAATACGCGCGCCGCGCGGAAAAGGCTGCGCTGAGTTCCGATCCACGACTGAAAAATTCTGATGGCGGCACCTTTGACGCAGGCACGGGACGCAAGGTGCTGGCGAACTCACTCGGCTTTGTGGGCGAATATCGTCGCTCGCTGTGCTCGGTCTATGCCGCTCCCATCGCCCAATCTGAAGATGGCGGCATGCAGCGCGATTACTGGTATTCGTCCGCGCGCACACTGAGCAAGCTGGACAGTCCGGAGGATGTTGGCCGTGAAGCAGCGCGCCGCACCCTGCGCAGAGTAGGCGCTCGCAAGATTGCTTCCACCCGGGTCCCAGTGGTGCTGGATCCCACGGTGGCCGGCTCCATCCTGGACAACATCTTTGACGCCGCTACCGGAGATGCAGTCTATCGCCAGGCGACCTTCCTGGCCGATCAACTGGGCCAGAAGGTGGCGGGTGAAAACATCACCCTGATTGACGACGGAACCATGGTCGGCGGCTTCGGTACTTCACCTTTCGACGGCGAAGGCGTGCCTACGCGACGCACAGTTGTGATTGAAAAGGGCGTGCTGAAATCCTACCTGCTGAACACCTACACGGCGCGCAAGCTGGGACTGAAGACGACGGGCAACGCGGCTCGAGGCCTGGCGGGCACTCCGGGGACTGGCTCCGGCAATTTTTATCTTGAGCCGGGGACGCGTACGCAGCAGCAGATTATCGCGGATGTAAAGCGTGGCCTGTACGTAACCGAGTTTCTGGGGTTTGGCGTGAATCTGGTGACGGGAGATTTCTCCCGCGGAGCCAGCGGGCTTTGGATCGAGAATGGTGAGCTCACCTATCCAGTGGAAGAGATCACCATCGCCGGCAACCTGAAAGATATGCTGAATAACATCGTGGAGATTGGCAGTGATCTCAAGTTTCGCGGCTCGCTGGCTTCTCCCACCGTGCGTATTGATGGCATGACCATTGCCGGTGAATAGCTTCCCTGGTTAACAACGCACCTTGTTGCGCCGAGCTCGTGATGGGGTAGAATCGCCTCATGGCGGAACCGGAAACACCGCAAGCTTTTACTTCTCACGCTGAGCAGGTACCCGAGCGCAACTGGCTGCCCATGGCGCTGGGCGGAGCCATGGTCCTGGTTGTGTTGATTGCAGTCGGAATCATTGCACGCAATAAGGCGAACCAGGGGCCCAAGGCGGATCCTTACGTTTCCCAGCTCCAGGTTACAAATCTCCACATGGCAACGGCGGAAAATTTTGCCGGCGGTTCAGTGACCTACATCGAAGGCACCATCAATAATGCCGGGGACAAAAAAATCACCGGAGCGCAGGTACAAGTCCTGTTCAAGAACTCTCTTGGCGAGACGGCCCAGAAAGAAACCCTGCCAGTGATGGTGGTGATGCCCAATACGCCTTACGTTGACTACGGCACTCTGGATCGTGCACCGCTGGCGGCGCACCAGTCGCGCGGCTTCCGCCTCACTCTGGAACATGTCTCGGCTGACTGGGATGGGCAGATCCCGGCAGTGAGAGTGGTAGCGGTAACGTATTGAGTTTTTGCTTTTTCTGAAGTCCCGAGCATAGCTGTTTCTGAAATCCCGAGCAGAGCGAGGGACCCCTACAGTCTTAGAAGAGCGTCGAAAGAGCAATTTAGCCGCGAATAAACGCTAAACGCACGAATCAACCCAAAAACTGATTTTTATTTCTTTCGATACCGCGTTAAATCTGCCTACCATTATTGAGCCATTTTTCTTAAGAGTTCATTCGCGCTTTTTCGCGTTGATTCGCGGCCATCCTTGTAGCTATAGGGATCCCTCGCTATGCTCGGGATTTCAGGAACGAACTTGCTAGAATGAACCCATGTCCGAAGCAGTAAAAACAGTCCGGCTGACAGAGCAGGTCAAAGCCGCGGGTTGAGCAAGCAAGCTGAGTCCGGCGGCGCTGGACACGGTGCTTGGGAAATTAGCCCGGCAACATGACCCGAACGTCCTGATTGGCTTTGACACAGCCGATGACGCCGGAGTGTATAAAATCTCGGCGGAGCAGGCGCTCGTCCAGACCGTGGATTTTTTCACGCCCATCGTGGACGATCCTTATACCTTCGGACAGATTGCAGCCACTAATTCCCTGAGCGATATCTACGCCATGGGCGGGCGCCCCATGAGTGCGCTGGCTATTGTCTGTTTCCCCGAAAAGGGTGATCTCGATGTTCTGGAGCGGATTCTCGCAGGTGGCCTATCAAAGATGATGGAGGCTGGCTGTGCGGTGATCGGCGGCCATAGCGTTCGCGATCCTGAGATCAAGTTCGGCTATTCGGTTACTGGCAGTATTCACCCACAAAAGGTATGGGCCAATGCCGATGCAAAAATCGGCGACCGGCTGATCTTCACCAAGGCGATTGGCACCGGAGTAATTTCAACGGCCATCAAGAAGGGCGAAGCCAGACAGGAATGGATTGAGGCAGCTACCAGGTCCATGACGACATTGAATGCCAAGGCGGCGGAGGTGGCGATTTCCAGTGGCGCGACGGTCCATGCCGCCACGGACATTACCGGATTCGGGTTGATTGGCCATATGCGTGAAATGGCTGCCGGCAGCGGCGTGAGCGTGCGGATCAATGCTTCATCCGTACCGGTGCTGGATGGTGCGCTGGAATGTATACGCAAAGGGTTCATTCCCGGCGGACTGAATGCGAATCGTGACTTTGCCGAATGTCTGGTTGGATATGCGGGAGCTATTCCCGATGAAGTGAAGACGATCCTGTTTGATCCACAAACTGCGGGTGGCTTGTTGTTGTCCGTCGCTGCGGCCGACGCCCCTGGCCTCACTCAAGCTCTGCAAGGCGCCGGAGTACCAGCTGTTGAAATCGGAGAAGTGCTGCCGAACGGCAAGCCTCTCATCCGAATCTCATAACACCGGAAAACTGATGGTGACAAAGCAGGTGAGACCTTCTCCAATCGACGCTGCGAATGATATCTGGAAGGAACATTTCCCCGAGGCAAAGGTAATCTTTCTTGCGGGATCCGTTGTACGTGGCGAAGCAACGCCTTCCTCAGACCTGGATCTGGTCGTGATCTATGAGAAATTACCGGCTGCTTATCGGCTGTCGTTCGTACATCAGGGCTGGCCGGTGGAAGCCTTTGTTCACGATCCGGAAACCCTGAACTACTTCTTTTGGGAGCGGGACCGTCCTTCCGGTATCCCATCGCTTCCCATGATGGTTCTTGATGGGAAAGAGATTCCCGGAGAAGATGAGCTGTCACGATCACTCAAGACACTGGCACGGGCGGTAATCAATGCCGGTCCACCGGAATGGACAGCGCCGGATATTGAGCGCGCTCGTTATTTCATCAGCGATGTCTGTGACGATATCCGTACGCCTCGCAACCACACAGAGCTTACAGCTTCTATGACCAATCTCTATGGTCTTCTGGCTGATTTCTATTTCCGGTCCACAGGACGATGGTCGGCAAAAAGCAAAGGCGTGCCGAGGAGACTGGCCCAAACTGATCCATCAATTGCAGATCGGTTTTCGGCAACCTTTGACTCTGCATTCTCGACTCACGATCCCGCTCAGGTTCTTGAGCTTGCACAGACAATTCTTCAGCCCAGCGGTGGGTTCCTGTTTGAAAACTTCAAATTGGAGGCGCCTGCAAACTGGCGCAAGGCATTGTCCGAGGCCGATGATTGATCGGAAGTCGGTTCCCTGGTTTTGGGATTCGTCTAGTTGCGTTCCTGATTCTTCTCCACGCTCATCAACAGCATGATGGCGGCAACCAGTACCCGCCTATCCAGCCGCTTGCCGGGATCAGTGGTGAAATCAACCGTCATGGTGGGAGCAAAAATGTTCCAGCTCTGCTTCGCCGTTCCAACCACCTGACCGCCCAATTCGAAAGTGAAATTCTGGGGAATAAACCGGAAGACCAGCCTTCTGACCGCTGCCAGCAATGCGGAGTCTTCCTGAATCCTGCCAATCTCCTGATCGAGCGTATCCATGATGTGCCATTCGGCACGCAGCAGGGATTTCCAGCCGCGCCGCTTAAGGACGCCCACCTTCTGATTGTTGAGGGAGTCCATCACATCAAAGGCAGAGCCAAAATCGACGATGCTTCGGCCTTTGATACGGAGCAGTTCAAAGCTCTGCGTCTCATCGGTAAACACACGCACGTCATCCCGCAGGGCAAAGAACTTCTGGCGTACGAACGCCATCGTACGGCCCTCGCGGTCCCAGATGTAAAGCTTGGGTGTAAAGGAGAAGATCTTGCGCCGGGCCACGAAAAAATCCTGTTGAAAGATGGTGGGATTGATCCCCGCGAAGCCTTTGGGGCCAACCGCCATGACTGTTCCTGCCATTTGCGCAGATACCTCCCCCGATGGAGTATCACTTAACAAGAAGGGATTAAAGCTGTGGCTTGGAATGTAGCTTTTTGATCACTGTGTTTCAAGGATATTTCGGCGAAGGATGGGCCCGACGGTGTTGATACCAGATAAAAAAGGGCAGCCGAAGCTGCCCTTAAGAGTCTAAGTTTCGATGTTTATGCCGGTGAAGTCTTGCCTGGAGCGATACCGGGTGTGCGACCCGGCTCCGGACGAAGCACCTGCTGCACGCCGTCGTCACCCTTGTTGGGCAGGACACGGGCGGGAAGCGGCTTTCCTTCGATGATCAGCTTCAGTTCGGCTGCATCCAGCACTTCACGCTCCAGCAACGCCAGGGCAATGCGAACCAGAATCTCACCTTTGTCGGTGATGATCTTTTTGGCGCTGTCATAGCCGTTATTGACGAAGCGACGGACTTCGCTATCGATCTCTTTGGCCGTCTCTTCGCTGAAGTCACGATGCTGGGCGATTTCGCGGCCCAGGAAGATCTGTTCATCTTTCTTGCCGAACGTCAGCGGACCGAGCTTGCTCATACCCCATTCGCAAACCATCTTGCGGGAGAGGTCAGTGGCGCGCTCAATATCATTTCCGGCGCCCGTCGACATCTGATCCAGGAACATCTCTTCTGCGATTCGTCCACCCATCAGCACAGCCAGCTGTGTTTCCAGGTAATCGCGGGTGTAATTGTGCTTGTCGGTCTCCGGGAGCTGCATGGTCACACCCAGCGCCATACCGCGCGGGATGATCGTAACCTTGTGCAGCGGGTCAGCATGCGGGCTCAAGGCGGCCACAATGGCGTGCCCGGCCTCATGATAGGCCGTGACCTTCTTTTCTTCCTCGGTCAGCAGCATGCTCTTGCGCTCAGCGCCCATGAGCACTTTGTCTTTGGCCAGCTCGAAGTCATACATCAGAACTGACTTGCGATTGCAGCGGGCTGCATTCAACGCCGCTTCATTCACCATGTTGGAGAGCTCGGCGCCGGAGAAGCCCGGTGTGCCGCGCGCCAGAATGGCGAGATCAACGTCATCAGCCAGAGGAATTTTGCGCGTGTGTACGCGGAGAATTTCTTCACGTCCGCGAACATCTGGAAGTGGAACCACAACGCGGCGATCAAAGCGTCCGGGACGCAGCAGGGCCGGGTCAAGAACGTCAGGCCGGTTGGTGGCGGCGATCAGGATCACGCCTTCGTTAGATTCAAAGCCGTCCATCTCCACCAGCAACTGGTTCAGGGTCTGTTCACGCTCATCATGTCCGCCGCCAAGGCCAGCGCCACGATGGCGGCCCACGGCGTCAATTTCATCGATGAAGATGATGCAGGGAGCGTTCTTTTTGCCCTGCTCAAACAGGTCGCGAACGCGGCTTGCGCCCACGCCGACGAACATTTCCACGAAGTCAGAACCCGAGATACTGAAGAACGGTACGTTGGCTTCGCCGGCAACGGCCCGAGCCAGCAACGTTTTACCAGTTCCGGGATGGCCGACGAGAAGGACGCCCTTGGGGATGCGTCCGCCGAGTTTCTGGAATTTCTGGGCTTCGCGCAGGAATTCAATAATCTCGCGCAGCTCTTCTTTTGCCTCATCCACGCCGGCCACATCTTTGAACGTAATCTTTTTCTGCTGCATGGAGAGCAAACGAGCGCGGCTCTTGCCAAAGCTCAGGGCCTTGTTACCGCCGGTCTGCATCTGGCGGATCATCACAAACCACAACACGCCGATGAGGAGGAGCGGAGAGAATTGGATCAACAACATGGGCCAGTTCTGGCCATTGTTGCTGCGGAAGGTCACGCGAACCTTATTGGCATCCAGTGCCTTGAGCAGTTCCGGATTGTTGGCCGGGACGATCAGATGGAACTGGCTGTTCTTGTCATTCCGATAGTGGCCGTGAGCCTCACTGTTGTCGACGATGGTTACATCAGCAACGTTGCCCTGGGCTACCTGGTTCGTAAAGTCCGTCCAGCTGATCTCCTGGTCCTTGGCGCTGGTGCCGCCGCCCTGAATCATCTTCCAGAGGGCCACGCCAACCAGGAGCAGAACAACCCACAAAACCACCGTTTTAAATGTCGAATTCACTCAGTACTCCTAATTTCCTGCCCCAACGGCCGCATGGACCGGGGGACCACCATCGACTGTGCTATTTATAAAGACGCTTGGGATTGCAAAAAAGTTCAGGCGATCCGTTGCTCGGGGCTAAGAATATACAAACTCTTAGATGCTGGCTCGACGCGTGTCGGTCTAAAACTTTGCAATTCATCAATTCTATACCCCTTTGAGCAAGTGGGAAGGCAGTAAAACGCTTAACCTCACTTAAGCGTCCAGATGGCTAACGTCAGCTTTTTGCTGCAATATACGGTAAATTCCGGCCTGAATGGGCGTCCCCCAACCCATAGCCTACGACAAAACTGTCATTCAGCAGAAAACCAAAGTAATCAGGCTGTAATGACACTCGCCGGGCTGCCTGCTTGTCCAAAAGGACCGCCAGTTTCACGCTGGATGCGCCCCGGCTGGTCAGATTCCGTAACAGAAATTCACTGGTCAGGCCGGACTGGATTAAGGCCTCCACAACTAAGACGTCTTTGCCGGCGACTTCAACTTCAGGGCTGTAAAAGATCTCGGTTGTGCTGGGATGCTCATCGTTAAATTCGCCTTTCACAAACTGGCATACGATGGGCATATTTAGTTCGCGGACCAGATCGGCCATGAACATGAAGCCATTTTCCATCACAGCAATCACGTGCAGAGTTCTGCCCTGATAGTCACGCGCAATCTGGCGGGCCATCTCCTGGACCCGCTTCTTAATCTGATCGGCGGATAAAATGACTCGCGGGTACTCTTGTGACAAGCTTGTGCTCACGCGCTGGCCCCTGCGTTTTGAATTATCTTTCTTCGATCAGCACTGCGTCGCCCGCGCGGTAGACGAAGTCCCTGGCTATCGGGAAACCTCTCATCCAGACGATCCGGCCTGCGCATTCAATGACCGGCCATGCTTTTCGCTCTCTGGCGGAGAGCGTCCGGCCAATGCGGCCTGGTTGCAAGAGTTCCTTAACCTTTTTGGGTGACCCCGTATGTGCCGGACTGAACTGGTCGCCCGCCCGCCAGTTTCTTAGAGTCAATTCCGGCTGGAGCAGAGCGCGATCCAAAAGCAATGCCGGATTATACCCTGATAACTCCCGATCTCCGGCAGTTATTACCCTTGCGCACAGGATGGAACCCAGTGTGGAAACAGCGATTTCCCCCGGAATCGGCAGGGCGAATTCATAGTCTTCAGCCATTTTCTGCTCGGCGTACAGGCTGAACTGCAGCTCGCGAAAGCTCCTGGCCGCCACCAGTCCCTGTGGGAGTTCCAAGCGCTTTCCCGGCTTGCCGATTGCGATGAATGCCAGCAGTTCCTGTACGTGCTTGAACTCCAGCGCCACTCGCATTCGCGATCCAACCTCTTGCAAGACCTGGCGCTGCACCGCAAGAGGCAGCGTCTGAAAATAGGTCAGATCCAGCGCCTGAACGTCGCCTGCTTCCCCGGCACTGGAGCGGCCACTGCGGCTTGGCTTGCCCTGCCGCAGTACGCGCGGCATCACAACTGCCAGCTCTTTTGCCCAATAATCTGCTTCTGCCTGGGCAATTTCCGCGATATCGGCGAGCCGGTGATGAATCGACGGGTTGAAATCGCGCACCAGCATGGGCAGCAGCTGATGGCGGACCCGGTTCCGAGTGTGAGCGACGTCCTGATTGCTGGCGTCATCTCGCCACGGCTGCTTGAGGGCATTTAAATAGGCCTCAATCTCACTGCGACGAATGGACAGCAGAGGACGGACCAGCATCTTTTCCTGATGGACGAGTGAAATGCCCGCCAGGCCGCGCACTCCCGTTCCGCGGATCACGCGCATCAGGACGGTTTCCGCCTGATCGTCCAGGGTATGCGCGGTGGCGATCTTGTCTACCTTGCCGGCGGTAAGAAGCTGTGCAAACCAGCCATGCCGCAAGTCGCGCGCCGCAGTCTCCAGGCTAAGCTTGCGCTCACGCGCACAGGCCGGCACATCGCCATTGCCGCAGTGAAACTCCAGGCCAAGCTGTTCAGCCAGCACCGCCACAAACGCCTGGTCTTGATCGGCTTCCGCGCCGCGAATGTGATGATTGAAGTGCAACACCTTGAGCACTACGCCGAGCTCAGGCTGCAATTCGGCGAGAACGCGCAAAAGCGCCACTGAGTCAGCCCCGCCGGAAACAGCCACACCGAGCCTTTCGCCCGGCGATAGCAGCCGTCTCTCGCTTACGAACTTAAGCACTCGTTGCCGCACGTGCCTCCAGAGTACCCAATTGTAATGTGAAATAATCAGGCCATCATGGGCGTGAACGTCCTGCTTCCCTCAATGTACCGGCGTGCCGGACGAAGCTTCTTTCTTGGTTTCTGCACCTTCCTGCTGGGAGTGCTGCTGGAAATGGCATTCCAGAAACTTGCCATAACCGGCGCAGCCGCTCTGGTTGATAACCTCCTGATTGGCATTGGCGCCGGCCTTGTGGCCTTCGCGTACGAACAGCAGCGATACCGCTACCTGACCCGCAAATTGGCGGTCATGGCATCCATGAATCATCATATCCGCAATGCACTGCAGGCAATTCTCTATTCGCCGTATGCCGCAGAACAGACGGAACAGGTCAAGGTAATCCAGGATTCGGTCAATCGTATTCAATGGGCCCTGAACGAGGTGCTGGCCGGTGATGGCGATATCGGCAAAGACGACGACAAGTTTGGGACAGCGGCGTAAGAACAGACCTCAGGGGCTAAAGGCCCGGTTCAGTCAAACGCTTACCGCAGGCATAAATGCCTGCTCCACCCCGTTACTCAAACACAATCAGCAATAAGCTCAGACACAGGGTATTCATAAGGGCGAGGCCGACTTGCGCGCCGAGCCCGATGCAACGGGCGCACGTCGCCGTGACCACGTTGGGTGATTTAAAGCGGTGTGGAGCGGAGCGACACATAAGAAAGGTTGTTATACTTTTCCTCCGACATGAAGGTGATAGCGATTATCCCCGCCGCTGGACTGGGCACGCGCATGGCAGCGCCCGGCAAAAAAGGTGTGCCTTCCAAACAATTCTTCGAGATCAATGGAACGCCCATTCTGATTCATACCCTGCGCTGCTTTGCCCGCAACCAGCAGATCAGCCAGATTGTGATCGCGCTGCGCAAGAATGAGATCGATCCGTTCCGGCAAAGACTGGAAAAAGAAAATCTGGGCGCGAAAGTGGAGCTGGTGGAAGGTGGTGAACATCGCCAGGAATCCGTGGCCAACGCGATCGCCAGCCTGAAGGCGGCCAAGGACGACGTGGTGCTGGTGCATGACGCTGTCCGTCCTTTCGTGGATGACGAGATCATCGCTAACGTGATCCGTGAGACGGAGAAGCGCGGCGCGGCCATCGCGGGCCTTCCCGCGGTGGATACGATCAAGCAGGTGGAACGCGCCTCTGAGGGAGCCATCATTACATCCACGATTCCGCGCGAACGCGTGGTCCAGGCCCAGACTCCGCAGGGCTTCCGCTATGAGTTGATCAAACGCGCCTTCGACAGCGCCATTTCCGACGGCTTCACCGGCACCGACGAAGCGTCTTTAGTCGAGCGGCTGGGTGAAAGCGTTTGGGTGGTGATGGGATCGGCCCGGAACATCAAGATCACTACACCGGCGGACATGGAACTGGCGGAGTTTCTGCTGGCACAGATCGACAAACGCGAGAAAAACCTTGCCGGATGATTTACCGCGGATAAACGCGGATGGGCGAGGATCAGAATGGAAAACCAAAACTCACAATTGCTGGCGCGCGACTTAAGCGAGAAAATCATCGGCATCTATTACGAGGTTTACAACGAGATTGGTTACGGATTTCTCGAGTCCGTCTATGGCAATTGTATGTACCTGGCCTTGTCGGAAGCAGGCCTGAAAGTCGAGCGCGAGATCCCTATTCCTGTGTGGTTTAGAGGGAAAGACGTTGGATCATTTAAGGCGGACCTGATTGTGAATGATTGCATTCTTCTTGAACTAAAGGCAGTCAAGCGTCTTGATCGTACCCACGAGGCTCAAATTCTGAACTACCTGCGCGGAACTAGTCTGGAAGTAGGGCTCCTTATGAATTTTGGAGCTCCGAAGCCCGAGTTCAGGCGTCTCGCCTTCTCGAATGAGAATAAAAAAATCCGCGTTTATCCGCGTTCATCCGCGGTAGGGGGTTCATGAGAATAGGCTACGGCTTTGACTCACACGAGTTTCAATCCGGAGTTCCCTTGAAGATCGGCGGGATCCTTTTGCCCCATGATAAAGGCCTGGCCGGGCATTCCGATGGTGACGTGCTTCTCCATGCCATCACGGACGCGCTCCTTGGCGCGGTGGCGGCAGGCGATATCGGCAGTTATTTTCCTCCCAGCGATCCCAAATGGAAAGGCGCCGACTCCGCCATCTTTCTGGAAGAGGCGATGAAACAGGTGCGCAAAGCGGGATTTGTCATTTCGAATATTGATACGACGCTGGTGCTGGCCGCGCCTAAAATCGTGCCTCATGCGAAAAATATTCAGAAACATGTGGCCGGACTTTTGGGGATCAAGCCGGACCAGGTGAGCATCAAGGCCAAAACGCCTGAGGGATTGAATCTGGATCACGCGGCTGTTGCGCACGTGGTGGTGTTGCTGGAAGCCGTGTAGGCGTGCCGCCCCTTGCGGGGCTCGTTTTCAAACCTCAAAATTCCTCACGCGCTGGGCTACATAATTTCGCCCTGCGGCGCTGTGAGCATGGGTAGCCCCGGAGAACATGAAAGATTTGGAAATTACAAGGAAATGTTGCGTTCCAGACGCGGCATGCCGCGTCTCTACGCCAACTTATTCGAGGACTGAATATCGGTTGTACAAATCTTCGTCTCGAAGAAATTCCCTGATGAGGCGGTTGGAGACGTAGCAAAGCTACGTCTCTACGGCGGTCTTCCCGGTTCAAATGACATTCATGCAAGCTCCGCTAGATGCAATCCCCGCTCCATGCAATGGCTGGATGCAATCCCAATGGCTTGTTCCGGGCGTGAATAGCTGCTAACCTTCCTCTTTCCCGGAACGTCTATCTCCTTCAACTCTGGCGGTGTCCATGAAAAAACTCCTCTTGCTCCTATCCTCGTTTGTCCTGGTTATTGTCTCGGCGATGCCCGCGAGCGCCAACGGTCCGCTTCTGTTGCAGAAGCCAACGCTCTCCAAGACGCATATTGCGTTCGCCTATGCCGGCGATCTCTGGCTGGTGTCGCGTGAAGGCGGCGAAGCGCGGCTGCTCACCAGCGGCCCGGGCACCAAGAGCGACCCCATCTTTTCGCCTGATGGTTCGATGATTGCTTTCAGCGGCGACTATGACGGGAACGTTGACGTTTACGTGATTCCGTCTTCCGGTGGAGTACCGAAGCGCCTGACGTATCACCCCGGCGTGGACGAGGTGGTGGGCTGGTCGCCTGACGGCAAGAGTGTTTTGTTCCGGTCAACGCGCAACAGCTACTCGCGTTTTAACCGTCTGTTTACGGTAGGCCTGAATGGCGGGCTGCCGCATGAGTTGCCGCTGCCCATGGCGGAGTTCGGGTCTTTCTCTGAGGATGGAAAACACATCGCCTACGTACCCACTGACAATACGCGCAGGCTGTCAGCCATTGGATGGAAGCGCTATCGTGGCGGCAAAGCGTCGCACATATGGGTCGCGAACCTGAATGACTACAGCATCGACATTGTTCCCCGCGATGGCTCCAACGATGGAACACCGATGTGGGTGGGCAACAAGGTTTATTTCCTGTCCGACCGCAACGGACCATACAGCCTTTACGCCTATGACGTGAAGTCGAAAAAGGTTGAGACCGTGATGCCGGCGACCAATGACATCAAGTCAGCATCGGCCGGTCCGGGCGCGATTGTTTACGAGCAGTTTGGCTCGCTCGGTTTGTTCGACCTGGCTACTGGCAAAGCGAAGACCGTGGCAGTAACTGTCCCGGCTGATCTGCCCAACATCCGCCCGCATTACAAAAAGGTTGAGCACGAAATCTCTTCCGCCAATATTTCTCCCGGCGGCGCGCGCGCCGTATTCGAAGCGCATGGCGACATTCTGACGGCGCCGGCCGAGAAAGGCGACGTCCGCAATCTGACGAACACTCCGGGCGTGATGGAGCGTGATCCGGCGTGGTCGCCCGATGGCAAGTCGATCGCCTATCTTTCCGACGAATCCGGTGAATACGCTCTGCACATCAAGAGTCCCGACGGTATGGGTGATGTGAAGAAGGTGCCGCTGGGGACTCCAGGATCGTTTTATTACAACCCGGTCTGGTCACCGGACAGCAAGAAGATCGCGCTGACCGATAAGCGCCTGAATATCTGGTACGTTGACCTGGCCAAGGGAACGCCGGTAAAGGTTGACAGCAACACCTATGACCAGCCGCAACGCACCATGGAGCCAATGTGGTCGCCGGACAGCCGCTGGATCGCTTACCACAAAGAGCTGCCCAGCCACATGAATGCCGTTTTCGCCTACTCGGTGGAGCAGGGCAAAGCACTGCAATTGACTGACGGCTTGAGTGACGCGCGTTATCCAGCATGGGACCAGAAAGGCCAATACCTATACTTCACGGCCAGCACTGACGTGGGACCAACCACCGGATGGCTGGATCTTTCCAGCATTAATCGTCCGGTAACGCGCAGCGCATATCTGATTGTTCTGCGGAAGGACCAGCCTTCACCGCTGGCTCCGGAAAGCGACGAAGAGAAATCCGCCGGCGATGATGCCAAGCCCGACGCGGACAAATCTCCCAAGCCGGAAGAGAAAGCCGAGGAGAACGCGAGTCCAACGAGTCCTGAAGAAAAAGCCAAGGCCCAGGATGCCAAGCCCGCCCGCGCAGCCAAAGCCGAAGGCGTTGTGGTGAAGATTGACGCGGAAAACATCAGCCAGCGCATTCTTGCCCTGCCCATTCCCGCGCGTAATTACGGACAGCTGGTGGCGGGAAAGGCGGGGACAATTTTCCTGATGGAAGACCCATCACGTCCCGGTCCTGATCAGCAGACCACGCTGTATCGCTTCGATCTCACTTCGCGCAAAGCCGAAAAATTGATGGAAGGGATCAACGATCTCACCATCTCCTTTGACGGCAAGAAGATGCTCTACAGCAAAGGCCGTGCGACGAACAAGAAGTGGTTCATTGCTTCGGCCGCTGCCCCGGCTGCTGGTGGTCCCGGCGGTGCAGGCAAGCCTGACATGCCTCTCAACCTCGCCCGGATGGAAGTTCTGGTTGATCCGCAGGCCGAGTGGAAGCAGGAATACAACGAAATATGGCGCGTTGAGCGCGACTTCTTCTATGACCCCAAGTTGCATGGTCTGGATCTGGCCGCCACGATCAAACATTACGAGCCGTATCTGGAAAACATTGGCAGCCGCTATGACTTCAGCTATCTGCAGTCAGAAATGCTGGGCGAGCTGACGGTGGGTCACATGTACATCCGCACGCCACCGACGCCGCCATCGGAAGAAGGCAAAGTGGGCCTGCTGGGCGCGGACTACACGGTTGAAAACGGCCGCTACCGCTTCTCTCATATCTATCAGGGAGAAAACTGGAATCCGCAACTGCGCGCGCCGCTCACTCTGCCGGGCGTAAATGTGCAGGAAGGGGAATATCTTCTGGCGGTCAACGGCCGTGAACTCAAAGGCACGGACGAAATCTTTGAACTTTTTGCCGGAACAGCGGACAAGTCCACGACTCTGAAAGTTGCGCCAAGTGCGGATGGAAAAGGTGCACGCAATGTAACGGCGGTGCCTATTGAAAATGAAGGCAACCTACGCAACCGCGCGTGGATTTACGGCAACCTGCACAAGGTGGACGAGATCAGCGGCGGCAAGCTGGCTTACGTTTATCTGCCTGACACAGGTTTTGGCGGATATACATCCTTCAACCGTTACTTCTTTGCCCAGGTGGGCCGTGAAGGCGCAGTGATCGATGAGCGTTTTAACGGCGGCGGTTCGGCGGCAGATTACGTGATCGACTATCTGCGCCGTCCTCTGCAGAACTACTGGATGACCCGCGAGGGTAAAGACTTCACCACACCGGTAGGCGCCATCTTCGGACCCAAGGCGATGATCATCAACGCTTACGCCGGTTCCGGCGGTGACGCATTGCCCTGGTACTTCCGCGACGCCAAAATCGGCCCGCTGGTGGGCACTCGCACGTGGGGCGGACTGGTCGGTATCTACGACTATCCCGAACTCATGGATGGCGGCGGAGTAACTGCGCCGCGCGTGGCTTTCTACAATCGCAACGGCGACTGGGACGTAGAAAACCACGGCGTGGCTCCGGATGTGGAAGTGGAGATCACGCCGAAAGACTGGATGAGCGGACGTGATCCGCAACTGGAGAAGGCTGTTGCTCTGGTGATGGATGGGCTCAAGAAAGCCCCGCCGGCTGTGGCGAAACGTCCGGCATTCCCCAACTATCACGGCAAGCAACCGGCAGAAGGTGTGCCGGCCGCGGGTGGTGGATCAGCGGGAACAAAACGGTAACGTTATTTGGAGATCGAGGGCGCTGCAGAAATGCGGCGCCTTTTTTTATGGGGAAGATTTTTGTTAATACGTATGTAAGGCGTGTCGCCCCTCCGGGGCTCACCATCATAAATACAATCTTCCCAGCGCTCACGCGCTGGGCTAACTTCGCGACGCGCCTACGGCGCTGGGCATGGGTAGCACCGGAGCATGGGTTCCCCTTGGAAATTACGAAAAATGTGGCGCCTTAGACGCGGCATGCCGCGTCTCTACGCCATCTAGGGCGAAGCCGACTTGCGCGCTGAGCCCGCTGCAACAGGAGCACGTTGATGCTGCCACGAAATGGATCTCAAGCGGTTTGGAGCGAAGCGACAAAAACAATTAGTGTTCGTTGAGGGCGAAGCCGACTTGCGCGCTGAGCTCGTTGCAACAGGAGCGCGATGATGACGCCACGAAATAAATCTCAAGCGGTTTGGAGCGAAGCGGCAAAAACAATTAGTGTTCGTTGAGGGCGAAGCCGACTTGCGCGCTGAGCCCGCTGCAACAGGAGCACGTTGATGCCGCACGGGAATAAATCTCAAGCGGTTTGGAGCGAAGCGACAAAAACAATTAGTGTTCGTTGAGGGCGAAGCCGACTTGCGCGCTGAGCCCGCTGCAACAGGAGCACGTTGATGCCGCACGGGAATAAATCTCAAGCGGTTTGGAGCGAAGCGACAAAAACAATTAGTGTTCGTTGAGGGCGAAGCCGACTTGCGCGCTGAGCCCGCTGCAACAGGAGCACGTTGATGCTGCCACGAAATGGATCTCAAGCGGTTTGGAGCGAAGCGACAAAAACAATCAATGTCCGGTCTTGCCATCCAGCAGATCAAGCATGTGACCCAGCAGACTGATCACTGCTTGCAGCGACTCCGTTGCACCCTTGGGACTTCCGGGGAGATTCAGGATCAGGGTCTTGTCTCGGACGCCGCAGAGGCCGCGGCTGAGTGCAGCAAAGGGGGTTTTTCTTGCGCCGTCCGCGCGGATTCGTTCCGGTATGCCTTCGATTAACTTCTCCACGACGCTCCGTGTGGCTTCCGGTGTGACGTCGCGTGGTGAGATGCCGGTGCCTCCGGTGGTCACCACCAGATGGCTCATTTCACTGCATTCGATGATCCGTGCGGCGATCTGGTCTTTTTCGTCAGGGAGAATGCTGGTGTGGATGACGGAAAAGCCGGCGTTGGCAAGCAGCTCAGCCACCGCGGGGCCGGAGAGATCGGTTCGTGTGCGCTGGAACGACGAATCACTGATGGTAAGGACGGCAGCCGTCCTGGCGGGACCGGATCTTTTTTTCGCGGCGGGCAGCAACTATGCCTCGAGCACGTTTTCTTCGGTATCGCGGTTGGTTTCGTCCAGAAGGCGAAGGCCTTCCAGCAGCAACCCTTGCGTGGATTGCGTGACCGTCTGTTCCGTGCTGCTGCCTTTGAAGTCGATTTCAAACGTTCCGCCCGTCCAGGCCAGGACCTTGTAAACCGCTTCGTCGCCCTTCAATTTGTCGTATTGTGCGTGGTTGATCTGGCCGTCAGTAAAGTACATGCGGCACTTGTCAGCTCCATTGCTGAGAGTAAGCGCACAGGTCTTGCGGCCCATATCCAGTGACTGCAACAAGTCGAGCACGTTCATCTGCTCCAGACTGCCGCGCAATACGGAATCGCGCGGGGCTTCCCGCGCCATCTTCTCCAGTGAAATCTTGTCAATCACTTTCTTGACCTTGGCGGAGGCTTCCTTGATGAAAAATGGCTTTTCGACGAAATCTTCCACCATGTCCTGGACCGGCTTCAGCTTTTCATTGATGTCCGCTTTACTGGCCACAAGAATCACAGGGATGGATGCAGTGGCGGAGCGAGCTTTGATCTTCTGCACCAGTTGCAGGCCGTCCAGATTGGGCAGGGTGTAATCGGCAATGATCAGGTCAGGCTTTTCGTCGATGGTTTTGAGCAGCGCATCGGCGCCATCGGTGAGAGTTTGGATCGTCGCGAAATGAGCAAGGGACTGCCGCAACATCTCCAGCACCATGGGATTGTCGTCAACAAGCAGAACCTTGATATTGCTGGGCATGAAACCTTGTTTCTCTAGAGCTGGGCTTTATTTCCGCGAGCTTTAATTCCGCAGAGCTTTATTTCTGCAGAGCTTTATTTCCGCAGGGCTTTATTTCCGAAGATCAGGGGAGCCGCTTCCGCCTGTAGTCTCCGCTTTTTCCGCCGGACTTACGCTCCAGGACGACCTCCCGAATCACAATACCTTTGTCCAGGGCCTTGCACATGTCATACACAGTCAGGGCAGCCACGCTGGCGGCTACCATGGCTTCCATTTCCACGCCGGTCTGGGCGGTGGTTACGGCCCGGGAACGGACCTTGACGCCATTTTCGCACACCTCAGTGGTCACATCAACGAAAGACAAAGGCAGCTGATGGCACATTGGTATCAGTTCTGAAGTTTTCTTGGCAGCGGAAATACCTGCAAATCGGGCCACTTCCAGTGGATTACCCTTTGGATTCGCGGGCAGTGCGCGCAACACTTCAGCCGACATTTGAATGAATGCAGACGCTTCCGCTTCACGGTGAGTTTCCGCTTTTGCGGATACATCCACCATGGTGGCCTTGCCGGCGGAATCGTAGTGGGAAAGCTTTGGAATGGCTTTTTTTGGGGAGGAATGTTGTTTGGCCATCAGCGTACCAGCACCGAAACCGTCTCGCCTTCCGCGATTGTTTCCCGATCCGGTGGTACCACAAGATAACAATTTGCCCGGGCAGAAGCCAGCAGGTCACCTGATCCCTGCCAGGGGATGACGTCAACTTCAGGATCATAGAGGCCGCCGGTAACCAAAGCGGGAAGGAACCGGGTAAGTCCGGTTTTGGTCTTAAGGCTTTTTTTCAAGCGCGCATTCAGTGAAGGCAGTCTGGTTGGCTCTGATCCGGCGAGCGATTGAAGCAGCGGCCTGACAAAAAGATCAAACGTAACCGTCACCGAAACAGGATTACCGGGCAATCCGAAAAACGGTACCGTGCGTTCGCCGTACCTGACTTGGCCGAAGACAACCGGCTTGCCCGGCTGGATCAACGCGCCAGTGAACAGAAATTCCGCGTTCATCTCGCTCAGAACTTTTTCCACCAGATCAAACTTGCCCATGGAGACACCGCCGGAAAGCAGCAGCAAGTCCGCGCCTTGAATGCCTGCCTGGATGAGAGTGCTGAGTTTGCGTTCTTCGTCCGGAGCCACGGGCAGCGGCCATGCGATGCCGCCGTTGGCGGTGACTTGTGCAGCCAGTGAATAGGTGTTGCTGTTGCGAATCTGATGAGCGCCGGGGCGATGGCTGACGTCGACCAACTCGTCTCCCGTGGCCAGGATGGCGACTTTCGGCTGACGGAAGACTGAAAGATTGACCGCCCCCACGGCCGCAGCCATGGCAATCTGCGCTGGAGCAATCTTCATCCCCACTGGCAGCAACAGATCGCCGGAGTGCGCTTCTGCTCCGGCAGGCACGACGTTCTCACCGGTAATGACGGAACGCTCCACTTGAACAAAATCATTTTCTCCAGAGCTTTCGGCGAGCGTGCGGACAGTCTGTTCCACCATGACCACTGCATTGGCGCCGTCTGGAACGGCAGCGCCGGTCATAATCTCTACCGCTTCGCCAGAAGTTACAGTCTGGTTGAAGTAGCCGCCGGCCTTGACCTGGCCGACGATCTTCAACTTGGCCGGAAGATGTTGAACATCAGCGGCGCGGACGGCGTATCCATCGCGCGTAGAACGCGGGAAAGGAGGAAAATCACGGTCGGCGAGCACGGGTACGGCCAGCACGCGGCCAAGCGATTCCAGCAATGCAGTTTTCTCGACCTTGGGCGCAGTAACTTTTCGGCCATGCGCCAACACCACTTCCAAAGCCTGTTCAAACGCGAGAATGCCGGCTGGAGCGACGGATGAACTCATGGTTAGGAATTGTAGTGTGAGGGCTTGTCGCGGAGCAAAGCGACTGGTTGGGTCGAGACAAAGGCCTTTCCCTCGTTTTGCTCGAGATAAGCCATCGACACATCCCGACGAACAGCAAACATCATCAGAAGCAACGAGTACATGGAGAGCCAACCACGATGTCAGCCACATTGAAGAGACACAATCCAACATGGGCATTAGCGGCCGGCGCAGTGGCTGGAATGCGTACCATGACCGCGCCTGCGGTGGTCAGTTACAAGATGATGCGCATCAATAAAGCCGAAGGCCAGGAACATCCCACCGGATTGAGTGGACGCCCTGTGAGCGTTGGCCTGGCGATCGCTGCGCTGGGAGAGCTGATTACCGACAAGCTGCCAAAGACTCCGAATCGGACAGAACCTCCATCTCTAATCATGCGTGGTGTTTCAGGGGCGTTCGCTGGAGCTGCATTGAGCGGCCGTGAGCGTAATGATCGAATCAGGGGCGCGGTTCTGGGCGGACTTGCTGCCATTGGCGCAGGCTACGGCATGTACTACCTGCGCGCCTGGCTGGTGAAGAAGACCGGAGTTCCAGATGCCCTGGTTGCCGTTGCGGAAGATGCCATTGCCGTTACTCTGGCGTTGAAGGCGATTGCATAGCGGTGGCCGCTTTTGCTCTTGGCCTTACCCGTGGCTGCGTTATTTCTGTAAATGCCGAGCGGGTGAAACGGTTCCGTACAGCCAACCAGACAAGCATATAAATCTCGCGATCTGCGATCAGCCGAAGACAAGCGAGAATGAACCGCCACGCATTTCCCAAGAGAGCACCTATTCGTCCAGATCAATGGATGACGTTCCGCGATCCAGAGTTGCTGGTTTGTAAAGTTTTTTAAAGTCCCGCGACTCTGTGCCAGAAATGGCAAAGGGCGGATCATGCCGCCCTTTACCTTCGATTCAGCAGGGTTGCTTACTTTGCCAGAAGTTGCTTGGCCTCGGCGCTGTGAATGCCAGTCGGGTCTAGTTGGAGATATTTGTTCAGCGAGTCATTGGCTGCAGGGTTATTGAGTTTCTTTTGCGAGAAGCCTTTAAAGAACCACGCGTCGGCCTTGGTCGCATCGGCTGCGGTGGATTTTTCGCAAGCAGAAACGGCTGCATCGTACTTGCCCGCGTTGAATGCCAGCGCGCACAGGTTGTAGTACGGCAGGGCAGGATTCGGATCTATCTCCGCTGCCTTGCGGAACGCCTCAATCGCCTGATCAGTCTTGCCGACCTGCACATAGACATTGCCTTGCGAGGTCAGCATGGTCCCTGCGCCTGCCTTCGCCTTGGTCGGGTCTGGATTGGGGTTGCGCGGATCTTTCGCCGCGGTTCCAGCGGCTATGCTCTCGGCCACCTGGATACCTTTGTCATAAGTCTGAAGAGATTCTTCCACTTTGCCTTCATTGCGTTGCGAGTCGCCCAGCGCCTTGTAGAACTCCCAACGGGTAGTGTTGGCGTCAGCGGCAATCAACTGGGTCAATGCCTTGTCAGCGTCCGCCCAGTTCTGTTGCTGCATGGCCGCCTGTGCCTGCTTAATCAGTTCATTCAGGTTGCCGATCTTGGCGTTGTCAGCGTTGGCTTTGGCAATCTCTTCCTTGCTCAGCTTCTTGTTGCTGTTACCACTGGCGGCGGGAGCGCCGCCCGCAGCACCGCCCGCCGTCCCGCCGCTGGCTTCCGGTTTGGCCAGTTCGACAGGAAAATTCAGCAAGTCATTCGTGCCCACCACAACGCGGTTATTGGTATAAAGGATTTCCTTGTTCGCCCCGATGATCTCCATTTTGTAGCTGGCGAGCCGCATGCCGGCAGAGGAGAAGTCGCCGTTTTTGTCGGTCTTGGTCTTGTATTGCCGTCCCATATCCGTGTCAGTGAATACGATTTGCAGATTGGGCATGGGTTCTGAATTTTGCGTGACCTTGCCTTTGACCCCGCCGGAATAGTTTTGCGCTGCTGCGGGCGGGCAACAGATTGCCAGGGCCAGCGCGGCCCAAACGACCCCCAACCAGATCTTTTCTCTTTTCATTAGTTTCGAAGCCTCCATAAGATTGCCGAATGTTCTAAGAAATCGATAATACTATTGGCGTTTCCACTCACGTGCAAGCGTTCAATCAACGCTGCGACGGCAATAAAAAGGCGGCCGGAATAGCCCCGCCGCCCTTACCCCATTTCATATCAGCCTATTTCTTTTTGGCCTTGTAGCTGGTATCTATCTTTGCTCCAATGACCTGCAACATCTCTTTCACGTCATTGACGTGCGGACCGTCCGGAGCGAGTTCCAGGTATTTATTGAGCGCCTCCGCAGTACCGTCCGGCACCGTGTACTTGCCGTCCTTGCCCTGCGTGCCCTGTCCTACCAGGAGCGAACCTTTGATGAAGTAAGCGTCCGCGCGCTTAGGATCGGCGGCAATGGCCTTATCGCACGCTGCCACGGCTCCCTGCGTGTTTCCTGTGTTGTACTGCGTAGCGCAAATGTTGAAGTAGGCCGTTCCCGGATTTGGATCCAAAGCTGCCGCTTTTTCAAAGGCTGCAATGGCTTCAGGATTTTTCTTCAGCTTCAGGTACGCGTTGCCTTCCTGAGAAAGCATCTGGGAGAGGCCGGCTTTCGCTTTGATCGGATCCGCATCGGGATTTTTTGAGTCTTTCAGATTGCCGGCAACAATATTCTGAGCCACCGCAATGCCTTTGTCGTAGTTTTGGATGGCCTCGTCATACTGTCCGAGATTGGCATGGGAATTGGCAAGCGCCGAAAAGAACTGCCAGCGGTTGGGGTCCATTTGGGTTAGCTGCGTCAGCACAGGGATCGCCGCCTGGTCATTCTTAGCCGTCATGGCAGCCTGGGCCTGTGTGATCAGTGAATTCATGCCTTCAGCCTTGGCATTTTGCGCCTTGATGGCTTCAATCTGTTCCTTGGTCATCTTCGGCTGGCCCGGCGTGCCGCCGCCTGCACCCGAGGAAACATCAATGTCGACCGTCTGCTCTCCGCCGCCTTCTGCTGCAATGGTGCGCTTGGCCTTATAGAGCTTCTCGCCGGTCGGGCTGCTGATTTCGATTTCGTAATTGGTCCGCTCCAGGCCGACCATGGTATAGGTGCCGTCTTTGCCGGTTTTGTCCTTGAAGGTCTTGCCCGTACCCAGGTTGGTGTAAACAACCTCGGCCCCAACCAGCGGCTTACCGCCGTCGGTGACTTTTCCGGTCACGCGCGAGAGTGTTGCCTGGGGCCATGCGCTGATCGCGCTGAAAGCGACCAGCATGACCGCCACACTCAAGTAAATGGATTTCATCTTCATATATCTTCTCCGCCTCCCGGCTTGTTAAATTTCCCTGGCTTGCATCTGGTCCACGTAAGGCAATGGGTCCCGCGCACCCGCGTCAGCAAAAGCGCGTAATCGTAACACACAGCTTTCACAAATTCCGCAGGCCATATCTTCGCGACCATAACAGGACCACGTCAAATCAAATGGCGCCCCGATTTCCAGGCCCTTTCTGACGATTTCCGACTTACGCATGGCAATCAGGGGCGTAACAATCTCAATCCCGCCATCGCGCGTTCCCGTCCTGATCACCTCATTGAAGGCGCGATAATACTCCGGCCGGCAATCCGGATACCCTGAACTGTCCTGCTCCACGGCTCCAATGTAGATGCGTGAAGCCCCCAGTACTTCTGCCCAGCTCACTGCCGCAGACAGAAAATGTGCATTGCGAAACGGCACATAGGTTACAGGAATCCTGCCGCGTCCAATATCCTCACCCGCCTCAGGAATGGCGATGGTCTCATCTGTGAGCGCAGAGCCGCCGATCCGGCCCAGGGTTTCATTCACCAGGGCGAGCCGTTGATCAATGCCGAGCCGCAGGCAGATGTTCTCAAAGGCCCGCAGCTCACGGCGCTCTGTGCGCTGCCCATAGCTGATGTGCAGTGCCGCGGCGTCGGTTTCACGGACCGCCAGAGTCGCGCACACGGACGAGTCCATGCCGCCACTTAACAAAATCACCGATCGCGGTTTTGCAGCCGCCAACGAACCACCTCTTAAGCCTGAACGAGTGAACTAAGTTTTGATGTCGGGAAAGAGCAGCATTACTGCCCGGCCCGGCCTTAAAATTATCTGCTTTTTTGCCGCTCCGCTCCAGACCGCGAATATCCTTTAAGACTCTGTCATCCTGAGCGAGCGCGAGCGAATGCGAGCTCGAGTCGAAGGATCTATGTATTTCATTCTTCGTTGAGCTCCGGAAACCAATCCGCCGCAAGGTCTTTCCACGTGGGATTCATACTTACGACCAGTTGAACCTTTTTGACTCGCTTCCATCGTTTGATTTGCTTTTCTCGCGCGATTGCGTTGCGTACATACTGGAATTTCTCCCAATACACAAGCCGATCCAGTTTATATCTTGACGTGAATCCTTCAACCGCCCCGGTCTTATCCTCGTATACTCACTTTCTGATGTTGCCTGTGACGCCAGCATATAAAGTTCGTGACCTATTCGACATGAAGTAGATGTAATAGGTTTTCTCGTGAAAATGCATAGATCCTTCGACTGCGTCGTCGCATGCGCTCCGACTGCGCTCAGGATGACAAATGGAAACAGCACGCCCCTTCATTAAAACATGCGCCTTCTAAACACCCTTCCTTCACACGCCCTTCATGGCGGGCTCCCAGATAAACTTGTGAATCTGCAATCCCAGACGCACGTTCAACCCATCCTGCAAGATCCATTCGGCCAGCAGGCGCGGATCAAGCTGCGCATTGGATGTATCGCGCTGCGCACTGGGTGTCTTGCTGAAGGCCGGCGAAAAGATCACGCTGTTCACAATGTTATCTAACCCGTTCTGACCAGTGAAGTCGCGGGCAAACTCGTAGTCCGCGCGATCGGCGAGGACGAACTTTACTTCGTCATTGCGAGTCAGAGTAGCCAGATTACTCTGGCGAAAGCTGCCGCCTTCGCCGGATCCCGGACATTTCACGTCAACGATCTTGTGCACTGCCTTCGGCACATTCTCCAGCGGACGTTCACCACTGGTCTCAATCAGCAGAGTGTATCCGCGGGCGAGCAGACGGTCCATCATGGGAACCAGCTCGCGCTCCTGTAACATGGGCTCGCCCCCGGTAAACTCAATCAGACCGGAAGGGGCCAGCCGCGCGATCTCCTGATCTATTTCCTCCACCGCCATTTTCTTTCCGCCTGTGAACGTGTACTCACTGTCGCACCACGTGCAGCGAAGATTGCACGCTGCCAGGCGCACAAAAATGCAGGGCACACCGGCGAAGGACGATTCACCCTGGATGGAACGGTAGATTTCAATGATGGTCATGGCTGGATCTGTAATTGGTAATTAGTAATTGGTATTTGGTATTTGGTATTTGGTATTTAGTGATTCTGGAATTTTGAAGTCCACGACTTGCGCTTTGTCCTGCATTTCAAAGCGCCTGCAATTCAATCTTCCCGATCACCAGATCACTCGATCAACCGATCACCCGATTGCTGGTTTTCATCTGCGTTCATCAGTTCAATCAGTGTCCATCAGCGGCAAGCTTTTACTGGCTGCTGGCCTTATTCCGAATAGCGCGCCGTGGTAGTGTCCGTCTCCCAGATGGTGACGTCCTTCACATTAACCCGGCCGCTGGTGACAACCTGCAACCGTCCTCTGGCTTCGTCATAGAAATACTTCGCAATATTCTCCGCCGACGGATTGAGCACCTTGAACGGCTCGATATCGTTGAGCATCTGGTGGTCCAGACGGTCGATGACATGCTTCATGACCTCTTTCAGGTCTTTGAAGTCGAGCAGCAGGCCGGCTTTGTCCAGCTCAGCGCCGCGCAGGGTCACACGGACTTTATAGTTGTGTCCATGCGGGTTCTCGCACTTGCCTTTGTAGTTGCGCAGGTAATGTCCGGCGGCAAAAGTGTCTTCTACGGTAACTTCGTACATCCGCTCCCCTTGATCGTTTTTATGCAAGCCCAGTGGCTGATTTTCAGCGTATGGCGTTGATTCTCCATTGTAAATGGCGGGAAGGATGAGCAGCCAGCTAGTAAACTAGATGAGTGGCGGTAGCCACCAAGCCTATGCTCACCATTCGTAAAGCGCGCCCAGAAGATGCAACGCTGATCCTCGACTTCATCCGTCGTCTCGCCGAATATGAGCGAGAACCCGAAGCGGCAATTGCCACGGAGGCTGACCTGCTGCGTGACGGCTTCGGCCCGGAACCGAAATATCGCTGCATCATTGCCGAGTGGAGTGGCAAGCCGGCAGGCTTCGCTTTCTTCTTTTACAACTATTCGACATGGCGCGGCCGTCCGGGTTTGTATCTGGAAGACCTGTTCGTGCTTCCGGAATTGCGCGGACACGGCATCGGCAAAGCGCTGCTGCAGGAACTGGCAAAGATCGCGGTGAATGAGCACTGCTACGGCATACGCTGGATGGTCCTGGAATGGAACGAGCCGGCGCTGAAGTTTTACGAATCACTGGGCGCTGAGATCCTGGGAGAATGGGAAACAATGTTGCTCACTGGACCGGCACTGGATCGTCTCGCCGGCGCCTCGGGTGCGTCAAGTGACGCCCAATCGAATAACGATGATAAAAGCGATGCGGCCAAGACTCCGCTCCCCGGCGCGAGAGACTCGAGCGGTTTAACGAAATGACGAAGCCCAGAATTATCGGCGCCGGTCTGGCTGGATGTGAAGCCGCATGGCAGTGTGCCCGGCGCGGAATTGAAGTGGAGCTCTATGAGATGCGTCCGGTGAAATCCACTCCGGCGCATCAGACGGACAAGTTTGCCGAGCTGGTATGCTCCAACTCGCTCAAGTCAGAGAGTGAAAATACCGCGCCGTGGCTGTTGAAGGAAGAGATGCGCCGCGCGGGATCGCTCCTGATCAAATTGGCGCAGGAGACGTCAGTGCCCGCGGGACACGCACTGGCTGTCGATCGTGATGTCTTCGCCGCTCGCGTCACGGAGGTGATCTCCGCTGAGCCGCTGATTACAGTCATTCGCGAAGAGGCCACGCACATTGACGAGAATGACGGGCTTACCGTGGTTGCAACCGGTCCTCTCACGTCAGACGCACTATCGAAAGAAGTGGCACGGCTTTCCGGCAGCGATCATCTTTTTTTCTACGATTCCATCAGTCCCATCGTCGAAGCTGATTCCATCGATATGTCGCGTGTGTACATGGCCGCGCGCTACAACAAGGGCACGGCTGATTACATCAACTGCCCTTTCACAAAAGAAGAGTATGACGCGTTTTATGACGCGCTGATCTCCGCGCAGTCAGTGGATGGGCACGAATGGGAGAAGCTGGCTTACTTTGAGGGCTGCCTGCCGATTGAGGAGATTGGCCGCCGCGGCCGCGATACGTTGCGCTTTGGCCCCATGAAGCCTGTGGGACTGGATGATCCGCGGACGGGCCGCTGGCCGTATGCAGTTGTGCAACTGCGCCAGGAGAATCTGCGGGCCGATTCTTACAATCTGGTCGGATTTCAGAATCATTTGAAATTCGGCGAGCAGGCCCGCGTGTTGCGCCTGATCCCCGGTCTGGAGAATGCGAAATTCCTGCGCTACGGGCAGATTCATCGCAATACATACATCAATGCGCCAACGCTGCTGGCGAAATGGATGAACATGAAGCAGCATCCCAACGTTTACTTTGCCGGACAAATCTCCGGCGTGGAAGGTTATACAGAATCGATTGCGATGGGCATGCTGGTGGGGATGCACATTGCACGCATTGCTCAGGGATCGCGGGCGATTTCGCCTCCGCGTGAAAGCGCGCTGGGTTCATTGGTGAACTATCTGACACGCGCCGACGTGAAGAGCTTTCAGCCGGCGAACATCACGTTCGATCTTCTTCCTCAACTTGACGAAGCGACGCGTAAACGCGTACGAGATAAAAAAATACGGCACAAGATGGTGTGCGATCACGCGCTGGAGGCTGCGCAGGCATGGTTGAGCGACTGCGGATTGCCTGAAGCAGTCTTAAAGACATAGCTTTCGATATATCGAGGCCGTGGCGTTTCTCATTGCCGCAGGTCCGCAATTCCACTAACATCTGCGCGTCGATGCGGGCCAACAGGCGGCGCAAGAGTTCGCAGGCCCAGACGTTTCCTCAAACCAAAATTATCAGGATGGAACATGAAAAAGCTATTCGCAGTTGGTGTAATTGCGGTAATGACCAGCGTGTCTGCATCAGCGCAGGTTGCAGAAACTAAAGCGCCCGCCAAGAAAAAAATCGTCCGGGTTCCTGCCAAGGTGCAGGGTGGTTCGGCCTCAGCCGAGAGCAAGGTTGCATTGAATCCGCAGCCGCTGCCACCCAAACAGAAAGTTGGTTCGGCTTCGGCGGAGAGCAAAGTGGCGTTGAATCCGCAGCCGCTGCCACCGAAGCAGCAGGTTGGAAGTACTTCGAAGGCAAGCAAGGTATCTCTGAACCCGCAGCCGTTGCCACCCAAACAAAAAGTTGGGGCAACTTCGGCGGAGAGCAAGGTGGCGTTGAATCCGCAGCCACTGCCACCGAAGCAGCAGGTTGGAAGTACTTCGAAGGCAAGCAAGGTATCTCTGAACCCGCAACCGTTGCCACCGAAGCAAGCTGTCGGCGCAGCGGCAGGGCAGGCCAAGCAGCAATAATTGCAAAATTGCGATGAGAAGGGCGGCCCGAGCGGCCGCCCATTTTTCTGGGTCTCAATTTCCTGGCGTCAATAACTCAACGACAAATTTTTAGCGCCGATCTTTTCTGGGCGCCAACTCTACTTTTCTTCGCGGACGGTTCTTGATCCATATCGGTGAGCCGATAAAGCCGAACGCCTTGCGAATCTGATTGTCGAGAAAGCGCTCGTAGGAGAAATGCAGCTTCACATCTTTGTCAGTAAACAGGATGAAAGTGGGCGGGCTCACGTTGGATTGCGTCATGTAGAAGATTTTCACCTTCTGGCGATGCGGGACCGACGCGCGATCAAAATCCACGCGGTCGATAAATTTGTTCATCTGCGAAGTGCTGATGCGCTTGCGCCGCTCCGCCGAAACCAACGCCAGCGCTTTGAAGAGATTGTCCAGGTTCTTTCCTGACGAAGCCGAAATAAAAACGATGGGAGCATACTCCAGGAATTTCAGTGACCGGCGCGCCTGCTCTTCGTAGACAGTACGGTCAGCGGGGGGCTTGCCATCTTTTCGTCCCGGGCCAATCAAGTCCCATTTGTTTACCACGATAATGACGGAGCGCCCGCTTTCGTGGGCGTAGCCGCCGATGGTGGCATCGGAAGAGGTCACGCCTTCCACGGCATCAATCACCAGCAGGGCGACGTCCGCGGCTTCCAGGTGTTTGCGCGCCATCACGACAGAGAGCTTTTCCGCCATCAGGTGGGTCTTGCCCTTGCGGCGGATTCCAGCGGTGTCAATGAAGCGATAGGTCTTTCCGTCTTTCTCAATCACTTCATCCACTGCGTCGCGCGTAGTGCCCGCGATGGGAGAAACAATTGCCCGTGAACTGCCGGTAAGCGCGTTCAGCAGGGTTGACTTGCCTACGTTGGGATGACCGATGATGGCGACCTTGGTCTCTCGGGTATCCGTTTCCGGCTCGGCTTCTTCTGTCTCAACGTCTTCTGTCTCGGCTTTCTCTCTGTCAACCGCCAGCGCTGTTTCTTCGTCGCCTTCCGAGTCAGGGTGACCGGCAAGAATTTCGTCTTCGTTCCTGGCATCTGTCCCGGACTGAGCCTTGTCGCGACGCCGTTCGCCGCGGTTCTTGTGTTCATCGTCCGGATCGTCAGCATCGGTTACGACCGGGACAACGACGAGCACGCCTTCGAGAAGTTCTGCCGCGCCGGTGCCATGCTCTGCGGAAATCGGGTAGAGTTCGCGAATGCCCAGAGTGCGGAAGTTTTCCGCTGCGGCCTCCTGTTTGGTGGAATCAACTTTGTTTACGGCGAGAAACAGCGGCTTGCCGAGCTTTTGCAACAGGCGAGCCAATTCCAGATCCGGCGATGCCAGCTCGGTGCGGGCGTCGACGACCATGACAATGGCGTCGGACTCCTCGAGCGCCACGCGGGCCTGGCGAAAGATTTCGGAAGGGATCAATGCTTTGTCGTCGGGAACTATGCCGCCGGTATCCACAATGCGCAGCTTGCGATGCTGCCAGATGGTCTCGCCGTAAAGGCGGTCACGCGTAATACCGGGCTCATCGCCAACAATGGCCCTGCGCGAACCGATGAGCCTGTTAAAGAGCGTCGACTTGCCCACGTTGGGGCGTCCAACGATTGCCAGTACGGGAACACGAACTTTTGTTTTTTCTGCCACTACGTGGAATCTCTTTTCTTGTTGCCCGGTGAAACGTGCCTGCTATCTCTGGTGCAAATGCTTTTTCAGACGCGCCATACCAAACGCTAATTAGCAATTACCAATTGCCGATTACCAGCTATTATAAAAAGACCGTTGTCATGGCCTCTCCCTCGCACCCGGAAACCGTAGCCCAACCTCGCCGTCAGCCGACGCTGCACCAATTCTTCGCGCCCGGCGGCCTGCTGAGCCAGGCACATCCCAACTATGAGTTTCGCCGCGGACAGCTGGAGATGGCACAGTCCGTGGAAAAGGCTTTAGAGGAGCGCCGGCATCTGATTGTGGAAGCCGGCACCGGGACAGGTAAGACTCTAGCTTATCTGGTTCCCGTGATCCGCAGCGGAAAACGAGTGATTATTTCCACCGGCACCAAGAACCTTCAGGAACAGATCTTTTTCAAAGACATCCCATTCCTCGAGAAGCATCTGGGGCCGCTGCGCGTCTGCTACATGAAAGGCCGCAACAATTATCTGTGCCGGCAGAAGCTCTATGATCTCACCAATCAGCCTGTGCTGTCCGGATTGCAGGAGATTGAGCAGTATCGGCAGATCGCGGAGTGGGAAGAGCACACAGAGAGCGGCGATCGCGCTGAGCTGACCGAGCTTCCGGAAAGCACACAGCTCTGGCCCAAGATTGATGCCCGCACCGACCGTTGTACAGGGCAGAAGTGCACGCAGTGGGACCGCTGCTTTATCACTGAGATGAGGCGTCGCGCTGCGGAAAGCGACATCATCATCGTGAACCACCATCTTTTCTTTGCCGACCTGGCGCTGCGTCAATCCGGCGCGCCGGATGCCGGCATTCTTCCGGAATTCTCGGCGGTGGTGTTTGACGAAGCGCATGAACTGGAAGATGTGGCCAGCAGCTATTTCGGGGTCAGCGTTAGCAATCTGCGTTTTGAAGAGCTGGCTCGTGACATTGAACAGACACTGCAACGGAAACAGGCAATGTCGGGCACACTGCTTCAAGGATTGGCGCGGCTGCGTGAACGTTCGCGATTCTTCTTCGGACTGATGCCTCCCGGCGAAGGCCGTTTTGCGTTCAAGAATCGCGAAGGCTTCCTGATCAAGAACGAAAAAGATTACGAAGCCGTGATGAAGGCCCTGGAATATGTGTTTGCGCAACTTGAGCTGCTGCCCAAGAAGCCCGACGAAGTATTTAACTTCGCCCGCCGCACGCAGGAATTGAAAACCCAACTGGCGTTCCTAATGGAGTCGGAAGACAAGAATACCGTCTTCTGGATTGAGTGGCGTGGTGAAGGGCGAGCAAGCCGCGGAGGCATGCGTCACGTGATTCTTCAGGCCACGCCGATTGATGTTTCGCAGATTCTGCATAGCAAGCTGTTCGACATGGTTGACACGGCAATTCTTACGTCGGCAACGCTGGCCGTGGCTGCGACGCCGCAACGTGGTGATTTTGAATACATTCGCCAGCGGGTTGGTCTGGAACACACGCGAGAGCTGGTGGTCCCATCGCATTTTGATTACGCGCGACAAGCGGTGCTCTATGTTCCGCCGGATATGCCTGATCCGCGCTCAACCATCTTTGCCAATCGTGCCGCGGACAAGATTCGCCGTATTCTGGAAATCACGCAGGGACGTGCTTTTTGCCTTTTCACCAGCTATGCCCAGATGAATGACATACATGATCGCCTGCTGGGTGAGCTGCCTTATCCCATGCTGTTGCAGGGCAAGGCGCCCAAGAACGCATTGCTGGAAGAGTTCCGTATAACGCCGAACGCCGTGCTGTTTGCCACGGCGTCCTTCTGGCAGGGCGTGGACGTTCAAGGAGAGCAACTCAGCTGCGTGATCATTGATCGACTTCCGTTTGCCGTTCCCAGTGATCCCATTGTCGCAGCGCGGGTGCGAGCCATTGATTCCAATGGCGGCAACGCTTTCTTCGATTATCAGGTTCCTTCAGCGGTGATTTCTCTCAAGCAGGGTTTTGGCCGGCTGATTCGTTCGGTGAAAGATCGAGGTGTACTGGCTCTGCTTGATAATCGCCTGTTAAAACAGCGCTATGGCAAGATCTTTATGGACAGCCTGCCCGCCTACAAAAAAACCAACGACCTTGCCGAGGTGGAAGAATTTTTCTCACCCACTTCGTAAAGGTCGTTCCGGAAGCTTGCTTTTATCGATCTTCGCCTAATCTTTATTTTTGGCTAATCGTTATTTTTGCTAATCCTTAATGATGCGCGGTCCAGGTTTGTTCACTGCCGCAACAACCGGGGCCTCTTCCAGAAATTCAATTACCAGTTCACGCACTGCAAATTCTTCATGCGATGCATGGCAGGCTGTCGAGACGCTGTAGAGGGCCACATCGCCCGCTTCCAGTTCGTCCGCCAGCTTCCGCAAAAGCTGGACTGCCTTTTTCTCATCCACTCCAAACGCATACTTGCCCGCTCGATTGGCGCATTCCGTTGCGTTCATTTGCTGTTTATCTCCACTCGCCATCTGCCCGATTACCCTGTTTCCAAACTGCTAGAGAACGAGCCGTCGCCTCGACCCTTGCGAGAATAAAAATGGCTTTCTTAAGACCCTTGTACACCACTGAACAGACTTCCTGCGTGGCATTTTCGAAATAAAATAAGGGCATCTTTATCCGTTTGGCCCTTTAGAGTTAAACCTGCCAGTCTGCGCAGACCCGCCTTGTCAGCTTATATATCTGAACACGAACAACTTAGGTTTATTCCAGCGTAATACGCCGTGATTATGTGAGGTTTCTTATATTTGAACTGGCGAATGTTTGTATCAAGTCCAATAGTTTGTTTTGAAATCGCTAAATTCATTTCACCCTGAACCCGTACGATTCCACCGTTTCCATTTTCCCGTTTGCATTTGCGGCTTGTAGTTCCACTGCGTACTCCTGCCCCGGCCTCAGTTTTTCTGACGGTATGGCAAAGCTCACCACCAGACTGTTTTTTGCTGGATTGTTTGTTCGATGCGCCCGCAAGTTGTTTGTGCTGAGGATCTCGCCGGGCTGGAAGAAAAGCTTCAGGGTGGCGCGAAGATTTTTTCCTGCATATTCGGACAGCACAGGCAGCTCAAGGTCGATCTTTGACACGTGCTTAGGAAGCGCAATAATGCTGGGCTTGGCTTCACCGGAGCCTCGCGTCGCTAGCTCGTCCGGAACCAGTCTGTAGGCGAGTTCGGCGGCCTCGATTTGGAGCGGTGTTTGGTTCGATGCCTGGTTCGCCGTTTGGTTTGGAGTCTGTGGCGAACCCGGATTCGGCGCGGCCGTGGGGCTCGGGCTGTTCTTTGATACCGCAGCAGGCCCTGGCCGGTACTCGTGTTGGCGAACAATCGCAATGCGAACAGCGATGACGGCAATCGCCAGGGCCGCAAAGGTCAGCGCCGCTTGTGGAAATCGAAATCCAGTGCGCTGTTCCGGTGAAAAAGCTTTGCGCGCCCAGCGGAACGGCCTGGGTCTCACCCGGAATGTCGCCGCAGCGTGTCCCGGCTCCTCGCCCAGTTGGGCTTCCGGCACGTTTGCTCCCGGAACGACGACCAAATCAAGATTGCAGGAGATGCCGCGCCAAAGGGCCAGTTCGGCGGCGGCAAAGCCTCGCGACTCCGTGTAGGCCAGCGTGTGCACTGCCAGAAGAAGGTCCTCGCCCTCTCCGGAGATCTGTGTGCGGACCTCGATCAGTTGATCGCCTTCCTCCAGGGTGATGCTTTGGCTGGTTGCCGTATCCAGACGAAGCTGGGCACGCTCTTCTCCATCCACCACTATGATGATTGACTGCGGGTCGGCCTGCTTGCGACGCGACGCCTGGCGGGAAAGCTGCTGGCTGATGTTGTCACGCTCTCCCGGCGTTAGTCCGGACGTGCCGTTGGGATCATGATGTGCAGGACCATGATAAGTAGGATCATTTTCACTGTGTTGGTTTTCCATGTAGAACCTTGGCAATGCCAGCTTCTTCATCGGTGGCTGCAACAGCAGCGCTTCCATGAGCCGGCTATCGCAGACTGGATCGATAAAGGCGTGACAGCGGTTGATCTCAACCTGGTTAAAATCCACGCGCTCGCCGCTCCCGGATAATCTTGCGGGAAGACGATCGCGGGACGCGTTGTAATCCACTGGAACGGGACAGGCCTGCAGGGTACTCCAGGGCGTGAAGGCCTTCAGGCAGGTGTCCACCAGGCGTGTCCAGATTTCCTGCTCCTCGTTCGCAAAAGTTTCAAATCTAAGTTCCCCGTGCTGGGTCCGGCAGGTCTTGAGCGTGGCAAACCGCTTGAGCAGCTTCCTCATCAGCGCGCTCTTGGCCCGCCGATATTCGTCCGCGCCAAGAAACCGTTCTGTCACCGATTCATAGAGCCGCTGAGTTTCAGACGTGCTGTAGCTAAAAAGAAGGCGATGCAGCCCAATGTTCACGTAGAAGGAAGACATGGATGTGGTCATGCGCACCAGGTTCTTGATGTAGCGGACCACCATATGTTCGGACGTGGTTGCGTCGGCTTGTTCCTGTTCTTTTTCCGCTGCATCCGATTCGGAAAAGATCAGCCACTGTAACGCGTCACCTTCATCGCGCGTGATCCGGGTGATACCGCGTTTCAGGTGTTTGTCACGCCAGTAGCTTCTTCGGGTTTCGCGGCCACGCTGCAGGCGCAGCTTGTTGAGAGCGCCAGACAGAATGCGCACGGCCGTCTCGCGCTCAGGATAGAGAAAATAGGCAAGCTGAAATCCCCGTTCCCAAAGGTCTTGCTCAGTGGCCATTTTCCCCCTTTCCTGGATCAATAGAAAAGCAGCAACAGCAATTAGCAATTAGCAATTAGCAAAAACGAGAATTCACCAACCAGGAATCAGAATTCACAAATCACAAATCATCACTCGCAATCCCAAATCAGAATTGAGAATTCACCCATCACCAATTACCAATTACCAATAACCAACTACCAATCACACTATCAAAAACGCGGCCGAGTCCCCCTTTGAAACTCGGCCGGCGTATAGGAGCAAGTCTTACATGGATCGCTTCACCAATGAATCGCAAACATGACCGCACAAGCCGTACCCGTCCCGATAGGCAAGCCAAATGCAATCGCACCTAGTTTCTCTCATTCGGGACGCGCCTAGCGTGGCACTTTCGGACGAGTGTAATGGAAACAGGTATCGAGCGGTGCGCAAGACATGTGAGGGTCGGTGAGGCTACCTGTATTCGTCTTTCACCGGCGAAGGATGATTGCACAGGCAAGCGTTGCTCGCGGCGTCCACGGGAACCAAAGTTTAGTTGCGTTTTTCTAATCGGAAAGTCAAAAAGGAAATATTGCCCGCGTGGTGAAGTTATCTTGAATGGCAGACGTCCCGGAAGCAAAACGTCTCGTCGATTCCTGGGTCTGGCGCGGTGAAGGCTTTCTCGAACATGTCGTATCATTTCCGTTTGTCCGTTTGTCCAATATCCAATGAATGCCCCATCGCCAATTCGCGTTGCAACCCAGGGTTCCAACCGCCTTCCGCAGTTGGACTGGATGCGCGGCCTGGCATGCGTGTTGATGTTCCAGACGCATTGCTATGACGCATGGCTATCACCTGCTGCCCGGCAGAGTGGGTTCTTCATGTACTCCCAGCTGCTTGGCACGCTGCCGGCGCCACTCTTCTTGTTCTTGGCCGGCGTTTCCGCAGCGATGATGGCAAATAAGGCAGCCGCTAAAAACTCCATGAGTGCCGCCTCCAGGACCATCATCCGTCGCGGCCTGGAGATCTGGGGCCTTGGCATGCTCTTGCGGCTTCAGGAATATCTGATCGCCTGGCACTGGGCGCCATGGACAGACCTTTTCCGTATGGACGTGCTGAACTGTATCGGCGCTTCGTTGGTCCTGGTCGGCCTGGTCTGCAGCCTGGCTTCATCATGGCCTCGATTTGCTGTCCTGTGCGCGTCCGCCGCTATGGCCATTGCGTGCGCCACACCACTCATCTGGACGCATCGCATGACCTGGCTGCCGTGGTTTATCGAAACCTATTTGGATGGAGTTCATACTCTCGGCAAACCGCAGGCCTGGTTGTTTCCCATATTTCCCTGGTCGGCATTTGCCTTTGCCGGCGTTGTGGTTGGTTATTTCATTCTGAGTGAAACGGGAAAACGTCTCCGTCCAATCATGGTTCCAGTCACCGCCATCGCCGGGTTAGCGATTGCCGGCATCGGCTACGGGCTTGACCATCTTCCATTCCAGCTTTATCCCGTCTACGACTTCTGGCATACCAGCCCCAACTTCTTTCTCATTCGGCTGGGGATCGTGATCATCATCCTGGCGGCTTGCGATGCACGCTGCCAGATGCCTGCGCTGCTGACCAGTTCAAAGGCTCTGGTCCTGATGGGCCAGCATTCCCTGCTGGTGTACTGGGTGCACATTCCGTTCGTTTATGGCCGGGTGCACATCCTGCCGCAAAAAGCCGAGAGCATTCTGGGCGCAACTGCCGGGCTGGTCATCATCACCTTGTCCATGCTGCTGCTCGCCTATCTGCAAGGCAAGTGGGACACGCGTAAGAAACAGCAGCTTCGTGCGCAGGTAGTGCCTGCATAGGACTTCATCCCTTAAGTTGTTGATTTTATGGCCATTTATCAGCGCTTATCTTCAATTTGGCGCTTCGCGCAAACCGCTGAAGAACCGTTGCCGTGGATACGCTTATAGGGCTCCTGTTGCAGCGGGCTCGGCGCGTGTTCGGCCGCGCCCTTACCGTGTTGAATCGATGTCGCTGGCTTCAATTTTTGCGCTCCAGGCAAACCGCTGAAAATCAAAAGCTTACCGCTGATGAACGCGGATAAAAGCGGATAAAAGCGGAGCGACGTTACTAAAGTCATCTGGTACATGTCCTACCGAACAGGGTACCTTAGTCGTAACAACACAGGCCCTTTCGGAAGACGCTGGAAATCGAGCCAGACGTCTTGAACGAACGAACAGGAGTTAGTATGTCGACGAGAAGTGCACGGAGGATGAAGGTTGTCCTTCCGGTAACCGTTATCCGTAATGATCGTCCTGAAAAGCAATTAGCCCATACCCTGGATATAACCTCTGATTCCGCTCGTCTTGGCGGTTTGTACATTCCCGTTGAGCCCGGCGAGTTGATCGATATTCAGCGTGGCGTGCTACGCGCTAAATTTTACGTTTTCTGGGTAGGCGCACCGAACACCATGCTGGCCGGACAGGCCGGTATTCGCGGACTGATTCCCAAGAGCATCTGGGGAGTGGAATTGCCGCCAGACAGCCCTGATCAAACCGTCAACACACAGGACGTTCGGACGGGATTGCCGCTGGTAAGAGCGGCGCATGCCAATACAGATCGTCGCTGGCAGACTCGCCATGCCTGCCAGGGAGGCGCGGTGATTCGGGCCGAAGGTCTTCACCACCCGCTTTACGCCCAGGTCTCAGACATTTCAGCAGGCGGCGTCTATCTGGAAACTCCATCAACCCTGCCGCCCAACACATTGCTCCACGTGAGAATGAATATTGAAGGCGTCACCATGGAGATGCAGGCCAAGGTGAAAACCACTGATTTGAACCTGGGCATGGGCGTGAGCTTTGAGAAACCGAGCCGCGAAAACAGTGACAAGCTGAACATGGCTCTTCAATTCCTGCAAAAACGGACCAATTACAGCTCTGATTCGAAGCCGGACCCAAATTCGAACAACCAAACCGGAGTGCTCAGGACCCTGACGATTTAACGATATTGGAGCTTTCAAGATTGTCGCTTCGCTCCAAACCGCTTGGAAGTCTCTTACCTGGACGCGCTGTCGGGCGATCTTTGCGACGGGCTCGGCGCGCAAGTCGGCCTGTCTTCAGTTTTTGCGCTTCGCGCAAACCGCCTAAGAGTTCTTTGCCTGGATGTGTTATAGGGCGCTCGTCACAGCGGGCTAGGCGCGTTGCGAAGTTAGCCCAGCCTGAGGCGAGTGTATGCGAAGCCGTAAGGCTGGGAGGAACGAAAAACGATTGGAGCCCCGTAGGCGGCGACACAGGAAATTGAGGGCTCGCGCCGTCCACGTGCGCCGAGCCCGCTGCCAAAGGGCCCGATGCCACACCCAGGAGAATCGTCCTCAAAGCGGTTTGGAGCGCAGCGACAGGATTACAAGATAATGCGTTCATCGCCGACGCGTCGGGTGACGCGCTCGCGATCTAGATATTCAAGCAGCGGGATGGCGTATTTTCGGGAAACTCCAGTCAAGTCCTTGAATCTGCCCACATCAATTTTTGGCGACGTGGACTTTTGTGCAGCCAGAATCTGACGTAACTGCTGCAGTGCGCTATGGTGAAACACTAATTCATCCGCCAGCTTCACTAATATGCGATCTCGCATGAGCAGCGTCACCAGTTTCTGCGCCCTTATCTTGTCCACCGGCAGCGATGCGAGAACTTCTTTTATCAGCGGAACTTTCAGTCCAGCGTCAGCAAAGGCCTTTTCAATCTGTTCCTTGGCTTTGGCCTCATCGTCTTTCAGTTCCACGCCTCGGCCTGCAAGACGTACCTGCTCGGCGCTGACCTCGGCTTTCTTATCGCGGCCAAGCTGCGTCAGCACAGCTTCCATCACCGTCTGATTCAGTCCCAGCTTTGAGCGCAGCTCTTCCTTACTGATGCCCGCCACCAGCGGATTCGCTTTGTGGAAAGCCTCAAGCGCCGTCAGTGCACTCTCGCGCGCTTTCTTGAAAGCATCTGCGGCAAGGCGGATCTCGCCCGCCTGCACGATCTGGTTCTTCTGCGCCAGAGCGGCCAGCATGGGTTGCAGGACCGAAAGCTTGAATCCGGTTTCGCGGAGCGCCGCAGCCGGATCAAGACCATCTTTGCCGCGCCTGCTGATGCGCGCCAAAAGCGCCTCTTCGCGAGAACCGGATGCCTGCGCCTTCAGGAAAGCAACACGCGCATCGCGCTTCTGGCGGACAAGTGGAAAAGCATCCAGAACAATCGCTCCGCCAATCGTTACCACCGGCGAGTACTGACGCAGGATTGCACGATCGCTAGGCAGGAGAAGCAACGGGTCTTCCGTCCGGAGCTGCGCAAGAGCTGTTGTCCCCGGCTTAATTTCCGTTCCTTCATGCAGTTTCACTTCCGCCACTGTTTCCGATGCGAAGGCATGAAGGTGTACGCGCGCACGATTCTTCAGCGGCTTGGCATCCGCCAGCAGGGAAAGTTGTACTTCAATGCGCTGTGTGGGCTCAAGCAGAGCGGGAGCTGTCAACGTCATGCCGCGGGCCAGCTCTTCCACCTGTATCCCCGCCAGGTTTAATGCGGTGCGTTGCCCGGCGATCGCCTGATCGCTGGCCGCTCCATGGACCTGCACTCCGCGCACGCGGACCCGCTGCCTGCCGGGAAAAATCTCAACTTCCTCTTCCTTCTTTACTTTGCCGGCGATAAGTGTCCCGGTAATCACGGTGCCAAAACCCTTCATCACGAAGACGCGGTCTATGGGCAGGCGAAAGATAGCGTCCGTATCGCGGGTTGGGATTTCCGCGGTCAGGCGAACAATTTCGCTCTTCAACTCATCCAGACCCGCGCCCGTATGTGCGCTCACGGCGATCATCGGTGAGCGCGCTACATCCAGAAACGAGCCGCGTACGAACTCTTCCACTTCCATGCGCACTACGTTAAGCGTGTCTTCATCCACTGTGTCGGACTTTGTGATAACCGTGATGCCGCGCGGAATAGAAAGGAGCCGGCAGATTTCAAAGTGCTCACGTGTCTGCGGCTTGATGGATTCGTCGGCGGAGATGACCAGCAGCACCATATCAATGCCGCCCACTCCCGCCAGCATATTACGGACAAAGCGTTCGTGGCCGGGAACATCGATAAAACCGTAACGCAGCTTCTCGCCGCTGGGCGCGTTGAGTTCAAGATGAGCGAATCCCAGATCGATGGTGATGCCGCGGCGTTTCTCTTCTTCCAGACGGTCGGCATCAATGCCGGTGAGGGCTTTCACCAGAGAAGTTTTACCGTGATCGATATGGCCAGCTGTGCCTATGATGGCGAATTTCATTGTTATCTGTCGCTTCGCTCCAAAACCGCCGAAGAGAAATCCTTCCTGGATCTGTTGTCGGGCGCTCGTCTCAGCGGGCTCGGCGCTTGTTCGGCCTGTCTTTGATTTAGGCGCTTCGCGCAAACCGCCCAAGATTTCCGATCACCTCAAATCCCCCAGGCTCCTGTTGCACGCCGCTCCGCGCGCTAGTCGGCTTCGCGGCACTAAATCCACGAATGGGTCAGGATAACACCTCGCCTTTGTCACCCTGAGCGAAGGCGGAGCGCATGCGACGACGCAGTCGAAGGGTCTATGTATTTGATTGAGAAAATAAATCGAAATTCGCGAGGCACAAAGCGCGAAAGCGCAACACGGCCGAACCCCGTCCGTTTTCCGATGCGGATGAACCTTGAGGAGAGCACTCAGGGAGTCAAATTCTAAAAACACCCCCAAAAAAACCAAAGAGGACAGCAGGTTCTCTGTCCTCCCAGTCGGGCCCGGCTGCTTTCGCCAGGGCCAATGTCGGTCAACACAATATGAGATGCCCCTGCTCTGGACGGGGTTGCAGAAATCGCCAAGTCAACGGCAAATGGCATGAGAAAATAGAGTATCCCCATGCCGACCACGTCAACATCTGCCATCACTCCTGAAGTTGTAAAAGATCACGGTATCACGCCGGATGAATATGAACGGATCAAGAACGCGCTGGGTCGCGAGCCGTCTCTGACCGAGCTGGGTATTTTCAGCGTGATGTGGAGCGAGCACTGCTCCTACAAGTCTTCCCGCGTGCACCTGAAGCGTCTGCCCACTCGCAGCAAGCTGGTGGTCCAGGGTCCGGGAGAAAACGCAGGCATTATCGATATCGGCGATGGATGGGCCTGCGCATTCAAGATCGAATCACACAATCACCCGTCATTCATTGAACCTTTTCAGGGCGCGGCCACCGGCGTTGGCGGCATTCTGCGCGATATCTTCACCATGGGCGCTCGTCCGCTCGCGGTCATGGATTCCCTGCGCTTCGGCCCCATCACTCCGGATAAAAAGACGGATCAACAGACCGTCCATCGCAATCATTCGATTCTGGAAGGCGTCGTCAGCGGGATTGCGTCCTACGGAAATTGTTTTGGCGTTCCCAACCTGGGTGGCGAGACAAAGTTTGAAGCCTGCTACGCGCAGAATCCACTGGTGAATGCCTTTGCTCTCGGCATCGTTCGGCGCGACCAGATTTTCTATGCCAAGGCGGCGGGCGAAGGCAATCCCGTGATCTACGTCGGCGCCAAGACCGGCCGTGATGGCATCCACGGCGCCACCATGGCGAGTGAAGAATTCAGTGAAGGCTCTGAACAGAAGCGCCCGAATGTGCAGGTCGGCGATCCCTTCCTCGAAAAGCTGCTGCTCGAGGCCTGCGTAGAAGCCATGCAAACCGGGGCTGTGGTCGGCATACAGGATATGGGCGCTGCCGGGCTCACTTGCTCCACTTGTGAAATGGGTGCACGCGGCGGAGTGGGAATTGAAATCGAGCTTGACCGCGTACCCCAGCGTGAAACCGGCATGAACGCTTATGAAATCATGCTCAGCGAATCCCAGGAGCGCATGCTTCTGGTGGCGGAAAGCGGACGCGAAAACGAAGTTTTGCGGGTGTTTGAAAAGTGGGGACTGGATGCCGTCATTGTCGGCAAAGTCACCAACGGCAGCCGCCTTCGGGTCCTGGAGCACGGAAAATTAGTCGCTGACATTCCTAACACTGCGCTGACCGATGATGCTCCGCTGTATCACCGCCCCATGTCACCCTGGGAGGCGCCGGTCTCGCACACCAGGCCTGGCCACATACAGTTCAGCAGTAGGGGTGATTTCACTCCGAATCTGAAACGGCTCCTGGCCGCGCCCAATATCTGTTCCAAGAGATGGATTTTTGAGCAATATGACACCATGGTGCAGTCAAACACCGTGGAAGGTCCGGGAGCGGACGCCGGCGTGATGCGCCTGAAAGGCAGCCAACGCGGATTGGCGATGGCCCTCGATGGCAACGCGCGCTGGGCGTGGCTGTCACCCAGGCTCGGCGCGATGCACGCGGTCGCTGAAGCCACACGCAACGTCTCCTGCACGGGCGCAACCCCTGTAGCAGCCACCAACTGTCTGAATTTCGGCAATCCGGAAAAGCCCGCCATCATGTGGCAGTTCTCTGAAGTGATTGACGGTATCAGCGCCGCCTGCGAGGCGCTTGAAACTCCCATCACCGGCGGCAACGTGAGCCTCTACAACGAGACACTGGGTGAAGGCATTTACCCCACACCGGTAGTGGGAATCGTCGGAATCATGGAGAACGTTGAACACACTATGACTTTCCACTTCCGGCAGCCCGATCGTGAGATTTTCCTGCTGTGTGCCAAGATGACCGGAAATGCCCAGCAGGCGGAAACTGAACTGGGTTCGTCAGAATACGCAAAAGAAGTAGTCGGCGAAATCTGGGGCACGCCGCCGGCCCTGGATCTCAAACAGGAGGCAGCATTACAGAAATGCCTGCGGGATTTGATCCAGAACCGTGCCATCGAATCCGCCCATGACTGTTCTGAAGGCGGCATTGCCGTGGCTCTGGCCGAATCCGGTTTTCCAGCTAATGTAGGCGCTGACGTAGAACTTAGTTCGAATGAGTCATTTACCGAGGCTGTTCTGTTTGGCGAGAGTGCCAGCCGGGTATTGATTACTTGCGACCAGCAAAAGGCCGAAATCATCCAAAGAACAGCGGTAAAATGGGGTCTCAGGGCGGATCGAATCGGGCGTACAGTTCCAGAAAAACTCAGCTTCAAGGTCGATGGCAAGCCCGCCGTAAACGCATCGGTGTCGGAGTTGAGGCAGGTGTGGGATACGGCTCTGAGCCAGGCCCTGCACGTGGAAACTCCGGAACATCTGGTTCCGGAAATATTGCAGAAAAGTTGAGAAAAACGGTAGTTGGTATTTAGCACTTGGTACTTAGTGGAGCGATGCCAACGGCAATTCTGTTTAACTCGTTAAGACGCGAAGTGAGTGTAGAGAAACTCGGTTGGCACGAAGCAGATGCGAATTAAGCGGCGAGGCCGGCAAGCGCGCCGAGCCGCGTGCAACAAGTGCTAAATCAGATTCAAGTGGAAAAGGCTGCTCGGCGGTTTGGAGCGAAGCGACAACAGCGAGGTAGGGCGGCGAGCGACCAGCAAGAAGTGCAAGACAACGTCCCGGGGGGAAAAGCTGATGAGCGGTGTGGAGCAGAGCGACAAAATGAGTTGGGCCGGTTTGGAGCGTAGCGACAAATTCAAGGACGAGTGCGGAGTGATGGCTGTGCACATGCACCCGGAAGCGTCCACGCTGACCTATCTGGGACTGCATCAGCTGCAACATCGCGGACAGGAATCAGCCGGCATCGTTTCCTCTGACGGCGCTCGCCTGCACCTTCACAAGTCCATGGGCCTGGTCGCTGACATCTTCACCGAAGAAGCTCTCAGTCGTTTGCCGGGAGCTATTGCTATTGGCCATACCCGCTATTCCACCACCGGTGATTCAGCCGTACTGAACGCACAGCCCATCATGGTGGATTGCAACAAGGGAATGATTGCCCTGGCGCACAACGGCAATCTGGTGAACGCCTGGGAAATTCGCAGCCGTCTGGAAGCGCAGGGATCGATCTTCCAGACCACCAGTGATACAGAAGTCATCGTGCATCTGATTGCGCAATCGCGGGAGCAGACCCTGACGGATTCAGTCTGTGACGCCTTACGCCGGCTGGAAGGCGCATTTTCACTGGTCATGATGACGCGCGACCGCGTCTTCGCCGTGCGCGATCCCCGCGGCTTCCGTCCTCTGTCCATGGGCAGAATCCACAACGGTGGCGGCGATGAGCGCGACACCATCGTTTTCGCCTCTGAAACCTGTGCCTTCGATCTGATTGGCGCCGTCTATGAACGGGACGTCAAGCCAGGCGAAATGGTTGTGGTTGGCCCCGAAGGCGTGTCATCACGTTTTTTTGGCGCGGAGATGAAGCAGTCCAGCTGCATCTTTGAGCATGTTTATTTTTCTCGTCCTGACAGCCGTGTGTTCGGCCGGCCGGTACAGATCAGCCGGGAATTGATGGGACGACAGCTGGCAAAAGAGTCGCCGGTGGATGCAGACGTAGTGGTGCCCGTCCCCGATTCAGGTGTTACCGCGGCGATTGGTTTCGCCGCCGAATCTGAAATCCCGTTTCGGCTCGGATTGATTCGCAATCACTACGTTGGACGCACCTTTATTGAGCCTGAACAAACCGTGCGCGATTTCGGCGTTAAGCTGAAGCTGAATCCTGTGCGAAGCCTCTTGGCCGGCAAGAGAGTTATCTTGATTGACGATTCTATCGTCCGCGGAACTACCAGCCGCAAGATCGTACGTATGGTACGCGACGCAGGCGCAAAGGAAGTTCACGTGCGCATTTCCTGTCCACCCACCATTTCACCCTGTTACTACGGCGTGGACACTCCCTCCAAAGCCCAACTGATTGGCGCCAACAAAAGTATTGAAGAAATTCGCGAATACATCGGTTCAGATACTCTGGCTTACTTGAGTCTGGATGGCCTGAAGGAAGCCTGCGCGGAAGGTGAAAAGACTTCTTACTGCACCTCCTGCTACACAGGGCTGTATCCTACTGAATTTGTTCCACTTGAACACCTGATTCCTGCTGCGGTTCCGGAAAAGAAGCCATAAAAGAACAGCTCTGGCCATCTGTTCCCGATTAACCGCTCTTATGGCACAACTCATGTGACGTTCAAGGGTTCCAATAATCATAGGCATTAGGCAACAGCGACAATTTTTTGGAGATGAGCCGATTCGGGCCTCTAAAGTCAAGGAATTAAGTTTTGGAATTTACCCTCAATTTCGTGTGGGCGTTGATTGCTGGAGCACTTCTGGTGATTTACAGCAAGAGTGAGGGCGTATCAGGGCGGGATCGCAGTTTTGCATTCATCGCTTTTCTCTGCGTGATCTGCGTTCTATTTCCAGTCATTTCCATAACGGACGATCTCAGTAATGTCCCGCTGATGGCTGAAGGAAGCCAGGTCAGGAAGTGGCTGGTAGCCAGCAGCACCTTGAATGCAGTGCCGGGACCGCCACCCGACCCCACCGTGACGCTCTCTACGATGCCCGGCGAAATCATGACTCTTGAGGCTACGCGGCGATCGTATGAATTTTCGTTACCGCACGCTAGTCGACGGCCACCGCCTCAACTGCTCTAAACATCGCTATTCACGCCCTAAACACAGCGATTCGGAAGATTACGCAACTGTTCCCATTTAGAACATACAAGCAGAAAGGGTCTAATGTTTTTCGCTCGAATATTGCGATTTATCAAAGCCAGGCTGAGGGCCGCAGTGGATTGGTGCGCACTCAGGATTCTGATGCTGATTGAGCACGAACCAAGTAATGATCGGGTCGAATTGCTGATGGATCCGGGTCCCGACGAGACCATCCGTGTGTGCCTGCCAAGAGATCAGGTCCGCATGCAATTACGCATGCCTATATTTACTGAGACAATCCGCAGGTCGCAAATCTGATTCCGCTACTTATGCCGCGGTGAAGTCTGATCGCAGGCTGTTTGATCTTCCACTGGCCTGCAGTTGGTGTTCGGCTGTCTTAAGCACTGCATTTTTGGCCTCCGGCAAAGCCAAAGCCGGAATCACGGTCAGGTTTCCAAGAAGAGCCGCCAGGTCGAAATAAGCTCGGCGGCATTTTTTCATGAAATCAAGCGGGTACTCCGGCTTGCGCGCGTACGCGGCCACGGGGTCTGTGTCCAGCAGAAAGGCAACATCGGGTTGTGGCACAATCGCCTGAATCAGGCGGATGAACCTTCGGCTTAACCCGTTCTGCAGATTCAAATTGGATAACTCGTCGTAGATGTAGCGATCGAGAATCAATACATCAACACCAGCTTTGTGTCGTTCGCGCGCCACCACGCGGCGGAGATTAATGGCATCCATCAGGTAAAGAAAATGCCGCGCCAGCGTCAGGTGCTTGCCCCTCATATTTTTGTCGCGCCGATTCACCGGTTTCCCCGGAGCTCCAATCCCGCGTTCACTCTTATAGACCTTGTGAACGAATCCTTCGCGATACTTCACGCCCACCACAACGTTGTCCCAAAAGGCGAGCAGGCGCGTGTTCAGGCCCGCGCTGTTCAGGGCGATGCGCAGATTTTCAATCTGGGTGGATTTGCCGGAGCCGTCAAGGCCGGAAAAGCTGATAAGCAGAGGTTGGCGTGTGTTTTTACTCATTGCGACTAGGGTCCTTCAGTGGTGGTTCCTTGATTGAATGAGCTTGCTATTAACGCGCGCCAGGAGGCACAGAGCCTGTGCTGCGTGTGAGTGCGTAAACGGTTCCCAGGGCCGCGCCTGCGGCTGCAACGGCGCCGATTTTAATCAGCAGTCCACGGGTCTGATGCTGTTTGGCTGGCGCAATCGCAGCGCCTGCCGGTTTGGCAGCGGCGCCTCCGGCGGTAGGCACTCGCTCAGCGGTAGCAGCGCCAACGGGCTGCGTGGGCTGCTGCGACTTTGGCTGCGGTGCATCAGGCGGGTTGGTGCTCTGCGGCGTCGTAGATGATTCCGTTTGTGCCGCGCCGGTTGCGTCCGGATAAGTGGTCACTGGTTGCAGTGGACCTTGTGAAGGATCAATCGAATTGGGATTGGTTCCATTCGGCGAAGGTTTCGCCGGCTGTGTCTGCGTCGGGGCAGTCGAGGCTGGTGGCTCATTCGCGGCCGGAGGAACTGCTTGCGGTGCTTGCCCCGGCTGGCCGGATTGAGTAGCAGGTGCAGTTGGCGACGTCTGCGGCTGGCCCTGCTGGGCATACATCTCCGGCGTAAGGCACAGTCCAAAGATCAGGGACAATGCGACAAATTTTGATATTCCGAGCTGAATTTTCATAGAACCTCTTGAGAAACATTGCATTGGTTCGTTTAATCCGATTTGGCGCTGGATGCGCCGGCAGCTGTGCCGGTCAGGGTGTTGGCTTGAGCATTGGTTTCCGCCTGAGGAAGCCACCGGCTAACGTCAGCTTCTCTGTTCCAGAAGTGTTTGATGCGGTTTTTCAGATAATGGGACAGGCTGGGCAGACTGGTCTTGTACCAGCAACAGTCCTCCATATGCGGCGAAAGGCCACAAACAATCCGTATGCGCCGGAGCATGATTTCCGGCGGCAGCATAAGTGAAGCTACAAAACGATGGTTGCCCTCCAGCAGAGTGAGCGGGCGATGCTCATCCAGCCCGATCAGCAGGACCGTGGACCGGGGGCCTTCGTGCTCCATAAGGCTCAGGAGCGCTTGAATCTTCAAAGCCAGAGGGCTCGGACTTGCGCAATTGAACTGGGCGCGAATTTTTTCCGCCACAAGCTGGGCCCTGAAGTTGCCGCGGGCTATGGATCGCCATTGTGCGCGCGGAAAGACGTTCACTCGCTCAGAGTCGTCAGGGGTAAAATCCACCTCATACCACTTTGTATCAGCCGGCAACTCACGCCACATCGTGGCCCGGCGACGATACAACAGGGCACGGCGGAGTGAATTCTCGGCTTCGTTCTCCAGATTGGGGCGATACACAATCTGTTCAAACTGCCGGCGATCCTTATCAAACTCCTTCTGATAGAACTCTGCCCTCAGAAACTCGGAGATGATTTCGTCTTCGCTGACCCGTTCCAACCGTTTCACGGAATAACCTCCATGGAAATGCGACGCAGGCGACGCAGGAAGGGGAACGAGACAAGCACCAGCATTAAGGTCATCAGCACTATTTGCACCACGATAACTTCACGCAGTGAATGGTGATAAAAACCGATCACCGCCACAAGGATTCCACTGAACAACAACTGCAGCCATCCAACATTGGCAATGCGTCGAGAGATCTCATACGCCATGAGCACCATGGCGATTGCATAGATCGCAGTTGCGACCGCGTAAAGAGACAACAGAGATGAGGTCGTTGCAAAGGCCCGGCCGAAAATCGCGCCCATAATGAATTGCGGGAACATACTCACCACAAAAATGAACGAGACTGAAATCCCGGCTACCAGCGCCATCGGCACCCAGACAACTTTGGGGCTTTCATGTTCTTTCTTGACCGCTGCGGTCACCGGGAACATGGCACTCGCCACTGACCAGGCGGCAAAATATAAGACACGACCCACCAAAGCCACGGCGGCGTAAATGCCGGCCTGGTCTGAAGGGAAGAAGTGCTTTACCAGAACAATGTCGATGTTGTTGATGATGACCTGGCCAACAAAAAATACGATTGCCTGAAAGGCCTCCGCAAAGGAAGCAAGTTCTTCCGTCACGGCTTCAGCCCGCAATGATTTGGGAACCACGGGAACAAAATACGCCATCACCACTGCCGCGGAGATGGCTCCTACTCCGCCCAGAACTCCATAGCCCATCAGGATGAGCGCTACGCCAATCACAAACCTGGTGCTGGCCTCCACAATTAAGTTGGCGCTCAGCCGGGGAAAAAGACACAGACCTTGCATGGCACCGCGACGCACGCCTACAGGCGCATAGAAAGCAATGCCTATGGCCAGAATCGCAATCAGAATGGACCCGGGCACATTGAGGTAGCGTGAAACCGGTCCCTTCGCCAGAAATAGTGCCAGGCCCAGTGAGAGACTTACAAGCCACGAATTTTTCAGCAAACCGCGATAGACGGCTACTTTCCCGCCCTGCGTTTCATTCCTGGCTACGAATTTGGCGCAAACCGTCTGAAATGCCAGCGTGATGCAGGACGCCATCATGAGTAACGTGGTTGCCACCGCCACCTGTCCAAACATGGATGGACCAAGCAGACGTGCCATGACGACGTTAGTTGCAAAATTTATGCCACTGACCGCCGTAGAGCTGAACAGCATCACCAGACTGCCGGTAAGCACAAGCGCACGCGCCCTCTTACCGGCAGAGTCACGCTCATGCGTAAGTGTGGCGCTCCTGCTGGGAAAGGTAACAGCGCTGTCAGAGTTCGGCATACGGGGCAATGTCTTCAGGCGGCCGACATCGAGGGCGCACGTTTGTGTAAGAGTTGCTGCCGCATGGTATTCGGCAGAAAGCCGCTGAAGCTACGGACAGCGTCAGTGGAGGTTTCGTAAATCTCAAAAAGGCGCTCTGTGCGAGTTAGTTCCAGCACCACATAGGCTTGTTGCGAGGGTGCCGCCAGTTTCAGGTCTCCATCTCGCTTATGTGCCGCTGACATGCAGCTCAGGAGCATTTCAACCCCGGCGGCATCAAGCCGCAAAACCTGGGAAAGATCCAGAACAAGTTGGGGACGATCGGTAACCAGGAACGGCTGCAACGCCCGCATAAATTCTCTGGCCGTGCGGGCATTCACCCGCTCCGGCATTCTCTTCACTACAACGGGCCTGCTATTGATTTCCATGGGTCCTCATTGCAACAAAATTGGAAAACTCATCGGCCGCACCGGCGTTGCAGGCCGGGGCCTCATATCCCGCTGCTTTGCCAAGAGCTGGAGATGTCTGACGCAACGTAGTATTCAAATCAGGCTGCTGGACGCGTGATCCAAATATCCCACGCCACACTTGCCGGGGAACAAAAGTCACAAGCTCTTTTGCGGAGGCCAGCAAACCTGGCGCAGCAGCGTCTGACGTGTTCTTTACCAGCTTGACATCGCTGATGAGCGCAGTGGCGCCGCGCCGCAGGTTGGCAATGGTTCCCATGCCCATCACGGAGTGCGCCAAATCAAGTCCCGCGCCGAGATAACTGTTGGCAAGCACGCTGGAATTTTCTACAACTGTGCCGCAATCGATTTGAGAATTTTTCTCCACCGTGGTGCACCGCGTAATCACCGCGCCAGAGCGAATCCGGGCTCCCGAACCTACGAAGGACGGAGCAATCACGCGGGCGCCTTTTTCCACGTGGGCCCGCGGCGCAATCCAAACACCCGGCTTGACCTCAATACCTGCGGGGCACGTCTCAGTCTGCAGCGTAAGGATGTCGATGGCGAACTGACGCAGATCGCTTGCGTCGCGTAACGGATTAAAATATCCGGTCTGTTCTACCTGAAGACAGTCAACCCGGCACTTGGAAAGATTTGTGCGAAACAGCGATGCCGCATCATTGCGGCGGGAAGCGCTGATACAGAAAACTTCCAGCGGCTGTCCATCTCGAGAGAGCTGGCTGACGCGGCAATTGTTGTCGAGGTGGTGCTGCAGAACTCTGTCAAAATCCGGCTCCAGATAGGCGCCAACCTTAATCAGTATTACGATTTCTGCGCCTGCCTGCACCAGATCATTAAAAGAGTTTTCTGCGGTTCGCCAGAAACGCTCACGCGAACTGAACACGGTTGAGAAATCTGTTTCCCCCTGGATGACACCCTTCGCGGGAACAGATATGGCGTCCTCAACGACCGCTGTGACCGGACCGACGCCAAATTTTCTTAATCTCTCAGCGGTGCGCGTAAGAGCGTTCTTACCGGCAACGTCGAGCAACGCCAGAGGCACTTCCCCAAAGCGATTGAGCTCAGTTCCCGATTCAGATTCCGAATTGATGAGGACCAGTCCGCGTATATCCATTACTCTCACCCGAAAGGCAGCCTTGGTGCGCTCCTTATAAAGTAGCCGGGATATCAGGTGAGGGCCCTGTAAACATCACTTCAGCATCATTCAGCTGGTAACTGACAATACTGCAAAATCTCATAGGACCCTCAGGCCTGAAACCTTCAGCCTGCCGGTACGAACAGATGACCGGAAATCTTAGCGTTACAACGCGCAGTGAAAAGTGACACTACGCCACCGCCTGTTTTATGGCAGCAGTGTTGGAATAGATGAGGAATGCCGAGCCGGTGTTGCAAAGGTTGGACACTTTCCGAGCTCCTGCTGCTAAAATTTTTTCTGTGAGAAAACTGCCTTACTTAGTCCATTACTACTGTATGCAATCACCGCTCGGCGTGTTGCTTCTGGCCGCCACCGAACAGGGATTATGCGGCATTCACTTTGACGGCAGGAGGCCTGCCACCAGGCCAGCAGAGATGTGGATTGAATCAGAGGATGCCTTGCAACCTTACCGCACCGAACTGGAGAGCTATTTTCGCGGTGATCTGAAGGAATTTACCTGCCCTCTGGACCTGCGTGGCACCGAATTTCAGAAGCGTTGCTGGGAAGCCTTGCGGAAGATCCCCTACGGCAGGGTCTGTTCCTACGGTGATATCGCCCGAGAGATCGGAAGCCCCAGAGCATTTCGCGCGGTTGGCCAGGCTAACCACAATAATCCAGTGCCGATCATCGTGCCTTGCCATCGCGTGATTGGGAGTAATGGCACGCTCACCGGTTACGGCGGCGGCCTGGGCATCAAACTGAAGTTGCTGGAGTTGGAGCAAATCTCACCGCAAACTCCGTTTCTTTTCCCAGCGCGATCTTTCCAGCAGACAGGCTAACGCCAGATAAACAGTCCCGGAGAAATAAAAAGGAGGCGGCTCGCTGGCCGCCTCATTCCTGTAACGAATGATCAGTTGCGCGGCGGCTGCGTGGAGCCAGCCGGCGGAGTTCCCTTGTTTGGCTCGGGATTGGTGGACGGGTTCGTCGATTCATGAGTGCCTGGCTCATGGGCGCCTGGCGAAGACGAACTTGCTCCCGGATGACCTACCGTCAAATGGCTCACGACTTTCTTGTTGCCGGCGTACGACTGCACAATGCGGGTGGCGGTCAATTTCTCACGAGCGGTAGCCACGTTGCCGCTCATTTCAATGTTCTCCTCAGCCACAGAAACCCGAACACTCTCACCCGCTAAAGTGGGCTCTTTGGTCAGAGCATTTTGAATCTGTGATTGCAGCTCAGGGTCAGACACACCGGGAGCGGTTGTGCTTGTAGCAGGCGTTTCCGGAACCTGGGCCGGGGTCGGGCTTGAGCCTGCTCCTCCTGCAACGCCGCCACCGGACGCATCCGTAGCCGATCCCGGCCTGCTGGGCGTTTGCGCTCCAGCACCGGAGGGAGTGCCTTGCGTGGTTCCAGGAAGAGGCTGCGAAGACGGAGCACTACCCTGTGCAGGCGATTGCGGATTCGCCGAGGTCGAATTGCCGTAAATACCGCCCGCGTTGTTGCTGGGCGGTGTCTGGCTCGAACCCGATGAGCCGGAAGGCGGAGTCTGCGATTGCGAGCAGGCGAGGGCAATTGCAAACACAAAGATCAAGCAATAAAAAAACTTCGCCATAGGGCAGGCTCCTTGCACGAGACACAAAACGCGCACTAATGCGTATTAAAACTTGCAACTCTGGTTCCAAAGCGCGTCCACTGCCGTGATTACGAGAGTGTTCACTAATCCCCTAATAATGCTGGATTTGTGTGTGGTATTCCTTGACAATCAGATGTGAAATGCAGCGGAAAGAGTTGCACGCTGCTCAAATAGAGTATCAATCTACCAAATCCGGGAGCTTACGCTTCCTCTCAATCCCAGGGACTTTTAGGGCTCTCTCTTTTTACCTGCACTTATTAGAAAGGATAGGAGCATTCGGCGGTAAACTCAACGTATGAATAGCCACCAGCACCCCCATGCGCCCATGAGCGTACGAGCGTTGCGGTACTCCCTGCTGGCTACTTTTGCATACGTTCTTGTGACCCTGATTGCAGGCCTGCGTTCTCACAGTCTGGCTTTGCTTTCTGAATCGGGGCACAATCTCACCGATCTTCTTGCGCTGTTGCTTTCCTGGGTTGCAGTCTTTGTACAAACGCGGCCTCCAAGCTCCACCAAGACATTCGGGTATCACCGGGCCGGCGTAGTCGCGGCATTCATCAATGCACTGACTCTGGTGGGGATTTCCTTTTACCTCTTCTACGAAGCAGTAGGCCGTATGCGGCATCCGGTGGAGGTGCAGCCGGAGGTGATGATCTGGGTGGCATTCGCCGGCGTCATCATGAATGGCACCATTTCGTGGTTTCTATTTCGCGCAGCCCATGATGTAAACATGCGCAGCGCTTTCATTCACCAGATGGGCGATACGCTTTCCACCGCGGCAGTCATCATTGGCGGCTGGGCCATCATGCTGACCGGCCAACACTGGATTGATCCCGCGCTCTCGATTGGTATCTCCTGCCTGATTCTGTGGTCATCCCTGGGGATAATCCAGGAAACGTTGAACATTCTTCTCGAAGGCGCGCCCAGGGGAATGTCAGTGGAACAGATTGCCGGTGCGCTGGCAGACGTAAATGGAGTGAATGACGTGCATGATGTACACGTCTGGAGTATCGGCTCTGATACTCACGCGCTCGCTTGCCATATTCGCATTGACGATATTCCACTCTCTGAGAGTGACGTGATTCTGCGTAGCGTCAAGGTGGTTCTGTCCAGGCACTTCCATATAGAGCACACCACGATCCAACTGGAAAATGGCGAGTGCGATGTCGCCCATGGATGCCTGATTCCGATCGGCAGCCACAATCATTACTCCACTAAAGTTCCCAAGTCCCTGAAAACCAGCTAGGAACGGAAACCTACCCGGCGGAATGGGCCGGGCTTGTCTGTTGATTCTGGTAAATCTCACGCACAGTCTCCAGAGTGTCGATTTCGGCTGGAGATTTGTCTGCGCGTATCCGCAGAATGCGAGGGAAACGCAACGCATAGCCACTCTCATGGCGGTCAGACCGCATAACATTGTTGAACGCCACCTCGATGACCATTTGCGGGTCCACTGTCCTCCGGAAGCCCTGATCATCGAGCGTGTGGGCCTCAAACCACTTCGTCATCCCGGCGATTTCAACATCCGTGAGCCCGGAATACGCCTTGCCAACATTCAATAACTGGTCGCCATCGCGAATCGCAAAAGTGTAATCACTCAGGACCTTATTGCGTTTACCGTGCCCCCATTCCACGGCGGTAATCACAACGTCCAAAGTGGCAAGTTCACGCTTGATCTTGAGCCATGACTTGCCGCGACGGCCCGGAGAATAAGCCGAATTGAGGTCTTTCACCATCAGCCCTTCATTGCCGCGATCACGTGCCTGCTGGAACAGCTCATCCAGATGCGCAGGTGAATCCGCAGTCTGCATGGGCGCCAGGACCACGCGAGGCAAGCCTGACGGAGCCACCACTGCGGGCTCAAAAGCGAGGCGCCCCTGTGACGTTTCTATTCCAACCGTGGTGTGGTCCACGTTAAAGCTGTTTGCTGGAACCGACGTGAATATGTCTTCCAGCAGTTTTCGTCTCTGGCGCAACGGCAGCTCAATCGTCAGTTCGCCGCGCGCGAAGAGAACGTCAAACACCATGTACACAACCGGCACACTTCGCATCAGCTCAGGCGAGACCTTTTTGCGTCCGAGGCGTTTTTGCAGTTCGGAAAACGGCAGCGCCTGGCTGAGACTTTCACTCCATGCCAGTATTTCGCCGTCGAGCACCACAGGGTCCGGGAAAGCCAGGAGCGCGGGCGGAAGCTCCGGGAATGATCCGGAGATTTCGTCCATGGTGCGAGAGAATATCCGTGTGCCGGTCTCGCCCTTGATTTGATTTCCGCCGCAATGCGCCTGGGCGCGTATGCCGTCATACTTGTCTTCCACGGCAGCCTCGGAAAAATAGGAAAAAGCCTCTTCAGCATCTTGTGCGGGACTGGCCAGCATAAGTCCCAGCGGGTGAAACAAACGCATACGCGCCTCATGGAGGCGGTGCGATGCTGCCAGCCGAAGGGTTTCACCTATGTCGCCCAGGAGCATGTTAGCGCGCTGAACTTGAGCCGCTTTAACCGGCGCCGTCTCCGTAGTAAAAGCCACAGCAATGGCTTCTTCCACCAGGCTCTCGCGCAAACCAATGCGAAGATCACCACTGATGATCTTGATGATGTACTTGGCCTCCAGGGCTGTGGCGCGACGCAGAAGGCCTTCGACCATCGTGCGCTTTGGCGCCGGGCCGGAGACTCGCGCCATTTCGCTGAATGCAGCCGCGAGGTCGGTAATGGTCAATGCGCCGGCTGTGGGCTTGCGAACCGATTGTCCGTCCCCCAACAGGTCCTGCGCTGCGGCGCCGAGATCGCCGTGCCGGCGATAAGCGGCAGTGATAGAAACTTCAGGCTTCCCGGAAACCTCAGCCAGAGCGCGCCACAAAGACGTACCGCCGACCTGCAATGTACGTTCTTCCCACATGGGGAAGGCGCGTCCGGAAAGAAAGACGGCCGCATGGGCCGCCTCGTCAACCGTTTGCTTACGCAGATATTCAGCCACCAGACGGACTTTTTCTGTCTTTTTTGTGGTGGCGGCAACAGCATCAGCAAGCTGGGCGAAGGCGAGCATTGTTCTTTTGATCTAGAGTTCTCTTCCCGAGCAGAGCTTTTTCTTTTAATCCCGAGCGGCAGTGAGGGATCCCTACAATCTCAATCACTGCTGGTTTGGATGATGCGGCGGAGGAAAAGGAGTAACTTTTAGAGGCAGCCTTCGTACATTCGTTTAATCGATATGGAGGTCAGATTATCGAGTTCATTAACTTTGAAGGGCGCCGAAATGGGATCTGCGCTGCTAAATTGAACGTCCACGTAAACATTTTGCTCTTTACAAACAAAGGGCGCTTCTTCTTTCGCTATGAGCACCATGTCATCATAATTCGTTGCGTTCGGTCTGCCTGGATCTAACTGGCGGAACGTTACTCCATGTTCTTTGAAATATTTCTCGACGGCTTCCCTCGTTATTCCCGGCTTAAGATCATTCATATACGAATCACGGATACGCTCATAACTTTTGTCACGCGCACTCTGCGCCCGCTCTTCACGGATACGATTTGCTGCGAAACCCAAGATGGCGAGCACGACTAACACTGCGAGCCAAGTCCAACGCCTGCTCATGCAACGGAATGATAATGCAAAGACCAGGAAAAACGCAGGCAAGAGTGCCTGCGCTCCACCGTCCTTAAAAGATGTCTCCCGGGCAAAACGTTCGCGAGAATAGTGATCCCTCACTGCGTTCGGGATAAAAGGCTCCTACTGAAAGAACTCATTCATGCTTCCAGCTACCGAAGACAATCCCGGCCGATCGCCAACTTTCAGTAAATCAAGCACCAGCCGCAACGTATTCTGGTGCTGGTAGAACGTGGTCGACTTGAAGCTTGCCTTCACATGCGTACCGACAAGTACGGTGGCAACCTGTCCGCCAACGTTGGCCAGGTCAGTCATGTCGCCTTCGTCCCAGGTAATGATGAAGACGCTATTCGCCAGGGCCGCATTATTGATGAGGGGATCGATATTGGTCTTGAGCCATGTGTCCGCGGCCGCGAGCTTGTCAGTGTCTGCACAAGTGACTGCTCCGGTGGGACAGTCGTGGGCATCATTGCGGGAATTTGGCGTGATGAACGCAAAGTTCGGCAACGTGCCCGCAGCAAGATCCGCCTGAATCTGTGGAAATGAAACAATGTTGGCCGCCTGAGCCGTGCTGCCCGTGACATCACTGAAGTAGGAAAAGGGATCATGATGTTTCAGATAGGGAATCACATCTCCGCCCAGATAGCCTGCCGACGGAATGCTTTCCATATAGGCCTTCCACGATTTGCCGGCGCCATTGAGCGCGCGGACAATGTTGTCGTCGGTAACGGTGCCGCTGAATGAATCATCCACGGATACAAGTTGTCCGGTCGTGAGCATGAAGTAATTGCCGATGGATGGATGTGCGTCAGCAAAATAATTGGTGGCCAGTGAGTGTGCATTGGCCAGAGAATTCAGATACGGCATGGAAGGACTGCCAATCACCTGGGAAAAGCTATGGTTCTCCAGCGCAACAACAAAAACGTGGTCTGGCGTGGGTAAAGTAGCAGTTCCACCACCGCCGCCGGGGTTAGAGCTTACGCTGCCACCGCCGCAGCCAGAGAGAATGAGGGTCACCAAACAGAAGCAGAGAAGCAAAAGGAAAGTGTGAGAAGAAGAAGAAGAAGAACGCTGCATGAATACGCTGTAACCCCCGGGTTAGTTAAAGAATCGTAGTTACTTAAATGGCGTAAATATATTTCAGCCTTTAGCGGTTAAGATGCGGCGGTTGTGAATTGAGATACTCGGTAGTGGAGTTTCCGGCCAGCAGCAAACCCTTCCAGCAATGCTGACATCTCACACCTAATCTGCTCTGATTCGCGATTCTCAAGCGACAAACTTATTTCTTATGCTGATGGTATTGATCCTGCTCGCCATACTGACGCTGATTTTTTCCGCGGGTTTGCCGCCTGCGATTGCGCTGATCTTGTCCGTCTCCGTGATCAGCGGGGCGGCAGTCACTTACTGGTTCAGTCGCGCAAAGAAGAACAATGCGCCGGTCGGGATTGTTGCTGAAAGGGATGCAAAACCAGATTTCCGGAACAAAGCGAGCTAAACAGGGTTAAACTCTGCAAATGATGTCATTTGGCAGAGGTATCCTGCTGGCCGCGTGTATAGCGGCGGCACAGTCGACTCCGAACCCCAGTCCGGCCAGTTCTCCCAGTCCAGCAGGTTCTAACGATGCCAAAAATGTGCCCTTATCAGTGGCGCCGCTGATTAAACAACAGTTCGGCCCCACGTTTACTGCCACAACCAAGTTGCCGCGGACCGTACTCACAGCGGATTTTGACGGTGATGGTGTGGAAGATGTGGTCATTGCCGCAGACAGCGACGATCCCATACCAGATTCCTACCAGTACAAGTATGAAGTGTCTGATCCGTATAATGCTTTTTTTGGCTTTGGTGACCCGCGGCACACTTCCACCATGGCCCATTTCGATCCCGGCCACACACATGATCTGCTGGTCATCTTAGGCGCCGGACCAGACGCCTGGCGCTCCGCTACGCCGAAAGCCAAGTTCGTCCTCATCAACGTGCCTTTTGACAGTTTTGAGCTGGGCAGGCTGCTCATCAAGAAAAACAAGCCACCAATTTTTGTCATCAAGGTGCAGGAAGCGCGGCTGATGGAGTCAAACGTCTTTTATGACGCCAAGAAGAAGCGCTGGCACTGGCAGCCGGCGGATACTCTGGAGTAAAGCTCAGGCCGTTCCTTTGTTTTCTCCGAGAACAACTTTTACGTCCATCTTCTTTTTCCCACGATAGATCGTTACAGTCACGGTATCGCCAGCGCGATGTTTCTGCATTACGTGGGACAGTTCCTGCTGATCAGTGAGGGCTTCGCCATCCACGGCGACGATGAGATCGCCACCCAGAGTAATGGGAGTGTTGCCGACATAAGCGCGCTCTGATCCTGCACGCAATCCCCCACGGTCAGCGGCACTGCCATCCATCACTTGCACAATCAACAGGCCGGAATCCGCGGCTAAACCCAGGTCGTCCGCCAGTTGCGGGCCAATCGGCAGGGTTCGCACACCAAGCGAAGGATACCTCGCCCGCCCCAGATGCACCAGATCGTCCAACACCGCCTTGGCTGTATTGATGGGAATGGCAAAGCCGATGCCGGCGCTCTGTTCCACTCCTCCGGTAAGAATCATGGAGTTGATGCCGATTACCTGGCCACGGGAGTTCAACAGCGGACCACCAGAGTTACCGGGGTTGATGGCTGCGTCAGTCTGAATGGCCTCGTCAATAAAGCCGCGCTGGCCGCGCACGGAGCGAATGGAACTGATGATGCCGCGCGTCATGGTTCCGCTCAGCCCAAAGGGATTGCCGATGGCATACACTTTTTGTCCCACAATCAGGTTCCTGGAATCGCCGATCTCTGCCTGCGGTACGGTCTTACTGGGGATTTGTATGATGGCCAGATCATGCGGCGGGTCCACGCCGATGATCTGGGCTTTGTATTTCTTCTTGTCACTGGTGGTTACTTCCACCTGGCGGGCGTTTTCAATCACGTGGTAGTTGGTGAGAATGTGGCCTTCCGCATCAATCACGAACCCTGAGCCCATTCCCTGCTGCGGGACTGCGCCATAAAAGATGTCATAGGCCACTGCGGTTGATGTGATGTTCACGACAGATGGCAGGCCCTTTTTGTACACAGAGATGTTTTCCTGCTCTTCATTGTCATAGGTCGGGGTGCCGGAAGCTTCCGTGAGTTCAATGTGCTCAGGCCGGGTGATCCAGGAAGGCGTGGAATTTCTTGTGTGCGTGGTAAGCACGTAGAAGGCGGCAACCAGAATAAGAGCAAGAAGAAGAGGACGTAACGGCTTCATTACTTTTACAACCTCAAAAGGTCTTACGCTTGGCTAATACCCGAAGCTCAGAGTAGATCCTCTCTATCTGATTCCGAGTCAGTTCCAGCGGACCGGAATTATCGACCACGAAATCCGCCCGGCGTACTTTGTCATCATCAGAAAGTTGCGCTTTGCTGCGACGCTCAACCTCGGCCCGCGCCAGAGGTTCCGGCATACTCGATCGCGCGGCATAGCGACTAACCTTCTGTTCCGGACGGCAGGTCACTACTATTAACTTATCAAACCGGCCGCGCAGCCCGGCCTCCAGAATCAGGGCTGCTTCCACCATGGCGACGGCGTAGGGCTCTTTGGTGCCGATCTGATACATCCACTGCTCCTGCCGCTTGATCACCGCTGGGTGAACAATCTTGTTCAGCTCCTCAACCCGGCCGCCATCGAATGCGGCGGAAGCGAGCCGGGGCCGGTCAATTTGCCCGTCGGGACGCAGAATGTCCTGTCCGAATTTGGCCACCAGCTCGTCGTATACCGGTTCGCCGGGACGATAAAGTTCGTGCGCAATGGTGTCAGCTTCAATCAGGTGGGCACCGAGATCGGAAAATATTCGTCCGACGGTGGACTTCCCGCAAGCTATGCCTCCCGTGAGGCCAACACGAAGCATTCCTCTATGTCCTCCCCGAACGCGACGCCAGGCGCATCTCTGCCGCGGAAACCGTGTTGGCCATCAGCATGGCCACAGTGAGTAAGCCGACGCCGCCGGGAACCGGCGTGATGGCGCCCGCCACATCTGATACACGCGGGTGCACATCACCCACCAGGACAGAACCCTTTTCCCGAAATGTTTTTTCCCGCGCAGCATCGCCGGAAAATATTTGATCAAACTGTTCGCGCTCCGTGATGCGGTTGATGCCAACATCAATCACGGTAGCGCCACTTTTGACAAAGCCTTCAGTAATGGCGCCCGGCCGCCCGATTGCGACTACCAGAATGTCCGCCTGTCTGGTGAAGCCCGCAAGATCACGCGTTTTCGAGTGGCACATGGTAACGGTGGCATGATGGTTGAGCAACAGAATTGCCATGGGACGCCCCACAATGTCACTTCTTCCCACCACCACGGCGTGTTGTCCGGAAATTTCTATCTGGTTGCGGCGCAGCAGTTCAATAATGCCGGCAGGCGTGCACGGCGCCAGAGCAGGTCGTTGCGTGACAAGATTGCCGATGTTGACCGGATGAAAACCGTCAACATCCTTTTCCGGGGCTATCGCCAGAAGCACTTTCTTTGGATCGACATGGAGAGGTAAGGGCAATTGCACCAGGATGGCATCAATGTCATCACGCAAATTCAGCGTCTTTACAATTTGCACCAGATCATCGGTACCCGCTTCCGCGGCTGGAGTGAATTTTTCACTGTGAATTCCCAGCTCGTCACACGCCTTCAACTTACTGCGGACGTAGACCTGAGATGCCGGGTCGGCGCCGGATACGATTACGGCCAGTCCGGGGCGGTGACCTGCCTGAGCCAGACGGCGTACTCTCTCCGCTACCTCCTGCATGATTTGTGAGGCAGCCCGACTGCCGTCCAGAATGCTCGCGGTCCCAATTGGCATAAGGAAAGAGTATCTTAGCCGAATCGGGTCAATTCATTGCAAGTCAGTTGTCCGCAGGAAGGAGTGGCCACAAGGCCAATCGTCAATCGCAGATCATAAATCGCAAATCAGGGCCGCCTTGTCTTCCCGAATCAACGTCTTGCTCGACTCAGCCTTGTTTATGGGTTAAATCAAATTGGGTTAAATCAAATATGGTTAAATCAAACGTATGATCCTGAAGAAGATTCTCGACACTGTAGTGTGTCCCCTCCGCGAATGCCGCAAACCTCTTACGCTGGCCGGGGACGAATCCAGCCTGCAATGTACAGGGTGCGGAAGAGTCTATCCGGTACGCGACGGAATCCCAATCCTGCTGGCCGACCAGGCACAGTTACCCGGGAAATAGCACAGCCGGGCTCTATGCCACCTTGTCGCCGGGCAGGTCTCTTGTGAGCAGATCCAGCGATTTCAGGTATTTTGCAAATTCAGGTCCCAGATCTTTGCGCTTGAGAGCAAACTCCACCGTTGCCTTCAGGAAGCCCAGTTTGTCTCCTGCATCATGGCGCTTGCCTTCAAACGTGTAGCCCAGAATCCGTTCCCCTGCCTGTAACAATCCGCGTAAGCCGTCAGTCAGTTGCAGTTCACCACCTGTCCCCAGAGGCGTGCGCTCCAGAGTCTGAAAGATGGTGGGGGTCAAAATGTAACGCCCAATGATGGCTAGATTGGAAGGCGCGTCTTCCTGCCTGGGCTTCTCCACCAGATTGCGAACATTGAATGCGCGACCATTGAATTTGCCTTCCACTCGCTCAGCATCCAGCACTCCATAGGACGAGATGGCCGGGCCGTTCACTTCCTGTGTGGCGATGATGGAGCACTGCGACTCTTCGAAGATTTCGATCATCTGCTTCAGGCAAGGCTTCTCCGCGTCAATTACGTCGTCTGCCAGCAGGACCGCAAAAGGCTCGTCGCCGACGAGTTCGCGCGCCATAAGCACCGCATGACCCAGTCCCATGGCCTCTTTCTGGCGCACATAAGCCACATGAATCATGTCCGAGATCTGGCGCACGATGCCGAGCAGCTCAGTCTTGCCGCGCTCCTCCAGCATGCGTTCCAGTTCGTAACTTACGTCGAAGTGGTCCTCAATGGCCGTTTTGCCGCGTCCAGTAATAATGATGATTTGGTCACATCCGGCAGCCAGTGCTTCTTCCACCCCATATTGAATGATGGGCTTATCCACCAGCGGAAGCATTTCCTTCGGCTGGGCCTTGGTGGCCGGCAGAAAGCGGGTGCCCAATCCGGCAGCGGGGAAAACAGCCTTGCGAACTTTCATCTTCATAGTATTAGCCCACCAGCTTCTTTTATCCAGAGCTTCGTTGGATGCTGGCTATTGGATGCAAAAAGCAGCAGAAACTCTGCTCCGCCCATGTCACACGGCATTCTCTGCACGTGACAACGCGGGAACTCGTCATTAACAAAAAAGCTGCAATTTAATGCGCGGTATTTTTATAAACCACGCCGCTCTTCATCACCATTACCGGATGCTGGAGCAGAGTCACGTCTTTGGTGGGATCACCATCCACGGCTACCATGTCAGCATACTTGCCGGGCTCGATGGAGCCGATGCGGTCTGACCATCCCAGCAGATCAGCGGCATTCACCGTTGCCGTCTGGATTGCCTGTAGCGGCGTCATTCCCAATTGAACATACACCGCGAACTCATGAGCGTTGAGACCATGTGGATACACGGCAGCGTCAGTACCGAAGGCGATCTTTACGCCCGCCTGCATTGCTTTGCCCACATTCTGCCGGCTGACGGCCGTAACCGATTTCATTTTTTCTGCGTACATCGCGGGCAGGCCAATGCGTGTTGCATTCTCTCGCATCCAGTCGGCCAGGTAGAGCGTAGGCACCAGATACGTCCCATGCTCCTTCATGACTTTGATGGCGTTATCGTCGATATAAGAGCCGTGTTCAATGGAATCCACGCCAGCCTCTGCGGCCCAGGCGATTCCCTGCGCGCCATGGGCATGCGCGGCAACCCTGCGGCCCAGGCGATGAGCGTCCGCCACAATGGCCTTCATTTCTTCCAGGGTGTATTGCGACGCGCGCGGATCGTCGCCCTTGGAGAGCACGCCGCCGGTGGCGCAGATCTTGATGACGTCGGCACCATACTTAATGATTTCCCGTGTCTTGTGCTGCACGCCTTCGATGCCGTCAGCCGCTCCGTCAGACTTGGCATGCCATTCATAGGGCAAAAGGTTCTCGTCACAATGGCCGCCGGTAATGCTGAGCGCCGGGCCGCTGGCGATCATGTGGGGTCCCGGGACCATACCTTCATTAATGGCGTCGCGCAACGCTATGTCAGCGTATCCGCTGGCTCCCACATTGCGGACCGTTGTGAAACCTGCTTCCAGCGTGATGCGGGCATTCTTGGCGCCAATCAGGGCCTCTTTGGGAATGGAAATGCCCAGCGCTTGATAGCCAAAATTGGGGTCGAACGTGAGGTGCGTATGCGCGTCAATCAGTCCGGGCACCAGGGTGGCGTTGGGAAGATGAATCGCATTTACGCCCGCCGGCGGCGCGCCTTGATTGATGGCCGTGATCTTATCGCCTTCCACCGTAACGGACACGTTGTCCATCATCTTTCCGGTCTTTACATCCAGCAAGTGAGCGGCGTGGATAACGGTTTTGCTGGGCGGTGCCGCAGCAGCAGGTTGTTGGGTGAAGGCAGCGGTGGCAATGCAAAGAGTAAGAAGCAGGGTAAGGATGCGATTCATATGCGGCGGGATTATATCAGGGGAGCCAAAGGGAAAGCCCGGCGACTCTGCCGGGCTCTCGCTTCATGATCGGGTGCTTAGACGCGAGTCATCGTGACGGTTTGCAGCCTTCGCCGTCTGTGACGCTGGTGAGAATGCCTCCGGCTGCCGCGATCGAACGGCTGAAGCACGCACCCGTAGAGTCGGTGGAGAAGTAGTGTTGTGAGCTTGCCTGTCCCTGGCCGCCAGTAATGTTGAAGTTGGCGTCAAAGAGCAGCGTATCAGTGGGCGCAACTGTGTTGGAAACGGTGCTGAAGAAATCAGGGCCGCCATCGCGTTTGATGAGCTGGTTATTGTTGAACGTCTGTTTGATCGTGGTGGTCTGGAAGCCGCCGGAACCATCCGCATTCACGGTGAAGTTGATATCCAGTGAGAGAGGCCATTCGAACGTCTGGAAGGAAGTCCTTCCGCCGTGGTTGTCGCCGCGTGTGTTGGTAAGCAAACTGATGCTGGTGCTTTGCGTGATGTTCTGTATAAACACCAGGCCGCTGATGTTGAAGTCCTGACGATTGGAGAAGCGTATGTTTTGCTCAACAGACGTCTCCACCCGGCCATGCGATGTCCGGACGAAACCCTCCACACGGAAATTGCGATTGGACGTCACTGCCACATTGCCGGTGATGTTGCCGCTTACGTCAGTCGTCAGATTCTCAGCGACATTGGGGGTAGGCGCAGCAGCCAGCGTGTTTTTAGTAACAGCGCCAGTTACCTGCGTTGAGCCGTGATCAAGAAAAGCGAGCAGCGTTGCCGTAGTGGAAAAACCATTGTTCGCGTTAAAGACATTAACGCTTACCGTATGCGGCTTGCCGTTGCTTAGCAATCCCGCAAATGGCGTGAGGTCCACGCGATAAGGAACAAAGTTCAGCGTCTGGACACCTGGAATCGGCCGCCAGAGCAGAGGATCAATGCCACCGGTATAGATCCAGGGATAGACAGGAGCAACGCCGGCAGGCTGACCATCAATGCTCACTTCTGTTTCGCGAAAGCCTGTGGCTCCGCAGCTCTGTAATTCTTGGCCACATCATTGGGAACGCACGTGTACCAGAATTCATCGCCGGACTGGCTCTGGGCGATCACGTCAAGATAGGCGCGTTCCACATTGGTGGGCAGATTGAAGGTAGCGGAAAGAGCATTGGCCGTGCTGGAAAGAAATACCGTGCCTCCCGTATTGCTGCCGGAAAGAGGCAGCACCAGATCAGCCGTATCCGGCGTTTCTTCATGCCTGGAGAGCGGATAAAACTGAAGTTGCGCTGTGCCGAAGAGCGTACTGGTAAACGTTGAGTTGACCAGATTGCCGAGATCCACGCGACCATTCTGTGAGTTGTTGAACAGAGCGCTGTAGTCGGTAAGATCTCGTTCAATATGCCATGAGCGCGCGACCGTCCCTGACGGCTCCGAGGTAGTTCCGAAATAGACATTCGTGCCGCCCACCCAGATATTGGCGGTGCGATCAAATTGACGGCCTGCTTGAATGGAGAAATCTGCTTCCAGTACCACCTTCGCCCATGGGCCTGGACACGCAGAAGGAGGAGTAAAGGTAAAGAATTTCGAGCTGAAATCTGCAAATGGAATGTTAGAGAAGAGTGTGACCGTGCATGGCGTTGTGTTGGGACGTGGAACCGTTGGATCCGCTGTGGCAGTGTTTGCGGAGCCGATTTGCAATCCAGGAGCAGGAATGACTTGTGAATAAGAAGTAATCGCACTGAAGATGATTCCGGCGAGCAAGAGGTTTTTCAGCAATGAACGGGTGGGATAGGGAGCGTGCATGACTTTCCTCCAAGACAGCGAGGAAAATCCTAGGCGGATAAGAGTGGCTGCGTCAAATGCGGGGGCGGGCGAATCTATCTTTCTGAGATCACTTCCTTAGCAATGCAGCGGCTTTTTCCCGTGCGTTAAAGTTTCAGCCGGTACACACTCTGGTCACTAGTCAGTGCGATCGCCTGATTGCCGTCGGATGAAAATTCCAGGTGCAACAGTCGCGAGGGAAACTCGAAATGCTGTACTGGTTGCAGCGTAGCCAGATCATAGAGATCGGCTTTGGTCTTGCCGTCTCCCAACATCAGCTTTGCACCGTCCGCTGAAACAGCGAATCCAAGCCCGGGGACAATGCCCTTCTGTTCCCCTGTCTTCAATGAGTAGACCAGCGTGCGATCTTCAGAATCCGTTACCAATACGCGATCGCCAACTGTAATGGCGTACCGCACCTTGAAAGAGAGATTGCCGGTATCCACCAGCACCTTGCCTAGTTCTTTTCCGGTGGATTCATCCAATGCCTGGATGATATAGCTGGCAGCGCGCCGTTTTTCATCCACCAGCGCATTTAGTTTGGCGCTAAGAGCCGGATCTTCTTTCGCTTCAGCTTTCATGTCTTCATAGTTGGCAATCACAACGGTTACAGTCTTTGCCGCCCGCGAGTGCAGCAGAAAGGGCAGTTGCCGGCGTTGCTTGCGTTCCCAAAGCTTTTTCTTAGTGCGGATATCGAGCGCCTCTACCTGCGAACGTGCATCCACTTTTTCATTCGGCAGAAATATCCCGTGCAGAAGCAGGTCACCTTGTTGCCAGTAGTTTGAGCCGTCTTTGAGCCCATAACCTTTGATGTCCGACGTCAGCGCGTAGAGATTTTCCATGCTCTTTTTGGTGGTATCAAACCTGAATATGGCGGCAGAGTCTTTGTCATGACTGGGAAACTTGGCAAAGAGTTGGTCTTGATCAAAGAAAGCGCCCTCAAATCCGCGTGTGAGAAAGGTTCGCTCTCCGGTGGCAAGGTTCCAGACCGCGCCGCGTGTTTTTTGTGAGAGAGCCAGCCAGTTGCCGTCGGGTGAAAACGCCCGGGCCGAAGGTGAAGAAAGGGAGCCGTTCGGCAAATCGATTCCGCCCTGGTATTTCTTGTCCTGCGTACCGTAGATGCCAATCTCGCCACCGGCCGTCTCCCCGGCAAATGAGTCGCCATAGATGGAGAAGCCGGGCTTTTTGTACATGACGACAATTTTCTGTGTCTTCCAATCAACCACGGTGTAAGAAGGTTCGCTGGCGTGCATCACGAGCAGGTAGTCGCCTTTCTCCGCGGGAGCCAGGCGAAATGCGGGCACCCAGGGAAGCGAATCCAGGACTTCGCCGGAAGGAAAGCGGACACGCGCGATCACGGTTTTTCTGCCGTCCTGGTGATATCCGGCAATTGCGTCAGGAGCGAGGAAGGCAAAGGTTGAAGCGGCCATCTCCTTAATGGTGCGGGGCAATTCCATTTCGTTGTTGGCTTTCAGGTCATAAGCGAACGCGGTGTTCTGGTGGCCAACCAAGAAGTAACGACCGTCAGGAGAAAACCGCATTGGATACAGATCAAGGCCCTCACCGGCTTGCACGGCAGCCTCAACAGCCAGAGTGACTTCAAACTTGTTCGGCTCGTGCAGCTTCTTGCCTTTGTGAATGAGCGTGCTGGTGTTGACATCAATAAGCTGCGGCTGAAGCTGATCATCCAGACAGGCAAAAACTTCTCCCGAGGGCGATAACGCCGTTTCAAGGCAATGCGTGGATGAAGCCAGTTCATGCAGGAAGATGCGCTTACCTTCCACGTCCCACTTCTGCACACGCAGTTCCTTGTCATAAAAGACGATGGCCTTTGAGTCGGGCGTGAATTGGGGAGCGTAAGTATCTGGCGCATCCAGATGGAATACGTTGCTGACCGGATGGGTGGTGAGCACAAAGATCGTGTTCTCATCCTGCGCCAGCAGATAGTTTCCGTCTGGACTGTAATGCAGGTGGCGCAGATCACTGCGAAGAGGCGGATTCAGGGTGGTTTTTGTAATAAGACCGGGAAGCACTTCTTTGGCGGCCACAAAATCAGAAGCAATCACGGCTTTTTGCCATGCCAGAAATTTTTCGTTGCCGTGCGTTGCCGCCGTGTTAAGGCAGTTCTGGGCCAGCGGGACGGAGTTGCGTAGAAGCTCACGAAGCCGTTTGGAGTCTGAGCTGGTGTGGCCGAATAAATCAGTCCAGAAACTTCCCGCATTGCCTTTGGTCTGGACCAGGCGATCAAAGAAGTCGACAAAATTTTGCGGCTGGTACCCGGCCCGCGCCATGGCATACAAAGCAACGCGATCGGCGATGAGCTGTTCCGCTTCTTCACGCTTTTCGCTATACGTCAGGCGTTTGGTTGCGGCAAGGTTTTGAAACCGGTTCCACTTTTCAATAACATCCTTGCGGTCGCCAAGTTGAGTGACACCCAGCACTTCGCGGAAATCGCGCGTGACAGTAATAGCCTGCTGACGGGTGACGATGTGCCCTATCTCGTGTCCCAGAAGCCCTGCGAGTTCATCTTCATTGCGGACCAGGGCAATGATGCGCCGGGAAATGTAGATATTTCCGCCGGGGATGCCAAAAGACTGGTTGTCAGGGTAGTCGATGATGGTGAAGCGATAATGAATTTTGGATTCGGGAAGCTGGGCCAGCAAACGATCACCCAGCTTCTGGAGGTAGTCATTTCCAGGATCGGCAACCTTCTTGAATTGAATTTCAATCTGAGGCGCAAGAAGGTCACCCAGCCATTCTTCCTGCTCTTCACTGAAGATATTGACTTCATTCACGATCTTGGAAAAAGTGGGCGCGGTGCAAGGCCCGGAAGCTGATTGAGCGAGGATCGCCTGCTGGCTCAAGGCGCAGCAAGCCAGCAGGAATATAGATAGATATCGGGAAAAAGGCATGAATTGTCCGAAATTGAGGGGTAGGCGCAGTGTAAGCCAAGTTGCTGGAATCAGAACAGGAAAATGAGGAGGCAAGGCTTACTTAAGTGCCAAGGCGTGGATCTAAGCCTACTTTGCCTGCAGCCATGTCTGGGCCACCACTTCAGGGCTTAACTCACGCAGAAGAGCCTGCAACTGTTCGATCACGTCTTCCGGTTGTGTACCCTTGAGAGTGAACTTCAACACGCCTCCGGGCGAGAACTGGGACCCGCGCGAGCGCGCCACAAATTGCGCCAGACGTTCCGGCTCGATCTGCGCCTGCTCCGTGAACTTGATGGTCACAGACTCGCGCTTTCGATCAATCGTCAGCACCCCAACTTTTTCACACAGCAACTTCAGCGCGGACGCCCCAAGCAGATAACGCACCGGAGCCGGAGGCGTTCCGTAACGGTCCTGCAGCTCTTTGCGTACGTCATCCAGCGCGGCTTCGCTTTCCACACCGGCAGCGCGTTTGTACATGCGCAGGCGCTGGTTCTCTTCCGTGATGTACGTGGTCGGTATGCGAAGGTCAATGCCGAGGTTGAGCTGCGTGCTGATCTTGTCAGCCAGTTCTTCGCCCTTCAACTCGCGGATGGCACGGTCCAGCATGCCGGTATACATCTCAAAGCCGACGGCATCAATATTGCCGCTTTGTTCTCCACCCAGCAGATTGCCGGCGCCACGCAGTTCCAGATCGAGCGCGGCGATCTTGAACCCAGCGCCGAGATCAGAAAATTCTTTCAACGCTGCCAGTCTCCGCCGCGCAACCGGCGTAAGCTCCGTATCCGACGGAACAAGAAGATAGGCGTAAGCCCTGCGGTTGGACCGGCCAACGCGTCCGCGAAGCTGATAAAGCTCGGAAAGTCCGTGGCGGTCAGCACGGTTGATGATGATGGTGTTGCAGAGCGGAATATCAAGACCGTTCTCGATGATGGTAGTGGCCACCAGAATGTCAGCCTCATGGCGCACGAAGGAGTACATCACTTTTTCCAGCTCGCCCTCTGACATCTGTCCGTGCCCAACGAGTATTCGCGCGCGCGGCACCAGTTCCTGAAGCTTGGTAGCGATCTCGTAAATACTCTCAACCCGGTTGTAAACGAAATATGCCTGGCCGCCGCGTTCCAGTTCGTGTTCCAGCGCCGCCTGCACCAGCTTTTCGTCATAGCCGGCAACTACCGTCTGAATCGCCATGCGATCTTTAGGCGGAGTCTCAATCACGCTCATGTCACGCAGGCCAACCATCGACATGTGCAGGGTGCGTGGAATTGGCGTGGCAGACATGGTCAGCACGTCCACTTCTTTACGCAACTGCTTCAGCCGTTCCTTGTGGCGCACACCGAAGCGCTGCTCCTCATCGACAATGACCAGGCCGAGGTCCTGAAACTTTACGTCTTTCGATAGCAGGCGATGCGTACCGATCACGATATCCACTTTGCCCTGCTCCAATTTTTCGCCCGTTTCCTTGAGCTGTTTGGCCGTGCGGAAACGGCTCATCATGTCAATGGTGATGGGGAACGCGGCGAAGCGGCGCTTGAAATTCTCATAGTGCTGGAAGGTGAGCACCGTGGTGGGCGTGAGCACGGCAACCTGTTTATTGTCCTGGACAGCCTTGAAAGCGGCGCGCATCGCAACTTCCGTCTTGCCGTAACCCACGTCGCCGCAGAGAAGACGGTCCATGGGCAGGCTGGATTCCATGTCACGCTTGATGTCGGCGACGGCCGTCAGCTGATCGTCAGTTTCATTGAACTCGAACGAATCCTCAAATTCCTTTTGCCATTGCGAGTCCGGCGGATAGATATGGCCTTGCGCGGCTTTGCGCGTGGCGTAGAGCTTTAAAAGCTCGTCCGCCATGTCTTTCATGGCCGTCTTCACGCGGGCTTTTGTCCGGGCCCATGCCGTCCCGCCCAGGCGGCTCAGCGGAGGCCGAATGCCTTCGCCGGCACGGTATTTCTGAATCAGGTCCAGACGCGTGAGTGGCACATATAGCTTGGCCGCTTCAGCAAATTCAAGCACCATGAATTCGCCGGTGACTTCACCTTGCTGGATTTCCTTCAGCCCCTGATACATGCCGATGCCGTGCTCCACGTGGACAACGTAATCGCCCACGGCGAGATCGCGGAAGTCAGACATGAAAGCTGCGGTCTTGGATTTCTGGCGCAGCGGACTATTGACCACGACTTCAGAATCGTCAAAAAGATCACGCGCGCCAAAAATCACCAGGCGCGATTCAGGCAGCGCGACGCCATCCGGCAGTGGAGCGCGGACAATCGTTGTCGTGGTGAGATCACCGGAGAAATACGCGGTCTCATCAAGATAGGTTTCGCTGCCAGGAGCAGGCGTGCGCGTTCCCAGGCGGAACGGCACCTGATATTCGGTGAACATATCCGCCAGCCGTTCCATCTCGCCGGTATTGGGTGCGGCAAAGATCACGCGCTGGCCGCTAGCCGTGAGCTTTCTCACTTCTTCCACCATGCCCGGAATGGATCCGTGAAAGCGAGGCGTTGGCTGGGTGGAAAACTCAATCAACGTCCCTTCGGGAATGGCAGGCGCTGCGATGCCAATCTTGTTTTCCGCGTGCGCAATGCGCAGCAAGCCAAGCTGTTCCAGATCGCCGCCGGGGAGCCTGGCGATCCGCTCACTCCATTGCTCTGGAGTGATAAAGATATCTTCCGGTGTCGCGAGCTTGCCGACCAGGCTCTGCTCATGCCGCGCATTCACTTTTTCCCACCATGTATCCTGCGCGGTTTCGACGGCCGACGGCTCATCCACGAAAACGACGGCGTCAGGCAGCAGATCGAAAATTGTGTTGGCGGCTCCCGCGTTGGCGTAATACTCCCAGCCAGGGAAAACCGTGACGCCGGTTTCAGAGAGTGCGTCGCGAACGGCTTCGGTGGAACCTTGAACCCGTGCGCCGGAGAGACGGGCGTGAACGTCCGTCAGGACATCTTCCCGCACGGGATTTTCCGTGAGCGGCAGCAGAACAATTTCATCCACGGGCGCGGCGGAGCGTTGCGTACCAGGCTCGAACTTGCGTATGGATTCCACCTCGTCCCCAAAAAGCTCCATGCGCAGCGGCCGGTCAGCTTCCGGAGGATAGGTATCGATGACGCCGCCACGGACTGCGTACTGTCCCGGCATCTCCACTACGTCCATGGCGGTATAGCCGATGGTGTTGAGATGGGCAACCAGCTCATCTACGTCAACTGTGTCAGCGCGTCGAATGGTTCGGGCCAGCGAGGCGTAATGCTCGGCGGAACGCAGGCGCATGGCGGTGGCTTCCACCGGGGCAATCACAATGGACGCTGCACCCGTCGCTATCTTCCATAAGGCTGTGGCGCGCTCTTCCTGAATTTCAGGATGCGGCGACATGTTCTCAAAGGGAAGCACATCATATCCGGGCAGCTTAATTATGCTTTCAGGACTGCAAGCCCCAGTGAGCTCGCTCAAGGATTGGACGATGGCCGCCAACGCTTCCGCCGAACGATTGTTTGCAGTAATCACAAGCATGGGCCGGCCGGCCGCGCGGTGTAGATAGGGAATTAGAAGAGCTTTTGCGCCGGAAACCAGTCCAGACAGACGGATGCGCCCCACAGGTGAGGTTGATACCCCCCTGCGCTGTTTCAAATACAAGGCTCGCCTGCTGGAACCCCGGACTCTTTTCCACGTCCGCCAGGACTTCGCGGACGAACGGCAAGATCACAGACTCTATTTAACCATAAGCGGGTTTGCAGTAAGAGGGGACTGATGTCGGACAAGAACCAGCTCAAGAACAGAGCTCAGAGCTATGTTAAACGACGATCCCGGCGTAGCCATGCGCCAATGGCCAATCCTGCGGCGACGAACAGCACGCTAACGACCAGGTTCTCAATCACCACGGTCCATTGGACAGCGCCGATTCGAAGAGCGGGGATGCTGTGCGAGGTCTTGCTGATGATCCAGTTAATTGACTGGACTGCTCCAAGGCTTAACGGGCCCCTGAGGCCCGCGATCAACACCTGTAAGCCGCCGATCATGACAAACGACGCAAAGATGGACCCAATGCTCAGTCCGAAAGTTGAACGTCGTGGTGCAATGCTGCTCACGCCCGGGTCTCCGGTTTTACCTTTTGTTCGGCTTCCTTTTGCTCAACACTGTCTGCGCTGTTGTCGCCACTCCAGTAGAGCCAGTAGATCAGCACAAACGCTACCAGCACTTCCAGAATCACTGAGATTGCGGGAGGAACCAGGGCGCCGAACTCAAACCCCGCGCGCCCTCCAAAAACGCTGGAACGGGTGCGGCCTTCCATGTAAAAGCTGATGGTCTGCACAATCGTCGAGATGGTGGCTGCCAGCGCCTGGGCCAGAAGAAAACCGATGATGATGGCGCCAATGTATTCAGTAAGGAGTATCTGACGAAGTTTTCTCATGTGGCCTTTCCCTGCCGACTGAATACTAAGGCAGCAACATGGAATCGGCAAGACCAGGGTAATCAGCCTTGGCACCGGAGAATTGAGCCAAATTGACCGCTTCCAGAACCTTTATCTGGCCTAAGGCGCGAAATATTCCTGCACATGAGGGAAAGTGGGTTTGCGCACGTTAATTAGATATAGAGTAGGTCATCGCTCACATCTGGGCTGAGCCGGCCTCTCTGGCCGTTGGCATTCGCTTATCACACGCAGTCCACGCTCGCTTCAGGAGCCTTTGTATAGGAGAAATATCCATGAGATCCAAACAATTGCGTTGGGGGATTGCGGCTGCGCTGCTGCTTTTCGCTGGCTTGAAATTGTCTTCCATGCTCCAGGCTGACAACCACAGCATTCTGGTCTCCAGAAATGCTGCCGGAGCGGTCGCCACTTTCAGTACCACAGGTAACTTTGACTTCAACAATCCATTTTTCCAAAGCATTGGCACGAATGGCCGATCCTGCGTCAGCTGTCACCAACCCGATCAGGCATGGGGCATTTCTGCCGAGGATGTTCAGCGACGCTTTAAACACAGCAATGGGACAGATCCCATCTTCCGGCCGGTCGATGGAGCAAACTGTCCCACCACGGCAAGGGAGAATGACCCCACCACCTACAGTCAATTGCTGAATCGTGGTCTGATCAGAATCGATCGTCCGTTACCCGCAAACGCCGAGTTCACCATAGAAGTCACGTCAGATCCCTATTCCTGCTCCTCGCCGACTGATATCTCTGTCTATCGGCGTCCGCTGCCGACTACGAATCTAAAGTTTCTGAGCACTGTCATGTGGGATGGACGCGAGAATGTCCCCGGCCAGGCTGTCTTTGTTGACTTCCTCCAACAGGCTTCAGACGCAACCACCGGACATGCGCAAGGAGTGGCTCCTGATGCAACAACGCTGGCCGCTATACGCCAGTTTGAAACCAGCATTTTTACCGCTCAGGTCTTTGACGATCGCGCTGGTTCCCTGTCTGACAACGGCGCTACCGGCGGTCCAATTCCTCTTTCCCAGCAAGATTTCTTCATCGGAATCAATGACCCACTTGGTTTCAATCCAACCGGAGCAGCCTTTGATTCCCACATCTTCAATCTGTTCACCGCCTGGGAGAACCTGCCCAGCCATGGCGACCGTAACGCGGCACGCGCATCCATCGCCCGCGGGGAGCAGATCTTTAACACCTTCCCGATTCCGATTTTCGGAGTCGGCGGATTAAACGGCCCGTTTGATGCCAATCAGGCTGTAATTCAGGGGACTTGTGGAACCTGCCATGACAGCCCGAACGCTGGCGATCACTCGGTGGTTGCCCCGCTGAATATCGGTCTTACCGATGTCTCACGGCGCACACCAGACCAGCCTCTGTTCACGCTCACCAACAAAACAACTGGACAGGTGGTACAGACAACCGATCCCGGTCGCGCAATGGTAAGCGGCCATTGGATTGACATTGGGAAGTTCAAAGGACCAGTCCTGCGCGGACTGGCTCCCCGTGCTCCTTATTTTCACAACGGATCAGCGGCCACGCTGATGGACGCGGTCAACTTCTATGACACCCGGTTCGGTCTGAACTTTACACCGCAACAAAAGGCTGACCTGGTGGCGTTCCTTTCAACGTTGTAGATTTTCATCCTTGTAACCCTCCGGGGGTGCTGAGAAGCACCCCTTTTTTCTTTTCAATTGCGCTGGTGGTGTGCGGATGCTCACAGACTGATTTGTCGTGCAGGGTTTATAGTTGCGCGCAGGTTTATAGTTGATGAATGAGCATGAAAGAGCCTGATTTGCTAATTCACGCGCCCAAGAAAAGAGATGTGAGCCGCCAGCTTCATGCACGCGCATCCAAGGTCATCCCTGGAGGCGTGAATTCGCCGGTGCGGGCCTTTAAGTCCGTGGCTTGCGATCCACCGTACATCGTGCGCGGCAAAGCCAGCCACATGTGGGACGTGGATGGTGAAGAATACATCGACTACGTGGGGTCATGGGGTCCGCTCATTCTTGGTCACGCCTTTCCCGATGTGGTTGAAGCGGTGGAGAAAGCCAATCGTGACGGAGCCAGCTTTGGCGCCTGCACGCCGGTTGAATCGGAAGTTGCGGAGGAAGTGATACGGGCATTTCCTTCCATGGACAAAGTGCGTTTCGTGAGTTCGGGCACAGAAGCCACCATGTCGGCTATCAGGCTGGCCCGGGCATTTACCGATCGCAAATACATCATCAAGTTTGAAGGCTGCTACCACGGCCATGCTGACTCATTGCTGGTAAAAGCCGGATCCGGCATTGCCACGCTTGGCATTCCCGGCTCAGCCGGAGTGCTTCCGGAACAGGCCCAATTCACACTGGCCTTACCGTATAACAATCAGCCCGCAGTGGAAGAAACATTCGCGAAACTGAAAGATCAGATTGCCTGCGTGATCGTGGAACCGGTAGTTGGCAACATGGGCGTCGTACCGCCGGCTTCCGGGTACCTGCAATTCCTGCGCAAGATCACTGCCCAGCACGGAACTGTGCTCATCCTTGACGAAGTGATGACGGGATTTCGACTCGCTCTGGGCGGCGCGCAGGAACTCTATGGCATCAAGCCGGATTTGACCACTCTGGGCAAGATTATTGGAGGAGGGCTTCCTGTGGGCGCTTATGGCGGCCGCGGCGAACTCATGGACTTGATTGCTCCTGTTGGGCCGGTCTATCAGGCAGGAACGCTTTCCGGAAATCCCCTGGCGATGGCCGCGGGACTGGCCACGCTCAAGCATCTCCACGCTCATCCAGAGATCTATACACAACTTGATCGCGTGAGCGCACAATTGGAAGAAGGCGTCCTGAAGATCGCAAAGAAGCACGGCGTCACCCTGTGCTCGAACCGCGTGGGTTCCATGCTTACCTGGTTTTTCCAGAAAGGCCCGGTAAATGATTGGGACACTGCGGCAAAATCAGACACCCAGGCCTTCGCGAAATTTCATAACGGAATGCTGGAGCGGGGAGTTTACCTGCCGCCCTCACAATATGAAGCTTTATTCGTAAGCGCGGCTCACACAGACGGCGACATCGCGCGCACAATTGAGGCCGCCGGCCACGCCTTTAGCGCTTGATGTTCGGATTAAATGCCCACTGCGCCGTAGTCCGTGCCGGTTTCGGTGTCGCGAACCTCGTCCTTTTCGTAGGCTCGATACGGATTGCGAGGGATCCCCAGACGCCGGCGCCGCAGCTCAAAGCCAGCATAAAGGCCGCCCGTCAGTACTGCGGCAGTAAGGGCCCCAATCGCGATATAGCGGCCCGACCGTTGCGAAAGAGAGCGGGTCACGTGTGACGGCGTGAGCGCAACGCGGCCGGGAATTCCCAGCGCTTCACGAAAATCGCTGAGCGATTCGTCTCCCCCCCGTTCCAACGCGCGATAGGCATAAAGCTCACTATAGGAAAGCGGCATGCTGATGTCCTGCCCTCCATGCACGATTACATGCTCCACGCCACGCTCTTTTTGCAGTTCCAACAGCTCCTCGATGGCGGATTCCAGAGCGTCTGGTTTGGTCCACTTGGAACGGAAAGCCACATGGCCGGATTTATCGATCAAATACGCCGGGTTTGGCATTTTGGAATACTTGCGATGAATGGAACCGCGCGTATCGTCCACGAGGATCGGCATCTCCAGCTCTTCGGTGTCGCGCAGGAGTATGGCGGCTTCTTTCTTCTCCGTGGTGGAATTGTGTGCCGGGACGCGTTCGCCAGGATGGGCTTCACGCACATAGACAAATAAAAACTCAATCTCATCACCACGGAACTGGTCGTATAACTCGTTCACGCCCTGGATTGAGGCCGCGGTCATGGGACAGGTAACCGATCCGAACAGCAGCAATACGTTCTTCTTGCCTTGAAAATCGCTCAGACGCAGTGTTTCTCCATCCAGAGAAGTGGCCTTGAAATCCGGAGCGCGATCTCCCGGCTCCGGGCCGCTGAGCGGCGCTCGGGCCATCTCGCGAAGAATCTCGCGGGAGAAGTGACGGTAATTGTAGTTGCTGAAACCCAGCATGAGCGCTCCTTCAGATTTATTCTCTTCACGGCACGGATAAACGGCAAGTCTCTGCGATCAGGCGCGGCACAGATGTGTCCAAAAGGGACTTACACAACGCCCAAGACTACGATGCGGACTGATGCTCCGCCGTTTTCTTAAGCTAAACTGTCTTAATTTTTTTGACCACGATAAAATTGATGGTTTGCAGCCATAAGGCAGGTGGCTTTCTGGTTGCGGGCCCCGTACTTTGCAAAACAAGACCTGGAGGGAAACGGATGTCAGCATTGCAAGCCGGAGTTAGCGCTCCGGACTTTGAGCTTTCTGCCTGCACCGGCAAGCAGAGGCATAAGTTTAAACTCAGCGAGTTGAAGGGCAAGAAAAACGTCGTCCTCGCCTTTTACCCGCTGGACTGGAGTCCCACCTGAACCAACGAAATGTCGGCGTACGGGAAATATCTTCCCCGGTTCGCCGAACATGATGCCCAGGTCGTGGGCGTCAGTCCTGATTCAATCTACTGTCACCTGGCGTGGCAGGAAAAATCCATTGGCTGGCAGGAGTATCCTCTGGCCAGCGATTACTACCCCCACGCGGCTACGGCCATTCAATACGGCATTCTGCGCGAAGGGGAGCCGCTGCCAGGAATCAATGAGCGGGCAATTTTTGTCATTGATAAGCAAGGCAAGATCACGTTTTCACGCGTCTATGAGCTTGGCCAGGAGCCCGACTACGAACAGATTGTGTCTGAACTTGCCAAGTTGAAGTAGGGTTTTCTTGAAATAAAGCAGTTTTGATGTAAATGGTGTCACCAAAACAATCGGCACGCCTTCACAAGGGCGTGCCGAATTTTTCTGAGCAAGATTGCCAGTTACCGCCAGTGAAGCTAGCTGACTTTCTTTGCCTTGGTTGCCGGTTTCTTTGCCGGGGCTGACTTGGCCGGGGTCGCCGGTCCGGATTTCTTCTGCATGTCTTCAATAATCTGGTTCAGCTGATCACGCTCTACCACTTCGACAAAAGGCGATGCTGCAGCTCCGGTGCCGACTACGAAAATGGTAGGTGTATGCTCCAGGCCGATCTTTTGTCCCAGGAGACGGTCTTCTTTCACTTTGTCGGTCAGCTTACCGTCCGGATCAATATTGAAGGGCAAGGCCACTTTATTGTCGTCGGCGAATTTCTGGGTGTAAGTCTGCAGCGTGGCTTCGTCCACAATCTGCTGCTGGTTCTTGTAAATGTAACCGCGATAATCGTCGCCCAGCTTCTGGGACTTGGTGTCAAAAAAGCGCGCCAGCACAGCCGCCCGGAATGACCAGTTGTGGCGGGGCAGCGGGAAGTCATGAAGGACCACGGGGATCTTGTGCGCATTCGCGGCGTCCCAAACCACCGGATAAGCGCGGGCGCAATCGGGACACTGCAGGTCCTCAAAGACCACCACGGCCACTTTTGCCCCCGGCGGCGGTTTTAGAGATGAGCCGTCAGCAGCAAATGCGCTCAGCGCGAATGCAAGCACGGCAAAAACCACAAGCATTTTCCTGTTACCGACCATAATTGAGATTTATTACGCTCCCCAAAGATATTGAATTACTAGCGCTGGCCGTATCAGCAGCGGCATTTAATAATTTTAACCCCGAACCAATGCGAAAGACTCTGCTTGCTGGATTCTATCGCCAATTGGTCCGCTTTCAGCTTCTTACCGGAAAAACCATTTAAACATGATGAAACATAAGAGCGCGGCACCACTCCTTCTGATCCTGGTCTACGCTGTACTTACCCTGTCATTGCAGGCCCAAAGCCCTGACGGTGCGCTCGTTGGCACCGTTTCTGACGCAACCAACGCCAGAGTTGCGGGAGCCAGCGTTAAGCTTTCCGCCAAAGGTCTCTCATGGACGCGCTTGGCCAAGACCAACAGCGTCGGCGAATTCAGAATCGAATCGCTGCCTCCTGGCGCCTATGTGATTACGGTGGAAGCCAGCGGTTTTGCCACCAAGACCGGTTCGGTTGATATCGCGGTCAGCTCCACGCCCGCGATCCATGTGAAGCTGCAACCTGCGTCCGTTCACCAGGAAGCACAGGTGGAAGGCACAGGTGCATCGCTCACGAATGCGCCGATTGAAACGTCCGGCAGCGTGGTAAAGACGACCATCGGCCGCCAGGACCTGGAAGACATTCCGCTGGCCAGCCGCAGCTTTGCCAACATCGCCTATCTATCGCCCATGACGGAGCCCGTGGAACCCTCTGATCCCACCAAGGCCCGCATTACGGCCGTAGCTTTCGGCGGCAGTTCAGGCCTGAATGTTGATCTCTCTGTGGATGGCGGCGATAACAATGACGATTTTATCGGCGGCTTCCTGCAAAACTATTCGCCTGACTCCATGCAGGAATTTACCGTCCGCACCGCACAGTTTGATGCCGACACATCGCGCAGCAACGGCGGTTCAGTGGTGATCAGCAGCCGACGCGGGACAAATGACTGGCATGGCGACGCTTCGTTTTTATACAGAAACCAAAAGCTGAATGCCCGCAATCCGCTGGATAATCCTGATCCCAACCCCAAGCAGCCTTTCGCCCGCGAAAATTACGTCTTCGATGCCGGCGGCCCGCTGGTGAAAGACAAGTTGTGGTTTTTCTCGTCGCTTGAAGTAGTCAATGAAAATGCCAGCGTGGCGTATAGCAATCAGAGCCTGGGAGAGTTTAATGCGCTGGCGCAACTGGCTTCCTCCGGACAGATTCCGGGCGTACCGTCCATTGCCGTGCCAAGTTCTATTAATAGTCCGTTCCATGACACTATGTTCTCCACGCGCGCTGACTACAAACAGTCTGACCGTTCACAATGGTTTCTGCGCGGATCATTCGACCTGAACAAGACAGACAATGACCTGGTGCATGAAGGCGCGCTGCCATCCACGGGTTTTGCCACCACGTCACACTTTTACAGCGTGCTGCTCAGCAACCAGATGCAATTCACGCCCACGTGGATCGGCAACTTTGTGTTCCAGGCCAACAGCTTCCATCATGTTAAGGTACGCAACTCCGACCTTGGCTTTGGACTGGCGTTCCCCTTCAGCACCACCACGCTGACCACGTCCGGCTTTGAAACTTTCGGCGACAACCAATTTGCCACGCCGATCACTGCGTTCCCCGTGAACCGCGACCAGCAGAAATATCAGTTCCGTTATGACGTCTCCCACAGCAACGGCACGCATTCGCCAAAGTTTGGAATCAACTTCATTCACGAGCCAGTGCTGAGCGGGCGGCTCAGTGACAACGGAGAAATCGTCCACACACTGCCGAACGATCCGTCGTTTTACATCGCGAACCCGGGAGCATTCTCCGCGGACTTCAAAGATCCCGCCAACCAGATTGCCAATTGTGCTGCCGATTCACCAGCTGGTGAATGTCTGGCGACCAACGACGGCCGGTTCGCTCAAAACGTCCAGCGGCTTGGTCTCTACATACAGGATTCTTGGCGTATCCGCCCTCACTTCAGCGTGAACTACGGCATCCGGTATGACACCACGTTCGGCCTTTTCAATTCCAACGGCGGCAACCAGAATGACAATCCCGCGGTGCAAACCATCATCGCGGACAGTCTTTCTTTGCCACACGGCGTCCCTCACGACTATCGCAAGGCCTTCGCGCCTCGGCTGGGATTTGCCTATTCGCCCGGGGATAGTGGCAATACCGTCATTCGAGCGGGACTTGGCTTGTACTACAACGATCTGGCGCAAAACGGCTGGGTTGACGCCTTCCGGGCCGTAACGCCCGGGGTGCAATCACTTCTTGCCGCCGGCGATGCCGGGGCCATTATCGACCCTCACTATCGATCACCTTATGCGATTCAGGCCAGCGCAGGCCTGGAGCATGCTTTCGCCAAGACCTGGCGTTTGAATATCAATTACGAACATCAGCAGGGCGTGCATCAGTATCGTCGGTATGAATATGTGGCACAGGATCCAGACGCTGCGCCCAATGGCACGCTTCCCGCCACCGCGCCGGACATCTCAGTGTTCCGTACTGACAACCGCTCCGCCTATGACGGAGTTTCCATCGCGCTGAATCACAGCTTCTCCAACCGTTTTGAAATGACGGCGCATTACACGCTGGCTAACGCCACCACCTGGGGCGCCAACGTGGGTGAACTGTTCGACTACGTGAACGGCGTCACCAACGCAAACAATCCGTTCGGCCCCGGCGATCACGGGCCATCCGGTGAAGACGTACGCCATCGCTTTGTCCTGGCTGGAGTGTTGCATCTTCCCGGCAAGTTTGAGGTCAGCACGCTCTCTCAGTTTGAAAGCGCGCGGCCGTACACGCTGGGCACTGGTACGGACATCAATGGTGATGGAAATCCGAATGACCGGGCCGTTGTAAACGGCGTGCAGACAACACTGGACCAGTTCCGCGGATCGCCGTTTGCCCAGGTTGATCTTCGCGTAACCAAAAACTTCAACTTTGGTGACCGCATGTCTCTGCATCCGTTCGTTGAGTTCTTCAATCTGTTCAACCGCGTGAATCCCGGCAACAACTATATTGCTGATATTGGCGCGCTGCCGGTGCCTTCATCCCAGGTGGAAGCCGGCAACGTGACCGATCTTTGCACTAACGCCGCTTGCAGCGCCACAACTCCCATCACCAATATCAAGCAGCTTCGCGTTCCCGGTGGCGCGCTGGGAGACTTCTTCGGGCCTGGCACAACCGTGGGAATTCCCTTTGCAGCGCAGATAGGCATACGATTTACGTTCTAGACGCACGTGAGGGCTGAATCTGTAGCCCTTACCTCAGTGGCTAAAGCCAAAAATGTTGTCGTGCTTGGACGCAGGCCTGAAGGCCTGCTCCACCCCGAGCGGTCCAATTTCGTCCGCCGCGGCGGTCTAATTTCGTCATAACCCGAGCGGTTCAATTTTTGTACGTGGAGTTCAGCGGGTCAGTTCGGGGACGGCAACAAACTTCTTTTCCGCGTATTTGTTCAACAAGACTTTGGTAGCTTCGACGGTAAAGCCGCGGTCGGCGCCAAAGCCAAGATGTCCGCCATCATGCAGGAGAACGATCTCACTTCGCTTGCCGCGGCGGCGCTCAACCTCTTTGCTGACTTTATCAACGATAAATTCTGACGACCGCGCACTCCAGTCAAAGGCCGTGACTGACCACATGACCGGTTCCATGCCCATGGCACGCACAGTACGAAGGACATCAGGTCGCCGGCCGCCAAAAGGAGGACGAAACAATGGAGCCGGCGCGCCAATGGCGTCTTCCAGAGCTTTGCCACACTCGCTCAGCTCCCGGTTAAGCTTCGCGGATGAAACCAGAGCCAGGTTGGGGTGGGTAAGAGTGTGATTGCCAATCGTATGTCCAGCAGCCTGGATGGCCCGGGCGATATCGGGCCGCTGCTTCACGTAACGTCCGATGAGAAAGAACGTCGCCTTGGCCTCATGTTTGGCGAGAACATCAAGCAGCCGCAGCGTGTGAGGATCGTTCGGACCATCGTCGTAGGTGAGCGCGATTTGCCCGGGGTCGCTGCCGTGTGTGAGCGTACGGCCGTAAAGCTGTGACCCGGGCGCCATGGTGGCGTATCCCAGATAGCTGGCAGCGGCGGCGCCGACAATGGATGTGATTACTCCGAACATTGTTGAATTTGGTAATTGAGTAAATTGGTAATTGGGTAATTGAAACAAACATATCCAATTAACTCGTTTTGCCCGATTACCAAATTACCAAATTATCCATTTACCAAATCTAAAACAGGATTTATTCTCACGCCTGACGTATTCTCTGGCAGCTTTCTCCTGACTCCATGGCCAAGCTTTTTGAACCACCCCGGTATATCGCTATTGAAGGGCCTATTCGCGTGGGCAAAAGCACGCTGGCCAATGTAATTGCGGATAAACTGAACGCGCAACGGGTAATCGAGCCCGAGGACAACCCTTTTCTGCGCCAGTTCTATGAAGGCGAACGAGGATCAGCGTTTCAAACCCAGTTTGCCTTCCTGGTGAAGCGGTTTGAGCAGCTCAAACAACTGGAAGTCGGGCCGGGCTCGCACAAAGCCGTGGTGGCTGACTACATCTTTGAAAAAGACAAGATCTTCGCCTACATCAACCTGAATGACCACGAACTGGACATCTACAACCGCTACTACCATCATTTCCGTGAACAGCTCCCCGTGCCGGACCTGGTGATTTATCTTCAGGCATCGCCCGAAGTGCTGAAGAAGAGATTGCGTAAAAAGAATTCCGCCGCCGAGCTTTCGGTGAGTGATGACTACATTGAGGAAGTGGTCAAAGCGTATGAGCATTTCTTTTTTCATTACACGTCGTCTGACCTGCTGGTGGTAAACACCAATGACATCGATTTTGTGGAACGTCATGCCGATTTGCAGGAGTTGTTGCGGCGTATCAGTGAGCCCATCCGCGGAACGCAGTATTTCCTGCCGCTGGGGTCAGAGGAATCGCCCACCAGATAATGCAGCAGTGGTTGAACGACAATTTCGGGTACGTTTTACCTTTTTTCTTCGTGGCAGTCTGTGCCTCGCGGGTTACGGGACTGCGCTCATGAGTGGCTGGAGGCTGCTGGCCAGAAGATTTCGAACGGCCACGCCGTTTACCGGAATGAAATGGTCCATGCAGAGCGCGGCCATGCGGTGGCTCACTCATTACAACAGCGTCCTGACCATAGGAGCAGATTCGGAAGGACTGTTCCTGGTCCCCTTCTTTCTTTTCCGTGTGGGTCACCCGCCATTGTTCGTGCCGTGGGCTGAAATCACTGCCCACAAAAAGAAACAGCTCTTTTTCTTTCCCATGGTCGAGTTGCGTCTAGGATCGTTCGAACAAATTCCATTTACGATTCGCCCTTCGCTGGCAGCGAGGCTGGAGTCTGCGACGGGCCAAAACTGGCCAATGAATGAAAAGCGCTTCCTGACATCGCCACCGCCGCCGATCAGCTAGCCCCAAAAAGGGGCGCGTTGCACTCTCGCGTCCCGAACTCGAAAACTCGTTCTATTTACGGTTCCTGGATTTCAAGTCCCGCAATGCCTCTAGCTCAGGCAATGCGTTGCGGTCCTTGGGGCGTCCTGCAGCTTGCTTTGACCTGATGATCGTGTCTAATGACGCCACAAGATAAGCGGCCCCATTTACTTCGATGTTCTCCGCGTTTCGTACGACATCATGAAACTGACCGACTCCGGAAATTTCGCCCAGCAAATCAAGATCAATCCAGTCGGTTTGCAAGGTGAAGTTCATTCCTTGCGTTAGGGTGCGCTCATCGAGTGAAAACGGGATTCCCTCCGGCGCTCCACGAAGCCGGGGATGAATCGGGGCGAGAGCCGTTGCAAGCCATTTCAGGTTCTCCGGCGATCGTTCATAACAGATGTCAAGATCCTGGGTGAGAAAAGCCGAACCGTGGAGCATCGCAGCGTAGCCGCCGATAACGACAAAGTTCACATGGGCATCTGCGAGCAACTTCACCGTCGCGGCGAATTTATTCATGACGAGATGCAGCTCCAGCTCGCCTCATTTCCAAGGCGAACTCCAGTGCTGAGTTCATCCGCTCAGCGCGCTCGCTGGGCGTGAGCTGCAATAAGCGAAGATTCAGCGTGAGGTCGATACCGAACTCTTTGGCCGCCTCGATCTTGCTGCCGGGAGGAGGATTCTGTATCAGCTCCCAAAGATGCTGGTGCTCTTCTCTGGTCATGTGGGGCACATTTTACCACCTCTAAGTATATGCGTACCAACCAGTTACCTTAGCCTGCAGGCATAAGCACTCTTTTCTGGCTATAAATCATTTTCTAAGACTAAAATAGCCTTCGCCGCATCCAAAGCGGTGACAGGTGGTATCGGGAGTTCCCGAACTGCACTGGAGGAATATGAGCATCACTTCGTTTAACGGAGGGCAGCTTCCTGGCGCCCGACCGAAAGTCACCACACTCACCATCCAAGAGAAGAAGCAGAAGCATGAGTTCATCACCTGCCTGACTGCCTACGACTACTCCACATCGCGCCTGGTTGACGAAGCCTGCATCGACATGATCCTGGTGGGCGATTCGCTCGCCCAGGTAGTGCTGGGCTATGACAGCACGCTTCCTGTGACCATGGAAGAGATGCTGCATCACACACGCGCCGTACGCCGCGCGGTGAAGTCTGCGCTCGTCATCGCGGACATGCCGTTTGGCACCTATCAGGGTGACGTGCAGGAAGGCGTGCGCAACGCCACACGCTTCATGAAGGAAAGCGGCGCTGAAGCCGTAAAGCTGGAAGGCGGCACCAAACGCGTGGACCTCGTTCGCCGCATGCTCGATTCTGAAATCCCGGTGATGGGCCACATTGGCCTCACGCCGCAGTCGCTGCACAAGATGGGTGGATACAAGGTCCAGGGAAAAGATCTGGCGGGCGTTGAGCAGCTGGTGAAAGATGCCGTGGCGCTGGACCGCGCAGGTGTTTTCTCCATTGTGCTGGAAGGCGTGCCCCGCGAAGTTGCCGCCATGATCACGCAGGAGATCAGCGTGCCTACCATCGGCATTGGCGCCGGCCCGGATTGTGATGGCCAGGTGCTGGTCTTTCACGATCTGGTCGGCATGACATTTTCCACGCCGGCGAAATTTGTACGGCGTTACGCGGAGGCCGGCTCACTCATCCGCGAAGCCGTGGAGCATTTCAAGGCTGACGTGGAAGCCGGTACGTATCCCAACGACCAGGAGTCCTACCATCTGCCCAGGGAAACCAAGGCGGAACTGGAAGCACTACTGCGGCGCAAGCAGTTGAAGGCGTACGCCCGGTAGCCCATTCGCGAAATGCAGACGATTGAGCGATTACCACGGCCGCTGCCATGTCGGCCATCAGCAGGCAGGCCCACCGCGAAGGAAAGCGTGTGGGCTTTGTCCCCACCATGGGCGCACTCCATCCCGGCCATATCTCCCTGGTGCGCGCTGCCCGCGAACAGACAGATATTGTCGTGACATCCATCTTCGTCAATCCCACGCAGTTCGGGCCGAATGAAGACTTCTCCAAATATCCCCGAACATTCGAAAAAGATTCCGCCATGCTGGCTGCGGAGAGAACCGACTACATCTTCAGCCCGTCCGTGGAAGAAATGTACCCAAAGGACGCCACAACCTGGGTCGATGTGGAAGGTCTGAGCGGCAAGCTGGATGGACGTTCACGACCGGGACATTTTCGCGGCGTGACCACCGTGGTCTCCAAGTTCTTCAACATTGTTCAACCTGACCTGGCTTTCTTCGGGCAGAAGGACGCTGCGCAGGTCGCGGTGATCCGCAAGATGGTGCGCGACCTGAATTTCCCGGTGCAGATCATGGTCTGTCCCATCGTCCGCGAAGGCGACGGCCTCGCCATGAGCTCACGCAACGCCTATCTCAACCCGGAGCAGCGCAAACAGGCATTGGTTCTCTCACGCGCTTTGAAGCAGGTTGAAAAACGCTCGGCCGATGGTGAAATGTCCGCAGAGAGATTGATTGTGGCAGGCAAGCAGACCATGGCAGAGGAATCCTCGGTGCGCCTGGACTATTTCGAAATCGTCAGTCCAGACTCGCTCGATCCCGTGGCTGATGTGAGTCAGGGCGCGCTAGTAGCCGTGGCGGCCTATGTGGGGGCAACACGCCTGATCGATAATCTTCTGCTGCCATCCCGATAAAGGCCTTACGGTCGCGACAGGAATTTGCTCCCAGCGATCACGTAACGCAGCGGCATGTCCGCTGACTTGGTGATTCCAATGCGCGGCGTGGTCTCGATCCCATCTGGAACAAACCCATCATCTCTCACCTGTAGATCGCACCTGGGTGACAGCATGTCTTTGCCGTTGTCGCGAGGGCGGGTAACGCTGAACGCTTCAGAAAGGCGTCCCGGGCCGCTGGCGAGCTTGCGCAGATCGCGCACCGAATCAAAATCGAGATCGCCCAGCCCGCGTGCTGCCGCCATTGCTTCCAGCCCACTGACTGGTTCCAGCGCACGAATCAATATGCCTCCGGCTTCACCATCCGGCAGGCAGGAGATGTTCAGGCAATAATGAACGCCGTAGATGAAGTAGACATAGGCGTGACCGGGAGGACCCCAGAGAACATCATTGCGAGCCGTGCGGCCCGCGGCGGAATGGGCGGCTGCGTCGTCGGCGCCCAGATAGGCTTCCACCTCCACGATCCTGCCGGCGATGAGTTTGCGTCCCTCTTTACGGATCAACCAGCTTGCCCAGAAGTTCCGGCGAAACAAGACGAGGATCGCGATCAAAGAACTTGCGCGGAAGAAGCCTGGCGCCGGCAGGAGATTTGAGCGGCACAGGTTTGAGTAGTGAAGATTTGAGAAATGGAGATTTGACTGATGAACGCACCACATCTTTTTATAGCAGGCTTTTTACAGCGGACCGGGGTTTATGGCAGACCGCCTGTTACACCGGACGCGATTGCACGTGGGCGAATTTCTCTTTCAGCCGCAGAAACGGCGTTTCCAGCCAGCGATACGATGCAGCGGCCAGCGCGATGGTAATCGCCAGTGAAATGCCTGACTGCCCGACGACCCTCAGCGGCGAAGCCGCGGGAAAGATCTGTTTGGCCAGCAGGTGAGCCAGTTCGTGAATAACATAGAGTCCGTAGGAAATCTTGCCGAGATAAATCAGTGCTCTATGTTTTAAAAATGAATGCTGCGTACCCAGGACGCCAAGCAGGACCGCCGTGGCTGCAAACGCGGTGAGTGTATGCGCTGCAGCCATTTGCCATGTGCTCACGGTTGCGTTGTTCTCCAGTGCGCTCATGGCGTAAGCAGAGACGAATGCGGCAACACCGCCCAGGATAACGCCCAGCGCTGCCAAAGGACGAAGGCTGGAAGCTGTTTTTGGAAAAGCGCAATCAGGATCCCGAGCGCGATGGGATCCAGCCGGGTGAATGTGTTGTATTCCATGGAGTTGATCGATGCCCCGGTTACAACCATCCAAGCCCGCAGGAGGTGTGCCAGCAGCAGTACGCCGACCGCCATTACGGCCAGGCGCCCCGTGGCTTTGCGCAGCGCCAGCGGCCATGTCAGGTAGAACTGTTCTTCAATGGAGACCGTCCACAACGGGATAGCAAAGGAATGTGGGAGTCCGTGAAATGCATAGACCCAGTTCCCGGCCAGAAAAGTAAATCCCAATATGTAGCCTGCGCCAAGGTACTGGGTAGGAAATATCCAGCCTGCAATCGCCGCCAATGCCACAAACGCCAGATACAGCGGCCATATGCGAAGGATGCGGCGTAGATAGAATCCGCGCAGATCGACTTTCCCAGATGAGATCGCGTTCACGGAGAAGCAGGCTGGTAATCAGATAGGCGCTCAGGGCGAAGAACAGATCAACGCCATAGGCTCCCGCTCCGAAGACTGAAATAAGAAAACTGCTCAGCCAGTGGGGAGCGCCGGCCGCGTCGTAAAAATCCCGTGTGTGCGGCGCGGCATGAAAGATGAACACACCGAAGAAAGCAAAGAATCGCAGAACATCCAGTTCGGGGCGGTAGAAACGCTCGGCACTGGAATCTGACTTTCGCTCCGGCGCGGGTGCAGCCGCGCCCGGGCTCACGCTGGACAACTCAAAAGACGGAGATCCCTTCACTGCATCAGTACCCGGCACCGGCCTTCGCGCCTGACGCTGGCGCATGCGCTTTCTGCTTCACGCCCTTCTGCTGTGCAAGCTTCTGTTTTGCAACCCACTCGTTCACATTCCGCTCCAGAATATCCAGCGGAAGCGGACCTGACCCCAGCACTACATCGTGAAAGCCCTTGAGATCAAAGTCGCTGCCCAGTTGCTCATGCGCGCGCTTGCGCAGCTCCTGGATTTTCAGCTCGCCGATCTTGTAGGCCAACGCCTGCCCCGGCCACGCAATGTAGCGATCGATTTCATTCACGATGTCCAGCTCCGCTTTGGGAGCGTTGTCCATGAAGTACGCAATTGCCTGGTCGCGGGTCCAATGTTTTGCATGCATGCCGGTATCCACCACCAGCCTAACGGCGCGCCACATCTCATAGGTGAGCTGGCCAAATTTTGCGTAAGGATCAGTGTAAAGGCCCATGTCTTCACCCAGAGATTCGGCATAAAGCCCCCATCCTTCCACGAAGGCGGTGTAGCCGTTGAAACGGCGGAACATGGGCATTTCACCCAGTTCATGCGCCCGGGCGATCTGCAAATGGTGTCCGGGCACCGATTCATGTAGCGTAAGCGCCAACATTTCCCACTTGGGACGGGTATCTGGTTTGTAAAGGTTGACGAAGTAGGTTCCGGCGCGTGAGCCGTCCGCCGCGCCCTGGCGATAGTAAGCCGCTGTTGTATCGGGAGCGGCAACTGCCGGTATAGGTTCAACTCCATACGGCTCCCGTGGCAGCGTGCGAAAGACCTTCAGCAGGTTCGGGTCCACGCTTTTGGCCATGGCTTCATAGGCCTCGAAGAGTTCTTCAGGCGTCTTGTAAAAGAATTGCGGATCGGTCCGCAGAAATTTAAAGAAGTCATCACGCGATCCCTTGAAGCTGGTCGCCTGCATCACTTTTTCCATCTCCGCGCGGATGCGCGCCACCTCTTTCAGGCCGATCTCATGGACCTGGTCCGGAGTGAGATTGGTGGTGGTATATCGCCGCACTTCATACGCATAAAGCTCATCGCCTTGCTGGACCTGCCACACGCCCACTTTGTCAAAACAGGCGGGAAGATATTGGCTGACGAAAAAGTCTTTGAACTTCTTGTAAGCGGGAACCACCTGCTGGGCAATCGCCTGCTTTGCGGATTCGCTCAGCCGTTTCTGGTCTTCGTCTGAGATCGACTTTGGAAAATGGCGAAATGGCTTGTAAAAACCGCTTTGCGCCGGATCGTCGACAATCTGCTTGTCGATCTGCGCAGGCAAGCGCTGCATGATCACCCTGGGATGGACCATGTGCTCCTTGATACCCTGCTGCATCAGCGCGATCGTCTGGTCCATGAGCGTGGGGAAAGATTTGAGACGCGCGATCCAGTCTTCATAGTCCTTCACGGTTTCAAAGCGGAGTGAATCGCCCAGTTCGTCTTCCGTCTGTATGCCACCGCGCTGGTTCAGGGGAACCAGAAAACGGCGATATTTGTAGCCTTCAATGTCTGTCTCGTAATCTTTTTTGAACAGATCGTAGTTGAGTTGGTCGGCGGCGTTGAGCGAGCCGCGATTGATCTTTGCCAGCCGGACAAGCACATCTTTGGCGTGCTGGTTTTCCTGGGCGTACGCTTCCAGGCTTTCGTCTGACCAGCGATCATTCCATCGCCGGTCGCCCAGTTCGGAAGCCTCTTCCGGCGAATGCTGCATGCGGTAATCCCACTCCGCGGCAAACAGCTGATGCAGTTGTTTGTGCGCCGCGGCCCCGCCGGCCGGCGATTGGGCGACTCCCAGCTGCGTCATCAATAAAACTACCGGCAGAACCAGAACAACTGGAACAAAAGTACAGCAGCGCACAATCACCTCCGTGTGAAACAACGCACTCACTTAAGAACTCTGCCCAAGATAAAATCTGGGCAATTTCCATCAAAGCATCTCTGCGGACGAGGAGTCCGTATTTTAGATTGCACTGGCAAAGGAGTTAAGCACGATTATGAAAAACCGCAGCATTTCTTTTCTGGCACTCTTGCTGGCCGGTCTGGTGTCACTGGCGGGCGCAGAGAAGTTTCCTGACGGAACGCATGTGACCGTCCGCGTAGGAAACACGCTCAGTTCAGGCAGCGCGCACAAAGGCCAGGTATGGGAAGGCACTCTGACGCGCGACGTGGTAGTGCATGGAAAAACCGTGGCCAGGGCCGGTGGCCGGGTGAAAGGACACGTCTCATATGTGAAGCCCAGCGGACGTTTGCACGCACCGGGTGAGATCTCCGTACGCCTGGCGTCGATTGATGGCCATCCCGTTTACAGCTCACGAGTCAGCCGCAAGGGCAAAGGACATGCCGCCGGCAACACAGCCAAAATCGGCGGTGGCGCGGGCGCAGGCGCGCTCATCGGTGGTCTGGCTGGTGGCGGAAAAGGTGCAGTGATTGGCGCTGCCGCTGGAGCGGGCGCAGGAACCGGAGTGGCAGCAGCCACCGGTAAAAGCGAAGCCGTAATCCCTGCCGAGAGCGTATTCAGTTTCACTCTGACTGGGTCGAAGTAGCATTGCAAAAAGCTCAACCACAAGGCAATTTGCTAAAACCGTTATCGGGTGATCTGGTGATCGGGAACACCAATCGCCGAGATCGGAAAAGCGAAACCTTAACGCAGATAAACGCGGATCGGAAACAAGCTAACCACAGAGGGCACGGAGGAACACGAAGGGCCAATTCAGCAAGAACAGACAGCCGGACTGACGTTCTCCAGTCCGGCTTCTTATTTTCAGGCATACCCGATTTTCTGGCTACAGCGTAGTTCAAAATGGCCATAGCTAGGATTTCAAGCGCAGCCAGCACCGCCTTGGCGTGTTCGTCTGGCTTAATGCCGGTAAGGATCGCCGCGATCTTACCCTTGGGATCAATGACGAACGTGGTGCGTTCGATTCCCATGTATTTCCTGCCATACATGCTCTTTTCCTTGAGCACGTCGAACTTCTTGGCCAGGTCTTTGTCCACGTCGGCCAGCAGGGAATAGGGCAGATCGTACTTTTCCTGAAATTTCTTCTGGGCTGAAGGTTTGTCTGGGGAAACGCCGTAAACGGTGGCGCCGGCTTTCATGATCTGTTTGAATGCGTCGCGGAACCCGCACGCTTCCAGCGTTCAACCGGGCGTATTGGCCTTGGGATAGAAGAACAACACCACGTTCTTTCCCTTGAAATCTTTGGAATTGACGGTTACGCCGTCTTCATTCGCCAGCGAGAACTCCGGGGCTTTATCATTAACTTCCATAGGTTTTTAGTGTTTAAAGCTTTGTGTTTAAAACAACAATGAATTTATATCGGAATTTATATCGCAAACGCGGCTTTCGGGCCAGCCTTGCTCTTGTGCTCATCGCTATGGCCGGACTGGCGATGGCGCAGAAGACACAGAAGCGTACGCCTCACAAGTTGCGTGCCACAGCACTGCTTGAGTTGACTACGGACCGTGCCGGCAACGTAAAAGCCCAGCTCACGCCCATCACGATTCTTACTGACAGCCGCTTTGAAGACGCGAGCATCTACAAAGCCGCGCCGCAGCCTATGGCGCTCGATAACGGCATTGTCTATGAAGCCCAGAAAACCGGGGTTCCCGCCGGTTATGTGACTATTACCAATGCTTCCAAGAGCAGCAGCATATGGACAGCGCTGGGAAAATGGCAGGTGTATACGGCCGTCGCCAAGAAGGCAGCGCCGACGCCGGCCCCGGCTGCCAATCCGAGCGATGGCCGGCCGCGGTTGAAGCGTCCGGGCGATAGCTCCGGCGGATCTTCATCCAGCCCATCGTCATCGCCGGCATCGTCGCCCACGCCTGACGGATCGTCTACGCCGTCTGGCGGTAGTTCGAGCGGTGGTTCCAGTGATGACCGGCCAAAGTTACACCGTCCGGATGAAAGCCAGAGCCCGCAGCCCACGCCTGCAACAACACCCGCGACGACACCCGATGCCGCACCACCACCACCCACCCCAGCACCGCAATCTGCCCCAGAGCCGCCCTCAGAGGATTCTGACAGGCCTGTGCTGCGCCGGCGGAGTCCGTCCACGGCAGCAGCAGCGCCCACGCCGGCATCCACTCCGTCGTCTACTCCATCGGCCAGGGCCAAAGCTACTCCCGTTCCGACGGGTACCGTGCCCGGCGCCATATCTAAACCGCCGGCGGCGGGAACGCAGACCCTGGTTGCTGTCTCTGACAATCAATCGGGTGAGAGCCGTTCTTTCGACTTCATATGGAAATCCGGCGAGCAGGAAGTGATGGAAGCCAAGATGCGCAAACTGGCCCTGGCCCAGCTTCCTAAAGAGAACGCTCAATTGAATGATGGGTCATTCAAAAACGTGGTCATACGTTCGTTTGATCTTGACCTGAGCAATGACGCCGTGATGGTGCTGACGGCGGAGATACCAGGCAGCTACCTGGCCCCGGCGGCCAAGACTGTGCCGGCAAAAAAGGTGCCGGGTAAGAAAGCACCGCAAAAAGCCGCACCGCAAGATAAAGACAAACCAGCTCAAGACACCGAACCGGGAAAGTTTGTTTCCCGCTACATCACGCTCATTGCTCGCGTCGACTTTGACGGGGTACCGCAGCGGCTTGCGATAAGCGTGACCGATTCGTCGCGACTCGACGTGGCCCCGCGCCTGGAACTGATTGACGCGGTTGACGTGGATGGCGATGGGTTGGGGGAACTTCTCTTCCGCGAATACGGTTTTGATCAGAAGGGCTTTATCGTTTACGGCATTGGCCACAGCACGGTGACCAAGGTCTTTGAAGGCGCAATGCAGGACCTGAAGTAGGCGGGGCTTGCTTTTGGCTTTTGGCTTTTACCCGCCGCTGACAGCGGGTACGATCATGACCTCGTCATTGGCGGATACGGGCGTGTCAAGGCCGTTGGCATGGCGGATCGCGTCTTCGCCGACAAAGATGTTGATGTGCTGGCGTACCTGGTTTTGTTCATCGACAACGCGGTCGCGCAGTGCCGGATACTGCTGCCACAAGTCAGCCAGCAGATTGCGCACCGATGTGCTGGCGGTTTCCAGCGTGAGTGCAGTCTGTCCTCTGGCAAACTCAGAAAGATAAGAAGGAATGCGAACGGTGACTGGCATTTTGTGACCTATCTCGCCGCCACCCGTTTGCCAGCGCTTCGCTTTTTGCCGGTTGACGATTTCGTCTTTGATTTTGGCTGTGGCTTTGTTTTCGCTGCGCTATGGCGTTTGCTTGAAGTTGCTTTCCGGGCTGTCTTTGCGCGGCCGCGGCCTTCACCTTCGCCGACCAGGGCAGTTTTCACACATGTCACCGGAGGCAGCCCTTCCAGAATCAGGTTCCACGATTTTCCGTCGTTGCTGGATCCATACACCTTGCCGCTGCGCGTGCCGAAATAAATTCCGGCCGGGCGCAAAGTATCCGTGGCCAGGCCATCGCGCAGGATAGTTTCCAGGGCATTCTTCTGGGGCAGGCCGCGGGTAAGAGCTTCCCATTTTTTACCCGCATTCTTCGTCTGATAGACACGCAGCTTGCCTTCGGGCGTGCAGCGATATTCATCTGACTCGACCGGAATGATGTACGCGGTGTCCTTCTGGTGAGGGTGGGCCACGATGGCAAAACCAAAATCGGAAGGCACACCGTTGGCGATGTCGTGCCAGCTGTCGCCATTATCGTCACTGCGATAGAGGCCCCAATGGTTTTGCAGATAGAGCCTCTCCGGGTTCGCAGCATCACGACTGATCTTGTGCACGCATTGACCGAACTCAGGATGCTGGTCGGGTAAAAACTGTGCGCGCACACCCTTGTTGCGGGCGTTCCATGTGACTCCGCCATCGTCCGTGCGATAGCAGCCCGCGGTAGAAATGGCGATGATCATGCTCTGCTTGTTTGTGGGATGAGGAATGATGGTATGCAGGCACATGCCTCCGCCACCGGGCACCCACTTGGGGCGATGCGGATGTTTCAGCATGCCTTCGACGGCGCTCCAGCTTTTGCCGCCGTCGCGCGACTCAAATAGCGCGGCCGGCTCCACGCCGCAATACATGGTGTCCGGTTCATCCTGCGGCCCCATGCAGATCTGCCATATATTTTTGAGCGCCAGGCCCGAGTCTTCAGGAAACTTTACTGAGTATGTTTCCGGCTCGGTGGAAGTGCGACCGAAATCGTCAGACGAACAGAGGATAGTGCCCCAGCGAAAGCTCTGCTGCGCCCACCACAGGCGATTGCGTCCGTTGCGGCTGTCAAAGGCCATGGAGTAAACCGGCGAACCCACGGAATACGGACCGCCCACGCTCCATTTTTTGCGTGCCTTGTCTGCGCGCACAACAAATGCGCCTTTCATGGTACCGACAAGCAATAGAACATCGCCTGACCTGGCGGAGATGTGTTGAACAGACGGCATCGTCGACTCCTACTCCTGCTCGCAAAGCGCGAACCAGATATTCTATTAATTATGTCGCTTCGCTCCAAACCGCTTGAGAGTTTTTATCGTGGTTGCTTTGGCGTGCTCCTGCCGCAGCGGGCTCGGCGCGCGTGGACGGCGCGAGCCCTTGATTTTTAATTGAAACTCACGCCGTTGAGCCTTTAAGATTGTCCGGCTTTTCATACCACAACTTAACCGGCCCTGAATAACGGCTCAAAGTGAGGAACCTATGCGCAAGATCGGTTTCATTGGTCTTATTGTTTTTCTACTGTCGGGCATGTCTCTGGTCGCCCAGCAGCAACCGGATTACAGCAAAGTTGAAATCAAAGTCCAGAAGGTTTCCGGATCGGTGTACATGCTGCAAGGCATGGGCGGCAATATAGGCGCTTCTGTTGGTGACGATGGCATCGTTGTCATCGATGACGAGTTCCTGCCTCTTGCGGACAAAATTGAAGCCGCGCTCAAGAGCATTACGGACAAGCCGGTGAAATTCGTGATCAACACGCACTGGCACGGCGACCACACGGGCGGCAATCCTCATTTTGGCGAGAAGGCCCCGATCATCGCGCAGGAAAACGTACGCAAGCGGCTTTCCACCGGCGGCACGTCGCGTTTTGGAACCACTCCCCCGGCGCCCAAAGTGGCTCTGCCTGTCATTACCTTTGAAGAGAATGTGACTGTTCACCTGAATGGAGAGGACATCAAGGCCATCCACTTTCCTAACGGACACACCGACGGCGACAGCGTGATCTTCTTCCCGCAATCGAACGTGGTCCACATGGGCGACGATTTTTTCAACGGCACCATGTTTCCGTTCATCGATCTGGATAGCGGTGGCAGCGTTCAAGGCATGATTGCCGGCGACGAAAAAGTTCTGGCCCTGATTCCCGACGACGTGAAGATTATTCCCGGCCACGGTCCGCTTGGCAGCAAAGACGACCTGCGGAAATTTATTCAGGTACTCAAAGAGACCACGGCCGCCGTGCAGGGGGGTATCAAACAGGGCAAGACACTGGACCAGTTAAAGAAAGAAAAAGTCCTGGCCAAGTGGGATGCCTGGGGACAGGCCTTTGTAAAGACAGATATGTTTACCGAAGTTCTGTATGACAGCCTGACCAAGCAACCCACAGGGCCTACGAATTCCCACGGACATATTACAAAATAATCGGATTCAACCGACAGACGCAGAGCGATTACGGCTTGGGCCATGATCGCTCTGCGTGTTTACTTCTGGCGACCGCAATACAGAGCGATTTTTGCGATACCTGCCGTCTCAGTTTCTGGTCTACTAAATCACTTGCTGCAGGGCACTTTAAGGTTTGGACTGCTGCAATTAAAGAATTTGTGCCCTGCCACGACTTGTTTGAAGGCGGCGTAATCGGGCTCCCAGTTCTTGGTATCTCGCGAGGTAAGCACAACCAAAATTATCGTTTCGTTATGCGCAAGGAAAGCTAAAGCTTCTCTGTCTTTAGGGCCTTTTGGGTCACGTGGATCCTGCCCACCCTTCAAAATGCGTATAGGCGCTTTTTCTCCATCGATTGTCAAAACATCAGCATCCGTCGAAACTTGTAACGTCGGGCTGTCATCTTTTGCTTCTTTGAGCGTGCGTGCAATCTTATCTTGCAAGAGCGTCATGCATCTGGAGCAGCCGTCGCCAATCTCGTTAACGTAGATAACGCTTTTTGATTCAGTGAAGCTGCCGCTTTGGGGGAAGAAGGATAAGTCAGCCCCGCGGGCGTGCGCCTGGTCAAAGCTGAATGCCCAACCCGCAGGAACTCCAAAAGTGTACGAGTATTTGTTTGTCGCTCCCAAAATAAGAGGAGGTGCGTGCTCATCGGCCGGCGCTGTGTTCTCAGGAAACTGCATATCAATGTGAAGGTAAAAAGGTGACACAGGCGGTCTGGGGAATTCGTCGTCTTTCAGTGTCTGTTGCATGCAGAAAGAGATATTGGTTTCGTGATCTTTGTAGACTCTGACTACTCTTCCATCCTTTCCAATCGCAGCGACAAACGAGAAGGAAGCGTTGTTCGCGTGAGAAGTCGACGCGAAGCAATTCTGAAGAACCACGCCATATTTCTGACCGTAGTAGGGAAGAAGCGTATGGGCGTAGTAATCCCGCGTGGCGGGCGCCTGTTCTTGTGCGTCGCCCAACGCCGCGGCTTGCGCGTAGGATCCCGCAAGATCATCGGCCACGCTCAAGTTCCCCACGAAAAAGAGGAAAAACACCAGTCTAAGGAGTGTCATTGGATTTGATTGGACTGCTTTGAAGGCGTAACCGCAAGTGACTTTAGGACATTCCTCCTGAGAGCCAGCGGCAGATTAGGATGGAATCAGAGCTTCTTCTTCACCAACTCATTCACCAACTCCGGCTTGGCCTGGCCTTTGGACGCCTTCATCACCTGGCCTACAAAGAACCCGAGCATGGTGGTCTTGCCGGCGCGATACTGTTCCACCTGCTTTGGGTTGGCAGCAATAATCTCATCCACCATCTTTTCAATGGCGGAGGAATCGGTTATCTGCTGCGGTTTCTCGCGCTCGTAGACAACCGGGAAATCTTCGTTATTCTCAAAGGCCTTGTCATACAGATCTTTGAGTATCTTGCTGGAAATTGTCCCGTCCTCCGCGAGATCAGCGGACATGGCCACGCCTTTCATGGAAATGGGAGATTGCTCAATCTCCAGGCCATGGGTCTTTAACCGGCCCATCAGCTCACCCTGCACCAGATTAGCGACGCGCTTGGGGTTTCTGGCAGCTTTGGCGGCCTCTTCAAACTGGTCAGCCATGGTGCGGCTGCTGGTGAGCACCTGAGCGTCATAGTCCGTAATGCCGTATTCGGCAACCATACGCTTGCGGCGCGTCTCTGGAAGCTCAGGGAGCTTGCTGCGGATCTCCTGCTGCAGCCTTGCGTCGACTATCAGTGGAAGGAGATCGGGCTCAGGAAAGTAGCGATAATCATGCGCTTCTTCCTTGGATCGCATGCTGTAGGTGCGTCCCTGACCGGCATCAAACAGCCTCGTCTCCTGAACGACCTTTTCTCCGCTCTCGACAACTTCAATCTGACGGTCGATTTCATACTCAATAGCCTGGCGAACAAAGCGGAACGAATTTACATTCTTGATCTCGGCTTTGGTCCCCAACTTCTCCTGGCCGCGCGGACGTATGCTTACGTTGGCGTCGCAGCGCAATGAGCCTTCTTCCATGTTGCAGTCGCTCACGCCGGTGTAAAGAATGATTTCCTTGAGACGCGTGAGATATTCAAAAGCCTCGTCGGCGGAACGCATGTCCGGTTCGCTGACAATCTCCACCAGCGGCGTGCCCGTGCGGTTCAGATCGATGTAGGTGTAGGCGTTGGAATCGGCGAAGCCGTCATGAATGCTCTTGCCTGCGTCCTCTTCCATGTGCAGACGCGTGATACCGATACGTTTGCTTTGACCGGCGGCAACAATATCGATGTAGCCGTGCTCGGCGAGCGGGCGATCGTATTGCGAGATCTGATATCCCTTGGGCAGGTCGGGATAAAAATAATTCTTGCGGGCGAAAATCGAAGTTTCCCGAATCTCGCAATGCAGGGCCATTGCCGCCAGGACGGCGAATTCCACAGCTCGCCGGTTCAGCACCGGTAAAGATCCCGGCATCCCCAGACAAACCGGGCAGACATTGGTATTCGGCGGGGCGCCAAACTGGGTGGGGCAGCCACAGAAAATTTTCGTCTGCGTGAGCAGCTGGACGTGAACTTCAAGCCCAATCACCGCTTCATATTTCTGGCGAACGCTGCCGGGAATCTGGGTGCTGGCTGTCATGAAGAAAAATTATAGGTCATTCGTATTCGGCGGGGCGCCAAACCGGATGGCCGGGTTACTTAGCGGCTGGATCCACAAAAGGCTGCAAGGGAATGTCGAAATAGAAAAGCTCCTGCGATCCGCTTTTTATCCCGGAAATCTGCACATGCGCTCCTGCTTGGGGGTCGGTGATTCCGGCAACGTCAAAAAAGACAAAGCCATTGTGACTGGAATGCGGGGTAACCGGAAAAGGCGTAAACATGGCGGCGTCAATTTCGTCGCGCGCCTCCTTGCTGATGGGGTTTTTGTCATGCGGTATGGGGACCGGCAGCTGAATTTTCGATTTGCTGTTGATTTTGTCCGGCCTGGCGATGCGGCGGAAAATATCGTCACGCGTGGCCGTTCTGACCTTTTCTTTGCTGCCGGTGACCAGTTCAATCCTGATCGTATCGAGCATCAACGGCTTGTCACCGTCATTGGCAATGATGATGCGGATGGGCAGAAACCCGTAATCGCTATAGCGCGTTTTGAAGACAGCCGCCTTGTCCGGAGTGGTGAAGGGATCAATGGCGATGGTCACCTTCTCGTCATCATGCGCGTCACGCAGGGGATAGCTTGCGGCGGCGCCCGCCGGCGGCGGATTGAATCCCTTGTCGCCACACAGGCCCACGGCGGTCAAGAGCAGAAAGAGTGCTGCGATCCTGAAGGTTTTCACTGCTCTGATTATCAAATGGGAGCCGGTTTTTCACAACTGGCGCAGGGGAGCGAATAGAATGTCTAGTCTTCCATGTACATCTTATACAGCCTGTTGCTGGCCTGCGTTGCCATCCTGTCCCTGCCCTGGTGGGGATTGCAACTGCTGCGTCTGCAGAAATATCGTGCGGGCTTCAAAGAGCGCATGGGGCGGGTTCCGGCACGCTTAAAACGCGATGCCGGTCTGGACTGTATATGGGTGCACGCGGTTTCAGTGGGAGAGGTGCTGGCCGTAAGCCATCTGGCTGCCGAGTTGAAGAAGGCCTTTCCGGGGCATCAGCTTTTTGTTTCAACTACCACGTTGACCGGACAGCAGCTTGCGCGCCAACGTTTTGGCGAGGAGTGCGTCTTTTATCTGCCGCTGGACTTCGGTTTTGCGCTATATCCCTACATACGATTTCTGAGGCCTGACCTGCTGGTGCTGGCTGAGACAGAGTTCTGGCCGAACCTGCTGCATATGGTTCATGACAGCGGCGCCAGTGTGGCGATTGTGAATGCACGCATTTCCGACCGCTCATTCCCTCGCTACCGGCGCTTTAAAGCATTCTTTTCACGCGTCCTGAGCAATGTCGATTTGTTCCTGGCGCAGACCGCAGGAGACGCCGAACGGTTGATCGGCATTGGCGCCCGTGCTGACACGGTGCATGTCAGCGGCAATTTGAAATTCGATATCCGCCTGAGCGCAAGTTCCGGCCTGGTTAAGGAACTCCGTGGAGCCATCAGCCAGGGAGCTATGGTGATCGTTTGCGGCAGCACCACGGAAGGCGAGGAAGAGCTGGTATTGGCCGCGTTCAAGCTGGTCTTACAGCGTTTTCCATCAGCGGTGATGGTGCTGGCAGTGCGCCATCCTGAGCGCTTCGACAAAGTCGCGGTGATGGTGCAAGGTTCTGGATTGAAAATGGTGAGGCGCAGCGAGTGGCCGGCGAGGTCTTCGGAGAGAACTGCCGAAAAACTCAGCGGCTGTGTTTTTCTACTCGACACAGTCGGCGAACTGGCTTCGGTCTACGAGCTGGCGCAAGTCGCGTTTGTGGGCGGAAGCCTGGTTCCGCTGGGCGGCCACAACATTCTTGAACCTGCTCAACACGGAGTGGCGATCCTGACCGGGCCACACACATTTAACTTTCGCGAGATCGTGCGCATCTTCAGCGAAGGCGACGGGCTGAAGACCATATCGGCAGAAAATCTGGGCCAAGAATTGATCTATCTGCTGGAAAACGGCGTGGAACGGCAGCGGCTCGGCCATCGAGCGAGGGAGTTGTTTCTGGAAAATACGGGAGCAACAGACAGGACCGTCACTGCGCTGCAAAAGCTTATGAAAGAGAAAGCGGCGGGCCGCGCGCAGAGTGGCGGAGCAACAGGCCAATGAATCCTCTATCCGGCATATTTGGCGCCGCGGTGGCGGTCCGCAATTCGCTTTATGACCGCAGAATATTCGCCGTTCATCGGCTGCAAAAACCGGTTGTGAGTGTTGGCAATCTATCTGTGGGAGGAAGCGGCAAGACGCCATTTGTGATTGCTTTGGGCGAATTGTTGAAGCAGCGCGGCATACGCTTTGACATTCTTTCCCGCGGCTATGGCCGAAAATCCGGAAATATCAGCGCGGTTGATCCACGCGGCTCTGCATCCGATTTCGGCGACGAGCCACTGCTCATGGCACGCAGGCTTCAGGTTCCAGTAGTGGTTGGCGCAGATCGATATCAGGCCGGGCTGCTGGCAGAAAAGACTTTTCCTGCACAAGTACATCTTCTGGACGACGGCTTCCAACATCGGCGCTTGCATCGCGATTGCGATCTTGTGATGCTTCCGGAAGGCGACCTGGATGACACGCTGCTGCCAATGGGACGTCTGCGCGAGCCGCAATCATCTTTGAATCGCGCTGATGTTCTGGTGGTCAATTCCGAACTCGAATTGCCGCAGCCGCTTGCCGGCAAACAGGTCTGGCGCGTCACTAGAACACTCGACTTGCCGGGCGTCAACTTGAACACCAAGCCGGGCATTGATTCGCAGATCGTAGGCCGTGCACTCGCGTTCTGCGGCATCGCCAAACCTGATCAATTTTTTGAACACCTTAAGGCTTTGCCCGTGGAACTCGCGGGAACACATGCCTTTCCAGATCACCATCACTACTCCGCGGCAGACGTTCAACTCCTGTTGAACAAAAAGCAACAGTCCAAGGCAGACTATTTCATCACCACGGAGAAAGACGAGATCAATCTTCAGGCATTCAGAGAGACACTGGATTCGGTCCAGGTGGTGCGTTTAAAAATCGGCTTGGAAGACCCCAATGCAGCTCTGGAGTGGCTGATTAGCACCTTAGAACAACGTTGTGGCTGCAGATTGTAGCTCCGGCATGAGAGAATTCTGCTGCTGACATGCTAAAGCAATTGAAGCCCGCAGATCGCCTGGTCAAGATCGTTGAGAGCTTTTCCAAGCTGACTATTACAGTGTTGGGAGACCTGATCGCCGACGAATTTATCTATGGCGAAATTTCGCGCGTGTCGCGTGAAGCGCCGGTGCTGATCCTGCGTCATCGCGATCGCACCGTGGTCCCTGGCGGCGCAGGCAACGCTGTTTACAATCTGGCTGACCTGGGGGTTACCGTGCTTCCAGTAGGCGTAATTGGCGATGATGAGCCCGGACGCATGCTGCTGCACGCGTTCCGCAAAAAGCATATCTCGGTAAGCGGGATCCGCCGGGTCAAGGGACGCACGACAGTCACCAAGACGCGTGTCTTGGCCGGGATGACTCATTCTTCCCGGCAGCAGGTCATACGAGTTGACCGCGAGCCTGATCTCCCGCTGGACCGCAGCGCCATGCGCGATATGGTTTACCAGACCCGCGGATACGTGCGCGCCTCCGACGCGTTGCTGATCTCTGACTACGGGTACGGCGCGGCAACACCGCAGCTCTTTGATGCCATCCGCTCGCGCTCAACTGTCAACGGCATCCCTGTGACACTGGATTCGCGCTACCGCGCGCTATCGTATTCCGGTATCACTGCGGCGACGCCCAATGAATTCGAACTGGAAGAAGCTTTGGGTACGACCATCGGCAATGACAATGCTCATCTCATGGCAGCGGGCAAAGCCGTGATGCAGAAAATGAAGCTGCAATCGCTGGTGATTACACGGGGCAAAGATGGAATGGTGCTGTTCACGCGTCAAGGCAAGCCGGTGGCGATTCCAATCCATGGCTCTGACGAAACGGCTGACGTGACCGGCGCCGGTGACACAGTGATCGCGACGTACACCGCTGCGCTTGCTGCCGGAGCTGACGCGGAATCCGCGGCCAGGCTGGCCAATTACGCCGGCGGCATTGTGGTGATGAAACGGGGCACGGCCACCGTCTCGCGAGCTGAGTTGCTGCGGGCCGTGATGGAGGGATAACTCCTGGCGTCGATATCAAAACTGATTTCTTTGCGCGATTTGCCTGCACTGGTACAGCAATGGCGCGATCAGGGCAATAAAGTGGTGCTGACGAACGGCTGCTTTGATCTGCTCCATGTGGGCCACGTGCGTTATCTGCGTGCAGCGAAAGAATTGGGCGGAAAGCTTCTGGTCGCCGTGAATTCTGACGCAAGTGTGCGGTGTCTGAAAGGCGACGGGCGTCCACGCGTCCCTGACCATGAGCGGGCGGAAATTCTCGCCGCACTGACTGACGTGGATGCCGTGATTGTGTTTGATTCGCCCGACGTGCGCGACTTGATCCGGCTGATACGCCCTGATATTCACGCCAAGGGAACTGATTACACCGCGGAGAGCGTACCTGAACGAGATGTCGTGATGGAGTACGGCGGTCAGGTTGCAATTGTGGGCGATCCGAAAGACCATTCCACTACAGAGATGTTGAAGAGAGGCGAATGGCAAAAATCCTGATCGTGCGGCTGGGCGCCATGGGAGATATTCTGCACGCCTTGCCGGCCGTCACATCCATTCGCGCTGCTCTTCCCGAAGCAACCATCGGCTGGCTGGTAGAAGAAAACTGGTCAGAGTTGCTGACGGCGCGCGGCCACAAGCCTGATCCCTTATCGCTTTCTCCACCCAAGCCCGTGGTGAACCTGATCCACACAGTGAACACCAAGCGCTGGCGCAAGCGGCTGTTGCAGCCTGAAACCGTGAAGGAAATTCACGGCGACTTCAAACGCCTGCGCGAAACGCATTACGATATCGCCCTGGATTTTCAAGGCAATGCCAAATCATCCATTGCCGGATGGTTGAGTTCCGCGCCTGAAATGGCCGGCTACGTTGATCCGCGTGAATCCATTGCGCGCCTGTTTTACAAGCACACCTTCGCGCGACACGGTGAGCATGTGATTGAGCAGAATCATCAACTGGCGAAAGAGGTGCTGGCGGCGTTGCTGCCCGGGGGCGAGTTGCCGCTGGTGGCGCCGCAACTTCCCTGCGATCCCGTGGCGCAGCGGTGGGTGGACGAACAGATCAAAATTCTGGGCATCGCCAGCTATGCTGTGGTCACTCCGGGCGCGGGCTGGGGCGCCAAGCAATGGCCGCCGCAACGTTTTGGTGAAGTGGCCCAGGGCCTGGCCAAACATAATTTGCGAACCCTGGTCAATACTGCCCCGGGCGAGGAACCATTGGCGCAGGCAGTGGTTGATGCAAGCAATGGATCGGCGTTTTCCATCAAATGCACTATCGGGCAGCTGATTGCTTTAACGCGGCGTGCGCGTATGTTCATCGGTGGAGACACTGGGCCGCTGCATCTGGCCGCGGCGCTGGGAATTCCTGTGGTCGCCATCTTCGGTCCCACCGATCCCGCGCGAACCGGACCTTATGGATCGCAGGCCATCGCGTTGCGCAGTCCGGAAAGCGAAACTACTTTCTCGCACCGCGCCGAACCGGAACAGGGTCTGCTGAAAATAACAGCGAAGGAAGTGATTGCAGCGGCACGCCATCTTTTGACAACAAACCCCGTGACTACAAGCCCAGCGACCAATCCAGCAGGTGAAGAAAATGGCTAGCTCGTCATGGTCCTGGTCAAAGATCGCCACACGCATGCGGGTGCCATTGGGATTTGCCTTCGCAGCAGCTTATCTCTGGTTCGCCGCTCCCACATGGTTATCAATTCTCGGCGGAGCTATATGCTCGCTGATCGGGCTGGCGGTTCGGGCGGTTGCCTCCGGACACATACGCAAGAACGCGGCACTCGCCACCACCGGCCCTTACGCTTACACCAGGAACCCTCTTTATCTTGGCTCCGTGCTGATGGCGCTGGGGTTTGTGATTGCCGCACGCAATTGGTGGATCGGGCTGGCGGCTCTGGCAATGTTTTTGATTATCTACATTCCCGTGATCAAAGCTGAAGAAGTGTACCTGCGCGGGATTTTTCCTGATTACTCTCAATATGCGGCGAATGTGCCGCGTCTGCTGCCCCGACTTACGGCGTATCGCACGACGAATAATGTTGATGATGGCCTTGGGAGCTTCTCCCGCGAACTCTATCTGAAACATCGCGAGTACAACGCGGCGCTTGGTTCTGGTTTAATGATAGGAGCGCTGATCCTGAAAATGCTTCTAGGAGCCCATTGAGCCGACCTGGTAACGGAGTACTGAGATTTCTCGCCGTCATTGCTATGGGCGCGGGTGTGAGTGTGGCCGTGGCCACGAGCCTGGCCGGAGTATCTTTTAGTTTGGCCTTCGTGCAGAAAGGCAGCCCTGCGGCCAGCAGTTTGGCCTTCCTGCAGAAAAGCGGCCCTGCGGCCAGCATCGCCTTCCTGCAGAAAAGCGGCCCTTCGGCCAGCAGCATGGCCTTCGTACAGAAAGGCGCGGCGGCGACAAAACCTGGAACCTCAGCCCCGGGTTCAAAAGCTGATCCCGCCTCCGGGCAAGCTGGTAACTTATCTTCTATATCAACCCCTGGTATATCAACCCCTAGCATGTCCGCTCCCACGGTAAGCAGGCCGCGAGCCGACTTTGCGTTTCCTCTGGGGCAAACATACGTTTACGGCGGACAGTGGAGGATCTTCAATGCCGGCACTGCCAGCCTGCGTATGGAAAAGGCCGGCCAGGAAAACCGCATTGTGGCCACCGCCGATGCCGCCGGCACAGTCGCCCTGCTCTATCACGTACAGGACCGCCTGGAATCGTTTATTGATCCCACCAGCTTTTGTTCGCGAAACACGTCACGTCACGTGGAAGAAGGTTTCCGCCGGGTAGATACCAACATCACCTTCGACTACGCTCATCGCAAAGCCGTATTCGACCAGAAAAACCTGAAGAAGAACGAAACCAAGCACGAACAACATGAGATCCCGGGCTGCGTTACCGACATGCTGTCGGCTATCTACTATGTGTCGTCATTGCCGCTGGAGCCGGGCAGGACCTTCAGCTTTCCATTGAATGATGGTGGTGAGTCAGTGGATGTAAATCTGCATGTGGAAGCTCGCGAGCAGATCAGGACGCCGGCGGGAACGTTCAATACACTCCGTACGCAGCCTGAAGCAGCCAGTGGACTGGTACGCGATAAAGGCAAGCTGTGGATCTGGTATACCGACGATGCCGCGCACGTCCCCGTACAGATGCGCGCGCGCATGAACTGGGGAACGCTGATCTTTCAATTGCAGAGGATTGATAAGAAGTAGCGATTCGAGGTGCGCCGAATCAGTACATATTGAACGCTACTTCAACCACCATACGACAATCAACTGGTTTGCCCTCCAGCTTGCATGGCTTGAATTTCCAGTCTTTCAAGGTCTTGAGCGCTACAGAATCTGCTTCTTTCCCGGCTGATTCCTTTATACTCAAGTCGCGAAAGTGACCGTCTTTGCGTACAACACCCTCAACCACTACCTGCTGGTGCAAGTGCTCACCTTTTTTCTGGTCAGCATATTTGAGCGAGTCCGGCATTGGTGGCGCTGGTGTGTTGATCGGGACCGGTCTGGTGACGCCGTCCTTCCCAGCATCATAGATTTTCTCATCGCTTGCAGTCTGAGCCATTAAAAGCCACGAACACAGGAAAAGGGCAAAAATAAGCGGTCGCATGCGCCATGAATCTATCATGTAGAAGCCAGGAAACAAATTCTGATTTCTTCGCTCCGGCGGATAGCCCAGCCTTCCCCTGTTTATCAGCAGAAAATCACTCCGTTCAGGCTGTCCCCTTTTTTCCCGTAACCGGCAACTGTGAGATTGAGAGTGTGAACCTCGACAGGATCACCATAAGAATCACTTCAGGGCGCCTGTGGTCGTCAAGTGGTGAATCGCAGGAGCAAGCATCACATAGGCAACAAGCGTCGCGAGCTCCAGCCATACAGAGACTTCAAGACAAACGTCTCGATCGACCTTCCCATCCTTGACCGCTTGTCTCAACTTACCGCGGCACGCAAAGCAGAAACACCATGGCGAAGCAATTGCAAGAGTAGTCCAGCACCAGCCCCAGAATGGGGTAACCGCAAGATTGCTGAGCGAGAACCGAGACCACAGGTATTGATAGTAAAGCATGGCTATAAAACTGCCGAGACCAAAGACCCAGAGCAGCTTTATTGAAATGTCACGCTCGTATGTGCTTTCCCCTCTAACGTTCCCGTCACTCATTGATTCCTCTCTAATGTCTCCGAGACACCTCAAAACCCAAAGGCTTTGCAACCCGTTACATACTTCGCGCCTTTCCATACTCCCGCGTACACGCCGCCAAGTACAGCAGATCCCTCAGCTTCTCCAGGGAAACCGGGGTTCCTCCCCCGGTTTATCTGCAGAAAATCACTCAGTTCAGGCTGTCCCCTTTTTCCATTTCATTTCCCACCCTTTCCGGGAAGCTGCAAAACCAAATGCCGCATCTTGTTACCAGCGCAACAGCGGCTTACGCAGAGACCCGCTCCGAAATAACCTGCGGCTTCAACTCGGACCAAGTCCAAGCCTGCCAGATGATGACCGAGGTGCATACAGTTTCGATGGTTGCGAAGAACACATACGCTGGAAAAATGGGATCTCGATAGTCACCGTTAGTCAGAGGCAGAACGAAGGTCAGGAAAGCGTTGATAAGGGTCAGAACGGCGCCCGCGATGATATTCGCCAGCCGGTTCACTCTAAACCGAAGCATTCGACACGCCACAATCATGGCAATGGGTATTTCCATCAAGACCGCTGAACCCATCAGAGCCCATTGCGGGAGATGTGGAGCTGAATTCGGCGAGCCAACGAAAGCGAACAGGGCAAGCACGTCCGCATACAGGTAGTTCAATAACGCAAAGGTCCAGAATAGAGACAACCGCTCCTTTGTGTCATGCATATCACCCTCCTGGAATGGTTACGGTCCAGCGGCAGAAAAAGTTTCAACGCACAATCAACTCGCCGTGGCAACAACAAGGAGGCTGCTCTGCAAGCTTTAGTGGCAGGGAAATTGACGATTACCGCGGCGGCTCAGCGGTGACATTTGAGATGGCGGCCTCACGATCATAGAGAAAATTTAATGCCTTGACGATGGCGCGCTCATTGGACTTCGGCGAGCCATTCTCTAGAATGAGATGGAGCTGGTTTTCGAGTACGTCAACCGCCTTGTCCCGGGGTATGTAGAGCCGCTGCAGCGGATCAGATATTACCCACTCGCCATCGCGGTGATCGACCGCAAGTTCACGCTCAGTCGTGATGTTGGGACGTACCTTGCCCTGGTCGAGCGTGAGAGTTTCAACCAACTTGAGCCGGAGGACGCCGTGGTCATGGCGGATTTTGACCTGCTTCACTTCCAGGCGCTCTACGATTGAGACGGGACGCTCCAGCTCGAGCACGCTGCCATTGACATTGGTCAATGCGCGGGCCAGATCAAGGCCACCCTGGCGAAACGCGGCCGTGATGTCCGCCTTGTCAGGCTTGGAGTGCTGCTGGATGACGGCGACGGCGATGATGGCAGACTGTTTCTGGCTGTCGTCTGCCTCCGCAGACGAGGTGATTGAATCTGCCGGCTCTGTAACCGCGCGAGGCTCCTCAGCGTGCGATCGCCCCTCGGAAGCAGTTGCGATTACAGGTTCGCGCCGCGTGTTCACCTCTTCCAGCAATGCCAGGTCAGCCTGCGTGCCCACGATGTAGCGGAGAAAGCGTGGCCGGCCGCGAGCCGACCAGTAATTATTGGCCCATGATTCGGTGATGATGCCGGAGCGCACTGAGCTTACAAACGTTTTGTCCCTGGGCGAAAGCACAATGCCTACATGTCCGCGCCACACAGCCAGATCGCCCGCCTGAGGCGTTTTCACACGCGCAAAAGCCGGGACACCGCGAAGCAAAACACGGGAGCCTTCGTATGGATAGCTAAGCCCAGCGCGGGAATACAGCATGTGCACCAAGTGAGAGCAGTCAGGTCTAGGACGGACACCGCGGCCTTCACGCAAAGCAAAGTCTGCAAAAGCCTGTCCCTGATCACGGGAGAGTAACTGCGGCTTGGTATCTTCACGCGGACGTGCATTCGCCGTCTGGGCCGTCAAAGCGGCCGCAAGGCAAATTTGCAGGACTGCGATTTTAAGCGTCACTTTCATGCAAGAACCGTGCTGCTGCCATTGTCTGATGAGACGGGAGATTTGTGGGCTGCCATAAGTAACAGGAGTAACCCGGAAGTACACGAACGTCCGGGAGCGACTTGGGTAAATCGGGGACAGACGGGACGTTCCCCGGTTTCTGCGGAAGGAAAAAATTAAGTAAACGTCCCGTCTGTCCCTGTATTTCATTGAACGATGGCGGCGAGTCAGTGGATGTGAATCTGCACGTGGAGGCTCGCGAGCAGATCAAGACGCCGGCGGGAACGTTCAATACACTCCGTACGCAGCCTGAAGCGACCACTGGACTGGTACGCGATAAAGGCAAGCTGTGGATCTGGTACACCGACGATGCCGCGCACGTTCCGGTACAGATGCGCGCGCGCATGAACTGGGGAACGCTGATCTTTCAATTGCAGAGGATTGATAAGAAGTAGATTTATCCTGCAGAAAATCACTCAGTTCAGGCTGTCCCCTTTTTCCCCCGACGGACTTTATCTCGCGAAATAAAAATGTAGTAGCGGGTGAATTGCACTCATTACTGCGCCGACCAACAAAAGCCGCCACAAGCGGACATTCCGGGGCGGGAGGGCGTACATACACAAAAGTCCAACGAAAATCCCGACGGTGTAACCGATGTCTCTGTGTGCCGGTAGTAGTTCCTCAATAATGCCCCACGGAACAACAAGCGCAAATATCTTGGCAAGATTTGGTAACGCGATTTTTCTCGACATCCGTACAGATGTCATGAACTACCGGCAACCCGATATGGGCTGCCGGTATTGGGAATTTTACTGGTGTGCCATGGCCAGGTTCAGGCGATCTTCGGGCGAGATAAGGTGGTCGAGACTCACACTATTCTTTCCGAGATCGATCTCAACCCAGCTCACTTCGCCGCTGAATTTCTTGTTCGCAGGATAATCGTAGGTAACAGGCGACCCGAAATCATTTCCTACGTCACAGGTCTCGTCGGCGGAGAAGATCATTGGCTCGGTATGATCCACTCGGCCTTCGCCCGACTTCTTCCCGTCCACGAAGAGCGTAACCGTGCCGCCCTTCGCCAGGCCACCTCCGTCGTAGGCAAACTCCATGCGTACCTGGTGTGTACCCTCCGGGATCGGTGCAGTTCCCTCGATCGTGTACCTGTCCACGCCATAGAAGTTGTAACAGTACTTCGGCTTTCCATTTTTGGCGTAAAGACTCCAGCCGCCGATGATTCCGCCCAGAGCGATGATAACGCCCTCCGCGCCAGATGGCGGGACCACCAGTTCGGCGGTTATGGAATGCGATTTGTTCTTTGTGTTAACGACAGAGCTCTCGCTCAGCCGTCCCATGCCGTTGAACAGCAACTGCCGGGTGCCCTGGATCAACTGCGGACGGCCCGCGATTTCGGGGTTGGCCCGCTCGGCCATGCGATCATCCAGTGGCAACACGTTGTATTTAACGGCTTCAATAAGCCAGAGCCGTTGCAGTTCGCGCAACTTCTCAGGGTTTTCTTTGGCAAGGTCCTTTGACTGGGTCCAGTCATGGTTAGTGTCGTACAGCTCCCAGACGTCCGCATCGAAGGCGGGTAGTGCGACCCGTCCTGTCAGCCATGGAGTACGGTGCCGGGTCACGGCAGTCCAGCCCTTGTGGTAGATCCCGCGATTACCTGCCATCTCAAAGTACTGTGTTTCATGCCGCTCCGCGGCCTTGGCGTCGTTGAATGAATAGGCCATGCTCACGCCTTCAAGCGGATGCTGCTGCACACCGTTCACAAAAGTTGGCTGCGGCAACCCGGCCACTTCCAGGATGGTCGGTGCGACATCAATCACATGATGGAATTGGCTGCGGATTTCACCCTTTCCCTTAATTGCCTTCGGCCAGTGCACAATCGTCCCATTGCGGGTGCCCCCAAAGTGTGAAGCAACCTGTTTGGTCCATTGGTAAGGCGTGTCCATGGCATGCGCCCACGCTACCGCATAGTGGTTGTACGCCTTCGGGCCGCCTAGCTCATCTAACCGTTTCGTGAGAAATTCGGCAGTCTCCAACTGTGGGAATCCGGTGAGAGGCACCATCTCATTGAAACAACCTTGGAGTGACCCCTCTGCTGAAGCGCCGTTATCACCGATGATCACATAGATGAGCGTGTCATCGAGAATCTCCAAATCCTTGAGGGCATTAATCAGCCGCCCTACCTGATGATCGGCGTGCTCAAGAAAGCCTGCGTACACCTCCATCTGCCGGAGCAGAACTGGCTTCATCACTGCGGAGATCGTATCCCACGCAGGTATCTCGGGATGGCGCTGCGTAAGCTGGCAATCCTTGGGGATGACGCCGAGCTTCTTCTGCCGCGCAAATGTCTCTTCGCGCAGCTTGTCCCACCCCTGATCAAACTTGCCCTTGTTTTTGTCTATCCATTCCTTGGGTACATGGTGCGGGGCGTGCGTGGCGCCGGGTGCAAAATAAGTGAAGAACGGCTTATCTGGCATGAGCGCTTTTTGCTGGCGAATCCACATGATTGCCTTGTTGGTGAGGTCCTCCGTCAGGTGATAACCCTGTTCCGGAGTCTTGTCAGGTTCAACTGGCGTCGTGTTTTCGTACAGCGCTGGATACCACTGGTTGGTCTCACCGCCGATGAACCCATAAAAGTGCTCAAATCCACCGCCGCCGCTGGGCCAGTGATCGAATGGGCCCATTGGGCTGGTCTGCCAAACCGGTACTTCATGGCATTTTCCGAACTGCGCCGTCGAGTAGCCATTGAGCTTCAACGTCTGTGCCAGAGGCGACATGGTGTTCGGCATCAGCGAGTTGTAACCGGGAGCCGAGGTTGCGATCTCGGTGATTCCGCCCATGCCAGCCGAGTGATGATTGCGGCCGCTCAGCAATGCTTGTCGTGTTGGCGAGCAGAGCGCCGTGGTATGAAACCGGTTGTACTTCAGACCGTTGGCTGCCAGCCTTTCAAAATTGGGTGTCTGGCACGGGCCGCCAAATGCGCTGGTCGCGCCAAAACCGCAATCGTCAATCAAGATGACGAGTACATTCGGAGCGCCCGTGGGGGGCCGCAATTCTTTGATCGGTGGATACTTCGTTTCCGGGTCCTTGGCGTCGTAGGTCGTCAAACCCACATGCGGCTGGTCCGGGACGGGAAGAACAGTTCTCTGAATCTTTTCGAAGTCATTCATGAAAAGCACCTTTTTGGGGGGGGGGAATTGGCGACGTATTGGAGAGGCAGGACGCACGTCCACTAAAAAGTACGCCCGCGGGGAACCCTTCTCCACTGTCAGAATGCCCAGCTGTGAACCCCACGGGAGTTCAAGGTTTCTTAGAGAAACGAGGTTTCGTGGAGAATTGAGGTTTGGTGGAGAGTCGGGGTTTTCGTGGAGGATCGAGCCGTTAGGACCGATGCTTAGGAGCGTGCTCGTCACAAACGACAGCAGAGTCTCGGAGTTCCACTACACAGCCGAGCACCTGAGTTGCAACATTGGGACAGCCAGGGTGGTCACAGAAATATTCAGCGAGTAGTTCTTCCCGCCCGTCTGGAGTTGTAAGACCCGTGTTAATCGTCACGTGTGGAATAGGGAACCCCTTAACAAGGTGGTTCTCTCATTGTGACTTGTATCAGGCTCCTGCGCAAGGACTTTTACCAGATAAGCCACCCCAATTCTTCCATGGACTCTGGCGAACAGATTCGAAACCGGCTCCTCGAACTGGACTGTAATTTGGAACAGTGGTTCACGGGGCGGGTGGCCCAGGATAATGTTAAGGCGCGACGTCTCCTGGCTGCCGTCGAGAAACGGAACCCTCACATGTACCGGTATAGACATTTCGTCAACTATGCGGCCACTATTTGTCTTCTCCTCACATTCGAAGCGCGTCAACCGCTGGTTACGACTGCCCAGCAACCGAAGGCCGCTGCCGCCTCAGCGTTTTCGTTCATTGCCTACGGCGACTCCCGCCCGATGATGAACATCCCGTCCAAGGACGGCAGACCGGAGGTCAACAAGCTGCTGGCCGAGAGTTTCGGCATTGTCCTGTCGGAGAAGGTCGCCGAAGAAATCGTGCAGAAGCATGTGAAGTTGACCTTCGATCCGGTCACCAAGCAGCTCATCCAGATCGTCATGCCGTTCGTGACGGCCTCGGAAGTCACGACCTTGAAGGTCAACAAGAATTGGGTCACCGAGGCGACCGTGGAAGACGTGAAGCTGCTACCCGGCGTGCACAGGACGATGTTCCATTTGGCCGGCGGCGATTGGGTGACGCGCGAGATCGTGAAGGACGTCCAGTCCGGACGCGCTAAATTCGTGGTCAACGCCGGCGACGTCGTGTGGTGGGGAAATCAGGGCCGCACCGTCACCGACAGCCCGTACTGGCAGCGCGTAAATGACAACATGTTCAAGCTGCTGCCGCCGCCGGACAGCGAGATGCGCGCAGCCGGGCTTGAAGGCCGGTGGTTCGTGGGACTAGGCAATCATGAGGTGTTGGGCGATCCCAAGATCGATGGCCTGCTGAGCACGGTGCCGTATCTGAAGAAGCTCGGCGTCACGCCGGACAACCTCATCTACAAGTTCGACTTCAACGGCGCTCGCTTCATCTTTCTGTGGAGCGGCGCGACGGACAAGGGGTCGCCCTCGCAGTGGGCTAGCGATCGGCCGAAGTATGCGGAGCAGATGAAGCAGATGCAGCAGTGGCTGGACGAGGCCAAGGCCAAGGGCATCAAGAAGGCCTTCATCACCTTCCACTACCCGGTGTTCGCCCGATCGGGCTTCGGCGCCATTCCCGCCCCGGATAATCCGCACAAGTTGATCGCGGCCTACGCCAAGGACATGGAGGTGGTCGTGTTCAATGGACACATCCACACCACTGAACTGTTCGACGTCGACGGCGTGAAATACCTGTTGCTGGGTGGCGGCGGCGCAGAACAGGATCCGATTCTGCCCGGCCGCCAGAAGTTCAAGGTGCCCGCGGATTATCCGCCGGATCTCTACTGGAAGGGCGAGCCGCTCCAGGAGGATTACAACTACGTGGTCTTGGACGTCAAACCGGGCGAGAAGACTAAAATGACCCTCCATCGCTTCCGGCCGGGGTCGTCCGAACCGTTCGCAACGGTCGAGCTCTTCAAGTGAATAGGCCGGACGCAAGTGAGTAGGTCGGACGCAGTTGCCGGAGGGTGCTCATGCTGACCGCCCTCCTGATCATTCATGGCCTGGTGGCCGTCGCGCTGCTCGGCGCAATCAGCCACCAGGCACTGGCGACATGGGCGCCGTCGCGCGCGCGGCCGAATTCGTTCTTCGGACGCTTTCGCGCCGTGCCGTCCGCCTCCTACGCCAACGCGATCGTCGTTCTGTATGCGGTCACCGCGCTGCTGGGCGGGATCCTGTACCTGTACTTCTGCATCGACATCAGGCCCGACCTCGAGCGCGCCGGCGAATGGTCGGCACTCGGCCTCTTCGATATCAAGGAGCACTTCATCGCCATCGGGTTGGCACTGCTGCCAGCATACTGGGTGAGCTGGCGGCGACCGCGCGCCGGCGATCCCGCGCGGACGCGCGTGGCGCTGACCTCTATCCTCGCCATCATCGTTTGGTGGGCCTTCCTGATCGGTCACGTCCTGAACGACATCAGGGGCTTCGGCGCATGACGTCCTCACGGTTCCACCGCTTCGCATTCGCCTACGGGACATCGTTCGCAGTCCTCTACGTGGTCGCGCTCAAGCTGGATCTCGCGTTGTTCACTGTCTATCCCTCGCTCCGCGTGGTCCTGCTGGGCACACACCATTCGCAAGATATCACCGCTCCCTCGATGGCGTTCCTGGCTCCCGCGATGTACTGGTACGGTTGGACCGCCACGGCCGCGCTCGGAGCGCTCATGTTCGGGCTCGTTGCGGCGATCTTGCCCGAGCGATGGACGCAGCGCGTCTGGCCGGATTGGCAGTGGGTGGTTCCCGCGTTCGCGATGATCGCGTGCGTCTACCTCACATTGCCATGGTTTCGACTTTAGGCACTGCCGTGCTCTTGCTTCACGCCGCCCCGCTCCACAGCTGCAGGTACCGCTGGTTGGCGGGTGGCCCAGCCTTTCAACGTCTCGATCTATCCCTGTAAATGACCGAGGGTGCCCCATCCTTTTGTAACGAAGGTGGGTTTTCCTTCGGAACAAAAGGGTGGGAGATGATTTACTCGCCGATCTCCACGCGTCCTTTTTCTTCAAGTCAATTAAAACTACAATTACTGACCGAACCTTCAAGCGAACCCGGGAACTGGAACTGTTCAACTTCCAGTAATTGCTGGCGTTCTCAAGGTAAACAATACTTTACTTTGAACTAAAGGTACTAAGTATCGACGGTGCAAGTCACTGCTGTTTTGCCGGATTATAATTCCTGCCCAGAGGACGATTGACCCTATGAAAAGATTCGCTTTCTTCATTCTAGTTGCGCTGTGCGGCTTCAACCTTGCAGCACTTGCGCAGGACAATGATGCCCTGCCTCCCAACTTCGCCGCCGCCGGCCTGCACGTTTTGCATGCAAACAATTCCGCGAATGCTCATAAGAACGGTAACATTCCTACGCCTCACGGTTTTCCCGCGGGAGTGGATACCCTGGTGAATTTCACCGACCATTTTGAAGCCCAGGGAGTGTTGTTCGACGGCACCGCTCATCAAATCTGGGAATACAGCATGGTCGGGAATCCGCCGAACAAAGGCGGAACAACCGTCTTCAATGCTCCGGTGGTTCCGGTTTCACTTGACTTGCGGAATGCCGACGGGTCGCCCCGTTTCGTGAAAGTGGTGAACGGCGCGGTTGTCACATGTGGACAGAACGGGGTTCCACTCGACAACACATGCAAGCCTCTCTTTTCTGACGTTACTCCGTTCATCCAGCCGTTCCTGAATGGGCCGGTATTCTCCAACGCAAATTTCTCCAGCAGCCCGGTCCCGACGCAAATTACCGATGCGGTGCAGCGCGCCGAGTTCGGGAACAAGGCCAAGCCGGATTGGCACACGCTGCTGGCGCCCAGCGTGAAGACTCCGGAGGTGATGATCTTGCTCGCAGGCACTTACTCCTTCGCACTCAATCCAGACGGAAGCTGTTGCCGTTTCGTTCTGATTAATTCCGCCACGTTTAACAACAAGCTGTTCCCGCAAAACCCTGCCGGGCCGGACAATACATCCATCATCGGCCAGGCTGAAGTCGCCGGGAACATTACGACCAAGGACGTTTCTACCTTCTTCTTTCCCAACGCTTTCCTGTTCAACGGGAACGTGAATAATTGTTGCGTGCTCGGGTTCCATACCTTCGATTTCGAGCCCGGCAATGCGATTAACCTCCCCAGCAACGGCAACCTGCAAAGGTTTTTCGTATTGAACTATTCGAGCTGGATCAGTCCAGGTCTCTTCGGCGGCGGGTTCCAGGACGTGACCGCTCACAGCCACGAAGTCGCTGAAAGCTTCAATGACCCCTTTGTCGGCTTTGATGGCATCCACAACATCACGCCGTTCTGGTTGAATCCCGCGGGACAATGCCAGGACTTGCTTGAAGACGGTGACGTGATCGAGGATCTTCCCAACCCTACATTCCCAGTCACAATAAACGGATTTACCTACCATCCTCAAACAGAGGCTTTATTGCCATGGTTCGAGTTCCAGAAGAATTCGACCGCAATTGATAACGCCTATAGCTATCCCAACGAAACCGTCCTGACCCAGCTCTCTGCTCCACAACCGCTGAACTGCGGTGGACAGTAAGCGCGACTCCACGCTTGGCGAAGAAGGGACTCATGAGAGTCCCTTTATTGATTGGAAAAGGGGACAGACTGAACTGACTGATTTTCTGCAAGTTGGAAAAGGGGACAGCCTGAACTGAGTGATTTTCTGCAGATAAACCGGAGATAGAACTTCGGGGACAGCTGGGCCGTTTTCTAATCAAGACCTTCACGTTCCGCTGCTCCTGCGCATCCAAGCTATACAGGAGGGAGCAAATGAGCGTGGAACAAGAGCAGGAACCGGAGCTGGTGGATGTGTTTGATACGCAGCAGGAGAGCGAAGGCCAGGTGGTGCATGGTCTGCTGACGTCGGCAGGCATTGAGTCCGTGGTGGCCAGCCTGGACGCAACCCAGGGTGTGTGGCCGGGTGTTGGCGGGGTGGTGGTTCGCGTGAATGCCGAACAGGCGGATGAGGCCAGGAAAATAATCGAAGAATATAAGAACGCGCCCGTGTTGACAGATGAAGCGCAGACGGAAGACGTGCTGTCAGATGAGCCGCTGACAGATGAACCTCAGCCCGGCAAAGAGCCTGCGGCTTAGTAGCAAATGGCAAATAGCAATTGGCAATTGGCCAAACCAACGCAGGCGAGGGCGCCTGCGCTCCACGACCCAGATGGATGCCACTGATTCACAGTGATCGGTCAGCAAATAGTCGCTCAACTTCTGACTGGCTCGTTGCCTTCTGAGACAGAAAAAACCGCCCGTGTGATCCAGGCGGTTTCGCTTTTTCTGCCAAGCTTTCTTCCTGCGAAGCCTCGCCGCGCTTCTAGCGCGACGACAGCAGCACACGAATCATGCCCGTGCCTTTGGGTAGCGGATCAAGGGCCTTACCGATGATCGCTCCCAGCATTTTCTGCTTGTCCGTGCCTTTCATGGCGTAACCGGGCGTGGTGGCGGAGACCAGCAGGTCGCCACGGCTGATGGCGCCATTTTCCGCCGACACTTTGCACGGCACGATTCCGAACATGGCCAACGGCACCTCAGCAGCAAATTTTTCAGGCTCCATGGGATGCGTGCTGGCCAGCATGCCTGGCTGCGTGGAATAGATTCCGGCCACCAGAGTAGAGTACGCAGTGCGCGTGAGTGCAAAGCCGTCAGCGGCCTTCTCGTCGATGGCCATTACGTCGCCCGGCTGATAGCCAGCGCGCTCGCCCGTAACGGCAACTGATTCCGCATAATCCACGCCGCCGGTAAAAAATCCCTTCGCGGCGTAAACAGAACCCTGATCGTCCACCCGGAAGACGCGCGTGTGATAACGGCCCAGGCCAAGAATCACATCTTCTTCGCGATAGCCACGATCTCCGTTTCTGTCCCCGTCACGATCGCGGTCACGCTCCCAGTCCGCGCGATTGCGAGGACGCTCACGTTCCTGCTCCATGCGCAGGCCAACATCAAATACTCCGGCATTGGCGAAAATGGCGCCAAAGGCGCGAACGCTGCCGTTCACTTCCAGCCGCTCACGCGGCGTGAGCGTGCCTATACCGACGTTTCCACCGTTGCCGCCGAGCGCAATATTCCGCCAGGCCACACCCTCTTCCACAAAACCGATCTGTGCCACCGGAGGCGAGAGCTCAGTGCGTACTCCAAGGTGAAGCTTCAGGTTGGGGTTGGTGCGGCCGGAGATCACAAATTGAATCGGACGGTCCTGCGCCGCGGAATTGTCTGCCGCGATATGGAGATTCCCCAGAGGAGCGTTGGTGCCAATACCGAAGAATCCGTTGGGAGTCACGGTCAGCCATTCAGCGCCCGGCGTATTCAGGTTCGGCTGGCTGAAGAGGCGAAAGCGTCCGGCAAAATTATCCATATGCCATGTGGGTGCTGAAGGACCACGCTCCTGAAGCAGAGAAAACCTGCTGGCTACGGTGTCCTGTTCGCGATGAGCAAACGCGCTCTGCTGTGCTATGGAGGGCAAGGCGCCGAGAATCAGCACCGATAAGGCAATCAACTTTTTGCAGACCAAATTTTTGCAACCCAACGATTTGAAAATCAAGGTTTCACTCTCCCTATAAAGAGTTTCCGAAGATACGAAGATACGAAGACAGAAGATAGAAGTGAGACGGTAACGAGAATTTAAATTTGCGTGCTGGTACTTCCCCAGCACACGCCCTCTGTTCATTGTGCCGCAGTTGAGGCAGAACTGGAGCATTCGTCAGGTCATGTACTGTTTGTGCCACTTGTTTGTGTGACTCTTGTTTGTATGAATAAGGGGCGCGAGGGCTTGCAGCAAGTCAGCGGTTATCGGCTGGAGCAAGCAAAGCTGGTTGCGCAGAGACCTGATTGCCGTCAAGCCAGAAACTCACAACTCCAAGCATGTCAGTGCGGTAGGTATGAACATGGGAAGTCTGGAGTCGCTCCAGAACGATTGCCCGGGGATGACCAAACGGATTCCTAAATCCATCAGAAATGATGGCGAAGCCGGGCTTGACCACGGCCAGCAATTCCGGCGTGGTGGAAGTGGCACTGCCGTGATGAGCAATTTTCAGCAAATCGGCATGCCTGCCGTCGGCATTCATGGCAGCGGCGACAAGGGTTTCCATCTTGCGTTCAAGATCGCCGGTAAGAAGAGCGCTGGTTCGTCCGAATGAAATGATAAAAGCCAGCGAGTCATTATTTCCCGGCTGCAACTTCGGCTGGTAATCGGATGGCGGGGAAACGACGCGGATGTTGGTGCCTGCCCACCCGAAGTCATCGCCCATGACATGTTTTTGTAAATGCACGTGGTGGAGTGCGGCGGTTTCGAGCAGCTTTTTCAGGGCCGGTGTTTCCGGATTGATGCCGAGCCATAACTCTGAGGGAGAAAAGTTTTCTACGATGCGCGACAAGCCTCCAATATGGTCGCCATGCGCATGTGTAAGGACAACAACATCGAGATGGTAAATGCCACGTGACCAGAGATACGGAGACACAACGTCTTCGCCGTAGTCGAACTCACTGCGGAGCGGGCCAAGGCTGCCGCCGGCATCGATCAACATGGTCTTGCCTTGCGGCGAAACAATGAAAAGCGAGTCGCCCTGTCCGACATCGATGGCCGTAATCTCCAGCGCATCGTGCCGAATGTCAGGCTGGGGACGAGCGATGGCAACCAGCAACGCTGAAGCAAAGAGCGCAGCCAGTCCGCCAAGAGGCATCAATTTCGAGGCTCAATTTAGAAGCCTGGCGGACCGAGAGATAGCTGATGAGAATCCCTGCGGCTGCCACCAGCCACAAAACGAAGTTGAGATCAGGAGTGCGCCATTGCGTCGCAGGAAAATGCGCCAGCCATGTCGAGACATACCAGCGTCCAATGCAAACATGCAGAGGCGATCATGGCGGCAACGCGAGCCAAAGGCGTAAAGAGATAGCTGAGCGCGATGGACAGCACGCCTGCGTTGAGCATTACGCCCGCCAGAGGCAGGACAAGAATATTGGCGGGCATGCCAATGAGCGTTGCTCGATGAAAATAACAACGCATGGGCGCTACCAGGACAGCTTGCGTGATGGTTGATACCAACAACAATTGGAAGGCAGCCAGGCTCGTCCTGACCGCGCCGAGCACGAGCCAACGGGCAATGAAATTTCCTGTAAAGCGTGCCAATCGCTCGATGACCAATCGCATGTCCAGACGAAGCTGCGCGATCCTGGGATCAATATTCAGGTCGAAGGCAGTGGAATCAAAGTGAGCCAGGGCAGCGCGATAACGATTCGACGTGCGCTCCAGCAGGGGCACGCTGATTCCAGTGATGGCAAACAGGGCAAGAAACGTCAACTGGAAACCGGCTTCAAACAGGGCAGCGGGAGACCAGACCAGGACAACCAGAGCTGCAAAGCCCGTGGCGTTCAATGCAGCCCGGTCACGGTAGAACAATCGCGCGATGAGGAATACGGACAGCATGAGAACAGCACGCTGAATGGGAACGCCCATGCCTGCGATGAAGGCATAGAAAGTCGACAACGCAATGGTAAGGAGCGAAGCAGCCCAGTCCGGCGCACGCAGCCAGTGGGCGAAAAAGAAAACGGCAAAAGCCAGAATGCCTACGTTCATTCCGGAGACAACCAGCAGGTGGTAAACGCCGGTCTGCTGGAATTCCTCGCGCACGTTGCGGCCAAGGAGTGAATCGTCGCCAATGATCATGGCAGCAAAAAGCGCGGCGTCTTCCGGCTTCCAGAGCGGTGGTTTCACCTCCGATGGGTCCGCCGGCGATGACTGGCCATTGATGTGGCTGAGGATGCTGCGACGAATTCTGCTTCGCCAGCGGCCCAGCGTGCTCCCGGACTGTCCGGGCAGAACGAGAATGGAATCGGCATCGGCCGAGCCAAGCGCCGCGATGCCAAGACCACGCAGGTAACCTTCGTAATCGAAGGCTCCGGGATTGCGGAAATTGTGAGCCGGGCGCAGCTTGGCCGACAGACGAACGCGATCACCGTAGTTGAGCGGCTGGAATGCCTTTGCGATGCCGGCTTCGTCTTCATCTTCATTCTGTGCGTTGGCGTTTGGAGCGAAGCCGGTACCGCGCACAAACACGGATATGCGGATTCCAGTGGGCTGGCTGAACTGCGAATCGCCAAGCTGCATGGTCTCTGTTTGCAGATCGAAGCGCTCGCGCGAGCCGCCAGGAAGCGATGATCCGTCATTCGTCACCTGTCCGGTGATGAGCACGCGCTCACCGCTCAGGAATTGAGCAGGAGGAGCGGTAATTTTCGACGACGGAGTTGCCGATTGAGCAAATCCTCCCGCACAAATCAGCGCGAGCACAATGGTAATGCGGGCCAGGCGATCACTGTGTTTGTAAAGCGCGAGTAGCGCGCAGGCGATGAGCAATCCTGCGGACCATCCCCATAGATTCGCCGGACGCTGATAGTGCCGGGCAAGGAAAATTCCGCAAGCAATGGCGATGGCCGCAAGTCCAAGCGGTGCGCGAGATCGCACCGGCGATTGCAGCGGAGCGGATTGGGCTGCGTTGTTCAAGGAAATGACGAAGCAGAATAGCTGATTGAGAGTGCGAAGCGGAAAGGAATTTACGGAAGGCGCGTTTCACGAACATTCAGGCTCCAGCGGTGTGGAGCGAAGCGACACGAATCACTACCTGGCCAGCCTGACCACGCTCTCAATGTGGAAGGTCTGAGGAAAGAGGTCAACCAGGTGCACTTCCTCCACATGGTAGCCGGTCTCCAGCAGCAAACGAACGTCGCGCGCGAGTGTGGCCGGGTCACAGGAAACATACGAAATGCGTTTTACGCGCAATGCGGCGAGAAGTTGCGTCACCTTGGGACCCAGGCCGGCACGAGGAGGATCGACCACCACAATGTCTGGATTCATATTCAGGCAGCGCGGCAGGAATTGCTCAGTGGCGGTCTTCACCGGTACCACGTTCTTGAGCACGTTGGTCTGGAGATCCGCAGATGACATGGGCGCTGATTCCACCGCAAAAACCTGGGTAAATCGTTTGGCCAGATGGTTGGCAAACAGGCCGACGCCGGAATAAAGATCAAGTGCGATGTTGCCAAAATAATCGGAAACAACCGTCTTCACCAGTTCGCTGGTCAGATGGCGGTTGGTCTGGAAGAAGCTCCCGGCCGTCACGCGAAAGGCTTTTTCACCCACTTGATAAAGCAGGCTTGGATTGCCAACACTCTCTTTGAACTCAGGCGGGGCTGCGCCGCCACTCGGCGCTTCAGCGAATATCGATACTCCCTGAATGTTGGTGATACGGTTCTGCAACTCACCGGCGAACTCGCGGATCCCGGTGGCATTCGGCTTCTGCATCACTTCAAGTACTACGCGGGAATCAGCATGGTCCACAAAGAACTCAATCTCAGTCACGCCGGCCGGAATACCGCCGGCAAGGCCGATCTCCCACATCTGCTCAATGACTTTGTTCACAGCTGGAGAGCTGATAGGACATTGCTTGATCGGCAGCAGGTTATGAGAGCCCAGCTGATGGTATCCCAGGGCAAAATCCGGGCCGGTGCGGACCTTCAACCGGGTACGGTTGCGATAATTAAATGGCTCGGCCGAATGCGTGGTGATCTCGCCAGTCCAATCCAGCTTGCCGTTGCGCAGGAGCGTTTCCCGCAGGATGGCGCTCTTGATTTCCAGCTGGGTCTGATAGTCGGTGTGCTGATAGTGGCAACCGCCGCACTCGCCAAAGTATGGGCATGGCGCCTGCACACGCTTTCCTGACGCTTTGAGGACTTGCGTGACCACCGCGCGGGCAAAGCTGCTCTTTTCCCGGGCAATGGAGGCATCCACCTCCTCACCGGGAAGCACAAAGGGCAAAAACACGGCCTTTCGATCCGGGAGGCGGGCCAGACCATCTCCCCCGTAGACCATCTTTTCGATTGTTAGATTCACAAGTAAAACAGACTGAGTCTGGGCATTTTAGCTTGTTCGAGCAAACGCTTGTGAACAAATTGTTTCAATAGCTGATCAATCTGCGATCCGGGCATTTTACTGCGATAGGGTGCAATTTCACGGTCAGCTTCTGTACGTAACTTTACAAGCTGGTCTTCCGGAGCGGCAACCGTAAGCACGGCCATCAGTTTTTCCTCAAGAATGGTCATGCGGCGTTCCAGATCTTCCAGTTTCACCGGAACTGTGCCGGATTTCAATGCTTCAGCCAGGTCTGCCAGCGAAGCGGCACATTCGCCGGCAATTTCTTTTACCTGCGCCGAGCTGTCGATCTTTCGCAGTTTATCCGCGTTGGCCATCATGTAAGTCGCGATTTCCGGCGAACCCAGCCCGGGAACAGAGTCAGTCTTTTCCCGCGTGGCGCCGACCGCTGCTTCCTTTACATCTTCGGCAGCGCCCAGCACTTCCTGTGCGCAGTAAGCAAGGCTGTTGATCTTCTTGGTCTTGGACGGACGCCGCTCATATTTGTCAAAGGTATCGTCAATGCCACGCAGCACCGCGTCCAGCGGGATACCAGCATTCTTCCACGTTTCAATTAAAGCCCAGTCGATGGTGGACAACAGCAGCCCCGAGCCACGCCGCTTCAGGTAGCGCTCTTCGATTTCAGTAAAGTAGTTGAAATAATTGTCCACGAATGACTGCTCGGTTGGCCGTTCTGTTTCGCCCTTGTCGAACTAAACAAGCTTAACGAATTTCCTCTCCGGTGGTATTGAATCGCGCATAGTTCTTGCCGTTGAACCGATAAGAGACAGTGGAAAACCGCATCATTGTTACAGAAGAGGTTTGTATCTCCCGAAGTCCATTCCATATCGTTTTCTTGATCACCAAATCGTGGGCCATGGCTGTAAGAACCAGTGTATGACCGTGACCGGTAGTGCGGAAGATCCAAAACATTGTGGTGTTGGCCCCTGAAACAGGAGGATTTGCCGCGACCACCAGATCAGGTTCCTTCGCATGGCTCAGATGTACGGCAGAGGCCGAAAACCAGTAGGTCGGTAACTTTTCTGGTTTCAATCCTTCATTTTCGAGTTGCTTCTCAACGACTTCCTGCTTGGCCAGAATTGCCATTACGTCTCCTGGAATGGCTACGGGCCGTTTAAAGCTTTCATCTTCCGCGCTGAAATGCGTTTGCTCAACTGGAAGCGTTTTTGGTTTGCTCTGAGCGGCCACAATGCCGCTGATTGCAATAAAAACGCTGACGTAAACCTTGAGGCGCACACAAGCGTTCATGTCTTTTGCTTCGGTGAAGCGTTGTTGCGCTCCCAGATGATGCGTAATCCATCCAGAGTCAATAGATCGTCGACGGTTTTGATATGGCGCGAGTTGTCTCCGATCAGCCGCGCCAACCCGCCGGTTGCCACCACTTTCGTATCCGGACCAAGCTCACCGATCAGGCGTTCCAGAATGCCATCCACCAGCCCTAAATAGCCGAAGAACATACCCGACTGGATGCTGCCGACGGTGTTGGTGCCAATCAGCTTGGCAGGACGGCGGATATCAACCAGCGGCAGCCTGGCGGTGTGTTCAAACAATGCCTGCGCAGAAATACCAATACCCGGCGCTATGACGCCACCCATGTACTCACCTTTGCGCGAGACAGCGTCAAAGGTTGTGGCGGTGCCGAAATCAACCACCACGCATGGGCCGCCGAATTTTTCAAACGCCGCCACGCCGTTCACGATGCGGTCCGCGCCAACTTCCTGGGGATTGTCATACTGAACCGGCATGCCGGTCTTGATGCCGGGTTCAATAAACAACGGCTTGAGATGAAAATAACGTTCGCAGACTTCGCGCAGCGTGGAGTCCATGGACGGGACAACGGACGAGATGATAATGCCGCGAACATCTTCGGCCGCAATTTTGGCGAAAGCGAAAAGGTTGCGGAAAAGGACGCCGTATTCGTCAACGGTATGGGTCTTGATGGTGGCGACACGCCAATGGGCCACCAGTTTGCCCTGGTCCTTATCCGACCCGAGATCGTAGACACCCAGAACTGTGTTGGTATTTCCGACGTCAAGAACCAGAAGCATCGCTTCTCCTGGAAAGGGGGCGCACACTGCCTGAAATTACCATGCGCAGCCCCTTATCGGTACGAACGCGAAGGAAACCACGGGGATCAAGCCCGTCTGTGGTACCGCTATAGCCGCCGTCTTCTTCCACATGCACAAGTTTACCGGTTGCATAGGTTGAACGCGACTCCACGCGTCGCATGATGGGCTCAAACCGCAACGCCGGTGTGCGGATGGGACTCTCCATGGCGCGAAGCAGAGCGCGGTATTCGCGATCGACGGCCCGAATCAGCGCCGCTGCCATTTCAACCCGAAGACATGGCTTGCCGGACTCGATACGAAGAGAGGTGGCCGTGGTGGAAAAATCTTCAGGAAAGCTCTCCTGATTCACATTGATGCCTACGCCAATCACCGCGTGATGCACCCGTGAGGAATCAGAACTCATCTCCGTGAGGATGCCGGCGAATTTCTTTTCGCCAATCAGAAGATCGTTGGGCCAGCGAATATCCGCCTGCAAGCCGGTGACTTCGCGCGTGGCATCCTGTACGGCCACGCCTGAGATCAATGAGAGCCACAGAGTTTCAGCCGGGGTCATGGGCGGATGAATCAGAAATGAGCAATAAATTCCTGCTCCCTTTTGCGAGCTCCAGGAGTGGCCGCCGCGTCCTCGTCCCGCGGTTTGTTCTTCCGCCAGAAACACCGAGCCTTCCGGAGCACTGTCCGGTGCATGACCGGCGCGTGTCCCCGCGGCCATGGCCAGGCTGTTGGTGGAGTCCGCCTGTTCCTGGTGAAAGATGTTGCCGGAAAAGATCGTATTCCGCACCAGCGGAGCGATTTTTTCCGGCAGTAATAGATCAGATACAGCCACGAATTTGTGCCCCAGAATTATTTTGCTGCGCCCGCGGGTGCCGCCGCCGGTTTTGCCTGTTTGGCTTCCACGTTCAGGTCAATCTTGACATCGTTTGCAACCACCATGCCGCCGTTATCCAGCGCCTTGCTCCAGGACACGCCATAATCCTGGCGATTGATGGTCAGGCTGGCTTCCGCGCCAAGGATCTGGCTGCCCATGGCTGAGATCGGGCCGTTCACCTTGAAGGGCAGGTCCACATCCTTGGAAACCCCGCGGATGGTCAGCGCGCCGTGCGCTACAAAGCCGTCAGCCTTCTTTTCAATGGACTTGCTTACGAAAGTGATCTCGGGGAATTTCTGTGCATCCAGAAAATCCGGGGACTTGAGGTGGCCATCGCGTTGAGCATTGTCCGTATTGATGCTGGCCGTTTTGATGGTGACGTTGACCGAAGATTTGGTGATGTCCTTGTCGTCATAAACGATGGTGCCGCTGTAGTCGCCGAAGCGGCCATGGACGGTGTTCACCACCATATGCTTTACGGCAAAGCCAACGTTGGAGTGAACGGAATCGATCTTGTATTCATCAGCCGCCAGAGCGGAGCCGCAAAGGGTTAAAACACCAAGCAAAAGACCAAGAACTTTATTTCCCATACGAACAAAAGTCTCCTTAAAAGATTTGCCACTTTGGAGCAAAAAACAGCAGCAAACGATTCCAAATATTTGCCGGAGAGGTACTTTAACATCAAAGTATCCGGTTATCAGTCACTTCGCAGCGGGCCTGGGAGCAAGGGACGGGAAGGGCCAGAGTCTTTTGATGGTTTCCCTCCAGAAAACCGTGAATCCTAAGCTGGCGGCTCCGCGGCCGCCTGATTGAGATCAAATCGGACATACAGCTTACGCGGGAACTATCCTCATACTCAAGTCCACCGCTTGGGGTGAGTGGGTCAGAGCACCTACCGAGATATAGTCCACTCCGGTTTCAGCGTAGGCACGGACGTTCTCAAGTTGAATGCCGCCGGAGACTTCCACCGGGATAGTGCGCGGCTGTTCTTTGATTTTAACCAGCGCAGCGCGAACCGTCTCCACGCTCATATTATCGAGCAGTAGCCTCTCCGCTCCGTTAGTTAAGGCTTCATCCAACTCTGACAGGTTACGGACTTCAATAACAATGGGCAGTTCACCACGGCGATTGCGAATGGCCCGCTGTAAGGCGGCCGCGGCGCTTCCAGCCAGAGTAATGTGATTGTTCTTGATCAGGATGCCGTCCGAAAGATCAAGACGATGATTGTGACCGCCGCCACAACGCACTGCGTACTTGTCCAGCACGCGCAGGCCGGGCGCGGTTTTACGCGTGTCAAGAATACGTGTCTGCGTGCCGTGAATGGCGTCTACAAACTTTCGGGTGTAGGTGGCGATGCCGCTGAGGCGCTGCAATACGTTCAGGATGACACGCTCACAGGACAGTAAGACGCGCGCATTGTGCCGCACCACGGCGATTACCTGCCCCTTGCGTAGACGGACACCATCGAAAATTTCGCCATGGCTGATGACTTCCGCATGGCCAATGGCGTTGGGATCGAGCTGCTCGTAGATTTCCAGAATGCGCGCGACTGCGCCGACGCCGGAAAGGATGCAATCCTGCTTGGCCAGAACGGTAGCAGTAGCGCGCTGCTGCGGATCAATGCAGGCGCGCGAGGTGGCATCACTGGTGGCTTTGTCTTCCAGCAGTGCGTTCTCCAGAATTGCGCTGATTCTTCGGCTATGCCAATCCATAATTTCAGTTTAAAGCGTATCTGAATTCAAATTGCAAAGCATTATTTCAAAGCATCCAGCGCTTTGCGGGTCTTGTCGATCAAAATCTGTAACTCCGCAGCCTGTTTTTTCAGTCCCTCAACCACTTGCGGTGGGGCCTTGGCAAGAAACTGTTCGTTGCCAAGCTGCTTTTGTGTATTGGCCAGTTGCCCTTCCTGTCTCGCCAGCTCTTTGGTCAGGCGAGCCCGTTCCGCGGCAACGTCAATCTGTTTTTTGTACACCACAACGACTTCAAATTTCGACGTGGTTCGCGCGCCGGCCTCATTGGTCAGGGAGTCAGCCACAAAACTGATCTCGGTCACGCTCGCGAGGCGCTCCAGCATGGAACTGTTTTCGCTCACGAGTGCCTGCACCGCAGCATTGGCGTGAATCCGAACAGGAGTCTTTACCCTGGGTTCAACCTGTAATTCCGCCCGCAGGTTGCGAATCTCGCCAATCAGGCTCTGTAAGGTCGCCATCTGCTCTTCGGCTTCATCGTTCAGCCACTTCTCGCCGCCTTCAGGAAAGCTGGCCAATGCAATGGATTTTTGCGGCGTCTTGCTGTTGTACATCGCATGCCAGATCTCTTCGGTGATGAAAGGCATAAAAGGCGAAAGCAACCGTAAAGATCCCTCAAAGACGTCGCCCAGGAAGGCCACCGCCGATTGCGCTTCTGTACCTTCGCCCAGCAGGCGAGGCTTGATGATTTCCAGGTACCAATCGCAGAATTCATTCCAGAAAAACTTATAGACGGCGCTGGCGGCTTCATCAAAGCGATAAGCATTCAGACTCTGATTTACCTCGCCGGCAACGCGATAAAAGCGCGAGTATATCCAGCGATTCTCCAGGTACTTGAGATCGTCCGGATTGGCGCCCTGGGTAAGGCTGCTGCCCGGGACCCGCTCGGCGTTCATGAACATGAAACGTGCAGCGTTCCATATTTTGTTGGCGAAAGCCCGGTAGCCTTCCGTACGGCTTTCACTAAAGGCTATATCCGTGCCGGGCGACGCCATGGATGCCAGCGTGAAGCGCACCGCGTCTGTACCGAATTTCTCCGTGACCTCAATCGGATCAATTACGTTGCCCTTGGTCTTGGACATCTTCTGCCGGTCCGCATCACGTACCAGTGCATGTATGTAGACTTCTTTGAACGGCACGCTGCCATGGGGATGGCCTTCCATGAAGTGGCAGCCCAGCATGATCATGCGGGCGACCCAGAAAAACAGAATGTCAAAACCGGTGATCAGCAGAGACGTGGGATAGAAGATATCCAGATCGCGCGTCTTTTCCGGCCAGCCAAAGGCCGTGAACGGTAATAACCCGGAAGAAAACCACGTATCCAGGACGTCAGAATCCTGTTCCAGCTTTGTGCTGTTACAGGTTGAACAGGCGGCAGGCGCCGTGCGAGCAACCGTGATGTGACCATTATTGCAATGCCATGCGGGAATACGATGTCCCCACCAGAGCTGGCGAGAGATGCACCAGTCATGGATGTTGCGCATCCACTCGAAATAAGTCTTGGAGTAATTCTCCGGAGTGAAGACAATCTCACGCTTCTCCACTGCTTCAATCGCGCGATCCGCCAGAGGCTGGATCTTGATGAACCACTGCGTGGAAAGGCGAGGTTCGACGATGGTCTTGCAGCGATCGCATTTGCCAATCGCATAGGCATGGTCTTTTACGCCGACCAGCAGGCCACGGTGCGTGAGGTCATGCAGGATCTTTTCCCGCGCTTCATAGCGATCCAGCCCCGCATACGGCCCGCCGTTTTCGTTGATGCGCGCCTGATCGTCCATGATGTTGATCTGCGGAAGGTTGTTGCGCAAACCAGCCTGGAAATCATTGGGATCGTGCGAGGGTGTGACCTTCACCGCTCCGCTGCCGAATTGCGGATCGGCAAGATCGTCAGTGATGATGGGAATCTCGCGCTCCAGCAACGGCAGAATCAGCCTTTTGCCGTGCAGGTGCTTATAGCGCGCATCACGCGCGTTCACGGCCACGGCGGTATCGCCCAGCATGGTTTCAGGCCGCGTGGTCTCGATGGTGAGCGATTGGCTCGGATCACCTGCTACGTGATAACGGATCTGATAGAGCTTGCCGGCGTAATCTTCGTGAACCACCTCAAGATCAGAAATCGCTGTCATACAGCGGGGACACCAGTTCACGATGTAGTTACCGCGATAGATCAATCCCTGCTCATGCAGACGGACAAAAACCTCTGTCACCGCTCGGGAGAGATTTTCATCCATGGTGAAGTACTCGCGGTCCCAGTCCACGGATGCGCCGAGCCGCTTCATCTGCGCCTGAATGGCGCCGCCGTAATGTTTTTTCCACTCCCACACGCGCTGGAGAAACACTTCGCGTCCCAGCTTCTGGCGGCTATTGCCTTCCCCTGCTAGCTGGCGTTCCACCATCATCTGCGTGGCAATGCCGGCGTGGTCCGTTCCAGGCAGCCATAGGGTGGTGAATCCGCGCATGCGGCGCCAGCGCATGATGATGTCCATCTCCGTCTGGTTGAGCATGTGGCCCATGTGCAGCCGTCCGGTGACGTTGGGCGGGGGCAAAAGGAGGGTAAAGACGGGCTTTTTGGCTGCTTCCGATCCGGGCTCCGGGGTCTTCACCGAGAACAGCTTCTCGTTGACCCAGTACTCCGCCCAGCGGACCTCAATAGCGCTGGGGTCGTAGGTTTTTGGAAGTTCGTGTGGCATGCGATGCGAAGCGTCTAAGACAAGAGTTTACAGGCGAAAAGTGGAAGTGAGCAAACGTCGGCTTCCGTTATTGCATTGAGCCCGGGTGTTGAGCCCCCGGTGTTGAGCCCCTGGTGTTGAGTCCAGGTTCGGCAAGAAACAAAATCGCGCGACTGAAGTGAATCCAATCGCGCGAAATTTTTCGACAGGCTCTGTCGTGGGCCTGTCTCATGATGTCAGCTTCTCATCTCTGGCAACGCAGATTGCCGTCGTCATTGATGATGTCGCTGTGGCATTTGCGATAGTCGTCCAGCTTGGTATCGTGTAATTCACCACCACTGGTCTGGCAGCGTGCATGCAGATCATCGCCTTTAGCATGAATGTCCATGCAGGTGCGGGTGTATGAACCTTCCGGGCCATTCACGGCCCCGTTGTAGCCACTGTTAACCGGAGCAGGGCCATTGCCGTAATAGCCGCCAGCCACAGGAGCGCCGGTCACGCAGCGCAGGTGTCCGTCATCATTGATGATGTCGCCGTGGCATTTCTGGTAGTCATCGAGCTTGGCATCGGCCCAGTCACCATTGCGAGTCTGGCAGCGAGCGTGAAGATCATCACCGCCAATGTGAATGTCGCGGCAGCTTTGCCCATAACTTCCGGCCGGACCATTTGCGTTCTGATAGTTCGGGTTTCCGTAAGGTCCGGGGCCATAAGCTCCCACCGGGCCGCCGTAAGGCGCGCCGGCCACGCAACGCAGCTTGCCATTTTGATTAGCGATGTCGCCCTTGCACTTGCGATAATCATCAAGTTTGGCATCACGCCAGGCGCCGTCATTGGTCTGGCATTTTGCATGCAAATCATCGCCGCCAACTTTCACGTCACGGCAGCTCTGAGCGTAGGATCCCCCCGGACCATTTCCCCGCCAGGTCTGTGCCGGGCCATTGCCTGCGTTTGCGCAACGAAGGTTTCCGTTGTCATTGCTGATCTCACTGGTACAGCGCTGGAAGTCGGGTAGCTGCGTGGTACGCCAGGTACCATTTGCATCCTGACAGTTTGCCACCAATGTATCCCCGCTCACGGACACGTTGTTACAAGTCTGCTGATATGTTCCTTGTGGAATTCCCTGAGCACTGCTCGTCGTCCCCCAGAAAGCGGCGATACAGGCAAATGCGGCCACAGTTATGAAGCGTCGCATGAATAGTTCCTCCTTCGAAATCTGGAGCTCCCTGACAAGTTATGGACAAGTTATGCTCCTTAAAAGGTTTGATTCCGGATTAAGAACGCCAGTTGTGAAGATGTGTGAGCAGCTGGATTGCTTTCAGTTGATTTCGGAAGCAACCTGGCGGGATTGCAAATCTGCCGCACTAAAACAGAACGCTTTAAAACAAAAAAAGAGCGCCTTTTTGGGCGCTCCTGAATTCGCTGGTTGAGATGCGTGTTATTTCTTTGATTTAAGTTCTCGGACGATCTCTTCCACCAGATCACCCTTCATGCGCTCCATCACGCGATGAACTACCTGCGCGATGTTGTGGTGTTCGGCCCCGGCAGCTTCTGCTGCTTCAGCAATGGCGGTGGCTGCCGCGGGCAGCTCTGCTTCAACTCTGGCGGTTACGGCTTCTTCAGTGGCTGAGGCAACCGTTGCCGGCTCGACTGGGGCCGGCGATGGAACTGCTGCTTCATGAATGGGGTCGGCTTTGACTTCTTCCGGCTCCGGCTCAGATTCAGCAATCGCAGGCACGGAAGGTTGATGGATTGGAGCAGCTGTTGCGGAAACCATGCTGGCCGGCATTTCACTGAAGCCATTCTTGCCGGTGTCAGCCGGGCCCGGCGAAGTGGGTTGGGCGTGACTGTAAGCCGCCATGGCAGCAGCGACACGGGCTTCAAAGTCATCGTTCGTGACAGGCGGCAAAGGCGAGGTTTCCGATGGCGCGGTTCCAATGGTCATTTCTGCCGAATGGCTGTCTCTGATCGGAGAAATGCTCGGCGAGGCTGCCGGAAAGTCAATCGATGGCAGTTCGGCCGCAGGACTATCAGCCGGTGCTCCAACGCTCATTTCAGCTACATGCATTGGCGCCGCGATGTGGGCCGACGCATTTGAACTGGCGGCATGGCTGGTCGGCACCAGACCGGCCTCGCGGGCATCAGCCACCGTGGTACGGGTTATCTCTTCCGCTGATTCCTGCAGTGCGGGTTCCCGAGGAACATCGATATCGCCAATGGGGGCTGCTGCAGTTGGCATAAACTCTGCCGGCACTGGCGTGGAATCCTGATAAACCGGAATCTGAACAGGGCGGGCAGTGAATGCCTCGGGGACCTCTGCGATTGGAGATGAGATCGCGTCTATGCCGACCTCAGCCACCTGCAGAGTCTCTGATTCAGGAATGGGCTCAGGCATCGGTTCTGGTTCGGGTTCAGGTTGAGATACGGCAACCGGCGCGGGAACTTCTGTGACTGTTGAAGCCTCTGTACCCGGTAATGTCACTGATTCCTGGGCTGCCATCTCGCTCGGCTCCGGCGGGGTCTCCGGACGCCATGACATGGGCACATCATAATCAGGAACAGCACTGAGTTTGGCCGTTTCGTCCGCTGGGGTAGAGCCGGAAGGCGGCGGGACGAAGTGCGGCGTAGGATAACCTGATTCGCCGCCCAGCAAATCACTAAAAGCCGACGATGACGCCATGTGGTCGGGCACTTCCACGGTCGACTGCATCACTTTGGCGCGAACCGGCTCCGGAGTTTCGGGCTCAGGATAAAGGTCCACTTTGCGGACAGGTGGAGGCGCCATGACTGCTGGTGCGGGCGTGGCCTTGATGCGCTCTTCAAACTTCTTGATGATGGCCAGAAGATCACTGGCTTCAAAGGGCTTGATAATGACGCCGTCAGCACGGACGCGGTTAGCATCTTCAGGCTTGTATGGCTCCATCTTGCCCACGGTAAGAAGAACAGGAGTCTTGATGGTAGCGATGTTTGAGCGCACCTTCTCGCATACTTCCAGGCCGCTATAGCCCGGCATGTAGACGTCAAGGATGATGATGTCCGGCTTCTGCTCGGCAATCTTCTTAACTGCAGCAGCGCCGTTGCTGACAGCAATCACCTCATATCCCGCTTCGGTGAGGATCTTCTTGCCCATGTTCTGGGCGGTCACGCTGTCATCGGCAAATAAAATTCTTAGCGACACGTCTATAACCTTCGATCAGGCAGGAAACGAGCTCACGTTACTGGTAAACGCCTTTGAAGTCAATGGAAAGACCACCTCAGTACCTAGTGAGGTATATTCCCTACCCCATCAGAAGTGCTAGTCCTCTGGAGTGGTTCAGGGACTTCTAAAACGGGATCAGCTTGCGCAGCCCCTTCTTGGATTTCTTCTTGCTGGTTGACTCGTCTTTTGTATCGGTCTTGCTGTCAGTGGCCTTGGCGTTCTCCTTGGAAACGGTTCCCGGGGTCGATGTCGGGCTCGCGGCCGGAGGGTTCTCCGTTGTAGGAGCGCTGTTTAACGGTGTTTGGCCTCCATTAACTTCATTCACCTGGGCCGGAGCCGCCTTGGGAGGCGCACCTTCAGTCGCGGGCGTGGAACTGGGCGTGGAACTGCTTGGCGGAGCCTCATTCGCGCCCGGCGCGGTCCCGTTCGATTTCACCGGTTGCAGTCCCAGGTTTGTATTCGGTTCAGTGGCGATGGTGAGTTGCTGATTCAGCTCTTTGACCATGGCGGGCGCACTCTTTACCTGTTCCTCTTCCAGGCTGGGTTCGCCGACCTTGGCCGTACGCGCAAGATCTGGACGCTTCTTGAAGTTTCCAGTCAGGCTCTGCATGTGGGTTGGGCTGCTGCGGCTTTCTTCTTCCGCCTTGCTTTCCGCCATCGCTTCAGCCGTTGGCGTAGGGATAGGAGCGTTGAGCGCCTTCAAACGCTGGCGCGCGCTGTCAGCTCGGCCCATGGCGGGGTACCGTTTGATGATCCGCGTATAGGCTTCAATCGCCTTGGATTGAAATTGAGCAGCCATCTTTTCCTTGGCTGCTTCGCTCAATCTCTGCTTGCGCACGGTGACGGCTTCTTTTTCGTATAAAGCGCCAAGTTCGTACAAGGCTTCGTCAATCTCACTGTAGAGCGGATAGGAATCAATCAATGACTCCATGCGCGCTTGCGCCGCGGCAAGATTGTCACGCAGGAAGTAAAAGTGCGCGATGCGATATTGCCGCTCAGCCAGCAACTCCTGCACTTCACGGAGGCGCTGCTTGGCTTCTGGAACCAACGGGCTGTCAGGATAGGTAGTGATCAGCGACTTGTATTCTTCCGCCGCACGCATCGCCTGGTTATAGTCGCGGTCAGGCTTCTCCATCTGGCGGTAATGGATCTTGGCTACCTTAAGCTGGGCCTCTGATGCCTCAGGAAGATTCGGATAGAAGGTCTGGAAGTCTTTGTATTCCACCTCAGCCTGCTGCCAGGCCGCGGTGCCGCCCTCGTTGTACCAGGAATCACCCACTGCGAGTTTGGCGCGGGCCAGATACTCTGAATCCGGATACGTGTTCAACAGCGTTTCCAGCAGGGTACGGGCTTCCTGATAACGGCCATGATTCATGGAATCCATGGCGCGATCGTAAAGCGCCTTGTCCGGTTGCTTGGAGTCGATGTTGGCGAGAGGATTCTGTACCTTATGATGGCATCCGGCAGCCAGCAGCAAAGTGCAGGCAAGCGCCAGGGATAAAATTATTTTTCGTACCATTCCTACCTCAGAATACTGAACGGATTTTGTTCCTAGACCCTTTGCAGGGTAGCTTGCTGAGCAATACTCAACAGGCGTTGCACGTTTTCCTTAGGGCTGCCCGATCCAAATACGGCATTGCCTGCCACCAGAATTTCCACGCCCGCGCGCACGGCTTCAGCGATGGTTTCATTGCCAATACCGCCATCAATCTCAATACGGAAGCTGGCGCGGCGCTCTGATCGCATGGCCACCAAACGGCGCACTTTCTCCAGAACCATGGGAATAAATTTCTGCCCCCCAAAGCCCGGATTCACTGACATGACCAGAACGTGGTCCACCATGAAAAGGACATTTTCCAGCATCTCCACGGGAGTCGCCGGGTTAATCACCACGCCTGCATTCACGTTATGGCTGCGTATCAGCTCCAGCGTGCGGTGCAAGTGAATACATGCTTCCTGATGGACAGAGATCCAGTCCGCCCCGGCATCCACAAACGACGGAATCAAAAGATCCGGGTTTTCGATCATCAAATGGACGTCGAGCGGGAGCCGCGTAACCTTCCGCAACGACGCAACTACAGGCGGCCCGATGGTGAGATTCGGCACAAAGTGCCCGTCCATCACGTCCACATGCAGGACCGTAGCGCCGCCTTCAGCGACCGCGTGAACCTGGTCAGCCAAATGCGCAAAATCAGCGGACAGTATGGAAGGCGCTAGTTCAATCACAAAAGAATTCTTTCACCTGAGTCAAGATCCCGCAGCTTTGCCAGTTTCAAAAATTCTAACACGTTGACGATAGACACTTTACTGCAAACATACCGATTTCTAAGGTGTATAACCCTGCCTGTTGCTCTAATGCCGTAAGGCCAAGCCCTCTCCGCCCTCCAAGGAACGCACGGGTTCACCCTAATTGCGTGCCAATGAACCTTAATGACAAGTAATGACAGGTCTATGTGCTTTCGGGCCCCCATTTTTCAGCAAATTAGAGATTTAGATAAGGGTTTAGATGATGTCCACGCAGGGATGTTGGCTTTGGAGGCGTTACTTGACGTCAATGTGCCTCATGGCAGGTTCTCGCGGCCGGCCTTAAGAACGAGCGGTCATTTATAGTGAAGCTCATGCCGCTGGTGGAAATCCGCGACCTGGTCAAGGTCTATAAAACCGAAGGTGCTTTTGGCCAGGCGCAACGTGAAGTCCGGGCGGTGAATGGAGTGTCTCTGGACATTGAAGCGGGAGAGACACTTGGGCTGGTAGGTGAATCAGGCTGCGGCAAAAGTACTTTGGGACGGATGGTTTTGCGCCTGATTGAACCCACCTCAGGCAGCGTGATTTTCCAACAGCAAGACGTGCTTAAGGCCTCACCTTCTACTCTGCGAAATCTTCGGCGTGAAATGCAGATCATCTTTCAGGACCCTTTTGCATCGCTCAACCCGCGGATGAGGGTGCTGGAGATCGTGACCGAGCCCTTGCTGATCCACGAAGCTGGTAAGCGCAGCAAGACGCAACTGACTGAGTCTGCCGCGGAGATGATGCGGGCGGTAGGTCTGGATGAATCAGCGTTGCGCCGGTATCCTCATGAATTTTCCGGCGGACAGCGGCAGCGCATTGGCATAGCGCGCGCGCTGATGCTGCGGCCAAAGCTGATCGTATGCGATGAGCCCGTATCAGCCCTTGATGTCAGCGTGGGCGCTCAGATCATCAATCTGCTTAAACAGCTTCAACGTGACTTTGGACTGACCTACCTGTTCATCTCGCACTCCATGCCGGTAGTTCGATATTTGTGCAACCGCATTGCCGTCATGCGCGCAGGAGAGATCGTGGAACTGGGATCGTCGGAACAGATAACGTCATCGCCGGCGCATCCCTATACCCGTACGCTGCTGGAAGCGACGCCGGAAGTTAGCATTTAGCGATTGGCGATCGGCAATTAGCAGTCAGCCCTGAAACATCTTTGAAACCTTTAGCGCGGTAGAGGTTTTGATCTTGCTTTTGGCTAAGTACCAATGGCTAAGTACTGCTGTTCACTGCTTTCCCAGAAACCTGATTCTGCCGTTCAACGTGCGGTGCGCCTGTCCGAAGAATGTCAGGAAGGTGGGCGAGTTCACGTCATTATCCACCACGTTGGCATTGGGATTATTCGTGATGTTCTCAACAGCCACACGTGCGGCCCAGAGATAACCGTGGAATGTAAATTTCTTTTCAATCGCCGGGCTGAGCGAGAAGTACGCCGGAAAGCGGAAAGTGCCAGTGCCGTTCACAAGTTGTCCAAAGTCATTCACGGTGATAAAGGGATAACCAGTGCGATAGAGCAGCGAGTAAGAAAAGTCGAACTTGTGGAACTTCCAAAAGCCGGGAAGCGGATAGGAACCCCACGACGTTACCTGGTTCGGCGCATCCCATTGCAGCGGGCCGCCCTGCTGGGGACCGGTGGTGAAATTATCAATGTTGAAATCCAGACTCTCATTCGATGTCGCTTTTGAGTGGGTGTAAGACACCATCACCGGATAGCCGCGTTTCAGCTCTTTACGCAGTGTAATCTGCTCGGCTTCATAGCGATCTTCCTTGTGAGTCTGCAGCAGGAAGGTTCCATTCGGCTGCTGTTCATAAGCCCATACGTGATCGCCATGACGGTTCAGGTAGTCGACCCGTGCGTACAGGTTCCAGGGAAGGCGGCGTTCAATCCCGACGCTCCAGTTGATGAAACGCGGCATGGTGAGCAGAGCTGGATCCACCACGAACCGCGCAGGAATCACCTTGGGGATTGGGACTAAGAACGTATCCGTGCGTTCTCCCTGTAAAGGCTGACTGGCGATGGAGAGATTTGAGCGGTCGTAATAAACGCCGATGCCCGCGGTGAACTTGGTTTCATGGGCACGTTCCAGCAGGGCTGTGCCGGCTATGCGAGGGGAATAGAAGTCCTGTTGCAGGAAGCTGTCATGGTCCCAGCGAACTCCCGGTTCAATCACTACGCGTTGCACCGGCATCCAGCGATCCTGCACATAAGCGCTCGATTCCACGGTGTTCAGGCTGAACTGCCCGGCATTGGTAAAAGAAGTCTTTCGTAGAAGGTTGTTGGACGCGTCCACAAAATCGAGTGCGGTGCGCACGTTATTTCCGCCAAATACGATGCGATCTATGCGTCCACCCACGGTGAACTGGTGCGTGCCACCAAACTTTACAGGCTGCAGGAACAGATTGCTGAATCCCTGCACGCGTGAAGATGCGTTGTGGCTGGTGAAGTAAAAATTCCCTTCGCGTCCCGTGGGCGTGAAGATGTAATCGCCTGTGCCTTGCGGCAGCGTGGCATTCTTGGTGCGATGATAGCCGCCTCCAAACTCGATCAGCGTGTTCCGCGCGATGGTGAACTGGTCCTTGAGCGTCAGCACATATAACGACGAATGCCCGTTGGTGGAAACTGACACCGGATCAAACGGCGAAATTCCGCTGTTGTCAGAATTGAAAAGATTCACCAGTGCGCTGGCCGTGATCACGTTGCTGGGCGTAAGGTTCATGCGCAAGCGGGCCAGATCCGCAGTGCGCCAGATTGTATTCTCGTTCGCACCCTCTGGAAGTTCCTTGACGATATTCAGGTCGTTCTCACCCTCATGGGAAAGATTGAACCAGATCTTGTTCTTCACCAGCGGCCCTGACAGGTAAGCGCGCGGGGTCCAGTTATTGAAGCGCAGTCCGTTTACGTTCTGAAAGGTGGGGACGAAATCCGTGGCATTGAAACGCAGACGATTGTCGCCATCCTGAATCTCCAGGTCAGTCAGGCCGCCGGAACCTTTTCCGAAGCGTGGTGAATAGCGGCTGCTCTGGACATCAATCTTCCGCAAAGAATCCGGATTCATTCGCAAAGCCAACGCTCCGCCTGCCGGCTGGCTGACTTCAAAACCATCCATATAATCCTGTATTTCCTGTGTACTGGAGCCGGCGACATGAATCTGTCCGGAGCTGTCAGCAAGTACCCCGGGCATGTAAGGCAGCACATTGCGGTAATCGCGTGTGGTGGGATAAGGGATGATCGAGATATCCGCGGCAGTGATCGTCTGGGAGCTGGAGATCTGCTCCGGATCAATGGGGGATGGTTGCGCCATCACCTCAACCTCTTCGCGATACTCGCGCATCGGCTGCATCTTTACTTCTATAGCTTGTTTGGTTCCTGCGGCGAGTTCGAGTTTATCCAGCACCGTGGCATAGAATCCCTGCTTTGCCACGATGATCTTGTATTGGCCCGGCGCAAGGTTGCGCATCAGGGCGTTGCCGGACGGGGTCGTCCTCTCCACTGCCAACTGCCTGCCGTCCTGCTCCACGTTGACTTGTGCGGCGACCAGCGGCTGCCCGTTCTGGTCAGTGACGGTGACCGCAATCTGTCCGGTGAATGCTGCCTGAAGCAGCATCAAAGGCGGGCAATCTCTTCCCCACGCAAGGACAGAGGAGAGAGAGAGAACAACGATAAGGCGATAGTGAAAACGCAATGACAAGTGGTATTACCCGGTGGACCCGCTCGCCGGAGGGCGCGGCGTACCTGAACCACACTGATGACGGGCGTGGCCAGGCTAGATTCTATGCGAGTTGCGCGCTGCCTGCCAGCGCGAGTGGACATGGCCTGCCGGCGTTATGGCGTTATTCTGTGGTCGTCTGGGGTGTCTCCACGACGATTGGCTGAGTCTTTCGCAATTCCGCCTTAGGGTCCATACGCGGTTCAGCGGGACGCACGCGTTCATCAAACTTGCCAAAGATCATTTTTCCGGCCGTGGTCTGCAACACAGACGTCACGGCAATATCCACGTTCTTGCCGATTAACTTGCGCGCATTGTCCACCACTACCATGGTGCCGTCATCCAGATACGCCACGCCCTGGTTGTACTCTTTGCCTTCTTTCAGGATGAATACGCGCATGCTTTCGCCGGGAAGCACAATTGGTTTCAGCGCATTGGCCAGTTCGTTGATGTTCAGCACTTCTACGCCCTGCAGCTGGGCCACTTTATTCAGGTTGAAATCATTGGTGATGATCTTGGCTTCGTAAACCTTGGCCAGCTCAATGAGCTTCAGATCAACTTCGCGGATGGTGGGGAAGTCATCTTCCACAATCTGGACGTTAACGGTCACAATCTTCTGTACGCGTTGAAGCACGTCCAGACCACGCCGTCCGCGATTGCGTTTGAGTGAGTCCGCCGAATCAGCCACCAGTTGGAGTTCGCGCAGCACAAACTGAGGAATCACCAGCACGCCGTCAAGAAATCCCGTGTCCGCGATATCGGCGATGCGTCCATCGATAATTACGCTGGTATCCAGCAGCTTGAAGCTCTTGCGACCTTGTTTCTCCGAGCCAAAAACTCCGCCCAATGCCGCCAGGTTGAGCAGATCGCCCTTGTTCGCCCCGACCACCAGGCCCACGTAGGACATCAGCAGCATCACCATGAGCTGCAGGAAACGCTGGGTTTCAGGATGAGTGATACTGTTTTTAAGAACCACGCTGAACAGGTAGGCGCCTAGAATGCCGAGAATACTGCCAATGACCGCGCCGATGAGCCGCTTGAGGCTGACCACGCGCAGCCTGATCTCAAAAGCCACTACCATGGCGCTCATCAGCAGGCCTGCTCCAATGGCGGGGGCGCCGTAAAGCCCAAACGGGTGTAGAAACCAGCAGGTCGCAGTTACGACGATAATGAAAACAATGCGAATTAGTGCCAGGTCCATATTGGGACCCTCCCAACGAGGGGACAGTGCTGCCAATGAAAGCTAAAGAAACGTAAAGTTCAAACCGCAGTATCCTGGTAAATCGCTGCCCCCGCAGCTTTATTCGGAGCTATGAAAGTTAGTATGAACGGGCTCCGAGTTTATTCCGGCCCAGTATACATCAGCCTGCGGCGCTAAACGCGACGTTGTTGGTTATCTGTGCAGTAAACACGCTGCCTTGCCTTTGTTATTGACCTGAATAACGTCCACAGTCCATCTTGTTCAGAGTAGAAGACTCTTTGGTACTACCAGATTCGCAACAGCAGCCCCCAGCACACGCGAACCAGTTGGCCGAAAGCAGATGAGCGGCCTGGTCAACCCTTGGAAGAGGGGAGACTCCAAAGCCGGCGCTGAAAATCTCGGGGGAGAATAGGCGCCGGTTTTTTGCTTCAACCTTTATTTGCTCTCCACGTTGCCCAGCACGTCATCGTAATAGGCGATGACCGCGCGTTTGGGCTTCTCTTTCAATCCTCTTAAGGGCACATGCTGGTCGATGGTAGTGTTCCCAGACATGCGAGCTGAACCCAGACGCGCCACCCCGCCGTTCGGCATTTCTATATAAATGGGCACCAGCATGACAAAGTCTTTGTTTACGTCTGCCTGCGTGAGTTTGAAATTCAAAACCTGGTCGCCTTTGTCATCGGTTGAAAACGAATGCTCGAATTTATATGACGGGTAATCCGTCCCATAGACATACTCGTCAAAGAACCAATTCATCGTGTGGTTCCCGTCGATGTCCATTTCGGCAGTCATATGCTTTTCCAGCATCGCCTTAAAATCTTCCGTGCTCGCAACCCGATTGGTGTATGTCCTGGTGAAATCGCGCATCAATTCCTTGAAGGGCATATCGGGATCGCCCTTGCCGCGGTCCTGAAGCATGAATCGGACCATTTGCAGAATGTAAGACCCTTTCGGATAGAGCAGCCGGCGGCCAATATCAAATCCGGTTCTGGCATTGTTCAACCGATAGCCAAGCGTCACCGGCCCAACGTCGATCGGCCTGCGGCCTTCACGGTTCTTGTCCAGAAGCAGCTGCCTCTGGTCCGCCCAGAATTTGTGGTAGTCATCCAGGTTCTTCTGGCCGTATACGTATTCGAGAAACAGCGAGGCGGACATGTCAGAAAAACCTTCGCTCATCCATTGATCGCGATAGGAGTTGAATCCAACGGCATGTCCCCACCACTGGTGGGCGATTTCATGCGGTCCCACTACTTTGAAATAACCGTGGGCGTCACCAAATCCAAGCTGGTGGCGGACGGTTGAATCAAAAAAATAGGTGATGGGCAGGTACACCAGGCCGGGCCACGACTGACCGTAATTGAGTGCCGTCTGCTGAGTCATCGCCAGGCGCTTGTACGGGGCTTCGCCAAAGAAATCAGTGTAAATTTCCACCGACAGCTGGGCCTCACCCATGGCTTTCTTCATCATGCCGGTTGTGCTCATGGATCCCAGAGTTCCCGTGAGCTCCGGTCCGCCGCCGTTAAATTTCGGCATGTCATCCATGTGTTTCAAGCTTTCAATCATGTCAGGTGAACTGGGATTGGCAAACGTCTCCAGGAGATACGGCTGCTTAAGCGGCTTGCCTTCTTCCCGTTTGAACTTGCCAAAATTAAATCCGGCCACCGCCATGGGGATTTCAGATGTCCACTCGGTAATGGTCTCGCCACCCTCATCCACCGACTTGAGCAACTTACCCGTGGCCACCATGGTCAATCCTTTGGGGACACGGAATGTCATGTCATACGCGCAGTAGGTGCCAAAGCCCTGGTTTGGGTACCACGCTTCGCGCGACACCGGATAGTAATTTCCGTTGCCTTCATTGCGAATGGCATCTTTGCCCGCGTAATGCGTGGTGATGGTGTACGACTCGCCCTTTTTTAGCTCGTGCGGGATGATCACCGCGAAATCAGGGTCTTCGTCCTTATCCTCCTGAATGAAGGAGAGTGCTTCTTTATCTGCACCAGTCACGGAATCCACTCTCAGGGTATGGAAGAGATCAAACGGAACCACCCGTACACCGTCCTCTTTTGCGATGAACGTGGTTTTGGCGGTACCTGTGAGGAAGGCGTTCCTGGCAATGATGGTGTCCAGGGTCTGGTGATTCATGACTACCGAGGTGTTTTGTTCCGCGCTGCTGGCAGTGTGGTTTTGGTATTCCGTGGCCAGGTGGAAGGCCGCCCATACGCCGAAATGGGTTTCATCCCAGATGAGCAGCGAGACTTCTTCTGATCCGGCGCTGATGGCGCCATGTGGATCAACGTCATAAATCATTTTGTCGCTGTAACGTTTACCTTTGATGAAAGCCGTAAATTTGCCACCAGGGCTGGTGTTCAGCACGTCTTGAAGCAGGCGTGCCGACAAGTTGTACTTGATCTTCTTTCTTAGCTGGAATTGCACGTCTGCCAGGAGCCCCGGCGCATCTCCCGACGAAGCTGAATCCTGAAGAGCGGCTTTCCGTAACTCTGTTTCCGTGCCGTCAGTAAAACGAAACACCGCGCTGGAGAACTGTTCCTCAAAAGGAAGGCCTTTGGTCAGGATGGCAAGATTACGCTTCTCCAGAGTGGTAGGCGGATTGAGAGCGAAAGTGGCATCTCCCGTGAAGACCGCTCCGGTAATCTTTCCGTTCACCGGCTCCAGAAGCGAGAATACGCCGCTGTGAAAGGTAAAAACGCCCGCATCCTTCTTCAGCGTGAAGTCCTTGACATGGACGGTTTCAGTTCCAACTTTGATATTGCGCAGCTTCACATAGGACTCTTCATTGTTGGCTCTCGACAAAGATGAAGGGGAAGATTGCGGCACTTCAGCCATGGCTGAAGTAATAGTAAGACAGTAGAAAACTACCAGCGCCACCACGCGAGCAGCCATGTATTTCATAGCATTGACCCTTTTCGGACACGATCCAGCAACGTTATTCCAGCAACAAGGGCCTGCATTATGCATAAACCAGCAACTAAGCTCAATCATGTTTTTACTTCAGGTTTAAGGCCTTCGTGCGGGTACTTGTCCTGAGGTTTAAGGCCTTCCATACCGGTACTTTGTCAGTGCTTTAGCGGCCAGTAACCCCCTCTGCACAAGGGTAATGTTGCCCAAAGTGCATCCAATATGCGACAGTAACGGTTCAATTCCGCATCAATCGTGGAAACCCCAGCAAGGTCGAATCCGACCGGAGCAGGTGATGGAATGGCAAAGAAAGAACAGCAGCGCAGTTATGAAGACGCCGTGAATTGGCTTCGCGAACACGGCTTTGAAGTGCTTGAGCCGGCGGGAACGCAGAACCGCGTCTTCGTGAAGAAATATGCCTCGTCGGCGGCAATTGAAAGAGATGCAGCCAGCGGCGGAGCGCGTTTATTCGCCAAACCGGGGTACCTGATCGGCGGCGAGATTTCCCGCCTGGTGGATAAGGGCTACCAGAAGTTCCTGAAAACCACGAAAACTGAAGTCCCTGCAACTGCCGACCACCTGAAAGCTATCCACGACTTTTCCGAAGAACTGCGCGAAGCCATGGGAAGCGTGAGCCTGTACAACGAGTCACTCGGGACTGTGAGCGATAGCTACATGTATGATCGGGTTAAAGACCGTGATCTGCCCGAAGGCAAGCGCCCGCAACGTGCATGGGATAAACCTGCAGTACCAGTAGGCGGCAAAAAGGCCTGAGCGTTGCCAGGTTTTAACACCAGCCCAGGTCTTACAATCAACAGTGGTCTTCGATGTGTCGGGTCTTAGAATCATCAGCTTGCAGCTCTTTTTTCGGCATCCGACCGTGATTGCGTGAATCCTGCTCGTCAATTGCCGCACTCCAAGCGGCTCTTGTATTATCCTGCCAGCCAAATTCATCGGCTCATTTGGATTTGTATTTTCCAGTCTGATGGCCAGCTCTCTTCCAACATCATTTCTCTTGCTGGAGTTCCGCCCAACGGCGGCCCTACCTGGCGATGTAGTAAACGCGGCCAGTGGCGGCATGAATGCTGAAGGGAAAATGTAATCGCATCAAAACGAGTGGCCGTGGGTTCTTACTATCCAACCGCTCGAAAAAAGGAGAAACAATTTATGGTCCGTAATGCTATCCGGGTGATGATCGCCCTCTGCGCTCTTACACTCACCATTGGGCTGGTTCAGCCAACGATGGCGAACGCATCCCAGGGAACCAAGCAAACTGCCGATACGAGCACGAAAAAGTCCACCAAGCCGGTTGACCTGAATACCGCGACCAAAGAGGAACTCACCGCGTTGCCGGGAATCGGCGATGCCTACTCGCAAAAGATCATTGACGGCCGCCCCTACAGCGGAAAAGACGATCTGGTAACCAAGAAGATCATTCCCCAGGCTACCTATAACAAGATCAAAAACATGGTCATTGCCAAGCAGCCGAAGAAAGCGCCCACGCCCAAGAAGTAAGCGCTGTTTTCGATAAGCAAGAAAGACTCTTTAAAAAGGCCACCCGCAACAAGGGTGGCTTTTTTCTGGCGGTTAACCGATTTTGAATTTGAAATTAAAATTGAAAATTTGAAAACTTTCGTTCTTTATGTCGCCATGCTCCAGCCTGCCGCTGCGAGGTAGTATCCTTTCGTCCAGCTTACCCCGCCCTTATCCTTCAGCGCGCTTTTCCTCGAAAACAGCGAACAAATCAGATTTGAAATTTCAAATTTGAAATTCCAAATGCCAAATGCCTTTACTGCGCGGTTTTCGCCTTCCGCGGTGAGCGCTTTTTCTTCTTAGCTGCGCGTTCCTGCCATCTTACGCGGAAAATTTCGACGCGTTCCTTGCGGCCTTTCAGTCGTAACGCGGGGAGGGAGGTGAGGGGAAACTTTTCTTCCAATTCAGCCGCCGTGAATTCCGAAATGAATATCTGTCCGGCGGGAGCGTGCGTAACCAATCGCGAGGCGATGTTCACACTATCGCCCATCACGGTATATTCCAGGCGGCGCGGTGAACCAATATTGCCGGCCGTGACTACTCCCGTGTTGATGCCGATTCCCACCGCAAGTTCAGGCCATTGCCTGGCTTGTGCGTCCAGGTTCATCTCCGCCATGGTGCGTTGAATCTGTATGGCGGACTCCACGGCGTTGGCCGCGTCATTGCCTTTGCTGATGGGCGCGCCAAATACGGCCATGACGGCGTCACCAATGTACTTGTCGATCATGCCGCCGTGATCAAAGATCACATCCGTCACGCGGGTGAAAAATTCGTTCAGGACTTCAACCACGCTGGCTGGCTCAAGCTTCTCGCTCATGGCCGTGAAGCCGCGGATGTCGGCAAACAAGACGGTCACCTTCTGGTTGCTGCCGCCGAGACGGATGTCAGGATTCGCCGCCACCATTTCCGCCACTTCCGGCGCCAGAAAACGTTCCAGTGCAAGACGCTGTTCTGCCTGAAGAGCAATGTGGCGGTGGGCTTCCGCATTGTCAATGGCAGCGCCTGCCTGCGCCGCGACCAGGGCGAAGACATTGAGCTCTTCCTGAGTGAACGCGGAGGCTTTTTCCATGTTGTCAACGTAGACCACGCCAAAGAGCCGGTTGGTTCCTATCAGCGGCGCACACATGGCGGAGCGCAGTCCGGAAATCTTGAGACTTTCACTGGCGCTGAAGCGTTCGTCCACGCTCAGATCATCAATGAGAATCGGCTGCCGCTCTTTACGAATCAGGTCCAGGACTTTCTGGCTGAGAATGATCTGCGGCTGCGGACCGGAGTGCTCACTGTTGCGATAGAGCACTTCGCTTTGCTTCACCACTTCGCCTTCGCCGTCAAAGAGCATGACAAAGCCCCGCTCCACACCTTCAATAAGCGAGGCCAGAGTGATCACCTGGCGGCTGATATCGTCCAGCGACAGTTTGGCGTGCAACGCCTTGCCGGCTTCATAGAGCACGGTAAGCAGGTAGTTTTCACGTTCGAGTTTTTTCACACGGCCGGCCAGATCGGCTACAGCGCTGCCCGAGAATTGAGTGCCCGCCCACAGCTCTGCTTGTCCGGTACGGCCACGCATGATGTGGTTCAGCGTGGACGGCCATTCGGCCGGGCGTACGTGAATGTCCTTTTCGTCTACCCGCTCCAGGCGAAGCTCGTACTGACCAAGATGCATCACGTCACCGTTCTGCAGTTCACGCTCCTGGTCAATGCGTTCGCCGTTGATCACAACACCGTTGGTGCTGCCGCGGTCGGCAACCAGAACCTGATCATCGTGAAGTTTTACTACGGCATGAAAACGACTGACGCTGGCGTCATTGAGCACCAGGTCATTGGCGTTGCCGCGGCCCAGAGTGGTGACCGCCTTGGTAAGTTCCAGAACGCCTTTTTTTCCGTCGGGTGAAGAGATGATGAGACGGGCCATAGGTACAGGGGAAGCTTCAGCTTCACTGTTTTTCTAGTATCTCATCCACATTGGCGATCTTGCCCTGTTGTACGCGGATATTTCGATGGATCGGCTTATAACCATCCATTTCCAGCACAATGCTATAAACGCCGGGATCAGCAGGCCAGCGTGCGTTCGACTTCTTGGGCGCCACTTTACCGTCTATCATGATGGTGGCTCCTTCAGGCGCAGTACGGATATGCACCAGGCCTTTGCCTTCCGGTACGTTGTCCGCGCCGAACATGCGGCTGAAGAGACCGCTGTTGGGCGTCTTATCGCCCTCAGCATTCACGCTCAGCAGGACTGGAGAATAGCTGATGGTCTGGCCTTCATTCAGCGTTTCATCGATGGCAGCATCTTTGAAACCTGCCTTGCGCACGACCAGGCGATGAATCCCTTTTTCCACGGTCAACTGTGAAGGCGTCATCTGGCCGGTATCTTTTCCGTCCAGAAAAATATTTGCGCCTGCCGGGTTGCTGGTGACGACCAGAGTTGAAACCGCCGGACTCAGTTCCGCCGAAACCGGCACGCTCTTGCCGGCCACGGATTCAACTGCCAAAGCCTTTTGCAGATATCCTGCCTTGGTGAAACTTACGGTATGAAAACCGGCTGCGAGATGCGAGGCGCTGAATGGCGTCACCCAGTTGGGTTCGCTCCAGCCGTCAATTTCAACTTTGGCGCCGGCTGGTGATGAAGTGAATTGAACCTCACTCTGCTGCGCATAAACCTGATTCGGTGAACTGACCGCCTTCTGGGCCCTGGCCAGCGCAGGATCCACCGTCGGCGCGGGCACAGACACCGATGCGGAAGTCGCTTTGGCCTGTTTAACAAACTTCACCGTGGTGTCATGGGCGATAACGTCACTATCCGCCGGTTTGAGTGGAGGGGCGGGAACAGCCATCTGCTCCAGCGGCGCCTGCTGCACCTGTACCAGCGGTTTCTGTGCTTCTTCGCGAGCTTTGGCTTCCGCCGCAAGCTGGCGCGCTTTGGCCCGCGCATGGACCACAGCGTAGCCGCCCCATGCGAACGCAACCAGCAGCATGACAATGATGGCGGCAATGTATGTGTATTTCTTATTGGCGTGCGCGCCGATCTTTAATATGCGCATTGGGAATATGCGCATTGTGGGCATTCGGAGTGGCATTCGCAGCGGAAGCGGAACGCGCTGCGGATTAGGGTTTGTTTCCGGCGCACGCACCGCGGCTCCGGCAACGATCTTCATCGGCAGGACCATGGTCTTTTCGTGCGATGTGAACGAACTGGAAGTGGCAGCACCGGCGGCAAGAGTGGCTGCGGGCAACACTGAAGTGGCGTGCATCGGTGCGCCTGTTACTTTGTAGCTCTCAAGGTCATGGACCAGGTCCGCTCCGGATTGATAGCGCTCGTCGGGTGACTTGGCCAGTGCCCGAACAACAATTGCGCTCAATCCAGGGTGAACAGTAACGTCAAGGTCGCGTGGCGCGATCGGGTTTTCATTCACGATCTTGTAAATGATCGTAGTGACGTTCTGGCCCACGAAGGGTTTCTCTCCGGTGAGCATCTCGTAGAGAATCACACCGAAGCTGAACAGGTCTGAACGTCCATCCAGCGGACGGCCTTTTACCTGTTCGGGAGACATATAGTTTGGCGTGCCCAGCACCTGTCCCGTGCTGGTCATGCTGCCACCGGACTTGGCAATGCCGAAGTCCATGATCTTCACCGTACCGTTGGCGGTGATCATGATGTTGGCAGGCTTGATGTCACGATGAACAATGCCGTGCGACTGCGCATAGTCCAGCCCGCGACAGATCTGCCGTGAGTACTGGATTACATCGTCGGCGGGAAGTATGCGCTGGTCCGCCAGCAGTTCATGCAGCGTGGTGCCTTGAATGAACTCCATGGCGATATAGAAAATGCCGTCCTGCTCACCGGCGTCATAGATAGTGACGATATTGGGATGGCTGAGAACGCCGGCTGCTCGCGCCTCGTTCTGGAAGCGGCGCACCATTTCCGCGGCGTCCAGTCCATGGACGTCGAGCCGCATGGTCTTGAGCGCAACGGTACGGCCAATGGTTGGGTCTTTGGCTTTATAGACCACACCCATGGCCCCGCGGCCAAGTTCACCGGTAATCTCGTATCTGCCGACCGTCTCTACAGGCATAAAGGGCTAATATTTCCTTCAACCAAGTGGCGCCCTTGCTTAAGTGGCCTTTGTTAAATAAAGACTTAACACCGCTGGAAGACAGTACTGCTTGCCCTTGACCATAGCGCGGTCTTGTACCGAGGTCAATGTACCTTTTCACCCCAGACATGACTTTAGTAAGCCCTAAAAACAGTTCAGGGCATGTACGGGTGGCAGCCTTGGAGCAGCTTAGAATAGCCCGCATGCGCAAATTACAGCTTGCTTTGCTGTTGTTATCTATCCTGCTGAATCCATTGTGTCTGGCTGCACCCTGGCAGGGAATCCTATTCGCCCAGACTCAAGTACCTGATCAAAAAGAGGCGGTGGAACCCCTGAGTTTTGAAGACCAGCGCCAGGAACTGGAACAGGGAATCAAGCACGTGCTGGTTTCCCAGGTTGATGCCTGGAATAAGGGAAACATTGAAGGCTTCATGCAAGGCTATTGGAATTCGCCTGAGCTCACCTTTATTTCCGGCTCTGATATCACCAAGGGCTGGCAGCCGACTCTGGAGAGATACAAGAAGAATTACCAGCAGGGCGGAAATGAAATGGGTCACCTGGAGTTTCAGGACCTGACGATTGATCTGCTTAGCCGTCGTGCCGCCGTTGTGACTGGAAAATGGGGACTTACTATGTCCACCGGCAAACATCCACACGGATTTTTTACTCTGGTGTTTAAGCGCATGACGGGAGGCTGGAAAATCGTGCAGGACCATACTTCATCAGCGGCAAACTAAACGAACGGTTTGCAGCGACGCGATATTTGAAAACACGGTGAGGGCTGCGGCCCGCGAAGCGACATAGGTCAATGCTTGTTCCGGCTCTGTTCGCGTTGCAGCTCTCTGTAGATCTCGCTCTTCGAAGTACCTTGCTCGCGTGCCAGGATCTTCATGGCCGATTTTTCATCCACCTTCTGGTCGCGAATAATCGCGGTCAGCCGTTCTCGCAGCCCTTTTTCATGGCCAGCACCTTTTCCTTCAGGCGCTCTGCCGATCAAGAGAGTAATCTCGCCTTTTAATTCACGCGCACTCAAAACGTCTTTCAGCTCGGCAGCGGTCCCGCGCATGAACTCCTCATGCACCTTGGTCAGCTCACGCGCAATCACCACTGGGCGATCGGGACCAAGCACCGCTACCAGATCGGTAATGGCGTCATGGATGCGATGCGGAGCTTCATAAAAGATAAGCGTGTGGTGAGCATCACGAACGGCTTCAAAGGCAGTCTTCCGCTGGCCGGATTTCGCCGGCAGGAAGCCGAGAAACTGAAAATCGTCTGAGGGCAGCCCGCTTGCTACCAGAGCAGTGATTACGGCGGAAGGTCCTGGAATAGGCACAACATTGATGCCGCTGGCGATTGCGTGTGTAATCAGGCGATAGCCGGGTCGGAAATTCCCGGCATACCTGCGTCTGAGATTTGGGCTACGTTTGTTCCTGAAAGCAGCCTGCCCACCAGTTCTTCAGCCTGCTCCGCTTCATTATGCTCATGGTAGCTGATGGTCCTGGCCTGAATGCCATAGTGGTCCAGAAGCTTGCGGCTCTGGCGAGTGTCCTCACACGCCACCAGGTCCACTTCTTTCAAAATTCGGACCGCGCGATAGGTGATGTCCTCCAGATTGCCGATTGGAGTTGCCACCAGGTAGAGCACGCCCCTTTTTGGGTGACTCTTGGGTGACGTTTTGGCCGTCAGGTTTTGAATGATCAGACATCTTCGATCTTCGCTCACGCCGGAACGGCGGCGTTCAAGCATAGCACTCGTTCGGTCGATTGACGGTTTTCTTCCTCGCACCCTAGAATCAGGGCAGAACCTCCGTTGCATAAGGTGGCGCGTGCCTATTTACGAATATCTCTGTCAAAAATGTGGCCATAAGTTTGAAAAGATCCAGAAATTCTCTGACCGGCTCATCAAGAAATGCCCGGAATGCGGCGGCCCCGTGGAGCAAACCATCACCGCCCCGGCAGTGCAGTTTAAAGGCACCGGCTGGTATGTAACCGACTACGCCAATAAAGATGGCAAGGGAAAATCCTCGAGTTCAAGGGAATCAAATCCAGCTTCAGAAAAAGACGATTCTCACGGCCCCGCCAAAGAGAAGGGCGAGACGAAGGACTCCAAAGAGAGCAAGGAAGCAAAAGAATCCAGCCGGGAATCAAAAGATTCTGGCGAGGCAAAGCAGGCCAAAGAGAGCAAGGAATCAAAAACCATCAAGCCTGGAAGCAGGAAGAGATAGGCTCCGCCCCTTTCACGCTGCCTTTTGCATCTTGAATCCCGCGAAGGTTGACTCTTCAAACCTGGCGTACAGATCGCTCGGGCTGCGAAATACGTGGATGCAACCGGCTTCACGCAGTGCCTGTTCTGTCCACCCGCCACTCAACACGCCAACGCATGCAATCGAAATCTGCGCAGTGGCTTGCGCGTCATAAGGCGTATCGCCAATTGCGATCACCTGCTGGGCCGGCGGACTTCCCAGACGCTTCATGGCCGCCGCAAAAATATCCGGATGTGGCTTGCTCTGGGCCGCATCATCCGATGAAGTCTTGTGCTCTACCAGATCGGCTACGCCCAACAGCTTCTCGTAGGCCTCCACTTCATCTTTCTTGGCTGACGACGCCAGAACAATCTTCGCGCCTGTGTCTTCTTTGATTCGCCTGAAGAGCTCCGGAACCATCGCCAACGGACGGATCAGATGTTGATACTTCTTCTTGAAAAGCTCGCTACGGAATTGGTCGATTTCTTCTTCCTGCGCTTCCAGATCGGCGCGCGAAAGCAGCGTTTTTAAGAGCTGATCGCCGCCTTTGCCAATCTGGCTCCGCACGCGCTCGTACGCCACCTCATGTCCGAAGTGGCGTAATGCCTCCTGCCAGGCAAGCGCATGCACGTCAACCGAATCAGTTAACGTCCCGTCAATGTCAAAGAGTACGGCTGACAATTTCAAGACAGAGGCAGCAGGTTTACGCGGCAGGGACTTTCTCTCCCTTTTGTCTGGCCTTCGATAAACCAATGGCGATGGCCTGTTTTCGGTTTTTCACCGGATGCTTGCCGGAACGCATGTGTTTCATTTCGGTTTCAACTTCCTTGCCTGCCTTGGGGCTATAGCGCCGACCACTGGATTTCTTCTTGCTCGACTTTTTCTTGCTGCTGGTCTTCTTACTGGATGTCTTGCTGCGGCTGGAACTGGATCTTTTGCTGCTGGAACGCTTCTTGGAACTCGATTTCTTCTTTGCACGTTTTTTTGTTGCCATAAGAATCCTCCCTGTCGTGGTGAGACGTAAGAAAATTACAGTTGGTTGGCAGGGGTTGATTGGCAGACGTTGGTTGGCGGGCGTTTGATTGGCAAACAATCGGCGGACACAAAAAATGGGTGATCTCTTGTCGTCAATGAAACTAACGACGAACAGATCACCCATGAAGATCGAAACAACTTATTTTTTCGTTTTGCGGCCGACAACAGCCTGGCCTTCGCCAGCCTGAGCACGTCCGCTAACGGTGAAGATCATCTGCCGCTTTGGCACGTCGGCTTCCACCACCACATGGTCGCCATGATGGATCTCGCCTTCCAGAATCTTCAACGCCAGCGGGTCCTGGATCATGCGCTGGATCGCCCGCTTCAACGGACGAGCGCCGTACGCGCGGTCATAACCTTCCACGAACAGCAGTTCCTTCGCCGCCTGTGACAGTTCAATGGTGATCTTGCGATCAGCCAGAAGTTTACGAAGATCGTCGAGCCGCAACTCGATGATGTGTGTAAGCTGCGCTTCTCCCAGTGGCTTGAACACAATGATGTCATCCACGCGGTTCAGGAATTCCGGACGGAAGTGCTGCCGCAGCGCTTCCATCACTTGTGAAGTTGCTTCGGCAAACGCCTCGGCTGACGCCACCCCTTCTGCCTGGAGGTAACTGGCGCCAATATTTGACGTCATGATGATGACCGTATTTTTGAAGCTGACTGTGCGCCCGCGTGAATCGGTCAGACGGCCATCATCCAGAATTTGCAGAAGGATGTTGAACACATCCGGATGCGCCTTCTCAATCTCGTCAAACAGGATCACCGAGTAGGGCCGCCGCCGCACTGCTTCTGTAAGCTGTCCGCCTTCGTCATAGCCAACGTATCCCGGAGGCGCACCGATCAAGCGCGCCACGGCATGCTTCTCCATGTACTCGGACATATCAATCCGCACCATGGAATGCTCGTCATCAAACAGAAATTCGGCGAGCGCCCGTGCCAACTCAGTTTTGCCGACGCCGGTGGGTCCGAGGAAGATGAACGACCCAATCGGTTTATTGGGATCGCTCAAGCCCGCGCGTGATCTGCGGACCGCATTGGCAACCCGAACCAGCGCATCGTCCTGCCCTACCACGCGCTGGCGCAGACGGTCCTCCATGCTGACCAGCTTGCGGACTTCGCCCTCCAGCATCTTGGAAACAGGAATGCCCGTCCACTTGGCGACGATCTTCGCCACGTCTTCCTCATCCACCTCTTCTTTGAGCATGCGGCTGCGGCCCGACTTTTCCTGTTCGGCCGACAGACGGGCCAATTCCGTTTCCGCCTGTCGCAAGTCGCCATAACGGATTGCCGCCACGCGCTCCAGATTGCCCTGGCGTTCCGAACGCTGCTCGTCCAGCTTGAGTTGTTCAATCCGCTCTTTCAATTGGCGGATCTTGTCAATCTCTTCCTTCTCCTGCTTCCAGCGCGCCTTCAGCCCGTTGGATGTCTCGCGGAGCCCGGCCAACTCGCGCTCAACCGCAGCCAGCCGCTCGCGTGAGTTAGCGTCCGACTCCTTCTTCAAGGCCTGGCGCTCGATTTCCAATTGCATCGCTTTTCGATCCAGCTGGTCGATCTCCGTTGGCATGGAGTCGATCTGTATCCGGAGAGAAGAAGCGGCCTCATCGATCAGGTCAATTGCCTTGTCGGGCAGAAAACGATCAGTGATATAGCGATGTGAAAGCGTTGCTGCCGCCACAATCGCCGAGTCCTTGATCCGCACTCCATGGTGGACTTCATACTTCTCTTTCAGCCCGCGGAGAATTGAGATGGTATCCTCCACGCTCGGCTCGCCCACCAGTACGATCTGAAAACGCCGCTCCAGCGCGGCATCTTTCTCAATGTATTTGCGATATTCGTTCAGCGTGGTGGCGCCGATGGCGCGTAGCTCTCCGCGAGCCAGCGCCGGTTTCAGCATGTTGCTGGCGTCAATTGCGCCTTCCGCCGCACCCGCACCCACCAGCGTATGCAGCTCGTCGATGAACAGAACGATCTGGCCGTTGGAATCCTCAATCTCTTTCAACACGGCCTTCAGGCGGTCTTCAAATTCGCCGCGATACTTTGCCCCGGCCAGCATCGAACCTAGATCGAGCGACACTACACGCTTGTTCTTCAAAATCTCCGGAACATCACCGGAGATAATGCGCTGCGCCAGGCCTTCCACGATTGCTGTTTTGCCCACGCCAGGTTCGCCGATCAGCACCGGATTGTTCTTTGTTCTGCGAGAGAGTACCTGCACCACGCGACGAATTTCTTCGTCACGACCAATTACCGGATCCAGCTTCCCGCGTCGCGCCAACTCCGTCAGGTCTTTGGCATAACGCTCCAATGCCTGGAATTTGCCTTCGGGATTCTGGTCCGTCACCCTTTGTGATCCGCGGATAGTCGTCAACGCCTGGAGGATCGCGTCATACGTCACTCCGGCCTGCGCCAAAACTTGTTGCGCTTCGTTGCTCTTGTCCTTGTCTTCAGCAATCGCCAGCAGAAGATGTTCCGTGGAGACATATTCGTCTTTGAACTTGTCGGCTTCCTTGAACGCCTGCTCGATAATCCTTTGTGCGGAAGCGGAAAGCCTGGCATCCGCCGCACCACCACCTGACACTTTGGGCAGGCGCGCCACACGCTCCGTCACCTGAGACAGCACGTTCGCCGGATTGGCGCCAAGTCGCGTGAGCACCGGCGCGATAATGCCTTCGCGGTCCTGAAGCAGGGCTGCCAGGATATGAATAGGCTGCAGTTCGGGATTTCCGTTCTGCGAGGCCAGCTCCGTCGCCTGCTGAATTGCTTCCTGTGACTTGACGGTGAATTTGTCCCAACGAATTGCCATGTTGTTTGCTCCTGCTATTTCCTATCTGCTTAGATTCGGCGGGCGTTGAAAACATTTCTGTAATACTGCGGCGTGAGCGCCCTGCCAAACTTCAATCAACCATTTACTCTACGCCTGTTTAAACCTGTGATTCCATGTACCCGAAAACAGAATGGGAAGGCCCGCGCCTCCCCATTCCTTCCCTGTCACCGGATGTGCTGATCATTATCCCTGCAAGGTCTTGCTGCCATTGCCAACCTTGATCTGCTTCGGCTTGGCTTCAGCGCGCTTGCCGATGGTGATTTTCAGCAGACCCTTGTCGTAGCCGGCATCAACCTTCTCGGCATCAACTGTGCTGGGCAGGCGAAAAGTCCGCATGAACGAACCATAACGGCGCTCTATGCGATGGAAGTTCTCTTCCTTCTCTTCTTTTTCGAACTTGCGCTCACCGCTCACGGTAAGCAGGTTGTTCTCCAGGCTTACATTGAGGTCTTCTTCATTCACGCCCGGGACTTCCAGCTTCAGCACCACATTGTGCTCGTCTTCATAAACGTCCACGGCGGGAACAAACGAACCGGCGGTCAACTGCTCTTTGCCCGGCGTTTCGGCAAAGTTCTCAAACAGGCTGGTGAAACGGTCCTGCAAAGTCGCCAGCTCACGGAAAGGGTCAATTCGGGTAATCATGGTCATAAAATTTCCTCCAAACAGATGTATCTAAAACTGCTCACACTGACTTGGATTCAGTGCTGATGACAAAGGAATCATAAAATGTGAGCGTCTTATTGTCAATATATGGACAGAGGAATTTATTTGTTTTATTTTCAATTGGTTAGCTGACGCTACAGATCACGCATTTCAGATAAAACGTCTCTGGAACACCCAGAAGGATGGGGTGGTCCTTGGCTTGAGTGCGTTTTTCAATGATCTTGGCCGAGCGATGCGCGTCCTGAGCTGCTTCGCCCAGCATGGTGAGGAATTCGTCTTCACTGACGGCAAATGAACACGAGCAGGTGACCAGAATACCTCCGGGCCGGAGCATCTTCATCGCTCGCAGGTTCAGTTCCTTGTAGCCGCGGAGCGCGGATTCCAGGTTCTTTTTACTGCGGGCAAATGCCGGTGGATCCAGAACAATGGTGTCATATTGCCGGCCGGCGTCAGCGTAGTCGCGCAGCAGGTCAAAGGCATTGGCTTCCATCCACTCAATCTCATTCTTCTTCTTCGCGTTCGCGCCGCTATTCAGTTTTTCATTCTGCTCCGCCATCTCCAGCGCCTCACGCGACATATCAATCGCAGTCACGTGATCGCACACACGGGCCATATGCAAAGCGAATCCGCCGTGATACGTGCACACGTCCAGGGCCTCGCCGTGAGCGTAACTTGCAGCAGCCGCGTAGTTCTCCCGCTGGTCCAGAAAGGCTCCGGTTTTCTGCCCGCTCAGGCCGTCATACTGAAACTTGACGCCGTTCATGGTCACGGTGGTGGCGCTCTTGCTGCCTAGAACAAGGCTGGAATCCATAGGCGCAAGCTGTTCCAGGGTGCGAATACGCTCATCGACGCGCTCAATGATATTTTCCACTCCGGTAAGTTCCCGCAGCGCAGCCACAATCGTGGAGCGGCGCTCCGGCCTGTCCCAGGCCTGTGTGAGGATTTGCAGGGTAATCACGTCATTGAAGCGGTCCACCACCAGGCCGGGCAACCTGTCAGCTTCACTGAACACCAGGCGATACGCGTTGGAATCCCGCACCACCTGCCGGCGATAGTCAACCGCGTCACGTAATCTGGCTTTCAACAACTCCAGCAACTCAGCTTCAGAACCAATGGCATCGCTCGCCAACATGCGCACCTTGATCTGAGAAGATGAGCTGAATACCGCCGATCCCTGTAACTTGCCTTTCGTATTGACTACATGCACCAGTGATCCGGGCGTGGCGGTGCCGTCATTCAAAACGTCAGAGGCGTAGATCCATGCGTGTCCGGCCCGCAGGCGGGCAGCGGAACGGTCATTAATAATGACTTTGGGGATATTGGTTTTCGAAGATGTCTTTGAGTTTGGCGCGCTGTTCGGCATTGCCTAACAGCATATAGGAAGCAAGCTATTGCGCGGGCGTGGACTCGGGCGCGGTCTCCGCTTCCTGCTCGGCTTCGGCAGGAGCTTCTGATTGCACGGCTTTGGATTTTTTCTTTTTCGGCGCCGCATCTGGCGGGATTGCCGGCTCGTGCGCCGGATCGTAAAACAGGATTCTCCCGCATGAACTGCACGTAATGATGTGCTCGTTGGTCGTCAGCTCCTGCCACGTCTGGGGACGGATCATCACGAAGCAGGCCTGGCACTTGGAATCACGCGCTTCGGCAATGGCGAACTTGCGCGCCCGCAGCACCCGGTCATAGTGGGCAAGATTGGTGTCAGTCACGCCACTCCGGAGTTCGCTGCGTTTCTGGTTGAGGCCTTGCAGCAGCTTCTCGTCTTCGGCGGTCCTGGCACGTGCCTCGTTCTTTTCTTTCTCCACCGCCGCCACTTCAGCCTTCAGATCGATTTCCGCGGCCTTCAGGCTTTTCTCTTCCGTTTCCAGAGAGACCATCAGTTCCAGGATCTTATCTTCACTGCCGCTGATTTCTTTTTCCGCGAACTCCACCTCATGCATGAGCGCACGATATTCGTCATTTGTCTTTACGCTGGTGGATTGGCTGCGATACTTTACGATTTTCTGTTGCGAGGTCTGAATATCAGCTTCATACTTACGCCGGCTGGCTTCATTGTTTTTGATGACAGCCTTGGCCTGTTCCACTTTGGCTTTGTCGCCCGCCAGGGTTTCCTCAATCAGGGCCACCCTCCTGGGCAAAGCGGCAACCTCGTCACTCAGGCGACCGATCTCGCGGTCAACTTTCTCCAGCTGAATCAGTTTTTCCAGATCAGAATTCATGGGTTGGGGTCTAGGCTCGATTCTAACACCTGATATTGCGGTTCACCCCGCGTTTTAGACCCTTAACTAGGTTTTTATACCGATTGTGGGCGACATCTGCCAAACTTACAGTCACGGTAATGATTCTGGAACTTACAAGATTGTTGCTGGGCCTGGTGATCACGCTCTTTCATCGCCCGCTGGCAGGTGTGATCATGCGGTACGAACGCACTCTGGACGGCTTCTTCCGCAGCCGCGGCGTGAACTTTCCTCCTCCGCCCAGCGACGCCACCGCACAGAACATCTACTTTCTGGTGGGAGTCTTTATCTGCGTCCTGGAAGCCGGGAAGATCTGGTTCGGCATCAGTTCCTAAAACCATTTCAGGCCGAACCTCTGCATTAGGCAGCGCGATTGGCCAGCACCCCCAAAAAACAAAACCGCCGGAACATCTCTGTTCCAGCGGCTGATTTCAATCTCAAAAGCCTCTTACGCGTCGGCTGTGACTTCAGGGAACTTCAGCTTGCTCTTGGCCAACGCCTTGGTAAGTAGATCTTCGATCTCCGGCTCAGGTATGTTCCGGGCCATGGCCAGTTCAGTTACCAGAAGGTAACGGGCGCGCTCCATCATCTTCTTTTCACGAAATGAGAGCGGCTTTTCCTTGCCCAGCACCAGCAAACTCTTTAAAACTATGGCCACTTCCAGCAACGATCCGGTACGCATCTTGTCGGAGTTTTCTTTGAAGCGGAATTTCCAGTCCTGGTGGTTGTCACATTTTCCGTCTGTCAGGAAGTTAATGATCTTTGTGACTTCGCCATTTTTTACCACCGGGCGAAGCCCTACCATTCCCACATTGTTAAAAGGAACTTCCACGCGCAGACTGCTGGCTTTAATCTTAAGCATGTAAAATTTCTGCACGATAGGGCCTATGGTTCGGCTACTGATTTGTTCAATCACGCCAACGCCATGATTCGGATAGACTACTGCGTCACCGACTTGGAAACTCGATAATTGACCATTCATGAGGACACCAGCGGGGCTTCTTTCTGCGGGGGAACGGCTCGGACTAGACCATTATAGTCCTATAAGGTCCATTAAGCAATTTTTACCCACGAATGGTAGTTAACTGATTGTTATTCATTAGTTTACGGGACATATACTGCACGGTAGTCGGCGAACGCCTCTCGGGTTTATAATTCTCGTTTGCACGCAAGGGCTGGGCCACGTCCAGGCCACAGGAGTAGTTTTTCCCGCAAATGCCAGAGCACATCAGGAAAAAACTGGAAGAAGAGATCAAGGCTCTGGAACATGAGCTGACCACAGATCTTCCACGCGAAATTAAAAAAGCAGCCGCCCTGGGCGATCTCAGCGAGAACGCCGAATATCACATGGCCAAGCAGCGCCAGGAGCTGGTGAATGCGCGCCTCGGTCAGCTGAAAAAACGCATGGGTGAACTGGCCCTGGTAAACCTTGCCAACATTCCCAAAGACCGGGTAGCCTTTGGCTCACGCATACGTGTGTTCGACAACGCCAAGGAAGCAGAGATTGAATACAAGCTGGTGACCAGTGAAGAGTCTGACGTGAGCAAGGGTCTAATCTCATCCACGTCACCCATTGGCAAGGCATTGATTGGCAAAAAAGTTGGCGACACAGCCACGGTCGTGACGCCTAACGGCAACCGGGAGATGGAGATTCTTCAACTAACCACCATTCACGACGAGGCACAATGACCTGGACCGGAGCTTTTGGACGATCCTGCCGCGTATTACTGCACGCGATTGTCCGCGGTCTGGCGCTAACCAAGATATCGCCCAACGTACTCACGTTCATCGGCCTGGTCATCAATATCATCGCCGCCATCCTTTTCGGTTACGCCAATAGTCACAACTATCAGCGACTGTTCCTGTATGCGGGACTGGTGATCATCGGCGCCGGCATCTTTGACATGGTGGACGGCCGCGTGGCCCGCGCCACCAACCAGGTCACCACCTTCGGCGGCTTCTTTGATTCCGTGATCGACCGCTATAGTGACGTGGCTCTCTTCTTCGGTCTGCTCGTCTATTACGCTCGCGCCAATCACTTTTTCTATCTGGTACTGGTAGCCGTGGTAATGGTCAGCTCCGTGATGGTGAGCTACACGCGCGCCCGCGCTGAATCTTTGATTGGATCCTGCAAGGTGGGATTCATGGAACGTCCGGAGCGGATTGTGCTGGTCATCATCGGCGCGCTGTTCGCACGCTGGGGTGCCATGGCTCCTGTACTCTGGGTGCTGGCCGTGCTTTCCACGATCACCATCATTCACCGCATCGCCTACACCTACCAGCAGACCCGCATCCTGGACGAAAAAGCAGCAGCCGCTGCGGCAACCGAAGCCCAGCCCACGGCCGCCGCTATGTCTGACAACGGCAAAGCGCAGAAGCCAGCGCAGCAAATACCGAGCTTTAATTAGCGGCGTATCTTGTCTGAAATCCCGAGCGACACGAGGGATCCCTACAATCTCGAAGATTCCGAGTCGAGATTTCCAACGCAGAAGTCTCGCCCGGCAGGCATCGCGGTATATTTGCTTGCATGCCGGGAAGCGCACGTTTCGGACGGCCCACTGGGCCGATAACAATCGCTGTATTGGTCATGGTCTTGTCTATTCTGATGGGGGTGATGTTGCACCGCTCGTGAAAGCTCGTCGTGATGGTAGGGATCCCTCGCTCCGCTCGGGATTTTACCTCTCAACACGTCGCGGTCAGATGATCGGGATCGATCTCCGGTGTCAGAGCAACTCGCTGAGGTCTGGGAACAATGGTCGTGTCGAAATGCTGACCCACTGCCTTGGCATGCATAGCCGCGATTGGATTCTGTAGTCTCTCGACAATCGGCGCCCACGTCTGCGCCACCGGACAGGGCAAGTGAATGGGCTGTACCCGAACCAATGGCAACAATGGTCCCGCGTTCAACATCGCGGCTGCATGTGGGCTACCGGTAAGCAGGCAATGCTTGATCAAGACCTCTCGCAGCGCTGCATCTTCTTCAGAAGTGCACGGGGCAACGGTCACAAAATCCAGGTTGCAGCTTTTTTGTGTGGCATGCTGCGCCAGCACGTACGCCAGACCGCCCGTCATCCCTGATCCAAAATTAATTCCCGTTGGTCCCAGCACCAGCACTATGCCGCCCGTCATGTATTCGCAGCCGTGGTCGCCAAGCCCTTCAACCACAGCCAGCGCACCGCTGTTACGTACCGCAAAGCGCTCTCCCGCACGTCCGGCGATGAAGAGTTCGCCCGCGGTTGCGCCATAAAGAACAGTATTTCCAGCCAGCACATCACGGCGAAGGGATGCATTGGCGCCGCAGTCAATGGCGATCGTTCCCCCGCTCAGCCCCTTGCCACATAATCATTGGCTTCGCCTTCAAGTTGAAAGCTGACGCCGGAAGTCAGAAAGGCCCCAAAGCTCTGCCCAGCTACTCCTTTAAAGTGCAATTGCAATGGCGTTGATCTGCTCAAGGTGGTTCTTGCCATCAACATCCCATAACGACGAGACAGCTCACCGCTCAACTCCGCACCGATGCTGCGGTCAGCATTGGTGATGGTGTATTCCCGCGTGCGCGCTCCTCCACTGATTTTTAAGGATTCCATCAGTTGATGCGAAAGTTCTTTTCGCACCCTGATCACGCTGGGCGTTTCCGGAGCGCGTGAGGGAGCGCGCAACAGTCCATCCACCCAAGCGGCAGATTCAGCGTAGCGAGGTTGAAGCAACTCCGTTCTACCAACAATTTCGTCCACAGAACCTGCACCCAGCTTTTGCAGCATGCCCTGAAACTCGGCGGCGATGCCCTCCATAAAGGCGATCACCATTTCCGGCTTGCCGTTAAAGCGTGTGCGCAACTTTTCATCCTGCGTGGCGATGCCCACCGGACAAGTATTCAAATGGCATTGCCGGGCCATCACGCAGCCAATGGCCAGCAGGGCAGCCGTGCCAAAACCAAATTCGTCAGCGCCAAGCAGCGCGGCAATCATCAAATCTCGCGCGAATTTCAAACCGCCATCCACGCGGAGCCGCACATGGCGGCGTAACCCGGATTCCACCAGCGTACGGTGCGCATCGCGCAGACCGAACTCCCATGGCAGCCCCGTGTTTTTGATGGAACTGAGCGGGGAAGCCCCGGTCCCACCGTCGTGCCCGCTGATGGTGATCACGTCTGCCCCGGCCTTGGCCACGCCTGCGGCAATAATTCCCACACCCGCTCCGGCCACCAGCTTTACGCCGATGCGCGCTCGCGGATTCACCTGGCGCAGATCGTGTATGAGCTGCTCCAGGTCTTCAATGCTGTAAATGTCATGGTGCGGCGGTGGCGAAAGCGAGGGCCGCTATCTGGTCCTGCACGCGGACAACAAAGTCCGGATGGATAAACAACATCCCCACGCCGAAGCAACGCGGCAATTCAATGCCAAGCGCCGCTGCCTGGCGACGAAGAAATCTCTGAGGAGTGGCCGTGAGAAGACCAGCGCCATCACCGCTTGCCCCGTCAGCATCGACTCCACCTCGATGCGACAGTCTCTGCAGCGCAGTCAGCGCACGGTCCACCACCTCATGCGAAGCGATCCCGGAGAGCTGAACAACGAACCCGGTTCCACAAGCATCATGGTCCGGATGCCCACTGGAGGCAGTAGTGTATTCATCCGGTGCACCATGGGAGAACTTCCCGTCCATGGTCATTGATAGATCACAGTGTGTGGAAAGGGAAATTGGTAATTTGGATGGTTGCTATTCGTTTTTTGAAAGCAGATTGAACGCGCGCTGGACGCGATGAATCGTCGCGCTAAACTTCTGTTGGCTTCGCTCCCAACGCAAGCTCTTTGCGGGCGAGTTCAACAAAAGACGTTGCCATCATGGGCAGACTGCGGTCTTTGCGATAGACCAGCGCCAGCTCGCGCCACATATCCAGGCCATCGATGTTCAGCAACCGCACATCGCCACGACGCACGTTCTCGCGGGCAAACGAGGCACATACCAGTGACACTCCAAACCCATCGCGCACAAAGCGCTTGATCATCACCACGCTGGTGAGCTCCATGGTCACGTTCAGGTTTTCCCGAAATGGCCGCAGATGTTTTTCCGTGAGTTTGCGAATGGATCCTGTCTTGGGCAGGATGATCGGCTGCTGCGCCAGTTCTTCCGCCGTCACCGATTTGCGTTTGAACAGCGGGCTTTACGGCCCAACCATCAATTGAATGCGATCGCGAAATACCGGCACCACCTCGAGGCTGGGCGATTTCACCGGCATGGTGACAATGCCCAGATCAATGGCGCCCTGCTCAACTTTCTCACTCACCTTATGGGTAAAGCTGCGATAGACGCTGATGCGCACCCTGGGAAATTTGCGATGATATTTCGTCAGCACATTGGGCAGCACATAAAGAAATGTTCCTTCATTCGCGCCCAGAGAGAGCGTTCCCGTGGCTACTCCGGTGTGATCGGACGAAGCGCTCAGCGACTTGGCGTGCAACGCGATCAACTGCTTGGCGTAGTCCAGCACCACTTCACCCGCGGGCGTAAGCCGCACGGACTTTGCCGAACGGTCAAATAACTTCTGGCCGTAGTCCTGCTCAAGCTGCCGTATCTGCGAGCTTACCGCCGGCTGCGAGCGCAAAACCTTCTCTGCAGCACGAGAAAAGCTTCCGAGCCTGGCCACTTCTATAAACGTTCTGAGCTGATCAAAATCCATTTTGGGAATTACGCCGCCGTGAACAAGTACAGTCTAGTGTGTTTTCTAAAGGTTCAACATTAAAGTGGTTTGAAGTTCCGCGCAACAAAACAACAAAAATACAGACGCAAAAGTTGACATGGATATTGCGGCGTCTTTAGACTGCGGAGCGCATTCAGGAAAGGAACCAACATGCATAATTCACGCAGAGATGTATTGAAGGGAGCCAGCGCCATGGTCGCACTTGCAGCATCCGGCGGTCTCGCCCACGGCGACGCCAAATCCAGTCCAGATCAGAAGCGCGAACGCGGCATGGCTAAAGGTCTCACGTTGCTGACCTTCCGCAGCACGGGCTCGCAACCTTATTCGCAAACAGGCGAACTGAAACTCGGCGTGAAGACGGACAAGGGCATTCTGGATATACAGCAAGCGGCAAAATCATTGAATATGCATGCACCCGCCACCATGGATGACCTGTTGCAGAATGAAGATGGTCCCAGTCTGCAGGCACTGGTTGCCGCGGCAGAGAAATCGAAATCCGCATCGGCTGCCTATCTGAAAGAAGATGGTGTGGAATACGGACCACTGGTGAGCCGTCCGGAGAAGATTGTCTGTGTGGGCCTTAACTATCGGCATCATGCGGAAGAGATCGGCGCGCCTATTCCCAAACAGCCGGTGTTGTTCAACAAGTTCAACAACACCCTCAATCACCACAATGGCACCGTGAAACTCCCGGTGGACAACGCAAAGAAGTTTGATTACGAAGTTGAGTTGGTGATCGTAATGGGCAAGCAGGCCCACAACGTGAGCGAAGCCGACGCACTCAACTATGTGGCAGGATATGCCACAGGCAACGACTTCACCGCGCGCGATCTTCAACTTGAAACCGGCGGCCAATGGATGGTAGGCAAGACTCCGGATCAGTTCGCGCCGCTTGGCCCATACATGGTCACCGCCGATCAGATTGATCCGGACAAGCTGAAGCTGGAATGCCGGGTCAATGGTGAGACTCGGCAGTCGTCGACCACAAGCGATTTTATTTTCAATACCCGACAGATCATCAGCTACATCACCGAGTTCATCACGCTGCGTCCGGGCGACATCATCTTTACCGGCACTCCAGAAGGCGTAATTCAGGGCAAGCCCAAAGACAAGCAGGTATGGCTCAAGCCCGGGGACAAGATTGCCTGTAGCGTGGAGAAGCTGGGAGAGTTGAAGTTTGACTTGGTGTGAAGAATAGCAATTGGCAAATGGCAATCAGCAGTTGGCAAAACCGAAAGTCAAAATCTCACCACGGAGGCACGGAGACACGGAGAAACCCAACATCTTTGCTCCAGAATATCGCGGACAAGCGCAGTCACGCCTGAGAGTCTGAGCACTACAACCCGATGAACAAAAAGGGCAACAAGAAAAGTCATCGGGGAAATAAAGTGCGCCAAACTCTCGCTCGCTACTCTTCGCTTTTCTCCGTGTCTCAGTGCCTCCGTGGTGAGATTTTCGGCTTATCTGCGTTTGTCTGCGTTCATCTGCGGCAGAAGGTTGTGGCAGTTCTCCGTGTCTCCGTGGTGAAAATTAGCCGACGACGATCTTCGCAATGCGCTCACGATGAAACGTCGCATCGCCCAGCATGGTCTCGCTCGCCTTGGCGCGACGATAGTAAAGATGAACATCGTTTTCCCAGGTAAACCCCATGCCGCCGTGGACCTGTATCCCGCGATTGCCGACGTTTCGCGCCGCATCACTGGCATACATTTTGGCAATGGAGACGGCGGCAGCCGCGTCCTGAGAGTTTTCTTCCAGGGCCCAGGCCGAATAGTAAGCGGCTGAGCGTGAGCTCTCAGTTTCCAGATACATCTCCGCGCACATGTGCTGTACCGCCTGAAAACTGCCGATGGCTTTGCCGAACTGCTTACGCGTTTTGGCATAGGCAACGGCCAGCTCCATCACGCGCTGCATTCCGCCAGTCATCTCAGCGGTCAAGGCGGCGGTACCTATTTGCAAAGCACGTTCAATTGAGCTCCTGTCACCCGTGAGCTGTTCCGCGGGTGTGCTGCTGAACTTGACGGAATAAATCTTGCGGCCCAGATCAAGACCCTTCATCGGCTCGATCTTTATACCGGAAGCGTTAGCTTCAACCAGATACGCACATCCTTTGGCGATCACCACGATCAGGTCAGCTACCTGCGCGTCCGCGACAAAGAATTTCGCGCCATTCAATTTGCCCGCCGCGCCAGAGATGCGCAGGTCTTCCATTTCCCAACTGCTTGCGGCTTCAAGAAATGCGACTGTAGCCCGGGCGTCGCCTGAGGCGATGCGTGGCAGGAACTTCTGCTTTTGCTCCGCTGATCCGCATGCGTTCAGCACCGCTCCGGCCATCACGGTTGAGTAAAGCGGACCGGGTAGCAATGCGTATCCGGCTTCTTCCATGAGCAGGATCAACTCCACCAGCCCCAGCCCCATGCCGCCAAACTCTTCAGGAATAATGATGCCGGTAAATCCCTGGTCCGCCAGCTTGCGCCATAAACCCGCGTCATACGCGGTTTCGGTTTCCATGAGTTTGCGGGTTTCGGGCATGGCACACTCGCCGGCAAAAAATTTGCGGGCGGTGTCTTTCAAAATCTGCTGGCTTTCACTGAGGCCAAATTGCATTGTGACTTGCTCCTAAAATCAAAATCTCGCCACGGATTGCTCGCCGGGAAAACGGAAATCCAAATCTCACCACGGAGGCACGGAGACACGGAGAAAACCGAATCAAAGATCGATCTGGAAGAGACCGTTCTTCCCTGAGCAACTTCCTCGTTTGTCCTCGTGCTCCTCTAAATACCTCAAAGCGACGTCGCGATCCAGAAATTGGCCGATTTCCATTCTCTTGCCGGGAACGTGATCAAAGACGTGGCGCGAAAAATCGACAAACGCTTGTTTCCGTCCCTCATTCAGGTATTCCGGATCGCCAGCCATGTGGGCCAGAATTTTGTGATCGACTTCTCCATCTTCAATCTGCTCCATCAAAGCTAAGGCTTCACATTCGACAACATCTCTGGTGCGCAGCGGGCGATCTGTAAGAACAAAACAGTCGACATTGTCACCATCTTCACCGGTGGTATCCAGGACGAATCCATACGGAAACGGATATGCCCGCGAAACCCTGGTTGTAGATTTCAGCTCCAGCGTCTTCTCATTGTGAATGTGTTTCACGAATGAGCCTGCCTCGTTCTCTATGAAAACCTTCGTTTGCTTTGGCAGTTCTCCGTGTCTCCGTGTCTCCGTGGTGAATGGTTCTTAGTAACTCTTTGGCAATCCCAGCACAAAATGCCCAATAATATTGCGCTGAATCTCTGACGTCCCGGCTTCAATGGTGTTGCCCCGGGCACGCAGATATCCGTATGACCATGCGCCGTTGTCGATGGCCAGCGGATCGCCTGCTTCCAGTTGTGCATACGGTCCAAGAATTTCCTGGGCAATCTGCTGAAAGCGCTGGTTCAGCTCACTCCAGAAGATTTTCTGGATGGAGCCTTCCGGTCCCGGGACTCCCGTTGAGGAAATGCGGCTGAACGCGCGTCCCTGGTTCCAGCGCATGATTTCGATCTCTGCGTAGCATTGCGCCAGCTTCTGCCGTACTACAGGATCGTCTGCGGCTTTGCCGCCATTGCGTTGCGTCTTTTTCGCCAGCTCGATCAAGCGTTCCATGTTGCGCTGGTACATCACCTGAATGCCGGCGCCCAGCGTGCCGCGCTCATGCATGAGCGTGCCCATGGCCACTTCCCAGCCTTCGTTTACTTTTCCAACCACGTTCTCTATGGGCACCAGCACGTCGTGAAAGAAAATCTCGTTGAATTCAGTCTCGCCGGTCATCTGGCGCAGCGGACGCACATCAACGCCTTTGGTTTTCATGTCGACCAGCAGCGTGGTCAATCCTTTATGTTTGGCTGCCGAGGGATCGGTGCGGACCACCAGCTGGCACCAGTGCGCCGCCCAGCCGTAGCTGTTCCAGACCTTCTGGCCGTTGACGATGTAGTGGTCGCCGGTATCGTTTAGCTTCGCCTCACAACGGACGTTGGCGAGATCTGATCCGGCGTCGGGCTCGGAGAATCCCTGGCACCAGATCTCTTCCGCGCTCAGGATTTTTGCCAGATAGCGCTTCTTCTGCGCGTCAGTACCGAATGCGATCAGCGTTGGACCAACCAGCCCCACGCCCAGAACATTCGCCAGAGGTGGAGCGCCTGCCCGCGCCAGCTCCTGCCAGAAGATGACCTGCTGCATCAGGCTGGCGCCGCGTCCGCCATATTCTTTGGGCCATGAGACGCCGGCCCACCCCGCTTCATACATGCGGCGCTGCCACTGCTTCAGGAAATCAAAACGTGATTCCATTGATTCCTGGCCACGTTTCCCCTCCCATCCCTTAGGGACGTTTGCGTACAGCCACGCGCGTAGTTCATCTCGGAAAGAAAGTTCTGAGGGGCTTAGATTCAGGTCCATAGGTCTCCTACCTTGGCCGGCAATGAATCAGCCATTCATTCGGCGTCGTACAGTGTACATGGGGAAAGCCGTTAACCACAGAGGACACAGAGGAAGAACGTTTGTCGCTGGAGCGGAGCGACAGAAATCAGAACATCGAGAACATCATGGCCTTCTTTGGTTTCTTCTTCTGCAGGAATGGCCTGTTCAGGAACTCAACGAATGGCGCCATCAGTTTGAAGTGACGCACCATTTCGGGTATCAGCTTTTTGCCAGTGAGGATCTTTACGTCGATGGTGGCTTCCAGATACCACTGCTTATGCCGCAGCAGGCCTTCGGCAGGATGGTCGACGGGAAAGCCTTTGGGCGTACGCGTGAGCTTCTCTCCCTGTAATCCGCCGACTGTCTTCTTCAGCTTGGCGTTTTTCAGGATTCCCTGAAATTCTTCGTAATGTTCCTGCAGCAGTGTTCGATAAGCCATCAGCTCGTCGCGTTCTGGCGAATACACGCCGCCGAAGAACAGCAGTTCCTTTTCTGTGAAGTGAAAGTAAAAGACTGATCCTTCGCGCTTGACCGCCGTGTGGCGGGGAAAGATGCCGGAGACGTGCGTCTTGTAAGGCGTCTTGTCCTTGGCAAAGCGCGTATCACGATAAATGCGATAGACCGCTTTCTGCGGCGGCGTTACATACTCCGGCGCGAACTGCGCCAGCTCTTCGTTCAGAGCGCTTATTAGCTCCAGCATGGGAGCCTTAATCAGCTTGTCATATTTCTCTTTGCGCGGTTGGAACCATTCACGACGATTGTTGCGCTTGAGTGAGCGCAGAAAGGCGAGTGCATCGGGGGAAAAACCAGGGAAATTTGAGGGCATGGAAAGATTTTAAATGGGACCCCAAACGCATTGCAGGGTCCCCATCAACTCAATCGCTTTTCCGAATCCGCGATCATCAGCGGTAAGGTTTTTAGTTAGCTCAGCGACACGGCCTTCGCCGCGATCAGCTTCTTCACCCTCTCCACAAACTCGGTCGCGGGGTAAGTGCCTTCGGGCTGCTGCTGGCCGCGCACGCGGACATTCACCGTCCCCGCCTCGGCTTCTTTTTCTCCAACAACCAGAAGGAATGGCACTTTCTGCATGGTCTGCTCGCGGATTCTGGCGTTCATCTTTTCATTGCGATCGTCCACGTGCACGCGCACACCGGCGGCCTTGAGCTGATCGGCTACTTTATTCGCGTAATCCACATGTTTTTCACTGATGGGGATCAACGCCACCTGCACGGGCGACAGCCATACCGGGAACGCGCCGGCAAAATGTTCGATCAGCACGCCGAAGAAGCGTTCCACTGACCCAAACAAAGCACGATGCACCATCACCGGCTGCTTGCGCGTACCGTCTTCCGCCACGTACTCAAGATTGAAACGCGCGGGTAGGTTGAAATCAAACTGGACGGTTGAAAGCTGCCACAGGCGTCCGATGGCGTCCACCAGCTTTACGTCGATCTTAGGCCCGTAGAATGCCGCTTCACCCACGATGGTCTTGTAGGGAATCTTCATCTTCTGCAGAACACGTTCAAGCGACCCGATGGCCAGATTCCAGTTCTCTTCGCCGCCCACAAAACTCTTCTTATCGTTGGGGTCCCATATGCTGAGTTCGACCTGATACTGATCAAAGCCAAACGTCTTGAGCACGGCCAGGGCAAAATCAACGCAGCCGACAATCTCATCTTCAATCTGCTCGGGCATGCAGAAGATGTGAGCATCGTCCTGGGTAAAGCCGCGGACGCGAAGCAATCCGTGCATCACGCCTGATTTCTCGTAGCGGTACACCGTACCCAGTTCGCCATAGCGCTGCGGCAGGTCACGATACGACTTCAGCGAATCGGCATAGATCAGAATGTGTCCCGGACAATTCATGGGCTTCACGCGATAGTCAGCGTCATCCAGCTTCATGGGCGTGAACATGTTCTGCGCGTAATAACCTTCATGTCCGCTGGTCTGCCACAAATTCACGCGGAAGAGGTGCGGCGTGTACACTAGCGCGTATCCGCGCTTGAGATACTCTTCGCGCATCCAGTCTTCCATCTCCTTGCGGATGATGCCGCCCTTGGGATGCCAGAAGATCAGTCCCGGGCCGGCCAGCTCCTGAATGCTGAACAGGTCAAGCTGCTGGCCCAGCACGCGATGGTCGCGCTTCTTGGCTTCTTCAATCGCGTGCATGTGCTGCTCAAGGTCTTTTTTGTTGAAGAATGAAGTTCCGTAGATGCGCTGGAGCTGCGGATTTTTTTCGTCGCCAAGCCAGTACGCTCCGGCAATGTTGAGCAGCTTGAATGCCTTGATCTTTCCCGTGGAAGGCACATGAGGTCCGCGGCAGAAATCCACAAATTTGCCGTTGCGATAGGTGGAAATCTCTTCACCATCTTTAGTGAACTGCTCCACGAAGTGGACCTTCATGAAGTCGCCTTCGGTGCGGAAACGGTTCAGGCCTTCATCGCGAGGGATGAGCTCGCGCTGAAATTTTTCATCGCGCTGCACCACTTCCTGCATGCGTTTTTCGATCTTCTCCAGGTCTTCCGGCGTAAACGGCGTGGGACGGTAGAAGTCATAGAAGAATCCGCTTTCCGTGAATGGCCCGTGCCCCAGCTTGGTTTCAGGAAAGAGCTCCAGCACTGCGGTGGCTAGCACGTGTGCCGACGAGTGGCGGTAAACGTCCAGCGCCTCAGGATCTTTATCAGTGAGCAGGCGCAGCTCAACGTCTTCTTCCAGCGGCTTGCTGAGGTCGGCAAAAGCCCATCCGTCTTTCGACTGCTGCGCATGCATGCTGCCCGGCGATTTTTCGTCCCCCGGCTGGCCATTGCCGCTGGCGACAGGCTCCTTCCATGATGCCGGCTTGATTTTGGCCGACAAGGCGGCATCCGCCAATCGCGGACTGATGGATTTGGCGATGTCATAGGCGGTAGTGCCTTTGGGAACTTCCTTCTTACTGCCGTCAGGCAGCGTGACGCTGATCATGGTGGTAGCCGTTTGTGACATAGATTTCGGGGCCGGATTGACCATTGAAGCGCTGGCGATCCGTAAACTTTGAGTCTAACATTTTCAGCGGTTTGGCTTGAATCCCACCAAAACCTTCTTACTTACCGCTGATTTGCGCTGATGAACGCGGATTTCAAAAAACCAAAGGAAGAAGTTTTAACCACAGAGGACGCAGAGGAACACAGAGCAAAAGCTAGTAGCGGGGCGTGCAGCGCCCACGCTTATCCGCGTTGAATCCGCTATTGCAGGTTCTCTGGTGCAAGCTGGGGAAACTGACGCTACAATCTCAGCAACAAAGCCAATAAATTTAAAACCGGGGAGTTAGAGCACTGTGAAACCACTGAGATGGCTGGCGCTGCTGGCTGGCCTGGCACTGTTCGCCGTCAGCTTCAACATGGTTGCTGTGAAGGACGCATCCGCCAAGGGCAACACTGCCGGACTTCTGGGATATAAGTGCGCCACGCTTAGCCTGTCAGCTCCCTGGGGTGGCAAAGATTCCGTGACCATGCGCCATGAATCGCCGCTGCAATGGTTCTCTCTGCTGATCAGTGGCTGGATCAATCCCGCATTTATTCTCGGGTTGCTGGTGATGCTTGTGGCTCCGAATCAGCGCTGGACGCTTGTTTTACGCTGCCTGATCGCCCTGATGTTCGTATTTTGCTGGATCTTCTTCTACAAGGTCCATCTGGCGCCGCTGCAGGGATATTACCTGTGGATGACCGGGATTCTTCTTGCGCTTTTATCGAATCCCCGCGCAAAATCGGGGAAAAATCCCGGAAGCCACTGACAGCAAACGTGATATCTTCTCTAGAGCAATTCTAGTAGCAACCGACCATTCCGGGAGATAATGAGTTCTATGGAAGCCCAAACCAACACCGTTCTGCCAACACGTGCAGAAATGAGAATTCTCCAAGTGCTATGGGAGATCAGTCAGGGGACGGTGGAGGATGTAATCAGCCATCCCAACCTGAACCCTCGTCCAAATTACAAGACTACGCAGACAATCCTCCGCATCATGGAAGAAAAAGGTCTGGTACGTCATATCAGTCGTGGCCGAGTATTTGTCTTTGAACCCTGCGTATCACGTGACCACGTGGGCAGGCTCTCCGTGCAAACGCTGCTGGAACAGAATTTTGGCGGATCGCCGGCGGAATTGCTGGTCAATCTGCTTGAGGCGGGTCCGGTCAACGAATCCGAGCTGAACGAACTGGAAAATTTGATCCGGAATTACCGCATCCAAAAGGGTGAGTCGATTAAGTAACTCCGGATTTTGCCGTTGAAGGCTTTCGTGGTGCCGAATGGAACCTTCTCATTACTTACATTTCGCCGGAACGTTGCTGACGTACTTCCTCCAGGTTTCAGCGGGGTTTGTGGTGTGCGCGATTGTGGTTCGGCTGTTGCCGGGCCCGCACCTTCGGTTCAGGGTCTGGTTTGGCTTTCTCATTCTTTCCGCTTTTTACTGGTTCGCCTCCCTGGCGATTTATATTGTCGGATTCTCCACCCCTCGATTTCGATTATTCGGCGGCGCTGCCCAAAGCGTTGTAGCTCACGGCAGCCATCATCTCCTGATCCCGGCGCGATGGAGCACCTACGTGGTTCCCGCCGGAACCCTGATCACCTGGGGCTACGGCCTGGGGGTAGGCATACTGCTGATTGCGAAGGCCTGGAAGCACGTCCGGCTGCGGCTTGTGGTGAGCTGCGGGACTGCGGCTGCACCCGGGCTGCAAGTGTTGTTCAACAATCTTTGTCACGAGTTTGGCGTCCGCCGCTGCTCTCTGGTCGTTCTTCCCGGCATGATCTCCCCGGCTACGGCCTATTGGTGGCGTCCTCGAATTCTTCTTCCTCAGATCTGCCAGCAGATGGAAGAGTATTCCGGCCTGTCTGACATTCTGAGTCATGAGCTGAGTCATATTGTGCGCCGCGATTATCTCTGGGCACTGATCAGTGACATATTCTGCACGCTGCTTTTCTTTCATCCCGCGGCGTGGCACGCACGCAAAAACATGCGACTTGAACGTGAACTGGCCTGCGACCGAGCAGTCATCCAGGCTCGGCCGGAACACAGGGCGGATTACGCGACCAGTCTTGCCCGCTTTGTTCGTCTGCGCATGCTGCAACAAGTGGCTTCTTATGGCGTCGACTTCGCTTCCTCGCCATCACTGCTTGGGCTCCGCATCCGCTGCATCCTGTCTGAACCGGTGAAGACGCCTCTCTGGAGGAGCCTGGCCGCTGCCTTCGGTAGTCTGGTTTTCGTGGTTATGTTTGGTGTGGCGTGCCCTGCTCTATCTGTCCTGATGGATTTTGCCGGACAGCCGCAGACAGTGGCTGACGTGGTCTCTTCCGCGTCCGCACAGAACAATAAGCACCAGGCGGTTGCTCATAAAGCAAAGTTGATGGCCAAAGCAGCCACGGAAAATGCGCCGGGCACTTACCAATATCCTGACAACCTGACTTCGTTGCGGGTCAGCCGGTCAATTCCCGAAACCTCAGCCTATCGCTTCACTTCAAATCCTCCCACAGGCGGCTCGGGTGAGTACCTGCACTCTGAAAAGCCGGCCTGGCATGATTCGTCCCCAGGCTCACCATCCTATGGTCCTCCAAGTGTACGCAGCGTGCTTCTTTCCACGATTGGCGGCATCGCGGTGGAACGCGGCGAGCATGGCGGTAAGGGACATGATCGGGACCTTCATTTGTACTCGAAGTAAGCGCCCGCGAAACACATAAGACCTGATCTTCCCAAGCATCACATCGCTGCATACAATCCCTGCATGCGTTTGACCCACAAAGTCGCCATCATCACTGGCGGCGGAAGCGGTATTGGCAAAGCCATTGCCCATGCATTTGTCTGCGAAGGTGCACAGGTTGTGATCAGCGGACGCGATCAGCAGAAGCTGCAATCCGCCGCAAAAGAAATTGGCCCGAACTCTGTTCCCGTGGCTTGTGATGTTGCCAATCCCGCCGAAATCACTTCCCTGGTAAACGCCACGATGGAGAAATTCAAGCGTGTAGATATTCTGGTGAACAATGCCGGCGTGCTCCTGCCCGGAACCGCTGAGTCACTTTCTGACGAAGTCTGGGAGCAGACGTTCAATACCAACGTTCGCGCCGTCTGGCAACTTTCGCGAGCGGTCTTGCCGCATATGCGAGCGGCGGGCGGCGGATCGATCATTAACATGGGCTCTGTGTTGAGCACGCTGGGAGCACGCAACCGCGTGGCGTACGCGGCGTCAAAAGGCGCGGTGCTGGCCATGACGAAAGCCATGGCGCTTGATCATGCGGCCGAAAACATCCGTGTGAACTGCATATGCCCGGGCATTGTGGAAACAGAGATGGTGGCGGCATTTGGCATGGATGAAGCCGCGCGTAAGCAGAGGATTGCCATGCATCCTGCTGGACGATTTGGACAACCAGATGACATTGCTGGAATGGCCGTGCTGCTGGCGAGTGACGAATCAAAGTGGATTACTGGATCAGCGTTTACGGTGGATGGCGGGTATTCGGCCCAGTAAAAAAAGGGGGCGCGTTTCCGCGTCCCCCGAAAATTTCTACAGCTAACCTTATTAGTTCTTCGGCCGTGGCGTTGGCGTAGGCTGGGCCTGCGGTGGGCGCTCTTCCGCCGGCTTTGGCGGTTGCGGACGATCCGCCGCCGCAGGGTTGGTCACCGGCGATGGTGGATTGTCTTCGTCATCGGGCGGTGGCGGTGGCAGTTCTTTTTCCACCGGCTTACGCGGGAACATCTGGTCACGCTGCGAAGCCAGATAGACAAACGACGCCACAACGACGGCCGCCTGTTTCAGGTCTTCCGGCTGCAGGCGGTCATATACGTCCATGTTGGAGTGGTGGGTACGCGTGTCATACTCCACCGGATCCTGTATGAACTGGAAGCCGGGAATACCGACCGCATCGAAGGAAAGGTGATCGGTTCCGCCTGTAGTTCGCATGGTCAATGTGTCCATGCCAAGATCGCGGAATGGCTTCATCCACGCTTCGAAGATCGGTTCCACTGCGGCGTTCTCCTGCATGTAAACGCCGCGCAGCTTGCCGGTTCCGTTATCTACGTTGAAATACGCGGAGACCTTGGCAGCTTCCGGCTTCACCGTCATCGGTCCCGCATCGCGACGAATGACTGTGGGGTCGCCTTTGCGGTCAGCATCCTTAAATTCCGGACGGGTGCCAAAGTGATGGGCCACGTACCACTGTGAACCCAGTAAGCCCTGCTCTTCACCGGTCCACAGGCCAATGCGAATGGTGCGGCGCGGCTTGATGCCCAGAGCATTGAGGATGCGGACAGCTTCCATCATGACCACGGTTCCGGCGCCATTGTCAGTCGCGCCGGTGCCGGTGTGCCACGAATCCAGGTGAGCGCCCAGCATGACCACTTCGTCTTTTTTATCCGTGCCCGGAATTTCGGCAATGGTGTCCCACTGCGTGCTGGCATCGTCGTAAAAGGTGTTCTTGACATTGAGTTCAAGCTCAACATCTTTCTTTGCCGCCAGAATGCGGACAATGCGGTTCCAGTGCTCCTGCGCCATGGTGAGCTGAGGAGTACCGGGTGTGAGGCCGACTTTGAACGATCCGCCCTGCTGCACAAACACGGTACCGCCGCCAATTGCGCCGCGGCTGTGATCAATCACGGCGAGGACTTTTTCCTCGTCGAAGAATTTGTTGACTTCGCGCTGGAAGCGGGCGCGCCGCTGAAATTCACGGAAGCGGGCGTCATTGCGCTCACTGGGAATCTGATATTGCGAGACGTCGGCCAGGGACTTTTCGTTATAGCGCTCTGCGAGAGCTTCGACGGACGGCTTGATTTCCGGATCATCGCCGATCAGAAGAATTTTGCCGGCGAGCTTGCCTTTGTACTTCGCCAGGTCCTGCGGCGTGCGAATGTTGATTCGCATCACTTTGCCTTTGACTGCGCCGTTGGTGCCGGGAGTCCACGCTTTGGCGTAAGCGATGAGAGCGGCGGTGTCTGGAGCCGTCATGCGGACGTTCACGTACTCATTCGACCAGCCACGGCCGAAGGGCCCCCAGGGCTCAAGGTGGGAGTTAACCAGGCCGAATTCAGTGAGCTTGTCACGCGTCCACTCATTGGCTTTCTTCACATTGGGAGAGCCGGTAAGGCGCGGGCCGATCTCATCCATGAGTCCGCTGGCCGTCTCCATAATCTTTGAATTGTGGAAGCCTTCATAACGAATGCGAGAGATGGTCTCCAGGTCAACTTTTTCCTGGGCAAACATAGTGCTCATGCCGAGCAGGCATAGTGCGGTCAGAAACAGGGCGGTAATCCGCCGGGACATGTTCATTGTTACTCCTTGATGGCTCTTGATGATTACTTTGGCGAGGCAGAGAAGTGTAAATCTGCAGGCAGACAGGGTCAAACGTTGATTTCATGAAAAGATTTGTAAAGAAGAGCCGCCGGGCGAGCCAAGTTCCTTCCAGATTTTTTCCCAGTTCCACAAATCAGACGTGACTTTGTTCGGCAACGGGAAACCCAGTTGATGCGCAAGCATACATACCTGCCCGCGATGGTGGGCTTCGTGAGAAATCATGTAGCAGAGCATTTCCGGACCGACCGGCCATGGTTTGGCCCAGGCGTCGCGGCGAAACTTGTTGATGCGCCGGCTTCCATCGCCGAGAGCGTCCGCGAGCATCTTCGAGCAACAAGCTGCGCTTTTGGCGAGTCCCGTACGCGCCTGCCGCGGAGTGCAGCGGGAGCGGTTGAGCTGTGGAGGAACCTTGATGTATGGAGCTGTAAGCCTGACCCACTTGGTGCGGACGTTGTGCATGTGCGTGAAGATCGCAGCGATGGTGCGAATGTTGCCAGGCGTCCTGGCTTTCCACGCGGCGGGATCCAGATGCTCGATCAGCATCTGGTTGATGCGATCATTGGCGGCAAAAATCCGGGCGGCGGCGCGGCCGATTTGAGGGCGCACTTCGTCTTGATAAGTGACGGGTTGACGCTTGCTCACGACTACTTGCTCCGCTTTCGCTTGATGGCGGCGGGCTCTTTTGCGACTTCATAGCGCAGTCGAATAGCACCGTCAGGAAACTTTCGCACCGAGCGCAAATGGAGTGCAACGTCGCGATGACGCGGCGCGATCAGCGGAATGCCTTTCCCTATGAAGGTGGGAATGACGTGGATGTCGAACTCATCGATCTCGCCAGCGTCAAGAAACGAGGCGATCAGCTCTCCACCACCCATCATCCATATATGCTTTCCCGGAGTTGCGCGCAGACGCCGCGCAAAGGCTTTGACTGGTTGCGACACGAACTCCGCACCCTCTGCCACCTTCTTTGGCGGTTTACGCGAAAACACGTAATTGGCAACCTTGCGGTCAAACATTTCGCCTTTGGTGCGGTGCTTCTTGAAATACTTCAGAAGCCAGCCATACGTCTTACGCCCCCAGAGAATGGTGTCGATGGTCCGGTAGAAGGCGCGTATACCATAATCGACGTTGCTGGGCCGGCGGTTTAGCCACTCAACATCGCCATCCGGCCGGGCGATATAGCCGTCGGCACTGGTAGCGATATAAACGATGATCTTTCGTCGAGTTTTCATTGCGTCAGCCTCCGGTGAGAGCCCCTGATGGCCGGCGAACCAGATTTACTGCGAACCAGGTTTACTGCACCCGATTTGAGCGCAAACCTGCGCGAATGGAACGCACCAGTGTAATGGTGAACCCGGTGATGGCAGCCAGTATACCCACCGGCGCGGCAACTTTATAAGTAAGCGTCATATCCGGGCGGCTATGCTGCACGGCGCCCACGAAAAGCAGCACAAAACACAGGAATGCCACGGAAAGAAAGAAAGTGATCAGGCCAGAGGCCAGGCCGATACCGGCGCTGAGCAGTAATTTACGCATAAGTGTTGGGACGCAGGTGGATTGCGTCTCATTTAGAATAATACCGTGAACCCGGTGAGCAATGCTGAAATGAGAACCGCCCAGGAGATCATACGTGACGTCCGGGTAAACCAGTCGCCCAATGGCGTCTGTTACGCAACCGCGGGCGAGGTCACGCTTCCTTCCAACGATATTGAGCGCATGATCCAGGCCATTCCGCGAACCATTGCCGCAGCTCTCACACGCAAGGCATTTTATTTTGTGCCGCTTACCATCGGCGACGGCGACAAGACTTTGATCGCCGAGCGATTTGATCCGCAGTTGATCGACTCGGCTATTTGCCATCGCAACATCGATTCCGGCGACTCACAATGCGTCTTTATCTCCACGCGACTTCTGGATGACCGTTTCTCCATCGCCTTCGAGCTCTTTATCAACGTGGGGCACGCCTTTGTTGACAAAGCCGGACTCTCAGCTGAGTTTGGTGAGCTGGTGTGGGCACAGGCAGTGAGCGGTGTCCGTGGCGAGACCAGTCTGGATGCGAATGAATTTCGCAAGCTGGCGCTGGGCGACGGCGCTGGGCGAGGCGGCAACGAAAAAGCCAAATCAGAATACCTGGCGGCCGCTTTCTCTGACAGCATTGCCATTTACCTGCTCTCGCTGTACCTGGACGTGGAATATCGCGATCTGCGCGAACGTGAATATCCGTTACTGGCTCCTTCGGCAATGGCGGAACGGTTGAAGAAGATCGCGTTGCTGTTTCCGCCCAATCCGGATTTTCAATTCAATATTTTTTACCGGCGCAGGACGTAAGGGCTTTTTTGTTGGAGCAAAGCTACTCTAGTTGGTCAAATCACGGCGAGGCCGACTTGCGCGCCGAGCCGAAAGCAAAAGGAGCACGATGCCTGAGGCCAGGGCCAAGGTGTCGAGCGGTTTTCGCAAATAATGATTGCACACCTCAGAGGTAAGCTGATTTCCAAGCATCCCAACCAGGCCATCATCGAGGCCGCCGGCGTCGGCTATGAAGTCATCATCAGCATTCCCACGTTCTCTGATCTGCCGCAGCTTGGGTCAGAAGTTTCAGTGTTTGTGCATACACATGTTCGCGAAGATGCGCTGGCGTTATTCGGCTTCATTCGCGCCGAAGAGAAGCAGCTTTTTGAGAAGTTGATTAGCGTAAGTGGCATTGGTCCCAAGCTGGCCATCACTATTCTCAGCGGCATGCAGTCTGAGGCGATTGTGGGAGCAATTCGCGGTAATAATCTGGCGGCACTCACACGCATTCCGGGCATCGGAAAGAAAACCGCTGAACGCATGGTCCTGGAGCTGCGTGACAAGCTGGATTCGTTTGGAGTAACTCCGGTCATTTCCACGGTGACACCGGTGGAAGAAGATGTGATCTCAGCGCTGGTCAATCTTGGCTACCAGCGACCAATCGCGGAACGGGCGCTGGCCAAGCTGGGCGCGGCAGCCGGCGAGTCATTCGAGACGCTATTTCGCAAAACCATGGCGGCTATTGGGAAGTAGGTTTACTGGTTTACTGATTACTGATAGATGCCCTCCGGCGAATGCTCTATCTCCAAATCCTGCAATCAGGCTTACACTCTGTCCATGAAACGTTCGCTGATGGTCCTGAGTGCGCTGCTCCTCTTGTCTGTGGTATCTGCTTATGGCGGCGACAAGAAGAAGCAGGCACAGAGCTATCAGCTCAAGCCGGACCAGACGGCTGACATCCCTGTGAACAAACTCAGCACGGCTAAGCAGGAATGCGAAAACTGGGCAGTGGCTGCCGGCCTGGAAACCATGCTGGCAAAACAAGGTGTCCAGCTGGACCAGAGCTACTGGATCATGCGCCTGAATTCCGGAGAATTGTGCGTACCGGAAATGCCGTCAGTAGAGGCGCTGACGAAACTGGTAAACAGAGAAGTGGTGCTCGCTGATGGCCGCCATGCCACGCTGGAATTGCAATACGTGGCCGGCGCGCCTACGAACATTGACGGCCTGATTTATGGCTTGCAGATAAAAAACATTTCTTTGATCGTGTTTCACGGACACACTTACTATCTGGCCGGTGCGACGTATGACGAATATATCGGGCTGGATGGTGGACGAATGCTGCAGGTAAAAGAACTGCGCCTGGCCAATACATTCGCCAGCAAGCCTGGCGTTACATTCCAGCGCGGACGCGACAATCTTGACGACATTCAGGGAACCATGACTGTCAGCGTTGCGTTTCCTTAGCCGACTAAAGGCGGCTCGCCGCTTTCTCTGAGGGGCTACTTCCCTATACAGAAGCTGCTGAAGATCAGATTCAAAATGTCATCCGTGGTGGTTTCGCCGGTGATGGCGTCCAGAGGACGCAGGGCGCCATAGAGATCGAGCATGATCATTTCGTGCGGGACGTGGCGGTCAGCGGCTTCGCTGGCTGTGTCCAGACAGGTGATGGCTTCCAGCACCAGGCGTTGATGGCGGACGTTGGTGAGAAAACCTGTTTCCTGTTCGCCGCCGGACTGGCCGGAGATCTGGTTGAGAATTTCCTGCCGCAGTTCGTCAATCCCGGCTCCGGTTAGCGCTGAGGTGGGAACTAGCTTCAATCGATCGTCAGAATTGAGTTGCGCGGCAATGGCGTGAGAGCCGTTCAAGTCAGTCTTGTTCGCCACAGTAAGAGCGCGTCTTCCGGCAACTGAACCCATTAACTTCTCGTCTTCACTGGTAAGGTCTTGCGAGCTATCCAGGACCACTAGCACCATGTCGGCTTCACCCAGCGCTTCATAGGATTTGCGTATGCCAATGCTTTCGGCTTCATCACGGGATTCGCGGATACCAGCGGTATCAATCAACTTGAGAGGAATGCCGCCCAGCGCGACTGTCTCAGTTACCAGATCACGTGTTGTGCCCGGAGTGGCCGTGACGATGGCTCGTTCGCGCTCAACCAACTGATTGAACAGACTTGATTTCCCAACGTTGGGCCGGCCAACAATCGCCAGGGTAAAGCCTTCATGCACAATCTTTCCGTAGGCGAAGGTCGCCTGCAGCTGTTCCAGCGGCTTTACGATGGCGTTGAGGCGCTGGCGGATTTCGAATGCGGGCAGCACTGAGACGTCGTCTTCGGCGAAGTCGATGCCCGCTTCCATCACAGCCACCAGGTCGACCAGACGCTTCTTGATCGGCTGCAAACGTTTGGAGAGCGCACCTTCCAGCTGCTGGGCAGCAATCTTCGCCTGAAAGAGCGTTTGTGATTCGATGAGGTCGCGTACCGCTTCTGCCTGGGTGAGATCAATGCGTCCGTTGAGGAAGGCCCGCATGGTGAACTCGCCTGGCTCTGCCATGCGCGCGCCGCGCGCGGTGGCCAGTTCCACAATGTGGCGAAGGACTACCGGTGAGCCGTGTGCTGAGATTTCAATGACGTCATCCGAAGTGTAGGAATGTGGCTTGGCGAAGTATGTAATTACGGCTTCATCAATGCGATCACCGCTATCGGGATCAAGGAGTTCGCCAAAAATCGCGCGGCCCGGTTCCATCTGGGATTTCAGGCGCAGCATGCTCCCGGCAATCACGCGGGACTCCGGACCGGAGAGGCGGACCACGCCAATGCCCCCGCGGCCGGGCGGGGTGGCAATGGCTACGATGGTGTCATCAAGATTCAAGTCTTGTCAGACATCTTTCCGTTAGTGGCGGTTCGGGTTCTGCTGGTGCAGTTTGGCAAAGTGCTCTTCCAGCCGTTCATACATATTGTCAACTTTGCGGTGCAGTTGCGCCACTTCCAGTTCGGCCTTGAGATTGACTTCATAGTCCATGTCAGCCTGGAGCCTGTCTTTGGATGACTGCCGGTTCTGCGACATCATGATGACCGGCGCTTGAATCGCTGCCGTCATTGACAGGAACAGGTTCAACAGGATAAAGGGGTAAGGATCAAAGTGGTCGCGAAGGAGGGCCGTGGTGTTCATCAGGACCCAGATCAACATGACGACGCCAAAGATGATGATGAAAGTCCACGATCCGCCGAAAGAAGCAACTTTATCTGCGATACGCTCACCCAGCGTCATGCGGTCTTCGGCTTCCACGTTCACATTGCGGGATACGCGGGTACGCAGTAGATCGTCAGTGGTTCGCAAACGGCGGCCGACCACAGTGAGCAAATCCATGGCGGCGTGAGGATGCTTGTCAATGAACTCAAGCAGGCGATCACGATGCATGGTGAGCACCTGCGTGTCTTCGCGGGCCAACGCGGTGGCTGTTCTGAGGCCGCCATCCAGGAAAGACAGCTCGCCAATCACGTCTCCGCGCTCATTCTCCGCGAGGATAATTTTTTCACCGTCGGTGCTCTCCACGTAGAGTTCCACGCGGCCACTGCGGAGGATGAAAATCTCTCCACCCTGTTCACCGTATTTGAAAATGCATTCTCCAGCTTTGAAGTCGCGGCTATCCAGCATTTGCGCCAGCGCTTCACGTTCCTCGTCATCGAGAAGTTCGAAGATCGGGACTTCGGCAATCATGGTGACGTTGGTTGACATATTTCTTAGCTGCTCCCGTGAAGGTGGTTAATCGGGCAAGGCAAAGCCCTTGTCCTCGACAGGAATGATAAAGCCGGAAGCGCTGCAGCAGAAAAAGATTTGGTTAACGCCGGGCTGGGCGGGGTGGCTTGTAATCCCTTGGATAAAGGACTACATAGCGGCGTCCGCCTTCACCCTCACTCTGCGTCATCAGGGATTCGTGATCGCGGAAAGCCAGGTGAAGCAGGCGGCGCTCGCGCGAAGACATGGGAGCAAAGGAGAACGGGATGCCGGTGCGCTGGACTTTTTCCGCCGCCACATCGGCCGCCATTTTGAGCTCATTCTGGCGGGCTGCACGGTAGCCTTTGCAGTCGAACACCACACGATCGTGCTCTTCGGCGTGCAGGTGCAGGGCTTCATGGGAAATCAGTTCCAGGGAGCGAAGCAGTTCAGCTCCGCGCTCCAGAACCAGGTCACTATCAGGCCCGGCCAGTTCAACCAGAATTTCCGGAGGCGCCATGGCAAGGCCAGTGGCCCCGGGAGGATTGACCGTAATGCGGTATTTCAGTTTGAAGCCGCCTGAAGCAATTACGCTCTTCAGCAGAGCGTCAATCTTCTTTGCCGATGAAACTTTGTCCTGAAGCATCTTTATTTTTCCCGATGTGGCAATTTTTCCTGATGCGGCAGCCGCGAGTCAACGAACCGGGCGGCCGGCCAATTATTTTTTGCGTGTTGCCCGTCGTTCCCTGCTCTTACGGACCTGTTGCCCTAATTCTGACCGATTGATGAAGAATTGCTGAACGAAGCCCAAAAGGTTACTGATGGCCCAATACACACAAAGTCCAGCAGCAACGCTCCAACTGATACCGCCGATCATGAGCGGGCCCATCAGGTTCATCATCTTCTGCTGGGCTGGATCCATGCCGGTTTGAGGCGTACTGCGCTGCGTGAGGAACATGGTGATCACGATCAAAATGGGCAGCAGGTGCCAGGGGTCCGGTGCCGAGAGGTCCTTGATCCACAGAAAGTTGGCCTGACGCAGTTCAATGGCGTTCCCCAGCATGGAGTAAAACGCAAACAGGAACGGCATCTGCAACAGCATGGGAAAACAGCCACCCACGGGATTGACGCCCTCACGCTTGTACAGCTCAGACATTTCCTTCTGCATGTCAGCGCGGCGCGGATCAGTAATGCTGTAGCGTTTGTACTTTTCCGTAATGGCTTTGATCTGCGGCTGAATTTTCGCCATCTTCAGAGATGACTTCATGCTGGAAACGCGCAAAGGCAGTAATGCCATGGTGATGACCAGCGTCAGGAATGCAATGGCCCAGCCCCAATTGGGAATCCAGTGCTCGTGCGTCCATTTAAGCCAGAGGAACAAAGGCTTGGAGATAAAGCCGAACGTACCAAAATCCAGAATACCGCGCAGGTCCGGGCCGCCGGCGTGGGCCTGTGTGGCTTCCAGCAGATCAACCGCTTTAGGACCAGCAAAGATGCGCTGGTGCGTGGCGCCATTGGTGTGACCAAACGCCACACCCAGGACCGAGACCTTATCTTTAACATTCGGCGTTGCCGGATTGCGCGGGACTTCAACCTGATTGTGCAGAGTCACCAGCGTGGTGCCCGGCGGGGAATCCGGCATTAACGCCATGGTGAAGTACTGGTCTACGATGGCGACCCAATCAAACGGGCCATTGATGGTCTGGCCGTTGGCAATCCACTTTCTGCCGGTGATGAAGTTGCCGGACGTCGGGCTCTTGCGCTCGATGGTGCCGTTCTGGTCCCAATCAATACGCGCCTGCGAAAAAGAGCCGAGGCTGGCCTGGTCACCGAGTCCAACGGGCCACTGCAGAAGAGCAGTGACGCCGTGTCCGTTACGCGTGACCTGGGTATCCACGTCAATCACGTACATTTTTTCCGGACGGAAAGTCTTGCGTACGGAAATATCGCCGTCAGAGTATTCGAAAGTGATGGCTTCAGGAGCGCTTGAGGGTCCGGTGACGGTCATCACGTACAGTGATTCGTTCAGCTTCGTCTGCAGATCTTTGTCGTAAGAAAAGAAGGACAGCGGGTAGCCCAGCGTGGGCGCCGAAGCGTCATTCACCAGATCCAGCGGCTTGCCTTTGTCATCGTGATACTTCTTCAGGATCCAGGACTTCACCAGAGCACCCTGGTTGGTGAAGGTGATGCGGGCATATTCGTTCTCAAGAACGCTCTCAGCCGGCGCCGTTCCCTGTTTCACCGGGACCTTAGGCACAGTGGCCTGGGCCGTGGAGGCCGTGAGTCTTCCCGGAGTTGCAGACGTTACCGGAGCGGCCGGAGCCGCTTGTTGCTGTTCTTTATTATTTTGTGCTGCCTGTTGTTCCGCCGTTTTTTCTGGTTGCGGCTTGGGCTTGGGCAGAAAGAATTGCATGGCTGCGATGGCGACAAATACGAGAAGAAACGCCAGCATGAGGCGCTTCTGAGCGCCGGGATCGTCTTGGGGGTTGTGATATTCGGTCAAGTGTTGGTCTCAATCAATTTCTTTTGGGCACAGGGTCATAGCCACCGCGCGCCAGAGGGTTACAACGGAGTATCCGCCATACAGCAAGAGCAGCTCCATGAACTGCTCCGTGACGGGCCACGGCTTCTGCCGCGTACTCAGAACAAGTGGGCACATACCGGCAGGAGGCAGGGAGAAGAGGCGATATCAGCCGCTTGTACAGCTTCAGGAGCGGGACCGCTAAGCTTTCCATTACTTTCTCTCGCCTCTCTGAATCGCGGCAAAAAGCTGTTGAATCTCAGCGTCAAGCCTGGCAAATTCCAGGGTGAGCACCGATTTCCGAGGGTGCAATACGACGTCCAGCGGCCGGGTCAATTGCGGGAGCCGTTCTCTTACCACGGCGCGCATGCGTCGACGTATGCGATTCCGGTCAACGGCACCGCCCAGAGCTTTACCTACTGTAAATCCCACCCGGGGACCGGAAGAATCTTCACGGTCGCGAAAAAACAAGGTCACGTTACCGGAGAACCTCTTCTTCCCATTCTTGTATACGGACTGAAAGTCTGCGTGTTTCAAGAGCCGAGAGCTTTTTAACATTCGGCGCGAAGGTTTTGCTGGATCTTCCGGTGTCACGGGTATTGCATTTTCTAGAAGCACAATCGGGAACCAACTCTGGAGCGGCACGAGCAAAGCGAAGGCTACGGAGAATTAGTCGCGATAGCCTGGTTTAACGGCAACTCTCTTACGCCCCTTGGCACGGCGCCGCGAAAGGACGGCCTGGCCGCTTTTGGTTTTCATACGAGTACGGAAGCCGTGGGTCTTGGACCGATGACGGCGGTTAGGTTGAAACGTGCGCTTAGGCATTGAAGTAGGGCGCTCCTGCTAAAAATATTTTTGCTCGGGGGCAAACGAAAAGTATAAAGGAAATTGCCCTTTTTGCGCTACACCCTGCCGTTTTGGAGCCAGGGACGGGCTGCGGCGCTGTTTTTCCTGTCTTGCCGGCATCGGAGTCACGCGAATTGCCGATAGAACATCCGCACGGTCACTTTGAACCACACGCAGAACAAAAAAAGAGGTTGCTTTTACTGAACTGAAAACTTATTTGCACCAAGCACGCTACAAAAAAGGAAAAAGTTTTCTCTCAAAAACATTTTGCGGGCGAATGTGAAAGGTTTTTGAAAAAAACTTATTGGAGCAGGCTTCAAGCAGTGTAGCGTTGTGCTAGTATGCCCTCCAGTCGAGAAAATATTGTTGCACAATGATGTGTTCAACTGCTCTGCGCAGCCCATGCGGAGCATCTTAAGCTTCGGTTCTTAAATAGTCGGGCCCCTGGCCAGCTCGCAATAGGAAATACCACAGGCAATGTCATTATCCACTGCGACCATCACCGCAACAGCGAACCCGTGGCTGCGAATCCTTGCCGCTCTGGAAAAGAAAATCAGCCGTCATTCGTTTGATACATGGTTGAAGCCGACGCGCTTCAGCCACGCCAACGGCAATGTTCTTTTCGTGCGCGTGCCAACACCGGAATTCCGTCTCATCGGGGAGAAATTCGGAGACCTGATCCAGGAAGCCATGGACACCACGGCGCCTGAGTATCAGGATGTGAAGTTTGTAACCGCGGAAGAGGATCCTTCAGCGCCGCCAGTTCGGCCGGATGGAGGCTTCGCACCTGTTTCCGTCACGAATGCTCCCGCCAACGGCGCCAAGCAGCAGCGCTTTGACTGGGACTCCGCGGCACAACTCAATCCCAGATATACGTTTGACGCATTCGTAATCGGCGCGGGCAATCAGTTTGCCCATGCGGCCGCGCAGGCTGTGGCAGAGCGTCCCTCCAAGGCCTACAACCCTCTGTTTCTTTACGGCGGAGTGGGTATGGGCAAGACGCACCTGATGCAGGCCATAGGACATGAAGTCCGCCGGCGTCAGCCGCAAGCAGCCATTTGCTACGTTTCCAGCGAGAAGTTCACCAATGAGATGATCAACTCCCTGCGTTACGACCGCATGACGAGCTTCCGCGATAAGTTCCGCAATGTCGACGTCCTGCTGATTGACGACATCCAGTTTCTGGCGCAGAAGGAGCGGACCCAGGAAGAGTTCTTCCACACCTTCAACGCGTTGCATGAATCGATGAAGCAGATCGTCATTGCCAGCGACCGTCCACCAAAAGAGCTGGCTGAAGTTGAAGATCGTTTGCGTTCGCGCTTTGAGTGGGGTCTGATTGCTGACATTCAGCCGCCGGACCTGGAGACCAAAGTCGCCATCCTGCAAAAGAAGGCCGAATCAGAGAAAGTAATCCTGACCACGGACCTGGCTCTGTATATCGCCTCGAACGTGCGCACGAATGTGCGTGAGCTGGAAGGCGCGTTGATTCGCCTGATCGCGTACTGCTCGCTGACCGGCGCTGAAGTCAATCTGAGTACGGCACAGCAGGTCTTGAAGAACTTCATTGATTCGCAGGCACGAAAAATCACCATTGACGCCATTCAGAAAGCGGTGGCTGAACAGTTCGGGCTGCGTGTGGCAGAGATTAAAGCCAAGAGTAATTCCCGAGCGATTGTTTTTCCGCGACAGATTGCCATGTATCTGGCCAAACAGATGACGGAAGCGTCGCTGCCGGAAATTGGAAGACAGTTTGGCGGAAAACACCACACGACGGTGATGCACTCAGTGGACAAGATTGACGAGCAGCGCCAGTCTGACAAAGATCTGAACCGGCTTCTCAACAAGCTCACAGAAACATTGAACGGCTGATGGCGTAGACTTGATGTGGTTCCCGGCACGATTTCCACTTTTTCACCCTGTTTTCTCCGAGGCCTGATGTGGATGAAATGTGGAAAGCGTGCAAGACAGGTTCAGGAAGCAATTTGCGGTGCACGATTTGCAGAGTTGCAGGGCCGGAGCAGGATAGAATTACAGCGGTCGTTTTGAGCGGAAGGGTTTGCTAAACATTGAGTTAGACGGCTTTCCCACTTTTCCGCAGGCATCTACTGCTACTGCTGTATATATATTTACTTTTAGTGATTTAGTAAGAACCGATATTATGAGGGGGCCACAAATATGCCTTCTGCCGTGGCGACTGAGGTGGGAACCACAATGGAAATCACCGTCAGCAAAGCTGATCTGCTTAAAGAATTAACGGCGACCCAGGGTGTGGTGGAGCGGAAGACCACCATTCCGATCCTGTCGAATTTTTTGTTTGAGGCCGCGGGCGACAGACTGTCTATTACCGCCACGGACCTGGACTTGAGCCTGCGAACGTCGTGTGGGGCGAAGGTGAAGAAAGACGGCTCATGCACCATTCCCGCGCGCAAACTGTACGACTACGTAAAGCTGCTGGGCGATGGCGAAATCAGCATCAAGTTGCTGGAGAATCACTGGGTCCAGATTCGCAGCGGCCGTTCCAACACAAAGATGGTCGGCATGGCCCGGGCGAACTTTCCAGCGCTGCCGGCGTTCCCCGCGGAGTCAGCCATCTCTTTACCAGCCCAGGTATTGCGGCAACTCATCGGCAAGACAATTTTCTCTATCTCAAGCGAAGAATCACGTTACACGTTGAATGGCGCGCTGATGGTGCTGAAGCCGGAATCGATCACGATGGTGGCGACGGACGGACACCGACTGGCCCACGTTGAGCACACAAATTCCAAGTTGCCGGTCAGCGGCGAGCTCAAAGTCCTGGTACCGAAAAAAGCCATGGCTGAGCTGAACACATTGCTCAATGGCAGTGACGCTCCTGTGGTGGAATTCGCGCGTGACGAGTCGACTCTGTTTTTCCGCATCGGAGGCCGTCTGCTGACCTCGCGGCAGCTTACAGGGCAGTTTCCGAACTACGAGGCGGTATTGCCGCGCGACAACAACAAGTCCGTAGCCATCCATTGCGACGAGCTTTCTTCCGCGATTCAACGCGTGGCCCAATTCGCCGATGAGCGTTCCAACGCAATCCGCATGCGAGTGGAAAAGAACGAACTGAAGATCTCATCTTCGAACACTGAAACCGGAGAATCAGAGGACACGATTGAAACCACATACACGGGCGATCCGGTGGTGATCGGCTTCAACTCGCAATATCTCCTGGAATTCCTCAAGGTGGTCAATTCAGGCGACGTGCGTTTTGAGTTCAAGGATGCACAGTCCGCGGGCCAGCTGCGGCCTGACGAGGCCCCTGACAGCGAATATCGGTATCGTTATATCGTGATGCCAATGCGGATCTGAGTTGGTTTTAGATTCTGGAAAACGTAAAGGCCGGACATGGTGTCCGGCCTTTTTATGTGGATAAGAGTCTTGTTAGATGTTGCTGTTCCCTTATTGGGTCATTTTGCGAGCCATCACGCGCTCGACGGTGCGTTCCACATTGGGAAGGAAAGAATCCATGCTGGCCATGGCCAGGTTACTCTGCGCGAATGGTGTGCTGAGCAAAGTGTCATTCCAGCGCTGGAAGATAAGCTTGCGGGGCGAATCCATAACGTTTTGACGTCCTTCTTGCGGGCGCGAGAAAGTGACAATCCAAGCGGCAACGATCCCCATGTAAATTGTGTTTTCTGCGAGATCGAAGCCGAGGTCCCAGGCAGGATAATGAGTTCGGAAAAATGTGATGGCTAATCCGCAAGCTGCGTTGGTGCTTAAACCAATGGAAGCGGAAATAACGCGAGTTTTCCAGGAAAGGCCCAAACGTCTCTCAAAGACGAAGAATAGCAAAAGCATTCCGCACTGCATTAATCGCAGACCGCGGCTTAGGTAGGCGGTCGCGGCAACGCATTTTGTGATCCCGGATCCGGTGCCCGAAAAGGCATTCAAAACGGCGGCAATAAGCAAGAAAACGGCGGCCCAGCGGAAGAGCATTTTGGCTAAATCAGTTAGACCGGAATACGGCTTTACGGAGTGCACGAACATTTCGTACATAACACCGAATTCAAAAACCATGAGTGTGGTGTTGAGAATCCAGTAGATGTAAAAATAAGGGCTTGAGTTGATGCCGTTTAAGAGGAAGATTACAGTCAGGATAACCGAGATGGCAGCAAACGCGGCGTTGTAAAAGAAGAACATCGGAAAGTCTTTATGCAGATCTTTCCGTCTCATGGTATGCAGGAGAAATACCTGCGCCGCTGCAGTCCCGAGGCTGATTCCGACCGAAACCCAATCCAGTAAAGAAAGATGCACGACGCTTTCCTCCATCAGAGAAGCGTGAGCATACTACCCTCGTCAGTGACGATCAAGGCATTGCGCGGCACGGAAGTACATTTACCAAGAAGTAAATGCGGCCTCTCGTGCCCACCGATTTCCTGACTGGATAGACGGATATTTGGTTCTATTAACCCTGATTACTTGGCGCAGAAGCCTTTAGCGACGCAAGGGACACCACCACCGCCAGTAGGGGTCCGCGGGCCCGCGTTGCTCAGTAAACCGTTAGATTCTGTAGAGAAAGCTGCAATTCCAGCGAAAACAATCAGGGCGAGGATAGACGAACGAAGTAGCGATTTCATTTGGGGAGGTCTCCTATTTTTCTCTCAAGGGGTTCTTGGTGGTTTGCGTCTTAGTTAACGCGGGCTAAGTATACAAATCGGGTTAGAATTTTCCAAGAAGAATTTTGGGCAGTTCCGAATTTGTAAAACGCCCTGTTTGGCGGGTGAGCGGACGGGCTAAAAGTACTCTGCCGTGGTACAATAATATTCGCGCACAAATAGCCAATAAAGTATTGAATTTCAGTCACTTGAGTGTTTAACCGAGGAATGAAATTCCGGCCCCAAGGTACCCTACGTTGTACCCGCAAAACAGGAGTTCGAGATTGTCCCCAAAAGAGCCAGCAGCAGCAACCGCGAAAGACATGGCAGAGCAAAACAAAAGCAAAAAGGTCCCCACTAACGGAAACGGAAATTACACCGCGGACGATATCAAAGTGCTGGAAGGCATGGAGGCGGTGAGATTACGTCCGGCCATGTACATCGGTTCGAACGGTGAGATGGGTTTGCACCACCTGGTTTATGAAGTAGTGGACAATTCCGTGGACGAAGCGCTCGCCGGACATGCCACGCATATCGAAGTGACAATTCACATCGATAACTCCATCACTGTGGTGGATGACGGCCGCGGCATTCCTGTGGACGACATGTTGATTGACGGCGAGAAAATTCCCGCAGCGCAGGTGGTACTTACGAAGCTGCATGCGGGCGGAAAATTTGACTCGTCAAATTACAAAGTCTCCGGCGGCCTGCACGGTGTTGGCGTGTCATGCGTGAATGCGTTGAGCCATCAGCTGGATCTGGAGATCTGGCGCGACAATCACGTATGGGAGCAGACATACTCCAAGGGTGTTCCGCAAACCAAGCTGAAGAAAACCGGTACGACAAAGAAACGCGGAACCCAGGTCCATTTTCTTCCGGACAAAGAAATCTTCACCACAACGGAATATAACTTTGACACGCTGGCGCAGCGGCTGCGCGAACTGGCTTTCCTTAACAAGGGCCTGCAAATCACGCTTACAGACGAACGGCAGACGGATGCCAAGAGCGGCGAAGCCAAGAGCCTGGAATTCAAATACAGCGGCGGCATCGCGGAATTCATCAAGCATCTGAATCGCGGCAAGGCGGTTTTGCACGATAAGCCGATCTACATGGAAGCAGAGCGCGATGGCGTAGCCATGGAAATCGCCCTGCAATACAACGACGGCTACTCAGAAACCGTGTTCAGCTTTGCCAATAACATCAATACCGTGGATGGCGGTACGCATCTTTCCGGTTTCCGCACGTCCCTGACGCGCACAATCAACTACGCCGGACAGCAACTTGGACTCTTCAAAGATGTAAAAGAAAACCTGACGGGCGATGACGTCCGCGAAGGCCTGGTGGCTGTCATCAGCGTTAAGTTGTCGCAGCCCCAGTTTGAAGGCCAGACCAAAGGCAAGCTGAATTCCGATATTGCCGGTATTGTGCAGGCCTTCTTGAATGAACGCCTGGGCGCCTTCTTTGAACAGAACCCGCCCGTGGCTCGCAAAATCATTAACAAGGCGATTGAGGCAGCGCGTGCTCGAGAAGCAGCCCGCAAAGCCCGCGACCTTACGCGTCGTAAAGGCGCGCTGGATGGTGGCGGACTGCCAGGCAAGCTGGCCGACTGTTCAGAGCGCGATCCTAATCGTTGCGAGCTGTTCCTGGTGGAAGGTGAATCCGCAGGTGGAACGGCCAAACAGGGCCGTGATCGCCGGTTCCAGGCAATCCTTCCGCTGAAGGGAAAAATCCTTAACGTAGAAAAAGCCCGCTATGACAAGATGCTGAGCCACGAGGAAATTCGCGCCATGATCACGGCGCTGGGCACGGGCATTGGCAAAGATGACTTTGACGTGGCTCGCCTGCGCTACGGGAAAGTCATTCTGATGACAGACGCCGACGTGGACGGATCGCACATTCGCACGCTCCTGCTCACGTTCTTCTTCCGGCACATGGGCGAGCTGATCAAACATGGCAACGTTTATATCGCCCAGCCGCCGCTGTACGGCATCAAGAAAGGCAAGACGCAGCAATACATCAAGGACGATCGCGAATTTGTGCGGGTGATGGTGAAACGGGCATCAGAAGGGATGATTGTCCGCTATGGCGAAGGCGCAGCCAAACTGGATGGCGCCACCCTGGCCAAGTTCATGACCACGCTCAAGGATTATCTCGACTTCTTTGACAAAGTGGACAAGCGCACCCGCAATGAGAAGATCACTGCGCTGCTGCCGCAACTGGGATTCGCCCAGCGTACTGATTTCGAAGGCGACAAGAAGAATCCGCCGAAGAAGATTGAGAAGCTGGAAAAGGAAATCAACAAACTCACCAAAGAACACCAGCTCAAGAACGTGGAAAGCTACTTTGATGAAGAACACAATCTGTGGGGCGTGAAGTTCACTGACTCACAGGGCGCGTTGCGCCAGATCAACTGGGGGCTGGTGTCCACGGCGGAGTATCGTCAGATGGTGGCCAAATTCAAGCTGATTGAAGAATACATGCAGCCGCCGTTTGTTGTGGAAGTTGTCGGCAAAGGAGCCGCAGACGATTCCACTGCTGACCTGAGCGATGCAGAGCGCGAGGACCTGGAGAAAGCGGCCAAGAAGACGTCCAAGGCAGCGGTACGGCGTACCAAAACGGAAGCCGAGGTGGTGGAAAAACATACGCCACGCGACCTGTTTGATTACGTGCTGGCTGAAGGAAAGAAAGACTACAGTGTCCAGCGCTACAAAGGACTGGGTGAAATGAGCTCAGAACAACTTTGGCAGACCACCATGGATCCGGAACGACGCACGTTGCTGGTGGTAAAAGCTGAAGACATTGAAGCCTGCGAATTGATCTTTACCACACTGATGGGCGAAGACGTGGAAGCGCGGCGCAAGTTCATTGAAGAGAATGCGCTGGATGTGAAAAACCTAGATATTTAGTCCGGCGCTTCGCGCCAAAACCGCTCGACAGGATATTTCTGGCGATGATCGTGGATGCTTCTGAAACAGCGGGCTGACGGCGCATGAACGGCCTCAGCCCTTGATTTTGCCGTCCTGGGATTACCATCCCCAAAAAATACTCGATCAAAACAGCGCCGCTCGACATTCAAGTGTCGAGCGGTTTTTGTTTAGGAGCTGGAAAGCTTTGATCAGCCCTGTGTGACTTGTCCACTCAGAGGGTCCGGCACGCTGGCGATTTCAGGTTCGGTGGCTGGTTTATAGATCAACAGAAACGCCACGAACATTAATGCCCAGAGTATCAGCGTAAGGACGCTGCCTTCCGGGCCCACGCTGCCGCCGCTCAGCCACTCAGGACCGCTTTGAGATGGATTGAGCAGGTGTCCGGGAGCCTGGAGACCGCTATCGTTCACGCCAAAAAAATACGTCTGTCCCCAGTCCCAGCCGGCATGGGCACCTACAGCAAGCCAAAGATCTCCGGTACGGCGCAGAATTGCCGCAGCGAACATGGCGAAAACCGCGGTTGCAATGATGCCCACCCTTGTTTCCCCGCCGTTGCTCATGTGCACGGAAGCGAACCCAAGGGACAGGATCAGAGCCGCGGGCCAGAAGCCAATGCCGTCGGCCAGAGTATGGAGCGCATATCCGCGGAAGGTGTACTCCTCAAAGAAGCCGACCATCAGAAACATGAATCCCCAGAGCAGGCCCCAGATCATGATTTGTGCGCCATGCAGGCTCAGATTTCCGAAATAGAAAACACCCAACAACCGCATGGTGGCCAGCAGAATAACCAAAGGTAGAAAGCCCCAAAGGACGTAACCGGTGAGGAACTTTGAGATCGCGGATTTCCTGAGGGGAAGACCATATTCGCCGACGCTGCGATGTTCGATCCGGCTCATGATCCAGCTGAAGAAGAGAATCACGAGAAAGAGAATGAGCTCGCTGATGCCATTTCCAAGCGGAACCAGATACGGCGAAAGGTGAGGAAGGGCGCCAGGTGAAGTTGGTCCGGCCCGGCGAACAAGGAGCTGCACCAGTCCAGCGGTGCCGAAGACCATGAAGCAAAAAATTACCAGACGCCAACCAGCGCGCAGCCCGCGGCTGTTGTAGAAGACATCATGGACTGTGATTGGCAAATGTCGCTCCGTATGAGGGAACTCTACCAGAGATGCCGGGGATTCAGGAATCGCACCTGCATGATACAAATTAGCAGTCCATGCTCAAGGTAATGAGATCGTTTCAAATTGGCCGTCCACAGGTGTTTGCAGGCTTGATGTTGCTGGTTTTTCTAGCACAGTGTGCGTGGGTGGCCCGCACGCGAAAGTTTTCTGAACTGGAATATCAATATATAAGTGCCGGGCTGCCGAAGAAGCCTGGGATGGAATATCGCGTGACGTCTCCATTGACCTCATGGCTGGCTGCTGCGCCTTTTCGGCTGTCGCGACAGGCCTCGGGCGCATCGCTCACGCAAGCGCTCCTGATCCCACGACCGTGGCTGGTGCGAGTGCCCTTCGTTATTTTTGGAGTGTGGCTGGGCGCGGCTTTGTGGTGGGTGGCACGGCGCTTGTTTGACGACATGGGCGGTTATGTAGCGCTGGCACTGTATTGCTCTTCACCGGCCATGGTGATGATCAGCACCAACATTGGTCCGGAAATTATCCTGGCATGGAGCGGATTTGGACTTATCTATACCGCCATCGGCGTGGCCCATACGCTGCTTGCGCCGCCCAGGAAGTGGATGCCGCGAATCCTGTTGTTAGGGCTGGCGATTGGATTCAGCCTGGCTGCACAGCTTTGGTCTTTCACTCTGATACTTCTGGCAATGGCGTTTATGGTCTACCTTGCGCCAGGACGTCGCCGCGAAATATTTGCCGTGCTGGGAGGAGCTTCCGTTATCGGCCTGGCGGTTTACACATTCTTCACTGTGGTCACAGGTGGTCACTGGATTCCCATTCACAGCGTGTTGCAACCGCGCCTAAGCAGGGAATTATTCCACGCTCTAAACTTCGCTTTTGCGGACGGCTTTCTCAAGCCGAACAGTTATCTCTTTGTCACTCTGTTCATTGCGGCGCTGACCACCTATGGAAGCTGGCCGCGGGCACGCTACTTTGGGAACAGCGCACCGTTGCTGACCGGTTTTATTGTGGTGCTGCTGTTCGCCCTGGTCCCAGGGGCGTATCTCTGGAACGCAACCTTAGGGTTAAGTTTTGTTTTCTTATTCATTGGCGGAATTGCAGCTGATTTGCTGGAAACATCGGGTTCCAAAGCTGTTACGTGGATTTTACTTGCAGGTTTGCTGCTCCGGGCCGTTCTTTCCGTATGGGCGCTCAGCCATTGGATCCTAATTCCTGTGTAATGGCCTGGTCGCCACGGGTTTATTATTGTTGAAGCTCATCTATGTAGAAGCTCATCTATGTATTAGAGCAGGTGCCCCATGTCGCGACGCGCAATCTTCGCAGTAGCTCTAGGTTCACTCATTGCATTACCCATGTTTCATGTGCAGGCCCAGACGTTCAGCCGTGGAGTGCCCGCCACCGCAATGTCACCGGAGCCAGATGGAAGACAGCACGGCGTTCCCGCGAGTGCGGTTTCGCCGGTGCCGCCGCAAAATGTAGTGTTTGGGCAAAGACAGTTTGGTAACACTTTTGCAAACCACGGTTCGCGGCACCGATTTGTGACCCATGGAAATCGTGGAAACGTCTTTGTGCCGGTTCCAGTTTTCTATCCCATCTACGGTTATGGCGACCCATCGTATCCAGTGGCAGATCCTTATGTTCCCGCCACGCAGGACCCAGCTGCCAACTCTGCGGCGAACGAAGCCAGCACAGAAGAAGCAGCGCCGGCCTCCAGCGACCATGAGTTGCAGGCAGCCTATCTGCAGGGTGCGCGTGATGCTCTGGCCCATGAGCGTGACAAAGTTCGTCACGGCGACGCGGATTCTCACGAGGTTGCCAGCAATCGCAAAGAGGCCAGGTCCGATCCGCCGGCTGAAGCCGCGCCGCAGCCTGCGAAGGAAGACAATTCACCGAAAACGGTATTCATCTTCAAAGACGGCCATCAGATAGAGACGAAGAATTTTGCCATCGTTGGCCAGACACTGTATGACTTTTCCAACACCGGCCTGAAAAAAGTACAGCTTGCTGATATGGACAAGGAAGCCACGACCAAGGCGAATGACGATCGTGGAATCACGGTTAAGCTTCCCTAGTTTTCTGTTTTGTTGTCGCTGCGCTCCAAACAGCTTGCGTTTCTGCGACGAGCCGACACTCTTTAGGCCTTGAAGCAGCCAGCTCGGCGCGCAAGTCGCCCTCGCTGGCCAGGTCTCTAACCGTTGTGGTTAACGCTTGACGTGCAGGCGCATTTTTGCTCTCTTTCCACATAGTTTGCGTATCCTCAGTATGCTATAATTTCCTGTATTCCTTTAGACATAACTAGCTGAAAATGCAAGAGCTTAGCTGAGTTTGACCCAGGCGCAAAACCTCGTACCAAACGCTTTAAAAGCGGGTGTTTCAACAGAATGTTTTTGCGCCGAATGTTCGCTCTGATTTACGGGCTGATGGAAGCAAAACAGAAGTTGATTTAGCTGTAGCAAGGTGAAGAAAAACAATTTATGGCAGATGATCAGAATCCCCAATTGCCTTTGAACCCTCCAGGTGGCGGCGGAGTTCCTCCGAACACCGGCAACATTGTGCCAATCAACATTGAAGACGAGATGCGGCGTTCGTATCTCGACTACTCAATGTCCGTGATCATTGGCCGCGCGCTTCCTGATGTGCGTGACGGATTGAAGCCGGTGCATCGCCGCGTGCTCTACACCATGCAGGAGATGGGGCTTCTGTTCAACAAGAAGCACACCAAGTGCGCCAAGGTAGTTGGACAAGCGATGGGCCAGTACCATCCGCACGGTGACAGCGCGATTTATGACACGCTGGTCCGTATGGCGCAGGATTTTTCTTTGCGTTATCCGCTGGTAGATGGACAAGGCAACTTCGGATCCGTGGATGGCGATCCGCCGGCAGCCATGCGATACACCGAATGTCGCCTGAAGCGCATTGCCGGTTCGCTGATGGAAGACATCGACAAAGAAACAGTCGACTTCGTTCCCAACTACGACGAATCAACCGTGGAACCAACCGTTCTGCCGACGCGTGTTCCGAATCTTCTGGTGAATGGGTCGAGCGGAATCGCCGTAGGTATGGCGACCAATATTCCGCCGCACAATCTCACGGAGATTGTAAGCGCCGCCATCATGCTGGTGAACAATCCTGCCACCACGCTCAAAGAAGTTCTGAAAGTAGTGAAAGGCCCTGACTTCCCTACCGGCGCATACATCTACGGCAAGAGCGGGATTGAAGCGGCTTACACCAACGGTCGCGGACGCTTCATGATGCGCGCCAAGGCCGGCATTGAAGACATGCCGCAGGGCCGCAAGGCGATCATCGTCAAGGAAATTCCCTACCAGGTCAACAAGACCGTTCTCATCAAGCGCATAGCGCAACTGGTGAATGACAAGATCATTGACGATATCAGTGACATTCGCGACGAATCTGATCGTGACGGTATGCGCATTGTTGTCGAACTGAAGCGCGGCGCCGAAGAGCAGATCATCCTGAACCAGCTCTACAAGCATACGTCCATGCAGGAAAGCTTCAGCATGATCCTGCTTGCCGTGGTGAACGGGCAGCCCAAGGAAATGGGCCTGGTGCAGGCGATCACGCATTTCATTGATCACCGCATTGACGTGGTCCGTCGGCGCACGGTTTACCTGCTGCAAAAAGCGCGTGAACGTGAACACATTCTGGAAGGATACAGAATGGCGCTGGACAATCTTGATCTGGTGATCAAGTTGATCCGCGCATCGGCCTCCCGGGCAGAAGCCAAAGACGCCTTGCTGGCCGCAAAGTACAAGATCGTCGATAAGGACATACAGAAGCGCATTGGTGGAACCGAGGGAAGGCTTTCACCCAAGCAGGCGGATGCGATCCTGGAATTGCAACTCTATCGCCTCACTCGCCTGTCGACCGATGAAATCCTGAAAGAGCTGGGCGAAATTCGCGAGAAGATTGCTGAATACGAATCCATCCTGGCTTCAGACAAGAAGCTGCGCAACGTGATCATCAAGGAACTGGAAGAAGTGCGCGAACAGTATGGCGACGAGCGCCGCACTGAGATCACTGACGAATCCACCGAGATCACGCTGGAAGATCTGATCGCCGACGAGGCCATGGCCGTGACCATGTCTCACAGCGGATATCTCAAGCGCACGCCGATCACCACGTATCGCCAACAGCGCCGTGGAGGAACCGGCCGGATGGGCATGAAGACGCGCGACGAGGATTTTGTTGAGTACCTGTTCGTCGCGTCCACGCATTCCTATCTGCTGATTCTCACCAACACCGGCCGAGTTTACTGGCTGAAGGTCTATGAGATTCCTGACGTAGGCGCAGCCGGCAAAGGTAAACACGTTGGCAACCTGGTGGCGTTGCAGCCCGGAGAAACCGTGCGCACGCTGCTGGAAGTCCGCAACCTGGAAGATGAAAACAACTTTGTCTTCTTCGTCACGCGCAAAGGTGTGGTGAAGAAAACTCCAGTGAAAGATTTCTCCAACGTGATGTCGCGCGGGATCATTGCCATCGGCATTGAGAAAGATGATGAGCTGGTTGCCGCTCGACTCACTGACGGCCAGCAGATTATCTTCCTCGCCTCGCATGAAGGACAGGCCATCCGCTTTGCCGAAGAAGATGTGCGATCCATGGGACGTCCGGCATACGGCGTCCGCGGCATGGACCTGGATAAGGGCGACTACATCGTTGGCATGGCCGCAACGCCGAAAGAACAGCGCAAGAAAACCGGCAAGCCAAAAGATGGCAAAGACGGCGTGGAAGAAAGCGTTCCCAGCTTGATTCTGAGCGTCACAGAAAATGGTTACGGCAAACGTACACCTGTCGACGAATACCGTTTGCAATCGCGTGGCGGTAAGGGCGTGATCAACGTGAAGACCACGGAACGCAACGGACGCGTGGTGGCCATCATGCTGGTCGACGAAGATTCTGAAGCCATGCTGATCAGCCATTTCGGCAAGATCATCCGCACGGACACCAAACAGATCCGCGAAGCCGGCCGCTCAACCCAGGGCGTACGACTCCTGCATCTGGAAGCTGGGGACAAGGTAGCGTCCGCGGCGGTGATCCAGGAGAAAGAAGACGACCCGAACGGCAGCTTATTACAGTGAGCCCCTGCGGGCGATATTTCAGCTTAGCAAAACAAAGCCCGGTGCAAGCCGGGCTTTTTCTTTCCCCGCGACCATCCGTGTTTACCAGCGGAAGGCTTTCATTTTCACTCGGCGTCGTTAACGTGAAAATAGTGTTTGTAAGATTCGCACGGTTTTTGATTTTTTATCCGCTTTACCCTTGACGTCACCACACATCTCTTTGACTGTTACGACTAAGTCGCGCACGTCTGGAACGGAATGAGCCACCGCCAATTCCGCTACTTGTTCCAATGGGTAGGCTTTGATTCTTCTAAATGTCTCTAACCCCCGCTTAGCCGGGTTGAATATGGTGCTTCCTGAGTTTATTGGTGAGAGCGATATTTGCTGTTCATATTTGGCCACGAGTTCGGCAGTGTCAACCTCCAACACGCAGTGGGATCTGTTGCGATAAGGACGGGCTGTCAGAAGGCCATATAGGCGCTTTTCGGTTGGCCAGAAAAATACTCTCACGTTAAGCATTTCATACCATTGCCGCGGCGTGAGTCCATTGAGGAGGCATTTTTCTAGAAGATGGTCTTGGAGCACTTTGTTGTCACGTATTGTCGCGCAACCGTGCAATGGATGTTCCAATGGTTCAGAGTTTGCCCGACGCTCACCGAGTAGCTTTGCGCGCCGATCGCCATTTATTTCAAACAAATCCAAGAGTGCGACAGTGCTCAGCAAACCGTGGTTTCTAATGCTCGCCCATGTGCCACTTTCCGCCATATGGTAGAGCCGCGGGTACTTCGCTATAAGTTCATCTCTCGTCATCACTTCACGCCACCACGTGTTTCGACCGAAACTTGTGGAAATCAGAGTAGTCGGGGCGGCAACAGTCAGTTCAACTTTTTCAACAAAGTGACAAAGGCGGAGAGGAACTCAACCTGCAACCTTGATTCGCAGGGACACTTGAACGTACTGGTTGTCTTTTCGGCGAACCTGGGCTTGAATTTTTTCACCCGTGATGGATTCGTTGATGAATGGTAGTTCGTACTGAACGCCGGCGCCGGCTTGATCGGTTGTGGCGCGCTGGCGACGCGCCGCCGTTCTGAATCCGTTCTCATCTAGGACCATACCGAGATGGAAGCACGCCAGCCACACCACTTGGCCCCCTGGGATCATGTCCCCAGCTAGGTATTTATACATGGTTCCAACTTCGACTTTTAGCAACCGAGCAGCTTGCTCGGGGTTCTTGCGACGCTTCTTTAGGGCTGTTTTTAAGGCGTCGGCGAATTTTCCCTGGATCTGGTCATCCTTGCGGTCTTTCATCTAAACCTTCCCCGGCGTCGTATTCTCGAAAACGAGAAATTGATTGAAATTTGACTCTCGTTTAAGAGATAATCTTAAACGAGAAATCCTTAGAATCTGACAAGATTCAGGCATCTAAGGTAGTAGGACCTGTGGTTCGGGTGGCGGTGTAGACTGGGATTGGTCTGCTAGGCCAACCTGGTTAATAGCCTGCCCGCATCTTCAGTTGGAGGGGCCGCAATGCGTTCAGAAAGTCATTCCCGCAAATCGACTCTTGCAGTGACGGTATCCGGCAGCTTTCATCGCCACATGACGATGATTGGCGCAGCCGTTCAAGAGTTAGCGTCTTTGGGAGTTCGTGTGCTATCACCGGCTGACCCACGAGTTGTTGCCGCTCAGGGGGAGTTCTTGTTTGTTGCAAGCGATCCCGTGAGGTCAGTTCGACTTGTCTAAGACAGGCATTTGGAGTCAATCCGCGCTGCGAGTTTTCTTTGGTTGGTGTGCCCCGATGGGTACGTAGGTCAGTCAGCATCTATGGAGGTGGGGTTTGCTGCAGCAGTGCGTGTTCCGATCTTCGCTACACAGCCACCCAGCGACTTAACATTGCGCCAGTATGTGAATGTTGTTTCATCATTGTCTGAGGCTATTCGCACAATTTCCACCAGCCCCGACCCAAGACGTTCGGAAGGCATTCTTATCAACCCTAGTGCGTCCATTGCAGAAGCACACGACATCCTGGAGCGCGTCCAAGCGGCATTAACGCGTTCTGGTGCCTCGGACGATCCCGCTCAGCGCGTCAATCACGACCTTGCGGAGTTTCACAGCTTGCTAGGGTTGCCCACTTACGTGCAGTAGAGCCAAACCAGGACCGATCATTCCGAAATGTTGAGTTTCGAAGAACTGACAGAAGCGCGCCGCTCTCTCCAAAGCTTTTGTCGGCTTCACGTTTCTAGCCTCATGAGGCTACAATCAGGGATTAGCTTTAAGCTACTTCAATCGGACCCAGACTTGACGGGAGAGAGAGCCCACCACCTAACAACGTCAGCCACGTGTTTCAGTTCATTGTTTGACTGCCCTCCCGGATTGTTCGCAGCGGACATTAACAAAATTGAAATTCTTCGGCAGAAGTTTGCTGAGAAGGCCCTTGAGCGGGAAGAGTGGGCCTCGGAAGGGTCGGCAGGGATTTATTGCAGATGTCGGGCTTTGCCGGTCGTCATAAGCTCCTTGAGTACGTTCGACAAACGCCTCACCGACCACCTTACCGAAATACTTGCGCAGCTTGATAGGGAGCCTGAACGATTTGGCATCGGCGAAGCTGGTTCCAGATTACCTCCCGAAGAGTGGTATCCCCCTAACGCGTTCCATACGTACTGGACGCTAGAGATACTCGACAACCTGAAAACCAAGTATCCAGATGAATACATGAAATTTGCGGAGAAACCTAATCCCGCTCTTAAGACGCGACGCGATGGGATGCTCCTGTGGGCGAGACAGCAGTTAGGCTATCAAATTGGCTTACATTCAGCGTCACCTCCCTCATCGGTCTTGGACTCAGATCAGCTTGCATGGTCACTCGCAATCTTCCTTGGATTTGATGGTACTTTAAAGGTCAATCTGGAAAAGCGAGATTTCCTCAAACAGGCGTTTAAGTGTTTATTCTCAACTCAAACGGACGGTACTTGGCGACACTATAAGCCCTTGTTTCACTACAAGAATGCAGGAAACGCGTATTGCTATGTGTTTGAAACATTCGCCGTTCTGCTACATTCTGCTCTTCGTGAAGGCGCTATAGCAGAAATGATTCGTGAGCTCTTGAAGCCTTATGGCAACCAATTGTTAGACCTCTGGCGATACGCCGAGTCGACAAAGATCCCACTCGCGTCGGGCAGTAAGGAATTGGGTTGGTGTTCGGGCCACAGAACAAATATCACGGCGCCCGAAAGCTGGGCAACGGCAAGTGTCTTCTCATATGCGCAGTCACTTCGCAGGCTGATAGGGATCTGGTGCCGAGAAGAGGCTCAAAGCAGTCTTGATACTCCGCGGAGGGCCATCAGCCCGGATAAGGCGGCGCTCGAGATAACCTCGAGGGGCAAAACGTGGGGCTCAAATAAAACTTCGGTCCGGAACAATTATGGACGAAGTTCATAAACCCGACGCAAATGCACGAATGCACTGATCGTTTTGAGCCAGATAGCCAACCAATCGCCACAAACCACGCGAGATCAGCAATCCTTTTTGGTCCCCCTGGCACTAGCAAAACGAGCCTGATTCGCGCTCTAGCGGATGTAATCGAATGGAAGTACGTCGAAATACATGCAAGCCATTTTGTGGCTGAAGGGCTGACTGAAGTCCAAAAGACGGCCGATAGGATCTTCAGGCAGTTGTCCGAGCTCGACCATGCTGTAGTCTTATTCGACGAAATTGATGAGCTCGTTCGCGAGCGGGACATGGAAAAGGATGCGTTCGGCAGATTCTTAACCACTAGTATGCTGCCGAAATTGGCGGAGCTATGGGAGGCTCGAAAAATCCTCTATTTCGTGGCGACCAATCACATTAACTATTTTGATAGCGCTATAATACGCAGCCATCGTTTCGATGCTCTCATACTTGTCAGTCCTACCTCATATGGCGCGAAAGTTGACGAGTTGAAGAGATTGCTTTCAGAGACTTACCATTTGGATACAACCGGGTTTGACACGACCGAGGGACAAATCCAAATGGAACTGGAACGCCTTGGTAAGAGCGGAACCGAGCCACGACCCCACGCGCGCCTGCCGCTTTTTCTGGGTTCAACTATCGACTGGCGGGAACAAAAGCTTGCACCTGAATATGCCCTTGCCAAGTTTGCATTACTACGTTGGGACGAACTGAAAGAGCTTGCCTACCGCTTAGCACTGATTCTCGAGAGCATGTCTCCTATCCCCGAGAGGATTTCCGAAGCCATCTTACGAGATGCTTTGATGCAGGTTGAAGATTCCGAGTGGAGAAAAAATAAGAGCTATTCAGATTTTCTACGAGATAATTTGTCAGAACGACGCGACTACCAAATGCTAAACATTTGGCAAGTTGATACTGAGATTCCCAATGGGATTTCCGGAGTACAGACTAAGAACAATAGGAAATGGATTTCCGGCGCTGTTGAAACCCCGACACAGATTAAAATCCCCGGTTTTGAATTATATCCAACGGGCCTCGGACGCGTAAAAATTCGACAACAGCAGGAGAAATGACAAGCGTTTGGGATATTGAGAACGAGCTAAAACCATTGGCGCTCGGGAAGGCTGAGCAGATTTTATCGTTTAAAGACCCTAAGTTGGCACAAATAATTAACGGTGGTTCAGTGCGATGGCCCTCTAGCCCAACTGAAGACGTGGTGTGGGGCCTTATTCGGATGGTATTGGCGCAGCAAATCTCCACGCGTATCGCGTGCCAGATTGCTGCGCGCTTGAAACTTGCGCATCCGGAGATTATCAGTCCATCGCCATCGGCGAGTATTGAGTTGCCGTACCTGCGATCGTTAGGTCTGCCTCAGCGTCGAGCGGAGTGCTGCCTGAACATAGTGCGGAAAGCCGACGAAATTCGTCAGAGTGTCCGCGAAGGGCAGACTTGGGAGGATTCCCTCGCCGGCATCAAGGGCATCGGCCCCTGGACACTCGCGGTTTTTCGCATCATGGTGCTTCGGGAGCCTGACATACTCCCCAAAGGGGATGTTGGTCTCCTGAGAGCGATCAAGACCGTGTACGGGCATGACGCCGATGTTGAGCAGCTCGGAGAGAATTGGCGGCCGTTTCGATCGGTGGCCTGTTGGTATCTCTGGAAGACGCTAGGCAACGAGCAACTCGGGTAATCCGCATGGCCAAACGCTTTTACCTCGCCACCAGAAAAGACCGTAGCGCCGAGGCAAACGAAATTGAAGAAAGACTAAAGCAGCACGGCTGGGAGCGCACATTTGCCTGGACTGGTGACGACCCGGAAGGCCCTGAAGCTTTTCCCAAGATAGCAATGGCGGAGCTCGGCGGAGTTCAAGAGGCTGACGTGCTTATCGTGTTGCTTCCTGGCGGATTTGGAACTCACGTGGAGATCGGCGCCGCGTTAGCATTGGGGAAGCCAGTCATTCTCCAAGCCCCTGACCGCAAGACTCTGGAAACACCCTACCCCTGCGTATTTCACTATCACCCCAACGTTACGCTTCTGATTTCAGAAACTGTGGACGTAGACGCACTTCTGCGAAGTATGCCGAACAACAAGTAGAGTCATTGGCCGTTCTTCCACCAATATCATCATCTACCAGATTGCGGCCAAGAGTACTTAAGATCATTCGACTCCGCTTCAAGATCGTGCTATGAACGTGTAGCCCCGAAGTGCGCAAGGTCTTTGAAAATTTAAAAACAGCTACTGGCTGCTAGCTTCTGGCTTCTAGCTAACCCCCGAACCCTGAAAATCGCTTAAACCCACGCCAAATTGGGATGATTGGGATCGGATGGGATGAACCGGGAGGGGAGGCCCATCGCCGTCATCGGGTGATCGCACGACATCGGGTGATCGGAAAAGCAACACCTTACCGCTGATTTCACGGATAACACTGATTCACACTGATCAAGTGGGATCGCTTGGGATGATTCCTGTAAGTCCTTTAAACCTTGGGATGACCAGGGAGGGGTGGGGTCATCGATCGCCGAGATCGACGTCATTGCACGATATCGCCGAGATCGGAGGAGCTGGAATCACCACTGATCGGCACTGATGACACTGATCGGAAAAGAACGTCAAGAGCCAATTTTTTGCCTCTTCTCCACTTTCCCGCTAATCTTATATATCTCTCGCGGGACGCCTGATTTTCGGCAACACAGCTGAAAGCCCGGAACACGCAAAGCAAATGGTGCTGGAAGAAAACGGTGCTGAAGGAAGAAAAGGTGGAGAGATGAACATCTATTCAGATATTACGAAGACCATTGGGCGGACGCCCCTGGTACGCCTCAACAAACTCACCGCCGGCATGCCGGGCACGGTGCTGGCCAAGCTGGAAGGCTTCAACCCATGCCACAGCGTAAAAGACCGCATCGGCGTGAGCATGATTGATGAGGCGGAAAAGGCCGGCAAGATCGAGCCCGGCAAAACCGTACTCATTGAGCCCACCAGCGGTAACACCGGCATTGGTCTGGCCTTTGCCGCCGCGGCCCGCGGTTATCGCCTGATTCTGGTAATGCCTGACACCATGAGCATGGAGCGGCGCCAGGTGCTGCTGGCATTCGGCTCCGAAGTGGTGCTTACGCCGGGCCCCAAGGGCGTGAAGGGCGCCATCACCATGGCCAACCGTATGCGTGATGAAATTCCCAATGCGGTCATCCTGCAACAGTTCGCAAATCCGGCCAATCCCAAGATCCATCGCGATACCACCGGCCCTGAGCTTTGGAATGATACGGACGGCAAGATTGACTTTCTGGTTTCCGGCGTTGGCACCGGCGGAACGCTCACCGGCGTGGGCGAATACATCAAGCCGAAGAAGGCGAGCTTTAAGATTGTTGCCGTGGAGCCCGCGGATTCGCCTGTGCTCTCCGGCGGCAAGCCGGGTCCGCAGAAGATCCAGGGAATAGGCGCAGGGTTCATCCCGCAGATTCTTGACACCAAGCTGATTGACGAAGTGATGACGGCCACCACGGAGGAATCGGTGCAGGTGGCTCGTCGGCTGGCCAAAGAAGAAGGATTGCTGGTTGGGATCTCCGGCGGCGCAGCCGTGGCCCAGGCCATCAAACTGGCGGCTCGTCCGGAAAATGCCGGCAAGTTGATTGTGGTGGTGGTTCCCGACTTTGGTGAGCGCTACCTGAGCACCTTCCTGTTTGAAGACCAACGCCAGCAAGCCCAGCAGTTGGTGACGCAGGATATTGAAGTGCCGGCAGAGCTGGTGGTGAAGTCGGGCGTGTAAGAAATAAATGAGCCGCGAATGCACGCAAATTGTTTAAGGCAGAGGTAAAGACAAGATTCTGGAAACTTCGCGGCATCTCGTCACCTTGAGACCCGGGTCCAACCGGGTCTCTCTCTTTTTGGAAGCCGCTTGTAATGGGGCCGGTGAAATAGATTTGCGCAAAAATGTTGTTTCAATTTTTGAGGAATAAAATGGCAGCGCCGATCAGAATCATCAGCGCGATCAATTGAGCAGCGGTAAGTTTGTATTGCATTCCTGATAAGGTCGTATGAAAGTTCTCAAACGAGTATGCGTGTTCTGCGGATCGTCCTTCGGCGCGCGTGCGGAGTACAAGCAGGCAGCTCAGCAGCTGGGCAAAGCGCTGGCTGCCAGAAAGCTTGGGCTGGTTTACGGCGGCGGAGCCGTTGGGTTGATGGGTGCAATTGCCGATGCCACGCTGGCTGCCGGCGGTGAAGTGATTGGCGTGATTCCGGATTCGCTGCTGCGTCGTGAAGTGGGACACAGCGGCTTGACGCAGCTCCATGTAGTCCAGACGATGCATGAGCGCAAAGCCCTGATGGCTGATCTGTCAGACGGGTTCATCGCGCTGCCAGGTGGCTTCGGCACCATGGAGGAATTTTGTGAGATTGTGACCTGGTCGCAACTGGGTATTCAGCAGAAGCCATGCGGCCTGCTGAACATTGAAGGATATTGGGACCATTTTCTGGCGATGCTGGACCACTCGGTGGATGAGAAGTTTGTGCGTCCGGAAAACAGCGAGCTGATCCTGGTCGCGAGGAATCCAGAAAGTATGCTGGAGCGACTGATGGAATGGACGCCTTCACCGCTGGTGGAGAAGTGGATTGACGGATCGAAGAGGTAGGCCCGACATTTGAATCGTCTGGCACTGGCGTGAAGATGCGATTGGCTTCAGATTTGTATCAGGGCACCGGCTTTAGCCGTGCCGAAAGGGTAGAAAGGATTCGGGCTTTAGCCCCTGCACATGGCCATACCTGTTCGCAATGCCGATGCGAAAAAGATCCTGAGCTCTGAGCGCACTTTTTTCGCTACAACCAAAACGAGCCTGGGCCGGGCGCTACTTCAATCCGAACGCAACGCGGGCCTGTTGATCGAGGTTCTTCGCTCCTGTGTGGCTAACGAGAAATTCAAAATACATGATTTCGTCGTGATGCCTGACCATGTGCACATATTGCTGACTCTTGATGAAACCATGAGTATCGAGAAAGCCATGCAATTGATTAAAGGCGGGTATTCTTACCGCTTACGTAAGGAGTGGGGATTTGCGGGCGAGATCTGGCAGCGCGGATATTCGGAAGTGCGCGTGGATGACCGGAAGAGCTTCCTGGCGCATCGTGATTACATTTATCAGAATCCCGTGAAAGCAGGATTGGTGGACGTTGCCGAGAAATATCCCTATTGCTCGCTGTATTTGAAAAAACAAAGAGCCGCAGGGGCTAAAGCCCAATGAGGGGCGAGCTATCGGCACGGCTAAAGCCGTGCCCTGATACAAACCTCAGAGGAAAAAGAGTTGCCAATGGTAGAGAAGTGGATTGACGGATCGAAGAGGTGATTTCAATCTCAACCGAATTCTTCGGCGATATCCATCCATTCGTGGGAATGAACCCCGAGTTCCGACTCAGCCTGGTATAAAGCGTCGGCTATAGATTGATGCCAGGTATCAGCGACTTGGCCGTCGCCACAAATGTGAAGAAGATAGTATTCATTTGAGCCTTCATAGTGTGCGATCTCAAGAGACGTGAATGGAGAAAACGGCCGCGAGCCGTCTTTATCGTGAAGGATATGGATCGTCCGTCCGGGAGTGAGATGCTGTGGTCCCAGCAAGACTCGTTTCACGCTTATCAGCTTCGGCCGATCATCGGTCATATACGTAAATTAGGATGATTCCAATATAAATGCACTTCATTACTTTACTTGGCTTTGCTGCCGGAACATTAACCACAATCTCGTTTGTCCCGCAGGTGCTTAAAGCCCGGCGGACAAAGCGTTGTGACGATCTTTCCCTGACCATGCTCGTCGTCTTCGGTCTGGGAGTTGTTTTGTGGCTGATTTATGGACTGGAGTTGCGCGCGTCGCCGATCATCGCCGCCAATGCTGTTACGCTGGCACTGATTGGCTGGCTACTGCATTTGAAGTTTCGCTATCGCAACAAACGCGGCTGACGCGGAATACGAATATGTGAGTTGCTACAATATTCTGTGAGTCCCGCAGAGACAGCCTTACTTTTTGGAGCCGCGGTCCTTGGCGGCGCAGTGAATTCAGTAGCCGGAGGTGGCGGCTTCATTGCCTTTCCAGCCTTGCTGGTGACAGGAATGCCGTCCATCAATGCCAATGCCACCAACACTGTGGCTTTGTGGCCAGGAACAGTGGCGTCCACCGGAGCGTACCGGAAGGCACTCAGCTTCAAGTTGCTGAAGCGAATCCTGCCGCTGATCATCATTACTTTTCTGGGCAGCATAGCCGGAAGTTATCTGCTGCTGCACACGCGGCAATCGATCTTTGACAAACTGGTTCCCTGGCTGCTGCTTGGCGCAACAACGCTGTTCAGCTTTGGCACCCGAATCACTCGTTGGGTCGTTCGTCACCACACGGAAGGCGGACCTTCCACATTTCGCGTGGTAGGAGTGACCACGCTGCAGGCGCTGGCTGCCATCTACATCGGCTACTTTGGCGCCGGAGCGGGAATTGTGATGCTGGCTCTTCTGGCCGTGATGGGGCTGGAAAATATCCATTCCATGAATGGCTTGAAGACCCTGCTGGCGACATGCGGGAATTTTGTGGCCGCGGTGATGTTTATCTTTGCCCATGCGGTTTATTGGCCGCAGGCCCTGCTGATGGTGTTTGGATCGGTCCTGGGCGGCTATGCCAGCGCGTGGTATGCGCAAAAGCTGGAGCCAGAGAAGATTCGCGCCATTGTCATGCTGGTCGGCTTCAGCATGACGGCTTATTTCTTCTGGCGTGTGTACTTCCACGGCAGAATCTAGGGCTCCAGGCGATTAACGTCTGCCCTACCGGTTGACCGTGATCGGCTTATCACGTTAAAATTGTTGGGTTTGCCAGAATAGTCAGTTCCTGCCGTGTGAGCAAGGCTCGAGCAAACCTAGAAGCATTCAGCAATCCTCAAGTTTATAGATAGTCCTTTGCCAGGCAAAGGGCGCTGGAGAGAGTTATGTACGCGGTCATTCGGGCCGGGGGGAAGCAGTATCGTGTCGCTCCCGGAGACGTAGTAAAAATCGAAAAACTGCCCGCCGGCGAAGGCGATACAGTTGAATTTAATGATGTTCTGGCGGTTTCCGGCCAGGAGGGTCAGATTGGCCCCGGTGCTGGCGCCTTAGTCAGCGGTCAGGTGATGGAAGCAGGCCGCAATGACAAGATTCTGGTCTTCCACCTGAAGCGGAAAAAGCAATACAAGAAGATGTACGGTCATCGCCAGCCGTTCACAGCAGTGAGAATTACTGAGATCGCTTTTGACGGTCAGAAGTTCAGCGCTCCTGCTCTGCCGGCGAAGAAGAAGAAAGCTGCTCCTGCCGAAGGCGAAGCCAGCACGACCAAAAAGGCCGCAGGCAAGAGCAAGTCAAAGCCAAAGGCTGCCGGTAAGAGCCCGGCCAAAAAGAAAAGCGCTGCCAAGGGCAAGAAGAAATAGTTGGCGCCAGAGTTCCGGGCCACCAGCCCGACCAGAAATTTTGATAAGGAATTAAGTCATGGCACATAAAAAAGGTCTAGGAAGTTCAAGAAACGGGCGCGACTCTAACGCACAGCGGCTTGGAGTGAAAGCCTTTGGCGGACAGCTCGTACCTGGTGGAACCATCATCGTTCGCCAGCGCGGCACTCGTATCAAGCCGGGAGCCAACGTTGGTCGCGGCAAAGACGACACTCTTTTTGCCAAGGTCACCGGCACCATCAAGTTTGTCGATCGTGGCGGCGCCGGTCGTTATGTGGTCGTGGAACCGGCAGAACTGGCGTAAGTACCTCCTTCTTATTAAGTTCACGGCCCCGCCATGTGCGGGGCTTTTTGCTTTTGCCAGGCCAGCCAGATTTTCACCATATAAGGCTTTTTTGCAATACAAGGCTGTGCGCGATTGGCGACAATGTTTGCGTGTGGAAGTTTGCGTGTGAATGTTTGCGTGAGAAAGAAAGCGCAGGTGAACTGAATGTCCAGCTCTTCTTCAATGCAGAACCAGCCAACACAGAACTCGTCCGCCAGTGAGCCGCTGATCCGCAATATTTCTGACACAGCCCGCTGGGTTGCGGTGTACCGCGCACGTGAAACGGAGCGTCCGGATGCCCTCTTCAAAGATCCATTTGCCCGCAAACTTGCCGGTGAGCGTGGCGAAGAGATTGCGCGAAGCATGCCTTTCGCCGAGCGCTATGCGTGGCCCTACGTTGCGCGAACGATAAATTTTGATCGCATCATCAACGAGCAGATCCGCCAGGGTGCGGACATGGTGATCAACCTTGCTGCCGGCCTGGACGCCCGTCCTTATCGAATGGAACTGCCATCCCAATTGCAGTGGGTTGAAGTGGACCTGGCGCCTCTCACGGATTACAAGGAAGAAATCCTTGCCGGAGAAAAGCCCCGCTGCCAGCTGCGCCGCGTGCGTATGGATCTCTCTGATCGGGCCAAGCGTCAGCAGCTGTTTCAGGAGCTCGGCGCGCAATCCAAAAAGGCGCTCATCGTCACGGAAGGTCTGCTCATTTATCTGAGCCCTGAGGAAGTGTTGGACTTTGCGCATGACCTCTCTGCCCAGCCTGTATTTCGCGATTGGGCCATTGATATCGCATCGCCAGGGTTGCTGAAGATGCTGCAAAAGAATCTTGGCGCGCTGGAGAAAGCCGGCTCGCCTCTCAAGTTCGCTCCCGCAGAAGGCCCTGCCTATTTCACGCCTTCTGGATGGAAGCCGGTGGAGGTTTATTCCATGATTAAGACCGCTGCCAGGATCAAGCGTCTGCCATTTGGACTCAGGCTGCTGTCATGGCTGCCGGAATCAAATGGCCGCCAGGGAGGTCGACCATGGAGCGCCGTCTGCCGCCTGACAAGAATCTAATATCAGATGAAAAAGAAATGAGAGGTGGAATCTATGGCGAATCCAGTAAAAGCCCAGCCTGATAACTATCACACTGTCACACCCTATCTGCACATCAAAGGCGCCGCGGCAGCGATTGATTTTTACAAGAATGCGTTCGGCGCAACGGAAACCGTGCGCATGCCGTTTCCCGATGGACGAGTAGGTCACGCCGAGATAAGAGTTGGCGATTCGTGCGTCATGCTGGCGGATGAATTTCCCGAGGGCAAAGTAGTTGGCCCGAAAACAGTGGGCAATACAACCGTCAGCCTGCTGCTTTATGTCGATAACGTTGATGCCGTTTTCAACAAAGCTATTTCACTGGGCGGCAAAGTCAACAAGCCGGTAGCCGACCAATTCTACGGCGATCGCTCGGGTACTGTTGAAGACCCTTTCGGTCATCTGTGGACCATCGCGACGCATAAAGAAGACGTGACGCCGGAAGAAATGAAACGGCGCATGGACGCCATGGCTAAGAAGTAGACGACAAAAAATAAACGACCAAAAAATAGAGCTCAACGCGCTTTTAGCGCCTGGCCTGTGAATGCCGTGATCCAGCAGCCTGACTGTACAATCAATACAGAGGGTTTTATTGGCGAATCCGGTAGTTTTCCGGTCCGCCGTGTGAATTCATGTTTATAGACGAAGCTATTATCCGTATCAAAGCAGGCGACGGCGGCAACGGCTGTATGGCGTTTCGCCGGGAAAAATTCGTACCCCGCGGCGGACCATCCGGTGGCGACGGCGGCCAGGGCGGCGATATCGTGATGGAATCCAGCGAACGCCATAACACTCTGGTCCATTTCCGCTTCAATCCCGAATACAAAGGTGATCGCGGACGCCACGGTGAAGGTTCCAACTGCACCGGTCGCGACGGCGAGCACATCATCCTCAAGGTCCCGGTCGGCACCATTGTTTACGACCACAACACCGGCGAGCGGCTTTTTGATTTCTCTGAGCCTGATCAGAAACTCGTAGTTGCTCACGGCGGACGTGGTGGCCGCGGCAATCAGCACTTTGCCACCAGCACACACCAGGCTCCGCGTGAGCATGAACCCGGTACGCCGGGCGAAGAGCGTGTGTTACGGCTGGAATTGAAACTCCTGGCTGATGTGGGCCTGGTCGGATACCCAAACGCCGGCAAGTCGACGCTGATTTCGCGTATTTCGGCGGCGAAGCCGAAGATTGCTGATTATCCCTTCACTACTCTGCAGCCCAATCTCGGCGTGGTCACCATTGGCGATCCGCCGCACGAAGACAGCTACGTGGTTGCTGACATTCCCGGACTGATTGAAGGCGCTCATGAAGGTACGGGTCTGGGCATACAGTTTCTCCGCCATATTGAGCGCACGCGTGTCCTGGCACATTTAATTGACGTCTCCGACGCCAGCGGGCGGCCTGACGTGGTCCAGGATTTCAAAGTAATCATGAATGAACTGGCCAGCTTTGGCGCTGATCTGGAAAAAAAGCCGATGATTGTGGTGGCGTCCAAGCTGGATGTCGCAAACCCGGACAAGCTGGCGGCGCTGCGCAAGCATTGCAAGAAGCTCAAGCTGGACCTGTATGAAATCTCAGCCGTCACCGGCAAAGGCATCCCAGAGTTGAAATACGGGTTGGGCAAGCGCGTGGTGGAGATCCGCACAGGGACGTACGAAGCGAAAAAGCCTGTCCGCAAGAAGGCGCCTTCAGCACGCAAAGCCAGGAAGACAGAGCTGGCTTCCAGACGCATTCCAAAACGTGCAGCGTTCAAGAAAAGGAAAAGTAGATAGCCGCTATGAGAGTTGCGGTATTTGGTGGGACTTTTGATCCGGTGCATCTGGGCCACCTGGCTGTGGCACGCGCCGCAGCGGAGAAGTTCAAACTCAACCAGGTTTACTTTGTGCCTGCTGATCTTCCACCGCATAAGCTGAAGCGCAAGCTTACAGATTTTCAGCATCGTTTTGCCATGCTGGCGCTGGCCACGATTGACGACAAGCGTTTCGTGCCATCGCTGCTGGATGCACACACCGGACTTCCCAACTACTCCATTGATACGGTCCGCCGGGTAAAACACGAGCTGAAGCGCCTGGACAAACTGTACTTTCTGATTGGAATGGACGCATTCAAGGACATCGCCACATGGCGTCAGCCGGAAGAGTTGCTGGGCGAGTGCGAATTTATCGTGGCCAGCCGTCCAGGATTTTCGCTCGCCGATATCGGGAAAGTTTTGCCTGAGAGCGTGCGCCCATCGCCTATGGTTATGGCAGCAATGAAGAAGTCGCGTTCCAATGATGTGTTCGCCGTTCCCGGTGTGACCGTACATTTGCTTTCTGATGTACATGCGAAAGTTTCTTCCACGCAAATTCGCGCCGCTGCCTCCAGAACCATCGGTCAACTCAGCCGTTACGTGCCCAGAGCGGTGGCAGAGTACATTAAGAAGGAGAGCCTCTATGTCTCTGGCGCAAAGGCGGCCAGACGCGCGTTACCCGACAAAGTGCTATCGTTTCAAGAGGCCCGGCGTCAGGAATTATGAGCCAGGGTTCGAAGGTGCTGTCAGATAGGCGCCGTCGTTTAGCAGCAAGATCAGCAGGAGCCAACACATAAAGATGAGTCAGCAAATCAGGCAGCAGGTTGCCGTAGCGGTAGAGGCGGTCGAAAACAAAAAAGGCGAGGAGATTGTGATCCTCGAGATGGATCGGTCATCGGGTGCGTTTACTGACTATTTTGTGCTCTGCACCGGCACCAATCCGCGGCAGGTGCAGGCAATCAGTGATGAAGTTGAGAGGCTGCTGTCGGAAAAAGGCGAGCGGCCTGCCAGCCGCGAAGGCTATCAGCAGGCGGAGTGGGTATTGCTCGATTATGTTCACTTCGTTGTGCATATCTTTTCAGAGCGGGCACGCAAATTTTATGACCTGGAACGGTTGTGGAAGTCGGCCGATAAACTCAAGCCAGCCGATCTGTTGAAGAAACCGGCTGCGTCGAAGAAGCCTGCGGCTGTGGCTAAAAAATCGCATGCGAGCAAAACGCCGGTGAAGCGTACCGGTAAAGCGACACCAAGAAAACGTACGGTCGCGGGCAGCGCGAAAAAGAGATCGCCGGTAAAGAAGAAAGCACGAAAGCGGCCGTGAAAATACAGATCGCCTGGATTGGCAAAACAAAAGAGGCCGCGATTCGCGCTCTTACAGAAGAATACCTGACGCGCATCTCACGTTACGTGCCGGCAGAGTCGCTGGAGATGGCGGCTGAATCTGCGTTGCTGGAGAAAGCGGAAGATACCACCGGGCGCACCCGTCCTGTGCTGGTCCTGCTGGATTCGCGCGGACGCCAGTTTACATCGGAAGAATTCGCCGACCTGCTGCGTGACCAGCAGGACCGCGGTACGCAGAATCTTTTCTTCGCAGTGGGCCCGGCGGATGGCTTTAGTGATCGTGCCCGCGGCTCAGCCGATCTGGTGCTCTCTTTCGGCAAAATGACGCTGGCGCATGAGCTTGCTCGTATCGTTCTGCTGGAACAGATTTATCGCGCATTTACAATTTTGAAAGGCCATCCTTACCACACCGGACATTAAGCCGCCGGGCAATGGAGATCAATGGCAGACGTTCATCGCGGACTCATTATCGTTAACACCGGCCCGGGCAAGGGCAAGACCACTGCTGCCATGGGGACCGCGCTTCGCGCCGTCGGGAATGGCATGAAAGTACTGATGCTGCAATTCCTGAAGGGATCGTGGCATTACGGTGAGCTGGATGCTGTGAAGGCATTTGGCGACAATTTTGTCATGAAGCAGATGGGCCGTGGCTTTGTGAAAGTCGGTGGCGCAGAAACTGATCCTCAAGATATCAAAATGGTGGAAGCTGCCTGGGCCGAAGCCGATGCGGCGATCATGTCTGGCAAGTGGGATTTGATCGTTCTCGACGAAATCAATTACGCCATCAGCTACGGCATGCTTGATCCCGGCAAAGTGGCGGAGACACTGAAGCGTAAACCCGAGCTGGTGCACGTAATCTTGACGGGCCGCAACGCGCATCCGACAATCATTGAATTGGCCGATACGGTCACGGAAATGAAGCAGGTCAAGCACGCCTATGAAAAAGGCGTCCTGGCGCAACGCGGCATTGAGTACTAAGAAAGGCGAGTCCATCCTTGGCGTGGTTTAAGAGAGAATCGAATGAGTTGCAGGCGTCGGACGAAAAACGCGTCCGTACGGAAGGGCTTTGGGTTAAGTGCGAAGGTTGCCGCCAGATCATCTGGAAGAAAGACCTTGAGGAGAACCTCAATGTCTGTCCAAAATGCAATGCTCATTTCCGCATCGATGCGGTCGCGCGCCTCACGCTGCTTCTCGATGAAGACAGCATTGAGACCACGGAAGAGAATCTTGCTTCCACCGATCCCCTGAAATTTACCGATACACGTCCATACAAAGCTCGTTTGGAGAAGAGCCAGGAAGCTACAGGCCTGAAAGATGCAATCATCAACGCTACGGGCACCATGAATGGCAGGCCCGTCGTGGTTAGTGCGATGGAATATTCCTTCATCGGCGGCAGCATGGGCGCAGTGGTTGGGGAAGCCATTACCCGGGCAGTGGAGCGTGCCTGTGAGCAGCGCAAGCCGATGATTGTGATCTCTGCCTCAGGCGGCGCGCGCATGATGGAAGGTGTGGTCAGCCTGATGCAGATGGCAAAGATTTCCGCCGCGCTGGCGCGTCTGGATTCGGCCAAATTGCCATATGTTTCCGTGCTTACTGATCCCACCACGGGCGGCGTTACCGCTTCTTACGCTATGTTGGGCGACCTCAATATTGCCGAACCAGGCGCGTTGATTGGTTTTGCAGGTCCGCGAGTGATTGAACAGACAATCCGCCAGAAACTTCCTGAAGGATTCCAGACCAGTGAATTTCTGCTGCAACACGGCATGCTGGATGCCGTGGTCCATCGCAAAAACATGAAGGCGTATATCTCCCGCGCGCTTGATTTCATGATGCCAAAGGCTGTTTAAGCCGTGGCGATTTCCTACCAGTCAGCCGTTCAACAATTGCTCGCTTTGGGCCACGAGCTGGCCACCACTCGTAAATTTGATCTGGAGCACATGCGCGTTCTGGCCGGTGAACTGGGCCATCCTGAGCGCCGCTTTCAAAGTGTGTTAATCGCCGGTACCAACGGCAAAGGTTCCACGGCGGCCACGCTCGCCAGCATTGTCAGCACCGCTGGTCATCGAGTTGGACTCTACACATCGCCACACCTGGTTCGCGTGAATGAGCGAATTCAGATCTTTACTTCGCAGAACAATGGCGAACAGATCAGTGATGTTGAATTCGCATTGATCTATGAGCGGGTAAATACTGCGGCGGAAGATCTGGTCAAACGTGGCTCGTTGCCATGGCATCCCAGTTTTTTTGAAATGTTAACGGCCATGGCTTTTGAATACTTTGCCAGCGCGGGTGTGGAACTGGCCGTGCTTGAAGTTGGCATGGGTGGCCGGTTGGATGCCACCAATATCGTTGCACCGTGCCTCAGCGTAATTACTGATATCGATTTTGATCACCAGAAGTTTCTGGGTGACACGCTTCCGGAAATAACCCACGAGAAGGCTGGAATTCTGCGGCCGAACACGAGTGTCGTGCTGCTCCCGCAGCATCCCATCGTGAATGAAGCGCTCGGCCGTGAAATCATCGCGCGCGGCGCAAAGCCTGTTAGCGCGGTAAAAAACATGGCATCGGTTACGCCGGCAAATGACAGCGCTTCGGAATCGCATCGCGCGGGTTTTATCCTGTCGTTGATGGGGCGCCAGACCCTGATCGCCTCGCCATTACGAGGACGTCATCAACTGCGTAACCTGGCATTGGCAATCACGGCCGCGGAAGAGCTGAATTCTCTGGGCTTCAAAATATCAGCCGGTGATATTGAAGCTGGTGTTCGCAATACCCGCTGGCCTGGACGTTTTCAGGTCCTGCCTGCCCATGATGAGTTTGCTGAAGTCGTATTGGACGTCGCTCACAACCCGGCAGGCGCCTGGGCGCTTCGCTCAGCGCTGTCGACATATTATGAGGATAGAAAACTCACGTTCGTCTTCGGCGCCATGCGCGACAAGCCAATCGGTGAAATCGCCGGCATCCTCTTTCCTTTGGCGGAACTCGTGATTGTTACCCAAGCGGGCAATCCGCGGGCTGCCAGCGCGCATGACATAGCCGGACTCGCAGGACACACTCAGTCGGAAATCATCGAAGAGAGAGATGTAGCATCGGCTCTGGAGCACGCGCAACAGGTGACCGATGACAATGGAGTGGTTGTGATCACGGGATCCATTTACATTGTGGGAGAGGCAATGGATCTGCTTGCGCGCAGCACAACCGCGCCGAAGAAAGCCCACTCGGAGAGCGCTAGACGTGTCTGAACAAATTCGTGAAATCAATGAACAGGCACAACGTCAAGCCGCAGGAAATGGCTTTCTCCATTTTCTTTCACGCCTGCGTTCCTATTTCATCTGGGACCCGCTCATCTGGTGTTACACCATTGTTTTGGGCTCCGTGTCGCTTGTCTGCTCGCTATTCGATAAAGACGGAGAACTTCAGCATAAAATTGCCCGTCTCTGGGCTCGCATGATCCTTGGGACTCTGGGATCAAAAGTCTCACTGGAGGGCTTTGATCATATCGATACCGGGAAAGCTTCCGTCTACGTGGTAAATCATCTTTCTGCCCTGGACATTCCGGTTCTATACGCGTGCTTGCCGTTCCATTTCCGCATTCTGGCGAAGAAAGAATTATTCCGCTATCCATTCCTGGGATGGCACCTGAAGCGCTCCGGACAGATCCCCGTGGTCCTGGAAAACCCCAGGGAAGCAATTCGTAGTTTGAATCTGGCTGTCGCTGCGATCAAAAACAATATGCCGGTGGTGATCTTTCCGGAAGGCGGCCGCTCTCCAGATGGTCAGTTGAAGAGGTTTATGGGTGGCGCGTTTTATGCAGCCATCAAGGCGCAGGTGGATATTGTGCCAATAGTCCTGGTAGGCACATTTGAGATGCTGCGCATGAATACCTATCACATGATGCCTCACCCCATACGGTTGATCGTGGCAGATCCTATTTCGACCAGGGGCCTTACCACCAGGGACACAGAATCAATCTCCGCCAGGGCGCGCGATGAGATCGGCCAGATTTATTATGCCAACGCTTCCGTGCCTGATTTGCGTGACGTAAATCGGGCTGGAGAGGGTGATCGAAATAAGAACGAATCTGGTTGGTAATAGTGGGTAGAATCGGTTCAAGGGGCATTTGAAGTGGAGTCGCCAGCTTGGGAACGGATTTTTGGATAAATCTGGCGCGAACCAAAATAGTGTCGGAACCTGATTGGTAAGAGTGGTCTAAAGTTACGGTTTAGTGCCCTTCCGTGGGCCAAATTGTTTGAATGAAGCCTAGAATTGCCATCCCGGAGCCTTGTTCTTACGATTCCGAGTATAGCGCGCGTGCGCTTCCGCCGTATCTTGCAGCCCTGGAGAAGGCAGGCGCCGAGCCGGTCTTGGTTGCGCTGGACAGCTCACCCGAGCAGATTGCCCGCCGGATCACTGACTGCGTCGGTATTTTGCTTCCGGGCAGCAAAGCTGATGTGGATCCGCAGAAGTTCAACGCTGAAAGAGATCCTATGACGGCCCGGCCAGATCCGCCGCGGGATGCGGCGGATGAGTTACTCCTGCAGGATGCTTACAATCTGCGCAAGCCGGTTCTCGGTATTTGTTATGGATTGCAGGCGCTCAATGTCTGGCGGAGCGGCACGCTGGTGCAGCATGTGGCATCAAGGATCAACCACTCAACTCGCCGCGAAATCGAGGTGGCACATCAGGTGCGAATCGAGCCTGGTTCGTTACTCGCGCGGAGTCTGGATTGGGCATCTGAATCAGGATTGCCGGTTAATTCCAGCCATCATCAGGCAGCAGGCGTCATTGGGGATGGCCTGAAGATATGCGCCGTTTGCCGTGAGGACGGCGTCATCGAAGCCATTGAAGGCGTCGATGATTCACACTATGTGCTGGCTGTGCAGTGGCATCCGGAGCGGAGTGTGGGTCGTGATTCAGGGTCCCTGAAGTTGTTTCAGTCGTATGTAGCCGCCGCCGCTCGTTGGGCCGCGTCGCGCAGTAGTCAATGAGCAGCGGAATCTTTCAAAACCGTAGCTGTACTAAGTGATCGTTTTTACTTCGTAGATGGCGGGTTAGGTAATTTGAGTGATTGATTCAGCGCTGGTTGTTAAATAATCTCTATAGCTTCCGGCGGAAAGCGCGGACTATGAATACTGGGCCCTTCAGACCCGGCGACCGAGTGCCGATCACCGGCGTCTACACAGCCAGCCATTACCAGCATCGTTTGCCGCATGATGTCTTTGCTATGGCTGACGATCCCTTTCCTGAGTGCCGCCGCTGTGGCAGGCGCGTTTCTTTCCTGTTTTCCCAATCCACCACGCGCATTGATGCCGACCAGGATTTTGCCGAGAGCGTCAATCTCCCGGACGTTCAAGAGAAAGCCAAGCAGAAAACCGGTAGCGAGTAATCATTCCGTTCCCGGTCCACAGAGAACTCGCATGGTTGGCTCAGCTTGCGCCAAATCCGGCGCTTCCGTATCGTAATCGCATGTCCAGTCCCGGTGTTTCGCTATCGCTGGAAGGGCGTGTCGCCGTGGTAACCGGCGGTTCCCGAGGCATTGGTGCAGCCATCGTGCGGATGTTTGTTCAATCAGGCGCTCGCGTGGTTTTCAACTATCTACGCGCTGAACATGACGCGCAGCAGTTGATAGAGGAATGCGGCGGCAAGGCGTACTGTGTTGGCATAAAGGCTGCTTTGGACAGCAGCCAGTCGGCGCAGCCATTGATTGCTGAAGCTGTCAGCCGGTTCGGCAAGGTTGATATCCTGGTCGGAAATCATGGAGTCTGGCCGCCTCACGATGCGCCTATTGAAAACATGACTGACGAGCAGTGGCGCTCAACTCTGTCGATCAACGTGGACAGTCTTTTTGGATTGGTTAAGTACGGCGTGGCGGAGATGAAGAAGCAGGGGACGGGCGGCCACATCGTCCTTATCAGTTCCACGGCTGGCCAGCGTGGCGAAGCTTTTCATTGTGATTATGCAGCCAGCAAAGGCGCGATCATCAGCATGGTAAAAGGGCTTTCCACGGAACTGGCAAAAGATGGAATTTACGTTAACTGTGTGGCGCCTGGCTGGGTTGAAACAGACATGGCGGCTCCCGCACTGCATGATCCAATAATCAGCAGGAAAGTGTTTGCCACCATCCCACTTGGTCGTGCGGGACGACCGGAGGAAATAGCCGCCTCGGTGCTATTCTTATGCACTGCGCACGCTGGGTTCATCACCGGTGAGATTTTGAACGTAAATGGCGGCGCCGTGCTGGTGGGTTGAAGAAGTACGCCTGAGGAAGTACGCCTGAGGAAGAACGCCTGAGGAAGCACGCGTGAATAGGCAAGCTTTTACGCAGCAACGTTGAAGCAGCAACTTGATATCCCCGGAGCATCTAAGGTACAGAATTCTCCAATGAAAATCTTTTTTTTGGTCTGCTTATTGGTTTCGAGCGGCGTGGCGCAGCAGCCGACGCCGAAACTGTCCACACCCCAGCAATCTGCCAATGTTGGAAAAGAAGCCAATAGCAACGAAAACAAAGCCCACGCATTGCTCAATCAGATGCTTGACGCCATGGGCGGCCAGGCGTATTTGACGTTGCAGGATTCCTATAGTGAAGGGCGTTACGGGCGCTTCCACAATGAGGCCATGGTGGGTGGAGCAGTTTTTTATCGCTATTGGGAATGGCCTGATAAAGAACGTTTCGAGGTCACCAAGGACCGAGATATCGCCACGCTTGTTTTGGGTGAAAAGGTTTACGAAATAACTTATCGTGGCGGCAAAGAGCTTGATCCGGAGAAGGATGATAGTGTTCGCCTGGGTATTATTCGCAGGCATTATTCTCTTGAGCATGTTCTTCGCCAGTGGATGAATGAGCCCGGGGCACTTTTGCTGGATGAAGGACCAACCCTGGCCGATAACAAAATGACCGAGCGCGTCACGGTCATTAACTCCAGGAATGAGGCGGTGAGCATCCTGATTTCTCCGGACACTCATTTGCCTGTTTCCAAACGCTTCAGCATTCGCGATCCTAAAACTGCCGACAAAGACGAAGAAGAAGAAATTTACGACAACTGGCGCATGGTGCAGGGCGTGAACACTCCGTTTAGCGTCGTGGTCTCGCACAACGGACAAATCGTACGGCAACAGTATCTGACCATAGTGTCCTACAATACCCGCCCGCCAGACATCTATTTCACTCCTAAGCTGATTGTTCACAACAAGAAATAGTGCAGTCTGGGCCACGATCTGTGGCGAAAAAACCACACGCACAGTTCCGGCCAGCAGTGTAATCTATTCATCTGAAATAACTTGCCATTTGAACAGACAGTTCGGACACCAGTGGAGTGTCATGGTGTCGGCCTGCACAGTGGGGCTCCCGTTAACCTCCGCATCCTGCCTGCGCCAGCGGGCACAGGAATCGTGTTCCGTCGCACAGACCTTGACGGATTTGAAATCGAGGCCATCGGCCGAAATGTTGCCCGCGTAAGCTACGCCACCAGCCTGCAAAAAAAAGGCGTTCTCATTTCCACCACTGAACACTTACTCTCTGCTTTTATTGGTCTCGGTCTCGATAACGCGATCGTTGAGCTCGACAATCTTGAGCTACCGATTCTCGATGGCAGCGCCAAGCCGTTTGTCGACATGGTGCTGGCGGCGGGGCTGCGTCAACAGCGCCGCAAGCGTACGTATTTGCGCATTCTGAAGGAAGTTGAAGTCCGCGACGGGAACAAATTCATCGCGGCCTATCCGGCGTCCGGTTATGCCGTGGTGTACAACATCAATTTTCCTCCGCCGATTGGAGCGCAGTCATTTGAGATTGACCTGTCCCGCGATCTCTATCGCAAAGAACTGGCCGCCGCGCGGACCTTCGGTTTCCTGCGTGAAGAACGGGCCATGCGCAACATGGGATTGATCCGCGGTGCAACGGAAGAGAACGTGATTGTGGTGCAGGATGACGGCGTAAAGAACGGTCCGCTGCGTTACTCAGATGAATTTGTCAGGCACAAAGTTCTTGATTTGATCGGTGATCTGGCGCTGCTGGGAAAACAGGTGATCGGACGCATTGTTGCCGATCGTGCGGGACACGCCATGCATACGGCGCTGGTGTCACGTTTATTGCGTGATCGCAGTTTGTGGGAGGAAACCACAGACGTTCGCGATGAAGCCAGAGAAGAACGGGCTGCCGGCCTGGTCAGGCTCACACCGAGCGAAGCCTGAGATCTAAACTTACATCGTAGCGTTGATAAACATTGCGCCGCCACCCAGCGGCAACGCGCGGCGTTCCAGCCACCTATCCAATTCTTTTTTCATGTCAACAGGCAGGACCTGAAAACGAATGCCGGATTTTCCTTCCGGAGTTGACCACATCACTTCGCCTTTCACTTCGATGGCTCGCCTGGCTCCGGGCAAATTAAACTTCAGCTTGGCAGCTCCGCCGTGGTCCAGCCGCCGTGAGCACTCAATGGAAATGCCGCCATGGCTGATGTTGGTAATGCTGATGGGAATTTCCGCGCCGGCATCCACTACGATGGCTCCCGTCGCTTTTACCAGATGACGGTGGTAACGACGGCGTTCCCGCATGATCAAACCCTGCGCGGCTCGCACGCTGCGTGTGGCCCTTTCCAGGGCGATAGGTTTATCCAGGACAAAATTTGCGCCCATTTCGAAAGCCTGCTGGACTGACGTTTTGCCATGGACTACCGCGAAGGCTATGCAACTTCGATTCGATTTCCCCTGCCGCAGCTCTCGCAGCACGGCATCCCCCTGCGGAGTATCATCGCAGTCCACCAGGAAGGTATCGTATTTCCTGCGCGTAAGGGCCAGTCTGGCCTGTTCTGCGCTGTTGGAAAGGTCCAGCTCAATGTTGGCAGCATCCAGCACGCGCCGAACCGTACGTTGAACTTCAGGATCGCGGGAGAGAAGAAGTGCTTGCAGAGCCATAGTGTGAAAGTTATCGAATGTTTGGGGCAGAACCAAGTGACCAACGTAACGGGACTCACTCTGCTGCCGGGGCTGGACCTTCGGCCAGTACAATCATTTCCGGGGAACATGGGTGAAAAAGAGAATTTATCTGTCGCTGGGAGCGAATATGGGCGACCGGCTAGCCAACTTGCGTAATGCCATTGCGGGCTTGCGCGAATTGGGAGAGTTGGTAGCGCAATCGAGCATTTATGAGACAGAACCGGTTGATGTGGAGCAGGCACAGCCGTGGTTCCTGAATTGTGCTGTGGCAATTGACACCAAATTGAGCCCGCGAGAGGTTCTTGACCAGATCCTTTCCATGGAACTGGCCATGGGGCGAGTTCGCGTACAGAAGCGCGGCCCGCGTCCGGTGGATATCGATATTATTTTTTTCGGCGACGAGGTGATTGACCTTCCCGGCCTCACCGTTCCGCACCCTGCCATGCAGTCGCGACGTTTTGTCCTCGCGCCGCTGGCTGAGATTGCTCCCGTCGCGGTGCATCCGCTGCTCAAGAAATCTGTGCGCGATCTGTTGAACACTCTGCCGAAATCCACCGGTGAAGTCCGAAAAATAAGTTGACGATTCTTCACGGCGCCGTCATTTACGATTGACTGCGATGGATTTCGCGAGAATCGCCGAACTGTTAAATCCCTTTGCCCAGCTTTCTGAAAGCCAGCTCCAATCTACATCGACATATATCGATATACTTCAGAAGTGGAATGCGCGGGTGAATTTAACGGCGATTCGCGATCCCGAGCAGATTGTGACCCGTCATTTCGGTGAGAGTTATTTTTCTGCCCAGAAGCTTCTGGATGAAGATTGGTCTGGAACCGTGCTCGATCTCGGTTCCGGAGCAGGCTTCCCTGGAATACCCATAGCCATTTCTCGTCCCAAGGCGACCGTGACTCTGATTGAGTCAAATGGAAAGAAGGCTGCATTCCTGGGCGAGGTAATGAGTCAATTGGGATTGGCCAACGTAGCGGTCTTCAGTGGCCGTGGAGAGGCCATCGGAAGGAAAGCAGACTTAGTGGCCATGCGCGCCGTGGAGAGCTTTGAGCTTGCCTTGGGCGTTGCGGCGAGTCTGGTCGATAACGGCGGCCGCCTCGGCTTATTGGTCGGCCAGAGTCAGGCAGATGCCGCCAGAGCCAAAGAGCGCAAGTTTCATTGGGATGATCCAATTCCTATACCTATGAGCAAATTCCGAATTCTGCTTGTGGGAAATCTGTGAATATGTTCGGGGAGCCCTGCTTTTAGGCTGTGGAATTTCCGGGCGCAAATGCAACATTTTGCAGGGAATCAAGCTGATAAACCCTTACTGCTTGTATTCGGATCCTATTGTTCATTGCTCTTAGAGTGGGATAAGCAGCTCCCGCGTTCCCTGGGAGTCGAATACAAATCCCTTGTCTGAAGCCGAAAGTGGAGTGCAGCAAAGGATTTTTGGAGATCTCCAGGACTGTTCCACGTGGAACAATGGATCGGGTGTTTGAAACCCTAAACCGGTATGTTCCACGTGGAACAAATGCACCATGAGCTGGCATTGCACTTCCACAAGCCCGTCTTTTAGATTGGATGAAACTTTCAAGACGAGGCAATGCAATGGGTCGAGTGATAGCAGTTGCGAACCAGAAAGGCGGAGTCGGAAAGACCACCACCGCCATCAATTTGGCGGCCTCTTTTGCAGCCGCGGAAGTCAAATGCCTTTTGGTGGATTGTGATCCCCAGGCAAACTCCACCAGCGGGGTTGGCTGCGGCAGAGATCCCAATCGCCTCAGCGTTTATCACCTTCTCATGGGAGAGGCCAGTCCGGAACAGGCCATGCTCAGCACGGAACTGGAAGGCTTGCACGTTATTCCCTCACAGAAAAACCTGATTGGCGCCAACATTGAGCTGGTTACGCTCGAAAATCGTGAATTCAGGCTCAGGAACGCCCTCAGGGAGGTTCGCGACAAATTTGATTTTATCGTGCTCGACTGCCCGCCTGCCCTCGACCTCCTCACCCTGAATGCCCTGGTTGCCGCAGATAGCGTTCTCATTCCAATGCAAGCCGAATATTTCGCCCTGGAAGGCGTTAGCGAATTGCTCGATACGATTGAACGCCTGCGCCAGAGTTTCAACCCCGATTTAGTCATCGAAGGCGTGGTCCTCACCATGTTCGATGATCGGACCAACCTGGCCCAGCAAGTAACCCAGGAGCTCAGGCGGTTCTTTGACAACAAAGTCTTGGAAACAACCATTCCGCGCAATGTAAGACTGGCGGAGGCCCCCAGTTATGGCAAACCTGCACTTCTCTATGACGTGAGATCCCGCGGAGCCGAAAGCTATATCCGTCTGGCAAAGGAAATCATGCATCGAATTCAGGCCGACAATAACGCGCCCCAGCAATCCCTTGAGACTGCCAGTCAGAACACCGAAAATACCACTTCAGAAGCCGTTAACTACGACGAGCTTTCGAAAGAACAAGCCAGCTAAATGGAGAGAATTGTGAACCAGACGATCAATGACAAACGCAAAGTTCTGGGAAGGGGGCTTGATTCTCTCCTGCCAGGGAAGCCTCTCAGCCAATCCAGTCCTGCCGGAAATATTGCTCTGCAGGAGATTGCGATCGAGTTGATTGACGCGAATCCTTATCAAACGCGCCGCAAAATTAACGAAGAAGCCCTCAGCGAACTGGTCGAGTCGATCAAAGCGACTGGTGTCATCCAGCCCGTGGTATTGCGCCCTGGCGTCAATGGACGCTATCAGCTTGTGGCTGGCGAAAGGCGCTGGATGGCTTCCAAGCGTGCCGGCAAAACCACAATTCCAGCCGTGGTGCGGCAGATCTCGAACGAACAGGCTATGGAGATCACAATTATTGAAAATCTCCAGAGAGAAGATCTGAACCCGGTCGAACAAGCACGAGCTTTCGAAAGACTGAGCAGGGAATTCGGGCTTACACAGGAACAGATAGCGACACGGACCGGGAAGGATCGTGCGAGCATCGCCAACTTTATCCGTCTGCTTAAGCTGCCGCCTTCCATTCAGGATTCCCTGGAGACCGGAAGTCTTAGCTTCGGACATGGAAAAGTCTTGATGGGGCTGGCCGGCTTTCCTGAGCATTTGGAGCATGCGGCGAAGGAAGTCCTGGCAAAACAACTATCGGTCCGTCAGACCGAGGAGCTGGTAGCCAGGCTGCTTAATCCGGAAGAACCAAGCCAAAAGCAGGAAGTCGCGGCCAAGGCAATTGATCCAAACGTGCGTGAGGCACAGAGGAGTCTGGAGCGGTCACTGGGCGTGAAAGTGGACATTCAGGACCGTCACGGTAAGGGCAAGATCATCCTGAAGTACGGATCGCTGGAAGACTTTGATCGCATACTGGACGCGCTGGGAAAATAACTATATAGATACTTGTAGATATAGATGGGCTGGCCTACGGAATAGATTGAAAATCTGTAGTCCCGGCTAGTTGCGCAGCCCGGTCCAGGTTTCCGCAATAACGATCGAATTTCCGGGATTTGAGGGGTCGTATTTGATGGAAGTCATCAAGCCGGTCTTGCAGGAATGCAAATCCACCCTGTGGCGGAGACTGGTGACGTCCTGTGAAGCTTCATAGCTGACGCCGGCCACATCATATTGATAGATCAGCAATTGCATCTCGCCGGCTTCTTCCGTAGGCATTTCGCTCACGTCAATGACGGTGCCGTCCGTGATGCGGCCAATTTCATTGATCCGGGAACGCCGTTCCTGTTCACGCTGCTCCGGAGTTTTGCGTCCGCGGCGAATCAACGCGGCGGTTCCGGCAATTGCGCCAACTGCGGCGATAGCGATCAGAGGGTATAGACGAAGTGTTCCGTTCATGAATGGCAATTCCTGAAAACTCGTGGGCAACTTATGATGAGCATAAACCAGCAAACGTTCCAACAAAATCCGATGGACAGCTTACCTTGCCCGGTTTTACCTTCTTTGGCCCTACATAGCCAGCCTGCTTGATCCCGCCTGGCGACCGAATCGAACGGAAGTAGCATCGCGCAAAGGCAATCCTACCGCAAGGTGACCATAGTTTTTCAGAAAACGTCTTCAGACATCGTCCGGAGAATTCGCTCTTCGTCGAGCGCGAAACGCGCCCCCAAGCCTGAGACCCAACATTAGGGAAACTCAATCTTCTTTGACCACAGGATTGGAAATGGAGCCAACGCCCTCAATCGATACGGTTACCTGGTCCCCGTGCGCGAGAGGCCCCACGCCGGCCGGCGTTCCGGTCAGAATCAAATCGCCGGGCAACAAAGTCATCACACGCGAGATGTAACGCAACACAACATCCAGCGGGAAAATGAACATATTGGTGTTTCCACTTTGCCGTACCTCGCCGTTGAGCCTGGTTTCAACGGGAACGCCTTTCCAGGGATCAATTTGATCGGTGACAAACGGTCCAACCGGACAAAACGTGTCAAACCCTTTGGCGCGTGTCCATTGATTGTCCTTCTTTTGCAAGTCCCGGGCGGTAACGTCATTCGCGCAGGTGTAGCCCAAAATGTATGCTCTTACATCGGCGTCTGGCCCAATCCTGCGACATTCCTTGCCAATGACCACGCCGAGTTCGCCCTCATACTCAATGCGATCAGAGACGGTGACGGGCAGCACGATCTTCTCCCCCGGAGCAATCAACGAGCTTGGCGGCTTGAAGAAAGTTAAAGGCTCCACGGGCACTTCATTTCCCAACTCCTTCGCATGATCACGATAATTACGTCCCACGCATACGATCTTGCTGGGTTTCACCGGTTCCAGAAACCTGGCCCCGTCAAGGGCAATCGGTTTCGTGAGCTTGCTCTGCGACCAAACCGGAATCGCGCCATCGGGAGCTGTCTGGGTTATCTGTTCCTGTCCTTGAATCGATTCAATCAATCCAAATTGTGGGCCATCGCTGGTAGAGATTCGACAATATTTCATAATCTTTTTCGTTGCCAGGAAAATTGACCTGCCTATTCCTTTGGCACATGCTCTGATGTTTCTCCCGACTTTTCGCTCTCGTTGCCGCGAGCATCCACTGCGGAAACAGCATACGTGAAAGTGCTGCCAGCCCTCACTTGCGCGTCATGGAACGCCGGCGTCTTTACCAATCCGCTGTTAATCTTTGCAAACTCCCCGGCTCCTTCGCGGCGATAGACGTTGTAACCGGCTAGATCTTCGTCTAAATCTGGCGTCCACGTCAGGTCCACCGCTGGGCTTTGCGGGTCGCCTGAATAAACAGCTTGCAGTCCACCGGGAACAGCCGGGGGGAAAGTATCATGCGCCAGAATCTTTTCTCGCGGTGAATCCTCACCTTCCACGTCGCCGTTCTTGCCCCCGACTTGCCAATGCGTAATCGGCGTCACCCAGTATTCGTACGTCAACTCCCATTCAATCCTGGGATCCACTATGGTCACAAGAGTCGTGCCCGCCGGAACCTGTGCAACCATCGCCGGTTCCCCCACGCTGCCTTCCAACCGCCGCAACACTTTATAGGTGAAATCAACTCTTGGCTGGCCTGGGATGGGCGGGGATGATTCGGGAGCAAAGCTGACTTGCACCCCCTTTGGAACCAAACGGAGATCAACTTTGGCTGGGGGATTCAAAACCGGAGCCGCGGATACCCGCTCCAGGTTGCTGGGACCAGCTGTTCGATTGCGTTCTCCAACGGCGGTTACGCGATAGACAACAAAATCAGTTGGCGATGATGATCCCAGCACAGAGGCCAGTGAATCGGTGATGGTGATGCGCTGGTGGTTTCCCTCGTCAAGGGCAGGTTGAAGAGTTTCTACTGCAATGTCCGAAAACTTTCCCTGAGAAGCAACCGCTCGCGAGACCACCATCTTGCCGGGCCGGCGGACTAGAGTTCCGTCGGTACTCTGTGTGGGAGCGGTCCAGGAAAGAACAACATCACTGCCTTTGCGCGCCGCGCGCAAATCCTGTATTGGTTTCGGGATGTGCAGGGATGGCGCCTGCGGTGCGCCGGGCAGGCCACAGCCACTGACTAAGGCGGCCACTGAAACCAACAAGCTCACAAAGATCAGAACGAATCGCGCACGCATGAAGGAAGAAGAGTAACTTCTCCCTTCATACGAACGCAACAGCTCTTACAGGATGTAGCGGGAAAGATCCTGGTCTTTCACAATATCGGCCAGCATCTTGCGGACATATTCAGCGTCAATTCTGACGTTCTTCTCCGTCATGTCCGGCGCATTGAAACTTACGTCGTCCAGCACACGCTCCATGATGGTGTGCAGCCGGCGGGCGCCAATATTCTCTGTGGATTCGTTCACCTTGAAAGCAAAGCCCGCGATCTCGTCCAGCGCTTCCGGAGTGAATTCAAGCCGCAAGCCTTCTGTCTCCAGAAGCGCGGTGTATTGCTTTACCAGAGAGGATTTCGGCTCGGTCAGAATTTTGATGAAATCCGCCATGGTCAGCGACTTCAGCTCCACGCGGATCGGGAAACGTCCCTGAAGTTCAGGGATCAAGTCACTGGGCTTGGAAACGTGAAATGCTCCCGCCGCCACGAAAAGAATATGGTCTGTGCTCACCATGCCATACCGTGTATTAACCGTCGTGCCTTCCACGATGGGCAGAATGTCGCGCTGTACACCCTCACGCGAAACGTCCGGCCCGTGGCCGCTTTCGCGTCCGGCAATCTTGTCAATTTCGTCCAGGAAGATGATGCCTGATTGCTCCACGCGATCCACCGCAACGCGCGTGACCGCGTCCATGTCGATCAGCTTCGATTCTTCCTCCTGAATCAGATACTCAAAGGCATCACTTACTTTCATTTTGCGCTTCTTGGTGCGCTGGCCGAAAAGGTTGGGCAACATGTCTTTAATGTTGATGTCCATCTCTTCAACGCCTTGATTGGAGATGACCTCAAACGCCGGAGTGGAGCGCTCGCGCACCTCCAACTCAACTTCCTTTTCGTCCAGAACGCCTTCGCGGAGTTGCTGGCGCAGTTTCTCGCGTGTCCGCGCGGTGGAATCATTTTCTTCGGGCGGGAGTGCAAAACCAGCGCCAGTGCTGGGCACCGGATGAGGGGGCGGTAACAGTAGATCCAGAAGTTTGTTCTCCGCGTGTTCTTCGGCCTTTTCGGCAACTTCCTCCAGGCGTTCTTCGCGCACCATGTCGATGGAAATTTCCACCAGGTCGCGAATCATGGACTCAACATCGCGGCCTACATACCCCACCTCAGTGAATTTTGACGCCTCGACTTTAAGAAACGGAGAGTTGGCGAGCTTGGCCAGTCGCCGGGCGATCTCCGTCTTGCCGACTCCCGTTGGGCCAATCATGATGATGTTCTTGGGCATGATCTCTTCCGCTAGATCCGGCGGAAGCTTCTGCCGGCGCATACGATTGCGCAGCGCCACAGCAACAGCGCGCTTGGCCTCATGCTGTCCAACCACGTACTTGTCCAGCTCCACTACTATTTCTCTTGGGGTTAATTCGTCCAGCGTGACGCCACTTTCTTCCGCCACGCCAGGTAAGTAAATTGCCATTACTGCTCCTTCAAACCTTTCACCGTGCCGCCGCACGCCGGGATGCTGACTTCTTTCCGTTGGCGACTACCGGCCGTACCCGTTCAGGTCGATCTTTCTTCGCACGATCCTTAGGACGATCGATCAGCCGAACCACAAACTTCAATCCTGACCAGACTTCATCAATGGCGCAAACCTTCACATCTACCAATCCGGCTTTGAGCCCGATGTTACGCACCACATCTTCGGTAAGGTCGGTCTTTCTACCTGATGCGCGCTTGGGCCATGCGATCCATAACATTCCGTCTGGCGCAAGTTTTTCGGCCAACCGGCTGAATTGCTTTTTGAGCTCCGTCTCACTCTCCACAAAGCAAACCATCACGTCCGTGCCGCCTGCTAACTGCTGTTCCAATTTCACCGCATCCGGCAATTCACCAAGATCACGCAGAAAGGTCGCGGGGTGATCATGCAAATGGATTCGGTGCCCCGGTTTGATCCCGATCTTTCTGATGAGAGGTGTGCCTGAGTAGCCTGCCATCGTTGCTTACCGGGCTGGGGCAGTCTGCGGCGCCGTCGCGGCAGACAGTTCCTCAACGGTGAAAACGTTATTGGTGTAAATACAGGTCTCGCCGGCAATCTTCATGGATTCTTCCGCAATCTTACGTGCCGGCAAGTCAGTATTATCGAGAAGAGCTTTGGCGGCAGCCAGGGCATAAGGGCCGCCGCTGCCGATCGCCGCTGCCCCGCCATCCGGTTCAATCACATCGCCGGCGCCGCTGATCAGAAATGTCCAGTTCGTATCGGAGACCAGTAACAATGCCTCAAGGTGGCGCAAAGCTTTATCCGTTCGCCATTCCTTGGCCAGCTCAACCGCTGCCCGCCCAAGATTTCCGTGGTATTGCTCCAACTTGCCTTCGAATCGTGAAAAAAGAGAAAAAGCGTCAGCCGTGGATCCCGCAAACCCAGCCAGGATCTTTTCGTTATACAGACGTCTGATCTTCTTTGCGGTGTGCTTAATCACACCTTCGCCCAGAGTCACCTGGCCGTCGGCCGCCATTACAACCACGCCATTCCGGCGAACGCACAAGACGGTAGTGGACCTGATTTTTACCTTGGTTTCTGCGGGGGAGCTTGATCTTTTCAGTGGCATGAGGACAAGTACCAATTATACAGGCGCAACCCGGCCTCAGTGATTTAGCCAACTCAAGTCAAAAACAGGTAATCTGAACACACGCGGTTGTGGCGCGCGATTGGTACAGGGGGCTTCCCGTCGCCGCTTCAGCAAGACCAATTCTAAAGTCAAGGAAGGTGAAGAGTGTTTAAGCAAATCAGAAACAAGGGGATTATCGTAGCCTTGATGGCTGGATTTTTCCTGACGGGTAGTGTGGTCCCGGTGCACGCTGTTGACCGTGACGATAAGTGCGAACACAACATCAGAAAAGCGGAAGGCAATCTGCAGAATGCAATCCGTCGCCATGGCGAGCACAGCAGGCAGGCTGAAAAGAAACGCCACGATCTGGAAGAAGCGCGGGAGCGCTGCCGAGGGCGCGGTGATCACGACCACGACCACGATCACCGATAAAGACTCGCTCCTTATTTGAATTGAGGCCAGGCCAAATCCGCCTGGCCTTTTTCATTTCCGTGCTGCTAAATTCTCACCATGGCAAAACAGGTTCCAATCGGAGTGCGTGGCAAATCAACCATTACCGTCAGGCCGGAGGACACTTTGCATCATCATGACCCTGAGCTGCCATTCATCTATTCCACGCCGCATATGATTGGACTGATGGAATGGGCCGCTGCTAACGCCATGAAGCCTTATTGTGAAGAGGGTGAAATCAGCGTGGGTACGGCCATTAACATCGAGCACCGCGCGCCTACCACGGTAGGTGCAGAAGTGGTGGCCGAAGCGGAACTGGAATCGATCTCTGACCGGTTCTACATTTTTCGCGTGACGGCACACAATGGCGTCAAAGAAATTGGCCGCGGGACAGTGACGCGGGCATTTGTAAATCCGGCCAAGGTTGCCGAACGGCATTTAGGAAAGTCGTAAGGGTCTGAAACTCAAAAAAGGAGTGATGCATGTTTGTCGGCCATTACAGCGCCAGTTTCCTGGGAAAATCCGCCGACAAGAGAATCCCGCTTTGGCTGTTATTTCTCGCCGTCCAGTTTCTTGACGTCCTTTGGAGCATTTTCATTTTGCTCGGCGTGGAGAAAGTGCGAATTGTCCCCGGATTTACTGCCTCTAATTCACTCGACCTTTATTACATGCCTTACACGCACAGTCTGCTGGGCGCGCTCTGCTGGTCGGCCTTCGCTTATATTGCGTGCCAGTTCGTCCACGCGCTTCGCGGACAACGGATTGGACTGATTGTGGCTGCCGCCGTCTTTTCTCACTGGATTCTTGACCTGATTGTTCACACCCCCGATCTGCCTCTGTATGACAACGTCGGCAAAATGGGTTTCGGACTATGGAACCATAGAGGGGCGGCCTTCGCGCTGGAGATGGCGGTCTTGCTCAGCGGGGCGGCGCTGCTTTATCGAAATATGCCGCGGAAGGCACGGTTCGTGGGTTTTGTTATTTTTCTGGTTGCTGTGCAGGTCTTCAATACCTTCCTCTTTCCGCTGCCAAAGAGTGATCATGCCATGGCGATCACTGCTTTGGTTTTATATATAGCGTTGGCATCAGTTGCCTGGTGGGTGGATGGCGGTAAAACTCAAAAAGCAGCCGCTTGATTTTAGCGGCCATCGAAATTCCGCTGCCTTCTGTAACAATGTATCCGTGACGCTACCGTTTTCCATTACCGCTGACGCCGGCACAGCCCGGCTCGGCCAAATCGAGACCCCTCATGGCGTCGTCGAAACCCCTGCTTTCATGCCGGTTGGCACACAAGGTTCCGTCAAGGCAGTCCCACAGGACGTGCTGGAAGATATGGACGCTCAAATCATTCTGGGCAACACCTACCATCTTTATCTGAGACCAGGCCATGAGCTGGTTCGGAACCTGGGTGGTCTGCACAAATTCATCAGCTGGAACCGCTCCATGCTGACCGATTCGGGCGGCTTTCAGGTCTTCAGCCTAAGTGAGCTCAGAAAAGTCACTGACGACGGCGTTACTTTCAGGTCGCATCTGGATGGATCATCCCATCTTTTTACGCCAGAACGATCCATGGAAATCCAGATCGCTCTGGGAGCTGACATCATTATGGCGTTCGATGAGTGCACGGAGTTTCCTGCCGAACGCAGCCGCAGCCGGGAATCCATGGAGATGACGCTGCGGTGGGCCAGGCGCAGCAAAGAATATTTCGAAGCCCATAAGAGCGAAGTCCTGTGGCATGAAGCCTCGGGCGGCAGACACCAGGCCTTGCTCGGGATCGTACAGGGTGGCATGTATCCGGATTTGCGCCGGGAATCGGCCGAGCGCACCGTCGAGCTGGACTTTCCAGCCTATGCCATTGGCGGGCTAAGCGTCGGCGAGCCTAGGGAAAAGACCATGGAAATGATCGCCGCGGCTCTGGAAATACTGCCCAAAGATAAGCCGCGCTATGTGATGGGTGTGGGCTATCCCGATGAAATTGTTAAGTATGCATCCATGGGGGTGGACATGATGGATTGCGTTATTCCTACCCGAGTCGCCCGTCACGGGCTCCTTCTCACCTCGGAAGGCCGGATGAACATCAAGAACACCCGCTATCGCCAGGACCAGCTTCCTCCAGACCCAAAATGTGGCTGTAAAGTCTGTGCTCGATACACCCGCGCCTACCTGAGGCATTTGTTTGTCTCAGGAGAACCCTTAGCCGGCGTTTTGAATACGATTCATAATTTGGCCTTCTACCTTGACACCATGAAGTCTCTACGTCATGCTATACGACTTGGGGACCTCTCAGGACTTCTCACAGGGTATGTATCCATGACCTGAGCACCCCTGGTGCAGGCGCCAAAAACCTCCGATTAACTCCAGCACAAGTGGGTCCAGTGCCGGGAGGCCCGGGCGGTATTATCAGTGGTCATAAAATGTGTCGCTCACCTGTGAGGGTGAGTGTGTGTGTCGGGCCGTGCGGTGGCCCAGTCATAAAATGATTCAAAACGAGATAAGCTTTTTTCTTCTTCAGGTGGGCGGCGGCAGTATGGGCGCCTTGCTCCTGCCTATGGTTTTTATTTTCGCCATTTTCTACCTGCTATTGATTATGCCTCAGCAGAAAAAACAGAAGAAGTGGCAGCAGATGATCAATGACCTGAAGTCAGGCGACCGGGTAACCACCGGTGGGGGCCTGCGCGGCATTATCATCGCCGTCAAAGAAGACGCCGTGCATCTGCGCGTTCCCCCTGACAATTTAAGGCTGGAAGTAGCCAAATCATCCGTCGTATCGGTGGCACGCGATGATGAACCCAAGAAATTAGAGAAGTGATGTTCCCATGCAGAAGAAACTACTAACCAAAACCCTCCTCATCATCGGCGTCCTGTTGGTCTTCTTGTTCGGCATTTTTGGTGTTCCCAAAAGCCTGGACGGTGACGGCCTCAAGAAGGCTGTTCTTTCCAACATTCATCTGGGACTGGATCTCAAAGGTGGTACCTACCTGATCCTGCAGGTGATGGTCAATGACGCGATTGGCGCCGAAAGTGACCAGGCGACGCAAATGTTGAAAGAAGAATTCACCAAAGCCAAGGTCCCGTTTACTGACATCAGTAAACCGGATCCGGACAACCATCCGGAACGCATTGTAATAAAAGGTGTTCCAGTGGATTCGGGATCGCAGGTCCGTAGCATTGTCAATGACAAGCTGCGCGACTATGAGCTGTTGGGCGGCGCGGAGAATTCCTGGTCGCTGACCATGAAGCCGACAGCGGTGAATGATTTAAAGACGCGAACGGTTGAGCAGTCCATTGAAGCCATTCGTACCCGTGTTGACAGTCTGGGTGTGAGCGAGCCGGTGATCCAGCAGAACGGCATGGGCAACAACCAGATTCTGGTTCAACTGCCAGACGTGGACGATCCGGGTCGCGTAAAAGACATTATCCAATCGACCGCGAGGCTTGAACTCCGGCAAGGATTTGGAACACCCGGAGACACTAATAATCAGAGAAGCCAGTCCGGTTTCGCCAGCGAACAGGAAGCTCTTCAGGCACACGGCGGAGCTCTTCCTCCGGGTACTGTGATGCTGCATGGAATTGGCGGTCCTGGCGACCAGCAAGACCGCGTGTACGTGATCGGACGTATCCCGGTTGTCGGCGGAACTGACATCCGCGACGCCCGTCCCAGCACGGATAAAGACGGCAGGCCCGATATCACCTTTAATCTCACCACCGCAGCCGGTCAGAAATTCGGCGCCTTTACTTCGACGCACAACGAAACCGGCCCCGATCCAAACCATTACCTTGCCGTGGTGCTTGATAACAAAGTGCGTGAGTTCGCCAACATCAAAACTGAAATCCGCGACACAGGTGACATCGAAGGCGGATTTACTGAACAGAGCGCAAAAGATCTTTCCATGCTGCTGCGCTCCGGCGCACTGCCGGCGAGCTTGCATTACCTGACGGAACGGACAGTCGGGCCGTCACTGGGAGCTGATTCCATCAAGTCCGGTGTTCGGGCTGCCGTGGCCGGCTTGATCGCTGTGCTGATCTTCATGCTGATTTATTACCGTGGTGCGGGCATCAACGCGAATGTGGCGTTGATTTTCAACTTGATCATTCTCCTCGGCTTCATGGGTTACTCAAGTTCCGTTCTCACGCTTCCCGGTATCGCCGGCGTGATTCTTACGGTTGGTATGGGCGTGGATTCCAACGTCCTGATTTTTGAACGCATCCGTGAAGAGTTGCGCAACGGCAAAGCCGCAGCCGCGGCGGTAGACCAGGGTTTTGATCGCGCCTGGACCACCATTCTGGATACGCACGTGACCACCATCGTTTCGGCCATTATTCTGTTCTTTGTCGGTTCCGGCCCGGTGCGTGGTTTCGCTGTGACCCTGACGTTCGGTCTGCTGGCCAATTTGTTCACGGCCGTCTTTGTTTCAAGAGTTATTTTCGATGCCGTTCTGAGCCGCAAACAGCGCGGAGAAGCGCTGAGCATCTAGTCAAAGGTTGATAACGTGGAATTTTTTCGTAATACAAATATCGATTTTCTGGGCAAGAAGTGGTACTTCCTTGGCTTCTCGCTGATCTTCAGCGTTGCCGGCATCCTCTCCATGCTGTTCTGGCACGGCGTTCCGCTGGGCGTGGACTTTCGCGGCGGTACCCTTGTGTACCTCAAGTTCGTTGACAAGCCGAATGACGCGAAGATCCGTGGGGCCCTCGACAAGGCGGGCTTGCACAGCGCCCGTATTCAAACCTACGGTGATCCCGCAGCGAATGAAGTCGTAATTGCGCTCGACGAGAAGGACACCAGTGAAACCGATCTCTCTCGCGGCAAGAACCAGATCATCGCCGCGTTGGAAGAGAATCCTCCTCAGGGCAAGCAGGATTTGAATAATAGTGACCGGATCGGCTTTGCCGCCGTGAGAGATGCCCTGGCCACGCGTGATCCGCTGCATGCCGAACCCGCGGAATACGATCGCATTGCGCATACGGTGGTGGATACCATCAAGCAGCGCGGCGTTCTGCGCAGCGTAAGCGACCTTAAGGGCACTATCCCGGATCCTGCTCTGGACGCTCTCAATCAGGCTTTCTTCACCAGTGATTTCGGTGTCCGCGGCGCGGATATCGTGGGACCCCAGGTTGGCGACCAACTCAAAACCCAGGCCAAGCTGGCCGTCGGTTTCTCGCTGTTGGGCATGCTGATTTATTTGTGGTTCCGTTTTGAGTTGATTTATGGCGTAGCCGCCGTGGTGGCCGTTTTTCACGATACCTTAATCACAGTGGGGGCATTCTCCTTGACGAATAAGGAGATAAGCCTTACTGTTATCGCCGCGATTCTTACGCTGGTCGGCTACTCCATGAATGACACCATTGTGGTGTTTGACCGTATCCGTGAGAACGTGAAGCTGATGCGACGGGAGAACCTGGCTGAAATTGTTAATCGCAGCATTAACCAGACCCTGAGCCGGACCATTCTGACCTCCGGACTCACCTTCCTGACGGTGCTCTCGTTGTATCTATTTGGTGGAGAAGTGCTTAGAGGCTTCTCCTTCGCTCTTGTGATCGGCATCATAATTGGTACATATTCATCGATCGCTGTTGCGGCGCCGATGCTGGTGGCATACCAGGACTGGCGTTCCAAGCGGTCGGGAACAGTTCCCGTTCCAGCAGCGGCAGGTAAAGGCAAAATCCGCGCAAAGGCTTAAGTTTTTGTTCCCGTTTTGGGAGCAAAAAAGGTAGTCCCGGTGTCCAATGGTATTGAAGAGTCCCCCTAGGATTGGAGAGCAGGGATGTTTGAAGACAGCTTGATGGAATCCGGAGGAAAGATCCGGACCAACCAGAAAACCACAACCACGATTTCGTTCATCGTTGAACTGATTATCATTGGCTTTATGATTTTGCTTCCGCTTTTGATCACGGAAGCGCTGCCCCTGCATCAGCTCAACTCGTTCCTGGTTGCTCCGCCGCCACCGCCGCCTCCGCCACCACCACCGGCTGCAGTGGTGAAGCAGGTTCCTCGCACCACTGAGGTGGTAAACAATGAGCTGCGCACTCCCAGCAAGATCCCCAAGATCGTGAAAATGATCAAGGAAGAAGACCAGCCGGCGCCATCGGCAGGAGTGGTTGGCGGCGTGGCCGGAGGCGTTCCGGGTGGACAGTTGGGTGGCGTGATTGGAAGCATCGTTGGCTCCAGCGCACCTCCGCCCAAGGTGGCAACGCCGCAAAAGCTCCGTGTTTCACAGGGCGTGGCTGAAGGAAATCTGGTTCACCGGGTCGAACCCCAATATCCCCAGATGGCGAAGGTTGCTCATATCCAGGGCGAAGTTCTTCTTGCCGCCACCATAAGTAAGAGTGGCGTCATCGAAAACCTCCATGCCATCAGCGGGCATCCTATTCTGGCGCAGGCTGCTATGGATGCCGTAAAGCAGTGGAAGTATAAGCCGTACCTGCTGAACGGAGAAGCGGTGGAAGTGGAGACGACGGTCAAGGTCTCATTCCATATGTAAACCTGGTTGTTTCTGACTTTGCTCTGGGCCGGCACGGACGCCGTCTCGGCCCGAATTCCAGAAAGCGCAAATCAATATCCAGCTTGCCAGTTGCTGGGCATTTTTTGTTCAGCTTGGACTCCCGAGGGAATGTGCTTGCCAATGGCCTAAGGGAAACATTTTAGAAAAGTTCTGAGGAGGATAACTTAACTCATGCTTGTCGCAAACTTTGCAACTCTTATTTTCGCCAAAGCGCACCTGGTTGCGTTCTGGTTGCTCCAGGCCGCGGATGAATCCGGTGGAATTTCCTGGGACCCCTGGTCGATGTTGAAGTCAATGGGCTGGATCGCCCGCATCGTCGTTGTCATTCTTTTCATCATGTCTGCCTGGTCCATTGGCGTCATGATCGACCGCTTTATAGCTTTCAGCGCTGCCCGCAAACAATCGCGTCAGTTCGCGCCGGCCGTCGCTGGTGCGCTTCGTGAAGGCAAACTGGATGAAGCCATTCGCGTTGCCGAGCGCAACAAGAAGAGCCATCTCGCCAAGGTTGTCACCGCCGGCCTGCAGGAATTCAAGGCCCACGGCGAATCCACTGAAATCCCCGGCGAGCAGATTGAAGCCAGCAAGCGCGCCCTGGAACGGGCAGAAGCCATTGTGCATGCCGAGTTGAAGCGTGGTCTGGGCGGCCTGGCGACCATCGGATCAACAGCGCCGTTTGTGGGACTGTTCGGAACGGTGATCGGAATTCTGGACGCTTTCCGCAAGATCTCTGAGCAGAAAGCTACTGGTCTGGGCGCGGTTGCCGGCGGTATTTCAGAAGCCCTGGTTACCACGGCTCTGGGACTGTTTGTCGCCATTCCTGCGGTTATGATGTTCAACTACTTCACCGGCAAAGTGGAAGCCTTTGACGTGGAGATGGACAACTCATCCAGCGAGCTGGTGGATTACTTCCTGAAACGGTCCACAGTCCGTCGGTAGACCAGGAGCAGACCAATGGCAATCGTAGTTAGAAATGAAGGCGCCAAAGTCAATTCCAACATCAACGTAACACCCATGGTGGACGTGATGCTGGTGCTGCTCATCATCTTCATGGTGATCACGCCGATGCTGCAAAAAGGCGTGCCGGTTGACCTGGCCAAAACCGTCAACCCGATGCAAATGCCGGACGCTGACAAAGAAGATGCGCTCATCGTGGCTGTACAGCGCGATGGCAAAATCTTCTTTGATACACAGCAGGTTGGCCCGGAAGATCTGACCAATAAAGTAAAAGAACGGGTCCAGAATCGGGTCGATAAACGTGTGTACGTAAGAGCAGATGCGCGCGCCCGTTACAAAGCGGTGGTGGAAGTGGTTGATAACGTCCGCTCCGCGGGCGTGGATCAGCTAGGATTGCTGACTGAGCAGAAACACCAGTAGTAGTACAGCGCCGGAATGCCGGCGTTGCTGACAAGCATGAGGGCCGGCGCCTGGCGAGTAAACCGCCAAGCGTCGGCAACTCCCAACCCGGCCAACGAAATCAAGAGGGATACAGTTATGGCAATGTCAATGGGAAGCGGTGGAGGACAGACTGCAGACATCAACGTTACGCCGTTGATTGACGTGCTTCTGGTGCTCCTGATCATCTTCATGGTGATCACGCCCCTGACTCCAAAAGGCCTGGACGCGCTGGTTCCGCAGCCGCCACCGCCGAATACTCCGCCAACGCCGAACGATCGTACGGTGGTGGTGCAGGTGATTCAGCCGCCCAATGGCGGCAAGCCGACGTACAAGATCAATCAGGAAGACGTTTCCCAGGACAATCTGGGCAGCCGTCTGACAGACATTTTCAAAACACGCGCCGAACGCGTGATGTTTGTAAAAGGTGATCCGGACGTTGAGTTCCAGTATGTGGCGGGCGTGATTGATACGGCGCGAGGAACCCAGGTAATCGATAAGGTTGGTTTAATAACCGCCAAGATTGAAGCCGGGCAGTAAAGATTGAGCCGGGAGCGTCGCTGGAGTGATGCTCCCCGGCAGATTCAGCCCTGATCAGAAAAATAATTCCTAACTCCGGCAAGGAGCCAGAAGAAATGAACCTATGCGCACGACTGGCGACGGTTACGGCCGTTGCGGGCGCGCTGTTGATGACAGCGGGCTGTACCAAATTAAGAGCGCGCGACCAGCTGAACAAAGGCGTTCAGTCGTACAAAGCCGCAAACTATGAAGCTGCTATCGAGCACTTCAAGAACGCTGTGAACCTTGATAGTGATTTGAAAGTCGCCAAACTCTATCTCGCTACTGCCTACGCTCAGCAGTATGTTCCAGGTGTGGATGCTCCGGACAACGTCCGCAATGCCACCCAGGCGATTGACCAGTATAAAGCTGTGATCGCTAACGACCCCAAGAGCATTAACAGCCTCAAGGGTATTGCCTTCCTCAATATGCAGATGAAGAATTTTGAGCAGGCGCGGGAATACTACAAGAAGGCGATTGACGCCGACCCGAATGACCCTGAGGTCTACTACTCCGTGGGTGTGATCGATTGGTCACAAGCTTACAAAGATGCTGCCGACATCAAAGGCAAAGAAGGCCTGAAGGTGGACGATGAGCTCAAAGGCAAAGGCAGCCAGAAGATCTGTGACGCACTCAAAGCCAAAGATGGCCCAGCCGTGGAAGAAGGCATGAAAATGCTGCAGACGGCCATCGACAAGCGGCAGGACTATGACGATGCCATGGCTTACATGAACCTGATCTATCGTCGTAAAGCGAATGACATGACTTGTGAAGACGCCCAGGCCCGCGCCGACTTTAAGAAGACCGCGGATGACTGGAGTGACAAGGCTATGGCCGCGCGCAAGAAAAAAGCTGACGAAGCCGCGAAAAAGACTGCCGGCGGAATTGTGCTGGACCAGCCAAATCAGCAGCAACACACCGCTCCCAAGAAATAGCCCTGATCGTTTTTCATGAGCCCCTCAGTTTTTGAGGGGCTTTTCTTTTGCGAATTCAGCTAAAACAGCTTTGCTCTGGATGAAGATGAAACTGATGTGACCCGGCGTCATGTGTTGCACAGTTGACCATCAATTACAATCGGTTTTCTCGGATTCTCTATGCTAAAGAAAGTGCTGGTCGCAAATCGTGGAGAGATCGCCGTTCGCGTGATGCGGGCCTGTCGCGAGATGGGCATTGCCTCCGTCGCGGTTTATTCAGAGGTTGACCGGGCCGCTCTGCATGTTACGCACGCCGATGAAGCCTACGACATTGGTGCTGCAGCCGCACGCGAATCATACTTGAGCATCGATAAAATCCTCGAGGTTGCTCGCCGCAGCCAGGCCGACGCTATCCATCCCGGTTATGGATTTCTATCTGAGAATGCGAAGTTTGCGCGAGCCTGTGGCGAAGCCGGTATTAAATTCATTGGACCACCCGCTTCTGCCATGGAACTCATGGGATCAAAGACACGGGCGAGACAGGCGATGCAGGCGGCCGGCGTGCCTTTTGTGCCAGGGTCATCCAAAGGTCTTACGCTGAACGAAGCTGCGGAACTGGCTGCGAAAATCGGCTTTCCAGTCATGATCAAAGCGGCGGCGGGCGGCGGCGGCAAAGGCATGCGGCTGGTGCGAACGGCAGCGGAACTCAAGCCCGGGTTCGAAACAGCGCAGAGCGAAGCGCAACGCTCGTTTAACGATTCAGAAGTTTACCTGGAAAAATACATCCAGAATCCTCGTCATATTGAGATTCAGGTACTGGCCGATGAACACGGTAACGTTGTGTTTCTGGGAGAACGCGAATGCTCGGTCCAGCGCCGTCACCAAAAGGTAATCGAAGAAGCGCCTTCAGCGATTGTGGATGAAGACCTTCGCCAGCGCATGGGGGCGGTTGCTGTGCAAGCCGCCAAATCTGCGGGTTACACAAACGCAGGCACGGTTGAATTTCTGGTGGACGCTCAACACAATTTCTACTTCCTGGAAATGAACACGCGGCTACAGGTGGAACATCCAGTGACTGAAATGGTCACCGGCCTGGATCTGGTCCATTTGCAATTACGCATTGCCTCCGGAGAAAAACTGCCGTTTCGCCAGGAAGATATCACCCTGCGCGGACACGCGATTGAATGCCGCATCTACGCCGAAGATCCGGACAATAATTTCTTCCCTTCTCCCGGAGTGATCCAGCGCCTGATGCGCCCCTCCGGTCCGGGCGTGCGCGAAGATAGCGGAGTCTATGAAGGCTGGAAAGTGCCTCTTGAGTACGATCCCATGTTGTCCAAGCTGATTGCCTTCGCACCGGATCGGGCCATGGCGATCGCCCGCATGGAGCGCGCGCTGAGTGAATATTTTGTGGGGGGTATCAAGACAAACCTGGGCTTGTTCCGGAGAATTCTGCAGCACCCGGATTTCATTGCCGCCAGAATTGATACAGGCTTCCTTGACCGGCTTTTGTCGGAACCCGCAATCGCCGGGACATCTTTGGAAGCAGTAACTGAGTTTGAAGAGAAGCAGCATATCGCCGCCATCGCCGCTGCGCTTTTTACCTCAATGGAAACCACAAAGCCCAGGAGCGGCCCTCTCAATGGAGCGCCTGCAATCACCGGCTGGAAGCAAGCGGCGCGCAAAGAAAGTGTAGGCGGGAAATGATTTACGAGGTCAGCGTTGGCGAAAAAGTCTTCCGCGTTGATCTTGTGCGCGAGGGCGAAGGTTGGGCCTGCAAACTTGACGGCCGCCCCGTCCCGATCAATGTAGCCCCGGCACAAGAGGGTACGTTGTCCATACTGCTCAATGGCAAGTCATACGAGGTAAAACAGGAAATTACAGCGACAGAAAGCAACGTTGTGATTGGGAGCCAGCGCTTCTCAACAGTGGTGAGAGACCCAAGATCGCTGCGGTCACGCCGAACCACAGACGCAGGAGGCCAGGGGCCAAGAAAAATTACAGCCCCAATGCCGGGCAAAGTCGTTCGGATCACCGCGATGGTGGGATCGGAAGTGGAAGCCGGTCAGGCCGTGATCGTCATCGAAGCCATGAAGATGCAGAATGAATTGAAATCGCCCAGGAAGGGCATCCTCAAAAAGCTCAGCGTGGCTGAAGGTGCGGCTGTGGAGGCCGGCCAGGTTCTTGCTGAAGTTGAATAGTACTGAAGCTGATTAGCAAAACCAGCCCAAACAACAAACAGCCGGGGAGCATTTTTCTCCCCGGCTATTCTTTTTTTTGCTGAAAGGCGCCTACTTCTGAGCAGTGGTGGTTTTCATTACCTGTTCAGCGAAGTAGTTGTGTATCTCAGCCTTGTCACGCAGGATCTCATCGTAAGCGGCGCGCAACAGATTCGTGCGCTGTTGCAGAAGCTGGTTCCGGATCCACTGTTGGACCGCCGGGTCATTCAGGTCCCGCTGGCCAGCCGCTTCTTTTCCAATGAGTTTCACAATCCTGAATCCAATCAGCTGCCGGTCATTCGGGTTCGTCACCGAAATAATGGAGCTATATTGGCCGGGCTTCAGCTTCAGGATAGCGTCACGTGTTAAAGGATCGGTGTTTTTTAAGGTTGATTCGGGGAGCGTACCCAGATCGCCGCCGTTGTGGGCTGAATTCGGATCCTCAGACCATTGGCTGGCGACGGCGCCAAAATCCTCACCGCTTTCCAGCCGGTTGTAAATGGCCTGGATCTTCTGCCGCGCCTGGCCTTCCGTCTGGCCCTTGCTTCCGGTTTCAGCCGGCTGGCCAACCCCCACCTGTATGTGCGCTATGTGATAACGAGGCTCAATCAGGTTGAACTCAGGCTTATGCTCGTTGTAATAGGTAGAGATGTCCTTGTCGGAAATCGTGACCTTGGAGCCAATTTCCTTGTTCAGAAGCTTTTCGATCGTCATATTGCGGCGAATGTCCTGCTTCAAGTCAGCTTCTGTGATGTTCTGACTCTTAAGCCGGTTGGCAAATTCTTCCTGAGTATCACCGGCTTTAAGCTGGCTCAACTTGCCGTCAACCTCGTCGTCTGTGGCCACCACACCCAGTTTTTCAGCCTGTTGGAGGTGAAGCTGGACGTCAACAAGATGCAGAAGAATCTGCAGCCGCAGCGCTTCCTCCTCGGCAGCGGTTGGTTTCTGCGGCGAGCCTGCGATCTGGCTGTTATAGCTCTTATCGACCTCGCTGCGCAGAATCTTGCTGCCGTTCACCTTGGCCATTACATCCTGACCGGTAACTCCCTGGTTGCAGCCGCTGCTAATGAAGATTGCGGCCACCACGCACACAAGGCCCACGCAATAAAGGGCTTGATAGATATGGATGTGTTGGCTATGTGTGCTCCGCTGAGCTTTGCGCGATTGAATCAACAAGACCCTCCTGGAGCCGATTTGCTAGGGTACGATAACCGACTTTGTTCAACTTAGCTACTTCTTTGCGTCTGATTGGGGGGCACGCTCTCCGGCGGCCACCAGGGCCCGATCAAGAATCTGCCGCATTTCGGCTTCCGGGATTGCCCCCGACATCCGTTCCCCGTTAACGAAAAGGGTCGGCGTGGAATCAATCGCCAGCTTGTCGCCTTCAGCCATGGAGGCACGAACGCCGGAATCGTCCTGCTTTTTCACGCAGGCATCCAGCTTAGACTGGTCAAGCTTGAATTTTGTCCCCTGCTCGAGAGTGGTGGCATCGAGCTTGGCGATTGCTTCCCCAGGATTGCGTCCTGGGAACACCTGCTGGTTGCCGTGAACATAATCGGCAAACTCCCAGTATGCGTCATTGCTCTGCGCGGCCAGACAATTTCCGTCAATGGCGGCGTGCATCGCCCAGGGATGAATTTCAACTAACGGAAAGTCTTTGTAAACCACCCGGACTTTGTCACCATATGCCTTTAGGAGCCCGGGAAAGAGCGTGCTGTGCATGCGTGAGCAGAACGGGCATTCGAAATCGTCAAAGTTGACGATGGTTACCTTGGCGTTCGGATTACCGCGCGTGGGCCGCCCTTTGATATCGATTTTCGACATCAAGTCCTGGGTCAAATCCATTTTCTCCATGTGGGCCAGAGTCTTGCGGTCCTTGGAAATGAGGAAATCATGCGTGCTGGAATGTGTTCCGCCCGATAACGTCACGGTGACATTGTCAAACCCGGTCAGTTCGGAAGCCGTTGGATTGCCGATCGCTACGTTCACTCCGGCAGGAACCTGATAGCGTGAACGGACCTCCAGCTCAATGCGATGAGCCAGCTCCGGCGGCAATGGGGCAGGAGCTGGAGAGCTCTGGGCGCTGCACGCGATTACCATACACAGAGCAAACAGAAAAAGGACGTTAAATACACGGGTTAGACTAACCAAAGGGACCGCCTTCTAAAATAAGAATACTGTGGAAATTATCTCATGTCCGGGAAAACGGGCCCCTACGAGAGGAGCTGAACCAGGGACTGAACGGACGGTGACGAATTCATGGACCCGGAGCGAAAACCCTCGGTATCCACGGTCACAAAGGTGAACCCCAAGCCTTTGAAAATACGGGTAAATTCCTGAAACATCTCCGGAGTGAGGGCGCGTGAAAGCTCTTCCCGCGAGATCTCCAGGCGCGCTATCTCGCCATGATGACGCACCCGAAACTGATTGAATCCCAATGCCCGAAGAGCATCTTCGCCCTGTTCTATGGCGGCCAATGCCTCTGCCGTTACGGGGCGTCCATACTCAAGGCGGGATGACAGGCAGGCGGAAGCCGGTTTGTCCCATACCCGCAGACCGGCGCTTTGGCACAGTTCGCGAATCTCGGCCTTGGTAAGTCCAGAGTCGAGAAGCGGCGCAGCCACGTGATGCTGTCTGGCAGCCCGCTGACCCGGCCGGAAGTCGCCCTGATCATCAACATTCACGCCGTAAGCGATGGAGTCAAAGGCATTCTCCTGCGCGAACTGTTCCATCACAGTGAAGAGCTCGTCCTTGCAATGAAAGCATCGCTGCGTGTCATTGCGAACATATTCCGGGCGGTCCATTTCAGCGGTTTTTACGACTTCGAGCGGAATATGCTGCTCTGCGGCAAAGAAGATGGCGTCCCGCAAATGAGTGCGGGCAAGGCTGGGTGAATCGGCGATCACCGCCAGCATCCGGTCGCCTAAGACCCGAAAAGCCGCATAAGCAAGGTAAGCTGAATCAACCCCGCCTGAGTACGCTACCAGCGTCCGTCCCAGCTGGTTGAGCACGCTTTCAAGTTGCTGTTGCTTTTCTGCGGTCGTCATATTTGCGAAAGATGGTTACGAAAAGAAAGTTGCGAAAGATACTTGCGAAAGTCCTGCCTGCCAAAAGACACTCGTTCGTCCCGGCCACTCCTATTCTAGATGCTCAGTGGACTTATTTGAACTGGGCTTTGAATAGCGCAGAGCGACGCCGTTCAAACGAGCGTCTTTAGAACAGTCTGGTTTGGCGCTTGATATCGCCGAAGGAACCGATATTGGCCAGCGTAAAGGCAAACCGGTACTGGTTTTCATTGTTAAGTCGAGCAATCGAGAACCGGCGTTGATATTCAAAGCTGATCCCGCAGCAATCCCAGTTGTAGGAAGTTTGCGATCCTGCATACTGGAGCAGGTTGAACTCGGAATCCACGCCAGTGTTGACAGCGGCGCTCCAGCCCCGCTTCGTCAGGTTGCCATATCCAACTACCGCGCGCGATTGATTAAAAACCGTCAGGACGCATTGCGGCCCGGTGACACTCAGGGGTGAAGAGCAGGTTGGCAACTGATTCCCAGCTGAGTCAGTCACAACCTCTGCCGGTGTTTGCATGAAGGCATGGCTTGCCTCCACAAAGAAGTTGCCGAAATGCACTGAACTGAAGAAGGTGCTGGCATTGATGCGGCCCTTCTTGGTGTCATAGTCAATCTGCCATTGCACGTCGCTGTTTCTTGAGGTCCGCAGACGCAACCTTGAGACGATGGGAGAAAATCGCCGCGGGTCGGTGAGAAAAGCGACACCGGTGAAGCCTACGGTCGTTGCCAATACGTTCTCCGCTCCGTTTATGACAGCTCCGCCAAAGTTGGGATCAATGAAATACTTGGCCTTCACTTGCCAGGTAAGAAATTCGTCGGCGCCTGCCGGATTGCAATCGGCCTTGGCCATGGCGGCTGCTGAAGCTGATTCCGGTTGCGCGTTCGCGGCAGCCTGTGCCTGTCTCTCTGCGCATGCACTATGCGCGCGCCTGGCGTAGAACCGCTGGATCAGCCCGAACTCAACTTCATTGGTGTTGCTCAGGATGTCACGAAAATCAAAGCGAATAATATTGCTGAATCTTTCCACGCCATTTGTATAGCGATAGATGATTCTTGGCTCAATGGTGTGCTTCCAATTCCGCCCCATGAATTCGCCGTCAAACAGTTTGGTAAGTGCCGGCGGCCTTAATTCAAGACTTCCGCCAATGGCCCTGCGATTCAGTGGGTTTTGGATTGGCACCTCCACCGCAATGTCCTGGCCCGGAATTGCTTGAGGCACCTGCTGCTGGGTATAGAACGTATCGTTAAACTGTGCGGATGGCCGGAAGAGCCATCCGCCAAAGTGAAGAGGCAGGCTCAACTCTGGAGAAGCTCCAAATCTGCCAACCAGGCCCAGTGTACTGAAATTCAACTCTGTCCTGCGCAGGCCTTCCACTGCCAGATCATACGTGCCGTAAAGCGGCGTACCGGGAATCTGCTGGTCTACATTGTTGAATTCCACGCCCGGAATATGCAGGATGGAGATGGCATCGTCATTGTTCGTGCTGCTCTGAAAATTCTGATAGCGTGACCCGAAGGCGTTCATCGAGAACCCCTGAATGCTTTTGCTGACAAAGGCGGTCGATTTAACTTCAGAGTTTACGGCCTGGGAAAAATTGTCAGTAAATGCCAGCCGGAATACGAAGGAACTCAGATAATCGAGTGACGCCACGCCGCGCACGTTATGCGCGAACGTAGTTTCGGCGTTGAGTTTGATGTCTTCACCGCCCTGGTTGACCTTGGTCGGGACCGTTTGCCCTGGCGGGGCGCCTGCCTGCTGCACGTTTTGCACAACGCCGCGATCCAACACCTGAAAATAATTGAAATTGATAAATGATTTTTGACTTGGCCGGGCCCGGAAGGCCTCATTCAACGCCCATCCGCGTTTGGAAAGATACTCGGCGCCCAGCGTAGCGTCGGCACTCCGGTTGATCGCCCAGTAGAACGAATCACCGATGAACTGGCCTTTCGCGGTTGAGGTACCTGGATTCGGTATCAGGAACCCGCTTTGCCGGCCCAGGCGTTCCACCGGAGTGGAAGCGAAAGGCAGGTAGATGATCGGGATGCCCTTGATTCGGAAAGTACTGTGATAAATCTTAGCGGACTGGCCAACGCGCAATATGATTGTGTTCGCATTGAAAGTCCACTTGGGTCGCGGCAGTTCGCACGATGTTACGGAGCCCTCATGGAGCACGTATTCATCCGGTCCGGTCTGTTCCACCATTTTGCCGGTGAAGAGAATCGGGCTGGAAGACGTAAGCGCCACGTTCTTGCCCTGATAGCGCGCACCCGTGCTTCCGTTTACGTCGTAGAACTTGCCGGTATGACTGCGGACATTGTAAGTCGCATGTGACGCATTCATGCGCATGTCGCGTGCACCGCCGTCCAGAGAAGCGTTTCCGGTGGTGGTGACCTCTCCGGAATCAGCGTCATAGGTGACCATGTCACCCTGAAAGTCATAGTCTTCGAATTTGATCTCAACGTCACCGGTAAGAGAGTAAAGATTGTTGTTCTTTTCGCATTGCCGCGCCGTGATCTCTACCGGCTGGCTCTCTGAAATGGAAACCTTGGGCGGCTGCTTTTGCGGCGGGGGAGTATTGGATGCAGCAGCCCCGGATTGTTTCTGTCCGGATTGCTTCTGCCCGGGTTGTTTCTGCCCGGGTTGTTTCTGAATGACCGGCGGCGCGGTCAGCACCAAGTGGCAATTGCCGCTCGGCACCGCAGAACTCTGCTGATTTCCGGCATCCGGCTGCGCCAGCGCCTGGCTGATCACTACAGGCGAGAACAGTAACAGGTGACAAAGCCCTAACGCTGTGATAACTAAAGTAAGTTGGGTTCGCATGCCCGTGAGCTAAAGACCAGAATGGGCAAGGTTACACGCCCTGATTTGGAAATGCAAAACGGCAGGCTTCCCGGCGCTCTCTGGCATCTCTAAAACGGCCCCATGAATTGCCCTCTCTGCGGTAAAACGTATCCGTGCGTGCATAGCCGGAGGAGCCAGGGGACAACGGCCGATTCCGGAAATATTGGTCGTCAGGACTCCAGACTCCAGGACTCCACTTTTCAAGACTCCAGTGCGGAGGAAGTGGCGCAGGCTTCTTCATACGGGACGTCTTCTTATGGCTCTTCTCCTTATGGCTCAATCCCAGTCGAAGTAAGTGCAAGAGGGGTTGAAGTTCCAACGGGTGAAAACCCGGCGGGCGAAAACCCAGCGGGCGAAAATGACGTATGGCGCGAACAAGTAGCTTCGCGCGTACTGCTGCATCGGGCAAAAAGGAAGGGCTCCGATCCCGATCCGAATCTGGAGCTGCGCTTTCCGGTTCAGGAAGCTCCCGTGGATGAGCGAATCATGCGCGCGCGTCGCTTTGTGGCCCATGCCGCCACCAAATCGCCGTTTGCTGACGACTCTCCCGATCAAAGCTTTTCATCCAGCGCGGTCGCGTCCCTGACACCGGTCGCATCCATGGGTGTTACAGCGGGTGTTGCAAGCGAACCCTTCGCTATGGAAGAAATGCCCAAGATCATTCACTTCCCTCGAACCAGCGGAAGCCAACGCGGGGCTGCGGGAGCGCTTGCCAGCGTCCATGATTACCATGCTGCCATGTTGGAACTTGAGGCCGAATGCGCGCCGACTGATTCGCTCAGGATCACTGACGTTACAGAAGAAGCAGGCATACAGGACTCTGCTCCGGCAAGCCTTCCATCGGAAGCCTACGTACCGGATGACGATCCGCCTATTGTCTATCGCAAGGAAAAAACTCCTCCTGCTGAGCAGTTGCAGCTGCCTAACTTTGACGATATCCAGTTGGAAGCCACGCACCAGGCAGTGTTGCCGGAGTTGGAGCTGGGACCGCAGCCGGCCCCTCTGGGACAGCGAATGATGGCTGGCGCCGTTGACGCGGCCATCGTGCTGGGAGCGGCGGCCGTCTTCAATGTGACATTCACGCAACTGGCCGAAGAAAACGTTCACTCGCGCATGGCGCTGCTGTGCGCCGTGGCGGTTTGCGGCGTGCTCTGGACGCTTTATCAATACACTTTTCTGGTCCATGGCATGGGCACTCCGGGCATGCATCTTGCGCATCTGGAACTGGCGAATTTTGATGGCAAGCCGGTCTCAGCCTTTGATCGTCGTTGCCGCGCGGTGGCCAGTGCGCTGTCAGGATTTTCGCTTGGACTGGGCTTTCTATGGGCGCTCGTGGATGAAGATCAGCTTGGCTGGCATGATCGCATGACCAAGACGCTGATCAGGAGCAGTGTCCATCAGCCTGCGATGGCGAGGGAGAGTATGTGGTAGTGGCGGCTAAGCCGCCAGCACCTAGGCAAGCGCGGCTAACGCCGCCAGGCACTTAGCCATTAGCACTTGGCCATTAGTAGTTAGCTACCGGCAGTTACTTTGTTTCTCAAATCAAGTAATTGAATTGACATTCTCTCGGCAATCTAATGGCAAACTCTTTATCAACGTAAAAAACGAAAAGGATAGGCGCGTGATGTGATGGCTAAAGGCTAAGGGCCAATGGCTAAAGGCTTTGCTTACGCCGCCAACTCTTCCGGCCGCTTCTCTGCTGCCTTCAATGAGGCATCCTCACCCGACAATAGCGGCCAACCCTTACGAATCACATACTCCAGCCATGCACCCGCGGCCTGGGAAGTGAGTACCGCGACCAGTACCAGCGTGGTATAGAACGCTGCACTGATGATGCCGGCTTCATAGGCTACGCTGGCGAGAACGATTCCGGGTCCGCCGCGCGCGTTCGTTGCCACAGCCAGGTTCATAACATCCAGTCCGCGGAAGCCTGCCAGTCGCGCGCCCAACGAAACCGCGGCAAGCTTTACTATGCAGGCTCCTGCCAGGAAAGCCAGCAGCATAGGCAGAGAAAAAGCTTTGCCAAAAATCAGGCTGTATCCCACCAGCGCGAAGTAGACAGGAATGAAGAGCGCAAAGGAGAAGCGTGAGATGGTTTCCATGGCTTCGCCCAAGCGTTTCCGCGAGACGGCAAAGCCGGCCAGAAATGCCGCAAAGACGAGGTTGACGTCCATGAGTCCGGCAACTGCAACGTAAGAGAAAACGATGAGCAGCGTATAGGAAACAGGTGAGTTTTTCGCCAGCAGATTGAAACGCGATGCGGAGACGAACTTCATGGCGCGCGGAACCAGAGTGAGACCGAACGCGAAATAGAGCAAGGTAAGCCCGATATGGAAGGCAATCCTGCTTTGTGGCAAACCAGCCGAGTCCGCCAGTGCGGTGGCCACCGCCAGCACCGCCCAGAGTCCGATGTCTTCTAGGACAGCCACACCCAGCACCAATCGGGCAAACCGCGTGTGCAGGATCTTGAGGTCAAAGAAGATCCGCGAAATCACCGGAATGGATGTCACGGCGACGGCGATGCTCATTACCAGAATCAGAGAACTGCGATTCCCCTTTGAGCCCATAAAAAGGCCAAGCGGCAGCAGACCCGCCAGAGCAACCATGGCGAAGAACGGCAGTAAGGTGCCGACGCTTGCTAACCAGGCAATCTGTTTGCGTTCATGCCGCTGGAAGAGAGCTTTGGTTTCCGCGCCGGAGATGAACATCAACATGAGCAGCCCGAGCTGGTAGAGAAGATCGAGGGCAGCTTTCTTGGGCGCCACTGAAATATCGAGTTGAAGAAGATGTACGAACGCCGGTATGCGCCCCAGGACAAACGGTCCCAACAAGATGCCGGCCAGGATTTCGCCAATCACACGCGGCTGGCGCATGCGGCTGAAGAGATAACCCAGAGAATGAGCAGCGACCAGCAGAACGGCCAAAAAGAAAATAAGAGGTCCAACAGCAGAAGATGGCATGGGCTTCCCGGCAGCGGCTAGACAGGTCACTTCGATCCTGCGCTGGTAAGTCAGCGATGGTGTTGAGCAGCTGCCTTCCCTGAGATGTGAGCTGCCGCCAGGACGTTGCTAGGGGTGAAAAGGGCTAAGACAGTTGTTATCTGAGGTTTTTGCTAACATTAATCAGATGACTACCGACAAAGTCCGAGTGCGTTTTGCCCCGTCTCCCACCGGACAACTGCATATCGGCAACGTCCGCACGGCCCTGTTCAACTGGCTATTCGCCCGAAAAAAGAGCGGCACGTTCATCCTTCGCATTGAAGATACTGACCTGGAACGCAGTGAGGCGCGCTATGAGACACAGCTTCTGGAAGACCTGAAATGGCTGGGCATTGACTGGGATGAAGGGCCGGATGTGGGCGGACCGTATCCGCCCTACCGGCAGTCAGACAAGATGGCGGTCTACCAGACTTACGCAGAACGCCTGATCAGGGAGCAGAAGGCCTATTACTGCTTCTGCACGGCCGAAGAACTGGAGCGCGAGCGGCAGCAGGCGCTGGCTGAGCAAAAGCAGCCCAATTACTCAGGTAAGTGCAAGACATTGGATCCGGCAGAGATACAGCGCAAACTGGCGGCGGGGGAAAAGGGCGCCATCCGCTTGAGCATTCCGGAGCGGCCAATCCGCTTTCATGACATTGTCCGCGGCGACGTGGAGTTTTCCAACGAGGTGGTGAGTGATCCCATCATTGTGCGCTCGTCGGGCGTTCCGGTTTACAACTACGTTGTGGTGATCGACGACGCTGACATGAAGATCACACACGTGGTTCGCGGCGACGATCACATTTCCAACACGCCGAAACAGGTTGCAGTCTATGAGGCGCTGGGAATTCCGGTGCCGGAGTTTGCCCATCTATCCACCATTCTGGGTCCGGACCGAGAGAGGCTGTCAAAACGGCATGGCGCCACGTCGGTTTCAAGTTTTCGGGAAATGGGCTATCTGCCTGAGGCGTTGATGAACTATCTGGCGCTGCTGGGGTGGGCGCCGGCAGGTGGCGATCGGGAAATCTTTCCTAAAGATGAGTTGATCAGGGAATTCTCCCTGGAACGGGCCACGCCTTCCCCCGCCGTATTTGATTTTGAGAAGTTGAACTGGCTTAACCGGCATTACATCAAGGCGGCTGCGCCGGAGCGGCTGCATGCCATGGGTCGTGGATTCTTTCAAGGCGCCGGTTTGCTGCCGGCGAATAGCGATGCCAATGTGAATGGCTGGGCAGACAGGCTAGTCGATTTGCTGGCTCCCTATGTCGACAAGCTGGACCAGCTACCGGATAAGGCTGGGATTCTTTTCAAGACTGATCCGGCCGCGGCACTGGCGATTCAGGAGAATGCAGAGACTTTCGCCAATGATAAGGCCGTTGCTGTGGTTAAAGCCTTCGCACAGCATATCGCAGGGGAAGCAACACTCACTCCGGAGCGATTCAAAGCGGTGATGAACGAAGTAAAGACTGCGGTGGGCGTGAAGGGCAAGGATCTTTTTCACCCCGTGCGCATTGCGTTGATTGGATCGCACTCAGGGCCGGACTTTGACAAGCTGATTCCGTTGATTGAAGAAGGCAGCCGGTTGCATCTTCCGGTGCATGTAAAGAGCGTGCAGGAGCGGGCAAAGGAATTTGTGGTAGCCCTGGAAAGATAAAACCTTACCGCTAATGACGCTGATGGCACGTGAGTTAACACCCAACAATGAAATCACACGTCCGGTTCGACTTCACCTTCCCACATAACTACGAAGCCAGAATGCTGGACGGGCCGCCACCTATTCATCCGCTGGAAAAGCTCTATCACTTTCCGGTTGAACTGGAGGAAGGCGACCGGGCGGGAACCTATGTCCGTATTGTTCCTGCAAAGGGACCGGCGTGGTCAGGATTCTTTGCCCTGGGCTTCGCCTCTGATCAAGTGGTTAACGCAATTTGTGCCTGCCCTGATCCTGACTCAGTCTGCGTGGTAGCGGGCGGTTACTCCTATGTGGTAAAGGTCACCGATCCAACCGAGTGGTTGCAGGTTGAACAGCGCCCTGTCGTGGATCTGCGAGTGGTTTTCCCCTTGGGCCTGATTCTGTTCGCCGGATTTACCTCAATCACAGCGGTGGGAACGTCGGGAATTGCATGGCAAACAGAACGGTTGTCATGGGAAGGAATACGCTTTACTGGAATTGAAGTTGACAAGTTGCATGGCTTTGGCTGGGATGTAGTGAGTGACAAGGAAGTGGCGTTCGAAGTGGATTTGAAGACCGGGAAACATAGTGGCGGGGCAAGGCCTGCGAGTCCAACGTTACCGTAAATTATCGTGTCCACGCGCAAGCAGAAAATCGTGAAGTATTTTGGGCCCATGGGCTAAAAACATGAAATTCACCGATCGAGATATCGAAAAACTGTTTGAGCTGGAGACCTCGCTTCATAAAAAAGAGATTCGTAATTCTCCTGCCGCAGTAGCAGCTCTGCTGGCTGACGACTTCATCGAGTTCGGGAGCTCGGGCAAAGTCTATGATAAGTCGGCAATCATTGAGTTACTTAGAACCGAGACTGTGGCTCCTGATCAGAAAATAGCGGTCGAAAACTTTGTCGTCCGCGCACTCTCGCCCAATGTTGCACTGGTTACATACCTTGCTTCAAAGCGTGCCTTGCGATCATCAATTTGGCGACTAAGCGACTCCAGATGGGAGATGATTTTTCATCAGGGAACCAGAGTTTCCCAGTAATGGATCCGGGAGCAGTGAACTGGCTAGTCCGGCTCTGGCTCACGCTAAAGAGCAGATCTTTCGCTCGCTCAGGATTTCATTAGCGGGCTCGCACGCCAGCAAGTCAAACCCGGACTTGCCGGGGACCCCGAACCTCCCGTTCGGCTGGCGCCTCACTCACGCCCGCCCGAAATAGCTGATCCTTCGCTATGCTCAGGATTTCACCTCGCGGCTCAGACGCCGCGAGCCCGGCTCAAGCTATAATCCTATATGGCGACAAACGCGCAGCCCTCCTCACAGAAGGAACAAAAGCTGCTATCGGCCAAGTTTAAGGAACTACTGGCCAAGGTCGCCGAGAACCGTCCGAAAGACGATCCCGAGATTATCCGCAAAGCTTATGAGTTCTCCCTGAAGCATCATCAGGGACAGACGCGCGCCTCCGGCGAGCCTTATCTAGTTCATCCTCTCGAAGTAGCCGTGGTACTGGCAGACATGAAGTTGGATTCTACTGCCATTGCAGCCGGCCTGCTGCATGACGCTATTGAAGACACAGAGGTCACGCACGAAGACGTTCGTCGTGAGTTTGGCGACCAGGTAGTCCACATTGTTGAGGGCGTCACCAAGATCGACAAAATTGATTTTGCCAGCCGCGAGGAGCGCCAGGCAGAGAACGTCCGCAAGATGGTGCTGGCGATGGTGGATGACATACGCGTGGTGCTCATCAAGCTGGCGGACCGTCTGCATAATATGCGTACCTTGCAGCATCTGCCCGAAGAACGACGCCAGAACGTAGCCAAGGAAACGCTGGAGATATACGCTCCGCTGGCCCATCGCCTGGGCATGGGCAAAGTCCGTGGCGAACTGGAAGACCTTTCGTTCCGCTATGTGGATCCCATCGGTTATCAACAGGTCCATGAAACAGTTGAATCGCGACGCAAAACAGGCGAAGCGTTCCTGGCCAAGGTCATCAAAGTTCTGCAACAGAAGCTGCGGGAGAATGGCGTGGAAGCCCGCGTGGACAGCCGCATTAAGCGCCTTTACAGCATTCATCAGAAACTGCTGCGGCAACGCATCACCGTGGATCAGGTGTATGACCTGCTCGCCGTGCGCATTATCACCAAGTCAATCAAAGACTGTTACACCGTTCTTGGGTCCATCCATCAGATGTGGCGTCCAGTTCCGGGAAGAATCAAGGATTTCATCGCCATGCCGCGGCCGAATCTATACCAGTCCCTTCATACCACGGTGATCACGGAAGATGGCCACCAGTTTGAAGTGCAGATCCGTACGGAAGAAATGCACAAGATGGCGGAGGAAGGCATTGCGGCGCACTGGAAATACAAAGACGGCAGTCCGGTGAGCGCCAAAGATGAGCAGCGCCTCTCATGGCTGCGGCAGGTGGTGGAATGGCAGCAGGACGTAAAAGATCCCAGCGAGTTCCTGTCATCACTGAAAGTTGATCTTTATCCGGAAGAGGTTTATTGCTTCACGCCTATGGGCAAAGTGGTGATCCTGCCGCGCGATGCCAGCGCCATTGATTTTGCCTATTCCGTGCACACCGAAGTGGGACATACCTGCGTAGGCGCAAAAGTAAATGGGCGCATTGTTCCGCTGCGCAACAAGCTGCGCAACGGTGACGTGGTGGAGATCATGACGCAGCCGGGACATAATCCCAGCCGTGACTGGCTCGGCTTCGCCAAGTCCACACGCGCTCGCAATAAAATCCGCCACTGGCTGAACATACATCAGCGTGAGCGGGCGATTGAGATCGGCAAAAAGCTGATTGAGAAACAGGCGCGGAAATATCGCCTGGCCATGAAGGACTTCGAAGACAAAGAGCTGGAGAAAATTGCCAAAGAATACGGTCTGGGTAACGCGCAGGACCTGATGGCCGGCATTGGCTATGGCAAGTTTTCCGCACGCCAGGTTCTGGCCAAGCTGTCACCGGGACTTTCAGAAGAAACGGCAACAACCGAAGATGCGCCTAAGTCCAGCAGTACGATTGGCACGGTGATCCGGCGTGTTTTCGGGCAGAGCGCCGATACCGGCGCGATTGTTGTCCGCGGCTATAACGATCTGATGGTCTATCGCGCGCGATGTTGCAATCCCATTCGCGGCGAGGCCATTGTCGGTTACGTCACGAGGGGCAAAGGCGTAGCCGTGCATGCCGCAGGCTGTCCCAACGTGACCAACCTGATGTATGAAGCGGACCGCCGCATTGCCGTGGAGTGGTCCAAGCCCGCCATGATGAGCCGCGGCAACGGCAAGAATACTTATCCGGTAAAGCTGACGGTTTTCTGTGACGATCGCTCAGGCATGCTGAAACAGTTGACCGCCGTGATCAGTGATGACGATGCGAACATCCGCAACATTGAGGCCAAAACCGCAGACAGCCAGGCGACGATTGATATTGTGATCGATATTGAAGATGTGAAGCACCTGGAGCGAGTGATCAGCGGCATGCGCAAGATTCCCGGCATCCATGATGTGCAGAGGTTGAATAAGGTCTAAGAGCAGCACTTAGCCGTTGGCACTTAGCCCTTAGTGTTAGCTACAGGCAGCTTTTTCCAAAGCACGCTAATCGCAACAGTGTTCAAAAGCAGAAGCAAACCAACGAACGAATAGTAAACAACCGCAATTGACGGATGGTGTTGAAAAGTCTGCTCGATTTCCCAATCCAAAGCAGGATGGGTTCTGCCCAGGTCTTTGTACCGAAAAAGCGGTCTCAGCCAGGCTGGCGGTATGAGCGCGAAGATTAAGTAGCCTTCCACCAGCGTCAGTAGGCCGATGCCGATTCTGAAGAGTGTTTTCATCCTCGCCGTAATTTTTCTGTCGAGATCATAGCAGCTAGCCTCGATGATCATTCTCATGGTTCGGCTAAAGGCTAAGTGCTAAAGGCTAATGACCAATTGCAAATTGCCATTTGCCAATTGCTCGTCTGATATCCTGCAACGTCCCACATTTCGTTTCCTGATTCCATGGAGGCTTCAATGAGCTTTACCCGTGATGCAGTTTCCACCAATAACGCTCCCCAGGCAATTGGTCCTTATTCCCAGGCCATCAAGGCCAACGGATTTCTCTTTACATCAGGGCAGATTGCGCTGGATCCAGCGACCAACAATCTGATCACCGGCGGAATCGTTGAGCAGACCGAGCAGGTGTTGAAGAACCTCACAGCTATTCTTCAAGCCGCGGGCAGCAGCTGGGAGAAAGTAGTCAAAACTACAGTTTTTCTTAAAGACATGGGACAGTTCGGACAAATGAACGAGATCTACGGAAAAGTATGCAAGGGAGCGCCACCTGCACGTTCAACAGTGGAAGTAGCTCGTTTGCCGAAGGATGTAGCAGTTGAGATTGACCTGATTGCGTTGTTATAGGTCTGACATCTGAGGTTGACTTTCTAAACTTTGACTAAGAAAGGTGGTTAGCCAATGTTGAAGAAGCTTTGTATTTTTGTCGCAGGTAGTCTATTTTTGGCGATTTCTTCTTTTGGCCAAAGTAATGACGTAGCAGTGACGTTCGGCGCGACGTTTTCGCCATCCGTAAGCGGAACCCCTGTTTGTGAGGCCATCCCAGTTTGCCCCGCTGGGCCGGTAAATCATTCCGTAGAGCCGGGATTCACTTTCGTGGGTGCGTATTCACACCGGCTCATGAATCTCAAAGCCGCGTCGCTGCATTTGGAGCTGCCGGTAATGTTTGCTCCATCCCGCACGGCAGATACGGCGCTGTTCAATCCTGATTTTTCATCGTTTTACTTCACGCCCTCGCTCAAATTCAAGCTTGCTCCTGATTCCGGTATTTCGCCATTTATCAGTGCAGGTGGCGGGTTCGCCCACTTCAAAGAAAACTCTATCTCTGACAATCGAGGAGCCTTTCAGGTTGGTGGCGGAGTGGACTTCAAGACCCGGCTTCCGTTACTGGGATTCCGGTTCGAAGTCCGCGATTTTATTACCGGGCGCCCGGGAACACCGTCGTTTTCCAACGTGAGCAGCGACCATCTGCAAAGCATCTTTGTCGGCGGCGGAGTTACCCTGCATTTCTGAACGATCAGCGACCGAATACCAAAAGCAAAGCCTCCTGCGCTCAGGAGGCTTTAAAAAGCGAAACTTGGCAGAGGCGGAACTAGCCGGCTTTAACAACCTTGCCGGACTTAATGCAGCTGGTGCAGACGCGCAGGCGCTTGTTGCCTGCCTTGGTGACGGCGCGTACAGGGCGCAGGTTCACGTTCCAGCGGCGACGGCTCACGTTGTGAGCGTGGCTGATCTTATTTCCAAATTGCGGACCTTTGCCGCAGACTTCACAAACTTGTGCCATGACAGGTGACTCCAGGATTACTCGGAAGGAATAGTGCTTCAGAGCTTTTGTGGTTAAAGGCAAATTTTACAGGATGTTAGCCGGAATGGCAACTTACAGCCCCACGCCCTGGTCCTGGATTGGCAAGGCAGCATCACCGGAAACAACCTGCGGCGCAAAGAACTGCCGCCCGTCATGGGGAATCAGCAGCATGGCGCAATTTCTTGGAATAAAAGAGCTTATCCAAGCGCCGGTAAGCTGCGACCAGACAGCGCGCATCACCGCGCCGTGGCTCACCAGAACCAGCTCTTCTCCTGGATAGCGGTTCCGTAAAGATTCCAGTACCGGCATTACCCGCCGACGGACGTCTTCATAACTCTCGCCCTCCGGAGGCCGCCAAAGCCATTCACGCTGGGAATCGTAGTTGGGATCGGCTTTGGTCAAGATAGCGTGCTCATGCCAGGGCTGGCCTTTCAGCGAGCCCAGGTCGCGTTCCTGGATGCCGTCGACAATCTCCAAAGGAAGAGAAAGAGCGGCAGAGATGATGTCGGCGCTTTGGTGGGCGCGGGCAAAAGTACTGGAGAGGACCCTCTGAGGCTTGAAAAGCCGGGCAATCTGCGCAGCGGCATCACGGGCTTGCTGACGCCCAAGCTCGGTTAGCGGCACGTCGCCGTTGAGTGCAAAACAGCTATCACGGTTGGATTCACTTTCGCCGTGGCGAACCAGGATGAATGCGGGCATGCGTAATTACAGTTTAGCTGCCCGCCGCAGCAAGTGTCTCCGGCGCAGGTTGACGGGAACGTGAAGAGATTTTTTCCCGCCATTTCAAAAATGGTCGCTCCACCAGAAGGTAGAGAATCGCCGCAGCTAAAAAGCTGGTGGCAAAGAAAATCGCCAGGTTGCTCCAGCTTGGGCCCACAGTCAGGAACCTGACGAGATATACAGAATCGAGATGCCCGATTTCCTTGTGCGTGAGATACAGGCTGTACGCCAGCGTGGCAGGAAGTGCGAAACCGCGAATACGCGATAACACGCAACGTGGGCTGATGCTGGCGGCAACAACCAGGGCCAGACCGAGCGAAAGCAGAGGAAAACCGAATATTGTGGCTGATGAAGAAAAGCGATCACGGAAAAGCCATATTGCGGCTGCACAACAGGTAATCCCGCAGGCCAAGATCGCATAGCCATATGTCATCAGCTTTTCCCACCACAGGGGACGAAATGTCTTGATCACGGCCAGAACCACGCCCATCAGAAGTCCATCGAGCCGGGTATATGTGGGGTAATAGATTTTTTCGATGTACAGCGTAATGAAATTTTCGCGATCGTCGGAAGCCAAACCCGAAGCGAGTTGATGGCTGAAGACGTAGCCGCGAATCGCAATCCCGAAGATCAGGATGCCAAGAATGATCGTCAGCGCTTTACCGAAACTGGGCTTTCTCATGAGCACCAAAACCAGAACCGGCAGCAACAGATAAAAATGCTCTTCCACGCAGAGCGACCAGACGTGGGAAAAGGCCTGATCATTGAAATAGTCGATGCGGAAGTTTTCCGTAAAGGTCAGAAATTGCCATGTGGGAGAAAGGCTGGGAGCTTCCCGGAACATCGGAACCGACAGGTAGAGGGCAAGAACCGTAAGGTAAGCCGGCAGGACGCGGAAAGCGCGGCGCAAGTAGAAGTCAGGTAGTGACGGCTGAGCGTCGGCGAGGTAAGGGCGCAGCAACTGAGAACCGATCAGGTAGCCGCTCAGCACAAAGAATTGGTCCACACCCATCCAACCGGTTCGAGCCACGCCATGCAAACCCGCGGGGATTTGGGAATTCCTGAAGTGGAAAAGCATGACCCAGAGGATGGCGATGGCTCGCATCAGGTCGAGTCCAGGGAGGCGCGGCGCGGAAGTGTCGTGTAATTTCAAACGTGGAATGTGGAACTCATTTGTTTATAGCACTTGTCTTATTTGCCGCAATCCGTTAAACGCACGAGCGGGTCTCAGGGCGAAGGATATGCGATACTGAAAGTTATGGCCGTTCCAACTCCAAAATCGGTGAAAGTGAATAAGACCGCCGGCACTGGCGTAGACATTGTCTGGGAAGACGACCACAGCACCCATTACAGCTTTCAGTGGCTGCGTGATGCCTGCCCGTGCGCCACATGCACAGAAGAGCGGAATAGCCACAATCGCAAGCCAGGGGAACCAGTAAAGCAGGCATCCACGCTCCTGCCCATGTACAAGGAACCGGTGCGGCCCAAGGAAGTGACTCCAGTGGGCCGGTATGCATTGAACATCAACTGGAATGACGGGCACTCCAGCGGGATTTATTCCTGGGATTACCTGCGGGAGTTCTGCGGATGTGACGCTTGCCGCAAGATGGCCATGGAAGCCTCTCAACAGTAACTCCGCACCCGAACAGAAACGATTTTTTAAAGCAGTGAACCTACTCGACCAGCTCAATCCTCGACAGCGCGAAGCGGCGGAAGCCGTTGAAGGACCAGTGTTGATTCTGGCCGGTGCCGGCAGCGGCAAGACCAGGGTGATTACCTTCCGCATCGCCCACTTGATCGAGAACCTGGGCGTGGAGCCGGATGCTATTCTGGCGGTGACTTTCACCAACAAGGCGTCGGCTGAGATGGTGGAGCGCGTGGAGCATCTGCTGGGCGGACGCATGCTGCGCAAGCCGCTGATTGCCACCTTCCACTCCTTCTGTGTGCGCGTCCTGCGCCGTGATATTGAGGCGATGAACATTGGCGGAATTGGTTACAAGAAAGACTTCGCCATCTATGACGCTAATGACCAGCAGGCCGTGGTCAAGAGCGTGATGCGCCGGCTGGGGATTGATGACAAGCAGCACAAGCCGTCCATGGTGCTGTCGCGGATTTCCTGGGCCAAAAACCACATGCTGGACCCGCAGGAGCTCTATCTGCAATCGGCTGATCCCATCACCGAGAAAGTTGCCCATGTCTTTGAGGCCTATCGCAAGGAGCTGCGCAAGGCCAACGCACTGGATTTCGATGACCTCCTGCTGGAAACAGTGCGGCTATTGAAGTCGTCCGGCGAGGTGCGCGAAAAATATCAGCGTCGCTTTGAATATCTGCTGATCGATGAGTATCAGGATACCAACCGTCCGCAATATGAGCTGATCAAGCTGCTGGCCGGTGAGCGGCATAATTTGTGTGTGGTCGGCGACGAAGATCAGTCAATTTACTCATGGCGCGGCGCGGACATACGCAACATCCTGGACTTTGAGAAAGACTTCGGCGAAGCCAAGGTGATCCGGCTGGAGCAAAACTATCGCTCAACCCAGTGCATTCTGGAGGCTGCGTCCGCCGTGGTAGCCCACAACGTCAAGCGCAAAGGCAAGATGTTGTGGACAGAGCGCCAGGGCGGCGCGCGGATCGGTTATTACGAAGCACCGGATGCGGAGAACGAATCGCTCTTCGCCGCGGATTTTATTTCTAATTACATCCGCAAGGCCGGCGAGAATGGCGAAGAAAATCCACGCGTAGCAGTTCTGTACCGACTGAATTCGCAATCGCGACTGGTGGAAGAAGCCATGCGTCGCTACCAGCTGCCCTACCAGGTGGTGGGTGGTTTTTCTTTCTACGAGCGCGCCGAAATCAAAGACATGATCAGCTATTTGAAGCTGATCAATAATCCTCAGGACTCCATCGCTTTTCTGCGCGTCATCAACACGCCGGCGCGCGGCATCGGCAAAGCCACCATCGAGACCCTGGAACGACTGTCTCTTGAAACCGGTATTTCGCTGTGGGGAGCGCTGGGTGAGGCGATTGAACGAGGCTTGCTGCCCGCCAGAGCGGTGGCTGCCCTTAAGAGCTTCAAGGAACTGATTGAAGATGGGCGATCGATGTTTCTGGGGACCTTTGCCAATCGCGTGGCGGAGACCGCGAAAACTCAACTCGGAGACACAGAGTCACAGAGAAAGCCAGAGCCAGAACCGGAAGCGGACGTGTCTTTCGATCCCGAAGAGCTGGGCAGCAATATCAGCTTTGATTTCGGCGCAGCCGATTTTGACGCCGCCGACATCGCGGCAGCCAGTGAAGAAATCGGCGATGATGCTGACCTTGCCTTCACACCTGATGAAGTTGGCGCGAATGACGATCTCGGACCATCCGCCGACGCTCCTGTAGAAGCCGTGGAAGGCTTTCGTGCTCCCGGCGGCGCGGCGTCCATTCCGGAAGTGCTGAAGTTTCTCATCGACCGCACCGGTTATATCAAGCAACTGGAAGAAGAAGCCACGCCGGACGCCTTCGCGCGCATAGAAAACCTGCGCGAACTGGTGAACGCTGCCATGGACTCGCATGATCGCGGCGAATCTCTGGCGGAGTTTCTGGACCACGCTGCTCTGGTGAGTGACGTGGATACCTATGATCCGCGCGGCAAGATCACGTTGATGACGTTGCATTCCGCCAAGGGCCTGGAATTCAACCTGGTCTTCCTGATCGGCCTGGAAGAAGGGCTGTTCCCACACTCGCGCGCCTTCAATGATCCTGACCAGATGGAAGAAGAGCGCCGGCTTTGCTATGTGGGCATGACTCGCGCCATGGACCAGTTGGTAGTCAGCCAGGCGCGATTCCGGCGTCGTTACGGCACGGACATGCCGGACGCCAGTGTGCCCTCACGGTTTCTGGAAGAGATTCCAGCACACTTGCTGAATGATCTGGGCTCCCCGCGAACTTCTCGAAGCAGCAGTCAACGGACGACGGAATACGCTGACCAGCATTACAGCTACGAGGATGAAGACCAGAGCGCGCCTACAAGCTATGCAACGCCGCCACGACAACAAAAGCCGTCAGCGACCAGCTATGCCGGACCGAAATATAACTCCATCGATAACATTGCCGAATTCTTTGCCTCGAGAGGAAAGCAGTTTAATCGGCCCAAAATCACGGCGGATGCGCCGGCTTCAAAATCCTCATTCCGTCCCGGACAGCGGGTAAAACATCCCAAATTCGGCGAAGGTGTTGTCTATCAACGAGAAGGAGAGGGAGAAACAGCCAAGATTACGGTACAATTCCCTCGGTTCGGATTGAAGAAGCTGGTGGAGAAGTATGCCCAGCTGGAACGAGCATAAAGAACAGATGTACGCGGATGAATACTCATCTACGCGGATCAAGATTAACGACATTGGATTCAGGACTTTAATTAATTCAGGACAAGGTGAATGGCAAATACGAAAGCATTGAGCAAAGACGAACGCAAGAAATCAAAGCGCACTGCCCGCAAAAAACAGGCGCCCAAGAAAAAACGCGACTACCCACGCGGCAGCAAGAAATCAAAAGTGAAGAAACTGGCGCGCGGCGCGTCCAAGCGCTAAGCCTATAAGCGTGATGTGGAGAGACGCGGGCTGACCGCGTCTCTGCCCCACCGCTATCCAGCTCTTGCACACACATATAAAAGGTTGAAGGAGGAGCTTCTGGCCAGTCAACTGTTCGCCAAGAAGTCCATCGACAAGCTCATCTCTGATTCAGAGAACCCCGAACACCGGCTGAAGAAAACGCTGGGACCGTGGTCACTCACCGCGCTGGGCATTGGCGCCATCATTGGCTCCGGCATCTTCGTGCTGACCGGAACAGCCGCAGCGGGCGAATTCTCTCAACCTTCTTTGCTGCATGCTCAGGTGCTGGATGTATTTCAGAACCTGCTGCGGCACGGGAATCTCTCCGGTGTGTTGATGCATGGCCGGCCGCCTGCCGGACCGGCGATTGCGATCTCATTTCTTCTCGTCGCGGTCGCTTGCAGCTTCGCGGGACTTTGCTATGCCGAACTGGCATCCATGATTCCCATTGCGGGTAGCGCATACACGTACTCATATGCCACGCTGGGCGAATTGATTGCGTGGATCATCGGCTGGGATCTGATTCTGGAATATGCCGTCAGCAACGTCGCTGTTGCGGTGGGCTTCGCCGGATACATGAAGGCCCAAATCGGACAATTCGGTTGGCACATCGCTGACAAATGGTCCTCACCGGTGTGGGCCGGGAGTGGCTGGACGGGAGCATACTTTAACGTTCCCGCATTTCTTGTGGTGTTCATCCTGACGGTGTTGCTGGTCTGGGGTATTCGCGAGTCAGCGGAAGCCAACAACATAATGGTGATCGTAAAAATCGGGGCGATCCTGACATTCCTCATCGTAGGCGGAATGCTGGTGAATCCGGTCAATCTGCACCCTTTCGCGCCATCAGGATTCTCCGGCGTCATCTCCGGTGGAGCGATTATCTTCTTCACCTACATAGGCTTCGATTCTGTCTCTACTGCGGCGGAAGAAGCCAAGAATCCGCAAAAAGACATCCCTTTCGGCATCATCGCGTCGCTGGTTGTTTGCACCGTTCTCTATATTGGTGTGGCCATCGTGCTGCTTGGGATGATGAAGTACAGCACGTTTTCCGGCGATAACGCGGAAGCTTCAGCAGCCCCGGTCGCCTATGCGTTAGCCAAGCTGGGCGCCAATCGCTGGCTCCAGGCGATTATCGTAATCGGCGCACTCATGGGTATGATCTCGTCTCTCCTTGTCTTTCAATATGGACAGACACGCATCTGGTTCGCAATGTCGCGTGACGGATTGCTGCCCAAGCTGTTCTCGTCCATTTGCCGTTTTGACACTCCGCACTGGTCGACCTGGATTGCCGGCGCCGCGGTGGGAATTCCCGCGGGACTTGTGGACATTGGTGAAGCCGCCGATCTGTCAAATATCGGAACGCTTTTTGCATTCGTACTGGTTTCACTGGGCGTGTTGTTTCTGCGCAGGTCGCAGCCGGACCGCCCGCGTGTATTCAAAGTTCCTCTGGTGCCGCTGTTTCCCATTATCTCCGTAGTGTTATGTCTTGCGTTGATGGCGGGATTGCTGGTGATTACGTGGATTCGGTTTTTCGGATGGATGGCCATCGGTTTGGTGATCTACTACTTCTATAGCCGAAGGCATAGCGAATTCGCCACGATTCCGGCCAGCACCACCAGCCCCAGGGGATGATCGCATTATGGATCGATCGTTCATCCAGTCTTTACCCAAAGCAGAGTTGCATCTGCATCTGGAAGGAAGCGTGGAGCCGGCAACTCTGGCTGAGCTGAGCCGCCGCTACAATACTCCGCTGCCGACCGAGAATAATCATTATGACGTGCGCGGTAGTGGCGATGTGCTTACCGAAGACGACATCCGCGATCTGTACTCCTACAAAGATTTCAACGGCTTTCTCATGGCCTTCAAAGCCGTGACCGAGCGTCTGCGTACGCCGGAAGACTACGAGCTCATTACTTACCGCCTGATGCAAAAGTTGCGCCAGCAGAATGTAGCGCATGCTGAGGTTTATGTCAGCGTCGGTGTAGTCCGCTGGCGGGGGCAGGATTTTGGGCCTATCTTCGATGGCCTTGAGCGGGGACGCGAGCGCGGTCAGCGCGATTTTGGGGTCTCGCTGCTCTGGATATTCGATGCTGTGCGGCATTTCGGGCCGGAAGCAGCTGGCGAGGTCTTTAAGCTGGCCGCCGAGCGGCTTGACCGCAACGTAGTCGGCATTGGCATCGGCGGCGACGAGCGTCGCGGCCCCGCGGAATGGTTTCGTGATCTCTACAAGAAAGCCGCTGCCGATGGATTGCATCTTACTGCTCACGCCGGCGAAACGGCCGGTCCGGAGTCGGTTTGGGGAGCCCTGAACATGGGTGTTGAGCGGATTGGCCATGGACTTTCCATCGCTGCTGACGAAGAGTTGCTGGAAGTGCTGGCCCACAAGCAGATTTCAGTCGAGATCTGCCTCACCAGCAACGTGAGAACCGGCGCGATCAGCGAACTGAGCAAGCATCCGGTGCGAAAGTTTTTTGATGAAGGCCTGATGGTCACGCTGAATACAGATGATCCGGCCATGTTCCAGACAACACTGAACAAAGAGTATGAGATTGCGCAGCAGGAGTTCGCCTTCAGTGAGGATCATTTGCGGGAGCTGGCCAGGAATTCATTTGAAGCGTCATTCCTGCCGGTGGATAAAAAGGTTAAGTTTCTCCAGCAGATTGATACGCTTCGCCAGGAGTTAGATCGGAAGGATTGAGCTGATGCGGTGTAATTGCCCAGGGAAGTATGTCTAAGCATATCGGGATTGTTGGTTGCAGTGCGGAAGGCGCGGCTCTTTGTTATCGCACGGTTTGTCTGGAAGCCGAGCCGCTGATGGGAAGGCACGAACATCCGCAGGTGACCATGCACACCACCGCACTGGCCGAGTACATGAAGTACCTGCAAGGTTCCGGTCCCTACGACTGGAAACCCGTTGCCGAACTGATGCTGCGGTCGGCTGAGGTTTTGAAGCGCGCCGGCGCTGACTTCTTAATCTGTCCCGACAATACGATTCACCAGGCGATGTCGCATGTTCTGCCACGTTCGCCGCTGCCCTGGCTGCACATTGCGGAAGAAGTCGGCAAAGAAGCCCGGGTTCGCAGCTATTCGACTCTGGGAATTACCGGAACCAAGTATCTGGTGGAAAGCCAGGTTTATCCGGAGAAGCTGAGCGCACTCGGCATCGGCTACCAGCTTCCGACACTGCAGCAGCGTGTGCGCATCAATCAGATCATCTTCGACGAACTGGTCCGCGGAATTCAGAGCCTGGAATCGCTGTTCTATGTGCAACAGGTCATGGAACAGATGAAGAACAACGGCTGTGACGCGGTGGTGCTTGGATGTACTGAGATACCGCTGCTGGTGAGCGACGAAGATTCTCCGCTACCCACCTTGGATTCAACGCGCACTCTCGCCCGAGCGGCGCTGCGGGAAGCGCTGGCGTGAATGATTTATCGGCTGAGGTGGGCTGGAGAAGGCGCTAGTCAGCCATGGCTGATTCTTTTTCAGTGACCTGAATCGAGACCAACTCGGGCTGCTTTGGGGCGGGGCGGAAGATTTCGTGCGATGTGCCGGTCTGTGGATCTCGCCAGAAATCCACGATGGATGTCTGGTGCACGCAGGAGATCGTGCAGTTCGGCGCGCAGGATTTTTCGGTGAAATATTCGCGGACGATATCTCTTACTTCGTATTCAGCGAGGGGAATGCCGGGAAATCCGCGTTGCTGTGAGCAGTAATGGACCAGGCCGTCTTCGCAGATATAAAGATAACGGGCGCCGGCGCGGCATCTCCATTGGTTCGGCTTGCCTAACGCAATGTTGTTCTGGAAAGAGTTGAAGCGAGCATAGCTGTGTTTGCCCAGCTTCTTCATTTCGGCGAATACCGTCTGTGCTTCCTCACCCAGCGGACGCAGCTGTCCGCTGCCGTCATGGATAATGCCAACGGTCGAAGTGAAGCCCAATTCCACCGCGCGTTTGCCGATGGTGACTGCATCCCATTGGTTTTTCACTCCTGCGCCGATTACTGAATTGATGTTCACGTGGAAATCAGCGTGTTCGCGCAGCCATTGCAGCTTCTTATCCAGGACTTTCAGTGACTTCATGGAGACATCATCGGGCTTCACGTTGTCGATGGAGATCTGCAGGTGATCGAGCCCGGCGTCATTGAGTTGCTGAATGCGCTGCGGCGTCAGCAGGTAGCCGTTGGTGATCAGGCCGGCGATCGCGCCATTCTTCCGAATGCGGCGGATGATGTCATCCAGTTGCGGATGCAGCAGCGTTTCGCCACCGCTGATAGTGATGAGCGTCGCGCCAAGCTTGCCCAGCTTATCTATGCGGCGGTACATCTCATCGAGCGGTACCGGCTGCGAGAAATCGTCGTATTCGTTGCAGTAGGCGCAGGATAGATTGCAGCGCCGCATGGGAATGATGTGCACCTGGACAGGATGGTCCTTTGAGACCACGCCTTTGGCGATCATCATGATCTCTCGGAATGTGCGATTGGCGGCTTTGAGTTGCCGCCGGAACGTGGTGCGCAAATCAGCCATGGGTTAAGTTTCTATTAGAACATACGTTTGACGGCGGCCGGGACAGGCCGCCGTCGACTGGTGTGAATTGACCTCTAAATGGCTGATTTAACTGGTCTAAACGTTAGCCGCGAAGAGCCGCAAAAGTAGCACCGCAAAGCTTGTAAAGGAAAAACCATGCAGCCACCAGTGTGATTCCTGCAGCCGGTGAAATTTTCTTTTTGGCGTTGACGGCGAAGCCTATCCCGATCAGCACCACGCACCACAGGGTAATTACGTCAAAAGACGTCAAGAACGTATAAACAAATTTTGACGTTGTAGTAGGGTCCAGGAAATAGGCGGGGTTGGTGCCGACGGGATTTTCCATTCGGAAGCCGTCCGGGTTCCCCAACATCAACGTGAGGATCGCCAATGCAGTCCCGATCAATGTGGGAAGCCAGCCGTAAAAGACGATCGCCATCGCACGGCTAAAGGGTACATCGGCATCCATAAAGAAGTTAAAACTGAAGCACAACACTCCAGCGATCAACGCGGCTGATATCAGGGCGATGATTGGAGAAGCATAACCGCCGTACTTCATGCTCTTTGCGGTAATGTCGATGGTTCGAGCCAGTTGATCAGCCGGTAGCTGCTGCACGCGCTTGTTGTTCTCCAAAGTGTGGCGCGCTACTTCGTCGAATCCGACTTTCCTGTCAATCATCTGGAAAAACAAGATGCTAGCGATGGAAAGAATAACGAGAGGAACCCACCAACTGGCATTTTGGCGGATGTCCTGAAAAGTCTTTGCGGGGCTGGTGAAGACGTTGATCAACCGCGCCGGTTCAGATAATCGCGGCTGCGCCGGCGCAACAGGCATGTTTGGCATAGTTGACGAAGGTGTGCTCATAAATCATCCTACGAAGCAAAGTTGGGAAAGTTTCTCTGCAAAATAATCTTTTAAGCCTCAGTTTACTCGTGCTTGCCGGCACTAAAATGCTGCCATCCCAGGGGCTTGAGTGGTTTCAGCGCTCCATTGTGCCCCAAAATCTGGATTTGCGGGCGATTATCTGACCTGCGGCGGATCGTGCCTATTTCGGTAACCCTTACCCCTTCGATTGCATTCGGGACTTTGCTACCCGGGCTGGCGGTAAAAAGTAGCTCGTAATCTTCTCCGCCGTGCAGCGCCAGTGTAAGAGAAGCCTGGCGGGCAACCGGAATCTGCTTTTCGTTGATCACGGCCGCTACCCGGCTTTCATCACAGATGTGGTGCAGATCCACCGACAAGCCATCACTCACGTCTATCATGGCGGTGGCGATTTCCCTGCGGAGTAGCCACTGGCCGACAGCAATTCGCGGCTCCGGGTTGAAGTGACGGCTCTGTTTGGCCAGCCGGATTCGCTCACCGGCAAACAACCGTTGCAAAGTAGCAGCTGATTCGCCGAGTTCTCCGGTCACAAAGATGCGATCGCCCGGTTTCGCTCCGGACCGCAAGATCGCCTTCCCCTTGGGTGTTTGGCCAATGACTACGATATCGGCCGTAATCGCTGGCGCCCCGGAGATATCGCCTCCGGCCAACTCCACCCCAAATCGGCGGGCGAGATCGGTGAGTCCTCTTGCGAAGCTTGTTACCCATTTTTGATCCAGATCCTGCGGAAGTCCGAGCGACAGGAAACAGGCAATTGCTTCACCGCCCATAGCCGCAATATCACTCAACCCGCGGGCCAGGCAACGATGTCCAACGCACTTCGCCGGTTGCCACTCGCGCCTAAAATGAACCCCTTCGACGCAAAGATCCGTGGTCACCAGGAGCTCATGACCCGGCCGCAGGCGCAAGACGGCCGTGTCGTCGCCGATGCCCTTCATTACACTGCCGTTATGGCCGGCTGCGGCGATCCTGCGCATGCCTTGGATCAGTTTTCGTTCTGGGTTGGGCATCCGGTAACCAATATAGTCTCTAAGTCATTGAGCAGATAAGGTTTTTTCTGGTGCCAGCAGGAATTCCCGGATTGCCAAAAGTCACTGGGCCATTCAACAGGACAGTGTACCGAAGCACTGGTACTGGGTCACAGAATTCGGCCTTTCGTCACAGTTTGGCGGTGGAACCCTGATTGACACTCAGGAAGGGCCTTGTTAAGGTTACCTAACTTCATAGTTCCTGATGATAGCCGCCTTCCGAAGCACCTTCGGAAAGCAGAGCGGCAGACAATTCGTTAAGGCCGTCCGCAGACGGCTCATGGGAAAGATTCACAATCCGTTCGGAGGATTTTTGCGGAAACGTTTTTACATTATGCTGGTGGCCCGGAATACAGAGGGCGAACTTTTAAAGATTCCGGTACCCATCCACTATGCCTACGTCTTCATTGCCGGCGCTGTCATTGGCATGCTGACCATTACCGGCATGGCTGGGTCATACACCCGCATGGCTCTGAAGGCGCAGCGCTACAACCAGCTGCGGACCGAAAAGGAAGCCCTTAAATCACAGTATTCCCAGCTGGAGCAGATTGCCCAGGAAAATGAGCTTCAGGCGCAGTCATTGAGCTCGCTGGCCGGCGAAGTTTCTTCTCTCTACGGATTGAAGCCGGATCCGGCATTTCAGGATGACGATCCTGCTTCGGCTTCATTGCAACAGTTTTACGCTCTTCGCATGACCGCCATGAGTGGCGCGGCATCCGTGGGCATCGGCATGGGTGAACTGCGTGACGCCAGCACTCGGGATTGGATCCGTCTGGCAGCTGCCCCCACTCTATGGCCAGTTCAAGGACGCATTACCGGCTCCTTCGGTGAACGTATTGATCCATTCAGCGGTGAGGGAGCATTTCACCGTGGTGTGGACATCTCCGGTGACGTGGGCACTCGCATCATTGCTCCTGCAGATGGAATCGTTCGCTTCTCTGACCAGATGAATGGTTACGGCCGAACCGTAATGGTTGATCATGGAAACGGAATCAGCACGCTCTATGGTCATATGTCCGGATTTGCTGTAAGCCCGGGACAGCTTGTTCACCGAGGTGACACGCTCGGTTATGTAGGCCAGAGCGGACGTAGCACCGGCCCGCACCTTCATTACGAGGTACGCATTTTCAACACCCCAGTTAATCCGAGCAAGTATCTGCGTTTCACCTTCACGCAGCAGGTGGCTTCAGGATCTCTGTAGAAGTCTCCGAGAATTTGATTTTCAAATGAAGCACAGCCAGGCGGCTGTGCTTTTCTCTTTTGTTATTGCCGAAGCTGTGATTGGCCGACGCGAAACCGTATCGCCGCTGAGCTTACTTCTTTATTTTGCCGCGCGATGGTGAAGGTGTTGCACTAGGTGTGGGTGCAGGCGATGAACTCGCGGCCGCCTGCGATTGCGCTTCCGAAAAAATCTTCTTAAGGGCGCGTTGCGGCAGAGTCGCGGAGAAGACTGCGATATTGTCCTTCTGCTGCACAGTAATGCTATCAATCGCAGCCTTAACATCCGGGTCCGCGCCTTTGGTTCCGATGGAGCGTGATACGGTGCGATACATGGAAACGAACGCGCCAGCGGAATCCACTACCTGTTTGGCTTCGCTTTCTGAGCCGGCAATTACGTCAGCCCGCACCAGAAGATCACCTTGGTATCTCAGTGACGCTACGGTGACTGTGTTTTCCAGAAAATCAAACCTCCATCCGCCGGGCGCCTGATTCGTGGCGGCCGATCCCACGCGGACAATCGCCCAGGCCAGCGATCCCAACGGAACCTTCTGATGGAAGTTCTGCAACAGTGATGGCCCTGCCGGCAGCTTCCTGGTCGAGTCAATGATCTGATGGATGATATCGGCTGAGACCATATTCGTGACAGCAATGCGATTCGTATCGAGAACAGCCACGCGTACCGTGTGGCCCTCGTGCGGAATGACGAAAATCTTGCCGCCGGAATAGTCTTCCTGTGATGATGAGATTTTAGCGAGATAGCTTGCGAGTCTCTGCTGATCAAAGCGTCCGACAAAAATTTCAGATGACTCGGTGTCCCTTCGATCCGCGGTGTCGCGACGAGACATCGCTATCTCGTCCAGGTCACGTTCGAAGTCGATTCCTGTCTGGTTGACGAACTCTCGATAGTCGCCTTCTACCTCAATGGGCTTGCTTCCCTGCCAGAACAGATGAACTGGCTTTAAATTCGCATAGAGGATGAATTCCCCTTCGGGGAGCATTCTGACGGCTTCCGGAGTGGCTGCGGTGCGGTAGAAAAAAAATAAACCGCAGGTGGCTACCACGGCAATTAACAGGACTGTTATCAGCAGCTTGCGGTGCTTTATCATCCAGGTTCAGTATAGAGCACAGGGTAGCCACAAGTATCCCTAAACTCGCGTAATCAGGCTGGAGTTGATACAATTTGTGAGCGTTATCATTTCGGGCACGTCCCGCTAAACCATTTAAGAAATCGACATCGAGTGTGGCTGTTGCACGCGGATTGCCGCTGTGCTAACTTATTTACTTGCCCCATTATGGGGAGAATTGTGCTGGCGTAGCTCAGCTGGTAGAGCATCTGATTTGTAATCAGAGGGTCGGGGGTTCAAGTCCCTTCGCCAGCTCCAGTTGTTAACAGGATTGCCGGAACGCGAAAAGCTGGCGCGCTTCCGGAGTTGAAGCAGGCACTGCGCACCCTAGGACTTTTTCTACCGGAAGCATTCCACTGAGATACTTTCCGTTCTCCGTTTTTGGCGTCTGAAGCGGAAGTATGTTTGCGCGTCTCCTGATTTTGCTCTCGCCGTTAATAGCGGCAGCACTCCTGATCGGCCAGAATGATTCGCTGTTATGAAGCGTTTACCCGCAGAATTCCGGCTCTAGAGCTGGCTTGGCGATGCGGGATTTCCGGCACTTTGCCTGCCGGATGAATGCACAGGTGGCCGAGTGGTTAATGGCAGCAGACTGTAAATCTGCCGCTCTCAGGAGCTACGGAGGTTCGAATCCTCCCCTGTGCACCATGATTTTTGAAGGCTTTTGAGGGCTGATGTAGCTCAGTTGCGGTGCCGCGAAGGCGGCGCCCCGAAATAAAGAGCACTCCCCCGGTAAGCGTTCGGGCGGTAGGAAGAATAGTTTTTTAGGCTGATGTAGCTCAGTTGGTAGAGCACTCCCTTGGTAAGGGAGAGGTCACCAGTTCAATCCTGGTCATCAGCTCCAGATTTTGAAAGCGGATGTAGCTCAGTTGGTAGAGCAGTCCCTTTGGTAAGAATCGCAACAGCGCAAGCGTTGTTGCGATGAAGAGAAGCGGTCACCAGTTCAGGTTTTGTGTCCTGGTCATCAGCTCCAGATTTTGAAAGCGGATGTAGCTCGGTTGGTAGAGCAGTCCCTTGGTAAGAATCGCAACAGCGCAAGCGTTGTTGCGATGAAGAGAAGCGGTCACCAGTTCAGATTTTGTGTCCTGGTCATCAGCTCCAGATTTTGAAAGCGGATGTAGCTCAGTTTGGTAGAGCAGTCCCTTGGTAATCGTTGCGAAGCCAGGCATTGGCCGCGACGAAGAAGCGGGTGAAACACGGAGCGAGCGCCGAAATGCGCGAGCAGAGTGTGAGGGCGAAGCAGCGAAGCGTTGCGGAGCCCTCGAATGGAAGCAGTAAAGAGTTTTATGCAGCAAGAGAAGCGGCTTTGGGTTGCGTTAGCGGCGTTGTTGGGGCTGGCGGTACTGGCCTGGTACACCATGGACAATACGCCAATCCAGTTAGCCGGTGGTCACATCAGTTTTCGTGGCTTCACTCTGGTGGTGCTTGGATTCTTTGCTGCTCGAACGGTGTTGCATTGGAAAGCAGAGAAGATTCGCAGTGAAAATGGCAGCAATGAAGCTCACGGTTCGGCAGGAAACGGGTTATAGATTCGCGCGGGAGTAACTCAGTGGTAGAGTCACAGCCTTCCAAGCTGTTGGTCGCGGGTTCGATTCCCGTCTCCCGCTCCAAGGTTGAAGAGCGTTTAGATAGTTTGAAAGAAAAGTTTAAGGCGGATCCAAATTGAGCGCCGAAATTGGCGCGGACAGGCGACGCAGCCGCTAAAGATTGAAATTACGCATGGCATATCAGCAGGCTCAGATTGCAGTACAGAAAACCGAAGACTATGGAGCGCTGAAGGGCGCCATCGACCGCATATTCAGTTCCAGTGCGCTGGGGAAATTTTACAGCCGGCTGCAAAGCAAGAATGTGAGCGCTCGTGAGTTTCAGCGCATTGCCGCTTCTGGAATCTTCGAGCAGGTTGATGTCACGCTGGCGCGTTCCGGCAAAACAGCCAAAGAGCTGTATGAATCACTTACGGTTTCTGATCAGGCGTTGATGCGCGAGTATTACCTGGAGTTGATCGAGAAGGTCGACACCAAGCTCCGCCAGAAGTACAGCAAGGTTTATCGCTACAACTATTAGTAGCGGCGGGCCACCCCGCAATTGAGATCGAGGAGAAGCAATGGCAAAGGAAAAATTTGACCGCAGCAAGCCGCACGTGAACGTGGGGACGATCGGGCACATCGACCACGGCAAGACCACGCTGACGGCGGCCATCACCAAGGTGTTGAGCAAGCATAACCCGAAGATCAAGTTCCGCTCGTTTGATTCGATTGATAACGCGCCGGAAGAGCGCGAGCGCGGTATCACCATCGCGACGGCGCACGTGGAATATGAGACGCCGAACCGGCACTACGCCCACGTGGATTGCCCGGGTCACGCTGACTACATCAAGAACATGATCACCGGAGCAGCGCAGATGGACGGTGGCATTCTGGTGGTGGCAGCTACAGACGGTCCGATGCCGCAGACGCGTGAACACGTGCTGCTGGCCCGCCAGGTCGGCGTGCCCTGCATCGTGGTGGCGTTGAACAAGTGCGACGCGGTCGATGATCCTGAATTGCTCGACCTGGTTGAGCTGGAAGTTCGCGAGCTCCTGAAGAGCTACAAGTTCCCCGGCGACGATATCCCGGTCATCCGCCTGAGCGCCCTCGGCGCATTGAACGGTGAAGCCAAGTGGGAAGCCAAGATTGACGAGCTCATGGAAGCGGTGGACAAGTATGTTCCCCTTCCCGAGCGTGCCATTGACAAGCCGTTCCTGATGCCGATCGAAGATATCTTCTCCATCTCGGGCCGCGGTACGGTGGTTACCGGCCGCATCGAGCGTGGCAAGGTGAAGGTGGGCGAGGAAGTTGAGATCGTCGGCTTCCGTGAGACGCGCAAGACGGTAGTCACGGGCGTGGAAATGTTCAAGAAGCAGCTGGACGAAGGCCTGGCAGGCGACAACGCCGGTCTGCTGCTGCGCGGCACGGCGAAGGAAGACGTGGAGCGCGGCATGGTGCTGGCCAAGGGCGGATCGATTACGCCGCACACCAAGTTCAAGGCCGAAATCTACGTGCTGACAAAAGAAGAAGGTGGACGTCATACGCCGTTCTTTAAGGGCTATCGTCCGCAGTTCTACTTCCGCACCACCGACGTAACGGGTGTGGCGGAGCTGCCGGCGGGCACGGAGATGGTGATGCCGGGAGACAACGTGTCCCTGGTGATCGAGTTGATTACACCGGTGGCCATGGAAAAGGGCCTGCGTTTTGCTATCCGTGAAGGCGGCAGAACGGTGGGCGCTGGAACCATCAGCGAAATTATTCAGTAACTGAGATTTGAAATTTTAAATTTCAAATTTGAAATTTCAATTCCGATCAGAAAAGGGTTTAGAACATGCGTGAAATAGTGACGTTACAGTGCGCTGATTGCAAAGAGCGTAATTATTCGACGACCAAGAACAAGAAGACTACAACCGGTCGTCTGGAAAAGCAGAAGTTCTGCAAGCGCTGCCGCAAGCACACAGGACATAAAGAAGTTAAGTAAGCAATTAGCAAATGGCAATTGGCAATTAGCCACATGAAAGATCGAACGACACAAGGCTAATTGCTAACGGCTAATTGCTAAGGGCTGACTTCGGAGGGGCGTAAGCTCAACGGCTAAACTGCCGGTCTCCAAAACCGGACTTGGGGGTTCGAATCCCTCCGCCCCTGCCACATTTGCTGGTGGGATTTAAGGTAGGTAGGAAAAATGGCAAAGGCAACGACAATGACGCGGGAAGAGCAAAGCTTTAGTGGCAAGCTCATGCAGTTTCCCACCGTCACGAAAAATTTCCTCACAGACGTCCGCAATGAAATGCGGAAAGTCACGTTCCCGGCACGCAGGGAAGTCCAGGCCACCACGCTGGTTGTGATCATCACGGTTGTTCTGTTTGGGGCCTATTTCTTCGCCATCGATCAGACAATAGCCAGAGGCGTTAATTGGGTGCTGCACCACGGTCGGTAGCGTCGTCGGAAGCATCCGGGAAAGTTGATTCCAGGTATGGAAGAGCAGAATACAGTCGGAGCGGCAAACTCACCCGATACGGGTCAGCCCGTCCCTGGCGAAGCAGTCAATCCGAATATGAAGTGGTACATCATCCACAGCTATTCGGGTTTTGAGCGCAAAGTAAAAGAGTCGCTCGAGTCGCGCATTATCGCGTTCGGTCTGACGGAAAAAATCGGCAAGGTGGTTATACCTACCGAGCCGGTCACAGAAATCCGCAACGGCAAGAAGTACACCGTGGAGAGAATGTTTTATCCCGGGTATGTCCTGGTGCAGATGGATCTGACGGGCTTTCGCACAGGTGGGGAAGGTGACCATGTGTGGCATGTGGTGAAATCCACGCCGCGCGTCACCGGCTTCGTTGGCACGGCCAATGATCCCACGCCGCTCTCGGAAGATGAAGTGAACCAGATCATCTACCGCGTGAGCGCCGCCAAGGACAAGCCAAAGATCAAGGTCAAGTTTGAGAAGAACGAGACGGTACGCATCACGGACGGACCTTTCGCCAACTTTAATGGCCAGGTAGACGAGGTAAACGAAGATCGCGAAACCCTGAAAGTGATGGTCACGATTTTTGGACGCTCCACTCCGGTCGAATTGGAATTTGGTCAGGTAGAGAAGGTCGCATAGCGGTTGAAGCGTCTGGCAACTACAGAGATCCAGGAAAAGTAGAGAGCATATGGCACCGAAAAAAGTACAGACATCCGTAAAACTCCAGATTGAAGCCGGCAAAGCTACGCCGGCTCCTCCGGTGGGCCCTGCCCTCGGCCAGGCGCAGATCAACATCATGGAGTTCTGCAAACAGTTCAACGCGCGTACCCAGAGCAAAGAGATGGCCGGCTTGATCATCCCTGTAGTGATCACTGTATACACTGATCGCTCATTCACCTTCATCACCAAGACGCCGCCGGCGTCAATCCTGCTGAAGCGCGCAGCTGGTGTGGCCAAAGGCGCAGGCGCTCCGAATAAGGACAAAGTGGGCAAGGTCACGGAAAAGCAGGTCCAGGAGATCGCCAAGCAGAAGATGCCAGACCTGAATGCCGCTTCTCTGGAAGCTGCCATCAAGAGCATCAAGGGCACGGCGCGCAGCATGGGCATTGAAGTCGCCGGATAACTGGCGTTGCTTTAAAACGTTTTGGTTGTTAATCGCATACCACGGCCCGGGGAGCATTCCGGTGCGGTGGGAGATAAGGAAGCAATATGAGTCGTAAACCTGGAAAGAACGTCAGCAAGGCGCGCGCGGCAGTTGAGAACCGTATGTATCAACTGACAGACGCCGTGCCCTTGTTGCAGAAAGTCAAATTCGCAAAATTTGACGAGACTGTAGAAGTAACGCTCCGTTTGGGGGTCGATCCCAAGCATGCCGATCAGATGGTCCGCGGCACGGTAGTGCTGCCGCACGGCCTGGGCAAATCGAAGAAAGTTCTGGTTGTCGCATCAGGCGAAAAGCAGCGTGAAGCAGAAGCTGCAGGAGCCGACATTGTGGGTGGAGAAGAAATGGTCGAGAAGATCCAGAAGGAAAACTGGACTGACTTTGACGCCGTCATCGCCACGCCAGACATGATGAAGTCCGTCGGTAAACTGGGTAAGGTTCTCGGTCCCCGGGGCCTGATGCCCAACCCTAAGACGGGCACAGTCACATTCGACATCGCCAACGCTGTAAAAGAGATCAAAGCCGGTAAAGTCGAATTTCGTACCGATAAGACCGCTCTGGTCCACGTGCCTGTAGGCAAGATTTCATTCACACCGGATAAGCTGATTGAAAACGCCACCACCGTTATCTCCAGCGTGGTTCGCGCCAAGCCCGCAGCAGCCAAAGGCAAATACATTAAGGGAGCTTACATCTCCTCCACCATGGGACCGGGAATCTCGGTCGATACCTCCGCGGTTGAAGCTGCGGCCAAGGCGTAAAGGATCAGACGATGGCAGTCACTAAAGCAAAGAAAGCCGAACAGATTGAGAAGCTGAACAGCCAGCTGCAGAAGGCCAGCAGCATGATTGTGGGCAGCTTCTCCAAATTGACCGTCGCCAAGGACTACGAACTGCGCAAGACTGTGCGTTCCGCCGGCGGCCGTTATCAGGTAGTGAAGAATACCCTGGCCAAACGCGCCTCAGAAGGCACCAAGGTCGCGGAAGCGCTGAAGGGCCTCAAGGGAGTCAGCTCCATCGCCTACACAGATGGCGATCCGGTCGCTCTCGCCAAGGCACTCAGCAAGTACGTAGATGACAACCCGGAATTTTCCTTTAAATCGGGAATTCTGGAAGGGCGCGTCATCAACCTGCAGGAAATCAAGGCTCTGGCCACCATGCCTTCCAAGGAAGAGCTGTACTCGAAGCTCCTCTTCCTGATGAACGCTCCGGCACAGCGCCTGGTAACTGTGATGAGTGCGGTGGGCCGCGACCTGGCGATTGTGGTGAACCAGGGCGTGGAAAAGAAAAAGTTCAAGGACGATGGCGAGGCTGTCAGCAGCTAAGTCAGTCTTCTGGCCTGGAAGTGGATTGCGGTGCGGTCGCTTTTGGGAGAGTTTCTCGCTGTCAACCACTCGCGTGGCGCTTGTCTGGGCGCATTGGAACACGATGAGGAAATGCGGCGAAACAGCACAAGAATCGAATTTATAAAACGTGGAGAGAAACAATGGCAGATTTACAGCAACTTGAAGAACAGATTGTTGGGCTTAGCCTGCTTGATGCAGCCCAGCTCGTGAAAAAGCTCGAAGAGCGTTTAGGCGTTTCAGCGGCAGCAGCAGCCCCGGTCATGATGGCGGGTGGCGGCGGAGCGGCAGCGGCCCCGGCAGAAGAAAAGACCGAGTTCACCGTGGTTCTGACCGGCGCTGGTGCTAACAAGATCAATGTAATCAAGGCGGTACGTGAAGTGACAAGCCTCGGCTTAAAGGAAGCCAAGGACTTGGTGGATGGCGCTCCCAAGAATGTGAAAGAGGGCGTTTCCAAGGAAGAAGCCGAGACCATCAAGAAGAAATTCACCGATGCTGGCGCCACAGTCGAGATCAAGTAGCTTTTTTGCGGGCATCACGCCCGCGGGTGCTCAATCTGAAAACTGGAACCTCTTGGGCTAAGCAAGTACCCCAGGGTTAAGGGTTTTCTGGCCTAGTGGATTTGAATCTTAGGGAGGACTTCTGTTATCAAATAGATAACGGTAGTCCTCCTCAAATTCGGGATTTTCATGATGCAGAGCAAAAAGCAGCCACCGGCATGGCAAAGGTCAGAGCCGGCGGTCTATTTTGCTTTGCGCTATTGTGCTTTTTAACAGGTTTGCTAATTGCAGACCGAGAACGGTCTAGTCAGACGGGCGCGGACAAACACAATTCAGGATTCACGGGTCGCACTAGCGGCGTCAACGGGAACTCTCGTCTCCCGCTGGCATCTTTGTGTCTTTGTCTCTGCCTCACGAATAGTGCAGCTGATTACGCTGCATAGATAGCAGGTTTTGTTCTGGAAAAGCAAGAAATTTTCCGACCATGGCCTACCGGGTTCGCCTGCGAGAGCGAACAGAACTGAAACAGGTTTAGGAGTTATACATGCCGAACAAGAATGGCGCCTCCCGTTATCGTCTCGATTTCTCAAAAATTCCGGCAGCCCTCCAGATCCCGAACCTCATTGAGGTTCAGAAGCGTTCTTACGATCGCTTTCTGCAAATGGATAAACTGCCCAGTGAACGTGACGACAGCGGATTGCAGTCCGTCTTTCAATCCGTCTTTCCCATCACCGATTTTCGCAACGTTTCCGAACTGGCTTTCGTTGATTTCTCCATTGGCAACTGGGAGTGTAAATGCGGACACCTGAAAGGTCTGCATCACCTTCGTACTACATGCCGTAACTGTGGTAACACCGTTATTACCGATCCGTTTCACCCCGGCGATGTGCTTTGCGGCAAGTGCGGCACGTACAACGCAAACACCCCTGACTTCTGCAACAAGTGCGGTGACCCGGTTGGCTTGCAGCTGAAATATGACGTAGCTGAATGCGAAGAGCGCGGCATGACCTACTCTGCCCCGCTGAAAGTAACCATTCGCCTTACCATCTACGACAAGGACCCTGAGACCGGCAACAAGAGCATTCGCGATATTAAAGAGCAGGAAGTCTTCTTTGGCGACATTCCTCTGATGACCCAGAATGGTACCTTCATCATCAACGGTACCGAGCGCGTCATTGTCAGCCAGTTGCATCGTTCACCAGGCGTTTTCTTTGAAACGGCGAACAACCGTACGTATTTCCTGGGCAAGATCATTCCTTACCGCGGGTCATGGGTTGAGTTCGAATACGACCAGAAAAACGTTCTGTACGTCCGCATCGATCGCAAACGTAAATTTCTGGGCACCATCTTCCTGCGCGCACTCGGCCTTCGTTCCGACGAAGACATCTTGCGCACCTTCTACACGGTGGACCGCGTCAGCCTGAAAGACAAAAAGCTGCGCTGGATGCTGGAAACAGGCATTGAGCGCCCCACGAACCTGCTGGGCCTCAAGCTGGCGCACAGCATTAAGGACAAGAGCGGTCATGAGATCGCCCATTCCGGACGCAAGATTACTCCGGCAGTGCTGAAAGAAATCCAGAAAGCCAAGATCACTGAAATCGATATCGATACTACGGACCTGGAAGGCGCATTCACGGCCGCCGACGTAATCGACATCAATACCGGCGACATTCTTCTGGAAGCCAACAACGAAATTTCAGCCGACAAGCTGTCCAAGATCATGGACGCAGGCATTGAAGAAATTCATGTCTTCTTCCCTGACCGCGACGATGTAGGCAACGTCATCAGCGCCACGCTGCGTCGTGACTCAGTCAAGACGCCGCAGGAAGCACTGATCGAGATCTACCGCAAGCTTCGTCCCGGCGATCCGCCGACCCTGGACACAGCCACCGCGCTGTTCCATGGCATGTTCTTTGACGCGCGCAAATATGACTTCAGCCGCGTGGGCCGCTTGAAATTCAATATCAAGCTGTATGACAAGAACGAGGCCACCGACCTCGACAAGCGTACGCTCGATCCTGACGATTTCTATTCCACCATCCGCTACCTGCTCAAGCTGCGCAAGAGCATTGGCGCGGTGGACGACATCGATCATCTTGGCAACCGCCGCGTGCGCGCGGTAGGCGAATTGATGGAGAACCAGTTCCGCATCGGATTGGTGCGCATGGAACGCGCCATCAAGGAAAAAATGTCCGTGTACCAGGAAATGTCCACGGCCATGCCGCATGATCTCGTCAACGCCAAGCCAGTGATGGCGGCGATCCGCGAGTTCTTCGGTTCGTCACAGCTCTCGCAGTTCATGGACCAGACCAACCCGCTCTCGGAGATCACGCACAAGCGCCGTCTCTCCGCACTTGGACCGGGTGGTTTGTCTCGTGAGCGCGCCGGGTTCGAAGTCCGCGACGTTCACCCCACCCACTATGGCCGTATCTGTCCGATTGAAACGCCGGAAGGTCCGAACATCGGTCTGATCAGCTCACTGAGCTGCTACGCCCGCATCAACGACTACGGCTTTATCGAATCGCCGTATCGGCGTGTGCGCGATGCCCGCATTGTGGACTTTGTCACGGTCGTGAACGCCGGCGACAGCGACCACCGTGTAGGCGATCACATCGAGCAGAAAGACCTGGACAAGACCAACGCTGATTTAAAAGACCGGAAGAAGAAAGTCATTGAACACGAACCTTTCTCCTTCTACCTGTCAGCATGGGAAGAAGATCGTCACGTGATCGCCCAGGCCAACATCGAACTGGACGAAAAAGGACGCATCGTTGCTGAACTGGTGAATGCTCGTAAGGCCGGCAACTTCGTGCTTGTACCGCGCGAAGAAGTCGACTACATCGACGTGAGCCCGAAACAGCTGGTCTCCGTGGCCGCCTCGCTGGTTCCGTTCCTCGAGCATGATGACGCGAACCGCGCGCTGATGGGCGCCAACATGCAACGCCAGTCGGTACCTTTGCTTCGCGCACAGGCTCCCTACGTCGGCACCGGCATGGAAGGCGTTACGGCCCGCGACTCCGGCGCCGTGGTCCTGGCCCGCCGTAACGGCATCATTGACTCTGTCGATTCCGAACGAATCATCGTGCGTGTGGAAGGTGAACACCATCCGACTCAGCTCTCACGCGAAGTCGGTAGTGATATCTACACTCTCACCAAGTTTAAGCGCTCCAACCAGAACACCTGCATCAACCAGAAGCCGGTGGTCAAAAAGGGCGACCGCGTTCTAAAAGGCCAGGTCATTGCTGACGGACCATGCACCGACAAGGGCGAACTGGCCCTGGGACGCAACGTGCTCGTGGCCTTCATGCCATGGCGCGGTTACAACTTTGAGGACGCAATCCTGGTTTCGGAAAAGATGGTCAAGGAGGATTACTACACCTCGGTCCACATTGAAGAATTCGAAATCGAAGCGCGTGACACCAAGCTGGGTCCTGAGGAAATAACCCGTGACATCCCCAACGTGAGCGAATCTGCTTTGCGTGACCTGGATGAAAGCGGCGTGATCCGTATCGGCGCCACCATTAAGCAGGGTGACATTCTGGTCGGCAAGGTAACACCGAAAGGTGAAACCCAGCTCACGCCGGAAGAGAAACTTCTGCGCGCCATCTTCGGCGAAAAAGCCGGCGATGTACGCGACGCATCACTCACCTGCCCTCCGGGTATCGAAGGCACGGTGGTTGACGTGAAGATCTTCTCGCGCAAAGGACAGGAAAAAGACGAGCGCGCGAAAGCCATTGAGGCCCATCAGATTGAGAGGCTGGAGAAGAACCTGGCTGACGAAATCCGAATCCTCACGGACGAGCGGTTGAAGCGTCTGGAAGCCATCCTGGGCAACAAGGAAGTGCAGGCTGACCTGCATGATGAACGCACCAACAAGCGTTTGTTGACCAAGGGTGGAATTCTCGATCGCGAGACCATCGAACGCATCTCCACGCGCAACCTGAAGCGTATCAAGTACGCTGACAAGGACCCGCGCGTGAACGAACAGATTGACGAAATCGAAGAAATGACGTCGCGCCAGATTGACGTTCTGCGCAAGATCACCAACGAGAAAATCGGCAAGTTGCAGAAAGGCGACGAACTGCCTCCCGGCGTAATCAAGCTGGTGAAGGTTTACATCGCCATGAAGCGCAAGCTGAGCGTGGGTGACAAGATGGCAGGCCGTCACGGTAACAAAGGCGTGATTGCCCGCATTCTTCCTGAGGAAGATATGCCGTATACGGCAGATGGCACGCCGGTGGAGATCGTATTGAATCCGCTCGGCGTACCCAGCCGTATGAACGTTGGCCAGATCCTTGAGACGCATCTGGGATGGGCCGGCTATCAACTGGGTGAACGCATTAACGAGTTCTTGAAAGAGAACACCCGCGAAGAAGCTGTCCGGCGCGAGCTGAAGAGCATCTTCAAGGACACTCCGTTCCTCACCAAGATTGCCAACCTGGATGACGAAGAGCTGATGCATGCGGCGAAAACGTTGACCAAGGGTGTGTTCTTCGCGTCGCCGGTATTCGATGGCTCTCGTGAAGTTGAGATCAAATCAATGCTGCGTGAAGCGGGCTTGCCTGAATCGGGCAAAACCGATCTTTATGACGGCATGACGGGTGACAAGTTCGAGCAGCCGGTTACGGTCGGCTATATCTACATGCTCAAGCTGTCTCACCTGGTAGACGACAAGATCCACGCGCGCTCCATCGGGCCGTATTCGCTTATCACCCAGCAGCCGCTGGGAGGTAAAGCGCAGTTCGGCGGACAGCGCTTCGGAGAAATGGAAGTCTGGGCGTTGGAAGCGTATGGCGCGGCTTACATTCTGCAGGAATTGCTGACCGCGAAGTCTGACGACGTGTTTGGCCGTACCAAGATCTATGAGGCCATCGTAAAGGGCGAGGCCGCCATTGAACCCGGCGTGCCAGAGTCTTTCAACGTCTTGATTCGCGAACTGCAGTCACTCTGCCTTGACGTCGAGTTGATCAAAAGCATTGATGGCGGCCGGAAACAGGTCGCAGCGGCAGCCGACTAACCCTCGGCTGCGCTTCTCAACTCCAGGATGCCAACCGGGCTGGGGTTGAGATCAGAATGAAAGTTTATTCAACCGGTTGCCGCCGCGGTGGCGCAAAAACCGCAGGAGGACACCTTGTACCGTTCAAGTCCATTCGATTTGGGAAACGCGATCACTGACTTCGACTCGATTCGCATCAGCCTGGCTTCGCCTGACAAGATCCGAAGCTGGTCTCATGGCGAGGTGACAAAACCCGAGACCATCAATTACCGCACCTTCAAACCGGAACGTGACGGCTTGTTCTGTGCACGCATCTTTGGTCCTGTCACGGACTGGGAATGCCTGTGCGGCAAATACAAGCGCATGAAGCACCGCGGCGTGATCTGCGACAAATGCGGAGTTGAAGTTACACTCAGCAAAGTTCGCCGTGAGCGCCTGGGCCACATTGAGCTGGCTTCACCCTGCTCGCACGTATGGTTTTTTAAGGGCCTGCCGTCCCGTATTGGTCACCTGCTCGACATTTCTCTGCGCGATCTGGAATCGGTGCTGTATTTCGAATCCTACGTTGTGGTTGAAATTGGCGATGCGCCGGTCAAAGAACGCGAAGTCATTAAAGAAGAACAGCGCTTTCGCGAACTAGACCAGCAGTTCCGCGCCACTGGCTTCAAGGCCATGATGGGCGCAGAAGCCATTAAAGAACTTCTCAAGCGGGTTGAGGTAGACGAACTCTCGGTTGATCTGCGCGAGAAGATGAAGCACGAGACGTCATTGCAGAAGCGCTTGAAGTATGCCAAGCGCCTGAAGGTTGTAGAAGCTTTCCGCAAGAGCGGCAACAAGCCACAGTGGATGATCCTGGACGTGATCCCGGTGATTCCGCCGGAACTCCGCCCACTTGTTCCATTGGATGGCGGACGCTTTGCCACTTCTGATTTAAACGACCTGTATCGTCGCGTAATCAACCGCAATAACCGCTTGAAGAAGCTGATGGACCTTCACGCTCCTGAAGTCATCGTGCGCAATGAAAAGCGCATGTTGCAGGAATCCGTGGACGCTCTGTTCGATAACGGCCGCCGCGGTCGGGTACTGCGTGGCGCCAACAATCGCCCGCTCAAGTCACTCTCTGACACGCTGAAAGGCAAACAGGGACGCTTCCGCCAGAACCTGCTCGGAAAGCGCGTTGATTACTCAGGCCGTTCGGTCATCGTCGTTGGTCCGGAACTGAAGCTTCACCAATGCGGACTGCCAAAGAAGATGGCTCTCGAGCTGTTCAAGCCATTCATTTATCACCGTCTGGAACAGACCGGTCATTGCACCACCATTAAACAAGCGAAAGAAATGGTGGAGCAGCAGGAACCGATCGTTTGGGACATCCTGGAAGAGGTCATTAAAGACCATCCAGTATTGCTGAACCGCGCTCCAACGCTTCATCGTCTGGGCATTCAAGCATTTGAACCGGTATTGGTGGAAGGCAAAGCCATCAAGATTCACCCGCTGGTCTGCACGGCGTTCAACGCTGACTTTGACGGCGATCAGATGGCGGTACACATTCCACTGTCACCGGAAGCACAGGTTGAAGCCAGCGTGTTGATGCTTGCTTCGCACAACATCCTGTCACCCGCGTCGGGACAGCCGATCACCGTTCCTACGCAGGACATGGTGCTTGGTCTTTATTACCTGACCAAAGCCAAGCCGGGTGCGAAGGGTGAAGGCCGCGCCTTTGCCAACACAGACGAAGTCCTGCTGGCACTGGAAGCCGGCGAAGTGGAAACGCTGACCCCGATTCGTCTCCGCTACACGGGCGAGGTCATCGACCTTACCTCAGCGTATGACAATCAGGACATCATTCACACTGAGCCGGTCAGGTTTGAGCGGCAGTTCATCAACACCACGGTGGGCCGTTCCATTCTGAATGACCATCTGCCGGAGGAGATGCCGTACATCAACGGCCTTCTTAAGAAAAAAGGCATTGGCCAGGTCGTGAACTACACGTACCTTCGCTTTGGCCTCGAAACCACGGTCAAGATGCTGGACGAAGTCAAAGAGATCGGCTTCCGCTACGCTACACGCGCCGGCCTTTCCATCGGCATTGATGACATGGTTATTCCTGACGATAAGAAAGCGCTTGTCAGCGAAGCCGAGAAGCAGGTCATCAACGTTCAGCAGCAATACCTCGACGGCGCCATCACCAACGGTGAGCGCTATAACAAAGTGGTTGAAATCTGGTCGAACGTGACGGAAAAGGTCGCTGACGAGATGTTCAACAACATGCAGGAGCTGGATAAGGCCGGATCGATGAATCCGATTTACGTCATGGCCGATTCCGGCGCTCGCGGATCGAAACAACAGATTCGTCAGCTCTCCGGTATGCGCGGATTGATGGCCAAGCCCTCAGGCGAGATCATCGAAACGCCCATTACGGCCAACTTCCGTGAAGGTCTCACAGTGCTGGAGTACTTCGTATCAACGCACGGCGCCCGTAAAGGTCTGGCTGATACGGCACTCAAGACGGCTGACTCCGGTTACCTCACCCGCCGCCTGGTGGACGTTGCCCAAGACGTCATCATCAGTGAGCAGGATTGCGGAACCGTGGACGGAATCTACGTCGGCTCCATCGTGGAAGCCGGTGACATCATCGAGCCATTGCGCGACCGCATCGTGGGTCGTGTATCGCTTGAGAAGATCAAGGACTACGAAGGCAGCGTCATTGTTGATGTGAACCAGGAGATCACCGAAGAGCTGGCCAGTGCAATTCAGGCTGCCGGCATTGAGCGCGTGAAGATCCGCTCCGTGCTCACCTGCGAATCGAAACGTGGTGTTTGCATCGCCTGCTACGGTCGCAACCTGGCATCAGGCCGCACTGTGGAACTGGGCGAAGCAACGGGCGTTATCGCGGCGCAGTCCATCGGCGAACCTGGAACGCAGCTCACGATGCGTACTTTCCACATCGGTGGAACGGCTTCTCGAGTTTCCGAGCAATCACGCCTGGAAGCGCGTAGTGCCGGCATTGTCCGCTTCATCAATCTGCAGACCGTGAAGGCCAAGAGCGGTGATCTGGTGGTGATGAACCGCGCCGGATCCATCGCCGTGGTTGACGAAAAAGGCCGCGAAAAGGAGCGCAACGCCGTAGTCTACGGCGCCAAGCTGAAAGTAACGGACGGACAGCAGGTCACGCAGGGACACATCATGGGTGAATGGGATCCTTACACGTTCGGTATCCTCACGGAAATCGGCGGTACGGTCCAGTTCAAAGACTTGCAGGAAGGCATCACGCTGCATGAAGAAGTGGACGAGGTCACCGGACTCTCGCGCCACGTGGTGGGCGAATCGCCGGATGAAAAGCGCCAACCCGCCATCATGATCAAGAGCAAGGCAACGCGGCGTTATCTTATGCCGTCACGTGCTCACCTCATGGTCCAGGATGGAGACGAGGTTTATCCGGGTGATGTGCTTGCCAAGATCCCGCGTGAAACCACCAAGACCAAGGACATTACAGGCGGTCTGCCGCGCGTAGTGGAATTGTTTGAGGCTCGTAAGCCGCGTGAAACCGCGATCATTTCAGAAATCGACGGTGTGGTGAAGATCGGCGAAGTCAGCAAAGGACAGCGCAAGATCTACGTGGTGGCTGACAACGGAACGGAGAAGGAATACTCGGTGCCGAAGGGCGTACACATTAACGTGCAGGAAGGCGAGCGTATGCGCGCCGGAGAAGCGCTGATGGACGGCCCGCTCAACCCGCATGACATTCTTGCCGTTCTCGGCGAGAAGGAACTGCAGGCTTATCTGGTGAACGAAATCCAGGAAGTCTATCGTCTACAGGGCGTGACCATCAGTGATAAGCACATTGAAGTCATCGTCCGTCAGATGATGCGCTGGGTGAAGGTAGAAGACGTGGGTGACACCTCGTTCCTGCTGGAACAACAGATCGATAAGTTCCGCTTCCGCGAAGAGAATGAGCGCGTGATCGCCAACGGCGGCCGCCCGGCAACGGGACGTCCGCTGCTGCTGGGAATCACCAAGGCTTCGCTCTCAACGGAATCCTTCATCTCCGCGGCATCGTTCCAGGAGACCACCAGGGTGCTCACAGAAGCCTCTATTCAGGGCGCTGTGGACCATCTGCGCGGCCTCAAGGAGAACGTCATCGTGGGTCGCCTTATCCCGGCCGGAACGGGCATGGAGTTCTACCGCAACGTGCGGTTGGCTCCTGAACTCGAACAGGCTGCAGCCAAGGTACAGGAGGAAGTCTCGCAGGCATATGCGGAAGCAGAGCGTGCGCTTGAGCTTCTGCGCCAGGAAGGCGAAGCTGAAGAGATGGCAGCCGAGTAAACATTGTTTACCAACTCATAAACTAAAGCGGGCTGGAGAAATCCAGCCCGTTTTCTTTTAGTATGTTAGCGGGTGAGTGAATGTACTGTCCAAAGTGTGGTGATAGCCTCAGAGAGGAAGGCGAAGTCTTTGTCTGCGAGAAGGGCAAGATGGAAACCTCGCGTGTCGTGGCCCAAGGATTGAGAGAATATGCGTCTTCGGAGGCCGTTCCAATCGAGGACGGTGATACGCAACTTGGCGGCATATGGTTTTGCCCATGCTGCGGTACACCTCTCAGAGAACAAGAATCATGCTTCAGGTGCACTGGCTGCGGCAAGGGCCTTGCAAAGCGCTTGATCTACATGATGATCGAGCTTCATCCACATCAAACGTGTTAAACGTCGCTCAGAGTTTCTTTTTTATTGGACTTAGTCCACGACTTAGTCCATAATTTTTGCATGGAAGTTAACATACACGAAGCCAAGACCAATTTTTCCAAGCTGTTGCAGCGTGTCATTCTTGGAGATGAAATCATTATTGCCAGGGCCGGCGTGCCAATCGCCAAGCTGGTGCGTTACGTTGCGAAGAAGCCAAAGAGGGAGTTGGGCAAGTATCGCGGCCAGATTTGGGTGGCCGACGATTTTGATGGCCCCCTTCCTGATGACATCCTGGCAGGCTTCCTCGGTGAGGAACTCACCCCAGTAAAGCGCCCGCCGCGAGCCGACGCTGCAGGTCCTGCAAAGAGAAAGACGAAACGGTGAGATTTCTCCTTGATACGTCTATCTTTCTCGCGACTTTTGACGGTTCTGAGCGCTTGAATAGTCAAGCCCGGGAGATATTTTTACGAGGAGAGGAGCTTCATTTGTCTGCAGCCAGTTCATGGGAGATTGTCGTAAAGTACGGATTAAGAAAACTTCAGTTGCCCAAGCCGCCAGCGGAACTGATTCCTGAACAACTCTCAAAAAATTCCATTCATTCCCTTCCCATTTCTCTTGCACACACGCTCGCAGGCGAAGGACTGCCAAGCCATCACAAAGACCCGTTTGACCGCATACTAATAGCGCAAGCAATCGAGGAAGGGATGACCCTACTTACATCGGATTCTGAAATAACTAAATATCCGGTGGACATTGTCTGGTGTGGTAAGTAGTTTTTGCCAGGCAGCTTTCCAGGTAGCTTGCGCCTTTGTCTGGCTGCCGTTAACCTAGTCACCTCATGCACTTCACCCGATTACGACGCGCGTTCTGGCAGGCCTTTCAGCACGGCCAGTTTTCCATCGCCAAGGCGGCTGCGTACTCGTCAATCCTGACGCTGTTTCCCGCGTTCCTGATCGTGACATCGCTTCTTGAAGCGTCCAACGCCACGGAAGGTTTCGTTCGTCAGATTTCGGGTGCAGTTGGTTGGGCCCTGCCGCCTGGCCCAAATTCAATTGCGCTCACCTTCTTTCAGACGAAGCAGCATCATGCCACGCGCATTATCTACTCTGCTTCGCTGGTCACCATGCTGGCGGCTTCAGGCGTGATGATCTCCTGGATGGAAGGTTTTCGCAAAGCCTATAACCTGCCCAACTCATGGGGATTCTGGCGTGAACGAATCGTCGCCTTCTATCTGGTTTTTCTTGCCTTGATCCCCCTGGGATTTGCGACGTTGCTGGTGGCATTCGGCAATGAAATTGAAGTCTGGGTACAGGCGCAGACCATGCATCTGTTTAAGCCATTGATCATTCTGGTTTGGGACGGTGTGCGCTGGGCGATTGCGATGTTGACCAGCATTGCTTTTATGAGCCTGGTTTACCACCATGGAATCCCCAAGACGCAATCCTGGCGACGGGTATTGCCGGGCGCGGTACTGGCTACGGTGCTATGGTTTCCGGCTACCATGTTCTTTGGCTGGTACGTGACGCATTACGCTACCTACACGGTAGTCTATGGTTCTCTCAGTGCCGCCATCGCGCTCCTGGTATGGCTGTATATCGTTTCTGTGCTGGTTCTGCTGGGCGCGGAATTAAATGCCCAGGTGTATCCCAAGCTTGCCGAAATGGGCATGCGCGGCAATGATCGCGATGGCTCTTCGGCCGAAAGCGAAAAAACCGAAAGCAAGGTATAAGTACAGAGATGAGTTCATTGAAAGGCCTTGACTGGGCATCCACGCACGTTCCCCGTAAAGCAAAGATCGTCTGCACGCTGGGGCCAGCCAGCAATACTGAAGCAACCATGCGGGACCTTATGCGTCTTGGCATGGACGTGGCGCGCTTAAATTTCTCGCACGGAACCCATGAGGAACATGCACGCAATATTGATCGGCTGCGCCGGGTAGCGGCCAGGGAGGGCCGCACCATCTGCATCCTGCAGGACCTGCAAGGTCCCAAGATCCGCACTGGCCGGCTCAAATACCGCACACCCATCGCTTTGAAGAGTGGCTCACGTCTCATCATCACGCCTAAAGATATTCCTGGCACGGCCAGTGTAATTTCCACCACTTTCAAAACTCTGGCGCTTGAGGTTCATCCTGGCTCGCGCATCCTGCTGTCTGACGGCCTGATTGAACTCAAAGTGACTGCGATTAAGGGCGACGACGTTGAGTGTGACGTAATTAACGGCGGGATACTCGGCGAGCACAAAGGCATCAACTTGCCGGGCGCCAAAGTAAGTGTTCCATCGATGACGGAAAAAGACGAGAAGGACCTGGAGTTCGGCATCAAGCACGGTGTGGATATGGTGGCGGTCTCGTTTATCCGGACGGCGGAAGATGTGCGCGCGGTGAAGCGATTCATTCAGGCAAGACGATCCGATGCATGGATCATCGCCAAGCTGGAAAAGCCGCAGGCGATTGAAGAGTTGAACCTGGAAGAGATTCTGGACGTAGCCGATGGAGTGATGGTTGCGCGAGGTGACCTGGGTGTAGAGATGCCGCCGGAGAAAGTGCCCGTCATACAAAAGCAAGTGATTCGTCGCGCTGCGGACTGGCGTAAGCCGGTCATCACGGCGACGCAAATGCTGGAATCGATGATCGAAAATCCACGGCCGACGCGAGCGGAAGCCAGCGATGTGGCCAACGCGATCCTGGATGGAACAGACGCGGTGATGTTATCAGCCGAGACAGCCAGCGGCAAATATCCGCGTGAAGCTGTAGCGATTATGGCCAAGATTATTGCCGAGGCGGAATCCAGCATGGAAGTATTTCCGCGGCGCCGACAGCACCGCCAACTCTCGATTTCGGAAACTATCTGTGAATCCGTTGCCCACGCGGCTCAAGACCTGGAGATGAAGGCCATTGCTGTCTATACAGAAACAGGAAATACCGCGCGGCTGATTTCCAAGTACCGGCCCAAGACTTCCATCTATTCTTTTGCAGCTAACGACCATGTGTGTGCGCGCTTGAACCTCATGTGGGGCGTGAAACCCATCGCGTGCACCATGGGAATTACCAGTGAGGAAATGGTAAAGAATGCGGAAGGACTTCTGCTGAAGAGGCAGGCCGTCCAGCCGGGAGATGTCGTCGCGATTGTGGCTGGAACCCGCAGCGCCAGCGGATCAACGAACTTTCTGCGCTTGCACGTGGTGGAACATGAAGCGGCCGCCAGCCAGCCGAGCCAGGATCGTCGGAAGCAGCCGCGTTTACAACCTGTCAGTGGGCGGAAACGAAAATAAGTCAGGTGCGAGACAAACTCTAGTTAACCCAGCCGGAGCCGCCCTTGTCTTTCTTGTCCTTATCGGCTGGTGGTTTGAAATTGCCGTATTCGTCAAAATACTGCTTGGGATCCTTCTCATGCTTGCGCATGTAGACTTCAAACTTGCGTCCGGCGCGACGACGCTTCCAGCGATAGTAGTTGTCGCTGAAGCCGGCAATCTTGTCCATCAGGACTCCGGTGAGGGAAGCGCGCCGCCAAAAAAGCTTGTACCACACGTAACCGGTACCAATACCCAGAAGCTGAACCAGGTAAACGAAAGCGAATCCGCCCAGTATGAAGTAACCAGCCTCAATCGCGAAAATACCGAGGAGCACCCAGAGAACAGGGATCTGAAACGGGAGTGGGAACATCATGATGGATGTGCCACGGTTGAACAGATAAAAGACCATCAGCAGCGCATTGGCAGCTACTCCGGCGCCCATAGCGGTTCCCGGTCCAATATGGACAATCAGGGTAAGAAGGACCCCAACCGTTCCCGCCAGCGCGGAGGAGAAGAGATAGAGTTCAGTGAAACTTCTGGATCCGATCCTATCCTGTACAGCTGAACCGATGAAGTACACTCCAATCATCGAGAAAAGTACGTGGCGCGGATCGATGTGAACAAAAGGATACGTGAAAAGCTGCCAGAGGGAGCCATGAAGGACGCTCGCCGGGTCTAGCGCTGTGTATTTCAGCACAGCGGCAGCAAGTGGCTGTTGCAAAGCCCACAACAGAATGATCGCCACCCATATGCCCAGCGTGCCAATCACGATATAGCGCAACGCGCCATAAAATCTTGGCAGTCCAAATTGAAAAGTCGTGTCTCTCCGCATTATCTGTTTTTATCTTTCCGGTTCCGGTATCACTACCAGACTCTTGTGTCCCTTTGCGTCAACTGAACGAAGACCGAAGATTACGTTGTCCTTGGATTCCACCACGTCGGCATTGGTAACGGAGACATTTGTCATGTTCTCTGTTGGAAAATCCGGATCAGTCGTTTTTCGCCATACCAGGTCATAACTTGTCGCTCCCGGAGCAGCGTCCCATTCCAGTTTGGAATCATTTTCCAGACCCTTTGTCAGCAGCCTTGGTTTCACCGGCGGCGCGGGAGAGGAAGCCAGAGTGGCCAACGAGGCGGCATTCAGCCTGGCGACATTCGCTACATACTCAAAGTCAACAAACTTCGGCAGGTCTCCGTATTCGATGCCGTTCTCTGTTCTGGGGTTCTCGTGTTGATGGTGGAAATCTTCGCGATATTCCGTGAAGCGGACCGCGGCAAATCCCTGGTTGTTAAATGCGCTGTGGTCCCCGCCACGCAGATAACGGTCTCGCCTGTAGATTAATTGGGGCGAAAACTGTCCCAGGCTGGGGTACGTTTGAGCGACTTGGCGTATATAACGCGCGAGCTGCCGCGAAGCTGAATCATTCTCGCCGCCTACGGAGCGAATTCGGTTCAGGTCGGCCTCCGTAGCCGCTGCGGGAATTCCTTCAGAGAAAACGCGCACCCAGTTATGGTTCTGGAGTGTGTCACCGGGCGTTCGATTCCCGCCCACTATGTCGTTATTCAGCACCCCTTCGAGCTGCCATCCCTGCTCCTTTGCCATTTTGGCAAAATGCGTACTTCCGTTCAGGCCCTGCTCTTCCCCGGCGACTGTAAGAAAAATAACGGTCGCAGGAAACTTGTGTTTGCTCATCACGCGAGCGCACTCCAGGGAAACCGCGGTTCCGCTGCCGTCATCATTTGCGCCCGGCGCAATGTGGGTTGCATCCATCACATCGAGGCTGCGTGAATCGTAGTGGCCTGTGACAAGGAAAATGCGCTTTGCCTGTTCGGGATCAGTGCCCCGCAGGATTGCATAAACGTTCTGGATTTCAGTAGGCTCTTTGATTCGATCTCTGGGACCTTTGGATTGTTCCACAAAGGCGTCAGTCTTTACTTCCAGACATCCGCCACAAGCCTGGGAATAGCGTTCAAATTCTGACTTGATCCAGTTACGTGCAGCTACAATACCTTTACCGGAAGTTGCGGCGTCAGGATTGTTGACCGAGATGGTATTCCGGGTCTCGAACGAAACCAGCTTGTTAATTGTCTGCTGGATTTGCGTGGCAGACACATCATGAATGATGTGGACGATGGCGTCGTCTTTGGCTAATTTAGCTGCACCGGGCTTCTTCTCAGCGGTTTTCCTGCCAGGAGCACTTGGGCTGGATGAAGATGAAGCAGGTTTCGAACTACTCTTCGGGCTGTTGCTCTGTGCCGCCGGTGCGGCCTGCTGGGCAACAGATGTGTATGTAAGGAGCATCAGAGCCGCCGAAACAGAAATCCAGCGCAATTTGGCAATGTGGCGAAAGATCAAGGCTTATAACCCTCGTTGAGAGAACTTGACGACAACCCAGAGAGATTCTAAATATAATGACACGCCTGTTGCCAGCCAAGCAGGTTCCCTGGAAGGAGGAGAAATGGCGATTTGTCCAGAATGCGACACCGATCTGGATTTGGACGAAGAAGAACTGGAAGAGGGTGAAGTAGTATCGTGCCCGGAATGTGGTTCAGATTTTGAAGTGATTACAAAGAGCCCGTTGGAGTTGAACCCCGTTGACGAATATGACGAGGATGACGATGAAGACGACGCTAAAGAGGATGAAGAAGACGGTGATTACTAAGCGGCTGGCATATCTGCTGGCTGCCGTGCTGGGCGTGGCCTTTCTTTTTTCCCCGGTCGCTGCAAAAGACGACCATACGAAACCATATGGCCTTATTTTTGGCACCGCCTACGGCCCGGACGATCGCCCGTTGTACGGCGTCCGGGTCACAATCCATCTGGCAGGCCATAAGAGTCCTCATTGGGAGCTGATGTCAGATCATCGTGGCGAATTCGCCCAGCGTGTTCCCCCCGGACCCAGTGATTATGAGATTACGGGCGAAGCCGTAATCGCTCCGATCATGGAAGGTAAGCCGCAAGCTTCTAAAAAGAAGCAACTTAAAGGTTCGGCAAGGGTTCATCTTGATAAAGATGAGCGGCAGGATATAGGCTTGCATCTAAACTGAGTAGAAGCTCATTTAACTTAAAAAAGAGGTGGTCTGGATGACACGTAGAGCTGCTGTGTATGCCATCATGGCCATGCTGGCGAGCTTTCCAGCCCTGGCGCAAAACAATCAGGACATGCGAAGTGTCACCGGCAAGGTAATGAGTGCCCAGGACCAACCTCTGACCAAGGCAGTCGTCCACCTGAAAAATACAAAGACGCTGGTCATCAAGACCTACATAACCGAGCCTGACGGGACATACCGCTTCAGTGCGTTATCACCCAATGTGGATTATGAGATCTACGCTGAGAAGGAAGGCCAGCACAGCGATACCAAGACCCTGAGCGCCTTCGATAACCGCAAACAACTTACCGTCACACTCAAGATGCATTCAGAAAAATAAAGAAATTCAGCGGGTGCTCCCGATAAGGCTTTGGGGTGGCATGAGCTTGAGCAGTGTCGCCGGATTCAGGTACTCACCCTGCCAACGTACGGCAAAGTGGAGGTGAGGTGCTGTGGACCGTCCTGTCCCGCCGCTCAGCGCCAGAAGCTGCCCGCGACTGACTCTGTCGCCTTCCTTGACCTTGAACTCAGAAAGATGAAAGTAGAGCGTAATCAGGCCCTGGCCGTGGTCCACAGCCACGCAATTGCCTTCAAAATAGAGAGGGCGCGCCAGGATGACCGTGCCGGCGTTGGACGCGTGAACTGGTGTACCTGTGCTTACCCGGAAATCCAGGCCCTGGTGCTGATTCTTCTTTACACCGTTGTAGAGTCGCGCCGAGCCGAAAACGCCGGACGTGGGAGCTTCAGCAGGAGCCTCAAAAGCGCCGCTCCACATTGGCTCGTTTGCAGAGGATGTAAATACGTCTTTCTTGACCTTCTGCTCTTCCTCAATCCGCGCCATGGTCTCCTTGGGTGGCTCAACGAATTCAGGAGCTACCTTAATGGTTGTTGAGGGATATTTGGCCGCCAGGACGGTCATTTCCTGCTGATGGTGTAGCTTGCCGCCTGCGGTGGAGGTGGCTTCCAGCTCCAAAGGATAGCGTCCGGGCCTGGTGGAAAGTGCGATCCCAGCAAGGGCATACCAGCAGCCACAGGCCTGGCCCTGGCGAAAGACAATTGTGTGTCCCTGCCAGGTGGCCTGCAGTTGAGAAAGATTGCTGTGCGTTTTTACTTTGAGGAGAACGGGGGCGCCATTCACCAGTTGTGCGGGCTGGTGAGTCACGTTCCAGGATGGAGGCGGCTCCGCCGCCAGCCGCCCCACATCTGGTACGAAGGAAAAAACGGGTAGGATTGTGAGCAGCATTCTCCAAAGAGAAGCCGAGCGACGGAGGAGCATCAACTGATTCGCATCCATTGACTCGCATTCATGGCGCTAGGCTTGGGACCAGCGGCGGAAAATCAGCGAACCATTTGTGCCGCCGAAGCCGAACGAATTCGACAACGCGATTTCCAGGGGTGCCTTCCGCGCGGTGTTGGGAACATAATCCAGGTCACAGTCCTGGCCAGGCGAATCAAGATTGATGGTCGGCGGCAGGATCTGGTCACGCAGGGCCAGGATGGTGATTCCAGCCTCAAGCCCGCCCGCGCCACCCAACAGGTGACCAGTCATCGATTTTGTGGAGCTCACCGCGAGCTTCGAGTTCTCGCCAAACGTTCTCTTGATGGCCTTGGTTTCCAACACATCACCGAGCGGTGTTGAGGTTCCATGCGCATTGACGTACTGAACGTCACCCGGCTGCAGCTTGGCGTCATTGATAGCGTTCATCATTACGCGATAGCCGCCTTCGCCATTCTCGGCCGGCTGGGTAATGTGGAAGGCGTCTGCGCTCATTCCATAACCAATCACTTCGGAAAGGATGTTGGCTCCGCGCTTTCGTGCGCTCTCCAATTCTTCCAGGACCAGGATTCCGGCGCCTTCGCCGATGACAAAACCGTCGCGGTCTTTGTCCCACGGGCGACTGGCTTTTTCCGGCTCGTCATTGCGGGTGGAAAGCGCCCGCATCGCGGCAAAGCCGCCGACGCCCATTGGCGTGATTGCAGCTTCAGTTCCGCCGGCGATCATCACGTCCGCATCGCAGCGCTGGATGATCTTATAAGCGTCGCCAATGGCGTGTGCGCTGGTGGTGCACGCTGTCGCCGTGGCTTCGTTCGGCCCTTTCGCCCCGTAACGGATGCTCACGTGGCCCGCCGCCAGGTTTACGATTGCCGCCGGGATGAAAAACGGTGAGATCTTGCGTGGACCGCCGGAAAGAAGCGCAGCGTGCTCGCGTTCGATGACGTCAAATCCGCCGACTCCGGACCCAATATGAACGCCTACCCGGTGTTCATTCTCAGGCGTTACTTTCAACCCGCTCATGGTCATTGCCTCATCCGCGGCGGCCATGGCCAGGTGGATGAAGCGGCCCATCTTCTTCACTTCTTTCTTCTCAATGAAATTCAGGGGATCAAAGCCCTTCACTTCGGCCGCGATCTGGCAGGCATAGTTGCCGGCATCGAAGTGAGTGATTTTCGCTACTCCGCTTTTGCCGGCAACAATGTTTTTCCAGACTTCGCTGCTGTTGTTACCAACGCCGCAGATCAGCCCCAAACCAGTTACAACAACCCGCCTCGCCAATCACTTGCCGCCTTTCGAATGCTTTTCAATGTATTCGGTGGCGTCCTTGACGGTCCGGATTTTTTCCGCGTCTTCATCGGGAATTTCAATATCGAAGGCCTCTTCAAAAGCCATCACGAGTTCCACCGTGTCGAGAGAGTCTGCGCCGAGGTCATCCACGAAGGAGGCATTGGGTGTGACTTCACCCTCATCCACTCCGAGCTGCTCAACAATAATTTGTTTTACCTTCTCCTCAACTGCTGCCATAGGATTGTGTCTCCTTCTTTCGCTCTGCTGAATTTGTACCTCGGAACCGCTTCACTGTTTTACTGATTTCGCGTTCTTTTGAATATAAGCAATTGCATCCTGCACGGTTATGATCTTCTCGGCGTCATCATCCGGAATTTCAAGATTAAAGCCTTCTTCGAAAGACATGATGAGCTCAACCTGATCCAGAGAGTCTGCTCCCAGATCGTCCACAAATGAAGCCTCTGGTACCACTTCGGAAGATTCCACACCGAGTTGATCCATGATGATCTGAGTGACCCTCTCCTCTACCATGGGCATGGAGGCTCCTAACAGCGTCAAACCGCCTAGTGTAATTGCTGGAAAAATGTTGTGTAAAGGGCACCCTTAAGCGGTCCCCGGCGCCACAACCCACCGCTGCACAAACACATACTGATGCTGACGGCATGTCAAATGAAACTAGTATTTCTGCACGCTGGAGCCAGGTCTGTAAAATGCCGAAACCACCGCCAGAGTCCGGAGCTGTTTAACTGAAACTGACTCCAAACCGAATAATGCACTCTGTACTCCTCTATTGTAGCGGGAGCGGGCGTTTTCAACCCATTCCAGCCTCACGTACAATATCTTCTTGCCTGCCCGAACCAAGCTTTTCCTGAAGGTTACCGCCTGGATTGCCGCCCTCAAGACTCTGGGAGCATGGGGCGTTTTCATTCTGGCGACCATCGATAGCGTGGCCATTCCCATTCCTTTGGACGCCCTGGTAGCAGGATATGTCTACGCAAACCCTCATCTGGCATGGCTGTATTGCATCGCTGGAGCCGTTGGATCGTCTCTGGGCTGCCTGGTTCCCTATGGGCTGGGACGCGCCGGCGGGGAGCTCTTCCTGCTGAAGCGCATTGATGAAGCGCGACTTAAGCGTATTCGAGACCGCTTTGAAAAGCAGGAGTTTGTGGCGCTGATGGTACCCGCCATGCTTCCGCCGCCAACTCCGTTTAAGCTCTTCGTTTTCTCCGCTGGTGTGTTTGAGATGCGGGTGCCGACGTTCCTGCTGGCGGTCGTAAGCGGACGGCTGGTTCGTTTCGGCGTGCTTTCAGTGCTCACCGTGATTTTCGGCCCCCAGATTGTGACCGAGGCCAAGTTCCTGCTGCGAACCCATCCAGGACTTGGCGCGCTTGGCATTTGTGTGGTGATCGCAGCGATTTATCTGGTCATTCGGCTCATGCGAGCTCCTGTTTCCGCGGTCGCGGATGAACTCCAGCACAGCCATGAAGAGATGAAGACGAACGCTAAAATGCCGCGAACTGATTCACCCGGAAAGTGAAGCAGGTCGCGGCAGGGTTGTGTCAGTAAAAAGCCGGCTAACTGATCAGCTGTTCAGCCACTTTGCGCTCCTGCAATGGCATGTAGAAGCAACTCTCATCCTGGTTGAACATGTCTCCGGATAGGGACCACGCTCGGCTTCTGGATCCGCCGCACATCTCTTTGAACTCACAGTGTCCGCACTTCCCTTTCAAGTTTTCGGGATCGCGCAAAGACTTAAAGATCGGCGAGTTGCGGTACAAGTCGAGCAATTTGTCCCGGCGTATGTTGCCCGCAGGAACGTGCAGCGCCTTGCTGGCCAGCACATCACCATTGTGCGTGATGTATATGGAAGCCATGCCCTCATTCACAGGAAGAACTCCAGGTATTCCGGTCTCATAAAACGGAACAACGCCCGTTTGAATGGCCAGTGATCTGGCGTTCGTCCTCTGCTGCAGCACATATCTGCGGTAGTGCTGTGCTTCAACAGTCTTTATCTTGAAGGGAACTTTCTGGGCCAGAAGGAAGATGGTCTGAAATGCCTCCTCAAACTCTGTAGCGGAAGGAAGGTTACTGAGAGAATCTTCCGTGCCGGGAACAGGGAAAGAGATGCTCCACATGGTGATTCTGTAATGCAGCAGCAGGGAAGCCAGGGCGTTGAGTTCGCCAAGATTTCTGCGGCCGATTTCCGTGTGAATCTGGACCGGCAAACGGCGCTCATTCGCCCATTTGATGGCCTTGATCGTGCGAGCGAACGATCCTGGAATGCCACTGAACAAATCGTGCGAGCTGCAGTCAGCTCCGTTCAGCGTGAACGCCAGGCGCGCAAGCGAGGCCGATTTCAAGGCAACGAGCGTCTGTTGCGTTACTACCGATGCGGGCGTCAAAAGCATTACTGGATGCAAATTGCAGGAAGCTGCATATTGCACCAGGCTAAAGATTCCGCTACGACTCAAGGGATTATCACCGGCAAAGACGAACACAGGTGGTTTAAGGTCAGCAACGTCGCGAATTAGCTGCTCCGCTTCGTTGTCATTCAGTTCCAGCGTTGAACTGGCTGGCCGGAAGTTTTGGTCACGGCATCCGACTGAGGAAACACAAGTTTCCCAGATCGCAATGAGGGGCTGCGAGTCCACATCAATAATTTTGTTCATATCCGTCGTCGTCCTGTCTAAACAGGAAGTTCTGCTATTGGGAATATCTTAGGAGCATCAGAAGACTGGGGAGGAACTTTAATCCAGAGGCAGGCGAACAGAAAAGACGAATTGGCAGCTAACTATCTAAAACTAAGTAGCTTGTATGAGTGTTAGCCGCAAGTAAATTCTCTTAGCATAGGAAAAAACACTTAGAAAAGATTAGGGATTTTAATAATCCCTCGTCCCATCGGCGAGCATCGCGGGTGTTTACGCGGCTATGTCGCTATGCTGAGGCGCGCGAATTGAGGAAGCGGCCAACGCCCCGACTCCGAAGAATATTGCGGAGAAGAAGAGTTCCGAAGCGAGCCCGCGCTGAAAGAACGGGATGGCCGCTACATATGCGGCACCCAGGCCAGCTGGCGTCTTGGGGTAACCGACATAGCCAGCGACCCAGACTGCGAAATTGCTGATCAGGAAAAACGAGACTGAACTGGCCAGTGCAGCGCCGGCAACGTACAGAGGCTTCACGCGGTTGCGAAGCAGCATACCAAGACCGCAGGCTCCGGCGTACCAGGCCCAGACAATCGTCTGGTCCCAGGTCAAAGGATAGTGATAGATCTGGTAATTCAGGAACAGATCAGAGCCGACCAAGAGGACAACCGGTACCCAGAAATACTTGCGCGGCATGCGTGAGCCAAAGAACAACAGCGAGGCGCCGACTGGCGTGAAACCATGGGTGGCGAAAGTTCCAGTACCGGCCACAATGCGAATCGCAACCGCAAGAATAACGAACAAGTAAGCCAGCATGAAGCACCTCGAAGGAGTATTGTCACCGTTTTGTTGTGCCTGCGTCAACATTCGTGATGCGACACGTCGTCATCTGTCGTCGCTGGGTGGTGGCCCAAAGGCCATCTCATACACATGCAGTTGCGTATCCAGCAGCACGTAGGCGCGCAGAGGCCGGGAACGGTTGGCGCTGGCGGGAAGATGGGTATCAACAAAGCGAAGGTCGGCAAAGATCACCTGAAATCCTTCAGAACCGGGCAGCTTCTGAGTCTCTACGAGCGGATACTGTGCCCAGTCCAGATATACCTGACCCAGACGAGACTTCTTTGCCGCCAGACTGACGGCTGTTTCTTCCGGTTTGTAATGGAGTATGGAACGGTTCTCGGGATCGATCTCGCCACTGTTTGCGTTAACCGGGAACAGCTGGAAGAAGTTTCTAGTCTCCACCACGCCATTCCATTCGAATGGATTGAATGCAGTGGGGAAAGCCGACATGCGTGACGGCTCCTGATTTTGATAGGTAACCGACCCCATCAACTTGAGCGTGCGACGATGTTCCAGGTCGCGGCCCACGATCACCAGCGCCAGGCAGACCAGCGCTGTGATGGCGGCGCCACGGCCGCGGTACTGCCCTTTTGCAGCGCCCACTTCTTCAGAGACTAGTCGCAGAAGTCCTGGCACCGTCAGGGCCAGGAAGAGCGCCACCAGCATGGTTGGATCAATGATGTAAACGATGTCCCAGGAATACCATTTGGGATTAAAAGGGGCGAACGGCCGGACGCCGTAATTATTGGTGAAATCCTGGAACAGATGCACGATGCAACCGAAAATGGCGAAGAGGTAAAGCAGCTTCCATTTGGGTGGGGTGCGAGTATCGCGACCTCGAGCTTTCATCAGCGCATACCAGCCTCGGACCAAACCGACAACGAGCGCAGCCAATACTGGCGCTCCGATTAACGAATGCGTAATGCCGCGATGATGAGCAAATCCAGTCACTGACCCGCCAAAATAAGCGACAAGGTCAATGTCGGGTGATTCGGTGGCGAGCGTAAGGGTGAGAGTGGCTAGTGCAGTCTTGCGGTTCAGGCCAGCGCGACTGATACATGCGCCGGTTAGAAAATGTGTGAGTGGATCCAAATGTGAGTCTCCTCAGACTGGACGATTCTACCCTGCACAAGCGCTCGAGGAGAGTAGCTGGATCGGAACGTTTGGTCCGCCTTGTCAACCGCAAGCATCTCTGCCATGCTTCTTGGGACAGCAATGTTTACCGATACAAAGGCTAAAATTCCCACGCTTCTTCTCTGCTCTCAACAGGATTCCGGGTTTCTCCAGTCGCAGATTGCCCTCTTTGAGAGTACTGGCTACCCGGTGATCACTGCCGTGACCTCCAGGGAAATAGAGTCGCAGGCATGCGCGGATGGATTTGAGATTGCCGTACTCAACCACACCCTGTCTTTTGCTGAACGCGTAAGAGTTGCCAGCAAGATCAAAGGACACGACTGGAAGAAGGGAGTGCTGGTTCTACATGCCAGCGGCGCCAACGGCAACCCCCACGCGGACGCGGCTGTTGATTCCAGGTCGGGCGCTCCTGAAGTATTGAATGCCCTCAAGAAAGTGGAAGTGCTGCGTTCCATGCGGATGCAACACGCTGATGAGGACCGGCGGCCGATTGTGGTGGTTGATCCTGACCGTAACTACATTTTCGCCAACGATCCGGCCTGCCGGCTTGTGGGCTTTGACCATGCGGAGTTCCTGCAGTTGCGGATCGATGAGATCGTGGTTGGCGGGTCGCAAGTGGTGCAACCGCTGTTCAACGAATTTGTCGCAGAAGGAATGCAGATGGGCACGATCAAGCTGCGACATCGGTCCGGCGCGATCATCATGGTTAAATATGAGGCGCAAGTCCGCCCTGACGGATACATGATGGCGCGGTGGGAGCCGATCGAGGGCGCTGACGGCTCATCGAACTCTACAGTTCTTCCTTCATCAATAGACTAAAGCTTTTTTTCGCAATACTGATCTCTGCCGGGACACGGCCCAGCAACTCGCCATCGGCTTGAGCGTGGATCTTTGGAGCGTTTGGCGCAGATTCATCCAACGCGGTGCAGCGAAACCACCTTGAAGTCACCACATCGACTTTGGGGACCTTCCAGTTCAGCCCGGAGGCAACGCTGGCAAAGTAGTTGGCGAAATGCAGAACGTTGCCGGTCCGGAAAAGCAGCAGGCTGTAATGGTCGCTGACGAGCGAAGACCCCAGATTGACGAAGCGTAATAGCCCGGGAAAATGACGGGCGCGGACGGCCATGGCCAGTGTTATTTTTTCCTTGTGCAGGTATCCCTGCTCATCCTTCCATTCCACATGAAACATGGGAAACTGACCCTGGGCGGCCATGCGCGCCATTTCCAGAAAATAAGCATTGCGGCCGAAGCGTTCTTTGGACTCAACGGCCGTGCGATACATCAGCTGTGCGTCCGAACCAACTCCGGCAGCGACGACAAAATAGCGTTGCTCTGTACGACCGTGATGCTGGGAGGTAAGGACGCCGGGATAGATCTCTCGTGGCTTGTAATCGAGCAAAGTACGCGCGGCGGCAAGAGGATTTGACGGAAGCCTCAAGTCAGTTGCCAGCAGATTGCCGCTACCAAGAGGGACCACGCCGATGGCCGGCTGACGGCCAGGAGATTGCACGAGCATCACGCCATTCAGGACTTCATTGAATGTGCCGTCGCCGCCGCAGGCAAGTACAGTATCAAAGCCTGCCGCGGCAGCGTCCTGGGTCTGCTGTACCGCGCTGCCCGCGTGCGTGGTGGCCCGGGCATCCACCTCCATACCATGCCCGCGAAAAAGCGCCGCAATATGGGCTATCTGCTGCGTGCGCTGCTCACGCTTCTGGCCCGACGCGAGATTGTAAAGCAGGCAAACTTTCTTCATCGGCAAACTGACAAATATAATCGTTGCATGGCCACAGCCGCCAAGAATAACGCCAAAGCAAAAGAAAAAGGCCTTGAAGGAAAGGGCTTCGAACAGAAGATCGAAAAGCTGCGCGACGAGATTCGCCGTCATGAGCACCTCTATTACGTGCTGGACGCGCCCGAACTGGACGATGCCGATTTTGATCGCCTGATGCAGGAGTTGAAGGCCCTGGAAGCGGCCCATCCCGAACTGATCACCCCTGATTCGCCGACGCAACGTGTGGGCGGCAAACCGCGCGAAGGCTTTCTCAAAGTTGCGCATTCGCGTCCCATGCTTTCGCTGGACAATGCTTATAACGAGGAGGAACTGCGTGACTGGGACCGCCGCGTCCGCGAATTGGCGGGCTCAGACAAGATCGAATATGTCTGCGAGTTCAAGATGGACGGCATGTCGCTGGCGCTGACCTATCGCGACGGCCGATTGCTTTCCGGAGTAACGCGCGGCGATGGCACAGTAGGCGAAGATGTGACCACCAACATTCGGACCATGCGCTCAGTGCCGCTCACGATCAGTCCCTCGGTGCTCAAGAAAGCCGGCATGCCAGCCGACTTTGAGGCGCGCGGCGAGGTGGTGATGCCGTTGGAGTCTTTTCGTCGCATGAACGACGAGCGCGAACAGCAGGGGTTAGCCAAGTTTGCCAACCCGCGCAATGCCGCTGCCGGGACCATTCGCGTGCTTGAGCCGAATATCGTTGCCCAGAGGCGGCTCGATTTCTACGCCTACTTTCTGCTGGTGGACGGCAAGTTCTTCCCCGATCAACATTCCCAGGCACTTGATGCGCTGCATACTGCAGGCTTCAAGGTGAATTCACAGCGAATTGTGGTGAAGACCATTGATGAGGTGCTGAAGTTCATCGCCAAGGGCGAAGAACTGCGGGAAAAGCTGCCATACGAAATTGACGGCATTGTGGTGAAGGTGAATGCACGGCGTACGCAGGATCATCTGGGTTTTACCGGCAAGGCCCCGCGCTGGGCGATCGCGTATAAATATGCCGCTCGCAGCGGTGTTACCCAGGTGGAGGACATCAAGCCGCAGGTCGGCCGTACCGGCAAGTTAACGCCGGTCGCGTGGCTGAAGCCGGTGTTCATCGGAGGCACCACAGTGAGCCGGGCCACGCTGCATAACATGGACGAGATCGGGCGGCTGGGCGTGAAGATTGGCGACTCAGTAATGGTAGAGCGCGGTGGTGACGTGATCCCCAAGGTCGTGAAGGTGGTGGATGACAAGGAACATCCGCGCGGGAAGAAACAGTTCCACATGCCGGAGCGCTGCCCAGTCTGTAACAGCGAGATACGGCATCACGAGGATGAGGTCGATTACTGGTGCGTGAACATCAATTGTCCGGCGCGGCTGCAGGGCAGTATTCTGCACTTTGCCTCAAGGTCGGTAATGAACATTGACGGCATGGGCGAATCGATTGTGAATCAGCTGCATGAAGCCGGGCTGGTGAAGAACATCGCAGACATTTACGCACTCAAGGACAAGAGGCCGCAACTGCTGGCACTGGAGCGGGTGGGAGAGAAGTCGATCGACAACCTGCTGGCGGAGATAGAGAAGTCCCGCAAACTTCCCCTGGAACGCGTGATCCTGGGCCTGGGGATTGGACAGGTCGGCACGCGCACGGCGGAACTGCTGGCGGAACATTTTGGGTCGATGGATGCCCTGATGGATGCGTCGGCGGAGGAGTTGCAGGAAGTGCAGGATGTGGGCCCGAGCGTTTCCACCAGCATCAGGGAATTCTTCGATGAGCCGCGAAACCGCGAGCTGGTGAAACGATTAGAAGGCTACGGCCTCACTTTCAAAGGAGTGAAGAAAGTACGGGGCACTACGCTGGCCGGAAAGACATTCGTGATTACCGGCACACTGGAGAAATATTCTCGCGACGAAGCCAAGCGCATGATTGAGGACGCGGGCGGCAAGGTGTCGGGATCGGTAAGCAAGAAGACTGACTACGTTGTAGCGGGCGATGATCCGGGATCGAAGTTGGATAAAGCGCGTGAGCTGGGCGTGAAGGTGGTGGGGGAGAAGGAGTTGGAAGAGTTGTTGAAAGGCTAGTTTGTTGTTATCCCGAGCGGAGCGAGGGAACACTATTGCCTATAGGGTGCGGCGGGAAGAATATTTGTCTTGGTGTCACAGGTGGTTGATGTAGATTTAAGCAACTGCATGGCAATCGTAAGCATGAAAGCAATAACGAAAACTTCCCACAAAATCGGTGCAACAATAGCAGCGGCAGCCGTTGCGTTCTGCGGCGGATTTTTTATGGCTGCAAGTTATTACGAGCGGTGGGTTGTTCCCGATTTGGTTAAAAAATATCCGCATGATGGCCAAATTGGTTTGGCAGAGTTTGTAGATTCGTTGAATACCGCATGTGGCACCGCTTTTGTAGTTTTGGTAATCGGCATTGTTTGGACCATCAGAACTTCGAAGCGGTCTGAACGCGCTTAGGTTTCTTGCCAAAAGCGATTTTAAAAGGCAAATACTCTTCTCGTAAGACTGCGCGACTAATTGTGGGACGATGTCTCGCTTTGCTCAGGAAATGAAAGCCAGATGGTGGGGGCCCCTCGCTTCGCCCGGGATCTTGGAAAAAAGCATGAATGAACAAACGCAAGCCTTCCGCGCAGCCCGCGACTTCCTCCTAAAACATCACGACGACTATCAAAAAGCCTATGCCGGTTTCCAGTGGCCCAAGCTGGATCGCTTTAACTGGGCATTGGACTGGTTTGACGTGATTGCCACCGGCGAGCGTCGTGATCAGACAGCCTTGTGGGTCGCCTATGAAGATGGCAGGCAGACCAAGCTGACTTTTGCGGAACTGTCGCGACGGTCGGCGCAGGTGGCCAACTATTTTCGGACGCTGGGCGTAAAGCGTGGCGATCGCGTGCTATTGATGTTGGGAAATATTCCGCCGCTGTGGGAGACGATGCTGGCGGTGATGAAGCTGGGCGGCGTGATCATTCCCGCCACTACGCTTTTAACTGCTGATGATCTTGCGGATCGCATTGTCCGTGGGCGCGTAAAGCATATTGTCTGCGCGGCGGAGATGGCGCCGAAGCTGGCTGAGGCAACGAAGAGTTGTAACAGGATTTCGGTGGGAGGGGAAGAATCAATCAGCGGCTGGCATGCGTTTGAGAAGGCTTATGAGTCGCCAGCCGAGTTTGTGCCTGATGGGGAAACCCTGCCTAACGATGCGATGCAGCTGTACTTCACCTCAGGCACAACTTCGAAGCCCAAGCTGGTGATGCACAGCCACACCAGCTATCCCGTGGGTCATCTTTCCACCATGTACTGGATCGGGATCAAGCCTGGCGATGTGCATTGCAATCTCTCGTCGCCGGGTTGGGCAAAGCACGCGTGGAGCTGTTTCTTTGCGCCGTGGAATGCTGAAGCAACAGTTTTTGTCATCAATCAGGCGCGCTTCAATGCCCGGAATTTGCTGGACATCCTTACTGGCTGTGGCGTGAATACGTTCTGCGCACCGCCCACAGTCTGGCGGATGCTGGTGACAGAGAATCTGGGTTCGTGGAAGGTGAAACTGCGTGAGCTGGCCAGTGCCGGCGAGCCGCTGAATCCGGAAGTGATTGAACAGGTCCGCACGGCGTGGGGGCTGACGATCCGTGACGGGTACGGCCAGACCGAAACCACGGCGCAGGTGGGTAATCCGCCGGGACAGAAATTGAAAGTCGGCTCCATGGGCCGGCCGCTGCCTGGGTATCACGTGAAGTTAATCAACGCGGAAGGCAAAGAAGCCGAGGAAGGCGAGCTGTGTTTGCCGCTGGATCCACCGCCGATGGCGTTGATGCCGGGCTATCAGGGCGATGACGGCAAGCTGATTCCCATTGCACCGCCTTTATATCGTACCGGTGATGTGGTGCAGCGCGATGCCGAAGGCTATCTCACGTTTGTAGGGCGTGCCGATGATGTGTTCAAAGCCTCCGACTACCGCATCAGCCCGTTTGAAGTGGAGAGCGCGCTGATCGAACATCCTGACGTAGTCGAGTGCGCGGTGGTACCGTCACCTGATCCGATTCGCATGGCCGTGGTGAAGGCGTTTGTGACTTTGCGTCCGGGAACACCACCCACGCGCGAACTGGCGCTGTCAGTATTCCAGCACAGCCGCAACGTACTGGCGCCATATAAGCGTGTGCGGAGGCTGGAGTTTGTGGATCTGCCGAAGACAATTTCAGGAAAGATTCGTCGCGTGCAGCTTCGCAGCGCAGAAGCAGAACGCAAGACGACGGATAAGCCAATAACGGAATATCGGGAAGAGGATTTTCCGGAGCTTCAGTAAAATCTCACCGCTGATTGCATTGATGACACTGATTTTCACTGATCTGAAAGGCAAAACTTAAGAGGCGATCAGCGCCAAGCGACGGAGGCAATGAAGAGAGTTGGCGAAAGCTATCTGGAAAAGAGGAGACACCCTTTGAAAGTAAGTAAGACAGATTGCCTTCGCTTGACGCTTCCGTGTCCTCCGTCTCTCTGCTTTCCAGCATTCTGAGGAGATCATGAACGCGGTACAACAAGCAGCCGACAGCTCAACCAGAATTGAAGAGTCCCAATCAAGCCTGCCGGCCGCTTGTCTCAGGTGTTCTATGATCAGTTGAATAGACACCTCTGTATGTCTGCAAGTTCCCCTGATTCGTGCGACTTCAAAAAAAAGCAATAAAAGCCAAAATAAAAAAGGCCACCCGCAGGCGGCCTTGTTAACCCTGGTTAGCGAACTAAGCCACTTTTCTCTGGCTACCACAGATTGGACATTCGGCCACGACGTCATCTCGACTTTCGCGTAACCGGCTTTGGAAGCGATTCCAGCGCGGCCCGTAGTTGGCATTAAGCGGCTCGTTCATGTCTGACCGCTTCTCCGCTTCAGGCACTGCATCGGCGCGATAGATGCCGGGTCTATCCAGGCCCTCACGATGAGCCACCACATCGCCTTCACGCTCGCCAGGTCGGGGTGTACGGCCGATGATCTTGTCTTTAGCGTCGCGAATCTTGTCATTAACGCGCTCGTCAATTGGTTGGCGCTCGCTGGACATACGGCTGTCATCAAAACGAGCGTCCGCAGCTTTTTCGCGATCGCTGATATTGGTGGCAGCCCAATCTGCAAGGACTGCGTCTTTGCGACCGGCGATGGCCGGCTTTTTCGGCTCGAGAGTGGCGGAGCGGCTGTTGCCAATACCAAATGGTTCATCCTCACGGCCGAGCCGCTCAGGAGTGAGGTCCGGTATCTCACTGGCGGTGCGCTTGCTGCCTGCACGTCCTGTCTTTGCTGCTCGGGGAATCTCCTCTGGTGGCGGCGTAATCATGCGGCCGGTGGAGGTGTTGTACATCAGCGCGCCGTCTTTCCACTGATCTTCATAGTGCTTCTCATACTCTGACCAGTTGCTTTCGGACTTCAGGGCATTCTCGTCGTATTCAGGAAGCATTTGAATGCGTTCCTTGTCCAGCTCAGCATAGAACTTGTCTTCATGATTGCCGTAGGGAGAAACGCGATTGGCCGGCACCAGAAAGCTCTTTTTGCTGAACAGCCCTCCGGTTTCGACGACTACATACCTGATATCGCCGCTGGTGTGGTCGAAAATCACATCATCGACCTTGCCCAGTTTCTCGTCATTTACACCGTAGACTTCTGCGCCACGAAGGTCGTCTGGATCCTGCTGCAATCTGGTTTCTCGCAATGTGCCGTAATGTGGCATAGGCCTCCTTTGGAATCGATTTTTATTTATTTATTTAAGATGCCGGGTTGAGAGAGGCGCGCAGCCAACTAAGGTTTTGTCCATCGCCATTCATCAAAAAATATTGATGTAAAAATCTGATTGATTTTCCAGTAATGAAAACGGACAATCCCAGACCTCATGGCAAATTGGGCATGGCCGGAAATCGTGGATGAAGATTCCGCACTTGACGCTTCACACAAAGCGGGTGGTTGGGCAGCCTTTGTGGCTGGTCTTACTGTACTTCTCGCAGGCATCGGGATGGCGACAGGCTCAGTGCTGATGGGGATTGGCCCCAGTGCTTTGGTTGACGCCGCTTTGTTTAGCCTTGTGGCCTGGCGAGTCTGGAACGGCTCGCGACCCTGGGCTGTGGCTGGTCTGGCTTTGTACCTGTTTGAGGTAGGCTGGAATCTAACCCATCATCATGGGGTTGGAATCTTAACAGTCATCGTTGTTCTGGCTTTGGCAAACGGAGTACGCGGGACCTTCGCATTGCACAACTATCGGGCAGAAAAAGAAAAAATGATGCAATCGCAGCCAAACGCGCAAGCCAGCGCGGCTTCGGCGGGCTCGACTTCCATTCCGCCCACTTCGTACCCGGACAAACCTCTCAATTAAGACATCTGTGAGGAAAAAGCTTTTCGAAGCCGGCTGTAGGTGGTTTCCAGGTCTTCCGGCAGCACACGGGTTTCACCGATAACACTCATAAAATTGGCGTCCGCTACCCAGCGCGGGAGAACGTGCATGTGTATATGTCCGGCAACACCGGCCCCGGCGGCTTTTCCCAGGTTCATGCCCAGATTCAGACCGTCTGGGTGGTAGAGTTCACGCAGAATTCCCTCCAGCTTTTGTGTCATTTCCATCATTTCCTGGGCTGCTTTTGACGAGAGTTTCTGGAGTTGGTCCTGGTGTTCGTACGGGACGACCATTACGTGGCCGGATGTGTAAGGGAAGGCATTGAGGATTACGAAGCAGGAGACACCACGATGGACGATCCAGGCGGCTTTGTCGTCACCGAGCTGGGAAGCGGCACAAAAAACGCACTGATTCGCCTTATCTGCGCCTGAGACATAGGCATAGCGCCAGGGTGTGAAAATAAAGTCCATACGAGGAATTTACCAGAACGGGAAGGGTTGATTTAGAGGGGGTTTCAGGGGTTCCGGTGTTTGACAGTGGTTTGGCTGGTTGCTATAGTCGAAGGAGTCTTATGGCCCTTTCAGGACTGCCGTAAGATCCGGCCGCTGGTATTTCCGCCTTTCAGCAAATTGGAAGGAGCACGCCAGTGGGACCCTTTCGGGGTCCACCTTCAGCACGTCACACGATTCTCTTGTATGAGTCCCAACGTGTTTTAGGCCCGGCAGGGTAGAGGAATGTCGGTCGAGGAAACAGCCCGCAAGGAATCAATACAGCCTGAAGCTGAGACCAGAAGTTCATCCGTCCCGTCAGAAGTCCTGCCAAAAAACTCAACTATGTCCGGAAACAATACCCAACTCGAATCCACTGAGCAGCCCACCGCGGGCGCCGCTCACAAAGAAGAAACTCACATGGAAGATTTCGCAACCGCGCTTGAATCGTACACCCTTGAAACAGAGCCGGCGCCGAGTGAAGACAATGTCTTCAAAGGCACCGTTATTAAGATTACTGCCACCCATGTGGTTGTGGACATCGGCTTTAAGTCCGAGGGGCTTGTGCCCATCGCTGAAGTCACGGATGCCCACGGCAACATTAAGTTCCAGCCCGGCGACCCGATTGAGGTTATGGTCCAGCGGGGCGAGAACGAAGAAGGCTCAGTCCTTCTATCGCACGAGCGTGCCCAGCGCGTGCGGGTGTGGGAGAACATCGAAAAGGCTTACCACACAAAGGAAGCCATCAAGGGAACGGTTGTAGAGCGGGTTAAAGGCGGAGTTTCAGTGGATATCGGCGTGAAAGCGTTCATGCCGGGATCGCAGGTTGATACACACCCGGTCCGCAATCTGGACACCCTTAAGGGTCAGGAAATTGAAGTCCGCGTGATTAAGCTGAACAAGAAGCGCGGCAACATCGTGGTCTCCCGCAAGGCGATCATGGATGAAGAAGTTGCAGTGAAGCGGGAAAAGACGCTGGAGCACCTTCAGGAAGATTCGATCCTTACCGGCACGGTCAAGAACCTTACCGACTACGGCGCGTTCGTGGACCTGGGCGGCATTGACGGCCTGCTCCACATTACTGACATGTCATGGGGTCGTCTGACACATCCACGCGACCTGGTCCATGTTGGCGACCAGATTCAGGTGAAGGTGCTGAAATTTGATCCGGACAAACTCCGGGTTTCGTTGGGCTTTAAGCAGCTCACGCCTGATCCCTGGCTGGATGCCGCGGAACGCTATCCGATCGGCGCGCGTGTTCGTGGCCGCGTTCTCAGCGTGACCGATTACGGTGCGTTCGTTGAATTGGAACAGGGCATTGAAGGCCTGGTGCATGTAAGCGAAATGTCATGGTCCAAGCGCATGAAGCATCCCTCCAAGATGCTGAATGTGGGCGAAGAGCTGGAATGCGTGGTGTTGAACGTGAATTCCACGGAACGCCGCATCTCCCTGGGATTGAAACAGCTTGAATCGAACCCCTGGGAGCGCCTGCACGAGAAGTATCCCATCAACTCAACGGTTGAAGGCCGCGTGCGCAACCTGACTGACTTCGGTGCGTTTATCGAGATCGAAGACGGAATTGATGGCCTGGTACACGTGAGCAATCTGAGCTGGACCAAACGCGTGAAACATCCTTCGGAAGTCCTGAAGAAGGGCGAGAAGGTGAAGGCAATCGTGCTGGGCATTGAGCCGGAACAGCGTCGCCTGTCACTGGGCGTGAAGCAGCTTCAGCCGGACGCCTGGGAGACCTTCTTCCAGACACATCGCATTGGTGATGTGGTGCACGGCAAGGTTCTGCGGCTGGCCCAGTTTGGCGCCTTTGTTGAAATTGCTGAGGGCGTTGAGGGTCTTTGCCATAACTCTGAAGCCACTGATTCCACCGGCGCACCAGCAAAACTGGAAGCTGGACAGGAACATGACTTCAAGATCATCAAAATGAACGCCGACGAGAAGAAGGTTGGCCTGAGCTTGCGTGCAGTAGGCGAAGAAGCCAGCCGCGCGGACGTGGAAGCTTATAAGCATCCCGCGTCAAGCTCCAGTGCAACCACCACTCTGGGCGACATCATCAACTGGAAGCGCGCCGGGAACGACCAGGACTAAAGACGTTTTTCAAATCGAATATATGGGCCGTCCGAAAATGGGCGGCCCAAAATTTTGTCATCGAACCTTACGCATAAAAAATGCGTGGCCCGAACTGGCCACGCGGGACAAGGCAATAAGGTGAACAGCTAGATCATGGAATCAGAGAGTGTGAGCACGCCGTGATTCTTCTCGAGGAATTGCAGAGCGGACCTCGCTCTTTTCATCGCGGTGTTGACTCGATCCATTTGCAGAAGCTTCATTTGGGAGTGGAGATCAAAATCCTCGTCAATCGTGATATCGTCCAGGCCCTTGAGCGTTGAATCCAATCCTCTGAGCTCTTCGTCAAGAATAAGTTCTGAGGAGTCTTTGGTGCGGCGCTGCGGCAGGTCCACGGTCACAGTCTGTTCGTGACGGTCTCTTACAATGCCGAGGACAACCTTGCCACCTTCGCGATGTTTGCGCATTACGCGCGAGAGATCAGCACGATCAGAAAGCTTTTCATCGGCGACTCGGACAATCACGTCACCAGCTTTAACGCCTCCTTTTTCCGCCGGGCTGCCCTTTTCGACAGAGCGGACCAGAACGCCTTCGCCATTCTTGACGCCGAAAAAGTCGCCCAGTTGCTGGCCGAGATTTTCTGTCTGTACGCCCAGGGAGGTCGACAGGCTGCGCACTACGATGACATTAGGAACGTCCATGCGGTTGGCCATATCCATGTCGGGAAGAGGCGGAATCGATGGCATGGGCGGGAATTCTACGCGATTACCAAGCAATACCTTGTCATGTTGCGCAAGCTGTACGCTGAGCTTCATGGGGCTGCCGTCACGGCTGATTCCAAGGGTTACGGTGCGTCCGGGGGGCGTTTCGCGGATCATGCGCCGCAACTGCTCTTCACTTTCCACAGGAGCGCCATTGAAATCCAGGATGACATCGTGTTCCTTGAGCCCGGCTTTGCCCGCGGGAGCGTCCTGGTCAACCATGGTTACTTCTACGCCGCGCTCTTCTTTCAATTTCAGCGCTGCCACACGGTCCTGCGTAATGTCACGGATATCAACGCCAAGGTAGGAACGGCCAGCAGGCGAAACCACGTAGGCGCTGGGCCCACTCTTAGACTGCGCCTCAGGCTGGGTTGCCGCGCCAGCATGAGAAAGGGGAAGCAATCCGCTCATGAAGATTGCGAATGCAAATAGTCGACGCACAAAAACCTCCCACGAAGTCTAATTATTCTTTTGCCGTTTGAACTCGATATTGCCTGTCGCCGTGTGAACATGAAGCACGGGCCCGCCGCCGTTCAGACTACCTTCTGCAAAGGCTTCGCGCGGACCAATGTTGCCGGAGCGCGTGATCTTCAGCTCAGGAAAATCACTGCTGATGCCTTCTCCGCGTGCCACTTCGACCGCAGCCTTAATGGTGACGCCAAGACCGTCTGGAACGTAAACGATGATGGAGCCGACCGAGGTTTCCAGGCGTGAATCAGAGAACGACGAGCCTTTGGCCAGTGTGGCAATAATTGGACCGCTGCCGGTTTCCACGTGCATACCGCTGCGAATGGGGCCGATTTTAATGCCGCCGCCGCCGCTTTGAATCTGTGCCACTCCATCAATTTGATTCAGGTCAATGGTGCCGCCGCCGGTGGCTGCCTTGATGGTGCCTTCGCACTTATTTACTTTGATCCACCCGCCGCCTGTTTCCAGGTTCATCAATTTGGCGGAGCCAATATTCAGATTTCCCCCGCCAGAGCTGGCGATCAAACGCCCACCCACGGAACCGATATGAATGTTGCCGCCGCCGGTTGCAACATGAACGTCAGTATCGGTCTTGCCGATATCAATGGTCCCACCGCCGCTGGAGACGTTCACCAGCCCGCCAATCTGGTCCAGTTGAATATCGCCGCCGCCTGTGCTGGCGTCGACTTTTCCAGAGATGTTCTTTGCGCTGACGACTCCGCCCCTGGTTTCAAGACTCAAAGCTGCAGTCTGCTGCGGCACCTGTACTTCAAAGTCGATGTATCCGCGATTGTAGCCTTCACACTCGGCGCGTAAGGTGGTGGTATCACCATTACCCATTGAGCTGTAACTCATATGAGCGAACTCGCGCCTTGCCGCAGCTTCTGAAGACGCACGCACATGCTCACGGATAGTGAAGACGATGGCATTCTGCTGCCGACCCTCAACTTTGATAAAGCCTGCGCTGGATTTAACTTTGACTACCTTGCTTGCGGGCATGGAGCCAGTAATTTCCTGGATCCACTCCCCTCCAGAGCGGTACAGGCGTGAATTCGAGGTTGAACCGTTCGAAGTCGAACCGTTCGAGGTTGAACCGGATGTTTGCGCGACTGCGCTCAGGCCGGTGGCCAGCAGCAGAGTCGCGAGTTGTAGAGGTCTGTTCATGGTTTGGCTTTTTCTCTTTAATCCAGATGAGGTGTGCTGGCAAGATAACGTTGCGATTGCGAACGTATAAATTGATTGGGATCTCGTTTTGCCAAATCTTCCAACACCTGGCGAACACTGGAATCGGCTTTCACCGGATCAAGGAGCTCAATCGCTTTGGAGCGAACACCAGAGTTGTCGTCATGTAGCAGCGCGTCCAGAACAGCATTGCGCACATTCTTGTCATTGCGCACATACCCTTTCAGCCCATCGAGACTTTTGAGCCGTACTCCGGGATTCTTGTCATAACGAATGGCCGAGATCAAGGCATCGCGCACGTCATCGTCACCTGCACGGTCTTTCAGTATCTCAATGGAATCAAGACGGACGTCAGAATCGCGATTGCTGTGCGTGGCCATAAGCAGAAGCTGCTGAATGCGCGGATCGTCCGCCGAGGCCACCAGAGTTTGGGGATTCAACGTGTCATACTTGATGGTGACGTTGTGTGAAGCGGGATCGGTGAGGATGGATTCAATGGCGGCAACGCCTGTGTCTTTCGGCTGCTCCGGATCACGGCTTCCAATCGGAGGCACTTCGTGCGATGACAGCTTCCATGTGGTAATCGTCCCTCCGGCAAAGCCGATCATCAGAAGAGCCGCGGTTAGCGCGGGCGCCAGCTTGATCTGGTTCATCCATCCTGCAAAGTCGAAGATAAACATCCCCCAACCGGACCGATTCTGTTCCGCGTGTTCCAGGGATTCCTGCAGTTGCATCCGGCTGGCGGCAAGAAGATTGGGGGAAATCTCCAATACCGGCATGGCGGACATATCCTGCTTCAGCGCGCTGACGCTTTCCAGTTCTTCACGGCAGCCAGCGCAGTTGCGGATGTGGTTCTCCATCTCGAACCTGGCATCATCGGCCAGTTCGTCATAGATGTAGAGAACCAGGTTTTCTTTTGTCCAATCGCATTTCATAACCAGAATCCCCCGAAAATTCTTAACGCCGCATGGGCGCCAGCGTACTCCGCAATTTCTGTGTGGCCCTGAACAACGTGTTCTTGGCTGTTTCTTCCGTAGTGTTCAACATCTCGCCGATGGTGCGCAGCCGCAGGCCCTGATAATGCTTCAGCTCAAAGACCATCCGTTCGCGCGGCGTGAGCTTGGTAAGCGCCTGGGCAATCTTTGAACCCAGTTCGCGGCGCATAAGATCGCGTTCAGGATTGGCGCCGGCGCGGTCGTCAGATACACGATCAAGCAGGTCAAGTTCCTGGCCGCTGGAATCCATAATGGTGGCAGGATCTTCTCTGCGAGTCTGGCGTTTACGCAGATGGTCCAGACAGAGGTTCGTTACGATGCGGTAAATCCAGGTGTAGAACGAGCACTCAAAGCGGAAATTGCCAATATGCCGATAGGCCTTGAGAAAAGCTTCCTGGTAGATATCGCGGGCGTCCGGCTCAGAGCCAGTCAGATGCAGGGCCAGGCGCAATACAGCTTGATCGTATTGGCGCACCAGGCTTTCAAACGCAACACGGTCTCCACGCTGAGCGGCGCGAATCAGCTCACTGTCATTTGCTCGGCTTAGGGCTTGACTCACCATGTCTCCCGCTGAATGGGAGTAACGTTTTTCACCGCTCGCGCCAACCGCCGCTTTTAGAACTGCAGTCTCGGCCGGCATGGCTTATGTCCCTCGAATCCTCTCTCCTTGCAATTACTTGGACGAGGCAAACGGGGATACGTAAGCTGAGGGTATCCCATTTTCGAACACTTCGGAAAGTGCATCATTTGTGGGCGTTTTAGCCTTGAACGGGTAACCTTACCCCCACTCATGAGCGCTGAAAATGGCAAAAAGCCCCGAGTTTCCCCAGGGCTTTCGCAATTTGGTCAACTGGAAAGAGAAGCTTGCTTAGGCTTCAGCTTCCTTCTGCACAGAAACCTTCACCTTGCTCACCACGTCGCGATGCAGGCGGATTGGCACTTCGAAATCGCCAACGCTTTTCAGTGGCTCATTGAGCTGGATCTTCCGGCGATCAATGGTGAAGCCTTTCTGCTCCAGGGCATCTGCGATGTCCGATGATGTGACCGAACCAAACAAGTGGTCCTTCTCACCGGCTTTGCGATGGAAACTGAGGCTCACAGCATCGAGTTGCTTTGCCAGAGCTTCTGAATCGGCTTTTTCCACGGCAGATTTGCGCACCGCAGAGGCCTTCATCTGATCGATGACGGCCTTGTTGGCCTGTGTGGCTTCAATCGCGAGCTTGTGCGGCAGCAGGTAATTGCGGCCATAACCTTCCGCCACCTTCACCACGTCTCCACGATGGCCGAGCTTGGCTACATCTTCTTTGAGGATGACTTCCATGTGATATCTCCAGATTCCTTGTATTTACCGGGCCGCAAATGGCAGCAGGGCGATATTGCGGGCCCGCTTGATGGCGGCAGTCAAACGCCGCTGGTGAGGCGTGCAAACGCCCGTGAGACGGCGAGGAACGATCTTGCCGCGCTCGGCCACAAACTGGCCCAGCAGGCGTACGTCCTTGTAGTTGATGTCGTCAATCTTTTCCACGCAGAACTTGCAGACCTTCTTGCGGCGGAAAAACTTGCGGCCGCCTTCGCGGCTGGGGCCACCGGGCCCACGGTCTGGACGGTCCGGTCGATCGGGGCGTCCCGCGGGGCGCTGTGGTGGTGGTGTTGATGATACTTCCTGATTTTCGTCAGCCATAACTCTCCTTGAAGCAGGCGCACACATTCAGGCGCGCCAAAATTTTTTTATGCGGTGACCGCGGAGCCTTCGTTCTCAGCCGATGGCGCCTCTGCCGGCGGACGCTTGGTGCGCGATGCACGCAGTTTGCGCACTTTGTCCAGACGCTGCTGTTCCTCGTCCGTACGCACGGTGATGTACTTGATCACCTGCTCAGCCACGCGCATGCGGCGTTCCAGTTCGTGGATCGCCTTGCCATCAGCCTGTAGGGTAAACAGAACGTACTGGCCATCCTGAAACTTCTTTACGTCATAAGCCAGCCTGCGCCGGCCCATTTTTTCTGTGTTCTGTACGGTCGCACCCGCGGTGGTGGCATGGCCCTGCAGAGTTGAAATCAGTTTGTCCATGTCCTCTTCCATCACGTCCGGACGCACAATGAACATCACTTCGTAAGCTCGTTGCATTTTTTCTCCTGTCGCTGATCACTTTCCCAGCGAGCTGCTGATGCCTTTCCTGGCCAGCAGCGTTTCTCAAATTCTTTTACTTACTTTCTTCCGCCGGTTCATCCGGCTTATTCTTGCGATTGAACCGGTTCATCGCTGTTGCGATTCCATCGCTCAAAATCACGTCCACAGTCCTGGCCGTCAGGTCCAGCGCTTCATCCACGGCCACCAGCTGCGATTTTCTGAATGGAGCCAATATGTATTTGGCCCCGCCTTTTCCCGGACTGTCTGGCGCTATGCCAATCCTGATCCGGGCAATCTCTTCGGTCTGCATCGCATTGATGATCGATTGCATTCCGTTGTGTCCGGCCGATGACCCACGTGCGCGCACGCGAATCATCCCCAGGGGAAGGTCCAGCTCGTCATAAATCACGATCAGGTCCTTCGCCGGATCAATTTCATACTTCCGGGAGAGCTCCAGAACCGACATGCCACTCAGGTTCATGTAGGTTTCCGGCTTGGCCAGAAGGATTTCGTCATTTCCAATTCTGGCCCGGCCGGTTAGAGCTTTCGCGTGGCGATTATCAACCTGTACTCCGCAGTTTTCGGCAATCCGGTCTATCGCCAGAAAGCCGATATTGTGCGGCGTGAACTGATATTCGATACCGGGATTCCCCAGCCCGACGAGCAGTTTCACGCAGGTTACTTCTTCGCCGGCGGTTCAGCTTCTTCCGTCTCCTGCTTGCCCTTCTTAATGACTTCAGGCTCGGCAGGTGCAGCCGCGGCAGCTTCCGCCGTGGCGTCAACGGTTGGCGCAACTTCTTCCTTCACCGATGTCACGTGGGCCACAGCCTGGTTGTCATCGGTGATGAACTTCAGCGTTCCGCCATGCGGCAGGTCGCTTACGCGCAACACTTGTCCGAATTCCAGTTGCGATACGTCGGCATCAATGTGGCTGGGAATGTCACCCGGCAGACACTCGATTTCCACTTCACGCAGCACCTGGTCCATGATGCCGCCGGAGGTCTTCACACCCGGCGCTTCACCTGTCAGATGGATGGGAACCTTTACGCGGATCTTCACGTCCATGGCGATCCGCTTCAGGTCAATGTGCAGAAGTTGGCTCTTGATCGGTTCATATTGCCAGTCAACGATCATGGCTTTGCTGTCTTCGTTGCCGACTTTGAGATCAAAAATCGTGTTGTGGCCGGTTTCCGAATGCAGGATCCGCGTGATCTGCTTGGGATCAACACTCACCGCAACGGCGTCTTTCTTGGCGCCATACACCACGGCGGGAATGCGACCGCTCACACGCAGACGGCGGGCTTCATTCTTCCCACGCGACGCGTCCGGCCTTGTCTGTGCTTCTACTACTTCCTTTGAGATCATCTCTTTTTCCTTCTTCTCTGCTTCCGCGTTCTCGTTGCCGCCGTTTAAACGAACAACGAGCTGACGGAAGTCTCCTCGTGAATTGACTGGATCGTTCGGCCTAGCAGGCCGGCGATCGACAGAACTTTTATCTTCGGTTCGGCTTGAGCGGCCGCCGTCAGCGGAATGGTGTTGGTGACAACCACCTCTTCCAGCTTCGACTTGGAAATCCTCTCAATCGCCGGCCCCGACAACACCGGGTGTGACGCACAGGCAAAAACCTTTGTTGCGCCTGCATTCACCAATGCTTCAGCCGTTTTCACCAGCGTGCCTGCGGTATCGATGATGTCGTCGATAATCAGACAGGTCCGGCCTTTCACGTCGCCGATCACGTGCATCACTTCGGCAACGTTCATGTCCGTGCGCCGCTTGTCGACGATGGCCAGGGCCGCGTCAATTTTCTTGGCGAAGAAACGCGCGCGCTCCACGCCGCCTGCGTCCGGTGATACCACGGTCAAATTCGGCAACTGCATTTTCTTAAAATGGTCCACCAGCACCGGCGACGCAAAAATATGGTCAACCGGAATATTGAAGAACCCGGCAATCTGCGGCGCATGTAAATCAACCACCAGAGCACGATGCGCACCGGCTGTGGTCAGCAAATCAGCAATCACCTTTGAAGACACCGGAACACGCGGCTTATCTTTGCGGTCCTGGCGGGCATAACCGTAGTACGGAATCACCGTAGTGATGCGCCGGGCAGATGCGCGTTTAAGCGCGTCTACCAGCAGCAGCAACTCCATCAGGTGTTCATCCACCGGGAAACATGTGGGCTGGACAACGAATACATCAGCACCGCGCACGTTTTCCTGGATGTGTATGTAAGCTTCTCCGTCAGAGAAGCGGGTCACTGTAGCCTTGCCGCGCTGTAAATCCAGAAAACTGCAGATCTCGTCGGTCAATGCTTCATTGGCCGTGCCGCAGAAAATCTTGAACTTGTCGTCATTACGCGCCCGCTGGGGCTTGTGCTCGCTCTTCGGCTGAGTTGGTTGCTGCTTTTTCTCCGGTTTGTCAGTTGCTGTCGCTATGGTCGCCATGTTCATCACCCGTTCGAAGCTGGTTTGCTACAACGGATTATCGTTTTAGGTCCTTGGCCGGAACGTTCTGGGGTTACAGATGTCCTTCCGGGGACCTGCTTTTATTCAAGGGCTTCGCTGCTTCGCCCTCATGCTACGTTCGCGCGGGCCAGCGCTCTCTCCGCATTTCACCCGCGTTTCCTTCAAGGCTCCGTCGCAAGCGACTTCACCCATACATCCCATCAACGCTCTGGGTGGCCGGCTAGGAGTCGAACTTGAGCCGACTTCGCGGCGTCTGAGCCGCGAGGCGTAATCCTGAGCGCAAAGCGCGAAGGACCTCTACCACCAAACCTTCCAACCCGAAACTGGCTGGGCGGCTAGGAGTCGAACCTAGACAAAGTGCTCCAAAGGCACTTGACCTACCATTAGTCGACCGCCCAAAAACACCGATGAAAAACTCAATTCTTCCGATTTTGGGGTTACCCGATTACCAAATTACCCGATTACTCAATCCTGTCGGGGGATACCCCCCCCTTATCTCAACTAGGATTCTAAAAGACTTAGCTAAACCCATCCCAAGCGATCCCAGATCAACGCTCATTTGCGGCAAAAAGGGCCTTCCGTTTGCCTTGGCTAATTGCTAAGTGCCAATTGCTAAGTGCTGCTCTTAAAAATCTCTTTCCAATATCGATTACGCGGTAGCGTTGTCGTGGCTTTTGCGGGGATTTCATTCCCTACCAGGGTCGCTGCAGCTTTTTCTGCTGTCGCTTGATCCGCAAAGAGGCCAAAAACAGTTGATCCTGAGCCCGAAAGCGACACATACTTCGCTCCGGAACGCTCCAAGGCGCGCTTCACTTCACGTATTGCGGGATGTTTAGGGAAAACGACGGTTTCAAAGTCATTTTCTATCCCGGTACGGACAAGGTCGAGAAGCAGTGCCTCGGCCCGGTCCCAGCCATTTACTGAGACACCGGTTGGGGAAAAACTACTACCGCTCAGCCATTCATAAACAGACTGGCTGAACGTATTCATTTTATCGGAGGCAGGCTGCGGCGTCAATTTGGTGGGTATCGGAAACCTCTTGTCCCATTCGGCAAATGCCGCCGGTGTGGATACACCTATGTCTGGCGTCGCCACCACACAGGGAAAGCCCGGCAGGTCCTCCATGGCGTATACCTGCTCGCCCCGGCCCGTTCCCAGCACGGTGCCACCTACCAGAAACAGCGGCAGATCAGAGCCGACTTCGGAAGCGATCCGCAGACGCTCTTCCGGCGGAAGCTGTTTCTTCAGCAACTTCTCCAGACCGAACAAAGTGGCGATTGCGTTCGATGACGCGGCGCCCATGCCGCCCTGGACCGGCAGGTTCTTTTCGATGGTGATTCGCACTTTCCCGCGGGTCTTGAGTGATCGGAGTACTTTATCGGCTACGCGCCAGCACGTATTGGCCTCATCTGACGGCACGCGCGGGTCCTTGCAGTAGACCTCAATGCCTGTGCCTCGGCCCACGTCCACACGAACAATGTCCGCCAGATCAATGGTCTGGTAGACGGTACGCAATTCATGGAAGCCATCCGGGCGGCTGGCGCCGATACGTAGTCCGATATTGATTTTTGCGAAAGACCGTACGGCGACCGACATGTCAGTAAGTCAATGATAACCGGAAACTTGCATCTACTAACGCTTTTGAATCGGATTTTTGCGCCTGAAACGAGCAGCTCTGGATTTGGCCGTTGACATTCATGTGCGACCGGAAAATGGCTGGGCGCGTATCGATCAATGCCGGACATAAATGCCTGACGCCAGCGATGCTTCTCCCCTGTGTCATTCCGAGTGAGTCGGAGCGTATGCGACGGCGAAAGAGGAACCCCGAGAATGCTTACCGAACAATGCAGATCCAGGGAATTTCTGCGTCGATCTTTCTTTCCCCTACGATGATTGCGATCTTACGCAAATCTTCAAAGTTTAACTGCCACCGCCGCGGCTGAGCGGAGTGCTTTCTATCCTCCACGGGGTGGAGCAGACATTTATGTCTGCGGTAATGCACAAATAAAAATTTGGCTTAGCCACTGAGGTAAAAATGGATAACCGCTAATACCTGAACAGATATGAAACCTTCACAAATATCTGCCGTCCGTCATTGATGAACGAACCGCGCGTTCGCAGCAGTCCGTCTGGCGATTGTCCGGGTCCACATGTAAATCCGGCGCAAACACGCTGCAATGACGGATCAAGATTCTGTAGATTGCTGTTGTATCCCGCATAAATCGCCGTTCCCGGGTTGATCAGATAGGTGAACAGCACATCCCCGTTAAACCGCTTGCTGTTTTGCAGTGTTGTAAGAGCAGGATTTGACAGCGTGGAATCGTACTCACCAATCAGGCGCAGAGAAAACTCTTTCGTGAACTGGTAATTCCACTTTGACCGCATGATGTGGTTGTTGAAGATGTTCAGCCCGGTTTGCTTGTCCAGCAGTCGCGTCAGTAGATAAGTGTTATCAATCGTCAAACTTTTGGTGGGGCGCACTCTGGCATTCATGGTGATGCCCGTAAAGTTCGCCAGCACCGGCGGCCCGGTGCGGGGAACAAAGTTGGTGGCTGTTCCCATATCGATCTCACCATTCAGGCCAAATGATTTGAAGTAGTTGGTATTGATCGCCGGACCCCAGACTACGTGCGCATAATCGCGATTGCCGGGCAGCGTTGAAAAGTCGATCGGCCGCAGGCGCTCATGTTCCAACTGCCCGAATACCGCGAGGAAAGTCTGCCTGGGCAACTCGACTTGATAGTTGGCATTGCCTGAATTAGTCAACCGCGTGCCGTTGTGGTCAAAGATAGAAGTTTCACTGAACCGGGGGCCGTGCGAAACCAGTACTTTTCCTTCCGGATGCAGCGTGTAACCGAAGAAGTTGTTGTATTGCCGGATATCGGCACGAGGCACAAAGCCGGTCTCCGTGGTGAAACCCGGCGCGATGTCCTGATAGCTGGTGTTGTATTCAATCTTTCTGGAACTGTATTCACCAAACAACAGGTACGCCGGGCCCGCCAGATGCGTACCGTCGTTCAACTTGGTCTCGCTGGTTACAGCCTGCCCGCTGACCTGCCAGTTTTTGTTGAGCTTGAACTGGGCATCAAATCCGCCCACTCGGTTGAAGCCAACTGCGCACTCCGTGATGGTGCAGAAACTGTTTGGCGCGGTGTGCAGTTCCCGGTCCGTGTAAATAAATCCAATGCTGTTGTTCTTGCCTAACTCACGATTCAGCCGGAACACGCCGTAATAGGCGTTGTTGCCTGACAGTGGGTCGGTATCAATCACGTTCTTTCCCGGCGCGCGATCATTGGCCACAAAGGTTCCAATGGCCCAGCCGCCAACCTTGCCCGTTAGACGCGCACCGTACAGCGGATCGACCACGCGTCGTGTGAACACCAGGTTCATGGGCGTGGCAAAGTAGCTGGAGTTCTCCTGAAAGAATGGCCGCTTCTCGGGAAAGAAAACTTCGAAGCGCTGATTGACCGTGACTTGCGGATCGTCTGATTCAATCTGTCCAAAGTCGGGATTAATGGTCGAGTCAAAAACCAGACTGTCTTTCAAGACGATTTTTGAATCCAGTCCCACTTTGGGTTCCAGATGCTTGCCGGTAAATCGATCTCCCGCGGGGTCCCGCTCATCCAGTGATCGGAAGGCCCCCAATGAGGTGTAAGGAATGAACTGCATGTTTCTTCCCGGCGATATGTGCTCGAAGCCGGCAATATCGCCTTCATGCACCAGCCAGCCCTGGGAACGACTGGAGTTCTCAGGATAGTAAGCGCGCTCACCTGAGCGAGGGATCACCCGGGCCAGAATTATCCCAAACGTGTGGGTGGGTGAAGGCTGAAACCGCAGCGACTTGAACGGAATTTCGAATCCCAGGATGTAGCCCTGCGGTGTGATTTTGGAAAACGTATGCCAGACAGTATCAAACGACTGGTCAGCTCCATTCGACTCTGAGAACAATGCGTCTTGCTGAATGCCATAGGGGTTGGCGTAAAAGGCGTAGGCATGACGATGATCGTGAAAGGTATCAAGGAACAGGCCGCACTGGTCGTCGTCATCAATCAATTCGCGGCGCAGCATGCGGGCCCGCATCAGCTTGGGATTGGAATCGAACGCCAGGTATACGATGTAAAAACTCTTGTCCGTATAACCCAGATAAGCTTCCGTTCGCTGCGAGACGGGTGAGCCATCTTTCGGATCGCGCTGAATAAATTTGGCGACCTTCAGCATTTTGTGGGCGATAAGGCTCGCCGGTTCCATCCCTTCAAAATCAACCAGCTTCGGCCCCGCGTCCAGACGCGGCACGTCGAGTGAACTGATCTCGTGAGCCAGAGAAGGGGCGTGCGCTGCTGCCTTTGCCGGCAACTCCTGATAGGCATAGGCCTTCAGCCCCGACAAGGCCAACAGAATTGCCAGGACCATTTTCGCCGCCAAAACGAAAACGAAGCCGAAGCCGCCATTACGCACGTCGAGTCTCCAGTCCGCGGCGTGTGCGCAGAGCGTGCTCCTTGCAGCGCGAACTTGGGTTTCGCGAACTCAGGATTTTTAGACGCATGGATTCAGAGAAGGTAAGTCTTGCAGAGTATCGCAAATTCCTCTGTCTGAAAAGGAGGTAAACCCCTGTAATTTGAATGATCTATTGACTAGAAAAGACCCGGCTGCCGGCCATACTTAATCCCAAAGTGATCATAGGCAAGCCTGGTTGCTACACGTCCTCGCGGGGTCCGATCGAGGAAGCCGATCTGAATGAGAAACGGTTCGTAAATCTCTTCCAGCGCTTCCGTTTCCTCCGCCAGCGCTGCGGCCAGCGTGCCCAATCCAACTGGGCCTCCGTTGTATTTCTGGATGATCGTCAACAGCAGCCGGCGATCCACTTCATCAAAGCCATGCTTATCCACTTCCAGCATTTCCAGTGCTGCTTGTGCGGTGCTTTTATCGATGCGGCCCTTGCTTCGCACCTGAGCAAAATCACGGACCCGGCGCAACAAACGGTTCGCGATCCTCGGAGTGCCGCGTGCCCGGCCGGCAAGTTCCTCCGCGCCATCAGAGTCAATGGCTACGCCTAATATCTCCGCCGACCGCTCAATCACAAACTTAAGCTCCTCTGTGCTGTAGAACTCCAGACGCAGCAGGATGCCGAAGCGTGAACGCAGCGGCGCTGAAAGCAGGCCTGCACGCGTTGTCGCAGCCACAAACGTGAATGGGCTTACATCAATGGTGTGCGTTCGCGCGGACGGCCCCTGGCCAATGATGATGTCTAGTTTGTAATCTTCCAGAGCCGAATACAGTAGCTCTTCCAACGCAGGTTGCAGTCGATGGACCTCATCAAAAAATAAAACCTGGCGGTCATGCAGGTTGGTCAAAATGGCCGTAAGATCGCCCTTGATCTGGATGGCAGGCCCAGCGCTCTGCTGGTAGGCAACGCCCATCTCATTGGCGATAATCGTCGCGAGCGTCGTCTTGCCCAGACCCGGCGGGCCGTAAAGCAGCACGTGGTCCAGCGCTTCGCCGCGCGACTTGGCGGCTTCAATCGCCACCGACAGGTTTTCTTTGACTTTATTTTGCCCAATGAACTCGCGCAGCAGCTTGGGGCGCAATTTAAGTTCAAAAGACTCGTCCTCTTCGGCTTGAACAGCCGATACCAGGCGCTCGCGGTTTAACGCTTTGTCTTCAGCAGACATCTGGGCGATAGTAAAGCGAAATCGAAAAAAAGCCAACCTAAACCAGACAGACACACCGTCATCCCGACGAGTTATCGAAATCATCTGCCCAACGTCTAACTCAGGGTCTTACGGAGCCTTCATGAAACGCGTCATCATACTCGCAGCCATTTTGCTGCCGGCAATCTCTGCTTATTCCCTCGATCGTGCGCACTTCCTTGAGCTGAACAAGAAAGGCCGCGAACTCCGCCAGAAACAGGACTGGAAGGGCCTGCGTGAAGTGCTGTTGGAAATCGGCAAAGAGCTGCCCAGTCCCACGCCCACATATCTTCTGCGTATGGCCTCTGTGGAAACGCGGCTGGGTAACAACGCTCAGGCACTCGCATGGTTGCAGCGTTATGTTGCCATGGGCCTTTCTTATGACATTTCCGCCGATGATGATCTCAAGCCTTTACTCTCTGATCCCGGCTGGAAAACGCTGGCGGAAAAAATGAAAGTTGTCAGCCAGCCGTTTGTTCACGGCCAGAAGGTCTGCACTCTTCCCATTCCCGATCTTATGCCGGAAGATGTGGCATCGGACTCGACCGGCAGAATGCTCTATGTCACCAGCGTTCTTCATCACTCTGTGTACCGGGTGACTTTGCCTGCGGTGAATGAATCGCAATGCCGCCTGGACGAAGTATCCTTGCCTCCAACTGCGAAACGCTGGCCGACCCTCGCTGTCTCTTTTGACAACTTGCGCAATGTGCTTTGGCTGACATCCTCAGCCATGCCTGAATTTGCCAGTAATCCACCAGGAGACGATGGCAAAACGGCGTTGCTTGCCGTAGATCCTCGCAGCGGCAGTGTGCTTCACCGCTATGATCTCCCACCTGCCGTTCCCGGAGTTCTCGGCGATATGACGGTTACACCTCAGGGCAGTGTGTTTGTTTCAGATAGTCTTGGTGGCGGCGTTTATCGCGTGCAGGGTGATGCGCAGGGCGGTTTAAAGACGGCGCAGATGGAGAAAATTGCCGGAGGCTTCTTCTCTCCCCAGACGCCTGCTATGGCTGCCGATGGGAAACGCCTTTTCGTCTCCGAATATGCCATCGGGATCGCAATCATAGATCTGAATGATCACAACAGGATCAGCTATCTCACCATGCCGGACAACGTGGCTGCCACCGGACTTGACGGACTTCTTCGGGTTGGCGATGCATTGATCGGAGTGCAGAATGGGACTAGCCCGGTGCGTATTGTCCGCTACCATTTGAATCACGAACAAACACGAGTGGAATCAGCGGAAGTTCTGGCCCAGGGCGAAGGCTTGGGCGAACCCACGCATGCGATTTCCGCCAACAGCAAAATTCTTGTAGTTGCCAATGTGGGCTGGAATCGAATTGACGATCACGGGAACCTGAAGCCGAATGAAAAATTTACGGCGCCGTTTCTGCTGGCCTTTCCCCAGAAGGAAAACTAAACGCGCCGGCGTCTTCCTATTTCTTCGCCATGCTTAGCTGCTCATACTGCTTTATCTGGGCTTGCAGTTCATTGGCATTCGGAGCATTGGGGACCAATGCCAGAAAATCCTTCAACTGCTGCGCGGCGCCTGCGTAATCTTCTTTGCGCGCCAGCACGCTGGCCAGAAGCAGTGAAACCTCAGGATGCTTGCGATCTGCGCTGGCCTTGTACTTGCGCGCACTTGCCTCAGCAAGATCAAATTTTCCAACATTGTAGTTTGCCGCCGCGTTGAAAAAATAAGCAGAGGCGAAGGCATATGCGTTCAGGTTGATTACCTGTGCGCTGTAGTCGGCAACATCCTGCCATTTCTTTTCCTGGGCAGCGATGACCGCAAGCCCGTAGAGCGGATTCACAAATTGCGGGTCCGCCGCCAGCGCTTTCTTGTATTCCTCGTCGGCTTTATCCAATTGATCGTGCTGCTGATGGATGTCTCCCAGCAGAGACCATGCCGCGGCAAATTGGGGGTACTTTGCTGTGGCCTTGTCCAGTTCCTTTACTGCTTCATCAACTTTGTCTTCCGATAATGCTTTGCGGCCTTTCTCGAATGCCTGCTTGGCATCTTTCGGGGCAGCCATACTCGTAAGGCTTACAGTGCTTCCTTTGGCATCGCCCATGCGCTTCAGGATAATTGTGCCCAGTTCGGTCTGAAATGAGTCGCCGGTAGACCGCAGCATCACGGTAGAGGATTGAAAGCCGGCCAGCACGGCGCGGAACTCGCACCCGGTAAGGTTCACTGAGCTGCGGCTGCCGGACTGCGCGGACGGCTTCTGCAGCTGCCCTGTCGCGGCGCGCGGATCATTCTCGCTGGCGTCCTGGAAGCCGAAATTCGCGCCCAATTGAATCTGAAAATGTCCTTTGAAATCGGTATATCCTTCGCGTCTCACTGACCCGTTGCAAAGCCGTTCAATGGCAACTGGCTCGGGCAGGCTGGCGCCTCCATCCATCATTACCTTGCCGGCAATAAAAGTCGGCTGGGTAGAGAGATCAGGTCCCGTAGTTGTTCTTGACGGCGTGGATCCACGACTTGAACTGGAATTTCCAGAGGTACGCTGAGCGACTGAGGTCGCGCAAAGAAGAACGGCCGATAGCAGCATTAAGAAGAGTGTGCGAGCACAACGCGGAAATCGGATCATCATATTTCCTCCAACCAACCGCCTGGTCTCCGTGTCGCCCATCACACACGGATAGTGCATAAATCTTAGTCTCTTTCCCGCCACTTCGCTCGCCAAAATTTGTGGTTTGAATTCAAACGTCCTTCGGTTCAGCTTCTTGGCTTTCCTGATCCGGCAAAGGGTTGGAACTGCCCCCACGGGGATAGGCACGAAACTGCATCACCCGGAACGCAAAAGCCACGTATCCCAGCGCCGCCCAGCCAATCGAAGCCGATATCAGCCACATGTCCTGAAAATCGCGCAGTGGGATGAAGGTGAATACAGCAAGCAACAGAGTGGATTCAACCGCAATAAAGGCGGCCACCAGACAATCCAGTAAACGCCATCGCGAGCCGCTGCGCAGCCGGCGCCAGGTGGTGAAATCATCCAGAAATCGTCCTGCAAAAAACCAGAAAATAATGCCGAGGACGGCGAATTCCACAATGCTGAAAGCTTGGGCGCCGGCAGAGTTGTCGCGCTGTGGGCCGAACAAAGCCAACTCAATGGGTAAAGTCAGCGCAAACGCCGGAAGGTTCACCGCCTGAGCGACTGTCAACGGACGTGCATGAGGATTGGCGCGAAGTGAAAACGTCCCGTTGCGGGGCGTCTGCGGAAAAGCGATGTAACGATAGGTGGCGACGGTAACAAAGAGAAGGGCCGCAAGAGGCAGAATACGGCGAAATTTTATTCCCGTTCGCCCGCTTTTCAGCCCCTGACCCACCTGTTCCCTCCGGCAATTGGCAAACGCCAGTCCAGCTTGCATCGGGAATGATCGGTCTCAATTAAGGATCCTTGCGTGCAGTCCCTAATTCCGCGATGACTTCCTGGCCCAGAAGTTTGCTTCCGTCATAAAGTACCTCAATCAGGCGTGTCCGTACACCGCGGGCATTGGCCACCGCTGTTGGAAGATCAGTGCTGGGAAAGATGCCGATGATTTCCCACTTGCTCTCCCCAGTCTGGACCCACAATTCGTACTGCTTCCACTTAGCCATGATTTGGCAAACACCCCGCTCACTACAAACTTACTTCATATGGACTCAGCGCAGGCGGGCAAAACGCGCACCTGTACCCAAATCGCAAACACGGAAGTCCAGCAACCCCGAAAATCTCTGAATCCTCCGTGCCGCTGGTGCTCTTGCATTTTCTAGCGCTTTCCCATTTTTACGATCCCGGTATCCATTCCTTCCCAGCCCTGCTTTTCGCCGGCATTCTGCTCGTCCAGCCATTTCTTGAGCGGAGCGAAGTAATCCAGGATGGCGGTGGCATCCATCTGGCGCTGTCCGCTGATGGCTTCCAGTTCGTCCGGCCACGGCTTGGTCTTGCCCATGGTCAGCATCTTATTCAGCTTGTCTCCCGCGGCTTTGTTCTTATAGATGGAGCAGCGGTGCAGCGGGCCTTTCTGTCCTGCAGTCTCACAGAGCGCGCGCTGAAACTGGAATTGCAGGATCCGGGCCAGGAAGTAGCGTGCGTAAGGCGTATTGGAGGCAATGTGATATTTCGCTCCCGGATCAAAGTCCGCTTCGCTGCGCTCCACCGGAGGCGCCACTCCCTGATACTTGGCCTTTAGCTGCCACCACATTTTGTTGTACTGCTCAGGCGTGATCTCGCCGTTGAATACCTTCCAGCGCCATTGATCAATCAGGAGTCCAAACGGCAGAAAGGCGATTTTGTCCAGCGCCATCTTGAGCAGATAGCCGGTATCCGCGCTCTCCGGAGGCACCGTATCAAGCAGCCCCACTTCCTTCAGATATTCCGGAGTCACAGAGAGCGCAATGGTATCGCCCACCGCTTCATGAAAACCATCGTTTGCGCTGTCTTCAAACAAAACGTCCTGGTCTTTATACGCGCGCTGATAGAAGTTATGGCCCAGTTCATGATGGATGGTCACAAAGTCTTCGCCTTTGACTTCAATGCACATCTTCAGGCGAAGATCATCTTTCTGGTCGATGTCCCAGGCGCTGGCGTGGCACACTACATCGCGGTCCTGCGGCTTCAGGAACAGTGATCTTTCCCAGAAAGTCTCCGGCAGCGGCGCGAAGCCCAGTGACTTGAAGAAGTTTTCGCCGTAATGGACCATGCCGAGCTCGTTCACGTTGTGCTTCTTCAAAAGCTCCGTTTCGTCATAGCTTTTCTCAGTTGTCTGGGGGGCAACGACCGGATAAATGTTTCCCCATTCCTGCGCCCACATATTGCCTAGTAGATGCGCCGGTATCAGACCGTCAGGCCGTTCCGCTACCTTGCCATATTTCTTGATGAGCTGTTTGCGGACGTATGTGTGCAGCGACACATACAGAGGTTCCACCTGTCGCCATAAACGTTCCATCTCAGCGCTGAACTGTTCCGGTGTCATGTCATAGTTCGAACGCCACATTGCGCCGGTATCTTTGAATCCCAGCTCTTTCGCGCCTGCGTTGGAAAGCTGCACAAAGCGGCCGTATTTCTGCCGCATGGGCACCGATATCTTGTGCCAGCCGACCCAGGCATCCAGGAGTTCATCCGGATTCGTGCTGTTGGCCATGATGCGGCTGAGATCATTCAAGCTCAGGCATTTCTGTTTGCCGTCAGCTTGAGGCTTGCAGTATTTGCCTTTGCCGTAAGTGCCGTCCAGCCATGTGGCGATTTCAGTCAACTCTTTGCGCTCGGCGTCATTGTTCGGGGCGGGCGCGGTGAGTGACAGCTTCAGCAACATGAACTTCCGCCGCAAGGCCGGTGGCAGCGTCATGTTGTCAAACCGGCGCGCATCCAGCGCCAGCTGGGTCACCACCGCTGTAAGCTTTTCCTGCGCCTGCGCAGACATGGCTTCCGTGTCGTCAGTGATGAAGTTTTCCTGCACCCAGGAGGCGCGGCCGGCGCGGACGCTCAGGTCAAGTAGCTGGGCTTCCGCGTTCTTCATGAAAGCTTCAGCTTCTGCCTGCGTGGGCGTGCCCTGGGTAGCCGATGCCTTTTTTACCGGTGCGGTTTGGGCTGAGACAACGGAAAGTGCGATCAGAAGAACGATCAAAATTCGTGAAGATCTTATGGACAAGGCTGCTCCTTCAAGACGCGTGATGCAAACTGGCTAGCCTATCCTTTTGCGTTGCGTCGATCAACTCCCAATCACAGCCACGTAACAGGGCCTGAACTCTTGCCCACACGGGGTGGAGCAGGCATTTATGCCTGCGTTAAACGATTCGACAAACTTCGGCTTCAGCCGCTGAGGTAAAAATTCAGAAGAGTTTTACGAAATTGCATTCCCTTTGTCATCCTGAGCGAAATCGGAGCGAACGCGACGATGAAGTCGAGGGATCTATGCATTTGCTCTTTTTGTGAGACATACCGCTGCCAGGATCCACACGTAACAGGGCCTGAACTCTTGCCCACACGGGGTGGAGCAGGCATTTATGCCTGCGATAAAAGAGTCGACAAACTTCGGCTTCAGCCGCTGAGGTTAAAAATTCAGAAAAGTTTTACGAAATTGCATTCCCTTTGTCATCCTGAGCGGAATCGGAGCGAATGCGACGATGAAGTCGAAGTTGAGCCGTTCTGCGGGCGTTCGAGCCCGCAGGCGAAATCCCGAGCGAAGCCGAGGGAGCTCCGAAGGATCTATGTATTTTTCTTGTGCTGTCGATACGCATGCATGACTTTATCGACGTTTATATTGAAGAACGCTTTTTCCGTTTGTCATCCTTGAGCGGAGCAAGGCATCCCGATCAGTACCACGAACCTCATGGAATAGTGTCCAACGGCAACCGCTTCACCACCGCAGTGAGTTTTCCCTGCGCCTGCCCTGGCTGGCTCTTATGATCCTTGGGAACTGGCCTGAGATTTGTTCGGCTCCGTCCGCCACACGTAAAAGTACTTCTCGTCGGTGGCAGTGGCAACCAGCATGTTTTTTTGCCGGGTGGCGCGATTGAGCGCAGAGCGTACGTTCTCCATCTTTTCCCCATCCAGGCTGTCCAGAGGAACCAGTAGCGCCTTTTCCGCGTCGAGATTGTCAAGATCGTTCAGGATCATGGCAACAATCAGGTTGTGTTTACCTTTTCTGCCGTGGGGAATCGTTGAGATCAACGTGCTTGAAAAGTTTGGCGGTATCACGGTCTTGCCATTCCCGTTGTGTCCGTTGGTTGTGATTTTGTGTCCGTTCTTCGGTGCGCCCTTGCTCATGGGATGCCTCCCTCGGACTTTCCGTTAACGTAGCCGTAAATCAACCGTTAACATTAAAGAAGTCTAGACCTGAACCATACCAATAGCAAGCAAGCGGTTTTCTCGCGCAGAATTATCCTCCCCCCCCTTTGTTATCACGCGGTTGACGTTCGGGGGACGTATCTGCCACATCGCCGCAGGAGGCTGCAATTAAAGAATTTCACGCATGCAAAACGCGTTCACCCGTATGTTCCGCGACCTGCTACGTTCGATAAAGCACAATGTTCGGTAAAGCACAGAGATTTCGGCGCGATGTGGGGGCGAGGACACGGTCATAGCATGACCTGATCTTCTTCTCCGTCGGGTATCAGAACAACGATCAGAAGAAATGAAGGGTAACCGATATCAACATACCTCTTAACAAGAAGCGCAATTTTGATGCTGCGGCATTCCTCGCCACCGCCGGCCTGGGCAGAACCCTTGTTCATCTTGGCGACAAAGAGCGGGCGTTTTCCCAGGGCGACGTTGCGGACAGCGTTTTCTATATTCAGAGTGGCCGGATCAGGCTCAGCGTGATCGCCCGAACTGGGAAAGAAGCAACCATCGCCTTGCTGGGCCACGGTGAGTTTTGCGGGGAAGAGTGCATTGCCTTATCTCATCCGGTACGCGTGGTGAGTGCCAGTGCAACCGCACCCTGTGTCTTACTCAAGATCGATAGAAAAGAAATGTTGCGAATGCTACACCAGGAGCACGCCCTGTCCGATATTTTCGTTTCCCATCTGCTGGCCCGCAATGCCCGCGTGCAGGAAGACCTGGTAGATCAGCTCTTCAATTCCAGTGAAAAACGCCTGGCGCGGATTCTTTTGCTGCTCGCCCAATTTGGCAAGGAAAAAGTTCCGGAGAAGGTAATTCCCAGAATAAGCCAGGAAGTGCTGGCGGAGATGGTGGGGACAACCCGTGCGCGCGTCAATTTCTTTATGAACCGCTTCCGCAAATTGGGCTTCATTGTGTACAACGGCGAAATCGAAGTCCATCCTTCGCTCTTAAGCGTGGTCCTGAATGACTAGGTCGGCAAAGACAGGGTCTGCAGTGACAAGGCCTGCAATTTACCAGCTCTGCGCCGCTATCGTTTTGACGACGTTTGACCTGCCGAGTGCGGGATCGCCATTGCCGCCGCTTCCGGCCGCGGTGAAGCAATCGCTAGTGAAAAATCAATAATATATCTCACCGTGTTGGGGCAGAAGCGGCAGGGTGTTTCCTGGATTTTCTGCAAGTCATTGGTCGTCACGCTTAAGGGGAATGACCGCAGGCACTCAGTGCAGGTCAGCACAATGTAAGGAATGCCGTGCGAATCCTTTCCGTTTCGGGGTATCCACACCGGAGCGGATTGCCGCTCATGGTCCAAGGCATGCGCCGAAGCAGTCCGCAGCAGACCAGCCACAATTTGCAGCAGCATTTCCGGACTACTGCGCCCCTTGGCATAAAAAGCGTCGGCAATCACGCCACCGGGCACAATGTCGCCTGACGGATAGGCGCCGCTCATGGCAATGACTGATATCTGAGGGAACCGCCGCCGTACTACGGAGAGGAACTCAAAGCCTGACATTTGCGGCATGTTTAAATCGGAAATCACAATGTCCGGCAAGCTCTTTTTCAATTGCAGAAGAGCGTCAAAACCGTCGATTGCAACCTTGACGCTGTACCCCTCAGGTTTCAGCAGCATGGCAAGGCTGTCACGAACAGCGGCGTCATCATCAACCACTAAAATTTCATAGCTGGAAGACTGTGACATAAGAACCCTCGCTAGTGTCTCCTCAATTTGGGGAAATGGCTTAGTAATGAAATTCTCACCTGCAGCAGCTTCTCTGTCTGTCCCAAATGGGACGTCCCATGGGACAGGTACTATCGGCGAACGGCCACAGTGCGGGCTTTGAGTTGTCCGCTTGTGGGCTGCCAGTGTGCGAAAACGGACACTCAATAAGCCTAAACTTTTCTCAAGTCCTGTGCGTATAAGCCAGTAGCCACAAAGGTTAGTGAAGCCTGCTCCCTGTGGCCATGGGATTGCACTTCCTGGCTGGGCCCCTTTAAAAATCTGCGCTTCTGGAAGGTACAAGATGGAGACGCTGTTTCAAGACATTCGTTTTGGTATTCGCATGCTGATCAAGAGCCCCACGGTCACGCTGGTTGCCGTGCTTACTTTGGCATTGGGAATCGGAGCCAATACCGCCATCTTCAGTACTCTGAATGGTCTTTTACTGCGGCCACTTCCGGTGGCCAACGCTAACCGTCTGGTGGTGATTGGCGGACAATTGCGCGGAGTAGAGGGCGGCAGCGGTCTTTCTTACCTTGAATACCAGGACCTGCGCTCACAGACAGAGAGTTTCTCTGACCTGGTTGCTTACAACCTGAACCTGGTTGGCCTTTCATTCAATAACAATCCTGAGACTGCCGTTGTCAGCTTTGTGAGCCAGAACTATTTTTCGGGCCTTGGATTGAAGCCCGCTGCAGGGCGATTGCTTTACGGTCCTGAAGTTGAAAAGCGCGGCCATCAGCCGGAAATTGTTCTGAGCTATGCCTATTGGAAAAAGCGCTTCAACCTTGATCCTTCTATTATTGGCCAGCAAGTCAAAGTGAATGGCAGCTCTGCCACTGTGGTGGGCGTTGCTCCGGAAACATTCCACGGTCTTTATTCCATCCTGGACATGCAGGCTTTTCTGCCCATGAGTGCGCGCACCCTGTGGAGTGACAGTGAAGACTTCTGGACCAAGCGCGACGATCGGAACCTGAGAATCTATGGTGTGCTCAAGCCTGGCGTGAGCATCAAGCAGGCCCAGACTTCCGTCGACGTGGTGATGAAGCGCATGACTCTGCAATATCCGGAAGAAAAGAATTTCATTGCGCGGGTCTATCCCGAACGGCTGGCGCGTCCGGAGCCCGATCCTTCCAGCAGCATCGTTGTGGTCGGAGTGCTGTTCATGGTCCTGGCCGGCATGGTACTTCTGCTGGCGTGTACCAACGTGGCCAATCTCATTCTTGTCCGGTCAACGGCGCGTGGACGTGAGATGGCTGTTCGCGCAGCCCTGGGAGCGGCTCGTATTCGCCTCGTCCGCCAGCTCTTGACGGAGACCGTTTTGCTGGCCCTTGCCGGAGGGTTATGCGGGATTGCGCTGGGTGCATGGGTGAGCCATTTCCTCAGTTCCATTCGCATCATCGCCCTGGGCAGTCCGCTGGTTTTTGATTTCAGTATGGACTGGCGTGTTTTCGCTTTTGGACTTGGCATCGCGCTGGTTACCGGTGTTCTGGTGGGAATGGCGCCGGCCATGCGCGCTTCGCGCACCAACCTCAGTAACGTTCTGCAGGAAGGCAGCCGTGGCGTCATAGCCGGTAGTGGCCGGTCACGCATGCGTAACGCTCTGGTAGTAGTTCAGGTAGCGGCATCTCTTATGCTGCTGGTGGCGGCAGGATTGTTTGTACGCAGCGCGAAAAATGCAGAACACACCTACCTGGGCTTCGATCCCTCGCATGTTCTCAACGCAACGGTCGATGTACGCACCCTGGGTTTTGACAAGCCAAAGGCGCGTCGTTTTTATCAAGACCTGGTTGAACGTGCGCGAACACTTCCCGGCGTCCAGTCTGCCACCGTCGCAGCCAATGTGCCCATGGGCTATTCAAGTGACGCCGGCCTTGTCTATATCGAAGGGCGAGCGTCCGCCAATAAGGAAGATGTGCCGGTTATAGGGAACAACTCCGTGGACATTCATTATTTTGAGACCATGCGCATACCGCTCCTTCGAGGGCGCGCGTTTACAGCGCAGGATAGCGAAAAAGCGCCGTTGGTTGCCGTGGTCAATGAAGTCATGGCCAACAAATACTGGCCTAACCAGGATCCTATCGGCAAGCGTTTCAGCATACGAGGCATTGAAGGTCCGTTCATTGCGGTAGTTGGACTGAGCAAACAAGGCAAATATGGGAATCCGGGAGAAGACCCGACACCCTTTTTCTACGTTCCTGCAGAACAGAGCACACCGCTGGTGGCTACGCTGCAACTGCGCTCTTCCGTGCCGCCGGAGAATCTCGGTCCGCAGGTTGAAGCGGCGATTCACCAGTTGGCGCCGGGACTGCCTCTCTTCAGCCTGGAAACCATGGAGCAGTCTCTTGAAGGCGCCAACGGCCTCTTCCTCTATCGCATGTCTACCCGGTTTTCCGGCGCGCTCGGTCTGGTCGGCCTGATGCTCGCCATGGTCGGCGTCTATGGAGTCATCTCCTTCGCTGCCGCTCAGCGCACACATGAAATTGGCGTTCGCATGGCCCTGGGTGCAAGCCGGACGGATATTCTCAAGATGATTCTGCGTCAGGGGCTGTTCCTGATCGGAGGCGGCGTAATCGCAGGACTGCTGCTCACATTCCTGGCCGGACGAGGTTTGAATAGCCTGCTGGTAGGCGTGAGCGGTTCTGATCCAATCACGCTGGTGCTGGCGTCTTTCCTGCTTGCAGCGGTCGGGTTCCTGGCCTCATTCATCCCGGCTCGCCGGGCGATGAACGTGGAGCCGTTGCGAGCGTTGCGGTTTGATTAAAACCTATTGGCCGCGAATGCACGCGAAAAGACGCGAAAAAATGAAAACCTTTACCACAAAGGACACGAGGGCACACAAAGGTTGCTGGAACGCCGACATAACCTCTTGCCGCATAAGGCACTAACTGGGCCTGTGAGTTTAGCGCCGCAGGCGCGGCTGAGAATAGCCCGGCACGCCGCGAAGCAAGTGCCGGGAAGTGGAAGAACAGAAGGTTAGTCCCGAAGGGACGGCTGATCTTCATCCCTCAATCCATGCCGTTTCAATATCGCTTTCCACTCGCTGTCAAAGCTTCGTTTTTCATGATGCTTCTTTTGATTTTGGATGTACCTTGTGGTTGCGTCGAGCTGTGAAATTCCCACGCTTTGTGAACCTTCTTGTCCTTTGTGCCTGTCCGCGTTTATTCGCGGCCCGCGTTTTCTGGAAAACTCTCTGGAAAACCCGTCCCTAACTCCACGATTCCTCGTTGACGTTCCACAGACCTATCGCTGACAATCCTTGCACGCATGTTGTTTTATCTCGCCGGTTCCATTGAATATTCGCCCGACCTCGGCAAAGGCTGGCGTGCTGAAATCACGCCGCTGCTGCAATCCCTTGGGCATCAAGTATATGATCCCGCGCTCGACGAGATGAAAAATCTCACCGAGACGGAAGTCCGCGAATTTCGTCAATGGAAAACCAGCGATCTCAATCGCTTTCAGCAGACCATCCGCAAGATCATTGCCTATGATCTCGATCTCATTGAGCATCGTTGCGATGCGCTGGTCTGTTATTGGGACCAATACGCCGGACGCGGCGCCGGCACGCAGGGCGAGCTGACCTTTGCGCACCGAATCGGTATGCCGGTGTACATGATTTGCGCCGTGCCGGTAGAGCAGATCAGCGGATGGCTTCTGGGCTGCGCCACTGAAGTGTTTTCTAGCTTTGAAGAATTCAACGAGTTTATGAACAGCAAGCTGGCCGCTTTGCGTGCGTCATTGTGACTGGTATTGAGCCAGAAGGGCAAGGCCGACCACGCGCCGAGCCCGCTGCAATTAAAGCGCCGGATACTGCAACCACGGGAATGTCCCTGAAAGCGGTTTGGAGCGAAGCGACAGTATATTAAGCCAGGAGCTTTAAATGAATGCGATGCGAGGAAGTCTGGGCTGGATCGAAGTCATCTGTGGCCCCATGTTCAGCGGCAAGAGTGAAGAACTAATCCGCCGTCTGCGCCGCGCGGAGATTGCCCGCCAGCGTGTGCAGATCTTTAAGCCGGCCATCGACGAGCGCTACTCTACCGACCAGATTGTCTCCCATAATGACACGCGCATCAATTCCATCGGCGTGAGCAACGCCGCCGAGGTCCAGGCCAAACTCGACGTGCGTACGGAAGTGATTGGCATTGACGAAGCGCAGTTCCTGGGCGAAGCCATGATCGACTTCGTCGTGCATCTGGCTGATATGGGCAAGCGCGTACTAATCGCAGGCCTGGATACCGACTATCTCGGACGTCCCTTCCATCCCATGCCGGAGCTTCTCGCCGTGGCCGACGAGATCACCAAGACCCTTGCCATCTGCATGCAGTGCGGCAATCCCGCCAAACATACGCAAAGACTGATCGCCAGCGACGATCTGATCGTGGTGGGTGCAACAGGAATGTATGAAGCGCGCTGCCGTCGCTGCTTTGAACCCAACCTGGCCGCTGATGAAATGCAGCGCAAGAAGAAAGTGGAGCTGGTGACGGCTCGTTAAAATCCCGAAGCGTAGCGAGGGATCCCTACCCCCTAATAAACTCTGGGGCATTGAGGCGCAGGGGAGCGCTGCTAGATCGCCGCGATGAGCCCCCACTCAAAACACTCGATCACTCTTTCAAATGACCTACAACATCAATCAGCCGCCTTTTTCCGTTCAGTTTGACGAAATGTCAAAAAAGGAGCTCAGAGGATATTTCGACTGGTATCAGAGCGTAATGCCGCAGAGAATTCAAGAGCTCACAAACTTTGTTCGTAGCACGCCTGGTTTCACAGAATGGGCATCCGATTACAGTCCAGAATCGTTGAAGCCGCTGGGTGAATGGATGGTGATCAAGGTAGAGCAGCGCGAACGCACTCCAGATGAGATTCGAAAAATCCAGGAGAGTCAGGGAGCACGAGGCGTCCAATTTCCGATTGGTGTACCGCATTGGGAGCTTACAAACCGCACCTTCTCAATAGCGCTTGACGTCGGAATGTATGTTGGCGAGACGTTTAGAAAGAACTATGCGTCCGTCCACTGGATGCAGGATCTTGCCAACAGGAAATACATGGAGTATGGACACGCGGTACTCGCAGGCTTCGGGCCGGCAGTTCAATTTAGTCCAACTCAGATAATGATCACTTTGTTTTACGGAATGGCTCGCAAAAGTAAGAGGGGCGACAGGCTATTTGAGATATATGAGTATTGGGCCCAGCTGATAACTCAGAGAGGGTGATCTTTCAGCAACCTCAGGGCCTGAAGGCCTCCCTTCAGCGTGGCTTACCGCAGGCATAAATGAATGCCTCCTCCACCCGGCAACGCAGATATTCTTACCGGGTCACAAAACTTACATCGGGCTCTTCGCGATCAAGAGCGCCGAAGGCGCGACTGAAAATAGCCCGGCACGCCGCGAAGCAAGTGCCGGGAGATGAAAGAAAAATGTTAGTCCCGCCAGGGACGGCTGAATAGAATATCTGTCCTATGTCTCACACCAGCCTACTCTTTCATTGCGTCTTTGCCACAAAGGCCAGGCGTCCCTTGATTACCGACGAAGTTCAGCCAAGGCTCTGGTCCTACATGGGCGGAATCGCACGAACCAATGGCATGAAAGCATTGGCGGTTGGCGGCGCGCGCGACCATGTTCATCTATTGATCTCCTTGCCGCCAACGATGACGGTGGCTAAAGCCATGCAACTCATAAAGTCGGGTTCATCGAAGTGGATGCATGACAAAATTGCTCTCGATCTTTTTCAATGGCAGGAAAAATATGGAGCGTTCAGCATAGGTATTTCGCAGGTCGAAAGAACAATCGGATACATCAAAAACCAGAAAAAGCACCACGCAAAGATGGGCTCCGCGCAGGAATGGAAAGCGATATTGAAGCGGCACGGCTTACCAGTTGAAGAATGATCAGCCGTCCCTGGCGGGACTTTTCTCTATCTTCCGTTTTCCCGGCACTTGCTGCGCTGCGTGCCGGGCTATTTTCATTCGCGCCTCGGGCGCTGGGTTGTTGACATGATCGTGTAGGTACGGGAGGCAGGCATTGAATCCTTCTGCCGGACGTGCTTCGAGGCTAATTTTGCTCGGAACTGGTGGAGCGGGCGCGGGCTAGTTTGCTTTTCAATCCCGAGCATAGCGAGGGATCCCTACCGTCTTGGTAAGTGGTGGCGTTGCCTTTAGTACGTTGCCTTTAGTACGAAGATCGTTGATCTCTCGCAGAATGCGTATACTCTCTCAATTGCCGTAAATCGTGTGCAGGCGCAATGTAGTTAGCAGCCCATAGAATACCTGCATTCCCTTTGTCATCCACCTTAAAAAGAATGGCGAGGTATTGGAGCGCTCGTCCGCCCTTTTCATAGTGCACCACGCATCTTTCCCGGGTACATCCTGCAAATATCAGCCGGCGCGAAGGATAGGAATCCACGACATCGCCAGGGTTGAAGTGTTCACCAGGATTAGCCAACTTCAGGTTGCTTTGCCCAAACTCCGCTGCAAGAGCAGTTTTCACGGAGGTTGGAAGTGCTTCCACCGTTTTCACTTCAAAGAATTCACGATCTTGAATGCGCAACAACTCATCGCCAGCCGTGAAGGAGTCGTGGAAGGAAGGCGCATTCGGTCGAGGACTCTGATAGAAAGCCGATGCGATGAACCCAAGCAGACCAATAAGCAGCGTACTAGACAATAGGGATCCCTCGCTCCGCTCGGGATAAAGTCAAAGCTCCGCTCGGGAGTAAACCAAATACCAACTACCAAGTACCAATTACCAAAACCTACTCTTCCACCTCCACCAACTCCCCACGCTCAGCCTTATAGGTGGCGATGATCTTTTCCTGCTGCACAGCCGGAACAAAATCGTAATGCGCCATTTCCATGTGGAAGATGCCACGCCCTTGCGTCATCGACGTCAGTTCCGGGCCGTAGGTCAACATCTCTGACATGGGAACCTCGGCTTTTACGATCGTTTTGCCGCCTTTGTTCTCCATGCCCTGAATGCGTCCGCGACGCGAATTCAAATCGCCCATAATGCTGCCGGCAAATTCATCCGGGATGGTGATCTGAACATTCATGATTGGTTCCAGCAGGGTCGGCTTGGCCTGCTCCATCGCTTTGCGGAAAGCAATGCGACCGGCGGTCTTGAATGAAAGCTCGTTCGAGTCCACGTCATGATAGCTGCCGTCATAAAGCGTCACGCGGAAATCGACCACCGGGAATCCCGCCAGGAAGCCGCGCGCTGCCGCCTCAACAATCCCTTTTTCCACGGCTGGAATGTAGTTCTTCGGAATCGCGCCGCCAAAGATGTCATTCACGAATTCAAAATTCTTGCCGCGCTCCAATGGCTCCATCTTGATCTTGCAGTCGCCATATTGGCCATGCCCGCCGCTCTGTTTTTTGTGACGGCCCTGCACGTCGGCGCGTCCACGGATGGTTTCGCGATACGGAACTTTGGGGGCTTTCAACAGCACTTCCGTGTGATACCGCTTCTTCAGCTTGGAGACGATCACTTCAATATGCTGCTGGCCGGTTCCGGCAATCAGAAATTCTTTGGTCTGTGCATCGCGGAAGAAGCGCACCATGGGATCTTCTTCCATCAGCTTGTGCAGGCCATTGGACAGCTTGTCTTCGTCGTTGCGGCTCTTGGGCTCGATGGCAAAAGTGATGGCCGGCTCAGGCAAAACAACGCCGGCGAACTTGATCGGGTTGGACTTGTCGCCCAGCGTGTCGCCGGTGACGGTATCTTTCAGCTTGGCTACCGCGCCTATGTCGCCGGCATGAAGTTCGGTGACAGGGATCAGGTTCTTACCTTGAGGTATCGAAAGGTGGGCCAGCTTTTCTGACGTCCCGCGCACAAAATTCTGCATGGTGGCATCATTTTTCACCACACCAGAAAATACTTTGAAGAAAGTAATGCGTCCGGCAAACGGATCATTGGCGGTTTTAAAAACGTAGAGTGACGCCGGTTCGGAATCGCTGACGTGGCGTTCCGCGTGATGCCCATTCCCGTTTCCGCTTGGATCAGGCGCTTCGGACACGGTGGCATGCTCAGCAGCCGTGGGAAAGTAATCCACCACAAAGTCCATCAGGTGGTCGGTGCCAATGTTTCCCAGTCCGGACGCGAACAACACGGGGAAAATCCTGTCTTCCTTGATGGCATCATGCAGAGCAGGGATCAGGTCTTCTTCGGGGATGGTTCCCTTTTCAAAAAACTCCGCCATCAGCTCGTCTTTGCCTTCAGCAATCACTTCCACCAGTCTCTCGTGTGCTTCCTGCGCCGCCGCCTGCAACTCGGCTGGAATTGGGCCTTCTTTGCCTTTGCCTGAACCGCCCAATTCATACGTGTAAGCCTTCATGGTCACCAGATCAACCACGCCCTTGAGACTCTTCTCGCTTCCAATGGGCAGTTGAACCGGAACAACCAGGCGGCCAAAGGCGCTCACCAGGCTCTCCAGCGCCGTTTCATAGTTGGCGCGCTCGCGGTCCATGCGGCTGACCACGATCACCCTCGGCAGGTTGATCTCCTCAGCGTATTGCCAGACTTTTTCTGTCACCACCTCAACGCCGGAGACGCCGTCAACCACCACCAGGGCTGCTTCTGAGGCTGACATCGCGATCTTGGCTTCATGCGCAAACAGCGTAAAGCCGGGCGTGTCCAGCAGATTGATTTTGGTGTCATGCCATTCCAGCGGAGCAATGCCGGTGCTAACCGTCATCTGCCGCGCAATCTCTTCCTCATCGTGATCGGTGACGGTGGAACCATCATCAACGCGACCCAGCTTGGGCGTGGCTCCGCCGGTGAACAACATGGCAGAAACCAGGGATGTCTTTCCCGAGTGGGAATGGCCAATCACGACGAGATTGCGGATGTCTTTGCCTTCGTAAACCTTCAAAGTGCCTCCTAAATGGCAAGCCCAGGCCGGAATGTAGGCGAGTTGATCCGAAGAGTTTTTTCCACTATTCGGTTTTGCTTTTGATCAAGAGGGGTCGCGGACTCCAGGTGGACATGTTAAGAACCGGTGAAACACACAATTATCACGCTGGAATCCGGGTTTGAAAAGGGGGCTCGAACGCAAAATTGAGCCAGAACATAGAAGCCGGGATGCTGGATTTGTGAGCTGCTGGTTTGCAGTCTATTGCAGGGCTGAACTGGATTCGCTGCCGAGCAGGTTGCGTTCCTTGATTTCTTCGTAGCAGCCGCCGCAAACCAGGGCAATTTCAATGATTTCTTCGGTGGCATCGCACCAGCCGTTGTGCTCTATCCGCACCAGTTCGCAGCCGTTGCACCACGCGTCAGGGAAGGGGTTTCCGTGATCATCAAGATCGCAGAAAAAGCCGAGATATTTACCGTAAACCAGGTGCTTGCAGACGAATGCCTCATGGCTGACACCATGCGCGTCACAGCGAATCGTTGCCATTCGTCACCTCAAAAAAGGAGCAATCGCAGTACCTAACCAACAGCTCCCGAATGCCGGTAACCTGCACCGTAATTCGGGGTATTTTACCTCGTTTTACAAAATGCCTTTTGACTAACTTTTCCCTTAACAAAAAACGAAAATCCAGCATCTCTGGAAATTTGCATCTGGCCTGCACTGGTCAGATGGCCGAAGGGGGCCCTAGCCCACATGCGCGGTTTCCGGTTGCGGTTTATTCGCTAAAAGCTGCCGCAGAACGTATTGCAGGATTCCGCCATTCTCGTAATACAGGATTTCCTGCGGTGTATCGATTCTTACCTGCGCATCGAATTCCGTGATCGTGCCGTCGGCGCATGTGGCTCGCACTCGGATCTGTTTGCCGGACGCGAACCTGGTCTTCAACATTTCCGGTAACCCCAGGATGTCGAAGACTTCATCGCCCTTGAGTCCAACCGTCTCTGTATCTTCTTCCGAAAGAAATTGCAGCGGAAGAATTCCCATGCCCACCAGGTTGGAACGGTGTATACGCTCGTAACTTTCAGCGATCACCGCCCTTACACCCAGAAGCAACGGGCCTTTGGCTGCCCAGTCGCGTGACGAACCGGAGCCATACTCCTTGCCTGCCAGGATGATGAGAGGGACACCATCAGCAATATATTTTTCCGACGCCTCAAAGATGGGCATGACTTCGCCACTGGGGAAGTGTTTAGTGATCCCGCCCTCTGCTTCCGGCACCAGTCGGTTGCGCAGGCGTATGTTGGCGAACGTTCCGCGTACCATCACTTCATGGTTTCCCCGTCGCGACCCGTAAGAGTTGAAGTCATCCGGCCCCACGCCGCGTTCCTGAAGATATTTACCCGCGGGGCTGTTTGCCTTGATGGAACCCGCAGGCGAGATGTGGTCAGTGGTTACGCTGTGCCCCAGTTTGGCCAGCACGCGGGCCCCGGTTATGTCCTTGACCGGCGCCGGTTTCGCAGGCATGCCGTCAAAATAGGGTGCGCGCTTGATGTAGGTTGACTTCGGGTCCCAGGTGTACGTGTTTCCCTTCGGGACAGATAGCTTCTTCCACTCGTCGTCGCCCTCAAAGATGGTGGCGTAATTGTCTTTGAACATGCCGGAATCAATGCTGCTGGAAAGCGTCTCCTGCACTTCTTTCTGCGTTGGCCAGATGTCTTTCAGATAGACAGGCTTACCATCCTTGCCATTGCCCAGCGGTTCCGTCGTGATGTCCATGTCCATGCGCCCGGCCAGCGCGTAGGCCACCACCAGGGGCGGTGACATCAGATAATTTGCCCGGACTTCTGAGTTGATGCGTCCTTCAAAGTTACGATTGCCGGACAGCACTGAAACGGCTACCAGTTCCTTTTCATTGATTGCGTAGGAAACATCGTTCGGCAGCGGACCAGAATTGCCGATGCAAGTGGTGCAGCCATAGCCCACCACGTGAAATCCCACTGACTCCAGTGCAGGAATGAGGCCGGCCTTGCGATAGTACTCTGTGACCACCCGCGATCCTGGAGCCAGTGAAGTCTTCACCCAGGGTTTGCGCGTCAGGCCTTTTTCCATGGCTTTCTTTGCCAGAAGGCCGGCAGCCATCATCACGGAAGGATTCGATGTATTCGTGCAACTGGTGATGGCGGCGATCACAATGGAGCCATCGTGCATTTGATCAAAAATTCCCGATACACGCTTGGTGGCGGCGGGAGCGGTTGGATCTTCCAGGTCTACGGCCGTAGTGCCGCCTTCACCCTCGAATCGTGAGACCTGCTTGGGAGCGGCCTTGTCGCCGTCTTTCTGTGCGCGCGGGCCAATCAGGGTCGGCAGCGCGTTCTCGAACGATTCTTTCGCTTTGGACAACGGTGAACGGTCCTGCGGGCGCTTTGGTCCGGCCACGCTTGGTTCCACGGTGCTTAGATCAAGTTCAACCACCTGTGTGTACTGCGCGTCCGGCGTGTTGGTTGTTCTAAAAAGGCCTTGTTCTTTGCAGTAGGCCTCAACCAGCGCTACCAGCTCAGGGCTGCGGCCGGTCATGCGCAGAAAATCCAGAGTGACGCTGTCCACAGGGAAGATGCCGCAGGTAGCACCGTATTCAGGAGCCATGTTGGCGATGGTGGCGCGATCCGCCAGCCCCAATTGATCCAGCCCGGCGCCAAAAAACTCTACAAATTTTCCTACCACGCCAAGCTTCCGCAGAATTTCCGTCACGGTCAGAACCAGATCCGTGGCCGTGGTGCCTTCCTTGAGCGCTCCGGTAAGTTTGAAGCCCACAACTTGTGGTAGCAACATGGAAACCGGCTGGCCCAGCATTGCGGCCTCGGCTTCAATACCGCCCACACCCCAGCCTAAAACGCCCAGGCCATTAATCATGGTGGTGTGCGAGTCAGTTCCAACAACGGTATCAGGGTAGGCCTGGGTGACGCCGACGCCGACACCGTTCTTGTCATTGGTGAAAACCACGCGTGCCAGGTATTCCAGGTTCACCTGGTGGACAATTCCCATGTCCGGCGGCACGGCTTTGAAGTTGCGGAACGCCGATTGTCCCCAGCGCAGAAACGCGTAGCGTTCCTGATTGCGCTGAAACTCCAGCCTGGCGTTTACGGCGAAGGAGTTTCTGGCTGCAAATTCGTCCACTTGCACTGAGTGATCGATCACCAACTCGGCGGGCTGAAGCGGATTGATCAGGTTGGCGTCACCCCCCATTGTCTTCATGGCGTCACGCATGGCAGCCAGATCAACCACAGCGGGCACTCCGGTAAAGTCCTGCATCAGTACGCGGGCAGGGGTGAATGCAATTTCTTTATCGGGAATAGCGGCAGGTTGCCATTGGGACAGGAACTTGATGTCATCAGCGGTGACACTACGGCCGTTTTCCGTCCGCAAAAGATTTTCCAGCAGAATTCTCATTGAATAAGGAAGCTGCGCCGGCTCACAGCCATGGTTGGTCATGGCATCAATGCGGAAGATCTCATACTCCTTTGCGCCGACACGCAATCTGGATTTGCTATTGAATGAGTTCATAGGAATGCACCTGCTTCTTTAGATTCGCGGCCGCGCTGAGAAGATCCGTCAATCTCTGGCCTGATTAAAATTCGCCGCCCAGGATTCTGAACAGCAGGAGAACATTCAGGCCCACGATCACCAGGGTCACCAGGTAAGCCATCACGTTGGTGCGCTGATCGTTCGCCATGTCAGCCATCACGGCTCGCGAGCGAGTCAGAATCACCAGCGGCACCAGAGCAAACGGAATGGCAAAACTCAGCGCAACCTGTGATAGTACCAAAATCTTGAGGGGATCTAGTTTGAGGGCAATCACCACCAGCGAAGGAATAATGGTGAGCAACCGGCGCAGGAACACACTGAACTTGATATCGAGGAAGCCCTCAATAATCACCTGTCCTGCCATGGTGCCAACCGTGGAAGAGGACAAGCCGGAGAACAGCAGCGCCAGAGCGAATGCGACGGCCGAGACGCTGGGCAGGATCGGCTTGAGCGTCAGGTGAGCTTCATCAAAAGTGAAGTTGATGCCGCTTTTATAGAAGACCGCAGCCGCCATCACGATCATGGCAGAGTTAATGAGCCAGGCCCCGTTCATGGCGGCAAGCACGTCCCACAATTCGTAACGCAGGTGCTTCAGGGTGAAGTGAATCCGGTTGGCTGGGTCTTCCTGCTCATCTTCACGCACGCGATGTTGTACCAGCGCAGAGTGCAGATAGATCACGTGCGGCATCACGGTTGCGCCCAGCATGCTCACGGCAACATAGATGCTCTGCGAATTGATTTTAGGAACCAGCACGCCGTGCATGACTGCTCCCCAGTCCGGATGTACAATGAACATCTCAAATGCATAACAGCCGGCAATGGCAAAAACAAAAACCATGATCAATTGTTCCAGGCGACGGAACCCGTAGAGCTCAACCGCCAGCATCAGGAACACGACTACCGCGGTGATGAGGGCAGCCAGAAAAAGCGGTATGCCGAATAGCAGGTAAAAGCCCAGCGCGGCGCCCAGAAACTCTGCCAGGTCAGTGGCCAGTGCGGCCAGCTCAGCGGCTATCCACAGGCCAAAGTTGATCTTCGGAGAGAAATACGCCCGGCAATTCTGGGGCAGGGTCTTGCCCGTGGCAATTCCCAGCTTGGCGGAAAGATACTGGATGAGAATCGCCATGGCGTTTGACCACAGCAGGACCCAGAGCAGGGTGTAGCCAAATTTTGCCCCGCCTTCAAAGTTGCTCGCAAAGTTGCCGGGGTCAATGTAGGCAACGCTGGCGACAAATGCTGGTCCAAAATAGCGCCACATTTCGCCACGTTTCAACGTGGGAAGAAGTTTGCGGAAGAAGCTGGGCCGGTCTTGGACGGGCGTTGTGGGCGTCGACATGAAAGCCTTACAGTATAAGGTAAATCTCTGAGTTAGCAAAAACAGCGCTGATCATTCGGTTGAACCGCAATATTTAACACAAGTCAGCCTGAAACCAGACACTTATAAAATCCTTTATCGGTTAAGACTGGCGTCACGATTCACTCCACATGACTTGACGCTGTAAACGCCAAATCTCAGGGAAGCGCCGGAGCTCGCTTCTCTTTGATTCGCTTCTCTTTAGGATGCCTGGTTTAAGACCCTTGTGTCTTATTCACAGTGTCACTCAAGCATGAAACATTCTCGTTCCGAAAAAATAATAGTCCACCAGCAAGTTAATACACAGGCTGATACCCGCGGCCATCAGGAGGCCAGTAGCGGCGTCGCGCTTGTTTTTCCTGCGCAGATATCTCCATAGCGGAACCACATAGCTGACTTGTACCAGTCCCAATGCAAGTGACAAGGTGTACACGGCGGGCAGAAGTTTCTCGCTGCTGGAAAGCAGAACAAAGGCGATGCCAAGCTGCACAACATTCAGCAGCCAGCAGATGAGCATGCCAAGAAATACGGAGATGAGTCTGGCGATCACGACAGGGTTGTTTTTCGTCCAAGAACGATTCAGGTATTTTCGAATTGTAAATGGCAAAGAAAAAGCCCACCCAAACCACATAGCGATGGGTGGGCTGGTTGTGATTTGCTTTCTTACTGTTCCAGCTCAGACGTCAAAGTGGCTCCGCCCATTGACGCCAGAACCGCTGACATCTTGAGAGGCTTGCGGGTATCTTTGGCGATCCAGACCGTTGCTTTGTCTGATCCGCCGTCGGCCGACGTGAGTTCCACCTTGAAAGCGTCAAACGTACCGGCAGGTACCGTTACGCTTTCCATGCCCACAACTTTCAGATCAATCAGCTTTTCTTTTTGTTTCTGGGTGTCAAAGTTGCGATAGCTGGTGGTGTAACCCTCAGCCAGAGGCAGACAGCCAATGGCCAAAGTCGAGCCCGCGCCATCGGAAAATACCGGACCACCAAGGTCGGCAGCGATGGGTTTGTCCTGGCCGTTGGCGGTCATATTGCCAGTAGCCTTGTTGCCGGCGAAATCAACGTTCATGTTCACTGCGCCTTGTTTTACCGTCACCTTCTTCACAATGAGCGTACCTTTTTCCATCGATGAAGTGGTTACGGCCTGACCCATGGGAGTTTCCAGCGTTTCCGTAGCGATCCACCCGCCGTTATCTTCCGTAATCGCCGTGGAGGAGGTAAGCGGAATCTGCTGGCCGCCCATCGAAACAGTTGATTTGTATTTGTAGGTGCCGGCCTTCAGGTCCATCGCCGGCTTGGGTACGCCGACGCTGCCGGGATCGGCCTTTTTGGCCAGCACCACGGTCTTGGGGTCAACCGTGAGTTCCTTCAGGCGGGCCACTGATTCAGGAGAACCGCCATCCTGAAAGCGGGCGCCCAGATACTTGGCCAGGAATTTTTCTGAAGCCATGAACATGGCCATGTTGTTTACCGGACGGGCAAAGCCGTGGCCTTCATCGGGCGCAAGCAGATACTCAACCGGGAATCCGCGATCACGCAGTGCGATCACGATCTGCTCAGCTTCCCTCTTATTTACGCGAGGGTCATTGGCGCCCTGGACCACCAGGAGCGGCGTCTTGATTTTGTCCGCCGAATACAAGGGAGAACGCTCATTCAACAGCGCCTTGCCTTCCGGCGTGGTGGGATTGCCCATGCGCATGTAGAACGTCTTGCGGATCGGCTCCCAGTATGGCGGAATGGATTCCAGCAGCGTAATCAGGTTGGAAGGACCAACAATGTCGACCGCCGCTGCGTAAATGTCCGGCGTGAATGCAACTCCGGCGAGTGTGGCATAGCCTCCGTATGAGCCGCCGAGAATGCCAACGCGCTTGGGATCGGCGATGCCTTCTGCCACCAGATATTTCACTCCCCAGGTAATGTCATCCTGCATGGTGCGGCCCCATTGCAGGTTCCCGAGGTTCAGGAACTTCTTGCCATAGCCGGTGGATCCGCGGAAATTGGGTTGAAGCACAGCGTAGCCGCGGTTGGCTAGGAACTGCGCGAAGGGATCATAGCCCCATTGATCACGCGCCCACGGGCCGCCATGCGGCAGCATGATGAGTGGCAAATTTTTTGCGGGTACGCCTTTCGGTAACGTCAGATAGGCGGGAATTTCCAGCCCGTCTGATGACTTGAAGGTGACCGGCTTTTTCTCTGCCAGTGCCTCACGCGGCAGTTTTTCCCAAACCCGGAACTGTTTGGTCAACTTCTTCGTCTTGCGGTCGAACAAATAACTGACGCCGGGCTCAACATCACTATGGGCGACTACAATCCACTTCTGGTCGTCCAGTGTGCGCGAGCCGATGGAGACTTCCATGTTGGGCAGCTTGCCTTCCAGCCATTTATAGTCTGCCCCATAGCCTTTGTCTTTGTAATAACGACGGATTTTCGCGTCGTCATACGTGGTCATCACCAATTCGTCCGTGGCGTCAGAGAAGACCGCATTGCCGAAGTCGACTTTGTGGAGCGGGTCAGATTCAACCATCTGCGTCTTGCCGGTGGCAGGGTCCAGCAGAGTCAAAGCAGAGAGATTTACGTCATCACCTTTATTGGTTTCGAAATAAACCAGCTTACCGTCCTTCTGGAAGCGGGCAGGGCCGCAGGATTCAAAGACGCTGCAGGAATAAATGAGGGTGAACTTGTCAGCATCCACGCGCAGCGTTTCATTGTCACCGTTGTCGGCTGTGCGGGAGGCAAGGCGCAGGTTGCCTTTGGTGTCAAACACCCAGGCTGAGACTTTTTCTGTGTTCTGGCGGACCAGCGTCTTCTCGCCCGTAGAAATCTTGAGCTTGTAGAGATCGTGATAAGCCTTATCGCGATCGTTCAGGCCGATGTACGCCACGTCAGGATCGTTCTTGGGCAGGCTGTAGATCTGTACACGGACGCCTTTTACGCCGGTGAGATCGCGGGAAACAGGAGCGTCTGCTCCGGCCGCAGGCTTGGCTGCGGGATCAACCGCGTACACGTTGTAGTTTTCGTCGCCGTCTTTATCTTTCACATAAAGGATGTATTTGCTGTCACGGGTCCAGAAATAACCGGCCACCGGGCGCTTTGCTTCGGTCGTGAGCAGGCGCGCGGCTTCAAAAGGCTCATCCACGCCTTTGACGTAGACGTTCCGGGTGTCCTTCCACGGCTTCAAAAAGGAAAGATATTTTCCATCCGGAGAAATCTGGGCACCAGCGATTTCAGGATTACCAAAGAAAATTTCGCGGTCGACAAGGGGCGGCATGCCGGTGATGGAGGATTTTGGAGCTTTATCCTGTGCGGCTTTATTTTGAGCAACCATATTTTGAGGGGTCACGGCGGCGGCCATCAGCACCAGACACAAAAACGCCTTGAAAACAGACTTCATACGGGTGGTCCTTTCTAGAGAGACAGAATTGGCGGACAATCAGGGGCTTGATTCCCGGGGCTTGATCCCTAAGATTGTGGCTGTACAGCCCTATTGCTGTCTAGTTATAAAAATCAAGGATGAAAATCAAGGTTACCAGTTAATAAATAGCGTAGTCCTGCCTTAATCACGCTTCGCCAGCAGTATTCATGATTGACCAGAGTTCAAGCTGGCACTAGACTACCCGGGATAGCTCCGTCCCCATCCTGAAATCGCGTCGACTCAAGATTTTGTTCTTTCCGGAGGTTCCATCCATGCGTGTGCGCCATCTTAGCTTTCTTTTCGTGATCGTTTCCGTTCTGGCCTTAATGGGAGCGCAGGTTTCCCAGCAGATTTCAGTTACCGGCCCGCCTAAAACCGAGGTCAAAGAAGTAACAGAAACCGTTCAGGGCATGGAAATTACCGATCCCTACCGCTGGCTGGAAGACCAGAACAGTCCGGAAACGCGCGCCTGGATCGATCGCGAGAATGCTTACACGGACGCCACGCTGGCAAAGATTCCGGGGCGTGAGGAAATCGTCAACAAGCTGAGCGGATTGCTCAAGACTGAGTCCATGAGCGCGCCGTTGATTCGCGGCGACCGCCAGTTCTTCTCACGGCGAGCGGCGGACAAAGATCAGGCGTCCTTGTATGTGCGCCATGGTGCGGATGGCAAAGAGGATTTGCTCATTGACCCGCTCGCGCTGAACCCTGAGCACACCACCACAGTGGTTCTTCTCTCACTTTCGGAAGACGGCAAGCTCATGGCCTATGCGTTACGCCAGGGTGGCGAAGATGAGCTCAGCCCGCGTCTCATGGATGTTGATACGCACAAGGACATGGCAGACGCATTTCCCCGCGCGCGGTATGCCGGAGTCAGTATGGTCCCGGATAAGTCAGGGATCTACTATTCCAAGGTCACGCCGGAAGGGCCGCGGGCTTATTTCCACAAGATGGGCACCAATGCTGACCAGGACGCGGAGATTTTCGGCAAAGGCTATACACCTGACAAATTCATCAACACGCAGGTATCAGAAGACGGTCACTACCTGCAGCTCAGCGTGAGCTACGGTTCCGCAGCGGTGAGAAGCGAGCTCTACTTTAAGGACCTGAAGGCCAACGGCCCGATTACGCCGGTTGAGAACACCCTGATGTCCGCCTTCGAAGGCGAGATTGCCGGCGACCAGATGTTCATTCGCACCAACTGGAACGCGCCCAAATGGCGCATCATGGTGGCCGACCTGAAGAAGCCTGGTCGTGAAAATTGGCGTGAGGTTGTTCCCCAGAGCAGCGCCGTCATTGAAGGATTCACACTCGCCGACGGCAAGCTGATTGTTGAACAAACGGAAAATATAGTGAACAAGCTGCGCGTGCTGGATACAGATGGTAAGCAGGTGCGGGAGGTTACGCCGCCAACGCTGGGAAGCATGTCCAACATGTTTGGCCGCTGGAAGCAAAAGGAAGGCTATTACATCTTCACTTCCTTCCACGTCCCCACCACCATCTATAAATACGACATCAGCACAGGCAAGCAGTCAGTGTATTTCCAGCCCAAGATTCCCATCCAGACCGACCAGTATGAAGTGAAGCAGGTCTGGTATCCCTCGAAAGATGGCACCAAGGTTCCCATGTTCCTGGCCTATGCCAAGGGACTGAAGCTTGATGGGTCCAATCCCACGCTGCTGACTGGATACGGCGGGTTCAACATCAGTTCCACCCCGGCATTCAGCGCCATGGCGGCAACGTGGATGGCCAAGGGCGGCGTCTGGGCACTGGCTAATATGCGTGGCGGCGGCGAATTCGGCGAAGAATGGCATCATGCCGGCATGCTGGAGAAGAAGCAGAACGTGTTTGACGACTTCATCGCCGCAGCCGAATGGCTGATTGCCAACAAATACACCAGCACGCCCAAACTGGCGATCCGCGGTGGCAGCAACGGCGGATTGCTCATGGGCGCCATGCTCACTCAGCGTCCTGACCTGTTCCGCGCGGTCATCTGTAATTACCCGCTGCTGGACATGGTGCGCTATCACAAGTTTCTGGTGGCCAGTTACTGGGTGCCGGAATACGGTTCAGCCGATAATCCGGAGCAGTTCAAATATATCTACGCGTATTCGCCTTATCATCACGTAAAAGCCGGGACCAAATACCCGGGGACGTTGTTTGTCAGCGGGGACGCGGATACACGCGTGGCTCCTCTGCATGCGCGCAAGATGACGGCCCTGATGCAGGCGGCAAACGGCTCTGATAAGCCAATCATGCTGCACTATGAAACCAAGCTGGGTCACTCTGGCGGAACGCCGGTGGGAAAACAAATCACCAACACCGCCGACGAGCTGATGTTCATGTTCTGGCAGCTGGGCGTGACATCTCCGGCGCAGACCACGGCCAGCGCTCACTAGGAAACAACTTGCGCAGGCGAAGGCGTCTGCGTCCATAATCGTATAAAGAAGGCCCGCCGCGAAGAGTGGCGGGCTTTTTTATGACTCTCAATTTGACAGACTTGGAGTCCCGGAGTCGCACAATTCAGCTGCAATGATTTATTCTCAAGTGTCACGATTCGTCTATGAAAGTACTGGTCATTGGTAGCGGAGGCAGGGAGCACGCGCTGGTGTGGAAGCTGCGCCAGTCGCCGCGCGTTTCCCAGATTTACTGTCTTCCCGGAAATGGAGGCATCTGCGATGAAGCCACCTGCCTGCCCGGCGACCCCAGACACATCGACAGTCTGCTGGCCGCTGCGCACCAGATCCTGCCTGACCTCACCGTGATCGGCCCCGAGTTGCCGCTGTCTTTAGGGGTGGTGGATGAATTCACCCGTCGCGGGCTGAAAGTATTTGGTCCCACGCAGGCTGCGGCCCAGCTTGAATCCAGCAAAAGCTTTGCCAAGGAATTCATGCAGCGGCACAATGTGCCCACGGCCCATTACGCCACCTGCACCAATGAAGAAGAGGCACGCAGGTCGCTGGGGTTATTTTCTACGCCTGTGGTGGTAAAGGCTGACGGATTGGCTGCGGGCAAAGGCGTGGTGATCGCACAGACCAAGGAAGAAGCTGCGGTTGCTGCGGCAGATATGTTCAGCGGAAAGCTGCTGGGCTCGCCGGTACGCCGGGTGGTGCTGGAAGAATTTCTGGAAGGTGAAGAACTTTCTTTTCTGGTACTGAGTGATGGAGAGCGCGTGGCGCCTCTGGTTGCTGCGCAGGACCACAAGCGCATTGGCGATGGAGACACTGGAGCCAACACGGGCGGCATGGGCGCTTACTCGATCGATTCACTCGCCGATCCTGTGATGGTGGAGTGGTTGCTGAATCACATTGCGCGACCCATGGTGGCGGGAATGGCTGCCGAAGGCACTCCATACAAAGGCATCCTGTACTGCGGCCTGATGATGACGCCGCGTGGCCCCATGGTGTTGGAGTTCAACTGCCGCTTTGGCGATCCCGAAACACAGGCCGTACTGATGCGGCTCGACAGTGACCTGCTCGAAGCATTGGAAGCATCTGTGGAAGGCCGTGTGAGTGATGGAATCTTCAAGTGGTCAAGCGACGCTTCCTGTTGCCTGGTGGCCGCGTCGGCTGGATATCCTGGAGCGTTCCTGAGTGGAAAGCAGATCACCGGCCTCGATCGCGCAGCCCAGATGCCGGACGTGAAAGTATTCCACGCCGGAACCAGCAAACGAGACGGTAACTATTACACCAGCGGCGGCAGAGTGCTGGGAATTACAGCCAGAGCCCCGCAATTGAAGGATGCCATCACTAAGGCTTACGCCGCGGCATCACAGATCAGTTTTGAAGACATCTACTATCGCAAGGACATCGGCGCGCGGGCGCTGAAATCCAAATAATCAAAAAATGAATTGAGGTTGAGAGGGGATGGCAGAAAATCCACTTGTTTCCATCGTTATGGGTTCGGATTCGGACCTGGAGATCATGAATGAAACGGCCAAGGCGCTGGACGATTTCGGTATCGCCTATGAGATTGATGTAACTTCGGCGCATCGTTCTCCGGCCCGGACCTCAGAGTTTGCTCGGAACGCCGCCGGGCGCGGGATCAAGGTAATCATTGCAGGCGCGGGCGGCGCGGCGCATCTTGCTGGCGTGATTGCTGCTGAGACTACGTTGCCGGTCATCGGCGTGCCGATTCCATCCACGCCGCTGAACGGCATGGATTCCCTCCTGGCGATCGTGCAGATGCCGGCGGGAATTCCTGTTGCCACCACGGCGATCGGTAAGGCTGGCGCCACCAATGCCGGAATTCTTGCCGCGCAGATCATCGGACTCAGCAATACGACCGTTGCAGGTAAGCTGAAATCGCTGAAAGAGAAGCTGGTCAAGAGCGTGGAAGAGAAGTCACAAAAACTTCAGGCCATGAGAAAACGAGGCTAGCTTTGCCCACGGCCAAAACGTTTTCCGCCATCGCGATTATTCCTGCGCGACTCGGTTCCACGCGGCTGCCGCGAAAAGTCTTGCGCGAGATTGCCGGAAAGGCGATGGTCCAGCGTGTCTACGAGGCGGCCAGGAACTGCTCGCTTCTGAAAGAAGTGATCATTGCCACGGACTCGGAAGAAGTCATGCAGATGGCGAGATCAAAAGGCTGGAGAGCGGAGATGACTTCTCCCGCACATCGCAGCGGGACGGATCGGGTGTTTGAAGTTGCGCAACGAATCGAAGCCGACGTGTACGTCAACGTGCAGGGCGACGAGCCATTGGCGCGGCCTGAGCACCTTGAGGCCCTGCTTGGACCCATGAGCCGTCCGGAAGTGGAAGTTTCCACCATCATGACGCCATGCCCCATTCACGACATCAGCAATCCCAATGCGGTGAAAGTAGTGGTGGCGAAAAATGGCCGGGCGCTGTATTTTTCCCGGTCAACGATTCCCTTTGATCGCGACAAGAGCGGCCACGGCGCTATTCCGTATTTCAAGCATCTCGGCTTTTATGCCTATCGCAGGCCGGCTCTGGAAAGATTTTGCAGCCTGCCGGAATCAAAGCTCGAAGCATCCGAGCGGCTGGAACAGTTGCGATTCCTGGACAATGGCATTGATATCTACGTTGCCGAGACGCCGCACAACACCGTGGGCGTGGACACGGAAGATGATCTGCAAAAAGTGGAAGCCATGCTGAAGGCAGGGCGCTGAGCATTTCAAATTTAAGATTTGAAATTTCAAATTCTCAATTCTAAGCGAGGCTGGGCCGATGTTTTCTCGCCCACTCTTCCGCCGCCGCGATTCGCTTGGAAATCGGCGGGTGCGAGTGAAAAAGAACTTCCACCACTCGCGATGGGTTGCTTTCACTCAGGTTCTGCTTGTTCAACTTCTCCATCGCGGAGACATAGGGAGCAATGGTGGGCACGGATTTCCAGCAATACAGGTCGGCCTGGCGTTCCGTAAATCGAGAGTAAGCGTTGAGCGCAGGCATCAGCACCAGTGACAGGATGGTGGAAACCAGCACCAGCAGCGGCAGGTTGGCAAAGTCGGTGAGGTGCTCAAACATCTTCCGCTCGTCGATGGCGTAACGCAGCGCCGCATTTGCAGCCCAGAATCCCGCCAGTGTGACTACAGCCTCCACGGCAATGCTTTTTATGATGTGCCCATGGACGTGGTGGCCAAGCTCATGCGCCAGCACGGCTTCAATCTCATCATTGCTGTAGTTTTGCAGTAGCGTGTCGGCCAGAATGATGCGCCGGGTATTGCCCAATCCCGTCAAGGCGGCGTTGGCCTTCTTACTCTTCTCGGAAAGCTTCCACTCGTAAACTCCGCGGACCCGTGTGCCGGCGCGTTCGCCCAGCCGGACCAGACGCGCTCTCAGTTCGTCATTTTGCAATGGCGCGAATTTATAGAAGAGCGGAAAGAGCACAACCGGAGCGATCTGGGCAAAGAAGATAAACATCCCGATGAAGATGAGCCAGGCGAAGATCCACCAATGTTCGGGCGAGGCCTGTATCAAGGCGTAAATTATCTCGCAAAGCACCGTCGCCAGCACCAGACCCAGGAGCCAGCCTTTGGCTTCGTCTTTCAACCATGCGGAGAGCCGCTGGTTCGATAAGTTGTAGCGATGTTCCAGCCGGAAGCCATAAAAATCCAGGCCGAAGCCGAGAACCTTGCTCAAGATGCTCAGAAACACAACGTAATAGAAAAGCTGCAGGACGTAATGTTCGCGGGAGAGCCGGATAGCGACATCACGCAGCGAGCTTGACCAGCCTGTGACCAGCAGCAGCACCAGGAAGCCGATGCTCACAGCCATATCACCGATCTCCAGCCACCGCTTGGTGCGATTGTAGGCCCGGGCTTCGGGAGTATCAGGCTGCGTGTTGGCTGCGGCTTCTGGCAGGGTCATTGCTTCTCCGGGTTAAATTCCAGTAATACATACCTTGCGGGATCGGCGTCGGCGCTCTTCAGCGACTGCACATTTTTACTTGAAATCCAGGAAATACCGCCTGGCGTAAGCTGCGAGGACTTTGCCTGCGTCAGTGGGTATTGAATCTCTAAATTGGAAACCGCAATCAATAACGCACCGGACTCCCCGGATCCTGGTTGTACAAGGATTGACGGTGATGCTTGATAGAGAGACATCTTCCATTGGTCGGTAATGATCTGTCTCTGAACAACCGGGCAGGGGCCGGGCGGTGAGTTCAGAGTAGCTCCGAGGCAGCCTTCCTGGACGCAATCGCCATTGCAGCTCTTCACGTTCGTTGCCGGTTTCAGCAGTTCAATCGTGATGTTATGAAACGGCTTGTCACTCTGGTTGATGGCCGCATGAGCGAACTTGCCCGGTGTGTAACGGATTTCACCATCTTTGAGCACAAGGGCAGCGGGCTTTTCACCGGGACGCGCGCTGATTACATCTGAATCGCCCAGCGTAACAAACACGTAATCGTTGTTGTGACGATGGACCAGCGTAGAAGCCTTAGGCGCCACGGTTACGTCAAAGACGCGCACATAGGCGTTCTCCATGACGAGATGGTGGCTGGGCTCAGAGGTAATTTCCACGGACTGCTGCTGGGCCAAGGCGGCAAGGGACACAAGCAGTAGCCCCGAGAGACGGACGAAATCCATATATATAGAAGATTGTAGGGACTTTAAGACTGGACTGACAAGCTTAAGATGACCATCGTTCGTACAGCCTCCGGGGCGTCCTGAAGTCATAGGCAGGACGCCCGAGCAGACTTAGGGCGTTTCTGATTTAGTGATCGTGCTTGTGATCGTCAGGCTTGGCCGGATTGCCCATGGATTCCGATCCCTCACCGGCTGGCCGTCCACGGAACTCAAGGATAACAACTCGTGTTGTCTTCGATCCTGTGTTGGTGATGGTGTGCACCACGGGATTGTTCCATGTGGGCTTACCCGCTTCTACGTGAAGCGTGGTTTCCGGGCCGTCCTGCGCCTTGACTTTCGCGTCGCCATCCGTCACCGGTATCACCAGGAAGTTGGCCAGGTGTGTATGTTGCGGGTACACAGCTCCCGCCGGCATCACCACATTCGTCACTGACCATTGGTCTGAGCCCATGACCTTGGTTTCCGTCACGCACTGAGTTTTGTCAGCGGACGTGCAGGGAATCGGGATCTCGCAGGCTTCCGTGCAGGCCTTTTGGTTGGTGGTGGGCTGCATCAGCTCAATGGTCAGGTTACGGAAAGTGCCATCACCATTATCGGCAACGGAATGGACCAATCCAGCGGCAGCATAACCGACTTGACCGTCTTTGAACTTCACCACAATGGGCTGCGCTGCGCCTTGCTTGTTGTTCAGAATTTCAGAGTCGCCCAGGGCGACTGTAACGTAATCCTTACCGTGGCGGTGCATCAATGTGGACGCCTTGGGTGGTACCGTAACGGCAAAGACGCGAACAAACAGGTTTTCCATCACCAGGTGATGGCTGGGTTCAGACGTAATCTCAACCGGATCTTTCTGTTGGGCGCCGGCTGACAGGGAGACAAACAGTGTGGCTGCGAGTAGGGTGCGCATCATAGCGCAGACATTGTAGCCGTGCCGCCGCTGAATGCAACCAAATTGCTCGCCGGCCTGCTTTAGCCGATCTGTTTCCAGCCGGGCAGTTTCTAGCCAACCGCCTTCCAGAACAACACAACGATGCCCGCGCAGATTACTGCGCCGGCAGCCGCGCCGATCCAGAAATTCTGCCCCCAGGTATTAGGGGTGCTCATGACGCGCTTATCGTTGGAAATCATGAGAACAAATATCAGGATTGGAACTGTAAGAATGCCGGCCAGGACCTGCGACCAATACAGCACCGTAACCGGGTTGACGCGAATGAAATTCAGCGCCGCTGCCACGAATGTGGCACTGGAGATCAGCACGTAAAACGGCTTGGCCTCCCAGGGATTTTCATGCAGACCGCTTCGCCAGGCCATGGCTTCAGCCACGCTGTAACACATCGAAGCGATAAGGACCGGCAACGCCACCATTCCGGCGCCAATGATGCCAAGGGCAAAAAGAGTCGGCCCCAGTGATCCCACGGCCGGCGAAAGAGCTGAAGCTGCTATTCGCGTGGTCAGGTCAGTACCTGCTGGAACTCTAAGAACGGTTCCGGCTGCAACCATGATGGAAAAACAAAGCATGGTGCTGACCACCGTCCCTGCGCGATGCTCACCGGTCCCGGGCACCAGCCCGCCGGCCAGCGCAGAATCACGATGCGAACTGGTCTGCCAGACCAGAACGTAGGGTGTGAGTAACGCGCCAAAGATCGCCAGCAGTGTTTCGGGGTAATACGATCCCCTGGGAATGTGCGGCAGCACGGAACTCAGCAAGACGTGGCGCCAATCGGGATGAGCAAGGATCGCCGCAGCTACGTAGATAAAAAGAGGCAGAGATAACAGGACCAGCGCGTTGGTGATCTTGCGATAGTCGCGGAAGATCAAAATCCACCACACCAGAAATCCAATGGCCGCAATGAAAAACATGCGTGGCAGCTGTGTGATGATGGAGAATGCGTCAGTCACGGCCATCAGATCGGCCACGATCATCGCCATGTTGATCAGTACGATCATGCCGGCGAACGCCAGAGCGATGTTGCGTCCATATTTGGCGCGGAGAAGGTCTACCAGCCCCTGGCGGGTTTCAAATCCAATGCGTGACGAGACGGCAAACACCGCAAGAAGAAAAGGGATGCACAGCAGGACTGCCCACAACAATGAGTAGCCGAAAGCAGCCCCGGCGATGGTGGCGGTAAGAACCAGCGTGGGATCAACGTCTGCTGCGCCCGTGACCATGCCCGGAAGCACGCGAGCCCAGCCGCGTCTCGGTTTTGTACCCTGCCGAGGTGAGTTCGGCCAGTCCAGTACTTTGCTTGCCTGGTCGCCGGCCGTTTTATGGAATCTTGGGGAGTTCACGACGCAACGCCCTTTCGATTCTGCGCTCATGCCAGAGGCGCAGCGGCCGTGAATAATTGATGATGCCAAAGGCGCCAATGGCCGCTAACAGCAAAACACTGCTGATGAAGAGAAACACGCGCGCTGCCCCCGTCTCCGCCACGCGTAGCAGGACAAGCGCGTTCCGGGGCGTCAACAACATGGCGCCGGCCAATGCAAGCATGCCAATGCCGGAAAGCAGGCCAGTTACGTTCTTGGCCCAGCGGCCCGTCGCGTGATAATCGGCAAACAGCCGGAATCCATACGAGATCAGCCCAGCGATCACGGCAAAATTGGCGATCGTGGATATCCAGTCCTTCAAGTCCATCTGGAAGATATGACGCATCCAGAACACCGGGAGGTTGGTAGGATTAGGCGAAGAATCTGGCGGCTTAAGAACTAAGCTGCCATTTGGCGCGAGGTTTCGCTCGAATTCAAGCCAAAGCCTGGCGGGAAGGTCAACTAAAACAATAGAAACTTTTTCTTCTTCTTCAGGCCCGATTTTCCCTGTTGCGTGTTGGGATCGCCCACTGCGGCAACTACTACAGGTTTGTTGGTCTGGTCGCCACTGGCTCCAGTGTCGGCATAGCCCGATTTTATGTCGATATAAGCCTGTTCGCGCAACTTCGTAAGATAGGCCCGGGCAGCCGGTTCCAGCTTCTGAGAGTAAAGGGCTTCCTTGATCTTGTCTTCCACTTCTTTCAGCGGTGGCACGCCGGCAGTCCTGTGCGAATTGACTCGAAAGATGATGAAACCCTGCTTGGTGCGAATGGGCTCAGTAAATTCGCCGGCCTTCAATGACATGGTCTTCTCTTCAAGAACCGGGGCCAGTTCGCCCTTCTTGAAAGCTCCCAGCGGACCGCCCTGCGCTGCCGTTGGTCCCTTGGAAACCTGCTTCGCCAGATCAGAGAATTTTGCTCCGTCCTTCAACTGTTTCTCCACTTGCTTGGCCTGAGCTTCGGCCTGGGCTACTTTGATGGGATCGTCTACCAGCGGTGCAACCAGCTCAGGAGTCGGCGCAGGCGTTTGTCCATCCTTGGAAGCTTCAGGTCTGGGCGCAGGGTTCGCGCCCTCAACCGGGATCATGATCTCGCTCAGGTTGATCTCCTCCGGCCCTTCCATCTCTTTCTGGTGCTGGTTATAGAATTCCTGGATTTCTTCATTGGTGATATGAAGCTTGCCGCCCACTTCCTGTCCAATGACCTGCTCTGTTACCACGCCAATCCTGATCTGCTCTTTGTAGTCTTCAAAGGAAATGCCCTGCTTTTTCGCTTCGTCTTCCAGTTCCTGCATGGAAGCCAATCCCATTTGCTGTCGCATCTGGTTCAAACGCTTCACCGTATCGGTTTCGCCCGTGATGCCCAGCTCTTTGCCTTTTTCCAGAAGCAGCTGGCGGTCAATCAGATCGCGTAGCGTGTTCTTTTCTGCGTTGGTCCACTTGGCTTGCCAGTCACCGGGAAACTGCTGCTTGAGATCCTGAAGATTCGTGGTCTTGGCGCGGTCAAAGTCAGAGCGGGTGATGATCTGGTCATTCACGCGGGCAATGATTTCGTCCACAATATTGTCGGCATGGACAGCCAGAGCAACAATGAAAAGAGCGGCAGAACTGATCAGAAACTTCTTCATAATGTTCATGATAAATGCGGCTTTCATGATGGTTAATTTAGGGAACGCTGAAAGTCAGGGCTTTATGCAGACATTTTAACAGGATGCGGCCATCGGGTGGAGATCTGTAGATCGGGTGATCAAAGATCCGGGGGCCACCCGGTGATCTGTTGATCTGTAGACCAGGTGATCGATGAGGCCGAAAAACGAGACTTTCCGCAAACGATCAGATCACCAGATCAGCCGATTACTCGATCACCAGATGCTTCCGATCAACCGATCAGCCGATTACCCGATCACCAGATCCTAAGGCTTCTTCTTGCCAAATATTCCGCCAAGCGCATTTTTCAAGTCCATCGTCTGCGGCGGTTGATTACCATTCTGGCCTTGTTTACCCTGCACCGTACCCAGCAGCGTATCTTTCAATCCCGACTTCAGGTCTCCGCCCAGGGAAGGCAGGAACTTGGGATTCTGCGTGGTTCCGGTAATGGTGAAGGGCAGGCCGTGGCTCTGGACGCCAGACGATATCTGCGTGAGGCTGCCCAGCGTGTTGGCGGCCGCGCCAGACACTTTGAGCAGCATTTTGAAGTCGAGGGCATTATTGTTGGCGATAACGCCGTTGCCGGTGAGATTGCCCATGGAAGGCACGTCCAGAACAATGTTATCGGCCTTGATGCCTTCCGGGGCCACGCGCAGAGCTGAGCTCACGGTCTGAATCAACGTGTCATTACTTGGCTTAACGCCCGCAAACTGCGCCAGAGATCCCAGCTTGGAACTCAGGTCAAACCCTTTAAGATGTGTGCCGGAGATATTCAGCGGACCAACAATCACCAGCCGATCCAGCGGGCCTTCGGCAGTCATGTCCATGTTGATATTGCCGCCCTCCAGCGACGCGCCCTGAGGAAGGATCACGCCGAATGCCGGCAACAGGGTCTCCACGTCATTCACAGCCATGTTCTTCCCCTGAATCTTCAAGTTGGCCAGTATGTCCTTGCCCTTGGCATCCATGGTTCCGGCGGCGGAAGCCGTGCTGTTGCCCGTATGAAGCTGTGTGTTGATGGTGCCTGTCTGTGAATCCAGACCGTACTCCGTATGGTAGTCGAGATCGAGCGGGGTCTTTGCCGGCTGGCCGCCTTTGATCACGCGCAGGTTGCTGGCTTTGGCTTTGCCTTCGGAATCCAGCTTCTTGCCGTCCGATTTGATCTTGCCATTAAAGTCGACGATGCCGGCCAGTCCAGAGGCAGGATCGATAAAGCCTGTGCTGGTCAGGTCAGTGTGCTCCATGGAAATGCTGGCATCAAGCGGCGTTTTGGCTGCGTCTTCCGGGTTCACCGGACCAGCATGGCCATCAAGCTTAAGGGCTCCGCCTCCGGGCGTGTTGGCGGTCAGAGTGAAGGGCATCGCGCTGGTTAAAGAGATGTTCTTGACCGTGAGATTCACCTTGTCATAGACGCGTTCTTTGCCGGCCGTGGCTCCAGTGCTCTGGCCCACGCGGATCTTGCCGTCAACAATCTCAAATTTCTCCACCGATACGTCCGGTGTGGAACTGTCCGACGAAGTCTGCTTGGGTTTGTTGGAAGATGCGCCCATGGTGGAGAAGTTCCACCTGCCGGCCGCGTTCTTCAGCAGCACGATGTCCGGCTGGTTCACTGAAATGGTGGTGACTTCAAGCCGCTTGGAGAAAATCAGCGGCATCAGGTGCAGGCCCACTTTGAGCGATCCCGCTTTCAGAAACGCACCTTTGTTGAACGCCGGATCATCATTGATGGTGATCTCCGTGGCGGAAGCGCCACCGCTGAAAATGGAGGCGTCCAGCTTGCCGATGTGGACGTCACGATTCAGGGCCGTGGAAAGGCTCTTTTCCAGCTTGGGCCGGAAGCTGTCCACGTTGATGAACAGCGGAACCAGCAAGGCAGCCACAATTAAGACCCCGACAATACTAGCGACAATGATCAGCAGGCGTTTCATAAGGGAAAATGCTAACAGATAGCACGTAATAAAGATGCCATTGACAGGGCTGCCGGTTTGCCTCAGCATGGCGAGGCGACAAAACTAAACAAATGAAACCTGGTCTCCTTTTGCCCGCGATTACCCTTCTTTGCGCTTTGGCCTTGGCAACTGTGGCGCAATCGCCCACCCCGTCACCTTCACCGGCAGAGGGTCAGCAGCCTCAACCGACGCCGCAACCTTCGCCGAGACCCAAAAGACTGCGCGTTTCGCAGGGTGTAGCCGAGGGAAATCTCATTCACAGAGCGCCAATTTCTTATCCCTTAGAGGCCAAAGAAAAGCGCATTCAAGGGGAGGTTATCCTGAAGGTACTGATTGATCGAGGTGGCACTATCGCTTCGGCGGAACAAGTGCAGGGCGATCCGGTACTGGGGAAAGCCGCGCTGGAAGGGGTGACGCAATGGAAATATCGTCCCTATTTGTTGAACGGCGAACCTGTTGAGGTTGAAACCACGGTCAAGGTCAGCTTTCACATGTAATGAGGATCGATCGGGAACCTGGTTAATGGGTGATGTTACGCCCCGTACGTCTTCTTCAAATATCCGGTCACATCCGCTTCCAGCTCGGCATAGCCGACATGGATGGTACTGCGCAGCGCGGTTTCAACGCTCTGGCCTTCGCCAATCCGCTTCAGGATCCGGGCAACATCGCTCATTCCGTACGTCGCACGTACGAACTCCACGGCAGCAACACTTTCCGCGTAGGCCACCGATGCTTCACCGGAACTCAGGCTTTCAAAGCTGCCTTCCAGAAGGTTAAGCGGAAGCTGATGCCCAGTGGAGTAGAGCAACGCCAGGCGTGATCCGAAGGCCTGCGTGGTGGTGCCTTCTTCAATTTCGGCAATGCCTTCATTGAGCCACTGCGGTGCGCGATTGTGTGCGATCTGCGAAACGAAGGAATGTGTCAGTTCGTGGCGAAGCACGCGCGCCAGCTCCGGTGTAACGGCTTTGATCCCGGAGATGGGCACGCGAATTTTGCCGTCATTCAGCGCGGCTGACCACGCCGGCGCCTGCGTCACATCAAAGAAAGCCCGGTCGGTATAGAGAGAAACGAAGATATTCTTCGGTGAGGCGCCCAGATCGTTTTGCAGGTCTCGATAATCATCCTCCAGCAGGTCCAGGATCTGCTGGCGCAGCGCGTCGGGCGCCTGCGACCCTTCATAGCGCAAAGTAAAATGGCTGCTCTCCTGCTGCCGGAAGTCGGCTTCCGTCTTTGATTCGCGCTCCAGGCGGTCCAGAAGCTGCTTGACCTGCGGTTCCGGCGCGAGCTGCAGTGACTTCTTCAGTGCGGCAATCGCCTCGCGGCTTTTGTCATTCTTGTAGAGAGCGTAACCATAAATGGAAAACGCCACGGCTGATTTTGGATTGGCACGCGTGGCCTGCTCTGCCAGGGTAAGTCCTTCTGCATTGCGTCCCAGCCGGAGAAGAATCTGAGCATAGTTTTCCAGCAGCACCGGATGATTGGGTAGAAAACGCAACGCTTCCTGAAGGTGGTTGGCCGCTGCTGCATACTCGGCGTGGTTTTCTTCAAAGCCTGCAGCGATGGCGAAGGCCCCGGCCGTTTGCGCGGCAATGCCTTCCTGCTCAATCGCTTTCAGCGCGGCGGTATCCACCTGATTGTTGCGGATCACGCGCGCAATCAGGTCTTCACTCACGGCCATCTCTTCACGAACGGCAGGTGGCTCAGCCGTTTTGCTGGAAGAAGAATCTGTTTCTGGCGGACTGGATACAGGGCCGCCACCGGCTTCAATGCGGACCACGATTGATTTGGGAATGGTGAGCGTATTGTCGCCGATGGTGTATTCCACTCGGCCGTTGCGCTCGGTCACGGAATCCACCACGATCCGGGCGCCGCTTTTCAAAACAATGGTGTCGGCCCAGGCCGAATCCGAAGCAGAAACACAGAGGACGATCGCCCAGCAAAATGTGATAATCAGTCGCACGTATTTTCACGGTCATTATTGCATGTATAGAAGTCAGTGCTCGGCGTTCTCTGTGACGAAGGTGCTAGTGCTGGTAATGGCATTGGCCCCCATCAATCTCCTTGCTCAGCGCGCAGGCCAGGGCGCGCCGCAGACTAAACCATTGGAGGGCCCGGGCACGGCTCTCTATCGTGAAATCCTTGCTCCCACCATCAGTCCTCAGGACGTGCATGGCATTCGTGAAGTCTCCATTCAGCGCGAAGACATCCATCTATCCCTGAGCGATGGGACCATCGGCCTGATGCGGTCCATTGACGGGCACGTGACCGGAGCGGTTTTTGAGGGCGTGGGAGAAATCCTGTTGATTGCGCCGGATCGCGCTGAACGTACCTCATTAGCCCTCTTCACCGGTTCGGCAGTATTGGAGCAGCGTTTCACCACTGCCTACCTGCGCTTTGTGGATGACAAACTGGTGGAACAACTGAAGGCAGGTTTCAGGCCCGCGGAGGGATCGCCTGAATTTCTTGCCCGATGGGAAGAGCCTCTCAAGAACCTCGCCCGGGGCGACGCGCTGGCAATTTTGCAATCGTTAACCAACGCTGGCGAATCAGCTTCACAATTTCTGCATGTACGAATGGGCGGCTCAGAACTCGGAGTATTTGACGTCTATTGGAATACAAATGCCCAGGAGCAGATCGCGGTGGCGCAGGCCAAGGCAGGCGAAAAAGAACTTTTCTATGACACATGGACTTCTTTTCCCATGCGCTCGGCCCGCGAAAAGGACGCGGTACTCTTGCACCGCTTTGACCTGGATGATTACCAGATTCGCGTCGGAGTGGAACCGCCAACTTATATGAATGCTGAAGCGCAGGTCACTCTGCGCCCTCGCCGGACAGGGCAGCGTACGTTTGTCATGGAGCTGTCTCGAAATCTTCAGCTGAGTGAAGTATTGGCGGCGGGGCAGCCAGTGGAGTTCATACAGAATCAGGCCATTGGCGGAAGCGACCTGGCCCGTAGGGGTGATGATCTGGTCGGCATTGTATTTCCCCAGGCACTGGCTAAGGACCAACCGGTTAAGCTCACGTTCAAGTATGCAGGGCCGGTCATGTTCAACGCCGGGGGTGATGTTCTTTATGTTGGCGCCCGCGGCACGTGGTACCCCAACGAAGGACCCATGTTTTCAAATTTTGATTTGACCTTTGAGTTTCCCGAAGATTGGGCCCTGGTAGCCACCGGCAAGCAGGTTGTCAGCAAGATGCAAGGCTACAACCATATCAGCCGTTTTATTACAGAGAAGCCGATCACCCGTGCCGGCTTCAATCTGGGAAAATTCGTAACCGCGGAGACCAGGTCAAACGGCGTCACCATCCATGCTTATGCCGCAAAAAACGTGGAAGAAGGGCTGGCAGCACATGAGGCGCGTGCCGGAAAACATCCTGAACCGGCCCGTGAAGTCCAGAGGATCGCATCGCGCGCGGCAGATACGGTAAAGTTTCTCTCCAGCCAACTGGATGCCTTTCCCTATTCCAACCTGGAGATCACGCAATTACCGGGTCTGGAAAGCCAGTCATGGCCGGGCCTTATTTATCTTTCCAGCATGGCATTTCTTGACGCGGATGAGCGTCGCGCAGCAGGCGTGAAAGATCCCTATACAGAGTTTCTGCTGGATCACCTCATGCTTGCCCATGAAACCGGTCACCAGTGGTGGGGTGACGCCGTGGACTGGGTTTCCTATCGCGATGAGTGGATCATTGAGGCCCTGGCAAACTATTGCGCCTTGCTGATGCTGGAGAAAGAAGATCCAAAATCCACCCGGATTGCTCTGAGCTATTACCGAGGCGAACTCTTGCAGGAGACCGGTCACGGTATCATCGGTGACGCAGGCCCGGTAACCCTTGGTCCCAGGCTCAGTTCTTCTAAATTTCCCAATGCCTATCAGCGTGTGCTCTATGGACGCGGCACCTGGTTGATTCATATGCTGCGGGAAATGCTGCGCCAGGCCAACGGCAGCAAAGGTGACGCGGAGTTCTTCGCCGCTTTGAAGGCATTGCTGGCGCAATCACCCAACCACAAGATATCCACGCGCGACCTGCAGGCAGCCTTTGAGAAAGTCATGCCGGCTTCTTTGACTTACGAAGGCAGAAAATCATTGGACTGGTTTTTTGACAGCTGGGTGAACGGCGCGTCCATTCCGCAATTCAATCTGGAAGACGTCAAGCTCTCGCCTGCGGGCGAAAAGGTACGGGTCAACGGGACCATCAGACAAAGCCATACGGGAAAGGACACAGTCACGGCGGTTCCCATTTTTGCGGTCAATGCCAAAGGCGCCTCGCGCTTTCTGGCCTTCGTGTTTGTCGACGACCCGGAAACTTCCTTCAAGCTCACCGCCCCCGCAGGAACCACGAAGATCCTGATGGATCCGGAAGAGATGATTCTGCGGCGGTAACGAAGCTTTTCGTTTTTAATCCCGAGCGGAGCGAGGGATCCCTACCATTTAAGAAAAATTCATCTGGCAGAAGGATTTTTTCCGCTAAGGGTAAAGCATTTCCGTTGCCGGAAGAATTTTTCCGGTCACGAACTGGAAAATCAATTCGCGCAAGGATTTTTGTAAATCACGGGGTGGAGCAGGCCTTCAGGCCTGCGGTTAAGGACAAATAAATCGACCGGCTTTAGCCGCTGAGGTAACCGATCTGCGATTCACCCAGACATGTATCCGCGTGGCAGACTCACTGCCTCCGCGAGAGTCGTGTGGCACAGCCGCCCTCGGCTGTGCGTATCATTTTGAGCCGCCAGGGGGCGCAGCAGGCATTTTATGTCTGTGGTTGGCGGCCAAAAACATCTTCGTTTCCGCGTTTATTTCTGTTTCAATCTCTTATTCAAAAATGTTGAGTCCCCGGAGGACCATTGCGCTCACACCTCGCTCTGCTCTTGATTGCCTCTTCCTTCGCCTGTTCGCAAACTCCAGCCGCTAATACGCCGCAGAAATACTCTTTGAAAGCAACGCCCAAAACTGTCGCCTGGGGATACTACGACGCCGCGGCCGCACCCGTGCTGCACATACATTCCGGCGATACGGTTGAATTCGATACCTTGCTGACGAATAGCCCCACCGGACTGGAACGCGCGGGCCTGCCTGCAGACCAGGTGCAGCAGAGTCTTCGCGATATCTACAAGGAAGTTACCAACAAGGGACCGGGCGGGCATATCCTGACCGGGCCAGTTTTTGTAGAAGAGGCCGAAGCCGGCGACACGCTCGAAGTTCGTATACAGAAAATCGATCTGGCCATTCCCTATGCGTACAACGCGTTCGGCCCAACGCGTGGCTTTCTGCCGGAAGACTTTCCCTATCGCAAGATGAAGATCATTCCGCTTGATCGTGATCGCATGATCGCCAAATTTGCCCCCGGGATTGAGATTCCGTTACGGCCGTTCTTCGGCAGCATGGGCGTGGCGCCGCCAGAATCTTATGGTCATATTGACAGCGCGCCACCTGCAAATCACGGCGGCAACATGGACAACAAAGAGCTCGTGGTTGGCACCACGGTATTTTTTCCTGTGCATGCGCGCGGTGCTCTCTTTGAAGTGGGCGATGGGCACGTGGGACAAGGCAACGGTGAAGTTGATATTACCGCGCTGGAAACTTCACTGGTTGGCACCTTGCAGTTCATCGTGCACAAGGGGACAAACCAGAAGTATCCCCGGGCAGAGACGCCGACTCACTACATCAGCATGGGTTTTCATCAGGAGCTGTATGAAGCCACGAAAATGGCTGTCCGCGAAATGATTGACTTTCTCGTGGCGGAGAAGCATTTGAGCCGCGACGATGCCTATATGCTGATCAGCGTGGCAGGCGATGTGGATATCACAGAACTGGTGGACGGCAACAAAGGCGTACACGTCATGCTGCCCAAATCCATCTTTATTAAATAGGAGTTTCCTGGGACTAAATGCAAAGCTTTGGGTTGCTACACCAGTATCTAGTTAAGTAAGAGAGTAACTTAAGTAACGGTAGTTTTCTCCAGCATGGCAGCGAAGTTTGAGTAGACTGTGCGGTTGTGCCGCACGTAAGGAGACGCGCGCCATGCTGATCCCGATTCGTCATGAAAATATGTCCGCCCGGCGCTGGCCGGTCATTACTCTTGGGCTCATTGCCATCAACGTTGTCATCTTTCTGTTCACTCATTCCACCATGGAAGAACAGGGAGTTCAGTTAGGCCAAACCAGGGCCCATCTGATCATGCTGGCGGCCATGCATCCAGAACTCTCCATGCCTGCGGATGCTCAGGAAATGGTCGAATCGTTTCGCGCTCACAACCTTCGCACATGGAACTTTCTGCGAGATGGCAACCGGCCAATTGAAGACGGATGGGACGCCAAAATCAGGTTGCAGAATGAGGAAGCGCCTCTGCAACAGGAGATGGATTCGCTGGCTGCGGAGTTCAAGCAGCTTTCGGCCGTCAGTCTGACCAACCGATATGCATTTATACCGGCACATCCAACCGCGATCGCTTACTTCACCGCAAATTTTCTGCATGGCGGGTGGATGCATCTCATCGGCAACATGTGGTTCCTGTGGCTGGCTGGCTTTGTCCTTGAGGATACATGGGGCCGGATTACCTACTCCATTATGTACATCATTTCCGGCGCTGCAGCATTGCAGTTCTATCTGATGACGAATGCAGGCAGCTATGTAGCGACGCTCGGTGCATCGGGTGCCATAGCAGCGTTGATGGGCGCTTTCCTGGTGCGCTTCCCGAAGATGAAGATCCAGATGCGCTGGATATTCGGAATGCTTTCACTGGGACGAGGCGGCTACGGCTTTTCCGCGTCAGCCTACTGGCTCCTGCCCTTATGGCTGGGGACTGAAATCTTCTACGGAACGCTGTTCGGCTCCAGTACCGGTGTCGCCCATTTTGCCCACGTCGGCGGCTTCCTCTTCGGCGCGCTGGCTGCGCTGGCAATTCGCTATTCGGGGCTGGAAAGCAAAACCAATGAAAAGATTGAAGCCAAGACCACATGGACGGTGAATCCCGAAATCACACAAGCCACAGACCTGATGGACAAAGGCCAGATTGACGAGGCGCAGGCTGTGTTGCAGACGTTCCTTGCCACACATCCCGCTTCCCTGGACGCATGCAATCTTCTGCAGCAGATTTACTGGCGCAAGCAGGAAATGCCGGCCTATTACGAAGCCACGTTGTCACTATGCGCGCTGTATATCAAGGAACGGCAGCCCGATCTGGCCATGCAGCACTATGACGAGTTTCTCAACGCATGTGGAACCGTGGTTCCGGCGGCAACATGGCTTGATCTGGCCCGCGCCATGGAGAACGCACTGGCGCACGAACGTGCCTTGCAGGAATACGAGAATCTGGCGAAGACCTGGCCTGCGGAAAGGCAATCGGTGCAGGCTTTGATCGGAGCGGCCAGACTTTCTCTAAAGCTCGGCCGGCCGCAAGATGCGCAGAGATTTTACGAATCAGCTTCAGCCTCCAGCGTGCCGCACCTCGATTGGGAACAGACCATTGAAGCGGGTTTGCGCGAAGCCAAACGCGCTCTGGTGCCTGCCGCAGCCGCACATTAATTCAAAGCTCTCCTCGATCACTAGAAGTACAAAACATTACTCACTCAAACATTGGCCACTTCTTCTGGAGTGGCCGTTTTTTCTGAGATAATCCGCAACGGGGTTATCTAACCTCAGGGCCAGGGGGACAACCGGGACATTCACAACCAAAGGAGGGCTTGCGTGATGAAGCTTATAGTTCGGTGGCTGATCAGTGCTGTATCCATTATCGTTGTGGCTTATGTAGTTCCAGGATTCGTGGTACACGGCATCACCGCGGCCCTGATTGCCGCCGTGGTCATCGGTCTGGTCAATGCGACCTTGGGTACGATCTTAAAAATCCTGACCCTGCCTCTTACATTCCTGACTCTCGGCCTGTTCCTGGTGGTCGTGAATGCGATCATGCTGAAGGTGGCGGCCGCAATTTCGCCAGGCTTTGAGGTACAAACCTGGACCGCGGCATTCATCGGAGCGCTTCTGCTAAGCCTGGTTTCAACGTTTCTGAACTGGCTGGTGGGAGATAATCGCCGAGAGAGCATGGCGCGATAAGATTCTTTATCCCGAGTGGATTCGGTTCTTTTTCCCGAGCGAAGCGAGGGATCCCTACAATCTTGAGGATCGTTGTGTCTTAAGCGCCCGGACCACCGGCATGCTTCGCGAACTGCGATCGCAATGCTGTGACTACCGTGGACGCGTTCATCTCCTGAAACAGGCGAATGCCTGCTATGCCCGAAGCTCCGGCCGCCACACATTGCGCTGCATTCTGTAACGTTACTCCGCCCAGAGCGAGCACGGGCATGGGTGGCACGGCCGCCTGCGATCTCTGGCACGCCTGCCGAAGCTGTTCCAGCCCAATTGGGTTTGAGTCGCCTGATTTTTCGAACACCGGCGCAAACACTGCGAAGTCCGCACCGTGGGATTCGGCCAACGCGATTTTACCTGCTGAATGGGCTGATACTCCGATCATGCACGTGTTCTGTCTTACGCGGCTCCAGATTGCGCGGGCTTCGCTGGCACTGAGATCGTCGGCCGGCAGGTGTACGCCATGAGCGCCGCAGGCCAGTGCGACGTCGATTCGGGAATTAACCAGGAGTCGCGTTTCCGTATTCGCCGGGAGGGCGGCGACAGCTTTCGCCGCCAGTTTCTCGAGCTCACGCGAGCCCAGGTCTTTTTCGCGCAGCTGAACAAAATCTACTCCCGCCGCGGCGCACTCTTTTATCTTCGCCAGCAATTGCCGGGTCTGGTCGTCCTCACTGCCGGCGAACTGGCGGCGATCAGTGATGTAACAGAGCAGGAAACGCCTGGATTTGATTGCTTCCGATGATGTTGTTCCCGGCGATCCCGGTTTAGGCAGACACAAGGTTGTTTTTTTCCTTTTCGCCCGGCAATTTTAGCCTACAAAGCCGTTCGGCCGGCGGCTCAGGCAACTTCAAGTCGCGAACGTACCTCTTGTATGGATGTGCCCTTCAGCAGCGCTCAACTGGATGTGCCTCTTGCCTGACAGATCGTCGCTCTTTTTCTCCTCGCAATCCCAATAGCCTCTGTTGCCTGGACCGTAACCCATGAAGAGGTCTTTCGAGAGCCGCGGGATTATTGTGTCCGGCAGAGTGAGAGTAATCGCAGCCCGGTGCGGCGTAAGTTTTTTTATCTTTTCACGTGTGAATACTGTTTCAGCCATTACGTGACGGTCTTCTTTCTCATCATCACCAGGTATAAGCTGCTTTACGCCGATTGGCGCGGGTACCTCATCTCCGGTTTCGCGCTCGTTTGGATTGCCAACCAGTATATGAGCCTGTTCGGGCGGCTCCGTCTGGATATCAAACGCGAGCGTGTCGAGATCAAGGGAGTAGAGCAGCAGGTGACCGATCCCAGCCACGATCCCAAGAAGATGCCGCGGGTTGTTTAGCCGGTCATAAATTCCCTGTATGAGACCCATAATGTTATTTAATTGTGCGTAAGTGAGCGCGCCGCGTTACTCTATTCACTTCAAGTCCCCGTACAGTTTCCTGTGAAGCCATTCGAAAACTTCTTCTGTGGAGAGCTATGTCAAACGAATTGCGTAATTTTTTGACCCACTCGTACGATGAATTGGAAGACCTGAACCTGCACGCCAAAGAGCAGCGTCGCACGCGCGTGGCGCTCCACAAGATCCAGGAAGAACGGATCCGTTACCTGACGGACGAGAAACGCATCAAGGCCGTGACCGTGCTTTTCAGTGACCTGGAAGGCCGGCTGCACATGCTGGACTATGACAAGAAATTCCTCATCAACAGCTGGGACAATCTCACCTTTGATGGTTCGTCCATCCGTGGGTTCACAGCGCAACGTGAAAGCGATCTTCGCCTGAACATGGATTGGAGCGCTTTTTACTGGGGGCCGGCTGATGTCTTTGGTCCCGGCAAAGTGCTGGTATTCGGCGATGTGATCGATAAAGGCGGAGAGCCTTACAGCGCCGACATCCGCGGAGTCCTTAAAAAATTCGCCGCCGACATGTACAAGAAGGAAGGGTACACGTTGAACGCGGCCAATGAAATTGAAGGGTTCCTGTTCAAGGGAGAAGACGCCGAGCGCCATTACCATGAAAGCCACAAGTTTGATTACGTGAACACGGGCGGCTACTACCACTCACTTCCCGGCGATCCGCTGCGCACGTTCATTGACACCACGGCGGAAGTGCAGCGATCGATGGGTTTCCAGAATGAAAAAGACCATCCGGAAGTTGCGCCGTCACAGTTTGAAATCAACTATGGTTACGGTGAAGTGGTGGCTGCGGCCGACCAGATCCAGCTTTACAAGCTGATTTGCCGGCAGGTGGCTACGCGCATGGGATTCACTGCTTCATTCCTGCCCAAGCCTGTGGTGGGTGTGAACGGCAATGGCATGCACACCAACGTTTCCATCAGCAAGGAAGGCAAGAACATCTTCTGGAATCCCAAGGGCGAAGAAAAGCTGGCCGATACGGCATGGCAGTTTGTTGACCGTATCCTCACCAGCGCCAATGACATTTGCCTGCTGTTGAATGCCAGCGTGAACGCTTATCGCCGTCTTGATCCACACTTTGAGGCCCCCAACCAGATCAAGGCTTCGCCGGTCGATCGCGGATCCATGATTCGCATCCCCATCGGTAATGAAAAGAGCTCGCGTGTGGAAGTGCGCTCCGTGGCTCCGGATGCCAATCCCTACATGGTGATGTACTCCATTTTCCGGACCGGATTGCAGGGCAACATCTCACGCATCAAGAACCTGCGTCAGGCGCAACGTTACCTGCCGGACAACATCTACACGGCCCTGGAAAACTTCCGTGCCTCAGATTGGACCACCAAACTGTTTGGCGAAGATGTGAAGGGACGCTACGCTGACCTGAAACAGGCGTCGGCTGACCGCTGTCCGCGACTGCTGGGCACGTTCGTGAAGGCCCCGGAAGTCCAGTACCATCACGACGTTTATAACCAGTTCCTGTGGAACATGTTCTAAACAGGCGGTATTCAGGCCGGGATTGCTAAAGATTGAGGAGACCGAAAATGGTCTCCTCTTTTTTATGGGTTACAAGAGCAGTTCGTAATAAATGAGTGGATTGCCGCGGTAGTCTACCCGCGCCACTTCGCGATAGCCGCATTTTGCGTAGAAAGGCCCCGCACCCGCCGTGGAATCCCAGGCATCAAGCCGGATGGCAGTTACGGGCAGAGCTTCCTTGACCGGCTTTTTTTTCTTCGCCGTGACTTCGTTCTCTACTTTGCCGGCTGTGAGTGCTGCCCATTCTCGAGCCACGCTCTCCGCTTCTTTGAGAATCGCCCGACCCGCACCGGAACGTTGATGCTCAGGGTGCACCGCCATGGCCACCAGATAAATCGCTTTCGGCACTGGCGTGAAATATTGGATATCGATGGCCCACGGCTTTTTGGTTTGCAAATGCAGCACGGCCACAATCGCCCGGCCTTCGCGCGCGATCAGCGTGCGCTCAAACTGCGGACGTTCCAATCCCCGCAGCACACCACGTTCGCTGCCGCCGGTTGACCACACTCCTGTTCCGTACGTTGCCGTAAGTCTTGCAGCCGCAGCGTTGCGCAGCGCAGCGATCTCGGTTGCATCATTGTCGCAGGCAAAGGCAAAGGTCAGGTCCATGAGCGTGGGGCCAAAGGCAGCCAGGCTGTGCGCCGGAATGCCGATGTGAAGAGTAACTCACGTTGGGGGAAGTTTGCCCACCCTTTCACGCGGACGTTCAAGAGGTGGGCTGGCAAAACAATGGCTGGTATTACTTTGCGGCGGGAGTTGCTTTCGCCTTCGCTTTGGATTTGGCCTTGGCGGCGGGCGCCGGAGCGGGTTTCAGTGTGGCTCTTAGGGCCCGGTTGCGCAGCCGTTTCTTGGCATTGGATCGGTTGCGCGTGTTTTCGCGTGCATTAAGCTTTGGCATGATGGGCTCCGTGGAGTGAAATGTAAATGACATCTCCCATCCTACGCTGTTGCAGGAATCTGCGCTGAACCAGGCCAACGATTTACATCTACGATCTATATAAGGGGATCTTCCCCTCTTTCCCTCTTCGTCTCTTCATCATGGCCGAGGGGCTCTTGGCATCCTACATGGTTGCTATAATCTCCTGCATTTCAAAGGAGCTTCGGCCATGCGGCGTTTAACTCTGTTGCTCTACGTTGTTACGTTCGGCTGTACGCTGTTGGCACAACAGCCCAGGGCTCGCCTGGCGGCCACAAATGCTGACGCAGTGCAACTCCGGCCGGTGCCTGCTGAAATTACCCGTCGCTACACGGTTCTGTCTGCAAAGATCCAGCCATCTGCACGATCCTGGATTCAACAGCGGGCTCGTCTGGAATCTCAAAAGAACGCTGTTGACGTGAACTCTCTCAAGGCAGATGTGAGAAGCCATTTTCAACCCACAAATGTGAATCTTTCGGATGCGGACATTCAAGCGCTGGCTTTTATAGTTCTCATGGACGCGACCAAGTCGACAGAGGATGATCTAGCGCAGATTATGGCCGCGACAAAAGCAATCAATAACACGAAACAGGCTCTCAGGAGCGCGCTAAACGATGTGAACCGGGAGGTTGCTGCGACCAACAAACCCACGCTGTCCGCGCCGTGTATTACAGCGTTTTGCCGTTCACTCCCTGCGCGGCTCAGCCAGATTCAAGCCCAGACGCCGGCTTCACCAGGAATACGCCGCCTGCTGGTTCGTCCCAATCCCACCTACGCCGATCTGAACGCCCTTCAAAATGACATCAAGTCCAGGCTTGACTCCATTAGCGAAATGGGGGAAACCGATTCATTGCGCCTGCAAATGACCATGGATCGCCGGTCCAAGTTTTTGGAGGCGCTCTCCAATATCATGAAGAAAACCAGTGACACCAGCGCATCAGTCGTCAAGAACATCAAGTAGAGTGCTCACTCTGATCGCAACGCCTCCAGTGGATCCACCGTTGCCGCACGTCTGGAAGGCAGATAGCTCGCCAGCCACGCGGTGCCCGCCAATCCAATGGTCACCACGGCATAGGTCGCCAAATCGACCGGGCTCACGCCAAACAGCAGCGTGGAAAGCAGCCGCATGGCCGCGAATGAGGCGATTAATCCGATTCCAACGCCCACCGCGGTAAGCAACAGGCCATGCCGGACAAACATTCCTGTAAGCTCCTGGCGTTGCGCTCCCAGAGCCATCCGAATTCCGATCTCGCGGGTACGTTGCGAGACGGAGTAAGCGATCACGCCGTAAATGCCCACGGTTCCCAGGAGCATCGCCATGGCTCCGGCCACCGCCAGCATAAGCAGCGTGAAAGAGCTGCGCGCCATGGAATTGGTGTAGTAATAACTTTCGGTGCGAACGTCAGCCAGAGGCAGGTTCGGGTCAACAGACCACACAGCCTGGCGCACGTCTTTCATCAGGCTTTCGTTGCCGGCGCGCGGCGTGCGCAGCGCAAACACCACGCTCCGCATTATGCGCAGGTCTTCGCCTTCAAATTTCTTCATCAACACCGGCCAGTAGGCTGTTTTCGCCGCCTCCACGTTCATGCCGTCATCGTGAACATCGCCCACCACGCCGATCACTTCGCGCCAATCGTCGGTGGTGCCCACGCGGACCCGCTTGCCCAGCGCATTGTTTGGAGTCTGCCAGAGTTCGCGCGCCAGATTCTCGGAAACCATCACCACCGGCACCTTGTTGTAGATGTCCGTCCACGTGAAATCGCGGCCCGTAATCATAGGTGTGCCGATCGTGTGAAAAAATCCCGGGGTAACCCACTTGAAGCGTCGTATTGCAGCCAGCTCTCCGGGTCTGTACGTCTTGTCTTCCGCGAAGACAGGATCAAAGCTGCCGTTGCCGTCCAGTGGCATGCTGGTCGAGATCGCTACGGATGAAACGCCCGGCACGGCTGCCAGCTTGTGCAGGATCTCATCATAGGTGCGCAGCACCTTTTCATCCTCTGACACTTCGATTTTCGGAATAGAAACGGCGAACGTTTGTATCTGTTCCGGATTGGTGAATCCTGGCTGAACTTTGGTGAGCGCCACGAAGGTGCGCGCCATCAGTCCGGAACAGATCAGCAGCACCAGCGCCAGCGCCACCTGCACTACCACCAGCACGCTGCGTGCGCGATGCTGATCGCGGCTCTGGCTCAGTGCGCGTCCGCCTTCCCGCAACCCGGTATTCAGCCGCGTGCCGGCGTACTTGAATATCGGGATGCAGCTGAATAGAAGGCTGGCGAGCAATGCCACCACCAGAGTGAACAGCAGCACGGGAAAATCAATTCCGATTTCATGAATGCGCGGCAGGCCCTTCGGCGCCATGGCGACGAGGACGCGCAATGCGCCCCAGGCAATACCGAGCCCCAGAAGGCTGCCAAGAAGCCCCAGGGTAACGCTTTCAAACAGCAGGTCGGCGGCAATGCGGCTCCAGCGCGCGCCCAGCGCAGCCCGGACTGCCAGCTCCTGCCGGCGGCCTTCCACGCGCACCAGGACCAGATTGGCTACGTTGGCACACGCGATCAGCAGAACCAGCCCGATCGAACCCATCAACACCCAGAGCACATTGCCCACGTCACCCACCACGCGATCTTTCAGTGGCTGGATGTTCGGACCCAGGTGAGCATCTTCAAACATCTTCACGCTGAATCCCGGCGGAGCGGCAAATGATTGACTGACGATCGGGATCATGCGCGCCACATCCGCGCTCGCCTGCTTGATGGTCACGCCGGGTTTCAGGCGCGCCACAGCCCTGTAACTGAAGTTCCCGAGAAAGGTCTTGTTCCGCTCAAACTGGAAGGGAACAATCATTGCCGGATCGTTGGCATCGAGAAAGTGAAAGTCCTGCGGCATCACGCCGATAATCTGCGTCGCCTTTCCATCCAGCTTAACCGTCTGGCCAACAATGGATGCGTTCCCCCCGAACTTGCGCTGCCAGTAGCCGTACATCAGCACAACCGTCTCGGGGCTGCCGTGAGTATCATCCTGCCGTGTAAATCCGCGGCCCAGCCTGGGAGCAACTCTAAGGATGGGCAACATTCCATCCGTCGCCCGCACCACGTTCACCTGCTCCGGTTCCGCCACGCCGGTCACGCTGACAGAATCATTCGTCATCATGGCGATGTCTTGAAAGCTATGGTTCTGGTCGCGGTAGATGAAATAGTTGGAAGGCGCGCTTGGCAGCTCCTTAATATTGATCCCCGGTGCGGCATGGGACACCGCCACCAGCTCGTCAGAATGGGAATAGGGCAACGGCTTAAGCAGAATGCCTTCCAGCACGCTGAAGACTACCGTATTCGCGCCCACACCGGCCGCCAGGGTGATCAGCGTAACGGCTGTAAACATTGGAGCGCGTAGCAAGCGCCGAAAGACCTGCCGTAGCTGGCTCTTTAAATAGCCCATGGGTGGCACCTCAACAAACAGATTTTGTTTCAACGCCAAGTGGCGTCCCTGCGGACGCACATGTGACTCCGTTAGGCATGATTACGTTAGCGGAGATGACAAAGTTGCATGAAAACATCAAAATGCGAGACTAATTTGCTGTGAATGGTCGCAGCAGGGAGCATAACCACACGGATTGACCTGAGAAGGAGTCTCGACGTAGAGACCCAGCATACGCGTCTGGTTTGCGACAGATGATGTCCCGCGTGATAGTCAACCTTTACTCCTGTGACCTTTGTTCATTGAGTGCGGAGTTGGAGCGCATGCCTCAGCGTTGGAACATCTTTAGATAAGGTTACGTTCCTTCACTCTCAAATATTGATTGACCAGCGATGTGGTCAGCCTGGCTGGATCAATCTCCAGTGCGAGCGCGCCACGGTTGCGCACACGGGTAATCAACGTCTCTCGACGTGCCAGCAGCTCCTGGGCTGCGGCAATGGAAAACATCTCTTCGGCGGTATCCGGAAACTTATCGGCCAGCTTCTGCAGGTCTGTTTGTGCAATCACTGTAAACAGAAGGAGGTGCTTGGCCATGATTCGTGACGCGCTTTCAATCACCTCCGGCGTCATGGATGTGTCCGCCAGATCGGTCACCCAGATGATCAGCGCCCGCTGCTTCTGCATTTGCATCAGGGCAGACGCAGCCCGCAGGTGGTCGGCTTCAGCCGCTTCCTCATGCGCGTAAGCCAGATTGTCCATAATCAAACGCATGTGAGAAAGTCCGCGGCCCAGGCCTACACGCTTTTGCACGTTGCGTCCGTAAACCATCACGCCCACGCGGTCCCCGGAGTACAGCGCAATCTGCGCCAGTGAGAGGGCTGCGTTCACAGCCAGGTCAAGCTTGCTCAAATCTCCAACCCGCTCACGCAACAGCCGTCCAGCGTCCAGCACAATCCAAACTGCCTGGCTGCGCTCTACCTGATAGAGCTTGGTCACGTGCCTGCCTCGCCGAGCCGTGGCCGGCCAGCATATGTTGCGAAACTCATCGCCTGCCTGGTATTCACGCAGGCTCTCAAATTCCCGCCCCACGCCACGCTGGCGAATGAGCCGCTTCTCCAGTTCAATTTGCCGCGCGCGCGAAAGATAAATGTTGTGTCGCTTGGCTTCCTCCAAGTCGGGAAATACGCGGACCGTCTGTCCTATGTCGGCCCGGGCCCAGCGTTCGGCGAAATGCGCGACACTTTGATAGCGAAGATAAGCAGCTCCCAACTTGACATCACCACGCTCAAGAGGACGCGCCGTATAGCTTGTTGCGCTGGTGTCACGCCGCGGCGCCTTTAGAACCAGCGTGGGCGGCTCATGCCGCAGCGCTTCCGGTACGTCGTCCAGCAAACGGCATTCAATGGACGTGCCACTCAGATTCTGCAGGCTGATGGTTACGGCGACGTTGTCGCTGAGCGCGGCGGGCGCGCCCCAGCTTCGTTGTACCACCAATTGGTGCGGGCCAGGCAGGCTGCTCAGGTCGATTGCCCAGGCCAAAAAAGCGAATGCATCCCACGCCAGCATTACTAACAAAAAGTGCTTGTCCCAGAAAGCAGGCACGGCCCATAAGACGCCAACTGCAATCAAGAGAAAGAATCGCTGACCAAAGCCCACGCCGAACCGCCGGTTCTTCTGCGCTGCGGCGGTCACCGGTTTGGGCACGAGTTTGTTTTCGGCGCTCATCGTTATCGGCTACTTCAATTTTGCTACGTCATTCGCTACTTGGGGACTTCAACCGCTCCCAGGATCTCGGTCAAGACCTTGTCACTGTCCTGCCCTTCCAGTTCGGCTTCCGGCCGCATCATCACGCGATGGCGCAACACCGGTAGCGCGGCGTCTTTTACGTCGTCGGGAATAAGATAGTCGCGCTCTTCCAGAGCAGCGGCGGCCTTGGCCACCATCATCAGACTGATGGCTGCGCGCGGGCTTGCCCCCATGGATAAAGATGGCCATTCACGCGTACGGCGGATGATCTCCACGATATACCGGAACAACGCCGGTTCCACCTTGGTGTTGCGGACTTCAGCACGCGCCTGTGCCAGAATATCGATCGGCAGCGCCTTGATGTCAGCCGCACCCAGATTGTGCGAATCAAATCCCTGATGATGATGTTCAAGAATCGTTATCTCGTCATTCGCAGCCGGGTAACCCACTTTGATCTTCAACAGAAAACGATCAAGCTGCGCTTCCGGGAGCGGATACGTTCCTTCAAATTCAATCGGGTTCTGGGTGGCGAATACGGTAAAAAACTGCGTGAGCTGATGCGGCGTACCATCAATGGTGATCTGGCGTTCCTCCATGGCTTCCAACAGGGCCGCCTGTGTGCGCGGAGGCATACGGTTTACCTCGTCGGCCAGCAGCATGTCAGTAAACAATGGTCCGCGATGTAACGAGAATGTGCTGGTGGCGAGATTAAGAACGTTGCTGCCGATAATATCGGCCGGCATGAGATCAGAGGTGCACTGAACCCGCCGAAATTCCAACTCAAACAGGCGGGCAAAGGCCTTGATGACCAGCGTCTTGGCAATGCCCGGAACGCCTTCCAGAAGCGCGTGTCCTCCGCAGAGGATGGTGAGCAGGGTTTGATTAATCAATTCCTGCTGCCCCACAATGACTTTGGCCAGTTCAGTTCTTCCGTGGTGCAGCACCTGGGACACGCTTTGCATGAGCTATAGTCTCCTGTTGAACTAATTTCAATTGTTGCATGTGCACGTTGAGCTCCTGTACCAGTTCCAGCATGTTCTTCTCGCTGGCATTGGGGCTTTCCAGCGCGATCTCAATTCTGCGCATCAAGTCGCCAAGGCTCTCATCGCGATAGCCCAGACGGCCGCGCAGTGAGCGCACAAGATCTTCGGTAGAAGTATCGGGCCGCAGACCAAGGTGGCGAGTGGCAATCATACGGAAACGATTGTACGGAACTTCCAGCGCCACGCGGGTGGCTCCGGCCCGGCGGTAAAGTCCGCCCAGCGTCTCCACAAATTCCAGCGGCGACAAGCGCGACTTCTGCGGCAATGGGTGGATCGGCAGATTACGCCGCGAATAAGTCAGGACCAGCGCCAGCCCGAACAGCAGGCATTGCAGCAGGCCGTACCTGATGGGCGGTTCCCCCATATAGTCATCCAGCGAGTGGCGCGCGCTGTGAAAATATTCGTCCCAGAGTATGTGCGTATCTTTGCTGTCCGTAACGGAATTCAGAAACAGGGCAAGGTTGCCGGAAGCAGAAATGCCGGCATTGGTAAGAGGCGTAGGAGCGGCCCACCAGATCACCTGGCCTTTTCCAATTTTGTAGGAAACAACAATGGGCCGATTGTCGTCCGCATAGTGGGCAAAATAATGTATAGACTTGCTTTTCCAATAACCCCTGGGCGACATCTTGATTGCGCCGCCTTGTGTCAGTCTGGTCGCAAGCTGCGGCTGGTATTCCTTCCATTCGGGAGAAGGGATGGCCTCCCTGTCAATTTCTTCTTTGCCAGGAAAAAAGCTTTGCGCGAATGCTCCCGTAATCAGGATGCGGCCGCCACGCCTCACAAAAGCCTGAACCGCCGCCGCTTCTTCTTTGTTCGGCAGGAGGTAGGGTTGCGCCAGAACCAGGGTAGTGTTGCCCGCGTCCTCGGGTAGCTTGAGTGGAGATTCTTCCCAGCGTTCCGCCTGATAGCCGGTCTCCTTCAACAGGAGGTAGGCTGCGCGTGCGCCGGCAGATTGCGAGGAGTAAGTGCTGGGAATGTCGGATTCCTCTTCGTCGTCCGACAGGAGCGATAGCGCGACAATCAGAACGGTGATGGTAATTCCCGCCCAGATCAGAAGCCGTTTATCGCTGCGGGCAATGTTCAGCGGCATCCCAGTCGCTCCAGTTGCGCCAGAGTTTCCTGAAAGTCAGCTTCAGCGGCAGCGCGCTCGCCATACCAGACAACTTCAAATTTCCCGGTTAATGCGGAAAGCGGTGAGTGGTTTGGATTGCGCGGTCCCAGCAGTCGCAAATATTCGCGCGGCGTTCTGGCACGATTCGGTTTCCACGCCCCGGCTGATTCCAGCGAAGAGATGCCGGCCCAATAGGCCAGATGAATGGCGTTGCGCCAGTCCTGGATTTCCGCCGATTGCCGCGCCTCGGCCAGCCACGTGCGCCAATTTTTCGCTGATGGCGCAAAGGGCATGACTTCGCGGGGAATGAGTTCATCTTCTTTACGGCGCAGACTTCTCACCGTCCAGATAAGCATCAGTATGACCGCAACGCCCACCAGTGTATAAACCACGCCTTGCAGCACATTGTTCGTAGCGCCGCGTCCAATCTTCAGCTTGGAGAGCATGCGTGCCAGCCAGGCATAAATTTTTGCGAGAAAAGTGTCAGCGACGCTGGGCCCTTTGACCTTGCGGAATTCGCGCCGGGAGAGGATCTCTCCGAGTTTTTGCTGTGCAGGCTTGCTATCGGTCTCGCTCAGATTAGTGGCCGCCGACTGTAGTTCGCCAAGGTAGTCCTTGATCTCCGACAGACGCTGCGGCTTTTGCGATGCCTCTGAGGAACCAAAGCTGGCGAGGTCGTTTTTCAGATCGCGAAAATTTACCGTGACATTTCGTTTTCCAGTGTTCACGGTCAACTGATCTGGAATCTCGGTGACAAGTTGCGAGGATTGCTCAGGATGGTCTTGCAGAAGGTCTGCCCTGGCAGCGATTTGGCTCAGCCGGTCACGATACTCTTCCAGCGAAAGCGCAGGCACACCTTCACTTGCTAAGCATGGCAGCAGAGCCAGAGTGAAGAAAATTGCCAGGACAGTTCTTTTTGATATTTTCATCCAATCGAAGTGGGCGTACCGGCCGAGGCCGACGCTCCCATTGCCATGGGCGGCGGGGCCTGGCCAATCGCTTCCATCATCAGAGTGAGATCAAAAGCTTCCTTGCGAACGCGCTGATCATAGTAAACCAGAGAGAAGGCTATGGTGGAAATGGGAGTGCTGATGGTTATGGCCACGAAGTAGCCAATTAAAGTAAGGATTCCAAACACCGTCTCCAGCTTCTGATTGAAGGCCGACGAAGCGACGAGAAAAGGTACGGTGAAAGCCAGGGTTATGGCAATGGTAGCCGCGAAAGAAAGCAACAATAGCAGCACCATTCGACCCACGGATCCGCGGGCAAGAACATAACTACGCTTCAGGCTGTCGAGTGGCCCCAGTTTTTCCAGGACGTTCCCTTGAATGCACAATGCCATTCTCAGGGCGACCCAGATGAAAAGGGCGGCTACCGCCAGGAAGAGGGGTACTGTGATAAACGTGATGCCTTTCCCAAGATTCAGCATTGCAAGGGCCGCGGTAACCAAGCCCATCAGCATTGAAGATAAAAACATCAGCCCGCCCATAGCCAGAAAGAAAAGGATACCCATGAGAATAATGCTGCCAATGCGCCGGGCTACGGCCCGGTACGCTTGAAGAATTGTGATTGGCTTTTGCAGGTAGACATGGGAAACACCATAGACGCAGGCGCCTGTCGCGAGTGCATAGCCCACAAAGTAGGCGAGCATCAACAGAATGACTCCTGCGGTTAGCGCTCCACCCAAGGCAACGGCAGATCGGCCCGCGCTGGGCTGGAAGTTGCTGAACCCGGCCACTAGAGCAACCGCCAACTCGCCGAATAAAAATATTGCGGGTGGAACCGCGGCGATTCCCGCAAACAGCAGAAAGTTACGCCGGTAAAGCGAGAATGTTCTATCCAGTACCTGAGATGTGCTCAGAGGGCGCAGGTCGAGGTTCATACTTTTCTCCGCAAAAACCGGGCGATAGTATCACAGAAGGCTAGCGCTTAATCCTGGTAGTTTTACCTTGGGGAACTACCATAGTTTACTGCCCCGCTTGTGCGGACGCGGCCTGCGTGGCTTCACCTGGCCGCATGGCCTCCATCATCAGTTGTAAATCGAATGCTTCTTTGCGTACGCGCTCGTCGTAATAGACCAGCGCCATTGCAATGGCAGCGATGGGGCCGGCAAACATAGATCCAATAAATTGACTCGCGTATGTCCAGGCCAGCACAGCGGGAGTGAGATGTAAGCCGGTGCGAAAAGAGAAGTTGCCCGACATGTAGATAGGCGCCTGCAATAATCCCCCAACGGCGATGGCAATTACCGTTGTCAGCAAATACACGACTAAGACCCGGCCCAGATTGCTTTTTGTCAGAAACTTGCTGCGGATGAGCGCGTATTTGATGGGAAGATTTTCAATCGCGCATGCCGGAACCGCCAGCCCGTACCGGCAGTAAATAATCACAGCCCAAACCAGGGCCGCGATAAACCCTACCATGACCACGAGCATAGCCAGACCCAGCCCCGCCAATGCACCCGTATTTCCTGTTCCTCCACGGCTCAGAGTAAACATCAGGAGGGCTGCGGCTATCAGCAATGCGTAGCAAAGGAAGAAGGGCCACATGGCTGCCCAGAAAACTCTGACCACCAGCAACAACAACCTTCCCCAGATTGGTTTGACGCGTGCATACGATTCCTTGATCGTCGTGCTGCGGCCAAGATGCAACATGGAGACGGCCTGTATGGTGGCGCCTGTGGTAATGGCGTAACCAACCATGTAAATGATGAGGGAAACGATTCCACCAACCGCTGCACGGCCAAAGAATGCCTGCATGCCGGCCATGGGATCAGGGCCAGACGTGTCTGGCCTTACCGGTATACCGAAAGTGGCCACTTGCGCCAGGGACGCAAGGGTGGTCAGCATCGGCGTGATCAGAGCGATCCCCGCAAAAAGAACAAAGTTCTTGCGATAGAGAAAGAAAGTACGGTCCAGTACTTGTGACGTGCTCATGGGGCGAAGAGAAGTATCCATTGGGCTATCTCCGTGCGGGGGTAGACGAATCTTAGCACATCATTGTGTCGCCTCTGATAGCATTACCCGCTTGCTCGTGAGGTGAATCCAATGAAGAAGATAGTCCAGATTGCCGTTTTTGCCTGTGTTTTCCCCGTCTTGCTGGTTGCTCAAGCCAAACCGAATGCTCAGGCAGCCATGGTCTCCCGTGCGATTCGCTGCGGCGCTCTGTTTCAACCTGAAAGTGGACAGATGCAGCGCAACGTTCTCATTACCATTGAAGGTGAGCGCATCAAGGACGTGCGTGAAGGCGGCTCGCCCGCATCCGGCGCGCAAGTCATCGATCTTTCTGATCGCACATGTCTCCCTGGCCTCATCGACACGCACACACATGTGCTGCTCCAGGGCGATATTACGGCTGAGGACTATGACGTCCAGTTGCTCAAGCAATCGACTGCCTATCGTGCGATTCTGGGAACGCGTTCCGTGAAGCGGGCCCTGGAATACGGCTTCACCACCATTCGCGATCTTGAAACTGAAGGCGCAGGTTACGCCGATGCCGATCTCAAGAAGGCCATCAACAACGGCATCATCCCGGGCCCCCGCATGAAAGTGGCCACGCGCGCCATGGATGTGACGGGCGCTTATCCGCTGCAGGGCTATTCCTGGGAAATCCAGGTGCCGCATGGCGTCCAGCTGGTGGATGGCCCCGATGAAGCGCGCAAGGCGGTCCGCGAACAAATCAGCTTTGGCGCCGACTGGATCAAGGTCTATTCCGATCGCAGTTATTTTGTTCGTCCTGATGGCATTCTCGATGACATACCGACCTTCACCATGGAAGAGCTGCGCGCCATCGTGGATGAAGCGCACCGGCAGAAACACAAAGTCGCTTCCCACGCCATGGCGCTGAATGGCGTTCACAATTCGGTGGAAGCCGGTGTGGATTCAATTGAACACGGCAACTACATCGCCGATGCCGATCTGAAGACCATGGCACAAAAGGGAATTTTTTATGTGCCCACCATTTATGTTGGGGAATATGTAGCGGAAGGTCGTGCCGCGGCCGGGGCCAAAGTCTGGCTGGACATGATCAAGATCCACGGTGACACCATTCATCGGGCCCTCAATGCCGGCGTGAAGATTGCCTTTGGCACTGACGTAGGCGGCTTTGACTGGGGCATCAATCCCGCAGTGGAATTTCCTTACATGGTGAAGTATGGCATGAGCCCGGCGCAGGCGATCCGCGCAGCTACATCCAACGCAGCCGAGTTGCTGGGAATGCAGAATGATGTGGGTAGCATCAGCCAGGGCAAGTTCGCCGATATCGTGGCTGTGAAAGGCGATCCACTCGCCGACCTCACACTTCTGCAGAAACTTGATTTCGTCATGAAGGGCGGAGAGGTAATCAAGACACCCGCCCGGTAACGCTCGGGCGCGGTAAGAACCAACCTGCGGGCACCGTGAAGAATCTACTACTAAGGTATGTTGCTGTGGATCTTCATGGTGCTTGGCTGGGCACTCGTCCTGGTGCTGGCGATCAGTCTTTTTAGATTGGCCGGATACGCAGAGCGAAAAATGCGGGCGCGCTCCCTGCGTGCCCTGCGGGCACGACGTCGCGAAGATCAGATTGCCTGAGAAGTCCCCAATAGAAATTGGATTTTGCCTTCAAACCTCTTTTCGGCTCCCCGGCTAATTCATCTTCAAATTCACCTTCGGAGCCGAAGTCAAGAAGTGAGTTTCCGAAGCAAGGGCTCGCGCCGTCCACGCGCGTCGAGCCCGCTGCAACAAGCGCACCTCAGTGTAGCCACGATCGAAATCCTCAAGCGGTTTTCGCGAAGCGACAAGAAGGTTCGGTGCTCGCGCCGTCCACGCGCGTCGAGCCCGCTGCAACAGGGCCCGTTCTTGTAACCACAAGATATGCCCTCAAAGCGGTTTGGAGCGAAGCGACAAAAAAATGTTAGAAGCGAAGCACTATGCCACCGCCCACCAGTAAATTGTGCCGGACTTTGATGTTCACAGTGTTCAGATTGGGAATGCCCGTGTAGAAATCACGGACTTCAAAGCGAAACGCTACCGGCAGGAGTGGTGGATGAAAATCTGCTCCCGCGCCTGCCTGCACTGCGCTGGTCGTGGTGCTGTCTGTGGTCACCGTGGTCCCCGCCTGAGTCGTGGAACTGGGGTTAAAGTGAGCAAGGCCGCCGCCGGCTGAAATCCAGGGGCTGAACGGAGACTCAGGCAGGATCTTAAGCCGCAACGCCGGGGTAAAGAAGAAGGAACTGTAACTCTTTACCGCGGTCAGATTGGATGTAGTCAGATCAGTTGACGGTGACGCTACAAACGGGAATTCCAAATGCAGCGAGACTGCGGGAACGTGTGCAAGTTGGGCTGCGTAATTTGCCTCAATGGCAAATTTGGTAGCAAAAGTGGTTTGGTTGGTGGTGCTGCCGACTTGTGGCGTGATTTTTGCGCCGGCAATGACCGCCAGTTCATTTTTCTGGGCAAAGCCGTTCAGACAGAAAACTGTTAAAAAGCTGACGACAAAGAGTATTTTTCGCATGGCGAGGTGCACTTCCTCCTGGCCATCTTAGACACTTTGCCGGGCTCTTAGTCGCATAAACTATTGACACTAAAGGACATGGTCTGTTCAGGGAACGGACTAAGCCTTCGGAAGCTGACCGGAAAAAGCGAGCGGGCTACTTGCTGGTAACAATCCACAACGGCGAAAAAACCTGACCAAACGGGGAGTTAGTGACGCTACCCAGGGTTCCATCAGGATTGATCAGGAACGATGCCACGCCGTTGGTGGCGGTATTGGATACATATAAGAAGGTGCTGCCGGCATCCACAGTCAGGAAGCCCGGTGCCGTGGGTGCCAGGGTTCCCGAGGCCAGGGTTGTGAAGGGCGATCCTGCAACCTGTGCCAGAACTCCGGTAGTCGACTTAAATGCTGAAACGTCATTCGACCCTTTGTTCGATACATAAACAAAAGATCCGGTGCCATCCACCGCTACGCCATTCGGCCCGGTTCCGGCGGTAAAGGGAGAGCCCGCGACCGGCGCCAGGGCGCTGGTGCCTGCGGCGATAGACAGGCTGATCACGTTGCCATTGCCAAAGTCCGTCGCGTACATGAATTGACCTTTGGGATCCACGGCAATACTGGTGATGTTTGCATTTGCCGGGCCGGCAAATGAGGCTGGCGCGGCCACCAGTCCGCCACTTGCGGCGATACCGAAAACGGAAATGGTACTGGGACTACCCGACACCACATACACAATTTCTGAAGCTGGGGACACCAGCATGGATTGCGGGTTCGCTGCAACAGGGAAGGGTGATCCTGAAATCGGTGTAAGAAGGCCACGGGAATCGATAGAAAAAACAGAAATGCTGCTGGCACCTTGATTCAAGACATAAAGAAAATGACCGGAAGGATCCACACCCACACTGATTGGCTGGAGGCCCACCGGTGTCGGCGCCAGCGCCTCTCCAACCGGGGTGAGTACTCCAGTGGTGTGATTAACGGTGTAGCCGGAGACAGTGTTCGCGGTGAAGTTGGCCACGTAAAGGAAATCTTTTGCAGGTGTAAAGGCAAGTGAGACCGGCCGAGGATTGGTATTGAAATTCGATACCGGAAGGGCCTGTATCTCACCGTCAGACTTTTCGGAAAAGCCTTGAATCGTGTTTGAACCCTGGCCAACGATATAGACCAAGCCGATCTGTACCGGGGCTGGGGAAGAGCCGCAGCCCACAAGAGCAATGGCCATGAGGACCACAAAAAGCCGAAAAATCACCTTCATTCTTTGTCTCTGCCTCACTGAAAGTTTAAGCGTATGCCATGCGCAGGAGCGTCCCGACCCGGCGATGGTTTGCAAGCTTTGTTAATGTCCATCAAGTCTAGCTGGTCGGCCCTTTTCTAGCCAGTGGGAGGGTTCCGTGAAAAAATGCCGCCGGCAGGCCTGATTCCAAGGAACGCTTCTCCCTGGCGATTCTTGCTGGTTAACTTTCCAGGTTACGTTCTCAGGTTACTTTCTCAGGTTACTTTCTAAAGCCCTGTCCCGGCGAACAAAAACTCCCATCCGGTTTTCTTGACCAACGGGCACCGGGTTTTGACCCGTTTGCACTGGAAGCTCCGTTACCCATTCGCATCGTCTTTCACTAACTCATCTTTTCATTAACTCATCATGGGGCGTTAACTTTCACTTAATCGTAGATTGATATTTTTCACAACATGAACCGGGGTAAGTTAGGAAAAGCCGGTCCGACAGCCTGGGCTGCCATCGGACGTACGAATAACTTCGCGGGTCCCATTGTCGCCATGTCGATGGTGCCCGCTTTCCTTCGTGATGTCTGGCAAAAAGGTTTCCAGTTCCCTCCGCGGCCGTCAGCGGGTCGCCAACTTTTTTCCGCGCCTTACCGGGCCCAGATTGCCGGCACCAAAGCGGAACTCAAAGCCGCCTTTCAGCTTCGCTTTCGCGTTTTCAACCTTGAACTTGGTGAAGGCCTGGAGACGTCTTATCGATCGGGCGAAGATAGTGATAAGTTTGACCACGTCTGCGACCACATCATTGTGATGGATGAGCGCAGTGGCCAGGTGATCGGTACTTATCGTCTGCAAACGGGAGCGTCAGCGGCCCGCCGACTCGGTTACTACAGCGAACGCGAGTTTGATTTCGCTCCCTACCGCATTTTGCGTGATGAGATGGTCGAGCTCGGTCGCGCCTGCATACATCCGGACCATCGCAAGTATGAAGTGCTGATGTTGTTGTGGAAAGCCATTGTTCATTACGCCGTGGACCACAAGGCGCGTTACATGATCGGGTGCAGTTCGCTCACGTTACAGGAGACCGCATACGGCTCCGCTGTGTACTGGCGTTTGCAGCCATCGCTGGTTTCAGAGCCATTACGCACGCTCCCCACGCCGGACTGCTCGTTCACGCTCGAAGAGGCGGAGATTGACGCGCGTCCGCCAAAGTTGCTGCGCACGTATCTTGCATTAGGGGCGAAAATCTGCGGCCCTCCGGCTTTCGACAGGGAATTCAAAACTATCGACTTTCTGACTTTGATGGACTTAAATAACCTCACACCGGCGATCCGCAATCGATTGCTGGAATCGTAACCAGGGGTTAGCGCGGCGAAACGTTTCTTCCAGGTCTCATTCAAGGCGTTCACGTTCCTGTCTGCGGTTGCAGGATGTGGCGCCGAATTCTGCTTCCGCGCCGCTCTTACCCGCTTCACTCCTCAAAGACGTGCTGGGCTGCTTGCGCTATGGTCGGCCCGCGTTCTTCGCATTCTCAGGCTGAGCGTTACTGCCATCGGCGATCCGCCAGCGGAAGGCCTGATCATCTCCAACCATTTAAGCTACCTGGATATTCTCGTCTTCAGCTCGATATCGCATTGCGCTTTTGTTTCCAAACAGGAAGTTAAGTCATGGCCGGTGGTGGGATGGGTGGCTACACTGAGCGGCGCCGTTTATGTGGACCGCACCCGCCGCACGGATACGCAGTCAGTCCAGCCGGAAATGAAGGCTGCGCTTTCGCATGGGTTGCGTCTCGCCATGTTTCCGGAAGGCACCAGCACAGACGGATCACGGGTGCTCCACTTTCATTCATCCTTATTCCAGCCTGCGATCGACCTGAACGCGCCAGTAACGCCAGCCGCGATTCGATACGTCGTTCCTGACGGCGATCCGGCCCGCGACGCGTGCTACTGGGGAGACATGAATCTGGTTACGCATCTTTTCAAACTGCTGCGAAAAGATGACATTCAGGCGACTGTGAAGTTTTCTGAGCAGCACTTCCGCTTTACGGATCGCAAGGAAGCCGCGCGCGTCATGCGGCAGGAGGTGGAACGCCTTTATTCCGCCGAGCCCGTTACCAGTACGATCGCGTAAAATTTCCTCATCTATGACGAACCATGTAGAGCCGTTTGTTGACGACAACGTTCTCCCGCACGTACGTGGTTTTTTGCACACGCCTGCAGATGCCAATGGGAACGCATTGGTCCTGGCGCATGGAGCCGGCGGAAACTGTGACGCTAAGCTTCTGGTCGCGGTGGCACAGGCGTTTGGCGATGCGGGCTTTTCGGTATTGCGCATCAATCTGCCTTTTCGGCAGGAGCGCCCTTTTGGTCCGCCATCTCCCGGAGGGGCCGCGCGCGATAGAGAAGGATTGCGGCGGGCCGTGGAATTGATAAGGAAGAAGCCGGCGAGTCATGTATTCCTCGGCGGACATTCCTACGGTGGCCGCCAATCTACCATGTTGGCGGCTGAGAACCCCGGACTGGTTGATGGGTTGATCCTTTTCTCTTATCCGCTCCATCCGCCGCGCAAACCGGAGCAGTTGCGTACGGCGCATTTTCCCCAGCTCGCCACGCCGTCTCTGTTTGTGCATGGTTCCCGGGATCCATTTGGCTTGCTGGAAGAACTTAAGCCCGCGTTGGAGTTAATTCCCGCAAGACATGAGCTGCTGCCGATTGAAGGTGGTGGCCATGATCTGATCGGCAAGAAGCCTTCGCCGGATTTTCCTGCGGACGTGATCAATGCATTCCGGAGATTCTTCGCAATCTAAATTCACAAAATAAAGGGGGCCGATGTCCGGCCCCGGTGGTTGAGTTCCGCGAAGGCTTCATGCATAAGCGTCTTACTTCGCGAAAATTCCTGCCAGATTCTCACGGCGGTCATAGGCCACAATGAACCATAGGACAGCTGTAAGAAGCCCGGGCCCTATGCCCTTGGGATCCATGAGAATGTGATAAAGCAAAATGTTCACGATGACCGGACCGAGAAGAATGAGTCCAAAAGGAACATAGCGCCCGATAAGCATCAACGCACCACCAATGACCTGCAATGCGGCCACCACAACGACGTAATGTGAGTGAATCAAGACGCCAGCGAAATGACCCGCGTCGTTGTCCGGCAACGGGGGCATTGGAAGGAAGTGCAGGAAGCCGTTCGATCCAAAGAAAACGAAAATCAACCCCAGCAGAATACGGGCGATCATCGCCGCTATCTTCATAAAGTCGCTCTCCTCAAGAAACGTGTTGTGAGTGAACACTGCTTCAGGAGCGGGACAATCCGGCTCCCAGGAAAATACGACTGAATCTTAATCGCCTTCAGGCCGGACAGCCACACAAGATTGCGTGGCGCATCAAAGACTTAGTGCTGCGGCTTTTCCACATCAAGCATCCAGTTGATGCCAAACTTGTCAGTTAACATGCCGAAGCGTGCCGCCCAGAATGTTTCCTGAAGAGGCATAATGACTTTGCCGCCGGCGCCCAGTGCGGCAAAGAGCTTGTCGCTTTCCTGCGGCGTCTCACAGCTGATGGCAAGTGAAAAATTGTTTCCCTGATGAAACGGCATTCCCGGCATGGTGTCAGAGGCCATCAGGACGGTTGCACCGTTCTTCAACCTGGCGTGCATGATGCGTTTTTCCGCACCCGGCGGGGTTTGCGCCTTCATGGGAGAATCAGCAAAAGTCATAACCGCCAATTCGCCGCCAAGACAGGTCTTGTAAAACTCCATCGCCTCGCGCGCATTTCCATCAAAAGTTAAATAGGAATTCATCTCTTTCATGGTTCATCCTCACTTGTTCTAGTAATCAATCCTTTTCTCAATTTTGTCGCTGCAACAACAAAATCAAGCCAAGGTAAAGACGCACACAAATGCTGAAGGGAAGCGTGCCATTTATTGAAAACTCAAAAACAGGGTTCTCTGATTGAGATCATGCATAAAGGAATTGCCGTTGATTTCAAGTTGCGCCCTTGACTGAGGTCTAGAACACCTTGAGGCGAACGAACTCATCCCGGATGAAGGAATAGCATTCGCAGGCGGCTTCTTCCAATTTTTCGCGATCAAGGATTTTGACTTTACCGCGTGAGTATTCGATCAACCCGGCATTCTGGAGAACGCCGGCGGCCAGCGTGACGGTGGTCCGGGGCGCACCCAGCATCTGTGCCAGGAACTCATGGGTTAGCTCGATTACGTCCGAGTCGCAGCGATCGCGACAGGTGAGCAACCAGCGCGCCAGGCGCTCGTGAACATCATGCCGGCGGTTACATGCGGCGATCTGCGAGGTCTGCACCAGCTGCGCCTGAGAAAAAAGATATAGCTTACGCCGGAATTTTTCCGAACGATCAAACTCCTGGGCGATAACCTCTGCTTTGATCCTGAAGCCACTCCCTGCCAACTGGATGAAGCTGTGAAATGGCTGCGTGCCCGCACCCATCACCCCGGGCATGCCCACCATGCCTTCTCTGCCTAATAAGCCAACCTCCACCGTGGAGCCGTCACTCAGAGTGGTCACCATGGACGTCAGGCCGTCTTCCATGAAGTAGGCAAATTTGGATTTTTCGCCCGGCGCCAGCAGGGTCTTTCCCTGTTCAAAGATTGTCCGGGCGAGATAAGGAATAATTCGATCACCATCGGCTTTCGACAAGGAAGCCAGAATGCGATTAGAGAATTTAGTGTTAGTGCTTATGCCTGCCATGGGGATGCTCCTTTGCTCCGGACCCCTTTTCAGGGACCACACCGGACGCGCAGGAGAGCCAAGCTGATGGTTTGCTGTTCAGCGGCCAAGCAGGCTTGCGTGTGAAGATGTCATCTCTATCATACGCTTTCATCCAGCCGCACACGCCACGTATGTTTGACGTCGCACATGGGGGACCCCGTAACACTGAGAGTTACGCCTGGCTCAAATGTGGACGGCGCTTTGTTGGAAAAGCATTACATCGTTCGTTCCCGCCGGCAACTCGGCGGTCAATGATCCCACATAAGCCTTCGCCAACAACGCTTGCGTCCTGCAAATCGGACCTCCCTTTTTTTCCTTTCTGAGTGCTGTCCCTATTGCGCGGTTGCAAAACTCTGCGCGAGCAGGTACACTTTTGGTAATCCTTCCTTCAGCTTTATCTTCCTTTCCTACAACCACTTACGGTTCTTCAGCGAGTTCTGGTTGTTTTCTTAATCGCTTAAGACTATAGTGGCCCTAACGTTCGCATTCTTCAAATTGAAACCAAAGGGACCGGGGAAAGCCCTTTCAGCAGGAGACCATGGCGGCAACTCACTCGAGCATTACTGAACCCAAAGTCCCGAAAACCGATCATTCCTATTCCACCCATGTAAATCCCCAGTGGGTGCGCCTTCTCAATTTGCTGCAGATGAATGTGCGCTACACGCGCTGCGTAGGCGCCGAGCTCTTTACTCAAGACGGCACGCGCATTCTGGATTTTCTGTCCGGTTATTGCGTGCACAACCTTGGTCACAACCATCCAGCGGTGATTGCTGCGCTGCATGACGAGCTGGATCGCTGCGGTCCGGCCATGCTGCAGAGCCACGTAGCTGAGCTGGCTGGCGAACTGGCCACGAAGCTTACACGCCTGGCCGGCAATGGGTTGACGAAGGTTTATTTCGGCAGTTCAGGCAGTGAAGGCATTGAGACGGTCATTAAGTTTTCCCGCGTACACACCAAACGGTCAGGATTGCTTTATTGCCGCGGAGCATTTCACGGCCTTACCTGTGGCGCACTCTCATTAATGGCTGATTCGCAATGGGCGGAAGGATTTGGGCCGTTGCTGCCCGGAGCAGAGAGCGTGCCCTTCGGCGACCTGAAAGAACTCGAGCAAAAGCTGAAGACCGGAAACTTCGCAGCATTCATCGTGGAGCCCATCCAGTCGGAAGCCGGGATCTGTGTTCCCACGCGCGAGTACCTGCAGCAGGCTGAGACAATATGCAGCCGATACGGGACGCTCTTTGTGCTGGATGAAGTCCAGACCGGAATGTATCGGACGGGAAAATTTCTGGCCGGGCACCATTACGGACTGGCGCCGGACATGGTTGTCCTGGCCAAGGCACTCAGTGGTGGACTCGTCCCCAGCGCGGCCGTGCTGATGACAGATGATATTTACGAGTCTGTCTATGACTCTCTGGGGCGATCGATTATCCATACCTCGACTTACAGCGAAAACAATTTGTCTATGCGCGCCGGCCTGGCCACATTACAGGCGTTGCAGGACGAGCATCTGGGAGAGCGGGCTGAACGGCTGGGTGCTGAACTGCGTGAAAGGCTGACGGAAGCGTTATCCGGGTATGAGATGGTGGCTGAAGTTCGTGGGCTCGGCATGTTGAACGGAATTGTCTTCCGTCCCCCTGCCAAACTTCAGCTCAGGATACCGTTTGAGGCGTTCCGTAAAGTCCACGAAGGCATGTTCGGACAGATGCTGGTGATGCGCCTCTTCCGCGACAAGAAAATTCTTACCCAGATCTGCGGCAACAATCCTATGGTCCTGAAAGCTGCGCCACCCCTCATGGTGAGCGAACAGCAGTTGGAGGAATTCGTCCTTGCGGTGAAATCCGTAGTGGAGACCATCCACTCATCTTCTTCTTTCTGGATGGATGCACTCTATCTTGCACAAAGGGCGATCAACGTTTAGCCACGCGTTTACAAGGCCTATTAACGAGAACTTTCATACACAGGACTCATATATGCAAATTGTCAGTGCAGGCACGGCGTTTCCCGAAAATTCTTACGACCAGCAGGTCATTACCGCCAAACTTCAGGAGCGCTGGAGCCAGCATCTTCCTCGCCCGGAAACTCTCAGCCGCTTGCATACGCGGTGTGGGGTCGACACAAGAAACCTTGTGCTTCCACTGGATGCCTATGACAGCGTGCGCTCATGGGGCCAGGCCAATGATCTCTGGATCGAAGCAGCGCAGACGCTCGGACGCGAGGCCATCTGTCGCGCCATTACTCCCGCGGGACTTATGCCCGGTGATATCGACGCACTATTTTTTGTTTCCGTAACCGGCGTCGCAAGCCCGTCCATCGACGCACGGCTGGTAAACCGCATGCGCCTCTCACCGCGCATCAAACGCGTGCCTATGTTCGGGCTGGGCTGCGTTGCCGGAGCCGCCGGGCTGGCCCGGGCAGCGGATTACGTTCGCGCATTTCCTGATCAAATAGCCGTGGTGCTGGCGGTTGAGCTGTGCTCGCTCACCTGGCAGCGCGACGATCTCTCCGTTGCCAACCTGATCTCAACGGGATTGTTTGGCGATGGCGCGGCCGCCGTGCTGGTGGCCGGCAGCAAAGCTGGTTTCAGCGGTCCTGAAATCCTGGCGACTCGTTCTGTCTTTTACTCGAACACGCAGGATGTGATGGGCTGGAACATCTCAGAAGACGGCTTCCGCATTGTGCTCTCACCGGACGTGCCCAATGTGATCCGAGAGAACCTTGGCGCCGACGTGGACTCGTTTCTGGAGGACCGTGGCGTTCGCAGGGATGAAATTGCGAGCTGGATCATACACACCGGCGGACCACGAGTGCTGGAAGCAGTGGCAGACGCACTCGACTTGAAAGACGGCGCTCTGGACGCATCCTGGGACTCATTGCAGAAGGTGGGAAATCTTTCCTCGGCATCAGTGCTGGTGGTGCTGGAAGAATTTCTTGCCCATCGCCGCGGAGAGCCCGGCACATACAGTGTGCTGGCCGCCATGGGACCGGGCTTCTGCTCAGAACTCCTGCTGCTGCGTTGGTGACGCCCGCATGACACAGATGATCAAACATTTCGATACGGATGTCTTCATCGTGGGTGGCGGACCAGCAGGTCTGGCCGCTGCCATTGCGGCACGCCAGCAGGGTTTGCGATGCATGGTTGCCGATTGGGCATCACCGCCCATTGATAAAGCTTGTGGCGAAGGCCTGATGCCTGACAGCCTTGATGTTCTTCATAGCCTGGGCATCAGCCTGCATGGTTATGAGACTGGTAACTTCCTGGGCATCAAGTTTGTCGGGCAGGAAGGCTCGGTGGCTGCTGACTTTCCGCACGGCAGCGGCCTGGGCATTCGACGCGTTCTGCTGCACCAGGCTTTCGTCGATCATGCCGCAGCTTCAGGCGTGGAAACGTTGTGGCAGTCACGCGTCACCCACGTGAAGACTGAGAACAATAGAGTCTCTCTGCGGGTGAACGGGACGCCCATCACTTGCAGGTGGATCATCGGCGCAGACGGACAGAACTCAAAGGTCCGTCACTGGGCTGGACTGGATGAAGGTCACACATCCATGCAGCGCGTTGGCCTGCGCCAGCACTTCCGTATCACGCCCCGGAGTGAGTACGTGGAAATCTACTGGGGCCAGAATGGGCAGGCGTATGTTACGCCCATCGGGCGAGAAGAAGTATGCGTGGCGCTCATCTCGCGCGAAAAATTCAGCTCGTTCGATGCCGGCCTGGCACAATTCCCGGAGCTGAGCGAACACCTGGAGGGAGCGGCGAAGTCCACATCCGTGCGCGGCTCGCTCACTATTTCGCGACGTTTCAAGGCAGTGGTCAAGGGAAACGTCGCGCTCATGGGTGAGGCATCAGGATCGGTTGATGCGATTACAGGAGAAGGCCTGGCCATGGCTTTTCGCCAGGCGCTGGCTCTTGCCTCAGCCATGAAGAGCGGTGATCTTGCCGGCTACGAAAAGGCGCATCGAGAAATCGTCCGCCTGCCAGGATTTATGGCCCGCAGCATGTTGCTGTTGGACAGCAAACACTGGCTGCGGCGGCGGGCTCTGCGCGCCTTTGCGCGCGAACCTCAACTCTTTGAGAAACTGCTCTCCGTCCATGTGGGGGAAATGCGCCTGGCTTCTCTTGGAGTGAGTGGCATGGCCAATCTGGGTTGGCATGTGTTGAAAGCGTAACTTTCCGAAATTGAATTTTTTACAAAGAGGTGCAAATGACAACCATCAAGACGGCTCGAATGACCGGGCGCATCATGGGCGCAACGTTGGCACTCGTGGTACTGAGCCTGGTGGCCACAGCCAGCGCAGAGCAGAAAACGTTTGAACTCGATCCGGCGCAGACAAAAGTCGCATTCACGCTTGGCGACGTTCTGCACACCGTCCACGGAACGTTCAAACTAAAAAGAGGCGCTATCCATTTTGACGATGCCACGGGTCAGGCCAGCGGAGAACTGGTGGTTGACGCCACCAGCGGAGACAGCGGCAGCAAGGCCCGCGACGGCAAGATGCATAAGGAAATTCTGGAGAGCCAGAAATTTCCCGAGATCATTTTTGTCCCGCAAAAATTCAAGGGCGCGCTGGCGACGGCAGGCAAGTCACATCTTGACGTGGACGGGCAATTCACGATTCATGGTGAGGCGCATGCCATGACGCTGGCGATTGATGCGGACTTTGGCAACGGCACAACGGCAGATACCTCTTTCGACGTGCCGTATGTGAAATGGGGAATGAAGAATCCCAGCACGTTTATTCTGCGAGTCAATGACAAGGTGCAGATCAGCATTCATGCTGTGGCTCGGGTGACAAATGCCGCCATACGGACACCGTCAACTCAAACGGCCGCAAGCAGATAAGGGCATACGAAAGAAATTCGTTTTGCAAAAAGATTCGACGGCCCCAGGGCCGCCGAAGTTGTTGACGCGTGAAAATATCTACCGCAGTTGGACCACGGCGCTTTGTACTGTCCCGTCATCGAGCGGCAATTGGAAGACATAGCAGCCTGTTGCCAGGCCCGTGGTTTTCCAGTTGAACTGGAACGTAGTGTTATTTGCCAGCAGCCCCTGGCCGGTAGAGCTTGCATCAACTGCGAGTCCGGCTTCAGCGCCTGTAATGCAAGAAGGATCGGGCACAACCTGGAGCGTTCCGATTGCGGAAGGGTTGACGATGAACCCGCCCTGCGCATTCTGCAACCGCCACTTGATGGGGATGGTGGATCCAGCTTGGAAGGTCTTGCCGTCGGAGCCATCCAGTAAGAGATCTGTGAGAAAGCCGGAAAAGATGTAATGCACATCAAAGGCATCACTCACCGCTGCCGCGTGGTTGCCGGCAACGTCCACTGCGCCGCTGCACGTGGCGGTGAAGTGTCCGACGTGGTTGGCTGTTCCACCGGTGATGGCCAGCGTGGCGGGAAGCGCAACGCCTGAGGCCGAATCCGTGGTGGAGCAGCTGGCCGCGGGAACGGCGCCCAGAGTGTAGGTTGCGCCGTTACTGACTCCCAGCACTGATACGAAGGGAGCGGTTGTGTCCACCACGGTCACAATGAAAGAACCGGTGGCGGTCTTGTGGCGGCTATTGGTGGAGGAGCAGGTAACCGTGGTGGCACCGAAGGCGAATTGCGAACCGGAAGCCGGTGCACAGATTGCATCAGTCTGCGGATCGCCAGCATCGGTTGCCGTCGCCGTGAAGGTTACGATTGCTCCTGCGGCGCTGGTTGCTTCCGCCGTGATATTAGCGGGCAGGTGCAAGACCGGCGGAGTGGGCTCGGGCAGGGTGAAGTATGCCACGGGCATATCGTGATCAGAGATACGTTCCGGACGGTTGGGATCATTGCGGAAGACTTCAGGGAAATCCGCATCGTTGCGAGCAATCACGAAGCGACTTAGCTTCGCAAGCATGGTTGAGTTAACAATCACGTGATCGAGCACCTGATGGCTGCCGTTGAAATCATAGGAATACTGCTGATCATGTGGAAGTGTGGTGACAAGATCAGTCAAAGCCGGATCCACCTGGTCCGGGCTGGCCAGCACCACCTGCTCGGCCGGCACAGGATGACCAAGGATGGCGCCGATCACGTCAACGTAGCCATCGCTGAACTCAAAGGAGTTGCAGTCACAGAGTGAGACCACGTTTTCTCCCGCCGCCTGATGGGATTGCAAGAGATTCGCAACGAACTCAGCCTGTGCTTCACGCTTGGCCCGAACGCGCGGACCATCTGCAGGGTCATCAATGCTCAACAGTGACCGCAAATGGTTCACTACAACGGTGACGGGAAGTGAAGTGTCCGAACCGGGCTGTGATGCGGTTGCAGTGAGGACCAGCGGAGGACGGTCATTTAACAGCGCGGTCGTTCCACCCGGCTGGACGAAGGTGGTATCTTTACCGACTTGGACAACGCTTGAAACACTGATGCTGCCTTTTACCAGGAATCCAACGTCAATGCCACCGACGTCATTTCCTTCCACCAGGAACGGCTGGTAGCTCGGGTTGGGTTGACCGGCTGCAACAGCATCATTATTTACCTTGTCAGCCAGGGCCTGAAGCGTAGGTAAGTTTTCCATTTCTTCCACGCCGATGATGTCCGGCGTATTCATGACAGTCCGGATCGCCAGAGACGCCTTATTCAGGCGATTGCCGAAGGCCGTTGGCGTTAGGGCAACGTCATCCACGGTTGGGTCATTTACCGTATCAAAGAAACGCTCCATGTTGAAATTGGCAATGGTCAACTCGTTCGGGGCTTGCGCCGGAACGGGCGTAGCGCTGACATTTCCCGTGGCTGTAGCGCCGGAATTGGGGTCGGTAAGAATGGTATAGAAGCGAGAGTTGAAATCAAGTGGCCCGGTGAGATTGGTAACCGTTGCGCCGGTCGTCACATCCAGCGCAATGGAACCACTCTGGACTGCCGTATTCACGCGAATGATTTCAGGATTGGTGTCCCACCGTGTGACAGTGACAGGTGATCCCGGCGGCAGCGGATCAGGCAATTGCACTCCGGGCTCACGGAACGGCTGAGGAATTCCCGGCAGTACCCCGAAAAAGATGCCGTTGGAAGTTGATGTCGCGTTGGCCTCATTCAGATTGCCATCGGTAGGGCCAGACACGTTCAGCACATCAACGTGGACGCGCATGCCTTCATATTTTTCCAATTGATCAATTGGGCCGGCAGGATTGGTGTCAGCAACCGTAAGTGTCACGGGAGTAGGCAGCGGGTTACCAGTGCTGATCAGCGTAATGGTAGGCCCATCAATCTCCGTGGACGAAGGGCTATTGGGATCACTGCTGGGGATAAATTCACCGACCGTGCCCGTGACTTGTACAAGATTGCCAACCGAGGCAACCGCCGCAGGCCGGCTGGACGTGAATACGAACATGCCTTCTGAGGTGTTGGGATCAGCGTCCACGGCGCCGTCAGGGTTCTGGAAGAAGAATCCATTGGAAACCACAGCGGTAACAACTCCCGTGGTTGATACCAGACGTCCAACCACCGGAGATACGTCGCCGGGACCTTGAATGTCGTGAATCGAGAGGTTCAACGGCGGTGCGGTCACTGTAAGACTAATCGTGGCGTTTGCGGCACGTCCCTGTGCGTCAGTGATTGAAATGGGCAAGGTCTTGGCGCCGGGGGTGGCGTTGATAGCAACGACTGTGGAGAAGGAGAAGGTCCCGTTGCCGGCGGTGACGTCGCCATTGGTGCCGTCGTCAAAGAATGGCTCACTGGCTGATCCGCCAATGCTGCTCAAGTCACCAGTAACGACGATGCCGGTGCTGGTGGGCGATGTGCCAGGGTTCACCAGGACTGTCAGGAGCGTGGTGCCGCCCTCGGCAACGGATGACGGATTGGCCGCGCCAACGCCGCTGGGATTGCTGGGCCCCGCCGCCGAGTTTCTGGGATTGGGAATGCCTGTGGCGAAGTCGGCACTGTTGTTGTCAGTGTCTTGTGTGCCATTGCCGCGACGCAGATCAGCTGTGGTGTTAGTGAGCGTGGGGGCGGCTGCCGTGCCTTCAAAGCAGCTAGCGCCGCTGGCGCCGGTTCCGTAACCAACAAAATCAATAACTGTCCCGCCAAGAGGGCATACGCCCGAAAGCGTTGTGGTGCTGCTGGAGAGCGCAACTTTACCGGCCGTCGCGCTCATGGCAATGTTGCCGGTAGCGTTGGGTGTGGGAAGGGGCGTAGTGCCGCCTGCTCCCTGAGATTCCTGAACCAGGTAGTACTGTCCGGGCGCGAGCGATCCTGTCAACGCGGTAACCTGCCACGTGGTTCCCGCGGCGGACGAATACTGCACCGACCAGCCGGTTAAATCAACTGACGCAGTTCCTGCGTTGAATAGTTCAATGAAGTCGTTTTTGAAGGTGGAGCCGGCATTGCCGCCTCCGCCGTAAACCTGGCTGATAACGATCCCATTGCTGCTGGCGTTTGTAACCGGTATCGGCAGCCAGAGAAGGGAGCTTAAAAGAATTGCTATGCAAGCAAGCAGAAGGAGGGAAGTTTTTCTAGCGATCATGTCGATGGGAAGTATCTACACGCGATAGAAGCAGATCAAATGAAAAGACTGTGAATGTAGAAAGATTTTTCCCATTTCAGCACACGCGCGATCTCTTATGCACACAAGAAAGTGATAATTTTGCGCGATGAAGACTGACTTGATTAAGACTGTTTGCTGCGGAAATGCTCAGGCGTCGCCGTCGGGTCAACCTTTAGATTGGGAAAGGTATTTCTTCAGCGGTTCCCAGTAGTGCGATTTCCATCCCGAACTGAGACTTTCAAATTCGCCTTCCGGAAAGCTGGAGTGATTCAACACAACAAGCGTCCCAATATGTATCGGCTTGAAATCAAAACGCACGATGGAAAAAACGCCTGCATCCCAGTGTGTGGGTCGCCAGGCCTGGACCAGCCGCCTACCGGAAACCAGTTCAATATTGCGGCCTTCGATCATGCCGCCGAAAGTTGAAAACGCTCCACCCGCCTTCGGATCAATCTCAGCCGGCATCCCTGTACAGGCGGCGAACTGCTTCGAATCAAGCAGGATGTCATAGATCCGCCGCGGCGTGTCCTCCAGTGCAACTTCCTGATGCAATGAGGTGCGAACCTTCGCTGCCTTCGCCGGAGATTCCAGCGGAGCCGGTTGCGCCTGCGCCAAGAATAGCCCAACGGTCAGCGCACCCGCCGTCATCGCTAGTCCGCTCACGAGGCGCCGCCTCGTTAGTGATGAGAAAACCACGGAACTGTCTATCATTGAAGTGCTTCTCACTTTCGGCAAAGCAATGGAACTGTGAAAGCTTTGCGCGAGAGCAAGACTATTCCCAACGGCCGTCTTTCGTCCAACGGCTTCGGAGGTGCGGAGCTAACGGCTGGAAAGAACAAACTTGTTGCCGTCGGGGTCTTTGAATATCGCCGAGGTCCCCCAGCTTTCTTTCTTGGGATCGGCTTCAAACTCCACACCTTTGGACTTCATGATCCTGGCGGTGGCAACCACGTCGTCACACCAGAAAGACAGCGGCTGAAATCCTCCAATGCGATCTTCCTGGCCTGGAGGCGTAAAAAGCACCAGCCCGGTTTCCGCGCCAGGAATCAGAAGCTCAATCCAACGCTGTTTTTCATTGAATGGCTGGTCCGTGGCCACTTTGAAGCCCAGTCTCTCAGTAAAGAATTTAAGCGATGCATCCTGATCACGAACGGGGATGCTGACAAATTTCAGTCCGCGAATCATTTCCAGAATCCTCCTGCTTACAGACGGAGAATAAACGGCACAAAAGAGGCTTTGCAATCAGGTAAGCAATGCTATATTAACTGCCGGTATAGCGATGCCGCAGCTGGATCCCTACATCACGGATGTGCTCATGCGTGACCTGGTGGGGCATGATCGGCGGCCGGTTAGTTTTCTGGTTTATCTATGGCTGGCTGCGGAGCAGGGGCGGACGGCAGAGCAGGAGTCGAGAAAAAGAGAAGTCCAGATCAGCTATCAGGAACTGGCGGAAAACATCGGCGTATCGAAGAGTTCCGCACAATCGGCAGTCGGGTGGCTGGTGCGGCGGAAGCTGCTGGCCGTGCATAAAGAGAGTGCAACGGCCACGCCGTGCTACTCAGTACTGAGCCCATGGAAGGAGAAGGAAAGGATTCGCCGGCGCTGATCTTCCTCGCGGCTGCGCAGATCTTGCCGCGCATGGGCAGATCAGGGCTCGCCGCGTACGACCATATTCCATGCCTGCAGAAGATTTGAAGGCACATATTTCTGGTCTTTGTTGCGTTGCACCCAGTCCTTAAGCTGCTGTGAATTCACGTACTCATTGGGGGAAAGCTGGAGCTTCTTTACGATTTCTTCGAATGAGGTTGCACCGGTATATGGCCCAACGTTCATATCGGGCTTGCCCCAGTTCGGATTACCACGTTTCTTTGCCATTCAATCTCTCAGATGCGCATACGTGCGATGACGCCGCGCCCCGTTTTCTGTAATCTGCTTACTCGTCCTATTTTATCAGTCGTTGATTTTACCAGTCATGGATTTGAGCCAATTTCCAAATCGAGCTACTTTATTCAAGCACACTCAATTCAGCCATACTTAGCGAGCCGAGGGTGTCACGCCTCTTTGAGTTGAAACAGCATCGGTTGAAACAGCTTCAGTTGAAACAACATCGGCAAATACAAAGTTGTCACGCTCGACAATTTCCCCGGTTGCGACCGGGATGGCATTCTTGAAGACAGGCGATGCATACACAAACGTATGGAACTCGCCGTTCTCGCCGCAGGGGTCCACGGCAGACGGAAGGTCATTGAGGAATGACGAGTCGAAGTCACGGCCGGCAAATGAGCGATCCAGCTTGCCGGGATCGACGCAGGTAATCTTCGCCCGCACGCCTGCTCCAAGCATTTCTTGCGCGAGCGCTGCCGTAGGTAATCGCCACAAAGGAAACAGCGCCTTCAATTTCGTTTCGACGAGTTGATGTTCGCGGTATGCGCGAACGTCTTCAAGAAAAAGATCGCCAAATGCAACCGCGTGGATTCCTTCTTCGGCGGCACGTTTGAATACGGGTTGAATCAGCTCTTCATACTCCAGATTTGTGCACGGCCACGGTAACTCCACCGTCCACAGAGGCAGACCGGCGGCTTCAGCCTGCGCCTGTACTAGAGATCGCCTGACGGCGTGCATGGCAACGCGGTCAGCCGCAGAGTTAAAGGTGGTGAAGAGCGCTGTGACCCGAACGTCAGCCCGTTGGCGCAGAACATGCAAAGCCCAGGCACTGTCTTTTCCGCTACTCCACGATAGAAGAACGTTTTCCACGCCGAACCCACCTCGCGACCTTGCGATGACTGCGATTCTTACACAAGATCGGCAGCGGATTGACATATCCCCTGTCGTAGCAATATATTGCTACACGACATATATGAAGAATCCCATGCTGGATCGTGAACTTAAAAGAGGCAGCGCTGAGCTGCTGATCCTTTCCCTGGTTGAAGCGCGTCCGCGTCATGGCTATGAGATGAGCAAGTTAATTGAGTCGCGCTCTGACGGCGCCGTCCGCTTCAACGTGGCTTCACTTTACCCGTTGTTGTACCGGCTGGAAAAGCGCGGCTGGATTGAAGGCCGGTGGGTGGATAAAGCCGAGCAGCGCCGCCGCCGCTATTATCGACTGACGGCCCAGGGCAAAAAAGTTTTGCTGGCCCAGCGCAGTGCGTGGCAGACCTTTGTGTCCGCGATCAACCGCATTACGGAGATAGAAAGTGCCTGATTATTGGAGCTAGAGAATGTCTGATTTCAGAGAAGAAGTGCGCAAGCGTCTGGCCTATCTGAATCTTGAGCCCACCCGCGAAGCCAGCATCGTTGAAGAAGTTGCGTTGCACATGGAAGACCGACACCGGGACCTGGTCACCATGGGAAATACGGCAGAGGAAGCTGATCGCGTGGTTCTTGCTGAGCTGGATCAGGACAGCCGTCTCCAACGCGGGCTGCGAGAGATCGAGCGGCCTGGTCACATGGATGCCGTCGCGCCCGGCGCTCCGAGCTTTGGGTCGTTCCCGGCAAATTTGTGGAAGGATGTACGTTACAGCGCTCGAGCGCTGCGCTTGAATGCGGGCTTTTCTCTCATCGCTATTCTCTCTCTGGCGCTTGGAATAGGCGCGAATACGGCAATCTTTCAACTGCTGGATGCAGTCCGCTTGAGAACTCTGCCGGTTAAAAATCCCGGCGAACTGGCCGAGATACGTATTCCCAACCTGCTGGGTCGGACCGGGCACATGGAAGATCATGACGAGCTGAGCAATCCTTTGTGGGAACAGATCCGCGACCACCAGGAAGCATTTTCCGGAGTTTTCGCCTGGGGTACCGCTACCTTCAATCTAGCCAGCGGCGGCGAAGCGCGTCGCGCGCATGGTCTGTACGTAAGTGGAGACTTCTTTCGCACGCTCGGCGTGGAGCCGGTCATGGGCAGGGTCTTGACCGCAGCCGACGACCAGCACGGATGCGGCATTCCCGCCGCGGTCATCAGCTATCCGTTCTGGCAACGGGAGTACGGTGCTGCCAGGACTGCGGTAGGCAGCATGCTCAAAATCCACAATCATCCGGTTGAAGTTGTCGGAGTGACTCCTGCCAGTTTTTTCGGGGTCGATGTAGGAGAATCCTTTGACGTGGCTGTTCCACTTTGCGCCGAGCCGTTGATTGAGGGCGAGAGGAGCGTATTCGCGCGCAGAGACGGCTGGTGGCTGGCCGCCATTGGACGGCTCAAACCCGGGTGGTCACTCAAAAAGGCAACGAGCCAGCTGGAATCGATTTCTCCGGGGATTTTTGAAGCCACTCTCCCATCGAGACTTAATACAGACCAGGCGGCTAAGTATCGCGCGGCGAGGCTGGGCGTTTTTTTTGCCGGATCAGGGCTCTCAGCCTTGCGCGAAGATTATGAAAACCCGCTTTGGCTTTTGCTGACACTGGCCGGAACGGTGCTGCTGATTGCCTGTGCCAATCTTGCCAACCTGACGCTGGCGCGGGCCAGCGCCAGAGAACGCGAAACCGCGGTACGTCTTGCAATGGGCGCCTCGCGATTCAGATTGATGCAACAGGTGCTGCTGGAAAATCTGGTGCTCGCCATAACCGGGGCGGTCGCTGGCGCGCTAATGGCGCAGGTGCTCACACGCGTGTTGGTTTCATTTCTCGGCACGCACTCTGACCAAGCATTTCTGGATCTGACTTTCGACTGGCGGGTACTGGCTTTTACGACCGGCATGGCGGTGCTGACATGTCTATTGTTTGGCCTGGCTCCGGCATTGCAAGCGACGGGCACTTCACCCGCCACAGCCATGAAGGCAGGAGGCCGGGGCGCGTCCGCGGATCGCAGACACTTCGGCGCACGCAGGATTCTGGTGGTCGCGCAAGTTGCTCTATCTCTTATGCTGGTGGTGGGCGCGTTTCTCTTCGTGCGCACCTTTCAAAACCTGCTATCGCTTGACCCGGGTATGACTCCAGGCGGAGTGCTCGCCGTCAACGTCGACATCAGTCCAGTGAAAGCAACCCGCGAGGGACGCACTGAGATCAAGCAGGATTTGCTTGCGCGTGTGCGGGCCATTCCCGGAGTTGAATCGGCGGCGGAAGCCAGCATTGTTCCCCTGACTGACAGCGGGTGGAATGACACGGTCTACACTCCTGCTTCAGGCCAGGAAATTCGTGCAGTTTCATTCTTCAACAGGGTGAGCCCTGGATACTTCAAGACCGTAAAGACAGACCTACTACAGGGTCGCGATGTGAACGATTCCGATTCAATGGGCTCTCCCGCCGTGGCCGTGGTCAATGAAACATTCGTGCGGAAGTTCCTGCCCGGCTTGAGCCCCATCGGCAAAACATTTCAAGTGGACGAGGGTGCAGGCAAACCGCAACCGGTTTACCAGATTGTTGGCGTCGTCAGAGACGCGAAATACGGCGGCCTTCGCGAGCGCATTTTTCCGGGAGCGTATCTTGCTGCGGCCCAGGCCGAGGACCCTGATTTCCAGCCAGCGCTGCTGGTGCGGTCCAACATCTCGATGGACGCAATGCGGTCTTCCCTGGACCGCGTTATACGCGGGGTAAATCCGGCGATTACTTTTCGCTTCAGGATCCTGGAAACAGAAGTTCGCGACTCTCTGCTGCGGGAACGGCTGATGGCCTCGCTCTCAGGTTTTTTCGGTTTTCTTGCCGCGTTGCTGGCCACCATTGGCCTGTATGGAGTGATTTCTTACATGGTGGTTCGCCGCCGCAGTGAGATTGGCATTCGCATGGCCCTGGGGGCAGATCGCAGCCGGGTCCTGCGCCTCATCATGCGTGAAGCAAGCATGCTCCTGGCGATAGGCCTGGGCGTGGGAACCATTCTGGCGCTGGCGGCCGCAAAAACTGCCGGCAGCCTGCTCTTTGGACTGAAACCGCGCGACCCCGGGACTTTTGTGCTGTCCATTGCATTGCTCGCCGTTGTTTCGCTGGCCGCGAGCGCGCTGCCGGCTTCCCGCGCCGCACGGCTGGATCCACTGGACGCTCTGCGGGATGAATGAGTGCGGATGCCGGATCGGGAACACGAACTAATTTCCTCGCTTAGTCCTCCACACTTCTCTCATAAGTTTCTTATATTTGCCAAAAGGTCATGGTACGAATTTCCACTTGCACCTATTCCTCAACTCTCAACGGCAGGAGTAAACTAGACCGGAGTTGCTGGAAGGTGTACCGTGCGTCTTGTAAGATTTCTGTTCGCTCTTGTCCTCGGTAGTTTTCCTGCGGCCCTTTTCCTGAACGCGCAGCCAGTTCCCATGCGCGCCCCCGCTTCGCATCCGATAGCTCTTCCGCTGCAATTTGAAGAGAACATCGGTCAGTACAACCTGCCAATGCAGTTCGCGGTGAGCGGTGCTTCTGGCCGGCTGGAACTTGAGCCCGGCGGAACGCTGGTTTGGCTGGTGGGTGACACGAAGGTGCGAGTTATCCCCGTTGGCGGTAATTCCAAATCTCGTCCGGTGAGCGATGATCTTCAGATCACCCGGCGAAATTATTACTACTCAATCCCGGTCCCGCGTGAATACACGAACGTCCGCAGCTTTGGCCGCGTACGGTATCCCGAAATTTACCCGGGGATTGATCTTGTGTATTACGGGAGCGAGGGCCAACTGGAGTATGACTTCGAAGTTGCGCCGGGCGCTCATGCCTCGGCCATTGCCGTGAGGGTGGAAGGCGGCGCGGCCGACCTGCATCACGGTGACTTGCTTCTGCGTGCGGGAGGCGAGGAGCTGACCATCAAAGCGCCGCGTTCCTATCAGTTGCATAACGGTGTAAAGAGTGAAGTGAAATCGGCGTTCTCCATGCTGGACAGCGCGACTTTCCGGTTCACGATTGAAGCGTATGATTCAACCCTCCCTCTCATTATTGATCCGGCCGTGCGCTACACGGCAGTGATTGCATTGCCGGCACCCTTTCTGCCTACCAGCTTTACGCGAGGCGTTGCTACGGATTCACTAGGGAATGTGTATGTGTCCGCTGAAACAAACTTTGCCGCAGGTTTTTTTAGGGGAGCCCCCACGGAAGGCTTCATGTCCTGCACAGTGACCAAGATCAACCCACAAGGGACCGCGATCCTTTATCAGACAACTCTGGATGTTCACGGAATTGATTTCTTGACCGCTGTATGCGGCCAGGTAGCCGTTGATCGTGGCGGGAACGCCTACTTTTCGGCCAATGGAACCATCACGCCGACTCCGGGCGCGGTACAGCCCGTGAATAGAGGGGCGGACAACTCATTCATCAAACTTAACCCCTCCGGCCAGGTTTCTTACGCCACCTATTTTGGTGGAAGCGGAGATGATCGCATTCAGGCCTTGACGGTAGATTCCGCGGGTGATCTGGTGGTATCTGGCTTCACAAGATCTAATGATTTCCCGCTTAAGAACCCTGTCCAAACTGCCCTCAATGCCGTCGGCAACGACGCTACTGCCTATATCTTCTCGTTAAACGCCACGGGCAGCGGCGTGAATTTCTCAACGTATTTCGGTATTTTTAATCAGCTGAGCAGCCTGGCCACGGATAACACCAACAACATTTACTTTTCAGGCACTGCGGGGGTTCCCACTCAAAATGCCGCGATTGCGAACTGCACGCCTGTTTCATTCCTCAGCTGCAACACCCTTACTAAATTCACGCCGGCTGGTGCGGTGGCGTTCTCAACCTTTGTTTCCGCCGATGGGAGCCTTGAGCCTCAGAGCGTGGCCGTCAACAGTGCCGGCACCGTATTCCTGGAATCCGTGTTGATCACTGACCAAGTGCAGGCACTGGGCCAGATCACACTCTCGACTGTGAACAAGACAAATGGCTCACTCACACCCGTTAACATACCTCCCTTGATTGGCGTTAACGCCGAAATATTGTTTCCTCTCATCATCGATCCCGACGATAACATTTACATGGGCGACTCGATTCCGCTCCTTTCCATGACTTCAACCGGAGCGGTTAATTTCCTTGTCTCATTGCCACAGGACATGTCAATTTTTCGATCATTGAACCTTTCATCAGGCGGCATCGCAGCCGGTCCGGGCGGAAACTTCTACGTTCTGAACCCAACGTTTGCGGTCAATCCACTGGGGCTCCTGGGCGGCGGAGTTGGTAGCCAGTTTGAAGGGTCATTAGCAGCGTTCTCAAGCGTTGACTCAGCATCGCTGGGCTATGCGCCGGCGGCGCCTGATTTTGGGAATCTTGAGTTGGGAACGCAGGGACACCTGCAAATCGAGATTGCGAACTATGGTTCCATCCCGCTTACGATCTCAAATGTCACGGCTACCGGCGACTTCTCCGCGACAAACAATGGTTGCAATACGAATATCCTGAGCTCTACTCCCGCATGTAGCATCGACGTGGTGTTTAACCCTCCAGGACTCGGGACACATACCGGTTCACTCACAATCACCAGTAATGCTCTGACCAGCACCACCGTAATTCCGCTTTCTGGGACCGCCGTCCCCCCGACACAGCTGGCCTTTTCTGCTACAAGCTTGAACCTGGGAGATACTCCAGTGAACGGGATCAGCGCGCCGCAAACTGTCACGGTGTCAATTAACGGCACCTCGCCAGTAACCTTCGCCCGCATCGATACAACAGGGGACTTCATTGAGGCGAACACCTGCGGCCTTTTCCTTCCACTCGGCGTCCAATGCACGATCTCGGTCGTATTGCATCCGACTGCCGCCGGCGCCAGGACGGGAACGGTGGTGCTCACGGACGATCTTGCCGGCAGTCCGCAGATCATCAACCTGACCGGCAATGGCATAGCCGGGTTCTTTATCACCTCGCAAACGATCAATCCCAGCATCACGGTATTCGCCGGACAGAGTGGCAGCACGCAACTCAATCTGGGCAGCTCTCTGGGTTTTGCCGATGCTGTTAATCTCTCTTGCTCGGGTGCGCCGGCGAACTCAACGTGCACCGTATCGCCCAATTCGGTTCAGCTCGCCGCCAATGGCACAACTCCGATTACGGTTTCCGTTACCACTGCGGCCCGCCCAATCAACGCTGGCCTGCTTCCGCAGGGTGGAGCACCATGGCCCGGGACTTTCGCCGTGCTCGCAGCTTCCCTGCTCGCGCTTGTGCTCAGCACATTCTCCGCAGGCAGGTCACGCAAAGTCGCGTTTGCCGGAGCAACGCTGCTCGCGCTTGCCTTCGCCGGTTGCGGCGGGGGAGGCGGCAGCAGTACGCCTCCACCGGTCGTGGGAACGCCAAACGGTGTTTTTATCATCACGGTCACTGGCACGTCTGGCACGATCACTCAGTCACAGGCCATTTCATTAAACGTGAACTGATCTCTTCCATCCATCAACAATAAGGCGGAGGCCGCATCCGATAGAAGAACGCTTTTCAACCCACATGCAGTCAGGCAGAGTGAACTTTAGCCAGATTCCCCTCTGCGATCAGACCATTGCCGGGCAATGCGGGAATTACGGCAAATTGGGGTTGTAAGGGGAGAAAGACTGAGAATACCGTTCCGGTAGCAGGTGATATGGCACGACTTTTTACCTGAATGCTCCCACCGTGTTTCTGAACGATTCCATAACTTACCCAGAGCCCCAGGCCAGTACCGGTATCGCCTTTCGTGCTGATAAATGGCTCGAAGAGTTTTTTCTTGATGTCAGGATCAATCCCAGAACCGGTATCGGCGATGGTTAAACGAACGCCGGGACGCGTGCCATTGCTATATTCTCGCGTATTGGTAATGCGGAGCCTCAGGGTACCGCCGGTCCTGGACATGGCGTCCACGGCATTGCCTATCAGATTTATGATCAGCTGGCGCAGTTCGCCTGCCATGGCAAAAATTGGCAGGCATTCCTGGAAATCCCTCTCAATCACAATTTGAGCAGAGTTCAGTCTTCCCTGATAGAGAACCAGAGCTGAATCCACGATCTCTGTAATCTGCACCTCGCATGGATTACTTTGCTGGCGATGAAACTTCAGGGTACTGGTGACAATCTCTGATACTCGGGCTAACTCGCTCATCGCCGTCACGGTGTATCTTTTTGATTCTTCCAGGCGGGAACATGTGCTGATCAGATAAAGCAGATTGACGACCGATTCAAGCGGATTATTGATTTCATGGGCAATGCTGGCGGCCAAGCGTCCGCTCACTGCCAGTTTTTCCGATTTACGCAACGCATCTTCTGCCTTGTGGCGCTCCGCTAAATACTCTCTGATCTGGTATTGGCGGCGACGGCTGCGTAGCGCAGCCAAGACGGTGCTGACTAAAGTCTCAGGGCGTATCGGCCGCTCCAGTAATACCAGATTGCCGAGAGGCTGGAGCAGGAACAACTTCCTCTGGGTCTCACGGTCGACCTCCCCGGCATTGGTAAGGACGATCAGCGGAAAATCAGACCAGGAAGGCTGGTCAGCAATCTCTGCTGTCCACTTGGCAATGTTGGCCAGGCTGAGCTCTTCGTCCGCCAGGATCACGGCGCCTGATCCCTCATCCATCTCCGCCAGGGCCATTTCCGTTGTTTCGGAATTAACACATTGAATGCCTTTGCTGGAGAGCAGATTGCATATCATGATGCCGTCCCGTCCAGTAGGCGCAACCACCAGGACACGCAGGTCACGTTCGAGACTAGCTTCTGGCAGGTTTAGCATGCGTTTTAGACTTCCCGAGGCCGTTTGGTTTGCCAAGATATTTAGGAACACCGGTTAAAACGCCCTCAAATTCAACCAATACATCTCCTACCCGAATGTCACCTTTTTTCATGACCAACTCACGGATCGTCGTTTCATGTTCTCCGCTGCGCTTTTTAATTACCGAGAGCGCCTTCTTTATCTCTCCTGAGGATTCGAAATAACGAAACAAAACTACCGTATCCGCCAGATAACTGACGTCCACCGGCGTCTCGAAGTTCGTTCCCACGAAACCATGTTGCGCAAGTGTCATGATGGTGGTGATCCCTTTTTGGGCCAGGTAGCCGAGCAATTCATGCAGCTGCATGGCAAGAAACTTTTCCCCGGGCATGGCATTGAGAAAACCATTTAAGCTGTCGATAATGACGAGCTTGACTTCCTGGCCCTCTATCAATTTCCTGATCTCGTGAACGAATTGACCGGGCGAGAGTTCCGCAGCATCGACCTGGCGAAGGAGCAGCTTCCCGGACTCAACATGCTTCTTTACGTCCAGGCCCAGCCCTTTTGCCCGGGTCACCAGCGTCGCCAGAGTTTCATCGAAGGCAAAAATCGCGGCGCGGTCACCTTGCTCGGCGGCAGCGACCGCGTAACGAACAGCGATGGTGGACTTTCCGCAGCCTGCCGGACCTAGCAGTAGAGTGTTGGTACCACTATCGAGTCCGCCACCCAACAGGTTATTCAGTTCTGGAATACCGCTGTCCAGTTGCGTGGGAGACAGAATCAAAAGGTGCTCGGAGACAATCAATCGAGGATAGACTTCCAGCCCACCGCGCTTAATGGTGTAGTCATGGAAGCCTTCGCGGAACTGCGCACCGCGCAGCTTTCTTACTTCCAACCGGCGTCTCTTGATCCCGTACTCACGCTCCACGCTCTCCATCATGATCACGCCATGAGCAATGCTTTGTAGCTGCAGGTCATGACGTTCCGCGGTGCGATCATCCAGCAATAGAACCGTGCAGTTACGTCCTGAAAAATACCGCTTCAGGCCCAGAATCTGGCGGCGATAACGCAGGGAATCACGCGCCAGCAAGCGCAATTCAGACAGTGAATCAAACACTACACGCACCGGCTGCAGTCTATCCACTTCCGCCAGGACGGCGGCCGTGCAGTCCGCAAGTTCCATGTCAGAGGGATTGAAAACGGTGTACTGCGCCTCGGGACTGATGTCATCATCACTCTCATTCATCTCAAATATGTCAACGGATGCGAGCGACCAACCATGCGATTCCGCGATCTCCAGAATTTCGCTTTTCGATTCAGAAAGGGTGACGTAGAGGCCTTTTTGTCCGAGCCTGGAACCCTCCAGCAGAAATTGCAGCGCGATGGTCGTCTTTCCCGTCCCAGGATCGCCTTCAATGAGATAAAGATGATTGGGCCAGAGACCACCACCCAGAATATCGTCAAGGCCGGCTATGCCTGTTGAAAGCAAATTGTGCGCCTTCGTGCCATTTCCTGTTGCTATGGCTGCCGTGTGCTTTGTAGTGTGCGTATTCATTCTCAACTTCTTTCGTGCACAGAAGGGTGGATGCGCCCTGATCGATTCTGCCGCTCGTCTTTTCCTTAAGCGTGGGTCTTAATCGTGACTCTTGATGGTCATCATTTTTGAGTTGAAGGATTACGTTGACTCAGTGCCGCTCGGATTTTGCGCGCCACTCTACCTGCGTAGATTTGCACTCTGAGTATGCTCTTATGTCGACCATTTGGATGGTCACTTTTGCACACCGCCCAAAGATATTTCGGCACGTCAGGAGCGTGCGTTTCCATTCGATTGCATTCGCAACAACGGAGAAACAGTTAATGGACAAGGCCGCAATCCGTGGGTGCGGCCGCACGTCGCGCAGCCAAGGTCGATCCTATGGTGGCGCTGCGGTACGAGTGATGAGACCCAGGAATCTGGCCGCCAACGCGTACGCGTTGAAAACACTGGAGTGACAGTGTCTCTTGCGATACGATCGGTCCTTCGTGCCACCTGGTTTAAAGACAGGAGATATTGTGGGAATGCTGATTTGGGATTTACGTTACGGGCTCCGGATGTTGCGCAAATCCCCCGGGTTCACTGCCGTAGCCGTGCTCACTCTCGCTCTTGGCATCGGGGCGACCACGGCGGTTTTCACGCTGATACACCAGGTGATGCTGCGGTCGCTGCCGGTGGCGCAGCCCGGCCAGCTCTGGCTGATCGGCGGTTCTGACCGCTGCTGCTTCTCGAACGGGTATTCGCAGGGAAGCGGCGACGGCGAGTCGCAGAACAGCTGGAGTTTTTTCTCGTGGGAGGCCTACAAGCACTTACGCGCCAACACCCCCGCATTCGAGAAGCTGGCGGCATTTCAGGTCGGTGAAGCTAACGCCTACCTGGCGGTGCGGCGCACCGGTTCCTCGACGCCTGTTGAGACGCGCAATGGCGAATATGTCTCCGGAGATTTCTTTGAGACCCTCGGCATTTCGGCCTGGCGCGGGCGGCTCTTCACCGACGCCGATGACCAGGAGGGCGCACCACCGGTCGCCGTAATGAGTTTCCGAATCTGGCGGGGCAAGTACGGATCTGATCCGTCCGTGGCGGGAGGGACCTACGAGATCAATGGTCACCCATTCACGGTTGTCGGAGTCGCACCGCCGGGCTTTTTCGGAGCAAAGATGGATAGCGAGGGTATGCCCGACTTCTGGCTGCCGTTGACGACCGAGCCGCTGATTGCCGGCCCGACTTCGCGCCTCAAGAATCCCCGGCTCGCCTGGCTCGATTTGATTGGCCGCGTTCGCACGGGCACGAATCCGAAAATTCTGGAGACGCAACTCCAGGTAGAGCTGCAGCAGTGGCTCGCCAGCCATCTGCCAGATATGACCTCATCGGAAAAGACGCTCCTGCAAAGGCAGACGTTGCGGCTGACACCGGGCGGCGCCGGCGTTTCCCGGATGCGCCAGAAATACAAGGATGGTTTGCTGCTGCTATTGCTGGCCGCCGCTTGTGTGCTGCTGGTGGCCTGCGCCAACGTCGCCAATCTGCTGCTGGCGCGCGGCCTCAAATACCGGCAGCAGACGGCGATACGTGTAACACTGGGCGCGCCCCGCAGCCGTCTGGTTCGGAAAGCGCTCATCGAAAGCCTTGGGCTGGCTGTGATCGGCGGCGCAGCTGGGATTGCCGTGGCATACGCGGGAGCCGGCCTGATCCTCCGCCTTGCTTTCGGCCGGCCCGACGCATGGGTCCCCGTGGACGCCACTCCTTCCAGCCCCGTGCTGTTCTTCGCGCTGGCAATTTCGGTGATCACTGGACTCATCTTCGGTGTTGCGCCGGCATGGATGACCTCGCGCGCAGACCCAATGGAAGCGATGCGCGGAGCCAGCCGCACGGTGGGATTCAATCGCGGCGTTCTTGGAAGCGCCGGGGCGCAGAAGATGCTGGTGATCGTGCAGGCGGCGGTATCGCTGATGCTACTGAGTGCGGCGGCGATGCTCGGCCAGAGCCTGCGCAATCTGGAGCACCAGAATTTTGGATTCGATAGCAGTGGACGCTACCTGGTCACGATCGTTCCGAAGCTTTCCAATTACAGGCAGGAGCAGTTGTTGCCGCTCATTCGCGAAATTGAGGACCACCTGCGGCTTATCCCCGGCGTACATGCGGTTGGCTCGGTGATCGCGGCGCCTCAGAATGGTTGGGTTTGGCCACATGACATTCGGGTTGAGGGCAAACCCGAGCCGGGTCCGCAGGATGATGTGTCATCCGGTTGGACCCGCGTGACGCCGGGATTTTTCGAAGCTCTCGGAGACAGGATCGTCCTGGGGCGGCCGATCGCCGACGAGGACAACGCCACGCGGCCCGTAGCCGTGATCAACGAGACGTTCGCGAAGAAGTTCTTTGGCAACGACAACCCGATTGGACAACACTTCGGCCCTACTCCGGGAAGAAACGCGGGAATGTACGAGATTATCGGTGTTGTAGCCGACGTTAACTTCGGGGATGAGTTGCAGCCCATGTATTTCCTTCCAGAGGCGCAGAGCACATCCTTTCTTGATGGAGAGGCGGAAGAACGCGAGATACTGTCGCATTACCTCTCCAACCTGGTGATCTGGGCGCCGGGAAATCAAGCCAGCATCGAACAGCAAGTGAGGAAGACGCTTGCGAACACGGCGCCGAACCTGGTGGTAAACGGCATTTACCCCTACTCCGAAGTAATTCAGGCTGATTTTGCGCAGCAAAACATGATCGCAAGCCTGACCTGGCTTTTTGGGGCCATCGGACTGGTGCTGGCTGCTGTGGGCCTCTACGGTGTGACAGCCTATGGCGTGGAACAGAGGACGAACGAGATTGGCGTGCGCATGGCACTGGGAGCGGACCGCGGTTCGGTGGTGCGCATGGTGCTGCGCGAAGCTTTCTGGCAGATAGGCATCGGGTTGGCGTTGGGGATTCCGGCGGCAATCGGCGCAGGGCGTCTCATTGCCAGCCACCTTTTCGGAGTAAGACCGTGGGACCCGCTGATGCTGTCACTCGCCACGCTGTTACTTGGCGTGGCCGCACTGATAGCAGCGGCCATTCCCGCGCGTCGTGCGACGCATGTGGAACCCATGGTGGCGCTGCGGTACGAGTGAAGAGATTCCAGGGAACAGTTTGCCCTCATTTGCAAACGCCAAACCCTTGCGTCTTTCCTCAATTGCTCGAAGCATGGACAAGTTTCGGCGTTCCAGACCGCATGGCGGAATTGTGCCTGACGTCACAAGATCTGCTGGACCCATTGTTTTCGCCAGGCCGGCGCCGCGAAGGGATCCGCGAAATACTGTGTTTCATGGACGACCTTGCCGTTGCGGAACTCCATAATACTCACCGTGTATGCCGTCCGTCCCTGGTAGGTAATTGTGTATTCGGTGATCCAGAGATCGCCGGTTCCGAGCATCCGCTTGATCTCGAAGCCGGACGGCTTACCGGGATGGTGACTGCGCAAGGCCTGCAAATTGCTGCGCCCGAGGATGCGCTCGCCCGATTGAGGATAGTCACAGATGGCATCGTCATCGTAAATATCGTGTTCCGCATTTTGGTCGCCCACTGCGGACGCGCGCCAATGCGCATTCAGCGCCGTACGGATTTGTTCCTCTTGCATGGACTGCTCCAGCTGCGGTTTCGCATTCATGTTCACCTACTTGTGGTATGGATCCCGGAGTACCGGGTTTTCACCACTTCCTTAAGCTGTGTCTGGTCTCAGGGGACAATTCTCTGTGATGCAGACCGGATGGCGGAGGGCACAGTCTGTAGCGAACCCGTCTGTGGTGGGAATTGTGAGCGCGGCCATCGCCTCAATGCAAGAACACTTCTGGAGCATTCTTTGGAACGGAAAATGGTTTAGCCGACTTGGGGTCAGAGCTGAACTTGCCGAAGATCGACGGATTTTTATTGAAATGTTGTTCCAAAGCATCGATCCGGTGCTGATCGTCGGGGTGGTCTGATATGAGCTGGGGTATTTGGCCACTCGGGGTGTTCTTGAAATCCTGGAAAAGCCAAACCAGTCCCCAGGGGTTAAATCCGGTTGCGGCACACACATCGGAGCCGGTCAGGTCCGCTCTCGACTCCACATCCCGGGAGTAGCTGAGGGAATGGAGCTTGCCGAGGAGAGCGATGGCCAGAATGTGCGCACGAGTGGGGCCGAGAAGCACAGCGGCTCCGACTTCCCGCTTCTGCAGTTTTTCTTGCTTTTCCATCAGAGTTACGGTGTCGTGATGGATGGTGTGGGATACTTCATGGCAGAGAGTACCCGCGAGTTGCTCCTTGTCCTTTACGAAATAGAGTAGCGAATCCACAACGTACACATTGCCGCCTGGAGTTGCGAACGCATTCGGCTGAGTTTCGTGGACCAGGTAAAATTTGAATGGGTGGTTGTAACGGGGCTGCGCGACCCGAGTGATGGCATCGGCAATCGGTCTCAACTGATCATATAGAGGAGAAGATTCGATGATTTCGCCCTTGGCCTTTAGTTGGTTGAAAACTTCCTGGCCCATTTGCAGCTCTTCGTCTTGATTCTGCACTTCGGCGATTGAAGGTGCTCGTGAGCCTCCAAGTAACGGCAGAGCTACGAGAGCGGCGCCACAGAGAATTAATACACGCAGTCGTTTGTATGCATCCATGGTTTGTCTCCTCCTCACCTGAACGGAATCAAAGTGACGCGATCGGGTCCCAGCTTGTGGTACATGAGACTGCACTGCTCCTCGAGTGCCGAGCCGTATATGTTCATGGTGCGGACGGCGCGCGCAGGCGGCTATTTCTCTCGTTCTGCAGCTTTCGTCGCTTGCTTTATCGCCGCAATCAGGGGCTTAGCTTCGTCTGGCATGGTGACGCCTTCGCCCTTGAGAATCTGCTGCGGCTTGACTTTCTCATGGTAGAGATTCTCGTCTGCGTCACCATCGACGCGAAGCGTCATGCCTGACACCGATACCCCGGCAAACAGGCCGCGGGCACGAGAATAGGAAAGCATCTGGGCCTTCATAACTTCGTTGGTGGAAGCCCCTTGGGTCCTGCCCACAGGTCCGGCAGCGACACTGGCTTCGGCGCCCAGCTTGACTTTACTTTTCATGATAGACCGGGCTCCCTCGTCGTTGAGCACCAGGATTACAACATCAGTGCCCTCGACGCCGAGCTGAAAGCCGATGTCGGCGCCGCCTGATGCCATCATCATCGGGGCGCTCCATGGCCCCTTGAAGTCTTCTCCGGCGCGGCAGGTCATGACGCCACGCCCGTAGTCGCCGCCGATGATGAAGGCTGCTTTCTTAAGGTCGGGTATCACGATGACGCACTTTGTGCCATCCAGAACACTGAGCGGGACGCCTTTGTCCGGCGCGTTGAATATGTCCTTGACGACGTTCGCCGACGCGGTGATTCGGTCTCTTTCCTTTTCTCCGCCGTCCGCCCAGGCTGAAACGATCAGCCCCAGGAAGATAATCCCTATACTTGTAATGCTTTTCATAATTTGAACCTCACCTACCTGTATTGCCATCTCCCTGGAACTTGCCGGACAACGAAGCCGCCCTCGTCATACTGCTTGGTGGAACGGGGCGGCCTGTTGGTCCAGACTGTACGGTGTCTGGGAAAGGTGAGCCCCTGCTCTTTGGGTCTCCCTCCTGTCGTCAACCGTGTTTAGCTCGCTTTCGAACGCGGCTCAATCTTGAGCTTTGTGGCAAGTTCCGCCAACGAGGTTTTTAGCTTTGCCACGTCCGCGTCGATCTCAGTCTTGACTTGCTCGACCTTCACGTCGCCAGTTGTCTTCAGGTCCTGACGTTTTTTGTCAATCTCCTGGTGCTTCGTCTTCAAATGGTTGATGGTGTCAATCTCTGCCTGCGCCATCTTGTCCCTGGCCCGGGCTTCGAACTCACTGAGCTGTGCCTTGGCTTGCTGCAGCTGGGCGCTGATTTTCTCTTCGTATGCTTTTGCCGTCACACTCTGTGCACTCATGCGCTTACTCCTTTTTTCTATATTTATGGATTTCTCCCTGCCTTATGATGAACGCGAAAGATGGTCTAAGCCGCCTTCGCGTCCAATACTCTCTCCACTTTCTTCTGCTGGTCCCGACTGAGCGTGGTGCTGAGGATGGTGCCGCCATAACCGCGGAACTGGTCCATCACCACGTCGGGATTGGGAGTGCGCAAGAGCGCGTAAACCGCCGAGTCACCTGGCAGGATCATCGCCCCGACGTTCTTGACAAAGTCATCGGGGATTCCGAATTCATCCTTCCACCACGAAGCGTCGAGGGCGCCTGCTCCCGCACCGAGGGCGCCACCACCGAGAGCGCCCGCTGCAATAGCCCCTGCCGCTACTGCGGCACTTGCCCCGCCGGTGAAGGGAATCGCGAGCGTGGCCCCGATGAGCGAGCCCCACAGACCGCCCCAGCCTGCGCCTTCGCCGGTGGTCATCTGGAAGCTCTGGTCGACGCGGAGCTTGCCGTTGTAGTCGCGGTAGACGGCGACTGCGTCGTGGAGATCCACGCTCCAGTCCTCGTCCATCCCCTGCAACTGGTTCAGCACGTCGGATGCTCTGTACATGTCTTTCTTGAAGCCAACTACTATCAGGTTTGCCATGATTGTTCTCCTTTTCAGTTTGTTGTCTGACTTTGATTGATTGCGAGTTTCCGTCACTATTGTGGATCTGACGCGCTCATGCCCTATGCTGCGCGCCGAATGGAGCGGTCAACGTTGCGAACGCCACTCCCTACTTTTGTGGCAATCATGATTCTGGAGATACCGCCCATCAGCACTGCTACCCCAACCAGGGTGCCGATTGCCCAAAGCGAACTGGAAGGCCATTTCGCCAGAATCAGCATCCCTGCGAGAAAGGTGGCGATGCCATCGAACAGGAGCCATCCCCATCCATCGGCCGGTCGCAACTCGAATGCGCCTATTGTTGCCGCAAACCCATAAACCAAAAGCAACGATCCCAGGATCACCGTCAACAATGCCACGCCCGCAATGGGAAAGAACGCCAAGGCAATACCGGCGATCCCATACAGCACGCCCAAGAGGATCTTCAAAAAGAACTTCCCGGCCGTCTGCGAATGAAGTGCGAATACAAACTGGGCAATGCCAACGAAGATCAATGTCCAGCCCAGAAAGACAGTCGTGATCGCCGCGGTTGCCAGAGGATAAACGATCAGGAACAGCCCCAGGACTGCGGTTACGACTCCCATAAAGATGCTCCAGGCAGAGCGCTTCTTGATTGCTTCCATAAAGTTCTGTTCAGACATTCGGATTCTCCTTAAATCGCGTATTTTGTTTTTCAAGGGAGGTGTTTCCTGACCTCCGCGCAACAGATTTTTCTGTTACGACGCCTTGGCCCTTGCGGCCGCTGCCTTGTTCTTGAGTACCTGGATTTTTGCCTGCGCCTGTCGCTGAGCGGCTTCACGTCTGTCTTTGGCCTTCTGCAGCCGGGCCTGTATCTTAGAATCGATCTGGTTGATCTTTTCCTGGAGCTTTGCTTTCCGGTCCGCGTGAGCCGAGGCAAACTCTGCCTTGATCTGGGCGGCGTCAGCCTTCATTGCGGCGATCTCCTCGGCATCCGCCGTGTTTTTCACTTCCGAAAGAGCGCGACGGAATACAGTCCCTCCGATCGCCTCCATACGGGTGTCCACGGGCGTCGTCCACTCCTCGTCTATTTCAGCCACCACAGCCACCCGGTTCGGCAACAAGACCTTACTCACGTCCTCGAGAAAGTCGTCCCCGATCCTGACGTTGTCCAGATCTGCCGCCGCGCCGGCCATGAGCCCTGCCGCGGCGCCGACCGCCAAGCCTGCCGGCCCACCCAGCAAACCAATCAGACTTCCCAGCGAGGTCCCGAGGAGAGTCCCAAGCGGCCCGGAGTCGTCGCCTTGTTTTATCGATGCGCTTCCGTCTGCATGCTTCACAAGCACAGCGTAGCCGTAAATGCTAATGCTGCCTTCGCCGTCGAGCTGCAGAAGCGCCGTTTTTCCCTCATATGCTTTGCTTTCGTTGTCAAATACAACCACGAGCATGCGGTCCATATAACTGAATCTCCTATCTTTTAATTTGAATTCCCTTGACGCCCGCCGCCCTCATTCGAACTCGCTGATCCTCGTCTTCTCCGTGAGAATCCACTCGCGAATGTATGCAGGGCAATGCTGCAGCGTGATGCCCTTCGCTTCACAGACGGCGAAGAAGCGGACAGCATCCAGATCGATTACTCTCACTTCTTCCAGGTCAAATACGATCCTGGACGTTGTCGCTTCCGTTCTTGTTTTCAACTCCTGCACATGTTGTGATTCGATCCGGCCGCTCAGCCGTAGAATCGTGTCTTGACCATCCGGAACTGTTTCAATCTTGAGCACCGTCGTCGGTATCCGACTTTTAACAGTGCAAGTGCGATGCCAGACGCAAGCTATTGAGCGGATTGGTTCTGCCAGCAGACTGCAGTGGCGAGCTTCGACAATTGGTGAACTACAACAAGATGTTCGGCAATGCCGAGTTGGCGACTCTCAGCAGTTACCGGAGCTGACCTCTCACGCTTTGGGGGTCAAGGATTAGGGCGCTCAGGCGCAACGCATAGCTCGCCGCGTTAATGCATGAGGAAGCTAAACATGTGTGGGGAAGAGACTGGCAGAGAGCGCCGGGATACGCGCAAAAGCTCCCCTGCCACGGTGGCCTATGCTGCTTTGAATCGATGCTTGTTGATTCCCAAAGCTCGAATTCGCGACTCAAGAGTTGACCGCGGGACTCCGAGCTTTGTCGCCGCACCGGCCGCGCCTGCGATCCGCCCCCGGCTTTCCACCAACGCTGATTCGATTATTTCCTTCTCGCGTTCGACGTCCAAGCGACCCAGACTTTCCGTTGCTACGCTCCTTGCGGCTGCGCTCGGCCGTGAGCATTCGCGTTGCAGCCAGCTTTCGTCGACCCACAGGGTATTGCTCTCGCACAGAATCACCGCTCTCTCCAGTACATTCTGCAGCTCGCGAACATTTCCAGGCCAATGGTAGACCTGCAGCAACTCAAGAGTTTTTTTCTCGATGTTCTTGATCTTCTTTCCAGCTTTGGCGGCGTAGCGCGCGGTGAGGTATTCGACCAATAAAGGAATATCCTCCACGCGTTCACGCAGCGAGGGCATGCGGACAGGAAAGACGTTCAGCCGGTAGAACAGGTCGCGCCTGAATGTCCCGCTCTCGACAGCGGCTTCCAGGTCGCGGTTAGTAGCAGCAATCACTCGTACGTTGATCGATACCGGCTGGCTGCCCCCCACCCGCTCCAGTTCACGCTCCTGGAGCACCCGCAACAGGGCGATCTGGGTCTCGGCCGGAAGTTCGCCGACTTCATCCAGAAAGATTGTTCCACCATCGGCGAGCTCAAAGCGCCCCAAACGCCGTTGAGTCGCACCGGTGAAGGCGCCCTTCTCGTGGCCAAACAGCTCGGAAGCGATGAGGGAAGGTGGAACCGCGGCACAATTGATAGCGACAAACGCTTTTCCAGCACGGCGGGATCGTTTATGGATGGCGCGGGCAGCGAGCTCCTTCCCTGTTCCGGTCTCGCCCGTGATCAGCACAGTGGAATCGGTAGGCGCAACTTTGGACACAAGCATCAGCATGCGCCGCAGTGCTTCCGACGACCCGACGATTTCCTCGAACATCGACGCCTGGTCAATCTCTTCGCGGAGTGCCAGGTTGTGCCTTCGCACTTCCTCTTCCGTCTGTTTGCGATCATGGATGTCGGTACCGGTATGGTACCAGCGAGTAATGAGGCCCTGATCGTCCCACAACGGGCTGCTATGCCACAGGAACCAGCGATAGCCTCCGTCCTTTCCCAGGATCCGCATTTCCAATTCATACGGCGCTGCACCGGCAATGCCGCGCCTTCGTTCCTCTGCCACTCTCTCCCGATCGTCCGGGTGACAGACCTCAAAGACCAGGGTGTGAAGCTCAGCCGCCTGGACGTCTTCTACTGTCCAGCCGAGATATGCGAGTGCGACCTTATTGACGTAAACTCGAGCGCCGTCCGCTTGCGCAAAGATGTGTTGAGGAATAACGTCAATCAGTTGCTGAAGCTCTTTTTCATTTTGCCGCACTTTCTCTTCAGCACGCTTTCGGTCGTCGATGTCAATGCTTGATCCATACCACTTGACGATTTGCCCGAGCTCATCACGCAGGGGCACTTTGCGGTGGAGAAACCAGCGATACTTGCCCGTCGGCGCGCCGCACCCGGGCCTCAGATTGAAAGACTTCTCCACTGGCGAGGCAGGCACGCCACTTCGCCACCATGCTTTCGACGTCCTCGGGGTCAATGAACGAAGTCCACCCCCACCCGCATACCTCCTGCAAAGGAACTCCCAGGTATTCAAGCCACCGCTGATTGAAGAAATCAAGATTACCGTCGGGCCAGGCGGTGTGCAGCAGGGAAGGTGTAGTGTCAATGACGCGCCGAAGCAGTTCCTCGGTCGTAACCGGTTGCCGGTGGGCCTCGCAGCTGTGGGGTCTCGTCATAATAGGACGGCGCATAGCGACGTAGTGATTATGCTAATTGTAGGACGGCCGGGCGGTGCGTCAAGCTACGCCAATTCGCGCGACGAGGCTTGATCCGGTGGCCGCCTTGAGATGCGAATAAGCATCAGGGTCTGCAGTCTGAATGGCTCAGCACGCCGGGGGCGGCCGGTGGGATCGCCGGGACCGCCTTTTTCATGGAATCCCGAGCGAAGCGGGAGGGAACTGGTGAAGAGTTATGGCGGAGGGAGAGGGATTCGAACCCGTGGCAATCTCAGACAGTTTCTAATGCGGCCATGCGGTAACTGGATCGCCAACGCACAAATGACTGCATCCTCCAAAAGTCGCTGACGCTGTTCAGCAAAATTAGGGCAGGCAAGCTTGCTCGAGCACTCACGCATCCACACATATATGACACCTACGGCAAAGGCCCACGATCAGTGATATAAACTCTCCCTGTCAGGGTGCAAAAAAACGGATATGTCAGATATCCGTTTCTTGAGAAGGAAATCTTCGATCATGCGAAAATTCTATCTCGCAGGCCTTTTGTCCGGGTTTATCGGCGGCCTTTTCGGCGCGTCTGTGCTAACTCTCGTCGAGCCCCGGACAATCGGCGCGAATCCGCCGACAGTACCAGTTGCAACACAGCAGGTCATTTCCGCTCAGAGGATCCAGTTGATGGACACCGCCGGGAGGGCACGCGCAGAACTTGCAATGTCACAGGACGGAGGGCCTGGGATTTTCTTTTACGACACGAAGGGAAGAAACCGACTTGAGCTGGGACTGTACTCACCGGCGGAAAGTGAATATCCATTCGTGGTGCTAAACGACACGCAGCTACGTGCCGCGGGCATTTTTCGCTTGTATGGCGGGCGCGAAACACCAGTGGTTGTGCTGAAAAACCAGGGCCGGGACCGCTCCATCTATGGTCTCAATCCCAGTACAACCGATCCGTTTCTGGTCAATTATTCCAGCGACGGCAAGAAAACCAGCACTTTTGGGAATTTCTAAACGCCTGAAAGGCGAGAAGAGAAGGCCGCAGCGCACGATGTTGCAACCTGCCGCGGATCGCTCTTGAAGGAGAACTTCACTGACGCGACCTTTTGAGCGCTCTAACCCGATGGTGACGCGGATCATCATCGCTGTTGTTTTAGGTGTCGCGGTGATGTCCGGTGCTTTGCTCTGGCGCCCGACACGCGAACCAAAGCGCAGCAAGTACGTGCTCATCAATGAGACCGGCCGCCACGACTTCGATCTCGCGTTCCAGATGAGTCTCAAGCTCGCCGAGAAAAAATCGGGAATCGAAAATGCTCTTGTCCTGCTCGAGACACTTCCGCCAGGCAAGACCATTGAGCAAACTGCTGTCGAGCTTTTCTCCAAGCTCCGGATCGGCGCACGGCGCAACGGCCGGGGGATTCTGTACATTTACAGCGCAAAAGAGAATCTACTTAAGATTGAAGTGTCCTATGCGCTGGAAGGCGACATTACCGACATCTACTGCCACCAAATGGAAGCGGCCGCGAAAACATATATGTTATCCGAGGTTCCGCAGGATTTTATCTCCGAGTTGGTGATTACTGCCAATCTCCGTGGCATGGGATCGAAAAGCGAGGGCGAACCGATGGGGCGGCCCGAGTGGCTTAATGCGGAATTCCTGTCGGGCGGGGCCGGCGGCCTAGAGCACGGTTATGGTAAAACCGTGGAGGATTACACGCGGGCGATCCAGCATCTTCCGGATGCGCAGCTGAACGAGTTCAGGTCCTCGACGGACGCCAGCACTACAGCGGAACGGTACCTGCTGTCACTAGCGACGGGTGTGGGTGATCCGCGGCTTCCACTACTGACGGAAGGAAGTCGGATTTTCCGCGCTGCGGTGCCGCGTGATGAAGCGCAACAGAGGAGGATCTTCGGGTTTTTCCAGGCCGCAGTTCCATACCAGTTGTTGTATGCCAGCGATCTCGCGCTCGTCGTGCCTCAACCTGGCAAATCTAATCTACCGATCGTGCTTCGTCGAGGCACTGACGGATTGTGGTACGTCGATGAGCCCAAGGCGTGGACCTATTTCCATCGCTTCGAGGACGATGTGAATTTCCTTGTGAAGTACGCCGACAACCCTTTTCTTCCCCGGCTGCGGGCGCTCCGCATGCCGCACATGGAAGACGCGATATACAGCGATCAGGTAGGCACGCCGGCCCGGCCCGCCTATCCCTTCGCGCTCGCCTCAGCGGTGAGGGCGCTGGAAGACCGGATACGCATTGCACCAGGTGACGCCGCGAACGAAGCCGCGCTCGGCGACCTTTACTTGTTCGAAATGAATTGGATTACGAAGGCGATCGCATGCTATGAAAAAGCCGAGGCCCTTGCCCCCAACGAGCTTAAATATCGCTGGCGCCTGATGGATCTATACCTCAATGACTCCCGTGCCGACAAAATGCTTGCGGAGCTTAAGTTTCTCTCTGAGCATCTCCCGAACGACAGGCAGACGCGCGTCTGGTATGAGTATTACAAGAAAGAGTATGACTTCAGCGATTGAGAAGCGGGTATTAAAGATGTCGCGCTGTACTCTCCTGTTACGCCTCTATGAAGCGAAAAACTTTATGTCTGGGACAGCGATGGTCGACGGCAGGCGGATGCGGATGACAAGCCGATTAACCTGCGGCCAGCTGGCAGGTTATAACCCGACGCCTCGCGTTCAATTGCGGCGTGAGATTTGATGCTATGGCGCTACTTCTTTTCCGGAGGGAAATTGGAAATTAACCCTCGGCGCCTGGGCAGCGTCAGGTGGGGCGCCAAAGTAGGTGTTGTTGCGTTGAAAACCCGACCATCGTGCAACCAGATTGTTGGGAAACCGGCCGATGTAGGCGTTGTAGTCCTGGAGGGAGAGGTTATAGCGGCGGCGAGCGACGGCGATACGGTTCTCGGTGCCCTCCAACTCGTCTTGCAACGCCAGAAAATTTTCGTTGACCTTGAGTTGGGGATAGTTTTCGGAGATGGCCAACAGGCGACCCAGTCCACCATCGATGTCGGCGTTTGCAGTCATGCGCTCAGCCGGTGTCCGCGCGTTTAGGAGGGTGGCGCGAGCAGCGGCCACATTGTCGAAGACCGTTTTTTCGTGCAGTGCGTAAGCCTTTACCGCTGACACCAGGTTCGGGATCAGGTCGGCTCGTCTCTGGAGCTGCACGTCTACCTCCGACCATGTCTGCTCCATCTGCTCATTTTTGCGCACCGTTTCGTTACGATGGCGCAGGTAAATCCCGCCCATGACTACTGCCAGCACGGCCAGCACGCCAACCCATATCGCCCAGCGATTCATTGCTCGTCCTCGTTCGATTTATTAGACTCAAGTTTCCTCTCCCCACGTCGCCGATGGGAAAAGTTCACTGCCAATTCCGCCATTGTCCCATTTTGCCTTGCAAAGCTTGGATTTGTGCAACAGCGAATTAGCAGGGAGATAATAGGAAATGTAACAGGAAGAAAGTATTACGGAACAGTCCGGTCCATATGCTCGGGGCTCGCGCAGCTGCAGCAATAAGTCGGGCGGACCTCAGTGGACTTCTCCGCCAGAAGGCGCTTCAGGTCGGAAGAAACTTGTCTGAGCGGCTGTCCCGTGTTCAAACAAGAATCGACTCCAGGCGGCAAGCGGTCGATTCGGCCATCGCAGAGAGCGATTATTGGAACCCGAGGGCAAAGTGCCCGCAAGCTGCGTGTCAGATCAAACCTGGACTGTTCGATCCAATGCTGACCAATTACAACCGCAGTCACTGAAGCCATGACGAACAACATCGCGATCGCCTGCGTTGAGTAGTCAGCGTTTACAACGTTATAACCAGTTGCTTCGAGTGCCCCTGATATCGAATCGTTGACGGAGCCATGATCGGATATGAATAGAATTGTGCCTGTTAACATCTCACTCACCTTTGTTTCAAAGAAGGCCCACCCCTTCAAGTGTTCGGGCAATCGGGAACCGTTAAACGCCTGCGAAACTTGCTGGATGCGCCGAAGTGCCTTCGGCCCGCGGTTTCGCTGATTGTGGTCCCGGGCAACGGCAACTACCGGCTATCAAGAGAAGAGCGACAGCTCCTGTGCCTCCACCATTTGGGCCTGGGTTATTTCATCTACTTCAGCGACGCTTAGCCGAAACTCTCCAGCCTTAATAATTCCTTTCACCTGTTCCCGGCTCCTTACGCCCACGATTGCCCCCGTAACTGCTGGATTCTGAAATGTCCACGCGATAGCAACCTCGCCCGCCGTTACTCCATGGCGAAGGCCAATTTCGCGCAGGAGTTCAACCAGGCGCAGGTTTTTAGAGAGAAGAGGTTCCTGGAAATTGCGATTACGTCTGCGCCAGTCATCCGATGGAAGAGTGGCAATGCGTTCGCTAGTCATCTTGCCACTCAAAAGGCCGGAATACATCGGCGAATAGACAATCACACCAATGTCATGGCGTGCGGCGAAGGGGAGGATCTCACCTTCCGCCTGCCGCGCGAGCAAAGAGTAAGGGGGCTGTAATGACGTGACCGGGGCAATACGCGTCGCGCACTGCATCTGCTGCGCGTCGAAATTCGAGACGCCGATATGGCGAACTCTGCCTTCCTCTTTTAACCGGGCAAGCTCCGTCCAGCCTTCCTCAATGTCTTCGTCAGGAATAGGCCAGTGGATCTGGTAGAGATCGATGGTATCCACATTTAGCCGGCGCAGGCTCTGTTCGCATTCGCGCCGGATTGAAGCGGCTTTCAGTGAACGCCCGATCTCTCTGCGTTCGTTCCATACCAGAGAGCATTTCGTGAACACGTAGGGCCGCTGGTTTCGTCCCTGCAATGCACGTGCCACAACTTCCTCTGAATGTCCAAGGCCGTAAGCAGCTGCTGTGTCGATCCAGTTGATGCCGCGATCAAGCCCCTCGCGGATTGCGGCAATAGAGTCATTGTCTTGCTGCGGGCCCCAGCCGAATTCCCAACCTCCACCACCGATGGCCCAGGCTCCCAGGCCAATGGGTGTAATCTCAAGATCGCTGTTTCCCAACTTTCTCTTTTCCATAATGATTTCCTTTTCGATTTTTTCGTGACGCGGATCTGGCATCCGCGTGCACCGTTGGTTACCGGATGTGAATCAGTTTCGTATTCCAGGACCCTCAGTTGCCGTCGACTGACTGTTCGGCCGGGTGCCAGCTTGGATCAGGGTCATACTGCGTCATCGAGGTCGCAATCTTTGATGTGTCCGCGCCGAGATCCTTTTCGTACACGACTCCATCCGCTCCCACGATGAACGTTTTCACGCCTGAGGAGCGATAGTCCGCCGGGTAGGCTACAAAGGCGAATCCGCCAGTCATCTTGCTGTTGGAGAAATAACTTTTGGCGCCTCCAGGTGCGTGTTTCCCTTGTGCCATCAGAATTCGGAAGTAGTAGCCGTAATAGGGAACTGCGGAGCTGGCGCTTTCTTGATCAGAGATGCCCGCGTTCACCAGTGCTGCAGGGATCGCGGCGTCCGCTTTCCAGTCCAATCCGTTGTGAGCGCCTCTTACTCCTTCAAAGCGCGTGGCGTATTCAGGCACGGAGCCGAAATCTCGTGATCTTGCCATGTGCTCTCGCTGTGCCAAAACAAGCAGGCGAAAGGAGCCGATGGTCATCGCTTCGTTCTGACCGATTCGCCGGAACAAGATCTCGTTACGGCCGTTTTCAGGATCAAAATGCCATTTACCGTTCTCTGCCACTAGCGGGATTGGAAATGGCCAGTTTTCGGCACCGACATAAAGGACTGTGGTTTTGTCCGGCTCATATACCAGACGATGCATCTGCCGATATTTCTGTACGAAGCCATCGCGTTCAAGCCTGTCCTCAATGTCGTCGCTCGAAGAGGTGACTCCTTGTCCTGCGCCGAGGATCGCTTGCAGTGCTTGAACATCGTCATTTTGTACAGCCTGGAAGAGCGCGTTACTGGCTTCTCCCGGAGACGCAAACCTCTTTGGTTGCGATTCCTGAGCAAAACTCAATCGAGCGTAGCTCAACATCATGAGCGGCAAAAAGATTGACGCCATCAACCATACAAGTCTTGGTCCAAATTTCATCTTTGTAGTCATAAGTCCATCTCCACTTCTTTAATTCACGCGAGCCATCAGCTCAATTACCTGCGGCCTCCGCCAGCATGTCCTCCGCCGCCACCATGGAAGCCGCCTCCACCGTGAAAGCCTCCACCCAGGCTCGAATGTCCGGCAGCGGAGAAACCTCTGGTTGTACCACCGTGATTAAAGCCACTGAACGCTCCGGAGTGCGTGCCCGTTGAAGGATGTTGCGTCCCAAATCCATGCTGAGGAGCCGCGGTTCTGCCGGAGTCGTGGCTGCCGACCGAACCATTACCCGAAAATCCGTTTCCACCACGAATCCCGCCGCCATGAAAGCGCTCACTGTCGTGACCGAAGTCAGGCCGGCGATAATCGAAGCCACCTCGGCCGCGATTGAAAGCATCGTGGTTGAAAAACGTTCTGCTATGGGATTCAAAGTGATGGTGGTCAAAAAGAATATCGTGGTGGTTCCAGTCAGATCCCCAGTGATGCCATCCCCAGCCAAACCCGCCAAAGAAGCCAACGCCAAAACCTAACCCAAACGCAATTCCCGGTCTCGCCAGGAATAAGCCGGGATAGTCATACCACCCTGGCCAAACTCCAATGGGCGTCCCATATACGAGCCAGGGATCGTATTGCGGAACGTAAACGATCTGCGGATCGGCTGGCTCAATCACAATGGTCTGGCCCTGCTGTGAGATGTTCTCTTGCGGAGTGCTCTTTAAATTGCCTGACTTCTCGGCGCGCTGGCGCATCACCTGCACAGCGTTCAGCACATCCTGTGGCTGATTGACGTACGCGTCGCCCAGAGACGAAGTCCAAGAGAGATTCTTGTCCATATTGCCGAGCACCGAAGGAAATTCCGTAAGAGCTTTGATACTTGGGTCCCACGGTTGCTTGTCGACTTCCTTGCCGAGCTGGTCTCCCTTTAGATCCGGGTTCTGTTGTATCCACCGATCTGCTTCTACCACCTGATCGGGATAAGTGGCGCCTGCCAGGATCTGTGCGACCAGGGCGTCCGGATAGAGCGCGATCGGCGCTACCAGTTGCTCGAGCTCCGCCGGAGTCTGCTTCGCGCCCTGAATCGGCACTTGCGTAGCTGGCTGATCGCTTTGATAAGCAAGCGCAGCCGGCGCAGTAATAAACAAGAGGCAGAATGAAATTAAGACAGATAAACTTTGTTTTAAGCGATTCATAATTATTTCTCCCGATGGCGCGACTGTCGTGCAACAGTAGCCACCGCAACAACACACGGGCAAGCGAGATGATCACACTGGCAGGCGATCTGCACGTCTTCGCGTCCTCTGGCACGACATGCTTTCCCGCAATACTCGTCTCGCTCTTTCACATCGCACAGGCATGTTATCTGCGCGCATTTTTTTGTTTTTGGACTCGTCATGAAATTTCAGCCTTTCAATCAGTGTTGCCAATCCTTGTCCTGGTGTTCTATTGGCTGCTCGTCGCTTTTCGAAGAGGTGCGCAACTCGGCGCACACGCGATGATCAGCCGACCGATATCACAGCAACCAGAAACATGGTGACCAATGCCGTGAGTACAAGGATGAACATGACGGTCATTCCTTGTAGCAGTTGTGGCTGCAGATGGTGCTTCGAGTTCGTTGCTTCTCTTAACGTTGTCATCTTGCTTTTCTCCTATTCGCTGATTCGAGCCGCTTTTGACCCTGGTTCCCAATCCTCGTCGGCGGAGGCATCGCGCGGTTGCGGTGGTCAGCCGATAAAACCGAGGAAAGAAACAGCCGGGTCGGGATGTCAAAACGCCTCCCGGCTGCATCGCTGTTTTGTTAAAGTGTGAGACCTCAACCGCCGAAGGTGCCCTGGAGATCGTGCAGCCAATCTTTGTCTTCCTGCTCGACCTTCTGTTCGTCGCCAGCCTGTTTGTCGGTCGCCTGCTGCTCGTTTTGCGTGGCGGCATCGTTCGCCTTCTGGTTGCAGCTGTCCTGTTGAGTGACGCTGGTTGGTGTCGCTGCGTCCTCGCTCTTTGCGCCATCGGTTTGCGCGAAGGCCGAGATCGAAGTTGCCAGCAGGGTCACTAATAAAGTGCGTGTAAAAATGGTTTTCATAATTTCTCCTTTACGCATATGACTAAAGCATCTGGATTGCCAAATTTGTGCGTAGCCGGAGCTGACGTAACTGATTGAAAGAAAACGCTGCTGCTTCAAGCCGTTCGGAAGTACGCCACATGAGCTGTCGAACCGCAGACATGCTGTCGACAATCGATCTCGGCACCAGAACAATTGCGAGATTGTTAGGCGGCCAAAACAAGATCATCATCCTCGAACTCATCGAGGAGACAGAGAGGAGTCTGCTGAGCGACATCAGGGTATAAGGCGGGGGAAAATCAGGAAGGCACGAGCGGAGTTGTCGAATCGGGCTACTGGATTGTGGGGAAGGACTCCGGCTGGTCGGGTTCCTCATCAACACCATCCCGGTAAGGTTGGCGGCCGGGGCGGGATATCCCAAGCTTCTTCATTTTGGAAATCAGGGTGGTCCGCTTCAATCCCAGCTTGGCGGCTGCTCCGCTTGGTCCGCCTATCAACCAGTCAGCGGCCTCCAGCGTCCTTAAAATCAGAGTGCGTTCGGAGTCTTTCAGGGTGGTTTGCGCTGGAGACCCGGTGATTACCTCTGTGCCAGCCGGCGGCAAGGGATTGGGAAGTACGCCATCGTTGGCAAGGATTACAGCCCGCTCAATCAGGTTCTGTAGCTCACGGACATTGCCAGGCCACGAGTATGAGCTAAAAGCCGACAAAGTCTCTTCGGGAATATTGTCGATTGGCTTGCCCATCTTTCGGCCAAAGACCTCGACAAAATGCGTTACCAGGGCGGGAATATCCTCACTGCGATTACGCAATGGCGGCAGCAGTACAGGAAAAACGTTCAGCCGATAGTAAAGATCGCTGCGAAATTCGTTCCGTTTCACCATGCCGGCTAAATCCCGATGAGTCGCGGCCACGAGTCGTACATCCACCTGGTGAGTCCGGCCGCTGCCCAGACGTTCGAACTCCTGTTCCTGAAGTACACGCAGCAGTTTGGGTTGCAACGCCAGAGGAATGTCGCCCACCTCATCCAGAAAGAGTGTTCCTTTGTCGGCCATTTCAAAACGACCAACCTTCTGTGCAATGGCGCCTGTGAAGGCACCCTTCTCATGACCAAAAAGTTCGCTTTCCAGAAGATCGAAAGGAATGGCAGCACAATTCAGCTTGACGAACGGACGGCCGCAGCGCGAACTGATGTTGTGAATCGCGCGCGCTATCAGCTCCTTACCGGTACCCGTTTCACCCTGGATAAGAACGGTGGAATCCGTGGGAGAAACGCGTTCCACTTGCTCGAGGACCGCTTCCAGCGCAGGACTGCTGCCTATGAGCTGCTCAAATCTGCGCTCCCGCGAATCCTGTTCCACGCATCCACATCTTTCAAAACTTGTTGCCACAAGCGACCTCCTGAAGGCAATGCTTAGTGAGTTGTCTAACGGCTAGCTTTCCAGAGCCGCGCGCACACTCTCGAGCAAGGCTTCGTCGTCAAACGGTTTTGCCAGGAACTCTACAGCGCCTGCTCTCAGCGCCTGCATCCGCATTTTGGCATCGCCGTGCGCGGTGATAAAGATGGTGGGAATCCTGCAATGCTCGGCATTCAACCTGGCCTGCAGCTCGAGGCCAGACATTCCTGGCATGCGTATATCCGCAATAAGACATTTGGTCTCGCTCTGCCTGCCGGACTTCAGGAATTCTTCGGCCGATGCAAATGCCTGCGCCGGCCATCCAACCGCTTTCATCAGGCCTTGCAATGCTGTGCGCATCAAGTCATCATCATCAACAATTGCAACGAGTTTGGTATTTCCATTCGTGGCCATAATTAGAAACGTTACAGCCAGACCCAAAGCGGCGCAATCATACGTTGGTATACCGGCGCTAATACCGGTCTGATCACAGCGCGGAGAGCGGCAGTCAAGTTAACTTTCGGCAGCGGAAATCGAGAGAACAGAGCGAAATTTGTGATTTCTAATTTGTGATTCAAGGGCACAGCAAAAACTGACAGAGCTACTTTTTGCCGGCAGGAAGCTCAAGCTTGGCCGCCATTCGGACCAATCCTGCCAGGGAGTCTGCCTGCATCTTGTGCATCACGTGTCCACGATGAATCTTGACCGTGATTTCACTGGTCCCGAGGTCAAAAGCTATTTGCTTGTTGAGCATGCCTGAAACCACCAGGCCCATGACCTCGCGCTCTCTGGCAGTCAGTGTGTTATAGCGCTTTCGCACTTCGGCGAACTCACTCTGCTGCTGACGCGCAGTTCGATCGCGATCCAAAGCCTGGTGGATCGCATCCAGCAAATCCTGGTCGCGGAACGGCTTGGTGAGGAACTCCACTGCGCCGGACTTCATGGCTTTCACAGTCATGGGAATATCGCCATGACCGGTGATGAAGATGATAGGAATGCGAATGTCCGCGTCAGACAACTCGCGCTGAAAATCCAGGCCGTTGACCCCGGGCAGTCGTACATCAAGAATGAGACAACTCGGCCCATCCGGCCGCTGGCTGCGCAAGAAATCTTGCGGCGTACCGAAAGTTTCAGAACGCAAGCCCACCGACTTCAGCATGCCCTGGATGGCTGCGCAAACCAGGGCATCATCATCGATGACGAACACAGTGGGAACGGGTGCGGGCGTCATTCATGGGCCTCGATTCTGGTTGACAGAGTGAGGTGAAAGCTTGCGCCACGCGGAGAGTTGGGGTTGGCGTACAAGCGGCCGCCATGTGATTCAACGATCGAGCGGCTGATTCGAAGTCCCATACCGGTCCCATGAACCTTGGTTGTGAAGAACGCATTGAATATCTTTTCCGGTTCCTGGGGCAGGCCCACGCCAGTATCGCTGACGGATACCGTAAGTTGCTCGTTTTGCGCCAGCTGTGACTTAATGGCGAGTTCGCGTGTCCCGTCCACTTCCTTCATCGCATCGATGCTGTTCATGATCAGGTTCATCATGACCTGCTGCAATTGCACACGATCACCCATAACCCGAGGAAGATCTGCCGCCAGCTCCATCCGGACCGCTACGGAGTATCGAGATGTCTCGTGGCCCAGGAGCACCATCATCTCTCGAATGACTTCGTTTACATCCACCAACTCCCGCTCCAGACTGCCTTTCTGGAAGAGCAGGCGGATGCGACTGACAATTTCCGCCGCACGCGTTCCGTCTTTCACGACTCTCATGGCAGCCGCCCGGGCCTCGTCCAGATCGGGTTGATCCCGCGTGAGCCAGCGCAAGCAGGTATTGGCGTCAGTCACGGACGCGGCAATTGGTTGATTGACTTCGTGCGCCAGCGACGCCGTCAGTTCTCCCATAGTGGTTACCCGGTTTACCCGCGCGAGGTCTGCGTGCGCCTGACGCAATCTCTCTCGCTCTTCTTCCGCCCGCTTGCGTTCGGTCACGTCCATCACGGTACCCACGTATTCAACGGGACCACCCGATGGGTTGAGAACGGGATGGCCTAACACGTGGATATCTCTGATCTCGCCGCTGGGATGAATGATCCTGTAATCCAGCTCAAAATCCGCGTTCTTACGGCCTGATGCTTCAACCGCTTCGCTGAGTCTGGGTTGATCGTCCGGATGTACGCGCTGAAAAAACGTCTCGTAGCGTAGCTGTCCAACCTGCGGATCAAGACCCACCAGGCGGTAGCATTCCTCGGAAAAGTACATGATCTCGCCAGTGGCAGGTCTCGATGCCCAACTGCCCGTGTGGCTGAGCGTCTGCGCTTCCGCCAGGTATGCCTCGCTGCGCCGCAGTTTGTCTTCGGCGTGCCTGCGCTCAATGCTCTCTGCTTGCAATGCCTGGTTAGCTGTCTGGAGTTCCTGCACTGTCCCGATCAGATCGTCACGGGCGACTCTTAGCGATTCAGTGGCGCTCCTCTGCGCAGCGCTCAAGGTTCCCACAACCAGGGCTGACACAGCAAAAGCGAGAAGACGCGGTATTTCCCCGGGTTTCGCTGCCAGTGAGTGGATGGGGGGCAGGAAGTAGTAGTAGAAAGCGAGCGTAGAGAGGACTGTCGCCAGGTATCCTGGTCTGAATCCACCAAACCATGCACTGAGCATCACGGCGCAAAAAAACAGTGAAGCGGGAGCAGCTTCCAGATGCAACGCCGGTAACTGAGCAAGAATCAGTGCTGTGGTAACCGATAGAACTGCAATCGCATACTTTCGAGTGTCATGCGATCTGGTCCACAGAAAAAGATCTGACGTGGACATGTTTCTGCTCCGGGTATGCAGAGTGTCGCTTCCTGCAAGCAAAAATCTTAACATCAGAGCGTGTGCTTTTCTGATCATTTGGGCTATGTGGCGCATCGAACTGGGAGCGAGTTCCAGCACTCCTAACCCTCCATGAACGAAAGAATTTGCCATCGCGTAACTACGGCAGATGAATGCCCGCAAAGTCCATGCAGTCGTTAATCAGCGATTTGCTGAAATTCAATGAGTCATACTCACCAGTTTTCCGCAACACTCAGGATTTTGAGGAAGGCTCGAGCTGTCCCATCCTCCGCCAAGGGCCTGAACCAACTGGACAGCCGCGACCATTCGCCGTCCCAGGATGTTTACTGCCGTAGCTTCATTTGAGAGAGCAGCACTCTGTGCCACGGTGACTTCCAGGTAGCTGGTAACGCCGCCTTTGTATCTTTGGATCGAGAGATCGAGCGATTTCTGGGCGGCAAGGACCGCTTCGTTCTGCGTCCGCGCTTCGTTCTCCAGAATACGCAACGCGGCAAGGTTGTCTTCGACCTGTTGAAAGCTGGTAAGAACGGTTTCGCGATAAGAAGCTACAGTCTGATCATAGAACGCAACGGCCTGGTCTGACGCTGCATGGCGTCTTCCGCCGTCGAATACGGTTTGCAACGCCGAGGCTCCAACCGACCAGAAGCCAGCGGGCCCCTGCAACAACGTTGTAATGGCCGCGCTTTCAACCCCTCCGGCAGCCGTTAGGTTCAATAGCGGATAGTAGGCGGCTTTTGCCACGCCGATCTGCGCATTCGCGGCGGCCATCTGCCGCTCGGCAGAGGCAATGTCAGGCCGTCGTTCGAGCAGCTGCGATGGAACACCCGCCGGGATCAGCGGCGGCGGCGTCTGCAGGGGGAGAGCTGCAAGGCTGAAGGATGCTGGAGGCTTGCCGATCAGAACCGCAACGGCATGTTCGAATTGCGCGCGGGCCACTCCCACATCGATCGCCTGGGCACGGGTTGTCTCAAGTTGCGTTCTGGCCTGTTCGACCTCGACCTCAGAGCCAACGCCTCCCTGGAACCGGCTCACGTTCAACTGCAGAGCCTGCTCATAGTATTGAACTGTCGAGTTCAAGAGCTGCTCTTGCGCGTCAAGGCTGCGCGCCTGAAAATAAAAAAGAGCCAGCTGAGCGTGCATGCTCAGGTTAACCGTCGCCAGATCAGCGGCGCTGGCCTGCGCCTGCGCTCGAAACGACTCAACATTGTTGCGGACTCGTCCCCAGGCATCAACTTCATATGACATTGCAACCGGCAATTGAAAATCATTGCTGGTGAGGCCATTGTTAACCGCATTCGCAGGCGCTCGATTGCTGGACGTGTGTCCACGTGTGGCGGACGCGCCCGCTACCACGGTTGGGTAGTAATCGGCGCGGTTGTAGCGAACCAGCGCTCGAGCTTGCGTATATTGCGCCTGCGCCGCCTTGATGTTCTGGTTGGAAATACTCACCTGTTGTTCCAGAGTGTTGAGTTGAGGATCCTGGAATATCTCCCACCAGTTACCACGAAGACTCAATTCGTTCGGCTGGGCGGTTTTCCAATTGCCGGCCTCTTTATAAGCGGGCGGAACTTCGGCCGGCGGCTGGTGGTACTTGGGGCCCACAGCACAGCCGGCAAGAAAGAGCGCGCTTGTGATTGAGATGGCCACCAGGCTCTGCATAATGTTTCGAAAATGTTTTTTTGTGTTGCTAAGAAAGTTCATTGCACACCTCCTGCAGCGGCGGCCTTTACAACTTGCACCTTTTGCCCAGTGACGATGGAATCTGGCGGACTGACAATGATTGATTCGTCCCCTTTGAGACCGGAAACGATCTCAATTTGCTCTCCGAAATCGCGGCCAGGCATTACCGGCGTCAGAACGACGCTGCCGTTTCTCACCACCGCCAATTGCAGGCCTTGTGAGCGAAATATGAGAGTGGAGACTGGCACCAGGTACGAGGAAGTTTGTCCCGGTAGCTTCAGGTGGACTTCGGTATAGGAACCGGTGAGCAACTCGCCGTTGGGATTATTCACGTCAATCTCCGCCGTTAGTGTGCGAGTAGAGAAGTTGATCGCATCTGAGGTTCTCACCAGCTTGCCCTGGAATTGCCTTCCGGGAAATTCCGCCAGAGTTAGTTCGGCCGTCAATCCGGGAACGGCCGCTTTGGAGTACTGCTCAGGCACACTGACATACACACGCAGGTTGCCCGGTTGCGAGATATGGAACAGATCGGTTTTCACGTTGCCGGAGTTCCCGGCATTGATCAGCTGGCCAATATCCGTGTTACGCGCAGTGATGATGCCATCGAAAGGGGCATAAATTTTCTCGAATGACTGCAAGGTTTCAAGCTGCCGAACGTTGGCTTGATCGGCTTCCACAATCGCCTTGTTCGCGTTGTAAGTGCCGACGGCATTATCCGCATCTTGCTGCGCCACGGCATGAGTCGCCAACAAACCCTGGTAGCGGTTCCTGGTGATTTCCGCCAGCTTGAGATTGGCCTGCGCCGTGGCCAGATTGCTACGTGACTGCAGCAATTGCTGATCGACTTCCGGCGTCTCAACCACTGCCAGCAGCTGGCCTTTTTTTACATGCGCTCCGATATCGGCATGCCAGCTCTTCAGGTAGCCATTTGTGCGCGAATAAATAGGGGAACTAATGAAAGGTTGCACATTCCCCGGCAACACAATCTCCTGCGTAGGCGCGGAGCGCTGAGGAGAAACCACTGAGACAGAAGGCACGGCCATCTGTGCGGTTTCAGCACGCACCGTATTCCCTTTCCCGAGGCGCGCGAGAATGCCGTACACGACGATCCCGCCAAAAACTAGAACGACCACGCCCGCGATGAGCCAACTCCGTTTTCTGGGGCCGGGCGCTTTAACCACGCTCAGTGCCGGCTGCTCATACGCAGGAGCCTTGATCTGTGTTTGCGATTGCATTGACATAACCATTCCTGTTCCTTTGAATATTCTGTTATTGCTGTTTCACGCCTTCGGTTTGACGACGCATACCGTGAATGACGCTGAAGACGGCTGGGACAAAGAACAGCGTAGAGACCGTGGCGAAGAGCAATCCGCCAATTACAGCTCGGCCCAGAGGCGCATTCTGTTCTCCGCCTTCACCCATTCCCAGCGCCATGGGCGCCATTCCAATAATCATGGCCAAAGCCGTCATCAACACCGGTCGAAAGCGCATGTACCCGGCTTGCAGGGCAGCCTCGGCGGCACTCAGTCCGGCGCCTAATTGTTCTTTGGCAAAGCTAACCACCAGGATGCTGTTTGCTGTTGCCACGCCCACGCACATGATCGAGCCCGTCAGCGCGGGGACGCTGATGGTGGTGCCCGTGAAAAACAGGAACCAGACAATTCCAGCGAGTGCCGCAGGCAATGCCATGAGAATGATGAATGGATCAAGCCATGACTGGAAATTCACCACGATCAGTAGGTAGACCAGAGCGATGGCGAATACCAAACCAGTCAACAGGCCTAAGAAAGATGAGCGCATCGTCTGGATCTGTCCACGAACGATGATTTGCGACCCTCGCGGAAGCTCTTTCTTGCTGGCGTTAATGATGGAGAAGATGTCCTTTGAGACGCCACCAAGGTCCCGATCCTGGACAGCGCCGAATATGTCAATCACTGGTGAAACGTTGTAGTGCGAAACAACGCTTAAGTCTGAAACGCGGTTCACGGAAGCCAGACTCCCGAGGATCGAGGGTGGCGCATCGCCCGCAGATGTAGCCGCGCCGGTTATCGGAATATTGTTCAGGTCCTGTAGTGACTGCAACCGGTACTGCGGCGTCTGGGTTGCGATCGAGTAGCTCACGCCGTTCTCGGGGTTCAACCAGAATGTGGGCGAAGTCTGTGAACTACCGCTGAGCGTTACCAGCAGATTGCTCGCGACTTCCCGCTGTGTGAATCCGATGGCTTGTGCCTTGGTGCGGTCCACATCCACATGCAGCTTCGGCTGATCAAATGTCTGCTGAATGCGAAGATCAGATGTTCCGGAGACGTCTTTTACGCGAGCCAACAGTTTGTCCGCAAACTGCCGGTTGGCCTCCAGATTGTTGCCCACCACTTGAATATCAATTGGCGCCGGCAGCCCGAAGTTCAGAATCTGCGTCACCATGTCCGACGGCAGGAAATAGAACGTAGTCCCGGGAAAGTCCCGCGCCAGACTTGAGCCTTAGATCATGCACGTAACTTGCCGTAGGGTGATGTTTCGGCGTGAGCGCGACCATAATGTCGGCATCCTGAGTCCCAACCGGAGCCGAATTGCTGTAGGAAAGATTGATGCCGCTGTAAGGCAAACCAATGTTGTCGATGATGCCGCTTAACTCCTGCGGCGGCACCTCTTTGCGGATCTTGCTTTCCACGCGATCAGCCAAGGCGGCAGTTTCCTCAATCCGAGTTCCAGTTGGCGCACGCATATGAAGCGTGAATTCACCGCTATCTACGGATGGGAAGAAGTCTTGTCCGAGCCACGGATACAGTGCGAACGAGAGGAAGCAAGCCAGGAGGAAACCGCCCACAAAAATGCGGCGGCGGCCAATCAATGCTTCCAGCACCCCACGATATGCAGTGCGAATGCGCTCAAACCCATGTTCGAACCAGACTTGAAAGTGCACCAGCGGGTTCTTGCTCGAGCTCGGTTCCTGCTGGTTTTCTTCCGTATGGGCTTTCAGGAAGTACTTCGCCAGGGTCGGCACCAGGGTCCTTGAAAGCAGGTAAGAAGCCAGCATGGCGAACACCACGGCCTCAGCCAGAGGCACAAAGAGAAAACGCGCGACGCCGGTGAGCAGGAACATAGGTACAAACACAATGCAAATGCTTAGCGTGGAAACCAGTGCGGGTACCGCTATCTGCTGGGCGCCGTCGAGGATCGCTTCTTCCAGGTTCTTGCCTTCGCTGAGGTAGCGGTGGATGTTTTCAATCGTGACCGTTGCATCATCCACCAGGATGCCAACCGCCAGCGCCAACCCGCCCAGCGTCATCAGGTTGATGGTCTCCCCCAGCGCGCTCAGGAGGATTATGGAAGTCAGAATGGAAAGCGGAATTGAAATGGCGATGATGAGCGTGCTGCGCCAGCTACCAAGGAACAAAAGAATCATCATGGCCGTGAGGCAGGCAGCGATCAGCGCTTCCCGCACTACGCCCGAAATGGCCGCGCGAACGAAGACAGACTGGTCTCCCAGCGGCTTAATTTGCAGGTCTTGAGGAAGCGTGTTCTTGATGCCAGGCAGCAGGTTTTTGATATTGCTGATGATGTCCAACGTGGAAGCAGTGCCGTTCTTCTGGATGGTCATCAGCGTGGAGCGACGGCCATCCACACGGACGATATTGGTTTGCGGAGGAAACCCGTCGCGCACGAAAGCGACATCATGGATGTAAATCGTGTTAGTCCCGACGGTCTTGATAGGAAGATCATTCAGGCCCTTGATCGTGGTGGGACTGCCGTTCAAGTCAACGTTGTATTCATAGGTCCCGATCTTTGCTGTTCCGGTGGGCAGGATGAGATTTTGCGCGCTGATTGCGTTCACCACGTCCAGCGGCGAAAGGCCGTTGGCCTGGAGCGCATTGGTATTCAAATCCACCTGGACCTGCCGCTGCTTGCCGCCGTACGGATATGGAATGGCCGCGCCGGGCACTGACGTGAGCTGAGGCCGGATGAAATTTAATCCGTAATCGTTCAACTGTTGCTCAGAAAGCGTTGGGCTGGAGAGAGCAAGCTGAAGAATCGGGACGCTGGAAGCGCTGTACGTGATGATCAGTGGCGGCGTGGTTCCCAACGGCAGCACCTTGAGCTGAGTCTGGGACTGACCTGCAATCTGAGCTATGGCGGTGCTGATATCAGCGCCAGGATGAAAGAACACCTTGATTACCGCGACACCGTTCAGTGATTGCGACTCTATGTGCTCAATGTTATTGACCACGGTGGTGAGGTTGCGCTCCTGAATCGTGACAATTCGGTTCGCCATATCCGCGGGAGCAAGTCCGGTGAAATTCCAAATGATGCTCACCACAGGGATATTGATATTCGGGAAAATATCTGTAGGCGTGCGAAGCGCAGAAAGCGTTCCCAGGATCAAGATCAGAATGGCCAGCACCACAAATGTGTAGGGCCGCCTCAGCGCGAGCCGAACAATCCACATAAATTACCTCGTTGTGATCCTCAGGTTGGATCTATGTACAGTCATGCATTGAATTGCATTTGAGTTGCCAACGGCCCACTCGGAACAAGATCACGACAAGTGCTTGAATAGAAAAGCCATCTCAAGGTTGTGATCTGACCAACACAGGAAAACGTCGTTGATCCTCGACACGCGTCGAAATCCCGACAGTTCGGTGCCGAGAGCCAGGGTCGAGATAACGATAGCCATGGCAATACGCTTCAGTTGGAAGGACTGCCTGGCACCCCTACGGTTCTTTAATGGCAGTGCTCGATTTCGGGGCAGGAAAGAATGACTGTAGTGACCACACGCAGCAAAGCTCGCAGGAAGGAGGTTCAGGTGGGAGTTGTCGACCACGGGGAAAAACCTGCCGCATTAATTCCCGGGCCACTGGACGCCGCTAGGATGGGGGACGCGACAGCGAGAATAGCGGAGGGTTGGACTGCAAATTCTATACCTGGTCTTTGCTGCCCAACCCGCCCATGATTAGATATTGCCTTGGAAAAGAAGCGGAGGGACTGCGCTAGATCTTTGCGACGACCTTCTTCACGCCGTGCCCTGTCTCCTCAGCCGCCTTTTCAGTGCCATGTACAGCTACCTTCGTTGTTTTTACCGTGCCGTGCGCAGTTACCTGAGCTGCTTTTTTAGTAACGCGGCCCGTGTCCTTTGCCGCCTTGCCAACATCGGAAACCACATCCTGTGCAAATCCGAATGTGCCCACCGCAAGAATTACCATAATGACCGTCAACAATTTAACTTTCATTTCCTTTCCTCCTTTATTAGTAACTTCATACTTCATTAGTCACTGCAAATTCATGCCGTCCCTAGATCAACTCGTCACTAGCGCCGAATCAAGCTGAAATGGCTGCGACGTCTGCAGCTTTTTCCATTCGCCGCACGACCGCAGAGAAGTCTTCGTCATCACCGTTTGTCAACTCATCGGCATTGACGCGAAAGGCGGCTTCCGTAGCGGGCATGGGAACATGCTCTTGTGCCGCCGCCTTCAGGATTAACTGAAAGTCCTTATTCATCAGGCGCAATGGAAATTGCGGACTGTAATCGTTCCTCGCTACCCTTGCCAGCTTGCCCATATGGGCCGGAGCGATCAGCGCGGTGTGCGACAGGACGTCAAGCAACCGCTCGCGATCCAGGCCGGCTTTCTCACCGAGCACCACCGCCTCGGCAATCGCCTGCATGCCAATGCCGAGCAGCGTATTGACCACCAGCTTCATGGCTGTTCCAGAGCCAGGACCGCCGAGGAGAAAGTATTGTTTTGCGATCACCTGGAATATTGGCTCGGCAGCGCTGAACAATTCCGGGTTGCCGCCTGCCAGGAGCGTGAGGATGCCTGCTTCCGCGGCAGGAGTGCTGCCTGAGATGGCGACATCCAGTACGTCAATGCCACATTGGGCGCCGATCCTGTGCAGTTCACGTGAGCTTTCCGGAGATATCGTGCTCATCTCCAGCACCACGGTTCCCGGGCGTGTTCCGGCAAAAACTCCCTCTGGCCCGGTATAGACGCTGTGAACCACCTCATCGTTGGTTAAGCAGGAGAGAATCACGTTAGCACTGCCTGCCAGGTCAACAATGTTTCCGGCAATCCTGGCGCCATGCATAGCCATTGTTTGTGCCTTGGCGAGATCCAGGTCGTACACGGAAAGTTGATACCCATGATCAACCAGCCGCTGTGCAATACGGCTTCCCATATTACCCAGGCCAATGAAGCTAATTTTCACCTGATCTGTCGTAAAACGTTTCATGCGGTCTCCTTTTTTATCGAATCGGGCCCGTCTTATGTGCTCTCCGGCTGCCCTATGTTGCGCATCACCCTTGGACATAAGCATGCGGCCTGCCAAAGTGGAAATCTGGGATAGAGACATTGAAATGCGCGAAATCGCTGATAGTTACGGAAAGGGGGCGCCCAGATCCTGAATGGGGTATGTCGGAGTTTCGACGGCGTCTAAAATGTTATGACACTCAGAGTGTTTTGCAGTCCCTGTCCGCCGAAGACGTAACTGCGCCAGCGCATTATGGAGTCAAGTTGTGTAAAACGTGTTTGCAGGCGGCGCTCAGAACAGTCCTCCGGCCCGATGCGGCGACAAGGCTCAGTTTGCAACCGAAAATTATTTAAGCAGGATCTTGGCCATCATGCCTTTGTCTTCATGGTTCAACAGGTGGCAATGAAACACTGACATGCCGCGGATCACCGGATTTGTGAAATCCACGATCATGTCAATCGAGCCACCATAAGGAACGTTCGCTGTATCAACCCACTCCGGGTTCGGCAGCCTTGTTCCGTTCACTGCGTACACCAGAAAATGCACTTGATGGAGATGCATGGGATGCAGCTCCTTCGTCTGGTTCTCGACGCGCCAATGCTGGTAAGTTCCTACCACAGCCTCCGTCATCGGTTTGGCACCCGGTTCATAGCGCTGGCCATTGATGTAAAAGACTTTTTTGTCTTCCGTGAACGTAGCCACAAATTGTGGCGGGGCCATCTCAAGTGCCTCTAGTTTCGGTTGCCTGTAGGAGGCAGGTCGGTGATCAGAGACAGTAATCGTCTGAAGCTGCGACATTAAAGATGACGTCGAAACAATATCGGCCAGAACCATCGCCGGCGTGGGATCACCGTCGGGACCGGTATCAACGCAGCGAGTCCGCAATGTTGCCTTTGATCCCGCCGGAGGGCCGGTAACGATGGCTTCCAGTCGGGACGCCGGCGGCAGCAGAACATGATCAGCTATTCGCACTGGATGTTCAGGATTGTGATAAGAAAGGGGCATGCCATCCAACCCAACAATCTGCCATGGCGATCCATCCACTTGCACGTCGGAATAGCGGTCAGCGGAGGCGTTCACAATGCGCCAGAACTGCCGTTCGCCAGGCGCGATATTGATGGCTGGGCGAAGCACGCCATTGGTAGTGAATACCCGTTCGGGGACCTCCGCGTTTCCGCAGCCAGCCACTGCAGCCTGGACTTTCTTCAGCGTTGCCTGTCCGCCGGCATCCTTCCCGATAGCTGGTCCGCGGAGGATGATTATCCTTTCAGGCAGGTCGCGGACCATGGGTTCATAACGTTCTATCCCTTCGACGATGATCGCCCCGGACATGCCATCCACCGCCTGTTGCTCGCTCTCGCCGTGCGGGTGAGTGTGATACCAGTACAGGCCCGGTTCCTGGCTCGGCGGAATATGAACCACGTAATTCAAGGTTTGTCCTGGCATGGCAATCATGTCCAGAACATCGTCCGCCGGGGCTTTGGGAGAAACACCCAATCCGTGAAAGTGAAGATTGGTCATGTTCATACATGGACCAACCGAGCACTGCTCACCCGATGGACGGGGAAGGTCATTCACATAGGTAATTTTCAGAGTGTCTCCGGGCAAAACACGAATGGTCGGCGGCACCGTGTGTCCATTGAAAGCAAAGCTGTCGCGGCCATCACTGCCGCGTACCGCGTGAAGAGTCAGAGCAGCCACGTGATCATGCGACCTGACCTCGGGAGGAGCCAAGAGTAAACCAGACTGTCCCTGGGCCCGAAGGGCCACAAGAGTAAGCAAGAACATGAGAACTGCCCGCGACCACACCGTCCCGCCCGGAAATCGAAGCCCAGGTTGCTTCATCTACGCCTCCTTCCCTCCTGAGTAAGCCCGAGTTAGCGTTCGGTTGGTGCGGCAGAAGAATTTCGATCTTGGCTAGCAGTTCCTCAATGCCGTCAGACTTATGGACCATTGCGTCAACGAAGGACAGTTCTTGCCTGGCTATGCATGACCTGCCCGTCACGCAAGAGATGTTCAAGTCAGGGCAGGCAGTCTTCAGCCGTGCTGCCAGTTGGCCGCCGTTCATGATGGGCATGTCATAGTCCAGAACCGCCAGATCGAACTTGCCGCTCTCAAACGTTTCTGCCACTTGGACCGCATTATTGGAGGTAGTCACGGCATAACCTTTGGTTTTCAGAATGTGAGCCCGGAGCGCCAGGGCTGGTTCAGCGTCGTCAACGCACAACACGCGCCAACCGCACCTTGAGAACTTGGTGATTGGCTCTGTTGACATTATGGGCTCCTTCCGAGTCGTGGCTTACCGCCGATGGCCCGCGCGGCTTCGAACACGCCATAACCAGTGCAACTATCGGCCCAAAGCGGTGTTCCCTGGGGCAAGTTGCTGTAAAGTGTTTTGTGTGTTGCGTTAACAGATGTTTCATACGGATGGAACTGATTCTTCGAAGACTTGAAGTGACGGCCATTCGACTGGTGTCGAAGGCAGAAACGTCGCAGGTGACAGGAGGCAGGGAATGTCGGAGCTGTTACAGCTCGCTGATCTGGTGCTCCATCGGGCAAGCGAAGGCCACGACGGTCGTCATAGGAAGACTATTAAGCTCGACCGCTCTCATGGCCAATTCATGCCAGGCGTCCTCCTAAGGTTTAAGTAGGGACTTCCCGTAGCCAACAGGAATGGCGAAGTTGGATCCGCCGAACTCGCGCACCACGGCAAAGTTAATCCCGATAACTCTGCCCTCATTGTTGAAAAGCGGGCCGCCAGAGCCGCCAGACGTGGTTTGGGCATCATAGACAATCTTGTCCGGCAGCACTTCGCCGATATGACCCTGAGTAATGACCGGCCTGATCAGTTTGCGGCGGGCGAGTTCTTCCATCACCTGTTTCGGATCACCTTTGGATGCAGTCGCGATGGACTGAAGGGTCTCTGCGCCTGCCCGGGCCAAAATTGCAGCGAGAGCAGTGGGATATCCAAGCAGTACGACGGGGGTTCCGCTGACGGCCGAATGGCGGCCTTCAGCCAGGGCTATCTGTTTGATTCCCAGCTCTGAAACATTTCCTCTCACGATGGCAACGTCCGCGGCAGGGGAGATCTTCTCGGTGTTGATGGAAATGCCGTGGGGAATGCCGGGGAAATATGCAGTCATCTCGGCAATCACCGGCTCAAGGCCTTGATCGAGCATTTCCTTCAAGTCATCATTCTGCCACCAGGGCTCGGCCACGTGATGATTGGTGAGGATTTGTCCGCTGGCGGAAGCGAGAAACCCAGTACCAAAAACATCCAGATCTACTTCCGGGCCATTGCCGGTAAGGCTCAAGAGGGGGTTGTGTTGCTCGTCGGTGGCGGGCTCGCCACTGCTTGTCAAGCTGGCGTAGTGCAATCTCAACCCAGAAGCGTGGTCGCGAAAGGCAAGCACAACATGGATGAGACAGACGCTCGGTTCATAGGACTGGATGATTGTTTGCGCAACCTTGCCCTCAGTCTCGAGCTTCTGAAGGCGGCCTTCCACCGTAGTTAATTGATTTCGCAGAGCCGTGCTGTCTTCCGTCTTACCGTTTGCAATTTGCGACCTCAGGTCTGCGCTCTTCTTCTGAAGCTGAATCTTCTGTGGATTGCTCTCCGGCAATGAACTCGGCTGCCCGGCTTCAACTGTCTGGCGAGAGCGTTCGATCAACTGTTGTTGCGTCAGCACACCGGTTTGCAACCGGGTGATCGCCGCATAAACCCGGGTATTCTGATCCTGAGTACGCCGATAGAATAAAAAAGAGACCACTGCAATAACGATAAGGACTGCAATCGTCGCCAGCCGCCCCACGCGGAGCGTCCGCCGTTCTTCATTGACTGCGGTCACCACCTGCTCGCTGGCGCTTCGATTTTCCTCGGCAAGGCGAAGCCGCTCTCGAAACTCGTCCGCGAGGTATTTGTTCTGAAACTGGGAGCGAATCCGCGACAGCAATTCGTGCGGTTCAAATGGCAGAGACAGCACATCGTCGGCCCCGAGATCCAGGCCGCGCGCGCGCTCGGCTGATCCTCCCGGAGACAGCATCACAACACGTATGTTATGAGTGTTCCTGGAGCCTTTGATCTCGGAGAGCAGATCACAGCAATCAAGTTGGGGCGGATCAGCGCCCATCACAACCAGGTCGGGGTCGAAGGCAAGCACCGCTTTCATTCCTCCGTGGTAATGGGTTGAGACCTCAAATCCCGCATCGCTCAGAACCGAGACGATCTGTGCCCTAAGATTGTCGTCTGTCTCTACAACCAACAGTTTCCCTGCTTTGTTCTCCATAGTCAGCCTCTTAGGATGTTGCCAGATTAGCGGCGGATTCAGTCTATTCGCATTCTGCAGGATCGGTTGCGATCTCGCCCGAACCTCAAGGTTACTGCTTTCCGAGCTGTAGACTGATGGCCTTCTCTGGAAACAGACAGGGCTTGCCATCAGCATGCTTGCCATGTATTATTGAGTGTATACTCAGTTATAGAGAAGCCCAGTGGCGCGTCCCAAGAGCGAAGACAAACGGAATGCGATCCTCAACGCCGCGACCCGCTTATTTGCGGAGCGCGGTCTTACCGCTGCCCCAACATCAGAGATATCAAAACAAGCTGGCGTCGCCGAGGGGACTCTGTTTACGTACTTCAGAACCAAGGACGATCTGATCAATGCCCTTTACCGGGAGATCAAGCTGGAACTCGCAGACGCCATGATGTCGGACTTCCCCCGAAAGAAGAATGTTGGTACCAGGATGCGACATGTTTGGGATCGCTATGTAAATTGGGGCATTGCGAATCCCAAGCAGCGCAAAGTGCTGGGGCAGCTAACAGTTTCGGAGGTACTCACCAAAGAGTCTAGAGACGCTGGCAGCGCGCCGTTCGTCGAATTCCAAGCCATGATTCGTGACGCGATTGAGCAGGGTCTCTTTCGTAACGATGTCCCGGTGGAACTTATCTCGAGGTCGTTAGCAGCTTTGGTGGAGACGACGATAGACCTTACGGCGTCGAATCGGTCCAAGGCAAAGCACTACCGGGATAGCGGCTTTCAAATGTTTTGGTCCGGCGTAACCAAGTGAGGTGTCATTGCATCTAATAAATGAGTGAGTAATCACAACATACTCGCTTCGCGAGGTCAGCTGGGCGAGTCTAAGCGCCGATAGTCTATCTAAGAAGGAGAGCGGAGGATTTCATGTCTAAGGTCTGGTTGATTACGGGAAGCGGAAACGGGTTGGGGAGGGACATCGCCGAGGCGGCGCTGGCCGCAGGGGACAGCGTGGTAGCGGGTGCGCGTCGGACGGAAGACCTGGCACCTCTGGTGGCGCAGTACGGCGAACGAGTGAAGTCCGTCGGGCTGGAAGTACGCAATGAGGCAGCCGCAAAGGCAGCCGTGCAGTTGGCGGTGGACAGCTTCGGGCGTCTGGACGTGCTAGTCAACAATGCTGGTTACGGGCAGATTGCGCCGTTCGAGCAAATGAGTGGTGAGGATTTCCAGGCCGTCGTGGACACGTGTTTTTACGGGGTGGTGTACACAACGCGAGCCGCAGTGCCGGTGATGCGCAAGCAGAAGAGCGGCCACATCTTTCAGGTATCTTCGGTCGGCGGTCGCCTCGCGGTTCCGGGCAATACTCCATATCACGCCGCCAAATGGGCCGTCGGCGGTTTCAGCGATTCGCTCGCGCTGGAAGTCGAGCCATTCGGCATAAAAGTCTGCACGCTTGAGCCCGGAGGAATTCGCACCAACTGGGCGCGCCGCGCTGGTCAGAATTCGCCGCAGCTGTTGCCGGAATACGAAAACTCCGTGGGGACGAACCTCAAAGTGCTGCGCGGCCTCGAAGGCCGCTCGGAAGGCGATCCGCGCAAGATCGCGGGCGTAATTCTGAAACTGGCAAATAGCGACGAGGTGCCGGTGCGGCTGATTCTCGGTGTCGATGCAGAACAACGAGTGCAACAAGCAGAGGCTGCGCGCGCGAGCGAGGCTGAGAAATTTCGACACCTTACTGTTTCAACGGCTCTTGAAGATGGGCGCTTCGACAGTCGATTGTACACGGCGAAAAGCTAGGGAAACTCTATTGCAGGGAATACGCCTATGAAAGGAGCACGATTATGAAATACAGATTACTCGGCAATAGCGGACTGCGGAGGCGTTTACGATGCGCCAGAACTGCCGTTCGCCAGGCGCGATATTGATGGCTGGGCGAAGCACGTCATTGGTAGTGAATACCCGTTCGGGGACCTCCGCGTTTCCGCAGCCAGCCACTGCAGGTGTCGAACGGAGAGCGCCTGGTGAATTCTCGTTAACAATTCGTTAGGGAACTGTCAACCGCAGAAGCGGAGTACCAGAAAAGCTATACAATGGGAAACCCATGACAGCGATACGCGAATTCCGTTGTGAAATCTGCGGAATAGTAACCACAAATCCCATTCACTGGTTCGTGATTCAATGCGGAAACTCGGACCTTACTATTATCAAGTGGAACTCCGAGGCGGCCAATGCGGATGGGGCACGGCACTACTGCGGAGAGGGCCATGCCCAGGTTTACATCAGCAGATGGTTTGAATCCGTGTGTTCGCCGCCGAAGCCGGACTTTCTGAGGTCCTCTCAACCACAGTAGCTATTGGTTTACCCTCGTCACTACACCGAGACCCTGGAGTCTGGCCAGTCTTCGCCACTTCATCACTGCGTGTGTACGGCACAGGGTTTTTGGCATCCTTCGGACCAAGGAAAAGGGGACTGCCGATTTGCCGCCCAGAGAAAACAGTGAGATTTGGCACCTAACGGGTGTTTGAGTGCCCGTTCCGGGCCAGACCAATAGCAGAAAAGCCACGGGAAAGGGGCAAGTTCGCCGAAAATCAGAGAGCAATTCTCTGAGCCGCAGATTAATGGCGGAGGGAGAGGGATTCGAACCCCCGGTACCCGTTAAGGTACAACGGTTTTCAAGACCGTCTGTTTCAACCACTCACACATCCCTCCGCGAGAGGTGAGAACAATAGTTTACCAGCAATTTCTCTACGGATGGGCTGGTTTAGGCGACGCGTGGTTGTGATTCAGGAAACTTTAGATTTCTTGTTTCCGCGGACGATGTGAGGCATAGTGAAGCTGGAATCGCGGAGAGCGCCGTCATCGCACGACATCGTCGGGACCGGAGGGCAAAACCTTACCGCTGATTTCACTGATCGAAAACGGATGAACGCTGATTAAAACTCTTTGCTGCTAGTTAACGAGGAAAACTGTATTTGGGGGTGAGTTCAGACTCGATCAAACAGCGATCTGAAATCAAGGCCGCAGGCGAGGGCGCCTGCGCTCCAACGAGCAAGGAGTTGAACAGCCGAGGGCGGCTGTTCCACACGGTCATCGTGAAACCTACGCCAAATTGGGATGACTGGGATCGGATGGGGTGAATGACGGGGGGAGGGTGCCGGCCTATCACCGAGAGCGCCGTCATCGCACGACATCGTCGGGACCGGAAAAACCTATTTGCCGCTGATGAACGCAGATAAACGCTGATTGAGAACGGAAAAAGCAGTTTGCTGCTTAGGCTGTACGCGGAGGCTGATTCGAAACTGGTCTGTGGGTGATCTTGAGCGCGTAGAACGCAATATAGATGTAACAGAGCACCGGCAACACGAAGGCGTGGTGAATGCCAACGCGATCGGCAATAAGACCTTGCAGTTCGGGAATAACGGCTCCGCCAACGATGGCGGCCACAAGCAGGCCAGAGGCTTTGCCAGTCAACGGTCCCAGTCCTTCAATGGCGAGGGTGAAAATCGTGGGGAACATGATGGAGTTGAACAAACCAATCAGCAATATGGTCCACATGGCGACGTGACCGAGAGTGAGCATAGACGCAGTGACCAGTAGCGCAGCAGCGACTGCGTTAAAACCCAGGAGGCTGTGGGCTTTCATTCGCTGCAGCAAGGCTGAACCGACGAAGCGTCCGACCATGGCTCCGCCCCAGTAGTACTGAAGGTAGCCAGCGGCCTGGTCAAGCGGAAGGTTGCCGATGTCGGGATGATTGAAGTAGTTGGTGATGAAGCTGCCAATAGCGACTTCAGCGCCCACGTAAACAAAGATGGCTACCGCGCCGAGGACAAGCCGGCGATGCCCCCAGATACTTTCGTGAGCTCCGGCGTGCGCTTCAGCATATTGAATTGCCGGCAGTTTGAATAGCGCGACCACTGCGGCCAGGATCGCCAGCGCAATGGCCAGGCCGATGTAAGGAGCTTTTACCGAGGAGGCTTGCTGCACACGGTAGGCATGAAGCTGGGCAGCCGACATCTGATGCATGGCTCCGACGCTGAGCGGGAGGGCGGCTGCACCGAGAATGAGAAGGCTTCCGAATTTAGGAGCCAGTGTGGTACCGAGCGAGTTGAATGCCTGTGTGAGATTGAGGCGGCTGGATGCGGTCTCCGGCGGACCGAGGATGGCGACGTAAGGATTGGCCGAAGTTTGCAGCACGGTCATACCTGCGGCCAGAACAATCAATGCAGTCAGGAACAGGGGGAATGATGGAATCGCGGCAGCGGGCACAAACAGAAGAGCGCCGGTAGCCATGGTTAACAGGCCGACCACCATGGAGCGCGCGTAGCCGATCCGCTCAACGATCCTGCCGGAAGGCATGGAGAAAATGAAGTAAGAAGAGAAGAATGCGAATTGCACCAGCAGAACCTCTGCATAGTTGAGGTCGAAAATGTTCTTCAGGTGCGGGATCAGAATGTCATTGAGGCAGGTGAGAAATCCCCACATGAAGAAGAGCGTGGACAACAGAGCCATAGCGCGAGCGTCAGTGCGGCTCGGGTGCATGGCGGTAATTTGATCGGGGTTGGTTACTGTTGTGATGGAGATGCCCTCGAAGCTGGGATTTGCGGGATAGTATAGAAGGAAGAGATGCAACCATGAAAGAACTCATTCATCAAACGGCGATAGATTGGACTAGTTGCGAAAGTGGGAAGAATGATTGAGACGACGAGAGGGAAGTCGGGAGTGAAGAAAATGATCGCAGTGCTAGGGATCATCATCGGCGTGAGCGCAATGGCTTCCGCGCAATCGCCATGGGACGCGATCAAGAACAAGATTAAGGGTATGCAGTCCGGGACCACGGTGAATCAGCTCAGCAATGACAAAGTGATTGCCGGATTAAAACAAGCGCTGCAAATCAGTACAGGAAATGCCGTGGCGGCTACCGGGCATGTGGATGGATTCTTCAAGAATGAAGCCATCAAGATCCTGCTGCCGGAAAAGCTGCGCTCCGCGGGTAAGGCGTTGCGCATGGTAGGCATGGGCGGGCAGGTGGACGCGCTGGAAGTGGGCATGAATCGCGCGGCAGAGCAGGCCACGCCGCAGGCTAAACAGATTTTTCTTCGCGCGGTAAGCAACATGACATTCGCCGACGCGAAGGGAATTCTGACGGGTGGCGATACCGCGGCCACAGATTACTTCCGCAAACAAAGTTCGGGCGAGCTCACCACAGCCTTTGCGCCCATCGTGCATCAGTCGATGGAGAACGTCGGCGTGGTGCGGCAGTATAACCAGATCATGAAGAACCCGGTGGCGTCGGCCGTAGCTAATGACAGGAATTTCAACCTGGACAATTACGTGGTCGGCAAGACCATGGACGGTTTGTTTTACATGCTGGGCGAGGAAGAAAAGAAAATCCGCAAAGATCCCGCAGCCCAGGTCACTTCATTGTTGAAGGAAGTGTTTGGAGCGGCGGCGAATTCCCGGCAGCCACCAAAATAGTTCCCAGGCGTGACCACTTGGAGCCCAGTCAGCCTGGGAGAAAATAGCGGCAGTCTTCGTTTCAACACTGTGAGCCCAGTGTTACTGGATCTGCCCTTTTTTTGCCTCAATCTGTTTGAAATCCGCAGGAATATCAAACAAAGCGGCGTCAATTGAAGCGGTGGAAACGGACGTGACTTCCGACGTCATATCCATTAATGATCCGCTGGGCTGACCGGAAGCTGAAGAGTCCTGTGCCGAATCGTTCTTGTTCTTCTTTCCAAAACCGCCCATCATGCTACCGAAACCCTTGCTGATAACATTGCCTTCCTTCTTTTCCGGACTTGGGTTCGCGGCTGCGGCTGCCTGACCAGTGGTTCCTGGATTCGGACCCATGCCAACGCTCACAAAAGAGAGTAACGGCATGCCGTTCAGGTTTGCCGTGCTCTTGCGATACTCGACCATTGGCTGGCTGATCTGCGTATTGCCACCGAACATCGCGCCGGGAACCCAGTCCAATTCTTTGGCCATTTTCATGTAGAACTTCTTCATTTCCTCATAGCCTTTGACTGGTGCAATGTAGGCGTCAGAATTTACCCACATATTGCCGGAATCGCTTTTGCCCTTTGCGTCCTGCGCTTGCATTTCCATATCCACGCGGGTTTTCATTTCTTTCGCGGTATAGTTCAGGATCTGCTTGCTACCGCTGCCTGATGTGATCAAGATCTTTGGCGCGATCTTGACCTGTGTGTCGCCACCTTTCTTTTTTGCCTGTTCTTCCGCGGCCTTTCGCCTGGCTTCTTCCAGCTGCGCGCGCATTTCATCAAACGTCACCACGGAATAGGTTTTTTTCTTCATGTCCATGTTGATGATGCGTTTGCCGTCGAGGTCATAAATTTCCGCTAAGCCGTTCGAAGACTCTCGACGCATTTTGTTGCCTTTGAAGCTGACGGTGGAAGTTGTGCCACTGGTCGCTTGCCTGGCATCTTTGCTGAACACCCCCGCGAATTTCATGGCTCCCACGGCCGCTCCGCCCGTGATTTTGCTCTGTTCGGTGTACTGCATATCAGCGAACCCAACGGCCGCCGAGGACATAAGAAGCGCAATTGCGCCAAAGCTGGAAACTCGTCGCATTATCCCCACTCCCTTTTATTAATAGGAACTGATTTGTCTGACAGGCACTTATTTGTTGCCCGGGATTATAGAACGCCATTCCGTTTCGTGGCCCTGATTTCGTCTCCACTTTACTTAATCAGGTTACGGACGATATCTTATTTCGATGAATGAGTCCTAATGTTAGGATTCAAGCGCTTTGCCGACACGACCACGCATCTATCTGGAGGGCGGATTTTTGGCTGCAAGGAACAAACCGGGAACGCTCGCGCTCACTGCCGGAGTGGCCATCATCATGGCAGTTTTGTTCGCCAATGCAACCATCTCCTACTTGAATACCCGGCAGCTGGTTTACAACAACGGTTGGGTGCAACACACGTTTCAGGTTATCTCAGAGCTTGAGGTAACCATGTCTCTTTTGAAGGATGCCGAAACTGGCCAGCGCGGGTACCTGATTACACATGATCGTTCCTATCTGGAACCCTACAATCAGGCCGTGAACGAGATTACTGGACACATCGATAAGCTGGTTGCCCTCACCACGGACAATGATGTCCAGCAGCGCCGCATAGCCCGACTTCGCCCGCTGGTTGCAGAGCGGCTCCGCCTGGCAAAGGAAAACATTGATCTGGAAGAAGCGGGAAAGCATGTGCAGGCCGCGGATTCTGTGGCTAACAACGCCGGAAAAACCAAGATGGATGAGGTGCGTGACCTGGTCGGGGAAATGCGCAACGAAGAAGATCTTCTCCTGCGCGAACGCACCGCGAGTTCGCAACAGAGCTTGCGTCGCACGATCGTTACATTCATCTTCGCCACTCTGACGGCTATTTTTTTCGTGCTGATCTATTACCTGGTTGCGCGAAGAGAGCTTTCGCGAAGCATAGCGGCCGCCCAGGCCATCAGAGAACGCGAGTCATGGCTGCATACCACGCTGCGCAGTATCGGCGATGCGGTGATTGCTACGGACCGAAGAGGGGCGGTGAAGTTCCTGAATGGCGTGGCTGAGAAACTTACGGGCTACCGATCGCATGAAGCAGAGGGCAGAGCAATATCCGAAGTCTTCCCCATTTTCAATGAAGTCACAAAGCGGGTGGTTGAAAATCCAGTGGAAAAGGTCCTGGAATCCGGCATAGTGGTCGGCCTGGCCAACCATACCGTTTTGCGCGATAGAGACGGTAACGAGACCCCGATAGAAGATAGCGCAGCGCCCATCATGAACGACGATAAGAAAATTTCCGGTGTTGTGCTGGTTTTTCGCGATGTCACGCAGCAACGTCTGGCCCAGGAAAGTGCGCGGAAATCTGAAAAGCTGGCCGCCACTGGGCGACTCGCAGCCACCATCGCGCATGAGATCAACAATCCCCTGGAGGCGATCACTAATCTTCTTTTCCTGGCGCGCACCGCTGAGTCATTCGAAGCAGCCAGGCAGTACATGAGCTCCGCTGACCACGAACTTGCTCGCGTGGCCCACATTACGCGCCAGACGCTCGGCTTTGTTCGCGCGACCGTCGCGGCCTCTGAAACCAGGATATCTACCCTGTTGGAAGAAGTCTTGACGGTTTATAGCGGGCGGATCCGTACACGCCAGATCGAGGTAGTAAAGGATTTTGTCGATGATGTCCCGATCACCGCATTTCGTGGCGACCTGATACAGATTTTCTCCAACTTAGTGTCGAACGCTCTGGACGCCATGAGTTCCGGAGGCACTCTGGGTTTGAGTGCCAATGCCACGGACGGTGGTGTGATATTTGAAATACGGGACAGTGGGACCGGAATCTCTGCCGCCAACCAGAAGCGGATCTTTGACGCCTTTTTTACCACCAAGACAGACGTTGGCACCGGACTTGGACTTTGGGTGGTGAAAGACCTGCTCGAAAAATTCGGAGGGACGATTGAAGTAGAAAGCAGTACCGAGCCCCCGAATCAGGGCACTCGGTTCATTCTCTTCATTCCTTCTGTAGTGGCTGCTGATCCAGCGGAACCACGCTCAGAAACCGCTGTGAACTGAGAGCGGCTCTGCGAGAGTTGTTATCCAAAATCCGGGTCTTCGGAAATGTGGTGGATCACTTTCCGCAATCTGTAGGTGGCGCTCTTTCCGCACTGAGCGCAGACAGGCAACTGCTGGTCACGGTGCAACCAGACGTCGGGGGCATTACATTCCGAATGGTTTGAAGTGTAAATACCTGAAACCGTCACTTTGTCGCCACTCTCAAGTTGTTCAAGTCTTTCCATCGATATAACTTTGCTCCTGGGCATCAACAAACCTCCTCCACTTAAAATCCTGAGGCACGTTGGTTATGGTTAAGGCAAGATTGCGGCCACTGTAAGTCATTGAAAGCTGGAGGCAACCTCACAAAGCTCTGAAAAATTTCCTCGATTGAGCTCTGGAAAGAGCATTTCCGAAGGGGTGATCATGATGTGAAAAAAGCGAGGTGCAGGGCAGCGCAATTCGGGTTTTTCAGCATCCAAAATGTGCGTTATCTTCCCGGGCAACCTGATGATTTCCAAGTGCGCCAATCCGAGGTGCTCCCGATTGCTCATGCGAATGGATGGAGGCCGCTTCTTCGGATTCCCAACGTCCGCCAAGCGAATCGAGCACTTCTGGCTCTGCATGAGCTGTGCGAAAAGCTTCACTCTGAAACTGAACGCAGGAACGGTTGAGCTGACAGCGCGAGATGACCGTAAGATTGCCTGAGCTGTACTGAATTCCATACAGCCGCGTAAAATCAGAGAATGCCTAAGCGTCCGTTGGCAGAAACCGCCCGGAATACAATGCTGTTCTCAGAAATTGTGAGCATAGCGTTTGATTCCTTTCGTACGGCCAAGACCCGCTTCCTGTTGACAGCTTTGGGCATGGTCATTGGAACAGCATCGCTGATCATCGTCGTTACCATTGGGCTCACGGGCAAGCAGTATGTGATGAACCAGATCCAGGCCATCGGCGCCAACCTGATCTACGCTTACTATGAGGCCGGCAGCAACGGCGCGCTTAACGGTGGCAGTGATTTTCTTACTGTGGATGATATGCGCGCGGTTCAACAGGAGGTGCCCGGAATACAGGCGGCATCTCCAATGGCGGAGATACACGATCGTATCGGCGTTGGCGGCGGCAAAGAACGCGACATTCTGGTGCTGGGCGTGTCGCAGCAATATTCCACGGTGCGAAACCTGGAAGTATTGGCGGGCCGCTTTTTCGATGAGGAAGATTCCATGGCCCGGGCACACGTTGCCGTGGTGACACAGCAGTTTGCGCAGAGAGTTTATGGCGGCCAGGATGCCGCCAAGGACCAGCACATCAAGATCAAAGGACTGCCGTTTGTCATCATTGGCACGTTTCGCGAGCGAGTGGAGACGTTCGGACAATCTGAAATTGCCGGCGATACCGTCCTGATTCCCTATAACGTGGCTCGATACTTCACCGGGAATGATTCAGTCAAACAGCTTTTCTTTTCCGTTTCGGATGCGAGTGACGTGCCTCATGCCACGGAAACCATCCAGCAGATTCTTCAAACTCGGCACAAACCGCAATCCGTTTACCGTGTGGAGAATCTCACACAATTGCTCCAGGTCGCGGCCAGGGCGGCCAATGCTTTGAGCATCATGCTTCTGGCGATTTCGTTATTGGTGTTGATTGTGAGCGGCGTTGGCATCATGAACATCATGCTGGCAAACGTGCGTACGCGCATTCGGGAAATTGGCATCAGGAAAGCGATTGGCGCTACCAGCCGTGAGATCAGGCTTCAGTTTCTTGCAGAAGCGGTCTTGATTTCGGTTTCCGGCGGCGTGGTTGGCACCATCCTGGGGCTGGCCGTGCCATTCTCCGTCAGGTTCCTGACCGAGTACCGAATACCCATTTCGGGGGTGTCGGCGATCATTGCGATTTTTGTCGCAATCCTGGTTGGAGTCATTTTCGGAACTGTGCCCGCCACCCGCGCTGCTCAGCTTGATCCCGTGGAAGCGTTGCATTACGAGTAAAAGCAAAACAGAACAGCCGGGCTGGTTGGCCCGGCTGCGTTTCCGTTGGTTACATCTTCCGAAATGATGCGGTTACATCACTAACGCAAGGCTTTCAAGTTCTTTATGCAGGCTCTCCACATCACAATGCGTACCGTCAATGCGGCCAGCTGCATCGAGCGCCGATTCCTGAGATACTCCGTATCCGCGCCCGGCTAAAAACATTTTCAATAATTCCGCGGTTTGAAATGAATCGAGACCTCCGGTCAGGAGTTCATTCCGAAGTGCCGCCACTTCAGCAACTGAGAATTTTTCTCCCATGTCAGGTCACCTCCGACCCTTATACCCACTTGTCACATTAGACACGCAATCCGTGCTCTTTGTTGCAGATAAATTTGTTGGATCCGAAACCGTGGTAACGGAACCAAAGTAATTCAAGTCTGCTCAGTCACTTACAGCTGTCACCCTTTTCAACTCATTTCTAGCCGGCTTATTCCGCCATTTTGCTCAGATGAACGTCGAATTCATTTTTTGACAGTAGCGAAGTAAGCTCAAACGCGCGAAAGCGATCGCCAAAAAGCTCTCTCTGTCGATAAAGCCCCGGCTCACTGTCCACGGTTTCATGCCGCGCTTCCCACCCGTTCAGGAAGCTCTGGGCGTCTTTGATGCTGGCTTCCGAAGAAGATCCCGAATATGTAAGCGTTTCCGCGGCGTACGATTGCAGGAGCTTGGGCCAGTATTTGCTCAGCAGAGCGTTGCTGGCGAAAATGTCTGCCCACACCACACGACCTCTAATCGCAACTACGACGCCAACAGCATTCTGGTTCCGCAATTGTTTGATCACGCTTTCATAAGCCTTCTGCATGGGCTCAGTAATCGCCTGCATCTCTTGCTTGACAGCGCCGTTTTCAATCACTGTGGCGTAAGAGGAAGTGGCATCGAGTTCGCGCAACGAAAACACGGTAGGCGCTGGCGGCGCGGAGGCCACAATTCCGTTGCTGGTTTGGCCAGGCGTCTCACCGTTGGCTTGCGGAACCCTTGATAATCGCGTGACCACGGATGCCTTGGCGCTGCTCACGGCTTCCCACACTTTGCTCTGGTCGGCGTCAGCCATGGCTCTCTTTCGTACGCTTGGCTGGGCCATCACGGATGCATGAGTATCAAATTTTCCCGTTGAACCCACCCAGCGGCCGTGTTCCACGCAAAACACTGAGAGATCAACTGGATCACTCTCGGCAGGAACGATTCTGTCTTTGCCCACAACGCGGTCCTGTTTGCCGCCGGTGACAACTTCTCCGGCCAGGAGAATCAGCGGACGTTTGGAATTGTTGACAAGTACAAGTTGATTGACCTGGGCTGAGTCAGTGTACGGGCGCCCCGGCGGCAGATGGCGAATCATGCTGCCCAGGTTCCCGCGTTCCATTACCTGGACTTCTCCGGAGCGAATACCCTCATCTAATGTTAGAAATTGCGCAGTGTCATGGGACGTTATGGAAACCACTGGGAAAATGGTGAGATCGCCGTGTGAAATCGGCGCCAGCAATTTATAGTCACCGGGCCCGGAGGAAGCCGAATAAGGGCCATTGAATGTTTTAGTTTGCGTAGTTGTGAAAGGCAAAAATGCGAGTGTTACTAAAGTTCCCCAAAACAGCAGGTTTTTCACGTGAAACCTCCAATTACCTGAGGCCCCCTACTTTTCAGAGAAGGAATGTAAAAAGCCAGCCTTCTTGCAGGTAAAATTGATACTATCCAAGCCATGAGTTCTGGGCCGAGTCCCGTGGAATCGATAGCACTGGCTATCCGCGATCTCTTCGATAAGAGCGGGGCGCAGAAGTTCGGCCTGGAATATGACGAATTTGAAGCCATCCTTCATCAGGTTTGCTGCAAGTATGTTCCTGCCGCCACCGACCAGCAGAAGATCCGTTTCTGGCGTGAACTCAAACTGGAAGAGCTGGTTCTTTCGCGAGGATGCGCCAATGGTCAGGAATACGCCTGGGAAGTCTTTCTAACCCGCTATCGGGAAAAGCTGTATGACATTGCGCGCGGCGTAACCAAAGAGGACGCCAGCGCACGCGAGCTTGCCGACTCGATTTACGGCGACCTGTACGGCACTTCAGAGCGCGATGGGCATCGCGTATCCCGGCTCAACTTTTACATGGGCAGGGGCTCGCTGGAGGGCTGGCTCCGGACGGTCATCCTACAGGAATTCGTAAATCGTTACAGAAAACAGAAAAAACTGGTCAGTCTGGATGAGCAGGAGGAGGAGGGTGTACAGTTCTCCGCAGCCAATCCGGCCCCCACCAGTCCGCTGGATAAGCGCCTGGGCGATGCTGTAGATGAGGCATTAAGCCAATTGGCCCCGGATGACAGACTGGTTCTGGCCTCGTATTACCTGGATGACCGCACTCTTACGGAGATCGGAAAGGTCCTTGGCGTGCATGAATCCACCATCAGCCGACGGCTAGAGAAGCTCCTGAAAGTGGTGCGAAAGCAGGTTTTAGCAGGGCTTGTGGCGCGAGGAATGAACCGAAGCCAGGCGGAGGAAGCCCTGGAATCAGACGTGCGATATTTACAGGTGGACGTAACCAAAAAACTGCAAGAAAATCGTCCTGCAGCGTTCCAACCAGATAAGGGTTCTCGTTAGTTATGCCTGAATTATCCAGCTTACTACGCCAGAGACTGCGAACCGGGGAAAACGCCCGGCTACAGCACCCTGATGCCGATACGCTTACGGCTTATGTCGAGCAGCTTTTGCCCGCCGCCGAGCGCAAGCTGGTCCTTCAGCATATCTCCTTGTGCGGGGATTGCCGTGAAATAGTCTTCCTGGCTACGCCAGAAGATGCACCGGTTGCGGCGCCAGAAGCCGCTGAGACAGTGGCTCCTGCGGCCGTTTTGTCGCCTTTCCCGGTTCGCCGGCGTTGGTTCCAGAGCCCTCGCCTTGGGCTGGCTGCCTCGCTCGCCGCCATGGCTGCAGCTTTGACCCTGGTGATTGAGCTTCCACACAAGAATCAGCCGTTTTCAACTCCGCCAACTGCAACCGGACAGGTTAGTAATACGCAGGCTTCGAAAGCCCCAGATGCGAAGGAAAAGGCCGCGAAGGAAGCTGCCACTCCGAACAATACAGCCCCGGCCGATAGCAATACCATCGCTTCTTCGCAACCCGCGTCGAAGCCCAGCGCCCCGGTTAGCGTTGCGAACGCAAATGAAGCTGGCGCAATGGCCGCACCGCCCCTGAATAGTCGGGCCAGCGTAACTCCTGATAAATCCAGAGCAGTGGTTGCGGGCGGGGGAGTTGTGCACCACGATGCCCTGCAATCGCAAAGCGCGGCCACAACCCAGCTAGCCGGAGCTGCAGGTGGCAGAGTCAGCGAACCCATTGAGGTAACGGCCGCTGCGCCTGTGCTCCAGGCGAGTGTTTCCCGGCAGGATTATCTGAATGCGCAGCGTTTTCCCAAAGATGCAGCCGAATCGATAGCTGTAGCTCCAGCGCAGACCAATTTACCTTCCGCGCCGCCGGTTTCTATTAACGGGCTTGCTTCCGCCAGGCAGACCACTTTGCTCTCCGGTAGCTGGCAGCCGTCGAACAATACGTATCTGATTCCGGAAGCACAGCCGCAAGCTTCGCAGGGCTTGGCTACCTTTACCCCGAGACAGCCGGAGCATCAGTCATTGCTGAGCAAGATTGTGGAAGTGGGGAAACATCCGGTGAAACGTGTGGAACCATCGATTCAAGCCGGGAATGCACTTAATTTTGCCATGTTCGACAAAGGTACGGCCGTCAACAAGGGTGAGGCGGTAGCCGCGAACAATGCAACGGAAGCGGCGGACTCATCCAATCTGGCCAGTTCACCTGCGTTTACCTCACGTGGTTTTGGGTCTTCAAGAAAGCCATTTCTAGGTGCGGCATCGATTTATCGCTGGAAGGTGGCGCAAGGCAAGCTACTCAAATCCGCTGATGCTGTGATTTGGCTTGAAGGCTACTCAGTGGCGGAGGGCGTTGAATTCTCCGCGGTCCATTCCATCAACTCGGAAATCTGGGCCGGCGGCAATCGCGGGCAGCTTGTTCACTCAACCGACGGCGGGACCACCTGGGAAAAAGTGGCGCTCGGTGATCCATCGACAGGCAAGGTTGTCAGCATTGAAGGTACAGGCTTGAATGTTCATGTGGTCACAGCACCATCTCAGGGTTGGTCTAGCGTGGATGGCGGCAAGACCTGGACCAAACTCCCCCAATAGGTCCTGACGCAAGCGTTATATAATCGCGCCCAATGATCATAAAAATTGCGCTGCTTCTCTGGTTTGGAGCGTTCTTCGTGTCGCTGGTCGCAAAAGGACCCTCCAGAAGCTGGATGGCACGGCTGTTCGCCGCAGGCTTTGGTCTTCTGTTGCTGGCGATGTTCCTGAAGATTATTGGAAGAGTGATTTAGGCTTTCGCCATTGCCTAGGCTGAAACCAGCGATCCCACCTTCTCACCCTGCACCACGCGCTTGATATTACCGTGCTTACCCAGATTGAAAATCACGATGGGTAGATTGTTTTCCTGGCAAAGAGAGATTGCGGTGGCGTCCATGACGCGCAGGCCTTTCTTGAGCACATCAAGATAAGTAATGGTTTCGAATTTGATGGCGTCGCTGACCAGCTTAGGGTCGGCATCATAGATGCCATCAACCTTCGTAGCTTTCATGATTACGTCGGCTTTGATTTCCATGGCCCGTAGTGAAGCCGCGGTATCGGTGGAGAAGTAAGGGTTCCCGGTGCCGCCGCCGAAGATGACCACGCGTCCTTTTTCCATGTGACGCAGTGCGCGTCGACGAATGAACGGTTCAGCCACCTGATTCATTTCCAGGGCGGACATCACACGGGTGAATACGCCCTGTTTTTCCAACGCATCCTGAAGGGCGAGAGCATTGATTACGGTGGCCAGCATGCCCATATGATCAGCGGAGACGCGGTCCATATCGCGAGCTTGTTCAGCTACGCCACGAAAGAAATTCCCGCCGCCCACCACCAGCGCGATTTCCACGCCTAGATCGTGGACGTCTTTGATTTCGCCGGCAATCGAGTGAATGGTTGCCGTATCGACGCCAAAGCCCTTGTCGCCGGCCAGAGCTTCACCGGAAATCTTGAGCAGGATCCGTTTGAATGCAAGCATCAGCGAACAGTATATCTCAGCAGGAACGGCAAACAGCACTCCAGCAAATAGCGCTTAGCGATGAGCAATCAATATTCAGTCCCTCAACATGCCTAGGAGGGGCGATAAGAGTCGAAAGCCTGCGACTCTGAGGTGAGGGACTGAATGCTGAGTGCTGCTTTTCACTCGCACCGTAAAGCAATCATGGGATCGACCTTGAGCGCACGGCGAGCTGGAAGCAGAGCAGCCAGGCCGCCGGTGACGCCGAGCAGCAGCAAAGCACCCAGGTAACTGAACGGATCAAAGTTGCTGATACCGTAGAGCTTGCTGCGCAACACCAGGGACAAGGCCGCGGCCAGCAAGGAACCGAGAGCCACCGCGATGCCCAACGGGCGAATCCAACCGGACAACAGGCTGCGGACAAGGTCTTTGGGGGTTGCGCCCAGGGCTACGCGAATACCGATCTCCCGCGTACGCTGGACCACGTTGTAAGACACCACGCCATACAGCCCAACCACAGCCAGCACCAGGGCCAGAGATCCCATAAGAGAGACAATCACCGCCATACGCTCCGTATCGCCACGCTTCTCGCGGAAAGCAGTGGCAAGAGGCATGACATCCGGACTGAGCACAGGATCGGCGGAACGAACAATGTCAGTGAATATCCCCGTCAGCTGCTGGGGAGAAGAAGACGTCCTTACCATCAGCACGCCGTTCACCAGATTGTTCTTGTGCAGCGGAACATACATCTCTGCCGCGTTTGTATTCGCCAGCGCCAGCGTATGAGCATTCCGCGTGACTCCGATGATCCTCATCTTTTTTCCAGCATACGGGTATTCCTGGGTAAGAGGATCTTTGCTAGGCCAGCTCTTCTGCGCAAAAGATTCACTCACAATGGCCACATCCTGATCATCCTCGTGGAGATCGCGGCCGGTTAGGAGTGGGATTGAAAGGGTGGCAAGATAGCCCGGCGTAATTTCGAAGTAATACGCGGTGAAGTTGACAGCACCGTGCACCGGCCCAACTGTCATGCTGTTGCCCAGAGGCTGGTGATTCACCACTGCAACGCCGTGCACTCCGGATACCTGTGAAAACCGCACGCGCATGTCGTTCAGATAGGCCCCTGCTCGTTCCGGCGTGTATCCGTGGGCGTCAAGGTGAGGGTTTATCGCCAGTGTATGTGTGTAGTCGAAGCCCGGATCGAAGGTCACGGCACGATGCAGAGCACGAAGAAGCAATCCAGAGACGATCAACAGGACGCAGCTGGCGGCAAATTGCGACGTCATGAAGATGGTGCGCACGCGAGAGGTACGGTGTGAGGGGCGGAGCGCCTGCCGCGCGGATGGTAAACCAAACATCACGCAGGCGAGTATGCCGACTGCGAAGGCAAAGGCAATGGTGCGCCAGTCCGGGCTCATCGGCAGGATGCCGGGGCCGCCCAGCCAGATGATCAATGGACGAGAAATCAACCAGCTCAGGAACAATCCGGCCGCGCCGCCCAGCAGGGCCAGTAAAAAGCTCTCCGTCATGAGCTGACGGATTATGCGGCCACGCCCAGCGCCAAGAGAGAGGCGGATCAATATTTCACGCTCGCGCGAGATCACGCGGCTGAGGACAAGATTGCCAAGGTTGCCGCAGGCCGCAGCCAGTACCAGGAGGACAAGAGTAGCGAAGATGCCGAATAACGGCAGCATCTCAGAGTCAGCTGGCCCCAAGTGAACGGCGTAGCCGCCCGGCTCCGCCGCAAGCCTTTCCCCTTTTTGCAAATCATCCGGGTGCTGGCGCAATAGTTCTTCTGCCAAGGGCTGTAATGAAGCTTCTGCGGCTTTGAAGCTGATTCCGGGTTTGACTCTGCCGAACATGTGCACGCCGGAGTTGCTGGCGTCAAAGCTGGTGAGCAGTTTGCTCTCATTTACGAAGTATGGGATTCTCTCGATAGGTAACCATACTTCGTTCAGTTCACCATGCTCGGGATCGAGCCCGGCGAAATCAAAAGGCAAGATGCCGATCACAGTTGCCGGATGCTGGTTGACACGAACGGTCTTGCCAATGACGGAGGTATCACCGCCAAATTGCCTCTGCCAGAAACCATAGCCGAGCACTGCTACTGGCGGTGCGTCCGGCGACGCATCACTCTGTGGATCAAAGAGGCGGCCATAGGCAGCCGTGGTACCCAACTCGCGAAAGTAATTTCCACTCACCAGGCCGGTCTCAATGTTCTGGCTGGTCTCCTGAGTGAAGGTCATTTTGCTGCTGGTTTGTGCCAGTACCGCGCTGAGCGTAGTGCTGTGCGCCCCATAAAACATTGCTACCGGATATGCCACTTCCGTGGACATGCCTTCAGGATAATGAGTTGTGAATCTTGCAATCGTCTGCGGATTGCGCACTGGCAGCGGCTTGAAGAACATGACGTCAACAATGTTGAACGCCGTTACGTTGACTCCTATACCCAGGGCCAATACTGCAATCGCCGTGAGCGACATGGCGGGCGCTTTGCGAAGCATCCGTAAACCAAAGCGCACGTCCTGAAATGTTCGGTCCAGCCATCCCCAGCCCCACGCGTTGTTTGACTGTTCCTGAAGGAGCATGGCATTGCCAAAGTTCCTTCGGTTGGCGCCCAGCATCTCCCGGTGGACATCGATATCATTGCGGAGCTCACGTTCAAGACGGCTCCGGTTGAGCAGATAGTAGATGCGACGAAAAAGTTCACCCATCGTTTGTTACGCCTTCCTTGTTCTTTTTCGTGCCGTTGTTTACGAACTATTCTGACCGCAACGCGATCATCGGATTTACGCGGGTCACGCGGCGCGCTGGCAGGTAACTGGCTACGAGTGCCACGGTAAGCAAAACCACGGCGACGCCAACAAAGGTCAGCGGATCCGTGGCGGGTGTTTTGAACAGCAGGCTGGTCAACAAGCGCGATGTCAGCAACGCTCCAACCACGCCAATACCCAGCCCGATAAAAATTACGCGCATGCTTTGCCTGACCACCATGGAGAGAACTTCACTTCGTTGCGCACCCAGAGCCAGACGGATGCCGATTTCACGCGTGCGCTGGCTCACCAGCAGAGCAGTCACGCCGCTCAGTCCAGTGGCAGCAATGATCAATGCCAGTGCGGCGAAAAGCGCCAGCAGAATACTCGTGATGCGCGTGCCGGCAAGGCTGTCACCACGCAGCTCATCCAGAGATTTAATGTCGGTGACGGGCTGATCTTTGTCGATGGCGAAAACAGCCTTGCGTAACTGGCCGGCGTAGTTCATCGGATCGCCTGCTGTCTTGATAAGGATGGTGTTTCCCATGGCGTACTGCGCTTCCGGCACATACGCTGTATCCACGGGATCGCGATCGAGTCCGTATTGCTTCACGTCACCAACCACGCCCACAATAGTGAACCACTTCTTTCCATCGTCAGTGATTCGCTTGTTCAAAGGATCTTCATTCGGAAAGTAATGCCGGGCCAGATTACGGCTGATGATGACTACGCCCGGCGCTCCGTCTTTATCTTCCGCTGAAAATGCCCGGCCGGCGTAGATCGGTACACCGAGCAGGCGAAACGTATCGGGCGTTGCTACCTCAACGATGGTCTTTAACTTTGAGCGGTTGTCAGCGGTCCGGCCCTCTACGTCAAATTCCTGACGCATCGCCATCCCGGGGGCAAGCGGCGCTCCGCTGTTGAAGGCCACGGCCAGAATTCCTGGAGATCCTTCCAGATTCTGTTTCAGATGATCAAAAAAATTCAGGTTGGCCTGGTTGGTGGTGTACTTGGAAAAGTTCAGAGGAATATTGGCGGTGAGAACGTGATCGCCGTTGTATCCGCCATCAACTTGCAGGAGCTTGATGAAACTGCGGATCATCAGACCCGCGCCAATCAACAAGATGAAACTGAGCGCCACCTGTCCAACCGCCAGCATATTCCGCAGACGGTTGCCGTTGTTCTTCGATGTAGCCGAATTGCTGCCGTCTTTAAGCGCGGTCACCAGGCTGAGGCGTTGTGAAAAAGCAGGGGCTGCGCCAAAAACCATGCCCGTCAGCAACGAAAGCCCCAGTGTAAAGAGCAAAACCGGCATGCTGATACTCACTTCCGCGGCCCGGGTGGTGAAGCGGCCGGCAAAACTTATGAGCAGCGCCAGACATTGTGAGGCCAGGAACAGACCGAGCAGACCGCCGCCCAGGCTCAGCAGAGTGCTTTCCGTAAGCAGTTGACGAATCAGACGTCCGCGGGTTGCGCCAAGTGCGGCACGCACGGCGAGTTCCTGTTCACGGCGCATCATGCGCGCAAGAGCCAGATTGGCGACATTGGCGCACGCGATTAACAAGACCAATCCTGCAGTTCCAAGCAGAATCAGCAACGCGGGACGCACGTCTTCCGTGAGGCGCACATGCAGGCTGCTGAGTGAGATCGTTGATCCTTCCGGCGGATAGCTTTCCGGATATTCCTTCTGCAGCCGCGCTGTTATCAGCCTCAGGTCTGCCGAACCGGATTGCAGCGTTTCACCGGGCTTCAGGCGGCCAAATAGTGACACCATGCGATGGTCGCGTCCTTCGGTCATCTCCGGAGAAGAACGGGATGGGCACGCCACCGTGGGCATGTAAACATCATTCGCGCGGGGGTATTGAGGTACCGGCGGCAACACGCCAATCACAGTGTGTACCTTATCGTTCATACGGAAATGGCGCCCGACAATGGTCGGGTCGCCGCCATAGTGCTCTTTCCAGTAGGGATAGCTCAGAACCAGAACAGCGTCGGATTCTTTAGTCTCATCGGCGTCATTGAAGAGACGGCCGAGGTAGGGCTTGATTCCCAGCATGTCAAAGTAATGCGCCGAAACAACGCCGGTGCGGACACGCGTCGGTTCATTGCCATCCAGAAGAATGAACCCCATCCCGTGATACTCCTCCAACAGGGAGAAGGACCGCGTCTGTTTGCGGTAGTCCTGGATGTCTTTTGCGGAGAAGCCCATACCGTCACTGGTCTTGCCGACCGACTGCGTGAGGACCATGAGTTGGTGGCCCTGCGCGTAAGGCAAAGGCTTGATCAGAATTCCATAAACCATGCTGAATAAAGCCGTGTTTGCGCCAATACCGAGTCCGAGTGCCAGAATCGCGACGAGCGTAAAGCCTGGGTTATTCCTGAGCATGCGGAAGCCGTACCGCACATCTTGCATGAAACGCTCCAGCCATCCCCAACCCCATGCCTCGTGCGATTGTTCGCGCAGCACGGTTGCATTGCCGAAGCTGGTGCGCGCTTCTGCACCCAACATTTCACGATGGACGGCCATATCATTGGCCAGTTCCTGATCGAGACGTCGGCGATTGATGAAAAAATAGAAACGGCGGAATAGCTCCAACATGCTGCCCTCCTATGCCTTGGACAAAACGGCCTGAATCCCCTGAAGAGCCCGGTCAAAGTCGGTGATTTCTGACTGCAATTGCTTACGGCCCGCAGCCGTGAGTTTGTACACGCGGACCTTGCGATTGGTTTCAGAGACGCCCCACTCCGCCTGCACCCATCCTTTGAGCAGCATGCGCTGCAACGCCGGGTAGAGTGAGCCCTCTTCCACCTGAAGCGTGTCATTGGAAAGAGTGTGAATGCGCTGGGCGATGGCATAGCCATGCATCGCTCCGGGTTGAAGTACCCGCAGGATGAGCATGCCAAGTGTTCCGGGGATCATTTCGTTTTTAGCCATAGGGGTCCAAGGCCTAGATTGTCTATACATAGGTAAGACGTGTCAACGGAAAAAGGGTGAGCCGGATATTTTTTGGCCCCGTCTTTGAGGTATTCCGCAATACTGGCCTGAGACGGGCTTCGCCTGTAGAATTCCGACACGTCTCAAATCAATTTATGCCCAAAATAAGCTTCTCCAACATCCAGGCAAAGACGCTTTGCGCCTTCTGTTGTCTGGCATTGAGTGTCAGCATTGGATCCGCTCAATCACCGGCCACGGAAGCGAAGCCGGGCGATCAAGCCACCTTCCCGGTAGAGAAGCATCTACGCAACATTCGCCAGCTGACCTTCGGTGGACAGAATGCCGAGGCGTATTTCTCCGCCGACGACAAGTACCTGATCTTCCAGCATCAAGGCGATGGCGTTCCCTGCGACCAGATTTACACCATTCCCGTGAATACGCCGGACGGCAAGCCGGCAACGCCAAAGCTCGTCAGCACAGGCAAAGGTCGCACCTCGTGCAGCTACTTTTTCCCCTCGGGAGATCGCATTCTTTTTTCTTCAACCCATGCGGCGAGCCCGGATTGTCCGCCAAAGCCGGATTACTCGAAAGGCTACATCTGGCCGATTTATGACAGCTATGACATTTACACCGCCAGGCCCGATGGCAGCGACTTGAAGCAACTGACCAGCACGCCTGGTTACGACGCAGAAGCCACAATTACCCGTGACGGCAAGAAGATTGCCTTCACATCCATGCGCAACGGAGATCTCGACATCTACGTAATGGATGTCGACGGCAGCCACGTGAAGCAGTTGACGCATGAACTCGGCTATGACGGCGGACCATTCTGGTCGTATGACGGAAAGAAGATTGCGTATCGCGCCGAGCACCCAAAGACGGCCGAAGAAATTGCCCCATATAAAAAGCTGCTCTCGGAAGGAAAGATCAAGCCGGGCAATCTGGAAATCTTGGTAATGGATGCCGATGGCGGTAACAAGCATCAGGTCACGAACAATGGCGCCGCAAATTTTGCGCCGTATTTCACCCAAGATGGCAAGCGAATCATCTTTGCCTCCAACCAGGCCGATCCGAAAAGTGCCCGGGGATTTGATCTGTTTATCATCAATGTGGACGGCACGAACCAGGAGCGAGTCACCTATTACCCTGACTTCGATTCCTTTCCCATGTTCAGTTCAGACGGCAGAATGCTTGTATGGGCGTCCAATCGCAATGGCAAGCAACCGCGTGAAACCAATATTTTTATCGCGGATTGGGTAGACTAAAGCTGCATGGATATTTTTCTTACGCCAGTGGAAGCCCGCGTTCTGGGGGCGCTGATTGAAAAAGACATCACCACGCCGGATTATTATCCGATGTCCCTGAACGCTCTGGTGAATGCGTGCAATCAGAAGAACAATCGCGATCCGGTGATGACGCTGGATGAAAATACGGTTCGCGATGCGCTGTATTCCCTGCAGGAGAAACGCCTCGCGGGTCCGGCCAGAGGCGCGGACAGCCGCGTGACCAAGTATGAACATCGCAGCCAGGAAGTCTTTAACTTCACTCGCGCTGAAAATGCCGCGTTGGACGTGCTGCTGCTGCGAGGACCGCAAACGCCCGGCGAACTTCGCGGACGCAGCGAACGTCTGCATCGCTTTGAAGAACTCTCTGACGTTCAGGCGGTCCTGCAAAAGTTGATGCAACGCGAGCCGCCGTTTGTGAAGATGCTGCCGCGACAGCCGGGAACCAAAGAAGCGCGTTACGCGCATCTGCTCTCCGGCGATGTGGCAGGTTTTGAAGGCGGCACAGAACCGGCTTCGGAAATGCAAGCCAGAGGTGGCGACGCAGAACGTATCGCGGCGCTGGAAGCCGAAGTGGCGGATTTGCGCAGGGAAGTCGCCGAGTTGAAACAGCAGATGGAGAGTTTTAAGCGGCAGTTTGACTGAAGTCTATCCAGCACGAATTAAGGGCGGCTCAAAATGGCCGCCCTTGTTCTTGGCACGATAATTAACGCCTGTCGCGATCGTGATCCCTATCGTGGTCCCGATCACGTTCTCTATGGTCCGCTTGTTGGTGGCGCCAATTCCAGTATTCCCGCTGGCGATCGCGGTTCAGCCGGTTATATTCCACATAGTTATAATGGCGCTCCGCGTTCCAGCGCCGGTAGTAAGCTTCTTCGTCACCGTTCCAGCGATGGTAGTCACTGTAGTACGGATCGTAGGTTCGATAGCGATGTTCAGCGCAGCCCGTCGTGAGTAATGCTGTTCCCAGAGCCAGCGATGAAAATGTAAAAACCAGAGCTCGTCGTAAAGACAATTGCATTCCGCCCATTCCTCCTCATCCTTGTCTTGACCCTTGAAACTTTGCTCCGTAAAGTACAAAGCCGCACGGTCTTTAGAGGATTAGATGTCGAACAGAGTCACGGCGAAGTTAATTTGAGTTGAGTAGATTAATGAAACTTGATCTATTGCAGGCAACGCGCTGAACAGCTCACAATCAGCCAATTTTTCGTTAACTTTGGAAACGGACAAATCTGCGCACTAATATCGTGTCTCGCAACTCCCCAGCCACGCGATCTATCACCTCTTTGATCGTGAGATCAGGCTCAGTGGTTGATCGCTGCTCCAGCAGACACGCCTTAGCCCAAAACTCAGACAGCTTGTTCTTTATGAAATCTTTCAACTCGCTGCCTGACTTCCCAATGGCAATTCCCTCGCTGCCGTATAACTTTTTTTGTTCAGCCACGAATTCGGCAAAGCGTCTCCTTTTCGGATGAACTTTGGATCAGCCTCAGCGATGTGATGGGCAATCGCGTGAGCAAGCTGCTGGAACTGTTCGGATTGTGCAACGAACTCGCTCTGACAGTTCATTTCCACCATCACACCGATTTTCTTTCCTTCGTCAACAAAAGAAACAACGCGGCCATTCGCCAGTATGTCATCGCGATTATCATCAGGTTCTGCAATGCCTGCGGCAATGATCGCCATCTGCGTTCCTTGGCAATGTCTGCCCAAAGAGAAAGGCGGCAAAGAATCCGCCGCCTTTCGGACAAGATGTTTATCGATTTAACTACTCTGCTTTTTCTTCCTGCTGCGGATTGCTGATGGCGATGGTTTCTCCCACGTCGCCGACTTTGAAGCGAGCGAAGCGGCGGACAGAGATATTCTCGCCCAGCTTTCCAACCTTGCTGGCAATCAGCTGGTGTACGCTGATGCCGGGCTCTTTCACAAACGGCTGATCCAGCAGGCAGACTTCTTCGTAGAACTTTGCCATCTTGCCTTCCACGATCTTTTCCACCACGGGAGCAGGCTTGCCGGTTGCGGCGGCCTGTGCGCGATAGATTTCTTTTTCCTTCTCAAAAGCTTCCGGCGTCACATCTTCCTTGCGGACAAACTTCGGGTCCGCGGCGGCAATGTGCATCGCAATGTCCTTGATCAGGTCTTTGAAGTCGTCGGTGCGGGCCACAAAATCGCTCTCGCAATTCACTTCCACCAGCACGCCAATCTTTCCGCCTGCGTGAATGTAGCTGGCAACGGAGCCTTCCGTGGTCATGCGCGTGGCTTTCTTGGCGGCAGTTGCAATGCCGCGTTTACGCAGCACAATCATGGCTTCTTCAAGGTCGCCCTTGGCTTCGGTCAGAGCTTTCTTGCAATCCATCATGGGAGCGCCGCTGCGCTCGCGTAATTCTTTTACCTGGGCGGCTGAGATGTTCGTTGTTTCTGTACTCATGAAAATTAATTTCCTTGTTTTGAAAGGGCCTTACAACATACGACCCGCGTGGTTGTTGCCCCGCGCGGGCCGAAGAAACGAAATTCAAATTCGAAACTGACGGGCAGCTTTCCTGCGCGTCTGGAAAGCTAGTTGGCTTTTGCTGCCACGTCTGCCGGAGCTTCGGGTGCGGGCTCGGCTGTCTCAGGTCCTTTACGGACCTTGCCACCCAGCACTTCCTCCATATTCAACTCTTCCTCTTCCATCAGATCGGCAGAATTAGGAGTGTGAGCAGCGGCTGAAGCAGCCTGTCCCTGCGCCATGGCCGTGGCCATGTCAGCAGTTTCTTTGTCAGTGGCAGCCTGTGCGCCTTCAGCGATCGAATCGGCAACTTTGGATGCAAACAGCCGGATGGCGCGCAACGCGTCGTCATTGCCGGGGATGACCCAGTCAACTTCCGTCGGATCGCAGTTGGTATCAACTACCGCGACCACGGGAATTCCAAGCTTGCGGGCTTCTTTCACCGCAATGGCTTCCTTGTTGGAGTCGATCACGAAAATAATGTCCGGCAGGCCACGCATGTTTTTAATGCCGGCCAGGTTCGCCTGCAGATGTTTGCGCTCGCGCTCCAGCTTAATGACTTCCTTCTTCGGGAGCAGCTCATAGCGGCCATCTGTGGCCATTTCATCAAGATCTTTCAGCCGCTTCACTGATTTCTGGACAGTCACCCAGTTGGTGAGCAATCCACCCAGCCAGCGGTTGTTGACGTAGTACATGCCGCAGCGGCCAGCTTCTTCAGCAATGGCGTCCTGGGCCTGACGTTTGGTGCCGACAAAAAGGACAGTCTTGCCCTCAGCGGCCGAATCCTGCACAAACTTGCTCGCGTCCTTGAACATCTTGAGCGTCTTCTGCAGATCGATGATGTAAATCCCGTTGCGCTCGCCGAAGATGTATTCCTTCATCTTTGGATTCCAGCGCTTGGTCTGGTGCCCGAAGTGAACGCCTGCTTCGAGCAACTCCTTCATGGTGATGTTAGCCAAAATACCTCCTTATTGAATTGCATCCTCCGCGGCATTCTTGCCCGCTCGGGATTTATTCCCTGCTCCGCTCCCGGCATTGCGGGAGGGAAGATTTTGGTCCCGGTGAGCAACGCTCCGTTCCATCCTCGGGACCCCGGGACGGAGAAGCAAAATAGAAATGAAGCGCAGGACGGGGATACCGTCCTGCTAAAGATCGTTTAGCGCTTGCTGAACTGGAAGCGTTTGCGGGCGCCCTTCTGGCCGTACTTCTTGCGCTCCTTGGAGCGGGCGTCGCGGGAGAGAAAGCCTTCAACTTTCAGCTTTTTGCGCAATTCCACGTTGAACTCAAGCAGGGCGCGGGCAATGCCCATCTTCAAAGCCCCGGCCTGACCGTTGATCCCGCCGCCGCAAACATTGGCTACGATGTCAAAGGTCGAGGATGTTTCACTCACAACCAGCGGCTGCCGAACTTCCACGCGCTGCGCACCGGTCAAAAAATATTGATCCAGCTCACGATCATTCACCGTGAACTTGCCGCTACCCGGGCGCAAAAATACGCGAGCAATGCTCGATTTGCGACGTCCGGTGCCGTAGTACTGAACTTGTTGAGCCATGTTCCTCTTCTTTAACTCCTGCCCCCGGTCTTTGACCTGAAGACATAAACTTTTCGCCGATCAGGCGTTCCAGCGTTAACGGGCAGCCAGCGTAAGTGCTTCCGGCTTCTGTGCCTCGTGGGTGTGCTTGTCGCCTTTATAAACTTTCAGCTTCTTGCCCATGGCCTTGCCCAGTTTGTTCTTGGGCAGCATGCCCAGAATTGCTTCCTGGACAATCGACTCAGGCTTGCGCTCGAACTTGTGACGGAAACCTTCTTCGCGCAGTCCGCCGGGAAAGCCGGTGTAATGGCGATACATTTTCTGGTCCGCCTTCATGCCGGTTACACGGACTTTCTCCGCGTTGATCACAATCACGTGGTCGCCGGTATCAATAAACGGCGTATAGATGGAGCTCTCTTTACCAGACAGAATTCTCGCCACTTGTGAGGCCAGCCGGCCCAATGTCAGCCCGGTGCCATCCACAACGTACCATTTGCGCGCAATTTCCTGCCCGCTTGGAAAACGGGTAACCATGCAAACTCCTGAGAATAAATCGCTTAGAAAGACCGCTCGATTAAAGCCGCTTACTACTTCCAGAATGGAAGACACAAGGAGGCCAACTGCAGAGCAGTGAAGATAAAAGGATACCCAATCGGCCCCGTTGATGTCAACGCCACGGACCCAATCGAGACAACCCCATCACCAACGATCGTACCTGATCATTGGCCACGATCTTCAATACCAATCGAGCTCTTATTATACCTGTAACTGACCCCTTCTTACCGAGTTCGATGACGTCTTTAGACGTTTCTGCTCACCAGGCCAGATCACTGGATATCCCATATTCCTCCGATCACCTGATCACCCGATTTCCGGATCACCGGATGGCTCCCCCGTCTCCGATCCCAGTCATCCCAATTTGGCGTGGGTTTCAGCGATGCTCGTGTGGAACAGCCGCCCTCGGCTGTTCGGACCTCCAGCATGATGCTTCGAGTCCTCGGTGGTTCCCCAGGGCTCGGTTTTCCCTTTTCAATTTCACGATTACCAAATTACTCATTTACCAAATCCGACCGGGGATACCCCCCGTCACTCATCCCACCTGATCCCAATCATCCCAATTTGGCGTGGGTTCAGCCCTCTGCGACCCCAACTTAAGCTCTTGCTTTTCTCCGTGTCTCCGTGCCTCCGTGGTGAAGATTGCTTTTCGCGGCGATGTCGCGCGATCACGTCGATCTCGGCGATTAGCAAATAGATACCATGATTATCGCGGCGAATCCAATGATCTTAAGTTTAGATTTAATCCTCGTATCGTCGGCGGTAAGTCCAGTGCTTTGCCCGTCCACAATCGTTTCTTTTTGGGTGATTCCTCAAGGCAAAACGCAAAAAATCCTGCTACACTCCCTTGCGCCCACATGAAATCTGCTCTTTTACTGTCGGTGTTTACCTTCCTGGTTGTCGTTGCGGCTCCTGCGGAAGACCTTGTTCCGTCTCTCAACTCGGCATATCTGGGTAAGGCTGTGGTTTTGCGCCATCCCATTGCAGGCGGCTCAATCCACTTCAATAGCGATGGGAAATCCACGGAAACAAAAGAAGGCGCCTGGACCGTTGATGGCGGTCTGGAAATCCGCAAAATTGAGCTCACGCCAACCGCGTTACGCCTGGGCTGCAATCGTGTTGTCTTTGGCTTTGATGAGCGAAAGAAAGCTCTGGTGCCACTCCGTACCAAGAAAAAGGAAAAGATCACGGTCAATGTTGAGATTGCGCTGGCCTCTCCCATCCAATCTCTCCCAGCGGCTGATGAAATCATGCACCACATCTTCACATTCACTGAAACGGAACTGCTGGAGACGGTCCCTGACTACTGGCAGGACTTTCTACGCGAACAAATTTCCGGAGCCGTGCCGGCGCCTGCCCAGGTTGTGCCCAAACTCGACCCCCAACAAAGCCGGCGGCAAAGCCGGGACTTCCTTGAAAGCCTAAAAGCCAAGGGCACTACTCCTCCTCGTCCCATCCACACCCCCGAGCCCCATAGTAGTGTTCCTCATAGTATTGGTGACATGAGAGGCATCGTCGTGCTGGAAATCCTGGTCGATGACAAAGGAAAAGTCCAGCAGCCCAAAATCATTCGTCCTGTCGGTTACGGACTGGATGAGGAAGCGGTTGCCACGGTTCGCACGTGGAGTTTCAAGCCTGCCACGCAAGACGGCAAGCCTGTTCCTATGCATATGGCTATCGAGGTTGCATTCAACCAATACTGACCAACCGCTCATATCCGCTCGCGACCCCGAGCGAGCACTCCTGACCCGTACTCGCAAAGCCCAGAGGCCCGAAGGGCGGCGCGAAACGATCGTGAGGTTGGAAGAACAGTCGCTCGGATGTGGTTGGTTTTTTAGATCGGGGCCGGGAACCTAAAGATTAGTGACCTTGGCGACTAAGTTCGATTTCACGACGCCGCAAGCGCCGTAGGCGCGACCACAAGTTAGCCCCGGGCGTAAGCCCGGGGAGGCAGGGAATAGAATCGAGCGCCGTAGGTGCGGCACAACCCCAACGTCCTTAGCTGGATAGGGAATCGCGCCCTCTGCGCTAAGTTTTATCATTTCTTATCGTCTCCGTTCTCACTCTCATCTGAAATCACAACTACGATCTTTTGATGGTTATGGGCGTACATCAATTCGTCCACCTGGTCAGGCGTCATACATCCGGTCATCGCCGCAGCCATCATGGCTGCTCCCAGCAGGAATGCCCTGAGCAAGCGCATACCTGAAATGCCCTTCTTTTTATCTTTCTGGCTGATCACATTACCTCTCGCGCAAAGACATCCATCGCCATTTACCGCCCAAGCGTGCGGGTTCGGCACTCTTCATGCGTGGCGAATGGACGGACTGCGTCCTTCGGTTCCGTTAATGTCAGGTTTTAGGACGGGAGCTTTACTAGTTGGAAGGAGGAGCGCGCGGACTAACGCTTACAAACCATTCATACGCCGGGAGGCCGAATGTCTCAGTCGAGCGCTGAGTCGAAACAATAACTAATGTCGCGCAGAAAACGAATAGGCCAAAAAGACTCGCCCAGAGTAAGCTTGGCCCCGCATGTCCCGGCGAAATCGCCAGGGCCGCTGTCAGTATGAGAAAAATCAGGCTCAGCAGACAGACCACGGCTGTCAGGCCGCGGAGCGAAGCTATCCCATTCGTTAAACTACGTTTTGTGGATCTGGTGGCCGCCATTTCGACTTGTCGAGTCTACACCAGTTGTGCGGGTTTTTCGACCATCGTGGCTTAGCCGCTTCCACCGTATATTCAGTGAGCTTATGGTGTCCAATAATTTTCCTGCCCATCCGCCGATTTGCTACTAAACTCTCCTAACCAACTATGAAACGTACCGTTTTCCTGACCATGGCCATCTGTCTTTTTCTAGCGGTGTCTAACGCGACCGGAGAAGACCTGCAAGACCATCTCGACGCTACATACAAAAACAAGATCTACATACTTCGCCACGCGATCACTAAAGAGTCTCAGCACTATGACAGCGCCGGCCAGTTGGTTGATTCCGCCGCGGAAGGCCCGTGGACCGTCTACGGGGCTTTGGAAATCAAGAGCGTGACACTCTCCTCCAACCAATTGCGCTTTACTGCAAACCGGCTCGTTTACACCTACGATCAGGGGAAAAAAGATCTGGTGCCCAAGAGAATCAAATGGGACAAGGCCAAGGTCACCCTTGACATAGCTTTGTCCCACCCCGTCACCACCATTGACGAGGTCGACAGCATGCTCCACCGGATATTCGCTATTAGCGAAAAGGAATTGATCGAGACAGTGCCTGACTATTGGCGTCCGTTCCTTGAAAGGCAGACTTCAGCAAAGCCTTCACCAGCGGCAGGGGGTTTGGCGGAGATAAAGAAAGACTCCCCTGAAGCAACCGATAAGATCGGTCCGGGCGTGACCAGGCCGGAAGCTGTACATACGCCTGAACCCGAATTTAGTGAGTTCGCCAGGAAATTTGGCATGCAAGGCACGGTGGTGCTGGAGATCATCATTGATAAGACCGGAGCTGTGGTACGCCCTGAAATCTGGCGCCCAATCGGCTTCGGATTGGACGAGCAGGCGGTCGAACGTGTCCGCGGCTGGAAGTTTAAGCCCGCTATGCGCGATGGCAAACCTGTGGCTGTGAAGATGGCGATTGAGGTTTCTTTTAATCTCACGTAGACGTGCTGGCGGTGATCCGACGGACTTAAGTACTTCTCAATCCTGGCGATAAAAGTTCTGGGCAGTTAATCCCGCCTGTTCTTGATTCGAACCACCTTGATTCATCCGATTCGAATACGCTTCCGCGTGGCCCATGGTTAGCGGTTGGTTCTACAGCTCTCCAATCGTCCATGCCTCCGTCTAAAGCTCACGGGAGCCGCCGCATGCTGCTACACAAGATTCTGGTGATGTTCATCTCTATGCTTGCCTTACCTGCCTTTGCCGCTCAGCCACCGGCCCACCCCTGCGACGCCGCTGAGTACCGCCAATTCGATTTCTGGGTCGGCGACTGGGATGTGCATGATCCCGCCGGCAACTTCGTCGGCACCAACAAAGTCACGCGCGAACAGGATGGATGTTTACTAGTGGAGCATTGGACGAGTTCCCGGGGCAAAGAGACCGGCACCAGCTTCAACTACTACGACACCCGCGACAAGAAATGGCACCAGCTCTACCTCAGCAACAATGGCAATGCGGGTGCCTTTCCCGCCATGGCAGGCGAACTCAAAGACGGCAAAATGGTCCTCATCTCTGACGAGAACGTAACGCCCGTTTTTCGCTGGACCTGGTATGTCACCTCGCCTGGACATGTTCGTCAGATGGCTGAAAGCTCCAGCGACAACCAGAAAACCTGGAAGATAACCTGGGACTCGATCTACGTGGGCAAGACGCACGCAGCTAAATAGCTGAAGCGTCGGAAGAAGAAATGTCGCGACGTTTTCATACAATTTCGCCTTTTACTTCCCGCCGCCTTAGGTTACTCTAGCAATCTTCCAATCCAGCCCGTGAGGGAACGCATGCCAATTCAGGGTATCCAGGGTATGTCACCACAGGAACTGACCTTTGAGTTGAACCGTGGCGGCAAGTTTGTTTCTTACCAGTATTGCTTCTCCGCGCTTATTATCACCATCAAGCGCGGAACCAATATCCAGTTTGTCCGGGCGGGCGAGAGCCGCGTACAAAAAGGGCTCGTCTGGACGCTGCTCACGCTGGTCGTGGGATGGTGGGGAATTCCATGGGGCCCCATCTTCACAATCCAGACAGTTTGGAAGAACTTCAACGGGGGCACAGATCGCACGGCGGAAGTGGCCCGGGCTCTCGGCCTTCAGGGCGTCGCCTGGGATACAGCGGTTTCCGGAGCCGCGGCCGGTCGGAGCTAGAAGCTTCTTCTAGAAGCGATCTAATGAGTCGTCTTGAAAAGGGCACAGCTTTAGCCGTCCGTTGAAGGCCCTGTGAACATTGGGCTCTAGCCCTTGAGATTGCCGTTTTCCCTCACGTATGAATTTAGGTGGCTTCAACTCAAGATTTCAGAAAGTAGGAATTGGTTATGCCCCTCGCGAACGCCAAGTCAAAAACCAAAGTTAAGAAACCTGCTGTTACGCCTGGCTCCGGCAAGGTCAAAAAATATGAAGAACTCGTCGGGTCATTGCCCGGCGTTGACCGCAAAGGCGCTGACAACCCGTACACTTCACTGAACGGCAATATGTTTACCTTGCTGCACCAGTCGAAAAGCCTGGCCATTCGTCTGCCGGAAGACGCGCGTGAAGAATTTCTGAAGAAGCACAAGACAACGCTTTTCACTGCCTACGGTGCTGTCATGAAGGAATATGTTGCTGTTCCGGACGAGCTGATAAGCAACACTCGTGAAATGAAGAAGTATCTTCAGATCAGTTATGAATACGCCAAAACTCTAAAATCCAAGCCGACAAATCCCAAAGCTGCTAAATCCGCCGTCGCAAAAAAGAAATAGTCTTGTGGAGCGCAGCCGCCCTCGGGCTGCGCTGGTTCCGTTCATCCGATAGAAAAAGTGCTACGGCCGTCCACGCGCCGTCAGCCCGCTGCAACAGGAGCATTCGCGATTAAGGCTCGATCAAGGAACTCTAGCGGTTTGCTGCGCGCTACGCGCGCCGAAAAAAAGACTAAAGGGCTGCGGCCGTCCAGGCGCCGTCAGCCCGCTGCTTCTGGAGCATTCGTGAACTCAGTCGAGAAATTGATGCTTAGCGGTTTTGGAGCAAAGCGACCGAATTAAACGAAGGGCGAGGCCGACTTGCGTGCCGAGCCCGCTGCAACAGGAGCATTCGCGGTTAAGGCTTGATCAAGAAACTCCAGCGGTTTCAGCGAGCGATCCGCGAGCTGCATAAGAAAGATACGAAAAGAAAATCACGGCGATTGCCGCTGCCGTAACAAACTTCATCTGCCAGGGAATGGCCGGCGATGGTGAGAAGAAGCCTTCAATGGTCCCGGCAACAATCAGGATAGGGACAACGCCCAAGACCAGCCTCACAGCCTCGCCACCGGCTTTTGCCAGCGAATCCCGCCGCGCCAGCAATCCGGGAAACAACAATCCCTGGGCGATTCGCAATCCAGCTCCGCCGGCTATAAAAATCGCGGGCAACTCCAGCACGCCATGGGGCGCTACAAAGCTCCACAGTGGCAGGCTCATGCCTCCGAACCAGCAGGCAACTCCTACCACGCCCATCATCACACCGTTGAACACCATCATGTAAATGGTGCCCAGTCCCGCCGTGATGCCGAACGCGAACGCGGCAAACGATACGCTCATGTTGTTGGTCATGATGCCGCTGGCTGCCGCGGGTTTCACGCTCACCACTGAATCAGTCCACATCTTGTGTTGATCAATGGTCTCCATCATGCGCGGCCCCAGGAACTGGTGCATAAACTGGGGATGGGTTACCGAAATCAGCATTCCGGCCAGGCCGCCAATCACAAACAAGAGAGAGGCCGCACTCACCAGGCCCAGATTGCGCCGGAATACCTGAGGATAGGTCTCACGATAGAAGTGCAGGATACCTTTAGCACTCGATTTTTGCCCCGTATAGATGGTATTGTGGGCCCGGGAAAGCAAAAGGTTCAGCGTACGGGCATAGGATCTGCCGCTGGGATCTTCACGCAACGTGGATAGATCAGCCGCAGCCTGGCGATAGAGCAATCCCAGTTCCTGGAGTTCCATCCTTGTAAGTGATCCCAGGCCCTGGTTCTGGCTCTGTTCAAGCATGCGTTCCAGGCGGTTCCAGTGTGCGCGCCGCTTTTCCAGCCAGTGAGCAGAGATCATACGTGGACAAGCTTACCATTGACACTCCCGAACAGGTACACCTTGAATTTGCTCTCGCCGGTGTCGGCAGCAGGTTCATGGCAACGCTGCTCGACTCTATTATTCAGGTTTTTCTTTACCTTGCTATTTCTTTGGGCGTGGCTCTTATCGCGTCGGCTCCCCTGGCCAGGCTGACGGGGCGATGGGCTGTTGCCCTGGCCATCTTCGCCGGCTTTGTCATTTACTGGGGTTACTACGCCATTTTCGAATCATTCTGGAAGGGCCAGACACCGGGAAAGAAGTGGGCCGGCATTCGCGTCATCAAGGACTCAGGCCGCCCGATTACGCCTTTTGAAGCTGCGGCCCGCAACCTGGTAAGGATCGTTGACTTCATGCCTTCGTTCTATGCCGTGGGGTTGGTCACCATGTTGTTGAACGACAAGCATCGCCGCGTGGGTGATTACGTCGCCGGCACTCTGGTGGTGCATGAGACATCCGATCGCGAATCGGCTTTGTTCTTCAATACGCCGGCCAATTCTCAGTTCGCCATCCCACAGGCCTCTCAACTCACGCTTCAGGAAGCCGAGCTGATTGAGACCTTCCTCGCCCGCAGGCTGGATATTCCTGCGGAAATCCGCCAGCAGAGCGGACAGCGCATTGCGGACATGGTGAGCACACGGCTGGGTATTACGCCTGATGTGCGTCCTTTGGATAATGAAAATTTCCTGGAGCTCCTGGTTAAGGAATTCCGGAACAGAGCGGCTTATCGGTGATTCAACCGCCTGGAGGCTGTTATGAGCGCGTTTGTCGGGATTTACCCTGTTTTTTCTGTCTTTGCCAGAATCCTTCGGAACCTATAAGGTAAATAACCGACATGCACTAATGGCTCCCCTTTGAGTCTTGGGTTTGCCTGTTTTTCTGTGGTACTTTAGGCCCTACTTGCTTAGAAACTGGTTTGCCCCCGAACCCCGGCAGGTCGTCTCTTAAAGCGTTCAAAATTATGGCACTCGGTTTTGGTTTCAATAAAGCAAAGGTACTTGCCTCGGCGGAGAAGTTTGTCCAGCAGGGCAAGCTCCCCAATGCCATTACCGAATACGAAAAAATCATCAAGGAAGATCCCAAGGACCTCACGGTTCTGAACACCGTGGGCGATCTCTACGCCCGGGTGGGCCAGAATGAACAGGCCACAAGGTATTTCAAGATGGTGGGCGATCAGTACGCCCACACCGGCTTCACCGTAAAAGCCATCGCCATTTACAAGAAACTCAGCAAGCTCAGTCCCAACAACACGGAAAACACCACCAAGCTGGCTGAACTCTACGGGCAACAAGGTCTTTATAACGACGCCCGCGCCCAGTACATGCAGATCGCCGATGCGCTGTTGCGCTCAGGCGATAACAACCAGGCCGCCCGCATCTTCCAGCGCATTCTGGAGATGGATCCGGAGAACACCTCAACGCAGTCCAAGCTGGCCGATCTCTATATGAAGCTGGGCCGTCGCGACGAGGCTCGCAACATCTATTACACGGCGGCTGAATCTCTTTATGGTCGCGGATCGTATGATTCTGCGGAAGACGCGCTGAAAAAAGTCATCACGCTTGATCCCAACAACGCCGGCGCGCTCCTGCTGCGTGGTCTGATTGCCGCCGATTCCGGTGACAGTTCCACCGCGATCCAGATGCTGGAGCGGGTTCCTGATCTCGACACACGGCCGGACGCCATGCGTGCCTTGCTCAGGGCCAGGTTGCTGTCCGGCAACGTGAATGGCGCGGAAGATCTGGTACAGAAGCTGCTGTCTTCACATAACGACACCAACGGCATCAGTTCGCTGGCGGAGTGGTACATCAACAACAGTCAGACTGCCGCGGCGCTTCGCCTGTATGAGAAAAATGCTGATCGCCTCTTTGCCGCAGGCGGCGCCACGGTTCAGCAGACTCTTTATCCGCTCATCAACCGAATCAAAGATAATCCTGAGGGCATCAACTCCATGGCCCGTCTCATGGAGCGCGCAGGTGACACCACTCACACCGCCGAACTGCTGGAAATGCAGGCCCATGCGCTGGCCGTCAAAGGCGAATACGCCCGCGCCCGCGATCTCTATCAGCAGTTGACGACGCTTGAGCCGGAAAATCCTCTGCACCTTCAGAATTACAAACAGATGGTCGCCAAGCTGGGGGATGATTCCGCCACGCGCATTCTCACTCCGGAAGAAGCGGCGCAGGCGTTCATGGTGGAAGAGCTTGACCAGGGCGCAACCGCAGTCCACCAGAAATATGATCCGACCACGGAAAATGCGATTGAGTCCGCGCTGACGGATGCCGAGCTGTTCGTTTCCTACAACGTGCCTCTGAAGGCGATTCCTCCTTTGGAAGCTGCCTTGCCATTGGCCCCGAAGGATGTGGCCCTGAACCAGAGGTTGGCATCTCTTTATGCCAAGGCTGACCGTTTTGCTGATGCGTCCCGCATTTGCCAGAATCTCAGTGACATTTATCGCGAACTGGGCCATGAAAAGGAAGCTGCACGTTATCAGGAAGCGTCACGCAAATATGCCGTCCGCGGAGGCGTAGCGCCACAGCCTTCGGCGCCGCCTCGCCCCGTTCAAGCTCCTCCAGTTGTGCCGCCGGCCCCGGTTACCTCTGCATCTTCTTTCTCTACTACTCCGGTGGTTGACCCGCTATTGGAAGTCACGCAGGCGGAGGAAGCCTCAATCCAGGAGTTTAGCTTTGACACACCAGATCAGCTTCTGGTGAACAATGAACATCACTTCACTGCCGTTCCTGAGCCGCAGATCATTCGCGAACCCGTGGAGCGGGTTGACTACAATTTCCAGGTCAACCCGGCAGAGACGAAATCACAAGACATCCAGCAGGAAGAAGCGCCTCAGGAAGTTGATGTCTCCAGCGAATGGGAAGATATGCTCTCCGTGGAAGAGGTGGAGAACGGCTCCTCCGTCGATTCTTCGCCGGCTCCAGCGCAGAGTAGTCCCATGGATATTGAGGCCTTTGCGCGCCATTCCGAACCGGCCGGCTTTCTGCTCCCGGAGCACGAAGCGCAGGATCTTCAGGCTCGGATCGACGAAAAAATTCAGGAAGCACGCTTCTACATCTCCCAGCAGTTGTGGGATTTGGCTAAGAGATCAGTCAACGATCTGGCTGAGCTTTCGCCCGATGCGCCTGAGATCAATGAGTTGATGTCTGCCGTGAGCGCCGGACAATCCAGGCCCACGGCGAGTTCGCGCACGTCAGAAGCGTTTGCCGCCTCCGCCTTTGAGCCGCCTCCGCTGGATTTTCTGCCGCCGCCGTTCTCTGCGCCCGTTCCGCAGGTGTCAATGCAGGAATCCCATTCGGTCCAGGACTTTGGGTTTGAAACTCAATCGTCCGCAGCTTTCACTGAAGAAAAACCAGCCGCGAGCTCGTCATTTGATCCAGTATTTAAAGACCCGCTTCGTGATGTTGAAAAGATCGAAGATGTTGAAGAGATCGCAGACGTCGCTCCGCGCACACCGGTGGTTCCAGGGCGCGCAACTCAACCGTCTCAGCCGATGCAGTCAGCAAGCGCCAACTCCACGGAAGACATCCTGGGTGATTTCCTGCTTGATCTGGAACAGAACGACCTTGCCGACTTTGCTCCGCAACCGAAAGCTGAGTCCGCGACTGCCAAAGCCGCGCCTGCAGTCACACAAATGTCAGCGTCACCCGGCGTTCCGGCTCCCGCGGCAAAGTCGCCGACGGCGGCCGGTAATAATATTCACAAGTTGCATAGCAATGGTGGCGGCGCAGGCTATGAGGCATCTTCTGCGCTGAGTGACATTCTTGCTGATCTGCAGGAAGAGAATACTGATGCTGCCGAAGAGCAGGAAGATCCGGAGACCCATTACAACCTCGGCATTGCCTTCAAGGAAATGGGACTCCTGGACGAAGCCATCGGCGAATTGCAGAAGGTCTGCCGCGCCATCGAGAAAGGCCATCCTTTCTCCCAGCCCATTCAGGTTTACACCTGGCTGGCCCAGTGTCTTGTTGACAAAAATGCCCCGGAAGCTGCCGTGCGCTGGTACATGAAGGCCTTACAGCTTCCCGGACTGGATGACGGCAATCGATGCGCCATTTATTATGATCTAGGCGTGGCTTATGAGGCTTCTGGTGACAGGAAGTCTGCCCTGGCCAACTATATGGAAGTGTACGGTTCGAATATCGATTTCCGCGATGTAGCTACTCGCATCAAGGCGCTGAAGTCGTAAAATTTCTGGACGCATCTAACAAAACCAGCACCTTGAATTCAACTTCTACGAATCTCGAAAACACCGCGCCCGTGCCGCCATCCGCGCCACCGCCTGCGCAGCCGCCTGCTCAAGCGGAAGACCTGCCTCCCGTCTGGTTGCAGCGCACCTTCACCTTTGTCTACGTCCTGTTCTGCATGACGCTTGGTATGGCCCTGGTGACCTTGCCCTGGACTTCCACGTGGTTTGAAGAAGGCGTAATCGCTCGCTGGCCCGCGGCGCAGGAATTTCTGCAGACCGGCTTTGTTCGTGGCTGCATCTCCGGCCTCGGCTTTATCGATATCTGGCTCGGCGTGCTGGAAGCTATCAACTATCACGACCGCCGCTAACGGCAACAGGCAATAAGAGAGTCAAATCCCGGTATGGCAGACGGCAACAATCCAAAACGCAATTCGAACCTTCCTGATCCAGCGGACACCGCGGAAAAGTCTTCAGCGGACCATCTTTCCGATTTCAAGCCTGCAGGCGAAAGCCATGAGCAGCCGGTTCTTGATCCTGCGCCGCTCGCCTACCTGAACCCCGAATATCTGAACAGCCCTGACGGACGCATTCTCCGCATCCTGGCTGAATACGCTGAGCCGCTCTCACGCTTTCGCCGCGAAAAAATTCAGGACACCGTTGTCTTCTTCGGCTCGGCCCGGTTTGCCAGCCTTTCCAGCAGCCAAACCGCGCTCACCATCCTGGAGAAGCCCGGCTCCGCCCGTCCAGCGGGAGACAAAGACAAGCCTGGCGGACTGGACGGTGACGCTCTGCAATCAGCTCTTAAGCGCGCCCACGCTGCGGTTGAGATGTCACGCTTTTACGAAGATGCACGCCGGCTCGCCTCCATGCTCACGCAGTGGGCCAGCGCGTTGCCCGGCAAGCGACGCCGTTTTGTCGTAACCTCCGGCGGCGGCCCGGGCATTATGGAAGCAGCCAACCGCGGGGCCTTCGAAGCCGGCGGCAAGACTATCGGACTCAACATCCGTTTGCCCTTTGAGCAGTATCCCAACCCGTACATCACGCCTGATCTCAATTTCGAGTTCCATTATTTTTTCATGCGTAAGTACTGGTTCGCTTATCTTGCCAAGGCGCTGGTTGTTTTTCCCGGCGGCTTCGGCACGCTCGATGAATTTTTTGAGATCCTGACCCTGGCGCAAACCCAGAAACTGGCCAAGAAGATCATCGTGATCGTCTATGGCAAGGAATATTGGAGCCGGGTCCTCAATCTCCAGGCCCTGGCTGATTCAGGCGCCATTTCTCCCGAAGACACCAATCTTTTCCAGTTCGCTGACACGCCGGAAGAGGCTTTCGAATGCCTCAAAGAAGGTCTGATCAAGTATCATCTCCAGCCCCAGGCCAAACCTCCCGCTTCCGAACCTCCCTCTACGGAGGACGGCCCGGAGATTGCGAAGACGTTGCCTTAGCTTTTGTCTTCACCGCGAACGTTAGTTCTTCATCCCGAGCGAAGCGATGGATCCCTACTCTTGCGAAGCACGGAGCCTTTAGCCGTTAGCACTTAGTGAACGACGATTTCGACGTAGAGACGCGGCATGCCGCGTCTCAAGGCTCGTCAATGCAATGAAACGCTGCTCCCGGGCTGACATGTACTCACCTTCTTGTCATCCTGAGCGAAGTCGGAGCGTATGCGACGACGTAGTCGAAGGATCTATGCATTTTGCGCCGAATTGCTAAGTACCATACGTACCCAAAATTTCCTCCCTTGACATTCCCCAACTCTGCGCTAGTATCACCATCGAGTGCCGCTCTGCACTCATTTCCTTGAACCTTTCTAAGAATCTGTGTGCCTTTATTCTGCTGGTATTGGCAGGAATGCGTGGTGCTGGTCCGTCCTCCACGCCATGGCTTGCAGGCTTTCCCGCGCCTGACGTTGTGGGCATGGGAACGGCGAGAAGATCTGCGCTTTGTCAGCCCTGAAACCTACGCCGTAGCCTATCTCGATCAAACCATTCTCCTCTGGTCCGAACTCACAGCCGTACCGCGTAGCCAGCCGCTTTTGCTTGCTCCCAGGAACAAATTTAACCGCCGTTGTTCGAATAGAGGGGTTTGCTTCTCCGTCAGACGATGACGACACTGCAGCCCGCATGGCTGAACTTATTCTGATCTCTGCACGCAGGCCTGGGGTGTCTGCGCTGCAGATCGATTTCGATGCCACCTACTCGCAGCTTTCTTTATACCGGGCCCTTCTTCAGCGAGTAAGAGCCGCTTTGCCAAAGGACATGCCGCTGTCGATCACCGCTCTTGCCTCGTGGTGCGGCCGTGATAGCTGGCTGTCTGGTCTCCCGATCGATGAAGCGGTCCCCATGTTTTTCCGCATGGGGCACGACGCCCATCCCGCGGAGCCCGGCTGGGACTACCCGTTGTACGAACCAAAATGTATGACCAGCGCGGGCGTTTCCATGGATGAAGCCTGGCCGCACATCAACGCTTCGCAACGGATTTACGTTTTCCACCCTCGCGCATGGAATCCCATCGCAGTGCACAACCTGGAGCTTTTGATAAAGCCATGAAAACTTTTTTCAGATCGCTTGTGCCAATTGTTTTACTGGTTGTCATACTCTCTTCTTCCGGCGACTCCTGCGGGCCGTACTTCTCCAGCGCTGTCTTCACCCGCTCCCGCGGCCCAGACGGGCCAATCTCCGCCTTCGATCGCGGACAAATCGGCATTCCTCTCCAAAGCTGGTGGCGGCCATACCTCATCGTCGTCTATCGCTATCTGCAAAATCGGCCACTCTCCAATGACGAAGCAAACTCCTTTGAGGATCAATGGGGAGTCCAACAAGACTATGGGACTGTCAATCGGTCGATTGATGAGGCCATCAAGCATTGGCTGACGGTTCGCAGCCACTATCGCAAGGGAGGCGGTTCGCCCGCGGCCTTTAAGGACGAAGAAGAGAATCACTCGTCCTCGTTAAACTGTCTTCCCGGGGCATTCAACACAGCAGCGGAAACGCTTACGGCGCGTGCGCGAACCTTCGGCCCCAACAGTCCGGAACTACGTGAATGGCTTGACGGGCAGGACGCCGTCTTCGCCAACTGCAAGCAAAGTGAAACTCCTCCGCAGTCGTTGCCGCCGTCAGCCAACGCTTTGTTGCGCTCTGACCGCGACTATCAGATTGCCGCCACGGATTTCTATCGCGGACATTTCCAGGAAGCGGTCCTCAAATTTGACGCCATTGCCCAGAACGATTCTTCACCCTGGCATGGCATCGCTCCCTATCTGTCCGTTCGGGGCCTGGCCCGGCAAAACGGAGGCTTGGAGACACTCGGTGGATCGGGAGATCCAGTGATCTTCAAAGAGATTCAGCATCGGCTAGACGTTATTCTGCACGATCCTACTCGCATCAGGTTCCATCATGATGCGCGCATGATCCAGAACCTGATCGCCTTCAAGATGGAACCGGAACTCCAGAAGCATCGTTTGGCGGCACGCATTTCTACGGGCGGGATTGGTGAAGACTTTGGTCAGGAGGTTCGTGATTACACCCTGCTGCTGGACCAGGTTCTGGACGAGGAGCCAGACTTTCCCGACGTCCAGAGATACACACCGGAATACGCCAAAAAACTGGCTGAGTTCCGTGCCGAACGCTTCAATGGCCGTAGTGGCGAACGCACCGATGATCTTGCCGACTGGCTGATCACCCTGCAATCGGAGGCGCGTCCCGCCACGCAGCACGCGGTAGCCCGCTGGCGCGCCACTCATTCCCGCGCATGGCTTTTCGTTGCCCTTACCAGGGGCGATCTCGGCAATGATTCTTCTGAACTCCTCAAAGCCGCGGCCCACGTGCCGCCGACTTCGCCTGTCGATGTTGCCATAAACTTTTATCTCAGCCGTATACTGCGCAGCCGAGGCGATCTGGCTGGAGCGCGGAGTGTGATCGCAGAAATACTTTCTTCCCATCCCAAGCTTCCTATCTCAGCTTTCAACCTTCTCCAGGATGAGCAACTGATGGCGTCCCCGGATGTTGACAGCTTTACCTCCCTTCTGGGGCGCGAACCGGCTTACATTTCCAACGGCTTCGACGAGGGGCCGCCTTCCTGCTATTCCACTGAGTGTGAGGTTTTCTATGGATTGAAAAAAGCTGATAAAAACAGCCGCTTATTGCAACAGTTTGACTTGGTCACAGCGGGGATCCTGACCAACCGAATTCCCGTGGAGGTGTTGTCACGCATCGCACAGTCCGGCAAATTGCCTCAGAACCTGCAAAGCAATATCGTAATCGCTGCGTGGTCACGCGCCGCGCTGTTGGATAAACCCACAATCGCCTCGGGCTTGATGGTAGTAGCGGGAAAATCGCAGCCGCTGTCAAAAACATATCTTGAGCAATACGCCTCGGCGCAATCCCGTGAAGAGCGCCGTTTCGCTGCTGTCTTTACAATCCTGCATTTTCCCGGCATGCGTCCTTATGTTGACAGCCCGCCGCGCACGACGGCATTCAGCAAGATAGACAACTATCGCGAAAACTGGTGGTGCAGTGATGTGGGTAGCATCGTCGACTCAGGGAATGCCGAGAAAGATACACTGAGTGACATTCAACTGAACCAACTCAGCCGGCAAATGGTTCTGCCTTCGCCGCCATTCCTTACGTCGGACCAGGCACGTGACGCGCAATCTGAGCTCAAGCAATTGCAAAAACTCGGGGCTGCGGCCGACTACCTTCCGGCAACCGTCCTGCAATGGGTCAAAGCTCATCCCGACGATCCGCGCGCACCCGAGGCGCTTCACTTTGCTGTTCGGGCCACTCGCTACGGATGCTATAACGCTGCGAAAAGCGACGCCAAACCAACTAAAAGCTATAGTCGGGAAGCTTTTCAACTGCTGCATAAGAAGTACGAAGATTCGCCATGGGCCAAAGAAACGCCGTATTGGTTCTGACAAGACTGGGTTGTCGCGAGAAATGGATCAAGAATTCTTTTGCGAAGTTTGAGCCCTTCCTCGCTTTATCAGCGCAAATCAGTCAGATCAGTGAAATCAGCGGTAAGCTTTTCCTGGTGTTCGCCTTCGATGGCAAATCAGCCACATTACTGTCATCAGCGGTAAGCTTTCGCCAGTTTTTCCGCCATGACCTCCGCACTGTCCGGTGCCAGTTCAAAATGCAGCAATGGCTCAATCAGTTCCAACTCCATCAATGTCGGCTGCTCTTTTCGCATGACAATATCCACGCGGCAATACACCGCCTCCGTCGCAAATCGCCGAAGAATCTCATCGGCCATAACCAATGCGCTCTTTGGCGGTGAAGCTGCCTTGTGCATGCCGCCATGTTCTTCCTGTACGCGAAAATCTCCCGGCTTCGGCGCTTTGTGTGCCGCATGCGTGAACTCCATGCCGGCAAATATCAAGGACCACTCACCATCACTCTGAATCTCAAGAATAAACTCCTGCACCATCATCGGCCTGTTCTTCAACAGGCCACTTAACCACTCACTGTCACTTGGCGTCGGCTCTTGAATCCGTCGCGTCTCATACGCGGACGCGGAGATTGCCGGCTTCACCACCGCCTGACTGAATCCTCCCTGACGCATTACCTTTGACAACTCCACATCAGCGCCCTGGTCCAGAAAAACGGTTCTGGGCACGGTGAACCCCGCCGCCTCAATTTGTGAGAGATACTTTTTGTTCATGTTCCAGCGAATCATTTCCGGCGGATTCAGCACTTGCATACGACGGCTCACTCCATCAATCCAGCGCATGAAATCCTGCGGCCGCAGATGGTAGTCCCACACCGACCGCACGATAAGCAAATCACAGTTCACTGCCTCCGGCTTTGTTTCCGTCCACAGCACCGGCGTCACCTTCACGCCTCGCTTTTCCAGCGCGGCAGCCAATATCCGATCATCACGGGTGAGATTGCGATATTGAGAGCACGTGGCAAAGCCAATCGTCTTTTTGGAAACGGCGTGAAGCATGCTTTCGAATATAACAATTCCTTAGCCGCCCCTCCTCTCGCTACCCTGTCTCGGCGGTTTAAGTAGATCTGCGTTGATCCGCGTTGATCTGCGGCAAAAAGGGTCCTGCCTTTATTCGCGTGCATTCGCGGCCAACCCTGCTGTTCTCCGTGCCTCCGCGGCAAAGCCAACGGTATGCGTTAGCTTTCAACTTGCCCATCGAACCAAGGTACGCGATACTTTGTCATCTATGATCCTCAAGCTTGAGCGAGTCGTTCTCGCTGCCGTTCTTTCTTTACCTATCATTGCCAGTGCCCAGGCTCCGATTGAAAACCAACTTCGCCAGAAATACGTCGGGTCGGAAAGAATGTTGCGGCATTTCTTCGCCGCTGACACTCTTAAGTTTGATGAGTCAGGAAATCCGCTTAACACGGAAAGAACAGGCAGCTGGACACTTTTTGGGGCAGTTGTCATTGACAAGCTCACGCTCTCGTCTAAGAAGCTGGAATTACAAGGGCACCGGGCCATTGTCACGATTGACGACTCCACCAGGACAACGAAGAGACTCAACTGGAAAGAGAAAGTGTGGATTCAAATCCCCGTGGCTTCCAACACTGACGCCTCGGGCGATCAATTACAGTCAGCTCTGGGCAAAGTTTTCGTTTCGCCAGGAGGTGAGCTGGTTTCCGCTCTGCCGGATTACTGGCATGACTATATGGCCAGGTTTTTTGACAAGCAAATACAGGGCGAGCCGTGTCAGGATTCAAATCATGTTGAAACAGCGGTTGTTAGCCCATCGAGTTCCGGCAATGCTTCCGAAGGCTCCTCTCCGAAATCGTCTATGGGAATTGCCGAAGGCCACCTCCTACATCGTGTTGAACCTAATTACTTCCGCGTCGCGAAAGAGGCGGGCGTGCAAGGTGAGATTAAATTAACCGCTGTCATCAGCAAGGCAGGTGATGTGACCCAGCTCTGCATAAACCAGGCCATTGGCGGCGGAATGGATGATGAGGCCGTGGATACAGCGCGACAATGGAAATATACTCCATACTTGTTGAATGGTCAGGCCGTCGAAATTAGAACCTCAATTTCCTTCAAATTCCACATGCATTAATTCAAACGAAAATTTGACCCAGCTTTGACCACTTCCGGCCGTATCTCCGTGGTTGAAGTGGATCTGCGTTTATCCGCGTTGATCTGCGGCAAAAGGGTTTTGCATTAATTCGCGTGCATTCGCGGCCAAACCTACTCTTCTCCATGCCCCCGTGTCTCCGTGGTGAGTAAGCCTTTTATAATCGAATAAGAAGATGCTCCAGCTCTCCCAGGCCGGTAAACGTTTTGGTCCCAAGATCCTGTTTCAGGACCTCGATTGGCTCATCACGCCCAATGACAAAGTCGGACTCGTCGGCGGCAATGGCACTGGCAAATCCACTCTCTTGAAGGTCCTGGCTTCCATCGAAGGCCTGGATTACGGGTCCGCCAACCGGCAGCGTAACATTCGCTGCGGATACCTTCCCCAGGACGGCCTCTCGCTCGCCGGGCGCTCTGTCTTCGCCGAATGCCTGTCCGTTTTTAGCGACGTTCATGACATGCAGCGTGAGATGGAAGACCTGGCTCGTCGCATGGGAGAAGTCGATCATTACAGCCCCGACTATCAGCAGATTGCCGCCCGCTTTCACCATCTTCAAGCTGAGATACACTCGCGCGACGGCTACAACATTGAATCGGAAGTTGGTGTTGTTCTAAACGGCCTGGGCTTCAGGAAGGAAGACTGGGAGCGGCGCACAGAAGAATTTTCCGGCGGGTGGCAAATGCGGATTGCCCTGGCTAAGCTGCTTCTGGAAAAACCCAACCTGCTTCTTCTCGACGAGCCGACCAACCATCTCGATCTGGAAACGCGTAACTGGCTGGAACAATATCTCCACAATTATCCCCACGCCTACGTGCTTATATCGCACGATCGTTACTTCCTGGACGTTACCGTCAACAAGATCGCGGAAATCTGGAACAAGAAAGTCTGGTTCTACACCGGCAACTACGAGAAGTACCTGTCGCAAAAACAACAACGCCTGGAGACATTGGAAGCGGCGCATCGCAACCAGCAGGAAAAAGTCGAACAACTGACCGCGTTCATCAATCGTTTCCGTTACACCGCAACCAAAGCCAAACAAGTGCAGAGCCGCATCAAAGAGCTGGAGAAGATGGAGAAGATTGAAATTCCTCCCGAGGAAAAGACGATTCACTTCTCCTTCCCGCAGCCTCCTGCCAGCGGACGCGCCGTGGTGGAAGCCAAAGACATTGCCAAGAGCTACGGAGCCAAGCATGTTTTCTCCAAAGCCAGCTTTGTCATCGAACGCGGCGATCGCATTGCTCTGGTCGGCGTGAATGGCGCGGGAAAATCAACGCTGATCAAGTTGTTGGCCGGGCATGAGCCTCCCACCGCGGGCGAACTCAAGCTGGGACATAACGTGGAAGTGGATTACTTTGCCCAGGACCAGTACAAGGCCCTCGATACGGGCGCGCGCCTTCTCGACGACTTGTTTGAAGCAGCGCCCCGTTCCACGCAGACCGAACTGCGCAGCCTGCTTGGCTGTTTTCTGTTTTCAGAAGACGATGTCTTCAAACAGATTGGCGTGCTCTCCGGCGGTGAACGCAATCGTTACGCCCTGGCCCGCATGCTCCTGCACCCTTCCAATTTCCTGCTGCTGGATGAGCCCACCAACCATCTTGATCTGCGCGCGAAAGATGTTCTGCTGGAATCGCTGCAGAAGTTCACCGGCACCGTGGTCTTCGTCTCACATGACCGCTACTTTATTGACAAGCTGGCCACGCGCGTCTTTGAAATCGGCGAAGGCCGTGTTGAAGCCTTCCCCGGAAATTATGAAGATTATCTGCGCAGCAAAGAAGCTCCCGCCACACAACCTGTGATCGCTGAGACGGCGCGCAATGGTTCCCGCTCCGCTGGCGGCAGTTCCGCGTCGGTATCGAAGGCTGCCGAGATACCTTCGCCCGAAGCCGAGGTCAAGCCGAAGCGCATCAATCCTCTCAAGCTGAAGCAGATGCAGGACCGCTGTCAGGATCTGGAAGAGGACATTGCCCGGCTGGAAGCAGCCATTGCGCTTACTGAAACTGCGTTGCAGAACTTCGTGAGTGCGGAAGAGACACAACGACAGAGCATTGAGCTGGAACGCACAAAAGCCGAGCTTGGACAACGCATGGCTGAATGGGAAGAGCTGGCCGCCAGCCTCGAAACCTAAGTGGTCTATTTTTGCTTATCTGTTTCTTTCTTTATCTCTGCCGGCGGCGCAGGTGTTGCGTTCGCCCCAGTTGCGGACTGCAGTGCTGCTTCAGTTGAGTCAGGGACCGTTACCCACGCCGTCAGTGCTCCAATTCGCCTGGAGCGCTGGTCGATGGCGCCCAGCCGCAGCATGTAATTTCCCGGGGCCAGATCGAGTGACTGTCTGCAGGGCAATGCGGATTGCATCACTTTCTTGAATATTTCGTCGTCAAGTTTCGCATTGACGGTGCCGCCGCCCGAGCCGATCGGTTTCCCTTTGACGGGGAATGCCCATGCGATGCAGCTCAACTCCGCGTGCTCCAGTCCGTCTTCTTTATTTTTCTCGAACGCCACGGTACGCGGGTCAACCGCAAAGTTCACCATCACCTTGCCCCCGGTCTGGTTGGATGGCGGCAACACTTTTGCCTGGAAAAGGAGTCCAGTGGAAACCGGCAAGTCAGGATCAAGCGCCTGGGCAAAATCGATTGAGGTCTGTTTTACTTCCTTCTTTGTGCCGGGAAGCAATGTAGGATCTACCGCGTAATATCCTTCGCGGTAGCGGAGCTTCACCCCGGGACGTGTAGTCTTCACTTCGACCTTGCGCAATTTCCCGTCCCAGGTCTTATTGGCCGGAGTGTAGGAGGTTGTGTAATAGCTGGATCCATCGTCGATACTGCTCTGGATTCCCACGTCCAGATCGTTGCGGTTGGTAAATGCTTTTCCGCCGGTTCGCGCGGCCATCTCCTGCAACGAACTCCTGGAACTGAAGCGGCTCAACATTGGCCGGAATGCCTCACCGGAAAGCCCCACAGGGTCGATCGGGTAGATCGCAATCTGCGCTTCCACCATCGCGTCTGACATCTCCTCCACTTCCCGCGAATACTCGTCCATGAAGAGCGGCCCCCGCGGAGGCGCCATATCCGGCATGGTATCCACTACAAAAGATTCTGAGATCCAGATCAGATTTTTCCGGCCTTTATAAGCGCTCATCACCCGGGACAGTGAACGGAACGCGTCCAGAGTGGTCCATACACGATCAGCCCCAGCTGTCGTAAACGTGCTCTTGCGCTTGAAGTCCGTCTCGCCGTTTGGCCCGGTTGTCACTAGTTGTGAGCCCTGGCCTTTGAACTTGCGCATCACTTCCTTCAGTGCTGCGTGATCGGTAGTGAAGTCGTGCAGCATCCAGAGCTTATTTCCCAGCGCATAGATTGCTGTGGGCTGGTTGGGAGGAGCTTTGTCCAGATACTTCATCAACTCTTCGTGAGCATAAGCAAGATTGGCGAAGCTGGTATTCAGTACATCGAACAGGATGATGTTATAGGAGCTATTGCCCTTGAACTGAGGCACGTTGGTATAGACATTGGCAGGAAGGGAAGGGGCCGCCTGCTGCGGAACCTGTGCTTCATCGGGGTGAATAAAATTGAAGTCCCGCTTGGTTTGTTCCTTGCCATTTTCGTAAATCTCTATCTCTTCCGGCTTCAGATCAGTCACCGTACGCCCCTGCGCGTCGGTAGCCACCAGGTCCAGAATCACCAGTCTGGTAGTGGTCCGAAAGACGTATTCTGTCGATTGTTGATGCTCTGACCCGTCCTGCTCTGTCTTCCCAGTCTGGGAATGCAGGCCGCTGTTAGCACAAATCAGTAGAGCAAGCAGAGTAGTGCGAAGGGAAGACAGCTTCATAATTCAACATCCTTGGGCAGAAGGTGACTTGGCAGATGGGCTGCCATGATAAGCGTTATAGGCAGAACTTCTCAGGCAAACCCGGGCTATCATACCATTCAGAGCTGCTGCTTGAACTAGCTTTTTTTATAGTTTGCTTAAGCTCGCTGATGGTCACAAACTATGGCATTTCGCAGCCTGATGGCGTGAAAGAGTGTCGGCACATCGCGATGCCATGTTGGCAGAAGTAAGGTCATCACCAATCCCTGCACGTTGCAGCAGATTCCCCAGACGATCGTCAGGTCCATGAACCAGTTATTCACGCCAAAGCCTAGCAGCGCGATCATCGATCCGGCCATCATCAACCCCCAGATTTTTGACAGGATGGAGTGATAGCTGGCGTGCCGTCCGAACTTCAACGCGGCAAATACATGCTGAATCACCTCTGCCGTAATCAGCGCCGCGATTATCAGCCAGCGATTCTGAAATGCCTCCGGATATCGCGTCACCGAGACCACGAACACGCAGAGATAGAACAATGTGTCCGCGCGCGTGTCCCAGCGGCGAAGATTTTCGGTGTCAACTTGCCAGCGTCGCGCCAGCACGCCGTCATAAATGTCAGAGAGCATCGCCGCTGCAATCGCTATCGCAAAAATGATGTTGTAGTGAATCGCAAAGTTAAAGGCCACCAGCCCCAGGCCAAGCGCGGCACGGAAGGAGACCAGGATAGCCGGAAGCCGGAGCTTCCAGTCACTGTGCACGCGCCTGGCCAGGAGGCGTGAGTGCACCAGCACCTGTGACATGGCAACGGCCATCGCTGATCTCCGGTTAGAGCTCAGGTATCGAAGCGCTAAGAATGTCACGGTGCTGGTCTTGATCACGCGAAACCTCCTGATGTTGCTGGGAGGGATTCTCTGTGACTTAGCCTGGGGTCACAAGCGACAAAGCGCGGCACGCGCGGTCTGACGGCGATTGCCGTCATAGAAGGGACTGAATTCGATATCGGAGGGCTACTTACACTGAAACACGGTGCAGGTAATCTCTTGACGAAATAAAGAAGGCGTCTGCCTGGACAGACGCCTGTGTGGCCGATTCCGTAAAATGCTTATTGCACCGTGACGGGAACGCTTGACGTGCCCATTTTGTTCGTGGTGCGGTCCAATACTCCCACTCGAAGCGTGTACGTGCCGGGTTTCAAATCCAGTTCACGCGTGCACGGCATAAAATGTTGAGTCATCATCTGTTGGTAATTGTCTTTCGTCAGGTTGGCATTCAAAGTGTCATTGGTCATGCCGGCCGGCTTGTCCTTGTCTTTGCCATAGGCCCAGACGGTACAAGTAAACTTTCCACGTTCTTGTCCGTCATCCTGGTGCTGAAAAGCCAGCGTCGTGGGATCGATATGAAAGTTCACTACAACTTTCTTGCCCGTGTTGACTACCTGTGCCTGGAATTGCACGCCTGTAGCTGCTGGAGCATCCAGTTGCAGGGCGCGGCTATAGTTTTCTGCGACCTCAGTGGATTCATCCTTCTTGACTTTCTCAGGATCGAGAGCGTAATAGCCAAGACGGTAGCGAAGCGTTACACCCGGACGGCTGGTCTTGATCTGGATTTGCCGGAACTGGCCGTCCCAGGTTTTGTTGTCAGGGTAGTACTCCAACGTGTAATAGATGGAGCCGTCTTCAATGCTGGAACGCATGCTGGTGGCCAGGTCATTGGTATTGCGAAATACCCTTCCGCCGGTGGCTCCCGCAATTTCGTTCGCGGTATGCGCAGATTCCAACCGTGAATCCTTGCCGAGCGCTCCAGCGTCAACGGCGTAGACGGCCACCTGCGCACCCATCAATGCGTCAGAGACTTTCTTGATCAATTGCGCGTAATTACGGAATGACCCTCCGCCGGGGCCTTCCAGCGCTGATCTGCCAATATTCAGAGCCGATCCGCTGGCGTCAGCTCCACCACCAGTGCCACTGCCCTTACCTGTGACGGTTGACGCTCCGTTGTTCATAACGTCCGGAAACAGGTTGACGGGAAAACTTTCTGACAGCCAGATCAGATTTTTCCTTCCCGAATATCCAGCCAGGCTCTTGGAGAGCGCATTGAGCTGGTTCAGCGTATTCTCAATGTTCCGTTCGCTGGTGTGAAAGTCACCGTGCGTGGTAAACGCCGAGGCGCGCGAGCCCACAGTTTCAGCGTTGTTGGTCCTGGCCGGAGCCTTGAAGTGCTGAGCCGCGTTCTTCAGGGCAGAGCTGTCCGTCGTAAAGTCGTGTAACAAGATGAGCCGTTCTTCCATGGCGAACAGCGCCACCGGCCGGTCCAGTTGAGCAGTGCTCAGGTACTTGACCAACTCGTCTTTCACATAAGCCATCTCGGCAAAGTCACCATTCAACGTGTCCAGCAGGATCACATTCAATGTGCTGGCCTGAAACGCAGGCGCATTGCTGATCACGTTGGCCGGAAGCTGGGGAGACGCACTTCGTTTGGCAACCGTGGCGTGCAGCGTGAAATTACTGATGGTTTGCGGCCGTCCGTTTTCCTGCAAATTGAAATCTTCAGGCTTCAGGTCGGTAGGGGCCTGGCCCTTGGCGTCCGTGGCCACCACGTCCACAACCACCAGCCTCGTATTCGTTCTCAGGACCTTGTCACTATGTACGACTTCTGACTGTTGGACCCTGGGCTGCTGATTATTCTGACTGGCGACTGGTTGCAGTGCCACCAGGGCGATTATCCCTGAAAGGCTGGCCAGCCGGCTTGAGAGCGGCATATTGTTTTCTCCTGAAGAACTAGTAGTTCGATCTATGGCCCCTTAATGCGATTGATCAACTCAGCCTCATGGTACGATCACCGGCGCGCTCGCAGTGCCCATTCTATTGCTGCTTCGATCCAATACTCCCAGCCTGAGTTCGTAGGTGCCCGGTTTCAACTCCAGTTCACGCTTACATGGGAGGAACTGTTGCTTCATCATCAACTGAAATTCCTCTCTCTTGAGATTGGCGGTGACTGTATCATTGTTCGACATAAAAGGTTTGTTCTTGTCTTTGCCGTAGGCCCAGACGGTACATGTGATTTTTGCGAATTCGTGACCATCTTCTTTGTGCTCAAACGCGATGGTTTTTGGATCTACGTGGAAGGTCACAACCACCTTGTTGGTTTTGGAAGTCGGTGGAGAAATCTGGGCCTGAAACAGGATTGCCGTTGCGGAAGGCGAATCGGTCTTGAGCGCGCGGCTGAAATCTTCGGCAACTCTGTCCGCTTCATCTTTGGCGATCTTCGCCGGGTCCACCGCATAGTAACCTTCGCGATAGCGCAGATTAATCCCCGGGCGATTGACTGATACTTTGATCGCGCGGAATTGCCCGTCCCATTGCTTGTTGTCCGGGTAATATTCCAGCGTGTAATAAATGGACCCGTCTTCCAGGCTGTTTTTCATCCCGACCGCGATGTCGTTGCGATTGAGAAACACTCGTCCGCCGGTCCACGCCGCCATGTCGTTCATGGTGTGCTGGGCGGCCAGGTGTTTATCTTTGCTCAGGCCGCCGGCTTCCACGGGATAAATTGCCACATGAGCATTCATCAACGCGTCAGACACCTTCTTGACCATGACAGCGTAATCCTTGAAATTTAGGGACGTCATCATGTTCTCTTTGGCACTTGGGCCGGTTGTCGCCTCCGAGGTTCGCAAGTCCTGCCCGCTCATGTTGACTTGAGTGGCAATGTCCGGAAACAAATCCAGAGGAAAGCTTTCTGACAGCCAGATGAGGTTCTTCCGGCCGGGATACCCGATCAGTACTTTGGCCAGGGCATTGAGCTGGTTTAAAGTGGTTTCAATACTGCGCTCGCTGCTGTGGAAGTTGCCATTGTTGGAGAAAGCAGACGCTCTGGATTCCAAGCTTTCGCTCGATTGAAATGAAGCCGGCGGTTTATACGCCGCAACGGCGGCATGCAGAGCTTTTCCGTCCGTGGTGAAGTCATGCAAGAGCTTCAGGTCATTGTGCAGCGCAAAAATGGCGAGAGGCTCGTGAATTTCGGATGTCGCCAGAAATTTCAGCAATTCATCACGGGCATAAGCATGTTCTATTGCATCTCCGTTCGCTGAATCGAACAGAATGACATTCATGCTGCTTGCGGCGTAAACCGGCTCGTTGGTAACGATGTCAGGCGGCAGGGAAATGGTCCGCTGCGCAACTTGAGCAGCAGGTTGGTGGAAGCTGAAATTGGCCACGCGTTGCGGCCTGCCGTTTTCCAATATTTTGAAATCATCCACGCTTAAATTTGTGACTGGCTTTCCACTGCTGTCCGTGGCCACTACGTCTGTCACGACTAGACGGGTATTGGTACGCAACACGGTATCGGACTGCACTACCTCGTTTTGTTTGCCGGCCGATTGAGTGTTCTGTGATTGAGACCGGGCCCCATTGGTGAATGCGGCCAGAGAAAGCAAAATCAGGCAGGTAGAAGCGGACAGGCGTCCAGAAAAACGCTTCATAAATCATCTCCAGAGGGGGCTGCCACACTATAGCAAAAGATTCTCCGCCACGCTTTGGATCAATGCGGAGGCGAACCTGATCTTTTGCCTTCGATTAACTCAGTGAACTGGGCCAGGGCGGCTGCAGTTGCAGCCGTCGCTGGGTCGTTGTGATCAGCGCCTTCAATTGCAAAGAACTGTTTAGGCTCATTCGCTTTACGAAAGAGTACCTCACTGTGCCAGAAAGAGATTACAGAATCCGCGGTGCCATGCATGATCAGCACGGGGCAGTGAACGTGTCGGATTTCTCGAGAGTTTGGGAACCGGTCAAAGAAGAGCAGAGGTACCCTGGTCAGCACTCGAAACGCTGAGACAAATGTGCTCTGGAGGATGAGTCCCGCTGCCGGCCGTCGTGCAGCCAGATGTACGGCCGGCCCACCCCCAACTGAGCGCCCATATATAAGGATGCGATCGGGCGGCGTGGCCAGGTTAACCGCCAGATAGTCATAGGCTGCAAATTCATCCTCATAGAGAGCGCTCTCGGAAGGCTTGCCTTCGCTGGTTCCGTAACCCTCGTAGTCAAAGGCAAACACGCTGAAGCCTTCTCTGCGCAGGTCCTGCAACCATTCCCGGTCGTCGCCCAGGTCTTCCGCGTTCCCATGGCTTACCAGCAAAGTGTACCGGGCAGAGTTGTTGGGAAAATAGACGGCTGAGATCTTCTTTCCTGTGGAGGTCGTGACTTTCAGGATGTCCGCGCCATCTCGATAGGAAGAGGGCTGTGGCTGAAACATCAGCCGGTCAGAAAAGAAATAGGCGTAAGCTACCAGTGCCGTGTATAGGATGACGATGGTCACGATCATTTTTCTAAGATACTCGGCCACGTTGGTATTCATGTAATCCGTTGTGTAACCTTCACCGGTAGTCCGGTTATTAGATTGATCTTAACTTAACCACGGACGAGCATCCCTGCTTCCATGGCTGGATTCCAAGCACACAAGGACTTCACCATGACGACCCGCTACCTCTTCTCTTTGTTCTTTGTTTTCCTGTTCCTTGGTTTCGCAACCCAACAGAAAGCCTCAGCCGCCGTTTCAGTCACGGTACATCCCGTCCGTGCTCCGCTCACGTTCACCCAGCCTCAGCAGTTCAAAGCCACCGTGGCTGGAACCACGAACACTGCTGTCAGCTGGTTCGTAGATGGTATCAAGGGCGGCAACTCAACGGTTGGTACTATTTCTACCTCCGGCCTTTATCATCCGCCGGCAGCCAAGGGCACCCACACCATCACCGCCAAAAGCGCCGCTTCAAGCACAGCAACGGCAAAGGCAACGGTATGGGTCACCGACTATCCCGGCATGTTCACCTACCATGGTGATCGCTTCCGTAGCGGAGTGAATCTTCAGGAATATGCCCTGACTTCTTCCACAGTGAAGGCAAGCACCTTCGGTAAGATCTTTTCCCGCGCCGTGGACGGACAGATTTACGCCCAACCTTTATATGTATCGAATCTTACGATAGCCGGTGCTAAGCATAATGTCGTTTATGTAGCCACGGAACACTCCAGCGTGTATGCCTTTGACGGCGATGGTAAGTTGACCACGCCCTTCTGGAAGCGTAGCTTCATCAATACCGCCGCGGGGATTACGACGATTGCGAAGCCGGCCAATGCCTTGATCTCCCCTGAGATCAGCATCAGCAGTACTCCCGTCATTGATGCGTCCACCAGCACGCTTTACGTCGCCGTCTCCACGCGTGAAAATGGCAGCGTCGTTCACCGGCTGCATGCCCTCAGTTTGACGAGTGGAGCGGAAAAATTCGGCGGTCCGATTGTGATCTCAGGATCGGTACCGGGTACCTATCCAGCGATTGTCAAGAACGGCAGAGTGCCTTTTGTCCCTGCTCAGCACCTGCAACGCCCGGCTCTGCTCCTGATAAATGGAAATGTCTTCATCGCTTACGGATCAAATGGAGATGCTCTGCCGTACAACGGCTGGCTTTTCGTATATAGCGCCCAGGGCGGTACTCTGCATCAGGTCAGTATTTTCTGCACCAGTCCCGATAAAGGCGCGTCTGCCATCTGGCAGAGCGGCGACGGCCCTGCTGCTGATCCTTTAAACAACATCTATGTCGCAACCGGGAACGGGCCTTTCGATCTCAACACCGGTGGCCGTGATGCCGGAAATACCATTCTCAAGCTTTCACTCCAGGGCAGCAGCCTTGTTCTTGTTGACTACTTCACGCCATTCGATCAGGCGACCCTTAACTCTCAGGATCTGGATTTTGGCGCATCCGGTCCTGTTCTCCCAGCCACGCAAAGCGGCGCGGCTGCTCCTTCCCTGGTACTGGTTGGCGGCAAAGATGGAAATCTCTATACCGTCAACCGCGGCAGCATGGGCAGATTCAATGCGGCTTCGAGTCACAATGTTCAGACCCTGCCTCTTGGACATCCTGAGCCGACAAACGGATTCTTCGGCACGCCCGCCGCATGGAACAAGCTATTGTTCATCGGCGAGGTGAATGAGCCTCTCGAGCTGTTCACCTTCAGCAACGGTTTGCTTTCCACCGCTCCCACCGCTCAGTCATCTCATGTGTTCGCCTACCCGGGCACCTCCCCCATGGTATCCACCAACGGCAGCTCCGGCGTCGTGTGGACGCTTGACCTCCATGCTTACGCGGGTGGCACGCCGGATGGTGGCGTCAATACCCCTGGGCCGGCCGTTCTGCACGCCTATTCCGCCTCAAACCTGACCGAACTCTATAACAGCGCGCAATCCGGGACCCGCGATCAAGCCGGGAAGGCGTTGAAATTCACTTCGCCTACGGTGGCCAATGGGAGGGTTTTCGTGGGAACTGCTAACGAATTGGACGTTTACGGTCTTTTTCCTTAACCCATATTGGCGCTAAATGGCACGGGCCCGGAGTTTTGGTGCTGGTAGAGCACCATCTCCGGGCATTTTGCTGCCATCCAAGAACATACGCCTACTTACGTTCGCGGTTGGGGGGCTGTTGTCTGGAAATTCTTGGCTTGAGCCTGAGGGAAATTATCAGATGAAGATCGCAGTTGTTGGATCTGGTTATGTAGGCCTTGTTGCTGGTGCTTGCTTTGCCGAGTTGGGGCACATAGTTTTCCTCGTCGATAATGACCAGCGCAAGCTCGCCGCCCTCCAGCGCGGGGAATGTCCGATTCACGAGAAATTTCTCCCTGAACTCCTTCAGCGCCATCGCGGCCGGAGACTGCACTTCACCAGTGATCTGGCGGATGCCGTCCGGAGGAGCCAGATCATCTTTATAGCCGTCGGTACTCCTCCCAGGGAAGATGGAGACGTGGATCTCTCTTACGTGGAATCCGTCGCGGAAGACATTGCCGGCGCAATCGAGACCTATAAGGTGATAGTGGAAAAGAGCACGGTTCCCGTTTACACCAATGCCTGGGTCCGCCGGATCATGCTCCTGAATGGAGCGCCGCCCGACTTGTTTGACGTGGCCTCCAACCCCGAATTTCTACGCGAAGGCTCCGCTGTCGCCGATTTCCTCTACCCGGACCGCATCGTCATTGGGGCCGACACCGCGCGCTGTGCTGACATGGTGGCTGAGGCTTATCGACCACTCACTGATGGCTCGTATTACGAGCAGACTGACATGATCCCCGGGCCGGTGGCTCCCGGTTCAATGGATGGACAATTCAAAGCTCGCCTGATTGAAACCAGTACTAAGAGCGCGGAACTGATCAAGCATGCCTCTAACGCCTTCCTGGCCATGAAGATCTCTTTCGTCAACGCTGTTGCCTCCATGTGTGAAGCGGTGGGAGCTGACATTGAGCAGGTGTGTGAAGGCATTGGCAGTGATTCGCGCATCGGGCGCCGTTTCCTTCTGCCGGGAGTCGGATACGGTGGCTCCTGCTTCCCCAAGGACCTGCTCGCATTTCGCGCGGTCGCTCGGGAGAGCGGTCTGCACTTCGGATTGCTGGATGAGGTCGCTCGCGTCAATGAAGAACAACGCCATCGGTTTCTGCGTAAGGTAAAAAAAGCGCTCTGGACGTTGAAGGGCAAGAGGCTTGGCGTACTTGGTTTGGCTTTCAAGAACGGTACTGACGATATTCGCGAATCCCCCGCCATTGCCATCGTGAAGAGCCTTTTGAAGGAAGGCTGCAGTGTTACGGCCTATGATCCGGCTGCCATGAATCGGGCCAGGGAAGAATTCCCGGACGGCTGTGTGAAATTCGCTGCCGACGCTTATGAAGCCATCTCGGGCGCCGATGCGTGTCTCATCCTGACCGAGTGGGAAGATTTCAGCGCTCTGGATCTGCGGCGGCTTAAGAAACTGCTGCGCTATCCGATCGTGGTTGACGGGCGTAATCTGTTCAAGCCCGCGCTGATGCTGGCCGCGGGGCTGAACTACTATAGTGTTGGCCGTGCTGACGTAGTGAGTTCGCGCGCGACGGCTCCTTATCTAAAAGACGCGATCGAACAGGATGAAGCGGCGTAAAATTCCGCGTGGCTAGAGCGTTCCCAGGCACTTGTACCTGGCCGGCAATTTCTCTTCCTCGCAGGCCCGTCTTTCCTTCCACACGGCTCGTTTCGGCACCTGTTTTCCACAACTCCTAAAAGGCCCTAGGGCTCAATACCCTCCCGAACTAAGTACTCTCCTGATACATCCAGAGTAGATGCATCCCTACTCTCGTCCCTCGTTGAGATTAAGCAAGCTTAGTTCCTCGAAGGAGTTCGAGTCTTGAAAAATGCCATCCGCCTCTTGATTGCGACTTTCGGTCTGGCCAGCGCCGCTTTTGCAGGCGTCACCGTTAGCGCTCCCACTACCGCCTCCACGCAAGCATCGCCGGTCCACTTTGTTGCCGCCGCAACTTCAACTTCCCCCGTTACCGGTATGCGGATTTACGTGGACAACGTCAGCGTCTTCTCGACTGCTGCCGCAAAGATCGACACGTCGATTGCCATGTCTGCCACAAAGCACAACGTAGTGGTCCAGGCTTGGGACTCAAAGGGAATAGTCACCAAACAGGCATTGACTCTGACGGTGACTGCCCCTGCCCCGACGCCAACTCCGACTCCGACTCCTGCTCCAACACCTGTGTTACCGGTTCCGCCTACTACGGCTTTCACCTACACCAATATTGACCAGATGACCGGATGGTCGAGCTGCACTACATGCGCGGGAGCCGGTGGAAATGGTCCAGCGGCCACTTTTTCGATGGTCGCAAACCAGGCTTCGCCGTCAATGGACGGTAAATCAGCCAAGTTCAGCATCAGTGGGACCACGCCCTATTCAGACGCTCTCTGGTGGAAGCAGCTGGGTGCTGTCAACACGGCCACGAATTTGAAATATGACCTCTATTTCTATCTGACAAATCCGACTGCCATTCAGGCGCTGGAGTTCGATTCCAACCAGGCTGACGGCAAACATCATTTCATCTTCGGCACGCAGTGCAGCGTCGGGCACAACCAATGGGACGTCTGGGGTAACGCAAGTGGCACATGGCAGAACACGGGCGTGGCGTGCGCAGCTCCGGCCGCATTCACCTGGCACCACCTGACCTGGGAATTCAAGCGCACCGCTACCACTTTGACGTTCATCGGCTTTACCTATGACGGTGTCACGCATTACGTGAACAAAACGTACCCTGCAACCACCGCCACTTTCAGCGAGTTAAACGTTGCTTTCCAGATGGATGGCAACAAGTTCATGACCCCTTACTCGGTATGGGTGGACAAAGTCTCCCTTACCCGGTGGTAAAACGGCAGGCTGGTTCTGCATGGACTCAGCATTGCTCTCCAGGAGGGCGACTCAAAAGATCGGGTCGCCTTCTGAAATCTTGAGTTCCAGCGTAATACCACTTTTACGTAACACCACACTAACCCTGCTCTTCAGGTTTTTGCTATCGGCGCAGGAAAACATTTGTGGCAGAGCTGGATTGTCATTAGCCTCTACAAACCGTCAGAGGGTAGCGCCAACACAACACTTATTTGGAGAAAGACGAATGCAGTTTAGAAATCTATTGTGCGTAATGATTCTGGCTCTGCTTTCATCTCCGGCTTTCGCTGGAGTAACCGTGACCTCCCCGACGAATGGCGCCACTGTCGGATCGCCCGCTCAGTTCGTTGGCAACGCCTCCTCAACCTTTCCGATTACGGGAATTCGGATCTATGTCGACAACGTGAGCGTATTTGCCACCTCGGCCACCACCTTTAATACATCATTAGCCATGAGTGCCGGAGCGCGTCACGTGGTAACACAGGCCTGGGACAGTACCGGCGCTGTTTTTACCACGTCGATGACTGTGAACGTAACATCCGGCGGAACCCCCACGCCAACGCCGACACCGGCGCCGGGCCTGCCGGTGCCACCTTCCACTGCAAAGGTATTGAGTGACATTGACCAGTTAACTGGCTGGCAAAGCTGCACCACATGTGCGGGCGCGGGTGGGAACGGACCGTCAGCCAGCTTTTCCATGAGCCAGAATGTGGCCTCACCCTCGATGGATGGACGATCTGCACAGTTCAACATCGGCGGTACCACCCCTTACTCAGACGCTCTCTGGTGGAAACAGCTTGGCGCCATCAACACCACCTCGAATTTCAAATATGACCTCTATTTCTATCTGACCAACCCGAACGTAGCTCAGGCCCTGGAATTTGATGTGAATCAATCCAATGGTGCGCACAAATTCATCTTTGGCACGCAGTGCAATATCAGAAATGGAGCGCATTGGGATGTTTGGGGCGGAACTTCCGGTACCTGGCAAAATACCGGCATCGCCTGCACCGTTCCCTCAGCATTCACATGGCATCACCTGACGTGGGAATTTCAGCGGACCGCCACCAATACGATCTTTGTCGGCTTCACCCTGGATGGCGTCACGCACTACGTGAACCGCTCCTATCCCGCGATTGGCTCGGGTGTGAATGAACTGAACGTTGCATTTCAAGAGGATGGCGATTTCGCCATGCACGCCTACAGCACCTGGCTTGACAAGGTTTCGCTTACGGCCTGGTAAGCTTCGTAATACTAATCAAAGGGTTCGGCTGAACAAGCCCGTTAACCTCGCAAGCGATTTCGCAAATCTCCAACAGGCGGCCCGCAAAGGCCGCCTGGTTCGTTTTTATGTCGTTTCGCTCCAAATCCCTTGATGTGCGAACACCGTAGTTGCTTTCAAAGAGGCGCCGAGTTCGCTGCAACAGAGCATCCGCGTTGCAGCCAGAAGCGATATTCTGCAGCGGTTTGCGAGAAGCGCCAAGATTGAAGACAGGCCGTCCACGCGCCGAGCCCGCTGCAACAGGAGCCGAGGGATTTGAGGTGATCGGAAATCTCAGGCGGTTTGCGCGAAGCGCCAAGATTGAAGACGAGCCCGCGGCACCAGGCGCACGTGGTGTGTGACCACGATCGAAATCTCAAGCGGTTTTCGCGAAGCGAACAAAGTTGAAGTCGAGCCCGCTGCATATGCGCACGTGGTGTGTGACCATGATCGAAATTTCAAGCGGTTTTCGCGAAGCGAACAAAATTGAAGACGAGCCCGCTGCAACAGGAGCATCCGCGTGGCAGCCACAATCGATATTCTGCAGCGGTTTGAAGCGAAGCGACAACCTATTGGAACTAAGTGCTAAGCTAAGGTTCACCGCTTTTCCCGCCAATAAAACCTCAACTTTCCTGTTTTTGATCAGGCAGGCATTGAATAAACACCAGTATCCTCAAAAACTATTCAGTTTTGAACTAAGAATATTTCTTAATCCGCAAGTAGTTCGCCAGACAACCTTTTTTCAGCAGCTTTGGAAAAAGGGTTGAACCTGAGTAGAACCCTCATTAATCTCCACCTTCGCGCGGTATTAGCAAACATTCACAATCACCCGGAGCAATAACCGGAGTAATAAGAGGTACATGTTGCACACACTTCCCCAGCGCTGTTCGATTCCTGCAGCCGCATCCGCTTGTGTGCCCGCACTTGCGTGCACATCAGCAAAAGCAGAAATTGAGACAACGTCAATGCATACCGTATTGCTTGCCGAAACGGTGCTCACGGAAACTGCTCGTGGGGAAGGGTCATTAGAAAACAACATTTCAAGTTGGCAGGCGCGGATGGAATCCGCGTACAGCTGACTTCAGGATGATCCGTAGCGAATGGTGGCGCTTCTCACGCGCTCACCACAGTCAACAATAAGCTTCCGCTGCCGCATTGGCTACTCCCGGAGGGTTCCCCGCCTCCGGGAGGTTTTTGGCAGCGCCCGGGGCCTGCAATTCAGGAAAAGAAGTTGAGGCAGAGTAGACCGATAGAGTCCAGCCTGCCCGGAAGAAAAACAGGTGGAAGATCCAAAGCCCCTGATTGGAGAGATAAGGAAATGTTGAAGAGAACAAATAAAATTCAGTTCGTCATTGCCTTCCTGGCGATTGCCATGGCAATGACCGCCTCAGCGTCGGCCCAGGTCACCAAGACGCAGATCCAGAGAATGAATCCATGGTCGAGCTGCACCACGTGCGCTGGTGCGGGTGGCGCCGGCCCCACCTCGTCGATCGCAACCGCTGCAGGAATTGCCAGCCCTTCCATGTCGGGCAACGCACGCGTCTTCCAGATCGCGTCAAGCCACGCTTATTCTGACGCTCTTTGGTGGAAGCAGCTCGGTGCGGTGAACACGGCCCATAATCTGGTCTACGACGTGTATTTCTATATCAAGAACCCCGCGGCAGCCCAGGCCCTTGAATTTGATTCCAATCAGGCCAACGGCAAAATGCGCTTCATCTTCGGCACACAGTGCGCCATCGCATCCGGAGTGTGGGACGTTTGGGCCAACGCCGCCGGCAACTGGATCTCAACCGGCATCCCGTGCGCTCAGCCCACCGCCTATAAATGGCATCACGTTACGTGGGAATTCAAGCGCAATGAAACACAGCTGCAGTTTGTCGCTCTGACCTATGACGGTGTGAAGCATTACGTCAATCGCACCTACCCCGGCCGCCCTTCCGGAACCAATGAACTGAATGTGGCATTCCAGATGGATCAGCGCGCAAACCACGTCACTTATCAAACCTGGCTGGACAACGTGAGTCTGAAATATTGGTAAATCAGATTCATTGCCTTGTCCTCTGTCTGCGATCTTACTGGCGGTACATGGTTCTTAGCGTTCTCGCTCAAACCCGCTGGCGTAGCTACCAGCGGAATCAGACCAGACGTTAGTTGCGTTAATTCGGAGTCGCAAATGCTGATACCCGAACCACGTCATTTGTAATTTTCCCTGCAAGCAGTTGCCTGCCGGAAGTGATGAATCATCCGGCAGGTTAGAGTCACCGAACACTGATTCCGCTGGCCTGTGCTCGCTCGGCCTGGCGCATATCGTTCAATCAGCCCAGATCGCGTCGGTTGTTCAAGGCAGTAACAATCTTGAACGTGATTTGTCCGGATAGTCCGGAAAAGAACGACCTCTGGTCCCATATCCCTAATCCATCGCGTGGGTTTTTCCTACTAGGTGGATGTGTTAATCGCCCTAAGTGGTCGAAAAGGGTTGAGGCAGAGTAGATCGCTCGATAGTCTCCAGCCTGCCCGGTACAAAAAACCGAGACAGGATTTTAAAAAACAATCCAAACCCCTGATTGGAGAAGAATAAAAATGTTGAAGAGAGTAAAAATGAAGCGAGCCCGCAAGATTCAGTTAGTCATTGCCTTTTTGGCGATTGCCACCGCAATGAGCACCAGCGCCTTTGCCCAGACCACCAAGACCCAGATCCAGAGAATGAATCCCTGGTCTAACTGTGACGCCTGTGCAGGCGCCGGTGGCGCAGGTCCATCGGCATCCCTCTCTACTGCGTCTGGAGTAAAGAGCCCGTCTCTGAGTGGCAGCTCGCGTGTCTTCCAGATCGCCTCTAGTCATGCTTGGGCGGATGCGTTGTGGTGGAAGCAGCTTGGCGCAGTGAACACTGCCCACAACATCGTCTATGACGTGTACTTCTACATCAAAAATCCTGCGGCTTCTCAGGCGCTGGAATTTGATTCCAACCAGGCCAATGGCAAGCGTCGCTGGATCTTCGGCACCGAGTGCAGCCTTGGCGGCGGCGTGTGGAAGGTGTGGGGCAACGCAAACGGTAACTGGATCTCTACTGGGATTCCCTGCAAATCGCTGGCAGCCTACAAATGGCACCACCTGACCTGGGAGTTCAAGCGCACTGATACGCAACTGACCTTTGTCGCGATGACCCTTGATGGCGTGAAGCACTATGTCAACCGTACCTATACCGCCCGTGCATCCGGTGTAAACGAATTGAACGTAGCTTTCCAGATGGACCAGCGCGCAAACCACGTGACCTACCAGACCTGGCTCGATAACGTCAGCTTGAAATACTGGTAAACCAGCATCAACCCCCATTGGCGTAAACAGACCCGGGCTGAAAAGCCCGGGTTTTTTCTGCTGAATTTTTATTGTTCACTTTTTCTTCGCCCATGATGTATATTTATAATTCGTCCTGCGCCGGCGGTTTTGCGCAAGAACAAATGGAGAAATGAATGGCTGACGAGAAAGCAGAGAAGAATAAAGCAATTGATCTTGCGCTGGCACAGATCGAGAAGCAATTCGGCAAGGGATCCATCATGCGGCTGGGCAGCAAAGAGGCAATTGTCCCCATTGCTGTGATTTCAACCGGCTCAATCTCCTTTGACGCGGCCCTGGGCGTGGGCGGCTTTCCCCGCGGCCGAGTGGTGGAGGTGTTTGGGCCGGAATCCAGTGGCAAGACCACCATTACTTTGCAGGTAATAGCAGAAGCCCAGAAAGCCGGCGGCATGGCCGCTTTTGTGGACGCGGAACACGCCCTGGATCCCATCTATGCGCGAAGGCTGGGCGTGGATGTGGACAATCTGCTGGTGTCGCAGCCCGATTTTGGCGAACAAGCCCTTGAGATCGCTGAAGCTCTGGTACGTTCGAATTCCATTGATGTTCTGGTGGTGGACTCGGTCGCCGCCCTGGTTCCGAAAGCTGAGCTGGAAGGCGAGATGGGCGATAGCCATATGGGACTGCAGGCACGCTTGATGTCCCAGGCATTGCGCAAGCTGACTGCAATCGTCTCCAAATCCCGCACTTGCCTGATCTTCATCAATCAGATTCGCGAAAAGATAGGCGTCATGTTCGGAAACCCTGAGACCACCACGGGTGGCAGGGCGCTGAAATTCTATTCGTCCGTCCGTGTGGATATCCGCCGTATTGGCGCCATCAAAGACGGCGATCTTGTGGTTGGTTCACGCACTAAGGTCAAGATAGTCAAGAACAAGACAGCCGCGCCCTTCCGTGAAGCCGAATTCGACATCATGTATGGAGAAGGCATCTCCCGCGAAGGTGACATCCTTGATGTCGCGGTGGAGAAAGGTCTGGTGGAGAAATCAGGCGCGTGGTTCAGCTATAAGACAGAGCGCATTGGCCAGGGCCGCGAAAATGCCAAGCAGTTTATGAAAGATAATAAGGATATTGCGGCCAGGCTTGAGGCAGAGCTTCGCAAAACTCTGGGGCTGAAATTATTAGTGCCTGAACCTCCCGCTCCCACGCCGGAGCAGAAGCAGGCGGTCGCCGCAGTTCACAGCGCCAAAGCACCTGCTGGCAAAAGATAAAAGATAAAAAAAAACTGCTGCCTGATCGGTAGCCCTGAAATGAAAAGGGACGCTTCGGTAGAAGCGTCCCCTTTTTTGTCTGATCTTCCCATTTACTTAGTGCATGGTTGATGCGTGACATGTGCTTCCCACCGCGGGGGGCACAGGCACACCCGTGGGCGGCGTGGCCCAGGGCTTCCCGGCGAAGTCAAAGAAATCAAGCAGGTTCGGTTGAGCGGCGTCGCGTTTGGTGAGTGCCGGCAACCCGAACCGCTGTTCCAGGAAATGGATCACAGCCGTGTGGTCCATGGCGTTATGCCCCACAAAGTGACGGCGGGTAAATGGAGAAATAATCATATTGGGTACACGGAATCCCAGTTGTGCGGCAAAGCCTTGCTGCGTGGCCGCATCGGCCGGATGAGTTCCTGGCTGGTTCGGCCGGATATCACAATGGTTGGTGTAAACACCCGCGGTAGCTGGAGGGCAGGGCAGGAAGCCGTCTGGATTGACGGCGATGGGCGCAAGATCGCCTTCCACCGCGGCCAGCGCCGGCGCCGTCTTGTCATTCGTGTGTCCAGGTACAGGAGGCACGTGATCGTATGGTCCGCCGCCTTCGTCATAAGTGAAGAACAATACGGAATCCTGCCAGGAAACACTTGCTGTGAGAGCGTTGACCAGGCTAGCCACTTGCTGCTGTCCCGTCAGGATGGAGTGGCCAACTCCGGGATGCTCATCCGTCACGCCGAAGTTAGCTTCGATGTAGGAGAAAGACGGCAAGGTACCATTCGCTACATCAGTGAAATATTGGCTGATGGGCGCAATGTGAGTCGCGTCCACTACGATCGCGCCGGAGGCGTTCCTGAAGATGTACTTACCGCTGTAGCCGAAATACTTGAACTCCGTGGACGGGCTGCCGTCCGCGTCTTTGGATGAATAGTAGATCTTCCAGGAGATGGCGTGCTCATCCAGCAATTGGAAGATCGTTTTGGCTGTGAGTTGCGGGGCATGATCATCGCTGCCCGGATCGAAGGCATAACCCTGGGTTGTGCCGCCGGTGATGGTGGCAAGGCGGTTCGGTATGGTCTTGCTTGAAACCGGCGAGAACCAGCGATCTGACAGCGCAAACTGTGATGCCATGAAGTAGTAATAATTCAGCTCTGCCGCACCGGTCGTACTGGTGTCAGTGTAGTACGCCATGGCGCGCCCGCCCGCCGTGTCAGTGAATGCTCCCGTGCTGGCGTTGAACTTTGCAAAGCCTTCAGCCGTGTGGACGAATCCGTCCAACAGCATTTTTCGGGTCGTGGTGAAATCGAAACGGCTTATGTCGCCATAGCTCTCGAACCAGGACGAAGTCATGTCATCCAGGCAGGAACTTGTCGTGTGGAAGAGGTTAAAGATGGTGCCCTCATCATTCACGTTGGAAATAGTTGTGAGCTTGTCATCGATACCGTCAACGTCATACACGTGCTGATCGTCGCCCACGTTCCAGCCTCGGGCGCGGCGATAGGGATTCAACATTCCGAAATAAGTGTCGAAGCTGCGATTCTCCTGCAGCATAAAGATGACGTGGTTTACTGCGTTGATGCCGGAAGGAGTAGGTCCAGGCGTTGGTGTCGGAACTGGCGTTGGCGTAGGAACTGGCGTCGGCGTCGGCGTGGCTGTTGGTGTTGGAGTTGGCGTTGGCGTAGGCGATGGTACGGTTGCCGTGAAGGTTTCTGTGGTGGCGAAGTTGAATCCAGTAGAGTTCCATGCACGAATCACAACGGTGTGTTTGCCGGCTGGGACTGAGAGCGCTGCGGTCAGGTGCGCACTCGTACTGCTGGCTTTACTCACCGAATCCAAATACAGCTTCATGCCGGTGATGGGATGCGTCGTATCCAGAGCACCTGCGCTGAACTGCACCGGAGACGCCACAGTCGCCCCGCTTGCCGGAGAGCAGATCTTCACTGTCTGATTCACCGTGGAATTACAGGTTTGTGACCACGCCGCTGGTGCAGTCAAAAAAGGAACCAGAATGAATGAAACAGCAAGAAGAAAGCGTGTTCCCCTGCGAACTGTCTGGTTCGCGAAATAAACCGCACGATTTGAAGACGACATGGACACTTCCTTACCGGCAAGAATTGATTAAAGAATGAACGGCGAACGCACGAAAAGGCACACTCGGCACGCAGTGCGAACTTCTGGGTTTCTCCTCAATTTGAATTCATTCAAAGTTGTTGGGTTGTCTCGTGTCCCAACCAGCGTTTCCAGGGAATGTCTCTCGGATTAAGTGGGTTACTGGCGTTCAGCCAACCATTTACAATCTAAGAGAAGAAGAAACGGGGGATAGCACAGCGCATGGCGAAGGAAGCACACGAATCAATCGAGACCATGGCAAGCTCTTACGCGCAACGAGCGGTGGAACTGGGCCGTGAATTTGACGCTGCTCTCGATTTCAGTGAGAACTCGATCATGGAACTGGAAACCATTCTCGACCAGTGCGCCCATCATGTACGCAGCGACCGGCCCAGTGATGATGACCTCACGGAGCTGTGCAAGACCTGGGGTTGTTATCTGGGGGAGGTGGTGCGCCGCCGATTCGGCGGGGAGTGGAGCATTGAGACGTATCCCGGAAAACAGTTTGCTACGCTGACTCTCAACATCGCGGGCAACAAAATGTATCCTTCTATTAAAGTCCATAGACGAATCTCACAGAGCGCTGAAGAAAATGTCTGGACGTTTTATAAGATGGTGAAACAGCGCCTGGAAACCCCGCCTCGTGTTCAATGAGCTTTACTTTTTGGCCCTGAGCCCCACACTGAAATGTGTGTCGCCGTAAATTCCGTCCATTTGCACGGGCAGCTCGGCACCGGCGCCTTTCTTTTTATAAAAAGGATCAAGCACTTTCAGGAAAACTGATTTTGCTCCCGTAGTTGCCTGTGACAAAGTGGCTTTCATTCGCATCTTGCCGTCGAACTTCACTCGCTTGTCGAGCAGGCTGTAAGTTCCCGCCATGTTGGCTGTCGCGCCGGGTACGGCGAAAGTGACTTGTGAGAACCGGGCAATTCCGTCTTTGAGCGCGACTTGACCATCCAGATCAGAAACCGCGTCATTGTCCTCAGCCAGAGCGCTGTGCTCGCCCTGAGATTCAGCACTCAGCTTGTCCACGCCTTGCTGGGTTTTAGGCGCGGTAAAATGGGCCCGGTCAATATCGAACGTCCCCTCAAGTCGTACTCTTTCAGTGAAAGGTCTGTCCCCTGGTGGCAATGCCGCTTTGGCAGTGAAGCTTATCGGGCCGAGAATGGGCGAATGCGGTGCATTGGAAAACAGCAGAATCAGGTCCTGCACTTCACCTTTACCGCGCATCACGTTCAGACTCACAGCCTTAGGAATTCCCGCCACCCGAGCTGTTGCTGCCAACGTCGTCTTTCCAAGGTCGGTCTGCAAGGCGGTAATATCAACGTCGCCATTCTTGAGATCAACCGATCCTGTGAAGCGCGTCTTGATATGGAAGTGGTGACCGCTTTCGCGAACGCCGAAATCAGGTAAGTCAGTAGATCCTTTTACGTTGAGCCGGGCCAGGCTGCCCACAAACTCGCCCTGAGAAGAAAGAATTCCATCCAGGCTTGCATAGTGTCCAAGATTTGCTGCGTGCAAAACGTAAGATCCGCTGATGGGCGTGTTTCGAATGCCGCTGTGATCTTCCCGCCATGGCCCAATCCAGCCTTTGGTTTCAACCTCACCCGGAGGTTCTGGAATGTGAACGCTGGAGCTGAACGCTACTGTCGCATCCGGTCCCACATTCAAAAAGCGTGCTGAGTGAATCCCGAACCGAAGCGGTCCCGGTTCATGGGAGGAAGAAGCCACATCGAGGATTGCCTGTTCAATGCGGAGCTCTGCAATGATGACTGGATCTGTCTTTCCGGAACTCTGGGACAGGAGATTGATCCCTTTGTCCGGTATTACAATGTGCACGCCTTCGGCCACTACAGTGCTCAAACGATGCGGCTTGTGAAAAAGACCAAGGTAGCTGGCTTGCACGGTTAGTCGATTAACACTCACAAACGGCTGAACGGATGTTCCTGGAGTCTGCTTCTGGTGAACGGTAACGCCTTCGGCAACGTATCCGGCGTAAGGGAAATAAGTCTGTCGAAAGCCCTTAATCTCCACCGTGGCGTTGAGAATGTGCTGCAAACGATCCACGCTGCCGGCTTTTGTAAAGGGCTTGCTTGCCATCGACAGCACGAGGACGGCGAAAGCGCAAAGTGCAACCACCACCGAAATCACGATAATTGTGGCTTTTTTGTGATTTCGGATCATGCCTGCACTGTAATTTTCATTTTGAAGAACTAAACTCCGTGAACAGTGAGATGCACTGGACCTTGCAGAAGTGGGACGGTTGCCCACCAGAGTAGTGGCTGCTAAAATCACGTGCATGACGGACTCAGCGAATCATCGGGTGAACGCAGCCATGTGGTGGGGCGCGTTCTTGTTGATCGCGGCAATCCTCAGCAATGCGTTGTACTTTATCAGAGTTCCCGGACAGCAGGCGTTCCCGTGGATCACCCTGCTGCTGGGTGTTTTAGCTGCTGCATTTTGTGTAACGGCTCTCCGGCGCAGCCTGAGCAACCCGGACCTCCGCAGAGGCAAAGCTGCCGGCTGGACGTTGAGCATTCTGGCGGTCCTGCTTTTCGCGTTCTCGGTTGTCTCGTTCACGTTTGCGCGCAAGCTTCCTTCCCCGGACAAGGCGCCGCAGGTGGGACAAAAGGCGCCAGACTTCACCCTGAGAGATACCCGCGGAGTTCCAGTTACTCTGGCTCAACTACTCTCTTCGCCCATCCCGGGCTCAACTGAAAAACCAAAAGCGGTGCTGTTGATCTTCTACCGCGGCTACTGGTGACCATTCTGCAACCTCGAGTTACGAGGTGTGGAAAAGCAACTGGGTGATTTCAAGACGGCAGGCGTAAGGCCGGTGGCGATCAGTGTGGACCAGCCGGAAATTTCATTGGACCTCAGCAAGAAGGCTGGTTATACATTCACCCTTCTTTCGGATGCGGACGCATCCGCAACCCGGCAATATCAGTTGCTGCACAACGCTGGTGGACCATCGGGAAGTGACATCTCACGTCCCGCAGAGTTTCTGGTTGATCAGAATGGTGTCATTCGCTGGACGAACTTCGCGGAAGACATTCGGGTACGTGCCCGGGCGGATGAAATGCTGGCGGAAGCCAGAAAAATCAACTGAACTTTTCAGCCAGTCTTACTTGTTCGACGCAAGCTGGTTCAACGCAAGCTCAATGAGCTCTGCCAGGTGCAGCGTTGCTTTGCCCGTCGATTGTTCGATCTGCTCACGGCAGCTAAAGCCATCGGACACAATCAGAGTTTCCGCTCCTGCTTTTCTTACCGCGGGCAGCAGAACGCGTTCGCCGATTTTTTGCGACAGAGCATATTTGTCCTGCTCAAAACCAAAAGGCCCGGCCATTCCGCAACAGCCACTGTCCGGCGATTCAAGCTCTACTCCCATTCTCTTGAGCAGAGATTCTTCGTCGTTCATTTTCATCAAAGATTTGTGATGGCAGTGGCCATGGAGCAGAACCCTGCGGTTTAACTGTGGCGGCTGCCAGTGAGGCGCATGCTTTTGCAGAAATTCGCTGAGCAGAACTGTCTGGCATTGCAGCCGTTGTGCGCGCGCGTCATTGGGAAAAAGATTTCGCAGCTCGTCACGGAATACCGAGGCACAACTGGGTTCCAGGACAACCACCGGAAGCCCGGCATCAATCGCGCTGCCCAGCGCATGCATAATGCGCTCAAGATATTCTTTGGCGCGGTCCAGCATGCCAAAGTCATAGAGCGGGCGTCCGCAGCAGAGATGCTGTTGCGGAACCAGAACGTCAAAGCCGGCCCGCAAGAGGATTTCTGCTGCAGCCTGTGCGGTCTGAGGATGGAAAAAGTTGTTAAATGTGTCTGCCCAGAGAACGACCTGACGCCGGCTTCTTGTCGCATCGGATGAGAAAGTAGCGTTCTCCAGCGAACCAATCTCTTGCTTCCTGGCCCATTGCTTGAATGTCTGTTTGGCAAAGCGAGGCAGCTTGCGTTCGCGCGCCAGACCCAGGCTCTTACGCATGAAACTTCCCAGCAGCGGAGCTGTCGGAGCCCAGTTTGCCAGCCAGGGAGTCAATGATCCCAGACGCGCCCACCGGTCGATCATTCCGAATGCATAGGCGCTCAGCGGACGGCGTTTGCGCTCATAGTAGTGAGAGAGAAACTCCGCTTTGTAGGTGGCCAGATCAACGTTGGCTGGGCATTCAGTTTTACACGCCTTGCATGACAGGCAGAGATCAAGAGACTTCTTGACGTTTTCATCTTCCCATCCGCCATCAACGATCTCACCCTGCAGCATTTCGAATAACATGTGCGCGCGTCCGCGCGTACTGTGCTCTTCTTCCATGGTCCCGAGATAACTTGGACACATGGTGCCACCTTCCAGCTTGCGGCAGGCGCCTAAGCCAAGACAACGCAGCGTGGCTTTGGCCAATGAGCCATCGTCCTCAGGAAACTGAAAGTGGGTCTTCGGTTGCGCAGGTTTGTAATCCGCTCCAAGGCGCAGATTTTCCGTCGGTGAATACGCATTGACCACCTTGCCCGGATTCATCTTGTTGCCCGGGTCCCAGACAGATTTGAATTCACGGAATGCGTCCATCAACTCCGGGCCGTACATCTTGGGCAGTAGCGCGCCGCGCGATTGTCCGTCTCCGTGTTCGCCTGAGAGCGAGCCGCCATAGCTGACTACAAGATCAGCCGCGCGATGGACGAACTGAGAGTATTTGCGGATGCCGTTTTCGCTTTCCAGATCAAAACTCACGCGCATGTGTATGCAGCCATGACCAAAATGACCGTAGAATGCGCCACGATAACCGTATTCGTCCATCAGCTTGCGGATGTCGCGCAGATAAGCGCCAAGTTTTTCCGGAGCGACGGCGGCGTCATCCCAACCTTCCCACTCCGCGGGAGCTCCAGGCGCAAAGGCCGCTGCGCGCGGACCGGCTTCACGAATTTGCCAGATATGTTTCGATTCCTCCGGCGTGTAAATGCGCGCACCCGGTGGCTTAGGGAGCTGGTGCATGCGAGCAACAAGCTGCTGTGCACGCTCGCGGCAAGTATCTGGATCGTCAGAGCCGAACTCCACCAGCAGAAATCCGTGCCCCTCGGGCAGAAGATCCATGTGTGGCGCCTGCTTGCGGCGAAGCCCATCAATGATGCTGCCTTCAACGCCTTCAAGGCCAATGGGCTTCAACTCCAGTATTTCGGGTACATGATCCGCGGCAATGAAAGCATCATCAAAGCCGAGAGCCACCAGGGAGCGATGCGCAGGATTGTTGATCAGCCTGATCTTCGCCTCAAGAATGACAACGCATGTTCCTTCCGTGCCCACCAGGGCCCGGGCAACGTTGAAGCCACGCTCAGGAAGAAGCTCATCCAGGTTATACCCGGAGACGCGCCGGGGGATCAGCGGATAACCATCGCGGATGCGCACAATATTGCGATCGCGTATGGATTTTAACGTCCGGTATGTCTCTCCCCTGCGTCCGCCGCCGCCGATGATGGATTTCAGCTCAGCTTCGCTGGTGGCGCTCACCTTCATCTGTGTGCCGTCATAAAGAAGAATGGTGAGCTCTTCCACGTTGTCCGCCGTCTTACCGCCGAGCAGGGAATGCGTGCCGCAGGAATTGTTGCCGATCATTCCTCCAATGGTGCAGCGGCTATGCGTGGAGGGATCTGGGGCAAACATCAGGTTGTATTGTTTGATCTGCTTCTGGAGAGAATCGAGGACGATACCCGGCTGTACGCGCGCAAACTTTTGCCCGGGATCCACTTCCAGGACCTGATTCATGTACTTGGTAAAGTCGAGTACCACAGCCACATTGCAGCACTGACCTGCCAGGCTGGTGCCGGCGCCGCGCGAGAGTACCGGTGCTCCGAACGTCCGGCACACAGCGACTGCGGCGATCACATCATCGGCATCAAGAGGAATCACCAATCCGATGGGGAACTGACGATAGTTCGACCCATCGGTGGCATAGAGAGCGCGGCTGCCGCGATCAAAGCGGACCTCGCCACGTACTTTCTTCTTCAATTCAGCTTCGAGCTGCGCCGCTTGAGAAAACGAATCAATCGGCTTGGCGTGCGAGCTGAGCGGTAATGGCGTTTGATCAGTCAAATTGCTCAGGCGACCATCTGCTGTGCCGGCGTGGGGTCAGGCAACTGGTTGGATGGTTTCATCCAGAAAGCCATGACAGCTCCGAACAACAGCAGGCCGATGCTTCCGACGAACGGTAGTTCCCAATTGTGAGTCTTATCAACGATCATTCCGCCGATGAGAGGTGAAAGGATGGCGGCTGCGGCAGAACCTGTGTTCATCAGGCCGCTTGCGGAGCCGGAAAAGCGGGGCGCAATATCCATAGGAATGGCCCACATGGGTCCAATGGTGAACTCAGCAAAGAAGAACGCCGCGCTCAGGCAGATGGCAGCGTAATTCACGTTGTGAAAAAACATGATTGGGACCATGAAGGCCAGGGAAGCCAGGAAGCCAATGACCACCAGATTGCGCCGCGCCTTGTCGGAGTCGCCGGTCTTCTCATAGATGCGGTCGCTGACAATGCCACCGAGCGTGTCGCCGATCACGCCGGCAAAGAAGACTCCAGCCGAGAAGAGCGCCGATTTCTTGAGATCGAGCTTGTAACTGTGCAGGAAGAAGGATGGGATCCATGCCAGATAAAGCCACAGCGTCCAGCCATAACAGAAGTAAACCAGCGTGACGGGAAGCATGCGCTTGGTGAGCGCCCACCATGGAACGGGATCTTTGCGTCGCGCGGGGTTGTAGGTAGGCAGCTCGGCGAGTTCTTCCTGCGTGATGGATTTGTGGGATGCCGGGTTGTTACGGAAATACCACACCCAGACAATGGCCCACACAAGGCTCACCATTCCCAGAATCCGGAAAGATCCGCGCCAACTCGTAAGTGCGATGAGCCACGCCACCAACGGCGGTGTAACGGCGTTACCCAGGCGCGCTGCCGAGTGAGTCACACCCTGAACAAAGCCGCGTCTGGAAGCAGGCGCCCAGTCTGACATGGCGCGCGTAGCGGTGGGGAAAGTTGCACCTTCGCCAAACCCCAGTAAAACGCGGGCGATCACGAGGGTGGTGAGAGTTCCGGCGAATCCCGTAGCCAATGTTGCGCCCGCCCAGATGACTGCCGATACCGTCAGCGCCATGCGAGCGCCGAACTTGTCGCTTACCCATCCGCCAATGATTTGAAAAATCAGGTACGGATAAGCGAAAGCAGAGAAGACAAAGCCAACCTGCGTGTTGCTGAGGTGAAGCTCTTTTGAAAATACGCTGGCCGCGGTGCTCACGTTAACGCGGTCAATGTAGGTGATGCCATACATCACGCACATCAGGAACAGCACGAACGACGTTGCCGAGAAGATACTTCTGCGCTGCATAACGCCTCCAGGATTACGTGCTTGTTAAATTGTTATTTCGCCAATACAGGTTCTGACTTTCTTGCCGCCGCTACCAGGGATTCCATGGCCGCTGTAACACCGCCGTCTTTGTGTGGCACTCCGGCCAGCTGCAAGCCCATTTCCACACCGCTGAGGGTTCCCATCAGGGTAAGGTCATTGAAGTGGCCCAGATGACCGATACGAAAAACTTTCCTGGCCAGCTTGGACAATCCCGCCCCCAGAGACATATCAAAGTTCTGGAGAATTACTTCGCGCAGTTCGTCAGCGTCATGCCCTTCAGGCATAAAGATGGCGGTGAGCGAATTGGAATATTCCGCCGGCTCTTCGCATACAATCTCCAGTCCCCAGGCCCTGGCGGCAGCGCGGGAAGCCTGCCCATGACGGGCGTGGCGGGCAAAGACGTTAGTCAAGCCTTCCTCATGCAACATGGCAATGGCTTCTTTGAGCCCATATAAAAGGTTGGTGGCCGGAGTGTACGGAAAGAATCCGTTCTGGTTGGGCTTGAGCATTTCCATCCAGTCCCAGTAATAACGAGGCATGGAGCAGCGCTGGTTGGCCGCCACGGCCTTTTCGGAAATCGCATTGAAGCTCAGTCCAGGAGGAAGCATCAATCCTTTTTGCGATCCGCCGACGGTTACGTCCACACCCCACTCTTCATGTCGATAGTCCATGGACCCGAGCGAAGAGATGGTATCCACCATCAACAACGCTGGATGCCTGGTGCGATCCATCGCCTTGCGAATTTCCGCGATGCGACTGGTGACGCCGGTGGAGGTCTCATTATGGACTACCATCACGGCTTTAAAGCTGTGCTGCCGGTCATTCGTTAGCTGACTTTCAACGTCAGCGGGAGACGCGCCTCTGCGCCAGTTGCCGCCAACGTATTGAACATTCAGTCCATGCTTTTCCGCAACCTGTTTCCAGAGCAACGAAAAATGCCCGGTCTCAAACATCAGCACACGATCGCCAGGATTCAAAGTGTTCACAATGGCAGCTTCCCAGGCGCCGGTACCTGATGCCGGAAAGATAACTACGGGGCCACGTGTCTGAAAAATCGTCCTTACTCCGTCGAGCACTTCCTTACCCAGTTCGGCGAACTCGCGTCCGCGATGGTCCAGAACTGGACGATCCATCGCTCGCAGCACGCGATCCGGAACGTTGGTTGGACCAGGAATCTGAAGAAAGTGACGGCCAGTGTGCACCATGGGGTTAGCTCCAATCGCATGCGAGAAGACATCATTATTTAATATATTTTGAAAATCGGGGGAAAAGTTTCGGAAGCTTGCAAAGCTGTGTAAACCATGGCTGGTTTAAGGCACAAAAATGCAAAGAAAGGCCCGGAATGCATAAGTTCCAGGCCTCTCAATTTCCTGCAGGTTGTTGCTTAGGCCACTTTCTCTCCGGGCTGGGCTTGTCCATCACGCATATCGCGGACATAGTCATGGGCCTTGAGCACGCTGTCTGCCTGGCGCTGAATGATCAGACGAAGATCATTCGGAAGCTGGGAGGAAAGGGCCTTCTCGTAAGACTTCTTGGCGCTGTCTTCTCCCTGCTCAACGCTGTTCAGGATTGACTGGTCGCCCAGGCCAATGGTCGCTTTTGTCTCAAACCAAACGCGATGCAGGACCGCTGGTACGCTGCTGGAGACCTCAGGTTTGTCGCCCAGCCGTTCTGCTTCCAGTCGGAGTTCCTGACCTAAGCGAGCTCGCTCCAGGCTTTGTTCGCTGAAATATGCCTTCAATTGCGGGTCGGTAGTCACACCTGCGGCGTGCGCATAGCCGGTTTCACCATCCTTGCAGGTCTGAATCAGATTTTTCACCAGATCGAGAGTGTCATCTGCCATCTTGAATCCTCCTTGTTTTGTCTGCGAAGCTGTCTGCGAAGTGAGAAAGATTTTTGAGACGATAAGATGCCCACCAGGCTACGAAAACGAGAGCTGAAGACCGCGAACTGATTGAAAGCTTACCTTGGCCGAGCCGGAAGAGTTCTGATGCAGCACGTGGCGCGTTGCATGGAACGCTTTCTAAAAAACTACCGCAGCAACAGGGGTGCAGGATCCAGCTCTGCAGACCCATGCATCGTTTAGCGCGCTTCAATCCTGCCACCTTGAGTTATTTTCTCAGGACGCCCGCATGCGGTTCCATCAGTTGCGGCAACGCCTCTGGGTGTCCACTGCGCAGATGGTGGACCAGGTAAGCCTCTTCTCGCAACAAACCGGTCCTTATCTTCGCGTCTTCACGCTGCTCCCAAACGGTTCGAACCAAGATGCCCTCACCATCGCGGTGAAGTGTGAACGGGGCAGATAAGGAGAGTGGTGTTTTGTGTTCTATCTGGAAGCCGCACAGACTGCTGTCCGTGAGCTGAGCACAGATCTGTGACGTTGCGTTTTGCAGAATTACAGGAATGGGTTCGCGAAAGTAAAATCTTGTTTCTTGCCGTCGATCTTCATGCTTGAGATTCGGATAAAGGGAATCCGGTCCCGGAAAATCTAGGCTGGTGTCCGGAATCATACCAACCTCGCTTGCTCTTGGGGCGATTTCCCTCTGCTTTTCGCCCTGGAAAATTAAGCAAGCTTACTCAAAAACGACTTCAGCAACCAATAAAATTTAACCTTAGCTCGAGCACTGTATATATTTCGAACGCATTCGTTATAGCCTGGATGCTATAGCTGTCATAAGCTGCTGACTCTGGCTTATTATCAGCAGGTCTTACTACCAGAACTAAATGTCAGATATAAATTCGCAAAGCCCAGCTACGTCTGACCAGACAGCTGGTTGCTGAATCGCCAATTACTCCGCAACCTTCAGTACCAGCTTGCCAAAGTTCTCTCCGCTGAAAAGCTTGCACAATGTTTCCGGAAAAGTTTCCAGTCCTTCTACAATGTCTTCCTTCGATTTCAGTTTGCCCTGCGCCATCCACGTAGCCATATCGCGGACGCCTTCTCCGTAACGGGCAGCGTAATGGAACACGACAAAGCCTTCCATGCGCGCACCATTCACCAGGAGCGAAAGGTAGTTTGAGGGACCCTTTACACCTGTCGTGCTGCAGTATTGTGAAATTGCGCCGCAGATGACCACACGCGCGCCGCGAGCCAGAAAGAGGAGCGCGGCATCAAGAATCTCGCCGCCAACATTGTCAAAGTAAACGTTTACTCCCTGCGGGCAATGTTGATGCAATGCCTTTTTCACGTCTTCTGCTTTGTAATCAATGCAGGCATCAAAGCCCAGCTCTTTCACCACGTACGCGCATTTTTCCGGACCACCGGCAATGCCCACCGCGCGGCAACCTTTGATCTTCGCAATCTGTCCCACCACCATACCCACCGCGCCGGCCGCGCCGGAAACAACCACCGTGTCACCAGACTTTGCCTGGCCTACATCGAGCAGGCCGAAATAAGCTGTCAGCCCCGGCATTCCCAGAGCACTGATAAATACCGGCAGCGGCACCGGCTTCCCACCGATTTCCGGGTTGACCTTGGTCAGTCCTTTACCGTCAGACGTTGCATACTCCTGCACGCCCAGAATGCCGGTCACGTGGTCGCCCACGGCGAACCCAGGATTGGCCGAAGCAATCACCCGTCCTATGCCGCCAGCGCGCATCACATCACCAAGCTTCACCGGTTCAATGTAGGAGCGGGCGTCATTCATCCAGCCGCGCATCGCAGGATCCAGGGATAGATAAAGGATCTTGATCACCAGCTGTCCCGGCCCGGGATCAGCCACCGGTTCTTCTGTGTATTTCCAATCGGTACGTTTTGGCAGACCCACCGGCCGTGCTGCCAGCCGGAATTGATGATTGATGAGGTTCATTTGCGCTCCGCGTTTTTGATCAAAGTTGACGGCCTCAAGTATATGCGACACCTAGCCTTCGGGGGCGTGAGTGTTGCGACTATTGGCACCCATCTCCGGAATTACGTCCTTTCCCAAAAATTCGAAAAGGGAATGTTCCTCAAGCGCCGTTTCTAGTGATTAACAAACACAAAGAAATATTTCACACTTGAGGTCCGCAGATGAAAGCTCTTCTTCTCAGAGCCATTATCAGCTCGTTGATGGTGGTATCCGCTGTTGGTCAGACGCCAGTGATTGCCGGAATACTGCGCGAAGGCGCCAAGGACATTTCAGGAACAACAGCTGCGCCCCCTGCGGCCCCCTGCGCGGCACACGTAGAGGTCCACGATATAAGCAGCGGAGACATCCTGCTGGTCCTCAACTCCACTCCGGCAAATACCGTTGCGGCCACGGGCGGATTCGCTGTGACTCTGCAGGAACCTTTGCGTGGAGGTCAAAAAATTCAGGTCGATGAAATCTTCCAGAATTGCGGCGCTCAGGCGACTCAGCAATCGGCGGCGGCGGAAGTCATCATTCCCGGCGATTGGGGTCGCATTAAAGGATATTTCACATCCGGAATACTCCTGAGTCAGGACCAAAATAACTTCTCTCAGAGCAGCTTGTTTCTCAGCTTTATTCTGGATAAAACCTGGAGAATGCCCGGCTACTATCATCCTGTAAGTAAAGGCCCGGGGGCCGGCACTCGCATGGGACACTGGCCAGGAATTAACAGTTTCTTTGACACCAGACTTACATCGATACCGGTGAGCGCTTGCAGTGTGCCCAATGCGAGCACTCCTTCTTCCAGTCAGAGTCCCTGCGCCACCACGCCCTCTGCAACCTCAACTCAATTGGATACCTTCCTTTCACAGAGAAAAACCGCGAGGTTGGCAGTTGGAGTTTACTTCCCGTGGACCGTCACTTCATGGGCTTACAACAACACTCATAACGCACTGTTCCTGGCTCCGCTTGCGAAAGTTGGATTTGATACGCCCGCTGGAGATTTAACCCAGGCGCAGCCATCTTCAACAGCCGCTGGCACCACTGGAAGCACCGTAACCGCCGTCAATCCCACGAGTTTTTATAATTTCCATGGCTACGGCGGCAGAATCGGCCATTACGCGCTCACTTCCTCGCGCAACCAGGCCCCGGAACTCGTCAGCTATCTCGACGTAATCTTTGGACCTTTTAGTAACCTGGAAACTCTGGTCACGCCGAAGACAGCACCGCCCACGGCAACACCATTCCGCAAAAGGATGTATCGCCTGGCTCTTGAAGGTATCTTGAAGGTGCCGAGCACGCCATTGATCGTGGGCTTCAGCGCCAACGTAGGTAGGAGGCAGTGGGTTTGGGACAAAATAACATCGTGCAAAGAGCCGGCGATGATCTGCGTTTCCTGTTTGGAGTGAAGTTTGACGCCGCCAAGTTAATGGCTGCGATCATCAAAATTGCGCCCTAGACGGCTGCAAAATGGCGAATGAGAATGTCTACAAGGCTGGGATGAAGACAAGGAAAGATGATTATGCCAGACAAGATTCGTGAACGAACTGACTTCTATGGGGCAATGCAAGAGGAATTGAAGGAGATTGACCGGCGAAGGAAAACAGACTCGCCCCCTTCTCCTGAACGAGCTAGCGAGTCACCGGCGGCGAACGAGCAGACCGCTCAGTCCGCGTCCTCCGTCAATCTGTCGAAAAAAGAACTAAAGGAGGAGGAAAAAGAAGCAAAATGGAAAAGCGATTGTCACAAAAGACAACTTTTCGGTATTTCCATTTCTGGCGGCGGCATCCGTAGCGCTACGTTTGCGCTGGGAGTACTGCAGGGCTTGGCGAGAAAAAACATCCTCCAATCGGCTGACTATCTTTCCACTGTTTCCGGCGGAGGTTACATTGGCACATGGTTGCAGGGGATACTTTACAGAGCAGAGCAAGCGGCAACCGCAAATGCTGGAGCGGCAGCGCCAGACCCGTATGCGCCACTGAAGAACCTTGTCCCCGGGCCCGCCAGTGAAGACCCCATCAGCTTCCTGCGCAAATACAGTAACTACCTTGCGCCTCGACGCGGCCTGTCCGTCGACAGTCTGATCATTCCCATGATCTGGTCGCGCAATATGGTCTTGAACCAGGCCATCATCATTGCGGCTTTTCTGGCGGCGTTTTTGTTGGCTTTCTTCCCGGGAGTCGGCTTCGGCTCGGCCATTGTTTCAGGATCAACCTCCAAGTCAAATCTCTATTTGATCCTGGCGATTGTGATGGCATTGATCTCGATCTTTTTCATGTCACGGAGTTTATCCGCGATCGCGCAACGTACGTTTCTTGGCTCTCGGCAGGCGATCAATGCGGGCCAAGGCACAAACTCCAGTGATTCCGCATCCGAAGTCTTCTTCTTCGTTGTAATTCCAATCTTCCTTGCTGTGGTGCTGTTGATGCTGGCGGTATTTTCTAACCAGCCGGCTTGGTTCGTTCCTACCCATCCGTGGATGGGATCGGTGTTTCTTTTTTTCTTATTGGGGTGTCTTCAGGCCTTTGGAGGTTTCCGCCGTTGTTATGCAGCTCAACGAGAAAACCCTGAAAGCCATCGGCAAACTGTAAAAAATCTCATTGTCCCATTCGTCCACATCGCGTGGATGACACTCCTCACCGGCCTCTTTACCATGCTTCTGCTCTACGGCCTGACGGCGTTTATCCGGACGTGGCAGCCGGCTTCTCCGTTCGGTAGCCAGCTGACCATTGCATTCGCGCCCCCGCTTTATGTCCTCGTGCTCATGGCCGGCATTGTGCTTCAGATCGGCCTTATGGGCCGTGACTTTCCTGACGCCAGCCGTGAATGGCTGTCCCGCGCAGGAACGCTTTTCTGGATTATCTGCGCTGTCTGGATCGTCTACTTTTCCCTCACTCTTTTCATCCCTTATGGACTCTCCGTCGGATGGCAAGACCACGGTGGCTCCATCACGTCTGCAGTGGGGGCCTGGCTGGCGACCACCGCCGCCGCTGTTCTTTCAGGCAAGAGCGGAAAAACCGATGGCGCGTCACAGGGTAATGGCAACAAGACCAGTTCCACGCTGGACCTGATTGCGCGCTACGGGCCTTACGTGGCTATTACAGGCTTTCTGGTAATGATGGCTTTCGTTGTGCAATGGCTACTGCATGGCGACCTTTCCTCTCTCGCCTATGACAGTTACTGGAATGCATTCCCGGTACTTGCCTCCGCCGACAAAGCATTCGTCGGGGTCTTGTTTTTTGGGGCCATCGCGGTGTTTTACATTCTCTCTTCCCGCGTCAATATCAATGAGTTTTCAATGCATCACTTTTATAAAAATCGGCTGGTACGCTGCTATCTGGGACCGAGAGACCCAAAGAATTCCCAAAACAAGCGACGGCCCGACCTGTTTACCGGATTTGATCCTCAGGATGACATCGAACTCGCCAAATTAATCTGCGCCACCCCAACAAAGTGGCACAAACCGTATCCCATATTGAACGCAACCTTGAACGTGACTGCCGGTACCGATCTGGCGACTCAGGAAAGAAAAGGCCTGCCTTGGATGTTTACTCCCTTGTATTCAGGATTCGTATCCGCTCGCTCCCAGGAAGATCGAAACGCCAGGGGAGACAAGGTCGGATCGCCGGAAACGTATGCTGCAACCAGCACTCTCGGGAGCAGCGGAGGTATCGGCATCGGCACGGCCATGGCGATATCGGGTGCCGCGGCCAATCCCAACTGGGGATCCCATTCCGCACCGCAAACAGCATTCCTTCTTACCTTGTTCAACGTCCGCTTGGGCTGGTGGGTCGGCAATCCAAGAAAGCTTCAGAATTTCAAGCGCCCGGGCCCCCGCACCGCTCTTCTTTGGCTGTTCCGCGAGTTATTCGGAGAACTGGATGAGGCTTCCGGCTATCTGAACCTTTCTGACGGAGGTCACTTTGAAAATCTTGGGCTCTATGAACTGGTTCGTCGCCGCTGCCATTATGTGATTGCCATTGACGGCGAACAGGACGCAGATTACCAGTTTGAAGGATTAGGCGGCGCCGTCCGTAAGTGCCGCGCCGATTTCGGAGTAAATATCGTCATCAACCCGCGTCCCATTCAGTTGAAAGACGGCATGAGCCATTTTCATTGCGCGGTTGGCCGCATTTATTATCCTGAATCCGCGCAGCCAGGGAAGCCAGTCGAACCTGGCTGGCTGCTCTATATCAAGTCCAGCGTCACCGGAGATGAGCCGGCTGACGTCGAACAGTATCGTCGCTCCCATCCTGACTTCCCTCAGCAGTCCACGCTGCAGCAGTTCTTCAATGAATCGCAGTTTGAAAGCTACCGCGAGCTTGGACTTCACGCGATTAACGTAGTCTTGGCGAATGGGGATTCATTCCCTGCAAACGAGCGTGATAAGTACAACACTTTCTTTGAGGGCCTGGAGAAACGATGGAAAGTGGAACCAGCAAGCTAGTTCCCGGACGGTAGAGGCCCTCATTGATTGCCTGACAAACCTGCGTGAAGGCCAATCCTGGAAACGGCTTTTGATTTTCCAGTAGTGTGAGCAGCCAGGTTTCCCGAGCTCTTCCCCATCAAGTCACCACTGCCGGCCACTGGTAATAATGACAGTGCCCTCGCAAAGGTGCATGTCCATTGGGCAGAACGCGATTGTTAATAAATTGTGTTCCCCGGGCCTTGCGCAAGTGGGCGTCGCTTGGTATAACAAATAACGACGTAAGAGATAAGTGGCGTTAAGGGGTTTGGCGGCAGCAGCGCTGAACCGGGGTCGCAACCAGCCGAAGCGGCCAGAAGTCAGAGAAGAAGTTTCGGAATCGAAACAACATCCCTCGACATCTAATTGGAAAGCCACAATTTGCCCCAAGGCAGGTCCTGCGGGCATCATTCGGGAACCCGGATTCGGGTACTGAAGCATCAGGAACAAAGCTTCCTGAAGGCCTTTAAAAAGCCTCCATTGATCTTTAACCAAACTGAATAGCGCCTCCCGTTTTGCTGCGCGTAATCATTTCAAGCAGCCGGCAAGCGGAGAAGGCGTAACGATGCAGCGCGCCAGTATCTTTCGCAACAGAGAGATACTCAATAGGCTGCTCTTGACAGGGTGCAATTAAGTCGCCCCAGGATCTCAACTCCTGCAAGACTCGAGCTGATCGCTAAAAGCCAGCAGCTAAGAGCTAAATTAAGAGCAAATATCGGTTGACAGGCAGCAGCTTCTCGGAGTAAGTTTGAAAGGTTCGTCTCTAGTGTCCTACGGGCACAGGGAGACAACAAGTTTCGAGGACAACGGAGCATTTGCTCCGGAGTTCAAAATCGAAAACCGTGCCACTCAGGTGGAGAGCGGATCGATCTTTGACAACTAGGTTGAACGTGCCAGTCGTGAGATTGAACGAGGATTTAAGTCCGAGTGATCTCACAAAATAGGTAAGTGCCATCCAGTGAATTCCGGACGTCGAGAGATGTCTATTAGCTGGATTGGCGACCTCCCCGACTACCCGTGGGGAGGTGAAGTTCTGATCTTCGGATCAGAACTGTTTCAGGTTTCAAACGAGAGTTTGATCCTGGCTCAGAATCAACGCTGGCGGCGTGCCTAACACATGCAAGTCGAACGAGAAAGTGGAGCAATCCATGAGTAAAGTGGCGACCGGGTGAGTAACACGTGACTAACCTACCCTACAGTGGGGGATAACTCCGGGAAACCGGGGCTAATACCGCATAACATCGTAAGATCAAAGGAGCAATTCGCTGAAGGAGGGGGTCGCGGCTGATTAGTTAGTTGGTGAGGTAACGGCTCACCAAGACGAAGATCAGTAGCCGGCCTGAGAGGGCGCACGGCCACACTGGAACTGAAACACGGTCCAGACTCCTACGGGAGGCAGCAGTGGGGAATTTTGCGCAATGGGGGAAACCCTGACGCAGCAACGCCGCGTGGAGGATGAAGTCCCTTGGGATGTAAACTCCTTTCGATCGGGACGATTATGACGGTACCGGAAGAAGAAGCACCGGCTAACTCTGTGCCAGCAGCCGCGGTAATACAGAGGGTGCAAGCGTTGTTCGGAATTATTGGGCGTAAAGGGTGCGTAGGCGGTGCGGTAAGTCTGTAGTGAAATCTCTGGGCTCAACTCAGAGTCTGCTATAGAAACTGCCGTGCTTGAGTGTGGGAGAGGTGAGTGGAATTCCCGGTGTAGCGGTGAAATGCGTAGATATCGGGAGGAACACCTGTGGCGAAAGCGGCTCACTGGACCACAACTGACGCTGATGCACGAAAGCTAGGGGAGCAAACAGGATTAGATACCCTGGTAGTCCTAGCCCTAAACGATGATTGCTTGGTGTGTTGGGTACCCAATCCCAACGTGCCGAAGCTAACGCGATAAGCAATCCGCCTGGGGAGTACGGTCGCAAGACTGAAACTCAAAGGAATTGACGGGGGCCCGCACAAGCGGTGGAGCATGTGGTTCAATTCGACGCAACGCGAAGAACCTTACCTGGGCTCGAAATGTAGTGGACCGGGGTGGAAACATCCCTTTTCGCAAGAACTGCTATATAGGTGCTGCATGGCTGTCGTCAGCTCGTGTCGTGAGATGTTGGGTTAAGTCCCGCAACGAGCGCAACCCTTATTGCCAGTTGCCATCATTCAGTTGGGCACTCTGGCGAAACCGCCCCGGATAACGGGGAGGAAGGTGGGGATGACGTCAAGTCCTCATGGCCTTTATGTCCAGGGCTACACACGTGCTACAATGGTCGGTACAAACCGTCGCAAACCTGCGAAGGGGAGCTAATCGGAAAAAGCCGACCTCAGTTCGGATTGGAGTCTGCAACTCGACTCCATGAAGCTGGAATCGCTAGTAATCGCGGATCAGAACGCCGCGGTGAATACGTTCCCGGGCCTTGTACACACCGCCCGTCACATCACGAAAGTGGGCTGTACTAGAAGCAGGTGGGCCAACCGCAAGGAGGCAGCCTTCCAAGGTATAACTCATGATTGGGGTGAAGTCGTAACAAGGTAGCCGTAGGAGAACCTGCGGCTGGATCACCTCCTTTCTAAGAGAGAACGTCATGGCACTCACGCTTAGGTTCTAGTGGAACCGGATTTTCAGCAATGAAGATCTCAAGCGCGGGATGTTGCCATGTACCTTTCAATCGTCTTCCCTAAACCAGAAGATGTGCGAAAAATCTCATTCGGTCATCTCTTTTCCTCGCAAATCTGCGATGGTCAGCATCGGCTTAGCCGGTGCGCACGTTCAACCCGTCCTCGAAAATAATTTACAGCTACTAGCTGCTAGCTCCTGGCTTCTAGGGCTCAGAAGTATCAGCCAAGCGCAGAAATGCTAATGGCTGGTTCGGGTGAGCCGCTTTGCTGCGGAGCCCTCCGAACAATGAATGGGCCTGTAGCTCAGTTGGCTAGAGCGCACCCCTGATAAGGGTGAGGTCGTTAGTTCGATTCTAACCAGGCCCACCAATCAAAGGCGGTATTTGGCTCTTGATATTTGGCTTAACGCCGCAAGGTTTGAGCTGATTACCAATTACTAAATACCAATTACTGATCTTTCAGGGGGCTGTAGCTCAATTGGGAGAGCGCCTGCTTTGCAAGCAGGAGGTCACCGGTTCGATCCCGGTCAGCTCCACCATCCCAGGCAATAACGATGGAGATCGAAAGCAAACACAGTCTGTTTAATGTTGGGCGCCAATGAGACGCCGCGAATCTTCGCGGTCACACGGAAAAGTCTCATGGGTGCCGAACATTGAGCAGACATGGCGCGCAACCGACGTGATGTCGCGAGCGCGAGGTAAGTCAGCTTAAAGCCGCTGAGGCGGCCAGCTTCTTAAGTGAAGCCCAGGACGATCTTTGACAACTGAATAGATTGATAACTACAAAGGCGAGTATAAGAGTAAATCTTTATGAGTACCTTAATAACTCTGCTGGTGTGACTACCTGGAATGCAACTGGGTATTGCGAAATACGAACACCGTCTGGCGTGAGTATTCGCAAAACAAAACAGCTTCGGCTGTTTTGTTCTGAGCGAAACGGCTTTGCCGTGGAGCTCTGAGTTTATGTCGCGATGAGCAGAACATTAGGTCATGAAATTTCTCAGCATTTGATGGTTGATAAACGGTCTCAAGACGTGAGTCATGGACCGGACGTTGATCATCCCTCCGCTTGCCGCGGAGGTGCTTTGGGTAAATTTTATGGTCAAGTTACTAAGGGCGCATGGTGGATGCCTTGGCAGAAGATGGCGATGAAGGACGTGGCAAGCTGCGATAAGCCTCGGTGAGGTGCAAGCAACCTTTGAACCGGGGATGTCCGAATGGGGAAACCCACGCTGGTAAAACCAGCGTACGGCCCGATGAATACATAGTCGGGTACGAGCGAACTCAGGGAAGTGAACCATCTCAGTACCTGAAGGAAAAGAAAGAAACCTCGATTGCGAAAGTAGTGGCGAGCGAAATCGCAACAGCCCAAACCCAATGGATTTCGGTCCAGTGGGGGTTGTAGGGCCGGCAACAGTAGAGTTACCAATCCAGTCATTAGTTGAAGCCCTCTGGGAAGGGGCGCCATAGAGCGTGATAGCCGCGTAAGCGAAAATGATCTGGACTCGAAGCCGGTACCTGAGTAAGGCGGAGCACGTGAAACTCTGTCTGAATCTACGGGGACCATCCCGTAAGGCTAAACACAAGCTTCTGACCGATAGTGAACCAGTACCGTGAGGGAAAGGTGAAAAGAACCCCGGCAAGGGGAGTGAAATAGTACCTGAAACCGTGTGCCTACAAGCAGTGGGAGGACTATGCCAGCAATGGAATGTCTGACCGCGTGCCTATTGCATAATGAGCCGGCTAGTTATTCTTGTCAGCAAGGTTAAGCGTAAGCGAGCCGTAGCGAAAGCGAGTCTTAATAGGGCGATTCAGTTGGCAGGAATAGACGCGAAGCGGGATGATCTACCCTTGGCCAGGTTGAAAGTGGGGTAACACCCACTGGAGGACCGAACCGGTGTTTGTTGAAAAAAGCTCGGATGAGCTGAGGGTAGGGGTGAAAGGCTAATCAAATTCCGTGATAGCTCGTTCTCTCCGAAATAGCTTTAGGGCTAGCCTCGGGTGATTTGCAGTGGTGGTAGAGATCTGATTGGACTAGGGGGCTTTCCAGCTTACTGAATCCAACCAAACTTCGAATGCCATGGACAACCAGCCCGGGAGTCAGACAGTGGGGGCTAAGCTTCATTGTCGAGAGGAAAACAGTCCAGACCGCCTGCTAAGGTCCCAAAATTTCAGCTAAGTGGGAAAGGAAGTCGGAACGCCCAGACAGCCAGGAGGTTGGCTTAGAAGCAGCCATCCTTTAAAGAAAGCGTAATAGCTCACTGGTCAAGCGGTCCGGTGCCGACAATTCAACGGGGCTAAAGCTGAGTACCGAAGCAGCGGATGCATGTCTTTGAGACGTGCGTGGTAGGAGAGCATTCTCAACACAGTAGTGAGATCGAAAGAACTCATCGTAGGTTGAGAAGAGACCCTGCCGGCATAAGTAGCGATAACGGAGGTGAGAACCCTCCGCACCGAAAGTCTAAGGTTTCCTGAGGAAGGTTAATCCGCTCAGGGTTAGTCGGTCCCTAAGGCGAGGCCGAGAGGCGTAGCCGATGGACATCCGGTTAATATTCCGGAACTCCCAGACATTCGTTATCACGATGGGGTGACGCAGAAGGATACACAGGCCATTCTATGACTATGGTGGTCAATGCGTGTAAGGCGGTTTTCCTAGGTAAATCCGGGAAGACATTAACGTTGAGACGCAAAGCAGTAAGCCGTATGGCTGAAAGCTGTCGATTCCACGCTGCCAAGAAAAACCTCTAAGGAGAATGTAAGGGAACCGTACCCCAAACCGACACAGGTAGACGAGGGCATAATGCCCAAAGGTGCTCGAGAGAACACTCGTTCAGGAACTCGGCAAATTAGACCCGTAACTTCGGGAGAAGGGTCGCCACAATAGAGTTTAGAGCTCGAAGTGGCCGCAGTGAAACGCGTACGGCGACTGTTTAACAAAAACACAGGTCTCTGCAAAGTCTAAAACGACGTATAGGGGCTGACGCCTGCCCGGTGCTGGAAGGTTAAAGGGAGAGGTTAGCCGCAAGGCGAAGCTTTGAACTGAAGCCCCAGTGAACGGCGGCCGTAACTATAACGGTCCTAAGGTAGCGAAATTCCTTGTCGGGTAAGTTCCGACCTGCACGAATGGCGTAACGATCGTACGACTGTCTTAACGAGTGGCTCGGCGAATTTGTAGTACCGGTGAAGATGCCGGTTTCCCGCATCTAGACGGAAAGACCCCGTGCACCTTTACTATACCTTTACTATGAACTATGGCACTTGCTGCGCAGGATAGGTGGGAGGCTTTGATTCCAGGTTCTCGGACTTGGAGGAGCCAACGGTGAGATACCACCCTGCGAGTTCTGTGGTTCTAACCTATCCCCGTAATCCGGGGAAGGGACATAGTAAGGCGGGTAGTTTGACTGGGGCGGTCGCCTCCTAAATTGTAACGGAGGCGTGCGAAGCTACGCTCAGGCTGTTTGGAAATCAGCCGTCGAATGCAAAAGTATAAGCGTGGTTGACTGTGAGTCCTACAAGACGAGCAGGTACGAAAGTAGGCTTTAGTGATCCGGTGGTTCTGCATGGAAGGGCCATCGCTCAACGGATAAAAGGTACGCCGGGGATAACAGGCTGATCGGAGCCAAGAGTTCATATCGACGCTCCGGTTTGGCACCTCGATGTCGGTTCATCGCATCCTGGAGCTGTAGAAGGTTCCAAGGGTTAGGCTGTTCGCCTATTAAAGCGGTACGTGAACTGGGTTCAGAACGTCGCGAGACAGTTCGGTCCCTATCTGGTGTGGGCGTAGGAGATTTGAGAGGGCTTGTCCTTAGTACGAGAGGACCGGGATGAACGAACCTCTTGTGTTCCAGCTGTCGTGTCAACGGCACGGCTGGGTAGCGAAGTTCGGTTGTGATAAACGCTGAATGCATATAAGCGTGAAACACTCCTCAAGATTAGATCTCCCAACCCGTAAGGGAAATGAAGGGCACAGGAAGACCACCTGTTTGATAGGCTCGGAATGTAAGGTCAGTAATGACTTCAGTTTACGAGTACTAATCGCCCGTTCGGCTTGACCATAAAATTTACTCAGGGCAAGCAAGCGCTGCTAAATGCAGCGTGATGGAAAATTTGAAATTGTAAGATTTCAAATCGGAAATCTGTAGTGACTCAATCTATTCAGTTGTGAGAGATTTTCTAAAAGAGAGATCTTCTCTCTGAGGCAATTGTCCTCTTGATCTTTTAAAAGCTTTGATCCTTCCAGCTGTGAAGGGTCCTTTGCGCGGGTAACACGGTAGAACCTGACTGATGCCGCGCATCGATAAAATCAGCAATTGGTAATTAGCCATCGGTAGTTGGTTCAGTCTCAAGGGTCGAAGATACTTCCCCTGGAAACACTGAGCCAATAACCAAATACCAAAAACCAATTGCCCGCGCGAAGCGCGGTTAATCTTGCGGTGATCTTACCGCGGGGGTTCCACCCGTTCCCATCCCGAACACGGAAGTTAAGCCCCGCTGGGCCGATTGTACTGTACGCGAAAGTGTGTGGGAGAGTAGGTCGTCGCCGCATTAAAATCCAAAAGGCTCCATTCAGAAATGATTGGAGCCTTTTCCTTTTCCACCCACATTCCAGAACCTTACCGCTGATGAACGCTGATTGAACTGATCTGCGTTGATGCTCTGCGGCGCCCTGAAACAATTTCTGGAATGCAGCCGCCCTCGGCTGCGCCAGCTCTGGAAGCGTGGAACTCAGATATACCAGAAAGTGCGTATAATTCTGATGGTTTAACCATTCGCAATGCACGCAATTCCATTACTCATTCTTCTTCTTGTGCAAGCCGCAACTCGTCCACCGGCCCAGCCACCTGTCCCTTTCTACGACTGGGGTGCCTGTCCTTTTGAAGGCTGTACGTATCGTCGCTGGAAGGCGGTAAGCCCCGTCACGGTCTGGACTGGACGCGATCACCACCAAGTTGCCTTCATTGTGAAACAGGGCGAGTGGATCCGTGGTGTGACTGGCGTTGTGATCACTACTCGGCCTGGCGTTTCCAAAATTCTGGTGAAGATGACTCTGGGGAACAAGGCCAAGGTTGAGCTTGCGCCGGGAGATCTTCTCTACACTCTGCATTATCTCGGCGAAGGTTACGACCTCTTTTGGTTTCGTGGCAAGACCTACTCCGATCAAATATCGGGCGATCCTGATCCGGACCCGCCTCCGCCCGGAACAGAAATACAAATCGTTTCGCGGCCCGAGTACGTGTGGTGGGTGAAGGTTCGCAGCGCAAAGGGCCAGGTTGGCTGGACCGATCAAACTAAACGATTCACGAATATGGATGAGTTCGCTTGGCTGGCGGGTCCCCTTTCTCCGCCAGGGCAGCCGGTCCCCCATCACCCGCATTAAGTAAAGGCTTCAATCAGAAATGAATGGAGCCTTGTCTGTGCCATCGGTGTGATCAGTGGTTTATCTTTCAACCTCAGGTCATCCCTGCACTGCGACGGTGCCTGCATCCACAATTCAGCTGAACCCGATTAATCGTGAAACGCAGAGTCAGGAATTTCCTCGCCATACTTCACATGGGTAAATTCAACCACCAGTTCTGGGTCATGGCTGATGACGATCTCCTGGGGAAGTTTCAATGCTCCAAGCTGCCGGTAATTGCGAAAGTAAGTGACAACTGCATAGGCCTTTTCCGGAAGATTTTTGGCCATGCGATAGCGCTGCAGCTGATCCATCCGCACCATCAGGAAATTTTCCATATCGTAATACCGCACCTGGGGATCGCCTTGCTCTGGCGTAAATCGCAGCGCGTACGCCCATCGCCGATCTACCTGGGCTCGGCCAATCAGTTCGATATTCTTGTAATTGTGTATGTCCCATTCCAGCAGGCTCATCAGGCAGCGCTCAACGTTCTCTGCACTGGTGCCCTTGATGAATCCCTCGCCTCCGACTCCTATGCCTATAAATCCTGGTTCTTCCGGAGCCAATCGCCGGATGAGTTGATCGTCCCGCCTGCCGGCCCAGCTTGTCCCATGGCTTGTCACTTGCATTTCAAGGATGTCCTTAGCCGGCGCCTTATAGAGAAATGTATAAGCACCAGCAGGGTGCGTGACAGTATAGCCAGAGACGCCAAAACTCCCGGATGCCTTGAGAGTCGTCAATTCCTTGTGCGCGTTCGCTCCGCCAGTAGCGGAAAGATAGCCCTCAAATATCTTTGCCGGGCTGATGCTGCCGGTGGGCTCCGCCGTTTTTTGAGCAGAAGTGTTGGGCTCGATGCATAGTAAAAACAGTGCGAGAAAAAATGCAGTGAGTCTCATTGCTTTTGGAGTATGTCACAAACAACGCTGCAGCGAAATTGGTGAAACCCTTAGATAAGACTTCCCCCCGCGAGCAACTCGATCACTTCACCCGCAGCGTCCAGAAGAAGCTTCTTAGTCGAAAACAGAATCCGCGACCGCTTCGTTCGTTTTTATCTTGTTCACTTCGAAAACCACATCGCCTTCAGGGCGCGGAATCGCGATAACAAAAGGCAGTTTGATACCGCCCTGCTCCCGATAATCGCGGAAAATACTCTCAACCTTATGCGCAGTCTCAATCCGATTTGGCCCCGTCTGGAATCGGTCGATCCGGTCTATCCGCACCAGGAGAAATGTTTCACGATCATAGAAACAGAGAAAAGATTGGCCGCTTTTTTTCGATGTAAAGCGCAGCCCATATGCCAGTCTCTTGTCCACCTCACCCATGCCGATTAGCTCAATGTTATAGGCACAACAGAAATCCCAACGCAGTAGCGTTCGCCAGTTAGACTCCATGATCCACGTGTGAACGCCGTCGATCACACACCACATGCACGGGTCATAAGGTTCAGGCACTGCGAGCAGCTCACTGGTCGAACGGCTGACGGCCCTCTTTCCATGGTTACCTGTCCAGGTTGTCCCGTGACCGATCCTTCTGATCTCCAGCATGTCATTACCGGGCGCCTTGTAAGAGAACTTGTAGTCGCCTATCCGATTTGCGTTGTTCAGACGGATTTCGCCGCTTGCGACCAGGGTCTCAAGTGCTTTGTGTGCCTCCAGCCCTCCGGTCGCAATCAGGTTTTTCTGTAAGATTTCACTCGCGCTGGCCTGGCCTGGTGGTAGTTCGGCTTGTTGCCCCATCGACAAACCTGGACTACCTGCAATTATTAGTGTGAAGAACAGTGCTATAACCCGCATCATTGCTAAAGTATGTCACACGGTTCCTGCCATCTTCCGCGCAGCTTGCGACAAGTTCGCCTTAATTCATGGCTAAAATCAACCTAATGCCGGGTCGCAACGTGTTTCGAAAGCTTATCCTCGAAACATGCCATCCCGAGCGCAGGCTCTATGCAAGGGATATGCTCAGGCGCTTTCATCGTAGGGCGAGGAGCCCCATAAAACGCGTGGAATACAGCCGCCCTCGGCTGTGTCAACCAACTCAGGCAAGGCTATCGGTTTTTCGCGGGACCAGTTCCTGGCGCAGCGACCGCAAATTTTTCCCTTCGACCATTTTGTAGTCGTAAGAGCCGCAGTCTGATTGGTCAGGACAACCGTTGATCTTGAATGACCGGCTGTTAGGTGATTCCCAAGAGCTAGTTGACATTCAAGGTCAAATTGCTTGTTCGTGTTACCGTTCCAGACGTCGCTGTAACCACAATCGTAGAGCTTCCCGCGGGGGTACCATGAGGTGGTGGCGGTGGAGGTGGAGTTCCGCCGCCGCAAGCTGCTATCAATAACATTAGAGCCATGCCTGCCGACGCAAACGCCGCTCGGTATCCGCGTTTCCGACGGGCCAACACAGCGAGCAGTAGCGACGTTGCCGAGGCCCACAGCACCAGGAGCGCCGTCGGAGTCGGTCCTGGGATTGGATTCGGGATACCGGGCAAAAGGAATGCGCGCGAAGTAGTCGTCACGGTGACACTAAAATTTACCGGCGTTGTGCCGTTGAGATTGGCCGTAGCCGGATTAACCGAGCAGGTGGCTGCTGTCGGCGCTCCGCTGCATGCCAGAGTGATGCTATTGGTTGCGCCAACGCTCCCATTTAGTGAGAGGTTATAGCTGGCAGTGCCGCCGGCGTTGACCGTCGCAGATGTGTTTCCGCCTTGTTGCGTGCCAAGGTTGAAATCGGTTCCTGTGCCGCCGACTGCGATTGTGCTCTGGGTCCCGTTGTAATTCAGAGTAATCAATCCATTCGCCGGGCCAGACGTTGTGGGTGCGAATGAAATATTCAACGTGCAGGAAGCGTTGCCGGCCAATGAGGTTCCGCAACTGTTGGTCTGGGAAAACCCGGCGCTGGTGACGATGCTGGTAATGTTCAGCGTCGCAGCGCCAAGATTTGTCACCGTCACTGCCTGGGCCGCACTGCTTGTGCCTGCCAGTTGACTACCGAATGTGAGGCTTGGAGCAGAAAGTCCTAGCTGAACTCCAGTTCCTGACAAAGCGACTGTCTGCGGAGAGTCCAGACCCGAGTCAGTCAAGGTCAGGCTGCCAATCCTTGCTCCCAACGCCGTGGCGGAAAACGTGATGTTGATATTGCATTGTGATTGCTGCGGCAGCGAAGTCGCACAGTTGTTTGTCTCACTGAAATCCCCGCTCGCTGCGATGGAAATGATTGCCAGGGATGCGTTTCCGACATTTGTCAGTGTGATGACGCTGCTAACGGGAACATTGAGTAACTGGTTTCCAAAAGCAAGACTGGTTGCGGAAACAGAAGCCACCCCAGCAATGCCGTTTCCGGCCAGATTCACGTGCTCAGGGCTGCTGGTGGAATTGTCAGCGATGGTTACGCTGCCGCTGCGCAGTCCCCGTACCGTGGGTGTGAAAGTAATCTGGATCGTGCATCCTTGTCCTGCGGGAACTGAGGTTCCACAGTCGTTGGTCTGGGCAAAATCTCCCGACACCGTGATGCCCGAGATGTTGAGCGCAATTTCACCCGGATTGGTGAGCGTTACTGATTGTGCGGCACTGGTTGTCCTGGCCAGTTGATCGGTGAAAGTAAGGCTGGTGGCGGTGAGTGTAACAGCCGGTCCAATTCCGGTGCCTTGCAGCGTAACGCTATGCGGGTTCCCAGGAGCATTGTCGGCCAGAGTGACTGCGCCGTTGCGGGTCCCTCGGAGGGTCGGCGTAAAAGTAACATTGACCGTGCAGGTTGCGCTGATGGCAAGGGTGGCGGCGCAATTGTTCGTTTGGCTAAAGTCGCCTGACGCTGCCAGGCTGGTAATCGTTAACGGCTCATCACCTGTATTGGTAAGGGTAAATGCCTGCGCCCCGCTGGTAGTGCCGGCCAACTGACTGGCAAAACTAAGGCTCGGAACTGACAAGCTTACTACCGGAGCCCCGCCAAAGCCGGACAGGCTGATAGTTGTCGGGCTTGCACCATCATTGCTCGTCACCGTGAGGGATCCTGTCCGCGTTCCAGGAGCGGTAGGAGCAAAAGAGATGCTCACGCTGCAGTTTTTTCCCGCTGCAATGCCGGCGCTGTTATGGCAGTCATCGGTTTCGACAAAGTCCCCGCTTACGACAAACGGGGTAATTTGCAATGCCGTCGAGCCGGTATTTGTGATGATTACCGTCTGGGCCGCGCTGGTTGTTCCTATCAATTGCTTCACGTAAGTCAGCGAACTTGAACTGAAGGTAGCCGCAGTACTTCCCTGAGACTCGAAAACTCCCATGTCAACGTTGGTATTGACAATCCGTGGATCTCCCGCAAGATCGGTCGCAGGCAGGGCAGTAGGAGTCGTGTTGTTACCGGTGTCAACCCCTGGAGATACAGGCTGCAAATGGAAGTTATCCACCAGTGGATCAACGAAAAAAGAATCAGAAGAGATATTCCCGTTGCTGCCGGTTGGAATAGTGCCGCAACCTGGATCAAAAGCCAGTCCACCATCACTGAAAATATTGTTCGCGGTAAAAACGGCGGTACTTGCAAGAGGGAGGGCGCAAAATATAGCTGTTTGGCCTTGCTTGGCAATGAACAAATTATTCTGGATGACCACATCTGGAGGAAAAATGCCGCCGATCACGGATGCTGTGGACTCCGCAAAAAATGCTGTCTGCGCATCGTTATCGGCAAAGGTGTTGTTAATAATGGTCATTCCGGTTCCGCCGCCAAAAAGGTAAATAAGTCCGCCACCGGTATTGTGAATAATCAGGTTCTGGATCAACTGTGGATTTGAAGTGTTGACCATAGTAATGCCGAACTGATTGTTATTGCTGATGGTATTGTTCTGAATGAGCGGGGAGCCTGCCGCGTTTAAAAGCAGCCCGCCGCCGTTGACACCGTTGTTGACCATCAAATTGTTCGCGATCACGTTGCCGATCACACGCGTGCCGCTGGACTCGCCGCCGATGGAAATGCCGCCGCCTCCAATTCCACCGCCACACAAGGCCTGGAAGTTGTTCGTGATCGTGTTGCCTTGAATCAGCGGTCCGGCGAAGCTGATGGCTATCCCCGCTCCGTCGCACGCGCCGTTGGCCGTGATCACATTGTTAGTAATGGTCGGCGATGCCGTATTTTCGATGACAATCCCGCCACCTTCTCCGAAGCCGGGGCTCTGATCGCCCGACAAGCCATTCGTAATCGTGAACCCGTTTAGAACGGAGCCGGCGCCCTCATTTGTTACAAATGCCACCACGACATTGAGTTTGTTCCCATCAAGGGTAGTGACTTTGCTGCCGTTAACACTGGTAACCGTGATAGCCTTCCCATTGAAATTGATGTTCTCTACATACGTTCCATCGGAAACAAGAACCGTATCTCCATCGGCCGCGGCGTTGATGGCTGACTGAATAGTAGGTTGGTCAGCAGGTACATGAATGACCGTGCCGGCAAGTCCAATTGCCGCAGAGCGTACTGGTGGACGGGCGACCGGAAGAACAACAGGTGCTCCGGCGCGGGACACGCGCCCATCCTGCGCTGTCATCGATACTACATGCCCCTGAGCGTCGTACGTAGCAACTGCTTCACCCGCAGACGCGGCCTGAATTGCCGAACCGTCAGCTGAAAATAATAAGAAATACGACAGCGTCGTGAAAATCGTCACAATTTTGGCGCGTGCGAACATTGGGTGTCCTTCTCTTGGCCGCAAAGGTAATAGTCGAATTCCGGGCCTGACCAACTGGTTTTGGGGGAAGCGGGATCATACATTAGCTACTTGGAAAAACAAAGGTAAAACTACCGGCCCATCCTCTATTGGGGCCCGAGGCGTGCCCGTTTTTCTGGCAATCAAACGAAAAAAAGCGCACTCTTTCGAATGCGCTTTGGCTAGAGCTCGACGCCGATCTAACTCTTCGAAAACTTCTGCGGAAACTGCTTTTCAATTCCGCTACTCAGCAAATCCGCCAGGCCCAGAATATGGTTATGGATCTTGTCATAGTCTTTTACGTCGGCGTCGTAATGCCCTTGCATATGGTCAGTCGCTTCCTGCAGCGTCAGGTCCAGATGCATCTTCATTCCGGCCTTCATGTCCGCCAGCGGCCAGTTCTTCGGGTTGGCGTCACTGAGGAATGCGGCGATCTCATCCGCGTTGGCGTACCACTTTGCCGACGCCTCATTAACTTTGGCTTTGTCGCCTGATTTGGCAGCCTCAATCAAAGCGGCCGCGCCAAGAATGTGGTCTTTCAGCAGCGCCGTGAGTTTTGTTCCCGCAGCTTCACCATAGAATCCAGCGACCGCATTTCCGATGTCTGTCTGGTTTTGTAAAAGACGTTGTGTAGTAGCGTCTTTATCCGGCAAATTGCCTACCGCGCTGACGATATAAAGCCGCGTCCACGTAACGTGATCTTCCCAGAGCTTGCGCATGGCTTTATTGAAATCGGCACTGGACATCTGTGCGTCGTCTTTGGAGGCGGCGGAGACTGGGGAAACGGCGAAGACTGGCGGCGTTGCAAGTGCCAGCACCATTGCGCCAATCAAAAAGGCCGCAACCGTGCGGCCTGAGAAATTGATCTTGTTGCGTCTCATTGAAAACTCTCGCATGGAATAGTTTTGGATAGCAGGCACAAATAACAGGCCTGAACCATAGAGTGTCGCCACGCCAAGAGGTTACAGAATCACTAAAAGCCTATTCTTTCTTCTTCGTTGCCGTCACTGTCGCTTTGGTCCCTGTGCCATCCATCACTGGCGACCAGTTATTCCCGTCCGCTGACATCTCGAACTTGAACGCATATGAGGTTGCCGAGGTCTGGGTGACAACGAAGTGACCTTTCATCGGCTTACCGCCCATGGGCGATTCGCTGGTCCAGGTCCAGACTTTTCCATCAAAAGTTCCGGTGGCGTGTACATTCTCGCCCACGCTGTTGAACTCGTCGTAGGTATAAACTTTTTTGTCCGCGTCATACCCGTAAACGGCAAGACCGGTTTCTTTGCCCATGGGACTGGATCCCTGGCTGTGCGAAACCAGGAAGAAGCCGCCCGGCATCCATTCCATGTGTTCGGTTCCGGTGAACTTTCCGCCCGGACCCATCGGTCCCGGTTTAATATTGCCGTCCAACTTCCAGATGCCGGCAAAATAGGCAAGGTTTTTTTGTTCCGCGCCGGGCTTTGGCATTTGCGGCGGTGTCTGCGCACTTGCGATTAGCGTGGAGAACAACAATGCTGCGAATACGACATTGGGTGCCCTTTTCATCATGTCTCTCCTTTTTTTGCAATCTCACTTCCAGATGAAGTTAAAAGACTGGCACGCGCCGATGCTACTCCCGGCGGCCATAGCAGTCAATCAACCGAGTTCTTTGTTAACCTCTTTCCCATGGGCAACATTGCTTTCCTGCTATTCCTGTTCGCGCCTCTCCTCCAGCAATCTGCTCCTGCGCAAGCCCGAGCAGTTGAAACTTATGCAGTCGAAATCCTTCACCGCACAGTTGTCATGGACGGCGCCAATTATTCCGCTATCATCACGCGCCCCCAACCACCGGGGAAATATCCTGCTGTCTTCGTCATCGGAGGCCTCGGATGTTACTCTCTCGACAATCTCAAACCCGGCGATGCCTACTACGAGTTGCTGAACGGCCTCAGTCAGCACGGCTTTGTCACCATGCGCGTGGACAAGAATGGCGAAGGCAAAAGTCAGGGGCCGCCTTGTGATTCACCGCAATCTGATCTTCATCTCGCCGTGCGACGTTCCATCGGCGGATTAAGTGCCCTGGCCTCATATGATTTTGTCGACCGCGACAGAATTTTCATCTTCGCTCACTCCATTGGTCCGCTTGAAGGCGTGCTGGTGGCGCAGAAGTTTCCTGTGCGTGGGTTCATCGCCGCTGAAACTGCTGAAACTATTGGGCGGAACTGGGTGGAATACTCGCTCGATAATGCCCGCCGGCAAATGCTCATCCTGGGCAAGCCATACGATGAGGCCGATCGCGTTGTGCGTGTGGTGGAACGCTGCCAGCACCGCTTTCTGATCGACAAACAAACGCCCGACGCGATTGTGAAGGACTCGCCGGATTGCAAGGACGCCGTCAACACCTTTGGTGTGGCCTATACCTATCTGCAACAGATCGCCGACCTGGATCTGGCCGTGGAATGGAAAAAAGTCGACGTCCCTGTGCTTGTCACTTACGGTACGTCAGACCCAACCACTACCGCTGACGAGAGCCATTATCTCGTTCGCATGATCGACAGTTTTCACACTGGCCGTGCCGAATACATGGAGTTTCCTGGCATGGGCCATGGCTTGGACCTTTCGCCATCGCCACGCGCCTGGCTTGAGGCCATTCAGAAGCATGAACACGGAAAATTCGACCATGAATTTGCAGATCGGTTGGAAAGTTGGATGCGCAACCTTCTCACGGAAAAGACCCCGCTTTCACATTAACTGGGCGTTAGTTGAACTGGCCAACAATCACAGTTCACCCAAGCTCACATTTGGGGCTGCGTTCCAGGCCTGAGAAACACCTTTTCTCCTTCGCCCTGCGTTCCGTTATCATCTTTCACGAAACATCGTTTGCAAAACATCAGACACTCCATGCGCAAACTCATCGTCTTTAACAACATCACTCTCGACGGCTACTTCACTGACCTCAACGGCGACATGAGTTGGGCGCACCAGCACGATTCCGAATGGCTTGAATTTGTGCAGAGCAATGCCAGTGGCGGCGGAGAGCTCCTCTTCGGGCGCAAAACCTATGACCTCATGGCCAGCTATTGGCCCACGCCGATGGCCAGCAAGAATGATCCAGTAGTTGCCGGGCAGATGAACAAGCTTCCGAAAGTAGTTTTCTCGCGGACCATGGAGAAAGCGTCCTGGAGCAACACGCGCGTCGTAAAAGGTGACATTGTGGCAGAAGTCCGCAAGATGAAATCTGCCGACGGCCCGGGCATGGCGATCTTTGGCAGCGGAACCATCGTGGCACAATTCGCGCAGGAAAATCTGATCGATGAATACCAGATCGCCATTCATCCGATCATTCTCGGTGCAGGCCGGACCATGTTTGAAGGTCTTAAGACGAAGCTCTCACTCAAGTTGACCAAATCGCGCACCTTCGGCAACGGCATTGTTTTCGCCTGCTATGAACCCATACCTTAGTAATTACAATCATTCAAGTTTTTTTACAACTCTTGCTACCCCTGAGTGATAGACTCCGTTTCGCATTCCATGCGTCCGGGTGGCTGGCATGATTGGAGCCCCCAGGCTGAACCAAGGTGGGTCATGCGGTTGTTCGTCTTCACAAGTCTTCTTCTTGTTCTGTTGTCACCTTGCTGTCTGGCCGGCCAACAGGCAGGTGGCTCCTGCTCGCCGCCGTCATTCAAGATAGAAAAAGAAAAGAACATGTTTTCTGAACAGCAGGAAGCATGGCTGGGAGAGATCTTTGATGCGGAATACGTCATAACCTCAAACAAGGTGGAAGACCCCGGCGGATATCTTCAGAAACTAGGCGAGCATATCCTGTCCCAGTTGCCGCCCACGGGCCGGAAATATAGCTTCTATGTAATCGATTATCCTGAAAATAACGCCTTTTCGCTCGGCGGATCACAAATCTACGTCAGCCGCCAGCTCATCGCGTTTCTCAAAAATGAAGACGAGCTCGCGGGTTTGCTCGGACATGAGATAGGTCATATCGCCACCCATCAGTCTGCGATCGATGTTACCCGCGTGTTTCGAAAATACCTTGGCGCCAGTCAGGTGAGTGACCGCCAGGATATTTTCGCCAGGTGGAACGAACTGGAAGACCTCTGGCGGAAAAAGCACGTGGTGTATCAGGACTTTGAGCGCGAAGAGTACGAACAGCAGATTGCGGACAGGATGGGGCTTTACGCCATGATGCGCGCGGGCTATCGCCCCGCTGAATTGGCAAGTTTCTTTGATCGCTTGACGGAGAACAAGGGCAAGAAAGGGAATTTCTTTACTGATATGTTTGGCGTCACCAGTCCTGACTCCAAACGTGTACGCCTGCTGATCAATAAAGCCACACCTCTGCCGCCGGAGTGCGTTGCAACATTGCCGGCAGGTCCTCAGGAAGGGTTCCTGTCATGGCAGAGAGATGTCATCGCCGCTAACCGGGTCAAACCCCGGGAGCAGGTGGGCGGCACCGTGACCAAAACAGTTCTGCAACCGCCATTGCGCGGCAGCCTTGACTATCTTCAGTTCAGCCCGGACGGCAAATATATCGTAGCTCAGGATGAGAGCACGGTCTTCGTGCTCAGCCGGCAGCCGCTCGAAAATCTTTTCAGCTTTGACGCTGTAAATTCCGAGGCCGTCCAGATCAAGACCGGACAGCGTGACGCCAACTATGACGCGCTGGCGGGCCAGGCGGTTCAATTCACCCCGGATTCACACTACGTGGTTTTTTACGACATGGAACTGCGGGTACAAAAGTGGGACATCGCCAGCAAGACACGGAGCTCAATTCATGAAGTTACGGTGCCCGGCCAATGCCTTCGCACCAGCCTTGCCAGTACCGGCGAAGTCCTGGCGTGCCTTAAAACGGAAAAGGACGATTTCCGGCTTCTGCTGATCAATGTGGCGGACAGTTCGATCTTGTTTTCCAGAAAAGTTCCGCCGCCGCTGCCGCCGGACATGCGCGATCTGGCCAACGCGCCACTTCGCATGTTTCCCCAATATTTTCACCTGTTCTTCACGCTCGGCTTCTCGCCCGACGCGCGCTATTTCGTTTTGGGTTCCAACAACGTGACGGTCGCCTATGATCTGGAAACCCACAGCGAGATCAGCACCGGCCGCGCGGTGCGCAAGTACACCTCATCACGATTTGTTTTTGTCTCTCCTCACCGGATTGTGGGCGTTGATCCTGACCATAACAACCACGCCTCTGCCATGGAATTTCCTTCCGGCGACGGCGGCGAAGAGTTCGATCTCAAAGTGAATGGGCAGAACCTGATCAACATCTATGGAGTCGAAGGCAAGTTTATCGCTGCGGGGCGTGGTCCATATCTGTTGATAACCCCGGCCGCGCGCTGGCCCATGGCTGTGATCAACCTGGAAACCAAAGATTTTCTGCTGGGGTACAAGAGTCCCGGGCTGGCTATCTTCAACGATACCATCGCCGGTGAGGAACTGGGCGGACGCATTACTCTCTTCAATCTTTCCTCGCGGCAGCGCCTGGCAAGTGTTCAGTTGCCTTCCAGCTTGTTGCCCTCTTTGACGGCTTCGGAATTTTCAGGTGACGGTAAATGGCTCGCGCTCGCGGGACGCACCAGCGGCGGCATGTGGGATGTTGCCACCGGCGAGCGATCACTGGACACCGGCACATTTTCATCCGGCTTTTTTGACCAGTCAAACAATCAGTTGTTTGCCATCTTTTCCCGGCTGGAACAGAAGCCCAGGGTGCAGCGTCTTGATCCGGCGAGCAGGAAGACTGACGAACTCTACACGCTTGATCCGCCGGACCCGCTCAAGAAGAATGGGTCCATGCATCACTACCTCTGGCAGGCAGGGAACCTTCTGCTTCAACAGATGGACCGGGCTGAGCAGGAGAACTGTCCAGCGGTCACAGGCATGCCTGGCAGTCAGAAGGCCTGTAAATTCAAGCAGCTGTGTCTTTCCTGCAAGCTGGCGGTTGAGGCGCGGGACATTCGTACCAACCAGACTGTGTGGGTACGTTGGTTCGCGGAATACCTGCCTAAATTCTTTTATTCCCGGCCGGGGAATTCGCTCACGCTGCTGTTTGAATCGCATTACAGCGTGAAGGCTGAGGCCAAAGCAAATTCGGAGCTAAAGCGCCTGCTCGAATCCATGCCGGACAAGGAGTCCGTCAACCTGATTGAAGTGATTCATCCGGAAAGCGGGGAATTGCTGGGCGCCATGATAATGGATACCGGCGCCACATCCATCATTCCGCGAGCGGCGATTTCCGCAGGCAATACCGTGCTGATGTATGACACTATCAATCGCACCCACGTTTATTCACTGGACTCCGGGCACGAAAGAGGAAAAATTCTCGGGAGATTCCGGGCCATCTCGCCGCGCGGAGACAGAATGCTGGTGGAAAATGAAAAAGGCGAGTGCGACCTCTACGACACAGCATCGTTGAAGCCGCTGCAGCATTTCACATTTCCAACCCGCCTGGTGCGCGCCGATTTCACCTCGGATGGTACGCTGCAGGTCCTGGCCGCAGATCAGACCATTTATCAGTTCCGAGCTTCGGAGATGGCGCAGGACTCCTTGAGTATTATTCAACCATGAAATTCGAATACGAAATCGCCCGACCTGAGTTCATCGAGATGGCTTGGTATCGCCATCGTACCTCGATCCGCTGGTCCATTGGTGTTGCTGTCGGCATCATCCTCTTAGTATTGGGCATCCTGTTTTATCAATATGCTGATCACTGGGTGGGATTTTTCACAATCGCGATGTCTATTTTGCTGCTCCTCATGCAGTTTGTAATCCCTACCGTGGCATTCCGCAGGGCATATCGGCGGAATCGGAAGATGTTCGGCGAGAGAATCGTTACCATCCCAGACAACGGTATTCAGTCCGACCACGAACTGGGTCGCTCAGAGGCAACGTGGAATATGTATGAGAAGTTTCGCGAGACCCCGCGCCTATTTTTGCTTTTTCAGAGCGCTGATCTCATCGGTATCCTGCCAAAAAGAGTATTTCGCAGCCCACACGACATCGGAGAATTCAGAGCTTTGCTAGCCTCTAAGATTCCTCACAAGTAGCCTTCTCCGTGCCTCCGTGTCTCCGTGGTGAAAATTGATGCCCTTACTCGTCCCTCAGCGTATTGATGGGATCCACACGCGTTGCCCGATATGCCGGGACCACTGTAGCCAGCAGAGCTACACCGGTCAGCAACAGCGAAACCGTCAAAATCGTGATTGGATCTCGCGTTGACACGCCAAAGACAAGACTGGCCAGCACGCGTCCCATCAACAGGGCGCCCACGATTCCAATTCCCAGTCCCATCATTGCCGGTTTCATTCCGTCGGCTACGATCAGACGAAGCACATCCATGATCTGTGCGCCGAGTGCCATGCGAATGCCAATCTCGCGAATGCGCCGGCGAACTGTATAAGCCAGCACGGAGTAGATTCCCAGCGTCGCCAATATCAGGGCAATCACTGCGAATGTCTGCAGCATGAGCATGTTGAAGCGTTGCGGGGCCAGTGAATTGGACATGAATTGCTCCAGCGTCATCATGTGCATGATCGGCTGGCTGGGATCGCTCTCATGCACCACCTTGCTTACGGCAGCAGCCAGGTCGCCCGGCCGTGAATTGGTGCGCACAACAACGTCAAGCCCGAAAGAATGCCAATCCTGCCCTGCGCCGGCGGTAAGTTGCGTGAGCGGCACATAAATAATGGAGTTCGCGTCAGTCTGGGTCAGGCCGTCCAGCTTCACGTCAGCAATCACTCCTACCACTTCGCGAAGCTGTCCCGGCGAAAAAGTCAGTGTCAGCCGCTTGCCCAGCGGGTTTTCGCCCGGCCAGAACCGCTTTGCCATGGCCTCGCTCACAATGATCACCCCCGGATGCTCTGCGGTATCGTTCTCGTTGAAAGCACGTCCGCGCGTGATGGGAATCTGCATCGCCGGCATATAACCCGTGCTGGCGATCCGGACATCCACCTCCGGCTGCTCTGACATGGGTACGGCCGGCCGGCCTTCAATCGCGATCGGCTGATGGGAGCCACCATCAAAGGGTAGGTCGTCGGTTGCGCCTGCATGTGCAACGCCCGGAAGCGACTCTATTCTGGTCAGCAATTGTTTCCAGAAGCTGAACTCTTCTTCCCGAGTCTTGTACCGGGTTGGAGGAATGGGCAATGAAAAAGTAAGAACATTGTGCGCAACAAATCCGGGATTCAAGCTGCGCAGGTGCGCCAGGCTTCGCATCATCAGGCCGGCGCCGGTCAGCAGCATGAGTGACAATGCCACTTCGGCTACCACCAGGATCGATCGCGTACGGCTTCCGCCTGAATCCGCCACGCGTCCCGCACTCTGCTTCAAAGTCTCATTCACGTTGGCTTTGCTGAGCCGCCATGCCGGCACAATACCGGCAATCAATCCAGTCATCACGGAAAGGCCCAAAGTAAACAGAAGGACCTGCGCGTCCAGTGAAACATCAATGCCTTTGGGTAACTGATCGCCCAGCACTTTCAGGATAAATTGCACACCAGAGTGCGCCACCAGAAGGCCGGCAAGTCCGCCAGCCAGGGCCAGAATAATGGTTTCGCACATCAGCTGCTGAATCAGACGCAGCCGGCTCGCTCCCAGTGCCGATCGGATGGCTACTTCTTTTCCCCGGGCCAGCGCGCGGGCCAGCAACAGGTTGGCGACATTCGCGCAGGCAATCAACAACACAAATCCCACGGCGCCCAGCAAGACCAGCAATGACGGCCTTACATCACTCACGATGTCGTCCCGCAGAGGCACCACCAGCGCGCCCCAGTCCTTGTCATCTTCAGGATATTGGCGCGCCAGCCGGTCAGAAATGGTGGTCATCTCCGTTTGCGCTTGCCTGATATCTACCCCGGGCTTCAGGCGGGCCAGTACGATCGAATGGTGTTCACCTCGTACTGCGGCCTCTTTCGGCGTCCAGGCCAGCGGGGTCCAGAGCTGTGCGTATTCAGGATAAGAAACTTTCGGCCCCATCACGCCGACCACGGTATACGGTTCGTTATTCAAGGTGATGGTGCGGTTCACAATGGAACGATCGCCGCCAAAACGGCCCTGCCATAGCGCATACGTCAGCACAACTTCATGGTCCTTGCCGACCGCGTCTTCGCCAGGGAGAAACGTGCGTCCCAGGAGAGGTTCTACGCCGAGAACGGAAAAGAACGACGACGTGACTTCAGAGGCCTGCAGGAACTCCGGCTTATCTCCGCCGGTCAGGGTCATGCTGCCTCCGCTGAAGATGGCCATGTCACTGAACACGCTGTTCTGTTGCTTCCAATCCAGATAGTTTGCCGCCGACACGGAGAAGATGGTCATTCCGGGAAAACTTTTTGGCGGCGGAACGTGCCAGACGTGAACAATCGTTCCCGGATCGCGAAATGGAAGCGGCCGGAGCAGCACGGCATTTACTACGCTGAAAATTGCTGTGTTGGCGCCAATGCCCAGTGCCAGAACCAACACTGCCACGGTGGTAAAACCCGGGCTCTTGCGCAACATGCGGAATCCGTATTTCAGGTCCTGAATCATTCGCGTCATTTTTTCACCGTCTCCTGCTTGTTTTTGACTGCGACTCCTGCGTTTGGTGACTAAGGAAATCCATAAAGAAGACGCAGGTTGCGTGCCAGGGATTGACTGTCCGTATGTCGTTCAAAACAAATGACGTATCCGGCCCTTTGCCCCACGGTATGTGGATTTGGTGTTCGCATCCGAACAGCATGCTTCGAATCCGAGCACTGACGATGAGTGGAACGCAGCCGCCCTCTGCTGCGATCGGCCGGCAATGTCTAAGGCTGATCAATAAAAATCAGGCCAGGTTTCCCTCCGCCCCGTGGCAGAGCCGGAAAGCCTGGCCTGCTTTAACTCGTCACTGTTGCCTGGAACAATGTTGCTTGCAACCCCGCCGTTCATTGCGGATCATTTCCGTTCACCGGCTGCACCGGTACGCTGGCCGTCACCGCAGGAGTTGCTGTCTCGGACTTGATCTTCACCGTCGAAAGAATGCGCTCCAGCTTTTCCAACTGGTCCACATGGTCCACCGTCTTGGTGCTGTCCAGGGAATCTTCCACCGCGAGTACAAACTCGTAGCAGACACCTGACTTGCTCTCCGTCTTGTCTTCCAGGCGAGCGGCCTCGAAGTGATGATAGTAGCGGGCATCCGTCCTGTCGGTCACGTTTTCCGCGCGGGTAAAATCCATGCCATTCATGCTCAGCTTGGAAGGAGCCAGCACGTCAGTGGAATTCGCGGGCAGGTCGCTGCCTGTATCAGAAACTCCCGGCTCGGCAAATTTGCTGCAATCTTCCGCAGACAGGTTCTTGTTGATACGTATGTCGAACAGCGAAGATGCCGCTGCGCCCGGCAGTTCAAGTGACGTTACATTCACGCCGCCTGGCTGGACAAAGTTCATCGGCAGCCGGCCTTCCATCGCGACATCATTCTTCGCCTTCTCACCCGTTACCAGCGTGAACTTGCGTGGATAGCGCAATGAAATTCCGTTCTTGTTGTCGGCAAAGACCACTGTCGAAGGTTTCTTCACGATCGGCTTCTTCTTCGCCACAGGCCCCGGAGTTGGGCTGGCTTCCGGCGTCGGTTGCGAAATTGCCATGGTCGGCTGGGCGATCTGAGAAGTCTGGGCGGTCTTGTTGTCTTTCTCTTTCGAAGAGCACCCGTCGAGGGCGATGGCGAATCCTATCGCCAGCACTCCGGACATTACGGTGGTCAGTGGCAGACCGATGATCATCGTGTTGCGAATCGACTTCACAATGCTGCGGTCGTTTGATTTGGTGGTTTCAGCGGTTTCTGTTCTGGCGTTGCTTTCTTTCAGCTGTTTCATTTTTCTCACCTCCGCTGCTCTTGGCAGCACACTGCCTAAGTGCAAAGGTGAGACCAAACCTTGAAGCATTGATTCTGCGCGACTTACGCGATGAATGCGAAAGAAGGACCGTGGCGGGGAGAAGACATTGTGTCCGCCGTGACACGATTGGTTGAGGGATTACTTGTCGCTCACCTTCTTCCAGATCAGGTCTTCGTTGTTCCTGCGATCAATCAGCGAATCCACTTTCCCGTCGGCGCCATAATGAAACAGGCGGCGGCCTTCCACGCCTTTCACAAAGAAAACATCCGGAGCTTCCGGCAGCAATTGGTTTTTTGCACGGCCTGCGCGCTGAGCGTAGAGTTTGCCGCCGTCCGCGCTCACAACCGTCGTGCTATCTCCAAGCTGATAGCTACCCACGAAGTCCGGAAATTTCTTCGCGTCATATTGTCCTTCGGCCGGATCTTCGTAATAGCGCAACACCTGCGAGGCCACAATCTGCCACTGCCCGTTGCGAAGCATCCATGTATCCGTCTGGTGATAGCGGGCAGTCATTTTCTGCCCAAAGACAATCTCGATTTCATCCTGGTCATAGCTCAGGATTGCCACGTCGCCTTCAATATGGCTCTTTGGATTAACCACTTTGATGGTTCCTGAATATCCCTTGGGCAATGGCTGGATATCATTCACCAGCGCGGCCTTGTCCATGCTTCGGCCCTTCTCGTCAAAAAACATGGCATCGTCAGCATAGTATTTTTTCCATGGTTCCTTGTTGCCCGGCGCCACGGCGTCCGCAAGTTCCTGGGTCCTGCGTACCAGCTCTTCCTGGGTAATCTTTTCGTCGGCCGTTGCATGAGTTCCCGTGCCGGCAAATAGTGTTCCCGCTAACATCGTTCCAGCCAGCGTTGCAATAAACAGTCTCTTCACGGTGAGCCTCCTTGATTTTCTTTGCCCGAGCGTGGTCTTGTCTTTTGTCTAATATCTAAGGGATTTGACGCGTCTTTTTTAGAATCGATAGCCATCGCCTTGCAGGTCGACACTACTTCCTGTTGGTTTGCCGCTGCACTGAGTTAGAGACGCTAGCCGGTACAAGTGGTGTAAACGCCCGCTTACGTCAATCATTCAGACTGCAATGTGCCTTCTGTCATCTGTGCTTGCCGTCGGAATCAATAGTTGCGCCAACGCAACCCCCGAAGGGCACTCCGTAGTCGGCGCACTCTGACGTCTGAAAATCGGAGGGCTTCCACTTGAGAAGGCCTGAAGGGCCGTTATACCGCCATAAAATCATGTGCTTGTCCGGAAAAACCAGCCAGTAGGACTCGGCGTACGTCATCCCTGTGATGAGGAGTGCTATCTCGGATTGCTTGATCGTCACCTCTTGGACTAGATCATCCCTTCCCAACGCGTGCATGTCTTTGCTAAAAACCTTCAAGGCTTTGTCACCGAATGATGCGTCGTGCACGTATGAGATTCGAACGGGAACTTTGTTGTGTTCTCGGATGTAATCGGCCAACCAGGGAACAGACAGGAGAAGGTTCTCGTACTTGTTCGCCGAGGTTAGAAAAGCCTCCAGCCCTTGAACCTTGCCATCCTTGTACTCAAGTACTGCTGCGTCAACAACGTTTGGCGGAAGGTCGGATCTCGTCAGAACGGCATGTAGATTGGTTTCGTGCGGCTGGTTCCCACTCCACTCGGTTCCATATTCCGGGTGATGGAACTCGTTGATTTCTGATTCCACTACAGAGTAGTGCTGCCTCAGTGCAGCAAGTGCGCCTGCCGCCCTGTTGCCCGCGTCAAGAAGATTTAGCTCAGGTTCGAGGGCTTCATCGACAGCAGTTCTTAGGATCTCTAACAGCCCCTCTCCAGAAATTCGGGGACGATTGACCGTCTTCTTCGGGAGCATCGCGGCAAGCGCTCGTGAAATGTTGGCGTTGAATGTGACATGTGTTGCGCCATTACGTTCGATCTTCCACGGCAGCATGAAGGGCTGTTGCGAGTGTGAGGACAATGAGGCATCGGAGCCATCTTCAAAAGTGAGAAGAACCTGAACAGATGGGTAGTCGTCCGTATGGAATCCCGACTTGTAAATGCGCGATAGGAGTGGCGAGATATAAGCGGGATCCTCAAATCTTGCGCGGTACAAAGCCTGTTGATTCCGGGCTCGAACCTCCGGGCCACCCTGATATTGCGAAAGGGGACCTTCATGATTCCTGATGAGCCATTCTTGAGTGATACCCAAATTAGAGAGATCAATTTCAGGAATGTCGGGTTCGCGAAGAGCCGTTAGGAAACTGCCCAGCAACTGAGCGTCAATGATTCTTTGACCAAGACGAAACTTCGATCCCTGTTTCATGATCGTCAGTTCCGAGGCGGCGGGTGTCCCCAGGCCTCCCCAGCGGGAATTGATTTGAACCTGCCGCAGTCCGACACTTTGGCTGGACGCCCGAGCTACTGACAACAACTGGACAGCCGCGATAATAGCGATCGGAAACACTTGAATGGCGCGACAATGGGTAAACAAGTCTCCTCCGATGATGATCTACAAAGCTACACCGCGAGCGCATAGCCTTGGAAGCCCCTTAATGCGATTGAGCACTCAAACACCCACGCGATTCAAAACGGATGATGGTTGGTGATATCGCCGTTACACTTTCAGCCCGCTACGAGTGAAATCGCCTGATTTCGACAGCTATAATGCTCACAAAATGACGAACCCTGATAGGCGTGACGCCGCCGCTAAGAAGGTTGTGTCGGCAGCGAGATCTATTGTTACTTACCAAATCGGCCTCCCCGTTGGATGTCAGCGCATGAGTCGTGCCCTGTTCTGGCTCAAACCGCATGAAATGAATCTACCCACCATCTTTGACGATTATCTTGCGGAGACGGTCGGCTTGCCTATCGGCTCTGAACGTTTGGAGTGGGACCGCGAGACTCTTCAGCAGAAGGATATAGCGCTCGAAAACATCAATCACCGGTTTCGCGACCGTATCTTTGACACATGCTGGACGCTCATTAGCAGATTGGCGAGATGAGCGTCGAGAGTGATTGTTGGCACAAAACCGCCGCTAAGCGTTGAGATTCGGTAGTCGCCCGAAGCTATGCCACCAGTTCTTCCGGCTCATCAGCCTCTTCCGGCGTTTCATGGAGCAGGGTGTCGTGCAACTTCGTCTCATCCAGCTCTCCGCACCACTTGGCCACAACAATTGTCGCCACTCCATTGCCGATGATGTTGGTGATGGCGCGCGCCTCTGACATGAAGCGATCGATTCCCAGAATCAACGCCACGCCGGCCACCGGAACCGTGCCCACGGCGGAAAGAGTGGCGGCCAGAACAATAAAGCCGCTTCCAGTCACGCCGGCCGCGCCCTTTGACGTCAGCAGCAGAATTGCCAGCAACGTGATTCTGTGCGTCCAGTCCAACTGCGTATTGGTCGCCTGTGCAATAAAGATCGCCGCCATGGTGAGATAGATGGAAGTTCCGTCCAGGTTGAAGGAATAACCCGCGGGGACCACCAGTCCCACCACGGATTTGTGTGCGCCAAGGGTTTCCAGCTTTGCCATCAGACGAGGCAGCGCCGCTTCCGAAGACGACGTGCCCAGCACGATAAACAGCTCTTCCTTGATGTACTTGAGGAAACGCCAGATGCTGAAACCATGGATTCGAGCGACAATTCCGAGCACGACGAAAACAAAGATCAGGCAAGTGGAATAGAAGCAGATCATCAGCTTGCCGAGCTGGGCCAAAGAGCCAAGTCCATAGGCGCCTATGGTGAAAGCCATGGCGCCAAACGCGCCGATGGGAGCCACCCTCATGATGATGTTCACAATCCGGAAGAGAATGTTCGAAACCTGCTGGATGAACGCAAACACCGCCTTGCCCCGCTCACCCACGGCGTGCAGCGCAAAGCCAAAAAGCACAGCGAAGAACAGCACCTGAAGAATATCGCCGCGCGCGAAGGCGCCGATCACCGAGTCCGGTATCACGTCCAGCAGGAATTCCGTGGTGGTGTGGAGCTTTCCCGGCGCGGTGTATTGGGCCACCGCTTTGGAGTCCAGAGTGGCCGGGTTCACGTTCATGCCTGTGCCGGGATGGACCAGCGTGACAATCGTCAATCCAATGATGAGGGCTAATGTGCTCAGGACTTCAAAGTACAGAATAGCCAGCGCGCCGGTCTTGCCCACGGCCTTCATGGATTCCATGCCGGCAATGCCCAGCACTACCGTGCAGAAGATAATGGGCGCAATCATCATCTTGATCAGCTTGATGAATCCATCGCCCAGCGGTTTCATGGAGGCGCCGGCATGCGGATAGAAATATCCCAGGGCAGCGCCAAGCACGATCGCAACCAGCACCTGAAAATAGAGAGTTTTATAGAATGCGCGACCACCCATATTTGCCTCCTGGAATTCACCGCGCTGCCACAACATTCCAGATCATAGCCTTAACACGCTGGCCGGTGTCCTGAATCGCCCTGACTGCATTTAAGCTGTTGCATCATGGCGACACCGAAAGCTGTCAAAAAGGTGTTTGATGCCTGTCTTGAGCGCGGCGGCGACCGCCGCCACATAGCCGACTTTGGAAGGAGCTTGGACTGTCAAAATTGATAGCAGACGCAGGTTTAGTTCATTACATAGGATTGGGGCAGAGGTCGCGGAATAATGAAATACTACGCCAAAGTCGCAGCCCTGTTTTTCCTGGCTCTCTCGTTCACAATCGCTCGAGCCGCAAGCGGTCAACCTTCAGCGCAGCCTACAGAAGCTTCGGGATTGCAGCAACAGGAGTCACCGCCCCATGTTGATGCGGAACCTAATCCTGCCGATAGACAGCTTGAGAATTCGATTATGACTGATCTCAAGCAGGACCCGCACATGGCCTATTCCGACGTCCACGTGCACGTCACCGATGCGGAAGTAGATCTTGGGGGAACGGTAAAGAGCCAAACCGCAAAGGACCAAGCGGGTAAGATCGCCGGCGCGCACGCCGCCAAACGAAAGATAAATAACAGGATCAAAGTAAATTCAAGCCATCCCCCAGGAGCGTGACTTTGAGGTTCTCGCAGCTACGGCCATGTGAGTTGGCCACGGATTCATTTAAGCTGTTGCATCATGGCAGCAGCGAAATCCGTTAAGAAGATATTTGATGCCTTTCTTGAACGCGGCGGCGATCGCCTGAATTGGACCGTGGTTCGCGTGCCGTTGGATGTGGCGAAGATCTGGGGCGTACGCGGCCAGCTCAAGGTCACGGGCCAGATCAATGGATTCGATTTTCGTACCTCGCTTTTTCCAACCGGAAACGGCGGCCACATCCTGATGGTGAACAAAAAGATGCAGGCGGGCGGCAAGGTACAACTGGCCATGAAGGCCCATTTTGTCTTGCAGCCTGATCTTGAAAAACGAGAGGTCTCAGTTCCAAAGGAGCTTACGCGGGTATTGCAGCAATCGAAACGGCTGAATAAGTTTTACGATTCGTTCAACTACTCCATGCGCCAATACATGGCCAAGTGGGTTGGCGAAGGCAAGAAAACGGAAACACGCCAGCGTCGGGCGGAGGAGCTGGCGGAACGCCTGATGCTCACGCTTGAGGCGGAGCATGAGCTGCCGCCGATTCTTCAGATCGAATTCAATCGCAATCCAAAAGCGCGCGCGGGATGGGAAAAGATGCCGCGCGGTCACCGCCGCTCTCACCTGATGGGGATCTTCGGTTACAAGAATCCGGACTCGCGTGGGCGTCGTGTGGCTAAAGCCGTCCAGGAAATGATTGCGTATGCGGAGAAAAGGAAAAATCACTCAGCCGATGATGAAGCTGATGGATGACTGGCCATCGCTAAGTATTTGAACCACAACCAAACTAAGAACATACTCTCGTCCGTTGAATGGCAGGTACATGCCCGATAGACCGGGGTCAAAACTGTTCTGATTTGTACACCGCACCCGAGCCCTGCTACCAAAGTACACTTCCCATCCGCTACTCTCCCCATTCGCCAATCTTCGCATCCGACAACCAAGGGCACCTGAGTAGAAAACCTGGCGCTGCCAGCGTGCTTCACCCGATGGTGCGTGACTGCCATCACGGATTTAATGTGTAAAGAAGAGAGAGAATATTCCATGAGAGAAGCTACCCTACGACAGCTCACGCACAGCTTCTCTGACATCCATCCGAGAAGGAAAGCTGGTAGTGCGGTGAAGAAAGTTTTCTCGGCCCTGTTAGTGTCCCAGGATCGTCTTCCGCTGGAATCCATCGGAAAGGTATTTGACGAGCTTGGAGTGGACCTGCATCTGGTTCGCAGCGCCGCCGAAGTCGAGCGACTCCTGCGCTCGAGCAGGTTCGATCTCATGATCTGCGACTATGACACGCCCGGTATTTCTGAATTGTCCTTCCTTGGCAAGGGAACCAGGTGGCGTGGGATTTCAATGGTGATTGCCCACGGGTCTTCCGTTCGCCACCTGACTGGAAAAAAAATTCATTTCACCCTCAACAAGCCAGCCACTACGGACCTGCTTGCCAGGGGATTGAAGGCCGCCTATAGCACTATGGCGCGCCAGCGCCTGACGGCCTATCGCCATACGGTCGCACTCAAACCGGTTGCGGGAACGCTTCTGCATCGCGGGTCGCAATGGGCGCTCGGTCCGGCGGTGATTTCCGACCTTAGCCAGACTGGCCTCTGTCTCAACGCGCCTGAGCCTCTTCCGCAGGATGGATTGATCAGCGTGAACTTCCCGTTACCGGAAAGCAGCGAGCAGGTCCAGGTCCTTGGCACCGTTGTGTGGTCCAATCCAAGCGGCAAATCGGGAATCAAGTTCAATCACATCCCCGCCAAACAGCAAAAGCTGCTGCAGGATCGATTGATCGCCCGGCTGCCATGGAACATGGAACAATGAACAATGAGTTGTTGATTCCCTCATAAAACGCAATTCCGCCTCTTCCTGTTCCGCTACCGGATGTTACCCTTGTTGCTTGCATCATTCCGGTGCTTGCATCAGGAGATCAAAGTGGAAACCACGAATTCAGATCGCCAACTTCTGCGCCACACACTGGCTACACTGTCTTACCGCGCCGGCAAATCCCTGCGCGAAGCGCCTGAGTCATTTGCAACATTCAGCAGTGGAGAAAAAGGCCGCACACCTGTTCAGATCCTCGCCCACATGGGTGATCTGTTTGATTGGGCACTGTCCCTCGCCAGGGGTGCGCAGGCATGGCATGACTCCACCCCGCTTCCGTGGAGCCAGGAAGTGGACCGCTTCTTTGCTGCCGTGAAGGCGTTTGACGATATTCTTGCCAGCGATGTGCCGCTGGCCGAATCGCCGGAAAAATTATTTCAGGGGCCGATTGCTGATGCACTGAACCATACCGGACAGATCAACATGCTCCGCCGTATGGCCGGGTGTCCGGTGCGCGGTGAGAATTATCATCGTGCTGACATCGTGGCAGGCCGCGTAGGGGCGGACCAGGCAACGCCCCGGCGCGAATTCTGACCCAATCGCACGGTCCCGCTATTTTCCGGCGATTCACTCATCTGCGGGTTGTGCCGCGTAACTTTACCGCTGTTTTGGCGTATCCATAAGGCGATTCAGACCGCTCATCGATCAATGACGGACTTCCACAGTCTTTATCAGCAACACGCGCCGCAGGTGCACCGCTTTGTGCTGTTCCTGTGCGGCGATTCCGCGCTGGCTGATGACATTACGTCGGATACCTTCGTCCGTGCCTGGACCGCGCGCGGCAAGATCCGCGAAGCCACGGTAAAGTCCTATTTGTTCACCATTGCCCGTAATCTTTATCGCGATCATCTTCGCCGCAACAAACGCCTGACTGAGCTTGAAGACACAATTCCTGATTCCAGTCCGGGTTTACAGGCGCGCACGGAGCACAAAGCCGAACTGGCAGCGGTGATGGATGCTCTGCGCACGCTTTCTGAAGTGGACCGTGCCGCGCTGCTCATGCGCGTTCAGGAAGACATGCCGTACGAAGAAATTGCTCACACGCTTCAACTACCGGTGACCACCGTGAAGGTCAAAGTGCACCGCGCGCGCCTGAAACTGATGCAGGTGAGAGGCGCGTTCAAAGAGGTGAATCCATGAACATTGAACAAGACGTGATTATTGACTTGCTGCCTGCCTATTTTTCCGGTGAAGCCAGCACAGCCACATGTGCCCTGGTGGAGGAATACTTCAAGGCGCATCCCGACTTTGAAAGAGCGGCCCGCGCCAACGGCTCAACCCTGGAATCGCTTGCGCCTGCGCTCTCGCCGCGTCATGACCGGGAAGAAAAGGCTGCTCTGGAAAAGACGCGTCGGCTGGTCCAGACTCGTGCGTCGTTTTTCTGGCTGGCCCTGCTCTACAGTGTTGTTCCGTTCATTTTCACCATTCGCGACCACAAAATTGTGTGGCTTACGTTTGAGCGTTCACGGATCATCGGCGTGCTCTTCCTGGTTCTCGCTGTTTTCTTCTGGGGCGGCTATCTCCTCATGCGACGCATGCGCGAGCCCATGAAGAAACGCAATGTATTTCTCTTTATCGCTATTCTTTACACGGCCCTGCTGTTTATTTTCAAAATTGAAGATCACCGGATTGTCTGGATCATGTTCAGCCCGTCTGTGATTCCCGGTTTCGTTTTCCTCGATGTGGCCCTGGCCATGTGGGTCGGTTACTTTGTTCTGCGTTATAAGGAGAAAAAACGCGACCTGTAATCCATCAGCTCACGGCGTGGTAGTTACTTCTCCGATGTTCGAGATGGTGTCACCTTTTTTCATCGAAGGCACGCCACAGATATACAGAACCACGCCTGCGACCGGTGCCTTTGCTTCCTGGATCACCTTGCCGAAATAGTCAGTGACGTATCCAACCTTCATTCCTGCTGCAACATAGGTCCCGCGCTCCACCGTGGGATAAAAGATCCCATCCTGCTCGCTGGCGATGGTATCAACCTTGCCGAGAAAGACCGGATGTTCAACCAGAGTTGGAGTGCCCGGCAGCATTTTCAGATATCGCATCACGCTGAACGTGCCATTGACGAGCGCGCCAACATCTTCTGGCCTGACTGTTCCGGAATAGCCTGCTTCCACGGCGATGGCCGGTTTCCCGCGCGTGTTCGCCGTGTTGTCCAGATAGCGCGATGCCGCCGGATCTTTTGGGCGGTCATTCCATACAATGATGTGATCCAGGCCAAAGGCCAGCACCATATCGTGCGTCGTAGCATCCTGCTTGGCATTGCCGGACTTGGGCCAGTAGGCGTAGGGACGCAGATTTTCGTCCAGGTCGCCGCCGTGATAGTCGATGAGATAGTCGCAGCGTTCCACCACCTGTTTAGTGATCGCGTACGAAACACGGTCCGTCTGCGTTCCATCCGCGTTGCCCGGGTAGAAGCGATTCATGCTCTTGTTGTCCACGGGATTCACGTGCGGGACTTTTTGCAGGAAAGAGGGAATGTTCACCAGCGGCAGAACAATCACCGTGCCGGAAATCTGGGAAGCGTCCAGCGACTGAACCACGCGTTCCAGCGCGATGATGGAAGCATATTCTGTGCCATGCGATCCCGAAACCAGAGCGAGCACCGGTCCGGGCTTAGTCCCTTGAAATACGGCAACGGGAATTGACGTTGCGGCGTCACCGCGGGCCGGCACCTCGATGAAGCCGGTAGCTTTCTGGCCCGGCGCGGCGGTTGCCGTGCCAACGGTGAAGCTCTGTTGTGAAGATGCAAGTGCGGTGAACAGCAGGCAGGTTGAGAGCAGAAGCAGATGGCGTCTCATAGCGGGAGAAGTATAGCGGAAGCGGGTCGCGACACAGAATCTTTACTCAAGCCCGGAGATCGGCATGGAGCCCAACAACCAACTACCAAAAACCAACTACCGTTTTACGATCCTGATCGGCACGCCATTCTTCGGACGCAATGTTACTGACGCATCCAGCTTCATCTTCGCCGGGTCCATGGCCAGTTCCACGCGAAAGCGTTGCGTGATCATCGCCAGCACCACCAGAATTTCTGTCATGGCAAAATTCAGGCCGATGCAGGTGCGCGGTCCCAACCCAAAGGGCAGATACGCTCCCCGCATGCGTCCCACTGTGCGTTCGGGAAGAAAGCGTTCGGGATCGAATCTGTCAGGCTCATTCCACCACTTGGGGTGACGATGAGTGACATACGGGAAGATCAGGATCTCCGAGCCCGCGGGAATTTTGAATCCACCAATCTCATCGTCAGCGATAGCTGTGCGCGAGAGCACCCATACAGGTGGGTAAAGGCGCATGGTTTCCTCGGCCACGTTGCGCGTGTAACGCATACGCGAAAGTTCTTCGTAGCCAGGCGCGCGCCCGTCGAGAAAACCGATCTCGGCTGCCATGCGTTCCGCCACGCCGGGATTGCTGCCGATGAGGAACAAAGCCCATGCCAGAACCAGAGTTGTCGTTTCGTGCCCGGCTGTCAGCAGGGTCGCCATTTCATCACGCAGCTGTTTGGCGGACATCGGCGCGCCATCTTCGTCGCGCGCATCCATCAGCATGCTGAGGAGATCGTTGACATGCTCAGATGATCTCCCGCGCTCCGCAACCATGTGGTCCAGAATCGCGTGGAAGTTCGCCAGAGAGCGTTGATGTTGCAGATTTCTTCGCGTCGGCAACTGCTGCGGCACACGCAGAATCGACCATGCCCGGTCCACCGTGTACTCGCGTCCCACGTCAAGCGTGTCTCTTATCACCGCAATATCAGATTCCAGGTTGGTGCTGAAAAGCGCTTCACTCACAATGTTGAGCGTGAGTCTCATGAGATGGGGCAACACGTCAAAGGTTTCACCGCTTGCAGCCGGCGTTTGCCATTGTTCCATCATGGCCAAAGCGTGCTTTTCCATGATGCGGACGAAGCCGGCGATCTCTGTGCTGTGAAATGCGGGCTGCGTCATCTTGCGCTGCCGTTGCCAGAACGCGCCATCGCTGGTTAGCAGACCTTCCCCAAGAGAGAGCTTCAGGATGCGATAGTCGCGGCCTTTGCGGTAATTGGCCGCATTGGTCTGCAAGACCTGTTGAATATGGTCAGGATGGCTGAGTTGATGGGTGATCCACAGTCCGCGATAGCGGACGATGTCACCAAACTTCAGCGCATGTTTCAGGAAGCCTGCCAGAGGGTCTTTGCGGAACTCAGGCGCGTTCGAAAAGAAAGACAACATCCCGGGACCGGGCGCGTTAGGAAGCTGAGAGTAGCTGGATGCCACGTGATTCCATTTTACTGCATTCGTGAAATACCTTACTTCCCGTTCCATTTTGGAAGCAATTCCCAAGGACGAATTTACAAGGGCGAGGCCGAACACGCGCCGAGCCCGGTGCAACAGGGCACGAGTAGTCCAGACCATGAGAGAGGCTTTGGAAGCGGTTTGGAGCGCAGCGACATAAATACTGTCCATTCGCGAACACCACGTCGCCGGAAGCGGACACGCAACGCGGATTTAGACTCTTCTAACGGCCGATTCCTGTTTGAAATTCAACCACTTACGAACATGGAACTTTGGCAAGCCGGATGCGTACATAAAGGTGTAGATCTGACCTGAGCCTGCACTAATGAAGCTTCGCTTCTAACCAGCAGGTCAGACGGGAGTCTAAGATGTTTGAAGGTACTAATAATCGGGTGCTGGACAGCTTTTATTTTCGCATTGGCGCATTAGCCGTAGCTTTTTCTGCATGGCTCGGCGCTGGCTACGTTCTTCTGGCGTGGGCCAGCTGACCCACAGAGTTTTCGGAAGCCCAGATTCATGGTTCTGATTGATCTTCCCTGGCTGCGTTCCAATCCGCGCACATGGGTGAAGTTCAATCAGTCTGAAAGCGAATGTGGGCGTTGGTGCAAGTGAACAAACCGAGGCAGCCACGCAGAGACTGTCCTCGAGTCTCCATCGTGACTTGCTCCGGCGCCCACATAGCTTCCAGAACGCCACCAGGTTCCCAGAAATGATTTAAGCTGACAATGCTTGGCCTTTCGCTACATCCTTTTCAATAAGCCATACGGCGTGATCACGCAGTTCTCTGGCGCTGGACCGACTCTGCGCGACTACATTCAGTTGAAAGATGTTTATCCCGTCGGCCGTCTTGATCATGATAGTGAAGGCCTGCTGCTGCTCACCGATGATGGCGTTCTACAGCATCTTCTTACAGCTCCCAAATTTGCTCATCCCCGCACGTACTGGGTGCAGGTGGAAGGCCAGCCTGACGAAAGATCCCTCAGCGAGCTAGCAGATGGCGTGCTTGTGCAGGGAATTCCCACACGGCCGGCGAAGGTGAAGCTGTTGGGTGAAGAGCCATCATTGCCTCCCCGGAATCCGCCTATACGTTTTCGCAAAACTGTTCCAACGGCATGGATTGAGATCACGCTCACGGAAGGCCGCAATCGCCAGGTACGCCGTATGACCGCGGCGGTTGGCCATCCCACGCTACGGCTGGTCAGGATCGCGATGGGGGACCTGCGACTTGAAGGCTTGCAGCCCGGCGAGTGGCGCAATCTGAGCGAGTCTGAAATCGCTCTCATGCGTCAACTCACCGGACGTCAAATCGAAGTTCGTTAGCGGCGACATTGGCAAGGCGCTAAGCACAGTGAAATCAGCTGCTTCCAGCTAAGTTCCTGATTCCGGGGAGGTAAGCGTATTGGGATAGGGTCTTAGCGGGAGTCGGCGGCTATAGCCTGGGTGCTTGAACCGGTCTGCAAGCTGGCGTCTTCGGCCTGTCCGGGCAGCACCTCACGCAATGCCCACTCAATACGGCCCACGGACTCTGCGATCATCCTGATCTGCTTTTCCTGTTCCGTGTACGGCGAGTATGAGATGGTCTGCAATGCATTGCGAACGTGGTGATTCATCGCCGAGATGGTATGGATCTTTTCCATGATCACCCGATAGCGACGCTGCTCATACACAAAGATCACGACTGCGGTGAGAACTCCGATGATCACATCGTCAATGGATTCCACTGACAGCAATGCATGATTTCCAATCGTGACTTGCACGGCGCCACCGATCAAGGCAATAACCAACCCAATTGTCAAACTGATGCCGAGGCGGCGCGTAAGCGAAGGAAGTTGCGGGTTCCGGTACATTACAGCGTATTATTCCACGTAACCTTGTGGAACGATAATAATTTCTTCTTAGAAAATAGTTTGGAGATGAAATGAAATTGTTAAAGACGCTTAACTTACTAAACGTTGCCGGCGCAGTCTGCATGGGCGTCTTTGCTTTCATTTCGGCCGTCTCAACAGGAGCAAAGGCCCAGGAAACCGCCCAGCCGGTTTATGAAGTGTATGCGGTTCGATATGCCACGCTGGCCAATTTTCCGGTTGCGGCGCTCGTCAAGGGTGCCGATTCGGGACGGAAGCTGGACATCGCCATGATGGTATGGGTCATCCGCGGGAACGGCCGGACTGTAGTGTTTGATTCGGGCTTCTATCGCGATCACTTCCTCAAGCAGTGGAGTCCGAAGGATTTTCTCAAAGCCTCCAACGCAATCTCTGAATCGGGTATCACGCCCGCGATCCACGCGGACGATGTGACTGACGTTGTGATCTCGCACATGCATTGGGACCACGCCGACGGCATGGATCTGTTTCCGAATGCCCGAGTCTGGCTGCAACAAGACGAGTTCAACTATTACACCGGTGAAGCCTGGCAGCATCAGGATACCCACGGCGGGATTGATCCCGATGATGTGCTGATCGCAGTGAAGCTCAACCTGCAGGGTCGCGTCAGACTGGTGCATGGCGATGCGCTGGAAATTCTGCCGGGTATCACCTGTTACATCGGCGGCAAACACACGTACCAGTCACAGTTTCTAGCGGTCAACACGCGGGCAGGCGCCGTGGTCCTGGCCAGTGACAATATGTACCTGTACGAGAATCTGGATAAGCATCTCCCCATTGCGCAGACGCTGGATGCAGCATCCAATCTGGCGGCGCAGGACCGGATGAAACATCTGGCTGCCTCCAGCCGGCTCATCATCCCTGGCCATGATCCAGCGGTTTTTGAAAGGTTCCCCAGGGTGGGCGAAAGAGCTGTCAGGATCGACTAGAGCGAAGATCGCCAAAGATTGCAGCCATTGCGTCTGGAGCCAGGAACCCGCTCTTAACCCCCTAATTTCTTAAGAATCCACTCAGAGTTGCCAACGCGAACGGCGGCTGCTCACATCCAAGCACTCGGAAATAACTATTCATGCGAAATCTTACTAACCGAAATTTGCCTTCCAGCGCCTATGCGCTGCTGATTCTGTTACTTCTGGCGGGTTGTGCCCAGCGCGGCCCCAGAGCCAATTCAACCTCCACAACACCCGTAAATGTCCAATTGCCTGAAGATGGAACCACGATGCTGGCGGTATACCAGCCGTGGTTTGGCAACACGGGACACATCAATGTCGGCTATTCCAGCCATGATTCCAACGTTCTGCGCGAGCAGATTGCCAGGGCGCAGGAGATGAACATCAGCGGTTTTGTGGTGAACTGGTACGGCCCGGGCAAGGAATGGAATGACCGGACATATGACTTGTTGCAGAAGGCCGCAGCCGCCGACGGAACCTTCAAAGTGGCTGCGCAATATGACGAGCCGCCCGGTTATTCAACCGATACAGTGCTGGTGGATCTCCAGTATCTTTATGATCGCTACATCAGTGCTGCCAGCGCAGGGCCATCACGTTCAGCTTATCTTCGATACAAAGGCCGTCCTGTGGTTTTCATCTTTCCCAAGGATGCGCTCACTGACTGGAATCGCGTCCGTGAAATGACTCAGGCATGGCCTGATCCTCCACTGCTTATCTACAAAGACCAGAATGACAAATACGACAACGCGTTTGATGGCTATTATCCCTGGGTACATGCAGGCAAGGCAGGGTGGTCTCCTGATGGAAACGGGTTCGGCGAGGACTATCTGGAATATTTTTATAACAACATGACCAAGCACCATCCGGACAAGATCGCGGTGGGCGGAGTGTGGCCGGGCTTCAATGACAGCAAGGCCTCATGGGGACGCGGCCGTCGCATGGATTATCGATGTGGCCAGACGTTTGCCGATACGCTCAAGATCTTCCGCCATTATTACGGCACACAAAATCCCGCGCCATTCCTGCTGGTGGAAACCTGGAATGATTATGAAGAAGGTACAGACGTGGAGCGCGGCTTCAGCCATTGCACCAATCGAGCAGCCGGGCTTCCGTAACTCCTGATTCCGTTCTGAAATCCTGTTGAGAAGGGAAACACGATGCGAGTACTAGTAACGGGGGGCGCGGGATTTATCGGCTCACATCTTTGTGATGCGCTGATTGCCGAAGGCCATCGTGTTGTATGCGTCGATAATCTGCTTACCGGTAGCGTGCGAAACATCGAGCATCTGCGCAGAGAGCCGCGCTTTGAATTTGAGGAGATCGACGTCACTCGTCCTTATGATGTGGGCCGGGTGAATTACATCTTTCAGTTTGCATCCCCCGCCAGCCCCGTTGATTACATGAAGCATGGCATTGAGACCTTGCAGGTCGGTTCCCTGGGTTCATTCAATTCTCTGGAGCTGGCAAAGAAATATCGCGCGAAATATCTGCTGGCGTCGACATCAGAATGTTATGGGGACCCTCAGCAGCATCCGCAAACGGAAGAGTACTGGGGCCACGTGAATCCGATTGGATTGCGCTCTGTGTATGACGAATCCAAGCGCTTTGCTGAAGCAACAACAGCCGCCTATCATCGCTACCACAATGTGGACACACGCATCCTGCGTATCTTTAACACCTATGGACCGCGGTTGCAGTTGAATGATGGGCGGGTCATCTCCAATTTTCTCAAACAGGCATTGCGCGGCGAACCGCTTACTGTCTATGGCGATGGATCACAGACCCGCAGTTTTTGTTATGTAAGTGATCAGGTGGATGGCATTCTTCGCCTGGCCAGGTCTGATGTCCGCGATCCAATCAACATCGGCAATCCCGATGAGTTCACGATTCTTGAATGCGCGCGACGAGTATTGAAAGTCACCCAATCCGGGAGCGTCATCCATTATTCAGCCTTGCCGCAAGATGATCCGAAACAAAGACGACCAGACATTACCAAAGCTAAAACTTTGCTGAAATGGGAGCCGAAAATTGATCTTGAGAGTGGACTGAACCTCTCACTTCATTACTTCAGGCAGGCAATTACAACGGAGGTTAAACAGAAGCTCATCAGGGCCGCTTAACCCAGGAATGCTTAATTACAGGGTTACAAGTGACTCATTCTAAAGAGTTTTATTTGTTCATAAGGTTTTTCACTGCTGGCTGATAATATAGTAACTATCTAGTTCACATCAGCCCGAGTTAGCGGTAGAATACCTTATAGCTAAGGTGATTTTGAACGCATGGCCTGTCGCACGTTGACGCACGACGCCATTCCGTCAAAACTCTTGAAATTACAGGAAGTGTCAGTGACTGCCGTACCGCCGTTCAAGGAATCATCACGCGAGTTAATTGTGGAAGTAGCCCGGGCACTTGAGCCTTACTTCCCTGACATTACCAGCACGTGGCGAGAGAAACTGGCGGTTGAATTCGGTTTTGATGGTAAGACTCTGGCTGCACTTGAGCGGCTCACCTTAGCGGCCGGTTGCGTTTACTTCCTGCATCATGATTTCCCCGGTTTCCAGGAAAACCTGCAGTACTTCGGGACAAGGCTGTCTAAACTGCAGGTAGACACGCGCGCAGTCGCGCGATGTCTTGAGCTCTACTCGCTCTCCTGTGATCCTTACCTGTCAGGTCTTTTCCCGGACCGCGAAGCTGAAGCCAAAGCCGCTCTGGAAATGCTCTCATCGGTATCATTCGTTATCATCTCGGGCGCTTATTTTGATGCCAAGACTCTGGAATCAAACGCGCTGCTCTCTTTGCTGGATGCCGAACTGGCAACCGATGATCTGACTGTGCTTCTCCAGAAAGTGCTGGAGATTACCACGCGGACATTTTCGGCTTCCGTTGGAGCTGTTCTGCTACTGGCGCCTGAAGATAGTCACCTGAAAGTGGCTTGCTCATCCGGCATGGAAGCGAGTTTGCCGGAAGATTTCTGCATTCGCGTTGGAGAAGGATTCGCGGGCAAAATTGCCGCCTCTGGCGACCCTGCCATGGTTCTGGACACCAGTAGCGAAGGCAGCGGCTTTACTCCTGCACTGCGCGCCAAAGCCCGCTCCCTATGGGGAGTGCCCTTGAAGGCGGATGGAAGCAATATTGGCGTGGTCGTACTTGGCTTTCCTAAGCCATACGAATGGCTGCCTACGGAAAGAGAACTCATGCGCGCGATCGCTGACCGCGCGGCCCTGGCGATTGAACGCGCCCAGATGACAGCCGCCCTGCGCGAGCGCGAGCATCGCATTGCCGAGCTCTCCGCTCACCTGCTGCGCGCCCAGGAAGAAGAACGTAAACGCATTAGCCGTGAGCTTCATGACGAAACCGGCCAGGCCCTGATGGTGATTCGCCTCTACCTGGGGATGATGGAACCGGGCGTAACCCAGCGCAATGTCCGCGCCAAGATCAAAGAGACGGTGGATGTGGTGGACCGGACCATTGAAGGTATCCGCCGCATTATTGGCAAGCTCTCTCCGCTGGTGCTACAAGAGCTTGGATTGGTTTCCGCAATTCGCAAGGAAGCCAAAGACATGGCCAAGACCTCCGGCGTCAAGACGCGAGTATTGATTTCTGAAGATGTAGGACGCATGCCTCCGGGAACGGAGCAGGCGATCTACCGCGTGGTGCAGGAAGCTCTGCACAATGTGGCCAAACACGCACAGGCCAAAAGCGTGACCGTGGAAGTGATGCGTGAAGATAAAGTGGTGCACTTGAATATTGAAGATGATGGCGTCGGAATACAGACGCGCACGCGTGATTCACGCGAACGGCAGTCTTTTGGACTGGCCGGCATCAAGGAACGTATAGCAATGTTGGGCGGGGTTTCACGTGTGATCTCGACCAAAGGTAAAGGAACGCGCATTGAAATAACTGTGCCCGCGGAAGAGAGCACAACTCTTGACCGCCCGTTGGCGCGTGCAGCGGCGCATATTGGAGCACGACCGAATTAAGGACAATTAAGAGGAACTCCCCCATGCCGAAAATTAAATGCTTGCTCGTAGATGATCACACACTGTTTCGCCAGGGCGTCCGCCGCCTTTTGGAGAGCGAAAGCGATTTTGAGGTCGTGGGTGAATCGCCTGACGGCGGAGACGCCGTGGAGAAGGCCCGCGAACTGCGTCCGGATGTCGTATTGATGGATATCGGCATGCCCGGACTGTCTTCCTTCGAATCTGCCCGGCAGATCAAGAAGAACCGCGTGGAAACCAAGATCCTGTTTCTCACCATGTATGAGGACGAGGATTATCTTGTCCAATGCCTGGAAGTCGGCGCTTCCGGCTATGTATTAAAGGACACGCCGGCCCCGCAGCTTCTCAGTGCCGTGCGTGACGTCTATAAAGGCGGCAAGTACCTCAGCTCACAGGTGCTCGGCAAGCTGGTGGAAGACTTCCGCTCACGTGTGCGTGATACCCGGCTCCGTCCCCGTATCTCTACGCTCACACCGCGCGAACGTGAAATCCTGAAGCTGCTGGCAGAAGGGAATTCCGTGAAAGAAATCGCGGTCATTCTGGGCCTGAGTGTGAAAACCGTGGAAGCGCATAAATTCAACCTGATGCGCAAGCTGGATATTCACAACAAGGCGCAACTTGTCACATACGCCATTCAAAAGAAAATTATTAAAATTCCCGTCAACCAATAGTCTGTTAACCGTTAGCTCCTTCGTCGACAAAAGAGGCGCCCGCAAAGGCGCCTCTTTTGCTGGTGAACACTTCTGCTCGGGTGCTATTGCTTCGGGTCCTTGACCTCTTGTGAATCCGGCAGGATCGTCACGGTGGTCACGAATTTTTTGAAATTGGAAAGAACATCTTCCTGATCAATATTTTCATTCTTGAATAGCGCCACCCTGGCGCCGCCATGAATATCCAGGCGCTTCATGATCCATACCTCGTTGTTCACATAGGTCTGCTGGAAAGCAAAACGGGAACCCGGGTGGATGCGAAAGAGGAACAGCCCGAATGAGATGGTGTCTGTCGCCTCTGCTTCCACTTTCACCCAGTTGTAGTTCTTCTTTTCAATCCAGACCTTGCCTTTGATCTTCTTCAGCATGTCAGCATGCGGCTGCGTAGGATGGAAATCCGCCCGTGGCGTGCCTTCAATCACCCATGTGTCAACGCCTTCAACGGTTTCGTCTCCCAGCAGGCGGAAGTCATAGGCATTTACCACGTCACGAAGAAATGCGCGGCCTTCTTCACGCTCTTTTTTCTCTTTGGCCAGCCGCTTGTCGCGATCGGATTCGCTTTCATTGCGATACTTGGCCAGGAATTTATTCAGCTTCTCTTCTTCCTTCTTCTCTTCCTTTTCATCCAACGGCTTGTCATTGACGGCGACCAGTCGCTGATATTCCTCGCCAAAATAGAAGTTGATGTCAAAGGTCTTGATCTCAGTGGACTTGACGTCGCCATGCTTATCCAATTGTTTGATGACCTGGCGGTTCTGGCAGGTGTAATTGCGGACCTTCTCCCGGTTGCCATGATCGATCTCAATGGCGCGGCGCATGATCTCTTTGGGATCGGTCATGGCCGGAGATTCAGCTTGCTGCGGATTAACAGCCTGGGTCGCGGCGGGTTTCTCCGGTTGGACAGGGGCCGGCGTGGGGTGTTGAGCGAATGAAATTGATGCCAGCGCGGAGAGGATTAAGAGCGAAACGATCTTCATTGCTTTCATAAGTCCTGACATCAACATACACCGCCGTCGGGCCGAAGTTGCGCATTAAAGTCTATTTATCAGTAGACGTAGGGGGCCGGTTCTTACCGAAATTGTTATCTTGCTGACCTAGAGCGCGTTGTCGCGGTTTGTGAGATATACGTTTGTTTTCTATTGGAGACGTTTAGGAAGACCGTAGGGATCCCTCGGCTGCGCTCGGGATAAAGAACCTCGTTTGCGCGTAAACACCTGCCTGTGACAAACTCGCAGAGCAGATGCCGACCGCCAGCACCAATCCCAGCAGCCCCAAAGCCGGACAAGAAAGCACAGGCCGGCACGCTTTTCTGGTTTCGGCGGGGATTTTCCTTAGCCGCATCTTCGGTCTGGTTCGCGAAAGCGTATTCGCCCATTATTTTGGATTGTCGCCAGCAGCCGATGCTTTTCGCGCCGCCATGCGCATCCCCAACATCCTGCAAAACCTGTTGGGTGAAACAGCGCTTTCGGCTTCGTTTATTCCGGTTTACGCCCGATTAGTCGCGGAAAAAGATGAAGAAGAAGCAGGCAGGGTGGCAGGAGCTGTATTTTCGCTGCTGGCTCTGGTTACAGCGATTCTGGTACTGATCGGTGTTGCGGCAGCGCCATTGCTGATTGACCTGATCGCTCCCGGATTTCATGACGAACGTCGGTTGCTCACCATTCAACTGGTCCGTATATTTTTCCCTGGCATTGGACTTATGGTGCTTTCGGCCTGGTGTCTGGGAATTCTCAACAGCCATCGCCGGTTCTTTCTTTCCTACGCATCTCCGGTCATCTGGAACATTGCTCAGATTGCCGCACTGGTCTTCTTCGGACGCCGCGCTGATCTTCCCCGGCTTGCCATGTACACGGCCTGGGCTTCTGTGGTCGGGAGCGGATTGCAATTCCTGATACAGCTTCCGGTTGTGCTCAGCCTGGTTCCGGCATTGAAGCTTCTCTTTACTTCGCTTAGCCAGAACGTTCGCACGGTCATCAGGAATTTTTCTCCAATCTTCGTCAGCCGTGGCATTACACAAATCAGCGCCTATGTGGATCAATGGCTGGCCAGCTTTCTGGGACAGGGCGCGGTGGCGGCATTGTCGAACGCGCAAACTCTCTATCTGCTGCCGGTAAGTCTCTTTGGTCTGGCGATCTCGGCGGCTGAACTTCCGTCGATGTCCAGTGCCATCGGCAGCGATCAGGAAATCGCAGAGACGTTGCGAAAGAGAATTCAAGCCAGCACCAAACGAATCGCGTTTTTCGTGGTCCCTTCCGCCGTGGCGTTTCTGGCGCTGGGCGATGTGGTAACTGGCGCGATTTACCAGTCCGGCAAATTCACCCGCAGCGACACGAACTTTGTCTGGGGGATTCTTGCTGGCTCAGCCGTGGGACTGGTGGCCGCGACGGTCGGCCGGCTGTATTCATCGGCGTATTACGCGCTGCGCGATACGCGTACACCGCTGCGTTACGCCATCATCCGCGTGATCTTGACCACGGCATTGGGATACTTCAGTGCTCTGCACCTGCCACGCATCCTCGGAATCGATCCCGGGTGGGGCGTTGCCGGATTGACGGCTTCCTATGGCATCTCTGCATGGATTGAATTTCTGATGCTTCGTAAGGGGATGGCCGCACGCATTGGCGCGATTCCATCGCCAACCAGCTTTTTTGCTCGGCTCTGGTTTGCGGCCATCACTTCGGCTGCCTTGAGTTGGGCGATTCGATGCGCGCTGCATCCACATCGACCGCGCGTGGCAGCGCTGGTTATTCTGATTCCGTACGGGGCCGCATATCTTGGAATCACGGCGATGATGGGGATTGATCAGGCAAGTTCGCTGGTGCGGAGATTGCGGCGCGCATAAGAACAACCTGCGTGACCGTTATTCCATGCCGGCCATTTTGCGGTCCAGTTCCAGCTTTTCCTGCTTGAGACGCAGGAGCGCAGCTACATCGTTACGACGTTCGGCCTCCATGATGCCGCGTTTGATCTCGCCTTCGCGCTGCACGATATTTGCCCGATGGCGCAGCGCCTGCAACGCGCCTTCCAGCAGATCTTGAGTGAGTGGCTCTTCCTCACGCATGATGATCCGTGCCAGCATCTGGCGATCAGATTCTTCCAGCGGCAGTGACATAGGATCTTCCTGGCGTCCGGCATTTTCCAATAACGTTTGCAGAAGGCGTTCTGTGCTTAGTCCAATATGTATGTTTTCTGTTCCCAGAGCATGCAATGCCGCTCTGCGCAACTCAGCTTCTTCCTGGACATTCGAAGATACGGCGCGAACTATCACCTTTTCTGCCGGACTCACGTGATGGTCGAGGCCTGTCTGAGGCCGCTTAGATCCCCGGCTGGTCGCGGCTGACTTGAATTCCTGTCGCAGCACGTTTGAGTCGATGCCGAGTTTCTGGGCAATGTCATTGGAGAGGCTGTCGCGCACAATGCGGCTGGGAATGTGCTGAATGTACGGCAAAAGGAAGCTGACGGCTTTCTGTTTGCCTTCCGGCGTGCGCACGGCAAAGGTCTTCATGGCGCGCTCCACCAGATAGTCAAAGAAGCTGAGCGACCCGCCCAGTGCCTTTTCGTATCCTTTAGCGCCGTTGTTGCGGATGAACAGATCAGGGTCGTATCCCGAATCGAGTTGCAGCACCTTGATCTTGAAATCTTCTTCCAGCAGCATGGCCAGCGACCGGTCAGTGGCAGCGGCGCCGGCGGTATCGGGATCAAAGTTCACTACGATCTGGTCAGTGAATCTTTTCAGCAGGCGCACCTGGGTTTCCGTGAAAGCGGTGCCGGAGCTGGCAATTACGTTGCGGAAGCCCGCCGCGTAAACGGAGATGCAATCCATCTGTCCTTCGACAATCACGGCGTAGCCAAGCTTGCGGATGGGTTCTTTGGCTTTGTCCAGGTTGTAGAGCACGTGAGATTTGGAATAGAGGGGCGTCTCCGGCGAGTTGAGATACTTGGGGCCAGACTTGTCATCCTGGGCCAGGGAGCGCGCGGTGAACGCGATGATTTTGCCGTTTTCCTGTGCGATAGGGAAGGTGATGCGATTACGGAACTTTGAATAGAGGTTCGCATCCGCGCCTTCCTTGGAAGAAAACAATCCGCTCGCGCGCAGCAGTTCGTCATTGAAATCATTCTTCAGGCGATCTTTGAGCAGAAAGCCGGAATCCGGCGCGAATCCGATACGAAACTCACGAATCGTCTCGTCGCTCAGGCCGCGTCCTGAAAGGTATTGCCGGGCATGAGCGCCTTCGGGCCGGCGAAGCTGGTCTTCAAAAAATGCGCAGGCACGTTCGTGAATTTCGATGAGCTGTCCGCGCTGGCGCGCCTCCTGCGCTTCTGCCGGAGAGCTGTATTCCATTTTGGGCAGCTTGATGTCGAGCTTCTGGGCCACCAGCCGGATGGCCTCCGGGAAGGAGATTTTTTCCAGCTCCTGTACGAAGGTGAAGACGTCACCTGATTTACCGCAGCCGAAGCAATGGAAGTACTGGCGCGTGGCATGCACGCTGAAAGAAGGAGTTTTCTCCTGATGGAAGGGGCAGAGTCCGGAGAAATTCTGGGCGCCAGACTTCTTCAGCTGTATGTAGCCGCCGATGACGCGGACAATGTCCGCCTGCTGCTTGACCGTATATGCCAGATCACCCGGATTCGCCATAGCTTGGTGTGACTCTATTGTGCTGGAAATCGGGACAGAGTCAAAGGGCGAGTTCAGGTGGAAACGAAAGAAGGCTGTGGGAAACTGCGGGTTAATTGCCAATGACGTCCGCGCCAGTGCTGCCAAACGCACCAGTGCGGGTGATCAGTTTAAATCATTGTTATCGTGAAGGAAGGGAACCTTGTCTATTCGCCGGTAACGCGCATGTTGGTCCAGTCATAATCGATCTTATGACCGCAATCCAGGCATACAACGTAATGGCGACTGGCCCGCGTAGGAGTGTTCCATTGATCATTGACGGCCCGCTTGGATGCCGGCTCAGAAGCGGCAAAAGGCTGGGAAGTTTTCTTGTGGGAGCAGCGGATCGAAAGCAATTGGAGGATCTTGTTTACCATGGGCACATCAGACCTGACATCGTTAGAGAATCGCAGGATGCTTCCCGTGGAAGCATCCTGCTTCGTGGAAATAATGCAAGCGTGACTGAGTCAATCGGCCCCAGTGGCCAAAAATTTACGCAGTTGCTGTGGCTGTAAACTTGGATGGTTCCACGGTGGAAGCCGATTCAACCTTTGTCGAACCGTTCATTTCCTTCGGGTTCGGCTTGCGGATGTCGATGCTGCCCTTGAAGTACGCGCCGTCTTCGATGCTGATGCGCTGGCAAACAACGTCGCCGGCCAAAGAACCCTCGTTGCGAATGTCTACGCGGTCGCTGGCGGTGAGGTTTCCCTTCACTTTGCCCAGGATCACGATTTCCTTGGCGTTCACGTTGGCCTGCACCTGTCCGTTGCGGCCAATGGTGACGCGGTTGCCGGGGAGGTTGATTGCGCCTTCGACACGGCCGTCAATGTAAAGTGATTCAGACCCGGTGACCTCGCCCTTAATGACGAGCGACTTGCCGATGGTGGCCTGTTCCTGGCTGTTGACAATGGAGGTGCGGGGAGCGGCTACAGGAGTCGGCTCTGCGGTTTGGAGCGTGGGGTTGGTGCTCATAGCTGGTTTCTCCGGTTCCGGGGTATTTTGTTTAGTTGGCGCGGTTGCTGGCTTCCACATTGCAATAACTTCCTTTCAGTAATCTTTGATATTTGCAGCGCGCAGCCAGCTCTCGCCGTCTGCTACTAGGTACTAATATCGGCATGTAGGGATTGCCGTTAAGTCCCGCTCGCACGTTGGTAACCAAACTAGCAATCGGCCACGCTTTTCAAAAGTAAGCTGAATTTGCGCCGCTTCAGCGATGTACGCGACATCAGAGGGAGGACGCGTACACTGCAATCACAAAGTAATTATTCCAGCCACTATGGCGTTTCTATATCGGGCAAGGCCCTTAGTTAAAAAAGTGAATAGCGTTAGGATTGGGCTAGGAGAAGTAGATACCGGGTAACTCATTTAATATGCACAGCTTGCAACGGTTATGCTTAGGAAGTATCAACTGTAACCGGCGCAGCGTCCTTAAATCGTAAGAACTTGCGGATGGCCGGCTTGACTACAATCAGACTGCTGGCTTTTTGAGAGAAATCCCGGGAGCCAAAGAAAGTGTTTCTTGTTGACGATGATTACCGATAACGAAATCCTCCGCTACATCGGCAAGCAGTCCAAGCATACGGCCGGGTTCAAGCAACTGATTCACGACCTGGGGATTCGTGGCCGGGACCGTCGCACCGTGCAGGACACGCTGCGGCATATGGTCCGTCGCAAGAAACTGATTGCGATTGGCAAAGAGCGCTGGGGACTGCCCACCTCGGCGTCCAGCCAGAATCTGGTGGTTGGTACGTTGCGTATGCATCGCGATGGTTATGGGTTTGTCACGCCGGAAGCCGAGTCATTGCCGGAACGGGCCCGGGGAAAGCTTTTGGGCGACATATTCATTCCGCCGCCGGAGATAGGCAATGCCATGCATGGTGACCAGGTGCTGGTGGAACTTGGTCGCATACGTCCGGACGGAAAAGGCGAAGGCACCATCCTGCGCGTGACCGAACGCGAGCAGGTCACCGTGGTCGGCACCTTCCACTATGGAGACCGCTACAACTACGTGACGCCGATTGACGCCAAGGTGGCCACAGAGATCGTTATTCCGCCAGGGATGGAACGCCCGCGACCGGAGGGTGAGGAAGAGGAAGAAGAAGAAGAAGACTACCACTCCACAATCTATCGTGATCATAGAGAGCCTTCCCCGAGGCGTCCGCGGGAACAGAGCCCACATCGCGTGCTGGGCAAGGAAGCGAATCGCGGCACCTGGGAAGACCTGGAAAATGTTGTCGTAGAAGTTGAGATCACACAATTCCCGCAGGCGAATCAGAGTCCGCGCGGCAAAGTGATTGAGATCATCGGCTACGAAGATGATTTTGGCGTGGACGTGGAAATCATCATCCGCAAGCACCACATCCGCCACATGTTTCCGGCGGAGGTGCTGGAAGAAGCTCAGACCATCAGTCCCGTTCTCCCGCAGAAAGAGCTGGAACATCGCAATGACTACCGTGATCTGCCCATCGTGACCATTGATGGGGAGACGGCCCGCGACTTTGACGACGCCGTCCATGTCCGCAAGCTGGACGACGGAGGTTATGAACTTCAGGTACACATCGCCGACGTGGCCCACTACGTGGAATATGGTTCCAGTATTGATGAAGAGGCGTTCAAGCGGGGAACGTCAGTCTATTTTCCCGACCGCGCGGTGCCTATGCTGCCGCTGGAACTCTCCACCGACATTTGCAGCCTGCGGCCGGAAGTGGACCGGCTGGTGCTTTCCTGCGTGATGGAAATTGACCGCCACGGAGAAGTACAGAACTACGAACTGGCGGAAGGCGTGATTCGATCCGTTCATCGCATGACCTACACGGACGTGAACGCCATTCTGGAAGATGACACCGTGTTGAAATCAAAATATGTCGGCATGGTGGAGAATTTCCAGCTCATGTATGAGCTGGCGCAGCTTCTGAATCGCAAACGAGTGAAGCGCGGGTCGATTGACTTTGACCTGCCGGAACCAGTGATTGAGTTTGACCAGACGGGGATGATGAAAGGCGTACGGGCATCGGAGCGGAACTGGGCGCACCGTTTGATCGAGGAATTCATGCTGGCGGCCAATGAGACGGTGGCAACGCATCTCTATACGCGCCATATGGGCACGCTGTATCGCATCCATGAGAAGCCCGATCCCAAACGCATTTATGACTTTGAGACCATTGCCGCCAGCTTTGGCTATTCGCTGGGTGTGGGAGCGTTGCCCATCAAGCGCGTGCAGACAAAAACGGACAGGCGCTCACACTATGGCAGCGGACGCCGCCCTCCAACCGTTGAGCTTCCGGAAGAGGTGCATCTGACGCCGCGCATGTACCAGAAGCTGGTGCAGAAGATTGCCGGCAAGCCGGAGGAGCGCGTGCTGTCGTTCCTGATGCTGCGGTCCCTGAAGCAGGCACGCTATTCAGAGGTGAATGAAGGTCACTTCGCGCTGGCTGCGCCCTGCTATACGCACTTTACGTCTCCGATCCGGCGCTATCCTGATCTGGTCGTCCATCGCATTCTGAAAGATGTGCTGCGGGGTGAAGGACGTCCGGAGTATGGCGCCATGCCGACGTATGGCGAACACGCTTCACCATGGTCCAAGCGGACGACGGGGAAGCCAGGTAAAGAGAGCATTGCACGGCCACTGAAAGTGGTGGCCGGCTATACGGAAGAAAGACTGCATGAAGTAGCCGACTCCTCAAGCCAGGCCGAACGGGCGGCCGACGAAGCCGAACGCGAGCTCATGGAATGGAAAAAGCTCAAGTTCATGGAACAACGCATCGGTGAGGCCTTTGATGGTCTCATCATCAGTGTGACGAAGTATGGTTTCTTTGTTGAACTGACCGACCTGTTTGTGGAAGGCCTGGTACCGATCACTACGCTGGAAGACGATCACTATACTTTTCGTGAGAATACGCGGCAGATTGTGGGCGAGCGTACACGCAAGACGTTTTCTATCGGCGACCGTGTGCGGGTGATTGTCGATCGCATCGATCACATGCAGCGCAAGGTACAGTTTGCTTTGCTGGAGGAACGCCCGGGAAGAATCAATAAGCCGGCGCCCGCGAAAGCAAAATCGAAAGCCAAAGACAAAATTAAAGACCAGAAGCAAAGGCGGAAGAAGCGCAAGTAGTGCCGCCGCTTCGGTACAATGAAATCTGACGCCAAGAAAACATCTGACCAAAGAAACATCTGACCTAAGAAACAAGGAGACTTTCAGAAATGCCTCGTATGGTGAAATGCGCAAAGCTCGGACGCGAGCTGCCCGGCCTGGATGAACCGCCGTTCGATACGCCGCTGGGCCAGAAGATCTATGAGAGCGTCAGTGCCGAAGCATGGCGCATGTGGAGTGAGCACTCAAAGATGCTGCTGAATGAATACCGGCTCCAGCCCTGGAAGCCGGAGGCGCAACAGTTCCTGGTGGAACAGATGGAGCAATTCCTGTTCGGACAGGGCGCGGCGCTGCCGAAGGAGTTTGTCCCACCCCCCAAATAATCAAGGGTAGGCCCTCAGTGCCTCATAAAAATAACCTTATCTTAGCCTTTGCTATATTTTCCAGAAGTGCAGCTTACCCTATAAAGGCATTGGCTGCGCTCCCGGAATTCCAGTGGCATCCGCGCAAAGGCGGTGGAGTTCCGCGGAGCCTTTATTCTTTGGGGAATTTCAGGGAATTCGACCCCTGTTATAATCAAGAAGACTTTTCGCTGCGCTAACCCCAATCTTCTAAACAGCAGCGGCTTTCTTACGTCGGGACGTGGCTCAGCCTGGTAGAGCACTCGCTTGGGGTGCGAGGGGTCGGCAGTTCAAATCTGCCCGTCCCGACCATTCTTTTCCTTCGCGGACATTCAGCAAAACACAAGATATTGCATCTCGCGGGCCGACCCATGAAGCACCCCAAGTCGTTCGCTACGAAGCGAAGCGGAGTCGCCCGAATCAACGCCTTGCGAGGGGGCCCGTGCAAAGCACGAGCAGTGCGGCAGTGGTGAATCTGCCCGTCCCGGACGCCAGCCCTCAAACGCTGTCATGTTGAGCGAAGAGACGCGCGAGCTATCGCGTCTCGGAGCCAAAACATCCCGGGGACGCTAACTCCGCCAGACTGTTTCAGCGAATTCTCCGAACGCCCTGCCTAGGGTTTTACCAGCGGCACTTGCGAGGCCAGTTGCAGTTCAATCAACATGCTAAGGCGGCGGTCGATCTGAAAGAACATGGCTGTTTTTTTGTCCGGAATCACTTTCTCGAACTCAGGAACATATTTCAGACGAAGCTGAGTACTGTCCTGGTCCAGGGCAAGCCAGCGCTTCGTGAGGCTGTCGGCTTGTTCCTCGGTGCCTGAGTCATAGCTTTTTGCATACTCTTTGACCAGATCGAGGCGAACATCGTTGATCTTGGTATTTTCTGCCATGTACCGATCGTAAACAGGCCAAAATTTAGCAGCTTCAGTTTCCGTCAAAGGCAGGTTCGCGGCCACGATCTTCTTTCGTTCAGAGCGTATGTCCTGACGCATCAGTTGGATGTTGGCATCGTTAACCTGTTCTTCGGTGACTTCCTTGCCACTTGCAGGCGATGGCGTGGTCTGTTGGGCGCTTAGCGCCGTGATCACGAGGAGCGCCGCTGTAGCTAAACAGAGTAGGAAAGTAATATTTTTTCTCAAGTTTGCACCCTCCTTTTCAGGAGTATGTCAGGGCAGGTCTGGACAGTGACACTGGCTGTTCTGACAGGGGTCGTGAAGATTCAATTTCGGAGATCCCTCGGCTGGGCTCGGGACTTCTCCTGCAGGCTCCCGCTGCGCTCACGCCTTCCGAGCTGCGTTCGTACAGTTTGTCGTGGCCGACTTCCCCTTAAGCTACCTCTTCCCCAAAACCTGCTTTTCCATCGCGAGCGCAACCGGTAGCGAGGAGGAGGTGATCTCCATCATTGAGGTTCCTGTGAGCCATATCACAACGAACGACCCAAGGCCGCTACTCCGCCGCGGAAAGCGGAGTACCCTGCGCTCTCCGGAAGACATCTGCCGCCAGTCGCTTTTCTCCAGGACTTCTATTGCTCGACTGACCTCACGGTCCAGCTCCTTTCTGGATCGCTCTTCTGTCTTGAAGCTAAGTCGTGCAACGTCGACGCGCGTGCAATCCTGCGCAACGAAGACCTGCGTGGAATAGGAGCCGAAAGGCTCATCGTCGGCGCTAGTTCCGTCAGCAATGAAAAGAGCCTCGAATTTGACGTCCCCCTTCTCGTCTGCAAAACTCTCGGCGCACAGTGGAGACTTGTAGACAAATGCACGCGCCCTTTCGTCTGGGCTGCCGATTTCCCAGAGCTCAAGCCGGCCCGGGTCGCCGCCTTGGCGCAAGAGAAGCTTTCCATCCGCGCTGGGATGACCCGACGAAGTTTCCCAAGTCGCCTTCAACTCGCCCGAATCAAGGTCCCACACGCGAAGTCGGTCTTTGAAGTCGGTAGCGAGAAGTAGATGAGAACCGCCGCCAGTCAGGCCGAATCGGAGCTCAACAAGCTCCGCATCGGTTGTGAGGGTCTTCAGCTTGTTGCCGCTGGCAATATCCCACACGGCGATCTCTCGCTTAAATGTCTGCACCCGCTGTTTCGGTTGCGGCGGAAGCGCAGTGGCAGTGAGCGCAACAATCCATTGATATTCATGCGCGAAAAGGATTGACTCAACCGTGACGCCCTCGGCTAACCTGCGCACGCGCGAAGGGCCCTTCGCACTCAGCAACCACAACTCGACTCCATCATGGCAGCCCAGGGCAAGAAGGGCTCCATCGTGTGTCAGAGCCAGGGCATTGCGAGAAGGGCGAACCGGGATAGATGCGACTACAGCCTGGCTCTCGATCTCCCAAACCACGGCGCCTGCTTGGTAGCTTGCGGCGAGACGCCGACCATCGCCGCTGAAAGTGATGTTGTCAATCTCATTCAGTTCGAGGCTGGTCAGCCGGGCAATCACATTTCCCTTGGAGACGTCGAAGACCCGGATCTCGCTCCACAGCGCGACCGCGAGCCTCGAGGAGTCCGGGCTGAAGAGAATCGGGTGGTTGAAAAGTTCGGGTTGAAGGCACTCCGCGAGCTGCGTGCGCTTGCCGCTGGCCACGTCCCACCAGAAGAGTACGCCGTCCTCGGCGATGGCCGCAATGCGAGTGGCGTCAGGGCTTAAACCGTAACCGGCCAGGCTTGTCTGGTGTGAGCTATTTAGGCACACAGCCAAGCTGAGGTTCGAGAAAAAGATGATGCCGGCCATGAGGCTCAGTGAACGCCGAAATGTCACATTCATAGTCAATCTTTGTGAACCGCCTTCCAGAGAACGTCAACATCACACGCTTTTGCGGGTGCCAATCGAAGTAAGAAAGATAGCTTAGTCCCCGGGCGCTCCTTTAACAGGGCAGCAACTTTCCTGAGTTGCCGCCGGGCAACCGCCCGTACGTTTCCGTAGTCTCTTAAGAGGCATCCCGGGGTCAAATCGAACGATTTCCTGGTGTGCATGAGCGTCAGCACTCCGTGTGGCAAGCCCAAACTAGCAGAGGGTGATGAGCGTCAGGATGAAGAACTGGATTACAGCCCTGCTTTTCCTGGCCGCGACTTGTATTGGGGGTTCAGAGAGGCAGATCGAAGGGCAACTCCGCTGGCCCGATCCTCCCAAGAAGGCGCCCATACGAGTGCGTCTGGTTGCGGTAACTTTAAGGTATCCGCGCTCTTCCTTCTTCTCCAGCCATGAGGTGTTCATTGCCGAAACGGAGATCGGACATGAGGAGTGGAGTCTCATCAAACTGGTCTTTACCTTCCTGCCGTATCAGCCTCGGCTCTCGGAATCAGGCTTTGATTACTCAGTGGTTCATGAGGTCTCAGCCTCGCGAGATCCGGATTGCGACCAGACTGTTGCGCAGTTAACGGCACGGAACCCGCCCAGCCGACGTGAGCCATTGATCTTTTCTCGCAACGTGCCCAATGAGGACCTGGGGCGCAGACGCAATCCTCTGCCGTGCTATGAAACGAACGCGGACCAATACATAAAGTCCAGCTTCGAGCCCATCGCTCCGCCTCCGAAGCCACCTCCGCCTGTCCTTAAGGTGCGCCCTGGCACGCGATGACACGCTGGTGCGCGTTGGCCGTTGAGATGCCGCTCCGCCCGGGACAGTTCGAGTGTCGCAGAACCAAGCCCTCTCAGTTGACGGCACCTACGCCCTGGCGGCCAGTCCGCGCTCCTGTGGTGTTGTTGCCGGAGCCAGCGCGATCAAAACTATCCCAATGACGATGAGTGCAGCCACGCCATAGAGGAGTTCGCGTTCCTCCGCCTTTTGGAATGCCATGACTGTCATGACAGAAGCGTGGGCGAAACTCGACCATGCAGTGAAGGCGATCAGGCTGCGATTTGCCGATGGGTTACGCACGGCCATCAGAAGGAAGATGCCGAGCGCAACATAGAGGCTGAGCATCATGTCATCGGTATACATCTTCTGATCGGCATGTCGCAATGAGCTAGCGATAGGATAAATGCCGGCCGTGAAAAGCAAGCCCAGCAATACCAGAACAATCTTCAACGCACGTTCTCGCCACATGGTGTCCTCCAGTCATTTAATGAATTAATCCGAAGATGCAGGCTAATTCATGTATTATGCGCCGCCCGGGGACAGGGTCGGGCAAGATTCTCCAGGAACCCTTTCGGCCACAGATACCCGAAAATGAGTCGAAAAACCTTTGGCCGCTGATGAACGCAGATTAACGCTGATCGAAGAGGGGGTACCTGGGATATTTAGAGTCGGCGAAAGCGTACTTAATGAGGTTAAGGTAAGACGCCCTGGCAACTTTGAACTGAGTTATTTACATCACTGGGATTGAGCGTAGATAGATCCTTATTGCAATTCCCCAATTATCTGGCGCTCGCAAACAGGCCCCGCAGCTGTAGTCGAAGGTTGAACCACTTCAGGAGGCCGCAATGCGCAAATCACTTTGCACTCTGATATTCCTTTACCTGGCGACGATTGCCCTTGCTCAAGGTCCGCAGCCAGCCAGTAGCGTCTGTGAAATTCACACCAACAAAGTCAAGCCGGGCATGACACAGCAGTACGAACACGCCCGCGCACAACACATGGCATGGCATAAATCCCAGAATGACGCATGGTCCTGGATCGTCTGGGAAGTACAGACCGGGGAACACACGGGCGACTACATCGTGGGCTCTTGCGGCCACGACTGGAAGGACTTTGATTCACGCGAAAAATTCAACGCCGCCGACAGCGCCAACGCGAACTCCACCATGGGTTCCACGCAGGCGGGCGAAACCATGGGGTACTATGTCCTCCGGAGTGACCTGGTTCCCGCCCTGAGTCCGGGTCCGCCTCCACCGTACCTGACGGTTGTACACTTCTTTCTCAAGCCGGAAGGCGTTCCCGACTTTATTGATGGAGTGAAGAAAGTAGTTGCGGGGATGACGAAGACGAGCTACCCGCAAACCCGCGCGAGCTGGTACGCGCTGGTCAACGGCGGCCACGGCCCCGAATTTGTACTGGTCACGGAACGCAAGAGCATTTCAGAGTTGCAGGCCCCGGCAAAGACGCTGGATCAGATGATGCAGGAAGCGTATGGAGCCGAGGGAGCCACTATCATGGCTTCGCTACGTAAAGCGTATTACCATACGGATTCCGAGCTACTGCACTTCCGCTCCGATCTGAGCTACATGCCTGCGACTGCGCCCAAACCGTAATTGGCCGCGAATTTGCGCGAATCAGCATGATCGATTGGCGGCCCGCTGAACATTCAGCGGGCTTTTATTCCGCGACCACAGCGTTATGTTGCTCTGGCGTCACACCGCCAGCGAGCCTATCGCCATGACTTCTTCCGCGCTCAGAGACAGTTCCTGGCTGGCGAGGTCTTGTTTCATGTGCTCGGGGCTGGATGTTCCCGTGAGCGGCAGAATACCGACGGCGCGCGCAAAGGTAAATACAATTTGCGCTGGCGTTGCGCTGCCAGCGGACGCGATGTCGGCAACCATGGGATGGCCAACTACCGCCTTATTTGCTGTAAGCAATGAGAATCCCTGATAGATGATGTTGTGTTCCCGGCAGAAGGCCCGCACATCATGGTCCCAGCCGAGCCGCGCGTAACAGCGGTTTTGTACAAATGCAGGAATTTCACGATGAATGGCGACCATCTGCTGAAGATGGTGCAATCCAACATTGCTCACGCCAAGCAGACGGGTTCGACCGCGATCCCGCTCTTTCATCATGGCTTCCCACGCTTCCTGATCGTCCATAGTCCATTCCTGTCCTGAGGATGGACCGTGCAGCAGAAAGCTATCGACATAGTCAGTCCCAAGGTGTTCGAACGAACTGGTCAATGATTGTTCCACCTGCACGGCAAGGCTTGCGCAGGGATCATAGGGCAGGCGATGGTCCTGGCCATTCTGGTAGGTGAATTTGGTTTGCAGAAAAAGATCGGCCCGGGTGACAATGCCGTCGCGATAAGCAGCCGCAAGCCCCTGGCCGACTCCGGCTTCAAAATAATGCTTACGCTGGTTGGCTGTGTCGATGGCGCGAAAACCGCTCCGCAAGGCGAGTTCTGTGAGCGCCGGCGTGCGCTCTTCTTTCCAGGCAGTGCCATACATGAAGTCTGGGATCGGTACATTGGGAACCGGCATTGCGGCCTATTCTCGCACAGTGATCAACCAAAGCAGTGAGAAGCGATTGCGATTCTCGTATGATCAATAAGCCTTTTCAGGGTGATTGAAATGAAAATAATTATCTTCGGTGCAACGGGGATGGTTGGGCAGGGCGTGCTGCGGGAATGTCTGCTGGATCCCGGCGTGATCAGCGTGCTGGCCGTCGGACGCAGTGCCACGGGCCAGCAGCATCCGAAGCTGCAGGAGATGGTGCATAAAGATCTCCTGGACTTTTCCTCCGTTGAAGACAGGCTGTCTGGATATGACGCTTGTTTCTTTTGCCTTGGCGTCTCAGCGGCGGGATTGAACGAGCAGCAGTATCGGCGCGTTACATACGATCTGACCATTGCCGTCGCAAAAGTGCTAGTAAGACTCAACCCGGCAATGACGTTCATCTACGTTTCCGGCGCCGGCACAGACAGCACGGAGCGCGGACGAATGATGTGGGCGCGGGTTAAAGGCGAAACCGAGAACGCGTTGTTGCAGATGCCGTTTCGCGCAGCCTACGCGTTTCGTCCTGCCTACATTCAGCCGTTGCACGGAGTCAAAACGAAGACGCGATGGTATGCAGCATTTTATGCAGTGATGGCGCCGCTGTTTCCCTTGTGGAAAGTACTGCTGCCTAAATATGTAACCACAACGGAATGCGTTGGGCGCGCCATGCTCAAAGTGGCCAGGCAGGGTGCGGCAAAGCGCATTCTGGAAAATCACGACATTAACGCGATTTGTGCTTAACTGTTCTAATGGCTGAATTTACCGCTTGTTCATGAAAAAGATGGGGGAAAGCATGTGCCCTTTTGGCACCTGAAATTGAGGCGAAGGCCTGATTACCAATGTGCCACTCTGGTTCCACAATGGCGCGTGTTTCCGATAAGATCGCTTAAAAGTTAGAGACTTACCAGATACTCACCCTGACGTAGCGAAAGTTCAGCATGTACCAAGCCGTGGCTCCAAAGCGCCGTGACACAACCGGTATGCGCCCGCTACCGGTAATCGCGTATTTTGCTGACGATACCATTGCGTGCCGGTACTTTCTGACCGTGCAGCGCTTTCGCAGGCAGACGTTTGAGGCGTTGGCAGGGGAGAGCCCTGAACTGGAACGCATTGTTCTGGTTTCCAGCGAAGACCTGGTAGAGCAGCATTATCACTCGCTGCGTTTGCCCAACACGCGCGTACTGGCGCTGACTAACATGCGTTTCAAGGATCCACGCAATGATGGAGCGATCTATGCCTATCTTCCGCTGGATGTGCCGGAAACGCTGTTGGACCGCATGGTGGATAACGCGCTTGATCATATTCATCTGGTGCACACACGCCATGAGGTGAATCAACGGCTGGCCGGCGCGAGCCATGAAATCCATGAGCTGAATCAGATTGGCGTGGCCCTATCCTCGGAGCGGGATTCTGAGCGGTTGCTGGAGTTGATCCTTACCAAGTCGCGGGCATTCACGGCCAGCGACGCCGGTTCCATCTATCTGGTGGAAGAAGCGGAAACCGCCGGACAACAGGTTTCCCCCCTGAACCCTGGAGTGGCTGAAACCAGCGATCATGAAAATGGGCAGGGCGCGCCTGCACGGGAAGACCATCCCAGACGTTTGCGGTTCAAGCTGGCGCAAAATGATACTGTGCCGGTGCGGTTTCGCGAAGTGACCATGGATGTGGATGAACACTCCATTGCCGGCTACGTGGCGCAGACAGGGGAAATCGTCAACATTGAAGACGCATACCGCCTGTCGGCGGACAAGCCATACACCATCAATCGAAAGTTTGACGAGGACTCCGGATATCGCACGCGCTCCATTCTGGCTGTGCCGATTCGCAATCAGCAGGAAAAGATTCTGGGCGTGTTACAGCTCATCAACGCCAAACGCGACTTTGCCGCCCCTCTTTCAACCCAGGAAGACATTGATGAACAGGTGATTCCTTACACAGCGCGGCAGCAGGAAATAGTCTTATCGCTCGCAAGCCAGGCAGCAGTGGCCATGGAAAACACCAGGCTTTACGCTGACATTCAGAGATTGTTTGAAGGTTTTGTCAGTGCTTCCGTTACCGCGATTGAAACACGCGATCCGGCGACTTCGGGACACTCGTTTCGCGTCGCCAATCTGACTCTGGCGCTGGCGGAGGCGGTGGATAATCTCAATACCGGCGTATACGCGCCAGTACGTTTCTCGCGGGACCAGATGCGTGAAATTCGTTATGCCAGCCTGCTTCATGACTTTGGCAAAGTCGGCGTGCGCGAAGAAGTGCTGGTGAAAGCCAAGAAGCTGTATCCGGCACAGATGGAACTCATTAAACAACGCTTCGGATTTGTCCGCCGCACGCTGGAAAGCGAAGTTCTACAGTCCAGGGTCGAGTACCTGCTTGAGAAAGGACGCGAAGAATACCTTGCGTCGCAAGGCCAGTTTGATAAAGGGCTGAAAGAGGACCTTCGCCATCTGGACGAATATCTTCAGGCGATCATCTGGGCCAATGAGCCCACGGTGCTTCCTGAGGGCGATTTCGGCCAACTGCTGCAAATTGCCAACGTCACCTATACTGACTCCGAAGGCCGCAAGCAGCCGTTGCTCAATCAGGAAGAACTCAAACTGCTTTCCATCCGACAGGGATCACTGGATGATGACGAGCGCCAGCAGATTGAGGCCCACGTGCTTCACACGGTCAGCTTCCTGCAGGCGATTCCCTGGACCAGCGAACTGCGGAATATCCCGGAGATCGCCCGCGCGCACCATGAAAAGTTGAATGGTCAAGGATATCCGTACAAGCTTTCAGCTCCGGAAATTCCGGTGCAAGCCCGCATGATGACCATCGCTGACATATTTGACGCTCTGGCTGCCGCTGATCGTCCTTATAAAAAAGCCGTGTCGGTTGAGCGGGCGCTGGAAATACTCGATCTTTCGGTGACCGATGGCGAGCTCGATGCCGATCTGGTTACCATCTTCAAAGATGCTCGCATCTATCGCCGCTGGAAAGTAGAACCCCTCGCTTATTAAGGTGCCTGATTCCCTCGGGACCGAATTGCAGCTAATATAAGTTCACCGGACAATTCATGAAAGAGTTCTACATTTCCGACTGCAACCTGCACGAAAACGAGGTAATTACCTCTTCCTTCGTTGTGGTATCCAAGCAGGCCAAGCCTAAAAAGAGCGGCGATCTATATCTGGCGCTGACCCTGGCGGACCGCACAGGCCACATCGATGCCAAGATGTGGGACAACGTTACCGACCACATCAACGTTTTTGAGCAGGACGACTTTGTCAAAGTCCGCGGCCTCATCAATAAGTTCAACGGACGCTTTCAACTCACCGTGCACAAGCTGCGCTCCATGGAAGAGTCAGAAGTTGAATTTGAAGACTATCTGCCGCGCACCACCAAAGACATCAATGCGCTGTGGCAGACGCTGGGCGGTTTCATTGATAGCTTCAAGGACGAGCAGCTGAAGGCGCTGGTTAAAGCCTTTATGGCTGACCCGCAGATTGAGTTCGCTTACAAAAATGCGCCCGCGGCCAAGACACTGCATCATGCCTTCATCGGTGGGCTGCTGGACCACGTGGTATCACTGTTCCAGCTGTGCGACCTTGCGTGCCGTAATTATCCGGAACAGATCAACCGTGACCTTCTGCTTACAGGCGCCTTTTTTCACGATATCGGCAAGGTGCACGAGCTGAGCTTCTCGCGGTCATTCACGTACACCACGCGCGGACAGCTCCTGGGGCACATGATCATCGAACTGGAAATGCTGCACCAGAAGCTTGCTCAACTGCCTGGGTTTCCTGACGAATACAAGGTCCTGCTGGAGCACCTGATCATCAGCCATCACGGAAAATACGAATTCGGCAGCCCCAAGCTTCCCATGTTTCCAGAAGCGCTGATGCTGCATTATCTCGACGATCTTGATTCCAAGATGGAAAGCATGCGCACGCAGTTCCTGCGCGATCCTGATACTGACTGGACTCCCTATAACCATAGCCTGGAACGTCCGCTACTCAATTCCAAAAAATATCTGGAGAAAATTCAGGCTCCTCCAGCTCCAGCGCCGGCAATTGAAGACCCTAAGACCACTGAACCTAAGACTTCAGAACCTGAGACCTCAGAACCTAAGACTTCAGTTCCGGCGCAAAGCAACGGGAACGCCGGTTCAGTGGCCACAAGCTCCACCGCATCGCTGGACACCGCAAAATTGCCGGTCACAAGTACTACGGACGTCTTAACCAAACCCTAAAGCCTTCATTCCCTTGTGGTTTAGTCCTGTTTGGAGAAGGGGTACACCGCCATCGGTGCATTGCTCCAGCAGTACTGATCTGCTAGAACTTGAGCAACTATGTTTTCAGCGAAAGGGAAATTGTGAAATCTTTACGAGTTATTTACCTGACGGCCCTGCTTGCTTTGTCGCTCGCCATCGGATGCGCGAAGTCGGACTCGCCGGCTACATCCACGGATGGCTCTGCCGCTGGCGGCAACGCCGATTCCAGCGCAAACGCGAAAAACGGTACCGAAGCTACTAAGCCAGTTGCTGAGATGATCACCATCCCTGCGGGGACCGTGGTGCATGTGCGGCTGAGCGAATCGCTCAGCTCCAAAGACAGTCTTGCCGGCCAGGGATTTTCAGCCAGCATCGCCGAGCCTGTAACGGTCGGCGGCAAGAGTGTAATCGCCGCAGGCGCTGAAGCCCACGGCCAGGTGGTTGATGCAAAAAGTATGGGCCATTTCAAAGGCGGGGCCCTGCTTGAGGTTCGCCTGGATTCCATCAACATCAAGGGCAGAGCTCATGCGGTTCAAACCGCGGCCGTGGAACGCGTTACACAGGGCAAGGGTAAGCGGACGGCTGGATTCATTGGCGGTGGCGCGGGAGCAGGCGCCCTGATCGGCGCTCTGGCGGGAGGCGGCAAAGGAGCAGCGATTGGCGCAGTCGCCGGCGCAGGCGCAGGCACAGCAGGCGCCGCATATACCGGAAATAAGGAAATCGTTTTGCCCGCCGAGACCGTACTTACTTTCAAGCTGACGCAGCGGGTTGAAGTCCACTAGATTGATTCTTGTTTTTTCGGCAAAGGGACGCATCGTGCGTCCCTTTATTTTTCTCCGCTCGCCCGGCGTTTCAGAGTAAATAGTCGCCGCGATACACCAGCTTGCCATCTACGACGCGCGCCTCCTTCATTAGCGTGTGCTCTTTCGGCGGCTTTTCATCCATGATGTGCAGAACATTGTGTCCGCGGCTGACCAGAAAATCTGAGACCAGCATGCGATGGCAGCGGAAGTATAACTGCTCAGCACACATGATCGCCGTGCGTTGTTTCTCCGCGCGCTGTACCAGCCTGTCAATCGCACTGCCGAACTGAGCCGACAACATGTAGTCCGCATAATTCCGGAACGACTGGTTTCTAAGCGCTATGTTCGGCGACTCATCCGCCGGCATCTGTTTGTTGCGGCGGCCGCCCAGGTCTTTTTCCCAGATGTAATCCGTGCCAATTTCAGGCAGCCATAACTCAAGGTGTTCCCGATTGAAATGCGGATGCCGTCGCGACATGGGGAAGGCGCGTATGTCCACCAGCAAGCGTATGTCATGCGCTTGAAGCACGCGCGAGAATTCAGCAAGATCGCGCGTGGAGTGGCCGATGGTGTAGACAGCGGTCATTGGTTGTTGGTGATTGGTAGTTGGTAATTGGGTAAATGCCAGAGCCGAACGGCGATGATGTGAGCCCGTTTCTCATGCCCGACATGTCAGAGTCGAAAATTAATTCGCCAGCCGCAGACACAACAAGCGATTACCAAATACTATTTGGTTTTGGTGACTAGCAAATAACAACAACCAAATACCAACTACCAAGAGCCAAGTACCTAATTCCCGCTTGCTTCCTCCAGCGCTTTTACCACATGATGTTCTTCGTCCTCAAACACAGTGCGCAAATCAAGCAGCACACGCCCTTCGTCCACGCGGGTCACAATTGGTGTTTCATGTCCGCGTAGTCGAGCAGCCAGTTCATCAGCGCTCAGTTTGTCGGCGGTAACCGCCAGCAGAAAAGAGGGAAGTTTAGACGTCGGCGCGGAACCGCCACCCACCAGCGATTCACCTTCGATGATTTCTGTACGCAGGTGCTTCATGCCGGCAAGTTTCTGCCTCAGAGCTTCGGCCCGGGTCTTGATTTGATTGGCGGAAACTCGCATCATGTGCAGAAACGGGATCGCATCATGGTTCTGCCGTATATATTCCATCAGCGTGGCTTCCAGGACTGCATACGTCAGCTTATCCACACGCAAGGCACGGAACAGCGGATTGGAGCGTACCTTCCTGACCAGGTCTTCACGTCCGCTGAGCATGCCTGCCTGCGGACCACCCAGCATCTTGTCACCACTGTAGGTCACAATGTCTACGCCCGCTCGCAGGCTCTCCGCCACACCGCTTTCATTGACGCCGAAGCTGCGTAGCGGGACCAGTGCGCCACCACCCAGATCTTCCATAACGGGAATCTTGTGTTTGCGGCCAAGCTCGCACAGCTCTTCCAGTGACGGCTGTTCCGTGAATCCAATAATGGCAAAGTTGGAGCGATGGACCCTCAGTAGAAGCCTGGTATTCTCATTGATTGCGCGCTCATAGTCTTCGATACGCGTGCGGTTCGTAGTCCCGACTTCCCGCAGTATGGCGCTCGACTTGTTCATTACATCCGGTACGCGGAATGACCCACCGATTTCCACCAGTTCGCCGCGTGAAACAATCACTTCGCCGCCTTCGGCAAGCGAATTCAGCGCCAGCATCACGGCCGCGGCGCAATTATTGACAACCACCGTGCGAATGCCGCTTACGCCGTCCTGGTTCAGCAATCGCGAAAACAGACGTTCGACGTGGGTGTCACGTCTACCGCGTTCACCCGCCAAAATATCGAATTCGAGATTGGAATAACGCCCGGCGATTCCCACCACACGCTTTAACGCCGATTCCGCCAGCGGCGCGCGACCAAGATTGGTATGCAGGATTACGCCCGTGGCATTGATGACCGGCTTGAGCGAGAACTCCATCGTCTTGCGAAGCAATTGATCGATCGTTCCAGCCATGTTATCCATGGCGCCATTGACCGCGGCAGGCGAGGAGAGATGCCCCTCATTGATATGCTTGCGCAATTGTGCCAGCAAAACCCGAACTGAGTCAGTGACGGCCGGATGTCCTTCGCGTGCGATCAGCGGTGCAAGTTCCGCGCGTTGCAATAACTCATCCACGGATGGAAGCGCGCGGTAGAGGTCGGATTTGGATATTGTTTTCATTGTTCGTCTTAAGTTTTCTCTTTAAAAATCCCGAGTGAAACGAGGGATCCCTACTGTCTGCAATTCTATTCCTGAGCGAAGCGAGCTATTAGTTCACTTCTGGATTCTCCACTCTATAGGGATCCCTCGCTTCGCTCGGGATAAAGGCTTTTTACCCTACCTCCACCAGCCCATACCTTCTCTGCCAGTGCTGTTTCAGGTGCTGCTTGATCGTCTCGTAGTCTTCCTGTGTCACTTCCGGATCAGCTTCTTCCACAATCTGCCTGGCTTCAACTTTGGCCAGTTCCAGCAATTTACGGTCGCGCAAAATATTCGCTACACGCAGCCCTGGCATTCCAGCCTGTTTGGTGCCAAAAAACTCTCCCGGTCCGCGCAGCTCCAGGTCCAGTTCGGCAATTTCGAAACCATCCTGCGTGCGAACCATTTCTTTCAGCCGGCGTTCTGCCTCTTGAGAGACCTTGCCGCCAGTCATCAGGACGCAGTAGGATTTTGCCGCGCCACGGCCGATGCGTCCGCGCAACTGATGCAGCTGGGACAGGCCGAAACGTTCCGCGTGCTCCACCACCATCACCGTTGCATTCGGCACGTCCACGCCGACTTCGATAACAGTGGTGGAAACCAGCACCTCAATTTCGCCTTTCTTGAATTCCTGCATCACGCGTTCTTTTTCTTCGGCATCAAGGCGCCCGTGTAAGAGCCCTACATGCAGATGCGGCATGATCTTGGAGCGCAGCTCTTCATGCATATGGATGGCTGCTTTGAGCCCACTCTTCGACGTTGCCGCCGGCCCTTCCACAAACTCAATCTCCGGTTGATCATTCGGCACGCCTTCAATGACCGGATACACAACATACGCCTGGCGTCCGGCCTTGACCTGTTTCTTCACAAAGTCCCAGACCTCGTCGGCGCGATCGTCTGAAACTTTGCGGGTCGTGATGGGCGTGCGTCCCGGCGGCAACTCGTCCAGAATGCTGGTGTCCAGGTCGCCATACAGGGTGAGCGCCAGTGTTCGCGGAATGGGCGTGGCGGTCATCACAAGTGTGTCCGGTTCGGCCGCACCTTTCTTCATCAGCTTAAAACGCTGCATCACGCCGAAGCGATGCTGCTCATCCACAATCACCAGTCCCAGATTGTTGAATTCAACGTTTTCCTGGATCAGCGCATGGGTTCCGATCACAAGATGCGCGTTTCCCTGCGCGATGTGGCGACGGGCGCTGCGCTTGCGGTCATCTTCCTGAGATCCCGTAAGCAGCACCACTCGATAGCCTTTGTCTTCAAGTATGCGCTTCGCCGAAAGGTAGTGCTGTGTGGCGAGAATCTCGGTGGGCGCCATGAATGCCACCTGGTAACCATTCTCCATGGCGATGACCGCCGCCTGCAGTGCCACAATCGTTTTACCTGAACCAACGTCGCCTTGCAGCAGCCGCCTCATGGGCGACGGCTGTTGCATGTCCTCGGCAATCTCCTTCAATACACGTTTCTGCGCCGCCGTGGGATGAAATGGCAGGATCTTCTTGATGGCTTCACGGACCTTGTCATTCAGGTTAAAAGCGATTCCTGTTCGCTGTCGCAGCCGGCGCCGTTTCATCTCCAGTCCCACTTCCAGAAAGAACAGCTCTTCAAAAATAAGTCTGCGATGCGCAGGAGTCTTATGATCGGCCAGATCGGCAAATGCTTCACCCACCGGAGGGAAATGGACTTTGTCGAAGGCTTCGCGACGGTCCATTAACTCAAGGCGGCGACATACGGCTTCGGGAACTCCATCCGCTACATCGCGCCGCAGATTTTGCAGCGCGCCATAGATAATGCGGCGAAACCAGCGTGAGGTCAGCTTGGCGCCGGCAGCGGATTCGTAGATCGGCACAATGCGGCCGACTTCAAGCGACTCCAGATCTTCAACCTCTCCGGCTTCCAGCTCGGCCTGTCCGCTATCCAGAATTTCAAACTGCGGCTGATTAATCTGCAAGCCGCGGCCCTTCCACGCCGACTCCACCTTGCCGTATAACGCCACCAGTTGTCCGGGCTTGAAGCGGTCGCGCAGGTACTCGCCGCGAAACCATATGCATTTCAGCGTCGACGGCCCCTGTCCGGCAATCAGTTCGAAGATGGGAAAGCGCTTGGTGCGAAATAACGCGGAGTTGCGCACTTCGGCGATGACCGTAGCCATCTCGCCGGGACGCAACTCACCAATGCTCCGCGGATTCAGGCGGTCTTCATAGCGGAACGGCAGGTAATAGAGCAGGTCTTCCACCGTGTGTATGTTCTTCTGCTCCAGCCACTCGGCAATCCGCGGGCCTACGCCCTTGACGTATTTAACTTCTGTATTGAGATCCAGCACCTTGGTTGATGATAAATCCTCTCTCGGCTATCCCTCTCGGAAACATCTCACCACGGAGACACGGAGAGACGGAGAAAATCTTCCCGAGCCTTGTTAGGTGAGCCGCTTTTCTTATTCCTTTCGGCGTCAAGAGCCTTCCAGTGACCAAAAGGGGACGCGGAATCAAACTGATTGACTGATGTCGGTAAGTTCTCTTGATCCAGGCATATCCCGGTTACGAGCACTAAGCCTCGACGTTCTCCGTGCCTCCGTGTCTCCGTGGTAGGTGTTTTTTCCCGGAGATTAAATCCAGGAACTCTACTATACTGAGCACAACGCACGAAAACTTCCCCCCGTATTTCGTCGAATTGCTGCGGATGGTCCGCGGCTCGAGGGACAAACCATGCGACTTTTTAACTCTTTCACTCTAACTGCTCTCCTTCTCGCTCTTGCGCCATTGGCTTTCACGCAAACGGCGCCTTCCGGCCCATACACTGAAAGTTGCCAGAACATTGAGATGAAGGGAAACACGCTTCGGGCAAAATGCCAGTCATCCGACGGAAAGTGGAGTTCCGTGGAACTGCGCAACGCCAAAAGCTGCGCTCAGGGCGTGATCAACCTCAATGGCGTGCTGAGCTGCCAGACGGGCATCATTCCGCCCGGTTCATACCTTGGCACCTGTACCGATTTCAACCTCCATGGGAACACCCTTCTGGCCAGCTGCCGCAATGAAAAGGGAACTGACGTTGCCACTGAGCTGCGCAACGCGAATCAGTGCACGGGCGACATTGCCAACAAGAATGGGTCGCTGAAGTGCGTTGCTCTGGAAAAATCGGCGGAGAAGAAAGACGAAAAGAAGGACGATAAGAAAGAAGACAAGAAACATCGGCTATGGCCGTTTAAGCGCGGGGACAAAGCTGAGAAGTCCAGCTAGGGGCGGGAAGCTACAGTTGCGTCGCCTTCCCTGACCAGCAGTTGGACAATAGAGTCGATGGCGGCCAGCACTTTACCTGCGGGCAAGTTGTGGTTGTTGCAGAAAATGGAGAAAGCAAACTTCTTCCCCTGCAGAGTCTGTCCATAACCGGAAAGCGCATTCACATGGCTCAGGCTGCCTGTTTTGGCGTGAACCAGTCCACCCGCCGGCGTGTTGACGAAGCGTTCAGACAGTGAGCCATCCACTCCGCTCACCGGCAGTGAGTTTTCGTAGGCTGGTCCCCAGGCCTGCCGTGAGGCATAGGTTAAAAGCTGCACCACGGCAGAGGGCGTAACCAGGTCGCGCCGTGAAAGCCCGGAGCCATCCAGGGAAACAAATTCATCACTCTTCACTCCAGCCTGGACCAGAAACTTCTTCACCGCCGCCGCCCCGCCTTCAAACGATGCGCCCTCGCCGCTTAACTTTCCCACCAGCCGGAGCGCCATCTCAGCGTGTAAATTCTGACTGATCTTATTGATAACCTTTACGTCTTCGATCAGGGGAAGGGAAATGTGTTCGGCCAAGACCTGTGGCGTTGGCGAGGGTCCGGCTGCGGGCGTTTGAGAGCTGGTTGAAACAACGGTGGACGCCGGCGCCTGGGGAATTCCATCATGTGCTGGTGTCGCGCTATCGCCCGCTCCGTTCTGATTTATTACAGACGCATTGGGAAGGGCATTGGGAAGATCGAAGAACTGTGCCAGGTCGGCGTGTAAGGCGTGAGTACTGCCGGTCACCTGTATACCGCGGCGTTCCAGCATCATACGAAACAGTTGTGCCGTGTAGGCTGCCGGATCGTCCACTGCCAGCGCTTCCTTCATTCCCGGATCGCCCACTGGAATCCCGCCCCATAGCAGAACTTTATGTGACCCGGGTTCGCGATGAATGCCGACCTTCCGCGTGACGCCGGCAGCTGTGGTGACAATTCGGTTATCAAACTCGTAGTAGTCGCCTTCGGTTTCAGATGAGACCAGGGCTTTGTCACCGGCGTGGGCTCCCGGCAGAATATCGATAAAAGCAACGTCATCATTGAACGCCAGGGCTGAAACGGGGGCCGCATCCACCCATTGCAGATCGTCCTGTGCCCAGCCCTCGGCCAGCCGTTCCGGGGCATAAAACGTATCATCGCCCAGCACATCGCCATTCACCGCTTTCAATCCGCTGTGTGCCACCTGGTCCGCCATTTCTTCCAGGACCTGTGTGTGTGGCGGAATGCGTTCACTCTTGAGCTGGTAAGGCAGCACGCGGCCCGAGATGTTGGGATCGCCTCGACCCACAATCACCAGATCGCCTTGCAGCTTCCCGTTCGCGTCAACCTTGCCTGTGGTTTCCACCGTGGTGTGAAAACGGTAGTCCGGTCCCGCCGTTGCCAACACCGCAGCCGTTGTAAACAGCTTCATGTTGGAGGCAGGCACAAAAAGCTGGTCCTGGTTCAGAGAGTAGATCGCCTTGCCAGTTGCCAGATCCACGGCATCAATTCCCCAATGCGCCATGGCAAGCTGCGGCTGGCTCAGGATGGCGTTGATCTTTTCCGCCAGGTCGGGTTTGTGCGCAGTGACCTTTGTCTTGGCTGTTGCCGGATGCTTGTGTGATTGGGCCGGCACGCTGATCTGCAAGCAGACAAGAAGAAGCAGTACGGCGAAGACACGTTTCTGACGCATGGGGATAGCTAAGATTATACGGCTCCGTCAACGGGCAGAGCACAAAATCAAACTCAGTCGTCTAAAATCCAAACCGATTAAAATCCAAACCGATTAAAATTCAACCCGATGTCTTCACGCCCAATATTTCAATGGCAACTGCGCAGCCGCACCCTCGAACTCGGCCGCCGCACCATGGTCATGGGCATCCTCAACGTCACGCCCGATTCGTTTTCCGATGGGGGCAAATTCCTCCGTCGCGACCACGCTGTTGCCCACGCCCTGCAAATGCTTGACGAAGGCGCTGACATGGTCGACATAGGGGGTGAATCCACGCGTCCCGGCGTGAAGGTGGGCGAGCAGGGCATTTCCAGCAGCGAAGAGATTGACCGTGTTCTGCCTGTGATGGAAGACATTTTGCGTGAACGACCCGATGCATTGATCTCGATTGACACGTATAAGGCCGAAGTTGCCAGAGTGGTGGTGAAAGCCGGCGCGGAGATTGTGAATGACGTGAGCGCCACGCGCTGGGATCCCGCTATGGCTTCGGCGCTGGCTGCATTGCGGTGCGGCGTGATTCTCATGCACACCCGCGGACTTCCTGAAGTCTGGCGTACGCAGGCACCGTCGCCGGCCATTGTTTCCGAAGTAAAACGCGAGCTGGGAGAAATAGGGCAAGCAGCCATCTCTGCGGGCATTCATCGTGACCGGCTTGTGCTTGATCCGGGCTTTGGCTTCGGCAAACGCTTTGATGAAAACATTCCGCTGCTGGCGCACTTTGCCGAACTCGGTGAACTCGGGCTGCCGCTGCTTTCGGGTACGTCACGTAAATCGTTTATCGGCCGAACACTTGCGCGTGATGGCAAGGATGCCATCGCAGAAAACCGCCTGAACGGAACGCTGGCGACTGTGGTGATCTCTGTCATGCACGACGCACATATCGTGCGTGTGCATGACGTGAAGCCAGTGGTGGAAGCGGTGAAGGTGGCGGATGCGGTTTTGTCTTCTTAGTCTTTGTTTTTATCCCGAGTGGAACGAGGGATCCCTACAGTCTGCCAGGATCGCATCTGAGCGAAGCGAGAGAACCATTGCCCTGCGTTGGCCTGAAATTTGGCGAGGCCATAGGGATCCCTCGCTCTGCTCGGGATTAAACCTAAACCTAAACCTAAACCTAAACCACTACGGCGTAAAATCCCGCAAATTCCCCACGGCCTTCGCGTCCAATCCCTGAAGAATGGCCACCAGAAGATTTACCATGTGGTCGAAATCGCCACGGTTCATGATTCCGTTGTGCGAATGGGTGTAGCGCACAGGGACAACCATGTTGACCGTGGGCACACCGCCGTTGCTTTTCTGTATTTCTGCCGAATCGTCACCATAACCCTGGATGAGGTCTGCCTGTAGCGGAATGCTCTTGTCCTTCGCCACCTGCTTCACCATGCCCACAAACTTGCGGTTGGGCAACGCGCTGGAGTCGTAAAGAAAGATTGCCGGTCCTGCACCAAGCAATTCCTGTGCTTCCTCGGGATGCACGCCCGGAGCGTCGCGTGTGACGCCGCCTTCAATGGCGATGCCGATCTCCGGCTTCACCAGGTCGGCTGCGGTGTGCGCACCACGCAGGCCGATCTCTTCCTGAACGGTGGCCACCCAGTAAATCTGATTCGGATGTGATGTCTTCGCCAGCTTCTGCATGGCGGCAATCAGCACAGCACATCCCACGCGATCATCCCATCCCTTGCCAAGATAATTCTGCGTGCCATTCATGACTGCAAACGGCGCATCCGGAACCACCGGATCGCCCGGCGAGATTCCCATCGCGGCTACCTCCGCGGCATTCTTTGCGCCCACGTCAAGAAACACCGATTCACGCGGATAAACCTTGGTCCGTTCTTCCTGCGGGACGATATGAATGTCGCGGATGCCCGTCACGGCTTTGACTGGCCCTTTCGAACCGATGATGGTCCAGCGCTGGTCCACCAATGCCTGGTCCAGCCAGCCGCCCAGCATCTGCATGGTGAGATAGCCGTCATTGCTTACGCGGCGCACCACGCCGCCCAGTTCGTCCATGTGTGCGTCCACCATGATGCGCGGACCGCTGTTGCCTTGCACCGCAATCACCGATCCCAGGCCGTCATAACTGAGCTTGTCTGACAGCGGTTTCATTCGGTCGACCATAATCTTGCGCACCGGCTCTTCGAACCCGGAAGGTCCGGGAGCGTCAGCCAGCGCCTGCAAGAGCTGGACGGTCTCATCGTTTGCATTGGCGGTTGATTGCCCGGTAGCGTGTGTTTGGGCGGATGCGAGCGTATAGCTGAGAATAACGACGAACAAGCTGAGTCGGATGAACGAGCGATTCATAGGCCGGAATGGTACACAGGGAAGGAGCGAAGCGCAAATAAGTGCGGACACCTGCAAAACTGACTCGCGTTCATGCGCGCCGATCCGCGGTAGAGTTCAAAAATTCTTTTCCGAATCTACAAGTATCGTGACCGGGCCGGCGTTCACCAGTTCAACGTCCATCATGGCTTGAAATTGTCCAGTTTCACAGCGCAGTCCGGAAGCGCGGACCTTCTCGACAAAATATTCGTATAAGCGTTTGGCTTCGTCGGGCCGGGCGGCAGCGTCGAATGACGGTCGCTTGCCCTTGCGGACGTCGCCATAGAGAGTGAACTGGCTGACGACCAGCACTTCGCCGCGTGTGTCCATCACGGAGAGATTCATCTTCTCTTCGGGATCTTCAAAGATTCGCAGGCCAAGAACTTTCTGCACCAGATAGTCAGCCGCGGTTTCCGTGTCCTCTTTCGCCACTCCTAACAGCACTAGTAGTCCGGCGCCAATCTGGCCGACAACGTTTCCTTCCACCGTCACCTTGCACCGGCTCACTCTCTGGACAACGGCTCGCATGGCCCGAATGATAGCATTTGACTCCCGCAACTCTGCCTCTTAGAATCGCTCGTCCCACAACCACACCAAGGAGTCCCAACTATGGCGCGTCGCTCTCATGTCTTTGGGGTGATGTTGCTTTCGATCTTTCTCCTGTTAAGCGCTCTGGCAGTCGCGCAGCAGACGGAACAATCGCAGCAACCCTCACCTGTTTCCAAGAACCCGCAAAGTCCGGAAAAGGCCACCCCAGGCACCGAACAAAAGTCCGCCCCGGCAGAAAGCGGCACGCCGAACAAGAAACCGAATCCTGAAGCTCCAGCCATTCACAATGACGTTGTGATCAAGGGCGCTACCGTGCTCACGGTGACGCATGGCCGGATCGAAAACGGCAGCGTGTATGTGCACAACGGCAAAATTGCCGCCGTTGGCAAGACGGTGAACGCTCCCGCTAATGCGACGGTGATTGACGCCACCGGCAAGTGGGTGATGCCCGGCATCATCGACTCACACTCACACATCGCGCTATCGGACGACGTGAACGAACCCACCAGCCCCATCACACCGCATATGATGATGAAGGACGCCTTTGACTACAACGACAAGGCAGTTTATCGCGCGCTGGCCGGCGGCGTAACCACGTCACTGCTGCTGCACGGCTCGGCCAACATGATCGGCGGCCAGGCCATTGTCATCAAACACAAGTACGGGTTGGGTAAGGAAGAGATGCTGTTCCCAGGCGCGCCGCAGTCCATCAAGTTTGCCAGCGGCGAAAATCCCAAGCGCGTTTATGGCGGAAAGAACCAGCTTCCTTCCACCCGCATGGGAAACTTTGAAGTGATGCGCGCGGCGTTTATTGAAGCGCGCGAATACATGCGCTCATGGGACGACTATGACGCCAAGGTGAAGAAAGGCGACAAGGACGCCACTCCCCCCAAGCGCGACCTGAAACTGGAAGCGCTGGCTGACATTCTGCGCGGCAAACTGCTGGTGCAGATCCACTGCTATCGCGCTGATGAGTTCCTCACCGAGATGGCGCTGGCCAAGGAGTTCGGCTACAAGATTCGCGCCTTCCACCACGCCCTGGAAGCCTACAAGGTGGCTGACAAGATTGCCGCCAATGGGGTAGCCATCGCCACCTGGCCTGACTGGTGGGGCTTTAAGTATGAAGGATGGGACGGCATCCCATGGAATGCCGCCATCTCTTTACATAAAGGTGTACGTGTTGCACTGAAGAGCGACTCAGAGGATGTGACGCGCCGCCTGAATTCAGAAGCCGGCAAGATCATGCATTACGGCAACATCAGTGAAGAAGACGCACTCAAGATGATCACCCTGAATCCTGCATGGATCATCGGTGTGGATGACAAGGTGGGCTCGCTCGATGTAGGCAAGGACGCTGACATCACCATCTGGAATAATTATCCACTCGCATCCAATGCTCTGGTGGACAAGGTGCTTATCGACGGCGATGTGTACTTTGACCGTTCGCTGACGGGGCTTGGCCTCACCCACTATAAGGAGGTCCAGTAATCATGTTGAAAAAACTTCTGCTTTTAATTTCTCTTGCTACGGCTGCTTCTCTTGGGGCTGTTGCAGGGGCCCAGGCTCCGGCGCAGAAACCAGCATCCTCTGATGTGATTGCCATTCGTGGCGGCAAACTGCTCACTGTCTCTCACGGCGTAATTGAAAACGGCGTGATCGTGATGCAGAACGGAAAGATCACGGCCATCGGCGGCGCAAACACGGCGATTCCGAAATCGGCGAAAGTGATCGACGCAACGGGAATGACGGTTTATCCCGGACTGATCGATTCGGAAACGCACCTTGGTCTGACCGAAATTTCGGCTGATCGCATGACCAATGACACGCTGGAAAACAGCGATGAGATCATGCCCCACATGCATGTCTATGACGCGTTCCATGCGGAAACCGCGCTCATCCCGGTGGCGCGCATCAACGGCATTACCAATGCCATAGTTGCTCCGGCTGAGGGTGACACGCTACCCGGACAGGATTCTTTCATCCAGCTGGCCGGAAAATCGGCGGAAGAGATGATCCTGGTGCGCGACATTGCCATGCCCCTGAACTTTACCGGAGCTCAGCGCCGTAACCAGAGCTTTGAGACCGCCAAGTTCCCCTTCACGCGAATGGGAATGGCTACGCAGCTTCGCCAGACCTTCCTCGACGCGCAGGACTATGAGGCGAAGATGGCTGCGTACGAGAAGAAGAAATCCGCCGACGCTGACAAGGCCGGCGCTCCTCCTAAGCGCGATCTCAAGCTGGAAGCGGTGCTTCCGTACCTGCACGGCCAGAAGCCGGTTGTTCTGGCGGCTGAGGAAGCGAACGACGTGCAGACTGCCATGGGGCTGGCGCGTGAGTTTCATTTAAAAGTAATTCTCAATCGTCTCACGCATGCTGGGTCGATTCTGGATCAGATCGCGGCCAGCGGATTTCCGGTGATCGTAGGATCAATCTACACACAGCCGAAAGAGTCAGAGCGTTATGATGCGGTCTTCCGTCTCCCTGCGGAGATGGCGAAGCGCGGTATCAAGATAGCGTTTGCATCGTATGAGGCGCATAACTCGCGCAACCTGCCTTACGCGGCCGGTTACGCAACCGCTTTCGGGCTGTCACCGGAAGAAGCACTCAAGGCCATCACGCTCAATCCTGCGCAGATGTTTGGCGTGGATAAAGAACTGGGATCGCTCGATGTGGGCAAGACGGCAAACGTGGTTGTGGCCAACGGCGACCCGCTGGACGTGAAGACGGACGTGAAACACGTCTTCATTGACGGCCAGGAAATTCCCCTGGTCAACAAACAGACGGAGTTGCGCGACCAGTACTGGAAGTAACAGATAATTAGCCGCGAATTTCGCGAATCAAAACGAATCAGAGAAGAAAGCTTTTCTGGGGGTTGTTTGGTCGCGGGGTTCGCGGCTTTCTTTTTTTTGCTTGTCTATGGCTGTAAACAACTCCGTGAATGATCGCGGTGTTACACACCACCAAAAGAGGGTTTATTGATTCGCGTCGATTCGCGAAATTCGCGGCCAATTCTTCCGCGCGGCTAAAATATCTGCATGGCAGACATAGGCAAGCTGCTGCTCATTGTTGGCGGCGTAATCGTCTTGATCGGCGCAATCTTCCTGCTTGCGGGGCGCTTCAATCTTCCCCTGGGGCGTCTTCCCGGAGATATCACTTATCGCGGCAAGAACACGGTGGTCTACTTTCCTCTGGCTACATCGATTATTGTCAGCATTGTGCTCTCCCTGATTCTCTGGCTCGTCAATCGCGGGCGGCACTGAGAACTCTGGCATAGCGAACATTTCCACCTGATAAACTTTCACCAGTGTCTTCTGATCCGCAGCTCGGTTTCACCTTTGAATTGGCGCCGGCGCGTCGCATATGGCGCGTGGGCGACCTGGTCAGCGCCGTGCGTACCACGGTGGAGCGCGGATACACGGACGTCTGGGTAGAAGGCGAGATTTCCAACTTCCGGCCAGCCGATTCCGGTCATCTCTATTTCACGCTGAAGGATGGCGATGCCCAGCTTCGCATTGTGATGTTTCGCAGCCAGGCGCGGCTGCTACGATTCAAGCCCGAAAACGGATTGCAGATCGTGGCCCGCGGCCGGGTGACGATCTATGACGCGCGCGGTGAACTGCAGCTATCAGCGGAATTTCTTGAACCGGTGGGCGCTGGAGCGTTGCAGCTGGCGTTCGAACAGCTCAAGAACCGGCTGGGAGCCGAAGGGCTCTTTGACGCCGCCCGCAAGAAGCCAATTCCGCAGCTGCCACGGCGTATCGGCATCGTCACTTCTCCGCGTGGCGCAGCTCTGCAAGACATGCTCAATATTCTGGCCCGGCGGCACGAAAATGTCGGCATCCTGATTTATCCGGCGCAGGTGCAGGGAGAATACGCAGCCAGTGAAGTCTCTGCCGGAGTGAAATATTTCAACCGCGCCAGGGGCATGGGGGTCGATGTGATCATCGTTGCCCGCGGCGGAGGCTCGGTGGAAGACCTGGCGTCGTTTAATGATGAAGGTTTGGCCCGCGTGATCGCCGCTTCGGAGCTACCGGTCATCTCTGCCGTGGGCCACGAGACTGATTTTACGATTTGCGATTTCGTTTCTGATTTAAGAGCGCCTACGCCTTCCGCTGCGGCGGAGCTGGTGATCGATTCCAAGCACCAGCTCGCGGAACATCTGGCTCATCTGCATCGACGATTAGATCGCGCAACGCGTTATCAGCTTTTGATGGCCAGAAATCACCTCACTGAGCTGGCGCAGCACGGCGCCTTCGGACGCATGCAGGATTTTCTGGGACGCCGTGGACAGCGGCTGGATGAACTCATTTTTCGCCTGGCTTCTGGTTTCAGCGATGAATTGCGCGGCCATCACAGGCGGCTGGAGAACGCGGCTTCTCGGATCCGCCATTTTGATTTTCGCCGCTCACTGACTCTCACGCGAACCCAACTTCATGCGCACACAAACTCTTTGCTGCATACCATGCAGACGCGGCTTGCCCAGGACCGCTCACGGATCACAGAACTCAGCAGCAAACTGGACGCGCTGTCGCCAGTCAAAATTCTCGAACGTGGCTATGCTCTGGTCTTCGACGAAAAAGGGCAGCTGGTGAAAGACGCTTCGAAGTTGAAACCGGGCGGACGAATCTCAGCCAAGGTCGCACGTGGAAGCTTCACGGCGGAAGTGAAGAACGCCCAGGATACTTAAGAATTTCCTGAGACTAAATGACACGTCTAGCTCCTCCTATGGGTACTCTGTGACCTCTGTGATAAAAAGAGATGGGTGCCGATTGAGAAAATTATTTGGGACGGACGGGATTCGCGGTGTTGCTGGCGAGTATCCGCTTGACGAAAAGACTGTCTTTGCCGTTGGGCGTGCTCTTGGCGACCATCTTCCATCGGGCCCGCGGCGCGTGGTCATCGGGCAGGATACGCGTGAATCGAGCGGTTGGATTGCAGACATGCTGGCTGCGGGACTGCGTCATTCCGGCGTAGAAGTGGCAAGCGCCGGCCTCATCCCCACACCCGGGATTGCCTACATCACTCACACACAGAAGTTTTCCGCCGGTGTGGTTATTTCCGCCTCGCACAATCCCTGGCAGGATAACGGCATCAAGGTTTTCGGCGGCGATGGATATAAGCTGCCCGACGCCACCGAACTGGAAATCGAAAATGAGATCTTTGCGCTGCTCAGTTCCAATGACGGTGCGATATCAAAAAAAGGCGACTCTTCTTTACCGGGCGATAGGAAATTGCACGATGCCTACGTGCAATGGCTGGCGCATCCCATTGCCGGCGCAGAAAAGCTGAAAGCGATAGTGGATTGCGCCAACGGCGCCGCCAGCGCGATTGCCCCTGAGGTCCTCAAAGCCTGCGGCCTGCGTGCGGAGTACACACACAGCAAGCCCAACGGGCGCAACATCAACGAAGGCTGCGGAGCGCTGCATCCTGATATCGTGGGGAAAGAAGTGGCCGCGAAAAAAGCCGATATCGGCATCTGTTTTGATGGCGACGCCGACCGCGCACTCTTTACCGATGCTGCCGGAAACGTGGTCAACGGTGATGCCGTGATGCTGCTGCTGGCGCGCGAGATGAAAGCGCATCATGAACTGGCGCAGGACACTGTGGTTGCTACCACCATGTCCAACATGGGACTGGAGATTGCGCTGCGCGCCTCAGGCATCAAAATGCTGCGCGCACCCGTGGGCGATAAGTACGTTTTAGAGATGATGCAGAAGACCGGCGCGGTCCTTGGCGGCGAACAATCCGGCCACATTATCTTTTCCCGGAAAGCGACGACCGGTGACGGACTTTTTACGGCCCTTCAGGTGCTTGAGGTCGTGTGCCGTAGCGGCAAACCATTGGCCGAGTTGGTATCTGATCTGAAAGTCTTCCCGCAGACCATCAAGAATGTCCGTGTGCGGGAGAAGAAACCGCTCGAGCAGATCCCGGAAGTGATGCAGGCGATTCAAGCGGCCGAGAGCGAACTGAACGGCAGCGGCCGCGTGAATGTTCGTTATTCAGGGACGGAAGCGCTGGCGCGCGTGATGGTGGAAGCGGCGTCAGAAGCCACGGTGCAGAGGCTGGCAAACGGCATCGCGGGAGCCATTGAAAGAGCGTTGGGAACTGTGTAAGTTTAGGTACAGTTTCAACGCGCCGCCTCCGTTCCACCCCTTGAACCCCCAAGCCATGTGTGAGATATTCCGGACAATTGAAATCCTCACTCAAAGTCTGGCTGAAGCGTTTAGCAATCGCCGCAGCAGTCGCAATTCTCCTGTGGCTACTGCTGCCGGTGGTGGCCGGTTTGGTTGGTCTTTCTATATCGGTGATCGCGTTGATTGGCTGGGTGATTTTGTTCGGCGGTCTGCCTTTTCTCGCGTGGGTTCTAGCCGAGTCTGTTTATAGAACGTTTCTCAAGGCTTACGTTCGTGCCTGGCATATCAGTCGAATCCGCGATGCCCGTTATATGAGGGAGGCCAGGGAGCGCAGCCGCAAAGAAGATTAATTAGGCGTAGAGACTCCCTCGCTGCGCTCGGGATGTAAAACATCACTCCACATCCCGCCAGTTGAGCCCCACGCCGATCTCTACATCCAATGGAACTTTTAGCGGACGCACGTTTTCCATCTTGTCTTTCACCAGCGCACGCATCTCTTCCAGCTCGACTTCCGGCACTTCGAATAACAGTTCGTCATGCACCTGGAGCAGCATACGCGATGCAAGTTTGCGTTTGCGCAGCTCTTCGTCAATCTGGATCATGGCCAGCTTAATCAGATCGGCTGCGGTGCCCTGCAACGGAGTATTAACGGCAGTGCGTTCGGCGAAGCCACGCATGTTGGCATTTTTGCTGTTGATGTCCGGAATAGGGCGTACGCGTCCAAACATGGTTTTTACTTTCTGCTCGCGCCGGGTTTCTTCCAGAACCTGGTCAATAAACTTCCGCACGCCCTGATATTTTTCAAAATAGGCTTCGATGAACTTTTTGGCTTCGCGCTGTTCAATGCCAAGCTGCGCGGCCAGGCCAAATGGCGAGATGCCGTACACAATGCCGAAATTTACCGCCTTGGCGCGGCGGCGATGTTCCGCATCAACCATCAACTCCGGTATTTCAAATACCTGGGATGCGGTGAGCGTATGGATGTCGTCGCCCTGGCGGAACGCCTCCACCAGCAGCGGATCTTCCGAGAAATGGGCGAGCAGCCGCAGTTCGATCTGCGAGTAATCGGCAGAGAGCAGCACGTTGCCGGGTTCAGCAATGAATGCCGCCCTGATCTCGCGTCCCAATTCTGTTCGTATAGGAATGTTTTGCAGATTCGGATTGGTGGAAGACAAGCGCCCTGTGGCTGTCCCGGTCTGGTTGAAGGTGGTGTGCAGGCGGTTGCTGGCCGGATTCAACAGCAACGGCAACGCGTCCACGTATGTGCTCTTTAGTTTTGCAAGCTGCCGGTACTCCAGCACCAGCTTTGGAACTTCGTGCTCCTCGGAAAGCTCTTCCAGGACATCTACGGCGGTGGAAATCATTTTGCCTTTGCCGTATTTCACCGGCTTCGGCAGGTTCATCTTGTTGAACAGCACATCACCCAGCTGCTTGGGTGAATTGATGTTAAAGGTGTGCCCGGCTTTTTCATGGATCTCACGGGCCTTGGCGTCACAGCCTTTTTCCAGATCGACGGAAAGAGTGGCCAGCATGCCCATGTCAATCTTCACGCCGGCATCTTCCATGCGTGCGAGCACGGGCACCAGCGGCAGGTCAATCTCGTCGTAGACTTTCATGAGTCCCGCATCTTCCACTTCTTTGCGCAATGCTGCGGCGACGCGGCCGGTGACGTCGGCGGCTTCCGCCAGAGTCGGCGAGAGATTCAGATTGAAATTGCGCAGCGCGATTTCCGCCAATGAATGTCGTGGATATGTCGGATTCACCAGATAGGAAAACAGCATGGGCTCATCGCGAACGCCGGCCAGAGTAACGCCATGCGGCTGCAATTCACGCAGAGCAGCTTTGTAATCGTGAATGGCCTTGGGAACCTTGGCATCTGCCAGAAGTTTTTTCAGCTCCGAAGAAAGTTCATTGCCATCGATCGCCGACGTGAATGCCTTGCCTGCCTGACTGGATAATGCCAATGCCAATTGCAGGGGTGAAGGTCCGCCGGAGTTTGAAGATGGCGTATCTGGCTCGGACATGCCCAATAACGAAGGCTGATGTGTAAATGGCAGGTCGCCTGACGCAGTTGGTGCCTCCGCAACCTCAGCCTCTTCATCAGTTGCTTTTTCGGTGAGTACAAAATCAAAGGCCACGGCCAGCGTAGATTTGGGACCTGTGATCGCCTTCAGCTCTTTTGCCGATTTCAACTCACGGTAATCGGTCTCTTTCACTTCCAGCGCAGGTATCAGCTCTTTCAAGAGGGTGGTGAATTCAAGTTCACCGAAGAGCTTGCGCAAGGCGTCGTTGTCCGGCTCACCGGCCACCATCTGGTCAAGATTCAGGTCGATCTGCACGTCCTGGTCAATGGTGACCAGTTTCTTGCTCCACAGAATGGTGTCACGGTTGTTTTGCAGCGACTCGCGATAGGTTTTCTTTTCAACATCGGCCGCGTGGTCCAGAGCATTTTCCAGAGTGGCGAACCGCTTGATGATCTCCACGGATCCTTTGTCGCCGATTCCGGGCGCGCCGGGAATGTTGTCAACGGAGTCGCCGCGCAGGGCCATCACGTCAATCACCTGTTCAGGACGCACACCCAGCAGCTCTTCCACCTTGTCAGCGTTGCAGATCAGGTTGTCCTTGGGTGGGTTCAAGATGCAGACTTTGTCGTTCACCAATTGCATCATGTCCTTGTCACTGGACACTACAAAGACTTCATAGCCCTGCTCTGCTGCTTTGCGCGCAAGCGTGCCAATCACGTCGTCGGCTTCAAAGCCGGCCTGCTCGAGAATGGGAATGCGATAGGCATTCAGTGCCTGACGGATGAACGGCACCTGCTGGCGAAGATCAGCAGGCATTTCCGCGCGCTGGGCTTTGTAGCCGTGATACTCATGCTCAATGTAAGTCTGGGTTTTCGAATCAAACTTTTTGACTGACGTGATGTTTTTGGCCTGCTCGTCACGGAACGTTGGGCCGGCAGGATCAAACACTGCCGCCAGATATTCAGGATTGAAGTCTGCCCGCAGCTTGCGCAGCATGTTCACAAAAACGTAAGTTGCTGCCGTGGGAATGCCGGTCTTGGTGGACATGGGCCGCTGCCGCGCCATGGCGTGGTAAGCGCGAAAGATGAAGGACATACTGTCCATCAGGTAAACGCGGCCCTTCTGTGCGGGTTTTGATTGCGTGGCCAACTCTTGATTCTAACAACCGGGTGATTCTAACAAGCGCGCGAATTTACCAGGCGCAATTTTGACGGCCGATGCTTCCAGGATGCAATGCGTTCAGGAAGCACGCTTTCACGATAATGCCGAAGCCTATGCCGATTCCAACTGGATCAGCACGATCTCCGGCCTTGTCGCCACACGCATAGGCGGGCCCCAGGTCCCGGCGCCGTATGACGTGTACGTTTGCAGATTACCCAGACGCTGCAATCCATAAACCACCTTGCCCCAGACTTTGTTGGCGATGAAGTTATAGGGAAAGAACTGGCCGCCGTGCGTGTGTCCGGAGAGCTGAAGTGAAATGCCTTCCTCTTCGGCGATAGGCAGCTGCACCGGCGCATGCAATAGAAGAATGCTGGCGCGATCGCGGTCGATCCCGGCGCGCTGCAGGATTTCACGGTAGTTGTCGGCGTGTACGGCGTCACGATAGTGGACGCCCACCAGTTGCAGGCCTTCCACTTCCATCTTTTCGTTGTCCAGTACGCGCACACCAGCACGCTTAAGCGAAGGAAGATAGTCGGCATGGCTGTAAAACTCTTCATGGTTTCCCTGTATGTAGTAAACGCCGTGAGGCGCGGAGTAGCCGGTCCAGGGCTGGGCCAGATGTTCAAAGTTGGCTGCCGTACCGTCATAAACGTCGCCGGCAAGAAAGACGATGTCAGGTTTCAGGGCAGTGAGTTTGGCGATGATCCGGCGGATAAATCGACCGTTGCGAACGTGCCCGAGATGAAGATCGCTGGCCAGAGCGGCTACGCGTCCGCGCCACTGCGGCGGTAGATTCGGCAGCTTCACGGTGATCCGGCGTACACGCAGCCAGGAAGCGTTCAGCACTCCGTAGATTGAGATGAGAGCTGCCACAGCGAAAAAGAGGTCAGCAATGTGGCTTGGACGCCAGCCCAGACCTGCCAGGGCAGAAATCCCAAAGGCCAGCCAGCATGCGAGCGAAGCCCACAAAAGGTAACTGGACAGGCCCAGCCAGAATGCCGCCGACGTGTAGAAGAATCGGACCAGCGGATGGAATGAGTACCATCCGCGCAGTGACGCGACCACAAAGCTGATGGAAAGCAATGCAAGAATAATCTTGGACGCGGTGGATGAGGCGAACCCTCCCCAGAACGTGGACAGAGTCACATAGATAAGCCAGTGGCCGAGAAACAAAATGGATTGAATGATGCTGATAAAAACTATTAACCGGGTCCGCAAGGGGTCCTCAATGTATGAATGGTCAAACTAATGAACCTTAAACTGACGAACGGGAAACTGATTAACCTTAAACTCATTAACGGGAAACTCATTAACAGGCCGAAAAAACTATGCAATCGAGCGTATGACGCCGCCATCCACGCGAACGGAAGCGCCTGTGGTCGCCGAGGCCTGTTCAGACGCCAGGTACACCACCATATTCGCAACCTCTTCATTGGTGGCAAATCGTTTGATGAGGGAACTTGGACGCATGGTGCGAAAGAAATCTTTTTCCATCTCGGCAGCCGTCTTGCCGGTGGCCTTACCGGCCTGCTCAATGAACTTTTCCACCCCTTCAGACCGCGTTGGACCAGGCAGAACAGAGTTCACGGTTACCCCGGTTCCGGCCAGGGTTTCAGCCAGTCCGCGGGCCACGGCCAGTTGCGCCGTCTTGGTCATGCCGTAATGCACCATCTCTGCTGGAATCTGGAGACCGGATTCACTGGAGATGAACAGCACACGCCCCCAGCCTTTCTTTACCATCCCCGGCGCATAGTATCGGGAAAGGCGAACACCGCTGAGTACATTGACTTTAAAGAAACGCAGCCAGTCGTCGTCGGGGATATCGAAGAATTTCTTCGGCTCAAAGATGCCCAGATTGTTGACCAGAATATCCGCTTCCGGCACTTTCTTGATCAGAGTAGCCGCGCCTTCTTCTGTCCCCAGGTCGGCGGCGACGCCGGTGAGCTTTGCATCGCCAACTGCAGCCTTGATGGCGGCGACGGCGCTCTTGACGCGTTCTTCCGTCCGGCCATTCACCACCACGTGTGCTCCGGATTCGGCCAGACCCTTGGCGATCGCAAGGCCGATGCCTGCTGTTGAGCCGCTCACGATGGCGGTCTTACCGGTCAAATCAATCTTCATTCAAATGGTCCTTTGTCTTTAAGTCTTCTATCTTCTTATCTTCGCCCTTGTTGAGATGATCCGTTTAAAGCCACTGATTCACTGGTTCCCAGCTCAATGTGTTTTTGCATACGCGGCAATCTGGCTGAGCATTTTGTCCAGTTCAGCGCGGTCGAAAAGACGTCCATTCATGATGACGGCTGATATCTTGCGGATATTGTGAATGTCTTCCAGCGGATTGGCATTCAGCAGAACAAGGTCGGCGATTTTGCCCTGGGCCACCGTGCCGCGATCAGCCTCTTCGCCCAGGAAGATGGCTGGATTCAGAGTTGCTGTGCGCAATGATTCAGCCGGTGTGAAGCCTGCTTCCACAAAGTATTCCAATTCGGTATGCACGCTCGATCCGGGCAGTACGGCGACGGCCGCGGCTGTGTCAGTTCCGGCCATGAACTGCACGCCGGCCTTGAGCATGGCATTCACCATCTCCAGCTCTTTCTGTACGAACTGCCGGCGCGCAGCCACGGGATCCGTATCCAGTTCAGCGATGATGCTTTTGGTAAAAGTTGGCCAGCTCTTCTTCTGCCAGGATTGCGGGGCGTATTTGATGTCAGGCCAGTTGCTGAAATCGGTTACATCCACCAGCCATTGTCCGCGCTCCCAGACCAGGGTCGGCACCTGCCATGTGTGATTGCGCGCGAACTGTGCAATCAAAGCCTTGCACCTGGTCTCATCGTAGGAGTCAAGAAACTGCTTGGGAGTTTTGGGGCCTTTCAGGAAATCATCTTCGCGGGTGGAGCAGCCTTCAAAGACTCCGGTCAGGTGCTCAATGCTTTTTTGTCCGGCGTCAGAAGCCTCGGATGCGCGAATCACGTCCGGCACATGACCGACCAGAACAAGATTTTGCTTCTTCGCTTCCTCTACCACGGCGAAATATTCGTCGCGCAGGATGAACGATTGCACCTTGATGAAGTCCACGCCTCTGGCTTTCAGATCGTCCACCGCCTTGCGCGCCTGCTCGGGGGAAGTCAACTGCACCGAATCAGGAAAGCGCGGCTTGGGACCATCCAGCATAGGCCCGGCAATCACCATGTGTGGACCAATTAACGTGCCGGCAGCGATCTCCTCGCGCCAGGCGAGTAACGTGTCCAGGTTGCCGCCCATATCGCGCACGCCAGTCACGCCATTGGCGACAAACAATGGCAGCGATACTTCCTTGCTGCCGGGAATCCAGTCGCCGAACATCACGTGCACATGCATGTCCCACAGGCCGGGAATGAGATACTTGCCGTGACCGTCCACAGCCCTAACGATCCTCGGGTGCGGGACGGAGATTTTGGTCACCTTGCCCACTGACATAATGCGGCCGTTTTCCATCGCCACTTCCATGTCAGGCTGAATGGTTCCGGCTGCAACATCCACCACGTTGACATGGGTGATGATCAGCATTAGAGCGTTCTTGCTGTCAGACTGAGCTCCCAGTCCTGAAGTGCAGAGGCCAACCAGCAAAAAACACAACGCAATCTTCCTCATGTGCATTCCTCTATTTGCCAGCATCAGTATATGCGGCGCTACTCAATCGGCATTATTCAATCAACATGCAGTCGCCATAGCTGAAGAAGCGATAGCGCTCGCGAATGGCATGCTCGTATGCGCGGAGAATGTTTTCTCGTCCTGCAAAGGCTGAAACCAACATTAACAAAGTGGACTTAGGCAGATGAAAGTTGGTCAGCAGCGCGTCCACTATACGAAACTGAAATCCGGGATAGATAAAGATGTCGGCTTCGCCTGAGCCAGCCTGCACCCGCCCGGCTTCATTTTGTGACGCCGCAAATTCCAGGGTGCGTACTGACGTTGTGCCTACAGCCACCACTCGACGGCCCTGCGATTTGGCCGAGTTGATCTTGTCCGCGACCTCTTCGCTGATGCGGAAGACCTCGCGGTGCAGCTTGTGCTCTTCCACGCTTTCGACGTGAATGGGCTGAAAAGTTCCCAGACCCACGTGGAGGGTGATCTCCGCCACTTCAATTCCCCTGGCTTTCAGTCGGGAAAGAATTTCAGAGGTGAAATGCAGTCCGGCGGTCGGGGCGGCCACGCTGCCTCGAGCTTCCGGACGGGCGTAAACGGTCTGATAGCGCTCGCGGTCGTCGTTCTTGTCATCGCGGGCGATGTAAGGCGGAAGCGGCACATGGCCAAGCTTCTCCAGGGTAGCGAAGAAATCCGGGACTGGAGTGAAGAGCAATGTGCGTTCGCCGAACTCGCCGCGGGCAATAATCTTTGCTTCGAGCTGGGGCAAGGCTTCGAGCTCGGGCGAGGCTTCGACTTCGGGTGAGGCTTCGAGCTCGGGCGAGTGCTGGCCCTCGGCAGCGAAGTGAATCTTCTCGCCGACGCCCAGCTTGCGTCCCGGACGAACTAGGGCTTGCCATTCCCAGTCGCCAACCTGGCGGGTAAGAAGCACCTCCACCTGACCGTGGAGAAAATCGCGGGAAGCCGGGTTGCGCGGGCTGACCGGCTGAGCGTGCAGTCCGGACCGGCGTCCGAAGAGCCGGGCGGGGAAGACGCGGCTGTTGTTGACGACCAGCAGATCGTCGGGGCGGAGCAGATCAGGCAGGGCGGCGAACTTAAGGTCTTCAAACTGGCCTTCTCCGATTGCACCCGACCGGCGAAAGAGATGGAGCATGCGGGAGGCGCTGCGGTCAGGCAGCGGCTCCTGGGCAATCAGGTCATCGTCCAGAGGGAAGTCGAAGTCGGAAACCAGCACAGTTCCTCATTATAGGTAGCACTCAATTCCACAGGAAACACAGGATCCAATTTTCACCACGGAGACACGGAGTCCCGGAGAAAGCCAGAGTCCGCTTCTCGATTTTAGTAACGACCAACTGCAACGCGGTCTGAATGTAGATCGAGAAACGATCGGCCACTGTGAAAGAAAGGCGACCATGGCTCGCTGAAGCAGAGTTGAAGCCCTAACATTGGAAGACCCAGTCAAGAGAAACCACGCAAGAGACCCATGAGTGGATTCCAATCTTTCTTGCGGTTTCATTGCTGATTGCGGGTATCAACCCCGGCAGCCAGCCCTGGTTTTCTCCGTGTCTCCGTGCCTCCGTGGTGAAAATTGCCGCTCCCCCCTGGTCCTGATCGCAAAAATCAAAAAGGCAGCCATGAAGGCTGCCCTTTTAGAAGACAAAATCTTCGGTTATTTACAGCAACTGCACGTTCTCTGCCTGCCAGCCTTTGGGGCCTTTGACGACACTGAATTGTACGGCCTGACCTTCCTTCAAGCTGCGGAAACCGTTTGCCTGAATCGCGGAGAAATGAACGAACACGTCCTCGCCGTTCTCTCTGGAGAGAAAGCCATAACCTTTTGCGTCATTGAACCACTTAACTGTTCCTTGTTCCATTGTGATGCACGCATTCCTTGTTCTGAATTTGCGCTTTTCTCAACTAGTGCAGGCAGGTTGCTGGGGTGCAGTACCGCTGTACAGCGCTTCGAAAAACCGCAGGCACATTATACCTAGGCGATCCAGAGTTGTCTGCTTAGAAATAGCCGGTTGCCCAACCGGCCAAATTGGGCGATGATAGCAGGGCGAGAAAGGCGTGCAAATGATTGTAGGCACAGGAGTTGACATCGCTGAGGTACCCCGGATTGCAGCCTCCGTGGAACGCTTTGGTAACCGCTTTCTGACCCGGGTATTCACCCCAAATGAGGTGAAATACTGTCTTTCCAAGGCCAATTCGGCAGAAAGGCTGGCCGCCCGGTTCGCCGCCAAAGAGGCTGGAATGAAGGCCATCGGCACCGGCTTGCACCTGGGCGTGACCTGGCAGGACGTGGAAGTGGTCCGCTATCCCGGAGGCCGTCCCGGAATCCGCTTTACCGGCAAAGCCGCTGAGTTCGCTGCCCAGCTTGGGTGCAAAACTGTCCACCTTTCGTTGACACATACCAAGGACCAGGCCATGGCGTTTGTGGTGCTGGAGGGGTGATTGGATTCTGCGGATGGGTTTGCGATTGGATCGGATTTTGCTCTTGCCTTTGCTTTTCAATTACCCGATTACCCGATTACTCAATCTTCAATCTGGTCATCCGCTCTCGGGCGATGTCGCGCGATCACGGCGATCTCGGCGATAGGCGCGCTTTGCGCGCCACCCCTCCCCCGTCACTCATCCCATGTCATTCCAGTCATCCCAATTTGGCGTGGGTTTCAACGATTTTCTGATCCGCGACCATCCGCGTTAATCCGCGGTAAGGTTTGCCTTTCCGCTCCCGGCGATACTCGTGTGGAACAGCCGCCTTCGGCATTTCGGTTTTCCTCCGTGTTCTCTGTGGTAAAAGCTTTTGACTTTCCGATCTCGGCGATGGCCCCCCTGCCCCTACCCCCGGTTTCACCCAATTACACCCAAGGTCACCCAATTACACCCAAGGAATTCGTTGGGTGACATGCCTTAAATCACCGTTTTTCCGCCTCAATTCCCGGTGGGGCATTGGTTTTTGCTATCCGATCCCCAGATCACCCGATCACCCGACCACCCGATGTGCTGAAGCACTCCGGGTATCCCGGGTATCTCCAACTAGGATTCCAAAGCGCTTAGTCGAAGACATCCCAGTCCATCCCACCCGATCCCAACTGCGGTTGGCAAAGGCGAGCTCCAGTGCGGCTTGGCCAATTGCTAATTGCCAGTTGCTAATTGCTGAATTGTCAAAGAACTTTCCCCGTCTGCCTGGGCAGCTTGGTTTTGTTTTTCAGATCACCAGATCATCCGATCACCAGATGTCCCGATTCTTCCATCATGTCTGATTTATAAAAAAACGCAACTAAACTTTAGCCCCCCTCTGTCGCGCGAATCGCGACAATCCAGAAGCTTTTGCTACCCTTGTGCTTTATCTGCGCTTTTCTGCGCATATCTGCGGCAAACTATTTTTCGATCACCGTAAATCAGTGCGATCAGTGTTTATCAGCGGTGAGGTTCTTCCGCTCCCGGCGATGTCGCCGCTCTTGTGATTGACGATGACGGCGATCTCGGCGATTTCAACCTCTGTCATGTTGAGCGCAGAGCCGCGCAGGCGACAGGAATTCTAGAAGAGGGCTCGCGCCGTCCGCGCACGTCGAGCCCGATGCGGCAGGAGCCAGATGAAATCACCAGCAGAATTGCACTCAAGGCGGTGGGGAGCGCAGCGACAAGAATGAGGAAACATCCTGAGGATGCAAGTTGTAACCATGCAGTACCAGGGAATTTTATCGAGAATGCCAGGGTGGAGCAGGCCTTCAGGCCTGCGATAAAGGCTGCCTGCACAGGGCCTTTAGCCCTGAGTGAAGCTAAGGAGTCGAATGGGCGCAGCCGAAGCACAGAAGCAAAGAAGTAGACATGGCTGAAAAGCTAGAATCTGGCAAGAAATCACCTCGCTTTAGAAATCGTCGCCTTTGAAAACGAATCGAGCAAGCTGTTGCATCTGCCCAAAGCGGTCCGAGCTTATTAAGGTAGCTCTCTCGTTCTGAATTCAAGAAAAAAGCATTAAACCCCATTTCCATTTTGAAACTACCAGCGTGGCATTTTCCGACGATGCTCGAGTAGCCACGCTACGTAGCATTGTTATGTTTGCTTTAGAGTAGCTGACATAGGTTCAACTATTCGAGATCTAAGTGTTTTCGGCGCTAAATGCATTAGATCTGCTCGATAGATATTTTAGTTAGCTCGTTGACATCGCTATTCAAAAGTAGTATTTATACCTACCACCATGCACCATGTGTAAAAACATGTTCTTACATGACATGGCGACTAACTTGAGAAAGGATTGCAAGATGAGCAGATTTACAAAGGTATTAGCAGCTTTAGGAGTTCTAGCTTCAACTCTATGTATTTATGCGCCACTGGCGCACGCAGACCAGTGCTTCTTCACTCGCTGCCGCACCGATTTTAATGGCCGTACCATTTGCGTTCAGGTCGAAGTAGCCTGCCCGTAGTTACTGGGATTGAGCTGTTGAATCTTTAGGAACGGCGAACCATCTTCTTTTTCGAAGCATGGTTCGCCGTTGAGGTCAAACGCCAATGGCTGAAAAGATCTGGATATCGATATTCCTGTTGTTTTGTTTCGTTCCTGACACCGCTAGTTTAAAAATCGCGTCTATGAAGAACGGTGATTTCGCCGACGCTTACTTGCAATGGTTCGCGAATCACCCGGATGCGTCGGCAAGCGGAAAGTCCCTCACGCTGCGACTCCCTTCTCTCGATTTCTATGCGCCGTCTGGAATGAGTATTTATTACGGTACAGATGTAACCGCTAATGTGGCATTCATTCACCGGTTGGCGAAGGAAATTCCAAAATCGGGTGATCGCTACGTTCGACCCTCGTTCAAGGAGGCAATTGAGATGGTCCCGCAATTCAAAGAGCGGGAAAGAGAGCTGCTCTCTGACCACCGTCCCACCTTGTTTGTGGTCACATATCCAAATTGGAAGAAAAGCAAGCCTCAGGATGAAGCAGTCGAGACTCTCTTAGAAAGTATTCCCGCGAAGTCTCTACGGGTCCTTCAAGTTGAGTTAACGAAGTAAGGAGGAGCTCAGTGCTTGGCCAATCCGGCAAACGTCGCAAATCCTACATTTTTCTCATAACGTCTGTTTTCCTGCTTGCTCTCGCATGCAATTCCGGTTCCAAGGGTTTAACAATAGTAAGTAGGCTTCCTTTGTCCGCGTATACTGAAGCGCGCTATCATGCAAATGGAGACAAAACAGGCTTTTTCTATTTTCCAGCACTCGAGGTGTATGACAAAAACGGAATCTGCTTATATAGTAGCCACGATGCAGAACAAAATTCTGAGTTATTAAGGAATTTTCCAGCCAGTGTCCAAAACAAGTCTGTCCAAGCAGGGATGCCAAATCTTAAGAGTATTGTTGATGCATTTCCGGCGTTTCGTAGCCAGCGAGAGAAGATTATTGGCAAGAATGAGCTGGTGATTTTATCCGTTTCCCTGGAAGGTTGCGGCGGATGTGCAATCCAGGATGACGCCCTCGAGCGGATCGATCGAAGCTTTCACGCATCAAAGAAAACGGCTCTGCTGAAGATCGATGTGATTAGTCCTTGATATTCCTCTATTTTAATCGCGCTTTGAAATGATGATATTCCGTCACTACCAACGCTCCGTAAGACGTAACGTCGCAACTACTCTGTTGGCTGTCATTGTGCTTACTCTGGGCTTTGCTGGGGCTGGCGTTACATATCCGGTTGTTTTAGCGACCTTGGCTCCAAAGCCCAGAGGGCTGCAAAGCGGATCATTTGCCACGGTAGGGGAGAACAGCAGCAGCGTGGGAGGGGCGGAACCGCTTTCCTGGATGACATGCAAGCAATTTATCGAATCCGTGCGAGCGCCGAATGTATCTATTGCTGCCCATTCTGAACCAGTTGGGGCGGTATTTGCACATTTAGGACAACATCTGCAAATATCGATAGCGGGTGTGTCGAGCGGTTTTTTCGGGATTTTCACTGCGGAATTGGAAGCTGGGCACGACTTTACTGCATCTTGGTCACGAGCGGACCAACTCGGCGAGATCATCCTCAGCAGTAACTTGGCCAAGCGAGTCTTCGGGTCACCTGCGATGGCGCTTGAACAGGAAATATCTCTTAATGGCCAGCAATTCAGAGTGGTAGGAGTCTCTGCAAGATCCTTTTCTGGACTTTGGTCTGCTACGGATGCTTGGGTGCCCCCGGACAGAATTGCTCTTCTTGACTTTGGACCGTCTGTCGTGCGCCCAAAGCAGGGGCAGGCATCAAACTCTGAACTCATTTCTGCACCGGAAATCATGGCGCGCGCCCATCTGTTTTATCTGATAGCGATTTCCAAAAGAATCAACCAAGATGAATTACACGGCATACTTCAACGAGTGATTCAATCGTCCGAATCAAATCAGCTGTCCGTAAATGACGGATTAACTAGAGACCCAATCTGGGACCGCAAGGTCCATTCTTGGTCCCAGTTAGCGCTACTTATTGCCATCTTGCTACTTGTAGCGGGTGCCTTGAACTATAGCGGCTTGCTGTGCGCGGATGTTCCGAGACAGATTGAAGAGATGCGCCTGAGGCTAACTCTCGGAGCGAGCGTCAAGCGGATTCTTTTGGAAGCAATGATCGCACCGGTGATGACCTTCCTCTTGGCTTACCTCTTGGCGATGGGGGTGACTCGCGGAGTTCTCGTTACTCTGAGCCGTATAGATTTGCGGTTTCTATTGTCTGACCAAATCTCCAGCGCTTCAGCTTCTGGAATTCTTTTTGTTGGAACGATTGTTTTGAGTGCTTTGGCGCTCTTAATTTCCCTGGTGCCCGTGGTTACTGCGATACGAGGAAACGGTCCGCCCAAGTCAGGATACACATCGACCTCAAATCGGCGTACGACGATCACTCTATCGACGATCGTCGCGGGGCAGATCGCATCTTGTGTCCTGGTATGGCTGGTTGCCGCCGCGATTACCAGAACGGTTTACATGGATTCCGTATCTGATCTCGGGTTCAGCGCAGATACTCTGAACATCTTCACTGTCGGATCGATTGAAGGTTCTACCGTTGAATTTGTGACATCTGATACCCGGGATTTTCCCTTGGCTGCGTTTACTCGATTGTCGATAACCAACTCACAGTATCGGCTTCCTGGCTTGGTTCGTGCCGCAGCAGCGTCGTGTGCACCTCTGGACGAACCTTTGAAAGCGATCAACATTGAGCCGTTGGACAGTGGGCACAAACCGCTCTCTGTCCGGTTTTGTGCTGTTTCCAGAGATTTTTTTGAGACCCTGGGCAATCCAATTATAGCCGGAAGTGGTTTTTCGAGCCATGACTACACTGGACCTGTTTTCGAGGTGGTCGTTAACGAAAAACTGGCTCGTGAATTATGGCCGGAAGGGAATTCCTTAAGTCGCGCTGTTCGCATTGACGTACCAACATCCAATCTCAACTTTACTGCCCACATCGTCGGAGTGACCCGAGATATGAAGTTGTCAGGATACTCTCAGACGTCACAAGCCACCTTATTCCTGCCTTTGCGAGGAAATGTATTTAGCATCGCATATCCTCTGTACTTCCTGGTGAAGGGGCATGTTTCGGCCCGAGATATGGAAGTCTTTACGAGTTCTCAGGCAAGTGGCAGCCTACGCGGATTTGGCATTGTGTCTTCTTACCGAGCGGAAATGAGACTCCGCAAACAGGAGGCGGAACAGGATTTGCGAGTGATGTTTTCCTTGGGAGGCGCTACGCTGATAGGAGTGATCGCTTATCTAGGCCTGTATGGTGTTTTGTCGTATATGGTGAACTCCAAGCGAAAGGAGATGGCTTTGCGAAGTTGTTTTGGTGCGTCTTCAGGCCAATTACGGCTGCTTGTCGTAACACGGGCGGTTCAGTGCGCGGGGGCAGGTATCGTGCTTGCAGCATTCGCTCTTAAGCCGTCATTTCTGCTTGTGGCAAGATCTTGGGCTGGAAATTTGAAACTATCAGTACCGGTAGCAGGCGCAATATTTGCGGGTTCTATCATTCTAGCGGTATTCATTTCTCTTTTACCGGCTTCCAGAGCCGCCAAATTGTCTTTGATGCAATTATTGCGAGACCAATGACGATCCCTCATGGCTGGTGAAACGGCAAGCAAAGCAACAGCAAAGCCATCCCCTAATGGGTGATTTAAGTAAAAGTGCATTATTTTCAGAGTGTCTTCGTCACATAGACTCTTGAACAGAGCGATGCCCCCGCATGCCCATATAAATACCTTGTCCTTGACAGTCGCTTCGCTCTTATCCGGACAATTTTGATTTCCCCAAGAGCCTCACGGTGCGCTCCTCCCTCGTAGTAAACTTTCCTTTCGCCACAAGCACGTCTGATCGCTGGCACGCTGATCATTAAGAACCTGAACGCTTCGTCTAAAACCCTGAGGAGTTCCAGAATCCGTGTCCCAAGTCAGCTTTACCCCTGAAACCGAACCCATTGCGGCCCATGTAGCTCCGCGCACGGTGGTGATTGCCGTGGCGCTGGTGAGCTTTGCCAGCTTATTGCTGGAACTGGCCCTTACCCGGCTATTCAGCGTGGTGCTCTTCTATCACTTTGCCTTCTTTGCCATTTCCGTGGCGCTGCTGGGACTGGGGTCGGGAGGCGTGTTTGCTCATGTCCGGCGGCAATGGCTGAACCGCTTTGACCTGGGATCATTTGGGACGGTGGTTTGCGTTCTCAACGCCGTGAGTATTCCCGGCGTGTTGTGGGTGGTGCTGCATACACCGGTATCGCTGGCGGTGACGGGAGCCAATTTCGGCAAGCTGACGGTGATCTATCTGGTGGCGGCCGTTCCGTTTTTCTTTACAGGGCTTTTATTCTCTGTGCTGTTCGCCCGTTCCAGCGGCGCGATCTCAATTCTTTACGGGGCCGACCTGGCCGGAGGCGCTTCAGCCTGCCTGCTGGTGGTTCCGCTGTTGAACACAGTGGGCGCTCCGGATGTGCTTTTGTTCAGCGCCGTTCTCATGGCCGTGGCGGGAAGCTTCTGGGCAGGCAGCCGCAGCGTTGGTCATCTGGCAAAGGCCGTTGCAGCGGTGGCGCTGCTCTTCCTGGTGTGGGCTCACCATGGCCGCAAGATGGACGTAATTTACGCCAAAGGCGTGCTGCGCGATTCGCGATGGATTGAGTTTTCCAAGTGGAACGCCATCTCCCGCATTGAGGTCAACAACCTGAATGGCGGACGCTACGTTGTCATCGACGCGGACGCCACCACGGCGATCATGAACGTGGATCCCGCCAAGTGGGACCAGGACCAACCCAGCAGCCCAACGCCTACACACACCGGGCTTCCGCAGGCTGGGGGTTTTAACTGGAAAAAAAGTCTAATGGCTGCAGCGCCGTCCGTGGCCAACGTACTTCGTCCGCAAGGGACGTTTGCCATCATCGGGCCGGGTGGCGGCGTGGATGTGCTCAGGGCCGTGGCCAACGGCAGTCCGAGCGTGACGGGCATTGAGATCAACCCGATCATCGTGAATGACATCATGCGCGGCGCTTACGCTGATTACTCGTACCATCTCTATGATCGGCCGCAGGTCCACATACATATTCAGGACGGCCGTTCTTACGTGCGAAGTTCTAATGACAAGTATGACGTGGTGCAGATGACCCTGGTTGACACATGGGCTTCCACCGCCGCCGGCGCCTTTGCTCTGAGCGAAAACAATCTATACACGCTGGAAGCTTTCAAGGAATATTTTGATCATCTGAAGCCGGATGGAATGATCGCCATTACGCGCTGGGAATTTCATCAGCCGCGTGAGGCATTGCGTGTGGTTTCCCAGGCGATTGAGGCGTTGCATCACCAAGGTATCGCCAATCCGGCCAATAACTTTGTGCTGGTGGCCGATGGAAGTCTCGATGAAGACGGACGCCCGGTCCTGGTGCTGGCCAAGAAATCGGCATTTACTGAAGCCGAGTATGCGGCGATTGCCAGCCATGTGAAGGCCAACGCGAATCTGGTGTGGCTCAACCCGCCGGCTCAGTACGCAGGCATGCAAACGCTGCCGCCTGCCGCCGATGCTTTCCGCCGGCTGATTGCCTCGAACAATCCCAAGGCATTTGCACGCGATTACGCCTACAACGTTGCGCCGGTAACTGATAGCGCGCCGTTTTTCTTTTTCACGCTCAAGACCGGTTACGTGCTCAAGAACATTGCCGAAGGCACCGGTAAGGGAATGGACTGGCGCATCAATCTGGGCGTGGTAGTTCTGGGCATGCTGCTGATCATCTCCATCATTGCCGTGCTGGCGTTCTTAATTCTGCCGCTGCTGCTGCATGGCCGCGAACTGGGTAGCCGTCGCGCACGTTTGCCGGCGTTGCTGTTCTTTATCGCCGTGGGCTTTGGTTACATCCTGGTGGAGATATCGCTGATCCAGCGATTCGTCCTGTTCCTGGGCCACCCCACGTATGCGCTCACGGTAGTAGTGTTTTTGATGCTGCTTTCGAGCGGAGCAGGAAGCGTGATTGCCCGGCGATGGATCACCACCACGGGCGCGCTGCTGACCGTGCTGGCGCTGATCGCCGCCAAGATCACCATCAATCTTGTGCTGTTGCCATGGATACTTTCTCTCGCCGTGGGCTTTCCATTCGTCGTGAAGCTGGTGATCAGCGCAGCGTTTCTGGTGCCGCTCGGCTTCCTGATGGGAATGCCATTTCCCACGGGGCTTAAGCTGGTGGAAACCGTGGAGTGGGCCTGGGCTCTGAACGCCGCCGCCAGCGTGCTGGGATCGGTGATGGCGATGGTGATCGCGATCCACTTTGGCCTGACCGTGACGCTGGCGTGTGCCGCGGTGGCTTATCTGCTGGCAGCGGTATTCGCGAGGACATGGCGAAGATCGAGTCTGGCATAGATCTCACCACTGATTTACACAGATGACACTGATAAAACCAAAACCATTTGGCCGCAGAATACGCGAATAAAAGCAAAACCTGTTGCCGCAGATTCACGCAGACAAACGCAGATCAGAAAGACAATCAGACCGGTCTGCCTGAGTTCATTTGTTTTTGGCCGTTCTCCGTGCCTCCGTGTCTCCGTGGTGAAGAAGATCTGGGTTTGTCGGCATATATCTGCGGCAAAAGGCTTTTGGTCTATTCGCGTGCATTCGCGGCCAGAAAAGGTTTTGGCTGTTCTCTGTGTCTCTGTGTCTCCGGGTAGGTGTTGGGTTGCCGCGGCGCACGCGAGGTTATACCCTTAACACACTCCATGCCATCATTCACTACATGCTATCATCCGTTTCACTGTGGCGTCTTTTCTATGCGCGAGCGCAATGTTTGCGCAGGACCAGGGCCCACCCGTACTCCATCGTCCCGGGGAAAATCGCGAGGAGAAAAAAGAGCCGCAGCAGACGACCCCCGACAATCCGCAGAACGCGCCAGTCACCTTCAAGGACCTGGCCAACCATTTCAATTACAACCCGCGTGCGCCGCTCAACTTTCAGCAGCGCGGCGTGGAGAAGAGCGGCAAGGTGCTCATCATTGAGATGGAGTACTCCGGCGCCGATGACGATCACGTTCCAGCATGGCTGGTTGTTCCGCAGGGCGACGGGCCGTTTCCGGGAATTGTCTGGGGACACTGGATGGCGGACAAGTCACCCAAGCGCAATCGCGATGAGTTTCTGGAAGAGGCCATTGCTCTGGGCAATTCCGGCGTGATGTCCGTGCTGATCGACACTCCCATGGTTCGTCCGAACTACGTAACCGAATCTCCGGAGAAGGAACCGCTGCGCTGGGCTCAGCAGTACAGTGATACGGAGCGCCAATACGTGATCGATCTGCGCCGCGCGGTTGATCTATTGTTGAGCCGCCGCCCCATTGATAAAAACCGCATTGCCTATGTTGGACACAGCTACAGCGCGCATGCGGGGGCCATTCTGGCCGGCGTGGAAAAACGCATCGGCTCGTTTGTTCTCATGGCCGGGACATACGGCGACGAGGAGTCTGTTCGCGGTGCCACCAGCGGCGGCGAATTCAAATGGCGGCAGGCCGTTGGAGATGAAGCTGTGAAGCAATATTTTGCCGACTACGCGTGGGACGATCCCGCAAACTATCTCGGCCACACCGACGCACAAAGCATCTTTCTTCAGTTCGCCACCAAAGATTCCACCACCAAAGCGCAGGCTCAGAAATATCTGGATCGCTTCAGCGCCAAAGATAAGAAGCTGGAGTTTTATGATTCCGAGCATGCGTTGAATAAAGCGGCGATGCTGGATCGCGATCGTTGGCTGCAACTACACCTGAAATTCAAGCACCTGGACGAGAAGGTGCTGGAGGCGATTCCGCAGTTGAAGTGAAAGGTTTTGGATTTCGATTCTTGTTTTAATCCCGAGCAAAGCGAGGGATCCCTACAATCAGCAGACACATTGGTGGGCTCTCGCCAGCAAAGAAATACAGGAATTACGCGGGTATTAGGGAAAATTAATCACGTGCGAGACACGGAACGCGGCTGCGATGGGAGTAAGCTCAGGGGAAATCAACATCCTTCCGGGAGATTTACATGCGTTTCCTTCTGCTCGCCTTCCTATTGTTGAGCAGCGTTGTCTGCGCCACTGCGCAACCTTCCAATGCCACCGTTTTTCCTCAAATTGATGACAGCACCAGCGGCTGGGGTTCTTGTACCGGCGGCTGTGCAGGAGGCACTTCTGCAAATGCTTTCTGGATGGCACAAAACCAAACCACTCCTTCGCGTGATGGCGCCAGCACGCTGTTCCATGTTGACGGTAATGCCTGGACGGATGTGCTCTTCTGGAACAAGCTGGGCCCGCACGATTCATTCACGCATTTTCAATCGGACTTCTGGGTGAACGTGGATTCCAATTCCACCATCATCGGGCAGGCGCTGGAATTCGATACTTTTCAATTCGTGAACGGCCGCGAGTACATGTTCGGCACCCAGTGCGATTACGCGGTCGGGCTGTGGGAGGTTTGGAACGCGCAAGGCGGCACGTGGCAGAAGACCCGCGTTGTCTGTCCAAAGTTCACACCAAATGTGTGGTATCACATCACGTGGAATTTTCATCGCGGGCGTAACAACCAGAACCAGTTTTATGACAATTTCACAGTGGTGCGGTATGACGCCAACAATAATGTGGTTTCGAAAAATACCTACGTCCTGAACCTGACGTACGGTTCCGCGCCGCTGCCCACCGGCTGGAATCACAACATGGGGATCCAGTTTCAACTGGACCTGAATGGCCAGGCGGGCGTGAATGGCAATCCGACCACCGTCTCCGAATATGTGGACAAGGTGTCAGTCACGGCCTGGTAACGTTTGTGAGATTGGCAAGGGACATTGCCCGGGATTGACTCGCATGCGCTACCATTGAGCTGATGGTCCCATCGCAGCTCCAGCATTCATCGTCGCGCGTCCTGGAATTTGAACAGTTCCGTGACCTGCTTTCCGCCTACGTGAACTCGCCGCTGGGCAAGACACGCGTGGCGGAGCTTGATGCCGTCATCGGACCGCGCATGGATCAATCATCAACAGCAGCTTGCGGCGGAGACGCGCCGCTTTCTCACAGCCGGCGGACGCCTGGAATTTTCCGGGTTGTTCGATGCTCGCCAGTTACTTTCGAAATCAAAGATCAATGGCGCGGTGCTGGAGCTGGAAGAGATTCGCGACATCCTGTTGGTTGCCGATAAGGCCGCTGAGTGGCGAGAGATGGCTTTGCATCCGCCAGATGTGGTGCTCAAGGAAAACGGCTGGCAGGGCATGCAGGCTTTGGCGCTGCAGATTCCTGACTTCTCCGAGATGCTGCGTTACTTCCGCAACAAGATCATGCCGGACGGCACGCTGGATGATCGCGCATCGAGTGAGCTGAGTCGCATTCGCCGTGAGGTCGAGCGTCAGAAGCGAGCGATCCAGGAATCATTGCGCGGATATCTACGACGGCTTGCTGAAGGCGGCGCGGTGCAGGACGAGCTGGTAACGATCCGTGGTGAACGTTTTGTGATTCCGGTGAAGGTGGAGCAGCGCCGACGCGTGCAGGGCGTGGTGCACGGCAGCAGTTCCAGCGGACAGACGGTTTATATCGAACCGCTGGAGACCATTGAGCAGAACAACGACTTGGTGCGCTTGCTGGAAGAAGAGCTGGCGGAGATCAGGCGCATCTTGCAAGAGATGACTTCCAAAGTTGGCGATCAGGCCGACGGTATCGCCGCTGCCACGGAAGTGATGGGCGAAGTGGAGCTGCAGTTCGGCAAGGCGCGCTTTGGCATCGACTATGACTGCGTGCGTCCTGAGATGACGGAAGATTTTCTGGAATTGCGCGGCGCGCGGCATCCGCTGCTGGAGCGCAACATGCGTGGCTTCAATGCGGCACGCGAAGCGCGTGCGGGTGGCGCCAACAGTGCGGAACCAGTTCGCAAGGTCGTTCCTCTCACGCTGGAGATGGATGCCCAGCACCGGCAGCTCATCATCAGCGGACCGAATACCGGCGGCAAGACGGTTGGACTGAAAACCATTGGTCTGCTGGCGCTGATGGCGCAGGCAGGCGTCCCGGTTCCCGCCACCACGGCGCGATTGCCGGTGTTTGATGCCATCCTCGCCGATATCGGAGACTACCAGTCGATTGAGCAGAACCTGTCAACTTTCTCCGCGCACGTAACCAACATCGATTTCATTTCACGCACAGCTACAGCGCATTCGCTGGTGATGCTGGACGAGCTGGGGTCGGCCACGGATCCGGAAGAAGGTGCGGCGCTGGCGGTGGCCATTGCCGAGCACTTCCAGCGCATTGGCGCGCTGACCATCATTTCCACGCACCACACGTCACTCAAGGTATATGCCGCGAATTCAAAGGGCGTGCTCAATGCTGCGGTGGGCTTTGATGAAAAGACGCTGCGGCCGACTTATGAGTTGCAGGTGGGCGTGCCGGGAGCTTCGGCGGGCATCAACATCGCGCACCGGCTGGGATTGAATGATCAGATTACCGAAGCGGCGCGGGCCAAGCTGGGAACACAGACGCAGGATGTGGCTACTTTCCTCGACAAGCTGCACACCGAGCTACGCGAGCTGGAGCGTGAACGCCGGGCCACGCAGGACCGCGAAGAGGCGCTGGGCAGGGAACTGAAACGCCTGGAAGCGGAAGGCGCGCAGGAGCAACGGACGAAGACGCGTGAGTTTGAGCGCAAGCTGGATTCGCTGATCCGCGACTTTGAGTATCAGATCCGCGAGGCGGTGAACGCCGTACAGGACCGTGCCGCCGCGCAGAAGCTGTCAAAGCAGGCCGAGCAGAAGATTGCCAAAATGCGGCGGGAGTTCAAGGAGCAGTTTGATGCCTCTGTGGTGGCGCATAAGACGGGTGCGGACAGAAATGATCCCAACGCGCGTCCGCATGAGGTGAAGCATGTTTCCGAGGGCGACACGGTGAAGCTAAAGTCGCTGGGCCGGACGGCGGTGATCAAGCGCAAGATTGACGAGAACAATTTTGAAGTCGAGATGGGCGCCATGAAGATGAAGATTGCCCGGGACGACGTGGCTGAGGTCTTTCCCCGCAGCGGCACCAATCCAGTGGCTGCGGCGCGCGCCAAAGGCATTACGATTTCGCTGAAGGACGATGATGCCCACGCACCCACGGAGATCAACGTGATCGGCCAGAACGTGGACCAGGCGACGCAGGAAGTGGAGAAGTTCCTTGATCGGGCCTTCCTGGCGGGTATGCCGCGGATACGCATCGTCCACGGCAGCGGCATGGGCATTCTGCGCAAAGCGCTGCGGCAGTACCTGCAGAAACATCCGCATGTAGCGACTGTGACGGAGCCTCCGCAGAATGAAGGCGGAGCGGGCGCGACGGTGGTGGAGCTAAGGGAGTGAGGGAATTTGGTATTTGGTTAATTTGGTAATTGAGTAAATGGATGAACCGGATCCGCAACCGGTTCAAAACGGATTCGCGATGGTGAACGAAGGCAAAAATGCCTGCCCCAGCCCGTTTTTCATAACTTTAGTTACCTGAAAACCTGATAGGAAACGTTCCAGCAGCCTGCTAAACTTTGCTTACCATGTCCTTTCCGGTCAACCGTATGCGCCGTTTGCGCCAGTCAGAGTCTATGCGCTCGCTGGTGCGTGAAACTCATCTCGAGCCCACCAACTTTATCTATCCGCTGTTTGTCTGCCCGGGAGAGGGCGTCCGCAAGGAGATCAGCTCCATGCCCGGCGTCTTCAACATCTCTGTGGACGAGGCGGTGAAGGAAGCGCGTGCGGCGAAGCAACTGGGTATTGGCGGGATTATTCTTTTCGGACTGCCGGAGAAGAAAGATGAAGTCGCGACAGGAGCATGGGCCGAAGATGGCATCGTGCAGCGGGCCACGCGGGCAATCAAGCAGGAAGTGCCCAAGCTTACCGTGGTCGGCGATGTCTGCCTGTGCGAATACATGTCGCATGGACATTGCGGCGTCGTGAAGCAGAAGAAAGGTATTCCCGGTCCCGCTGTTCGGGTGATGAAGGTCGGTACCGGATCGGTCTCGCACGAGCAAATGCTGGCCGCAGATATCACCGTGGTGGCAGATGCGGCCGCTGAGTTCGAAATTGAGAACGATCCCACGCTGGACATTCTGGCCAAAACCGCAGTCTCACAGGCGCGCGCGGGAATGGACATCATTGCGCCATCAGACATGATGGACGGCCGCGTGGCTGCCATTCGCAAAGGGCTGGACGAAGCCGGATTTATCAACACGCCCATCCTGTCGTACGCAGCGAAGTTCGCTTCCGGATTTTATGGACCGTTCCGCGAGGCAGCCGATTCCACGCCTCAGTTTGGCGATCGCCGTTCTTATCAGATGGATGGCGGCAACCTGCGCGAAGCCATGCGCGAGATCGAACTTGACCTTGAAGAAGGCGCGGACATGATTATGGTCAAGCCCGCCATGCCTTATCTGGATGTGATCCATGAAGCGCGGCAACGTTTTGATGTGCCCATCTCGGCCTATCAGGTTTCGGGCGAGTATTCCATGCTGCAGGCAGCGATCCAGAAAGGCTGGCTGGATGGCGATCGTGTGATGATGGAATCGCTTACGTCCATCAAGCGCGCCGGCGCAAGCCTGATCCTCACATATTTTGCGAAAGCGGCGGCGAAGCTGCTGGGATAGGCTTAACTCACGATGGGACATCTTCATTTTCATTTCACTGTGGTTGGTTGGGTGCAGTTTCTGTGTTGGCTTGGGGCCATGACTGCATGGATCAAGTTGTGGTATCAAAGTCGCCGTTTATCTGGCGACTCGCGGCGCGTGGTCGCCAAAAGAGCGCGGCGAAATCTGCCGTACTTTCAATACATGGCTCTTTCCTGGGTTGGAACCAGCGTCTGCGAGTTGCTGGCGCCGAGAGATTCATTCCATCTGAAATTTTATGGTGTTCTCTGTTTTTGGTTCCTGGGCCTGGCGGCCATTTCTATTTATATGTCAGGGAGAGCTCCCCGGATTCCCAAATGGATGCGTCCTGATCAGGACAGCATGATCCGCCTGGGGTAAGGGTAAGAATCACTATCATGCGAAACGACTCGAGGTTTTTCCAATGAGCTGGTTTCTCTTCGCGGCGGGATTAGCTTGCTATTTGGGGATTATCGTATTTTCTATCCGGCTCGCCACAAGAACCGTCGCAGACCGCCCAAGCCGCCATCAAAAACTTTCTCGACCTGAAACAATCTACATTTGTTTGTGTTACATGGGGGTTTGCGCCATTCACTTGCTTTCTCCGCGACATCACTGGGAGACAACATATTATGGCGTCATGTTTGTGATCTGCATCGGCTTAGGAACGCTCTCTACTTACCTTCAGCTGAGAAAACCAAAGCCGCGAACTCCGCACACTTAAGCGCTCGTCCGCGGCCTCTCAATTTCAGCCCTAAATCAATCCTGATTCAGAAAAATGCTTCAGGCAGCGCGGCGGATTCCACCGCTTCCGCTGCTTTTGCCGCGTCCGGTAATTGCGCGAACAATCACAGTCAGCACCACGGCGCCAATGATCGCGACAATAATCGTATAGATGGTTCCACCCTGGCCGGTTCCACCCATGGCGCGCATAATCCAGCCGCCCACCACGGCTCCGGCAATACCCAGAAGGATATCGGCAACGGCGCCGTAACCCGAGCCTTTCATGATCTTTCCTGTCGCCCAGCCGGCGATCAGCCCAACGATAATCCACCACAGTACAACCATGTCTCACTCCTTTTGTGGCTCCCGTTTGCGCCCAAGTCACGAGCACAGACGTGAGCCATAGCTGATTAGAGTTAGGGCGACCATGGGGCGTTTTGCGGACTAAGGCAAATGACGTGAGTTGCTGGCGGCGAATCGTTCTGCTCTCCAGCTTTATCTAATGTCTCGGAGACGCAAATCCTTCAGCCGGACGGGTTTTCTCAAGTGAGGCTATCTCACTTATAATCACCTGTTTGCCTTCTCACGATTTTCGTCTTCAGGAGACAGCTTTGCCAGACACCATCTATGACGTAGCCATCATCGGGGGCGGCCCCGGCGGATATACAGCGGCCATCCGGGCCGGCCAGCTTGGATTGAAGACCTGCCTGATTGAGCGCGACCAGAAGCTCGGCGGTACATGCTTGCACGTTGGCTGCATCCCCACCAAGTCCCTGCTGTTTCATGCAGAGATCTATGATCACCTGAAACATGCCGAGAAGTACGGCATTGACGGCCTGGGCGCCGGCAAGGTGAACTGGAAAACCATACAGGACAGCAAGAACCAGGTTATTAATAAGCACACCAAAGGCCTTGATTTTCTGATGAAGAAGAACAAGGTCACCGTAGTGCGCGGCTTTGGCACGCTCACCGCGCCGGCGAAGAACGGCATCCACACCGTTGATGTCGCCGACGGCAGCAACAAATCACAGATCCAGGCGAAGAACCTGATACTCGCCACCGGATCGTATGCGCGCATGCTGCCCGGCCTCCAGCCGGACGACCGCATCCTGACCAACATTGAAGTCCTGAGCCTTAATTCCATTCCCAAGTCGCTGGTCGTGATCGGATCCGGAGCTGTGGGCGTGGAGTTTGCTTCGGTGTACCGGTCATTCGGGGCGGAAGTCACGGTCATTGAGATGTTGCCGCGACTGGTCCCGGTGGAAGATGAAGAAGTAAGCAAAGAGCTTCTGCGTTCCTTCAAGAAGAAGGGCATCAACTGCTTCGTGAATACGAAGGTCGATAAAGTCGAGAAGACCAAAAACGGCGTGGCCGTAAGCTTTACTCCGAATGGTGAAGCACAGCAGAAGCTTGAAGCCGAGAAGGTGCTGATTGCCATTGGTCGCGGTCCCAATACGGAGAAGGTCGGCCTCGAAAAGCTCCCCAATATCAAGGTGGATCGCGGCTTTGTTCATACCAATCACTGGATGGAGACGGGCGAGAAGAACATTTATGCCATTGGCGACATTGTGGCTGGTTTCCCACAGCTTGCACACTCAGGCGCCATGGCCGGCATTGTTGCCGTCACGCGCATTGCCGGTAAACCGGCCAAGGCAATGAATCGCAATATGATTCCGGGTTGCACATACTGTGAGCCGCAGATTGGCAGCGTAGGAATTACTGAAGCCAAAGCCAAAGAGGCCGGACTGAAGATCAAGGTCGGCAAGTTTCCGTTCACCGCCAACTCCAAGGCCAGCATCATTGACCAGCATGAAGGCTTTGTGAAGGTGATTTCGGACGCAGAGTACGGCGAGATTATCGGCGTGCATATCATCGGGCCCCTGGCGACTGAGCTGATTGCTGAGTCCGTGGCCGTGATGGAGCTGGAAGGAACAGTGGAAGACCTGATGTTCACCGTGCATGCTCACCCGACGGTGTCTGAGGCCATGCTGGACGGCTTCAGCGCAGTGGAAGGCAAAGCGATTAATTTCTGATTGTTGAAAAGCTTATTGTTTGCCTTTCTAAAGGCAAGGCACTTTGGCTATGCAAGAAGTCAGAGTAGCAGACGTTCAACTCACATGCCTGGAAAGTTGGTGGTCTTCATCATTCTTGGTGCAGTGGCGGCGTCTGCGCAGACAGTTGCAGCGGTCCAGCCATCCCGGATTTTAATCGGCAGCGGCAACGGCCAGACCTGGCGGATCACTGAAATAGTCTCCGTGTCGTCGTCCGAAAGCCGCATGCGGCAAATCAGCGCTGATTTCAATTGCGAGGAGCCCCATGTATCCGAAGCCGAGGAGTTTTACTTTCAGCAGGACTCAGTGAGGCAGTTGGCGTCAAAAGCAGACGTCTGTGTTCCAGAAGGCGTGCTTTCCAGCCGGGTTTTTTCTTTGAGAAAGAAGAAACAACATAGCGATGAAGATGATGAAGATGGAAATGATGAAGCGGACGGCAATGTTGGCCGAAAGCGAATGGAAGTGCAATGCGGCACAGATGTCATTGTGCATGATCTTCCCGGGCGCGACTCGTTTCGTTTTTCCATTCTGAAAAGCAAGCAGCCGAGGCTTGCTGCGCTTTGGGATCTTGCCGATGACTTGGACAAGCGCGCTCGAGAATCGAGAAAGACCAATCTTAGCGAAGTCGAACGCGAGCAAGCAGAACGCTCCAACAGAGACGATATGCTTTCGGCAGCCGCTGATCTTCGTGGAGGGAAATTCGATCTGGTGCTGGAAGACGTTTCTTGGCGGTATCAGAAAGATGGGCGGAAGAAGTTGTCAGAGTTCATGCCTTCGCCGGAAGAGGCCATCAATCGCGAGAATTATGGCGAGGTTGAGAATCTTGATCAACTTGGGCTGGCACGGACGCCTGATCAGATCCGCTATCCGCAAATGGCGCTCGTCGCGCACATTCAGGGCGACGTGCAGGTGGTGGTTTCAGTTGACTATGGATCAGGTCGCGTGTCGTCTGCGACCGCCAGTTCCGGCCATCCAATTCTGAGTTCTGGTGCGATAGATGCAATCAACAAGTGGCTGTTTGTTGCTCCTTATTCAGGTCCGAACCCGCTTTCAGTGAGCGTGCACTTCAAACTGCGTTGCGGGTTACTGCTGGACACTTCGCGTAGCCATGTCGCCAAGAACGTCGCGAAGAAGAAGAAACAAAAGAAAAAGAGGAAACAATGACGGCTCTCCAATTCTTTAAGGATCCCGGCAATCCTCAATTCTTCACCTCGAATCTTATTGATTGAGTGCGAGGTGTCCCCATGCCCATTGATCCAGTCTGCAAAATGAATGTGAAACTAGTCGACGCCGCAGCCAGCCACGACTACCACAGTGAAACCGTCTATTTCTGTTCCATCCTGTGCCAGAAAAAGTTCGAAAAAGATCCCGAAGGCTACATGCGGGACATGACGGATGAGGAAAAGATGGCCGGCTAGGTAGAGCGCTATTGCCGGGAAGCACGCCAGTGCGAATCGAGGAATACACCCAGTGAAGCGAGGGATACAATAGAAGAAGTGCTTCGAGTCATCAACGTCGTCTATCTTGGTCGCGTGGATTATGCGACTGGTCTGGAACTGCAGCAAACCATCGTACATCTGGTGAAAGAAGGCCGTATTGGCCATACACTGCTTCTGCTTGAGCATCCGCCGGTCATCACGCTGGGCCGCAACGCGGGCATGCAGAACATCGTTGCCTCGCGAGAGGTTCTCACCAGCCAGGGTGTTGAGCTGTTCGAAACCAATCGTGGCGGTGACGTAACGTTTCATGGACCCGGACAGCTGGTTGGGTATCCCATTTTTGATTTGCGCGCTTTCACGCCGCGGATCGGCGCCGTTGATTTTGTCCGCCTGCTGGAAGAGGCGCTTATACGCACCTGCGGTGATCTCGGCGTACCCACACAGCGTGTGCCTGGTCTTACCGGCGTATGGACACAGGGGGACCATACGGCAAAGATTGCAGCCATCGGTGTGCATATCTCGCGCGCGGTCACGTCGCACGGATTTGCCCTGAACGTCAGCACCAACCTGGACTATTTCAAAATGATTGTTCCCTGCGGCATTTCTGATAAGCCGGTAACGTCACTGGAGCGAGAGATGGAGCAGACATTCGCAGGTCGAGGCAGGAAATTGCCGTCGCTGGAAGAAGTGGCGGAACTGACATCCCGTAATTTCAGTCGCGTGTTTCAGGCGCAGACCCTGTGGCTTGATTCGCTCAACGATCTTCTGGCCACGGCCACTGGTCTTTCAAATAACGAACCGGCGAATGAAGAACCGGCGAATCAGGATACGCCAGCACGGGCGCCGGAAACGATTCGCCGCATTGCCGGCGAAGAGGATGTGTTTTCGGTTTAAAGAAGTATGCGGCAAGTTGCGCATGATCTGCTTGTTTTAATCCCGAGTGCAAGCGAGGGATCCCTACAATCTGCGGCAATGTCCTGGCGGTCGACAATTTTCGACTAGATAGGGTTCCCTCGCTTCGCTCGGGATAAAAGAACTTGCTATTTCAGCGTGGTTACATTAGGTGGTTCTTCCGTTGTCGTAGTTGTGTAGAGCGCCGGCTCCATCCCGGTTGCCGGGGTTAACGGGACGACATCGCGGAACACCATCTTTAATAACGGCGGAGCAATCATGGTGGTACCGGCCGTCATGAAGATCACCAACGCGTAGGCTTGCTCGGAGATCACGCTCATCTGCAGGCCTACCAAGGCGACGATCAATCCAACTTCACCGCGTGGCACCATGCCAATGCCGACTTTCAGGGCGTTATTCCAGCCCGAACGCAGCACCGGCAATCCGCAGCCGACCAGTTTAGAGACCACTGCAAGGATGGTGATGATGATGGCTGACATAATCAGGCGGCCATTGAATACACCAATGTTCAGGCGCGATCCCATACTGAAAAAGAAAAATGGGGCCAGGAACTCATTGATGGCAGAGACGCGCGGGCGCAGGTTCCATCGCGGAGAGTATTCGGCGAATGCCAGTCCGGCGAAGAAGGCGCCGATAATCGCCGCCATTCCGATTTTTACCGCGCCGTAAGAGAGGCCAATGCAGATGGCCAGGGCGATCACCAAAGGCGCGTCATGGGTGGACATCCGTTCCAGCCCGGGTTCCATGCGGCGAACCAGCCGGGGAGCGTAGAACAGCATAATCACGGCGAAGCCAAGCCCTTCAAATGCTGTGATCAGCAACTGTGCCCAGGCGAGTCCGGTGGTTGATACCAGTCCCACAACAACGCCGAGCAGGATCATACCGAGAATGTCATCAAAAACGGCGGCGCCGAGAATGATGCGCGCAGGTATCGTCTGCAGGACATTCATGTCGCCCAGGACTCGGGCGGTGATGCCCACGCTGGTTGCCACCATGGCTGCGGCCACAAATGTGGCCTCATGCGGGGTATGGTGCCGCAGCAGCATGTAGCCGAATCCAAGCACGAAGGGAACTGCGATTCCAGCAAGTGCTACGTAGAGCGAAGTTCTACCTACGCTGAGAAGGTCTTTCGGTTGAGTTTCCAGGCCTACGGTGAAAAGCAGGAAGATGGCCCCTATTTCAGCCACCGCATAAATGGCGTCCGTGGGAACTACCAGAGCTGCACCATAGGGTCCCACCAGTACGCCGGCAAGGATTTCTCCCAGTACAGCAGGGAGAAAGAGCCTTTCGAAAATCTCTCCAAACAGCTTGGCCCAGACAAAGATGAAAAAGAGCTGGAAGAGAAATGGGTCTGCACTGTGCATAGTGTTGAAAAGGGTTCGCTAGTGGGCGGGCCTGACCTGCAATCGATTAGGACCTCAACAATCTTATTTGGATGCTTAGACCCCGTATAGGGGCAAGCGGAACTAAAAGGAAGCGGAGTGGATCCAGAGTTGCTGACCGGCGGGAGGCAGCTCTTTATGTTTTCTTTACGCGAAGTTTTTCCACCCGCCGGAAACTTGATATCAGAACTCTGATATCAGAATACCGGTGCAGCTCTCGAATTATCCCACAGCTACCCTGTGTTTTGTCATTCTATATCCGGGGGGATGGAGGCGACTAAACCAGACATGATCAGCGGTGTACAACAAGAATTGGAACCAGAGAACCCTGTGAATACCAGAGACAATCATAGCTTCGCCAGTGGCTGCCTTGCGGCATGGAGGAGCGTCTCGTCCGTGCCCGGTTCAGGTACTCTGGCTGGCGGCATTTTGTGCTTTGTGGCTGCGATTGTGACAGCCATTTTTGCCACTGGACATCCATGGCAAGTTTGTGTCCCTTTGGTGTTTACCGTGGTTTTGCTCGTAGTGGCGCTGCTGTTTGGTGCGCGCGCCGGAGTGATTGGGACGCTGCTGGCAGCTCTGGTATTTGCCACCCATCTGTTCAATCCGATGGGCAGTTTTCGCATTGCAAGTAATGCAGCCCGCAGCAATCTAGGCTGGATGCTGATGATCGGCATTGCCTTTTCTTTTCTTTTTGCCCCCCAGAAATCCTCTCTGAAACGTGAGTGACTTAGACGCAACATGGCATATCACCTATGGCATCTGAAAGAACACTGAAGTGAATCGGGTTTGTTTAGGGCCCCGAAGAGCCGCGAGGAGAGTTCATGGCGACTATGGAGCAGTCCGTCCCACTCAAGTCCCACTGGGCAAAAGCACCGTTTTATTTCAATTCAGCCTCGCATCTGATGAGAATCGGCGGCGAAAAGGCCTGTAACCTGCAGGAGCTTCTTGACGCCATCAGGACCTGTTCCGACGCATCGATTTTCCAGCATACGTTTCAAACCCTAGAAGAGCATCACTTTATTCTGGCGGGCTTCTCCAATGACTTCTCGCACTGGGCCTTTGCTGCCTGCAATGAGGTTGAACTGGCCGAACGGCTGGCGGCCATTGACATTCGCGAGTTCACTTCGATCTCCGCTCTCCGGCAACGGCTTATTCATGTGATTGAAAGTTATCTGCAGAAGAATCCACGTGCAGGCACGCGCATTGCAATGGAACCTCTTTATTTAATGGCCGCCGATCTGGTGGTAGTGCCTACTCCATTTGTGGCGCGGAACCTGGAAGAGTTCGCCGGGTGTTTGCGAAAGGTAAGCATCCATAGCATTTATTACCACTTCATCGATGCGCGTTTGCGGCTCAAGTTGAATACGAACGATTTCTCTGTATGGCTGGAGCGTGAACTGGACCTGCAGGCAACGGCTCGACGCGTAAACCAGATCGACATTTATACGTCGAGTCTGGAAAATGTCCGGCAGAGCATCCTCACGGCCATCGAATCTGAGATCGCCCGGCAGTAGGGAGTCATTGCGCGCACGCCAATCTGTAAAAGACGGAGAAGCACGGCAGAAAACCCGGCAATCGAAAAATCGAGAGCAAGATAGTCAGTTGAAAGATTGTCAGTTACAAGATCGTTCAGCGGAAAGACCAAAAATCAAGGAATAGGCCATGGCGGAAAAAAAGGGGCAAGGAGAGCAAAAGAGTCACACACAAGGCGATGGATACCCTACCAGAGACGTGGCCGTAATGGATGAACAGGCCGGCGTTGAAAAGGCCCAGCCCGTGGAAGCTCCCGAAGTTGCGCCCATCGAACCAGATAAAAGCAAACCAGGTGAAAACCAGCCGTGGGAAAGACGCTTTCGCCAGACAGAGCTGCCACCCCAATTTGTTGAGCGTCGCAGGCGACCGGTCATCGGTACCGCACCTCCGTTGCCGCCAACGCCACCTCGCCTGGAGGATTATGCTCCCATCATTGGCAGACCTGAGCTGGATGAAATCCGTTTTCTGGCCCGTCATCTCGAATCAAAAACCGTGAAGATGGTAAATTCCACCGCGCTGGGCGGTGGCGTGGCTGAACTTCTGAACCGCCTGGTGCCTCTGCTCAATGAACTTGACGTTCAGACGAAATGGGAAATCATCACGGGCGGCAATGACTTCTTTGAAGTTACCAAAGGATTTCACAATGCCCTGCAGGGCGGTGAGTATCCCATAACCAGGACGGTGCAGGATATTTTCATGTCCTACACGGAGCAGAACCGCCGGCGGATGACGTTTGATGAAGACTTGTTCGTCATTAGTGATCCGCAACCGGCAGGCTTGATTCGGTCCCGGGATAAAGAGCGCGGCAAGTGGATCTGGCGATGCCACATTGATCTTTCAAACCCGAATCAGGAAGTGTGGAAGTTCCTGAAGCCGATGGTTGAGCAATATGATGCCGCCGTGTTTTCCGCGCCGGCCTTTGCCCAGCAACTGAATATCCCTGAATATCTTTTCTATCCATCCATCGATCCGCTTTCGGAAAAGAACAAGGATCTGGAAGAGAGTTATGTGAACAAGGTGTGTGACGATTTTGGCATTGACCGCTCACGTCCCATACTCAGCCAGATCTCCCGGTTTGATCGCCTGAAAGATCCAGTGGGCGTGATTGAGTCCTACAAGCTGGCAAAGAAGTATGTTGATTGCCAGTTGGTGCTGGCCGGTGGCGGAGGAACGGATGACCCCGAGGGCGCGGTGGTCCTGCAAGAGGTCATGGACGCGGCCGGCGCCGATCCTGATGTGATCATCCTGAATCTGCCCCCGTGGTCGGCGCTGGAAATTAACGCACTCCAGCGAGCTTCCACTGTGATTATCCAGAAGTCGCTCAAAGACGGGTTTGGCCTTACCGTGACGGAAGGCCTGTGGAAGGAAAAACCTGTTGTGGCCAGCGCCGTTGGCGGGATTCCTACGCAGATTGTGCACAAACTTACAGGCGTGTTGGTGCATTCGGTGGAAGGCTGCGCCTATCAGATCAGGTATTTACTCACTCACCCGGAGTTCGCGCGCCAACTGGGCAAGAACGGACGCGAACACGTGAAGGAGAATTTTCTTGTCACCGCAAATCTGAAGCGATGGTTATTGCTCTTTCAGATCATGCTGGGCATGGCCCGGCCCACCAGAACCATTTAACCCGCCGGCACAGGATCGCCATCTAGCCTTTTGCCCTTATTGCTCGCTGATCATGGATCGGTATAATGTCCGATCACCAGACAGCTCAGTGAAGTCCCGCCTGAAACATTGAACAGATCAGGGTGAATGCCAGGAGGATGGCGAACAATGAGAATGGATGCGGCAAGCCGCTGGATACGCTACGTGTGTGTCTGCGCTACTTTGATTGCGGGCGCCTTCGTAAGCGCCCAGGAACCGCCGAAAGAAGCTCCCAAAGAAGACTACGTTAAGTCGCACTACACGAAATATGAATATCGCATTCCCATGCGCGATGGTAAGCGGCTGTTCACTTCCGTCTACGTTCCGAAAGATACATCACAGCCTTATCCCATTCTGATTGATCGCACGCCGTATAGTGTGGGCCCCTATGGTGAAGACCAGTACAAGAAGCAGATTGGCCCTTCCGACGAATTCGAAAAGGCGGGCTACATCATCGTGTACCAGGATGTGCGCGGGCGCTATATGTCCGAAGGCGAGTTTGTTGAAATGCATCCGCACGTCGATGTGAAGAAAGGTTCGAAGGATGTGGATGACAGCTCCGATATGTACGACACCATTGAATTCCTGCTGAAGCATGTTGCCAACAACAATGGCAAAGTTGGAATCTGGGGAATTTCGTACCCGGGCTTTTACACGTCGGCCAGCATCATTGATTCTCATCCCGCGTTGAAGGCGGCTTCGCCGCAGGCGCCGATGACCGATCTTTTCTTCACCGACGATGGCTACCACGGCGGCGCATTCATGCTGGCGGCGAACTTTGGATTCTATTCGTCATTCAAGCCAATTGCCGAACCAGCCGCGCCAAGGCCGAGCATCCCTTTCGATTTCGCCACGCCCGACGGCTACAGTTTCTATCTCCAGGCCACTCCGACCCGTGAACTTGACCGGCGCTATTTGAAAGGCTCCAACCCTTTATTTAACGACCAGTTGACTCACACGACGTACGACGATTACTGGAAGGCGCGCGACCTCTCGCGCCACATGAAGAACGTAAAGTGTGCGGTGCTGACGGTGGGCGGCTGGTTTGACGCGGAAGATCTTTCCGGTCCGTTCAAGACCTTTCATGCCATTGATCAATACAATCCCGGCGCAACCAATTCGCTGGTGGTGGGACCGTGGGTGCACGGAGGCTGGGCGCGCGGTGATGGAGATCATCTGGGCGACGCACAGTTTGATGCCAAGACATCAGAATTCTTCCGCGCCAAAATCCAGTTTCCCTTCTTTGAATACCACTTAAAGGGAAAAGGCAGCCCCATGCCCAAGGCGTATGTTTTTGAAACCGGCACCAACGTCTGGCGCAAATATGATTCCTGGCCTCCCGCTCAGGCCGCCGCCAAAACTCTTTACCTGCATGCCGGTGGAAAGTTGTCATTTGCGCCGCCCGCCGCCAATGAGGGTTCAGACGAGTACGTGAGCGATCCGGCGCATCCCGTGCCGTTCATCAATTACATGGCGACGGCGGTTCCTCAGCGCTATATGACGGACGATCAGCGATTCGCGGCGCGTCGCCCGGATGTGCTCACTTATCAGACTGAGCCGCTCGAAGACGACGTTACGATCGCCGGGCCAGTTTCGCCCAAACTGAAGATTGCTTCCACCGGAACTGACTCAGATTTCGTAGTGAAGCTGATCGATGTATACCCCAATGACTATCCTGACCCTGAAGTCACGGACGCCAGCAAGCGTTTGCTTGGGCCGCCACCGGTCCGCATGGGTGGTTATGAGCAGCTTCTGCGTGGCGAGCCAATGCGGGCGAAATTCCGCAACAGCTGGGAAAAGCCACAGGCGCTGGATCCTGGAAAGACCACTGACCTGAATTTCACCATGCCGGATGTGAATCACACGTTCCGTCGCGGGCACCGCATCATGATCCAGATACAAAGCTCGTGGTTCCCGCTGGTTGATCGCAATCCGCAGACCTTTACCGAGATTCCGGACGCAAAGCCCGAGGATTTCAAGAAGGCCACCGAGCAGGTGTTCCACAACGGCGGTGCTGCGTCGGGCGTGGAAGTCATGGTCTTGCCATAAACAACTGTCGCTGCGCTCCAAACCGCTTGAGGGGTATTTCTTGTGGTTACGGGAACGGGCCCTGTTGCAGCGGGCTCGGCGCGCGTGGACGGCGCGAGCCCTTAAAAAAGTGTTATTGCGGGAGCGGCAAATATCAGCCAGGTTTTATCAGCGGAAATCAGTGTGATCAGTGTTCATCAGCGGTAGGGGTTTAACGCCTTCGCCCGATTTTCTGTTAGCTTGAAAGCAAGGATGATTTCTTTTTCTAATATCAATAAACAGTACGGCAGGCAGCTGGTTTTTGTGGATGCTTCCTTTCAGCTCAATCCAGGCGAAAAGGTGGGACTGGTAGGCCCGAATGGAGCCGGCAAGACCACGCTTTTTCGCATGGTCGTGGGCGAGGAAGCTCCCGATGAGGGTGAAGTATCGGTTCCCAGAAGACTTACCATCGGCTATTTCCGCCAGGACGTGGAAGAGATGGCCGGACGTTCCGTGATTGATGAGGCCATTGCCGGCAGCGGTCGCGTGGGCGATCTCCACCACGAACTGGAGGCTCTGCAGCATGAAATGTCAGATCCGGACAAGGCCGACGAAATGGACCGCGTGCTGGCCCGCTTTGGCGAAGTCCAGGAAGAGTATGAGCATCTTGGCGGATACGCTCTGGAAGCGCAGGCGCGAGAGGTGCTTCACGGTCTCGGCTTTAAAGACGATCAGATTGATGGCGACGTAGGCGCACTTTCCGGAGGATGGAAGATGCGTGTGGCGCTCGCCCGGGTGCTCCTGGGGCGTCCGGATGTTCTCCTCATGGACGAACCGACGAACCATCTTGATCTTGAATCCATCATCTGGCTGGAGCAATTCCTCAGGTCATTTCAGGGTGCATTGCTGATGACATCCCATGATCGTGAGTTCATGAACCGCCTGGTCTCAAAGATCGCTGAGATTGATTCCGGCGAGATCGTGGTCTATTCCGGCAATTATGATTTTTACGAGCGTGAGCGCAACATTCGCGAGGCCAACCAGCAGGCGGCGTTTGCGCGCCAGCAATCCATGCTGGCCAAAGAGCAGCGATTCATTGATCGCTTTCGCACGCACGCAGCCAAGGCCGCGCAGGTGCAGAGCCGCATCAAGGCCCTGGACAAGATTGAGAAGATCGAACTGCCTAAGAGACGCCAGATCGTAAAGTTTGCGTTTCGTGTGCCGCCGCGCTCAGGCGAACAGGTGGCGGTGATTGAAGATCTGCACAAAAGCTATGGCCCGCGAGTGATCTATGAGGGGTTCAACCTCACCATCCGCCGCGGTGAGCGCTGGGCGGTGATGGGCAGAAACGGCGCGGGCAAAAGCACGTTGCTGAAGATGATCGCCGGGGCCACGCAGCCTGACGCAGGCAACGTAAAGCTGGGTGCAAGCCTGGTGATGGGATACTTTGCCCAGCAGTCGCTGGACATACTTGATCCTGATCTGACCATCATTGATCAATTACAGCGTGACTTTCCTCATGACAGTCTGGGTGCTCTGCGTACGCTGGCTGGAGCATTCCAGTTTTCCGGGGATGACATTGATAAGAAGATCCGCGCGCTTTCCGGGGGCGAGAAGTCGCGACTGGTGATGGCCCTGATGCTCTACAATCCTCCGAACTTCCTGGTCCTGGATGAGCCAACCAATCATCTTGATCTTGCGACCAAAGAAATGCTGGTGGACGCGCTGAAAGATTTTGAAGGCACCATGATTTTTGTTTCGCACGATCGCATGTTCCTGCGCGGGCTGGGATCACGTGTGTTGGAGCTTGGCGGCGAGAGCGGCACGGACCGTAATCCGAATATCTATCCCGGATCTTATGTGGAGTACGTGCAAAAGCTTGGGCATGAAGCGCCGGGAATCTATGTGTGAGAACCGGTAGTTGGTGATTGGTATTTGGTAATTGAGAACCGGGAAGCGGTATTTAGTAATTGGTATTTGGTTGACCCCGTGCGGCCAAGTCCTGATTGCCAGAGGAAGCCAGCCAGTTCAAGTTCTAATTACAAAATTACTCAATTACGAGATTACCCAATTACCAAATTACGAAATTACCCAATCGACCGTCGCTTTCCTTCAGGAATAATTGAGGTCAAATATATCTATGAAATTGATTTTCAAAGGCTCTTTCCTCGCAACCATTACGCTGGTGCTTCTGTTTGTCGCGGCCGGTTTCGCCCAGAAACCAACGCCTGAAAAATCGGGTTCCAGGCTCGCCGCATCCGGAACCGAGGCGACTGGAACAGGGGCATCCAAGGCGGATGTACCCAGCGCAGCAACGCATGGCATCGCCCTGGCCAACATGGATCGCAAGATCATTCCGGGCAATGATTTTTATGACTACGCCAATGGCGCGTGGGTCGCCCGAACGCAGCTCCCACCAGACCGCGCCGGCATGGGTGTGTTTACCTATCTGACGGACCAGACCAGTAAGCGTACGGCTGGCCTGATTGAAGAATTTGCCAAGTCATCTGCGCCTGCGGGATCAAGTGACCGCCAGATTGCCGACCTGTTCAACTCCTTCATGAATGAAGCGGCCATTGAACAGCAGGGTCTCACCAAGGTGAAGCCGCATCTGGACGCCATCGCCGCCATCAAGGACAAGAAAGAGCTGGCCCAAGCGTTGGGAGAGAGCCTGCGCGCGGACGTGGATGCGCTGAACAATACCAACTTCCACACCTCAAATATTTTCGGACTGTGGACCGCACCCGGCTTTAACGATTCCGACCATTACGCTGCCTACCTGCTGCAAGGCGGACTGGAACTTCCTGATCGCGAGTACTATCTGACTGATAGTCCTCACATGCGCGATATTCGCACGGAATATCAAAATCACATTTCAGAGATGCTCAAGCTGGCGGGCTTTACAGACACGGACGCGCGCGCCGCTCGCATTGTGGAACTGGAACACTCGATTGCGGAAAAACACCTCAGCCTGTCAGACAATGACGATATCCATAAGGCCAACAACACCTGGAAGCAGGCAGACTTCACAGCCAAAGCTCCGGGTCTGGAGTGGGCGGAGTTTTTCCATGGCGCCGGGTTGGATAAGCAGCAGGAGTTTACGGTATGGCAGCCAACGGCATTCACCGGGGAATCCGCCCTGGTGGCGTCCGTTCCGCTGGAGACATGGAAAGACTGGCTGGCTTTTCACCTGGTGGAAGACTACGCGCCGTTTCTGCCCAAAGCATTTGCGGACGAGGCATTCAACTTTGTGGGCAAACAGCTTTATGGCGTGGCACAACAAAGGCCGCGATGGGAACGTGGCGTAGGCCTGGTGGATTTTCTTCTGGGCGACGCTGTTGGAAAAGTCTATGCCCAGCGATATTTCTCACCGGAGGCCAAAGCCCAGGCCGACGCAATGGTCGCGAACATAGTTGCCGCATTTCATAAGCGGATTGACGCCCTTGACTGGATGGCCCCGGAGACCAAGGCTGAGGCGCATGCCAAACTGAAGACGCTGTATGTGGGCATCGGATATCCGGAAAGCTGGCATGACTACTCAGGGCTGGAGGTGAAAGCAGACGATCTCTTCGGCAACATGTGGCGCGGCGGATTGTTTGATTATCATCGCCAGGTCAACCGAGTGGGGAAGGATGTTGACCGCAAGGAGTGGTCCATGTCACCGCAGACGGTGAACGCCGTGAACCTTCCGCTGCAAAACGCCCTGAATTTCCCGGCTGCGATTCTGCAACCGCCGTTCTACGATCCCAAAGCTCCCGCGGCGTTTAACTATGGCGCCATTGGTTCGGTGATTGGCCATGAGATCAGCCATACTTTTGATAGCGAAGGTTCGGCATTTGATTCCAAGGGACGCGTGCGCAACTGGTGGACGGAAAGCGATCTCAAGCACTTTGATGCGGCAACAGTAAAGTTGGCGGCACAGTATGACACGTACAAGCCTTTTCCTGACCTTGCCTTGAATGGCAAGCAGACTCTGGCGGAAAACATTGCTGACGTCGCTGGTATCGCCGCTGCTTACGACGGCTATCGCGCATCGCTGGCGGGAAAAGCCGCACCTACGCAGGATGGCTTCACCGGCGACCAGCAGTTCTTTATCGCCTACGCGCAGAACTGGGGATCAAAGTTCCGTGAGGCTGCGCTTCGCCGCCAGGTAATGACCGATTCGCATTCTCCAGGGCAATACCGTGCTGCGACTGTCCGCAACATCGACCCGTGGTATACGGCGTTCAAGGTGAAGCCGGGAGAGAAGCTTTATCTGGCGCCAGCGGACAGGGTGAGGATCTGGTAAGGAGATTCTGCTAAGGAATATTCTCGAAGGGAACAAAAACCGGCGCGCGACTTGAAGAAGTCGGCGCCGATTTTTTGTGCATGTTCAATGGCGATGATCCTCTCTGCAGGTCGTATGGTGTAGCGTGCATGGATGACTGTAAGTGTGCTGGTTGTTTTATCTATTGGCGGCCAGCAGCTCACGATTCGCGAGACACCTATGACCGCGAACGCCTATAATTTCCGCACGGGCCACTATCCTGGACAGGAGCGATTCCAATGCGACTCGAGCGGATTATTGCGATCTCGATCTGGGCTCTGGTTTTCAGTGCGGTTGTAATGTGCGCGCAATCGCAGGCTGCGGACGCAAGTAACGCGTGTTCGCTGATCACGGCTTCTCAGGTCAGTGCAGCGTTGGGTGGTGATGTGGCCGCGGGCGAATCCACTCTACCGAAGAAGTGCAGATGGAAGCAGAAGCAGACAGGGCCCGCAGGTCTGGTCGCCGACCTCGACCTTTGGGACCCGAAAACGGTCGAAAGCGCAAAGTCAACTGCTACCCTTACGCACACAACAGTGACTGCCGTCCCCGGACTCGGGGACGACGCATTCTATCTATCCCGCAAACAAGTGCAATCTGAGATCCTCTACGTGAAAAAAGGGAGCAACGCCTTCAGCGTTCACATCATGGGCAAGAATCTCTCGAGTGAGGAGATGAGAGCGAAAGAGAAGGCACTGGCGCAGAACGTGGTCGCGAAACTCTGAAAGCTATCAGGGTTTATTGCCGCCTGAAGCTGTCTGGTCCGTCTTCGCCGCATCCGCGCCTGAGTCTGTGCCGGTTTTGGCTGCTGACTCATCGATCTTTTTTTGATAGACGCTTACATTCCGGCGGTCATTGTCGAGAGCATCCTGGTACATCTGACGCCGAAATTGATCGGGCTCATTCGCCAGAAGATCCTCATATCGCTTGGCAGAGTTGTTCCAGGCATCGCGATCAGCCTTATAGGAATCCTGTTGTTTCTTCAGCTCTTCTTTCTTTAGATCGTCGGCGGTTTTGCCGCTCTTTGCTTCGCCTTTCCCGGTATTCGTGGAAGAGCCTGCGGAAGCTGATTGTTGTTCGCCTGCAGAAGCCCTGGTATCAGCAGGCGGAACACTGGTCTTGCTGTCCACAGGGGCGCGACGGACGAAGTTATCGTCACTCAACGTAACTGCAGCTTTCTTTTCCGACCGGATTTTTTTGGCGACGTCCGCCAGCGACTGCGGCTCTGATTGTGCCACGCACAGGCTGCTAGCCAGCGCCATAAAAAACGCAAGTGTCCATCCGCCCCTGGTCATGATCCGCTCCTTAATACATCAGTTCGTGTGAAGCCAGCATTCTGGGCGGCCGGGAGCCGTTCAGATTGTTCAAGGCACACGTGTCATAGTGAAAATTGATGCTGCCGCCGAAAGTGTCACTCTGCGCCTGGTCGGTGGCGTTTACGTCCTGGCCGGCCAGAATCGAACCATACATATTCACGTTCTGCCCGGCACCTCCTGTGAATGAGACCTTCCCGCGAACCAGAACCAGGCCATACCAGTTCAATCCGCCATTGATTTCCAGGTCTCCATCAACAATCAGTATGCCAGCCCCGCTTGCGGCTGAGGTCAGTTTCACACTGCCAGGAATGTACTCTGTAACGGCGTTTACAGATCCTGGTTCGGTCGGCAATCCCGTTGGATAGGTACCGAACGCCTGGTTGCTCTGCGTTCCGCAATTCAAATACGTGGGCGGCGTCGCAAAGAAATTCTGTGTTCCACTGCAGGAGAAGCCAGGTGACTGGGCGCCGGCTTTGTATTGGTTGATCAGATCATCAATGTTGTAGGGCCACGGGTCCACGTTCTGCACAGACGCTCCCTGTGTGGGATCGCTTCCGTAGGAAGTTAATGTCTGCCCGGCGCCACCTGAAACTGATACCGAGCCGCCTGTGAAGATGGCGTGTGCCCCGCTATTGCAGCCTGTCCCGCCACAGGTGGTGGTGGCGTTATTGCCATTGCCCGATGTGGTGCAAGTGCAGGTGCAACTGTCATAGGCATTGATTACAAAGCTTCCCTGCAAATTCACCGGCGCCTGTGTTGTGATGGGAGCTGGCGTAACCAATGGCGGATTCAACGCTACTTCCATCTGGACCATACGTCTCGATCCGGGATTCTGACCCAGTTTGGGCGTAACGGCCAATGAGGTCAGCAGCCAGACTGGATTGGCCTGGGGCGTCATAGCCGCGCAGGAAAGGGTCCCAACGGGCAGAGGCACTTCCTGGGTGCCATTCCAGCAAATTTGTTGTCCCACGCTGAAGCCGGCCGCCAGGCTCACGAACTGGCCCTGCAACCCCATCAAATTTTGTTTGTTGGTAATGCGTACCCACTTAAATGCCAGAGCATTGGCTCCATTCAGTCCGGGGATATCCGCAGTGGTAAGCGTGGTGGGCGAAGTGAAAAAATTAGTTTGCGGCGGCAGGTGTCCGAGTCCAGCGCACGGCCCCTGCATGGCAGCGATGCTCAGACTCACGAACTGTTCCTGACAGAGCTCGTCATCCAGATACGGATTAGCGGTTACATCGGCGCCCGACTTGGGATCGATGACGTCCGTCACTGACGCGGGGTTCATCACGTAGATCACGCCCGATGGGACGAGTTTGGCAGGCATAGTCAGCGCCAGAGCCGGTGCGTTCAGCGGCTTGCCCGGGGACAGCAACAGACGAACGTTCTCCGCGCCGGCGCGCGCGGCAAAGTAGGCTTTCTGCGCGTCACGGTAGTTGTTGTTGATGCTGTTTTCCGTGTCGGCCATGAACATGAGCCCGATCCCGATGGCTGCCAGGAGCACCATCGCCAGCAAGGCTACGATCAAAGCCACACCTTTTTGCTTTTTCAGCCGATTTGCGCGTTGAATCTTCATATCGAATCCCCCTAGTTGCTTGGCAAGCGAGCCATTCCACTCATCGAAACCTGGATCAACCTCTTTGCTTCCAGATCATTGCCCGGTGCTTGTGTGGTGAATCGAATCCCCACGTTCCTGATGGTGTGGAGAAATTGATAAGTTGGGTCGGTCAGGCTCGCGGAAGCGAGCACTTTCGGCGTGGTCAGGTCAACTGCGGCGCCGGCGTCGGTGTACGCCAGAAAAAAGGGCTGTCCCGCGATGTTTACAATATTCTGCACCTGCGTGTAATAAACCGGGTCCGGCTGCGCCCATGGCATGGTCAAGTCAGTCTTGCGAACAGAGGCGCGCATCAGGCAGGGACAGTTATTCGGCCCGCCCACGGTGTTGTCATAGTGATAGGCGATTTCATCCACGAACCCGTCACCATCCACATCGGCTTCCATGCGCAGGTCCGTCTGTGAGATGGACCAGATGCCCGCCGCTGTGCGATTCGAGCTCAGATCAAGCCTGTTCCCGTAAGTAACAGGTGAAGGATATCCAGCCTGATGCAGGTCGCGCGTGAACTGATCAATGAAGTCGCGCTCCTGTTGAGTAAGGTCCAGTTTCCGGGTTTCCACTGAATACCGCACCTGCGCCTGGTCAATCAGGCGAAAGATGGCGCCGACCATCAGGGTCAGAATAAAGACCACCATCATCATTTCCATCAGTGAGAAACCTTTGCGCGTGTTTGACTTCTGGCGGTTCATATTTCCTCTCACATTGACACGATGGTGCGCAGCGTTACCGGAGCGATAAAGGAAATTCCCGATTGGCTGGCAACAAACGGCTGCCGCGCGGACACGGTTATCAATTTGCCCCAGGTACCTAATGCCTGAATGTTCCAGCGCACGTCATAGTTCGTTTGTATCCCATTGTTGCCGCACATCATGTAATTCATCTGGTAGTTGGTGGCGTTCAGGGAGGCGGCAGTATTGGCGGAGAAATCCACGTCACCATTGGCCTTGAGCCCGGCGCCTCCAGGAGCGGTGTTGATATTCAGCGTGTTGGGAACGCAGTCAGTCACTGTGAGGGTCGGATTTGAGTTCGCCGGGGCGCCCGCAATCTGTTCCAGGACCGTCTGCGCCACGTTGGTTGCGGTCGTATCCACACGGTTGGTGTTGTTGCGTGACATGCCAATCAGCACCATCATCATCCCGCCAAGCAAACCGACAACCAGCACAAACATGGCGAGCAGCAGTTCCATGAGACCGAAACCGGCTTTGGCTGCTTTGAACTTGTTGATTTTCTTCATGGATTCACCTATTGCCAGCATTTGTTGTACCCGCAACCGGTTACGCCTCTCTGCAGTTGCCAGGTTTTGATCTTTCCGCCAGCCGTCACCGTAAGCGCTTCCCAGTCACCCTGGCCAGTTTTCATCAGCCACAGGAACGTAGCCACCTTGTTGGTATTAAGCGGATCCTGCTGCGCACAAACCGCCGGATTGCCGAATAACCCAACGCAAGGGACCCCGCGGGAGCTAAATCCAATCGGCGTACCAGGAGCTTCCACGATCACGCCGCTACTGGTGCCCACCAGATACGCGTTCAACTGGTCCACCATGCCGGTGGGAACGTTTGCTTGAAGTGTGACGCCGCCATTGGTCGTCACCACCGGAACCCCGGCCGCGCCGGCTACATAAGCTGACTTGTCACTATTCACATAAACCAGGTTCGCGGAAGGATTGTTGGTATCAAATTGGACGTAGACAGGTTGATTGGTCCGTACGGCCTGCAGTCTTGCCTGGTGCAGCAGCCCGGCCACCGAGTGACCAGATGTGTCCAGCCTGTATGTGGTCAGAACTCTCTGGAGCTGCGGCATAGCCAGGGCGGTAATAAGCAGGATGATTGCCACCACCACGATAAGTTCAATTAGAGAAAAGCCGCGCTCACCCTTATTCACCACTGGAATTGCCTCCACTTGGGTCGTCACCGGACGTTTTACGCGGAGAGCCTGGGCCTGGTTAAAAGCTACAGGATCCCGGATTGCTAAATGCGGGATTCACAACAGGATCGCTCCGGCAAAATGCGTCCGCAGTTAGCGATAGTATCGAGCGGGCGAAACCCGCCGCAAGGTAACTGTCGGTTATCGCTCCGTTACGTAGGTACTGCATCTCCGGATTCGTCAGCAGGATCTCCTTGCTATCTCCATGGCATCGGTCTTGCTCAGCGGAACGATGCGCATCTGCAATCTCCCGTGAGAACGCGTCGCCCAAAACCCCCTGCGTTGACAGAGAGATAAAGCCACAAATACAATCAATGAAGCTGCCGATTACGAATCGCGCAGCCTTCTTTTTGTCCTCTCGGGTGTCTCATCCCCCGGTTTTGGCGGTGTAGCTCAGGTGGTTAGAGCGACGGTCTCATAATCCGTAGGTCGTAGGTTCGAGTCCTACCGCCGCCACCAGTCTTTCCATCAAAGACTTTCCCGGTTCGCCGCAGCGACGGTCTCGGCGTCTATCCGACGGGACCGCTTCGCAGTCCCTCGATCAAAGATCGTAGGTCGTAGGTTCTTGGTCCTACCGCCGCCACCCAGTCTTTGAATCAAAGACTTTCCCGGTTCGCCGCAGCGACGGTCTCGGCGTTTATCCATCGGGACAGCTACGCTGTCCCTGGGCAAGAGCCAACCGTTGATTTCGCGGATAGAACAGCAATTGGCAATCAGCAAAATGGCAAACGGCCAAAACAGGTGTAACTCGTTTTTGCTCACCGGTTCCTGCATCTCAACGGTCAGAGGAGTTCTTATGAGCGAATTCAAGTCAGACCCGCAACACCCTGAAACAGGTCGCACAACCCTGCCCGACGGAGGCGACACCTATACGTTCCGCTGTTCCGATGTTGGGTTCAAAGCCTGCAACTGGGCCACCCAGGCGTCCAGTCCGGAAGAGGTGCTGCGCAACGCGGAGCAGCATGGCCGCGACCAGCACAATCTGGCCAACATTGACGACGCAACGCGTAACAAGGTGCGCAGCCAGATACGCCGGGCAGCCTGAGAGCAGAAGGCCTTCAAGATCGGCGGGCAATGATGCCCGCCTTTTATTAATCCGCTGTAGAGCCGTCTTTTTTCACCTATTCATGTCATCAGCTACAATCAATGGTTTGAAAATCGCGTGGAAATCTGCATGCAAGATTGGCATGCAAGGATAAAAGATAAAAGACAGGACCTATGCTGCGTTATCTGACTGCCGGCGAATCCCACGGTGAGACCCTGGTGGCCTTCATTTCAGGGCTTCCTGCTGGCCTGGATGTGGACCAGCCATTCATCAATCGCGAACTGTGGCGTCGCCAGCAAGGATTTGGTCGCGGCGGCCGCATGAAGATCGAAAAGGACACCGCGCATTTTGTGTCCGGCGTGCGCCACGGAAAAACGATCGGCTCGCCCATCGCCATTTTGCTGGAGAATCGCGACTGGAAAAACTGGCAGGAAATTCTTCCGGTAGAGACTGGTGATCCGGAAAAGCATAAGCGCGTGGCATCACCGCGACCAGGTCATGCTGATTTGGCGGGAGCGCTGAAGTACAACTTTCCTGAAGCGCGTTACGTGCTGGAAAGGGCGTCGGCCAGGGAATCAACGTCGCGCGTGGCGTTGGGTGCGCTGGCGAAATTGTTTCTGTGCGCAATAGGCATTGAAGTTCTGAGCCACGTGATTGCCGTCGGCAAAGCAACGCTTGCGAATGCCGAGGTGCCATGGCAGAAGCTCCTGGAACTTTATGCGAAGGAAGAAGTGCTGCTGAATTGCGCCGATGCGGAAACGGAGGCGCGCATGCGCGCCGAGGTTGACCTGGCGCTGCGCACGGGCGATTCCGTAGGCGGAGTTTTTGAAGTGGTGGCTCACGGCGTCCCTCCGGGGCTGGGCACCTTCGCGCAATGGGACGAACGCCTGGACGGTCTGCTGGCGCAGGCCGTGATGTCATTGCAGGCCGTCAAAGCGGTTGAGGTCGGGACAGGCGTTGAGTCGGCGCTGTCATTTGGCTCAGGCGTGCATGACGAAATTGGTTACAAGAAGGAAGAAGGAAAGTTTACCGGCTTTACGCGTGCTTCCAACCATGCCGGCGGCATCGAAGGCGGCATATCCAACGGAGAAGACATTCTGGTGCGGGGATATTTGAAACCGATCTCCACGTTGCGGCGTCCGCTGGGTTCGGTGGATTTCGAAACGCGGGAGCCGGTGAAGGCCGCTTACGAGCGATCCGATGTCTGTGTGGTGCCGGCCGCAGGCGTAGCGGCGGAAGCCATGGTGGCGTTAACACTGGCCCGCTGCGCGCTGGAGAAATTCGGCGGCGATTCCATGACAGAAACATTACGCAATTTTGAAGGTTATCAACAACAGCTGAAGAGGTTCTGACGAATTCAAATGGTATATCCCATTGTTCTGTATGGTGACCCGGTGTTGGAGACGCCGGCAGCTACGGTCACCGAATTTGATGATGAGCTAAAGACCCTGATCGATGACATGTTTGAATCGATGTATGCCGCGCATGGCGTAGGCCTGGCCGCGCCGCAAATCGGAATTGGCAAACGAATCACCGTCATTGACGTAACCTTCAAGGAAGATCCTGAACAGAAGCTGGTGCTGATTAACCCGGAGATCATTGCCACGGAAGGCAAGCAACGCGGGCAGGAAGGCTGCCTGAGTCTGCCGGAGTTTCGTGAAGACGTGACCCGCGCGAACGTGGTCACCATTCGCGCGCAGGACCTTCAGGGCCAGTGGTACGAAAAGACCGGTGAAGGTCTTCTGGCGCGGGCCTTCCTGCATGAGATTGAACATCTCAGCGGGAAGCTCTACATATCGCACATCAGCCGGCTGAAGCGTGATCTCATGAAGCGCAAAATCAAAAAGCTGATCCGCATTGGCGAATGGGCATGAAGCTGGTATTTTGTGGCACGCCGATGTTTGCCGTGCCATGCCTGGAGCGCCTGGTCGCCGCAGGACATGAAGTCATGCTGGTGGTGACGCAGCCAGATCGACCTCAGGGCCGCGGCATGACAATGACAGCGCCGCCCGTGAAACAAGCCGCGATGAAGCTGGGACTTCCCGTCGTTCAGCCGGAGAAAATCAGGACAAACGCTGAATTCCAGAAACAGCTTACCGCGCTGAAACCTGAAGCGATCATCGTGGTTGGTTACGGCCGTATCATTCCGCCGTGGATGCTGCAACTTCCCCTGCTGGGCAATATCAATGTGCATGGATCTTTGTTGCCGAAGTATCGTGGAGCGGCGCCGATTCAGTGGGCCATCGCCAACGGGGAAACAATCACCGGCGTGACCACCATGCGCATCAATGAAGGTCTGGATACCGGCGACATGTTGCTGCAACGTGAGATGGAGATTCTTCCGGACGATACAGCCGTCACAGTCGCTCCCCGAATGGCATTGATCGGCGCCGAATTGCTGGTGGAAACGCTGGACGGATTAGAGAAAGCACGTATCCATCCCGTTCCGCAGGACAACAAGCAGGCGACACTTGCGCCGATTCTGAAGAAAGAAGATGGATTCATTGATTTCTCGCGCACGGCCAGGGAGATCCACAACCGGCTGCGCGGATTTCAACCGTGGCCGGGAGCTTTCACGCAATATCGTGGTAAGACTTTAAAAATTGTGGCTGCGGAACCAGCCAGTGCCAATCTGGAAGTAGCTCCCGGAGAGATGTACCTGCATGACGGTGACCAGCTTCTGGTTGGCTGCGCCGGAGGCACATTGCTCGGTCTACTTCAGCTTCAGCCGGAGGGAAAGAAGGCAATGGCGGCACGAGACTTCATCAGCGGCTATCGCCCGGCATCTGGCGAAAAGCTGGGCGAGAAGCTGGGATAAACGATTATGCCTGCAGCTCCATCGCGCGCCGCGGCCTTCAAGATTTTGCTGCGCGTGGAAAGGGAGGCTTCCTACGCGGTTGAGCTCCTGCATTCAGACATGCTCGAAGGGCTTGAGCCTGACGACCGCAACCTGGCCACGGAAATCGTAATGGGCGTGCTGCGCTGGCGGTCAGTGCTTGATCAATACATTGCGCATTTCAGTTTTTCACCGCTGCCAAAACTTGATCTTGAGGTCCTCACCGCCTTGCGCATGGGTGCATACCAGATCAAGTTTCTGCGCGTAGCGCCGCATGCTGCCGTAAATGAGACGGTAGAGCTGGTGAAGCAGGCGCGCAAGGTGTCAGCTGCGGGGCTTTCGAACGCAGTGATGCGGAAGCTTCTGGCATTGCAGAGGTCGGGAAAACAACTGGCGTTGCCGCGTCCACCGGAAATCTTTGCTCACCCGGAGTGGATGACAGATCGATGGAGAAGACAGTTCGGCGACGAAGTTGTGCGGCTCATCTGCGCGTACGATCAGCAACCACCGGAAACTAGTCTGAGGCTTTCGCAGACGGGTGACGAACAGGAGCTGCAGCAGGCGGGAATCGAGGTTTCATCCGGCACGCTAATGCGTTCAGCACGGCGGCTCTTGAAAGGCGATGTCAGCCAGCTTGCTGCTTTTCGCGAAGGCCGTATCGCCATTCAGGATGAAGGCTCGCAGCTGGTGGCCGGGCTGGTCGGTGGAGGACAGAAAATTCTCGATTGCTGCGCGGCCCCTGGTGGCAAGACTGGCGCCATGGCATCAAGACTTCCCGCCTCGGAAATTGTCGCGGCTGAGTTGCATCCGCATCGGGCACGTCTTCTGCGTGAAAGAGCGCCCCAGAGCAACGTGCAGGTCATCACCGCGGACGCTTTGGAACTTCCATTTGGTGACGTCTTTGATCGCGTGCTGGCCGATGTGCCATGCTCCGGGACCGGCACTCTGGCGCGTAATCCGGAAATAAAATGGAAGCTGCGTCCGGAAGATCTAATCGACTTACAGAAACGGCAATTGCAGATTCTCAGGGCCGCGATGAAGCACGTGGCTCCCGGAGGCCGAGTGATCTATTCCGCATGCTCGCTGGAAGTGGAAGAGAATGAAGAAGTGGTGCGTGAGGTGCTCGGAAACACAAGTTCATTCAAAATGGTGCCAGTACGCGGAGAGCTGGATCGATTGGCGGAATCAGGCGAACTCGTCTGGCCGGATCTGGACCAACTGACGCAAGGTGACTTTTTGCGGACTATCCCTGGCGTGCAGCCGTGTGATGGTTTCTTCGCGGCCGTACTCGAAAGGACACGGTGACCTCTATTTCTTGATTTCGAAATAGATCGTGCTGCCGCCGGTAATTTTCTGTCCAGCCAGCGGCCATTGTTTCACCACAATGCCAGTGAGTGGGATCTCATCGCTTTTGCTGGCGATGGGCCGCTTTCTGGTTTCGGAGCCTAGCTTAAAGCCCGCCCGCTTCAGCATATCGGCCGCTTCCTGTGCAGGCATGCCAACAAAACTCGGCATTACATATTGCTCCTCGTTTTCCGGAGCGGAAAGCGCCAGTTCGATTCTGGGTGAAGAGAAATCCTTTGCGTCGGCGGAGGGATTTTGTGCGATGACAGTTCCGGGCTGAGCGTGAGGCAGATGAATCACTGCCATGTTTCCCACTTCAAGACCATGACGGCGCAAGTTGGTTTCCGCCGCATGTTCACTCTGGCCAACCAGATTGGGAATGGCGGCTTGTTGCGCGCCCAGGCTTTCTGCCAGTTGTATTTTCCATCCACGACGCACGCTGGCATTTGCAGGAGGCATCTGGAAAACGATGCGTCCCTTCGGAACTTCATTGCTGTAATAGCGACTGTCAACAAATGTAATCAGGCCCTCTGCATTTGCGGCGCGTTCGGCTTCCGCCGGGGTCAGGTTGGTCAGCCTGGGAACCCGCACTTCGCGTCCGTGAATGGCAAATCGCATGGCAAACAGCGCTGCTGCCAGAAAGACCAGGAGCAGCACCAGTGCGATGGAGAGCCAGCGAAGAAAGCGGAGCACTCAGTGAGCCTCGGCGTCGCCTGGAGTTTTGGGCAAAGCGATTGCCGCCCGTTTCAACGCTCCCGGTTTTTTATTGCTGCCGGAGAAAAGGAAGGTTTCGCTTTTCAATGCGGGATCGGCAACCACGGTCTGCATGAAATCAATCCAGATCGGCAAGGCGGCGTGGCCGCCAGTTTCGTTGTCACCCAGAGTGCGTTTCTCGTCGTAACCAATCCACACGCCACAGGTGGTGCTGGGTGAGAAGCCGATGAACCAGGCGTCAGTGTAATCGTTGGTCGTTCCGGTTTTTCCAGCAACAGGATGGTTCAATCTTTTTGCTGCCGCCGCGGTTCCATGAAGCACCACGCCCTGCAACAAGCTGACCATGGAGCGCGCCGTGTTCTGCGGAATGACATCTTTCGCATCAGGGAAATCTTCTTCCAGAACGTGTCCTTCGTAGTCGGTCACCTTCCGCACCATGCGAGGCTCAGTACGAATACCGTCATTGGGGAAGACGGCGAAGGCTGCAGTTTGCTCGTAAAGTGTGAGATCAGCCGCGCCCAGCGCGATTGGCAGAAACGGCGGCAGGGGCGACGTGATTCCGAAGCGCCGCGCATATTCGGTGACAGACGGCATGCCGACTTTTTGCGCCAGTTTCACAGCAGGCACGTTACGCGAATCCGCCAGCGCACGGCGCAGCGTGATGGTGCCTTCAAAGCGATGATCGAAATTATGCGGAGAGTAGGGAGTTCCGCCGCTGTTGAACGTGGTAGGTTCATCCACAATGAGATCATCCGGCGTTGCGCCCTGATCAATGGCCGCCGTATACACGAAGGCTTTGAATGAAGACCCGACCTGACGTTGCGCTTGCGTGGCGCGATTGTATTTTGATTCGTCAAAGTCGCGTCCTCCTACCATCGCCTTGATATCGCCCGTCGCGTTATCAATCGCAAGCAAGGCACCCTGCAGTCCGGAATCCTGTTCCAGAGAAACGCGCGCTGTGCCGTCAGGATTAAGGGCCAGGATCTTCAAGTAGACCACGTCACCAACCTTCAAGATGTTGCGCGGCAACTTGCGCTGCGTCCATGCCAGTTCAGCCGGGCCGATGTACGCACTGTAGCGCGCGAATTTCACCCTGGCGAACTGCAAGCCAAGATCAACCACCACGGCGTGAATGTAACCTCCAGCAGCAATTGGCTGCAGCCAATCTGAGCTTTGGAATTTGTCCAGCTTTTCGCCGGCTTCGATCACGTTGTGCAGATGACCCTTCCAGCCATGACGATGTTCGTAGGCTGAAAGGCCGTTCATCACGGATCGGGTGGCGGCTTTCTGGAGATCGAGATCGAGCGAGGTGTACACACGCAGCCCACCTTCATGTACCTGGTCAGAGCCAAATTTCTTTTCCAGATGGCGGCGGACCTCTTCGACAAAGTACGGCGCGGGTGACGTGTCCGGTTCAATGCGTAAACGCAACGGCGTGGATTTAGCGCGGGTGGCTTCTTCAGCCGTGATCTTTCCATCTTCCAGCAGATTGTTGATGACCAGGTTGCGACGCTTCAGTGCCCGCTCAGGATTGTTGAGCGGCGAGTACGAAACAGGAGCTTTCGGAAGACCAGCCAGCAGAGCAGCCTCTTCCAGCTTTAATTCCTTCGCCGGCTTATGGAAATAGTACTGCGCCCCGGCTTCAAAGCCGTAAACTCCATGACCAAGAAAGATCTGGTTGCAATAGAGCGTGAATATCTGTTCCTTGGTGAAGTGCCGTTCAATCTGCATGGCCAGCATGGCTTCCTGGATCTTGCGGCTGAAATGTCGCTCCGGCCCCAGGAAGAGGTTGCGTGAAAGCTGCATGGTGAGCGTGGAGGCTCCCTGCGCCCGCGAGTTGGAAGAGAGATCACGATACGTCGCGCCCACCACGCGCCAGAAATTGATCCCCCAGTGGCGCTCAAAATTCTTGTCTTCGGTGGAGATAATGGCATCGCGCAGCACCTTGGGAATGTCGTCATATTGAGCTAGTATGCGGCGCTGCAAAGCGAACGATCCAATCACCCTGCCTTTGGCGTCATAGAGCTCCGTAATGGTGCTGGGACGATAGCGTTCGAGTTCACTGATCTGCGGAAGGTCGGTGGAATAGACGATCAGGAGCCCAACCAGCGTGCCGGACACAGCGGCGATCAGAATGAGCAGACCAAGCACCACTCGTCCGACGAGTGTCTTGCCCGCGAAGTGAAATGCGGGTAGGTCTGAATAAAGGAACTTCATGGCAGGGGAGTCCGACACGGCCAGAATAGCACGCTTTTGGGGCCTGACTGGGACGTTGGCCTTAGGGGAGTGCACGAGAGTACAACGGGCGCTGACGCCGCTGACGCGTTTAACCGAGAGCGGGTCTTCGAAGACCCACGGTTGCTGATCTCCCCAACAGGCAAACCCCAAACCCTCATGTCATGTTTCGACTACGTCGTCGCCTTCGCTCCGACTCCGCTCAACATGACAACGGTTTTAAGTGCGCTATAGCCTGCCGAGGCTTTTGGATTGGAGAAGGCAAAAAAATACGCGGCCCTTACGAGCCGCGTGGCTTTCGAAGATTCTGTTGCCTTAGCTTTTCGGGTTGGCCTTTGCCTTCAGAACATCCAGAGCGCGGCGCAACTGATCATCTTCTTTCTGCGGCGGTTTCTGCTGCTGTGGTTCGTCGGGCGTAGCATTATCATCGTCGTCCACAATGGCAGCGCTTGCATCATCGCTGGAAGCGATGATCACATTGGGAGTGATGCCGGTATCCTGTATCACTTTCCCTTTCGGCGTGTAGTACTTGGCCACGGAGAGAATCAGTGCAGAGCCGTCCGGAACTTCCAGAACTTTCTGTACGGAGCCTTCACCGAAGGTCTTGTCGCCGACTACTTCGCCACGAGAATTGTCCAGAAGGGCAGCGGCTACGATCTCCGCAGCGCCCGCCGTTCCGCGGTTCACCAGCACTGCCACGGGCAGGTCAGTAATTTTCTTCTGCGGATCGGCGTTGTAGGTGACCTTGTCAACCTTCTGTCCCTGCAGATAGCCAATCATGCCTTTGGCCAGGAATAGGTTGGCAACGGCCACGCCTTCTTCTTCGTCGCCTTCGGAGTTATTGCGCAAATCCAGAACCAGTTTTTTTGCGCCTTTGTTCTGGAGCGATTTGATTTTGGCAGCGATCTCCTGGGCCTTGCCTTTGCCCAGCGTCAACGGTTTGATGTAGCCCACGTTGTCCGCCATTGTCTGTTCCTGGACGGCCGGCGGATTCACGGCGTCGCGGACAATGGTGATCTTCTGCGGTTCAATCTTGCGGGCGCGGATGATCACGCACTCCACACGCGATCCAACGTCGCCGGTTAGCCGGGTCTTTACGCTTGCCAGCGAAGTATCGTGCGTACTCTGGCCCTCGACGGTTTCAATGATGTCGCCAGGAGTGATGCCGGCTTTGTCCGCGGGACCGCCCGGGATCACCGAAACCACCGCCGCATATCCAAAGCGCTTGGAAACGGTGGCGCCGATTCCTGCCTTGGCATCCGTCTTGGCTGCTTTGTATGCCTTGTACTCCGCGGGGGTCAGATAGCTGGAATTCGCGTCCAGTGATTCCAACAGGCCATGCAGTGCGCCATTGGTCACCAGACCCATGTTGGGCTCTTCCACATATTCAGTGCGAATGCGGTGCAGCACTTCGCTGTAAACCTGCATATGGGTATAGGCGTTGTCTGCGTTGTTATTGCTGCTGGCAGCATGAACACCCAGACCGCCGATGAGAGCGAAAACGATAACCAGCATGGAACTGGTAAGAAGAATGACTTGGATTTTTTTTGACATGAAACCTTTATTCCTTAAGACGCGCCCAAACCCAATAAGTAAGACCAAAAGGGTAATTGGTGGCCTATCTGATTATAGCCACTCTTTTTTGGATGCAGCTCAGCTTTCTAAAGAAGCGAAGAAACCTAGGTCACTGGCCTATCCGCGGGAGGCAATTTGGCGCTGTCTGGGATCAAGGATGCCCAGTATCTCACGTAATCCCTGCCGTACCTGCTTCAGCTCCGGCAGGCGAGCCGGCTGAGGTACCGCGAATGGCAAAGGAGCCTGCTTGCGCTTGGCTTCAGCGCGGAGCTGGGCACGCGCGCCGGCTATGGTAAAGCCCTCGTCATACAACAGCTTCTTAATTCTGACTACATTCTCCACGTCCGGACGGCGGTACATTCTCTGACCGGTGCCGCTTTTGGGTGGTTTGAGCTGGGGAAACTCGGTTTCCCAGAAGCGCAGAACGTACGTAGGCAAGCCGCAAAGACGGCTTACTTCGCCAATGCGGAAATAGAGCTTGTCGGGAATGTTGATTTCGCCCGACGAGGATTTCCGCGCGGATGTTTTTACAGATTTATGCATGCGGACCACGGACGAAGCGGCTGAGCGGATATTAAGTCCGATAACACTTTCACGTCAACAAAATAAACAGCTTAGCCGCTTTCCGGACTACCGAGGCAGAGGTGTAGGGCTGGGTTTGGTCTTGTCTTCAACCTTCTCCGCGCCATGTTCCGTGTGGGTGGCGCCCTTGTTCACAGCCTTCTTGGTGCCCTTCTTGATCTTGTGTCCCGTCTTCTTCGCGGCCTTCTTGGTGGAGTGGGCTGCGTCCTTGGTGTCTTGTTTGATGCCGCCATCGTCCTGGGCCAGAACGGGTACGGCCAACGCGCAGCCAAGGAGTAATGCCAATATTGTTTTTGTTTTCATCTCATCCTCGTTGATTGGTGATCTGTTCTTCTGATTCACGCCAGCGGTTGAGAGTTGCCACTCAGTCAATGCTTGCATGTGGCCGTTCGGGCAACTTTGAAGCGCTTCTCTCACTCTCAATAGAAAGAAAAAGTTTAGCGGGACGGAACGACTACCAGCATTCCCAGTTCAGGAAAAATCGTCAAAGACGTTCCCCAGCGGAAGCGTATTGCAGCGGTCTGGCTGCGGCAGCCGCAGTACCCGTACATCAAGGAGGAAGAATGAAAAAGATCATTGCTGCATTTCTGCCGGCGCTTATGTTCTGGGCGATTGGCTGCTCATCACATCATCAAACCACAACCGCCTCGGGCAAGACCGTGTATGGCGAACAGGCCCAGATCATCGAGCGCCTGCGTAACGCCGGCACTGACCTGAAGCAGTTGATGAACACACCCGACAATGCCATCCCGCAGGAAGTGCTCGCAGATGCAAAATGCATCGCCGTTGTTCCTGACATGGTTAAGGGCGGATTCGTTTTTGGAGCCAACCACGGCCGCGGCGTAGCCAGTTGCCGTACCGGCAATGGCTGGAGCCAGCCAGCATTCTTTGCCATTACGGGTGGAACCTGGGGCGCACAGATTGGTCTGGAATCGGTTGACCTGGTCATGGTTTTCCTGGGCGATGCCGGAGCCAAGGAACTGCTGAGCTCACAGTTCAAACTGGGTGCGGAAGCCGGAGTGGCCGCCGGACCGCTTGGTCGCGAAGCCCAGGCCAGCACTGACTGGAAAATGAAGAACAAGATCCTTGTTTATTCGCGTACCAAGGGCCTGTTTGCCGGCATTGACCTGAGCGGCGCCGCAGTGAAACCAGACGAAGACTCTACACGCGCCTATTACGGAGAAGCAGTCCCCGCCAACACAACCCTTACCGGACTGGGACCGAAGAATGCGAACTCCAGTCTTTTCCTGACCGACGTGAGAGAAGCTTTCCACGAGTCGAACGTGCGTAAGGAAAAAGAATCGGGTTTTTAAATTCAAGCTTCCATCTGAATAAAAGGGCGCGCCTTGTGGGCGTGCCTTTTTTTGCGTCTTGCTACCCTAAGCCGTTTATGGCATAGTCCCATAATCAACTTATGGGAGAGACGCCGAATGGCTGCGAGTAAAGACAAATCGGGCGACATGGTCCAGGGGACCCTGGACATGCTGGTGCTTCGCGCACTGGTGGAAGGCACCAAACATGGCTATGCCGTCGCCGAATGGATCCACCAGACGTCACAAGATGTGCTGCGCGTGGAAGAAGGAGCGCTGTATCCGTCGCTGCATCGGCTGGAACTCAAAGGTCTGCTGCACTCGGAATGGGGAACCTCTGACAACAATCGCCGGGCCAAGTTCTATGCGCTGACCGCGACCGGCCGCAAACATCTGGCCGCGGAACAGGCGCATTGGGGACGGATGACCGCGGCAATCAGTCGCGTACTGCAATCGGCATAGGGAGGTATCGCATGCTGAATGAATTCTGGCTACGCCTGAAAGCGCTCCTGTTGCGCAAGAAATTCGATCGCGACCTGGAAGACGAAGTTGCGTTTCACCTCGCCATGCAGGAAGGCAGGCAGCGTGCTGTCGATCCCACAGCGACAAACAACCTTGCGCATGAAGCCGCTCTTCAGCAATTCGGAAATCCCACGCTCGCGCGTGAGAATCTCCGGGAGATGCGCTCGTTCATGCTGCTGGAAACGCTCTGGCAAGATGTTCGCTTTGGCGCCCGGATTCTACGCAAGAATCCATTATTTGCGTTGGTTTCAATCGTCACTCTCGCTCTGGGTATCGGCATCAATACGGCAGTGTTCAGCCTGGTGCACGGCATACTTCTTGATCCATTGCCATATGCGCATCCGGAAGAACTGGTGATGGTAGGGAAGAGCAGCCTCACTAGAGCGGTACTGGTGGGACTGCAGAAACGCCTTACGCAAACCGAAGTTGCAACGAATTCCCTCAACAAGATTTTTGTCTACAGTGGCAATGGTCAGGCGGTCCGGCTTGCAGGAAACGAGATTTCTTCCAACATGTTTCCCCTGTTGGGGGTCACGCCAAAGCTGGGCCGCATATTTGGTCCTGGCGACCAGACACCCGGGCAGGACCATCTGGTTATCCTGAGTTACTCGCTGTGGCAGACCAGATTTGGCGGCGACGCCAAGATCATTGGCCGCACCGTCATGCTCAATGACGTTGGCCATCAGGTCATCGGCATCATGCCTGCGGAGTTTTCGTTTCCCGCGACCACATCGCAACTATGGGTGCCGGCTGAGATCAATCTTTCCAATACAGACGCGATGTGGGATCCGGGCTACAACATCATAGGAAGGCTCCGGCCCGGCGCAACCATCGCTTCGGCCCGGGCTGAATTCGAGAGCGTTTACCCCCAGATATGGAAGGCCTGTCCTTATCCATTGGGCGATTGGTTCGCCAAACAGATGGGTTTTCAATCTCTACGCGACTTCAGTGTTGCCGGCACGCGCACAACATTGTTGGGTCTCCTGGGAGCGGTCGCGATGATTCTTCTGATTGCCTGTGTCAACGTCGCCGGCCTCCTGCTTTCGCGTTCAACTGCGCGGGAAAAAGAAATAGCCGTTCGCACCGCTCTGGGCGCCAGCCGAAGCAGGATCACCACGCAGTTGCTGACGGAGAGCGTTCTGCTTGGAGTCGTTTCGGGGATTGTTGGCTGTGGATTGGCCTACGTCTCCTTGATCGCATTGAAGGCTGTATTGCCCGCGGACACGCCTCGTCTCGCCAACGCCACCATTGACACGTATGTGCTGCTTTTTTCCGCCGCCATCTCCGTGGTTTCCAGCGTGATCTTTGGACTGTCGCCGGCATTGCAGACAGCCAGGCCTGACATTGAGCAGACGCTGCGGGCCAACACCCAATCTGCGGGCGTGAGCCGATCGCGTACGAAGCTTTCGTCGGCGCTGGTGGTTGCCGAAATCTGCATGGCCGTCGTTCTCACCAGCAGTGCCGGATTGCTAATCAAAAATCTTCGAACGCTCAGCCAGATGCATACCGGCTTTATCGAAAACCATATTCTCTTTGCTGACGTCACACCGACGGATGAATTCTGTAAACAGCACGATGCGTGCGTTTCGTTCTACCGCAGCTTACTAGACAGCGCTGAAGCTCTTCCCGGAGTTAAGAGCGCGGCCTATACCGCAGTGGTGCCGATGGAGTGGTTCTCTGCCGTGCCGCTCTTGGCGCAGGACAAGCCGGAAACCAAAACCACGCCGTACTATGCCTGGTATTTTCAAATCAGCCCCGGCTATTTCAAAACCATGGAAATTCCCCTGATGACCGGCCGCGATTTCAACTCTTCCGACCGGCATGATACCGGCAAGGTGGCAATCGTGAGCAAACGCGTGGCGCAACTGCTATGGCCGGGTGAAGACCCACTAGGCAAGCACGCGAGCTTTGCCGATGTGTCCACGAAGAACGGGCCGGAATGGGCGGCGATTGTGGGCGTTGTGAATGACGTTCGCCATTACAAGATCAAGCCTGCGGGCTTTCGTGCTGGTGTAACAGGCGACATCTACTTTCCCTTCACACAACAACCGCCCTCTCCCATGACGCTGGTGCTTCACGCCGCGGGCGATATAGGTGCGCTGAGCAGTGCTTTGCCAGGCACGGTTGCTTCGGTTGACAGCGCGGTTCCCATCAGCCATTTCCGTTCGGTCCATGAAGTCATCACCCGGGAAGAAGCTGGTCCGCGTTCCAGCATGTGGCTGTTTTCCATCCTTGCAGGACTCGCGCTGTTTCTGGGAGCGCTAGGGATCTACAGCGTTCTTTCCTGGTCGGTGGCACAGCGCACGCGCGAGATCGGTATTCGCATGGCCATGGGAGCAAGCAAACAGCAAGTCCTCGCCATGGTGCTGCAACAGGGAGGCCGGTTAATTTTCATGGGCGTTGTTTCGGGCATTGCCGGCACTCTGGCGTTGGCGCGCGTGATTGCCAGCCTTTTGCAAGGCGTGAGCGCAAGTGACCCGATGACCCTGGTTCTTGTGGGCGTGGTTGTAACGGTCTCCGCAATCGCGGCGACGCTGATTCCATCATTCCGGGCGACCAGAGTGAATCCCATCGTGTGTTTGAAGTATGAGTGAACGGAAACCAATCGCGATGCACTCGGCGGAAAGAGGTGTGGCATGCTGAACGAATTGTGGCTGCGTCTGAAGGCCCTTGTTCTTCGGAAGAAATTCGATCGCGACCTGGAAGACGAGGTTTCGTTTCACCTGGCCATGCAGGAAGGCAAGCACCGCGCTGCCGATCCAGCTTCCGCAAACAACATTGCGCATGAAGCCGCTGTTCAGCAATTTGGAAATCCCACGCTCGCTCGTGAAAACCTCCGGGAGATGCGCTCCTTCATGCTGATTGAAACGCTCTGGCAGGATATTCGCTTTGGCGCCCGGCTGCTGCGCAAGAATCCAGTATTCGCTTTCATTGCCATCATCACTCTGGGCCTGGGTATCGGCGCCAATACAGCAATCTTCTCCCTGACTTATCAGGTGTTATTGCAATTGCTGCCGGTGCCGCATCCGAAGGAACTGGTAGTGCTGCGCTCTCCGGGACCAAAGTCCGGACGCACCGAAAGTGATGGTGATAATGCTTTTTCATTCTCGTATCCCATGTATAAAGACCTGCGCGATCGAGGTGGCAGAGTCTTCTCGGGTTTGCTGTGCCGGCACGCGATTGCCATCAGCATTTCCGATTCGGGCAGGACGGAACGGGCAGCAGGCGAGCTGGTGTCCGGAAATTATTTCGAAACTCTGGGTGTGATTCCTGCTCTAGGCAGGGTCTTTGGCTCCGAAGACGAGACAGCCGTAAGCGCCAACCCCGTAGCTGTTCTTAGCTATGGCTTCTGGACACGCCGCTTCGGCAACAATACTGGAATCCTGAACAGACAGATCAACGTGAATGGCACGCTCCTCACGGTGGTGGGTGTAGCGCGCGCTGGTTTCAACGGTGTGCAAGTGGGAGAAACGCCGGACGTTTTTGTGCCAATCACCATGACTGCACAAATGGTTCCGAACTCGCCTGAGCTGAATGATCACAAAATGCATTGGCTGGCATTGATCGGACGCTTGCAACCAGGCATGTCAGCCGGCACGGCGGAAGCTGCCATACAAACAGTTTTCCATCCCATCCTGGAAGCCGAGGTCTCGCTGGAAGGCATTTCGCAAAAGACGCAGCCGCAGTTCCTGGCCCGCAAGCTGGAACTGAAACCGGGAGCACAGGGCAGACCCAACCTGCAGGACGATGCCGGCAAACCGCTCATCTTTCTGAATGCGATGGTAGGGTTGGTGCTGCTGATTGCATGCGCGAACCTTGCCAGCCTGCTCATCGCCAAAGGCGAGGCGCGCCAACGCGAAATTGCGGTTCGCATGTCACTGGGCGCAAGAAGAAGTCGTGTGCTGCGCCAGTTATTGACGGAGGGCGTTCTGCTGGCACTGGCCGGCGGCATTCTGGGCGTGGTGATAGCGGTGCCGCTCTTGCGGCTCATCGTTCGTGGAATTCCAGACAGTGTTGGAATCCAGGGTATGCGTGCCGAATTGGATTACCACATGCTGGCCTTCGCGATTCTGCTTTCACTGGTCACCACCCTGATTTTCGCTCTTATGCCAGCGCTGCGATTAGTGCGCGTTGATCCTCAGCTGCCGTTGAAAGAGCAGTCCGCGTCCACCGGAGCTTCGGGCGCCTCGGCGCGGAAATGGTTGATTGTCTCGCAAGTAGTGTTGACCACAGTGTTGCTGGCGGGGGCCGGGCTTTTCAGCCAGAGTTTGCGCAATATCGAGCGCGTGGACCTCGGATTGGTGGCTGATCAGGTCATCCAGTTTGCCGTTGCTCCCGAACTCAATCGCTATACTCCGGCGCAGACCGCGGATTTCTTCGAGCGGCTGCGGAAGTCCATTTCGTCTCTACCCGGCGTCCGTTCGGTGAGTGCGGCGCAGGTAAGGCTACTTGCGGATTCTGAGGAGGGCGGCTCGCTTTCCGTGGAAGGCTACACCCCTCATGGAGATGAAGACCAGGAGGCCGGCAGGAACTGGGTAGGCCCGGATTATTTTGCGACGATGAAGATCCCTTTGCTGGCGGGCCGGGAATTTCGCGAATCTGACGCGGCGACCAGCCCGAAAGTGGCGATCATCAATGAGAAACTTGCCCGTCATTACTTCGAGGGCAGGAACCCGCTGGGCTGGCATGTTGTTCCGGGTGGCGGAAAAAACGCCAAGCCTGATATCGAAATTGTTGGCATAGTACGAGACAGCAAACACAATGATTCACGGGACGAGATCAGTCCATTCGTCTACATGCCTTACACGCAAAAGCCAACGCTGGGGCATGCAACGTTCTACGTCCGTACCAGCCAGGACCCGCTCTTGACGGCAAATCTGTTGCGCAAAAGCGTTGCCGCCATTGATCCCAACCTGCCCGTATTCAATCTCATGACGTTGACCGAACAGGTGAATGACACGAATTTCGGCGATCGTGTGATGGCCTTTCTTTCCATGTGCATGGGCGGGCTCGCTGCACTGCTGGCGGCGTTAGGCCTGTACGGCGTGATGGCGTACATGGTGGCTCGACGCACGCGCGAGATTGGGATTCGAATGGCGCTGGGGGCCTCACGTGAATCGGTGGCATGGATGATCCTTCGCGAGGTCATGCGACTGACCTTCATCGGGCTGGCCGTTGGCCTGGTAGGAGCTTTGATCGCCGGCCATTTTGCTGAGTCCCAGCTCTTTGGAGTCAAAGGGTACAGTCCGCTGATTCTGGGAGCCACCGCATTGCTGCTCATCGCCGTGGCGGCGCTGGCGGGAAGTCTGCCTGCGCGCCGGGCTGCCCGGGTCCAGCCGATGATCGCATTGCGCTACGAATAGCTCGATTGAGAAAAGGCGCGCTCGGATTATTGGAAGTAACAAGGGAAGTAACCACGGGAATAACTACCTGGTCTCTCAGTTAACCCATTAAGAGCACCAAGGTGTCGAACCCCGCGAGTAACTGCGCCCGATAGTTATGGCCTCAGACTCGAGAAAGCTGGGTTATGCTGAGGCCAGACAATGTCTTTGCCATTAAAAGAGCGCGGTGCGGCTGCCATGGCCGAACTGGAACAGTTGCGCCTGGGCTTTCGCGCACAAATGGCCGAAAGAAAAGATCCACGCGTTTCATCTTCCCGCGTGGGAGTGGTGCTGTCCGGAGGCGGCGCTCGCGGCGCTTATGAAGCAGGTGCGCTGATGGCATTTCAAGACGCTGAAGTGCCGACCCATATTCTTACCGCGACCTCCATCGGAAGTATTAATGCCGCCTCTTACGCCGCGCACTCGGAAGGCTTTGTTGGCAAGGCCGATGCTCTGGTGCGCTCATGGATGGAACTCACGCCGGCCACGCTGGGCATTGACTGGTCACGTTACATCTTTCTTTTAGCCGGATTAGTGGCAGCCTCCGCCGGGCTCGGCAACTTCATCTGGGAATGGATGAAGGAGCAAGGCATTTTCCTGCACGCGCACCATCCCAAGTTCACCTGGCTGTCTCTGGGCGCTGCCGGCGTGGCCATTTTGTTCTTTGCCGACAAGCTTTCCTACATCGGCTACGTCATCCTTAATTTCACACGGGGCACAAACTGGGAACCGGACCGACGCAAGGCCTGGGTTTCACTCGGAGCCAATGTGCTGGTGTGGGGATTTGTGGTGCTGTTTCTGATCTTCACCAACGTGCATCTGCCTATGGGCGGAGACCGTGTATTTGAATTGAGCATGCCGTTGCCTGCTGTGGTGTTAATTGTGGCGGGCTTCGGCCTTTATCGATTATTGCAGGAGCCGCTGAGCAAACTGAGCCATCGTTTCCTGCGTCTGCCGTTGCGTACCGGATTGTTCCCTAATTTCGATCGCATCAAGTTTTTGCGCGCGCGCATTCCGGAAGACCGGCTGCGCTCTTCCGATATCCGTGTGGTGATGACGGCCACCGACATACAGAACGGCACGGGGCGCTTCTTTTCCAACGTGCCCGTGGATGTACTGGTGAAAGATCCGGGCGTGCAGGAGGATTTTGTACGCCGTGAAGTGGAACACCCGGCCGATCTGGTACAGGCGGCAGTGGCGTCATCTTCCTATACCTTTGCGTATGAGGCCGTCCCCATGGAAGGCCGGTTGTGGACCGATGGCGGCATCATGACCAACCAGCCAATTCTGCCGGCGCTGCGTCTGGGGGCTGACGTTTTGTTCCTGGTGCTGATAGCGCCGCTGAATGGGGAAGACGACACGGGCGAAATCAAAACGTTCCTGGATGTCGGCGTTCATGCGGTGGACATTTTGATTTCCAAGAATTTTAAGTCAGACATTGCGCTGCTCAACAACTTCAATCGGCTCTGCTCAGCCTATGCCGCTGATCTGGGAGTAAGACCAGAGCAGCTTGAGCTGGAAATTGGCTCCCAACACTATCGCTATGTAAAGGCTTTCAACATCGCGCCTAAACATTCGTTACCTGCTGCGGCCCTGGATTTTGACGGCGAGATCACCGGCCCGATTATCGTGCAGGGCTATAAGGACGCCATTGAAGTGATTGAGGATTTCCTGAAATATGAAGCGGCCCGTCCGGCGCGTGAGTCGCGCCGGGTAGTGCGCCTGGCGGCAGAACGCATCGAGGGCAACTTCCATGTGGCCAAGCGCCGCTGAGATGGTTGCGAAATCACAAAGCTCATTCTCAATCCTTCTCGGTCCAAAAACTGTATGAGTTGCATGTAGGTCGCTCTGCCAGATAGCATGCGCAGATGAACCGACGGAAGTTTCTTTCAACAGTGCCGCTGGCTCTGGCGGCCAGGGCGTTTCCTTACTCAGGAGTCTTCGTGGACAAACCCTCAGTCAGCTCTCATTCTTCTTCTTTCATACGAAATCCGGATTCAACAACGAAGCAACCGGCTGGATCCAGTCACGATCTTGATTTCGCCAGCGCCTTGCAGGCAGCGGACGCCATTCGCCGCAAGCAGGTGTCGTCCGTTGAACTCACGAAACGAATCTTTGCGCGGATGGATCATTACAATCCGCAGCTCAATGCATTTGTATATCAGTTGCGCGAAGACGCGCTGGCGCAGGCCCAGAAGGCAGATGATGCGCAAGCGCAGGGAAAAAGCCTGGGCGTGTTTCACGGCGTCCCTATTACCGTCAAGGAAAGCTTTGGTGTAGCCGGTCATCCCGCCACATGGGGCATTCCTGATTTTCGTGATGCGAAAACGCAAAGAAACTCTGAGGTGGTGGAACGACTGCTGAGCGATGCCGGCGCTGTCCTGGTGGGCGCGACGAACGTTCCCGTGGCCCTGGGAGACTGGCAGAGCTATAACCCGATCTATGGAACAACCAACAATCCCTGGGATTTGAAGCGAACACCGGGCGGATCGTCCGGCGGGAGTGCGGCTGCGCTGGCGGCTGGGTTGGGATATCTGAGTGTGGGCAGTGATATTGGCGGGTCGATTCGCGTACCTGCACATTTCTGCGGAATCTTTGGCCACAAACCGACGTTGGATTTAGTGAGCACGGAAGGCCATCTGCCTGGAGGATCCAGAGGCGCGCCCAGCTTTTCAACGTTACTTGCCGTTGCCGGCCCTTTGGCGCGAAGCGCGGCCGATCTGTTGGCCGCCATGAAGATTCTTGGCGGGCCGACGGGGTGGGATGCGAAGGCGTGGAAGTGGACCATGCCGGAGCCACGCGCGCGCAGCCTGAAAGATTTTCGCGTCGGATATGTGATTGACGATCCAATCGCGCCGCCCACGACAGAAATGAAAGCGCTTTTGCAGAAAACCATTGAACACCTGGAGCGCGCCGGCGCACAACTCAAACCCGGCTGGCCGCAGGACTACAAGCCTGCCGATCTGCTGGAGAACTACAGGTTTCATCTGGATGCGTTTATGTTCAGCACGGCTCCGCCGGCGGAGCAGGAACGCATGCGGAAGAGCGCAGATCCGGCAACCAGCAAGAATTCAGGGGCCTTGAGTTCTTTTGCAGACTGGCAGCAGCAGAACTTCAGGCGTCTTGGATTCCGCGCGCAGTGGCAGCGCTATTTCAATGAAGTCGACGTTTTCCTTTCTCCAGTAGGTTTCTCGCCGGCGTTCCCGCACGATCACAGCGAACCGCTCAGCAAACGCGTGATTGCCACCTCAAGCGGTCCACGCAAATATACCGAGATGTTCAACTGGATTGGCGCCGCCACACTGACGGGCTGTCCGGCAACGGTTGCGGCGATTGGAAGAACACCGGAAGGCCTTCCAGTGGGAATCCAGATTATGGGGCCATTCTGGGAAGACGCTACGCCCATTACTTTTGCTGATCTGTTGGCGCAGGAACTGGGCGGCTTTGTGGCACCGAAGGGATACGAATAGTTAAAGCGGCTTCGACTGCGTGCGTCGTGCCCGGCGGCGCACGCGGTAGCTGTCGAGTGACAGCACAGTACTCACCCACATCGCAGCGGCCAGATAACCGGCAACAACATCGCTTGGATAATGCATGCCCAGATAGATTCTTGACAGGCCGATAGCGGCGATGATCAGGGCCGCCAGCACTCCGACGGCGAGGCGCAGGCGCATGGACTTTACGCGATGGGCAATGAGCCCGGCCAGCACAGAGTAGAAACAGAAAGATGCCAGGGCGTGCCCGCTGGGAAAACTGTAATTGGTTGGAGCCATGCCGAAGAAAACCTGCGGACGTACGCGGTGAAAAGCCTGTTTGAGTGAGGCGTCAAGAATGCCCGCTCCCATCATGGTGATGGCCATCAAAGCGGCGGCCCTCCGCCAGCGTATCCATAGAAACACGATGAGGGAAACAATCACTCCGACGACCAGGACGTTGTAGCCGAAAAGAGAGATGATCGTCATGGCCTGGGTCAGGCGCGGTGAGGCAAAGCCGTGCACCCAGGTTCGGATCGCCGAGTCGAAGCGCATGACGTCGTTCTCGCGCATCTCTTCGGCCAGCCACGCGAAAAGAAAAAGTGAAAGCGCAGCGAAGCCGAGACTGATAAGTCCTAAAAAGTCGATCAGAGCGGGAGGGCCCGGAGCTTTCTCTGCTGCGGGAAGCGGCTGATTGTCCAGGGGTGTCGTCATCAGGAAGCCGATTGATCTTTCCCGCGGCGACGTGACCGGGGCTTGCCGGCAAGTGCCCCAATTAGCTGATCAAGTTTATTCAGGAGCACGGAATTATCATGCCGCTCATATGCGGCCAGATTGTCCTGAAAAGTCGGCAGGTTAAACAGAAACGACTCCACTTTCTCTTTCGTGAGCTCTTCCCAGAAAGCGCCATAGCCTTCTTTGTCGAGAAAATAGGCGTTGAATATCTGCTCGAACTGATGCTGAACCGGCACAGCCAGATAGGGCTTGCCCAGGTACAGAGCTTCGCTCACCAGCGAAAAGCCGGCGTTCGCTACGATCGCTTTGCATCCGGCAAGGTCGCGAAGGAACGTCTCCATATCGGGTTTTTTGAAAAGAATGTTGCCGTCCTGCCCATCGCGGTTAAATCCGTAAGCGACAAACTTGCAGCGAACCTGCTGGAGCAGTTGCGCGAGATCACGGGAAGGTGACGTCACGTAAACCAGCACGTGCTCCCCGGTTGTGGGCTTTGTGTCCAGAACTTCCTGGCGCAGAATGGGCGGCACCACAAAGGTGTTGTCCTTTTTTGCGTGCACGGGAAAGAACGAAGTCACCAGATAGGCTTGCGCGTGGGGCGTCATGAGCCGCGTAGCAATTTTGGCCGCGGCCGCATCGCGACGATGTTTGTGCGGCAGAACAACATCGGTATTGGTCAGGCAATGCTGGTTGTCAATGGAGATCACAGGCAGCTTTTTGCGGCGGCCGGCGTGGCAAGACATCGGTTCGAAATCGGTGATGACCAGATCGATCTGCCATTCATCGGTGAGCTTCATCAATTGGGAGAAGCTTCTGGCTGCTTTCGGCGCGGTGATCAGGTTTTTGGCCAGCGTGCGGCGGTAGCGCACGCGGTTGTTCACGTAGGCAAAGTGGAAGCCGAAGATTTCCGTTACCGGGAAGTCTTTGCTCAGGTTCGCCAGCCCGCGATCAAAAGAGACGATGCGGACCGTGTGTCCGCTGCGTATCAGATGTGAAATGACTTCTTTGGCCCGCGTGGAGTGGCCGGAACCTTCGCCGTTGACGCCATAAAGAATGTTGGCCATACGTTGTGGCTATGTGCTGCCGGTCTTGATTGGCGCTCCACCCAATCCGCGCAATACAGTGGTGAAATAGGAAGGATTTCTGGTGGCGAAGACCAGGCGCTGTCCCGCCGCGACGTAGCTTTCAGGAGCCACTGCTTCCATTTCCTGCCAGAAGAGGCGCTGCATGCGCTTGAAGTCCCAGACGTTTCGAGCCTGAAAGCGGTTAGCGGCAGCAGGTCCCAGCGTGAACCAGTCATGGCGAATAAATGTGTGGAGTTTCCGCTGCGGCACGGCGCCGGGAAAGGCGTACCACTCATGGAAGATGCCATAGGGCACCTGATTTACATTTTCGACCGGCGGAATCAGCAGGGCTGATCCGGACACCTGCCAGCTCTCCAGATTGTCGCCCGCCACGGCCTTGAGTTTTTCCTGATCAAACGCCGTGACCGCCCAGGACTTGCCGATGGCCACATCCGGGCAGACCCGCAAAACGTCTTCCATGCCATGAGAGACCGACTCGAGCCACCTGTACTCACCCTGAAAACCATGAAACATTGTGAGACTAAGTTACAACGTCTGTGCCGAACCTGCCAAACGCTAAGCGGTTTTGAATCCCACAACGGAGGGTTCAAAGGGAATGGTCATGTCGGCTTCCCACACGCCTTCAAAGTCAACAAAGAAGGCCCGGACCTTTATGTCTGGCAATTCAGCTTTCAGGGCGTCAGCCGCCTTGTGCATTTCCTGGCGATGGTTCTCGGCTTCACGATCGGGATTGTTATCGAAGGCAGCCAGCCCGCCATAAGCGCCGCAATCAGAATGAACCATGAGGACGACGGTGTCAGTGTCATGCAGGCGCATGGAGGTGCGTATCTGGTCGAGAACGAACTGGCGGTCCTGAAGATTATCCGGAGAAGCCAGCACCTTGGCGCCGCCGGCCACGCGGATGGGGTCGGCATTCCTGATTCCCATGCGTTTCAATAATTTGGTGAAGACCAGGCTGAAACGGTGGTCATAGCACCAGACAACGGCGGCGTCGCTCTTATAACGCTCTTTGGGGGACGAGAAGTGAAACACTTTGCGCATTAGGGCCCTCGGGATTTCAGCAGCGACCTATATTATAGGAACGAACCAAAACTGTGAGGGTTACCTTCAAAAAATGCAATTTAGGTGAAAAATTCAAGTAATTTGGCGCCTACTTCTTTAGGATTCTCAGCCGGAAGCCAATGCCCATTGGCTGGGTAATGCCATACCTTCTGGGCGCCGAATCTCTCCGCAAACGCAGTAGATATATAAGGATCGCGATCACCCCAGAGGACGCACGTTGGTACTCTTCCGGTAACCTGCAAAAGCTGGTCCTGCCAGCCTTCGTAATTTTTGGGTTCGGTGGCCCGATAAAGTTGCAGCACCATTTTGCGGACGGCCGGAGTAAAGAGATCGTAGGTTCGGCGGAGATGTTCCCGGCTCAGTTGCGGCGAGACCTGGTGCATGGAAAGATAAAAAACCGGCCAGGTCAGAGTTGCCATGCTGAGTTCGCCCAGCGGCCAGGTGCGCCAGATCTTCCCCCAGATGTGCCATTTGTAGTCGGAGAAGAAGTTGGTATTCATGATGGCCATGCGGCGCACACGCTGCGGATGCTTCACCGCCCAGGCCATTCCGTAGATTCCGCCAAAATCATGGAGTACGAGGTTCAACGGCCCCGGAATCTTCAGCGCGGCAACCAGATCGTCAATAAACTGGGCCATCTCTTCCAGAGAGAACTTCATACCGGCAGGAAGTTCAGACCTGCCAAAGCCGGGAAGATCGGGCACAAGGCATTGCAATCGCGACTGAACTTCCTGGATCACGCCGCTCCACAGGAACCCGGAGTCAGGGTTCCCGTGAAGAAAGAGCGTAGGTTCACCGGAACCCTGGACATCAAAATAGATGGAAGCGTTGTGGACGGTGACATTCATCGTGCGGCGGCGATTTCCTTTTGCGAATCGTTACTCAGTGACTGCCTGCGCGGCGATTCTTTATGCAACGATTCTTTAGGGAACGATTCTTTGCGCACCGGATTCTTTACGCAATAAGGCAGCCTTGCGTTCCACACCCCAACGATAGCCCGCCAGCTTGCCATTCGATTGGATTACGCGATGGCATGGTACGACCAGCGCGACCGGATTTGATGCGCATGCGTTCGCCACAGCGCGTACAGCTTTTGGATTGCCGATGCTGCGGGCGATTTCCGTATAGCTACGCGTCTGCCCCAGTGGAATCTTGCGCAGGGCATTCCAGACTCTCTGTTGAAATGCAGTGCCCTGAATGTCGAGCGGAATGCTGCCGTTGATACTCATTCCAGCCAGTAAAGATCGAACGCTGGCGACCGCCGGCTTAAGGTCGCTATCGTTGCGCTCCAGGGTGGCTGCATGAAAATCGTTTGTGAGCTCGTGCAGCAATGCGCGTTCACTCTCGCCAAACTTTACCGAGCACAATCCGCGGTCAGTGGATGCAATCAGCAGCTTGCCCATGTGGGAAGCAATGATGGTGTAGCTGATTTTCAGGCCCTGGCCGTTGCGACGGAATGCAGTCGGCGTCATGCCGAGCTGGTCCGATCCCGCTTCATAGGCGCGACTGCTGGAGCCATAGCCGGCTTCATAGATTGCGTCCGTGATGCGCACTTCCTGGTGCAGTGCTTTTTTGAATTTGCCCGAGCGTTGCGCCTGCTGATACTGCCGTGGACTGATTCCCAGTCTCTTCTTAAACAGTCGCTGAAAGTGGAAGGGACTCAGGCCGACGTGGCCGGCAATCTGGCCGAGATTCAGCGTGGCATCAAGATTCTGCTCAATAAAGCGGCAAGCTGCCTCAATCTTGGCAAGCTGTGAGTTGCGTTCAGAAGGCGTACAGCGCAGGCAAGCTCGGTATCCGGCTTGTTGCGCCAGCCCAGGATTGTCATAAAACTCCACCATCTCACGTCGCGGACGGCGGCTGGGGCAGGAAGGACGGCAGAAGATTCCGGTGGACTTCACGGCGTACACAAATTCGCCATCAGCCTGGTGATTGCGCGACTGCACGAGGGCCCAGCGATGATCGGTCTTGGTAAGAGTTTGCATATTGATCTCCACAGGACCCAAGTCTAGGCCGCGTGAAACGGACGGGCTATCCGCTGCTTGCTCTCAAACTTTTTCTTTCTTCCATGTAGATGATAGTCGATTTTTCGCAACCTACCCATTTGGCTGATGTGCCGGCAGCCAGTATCTCCGAGAATCAACTCCAGTAACAAAGGAAATGGAGTTCAGAGAAATGGCAGAACGAGTATGGCAGACATTCACCAACGAATTGGCGGAGACCGCAGCAGAAGCAGGCAAAGCCGTGGTAGCGGTGATGGGCGGCAAACGGCCGTCAAGCGGAGTGGTTTTGAGCAATGACACCGTGATAACGGTGAATCACGGATTGCGGCGCGATGAGGAAATTGCCGTGATCAGCGGTCCCGGACAACAGTTGGCCGCAAAGGTCATTGGTCGCGACCCAACCACAGACCTGGCAGTGCTGAAGCTGGCAACCTCGATTCCCGGCCCACTGCCCAAGTGGGGCAGCACACAGAAAATAAGAGTAGGCGAGTTTGTGCTGGCCGTGGGAAGAAGCTGGCGTGGCAATGTGGTGGCCAGTTCAGGCATTCTTTCCGGAATCATCGCGGAGCCATGGCGGACGTGGAGAGGCGGAGAGATAGACAAGTTCATCCGTCCTGATCTGACGTTGTATCCAGGATTTTCCGGCGGGCCGCTGGTATCCGCAAATGGAGAATTCCTTGGGATCAATACAGCGGGATTGCATCGCAGCGGCATTACGGTTCCGGCGGAATCGGTGGCGCGCGTGAGCAGTGAACTGCTGGAAAAAGGACGCATTGAACGGCCGTATCTTGGCGTGGGAATGCAGGTTGTCCCGGTGCAGGAATCCTTAAAGGCCAAACTGAATCTAAAGGCCAGCGAAGGTTTGCTGGTGGTGCATCTTGAGCCGCAGGGTCCGGCGGAAAAAGCAGGCTTGCTGGTTGGCGACATGCTGATTGAACTTGGTGGCGGGCCTGTAGCGGATACCGAGGAAGTACAAACGGCGCTGCGCACAATGAAAGTGGGATCAGAAGTGGACGCAGGAATCATTCGCGCAGGCGCATTGCAAAAAGTGAAGATCGCGTTGGAAGCTCGACCCGTTCGGTAGCGGTGAAAATCTAAAACGCGTTTTCTAGAAATGAAGAAATGAAGAAAGGCGGCGAGCCAATCGATGACGTGACCCAACTCGGAATCATGGTGGTTGCACCTTCGAATGTTCGCCGCTCTTCACTGGTGCGCTTGCTGCGTGAAGCCGGCACAATCAAGGGATGGACCGTCGCAGAGGTCGCTTCACTCTCCGTGGAACGGTTTGGATCCAGCGACGCCACCATTCTCATCGCTGATCTTGCGTCTCAACAGGTCGCCGACCGCTTCCTGCAAATCTTGAATGAGTTCCCTGAAGGCTGCGGGGTGGTTGCCATGGTGGATGATCCTGAACCACGCTGGGTCCGGTACGCATTGCACGGCGGCGTGAATGCAATTATTGCGCGCGATGCTGACAGGGACCAGATTGAGCTTGCGGTGGAGGCCGCCGATGCAGGGTATGTGCTCCTGCATCCATCATCGGCACGAATGTTGGGCGATGCAGTTACACTGCCGCCTGACCCACCTGACCAGGTAGAACAGCTCACACCGCGAGAGAGGGAAGTGCTGGTTTTCATGAGCGGCGGGCTGGGAAATAAGGAAATTGCCACTCGCCTAGGCATTTCAGAACACACAGTCAAGTTCCATACCAGTTCCATTCTGGGAAAGTTAAGCGTTGCAAGCCGGACGGAAGCAGTGAGTCAAGGCATAAGGCGCGGCCTTATCGCAATCTAACTTAGTACTGGTCGTCGAAACATTAGGATTTTTTCACCTTCTCGCCAACAAATAATTAGCTCTAATCATCTTATTTGCCATGCGTTATTAATATCGCGCCCCATGTTATCTGGAAGGTTGTGCATCGAAATGGGCCAGCCTTAGTACTGTCCCTACGAACTACGACCAATGACTCAAAGAAATCCCTGATAATGCGTGCTATGCTCTGGCCTTGGTTCATCTATTCTTGAAATGATTTTTTGAACGGAGATCTCAGATTTGCCTAACTCCCCCATGGCGCATCTGCGGACTGCTGCTTGGATCGTGACTCTGCTGCTTCCTGTGGCAGCCTGGTCACTGGCCAGCTTTAGTTCGCCGTTCTTCCACCCAGGTGTGGGAGTTTTTTTCATCGCAGCCGCCTTTCTCTCGGCAGCCACCGGCGGAATGCCCATGGCGATCGCCGGGATCGCGCTGAATGGCACGGCCCTCAATCTATATTTCCATTTCATGCAGCCTTCCACGCCGCGAAGCAATGCGGTTCTCTGGACGCTGCTGCTGTTCATGGTGTCACTCATCGTTGGCTATGCGCGCGAGAAGTGGTCGGCCGCAGAGATGCTGGCGGGAAGACTCAGCTCTGATCTTGCGCGGCTTCGTGATGAACTGGAATCACAACGCACAGACCTGAAGCGTTTTCACGACCTGAGCGTACGACTCTCCAGCAGCCTGGAACTGCAGCGACTACTCAACGACGTGCTTTCCAGCGTGGCCGGTTTGTTGAAGACAGAGCTGGCCATGATGCTGGTGTTGCCTGAGCGCAACAGCCGTCACCTGCGCGTGGAAGCATTCACCGGTTTTACTGCTGACCAGATCAAGCTGTTCGGCGACCTCCCGTCATCCTTCTTCTCGCCGGCCCACCGCGTGTTGATTGAAGACATTGATGAATCCGGCACCTATTTTCCTTTTGTGGACGCTGCGGAACAGGTTGGATTCAAGTCAGTTTTCAGCACGCCAATTGTCAATGTACGCGGAGAAGCTCTGGGCGTGGTGGTGACATTCTTCCGCAAGCCGAATTCACCAAGCGAGCGGCAATCACGCCTGGTGGAACTCTATGCCAGGCAGGCAGCGAACGCGCTGGACAACGCCACGCTCTATCGCAATTCCCTGGATACTCTGGCGGCGGAACAAAGACGGACCGCGGTGCTGCGATCGCTGGCTGAAGCAGCGGTACAGATCAATTCGACACTCGCACTGGATTCGCTGCTGCAGGTGATCACCGACCAGGCACGAAACATCATTGGAGCGAAATACGCCTACACCACCCTGCTTGCGCGCGGCGCGTGGAACCGGAGCATCACCTGCGCGTCCCTGGCGGAAGGCGAACCGGCATTTTCATTCCCGCAGGAGAGCTCAGAGATTTTTGCGCTGGCCTGCAATCTCAACACGCCGGTGCGACTCAATCCCGGAAGCAAAGGCACCAATACCTGGCGGTCCGTGATCAAGACAATTGAGCCAACGCATTTTGGATGGCTGGCGGCGCCGCTGCTGACGCGTGATGGCCGCAACCTTGGTCTGATTCAGCTTACGCAAAAAGCCAGCGGAGAATTTTCCGCCGATGATGAAGCCATTCTGGTGCAGTTGACCCATATGGCTTCCGTTGCCATCGACAACTGCCGGCTGTACCGCGACAGCCAGGAACAGATTGCCGAAAACAGAAGGACGCAGGACGCACTGGAGCGCAGCAAAGAAAGCATGGAGATGGCGCAACAGTATGTCGGAATCGGCATCTGGGAATGGGACCTGCAAACCGGAGAGCTGGTCTGGTCAGACGAGCTGCGCCGGCTGCACGGATTGGAAAATGCAACGTTCGATGGAAAATATGAAACGTGGATGGAAAGCATCCATTCGAGCGATCGTCCCCAGGTGCACAATTCCATTACTGACGCCATGCGCCGCAACGGCGAATATGAAGTGCAATATCGGGTGATACTGCCTGACAAAACCGCGCACTGGCTGGAAGCGCGCGGCCGTACCGTGGTGATTGCGGAAACTCCAGTTCGCATGCTCGGCGTTACCATGGACGTAACGTCTCGCAGGCTGGCAGAAGAGGCTTTGCGCGGATCAGAGAAGCTGGCTGCAACCGGTCGTCTGGCCGCGAGCATCGCGCATGAAATCAATAACCCTCTGGCTGCCGTGACCAACGCGCTTTACATTCTTCGTACTGCTGAGCGCATGCCGGATAAATCGCTCGACTACATCCGCACGGCGGAGATCGAGCTGGCGCGGGTGGTTCACATTACCAAGCAGACCCTCGGCTTCTATCGCGAGCTTTCTGCACCGGTGAGCGTGTACATACCGCAGCTGGTGGATGAGGCCATGGCTGCGCAGGAGACCAGGATCGCTGCCCACGGCATTGTCATGCATAAGGAATACGGTCCGGTGCAGGAAATCCCTGCGTATCCTGCCGAGCTGCGCCAGGTATTTTCAAATCTGCTGACGAACGCTCTGGAGGCGGTAACCGACGGAGGCAGGGTTTCTGTTCGCATAAGGCAGTCGCACAACGGTCATGGCCGTAGCGGAGTGAAGATCACCATTGCCGATAATGGCTCAGGCATTCCGGAAAGCCATATTCCACGCATCTTTGAACCATTTTTCAGTACCAAGGAAACAAAAGGGACGGGGCTGGGGCTGTGGGTGAGCCAGGGAATAGTGCAAAAGCATGGTGGCAAGATACAGGTCCGCACCAGCCACGGGGTAACTCACCATGGAACGTGCTTCATGATCTTTTTACCCTTTGCAGTCGGGGAGGCCATGCCGGAAGAACCGTCTGCAATCCAGAATGCCAGCGACGGAATGCTCAAAGAAGCCACAGCCGGGAACGATCTTTCGGCTGCCTAAATCTTTCAGCTGCCTGAATCTGGCGGCTGCCTGGCTATTGTTTCAGACTCCGATTGTAGCTAAGCCATTTAGCTGCAAGCTGTTGAGTCGCGGAGCCGATCCACCGTCCCAAGGGTATCGTTGGGAAAATTTCTGGGGGGGCGAATTTCTACGTCGAACCTATGCCAGGGCAGATTCGTCCCATTTCCCTCCGCTGCAATCCTTTTGAGTTGAAAATGGTCAGATTGAGGCGAGCTTTCAGGCTTTTTGCCGATTGTTACGTTTGTATCCAAGAGATAAAAAGCTGAGATTGATTACAAAGAACTTAAGTTTCAAGTGCTCTCCCGGTCGGTAAGAAAAGTTTTGCAGCCCTAGTTTGAACAAAACTTTAAAGAAAGATTGTTGGCTGAGAAGCTGGATTTCTAGGGTATTCTAGTACTCCTCTAAGGTTACTTTTGGGCTATGCCTCTGGTAAGCAAACTCGATCGCTGGACCGCTCGCAGCAGCAGAGGTTTCTCTCTGGTGGAGCTGATGGTAGTGGTCATGGTGATTCTGGTGATCGCGGCCATAGCGATTCCCAGTCTGGTGCATGCGCGCATGCACGCAAATGAAGCATCAGCCATCTCATCCATGCGCGCAGTGCGCACGGCGGAGCTGATGTATCAGGACGCTTATCCGGACGAAGGCTTTGCTGACAGCATGGTCAAGCTGGGACCCAACGGGTCTGACTGTACGAGAGTAGGAAAGACAAATTCCTGCCTGTTGATGGACGAGGCCCTGGCTTCCGGCTTGAAGTCTGGATACGTATTTGATCTTACCGGCGACGGCTCAAAACCCACGTCTGGCTACACCCTGACGGCAGCCCCGGAATCCAGCGGAGTTACCGGAAGATGCTCATTCAGCAGTGACGCCTCTGGTCAAATCACCATGACAGACGGTAACGGAAAAGGCGGCGCATTCGCAACGAACGCCGGTGGCGGTGGCGGCGGCTGTGACAACTAACCTCCCTTTTCCTAATTGCGCCTGACTGCCAAAAAATCTGGCCACCACCTGCCGCTTGAGTCTTCTTCCCCTCTACTGAGCCTTCACAACCTCTATTGAGCTTTCACAACAACGGATGCACTGGTGTTTTCCCACTGCATGACCAGCGTGGCCGAATCGTCGCCTTTTTTGTCGAATGAAATGGTGAATTGCTCTACCGGCTGGGCTGGCTTGGAAGTCTGCATCGCCACCCGCGCAAGGTCCTGTTTCTCGTCATACTCAGTGCCCCATTGGCCGGTTTGTTTATTGATAATCAGCTTCCATCCATTTTCAGACGGCAGTGAATACAGCGTGTATTTGCCGGCCGGGACTTTTGCGTCGCCAATGGTTAAATCAATTGGGGTCACGAAACTGGTGGCTTCATTCGCTCCGGTACGCCAGACCTGATTGAAAGGCACTACGCCTCCAAAGATTTTTCTTCCTTTAGCAGATGGCCGGCTGTAGTCAATGGTGATGGTTTTTCCCTTCAGCGTAACTTCGGCCTTTGCCGGAGGGCTGGGACGCTTGCTCTTGTCCTCCTGTTGCGCGCCTGCGGCCACTACCAGACACAACAAGGATGCAACGATTGCCAGTGCTTTGTTCTGCATGCTGTTCCTTTCCGATTCTCTTCCCGATTTGTCTTCCTGATGACCTTGCCGATTGGCCCGTTGAACATTATCTACCGCATAGATCGTTTCGCGCCATTGCGCTCCCTGATGCTCAAACGACGGTACCGATTCATCGGTGCCGAGCCATCAGCGCCAAGTCTTCGTCTTTAGTCTTTAGTCTTTACTCGTGGCTGAGATGCTGGCACGAAAGTACTAACAATACCCTGTACGAGTGCTTCTTTGCATAACTCCTCCAACACCATACAGTTAAGCAAAGCAACCACCACAGTTTGAGGGAACTTGAAGTTCCCGGAAGTTGAGGACCTTGCCATGAGAAAGTTTCTGGCTTTTATTGCATTGGCTGGACTGTCCGCGATGAGCGCGGCAGCGCAGAATGCACCTGCTGCAGCCGCCCCAGTTACGCGCACCACCAAAGCGGTGAACTATCGCCTGCGCGGTAATGACGTGAAGGTGGATTTCCACGGCACTGACCTGATGGGAAACGCCACCGGCGAAGCCAAAGTCGCAGGCAAAAAGAGCAGTGTGGAAATTGACGCCAAGTTCGAGAACCTGGATGATCCCACCAAGTTCGGCCTGGAATATCTGAGCCTGGTGCTGTGGGCCGTTTCGCCCGAAGGGCGCGCCGTGAATCTGGGCGAACTGGTCTTTGACCACAATAACGCCCACGTAAAAGCCATTACAGACATGCAGACGTTCGGCATGATCGTTACAGCCGAGCCATATTTCGCGGTCAACCAGCCGGGCAACGTGGTGGTCCTGGAGAACGTGATACCTGCGGGTTCGCGCCAGGAAAACATTGAAGCCCGTTATGAACTGCTGGGTCGCGGCACGTATTCCTCCACGAACACACATATTCAGGACGCCATCTTCGGCATCGACCGCAAAACACCGCGCGCCATGTTTGAAGCCCGCAATGCTGTGCGCATCGCACACATTGCCGCCGCGGACAAATATGCAAACTCGATCATCGCCAAAGCTGACCAGCAGTTGCGCGCTGCCGAAGAAGCGTACACGCGCAAGCGAGACAAAGGCACAATTGACAGTCTGGCGCGTGAAACCGTCAGCACCGCCGAAGAAGCACGCGTGATGGCCGTGAAGCAAAAGGCCGAAGAAGAAGCCCAGGCCAAAGCCGCAGCCGATAAGAAAGCCGCGGAAGATCGCGAAGCGCTGGCGCGTGCCAATGCGGACGCGGAAAGCAAACGTCGTGCGGAGGCGGAAAATGCCCGCCAGCAGGCAGAGCTGGCCAAAGCGGAAGCCATGCGCATGAAGCAGGAAGCGGAAAAGGCCCGCCAGGAATCTGAAAAGGCGCGCCTGGACGCGGAAAAGGCCCGTGGCGAAGCAGAAGCCGCCAAAGCACAAGCTGTGGCCCAGCAACAGCAGCTTGCGGTGGAGGCAGACAAAGCCCGCAAGGCCGCTGAAGAATCAGACCGTCTGCGCGCGCAGGCTGAACAGGAAAAACTCGATCTTCGCGCACAACTGCTGGCCCAGCTCAACGCTGTGCTTTCAACCCGTGATACAGCGCGCGGATTGATCGCCAACATGTCAGACGTTCTGTTCAAAACCGGCTCCTTTGAGCTTCTGCCAGGAGCGCGTGAACGCCTGGCAAAAGTTTCCGGCATTGTGCTGGCGCATCCTGGTTTGCACCTGGAAGTTGAAGGCCATACAGACTCAGTCGGCGGCGACGATTACAACCAGCAGCTTTCTGAAAAGCGCGCTGCAGCCGTTCGCACCTACCTTGTCCAGCAGGGAATTCCAGATAGCTCCATCGTTTCCCGTGGACTCGGCAAAACTGCGCCGGTCGCGACCAATGACACCGCCGAAGGGCGCCAGCAAAACCGCCGTGTGGAACTGGTACTGAGCGGTGAGGCGATCGGCACCAGCAAGTCAGCCACAATGCATACGCCTGATTTGCCGCGATAAGTTCAACCACGTTGCTTCCGGGGGATACGCAGAAAAAAGGGACCTTCAAAACGGGGGGTCCCTTTTAATTTCCTCGCCAATGTCTTCAAAGCCGGTTAGAGCGCAGCGGGTGGAATGTCATCATTCCGCAGAATCTTTTTCACCGAACTGAGCAGGTCTTCGCGGGAATCGCCGGTCACAAAGCAATCGCCATCGATGTCAGGGCGAATTCGTCCCATTTGCAGGATGGGAGCACGGGGAAAGAAATGACGCACCGTCAGGCCGATGGCTTTTTTCATTCTCGGCTCAACCGCGTCGGCCACCAGAATGATATCGAAGGCCTGCGCGTGGCATGCCAGTTCAACGTCTTTCAGGCTGACCGCTGGGCTTACTTTGTAGCCGGCTCGCTCCAGCCAATCTAAACGGAGTCGTAACGCCGCTTCGGTGGCTACTACCAACAGGAGGGAGGCCGCTGGAACTGGGTCCATTTGAGGTTCGTTTCCTATAACCAAGGGAGTGTACTGATTCTAATTGCACATGGCCGTTAGTTCATATACTTAATTGTACCTATTGTCCTTCAACCACTTACACCGTGAAGCCGCACTCGATTATTAAAAAATCCAATAAAACGATTTTAATGTACCACGCCGGTCTGCTTAAGAATATCTACTGCCTCCGACAGTACTTCATCTTGCGTCTTTCATTTTTTACGCCATTTTTTGGGCCGTTTTTTTGGGGCCCTCGACTCCCAGCCTTGCTTTCGCGTCGCGCACCTCCCGCCTTGTACCTTTGGCCGCGCACTTCCTCGCGCACCTCCTAAAGGCAAGGCCTTGGTAATCACCCAAATCTCGCCGCTTCAGGTAAGCTGTTAAGTCACGGTAAGGACCAACTCCCCAATGGCCACTTCACCCACAGCATCCGCCTACACGCAGAAGACGATTCTTCAGCACAAACCTTTCCGCACGCTCTGGTTGGCGCAGTTCGTCAGCATCTTTGGCGACTTCCTCGCCCTCTTCGGCGTCATCAGCCTGATCACGTTCAAGCTGCATGGCACCGCGGTGCAGGTCACGGCAGTCACCATTGCCTATGTGCTCCCGCTGGCCATCATCAGTCCCATTGCCGGCGTTTTCGTCGACCACTGGAACGTCAAGCGCGTCATGATCGCCAGTGACCTCATTCGCGCCGTGCTCATCACTCTGCTGGTCTTCGTCACAGACGTTGGCCAGATCTGCGTGATCTTCGCCATTCTCAGCACCGTATCCAGCTTCTTTGCCCCGGCGCAGTCCGTCACCACGCGCACCGTTGTTCCCATGGACAGCCTGCTCGCCGCCAATACCATGATGATGCAGGCCTTCTACATCGTGCGGCTCTTCTCACCCTTCGCCGCCGGATCGCTTATTTCAGCTCTGGGTGAAAAGGCCTGCTTTTATATCGATACCGGCAGCTTCCTGTTTTCCGCCTTCATGATCTCCAGCCTGGTCATCCTGAGACCTCAGCGCCAGGCCAGCGAAAAAACTCTCAGCTCGCTGAGCCAGGATTTTCTTGACGGCAATCGATTCATCTTCACCCACTCCGGCCTGACGTTCGTTTTCGTCGCGATGGGTGTTGCCATGTTCGTGCTCAGCTCCTTCAGCCCGCTCATTTCTATTTATATTCGCGACTCTCTGCATGCTGGTCCATTCACCTTCGGCCTCATCAGCGCCATGGTCGGCATCGGGCTTATGATCGGCGCGCAGCTCGTTCCCAGACTCACGCGGCTCTCGCGCGTACAGGTAGTCCTCAGCGGCCTGCTCGGACTCGGGCTCTCCGCGGCCATGCTTGGCGCCATTCGCCTTACCGCATTTGCCGCCATCAGTACATTCCTCATGGGCTTTGCCATCTCGTTCGTTATCATTCCGGCGCAGACCATGTCTCAGCAGGAGACTCCGCCGCCGCTCATGGGACGCGTCAGCAGCACGTTCATGTCGCTCATCTCGCTCTCCCAGGTGCTGGGGCTGTTGCTCTCCGGATATCTCGCCAACGTCATGGGCATACGGCCACTGTTCCTCACCAGCGGCGGAGGACTGATCCTGATCGCGGCAGGCGCATACGTGGCCATGCGGGGCCGGACGATCCAGAGCAAATCAGCAACGGCGTAGAAAACACTGTAATTCAGTGTTGTGAGCATTGGTCAATGCGGTTACGAATAGCCGAGCACTTGTACTGCAATCGATCCTGCTCCTGTCCCCACCCAGAGTTGAGCCAGATCTCTGAGGTTTTGTTTGTATGTACGCGTTACCAGGTATTCCTTCCCACCTTTTACACGCAGCCTGTACTCCCCCGTCGGTAAAGGTTGGATCTTCTCCACGGCCGAAATATTCACAACGACCGAGCGGTGGATGCGAATAAAACCGTAGGGTTTGAGCTTCTCCGCCATGGACGAGAGGGACTCGTGCACCAAATAGCGATTGGGTCGGTGTTGCAAGGAAACGTAATTACCTTCGGCTTGCACTGCCAGGATGTCTGCTAAATCCAAGAATAGGATGCTACCATTTGCCTTGAACGCGATTCGCTGCGTCTGTCGCCTTGCTATAACTTCCAACTGCCGCAAGACCCGCATGAGGTTTGCAGTATCAACCCGGATTACCGGAAGCAATGATGTATCTGCAGCTTCGCAGAGCTCGTCGGCTGTCGATTCGAGCGTGCGATCCCGTCTACTCTCGGCGGGGCCAATCGTAGCTCCCAGCAGTGGGCTGGCCGAAACGTCGGCATTAGCGTGAGTAGCTCGTTGGGACATCTTACGTGCCTCCTCCTGGGTTAGGATCGTCGCCGCCATTCACAAGGGGTTACTTGAGATGTGTTTGGGCTTCATCACGAACACCATGCACCTTTCAGCCTGAGCGCCGTTTTCCGTTTCGTGGATGCCCCGGCGCACGAAGTGTCCGGAGCCACCCCACCATATTTCTGATTCCTATATTCCACACTTTCGGATCTTGAGCATTTTTTGCTAACAAGACGTAGCCCTCGTACATTGCGACGAGAAAGCTGGCAGTCTCTTCCGGAACCAGGTCGCGGCGGACCGTCCCTTGCGACTGTCCCCTCAGCAAAGCCGTGGCAACGCCTTCTTGCCAGTCGTTGAAGATCTTCTCCAATCGCTTGCGGAATCGTTCATCGAGAGGAGACATCTCCTGCGCCAAATTGGCCAGGGGACAACCGCCCTGCACGTCCTTTGGCCGAACGGATGTAGCTTGAACAATGTCGATCAAAGCATCGATAGGGTCTTTGCCTTCCTGCAGAGGACGCAACCACTTGTCGCGCGGAAGCGCTGCGACGATCTCTTCGACGATGGCGTATCCCAGGGCTTCCTTGCTGTCGAAGTGATAGTAGAGTGCTCCTTTAGTGACTCCGGTGGCGGCCAGGATGGTATCGAGGCCGGCACCCTGAAAGCCCGAGCGGTAGACCTCCCGAAAAGCCGCTTGCAGCAGGCGTTCCCGCGTGCGCTGTGGATCACGCAACCTTCGCTTCCTGTCAGGCTTGTTGAGCATACCAGCCAGTATGTACCTCCATACCGACCAGTATGTATGTCCGTGATCTGAAAAGTCAATCACAATTGAGCGGTATGGCTTGTGGGTGATGGGGTTCTCGAATTTCGTAACCTCTCGCCAGTGTGTGTATGAAAAGCAGGAGAAACAGCCACCCCAGCTGTTTTGGGATAGTCAAAGGAGGTTGTTAGTCCGCCACTCGTTTTCGACCTCTGAAATCTTCGGCCTGTTGTTTCACGTAACCATTGTGAAAGTGGAAGACCAGATGCTCCATTAGTTGTCGCTCAGCAGGAATTTGTGAAGTCGTGAATCAAGTCTGCTTTCAATTGCACATAACTGCCAGAGCGCCGAGTGGGGGTGATGGAAATCGCCCGTCATATCGGTACGGCGACTTTTACCAAACGAAAAGAGGAAATAATGAATACGTTAAGACAGTTGCGGAATTTCTGGATACCGTGGGTTACGACGATTGTTCTGTTTTGCTTCAGCGAAGCAGTCGCTCAAACGAGCTACAAAATTACCGATTTGGGCACCAACAACAACAAAGACAACTTTAGCATGGCCATGGGCCTCAATAATCAGGGCTGGACGGAGAACATGGATGGGTTCGTGAACCCTCCCGAGAATAATCTTTTTACGACAGTTGCAAGGGGCCGCGCGGTAATCAACCGCGACGGACGCAACATCGACCTGGGCACGCTTGGAAAACCCGACTCAGGCAACAGTTGGATCAACTGGGGCGGGATCAACGACCGCGGGGAAGCCGTCGGTATGTCCGAAACAGCTGTTCCGGATCCGAACGGTGAAGACATTTGCACCTTCGGCACATTCCTTACGTGCGTTCCGTTTCTTTGGCGAGATGGCCACATGAGCGCTCTCCCGACCGTGGGCGGCAATAACGGGCAGGCCAGCGCCATCAATAACAGCGGAGCAGTCGTAGGATTTGCGGAAACGGCTAACCCTGACCCCACATGCCCGCCTACCCCTGTGGACTTGCCGGTATTATGGGTAAAAGGCCGGGCCAACGCTCTTCCTTTGATAGGTACCGATGTCGACGGGACCGCATTCGGGATCAACGATCTAGGCCAGGCAGTGGGCTACTCGGGAGACTGCTTCACAGCGAAGCACGCCGTAATGTGGAAAAACGGCACTGCCGTCCCGCTTCAAGACCTGGGAGTTGAGCGTTCCAATTTCGGCTTCGCCATTAACAACCTGGGCCAGAGTGTTGGGCAAGTCCGCACCGCTGACGGCTCAACCCGCGTCGCCTCTCTCTGGCAGCCGGACGGCACACTCACAGTCCTCGGCATTCTGCCGGGAGAGAGTGCCTCCAGCGCCACCGGCATCAACAGCAAGGGCCAAGTGGTGGGAAGCACCTTTGACTCGGGCTTCAACTGGTCCGGCGGCTTTATTTGGCAGAACCATGTGCTGACCGACCTTAACATGCTAATTCCAGAAGATTCCAACCTCCTCATAATCAATGCCAGCAATATCAATGAGCGCGGACAAATCTCGGGCATGGCAACGGTGGCCACCGGGCCCCATGCGGGCGACATCCACTCAATTCTCTTAACCCCAGTGGACGCAAGCATAGGTAGGTCGATGGCAGATTTCGCACGTACACACCCGCATTCCAATCTGTCCGGGAATGCGTGCAACCACTTGCGGAGTTTCGGACCCGGCCGATTCGACCAATAAAGGGCTATTGTCGGACTTCGGCAGCATGCGTTCCAGCCATATGCCGCGCGAAGGCGCAAGGCCAGGGCTTGTGCGGGACATCATTCTGGGTCACGCGAATATCGACGTGACCCAGAACCTTTACCCCTACTTTTACCGCAACGCCCGAAGCGTGCGCTGGGGACTCCGGTTCGGCAACTGATGAGAACGTCGGCTCGTTGATGGGGATTCGGGAGGACGGAGGGAGACGATCGCCGACATCGCACGACATCGCCGTCAACGAAAAAGCAGGTCTTACCACTGATCTCCACTGACGACACTGATCGGAAAGAAGCCGTCAGCACTCAGCACTCAGCGAAAACAAAGGCAACAACTCGCCGCAGATGAACGCGGATAAGCGTAGATCGAAGAAGGCAGCAGTCTGCGCTCAGCATTCAGCACTCAGCCACAACAAAGATCATCCACTGCCGGGGGCCCGGACCCGCCGCCAACCCGAATGATAAGTCTCATGGCTCTACCGACACATCACTGGATCTAGTCGCGGCGATTCTGTTTGTATGGCAAACGGGCAGCCTGAACTGGACGATTCTTCGGGCAATTCTCTAGCCCTTTCACACCAAAATCCCTTTCAGCTTGAGCTTTTCCTTGTACAGGTATATTGTGTCGGGGATTCGCACCAGACTGGTTTGCAAGAACAACGCTGCCAGAACAAGATTGCCCGGCCCCAGCCCATCAAATTCCGAAGATCGAGAGGCCCACTATGGCCGCAAGCCCGACTCCCAATGCAGTACTGGATCTAAACATAGAAAAAAACGGCGATGAAACCATCGTTCGTGGGACCGGCAAAATCACTGCCGCCACCACCGAACACTTCCAATCCACCATTCGTGGAATTATCCCCGGCACTAAGCGTATCGTGCTGGATCTTACGGGAGTTGAGTACATTGACAGCTCCGGCCTGGGTGCGCTGGTCAGCGTATATATGGCCGCGGGCAGGGCACAATGCGAACTGGAAGTGGCCAACCCGAAGCCGCGTGTGCGCGATTTGCTCAACATCACCAAGCTCTCGTCCATCTTTGAGAACCATCAGTTTGGTGGGCTCTGATCGAAACGTAGAATCGCCGAGATCGCCGTCATCGCGGCGACATCGGGCGGCAAAACCGTTAACCACAAAGGGCACGAAGGAACACAAAGGGAAGAATCGGATGATCTGGTGATCGGGTGATCGGATAGCAATCGGCAATTGCGAACCTCTCCTTTGTGGTTGGCTTCTTGGTCTTAATCAGCGTTTGTCCGCCTCATCAGCGGTAAAGGGTTTGATCTTCCGATGACCGCGATCTCGCGCCGCAGAAAAAGGCGGGAAGGCTGTGTCCTCTCGCCCTGAAATTACAATTTGTTACATTTTTGTCCTATCGATGAGTGGCAAGGGGTCCAGATCAGTGCGAATCAGTAGAATCAGTAGAATCGGTGATCAGCGGTAAGTTTTTGCCTTTCAATCACCAGATCTCCCGATCACCAGATCGCCCGATTCTTGCCCTACCTCACCGGCAGAACCCCAAAGCTTTCGGCGCCGCTCACCAGAATCGGAGCTCCCCGCACCAGAACGTTGTTCTTAAAGGTGAAGACGCTGACTCCGGCGGAATTCAACGCATACATGTGCCCAAAGTTGTCCCAGCGAACGTCTGTGAAGGTTGTCGTCGCCGCCGTTGTCGTCACCAGCGCTAGTTTGCCCGCACTGGAGAGCTTGTAAATACGTATTCCCTGGCCAACCGTGGCCATGAATACGCCGGTAGGATCAAACCGCATCGAGTTTACAGCGGTGCCCTCAAGCGCTGAACCCGGCACCAGGCCCAGGGTTCCGTCAGCGTTGATTTTGTAGGTGATCAGGGACTGTGTTTTCTTTTCCACATCCGTGAAGTTCAGCACAAAGAAGTTCTGGGCTGAGGTAGATTGTGTTTCCGGGCACAGGTCATCGCCGCCCGGGTTCGGCGGAAATTCTGCATTCGGATTGATATTGATCAAAGTGCCGTTGCTCGCACGCATGAAGCCGTTGATTTGAAATCCCAGGAAGAAGCAACCGGACTCATAGGCATGGAGATTGTCGTGGGAAAAGACAAGAGTGCTGCCGTAGTTTACGTTAATGTTGGAGTTCATCTGGAACGCCAGTTTTCCACCAGTCACGGCTTTGTACTCGGCATAGGCGTTGTTGTCCGCGCCCTGGAAGTCGATCTCACCCAGGTAAAGACTCTGGGCCGTGCGATCCAGAGTCAGAGATTCCACTCCGGATCCGTTAGGTGTGTCATTATGCGCCGTGCCGTTGATTACGGAACTTACGTGAAACGCTCCCGTGGTTGGCGTACGAATGTAGGTCGCGACGTTCTTCCCGTCGGTAGCATAGAGGTGTCCGGAACTGACCTGGAGCGCGAGGGAAGGACCGGTGACCGGAGTTCCTGCCACCCGGGTCGCCACACCATTCTGCAATACTCTAAATGCGGATATTTTCTCGCCCGTGGCGTTTCCGACTGGACCATTGCCCACATATACGTAGGCGACAGGTGCTGTTGAAGTGACGGCGGTACCAGTTGCGTTGCTTTGCCCAAAGCAACAGAGTGATGATGCGCTTAGTAATATCAGGCTGACTAAGTAGGCTGAGAATTTCATAAGACGCTTTCTCCGAATAAAAGATGCAGGGGATGCGGTTTAAGAATCTATGCCTATTAACTAAGTTGCCAACCTAAGCTGCACTTCAGTAGCTCTAAGGTGAATTTTTATGAATGCGTAATAAACTAAGCGAAATAGTCGAAGCGAAATATTTGGCCATAGATGGGATAGTTCCAGGCGATGGGTGGGTTAGTCGGCGGCTGGCCAAACATTTGAGCCCATTGCCAATTGCTAATTGCCAATTGGTATTTGCTACTCTGCCGATCACCCGATATCCCGATCACCAGATCACCCGATTTGACGGACTTTCACGGAACTTGGAATCGCCTCTACACTAGACGCCGATGCGGTGTATTTCAGGTCCTGCGATTCGGGCCGCCGCGGAAAGGTTTTTCGTTCATGTCCAAGGGCCGGATGGAGGCTTTCAGTGACGGAGTATTTGCCGTCATCATTACGATCATGGTGCTGGAAATGAAGTCCCCGCAGGGAACAGGTCTGGCGGCATTGAAGCCGTTGGTCCCGGTTTTCTTCAGCTATGTTTTGAGTTTCATCTACGTGGGAATTTACTGGAGCAACCATCATCACCTGCTTCAGGCCGTGCAGCATGTTTCGGGCTCCGTGCTGTGGGCCAATCTACACCTGCTGTTCTGGCTTTCATTGGTTCCGTTTGCCACCGCATGGATGGGCGAGAACCCGCTTGCGCCATGGCCAGTCGCTTTCTACGGCGCCGTGATCTTGTTCGCTGCCATCGCCTACTCAATATTGGTAAGAGTACTCATCGCGCATCAAGGTGCTGGCTCAATGCTGGCGAAATCCATTGGACGCGATCGCAAGGGAAAGATGTCCACCATGGTTTACGTGATTGCGATTCCCCTGGCGTTTGTGCGGCCCGTGATCGCATGTGCTTGTTACGCCCTGGTTGCCATTTGGTGGCTCATCCCCGATCGGCGCATTGAGCGAGCGATTGGAAACAATACGGGCGGCTGATGGCCGCATCCGCCATCAGAGGTTACGCGAATTTCCTGGATCCGGGTGCTCGGGCCTTCAACCTTTTCGGTCTTCACGTTCCAAGGCAGAAACATCTAAGAGTACTGCAAGCATTTGCACACCCGGCCAGGGAAAAAACTGCATTGCTGCGCGGGCAGACGTATAAGTTATTGTAAATAAATGGCTTGCATGGGTCTTCCTGCACCACCAAAGATGGCCAGCAACTTGCCTTATAAGGTCTTGGAAAAACCCCAATTTCTAATTTCTCGATTTTCAATTTAAGGACTCAATTGAACGTTGTTGGGCGGCCCTAAGCGCTGGAGGCGCCATTCATGATTCCTGTCGTTGTCCTTGGAGGCAATCTGGGCGCCTTGGGCGTTGTGCGCAGTCTTGCCAGCGGAGGCATGCCGATTTTTGTTGTCGATAAGGAAAACGGTGGCGTCGCGGCGCGGTCACGGTTTTCTGAATTCATCAACCTGCGCGGCAAAGATCTTGTGCAAGGGCTCATCGACGCGTCAATCCGCATTGGTGGGCGGCCGGTGCTTATGATGACGACGGACTCCGACGTCAACACGGTCTCAGCTTTCCGCAGTGAGTTGGAACCGTATTTTCGCTTTACCTTGCCGGCCTCGGAAATGGTTCACAAGTTATACGATAAGGCCCAATTTCAAATGCTGGCGGAGCGGGAGGGCCTGTCGATCCCGCGTGGGGTGATTCTTTCGAACCCTTCCGACCTTGAATTGATCCTGGAACTGAATCCTCCACTGGTTATTAAACCCGCCGACAAGGCGCCGTTGGTTTCGAACCTTGAGAACGACCGGCCTGTGCGGGTGAATACGCAGGCAGAAGCCTATCGCGTCGCCCTTCGAATGATGGAAAGAGCTGGGCGCCTCGCAATCCAGGAGTGGATCGAAGGGGACGATAGCGACATTTACTTCAGCCTGTTCGTCTGCGACGACGCAGGCAAAGTGGCGGCCATGTTTTCCGGCCGCAAGCTGGTGTGTGACCCTCCCGACGTGGGCATCACCGCGATATGCACCGCAGCACCGGAAGTTCACGAAGAGCTCACACAACTAAGCCGGCAATTTATCGAGCGCGTCGGCTACAAGGGCATCGGGGGCCTGGAGTTCAAGCGGGATCGCCGGAGCGGAAGATTTGTGATCACCGAACCCACAGTCGGCCGAATTGACTGGCAGGAGGAAATTGCGACGTTATGCGGAATCAATCTTCCTCTGGCGGCTTATTGCGCGGAAACTGGTGTGCCGTACAAGGAATCCGCCAGGCAGACATCCGGAGTGATGTGGCGTTCGTCCGTTGTGCACCGCCTGCCTTCCGGGCTCGCGCCGCCAGGTGCCTCTCTGCGCGATGGGTATTTCCGGCTCAATGATCCATTACCCGCGCTGTACTACTACGCGATTCATTTGTTTCCGCTCGGCGTCAACAGAATCTTCAGGCGGATGCTCCTGAAGAGAGAACGCCCGCGCGAGCTTACTAAGGCAGTATAAGGACGACGAAGACCACATCAGTGGAGTCAGATGGAGAGGGAGAAAGAATGCCGGTCGCAAACACAGTCATTATCGGCGCAGGACCGTACGGCTTGTCTATAGCTGCTCATCTGAAGGCTGCGCGAATTCCATTTGCACTCTACGGAACGCCTCTTGAGAGTTGGCGTAAGTTTATGCCCCGCGGCATGGTGCTGAAGTCGGAGCGCTTTGCCTCCAACCTTTGGGACCCCAACCGGCGGTTCACTCTGGAGCGTTACTCGGCGGAACGCAAGATGCCTTACCAGCCTTCAGGAGTTCCGCTTAGCCTGGAGGACTTTCTTGGTTACGCTGAATGGTTTCGTGAACGAGCCGTCGGCGAATCCATCGATAAGAAGATCTGCAATATCAGGCGCACGCGTAGCGGTTTCGCCCTTGATTTCGATCGCGCCGGAGGTCCTTCGCTGGAAGCGCAACGTGTCATTCTCGCCACCGGCCACATGGCGTTTCGGGTCATCCCCGAGGAGTTCTCGAACCTGCCCGAGCCATTCTGTTACCACAGCTCCGCGCTGCATGATGTCGCCGGATTTGCCCAGCGCGACGTCACGGTGATTGGCGCCGGCCAATCTGCTCTCGAAAGCGCCGCCTTGCTGGTGGAGGCTGGCGCCCGGGTTCGGCTGATTGTGCGAGAGAACAAGCTCACCTGGAATGCTCCGCGCAATGGCCACAACGCGCTCACGCATAAAATAAGGCATCCTGAATCTGGCCTTGGCTTTGGCTGGGAAAGTGTGGCCATATCGGAAATGCCGCAATGGTTCCGGCGAATGCTGCCGGTTGATCTGCGCCACCGCTACGTGGCCAAAACCTGGGGCCCGACCGGCGCCTGGTGGCTGAGACAACGCGTGGAAGGTCGCATGGAAATCCTGCTCAATCACAAGGTACTCCTGGCCAAACAGGACGAGGGACGCGTTCGCCTGGAAATACAAGGCCCGGCTGTCTCAAAAACGGACGGCCCGAGTAACGGCTTGAATAATGACGGCTTGAATAATGACGGTTTGAAAACGGAGGGTCTGAAAACGGTTTGGACCGACCACGTCATCGCAGCCACAGGATACAAAGTAGATCTCGACCGTATGGATTGCCTGTCCACAGATCTTCGGCAGAGCATTGCCCGAGAAGGTGCCGCGCCTGTGCTCGACTCGCAATTCGAAACTTCGGTCCCCGGTCTGTTTATCGCCGGGATTGCCAGCGCCCCAACCTTTGGCCCCGTGATGCGTTTTATGTTTGGCGCTAAGCACTCTGCCCCGGTTCTCACAAAGCGCTTAAGGTAATCTCAGCCAATCCTATTTGTTTTTGAATGGTTTTTGCTTTGGATTTTCTCCCACCCTCTTGCTCCGATGCGGAACAACATCGTCACAAAAGGATGGGAAAAGTTGGGTAAATAACAATCTGCTAAATGCGAAGCGCCTGCTCGATCATGCCGCTTTCGCGACTGAGACGCCGACCCTTTCCCGAACGTACCGACGCGCAATGGGCAGTTCGCTTTCGCTAAACAGATGTTCCAGGCGCAGCCCGTCGGGGGAGACAGTCTGCACCCCGAACTCTGTCAGGTCGAGTTTGGGGAAGAAACGGTCGACAGCCTCAATCACCTGCTTGTACTGGTTGTATTGGCTGAGGAGTTCAGAGATATCGGCCTTTTGCATTTTGATCATGACGTCATAGGCTCCCTTGGTGGTGGCGAATTCCTTGGGGTCGTCCTTTGCCACCTTCCTCAGGCTGACTGACTGCAACTCGCGGAAATAGAGGAGATCGGCGTTTAACAACTCCAACTCCTTCGCCGTGGTCTGCAGGATTTGTGAGAGGCTGATGGCGCGCGCCTCGGCAACGCTCATGTAGGTTTCAAAAACAATCTGGAATGACCCAATGAACTGGTTGGTGAAAAACGTTTCGCGTTTGAAGACGCTTCCGGTGCACGCGAAAAAGAGATGTTGACCGCCAGAGAGCGGCAAATCCTGCTGCACCGAGTTTCGCTTGTCTCTGGGCTACGCGCGACCGATAAGGGCCGATCAAGCAGTAGCCAGAGGCGATGACCAGGATAAAATCGCCCTGAAAAGCGCTCAACGCTCCCTTGGCGGTGTCCACTGTTCCTTTGGATGCATCCTTCGATCCTGGAACAGCGGCGGATGGAAAATCGCTTGCACTCAGAGCACCGCCGATCGTATCGATGATGTTATTAATTCTGGTAAGACTCCAGTCGGAGTAATTCTGGTAGTCGCTTCGTTTGTCTCCGAACAGCCGCGCGTAATCCCACTTGTTTTTTTCATAGTGTGTCTGGGCCCTTGCGGTTAGCGCAGCAAGAAGCCGGTCTTCTTCCGTTCGTGCCTCTTCTCCGATCTTGTCCATAAACTTACGAAACTCTTCATTGCTTTTCATCTTATCTTCGATTTTTTCGCTGTAACCCATGAGTGTCCTCCGTGCATGTTTGCGTTGTTTGATTTGATTGCTTGAGTTGACTGTATGAGCTGGTTGTATGAGCTGGTTGTACGGGTTGAGTGTTAACTATCAGGAGCGCTGATCGGCGTCCGTCTTACAAGAGTGTGTGCAGCGGCAGAGCGAGCGTGGTTTTACTGCTTGTCGTGCGGCTTGGGTTGTTCCCGTGCAGCCGGCTGGCTGAGCGCAGGCAGGGGTTGTCCCTTCTGTGACTCGATGACCGCCGACAGCTGTCCACCCCAGGGAGTCAGCAAGCAATCTGAAACTTTTTTTCCTTGTGCGCATTCGCTTATCGTCTTGGACGCTGCTTTGCTTTCCGGGCTCGGCGTCTTGAGGCCGGGCTTCATCCAGAACGCATGCGTGACGTCAAGATTTGGGGTTGCGACCTCGCCCGTAGCCATAGGGCCAAGCCACGCTGACGTTCCATAATTTGAAGCGATCCCGTTAGCGCCCATGATGTGGCAGCCGGATTTGCTGCAGGTATTCGCGGCCGTCCCTTCCACCTTATAAACTTTGCCGTTCCACCCCGCGAAATCTGTACCCGGGAACCAGTAATTATCTTTTTGCCGGGTCTTTGGAATCTTTTCCTGGGTGAGTTGGGTGAGATAGGGGGTGCGCAACAGACCGGAGTCATGGCACGCGGCACACCTCTCTTTCACCGCCTTCGCCGGTGGCATCCAAAAATTACTCACATCGTCCACGGGAGCGGGAACGTTGGTGCCGTTGGCGTTCTCAAGCTTCTGATAAAAACAAGTCGCGCCGTTTTTAAAGTTTGTCTGGATCACCGCTATGTCGTCGAATATCTCGCTGTTGGGATCGGTAACCTCCTTCTTGCGGCAGAGCGAAACCACAGGGACGTCGTCGTTGGAAACCTGAACCCCGAACCGGCTCCTCGCGCCATGAGCAGATGGCAAATAAGGCGGCTTCTTGCAGTCGCGGTTGGCAACTCCCTCCATCGGGATCTTCTCGCCCTTAAGACAGTTGAACCCCTTGACCGCAACCTGAACCTTTGCGTTGCAAGTTTTTGCATAGCTAACGGTGTCCTCGCGCGACGAGGCCGATGCAATAGGAGCCATAGAGGAGACGCACCAGGAAAAATGATCTTCGAACGGTTGATCAGCATATGTTTTCCTCCTTTTCAACCTCGTTCGTGACGCGATTGCTTTGCCGTAACTGCGAGTGGCCTCACAGTAAAAACCGCCACCTCTGATCGCGCCTAAACACGCATTACACATCCGCAGCATTTGCTGATCTGCTCAATATTGAGCGTTTACGGAAAATATTTTTCGTGAATCGTGTCGTGACGCGGAGCTCATCAACTCAAAGGCGACGGCATCGTAGCGGATGGAAATGATTCGGGGGAGGAGGGCCTAGCCGTTGAGAACCAGATGGACCAGTGAACTGTTTATCTGCAACCGGTTCCGGTCGTCATAGGTGACGAAGCCTAAGGTCCGGAACTTTTTCAGGAAGAAACCAACGCGCGACCGGGTTGTGCCCACCATGCTTGCCAGAGTTTCGTGGCTGACCATCGGAATCACCGCAGCGATTTCACGTTCCTTGTCAAGCCGGGCAAGCAGGAGCAGTATGCGGGCCAGCCGTTTCTCGCTGGAATTGAATAGCTGGTCAGCCAGATCGGCTTCGTACCTCAGGTTTCGGGAAAGCAGGTAATCCACGAACATAACGGCAAATTCAGGCTCATTGTGAAGCGCTTCTGCCACCACTTTCTTTTCTATCCGCATCACCGAGCAATCGGTCATTGCGGTGGCCGAGCACTGTCGTAGCGGCTGCCGGGCAAGGCAACTTTCTCCGAAGAAATCGCCCTCGTTCAGAATGCCGATCATGGCTTCTTTTCCAGTCTTGGACACCACGTTTAGTCCCACCATGCCCCGCCTTATATGAAAAACGGCATCGGCCGGGTCGCCCTGGACAAAGATCATCTGCTTCCTGGTGAAGGGCGCAATTTTTTTCCCGTCGCCAGGGCTTGAAAGAAACGTCTTGCAGTCGAATTCAATGTACTTGTTGTCCGCGGTCCAACTGGTCATGGTTGGCCCTCTCGCAGAAACTGCGACTCACATGCGGGCACCTTGCGCGCATCAGGAAGGGCGGGAGCCCTGTTCGGCTTGAGGGTGAACTACGGTTTGCCCGGCCCAGCCTGGCCATGCGCCGTATCTGCGTGAGACGCTTTGACGTGGACCGCATGGCGCCTTGGGAGCATGATGGGTTCTGACAAGATGCGCCAGACGCACGCTTTTTTCTCGCGCCTAGGTTCATTTCGCAGCGACACACACGATGGTTTTCCTGGCTGGAGCCGTTTCACCAAACTGATGGAGTGATATACACAGGGTTTCAGGCCATGGATAAATCCTCCATTGCGACTGCCTTTAGGTGCTATGTTCTTGCGATGAGGACTCTGGAAGTTCTTCTTCTAACGATGCAAACTCTTCAACCATCTTCAAAGCACGCTGAGATATCTTATGGCAAAGACTTGCTCCAGGCTGAACGGTAAGGCGCTGATCGAAACTTCCGCATTCCCAAAATGGGAAAATTAGAAAACTCAAAGCGAGTCCCGCACGTTTTTCCCCACATCGATTGCTTCTTGTTCGCGAGAAAAGATTGGTGTGACTGGAGAGAAAGACGCAAAATGGCTGACCACGGATTTGAATCGGACGAAATCGGTTACTGGTGGACGCCATCACCGCGCGGATTTATCGGCGGTGTGGAGTCGAAGCGACAGCTGCTAGAAGAATCTTTTATCCGCGTGGTAAAGCAGATAACACGCCGCCAGAAACGTGCCTTCAAATAACGCGAACGTCACCAGAAAATTATTATGGATACGGATGAGAATGCGATTTTCCGGTCCCCAGTCACTGGAGGGGGCTCGCACTGAGATGGAGAGATACATTCGGCGGGAGACAGTCACGAAATAAAACAGAAGCAGGGCGTAGAATGCGATCCAGAAAAACGCCCACACCAGCGGCCCCACGCGCTGAAAGAAGTCACTCAATCCATAATTTGTGCCGCTCAGGCCGAAGTGAAAGAACGCAAGAAAGATGAGGTTGAAGAATATTCCTTCAGACGTGGCGAAGTACAGATAAAGATCGGCGGCATTTCGCGCGTACTTGCCGCGAGGATAATCCTTCTGTACGCCTCGCCGAATGCCTCCTGCTGCAAGCACCAAAGCAATGGTAAAAAAAAGCGGAGTGCCTGAGTTGGCAATGGCCACGGCATTTTGAGTGGCCCGCAATTCAGCTTCTTTGTCTTTCATGCGCTGTTGGAACTGTTCCACTGACTTCTTGCTGTCATCCAGCGACGCGTAGAGCTGCTGCAAGGCCTGTTCACGGGTAAGCACCGTGTCAGCCATATGCAGCTTGAAAGTTTCCTTGGGAGATCTGGTAATGCGGTCTATCTCCGCCTGCGTTGCGTCAATGATTCCCCGGTCGCGGCGAAGTTCAAGTTCAGTATTGGCCTGATTGTTCATCAGCTGGTTGTGAAGTGGGCCGGCATCGTGGGTGAGATACCAGTTAAACAATGATGCAAACAGCGAAGCCAGCAGCAGCCCCTGCGCGGCAAAAGCATACGGCCAGCTCCATCCACTCAGTCCAGCCGAACCCACGTGGGGCAGGAGCGTGGGGCTACTGTCAATGACGTTCTTCTGCCTGATCAGCGGAAAGCCCGGCTGCTGGTTCCATTGCGCGCGAAGCTGGTCCACGGGCGATAAGGAAGGCTCGTCCGGATCAGTAAAAAGGCTGTCGTGATCAAAAGCTGCCCCGGCCATATTGATGTCTTTATCATGGCTTCGCACCCCGTTCCAAACACCATAGGTACATGCATCTTTTTGTACTCTCGGGAACACAGCAGCTGCATGGGAGCAGGGCTGGTCGCGTCAAGGTGTTGTTTGCAAAACCTTAAAGCCCCAATCGATGTCGGACGGTATGATTGAAGGACACGAATCATCTCGATTCCTGGGAACAGTCAATGAAAGGTCTAAGCCATGTCTAGTGATCCCGCGCCACTCATAGGAGGTGCGTTCGGGCACCCTGGCATTCCGCCTACATGGTCCATCAGTACCAAAGACGGTATTGGCACGGCCTACGCCGTTTCCAGTCGCGTATGGTTTACCCTGGCGAAAGGCATTCTCACCGAGATTTATTTTCCTACCATCGATCGTCCTCAGATTCGCGACGCCCAGTTCCTCATCACCGACGGCGCCACCTTCTTTCACGAAGAAAGACGCGACCTTGACGGCAAATTGGAGCGGCTTGACGATCACGCGCTCGGGTATCGCATTACCAGTGTCGATCCCCAGGGACGTTACACGCTGGTCAAAGAAGTCATTGCTGATCCCCATTCAGCGTGTGTTCTCGTGGGCTGCAAATTCATCGCAGCCCCGGAATGGAAAGACAAGCTGCGCATTTATTTCCTTCTGGCGCCGCATCTCGAAGTTGGCGGCTGGAACAACTCAGCCAGCAAGTTTCCCGTTGCCGGACGCAATGTGCTCCTTGCCTGGAAAGATCGCGTCTATATGGCCATCGATAGTGATCGCGGGTTCGCGCGCACATCCTGCGGTTTTGTCGGCGCCAGTGATGGATGGCAAGACTTGCATGACAACTTCAAAATGGATTGGGAGTTTGATCGCGCTGAGAATGGAAACATCGCCGTGATGGGCGAAATCGATCTTTCTCAAAAGAATGACTTCGTGGTAGCGATTGCTTTTGGCGACAGCTCGCACGCCGCCACGGCTGTGCTTAACCAGTCTTTGTCCCAGGGCTTTGAATCGCACAAGAAAAGATTCGTTGACCAATGGCAGCGCATCTGTGACACGCTCCACACGCTCGATCACATAGGCACGGACGGTGGAGCGCTGTATCGAACCAGCCGCACGCTGTTGCTGGCGCATGAAGACAAAACTTTTGCCGGCGCATTGATTGCTTCAGCCAGCATCCCGTGGGGTGATGCCATGGGTGATGACGATCTCGGTGGATATCACCTGGTCTGGGTGCGTGACATGGTGAACAGCGCTACGGGAATGCTGGCTGCCGGTGACGTATACACGCCCTTGCGCGCGCTGGTGTATCTGGCTTGCTCGCAACAGCCCGACGGCGGCTTCCCGCAGAACTTCTGGATTGACGGTACTCCATACTGGAAAGGCATTCAGCTTGACGAAGTAGCGTTTCCCATCCTGCTGGCGTGGAGGCTATGGAAGGCAGATGGCCTGGACCGGTTTGATCCTTATCCCATGGTCCGGGCGGCAGCAAAGTACATCGTTCATTATGGTCCCATTACGCAGCAGGAGCGCTGGGAAGAATGCAGCGGATACTCTCCTTCAACGTTGGCGGTTGCCATCGCAGCGTTGATATGCGCCGCGGAATTCGCCAACTCGCGGGGTGAAAAGCAGATTGCCGCTTTTCTTGAAGAGTATGCCGATTTCATGGAATCACACCTGGAGCGCTGGTGTGCAACCAGCCAAGGCACGCTGGTTCCTGACATTCCTCGGCATTACATTCGTATTCTGCCCGTGGACGTGAATGATCATTCCCCGCTGGAAGATCCCAATAACGGCACCATCATTCTGGCCAATCGCGCGCCAGGCGCGCCGTATTCATTTAAAGCCAAAGAGATTGTGGACGCGGGTTTTCTCGAACTGGTGCGCTACGGCATTCGCCAGCCGGGAACGCCGTTGATGGAAGACTCTCTGCGCGTCATTGATGCCTTGTTGAAAGTAGACACGGCTTTTGGCACGGCGTGGCGTCGCTATAACAATGACGGTTACGGCCCCGCCGCTGACGGCAAGCCATATCAAGGGTATGGAATTGGCCGCGCGTGGCCCTTGCTCGCCGGCGAGCGTGCGCACTATGAACTGGCGGCAGGCCGCGATGTCACGCCGTTCATCACCGCCATTGAAAAGTTCGCCACCCAGGGCGGAATGTTACCGGAGCAGGTCTGGGATGAAGATGATATACCGTCCGCTTACATGTTTCGCGGACGTTCCGCAGGATCGGCCACTCCTTTGATGTGGGCGCACGCGGAATACATCAAGCTGCTGCGCTCGGTCAGCAATGGTCAGGTATTCGATCTCATCCCGATTGTTGCTCAGCGCTATCTTCCGGTTCTTGGCCGCAAGGACCTGGAAGTCTGGAAATTGACGCGGCGCGTGCGCACTATGAGAGCGGGTGACATTCTGCGCATCATGTGGAAGGGAAGCTTCCGCGTGCGCTGGTCATTCGGTAATGTCGATCAGCAGCATGAAGCCTCGTCGACCGATAGCGGCCTCGATATCGGCTATGTTGATATTCCCACCACGGCGGGAAGCAGTTCTACTTTGAATTTCACGTTTCTACAAATCGACGCAGCCGTGCCCGACGATACGGTCTATGGAGTGGAGCTTACCGCATAAATACCGCTCGCCGGCGTTATTCGCTCGCAACGGCAATCCACGCTGGTGATACCGGCACTCCGAATGGTGAGCCGGGTGCTGCTGTCAGCACGCCATTCGCGCCAATGTTGAGCGCCGCAATGTCGTTGGTCACCGTATCGCTAACGAAGAGGGTTGCTCCCGTAGCCAGCAGGAATCCTGGACCTTTTCCGCCAGTAGCAAAGGGCGATCCGGCGACCGCGCCAAGCGCTCCCGTTCCTGGGCCAATGACATAGGCGGAAACCGTATTGTCATTCGTGTTGGAGGCAAAGAGCAGGGTGCCATCGCCACTCACGGCAAGGTGCGTGGGATTGGCGCCGGCGGCAAAAGGGGATCCGGCAATTGCGGTCAGCGTTCCAGTGGTGCCAATGGAAAAGCCCAGCACGGCATTATGGGCCGAGTCGGCTACGTAAAGAAATTTTCCTGATGCATCAACCGTTACCCACGTAGGAGTCGCGCCGGTGCCGCCTACGGCAAAAGGCGAGCCCGCCACGGCCGCAAGCGAGCCATCACTGTTGTTGACTGCAAAAACAGAAACCGTACCTGTAGAAGGCGAGGCTACAAACAGCAACGTGCCGGCAGGAGTAATTGCCATGGATGTTGGCAACGTCAAAGTGCCATACGTGCTGATGGCTCCGGCAGGGCTTCCCGGCGGATTGGTAATCACTGAAAGCCCGCCCAGAGATGGATCCAGCAGGAACGCCGATATATTGCCGGGTGACTGGTTCAAAACATAAACGTGCGGTGCGTTGGACGATATCACTGCGGCAACCGGATTGCCGCCGGTGTTGAAAAGATTGGGCGGTGTAAGCGGAGGCAGCGCGCTGTTGATGGGTGGAACCAGCAGGTTTCCATTGCCCGTATTCACGTTGAGCTGGGTAAGGTTCGCCCCCGCAAAGTTCGTGATGTACACAAAGTCGCCGGGAGAGTGAATCACAATGGACGAAGGTTGCGAGCCAACGGGGAAATTCGGGTTGCCCAGCGCTGTGATGCTTCCGTTTTCATGGACGGCAAAACCAAACACTTCATTGGTGCCGGGGCCTGCAGTGTATAGAAAGTTGTTGTGGCCCTTAATGCAACCGGTCAATCCCACCAGCAGCGCCAGTGTAGACGCCAAAATCCTCGCCTTCATCGATTCTCCTCGTTCAATTCCGCGGGTAAAAAGAGTGAGGACAGGATACATGAAATCACGAAGATACATGAAATCGCGACACAGCACACCGCCGGGTCGCCTTCGGGCACACTACGCCCATCCCGCCTCTCTCTTGAACGCGAGAACGAGTAAAACTTGCGCCCTTCTGGAACTGTAGGGAAAGAATCGGTTGGTGCGAATTTTAGCGAGTGCCGGCGCTGCGTGAATCCGGCTTCACTGTAAGCTGCGCTTTGCGGAACTCAGGCACCACCACGGCCTGTTCAATGGTAGTCAGATTCAGTGCAGCCAGGCGGCCGGCCACTGACTTTGCTTCCACGCTCCTGTCGGATTGTTCATAGGCCTGCATCAGGTGCAGAAGTGAAAGCGCATCTTCGTCATGATCGCTTAGATGGCCAATCGCGAGTTCGTAATTTTTTTGCGAAAGCGCAATGGCCCCCGCCGCCGACTCATAAGAAAGATGTATGCCGCCATCCTGCGTATCGGCAGAGAGAACTTCCAGCGGCTTCAGGCTGAGGACGGCAAGTTTCAGGTCGCCATCCTGTAATGCGCGTTCCACGCGTGTTCTCATGATCGAAGCCAGCTCTTCGTGTCGGAGGGACTCTGGAACTTTATGGCGATGGTGTAAAGCTGCTTCAGCTTGTTTGAGTGCGAGTCTCGCTGCCGGGCTTTGGCGCCGGTAGAGTGCCATATCGCGAAAGGCCTCTGCTTCTACGGTGCCCAGGCCATTCTCATGCGCCTGCCGGGCGACATCGCGAAATGCTTTGTCTGCCGCGCTCAGGTTGCCTTCCCGCACATAGGTGATGGCGACCAGCAATGCCCAGCGCACTGCATCCGTCTTGTCCTCACTCTTGGCGATTGCTTCCGCATACTCCTTGCGGGCGCGTGTTTCCTCTCCCATCAGAGAGAACGTGTCGGCGATGCCGCGCTGCGACTCGATGAATCCAGGATCAATTTTCAGCGCTGTGCGGTACTCTTCAATGGCTTCGTTAAATCTTCCTGCCATAAGCAGGATATCGGCGAAGGTGTCATGCGGATTAGGCTGGTCCGGCAGCAACTGCATGTAACGCTGCATGGCCGCCGCCGCTTTATCAAAGTCGCCGCTGCGCGCATAGCAATAGGCAACGCTGTTCCAGGCGTCGCCAAACATGGGATCCAACTGGATGGCCTGTTCGTACATCCGCGCCGCGCGCGCCCATTGGTGCTGTCCGTCAAGCCACATGCCGGCCAGCCACACCACCATCTTGTGATCTTTGTTTTGTTCAAGCACCGCGTTCATAGCTTGAATGGCTGGGACCATATGGCCCTGGCTGGAATTGCTCAGCCAGTCAATCACCAGTTGTTCTTCCCGGCTGGCATGTTTGCGTGTTGCCAGCGCTTTTTCACGTTCCGCCACACGCTCCTCGGGATCGGGCGAAAAATTTGAAAGCAGAATATGGACCAGAGCAAAATCAGGATCAACCTGGGTGGCCTTGCGCCATAGCTGAAATCCTTCACGCAGATGCAGGGTCTGGCAGCGTGCCAGACCGGCCGCGAACAATTGCCGGGCTTCTGGCGATGAAGTGGTCACGGTAATGCCGGGACCAGTCACAAATGTCGGAACTTGCGTCCAGGCGGGAGTCGAAGCAGCCATCCAGGAGATGGCGAGAGTAAGGCAGCAGAAAATCGCTATGTAACGGCGTACATACGCGATGGCCAGCGTGGCTTGGCACAGCAAAGATTGGATTGTGACCCGCAACATCAATACAGCACTCCTGCACGGTGTTCTATATTTCTATCTCGCTGTAATCTGCCCTGCTTTTACCTGCTTCCTATCTCCCTTTGATCGGGTAACCCTGTTCCAGCGGCAACTTGCCGTCCACTCTCACCACTTTTACGTGCTCAGTAATGGAGTAGACATCAACCAGTCCAACCGCGCCGGGAATCGCGGCTACCGCCTTCAGCATCTCGTCCTCGCTCGTCACCATGATCACAGCCTTGTTGTGGCTGGCCAGCAGTGCCCTGAACTCGGCGGGCTGCATGTGATAAAGCGAGTAAATCGCGGTTTGCATTTCCGGCGTAGATGGATCGCGCAGGACCAGGACAATATTTTTTCCGTCCGGCCATTTCGCGCGGTCAAACCTAAACACTTTGAGCAGGTCAGCGCTGGAAAGACTTCCCACGCTGTTGTTCTTTTCCACGATCACGGCCAGGTTCTTGGCTTCACACGAAACTCCAAGACACGCCGCCAGGGCGATGATCGCGAATAACCGCATTGCTTTCCTGCTCATGATGTTCACAAAAGTACAATTCTGACGGGGTAAAGACAAGTTACGGGGGTAATTACTTCTTTATTTACAGGCACTTAGATGTGACTAAGGTAATTCTTAGGGTGCGGCGGTCTTCGGAGCAGATGGCATTTTCTACCAGCGCAAGCCCACGCCTAACGCATGGACTATTGGTCATTTTTATACAGGTTATACAGGGAAGAAAATCTGGATGAATTCGTCGACGCTTGCGACGAAGCCGGCAAGGTCTCCACCCCCGGGCAGCGTCGGCGTCGCTGCGACGGCGTTCAGCAATGCGGCGCGTGTCTCAAGAAGGTTTCGCCTTGCCAGTCGGCCACGTAGTTGGGTTTTAGCGGCCTCCAAATGAAGGTAGAGCAGTCGCCCAATCTCCGTCTCGCACGGGGTCACGTCCACTCGACCGGCTGGCGAAGTGAGCCGCCTGTCCGCCGACAGATCGGCAGGAACATGGGCCAGGTATTCTGGCCGTACATGGATCGGATGTCCGCCGCGAACCCCGGATCGGCACACAGCGGCGTGCTCTGCGGGTGAGTGGAAGGTGACGTCTAATCGGTGGAACGGGGACTCATTCCAAAACCAATAACGGCCCGAAGGCTGTGCAACGCCGGTGAACATGCGGTAGAACGCCACCCGTTTGGTTGATCGGATGGCGGCTGCCGCCAGCCATGCGGTATGTTCCGGAACCTCGCAGGAAATGAGCAGATCGAGGTCGGAACACTGATCCGCGGAACCAGTGGCGACGGACCCGAACGAATCGATGTTGCGAACAGACGTTATCGCGGACAGCGCCGCAACCAACTCGCGCCGAATCCGCTCCAGGCCTCTCCTCGGTGGTTCGTCCCGCACAGCTCGCATGATACCCGAAAAGACTTGCAGTTCATCAGACGCCGCCGGCGTCTTGATTGGACGAGTCGAATGTCTGGACGCTCAACCCACTACCGTCCGTTTCACCACAGGCTGCTAGCTCATTTAACCGCGCCGATAAGCTCTTTCTTGATTTGTTCCACGCTTTTGTCCAGCCAGTGCTGTTTATAGTTTTCCACCGTCATCAAGGTTCGTGGATACATGTGGTCCACGTAAATGGCGCCGTGAAGATGGTCAATCTCATGCTGCAAAATGCGGGCATACCACCCGTTGGCCGTGATGGTCTTCTGCTCTCCTTTTTCATTCAGGCACTCCACCTTCACGCGATGCGCGCGCGGTACCAGCGCCATCAAACCATCCAGGCTCAGGCATCCTTCAAAGAACTCAATCTTGTCATGGTCCAGCAGAGTGATTTTGGGATTGATGATCACGTGAAATGCAACCACCGCGCGTTCGCGGTCCGCAAGCTGGTCCTCTGTCCAGTCTTGCGTGTACTCTGAGCGATCTTCAATCACGGCCAGTTGCAGGTTGCGGCCAATCTGCGGCGCGGCCAGGCCCACGCCCGGAGCGTCGTGCATGGTCTCACGCATATTGGCGATCAGATCACGGATTTCGCGGCTGCGAATTTCATTGGGTCGCAGCGGGCGCGCTTTCTGTCGAAGCACCGGTTCACCGGCCTGCACAATGGGAAGGATCAAACCGCCTCCTGGTAAAAGCGTTCATTTTACCTGACAGGGCAGGAAGCATACCGTCAGCGTCGTGACAGAAAAACGTCAGAAAGAAGTTACGATGATACTGTGATCTCCCCGTTCACAATTCGTCTGGCTACTGCGGCTGACATTCCCTTGCTCCGCGAGCTGATTGCTGCATCCGTTCGTGGGTTGCAGGCGCAAGACTACACGCCCTCGCAACTGGAATCTGCTTTGCGCACGGTTTATGGCGTTGACAGCCAGTTGATCGCCGACGGGACATATTTCGCCGTGGAAACCCAGGCGACCAAGAGACAAAAGACGGACCGTGGGCAAACCATCATTGTCGGCTGCGGAGGATGGAGCAAACGTAAGACTCTTTACGGTGGCGATGTTTGGATGGCAAGAGAAGACACGCTGCTGAATCCCGTGATTGACGCTGCGAAGATACGCGCATTTTTCGTCCATCCATCGTGGGCCCGTCGCGGCATCGGCGGTCTGATTCTTGACGCTTGTGAATCCGCAGCCATTGCCGCCGGCTTTCGCCGGCTCGAAATGGGCGCAACGCTTACCGGCGTCCCCTTCTATCTGGCCAGAGGCTATGAGCCGCTTGAAGACTTGCAGGTTCCGTTGGAAGAGGGCGAGAATTTGCCCATCGTGAGAATGGCGAAGGACGTTGCTTAGGCTCTTATCCCGAGGTTCTTTATCCCTAGTAAAACGAGGGATCCCTACTATCTGATGGTTTGTTTTTAATCCCGAGTGAAACGAAGGATCCCTATCGCCTGCAACAATCTGACCCTCACAAAAACATTTGACGTAGAGACGCGGCATGCCGCGTCTGGACCAACGTTGCCTCACACTGCTCGTGTGGCAAAGCCGCCCTCGGCTGTGCGAATCTTCGCTGCGGGAACATAATCTCAACGTAGAGACGTAGCTTTGCTACGTCTCCAAGCCCGCAGCCTTTCACAATCCTCAGGGCTGCCCATGCACAAAGCGCCGAAGGCGCGACACAGACCTAGCCCCGCCCGTTGCCGAGGCGAGCGTTGCGAGCTGAGGGATAAGGGCCGGGTAAGCTGAAAGAAAAAGACACTACCTCGCTTCCGCAGGCCGGAGCGTAGCGTAAGCGGAGCGACATTAAAGGCGGAGCGACATAAAAATCGTTCTTACATCTCTCGCCTGACTGGCCGCGTCTTCCACTTAAACCGCAGAGCCAGCAGACGCAGGCTGAATCCGCAGAGCGCGCCTACTGCGGTTGAAATCTCCTGGCTGAAGTGCATGGAGTCGCAAGCCAGGAACATGGCTGCAGCGAAAGCAGCGGCGATCGCGTTAAGCTCGCCGAGTTCAAAAATCTGTGGCGTGCGTCCGCTGAGCACGTCACGGATGCAGCCTCCGCCCACAGCGGTCACGCCGCCGAGCAGAAACGCCGGCAAACGCAGCAAGCCGGCTTCCAGAGCGCGCGTGCTCCCGGCTACTGCAAACAATCCGAGCGCGGCCGCATCAATCACGACGATCATCCGCTCCGTCTTGCGCCCAATGCCTGACGCCCCAATACGTGAAACCCCAATGCGTGAAAACCGGGCCTGTGAAGAAAAGATCAGACCAGCCGCTGCACCCGCCAGGGCCGCCAGCAGATAGCGGACGTCAACAAATGCAAGTGGCGGTCCTTTTTGCAGAATCAGGTCGCGCGTAATGCCCCCGCCCAGCGCGGACGCAAAAGCCAATCCCATCACACCTACAAAATCGTACTTATAACGCGTATCACGCACGGCACTCAGCGCGCCGCCCAATGCGCCCACGAAGACGCCCAGAAAGTCGATGACCTGAAAAAGGTTGTTTATCTGCAGCGGCATCACCTTGATTGTAGCGGGTGCGAGTTGCTGGAAAATCAAAAGTGACATCCGCCTGTGCCCTGGCGTACGCCGCCTCACCGGCAACTCAGGAATCGGCACAAAGCCTTCGGTAATCTTCAAAGCAGCCGGTAACGATGGCATGATCCTGCCATGCCATTCTTTCCCCAATTCCAGAGCCGTAAGCGTTCGCCGCGTGTACGTGTGCCGAACGATGAAAAAGTACGTTTCAATATCGAAGGCAGTCTGTTTTCCGCCGTGCTGCACAAACTGTCCATGACCGGTGGTCTTGCGCAGGTGCCGGCCGTGGTGCGGGAAGGCAACATTGCTGAGGTCAAGCTGAATACAACGCTTGGTCCGGTCAGTGGACTGGTGGAATTTCTTCGTCCCCAGAAGTCCGCTCCGGGCTCGCAGCCGTTCCGTTTCATTGCCCTGGGTGATGGCGACTATAAACGCCTGCAATCAACCTTGCTCGTAATGCGCAAGCTGGGCCTGGGCGATGACGCCAACTGAGCCCATGTTTTGCCGAAGGCTGAACAATGTTTGCCGAAGGCTGAAACAATGTCCGCCGAAGGCTGAGAAGCCGGAAACACGCAAAATCCACTGCAATTTGCAAAATCCTGAGCGCCAGAACGCCCGCTTATGTATCCTGATTCCGAGAGCGCGGCGGTTCTGGCCTATGTTTTTTCGCGGCGCTTGTCAGGGCTCAAATAGAGATACATGGATTCTGCAAAAAGGAGATTCTTGCAAATGAAACAGCTCAGAACACTCGCGCTACTGGCAATCTGCGCCTTCGCAATTTCCGCTCTCGCCCAGCAAACCCCTCCCGCTGATTCGCATGAAGGTCACGGACAAGGCCAGGGCCAGGGGCAGGGAATGGGCCACAAGATGCCCAGTGTGGATGAGATGGTCCAGACGATGACAGAAAAACTCAGCCTTACGGAAGACCAGAAACCCAAGGTCACCAAAATAGCGGAAGGCGTGCACAAGAAGATGGAAAGCGTCATGAATGACCCATCCATGTCCAGCGAAGATCGCATGGCTAAGATGCGCGCCGCGCATAATGAAGCTATGGCACAGGTCAGACCTATTCTGAATGACGACCAGAAGAAGAAGCTGGATGATTGGCAGAAAGAAATGAGTGATCATAACCATAACAAGGATGGCAAAGCCCCTCAGTCGGGCGATCACGCGCACCAGTAATCAGCGGCAGCTCTCAACCTTCAACTCCCAATCGGCCTTCCATTCTCCGGAAGGCCGCTTTGTTTTAGGGGAATGTTCTTTACAAAAACTCGGTCCCGAGTTGCTTGCTAAAAAAACAGTGTGTCTGGTTATTTCCCCGGCTTGGGCCTGCAAAAGAGCATCACACATTGGACTGGACATTAACGAGGAGCTCACATTCCCATGAAGTTTACAAACAAGATTCTGCTTACCGGCACTCTATTTGCAGCGGCTGGAGCATTTGCATTACAGACGTCAGGATCGTCCGCCGGCCAGGCGAGTCAGGTTCCGTCTTCCCCATCGTCACCATCCGCGCAGTATCCGTCTTCGCAATCGCCGTCTACTCAGACGCCGCCCAGCTCTCAGCCCGGAACGCCGGGTTCAACAGCACCGGGATCGCCCCAGGGATCAGCGCCGTCCGCCCAGCCAGAGCAGGCGCCGCCGCCGCAACCCGGTCGCCCCTCGATTGACGATCAGGTAAAGATGCTTTCTCAGGAACTCAGCCTCAATACTGACCAGCAGGCCAAATTGAAGAACATTCTGGAAGACCAGCACCAGCAGGCCATGACGTTCGTGAATGACACCGCTATGTCCCGCGAAGACAAGATCCAGAAAATCCGCGTGCTGCGCGAAGCTACTATCACCAAGGCCCGCGGCATTATGAATGACGATCAGAAGAAGAAGCTCGATGCCATGTTGCAGCAACAGCAGCAGGGAGCCCGTCCTGGCGCGGCGCCCGGCAATCCTCCTTCATCCAATCCTCCTTCATCAAATCCGCCGACATCCTCCAGCACTCCACCGAAAACTCTCTGATCGCAAACCGTTTTGCGAAACCGACGGCATCCCCCAAAGGGATGCCGTTTTACTTGCGAAGCTTCCTTCCGCGGTAAGGGCGAGGCCGACTTGCGCGCCGAGCCCGCTGCAACAGGAGCCTTGTGGATTTGTGGAAGGGCCATGCTCACTCGCGGTTTGGAGCGAAGCGACGTAAAACACGTACAATCCTTCCTTCAACCATGAAACCCCGCATGCAGAAAAAATCTACGCTCCTCATCGTTATTTCTCTCATTTGGATTTCAACCGTAAACCCCGCCATTGCCCAGAAACCAGAATGGTGCCGGCAGCTTCCCCGTCCCGAGTACAAGAGCCTGATTCGCATGTCCACACCGGATCCATGGTTTGAAGTCTATGCCGTCCGCCCCGGAGTGCTCGCCATTTATGAGCCTATGCAGGCGGAAGAAGTCATCTCCTACCTTATTCTGGGGAAGAAGCGCGCACTGTTGTTTGATACCGGCATGGGCATCAGTGACATGAAAAAGCTGGTGCAGAACCTGACTACGTTGCCGGTCAGCGTATTGAACTCTCATACCCACAATGATCACGTGGGCGACAACTGGCAATTCGACGATATCTATGCCATGGATACGGACTTCACTCGCGCCAATGCGAGGGGCTCGAAGGATGATGCCCAGGCAGAGATCAAGCCAGACCAGCTTTGCGCCCCACTGCCATCCGGCTTCGACGCCAACAATTACTCCACCCGTCCGTTCAAGGTCACGCACTGGCTACACGGGGAAGACACCATCGATCTGGGCGGCCGTGTGCTGAAGGTGATCGCCACTCCTGGGCACACGCCAGATTCCATTGCACTGATGGACCAACAGCACGGGCTGCTCTTTACCGGTGATACGTACTATCCCGGGTTGATTTACCTCTACCGTCCGGAGACCAACCTGAACGCTTATGAAGCGTCATTGAAGAAGATGACCGCGTTGGCTCCAAGCCTGAAGCTGCTGCTGCCCGCCCACAATGTTCCAGTAGGTGAGCCGGATGAGCTGCAGCGCATGCTCGCAGCCTTTCGCAAAGTTCGCAATGGGCAAGTGGAGCCCACCGCCCATGGCAAACAATTTGTTTACAAAGTTGGGGATTTTTCTTTCCTGATGGCAAAGTAGGGACGTGCTGCGTGCAATGCCTGCTGCATGCAATGCCGGCTGCATGCAATGCCTTGGAAATTCCTGTGCCAATCATCTATGCTGATTCGTTCCCCGGAGAATATGCATGGCATTGCCCAGAATTTTTCTGAAGTCGTTGTGTGTCGCACTCTTCATTACTTGTTTATTTCAGTCGCCTGCCCATGCCGCCGATACACGCTTCAAGATCACTCTTGCTGCCGGACCACAACCGGTTACAGGTCGTGTTTTCATTGTCATTTCCAAAACGGACAATCCTGAACCGCGCCTGCAGGCCGGGAACTGGCGGTCGCACGCGGAGTTGATCGCTCGTGATATAGCCGAGCTCGGCCGCGGACAGTCTGTCACCATCGATTCTCTCGCTCTGGGCTTTCCGCTGCGATCTGTGCGTGAACTTCCCGCGGGCGATTACTACGTTCAGGCCATGATGAACGTTTACACCCGCTTCTCCCGCTCAGACGGTCACGTAATCTGGGCGCACAACGACCAGTGGGAAGGCCAGCAGTTCAACAAGTCTCCCGGCAACTTGTACAGCGAAGTGAAGCGCTTTCATCTTGATGCCGTGGGCGGATACGAAATCCAGCTCAACCTCAACAACATAGTTCCTGCGGAGAAACTCCCGGCGGATACGCTTTACGTAAAGCACATCAAGATCCAGAGCAAACTGCTTACGGCCTTCTGGGGACAGCCGATCTACCTGGGCGCAACCGTGCTTCTGCCCGAAGGTTATGACCAGCATCCCGGTGCGCACTATCCGGTGATCTATCAGCAGGGACATTTCGGTTTGAATCCGCCGCTGGGCTTCAGCACTGAGAGCTCACCGGCCGATGAGCAACACCGTGAAGGCCGCATCTCGGGCTACTCGCTCTACAAGCGCTGGAGTTCGCCGAATTTTCCGCACATGATCGCCGTCACCTTTCAGCATCCCACGGTTTACTTTGACGATTCATACGCGGTCAACTCAGCCAATAACGGCCCTTATGGAGACGCGATCATGCAGGAGCTGATTCCATACGTGGAATCGCACTTCCGCATCATTCAGCAGCCGTACGCGCGTCTGCTTACCGGGGGCTCCACCGGCGGATGGGAATCGCTGGCGCTGCAGGTCTTTCATCCGGAATTTTTTGGCGGCACATGGACCTTTTATCCCGATCCCGTGGACTTCAATCGCTACATGATGGTGGATGCCTACAATGACGTGAACGCCTTTCTTGCTCCAGGCTATGACCCGCCGTTTCCTGAACGTCCCATGACACGCTCCGTGGAAGGTCAGGTGGAAGTGACCATGCGCCAGATGAGCCAGCTGGAAGAAGTTCTTGGCAGCCATGGACGTTCCGCCCAACAGTTTGAAGCCTGGGAAGCCGTTTACGGTCCCGTTGGTGTGGATGGATATCCCAGACCGCTGTGGAACAAGCAGAGCGGACTCATCGATCCGCAGGTCGCGCTCTACATGCGTGATCATGGTTATGATCTGCGTTACTACCTGGAACAGAACTGGCCCAGGATCGGCCCGCAACTGGTGGGCAAGATTCACGTCTACTGCGGCGACATGGACAATTTTTATCTCAACCTGGCGGTATATCGCCTGGAAGATTTTCTTCGCGGTGTTCGCAATCCTGCCTACGGCGGATCATTTGAGTACGGCCGCCCGATGAAGGGCCATGGCTGGAGTCCGCTGAACCAGGCAGAGCTGGTGCAGGTAATGTCAGACTATATCCGCCAGCATTCGCCCGCGGGCGCGGATGGTTCGTGGAAGTATTAATGGTTTCATCCCGAGTGAAACGAGGGATCCCTACAGACTTCAATCTGTTCAGGGGTGACATACACATGTGGCACAGCCGCCCCCGGCTGTGCATATTTGCCGCGATGATGAGTGCTGCTGTCTACGGCTTACTCAGCACATAATGCCTCGACGGCGAGCCAATGTTCTGGGCAAGACTGTCCAGAATGCGATATTGGCGGTGGACATCCCAGAATTTTCCGGTGTACTTGAGCGCCAGCGGGAACGCCGCCCGCGTCACCGTGCCAAGCAAAATCGCTTCGATATCGGAGGCGCTTTTCGCGGATCCCGAGCCAATACTCTGGTCCAGTACCGTCTTGCACAGAACCCCGCGGTCCGCCGGAGGATCTTCTCCATCCCATTTTCCTGCCGCGCAGGAAAGCGCTAACTGTGTCGCCAGTCCTGCTTCCAGTTCCTTCGCCAGCTTGGGATCTGTCAGTTTCAGGTTCCAGGATTTGGCAAACTCAATGGCGGCCTTCGCGTCCGCATTCTCTTCCACCTTCCTGACCCATTCAATGCTGGCTGCCACCGCAGTGTTGAAAGCAAATTGCTGGTGCGCTGCGGTCGCCGCGGCATCATTCTCTTTCGCCGGCACGTTGCCGGACACGTGGTACTTCACTTCTGGCAGCAGGGGCGCGCCCGGAGTTTCATATTCGCGATAGATCAGCCGTGAGTTGTCATGGTTCATGTGCGTATGCGTCGGCCCCACGCCGGCAACAGGCGGGTAGAGCCCGGTCTGCACCTGAAAGGGCCATTTGGCCACATCTGGTGACTTAGCGCGAAACTCAAACCATGTGGGTGCGCGTGACCCGCCGCCGGGCAGCGAAACCAGCTTCGCTTCCGTGATGGTGAAATCGTGGTGGATCCAGTCAGAGTGGCTGTAAAAATCCTGCACGGCATGCAGGGAAGCGCCCAGTGCGATCAGCACCAGAATTTTACGGGTGCGTTCGTCGGCATCAGTCTTTTTCAAGTAGCCGGCCAGGGTGCTCTGGGTGTTTTGCAGGAGTTGCTGAAAGATGTAATCGAACTTCACATTGCTGTCGAGCTCATTGTTCAGATTGTCAAAATGAAGAAAGATGGCTGAGGCGCGGCTTTCCTGGTTGTTGCCTCCGTACTGGCTCAGGGCCTGCAACCTTTTGTCGGGAAGATTTTGTGCCGCAAAATCTGAAACGGGGCCGAAGAAGTCCGGTGAAAAATTTCCCAGCTGCATGATCTTGCGGGAATCTTCACTGAAGCCGAATTCATCACCCACCTTGCGTGCAGCTTCAGAATGCCAGTAGGTGTCAAAGGCGGACGCGTATGGCTGCATCAGCGTGAGCAAAGCGATCACCGCCACGAATCTGCGCAACAGCATAGGAAGAGACCCTCGACGATCAGGAGATCGTCCGTCAAAAATATGACAGCCTTATTGTGCGCGATTTTTCTACTCAGCCACAAGTGTGTGCGATCTGAGTTGTCATTCTGAGAGTTGGTGACATTATTGACGTTTATTTTGAAGAACGCTTTTTCCCCTTGTCATCCTGAGCGGAGTCGGAGCGTATGCGACAATGCAGCCGAAGGATCTATGCATTTTTCAACAACCCAGGTTGCTGTCAGTTTCAACCAAACCGCCAAAACCTGTCATGTTGAGCGAAGAGCCGCGCGAACATCGCGGCTCGGAGTCGAAATATCCCGAGAATGTCGATTGAAGTATGCCGCCTCAGGGAATTCTCCCAATGCATTAAACGATAAGCAGAAGTTCTAAACGCAAAAATCCCATCGTTCCTCTCCCTTGGCAGGTCAGAACGACGGGATTTTCAGTAAGCTCTTCGGACTCTTACAAAATGTTGATGGAGATTCTCACGCCCGGATGCACTGGGCTCAAGACGTAATAGTTATTGTCCACGTAGTCCACATAAACCTGGTCTGTATAGCGCCAGCCCGGCGGCAATGGACGAGCAATCGCAAACCAGTACCCGTCGTATTGGAAGCGCGGATGGCCGGCTACGATCACTGGACGCTCGATCACGAATCTGTGCTCGTGGCCAAAGTGAGCGCGGAAATGTTCTTCTGGAATACGGCGATGTCCTTCATGCTGTTCATAACGGACATAGTGCGTGTCGTGCTCATGATGCCAGTCGCGCTCCTCATGCTTTTCATGTCCGTAGGCATGGCCTTTGCCGTGATTGCCCGGGCCACCGCGATCATCGCCGCGGTCATGCTTTTTATCTTTATCATCTTTATCATGGTCATGCTGCGCGAATGCCGGCACAGACGCGCTCACTGCCAGAGCCAACAGAGCCGCAAGTCCCACTCGAATCAGTCTCATGCTTAATCTCCCATACTGCTATTCAGGTACTAACCCAGATTATGCTGGCGTTCTTCGCTGGCGTCTAAGGCACCATGGGACATGTACGGCGTACAGGTTTCTTTTGGCGAAGCCCTTCATAGTTTGATCGCCGTGTTCCCAACAAGTTAAGAGTCTAGCTATCGCAAGGAGTTACGGTTCCCTGTATGCTTGCAGTATCAGACCATCCGGGTCCCGATTCAGAATGCGTAGTCTGAGCTGGAGAAGGTCATCATGATTTTGAAGCAGTATTATCTGGGCTGCCTCGCCCACGCCTCTTATCTTCTGGGAGATGAAGAAAGTTCAACCGCGATCGTTGTTGATCCTCAGCGTGACATTCAGCAGTATCTGACGGACGCGGAAAAAGCCGGCCTGCAAATCCGCCACGTATTTCTCACCCATTTCCATGCCGATTTCGTTGCCGGCCATCTGGAATTGCGTGACCGCTGCGGCGCCACCATCCATCTGGGGGCCCGCGCCCAGGCGGAATACGCCTTCACCGCCATGAAGGACCGTGACATTCTCAGCTTTCCCGGAATGCGCCTGCAGGTTTTGGAGACTCCCGGACACACCATTGAGTCAATCTCAATCCTGGTATTCGATCTGGAAAAGCACCCCACGAAGCCGTACGCGGTCCTCACCGGCGATACGCTATTCATCGGTGACGTCGGCCGCCCCGATCTGCGTGCTTCACTCGGCTGGACCGCCGACGATCTGGGCGCACATCTTTATGATTCGCTCCACAATCAGCTCATGCCGCTCCCCGGCGAAACGCTGGTGTATCCGGCGCACGGCTCCGGCTCGCTTTGCGGAAAAAATCTTTCCTCTGACACGGTTTCCACTCTGGATGCACAACGGCGCATGAATTACGCGTTGCAACCCATGACCAGGGAGGAGTTCATCGCTCTGGTCACCGCAGACCAACCTGATGCTCCGGCTTACTTCACCTATGACGCGATTCTCAACACCCGCGAGAGGACTTCGCTCGACAACAATCTGAAACAGGTGTTGCAGCCACTTGAGCTGGATGAGGTGCTGGCCATGGCCAAAATCGGTGCTCAGCTTCTTGACGTTCGCGAGCCCGCTGAATTCGCCATTGACCATCTCACCGACAGTATCAATATCGGACTTGGAGGCCAATACGCCACCTGGGCAGGGACGGTCCTGGACCAGTCGACGCCGATCGTGATCATCGCCGAACCTGGCCGTGAACAGGAAGCAGCGCTGCGCCTGGGCCGTATCGGCTTTGATCATGTTAAGGGCTATCTGAAGGGCGGGATCGAAGCGCTTCTTCTTCGCCCTGACCTTGTGTGCCATACGGAGCGCGTGAGTGCGCCGATGATGGAGGAGGAGCTAACTGGAGGCACGCGGCCTCTACTGGTAGACGTGAGAAGCCCGCGCGAGTGGGCCGCCAAGCACATTGATGGCAGTCTGAACCTGCCGCTTAATCATCTCAAGGAACGCATGGCAGAAATCCCGCGCGATCGCCGCATTGCCGTTCATTGCGCTGGCGGCTACCGGTCGTCCATCGCCGCAAGTATTCTGCATCAGTCGGGAATCACCAATCTGATCGAGATGGCGGGCGGACTCGCCGCCTGGGAAGCAGCCAAGCTGCCGGTGATTACCACGCCTTAAATGATGTCAATGACAATGGAATACGATCTTGACCATACCGTGGCATTGCTGACGCGCACACCGTCCGCACTCGAAGCGCTGTTGCGCGACTTACCTGAAACATGGACGCACTGCAACGAAGGCGAGAACAGCTGGAGCGCATTCCAGATCGTGGCCCATTTGATACAGGCGGAGAAGGGAAACTGGATAACGCGGGCGAAGTGGCTCCTGGAATTTGGCGAGACACAAGCGTTTGAACCATTCGTCCGCCAGCCGGATGAGGGCAAAATCAGTGGAAAGTCCCTGGCCCAGATACTGGGCGAGTTTGCCTGGCTGCGATCAGAAAATCTGGATGCACTGCGTGCGTTAAATTTGAAACCTTCCGATCTTAAGAGGCGTGGTCTTCATCCTTCCCTGGGAACCGTAAAACTGGGCGAACTTCTGGCGACATGGGCGGCCCATGACCTCACGCATCTTCACCAACTGACAAGAGTGATGGCCTGGCAGTATCGCGAAACCGTAGGACCGTTCCGCAAATTCCTGGGCGTAATGCAGTGCGACGGGCATAGCGAGCCTTAGACACCCCGCGGTTCAAAGGTGAATGAACGAACTGTAAAGATAAGTTAACGCCCGGCAAAGAGTTGTTGACGGGCAATCCAGAGCACAACTTATCGCTGGAACTCAGGTTTGTATTAAGTAGGAATTAGGGACCGCTTGCAGCGTCAGAGTGCGAGCTGCTGGTTTTCTGGAATCCTGGTTTCAAGAATCCAGCATTCAGGTGTCCTGTGCGTTCCGGAGGGAAACGTTCTATGCGATATCTAAAATATCTCGCTTTGCTGGCTTTGCTGATTCTGCCGGTGGCGTATTCACAGGCACAGGTTGCCATCGGTATTCAGATCGGCCCAAGTTACGGCATTTACAACGCTCCGCCAGTGTGCGCCTACGGTTTTTATCCAGCGTATCCTTTTGGCTGCGCTCCCTACGGTTATTACGGGCCCAACTGGTTTGTGAACGGCGTGTTTATCGGCGCGGGCCCCTGGAACAACTTCTATTTCACACATCCAGGGTTCTACCGTCCTTTTTATTTCAATAGTCCCGTCATCATCCATAACGGATTCCACAGCTTCCAGGGCGCTGGGTTTCGTGGTGATGGCTTCCACGGCGATGGCTTCCATCATTTCAATGATCATGATGGCTACCGGGGCGAAGGGTTTCATAGCTTCCATGATGGCGACCGTTCCCATGATGGAGACCACTACCGTGGCGATGATCATGGCTTCAGGGGAGGAGATCGTGGCTCCCGCGGAGGCGAGCATTACCGCGACGCGGGTTACCGCAACGAAGGTTACCGCGGTTTCAACGGCGGCCCGCACGGTGTGGGAGGTGGTGACCGCGGTGGCAGTAACAACTATGGAGGCGGGCGTGGCGTCGGAGATGGTGGTGGTCATGGCTCCTATGGTGGTGGCGATCATGGCTCCTATGGCGGCGGCATGTCGCACGGTGGCGGTCATGGCTCCTATGGCGGCGGCATGTCTCACGGCGGCGGTCATAACTCCAATGGCGGCGGCGGAACGTCGGGCGGTGGCGGATCACGCGGCGGTGAATCCCACGGGCATCGCTAAACTCTAATCGAAACTTGAAGAGGCCGGCGGCGAGAGCTGTCGGCCTTTTTGCGTGTGTGAGACTTTCTTGTGATTATGCTGTGCCCATCTTTCCTTATCCGGCAAATGCTTACGTTCGGACCCCGTACGAGGACAGCCCAACCCCTTATTTCTGCAGAATTGTTGCAGGCTATTGGTATGAATTCGCGTTCTATTCAATAGTGGAGTCAACACAATGAATTTTGTGCTTACCGCACGCAAAGCAAAAAAAGGTGCCTATGGTGATGACCCGGGGGACACTTCTTTTCTGGAAGTGCCGGATACAGCAACAGGACTTGCTCCAAACCAAAGCGAAAGCCCGGAAGAGTGGGTGAGAAACCTGATAGCTGCCACCAACATTGTGAACGACGCAACCGGCGTGGCCCGCGGCGATGTTCTGGTTTTTATCCACGGATATAACAATGATCCCAAGGCGGTTTTGGCCCGCCACAATATACTGAAATCAGACTTGCCAAAATTTGGATTTAACGGCACGGTCGTCAGCTTTGACTGGCCCTGCGGCGACCAGGCCCTGGCATACTTGAATGACCGCCACAAAGCGAAAATAACGGCTTACCAGCTAGTTACTGACTGCATAGAAAGGCTGGCGCGAATGCAGTCTACCGCCAAGTGCGAGCTGAATGTTCACATTTTGGCCCACTCCACGGGAGCATATGTGGTTCGTGAGGCGTTTGACGACGCCGATGAACATAAGGGGATCAGTACGATCAACTGGACTGTGAGCCAGCTTGTGCTCATTGCCGGGGACATCAGCGCGTCTTCCATGGCAAAAGGAGATGCCGATAGCGAATCCACCTATGCGCACTGTATTCGCCTGACAAACTATTCAAATCCATTTGATGAGGTGCTGCAGCTTTCAAATGTGAAACGGGCGGGTCTGGAGCCGAGAGTCGGGAGGGTTGGACTTCCATCGACCGCTCCGGAAATATCCTTGAACGTCAACTGCGGAGACTACTACCAGACTGCAATTCAGCCTCTCGATTCCAGTAAGTTCATTGGCGCCAAATCACATTCCTGGTACTTTGGAGATCTCGTGTTCACTCAGGATCTTGCTGAAACACTTAAAGGCGATCTGGACCGACACGCCATTAATACCCGGCAGCCGCTCGCGACGGGACAATTCAAACTTGTGGCCCCTCAGGCGGTCGTCCAATCTGCTTCGCAGTCGCCGGTGCCGGTTGAACAGAAAAAGTAAAAATCACGGCGGCGTGGCTCGGGTTGCAGTGGTTCGAGCACCGATGGCTAAACTCTAATCTAAAGTTGAAGAAGCCGGCAGCGAATGCTGTCGGCCTTTGCTCGGTCAATTTATATCCTGAGCCCTTCCGATCAGTGTCATCAGTGCAAATCAGTGGTAAGACTTCCCGCTGCCTTCTTCACCAGCTCCCACGCCTCATCCACATCCTGCCACACTGTCGCCAGATTGCCGATGGCCAGCCGGATTACCTGCCTCCCATTCAGCACCGTGCCTGAGATAAAGACCCGGCCGGACTCGTTCACCCGGCCCATGATCTTTTTATTTTCGTCATCGTTCCCGCGATAGCGGAAACAAACAACAGAAAAGGGAACCGGCGCTACCACTTCAAAACGTGGATCGGCAGCAATAAGCCCCGCCAGCTTCTTTGCCCACTCGATATGCTCACGCAGCATGGCCTCAACGCGCTCGCGGCCAAAGTATCGCATCACGAACCACAGTTTCAGCGCGCGGAAGCGATGGCCCAGCGGAACGCCGTAGTCCATCAGGTTATGGGCCCGCGGGTCGTCCTGCGTCTTGAGATATTCGGGCGTCAGAGAAAATGCGCGCCGCAGAATGTCCGGACGCCGCGTATAAAACGCGCTCAGGTCAATGGGCGTAAGCAGCCATTTATGCGCGTTATACACCAGTGAATGCGCCCGCTCGGCTCCGGCAAGAATGTCCTTGTGCTCCGGCAGCATGGCTACGCAGCCCGCGTAGGCACAGTCAACGTGCAGCCACATGCCATGGGTTTCCGCGATATCGGCGATGGCCGGAACGGGATCAATGCTGGTGCTGGAAGTAGTGCCAACCGTGGCGACCACACAGAACGGTCGCTTACCCGCGGCTTTGTCAGCAGCCACCATTTCAGCCAGGGCGTCGGCCCGCATGCGGAATTCGCCGTCAGACGGGACCTTGCGCACGTTGTTTTGCCCGATGCCTACCGCGATGGCACCTTTTTCAATCGACGAATGTGACTGGTCTGATGTGTACAACACCAGGTCACCATGGCTGCCCTGGGCACGCGCTTCCGGCGCAACCATCTCCCGCGCACACACAATCGCGTGCATGCTGCTGGTGGAAGCCGTGTCATACACAACGCCAAACCATTCGTCTTTCCCCGTAGCACCCAATCCCAGCCATTGCCGCAGCCAGTCCAGCGCTTTCTGCTCCAGTTCAGCCACCGCGGGTGAGGTTTTCCAGTGCAGGCCGTTGGTGTTGAGGGCAGCAGCCAGCATCTCGCCCAGAATCGCCGGAGTTGATCCCGTGCAGGCAAAGTAGGCAAAGAAGCGAGGATGGTTCCATTGCGTTACCGCCGGCATCACCAGCGAGTCGAAGTCGCGCATGATGGCCGCGAACGATTCGCCCTGCGCCGGCGCCGACGTGGGTAGAGCGTCAAACAGTTCGCCCGGTTTGGTCTGCGCCAGCACGGGACGGTCGCCCAGTCCGGAAAGGTATTGAGCAATCCAGTCAACAGTTTCATGTCCGGCGCGGCGGAAGTCTTCTATGTAGCTGGTCCATGCTGGATCAGCGACGTTTGCACGTTCTTGCGCTTTGGCGTGTGGAGTGACGGCGGGAGCTTCGGCAGGTTTTGCTGGTTTGGTCATTTATCTCTCGGGCTTAATAGCGTACCAATTCTTTTATGCTTTCAGGCACCGGGTTTGGTCCGCGAAGGTGACAATCTTACATACACTCCAGGACTGCCCATGCACAAAGCGCCGAAGGCGCGACACAGTTCTAGCCCCGTCCGTTCCCGAGGTGCGCAAGCGCTGAGGGATTAGGGCGGGGTAAGCTGTAAAGTGAAGACCTTTCCGCACGCCGTAGGCTCGGAGCGTAGCGCCAGCGGAGCGACAAAAGCCTCTGAAAAGACATGTACTACGGTATTAATTTTCTTAACTTTCTTGACTTGGAATCACAGCCAGACTACTATCCTCGCAGCATGCACGCCAGCCGATTTAGCTTCGCATTTATTTACCGCTACTTTTTTACGGGTAGCGGCGAAGCGGATGGTGTGCTGACAACGCAATACTAAGTTACACATCATAGGTTACCGCAAGCCGCGACTCCCTCAAGGATCGCGGTTTTTGCATTTCAGGGAGCTTGAAACATGGGCCAGAAAAAGATGCCCCCGAACACACCGCCTTTGCCGAGCGAGCAAAAAACCGGCGACCGCGTAGATACGCTTGCCGGCACAAAAACGCTGATCGAATGGCGTCAGGAAATTGATGCGCTCGACGCCGATCTGCTACGCATGCTGAACCAGCGCGCCGCCATCGCCTGCGAGATCGCGATGATCAAAGTTGCCTTCGGCCTTCCGGCTTACGATCCGGACCGCGAATCGCAGGTGCTGCAAAAGATCGCCGCGCAGAACCCCGGCCCGCTTGACCAGCAAAGCGTGCTGGCCATCTTCAGCAGCATCATTCATGAAACGCGACGTCTGGGAACGCAGAGGATGGAGAAGATCGTGACCAGCCCTTAGCACTTAGCCATTAGCACTTGGTAAAAGCGCCTGAAAGATTTTGACTCCAACGAGGAAGAACCGCCTTCGAAGGATTCAGGTTTTACTAATTGCTAATGGCCAATTGCTAATGGCTGTTCTACCCGAGGAGTTTCTCAAATGGTTATCAACATGGCGGCCGGTTATACCGAAGCGCAACTGCAACATGTGATTGATCGCGTCAAGGAGTGCGGATTTCAGCCGCATGTAACGCGGGGAACCGAGCGCGCCATTGTGGCCGCGGTTGGTTCCGGAGGATCGCGTTCCGCACTTGAGGCATTGCAGGCTGCTCCAGGCGTGGAGACAGTGGTGCCCATCGCGCATCCGTTTAAGCTGGTCAGCCGGCAGACCAGAGGTGAACGCACGCGCGTCTGCGTGGGTGACGTCTGCATTGGCGGCGAGGAGGCTGTGGTCATCGCCGGACCGTGTTCGGTGGAGTCGCGTGAGCAGCTTTTTGCCACGGCCCATGCGGTGAAAGCTGCGGGCGCTTCCATGCTGCGCGGCGGCGCGTATAAACCGCGCACGTCGCCTTATGACTTCCAGGGACTCGGGGTTGAGGCGCTCAAGCTGTTGCGTGAAGTGCGCCAGGAAACCGGGCTGCCGATTGTCACTGAGGTCATGAGCACCAATGATATTGACCTGATCAGCCAGTATGCTGACGTTCTTCAGGTGGGCGCGCGCAATATGCAGAACTATGATCTGCTGCGCCAGCTTGCCAAGGTGACTACGCCAGTGCTGCTCAAGCGCGGTCCGTCCGCCACGGTAAAAGAGTGGTTGCTGGCCGCGGAGTATCTTCTGGCCGGCGGTAATCCCAACGTGATTCTCTGCGAGCGCGGCATCAAGTCTTTCGAAAGCGAAATGACGCGCAACACGCTTGACCTCGCCGCTGTTGCGCTGGTGCGCGAGCTTTCGCATCTTCCTGTGGTCGCCGATCCTTCGCACGGCACCGGACGCCGCGATCTGATCGCGCCCGCCAGCCGCGCCGCGCTCGCCATTGGAGCCGATGGCCTGATCATTGAAGTCCATCCCTGCCCGGAGCGCGCCATGTCCGATGGAGCGCAGTCACTCAATCTGGATGAATTTGCGAAGCTGATGAAAGGATTATCCGCGCCAATCAGGCCGGTGGCGATGCGGCCGCTGTCTTCCGTGGCGAAATAAGGAGTCGCTCTGAAGAGCCGCCGCTGGCAAAGCAGCCGTGGATCGTAGATCATAGATGATATTTCCACATTTCAATTGAGCGGAGTGGAATGAAGAAGTCATCACGCGGCGGCGATCGCAAGAAACGCAGGTCGGATTCTGGCGCCCGACGTTCAGAACGACGTTCGGATGAACGAAGCTCGGATCAACGACGTTCGGATCCCCGAAGCCCGGATCAACGCCGATCCGGAAGACCCGCCTCTCGCCAGCCGCGCGATGGCGGTAGTCGCGGCAACCGCTCAGCGCGGGAGTTGCGCGTCATCTATGAGGATGAAGCCATCATCGCCGTCGATAAGCCTGCGGGACTCACGGCCGTTCCTGTAGAAGGAACCGGTATGCCGTCAGCGTTTGCGCTGGTTGCTGAAGAGCTGAAGAAGATCGGCGAGGGAACGTACGTAGTGCACCGCATTGATCGCTTCACTTCCGGCGTAATGCTCTTTGCCAAGACGGTGCGTGACCGTGACGTGCTGGTCAAGCAGTTCCTGGCGCACACCCCGGTGCGTGAATATCTGGCAGTAGTTCGCGGCCGGATGGATTCAGGTCAGGGGCCTGATCAGGAAGAGACCCTGATCCACTATTTTCGTCGCGACGGGATGTTTCAAAAGCTCACCCATGCAGGTGACTATCAGGGCGCCCGTGCGGAACTGCGGTATTCAGTCGAACGTCCTCTGCGTTCTGCTTCGCTGGTTCGCGTCACGCTGGTCACAGGATTACAGAACCAGATACGCGTGCAGTTCGCCGCGCTGGGTCATCCTGTAATCGGCGACCGGAAGTACTCGCCCGACGAAGCCGATGAGCGCCGCATTGACCGCGTGGCCTTGCATGCCGTGCATCTTGGTTTTACCCATCCGCGTTCAGGCAAACACGTTTTTGTTGATTCAGAGCCGCCGTCGGATTTCAATTCTCTGGTGAAGGCGCTGGAGCTGCCGACGCGGAGATAAACTAACAGGTCGCTTCAGGAGGCCATGGCATGTCAGGAACTGAAAACAAGAAACTCATGCAGCATATCTTCGGCGAACTTGCTCAGGGCAATTCCCGTCCGCTGGTGGAAAGCATGGCCGAAGATTTTCAGTGGACTGTTGCCGGCAGCAGCAGGTGGTCAGGCACTTTTCGCGGCAGAGATGCTGTGTTGAATCAGTTGCTGGCGCCGTTGCGCGCGCAGATCGATGGCCGCATCAAGACCCTACCACTGCGTTTTATCGCCGAAGACGATCACGTCGTAGTCGAAGCCCGGGGCAGCAACACCACTAAAGCCGGCAATCCCTATAACAACAGCTATTGCTTCGTGGTACGTCTCGCCGGCGGCAAGCTCGCCGAAATCACCGAATACATGGATACGGAACTTGTTTCTTCGGTGTTGAGTGATCCAGCCGCCTGAACGGTCTCCTGATTCATTCGCTCACAATGATTCAAACGCCGCCGTTGAACGGGCGTAACCCAACGGCTCGCAAAATGAATGGCGATTCAGTGTATCCTTGTACGGGTATCATCCTTATAAATATGACTGGGGGCTGGGTTCATGAACACCTCTGCCGGTAGCTTTCCCACACCAATCATGGCAGCAAAGTCCGCGCCGGAAGCTGCAGCCATCCGTGTGCCCTGGACAGTTTGGGCGTGCGTCAGTGCTTCTATCCTGATCGCCATTGGTTTGTACTGGGACATTTCCTGGCATGAAACCATTGGCCGGGACAGTTTCTGGACTCCGGCGCATCTGCTGATCCAACTTGGGGGTCTGCTCACGGCCCTGGTTTGCGCCATGACGATCTTCAGTGCAACGTTTCAGCCCAAGAGCACAGCGCGCACGACATCCGTGAACGTTCTGGGTTTTCGCGGACCGCTGGGTGCATTTATCGCGGCCTGGGGCGGTCTGGCGATGGTCACATCAGCGCCGTTCGACAACTGGTGGCATGAGGCGTATGGGCTCGACGTAAAAATCCTCAGCCCTCCGCATATTCTGCTCGCGATCGGAATAGCCGGCATTGTCTGGGGCGGTTTATTGCTTACGGTGGCTGAGATGAACCGCGCAGAAGGCGCGCAGCGTTCGCGACTTCAGCGGCTCTGTCTGTTATTGGGTGGCTTTGTGATTGTCCACTCGATGATTTTGCGGCTTGAGTACACCAACAAGGTACTGCTTCACAGCAGCGTTTCGTATATTGCGCTGGGAGCCGGCTTGTTGCTGGTGCTGGAAGCTCCGGCGCGGGCCGCTCGGCATCGCTGGGCACGCACCATCATCACGGGCATTTATTCGCTGTTCACCGTTCTCATGCTGTGGATTCTGCCGCTGTTTCCCGCGTCGCCGAAGCTGGGCCCGGTTTATCAGCCCATCGATCATATGGTGCCGCTGCCCTGGCCCATTCTGATGGTGATTCCGGCCTTTGTGCTCGATCTGCTGTGGCCCGTTATTGAAAAGAAGCGGTTCTGGGAAAACGCCCCGCGCTGGCAACAGGCCCTGTTTGGCGGCGTCGCCTTCATGGCCGTTCTGGTGGCAGTGCAGTGGCCCTTCGCAACATTTCTCATGTCGCCGGCAGCGCGTAACTGGTTTTTCCATCCCGCCAACTATCCTTACTTCACTCCGTCCACTGCCGCTACCGTCCGCTACGTATTTGTGAAGTTTGACGATAGCGCAGCCATGTTCTGGCGCGGGATGGGAATTGCCTGCGCTTTTTCCGTGGTCAGTCTGTGGTTGGGCATTGTTTTTGGCGACTGGCTCAAAAAGCTGCAAAGATAAAAGACAAAGAGATAAAAACTAAAAAGTAAAAGATAAAAAAACCTGGGAAAAATTAACGATGCGCAAGCTACTGCCGCTGCTCTTCATCCTGCTCCTGCTGCCCATCTCCACTCCCGCGCACGTAAACAGTCCAGACGTTTATTTTGACGGCTTTGCCGGTCCTTATCATCTTCTGGTGACGGTGAAAGCGCCGGCTGTGGTGCCGGGCATTGCGCAGATTGAGATTCGCAGCGCGGACAAAGATGTTGAACGCATTGAAGTGTTGCCGCTGAAGATGGTAGGCGTTGGCGCCAAACTGGCTCCCTCCGCGGACGCAGCGCAACGCTCCGCCACTGATCCGCAGGCTTTTCATGGCCAGCTCTGGATCATGGCCCGAGGATCATGGAAAGTCCAGATCACCGCGCAGGGGGCGCGCGGAAAAGGTGAACTCGCAGTCCCACTGCCTGCTGTTTCCACCAATACGGCTGGCATGCAGAAAGGTCTGGGCATTTTGCTCACATTGCTGGGGCTCACCTTGGTGATTGGTATTGTCAGCATTGTTGGAGCTGCTGGTCGGGAAGCCGGCCTTGCTCCCGGAGAACAGCCGGCCCACGATCACAAAAGACGGGGATACACGCGAGCAGGAGTCGCAACCATTGTTGTCTTTGTCGCGCTGGTCATGGGGGCCAGAATGTGGCGCGCCGATGCAGCCACCAATTCGAAGCTGAACTATCGCGTGCCACATGTAAAAGCTGAATTGCAGTCAGGCAATGTCCTGCGCCTGGAGCTGGACAATCCCAACACATCGGAGAAGAACAGGTTCAACTTTCTTGCGCCGGATGCCATTGTGATGGACGATCTTGTGCCGGACCACAACCACATCATGCATCTTTTTCTGGTCCGCATGCCGGACATGAAGAGCTTCTGGCATCTGCATCCGGACCAGACCGGTGACGGGCAGTTTACCCAGAAACTTCCAGCACTGCCTGCGGGACACTATCGCGTCTACGCTGATATCGTCCACGCGAATGGATTTCCTGAAACGCAGATCAGTGACATTGATCTCCCCGCTGTTTCAGGGAAGGCACTGATCGGCGATGATTCCGGTTTCGCAGATTCCCAGTCGACGAACAACACGGCACAACTGGCGGATGGTTACCGCATGATCTGGCAGCAGGATGGCACGCCGTTGCAAGCACAGCAGGCAAAATGGTTCCGCTTCCGTGTTGAAGATAAAAATGGCAGCCCCGCTCATGATCTGGAGAACTACATGGGTATGGCCGGTCATGCTGTGTTCATGAGCAATGACGGAAATATATTCGCTCACGTCCATCCCGCTGGATCGGTCTCCATGGCTGCGGTAAACATCGCGGAAGGAATGTCCGCGGAACACGACATGTCTTCGATGAGCATGAACCAGAAGGCAGATTCAAAGCCCATTTCCAGTGAAGTTTCATTTCCTTACGGCTTTCCCAAGCCCGGCGACTATCACATCTTTGTGCAGATCAAGCGTGCCGGACGAGTGGAGACTGGAGTGTTCACCGCACACGTACAATAATGTTGCCATGTATTGTCCGCGCCATGTTATGTCAGGCGGCCTGTTCGTCGGCTTGTTTGCATGCCTTCTTGCCGGACCTTTATCCGCACAAGGCGTTTCCGCCAAACATGCTCGCGTTGAACTTCTTTCGCAACCATCCGCGGTAGCTCCTGGACAAAGTCTTACCCTGGGCGTTCACTTCACGCTGGAACAAGGCTGGCATATTTACTGGATCAACCCTGGCGACTCCGGCCAGCCTCCGGCATTCCAGTGGCAGCTTCCGCCGGGTTTCTCGGCCGGCGAAATCGAATGGCCGCGTCCGAAGAAATTGCAGAGCGCGCCCACACTCGCCGACTACGGCTATAGCGACGACGTCTTGTTGATGGTTCCTGTCCGTGTGCCTGCCGATAAGTTTCAGGGCGGGAAATTAGAGGGCGGGAAATTAGATTTTGCCGTTCAGGCGAAATGGCTGATCTGCCGCGAAGTCTGCATCCCTGACCACGCTGAACTCAAGCTCAATCTTCCTGAAGGCCGGGTAGAAGCAAACCCGCAAACTGCCGAGTTGTTTGCCAGGGCCAAAAAGCAAATACCCAGGCCATGGCCGAAATCGTGGATTGCCACGGCTGAATCTCGCAAAGAAGATTTTCTTCTTACCATCCAGCCAGGTAAGCCGGTCAACAGAGCAGAGTTCTATCCGCTGGATAAAGGTCAGATTGAAAACTCGGCCAAGCAACGGGTAAGAGAGACACCACATGGTTGCGTGATTTCGCTCAGGAAATCCGACCTGCTGCTCAAGCCCATTTCTGTTCTTCGCGGCGTGCTGGTGCTGAAAGGCGACGGCGAAGGCCAGGCTTTCCAGATCAATGCCGCCGTGAATACTCAAGTCGCATTAAAATAGTCCCAGAAGGGAACTCCAATGAAATTGCGCAATTCGGCACTCCGATTCATTGCCGTGCTCACGCTGATCACAACTGCGCTCGCCGTGAAGGTTGGCAGTCCGGCGCCTGGATTCACCGCTGTTGACGTTGACGGTAAGCAGCAGAAGCTTGCCGACTTCAAAGGCAAGTACGTGGTGCTGGAATGGCACAACCAGGGCTGCCCATACACGCGCAAACATTATGAGAGCGGCAACATGCAGCGCCTGCAAAAAGAGTGGACGGCCAAAGGCGTAGTCTGGCTTACCGTAATCTCGTCCGCACCGGGTACTCAGGGATTTGTCACGCCGCAGCAGGAAAAGGAATATCTCACGCGGATGAAGGCCGTTCCAACCGACGTGTTGCTTGATTCTGCGGGAACGCTGGGTCGCCTCTACGATGCCAAAACAACGCCGCAGATGTTTGTGATTGATCCCGGTGGCACGCTTATCTATCAGGGCGCAATTGATGACAAGCCATCTTCGAACCAGGCGGATGTCGCCGGCGCAAAGAATTATGTTGACGCTGCGCTCACCGCATCTCTGGCCGGCAAGTCGGTGAATGATGCGGCCACTCCACCGTATGGCTGCTCGGTGAAGTACGCCAAGTATTGAACGCGCTGAATGCCTCTGCCTGAATATCTTGCTGACGTGCTTCAGTCGGAGACGGCGAAGTTTGACCGTTCCCAGCTGGCAAAATCAGCGCGCGAACTGACGGACCGCTATAAGTCATCCAGCTTCGCCGGCCCTGCCATCATGAGCGACGCGGACCGGGCGGCTTATCTCGCCGTTCGCTTTCCCGCTACGTTTGCCGTGAACGAACACGTCTTCCGGGAGCTTCGCCGGCTTGCGCCTGAAGCTGCCATCACGTCTCTGCTCGATCTCGGCGCAGGGCCGGCAACTTCATTCCTGGCGGCAGCTGAGATTTTTCCCGAAATCAACAAGACCACGCTTCTTGAACGTGATCAGCGTTGGCTGGATCTGGGCAAGAGGCTGATATTTGCCAATCCTCACCATGGTGCGCGAGATACAGAGTGGTTGCGCACGGACCTGCGCTCCGGATTACCAACGCAGTCGCATGACCTGGTCATGATGTCCTATGTTCTGGGCGAGCTCTCCGCTGCCGATAGTGAGATCACTCTGCGCCAGGCGTGGAATTCCGCCGGCCAGTTTCTGGTGATCATTGAGCCGGGCACTCCGCCGGGCTTTGCGGTGGTCAATCGCGCGCGATCTTTCCTGATCGGCGCTGGCGCACATCTTCTGGCGCCGTGTCCGCATTGCGGCGAATGTCCGATGGCCGTCGCCGGGGATTGGTGCCATTTCTCCCAGCGTTTGCAGCGGACGGCTGAACATCGCCAGCTCAAAGGCGGATCGCTGGGTTACGAAGATGAAAAATTCTCTTATTTAATCGCCAGCCGGACTGCCCTTAACCCAGCAAGAGCCAGAATTGTGCGTCATCCGCGCAAGCATACCGGATTTTTGCACCTGAATTTATGCACTCCTGCCGGATTGCGGGTCCGTACTGTCACAAAGTCGCAAAAAACTGCATATAAGCAGGCGCGGCATGCCGAATGGGGAGACGCCTGGGAATTCGACTGAGAATCGTGCGTATCATGCTGCGTGGCAGCCAGGCGCAGAACGAATAGTATTTATTTTTGTTATTTTTCCCCAAACCGGCTCAGGAAAAGTACACTACTCAACGTTCCCTTAAGCAGATGATCTCAGTCTCCAAACGCTCGCTTGAAGTCACTTCTCCCGCACAAGCTTCCCACGGGCCTGAATTCCTTGTCGTGTGCAATGACCCGTGTGTGTTTCGCGCTGTGGCTGGCGCAGTTCGCAAAGTCAACGGACGCCTCAATTGCGCTCCGGCCGTAACCGCTGCTCGCGACTACCTGACCCGCCGCAAGGTTGACGGTATCGTCATTGACCTGAGCCTTGAAGGTGCGATGGAACTGGTGCAGAGAGTTCGTACCTTCACAACCGGCAAGCCCATGGTCATCTTCGCCTATGCCTGGAACGATGAGCAGACGCAGTGTGCGCTGCGGGCTGGCGTGAACTTCGTGTTGCGCCAACCGCTCATTCCGGACAAGATCGCCAACATTTTTGCCCTGTCCACTACGATGATGACCTCTGAGAAGCGCCGCTACTCGCGCTACCCGCTCATGGTGCCGGTCAATCTTGAAGTGAGCGGCGCGCGTGCGGAGAGCACCATGTCAAACCTCAGCGAGGCTGGCATGGCCATCTGGTCCATTCAAAACTATCCTTCCGGATCAATGCTCCGCTTTTCCTTTGAGCTGCCCTTCGGTGAGCGCATTGAAGGCAAGGGCGAAGTCACCTGGACCACTCCTGACGGTCTTTCCGGCGTGCGCTTCAACATTCTGAGCGATAACGCCTATTCCAGTCTCTCCAACTGGATCGCACTGCGCAACGCCAAGCCAACTCCTCGCCGCCCCCTGATCTCCACCTATTCAGCGTAGGAAAGCAGCTTCTAGCTTCTAGCACTTAGCCTTTAGCACTTAGCCATTAGCCTTGAGCAGCTAGCCTTTACCTACAAACAACTAGACAGTTTTGTCTTTCTCCCTTCTTGATCGGCGTTAGTCTGCTTTTCCAGCCCGGCTTTCCATTCGACTTATTCGCGTGAATTCGCGGCTAAGTACGTCCTTCCGATCACGGCGATGTCGTGCGCTGACGGCGATCCCGGCGATGGACACGCTCTTTGCTTTAGCCGATTGCCAATTGCTAATTGCCAATAGCTGCTTTCCCGCCTGTGATAATATTCCTCCCGTTTTTGGATTCGCCTTCGTCAAAGTCCTCAATTCCTCGGAGGTTTCATGTCCAGGCCTTCCTCAGCCGGCAAACTCGCTTTCCTTATCGCAGCATTTTTTGTTTTCGGCGCTGTCGCGCAGGCGCAGACCACTACCGCTTGTCTGGAACATCACCCGCAATACATTCCCGGCCAGCTTGAAGTGAATTATTCGCAAGGCTGCGTGGGTCATGACGAGCCTGAACTTATCCCTGTCTCCAGCGCTCCCGGTTCGGCCCGCGATCTCACATGGACCGTGGTGCTGCCCGCCAGCGGACGCAACAACGTTTCGGATGTTGGGCCCACGTTCTGGTTCGGAGGCACCGTCACTGACCCCAAGAGCCTGTTCGGCCAGGCATTCGTAGAGTTGCAGTTCTATCCTGACTCCATTGTCAGCAAGTGCTTCAATAATGGCGGCTTCAGCGTTAACTTTTCCGCCAACACCTTTACCGCCTGCTCTCCTGTCTTCAAACTGGTCCCCAACAACACCAAAGCGCATTTCACTGAGACCACGGCCTTCAACGCCATGCTGGAAGACTCCACGACGCCGGGCAGTCCGCTGATCATGAATGCCGGTGACACCATCACAGTCCACTACTTTGTTACTCAGGCCGCGGACGGATTCCATATCACCGTCACCAACCTGAGCACCGGCCACTCCGGCACCATCATTCTCAACTCGCAGTCTGACGGGCCGTTGATGCCTTTTTACGATACGCAGCAACTTGGCAATTCACTGGGTTGGGGACTGGTGAACGATGCCCCGAATTCCTTTGTATGGGAGATCGGCCACGCCTCCATCTTCACCGGCGGCGACGCATTCTGCATTCCCGGACAGACCATTTGCGATTCCTACAACGCTGACTCCTGGGCGGGTCTCGCTCCCATCCAGATCAAGAGCGTGGTCTTCGGTGACGGTTCATCGCCCAAAAACTTTGCCGCCGTAAGCGACGAGGGCGGCAAAGCCGAGGTGGCCCTGTCTTGTCCCACCTTTGGAGGCCCGTTCTGTATCTATCCGTGGTACACGCTGGGTAAGAGCGGCTTTCATTACGGCATTGATTACCCGGATGTGTTGAAGGATTTCGGCCAGGCAAACCAGTTCACCCAGACGCTGGAGTGCGGCGGCCCATTCGGCCCCAACTCGACGTTCTGTTCGACCATTCTCAAGTAAGTTCGACCTAGAGTTAGACGAGGGAAGGCGAGGGCCTTCCCTTTTTCTTGCATTCCATTAAGGACTTACCAGCTTGTGGGCTCATTCAGTGCTAGATGGGGCAAACTAAAGTTTCCCGGCTGAATGCTGACTGCTGATTGCTGCCTGTTGCCAAGTGCGGCTTTTCCAATTTCCCAAATTACCCAATTACTCAATCTGCCCTAGACTCCGTTCAGGTACACATTAAGCTGCTGTCCGCATCCGAGGGGACAATTCGTAGCTGGTTTGATGATTCCCACGTTGAAGTAAAAATGCAGCCGGGTTCCGGCGGGCAACATCACCGGAGAGGTCAGTGGGAAATGTTCAATGCGTTCCCCTTCCATGTCCGTATGTTTGTCTTTCTGGTTTGTGATTATCCAGCGGGTCTGATATTGGCCGGCAACGGAAGTCGGTACTTCGACAACAAGCTCTCCTGCTGCTTCTTCGATGGAGCCTTGAGACGTTCCGAGCCATGTTGTAATGCTGGCTACGGTAAAGGCGTTCTTCAGTTGATAGTTCGTCTCAGATGTGTAAAAACCTCCATTGCTCGGCACGTTTCCGACAAGGCATACAGAGTCTACTGCGAACGATTGCACGCCATCATCGGCGCCACGAAAAACAGCCGGGACGGTGCATGAATAGGTTGCAGGGGTTTGGGCCTCCATCTTTGTCGTAGCCACCGGTCCGCAAGAGGCGGCGGCAAGAACTAAAGTCAAGGTCAAGGCAAGTACGAAAAGGGCCCTAGTCATAGGATTACATAATAGACAAGAAAGCAATTTCCGGGAACATCTCTTTTGGCATAGCCCCGGGGCTTTCGAATCGCCATTGGTAACGAGTCGCAGCCGGTATTTTTGCAATGCCCTATCCCAGTTGCCCGGTTTTACTTTTCTGATCCGCGATCATCGGCGCAAATCCGGCGGCAAGAAGTTCTTCATATCAGTGCCGATCAGTTGGATCAGTTTCATCAGCGGTAAGGTTTTGCTTTTCCGATCTCGGCGATCCGCGCGCTGTCCGCGCTGACCGCACACTGCATGTGTGATATGCGTCACGGTGGGTAAGGTCTTTCACCGCTTAATGTGTTGTTTACATGAACGGCCCTTTAAAGGGCGCCGATTGGCGAAGGGAGAATACAGGATGCCCGCCTCGCACGTGACTTCAGGAATGAACCAGACTCACGATCCTTCCAGGATCGATTTCTCCCGCAACCCCATGCTGGTTTACTGGGAGATGACGCAGGCTTGCGGTCTGGCATGCAAACATTGCCGCGCAGAAGCCGTTCCGCGGGCGCATCCATTCGAGTTGACTACTGAGGAAAGCAGGAAATTCCTGAATCAATTACTCGAGTTTGGTGATCCGCTGCCCCACTTGATTCTCACCGGCGGTGATCCACTTCGCCGCAAAGACATCTTTCCTCTCATCGACTACGCGCGCGGACTTGGTCTGGACGTTTCCATCACACCCGCCGCAACCCCTGAACTCACCAATGAAGCCATCAGCAAGCTTCAGGCACATGGCATCCAGGCACTCGGTTTAAGCCTGGATGGTTCCTGCGCTGAAAAGCACGACGCTATTCGCAACGTTCCGGGAACTTTTGAACGCACCATGGAGGCCGCGCGCCACGCCGGACGCATCGGACTCCCAATCCAGGTGAACACACTGGTTTCAGAAGAAACCGCTGCAGACTTGCCCGCGATCTATGAACTGCTGCGCACCAGCTTTCCCGTCATGCGCTGGAGCCTGTTCTTCCTGATTTCTGTCGGCCGCGGCAAGGCACTGAATGAGGTTTCTCCCCAACAGGGTGAGCGCATCATGGAATGGGTAATGGCTATCGTCTCCACCGCGCCGTTTGCGGTCAAGACCACTGAGGCGCCTTCCTATCGCCGCGTGGCCATCAACAGGATGCGCGACGCCGGCATGGCTGCGCCTGACATGAAGAAGACCGCTGTCTATCGCGGCTTCCAGATTCGCGATGGTCATGGCATCGTCTTTGTCTCCAATCGTGGTGAAGTTTATCCTTCGGGATTCCTGCCCTTGTACTGTGGCAGCGTGCGCACCGGCTCATTGACTGATATTTATCGCAATTCAGAAATTTTCCGCGCACTGCACACGCCCCATGAGTTTCACGGGAAATGCGGTGTCTGCGAATACAACCACATCTGCGGTGGATCGCGTGCCCGCGCTTTCGCACATACTGCTGATGCGCTGGGCTCAGATCCTTTCTGCCCGTACCAGCCGGAGGCTGCAAGTGCACAACCAGATATCAGGTGCTCATCGCAAGCAGGTTGAAGCATGCCGGTTTCTGCAATGGCGCCGTTGTGAAGAGATGGTTGTTTAAAGATACGTTTGTCACAGAAGCAGGTGACCCACATCACAGGGTTAAAAATTTCTCAGAGCGATAATGAATCCCGTCGGCTCAAGAAGTAGGTGTAAAAATGAGCACGGGACTGTTTGACCTCAGGGGCATTAAGCCAACTGCAACCCATAAAATCCGATCGCTTGCATCGCTGAAATTCATCATCCTTCCGGAAACGGTCAGGTGTGCAAGATGTAACCAGCGCTATCTGGTGATGGCGGATTCCGCGGGCATCGATCCGGTATGCATCAACGCATTTGATCGTGACGATGCGGTTCAGAGCATCATCAAGAGCATTACTTCAGAACACGATTCCGGACACGGCAGTGACGAATTGACGCTGGTGTGCGAACTGCATCTGCAAGGTATGGGCCGCTGACATGGCGATATTGAATCTGCATGCCAATGAAACCGTCACCGCTTGCTTGCCGGCTGCCATCGTAAGGGATTTTTCTTTGTGCATTCACTGCATGGAGCCCGCATTCCGCATTGTTCAGATCACCAACAAGTTTGGCCAGCGCCGCTATATCTCCCTTTGCGCCAACCAGTTCATGCGCGCTTGTATGCAGTTTCCAGACCTGCTTGAGGTTGATATCCAGCGCGTACTCCAGAAAGCGGGATAAGGAGACACTTGGTGGTTGATTCGTTATCCCGAGCCTAGCCGAGGGATATGCTTTTCTTCCGCTTTTCCGATCCCGGCAATGTCGTGCGATTCTCGGCGATCCTTTGTGTTCCTTCGTGCCCTTTGTGGGTTAATCTTGGTTTTAATCAGCGTTTATCCGCGTAATCAGCGGTAAGGTTTGATCTTCCGACGTCTTGCGATGACGTCGATCTCGGCGACGGCTAATTGCTAATTGCCAATTGCCAGCTGCTAATTACGCTACCGGACACGGTTCCGCGTTCCATATGTCCCTCGCGTATTCCTTGATCGTGCGGTCGCTGGAAAACTTGCCCGAGCCCGCAATATTTAAGATCGCCGTGCGAACCCACTCATCCGGTTTGGCATACAATTCGCACATCCGCTGGTCCGCTTCAACATAGGACTTGAGGTCCGCCAGGTGCATGTACTGGTCTCCGCCGGTCAGCAGCGTTTCGCGCAGAGGTTCAAAGACACCGGGCTCATTGCGGCTGAAGTGGTCAGAGAAAATCATATCCAGCGCCGCGCGCGTTTCCGGTTCATTTTCATAGTGCCATCGCGGGTTGTACCAGCTACGGCTCTCGGCTACTTGTGCGGCTGTCAGGCCGAACAAAAAGAAATTCTCCTCGCCGCCTTCCTCCGCCATCTCAATCGTCGCTCCGTCCCTCGTGCCGATCGTCAGCGCGCCGTTCATCATGAACTTCATGTTGCTTGTGCCGCTGGCTTCATAGCCCGCAGTGGAAACTTGATTCGACGCGTCGGTGGCGGGAATAAGCCGCTCAGCAAGGGATACGCAGTATTCTGGCAGAAACAGCACCTTGAGACGGCCGCGTACCGCCCTGTCGCCGTCAATGGTGCCGGCAAGATTGTTGATGAACTTGATGATCAGCTTGGCCAGCCGATAGGCAGGCGCCGCCTTGCCGGCGAACATGAAAGTACGGGGCGCCATCTCCAGATTCGGGTTTTCCCTCAGCCGGTTGTAGAGCACCACGACTCGAAGGGCGTTCAGCAGCTGCCGCTTATACTCGTGGATGCGCTTAACCTGGCAATCAAACATTGTGTGCGGGGAGATGACCTGTTGGGTCGTCACCTTGAGATAATTGGCAAACTGTACTTTGGCTCTGCGTTTCGCATGGCGGACTGCATCGCGAAAGCCGGGGTCGTCCGCAAGCCGCCTGAGTTTGCTCAGTTGAGCCAGATCAGTGACCCAGCCATCGCCAATGGCTTCGGTGATCGCGGCAGCCAGCGGCGGATTCGCCAGAAGCAGCCAGCGCCGCGGCGTCACACCGTTCGTCTTGTTGTTGAAACGTTCAGGGTACATCTCCGCCAGGTCCTTGACCGTCATCGTGCGCAGCAATCCAGAGTGAATCGCGGCGACGCCGTTGGTGCTGTGCGAACCGACGATCCCCAGATTAGCCATTCGAATATTGCTTTGCGGGCCTTCTTCAACCAGACTCACGCGCGCAACGCGTCCTTCGTCGCCGGGAAAGCGGCTGCGGACTGAATCAAGCAAGCGACTATTTATCTGGTAAATGATTTCCAGGTGACGCGGCAGCATGATCTCTAACCATGCCACAGGCCATTTCTCAAGCGCTTCAGGGAGTAGCGTGTGGTTGGTGTAAGCGAGCGTCTGCTGCGTGAGGTCCCAGGCCTGGTCCCATTCAAGGTGCGCTTCATCCAGCAGTATGCGCATCAGTTCAGGGATCGCCAGGGTCGGGTGGGTATCATTCATCTGAATGGCGACTTTTTCAGGCAGAGCGCTCCAATCTGAGTTGCTGCGACGGAAACGCCGCACCAGGTCCGCGAGCGAACATGCCACCAGAACGTATTCCTGCACCAGGCGCAAGGCGCGGCCCACGCTGGTGCTGTCATCGGGATAAAGGACCCGCGTCAGGCTGTCTGCTGTGAGCGTCTCGGTGAGTGCAGCCACAAAGTCGCCGCTGCTGAACTCCTCGAAATCAAAATAATCCGGGCTGGCCACGGCCCACAGTCGGAGCGTGTTGATGGTCTTACCACCATAGCCCACCACAGGACGATCGAACGGGACGCCATACAACACTGACGGCTTGCCGGCAACGGCACGCAATGTTCCAGCATGCAGTTCGAAGGAACAGTTCAGCTTGATTTCCACTCTCTCCTGTGGGCGAACCACCTCCCACGGATCCGGCTGCTGCAGCCAGTTGTCCGGCTTCTCGCATTGCCAGCCGTCCTGGATAAGTTGCTTAAAAATGCCATACTCGTATCGCAGGCCGTAGCCCATGGCGGGAAGTTCCATCGTCGCCATAGAGTCAAGGAAGCATGCTGCCAGCCGTCCAAGTCCGCCATTTCCCAGCCCCGCGTCCGGTTCTTGCTCCAATAGAGAGAGCAAATCAATGTTCCTTTGTTTCGCTCCTTCTCTCACCATCGGCTCAAGCAGAAGGTTGGTGACATTGTTGGCCAATGAGCGGCCCAGGAGGAATTCCATGGAGAGGTAATAGACGCGTTTGGGATTTCTTTGTTCGTATGTTTTCTCGGTCAGCACCCATCGCTGCGAAAGGACATCCCGGATGGATCGCGCGGTAGCCTCAAAGCGCTCGCGCGGGCCAATCAACGTCTCATTCATGACAGTGTCGAAGTGAAGATGCCGTTCGTACAGCCCGTCAGTTCCCATCAATTGAACGGGGCCACACCCATATTGTTTGAGAATTTCAGATGGATCTTGCTGCGGTGCTCTCGCCCTGCCTGCCACAATGCTCTTTGTACTCATCGGAGTCTTCCTCTCTGACGTTAAGTGCTCGTGGAGCGCCGATGAAATCCGGGCTTTTAGTCCGGCGCCGCCAGGCTCCGCGACGATATTTGGATATCTATTGTGGCCATTTCCAGTCCGCAATCTCCGGCTTATCAGTGCCGTGCTCGTAGGCATAATTCCGGCAAGCAATTTGCTCATTACGGAATTTCTCCATGGCGTGGGCGCCGATTCGCTGCAGTCTCGGGACGCGTTTGATGACGTCCATCGCCAGACTGAAACGATCAATTTCATTCTCAATCGCCAGTTCGAAAGGTGTATTGATGTTTCCTTTCTCCTTGTAGCCGCGGACGTGCATGTTGGGGTGGTTTTTGCGACCGTACGTCAACCGATGGATGAGCCATGGATATCCGTGGAAATTAAAAACAATCGGCTTATCCACCGTGAAGAGCCCATCAAAGTCCTGGTCGGACAAACCGTGAGGATGCTCCGCGCTCGACTGCAATTTGAATAGATCAACCACATTGATGTAGCGGATCTTGAGATCAGGGAATGCTTTCCGCAGCAGAATAATGGCCGCCAGCGTTTCCTGCGTAGGTATGTCCCCGGCAGACGCCATCACCACATCTGGTTCGCTCCCCTGGTCATTACACGCCGGTTCCCACATGCTGATTCCCTTGGTGCAGTGGGCAATGGCCACGTCCATGTTCATATATTGGAGGTGCATCTGTTTGTCGCAGACGATCACATTGACGTAATTTTCGCTTCTTAGACAATGGTTCGCCACAGCAAGAAGGGAATTGACGTCGGGAGGAAGGTAGATGCGTGTCACGTCAGAGCTCTTGTTGACCACTACATCCAGAAAACCGGGATCCTGGTGCGTAAATCCATTGTGGTCCTGCCGCCACACAGTTGAGGTGACCAGGATGTTCAGCGAAGCGACCTTTTCACGCCATGAGAGCTGGTTACAGATGGCAAGCCACTTGGCGTGTTGATTGAACATTGAGTCGATGACATGGATAAACGCCTCATAGGAAGAAATGAAGCCATGGCGTCCCGTGAGCAGATAACCTTCGAGCATACCCTCGACGGTATGCTCACTCAGCATCTCCATCACTCGACCATCAGGCGCCAGTTCTCCGCCATCGGAGTCTTCCTGGAAGTAGTCGGCAATCCAGAACTTCTTGCTGACCTCATAGATGTCCTGCAGCTTGTTGGATGTGTTTTCGTCGGGGCCGAAGACACGAAAGTTTTTCATGTTTAACTTCATTACATCTCGCAGGAACGCGCCGAGCGGGCGCACGTTCTCTGCTCGAACTGCTCCGGGTTCCTCGATTTTCAAGCCGTACTGTTTGAAGTCCGGAAGGCGCAAAGTCTTCTTCAAGCGTCCTCCGTTTGCGTGAGGGTTGGCGCCCATGCGCCGCTGGCCGGTCGGTGCGAGTTCTTTCAGCTCCGGGATTAGCTTCCCGCTTCGATCGAAGAGCTCTTCTGGCCTGTAAGAGCGCAACCAGCTCTCAAGTTGATGAAGGCGTTCCGGATTCTTTTTGACGTCCGCCATCGGAACCTGATGCGACCGCCAGAAGCCTTCCAGCCTGTGGCCATTAAGCTCTTTCGGGGCGGTCCAGCCCTTCGGAGTCCGCAGCACGATCATCGGCCACCGGACCCGCTCGGCCACGCCCGCGCCCGCCTTCCGGGCTTCATGCTGGTGCTTTCTGATTTCTGAAATGCAGCGCTCCGTGGTGGCCGCCATTGCCTGGTGCATGCTCTCCGGATCGGACCCCTCAACGAAGTAGGGTGTCCATCCGTAGCCCCGGAAGAGGTCTTCCAGCTCCTGATGGCTAATGCGAGCCAGCAGCGTGGGATTATTAATTTTGTAGCCGTTGAGATGAAGAATCGGCAGGACCGCACCGTCTCTTACAGGATTAATGAATTTGTTGATGTGCCAGGAAGTTGCGAGGGGCCCGGTCTCCGCTTCACCGTCTCCCACTACCGCCGCGACTATCAGATCCGGATTATCGAACGCGGCTCCACAGGCATGTGAGAGCACGTATCCCAGCTCGCCTCCTTCGTGGATTGAACCGGGTGTTTCCGGTGTGCAGTGACTCCCGATGCCCCCCGGAAAGGAAAATTGTCTAAAAAACTCCCGCATGCCCTCTTCATCTTCACTCTTATCGGTATAGATTTCCGAGTAGGCCCCTTCCAGATAAACAGGCGCCAGAACGCCAGGCGCGCCATGGCCCGGTCCGGCCAGGAAGATCATGTCCAGGTCGTATTTTTTGATGAGCCGGTTTAAATGGATGTAAGTAAACGCCAATCCAGGACTTGCGCCCCAGTGTCCCAGAAGCCGATTCTTGATGTGCTTGGCCTGCAAAGGTTCTTTCAGGAGAGGATTATCCTGTAGGTAAATCATCCCCAGCATCAGGTAGTTGCAGGCCCGCCAATACGCATGAGTCTTACGCAAGTCTTCGGCGTTGAGAGGTTTTCCTGCAACGGTTGTTCTCGCTGGGCCATAGGCGCTAATGGAAAGCGTTTCGTTTTCGGCGGCTGCTACAGGTGTCATGTCACACTCCTTCGCCAAAGTGGCAGGCACTTGAGTCTAGGATCGGCCGTGGCGCTTCGTCGTCTGTTAGAACTGACAGATTGATCAAGACAGTCATTGATCAAGACAGTCAAAGACTTGATGATTCAAGGCTTGATGATTGGCGTTAACCTCCTGTCAACATTCAAACCGCCAGAGGTTCACAATTGCGCGCGAAATTTGTGACGTTGTTTATGCAGAGTTGTTATGCAGAAAGAACGGCAGCTTCACTTAGACGAGGATCTCTGCATGAACCGGGAAGGTTCGAATAACGTAGAGGTGATTGAATCTAATCGATGCCGAAGAGACACGGCAATAACGCGGTTTTGGTGGGCCCGGTAGGATTTGAACCTACAACCAACAGATTATGAGTCTGCTGCTCTAACCGTTGAGCTACAGGCCCCCGACGTCAAGTTTCGCACACGGTCAGCAGCCTTGCCAATCCTCATGCCCGCACTCTGCCTGATTCCTCACCCAGCGTCATGTTGAGCGCCCGCCTTGCTTATCCCCACCTTGCTTATAAAAGACCCGCGCGGACAATTGTTGAAATTGCCCCATGTCGAAACTGTGCCAATCTGTCATCTTGAGCGGAGTCGGAGCGCATGCGACGACGCAGTCGAAAGATCCCGAGAGTGCATGTTGATTTCATTGCCGCATCAGGGAATTCTCCCCGGAATGCGATTCGTTGCGGCTCTCGCTGTACCCACGGGGTGGAGCAGGCATTTATGCCTGCGTTAAGGATTGAAAGACAGTCGGCTTCAGCCGCTGAGGTAAGGATCTCTACGTAAAGAGAGGCGGCATGCCGCGTCTGAAACTTTACAATTTTCCACCTTGTTCAGGGCTGCCCACGCACAAAGCGCCGGAGGCGCGATGGACGGAGGGACCCTACCGCGCTGCCGCAGGCAGGAGCGCAGCGTTAGCGAAGCGACATAAAGAGAGGTGTTCGTTGGGGAAGAGCCGCGTACAATCGCGGCGCAAGCGAACGATGCAGCCTCTTGCGAAGCTGCATCCGGGTTGCCGTTACAGCGTGATCCTGATTGCAATGCCCGCGCCGGGATGGCTGCGATCATACAGGTAATAACCATTGTTGACGTAGCTGACGTAGACTTCGTCAGTGTCATACCAGTTGTTCGACCAGTATTGCGGCCATGGATCCACCAGGCTGAACCAATAACCCCTGTATTGAAAGCGCGGAAAACCGCCAACTACCAGGAAAGGCCGGCCGTAGATTCGGAACCGATGCTCCGGCCCAAAATATCCACGGAAGCGAGCGTCAGGGATGCGATAACCGTTGTAGCCTCCGCGTTGCTGCCATGTGTGATGGTCAGACTCCCAGCGTTCTGAACGATGTTGCTGCCACGCCGCCTGCTGGACACGCTGCTGCTCCGGCGTGCGTTGCCGTGGCGCATGGCTCCGCTGGTTCCCCGCGTTTCCCTGAGAATGATTCTGGTCTTGCGGCCTTCCTTGCGCGTGCTGTGGCTGCGGCTTACTCTGGGCTGGCTTCTGCTGGCGTTCAGCTTGAACTTGCTGTCTGTTTCGGTCTTGCTCTTTCTCTTTCTGTGGCTGAGCGTTCTGGGTTTGCCGGTTTGGTTGGACTGGCTGTTCCTGAGCGCGCGAAGGCTGTTGTCTGTGGTCGCCCTGCCCTTGTTCCTGGCCATGCTGCTTTTCGGACCTGACTTGATCCTGCTTGTTCTCCTGCTGGCGATCTTGCTTTTCGTGCTCGCCTTGTTGTGAATAAGGTCGCGCATAGGCTGAACCAGTGATTCCAAGAATCAACGACAAAATAGCTGTGCTGGTGACTCCAATTACTTTCATACGTGTTACCTCAATTGCCGCGGGTTATGTAACGAGGGTGTGTCGACGTTTGTGTCGAAGTTGTGTTTGCGTGATCGAGATTACTCAAAGGGCATGCCTCTAGAGGGCGAAAGCCAAAGCGTGTTTCACCGTCCAACATGGATCCGGGAAATGGAGTGGAGCACTCCAAAGACATTGCAGAGCCACAGGACCACCGCAATCATCACAACGCCATTGAAGATTGATTTGATGGAGCTCGGCATGGGAAGGAAGCGATTCACCAGCCACAACAGCACTCCCACCACGATTAGAATTTCCAGAAGTTGAATTAAAGGCACGATTTTGTTTGACCTTTCTTATTGCGCTGCTGACTCCTCCATCGGATTGGAGGCGTTGCCTGATTTGAACTAATTCGAAATTGTGAGTGCTGCGTGTTCTGCCGCGACCAACGCCTCATGGCGCCGGCACCGGCCGGGTGGCTGTCGTTTGTTCCAACTGCAACAACCTCAACTCTTCCACGTTATGCAGAGTCTTGTTTCTCTGGTCCAGCTTCTTGTGATTGAAAATAGGCACAGCCGGCGGTTCATAGAAAGCCAGTATGTTCTGCTGCAATGCGGGTGTTGTGTCGGCAAACTTGTGGTCCGTCAGTTTGTTCAACAACACCGCATACGCCTCATCGGTTAATTTGTATTCGCCCGCAATCGTCCGCTTGCCGGTGTCAAAATCCCGGTTGTCCAGAACAAGTTTGCCTGCCCGCTGATCTTGAAGATAAATTCGGAATTGCTCCACGCTGCTGTTTACGCTCTTCAGATACAGGGTTTCCGTCTCCGGGCTCGGCATTTTAAAAGCGATCGCCTTGAACGGGCCGGCCTTGGGAATAAGCTTGAACATCACAGCCATGGTTCTGGCGCCGAACCCAGGTTGCTGATAGCCCTTGCCCCACTCCTTCTCATACTCAGAGCGCTTCAAGTTATAGAGGAACTTCTTTCTGGCGAGCGATGGATTTTCTTTGACGAGTTCGTCCTTCTTTGCCAGTAGAGCTACTCGAGTCATCTCCGGAATGATGCTGCTGATGGAGTGGCGAAAAGTTCCAATGGACAAATCCACGCTGCCGAAAACATCCCCCAGCTTAATGCCGTATGTTTTCAGGAACGCGCGCTCAAGGACCGGCTTCGATACCTGAAAGCCAATAAAGTTGTGGTACGCATCTGACGTGTACCGGCCTTTGGCCACCTGCACTACATCAAAGCCGAACTCCGTGCGAATGTGAGCTTTTGGATTTTGTTCGAAGGTGATGGCAGGGCCGTATTTCGCTTTGAGTTTGGGGAACTCCTGCGCTACGGCCGCATTGACCGTGGGATGGCCGACGATATCGGCGGTGTAATGTCCCAGCGCTCCCAGCGCAAATGCGTATTCGTTCACGTCCGTGGCTTCGTTCAGCAGCGCTTGCACAAAATCACCACTGCGAACGTAATGGACCAGATCACTAAAGAGCCGGTTTCCAAACGGATAATATCCCAGGTCCTGGATCAGGCTTCCGCCATAGGCGTAGCCGTGAGCCACGCGCAGATCCTCGGGCGACGTCCCGGGATATCTCTCCAGCAACAGGACCTTGATCTGATCTTCCCAGACCAGGTCAATAATTTCTTCATGGGTCAGAACGGAATTTGCTCTGGAAACTCCGCTCAAAATGCAGATGAGTAAAAGTGCTATCAGTGGTTTTCGAGCGCCTTGCATGAGCCAATTCCTTTATGGAACTAATGGAACCTGGGCCTGATCCATGGTTGACCATGGCAATCTGAGCCGACGCGCTCACATTGCGGTTTTGTAGTTGTCATGTGTGCGTTGCGGGGAGAAAACTTGAGGACGTCTATGGGTTCCCAAGTGCCGCAAGTGAAGAGGAAATCAAATACGTCTTACGCTGCTTTGTTCCGAGTGTTCTTGTTTAGAGGAGCATATGCGCGCGCAACATTTCCACTAACCTATCAGGCTGCAAGTTGAATCGCGGTCGGCGTGGGCCGGTTAGCAATCATTGCTGCGAGTTGCGCGTTCCCGCCACTCTCTCGGGGAAGCATTGTCCGCAATTTCATGCGCGCCTTATGCAGTTGCGATTTGCTGTTCCCAATCGAGCAGCCCAGCATGGCCGCAATTTCATTGTGCTCGTAGCCTTCAATGTCATGCAGCACGAATATGGTCCTGTATCCTCGTGCAAGCTCCTGGATCGCCCTATCTAATCCGATACGATCGAGTGAACCATAGAGAACATCGTCTCTTCTTCCGATCTCTTTTTTCGGTCCGTTCTCGGCCTGCGATTCCAGGGTCTCTTCCAGCGAAACTTCGTTGAGGCCCTTCCTGCGCCAGGACATCAGGATGATGTTCACTGACAGGCGGTGCAGCCAGGTGGAAAATGCGGACTCGCCCCGGAAGGTTCCAATCTTGCGGTAGAGCTGTATAAATGCTTCCTGGGTGAAGTCTTCGGCCTCAGCGTGGTTGCTGGTCATGCGCAGGCACAAGGAAAAGATGCGTCGCTTGTGGTGATGATAGAGCGCTTCGAAGCAATCCATATCGCCCGCAGTCGCGCGGTCGATCACCTCGGCTTCAGTCATGCCGGCAAACAGAATTACCTTTTTGGCGGGCAGTTTTTTGATTTTCTCAGGGAATCGTTCCGGGAAGACATTGTGGCGCTTTTGAAAGACCAGCGATTGGGGCAAGAGCCCTCTTTTCTGTGTCACGAATAACTGTGTAGCAGTGTGATGCGGCAGAGTAGCTGGATGTTGCCTGAATAGATGCCTGAAATGACCTAAGGCGGCCTGCCGCAGATTTAGGCAACCTTCCGCACTTTCGAGGATTGTCCACGCACAGAGCGCCGTGGGCGCGAATGAAGATAGCTCAGTGTGTTCCCGAGTTCCGCAGCGCGGGACGAGGGATAAACGCTGGGTAAGCTGAATGAAAAGACACTACCGCGCTGCCGCGGGCCGGAGCGCAGCGCGAGCGGAACGACATAAAGCGGTGTGTCCGTTTTTTTGGGAACGTCGCTGGTAAGCGAAAAAGACGCGGCATGCCGCGTCTCTACGTCAAAATCATTGTTGAGGTGCACAGAAAATTACCGCCCGGTGCGCAATCCAGCGTTAAATTTCTCGGCCGTCTTGTAGGCATCGACCATGCCGTAGATCCAGAGAATCGGCGTGGTGAAAAAGCCGACCACAACCGCCATCAGCCCGCACGAGATAGCAAACGCGACGATGAGCAGGATGCCCTTGGAAATTTCTCCGTTGTAGATCTGTCCCAGACCTGCCCAGAAGAACGAGAGCACCGCCGCCAGGCCCGGACTCTTTTCGCTCACAATGATAACCTGCTGCGCTGGGAACTGTTGCGCTGTAGCAAGACCGGTTCCCGCCGACGCAACTATGCTGGTGGACTGAGGAGCAGGGTTCTTAGCTCCACATCCCGCGCAAAACTGCTGTCCGGCATCCATCTGGCGTCCGCATCCTGAGCAAAACATGGCGATCTCCTTGAATAACAGGCTGGTAGAAATCCAGCCCCGTCTCTCTTCTATATCTTACGAATTCCTGATTGAAAAGGTTCCAATGTCGAAATGATACCAATGCCGAATAGTGGCAAACGTAACACGCTGCTCTTAGCCGTAAATATTGTTACGTGGCCGACTGCTGAGTGGTGACTGCTATTTCCGCATCTCCTGCAAATCAATTCCCAGTTGCTGGCACTTCTTATAAAGATGGCTTCGTTCCAGCCCCAGCGCTTTGGCGGCGTTGGTGATGTGATGATTGTGGCGCTTGATCTCGTCGAGAATTACCTGCCGTTCGAATTGATCAACGCGCTCTGTCAGCGTACCTGATCCCGTGTCGCTGATCGCGGCGCCCGTCGTGCCACTCCCCGGCAACGCGGCTTGCACCGTCGACGCGGTCACCGTGTCGCCTTCCACAAACAGCAGCAGCCGCTCCACCACATTGCGCAGTTCGCGGATGTTGCCCGGCCATGCCTGCTTTTGCAGCATCTCCATGGCTTCCGGCGAGAAGGCAATTTCTTTCCATCCGTTCTGCCGCGCGATCATGGCAGAGAAGTGCTGTACCAGCGCGGGAATATCTTCGGGACGCTCACGCAGCGGCGGCAGCGCGACGGGAAAAACGTAGATGCGATGGAAAAGGTCCTGGCGGAACCCGCCTTGCTTCACCTGCTCTTCCAGATTGCGATGCGTGGCCACCACCACGCGCACGCTCACCTTGATCGGCTTGTCCCCGCCGATGCGTTCCACTTCGCCCTGTTCCAGCACGCGTAGAAGCTTGGCCTGCATGGCAAGGGGCATGTCGCCGATCTCATCGAGAAATAATGTCCCGCCATGAGCCTGCTCAAATTTGCCGACGTGTCGCGCGGCTGCTCCGGTGAACGAACCTTTCTCATGACCAAAAAGTTCCGACTCAATCAACTCCGCAGGCACGGCAGCGCAGTTCAACGTGACGTATGGGCCTTCACGGCGATTGCTCTTCTCGTGAATGGTATGTGCGATCAGCTCTTTGCCGGTGCCTGTCTCGCCCAGGATGCATACGCGGCTTTCACTGGCAGCCACGCGCTCTACCTGCGCCATGAGCCGGCGCATCTTCTCTCCGGTATAAACCAGGCCGCCGCTGCCCAGTTGCTGGCGAAGCTGCTGGTTCTCCTGCTTGAGCCGCTCAAGCTGTAACGCATTTTGCAGCGTGAGCAGAAGCTTGTCAGTAGATAGCGGCTTTTCCAGAAAGTCCAGTGCGCCGAGCCTGGTGGCCCTGACCGCCATTTCAATGTGCGCCTGGCCCGACATCATCACCACCGGCGTCGTGATTCCGGCCGCCCGTATCTCTTCCAGCAGTTGCAATCCGTCTTTGCCCGGCATCATTACGTCAGAGAAGATCAGGTCGAACTTTTCCTGCTTGATGATGTCGAGGGCGCGCATCGGATTGTCGCAGACCGTCGCCTCATGCCCGGCAAGGCGGAACGCACGCGCAAGCGATGCCAGCGTGTTGGCGTCGTCGTCGATGATGAGGAGGTGGGATTTCATTGGCTTTTTTCTTTCAATCCCGAACGTAGTGAGGGATCCCTACAATCTTAAAAACTTTCCCTCTTCGCTATGCTTCGGGATTTCAGAAAAGTACGATCATACCTGCCGACTCCGACACTCTGGAAAATCTCCGGCGTAAGATCCCTCCATTCCGGATTACTCTCCTGAAACAGCGCAATCTTCTTTTCCCGCCGATATTTCTTGATCTGTTGCTCTCGAGATTCGGCAGCCTTGCGAGTATTGATCGTTTCAAAATACATCAATCTGTTGATGTTGTACTTCTTGGTGAATCCATCGAAACTGCCTGATTTATGTTCCAAGATCCGTTTGCGCAAGTCGTCAGTCAGTCCAACGTATAGAGCCCCGCTCAAGCTAGAAAGTATATAGACGAAATAACAGCGCTGGGATCTTCGTGGCTTCGATTTGGGTGCGTTTGTCATATGCGCTCTAGCTTGTTTCTGACATCCCGTGCTTCTTCTTCTAATCCCGAGCGCAGCGAGGGATCCCTACAATCTTAAAAACTCCTCACATATCCGATTACCAATCCCTCCCTTGAAGGGTATTTAAGATCATAGGGATCCCTCGCTCCGCTCGGGATTTTAAGAAGAAGCGGAAGAATTACCGTTCGCAGCATACAACGGCAGCTCCACCCTGAACGTGGTTCCCAGGTTTTTCGTACTGATCACGCTGATTCTCCCATGATGATCACTCACCACGGACTGTGCGATCGCCAGTCCCAGCCCAGTGCCATGCTGCTTACTGGTGTAGTAGGGAGTGAAGATGCGGTCGCATTCTTCGGGCGTAAGTCCGGTTCCGGTGTCGGCGATTTCAACAATCGCAAAACGATCATCCAGCGCGGTGCGGAAGGTGAGCTTGCCTCCGTTCGGCATTGCGTCAATTGCATTGAGCACCAGGTTTTCTATGACCCGCCGAATCAGCACCGGATCGGCGCTCACGGGCGGCAGCTTTTCCAGTTGAAGCACCGGATCGATTTTCTTTGCGCCGCTGTTGAGCTGGCCTTGAAACAACTGGACAACGCTGCGCACCAGTGAATCCAGATCAGTGGCTTGCAGCTCGGGTGCGGGCATGCGGGAGAAATCGCTGAAGCGGCCAATAATCGTCTTAAGATTTGCGATCTCGGCCAGCAGCGTGGTTGTGCTCTCACGGAAGATTTCATCAAATTCGCCGGGAGCGTTTTCCCGCGCACGCAGAAGATTTTCCACCGTGATCTGCAAAGGGAAGAGCGGATTTTTTAATTCGTGCGCCAGACGTCGTGCCAGTTCGCGCCATGCGGCAACCCGTTCGGTCTGCACCAGACGCTCACGCTGGCCAATGAGTTCCTCGGTCATCTGGTTGAACGCCTCAGCCAGTTTGCCGATCTCGCCTCCGGATTCCGTCTCCACCCGCACGTTCCAGTTGCCGTGTCCAATCTCGGCGGCGGCTTTGGCCAGCTTCTTTACCGGACGGTTGATGCGCGAAGCGAACACTGCACTCACAATGATGCCAAGCAACACGGCCACACCGGCGATGGTAAGGCTGATATTGCGTATGTGTTTTTCCAGCGTGAGTTCCTGCTCCAGCGAGTTGCCCACCAGCAGCACTCCCGGGACTCGATCAGCATAACCAGGCAAGGGAATCGCCTGAATGAACTCTTCCTGCATCTCCACGCCCCAGTCCACGGTGGAGGCTTGTTCGCGGCGCTCGTCCATCGCTTTCTGGATCAGCGGCATAACTTTATCCAGCCCAATGTTGCCGGTGGCCGGGCCCATCAATTCCCCGGGCCCTTTCTCAGGAGCGCTGTAGATGGAGAACCGCAATCCCGGAGGCGGTGAGAGAGTCTGCAGCACAGCCAGCAGCTTGCGTCCGCCGATCAGATAATAATTTGCGCCGTGCGTCTTGATGGGACGAATGCACAGCATGGCCAGAGCGACTCCCTGCGGCGTTTCCACGTGACGCAGAAAGGCGGCATCTGGAATTGGTCCCCCTGCGTCCAGAAACCAGTGTTGCTTATAGCCGAAGCGTGCCGGCCAGTGCGCCGATGAAACAATGGTGCCGTCAGGTGCAATCAGGTCAAGGAAATCAAGGTGCGCGGTGGTTGCGTATCCCGTGGCCTCATTGATGAAGCCGGCCAGATCGGCGCCGTTGGTGAGTTCCGACGCGGTACGCAGCATGGCGTCTGAATTGGCAATGCCTTCCACGCTGGAGGTGATCTCCACGCCTTCATGATTGAACTCACTGCGGAATTGGCCCACCAGAGTCTCTGTGCGCTCTTTCTCAATGCGACGGAACGCCTCATGCGCGCGTTCTTCAATCAGGAACGCGACCATACCCACGCTGGCGGTGATGCTCAGCGAGATCAGCAGAAGCAGCTTTGTATTCAGAGACACTGTTTAGCGTGGTCCTTCCATCCAGAGCTGGTCCAGTGACCAGGCTCCATTGGGTTGCTGCTGCCAGTTATGCGCGCTGTTGTTCAGCCACACTGCCTGCGAAAGGTGTGCGACGGGTATCACGCGGAAATTTTGCAGCGTCTTGCGCTCAATTTCAAATAAATCTTCACTCCGGGATGCATTGAGCGGCGAAGATTGAGGCTCATTCAATGCCAGCTCGTCAAGAGTAGACGCCAACGCCACTGACGGTTCCAGCGATGGCAGCTGAATGCGCAAAAGAACGGCATCGGCATTACCCGCGCCGCGCACCGGCAATCCAGTCACGTGCGATTCACCGTAGGGCTGCACCGTGATACCGGCTTCACGCGCGTCTACGGCAATGCGCTCGGCTATCAGCTTGGAGACCGGGTCAGCGAAGTCATAGGCCAGAGAGATAGGTGGAACAATTACCAGGCTGGCGGTTTCCGCGCGCAATTCCTTGGCCCGTTCCAGGTTCATGCCGCCGGGAAAGAGAAATTCGTAACCTGTGAGCCATTGTGGCAGCAGTCCATTAGCCGGCGCCGCTTTCTTTTGCAGGATGAAATTGCTGATGGTCGCCCGATTGATGGATTGTGAAAGCGCTTCACGGATCCGCGGGTCCACAGGCTTTCTTCCAGGTCGAGTGCTGGGCGAATCGGGCTGAAGAAAGAGGACGACCAGAAGATCACTGGGCCGGGAGTAAGAGATGTTCTGGTTATTCTGTTCCAGTGGACGCACCTGATCAACGCCCAGCTCGGCCGCGGCGTATGGTCCCAACTGCCGTTCCAGTAGCTGTTCACGCATGGTTGACGCCAGTTGAATTTCAATAGTGTCAGGAAATGACCGCCCGCCCCAATAATCTTCATTGGCGGCAAGCGTTACCCGCTCTCCCGGACGCCAATCACTGATCTTGTACGGCCCTGTACCCACGATCGTGTTATCCGGATTGTGCTTGACCACGGCAAACTTCGGCAGGGCCAGCATTTCCGGTAGATGATAGACCGGCGCCGGTGTTTCGATGATGACGGTTTGCTTGTCCAGCGCAGAGATCTTCCAGCCGGTGCTGATTTTCACCCAGCTTGCCACCACGTCCTGTGCCGTGACGGTGCTGCCATCATGAAATTCTGCCAGCCTCAGGTTGAACTGCCATGAGCGGCGGCCGGATCAGCTTTCCATGATGTTGCCAGCCGCGGCTGCGGCTGCCCCAGAGCATCCATCTGAGTGAGAGTTTCAAAGATCAGAGCGGAGATGCGGTCGCGCGCCGCGGTGTGTTCCTCATCGCCCTGCGGGTCAAGCGTGTTCACGCGATCGCGCAACAAAACACGCACCGTCCCGCCATAGCGCGGACGCGAGCTGGCGTGGCCGGCAACCATGATGATGAGAAGGCTACTGGCCGCAACTAACCGTAAGATTGAACGCTTCATACCGTCCTGTGGCGGGCGATTGCATAATTCCGTGCGCCAGCTCACTGTTTTTTCCTGAAGTCCATAACGCCTGCACCGCCCCCGATAACTCAACCGGAGAACTTACGGGCAGGGCTTCACGTCCGGCAATTTCCATGGCTTGTAGGCTGTCTGGACGCACTGAATCTGTAGGCGAGCTTACCAGCAACTGCCAGCCTGATCCGCAACCTGAGTGTACAGCCGCAATGTTGCTCCCCCATATATTGAAGAGGGCCGCCGGAGAAGAAAGATCATATTGATAGAGACGGGTGCGGCCGTCAGTGCCGGTGAAGAGCCATTGGCGCGTGTCGCCCGCCTGCCAGGTGGCGGCGGAAAAGAATGGCAGCACAGAGCCGCCGGCATTTTGCCCGGCAAGAATTCCGGTAAAGAAATTGCGCCGCGGACTGAAGAAAGCTGAAAGCGTGCCCTGATCAACCTGCCATGGATCGTCACTGGCGTGGCAGTCAAGCGACGGTGGTGATGTGCTGCCATTACATCGCGTGCCGGGAAGAAAAGCTGTGACTTGCGAGCCGTTGATCAGGATGCGCCCGCGAAGATCGCGCGGCCATGCACCCGCGTGTGTGATGGAAAGCGTGTAGCGCGGCCGCCAGTTTCCATTCTCATTGTTATAGATGGCGATCTGCGTTGGTTCCAGGACAGCCAGGGTTCGATCATCCTGGGCAAAGTCGAGCATCGGCCCGTCCTGCCGCCAGATGAAGTTCTTGCGCACGGTCATCATGGGCGTGCGCGAAGCCGGTGCGTGTTCCGGCCGCGGCACCTTTTTCATCACTAATTTGCTGGTAGTGCCCTGTTGCACCCGCGCCACCCAAACGTACTCTCGCCAGCTTTCGGAAAAAGTAATCTCAGCCTGCGCCACGGCCCTTTCCGGGCTCACCACCTGTACGCCGGAATTTCGAAAGCTGGTGAAAATCGCGTTCTGCACGACCTCTTGCAAATCCGTCGGCAGGATCGAAATATCCTGAAAGGAAACGCTCATAGTGCCGGGATTTCCAGCGGCGGAGAGAATGCGCTGCACAAATTCGAATACAGACGGCAGCATGGGTGACTGTGTCTCCTGCTGCGCGTATGCGCGCATTGGCATGATTGCCACGAACAGGACAATCACCATCCAACAGCGGCGGAGCTGAAGAACTTTGGACATTGGCTTGAAATGGAGCAACGGCTTCGTATTGTGATTCAACTCAAAAATCACCTGTTTGACAATAAGGCAATGCGTGGAGGAACCCGCCGTTACACAAGTGCGGTTACACAAGTACAGTGCACATGAGGACGGCCGCGGGCCCCTGGGACCCGCGAATGCATCCGCCGGAACGAGCGCCCGACTCGGCGGAGTCAGGCGCCCGTTTGTGATTTCCGGCGGAATCCTGTTCATCGGATTTTCCCGCTTTTACGTAGCGAATCCTGAAACTGCTGGTTGATCTGAAACTGCTTTTCCTGTGATGGCTGGTTGCCGTACGGTTGAAACTGCTGGGATTGACTATCTGAAGCACTCTGCTCGTCTTCCTCTGCGTCCTGCGTTGCCTTCGCACCCGTGGTCGCGTCGGGAGTGATGCCGCCTTTCAGCACGTCATTGAAAAAGATCTTGGCGTCTGAGGGCACCATCATGATCTGCAGCTTGTCAGAAAGTCTTTCCGCGATGATCTTGTTGATCAGCAGCGGATTCCCCTTCAACAGCGCGGCTTCACTCTTCATGCGTTGCGCGTCGGCGTCCGCCACTTTGCGAATGCGGCCCGCCTCGGCATCGGCAAGATAGTTCCGCCGCTCCAGCTCCGCCTTGCTGTCAATGACCTTGGCTTGTGCCTGGGCTTCGGCGTTTTTCACCGTCGCTTCCTTGTGGGCCTCAGCCTCAAGACGGGATTGCTCGATCTGTTTCTGCTTCAGCGGCAATGTGTACTGCATGGCATCGGCTTCAGACTTGGCCTGAAGCACGCGTGCCTCGCCAGCGCCCTGGGCCTGTTTCACCTGCTGCACTCGCTGTGCCTCGGCTTCCAGTTCGGCGATCTTTACCTGCTTGGCTTTCATCTCGGTTTCCACGCCCAGTCCTTCGTTCTCCTGCTCCTTCATCAGCAGACCTTCCAGGCCTTTGGCGTATTCCGGCGGAAGCTGTACATCGCGCAGCATGACTTCTTTCACGATAATGCCGTCGGCCTCCAGCTTCCTGGAGATACGTGTGGCGGCGGTCTGGCGAATCTCTTCGCGACGCGTAGCAAACAGTTCGCGCACTGTGTAGTTCGGCGCCAACTCGCGGAATACGCTGGAAACAACCGGCGGCACAATCTCCTTCTCCACCGGCTGCGGCATGTTCGCGTGTATGTAATCAAGCCTGCGCGGATCAAGACGATAGCGCACCGTGATGGAGAGCCCAATGCTCAGCCCTTCACGTGACTGAACCGTGAAAGCGTCAGGCTTCCCGCCCTCCCTTGGTTCGGCGCCGTGTTCACGGACCGGTTGCAGCCCGTCTTTTCCCAGGGACGAGGTGCTGAGCACCTGGTCGCGAATGTCATACAAAACCACCGTGTCAATCAAAGGGCGCATCAGATGTACGCCCGGATACAGAGTGCCGGGAAGCGTTCCCGCGGTCTGACTTGCTCTGACGCCGCCCATTCCGCTGGGCACCACCACAATGCCTCCAGCGATAATGAGCGGCAGCCAGGCCGCCAGGAACGCCCACTTGGCAGTAGTCCAGTTCAGCTGCGGTTTTTCCACGGCGGCTCCATTGGTTGATGGCGGTTCCGTAGCGGAAGCTCTATGGCGCAACTGGAGGTGATACTGGACAACCTTGTAAAGATTTCTCAGGGCCTGAACGGCGGCTACCGTTAAGAGGCCCCAACCGGTAAGTAGCAGCAAGTACTTCAGCAACAGCATGGCAATTTCCTTCTCTCTGGCCGCGCTTTGTCCGGCGCGGCAAACCTTGTTTTTAAACTCCGGGTTTTTACTCGGCCGCCTCGGTCGTCGGACCGCTATTGGCAGCCACTTCTGTTTCCGTTCTTGGCGAGGCGGGCTTGGCACCGGGGTTGGCTAGAACAAAGACCTGCGCGATCAACTCATCGCGTTCGCGACGAACCGTAACGGTGTCCCCAACTTGTACCCGGCTGTAGAGGTCCTCCACGTCTGCCTGACCCATGCGGAAGCAGCCGTGTGATGCGGCCTTGCCGATGGAGCTGGGAACATTGGTGCCGTGAATGCCGTAGCCTTTCAGGCTCAGGCCGATCCAGCGCGTGCCCAGTGGGATTGTCCTTCCCTGGCAGGATCTCTTTGCCGGCGTGGCGATAGGTTGGGTTCCTGGCGTGATTGATGACGGCGAACTCGCCATCAGGGCTGGGCGAAACACGTGCGCCGACAGCGATGGGATAGCTCTTTACCAGCTTGCCGTCTTCGAGCAGTGCCAGGCGGCGGTCGCGGATGCTGATCACGATCTGCCGCCTGTGACTGTCATTCGCAGAAGCCGGCATCTGTGCAGGGATTCTGGCTGCCTGCCGCTCGGCGGCAACTTCAGCGCTTTGCGGACGTGACGCGATTGCCGGCACATCTGCGACACCCGGCACACTGGCAATCGATTCCACAATTTGCGGTCTTGAGCTGGGTGGGGTTAACGAGGACGGCGTTAACAGGGATGGCGTGAACAGGGAATTTTCAATCCGGCTGATTTCCCGCTGTTGTTTCCTGATGACGGCCTGGCGCGCTTCTGCCGCCATGTAAACTGCGCCCGTCATGATGAGAACTGCTACCGCTGAAGTCTTTACTGGGATTGCTGTGTGCCGCCGCATCGTCAATCTCCTCTGTCCTGCACCAGCGCAGAGAAATGCAGGTAGGCGGCCAGGCTCTAAGTATTGAAAATAAGAGGGTTAAGTGTGTGTAAGGCGAAGAAAATCGTGGGCGGGGGAACACGCTGTGGGCCGGTTGACACAGGCTTTTGAGCTTACAGAATATTTTCTGGGTGCCTTCCCTCGCCATAAAAGGGCGAGGCCGACTAGCGCGCCGAGCCCGCGTAACAGGAGCACGTCGCTGTTACAACGAATGTCGCACTCGGGCGGGGTGGAGCGGAGCGAGAGAATGGAAGACAAAAAAGCGGGCCATCGAGGTTGCCGCCCCAATAGCCACGCAGCCAAATGAGCAAATGAGTTCGTTCTGTTGGGTAAGACACGGATGGATGAGCGGTGGAACAGGATTTTTTGTCGGGTGGGAAGACACATTAAAAAGGGTTTCGGGATGCCGCCCGAAACCCCAGGAGCGTGCCATAAATCTGAGCTGGAAAAGGCGCGGCTTAACAGCCGATCCAATTACTGCCGGATCTACGGACCGCTAAATCAATTAGACACCCTTCAGCGGAGCCCGCGAAACAGGAAAAGGCCAATCTGACTCTTTTAAGTTATTGCTAACTTCCACGTATCAAACGGAATGAATTAGAACCTGAAAACCCTGGGCGCGGAATTACGCGCAAAACAATTGGGTCGTTGGATGTATGGATCGCGTTTAATGGTTGTTCTCTGGTTTGTCCCGGGAATGACGGATCTTTAGCCTCATCAAACTCCCCCGGGCATTTCTGCCCATAGCCACATCGGCAAGGCGGAGAATACTTTAACGAGAAGTTACTTTAAGTGGTGTGCAATTCAGGACACTTGAGGGGCTTTTTTTCTAATCCCGAGCGAAGAGAGGGCTCCTATTGTCACGATTACTGCCTGGGGATCGCGGACTTTCCGCGATGGCGCTTCAATTTGCCGGGGGATGAGCTCTTCTTTACTTATTTAGCGTGCTCGTAGTATTTCCCGATAAGGATGCCGATCTCCACTGCTGCGGCCGCGTTCAGATCGACGAATTCAAAGCCCACCATGTTCGGTTCGGTAAAGCGCACGCGGGCCTTCACGTCAGCGCGGATGTTCTCACCCGAGTCCACAATGGCAAGGCTGTGCACCTTGCTATCTTTGTGATAAGCCTTGTCGGTTTCCATGGAGAAGCCTCCACGGGCCAGCTGCCGCACCATGCCGACTTTGCGGTCCTTATCGCCCAGCACTTCCACCATCCCGTGCGAGGTAATGTCGATCCGCTCAAAGCGGCGTTTCTCTTCCACGTTTTCGTTTCCAGACATTTGCTTAATCATTGGATCTGTTCGCCAAAGGCGCTGACCGGATCAATATCCACCGGAACATCCTTAATGTTGGCCAGCGTCGATTTTAACCCAGCCGGCATGGAATCATACTTCTTGAACCATTGCTCAGCCCGGTTCCGGTCACCCGTGGCTTCAATTTCCAGCAGTTCTTTGGCCAGCGATGCAATGGCTGTAGGCATTTTTTCATAGTCGATCACATACTTGCCGGTCTTTGCGTCCTGCGTGATGGCGCCCTGTTCGCTGAGGTAATTGAACTCCATCATCTCCGCCCGGCCATGCGCTTCCGCCACGCCAAAACGTACGGTACGGAAGATGCCGGCCACGTGCGAAGCGTAAACTTCCGCAGCCGCTGATTTGGGCATCACGCCTTTATCCATCAGAAAATCCAGGCCGAACAGGCCGACCATATCGGCTTTCGCTTCTTCCAGACCCGCATAGGTTGGACCGATGGCGGCACGAATGTCCACTTGTCCTGAGCTGGTGCGGGCGAAGGTGGGGCCCAAGGCCGTGGCAGATTTCGTGCATCAGCACGGCAGCCATATAGCCATTCATGCTGGCAAGATTGGCCTGGTCTTCACGCATCAGTAATTTGCCGATGGGCAAGACCACGTAATTTACGCGGGCATCCATGAAATTCTTGAAGAAGATTTTCTTGGTGCCTTTTTCCTGATGGATGCGCGCGTCATTGGGCAGATTGTCTGCCACCGCCTGGTAACCATGGCGCAGGTCGCCGGCGCGGAATGGCGTGTCCATCACTTCCATGGGCGTGCTGTGACCTTTCATGGAAGGCTTGTCTTCCGGCGGCAGAGGCAGCGCTTCCTGAATCTCCGGCACGTGCTCCATGAACATCGCCAGTTTGGCGCTTTCCGGATCATTGCGGATCATGACCGCTGCGCCGTATGAGGCCTTCACGCCCAGCACGTCATCCAGGTAGGTTTCATAGGGCGCAAAGATAATGTCGAACTTCGGATTCTCCAGGTCCAGCCAGGCCAGATCGCTTTTGTAGTAATCGTCGGCCAGGAGCGCTTCGGCGCGCAGTCGCAGAAAGTTGGCGAAGGCCTTATCCGGACTCAGCGCCGCTGCTTCCTTCAGATTGGTGGCTGCTGCTGTGAGCCACGGCTTGTATTCCACGTGGTAGGGAACCGTGATCAGCTCTGCGCCCTGCCGTTTAATGACCGTGTACGGGTTATAAATCTGGTCTTTCTTCTGCGGATGTTTGGCGACGTAGGCATCAATCTCAGCGCGCGTGATGCCGGCGGGATAAAGATTGCGCCCGGGTGAAAACGGATCGTTGCCGACGAAATGGCTTGTTCTCTTCCAACAGATCGTAACGGCTGCCGTTGATGGTGAGGAAACGGCGCAGCTTCTGGTTCTGCACCTGATTGCAACCAGTCACCTTTTTGAGCAGTTCCAGGCCCCTGGGATCACTCTGGTGCCAGTAGATCATTTCAAGCTGGCGTGACGCATCCACCAGCTTGTACACCATATTGCGTTCCTGTTCGCTGAGTCCCACCACGCTGAAGGGCATGGATACCAGTTTGAACTTGGCTACTTGCGCGGTCAGGTCTTCGTGAATCGGCTCATGGAGTTCGCACTGGTCTGCCTTTTTAGGCGCAGCACCAGCCTTGCGGCCGGCCTGGGCTGAGGCAAAGCCGGAAATCGTGACAACAAGTAGAAAGATGGAGATGAATAAAGATAAAGAGCGTTCGCGTTTCATCGACCTGATTCTAGCAGCTCGTTCAATTTTGTCGCTGCGCTCCAAACCGCCTGCGTGCAACGGGCATGCCGAAAGAATGTATGCCTGCTATCAGCGCGGTTCGGCTCGCGAGTCGGCCTCACCGCGTAGCTTTGGTCTTTGTCGCTGCGCTCCGGCGCTCGGCGAGAGGTAGACAGGTGATCTCTTCGCGTAACGGCGAGGCCATTTATCATTGTTCTCGCCCATGCCCCTCACGTCTAAAACATTGCTGATTGACGCCGATGACACGCTCTGGGAGAACAACGTCTATTTTGAACAGGCGATTGCCGAATTCATTGAGCGCCTGAACCACCAGCACCTGTCACCGGGAGAAGTGCGTTTGTTCCTGAATCAGGTGGAGCGCGAGACCATCATGGAGCGTGGCTACGGCTCGCATAGTTTTGCCCATTCGCTGGTGAAATGCTTTGAACGGCTCTCTGAGTCGCCGGTTACGCCCGCGTTGCATGAATTCATCTGGGGCTTCGCCCATAAGGTTTCCACTTATCCCATTGAACTCATCAGCGGCGTGCCGGAAACGCTTGCCTACTTAAATCAGCGGCAGCATCACGTGATCATGATGACCAAGGGCGACTTTACCGAGCAGAAGGCCAAGGTGGAGCGATCTGGACTTAAAGAATATTTCGCGGCCGTGGAGATCGTGGCGGAAAAGAACCCGCCAACGTATCGCGAAGTTGTCAGCAAATATGAGCTGGCTCCGGCGTCCACATGGATGATCGGCAACAGCCCGAGGTCAGATATCAATCCCGCGCTGGCGGCGGGGATCAATGCTGTCTTTGTTCCGCATGACATGACCTGGGTCCTGGAACATGAGACTGTGGACGAGCCACCCGATGGAGTGAAGCTGCTAAGGGTGGAGAGATTTGGGGAGTTGAGGGAGTGGTTTTGACGACTCCATACTCGTCTTCGCGGTTTCTGCTACGCCCTTCAGGATGACGAGAGGGTGAGACGGTTTTGCCCTGGGACTGGTGCCAGCGCTGGTCAGAATTGGTCTTTGACAACTCGCAAACGGTAAAATGACGAGGCTCCTCTGCGCTTCATAATGAACAGAGCAACAGGAACGATTCGCCTATGGTCCTGAAAATTCTGATCGCCGTCACCCTCCTGATCGTGGTGATCCTCATCTTCGCCGCCACCCGTCCCAACACATTCCGGGTTGAACGCACCGTCACGATCCATGCGTCGCCGGAAAAGATTTTCGCAATGATCAATGATCTCCACGCGTGGGATACATGGGCGCCTGATGACAGAAAGGATCCGGCCATGAAGACCACCTACAGCAGCCCTTCCAGCGGCCTTGGAGCATCTTCGGCATGGGACAGCAAAGGTCGTGCTGGTGTGGGACGCATGCAGATCCTCGAATCAGCGCCATTCAGCAGAGTCGCGGTCATGGTGGATTTTGTGCGTCCGTTTGAAGCCCACAACCTGAATGAGTTCAAATTGCAGCCGGTCTCGTCCGGCTCCCAATCTCAGGAAACCAATGTCACCTGGCGCATACAGGCTTCAAACCTGTATGCCATGAAGCTGGTGGGAGTGTTCTTCAACATACCGCGGGAATTCGGCAAGCACATTGATACCGGGCTCAACAATATGAAGGCAGTCGCGGAAAAGCAGACGAATACGACTGTGCCGCCTGCCCATCAGTAAGGCATCCATCAGTTGAAAATCTACTGGCTCATCGATTGATACCACGCGTCCAGCGTGCGTTTCATTTCTGCGGAGGCGATGGCGTCTGTGTAAACCATGTGTCCGCTTTTGAAATCGGCAAACGTGATGTTCCTGCGATAGTCGGCGTTCAGGCGCAGATGCTGAAAGGTGTACGCGCTGGCGTAAAACGGTGTGGCCAGATCGTACATACCTTCCATCACCAGCACTTTCAGGAACTTATTTTTTGCCATCGCGGATTGCAGGGCCGTGGCGGTCTGTGGATAACCGTTGATCCCGGTACTCCAATCCCACGCGTGATTGATTCCTTCATAGTCCCAGACAATGTAAGGCAGCTCTGATTTGTAATTCAGATCATATTCCGCGTAGTCATTCATGGCGGCGTTGAAGGCGGGAAACATGGCGGCCATTGCCGGATCGTAAAAAGGCTCGTGCGCATTGGATTGCGGCGCCGGCGAAGCCACGCGTCCGTCTACGCGGCCAACTTCCAGCTTCTGGTCTTTGAGCAGGTTGTGCATGAAGACCGTTGGTTCAATGCGCAGATCGTTTTCTTCGATCAGCTCGGGTTTCAGTCCGGTGTAGGCCGCAAGCTGGGCGACGATCTGCTTGCGCCGTTCCGCCGGCAGCGCATTTCCCAGTGCCAGTGCCTGGGCATAATCCGTGGCGCACCATTGCTCCACTTTCTTGATGGTTGCGTCCAGGTCAGCCGTAAGTTCCGGCGCGAGCTTCTTATGATAGGCGGCAATCATGGTGTAAGACGGAACAATCACCTGGTGCGGCAGGTCATTCATGTTGCCGGGGTTGAGCGTCTGGAAGTCGATCCCGACGGAAAGCAGCGCAACGCCGCGCACCGGAATGTAATTGTCAGTCAGATGGTTGGCGAGCGCAGCCGCCCGGGTGGTGCCGTAGCTTTCTCCAAAAAGGAACAGCGGAGAACGCCAGCGTTGATAACGGCTGAGGTAAGTGCGAATGAAGCGGTAGAATGCATCGGCATCGCCGGCAATGTTGTAGAACTTTTTCGTCAGGTCCGGGCGCACGCGGCTGTATCCGGTCCCGGGAGCGTCAATGAAAACAAGGTCCGTGCGGTCGAGCAGCGTATCCGGATTATCCACCGTCTGGTAAGGAGGCGCGGGAACGCCGCCATCTTTCTCCAGCTTGATCTTCTTCGGACCAAAGGCTCCCATATGCAGCCAGGCCGTCGACGTCCCGGGACCGCCATTGAACACGAACGTTAGCGGACGCACGTGCGCATCTTCACCATCCAGCGTGTAAGCGGTGAAGAAAATAGCGGCTTCGGTGGGGCCGTTCTCCGGCTTGAGCAAGATCCTTCCGGCTGTCGCCGTGTACTTCAACGCTTTCCCGCCAACCGTGAGTTGATGATGAGTGGCGACGGGTTGAGAGTCAGCCAGCGGGTCTTCTTGCGAATGTGCCGGCTGCGCGGAAGAACCAGAGTCGGGCTTTGCCGCCGCCTGCTGAGATAAAGCCTGCTGGGATAAAGCCTGCTGGCTAGTCGCCAGATTGATGGTTGCGACGAACAGGACGAGCAGGATGGCAGCAAAGCGCATGGTTCCGCCTTTTTTATGGGTTCAGCCCTTTTTTTTGTCGTGCAATTTTGTCGTGCAAGATGCAAGATGCAAGATGCAAGATGAATGATAGAAGAATCTTTATAGCACTTGTCTGGATTCTGTAGCGCCTGCTAACCGGCAATCATCCAGCCAAACCACTGTCAAACCTTACAGTGTGTTTACTATCCCGATACTCGTACTTTCGTAACCCCTGTTTAAGCTGCTACTCTGGCCTTGCTCTGGAGCTCGCGCCACACAGTCTTGGCCGACTCATTCATTACAAGCAGGCCTCCGATGCAGGCGTCTCAGATTCTGGCCGAACTGGGACCCGTCCTCACGGGCGAACGCGATCTGGCAAATACAGCCGGCGCCGCCCTGGATATCGTGATGGCAGCGGTCCGCGCCAGTTCCGGCGCGCTCTTTCGCTTTCAGGATAAGCCTCCCATGCTCAGTTCCATTGCTGCGGCGGGCTTCGTGGTTTTTCCCCAGACAGCCGTTTTTCCCCTCCAGCACAAGCACATCCACGCCCTTGCCAGTGCTCCAGGGCCGCAGTTGATCAGCCGCGAACGCGCTGACACGTTTCTCAGCTCCACCGGAAATATATCCAGTGTATGGTTCCGTGCCGTTGCTCCGTTGAAGATCCGCGGCAAGTTGATTGGCGCATTGCTGCTGGGTGAACGCGAAGGCGGAGCGGAATACACGCCGGAAGCGCTCAAGCAGATAGCCGACATTGCGCCGTTGATCGGCCTGGCAATTTATAACCATCAGCTGATTCAGTCACTTGAAGAACGTACCGCGGAGAACCTGAAGCTCATCGCCTCCGTGCATTCCTTCTGGGATGACGCGCTGAGCGCCTTTGCCGCCACCATTGATATGAAGTCCAAGGAGATGCAGGGACACTCATTGCGAGTGGGGCGTTACGCTGCCGGGATCGCGGATGCGCTGGGCATGAATGTGAGCGAGGTGAGTGAGCTCCGCGCTGCCGGCTTCCTGCACGATATCGGCAAAGTTACCGTGGACAAGCATATCTTCACCAAGCCGGGCGCGCTGGAGCCGTATGAGTTCCAGGAGATGGCTGACCATACCGTGCTTGGTCACCGCATTGTTTCCACTGTGCAGTTTCCATGGCCCAATATTCCGGAAGTCGTTCGTTCCCACCATGAAAGGGCCGATGGTTCAGGCTATCCGGATAAGCTTCGCTCAGGTGAAGTATCCATGGCGGTGAAGATTGTGGGCGTCGCGGACACATTTGATGCCATGCTGAGTGAGCGTCCGTATCGCAAACGGATGTCACTGGGCGAAGCCGCCGCCCAACTGGCGTGGCTGGCTCCGGCCAAGCTGGATGCTGACGTGGTCCATGCCCTGCTGGTGCAGTTGCGCCGTGACGCGGTGGCGCAGACCTCCATGCCGCGTCCCTGGGCTTCAGCGCAGGAACGTGCCCGCAAGCCGTTTGTCGATGGAAACGTTGTGGGCAGCATTGCCCCCGCGGACATTGATTTAATCGTCTCTGAGCTGAACCATCGCACCAATCGCGGGCGTATAACGCTTGCGTAATCTGGCTTTGCCCACAACTTTTGCTTAGGCTGGTGTTAGTAGTTAAGTCTGGTACCTGGCGGAACCCTGAGCACCCGGAGTTTCTCATGCGATCCACGCGCCAAGCACTTGTAGTCCTGGGCCTCGTTGTCGCCGTGTCTGCCTGCATGGTGGCTGCCAAAGACAAAAAGCAGAAGCACGGTGAATCCACACAGACGCCCGCCGCCGGGCAAATTCCTGAAGACAAACAGATTGTCCATGCTCTGAATCGTTTTACCTTTGGCGTGAAACCCGGTGACGTGGAACGCGTGCGGGCCATGGGACTGGACAAATGGTTTGACGAGCAACTCCATCCTGACAAGATCAATGACAGCGCTCTGGAAGCGCGCATCGCTCCGTTTCGTACGCTGAAGATGAGCACGCGGGAGATGGTGGAGAATTTTCCCGACAATCAGATCCTGAAAGCCGTGCAGAACGGAAAGATGTCGATGCCGCACGATTCGGCAAAAAAAGCCATCTATGAATCTCGCATGATCGCCATGGAAGATCGCAAGCAGAAGAAGGCGGACGCCGGATCAGCAGACGCAAATCTCTCTGCCGCGCCTGCGCCTTCGCCGACAGCTTCGCCGGCGAAAACAATTTCTGCAAGCTCTGATTCAGCAAGTGCGGGTGCGGACATGAGCATGAGCTCTGATTCGGATGCGTCGCCAGAGCAGAGCAAAGCGAGCCATAAGCAGGCAGAAGACGCGATGTACGCGGAGCTGAATTCGGTGGCAAAGAAACAATCGAAAAACAGCAGCAAGCCTTCACCCGTTTCTGCTTCCGCCGCAACCGACAATGAGATGGCATCGGCTTCTTCGCCGCCGAAAGCAGCGCAGCCGGCCACCAAGCCGGCAGACAAGCTGGCCGCCGAGATCGCCACTGATCCGCTGCTCCAGCTTGATCCTGAAGATCGCTACAAGAAGATTATGAAGATGTCGGCCGACGAGCGTCTTGACCTGGTGCAGGGTTATAGAGGCCCCAAATCCATGAAGCTGGTGGAAGGCATGAAGCCGGAGCATCAGGAGACGATTCAGGCCATGATTAATCCGCAGCTTGTGGTTGATGGTGAGCTCGCCGAATCCAAGCTGCTTCGCGACATATACAGCGAACGCCAACTGGATGAAGTGATGACCGACTTCTGGTACAACCACTTCAACGTCTTCGTCGGCAAAGGGCCTGATCGTTACATGATCACCGCGTATGAGCGCGATGTGATACGCCCTCACGCTCTGGGAAAATTCAAGGACCTGCTGATCGCTACGGCGAAAAGCCCGGCCATGTTGTTCTATCTCGATAACTGGCAGAGCATCGGCCCCAATTCTGAAATCGCGCTGTATGGTCCCGGTGGATTACGGATGCGCCGTAACAGCCGCGGACCCCGCTTCCGCCCGCAGCCACGTCCCGCCAAGAACCGCAGCGGCCTGAACGAAAACTACGCGCGTGAAGTCATGGAACTGCACACGCTCGGCGTGGATGGTGGTTACAACCAGAAGGATGTGACTGAACTGGCCAAGGTGCTGACCGGGTGGAGCATTGAGCAGCCGCAGCGCGGCGGTGATTTCAAGTTCAATGAACGGGCCCATGAACCGGGCAATAAATATGTGTTGGGGCACAAGGTGGGCGATCATGGCGAAAGAGAAGGCGTTGAGATGCTGGAGATGCTGGCCCATCATCCGTCGACGGCAAAGTTTATCTCGCGCAAGCTGGCCATGCGCTTTGTCTCCGACAATCCGCCGCAGAGCCTGATTGACAAGATGGCGGATACCTTCAAGAAAAAGGACGGCGACATACGCGAAGTGCTCAAGACCATGTTCAATGCGCCGGAATTCTGGTCACAGGACGCGTATCGCGCCAAGGTGAAAACGCCGCTGGAGTTTGTGGCGTCGTCGGTGCGGGCGTCCGGCGTGGACATTCAGAACGCGTTGCCGTTGGTGCAGTTCCTCAATCGCATGGGCATGCCGCTGTACGGAATGCAGCCGCCCACGGGCTACTCCATGAAGGCCGACGCCTGGGTGAACTCATCCGCATTGCTGAACCGCATGAATTTTGCGTTGACACTGGGATCCGGCAAGCTGCCCGGGACTTCGCTTGATCAGCAGGCGCTGGTGCATGGAGGCACGCCGCCCGATCCGGAAGCAGCGCTGGCGGTGCTGGAAACTGACATTCTCGCCGGCGACGTTTCCGCTCAGACACACCAGGTCCTGCTCAAACAACTGAACGACCCGAAAGTCACGCAACGCAAGTTCGATGATCCTAATCGCGCCCCGAATTATGGCGCCATCGCGGGACTTATTATGGGATCGCCGGAATTCCAGCGACGGTAACTTGTGTGCGAGATCGTTGCGCGGGACTAGGGGGCCAGCGAAGGTAGTTTGCGTGCAAGTTTTGAAAGGGCACGGCTTTAGCCGTGCCGTCTCCGAACACAAAGTTTTGTGACTCGATGTGAGCGAAGCGAGCGAGAGTTGAAACGGAGTTTCCCATGTCCATTACTCGAAGAGTCTTTCTGAAAAACGGCGCCATCGCTGTTGTTGGCACCAGCATTGTTCCCAGCTTTCTGATGCGTGCGGTGTATGCCGCTGATACTGCCGCTCCGGGAAAGAAACGGCTGGTCGTGCTTTTCCAGCGCGGCGCTGCCGACGGACTCAACATCGTGGTTCCGCACGGCGAGCAGAATTATTACGCCATGCGTCCCAGCATCGCCATTCCGCGTCCTCGAACTGGGGTGGAATCCGCCATCGATCTTGACGGCTTCTTCGGGCTGCATCCTTCCATGACCGCTTTCAAGCCGCTATGGGACCAGAAGCATCTTGCGATTGTGCACGCAGCGGGATCGCCGGACAACACGCGCTCGCATTTTGATGCACAGGACTACATGGAATCCGGCACACCCGGCATGAAGTCCACGGAAGACGGCTGGTTGAATCGCGCGATCGCCGGCCTGAAAGAGACGCAGCCTTCGCCTTTCCGTGCGGTAGCTATGGGCGGCGCTGTTCCGCGCACACTGGCCGGTCCTGTGCCGGCCGTTGCCATGAGTGATATTCGCGCCTTTTCCGTGGGCGGTGGTCGCGGACGCGGAGCTGAAGCGGCCAGCAATACCTTTGAAGCCATGTATGAGCAGTCGGTCGATAGTGTTCTGCACGGCACGGGCAATGAAACTTTTGAAGCCGTCAAAATGCTGCGTTCGGCTGATCCGGAGAAATATACGCCGGCGCCCGGCGCCAACTATCCGCGAGGACGTTTCGGTGACAGTCTTCGTCAGGTTGCGCAACTGGTCAAAGCCAACCTTGGGGTTGAAGTGGCCTTCGCTGACATCGGCGGATGGGACCATCATGTGAATGAAGGCAGCGTGCAGGGGCAGATCGCCAACCTGACGCGCGAGTTCTCCCAATCGGTGGCAGCCTTCTGGACGGATCTGGGCGATCTTGGCGAAGACACGGTCGTCGTCACCATGTCAGAGTTCGGGCGCACGGCCCGCGAAAACGGCAACCGCGGCACTGACCACGGCCATGCCAATGTCATGTTTGTGCTGGGCGGTCCGGTAAAAGGCGGCAAAGTGTACGGACAGTGGCCGGGACTCGGGGCGAACCAACTTTATGAAGGCCGTGATCTTGCGGTGACCACAGACTTCCGCCAGGTGCTGGGCGAAGCTGTGTCGCATCATCTGGGGAATGACAATCTTGCGAAAGTGTTCCCGGGATTTGAGAAAACGAGCAGCAGGGACTTTCTGAAGTACCTGGGTTGAGCTTCTTCACCACGGAGACACGGAGGCACGGAGAAAACCAATTTCCAGACAATTGCACCATCAGTCTTTATCGCGATTGCTCTTCCGTGGGAACACGCTGCTGAAAGACAATGGCTCTCGCGCAACGAAGTGTCCACCGTTTCTCCGCCAACCGCTTTCGACAGAGCAATACCATCTTTTTTGGTTTTCTCCGTGTCTCAGTGCCTCCGTGGTGAGATAAGCGCAATTTCTGTTAGCCTTTTCCTGTGCTACTGCATATCACCAACGGCGACTCGGTACTTACCACGTTTCGTCAGGTGCGTTTTCCCGGACGGTTCCTCGCCTGGCGAGATGCCCTGCACGATGGCCCCGTACCGCAGACAGCTGACCTGGCTTCGCTCAGTGACATTCGCGCGCAGGCCCTGGCCGATTTCGGCTGGGAAACGTATGAGAAGAACCGCGCCCGTTTTGCCGAACGTGACCAGACTCTGGAAGATTTCCGCAAGTTTGAAGAAGTGGTCCTGTGGTTTGAGCATGACCTGTATGACCAGTTGCAACTGATTCAATTGATGGACTGGTTTGCGCACCAGGAGATGGGCAAGATCAGGCTAAGCGTTGTCCAGATCAATTCGCATGCCGGGATCAAAGATTTTCAGGGACTGGGACAGCTTTCCGGATCGCAACTGGCCCGCCTGTTTCCCTTGCGACGCACCGTCCTGCCTGAACAATTGGCTATCTCCACCGACGCATGGGAGGCCTTTCGCGACGCCACACCGGAATCGCTGGTGGAGTTTTTACAGGTGAATCATCCGGAGATGCCATTCCTGCATGACGCGCTGGTGCGCCATTGTGAAGAATATCCGTGGACCAAGGACGGCCTCTCACGCACGCAACGACAGATTCTTCAGGCCGTGCAGTCCGGTCCGAAAACAAAAGAACAGATTTACTTGGCGACACGCAAACAGGAAGTGGCCGCGTGGGGTGACTTGTCTGTTTATCTGCGGCTTGATGCGCTGACCCAATCGCCAGAGCCCCTGCTGCGAAAGATTCGCGAGAGTTACGAACTCACCAGCAACGGGCAGGCTGTGCTGGAAGGCAAGAGTGACTATGTGTCCCTACATGGGATTGACGCGTGGTTCGGGGGCGTGCACCTGTCGGGCGCTCAAGCTGATTGGCGATGGAATGAGGCGGCACAGAAACTGCAACCTCGGAAAGCGTGAAAAACATGGAAGATCGTAATCGCAACTTGATGTGGCACGGAATGTTCCTGTTTTTGCTGGGACTCATTTCCGGGTTTGTGGAGCAGAGGTTCGTCAATCCCCGCATGGGACTGGCCGCTCACCTGGAAGGCGTGATGCTGGGGACTTTTCTGGTGGCTCTGGGCGCCGTATGGGGTTACGTGAAACTCCCGGCGCGAACCAAAGTCATCGCCTACTGGGTGACGCTTTACGGCGCTTACATGAACTGGGCGACGACGGCACTGGCGGCAGTCCTGGGTACTTTCGCACTCTCTCCCATTACCGGCGCCGGACATCATGGCCAGCCGTGGCAGGAGAGCCTCATCACCGCACTGTTCATGTCAGTAGGGATCGCGACCCTCGCGATGACCGTGCTCGTCCTGTGGGGACTGCGCCGCGCTGCATCAGCCGGCGGGCAAAATAAAACCGCCAGCAGTGTTGCCGGCGGTCGTTGAAGCGAAATTAAAAAAGTTGTTACATGTGATGAAATGACTTGGCTACGTCGTTGAAGATGACCACGGCGGCGAAGAGCAGCAGGAAGACGAACGCTGCCTGATAAACGCGCTCCTTGATTTCCTGTTTGATATCGCGCCGCATCACGCTCTCAATCAGCAGCAGCAGGATCAAGCCACCATCCAGGATCGGAATGGGGAATAGGTTGAAGATCGCCAGATTCAGGCTGATCATTGCCATGATGTAGAAGAGCGGAGCCGGGCCGATCATGGCGGCTTCGCCGGAGATCTTCATGATCCCGATAGGCCCGCTGACTGATTCCATGGGAATTTTCTTGCGCAGCATTCCTCCCACCAGCTTGAAGATCAGTAAAGAGTTCTCTTTGCACTCTTTCACGGACTGCGCCAGCGCCGCACCGAAAGGTAGCTTCTCCGCCAGATCAGCCCGCAGGCCAACCCGGTACTTACCCTGCATGATTTTGGGAGTCAGAGTCAGCTCCACGTCTTTCCCCTCTCGCAGGACGGTAAGGTGTATGGGCTGATCCTTTGACGTTTGTAGCTGCTCCAGCATCTGCGGAATGTCGTGGACAATTTTCCCGTCCACTGACTCAAGCACGTCATTTACCTTTACGCCGGCAGCCAGAGCAGGACCATCGGGTTCCAGTGAACCAACCACCTGCGGATGCTCCACGCCGATGTCGCCAATCTTCTCTGGCCCTTTCGGGTTCGGGGTTACTGACTTTTCCAGGACCGTGCCGCCACGCTGGATCGTTAGATCCAAAGGCTGATTCGGGCTGATGAATTCCAGATTGCGGAATTGCTGCCACGTGGGGTTCTGCACGTCAGCCACTCTGATAATGCGATCTCCCGTCCGTAAGCCGGCTTGTTCGGCAGGAGAGTTCGGCAGAATGCTCACCAGGTCCACGGGTACTCGAAGGTACGCCTCAAAATCGTGGTGATACATGTAAAGGCCGGTAAGCAGACAGATTGCCAACAAGATGTTCATGGCTGGTCCGGCAATTGCGATCAGGAATCGCTGCCAGCGCGGGTGGCTCATGAACTCACCCGGATCGCCGGTGTGGTCTTCCATGGGGTTCTCGCCGGACATCTTTACGTAGCCGCCCACAGGCAGCAGGCTCAGGCGGTAGTCGGTATCACCCCGGCGGAAGCCCCAAAGTCGCTTGCCAAAGCCAAGGCTGAATACCTCAACCCGGACTCCGCAGAGCTTGGCCACGGCGTAATGTCCAAATTCGTGAACAAACACCAGCACACCAAGAACAAAGGCAACAGCGCCAAGATAAATAATTGATAGTTTGGTCATCTGCCCAAAGCTGGGCATCGCCAATAGGGAAATAAAAGCGGGAGTACTGAATAAGTGCATAATTACAGATTTTCTTATTGTACCTGCAAACGGCCCAATATGGGCTCAGCGCGCCAGTTGATGTGAGAGCAGGTGGCGGGCCAAATCCCGGGCCTGAACGTCAACTGCAAGTACCTGTTCTATAGATTCGGGATGGTGGTCAGGCGTTTCACGCATTGTTCTTTCTATGACTTTGGGAATATCGGCAAAGGCAATCTCTGTATTAAGGAATGCGGCCACAGCTACCTCGTCGGCGGCATTCAGAGCAATCGTTTTGGCGCCGCCGGCCTCGGCCGCTTCATAGGCCAGCCTGAGGCAGGGAAATTTGGCCAGATCGGGCGGGCAGAAGTCCAGTCTTTTCAGTTCCAGAACGTTAAAACGAAGGTCGGATTCTATGCGTTCCGGATAGGTCAGGGCATACAGGATGGGCAGCCGCATGTCCGTGACCGAGAGTTGGGCCAGGATGCTGCCATCGTTGAACTCAACCATGGAGTGAATGGTGGACTGCGGATGCACAATCACCTTAACCTGCTCCGCAGGCAGGTTAAACAGCCGGCACGCCTCAATCACCTCAAAACCTTTGTTCATCAGAGTGGCTGAATCAATGGTGATGCGGCGACCCATTTTCCACGTAGGGTGATTCAGGGCCTGCTCCACCGTGATGCTTTCAAACTCTGATTTCGGCTTGTTGAGAAACGGGCCGCCGCTGGCCGTAAGCCATACGCGTTCTACTTCATTCATGCGGCCGCCGCGCATGCATTGGTGGACGGCGTTGTGTTCACTGTCGATGGGCAGAAGTGGTTTGCCCTGTCGGCGGGCTTCCGCCGTGATCAGCTCTCCGGCCGCGACCAGGCATTCCTTGTTCGCCAGCCCGATTTCCTTGCCGGCCTTCACCGCCTCGTAGGTTGCTTTCAATCCCTGTACGCCGACAATAGCGCTGACCACGAAATCAACTTCGCTGTGAGTCGCTACGCGGACAGTGCCGGCCTGTCCGTGAACGACTTCAATATCGCCCAGGCCTTCAGCTTTGAGCTGGCGGCGCGCTTTCTCTGCGTCCTGTTCGGAAGCGAGAGAAAGAACTCCGGGCTTCCAGCGACGAGCCTGCTCCAGAGCCGATTTATAATTCGAACCCGCGGCCATGGTGAGCAGCTGAAAACGATCAGGATTTTTCTCGATCACGTCGAGCGTGCTGCGACCGATGGAGCCGGTGGAACCGAGGATAGCAATACGTTTCATGAATGAATGATGATTGATTTACGCGTTAAGAAATCCGGTTAGAGTCGCATAGTACCACACGACTGGAATAGCAAAGAGCAGCGCATCTATGCGGTCGAGGATGCCACCGTGGCCCGGTAGTAAGGTGCCAGAATCCTTCACGCCAGCACCACGTTTTAGCGCTGATTCAAACAAATCGCCGAACTGCGCTGCAACGTTGGTTATCACGCCAATCCCAAGTACGTGCTTCCATGGCAGTCGAAGAAATGGAACGCTCTGTGTTGGCGGGAAGTTGAAGTAAGCCCTGAGCCAGTGTTTGCCCGCAAACATATTTTCGATCTGATCGCGGAAGTGGAATACGAGAACCGCCACAATCATGCTTGCGATCACAGAAGCGATTGCGCCTTCCCAACTCTTGTTGGGGCTTACAATCGGTGCCAGCTTATGTTTGCCAATACTGCGGCCCACGTAATAAGCCGCGATATCGCCCGCCCAAACGGAGAAGAGGACGAAGATGATGAGCGGCTTAGTGAACCAGTCGCCTCGCATGCAAACCAGAAAGGCGAGCGACATTGCAATGTAAACCAGACCAAAGACTGAAGTCGCCGCCGACGCCAGACCCATCTTTAAGTCTTTCCGAAAAACCAGCGGGATTCCAAACACGACCGCTGAAGCCATGAGAACCAATTGCCAGCCAAACAGAAAGAATAAGCTGAATGCGATCTTTGGGTTTGGGGTATCTAATAGTTCTCGCGAGAGAAACGGCAGCAACGCCATGATGTAAGTCAACCAGCGGAAAGGCTTGAGCCCGGCAGCCTCTGAAATCGACAGGTACTCATGCAGCGCCAGCACGATAATCCCCGCCACGGCCAGCGCAAACAGCCAAAGCGGAGCCCTGAATACAAGCAGCAACACGAACGGTATCAGCACTACTGCTGTCAAGACGCGTTTCATTCTTAGTGGGAGCTCACAGGAGTGGTTTCATTCAGTCCGCCGTAACGGCGCTCGCGCTTCTGGAATTCCTGTATGGCTTCCAGCAAATGCAGTCCGCGAAAGTCCGGCCAGAGAGTCTTGGTGACAAAAATTTCCGCATAGGCCGCCTGCCACAGCAGGAAATTGCTCAGCCGCATTTCGCCGCTGGTACGGATCAGCAGATCAAGCTCCGGCAGATTTTTGGTGTAGAGATGCTGGTTGATGATCTCTTCATCGATTTTCAAGTGCTCAAGGCCGCCGTTGTTCGCGGCTGCGTTCACAATGGCCTTGAATGCGTCCACGATTTCTGATCGCGAGCCATAATTCAGCGCCAGTGTCATCACCATACCGGTATTGCGCGCCGTCTGCTCCTTGGCCCAGGCCATGCGTTCCTGCACAATTTGCGGCAACAGGTGGCTGCGTCCGATAAATGACAGGCGCACGTTGTTGTCCTGCATCAGTTGCAAGTCATCTTTCAAATAGCGATGCAGCAGCTTCATCAGGAAGCTGATCTCTGCGGGCGGACGGCGCAGAAAATTCTCGGCCGAAAAAGCATAAAGAGTGATTGCCGGCAGGCCGATGCGCGACGCTGTCTGGATCACGTCACGGACTGACTCCACGCCTTTGCGGTGTCCCGCAATGCGGGGCAAGTGGCGGCGTTTGGCCCAGCGGCCATTGCCGTCCATGATGATCGCCACGTGTTTGGGGAACTGGCCGGGATCAAGCTGGCTGTACAGCTCAGCTTCCTTGCGGTCCAGTCCTGCGGGGATGGTTCGCAAAACTGCCTCTCAAATCTTTGTTTGTTGCCGCGTCAGGTTTATATATAAGACGCTAGCATAGCAGCCCCTGAGCATTTGCCGTGCTCGCGGGTCGTAAGACCGTTGGGCACTCAGATGGTCATCCGCCTGAACGGGGGTCTGTTAGAATAATGGTACTCCAAAGTAGCTGTTGCTTGCTAAGTTAACCCTCTGACAGCCGCTTAGTTGCGATCATTAGTGACAAGGAATTTACAACCTTACTACTTGCAGTTGCATGGTAAGTGCTCTCATAGTAAGGTGTCACCCTACGAAATTGCCTTCTAACACACAATTCGAGCCGGGCTCCTTCAGACGCTGGGTGTCGGTCATCTGCGTCCTGCTGGTTCTCTGCTTCAGTGCGATTGAATCAACGCATTCGCACCCGGAAGCTCAGCGCGCCGGCAACGGAACGCATTGTGCCATCTGCATCTCCGCGCATAACAGTGCTGCCGTTGTTACGTTTCATCTGACCGGAATCGCGCTTACGGTGATCTCCATCACCGCGCCTCTTCGCATTTCAGGCACAACCAATGCCCCGGAAATCAGTCTCTTCAGCCGGCCTCCGCCCCTCGCCTAGCATCCAGGCACAGCAATCCTTTAATCAGCGCTAAACAACTCCGGTTTGGAGGGGAACGATGTTTCGGGTGTCCCTCTTGTTTCTATTGTTATTTATGCTGCCTGCACTTCTGGTGGGGCAGACGACAATTCCGCTAAGTTCTTCTGCTGCAACGCAGAAAGACGGCAGCCTGAACGCCCTGCAAAATGGCGCGTCGACCTCTGCGCCAGATAATGGCCAGGCTTCTGCCCAGGGGGGCACTTCCGCGCCCGTTGCCAGCGGCACGCCGCGGAAAGGTCGTCCAGCCGGCACGCTTATCACGCTTGACCAGGCGATACAGTTAGCGCTCACCAACAGCCCCAGCATTAAGGCTGCGCGGACACAGATCCAGCAGAACCAGGCACAGGAAATTACCGCGAACCTCAGACCGAACCCAACGCTCAATGCCGATTCACAGTTCGTTCCCGTTTTCAGCGGGGATTTCTCCACCGACACGCTGAACAACCTGCAGCAATTCGATGTTGGCCTGGGCTACCTGTTTGAGCGGGGCCACAAACGCCAGAACCGGCTTCAGGCAGCCAAGGACACGACGGCGGTGACATCGGCCACGGTGGCCGATACCGAGCGTACGCTTACCTTCAATGTCGCCCAGCAGTTCATCAACGTTCTTCTGGCCAACTCCACGTTGCAGTTCGCGCTGGAAAACCTGAATAGCTTTCAGGAAACAGTCAAGATCAGCGACCAGCGCTACCGCGCCGGCGATATCAGCGAAGGCGACAACCTCAAAATCAAACTCCAGCTGTTGCAGTTTGAGACCGATGTAAGTTCAGCGCGCGTCGCAAAGGTGCAGGCGTTGGGAAGCCTGCGGCAACTTGTGGGTTACGCCTCTCTTCCGCATGACTATGACTGTGCCGGCGATCTGGAGTATCAGCCACTCACGTCTGGCCTGTCTGACCTTCAGGTGAAGGCCCTGACGGAACGTCCTGATCTCAAGGCAGCCAGGCTCGGGATTAAGGCTGCCAACAGTCAGATTTCTCTGGCCAATGCCAACGCCAAGGTGGACATCAACGGTTCGGCAAGTTTCTCCCACGTATCGGGGGCCAGTTCCACGTCACTTTTCTTCAGCATGCCATTACCAATTTTTGATCGCGGTCAGGGTGAAAAAGCGCGCACCAGATTTGCCCTGACGCAGGCGGAATTCACCGAACGAGCCGCCGAGGACACTGTCTTGACAGACGTTATCAATGCTTACGAAGCGGCCACTTCCAATCAGGACGTGGTCAAGCTTTACCTGTCCGGGTACCTGAAGCAAGCGCAGGATTCCCGGGACATCAGTCAATACGCCTACAAGGGAGGCGCCGCCACATTGCTGGATTTCCTTGACGCCGAACGCAGCTATCGTTCGGTACAACTTGCTTATCGGCAGGCAGTGTCAGCATACATGCTTAGCCTGGAACAGCTGCGTCAGGCCACGGGAGTGAGGAACCTGCCATGAAGAGTTTTCGCCAATCACTCAATCGCCATCAAAAATGGCCCACCAGATATTTGTCGCGCGCGGCCGCGCTGCTGGCGATGGCGCTCAGTTTGACGTTGGCGGCATGTTCCAGTGGCGATCCCAGCGCCAGGAGCTATGCCGAGGGCGGCGCGGAACCCGGCAAGTCAGATAAGGCGGAGCTATTCACACTTCCTGAGGAACAGTCTTCCCACGTACAGATTGTCACCGTACAACCAACCAGTTGGCCACGCGTGCTGCGTCTCACCGGTACGGTGGCATACAACAGTTTTCTCACCACGCCGGTCATCAGCCAGGTCAGCGGACCAGTCAGCAGGATCATGGTCTCGCCGGGACAGCAGGTGAAAAAGGGCCAGGCCATGTTGTACGTGAGCAGCCCGGATTATTCTCAGCTCCGCGCCAACTATCTGAAAGCCCGGGATGCTCATTCCCTGGCGCACAAGAATTATCTGCGCGCGCAGGACCTTTATGCGCATCATGCCATCGCGGAGCGCGACTTGCAGCAAGCCGAGTCAGCGGAGATACAGGCACAGGCAGACCAGCAGGCCTCTGAACAGTCGCTGAAAATTCTTGGCATTCCGCGGCCAGACACGCTGATAGAAAATCCAACTTCGCCGGAAGTCCCCGTGCTTGCGCCCATTGCCGGCGAAGCGGTTGAACGGCTTTGCTCACCGGGACAGGTGATCCAGGCGGGCCAGACCCAGTGCTTCACCATTTCCAACATGAGCACGGTGTGGGTGCTGGCCAACGTCTATGAGAACCAGCTTGCTTATGTGCACGTAGGCGATCCCGTGTCGATGAAGACGGATGCCTATCCGGATGTTTTTAGCGGGAAGATTTCTTTCATGGGCGCCGCCCTGGATGCCACATCACGCACGCTACAGGCGCGAATCGACACAAAGAACCCGGCCGGGCGGCTGAAGAAAGATATGTACGTCACCGCCACGGTGGTTGCCGGGAAGATCGACAATGCCCTGCTGGTTCCGGACGCGGCAGTTTTGCGCGATGCGGAGAATGAGCCCTTCGTCTACGTGACTGCCGGCCAGCACCAGTTCAAGCGAAGACTGGTAAAGCTGGGCCAAAGCAGTGATGGCAAGACCCAGATTGTGAGCGGCGTACAGCCCGGCGAACAAGTGGTCGGCGACGGCAGCCTGTTCCTGCAGTTTGCCAGTTCGCAGTAGGTTTGGGCATGGATTAGTGGAGAGAAGCGACAAGGTTTTGAAAGCACTATAGGCCGCGACGGCCGCGCCGCAGGAGCGGCCTGCAACAGGAGCCAGATAGTTATGGCTGGAAACGTAAAGTCGAAGCGGTTTGGAGCGTAGCGACGTAAACCCATGATCCATAAGCTGGTACAAATTGCTTTGAAGCAGCGCTTTCTGGTGCTGATGCTGACCGTGTTTCTGGTCGTTGCCGGCGTGATCTCATTTATGCGCATGCCGGTGGACGCATATCCTGACCTCGCTCCGCCCACGGTCGAACTCATCACGCAGTGGCCTGGTCACGCCGCCGAAGAAGTTGAACGCCTGATTACGTTGCCGCTGGAAGTGGAAATGTCCGGCGCACCCCAAATGGTGGTGATGCGCTCTATTTCTCTCTACGGCCTTTCCGATATCCGCCTTACGTTTGAAGACGGCACGGACAACTATTTTTCGCGACAGGTAATTTTTCAGCGCATTGGTGACGCGCAGCTCCCGTCGGGTGTAGCGCCCAGCATGGCGCCTCTGTTCAGTCCCAGCGGATTGGTTTATCGCTACGTTCTGGAAAGTCCTGATCGCACTCCGCAAGAGTTGAAGACGATTGAAGACTGGGTCATCGAGCGCGCTTACAAATCAGTCCCCGGTGTGGCTGACGATTCCGGCCTTGGCGGGACGGTCATGCAGTATCAAGTCCTGCTGGACCCGGCCAAGCTGTACGGATATCACCTGACAGTCCCGCAGGTACTCACGGCGCTGTCCAACAACAACGCGAATGCTGGTGGCGGTTTTTATTCGCAGGGCGGGCAGTTCTATTACGTGCGCGGTCTGGGCCTGGTGCGCAACACGTCTGACATTGGCAACATTGTCGTCGCCAGCATCAAGGGGACTCCCATACGCGTACGTGACGTGGGCGAGGTCACCATCGGCAATGCGCCACGCCTGGGCTCGTTTGGTTTTCAGACGCGCACATCGAACCAGAATGACGCAGTGGAAGGCGTGATCCTGATGCGTCGCGATGAGAAGACGCAGACCGTCCTCCAGGCTGTGGAGCAAAAAACGCAGGAGCTGAACAGCTCGATCCTGCCGCCCGATGTCAAGGTCCGTCCTTTTTATGACCGCAGCGCGCTGGTCCAGGTCACCACGCGAACGGTGGAAGACAATCTTGTGCGCGGCATGATCCTGGTGCTGCTGGTGCTGGTTTTCTTTCTGGTCAGCTGGCGCGCCGCGATTATTGTTGCGCTTACCATCCCGCTGGGACTTCTTTTCGCTTTCGTCGTCCTGCACGCGCGTAACGTTTCCGCCAACCTGTTGTCGATCGGCGCCATTGATTTTGGCATCATCATTGACGGCACCGTGGTCATGGTGGAGAACATCTATCGTGAACTGGCGCTGCGTGAAGGCAAGCCGTACCGGCTGAATGAGGTAATTCTGGCGGCCGCCAAAGATGTTGATCGGCCTATCTTTTATTCGGTCGCTGTGATCATTGCCGGCTACCTTCCTATTTATGCACTGACGGGGCCATCAGGGTTGTTGTTCCACCCTATGGCGGACACCATGTCATTTGCCCTGATCGGTGCGCTGATCCTTACGCTCACGCTGGTTCCCGTGCTGGCGTCGTTCATGTTCAAAGGTGGCGTGAAAGAGCCAAGGAACCGCGCCTTTGACTGGATCAAAAAGATTTACACCCGGCAGCTTGACTGGTGCCTTGAAAATCGCTGGTTGACGCTGCTGATTGGTTTCCTGATTTTTCTCGCGGCCATCTCACTGGTCCCGTTCATTGGCGGCGAATTCATGCCTCATCTTGACGAAGGCGCGCTCTGGTATCGCGCCACCATGCCTTACACTATCTCATTTGAAGAGTCGAGCAAGATTGTCCCGCAGGTCCGCGACATTCTGATTTCCTATCCGCAAGTCACCGTGGTTGGCTCAGAGCACGGACGTCCCGATGACGGCACCGATCCCACCGGTTTCTTCAATGCCGAGTTCTATGTTGGCCTGAAGCCCTACGGCGATCCTGCGTGGAAGGGAAAGTACGATACCAAAGACAAATTGATTGTCGCCATCGACAAGAGACTGGAAGCATTTCCCGGAATCATTTTTAACCATACGCAACCGGCGGAGGACGCTGTTGATGAAGCTCTCACGGGTTTGAAGAGCGCATTGGCGGTGAAAATCTATGGGCCTGATCTTGAAGTGCTGGAGAAGAAAGCCGTTGAGATCAGGAAGACGCTCGAAGACGTTCGCGGCTTTACCGAACTTACCGTGGTGCACGAACTGGGCCAGCCCAGCCTGAATATTGACGTTGATCGCGAGAAAATCGCCCGTTACGGAATCAACGTGGCTGACGTTGAGGCCGTGATCCAGGCCGCGATCGGCGGCCAGGCTGCCACCCAGGTGGTCCAGGGCGAAAAGTTGTTTGATCTTGTCGTGCGAATGCAGCCGCAGTTCCGCAGCAGCGCGCAGGAGATTGGTAATTTACTGGTCGGCACGCCGGACGGCCAGCAGATTCCCATCAGTCAGATGGCGACCATCGAACAGGGCAACGGCGCGTCATTTATCTATCGCGAGAACAACTCACGCTATATAGGCGTGCAGTACAGCATTGAACATCGTGACCTGCAACGTGCGGTGGAAGAAGGGCAAGCCGCAGTGAAGAAGAAAGTTCAGATTCCCCCCGGATACCGCGTTGCCTGGGGCGGTGAGTATGACCAATTTCTGGCGGCCAAACAGCAGCTCTTCATCATTGGCCCTCTCGCCGTTCTGCTGATCTTTTTTATCCTTTTCGCGCTCTACGGAAACTTCAAGTTCCCCCTGGCGATTGCCCTCGACGTGATTATGACCGAGCCGGTAGGCGCGCTGATCGCACTTAAACTCACGAACACATCTTTCAGCGTATCTTCCGCTCTCGGATTGCTGGCCCTGATGGGTGTGTCAGTGGAAACCGGAGTAATTCTCATTTCATACATCAACAAATTGCGTCTGGAAGGAATGGACATAGGCACGGCCACGCGAGAAGCCGCACTGCTGCGCCTGCGACCCATCATGATGACGGCGCTGGTAGCGTGTCTGGGATTATTGCCGGCCGCGCTCTCCACCGGCATTGGATCGGACACGCAGAAGCCGTTCGCGATTGTGATCGTGGCGGGGCTTGTATCCAGACTCTTCCTTGGTTTTTTCATCAACCCGGTGCTCTATAAAACCCTTGCCCGTGAAGGAGATGTTTTGCAGGTGTGATCGAAATCCGAGTAGCGAATATTTTAAGTTTGCGCAACATTGAATTGGTTTTTTACTGCTATGAAATACAAACAAGGCAACATCGCACGTTGGATCCCGCCCTGGCTGGTTATCGCCTGCCTGGTGCTTGTGCTGGGTTCAGCGGCGGCGCAGGCGTTGCATTTCCACGTCGATGGACTGGAAAAAGACGCACGGCATTGTCCCGTTTGCCCGCTGTTGCACGCAGCATCGCGTGTGGCAACCATTTGCCACACCAGCGTCACGTTCCAGCAGATTGGCTTCCTCAGCCTTGTGCTGGAGACGCAGAGTAAAGCAGAACAACATTCATCGCCCTACTCATCGCGACCTCCTCCCGCGGCCTAGTCTCCTCGCTTAATCACCACAACTTACTAGTGCCACCCACACCACTTACTCATGGAGGAGTGATGCCTTTTTCTATTCTTTTTAGAAACGCCCGTATTCTCGCGTCCGCGTTGTTCTTCGCGGTCGTTGCCCTCTCACTATCTGCCGTGGGCCAGAGCTCAGTCAGCTCCGGCACCATTCAAGGCACAGTTACTGACGCAACCAAAGCCGTTGTTCCCAACGTAAAAGTAGAGCTAACCAACCCGGTGAGCGGCTTGTCCCGAACGGTTCAGACGGACGGAGCCGGGCATTTTGTGGTTCCCAACGTTCCTTTTAACCCCTACCACCTTGTGGTCAGCGGTCCTGGCTTCGCCACGTACTCGCAGGATGTTGACGTGCGGTCGATCGTCCCGGTGAACTTGAACATTTCTTTGAGCGTGAAGGGATCTGAAGAAGTGGTGAACGTGGAAGCAGGAGGCGCTGATCTGGTTGAGAGTTCTCCCACGTTTCATACGGATGTAGACCGCAACCTATTCGACAAGCTTCCACTGGAAAGCTCGTCCTCTTCGGTGAGTTCGCTGGTGACCCTGGCTTCGCCGGGAATCGCAGCAGATTCAAACGGTCTCTTTCATGGCATGGGCGACCACGCGGAAAACTCTTTTTCGGTGGATGGCCAGCCAATCACTGACCAGCAGAGCAAAGTGTTCTCCAACCAGATCCCGCTGGAGTCAATCGAGTCGATGGAGGTAATTGCGGGGGCGCCGCCGGCTGAATTCGGCGACAAAACCAGCGTTGTCATCAATGTCACTACGCGCTCAGGTCAGGGACAGACCACGCCGAAAGGAAGCATTACAACTTCGTATGGAAGTTTTGGAACCTCAGATGTTGCCTTCAACCTGGGATATGGCGGAGCCACTTGGGGAAATTTTATTTCCGTGAGCGGGCTCAACGGAGGGCGTTTTCTTGATCCTCCGGAATTTACTGTGTTGCATGCCAAGGGAAACCAGCAGAACATTTTTGATCGGGTTGATTTTCAGATGTCCAACACCGATTCCGTTCACCTTAATTTGGGTTTTACGCGCTCCTGGTTCCAGACTCCCAATTCCTTTGACAACCTCAACGTGGGAGTAACCGACCCGTCCGGAAACCTGGTGGGGCCGACCGACCAGCGCTCCCAGATCAAGACATTCAACATTGCGCCGTCATGGACGCGGCTGCTGAATCCGAACACGGTGTTTACACTGGGGGCGTTCGTCCGCAAAGATCAATACAACTACTATCCCAGCAACAATCCTTTTGCGGACCTTGGCCCGATCCAACAGGAGACTATCTCCCAGGACCGCAGCCTCACCAATATGGGACTGCGCTCTGACATTTCCCACGCGAAGGGAATTCACAACATCAAAGCCGGGGTCACGTATCAGCAGACGTTGCTGCGGGAAAATGACAATCTCGGAATTGTTGATCCGGCGTTGAACGCTCCTTGTATTGACGCCAGCGGAAGTCCGGTTTCCGGATTTACTGATCCGTCACAGTGCGCGGGCGCCGGGCTGCAACCGAACACAGCCGCGAATCCGGCAGCGGCCTCACCCTTTCAGTCGTTCCTTGGCTGTTTCGACCTCACTCGTCCTAATCCTGCCGCCGCGGACAACTGTGTCGGAGGCAGCAGCACGCAGTTTGATTTTCAAGGCCGCGCCGACGTGAAGGAACTGAGCCTCTATCTTCAGGACGCTATCAGCACCGGGAACTGGACATTCAATCTTGGCGTTCGCGGCGATATTTACAACGGCTTAACCACGCATCAGGAAATTGAGCCGCGACTAGGTATCGCCTACAACATCAAACCTACAAGCACCGTGCTGCGGGTTTCCTATGCGCGCGTACTGGAAACACCGTTCAATGAAAACCTGGTGCTGTCAGCCACCGGCTGCAACTTTGCCGTGATTGCCGCTTTGGTGCCGTGCATACCGGCCCCGTTCAGTCCGGGATGGCGTAATGAATTCCACGCCGGGTTGGAACAGGCTTGGGGAAAGCATTTTGTCTTCTCGGGCGAATACATCTGGAAGTACACACACAACGCGTACGACTTCAGCGTGCTGGGCAGTACACCGATTACTTTTCCCATTGAGTGGCACAATTCGAAAATTCCCGGATTCGCCGGCCGGGTGAGCGTGCCGGACTTCCATGGCTTCACCGCGTTGATGGTCTTCTCCAGCGTGGCGGCCCGCTTCTTCCCGCCGCAGATTGGCGGACTGGGCGTCACAGTCGGGCAGAGCGGTTTGCCGTTCCGCATCGATCACGACGAAAAATTCAACGAGACCACCCATCTGCAATACCAGCCGTGGAAGAAGGGTCCCTGGCTCGGCATGAACTGGCGCTATGACAGCGGTTTGGTCGCGGGAGCTGTGCCCTTTGCGACGGATACCACTACTCCCGTAGATCTCACTGGCCTGACTGCGGACCAGCAGATACAAGCCGGCCTTTTTTGCGGCAACGTGGTCCCGACCCTTTCCGCGCCGCTGACCACCTGCGCGCCTTCACAATACGGTTCCACACGGGTATCCATACCGGCGCCTGGAACCGAGAACGACGACCATAATCCTCCACGCATCGCATCAAGAAGCCTCTTTGACGTTGCCCTGGGGCATGACAACCTATTTCGTGGAGACCGATACCGGGTTGGCGCGCGTTTTACCGTGATCAACCTCACTAATAAAGTAGCGCTCTATAACTTCCTTTCCACCTTCAGCGGCACGCACTTTGTTACACCGCGGAGTTACACAGCAGCCATGACATTTAATTTCTAAAGGAGCGGCATATGACACATTTTGAACAACCTTCGCATCCGCGTCCTTTGGAGTCGCGGCCGGATGCTTCTGAGATTTACCCCAGCATGGCGGCTTTCCTTGCTTCCATGCTGGTGACCATTGTGATTTCAATCATTTTGATCGGCGCGATTGCATTCCTTCCCGCCGGTCTGAATTGATTCAGTGCGCCGGAGTCCCTGTGAGCAGGCCTCCGGCGCCTGGCCTGTTTCTGCGACTCCTATTTCTGCGAAGCTTATTTCCGCGAAGCTCATTTCGAGGTCATCACGGCTATAATCCACAGCCATGCGTATGACGTCCTGCTTCGCTGCTGTCATCCTGCTCCTCTGCTCCGCCGCTCATGCTTTTCAAGCCGCCAACACCGCCGCGGCCGATGCGGATACCGCTAAACTCGACGCCATTATTCAGCGCGTGATCGCGCAGGAGCGCGTGGTGGGAGCGTCAGTCCTGGTGGCGCGCGGGGATCGCATCCTGCTGCACAAAGGATATGGCTTCGCCGATCTCGGCCTGGAAACTGCTGCGAAAGATGAGACTGTCTATCATGTGGTTGGACCCATGCTGCCGTTCACCGGGATAGCGGTGATGCAGCAGGTGGAGCGCGGCAAGCTTCAACTCGATGACGACATCTCCAAATTTATTCCAGAATTCCCGCTGCAAGGCCACCACGTCACCATCCGGCAATTGCTGAACCACACTTCTGGCATCGTGGATTACCACTACCTGGGCGATCCCATTGAAGCCACCAGTCGCCAGCCTAAGGCGCTGGATGAGGTCATGGCTCTCTACGCGGGGAAGAACTGGGTCAATGAACCGGGCAAAAAGTGGGACTGGTCCATCTCCGGTTTTCAGCTCCTGGTTACGATTGTGGAGCGCGTTACAGGCCAAAGCTTTCCTGACTACGTGCAGCAGAACATCTTCAAGCCCGCCGGAGTGAAATCCACCACGTATTGTGACGACTTCACGCTTACTCGCGGACTCGGCCACGCCTACCGCAAGTTTGGAACAAGTTATGTTGAAGCCCGCGAGAACGGAATGGCGTATAACTCTGACCTGCGTTTCTGCTCCACCGTGGGCGACCTGCTTCAGCTTTGGCGTGCAATCAAGGTCAAAAACCTGGTCCGCCCGGAAACGTTCAAGCAGATGACCACCGCCGAGGGCGCCGCGCAGCATATGTCCGCGCAGGACGCAAAAGCGCAATATGGATTCGCCATGATTTTGAGCCACGAAGATGACCAGCTTCAAAACGACAATCGGCAAAACGACCACCGCCGAATCGGGCAGCATGGGTCACTCATGGGATATAGCGGCAGCCTGTACGATTTTCCTGACGACAATCTCACCATCGTTGTTTTGACCAACACGGAAGACCAGAACGCATACGCCATTACCCGCGCCCTTGGACGCGCGATTCTGGGCTTGCCTGCGTTGCCTGAACGCAAACCTGAATCCCAACCCACGTTGGCCGATAATCCTGTTGCCGCCGAAGAGCGTAAACAACTGGCGGGAACGTTTGTGCTGAAACTGGGTCAGGTCGGCGCTAACCTGCACGACTCATTCGCGCAATTCCGCCGGACCTATCGCGTCTTTGACGAGAATGGGCGACTGATGATCCAGCCGCTGGGCGAAGGACCGGAGCGTCTGCTGAAACAGGATGATGGCAGCTTTGCCATGCGGTCGTCTGCCGCGTCGCATATTTCGTTCGTAGTGCAGAACGGCCACGCTGCCAGCATGAAGCTGGAATCGCCGGGCTTCCCTCTGGTGGGAGAGCGAGTGGGAGATGGGGATCCGGCGACGTTTCATGGGCAGGGGCGATAGTGGAACCTATGGCGAGCAGTGGAGCTACTTTACTCAAAACCCGAGTCTCTGAATTCGGCTAGAATTCAGCCATGCGTTATGCAGCCAGCCGGGAAGTGATGGAAGCTTTCTCGGCCCTGGTAAATTCCGGCATCGATGATGAGCGGATTGATTTGCTCAGCGCCGCCCTGACGTTCGCGCGCATCGAGTATCCTGATCTTGATCCTGGCGTTTATGTCCGACAGGTGGAAGATCTTGCCCGCCGCGTATCTGCACGCATACAGGACCCGGAAGATCCCGCGGATTGCATCGCCGCACTCAACCACGTGCTTTTCCAGGAAGAGATGTTCCGCGGCAACAGCGTTGACTATTACAGTCCGCGCAATTCGTTCATCAATGACGTGCTGGATCGCCGCCTGGGAATTCCCATCACCATGGCGTTGATCTACATGGAAGTAGGACGGCGCGCCGGCTTCCAGTTGTTCGGCGTCGGCATGCCCGGACATTTTCTGCTGAAACATTACGACCTGAACGGCCGGTCGATTCTGATCGACGCTTTTGAGCGGGGATCGATCCTCAGTGAGGAAGACTGCCGGCAAAAAGTGAAAGACATTTATTCCGGACAGGTCACACTTCAGCCCGAATTCCTTTTGATTGTCACGCGCCGCCAGATGCTCACACGCATGCTGAATAATCTGCGATCCATCTACCTGGCGCAACGCGACTTCCGCCGGGCCGTCCAGGTAGTAGATTTGATTCTGGTCATCTATCCACGATCGCCGGAAGACGTAAAGCAACGTGCCGCATTGCGTTACAACCTGCACGATTACCCGGGAGCAGTGGCCGATTTTGAAGAGTATGTGAAGATGGCTCCGGACGCGTCTGACGTGGATGAAGTTCGCCATACCGCACTGGGATTGCGCCGGTCCATGGCGATGATGAACTAGTTTTTCTGTCGCTTCGCTCCAAACCGCTTACAAGTGTTCGTCGTTGCAACACCGGCGTGCGCTTGTTGCAGCGGGCTCGACGCGCGTGGACGGCGCGAGCCCTTGTTTATTTTTCTGTCGCTGCCTCCAACGCTATTTTGCTTTTCTCCTTTCGAAATAGCCCTCGATCGACGTGGGCCATTCTTCGGCTGATTTTGCGTCCTTATTTCCCTGTTCGCGAATATGGTTATTCATCTCGGCTGAAAGCGCGGTTCGTTCATATGCGACTTCCACGTGGGTACCGGAGTGTGGTGTGGGCAAGAGATGGATATCGATCAGTACGGCCATGACTTCAGGAATGAAGTAGACATACTGGATGTGGTGCGGCTCGAAGATTGTGCTGATCCACGTGCTATCGTGGCTGCCTTTCTTTACCTGAAACACTGAGCCTTGCCGATCTTGCGCCGGCTGCGGAAAGATAAACTGCGGGTCCCATCCTTCCGCCCAGACACGCTCGCGATGAGCGCCGAAGAGGGGAGCCACCTTCTCCTGCGATTCCCGCAGGTCAAATGCAAAAGCGTTTCTTACGTGGAGGCGCTGAGACTCGGGTTTTGATGTTGCCGTACGCGCGACCAGGCCGACGCCTATGCTGCCTAAAATTAGGAGTTCAAACAGAATCATTTTCCGCGCTCCTTCAACTTGTGGCTGTCTGAGGCTCTTAGCGTGAGGCCGTAGATTTTTCTGAATTGCTCGATCTCACGCAGGGACTCGGCCGAGAACGGCGTCTTGCCCTCAAAAACATGGAGAATGATGCCTTCCAGAAGATCGCCCAGGCTCATGTCCTTCAACTCAGCTACCGCCTTTAGGACCTTGAGCATGCGTTTTTCCAGGCGCACGCCCGTTTGTACGCGTTCTACTTCGAGAGAATGTTTGTCGTTTGCCATTGGTACCAATGTACCAAGATAACAGTCAGAATGACAAGCACGCTTGGGGGATTGTCTTGAGGAACGGCCCCCTGGTTTGCCAGGGCCTTGTTCTCGCGGAAACCAGGAGCATCTACACTAAGGGCAAATTTCACCGCAAAAAAAGGCAAATGGGTGACACATGAAATTTCATACCGACTATCTGACCTTCAACACCAAAGGCCATCGTGAGTACATACACATCACGCCCCAGGTAGAGAAGATTCTGCATGCCAGCGGGGTACGAAATGGCATGGTGCTGGTCTCTGCCATGCACATTACCGCCGGCGTTTACGTGAATGACAACGAAGAAGGGCTGATCAACGATATCGATCGCTGGCTGGAGCAGCTGGCGCCATTTCGCGAAGAATACCTTCACCACCGCACCGGAGAGGACAACGGCGATTCACATCTGAAAGCGATCCTGGTGCATCATCAGGTCATGCTGCCGGTGAACAATGGAAAGCTGGTGCTGGGGACATGGCAGAGGGTGTTCTATGCGGAATTTGACGGGCAGCGGCAGAAGCGGGTGGTAGTTGCAGTGATGGGAGAGTGATGCGCGAAGCGAATGATGCTGCCCCGCGCGCAAAACTCTAATTGGCCGTTCCCTGTCGCGCGTTTGTTGCGAGAGGCCCGGCGGGAACGCGCAATGTGATCTCCGCCTGGTCTGCGGGGACACTCATTTCAACGCCAATGGAATCGACCATCCCCTGCAAATAGGGAAGAGTCTCATTGATAATGCCCTTTGCATGCAGCCCCGGGCGGTTCCCATTTGTCACCCAGATAAATGAAAGATCGCAACGGCCGCCGGAGAGCTTTGCGCTGACTGTAAGTTTTATCGCAGAAGTGTTTTTCCCGGCAATCTTGGCGACAATCAGGATGCAGAGCTGGCGAAGAATCGGCATACTGGTCACCTGTATCGCGGGGTCCCATTGACGGTCCAGAACGAGCAGGCCGGCGTTTTGCAGAGCGATGAAATCGTGGAAGACGTCATTCAGCAGGGAATCGAGCGGAGTCCACGGTCCTTTAGGCAGGGGCACGTCGCGGACCAGGGCAGAGATGCCTTTGGTCAGGCTAACGGTCCGATCTGCCTGCTCTTCGATGATTTTGAGGTCTTTATCGTCCGGCGACAGATTCGCACCACGTGCTGACAGCATCTCCAGGAAACAGCGCACGCTGGTAAGAGGCTGCGCCAGATCGTGCGCGAGGGAATGAACCAAGGCCCGCAACGGCGTCTGCTGGAGAGTGATGGCCTCGGTTGGAGGCAGGGCCGCGGAAGGATCGGGATCTCCGGCCAGGAAGCCCAGATCTTCACCCGTGTCAACAAGCTCCAAACCGTGGCCTAAAGGGGCTTTGCCCAGCCGATAGCCCGATCCGCGAACGGTGTAGATCAGCTTCTCGTCCTCCGCGACGTCAATTTTACGGCGTAGATAATTCACATAAACGTCCACCAGGTTGCTGTCAGTCTCGTTTTCCTGGCCCCAGCATTCTCTCAGCAATTCATGGCGACTGACGGTATCGCCGCCACGGCGCATCAGCAGGTGAAGAAGATCAAATTCGCGCGGACTCAGCTTGATATCGCGGCTTCCGCGGTGGACCTTGCGTGATGCCGGATCAAGTTCCAGATTTTCAATGCGCAAAACACTGAGTGCCGGGTCTGCCTTGCGGCGAAGCAGCGCGTTCGCGCGGGCGGCCAGTTCCTGAAAAGAAAATGGCTTGGTTATATAGTCATCCGCGCCCAGGTTCAGCGACTTTATGCGGTCGGTTACACGATCACGAGCGCTCAGCACAATCACAGGCGTTTCCAGTCCTCGTGCGCGTAGACGCTCCAGGAGCTGCAAGCCATCTGTCGGACCAAAGTTCAAGTCAAGAATAATGAGTTGATAATTCTGGCGGCGCAATTCTTCCAATACAGTGACTTCGTCCAACGCTGTATGGACCGCATAGCCTTCTGATTCCAGAGATTTGGACAGAAAATTGGCCAGTTGAATGTCATCGTCCGCCAGTAGGATTGCCATGGAGAGAGACCTTGGTGCCAGAGTTGCCATGATGACCTGCCTCAGGTTCGTTCTTGTTGTGAAGTCCCACCGTGTTGCTGCTCTCGCTCCACATTCCCAATAAATTCATTAAACAATACATTAATTTGTAGGGCCCAGATTCACTTATTTTGGTTTGTTTCCAAAAGCATAAAAACGATTCCCGATAGTATGTTCATGCCATTTTGACATTCGGGCCCATCCCTGTGCGCGTCCGTCTCTTTGGTACGATAGAAGTTTGATTGAGGAGAGGCACTGCGTATATGGCGGCGAAGATTTATAAGAATTTTATTAATGGCGAATGGGTAGAGTCCCGCAGCGGACAGACCTATGAAAATCTAAATCCGGCGGACACCCGGGATGTGATCGGGGTCTTTCAGCGTTCAGACAAGCGTGATGTCGATGATGCCGTTTCCGCGGCGAAGCTCGCGTTTGAACGCTGGCGTCTGGTGCCGGCCCCGCGCCGGGCTGAGATCATCTTCCGCGCTGCTGAAATCCTGACTGAGCGCAAGGAAGAGTACGCCCGGTTGATGACGCGCGAAATGGGAAAAGTCCTGAAAGAGACGCGGGGCGATGTACAGGAAGCCATTGACACGGCCTACTACATGGCCGGCGAAGGCCGGCGGCTCTTCGGGGCTACGGTACCCTCGGAGTTGCCCAACAAATTCGCCATGGCGGTGCGCATGCCAATCGGCGTTTGCGGCATGATCGCGCCATGGAATTTCCCCATGGCGATCCCATCATGGAAGCTCCTGCCCGCCCTGGTCTGCGGTAATACCTGCGTGATCAAACCGGCGGAAGACACGCCGCTCTCCACATTCAATCTGGTCAAGGCGCTTACCGATGCAGGGCTGCCCAAAGGCGTGGTGAATATTGTTACCGGCTTCGGCCCGGATGCGGGCGCTCCCATTGTGGAACACCCGGACGTGCGGGCCATATCCTTTACCGGGTCAAGTGAAGTAGGGCGCATAGTGGGTGAAACAGCGGCCCGCAACTTCAAGCCATGTTCACTGGAGATGGGCGGCAAGAATGCCATTATCGTCCTGGACGACGCCAATCTGGACCTGGCGCTGGAAGGCGTTTTGTGGGGGGCCTTCGGCACCACGGGACAGCGCTGCACCGCTGCCAGCCGGGTGATCGTACAAAAAGGCGTTTACCGGCAATTTGCTGATCGCCTGATCTATCGCGCACAAAGGCTGAAAGTGGGCAACGGCCTGGATGAGAGCGTTGAAGTTGGTCCGCAGATCAATGAGCAGCAGGTTGCGACCACGGAGAAGTATGTTCAGATCGGCAAGGGCGAAGGCGGAAAGCTGGAATCCGGCGGCAAGGCACTCAATAAGCCGGAGCATTCCTATGGCTGGTTCTTTGAGCCCACCGTATTCACGGACGTGAATTCGCGCATGCGCATTGCCCAGGAAGAGATCTTCGGTCCGGTCCTGAGCGTGATTCCCTGCGAGAACTTTGAAAACGCGATTGAAATAGCCAACGGCGTGCAGTATGGACTCTCGTCTTCCATCTACACGCGAGACGTGAACCGGGCTTTCCGGGCCATGCGCGACATTTACGCCGGCATTACCTATATCAATGCTCCAACCATCGGGGCTGAGGTGCATCTGCCCTTTGGGGGAACCAAAGCCACGGGCAATGGGCATCGTGAAGGCGGATTGGGCGCTATCGATTTTTACACGCAATGGAAGGCGATCTACATCGACTACTCTGATAAGCTGCAACGCGCCCAGATCGATTCTCCGGAGTAGACCGGAGGACAAAGAAGTTTAGTGAATCGCTCCGGCACCCGGAACAATCCTGGCAGCCGGAGTTTCTTTTGGCAACTATTCAGAGATCCTGCGAATCAAAGCCACCACTGTATCCTGGGGCACTGACCGATTCTTTGAAGGCTGTTAATCGCTGGACCGAATACCCTATCCTGCATGCCGGAAACCGTCTTCCTTCGCTTTGATTCCCGCCGCATAGCCATCCTGATTATTGGTTGCGCAGTGTTCGTTCTGCTGGGTTGGGAGCTGAAGAGTACGACCGTGATCCGCTTCATGGCCCCCAATACGGCTGCCTGCTTTGTTCTTTCCGGCATTTCGCTGTATTTGCATCAGCACCAGCAGAAATGGGCCCGGATCCTGGCCGTGGCATCAGCGGTTGTGGTGCTGGTCTTTGCGGCGGCGACCCTGGCCGAACATCTCAGACATCTCAATCTTGGCATGGATGGATTGCTTCTTCATGGCCGCATGAACCTGTGGTTCGCCCCGAATCTGCCGCCGGGGAGAATGGCGAAAAACACGGCCATTAATTTTGTGCTGGCCGCCACGGGATTGATGTTTCTTCATGCGCGATCGCGCCTGCCCGTGATGCAAGTCTTTGCCGTGGCCGTTTTCAGCATTTCCTACATGGGACTCATCGGCCATCTCTACGGCGTGCCTGCTTTCTATTCCGGCTGGATGTCCAAGACCACGGCCCTGACATTCATGGTTTTATCCGTGGGAATGTTGCTCTCGGATCCCAGGCGCGGTTTGGCGGGAATCGTGTTGAGACGTGCAGGCGGGGGCTACCTGGCGCGCCGTCTTCTCCTGTTCAGCCTGCCTGTGATTCCAATGCTGGGATTTATCAGACTACTGCTGGACCGCAGCGGGATTGCTTCTCCTGCCGCTATTACGGCGCTGGTTGTGTCCATGAATGTAGCGATCCAGGTGGGAACGTTTCTGCTGGTTGCTGCCGCGTTGAATACGGCGGAAGAACGCCGGGAGAATGCGGAGATCGCGCTCCGCCGCGGAGAAAAGCTGGCCGCCACCGGCCGCTTTGCCGCCACAGTCGCACACGAAATGAATAATCCGCTGGCGGCGGTGGTGAACCTGATCTACCTTGCGCAAAGCTCGCCGGAAGCCGGCACCCACGTGCGCGGACTGCTGGAAGCCGCGCAACAGGAACTAAAACGGGTGGCGCATATATCGCGACAGACTCTTGCTTTCTATAAAGACAACGCAACAGCGGAGAATTTTGAAAGCGGCGAACTGCTGCAGGACATCGTGTTCATGATGCAGGCAAAGATACAGAACAAGAACCTGGTCCTGGAAACACGTTGCGCGGGGTGCTGGATAAATGCGGTGAAAGGCGAGGTGAGGCAGGTGGTCTCAAACCTGGTCAGCAATGCCATTGATGCTTCGTCGAATGGTGGGATCATTCTGCTGCGCTGTAGTCCGTCTGGCGAGAACGCCATCCGCATCGAAGTTACAGATCACGGTCAAGGCATCTTGTCCGGTGACCTCAGGAAACTCTATCAGCCGTTTTTCACCACCAAGGCGGACGTGGGCAACGGTCTGGGTCTGTGGGTGAGCAAGAACCTGGTGGAAAAGAATTCCGGCACCATTACCGTTACCACCAGCACCGATCCCGGGAACAGCGGCACCACCTTCGCGGTCACGTTCCCCGCAAGCACACAAGTCATGCCCCGGGCCGCGCAAGCCATTCCCTGATTCATTTGAGATGCCCTTTTGGCGCACGCATATAATGGATTCCAGCCTGGCAGGAACTGCCGGATGTAATCTGAGTATCGACCTGTGCCCATTGTTAAGCCCGAGCCAAAAAAATCGCTATCGGTAAGCCAGCGGCGCGCCGTGTTGATACCTCTGGCGCTCGGGATATTGCTCCTTTTCGGAGCCGTTTTTTCCCAGCAGGCATTCAATTTAAGGCAATTGCGTCCCGACTCGGCCCAGCAAACGCTGGTCCTGGTATCGCTTTCAGCACTGGTATTTCTGCTGCTGGTGGTGCTCACGTTCGTCCTGTTTCGCAACCTGGTCAAGCTTTACGCAGAACGAAGACTGGGTGTTCTGGGATCTCGCTTTCGCACGCGCATGGTGATAGGCGCGCTGGTACTTTCATTTGCGCCGGCCATTGTGATGTTCATGTTTTCCTATGGACTCATGAACCGCTCCATCGATAAATGGTTTTCCATGCCGGTGAATGAGTTGCAGAAAGATTCCGGACAGATTGGTGTGTTGCTTACCAATTACGCGTCTGAAAATGCGCGCCAGGAAGCCGCGGAGATAGCCAACTCGCCTGAGACACAGCGCGCCTTTCAGACCGCCAACTACAATGGTGTGCTGCACGAATTTCACCGCCATCAGCCAACGCTGCAGGGCGGATTTGCGTTTGCCCTGGCTGACCATGACAGTGTTGCCAGCTTGAATTCGCCGCGTCCCTGGCCGGTTCTGCATTCCATACTGCCCGATCTGGAGACTCTGGAAAAGAAGCCGGCAAAATGGAATTTTGGCGACGTGGAATATCTGCTGGCCACAGCTCCGGTCGGCAAATCAGGCAAGATCCTGATTGGTATGCCGCTGCCAAAAGATTTCACTCCCACCCTGGCGGAGATCACTCAGGACCAGCAGCAATATCAACTTTTGAGCCGTGAGTCCAAGCGCATTCGCGGACTTTACATGCTTTTGCTCACGTTGCTCACGGTACTGGTGCTGTTTGTGGCGACCTGGTTTTCGCTCTTCGTGGCCAAACTGGTTACACGTCCCGTGGAAGCATTGGCTGAAGCTACACGCGAGATATCGCTTGGGCATCTTGGACATCGCGTGGAAGTCTCGGCGGCCGATGAACTGGGCGAACTGGTTGCTTCATTCAACCGCATGGCGGCCGAACTGGAAAGCAGCCGACGCAAGATTGAGGTAGCCACGCAAGCGCTCACCAACTCGAACACGGAGCTGGAACAGCGGCGCCGCCACATCGAGACCATCCTTGAGAGTATTCCCACCGGCGTTCTTTCGCTGGGCCCTGACCGGCGCGTGACCCATACCAATGTCGCTTTTGGCCGCATGTTCTGCCCGCAGGGCGGATCAACGCTGCAGGGTTCCACCCTGGAGCAGGTGTTCCCGGAGGAGATAGCCTCAGATCTGGACCACCTGCTGCGCCGTGCTGACAGGATGGCAATTACGGCGGCACAACTTGAAATTCCTGGAGACAAGCACAAGGTGAATGCCAGCGTGACCGTATCATCCGTCCAGCACGGGACACAGCGGCTTGGCTACGTCATTGTGTTTGAAGACTTCAGCGAATTGCTGAAAGCACAGAAGGAAGCGGCGTGGCGTGAAGTGGCGCGACGGGTGGCGCATGAAATCAAGAATCCGCTGACACCCATCGCTCTTTCCGCGGAACGGATACGCCGGCATCTGGAGCGAGGCAGCGCGCCTGACCAGAACTCGCTGTCGGTGATTAATAGCTGCGCGGCAACCATTTCAGAGGCAGTGCAAACGGTCCGCGGACTGGTGGACGAGTTCTCATCGCTGGCGCGTTTCCCTGAAGCCCAACCGCGGCCCGCCGACGTGAATGAAATCGTGGAGACCACGCTCGCCATGTTCAATGGGCGGCTGGAAGGAATTCAGGTAGAAAAACAGCTGGAACCAAACCTGCCTCTGGCGATGGCTGATCCGGAAGCGATCAAGCGCGCACTTGCGAACCTGATCGACAACGCCGCGGAGGCGATGCAGCGAACTTTTGTGCGCGAGATCCATATTGCCACGTCATTGCTGGACAGTGGAGATGGCGTGGAGATTGTGATTGCGGACACGGGACACGGCATCAATCGCGAAATGAAAGAAAAGCTCTTCTTGCCCTATTTCTCCACGAAGAAGCGCGGAACCGGGTCTGGGCCTGGCGATTGTGCGCCGTATTATTGAAGACCATCACGGCTCGATCCGTGTGGAAGAGAACAAGCCGATTGGAGCAAAATTTATCGTCGAGCTGCCTCTGGCAAGCGAGATGGCAGAGGCACAAAGGCAGAATGCATAACATCCTGGTGGTGGACGACGAAAAAGACATTCGAGAGTCGTTGCGCGGAATTCTTGAAGAAGAGGGTTACAAGGTAACAGTGGCTGAAAGCGGCGAAGCCTGCCTGGACCAGCTCAAGAATCGCAGTTCTGAAGTGGTGCTGCTGGATATATGGCTGCCCGGAATCGATGGCCTGGAAACCCTGGAACAGATCCGCCAGCTGCAGATGGAAGAGACGCCGGAGGTGGTGATGATCTCCGGACACGGGTCGATCGAAACGGCAGTCAAGGCCACCAAGCTGGGCGCATTTGACTTTCTGGAAAAGCCGCTCTCACTGGAGCGGACGCTGATCGTGCTGAAGAACGCGCTGGACGCGCACCGGCTGCGTCGTGAAAATGCAGAGTTCAAACGGCACACGCAATCCAAGAGCGTGATTGTGGGAGACAGCGTTCCCATGAAAGCCCTGCGCCAGCAGATTTCCATTATGGCCCCCACCAATGGACGTGTGCTGATCTTTGGCGAATCCGGAACCGGCAAAGAGCTGGCTGCCCATGCCATCCACGCGCACAGCCTGCGCAAAGATAATCTTTTTGTGGAAGTAAACTGTGCGGCCATTCCCGAAGACTGGATTGAAAGCGAGTTGTTTGGGCATCGCCGTGGCGCAATGCCGGGAGCGACCGGCGATAAAGAAGGTAAGTTCGAACGCGCTAATGACGGCACGCTGTTCCTTGATGAAGTGGGCGATATGAGCCTGAAGACACAGTCGAAGGTATTGCGCGCGCTCGATGAACAGATCTTTACCCGTGTGGGCGACGATGAGCCGATTCGCGTGGATGTGCGCGTGATTGCCGCCACCAATAAAGACCTGGAAGAGGAAATCTCCAAAGGCAATTTCCGCGAAGATCTTTTTTACCGCCTGAACGTAATTCCGTTTTATGTGCCGCCGCTGCGCGAGCGCAAGGAAGATATTCCCATGCTGGCCCGGCATTTCCTGAAGGAATTCTCCGCCGCTTACAGCCGGCGATCGAGAGAAATTACTGACGATGCGGTAGAAGTCCTGATGCGATACTCATGGCCGGGCAACGTGCGCGAGCTGCGCAACGTGATTGAACGTCTGGTCATCATGAATCCCACGGTGCCGAAGATCGAGCGCAAACATTTGCCGCCGCTGATGCATCGCGAATCCGGCAAACCCACCTCCGGATTCTCGACATTGCATCAGGCGCGCGCCGCTTACGAACGGGATTACATTCTCAAGAAACTGGATGAAAATCACGGCAACGTTACCCGGACGGCGGAAGTATTGGGGCTGGAGAGAAGCCATCTTTACCGGAAGATGAAGACCCTGGGGATTGCGGTGAAGGAATGACTCTTCAGGAAAGCGTTCAATGAGAAAGGTCAATTGTCTCTTGTGTCCCCTGGCTGTTTTTCTTCTTGCTCCCCTGCCGCCATTGCAGTGTAGCCTGGGCGATAACGCTGACATTTCGTGCGCCGACCAGATGAAGTCGATCGGCCAAATCGTCAGATTCAAGCCGGACGAAATGAAAAAGCGTGCAATCCACAAAGTGGACATTGATCCAACTATCATGGCCCATCTGGATTTCAGTTCAACAATCGTTCTCGAAGTTGTAGTAGCTCCCGACGGAAGTGTAGTGTGCACACGGACGCTATATGGGTTTGCTCCGGCTTCGGCTGGAGTCGAGAAAGCTGTGCATCAATTGAAATTTAGACCGGTAAAGGCGGATGGGAAGGCAGCCACTATGGCAGGCGTACTTCAATTCCGTTTGTGCAACATCAACTGTGGCAAAGATATGTCGATGAGCATATTGAACTGATATTGGGCAAGGCATTGAGGTCGTTCAAGGTTTTATTCGTCACGGGGTGGAATAGGGTCGTCAACCACAAACCGCTTGAACCCTCGGGGTGGAGCAGGCCTTCAGGCCTGCGGTAAAACAGAAGAAGAAATCGGCTTTAGCCGCTGAGGTACCGGATCGAGTTGGTACAACGGATTCGCTGAGCTAAAAAGATATTCTTCCGGTGTTTTCGCCAAACCCCTTCTCACTGGGTTCTGCCATATGTACTCCTTGTATTTTTGATATTCCAGTGAGTCTCTTACTCGTCTATCCAGGTAACTTGGCTGCCAGACATCCCTTTTATTTTTCAGGCTCCTGTTGAGCTGGAATGAGAAGCCTCCTTTGATGAATTGCATTGCCCGTTCAAGGGTGATCCCCAAAGGCGAGAGGATCAGATGAAAATGATCTGGCATCACAACAAACTCATGCAAATAGTATTTCCCTTCTTTTCGGTAGCTGAGCAGGACTTCAACAAAGAGGTTGGCAATTTTCTCAACTTGAAAGAGGCTTTTCTTTTCGAGAATGTTTGCGGTGATGAAATAGGTTGAGTCGGATGTTTTTCCGCGATACGGAATGCTCAAGAGTTCACCTCAGCGGCTAAAGCCGTTTGCTGAAGCAGCATACCGCAGGCCTGAAGGCCTGCTCCACCCCGAGGGTTCAAGCGGTATCAGTTGGCGGCCTTGCTCCGCCCCGCAGCCCTGGTGGTTAAACGGTGGCAGATATTAACCTCCGAGAAATTGCGATAGTCTGGATCTTCAACTCCTATTTCCAGATCTTCAGTTTGATCTATCAAGCCTTCTTCGGTCTTACCAATTCTTCCGTAGGCTCAGCCTGGGACAGAGATTCCAGTTGTCGACGCCAGTCGAGTTCGTCTACAAACGCCGCTGATTCGCGCCAGTCTTTTTTTACTTTGACGAACAATTCCAGAAAGACCTTCTTGCCCAGGAGCGCCTCCAGTTCGATGCGCGCTGACGTGCCGAATTCCTTCAGTTTCTGGCCGCCTTTGCCGATGAGGATGGCTTTTTGTCCGTCGCGTTCACAGTAAATGGCGGCAGCGATGCGCGTGAGTTTGGGCAGATCCTCGAATCGCTCAACCACGACGGCGGTCGCGTAGGGAAGTTCTTTCCCGGTCTTGAGGAGAATCTTTTCGCGAATAATCTCCGCTGCGATGAAGCGTTCCGGCAGGTCAGTGAGCTGGTCTGTAGGAAAATAGCGCGGACCTTCCGGCAGCGTGCGCATGATCTTATCGACGAGCGTATCGAGACCGTCCTGCTTGATTGCCGAGATGGGAATGATCTCCTTGAAATCGTGCAGCTTGCTGTAGTGCTCAATCACAGGCAGCAGCTTGTCTTTTTGCAGCTTGTCAATCTTGTTGAGCAGAAGAAAAGCCGTGCCTCCGGACTTCTGCACCAGGTCGATCACGAACTGGTCGGCGGGACCGAAGCGGTCACTGGCGTCCACCAGTAGCAGAACAATATCGCGGCTTTCCAGCGCGGCGTGGATTTCCTGCATCATCTTGCGATTCAGGCGGCTGTCCGGTTTGTGCACGCCGGGCGTATCGATGAATACAATCTGTCCGGCCGGGCGTCCCTTCCGGGCTTTCACATTCACCATGCCCTGGATACGAGTGCGCGTGGTCTGCGGCTTTTCCGTGACGATGGCGATCTTCTCGCCCACCAGCGCATTGAGCAGAGTGCTTTTACCCGCGTTAGGGCGGCCTACAATGGAAACGAAGCCGGAACGAAATGCCATTTAAACGGTTACCTCTTTGGCGGGACCGCCGGGTTGCGCGCGGCAAACACGGACTCTCTCCACCTTTCTGTCAGTCGATTCCAGCACCTCAAAGCGCAGGCCATCATCTTCTATCACTTCACCGGGGCGTGGAATGCGCTCCACCAGGGCGCTCAGCAGTCCGCCCACCGTAGAGGTGTCTCGCTGTTCCAGACGTACGTTGAACAGATCTTCCAGCCGGCCCACGTCCACATTGCCGCGCAGGATGTACGCGCCTTCACGCTCACGAATCACGTCTGTATCTTCTTCGTGCTCATCGCGGATTTCGCCGACGATTTCTTCCACCAGGTCTTCCATGGTCACAATACCGGCAACAGCGCCATATTCGTCAATCACCACCGCCAGATGATTATTTTCCTTCTGCATCTCACGCAAAAGCTGCGAAGTCTTCTTGGTTTCAGGGACGAACATCACCGGTCGCATGAGCTTGCGGACCATGGTGGTGGCGGCCTCACTGTCATTGGTCTGGATCAAGTCATGGGAGAGCACCATGCCCTGTATGTTGTCGATGGTGGAGACGTACACGGGCACGCGTGAGTGCGGGCGGTCTCGCAACATTCTGGTAAATTCTTCGATCGTAGTATCGGCGGAGACGGCAAAGATGTCGGGACGCGGCGTCATCACCTCGCGTACTGTCTTATCGCCGAATTCCACTACGGACTGGATCAACTGGCGGTCGCTCTCTTCCAGAATGCCTTCTTCACGTCCGGCTTCGATCAGCGCATCCACGGCTTCAGAAGGATGTTCGGGCTCTTCCGGCTCATGTGGTTCAGCCAATGCGGCCACAGAGAGTCCAAAGCCCAACACCACTGTGAACGGCATCATGAGGTAGACCAGCGTTTTCAGAAGAGGTATGAATCGCACCAGCCATGTGCCTCTGGTGCGCGTGAACATTACATATGGCAGCAGCCGGTTGCAGATGATGACGACAAGAACGATTCCCACCGCCGCCTGTATGACTTCAGGAACAGTAGAGTGCTGATCAGAAAATATGAGATAGCCGATGAGCAGCGCGACAGTAGCGGTGCTGAACTGGACGAGAAGCGAGAAGACCATGGGCGCGCGGGCGCTGGCTGCCGTAAGTCTGGGCTCAACCAGTTTTTCGAATGCCTCAATGTTTTCCTGAAAATCGCGGGTAAGAAATTTGCCGGATTCGCTGTACAGGCGCTCCACATAAGACACAAATGCCAGCAGAGCGCATAGCAGAAGAATGGACGAGTAGATGGCGATGGAGACGATCACGCGCGTCGTCCTTTTCGTCGGCTTTTTCTTGCTCGTTGCCGCTATGCGTTTTGCGCGGTGCTGGGAAGCAGAAACGCTCGTTTGTTTCTTCATTCCAGTGCGGCCCGCAGGTTTGCTCGACAGATTCTGCGTCCGCTGTATGAGCGATGCTGGCAGCTTAAGTCTGGCGCGCAACAGTGCTTCCTTCTCTTCCATGCGCCCGTTGTCGGTTTCATGGTCATAGCCGGCCAGGTGAAGCATGCCGTGGAGAATGAGAACTTTCATCTCGCTGGCAGCAGGGTGCCCAAAGCGATCGGCGTTGGTATGCGCGATGTCGGCGCAAATCGCAATGTCACCCCCCTCTTCACGAGGGAAGGACAGTACGTCCGTAGGCTTGTTTTTGCCACGGAAACGCCGGTTGAGTTGCTGGATCTCTCGGCTTCCAGTAATCAGGACAGCCACGTCGCCGGTGACGCCTGCCAGCTTTTGCGCGCGCATGGCAAAGCGGGCCAATGATTGCTGGCTCACTCCCTGCATGGCTGTCTCGATGATGATCACGGTTTGCAAAAAGAATCGGGAGGGCTAGTTTGGCCCTCCCGTTAGAATTCTACTAGATTTACTGCTGCAAGGGCGGTTCCTGCGGTTCAGGGCCTTCCTGCACGGTGCGCGGTATCTCCAATGTCATCTGCTGGTTACGTGAGCGCTCATCATAGGCATGGATGATGCGCTGCACCAGATGGTGGCGCACCACGTCCTCTTCACCAAAGTAGTTGAAGGAGATTCCTTCAACGCCCTTGAGCACTTCATTGGCTTCCACCAGGCCGCTGCGGCGCGCGTTGGGCAAATCAATCTGTGTTATGTCACCGGTAATTACGGCTTTGGAGTTGAATCCCAGGCGCGTGACGAACATCTTCATCTGTTCTGATGTAGTGTTCTGCGCCTCGTCCAGGATGATGAAAGAGTCATTCAGCGTGCGTCCGCGCATGAAGGCGATGGGCGCAATCTCAATGATGTTCTTCTCCAGCGCACGATCAACGCGCTCCTGCTCCATCAGGTCATAGAGAGCGTCATACAGCGGTCGAAGATAAGGATCGACCTTTTCCTGCAGAGTTCCAGGCAGAAAGCCAAGACGTTCACCGGCTTCCACCGCTGGCCGAGCCAGGATGATACGACTGCACTTCTTATTGTTGAGAGCGGATACAGCCATGGCCACGGCGAGGTATGTTTTGCCGGTACCCGCCGGGCCGATGCCGAAGACCATGTCGTACTTTTCAATGGCGTCAAGATAGCGCCGCTGATTCATGCTCTTGGGCTGGACCTGTCGCTTACCGAACTGGCGTTGTTTGCCCGCTTCAGCCAGGCCGCGAAGCGTGGTGCTGGCGTCGCCGGCGACCACACGGAGCATGGAATTCAGATCGTTGGGGCTGAAGTCCTGGCCGGTGCGGTTGAGCTGTTCAAAGTCGGTAAAGATCTGCTCTGCGCGGGCTACTTCGCGCGCCGGGCCTTCAATCTGTACTGAATCAGGTTTGAGATCAATGGTGACCTTCAGGCCATCTTCCATGATCTGAAGGTTTTCGTCACGTGTTCCGAAAAGCTTCTGGATGTTCGGGACGATTTCAATATTTTTTTTCATCTGGACGGGCCGCTTCCTCCCATACGAAACGCAACACTGCCGCCTCTCAGACAGATTCGATGCATAGGAACTGTATTGTGTTTGGAGAGGCCCTTTGACTGGCCCGCGTGAGGCCGTGGAGGCAGTACCATTAATGCTGAGCGTACCCCTGTTGTGGGTGCAAGTCAACAGATTCAACGGTGAAACTTGTGTAAAAGTGGGTTAAGGCTGCTCTTTTTAATGTCGAGCGCAACGAGAGATCCCTACTCGTTTCTCCAATGGGTCAAGTAAGCGCAAGGTCCCCCACCCACTATTCGGCGGCTGAAGAAAACGCCGCCTCATTGACGGGGTTCGGGATGACGATGTGTTTTTGGGGGGCGCTGATTCTCGCCCAAGAAGCGATACCAGCCAGTCGCTAAGAACTCTTAAGACTTCAGGGCCTGCTCCAGGTCATCAATCAGATCGTCTGGATGTTCGAGGCCAATTGAGAGACGCAGCAGGTTTTCCGGACTGCGGCTGTTCACTCCCTCCACACTCTTGCGGTGTTCAATAAAGCTATGAGTTCCGCCCAGACTGGTGGCGTGAGTGAATATCTTTACGGATCCACAGACCTTGAATGCCTCAGCCTGACCGCCCTTGATCTGGATGGACAGCAGGCCGCCGAAGGCCGACATCTGCCTGGCTGCGATCTTATGTCCGGGATGCGTGGGCAATCCGGGGTAATGAACGGCTTCGATCCTTGCATGGCGGGCGAGGAACTCCGCCACTCGCTGAGCATTTTCACAATGAGCACGCATGCGATAGGGAAAGGTCTGCATGCCGCGCAGAGTCAGCCAGGCTTCGAATGGAGACGGCACGGAGCCGCCTTCGCGCTGGATGGTCTGGATTTTTTCAAAGAGAGCGCCGGTTTCGCGACCGTCTTTCGTTTTACCGTCTTTCGTTTTAAATATGAGCGCTCCGCCCAGAACGTCACTGTGTCCGGAGAGGTACTTGGTGACCGAGTGCATGGTGATATCGGCGCCAAGTTGCAGAGGGCGCTGGTTCATGGACGTGGCCACTGTGTTATCGCAGGCGACCAGAATCTTGTTTTCTTTCAAATTGAACTTCTGGGCGATGGCAACAATCGCCGCGATGTCTGAGACGCTGAGCAGCGGGTTGGAAGGCGTCTCCAGCCAGATGAGCCGCGTTTGCGGCGTGATGGCCTGCTCCAGCGCGCTCAGGTCCTGCATATTGACCAGTGAGAAGGTAAGTCCCCAGTTGGACATCAGATTTTTGAGCAGAGTGAGGGTGCCGTAAAAAACGTCAGAGCCGGCGATGACGTGGTCGCCCGGGGCCAGTGATTGCAGAACGGCAAGCGTGGCGGCGCTTCCAGCGGAGAACGCGAGGGCCGCGGCGCCGTCTTCCATGGTCGCCAAAGCATGCTCCAGTGCGTCGCGATTGGGATTACTGGGACGCGAGTAAAGATGGCCGCCGGGCAGGCTTCCATCCGCAGCCTTGGCAAACGTGGTGGAGAGATGGATAGCCGGAGTAATGTCGCGCGAGGATTCGTTGAGGTGGCCGCCGTGCACAGCTTTGGTTTCGATCTTCATGACGAAACAGAGTAAATGAACTGCGGCGGCTGGTGCGAGTTATTGCCGTACGGCGACGATGTGCCTGCCCCGTTCATAAATATGAAGCCGATCGATTGTTCCCGCAGGCGTAGCCATAAATTCGATCATGAGCCCCTCGCCATAGAGAGCGTGATCTGACACAGGGATCAGGTCGAATTTTTTCTGAGCGTCGATTTGCAGACTGAGTTCATCACCGTCAAGGGTAATGGCGTACTTGCGGTTCGCCGTGGCGCTGAAATAGCTGCCGATAAGCGAATGCATTATGGCATCCGGAAGAGCTACGCTCACTATGGTTGGTTCGGCCGGCATCGGGTTTGGCGTGTCATCGCCGGGAGAGGCCGGCGAAGGCGAGATAGAGCCGTAAGAAACGTTTTCAAAGGTCCGCAATTTTTCGCGGATGCCGTAGTTAAACAGGAACACAACCACGAAGAACGAGATGATCGTCAGCACTCCACCATAAAGAAGAGCGATTCTTCCTGGCCGAAAGCTGGCAAAAGTGTAGAAAGAAGGGGCCCCATTTTCCGCTTGCAGAGTCATGGCATTCCTCCACTTCCAGACTCACTGGACGCACCAATTGTAGTCCGACTTTGGCAGGTGTGCGGGCAGCGTCGATTTTTTCAGCCTGAAGTATGCGGGCGGAGTCCCAGCCGGTGTCCGAGCCTTATGTCTGGCAGCAGGCATAAGGCCCTCCTTCGAGATGCGTTGCGCCGGTGCTCTTTGGGCCGTTCGACATCCCTGGATGTAACAGATTCAAAACGGGCTAAGAGTACGTAATTCCAGTCTTTTACAGCGAAAATACAAATAAAAAGCAGAGCTGGCGTGCGAAACCAACTAACTTACGTTGCATCTATATATTACGTGGCTTTTCTCCCACTGAAATCGGACGGCTGTGGAAGGCGACAGGGGCGGCTGCGCGTTACAGCATCTAGACTCAATATGATAAGCTAAGTACCTTCGGGTTTTGCGCGCATTTTAGCCTACATCCCTTGCTTTCACGCTGTTAGAGGGAGGCGCCAGGCCCGTTTTTTGTGTGGAAATGATGTACGACTTGGCACCAATTAACAGTTGTAAGACTTGGCAACATTCAACAAAAGGAATCGTGGTTTGGCTCTAGACGACAAATTCGACGACATTAAAAAACTAATCGACGCAGGCAAAGAAAAGGGATATCTCACCTACGACCAGGTCAATGACCTCATACCCGGTGATGTCCACTCCCCAGATGATCTGGATGACCTGCTCACCACGATTGGCACCCAGGGCATTGATGTCCTGGATGGAGCAAAAGGACTGCCTTCAGAACAGAAGTTTGAAGATCTGGAAGAAGGCGAAGATGTAGAACTTGATTTAACCCCGGGCGCACTGGAAAAAACCAATGACCCGGTCCGCATGTACCTGCGCGAGATGGGCACAGTACCGCTGCTCACGCGCGAAGGTGAAGTTGAGATAGCCAAGCGAATTGAGCGCGGGCAGTTGCGCGTGCTCAAAGCTCTGTCGCGTTCTCCCATCGTGATCAAAGAAATACTCGCCCTGGGCGAGGACCTCAAGAAGGGCATTCGTTCCATCAAGGAACTGGTCGCCTTTGATGAAGAGGAAATTACGGATGAGATCGTACAGGCGCGCTTGAAGGATTTCGTCGGCAAGATTGACGAGATCGGCAAAAGCCATAAGAAGCAGATCCAGTTTCAGGAGAAGCTGGAGACGATCGTCCAGAAGAAAAAGCCCAAGGACTACCGCAAGTGCCGCTGGGCCCTGGGACGCGCGCAAGTGCAGGTTTCCACCGGCATCCGCAAGCTGAAGTTCACCAATCCTGAGCGCAAGCGACTGATTGAACGCGTGAACAAGTCTGTGGACGCCATGCGCCAGCTTGATCGCCAGATCAACAATCTGGAGAAAAAGATTGATGCCACGCGCGTGGAAGAGACTCGCCGTGAGTATCGACGCATACAGCGGGCGCATCGTAACGATCAGGAAAAGCTGGAGCAAGATGCCGGCGTTACCTACCAGGAACTCAAGCGCACGCAGCGTGAGATCATCCAGGGTGACGTTGATGCGGAAGCCGCCAAGCGTGAACTGATTGAGGCCAACCTGCGCCTGGTGGTCTCCATCGCCAAGAAGTACACCAACCGCGGACTGCAGTTCCTTGACCTGATTCAGGAAGGGAACATCGGCCTGATGAAGGCGGTGGATAAGTTCGAGTATCGCCGTGGCTACAAATTCTCCACGTACGCAACGTGGTGGATCCGCCAGGCGATTACCCGCGCCATTGCCGACCAGGCCCGCACCATCCGTATTCCGGTGCACATGATTGAGACCATCAACAAGCTGATCCGCACGTCGCGTCAGCTGGTGCAGGAGCTCGGTCGTGAACCGTCATCAGAAGAGATCGCCAAGAGAATGGATATCCCGGTGGCCAAGGTCCGCAAGGTCCTGAAGATCGCCCAGGAGCCAATCTCGCTGGAGACCCCGATTGGTGAAGAGGAAGATTCACATCTTGGAGATTTCATTGAAGACCGCAGCATGGTTTCACCGGCTGAAGCGGTCATCAACGTGAATCTCAAAGACCAGACTGCACAGGTGCTACGCTCGCTCACACCGCGTGAAGAAAAGGTCATCAAGATGCGCTTCGGCCTGGAAGACGGCTCAGAGCATACGCTGGAAGAGGTCGGACAGTCGTTCGCGGTTACCCGTGAACGTATCCGCCAGATTGAAGCCAAAGCGCTGCGCAAGCTGCGCCATCCATCAAGGTCACGGAAGTTGAAGGCGTTTATGGATGGAATCAGGGAAGCGTGATTCTTTGGTATTTGGTTGCTGGTAATTGGTAGTTGGATAATTTGGTTAAGAAATTGAAGGCGTCGCCGAGAGGTGGCGCCTTTTTTTGTTGTGTCTTGCGGACCGCTATGTAGCCGTTCTTCCCACCAAAAGTCGTCATCCCGACGGCCGTTTGGCGAATGCGCGCCTTCTTCAGCGCGTGAACCGGGGTCCCCGGCGCACGCTTCGTGCGTTGGGGTGGCAGTAGGGCGGAGGGATCTTGTGCCTGATCTTGCCTTGGCTCTTCCGATCTCGGCGATCTCGGCGATGTCGGCGATACGAGGCACGGAGAAAACCCGCTCAAGTTTGTCATTCTGAGCGAAGTCGGAGCGCATGCGACGACGGAGTCGAAGAATCTATGCATTTGGTATCATCGAAAACCTGGCGTAAATGAGATTCATTTACGATCATCCGCGCAAATCCGCGGTAAAAGCGCCTTTTCGTTTTCATTGCAAATCAGTATCAGTGCAAATCAGTGTGATCAGTGTGATCAGCGGTAAGGTTTTGCCAATTGACATTTGCTAATTGCTGCCTTTAAGCCACCGCGCAAATGGCGAAGAGCGCGAGATAGAGCGATCCCAGTACGCCGACAACAATCAAAGCCTGTGTGGCCAGCGGCCGATTGCGAAGATATGCCATTTGCAGGTACAGCACATATACGCCGGGCGTCGCGGTGTAACCAAGCGCTTCCACCGCGGGCGTGCCGTGGTATAGCCTGCGCAAAATAACGTAGACCGCAGAAAGCGTCAGCATGCCGGCCGCTGTCCAGATCCCGGCTACGAGCTGGTCGCGGCTTGATAGTTTGGGTCCGCCCGCCGCACATCTTCTCATCATCGCATTCGTCGCATTCGTCATAGTGTCTTCTCCTTGTCCATGGAAGGCCTGTTGTCTGTGCAATCCCTGGTCCAAATCCTGCTTGCTCGGCTTTCGTTTGCTCAAATCTTGCTGGCTTGGCTCTTGTTTGCGCGTCTCTTGTTCGCCCATTTCTTGTTTGTGCGGTTCTCGCGTATGCACCCCTTGTTTGTCCGGCTTTCGTCCGTGCCCCTGGGGATGAAGCCACGCGTCCACCGCGCCGCCCAACACGTCAATGACCATGCCCGGTGACGCCCTCTGGCCGCCCAGCACCAGGGCAAACTCTTCGCCGTAGCGTTGCCGCCATGCCGGCGGATAAAGCCTGATCATCCATCTCATACGCTTTGCGGCCATCTCATGCTGTGGCGAGCCTGCGCAGCCCGGTCCGAACCACCACTGCCATGGCATCAAGCCTCGCCCGTAGCGCGCGCTGGCCCAAGGCAGTCAAGCGATAGGGATTGCGGCGATCTTCACTCTTGAGCGGCTCGATGAGCCCGCGTGATTCCAGTCGCGCCAGCGCTCCATAGAGCGTCCCTGGTCCCAGTCGGACACCGGCCACGGCATCAATGTCCTCAGACATGGAATAACCATGTTTCGGGCCGTCGGCCAGGCTGATCAGGATCAGCAGCGCTGGTTCTGAGAACCGCCCAAAATCGTCGAGAGCGTCATTTTGATTGGCTTTGCTCATATATCGTCTAATACGTATTGCGTACTACGTCTAGCGATATAGTACGCGCGACGTAATAGCGTGTCAAGGAGAAAGGAGAGTTGGTAATTGGGTAATTTGGCAATCGGGAGATTGAAGGGTGCTGCCGAAAGATGGCGCCTTTTTTATGATCAGTGCAAATTGGCCGGGAATCACCCATCTCACCTTTGCTGCTCTTATTTCTTTATGTCCACTGTGATCCGATTTGAAGTCACGATACTTTGGCTCTCGTCGTCGAAGCCTCTCATTTGGACTACATAGCTTCCGTGCCGGCCCACATCATAGTAATCCTCCAGAAACAGCATGCCTCCCGACTTGGTCTCGCCAGGCTGCAAACGTTGTATGGGAACGCCGCCCTTGGCGGCTGTTCGCAGCCTTCCACGAGAGAGACGCCCATTCTTTGTCAGGACTGCGAGATTACCGTGGCTGTTAAATACGTCAAGGTCGTTGTCACCGGCGCCGATGTCGAAATCAATCGTATGATCTGATCTGTTCGTGATAGCCAGGACAACTGCGTGCTTGCCCTGGCCTGTTGATCTTGAGAAGGGCACTCCCTCACGAATCTCCAGCGTGAAAGGCGGCTGCGCCGGTATCTGCGCGGTGCTCTCCTTACTTTGCACATTTACTGTTGTCATGTTCGATGTCACTATCCTGTTTGTTTCGGGATCGAACATCTCAACCTGGAGGGTGTAGGTGCCCGGCTGCGCGATATCATCGAGCTGCCCAACGATTTTCGTTTCTTCGTAAGTCTCTCCCGGGTTGAGGGAAAAAAATAAGTAGCGTCCGGAAGGGAACCTGGTTTCATCGTCGAATGCTTGCGCTGCTTTGACTCGGGGAGCAGGATTGCCGTCCGGACCGCGTACCTGTATGCCTGAGGAGAATTCATGGCCAGTACCTTGGAACTCCTGCCATGAACGCAGCGAAATCTTCTTTTTCGAAGTGTTTTTCAGGGCGATCTTCACCGGAACCTGATACCCGGCCCTGATTATGTTGTAGGGGGCTGTCAGCGTGACGGAAAATCGCGTCTTTCGATCCGCGGTCGGATGTGGTGAATCCTGAAGCGTTAGGGTGACAATATTGGATTTAATATCCATACCCGGCCGGTAGCCCATGCGAGCTTGAATCGTGTATTTTCCAGGCCGGCTCAGGTTGTAGGCACGGTTCACCAGAATTTCTACGGTCAATTTTTCACCTGCAGGAAGCGTAAGCATCGGACCGCCACTTGGCATCAGTTCAAATTGGCGCATTAAAGGCTTCAGTTCCGCCCGCTTTCCGTCATTATCGCGGATATCCAAATCGGAGAAATACACCCATGTTGGCTGTCCGAAAGCCAGGCCATATACGATCGTTTCATTTGAAGTGTTGGTCATGGTCACTTCCAGCGGCACTTCCAAATCGGCCCTGATGGCATCTTGCCGCAACTGTATCTCGAGCGAAAACCTGGGTGGCCCGCTGCTTTGATCAGACGAGGGAGATTGAGTAGCAGTCGTCAGGGATGCAACCGAAAGTAGCATAAGGGATGTTAAGGGCAGCCATGTCCGCATAGTTCGCCTCGGACAGGGAATGATCATGAGGCGAGAAATTGCGTTGAATGACCAATTATTTGCAGACTAGCGCTAGCCCGCTGGCCAAGATTGTTGGCCTGTGGCTGCCTCTACGGGGCTGCGCAAGTGAACTGAATGTGATTTCAGTAAAGAATTCCGCGCCAATAAAACGTCTCGCTTCGAGAGTTTTGGCCGGTCCGATAAGGTCCCCCTCCGCGATCTTTAAAGCCGTGTCGCGATCGCATACCCACCGCAGTCCCGACCGGCTTATCGCCCAGGGAGAGCGCGCGGTGCGGGCGCGACTGACCGCCATGATGCCTGCGGTGGGTCGGACCACTTTGAGCGGCACGATCAACCCACGCGTTACCAGCCGCGCAATCGCTCCGGGCAACGTCCCCGGACGCAGCCTTACATCGGCAATGAGGAGTGGCTTATTTGTGCTGTGCAAAAAAGCGATTGCGGTGGTGTTGGACGCAGCGCTCGCTTGGCAGGAATCGCCCAGGAAGAAGAATTCTCTGGCCTTCCAGGGCCAACAAACCTACTTGATGCAAAGGTGCTGGGTTCGTTTTCTTCAATTTCCTGGAAATCAATAAAGTCCAATCTTTATCGATGGTCATCAACTCACGATCGAACGCGCGGTCATGCAAAGAGCATAAGCAGAGGCCGTTACGAGGATCGGAACGCAGTTCAACCGAGGTGCTCCACGGGATGATGTGGCTGGCGTTAAGCAGCGACCGCACATCCAGCCCACAAAACGAACATTTGTATTCGTAGCTCGCCAAGACGGATCGCCGGAAAAAACTTTGGACTAAACGCATCGGGCGGCTTCCGATCGCCTCAGTTGGGCCTTGGGGTAATTCAAGCTCCTCATCGACCAACCTTGACGGCAGGGACAGACTGTTGAAGGCGTCTTCGCTCCGTTCAGCGATCGTGTTTGGCGCGGATTCAAACTCTTCCCAAATCTCGCGGTCTAAATTGCTGGCATTAGCAAGCCCTTTTACATTTCGTTTCTTGTGAGCAGGATCAAAGCTGGCGAAATTTACAAGCTTCATAGCCACGGCACTCGGGGTTCGGCCAATAGCTCTAGCAAATTCAATAATTTCAGGGTTGCCTCTATGCAGCTTACCGAAGGGAATACGGCAATACAGATTGAAACATGCCAACGCCTGTTCCCGAGTCCAGTTTGGATTCTTCAACGCGCTCCTTCAGAACCCGAGCACCGATTCCGGTTCCAGTTTCGCCGAACAATTAGGACAAGTGAACTCCATGTCTGTGTTGCCAAGCGATTCGTCTTCTTTGTAGTTACCGGTCTTGTCATCGAATCTCTTGGTCCCCCAAATTTGGTAGCTCACGGTCTCCAAGACGGAGTTGCAATCAGGGCAGGCGATGGGAACTTTCTTCATGGCCCGAAAGTCTACCCTGGGTTTAGTCCCTGGGCGACAAGAAAAACTGGCGCAAAATAGAGGTCCTATTGGCTGCGACAGCTTAAGGTCTCGCCCCCTTCACCGCTGCACAGGCATCATTAAACTCTGAGGTGCTGGCCTCATGGATGGTCACTGGCACGGTCTCGGACGAGGGGGAACTCGCCTTAGCAGGGTTGGGGGAGAGCGTGGCGTCGTGTTGGAAATTACGTGCGAGAGAGCCCTGATCGTCCAGAACCAGGTCAGGATTGTTCCACTGGCCTTGCAACAGCAGGTGAGGATGGTCATCGCCGGTGAATGAATACTTTGGACCGCGATTTTTCATATAGAACCGGGCTGTCTTTCCGTTGGTATCGAGCTTGAGATCTTTCTGGAAATCTCCGCCCAGCTTGAAGAAGAATCTTTCACCGCGAGGCGTACACAGCACCGCGCTTCCCTCCACATGACTATTGCCGAGCCACCGGCCCGAGACAGGATAAAAGTAGAGCTGAAAGACGTAGTCGCCGCCGGCAGCGTTGGAGTGCATCTTTCCGTATCCCTTCCACGTGGGAATCAGGCGAAAGCCGCCACCCATGAAGAACGCCCACGGGGTATAGATTGCAGGAATTCCCACGGCAAGGAGAGCCACCATGCCAAGTAAGAAGATGACCCGAGGCATAAGGCGAGGCCTGGGTTTTGTGCTTTCGAAACTTTGTTCTGCCAAACTTTGTTCTGCCAAACTTGGTTCTGTGCGTGCCATGGGTTTCCCTTGTCTAAGAGTATGGAAGCGTAGAAGTGTAGCAAGTTTCGACGTAGAGCCGTAGCTTGCTACCGCTCTAAAACATATGCATTAACTTAAGCGCTCGTGTTCGGGGCCAGAACGGCTGCAGGTGCCAACCGTGTTTAGCTCGCGGCGGAGCCGTAGCAAGCTACGGCTCTACCTCACAAATTGCTTTCGCACGAACACTGACGCGGGCTATCGCTTCACCGCTTTGCACGCCGCCTCAAACTCCGCGTTGCTGCCTTCATGCAGCGTGACCGGCACGACCTCGCCAATGTAGGGACGCGAGGGAGATTTGGGCCCGTAGAGCGTGCCATCCGGGGCGAAGTTGCGGGCGATGGAGCCGTGGTCGTCGAGGACCAGATCCGGGTTCACCCATTTGCCGCGCAGTTCCAGGCTGGGACGGGTGTCGCCGGTGAACTGAGTTTTCAAGTTGTAGCTGTTCATGTAGAAGCTGGCGGTCTTGCCGTTGGTATCAAGCTTCAGATCTTTCTGGAAATCGCCACCCAGATGCAGACGGAGTTTTTCGCCGCGCGGGGTGCACAGCCAGGCGTTACCGTCCACGTGGCTGGGCCCGAGATACCTGCCCACCTTGGGATTGAACGACACCTGAATCACGTAGTCGCCGCCGGCGGTATTGGAGTGCATCCTGCCCCAGCCATGCCATATGGGGATCAGATGGAAGCTTCCGCCCATGTAGAAGCCCCACGGCGTGAGAAGCGCGGGAATCCCCAGGCCGACGACGACCAATATCACGAGAAGAAGGACGAGCTGCCCCAGGCAGCCGGGCTTTCTTCCGCCGAAATTTCTTCCGCGAAGTTTTGTGCCACCAAAACCTGGACTTCCTGGCGGGATGTTTGGCTGCGCGGAATTCATCGGCATCCTTTGGCAGTAAGAGTTTATCGCAACGGCGTGCGACGTTCGAAACCGAGTAGAAGAGTACTTAAGGTTAGTTGTTTTGGAGGTCGAGATGGGGCATAGTGAGTGAATCGGGTGATCTGTAGATCGGATGATCTGGTGATCGGGAAACATTACCGCTGATGAATCAGAAATTAGCACTTAGCCATTAGCAATTAGCCCGGGCAAAACCAAAAGCAACGTCAAGGGACGGGGAAATCTGAAGCTGCAAATGCTTACCACTGATTCACACAGATGACACTGATCGGAAAAAGGCTCAAGTCTACGCCAAATTGGGATGATTGGGATCGGGTGGGGTGAATGGCGGGGGGGAGGGGGCTAGCAAGATTGAGGGTACAGACCGGGAGGATCCCTGACAGAATAGACCGGGGGCATTCCTGACACTGCGAACGATGGCCGATGCGAGTTAAAAAAGAGCGCATGCCATGGAAAACGAGCAGTGTGATGGAAGAGAAGCTGCGGTTTGTCTTTGAGTATGAACAGAGAGAGCGTTCGCTGACGGAGTTGTGCCAGCGGTACGGGATCGCGCGGGAAACCGGATATGTATGGATCCGGCGGTATCGCGAGAAGGGGATCGAGGGGCTGATAGAGCGAAGTCGATCAGCGTTGCGGCATGAGAATCAGACGGCGGCCGAGATCGAGCAGAAGGTGCTGGAGTTGAGGCAGGCGCACATGCGGTGGGGCCCGCGGAAGTTGAAACGAGTGCTGGAACGGGATGAGCCAGGGCGAGTGTGGCCGGCCGCGAGCACGATCGGGACGCTGTTGAAGCGGGAAGGTTTGGTAGTGGCGCGGCGCAAGCGGCGGCGGACCGCACCGTACACGGAACCGCTGGCGCATGCGGATGGACCGAACCGGTTGTGGTGCGCGGATTTCAAGGGCTGGTTTCGCACCGGCGATGGGAGGCGGATTGATCCTTTGACCATCACAGATGCGCACAGCCGGTATCTGCTGAAGTGCCAGGCGGTGGAGAAAACAGACACCACGCGAGTGCAAGCGATCTTTGAAGCGGCCTTTCGCGAATATGGACTGCCCCAGGCAATCCGCACCGATAATGGCGCGCCGTTCGCGACGTCGGCCATAGCGGGCTTATCGCGGCTGGCGGTGTGGTGGATGAAGCTGGGGATCGTGCCGGAGCGGATCGAAGCTGGACACCCGGAGCAGAACGGAAGACATGAGCGGATGCATCGTACGCTGAAGCAGGAAGTAGCGCAGCCGCCGGCCGCCAACTGGCGCGAGCAGCAACGAGCGATGGAGCGATTTCGACAGGAGTACAACCAGGTGCGTCCGCATGAAGCGTTGGGGATGCAGACACCAGCTGCGGCGTATGAGTTATCGCCGCGAAGCTACCCGGCACGGATACCGGAACCGAAGTATCCCGAATCCATGCAGGTACTGCATGTGAAATCGCAAGGACACTTTCGCTGGAAGAAGCAGGATGTGTTCTTGAGTGAAGTTCTCTGGGGTGAGCCTGTCGGTTTGTCGCCTGTGGATGATCGCTGGTTCACCGTCTACTTTGGGCAGTACCCCATAGCCCGTTTCGATAGCCGGCAGTTACGTGTACTGCCGCTAAAAAAAGCCAAAGAGTTCGGAATGGCTGGAGCAGGAGAAGGGGAAGTGTCCCCTTCCCCTGCACCCCTTCCCCTCAACCACAACGAAAAAGTGTCAGGGATGTGCCCGGTCTAAAATGTCAGGGATGCTCCCGTCCGTTCATGAGTAATCGGGAAATTTGGTAATCGGGAAATTGGAAAAGCAAAAGCCCCAGAGCTTAACCACAAAGGTCACAAAGGAACACGAAGGAAAACCCGAACAGCCGAGGGCGGCTGTTCCACACGAGCATCGCTGAAACCTACGCCAAATTGGGATGATTGGGATCGGGTGCTATGGATGGCGGGGGGAGGTCAAAACGTAACGTAAAATAAAGATCAGGTTCGCCGGCAGAGAGAGTGGAATGAGCGGTTCGCGGTCAAGAGCAATGCAGTCAAAGGGAACACAGTCAGGGGAACGCAGTTGAGGGAGTGGAGTTGAAGGAGAAAGATAGCGTCTCCAATCCGTCGCAGGCCATGTTTGATCAGGCGGCAATTGGCATGTGCCAGACAGATTGCCATGGCAACTTTGTTGCCGTGAATGCGGCATTCTGTCGCATGCTGGGCCGGAGTGAAGAAGAGCTTTCCCGGCTCACCGTTTCTGAGATTACCCATCCTGCTGACGTGCAAAGCACCCGCGAATCCGCGCAACGCGCCATGGATAGCGGCCAACCTTTCTTTCTGGAGAAGCGCTATCTGCGTCCGGATGGGTCCTTTGTATGGTCATTCACTCAGGTGGCTCTGATTCGCGACGAAGCCGGCAAGCCCTACCGGTTTTTTGTGGTTGCGCAGGATATCAACGATCACAAACTGGCGGAGGAAGCCAGCCGCAAGGAAGCCGAGGCCGCGCTGAAACAGACCGAAGCGGCGCTGCGGCAAAGTGAAGATCGCCGCACGCTGGCCATGGAAGCGGCCGGCATTGGCGCCTGGGTGCGCGATTTCGAAAAAGAAGATGTCACGTGGGACGATGGCATCAAGCGCCTGTTCGGATTGCCGGCCTCGTTCCAGCGCGAAGGCGCTGATGTTACGGGCTTTCTCGCGCCAGACGACCGTGCCCGGATTGATCAGGAGATTGCTCGATCGCGCGAGCGCGGTGTGGGCTTTGACATTGTGTTTCCAATCACGCGCGCGGATGGAGAGCACAGGATGCTGCGCGCAATTGGGCGTCCGCGTCCCAGCCCCAATGGCCTGGCCATGCAGATGCACGGCATCATGATGGACGTGACCGATGTCAGGCGGGCCGCGGAATCAGTGCGCGAAAGTGAAGAGCGATATCGCGAAACGTTTGAACTGGCGGCCGTAGGCATGGCGCATGTGGACCTGCATGGAAAATTTCTTCGCGTGAATGACCGCCTGTGTGAAATTGCCGGCTACACCCGGGAAGAATTCCTGAATCTGGATTTTATCCAGCTTACTCATCCTGACGATCTGGCCCGGGATATGGAGCAACTGCGCGCATTGAACGCGGGTAAGATCCAGCGTTATTCCCTGGAGAAGCGCTACTTCCACAAGAGTGGACGCGTAGTGTGGATCTATCTAACGGTTGCGGCTGCACGCAATGAGCAGGGAGAAACGCAACACTACATTTCCGCGATTGAAGATATTTCAGCGCGCAAAGAGAGTGAAGAACTGCTGCGCATAGGGCAGGAGCGTCTGGAAGCCGCTCTGGTTGCGTCCGGTACAGGAACGTTCCGCTGGGACATCAAGACCAACGGCCTGGAATGGGACCAGAACCTGGATCGCCTGTTTGGGCTGGAGCCGGGCAAGACGGCGCGCAGTCTGGACCAGTTTATTGCCCTGGTGCATCCTGATGATCGCGCCGGCGTGATTCAACGTTGCGTGGCGTGTGCTGCCGAGGGTGCGGATTTTGAGATGGAGTTCCGCGTGGTGTGGCGGGATGGAACGATTCGCTGGCTGTATGATCGCGGCAAGACTTTTCGCGATGCCGAGCGCCGTCCTTCTTATATGACCGGAGCCTGCGTTGATATCACCAGTCGTAAGCAGGCGGAGGAACGTTTGCAAGCCAGCCAGGAGCGCTGGATTCTGGCCCAGAGCGTGGCCAGCGCCGGCATCTATGACTTGGACATGATCACCGGCGCGCAAACCTGGTCTGAAGAAAATTATCGCTTGTTCGGTTTTGATCCCGCTGCGGGAGCGCCATCCAGTGAGGAGTTTCTGCAGGTTGTCCACGAAGAGGACCGCCATCTCATTATCGACTCCGGCAAGGCCATTCAACGCGGCGCCGATGACATTGATATTGAATTTCGCTTTGGTCCCGTGGAAGCGCAGCGCTGGGCCAGCACGCGTGCCAAAGTATTCCGCGATTCCTCCGGCAAACCGCTGCGAGTCCTGGGCGTGAATTATGACATCACGCCGCGCAAGAGCGCTGAAGACGCATTGAAGCGCGCGGAAAAACTGGCCGCCGTGGGACGCATGGCAGCCAGCATTGCTCATGAGATCAATAATCCTCTGGAAGCGGTAACCAATCTCCTTTACCTCATGTCCTCTGATCCCGGGCTTTCAGAAGAGACCAAAATGTTCGTTCATGAAGCTCAGCATCAGCTTGAACGCGTTGCCCATGTGGCCACCCAGACATTGCGCTTCCATCGCCAGTCAACCAGTCCAGCGCTCATCCGCATTGGAGAGCTGGTGGATTCAGTAGTCACGCTTTATAAAGGACGCGTTGCATCCGGCAACATTGCGTTGTATCGGCGGGACCGCGGCCCCCTGGAGCTGATGTGCTTTGCCAATGATTTGCGCCAGGTGCTGGCGAACCTGATTGGCAACGCGATTGATGCCACGCGCGACGGCAAGATTGTGATTCGCACACGCCGCGCCACCGATTGGCGCAGCGGACGTCAAGGCGTGATGATCACCGTGGCTGACACGGGTGAAGGCATGTCAGAGCACACGCGTCGCAAGATCTTTGAGCCGTTCTTCAGCACCAAGGGCAACACCGGAACAGGCCTGGGCTTGTGGGTAACTATGGGCATTGTTGAAAAGCATCAGGGCCGGATCAAAGTCAGGAGTTCTCAATCACCGCGGCATCAGGGAACAGTGTTTGCGGTTTTCTTGCCGTTCGTTGAACTTGAGGCAGGAGAGCCGCCGCGGGTTTTGCACCTGATGTGAGATTGCGTGTGTCAGCTAAGCTTTGCTTCCAGCTCTGACCATCGGGTAAAAAGCTCATCCACTTTCTTTTGCGCGTCTTCAAGTTCCGCATGTGCGGAGAGAAGACGAGCTGAGTCAGTGGCGATTGCCGGATCTTCAGCCGCGGCTTTCTTTTGGGCAAGAATTTCTTCCGCGTCGGCGATGCGTTGTTCAATGGTCGAGTACTCGCGGGATTCCATGTAGGAAAGTTTCTTTTTGGAAGTGGCAGGAGGAGAATCGGCCGAGACTCCCTGCGCACTCGAAGGTTTTCGAGCGACAGGATCTGAAGCCTGCGAGTCAGCCGTTGCTGCCAGGTCTTCAATCCACGCTTCCCACTGTGCGTAGTCAGCGAAGGCTTCGGCCTTGCCATCAGCATTGCCGGATAGTCCCAGCACCATGGTGGAAACGCGGTCGAGCATATAACGATCATGGGTGACGAGCACGATAGCGCCGTTGAATTCCGTCAGGCTTTCTTCCAGCAGTTCGAGGGTCGGAATGTCGAGATCATTGGTGGGTTCGTCCAGCAGCAGTACGTCCGCAGGTTGAAGCATCAGTTGCGCGATCAGCACGCGAGCACGCTCGCCACCGGAGAGACGTCCCACAGGCTGATTCAATTGTTCATTGGTAAAGAGAAATCGCTGCGCCCAACTGGCAACGTGCGTGACTCGATCTTGAAAGACAACGCTGTCACTTTCCGGCGCAAGAGCGCGACGCAGAGTGATCTCAGGATCGAGAGGGCGATTCTGATCGAAGTAGACCACGCGGAGAAAATCCGCGCGGCGAATTTCGCCCGACGCAGGGGTAAGTTCTCCGCGAAGAAGACGAAGCAAAGTGGTTTTGCCGCTGCCGTTGGGGCCAACCAATCCAACGCGCTTGCCGGACGTGATCAGGAAGTTGAGACTGCGAAAAAGCGTACGTTCACCGAAGGAGTAACTCACGTCTTTGAGTTCGATCAGGCGCTTGGTTTTGCGGTCCGTGGAAGAGAAGTCGATGTCAGCCGTCGAGGTACGGGAGCGAGATGTCATGTCGCCCAGTTCGGCGATCATGCGATTGGCATTGTCAATGCGCGCTTTAGCTTTGCGCGTGCGCGCCTTGGCCCCGCGACGCAGCCATTCCACTTCACGTCGTACACGGTTCTCCAGCGATTCCTGCTGGCGTGCCTGAGAGTGCAGAAACTCTTCTTTGCGTTCCAGAAAGGCGCTGTAATTTCCCGGGGCACGCAAAAGACCTTCAGGATAGGCGCGATTCAGCTCCACCATTTGAGTGGCCACGTTCTCCAGAAAGTAACGATCATGGCTCACCACCACACAGGCAAAATTGGCTTCAGCCAGCAACTCTTCCAGCCATTCAATGCCTTCCAGGTCAAGGTGGTTGGTGGGCTCATCCAGAAGCAGAACTTGCGGGTCCTGGACCAGCGCTTCCACAATCGCCAGACGTTTGCGCCATCCGCCGGAGAGAGCGGATGTTTGCTCTTCAAAAGTGGCATGGCCACCGTTCGTGTCACTGTTGAGGCGCCCGATGTTTAACTGGATGGTTGGGCGTTCCGTAAATCCGGCGCGACCCAGCCATTCCACCAGACGTTTCTCGCGCTCATCGGCAGGAATGCTCGCTCGCTCCAGCGACTGCGCAATCACGGAACGAACAGTTGCTTCCGGAGGAAACTCTGACTGCTGTTCAACATAGGCCAGGCGAGTGCGTTTGCGTGTGGCCACAACGCCGTTGTCGGGCTCCATCTCGCCGGCCAGAATGCGCATGAGCGTGGACTTGCCAGAGCCGTTTGGGCCGATCAGCCCAATGCGATCGCCTTCGGACACAGTAAAGCTGATCTCCTCAAACAAGGGCACGGCGCCAAAACGCTTGCTGATGCCCTGAGCATTGATAATCGGTGGCAAATTCCCGGGTCCTTTATGAGTGGCACATCATGTGCGGTCTGGAATTAAGGATAGCAGGAAGCAACCAGCAGGCCGGGCAACGTGCGGCGGTTTTTAGCGCTGAAGGAAAGTCAATTGAATTCGAGAAGGATTGAGATATGATCTATTTCCGTAAGCGAGCACATAACCAACTATGACCTTTAGCCTAACAATGCGAAAACTGTTGGACGTGCACTCGGCAGCAGAAACAGCGCTCAGGGCACGTTTCGAGGAGATTTTCCTTCGTCATCGTGGTGTGGCATTCGCAGGACGAAGGGACCACCATTTCAACGAACGCTGGACGCCCGATACTGCCGCTTCGGGTTATCAATTCAGCGGATATGAAATCAACAACGGCGATGTAGTACTGCATGGGCTGGAACAGAACGCAGGCTACACGTACCGTATTTCCATCTCTTTTCCGCTCGACCTTCTGGATCAGCTTTCCGCGATTGATGCTCATTTTGAGCAACAAATCAAATACTTGCGCGCTAGCAGAGAGTCCCCCTATGAATTAGGCGATGATTCCAAGGTGAGCGACGATCCCTGCTTGCTGTAGAAATGTTTGCTGTAGGAATGTTTGCAAACGGCCTTGCTGGATCACTGCATGGGTTCAAACGGCTGGGTGAGGAGATTTTCATCATCCGTCTGCTACCAGACTCTAAGGTTATTTTTCTTTGACTGTGAATCTGGTGGCCAGCTGCCTGGGCGTATACTTCGATTTGAGTGAAATTCCTGGTCATAGATGGCCTCGCCATCTGAGTGATTTCAGGAGTACCAGCGAAGGCTGGTCGAATAGCAGGCAGGGCCGCGGATCTTCAACCGTGGCCTTGTTGTTTGTGGCATGGATTTTCGCTCGACTGAAAAATCATGTTCAGTTTCCCGCCAGTCTCTCGCTTTCGTCCCACAATCGCCGTGCGGAGTCCGCGTCGTGCGCTTCAGCCGTCGGCGTGGCCACTTTGCACTTACTGAAATAAAGACCGTTGGCCTTCACCACGGAATCGTCTTGCGAAGATGCCAGATAAATGATGGTTTCCGCTCCCTGCTCCGGAGTGAGCGCGAATTTCTTGGCCAGATTGATCCCCAGACCAAATACGCCCCTCACATTGCCGGCAAAGCGAGTGTTCACAAAACCTGGATGCAGGCTGTTGGCCGTTACTCCGCTGCCGGCCCATCGCCGCGCCAATTCGCCGGCATGAAGAATGTTACATAGCTTGGTACGGCCGTAAACAGGAAAGCCCTGATAGCCGCGCGAAGATTGCAGATCAGAAAAATCAAGTTTCCGTCCGCGGTGCGCATCTGACGCGGTATTGATCAATCGCGCTGGTGCAGAGGCACGCAGGCGATCATAGAGCCGGTTGGCCAGCACAAAATAACTCATGTGATTGAGCGCGAAGGTCAGCTCCAGCCCGTCTTCGGTGACCTGCCGCTTGCCAAACATGGCGCCGGCATTGTTGATGAGCACATCAATGCGGCGTTGGGCTGCGGCAATCTCGTCCGCCACGCGCTTCATCTCACTCAGGCGCGAGAGGTCGGCATAGTGGATGCTGTGATTGCCCGGTCCAAGCTGCCGCAGTCTCGCCAACGTCGCTTCGCCACGGACAGGATCACGCGCCACCAGCACCAGGTTCGCGCCCATGGCTGACAGCTTCTCAGCGGCAACCTGCCCGATTCCAGAAGTAGCACCGGTAATCACCACCGTCTTTTCCTGCATGTGTTCTCCTATGACGATTTTTGCTGGTTCCAATCAGTGAGTTTAGCAGCCGGTACCGCATGTTGCTCCCCTTGCGTCTGCCTGTCAGAGCATGCCATTGGTCAGGAATCGATTCGATGTACTAGAATCCTCAACCGGACGCTTGGCCCCGCCTTCCTGTGGGCGGCGATCCAGCTTCAGGAGCGCATAGTTTGTGAGCGCATAATTCGTCAACGCGAAGTTCAATGAACCCCACGCAAGGAGAAACCATGCAATTTTCAAACCATGAAGTTTCAAACCATGAAGTTTCACATCACGCCCGGCGATTGCTCCAGACTGCCGGAGCCATATTGGCATTGATCACCGCCCTGGTTGTGTCGCCTCAATTGGCCGCGGAAGAAAACGGTAATCGCGGCGCGGCAGAATTGTTTGCCACACTGCCGAACGGAGCCAGCGGCCCGGAAGGTCTCACCGTCGGCCCTGATGGCAACATCTATGTGGCAACATTTGGCTTCAATCAAAACGGCTCTGTCACCGGTCTGGGACAACTCTATGTTTTCAACCCGGGAGGTCATCTTCTGCGTCAGGTGGCCGTTGCCAATTCCAGCCCGCATCTGCTGGGAATCGCCTTCCCTCCGCATTCTAGCTTGCTGTTAGTCGCAGACTTTGGCGCCGGCAAAGTGCTGTCAGTCGATACGCTGAGCGGAGCATCCTCGGTATTCATGACGGTGACGGGAGGCTCGGGACTGAATGGCATCACCTTTGATCATGCCGGCAATGTTTATGCGTCGGATTCAGCGCAGGGCATTATCTGGAAGACCGGTCCTTCCGGGGGAGCGGGCACTGCATGGGTCAGCGATCCATTGCTTACCACCACAGGTATTCCGCCCTTCGGCGCGAATGGCATTGAATTCAATCATGATGAGAGCGCGATGTTCGCCGCCAACACCGGCAATGACACGGTGGTCCGTATCCCGGTCAATAATGGAACGCCAGGCACACCCGCTGTGTTTGTGAACAGTATCAATGGCGCTGACGGTATCGCCATCGACGCGCATGACAATCTCTGGGTCGCCGCCAATCAGTCGGATGAAATCGATGTTGTTGATCCCACCGGAAAATTGCTGGCTCGCCTGGGTGATTTTGAAGGTGTGGACCGCCACGGTCTGCCGCACGGCTTGTTGTTTCCCGCCAGTCCGGCATTCAGTCCCAATGGCGAATTCATGTATGTGACGAATCTGGCTCTGGATCTGCGCGTTTTCGGATTGCCTGAGGCCGTCGATTCGCAGTGGTGTGCTCAGGTTCGGCACTTCACGGTCTCAAAGATCCGTACGCGGTTCCGTCCGCTGGGATCGAATGACGGCGATCGCTAACTGGAAGGTATTATCTTCGGATTTTGGACATCGGCCGCGAATGAGCGCGTATAGATGCAAATCAGAAAGATGATTTTGTGTTGATTCGCGTGAGTTCGCGGCCATAACGTTCTAGGCGGTCATATTCATCACAATCTCATTCAGGTTTTCGCGCTCCGCGGCCCAGCGGCGTAGTGCGCCTACGTTGATGAGTTCGGGATTCTCAGCCAGAAAGTCCACCATCAATCCCGGGGCCAGCAGTTCAAACGCACGCACCAGTTCACTGATGGCTATGCGAGAAGAGGATCCGTAGCGGGTGGCTGGGGCGTGCGCCGGCATCATCCACTGGCGAATTTCCGCCAGCACTTCCGGCTGTTCCAGGTGTTGGCGGACGTAGCTTTGCAACTCACTCATTAAAGTAATGAGGTCGTTAATTTCAGGTGTTCCTGACATCGGTCAGCTCCTTGGCTCAGCCGCAAGCAAGCGCGGCAGAGCCCGGGGGGAATGGGCTGCTCAGATAGAATGCCTGATATGCCTTATAAATGAATTAGAGCCGGATTAGGAATATTAATCGATTGACTGAACGGCTCTTGCGCCCGGGATGAATTCGCAGCCGCCAGGCTGTGCTTTCTAGCTGTCACTCGGCGTTCCGTCATCCTCTTGAATTTTATTTGCGGCGAAGTCAGTTTTGAACTGCCGTACGAAAGGCGGTTTGGGCTGCGGCAAAGCTGCATCGTGCGTTTCCGGGGTAGCATTCGCCAACAGCATCTTCAAAGTTCCTATCACTAAATCAGCTCCTGCAACCACGGCATCAATGCCTGCAGGTACTTCATGATTGTCGTTTGGCTGGAGAAGAACAATCGGAAGCTGGGGCGCTACCATACGAAAGCTCCGGGCAACGGTCCAGCCGCCTTCGGTTACAAATTCAGAGTCCAGAACAATTGCGCTGATATGGTCTGCCGTACAAAAGGCCACTGCTTCTTCGGGAGAAGAGGCGGGAACCGGCTCAAATTCTGCTTCGGAAATATGGGAAAGAATCATCCTCAGATGAGAGGTTGATCGTGAAAGACAAAGAATTCTAGGTTTCCGTCGTCCTGACATGCCCGCTTACCTCCCGGGCTTTTGGTAGCTAAGAGGGCTTGAAGAGCCCCATGGCAGGTCAGGCGGACCGCAGCAAAAGCGTTTTTAGTATACCCCGTAATGTTCGGCGCCGGACATAAGAGTTTATGGGTAGAAACTCAGGCGGCTACGCCCTCAGGGTGGTGAAACTCTCGAATCGACTCCTGCAGCATTTCATTCAACACTTCGCTGATGCGGATCAGGTCGGGAATGACGGTGCTGATGTCCAGGTCCAGCAGGTTCTGCTGTAGACGATTCGCGATCACGCGGTAAAACAGCCGGCTTTCCTGCACAATCTGAGTTGCAGAGTAGCCTTGTTCCCGGCGCTTGCGCCCATGTATGGCGGCGTTTCGTGCGCTCTCAAGCTCAGTGCCGCTATCAACTTTTTCCAGACGTGTGACCAGTTCTTTTAGCAGTCCCGGTAGATGGTCGATACGTTCTTTTCGCGACATGGGAATTTCCTGGAACTCGGGATCGGCCTGGACTGCCTGGAACCAAAGATCCATGATCTCGCCTTCATTTTCGCGTAAAACGGCAGCCGATTTTTTATACCCCGCGACCTGAGGCGTCTCCCGTTGCAGTTTGCTTTTCAGCGTTCGCACCAGCGTGGGTATATCAGCCGGCTTGGTCAGATAGTCATCAACCTGGCGGCGAATTGCTTCCAGCGCGGAAGAAAAATCCGGATATCCGGTGAGGATAAAAGTCCGCGCCTTCGGTTGAATTCTTCGCATGGCGCTGACTACGGTAAAGCCGTCACCCGGCTCTCCGATATTGAGATCGGAAAGGAGAATATCGAAGGCCTGCCGGTTGATGATCGCAATGGCTTCCGCGACCGTGGCAGCGGTCGTCACGTCAAATCCTTCCTGCGTCAAAATGGCCGGCAAGGTTATCCGGATTGAATCCTCGTCGTCTACAAAGAGCAGTTTAGGTTTGTCCATGCATCTCCTTAGAGCTGGTGCTGCCAATGGCGTGTTAGATGCCGCGTGTTTGTTCCACGTCGCCTCACCGGTTAACGATATTGTTTTCAGTTAGTTCGGCAGAGTTCGTTTTTGGCACTCGCAGATGCAACAGGAACCTGATAGTTATTTTGACGGGCGGTTAATTTTCCGACACAGAAAATTCTTGCAACCGCTACATGGATGGTGCTGTGAATTTCCTGGAATGAAGTTACATTGTCGAAATTGATTGGGCGAAGACCTTCGCCCAATCTCGTGTGGTCTGTAAACTACTGGACTTTGTGAGTGTGGTTATGGCCCTCGGTGGGCAATCCTGCTTCTATCCAGCCCTCTTTGCCTTCTGAGTAATCACGGATGTTGGTATATCCCATGGCCGCCAATTCACGGGCGGCGTTTTCTGAGGCGTTTCAAGTAAGTTTGGCGCAATACACAATGATTTCCGCCGTCTTGTCCGGCAGGACCCTGGGCGCCAGTTGTGCAATCTGGTCCGGCGGCAGGTTGATGGCCCCGGGAAGATGATCATGGTTGTAATACTGCGCGGGAAGCGTCTCCACAAGAAGAAACTTGTCTTTGCGTTCGATCTTCTCTTTCAGTTCATCACGGCCGATCGTGGCAATTTCCACGGGCTGGCTTTCAGGCATGGCAGCAACGTCCTCCACACCCTTCGATGCACACCGGGGGCCGAAAGGCGCAACGAAAGCAGGGGCTCCTGCCGGAAGGGATGAGTACCAAAGAGTAAACGGGCAGCGATTTTTTTCTACTCTCCATCTCATGTTTCCCGCTATTCTGCTTGCACGTGACTGCCTTTCCGAATACGAGATCGGTGAATAAAAGATCATCTGTGAACAAAAGCGCTTGCACTCAAACCTCTCTGAAAAGAAGCCCGTTCCTATTGCTGGCGCTGGGGGCTGCGATTCTCGGTGGTTCCGGCTGCCGCCGTCCGCCCGTGGATGATGGACGTGCGGCGCTGAATGTTCCCAGCGCAACGCCTTCACCGTCGCCCACTCCTTCGCCGGAAGAGGCCGACATGAGCCTGTCGACCGCGCTGGTACGAATTCTGAGCGCGGCGAATCGCACCGGATCAGTTGTCGAACGCGTTCAGTGCGGCACGCGCGGCACGCTGGTGCCAACTCATCTGCTGCAACCTCCGGTGAAACTGGAACCCATGAATGAGGCTCTTCAGGAAATCACCAGTCGCTTTCCTGAAATCAAATGGAAGGAGGCCGGACAAGGACATGTGAATGTCCGGGACACTACTATCACGGACGGCCTGCTCAAGGTCCGCCTCAAGGAATTCTTTGTGATTGAAGACCGTCCCCCACAGGCCGCGCTAGCCGCGCTGTGGCAGGCAGAAGAAGTCATCGCGTATATGAGGCAGCATCACGTTCGTGCCGCCCGGCATGCGGATTTAGTCAGAGTGGACGGCAAGTCAGGTCCCAGGGTCCTGCATATGAAAAACGCCACGGTGCAGCAGATCCTCGATCGTATGGTCGATTCCTTCATGGGCGAGAACGGCAACGGCTTGCACAACGTTTGGATCTATCGCGAGTGCCGGGTTGGTGGCGAAACTTTTGCTGAAGTCCGTGTGTTGTAGCCGCATCCGTCCCTGATTTCCTCAGCCCGGATAAAGTTTCTCATTCCCTTCGCGCCTGATTGCCGTTATTCTTCATCCTGATGGCAGTGCGCATGACAGTCCTGGCAAGTGGCAGCCGCGGCAACTGCACCGTGCTCTCCGGCAACAGCGGAAGTGTGCTGGTGGATGCGGGCATTTCCTGCCGTGAGACTCTCAAACGCATGCGCTTGGCGGGCGAAGATCCGGAAAAATTGAAGGCCATCATCATCTCGCACGAGCACAATGATCACGTGGCCGGATTGCAGGTGCTGGCCCGCAAACTGCAGATTCCTGTCTACATTACGGAAGCCACCTACCAGAGCTGGCGCCGGTCCGCCAGGGACCCAGAGGGTAAGCCGGCGAAACTGGAAAGACGAGAGCACTTTCAACCCGGCCGCAGTTTCATGATCGCCGACATCACGGTCATGCCATTTACCATCCCCCATGATGCTGCGGATCCTTGTGGCTTTACCTTCAAGGCATCCGGAGTGAAGGTTGCCGTAGTCACTGACCTGGGTTACATGCCGGCCAATGTAAAAGAGAACCTTCGCGCATGTGATGGATTGATGATTGAATCAAACCATGACCTGGAAATGCTGCGCAACGGACCCTATCCCTGGATGGTGAAGCAGCGGGTCATGAGCCGTGTTGGCCACCTCTCCAATACAGCGCTGGCTGACTTCTTTGAGAAGGATTATGACGGCCAGGCAGGGTTCATCGTGCTGGCCCATCTTTCCGAACCGAATAACCATCCCGAAATCGCCCGCGAGACTGCCTATAAGGCCCTGGGCGGCAAAATGAGCCTTTTCCAATCGGCCTCAGTCACACTTGCCCTGCAGGACAAGCCATTGCAACCTATGACTCTGGGGTGAGAACATAAGGCGTGAGAACATAGAGCTTTACATTCCTTTATTCAGAGGATGCTCCTTTAGCCAACTTTCGATGAGTGTTTGTACAGATAAGGTGATCGGAGATATTTTGGCCGGGTGGCGTTTCGACATTTCTGGCATCGCGCCTGAGATGCGAGGCGACTACGAGCAACACCTTGGCGAATGCGACCATTGCCGTGGACGCCAGGTTCTTCACCGCACGATCGATATCGGCCTCATGGTGATTGCCACCGTTTCCGCCGTCATGTTTCTGGTCGCCTTCGGCGCCGTCCGTCATTACTCCCCGCGCCACGCTCAGGTCCTGGAACTGATCGCCTTGGCCGGATGTCTTTTCTTTATTATCGTCTGGCTGATTGTGGCTGTGGCCACGCCTGCGCCCGTGGTTGTGGCCGATGTAGCCCGCATACACGCCCGCCGCATACATGACCGTCTTCCCAGCAACATTCGTGAGAAGCTTCCTGAAGTCACACAGGAATTCCTGAAAAAGGGCGACCATTAATCTCCGCAATTAGCAATCAGCAATTGGCCATTAGCCAGAGTAAGGCCAAACCTTCACCACGGAGACACAGAGGCACGGAGAGAACCTCAAGGATCAGGTTATCTGGTCATCGGCTGATCGGATGAGCGGAGATGCCTCAAGTCGGCCTACTTCGCACAAATTCGCGGCCAAGCTACAAATAGCTCAGGAACCCAATGTCTTTCCGTCGCTGCTTCAAAGCGGCATACCAGCGGCACGGGAAGTAAAGCGACACGACGGCAACTGCGCAGACGACATAAAGCAATCCCAGGCTCCAGACATATCCTGCCGGTGCAGGAGGAACCATGACCGGGTGATTCAGGAAGAGCCAGGGTGAGACCGAGCCGGTGCGGAGAAGTGAAACAACCATGGCCAGAAGGTGAATCAGCGGTATGTGCAATGCGTAATAAAAGAAGGGCACGAGGCCATACATGGTAAGGGCTCGGGTGACCGGTCCGGGGGTGATCGGTCCGGCGGTGTTTTCCGCAAACGCAAGCACCAGCAGCGTAGGCCCCAGTGTCATGAGCAGGAACAGCAGAGAAGCCGGATACTTGGTGGTGTTTAGAAATGATATCCACGCCGGTGCCTGAGGCCGCCTGGGCGAAGTAGCTGGAGCGGTTTGTTGCGAGCCGGAATTCCCATTTGCCGAAGTTGGCGGCGCCTGCTGCAAGGTCTGCGCCGCCACGGGTTTGGGCGCCGTCCACGGTCGCGGATCGCCGTAGAGATTAAACCCACGCAATAGCAGGAAGAGAAGGATGGCGGCGGATCCCAGCGCAAGACATATTCTGCGCCGGGATTGTGCGTCCATGATCATGACCCGTCCAAAAACGTAGCCCAGGGCCATGACTCCCACCCACGGCACAATCGAATAGAGAACAAACAGGGTGGGGCCGCGTTCGCCAATCTGTATGGGACCGCCAAAGTAAAAGACCTGCCAGAGCCATCCCCAATGACTCTTTTCCATCATTGTGTATAGCGCCGGGGAAAAGCGATCGAGAATGTTGTGTCCAAAGACCACCAGGAAACCAAAAGCTACCATGGCCCGAACTGGAAGAAAGATCAGTCCAGCCAGCAGCACCATGCACCAGCCAATCACCCAGATCACGCCGGCAAGCAGGTAGTGACTGAAATCGAAATTAAAGGTCCAGGCCACGCGCAGCGTGGTTAGCTCAAGAAGAATCAGCCACAAACCGCGCGTCACCAGAAAGTGGCCAAAGCAGACGTATTCGCCAGCTTGCGGCCATGCAGGAAGGCTGACGTGCCGGCGAGAAAGATGAAGGCCGGCGCCACAAAATGCGTAATCCATCGTGTAAGGAAGATGCCTGCGGTGGGGCCGCCGGCCGGCAGTCCGGAATAAACGCGAACATGATCAATCGCCATCAGGAGCATGACCGCTCCACGAACGATATCAATGGATCCCACGCGAGATATCGATGCCGCCATTCTGGTTTGCTCGGCGTTGGCGGCTGCAGCGGACGCCGTCGGCGAACCATTGGCAGTTGCTGTTTTCAACATGCGGCCCCCCTTTGCGATTCTTTTACAGACGGAACCCCGGCGTGCCAGTTAGCGGCCCGGCCCGTGAGAGTTTAACAAGATCAGCGAAAAGGGGGATGAAATTTAGACGCGAATTTCAAGAGTGAAGAATAGCCGCGAAGAGAAGCGGCAAAATTGCCAGGGCGGAGAGCCCTGGGCAAAAACTGGCCGGCTGTATTTAGATTTCGAGGGTCCCAATCAGGTCGGTGACTTTGCTCACGCGATTTTCCGCGCACCAGCGTTGCAAACCGTCCACGATTTTTTCCGTGGCGCAGGGGTCCCAGAAATTCGCTGTGCCTACTTCCACGGCCGCCGCGCCGGCAAGCATGAACTCCACTACATCTTCCGCTGTGCTGATGCCGCCCATGCCTATCACCGGAATCTCCACTGTGTGCGCTGCTTCATACACCATGCGCAATGCGATCGGTTTGATCGCCGGCCCGCTCAGCCCTGCGGTGATGTTTGAGATTCGCGGCTTGCGTGTCTTAGCGTCGATTGCCATGCCAAGAAAAGTATTCACCAGGGAAATCGCGTCTGCGCCTGCGTTCTCCGCGGCCTTGGCCATGGCGGGAATACTGGTTACGTTGGGAGTGAGTTTAACGATCAGCGGTCTTCGTGACGCTGACTTGCACGTGGCCACCAGCTCCTCCAGCATCGTCCGATTGGTGCCGAAAACCATGCCGCCATCATGCGTGTTCGGACAGGACACATTGAGCTCATACGCCGCAATCCCTTCCGCCTGGTTCAGAATCTGAATTGTCTCAACGTACTCTTCACGGGTGTAGCCAAACACGTTGGCGATAACCACCACGTTCTTCTTCTCTGCCAGCCTGGGCATTTTTTCTTCAATGAACGCGCGCGCGCCGATGTTCTGGAGTCCGATGGAATTCAGCATCCCGGCCGCGGTTTCAAACAGCCGCGGCGGAGGATTGCCCACCATGGGTTCGCGTGAAAGGCCTTTACTGACAAAGCCGCCCAGCTTTTCCAGCGTCACAATGTCCTCGAACTCAACTCCATAGCCAAATGTGCCGGCCGCCGCAATGATGGGATTCTTGAAATGAATGCCGGCAAAGCTCACACGAAGGTCCGGCTTGGTGCGGGCGCCGGGCTCGCGATTTACTGGCGATGTGGTCGTGGGGGTAGCCATTGGCATTAGTGTAAACGCTGGCAGGGAAGTTATTGAAATTACGGCAGGTCTAGGACCCGGACCAGACTTCTTTTCGCGCGAAAAACCCGGGACTTCACGCTGAATTTACACCGCGTTAAATTTTGTTTTCTGGTGTACCAACAGTTCCGGAGTCCGTTAATCTATGGGCGATGCCGAATCTATCCATCTGGAAGCCCATTCTCGGAGTGGTACTGCAAACTCGGCATCCTTCGCGGTCACTGACGCTGGTTCAGCATCTTGGGGGCATTGGTCTTGTACCTCTGGCCATTCTGGATAGCTCTATCATCCCCACCTTCGGCAGCCTCGATTTGTTGACTGCATGGCTGGCTGCGGGCACACCGCGGCTCTGGTGGTATTACGCGCTCATGAGCACGGCGGGCGCTGTCATTGGGGCATGGCTTACCTATCGGCTGGGCAAGAAGATGGGGACTGACTGGATCGAAAAGAAGATCGGAGCCAAGCGCCTGAAGCAGGTGGGCGGCGCCATTGAGCACTGGCATTTCGGGGCGATTTTTATTTCCACCATTGCGCCACCGCCATTTCCTACCGCCTGGTTTTTGCTGGTCGCGGGCGCATTTGATTTCTCCCGCCAGCGTTTCATCAGCGGAGTTTTGCTGGGACGCTCCCTCCGTTATGCATTGCTGACGCTGGTCGCAGCCCATTACGGACGGCACTTTCTGCGTTACCTCCGCCATCCCCTGCATTATCTTCTGATCTCTATCATCGTCACGGCATCCCTGGCAGCGGCGGTTTATCTTTTTACCGGCAAGAGACGCGCCAATCTTCAACCCGCGCCTGCGTCCCGCTGAACTTGCAGGCAAAGCGGCCTTCTCTTTGGTTTTGATAAGCTAAATGCTTCTATGCTCGATCTAGCATTCGTCCGTGACAACCTGCCGAAGGTGGAAGAGATGCTGCGCCAGCGGGGGATGGATCCCGCCCAGGTTTTGGGCGGTTTCCGTGAAATTGATGCGCAACGTCGCCAGCTCATCACCCAGTCTGAGACGCTGAAAGCACAGCGCAACAAAGCTTCAGAAGAAATCGCCAAGCTGAAGAAAGCCGGACAGGACGCCTCGGCGCAGATGGCGGCGACCAAAGCAATGCGCGAAGAAGGCGAGTCTCTGGAGAAGAAGGCCGCTGACATCGATCAGGAGCTGCGCACGCTGCTGGCCGGTATCCCCAACATGCCGCACGAGTCTGTGCCGGTCGGCCATTCCGCCGATGACAATAAGGAAGTTCGCAAATGGGGCGAGCTCCCGAACTTCAGCTTCACGCCCAAACCACATTGGGAGTTGGGTGAACAACTCGGCATTCTGGACATGGAGCGCGCGGTTAAGCTGAGCGGCGCCCGCTTCGCTGTCTATTGGGACCTGGGTGCTCGTATGGAACGGGCCCTGGCCAATTTCATGCTGGATGTGCATACGGGCGAGCACGGTTATACCGAAGTGCTCACGCCTTTTATGGTGAACTCGGCGTCCATGTACGGCACCGGCCAGTTACCCAAATTCGGGAGTGATCTGTTCAAGTGCGAAGGTCACGACCTATGGCTGATTCCCACGGCGGAAGTGCCGCTGACCAATCTCTATCGCGACGAAACCATTGATACGCCGCGACTGCCGCTTTCCGTCACCGGATACACGCCGTGCTTCCGCAGTGAGGCCGGGTCATATGGCAAAGATGTGCGCGGCATTATCCGCCAGCATCAGTTTCAAAAAGTGGAGCTGGTAAAGTTCACTCGTCCTGAAGATTCTTACGCGCAGCATGAGCAACTCACGCGTAACGCAGAAACCATTCTGCAAAAGCTGGGACTACCGTATCGCACCATGCTGCTGTGTACCGGTGACATGGGCGCCAATTCTTCCAAGACGTACGATCTCGAAGTCTGGCTGCCGGGACAACAGCTCTATCGCGAGATTTCTTCCTGTTCGAATTTCGAGGCTTATCAGGCGCGCCGCGCCAATATTCGATACCGACCGGAAGGCAGCAAGAAGAGCGAGTATGTGCACACGCTGAACGGAAGCGGATTGGCGATCGGACGCACGTGGCTGGCGATCCTGGAAAATTACCAGCAGGCTGACGGCAGCGTAATGGTCCCGGAAGCTCTGCGTCCTTATATGGGGACGGACAGGATCACCGCGAAGAAGTTCTGAGAGAGGCAGTCATGCGCAGAGCATATCTCGCAGTGGTGGCGGTTTTGCCGCTCATTTGCAGTCTGCGCGGTTCGCCGGAGACGCAACCAAAGCCGGATTTCGTTTTCACAGTCCAGTTGGACAAGAACGTTTTCAAGCCTGGAGAGCCGCTTACCGCTTTGGCATTGCTTAAGAACCAGAGTGACGTCGAGATCTATGTTCCTCCAATGATGACAACGTGCATGGGCAGCCAGAGTCACGTTGAATTCTCGATCACGCCCGAACCTCGGGTATTAAGCGGCCGCGGCTGCGGGGTGGGTTTCAGTCTTTCCTCATCACATAATGAGAAAGTTGTCGTTAGGAGTACCTGGATCCCGCTGAAGCGGGGCCACATCTTTGGCGCAAAAGTCGATAGCCTGCATGACGCGCCTAGTGTGCCGGGCACCTACAAATTAGTTGGAATTTACACCGTGGAGAAAGCATCTGGCATCGATGCTGCCCTCGACCACGTGATTCAAGGTCAGTACAAATCCCAACCTGTCACATTCCATGTCCGTCGCTAGCTTGAAATTAGGCTCAAAAATCTCCCGCGCTTGCCGTTTGAACCCGGCTACCACCTTCTATAGACTATTGCCATGTCCCGCATCTGGAGCACGATCAAGAGCTATCTTTTTTGGACGTATGAGCGCGGAAGCTTTCACTATGACGTGATGGTCACGGTGATTCTGCTGTTCATCTTTGTTGCGCCCCGCTTCGTCGATTTCAAAGACCAACCGGCCGGCCAGCACTCGCATCCCAACGAAATTGTTGTAACTGCTGACGGAAATAAGGGTTATATCTACCAGGCAGATGCTGCTGCAGTCGATGCCCAGGATGCTGCCATGGTGAAGGCCAACTTTGCGCGACTGCTTCAGCCAATGCTCGGACAGGTCACCATTTCTCGGATTGAGCCCGTGCGAGACGCGGTGGGCCACATAGTGGCGTATCGGGCATGGATCAAACATCGGGACTAATCGGGACAAACGGCCGGAGGCAGCAAGAAGCCCCGCAACCGCGACAAATCGGCATGAGGCGATAGTTTCTAAATGAGAAAAAGCATTTTGCTTTTGGCCTGCTCCTTTCTAAGCCTGACTCTCTGCGCCGCGCAGAACGCACTCCCATCTAACGCTGAAACCAAGCCCGCCCAGGGAAGTCCCGTGGGGCCCGACGATTTAAAGAATGTGCTGGCCCAGCTCGACAAGGCCGCTCTGACGATCAAATCCGCCAAGGCAAAATTCCAGTCGGACCAATATCAAGCAGCGGTGAAAAAAACTGACGTTAAGAAGGGCGAAATTCTTTTCCACCGCGCGAAATCAGGAATGGAAGCAACCGTTCGTGTGATTTCGCCGGCTATCAGACAGATAGCTTTAGTGGATGGCGATCCAAAACCGCTTCCATCAAAAATGATTCCGATGACCGTTAGCGACGACGTCCAACGCAGCGAAATCGAATCCTTGATGAGTATTGGCTTTGGCAGCAGGTCGGATGACCTCGTGAAATCGTACGTTGTAACCATGGAAGGCTGGGAGACCGTGGATGGCGTGAAGACGGCTCGCCTGAATCTGGTTCCAAAGAACGTGCTCAAAGATCCACTCACCAACATCATTTTGTGGCTTGACCCTGTGCGCGATGTTCCCCTGAGACAGAAATTCCTTGAGCCCGGGGGCGATTTCCTGCTTGCCCATTACACAAACATTGAGATCGATGGCGCAGACGATCTGAAGATTGTGTTTGCGGAATCCGACAAGGCAGCCACCACCTTCAAAACCGCGAAAGCAAAATTCCAATGGGACCAGTACGAAAGAGTGGTTGAGCAGACCGATGTGCAGAAGGGCGAGATTTATTTTCGTCGCACCAAAGGCGGTATGGACGCTGCGGTCCGCGTGACCTCCCCAGACACCAAACAGGTAACGTTTGTCGACGGCACTCTGAAGTTATTTCAGCCCACAATCAAACAGCTGACTATTTATGACGCCAAGGCCAGGCGCACAGAAGTCGAGTCGCTGATGAACATTGGCTTTGGCACCCGGTCTGAAGACATTTTGAAATCGTATGAAGTGAAAATGGAAGGCTGGGAAACAGTGGATGGCGTGAAAACAGCGCGGCTGAATCTGGTCCCGAAAAATGAGAAGCTCAAGGCATCAGTCACCAACATCATTCTGTGGCTTGATCCTCAGCGGGACATTTCGCTCCAGCAGAAGTTTATCGAGCCGGGGGGGAATTATCGGCTCACCCATTACACGGATATTGAGATCAACGGCAAGATTCCCAATGATGTTTTTGAGCTGAAGACGCCGGCGGGTACCACCACCGTAAGGCCTTAGAACTCTGGATTATGCCTTAGTTCTTCCGGTGCGCGTATTTGCGAGGAAAACGTTCGCGATTGGCTCATTTCTCTGATACCCTTCAACATTCCCTGGATTCGGCATCCAACTTGGTAGCATGTTATGCGCGGTGAGGTTTAAGCAGTGGCTAAAGTATTCACGATGTCCGTAGTTCCCGATCCCAATCGCCGCAAGGCCCAGCCCCGGAATTTCGATCCTCGCTACATTGAAGGCCAGCGCTTGCTGGTTGAAGCCATGAAATATCTGGCGCAGCAGGATCCTGACAAAAACAAAGAGGCAGTGTCTCTGCTGTCTGAACATTTTCGCACCCGTTTCAGAATGTCCGACCGCCCGGCGGACCCAAGCACTCCAACTCCCGACCCCCAATAACACTGATTAAAACTCATTAAGACTCATAAATGGGCCTGTTTATCCGCAAATCCGGAGTTGCGGTTTGCCTGCGCCTACAAAAGACGGGATGTCTGCTGGTGTGTTTATTTTACAAGTGATTGAGATTCCTCAGTGTTTATGCGGCTTAATCGCGGCCCAAGACTTGCAACTGTATCTGCTCAACGGTCAAGGTTGCGTGAGCCCGAGTCTGGGGTAGGTACTTGCGTATGCACACATTTTGAAAAAGATGGAGATGCAAATGCAATCAATTCGTAAATCGCATGGAGTAACTTTCCTTGTCGTAGCCTGCATGGCTCTGATTCTGTGTGTTCCGTCCTTTGGACAGGTGCTTAAGGGTTCAATCTCAGGCACGGTAACTGATCCGCAGGGTGCGGTAGTTTCTGGCGCACAGGTGAAAGCCACGCAGGTAGAAACCGCGACCGTTCTTAACGCAACCAGTGATAGCGCTGGTTCTTTCCACTTCAACTTGATTCCAGCAGGAACTTACAAGATTGAAGTTTCAGCTCAGGGTTTTAAAACCGCCGTCCAGAACAATGTTGTGGTGTCGTCAGGTCGTGACAGCGGCGTCGGCCTTATGAAACTGAGTGTTGGCGATGCCACCGCCACAGTGGAAGTCACCTCAGACGCTCCACTCATTGAAACCACCCAGTCTCAGGTAACCAACACATTTTCCGGAGCCGCGCTTACAACTTTTGCGGGAGTACAGGAAAACGAAGGGCTGGATAATCTGGCGTTGTTTGTTCCCGGTGTAGTCGCGGCCCGCGACAACGGATTTTCAAATACCAATGGCGGCAGCGGTTTCTCCGTCAACGGACTGCGCGGCCGCAACAATGACCAGCAAATTGACGGTCAGAACAACAATGACAACAGCGTTGCCGGTCCTGGTCTCTTCGTTTCGGACACGGAATTCGTGCAACAGTATGTCTTGATCACGAACCAGTTTGGCCCGGAATATGGGCGCAACGCCGGTTCAGTGGTGAACGTCATTACCAAATCCGGCACCAATGCCTGGCATGGCAGTATTTATGGTACGGAAAGCAATTCCATCCTGAACTCCATGACCAACTTTAACAAGCAGTTTGAGGATCTTTCCCACCCGCCGCGCCTTCAGGATGAATTCACGGGTTTCACCATCGGCGGTCCCATGGTGAAGAACAAGCTGTTCATGTTTGGTGGCTTCAATGATGAAATCATCACCCAGCACGTCAATTCCACTTCCGGCGGTCTTACACCCACTCCGGCCGGCCTTACTCAACTGGCTGGATGTTTCCCAGGAAGCCAGAACCTGACCACGTTTCAGAAACTCGGGCCGTTTGGCATCTCGGCGGGCAATCCAGCAGTTGCTCCGGGCAGCAATACGCCCGTAGATGTGGGTACTACTTGCCCCGGCGTCGATTTCGGTAACGTAACCCGCACACTTGCGGCTCCGGTGCATCTGTTCAACTTCGTGACCCGCGAGGACCTGCAATTGGGAAACGACACTTTGATCGCTCGTTACATCTTCAATCGCGGGAATTTCTTCAACCTAGACTTGTGCACAGACTGCGCGGCCGCCGGCTATCCCGTCAGCGAACCGGCTTTGGCCCAGGCCCTTCTCCTTGGCTGGACGCATAACATCAACTCGAAAATGGTCAATGAAGTGCGCGCAAGCTATGGCCGTTTGAACGTGCTGTTTGGTGGAAACACGATCGGCACCGTGCCCACGGGCGTTGGTGACGCAGTCACGCGCATCACCTTTGCGCAGCCAAGTGGGTTGCTGTCTGTCGGGACGGCGACGAACCTCCCGCAGTTTCGCATCGTGAATACCTATCAGGCGCAGGACAACTTCAACTACGTTATGGGCAAGCACCAGATTAAAGCTGGCGTGAACTATACGGATCAGAGGTCACCCAATGGATTCCTGCCCACAGTGAACGGCCAGTTCCAGTTCCTTGACTGGGCAAATTTCATGGCCAACACGCCCAGAACCGTAAGCCAGGCCGCCGGATCGCAATCTTTTGATCTGAGAGAGCATGATACGTTCTTGTACGTGGGCGATGACTGGAAGGCCAGTCAGAACCTGACGTTGAACCTGGGCCTAACCTGGTCCTATTACGGTCAGCCGGCCAACCTGTTTAATCAGGTCACAACTGACCGTGAATCCAACCCGGCAACCGCCTTCTTCAACACGAGTCTGCCGCTGTCGGTTCGCACGTTCCCAACATTTCCAAGTGTCAAGACCAGCTTTGGGCCCAACGTAGGTTTCGCCTACTCTCCTCAAGGGGGAGGCATGTTGACCGGCCATGGCAGGACCGTAATTCGCGGTGGATATCGCCTGCTGTATGATCCGCCGTTCTACAACATCTATGCCAACATGGCCACTGCGGCTCCTGAAGTCTTCAACAACACCTTCAGTGCAGCCACCACTCCCCCGGCTGCCAGCATACCGTTGCCCGTCAATCCTACCGGCCCCAACGTTCGTGCCCAGCTTCAGCCACAACTCCTGAAGGGCGTGTTCGATCCCAGAACATTTAACCAAACGTCTCTTACTCCGAATTTCGGACCCGACAGGGTGAATTCTTACAGCCTTGGCATCGAGCGCGAACTCAGCAAGAATTCCGCGGTTGAGCTGCGGTATGTCGGAAATCACGCCACCAACCTGTTCCAGTCAATCAACGCAAATCCGTTCATCGCAGATCTGGCGCGGGACTTCCCGAGCCTGGTGCCGGCAGGCGTAACTCCCTGCACCACTCCAAACCTCGTGCTCGGACCGGGCCAGACGACAAACCCGGCTACTGGCCGTACAAATTGCAACGAAGGCGTTCTTCGTCTCCGTTCCAATGGCGGCGTCTCCAACTACAACGGGTTCCAGGCGGAATTCCGCGCCAACAACCTGGCCAAGCAGTTGACCGTTCGGGCTGGCTACACCTTCAGCAAGAACCTGGACAACGTCAGCGAAATCTTCGGCACGGCTGGGGGCGGCAATACCGTCGCCTTTGCCCAGAATCCCTTCAATCAAACCGGCGAATACGGGTTCTCTGGCCTCGATATTCCAAACCAATTTACCATCCTGGCTACTGAAGAAATCCCGTTCTACAAGGACCAGCATGGTGTGATTGGCCATATCCTGGGTGGTTGGCAAATTTCCGCCAATTATGTTTGGGCTTCAGGACAGAGGTACACACCGTCGCAAGCCGTCATTGGTCAACTCACGTCCAATGGCAACTATCAGGACAACGCATTTGACAACGCATTTGCCGGAACAGACACGCTGCGGCCATTCCTGGGCAGCAATTCCGCTCCCATCAACTCCGTTGGCATCTTCGCCGGTGATGGATGCACTTTATTTGGCACCTCCCCATCGGATGCGATTTGCACGCTCGCTCCAACCCAGCTTGTAAGCCTGAACGAATTGAATAACGGAGCCGGAATTGGCGGCGTTGGTATCACGCCAGTTACCAATAACCAGGTGCGGTTAATTGCTAACACCGGCGTTGCTCAAACCGTATTCGGAACTCCGTTTGGCAACGCAGCTCGTAATATCAACACGGATGCTGTTACCAATATCGCGAACGCATCCCTTCTTAAACATTTCAAGTTAGGTGAGCATGTAACGTTCGACTTCCGTGCCACTGCCTTGAACGTTTTCAACCACATGAACTTCCAGAGCATTGATCCATTCGTCGATGATGCTGGACTTGTTTCGGCTGGTACTGGTTATGGCGTTCCCAGCGTCACCAACTCGGTTGTCCCCGGGTTTGGTGCGGCAGCCACTCGACGCCTGATTGTTGGCGGCGTCGTGCGCTTCTAGAACATTGCTTTAAAACATTCGACCCGCCGGATAACTTCCGGCGGGTTATTTATTTCCACGAAAGGCTCTGCAGTCCGGCCTGTGATTTTTCATTAAGAAACGTAAGTTCACAGTTCTGAAGATCCTTCTCATCCTGAATTCTGGATAAAGCTCTCCCTGCGATACAAAAAGTCAGACTCTCTGAATAACTGTAGATCGTAAGTAGTTGATATATCAGAACTTTGTCTCTGCATATCGCGGCACGACAAATGCAATGTACCTGTCCAATGTAGTTGGGGGTAGTACCTGCGTATGCACACATTTTGAAAAAGATGGAGATGCAGATGCAATCGATTCGTCAGGGAGTATGTTTCCTCGCGGTTTGCTTGGCGTTGATTTTGTGCGTTCCGTCCTTTGGACAGGTGCTTAAGGGGTCAATCTCAGGCACGGTAACTGATCCACAGGGTGCGGTAGTTTCTGGCGCACAGGTTAAAGCTACTCAAATAGAAACTGCCACCGTTCTTACCTCAACCAGTGATAACTCTGGTTCTTTCCACTTCAACTTGATTCCAGCGGGAACTTACAAGATTGAAGTTTCAGCCCAAGGTTTTAAAACCGCCATCCAGAACAACGTTCTGGTATCAGCAGGTCGTGATAGCGGCGTTGGCCTGGTGAAACTGACCGTTGGCGAGACCAGCACCACAGTGGAAGTCACTTCGGACGCTCCACTCATTGAAACCACCCAGTCTCAGGTAACCAACACATTCTCCGGAACCGCGCTGACCACTTTTGCCGGACTCCAGGAAAATGAAGGTCTGGATAACCTGGCGTTGTTTGTTCCCGGCGTAGTCGCTACGCGCGACCAGGGCTTCTCTAATACCAACGGTGGTGGTGGATTCTCCGTTAACGGACTCCGCGGCCGCAACAACGATCAGGAAATCGACGGTCAGAACAACAACGATAACAGCGTTGCCGGCCCAGGTCTTTTCGTTTCGGACACGGAATTCGTACAGCAATACGTGCTTATCACCAACCAGTTCGGCCCGGAATATGGCCGCAACGCCGGTTCGGTTGTAAACATCATCACTAAGTCGGGCACCAATGCCTGGCACGGCAGCATTTATGGTACGGAAAGCAATTCCATTCTGAACTCGATGACCAACGTCGAGAAACAGTTTGATAATCTTTCACACCCGCCGCGCCTTCAGGATGAATTCACGGGTTTCACCATTGGCGGCCCCATGGTGAAGAACAAACTGTTCATGTTCGGTGGCTTCGATGATGAAATCGTCACCCAGCATGTCACCTCCACCTCAGGCGGTCTCACACCCACCCCGGCCGGCCTTTCCCAGTTGGCTGGATGCTTCCCAGGAAGCCAGAATCTGACCACCTTCAGCAAGGTTGGTCCATTTGGAATTTCCGCCGGTAATCCAACGGTTACGCCTGGCAGCAACACGCCCGTCGATGTGGGTACCTGCACTGGCGTCGACTTTGGCAGCGTAACCCGTTCACTCGCGGCTCCGGTGCACCAGTTCAACTTCGTCAATCGCGAAGATCTGCAACTGGGAAGCGACACGTTGACCGCGCGCTACATCTTCAACCGCGGCAACTTCTTTAACCTCGACGAGTGCGGTGATTGCGCAGCCGCCGGATATCCCACCAGCGTGCCCGCACTTGCTCAATCATTCCTGGTCGGCTGGACTCACAACATCAACTCGAAAATGGTCAATGAACTTCGTGGCAGCTTTGGCCGTTTGAATGTTCTTTTCGGCGGAAACACGATTGGCACCATGCCGACCGATGTTAGCCAGGCCCTTGCCAACATAAGCTTCCGGGCCCAAGGTTTTCTGGCCATTGGCCCCGCTACCAACCTGCCTCAATTCCGTATTGTGAATACGTATCAGGCGCAGGACAACTTTAACTATGTACTCGGCAACCACCAGTTCAAAGCCGGCGTGAATTATACTCACCAGGTTTCGCCAAACGGCTTCCTGCCAGGGGTCAACGGCTCTTTCAATTTTGCCGATTGGTCAACTTTCATTGCCAACACTCCCAGAACGGTTTCGATTGCTGACGGATCACCTTCCTTTGATCTGAAAGAAAACGACACCTTCCTGTACGTGGGCGATGACTGGAAGATCGGCAAGAACCTGACCTTGAACCTGGGACTCACCTGGTCCTACTATGGTCAGCCGGCCAACCTGTTTAACCAGATTACGACCGCGCGTGAGTCAAACCCGGCCACTGCGCTCTTCAATACGAGTCTGCCACTGTCCGTTCGCACGTTCCCAACATTCCCGTCCGTCAAGAACAGCTTCGGGCCAAGTATCGGCTTCGCTTATTCCCCGCAGTGGGGCGGCATGTTAACCGGTAATGGTAAGACCGTCATCCGCGGTGGATATCGCCTGCTGTATGATCCGCCGTTCTACAACATCTACTCCAACATGGCCACTGCGGCGCCGGAAGTCTTTAACAACACTTTCAGCGCAGCCACCACACCCGCGGCTTCCACGCTGCCATTGCCGGTCAATCCGATTGGCCCCAATGTACGCGCGGAACTTACGCCCCAGCTTTTAACGGGAGTGTTTGACCCCAGAACGTTTAATCAGACGTCACTTTCACCGAACTTCGGCCCGGACAAGGTGCATTCGTATAGCCTGGGAATTGAGCGCGAGATCAGCAAGAACTCAGCTCTTGAACTCCGCTATATCGGCAACCATGCCACCGACCTGTTCCAGTCAGTAAACGCCAACCCCTTCGTCGCCGATCTGGCCAGGGACTTCCCGAACCTGGTGCCTGCCGGCGTAACTCCCTGCACCACTCCCCAGCTGGTTCTTGGCCCCGGACAGACTGCAAATTCCGCTCTGGGTCGTGAGAACTGCGCAGAAGGCGTGATTCGTAACCGCACCAACAGCGGCTTCTCCAACTACAACGGGTTCCAGGCGGAATTCCGCGCCAACAACCTGTTCAAGCAGTTGACCATCCGGACGGGCTACACGTTCAGCAAGAACCTGGACAACGTGAGCGAAATCTTCGGCACCTTCGCCGGTGGTAACTCGATCGCGTTTGCGCAGAATCCTTTCAATCAGGGTGGCGAGTACAGCTTCTCTGGTCTTGATGTTCCGCAACAATGGACGATCCTGTTCACTGAAGATCTCCCGTTCTACAAGGACCAGCATGGCGTGATTGGCCATATCGTGGGTGGTTGGCAGATTTCCGCCAACTATATTTTGGCTTCAGGACAGCGCTACAGCGCTTCTCAGCTCTTTAGCGCATCCGCAACCGCGAATGGAAATTACTATGACTCGGCTTTCTTCTCCGCCTTTAACAGCGGTGTTGAAACAGCCCGGCCGTTCCTCGGTAATTCCAGCGCACCAGCTAGCGCCGTGGGAGTATTTGCAGGTGACGCCTGCAATCTATTCTCAGACGTAGGCCAATGCGCACTCGCGCCGAATACCCTGATCAGCCTCAATGCTCTCAATGCAACCGGAAGCGCAGCAGCGGCTGTTCCAGTTAACAACAACCAGGTGCGGTTCATTACTAATGCCGGCGTAGCGCAAAGCATATTTGGCACTCCATTTGGCAATGCGCCACGCAACACCGAAACGGATGCCATCACCAATGTTGCCAATGCATCCCTTTTCAAACATTTCAAGTTAGGTGAGCATGCATCGTTCGATTTCCATGCCACTGCCTTGAACGTTTTCAACCACATGAACTTCCAGAGTGTTGATCCCTTTATCGAAGACGCTGGATTGAACCAGCCTGGTACTGGGTTTGCAACGCCAAGCCTCACCAACTCGGTCTTCCCGGGGTTTGGTGCAGCTGCCACACGCCGCGTGTTGGTTGGTGGAGTCGTGCGGTTCTAGAATGTCGCTTTAAAATACTCGACCCGCCGGAGCCTCTCCGGCGGGTTTTTTATTCACACCCCATTCTTTCTTCACGTCTTCCTTCCAGCCACCATCCAAGGCCATCTTCCATTTGCCGTGGGCGTCTACCAAAAAGCATAACGACCCCCGAACAAAGCTCCTGAATTACGGATAAAAATATCCAGTGTCACTGTCCAGCTTACTGATTTTAAAGATTTGTTAAGGAGGAAGGTAGATTGCAGTATATCCGACCGCAGCACTGGGGGTTCTGCGTACCTGCCCGTGTCTGCTTTTCCCAAAACAAAGTAACGATGGAGATGCTAAGGATGAATCGTAAACTGCGTTATGCATTACCTTTCGTCGCCGCTTGCTTGGTACTGGCGTTGTGCATCCCGTCCGTGGGTCAGGTCCTGAAGGGTTCGATCTCAGGTTCCGTAGTTGATCCGCAGGGCGCGGTTGTGTCCGGTGCTCAGGTAAAGGCGACCAATACTGCCACGGGGATTGCTGCAACCAGCACCTCGGACAGTTCCGGCCTGTTCCGGTTTAACTTGATACCGGCTGGCGAATATAAAGTTGAAGTGACAGCCCAGGGCTTCAAGACAGCGGTTCGCACTGCGGTGGCAGTAACCGCCGGTGGCGATAGCTCGCTCGGCTCTCTGAAGCTGACGGTCGGTGAAACCAGCACCACGGTCGAAGTTTCGGCCGATGCGCCGCTGATTGAAACCACACAATCCCAGGTCACCAACACCTTCTCCGGCACGGCGCTTACCACTTTCGCCGGTGTGCAGGAAAATGAAGGTCTGGACAATCTGGCCCTGTTTGTACCGGGCGTAGTCTCGGTGCGCGATAACTCGTTCTCGAACACCAACGGCGGCGCCGGTTTCTCGGTAAACGGTCTTCGCGGCCGCAACAATGACCAGCAGATTGACGGTCAGAACAACAACGACAACAGCGTCGCTGGCCCTGGTCTTTTCCTGTCTGACACAGAATTTGTGCAACAGTATGTTTTGATCACCAACCAGTTCGGTCCAGAATACGGCCGCAACGCCGGTTCGGTCGTCAACATCATCACCAAGTCCGGCTCCAACGCCTGGCATGGCAGCATCTACGGCAGCGAAAGCAACTCAATCCTTAACTCGATGAGTGTTTTCCAGAAGAACTATGACCAGGATGCCGCAGGAAATCCCCTCAAGAACCCGCCGCGACTGAATGATGAATTCACCGGCTTCACCATCGGCGGTCCATGGATTAAGAACAAGATGTTCTTCTTCGGCGGATTTGACGAAGAACTCATTTCCACCAAGAGCATCTTCCACTCGGATTCGTCGACGCCAACGCCAGCGGGCCTTGCAACACTTGCGGGTTGCTTCCCCGGCAGCACCTCACTTGCGGCTTTCAACAAGATCGGTCCATTTGCTATCTCGGGCGGAAATCCATTCCCGACCAACCCTTTCACTCCCACCGCCGCAGGCCAGAAGGGCTTCATCGCCGCCTGCCCTGGAGTTCAGTACGGTGGCGTCACCCGCGTAATGCAGACCCCGAGCCATGGATTCAACTTCACCAACCGTGTTGACTATCAGTTGGGCAGTGACAGCATCATGGCGCGCTACATCTTCAACCGTGGCAACTCCTTCAACAATGACTTCGGTGACGCAGCTGCTGGTTACCCAGTCAACGTTCCCGCACTCAGCCAGGCCATCCTGGTTGGCTGGACCCACAATCTGTCGTCCAAAATGGTGAATGAAGCGCGCGTAGGCTTCAACCGTCTGAACGTCGACTTCGGCGGCAACAGCATCGGCACCGTTCCCACGGCTGGCAATGTTGGCGATGCCGTCACCCGTATTACGTTCTCGGCGACCGGCTTCATGGCGGTTGGCGCAGCAACGAACCTCCCGCAGTCCCGCATTGTGAACACCTGGCAGGCACAGGACAACTGGAACTACGTTGCCGGCAAACACACGTTCAAAGCTGGCGTGAACTATACGTTCCAGCGTTCGCCAAACGTCTTCCTGCCGACCATCGACGGAGCTTTCCGCTATTCCAGCTGGGCCACCTTCGCCACCAATACTCCCAACCGCGTTCAGATTGCCGCGGGCGATCCGAGCCTGGATTTCCGTGAGCATGACACGTTCCTGTATGCAGGCGATGACTGGAAGATCGGCAAGAACCTGACGTTGAATCTGGGTGTGACCTGGTCTTATTACGGCCAGCCAGCCAACCTGTTCAACGGCATCACGGTTCCTCGTGAATCCAACCCGGCCACCGCTCTCTGGGCAAGCACAAGTACGGCATTCACAACTGGCTCAGCCACCAGCCCGATCAACGGCCAGGCCATTCCTTTGTCAGCCCGTACCTTCCCGGTTTTCCCGGCAACCAAGAACAGCTTCGGTCCCAGCGTCGGCTTTGCTTATTCGCCTAACTGGGGCTTCCTGACCGGCGACAACAAGACCACCATTCGCGGTGGCTATCGTTTGCTGTATGATCCGCCGTTCTACAACATCTACATCAACATGTCGTCTTCGGCACCGGAAGTCTTCACCCAGTCGTTCACGGCAGCCCAGTCGGCAACCAAGCCTCTTCCAGTGGGAGCCCACGGTGGCGATGTTCGCGCTGCCTACGCATCCTTCCTGGCCAAGGGAGTGTTTGATCCGCGCCAGTTCAGTGACACCAGCATGGATCCGAACTTTGGTCCAGACAAGGTTCACTCCTGGAGCTTCGGTGTTGAACGCGAGCTGACCAAGAACTCCGCCATCGAAGTGCGTTACGTTGGCAACAAGGGTCAGAACCTGTTCCAGTCCCTCAACGGCAATCCTGACGTTGCTGGTCTGCAGGCAGTGGCTCCCAACTTGATTCCGGCTGGCGTTACGGCTTGCCCAGCCAGTCAGGCTGTGGTGACAAATGCCATTGGCCGCGAAAACTGCAACCTGGGTATTACCCGTACCCGTAACAACGGTGGTTACTCGGACTACAACGGTTTGCAGGCTGAATTCCGAGCCAACAACCTGTTCAAACAGCTGACCATCCGCAGCGCTTACACCTACGCAAAGACTCTGGACAACGTTTCAGAAATCTTCTCGACCGGTGCAGGCGGCAACACCACCACCTGGGCACAGAATCCCTTCAACACCACCACCGGCGAGCACTCCTTCTCCGGCCTGGATATTCCACACCAGTGGAGCATCCTGTTCAACGAAGACCTGCCGTTCTTCAAGGAACAGCATGGCGTGGTTGGAAAGATAGTCGGTGGCTGGTCGTTCTCCGGAAACTATATCCTTGCTTCCGGTCAGCGCTACACACCGATTCAGGCGTTCTCAGCCTTCAACTCCGCCAGCGGCAACCCGTATGACATCGGGTTCCTCGGCGCGTTCATCGGCTTTGACTCCGCCCGTCCGTTCCTCGGCAACATGAGTGCTCCGCAGACTTCGGTTGGTATTTTCGCATCTGACGCTTGCATCAACTTTATTACCGGCGGTCCCTCAGCACCTGGCGGTGGTGGCGTTTGCGATAGCACCGTAGTTGCACCTACCACGCTGATCAGCCTGAATGACCTGAACAAGGCCCTGCTGGATCCGACCTTTGATCCAACGACCTACAACCCTAAGGTGGTCACAAAAAACCAGGTGCGCTTCATCACAAACGCCGCTACCGCTGCGACTGTGTTTGGAACGCCTTTCGGTAACATGCCGCGCAACCTGCCGCAGGATGCCATCACCAACACAGCAAACTTCTCAGTATCCAAGAAGTTCAAGTTCAACGAACACACCTCATTCGAATTCCGTATGAGCATGTTGAACGCGCTGAATCATCCTAACTTCTCCAGCGTCGACGCCTTCACTGAAGACGCCGGCCTGAACAGCCAGTTCACTGGATTTGGTGATCCAAGTCTCACCAACTCCACCTACGCTGGTTCACTCGGCGCAACCCGCCGCATCAACTTTGGTGGAACCCTCCGGTTCTAACTCAGGTTGATCAAACAAATTGGCCCGCTGGTTCGCCAGCGGGCCTTTTCATTCCTGGCTAATTCTGGCTAAGATCGAATTGTTCCACTGTGAGCCCAACACGGCTTGTGGGGCGCAATCTGAAACATCCTCATCGCAAACGGGTTTTCAAGCTTAAACAGCACGCGTAAAATGGCAGTATGAGCATCGACGGAAACACCTCCGCGGCTCCCGCGACGGTCAAACTTCCCATTTATCTCGACAACCACGCCACCACGCCGCTCGATCCTCGCGTTCTGGATGCCATGCTGCCGTTTCTCTCCGCCAGGTTCGGCAACGCAGCCAGCCATACCCATTCCTTTGGGTGGGAAGCCGGCGCAGCCGTGGTTGCGGCCCGCCAGAAGATTGCTGCATTGATCAATGCTTCGCCGAACGAAATCGTCTTTACTTCCGGCGCCACGGAGAGTGACAACCTGGCCATCAAGGGCGTGGCAGAAGTCCTTCGCGACCGCGGCAATCACATCATCACGGCCGCCACGGAACATAAGGCGGTCCTGGATAGTTGTAAGCATCTGGAGAAGCATGGCTTCCGCATCACCCGGCTCCCGGTTTCACCCGACGGCCGCACCGATCTGGAACAACTTGCCGCGGCCCTCACTAAGGACACCATTCTGGTAAGCGTCATGGCGGCGAACAATGAGTCCGGCGTAATCCAGCCACTGGAAGAAATCGGCAAGCTATGTCGTGAGCGTGTCGTGCTGTTCCACTCAGACGCTGTGCAGGCTCTGGGCCGTGTGCCTTTGGACGTTGAGCGCCTGAATCTGGACCTTGCGTCACTGACGGCGCATAAGTGTTACGGCCCCAAAGGTTGTGGCGCGCTCTACGTGCGCCGGGGTGTGAAGGTTACTCCGCTGATTGACGGCGGCGGACATGAGCAGGGAATGCGTTCCGGCACCCTCAACGTGCCCGGAATCGTAGGCTTTGGCAAAGCCTGTGAAATCGCGTTGCAGGATATGCCGGAAGAAAGCTGTCGCATCGCCGGACTGCGGAACCGCCTTCGCGACCGTCTGCTGGCTGAACTGACCGACGTAAGCATCAATGGCAGCATGGAACATCGTCTTCCAGGAAATCTGAACGTCTGTTTCCACAATGTGGATGCTGAAACGCTCATGACCGCGGTCCGTGATGTGGCGGTCTCCAGTGGCTCTGCGTGCAACTCCGAGAAGGTCGACCCTTCACACGTTCTCAAAGCCCTGGGATTAAGTGATGAAGACGCCGGCAGCTCGATTCGTTTCGGCATAGGCCGGTTTAATACGCAGGCGGAAATCGATCATGTGGCCAATCTGGTGATTGAAGCCGTCAAAAAGCTGCGTGAGCTATCCATCGCCTGAGGGCATTGGGCATTGGTTGATCACAAGGCACTGACCACGCCCGGCGTGCCATTCATCTATTTTTCGCCAGCACGTTCAACTGCCAGTATTTCATCAGACGGTATTTCCTCAGGCGGTATTTCATCAGCCAACGGACATGCACCATTGGCCGTGGCGTAAGCGTAAACCTCGCTTTTTACCGTGCTATCATCGCCGCAATCTTTCGAGATTGGGCCCCCGAGTCAGATCTGATGCAAACCATGCAGCAACTTGGGCGATATGAAATTCTCGCCGAGCTTGGCCGTGGCGCCATGGGGGCGGTGTTTCGTGCGCGTGACCCGCGTATTGATCGCACGGTAGCCATCAAGACCATTGCTGTTCTCGGAGCCAGCACAAAGAGCCTGGAAGAATACCGCGAGCGCTTCTTTCGCGAAGCCCAGGCCGCTGGACGTCTCTCCCATCCAGGCATTGTAACCATCTTTGATGTAGGCGAAGACGACGTGGGTGAAGATCCGCCAACGCACACTCCTTTTATCGTCATGGAATATGCCGAGGGCAGGCCCCTGGATGAATTTGTTGCCGCTGCTGGACGCCTCACTTTTGATCAGGCGCTCGACATCATTCAGCAGCTCGCTGAAGCATTGAATTATGCGCATGCCTCGGGGATCGTGCATCGCGACATCAAACCTTCAAATATTATTGTCAGCGGCGAAGGACGCACCAAGATTGCCGACTTCGGCATCGCCAAAATCACCCAGACGGAAGCTACGCTGCCCGGCCAGGTCATGGGCACACCTGCCTATATGTCGCCCGAGCAGATCAATGGCAAGCAAGTGGATGGTCGCTCTGATCTCTTTTCCCTTGGCGTGATCGCGTACTGGCTTCTGACCGGCGTAAAGCCTTTTGATGGCGAAACCGTGACTGCGATCTGCGTACAAGTAGCGACGAAAGAGCCAACGGCTGCCAGCCATGTGGACGCGACGCTTAGTGGTGACTGTGACTACGTATTGACCCGTGCCCTCGCCAAAGAACCGGAGATGCGCTATCAGCGAGGAAAGGACTTTGCTGCAGATGTCCAGGACCTGCGCACCGGCAAACCAATTCGTTCGCGCAGCAGCGCTGCTCCATCCGCGCCCGGAAACGTGGAAAAGACAGTCGCACTCCCGCCGGCGGCCCTCCAATCGGTAGTGAGCGCAGCCAAGAAGATCAACGCCGGGGTGAGCGATTCGCCTGCGGCTATTTCGCCGGGCATGCCCAATGCGCGCAGGCGAAGCCGGCTGATCACCTTCGCGTGGGTTGTCCTTCTGCTTGTGACGATAGCCGTCGCGGGTGTTTTCGCGCTCGGCGCTAATCGCGCATTGCCGGCCACGCTTCAGATTGTCGGACAGTATCCGTTTCGCACCGCCCAGATCTATATATGGGTGGATGGCGATCTCCGCTATCACGACGAAGTCCACGGCGCACTGCACTCACACTCCAAAGTCGCTCACGAAACCACCAGCGGCGGAGGCGCCATAGCTCTCACCCTGCCGGTGCGCGCAGGCCGTCATATGATCCGCGTCCAGGTAGATGCTGACGGCGAGACCTATGACCATGACACGGCCATTCCCGGACAATTCAATCCTTATAGCCAGAAAACATTGCAGGTCAATTTCAGCAGCAGGAACCTCGATTTGAACTGGGAATGATTTGAACTGGGAATGATTTTGAACTGGGAATGAGTTGCGCCGGACTCTAGTTCCGCGCGCGACTTTCCCCCGGACCTCCCGGATTTCAGCAAGTCCTTTGCTACAATCAAACGTCCATACAGCATGCCACTCAAGCTTTACAACACGCTCAGCAACAAGGTCGAAGAGTTCGCACCTGCTCAGGACAATACCGTCCGCATGTATGACTGCGGTCCCACCGTCTATGACTACGGGCATATCGGCAACTTTCGGACCTTTGTCGCCGTGGACATCCTGCGCCGTTTTCTGCTCCAGAGTGGTTACAAGCTCAATCAGGTAATGAATATTACGGACGTGGATGACAAGATCATCCGCAACGCTGCGCGGGAAGGGAAGTCCGTGCAGGAGTACACGCGCCCCTATGAAGAGGCATTTCTTGAGGACATGGGCACGCTCAGCATGGAGCGGCCGGAAAAGATTGTTCGGGCTACGGAACATATTGCCGAAATGGCCGAGTTCATTAAGAAGCTGGCGGATAAAGGCATAGCCTACCGTACGGAAGACGGTTCTTATTATTTCAGCATCGCCAAGTTTCCCGAATACGGAAAGTTATCGAAGAAGGATTTCGGAGGCATGGAAGCCGGAGCCCGCGTTGACGTTGATGAATATGAGAAAGACAACGCCCGTGATTTCGCCTTGTGGAAGGCGCCTAAACCAGGCGAAGCCTTTTGGGAAAGCGTGATCGGGCCAGGGCGTCCTGGATGGCACATTGAGTGCTCCGTGATGTCCATGAAGTACCTGGGCGATAGTTTTGACCTTCATGCCGGCGGCGAAGACCTGACCTTCCCGCATCACGAAAATGAGATTGCGCAATCGGAGTCGCTCACGGGAAAGACTTTCTCCCGCTTCTGGATGCATGTCCGTTTTCTTCTGGTGGAAGGCAAGAAGATGTCCAAGAGTGAAGGCAACTTCTACACTTTGCGCGATCTGCTGCTCAAGGGCATCAAGCCCTCAGCCATACGATTTCTCCTCACTTCGGTTCCTTATACCAAACAGCTCAATTTCACCTTTGACGGGCTCACGCAGGGCGCCAAGTCAGTGGAGCGTTTGCGTGACTTTAAATCGCGGATTGAAAAGGCGCAGCTCGGGCCCGGCAGGAACGAGAAAATTCAAAAGCTTGCCGAAGATACACGCGCTGAAATGACGGCCGGGATGCAAGATGATCTCAACACTGCGCGTGCGCTGGGGGCCATGTTTGACATGGTCCGCGAAGGCAATATCGCCGCGGATGCCGGCGAACTGAAACAGGAAGACAAAGTCCCGATCATGGCTGCGCTGCAACAGTTTGACGAAATCTTTGCCGTGATCAAAGACGATGACCAGGAAAAAATCGCTCGTGCTACCGAATGGGCCAAGGCGCACGGCCTGCTGGAAGGCTCGCAGCTGCCGTCAAGCGTGATATCGGACAAAGAAGTAGACGATCTGATCGCCGAACGTAACCACGCCAAAAAGTCGCGAGATTTCACCCGTGCCGATGCCATTCGAAAGCAATTGACCGAAGCCGGAATCGTTGTAGAAGACACGAAAGAAGGAATTCGCTGGAAAAGGAAATAGGCAACTTCCCGGACTTTTAATCAGTCTATTTTCGCGATATAGTAGCCCAACTTCCCAGCCATGTTTATGCCTGAATGTCCGTGTTGCGGCCAAACTCTGATGTCTACCGCTGAACCTGGCATCCTCTGCCAGGAATGCGTTGGCGCATTGGATGGGCATGAACCAGAAGAAGGACAAACAGTTCCAAATGCGACGCCGCGACTGCAATATCCCATCACTCTTTCCCTGATTATTGTCAACGTTCTCATTTTTACTCTGATGAACGTTTCCTCTCATTACCTATCTCATGGGAGATATGTTGAGTGGGGAGCAGATTGGGGCCCGTTTACAATCGGCGGCCAGTGGTGGCGCATTTGCACATCAAACTTTATTCATAGAGATCTGTCTCATCTGTTCTGGAATCTATTGTTCCTGTGGATTCTGGGCAAAAGAGTGGAAAAACTCTTCGGTAGATTTACATATTTCCTCTTTTACGTCACTTGCGGCTTGGCGGGGAGCCTTCTCTCTCTCGCGGTTCATCCGGAAAATGTGTCCTACGGGGCTTCGGGATGTATCATGGGGCTCTCAGGGGGATTGATCGTCATCTATGGACTGGGATACAGAACTCTCTTAACGAAAGGCTGGTGGAAATATTTCCTGCTCGTTATCTATATTCTCTTGCCTGATAGCCCATCATCTGACACGGCTGCCCACCTTGGAGGATTGATCTGCGGGTTGATTCTGGGTTTCTTTTTGGTTCCAGAAATATTCGGAGGAAAGAAGAGAACCGAGCAAATCTTCTACGTAATGGGCGTCGCCCTGCTTTTAGCAGCCATCGCCTTGCGTTCTCACTATGGCTATCTGGTTCCGGTAGGCGCAGCGGAGCGGGCCATGGCCAAGAACCAATCAGAAGAAGCTCAACGCCAGTTGCATTTCGCTTTGGAAGAAAATCCCAAAAGCGTGGTGGCAAATACCATGCTTTCGGATCTTTACATAGCAAACCTCGACTTCCGCAACGCTGAAGCTGCCATTCGTAGGGCTTTGGCCGCGAACCCGGATAATGATCATGCGACCTACTTGTTGGGAAAAATCGAATTGCTGTCCGGCCGTTGCCCGGAGGCTCGCGAACTTGCCTTGTCAAAGGTCAGCAATGACCACTTCAAACCGGATCCACAGTTTCCCCAAACGCTGTCATTGCTAGCCGAGAAATGTGACAATGTCGTGGCCGGAGATTGGTTTCTACAGCAGGGCAACAATGATGCCGCAATTGGCGCGTACCAGGAGGCTCTCAAAACCGAACCCGAGAGCGTCACGGCGAAGATTGGTCTGATGAAAGCTTACGATGCAAAAGGTATGCACAAGGAAGCCAATGCCGTCATGGCGCAGATCGTCAAGGTTGCGACAAAGAAATAGCCGGAATGCAGATCGGTATATCTTACTCAATTACCAAATCTCATTCAGTCCCCTGCCACATTCGCGGCCGGCATCTCTTCGCGCACTGTCTCGTGTTGTTTCAGCTTTGACGTATTCACCAATGCCACCGATCCGATGATAATCACCGTTCCCGCCAGCATGTAAGGATCAACTTTTTCATTCAGCAGCAGCCATCCCAAAAACACCGCGACGATTGGATTCACGTAAGCATAGGTCGCCACCTTGGGTGTGGGTACGTGTTCCAGCAACCATATATAGGCGCTGTAACCAATCCAGGATCCGCAGATCACAAGATAGATGATCGATAAAATGGCGTTGCGGGTCCACGTGCCCTGTTGCCATTCTCCGGACGCTCCGGCGATCAACGCATTCACCATTCCTCCAAGCGTCATCTGCCATGCCGCGGAGACAAAGACGTCCACGCTCAATTGGAAACGATGGGAAAAGACCGAGCCGAACGCCCAGGCCAACGAACCCACACTCAGAATCGCGCAGCCAATCAGCTCCAGATGGCCGAGTTTTGTGCCAGAGGTGATGCGCGGCCACATCAGTATCAGTAATCCCACCATTCCGGTGGCCAGTCCGATCATGCCCTGGCGAGTGATGCGTCCGGCACGATAGACCCAGGCTTCAATGGCGACCACCCAGATGGGCACAATCGCAACCACCAGCGCAGCCAGTCCGCTGGGCACATACTTCTCGCCCCAGAGAACGCCCATGTTTCCGATGGCGAGCAGAAAAATTCCAATCACCAGCAGGCGAAGGAAGTCATGGCGAGAGAGCCGGATTTTTCGCCCTGAAAGGGCGCAAAAGGCCAGCATAATGGGCCCGGAAACCAGGTATCGTGTGGCCCCAATCACATATGGGGGCAGGTCGCGAACCGCCACCCGCATGGCCAGATAAGTAGATCCCCAGAACAGATAAACCAGTGCGAAGGACAACATCACGCGGAAGCGATGGCCTTCATTGTGGGTGGATAGGGAAGTCATAAAGGAAAGTACAAATTAGACGCAAGGAATTGCTGCACGTTGCGAAAAATCTACTTAGCCTGCAGGCAGCATCTGAATGAACAATAGTAACGGCTAAGGCAGGTCCAAATCAGGATATAATGAAGACTCCGATGAAGAATGCGCGCACATCATGGTTTCTTCTGAGCACGCCGGAGCGCTCTCTGGCCTGCTGGGTGGATTTCCTTGTCTGCCCGCGCCGATACCTGGCGGTGCTGCCTTCCCACGCGCGCGCCAATCTTTTCGCCGGAGACTAATCTCTCCATCTTTCCCTCGTTATACCTCAGCCGTGCCAGCCAGGGCTGAATGCATCCACGCGTCACCAACATTGAAAAAAAGAGGGATGACAATGCCAACTCAGACCATTACTTCCGCGGGTCCGAATATCCGCACCAAACTGCCCGGCCCCAATGCTCAGAAGATATTGAAGGGCGATGCACAATATGTTTCTCCGTCGTACACGCGCTCTTACCCGCTGGTGGCCAAAAAAGGCCACGGGTCGATTATTGAAGACGTGGACGGTAATGAATTTCTGGATTTTTCCTCCGGAATCGCCGTTTGTTCCACCGGACACTGCCATCCTGAAGTAGTTGCTGCCATTCAGAAACAGGCCGCTGAACTGATCCACATGTCCGGCACGGATTTCTATTACGAGAACATGGTCACGCTGGGTGAGCGCCTGGCCAAAACCGCGCCCATGTCCGGCCCGGTGCGTGTTTATTACGGCAATTCCGGTACGGAAGCGATTGAAGCGGCCATGAAGCTGGCGCGTTATCACACCAAGCGTCAGGGAATTATCGCCTTTTACGGCGGGTTCCACGGACGCACCATGGGCGCACTTTCACTCACGGCGTCAAAAGTCCAGCAGCGCCGGCGCTTCTTTCCCGTTGTGCCCGGCGTAGTGCATGCGCCGTTTCCGTATAGCTATCGCCGTCCGGAAGGCATGAGTGAAGCGCAATTTATCAAGGAGTGCGTGGCATTTATTGAAGAAAAAATCTTCAAAACCATCATGCCGCCGGAAGAATGCGCCGCCATTTTCATTGAGCCGATTCAGGGTGAAGGTGGATACGTGCCCGTTCCCACGGAATACATGCAGGAACTGCGCCGCATCTGTGACAAGCACGGCATCCTGCTGGTGGCCGACGAAGTGCAGTCCGGCGCCGGACGCAGCGGCAAGATGTGGGCCATCGAGCACACTGGCGTGGAGCCCGACGTCATTACCATGGCCAAAGGCATTGCTTCCGGCATGCCGCTGGGCGTCACCATGTCGCGTGCTGAAATCATGGATTGGGTCCCGGGTTCACATGCTTCCACCTTCGGCGGAAACCCGATCTGCATTGAAGCCGCACTGGCAACGCTGAATGTTCTGGAACGTGAAGCCATCGCGAACGCCGACAATGTTGGCAATCACATTCTTCGCCGGATCGGCAAGTGGACGGAGACGCACCCAATGGTTGGCGATGTTCGCGGACGTGGATTGATGATCGGCGTGGAAATTGTGAAAGACAAGAAGACGCGGGCCACGGCACATGATGAGCGTGATCGCATTGTGGATCTGGCGTTTGAGCGCGGAGCCTTGTATCTTGGCGCGGGTGAAAACTCCATCCGCATTGCTCCTCCGCTCATCCTGACTGCGGAACAGGCCGACATAGGCATGGACATCCTGGAAGAGTGCATCTCTATCGTGGAGAAAGAAAACCAGTAGAACTCTACAGACGGTTATTAGTGATTACCTGGGCCGCGTTAACTCGCGGCCCTTTGTTTTTGGTCCCGAGGTTTGACTGGACTGAGTGAGGGAACTCTATGGCCGGCAAGTCCCTGGCAGCGAGCCATAAAAGGTGCAATTTCAGAGGCTTTTTGGGTACTATAGGACTCCCTCGCTGCTCCGATCGCTATAGGCGGATCAACGTGCAGATCGCGCGGCTCGGGAAAGAGAAACATGTTCGCAGCTCGCCTGACTCGCTTCACATTACGCGCCCTGGATTCCATGGCCAGAGTCCTGCCTGGTAAAAAAGAACCTGGGCACCTGCTCACGGGACGTCGCGGTGAAGAAGAAGCGTATTTCCACCTACGCCGGCTTGGCTATGTGATGGTAGCGCGCAACTACCGCAGTGCCAGGAGCCGCAGCGAACTTGATCTGGTGGCGTGGGACGATGCGACATTATGTTTTATTGAAGTGAAAACGCGGACCACGCGCGCCGTTCAACCGGCTGAAGCGGCCGTCGATCCCGATAAACAAAAAGACCTGGCCGGCATTGCCGGTGAGTTTCTCCGCAAAGTAAAGGGCAGTCCGCGATACCGCTTTGACATTGTGAGCGTCTATCTGGAAGCGGGTGCGGAGCCGGAGATTACATTGTTCCGTGACGCGTTCCATGGTTGAGTCTCTTTGCCGCTCACACTCCTGCATCAAGGATATTCCATCAAGGACCTAAGGTATTCATTGGCGCGGATTCAGGTGAGATTATGGTTCGCAAACGCGTTTGCGGCGGTTGTACACTAAATGCGTGCCTGAGCTAAGAAAAGATCCGATCACCGGCCGCTGGGTCATCATTTCCACAGATCGTTCCAAACGCCCCAGTGATTTTTCGCGCGAGCGTGCCGAAATTAAGTCTGGCAGCTTCTGTCCATTTTGCCCGGGAAATGAGAGCAAGACACCGCCGGAAATTCTGGCCTTCCGCCCTAACGGAAACAATCCCCGTGATGATGCCGGGTGGAACATACGTATTGTGCCTAACAAGTTTCCAGCGCTTGGTATTGAAGGCGACCTGGACCGTCGGGCTGACGGAATGTTTGACAAGATGAATGGCGTGGGCGCCCATGAAGTGGTAATCGAAACTCCGAACCACATGGAGACCCTGGCGACGATGCCGGTAAAGCGCGTGGAAGACGTGCTCTGGGCTTTCCGGGACCGTATTCTGGATCTGAAACAGGACCGCCGCTTCAAGTACATCATGGTATTCAAGAACCATGGTGAAGCTGCTGGCGCTTCACTTGACCATCCTCATTCGCAACTCATTGCCCTGCCGATTTTGCCCAAGCAGGTGGTTGAAGAGCTGGAGGGCGCCAAGCGATATTTCTCCAACAAAGAGCGCTGCATTTTCTGTGATATTTTGCGGCAGGAGACGGAGTCACGCGTGCGCATCGCGGCAGAGAACCAGGATTTTGTCACGCTGTGTCCCTATGCTCCGCGTTATCCATTTGAAACCTGGATCCTTCCCCGGCGTCACGAATCCGCTTTTGAGAATTCCCCATCGAGCCTCTACGAAAATCTGGCAAAGATGCTGCAAACGGTACTGAACAAAGCCGTCCGCGTACTTGACGATCCCGCCTACAACCTGGTCCTGCACACTTCGCCGATCCAGGAAAATACCAATGACTACTATCATTGGCATCTTGAAATCATTCCCAAGCTGACCAAGATTGCCGGCTTTGAATGGGGTACCGGTTTCTACATCAATCCCACGCCACCTGAAGAAGCAGCAAAGTTCCTGCGCGAAGCTGTTGTGGAAGAAGCGCACACGGTAAAAGCATAACCAGCGGAAGTCTGTTTCTCGCAAAACAGGAGAGGTAACATGCAAGGTAAGCTTCTGGCACTCCAGCTTTTTGCTATCAACTTTGTAACCCTTTATGGCTTATATCTTTTGCGGAGTGATAATCCGAATGCGGGGTTGGGTTTGATCGGCTCGGTCATGGCCGGGCTCGGGCTCACATTCCTGATGTTGATGTACGTGAATCTTAAGAAGCCGCTTCGCTAGTTGGCGGTTCTCCGGACTTGCCCGGAGAGTGGCGAAGGTCAAAGGCCAGCCGCACAACGTAATGCACGCCTGAAAGAATGGTCAACGCCACCGTCATGTAGATGCCCCAGTGTTTGCCGGCGTGGATCCAGCGTATGGGCGTGGTTTCGGTAAGCAGCGCGAACGGCACGGTAATGATCTGCGCTAGCGTATTGGCCTTGCCCAGCAGGCTGGGACGGAAAACCTTCATGGTTCCAGTGGCGTATAGCAGAGTACAAACCACCAGAATCATAATGTCGCGGCTGAAGACCAGGACGGTGACCGGCCAGCGAATCAAATGCGTCAGCGAGAGTATCAGGAACATGGTGCTGAGCAGCAGCTTGTCGGCAATCGGATCCAGATACTGGCCGAGCGTTGTTTTCTGCTCCATCAGTCGAGCCAGCAGGCCATCCAGACCATCCGTGATTCCAGCCACCACAAAGACCGCGAGCGCCCACAGATAGAAGTGCTGCTGCACCGCGATGATGATGAACGGGATAAAAATCAGGCGCAAGAGCGTCAGCAGGTTTGGAGCAGAACGTAGCTGGCCGATCATGAAAGAGGCTCCGCGAAAAACCTGAGTACATCGTGACCAGTTTTGGCCGCAAATTGCTGGGCGAGCGATGGAAAGTCGCCATTGCTTACGTCCAATTCAATGCGCTGCACACGATGCATGGGAAAGAACACCATGCTGGCTGTGGCGGCCTCGCCGGTCTTCACCAGTTGCGTGAAGTCGTCCAGCGATTGCAGGTCCAGCCCACGGACGTTGACCCCCGCAGGGGTAAGAGAGATGAGGAGGCCCCAGAATTTCTCTCGCGGATTTTGTAGTGTGACCAGGACCAACCGACCGGGTTCCATGTGTGCGCAGCAGCTCCGACATTGATTTTCAGCGTAAGTGCTTGAAAATGCAAGCTGTATGCAGCGATACAAAGCTGCCAAATCTTAGCCATACATGGATAAGGCGCCGTAAGGAGAGCGCTTGAGACGAAAAAATGAGGGAGGCAAAGGCAGACGTTCCTCAGCCTCCCAAAGCCCGCGATCGCGTAAGCAGGATCGTGAAAAATGAAATCGTTAGTGTGATCCGCCCAACCGGTAAACCAATCCAAGTGAAATTCGGGGATGCCCTTCACCCTGGCTGAAAAAATCAGTATGGAGGTAATCAACCTGCACACGGCCTGCCCAGTTAGGATGGAAGTTGTAGTCCCCGCCGGCGCCCAGCACCCATGAGAATGACGTATCGCTATTCTCATTCACTCCAGTAGCCGTGACGTTGGCGTGGCTCACGCCAAACAGAAGATGCCCAAAAATGTTAAAAGGCCGGTCCTCTGAGCGCCAGGTATAGCGCGGTCCAAAATCATAGCTGTACATATTGGTGTTGACGTGGCTTGGCAGGTTAGGAATGACGAAGGGAAGGCCGCCCAATCCGTGGCTGCCGTAATGACCACTGATGTCCCCTTCCAGGCCCAGACTCTGGGCGAAGTTCAAATTGCCGGAAAGCAGCCAGCCATTCAGACCGGTGTCAAAGTTACTGGAATGAGAGTAACCGAAGAAAGCGTCAACGGGCGGCTGCTCGTCTTGCTGTGCCTGCAATGCGGGCACAAGGCTAAAAAAAGTTAAGGCTATGACGGCGATTGCGGAAAACAAATGAGACTTCATGCACTCTCCTGAAAAAACTGACTGCTCCGATGATCTCTTGACGAAGGTCTGCTTGACGAAGATCAGCGGGCGCCGGATGCTGCAAAACCAGCATTTTGCTTTATCTCCTTAGTCGCGGCAAAGGTATGTACGGTTGCCCCAAAATGTCGTCGCTTCATCTCGAACGAAGTTGGCATGGCAAAGCTGCCGCCATGTGTGCCCGATTATTTGCGAGCTCGCTGAAAACCATGTGGAAATGCCGGCGAAGTGCTAAAATGATTCTGCTCACCTGATTTAGGCGCGTAGCTCAGTTGGTTAGAGCGCTACCTTGACACGGTAGAGGTCAGGAGTTCGAGTCTCCTCGTGCCTACCATTTATTCTTCATCCGCTTAGCCCATCTTTTAGCCCTCGGTTGTTCATTTCCGGGGCACATTCATGTCTATTTCCTGAGCTGTGTCGAAATGGCTTCTGTTCGCACGTCATATGCCTGGAATGGTAAAACTGAAATCTTCGGAAGGAGAATGGTGATGCAATTCGCACTATTGATCTACGAAGCGCCCGAGGCTTTCGCAACACGGGAAAGCGATGGAACCGACCCTTACACGGGTGCCTGGCGGGCGTATTACAAGTCTGTCGTCGAGGCTGGCGTTTACATTGGCGGAGATCCGCTCGAACGGCCGGAGACAGGAACTACAGTACGAATTAAGGATGGAAAGCGGCGAGTGCAAGACGGGCCCAATCCTGATGCCAAGGAGCAATTGGGCGGGTTCATGATTTTGGATCTGCCCTCCCTGGATCATGCACTCGATTGGGCGGCGCGCTGCCCGGCGGCTGCGGGTGGTGCGGTGGAGATTCGTCCGCTTTCGCCCAAGTTCAAGGAAAAGGTCAGTGGATGAGTGGAAGTGGTGAGGAGAACGTCCATCGTGAGATTGAGCGGGTAGCCCGTGAGTCATACGGACGCCTGGTGGCCTATCTGTCCGCCCATACTCGCGACGTTGCCGCTGCCGAAGACGCGCTCAGCGAGGCCTTGCTCACTGCGCTGAAGGTCTGGCCGCGCGATGGTCTGCCACAAAATCCCGAGGCTTGGCTGCTGACGGCAGCGCGGCATTCGATCATCGATCTGATTCGTCACCAACGTGTAGTTTCGGAGAGCGAGCCCACTATCGTGTTGCTTAGGGAAGGTTCCACCGAGATGAACTTGTCAACTGCGTTTCCGGATCAAAGGCTCAAACTGCTTTTCGTGTGTGCTCACCCGGCGATCGATCCGGCGATGCACACGCCCCTTATGCTTCAGACCGTTCTCGGCCTGGATGCTGTGCGCATTGCCGGCGCCTTCCTGGTTTCACCGAAAACAATGGGGCAGCGGCTGGTACGCGCTAAAAACAAGATTCGCGACGCCGGTATTCAGTTCGAGGTTCCCGACAAACGCGAATTGCCCGAACGGCTCGAGGCGGTGCTGGAAGCTATTTACGCGGCCTTCGGTATCGGCTGGGATGATATGGCAGGTGCCGACCAGCGTGGCCAGGACCTGACCGAGGAAGCGATCTGGCTCGCGCGCGTTCTTCTCGAACTCATTCCAGGCGAGCCGGAGGTCCGGGCTCTGTTGGCGCTCATGCTGTACTGCGAAGCGCGACGCGCAACGCGACGCGGGCCCGCTCGAGAGTACGTCCCACTTTCCGAGCAGAATCCAAACCAGTGGTCGTTTCCGTTACTAAAGGAGGCGGAACAACATCTCGGTGAAGCTTTCAAATCCGGGCGATCTGGCCGTTTTCAATTCGAAGCCGCCATTCAGTCGGTGCACACTGAGCGCGCACGCAGCGGACGGACCGACTGGGTGGCCATCAGTGCGTTTTATCAACAATTAATTCGTATATCTCCGACGCTCGGCACGCGGATTGGGTATGCAGCAGCCCTGGCTGAAGCGAATGGACCTCAAGCCGGGCTTGCCGTTCTGAACGAGATCGAGCCAGACTCTGTTTCTTCCTATCAGCCCTACTGGGCGGTTCGCGCTCACCTTTTGCAACAGCTTGGGAAGACGCCTGAGGCGCTTGACGCTTATGATCGGGCGATTGGCCTGGCTGAAGATCCTGCGGTAAGAGAGTTCCTGCTCAAAAAGCGCTCCTAATTTTTCTGCCCCCTGTAGAAATCGCCCCACCTCACCCGTCTCTCATATAAAGGCAGCCTTAGCGACGAAAGGTTCGCCACCTGAGAGGTGAACGATGTGCCCATTCTGCTTGACGAGCGTGGGGTTAATGATTGCCGGCTCTGTGTCCACAGGCGGGCTTGCAGCATTAGCCGTAAAAATCTCCCGTAAAAACAAAAGTACAGCCGAAGTCATTGCCAATGAAAATCATGGCCAATGAAAAGAGCATTCCCGATGTCGACCAACACGAACAAGAACCCGAAAGTAGTATCGCGAGTTTTTGATCGCCTGTAGAAATCAACCCAGTCGCCCGTCATCACCATAGAGGCGGTTTAAGAGCTTGAAAGGGGAAAATATGAAGACGAATGACAGAGTAGTTCTGGTGACCGGCGCCAATCGCGGCATCGGTCGGGCCTTGGTCGAGGAGGCTTTAAGGAGAGGCGCCAAACGTGTGTATGCGGGAACGCGCCAGCCCTTTGTCCACTCGGATAAGCGCGTTACACGCCTGATGCTAGACGTGACCAACCCGGAGCAGATTCAGCGAGCGGTCGAGAACGTGGGATCTCTCGATATCCTCATCAACAACGCCGGTGTAACGCTGTTCGATGACCTGAGCGATCGTGCCGCGATCGAAAGGCTTCTCGCCGTCAACCTCTTCGGCACCTATAGCGTGAGCCAGGCCTTCCTGCCGTTGCTGGCCGGTTCTCGCGGAGCCGTCGTCAACATTCTGTCGATGGCAGGCTTGGCCGCGGTGCCGTTCAGTCCCGCGTACTCGATTTCGAAGGCGGCCGAGTTCTCCTTGACGCAATCGTTGCGCGCGCTTTGGGCCGGACGGGGTGTGAAGGTTCATGCCGTCTTCGCCGGGCCTGTGGACACCGATATGTCTCGAAGCCTCGAGATACCAAAGGCGTCCCCGGAATCTGTAGCGCAAGCCATCTTCAATGGACTGGAGAACGGCGACGAGGACATTTTCCCTGATGCAATGTCGCAGTCTGTCGCGGAGGGATGGCTCAACGGTGCGCCTAAGGCGCTGGAGCGCCAGTTCGCAGCCTTCGTGCAGCAAGATGCAGCGAGCGTTGCGTAAAGAGCAGTTGTGGGAGCGAACGGTCTCGGTTTGTTTCAGAAAATAGAGGAGAAATGATATGTCAACAATCCAAGAGAGAGACAAAGAGAAGCCGAAAGGGCCTATCGTCATGAAGACGCCCCCGATCGTGTCGGAGCGGGAGTGGGAGGCTGCGCGGCAGGAACTCCTGGTGAAGGAAAAGGCTTTCACCCGCTCCCGTGACGCGCTGGCCGCCGAACGCCGGCGGATGCCTTGGCTGGCTGTGGACAAGAAGTACGAGTTCGACGGACCCAAGGGAAAGGTGAGCCTGCTCGATCTGTTCGAGGGACGCCGTCAGTTGATCGTTTATCGCGCCTTCTTCGAGCCCGGAGTGTTCGGCTGGCCCGAGCACGCGTGCCGCGGCTGCTCCCTGGGCGCCGATCAGGTCGCCCACCTGGCTCATCTGAACGCCCGCGACACCACTCTTGCCTACGCCTCACGCGCGCCGCAGGCGGACATCGCGCGCCTTAAGGTGCGGATGGGCTGGGAGATGCCCTGGTACACCATGATCGACAGCTTTGACGTGGACTTTGGCGTCGATCAATGGCACGGCCATAACGTGTTCTTCCGCGACGGCGAGCGGGTGTTCCGCACATACTTCATCAACGGCCGCGGCGACGAGGCGATGGGGACTACCTGGAGCTACCTCGACATCACGCCGCTCGGACGCCAGGAGATTTGGGAGGACTCACCAGAAGGTTATCCTCAGACGCCGACGTACAAATGGTGGAACTGGCACGACAGCTATGAAGCCGAGGCCGCACCTGACCAGAAGTGGGTCGAGGTGTCCGACGCTGGAGAAGCCGCTTTCCGAAAGAAGGCGACTCAGAGTTGAAACCGAGTTAAAGAAAAAGTTCTAAACACTACGTTAGCTCTAGTAGCGGGGCGTCGCTGATCTCACGTGAAAAAAGTCGGGCAGCCCCGCGACATCTCTCGAATCGTCCGACAACAATTTCCGAGCATGTCAATTCTGACAGTGTCGAAAGGCGAGTTCACGCCTCAGAATCGGGACGACCAAATCCCGGCCGATGAAGATGGAGGGGATGCAATGAATCTTCGACAATTTCCTATCGCAGTTACTGGACTGGCGCTGCTGTGTATTGCGCTCGTCGCCGGTCAGAGTCATCCAACCGAACATGCGTGGGACTACGGCGGCGGATCGCTCGGACCCAGCCACTGGGGCGATCTGAAACCCGAGTATGCAGTCTGCAAGGTAGGGCATACCCAATCGCCCATCGATATCGAAAGTCCTCAGAAGGCAGACCTGCCGGCCATTGAGTTCAATTACAAGGCCTCTCCATTGCGCATTATCGACAACGGCCACACCATCATGATCAATTACGCCCCGGGCAGTTTCATTCGAGTCGGGGGCAAGCAGTATGATCTGAAACAATTTCACTTCCACAGGCCAAGCGAAGAGAAAATCAACGGCAAGTCATTCGAGATGGTGGCGCACCTGGTGCACGCAGATTCAGACGGAAAATTGGCAGTAGTGGCGGTTCTGCTTAACCAAGGCAGCGATAACCCACTCATTCATGAGCTTTGGAACAATCTGCCCAAAGAAAAGGAAAAAGAAGAAGCTCCGGAACAGGTCCAGATTGATGTGAATCTTCTGCTGCCTGCCGACCACGGTTATTACACATTCCCAGGATCGCTCACCACGCCCCCTTGCAGCGAAAACGTCACCTGGTTTGTACTGAAGCAACCAAACAACATCGCAAGTGTAGAGATCGCGAAGTTTTCCAGCGTGTACCCCAACAATGCCCGGCCTATTCAACCCCTCAACGGCCGAGCGGTGTTAGAGAGTAAGTAGCCCATCGCCTGCAAATTTACTCGCTGTGCAGGGCCCGCATGGGGTCAATGCTCGACGCACGGCGAGCGGGAATGTATGTAGCCAGCACAGACACGGTGACAATCACGAAAAATACTGTGGCGTAGATCCACGGTCCACCTGTCTGCAAATCATTCAAGATTGCCCGGAAGACCGTGGGTAAAGGCAGGGCGGCGATGATCCCGATGGCTGACCCCAGGCCCGCCATTTTCAAACCATCACGCAGAATCATCCATCGCACTTCCCGACCACTGGCGCCCAGAGCCATGCGGATGGCTAGTTCATGCGAGCGCTGTCCGATGGAATAAGAGATGAGGCCATAGATTCCGATCGTTGCCAGCAGCAGCGCCAGAAGAGCAAAGCTGGCAAGCATCTGCACAAACAAAACGTTCCCGCCTTTTTGCTGCTCGATGGTCGAGGACATGCTCATCACGCGAGCGAGAGGAAGCTCAGCATCGATATGGGCCACGTTTTTGCGCAACGAAGAGGAGAGATTTTCTGGGTCGGAGCTGGTCCGAATCATCAACGAGAAAGACGAAAGAGGCCGCTGAAGAAGGGGCTCGTAGACGTTAGGGTCATAGCGAGAGAGTTCAGAATAGGTCTTTACGTCAGCAACCACTCCGACGATCCGGCTCCAGACGGCCGTGGAATGGTTTACATCCAGACGTATTTGCGCGCCGAGCGGGTCCTCACCGTCTTTGAAATGGCGTCGAACAAATTCCTGATTGATGATAACTACAGGCGGAGCGCCGGCATTATCCATTTCCGTGAAAACGCGACCCCGCAGCAGAGGAATGCCTGCGGTTTGGAAGTAGCCGGCAGTGACGCGATAGTGTACGGCCTGGGGACGCTGGCCGGATGGCAGTTCGGGCTGACCGTGTTTGCTGAAACTCACGCCGTTGGCACCGGTTGCGGGCAAATCAGAGACAACAGCCACGCCTTTTAAGCCGGGAAGCTGCTGCACCGATTCGAGGAGGTCCTTAACAAAGGCCACCTGTTTTGTGGCATCGCCATAGCGGGCTGAATCCAGAGCCACGCTTGCCGTAAGCAAATTTTCCTTCTGGAAGCCGAGATCCTGATTTTCGATTTTAAGAATTCCGCGAAGCAAGAGACCCGTTCCTATCAGAAGAAATAAAGCCAAAGCAATCTCAGAGGTGACCAGCAGGGTGCGCAGCCGGCTGCGGGAGCGCCCAGCCGAGGCTGCACGGCTTTCGTCTTTCAGGCCCGAATTGACATCTGTTTTCGATGCTGTAATGGCGGGAGCCAGGCTGCACAATATGGCTGACAGCACCGAAGCGCCCAGGGCAAAGAGCAGGACGTTCCAATCGAGGCTCAAGGGAACGGCTGCCACAGCTTCATTGAAAGTCATATTGGCCTGAAGAAAGTGGATACCCCAGTAAGACAGCAAGACTCCGATGCCGCCGCCGAGAAATGCAATGATGAGTCCCTCAGTCAAAAGTTGGCGAACAATGCGCAGGCGGCTGGCGCCAAGCGACAGACGAATGGCCAGTTCTTTTCGTCGTGTAGCTGCACGCGCCAGTAAGAGCCCGGCCACATTGGCGCAGGCGATCAGGAGAACAAAACTTACCGCGGTCATCATTACAGCCAGGGCAGCACGAATACCGAAAAAGTAAATCAGGAAATCGGGCAGAGTGCGCGTGGCAACTCCCCAGCCTTTTTCCGTTTCAGGAAAGTCTTGCTCGGCGCGGTGGCCCAGCGTATTTACTTCTGCGCGGGCCTGGGCAAGAGTGACTGCGGGTTTCAACCGGGCGAACAGCAATAAGGAACGGTTCTTGCGCGCGGCCACACTTTGATCAGCAGCGTCGATAACCAATGGAGTCCATAGTTGCGGGGTGAAACCAAGCAGGCGAAAGCTCGCGGGCATGATGCCGATCACCGTGTAATCTTCGCGGCTGAGGCGGATGGTTTTTCCCACGATGGAGGGATCGGAGCCAAACTCGCGGTCCCATAATGCGTGGCTCAGAATGACCACGTGGTCTCGTCCCGGTTGGTCATCTCCTGCTCTGAAGATGCGGCCAAGTTGCGGACTTACACCCAGGACACTGAAGTATTCAGGGCTCACAGCGGCCGCAGGCTTCGCAGTTGTCTGGCCTTGTCTGGTCAGATTGAATACGCGGTTCTCGTCATCGGCGGCCATACTTTCAAAGAGGTTGCTGGCTGCGCGCCAGGCAAGGAAATTAGGGGCGGAAACGGGATTTGTGTCAGGAAGAAATCCCCGAGTAGGACTGACGGAGGTGATCACCAGCACGCGCTCCGGTTCACGCCCGGGCGGACGCCTTAACAGGAAGCCGCTTACCATACTGAAAATGGTGGTGTTTACGGCGATTCCCATGGCCAGCGTGGCAACCGCGGCCACGTTGAAACCTGGACTCTTCACGATTCCACGCGCCGCGTAGCGCAGATCCTGGAAGAAAGTATCCAGCGCCGGAAGGCCGCGGGCCTCACGATGCTGCTCTCTGGCTTGCTGCAAACCGCCCACACCCGCCAGGGCCTGGCGGCGTGCTTCCTCGGCAGACATTCCCCGTTCGCGATTTTCTTCCATGGCAAGTTCCAGATGGCTCGCGAGTTCCGCGTCCAGGTCCTGTTCCATGCGGGACCGCTGAAAAATGGAGAGCAGACGGTGGAACAAGTTGGTCATGAGTTTTCACCTTCGCTTTGTGTCCCGAGAACTCGACCCATTACGCTGGAGAGCCTTTGCCAGTAAGCGGCGTCCTCGGCCAGGCGCTTACGCCCTTTTTTCGTGATGGAATAAAACTTGGCTTTGCGATTGTTGGAAGAGGTGCCCCATTCAGCAGAGATCCATCCGCGATGCTGAAGGCGTACCAGCGATGCATAGATGGTCCCCTGATTGAGAAGGACTTTGTCTCCGCTCACCTGCTCAATTCTTCGCGCAATGCCGTAGCCATGCAGAGATCCCATGGCGGAGAGTGTCTGCAGGACCATCAGGTCCAAAGTTCCTTGCAATAGATCAAGCTTGGAATCAGCCAAAAAGGTCTCCTGTGTTATTCACACAGGAGCATAGCATAAGTTCTGTGGTGACACCACAGGAAGGTCAAGTTTCAGGAAATCAGGCATAAGACTTCCAGTTGTAGGAAAATAAACGAATGACTTCTGTGCGCATGGACAAATGGTTATGGGCGGCCAGATTCTTCAAGACGCGTTCCCTGGCAGGAAAGGCGTGTGAACTTGGCAGAGTTCAATCCAATGGCCAGCTTGCCAAGCCGGCGCGGGAGGTGAAGATTGGCGACACGGTGCGCGTGACGAACGAGGGTGGCGAGTTCCACGTGGAAGTGCTGCAGCTGAGTGAGGTGCGCGGCCCGGCTTCCGTGGCGCAGACGCTTTATCGGGAGACTGAGGCCAGCCGCGAGGCGCGCCTCAAAGCCGCAGCGGAGCGCAAGGCAGCGATGCAGTTTGAACCCATGCCCGCGGCGCGTCCGTCAAAGCGTGATCGCCGTAAGATCATTCAGTTTCGCGGCCGGGGTTGAAGCGCGAGTGACCTATGAAACTCTGCCAAAGCGCTCGGCTGATCTGGCTTTGGCTTTGATGGCTTCCTCTTCGCGATTTTTTGGCGCGGCTGAGGTTTCAAGGGAGTGCAGCAGCCGTGAGCAGATTCCGGAGATATCTCTGATCGCATCGTCGAAGGCGGCTTCATTCGCCTTGGAAGGTTTGTTGAACCCGGTTATCTTTCTGACGAACTGAAGGGAAGCCGCCCGGACCTCATCATCGGTGACTGGCGGATCAAAATTGAAAAGCGGTTTTATATTTCTGCACATTTGGGCGAATCTCGAAAGTTTGAATCTCAATTTTCATCGTTAGGCGGCGGTCGCCCGGGCGGCGGCTGCAGCGTGGAATTTCTTAACGGCAAGGAATGTCAACACCACGAACGCCGTTAACAGCGCAAGCTGAGCAATCGCGAATGGCGGTTCTTTCCCCGCTGGCGCCAGAGCGTGCAGCGCGGGTATCTTCAGAAAACTTTGCACCACCAGCACAAAGCAGTTGAAATAAAGAGCGATGGCAGCGGTAATCACATATGTTTTTCGCCATCCACCGGATAGATGGAATACGTAAAGCGACGGAATGGCGATGGCCAGGACCATCAGGGAAAGGATCCCGACGATATGCGAAGGCAGAAGGTGAGTTACAGGGAACAGAAAACCGGTCGCGCTGGTTAGCACCGTGGTGATAAGAAAGATGGAGGTCATGGCGCCAAGTCGCTTGCCGTTCAACAGTCCGAGCATCACAAGCAGCCCGGATCCAATCCCGATCAGGCTAAGGGCTACGTGAATCAGAGTGAAAGTGGCAAGAGACATTCCCAGGACCATGTTGTTCTTTCTCCTTTTTGCGAACACATTTTTCCGGACACAATGTCGCTAACAGAATGTTGCGAACACAATATGTAACAGAAAGATGGTACGCTCCCGGGCTAAAAGTTTCCATGTGATAGAGAGGGCAAAAAAATGGCGCGGAAAATCCGCGCCGGCTTTAAGCAATCAAAACCTACTTCGAGCAATCAAAAAACTACTTCGTCTGGAATTGTGCCACCGGGCTCTTGGCTTCAGTTCCCGTTCCCTCACCATGGCCTGAATCCACCACGTAGTAATACGTTGTCTTGGCTTTCAGCCTGGTCAGTTTCACTCGGTGCGTCTGAGAAGATACGCCTTCTTTGTCTACATAGGGCGACTGTGCCGTCTGTCCCAGATTGTTCGCATCCGTTCCGTAGTGGACCACGGATCCGCTGGCGGAATTCGTTGTCCAGGCTATCTGAGCAAAGTCTGCGCCCGTGGCCTCCACTTTGGGGCCATCGGTGATTTTCACCGCAGCTTCTTTGCCTTCTCCAGCTTCGCCTTTGCCGGCTGCTGAACCGCCCGAACCAGCCGCTTTAGTGGTGAACTGGCCGACCGAACTCTTGGCATCTGTACCGGTTCCTTCACCGTGCCCGGAATCGACAACATAGAAATACGTTGTGCCCGGTTTCAGGTTTTTCAAGTGCACACGATGATTTTGGGCCTGAGTTTTTTCATTGTCTGAATAGGGAGCCTGGGCTGTCTCAGTCAGACTGGCCTGGCTCGTGCCATAGTGGACCACAGTGCTGCCCCCGGTGTTGGTGGTCCAGGCAATTACCGCCCAGCTATCCCCAACTCCCTCCACCTTAGGTTGACCGATGATTCTTTCTGCTGCGGGTTTCTGAGCTGCCAACGGTAAGGCAAAAGCCAGCGCTAACAACAGAAATCCGATCCGCTTAGTGACCATGTTCTTTCCTCCAACGTTCAATTCGAGTGACGCGTGATATGTAAAGATGCGTGAAGCAGAGTGTGTGATGGCCCAACGGGCAGTCACAGTGGGATTTCGGACAGGGGATGGCAGGGGCTTCTCTGGAAGGACGGTCTTGACTTTTGATGTGTACAGTGTAAACATGGCTCTGGAGCATTGACCTTAAGGTCATGGAACGAAGCGATATGCCAGTAGCCCCGAAACATCGACGCCCAGTCAAGCGAGCACGAGTCAAGCAAACCAGCCACGCGCGGTCAAACGCGTCCTTGCGAGACCAGATACGCGATACGGCACGCGAGCTATTTGCTCGTGAAGGCTATGAAAGCGTCTCCATGCGCAGGATCGGCACTGAGGTTGGATGTTCAGCCATGGCGATTTATCGCCATTATGAGAACAAAGAAGAGCTGCTGCTTTCCATTTGTGAAGAGACGTTCCAGCACATGATCCGCCTGCTGGATGAGACCCGTAAAGGGCCAGGAACGCGCGTGGAGATACTGCGGCGCTGCGTGCGCACCATCGTGGATTTTCATCTCAGCCATCCCAACCACTACAAAGTCACTTACATGACCGTGCTGCCCCCGGGGCCGGTGGCAGACCGTAAGGTCGCGATTGGACAGAAGGTTATGGACCGGTTGCGCGCCGGCGTTCGCGAATGTGCCGAGGCCAAGGGGATTGAGGTTGACGTGGAGATGACAGCGCAGATTATCCGTATAGCAATCCATGGGCTGGCCAGCTCACTGATTACGCAGGGGCAATGTTACCCGTGGAAGGACCCAGAGCGTATGAAAGTGGAGACGATTGCCCTGGTAACAAAGCAATTCGAATAGCCAAAATTTTTTTGCGTCCCTGCGTACAGCGTACGCATCTTTTTAGCTGCACAGGTTTACGGCGTAAACGCGGAAGCGAGCGCGATACGCGACAGTCGGGACACGCCAAAAGGGAGCGGGCAGACAAATGAGTTCGAACACCATTGCAGGTCCGCTGAGCCTGAGTGCGAACGCCAAGCCCATCGCAGTTAAACCGGCAATCAATCCCTGGCTGATCGCCATCACCGTAACGCTGGCCACCTTCATGGAGCTGCTGGATACCAGCATCGCCAACGTCTCTCTGCCGCATATTGCCGGCGGTCTGGCTGTTAGTTATGACGAAAGCACCTGGGTGCTTACCAGTTATCTGGTGGCAAACGCGGTGGTACTGCCTCTGAGCGCATGGTTAAGCCGGGTGTTCGGGCGCAAGAACTATTACATGGTATGCGTGGCGCTCTTTGTCATCAGCAGCTTTCTGTGCGGCATCGCTCCCAGCCTGGGCCTGCTCATCTTTTTTCGCATTCTGCAAGGTGTGGGCGGCGGCGGACTGGCGCCGGTGGAACAGGCAATTCTGGTGGATACGTTCCCTGGAGCAAAACGCGCCGCAGCCTTCGCCCTCTACAGCATGGCAATTGTTACTGCTCCCGCCGTAGGCCCGCCGCTGGGTGGATGGATTACGGATCATTTTTCCTGGCGCTGGGTGTTCTTCATCAACATTCCGATTGGGTTGGTCAGTTTGATTCTTACCAGTCGGCTGGTTTCAGATCCTCCGCAGTTTAAGGAAGAAGTGAAGGCGGCCAGGAGCGGCGGCAAACTGCGCATTGACTACATCGGCATCGCGCTGATCGCTATCGGGTTTGGCGCGCTGGAGATAGTGCTCGATAAAGGCCAGCGTGAAGACTTGCTGGAAAGCAACTTTATCCTCATCACGTTGTCGATTGCTGTGGCCGCGTTGATTGCGGCTGCGATTCACGAATGGCGCAACGATGATCCGGTGGTGGAGATCCAGCTCTTCAAAGAGCGCAACTTCGCCATCTCCAACATTCTTTATTTCACCTTCTTCTTCGTGTTGTTCGGAAGCACGGTGCTGATTCCGCAGGTGCTGCAATCGCTTTACGGATACACGGCTACCGATGCCGGCCTGGTGCTTGGTCCCGGCGCTTTTGTGATCGTGATGATGGCGCCTATTGTGGTGCGATTGATTCCCAAGATCGGCGCGAAGAAGATGATTGTATTCGCATCGATCTTTATCAGTCTGGCCATGTGGCGATATGGATCATTGACCCTTGCGTCTGACTATCGTTCTTATGCGCTGGCCCGGGCGCTGCAAGGTGTGGGACTTGGCTTCTTCTTTGTGCCGGTAAGCGCCCTGGCCTACTCATACCTGCCGATCAACAAGAACAACAAGGCTTCCAGCATCACCAATCTGTTTCGCAATCTGGGCGGCAGTTTTGGCGTGGCGTTTGTGACCACCATGCTGGAACGGCGCACGCAGTTTCATCACAGTGTTCTGGTCCAGCATCTGACGCCGGAAAATCCGCTGTTTACGCAGAGGCTGGACAACATTACACGATATCTGGCCAGCGCGGGCTCGAACACAGCGGACGCGGCGGACAAGGCGCAGGCAATGATCGCCGGACTGGCCAATCAGCAGGCAGCGTTTCTCGGTTCGATGGATTGCTTCCGCCTGCTGGGGTGGATCATGCTCGCCGGACTGATTCTGGGCCTGGCTACAAAACCATTCCGGAGTGGAGCGGCGCCTACGGAACACTAAGACCGCAGCGCAGTAAAAAGAGGGAACAGACGTGAAGAGCATTCGCTTGAAAGTCATCATTGGGATTGGGGTTTTCGCCGCAGCGCAATTCTGCGGAGCACAGCAGAACTCGACGTCGTTCGAACTGGGGAGTATCACCACGCCGCGCACCATTAATCCCGCCGCCAACAGCACCACTCCCAGTTCGCTGGCGGGGCAGCAACAAAATCCCTTCCTGGGTTCCGTTCCCACCGGCCGGGCAACGGACACGCCCATTGAGCTTTCACTCAATGACGCGATCCATCGCGGGCTGCAATATAACCTGGGCGTGATTGAGAATCAGGCATCGTTGCGGCAATCGCAGGCGCTCCGTTTGCGCGCTCTCTCCACCATGATTCCAAGCGTCTCCGGGCTGCTGCGGCAAAACCTTGACCAGCTGAGCACGGTCGCCATTGGTTTGAAACTTCCCAACGTGCCGCGCTCAACCGGACAGTTTAGCTATCAGGAAAGCTATCTCACCTTTTCCGACACAGGCCTGAATCTGAATTCGCTGTATCAATACAAGGCTTCACGGCTCGACGCGGAAGCGCAACGGTTCTCTCTGGAAGATGCAGGCAACGTGGTGGCCCTGGCAGTGGGTACGGCGTACTTGCAGGTCCAGTCGAGTGAAGCGCGGGTGACCACATCGCAAGCTGAGCTTGACTCTGCACGTGAACTGGAAGCTCAGGCCACGAACCGGGTGAATTCCGGGCTGGCTGCGGAAATCGAAGGGTTTCGCGCCACGGTGCAACGCCAGACCAGTGAACAACGATTGATTGTTGCGGCCGCGAACCTGGACAAAGACCGGCTCACGCTGGCACGCATCATTGGATTGCCCAGCGGGCAGCGGTTCAACATCAGCAGCAAGGCAGGCTATCAAACGTGGAATGGCGGTGATCTGCAAGAGGCGCTCAAACAGGCGCGCGCCGAGCGGGCAGATATCAAGAGCGCGCAGGCCACAGCCGGCGCGTCACAACTCAGCCGGAAGGCGGCGCAACTGGAACGCGTGCCCGGAGTCAGCGTGAACGGATATTACGGGAGCCTCGGCACCACGCTGGCGCATTCGGATTCCACCTATCAGCTGGCTGCCACTGTCTCTCTTCCAATCTTTACCGGAGGCAGAATTCGCTCCGAAATACAGAATGCTTCCGCGCAGGCGGACCGCAGACAGTCAGAATATGCCGACATCGTGGGCCGGGTTGACTATGAAGTGCGTAACGCGTTTACAGATTTGCAGGCCGCGGACAGTGCGGTAAAAGTCGCCGAAAAGAACAGCCAGTTGTCGCAGCGAACGCTGGCCCAGGCACGTGACCGCTTCCTGAACGGCGTTACCAACAACCTTGAAGTGATCGAGGCGCAACAGGATGTTGCTGCCGCCAATGAAAACTACATTTCCAGCCTTTTCGCACATAATCTGGCCAAGCTGACGCTGCTGCGCGCGCTGGGATCGGCCCAAAAAGACGTGAACAAATATCTAGGGGGAAACTAAAATGAGCACGCAACTGCAAACGCCGAATCCGGAGATTCTGCCCGACGAGGAACTTGAGATTGAAACTGGGCGTCCGCAACTGGAACCAGTGCCGGCAAAGCGCAGAGGAGTGCTGGCCGTGATCAAGGACAATCGCAAGGCAATCCTGATTGGCGCCGCTATCGTTGTGCTGTTAGCGGGAGGACTGGCCTGGTACTTCTTTGCCGCCTATGAGACCACGGATGATGCTCAGGTTGACGGACATCTGCACCCCATCAGCGCGCGCATCAGTGGAACCATTCTGCACGTGAATCCCGAAGTGGAAGACAGTCATTTTGTGCAGGCCGGCACGGTGCTGGCAGAGATTGATCCGGCGGATTATCAGGCAGAGCGCGACCGGGCGCTGGCCGACTATAACCGCCTTCAGGCCAGTTCGCTGGCGGCGGAAACAGACATCAGCGTGATTTCGTCCGGCAGCAACGGACGGCTTGATCTGGCCAACGCCGCGGTGAGTGAGGCGGAAGATGCCGTAGAGTCAGAGAAGTCGACATTGGAAGCCGCGGATGCCAGGCTGGCGCAGGCACAATCCAATTACACGCGAGCGGAAGCCGATCGCCTGAGATATGCCAACCTTCTGGCGAAGCACGAAATATCGCAATCAGAATATGATCGCGTGGCCACGGAGGCGGACACGGATAAATCAGCGGTGGCAGGAACCAAAGCCGAGGTCGCAGCGGCGAAGCAGAGAGTGTCCGCGGCGCAGAGCAGGCTGATTCAACGCAAAGCTGATGTATTGGCGGCTGGTTCAGCTCCGCAACAGATTGCATCTTCAAAAGCCAAAGCGGCTGCGGCCGTGTCTGATGCGGTGCGGGCAAAGGCGCAGCTCACCACAGCCGACCTGAATCTTGGTTACACCAAAATTATTGCTCCAGTGAGCGGCATCATCGGCCGCAAGACAATCGAAGAAGGGCAGCGCGTGCAGCCAGGGCAACAGTTGCTGACCATCATCCCAGTGGAGGGGCTTTGGATTACGGCCAACTTCAAGGAGACACAACTACGCAGCATGAAACCCGGACAGCCGGTGACAATCCATGCTGACGCAACCGGGGAAGATTATCGCGGACACGTGGATGATCTGCCCGGAGCCACAGGTTCACGCTTCAGCCTGCTGCCGCCGGAGAATGCGACCGGAAATTATGTGAAGGTGGTCCAGCGCTCGCCAGTGAGAATCGTGCTGGAGCAGGGCGAGAACGGCGATCATCGGTTACGTCCCGGAATGTCCGTAGAGCCACAGGTGAGGACGCGATGATCATGTCTGAGAAACTCTATCTCGAAGATTTGCAGGTTGGGCAGCGATTCACTTCCGAGACGTTTGTTATCACCGAAGATCGGATCAAATCGTTCGCGGAAGAATTCGATCCGCAGCCGTTCCATCTTGACGAAGCTGCCGCGCAGAACACGGTGTTTCGCGGGCTGGCTGCCAGCGGCTGGCACACGGCGGCAGTCGCCATGAAGTTGCTGGTAACCGGAGGCTTGCCGCTGGGGAATGGCATCATCGGTTTCGGTGGCGACCTTTCATGGCCGAAACCTACGCGTCCGGGTGATGCGGTCCATGTGGAAAGTGAAGTTCTGGAGATCACACCGTCAAAGTCAAAGCCCAACCAGGCAGTAGTGCAAGTGCGAAGCACTACGTTGAACCAGAATGGTGATGTGGTTCATCAGTTCACGTCAAAAGTGCTGGTGTTTAGACGTCCCGGCGGCGTTTAGCGCGGTAGAGCAACCATCCACTAAAACCAATAACCGCGCCTGCAAGCACAGGCAACAAATGTGCCCATCGCGAATCGGCGAACGCGAGAAAGGCAGGCATGAATCGCGCCGTGACCCAGAAAATCAGGACGAACAAGGCCGTGGCGATTACAACTCCCAGGAAAACAGAATAGATTCCTGATGATTCCTTAGCCATGCGTTTAGTCTACTACGCAGCCGGCTCCCCGATTCAGTCTCTTGAGACTGTTTCGGATTCGAATTGATTCGCGTTCATTCGCGGCTAACTCTAGTTCAAAATCCTGGCGGCCGCTCTCCCGCAACGTTGAAGGTTTTCTCCAGAGCAAGTCCTGCTTGCACGATAGTGCCTTCGTCAAAGAGACGTCCGATAAGCGTGATGCCGTGCGGCACGCGGCGTGGCGGAGAGAACTTCGGCAAAGGATGGGCTGGATCGGGCGCCCAGTCACTGCGTGCTTCTGCAACCTCAACGAAGCCTGCACGGAACGTAAGTGAAGGATGTCCAGTGAAGTTGGTGATGGTCAGCATTTCATCGCGCAAAGAGGGGACGAGCAACATATCCACCTGAGAAAACACGCGGGCCATCTCGACAGCCACTTTGCGTCGCAGACGGTCACTCTGCACAAAATCGACCGCCGAAAGAAAACGGGACTGGCGGAAGAGATTGGGCCATGCGTCCGGGACCTGGGCCTTGAGCTGATCGACCTGATGCGACAAGGTCAATTCCTCAAACGCGGCAGCGCCTTCCGCGAAGAGAATGACCTGAAGTGAATCGTACGGCCAGTCAGGAATTTCAACTTCCACCGGCACCATGCCGACTTTCTTCACGGCATCGAGCGCGGCGCGATCCACGTCCGTGGCAGGCGCCTCTTTCATCCATGCCGGGAAGTAGCCGACGCGTAGACCTTTCACCGGTGCGCCGGCATTGTAGTCAAGCTTGCTGGGAACACTGTTGACATCGCCGGGATCAGGGCCGGAGATAGCGTGCAGAACCAGCATTCCATCTTCCACGCCGCGAGTCATCGGTCCCAGTTTGTCGAGTGACCAACAGAGAGTCATGGCGCCATTGCGGGGAACGCGGCCGTATGTGGGACGAAGTCCGGTGACGCCGCACCGCATGCTTGGGCTAACGATACTGCCGCCCGTCTCACTACCGATAGAAAAGCCAACCAGGCCGGCAGCAGTTGCCGCGCCGGGGCCAGCGCTGGAGCCGGAAGCACCTTCTTCCAGCAGCCAGGGATTCACCGTCTGGCCACCGAACCATATGTCGTTGAGCGCAAGGGCCCCAAGACTTAGCTTGGCGACGAGAACTGCGCCAGCTTCATTGAGGCGCTTGACCACGGCGGCGTCCGCGGTGGGAATGCGATTACGAAATGGCTCCGCGCCGTAGGTTGTGGGAATACCCGCAGTGTCGAGAAGGTCCTTGCCGCCCCAGGGAATTCCGTGAAGCGGCCCGCGATATTTTCCCGCAGCAATTTCCTGGTCCGCCTTCTGCGCCTGAGCCAGCGCGTGATCTCGGGTCAGAGTGATCACGCAATGCAGTTTGGGATCGAATCGCTGGAGGCGGTCGAGGTAAATGTTGGTCAGCCGGACAGACGTTAGCTGTCGCTTCTCCACCCAGCGCGCGAGATGCGTGAGCGGGGCGAAAGCAATATCTTCGTCGCGATTGGGAAGCGGTCCCGGATCAAGCTTGCTCCAGACAAACTGATCACGCGCAGGCAGAGTTTTTTGGCCGGGCAGAATCGGATTCCAAAGCGAATACGGAGAAACACTGGATTCAATGGCGACCTTTTTAGGGCCGGTGCGGCGTTCATACAGCGGCGCCATGGAGCTACGCCAATTGCCTGCCGCCTGCTCGCGCTCAGCCGCGGTCATCTGGACTTGCACCAGCTTCTCAGCGTCGGCAAAAGTGGCGGGAGAAACTTCCGGTCCCACGGAAGGTGCGGTGCCGAAAGCAGGTGGCGCGCCGGGAGGAGGTGCTTCAGGTTTCTGTTCCGCAGGCTTTTGCGTATCGGGTGTTTGAGCTGCAGCTCGGGCGGCGATGGTAGCGCCTAAAACGGTCAGGGATGCTTCGGTCAAAAACTGCCTGCGCGATTTCGACATGAATTCCTCCGCAGGGATTATAGCTGGCAGGCCTCCACAGATTGAGGATGCCGTCCGGATGACATGCTTTTGTGATAACGTGAGGCCCTTGCAAGGAGGATGCATGCTGACTTCCGGCAAAATGATTGGCTTTGTGCCTACGACAGATTCCAAACGCGCGCGCGATTTCTACGAAGGCAAGCTGGGATTTCAGTTCGTGAGCGATGACCAGTTTGCACTGGTGATACAAGCTGGCGACAACATGATTCGAGTCGCCAAGGCAGGAAAGTTCACGCCTGCTCCGTTTACGGTGCTGGGCTGGGAAGTAACGAAGATAGAAGACGAGGTGCGGGCGCTGGTTGCGCGCGGTGTTGTTTTTGAAAAATATCCTTTTGTGGAAGACCAGGAGACCGGAATATGGGTTACGCCGAACGGTGATAAGGTGGCGTGGTTCAAAGACCCTGATGGCAACGTGCTTTCACTCAGCGAGCATGTGAAGCAGTAGGCGATCAGTAGTTGGCTTCGGCTTCGGGCGAATGGCCTTTTTGTAAATGAGCATGGTGCGCTCAAATGACATTACTTCCACGCCATCCTGGTTCACGCCACGCGTATGAACGGTGACGATGCCCTGCGTGGGACGACTTTTTGACTCGCGTTTGGCGAGCACGGTGGATTCGGCGTAAAGCGTGTCTCCGGCGAACACCGGAGCGGTGGCGCGGACTTTATCCCAGCCCAGGTTGGCCACAACCTTGGCACTTACGGTACGCACGCTCATGCCGGTAAGCAGGGCGAGCGTGAAGGTGCTGTCCACCAGCATCTTCTTCCATTCCGTCCGGGCGGCGAATTCGGCGTCAAAATGGACAGGCTGCACGTTCATGGTGAGCAGGGTCATCCATATATTGTCGGTGCTGGTGATGGTGCGCCCGGGACGGTGTTCAAACACATCTCCAACCTCAAAGTCTTCGAAGTACAAACCGGAAGTTTCCCGATAGCGTTTGGGCCCGAGCTCACGAAACTGTGACGGCGTCTTCTCCATAGGGTCTCCGTTTGCGCTGAATGATGAGGCAATAGTTTACGGTATCCTTAAATCCTGTCGCTTCGCTCCAACCCGCTGTAGAGTAAATCTGTTGGCGGCAACGCGAAGGCGCCTGTTGCAGCGGGCTCGCCGCGCGTGAACGGCGCGAGCTCTTATACTGTAATTCCTGCACGGGCGAGAATTGTCCGGGCACTACGAAGAAACGCCGCATCCACCATGCGTCCGTCAACTTGCCCAACACCTTGCTGGCTCACGGCGAGCACGCGACGGGCACGATCGATTTCCTCTGTGCTGGGTGTGAATGTAGCGTTGATTGCCGGCACATGTGACGGATGAATCGCGCATTTGCCGTGAAAGCCCAGCTTCATGGCGGCGGTGACTTCTTTCTGCAGGCCTTCCCGGTCAGTGATGTTGAAGTAGGGCGCGTCGAGTGTGGGAATTCCCGCACTGGCTCCAGCCATGACAAGACGAGATCGGGCAAAGAGAAGAGGTTCCCACTCCACGGCTGCGCCGAGATCGGCAGCCATGTCAGCGGCGCCGAAAAGAAATGCGTCAGGCCGGCGCCCATCGGATGCAATCTGATCCAGCGCCTGGATCCCGGCTATGGTTTCAATGAGTGCGATGACCCGCGTCTGCTTTTCCGCCAGCGTAAGCGCGTCAAGGACGCGACGTATGGTGTGAGCGGACTCGCTCTTGGGCAGAACCAGGAAGTCTGCGGTGACGGAAGATGCCAGAAACAACTGCATGTCGCGGTCGCCAAGCTCGGTATCCGCGGGATTGATGCGGAGGGCGCAGGGAATGTGATCGGCGGACTATGCCGCCAGATAATCCAGGGCGTTACGTCGAGCTGTGTCCTTGTCGGCTGGGGCGACGGAGTCTTCCAGATCAATGACCAGCGCGCCTGCGCCGGTTTCGCCCGCGCGGGGAAAGAGATCAGGCTTGGTTCCGGGCGTGAACAGCCAGCTCTTGATAGACAGGACCGAGTTTTGCTTCGCCAGATCGTGCATGGTCTGCAACTTAGAGCTTCGTGACGTAAAGTTGATGCACCTAGAACGGATAGCGTTCGCTGGAAATTACGGCTTCTGCAATGCAGCGGCGCAGGGCCACCGTATTGACAGCTTTGTACGCAGCCAGCCGGCGAACGACGTCTGTAAATTTTTCCGCGGCGGCGTCATCGCAGCACGCGCCAATCACGGTACGGACGGCGGACTCAATGCGAGTGATCGCGTCGCGTAAAAAGACGGAGCAGATATCGGCGGCGACGTCGCCTTTACCGCTGGTCCCCATCTTGCGGCTGCGCAGCCAGGTTGATTCCATGGCAAACGCTTCCAGCAGGCAATCTGAGATGTTCATCACTACTTCCTGCTGCTTTTCCAGATCGGTACCGTGCTTCTGGTATGCGAGTCCGAGCGCGAGCAGAGCGATCTGTTTGGCATTGTGCACGAGAGCCGCGTCGTTGGTTGCCGCTTTCGATGAGCCTGGTTTTTCGATGGCAGCTTTGGCTGCTTCCAGCAAAGTGCTCTGTCTCTTCGCAGCGCGTTTCAGCGGCATTCCTGTGATCACAAAGCGATTGATTTCACTGGTGCCTTCAAATAGACGATTAATGCGCGCGTCGCGGTAGTAGCGCTCCACTGCGTAGTCTTTGTGGAAGCCATAACCGCCGTGGATCTGCACGCCTTCGTCGGCGACGTAGTCGAGCATTTCAGCGGCGAAGACTTTCACCATGGAACATTCGGCCGCGTACTCTTCCACTGCCTTGAGTTCGGCTTTAACGTTGTCGCTATCCTGCGCGTCGTGTGAGAGCTGGCTGTCAATGAGTCCGACTACGCGCCATACCATCGATTCGGTGGCAAAAATGAGGATGGCCATCTCGGCAAGTTTGTGTTGTATGGCTCCGAAGTGAGCGATAGCTGAGCCGAACGCCTTCCGCTGCTTCGCATATTTGGTGCTGATAGAAAGAATGTTCTTGGCTGCGCCCATCACCGCCGGGCCTAGCTTGAGCCGTCCGAGGTTGAGGATGTTGAAGGCGATCACGTGGCCGCGACCGACTTCACCCAGCACGTTTTCTACTGGCACATGCACGTTGTCCAGGTAGATGGCGGTGGTAGAGCTTCCGGTGATGCCCATTTTGTGTTCTTCTGCGCCGCTGTTCACGCCGGGAAAACTGCGTTCAACCAGGAAGGCTGTGAACTTCTCGCCGCCCACTTTGGCGAACACGGTAAAGAGATCAGCCGAGCCACCATTGGTGATCCACATCTTCTGTCCGTTGAGGACGTAGTGCTTGCCGTCCGGCGTGAGGTCCGCGCGCGTACGAGCAGCCATGGCATCTGATCCGGCCAGCGGCTCGGTGAGAGCGTAGGCGGCAAGCATTTCGACCTTCACGAGCCGGGGAAGATATTTTTCTTTTTGCTGCGGTGTGCCGAAGAAGAGAATCGGCAGCGTGCCGATGCCGGTATGCGCGGAATGCCAACCCGCGTAAGATGCGTCACGGCCGATGTGCTCTGCAACCAGCATGGTGGAGGCCAGGTCCATCTCCATGCCACCGAACTTTTCCGGAATAGAGATGCCGGTGAGGCCGAGTTCGGCCGACTTGCGCACGATGTCCAGCGCGACGCCGGGCTTTTTGTCGCGAATGGCGGGAAGGTTTGGTTCCACTTCCTTTGCCCAGAAGTCGTCGACGGTCTGGGCCACCGCGCGATGCTCGTCGCTGAGGTCTTCGCGGGTGAAGACCTGGTCAGGAGCCGTGTCTTCGGTGAGGTAGGACATGCCTTTTTTTGTGGGGAGCGTTGTGGCTGTGGTCATGGATTTCCTTTACCGCAGGGGCTAAAGCCCGCATCTTTAAATGTCTTTGCCGCAGGCCTAAAGGCCTGCTCCACCCTGTGATCGCGACCAGTATGGATCTGTTTCAACAACCCCCGGCATATTTGCCGCAGGGGCTAAAGCCGGCATCCTTAAATGTCTTTGCCGCAGGCCTAAGGGCCTGCTCCACCCTGTGATCGCGACAAAAAAAAGGCCCAAATACATAGATCCTTCGACTTCGTCGTCGCATTCGCTCCGACTCCGCTCAGGATGACAAGGGGAAAAAGCGTGCTTCCTTATAAACGTCAATAAAGTCACAGGATCCCAGGATGACAAGACCACGAATGTTTCTTTCCGGGCCGAGTGAACTGTACTCTGATACTTGTCTCGCCGCGACAAACAGATCCTGACTTTTTCCGTTCACAAATCCGCGTTCATCTGCGTTTATCCGCGGAAAGGTTTATCCCGCGCGTTCGAATAATCCGGCTGCGCCCTGGCCTCCGCCGACGCACATGGTCACCACGCCGTAACGGGATTTGCGTCGATCCATCTCATTGGCCATGGTGCCGACCATGCGTGATCCGGTCATGCCGAAGGGGTGTCCGATGGAGATGGAGCCGCCGTTTACGTTCATCTTCTCCGGATCGATCCCCAGACGATCGCGACAGTAAATCACCTGCACAGCAAACGCTTCGTTGAGTTCCCAGATGTCGATGTCGTTCATCTTTACCCCAGTGCGTTTCAGAAGTTTGGGAACGGCAAAGACGGGGCCGATGCCCATTTCATCGGGATCGCAACCAGCAACCTGATATCCACGGAAAATAAGCTGGTATGGAATGCCGAGCTGATCGGCGCGCGCGCGCGACATAAGCAGCGTGGCGGAAGCGCCATCAGAAAGCTGCGAAGAGTTGCCGGCAGTGACTGATCCCTTGCCGCTGTCTTTATCAAAGTGCGGCTTCAGTGAAAGCAGGCCTTCGAGCGTGGTGTCTGGACGATTGCATTCGTCCTTGTCGGCACAGACCTCTTCCGTGCTGGTGATCTCGTTGGTCTTCTTGTCGAGAACTCCACGCGTCGCCTTCTTGGGTGCGATTTCTTTTTTGAAGAAGCCTTCCTGCTGGGCGCGCGCAGTGCGTTGCTGGCTGAGCAGGGAATATTCGTCCTGGGCTTCACGGCTAATGTTGTAGCGTTTGGCGACGACTTCGGCGGTGTCCCCCATCACCATGTAGATTCCGGGGAGCGATTCCTTCAGGCGAAGATTGGGACTGCTATCGCGGGTGGACATGCTGATGCTTTCCACGCCGCCGCCAATGGCAGCGTCCGCACCCTCGTTCATGATCTGGTGCGCAGCCATGGCAATGGCCTGCAACCCGGAAGAGCAGAAGCGGTTGACGGTTGTACCAGCCACCGACGTTGGCAACCCCGCCAGCATGGCGGCCACACGCGCCACGTTATGCCCCTGCGGACCGTGGGGCTGGCCGCAGCCCAGAATCACATCTTCGATTTCTTTTGGATCAAGCTGTGGGGTCTTGCGCAATACATCTTTAATACAGTGCGCGGCCAGTTCATCCGGACGCGTCATGTTGAATGAACCACGCAATGATTTGGCTAGCGCCGTGCGCGAACTTGTAATCACTACAGCTTCGGTCTTCATTTTTGTCGCTTTGCTCCAAACCGCTAATGAAATTCGACTCTTGTTTGCTTTGATTCTGCGCCCGTATCACGCGGTTCGGCACGCAAGTCGGCCTCACCGCGGGCGTGAATTTCCTCAGGCCGTGACCATCTGCTCTTTATTGAAGTCGGCGAATTTCTGTCCCGACTCCGCCAGGCGTTTCAGCAACGGCGCCGGCTCCCAGAGTTCGCCGTGCTGCCGGTGGAATTCCTGTATGCGCTCATAGACTTTCTTGAGGCCGACGGTGTCGGCGTAAAACATCGGGCCGCCGCGATGAGCAGGGAATCCATAGCCAGTGAGATAAATGATATCGATGTCTACGGGGCGTTGCGCGTAACCTTCTTCGAGGATTCGCGCACCTTCATTCACCAGGGCATAGATGCAGCGGTCAACAATCTCGTCTGCCGCAATCTGGCGTTGGGGAATATTTTTCTCGGCCGCCCACTGCTTCACCCACTGTTCGACTTGCGGATCAAGCGATGGGTTGCGATTCTCATCGTACTTGTACCAGCCTGCCCCGGTCTTCTGACCGAAGCGTCCGTTTTCACAAAGACGATCTTCCGCCACTGGCTGGCGCACGCCTGGTTTTTCCAGGTGCGCATATTCCTTGCGGATACGCCAGCCCACGTCGAGTCCGGCGAGATCGCCGGTGGCAAGCGGGCCCATGGCCATGCCAAAGTCATACAGCGCTTTGTCCACGGCCTGCACGCTCGCGCCTTCTTCCACCAGGAATTGCGCTTCGCGTCGATAGGGGCCAAACATGCGGTTACCGACAAAGCCGCGGCAGTTGCCGACGAGCACGCCGACCTTGCCGATCTTTTTTGCCAGCTGCATGCAGGTGGCGATGACTTCTTTGCTGGTCTTTTTCCCGCGGACGAGTTCGAGCAAACGCATGACGTTGGCGGGACTGAAGAAGTGCGTGCCGATAACCATCTCCGGCCGCGAAGTGGCCGAAGCGATTTCGTCCACGTTCAGCGTGGAGGTGTTGCTGGCCAGGATCGCACCGGGCTTGCAGACTTTATCGAGCTGGGCAAAGATTTCTTTCTTCAGGGCCATGCCTTCGAAGACGGCTTCGATCACCATGTCGACTTCGCCGAACCTGTCATAACTTAGCGTGGGCGTGATGAGCTTGAGACGCTCATCGACGAACTGTTGGGTAAAGCGTCCGCGCTTCACCGAGACAGCGTAGTTCTTCTGGATGTTGGCCATGCCACGATCGAGCGCGGGCTGGTCCGCTTCTTTGAGAAGAACAGGGAATCCGGCATTGGCGAAGACCATGGCAATGCCGCCGCCCATGGTGCCGGAGCCGACAATCGCGACATTCTTCACGGGTATGATCGGCGTGTCTTTGGGAACGTCAGGGACTTTAGCGACTTCACGTTCGCCAAAGAAGACGTGGATCATGGCTTTGGATTGGTCAGAGAACAGGCATTCCACAAACAGACGCTGCTCTTCGGCGCAACCCTGTTCGAAAGGCATTTTGGTGGCGGCTTCCACGGCGTTAATGGCTGCAACGGGCGCCATCAATCCGCGCTGCTTCTTGCGTGCGTTGTCGCGGGCGGCGGAAAGATGGCGTCGTTTTCTTCCGGCTTGCCCAGCTTTTCATTGCGCTCGCGCGTCTTGGGTGCAGGCTTACCGGCAACTTCGCGCGCGAAAGCCACAGCGCCTTTGAGCAGGTCGCCTTCGATCATGCGATCAATGACGCCCAGCTTCGCGCCTTCTTCGGCTGGAACGGGCTTGCCGTCCACGCACATCTCCAGAGCTTTGGCCACTCCCGCCAGTCGCGGCAGACGCTGCGTTCCAGCCGCGCCGGGAATGATGCCGAGCTTCACTTCGGGCTGGCCGATCTGCGCGCCGGGCGAGGCGACGCGATAATGCCCTGCCATGGCTACTTCGAGTCCGCCACCGAACGCCGTGCCGTGGATTGCCATGACGACGGGCTTGCCCGAGTCTTCAATCTTGAGCAGAAGCGGCAGCAATCCGGAACCGCGGCTCTTGCCGGACGTCATCTTGCCGAACTCCTTGATATCGGCGCCGGCAATGAAAGTTTTCCCGCCGCCGATCACGACAGCCGCTTTCACAGAGCTGTCCTGGTTGATCTGGTCGATGGCTTCGCCGATTCCTTCCGGCACTCCCGGACTCAACGCATTAACCGGCGGGTTATCAATGGTGATGATGGCAACGTCATTATCTTTGCTGAGCTTAACCAGATCATTCATGGATTCAGTCCTGTTCTTAATTCAAATATGTTTGGCGCGGTGCTACAGCGTGAGCACCACGCGTCCGGCAATTTTTCCCTGGCGCATTTCGTCCAGTACTGCGTTCGCATCTTCGAGCGGCCGGGTTGATGTGAGACAGCGGACTTTGCCGGCTGCGGCCATGGCCAGCATTTCAGTCAGATCTTTGCGCGTGCCGACGGCAGAAGCCTGTATGCGCATTTCACGCGCGCTCATCATGATGGGCGGAAAACAGATGTCCGTGGCCGGAAGGCCGACGACCAGCAGAGTCCCGGTCGCGCGAACACAGGAAAAAGCCATGTCATAGGCAGCTTTGGCGCCCGACGTGACGAGCACAACGTGCGCGTTTCCTTTGCTGCGCATCTGTTTGACCACGTTGTCAGTGGCTGCATTCAGAGCGGTGGATGCTCCCAGAGATTTCGCCAGCGCCAGCTTATCGTCAGTAAGGTCGATGGCAGTCACTTCCGCGCCCATCTCTTTGCCGATCTGAATACCAAGATGTCCCAGGCCTCCGACGCCGAAGATCGCCAGACGCTGTCCGCGGGCAAGGTTGGCCTGCTTGAGTGCGCGATAAACCGTGACACCGGCACAAAACAGCGGCGCTGCTTCCACGGCGCTGAGATTGTCAGGAATTCTGGTGGCGTGCGTGGCCGGAGCTTTCACAAACTCAGCGTAGCCGCCGTCGACGGTAACACCGGTGATCTTCTGCTTGGTGCAAAGATTTTCAAAGCCTTCGCGGCAGAACTCACATTCACCGCAAGTCCAGAAAATCCAGGGAACGCCAACACGGTCGCCGATTTTAAGATCGCGCACGCCGGAGCCGACCTCAATCACGCGTCCGGCAATCTCATGCCCCAGAATGAGCGGCTTTTTGGTGATGCCGGCGAACTGCTTCCAGTCCCCTTCGGCCACGTGCAGGTCAGAGTGGCAGACTCCGCAGGCCTCCACCTTAATAAGGACGTCTCCGGCCTCAGGAGTAGGTCGGGCTACATCTTCGATGAGCAGAGGAGATTTGGGTTCGTGGAGTACGGCTGCTTTCATTGTCTTTGTTCTATGTTCTCTCGGGCATTCTGTGGTCTTCGGGCTTCGATCTGCGATCTTTGATCTTTGGGCGACAGTTGTCCGCCGAGTGGGATTCCATGCTGAAAGTGGTGTGGATCCACGTGGCGTCGCAGCGTCAATAAACCGGCGTCAATAAATCAACCAAGAATTCTACATCCTTGGCCGGATTTTGCACCTTGACAGGGCATGCGGCAACCGCAGATAGTTGCGGGTTGTCAGTGAGGCTATCTATGAATTTTGATTACAGCGCTCGCGTGAAAGAGCTTGAGCGGGATCTCCGCGCCTTCATGGACGAATACATTTATCCGAATGAAGCCCGTTTTTACCGGGAGATTGAAAACGACCGCTGGAAGCCGACGAAGATCATTGAAGAACTCAAGCCCAAGGCTAAGTCCGCCGGCCTGTGGAACCTCTTTCTGCCTGAGAGTAAAGACGGCGCCGGGCTCACCAACCTTGAATATGCTCCCTTGTGCGAGATCATGGGACGCAGTGTGATGGCGGCCGAAGTATTCAATTGCTCCGCGCCCGACACGGGCAACATGGAAGTGCTGGCGCGCTATGGCACGGCTGAGCAGAAAGAACGCTGGCTGAAGCCGCTGCTGAAAGGCGAGATCCGTTCCTGTTTTGCCATGACCGAACCTGCAGTGGCATCGTCGGATGCGACGAACATTGAGGCGAGCATTCGCCGCGAAGGCGAAGAGTACGTGATCAACGGACGGAAATGGTGGTCGTCCGGCGCGGGCGATCCGCGTTGCAAGATCGCGATCTTTATGGGCAAGACCAATCCCACTGCGCATCGCTATCAGCAGCAGTCCATGGTGCTGGTGCCGCTGGACACGCCGGGGGTAAAGATTGAGCGCATGTTGAGAGTGTTTGGCTATGATCACGCGCCGCATGGCCATGGCGAGATCACATTCACCAACGTCCGCATTCCGGTGACGAACATGCTGCTGGGCGAGGGGCGTGGTTTTGAAATCGCGCAGGGCAGGCTTGGCCCGGGGCGCATTCATCACTGCATGCGGTGCATCGGCGTGGCGGAGCGCGCGCTGGAGAGCATGTGCAAACGCGTGGAAGAGCGCGTTGCATTTGGCAAGCCGCTGGCGGAGCAGGGAACCATCCGCGCCGATATTGCCAATTCGCGCATGGAGATCGAACAGGCCCGGCTGCTTACGCTGAAGGCGGCTTACATGATGGACACGGTTGGGAACAAGGAAGCGAAAGCTGAGATCGCCATGATCAAGGTCATCGCGCCGAATATGACTTTGCGCGTGCTGGACCGCGCGATACAGGCGCACGGCGGTGCGGGTGTTTCCGATGACACGTTCCTTGCCGGCGCCTGGGCGAATGTCCGTACGCTGCGACTGGCGGACGGCCCAGATGAGGTGCATACAGAAGCCATCGCTAAGCTGGAGCTGGAAAAGGGAAAGCCGAAGAAGGTTCGCACCGAGCCTCGGATGGAGACGGCACGCGTGCATTGATCGCGTCGGGCTTTCTGTCGCTTCGCTCCAACCCGCTTTGAGGTTGTTTCTCATGGGTGTATCTGACATGCCCTGGTGCAGCGGGCTCGGCGCGTGGACGGCCTCGCCCTGATTCAGTTGCGAAAGTCAGCCGCGTGCATTTTTATGCAAAATTAACCAGCTTATGCACACACGATCTAAGTCTTATCACTCACTCACTTAACATTTCTTGGCGTACTCGCAAGTTACCTTGGAGCGGATCAGAGTAGCAAAAATGCGGTTCCGGCTGGCATACTAGTAGTATGCATGCAAAACCGAAATTTGCTTTGGAGCCCGATCTCCAGGAGATCGCGGAATGGATTGAAGCTTTTGACCAGGTTGTGGACCAGGATGGTACGGGGCAAGGCGCCCGCCTGTTAGAAGCCCTTTCCCGCAGAGCCCGTGAAGCCGGCGTGGATACGCCCGTTCAGTTCAATACGCCCTACGTCAACACTATCCCGGTCGGCGAAGAAGTGCCTTACCCCGGTGATCGCGCCATGGAGCGCCGCATCAAGAGTCTTGTCCGCTGGAATGCCATGGCCATGGTCCATCGCCAGAACAAGAAAGATCCTGGCATAGGCGGCCATATTTCCACCTTTGCATCACTGGCAACGCTGCTGGAAGTGGGATTCAACCACTTTTTCCATGCGAGCTACGGCGATGAGCCCGGCGACTTTGTCTATTTCCAGGGACACGCCTCACCCGGCGTTTATGCCCGTGCGTTTCTGGAAGGCCGCATCAGTATTGACCAGCTCAACAATTACCGCCATGAGTTGCGGGAGACACCCGGATTATCGTCCTATCCACATCCATGGCTGATGCCGAGCTTCTGGGGCTTCCCGACGGTTTCCATGGGCCTTGGCCCGATCAGCGCGGTCTATCAGGCGCGCTTCATGCGGTATCTGGAAAATCGCGGGCTGCTGAAGAAAACGCAGCGTAAAGTGTGGGCTTTCATCGGCGATGGCGAAACGGATGAGCCTGAATCGCTCGGCTCCATCACACTGGCTTCGCGGGAAAAGCTCGATAACCTTATCTTTGTGGTGAACTGTAACCTGCAGCGTCTGGATGGCCCAGTGCGCGGCAACGGCAAGATCATCCAGGAGCTGGAAGCGGCCTTCAAAGGCGCCGGCTGGAACGTGATCAAAGTGGTCTGGGGCTCCGGTTGGGATGAGCTGCTGGAACGCGATAAAAGCGGCATGCTGATGAAGCGCATGGAAGAGTGCGTTGACGGCGAATATCAGGCCTTCAAAGCCAAAGACGGCGCATTTGTCCGCAGGGAGTTCTTCGGCAAGTATCCGGAGACGGCCAAGCTGGTAGAGAACATGACTGACGATGAGATCTGGCATCTTCAGCGCGGCGGTCTGGATCCACAAAAGGTGTACAACGCTTACCATCGCGCGGTGCAGCATACCGGAGCGCCCACGATTATTCTGGCCAAGACCATCAAAGGTTACGGACTTTCTACTGCCCAGGCGCGTAATGCTACGCACCAGGAAAAGAAGATGACCGATGAGGCGATGGTGCTGTTCAGAAAACGGTTTGATATTCCGATTCCAGACGCGGAAGCAAAAGATGCATTGAATTACCGTCCGCCGGCTGACAGTGCGGAAATCAAATACATGCAGGACCGTCGCGCCAAGCTTGGCGGCTACATGCCGGTACGCAATGCGGCTCCGCCCAAGCTGGAAACGCCGCCGCTGGAATACTTTGCGGAAGCGCTGGCCGGCTCCAAAGGCCGCGGTGTCAGCACCACGATGGGATACGTCAGCATGCTGCGCACACTGCTCAAGCATCCCACCATCGGCAAGCTGGTTGTGCCGATTGTGCCGGATGAAGCCCGCACGTTCGGCATGGAATCGATCTTCCGCCAGGTTGGCATTTATGCCAGCCAGGGCCAGCTCTACAAGCCACATGATCAGGATATGCTCCTCTATTATCGCGAAGAGAAAGATGGGCAGATTCTGGAAGAAGGAATCACGGAAGCAGGATCGATGTGCTCCTTCACGGCCGCAGGTAGTGCGTATTCGAATTACCGCGTGCCCATGATTCCTTTCTATATCTATTACTCGATGTTCGGATTCCAGCGCATTGGCGACCTGGTCTGGGCATTCGCTGACGCGCGCGGCAAGGGCTTCCTGCTGGGCGGCACCGCCGGCAGAACCACTCTGGCCGGTGAAGGTCTGCAGCATCAGGATGGACACAGCCTGATTCTCTCCAGCACGGTCCCCACATGCGCCAGCTATGATCCGGCTTATGTTTACGAAGTTGCCGTGATTGTGCAGGACGGACTCCGCCGCATGTACCAGGAAGGCGAAGACCGCTTCTACTACATCATGCTTTACAACGAAGACTACGCCATGCCGGAAATGCCCAAGGGCGTGGAAGAAGGAATTGTCCGCGGGATTTACAAGGTCAAGGCCAGCGAAGGCAAGAAGCCGGCTGCGATTCATCTGTTCGGCAGCGGATCAATCCTGAATGAAGCGTTGCGCGCGCAAACCATCCTTGCGGAGAAGTATGGCGTGCAGGCTGACGTGTGGAGCGTGACCAGCTACAACGAACTGCGGCGGGATGCACTGGCCGTGGAACGCTGGAACTGGATGCATCCGGCGGAAAAGGCCAGGACAGCGTACATCCACAAAGCCCTGGAAGGGGCGGATGGACCGATTGTGGCGGCTTCAGACTTCATGAAAGCGGTGCCCGACCAGCTTGCACCCTGGCTTGGCCCTCGCATGGTCACATTGGGAACCGACGGCTTTGGCCGGAGTGATAACCGCGAACATCTGCGGCGTCACTTTGAGGTGAATGCTGAATCCATTGCCGCTGCCGCGCTGTCACGCCTGGCACGCGACGGCAAGTTCGACGTGAAGAAAGCCCAGAAAGCTTTCGGCGAGTTGAACGTCAACGTGGACAAGATAGACCCGGCCCGGGCGTAAGCGTCCGTTCGTAAACGAAGAAATAAGTGGGCACCGTCATCACGGCGGTGCCCATTTTGTTTGGGTCGATTACGCTTTCCACTGAAAGCACAAAAGATAACCGTCGGGGTCGGTGATATAGAGCTGCTTCATTCCGTAAGGGGCGACTTTGGGAGGATTCGCCTTCACGCCAATTTTCTTGAGATGTTCATACATGCCATCTACGTCAGGCGAAGCGAAGTACAGGCAGACATCCTCATGGGCTGCGATGCGGGCGGGGTCCGCATGGGCAGGACGCTCTGGTTTTTCGTAAGCGGTGTTCAGCATGAGTTCAATGCCGTTCAGCCGCAGCAGCACCCAATCAAAGTCCGGCGCAGGCTTCTGGTCTGAGCCGGCAACCTGAAAGCCCAGCTTGTCACAATAGAAGTTGATCGCTGTGGGCATATCGAACACGGACAGCAGTGGCGCCATTCCACGGACGTCAATCATGTGTTCCTCACTTCATTAGTTCAATGTTGACTATGTACGCGGGTTGAGGATGACATAGCGCAAGAAGCCGCTGTGCGGTGTGTATTTGTCATAGAGTCCGCGTGCACGGTAATTGTTTTCTTTGGTGTGCCAGTAAAGTCGAGACCAGCCCTGAACTGACATTTCCGCCACCAGCCAATCAATCAGGAGTTTGCCCGCGCCTGCCCCGCGCATGGCCGGGTCAACAAACAAGTCCTGCAGCAGGCATACGGGAGCGAGCGAAGACGTGCTGTCATGAATGACATAGTTGGCCATGCCGACAATTTCGCGTTGCTCCGCGTTTTCCGCAGCATTATTTTCGGCAACAATCGCATGAATCGGTGCGGAGCGATCCATGATTTTCCGCCATGTTTGAGCGGTGATGGCAGCGGACGGCTCTCGCTGGTAAAAACGGTTGTACCCGTCCCACAACTCACGCCAGCGTTGCTCATCGCGGGCTTCAATCCGGCGGACGCTGCAAGTCATTGGTTGAACACGTTAAACCTTGGCTGCGAGAACCAGAAAACAGGCCCGGCGTCATGAAGGGTCTCCGGTGGGGATAATTCCGCTGTTTTCCACCATCAGGATCACCGTCCGTTGCGGAGCTCGCGTGCGGTGCATTACTCCTTTGGAGACCACGAAGCCTTGCCGGGGAGCGAGTTCCACAGTCCGGCCTTCCAGGTCAATCAGCAGCCTGCCTTCAACCACGTAAAAGAACTCGTCATCATCATCGTGTTTGTGCCAGTGATACTCGCCTTCAATCACTCCTAATGCGGACGACAGATGCGTTCACCTGACAAAGCGTCTGGTTGTACCACTTGGATGGAGCTGCATCCGAGAGGGCCTTCTCATCGATCAACTCCAGGTGCTGGTGCAATACATTGAGGCGAGTGTCATACGGATACTGCGTGGTACTCATGGTCTTGACTCCTTACTCCTTCAAGTTAGACGCGCTGAGAGATTGGGCGTTAAGCCGCCTTGACTGCTTTTTCACGAGCGCCAGCAGGATCGGGATTTATCTTGCTCCTGGCCCCCTGAGCGCCCTGCCGGCATTCACGCCCGTCAGCTTGCCGTTATCAAAGGTGAGCTGTCCGTTGACCAGCACATACTTCACGCCTTCAGAAAGCTGAGCGGGATCGGCGTAGGTAGCTTTGTCGATGATGGTTGCCGGATCAAAGATGGTGATGTCGGCAAAGAATCCCTGACGGAGCAATCCGCGTTCAGCAATGTGGTCGCGTTGTGCGGGCAGCGAGGTGATCTTGCGAATGGCCTGTTCCAGCGGCATGAGTTTCAGGTCGCGAACGTAGTGACCGAGAAAACGCGGCATGCTGCCAAAGGTCCGGGGATGGCTGTGCGGTTCATAGAGCGGTCCATCGAGCGGCATTTCACCAGCGTCCAGACCGATGCTGGTGAACGCCTGCTTGAGCCCGTACTGCAAGTCATTCTCATTGGCGATGAAATAGAGCGCGCTGGCCTGGCCTTTGTCGGCCAGGACGAGATCAAACAAAGTGTCCAGCGGGTCCTTCTTTTGTTCCTGCGCGATTTGCGCGATCGTCTTGCCGGTAAGCGGCTTCAGGTCTTTATTCAATACGGACGAAAGCATGACACCGCTGGCTCCGCCACTGCCCAGGTAAAGGTTCTCCCAGTCAGGGTGCTCTTCTGCCAATTCGCTCTTGATGCGCGCGCGGTTCGCGGGATCGCGCAGCCGTTCCAGCAGCTTGTCCATGCCGCCATCGGCCATCCAGGGCGGCAAGGCTGAAACCAGCGCCGTTCCGCCAGCGACGTAGGGATACATATCCGCAGTTACGTCCTGGCCCGCATCGCGTGCGGCCTGCAGCTTGGCGACGATCTGCGGCATGGTTCCCCAGCGCGGCTGTCCCACAACTTTGAGATGAAATATTTCCACCGGCAAGCCGGCTTCGCGACCGATGCGCAAGGCTTCATCGATGGCCGCAACTTCGCTCTTGCCTTCGCTGCGCATGTGGCTGGCGTAAATTCCGCCATATTGAGCGGCTACCTTGGACAGCTCAATCAGCTCTTCTGTCTTTGCATAATGTCCGGGCGGATAGATGAGCGCGGTGGATACGCCCATGGCGCCTTGCTGCATCGCCTGGGCCACGAGAGCTTTCATCTGTTCCATTTCGGCGGGGGAGGGCGCACGATTGTCATCACCCAGCACGGCTTCACGCACCTGCGCCAACCCGACATACGTTCCCAGGTTGATAGGCGCGCCTTGCCTTTCCAGACGCGCAAAGTATCCGGCGAGATCAGTGAAATCAATCTTCAGGTGATAGAGTTCCAGGGCCGGCGCCAGCGGCGCAAGTGTTTTAGCGTTCTGTGGGGCGATGGATCCGCCTTCGCCCGTGATTTCACTGGTGATTCCCTGAGAGAGTTTGCTGATGGCGCGATTATCAATCAACAGCGCCATCTCAGATTGCCCAAGCATGTCAATAAAGCCGGGTGAGACGACCAGTCCGCGTGCGTCTATGGTGTGTTTCGCCGCCGCACCTTTCAGATTACCGATGGCAGTAATGCGGTCGGCGCGAATGCCGATATCGCCCGCGTACCAGGGATTGCCGGAGCCATCGATGATGTGGCCGTTCAGGATCACCACGTCAAAGGGCTGGGTCGCACCCGGGATCGATTGTGAAGGCGATTGTGGGGATGGCGTCTGCTGGGACGCGCCGAACGAGCAGAGGCAGATCAGGCATGCAGCGCTGAAAAAGACGGACCGGAATGATTGACGCACGTAAGCTCCCTGACACAACAGATGAATTTGGACCGAGCAGGTAAGCCTACGCGCTTTTTGCTTTCCGCGCTGCTGAATTTTCGCGCGGCCGACTGTGAGAGATTTGTGAATAGAGGCGGGTGTACAATTCCCTCAATCACCGGGAGAGTGCGAGTCAATCTGCGTATAGGAGAAAACGGATGAATCGCTTCGTTCTTGTTTTGCCTGCCGTCTTATTGAGCGGAATGCTGATTGCCCAGGCGCCGCATTCGCCCTCAGCACACAACGCGCCACCGCAGCCTGCGCCACCAAAGGCGGATGGTCTGGTAGTGGGCTATGGTGATCTCCACCATCCAGTGACTACCACCAACCCTGAAGCACAGAAATTCTTCGATCAGGGACTCCGCTACATTTTTGCCTTCAACCATGATGAAGCTACACGCTCTTTCGAGCGTGCTTCGCAACTCGATCCCAACTGTGCGATGGCGTACTGGGGCATCGCTGAATCGGTAGGCCCAAACTACAATGATCCCGCTGACCCTGCACGCTTCAAGAGGGCGCATGATGCCATCCAGAAAGCGGTCCAGCTTTCAACCGGTGTCTCCGCCAATGAACAGGCGTATATAAAGGCCCTGGCATTGCGTTTTCCAGCCGATCCTAACGCGGACCTGCGTGAGGCCGCGGTACAGTCGCATGATGCCATGCGCGAAGTGGTCAAGAACTTTCCCGACGATCTTGATGCGGCCACACTCTTTGCTGAGGCTGGTATGAACCTGCATCCCTGGGGACTATGGCACGTGGATGGATCACCTGAGATCGGGACAGAAGAAATTGTAGCGACTCTGGAGTCAGTGCTGCGCCGCGAACCAAATCACATGGGCGCAATCCATTACTACATACATCCGTGGAAGCATCGCCCAGTCCTGAACGGGCGCTCGCGCCAGCCAGCCGACTGCCGGCGCTGGCTCCTGCTGCCGGACATCTGGTACACATGCCGTCCCACGTTTATATTCGCACCGGCGACTTTGAGGCTGGAGTGAAATCCAACCAGCGGGCGGCCGCCGTGGACCAGGCTTATATTCAGGCTGGCGGTCCGCCGGGAATTTACCCGCTCATGTATTACAGCCACAATCTCCACTTCATTGCCATGTGTGCCAGCATGAACGGCAACTACGCTGAGTCAACCAAGGCCGCACAGGAGTTGGCCGCGCACGTTGGACCGCACGTGAAAGATATGCCGCCACTCGAAGGTTTTATGACAATCCCGCTGGCGGTGGACGTGCGCTTCCGGCAGTGGGACAAGATCATGAGCATGAAGGCGCCTGACCCTTCCATGAAGGTGGTTGGAGTCTACTGGCACTTTGCGCGGGGTATGGCCCTGGCCTCTCAAGGGAAGACCGCCGAAGCAGATGCCGAGCTCAAGATTGTGCGTACTGCGGCCGAACAAACTCCACCGGATGCCATCTTTGCCATGCCGGTGAACAATAAAACCAAAGACGTGCTCGCCATTGCAGATAATGTTCTTGCCGCAAAAATTGCACTGGCGAAGAAGGACCCCAACGCTGCGATTGCGTCGCTGCGTAAGGCCGTCGCCATGCAGGACACGCTGAAGTACGCCGAGCCGCCGGACTGGTTTTTCCCCGTGCGTGAATCGCTAGGCGCGGTCTTGCTGCTCAATGGCAACGCTGCCGATGCTGAAAAAGTTTTTCGTGATGACCTTGAGCACAATCGGCGAAACCCGCGTTCGCTTTACGGTTTGAGCGAATCGCTCAAGGCCCAGAAGCGCAACTACGATGCTCAGTTTGTGGACAAGCAATTCCAGTCATCATGGAAGGCGACGGACATCCAATTGAAAGTAGAGGACCTGACCTAAGGCCCGAGCTGTGTGGACCTGAAACCCGGTAGTTCGCTTCTGGCGAGGAATGCAGGGAAGCATCCGCTGTTTACGTTTACATTACCAGCGGCAGGAGCGTCCTCTGCAGTTCCGCTCATGGCCGGTTCAGTGAATCGGGCAGAAATCATGTCCTCAAGAATTCAGTCTGGAACCAGTGAGGGGCGTTTCCGCCGCCGGGACGTCCCATGAAAACCAGCTTGTTTGCGGGATCATCCATCGGCTCGCTATTGATCGCAGCCGCGGTTTTTCGCGCCATCGCGGGTGGAGCGGGAACGTCCTCCACAGGTCTGCCAACCCCGGCTCAAGCAGCCCCGGCGCCGGCAGCGAACGTTACTCAGGAAATTACGGGTTGGCCGGAAAATGGCCCCTGGCGCGCAACGCGCACACACTTTGCCGGCCTGTGGCCGCGGGGTAAGTGCCCATTCTACGCGGCGCAGACCAAAGACACGCAAAAGTCTCCGGCCTCGGCAATCACAGATCCCCGTCGGCAAGTGTGGTGTATTCCGGACACGGAGAAAATTCGCGCCATGATCGCGATTGTGCCGGATCCAGTGCACTCGCACATGTCTCTGCAATTTGACCGGTCGATTGAGGCGCTTCAACTCGCGGCTGAATCGCGCGGATATGTCATTGATCGTTACTGGCTGCCATGGCATTCAGATAAGACAGCTGCGACTGACATGGAAGCGCGGGAGAGCCAGCCCGGCGTCTTGCTCTTTCGCTGGGACGGCGCCAGGCGCGACGAAGGTCCCAACCTTCTTTTTGTTTTTGTTGCCTCCGATACGTCAACGGCAGGTATCAACGGAGCGCAATTTGCCAGGGCTGTGGACTATGTTGATCTGGTTTGCAGCCTGCACGGCCAGCGCCATGGCGGTTGTGATAATGATGACCGTATCTCCGTCATGGGCCCGACGTTTTCCGGATCTTTGTTTTCCATGCGCCGCCTTTCCCAGGCACAGAAGAACGTCTCTTTCACGGCTTTCAGCGGCACCGTGTCCAGCTCACAGGCCATGCAGTTTCAGGACCTCGGCCCAAATTGTACCGACCCGAATACATGCAAGGTTGTCTTCAGGAGCCTGGTCCATGACTCCGAATCTGCCCGGGAGGAATTTCTTGCCGCGCTGCAGTCCACTGGATCGATTAACTGTACAGAGCCGGTACAGGTCGCCATCTTGTCTGAGGCAGGCACGTCCTATGGCGCGTCTTCGCATGCCGACGGTAAAGAAACTGGCACGGACAACCGGGACAAAAAATGCACGGTAGACAACTTTGTTTTTCCGCGAGAGATCGCCAGCCTGCGCAACGCGTACCAGTCCAACCAGCAGGCAACGCCGTCACAACCGGCCAATGCTGTTGGGAACCAGAGCAACCTTCCTTTCAATCTGGCAGACCAGGAATCGAATGAGGGAGATGAGCCGCCCGGCTTTGCCGCGCAACTTGGTCCGCTCAGCAAGGAGTCAGTGTTGATGGATTTTGCGGCTGAATTTCGCCGCAAGCACTATCGCTACGTTGGAATCAGCGCCAGCAACGTCCTGGATACCCTCTTCCTTGCCAACTATCTGCGTACGGCGTGCCCAGACGCGCGCCTGTTCATCCTGAATTCTGATTTGCTATTTGAGCGCAACCAGGACAATGTGCCGTACATCGGCATGCTGTCGGTAACAACGTATCCCCTAATCGGCAAGAATCGTGATCGCTTCAATCTTCTGCAACCGGAGCGCCCATTTGCCGACCAGTATGAGGAGGGCCAATACAACGCTGCCATCGCGGCAATGCAGAGTGTTGTGCCGGAAGATGAACCCAAGACTCATTACTCTGAGCTCAATGATCCGTTCTCTGCCACGTCACCTGACAACATAATTCCAGACCGTTTGCCGCTATGGATGACAGCGGTGGGAACCGGAGGCTATTGGCCGGTGCAGAAGATCCTTCCAGTGGGAGAGGGGGTTGTGAACAACGCCGGTCCGTTAAGTCTTGATGAGAGGGATTTTTCGCCGGCGTGGAGCACGGTGTCCATCCTGCTGATAGCGTTATCGTTTCTACAAATCATTGTGCTAGGAAGGGCCTCACCGCTTTCGACGCGATTGCATGACTTTGCAATCACCGGGGCTGCGTGCGCCCAACGGGTATTTTTCATTCAGGTTTCGTCGGCCACGCTGGCTTTGTGTCTGGCAATGGTCCTTACTCCGGCCTGGCGTTTTGGTTCAATGAGCGGGGGATATGTCACCGCCATTGGAGGTCTGGGCATTGTTGCGATTACAGGGCTCGTTGCCATCTGCATTCGCCTGCAAATGATCTGCTGGAAGATCAGCAAGAATTGCAGCGAACGGCGTGATGAATCCAAACGCAGTGGCGTTGCGATCGCCTTGCACATAGGTGTCTGGCTGGTCGCGATGGTTGCCGAGTTCGTCTGGCTGTGCCTGCAAGATAATTCCGCCGACCACTATGGATATTTCTTCGCCTATCGCGTGGTGCATCTCGCTACCGGCGTCTCACCGCTCACACCACTGCTTCCACTGCAAGCTGCCATGTATATCTGGTGCCTGCTCGAGATATGGAGACTGCGGTTCCATGATCGCGCGCGTCCCCGTCTGGATGCGCAGCCGGGGTTACCGGGATTCGACACGGAGAATCAGATCGCCCGGTCGATCAGCGGCTTCTTCCTCAATCTCAATTACCTGCTTGGCTGTGCTGTAGTTTTTGGCGTCTGGATGTTTTTCCTGCATCCCGGGCACCCGTTCGTAATTTTCGAGCACCGGTCATTTTCCTTTTTTTATGCGGCCTTGCTCGGCGCAATTGTTCTGGCAATGTTGACGTCAGGATTCCGGCTGGTGCAGACATGGTCAGGCCTGCACAAGTTGCTGCAGGACCTGGAACGGTCTTCTTTCTGCGGGATATTCAAATACATTCAGGCCTCGGGGTGGTCGCCGATCTGGTATTCCGGTGGCCCGCAGGAGGAGTGGAGCCGCATGGCGCGGTGCTTTAACCTGCTCGAAGACATCAACCGCGATACGCCTGATGCCAGCCCGGTCAAGAAAGACCTTGTCGCCGTAATAAACGCCCGGCAATCGATTCGCGAGACATATCGCGAGGCCATGTCCACCGTTGACGATAAGCAGCGCGATCTCTTTCTCGTCAGCCTGGCAGACAAATTCGGTAATATTCGCGTGAAACTGGCAGAAATTATGAACACCCTGGCGTTACAGCTGAACGACTTCTGGAGCCAGCACGGATTCGAGCAGGACGGAGATGAAGCGGCGGGGAAAGATGAAAAGCCGGTTACAGTCTATAGCCGCGATCCGGAGAAGCCGGATCCCGAAGAAACTCTCAGGCAAAAGGCCCAGGAATATGTGGCATTGTGTTATGTTGCGTTCATTCGCGGCACACTTGAACACATCAAGCACATGCTGATTTTTCTGGCCGTCTCATTCAGCCTGGTGCTGATCTCACTGAACGTGTATTCGTTTGAGCCGCACCAGTCACTCATCTGGTCATTCACCGCCATCTTCGGTGTAATCGGCATCACGGTGGTGGGTGTCCTGATGGAAGCATATCGTGACACGATTCTCAGCCGGATATCCGGCACCACGCCCAATGAACTGGGTACTCACTTCTATGTCCGCCTGATTGCCTATGGCGCCGGCCCTCTGCTGACGTTGCTGGCCACGCACTTTCCTGCTATCGGGAGGTATTTGCTCTCACTCTTCCAGCCGGGCCTGGAAGCGTTAAAGTAATCTTCCTAATCACGGCTGATGGTCAGCGCGCCTTAATGGCTATCTTCATTTTCCCTGACAATTCTTATCAGTCTCTCCCGAGACATCTCGCCCCGCGAATGAAACTTTTTTCCTCAGACCCGATCTAATTAACCAGGGAGTTAATTCAATGAGGATACTGTCAAGGATCACTTCAATCTCAAGTCTGTTCCTGGCAGTGATACTGTCTGCGCCGGGATTTGCTACATCGGCTTTCGCAACAACAAGCGACGCACACTCTGCACTGCCCGGAACTCTCAATTATGTGGAAGGTCAGGCCAATATCGGCTCGGATAGGCTGAATGCGAGCTCGGTTGGATCGGCCACACTGGAAAACGGACAGTCACTGGAAACCGGCAATGGCAAAGCTGAAGTTCTGCTCACACCGGGCGTTTTCCTGCGTTTGGATGGCAACAGCGCCGTGCAGATGATTTCATCCAGCATTACTGACACTGAAGTCCGGCTGGACCAGGGTCGCGCCATGGTGGAGGTGGATGAGCTTCATGACCAGAACCATTTGCGTGTGAGTGAAAACGGCGTCGAAACGCAACTGGTGAAAAAAGGCGTGTATGAGTTCGACGCCGATAGGCAAGAGGTCCTGGTGTTTGACGGCAAAGCTGATGTTCAAGACGGCGACCGGACTGTCTCCGTCAAGGGCGGACATCTTCTTTATCTGGGCGGCAAAGGCGAACTAAAATCTCACGGCTTCAATCAAGATGATTACAAGCGGAGCGACCTCTATCAATGGAGCAGCCTGCGCTCATCGTATCTGGCGGAGGCCAATGTTGATGCTGCCCGGGTCTATGTGGCGAACGGATACTACGGTCCTGGCTGGATAGGCCCAGGCTGGTATTGGGCGTCCGGGTTTGGTGGCTACACCTTCATTCCCGGGGATGGCATTCTCTACAGCCCGTTCGGATGGGGATTCTATTCACCGTTGGTGGTTTATCGTGCACCGTTGTTTTATGGCTATCGCGGGTTTTATGGACATCCGGTGATCGTAAATGGAGGTCGCCCTGGCTTCATTCGCGGACCGGTTGTGCGGAATGCGCCGGCATTTCGATCAGCCCCAGTTAATCGTGGCGGTTTTGCGCGCGGTGGCAACTTTGCGCATAACGGCCTCGGTGGTGGAGTGCACATGGGTGGCGGCATTCACCGGTAAAAAAGCTGCCCTCCTGCATGGGGCGCTCCGAGGAGCGTCCCGTTTTTTGCCCTGCGGGCGGCAGCGTTGTGTGTCGCCACCTACGGGGCTCTTTTCTCTTGTATCCATTACCCAGACCTCAGGGGCTAAAGCCCACTTCTATTTTCGTCTTACCGCAGGCCTAAAGGCCTGCTCCACCCCGTGATGGCTAGAATCGATTTTGCTCTGACACTTGTCTCCAACGCGGATGCGATGATCAACACATTGGATGATCGACAAATTACAAAATACATAGATCCTTCGACTGCTCGCTCGCGGGTGCTCGCGCTGCGCTCAGGATGACAAAGGGGAAGTGTCTCGTGAGAATTCCCTGTGTCGGCATTCTTACGCTCTGCATCGGCGGGATCCTTTGACTGCGTTCAGGATGACAAAGGGGAAAAGCGTTCTTCAATACAAACGTCAGTAAAGACACAGGCTTTCAGGATGACAAAGGGGAAGTGTCACGTAAAAATTCCCTGTTGCCGTGTCCTTTGACTTCGTTTCAGAAAGTAGGGCTCCCTCGCTGCGCTCGGGATAAAGACAGAACATCACTTTTTCTAGCGATCGTTGCGCGGCGATGTCTCTGTTTCGTCGCCGGTTTCAGTGACCATCACCTGGCCGTTCGGCGCGCGTTCCAGACCGGGAGAGTATGGACCAAGCAATTTGCGTCGCCACCAGGCTCCGGTTTCGTGCTTCATGGTTAAGCCAGTGAACCAGTACTGCCAGAGCACGGTGCGCACGCGTTGTGGAGGTGCGGCGGGAAAAGGATTTGCGGCGAAGAGTTTCAACACGTCAGGACTGCCGCGCAGGAGACGTTCCTCTGTATGCAAAACAAAAATGTTCTGACGCCACTGCCCGAGTGAGGCGAACCACAGATTCCAATCGAGCCGCGGCTGGTACGGCGCGTAGAGGCCGGGCGCCTTGTATATGTTCTGGGGTTTATAGCGGAAAGGGTAGGCGGTCCACGTAGTGCCGTCATTGCTGCCCTGAAACTCAATCTCATACCGTTCGTGCGTCATCACGGCAAATAGACCGTAACTGTTGGCGATGCGGAAAGGCATCAGGGCGCGAACGGGCGCGTCCGGCAGAAAGTTGCCGATTTGTAATGTGTCGAGCAGTCCGGCCAGCGTCACGTAGAAGACCAGAGTCAGAGACCACGCGGCGATCACGCGTTTGCCGGGGTGCAGCCATCGTTGCAAACCACCGCGTAAATGGCGGTCTTCGTCAAGGTCGTCGTGGTCGGGCTGCGTCGGGTTGTCAGGAGGAGGAACAATGGGCAGCAACTTCCGTCGCCATCCGGCCGGCGTCATGCTGGCCAGCAACTTGTCGTCGAGCAGGAGAATTCCCAGCAGCAGCACCAGGTAATTCAGGAACGTGTAATTGGCGGTGAGGATGATGGTGATCTGAAATGGAGTGACAATCAGGAAGCACAGGATCTTCCAGCGGCGCGGCAGAAAGAGCATGAACACCAGCACAAGTTCGGCGCCCAAAGTCAAAAGTGTGGCGAAGGCGTGAAACCAGTGAGGGAGATGCTGGATGTACCAGCCGATCCAGGAAGGTAATGGGCCGTTCTGGTAATAGTCGTCCATGGCGGTGAGGTGACGCCAGGAGTAATCGCCGCTGGCGATCTTGACTATGCCGGATTCGAAATAAATGCGGAACCATTCCCAGCGAAGCAGAAAGAGACTGGCACGAGTGGGCCGATGCTCTTCGGCAAGTCCGGGACGCAATCCGGGCGGAGCAAAGAACAATGAGATGAAGCCTGCTTCCAGCAGCATGCCATCGGATTGATAGCCGGAGAAATCCTGGGCCGCGGCAACGAACGATAGATAACAGACGAGACATATCAGCAGAGACACGCGAGGCCAGAAGTTGAATACCACAGCCACTGAGGCCAGCAGCCCCAGCCAGCACACCAGCATCAGCATTCCGTTTTCCTGTGAAAACCAGAACAGCGTGGGCGCGATCCAGAAATGTTCAAAGCCCGAGTTGTATTTCTCCAGCACCTCAAGATACTTGGCAGCAGGCAGAATGCCTTCAGGGCCGATCAGGCCCTTGATCTGGAACAAAAGAGGATAAAAAGCAGAGAAGTAAATGAGGCCGAGCCCGCGCAGAAAAATCCAGCGCGGCACCAGATGTCCGGCGTATGTGTTGCTGGTGGCGGGTTCGGGCGCTAGCAGCCACCGCGCAGCTTTCCGCCAGGCTTCCATGCCGCAAATTATAACGAATCGGCTGACTCCGAACTGGTGGTGCCTGGGCCCGTACCATAGGCCGTACCAAGCATCTTAATATCTGTGATAATTGTGACAGGACGCATGGAATGACCTTCCGGGCTGAAGGGCAGCCACTTTCGTTGATGTGACGAGCATCACTGGCGGCGCATCCAATCAGGTTGAGAATTGAAACAGACAGATTTGAAGACAGGAGTACGCGCAAATGAGACGAGAACTACACAATGCAGGCGAACAGGTCAGGGCGAACGTTGCCGAAATCGCTGACAAGGCACGCGAGATCTCCGAGAAGGTGAAAGAGCAATGGGGCGACACCTATCACGATCTGGAGAAAGGCGTGCGCCGTGCGCAGGTCGCCGGAGAACGCAGCCTGGATGACGCTCGTAAGCGCATCAAGGGCCAACCGATTACGGCCGTTGCTACCGTGGGTATCGCCGCATTTGCTGTGGGATTATTCGCCGGCCTGGTGCTGGGCCGAAAGAGCAAAGACTGAGACGATAGACGAAGTCTAACGATCTAATACGAACCTAAAATGGGAACCTGGCGCGGTGAGGCCGGCTCGCGCGCCGAACCACGAGTTAAAGTGCAGAAAACAAGTTGGCCACGATCCAGGTTCTCCGGCGGTGTGGAGCGAAGCGACAAGAAACTTAGTGATGGCCCAGCACAGGATGCGGCACGTATACCGACTCCAGTTTTTCGATTTCCGCCGGGCCCAGTTTAATCGCCAGCGCCGCCACGGCATCTTCCAGATGGTGTGGTTTGGAGGCCCCGATGATGGGGGCTGTCACGCCGGGCTTGTGCAGCAACCATGCCAGAGCGATCTGCGCAGGCGGTACATTCTTTTCTTTCGCCAGTTCCTGAACGCAATCCACCACGCGATCGTCGGCTTCGCGGGTGTAAAGTTTGTGTGCGTAGTCATCCTGTTTCGATCGGTCAGTGCCGGCTTTGCGATTGCCGGCGAGCAAACCACGCGCGAGCGGACTCCACGGTAGAAGTCCCACGCCTTCTTCCAGGCACAGCGGGACCATCTCACGCTCTTCTTCGCGATAGACCAAATTATAATGGTTCTGCATGGTGACGAAGCGGGTCCAGTGATTGCGGTCAGAGGTATTCAACATGCGCGCAAACTGCCAGGCGAACATGGACGACGCGCCGATGTAGAGAGCCTTGCCGGCCTTTACCACGTCATGCAGCGCTTCCAGCGTTTCTTCAATACGCGTGTCATAGTCAAAGCGGTGAATCTGATAGAGGTCCACGTAGTCGGTGCCCAGCCGGCGCAGGCTGTCATCGATGGCGTGCATGATGTGCTTGCGAGAAAGGCCTTTCTGGTTGGGATCGTCGCCCATGGGAAAGAAGACTTTAGTGGCGATGACGAGTTTGTCGCGCGACGGGCCAAAGTCTTTCAAGGCACGGCCGAGAACTTCTTCGCTTCGGCCCAGGGAATACATGTCAGCGGTATCAAAGAAGTTGAAACCCAGTTCCAGCGCGCGTTTGATGAACGGGCGTCCCTGTTCTTCGTCTAAAACCCACTCGCGCCATTTCTTTGAGCCATAGGTCATGCAGCCAAGACAAAGTCGTGAAACTTTTGTGCCGGTAGCCCCAAGGTTTGTGTATTCCATCAAAGGGTCCTTTAGAGTGCGAAAAATGCAACGATTATTTTAGATTCTTTGGGCCGTCACTTGCGAGAAGTGCTCTCGGTGAACTGAGCGTGGCAAAGCATGTCTCGGGAAAACTCCCTGAATCTGTATCGTTATAACCAGCATCCTCGGGATCTTTCGACTGCGTCGTCGCATGCGCTCCGACTCCGCTCAAGATGACAGAGGGAACGGGAATCGCCCAGGCCGAGGACGGAGGGAAGGGAATCGCACAGGCCCATGCGTGCGTATCGCAACGGAAGCTTGCGCATAAGCGCCGAGGCCGTTATGCTGCATCGTTCCACATTTAACGTCCCACATTTGTTGAGAAAAGTTCCGGAGGATCGTTGATGCGTCGCATCGTAACAGGCCTGGCTTTTATCTTGTCCGTCACGTTTATCTTTTCTGCTCACCAGAGTTTCGCACAACGGCAGCCCGAGCCGATCAAAGACTACATCCGCGTGCAGTCGCCGGTGATCGCTCTGGACCATGTGCGCCTGATTGATGGAACGGGCGCGGCGGCGAAGGCCGACCAGACGATCGTGATCGCAGGTGGAAAGATTACGGCGATCGGCAAAACCGGCAGTGTGCAGGTCCCCGCCGATGCACAACACATCGACTACACCGGGTATGCAGCTCTCCCTGGACTGGTGGGCATGCATGATCATCTGTTTTATCCGGCGGGCGGCGCACTCTATCACAATATGCCGTTCAGCTTTCCGCGGCTCTATCTGGCGCTAGGCGTGACCACGATCCGAACTACGGGAAGCATTGAACCTTATTTTGATCTGGAGTTGCGGAAGGGAATCGACCAGGGCAAGCTGATTGGGCCCAAGATGAACGTGACCGGGCCGTATATTGAAGGCGAAGGGGCATTCACGCGGCAGATGCATGCGTTACGCGATCCGGAAGATGCTCGGCAGACTGTGGCTTACTGGGTTTCCGAAGGCGTGGGATCATTCAAGGTTTACAACGTGCTCACGCGGGCTGAACTGAAAGCCACGGTGGAAGAGGCGCACAAACACAACATCAAGGTCACGGGCCATCTTTGCTCTATTGGCTTCCGCGAGGCTGCCGAGATCGGCATAGATAATCTGGAGCACGGGCTCACCGTGGACACGGAGTTTTTTCCGGACAAGAAACCCGATGTCTGTCCTAATCCCACGCATGCGGCAGCAGCTGCGGCAAAGCTCGAGGTAAGCAGCGAGCCGATCCAGACTACGATCAAGACACTGCTTCAGCATCACGTGGCTGTGACGTCCACTCTGCCGGTGTTTGAGCAGTTTGTGCCTTCGCGTCCGGATGAACCGCAGAAGGTGCTGGACATGTTGAGTGACGATGCGAAGAAGGCATATCTGGCCAACCGCAAGCGCATTGCCGACAACAAAGACAGCCCGTGGCCCATGATGTTCCAGCGCGAAATGGAATTTGAGCGCGCGTTTATGAAAGCCGGAGGAACGCTGCTGGCTGGGCTGGATCCAACCGGCATCGGCGGGGACATTGCGGGCTTTGGCGATCATCGCGAACTTGAGCTGCTGGTAGAGGCCGGGTTCACGCCGTTGGAGGCGATCAAAATCTACACGCTTAATGGCGCTCAGTTTCTGGGTGAAGCGGACCATATTGGATCGCTGGCCGCGGGCAAGCAGGCGGACATCATGATTGTGAAAGGCGACCCGTCCACGAAGATCGAAGATATTGAAAATGTGGAAGTGGTATTTAAAGATGGCGTGGGTTGGGACACGAAGAAGCTGGTGGAGTCAGTGAAGGGGCAGGTGGGGACGAGGTGAGGGTGGTTTGCGGCGCTTTGTTTGGGCGGTCGTGCGGATTGTGGAAGATTGCGGGCTTGGAGACGTAGCAAAGCTACGTCTCTACGTTGAGATTGTTTTTCGATGCGAAGGTTCGCACTCGTTGCGAAGGTTCGCACAGCCGAGGGCGGCTGTGCCACACGAGTTATGTGAGTCAACGCAGTTTTGAGACGCGGCATGCCGCGTCTCTACGTCAAATGTTTTTGCGATGGTCAGATTGTTGAAGGCGATAGGGATCCCTCGCCGCTCGGGATTAAGAACAAACCAACAGAACCGCAGATTGTAGGGGTCCCTCGTTGCACTCGGGATAAAAACCCGTTCGCTGCGCACGGGGTTAAAACCAGCTAGAAGCCAGAAGCTAGCCGCTAGTAGCTCTTCATTTCTTATCGGCCGCCTTGGTGTAAATGCTGGCGGCGAAGCCATCGGCTTCTTCGGTGAGGGCTTTTTTCCAGCCCATGCCAGGTTGAGGCAGCTCGGCTGAGCCCTGCAGGCGCGCATAAATCCTGACATGCGGATTTTGCGCCGGGACCTGCATGCGTAGAATGCCATTGACGATGTCGGCTTTGCAGGTACGCGGCCCATTGATCACGAACTTCTTGCGCAGCTCAATCAATTGCGCGTACCACTTGCCTTTCAGATTTATACCTTCACTCAGCGGCCAGTGGAGTTTGGAGCGTTCAAAGGTCTGCGGGTCCTGCGGATCGGGAACGTCATGGGCTTCAAAGTTGAACGCCTTGAACTCATTGCGGCGACCTTCGCTCACGGCTTTCTGCAGATCGGGGTCACCATAGTCAGTGAAGAACAGGAACGGACTGCCCTCATCAAATTCCTGTCCCATGAAGATGAGGGGCGTTGCCGGCGAGAGCAGAAGCAGGGCGGCAATGAGCATGCGTCCGCCACGAGGAACGAATTTGGTGCAGCGGTCGCCAATGGCGCGGTTACCAACCTGATCATGGTTCTGTATGCAAATCACATGTGACGACAAAGGCATTCCCTGGCTGCTGGCGCCGCGCGGCTTGCCGCCCCAGAACTGAAAAGGCTCGCCCTGAAATGCAAAGCCCTGAGTCAGCGCACGGACAATCTGTTCCGGCTGGCCAAAATCCTGGTAGTAGCCTTTGCGTTCTCCGGTAAAGAAGGCGTGGATGGCGTGATGAAAGTCATCACTCCAGACGGCATCCAGACCGTAACCGCCCTGTTCACGGGGAAGCACCAGGCGGGGATTGTTTTCGTCACTCTCGGCGATCACGCAGATTTCGCGATTGAGTTCATAGGAGAGCTCGGCCACTTCCTTGGTGATCTCGGCGAGAATATGCGGCGAGGAATCGTCTCTGACGGTCTGCACGGCATCAAGCCGCAGGCCGTCGAGATGATATTCGTGGATCCAGTAACGCGCGTTCTCGGTCACAAAATGGCGAACGCCTTCGGCGCCGGGCTGATCGAAATTTACAGCTTCGCCCCACGGCGTTGTGTGCTGGTCAGTAAAGTACGGCGCAAACATGCGCAGGTAGTTACCTTCATTACCGAGGTGGTTGTAAACCACGTCCAGAATCACGGCGAATCCAAGCTTGTGGGCCGCATCCACAAAGCGGCGGAGAGCTTCCGGGCCACCATAGCTGGCTTGAACGGCGAAGGGTGAAACGCCGTCATAGCCCCAGTTGCGGGTTCCGGGAAACGCGGAGACCGGCATGAGTTCGATGACGGTGATGCCAAGCTGCTTCAGATAAGGAAGATGCGTGATGGCTGCATCCAGCGTGCCTTCCCGGCTGAAGGTGCCGATGTGAAGCTCATAGATGATGTAGTCTTTCAGGCTCAGGCCGCGCCATTGATGATCTGTCCAGGCGAACTTTTCGGCATCAACGATCTCGGTGGGGCCATGAACACCTTCAGGCAACAAGCGTGAGACCGGATCGGGGACCGGTTTCTGGCTGTCAGGAATGTAGAAGTACCGGTCGCCGGCCTGAGCAGCCGCGTGGGCGGCGAAGTAGCCGTCTTCCTGAGGCTGCATTGGCAGATCACGCGTGCCACCGGCAGTCGTCAGGCGCAGAGTCATGTTGGCAACAAGCGGGGCCCAGACGCGAAATTCGCAGCCGCGACGGTCCGGGTCCAGCGAGGCTCCCAAACCGGTTTTGCTCAGGACATCAGTGTTCACGTATCTTGAGAAGACCTGATCAGTCATTGAGGATGCTCACCATCGAAAAACAGCTACTCATTCTTGCTTCAGCATCACCGCGCCGGCAGGAACTGCTGCGTGAAGCCGGTATTGCTATCGAAATCCATCCAGCCCACATACCCGAGCAACGCTTACCCGGCGAAGCGGCCATTGATTATGCGAAACGACTCTCGCGTGAAAAAGCGCTCGCGGTGGCACATCGCTTTGCCAATCGCTTTGTTCTGGGCGCCGACACCATTGTGGTGGTGGACGAAGATGTGCTGGAAAAGCCACTCGACCACCATGATGCTGCACGGATGTTACGCCTGCTTTCCGGACGTGCTCACAATGTAATCACCGGAGTCAGCCTGGTAACTCCCGCCGGAACCATTGATACGCGTACCCGCACCACGCAGGTGTTGTTTCGAACGCTGACGGAGCAGGAAATTCAGGCTTACGTGACCAGCAATGAGCCCATGGACAAAGCCGGCGCCTACGCCATACAGGGCGGGGCTTCTGGCTTTGCTGACCGCATGGACGGGGAATATTCCAATGTAGTGGGGTTACCCCTTCTGCTGATAACAGAGATGTTAAAAGCCAACCAATTTATGTGATGGCCGTTAATTTGAAACCCGTTTATGTGAAGCCCGGGACGGCTGTTTATTTCTTGTCGACGGGAGCAGGAGGCTGCTGCTCGCCTTCTTTCATCGCGCCTTTGAAATTCTTAATCGCATCGCCAAGGCCTTTGCCAAGATCGCCCAGCTTGCTGGGACCAAAAAAGATCAGAGCAATTACGAGAAGAATAAGCAGTTCCGGAACGCCAAGTTTTCCACCGAACATGTTGAACTCCAATTTCGGAACCACCAGATGAAGGAGCGTTCCGCCTGTGTTTTAGGGGTGACTGTCGAACCTGATTCTAGGCCACTTTTGATAAGAGAGTCAAAGAATCATTGAAAAGACACCCACTTACCAGCGTAACTTGTTAGCTTTTCTAACAAACCCTTATATCTCAAAGACTTCGGATCAAGGCAGCCAGAATCGCCGTACGCCGGGGTAGCTCTTCCAAAAGGATCGATTCATTCACAGCATGGGCTCCTTCGCCCACGGCTCCGAGACCGTCCAGGGTGGGAATGCCCATGGCGGAAGTGAAGTTTCCGTCAGAACCGCCGCCGGTGGAAGCCTCGTCAAGAGGCATGCCCATGGACTTGGCCTGCTCCTGCGCCAGGCGAAACAGGCGAACCGTCCCTTCCGTACGCTCCATGGGAGGACGATTGAGACCTCCTGTGACCACCAGGGTGCAGTTCGGATCCACAGGGCGAAGTGCGGCAAACTTTTTCTCCAGCTCAGCGGCATCTGCCGCGCGCGCGATGCGGATATCGACTTCAGCCATGGCTTCCGCGGCGACCACGTTGGTGCGCGTGCCTCCGTGGACAACGCCTGGATTGACCGTGATGCCTCGAGCCACGTCAGTGAATTTGGCGATTTCCAGAATCTGGCGCGCGAGTTCGATCACAGCGCTGTGACCTTTTTCAAAATCCACTCCGGCATGTGAAGCGCGGCCGCGTACACGGATGGTGTAGTCGCCCACGCCTTTGCGTGCAGTCTTGAGCTGGCCTTTCAGGCTTTGTGAAGGCTCCAGCACCAGCACGGCTTCGCAATCTTTGGCTGTGGATTCCACCACGGGGCGTCCGGTGGTGCTGCCCACTTCTTCGTCGGTGTCTAAAAGGATGGTGACAGGGCGGGAATGGTTGAGTCCGGCAGAGCGCAGGGCACGCAGTGCGAACATCATCATGGTGATGCCGGCCTTCATGTCATAGACGCCGGGGCCGAAGGCGCGTCCATTTTCTACCCGAAATGGCATAGTGCTAAGCGTTCCTAAAGGCCAGACGGTATCGAAATGTCCGAGCAACAGAACGGGCTTGGCCCCTGATCCGCCCGAACTGCTGGAGCCGGGGAATTCTACCTTGAGATGGTTGCCACACTCTTGTTGGGGAAAGAACTGCCTCTTGCCGCCGAGGCTTTCAAATTCCCGGGCCAGATATTCGCCGAGATGGTCGACGGCCTGCTTGTTGTCACTGGGCGATTCAAGTTCCACCATGCGCTTGAGTACGTCCAGCATGTGAGCCTGGTGTTCCTGGCAGAACTGAAGGAGCGTGGCGTTGTCCGTGGTGGTGGGCATAGGTGAAGGTAATGATAACGCTTTTTTTTTGTCGCTTCGCTCCAAACCGCTATGGTGCTTTTATCGAGGTTACGGCGTCAGGCTCCTGTGACTACGGGCTCGGCGCGCGAGCCGGCGCGAGCCCTCATGGCATTCTTGTCGCTTCGCTGGCGCTGCGCTCCGGCCTACGGCAGTAAGGTAGTAGTCATTCGCTCAGCGTACCCAGCGTTTATCCCTCGTTCCGCGCTGCGGAACTTGGTAACACACTGGGCTAACTTCTGTCGCGCCTCCGGCGCTTCGTACTTGGGCGGCCGTGAAGAATTTGGGCGATTGTGATATTGAGACGCGGCATGCCGCGTCTCCAAGTCGAGATATTTACCTCAGCGGCTGAAGCCAGATTTCTATTTGTCCTTTACCGCAGGCATAAATGCCTGCTCCACCCCGCGGGGATGAAAGCATCGCTTTGCGTGCGGCTACCTTCGGTCGCGCCTACGGCGCTTTGTGCGTGAGTGGCCGTGAAAAGGGCGTGAGATTGTAGAGTTTGAGACGCTGCATGCCGCGTCTCTACGTCGAAAATTCTTCTGCCCCCAATCGGCGGTGGTTTTACCTGTCGTTCATTGACGTTTCAAACTCGCCGAAATTCGGTTCGGTGCCGGAATGGATGACCGAATGGGTGTCGCCCCGCCGGGGCTCGAGTTTCATACGCTGAACTTTCCCAGCGCTTACGCGCTGGGCTACATGATTTCGCGCCTCCGGCGCTCAGTTCTTGTCGCTTCGCTCCAAACCGCTCTGGCGTCTTTTATCGAGGTTACGGTGTCGGGCTCCAGTCACTACGGGCTCGGCGCGCGAGCCGGCCTCGCCCTTAACGAGGCAACTGAAGGCCGTGACGTGCGGTTCGTGGCTACAGGTTGTGAGAACCACCAAACGCAATTGGGGGCGGTCAGCAGAGCGAATGATTCGTTGCGTTGCAAAGATCTTATTGTTTTTATCGCCCCGGTTGGATACCATCCCGGACCATGCAGGGTGACGATTTAACCAAAGAATATCAATCCAAAACGAACGAAGAGTTGCTGCGGCTGGCAAAAAAGTCAGACCGGTTGACCCCGGAGGCAAGTGCAGCTCTCATGAACGAAGTGGCAAAACGTGGACTTCAGACAATGGAGGCGCCCGTTTTCGCCAGTCCGTCTTTAAGCGTTGGCTCTTCGTCTGCTGGCTCTGCTGCTGCTCCCGCGTTGGAACGTTCTACTGCTGGTGAAGCGAATCCATCATTGGGCCTGGAAACAGCCAAAGCGCCATGGCGGCCAAAGGTCGCCGGCCGGATTGCCTTCTGGTTCGGCCCGGTTGCGGGAGCCATGGTTGTGGCAACCAGTCTGCGCCGCATGGGACATCAGGAGAGCGCAAGAAAAGTGATGCTTCTCGCCTTCGGCGTGGCGGTGATAGAAGTAGTCATCCTGTTAGTGGTTTCCGATGGCGTAGGAACATTGGTGGGGTTGGGCGGCCATATCGGATTTCTTCTACTCTTCCCGCCGCTCATGGAAAAAGAATTTAAGCAGTGGCAAGGCGCTCACCCTGATGCGGAGCCTTCAAGCGGCTGGAAGGCGATTGGGGTGGGGCTGATTGGGACAGTCATCTTCGGGGCGATTGCCTTCGTTGGGGCCTTAGCGTTGGGCGCAGTTTTTCCAGACAGATTCTAATGGACTAGAAGACAAAATTTGCGATGACGCTCCCGGGCTCCATGAGCTAGCATCATGGCATGCTGAAAAGCAGCCTTCGCTTGCTCATATTCATGGCTTCCGTAGCCGCGATGGTGGCGGCCTCGCCTGCTGAATCCAAATCAGCCAAATTTCCTCTAGCGTCGTATGACAACACAGGCTGCCGTTTCAAAGCGCGCTCGCAGGATTGTCCCAATCAGGTAATGAAGGACATTCTGGCCAAAGGGAAGGATTCCATTCCCATTCTCATTTCGCAGCTCACGGATTCCGAGCGGACCAAAAAGCCGATCGAGGACCAGTGGAGTTATACCGATTCAGGGGATGTTGCCTACATCGTTCTGGTAAGCCTGTTTACCACCTCAGACGGTGAGTTCAACCTGCCCGACGTGCCAACATGGAATACGGTGATAAAAGGATGCAACACTGCCGTGGAAGGCTGCTGGCGCGCGTACATTGCCAAGAACGGACGCGCGAGTGTGCAACAGGCATGGCTAAAAGGCTGGAACCAGCACAAGGACCAGATTCACTGGGATGCCCGGGAAAGGTGTTTCCAAATATCCAATCAGGGAAAAGAGAAGAAGTGATGGCGAAGCAAGGTGCCGGGACGCAAGTACTTAAGATTTCTTGCTTCTTCAATCCGCATCGGTCATATTGAAACAGCCCTCAGGGGCCGAAGATTTGTTCTTTGAAAATTGATTTCGGGAATCGCAGCACTGCCTGTGGCAGGCTGTTTACGAAGTGGTAATCGTTCGAAATGTTCGAACGGGGTTTAGCCCAAATCATCCATTGGGATGATCTGAGCTAAGCCCTTTAGACCTTGGGATGGACGGCTGGGGGGAGCCCTACTGGATCGCCGAGATCGACGTCATCGCACGACATCGCCGAGATCGGAGTCGGAACATGTTCACCACGGAGGCACGGAGAAAGCCGGAAATGCTTACCGCGGATTAACGCGGATGATCGCGGATCGGAAAACTAGATCTGGGATGTTTTGGGATATATCAACGTAACGGCTTTGAAATCCTAGTTGAAGCCCAGGGGGGTGCCCCCAGACAGATTCTCAAGATAGTAATCCTGGCTTACGCGCTGGGCCAGACGGCAAAGTGAATGTCGCCAACATGGGCGAACTTATCAATTGCAGGGAACAGCAACGTAACGCCAATTAATCCCTTTCGCGATACAGAAAACCCAAAAAGAGACAGGCAGCCTTACTCTTTCAGTTTCAGCTTGCTCTTGTTTTCTTCCAGAAACTCACGCAGTTCTTTGGCCTGGTCCAGCAGGCGGACCCACTGCTCGTAATAAAGGGTTACAGGGAAACGTCCAAGGCCGTAGACGCTAACGCCGCCCTTTTCACTGACCTTGAATTGCATGGCGCCGGTGCGCGTCTTCTTGGCTTCCAATTCAGCCAGTTTTGCTTTGAGCTCTTCGTATGTGGGTTCAGCCATGCGGTGCACCTCAGTTTCGGAATATTCTCAGATTGTATAGGGCAGGTTGGGTAGTTGGGTAATTGATGAGATCGGGTGATCTGGTGATCGGATGATCTGGTGATCGAGGCAAAGAGCCTACCGCGGATTGCGCGGATGGACGCGGATTCAGGAAGAAGAACCCAACGCAACAGCCACAGCCGAGGGCGGCTGTGCCACACGAGCATCGCTTGGGATGGATCGCGTAAGTCCTTTAGATCTTGGGATGACCGGGGATGGGGTACGTCCATCTGGTGATCGGATGATCTGGTGATCGAAAAGACAAAACCTTCCCGCTGATGAACGGCGATGAGCAGATCTAGACCTTTTTGTCGCTTCAGGAAGTAGTCAATGCAATGGTCGGTCACAGCCGAGGGCGGCTGTGCCACACGAGCATCGCTTGGGATGTTTCGACTAAGTCCTTTAGATCTTGGGATAACCGGGGAGGGGTAGCTAGATTGAGTAATCGGGGAATTAGGTAATCGGGTAATTGAAAATCAAAATCGGGTAATTGAAAATCAAAATCAGAAGCCAACCCAACATGCAAAAACGGCAGCCAGGTTCGACTGCCGTTCCTGCCGACGAAGCGGCGTTAACTTTTGTTGCCGCTATTCAACATTTATTTATTCAACATTGACGTTCTGGACGGAGCGATACAGCTTTCCGGCGGTGTCCCAGGCCTGAATCGTCAGGATGTGAGTGCCCTTGTTGGCATTGATTTGCTGGTCAAGGGTGGGGCCGGAAGAGATGGCGACCACCTGGCCGCTCAGGTAGGCCTTCATTGTGGTGATCGGCGCCGGATTGTTCTCGACGTTAAAAGAGATCCGGAAGGGTGAGGTCACATCGGCGCCATCAAATGGACCGTTGGAGTAGATCCCAGGCAGGCAGACGTCGCCTTTGGGCGGGCAGCTACCATCGTAAAAGGCGGTAAAGCCGACTTTGCTGGAGTAGACGTGTCCCTGGGCATCCCACGCCACGACGGTGAGAGTGTGGTTGCCGGGTGTGGTGGGCGATCCCTCGGCTTCAATCGATTGTTGGCCGGAAGAAGGTGAGTCATCGAAATTCACCTTGTTGTCGACATAAGTGCGGACATGCGTGATGTTGGCCGCCCCTTTGAAGCCGAAAGTCATCACCAGGTTTTGGGAAACGAAATGGCCGGCTGCGGGATAGCAGATCCGCACGCCCACGGTGGATATGGCGCAGGACGTGGGAGGATTGCCGGTGACTGAGAAAGTCTCGCTGGCCTGGTAGGAGCGTCCAAAATTGTCATGGGCGGTAATCACCATGTGATGAGTGCCGTTCTCAATCCCGCCGGGAAAGAGGTTAACCTGGGGGCCGGCGTTGGTGAAGATCTGATGGCCATCGACAGTCACGGTCATTGAAGTGATGCTGCCGGAGGAAGGCTCGGCGGCGCTCTCAATGTGCGGCGCGCCGTTGATGACGGAATTAGCGCTGGGTTGGCAGATATGTATGCCCGAAGTGGTGGGCGCTGCACATTGTGCTGCGGCCCGGCTGGGCAGTACGGCTACGGCGATGGCGAAGAATATGGCGAGGAAGAGAGAGGCGATTGGCGACACGGACTGCGGTTTCATCTTTGGGTACGGCCCTTTGGGATTGCTTTTGGTTTCACTTGCTGATCTTCATATGAGCAATTCGAAAGCCAAGCTGCTGCTCTCAGAAAAATCCAGAAAAGCTGGAAAGGAATGTAGAACAACGTCCATTAGTGGAATCCAGGTACATATTCCGAGTAGAAGGCCGCACTAAGGCCCGTGCGTTTCTGGTGGAAGGCTTCTCTATATATCGTAATGCGATATAAACAGCGCAGCCGGTTGGGTTTGCAGGACAAATCTTCTATAATTCGCGGCAAGAGATGAGTGAAACCAACGTTAAAACCGTCGAACCCGCCGAAGCTGCAACCCCTGAGACGGCCGCCACGGTGAGCGGACCGCTCGATATTGCCCAGATTCAGGCCATTCTCCCCCACCGCTATCCGTTTTTATTGATTGATCGCGTGCTGGAGATACATCGGATGAAAAAGATCGTGGCGCTGAAGAATGTGACGATCAACGAACCGTTCTTTCAGGGACACTTCCCGTCATTTCCCATCATGCCAGGCGTGCTGATTGTGGAGGCCATGGCCCAGGCCGGGGGAACGCTGCTGCTGACGGAAATTGAAGATCGGCATGACAAGCTGATGGTGTTTACCGGCATTGAGAAAGCCCGTTTTCGCCGGCCAGTGGTTCCCGGAGACCAGGTCCGCATTGAGGTGGAAGTGCTGGCGTGGAGAAGGACGGCCGTCCGCATGGGCGGCAAAGCGTTTGTGAACGGCAAAGTGGTCTGTGAAGCCACCATCAGTTGCCAACTTGTGGACCGCTCACGGGGCAAGAGTTCTTCCCAGAATGCCGCGCCGGCCGATAGCGCCGAATGACAACGTCAAGAATGACACCATCAAGAATGACACCATCAGGAATGATCCACCCCACTGCCATCATAGAGCCGGGAGCTAAAGTCCCGGAATCGTGCTCGGTTGGGCCCTACTGTCACATTGGCAGTGAGGTTGAGCTGGGTGAGAACTGTGAGCTGATGTCTCACGTGGTGATTACCGGGGTGACCAGGATTGGGTCGAACAACCGGTTCTTCTCTTTTGGCGCGATCGGCAGTGAGCCGCAGGACATTTCCTACAAGAGTGAAAAGACACGGCTGGAGATCGGGAACCATAACGTAATCCGGGAGTACGTAACGCTTAACCGCGGAACCGCGAAGGGTGGCGGGATCACACGCATCGGCAGCCATACGCTGATCATGGCCTATGCCCACGTGGGACATGATTCCGTGGTTGGCGATCGTGTGATGCTGGTCAATGGCGCTACTCTGGCAGGTCATGTCACGGTGGAAGAATGGGCAGTGGTGGGTGCGTTGTGCCCTGTGCATCAGTTCGTGCGCATCGGCGCGCATTCGTATATCGGCGGTGGGACAGTTGTCACCAAGGACGTGATGCCTTTTGCCAAGTGCGTAACGCCACGGCATACCAAAGCTTACGGACTGAATGCGATTGGTCTGGAACGGCGGGGCTTCAGCAAAGAGCGGATCCGGAAGATCCACCACGCTTACAAGCTATTGCTGAATTCCAAACTCAATACCACGCAGGCGCTGGAAAAGCTTAAGGCAGAATCCGACCTGGGTGAAGATGTAACTATGCTGGTCAAGTTCATTGAGGATTCTGAGCGGGGCGTGGTTAAGTAGCTGTGGACGGAAGCTGGCCGCCAGCGCGAAGGATCAGGCTGCCTTTTTGTCTTTATTTGCGTTGCGGCTGTTATCGCCGTCGCGGGGCAAGTCTTTATCGGTTGACGTGCGTGCGCCCAGCAGGGACACTTCGCGAACGGATTCATTGTCGGCCGGCGTTTCGTCCTTCGGCTCAGAACTATTGATTAGCGTGTCGGCATACCGCAGATAACGTTTGATGGTGCCCTGCTCTTCAGGCTGCAATAAAGGATCTGTCGCCGCGTCAGGCAGATCTCCCTCGCGCTCTGGTTCAAGAGCCTTGAAAGAATATCCTTTAAAGGACGGGATATTGGAGTGGCGCCGTTTGGTCATATCAAAAAGCAGAGTTAACTAAATAGTTATGATGCGACCGTGGCGCAATAGATGCCTGTTGTAAAGCATTGTTTAGAATTAGCGAAAGAAAATGGGCCAAAAGGGCAAACTCGGATTAATCGCCGGTAATGGCAGCTTTCCCTTGCTGCTGCTGGATGCAGCGCGTGCGCAGGGCGCGGATGTAGTGGTGGTAGCCATCAAGGAAGAAACCTCGCCTTCCATTGAAGGGCGCGGCGCTGCCTCTGTGCATTGGATGTCGCTGGGAGAGTTAAGCAAGCTGATTGAGACCTTTAAGCGCGAAGGTGTGAATACCGCGATCATGGCCGGGCAGGTCAGGCACAAGCAGATATTCTCCAGCATACGGCCGGACTGGAAGCTGGCTAAGCTGCTCTTATCATTGGGAACACGCAATACGGATTCCCTGATCGGCGCTGTGGCCAAAGTCCTGGAAGACGAAGGCATACACCTGATCAGCTCCACGTCCTATCTGGAGCCCCTTCTGGCCAGAGCTGGCGTACTTACCCGGCGCGCACCCAGTGAGGTTGAAAGCAGGAACGTGGAATATGGCCGCAAAGTGGCACGCCATCTGGCCCATTATGACATTGGACAGACAGTCGTGATCGCGGAGTCGGCTTGCGTGGCCGTGGAAGCGATGGAGGGCACTGATGCCACGATTCTGCGTGCCGGTGAGATCATGGCCAGCCTCGGTACCCCCGGGACAGGCGATTCGGCGCTCAGCCGGGCGTTGACTGTGGTCAAAGTGGCCAAACCGAATCAGGACATGCGCTTTGACGTTCCCGTGATCGGCGAGAAGACGCTCGAGACCATGAAACAGGCCGGAGCGACGTGTCTGGCCGTCGACGCAGGAAAATGTTTGTTCCTGGATGGCGATCGCATCATTCACGCCGCGGATGCGGCAGGGATCGCGGTCGTGGGAGATTAAAGCCGTTTGGCCGCGAATGAACACGAAAAGGGCCAGAGGAAAGCGGGTCTGAAGCAGAACAGCTCAGGCCATGCAACCATGAACAAAGATCAAACCTGAGGACCGGGTTATCTTCAGGGAAGCCCGCTTAGTAAGCCAGCGCCCACCGAAGTTACTTACCCATTGATCTCATTCGCGTGGATTCGCGGCTAAAACACCGAAAAATTCGCTGTAACCTTAAAGGTGCACCGCACTCTATCCAACAGCAGGAGGGACCGCATTTGGCTTCTGAGGCAGTTCTGGCAGGACAGGCACTGAGTGACGAAGAGATCGTCAAACGTGTGCTCGCGGGCGATACTCCCATGTTCGAGATCCTGATCCGTCGTTATAACCAGCGGATCTATCGGATCACGCGCAGCATACTCCGGGACGATGACGAAGCCGAGGACGTGATGCAGGACGCCTATTTCCGCGCCTATGAACATCTCAGCCAATTCGAGGGGAGAGCCAGTTTCTCGACGTGGGTTACCAGGATTGCTCTCCATGAGGCGCTGGCGAGAAAAAAACGTCGCGGACGCTATGACGAACTGGATGCCATTGCCGAGGCAAAGGGAGATTCCACCATGATCTTGAAATCCGGGAAGCCTGGTCCGGAGGAGAATTTGGCCCAGTCAGAATTGCGCGGGCTGCTTGAGAACGCGATTGAGGGCCTGCCGGAAGCCTTTCGCACCGTTGTGGTCCTGCGCGAGATCGAGGAAATGAACGTGGCCGAAACCGCTGAGACCCTGGGTCTCAGCGAGTCTCTGGTGAAAACGCGGCTGCATCGTGCCCACGCCATGTTACGCAGACACCTTCACACCCAGGCGCAAGGCCGACTTACCGAGCTGTATGCATTCCATGCCGTACGCTGTGATCGCATAGTCAAGGGTGTATTCGACCGCATCGAGCGTAAAGCGTCTGGCGATTCAGGAAGCGCCGAATAAACGGAGTCTCATGGGCAGACCTACTGCAAACGCGTGAACAATTTTTGACATTTCAATTTCACAGGAGAAATCAAAATGAACAAACTTGGATTGGCATTAGCAGCACTTTTACTTCTTTCAACCGCAGCACTGGCTGCTCCCAAAGCGAGCACATTCAAAGGCGAGATCATGGACAGCGCATGCGCTAAAGCGGGATCGCATGACGGCATGATGAAACAGGCTGGTCTCAAGACCGCCAAAGACTGCACTGAAGCTTGCGTGAAGGGCGGCAACAAATATGTCCTTTACAGCAAATCCACCAAGAAGGTCTATCAACTGGACGACCAGACCAAGCCGCAGCAGTTTGCCGGTCAGAATGTCACGGTAAAGGGAACGCTGGATGGCGATTCCATTCACGTCAGCAGCATTAAGTAAATCTTCGCAGCAAAGTTTTTAACCAGGTCTCCTTAAGCTCATCTTCGGCCAGCGGATTATCGTCTGGCCCTTTTTTTTGGCGACCGATGTTTTGAGAAAGATTTGTTTGGAGAAAGAGTCCATGAAACGAGTGTTGATCATTGCCGGAGCGGTGGTTGCATGCAGCCTATTGATTGGATGGCTCGTGTTTTCAAGCTTCAGTCTTGCCGCGGTTGCAGAACCCGGCGGGACAGAGACTTATATGGCGACAAGGGCGAAGCATCTGCTCATCGCGCGTGCTGTTCGCGAAGGCGTTGCGTCACGCCCACTTGATCGCGCTGCAAGCGCGGCGCAGGGAGACAACACCTTCACTGTTCGTTGTTCGTTGTGCCATGGTGAAGACGGCCAGTCAAAGACTCCGCTTGGACAATGGATGTACCCGCGTGCAACAGACTTAACCTCGAGTGAAGTGCAGAGTTATTCAGACCAGGAGTTGTTCTGGATCGTAAAGAACGGGATTCGCTTGAGCGGAATGCCCGCGTTCGGCAAGACCGAGACTGACGAAAAGATCTGGAATATGATCGACCACCTGCGCACCTTGCAGGTCGCCAAAAAGCAGGACTTCAAAAAGTAAGTCTCTAAAAAGTAAGTCTTTAAAAAGTAGTAGACCGGCTACTCCTGGCTGATCTCCATGCTTTGATCAATGCTGAGTGATCTGGGCATGCCGGAGCTTTCCGGACCAGAGTAGGTAGCCAGAAAGCGAAAACTGGTATCGCTCACTTCCGATGAGTAGTTGTAAGGACCACGGCTGGAGCGGGACATCGTCAAATCGCCCTGTGAGCGAAGATCGTCCAGCGAAGCATAGCCGCCTTTCATGGCAGCGTGGCTGCGTTCAGCCTGTGCCATGGCGAGCAGATCATTGCGGACGCCGGTAAGGTCAATCGCGGCAGTCGGATTATTGGTTCCTGCACTGGCCGCTGCCTGGCCCTGGCGCATATAGAACCACATACCCACAACCAGAACGAACAAAAGAGTTACAAATCCGAATCCGCGCCCCATTTTTGTGTTCCTCCCAAGCGCTTGATTTTTTCGCGACGTTCCATTGACTGCAAAGTCCCAGGCCCGAATGCAAATCATAGCCTTTGCGAAGGGTTGCAGCCTCTGAGAAAATCAATAACTTGACTAACGAAAGTGCAATCCGCGTAGCAGTCGTTGGTGTGGGCTCTTTTGGCCGCAACCATGCCCGTGTGTATCACGAACTGGAAAAACAGCAGCAGGGTGTTCAACTTGCGGCGGTAGTAGACGCCAATGCGGCGCAGGCCCATGCAGTGGCAATGCAGTTTGGCTGCAAGGCTTTCACGCGCGTTGAGGACCTGTTCGGTCTGGTGGATGCCGTGTCCGTTGCCGTGCCCACCGTACATCATCTGCGCGTTGCCTCCGCATTGATGGACGCCGGCGTGGATGTATTGATTGAAAAACCACTGGCATCAACGCTGGAAGAAGCTGACGCGCTGGCCGCCATCGCGAAAGCAAATCAAAGGGTGGTCCAAGTCGGTCACCTGGAGCGTTTCAATCCGGCAGTGCAGGCGACCCTGCCAATCATTACGCGGCCCATGTTTTTTGAAGTTCACCGGCTCAGCATTTTCACCGCGCGCAGTCTGGATGTGGACGTTGTGCTGGATCTCATGATCCATGACATTGACGTGGTGCTTTCATTCGTGAAGTCCCCGGTTACAGAGATTCGCGCCGTGGGATTGCCTGTGGTCACCAATAAGGTCGATATAGCCAACGTGCGGCTGGAATTCGAATCCGGCTGCGTCGCCAACCTCACTGCCAGCCGAATCAGCACGGAGAAAGTCCGCAAGCTGCGTTTTTTTCAGCCCGGAGAATATGTGTCAGTGGATTACGGACGGCAGGATGTCTTGCAGCTGCGTGTGGGCCAGGAAGAGAAGTTTTCCCTGGACCAGTTGCTGGGTATCGTGGGCGAACCAGCCGACGTGCCGATTCCCGGCGTCACCGTCAACAAGCCTCCCGTCAGAGCGGAAGAGCCCCTGCATTCAGAGCTGAAGTCCTTTCTGGATGCTGTGCGCCGTCGTAGCACTCCCGTGGTTTCGCTGGACGATGGCCGCAAGGCCCTGGCAGTAGCTTTGGAAATTCTCTCGTCGATTGACCAACATAGCCGCCGGGCTGGGTTGCTGCCTGTCAGCTAAGACAGCTGCGTAACCAGGTTCCTCAGTGTAAGCTGCTTGTAAATATCTGTTAAGCAGTGTGGAATGGCCGATCGTAATTCAGTGTTTTCCATTAGTTTCCTGGTATTTTGACGCCCCGCGGCACGCAAGGACATCTCAATAGCATCGTTCTAATGAGAGAATAAAGACAAAGCTTCACCCACGCTGCGGCGGTGTTTTATCCCTCTGATGGAAGAAGAAAAAGTTCGAGAACATGACACTTCGTCTTCGCAACGAGACGGAGAGCTTCATCTGCTTCTGACTGACTTGTATGAGGACGATGTATCCTCATACCGTCGGCGGGAGGCTGCATGGATCTCCGGCGCTGTGCATGCGGTCATCATCATTCTTCTCATACTGGCGCCAAAGTGGATGGGGAACACTCCACACGTGATGCCGATGATTCAAAAGCAGCAGACCACGTATCTGGAACTCCCTCCCGATCAACTGAAGCTGAAAACGCCGCCGAAGACTGATCGCATATCAGACGCGAATCGCATTGCCCAGACTCGCACACCGGTTCCCAGCAAGGAAGCGCTACGCAAGCTGCTTGACGCACGCGATCCTGGCAAGCCTAAAACGCCGCCTCCAGCGCCGGCGCAGCAGCAGGCCCAGGTATCTCCGCAACAGCAGCCGGCGACGCAACAGGGCGCCGTCCAGCCGCCAGAGCAGCAGCCCACGCAAACTGCAAAACTGGATGCGCCAGTCCCGCCGAAACCGAAAATTCCATTTCCCGTGAACTCCCCCGGATCAACCGTGAGCAACGCGATCAACTCCGTTGCCAACTCACACGGCACCACCAGCGTTCCTCTGGGCGGCGGTAACTACGGCTCTGGCGTTCGTCCCAAAGTGGATACCCGCGGCGATCTGGAAATCCTGAGTGACACCATGGGCGTTGACTTCGGGCCCTATATGCGACGTCTGCGCCAGGCTGTGCAGGAACATTGGGATCCCCTGATTCCACAATCTGCCATGCCGCCGGAGATGAAACGCGGCGTCGTCATCATTGAGTTCGCCATCTTGAAAGATGGAAAAGTTGCCGGACTGCGGGTGATCAATGGATCAGGCGACACGGCACTGGATCGCGCTGCCTATGGCGCAATTACCTACGCGATCCCGCTTCCGCAACTGCCCGCCAATTTCAATGGCGACTACCTTCTGCTGCGCGCACACTTCCTCTACAACCCTGACAAGAACGATCTGGAATAACTGAAATTTATTACGCTTGCATCATCTTCACCAGTGTGCGCTGGGCGAATGGCATGTAGATGAGTGCGGCGGTTGATCCGAGTGCCAGGCCAAGTCCAATGCGGTCAGCCAGCATGAACGGCGCCAGGGCCCACAACATATCCAGAACGAAAAGTGCAGGGAAGATTACGCGGAACTTGGCGCCCAGAAGATGGTAATCAAGCGCAGTGGCGGAGATGAGATATAACCGGACCACCAATCCGATCAATGCTGTGACGAGATAAACGACAAAGGCGATCTGCCCCGCGTTGTGCCACGCCATTTCCGCCGATTCATGCAGCCGGTCGAGCCGGAAAAGCGCCGAGACATAAAACGCAATGTACATCACCTGAGAGAGCACGAACAGCGTCCGCGATGTTTTGCGGCTGGCACGGGGCAGGTCAGTTTGTTTCGCCCCCGCGTTGGCGGACATACTTGGTGGCTCCGTTTCCGCGTCTGGGACGGATGCAGGCGTTGGCGGAGGGACCGATAAGGTGGTTGCTACAGATGGCTTGGTTGCTAAAGTCGGAGCCGTACCGGAAAGAGTCACCTCTTCCAGCTTTTCCACTTCAGCCAGGAAACGGTAGCCGCGCTTGGCGATTGTCTCTACATACTTTGGGCTGGCAGCGGAATCGCCGAGAGTCTCACGGAGTTTGGCCACAGCGGTGTTCAGTCCATGATCAAAGTCTACAAATGTATCTTCCGGCCACAGGCGTAGCCGCAATTCTTCACGAGTCACAACATCGTTCGGACGCTCCAGCAGTGCCACTAATATCTGAAAAGGCTGCATCTGCATCCTGAGCCGATGTCCGCGCTTGTGCAGTTCAGCGGCACGAAGGTCTGCCTCAAACTCCCCGAATTTATATTTCAATACATTTGCCATGAATTTAGCTGCTTATCTTAATTCAAGATTCAAGATTCATGACCGCAAGAGAGTTGGACCTCAGAAACCATTAGAATGTCTCCGTGGCAATGGATGCGCACCGGCAACAGACGCTAGGGCTTACCCTCATCGCGATTGCCATTTTGCTTTTCGTTCTGGTCCGGCATTTCTGGGTGCGGCCTTGACGCCGGTATCCTTGTCAACACGCGATCCCTTGCTGGTGGTGTTACTGGGGCCTACGGCCAGTGGCAAAACGTCTCTCTCGCTCTATCTGGCGCAACGCTTTCAGGGTGAGATCGTCAGTTGCGATTCAGTGGCCGTGTATCGTGAGTTTGAGATCGGTACCGCCAAGCCATCTTTTGCCGATCGCCAATCTGTCCCGCATCACCTCATTGATGTAGCCGCGCCCACGGAGCAGTTTACCGCCGGGGATTATTCCCGCCTGGCCCGCGCCACGATCGCTGCCATACAAAGTCGAGGCCATTTGCCGATCATTGTCGGAGGAACGGGACTCTACCTGCGCGCGCTGCTGGAAGGGCTGTTCGCTGGTCCGGCCCGTTCAGACGAATTGCGCGAACGGCTCCGCGAAATTCTGGCGGCCCGCGGGCCTGAATATCTTCATCGCATTCTGCGCAGGCTTGACCCGGACGCGGCGGCGACCATTCACGCCAATGATGTGCCTAAAGTCATCCGGGCCATCGAAGTCTGCCTGAGTGCCCGTACGTCCATGACGGAAATGTGGAGGACCGGGCGTGATCCGTTGCGCGGGTTCAGGATTTTGCGGATTGGCCTCAATCCTGATCGCGAGTCGCTCTATCAGCGCATCAACCAGCGAGCGTCGGCGATGTTCGAAGAGGGTCTGGTGGAGGAAACGCAGATGCTCAAAAGCCGCTACGGCGATTCAGCGCGACCTCTCACCTCGCTCGGATACAAACAGGCTGCGCAGGTGCTTTCCGGTGAGTTGTCCCGGGAACAAGCGATCACAGCGGCCCAGCAGGGCCATCGGAATTACGCCAAACGGCAGATGACCTGGTTTCGCCGCGAGCCCGACGTGCATTGGATCAATGGCTTCGGTCACGCAACAAATGTGCACGCGCAAGCAGAAGAATTGGTATTGAAAATGTTGCCGTGAGAGTCGTCGGACAGGTTGACGCCGGCACAGCGATCGTTTTCGTCTTTACAGCGAGAGACCAACCAGGCCGCTATTTCCAAAATCAAACCTTCAAAATCCCAAATTGGCATGTTTGCGCTTTCGCGCCCTGGCAGTGACTCTGATTGCTAATATGCATTTTTTGGTTGACATTGCAACACTCATACCTCAATATCTTGGGTGTAGACGAGCGTGCCCACTAGAAGTAGGGTTGCTCAAGGCCCAAGGAAGCAAATCTGCAAGGAGGACGAATCGCACATGGCAACCAAGAAAAAGGCGAAGAAAAAAGCAAAGAAAAAGTAGTCATGTAGCGGAGCAAAGTCTCCGTTAATTTTTTTTCAAGGGAAAATAGTTAAAGCGGGGGTGTTCAGTCGAACACCCCTTTTTATTTGGCCGGGACATCTCTTGATGGCTCATTCGCGCAGAACTTCTCAACATTTTTTTCTTCATCATTTTTTCTTCACGGCAGGAGCTTCCTTTCCTCAGCTTTGACCACTGGGACTAAGCAATTTTTAACTGTTCTTCGCGTTTGCTGCGAACGCGGCGGGGACGGCTTTTGCTTTTATAATTGAACCAATACTCCTGCAACTCAATTTTCCAGAGAGGTTCCATTTGCACCGTTCCTTCGCCTCTCCGCAGGATAGGTCCGCCGCCGGTTTTCCTGCGAGCGCTCCTGCGGGGGATGAGGCTCATGTCATCCAAGGCTCACTCCGCTCATTGCTGGACAACGCGCCTGATGCGGTTGCCCGGTTCGATCGTAAGCTGCGGCACGTTTATGTGAATCTGGCTACCGCGAAGGCGAACAATCGTCCGGTAGAGGATTTTCATCTGAAGACCATGCGCGAGCTGGGACACAGTGAAAAAATTTCCAGCCTGCTGGAGCAGCACCTGCGAGGCGTGTTCTCAAGCGGTAGGGAAGATACTTTTGACGTTGACTTCTCCGGCCCCCACGGACGGAGATATTTTCAATGCCGTATGGCTCCGGAGTTTTCCGGCGGTGTGGCGGAAGCTGACGTGGAAACGGTCATCGTGTTTAGCCGCGATCTTACCGATTTGAAACGTGCCCAGGATGATCTGGTTGAAGCAGAAGGGCTCAAGGCGGCCAGCCGGTTGGCCCACGAACTGGCGCATCAGTTGAATAATCCGCTACAGGCTTTAAGAAATTCACTTTACCTCATACAGTCGGATTTTGAGCAGGAACGCCAGCATGAATATCTGAAACTGGCAGACGCCACGCTCTCTCGCATTGAGTCGCTGACGCGGGCAATCCTGTTCCTTGAGGGGAACGCCCCGGTTCAACGTCAAAATCATGGGTCTAAAGAAAAGTCTTAGAAAAACATTGTTCACCTCTAGTTGTCGCTCAAACCGGTTTGTCGCGCAACCGAATGGTGGGCCCATCTGCGGTTGTGCGAATCAGCCTCGCATGCTTCAATAAATCTTTCCGGGAATGGAACGAATGACCAAGTTGCGCTTTCTCATCATTTCGCTTTTCGCTGTCCAGCTGATGGCTACCCCCAACGGCGGCGCGCAAAGTGTCGCTCCGCCCCCTTCCAGCGGGAGCGGTGCTGAGGCCATTATTCCGTACCTGAACCAGACGATCGTCTGGTACCGTGACCTGACTCAGCAGCAACAATTGGCCACTGAGCCAAGTGACGTCATGTTTTTCAATGACAATCGCCAGATCGCCGACCAGGTTGTGCGGTTAGCATTTGAGTACGCGCGCGCTCGCGCGCAGGCGCTGGCCGCCCAGCCAAACACGAGCGCCAATCCTGATAATGCTTCTCAGTATCAGACCCTGGCCACTCTTGCGGCCAAAGCCGATCAGCAATACAAGGAGACGCAAAAGGAAGTTGACGATTTGCGCCAGCAGCTGAGTACCGCCACCGGAGCGAAACGCAGGAAGCTGCAAGCCACGCTGGACGAAACGCAAAGTGAGGTCGACCTTTTTCAGGCGCGGCGAGACACATTGCGTAATATGGTGCAGTTCGCCACCGGAGCAACCGCCGGCGGCATGGGTTCGGGCACCCTCACCGGAGAGATTGAAGAACTGGCGCGCACGGTACCCTCAGTCAACGCAAATACCAAAGAGACGGACAATGATAAGAACGTCTCTGCCAATAACAGTGCCAACTCCATGGCAGTGGCGGCGCGTGAACGGAAGCAGGAGCCCAACGGCATTCTGGACATTATTGCCAACCTGTTTACGCTGCATCGCAAAATCAAATTACTGGAAGACGATATCAACGTCACGGATGGTCTTTCGCAAGCCAGCAAGGCCCTGCGTGCACCTCTTACGGCAAAGATCCGTGAGCTGACGCAGCACGGTGATCAACTGGCGGCCCTGGCAGACACCTCTGATCCCGCGGCGCTGGCCCAGGAACGCAAGGACCTGGACACCCTCACCTCGCAGTACAAACAGCTTTCCGCCAGCATGTTGCCGCTCGGCAAGCAGAACATTCTGCTTGATCTCTACAAGCGCAGCACCACGAACTGGCGCAATGCGGTAAAAAGCCAATATGACACCGAGCTGAAGGGCTTGACCTTGCGCCTGGGCGGGCTTGCGCTGATCCTTGCCGTGGTTCTCGGCGTATCTGAGCTATGGCGACGGGCCACGTTTCGTTACATTACCGACCCCAGACGGCGCTACCAGTTTCTTTTACTCCGCCGGATCGTGTTGTGGATTGTTGTGGCCATCATTGTTGCCGTGGCTTTTGCCAGCGAGCTTGGAACCATCACCACATTCGCCGGACTGATGACCGCAGGTATTGCGGTCGCGCTGCAAAACGTGATCTTGTCAGTCGCGGGATACTTCTTCCTGATAGGCAAATACGGCGTCCGTGTAGGTGACCGCGTGCAAGTGGCGGGCGTCACCGGCGACGTTGTCGATATCGGACTTGTGCGCCTTCATTTGATGGAAGTCACCGGCGAAGGCAGCCCCCGGCCAACCGGCCGCGTGGTTGTATTTTCGAATTCCGTAGTCTTCCAGGCGAATGCGGGATTGTTCAAGCAGATTCCCGGTACCAGCTTTGTATGGCATGAGATCACGCTCACCATCGGTCCTGAAGGCCACTACCATGAAGCCGAGCAGCGGCTGCTTGAGGCCGTGAACAAAGTTTATGCCGAGTACCACGACAACATGGAGCAGCAGCGGCGAGGGATGGAACGGGCGCTCAATTCCGCCAGGATCAGCGAGTTTAAGCCCGAAAGCCGCTTGCGGCTGACCGGAGGCGGCCTGGAGATTGTGATCCGCTATCCCGTGGAACTGAGCGGGGCTGCGGAGATTGATGATCGTATTACGCGTGAGTTGATTGAAGCCATTGATCGCGAGCCGCGTCTGCACTTGCTGGGTTCCACGGTGAAGGTGGAAGAAGCGACTGCCCCGTCCATTAAACCGGCGTAACGTACCCGTGACCTGCATCACATAATTTGTCCGCGGGCGAACTCATTCTTTACAAGTCGGCAAAACCCTGATGTATTCGCTGATTGGGCTATTCATGCAACATACGCTTCCCATATTCAGATAGATTTCGTGTCACGCCGCAGCCCGCAGATGGGTGATAATCGGGTGATAATTAAAGCTAAGTCTTGCTGCAAATCGGGGTTGGAGCGCGCGTTTAAGCGGGTTAGACTGCTAGGCGCGTTGCCGGCTTTGACCGCCAACGTTTTGAACGGGGCAGTTTGGGAGGAAAAGACTTGAAGACCGTATTCGTCATCGGCGCAGGGCCAGCAGGAATGTTCGCCGCCCAGAAGATTGCCCAGGGCGGGCACCAGACCATTATTTTTAATCGTGACATCAAGCCGGGCGGCCTGGCGGAATACGGCATCTATCCCACCAAAGACAAAATGAAGGTTGGCCTGCGCAAGCAGTTCAACAAGGTACTGAGCTTAAGCAATCTTCATTACTTTGGCCATGTGCCTGTAAGCCGCGATGCGGCCATTTCCGTCGCCGACCTGCAAGCAATGAATCCAGCGGCCATTGTGTTTGCCGTGGGGGCGCAGGGCACCAAGAAGCTGGGCCTGCCGGGTGAGACAGCCGAAGGCGTATATGCCGCAAAAGATTTTGTCTATCACTACAATCTGCTGCCGCCGTTTACTTCCCATAACTTCTCCACCGGCAAACGTGTAGCGATTGTTGGCATGGGCAACGTGATGGTGGACATTGCTCGCTGGCTGCTGCTGGATGCGCCCGTAAAGACCGCCGAAGAAGTTGTGGTGGTGGCGCGTCGCGGACCATTCGAGGCCAAGTTCGACCAGAAAGAATTTGACCACATTGAACACTTTCTTGATCGCGCGGCATTTGACGATGAACTCCGCCGGATACAGCCAAAGCTGAGCGCGATCGGGCAGGACATCAGCAAACTGGCCGATGAGACTTTTCCAGTCTTGTCTAAACCGCCACAGGATGGTTCCGGGCCAAAACTGCGTTTTCGCTTCTTATGCTCGCCTCAGGCAATCCACGCTGACGCCACTGGCCGGATCAATCGCTTGAGCGTGATAGAAAATATTCTGGCGGAGCGCGATGGATCCATCGCATGCAAAGCCACTGATCAATTGGCTGAGCTGGATGTGGATACCATGATCTTCGCCATTGGCGATGTGGCTGATCCTGCCATCGGGCTACCTTACACTCGCGACGCTTACGTTACCAACCCTGACCAGACGGACCCCAAGCGCGCGGCCTACGAACTCTACGATCCGCACGCGAACGAAGTCCTGGAAGGAATGTATGCCGTGGGATGGGCGCGCAAAGCCAGTGATGGTCTGGTGGGTATCGCGCGCCATGACGGCGAAGTTGGCGCTGCCCACGTGCTTCAGTATCTTGAAGGCGTGCCGGAAGGAAATTGCCCAGCCGCACAACAGATTTTCGGCCAAATCGAAGGCAAAGGTCTGCGCGTAATTACCAAAGACGATCTGGAATGTCTGGCTCGAGCGGAAGAACAGATTGCCCAACAGCGCGGCATTTCCTGGTTCAAGTTCGACAAAGATGAAGACATGCTGAAAGCGATTGAAGCCGAGAAGGCAAAAGCGGTGTCTGTTTAGACCGATTTGATGCCTTATGATGAACACCGATGCCCGACTGGAATCCTGATCTCTACCTCAAATTCTCTGATCAACGCGCGCGTCCCGCCGCAGACTTGATCGCGCAAACGAAGCTTGAGAATCCCAAACGTATCGTCGATTTAGGCTGCGGAACCGGCAACAGCACCGAGCAGGTGCATGCCCGCTGGCCGAAGGCCGAAATCATCGGGCTCGATAGTTCGGCCAGCATGTTGAAGCAGGCCAGCGCACGGCATCCAGATTGGCAGTGGCTTGTAAGCGACATTGAAAGCTGGAAGCCCGACGGGAGCTTTGATCTGATCTTCAGCAACGCTGTCCTGCACTGGCTGGGAAATCATGGAGAACTGTTTCCCAGACTGTTCCATCTTGTCGCGCCCGGGGGCGCGATGGCGGTGCAGATGCCCAACAACTTCCATTCCGGCGCGCATCAGGCGATGAAGAAAGTGGCAGGCGATCCACGCTGGGCAGCCGTTCTCAGCACCGCCTCAGAACAATATGGAGTGCAGCCGGTCGCCTTCTACTATAACGCTCTACGTAAGTTGGCAGGGCACCTCGACATCTGGGAAACCGAGTACCTGCAAATCATGGATGGCTCCACGGCCGTTCATGAGTGGATCCGGAGCACCGGCATGCGTGCTTATCTGGAGAAGCTTGCGAATGATGACCAGCGTGCGGATTTTGAGAGGCTGTGCCTGCAAGAGATTGAGAAAGTCTATCGCCCTGACGATCAGGGCAAAGTGCTGTTTCCCTTCAAGCGGATACTTATCGTCGCGTACCGTTAAAACCATTAACCACAAAGGGCACGAAGGAACACGAAGGCGTAGCCGCCCCCGGCTGCGCTGTTTGTTTCTAATCCCGACTCAAATCAAGTTGGTTAACTGTTCGTAGTCACGGGGTGGAGCAGGCCTGCGGTCTGCTCCTTCAGTAAACGGCTTTAGCCACTGAGGCGACTTTGATCATTCCGCGTCGCAACAGCTTTCGCGTGGGTTTGCTCTTCCTCAGTGTTCCTCTGTGTCCTCTGTGGTAGAGCCAGTGCACAAACCTTTGTGGTCCTTCGTGTCGTTTGTGGTTAAGTATTTTTGTGGATCGCGTTATCACCCATATGACGATCCCGCAGTCCCAGCAGATATAGAAGCGCGTCCAGTCCCATACGAGAGATGGAGTGCTGTGCTTTTTCGCGGACCAGCGGTTTCGCATGGAAGGCCACGCCGAGCCCGGCAATGCTTAACATGGGCAGGTCATTCGCGCCGTCGCCTACGGCGATGGTCTGCTGCATCGATATTCCTTCGCGCCGGGCTATCTCTTCCAGCAGTTGTGCCTTGCGGGCTCCATCGACAATTGCACCCACAGGCAAACCGGTGACGGCGCCGTCTTTGATCCCCAGTTCGTTGGCATGAACAAAATCAAAGCCAAGTTCCTTTTGCAGCCTTTGAGCAACAAAGGTAAAGCCGCCTGAGAGAATGGCCGTCTTGTAGCCCAGCAATTTCAGAGTTCGCAGCAGGCGATGGGCGCCGGGTGTCACGGGAACGCTGTCCGCGACGGATGCCAGAGCGCTTTCTGGCAGCCCGCGCAGTAAGCCGAGCCGGCGGCGGAAGCTGGCTTGAAAATCAAGTTCGCCGCGCATAGCAGCGGCCGTAATCGCGGAGACCTTGTCGCCCACTCCGGCAAGCCGGGCGAGTTCGTCGATCACTTCCATCTGGATCAGCGTGGAATCCATGTCAAAAGCAATGAGCCGGCGATTCCCGCGAAAAATCGAGTCTTCCTGTACAGCGATATCAAAATTCTGTTGATCGGCAAGTGCAAGGAGTTGGCGGCGGAGCGCGTCAGCGTCCACCTGGTCGCCGGACAGCGTAAAGTCGATACACATCCGCGGAGTGCGGGTATCGATGGCCGCATGGCGGCCCGACAGGCGATCCAGCAGATCAATGTTCATGCCCTGGGCAACGAAAATATCCGTGACGGCGGCAAGCTGCGCGGCTGAGACCTGTGCCGCCAGCACCGTGACCACAAAGCGGCGATTATGCTGGCGATCCACCCATGTGCGCTGCTCAGCTTCATTCACCACCACGGTTCGAGCCTCGACGCCAAGCTGGCTGCCCTTCCGGCTCACGGCACTTTCCACCGCACTTACATGCAGTGCATCAACACGTACCATGATGCCCAGGACCAAAGCATCATGAATTACGGCTTGCCCGATATCCAGGATGATGGCGCCCGCTTCGGCCAGCACGCCGGAAAAGGCGTGAGTGAGGCCGGGAGTGTCACGTCCCGAAATTGTGATCAGCAAAGTAGCAGACATTTACAATCAGCTTACCCCAGAAGGAGGGAATCGCATAAGCATGCTCGATGTCCGAAGATGGATCATCTTCTTGTTTCTCCTGGGAGCCTCACCGGCATTTGCAGGCGAAGTTCACAAACTCGGGCCTGGCCTCTATGCCTATATTTCCAGCAACGATTCCAGCGCCAACTCAACTTTTCTGGTCAGCGACGCCGGTGTACTGGTAGTGGATACGGGGCTGAACGAAATTGAAGGAAAAAAGCTGCTGGTGGAGATCCGCAAAGTCTCTGCTGCGCCGGTGCGCTGGATTGTGAACACGCACTATCATCCCGATCATCGGGGAGGAAACAGCGTATTTGGGGCTGAGGCCACCATCATCGATACACCGTTTACGCGAGACCATCTGCCGAGCGGAACAGATCAGGGGAAAAGGGTCTCGAATTCCGGCCTTAACATCACTCTCCAGACGAGCGTGACGTTGTATGTCGGTGGGCACAAGGTTGAGATTTATCATCCAGGGGCTGCACACACCATGGGCGATCTGATCGTTTATTTTCCTGATGAGAAGACTGTCGCCACGGGAGATCTCTTCCTGACCAATTCCTGTCCGGCGATGGACCAGGGGGACATGGAAAACTGGATTACAGCGCTGGACCACATTCTCACTTTGCCGGTAGAACACGTGGTGCCCGGACATTTCGAACTGGCTACGAAGGTGGAGCTCACGCGCTTTCGTGATTACCTGACTGCGTTGGGCAGCCAGGTACGTGATATGCGAGCCAGGGGAATGTCATTGGAAGAAATCAAGAAAGGCATATCTCTGCCGCAATTCTCCGGGTTCCGGCAATATCCAAACTACGAAGCCACGTTCGCCGACAACGCGGAAGCCTATTACCAACAGCTTGCCGCCAAACCAAGGTAAGTCATTGTTCGCACCTGACGGATTTTCAGGGCAAATCGTTACGGGCCTTTCGTCACTCGAAAACGTTTTTGCTGCAACTGGATTGCAAACATACAATAGCGTTGCGTGACAGAAACTCCCACCATACCGCCAAAGCCGCATCTTGCGCCCAGGCTGGTCCCAGCAAAGGGAATTATCGTCGGGATAATTGCCGGAGGCATCGCTGCGTGTGTGCTTACTCTTTTCGTTGTTCATGTAGAGAATGCGTCACCATCCAGACTTTGGTCTTCTCTGTTTGGGCAGGGAAGGTCCACCACCATCGCCAGCCAGGCCAGCGTAGTTGAACGCATACAGCGCCTGCAGCGTATGGAGACCGTGGTCTTCAACATGGATAAAGTAGTCACGGGCGAGAAGGGGAGTCCATTTCTGCCGGATTTCCTGGTCGGCGACCGGCTGCTGATGATCGTGCATGGTCAGGTGGTGGCAGGAATCGATTTCACCCAGTTCCGTCCGGCAGATATTCAGATTACGGGCAGGGATGTTCACGTCAAAGCTCCGCCGGCGCGTGTTCTGCTCACGCGCATCGATAATGCTCGCACGCGTGTCTACTCACGCAGCACCGGGCTGCTGGTTGCCGTTGATCCAAACTTTGAGGGTCAGGTGCGTCAGCAGGCTGAAGGCGAGCTGCTGGAAGAAGCAGTGCGTGGTGGAATACTTGTCAGCGCCAGTCAAAACGCACGCAACACACTGGTGAGCCTTCTGCTGGGGCTCGGATTTGAAAAAGTCACAGTGGATTAGCAATCCGCCGTCTGGTTCCCATCAAAAACATTAGACGCAGAGAATTGAGCTGCATTGGTCGCGCCAGCGGCCTTAGGCGGTCCCGTTCTGTCATGGATGCTAGAATAGAGGACTAAGCCCTCTCCTCATGGATCGAAAACACATCAGAAATTTTGCCATCATTGCCCACATCGATCATGGCAAATCCACGCTCTCTGACCGGCTTCTGGAACTCACGGGAGCGCTTTCCCAGCGGGAGATGCATGCGCAGGTGCTGGATGCCATGGACCTGGAGCGGGAGCGCGGCATCACCATCAAGGCCCATGCCGTGCGCATGAAATACATCGCGCAGGACGGCGAGGAGTATCAACTCAATCTCATCGACACGCCGGGTCATGTGGATTTCAGCTATGAAGTTTCGCGGTCACTGGCGTCGTGCGAAGGCGCACTGCTGGTGGTGGATGCCTCTCAGGGCGTGGAAGCGCAAACGTTAGCGAACGCATATCTGGCCATCAACAACGGGCTTGATATTATTCCCGTCATTAATAAAGTTGATCTGCCCAGCGCAGATATTCCACGCGTGAAAGAGATGATTGAGCAGACGGTTGGACTGGACACGAGTGGCGCGATGCTGGTGAGCGCCAAAAGTGGTCTGGGCGTTCCAGAGTTGCTGGAAGCCATTGTTAAGCGACTGCCTCCGCCGAAAGGCGAGCCCGAAAATCCGTTACAGGCCCTGATCTTCGATTCCTGGTTCGATCCATATCGCGGCGTGATCGTCCTCACTCGACTCATGCAGGGGACCCTCCGCAAGGGCATGAAGGTGCGTCTCTGGTGGAACGGCAAGACCCTCGACGTCGAGACGCTGGGTGTGCTCACGCCGAAGCCGGTCGAAGTCGATCAGCTTGAGGCCGGTGAAGTCGGCTTCATTGTGGCCAATAACAAAAATGTGGCGGACACAAAGATCGGCGACACCATTACGGAGGATGCGCGTCCCGCCATTGAGCCGCTGCCCGGTTTTGAAGAACTCAAGCCAATGGTCTTTGCGGGTCTCTATACCGTGGACGCTCATGAACACACGGCATTGCGCGAAGCACTGGAAAAACTGCGGCTCAACGACTCGTCATTCTTCTTTGAGCCGGAGAGTTCGGTGGCCCTGGGCTTCGGCTTCCGTTGCGGATTCCTGGGGTTGCTGCACATGGAGATTATCCAGGAACGGCTGGAACGGGAATTCGGCCTGGAACTGATCACTACGGCGCCAGGCGTCCGCTACAAAATTACCAAGACGGATGGAGAGGCCATTGACGTCGATAATCCTTCGCGGTGGCCGGGACAGAGTGAGATCGCGAAGATTGAAGAGCCGGTAATTACCGCTGTGATCCTGACCAATGAGGAATACGTCGGCGGGATATTGAAACTGGTGGAGGACAAGCGCGGCAAGCAGAAGAATTTTGAGTATGTAAGCTCTTCACGCGTGATGCTTACCTATGAGCTGCCTCTGAATGAAATTGTGCTCGACTTCTATGACCGGCTCAAGACGGTCTCTCGCGGCTACGCTTCCCTCGATTACCATTTGGCGGGCTCATGGGAATCACCTATGGTGAAGCTGGATATCCTGGTTGCCGGAGAGCCGGTGGACGCTCTTTCCATCATCGTGCATCGCGACTTCGCTTATGACCGGGGACGCGCTCTGGTCTCCAAAATGAGAGAGTTGATTCCCCGGCAGATGTTTGAAGTGGCAATTCAGGCTTCCATAGGCGCAAAAATTATCGCTCGCGAAACGGTCACTGCCATCCGGAAGAATGTGATCGCCAAGTGTTATGGCGGTGATATCTCACGCAAACGCAAACTTCTGGAAAAGCAAAAAGAAGGCAAGAAGAGGATGAAACGAATTGGCAAAGTCGATATTCCCCAGGAAGCTTTTCTTGCCGTGCTTAAAGTTGGCGAGGGAAGCTGATGCAGCTAACCCGTAAAATGGTGCACAGTTGAAATTGTGCAAATCCTTTCTTTTGAGCATCTTTCTAGTATCTTTCTGGCCCTGCTGTATTCCCCTTATCGATCCTTTCCTGTATCCAGCAGAAAACATGGCACTTAAAACATGCCACGTACATTGGGCAGTCTAGGCGGAGAGCCCGATTCATTTAAGGATTCTCATAACAGAGACTCTCGAATTGCACAGTTTTTTCCACAGGTGATCGCTCACACTATGGCTGCCAAATTCAGTTGTTTGCTGGCCGGAAGTTGACGGTAATAAAGGTCTCAACCTCCACTGCTTCATCATTCAAGATGTAGGGCTTGTAGCGCCACTGGCGCACAGCATCTAGAGCAGCCTGTGCCAGAATGGGATTCCCACTAGTCACGGTCAAACTCTGAATAGTCCCGTCCTTCGCGATGATTGCGTGCAACTTTACCGCACCGAACGTGTGAGTGACAACTGCAGTCCTGGGATAGAGCGGATCCACTCTGTGAACCAGAAGCGCTTCCGAAAGATTAGACAAACGCAAACGCTTGGGAGGCTCGGGCGGACGCGCAATGGTCTCGCAATTTGATTTGCAGATGATGAGGCTGTCAACTTGCCGGTCAGAATTTCCGACGCGAATCGGATCAAGCGGATTAGGTTCCGAATCGATGGACGGCTTTGCATCTCTAAAAATTACTGAGTTCCTGTTGTTGATCACTCTAATCAGGTGCGATGCCCCAGTCGACGCGCCTTTGCTCCCGGTACTGTTGCTGGGCGAGTGGTCAACCACTTCCACTGAATGGAAAGGAGCAATGATCACGTCGTGCGCCAATACGGGGATGACTCCCGTGGACATCAACGGCACAAGCAGAAGGAAACTCACTGCGATTAGTTCGAGCACAAAAGCCAGCGTCATGGGCCAGCGTTTATCTTTACTCTTGGGTGCGACGTTGGAAGATTCCAGCAGACTATCTTGGAACATGTTTGCCACCTCCGGCAATGGTGAATTTGACACCGGGCGAGTGATGGCATGTTCCGCGAATGCGCTGGTTTCGAGAAAATAAAATGGCCGTCCCGGAGGACGGCCATTGAGAAATCTGGAAACTATTACGGCTTTTTCGGTGTCGTGGTAGCGGCCGGCTTGGGCCCGGGGGCCTTTGGTGTTGTGGCGCCGGCTGGCTTTGCGGCTGGCGGTCCACCTGCCGGATACTCAGCGTTGTAAGCGCTTACAAGTTCTTTGGTGATGACATTGCCCTGGTTCGCCCACAGAACGGTCTGCGTGCTGGAGACGTCAAGCACGGCGGCATAGCCGTTCGCCTTCGCATATTTGTCCAGCACGGCCATCATCTTTTGCCCAATGCGATTCAGGACTTCGCCTTCCGCCTGCTGCGCTTCGTTCTGGAAATCTTCGTAGTTGCGCTGGAAGCTCTTCTGCTTGACCTCAATCTGCTTGGCACGGGTGGCTTTTTCCTCTTCGCTGAGTTTGTCACTCTGTGCCTGGAACTGCTTCTTGAGGTTTTCCACATCGTCATTCATATTCTTCAGCTCGGCTTGTTTCGGGCTGAATTTCTGCTGGAGAGCCTCAGATTCCTTCTGGCCTTCATTGCTCGAGATGATGGCTTCATTGATGTTGACGATGCCGATCTTGGTGAGTGAGGGGGTGGCCGGAGCAGATGAGGCGGCGCCTGTTGGGGAAGCCGTTGAGGCTGTGGTCTGCGCGAAAGCTGCCGCAGAAATCATGGCGCCCAGTCCAAGGCTGAGCACGAGGTTACGAGTTGTTGACTTGCCAAACATGGGTATTGTTACTCCTTGAATCTTTTCACAGCGATTTTTTGAACTCGGGCTGCCGATCTCAAACACCTTACGCTGGATCGGTCTCATCAGACGGCTTCAGGTCTGGAATGCTGGATTGCAGATGAGTCGAATGCGTTCGATTATAGGTGCGAACTCCAGCAGCGTCAAACCGTGAAACTCCTTAAAAAGTCGTACTAATGGTGAAGCGGAAGGTCTTCTTCGGCTCCTCTAAACGGAAGTCCGGCGCCAGCGTGGCTATGGTTTGCTGGAAGGTGAAATCACCCGCCGAACCTGCCGGGAACATGGAACGAACAATCGGGCTGGGAGAGCGGACAAGCGTGTCCAGTCGCAGCGGATTGTAGGCGTAATAGATCTGGAACGGCTGCTGCACAATCGGCAACATAACCTGCAGAGACAAGCCAGTGGAGAGCCGAGGTACAAAGTTGGTTCCCGGCACCGGCTTCAGGTTCCCGTTGATGGGAATGGCCGAGCCTCCGGTGCACTGGAAGCTGGCGCCGATTCCGGGGCAGCCAAATACCGTGCTGTTGAGCTGGGTCACCGCGTCAGGCGCAATCTTAAGCTGAGAATCAAGGGTGACGAAGTTGAGACCGAAATCAGCAAAAGGCGCAAGGACAACGGGTCCAACAATCTTGATGCGATATTCCAGGTTGCTGATCATGGATGTGTCGCCGCCAGGCAGCGTGATGTTGTTCACCGGAATGGGGATCTGCACGTTGCCGCGACGCGGATTCGTTGGGTCGAGCGGAACCGGGCTGCCGTCAGGGTTCGTCAGCTGTACATTCTGGACGGTATTCACGAAGACGTACGGCGAGACCGTGCGCACGTCAAAGCCACGAAGGTCAGCCTCGCCTCCCTGATAGAAGCGCTGGTAGGGCGGAGCCTCAGTGCCGCCGAACCCGCCAATGAAGCTGCCCTGGATACGGAACCCGAGGGTGTTCTGATGATAGAGAGGCGTCCACTTTGTGAAGGCAACCACAGGCCGATAGAACTTTACGTTACCGCCCAGGCCGGCCACTTCAGTGGAGAGAAAGAAGCTCTTGCCCTTGTGCGGACGTATCGGACTATCGATGGTGCTGAAGCCAAATGACGGCGTGACCGAACTGGTGATAATACCGCGCAGAGCATTCGGTCCTGAGATGCTGCGGAAATTCAGTGTCTGGAAGAGATTGCGTGACGCGTCACTGAAAGTGTTGATGGTGGTGTTGTCATATGAATACGTAATCCCCACGCTCTTGAATGAGCGGCCCAGCGCATAGCGCAATGAGGTAGTGGCGCCTGTGCTGGACTGGTTGTAGTTCAGCAACTGATTCAAAACGGACTGTGGCAGATTAATTTGCTGACCGGCCGCAATCGAAGCCTGCTGTGCCTGGTTGAAATCATAGCGGCGGCTGTAAACCGTGAATCCCAGTTGCAATGGACGGTCAAGCACATAAGGCTCAGTAAAACCAAAGAGCAGTACGCGTGACAGGCTGCCCACGTTGGCCTGTACCTGCAACGTTTCACCCAAGCCGAGGAAGTTGTTGGTTTCGTAATTCAGGCCGATGAATGATCCTTCCAGGCCGCTTACGCCTCCGGTGAGTCCAATGCTGTTCTTGCCCTTTTCCCTCACTTTAACGATCAGATCAACGGTGCCATTCTGTTCATCGAGTTTACGTTCGGTATCGTCTTCTGGTTTGAGGGCTTCAAAGTAGTTGAGCTGGTTCAGGCGCAGCACGCTCACTTCCCAGGCCCGGCTGTTATAGATCTGGCCTTCCTGAATCAGCAACTCTCTCCGGATCACGCGGTCGCGTGTGGTGGTGTTGCCCTGAAATTCAATGCGGCGTACGAAGAAGGCCTTGCCTTCGTCGGTTTCAATGTTCAGCGTGACCGTGTGGTGCTCATCGTCGATTTCCGTGGTTGGCACGGCGGAGAAATTGATGAACCCGATTTCACCATAAGCCTTGCGCAGGTTCTCAATGCCTTTGCCAACCAGGAACGTGTCAAACGTATCACCGTCCTTGATAGGGAAGAGGTTGCGCAGCAACGCTGAATTCTGAATGGCCTTATTGTTCTTGAAGGTGATGGCCTTGAGCTTGAACTTTGCGCCCTCTTCCAGAGGGATGGTGATGTCCATGACCTTGGCGGGGCGTTTCTGGATCACGGGGATGTGGAAACCGCCGTCAATGGTGCGGAGATTGGTCTTGGGGTCTTCCACCACGCCTTTGAAATAACCGGCGTGTTGCAATGCACGGCGGACACCTTCTGTGTCATCTTCCAGCTTCGACGAGTCAAAAGTTCTGGCGAACAGGTTTTCGAAGAAAATGGAGTTGGGTATGCCAACCGGTTTCAGGCTATGCATGGACGCGCGCAGTGTCCTGCTTTTTACGTGCTTGTTGCCGACAAAAGTGATTTTCCCGACTTTGATCTTTGGACCTTCTTTTACGTTGAAGGTGACGCCGACGCTAGCGGGCGGAATCTGCTGGACCTGGACCTTCACGTCAGCAAACTGGCGGCCGTGCTCGGCCAGCAATTGCTGCAATACCACCTTTGCCCGGATCACCTTAGTGGCGTCATACGGGCTGTCCACTGTCAATGGGAGCTTGACCTTCTTATAGCGGTCGAGAACGTCACTCTGTGAAACTGAGCTCAGGCCTTTGTATTCGATGGTGCGGATGGTCTGTTTTTCGCGGACATAAAAGGTGATGACCCAGCCCTTGCTCGTCTGTTCGCGTTCAATCCGGACGTCATCAAAATAGCCGGTGTTCCACACGGAGCGCAGGTCGCGTTGCAGGGCGGCCTCGTCATAAACGTCACCCGGGCGTGTGTAAATGCGCGCCTTGACGGTCTCTTTGGGAGTTTTGCGGTTTCCGCTGACTTCGATTTCCTGGATCAGTTGCGCGGTCTGCTGAGCGATGGAATGGGTTGGGACCAGCCAGAAAAGAAAAAGGCCGAGGACCAGCGCCAATGGTCCAATCCGCGGGGCGCAATTCTGTCTGGAATCCTGAAAGAACACCAAGATATGACTATCCTCAGAACAAGTTGGGAAAAGCTCAGATTATACGGGAGTTAGTGCACAAGTGCCACAAACCCCGGCTGCGTGGAACAATACTTTTACAAAGGTCCCATCGCTGTAAGTTTTCCAGAGACCGTGCCTGCATCCGGACGGTTCAATCCGTGCCTTTTGAACGTGAGGTCTTGGGAAACTTGCAAGAAATTCGTCGGAAATCTTTCGTTTGATTGTAACGGAGAAGCTGCCATAGCAGGCAAAATTCGGTTTGCGATGACCAATCCTTCGCAGCGCGAGGCCCTTGATTGCGCGTCCGCAATCAGGAATTGGCTGCCGGCTCCACTTCCACCAGGCATGAATAGAATGTAGGACCGCCGCCTATATCGGTGAGGGTTTCGTTGGTCAGGACGTTAATGCTCTTGCCGTCCGGGGCCAGCCGCGCCCAGTTGAGCCTTGCGGCCACCACTCCCGGCTGAACACTGCCGTTTACATGGGCCCGCAAGCGGACTTCCCCACGGCCATTGAAGACTCGTACCCAGGCGCCTTCACGGATACCGCGCGTCTCCGCGTCGCGAGTATGGATTTCAAGCAGATCGGGCTGCTCCATTTTCTGCACGGACTGGACATTGCAGAAGCTGGAGTTCAGGAAATTGTCGGCCTTGCGGGCCAACAGCTCCAGTGGATACGTCTTTGCCTGCTGCGAGTGTCGGGACTCTTCCGGCGGAATGAACGATGTGACCGGGTCAAGCCCGAGGGTTTTCAACGATTCCGTGTAGAACTCAGCCTTGCCGCTGGGCGTGGTGAACCCGCCGTTGGCGAAGGGAAGGAACGGTCCATCGCCAAAGTTCAGCCTCGCGTGGCCTTCTGCTTCCAGCCTTTCGCGCGTAATTCCTCGCAGCCAGCCTTGCGGATCAAGCGTACCTTCGCGCGCGCTCAACGCTTCGTCAATCATGTCATCTTCAGATTGGTTGAAGCATTCGTCGCTGAAGCCCATGGTTTTGGCGAGCGTCTGAAAGAGCTGATGATTGGATTTGCACTCGCCCAGGGGTTCAATCGCCTGGTTAGAGACCTGTGCATAGGCGTGGCCGTACGATCCCAGCAGGTCCTTGTGTTCAAAGAACGTGGTCGAGGGCAGAAGTATGTCAGCGTAATGGACGGTGTCAGTAAAAAATTGTTCGTGCACCACGGTGAAAAGGTCAGGCCGCAGGAAACCGCGAACCACGTCGCCGTGATTGGGGGCCACAACCGCTGGATTTGAGTTGTAGACGAACACGGCTTTTACCGGCGGATCGGCCAGCGTGTTCAGGACTTTGCCAAGCTCTGACATGTTGACCACACGCGCCGGACGGCCCAGCGGGCTTTTATCCATCAACTCAGGACGTTCCAGTCCGCGGCGGTCCATAGGGAACGAAGCGCTCAGGGACAATTGCAGGCCGCCACCTTCTTCTTTCCACGCGCCAATCACACAGGGCAGCATGGCGATGGTGCGCACGGCCATGCCTCCATTTTGTGAACGCTGCACACCGTAGTTCACCCGAATCACAGCGGGATGGGTTGTGGCATATTCACGCGCCAGAGTGCGAATGTCGTCGGCGGAGATGCCTGTCCACTGCGCTACCTTTTCTAGCGGATATTCCTGGGCGCGCTGCCTGAGCTGGTCGAAGCCGAGAGTATGTTTGCTTACGTAATCGGCATCATAAAGATTTTCATTGATGATCACGTGCAGCATCCCGAGCGCCAGCGCCACGTCAGTGCCGGGATTGATCGGTAGATACCAATCTGCGGCCCTGGCAGTGCGTGTCTTGTATGGATCAATCACCACCAGCTTGGCGCCGTTGCGACGGGCCTCTTCGATAAATGGCCAGAGGTGGATGTTATTGCCGTGAATATTCGCGCCCCAGGCAATGATGTACTTCGATTTTGCGAACTGCTCCGGTTCGGTACCCAGACGGCGTCCATAAACCGTTACCAATGCGTCGCCGCCCGCCGAGGCGCATATCGTGCGGTTCAGTTGCGAGGCGCCCAGGCGATAGAAGAAGCGGTGTGACATGCCGGCATAACTCAGCATGCCCATATTGCCGGCGTACGAGTAAGGAAGAATCGCCTCAGGCCCAAACTCAGATGAAATCTTTTCGAAACGCGTCTTGATCTCACCCAGGGCTTCGTCCCAGGAGATGCGGATGAAGTCAGAAGCATCGCCTTTACCCTGCCCTTTGGGCGCTACGCGCCGCATGGGATACAACACACGGTCCGGCGCGTACACGCGATCAAGATATTTCGTCACCTTTGCGCAAAGAAAACCGCGCGTTACCGGATGCGCGGGGTCGCCCTGTATGCGAGTGGCCCGCCCGTCTTCAACGGTGACCAGCACACCACAAGCGTCAGGACAATCATGCGGGCAGGCGGCGTGGACGACCTTTTTCATGCCTCGATTATAGTCGGCCAGCGACCTGAGAATTAAAAGCTATTTGCGGCAGGAAGTCAGCGAGGCGCGCTTTACGCGGACTTATGCGCCGCGAGCGTCGCAAGTTCGTTTGCACGGGTTTTTAGCGTCCTGAGATCGAGCTTGCCCGTCCCGAGGTAGGGAAGGGCTTCCACGTGGAAGAACTGGTCTTTGCGGGGTTTCCACAGTGCCGGCAAATCACAAGTGGCAAGTTTGTCCAAAATCCCCGCGAGTTGTTCTTCCCCGATTGTGTGCAGCACCACCAGGCGCTCACCTCTCTTTTCATCCGGCACTGCGGAAACCACAAATAACTGATCGGAGGTGTCGGCCAACTCGTGGAGTTTCTCCTCTACCTTGATATGCGGGACCATCTCGCCGCCGATCTTGCTGAAGCGGCTGAGCCGGTCCGTAATCGTAAGGAATCCGTCTTCAGCCACGCTGGCGATGTCACCCGTGGTGTACCAGCCGTCCTGCAAAACCTCGGCGGTCTTTTCCGGACGTCCCAGGTATCCCTGCATCACGTTAGGGCCCTTCACCAGCAGCATGCCCGGAGTTGCAGCGGGCAGAGGCTGTCGCGTATCGGGGTCAACTACGCGCACGCTGATGCCAGGCAAGGGATGGCCAATGGTTCCCAGCCGTCCTCCCACCTGATGGACGCCTGGTCCGCGGAAGTCGAAGATGTTCACGGCAACAACGGGTGCGCATTCCGTGCACCCATAACCCTCAAGCGGACGTATCCCGAAATGATCTTCAAAGGCATGGGCCACGCGCTCTGAGAGTTTTTCCGCTCCCACCAGCACACAGCGCAAGCTGGCAAAATCTTCTCTCGAGCAACGCCGCATATAAGCCTGAAGGAACGTGGGCGTGGCGATAAGAAACGTGATTTTGTATTTGCGGACGAGGTCCCCGATGATCTGCGATTCCAGCGGGCTGGGATGAAACACCACGCCAACGCCATAGGTCGCCGCCAGCCACAAAGTCACGGTGTAGCCAAAGGCGTGGAAGAAGGGCAATATGCCCAGGATCTTGTCTTCACTGGTGAAAGAAAATACCTGCGTCATCTGGCGGATATTAGCCAGAACGTTGTGATGCGTGAGCATCACGCCCTTGGGATCGCCGGTGCTGCCGCTGGAGAAGATGATGGTTGCCAGATCGTCAGTGGTCTGCCTGCGGGCGCCAAGCAAACGCTTCATGAGGCGATAAGGCGTTGCGAAAGCGAGCATCAGGGCAATGATCTTTTCTGAACTGCGCGGCGCTGCCAGTACGTCTTCCAGAAAAATGGTCCGGGCAGGGACCGCAATTTTGTTGATGGTCGCCAGCTTCTCCATGAACAACTTTGAAGTGATTACCGTTTCCAGCTTGCATTGTTCAGCACATGAAGCCAGCACTTCACTACTGGCAGTGTAGTTAAGATTTACGGCGACTTTGCCCAGCATGGCGGCCGAAAGATTTACGAGCGCTCCGCCGACGGATGGCGGAAGCAGCACGCCGACCATGTTCTGATCGCCCCACTGCGAGCGCAACCGGCGCGTGACGAAGATCAGCTTCAGCAGCACGCCGGCAAAGCTGACCTGCGGAAAACGAGCGTCTCCCATGGCAAAGCGCCAGGGGTAGCGGCGAGCAGTTCGGATCAAAATACGATCGAGTGTGCGCGAGGGTGCGCGGTCGGCTTCAAACGCGGCTGCGTGAAGTTCCTGCACGGCGCGACGCACCTCAGCGGCTTTGGTGGATGAAGGCAGCCACTTCCCGAAGCTGACGGTCACTGGATAAGGCATGCGCCGCGGCATCTTCCACAGGAAGCGTTCGCGTTCAAAGCTGAAGATGCTGCCCCAGACGCCATGAAGATTGACGGGGACAACCGGCTGCGTCAGGCCTTTGCTGATTCGCTCCATGCCGCGGCCAAACGGAAGCATTTGTCCAGTGCGTGTAATCTGGCCTTCAGCAAATACGCATACAAGATCGCCCGCGCGGATTGCGTCGCTGGCCTCGCGCAGCGAATGAATAATGTCCCGTGGGCGCAATTCCGGAGATATGGGAATCGCGCGCAACAGAATGGCGAACGGCTTGATCAGCGGATTATCGTAAACGTCCTTGAAAATCAGGAAGCGAATCGGACGACCCGCGGCCACGCTGATCAATACCACGTCTACAAATGAGAGGTGGTTGGAAACCAGCAGTGCCCCGCCTTTTTGCGGAATGTTCTCCCTGCCCAGGATCTTGATGCGATAGATAACATGAGCCAGGACCCAAAGCAAAATGCGCAGCCCCCAGTTGGGTAAGCCGATAATCAGGCGGGCCAGCATGGGCTGGCGAGGCATATTGCCTTCGTGGATAGTTCCGCTGGTGGACATGGTTCTGGCCCGGAAAGGGCCTTTAAGCCGGCGGTTATTCTGGCATTAGTTCCGTTGCTTGTAAATGACGTTCTACCAGGACATTGATGCCTGAGATTTCCAGCCTGTTGCGGCTATGATCGGTTGCAACCCGGCAGCGTTGGTCGCGATGCCATGAAAAAGCCTGGCCGCAGCCAGGCTTCCGCAAAACAGCCACTCTCGCGTTAGATGGTCATCAATTCTTTCTCTTTGGAAGCGCACATTTCTTCCATCTTCCTGATCTCCACGTCAGTCAGCTTCTGCACTTCGTCGAGAGCTTTCTTCTCATCGTCTTCGCTGATTTTTTTATCCTTCAGCGTTTTCTTGATGGCGTCATTGCCGTCACGGCGAATGTTGCGGACGGCGGTGCGGTGGTCTTCCAGAATCTGTTTCAGGTGCTTCACCATGTCCCGGCGACGTTCTTCGGTCAGCGGTGGCACGGGAACGCGAATGAGTTTGCCGTCATTCTGTGGATTCAATCCCTGTCCCGCGGCACGGATGGCCTTTTCAATTTCTGCCATGATGCTGGGATCAAACGGCTGTACCGTGATCAATTGCGGCTCAGGAACGTGGACGTTGGCCACCTGATTGATCGGCATCTCAGACCCGTAATAGGGAACCCGGACCATGTCCAGCATATGAACTGACGCACGGCCAGTCCGCGCAGCCGCCATGTTGGTGCGGAAGTCTTCCACCGCTTTGTCCATGCGGGTCTTCAACTGCGTGTAAACCTCTTTCAGCGCCGGAATGGTTGCAATTGTTGATACGGCCATGACATAAGCCTCAAATTTGAGATAACAAACGTTTGATTATACCGGAGCGGACCGGGCAAGCCGCTAGTTGGCGACTTCAGTCTTATGAAGTACGCCTATTTTTCACGTTTTGCGAATGAGATGCGCAGCCGGCCAGAGATGCTGGCCGCAAGAACATCCAACTGAGATTTCGTGCATATTCATGATTGTCTCGACAAAACAATGAAATCATTTTGGAGCAGAGACTCACGTATTCCGAAGAGTACCTTCATCACGTGCAACTTAAAGTGGCGCGAGAGATTCTCTAAGAGGGGACATTTAGAGTCATGGCGGAAATCTATGCGGTTTTGTGGATAGGCAATGAGATGCTTTCACCGGTCATCGCCGCCGGCTTGTCCCGTGCCGGATGCCGTCAGTTTCAGGTCAGGGACATTTCGGAAGGGTTGCAGGTACTGCGTCGCGGCGAGATCGAGTTGATCGTCCTGGAAAGTCCTGCCTCGTGCGTGCAGGGTGAATTGCTTGCAGTGAGGCTGAAGAATGTCGCCGCCCATATCCCTATTCTTCTTTTATGCGATCCGCTGGATAAGGGCACGCCTCAGGTTTTTTTCGTGAACCTGATCCTGGGGATGAACGCGAGTCCTGAACTCCTGCTCAAGGCGATACAGACTCTTTTGCCCAGCCATCCCGAGAAAAAAACCGGGACTTAGTTTCGACGTTCTCAGTCGTGGGCTAACCCGATGTGCGGCACGGTGTTCTCTTCGGGCGGCTTGCGGGTAAACTGCCATGCGCGCCATAAAATCCTGAGAGTGGCCATGACGGGAATCGATAGAAAAACACCGATCACTCCGGCCACTTCACCCCCGGCAAAAACACCGAAGAGCACTATGAGGGGATGGAGTTCCAGGGTCTGCCCCATGATCCTGGGAGAGCTGACGTAATCTTGAATGCCGCGCCAGATGAGCAGGAACAATACCAGCCAGAGCATGTGATTGTAGCCCGCCATGAACGCAACGGCGACAATGACCAGTCCGCCCACCACCGGCCCCGCCACGGGAATAAATTCAGCGGCTCCGGCCGCGGGCCCCAGGGCGATGGCGTATGGAACGCGCATGGCCGCCAGCGCGCTCGTGACCACCACAATCGCCAGAGCAGAGAGGATCAGCTGCGAACGGATAAAGTGTCCCAGCATGGTATTCATCTCTTCGATGGTTGCCGCCATCACGACACGATTGCGCGCGTCCTCCACCGAGTCGACGATTTTTTCAGCGAACAGGCGACCGTCTTTCAGGAAAAAAACCGCCAGGATTGGCACCAGAATGAGCCACCAGGTTTCCTGGAGTGATTTCGCGAAGTCCAGAATCATTCGCTGACCTGTGGCTATCAATTCACCTTTATGAACGTTCAGGTATGAGGTGAACTCATTGATCGTCTTCTCGTCCCAGCCGTGCCGCAGGCCCAGCTGCTTGGCAAGATCGCCGGAACTTATATTTTCGACCAGCGCGGGCGCCTGCCGCGCAAGCGTCTGAGCTTCGTCAATCACGGGTGGTCCCGCGATGACGAAAATCACGGCCAGTAAAGCAATAAAGATCAGATAAACAGCCAGAATGGCGCTACCGCGCGACCCGCGGAATACTTTTTCCAGACGGGAAACCGGAGCTTCCAGCAAGTAAGCGAAGAAGATAGCGAACAGGAATGCGATAATCGCGCGCCAGGCGGAGTAAAGAAAGAGAAGCACGATGGCAAAAATCAGCGCCGTGAATAACACCTGCACGGTTTTCCTGTCGAAAAGCCTCAACTCTTACCCCCGCTCAACATTCAGCGCAAATATGCCTGAGTTGTAACTGCAGATACTGTACAGCGTGAAGATGAGAAATCGCCTGCAAAGGGTGTAGCCGCCGTCAAAGATTGATTCTAATTGAATGATGCTGGCGTGCGGAAAAGAGAATATATATCTATCTGCGGGAAACAATCAGAGGAGACTCGTTAAGGTTTAACCAATAATTGGTTATCAGGTTTACCACACGCTCAACTTCCTCAGGCCTGGGTGATTTCAGGAGATAGGAATTGGCTCCCGCGTCGTACGCAGCGTCCATGTACCTGTCGTCAGTTTCTGAAGTCAGGACCAACACCGGAATACGGCGTAAATGCTTCTGTTGGCGGAGCCAGCGCAATAACTCAAGACCCGACATCCCGGGGAGTTTCAGATCAAGAAGGATGAGTATCGGCGTTGGATTAGGGATAGCATTCGACGAAATCTCTGTATCCCTGAGGTAGAAGAGTGCTGTATCACCGTTATCCAGATGGCGGATTGGGTTTTGAACGCCAGCTTTCTTGAATGCCCTGATCAAAAGCTCGGCATCGCCTGACTCATCCTCGACCAGAAGGATGGGCTTCGTTGAATCTTCTACAGAGTGCATTTTGGAAAGCGCGGAGCTTCGAAGAGACCGCAGAATTGAGGTTAACACTGAATCTGGAAATGGAATAGTGACGTTGTATCTACATGGCTGCTTAGAGGGCAGTCCGAATATCTGGAATTGAGGAACAAGCCTCGCTCTTCTATCTCTCATCAAAGCTTGATTTCATCAAAGCTTGATTCCAGCAAGCAGCGCTTTGTTTTCTCTGGGACTGAGATAATAGTCTCCTGTATGCCTGAACTGCCTGAAGTTGAAACCATCGCCAACGGTCTAAATAAACGCGTAGCGGGAGATGCAATCGAGTCCGTCTGGTTGGGCAACAAACCTGAGCCACTGAAATCATCAGCCTCCGAAATTGTCCGCGCTCTGGAAGGCTCCCGCATCGAGCGGGTGCATAGAGTCGGAAAGCATATTGTGTTCAGCCTGACCGGGAAGGACAGCCAGCCGGGCGAGTTCATTGTTCATCTAGGGATGACGGGACGGATGCTGGTGGCCAGTCCAGATACTGAAATGCCCCCTCACACTCACCTGACGGCGCATCTGAAATCTGGAAAAGAGTTGCGCTTTGTTGATCCGCGGCGCTTCGGACGGCTTGAGGTCCGCGAAACCAAATTTGCCGGGCCGGGAACCGAACCCACCAATATCAGCGCTCATGCGTTTGCGGAATTATTTCATCGCAGCAAGGCGCCGATTAAAGCAGCGCTGCTCAACCAGAAATTTTTGCACGGCGTAGGGAACATCTATGCGGATGAAAGTCTCATTCGTGCCGGTGTGCGTCCACGTCGCCGGGCCAACACGCTGACGAGCGCTGAACTCAGGAAACTGCATATCGCGTTGCAGAAGGTGCTGCAGGAAGCCATCCGTGCCGGCGGCTCGTCTATTTCTGACTATGTTGATGCTGATGGCGAAAAGGGTTTTTTCCAGTTTCGGCATCGTGCGTACGGCCGCGAAGACAAGCCTTGCCTTAAATGCAAGACTCCGATCAAAAAGATCGTAGTTGGCGGCCGCGGAACACACTATTGTCCCAAATGCCAAAAGTAATTCCTGCAGCTCAGGCCGGGCGCATTTTCCTCATATTGCGGATCCAGCGATCGTAGTCGGTGGCCTTGTTGAGAAAGAATTTGCCGGCTTCAGGGTGGGGAAGAACCAGGAACCGTTCTTCGTCCATGGCCTTGATTACGTCTTCGGCAACCTGTTCTGGTTCGAGGGCGCCGGACAGCAGAAATTCATTTCCTCCACTGAGCAGCATGTTTGTCCGTACACCTTGAGGGCACAAAGCGGAGACGCGAACGCCACGTTCGCCGTAATTGATGGCCAGCCACTCAGCAAAGCCAAGGGCCGCATGCTTGGTGACCGAGTAAGGCGCCGAGCCAACATGTGTAAGCAGGCCGGCGGCGGAGATGGTCTGCAAAAGGTAGCCCTCTTTACGAGCCAGCATTTGGGGCAGCACGGCGCGTGCCGCGTAAACGTGGGCCATCAGGTTCACGTCCCAGCTTAATGTCCAGTCAGAGTCAGGAGCATCAGGCCCGCGCCCAACGCCGACACCGGCATTCGAGCAGAAGATATCAACCTGTCCGTACTTGCTGCTGACCGCTTCCACCAGATTCTTTACTTCGGATTCTTTGGCGACATCTGCCCGGATGGATTCCGCCTGGGTACCCTGAGCGCTGATTTGGCGGGCAAGTTCCTCTGCGTTTTTGGTGTCGATATCAGAGATGATGATGGCCTTTGCGCCTTCTTTGGCGAACCTTAGGCATAGTGCGCGGCCAATGCCGTTGCCGCCGCCGGTAACAACTGCTACTTTCCCCGCGATTTTCATGCAGAAGAAGATAGTCTGGTAAACGTATTTCTCCAAATCGTTGCCCGCCTAAGGCAGCAAATGATTATCTTGACATCAGTTTCCTGGCGTCAGATAAAGCATCTGTATTTTGTGGAAAGGATTGCCGAACAATGACTACGTTTGCCATTGGAGTTGACCTGGGTGGCACCAACCTGCGCATCGCCGCCGTGGACGAGAACGGCAAAATTATTGAAAAGATCACCACGGGAACAGAAGTTTCACGCGGCCGTGACACCGTGATCTTCGATATGTGCACGGCCATCCAGGAACTAACGACGAAGTTCCGCAGTGGCGAGGGTCATTTGGCAGGGATCGGGATTGGGGTCCCCGGCATCATCGAAATGCAGACCGGCATGCTGCGTCAGTCGCCCAATTTGCCGGGATGGGAAGACTATCCGGTGCGCGAACAAATTGAGCGCCGCCTCAGGACCAAGGTCATCCTGGAGAATGACGCCAATTCCGCGGCTTTGGGAGAGAAATGGATGGGTGCGGCTTCCAACGTGGAAGACATGTGCATGATCACGCTGGGCACCGGCGTAGGCGGCGGATTGGTTTTGAACGGAAGAGTCTGGCATGGAATGACTGGAATGGCCGGGGAAGTCGGCCACATTCAAGTGGATCCCAATGGTCCGGCGTGCGGCTGCGGCAGTCAGGGCTGTCTGGAACAGTACGCGTCCGCAACTGCTGTGAAACGCATGGCGGTGCAGGCGGTGGCCAATGGCAGCGCGCCGGAGCTTGGCCGCGCTATGAATGAAGAGCCTGAATTCAGCTCCAAGGTGGTTTACCAGATGGCAATTCAGGGCGATGAACCAGCCAGAAAGATTTTTCAGACCGTGGGCAAAGCGCTGGGAGTGGGACTTGCTGATCTCGTGAATGTTTTGAACCTGCCCATGTATGTTGTGGGTGGCGGAGTTTCGAGCGCATGGGAAGCCTTTGCGCCGGCCATGATGGAAGAGATCCGCAAGAACTCATTCGTCTATCGCGCTACGGCTCCCACGCACAATGTTCCCGGAGTGGAGGGAAACAAGATCCATGATGACTCACTGCCTTCACGCCGCACAACCATCATTACCCAGGCCCTTCTGGGCAGCGATGCTGGATTGATCGGCGCTGCACGCTTGCCGATGATCGCAGATGACCCGGCGCTGCAGGAACAAAAGCTCAAGAGAGCCTAAGTTCGCACTACGCAGCAAACAAAAGCGCACCCGGCAAGGTGCGCTTTTACTTTTTACGATTTATTCAGCTCATGCGGCACGAGCCAATCGCTCCAGCTCAATCCCATCGAGCGCCTGCCATAGCGCTTTGGCGATTGTCTCTGCGGTCTGCAGAGCAGGTTCGCGGAGATCAGGGTTAGCGCCGATCTCCTTTTCCAGTTGCTCACTCCAGACCAGCGAGTGATACACGTCAGCCGTCTGGTGGTGGTTGAAGTAGGCACATGTGCTCTCATCAGCGCCATACATCTCGGTAAGCCCGCGGGCCTTTTCCTTGGCGATGCGAGGTACCTGGGATTCGTAGGCATAAAACGCGGCCAGGGCTTCGGCAGCAGAACCTTCACGCACGATCCGTTGAAACGTGCTGACCAGGTTTTCAACATCTGGCAGTGGCGTGGTGGCCCCCACACTGGCGCGCTCCGCACCCATACCTTCAGCAAAGTCCAGCCACATCTCGGCGTGGGGACGCCCGTCTGGGGAATCCGCGCCTTCTTCTTCAGCCCGATTGTTGGCGACAACCTGCGAAAGAGCCGGCGAATAGCTCTGTGAGCGGTTCTCAAACGTTTCCAGGTATTCGGGGAATGCCGCTACCTGATGGAAATATTGCTGCGCATAGGCGCGAAGATCATCTTTGCTGAGCTGGCCTTTGGTCCAGGCCACGTAAAAGGGATGGCAGAGAAGATCGTGCCTGGCAATCCGCTGGTCGAGTTCTTCGCGAAGGGTCATGATTGAGGTGTTTCCTTTCCCAAATATGCAGACTATCAGGATACGCGAAGAGAACGAACGGCTTCAACTCAGCGGGTTAAGGGCCCATGCTCCTATTGCTAACCATAAATGGTGAGCTGGGCTTATTGCAGGAGTTGTTTTGCCACGGAGCAGTAGAGGTCCACGGCGTCATGAAGTTGTTTCTTGGAAATAAATTCGCGGTCGGTATGAGCCACGTGAATCGATCCCGGACCAAGCAGAACCGGCGTACCCCAGGCGGAGAGCGCAGGGATATCCGTGGTGAAGGCGGCGACCATGGATTCGATTCCGGGAACAGTGCGCAGCTTCACAAACGGAATTTCCAGTACGAACTCGGCCTGGGCCAGTCCGGCAACCGCGGCAGTGATCTGTGCTCGCACCGGTTCTGATGGACCAACCAGACGATAGAGAAGCTGAGCGCGGGCATGGTCAGGAATTACGTTGGGAGCGCGGCCGCCTTCAATCAGACCAATGTTCATGGTGCAAGGGCCGACTTCAGGATTTTCCGGCAAGTTCAGTTCGCGCAGACGCGCGAGCGCGGTGACGAGCTTGTCGATGGCTGATTCACCCAGCTCCGGATAGGCCGAATGCGCCATCTTTCCTTTGGCCGTGAGTTGTACGCGCAGCGCGCCTTTGGATGCGACGGCGATCTTATTCTCTGTTGGCTCGCCGTTGATCAGAAAGCGGCTGCCGGGCGGCGTCTGGTTGGCGACCCTTGCGCCCAGACTGTCACGCTCTTCGCCCACAACAAACAACATTCCCACCGCCATGCCCTCTTTACGAAGGCGCTGGCAAGCGGCCATTTGCGCGGCGATGATTCCTTTGGCATCACAAGAACCGCGCCCATAAATATTGTTTGCGTCTTCGGACGACGGAATGAATGGCGGCACGGTATCCATGTGGGTGGAAAAGATGATCTCCGGCGGGCGCCCGTCAATGGTGGCGATCACATTGAATCGCTCATGCTCCACCGGCATTTTGTGCGTGGTGTAGTCCAGCCGGCACAGCTCGTCATAGAGTTCCGCGCCCACGGCGCCCTCATTGCCGCTGATGGATTCAATGTCGATAAGCCTGCGCGTGAGTTTGACAGGATCCATGATGTGAGAAACAGAATAAATAAGAATTGACCATTCGTCATAGGGCTATCCGGCGGTCCCTGCGCGGTTTGGTGCTAGTATTTCATCGCTGCGCGATGAACGTCTACCTAAAGGCCCGCGGTTCGCGAGCGAACCGCTAGACGCTGATACTGCTAGTGGATCAGTTTTTTCAAACTGACCCACTACCGTGATAAAAAATAATGTGCCTCAAGGACTTGGATCATTCTTTTTAAACGGCCCGGCTGGACGGCTGGAAGCGCTGCTGAACGCCGGCACTCCCAATGCGACACACGCTGCCCTGGTGTGCCATCCCCATCCTGTGTTTGGCGGAACCATTCACAACAAAGTGGTTTATCGGGCCATGAAGGCGCTGAATGACTTTGGCTTTCCTGCGCTGCGCTTTAATTTCCGGGGCGCCGGAATGAGCGAAGGTGAACATGATCATGGCCGCGGCGAGGTTGACGATGTCCGCACGGCCCTGGACTGGCTGGATAATGAATTTCATCTTCCGATAATCTTTTGCGGATTTTCGTTCGGGGCCGCCACGGGTTTGCGTGCTGCCTGGAACGACCAGCGCGTGGATGGCTTGATTTCTCTGGGCACGCCGGTAAACGTTGAAGGACGCGCCTATACGTATGAGTTCTTTCAGGGCTGCACCAAGCCAAAGCTGTTTATCAGCGGATCAGAAGACCAGTTCAGCACTCGGGAGGCGCTGACGCAAATGGTTGATTCACTCCAGGAGCCGAAAAAACTGGTGATTGTGGAAGGCGCCGATCATTTCTTTGAAGGGCAGCTCCCAGTGATGCAGGCAGCGATTCGCGACTGGGTAGGCAATCAATTTCATTTGCAGCCCCAGGCGGCGGCAGAATAATGTCCGTAGCCCACTCCATGCGTTCCATTGCGCGGGACATCTTTCTTGACGCACTGGCCGAAGCCGGAATCGGCAAGGCCTTTGACCGCCACGTCCAGTGTGAGCGCGGCGTGCTGCGCGTCTGCGAAGACCTTTACGATCTGAAGACCTATTCGCGTGTTCTGGCCGTCTCCTTCGGCAAGGCAGCGCATCGTATGGCGGAGATTCTGGCCCGTCAGGTTGGGCCAACGGTGCAGGGAATTGTGGTGGATCCCAACCAGCATCCCTACCAGCTTCCCGGCTATCGCTATTTTCAGGGCGGCCATCCTCAGCCCAACGCGGAATCCGTGAAGGGTGCGGAGGCGGTGCTCAAGTCGCTGGGCACATTGAATGAGCAATCATTGGCCATCTTCCTGGTGAGCGGAGGCGGTTCCGCTGCCTTGGAGAAGCCTGTGGACGAAGAGATTTCTCTCGATGATTTAATCGCCACATACAAAGCCCTGGTTCACTCAGGGGCGCCCATCGCGCAGATCAACGCGGTGCGCAAGCATCTATCCGCCATCAAGGGTGGACGCATGGCCCAGGCAGCGCAAGGAGCGCAACAGGTATCGATTATGGTGTCTGACGTGCCGGAGAACGCGCTGGACTCGCTATCATCCGGGCCGACCATGCCTGATACTTCCACGCTCGATGACTGCTACACCATCGTGAACGAACATAAGCTGCTGCCGCAATTCCCGGCGTTAGTGCGTGAGCTGTTTGAGCGGCATGCACTGGAAGAGACGCCGAAGAAAGATGATGTGGCGTTTGCGCGTTCACGCTGGTGGAAAATTCTGTCGAACGAAACGGCGGAACGAGCTGCGGCGGCTGCTGCGGCACGGCAGGGCTTTGCCGTGGAGATTGATCACTCGTGTGATGACTGGGACTATGCTGCCGCTGCAGATCATCTTTTGGCGCGCATACGCAAGCTACGCAGCGAGGTATCGCGGGCCTGCATTATTTCCGGCGGAGAAGTTACGGTCAAGGTACCGAACAAGGCGGGAGCCGGCGGACGCAACCAGCACTTTGCCCTTTACTGTGCGCAGAAGATCGCCGGAGAAAACATTGCCGTGCTCAGCGCGGGAACCGATGGGATTGATGGCAATAGTCCTGCGGCAGGCGCCGTGGCTGACGGAACAACCATGGAGCGTGCGCGTACGGCTAGTCTGGATGTGGAGACGCACTTCCAGGGCTTTGATTCCTATCCGTTGTTCAAGAAGTTGGGCGACACGATTGAAACTGGTCCAACGGGAAACAATGTGCGCGATCTGCGGATCATGATGGCTTATTGAGCTACTTCTTTGGAACCAGCTTCAGGCTATCGGTGGCAAGGATTTTCTTTACCTGATTGCGGGCATGGATGGCCCAGGGACCAACCGTATCAAGCCGGGCATATGACTGCCAATGTGACAAAGCTTTGCGTGGCTGGCGGGCTTTTTCGTACGCGAGCGCCAGATTGTAATGCGCGTCAGCATAGGTGGGCGCCAGTGATATGGCGGCTTCGTAGGCGCGGATGGCTTCAGGCAGGCGTCCGGTTTCGTCGAGTACGTTGCCGAGATCGAAATAAGCCAGCGCGTAGCGTGGATCGACTTCCACGGCTTTGCGATAGTAGCGTTCCGCCAGAATGTAATCGTGGCGATTGTAGTAGAGCGTTCCCAGGTTGATGAATGCGGCGGCGTGGGTGGGATCAAGGTCCACGCACTTTTTGTAGGAATCAATGGCTTCATCCTGGGTAGCGGGGTCTTCTTCCAGTCCAACTCCGCGTGTAAAGAAATCAGCGGCGGTTTCAGCAGCGCGCATGGCATGCACCTTGCCCATCCTGGGCTCTACGACTTCGCGATCGGTGAAGTCCATGACAAATTGGCCGGCCAAAGGCTCCACAGCCGCTCCGTGATGGCGATAGACAACGCGGGAACGAGTGGCGAAAGTGCCGGCTTCGAGCAAAGGATTTTCCATGCCTGCCACTTGTTGCTGCATGGCACGGAGAGAATCACGGATCATGGCAGGGCGCACACGTTTGGCGCGCAGATCACGTAACTTCTTGATTTGGAGAAGATCAAAAAAAGAATAAAGCTCCTTCACGGGAAACAGACCGCCCTTCTCCCAGCCAGCGAGCTGTCGCGCCGTGATGCGAAGAATCCTTAGAACGTCCTCTCGATGGTATCGTTCCACTTTAGCCTTGAAGTGCCTTGTGCCGTTTCAAACCAACCAAAATAAGACTTCGCTGATACAACCGAATTATGGCCGTTAACTGTAAGAAATGCAAGGCGTAACCTGATTTTCATGTGGAAAAACAGCCGCAAACAGGAGGCGAAAGGGACGAGAGAACCATGATTGTCACCTGTGTACGGAACTACGACAGCAGCGCGCCTTCTTTTTATCGGCTCCCCTTGTACTTCTACAGGTCTCCATGCTACTCTCCTGTCGAAGTGAAAGGGTAACCCATTGTCTATTCCGCGTCTTGATTTACCCCAGGGAACGCTTGACCTTCTCATCTTGAAGACCGTTGCTCTTGAACCTCAGCATGGCTGGGCCATCTCGGAGCGCATTCAGTTGATATCCAGCAACGTTCTGCAAGTGCAGCAGGGATCACTGTATCCCGCCTTGCATCGCCTGGAACGGCGGGGATGGATCAAGGCACATTGGGGAGTTTCTGAAAATAACCGTCGCGCCAAGTATTACGAACTCACCGCCAGCGGGCGCAAGCAGCTTGAGACGGAACAAGATGCCTGGCGCAAGCTGACAGCTGCGATTGGACAAGTGCTGGAGACGGTCTGAGGAGAACACGGCATGATCGCTGACATCGTATATCGTTTGCGCGCCTTCTTCCGGCGCGAAGCTGTTGATACCGAAATGGACGACGAACTCCGCTTCCACTTTGAACGCCAGGTTGAAAAGCACATGCAGTCCGGACTGTCGCGCGAACAGGCCACCTACCAGACGCGCATGGAATTCGGCGGCGTCGAACAGGTCCGTGAGGAATGCCGCGAGTCGCGCGGCGTGTACTGGATTGAGACAACGCTGCAAGATGTTCGTTACGGCGTGCGCGCCCTGCGCAAGTCTCCTGCCTTCGCGCTGGTTGCCATCGTGACGCTCTCTCTCGGAATTGGCATCAGCACATGGAGCTTCAACATCCTGCGCCAGTGGGTGATGCAGGCCACCACTTTCCCTGAAGCCGATCGTCTGATGATGGTGTGGGAGAAGAACACGCGGAAAGGCTGGATCATGCAAGCCTCGGCGCCGGATTTGCTGGACTGGCAGGAGCAGAACCACGAATTCGAAAATCTATCCGGCTGGACCACGCGCGATTTCAATTTCACCGGAGATGAAAGACCGCAGCGCATTCTGGGTGCGCGCGTCAGCCCCAATTTTTTCCGCATGTTGAAGGTCTCCCCGGCGTTGGGCCGCGATTTTCGTTCTGAAGAAGGTCAACCGGGCCTGGGACACGTTGCCATGATCAGCGCCGGCATGTGGCATGAGCGCTTTAATGGCGATCCGCAGGCGCTCGGCAGTACGTTCCTGATGGATGGTGAACGTTACACGCTGGTCGGCGTGGTGCCGGAAAAGTTCCATTTGACTCTCATGGGACGCGTCAACGTGTGGGTGCCGCTGGAGTTTACAGATAAGGAACGTGCAGATCGTTCTACCGGCTGGCTGACCGTGATCGGACGCCTCAAGCCCGGCGCCACGGAAGATGCTGCTCAGCAGTCCTTGAGCGCGATCGCGGCACGCCTGGAAAAACAGTTTCCTGAATCCAATACGGATTCAGGAATCCACGTGAACAGCCTCAACCAGGAGATTGGCAAACACACCGGTGAGCAGGGGATTTATACCGGCTTTGTTGTGGGCATCTGCATTTTGTTGATCAGCTGTTCCAACATTGCCGGCATTTATCTGGCGCGGGCGCTTTCTCGCCGCAGGGAAATGACCATGCGTCTGGCGCTGGGAGCCCGGAAGTTTCGTCTGGCACGGCAACTTCTGGCGGAAAACCTGATGCTTCTTCCCCTGGCTGTGGCCCTTGGACTTGGATTTGCTCAATTCGGAGGCAAGTGGACCACAACGAACATCCCCTTTGAAAATCGCGGTTATCTCCCAAACTACGGCGCAGTCTCCATGGACTATGCCGGGTTTCTCTTTGCTGCGGGAATATCCCTGGTCAGCTTGCTCTTGTTTTCCCTGGCGCCCATGCTGGAAAGCCGCAAACTGAACCTTACGGATGTGTTGAAGGCAAGCCAGGGTTCGGCAAGCCTAGAGGGCCGTCACCTGCGCAAAGGCCTTGTAGTCATGGAAATTGTGTTTGCCATGGTTGCCCTGGTTCCAGCCGGGTTGGTGACAAAGTCTTTGTCGAACATTTATCGGGAAGATCCAGGATTCAGAGCAGACGATGTAATGGCCGTGCGTACCAGCCTTCCCGCTCTTCGTTACAAGGAGACCGGTCAGACGCTTGAGTTTTACGATCAGGTGCTAAGCCATGTTCAGGCTTTGCCGCAGGTCCAGTCGGCTGCATTGAGCCAGTTCATTCCTTTCGGGCATTCTTCCGGAGGGGCTGAGCTCACGCTGGAAGGTCGTCCTGTTCCCAAGCCCAGTGACGTGCCGAATACGCAGTTTAACGCTACCGGTCCGGAATATCTGTCCACGCTGGGACTCCGTCTGATACGCGGCCGATACATCGCCGCCGAGGATGGACGCGATTCGCTTCCCGTGATCGTGGTCAATCAGACTCTGGTTCGCCGTCTTTTTCCTCATGAAGATCCACTGGGACACAGAGTTCGTCTGGGCCGTGAGGACAATGTCTGGAGAACCATTGTTGGCGTGGTGAACGATATCAAGACCAGTGATCTTTCGGAAGATCCGCGCAACCAGAGTTATGTACCGTTTGTGCAGATGCCCAGCCGCTCCGCTGCGTTTGTGGTGCGTTCCACGGCAGCGCCATCCACTGTCGCCGCTGAAATACGCAAGGCCGTTTGGGCCGTGGACAAGGGCCAGCCGGTAGCAGACATCGTTACCCTGCAACAGCAAATCAGTGAGCAGGAAGCTCCTTTCCGTATCTTCAGCCAGTCCATCGGCTTTTCCGCCGGTCTTGCGTTGTTTCTGGCCGGCATTGGCATCTATGGCGTGATGGCGTTTCTGGTGGAAAGCCGGACGCGCGAAATTGGCATTCGCATGGCATGTGGGGCGCGGTCGCAGACGATCCTGTGGCTGGTGCTAAAAGGGAATCTGAAACTCATGCTGACGGGAATCTGCATAGGCCTGTTGGCAGCGTGGCAACTCGCGCGCCTGCTTTCGAGCCTGCTCTACCGCGTAAGCACCAACGATCCTGCGACGTATCTTCTCGCGGTGCTGGTTCTGGTGGGCGCCATTCTGCTGGCAAGTCTGGTCCCTCTGCGAAGAGCGATGGGCGTGGATCCTATGATCGTTCTGCGATATGAGTGAGTGGCAGGCTTTTACCGCTTCGGCTCATACTTACTGGTGACAACAATCGTTCCTTTGTTCGTGGTGAGCGTCGACGTTGCCAGAGCAGGAACCAGGAATGGCGCTTTTTCGTCGGGGAGTGTGACGGATTGAAATGTGACTTCAGCGTGATAGCGAAGTAGGGTGCAGTTTCCCAATGGATCAAGCTTTAGTTGTACGGGAAGGCCGGCGGATTCGAAGGTAAACTTCTGCAGCTTTGAGTCCACATCCAGGTAGAACTCTGATTCTCCGCAGGCTTCGTCAGGCAGATACATGCCAGGATTTTTCGTCGCGCTGAACGTTGGACATGGTTTTGTGGGACTCAGCCTCACTCTGGGGATTTGCTGGGCGGCTGGGTCATCCTCGATGTTGTATCCATCTGTTCCGGCATAAATTTGTAAACCCGGCAACATGGTGAAAAACATACCGTTGGTGATCAGTCTGGCTGATTTAGCGCCGCGGAATGCCGCCCACATTGAAATATTGGAATGGAAAGTAGCGTTTGCCGATCCATTCTTCTTGCTGTAGCCGCGGAAGAGATAGTCGCCCACGGCGGTAGTTGGCCTGCGTATCTTGCCCGCCGAGTCAGTGATGTTCATGGTGGTCACCTGCTTCATGGGAAACTCCGCGGTGTCGCGAAAGTAAACCTTCGCAGCCGCGATCAATTTCTGGGCGATAGGATTGGTTAGGAGATCCGGATTCTTCTCTGCGCTAACCAGAGTTTGCGCACTGGCTTGCATACCTGCCAATGAAACAAAAACAAAAACCCTTGCGATAAATATTCTTATCAAGCTATAGCTCCGTTCAGGAACCAGGAACGGAAGAACTATAGCAGTAGGTTTTAGCTTCGCAACTGTCAAATTTCGTAAGGTAGATGAATGATCGTCGCGCATGCTGATAGCGTTCAGAATGTTCCCAAAATAGGGTGGAGCGTAGCGACAAAAAGTGTGCGACAAGGGCGAGGCCGAACACGCGCCGGGCCCGCTGCTATAGGGCTGAACAGTTTCTTGAGGAGAGAAAAATCGTGAAGCGGTTTGGAGCGTAGCGACAAAAAGTGTGCGACAAGGGCGAGGCCGAACACGCGCCGAGCCCGCTGCAGTGAGGCAGGACAATTCTTCCAGGATCGAAAATCTTAAAGCGGTGTGGAGCGAAGTGACAAAAACAATGGAGCCGACGAGCGGAATTGAACCGCTGACCTGTCGATTACGAATCGACTGCTCTACCAACTGAGCTACGTCGGCCGGGAAATTCCATTTTAAGAGACAACCAGCAGACAGTAAAGGGCGCATTGTTTTTGTCGCTTCGTTCCCAACCGGTCCGAGTTTTCAAGACTAGTGCGATTTCGATCGGAACAGCTTGCCCACGTTCAATCCCAGGTTGAATGAAAAACTGTTCAGTGCAAAGGTAACGCTGTGCGAATAGCCGAGTTCCACGCTTACGATCCGCGTGGGCTCAAAGCCGAACCAGGCGCCAAAGCCGTGTTCTCTGGTTAAGTCATTTCCGCTGGTAGAAGTGGCTGCAGGCGGAGGCGGCGGAGGCGGGGTCGCATTGCCATTGCCGCCGTGATCATCACGCGGAGCCACGCTGTCAAAGCGGTTGAATACCTGTTGATTTCCGAAAGGAACAATCTGATAGGCCGAGCCGCCGAAATAAACCGGTGGCGCGATCTCGAATTCGACGCCTTCTTCAAAATGGGTCACCTTGCCCAATGAGATGAAGTTCCGTGTAACCAGATCGGAGTCGGGAACGGTATTGCCGACGCCGGCGGCGACGAACGGTTTGAACCGGCCGATCCTGTGGCGAAAGCGATTATTCCAGTCAACGGTTGGTTTGCCTGGACTGAATCCCTTGCTCACGCTGCCGGTTGGCGCAGAGATGGTCAGAGTGGAACTGTAGTCCACATAGCGGTTGGGGGCATACGCGTCCGCGCCAAAATAAAAATCCCCGGCGCCAGCGTCATGCAGTCGCGTCTGGCCGGGCGTGTTGCTGGAGTCACTGGCGAAGTACAGAGGCACGCCGGTAAAGACACCAAAGTAGCGATTGAAGTCATAACCGAGCGTTGAATCCAACTTAAGCAGTGTGCCGGAGTGGTTGACCATGCCGTGGAAATTCTCATAGGCATTAAAACCCTTGATGGCGTCCGGCGTCTTATCAGCGCGAGGCGCAGGTCTCAGGCTGGTGTCAGCAGGATTCTGTCCGAAGACGTACGCTGAAATGGCAAACGCAAAGATGATAAAGAATGCTTTCGCATGAAGTGATTTCATGTAGCTCTCCTGCGCAAACGAATTTGCGCTACTCTCCGCACAGACTCGCACGCGGCGAAGCCCTGAGATGACGCGGTCTGCCACCTTCCAGGGAAAGGTCATTGGAGTGACAGAGACAGGAGTGACAGAGACACAAAGGGTTCTGTGCCTCTGTCCTCACCTACTCGTCGATGTTGTTGGTTTAGCCTGCGTAGCGAGCGGAACCCGCAATACGCGTGGCCCAACGAACCGGACTTCAGTTATCGAAGCAGATCGTTGTCATGTTCAGGACCGTGTTCGTGTTCGTTCTCATTGTCCCGATCACGATCATTGGCCTGATTGCGGCCGCGCTGGCGATGGCGCTCGTTATCGCGTTCGCGTTCGACTTCACGTTCCCGTTCGCGCTCAACTTCGCGCTCCCGTTCGCGTTCGACTTCTCGGTTGCGATCACGGTCCCGGTCCCGGTTTTGAGCCTGATCCCGGCCTCTGTCTCTATCGTTATGTCCGGCGGAGTGGCCTCCGTCACGGTGTTGGGCCCACATCGGAAGACTTGCAAACGTGCTGGCTCCGACGGTAAGAATCAAGGCCCATGCAAATTGCCGTAATTTCCTCTGCATTGTTCGTGCTCCTTTTCAAGCTTTGGATTTTCAGGCGATTTGGGCGATTCGTATGAAAGATGTGCTTAGAATTGCCACGGGTTGTGCTGGCGGCAAGTAAATCCAGATTTTCAGCGAGAGAAAAATCTGGCTAGGGGTGACTTAAAAACATATTCTCTGCATATAGCAGAGGGTAGATAAGGGGCCTCGGGCAATTTCCCCTAAGGCCCCTGGAGCAGCAGGGACTGAAATCGCCCAAATCATTCCCTGCACTCACTTGATATGACACTTCGCCCGCCCCGGGCGGAACAGACAAAAATCGGATTCCTCTCAGCAGCCGATATTTTCATGTCCCAATTTATGTCCGCATTTTTCGCTGTCCGAACTCTTCATCATCCGTCTAAGGTTTCATCTGCTTCTCTTGCTTTCCCATAGGAGCAGGCGTATGGTGTTCTGGCATTCCTATTGGATGGCCAGAGGAGAGGTTTCATGGGTGACAAAAGCGGAGACAAGAGTGATGTCTGGCAGGGAACGCTTGCACTGATGATCCTGACGACCCTGGAAAGCATGGGGCCGCAGCACGGCTATGGCATTGCCCGCCGCATTGAGCAGACCAGTGGCGATCAATTGTCAGTCAACTATGGGACGCTTTATCCGGCACTTCTCAAGCTGGAGCAGGATGGATACATCACGGCGGAGTGGGGCGCGTCAGAAAACAACCGTCGCGCCCGCTTTTATCGCCTTACGCGCACCGGCAGAAATCAATTGAGGCGCGAGACCAAGGAATGGGAGCAGGCTACTGCGATTCTGGCGCGGTTCCTGGCGCCGAAGGAGTCATGATGAGCACCATGCGTGGCTTGATCGCGAGAATCTCCGGCTTATGGAACCGCCGAAACGCTGAACGCGAAATGGAGCAGGAGTTTCAATCTCATCTGCAAATGCAGATGGAAGACAATCTACGTTCGGGAATGTCCGCCGAAGACGCGCGGCGAGCGGCGCTGGTGCAGTCCGGCAATATTGCCGCTGCGCGCGAAGCTCATCGTGACCAGCGTGGACTCCCATTCATGGAAACATTGATTCAGGACGTGCGTTACGGCGCCCGACTCCTGCGCAAAAGCCCGGGATTTACTTTTGTTGCGGTGCTTACGTTGGCGCTGGGCATTGGCGCAAACACCGCTATCTTTTCCGTTGTGAACGCCGTGTTGCTGGCCAAGCTGCCGATGCATGAACCAAACCGGCTGGTGCAATTGTGGGAGACGGAAGTCTCGCCCGGGAACTTCCCCTTCGCTGGGCCTGACTATGTGGACTGGAAAAACCAGAACCACACGTTGGAGGGTTCAGCTCTTTACCGCTACCCTTCGCCCGCGAATGGCAGCCACAATGGCCAATCACAATCAGTATTGGTGCAAAGAGCAGAAGCCACTTACTTTTCCGTGCTGGGAGTGAACGCGGAATTTGGACGCACGTTTACCAACGGTGACGACCAGCCCGGCACCAACCACATTGCCGTGTTGAGCTACCGCTACTGGCAGGAGTCATTCGGAGGGCGAGAAGATGCACTGAACAGCAATCTCTCCCTGGACAATGAGAAATATACCGTGGTTGGCGTAATGCCGCCGTGGTTTCGTTTTCCTGCGGAAGTAGAGGTTTTTGTTCCGCTGGATATGAGTTCGCAAGGCGTCGGCAAACGGGGTAATCACGGATATAAAGCCATTGGCCGGCTCAAGCCAGGCGTGACATCCGAGGCTGCGGCAGCTGACCTGAAAACAATTGCAGCGAACCTGGAAAAACAATATCCCGACAGCAATGATCATGTGAGTGCCGTGGTGGTCCCTTTGCGCGAGGAGGTATTGGGGAACGCCAGACAGCGTCTGCTACTCCTGCTGGCCGCCGTTGGTGCGGTGTTGCTGCTGGCATGTGCCAATGTAGCCAACCTGCTTCTGGCAAAAGCCTCAAGCAGGCAAAAAGAAATGTCGCTTCGCACGGTGCTGGGAGCAAGCCGGCTTCGTGTGGTGCGCCAACTGCTGACGGAGAGCCTGATGCTTTCGATCGGCGGTGGATTGATCGGATTGGCAGGTGGGTTCTGGCTGGTCAGGCTGATCGAGTCATCCAAGCAACTTCCCATCCCCCGCTACAATCCCGTTCAGATAGATACGCCGGTTCTCCTCTTTACTTTTGGACTGAGCGTATTTGTCGGGATCATCTTCGGGCTGGCGCCGATTTTCCAGACCACGAGAATCGACCTGGGCGAAGAGCTCAAGTCCACTTCGCAGACGTTGATGAACGCTTCCCGCTTCACGCGGATCTTGCGTGATGGTCTGGTGGTGCTGGAACTGAGCGTGTCTCTGGCATTGTTGATCGTTGCCGGGTTGTTGTTGCGTAGTTTCGCCCATCTACACCGCACAGACATCGGCATTGATGCGCATAACGTCTCTACCGGATTCATTATGTTGCCTGATTCCCGTTACCCGGATTTGCAGGCGCGAAAGCTTTTTTGTAACCGTCTGGTACAAGAACTCGATGCCGTTCCTGGTATACAGTCCGCTGCCCTTTCCACTGAGATCCCGATTGAAGGTGGGTGGAATGGCACCATCAGGGTCCCTGGAGATACCAACCCGGCGCGCAACCGCCAGCTGGTGGAGTTCAACTACATCACTCCGGATTACTTCCGCACGTTGGGCATTCCGCAAAAGCGGGGCCGAATCTTCAGCGAACAGGACATGGAACGCATTGCTGAGGTCAATTTAAAGATCAATGAACTGGTGAAGCAGAACCCAAAACTGGAGACGGTTCCGCCCGAGCTTAGCTATGTTGCAGTGATTAATGAGTCCATGGCACGAATGTTCTGGCCAAACCAGGATCCGGTGGGAAAGATCTTTGTATGGGGAGGAACCAACACACAGGTCATTGGCGTGGTCGGTGACGTTAAGGAATCGGGTATTCGCGCCGCTACCTATCCCGAGGCATATTTCCCTCTTACGTTGAATGAGGACTCACCGCGCTTTGGCGCATCGATTCTTGTAAAGGCTATGGGCGCGGGGACAAGTGTATTCGCGGGGATTCGCGGCAAACTGCGCGACATTGACGAGACGCTGGCCGTTTATTCGCCTCGAACCATGGAAGAGGTAATTGCAGGAGACATTCAAGACGCCACGCTGGAGATGTGGCTGTTTGGCAGCCTGGCTGCCCTTGCTCTCATTCTTGCCGCAGTCGGTCTTTATAGCGTGCTGGCCTATCTGGTCTCCCAGCGCACGCGCGAAATTGGAATTCGCATGGCCCTGGGTGCACAACAAGGCCACGTGCTGAATCTGGTCATGCGGCATGCTGCCGTGCTGATCTGTGTTGGTATATTCGCCGGATTGGCCGCAGCTCTGGCGGCTGCGCACTTCATGACTGACATGTTGTTCGGAGTGACCGCGCGCGATCCGCTTACTTTTGGCGCCGTGGTATCACTACTGACATTGGTGGCGCTGGCGGCATGCCTGGTTCCTGTACGCCGGGCCACGCGCGTGGATCCCATGGTGGCGTTGAGATACGAGTAGGAGATATCTCGCCAGGCTGGCGGAGATTACAATAGACGGATATTTGAAAGAGGGAGATCCGTCTAACATGGGCCTTGCCATCAGCCAGCGCGCCACGCGCACCGTGCAGTCTGAAATCCGTGTGATGTCCTTGGAATGCGAAAAGATCAAAGGCATCAACCTTGCCCAGGGCGTGTGTGATACGCCGGTGCCGGAAGTTGTACGCGAGGGCGCCCGCCGTGCGATGGAGCAGGGGATCAACAGTTATACGCGTGCTGAAGGTCTGACGCCGGTTCGCAAGGCCATCGCTGAAAAAATGGCTCGCTTCAACGGCATACAGTGCGATGCCGAAACTCAAGTCATTGTTCATTCCGGATCGACAGGCGCGTTTTACTCTTCGTGTCTGGCGCTGCTCGATCCCGGCGACGAGTTCATCCTCTTTGAGCCTTTTTACGGCTATCACCTGAACACGATCATTGCTGCTGAGCTCAAGCCGGTGTTTGTGACTTTACGCGCGCCCGACTGGAGTTTTTCATCGGAAGACCTGGAACGCGTGGTTACCCCACGCACACGGGCAATCATGATCAATACGCCGGGCAATCCTTCCGGCAAGATCTTTACCCGGCAGGAACTGGAGTGGATTGCCGCATTTGCGCAGAAGCATGATCTGTTCGTATTCACTGACGAGATCTACGAATACTTTGTTTACGACGGCAAGCACATCAGTCCAGCAACGTTGCCGGGCATGGCCGAACGCACGATCACGATCTCCGGCTATTCCAAGACGTTCAGCATTACCGGGTGGCGTGTCGGGTATACCGTGTGCGATCCCAAGTGGACGCAGGCCATCGCTTATTTCCATGACCTTATTTATGTGTGTGCGCCGGCCCCGCTGCAGATCGGCGTGGCGGAAGGTATCTTCAACCTGCCCGAGAGCTTTTATCAGGAAATCTCAGCGGAGTACGTGCAGAAGCGAGATCAGCTCTGTGATGTGCTGAAAGAAATTGGCCTCACGCCTTCGGTCCCCAACGGCGCGTATTACGTTTTGGCTGACGCTCGCATCCTTCCCGGCAAAACCAGCAAAGAGAAGTCGATGGCCCTGTTGCATGAAACCGGAGTGGCGACGGTGGCGGGCAGCGCTTTTTATCATGGCGGTGGCGGGCAGGAGTTGATCCGCTTCTGCTTTGCCAAGACCGAAGCCGAGTTGAATGAGGCGTGCCGCAGGCTGAAGACTCTGCCGGAAAAACTGGGAGTGAAGGCGGCGGCGGGAGCGGGAAAACCCTACCGCTGATGAACGCAGATTAACCCTGATCAAAACGAAGCCAACGCAACAGTCAGCCACAGCCGAGGGCGGCTGTTCCACACGAGTATCGCTTGGGATGAATCGTGTAAGTCCTTTAGATCTTGGGATGACCCGGGAGGGGGTACCCAGTCGAGATTGGGTAATTTGAGTAATTGGATAACGGAGAATCTGGTGATCGGGATATCGAATGATCTGGTGATCGAAAGGCAAGCACAAGGTCCCTCCGACCTACGCCCACGCTCTGCCCATTCACGCCAAAAACGGGCGCGAATGGGTGCCCGAGTGCGCGCGGTCGCTTTACGGTCGTCGGGATGACGGCGGTTTTGGGTGGGATGGCGGAATCGCCGAGATCGAAAGCTATGCCACCTACTTTGCTTATAATCAGGACAAAATGAACTTCTTTGATTTGTTACGGGGAACCGGTCTGGAGCCGGTTGGGGGAAATCCTCAAATTGCCGGCGTGGATTACGATTCGCGGCGGGTGAAGCCGGGATGGGCTTTTGTGGCCATGCGCGGTGAAGCCACGGACGGCAATCGCTACATTGATGTGGCGATCAGGAATGGCGCAGTGGCAGTGGTGACCGATGGTTCGAATGAATCGCCCCGCGAGGGTATAGCATGGGCCGTGGCTCCGCATGGTCGCAAGACGCTCGCCGTGCTGGCAGCGAACTTTTACGGCCGTCCGGCGGATATATTAAAGATATGCGGCGTTACAGGAACCAACGGCAAAACTACCACTACGTTCTTAATTGAATCTATTCTGAACTATACTGGCAAGCAATCAGCGCTGATAGGGACCATTGAGTATCACGTAGGGGGCAAGGTCTTGCCTGCGCCGCACACGACGCCGGAGTCGCTGGATTTGAATCAGATTTTCGCAGAAGCGCTCGCCTCAGGTGCGACCGATGTTGCCATGGAAGTTTCATCGCACGCGCTGGAACAGGGAAGGGTCTGGGGCATTCCCTTTGAAGTGGCGGTTTTCTCCAATCTCACGCGCGATCATCTTGATTATCACAAAGACATGGACAGCTATTTTGCGGCCAAGCGAATGCTATTTGAAGGGACCGGCGCGCCAGCGCCCCGCGCAGCGGTAATCAATGCCGACGACAACTACGGCACAGCGTTGCTGAAGACCAGTCACGCTGCCAGCAAACAGGTGATCAGCTACGGAATCAGAAACGGCGACTTCCGCGCCGTCAATATTGATCTGCAACCGAGCCACACAAGCTTTGATCTTGCAGCTCCCGCTGGGACGCAACGCATTACCGCAAGGCTCATTGGCCAGGTAAATGTGTATAACCTGCTGGCTGCTTCGTCCGCATGCTGGGCGCGTGGATGTTCGCTGCCCCAGATCGCGGAAGCCCTCAGCCAGTTCAATCAGGTGCCGGGAAGGTTTGAGCGGGTGGACTGTGGTCAGCCTTTTACCGTAGTTGTGGATTACGCGCATACAGACGACGCGTTGCGGAACCTTACCTCCATTGCTCGCGATTTTGCTTCCCGTTCCCGATCGAGTGGACGCGTGATTACCGTATTCGGCTGCGGTGGAGATCGGGATAAGACGAAGCGGCCACTCATGGGTCAGGCAGCGGCGCAGGGCAGTGATTTCGTGGTACTCACCTCAGACAATCCACGGAGTGAAGATCCCCTGAAAATCATGGATGATGTTCTGCCCGGCCTTGACGGTAATCGTGACCGGCACGTGCTGGAGCCGGAGCGGAAGGCAGCGATCCGGCTGGCGTTGAAAAAAGCGCAGCCAGGCGATGTAGTCCTGATTGCCGGTAAAGGACATGAAAAGGTCCAGATTACGCGCGAAGGTTCCTTCACCTTTGATGATGTTCAGGTGGCGCGGGAAACATTACAACAGATGGGATACGCAAAGCAGGAGGAAAGAAGGCAATGAAGTTACCACTCTGGCGAATTGCTGAGTTTACCGGCGCCCAGGGCGCGGTGGACCAGGAACAGGTTGCCATGGGCTACTCCATTGATTCGCGGTCACTGCAGCCGGGTGATCTCTTTATCGCTTTGCAGGGCGACCGCTTTGACGGTCATGATTATGTGAACTCCGCTCTGGAAAAAGGAGCGGTTGCAGCTGTGGTTGACGGAAAGAGGAAGCTGGATGCTGACGCGCATCGATTGCTTCGCGTGGATGACACGCTGGCGGCCTTGCAGTCACTGGGCGCGGCGGCACGCCGTCTGTGGGGCAAACCTTTGCTAGCGGTTACCGGGTCCGCTGGGAAAACTACCACCAAAGAGCTGCTGGCCCATCTGCTGGGCACCAAGTTTCGCGTAATGAAAAGCAGTGGCAACCTGAACAACCACATTGGCATGCCTCTGCAGCTGCTGAAGCTGGAAGCTGAGCATGACATTGCAGTGGTTGAGATGGGCATGAACCACGTGGGCGAAATTCGCGCACTGGGCAAGCTGGCCCAACATGATCTGGCAGTGGTCACATGCGTTGCGCCCGTGCATCTGGAATTTTTCAGTTCCATTGCCGACATCGCGCGTGCCAAGTACGAAATTGTAGAGACGCTGCCCAGCAACGGGACGGCGGTACTGAATGCCGACGACGAATATGTGAGCCAGTTCGGACGCAACTTCAAAGGCAAGGTAGTCACTTTCGGGATCAAGCGCGCGGCGGATGTTTCAGCGCAGAACATACAAGCGCTGGGTGTGGAAGGTTCCACCTTTGAGCTGGTTGCGGGAAGCGTGCGTGAGCACGTAACACTTCCGCTGGTGGGTGAGCATAACGTGATGAATGCGCTGGCGGCTTGCACTGCCGCCATTGAGCGCGGAGTGCTGCCTTCGCTTGCGGCAAAGGCGCTTGGGACCGTTCAGTCAACTGACAAGCGTGGCCAGATCACAGAGCTGCGCGGCGCCACCGTGATCAACGATTGCTACAACTCCAACCCTCGCGCGCTTGACGCCATGGTGGATGCGCTCGCGGGGATGAAGGCTGAGCGTCGCATCCTGATTGCTGGTGAGATGATGGAGCTGGGGCAAACGGCGGAAGCTTTACATCGCGAATCCGGCCAGCACGCCGCGGAAAAGAAGATCGACGTAGTCATTGGCGTTCGGGGTCTGGCCAGAGCTCTGGCAGAGGCGGCCTGCGGAGCCGGTGTTCAGTCACACTTTGTGGATACGCCGGAAGAGGCGGGGGAGTGGCTGGTCCGTGAATTGCGCGCGGGTGACGCCGTTTTGCTGAAGGCTTCACGCAGCGTGAAGCTGGAACGTGCCCTGGAGATGGTTCAGGAAAATTTGACCGGGAAACCGGCTTGAACCTGACACCCTGATCAATGGGCGGGGTTACAGGAAGGTTTCCTCTCAACGGCCTGCGGCATTTATTCCCAGCAGACAATATATGATCAGCAAGCGGCTTTGCCCATAACGTAACGGAGGAATATTGCTTTACTGGCTTCTCTATCAAAAACTGTTCGCGTATTTCCCTCCGTTCCGCATATTCCGTTACGTAACGTTTCGCACTGCATTTGCCAGTCTTACAGCACTGTTTATGGGCCTGATCATTGGTCCGGCCATTATCCGGCAATTGCGTGAATTTCAAATCGGCCAGTACATACGCGAAGAAGGCCCCAAGGCGCACCAGAAAAAAGCCGGTACACCGACCATGGGCGGAGTACTTATCACCATCGCCATTATTGTGCCCACGCTGCTGTGGGCCGATCTTTCCAACCCTTATATATGGATGGCGGTTCTTTCCACGATTGCTTTCGGTGCGATCGGCTTCGCGGACGATTATTTAAAGATCGTTAATAAACGGAATCTTGGGCTGACTGGACGCACCAAGCTGCTGCTGCAATTCCTGATGGCATGCGCCGTGGGAATTGCGCTGGTTTTTCTCACCGCAGAACGTCAGTACTCCACCCACCTGATGGTTCCTTTCGTGAAGCAGTTCCGGCCTGATCTGGTGATTGAGAGCCTGCGACATTATCCCCACATATGGTTTATGGCGTTTACGCCGTTTGTCGCATTTGTGATGTTGGTGCTGGTGGGATCAAGTAACGCGGTAAATCTCACCGACGGACTGGATGGGCTGGCGATCGGGTGTACGGTGATCGCTGCCGGCGCGCTTACAGTGCTTACTTATTTAAGCGGACATGCCGTGTTCTCAGAATATCTGGAACTACAGAAGATGCCGCAGGTAGCGGAACTGACCATCTTCTGCGGAGCCATGGTGGGATCCAGTATTGGCTTTCTCTGGTACAACGCGCATCCGGCCGAGATCTTCATGGGCGACGTTGGTTCGCTGGCCCTGGGCGGCGCGATCGGAACGGTGGCCGTAATCATCAAGCAGGAACTGCTGCTGCCCTTTATCGGCGGAGTGTTTGTGATTGAGGCGCTGTCAGTGATTCTTCAGGTGGGATCGTACAAGCTTCGCAAGAAACGTATCTTCAAGATGGCGCCGCTGCACCATCACTTTGAGCTGGCAGGGTGGTCTGAATCCAAGATCATCATACGCTTCTGGATTCTTGCCCTGATCTTTGCTCTTTTTGCACTTACCACCCTCAAGTTGCGTTAAGCCGCGCCGATTCATGGCACAATGGTGCAGACATGGCTCAGTGGAACAGTGATAACAATCTGAAAGGGAAACGCGTTCTGGTGGTTGGACTGGGGCGTTCCGGCGCAGCATCGGCAATTTTTCTCCAGGAGCACGGCGCCAAAGTAACTGTTTCTGACGCCAAGAGTGAAGTGCAGTTGCAAGGCGAAGCAGCCGCACTGCTCGATCGCGGAATATCGATTGAGACAGGCCATCATGGCGAACGTACGTTTCGCGATCAGGATTTGATTGTGGTGAGCCCCGGCGTTCCCTCTGACCAGCCGTCATTGCAACATGCCAGGACGATGGGGATTCCCGTCATTGGCGAAGTTGAGCTGGCGTCGCGTTTTCTAAAAGGCAAGATGCTGGCGATTACCGGTTCGAACGGCAAAACTACAACCACCACTCTGGTGGGCGAGATTCTTGCCAAGAGCGGGAAGAAGACGCTGGTGGGCGGCAACATCGGGACGCCGGTGATTTCGCTGGCAGGAAAATCGTCGGCAGACAGTTTTGCTGTGCTGGAGATATCAAGTTTTCAACTGGAAACCATTGAGCAGTTCTGCCCATGGATTGCCGGAATCCTCAACATCACGCCGGACCATCTGGATCGCCATCACACATTTCAGGCTTACGTTGACGCCAAGGCGCGGATCTTCGAAAACCAGTCAGCCAATGATTTCGCAGTCCTCAATGCAGACGATCCGACTTCGGCGGCATTGCAGTCGAAGATAAAAGCCAAACTTTACTGGTTCAGCCGCAAGGGTGCGTTGGAGAATGGTTCGTTTTTAAAAGGTGAGCAGATTATTTTTTGCGAAAACGGCAAAGAGCAGGTGGTGCTGGGCCGGTCTGACATTCAGCTCAAAGGCGAACACAATGTCGAAAACGTTCTGGCGGCTGTGACCATGACCATGCTGGCCGGATGCACCGCTCAGCAGGTGCGGCAGGCGGTGATCGAATTCCGCGCCGTGGAACATCGCCTGGAATTTGTGACGACCATCAACGGCGTGGGTTTCTACAACGATTCCAAGGCCACCAATGTTGATGCCACGGTGAAAGCGCTGGAGTCTTTTCCCGGAAATATTCACATCATTCTTGGCGGCAAAGACAAAGGCAGCGACTACACAGAACTTGTTCCGCTGCTGCGCGCACGGACCAAAAGGGCTTATCTGATTGGCGCCGCGGCGGAAAAGATCAGCTCACAGATACAAGGCGCCACCGAGATCACACACTCAGGAACGCTGGAACGCGCGGTGCGCCAGGCATTCGACTCAGCCAGGCCCGGTGACGTTGTTGTTCTGGCGCCGGCATGCGCCAGCTTTGACCAGTTTGAAAATTATGAGCAGCGCGGGCGCGTTTTTAAGGAGCAGGTGCTCGGACTTACCCCGGTGACGCTGGGAGACAGAAGTTAGTGGCAAAGCGGGTTGGAATCGATAAATGGCTTTTTGGTTCCACTTTGCTTCTGGTCGTGATCGGCGTTCTCATGGTCTTCAGTGCTTCCGCCGTGATGGCTAATGATCGTTTTGGGTCCGCATATTACTTCCTCTTCCGCCAGCTTGGCTGGGCCCTGGCCGGCTTAACGGCCATGACGATCATCATGAAGGTTGACTATCGCCGTTGGAAGAGTCCCGGCATAGTCTTTACTTTTCTGGGCCTGACCACGCTGATGCTGGTGGCGGTCTTCTTCCTTGATCGATCGCATAATACGCACCGCTGGATCAGGCTTGGAGCCGCATCGTTTCAACCTTCGGAACTGGCCAAGCCCGCGCTGATTCTTTTTTTGGCATTTTTTCTCGAGAGCCGGGTTAAAGCCATTGATGACTGGCGTCATACGCTCTTGCCGGCAATTGTACCCGTGGCGCTGTTTGCCTTGCTCATCGTAAAGCAGCCTGATCTGGGAACCGCCATTGTCTGCGTGGGTGTTACCGCGGCGATTTTTTATGTGGCGGGGATGCGGCTCAGATTTTTTGGCTATGCGCTGATGCCGATCATTCCGGCCATGTATTACCTCTTGTTTCACGTGGGCTGGCGTGCTCGACGCATGGCCGTCTTTCTTGATCCATGGTCTGATCCCCAGGGCGCCGGCTTTCACATTACGCAGTCATTGATCGCAGTTGGTACCGGCGGGCTGACCGGGATCGGCCTGATGGAAGGCAAGCAGAAGCTTTTCTACCTTCCGGAACCCCACACCGATTTTATTTATGCCGTGGCGTCGGAAGAGTTGGGTCTGATTGGCGCGGTCGCTATCGCGCTGCTGTTTTCCGTGTTTGCCTGGCGTGGCTTCCGCACCGCCCTGCGAGCACACGATCCTTTTGCGCGTTTTCTGGCTACCGGCATAACGACGATGATCGTAATGCAGGCTTTCTTCAATATGAGCGTTGTGCTGGCGCTGCTGCCGACCAAAGGTATTCCTCTGCCGTTTATCTCTTATGGCGGATCGTCATTGTTTGTGATGCTGGCCAGCGTAGGCGTTCTGTTAAACATTACGCAGCAGACGGAATAACAGGTTTCGTGACCAATGCAAAGGCCGCAGCAGAACGCCGCGGCCATTTTGCTTGTAGAAGTAATTTGCCTAGCTGACTTTGGCGGCCGCCATCACTGGCTCAGCGCCTTCGTGCTTTGCCGGGAGCGGCATGAATTTGACCACAAGGATCAGAACGCCGGAGAGTAACGCCAGACCGGCGGTGGTGTAAAAATCAGCATTCCAGTTGCCGAATTTCTCGAACATCTTGGCTGCGACCCAGCCGCCGCCGATGGATGCCACACCTTTGGCGGTGTAGAGGAATCCGTAGTTTGAGGTGGCGTGATTGGCGCCAAAGTAGTCGCCAATGATCGCCGGGAACAGGGAGAACATGCTGCCCCAGGTGAAGTAGACGGCAATCATAGTTGCAATAAACCAGCCGCCGGATAGCTTGCCCAGGGTGAGAACGCTAACGATGCAGAGTGCCTGCAACGTAAAAGGTATCACCATGGCCATTTCGCGTCCGACGTGGTCAGAAAGCCATCCCCAGAAAATGCGGCCACCGCCGTTGGCAACACGACTGAGCGCCAGAGCAGTGACAATCGCGGCGGCGGGAATAGCCATGCCTTTAGCGACCGGTCCGGCTTGCGCGGTGATCATCAAGCCGCCTACTGAAGTCAGTACGAACGCCACGTACAGCAGCCAGAACTGCGGTGTCATCATCATCTGGCCGCTGTTGAATTGAACCGCGCTGCGTCGCAACTTAGGTGATACCGGCTTCTTGGCTGCGGGTGAGACGTTGAAGTCCGGTCCGGGATTCTGCAGCACCTGCGCAGCGATGAGAATCGCCAGACCCTGCCCGATGCCGGTATAGATGAAGGCTGTCCGATAGTTGGCGACCCTGAGCATGTCGGCAATCATGGGAATGAACAATGCCGAGCCTGCTCCGAAGCCGGCGGTAATAAAGCCGGAGACTGTGCCACGCTTGTCAGGAAACCATTTGAGTGCGGTGGAGATAGAGCCGCTATAGACGAAAGCCGCGCCAAAGCCGGCGAGGGAGTAGCATACGCAGAGCTCGGTGAGAGTGCGCGCGTATCCCATTCCGGTCCAGCCCAGGCCGCACAAGATGCCGCCCATGGAAAGGAAGATGCGCGGTCCCAGGCGGTCAATCATCCAGCCTTCGACGGGCGTAATCCAGGTTTCCAGAAAGATGAAGAGAGTAAAGGCGAGCTGAATGCCATTGAGAGACCAATCTTTGTGAGCGGCTTGCAGGGGTTTAACAAAGAGCGTCCAGGCATACTGCAGGTTGGCGATCATGATCATGGCAATAATCGCGCAAACGAACTGAATCCACCGTTTGTACATGGTTGTTCCCTCGAGGAAAGCTAATTTTTCTGCGCGGCCGCGCGGCGCTCGGCCAGCAGCTTGGCGCAGGCATATACCGTTCTTGTGTGCGGCATGGAAATCTCCAGCCGTTCACCGATCTCAAGCACAGCTCCGACGATTGCTTCCAATTCAAGCGGACGCCCGGCTTCCAGGTCTTGAAGCATAGACGTCTTGTGTTCTCCCACTTTTTCCGCACCGGCCATGCGTTGTTCAATGCTGACCGGCAGTTCCATTCCTAGTTTTGCTGCGACTGATTCCGTCTCCTGCATGATCTTGCGCACCAATTCACGGGTGTGCTCGTTGCGCAAAATCTGGGCCAGAGTGCCGCCGGTAAGTGCGCTGATGGGATTGAAGGCAACATTGCCCAGGATCTTTACCCAGATTTCGCTCCGTAACCGCGCTGTAACCGGCGCTCGCAGCCCGGACGCTACAAGTGCCTGCGCAATGTCACGAATACGGTCAGAACGTGAGCCATCGGGCTCACCCAGAGAGATACGATTGCCCTCGTCATGCTTGATGATGCCAGGTTGAACGATCTCTGTGGCGAAGTAGATTAACGAACCGATGACACGTTTAGAGTCAATCACGGATGAAACAACGCCATTGGGGTCGACCTTCTCCAGGCGCATGCCCGTGAGCGGGCCAGAATCATTCTGGAAATACCACCACGGGATGCCGTTTTGCGTGCTCACACAGACAGTTTCCGGACCAATGGCAGCGGAAAGCTGCGGAGCCAGAGGAGGCAGCCCGTGGGCCTTCACGCACAGAAAGATGACGTCATACGGAGCGCCGTCTTTCAGGTCAGAAATAACTCTGGGGTTTGAAATGAAATCGCCGTCGGCGGTGATCACGCGGACGCCATTCTTCTGCATCGCGGCAAGATGAGGACCGCGCGCGTGCAGAGTCACGTCATATCCGGCCCGCGACATCAGGGCACCAATGTATCCGCCAACTGCTCCCGCACCTACAATGAGATATCTCAACTATTTGACCCCTGAAAGCGCCTCAGCCACGGCACGCCTCTGGATTTTGCCAGTGGCCGTGCGGGGAATTTTCTCCACGATGCAAACCTTTTTGGGAACTTTGAAGTCCGCCAGGTACTTCTTGCAATGTTCGATCAAGCCGGATTCAGGATGTGGCTCCCTGAGTACCACGGCAACGGCAACCTCTTCTCCCCATGTGGGATGCGGCATGCCGAAGGCTACGGCTTCCGCCACGCAGGGATGCGTAAGCATGACTTCATCGATCTCCAGCGGGGCAATCTTTTCACCACCGCGGACAATGAGTTCTTTAATGCGGGCAGTGAGGTGGAGATAACCTTCAGGGTCCAGCCGTCCCTGGTCACCGGTACGGAACCAGCCGTTGGTGAAGGACTTGGCGTTGGCCTCAGGATTATTCTCATAACCTTCGATGACGTTGGGACCCTGGATTACGACTTCCCCCAGTTCTCCCGGCGGCATCAGATTGCCCTCTTCATCCATGATGCCGATCTTTACTCCGGTCCCTGGACCAACTGATCCGCCCTTATGAGCACGTGGCGGAAGTGGATTGGAAGCCATCTGATGGGACGCCTCCGTCATGCCGTAAGCTTCAAGAACTGGTACGCCGATCAGGTTCTCAATCTTTTCCATCAATGTTGGAGAGAGCGCAGAGCTGCAGGAACGGACAAAGCGCAGGCTGTCCACGCCTTCCGGCTTTTCGTTGATGCGGGCCACGGAAAGCTGGTGGATCGTGGGAACACAGGAGTACCACGTGGGTTTGAAGTCACGCACGGTGCGCCAGAATGACATGGGGTTGAACTTCTCCGGCACGATAACCGTTCCTCCGCTGCGGAAGGTCGCCAGGGTCGAGGCGACTAATCCATGCACATGGAACAGCGGCATTACGCAAAGAGATCTGTCGTTCGCAGTGAGACCGTAGGTTGCAACGATATTGCCGGTGGAAATGGCGAGGTTACGATGTTTAAGCGGGACACGCTTGGGGCGTCCGGTGCTGCCGCTGGTGTGAAGGACCAGTGCCACGTCATCAGGGGAAAGCGGAGAGACGGTAACCGGTTTGGGCCCATTGACCATGCTTACTTCGCCCTTATCATCGGTCGCTACAACAAAAATCGGGACCTTCATATGTTCGGCGGCGCGGCGGGCATCCTCAGCGCCTTCCGGCGGCACCAGCATCACCTTGGCGTTAGTGTCTTCAAGATAAAAGACGAACTCTTCGTATTTGTACGCCGGATTCAGTGGAGCTGCTGTTCCTGCGATGGATGAGGCGAGAAAAGTCACAATGGTTCCCAACCCGTTGGGCAGAACATTGGCGACGCGATCCCCTCGGCGAATGCCGGCTCCAGCCAGACTTTCCGCGAGCGAATGTACCTGTTGGCGAAGGGAACTGTAGGTGACCGATGTGCCTGTTTCGGGGATGATGACGGCGATAGCTGACTCAGGGGCTTGCTGTATTAACGACGGAAGGTCATTCATGAAAGTCGGACTCTCCCAGGAATTCCGAACCACTCGATCCGGATATATTTTTATGGCGCGCAAGTATATACCAGAGGCACCTCGATTTTAGATGCAACCTTGCAATCCTCTGAAGATTGCACGTAAAGGACGGACGGGGGGCGGCTGGTTGAAATGCACCGAATGCTGTGGTCGAAAACCACCAGCAAGCGAATTCCCGGTATATTCGGCCGAAGAAGTGATTCAAATAGCTGCCTTTAGCATCGGCAGAAACTGGCCACCCGCGTGCTCTTAAGACTTTGGCTTAAGATTTTCAGCCAGGAGCATGCCAGATGGGCAAATCACGCAAAATGCTGATGTCGGGAATTTTTTTAGCCACATCGCTTTTCATCGGGGCTGCTTCAGCCCAGACGAGCCAGCAACCATCGTCGGCGACCGGTCCGACGAATGGTTCGGTGGAGCAGAAGGCGCCGGATAAGTCTGCACCAGATCAGAACAAGTCTTCGCAGCGGGATGCGGCCATGCCGGATAGCAAGAGAAGCGCGTCTACGCAGGGTTCCACAAATCCCAACCAGGAATCTGCCGCTCAATCCAAAGACGCCGCCGGTGACAATGACGAAAAAGATGACAAAGACGGAACCACTCATCATCAAAGCCATATCCATCTGGGTACGATAAATATCGGCGTGGGGTACGCGCACTTTCCCGCAGGTTTCTTTCCCTATTACGGTTACGGACTGTATCCGTTCGGCGGCTTTGGTCCCTTTTATTCTCCTTTTGCCTATGGATTTTATGATCCGTTTTACGGTCCTTACTATCTTCCGGCATCTATGGCGGGAGCCTGGGCTACGGAGCGGACAAGGGTGAGGTAAAGCTGTCAACGAACGAAAAAGGCGCGCAAGTGTATCTGGATGACGCGTACGCAGGGCCGGCGGAAAAGCTCAAGAGCATGTGGCTGGATCCCGGAGCTTACAACCTGTCTGTGTCCGCGCCGGGGCAGCAAAAATTCGTACAGAGAATCTACGTAATCAGCGGGAAAACGTTGAAGATACGAGCGCAGCTCAGCAGTAGCAGTAATCAGGACTGAAACGAAAGTGGAGGAAAATGAATGAAAACGAAGAAGCTTCTGCCCCTGGTTTTTGTTTTCGCGGCGACGCTGTTAGCAGATTCGCCTCGAGGGACAGTACCGCGCGCCAGCGCGGAAAAGTACGCAGCGCACGCTGAGCAGAATGGAAGCAGCCTGGGAGCAAGATTGCTGAGCGCCAAAGAAGCTCGCAAAGAGTTTGCCACAGACGTTGACCAGTGCTGCATGGTGGTGGAAGTAGCTGTGTATCCGCAGAAAGACGGCATGATGGAGGTTGCACTGACTGACTTTGTCCTTCGCATTACCGGCCAGGACATAGGAAGCAAGCCGACGAGCGCGGCGATTGTCGCGGGTAAATTGCAAAGACACGCCGAACCCAACTACGGTGGCAAGGATGTGACGATCTCCCCCACTGCAGGCATCGGATACGAGACTGGCGGGATCGATCCGGTTACGGGTCAGCGGCGACCAGGAGGCGTGGTCACATCCACAGGCGTTGGCGTGGGTGTGGGAGGCCCGCAGCCGCCGAAACCGGGATCGACCGATGCTGACCGTCGAACCATGGAATTGGAATTGAAGGAAAAAGGTCTTCCAGAAGGTAATACGGCTGTGTCTGTTGCCGGGTACATTTACTTTTCTGCCCCACCCAGGAAAAACGCCAAATATCAGCTGGAATATATGTTGAATGGAAGCAAGGTAGTTTTACCGTTGTAATCCTGACTCCCAATTGCAGGAAATTCGGCGAGCGCTCCCGGCGCTCGCCTTTCCTGTTTGCAATCTAATGCTGGTTGGCAGCCTTGGATATCAAGTGGTAATTCCGGGCGGCAAGAAAAGCTTCCCACCCGGAAATCACGAATGGCGTGATTTTTTCCAGCTTGTGGTGATTCGTCTTATGTGCCAGATACATGCCACCGGTCAAAAAGGCGAAGCTGCCGGCGCTGTAAAACGCGGCTCCGGTCCGAGTCTGCACAAATGGCCGGGCGATCGGGTTCATTTCGTGAAAGCGTGGATAAGCCAGACCTCTCTGCGTGGAAAGCGCGTCTGCCGTCAGCGACCCGGCGAGGGCTGTGAATGCGAGAGAATTTGTGCGGTCGATAAAACGATGCGGCGGTTCCGGTTTCAACTTCAGGATGGCCGCAGCTATCACTGGCGCGGCCGCTGCTGGTTCTGCGACCAAAGGCTGAACAGGCGTCAAGCTTTTGCCGGAAGTGCTGGAGGCGATCACGCGCGTGCTGTTTTCAGCGTCACTGGTGAACATGACCTTTGCGTGGGCGCTTACGGACAGCATGGAAAGCAGAACAAGTAAAGCAGCGGCAAATTTCATGCCAAGTCTCCCCAAACAGATCTCCCAATATGAGAGCTGTGCGTCATGCCTCTTACTTCGGCACGTTTTTATGTATGCTGCGATCAATTTGAAAGCGGTGAGGGATTGTTGCCGGGAAAGCCCGGTGGAGGAATAAGGCGTAACCTCATAGGGCAGGGTTTAAGCCCTTAATCCCAGGGGTAAGTTTTGCTTAATTACCCAGGTGCAATATCAGTCGTGTTTCCCCGTATTCCGGGCGCGTCATGAGTCGTTTACTTAGTTCTATTCATCCAAGGGGGACATGGAAGAACACAACATTTCTAAAACCATGCCTTCTCTCTTTCTGGCCCACGGCTCGCCATTTCTACTGGATGACCAGCTATGGATCGGAGAGTTGAAAGCGTGGGCAGATAACATGCCGCGTCCGCGCGCGATTCTGATGATCTCGGCGCATTGGGAAGAGCGGCCTATCACGCTGGGTGCAACCACCACGGTGCCGCTGATCTATGACTTTTACGGGTTCCCGGAAAAGTACTATCAGGTGACCTATCCGGCTCCGGGCGCGCCCGAACTGGCGCAGCGAGTGCGTGAACTTCTGGGTAAAGACAAAGTAGGAAGCGACACAACACGTGGTCTCGACCATGGAGCCTATGTTCCGTTACGCGCGATGTATCCGCTGGCGGATGCGCCGGTGCTGCAGATGTCGATTCCAACGCAGAATCCTAAAGCATTGTTTGAGCTTGGCCGAGCGCTGGCCCCGTTGCGTGACGAGGGCGTGCTGATTATGGGCAGCGGATTCCTGATCCACAATCTGCGGCTGTTTTCATTTCATCCGGTAGCGCCGCCAGAGTGGGCGAATGAATTCGACCACTGGGCGACAGATGTCTTCGAGCGCAAAGATGCAGACGCCTTGCTGGATTACCGGTCGAAAGCGCCGGCGGTGAACATTGCGCTGCCGACACACGAGCATTTCATTCCGTCGATTGTGGCCATGGGCACAGCAAGCGAAAGAGTTGGGCCGGTTACGTTCCCGATCACAGGATTCGTGGGTGGACCGCATACGAAGAGGTCAGTGCAGTTTGGGTGAAACCCGCGAATAAGGGCGAGCCTGGAACCAGTCCGACCGTATACATCCCTCGTTCCACTCGCGACAAGGAGCGAAGAACCAGGGTAAACCCAGGGGATTATTGATTTACTCTTCCAGCGTTGATAGATCTCCCACGTCGCGGCCCAATTCCTGGGCTTTCAAAAGACGGCGGATGATCTTCCCGCTACGCGTTTTGGGCAGCTTATCTGGAAAGGCAATTGCCACCGGCACGGCGATAGATCCTAGTGTGTGACGCACGTGGTCTTTTAGTTTGGCTTCCAGCTCCGGCGAAGCCACATGGCCAACACGAAGCGTGACGAACGCCTTGATGTTCTCGCCTTTGATCTCGTCGGGGATTCCTATCACGGCAGCTTCGCCAACGGCAGGATGGCTGACGAGGGCGCCTTCCACGTCAGCGGTACCGATGCGATGCCCAGCTACGTTTAACACATCATCGGCGCGGCCGACGACAGTGAAGTAACCGTCTTCATCGCAAACGGCGACGTCTCCCGTGGTGTATGCGTTGGGAACCTTGCCCCAGTCCTGGGCATAGCGTTCGGGATCTCCGAATACGGTGCGGAACATGTGCGGGAAGGGACGGCGCAGAACCAGGAGTCCGCCTTTGTTGGGCGGCATGCGGTTGCCACGCGGGTCCACAACTTCAGCAATCACGCCCGGCAGGGCTTTGCCGGCTTTCGCTGGACGTTGCGGGAATGTGCACATGGTACCCAGGCACGGTCCGCCGGTTTCAGTCTGCCACCAGTTGTCGGCAACAAAGCCGGTCTTACCGCTGCCGCAGATCACTCGATATGCCCACTGCAATGCTTCTGGATTCAGAGGTTCGCCCGCGCAGGTAAAGAGACGGATTTTGGAGAGATTGTATTTTTTGGGAAGCTCATCACCATGGCGCATAAACATGCGAACAGCCGTGGGCGCGGTGAAGATCACGGAGACGCCATACTTTTCGGCGACCTCCCAGGCTATGGCAGGATGTGGAAAATCAATGGCGCCTTCGCGGAAGACGGTGGTTGCGCCGGCAAGAAGCGGCGCGTAGACGATATAGGAATGACCGACCACCCAGCCGATGTCGGAGGTGCAGAAGAAGACATCATCGTCGCGAATGTCCCAGAAGCGGGTCATGTGATAGTAAGTGCCAACCATGTAGCCGCCGTGCACGTGGACCACGCCTTTCGGCTTGCCGGTGGTGCCGCTTGTATAAAGGATATACAGCGGATCTTCTGAGTCCATCACTTCCGCGGGGCAATCTGCTTTCTGCGATTTCACCAGATCATGAAAATCGACTTCGCGCGGACCGAGCTCAGTAGTTGGCGTTCCACGGCGATGGACCACGACTTTATCGACTAATTCAAGTCCAGCGATGGATTCTTCGACGATGGAGCGCAGGGGCACGCGCTTGCCGCGACGATACGTGAAATCAGAGGTAAGGATGATGCGCGCCTGGGCATCTTCAATTCGGCTTCGGAGGGCCTGCACGCTGAAGCCGGCATAAACCACAGAATGTACAGCGCCAATACGCGCACAGGCCAGCATGGAGATCACGCCTTCGAGCGAAAGCGGCATATAGATGATGACGCGATCGCCCTTTTTCACACCCAACGATTTCAAACCATTGGCGGTGCGGCAGACGGAGTCAAGCAGTTGGCCGTAGGTAATCTGCTGTTCTGACCCGTCCTCCAGGACCCAGGTGTAGGCGAGCTTGTTTTTGCGTCCGGATTTCACCTGCCGGTCGAGCGCGTTATAGGCGATGTTGCACTTGCCGCCCTGAAACCACTCAAAGGTCGGGTACGTCCACGAAAAAACTCTTGTCCATGGCTGGAACCATTCCAATTCACCGGCAACGCCAGCCCAAAATTTTTCAGGGTCTTCCACGGAGCGCTTATATTCTGCGTCAAAGTCTTTGACGCGCGCCTGCTCAGCCAGGAATGCCGGGGGATGCAGCTCAACTTCAGTCCGAAGCAGCTGTTCAATTCCAGTGTCTGTCTTGATGGGTGTAGTAGCCATGGAAAGCCTCCTGGGTGAATAGCGTCCAATAGGGAGTGACGCTAACGGCGGAAGAACCCTGTGAGCGGGCATGATACCACTTCCGGCGCTTCGCATTGGTGTGATGGGTGTCACAGGAGCGGGCAACAGCAGAGCACAGGATGAAGCATCAAAGCTGCAGGACCCAGACTATTGCCGAGCCCGGTTCGCGCGGCGAAGTCGGAGATCACGGTAGCTGAATTCTGGCCCGTGTGCATGAGTCCTAAGGTAGTAGATCGCAACCTGCTTGTCGTTCGACGGAATCTCAGGAGCGAATAAATGAATACCTTTCCTGTCCTTCTGGGCGCGCTCTGCGTCTATGTGATTGCCTATCGTTATTACAGCGCATTCATCGCTGCCAAGGCCCTGGCTCTGGATGACCGCCGGACCACTCCCGCGCACAATTTTGAAGATGGGCACAATTACGTGCCTTCACCTAAGTGGGTATTATTCGGTCACCATTTTGCGGCGATTGCCGGCGCAGGGCCATTGGTTGGGCCAACGCTGGCAGCGCAGTTCGGCTTTGCTCCGGGATTCCTGTGGCTGCTGATCGGCGCAGTGATTGCAGGGTGCGTGCAGGACTTTACCGTTCTGGTGGCTTCCGTGCGACATAAAGGACGTTCGCTCGCCGATGTGGCAAGAACGGAGATAGGGCCATTCGCGGGAACGGTGGCGATGATTGCCGTGCTGTTCATTCTGCTGGTGACGCTCGCCGGACTCGGCATTGTGGTGGTGAATGCGCTCTCCCAGAGTCCGTGGGGCGTGTTCACCATCGGCATGACCATTCCAATCGCGCTCATTATGGGCGGGTGGATGTTCAAGAGTGGCAGCGGTATTAAGATTGCGGGGCCGAGCATTTTCGGTGTCGTGTTCCTGATTGCCAGCGTGATCGGCGGAAACTGGTTCGCACAGTCGGGCGCGGCGCACCTGCTTACGTTCAATGCTCACCAGATCACGATCCTGATGGCGATCTACGGATTCGTTGCTTCCGTGCTGCCGGTGTGGCTGCTGCTGGAACCACGCGATTATCTATCCACCTATGTGAAGCTGGGCACCATCGCGGTGCTGATCCTGGGCGTGTTCATTGTTCATCCCAATATTCAGTTTCCCGCGGTGACCCAGTTTGTGCATGGCGGCGGGCCGATCATCAAAGGCAAGTTGTTCCCATTTCTTTTTGTGACCATCGCCTGCGGAGCGATATCCGGCTTTCATTCGCTGGTGTCTTCCGGCACGACGCCGAAGATGCTGGACAAGGAAACAGACGCGCGCTTCATCGGCTATGGCGCGATGGTGGCGGAGTCACTGGTCGGCGTGCTCGCGCTGATCGCTGCGTGCTCCATGCATCCGGGCGATTACTTTGCCATCAATGCAACTCCGGAGATTTTTTCCAAACTGGGTTTGCACACGGTGAACCTGGATATGTATTCGCGCGAGGTAGGTGAGAAGCTGGCCGGGCGCACGGGCGGAGCGGTATCACTGGCTGTGGGCATGGCGCAAATTTTCAAAGGACTGCCCGGCATGGCCAGGCTAATGGGCTATTGGTATCACTACGCCATCATGTTTGAGGCGCTGTTCATTCTCACCACCATTGATACTGGCACCCGCGTGGCCCGTTACGTCCTGCAGGAACTTACTGGCAAGATTTATAAACCGCTTGGGGATAACGCGTGGTTGCCAGGCAATCTGGGAACGACCTTTGTGGTGGTGTTGGCCTGGGGATATCTGATTTATACCGGCAGCATCTCTACGCTGTGGCCGCTGTTCGGAACGGGGAACCAATTGCTGGCAACGATCGCCCTGGCTGTGACCACCAGCTTTCTGATCAATATGGGAAAAGCAAAGTACGCTTGGATTACGGCTGCGCCCATGTGTTTTGTGGGCGTCACCACCCTCAGCGCCGGAGTGCTCTCAATCAAGAACATTTTCTGGCCTCTGACGCAAAAGCCCGGGACGATCTTCACCGGATATCTTGATTCCATCCTGATGTCGATCTTTATTCTTGGAGTGGTGCTGGTTCTGTTTGACGCGGTGCGCCGCTGGATTCAGGCCTACAAAGGCGCTCCGGCTCCGATGGAGGCATTTGGCCCGCCTGTGACGGCAACGGGAGAGGTAAAGATGGGATGCTGCTAAGAGAACGTTCGTCTTGAAGAGGGCGGCTTGCCGGCCGCCTTTTTTGTTGCCGGGAGTAGTATGTAAATAGCAGAGTGTTCTGATCCAGGCTCGGTGGGACTTGCAGGAAAGAATCGCTAAACCGCTTTCAATCACAGCCACGTGGGTGGCTGTCATCGCGGTGTGGGGACTGGCGGCGCGCCAGGGACTTTTTGGCAACGGCGCTATCAGCGTTGCCCTCCAGTTAGCGGGTATCTCGCTGGTGATCTGGGCCCGGTTCACGCTCGGACGTCGCAGCTTTCATCTTGCTGCTAACCCAACCAATGGCCGTCTGGTTACAGCCGGACCTTATCATTACGTCCGCAATCCAATTTACCTGGGCGCGCTCCTTGTGATCACAGCCGGAGTGGCGGTCCATCCCTCGCTGGGTAATTTGGGATTGGCGGCCATGGCTGCCATCGCGTTAATCACCAGAATTATCTGCGAGGAGCGGCTTCTCCGCATTACCTATCCGGAATATCAGGAGTACGCGAAGAGAACAGCACGGCTCATTCCTTTTGTTGTCTAGTCGTGCTCTCTCACGCTTTGCCTTGGTCGTCTGACGGACCATAGATTGCAGGAATCATTTGTCCAATGTCTAACACTCTTCGCAGGTACTCAGGCGACTAATGGACCCTTTCATTTACACTGCTCATTCAACATGGACGGACTATGCGAGTACTGATTGCCGGCGGAGGCACAGGCGGACACGTAATTCCGGCGCTGGCCATTGCCCGAGAGTTGAAGGCGCGCTATCAAGCCGAAGTTTTGTTTGTGGGAACAGCCCGCGGCATTGAGAACCGGCTGGTTCCAGCGGCGGGATTTGGGCTGATGAATATTAAGGTCGGCGCACTCAAGAATGTAAGCCTGATGACACGGCTGCGCACGCTGGTGGATCTGCCGATGGCGGTGATTCATGCTCGCAAGATCATTAGCGTTTTCGAGCCCGATGTCGTGGTGGGAGTAGGAGGCTATGCTTCCGGACCGGCGATGGCGGCGGCGATCCTGAGCAGGATTCCGACGCTGGCGTTTGAGCCGAACTATGTCCCCGGATTCGCAAACAAGATCGTGGGACATCGGGTATCGGCGGCGGCGGTACATTTTGAGCAGACATTGCAATATTTCCGTAATGCAAAGGTTGTTGGCGTTCCGGTGAGGCAGGAGTTTTTCAAAGTGCCGGCTCCAGCGGCCGGCCGGCGGCCAACTCTGCTGGTGTTTGGAGGCAGCCAGGGAGCCCATGCCATTAATGTGGCGGTGACTGGGGCGGTTCCGGAAGTACTACGGCAAGTTCCTGCATTGCACGTTATCCATCAGACAGGTGAGCGCGACTATAATGACGTGCGCGCTACGTACGAAAAGGCGGGCGTTGCAGCGGACGTTTCGGCATTTATAGATGATATGCCGGCTGCGTTTGCGCAGGCTGATCTGCTGGTGTGTCGATCAGGTGCAAGTACCGTAGCGGAAGCTGCGGCGGCAGGGAAGCCCGCTATCTACATTCCATTGCCGACGGCCGCGGACGATCATCAGCGACGTAACGCGGAGGCGATTGCTGAAGGCGGGGCGGCTGTGTTAATCCCGCAGGCGGAGTTGACCCCTGAGAAGCTGGCACAGAAAGTGGCGGAGCTGATCGGGAATCATACAAAGCTGGAGCAGATGTCGGCGCGGGCGAAAAAGCTCTCGCACAATGATGCGGCAGGGCGAGTGGCGAGAATGGTGGGAGAGTTGGCGGGCCGTAATTAGCGGCGAAGTAACGCGAATCAAAGATTGTCTGATCGGTCTTGATGGGTTCGGGTGTGGACTTAGGGCGGAAATCTAAGCACAAGGTCCCTCCGTCCTGCTCACGCGCTGAAGAAAGCGCGCGTTTCGCTTAACGGACGTCGGGATAACGGCCTGAGTATGGAAGAAGGTAAAGATAAGGGCCAGGCCGAAGACGCACCGAGCCCGCTGCGGTAGGAGCCAAGCAGTAATAGAGTAGAAAGAAGCTCTTAAGCGGTTTGGAGCGAAGCGACAAGAATAAGGGCGAGGCCGAACACGTGCCGAGCCCGCTGCAACAAGCGCCCGCAAGTCTGAAGAGGGAAACGCTATTAAGCGGTTTGGAGCGGTAGCGACAAAAACAATGTTCGCAAAAATACAGAGGATACATTTCGTAGGCATTGGCGGCATCGGCATGAGCGGTATCGCCGAAGTGCTGCTGACGCTTGGGTACAAGGTGTCAGGTTCTGATTTGCGGGCATCGTCTGTCACGGAGCGTCTGGCGGAGTTGGGCGCCATCATCTTTATAGGTCACAAGGCCGAAAACATCACCGGCGCAGAGGTGGTGGTTACGAGTTCGGCGGTGCAGAGCAACAATCCTGAAATCAGCGCGGCCCATGCCCAGCACATTCCTGTGATTCCCAGGGCAGAGATGCTGGCTGAATTGATGCGGTTGAAATATGGAATCGCGATCGCCGGAATGCATGGCAAGACCACGACCACCAGCATGGTGGCTGCGGTGCTGAATGCCGGCGGACTGGATCCAACCGTGGTGGTCGGCGGGCGGGTGGATGCCATGGGCTCGAATGCACGACTGGGCAAGTCACACTATATGGTGGCTGAGGCCGATGAGAGTGATCGGTCATTCCTGAAGCTGTCACCTATTCTGGCAGTGGTGACGAACATCGATCGCGAGCACATGGATTGCTATCACGACATGGCGGACGTGGAGCAGGCGTTTGTCGATTTTGTCGATCGCGTGCCTTTTTATGGGACAGTACTGCTGTGCAACGACGATGCGCGGCTACGGTCTTTATTACCGCGACTGGCAAGGCGAGCGATTACCTATGGTGTGAGTGAGGGGTCCGATTTCCGTATCCTGCGCAACAAGACCCAGTGCAGCAGTACCCGACATTACGCACATTTTGCCGTGGAATATCGCGGAAAATCTCTGGGTGAGTTTCACCTGCAGGTGCCTGGGCACCACAACGTGCTGAATGCAACGGCAGCTGTGAGCGTGGGCGTGGGGCTGGACCTGGATCCGGAGCGGATCCGCGAAGGCCTGGAGAACTTTGGCGGTGTGGACCGCCGGTTTCAACTCAAGGGACGCGTGGGCGGCGTGAGCGTGATCGATGACTATGGCCACCATCCTACCGAGATTCGCGCGACCCTGGCCGCGGCCAGGGACTGCCGGTTCAATAAGGTGCATGTTGTGTTCCAGCCACATCGTTATACGCGAACCCGAGATCTGCTGGATGAGTTTGCGGCCGCCTTTGATGATGCCGACACCGTGTTTGTTCTTGATATCTATCCTGCCAGCGAGCAGCCGATCCCCGGCATTACGGGTGAGCGCGTAGCTGCTGCATTGCGCGCTGCCGGGAAGGAAGCCCGTTATATGCCGTCGTTTGAAGATGCGGCAAGGGAAGCTGTGAGCGCGGCTGAGACCGGCGACATGATCCTGACGCTGGGGGCGGGAAGTATTTCGCATCTGGGGCCGCAGGTGCTGGAACAACTAAAGACGCGGGACAAGGCGAAGAAAATTCGGGCTTAAAGTTACCACCGGGACACAGAGGCACAGAGAAACGACCGCAAGTGTTTCGTCACCCTTTTAAAAATTTTAGTCCTTTCTCCTTTCTGAGCAAGCCGGGCTGCTTGCACGTTATTCCACCCAGCAGCATTTGGAGACGTAACAAAGTATTAGAAACGTACCTCTCTACCTTTCGGTCTCTGCATGTTCAATAGCGCTCAGTATTGAAGCCCCGGGAAGCGTAGCCTGATAGATGCAGGTGAATATTGTTATGGTGAAAGATCCAGGCAAGGCGCAAGTGAATGCCAGGAACTTCGCACGAGTTAAGCGGGAGATCAATCAACCACGCCTGGCGAACTCAGTCCGCCGGGCATTGAAGGATAAGTCCTCTGTGGGATCCCGCCTTTGCTTAACCGGTTCCTGTGAAGCACCAATAAAAACGACGAAGCCAACCAAAGCAGCGCCAGTCGAGATACCCCGTGCTCTTTCCCGCCTCGTAGTGATCGCCCTCGCAGGTCCCGCCAAATCTTTGCCTCCAATCCACAAGTAGTGTGGATTCCGTGCGCTGCGTTTCAAGATAAGGTGGATTTCAATGGTTACAACGATTACACAATCAGCTAAGAAGAAGGTGTTGCTGGTGGACGATAACGACCTGGTGCTCTCCTCACTTAAGGCCGTGCTGGAAATCAACGGTTTCGCCGTGGTTACAGCTGCTAATGTGCAGGACGCAATTCACTTGATCGACATAGAGCCATTTGACGTACTCTTGTGCGATCTGCACATGCCCGGTGCCGGTGATGGCTTTACCGTGGTGAGCGCCATGCGGCACATCAACCCAACGGCCATCACGCTGGTCTTTACCGGGTATCCGGCGCTGAAAGAGGCCATGAATGCCATTTTGCTGCAGGCTGATGAAATCCTGTTGAAGCCGATGGCAATCCCAGAGCTGATCGCAATCATCAAGAGGAAATTGCAGGAACGCGGCTCACGGAAGCCGACGAATACAGAACGAGTGGCCGCGATTCTGAAACGCGATTGCCAGGTCACGATCGATCATTGGCTAGCGAGGGTTGAGCGCGAGTCGGAGTTAACCGCGATCGCTCTGACCGTCGATCAGCGTACAGGACATTTGCCCAAGCTGATGGAAGAGCTGGTGAAGCGCCTGCACATGCCATCCAATCTAGGCACGAAGGCGGTCTGCGCAGCAGCCGCAGAACATGGCAGGATCCGCCAATCGCAAGGCTACACTGTGGCCATGCTGGTGGAGGAGTCGCGAGTGCTCCAGGTAAGCATCTTTGAGACCTTGCAGAACAATTTGGCCTCTGTGGACTTCAGCCTGGTGCTGCTGGATGTGATGACCATCGCAGACGAGGTGGATTCGCAGTTGAAGCAGTCGATTGTCGGCTTCCTGGAAAGCCAGGCGACGACGCGCGAATTTGCTGTAGCTTAGAACGTCATTGACTAGGTTCCGCGAGGCGTAGGCCAATCAGCGTTCGCGGGCCGATGAAGCCAAACGTGACAACCGTCAATTTACCGCGACCTCTCCGTCGTCCAGCCCAAGCCTTAAAAAAATGGGTCCTTACGTAAAATCTCCTAACAAAAAGAGTAGGAAACAGGTATATTGAGGTTGGCGAAGACTCCGCAGGCCTAAGTTTCTTAATGGCGCGCGAGCTTATAGAAATACCTCAGAAGACTGACTACGATATCCCGCCGCGGGAGAGGGCAGTACGTGGCGGCGAGAAATCGTCTTCAGGTTCATCTTCAAACTCAGGCGAAGACAATTTCATCCGCGGCCCACGCACGCGTTCGCGCAACAGCGATCCCGTCACCATTGAAATAGAGCAGGAACTGGACGAAGACGCCCAATTTCTTCGTACTGAAAAGCGCGTTCCGGTACGGCGGACCGCCATCCCCAAAAAGACCGCAAAACAATTCAAGCTGGCCGCCATCGTCGTAATAGTGGCCATGGTGCTTTTTGGGATTGGCGCGGCTGCCTATGATTACGGCAGGCATTCATGGCGATTCAGGATTGAATCCAGTGACAGCATTGAAATTTCCGGTGTGCATAACGCATCCCGTGCCCATGTGATGGAAGTTGCCGGCGCCGATACGATTGGCCGCAACATTTTCTTTACCCCGCTGGACGAACGCAAGCGCCAGTTGGAGACGATTCCCTGGGTGCAGTCGGCGACCGTAATGCGGTTGTGGCCAAATCGGATTGCCGTCGAGATACAGGAGCGCACACCGGTAGCGTTCGCGCAGATTGGCTCGCGGATTAATCTTATCGACGCAAACGGAGTGGTGATGGGAATGCCGGCGAACCGCCAGACCAGGTACTCATTCCCCGTGATCCACGGAATCACCGAAACTGAGCCGCTGTCATCACGCATGGCGGCAATGAAGATTTACAACCATCTTGCCGGCGACCTGGATGCCAGCAGCGAGACGGGCCCGCACTACATGAGGCAGTTGAGCGAAGTTGACCTTTCTGATCCAGAAGACGTCAAGGTTACGGCGAATGAAGGTGGCGGCACGCTGCTGATCCATCTGGGCGGCAACAACTTTCTTGATCGTTACAAGCTGTACGTAAGCCACATTGGCGAATGGCGGCAGCAGTTTCAGAATTTGCAGTCAGTGGACCTGCGCTATGAAGGACAGATCATTGTTAATCCAGACAAGGTGAATCCAGATAAGCCGGTAGAACGCGAAGCAGCGGCGCCGGAACACAAAGCAGAGAAGAAGCCCGCGGTTGAAGCGAAAAAAAATGACAGGAAATCGCGAAGAGTTCGGCACTAAGAAGATTTGTGAAGTAAGTTGGAAATAGAAAGTCTTGAACGGGACAATTTCCATTTCTGAATTCAGGAGCCGGCACTCAGAATGAAGGACAACAACAGTAACATGATCACTGTGCTCGACGTGGGCAGCGCCAAGACGGTAGCGCTGATCTGCCAGGCCACCGATTCCGGTCTGGAATATCGCGGCCATGGCGAGGTTGAAAGTCGAGGCTCACGCAAGGGCATCATCGTGGAACTGGAAAAGGCTGTGCAGAGCATTCAGAAAGCCATGGAAGAAGCGGAGACGCTTGCTGAATGCACGGTGGAGCACGCCGTCGTGTCAGTCGGCGGATCACATATCAAGGGCGTTACCAGTCGTGGCGGCATCACTCTGGGAACGCGTGCGCGGGACGTGAATCGAGACGATATCCGCAGCGCAGTAGAGAAAGCCCGGTCCGTGATTCTGCCGGGCGATCGCGAAATCCTTCACCTGCTGCCGCAGGAATTCATACTGGACGAACAGGCCGGCGTCCGTGATCCCGCAGGCATGATGGGGCGCAGGCTGGAAGTGAATCTGCACATGGTCACTGCTTCGGCCAGCGCCACACAGAACGTGGTAACAGCCGCGAATCGCGCCGGGCTCCACGTTGATAACGTTGTTTATGAAGGCCTCATGGCGGCTGATTCCGTTTTGCGCGCCGACGAAAAAGAACTGGGCGTCTGTCTGGCGGACATCGGCGCTGGTTCCACGGACATGATCGTCTACTGTGATGGCATGGTGTCGCACACTGGAGTGATTCCCATTGGCGGCGACCACTTCACCAACGATGTGGCGGTCGGACTGCGAACACCGCTGGTCTCGGCTGAGAATATCAAGAAAGTTTTTGGTCATACATCGAGCCACAAGGTCCCAGAGGGCGATGAGATTGAAGTTCCCGCCGTGGGTGACAGACCTTCACGGCTGATGCCCAGACGCTTCCTGGCCGAAATTCTTGAGCCACGCGCCGACGAACTCTGCGAGATGATGCGCGACCATCTCAAGCAGGCTGGAGTCCTGGAGATTTGCAGCGCAGGCCTGGTGCTGACCGGCGGTGCGGCGCGCATGAACGGATTCGCTGAAGCCTGTGAACTGCTGCTGGAACGTCCGGTGCGGATTGCCAATCCCACAACGATTACCAGGATGCCGGAAGAAATGGAAGACCTGGAATATGCCACGGTAATTGGATTGGCAATGTACGCGCATCGCACCACGGCGGCCAGAATGATCCAGGAACATGGCTTCGGCGCCAAAGTGCGCTCAATGCTGGCCAGACTCGGTGCGTAGTGGCGTAAAGGTTTGAGTACAAGCAGTTGCAGGATTTGCAGCAGAGGTGATGGTCTTCGTTGCTCAGGTTGATGTAAAGATTTCAACCTGAGGAACCAGGACCCAGGCAGCAAGGTGACTCTTTCGGCGCGGCAGATGCCGGGCCCTTTTGAACACGTTGGCAACAAACAAGAGCTTGGGAGTAAACGCATGGATGAAAGAAAGAAGCAACCGGAAAGCGATATTCGTATCCATTTCAATGAAGATCCGCGCAACAACGCCAAGATCAAAGTCATTGGCGTGGGTGGCGGCGGCGGCAACGCCGTAAACCGAATGATCTGCGCCGGCATGGAAGGCGTGGAGTTTGTGGTAGCCAACACTGATCTGCAGGCGTTGCAGATGTCGCGTGCGCCGGTGAAGATACAGCTTGGCACCAAGCTGACCACTGGTCTTGGCGCTGGCGCCAATCCGGAAATCGGTCGTCGAGGCGCCCTGGAAGACGCCGACAAAATCATTGAAGCTCTCGAAGGCGCGGACATGGTATTTGTCACGGCAGGCCTTGGCGGTGGAACGGGCACTGGCGCTGCGCCCATCATCGCTTCGCTCGCCAGTGAAATGGGCGCGCTCACCGTTGCCGTGGTCACCAAGCCGTTTGCCTTTGAAGGCAAGCGTCGTATGAACCAGGCAGAGCGTGGATTGTCGGAACTGGTAGATAGCGTTGACACCATGATCGTGATCCCCAACGAGCGCCTCCTGGCCGTAGCCCAGAACGCCGGCTTCTTCGAATCATTCCGCGTGGCCGATGACATTTTGCGACAGGCGGTGCAGGGCATCTCAGACATCATTACCATTCCCGGCATCATCAATCGCGACTTTGCCGACGTGAAGACCATCATGCAGGGCATGGGCCATGCAGTGATGGGAACTGCCGTTGCCAAGGGCGAGCGCCGTGCCATTGAGGCTGCTCAGGCTGCTATTTCGTCGCCGCTGCTGGAAGAGGGCGCTATCGACGGAGCTCGCGGCATCCTGATCAACATCACCGGCTCCAGCTCTCTGAAACTGGCGGAAGTGAACGAAGCTTCCACCATCATCCAAAGCGCAGCGCATGAAGACGCCAACATCATCTTCGGCGCCGTGCTGGATGAGAAGATGGAAGACTCCATCAAGATCACGGTGATCGCCACCGGCTTCAAGAGCGACTTCCAGCATCGCACCCAGCGCAGCATCACCAGCGCGCAGCAGGCCATTGCGACTTCGCGTACGGCCAATGTTTTCCAGGTACAGAATGAACCTCCTGTCCAGCAGGCTGTGAGCCAGCAGTATGTTGCAAAGTCCAACGGCGGCTCCAGCTACAACAGTAACGGCATGCCTTCGCGTGTGATGGCAGTACCGGCGCGCGAAAACCCAACCATCGCCATGGTGACCGAATCAATCAAGGCCAGCGTTGAGCAGGATGACCTGGACGTTCCGGCGTTCATCCGTAAGCGCGGCGAAATCAACTAAACGTACTCCGGCCAGAGTTTCAGGATTGAATCCCGGAACTCTGGTCCGCAATCCAGTGTTTAAGCTGCAGGTACTACGTTTTCCGGCAAAACTGCCAGTTTTGCAAACATAGTTTTGCCAACATAATGAAGATTAAGCAGGCCCTTGGCTGAGCTGGAGCAAACTTGGACCAGAGCAGCCGCATCGTTAATAGAAGCAGAAGGATTACTTACTCAGTATTCAGGTGAATTAAGGATTGCACCCAGTGAACGGGTTACCGTAGCATCAATTTCATACCGCGGTCCGTTCCACTGAAGATCAAAAACTTCCGTTTGCGAGTTGCGCCACAGCTCACCTGCCGGAAATTGACCAGTGCGACCACAAACTCACCCTCGGTAGTAGGTTTTTGAGTGACCCAGAAATGACCTCTCGGTTCAGAAGTTTATTCCTCATCGTCGCCACTTTGTTGCTCGCCACAACGTCATTCGCCACCAACTCAGCCACCCCGTCAAAAAGTAAGAAGAAAGAAGCTCGCGTTTCCGAAAGCGCCCGCGCCCAAAGATACATGGCGCGCCTGCGCCACCAGCGTGCAGTTGCCCGTCGCGCTGCTGCTCACAGGAATACCAAAGCCGCCGCCAAAACTGCGGTAGCAGGCAAGGCCACCGCGCGTACCGCTTCCCTGCGTACAGCTTCCTTAACTACCAGGTCAGCCTGCTCTGCCCGACTGCGTCGCCGTCGCAGCCATTACGTTGAACAGTTCTATACCAGCTCTTACGCCACGGATGCCTCTGACGGCGATGACGCTCGCGGCGAAGATGCCGTCGTGCGCCAGGCTGCCATTGACGCGCTGGGCAATATGAATGGCACCGTCGTCGCCATTGATCCCAGCAGCGGACGCATCCTGGCCATGGTCAACCAGAAGCTCGCGCTTTCGGAAGGTGCACAGCCTTGCTCCACCATCAAAGTTTCCGTCGCCCTCGCCGCCCTGAGTGAAGGCGTGATCTCCAGTGAGACGGAAGTCTCAACCGGTGGCCGCTCGCAAATGACGCTCACGCAGGCGCTGGCTCACTCCAACAACGCCTACTTTGAAGAAGTCGGACGCAAGCTCGGCTTCCCCAAAGTCAGCTACTATGCTCATCAGTTCGGACTCGGCGAACTCGCCGGCTATCACATTCCGGGCGAACACCTGGGTACCTATCCGACGCAGGAAATTGACGCCAGCCTCGGCGGCGTTGGCAAGATGTGCTCCTTCGGCGAAGGCATCTCCATGACGCCTCTGCAACTGGGCGCGCTGGTTTCGGCCATCGCCAACGGAGGCACGCTCTATTACCTCCAGCATCCCACCACTCCGGAAGAAGCCGTCAACTTCCAGCCTAAGATCAAGCGCCAGCTTGAAATCGCTGACGTGATTCCTGAACTGTCAGACGGTATGACCGGCGCCGTGCAATACGGTACCGCTCGCCGCCTGCGTACCAACTTCAGTGAAGAGCAGATCCTGGGCAAGACCGGCACCTGCTCCAAAGATGGAACCCGCTTCGGCTGGTTCACCTCATACGCCAACACCCAGCACGGACACATTGTTACCGTCATCTTCCTCCGCGGCGGACGCCCAACCTACGGCCCCAAGGCCGCGGAAATTACCGGCAAGTTCTATCGCAATCTGTACGACCATAACTTCTTCGCCGAGCCGCCGGCCGCCGAGTCGTCCAATGGATTGCAGAAGAGCGTGAGCGCACAGCAGTAATAAAGTTCAGGCATACCGAAGGGGCATTCCGCAAGGGATGCCCTTTTCTCATTTCAAACATGCGGCCCCTACCCCCGCCCATTCACCCCACCCGATCCCAGTCATCCCAATTTGGCGTAGGTCTCAGTGCTGTTGCCTCTCCGATATCGGCGATTCCGCCGATCCCATCCAAAACCGCCGTCATCCCGACGACCGTAAAGCGATCGTGCGCAGTCTTCAGCGCGGGCGTAGGTCGGAGGGACCCTGTGCTTGTCTTTCCGATCATCAGATCATCAGATCACCAGATCACCCGATTCTCAATTACCCAATCTCGGGAGGGTACCCCTCCCCGGTCATCCTAAGATCTAAAGGGCTTACACGATTCATCCCAAGCGACGCTCGTGTGGCACAGCCGCCCTTGGCTGTGGCTGTTCGCTTGCGGTTTTACTTTGTGTCCCTTCGTGTCCTTTGTGGTTAAAGCTCTTGGGTTTTTGCCACTAGCCACTAGTAGCCAGCAGCTAGTAGCTAGTAGCTTTTGTCACTATGCCTTATCTCGTTCACCAAAACAAATGATCTTAAGTACTCCGCTGTCTACTGATATAAGACATACGGACCCTCCCGAGATTGAACATGGAAAGCAGAAAGGACTCGAATGGAGTATCTGATCGGAGCTGTACTCGCAGCCGTGGTGTGCGCCTTCGCCATGCTGTCTGGATTTGATCGCGACCGCGTCTTCTATCCCACGCTGCTGATCGTGATTGCCACCTATTACATCCTGTTTGCCGCCATGGCGGGTTCCACATCGGCGCTGACCATTGAGGGTCTGGCGGCGGGTGCATTTCTTGTCCTGGCGGTCATGGGATTCAGGAAGAACCTCTGGCTTATTGTCGCTGCCCTCGCCGGACACGGAGTTTTCGATTTCTTCCATCACCTGGCAATCCGCAATCCCGGCGTCCCCGAGTGGTGGCCGGGTTTCTGCCTGTCCTTCGATGTCCTCGCCGGCGGTTTCCTCGCCGTGCTCCTGACGAGGCGTCCCGGATTTGAGCGGACCGTCTGAATCATCAATTGATAGAACGTTAGGTAAGGTTGTCTTTAAACCCTCCTTTCAGTGGACTGTCCATCTCAGACAAAATGGAAGTTGCAACCCAGTCTGCGGGTGCAAGCCCGGGGCAGGCCGCCCATCGCATGCTTGCCTCTGTTCCGAACCTGATTATGCCGATATGGTTGGTTTTATCGGCATCCCTGGCCCGATTCCTTTGTGTGAACCCCAGTGATCGCCGCAGCAATTCGATATCTGCGGGTTTTCCAGTCAGGAACTGCCAGCCTCTTTGCACTCCATGCATTGCCGCATATTCCCGAAGCTTTTTCGGGGTATCTACTTCCGGGGACAACGTGATGGAGTACATGAAAATGTCATGTCCGATTCGGTCACGAAGCATCTTCTGCACCTTGACCAGATTCGTGGTTACGAGCGGGCAAGCCTTTTCGCAAGTCGCGAACATGAAGTTGAGGATTACTTTCTTGTCTTTAATCAGGTCGTCGTAGAAGAGGACCCTCCTGCCCTCGTGGGTGATCATTGGTACGTTGGGGAAGTGCCGTCGGCGGATTAGCTCCCGCGGAGAGACGTTCTGCCATTGGTGACCATCACGCGGCTTGTTGCTATGCGATCACGAAACCTGCCGCGGCACCCACCAGCAATGTTCTTCTTTTCATGTCAGCCATGATTTTTTCTCCTTTCGATACGTTGTCGTGGTGCTGGCTAGGGTGAGGTCTTGTTGTCGCCGACGTCCTGCACCTGAAACAGCAGCATCATCGCGTGATCTTCATGAAGCGTGTTGTGGCAATGCATAGGGTAGTCGCCGCGGAAATCGCGAAAGCGGAAGAACAGCTCTGCCCGTTCGTCGAAGTTAAGCGTGAGGACGTCTTTCCGCGAGTGCTCCGCCGCCGCGGATACTCGGCTGCCTCTGCGGAGTATCTGGAATTCCTCAAGGTGAATATGGATTGGGTGCTGCCATTCGCCGTCGTTATTCTGCAGTATCCATCTCTCAATGCTGTTTCTCTGCACGGTGAAGCGAATCTGATTGCAGCTCATGAAGCGGTCATTGACTACCCAGCCGCCGTCAGACTGGTCAAAGGTGAATGTCCGTGAAATGCGCGGTTTCACCGTCGCATCGGTGAGGCTGGTGCTCGGCAGGCTGTAGAACTGCGGAGCCGTTGCCGGATCAACGCTGCCATCGGCTACCTGAGCGCCGATCCTGAACTCCACACAATAGGTCCCGCGTCCCGCGCCCAGTATGTTGTTGGTGGGCCCTCGGCCATCGTTCTGCTGCAGGCGGTTTTCAAGTCGCACAACGGATGTACCGAACTGAGACGCAATTTGTTTGAAGTCGATGATGATGTCATATCTCTCCGCTACACCCAGCCGGAAGCTGGTGACCTGCACCGGCGTAGGCAGCAGATTTCCATCATTGGCAATGACCCAGAAGGGGATCACCTGGCTCAAATTGTTCGGGTTGGTGAGGAAGAGCTGGTAAAAGCGGGAAGGTCCGTTATCAAGAACACGGAACCGGTATCGCCGCTGGCTGACTTCCAAAAAGGGCTGGACCTTGCCGTTGGCCAGTTGAACGTCGCCCACAAGGCCGTCGTTCTCGAAAGTGTCGAAGCAGACTAATCCAGTTCCTGGATCGATCAACTTGTCGGCAAGCGAAATGGGAATGTCAAAAGCCGGGAAACTCGGCAGGTGGAAGCCGCTGCCCTCGTCGCCGGTATCAAGATTGTTGAACAGGAGTTGGAAGCCGGACATGCCCTTGTACACGTTCTCCGCTGTGTGGTCCACGCGGTGATCGTGATAAAACAGCGTGCCCAGGGATTCATTGAGGTCCCCATTGGGCTGGTTATTGAAATCGAAACCAGCCTGCTGCATGGTGGAGTAGTAGTCAAAATATTGTCCACGGAAGAAATAGCGGCATGGGCCTCCGTCGCTTTCCGTACCGTGGTGGAAATTATGCAAGTGAGTGGAGACTTCAGGCACGCCGAACCCGCCATTCTGGTTTTGCGGAGGCAATTCATTGAAACGGCGAACCACGATCGGCTGCTGGTAGCGGGCTACAATCGTCGGCCCGGGTGCCACTGCCACATCACTCGGATCAGCGCCGCCTTGATTGAAGCCCCAGATGGTCTGGGCAGGAATATTGGTGTCAGAGGTGATGCGGAAATTTGGATTGGCACGCATCCGCTGGACGAAGTAGTGCTGCACCGGAAATCGAGTGAAGAACTGAAAATTGTCCGTCCCGGGCCGCAAGGTGCCGTTGAACTGACCGCGGCCCTCGAATGGAAGCTGGTTTACGGGGTTGATCGCATTATTTGGGAATTCCTGCGGCGCCGGGGTCAAGCCGGGATCTGCCAGCGTGCGCTCCGGCAATACCGGCGGGATTGGCAGAGGATCAAGAAACGGGGTGATTCTGGGACTACAGCCAGGATGGCATGCTCCCAGTCCGCAGTGGTTGTCGTCAAAAGCCCAGGCGCTCAAACCATTTTTTCGAACCAGATATCCTGCGCCAGTCAAAAGACCCATTTTAAAGAGATCGCGCCGCTGTAATCCGGCTTTGATGATCTCCAGCCTGTTCTTGCGAGCATTTGCCACTTCCCGTGGATTTGCCATCTTGTCATCCTTTCCTGAATTCGTCCAAAGCGCAGAGTGAAGGCCTGCGCGGGCGAATTGCTATGCCGCAAACATATGGACAACGGCCAGGGGAAGCCGGCAATAAACTTACGCAATGTTTATGGGACAAGGACTTTCTGGGCTATGTGCTGGGGAATCACATCTCACGATACGCGAGTCACCGACTGGTGAAGCAATCCTGTTTCAAGAGCGGGGCAGACAGGAGCGAACTTCTTCGTCGCACTAAAGATGGCTTCCTGATGTATTGCGGGCGACAGGCGGGAACAGGTGACCTCAAGTCCGGGACATTTCTTCAGGACTGCGCAATTGACGCAGTTCTTTGATTCCCGTAAGGCGGCTCAGTCATCGATGGTTGCATAGTCATGCGCAGGTCTTCGAGGTTCCGTCGGCGGCCAATTCACTTCTCCTTTCTATCAAAGACTGATCCGGAAAGTTTGCCCGTGCTTTTTAATTACGCAGAGGGAGAATCAATGAATAGAAAGCGGACACTAACAATGTGTCCAATTCTAGCGCTGTTTGAATGCCCGGGATTGAAATTTGAAATTATTTGCGGAAGGTTGGAATTCTTTAAGACTCTCGGTCCTGTGTTGCTCGCTTTTGGTAAGCGGAACCTTAAGATGGGCGGGTGCGCCAGCCTTTGATCTTTCTATCCCTCGCAATAATGATTGGGTGCCCTGTTCCTTTGCGGAGCAAAGGGCGGGATTCCCACACCCTCTGCCTGAGCAAAGCCTACCGCCAAAAACGGGGACAGGCTTCTCATCTGCGCGATTTCTGCATTCGAACTGCTAGTTGCTATTTGCCAATTGCCATTTGCTACTTGCCAATTGCTGCTGCCGCACCAACAGATACAAAGCGACCACATGCGTGATCATCAGCAGCGGCACGTAGATGATCGGGATAACGTATGCGGCGCCCAACTGCCCCGCTATTGCCGGAAGGCCGATCCGGGTGGCGTGGTAATAGTCGAGGATGAGGTCGATTATGCCCACCAGATTGAAGGCAACTACGAACAGCCAGAAGAGCGGACGTATCCTTACCGTGAGGAGCGCCAGCATCGCAAGCACTCCAGTAGCCAGGTCCCAGTAGGCAGCGAACGCGGCGAAGCTGGCCGGCAGATTGGGGCCGACGACGCCGGGAAGGATAAAGACCAGGCCGAAGAAGCGGAAGCTGTGCAGAGTAGCGATAGCGCGTTGCGCTGCGACCAGGTCCATCGTCTTGAGCCTGGGCATCAGGTACGCCCTGAAGCACAGTAGCCACGCGACGTAACCTGAAACGAGATGTGTTAGGAAGATGATTTGCGGCGGCATTTGGCCCTCCAGTCAGATTGATTGCTCACTTTAGATGACGAGTGTCATCTTATAGGAACGTGATCTCTTAATGAGATGATAGTTATCATCCCATTGGTCGCAAAAAAAGATTCAGAAACTTGCGAGCAGATGATCGCGGACACGCTTCAAAATTCCTTGCCTGACAGTCGCGTCTGGCATCGTACGTGCAATAGCTATGGCCCCGACCATGGACGAAATGATGGCAAGGAAGTTCGTTGCCTTCTCTTCTGCATTCTTCCCCGGCATGAAGGGCAGGATCTCCTGGCGAAATTTCAGGATCGCAGCGGAACTTCGCCGCTTCACCGCCGGCCGCGTCCGGGCGATGTCAGGGGCAAGGGCAGCGATGGGACAGCCCTCATCCATATGATCGCAACGTTCCAGAGAAAGATAACTCCTTACCATCGCTTTCCAGCCTTCGCCCGGTCTGGCATTTTTCGCCGCGGCGATGAGCCGGTCACCCAGCTCCTGCACGCTCGCCTCGACCGCCTCGGCGGTCAGCTCGTCACGACTCCCAAAGTGCCTGTAGAAACCGCCATGGGTCAGGCCGGAAGCCTTCATCAATGTGTTCACCGCTGATCCGTTCAGACCTTTAGCGCGCAACTGACGGGAGGCGTTTCTGACAATTCTGTTGTGTGTTTTCGTTTTGTGCTCAGAATCGTAACGCATCTGTGGTATTAGATTGCATGCGTAATCCCATGGAAGTCAAGCGCACCAGGAGGCACACCACCGACAGGGCCGAAAGCCGGATATTGACCCGAGATCCAAGAAAGTAAGGACACTAAACCTGCGGATAAGATTTCAAATTTCAAATTTAACATTGTAAATTCGAAATTCCCCCGATTTTCAATTTCGCGTTTAAGATCGTGAAGTAGAAGCCGTAAATTTGAAATCACTCGATGCCCGAACTTCCTGACATCACCGTCTACATCGAAGCCCTCGACCAGCGCATCGTCGGCCATGTGCTGGAGCGTGTGCAGATCGCTGGACCGTTTCTTCTCCGCACCGCCTCGCCGCCGATGGATGCTGTTCAAGGCCACAAAGTAATCAGTCTACGGAGAATCGGCAAGCGCATCGCCATCGGTTTTGACAACAACATCTGGCTGGTCTTCCATCTCATGATTGCCGGACGGCTGCATTGGAGTGAGAAGCGTAAAACTCCTGACGGTCGCCGCACCCTCGCTGCGCTGGATTTTGACAACGGCACACTCACGCTGACCGAAGCCGGCGCAAGAAAGCGCGCATCTTTACACGTGATTGGGGGTGAAGAAGCCTTACAAAAGCTGGATCCTGGCGGCATCGACGTGATGGCTGCCACTCGCGATGAATTCAGCGCCGCGCTCACCCGGGAAAACCACACATTGAAACGGTCGCTCACGGATCCGCATTTCTTCAGCGGCATCGGCAATGCTTACTCTGACGAGATACTGCATCGTGCCCAGCTGTCACCCATTGCCCTGACACAGAAACTGAAGCCTGAAGAAATCACGCGTCTGTATGAAGCCACGCGAACATCACTTGCCGAATGGGTGGAACGGCTGCGCGATGAGGCAGACGGCAAATTTCCAGAGAAAGTCACCGCGTTTCGCCCTGAGATGGCGGTGCATGGACGCTATGGTGAGCCGTGTCCCCGCTGCGGGACCAAAGTCCAGAAGATTCAGTATGCGTCGAATGAGACCAATTACTGCGCCAGGTGCCAGACCGGCGGCAAACTCCTGGCCGATCGGTCGCTGAGCCGTTTGTTACGCGAAGACTGGCCGCGAACCCTGGAAGAGCTGGAAGAACGAAAAGCGGGGAAGGCTGAACCACGAATCGGGTGATCTGGTGATCGGATGATTTGTTGATCTGGTGACCGGCTGATCTGGTGATCTAGTGATCGGAAGATCGGACCCCACTGCGACTTGCCTCGGTAAAAAAAAACGGATCAGTCAATGTCAGCTTGGTCAGCCAATCGCCAGATCACCCGATCATTAAGATTACGCGATCATCATCGATCACCCGACTGTTCCGTTGTTTTCTTAACGCCGAGACAAGCTGTAGCGGATTCCGATCACCAGATCATCCGATTACCAGATCACCCGATATGAATAAAAAAGGGCGTCCCGAAGGACGCCCGCTTACCAAATACCAAATATCAATTACCAACTACCGTTCTTACAAAAAATGTATCCCAAACTTGCTGCACGTCTTCTTGACCACCTCAAAATCAGGTTTACCCGGAGGAAGCTTGTTCAGCTCGCGAAACAATTTTTCTGTCCCCGCGGGTTGCAGCATGATCAGCGCACGCGCGCCTTTCTCGCCCACTTTGAAGGAATGCGGTATGCCTTTGGGTAGAAACACCGTGGTGCCGGCGGCGGCAGCAATCTTTTCTTTGCTCACGGTGAATTCCATTTCACCTTCCAGAACATAGAAGATTTCGTCTTCCTGGGTGTGAAAGTGTTCCGGTATGGAGGTTCCGGGTTCGTTGTTTTGTTCAATCAGCGCAAACGCGCCGTTGGTTTGAGAGCCATCCAGCTTGATGGTCTGCCGATCGCCAATCACGCTAAGCTGCTCTCCGGCGCCCGGAAGCACAAGAGTAGCCTGAGAGTGAAGAGTCTTCATCCCTGCTCCTTACATATTCGGTTTTGCGATTTGTTGTGCGGCAGAGAAGTACTGCGGAGCCCATAATGCGGAACTACGAGAACCTGAACTACTGCCAGCCACTTGCCACCAACGTCCGCCGATGAGCGCCGGCCGTAACGGACCAGTTTTGCGGATCACCGGTTCCGTGTGCGCCATCTTCGTGAGTCAGGGGCTTTGTTTCCAGTTCACGCCCGGAAGCGTAAAGTCGCGTTCTGGCGACAACCGCGTTTTTTAGCGGCAAGTCTTGCTGGGGCCCACGTACGTTTTTATAACGTAACAGTCTAGCAGGATTATTTCGATTTGCGTTCGTCGCTGGCAATCACACCGTCACGGATATGGATCACCCGGTGCGCATGTTCAGCAATGTCATTTTCGTGCGTTACCAGGACAATCGTGTTGCCTCTGGCGTGTAGTGTCTCAAACAGGTTCATGATTTCATTTCCTGTCTGCGAATCCAGGTTTCCCGTGGGCTCGTCAGCCAGGATGAGGGAAGGATTGTTGACCAGCGCGCGAGCAATCGCCACGCGTTGTCTTTGTCCGCCGGAGAGCTCGTTGGGCTTATGGTTCATGCGTTCGCCCAGGTCAACCGATTCCAGCGCCTGCTTGGCGCGCTGCAAGCGCTCTTCTGACGGAGTTCCGCTATAGATGAGCGGCAGTTCAACATTGTGCAGGGCCGTGGCGCGGGCCAGAAGATTAAATGTCTGGAAGACGAAGCCGATCTCTTTATTGCGGATGCGTGCCAGTTCGTCGTCGTCCAGTTCACTCACCAGATTGCTGTTCAACCAGTAACTGCCTTTGGACGGAGTGTCCAGGCAGCCAATCAGGTTCATCAGCGTTGACTTACCGGAGCCGGAGGGTCCCATGATGGCAACATACTCGCCGCGATTGATGCGCATATTTATTCCACGCAACGCGTGCACCTCTTCGGTGCCCATCACGTACGTCTTCCACAGTCCTGCAGTGCAAATAATGCAATCCTGCGGCGGCGCAATCGCTGCGGTTTGCGTAACGTCAACAGTCTGGGTTGCCATTCTTTTCTCCTGCTCCACTTTTTCCCCGCGCGCTCTAGCTTAGACGGTATTGCCCGTCAGAGGTTACGAATCAGTTTTTACCGCCAGCGTGTTGTCCACCTTCACGCCGGAGCCGTTTTTCAGCGTTTTGAGCACTTTGAAGCTGCCTGTAATGATTTCCTCATTTTCCTTCAGGCCGCTCTTGATCTGGATTTCAGTGGTGCCGGTGAGTCCTGTTTCCACCTGGCGGAATTCAGCTTTCTTTCCCGGTGTCACAACAAAGACTCCTTGTATCTCTTGTGATTCTTTCTTTTGCATGGAGGCTGCAACGTCTTTTTTGCCCGGACCCTTCTTTGCCTGTGCTTCCAGATCGTTCTTGTCGCGCATGATCAACGCCTGGATGGGAATCGCGACTGTCGACTTTTCATACCCGGTGGTAATTTTCGCCGTGGCGGAAAGTCCGGGACGCAGGTTCTCCGGCGGCGCATCCAGCGTGATCACCACCTTGAAATCCTTGGCTTCCTGGCTTCCTGACGTGCTTTGCGAAGTGGAAACACCGGTGGAGCGGATGATGGCATTGTCGCCAATCTCACTCACTTTGCCTTTGAATGTCTGGCCCGGGATTGCGTCAATGGCCACGTCTGCGGACTGGCCCAGTTTCAGATTGACGATGTCGGTTTCATCCACACGCACTTCCGCGGTGATCACCTTCATGTCAGCCACAGTCATCAGTGTACTGCCGGGAGAATTCTGAATGCCAACAACTACCGTCTCGCCTTCATGGACCGGAAGGCTGGTTACGGTGCCGTCAAAGGGGGCAACGTAAACGGTTTTGCTCAACAGGTCTTGCTGATGGGTCAACTGTGCGCGTGCCGAACGGATATGGCCCTGAGCGGAATCAAGCTGGGCTTTTGCCTGCGCAACACGTGCCTGGTCCTGTGCCTGCACGGCCTGTGCCACTTCGTACGCGGCCTTCTTGGTATCGTAATCGGCCTTGGAGATCAGGTTGTTCTTATATAGATTTTCCGCGCGATCGTTATCCAGCTTGGCGCGCGACAGGTCGGCTGTGCTGCTCTTCAACTGCGCCGACGCCGTATTAATTGCGGCATCAGAGGCGACGGCGTCTGTCTGGCTGCTGGCCAGTGAAGCCTTCATGTTCTCCACGTCTGCTGCCGACTGGACGTTCTCAAGCTGTGCCAGTATCTGGCCACGCTTCACCTTTTCGCCTTCTTTTACATACAGCCGGGTGATGCGGCCAAACGCATTCGCGCCAACGTTCACAAAGGTCTTGGGCTTGATCTCACCGGATGCGGTGACAAGCGACGTAATGTCCTGCTTCATCACCTTGCCGGTCTGCACGGTGACCACGTTCTTCTGGGTCTGATTTACGGTAAAGCCGACAATGGCACCCACAAGGATGATGATGCCGACAACAATCAATATCTTTTTTGCTTTCATGGTCCTTCCGTCCGCACCGCAGGGAGATTCTCAGTTGATATACGCCAGTAAGACGTGGAAAGTTCCTTGCGGAAAGCAGCCAATTTCACACTGCCAATTTCACACTGATCGCTTTTTGGTGGCGGGAGCCTGGAAATCATTATAGCCAGAGGTGGCTCTTCCAACCAGACCCAAGCTGCCGGATCGGGTAAAAAACCTATTAAAATGTTCAGCTTATAAGCGCAAGATCGGGCCCAATCGAGCGTTCCTGTCTTGCTTCATGGCCCATAAAGGCCTAAAATTTAGCATAACTGTTTCCTCATAAGGAGGGTGCCGCCAATGATCCATGGCAAGCCCCAAATAGCCCGCTTCTTCATTGTTTTCTTACTTGTCATTTCCGGCAGTTTTCTTCTCCACGCCCAGGATGGGACCCAGAATTCCACTTCTGACGTAAAGGGTAAGAGTTCAGACGACCAGAAGCAGTCCACCCCGGACAAGAACAAGAGCGTCGTCGCACCTGACGCGGATCAGTCAAACGGTCAGGACCCGCTGAATCGCCCCAAGCCGCAGACTCCATCCGGCAAGCGTGAAAAATTAAGTTCGGCTTACAAGAAGTGGCTCGATGAAGATGTCCGCTGGATCATCACGTCTGAAGAAGAGAGCGCCTTCAAGAAGCTCACTAATGATTCAGAAAGAGAAACATTTATTGAAGGTTTCTGGCTGCGTCGCGATCCTACGCCTGACACGCAGGAAAATGAATACAAAGAAGAGCACTACCGGCGGATAGCCTATGCCAATGAGCATTTCGCTGCCGGTGTTCCGGGATGGAAAACTGACCGCGGCCGTATCTACATCATGTTTGGCGCGCCAGACAGCATTGACGCTCATCCCATGGGCGGTCCTTATCAGCGTTCCGCGGAAGAAGGCGGCGGCTCCACAGAAACTTTTCCCTTTGAAGTATGGCGTTATCGTTATCTGGAAGCCTTGGGCCAGCAGGAAGTGGAAATCGAATTTGTTGACGATTGCGGTTGCGGCGCCTATCAGATGACCATTGACCGGTCGAAAAAGGACGCTCTTCTGCACGTTCCCAACGCAGGTCTTACGACCATGGAAGAAATGGGAATGGCCAATAAGGCAGACCGCTTCCGTGGCGGTCTTGAGCAGTTGGGTCAGGGACCTTTTAACTCCAACAATCAGACCAAACAGTTTGACCGCATGGAGACGTTTGCCAAACTGAACACGCCGCCTCCCGTCAAGTTCAAGGATTTGAGCGAAGTTGTCACCAGTAAAATCCGCTATAACCTTTTACCCTTTGATGTGCGTGTGGATTTCGTGAAGCTGACCTCGGACACAGTACTGGTCCCGATCACCCTTCAAGTTCCGCTCCGCGGACTTACGTTCGCCAATAAAGATGGTGTGCAACGTGCCGTGGTCAATGTTTTCGGCAAGATGAGCACACTCTCCGGCAAGACGGTTCAGGTCTTCGAAGATACGGTTCGTCGCGATATTCCTGCTGAGCTGCTGGAAAAGGAACTCGGCACCGTCGCTCTGTGGTGGAAGGCCATCCCGATGCGTCCGGGGCTTTACCGCCTGGATGTCGTACTAAAAGACGTCAACGGAGACAAACTTGGTACCTACAGCAAGGGCTGGACCGTACCCGATCTGGGTGGCGATGACAAGCTTGCCAACTCCACCTTAATCCTTGCGGATCAAGTGGATGCAGTGCCTGCCCGCGAGATCGGCACCGGTAACTTTGTCATCGGCCAGAGCCGTGTTCGGCCAAGGGTACAGCCTTCTGACGGTAAACCGGCATCATTCAAGAAGGGCGAGAACGTTAATTTCTGGATGCAGGTGTATAACCTGGGAGTTGACGAAAAGACCAAAAAGCCGTCTGCTACTGTGGAATATCAAGTTATCAATACCGCCACAAAACAGTCCGTGCTAAACTTTACGGAATCAACGGCCCAGATGGGCAACATTGGCGAGCAGATGACGTTGGAAAGAAAGTTGTCGCTGGCCAAGCTAGACCCAGGTGAGTATCAGGTAACGATCAAAGTCAGCGATCTGGTTTCCAAACAAACCATTTCGCCGACGGCAAAATTCGCGGTCCAGTAATCCGGCGAATCCACTTCATTGAGGTGGTGGATATGACCCGTAAACTCGGATATTTTCTGATAGTCCTTTTGGCGGCCTCGCCTGTCTTTGCAGCGCGCGTGGGCGAAATCTCGGGTTATATCAGGGATGGTTCCGGTGCACCGCAACTCGGTGCCGTGGTCGATGTCTATACCACCGCCACTACCGTCGGCTATACCGTTTATACTGACGCGCAGGGTTTCTATTCAGCCACCAATCTTCCTCCCGGCAAGTATCAGGTCAAAGTCACGGCGGCTTCGTTTCTGCCGTCTCTGCGGGAAAACGTTAAGCTGAATTCAGGCGCTCACGTTCTGGTCAACCTTACGCTCAACACTCTCGCTGACGCTCTGAAACTCCTGCCCCCCACGCGCTCCAAGCAATCTGAGCCCGATGACTGGCACTGGACCCTGTCCTCTTCCGCCAACAGGCCCATACTTCGCGCTCTGGAGCCGGATAAAACTGACAACAAAGGCGGCATGGTGGTGGTTTCCCGGCCCACAGCGGAAGAAGAAAACAGTGATCGTCTGAAGGGCCGTGTGGCATTGATTGCCGGCTCACAGGCAGATGGTTTCGGCAGCGCCGGTGACATGACAACCGCATTCGCGCTCGAAAAATCTCTCTTTAGCTCCGGTACCCTGATGCTCAACGGCAATATTGGGGCTTCCGCGGGCGATCCCAGCGGCGTTGTCCGTGCTGCTTACGCGCACAATTTCGGTGACAGCTCCAGGCCAACCGTCACCCTCACGTATCGTCATTTCGCCATGCCGGGAACTGCGGTTGAGAATTCGCCCTACGCAGCCATGCAGATCAGCACTTCTGACAAGATGACGGTTGCAGGCGTGATCGATTTGCAATACGGCGCCGACCTTCAATCACTGGAATTCGCCAAGCGTGTAACGGCCGTCCGCCCATATGGCTCCATACAGGTTCATCTTTCGCCTGATCTGATCGTCGCCTATCGCTACGCCACGTCCGAGCCTGATGGCCGGGCCGCTAAAGGCTTTGACAGCGCTCCAGCCGACTTGAGTGAATCTGGTCCGCGCATGGCACTGAGCAACGGTAATCCAGATGTGGAACGAGCCATGCATCAGGAGCTGTCCGTCTCGCAGCGCATCGGTAAAACCAGCGTACAGTTCGCCGCCTATACGGATCATGTACACAATCTGGTGCTGACCGGCGCGGGTGACCCCACCAGTTACTCTGATGACGTTCTTCCCGATGTTTACTCGGGCACATTCTCTTATGCTCTGAACGGTGCGCTCAATACCACAGGAATGCGGCTGGTGATCGAGCGCAAAATCTCTGACGATCTCTCCGCCACTTTCGACTATTCCAATGGCGGCGCAGTGACTGGGGAAACGCTCACTACCTGGCAAAATCTGGCCCAGGATCTGAAACAAAGCTGGCAACAATCCATCGCGACCAAGGTTTCAGGTTACGTGCCTGCGTCCGGCACACGCTGGATTGCCTCTTATAAATGGACCAGCGGAAACGCACTCTCCACTGTGGACGCCTTCAATGCTTCTCCCGGACAGGTGGATCCTTACCTGAGCGTATTCATCCGCCAGCCACTTCCCGGCAGCTCATTGATACCCGGCAAAATGGACGCGCTACTTGATCTGCGCAACCTGTTGGCACAGGGCTATATGCCTGTTGCAGGCCCGGACGGCCGCAACGTCTACATGGTCCAGTCCGCCCGTTCCATGCGCGGCGGTCTTGCATTTACTTTCTAGTTTTTATTCCAGTCGACGCTAATTCAGGGAATTCGGCGCGAGACAACCGCTCTTACTCATCTTCATCCCAGAACCTGCGCCACCAGTTCTTTTTGGCTTTCGCTACCGGCTCTTCTTCGAACACCAGCTCATCGCGAGTGCCAAGTATTCCGCCAGCTCTCGTCATCGGCGCCTTCTGCCGAATAAACGGCAAAGTCGATTCCGGGTTTCGTGATTGCGGCTGCGCATGCGGGGGCGGTGCTGCGGTATTCGACTCTAAAGCTGCTGAGGGCTCTGGCGTTACCACCTTCCAGGCTGGCGGCTTAGCTTGGGGAGATGAAACGGTTTGAGCCTCTGGCGTAGGTCTTTCTACAAGAACTGGCTTCGCCGCAACCTGGCGAAAAACCGCAATGGCCACCTCACCGGTTGAGCCTGTCGGTAATAGCATTACCAGGTCCTGTTTGGCCCCGTGTGCGTATTCCACGGCGCTATTGGAGCCATGTTCAAATACCTGTTCACGGGGAAGCTGCTTGCGCAATGCAGAAGCGGTGTTCTTATCGAAGGTTAACCAGCGAGCCATGGGCACAATCCGGGAAATGAAGTTTTGACTGGTGGCAGAAATTTAGATGCCAGCCGGTACTAAAACGTTTGACGGGCCAGAGTGGCTTGATTTACCCTCCGCTATCCATTCAAGGAGCAAACGGATGCCCAAGTTTTCCCCGGAGCGCCGCAATTTCGCCCTGGCCGCTGCTGCAGCCGCCACCGCGGCAGTTCTAAATCCGACTGACATGCTGGCCGGCCTTTCCCACCCTGATTTCCCCATTGAGCAACAAACAAAGCCAGTTGCGGCTCCTTCGCTCGATCAGCAGGCCCAGGCCGCAATGGAAAAGTTGTCGCCGGCCGCCAGGGCTGAGGTTGAGATGAAATATTCCTCCATCCTCCGTAAATACGGCAGCAAGCTGGACGACGTCCAGAAAAAAGACATTCTCCGCCAGCTGGCCGAAGGCCAGGAAGGTCTGGAGAAAATGCGTGCCTTCGCTCTCGTCAACGGTGACCAGCCCGCCACCGTTTTCCAGTTCACTCAGAATGAAGGGAAAAAATAGATGCTGGGTGAAGACATTCTCTATCTGCCGGTTTCTGAACTTTCCCGTCGCATACGCGCGCGCCAACTCTCGCCGGTAGAGCTGACAGAAAGCTATCTGGAACGAAGCCGCCAGATTGGGCCGAAGCTAAACGCTTACGTAACGCTTACGCCGGAGTTGGCGAAGCAGCAGGCAGCGGCGGCTGAAAAGGAAATCAGTGCGGGGAAATATCGCGGTGTTCTCCACGGCATTCCGTACGCGGCAAAAGATCTTCTTGCGGTGAAAGGCTATCCCACCACCTGGGGAGCGCGGCCTTATGCGGATCAGCGTTTCGATTCTGACGCCACCGTCATTCGCAAACTGGAATCTGCTGGAGCAGTGCTGATAGGCAAGGCCTCCATGATCGAATTGGCCGGAGGCATGGGCTACCGCTTCGCATCCGCGTCAGCTCCGGGCGCAACAAAAAATCCCTGGAACACGGAACACTGGACTTGCGGATCATCGAGTGGTAGCGGCGCGATCATGGCTGCGGGCCTGGCGGCGTTTGCTCTGGGCACCGAGACCTGGGGATCCATCATCTGTCCTTCAGGGTTCTGCGGTGTTTCCGGACTCCGTCCTACATTCGGACGCGTAAGCCGCGCAGGCGCAATGGCGCTCTCTTATTCCATGGATAAGATTGGGCCCATGTGCCGCACTGCTGAAGATTGTGACGCCGTACTCAAAGTAATCTCCGGCCACGATCCCCAGGACGCCGGATCTCTTCCCGAGACGAACGCGCGCTACACCGGTAACGCCTCCAACCCTCATCTGCGTCTGGGATGGATTGCGAATCAGTGGAAGGAAGTTTCTCCGGACGTGAGCGCACCCGTCGCTGCCGCGCGGAAAGTCTTGGACAGTAATCGCGCCGTGACCGCAAAAGACGTATCACTCCCGGAAGGCCCGTGGGAAACTGCCGCGGGCACAATCGTGTCCGTGGAAGGCGCCGCTGCGTTTCGTGAGTTGATTCACTCGGGAAAAGTTGCTGAACTGAGTGACCCTGCGGGCAAAGTTGGCGGCTATATCAATGAAGAGATCAGCGCCACGGATTTCATCACGGCGCAGCGCATCCGCGGAATTCTGCAGAAGAAGATGGACGAGTTGTTCACCCAGGTTGACGTGCTGGTAACGGCTTCGTTGCCGGTTGTCGCCAGCCGGCTGGATGCCAATCTCGATAATGAACTCAGCTATCCTGATCCCATCGGAGGGATCGGCAATATCTGCGGGCTGCCGGCCCTCAGTGTTCCTTGTGGTTTCGGGGCCCATGGCTTGCCAGTCGGCATCCAATTCATCGGGCGTCCGTTGGATGACGCCAAAGTCATACAGGCGGCGCGGCTGTTCCAGTCCGCCACCGATTGGCACACTAAGCATCCAAAGCTATGAGTACACAAGTGTTACACCCTAGTGCCACGCAGCGGCGCGCTATGCAATACTTATGAAGAGCTCTCACGGGTAGGAGTGATTGCTGAACCCTGCTCGGTGCATATTCGTCGCACTGCATAGGAACCGGCAAATCGTTATTTTGTTTTCACTCGCTCGAGACGGCGTTTCCATCTAAAGCATTGAACATGCCAGCTGACCAGTTTACCGGTAGGGCCTTCCATTCCGATTCATTGCGGGATTCCGTGTTGCGCCACGTACGCTATACCCTGGCTCGTCCAGAGAGTGTGCTCGTGCCGCGTGAGCTGTTCAAGCCCATCTCACTCGCCATACGCGACAGCATGGTTGACCATCTGCTCGAAACCGAGCAGCGCTATCGTGATCAGGATTCCAAGCGCCTCTACTATCTCTCCATGGAATTTCTCATGGGGCGCTGGCTCAGTGACAATCTCTGCAATCTGGGTTTGACGGAGGAATGCCGCGCCGTGGCCTCTGAACTGAATATCCATCTGGAACATGTTCTGGAGGTTGAACCAGATGCCGGGCTTGGCAACGGTGGACTCGGTCGTCTTGCCGCATGTTTCCTGGAATCCCTCGCCACCATGAACATGCCCGGATTCGGCTACGGCATTGATTACGAATATGGCATGTTCAAGCAGGAGATCGTCGGCGGACATCAGCGGGAAAAGCCCGATCTCTGGAAGTCCGAAGGGACGCCATTTTACATTGATCGTCCGCATGAGTTTTGCGCCATTCCTCTCTACGGACGCGTGCAGGCCTCGCGCGACTCACAAGGCAATCGCCGCCAGAGCTGGGTGGACGCAAAGATCGTAGTTGGCGTTCCGAATGACATGCCGGTAGCCGGTTATGGCGGCAAGACCGTCAATTACCTCCGGCTGTTTACGGCACGCGCTTCGGAAGATTTCGATATTGAAATTTTCAACCGAGGTGACTACATTCGCGCGGTCGAGCAGAAGATCGCCTCGGAAAATATCTCGCGCGTCCTGTATCCGTCTGATTCGGTCCGTTCCGGCAAAGAGCTGCGCCTGTTGCAGGAATATTTTCTGGTGGCGTGCTCCCTGCGTGACATCATGCGGCGTTACCGCTCTTCCCACAACGGCTTTGATCAGTTTCCCCAAAAGGTTGCCGTGCAGATGAATGATACCCATCCCAGTCTCTGCGTAGCCGAGCTCATGCGCCTGCTGGTGGACGAATATCAAATGGATTGGGACCGCGCCTGGGAGATCACCGAAGCCACCCTCGGTTATACCAACCATACGCTTCTGCCCGAAGCTCTGGAACGCTGGCCGGTTTCTTTGCTGGAGCATGTGCTGCCCCGGCACATGGAAATCATCTTCGGCATCAATCACCAGTTTCTGCGTGAGGTCACGCGCGTCTGGCCCGGTGATGTAGACCGGATGAATCGCATGTCAATCATTGAAGAAGGTCCGGAGAAGCAGGTGCGTATGGCGCATCTGGCAATTGTGGGCAGCCACGCCATCAACGGTGTATCCAAGCTACATTCAGAGTTGCTCAAGACCTCACTGGTGCCGGACTTCGCCAAACTGTGGCCGGAGCGTTTCAGCAACAAAACCAACGGTGTGGCCCCGCGCCGCTGGATCTTAAAGGCCAATCCAGGGCTGTCGTCCCTTCTCACGCGGACTGTGGGCGAAGGCTGGATCACTGACCTGGAACAGATTCGTGGGATTGAAAAGTTCGCGGGTGACGCTGCTTTCCAGAGCGAGTTTCTGGCGATAAAGCGTCGCTCGAAGGAACGTATGGCCCGTGAAATCCTGGATAGCACGGCCGTCCAGGTGGACCCCGACTCCCTCTTTGACGTTCAGGTAAAGCGTATACACGAATACAAACGGCAGCTCCTCAACGTGATGCGCATCATTCATGAGTATCTTGTCGTCGTCGAAGACGGTGTTGAGCCGAGGGTGCCACGGACATATTTGTTCGCCGGCAAGGCCGCGCCTGGTTATTGGGCCGCCAAGCAGATCATCAAGCTGATCAACAATGTGGCCAACGTGGTCAATTCTGACGAACGTGTTCGCAGCATGATGAAGGTCGTGTTCGTCCCCGACTATCGCGTATCTCTGGCCGAACTCATCATGCCCGCGGCAGATCTGAGCCAGCAGATTTCCACCGCCGGCATGGAGGCTTCCGGAACCGGAAACATGAAGCTCTCCATGAATGGCGCGCTCACCCTGGGCACCATGGATGGCGCAAACATCGAAATTGCGGATGCGGTTGGGCTGGAAAATTTCTACACCTTTGGTCTCAGTCCTGAGGACGTGAAGTGGTTTCAGGAGCATGGCAACTATAACCCCCGCGAACTTAGTTCCGCGGATGAAAGGTTGCGACGCGTGATGGAATCTCTGTCCACGGATCGATTCTCATCCGGCGAGCCGGGCCTTTTCCGCTGGATTGTGGATGAAATTCTGGATCGCGGTGACCGCTACTTCCTCATGGCTGATCTTCCTTCGTATCTTGAAGCCAGCGGCCGGGCTGACGCCGACTATCAGAACGCCAATGTCTGGGCCAGAAGGGCCATCCTCAACGTGGCCCGCGTTGGTACTTTCTCCAGCGACCGGACCATCGCTGAATATGCCCGCGACATCTGGCACATTCAACCCGCCATCGGCACCATGGCCGACCTTCCTTTTAGCAGGGCTCCTTTCAGCAAGGAACAGGTGAGCACGGAAGTCTCGCGTTAGTTGTTTTTCATCCCGCGCGGAGCGAGGGATCCCTATCGTCTGCCGGAGTGTCCGCGTCGAATACAGTTTTGACGGCGTGACGATACCCGTGTGGCACAGCCGCCCTCGGCTGTGCGGCTGGTTTTTCCTCCCGAGCGGAACGAGGGACCCTCACTGTCTGCCGGACTTCCTGCGTCGGATACGATTTAGAGGTAGAGACGCGGCATGCCGCGTCTAAATGCCACGGTAAGAGACGACCACCTATCCCCCAAACCCATTCCTGCTTTTCCGGATGATCTCCGCATAAATGCCGGCGCTTGGCCGCGGACGCCTTTCCTGGGTCTTCGGGTCAAGTTCGATCAACCCAAATCGCAGATGCCAGCCTTCATTCCATTCAAAGTTGTCGGTGAGGCTCCAGTGGAAGTAGCCGCGAAGATCGGCGCCCGCGCGAAGCAGTGTTTTCATCTGTTCAACACTGGAATGTAGCAGCCACGGACGTATGCGGTCACTGCGGTCCGGCACACCATTTTCAAGAATAAAGATGGGCTTGCCGAACGGCTGGAAGTGCACCACAGCTTTGCTCAGCCCGCGCGGATAGGCCTCGCCATAAGGCAACTCCACACCGCGATCACCCTGCGGCTTGTGCGGCGGGACGGATATCTGGAAGAACATCGTCTTCCAGCTCTTAAGGCTGAACCCCGCGCGCAGCCGGCTGTAATAATTAATGCCAACGTAATCGCACGTGCCTTTCACTTCCGGCAGGGAATCGCCAAACTTGTTCAGCGGAAATGGTGCGCGGCCGTCCAGAATGCTCCCGGAGAAATTGTCATTAAATCGGCGGGCTATAAACTTGCTGAGCCATTTATCAATGCGCGATTTCTTCTTCTTCGGCTTGAACACCACGTAGTGCTGCGCCCATCCAACGTTCGCATTCGGCTGTAAATCATGGATCTTGCGATAGGCCGCTGCGTGAGCAAGACACAAATTGCGCGTGGCGAACGCAAGCTGTAGAAATCTGCCTTTGCTTCCCGGCGGAAATTCGCCAAGAAAATATCCCAGCGAGACATAGACGTTGGGTTCGTTGAAGGTGCACCAGTCAGTACAAAGGTCGCCCAGCGCATTCACCACCACGGCGCTGTAACGCTCAAACAACGCCACCGACTTGCGTGAGACAAATCCGCCACGATCCTCAAACCAGATTGGATTGGTGAAATGATGCAGCGTGACAAACGGCTGCAGCCCGCGTTCACGCAGCGCAATCAACATGGCCCGGTAGCGTTCCAGGGCCGCCGGGTCAAACTCGCCTTCGCGCGGCTCAATGCGGCTCCACTCCACGGAAAGCCGCAGAGCGTTCACGCCCAGAGATTGGGCCAGGTCGAAATCTTTTTCGGCATTGTTCCACCAGTCACAGGCAAGCCCAACCGCGTCACCGGACTTGATGCGCCCGTGCTTCTCCCACTCGGACCACTGGTTGTTGGTGCCACCTTCCATCTGGTGGGAAGACGTAGCTACGCCCCATAGAAAACTGGCGGGAAAGTCGTGATGGCCAGGCTGTTCGGTTTCCGTTTCCATCCTGAATGAATTCTAGACCTTCTGCCGCCAGTAGCCCTGATCATGCAGGAAATATCCATCATTGAACGTATTCAGCGCGGTCTTGAGGAATAAACCAAGGATCTTGAAGTATCCCATGTTGCGGAAACGGCGATTGGTGGTGTGTATGCGTCCGCGCACGATCCCAAAGCGATGGTTCGCCACCTTCTTGCTCAACAGGTAATCTTCCGCGTAGAGAGCGCTCTCATTGAAGCCGCCCAGCTTTTCAAACCTGGCGCGGTCAAACAGCATGAACATCCCTGTGCTGAACGGCATCACCAGGGTCGATCCGTACTGCACAATGTTATTGCCGATATAAAGCAGGTTGTCGCGCAGAGTACCGTTGCTGCACCAGATGTTCGTGGTGACGCAGTGCAGCTTGCGTCTTTCCATCAACTCCATGGTGCGTCGAAGCAGAGTCGGGTCTTTCAGCTCCATGTCTGCGTCGATGAACAGAACGTACGGCGTATCAGCCATGCGTGCGCCGGCGTTTCTTCCCACAGAAGGCAGGCCGCCGGGTATCACCTGAATGTTGAGCCGGTCCGCAAATGACATGGCCAGTTCCTGCGTGCCATCCGTGGATCCTGCGTCGGCGACAAATACTCTAGTTGCAGACAGGAGCGAGTAGTCCTGCCTGCATAGCGATTCCAGCAGAGTCGGCAGCAGACGCGACTCGTTCTTCGCCGGGATTACGATCGTCAATTTCTCCTGGGACATATTCATGGATACATACCCCTTCCTGGTCGACTGTGATGTAAGTGCATCGCAGGTCAACCCACGCGCCGGAGTTGTAATATTCCACTCCATCCCGCTCGGTTGCGAGCGGTGCATGCGTGTGTCCACAAAAAATGCGCTCAGCACCGGCTTGTTTTCCGTGACTGAGCGCGCCTTGTGCTACCTGCGCTGAAAGGCGCAGCCATCTTGTGTTGAGACGGTCAAGGTAGCGGGCAAACCGCTTGTTCTTCGAATCAATTTTCTGCAGCCATAGAAAAACAAGCTGTCCAAAATGGGTAATACGAAAATTCCTGATGGCAAAACTGTCAAACTGATGACCATGGATGGCCATGTGTTTTTTCCCGGCGTATGTCCATTCATACTGCTGAAAAACGCGTATGCCCACCAGGTGTGACATCACTTCGGTCAGGCCGTGATCGTGGTTGCCTTCAACCCATACCACTTCAATCTCATTTTTCGGATTAGACAGTTTGCGGATGTAGCTGAGGAACTTCCAGTGCTCTTTGGTCAATCGGCTGAAGTTCAGGTCGGCGAACATGTCGCCCAGCAGGATCAGCCGGCGAAACTCCATCGACCGCAGAAAATCCAGCGCGTCGCCCGCCCGGCTCAGGTCTGATCCCATATGCAGGTCAGAGATAATGACCGTATCAAAAAACTTATCCTGCATGCACTACAGTTGTAGCAATGGGAGTTTTCAACCTGATGAAAGACAAGTTAAATGACTGTGAATAGGATGAGTTGGCTGTGGCTAAGTGCTTACATGCCAACGTGAGGTATCTGGGGAAATACGGGATAAAAATGGCTTGAACACCCGAAATCAGGGCCTGTTCGCATAATCGCGCAACAGGTACAAGACTCCACCCAACGCTGTAAGCACAGCGATAAAGTACGCGGTAATCATCTGACTTCCTGAATGCTGCTCACCTGTTGACGACATGAAGGCTGGCGGTCCTGGCTGTTGTCCCGACGCCGTTCCGTATGCGGGCTGCGCAACCGGACGCGTAGCGCTCATGAAGAGCATGTTTACCAGCATGCCGACTGCGACAACATAAAACACTCCGCTGTCAACGGCATAACCCAGGCCGGCGGCAGTGGCCATCACCATTGCTTTTTCAACGCGATTGAGCGGCATGGCGGCGCCCGCTCCGTCCAGGACCCATATGGGAATCAAATTGAGTGCGTTAAGCCACGCACCGGTTTTTGCCAGAGCAGCCCAGATTGGGTCGCCGGTCTTTACAAAGATCAATCCGCAAGCGGCCGACGATAAGAATCCGGCGAGCGGCCCAGCCAGGCTCACTGCGGCACGCGTCTCCAAGGTCACACCCATGCCTTGCCACTTTACATAAGCTCCCAGCCCGGGCAAAAAGACAGGCATGTCTGCAGGAAGTCCGCGCCGCTTAACTTCTATATAGTGGCCCATCTCGTGGATCAAAATAAGCGCGGCGAAGCCGATGCCGAACTTCGCTCCAAAAACCGACCAGTAGAATCCAAAGAACGCGACCAGGCTGATCAGCGACTTGAACTTCAAAAGTACAAAGAAAAAGCTCTTGAACTTGGCAAGGATGACTGCCAACGGCGCCAGCGGCCCCAGCCGCTTGGCCCATTTGGTTTGCGCGTTGGGATCTTTGGGCCGATGCGCTTCGTAAACTGTTTTCTGCAGTTCGTCCACGTGCCCGCGAATCCACTCTGCCTGCTTGGAATCTGCCGGCAACAGCGGCAGCACCGCCAGCCATTGCTGGCGTGCAAGTTCAAGATCGCCGCGGGCTTCCGTGGCGCGGGCCACGGCGGCAAGCTGTTCCATCTGGTCGCCATGGATAAGAGCGTGGCATGACGCGCATACGGTGGCGCCGGGCGAAAGAGGTGCGGAGCAGTTTCGGCAGGTTACTTGCAGGCCTGAAGTTGACGAGGACACAATAACCCTATTTTACGCTGAAGCGCCTGTAGCGGTAGGCGCGGAGATCTGGTAAGGCCCCTCGACCGCAAGGCTCACCTTGGCCGCGGTCATCCGCCAGGCAAAACGCATTCCCACAAACAGGATGACCAGCCCGATCAATCCTCCCAATCCTTCCGCGAGCTCAAGAAATGGCGATGCCAGGCCAATCAGGGCTAATTGCCCGAGCGCCATGAACAAAGTCGCTATGGGAGAGCGAGTGGCATTTTCGTTCTGGGGAGTACTGGACGCCTCATCGCTCGGCTTAGCATCTTCGGTGGCGCTGGGTGAGCTGGTGGCGTTGCTTGTAGTCTGTTTGGTGGCTTGCTTATGTTCCGACCCGGGATGGTAGAGAAACGCAATCGGGATCGCCGCCATTGAAACAGCGGCATAGGTCAGAACTACCGCGGCAATCTGGTATCGACGTCCACCAATATTCCCTGAACCTATCATCATGGCCTTCCCGACCATCCAACCTACCGCCAGTGAGAAGTAGCCTATCTGGATTCCGGTAACAATAGTGAAGCCGGCATAGGCGATAAGCCCAGCAGCGAAGCCGCCCAATCCGAACAAGATGGCTTTCACAAAGGCTGCATGGCTGTCGCGTGGAATGCCGCGTCTCACGCGGTCGGCGCAGCTATCGCACACCATGGCGCCATTCGCGCGGTAGTAAGCGCCGGTGATTGGCTTCTGACACATTTTGCACGTGTCGGCGTTCGCTGATGTTCCGAACTCCGCAATGCTGAATTGGGGCGCTGGGTTAGGGTTTGTCAGGTCTGACATAGCGACAGACAATACCACAGCCACTACAAACAGAGAAGCTGAATCTTCATTTCACCTATGACCATAGTTCAGTCTTGAAGCAACGATTTGTTAGCGGACGTTGCAACTTCATGTTTGTTCCTGGATTGGTGGCTGCTTGATGTTCCGCGAAGTTTCCAGGCCACTATTCCAGCTCCGCATAAATCGCATACTCCGCGGCTGACATGTCCCATGACACATGCAGCACATTCGGCTTGCAGCAGACCTGGCAGTCTTCCACATAATTCTGTTTCGAACCGGCCGACGAATCCACCACCGTGACGTTCCACTCACCGCAACCGGCACACTGAAATCCGCTTTCCACGGGAACATTATTTCAGACGGGGGTTTCTTGAGCGCCGCCATTTTGAGCGCCACCTTTTGTGCAGACGTGAATACCAGCGTGCGCGATTCTGAGTACAAGCGTGCGCGATTGCCAGCATGCGCGATTTAAAGCCTGCTCAATTTAACGCCTGCGCGATTCAATCTGGCGTCGGCCCTGTGTGTAAGCTGCTGGCGGGCTGGCCCTGTGTTACACTAAAAATCGACTTCAGGACTTCCTCCCTGATCCTCATCGTACGGTCCGCACGATACGTACACACCGAGGGCGCGTAGCTCAACTGGCAGAGCAACTGACTCTTAATCAGTAGGTTGAAGGTTCGATTCCTTCCGCGCTCACCATATTTTTGTTCGCAACCCCGCGTTACACGCGTGCGGTGCCTTTCATAACATTTCGTAACAACTCCGTGGATACGAACTGACAGCGGTTCGACAAAATCAGTAACTTCAAATCCGGTCATAAACGTCGGTCGCGAGGTTCACCTTGCTGTGGCCCAAAATATCGGAAACCTCGACAAACCTCCGCTACTCGGGAGTTCATCCGAAAGTGGGACGGGCCAGACAGGCCTGTCCCAGGCTACGCGATTTTGGACGCGGGCAAAACAGTCGCGATCATCGAACGTCACAAATTCGATGGCTAGACAGGAGGTTCACAAATGAAGATTTTTGTTGCAGGGGGAACGGGAGCAATCGGTCGTCCGCTGATCGCGGAATTGCTCACCAAAGGACACAGTGTAGTTGCTCTGACCCGTTCTCCAGAAAAAGCCCATGCTTTATCGGAACAAGGCATAGAACCTGCGATCGCAGATGTATTTGATAGCGATGCAGTCAAAGCGGTTGTCAGTCGCGCTCGGCCGGAAGTCGTGATTGAACAACTCACCGCTCTACCCAGAACCTACACCCGTCAGTCGATGAATGCCGCCGCCGCCCTCAACAATCGCATTCGTTTGGAAGGGGGCGCCAATGTGCTGGCAGCCGCGCAAGCGGCGGGTGTGCGGCGTTACCTGAGGCAGTCAGTCGCATTCTATGCGATTCCTGGTCCTGGCTTGGCAGATGAAGATACGCCTTTAGCGTTGAGTGCCTCGCCTGCGGTTGCAGCAAGTGCCCGCGAGATAACTGAGCTTGAGCATCACTTACTGGGAAATCCCAAAATAGAAGGGGTTGTCCTGCGTTATGGCTTCTTCTATGGACCCGGCACATGGTTCAACCCCGAGGGCGATGTTGCCCGACAGGTGCGACAGCAACAGTTCCCGATTGTGGGGGATGGCGAAGGCGTCTGGTCCTGGTTACATATTGACGACGCGGCGATTGCCACCGTTGCGGCAGCAGAGCAAGGCAAGCCTGGGATTTATCTGATTGCGAATGATCAACCTTTAATGGTGCGCGAGTGGCTCCCTGCATTTGCGCAATGGTTGAATGCACCACCGCCGCCGCAGATCTCGGTTGAAGACACTCTAAAAGCGAGTGGTGCGGATACAGTTTACTACGGGACTCAGATGCGAGGCGTATCGAATGCCAAGGCAAAACGCGAACTGAACTTTCAGCCGCGGCTGTTAGAGTGGATTGTTGACACCGTCGTGGCTCGTGCCAGTTAACAAGTTAAGGTGTGCCGGATCTTAGGTGGCCTGTAACCTTTAAAAGGGGTATTTGTGTCGCAACATTTCGATGCCATCATCATCGGGACAGGCCAGGCCGGACCGTCCCTGGCGGCTCGGTTTGCGGGCGCGGGCAAGACAGTCGCGATTATCGAACGCCACAAGTTTGGCGGCACATGTGTGAATACGGGATGCATACCGACCAAGACGCTCGTTGCCAGCGCGTACGCGGCCCACGTTGCTCGCCGGGGTGGTGAATACGGTTTCAGCGTCAGCAGCGATGTGCGCGTCGATATGAAGCGGGTCAAAGCTCGCAAGGATGCTGTCTCCGGACGGTCGAACAAGGGCATAGAAGAATGGCTGCGAGGACTCAAGAATTGCAAGGTCATCCAGGGCCATGCTCGTTTTCAATCGTCGGACGCAGTCGTGGTCAATGATGAAGTCCTCGAAGCCGACAAAATTTATATCAACGTCGGCGGACGCGCGTCTGTTCCAGAGATGCCGGGGATTCATGATGTTCCGTTTCTCAACAACTCATCGATCATGGACGTTGATTTCCTGCCGGAGCATCTCGTGGTTATCGGTGGAAGTTATGTCGGGTTGGAATTCGCTCAGATGTATCGCCGTTTTGGGAGCGAAGTCACGATTGTAGAGATGGGTTCGCGCTTGATTGGACGTGAAGACGAAGATATTTCCCAGGCCGTGCGCGAAATCCTGGAGAAGGAGGGAATACAGGTTCAGCTGAATGCGAAATGCATATCGCTGGCGAAGCGCAACAGCCATATTGCCGTCGGCGTCGATTGCGAGGAAGGTCCGCCGGAAGTATTGGGCACTCATGTTCTCCTGGCCGTGGGACGTATTCCCAACACGCACGACCTTGGACTTGACCGCGCCGGGGTTGCAACCGACCAGCGCGGCTACATCATGGTTGATGATCAACTGCAAACCAACGTGCCCGGCATTTGGGCCCTGGGTGACTGCAACGGCCGCGGCGCCTTTACGCATACTGCGTACAACGACTATGAGATCGTCGCCGACAATCTCTTCAACGCAGACCATCGCCGCGTATCAGACCGAATCCAGGCATACGCTTTGTATATAGATCCGCCGCTAGGCCGATGCGGCATGACGGACGCTGAAATACGGAAGTCCGGACGTGGTGCACTCACTGCAAAATATCCGATGAGCCGGGTGAGCCGGGCTTATGAAAAAGCTGAAACACAAGGTTTCATGAAAATCTGTGTTGATGCGGAAACAAAACAGATTCTGGGTGCTGCGATTCTTGGCACCGGTGGCGATGAAGTAGTCCACGTTTTGCTGGACATCATGTATGCCAAAGCGCCCTATACCGTAATCCAGCGTGCGATGCATATTCATCCGACAGTCGCGGAGTATCTCCCCACCATGTTGTCCAAACTGGAGCCTTTTGCGTGAGAGGCAGAGCGCATAGGCGGAAAACATGGCAAATCATCGAGAAAACTAGAAGGCAAAACCAAAGCCGGTCTTTTCCACGGGCCCTGGACGCAAATAAAGCCCGCGGGTCACGCGGGCTTAAAGAGTTGCAAACCGGGCGATTCTTTAGCTGCCGTTCTGGCACTGCGTCAGATGCTGGCCCTGGAAGGTGAATTCGTTGTTCACTGAAGTGCTTGGAGGCGCTCCGAAGTAAGGCATCGTGGCCAGGTCCTGAAGGTTATAAGTGAACCCGCCGAGCGTGTAAGGGAAGCCACCGAAATTCGCGGTGTTTTCCAGCGGGTCGCCATTTTCAAGGATGCCGCAAGGCGTGTTGTTGCCATTATTGACAACCAGGGGATCTGCCATCCATTCCCCGATCTCATGCGACAAAGCGGAGACGTCCTGCGAGAAGTCGCCAGGATGATCAACATAGGAGAACACCGCATACGACTGCGGAGCGCTGGTCAGTCCAAACGAGCTGTGATAGCCACCGATGCAGCACGAGTGGTTCTGGGTCAGATAGGTATCGTAAATGACGATGATGGGGAGCGTGTTGGGCTGGATCGCCGCAGTGTTCTTGATGATGGTCTGCACTTGCGCGTCAAAGTAGTTGATGTCGACTTCGGCAGCTGTATGTCCGAAGGGTGTTCCCGTGGTCCCGCTTCGCTTAGGAACGGTCAAAGTCACTTCCGGCTGAACTGTGGGACTGCTCAACAGAACGTGATATCCGGTATGGGCGGAGACAGTGCCCCAGAAATTGGCGCGCTGGTAAGCGTCAAGATACTGAGTTGAGCCCATGTCCACCCCGCCCGAGGTGAAGTCCACTCCGGTGGCAAAAACCGGCGATGCGATCGTGTTGTTCACAACGGTTTTGCCGTTAGACAACACAGTCTGAGGATCAAACGTGTGCGTGCCAACTACTAGTTTGATCGGAATGACGAATGCCTGAATGGTGGTGGAAGTACCAGTGGAGGGAGCGGTACCGACCATGTTGAAGTTGAATGTCGTCCCGCCAGAAACGAACGAACCATTCCACGTCGTCAACGGAGTTGACGCGGCGAATATGACATGTCCATTAGGTTGGGCGACGGCCCGGGTGGCAATTCCCTCGCTCACGTTCGGAGGCAGAACAGTATGACGGGGAATGATCAGATCATTTACCTGCATCGGGGTTTGACCCGGGTTGTCAACATGAGACTGGGCCAGCAGCGGATTAAAACTCAGAGACAGCAAGAGAACCGCAAGTGCGGCCACTGCTTTCCAGATAGGCGATTTCATTCGCGTTAGTTCCTCGTTTCATTGAAGTTTCCCAAACTGCTACAAACAGGAGATAAAGCCAAAAATTTCAAAAAAGCCGCTCTACGCCGGAACTCCGAACATATTAAGAGGATCAAGTCTACCCCGGAATTAGTACAACTCACAATCGCATTCTCGGAATTCTGCTTTTTCGGCATCAGGCAACACGGCCTGGTTGAATTGGGTGTACCAGTGTGGGCGTTGCTGCGAAAAGATTCGAGGACTCTTTGATAAGGAGAGAAAAACTCAGAGCCGAGCGAGACCATGCCCTGGATCAGCTGACGTGCAGGCGATTTCAATCAAGCATCGAAGGCATTTCCAAAAGGGTGGCATTCTAGGGTGGCATTCTAATGACGCACCACCAGCACGGGAGTCAATCCCACTCTCGCGGAGCTTGCTCAGCTCTTAATCAGTAGGATGAAAGCTAGATTCCTTCAGCGCTCACCATATTTTTCAACTACTTACAGCCAAGCAGAGGACTCGGATTGAGCACTGTTCAAACGAACAGTGCCCACCATACCCAGAATCATCTATTAAATCCAAGTATGTTGCTGTTCAACTTTGCAGGTTTGGATTGACTGCGGTTCAATCAATCCCCGGAAACGCGATCAGCCATGAGCTGTTCCGTATGCCAGGGGAACACTAAATTGTGGGATGACGGCATCCCGCTCTGAGAAACCAGCTTCCATATTGAGGATGTCTGACGATAAACCTGTGTGAGGTTCAAATGAAACGTCTTGCTTTGATTGGCACCCTTCTCCTGACTCTTATGACTCTTACTACGATTCTTGTGGCCACGGATAGCGACAAGGAAAAAGAACGCGTCACGGAATCAGGAAACGTGATGAAAGAAATTATGGCCACGCCGGACAAGGGCATTCCGGGGAGCGTTCTTGATGGCAGCAAGTGTGTGATTGTCCTACCTTCGGTGAAGAAAGGAGCCATCGGGGTTGGGGGCAGTTATGGCCGCGGCGTCATGACGTGCCGGAGCGGAGAAGATTTTAAGGGGCCATGGAGTGCGCCGGTCATGATGGCGTCCACTTCCGCCAGCGTTGGCTTTCAGTTGGGAGGGGAGGCCACGGATTTCGTCATTCTTGTGTTGAATGACTCGGGAGCGCGTTCCATGTTGCACAATAAAGTCAAACTTGGGGCCGATGCCAGCATAGCTGCTGGTCCCGTGGGCAGGACCAGCGAAGCTTCCACCAATGCCAGCATGAAAGCCCAGATGCTCTCCTACTCACGGTCGCGCGGAGTATTCGGCGGCGTTTCGTTATCAGGCGCAACGCTGCGACCCGACGGAGATGCCAATGATAGCCTTTATGGCAAAAAGGTAACATCAGATCAAATCGTTAAAGGACAGGGGATCACAATGCCTGAGGTAGCCAGGCCGCTTGTCGAAACTCTTACCGCGGCTACCACTAAGAAATAGAGTGTGTTGGCCCGCCTGCATGCAGGGTTCAAGCACCGAAGAAAAACAGTGCAATAAAAAAGCGCCGGGCGAATCCGGCGCTTTTGTTTGAAAACAGTTGATGGTTAAGGCAGAACGTTACGCAGGCTGACGAAAACCTGGCCAAGGTGCGCGTTCCTGGGTGCGCCAGCAGGCGCAAACGGGGGGACTGTTAGGTGATGCAATAAGCCTGCACGCTGCGTCGCATTCTACAAAGTGTCTTGTGCAATTTTGTTCCCTGCAGTATCCTCTCTTAACTCACGTAAACCAAAATTGTTTTTTTTCGCTAACCGCAGCGATTACCGTGACGGCTAATTGCTTTGGGCTGTGGAGCGCCTGCTTGGTTGCTCGGCTTTCACGGAGGGTTACGAAAAGGGGGACTGTTGTGACAATACCGGGAATGACACATTTGCTTAAGGACATAAAAACGATCGAGGAGTATGCCCGAGCCTGCAAGTCAGGGGCGGACGAAAGAATAGTGCTCCTCACACGTGAAGAGGCGGACGTAGTAGACTCATTCCGCCGATTTAAGGCTCAGCAGTCCGAATAATGCGCGGACGGCGCGATTTTGCTGATTCAATTGAGAACTAAAAAAAGAGGGCCAGGAATTTGCTGGCCCCGCTTGGGTGACTATCCGGCTACTGCCCGTGATGCGCCATGGCTGCCGCGATTTTCTCCTTCACCGCATCCAGGTTGAACGATGCGCCCCTCTGCATGGGCGGGTACTCGATGGCGGTCATCGCGAGCTTCCCAACTTCCTGTTGCACAAACACGAAGCGCCAGAACTCGTAGATGAACCAATCCATAAAATTGTAACTTCCTCTATTCCCGTCCGCGCCAGGGAAGTTCATTTTCTCGAAGGGGTCTATACGCAGGTTGGTGATATGCGGCACGTCTGGATGGTCCTTGGTGCCCAGCCAGCCTCCGGGCTGCATAATGAACTGGTACTTGTAATCGCCGAGCCTCACGGCGGCGAGGTTATTTTCCGTGAAGTAGAAGACTTCGTTGCGCGCCGATGGACCTTTACCGGTAATCAGGTCTAGCTGGTTATAGCCATCCAGATGCACTTTGTAGGTCCGGTTGCCGATTTGTTTGCCTTTCAGGAGTTCTGCGTTGATGTCAGGGTTGCCGGCGGCGGCCACAAACGTCGCGAACCAATCGAGCCCGGAGATGACGCCACTCTCGAATTTACCTGCGGGAACGTGCCCGGGCCAGCGAACCATGGCTGGGCAGCGGAAACCGCCCTCATATCCCGTCCCTTTACAGCCGTAGAAAGGCGTTGTTCCGCCATCCGGCCAGGTGAAGGTCTCAGTGCCGTTGTCAGTCGTGAACACGACGATGGTGTTATCGTCCACCCCCATGTCCTTCAGCTTCTGCATCACCGAGCCCACAATGTCATCGAGCTGCGCCATGCCGGCTTCGTGTATAGTCCAGCCATTTTTGTCGTTGCGCAGGGCTTCGTATTTTGGCGAAAGGTGTGTGACCACGTGCATGCGCGTCGGATTGAGCCATACAAAAAATGGCTTGTTGGCGGCTTTCGCCTTGTCGATGAACTTGAACGAAAAGTCGAGAATTTCGTCGTCTACAGTCTCCATCCGCTTGGGATAGAGAGTGCCTGCATCCTCAATCTTCTGTTTCCCAACCTTGCCCCAGCGAGGCATATCGGTGGGGTCATCTTTATCACTGGCCCAGGAATGAACCATGTTGCGCGGACCCACTTGATCCAATAACGCCTGCGGATAATTGGGGTGCGCCGGGTCCTCCATCGCGTCCAGATGATACAGATAACCGAAAAACTCGTCGAAGCCGTGAACGGTGGGCAGGAACTCATTTTTATCGCCGAGGTGGTTCTTGCCGAACTGTCCTGTCGTATAGCCCATGGATTTAAGTACCGTGGCAATGGTAGGCGCTTCGGCTGGCATACCCAGAGGTGCTCCCGCCTGGCCGACTGTCGTCAATCCGGTGCGGATCGGTAACTCGCCGGTGATGAACGCCGCGCGACCTGCCGTGCAGCTCGCTTCGCCATAGTAGTCGGTGAATGTCATGCCTTCCGCGGCAAGCTTGTCGAGGTTCGGGGTGCGTCCGGTCATCATCCCGCGGTGGTAAGCGCCGATGTTCCAGATGCCGATGTCGTCAGCCATGATGGCAACGATGTTCGGTTGCTTTGTAGCCATATCTGTTTCTCCTTAATTGAGTGACTGGTAATTGAGTGACTGGTTTGAAAGTCCGAGGGCTGAAATTCGTCTGAAGGTTCGTAAATAAACTGGGACGCGGCGTAAAGAATGAACTGACTAAGCGTAGAAAGGGCCCGGTGTTCCGGGAAACTGGCAATAGTGACAGAATCAGGTTCTCAATGAAGTATGCGATATTGTTCTATCTGCTTGGATCCTGATGGGGAGCAAATTCTTGCGAGCGGCTGGTCTGCCCGCCGAAGATGCAATTCCATTCAGCAAATGCTGATTGCAGGGAAATAAAAAAAGCGCCGGACGAATCCGGCGCTTTTGTTTGAAAACAGTTGATGGTTAAGGCAGAACGTAACGCAGGCTGACGAAAACCTGGCCAAGGTGCGCGTTCTTGGGTTGGCCGGCAGGAACGAACCACGGGCTGCGAGTGATGTAAGAACCTTGCAGAACCGTCAGCACGGAACCGTACTGCGGGTTCTTCCAGAACGTCTGGATGAAGTCCACGGTGCCTTCCTGAAGGGACCTGTTGGAGACGTTGCTGACCGCGAGGGCGGCCACGGGGCCACCAAAACCGATAATTGGCTTCACGGCGCCGGCTGCGCTGAGATCCGGGAACGCATTACGACCGAAGTATGCGCCACCGTAATAAGCGCCGAGTTGGGACTTGGGACCCATCTGGATTTCCGTGCCGAGAAGGAGATCGCCGGCATGGACTGGAGACAGGTGAACGTCGCAACCACCAGTAGCGCCGGTGAGGCAGGCTCCGCCGGCCCCTGCGGCAACTGGAACCACCACAACTTGCGGTCCCATACCGATGGCATAGCGACCAACTCCAGGTCCCCACATCCCGCTGGCGAGGAGGCGGACGTTCTTGACCACTTCCACGTTGGTGGCTCCAATGATTCCGCCTTCAATCGCGGAATGCGTCGTGATCCCTGCCCCAGCCACTGAAGGCGTTACTGCAACCTTCGCGGTGGTCATGATTCCGCCGCCTTCCAGGTGGAAGTGGTGGCCGCGACTGGTGGAGTCAAAAGCGAACTTGGTGATGACGTCTGGAGACAGGTTGGGAACGCCCGCAACGGTAGCGTTGTCAAGCTGAGTACCCAGCGCTGTTGCGAAAGTGGCCGGGAAAGTTACTTCCGCGCCTTGTCCCACAAACTGCTGCGGGTTCTGCGCTTCCACCGCCCAGACGAATTCATCATTGAAGTGGTAGGCCAGGCGGACGGCTGCGGCGCGGGTGTAGTTCAAGCCAACGTGGGTCTGCGCGTCTTCACCGATCGTCACAGCGAGATCAGCTGGCGCGGGTGAAACGCCAACGCGGTTGGGCGTTTGCAGGCCCCAGGTCTGACCGGCCAGCAGTTCAAACTTGCCCGTCTTGATATCTGCCCAGTAAAGCCGAGCGCGCATCGTGTGCGGGTTTGAAGTAACAAAGACGTTTGCCGCATCGTTGCCGTTGAAATCAGCTTCAACGTACCCGGTAATCGCACTGTTGTGGTACTTGGTCGTAACTTTCAAATTGATGCGCGAATATTGCCCGGTGGAACGATACTCGGTCAAGTGGCCGGCGTTCGTGTTGCTGAACGGAATGGCCCAGAAGTTGGTCGCGGCAACGTTACCGGTATTGGTGCTGCGGAAAACGTTCTCAAAATCAAGGAAACCGCCGGGAGTAAATTCTGCTCCGCCGATCTTGAACGAAAGCGGTGACTCTTTCGGTTTGTCGGTATCGCTCTGGATGTTGGGGGTGTTGTTGACCGGAGCGTTGTTGGTAAGAGCAGCGTTTTCGACATGCGGCGTCGTTTTCGCATCCAGCGCTTTGGTCAACGATTCAATCTGCTTTTGCTGTTGAGCGATCTGCGCCTGCTGTGTGGCAATGGCCTCACGCATGGCTTTCAGATCGTCAGCAACCGTGGTACTGCTTGGCGGGTTCGCCTGCGCCAGCGCCATTCCGGACGCCAACACGAGGAAACAGAATCTGCCGATACTTTTCATTTTTGGATCTCCTCGCTCACTCATCACAATGGAATTCGCGACCCTTCCGGAATTTGTTCGGGTCCGGCTGCACCCAACACTAGCTTTGCTTTGGTGTCAGAAAATGCGGCGACTATTTATACCATTGAGTTTCGCTCATGTGTTAATAAAACTGCCCAAGTTCATTGTTGTTTAACCTGAATGAAATATTGCGCCCGACCTGAGCCAAAGTACTGATTGAGTTGATCTTGCACCCCCAGCTTGTGAAGAAAAAGTAACGGCGCTCTACCGCGCGGCTCCGCGCGTACTAACTTCTGTATTCGCGCCCGGCCTTCCCTCCAATAAATGGAATCATTTGGATGTATATGCGGTTTCAATCGGCACAGTAAAACGATCTAAATCAGAGCTGAACGGGGAGTTCCGGGGGCTAGTCGAGCGACTGCTTCATTGAATGAAATTGACTAATAAAGCCCATGGTGAAGCGCCTGGCGGCTCTGGCATCGCTGCGGTCCGACGGACTCCACCACAGCCACAACTGACATTTTGAAGTCAAAATAGTTTCGCCGCGCGCTACAGAGGGGATTTTCTGGAAGCCTTTTCCGCTGAGTCGCGCCAGCAAAAGCCAGTCTCTTAACCAAACTTTGCACGGAAAAAATGATTTTGCGTCGCGGCTGCCAAACTCCATCTGTACGTGAGTCTTGATGATGATGCGCTGGTGGACCAGAAAAAAAGGGACTCAAATCGAGAAGGCCAAATCTAGATCAAACCCCGGCGGCACACCTTTTCCGTCCGACGCAGATTCTTCTTTCATTCGCAAATCGGTTTCACGCCAAATCGGTTTCACGGCAAACAAACTGGAGCGCCAGGCACGCCTTCATAACGGGACAACCCGGGAGAAGCCGTTTGCCGGTTTTCACCTGAAGGAATAGTGGCATTCATGGCCGCACAAAAATCCAGGCACTCGTAATCCGCAGGCTCCATTTTTTCATGTGACGTCACTGCATAAAACGCTGTATGGGCATGGGTTAAACCGGTACATGGCTGATTGGACCTGTGCAGACACACACCTTAGTCCTTTCTCGTGAATGGTTTAGGCGTGTGCCAATTTGGTACCTCGGAGGAATAAAGACCTGAAAAATATTGTGAATAGAACAATCTACGAATAAGATTTACGACTGCCGATAGTTTTGACGCACGCCCCACCTACTTCCGATCGTCAATCCGCCAGGCAATAGCACCTAAGGAGACTTCGAATGTTGAGAACGCGTGGTCCCGCGTGGTTGTTGTTGTGTACATGCTTCATGCTGCTGACCCTGTCCGCAATGGCTCAGGTTCCCCAAACCAATATCAATGACAGTGAAACCCAACTGCCCAACCACATTTTGATTGTGCGTGGCAGCTTGCATAACGATGTCTCCCCCGCTGTGCGCGATCTGCCGAAGCTTGATCAGGCAGCAGCGGCGCATGTTCAACATGAAGCCGAGCCGGCGCGTCGCATCCCATTGCCGCCAGGCCTGAAACCCGACAGCGAGCCCGATCCTGTGTGGCAGAGAACAACTACCCCTGGCGGAGTGAACGGTCTAAACACGGCGGTAACTCCTTTCGTGTCCACTACTCCTGGTTTAAGTTTTGATGGTATCGGCGTAGGTTTTCCGGGATTCACCGTGGGCAGTGCGCCTCCAGACACTAACGGCGCTGTGGGCGCCACCCAATACGTTCAGTGGGTCAACAGCTCGTTCGCTGTATTCAATAAATCCACCGGCGCAATTGTCTCCGGACCAACTGCAGGCAATTCGCTATGGTCAGGTTTTGGCGGAGGCTGCCAGACCAACAATGACGGCGATCCGGTTGTCCTCTATGACAAACTGGCCAACCGCTGGATATTTTCTCAATTCTCGGTGAGCACAACGCCGTTCCTGCAGTGCGTGGCGGTTTCAACCACGTCAGATGCAACCGGCACCTACAATCGCTACTCCTTCTCCTATTCGGGCTTCGACGATTATCCGAAGATGGGCGTATGGTCTGATGGCTACTACCAGACGTTTAATATGTTCAACGCCGCCGGAACAGCATTTCTGGGTTCCGATATTTGCGCTTACAACCGCACCGCAATGTTGGCCGGACAGCCTGCCACGCAGGTCTGCTTCCAGCAGGGATCATCCATTGGTGGCGTATTGCCGGCCGATCTTGATGGCACCACGGCGCCGCCCGCTGGTTCTCCGAATTATCTTGTCTTCTTCGGCACCAACAATCTCAACTTGTTTAAGTTCCACGTAGACTTCACCACGCCGGCCAACTCCACGCTGAGTGGTCCCACGGTTATTCCTGTGGCCGCTTTTACCGCGCTCTGTAATGGCGGTACTTGCGTACCTCAATCCGGCACCACGAATAAACTTGATTCGCTGGCTGACCGTCTGATGTTCCGGCTGGCTTATCGCAACCTGGGCACGAAAGAAGCTCTGGTCGTGAACCACTCGGTGACGGCCGGCAGCAGTGGCGGTGTTCGCTGGTATGAAATCGACAATCCTGGTGGCACGCCAACCGTCGCACAACAGAGTACTTTTGCACCTGACACCAAGTTCCGCTGGATGGGCAGCGTTGCCATGGACCACTCCGGCAATATGGCTATGGGGTATAGCGTTTCGAGCAGCACGCAGAATCCGGCGATTGCAATCACCGGACGACTGGCGACTGATCCCACCAGTACCATGCAGGCGGAAACCAGCATCATTGCCGGCACGGGCTCACAAACAGGCACTTTGACACGTTGGGGTGATTACAGCGCAATGTCTGTTGATCCCGTGGACGATTGCACCTTCTGGTACACAACCGAGTACCTGAAGGCCAGCGGAACGTTTAACTGGAGCACACGCATTGCGAACTTTAAGTTCGCGAGTTGCGGCGGCGTGGCCACCCCTGATTACTCGTTGGCAGCCTCGCCTTCCAGTCTTACAGTGACGCAAGGCACCAGCGGGAACAGCACTGTCGCCGTTACGCCCATTAACGGCTTCACCGGAAGTGTCACGTTGTCAGCGTCTGGCCTGCCTGCGGGCGTTACGGCGACGTTCGGCACGAATCCAACCACATCCACCAGCGTAGCGACATTTACCGCCAGCTCAACGGCAACCACCGGCACGTCAACCGTGACCATCACGGGCACATCCGGCACGCTCACCCACACCACAACCGTGGCTCTCACGGTGAACGCAGCGGCGACTCCGAACTTCTCACTTTCCGCTTCACCCACCAGCGTCACCGTCACGCAAGGTGGCAGCGGCAACAGTACCATTACTGAAACGCCTTCCGGCGGATTCACCGGCGCGGTCACCTTGTCCGCCTCTGGTCTGCCTGCGGGCGTCACGGCGACGTTCGGCACCAATCCAACCACATCCACCAGCGTTGTGACGTTCACTGCCAGCTCAACGGCAACCACCGGCACGTCAACCGTAACCATCACGGGCACGTCCGGCACGCTCACCCATACCACCACCGTATCGCTCACAGTGAATGCTGTGGCAACGCCTGACTTCTCACTCTCGGCTTCACCTTCGAGCTTGACTGTTAGACAGGGCACCAGCGGCACCAGCACCATCACTGAGACGCCTTCGGGTGGCTTTACCGGCAGCGTTACCTTGTCGGCTTCCGGATTGCCTTCCGGCGTAACCGCTACGTTTGGCACCAACCCGACAACCTCAACCAGCGTTGTGACCTTCACCGCCAGCAGCACAGCGACAGTAGGCACAGCAACGGTAACGATCACCGGCACCTCCGGCACACTGACTCACACAACAACCGTGGCGCTGACCATCAGCTCGGCAGCGGCGACGCAACTCATCGTCAATCCTGGTTTTGAGAACGCCACCGCAGCTCCATGGACTCTGACAGCGGGTGTGCTCAATACCTCTTCCGCGGAACCGCCTCACAGCGGGGTCAAGGACGCATGGCTGGATGGCTACGGAACCACGCACACGGATACCGCAGCCCAGACCATCACCATTCCTTCAACTGCAACCACGGCGACTCTGACGTTCTGGCTGCACATTGATACGGCTGAAACCACAACCACCACCGCGTTTGACACCCTGAAGGTCCAGGTGCTGAACACGTCTGGAACGGTACTTTCAACTCTGGCCACGTTCTCCAATTTGAATAAGGCTGCCGGTTACCAGCAGCGCTCGTTCGACGTGACCGCCTTCAAAGGCCAGACCATCCAGATCAAGTTCACGGGCACGGAAGACGTCAGCTTGCAAACCTCGTTCGTAATTGACGATGTGAACGTCAACGTTCAATAACGGAACGATTCGAAAAATGTAGTCTTGCAATGAAGAACCGGGGCCGCCCACGCGGTCCCGGTTTTTATGTATTGCATTTCAAGTAGGCATCGGGCGAGTTTGCCTTCTGTTATGATCTCGCCGCTGTCTTCTCATAGATCTTCGGAAGACGATCTTCGGAAGGCGATCATCTGAATTTCATCATTGACCTGGGGGCATGATGCCGCGAGTGTTGAAGGGAATTATCTCTGCTTTTATCACTTTGATTTTCATCTCTGTCTTGGTTTCCCAGACGCCCAAAACCGGGTCTTCAGTGCATGCCTTTCCGGGACGGAACGGCATTGCGCTTATCGCGATGGGGCAGAATGGATTTGCCCTCGCTGCTGACGGTGCGCAGTACAACGCCGATGGCACAATCAGCCAGACTCAAAAAATTCTTCAGGTTGGAAAAATGGGCGCCGTGGTCTTTGCCGGCAAGTCCTCGCAACAGGACCCTGTAACTCGCGCGGTAAGGGAAGAATTCAACCCGCTAAGAATCGCCACACCGTGGCTGGAAAAACATCCAGACGTTTCCATTGACCAGGCAAGCGCGGAACTGGGAGCCATCCTTTCCGATGCGGCCAATAAGTATTTCTCCAAACGTGTCACCGCGACAGACGCGAATAAGCCGGCGTTTGCCACAATCTTTGTCGGGTATGCCAACGGACAGCCATTCATGAAAGGGAACCGCTATTTCCTGCCGGCTGCACCTGGGAAAAACATGCGGGCTGAAATCATCACCGCTACGCCGAACCCAGGTGACATATGGATGTTGGGATTAATCAAGGCTGCGCAGGAGCTGATGACAGGAAAATCTGCAGCACTGAGCAAGCCCAAAGCTGAACCTGCGGTGGAGAAAATGCGCAGTGCCAGGCCTGCGGAAATATCCGCCCAGGATTATGCCAGTGCATTCAGCGCTCTTCTGACGGCGGCTGAATCATCAGAAGGCAGGAAGCTTGATCCTGGTCCAGCGCTTGTCGGCGGACCCAACCGCGTAGCCATCATCACCAGCAAAGAGGGATTCGCCCTGCAATAAGTGGCTATCGAACCTGCCCCGCGGCAACCAGCGGTGTTGCCACCGCCTCCATCTGCACTGCAATGCCACTCAGCACGGCATTACCTGAGAGCGGATCGCGCAGGTTTTCATCGACAATTGCATTCAAGTTGGCTCCGGGGTTATTCGCGGCCACGCTCATTCGCGTGTCTGAAAGATCATGTCCCCAGCCGTGCGGCAGACTGATCACGCCCGGCATCATCTCGTCGCTGAGTTCCACTTCTACTTCAATGGCACGGCCATCCCGGAGAATGCGTGCCTTATCTCCATTGCTGAGTCGAAGCCTGTGTGCGTCAGCGGGATTGATCAGTGCCGTGCAATGCGTGCTCTTGGCGAGTACAGGCAGGTTGTGCATCCAGCTATTGTTGGTGTGAAGCTGGCGGCGGCCAATCACCACCAGGTCCGGCACTGGCTGTGAGAGATCGCTGGCCGGACGCTTCAGGTCTTCCAGCAGTATTGGCGGCGCAAGTTCGATCTTGCCTGATGGCGTACGCAGAACTTCAGGAATGCGTGATGTCAACGGTCCAAGATCGACACCATCTTTCGCGGCCATGACTTTGTCCAGGTTCAACCCGCCGAACTTCAGACCAAAGTTGTCGCCGTAAGGTCCGGCGCGAAGACCCAGATCGAGCAGGCGCTCGGGTCCTTTGCGCTGCGCAACGGCCTTCATCACTATTCCCGTCATCGGCCCGGCAAAGCGTCGTACATCTTCTTCCAGCAGGGAATCGTCCAGCGCTTTGAGGTCCGCATTCGCGCCCTTGCCCTGCACGATGGCAACCAGTCGCAACAGAATCTCCCATTCGGTGGGCTGATCCGCCGGGGCCGCAAATACCGGAGCGCTGTAGCGCGCGTGATTGCGGAAGGAAATCTGCGAGAAGGCTACGTCATAATGCATCTCTTCCAGCGGCGAAAGTCCGGGAAGAATTACATCAGCATGGCGGGTGGTTTCGTTGACGTAGATATCGATTGAAACCATGAAATCCAGTTGACCAAGCGCAGCCGAGAGACGCGGGCCATTCGGCGAAGAGAGAACGTTGTTGCTGGCCACGGAAATCAGGGCTTTGATCTGGCCAGGGCCCGGCGTGTCAATTTCTTCAGCCAGGCAGCTCATGGGAAATTCGCCGAAAACTTCCGGCGCGCCGGAGACGCGGCTCTTGCGGCGACCAGTCACCACCCCTTTACCAGATCCGCTCTTGCCCATGCTGTTGGCCTGAAGCGCTGCGGCTTTGGGAAACATGGCCCCGCCAGGCTCGTCAAAATGGCCGGTGAGGATATTCAGAACATCAACCAGCCAGCTACACAGCGTTCCATATTCCTGCGTACAGGTGCCGATTCGACCGTACACGGCAGCATGCTTCGCTGTTGCAAACTCGCGTGCGAGTGATCGAATGGTGGCGGCGTCAATTCCACAGCGCGTAGCCACCGCTTCGGCAGAAAACTTTGCTACCGCCGCCTTGATTTCTTCCACGCCGTTCAAATGTTTCGCAAGGCGCCCGAGATTGACCAGATTCTCCGCGAACAACGTGTGCGCAAGTCCCAGAAGAAAGAAAACATCAGCCCCCGGCCGTATAAAAACATGCTCGTCAGCGGCTTTGGCGGTCTCCGTGCGGCGCGGATCGACAACAATGATCTTGCCCCCGCGTGCGCGGAGAGCTTTCGCTTTATCGCGGTAATTGGGAACCGTCCACAGGCTTCCGTTGGACACCATGGGATTGGCGCCAAGGATCATCAGAAAATCAGTTCGCTCAATGTCGGGGACCGGAAACGACAGCCAGTCTCCGAACATCAATCCGTTGGAAAGCTGCTTGGGCATCTGGTCAAGTGTGGAGGCGGAATAAACGTTATTCGTTCCTAGCGCGCGTCCGAGTCGCGGCACATAAAGCAGCAATCCTGTCTTATGTACCACCGGATTGCCCAGAATCAGGGCCACCGAATCTTTTCCGTATTGGGTCATGATCGGCGGCAGGCGGCGTTCAATCTCAGCGAAGGCTTCGTCCCAGGTGGCTTCCACGAAGTTTCCATCACGCTTGATCAGCGGTTTGCGCAGCCGGTCAGGATCTTCCTGAAGATCTTTGAGTGCGACGCCCTTGGGGCAAATGTAGCCTGCGGAGAAAACGTCGCGATCATTGCCGCGAATACGCGTGACCTTGCCTTCGGCAACGGTTAGTTCCAGGCCGCAACAGGCTTCACAGAAAGGGCAGATTCGCTGATGAATAGTTTCGCCGGACAAAGATGTCATGATCGCTCACTCCCTGGGCGTGCAAAGGCAGTTCATTCGAAAGACCACCTTATTCTAACTTCTGGCGCTTCCCAGGCGGAAAATGAGGTCTACTTGGGCTTTCCCGGGAGGAAGTAAAAGCGCACGACTAGAAGAATGGCAAGCGCCACCGAACCCATCAGCAAGTCAATGGTGGTGACGTCAGTGGCTACAAGTCGCCGGGCGATCACGAACATTACCACTTCCACCGCGGCGCTGGCACGATGAAAGAGCAGAAGCAGCGCCAGCTCGCCGGCAATCGCGGCCAGCAGAATGTCCTGCAGCACCTGGTGAAGGACCTGATACTCGTTGCCGGAAGACCACAATTTGGGAAAACTATGGAAGACCATCACTGCGGCGGCAATCGAGGCAGCAGCCATCAACAGAATTGCCAAGAGGGTGAGAAACAGGTGGATGTACTTGGCTACAGGCTCATTGAGCTTTCCCTCCAGGAAGGCAGGTGCCCCAAGGTTTTTCTCGTCGTCCGCGTTGTCTACTGGCATTCCTGGTTTTTTCTCCCGTGCGCTGCCTCTAATGTGAGGTACTCGGATTGAGACAGGATGCCTGCGCGCGGCAGTCCTTCCGTACAATGGTGCCTCGATGCTCACCTTTGCAGGATTCGTCACACTGACCCTCTGGGCTTATATGCTGCTGGGGCATGGGAATTTCTGGCGTATCAGCCGGTTGCTTCCATGGCCGGTTCGCGGGGGGCTGGAGCCGCTCTCCGTGGTTGCTGTGGTTCCTGCCCGTAATGAAGCGGACGTGGTGGCAGAGTGTTTGACTTCGCTGCTCCGCCAAAGTATCCCCATCCGTCTGGTACTGGTGGACGACAACAGCACGGACGGCACCGCTGAAGCTGCCCGGGCGGCCGCGCAGGCCGCTGGCGCGGAGGACCAATTCAACGTCGTGACAGGAGCGCCCTTACCTCCGGGCTGGTCGGGGAAGCTGTGGGCCGCGCATCAGGGAGTGATGAAGGCGAATGAGTTCACGCCCGATTATCTCCTGCTCACCGATGCAGACATACGCCACTCGCGCGAAAGCGTGGCGATGCTGGCGACGCTGGCTCAGGAAGGCCGATTCGACCTGGTCTCATTCATGGTCAGGTTGCATTGTCGGACATTCGCCGAGAAAGCCCTGATCCCGGCGTTCGTGTTCTTCTTCTTTATGCTGTATCCGCCAGAGTGGATTCGCGATGCCCGCCGAAAGACAGACGGTGCTGCCGGTGGATGTATGTTCATTCGTCGTGAAGCGTTGGAGAAGGCGGGCGGAATTGAATCTATCCGCAATGAGATCATCGACGATTGCGCGCTGGCCAGGCGCGTTCGCCAAAGTGGAGGCAAAGTGTGGCTGGGAGTTGCGCCGGAGACGGAGAGCATCCGCCCTTATGGAACCTTTGCTGATATTGGCGCCATGATCTCGCGCAGCGCGTTCAATCAGCTCCATCATTCTGTGTTGCTGCTATTAATGTGCCTGGTTGGTCTCGCCATCACCTATCTTCTACCACTTGCTTTGCTGCTCAGCGGACATGCGAAGCCGGCCGCGTGCGGCGCCGTAAGCTGGGCGCTGATGGCTGCTTGCTTTTGGCCGACGGTAAAGTTCTACCGTCTGAATCCGCTCTGGTCGCTGGCGCTCCCCGCGATCGCTGTCTTCTATATGGGCGCAACCGTGCACTCGGCCTTCCTCTACTGGACGGGAAAAGGCGGACGCTGGAAAGGCCGCGTACAAGACCCCGGTGGCCGCAAAAAAAGCCGCAACAAAGCCTGAATGCCGTGGCGTGGCAATCGAAAGCGGAAATGTTCAGAGTATGAGAGGGGACTAGTTCAGGAGTGCTTTGGCGGACCGATCGGACTCCGCGGATTGGTTAACGGGCTCCGTTTCCGTCTCGATCCTGGTGATCTTGATTCCGACGGCCGCGAAAATCTTCTCTTTGGGAACCGCGCCGCGTTGTGACGCTAGGGCGTGGACTTCAGCCAGCTTCTCGGGCGAGGTCTGTACGGCCGCGGGATCACGGTGTCGCATTGTCCAGATCCAGCTACACAGGGAAATCACGTAAGCGAACTGGCCAAAACCGGATGCAATGTCCATCACCCGTTCGTTGGTGGGATAAATAATGATGATGAAGCGGACAGCCGATTGTACCGTCAGGTATAAAACAAACGCGATTGCGATTTCAGCCACGCTTGACTGCCACGTAACACCTAAAGCGCGCGCCTGAACAATCAGGAGCCATAACAGGGTGGCATCCGCCAGAAAGACAGTTCTTTCAACTGTCAGCGCCGGACCCCAGGCGAGGTCTGCAGTTGTTGTCCCCACCCACACGGAAAGGGTTATCGCGGCTGAGATCCCAACCGCAGCCCAGAAACCGAACCGTGCCACAACGCCTCCGGGCAAAGCGTCAAACGGCTCCAGCATCTTCACCATAATCTCAAAAACAACAAGGATGAGAGTGATGGCTTCCAAAACTGCCGAGCCGCCGTAGATATACCGGTACGTGTTTGCGCTGCCGTATAAGGCCCCAAAAATCCCTGCCACGGATCCCAGGGTCATGCAGAAAAGGTAGTAACTGAAAGCTTTCCAGTGAGCGAAATAGCCCCTCTTCAGCACCGTCCAGCAGGCAAGAAACTGTAAGGCGGCACTGAGAAACAACAGAGCGATAACGCTGAGTGAATAATTGTTCATCAATCAATCTTGCTGCGGGCCATCAGTAAGTTTGGGCCTTGGCGGCGGTAACGCCGAATTTTGCGTTGGCCCGTGACCTTCAAGCAGAGATCCTATCAGAGATACTAGCGCGGATATCAGACCAAAATCCATATGGAGAACTCCCTTAGATCACCTTAGATGTTGCGGTCCTAGGCGATTCTGATTTCGATGTTTTTCAAGCCATTTGCCGGGATTTTCCTCAGGGGTGAACAAGGCCCGGCAGGGCCCAGAAACATCCGTCGCTATTATCGAGGTAGATACCTCCCTAGGCCATATCCCCTAAGGGATGGATAGGCACTGACCTTTCGTTTGGGTGATCTGACGGGTGCGGAAGGGGCAGTGATTCGTAAGTCATTGTTATGCAATGAGAAATCCGAAAATTGATGGGCAGATCTCTAAGGGTTAAGCCTTAACGGCGCGGGTACTTATTTACCACTTTGGTTCGCACCTTAAGAGTGCCTCCGCGAACCTGTGCCACCGCTCCAGGAGCCGGGCCAGGATTGCTGTTTGCTCAACAGCACCGGATGGACACGCCGTGATCACCCCAACTATGCTTTCGTCATGGCGATGGATTCAGTGCGTCTGATTACCTTTGATTGTTACGGCACGCTCATTGACTGGGAGAAGGGCATGCTGCAAGCGATGCGTCCCCTGTTTGGCAACAATGACACTGCTCGTGACATAGAACTTCTGGCGCTCTACGGTGACGTGGAGCAAGAGTTGGAGTCAGGTTCTTACATGCCATACCGGCAGGTGCTTTCCAATACAATCCAGGAAATGGGCCGGCGCCTTGACTTGAGGATCACGCAAGAGGATGGCGAACGCTTTGCTGAATCCCTCATTACGTGGGAACCATTCCCGGACACAGTTGCGTCCTTGCAACGGCTGGCCGCCAGGTATCGCCTGGGCGTTATTTCCAACACGGATGATGATCTTTTTGCGGAGACAAAGAAGAAGCTGGTGGTGGACATTGATCCCCTGGTCACCGCGCAGCAGGTAAAGAGCTACAAACCGTCCCACAGAAACTTCGAAGAAATGCTCCGCCGGGCCGCTCTTCCCAAAGAGCAAATTCTGCATGCGGCACAAAGCGTGTTTCATGACGTTATCCCGGCGACTGAGCTGGGACTGCGCACGGTCTGGGTAAACCGCCCGTCCATTCGTCCGGGTGCTGGGGCCGCTAAAGCAGCAGTGAGTCAACCAACATTTGAAGTCCACAGCATGGCTGCCTTGGCTGACCTGATGCTGGCATAGCCTCACAGAGAGAATCAGGCGGCAAGTTGAGGCGGAAACAATACCGGCTCCAGTAAAACCTGGCGCGCCTCCTCTGAGGTGAGTCGTTCGTCGGCAGAGTAGAACTCCACGGTCCCGCGACGGGACTGGCGCATCGACAGGATGCCTCCTTCGGGCGCGCCGGCGGTACTGCTACTGGTTGGCTTGTAATCATAGCGGACTACCTGAGCGTCAAAATCGGCGCTGATCTCAAGTTCCAGACCGGATTCTGAGTACAGCACGCGATAAGTATCTTTGCCGGAGCTGGAAAATTCTGCGCCACTATGTTGTGCGCTGAATTCCTTCACGTCAGCTTTCAGCTCATCTCCCAGCTGGCTCCAGCGTTGCCGTGCTGCTTCCATGAAAGGCGAAAGGTTGTCATTGGTTGACGCGTCCCGTCTGCGATAGTTCTCAATCCATCCCATGTTCCAGTCGGATGAAAGTTTCTGTCTGGCGGATGCTTTCCAACGGCTTGCGAACAGGTGACGCCTGCGAACCTACCGCCTGCTGTCCGGGAGAGTCCGGCCTCTAAATTCGAATTTATAAGTTCTAAATTACAAATTCCTCTTGTGCCGGAAGGCTCTCTTGCCATCCGCGTAACTGGCAACGATTTGCCCTGCGCCGCGAAGCTTGTACTTGTAGGTGAGCAGCCCTTCCAGGCCCACCGGGCCACGGGCATGCAGCTTGCTGTTGCTGATGCCGATCTCCGCACCCAGACCGTAACGAAAGCCGTCCGCGAAACGAGTGGATGCATTGTGAAAGACGCTGGCGGCGTCAACGGAATTCATAAACAGTTCGGCAGTGGCAATATCTTCGGTCACGATGCATTCGGTGTGGCGCGATCCGTAAGTGTCAATGTGGTCCATGGCTTCCTGTGCGTTCTCCACCACCTTGACGGTAATTCTCAAATCGCCGTATTCGGTCCGCCAGTCTTCTTCGGTCGCGGCCACCATCGGGAGACCGGCGCATAGGTCTAGCGTTTTCTCGCAGCCTCTCACTTCCACTCCGGCTTTAAGCAGCGCCTGAACCAGCACGGGCAGATACGCGGCGGCAATGTCTTGATGGACCAGAACTTTTTCCACCGCGTTGCATGCGGCGGCGTACTGGATTTTTGCGTCAAGGATCACGTTGGTCGCAAGCGACTGGTTGGCCGCAGAGTCAACGTAAATATGGCAGATGCCGCTGCCGTGCCCAAGCACCGGGACGCGGCTGTTGCGGAAAACAAAATTGACAAACTCCGTTGAGCCGCGCGGTACGATCAAATCGATTTCGCGGTCCATCTGTAGAACCTGCATCACCTCTTCACGGTCTTCCAGTGCGCATATCGCGTCGGCAAGAGCGGGACTGTGTTTTGCCAGCGCGTCACGCCAGATGGAGACCAGGACCCGATTGCTGTTCCGGGCTTCGGCTCCGCCTTTCAGGACAAGGCCGTTGCCTGTCTTGATGGCCAGCGAGCTCACTTGCGGCACCGCATCCGGCCGCGATTCAAAGACTACGGCGATCACGCCCAGCGGGCAGCCCACTTTTTCCAGAACCAGTTGATCGTCTAGCTCGGTCACGGCCAGCGAGTGGGCCAGCGGATCAGGTAAAGCGGCCACATCACGAACCCGGGCGGCCATCTCTTTTATTCCTGCGGCGGAAGTTTTCAGCCTCTTGGCCAGCGATGCCGAGGCCTTGCCAGCCGAAACTTCACGATCGAGCGCGGCAACGTCCTGCTGGTTCGCTGCCAGAATTTCATCGCAACGCATTTCCAGCTGAGCGGCGGCGGTCAGAAGGATCTGGTTGCGCTCTTCGGCTGAGAGTAGGGCCAGTTCACGCGCAGCGCGCCGCGTGAGTCGGACCTGATCGCGAAGCCGGGTGACAGGAGCGTCAGTCTTTTCCTTATGCATGATCGCGTCCCTTTTCGTCTTCGTCGGCTTCTTCTTCTGTTTCGGCGGCCGCATCGTTCAGAAGAAGATTTTCGCGCCGGACCAGAACGCCTCGTACGGAGCCGGCCGTGGATGCAAGCATGGCGGCAAGTTGATGGGTGTCCATTTCGGCAATGCCTTTGCCGATGGTGCGGCTTGCCTCATCATGTATGGCGATCACCTGTCCGGTACTCCACGGGCCACGGAAAGAAGTTACACCGGAGGCGAGCAGGCTTGCGCGCCGATTCTGCACGGCAGCAACTGCGTTGGCGTTGATGGTGACATTGCCGCGGACGGTAGTAGCAAAGGCCAGCCAGCGTCTTTTCCCGGCCATGCGGGAGCCGGGCAGAAAGAGCGTGCCGACAGGCTTGCCGCTAAAAATTTCCTCCAGAACGCCGCGTGTCTTTCCGTTGGCAATCACAACCATACCGCCGGAGTGCATGGCAATCTCAGCGGCGTCGAGTTTGGCGGCCATGCCTCCGCGACCCACGGATGATTTGCCTTTCGCTGAACCACGGATTGCAGAAGATAGCTCGGTCACCACGGGAACGATGTTGGTGGGAATGGAACCCAACGCTGCATCGCGCCATAGACCGTCGACGTTGGATAGAAGAATGAGAGCATCACCATCCAGCTTGCTCAGGACGAGCGCTGCCAGACGATCATTATCGCGAAACACAGGCGCCTGCTCCGTCCAGATGTTCGTGACCGCGTCATTTTCATTGACCACGGGAATGGCGCCCAGCTTCAACAGCTTCTCAAATGTCTGGCGAAGAATTTTGTAACGACTCAAGTCGGTGAAGTCGTCTTCGGTGACCAGGACCTGAGCGGGCGTGAGGCCATGAGGACGAAAGGCCTCCGCGTAGGCTTCCATGAGCTTGCATTGTCCCACGGCAGCACAGGCGCGGGTGATGCTGGCATCGCGCAGGCGGCTGCGATGGACGTTGAGCTGAGTAGCGCCCAGCGTGACCGCCCCTGAGCTGACCAGGACAACCTGCCGGCCATCGCGAACAAGTGTGGCGATGCTGGCCGCGACAGCCGCGATCAAACGCTGATCGAATTCCTGCTCGGCATTGCAGACCACCGCCGTCCCAACTTTCACCACGATACGGCGAGCGCTGGTCAACAGAGAGCGAGGATCGCGCGTGGGCGGATTTTGTTTTGAGCCGGCCATCGTCTATTCGGCAGTTTGGCTGGCAGGCGAAACCAGTTGGGCGTTGCCGCGGATGTTGGTGGACTTTCTGGGCACCAACACAAAGTATGTAAACGCCGCCAGGGCAAGCAAGTTGACGCCAATGATGAGATCGGGTGTGTCAGAAGGGACGCTGAAACTAAATTTTGATCCCAACTCCCAATCAATATGTAATTTGGTTTCGGCTGCGCGCTCAAACGAAAGATCCAAAGTCATCGCGGTAAAAAATTTGTAGGTAAACGCCGAGCACGACACGATGGGTATTTGAAGGGCGAACATGAGCTGTGCCCATACATGATAGCGGGGTTGTTCCCGCCAAAGGCCTATTCCAACCCACGCGCTAGCACCAAACATCGCCAGCAACAAAAGTGCGAACAAGGAACCAAGAGACGCTTGCAGCCAAAGCACAATGGCCAGACCGAGACCGGCCCCGCCGCCAATGATCAGCAACAAAGCAATAAACCTATCGATTTTGGGTTGATCGATCTTCATGGATTCACACGGTACAAAATACGTTGAATCCTGAAAAAGACCAACTAAAAACCCCGCTGCGCGGCAGCGGGGATACGTTTGCTATTGCCCTAAAGGATCACTCAACTCTATGGCCGTCGCAGTTTCCGCTCAACACACGGGAATGTGGAACAAAACCCTGCCATGGTCAGGTTGATCCGTGATCATGTTGGGCTGACTATAGCCGAGAAAAGCGCCCGAATCAATGTGGGAATTGGGCACTGAAGACGCGTGCAATAGGCCAATACTCGCCCCACCAAAGCAAAGAAACGTTAAGCAGGAACTCTCAGTTCCGCACTCTTATGTAAGGAAGCGTACAAAGCACAGACAAAAGTTAACTTCCGGATGTCTCACTGTTTACGCGAACCGCTCTCAACCGGTGTTTAAGCCTGTAGAAGCCGCAGGAAGATGCAACAAGCGGCCTTCGGGGGCAAACAATGAAACTCTTCAAGAACAAATGGTTAGTCATTGCAGGGTTGCTGGTGGCAATCGTCGCGTTGACGGCTTTTAAGCTGGAAAGCAAGAAGACGCCACAGTACCTCACCGAGAAAGTCCAGCAGGGCGACATACAAAATGTGGTCCAGGCCACGGGCACCATCAATGCCGTTACCACGGTGCAGGTGGGATCTCAGGTCTCTGGAACCATTCAGACGCTCTATGCCGACTTCAACTCACACGTGAAAAAAGACCAGGTAGTGGCGCGCATTGATCCGTCTTTATTTCAGGGTGCGCTTCTTCAGGCGAAAGCAGATCTGGCGGATGGGCAAGCCAACTTAATCGCTGCCAGGGCGAATTTAGAAAAAGCCAGGGCCGCTTCAGCGCAAGCCAAGCTGGATTTTGATCGCTATACCTCACTGGCGAAAGACGGTGTTGTGCCAACCCAGCAGCTCGATACTGCCAGGGCCACTTATCAATCCGACGACGCCGCGGTGGGCGCAGCCCAGGCACAGGTAACGCAGGCTGCGGCGCAGGTGCAGCAGAAAGTTGCTGCCGTAACCGTGGCGCAGACGAACCTGGACCACACCATCATCCGTTCTCCCATTGATGGAACGGTGGTAGCCCGGAGCGTTGATGTGGGACAGACAGTTGCTGCTTCATTGCAGGCGCCGACGCTGTTCACCATCGCGCAGGACTTGACCAAGATGCAGGTCTACGTGAGCACCGATGAAAGCGACGTGGGCGCGATCCACGCCGGCCAGGAAGTCAACTTTAACGTGGATGCTTTCCCCACGCAGAAATTCAAGGGAAAGGTTTCCGCCGTGCGTCTGAACGCGACGACGGTCCAGAACGTGGTCACGTACACCACCATCGTGGACTTTGATAATCCCGAACTGAAGTTGTTTCCGGGTATGACGGCGTACGTAAATATCCCGGTCGCGACGGCGAATGACGTAGTGAAGGTCTCCAACGGAGCGCTGCGCTACACCCCTGACCTTACGGCAGATGAGTTGGCGGCAGCGTATGCGAAGAACGGAATCACTGCAAGCGCCGGCAAGGGACGTAAGGCTGGTCAGCAGGCTTCCGGTTCTAATCCCGCAACTCTGGGTCTGCTCTGGAAGATGGGCGCAGATAAGCAGGTTGAACCGGTGCAGATCAAGCTGGGCATCACCGATCACACCACCACGGAGGTTGCGCAGGTGCTGAAAGGCACGCTGAATGTCGGCGATCAGGTGATCACGGGCTTGAATGGTCCGCCGGCTAAAGCGGCGGCAACCACGGCAGCGCCAGGAATGGGCGGAGCGCGTGGCGGAGCGGCCGGCGGAATGCGAGTGGGCCGGTAATCGGCTATTCGCGTAGGCAGTCAGCATTGAAGGATCGGAGGAGTTATGGCAACGCTTGCACAGGTAGAACGAATAGAGAACGCCGTAGAGGAACTTCAGGTTCCGGTGATCGCGGTGGAAGGCGTGCACAAGTATTACGACCTGGGAGAAACCAAGGTCCACGCGCTACGCGGTGTCGATCTGAAGATTGAGGCAGGTGAGTTCGTGGCGATCATGGGATCCAGCGGCAGCGGCAAATCTACTTTCATGAACATGCTGGGCTGCCTGGATAAGCCCACCAGCGGAAAGTACATCCTGGAAGGCACGGATGTTTCCGGGCTGGATAAGAAAGCGCTGGCGTCGGTCAGGAACCAGAAGCTGGGTTTTGTGTTTCAGGGTTTCAACCTGCTTTCTCGGACCACAGCGCTGGAGAACGTTGAGCTGCCAACGCTGTATGCCAAGCTGGAGAAAAATTCCAGGGTGGCGCGGGCGAAAGAGATGCTGGAGCTGGTTGGGCTGGGAGAAAGGCTGGATCACTTCCCGTCTCAACTCTCCGGTGGACAGCAGCAGCGCGTGGCCATTGCGCGCGCCCTGGTAAACAAACCGGCAATCCTGCTGGCCGATGAGCCCACGGGAAACCTGGACAGCCGTACGTCCGTGGAGATCATGCAGATCTTTCAGGAGCTGAATGACCAGGGGCTGACCATTGTGCTGGTGACACACGAACCGGATGTGGCGCAGTTTGCGCGCCGGATCGTGGTGTTTAAAGACGGCAAGATCAGGCATGACGATGCGGTGACGAAGCGTCCGCGAGCGGCGGATGTGTTGAGAAGCTATGCCGATGGTGGATGAGGGTGACCTCAGCGGCTGATGCCGTAGTGATCTTCGACCTTTGACAATAGCGGCAATTTTGGCAAATGAAGTATTGGGGGCAATATGGATTTTCTAGCGATTTTAAAAATAGCGATACGAGCGTTAACGCGTAACAAGATGCGTTCATTGTTGACCATGCTGGGCATCATCATCGGCGTGGGTGCGGTGATCGCCACAGTAGGACTTGGCCAGGGAGCGCAACAGCAGGTGCAGGACCAGATCGCTTCCATGGGAACCAACCTGCTCTATATCAGTTCAGGAAGCGTCAACAAAGGTGGAATCCGTCTGGGCGGCGGAGCCACCAAGACACTGGTGAATGATGACATGAATGCCATTCTGCAACAGGTGCCTTCTGTCAGCATGGTTGCGCCGGGAGCAGGATCCAGCGCACAAGTGGTCTTCGATAATACGAACTGGTCAACCCGCATTACCGGCACGGAGCCGCAATATTTTGATATTCGCAACTGGGCTTTCGCCCAGGGCGGCAACTTTACGCAGGATGATGTCACGCGGGCAACGAACGTGGTAGTTCTTGGCGCCACGGTACAACAGAATTTGTTCGGAAACAGTAATCCTGTGGGCCAAACCGTCCGCATTGGGACCCTGCCATTTCAGGTGGTTGGAGTACTGACGGCAAAGGGGCAGTCCGGCCTGGGACAGGACCAGGACGACGGCGTTTACGTGCCTATCAGCACGTTGCAAAAGAAAATAACGGGCCAGGATTGGCTGCAATACATCATGGCGTCTGCCACGTCTCAACCGGCAAGTTACGCGGCGCAGAACCAGATCACGTCATTGTTGCGTGATCGTCACCGCATTCGCACAGGCCAGGATGACGATTTCACCGTACGCAACCTGGCGGATGTGGCCCAGCTGGCCGACGAGTCTTCCAAAGTGATGACGCTGTTGCTGGCGTCCATTGCAGGCGTTTCACTGATTGTGGGAGGCATCGGCATCATGAACATCATGCTGGTATCAGTCACGGAGCGCACGCGGGAGATCGGGATAAGAATCGCTATCGGCGCCACGGAGTCAGATGTTCTGCGCCAGTTTCTCAGCGAATCCGTGGTGTTGAGCGTAACCGGCGGTATTGTCGGGATTATGTTCGGCGTGGCCGCCAGCATCACCATTACCAGGCTGCTGGGATGGAACATTCTGGTTTCCATGCCGGCCGTGATTGCGGCCGTGGTGTTCTCGATGGCGGTAGGAATTTTCTTCGGCTTCTATCCGGCGCGCAAAGCCGCCATGCTGGATCCCATAGAAGCTCTCCGTTTCGAGTGAGAGTTGCCCCCCTTGCTCGATTGAATTGGCCCGGGACTGTCAGAAGTCACCGGGCCAATTTTTTCGGACGAACGAAGAATCAGGCAGCGTTGATTTTCTGGGCGATTCCAGTGAGCAAGACTTCCAGTTCACTAAGAAGGCTTTCATCAAGGTCAAGATTAGCGGCACGCAGCGCCTGGGCCGGGTTCTGTTGGAACAGAAAAGCGTTTCTGGGCGAACCTTGAAGCCAGGCGTTCAGCCTGTCTTCGCAACTGTGCAGGGCTCTCAATAACGGATCGGCATGGTTCATTTGGGGGTGGCTCAATCCTTAATTTTTTGGAAAATCTACGAACTTGCCCCTAACGGCAAAGACAGGGTTGTCAAAGTTAGACGCAAGTTTCTGGATCTGCGGAACGGCTTTTTTAAATTTTTCTAAAAATAGTTCTGTCACCATCCAAACCTCTGATCGCTCATGGGTTTCTCCGGCATTGGCGCTGGGAGCCGAAAACCTTTGTTGGCTTAGCCAGCTCAGAACAAGCAGTTAAAGCTCTTTTTCCACAGAACTTTCTTCACAAAGATCATCTTTACAAAACCACATTGTGCTTATCCGACTATTGGCCCAGACGGGTGTTTCTACTGACAGCAGTTAAATTTCAAACGACCCGAATCGGATTTCAATCTGGGTTTGGGCCAAACGGAGGATTTATGAAAAGTTTAAGAATGTTGCTGATCGGTGCGGCATTGATCACGGGCGGATCCGCGTTGGCCTCGGCCCAGCCAATCGAAAATCATAATTGGGCATACAGTAATCATGACCGAGACCGTGACAAGGACCGTGACCGAGATAGAGATCGCCGCGAGGTTCGCGATCGGGATGACCAGCGTAGATTTGACCGCGATGACTACCGCGGACGAGATCGCGATGATCGCCGGGTGTACGAACAGAGACGCATGCACTGGGACGGGTACCGCTGGGTGTACTAAGCGCGGCTTGATCTGAAGTGGCAGATCGAATAACGACGTTATCTCTCGAGAGGAAGAAGGCGGAGCACATTGTGTTCCGCCTTTTTATTGCGGCAAACAAAGGACCCGGTTTTTAGCCGGGCCCTGAGAGCTTTCGAAAAAGATATTCGATTGTGGAAGGTTTAACGATGGTCCATTTCGCCCACTACCACGAAATTGCCATCGAGGTTGACGAAAATGGCGCGCGTATTATCGATTACATAGACTCCCAGGGTCTGTGGTCCCAGAAGTGTGGAAAAGGCCATAGGGCCGCGTCCATTGGCGGCAACGGAGTAGTTGCCAGTAAGACTCGTTCCGGTAGTGAGGCTGCCAACGTTGTTGATGTCAATGATGCCGGTAAGGGCGGTGCCATTGGCGGTGAATTCAGAAACCGCGTCCAAAGGTCCCCCCATGGAGACGCCGGTAAAGCCCATGGCGTAATTGCCGGAGACACTGGCGGAACTCAGTGCGCCAGACTGCAGGAAAGCGACGCCGCTGGCAATCAAGCCGGTGTCAGTCTCCAGGAGCTGAATTCCATTTGTCGTGGGGTAAAAAGCCAGGTTTACGTTACCCAGTCCGGTGGGAAGAATCGCAGTACCCCGGCCATTGGCCGCGAGCGTATATGTGCCATTAAAGCTGAGATTTGTGTTGACGATGCCACCGTCATTCACGTCCTCAAAACCATTAGAGATGGCGCCCGCGCCATTGGATGTGAGTACACCGCCGGCAGCAAAGGGATTGGAGAGGTCCGCACCCCCCAGAGTGAAGGCAAAAGAACCACTCAGAGTGAGGTTGGAGAATGTGCCAACCTGCCGGAAGGCATCGCCTGCCAGAACTGGTACTACATCAATCTCCACCAATTTGATGTGATTGGCGTCGACAACGTAGAACGCGAAATTCTGAACGCCGCTGGCGGTGTTGAGGCTGGCAGTGCCGCGGCCATTCGCCGCCACCGCAATGGAACCGCCGGTGATCGCCGCGGCTTGAAGGATTGCGCCATCGTCGGAGGAGTCCTCTATGCCGCTTATAACCGTGCCTGCGGCATTGGTAACAACCGAGCCGACGGCTGCAAAGGGATTGCTGGCGTTATCAATGCCGGAGATGTTGAACGCAAACTGGCCAGTCAGCGCAGCAGTGGAAAATGCGCCTGAGTTTTGTAAATCCATGGAACCGCTGCCGTTGGCGGTGGGTTCGAAGCGAGTAATGAGCACGCGATTGGCGTTGACAATGGAGAACACCAGGTTGAAGGTGCCGGCCGAACTATTAAGAGTGACTACGCCGCGACCGTCTGGATGGGTATTGTAGGTCCCTGTGAGTGCGATGTTCGTCAAGGGACTGGGGGCACGGTTGATATCCATGACGCCGCCGGTAATAACGCCTGCACCATTCGCAGCCAGACTGCCGGCGATCGCGAAGAAGGAGCCGTTGGCGTCCGTTCCGGAGAAAGAAAAGGCAAAGGTGCCATTGATATTGGCGTTGCTGAATCCGCCCGTGGGAGTTGGAGTGCTGTTCGTGCTGCCGCCGCATCCGGCCACCAACAGAATGAACAAAGTGGCTAGAGCCAGAAAGCCAAGACGTTTACATCCCTGCATAGTTAGTCACCTGACTGATAAGGTTACCGATTCTCAAATTGACCTGAAGCTGGTTGGACTGGCTGGGCTTACCTGTCCGCCATCACTGCTTGCGTAAATTCCATTGTCGCCCGAATACGCGTGGTGGAACATAAAACATTCACCTCTGAACGGGATAGTTACCTGTCCAAAGATTTAAGACCAAAGATTTACCCTTGGCTTGGTGTTGGTTTGCGCTGTCACCAGTGAACCCGAAATTCGGCTGCTTGACTTTAAAAAAATGGTAAGCAGGCCGTAAAGATTTGTAAAAGAAGGATTTGTAGGAGAACGACTTGTAAGAGAGATCACTTAGTTGGAGATTAGCGGAACCAGATCGACCACACCGTGTCCACGGTGGCATGAGTGATAGACGAAGCGAACAGACGATTACGTTCACGCCACGCTCGTCCGTAGAAGAAGCCGGCTATGGTGGCCAGCAGCACGTATTTCCAGTTGAAGAAAGCGGTTCGCTTATTGAAATGAGAAAGACCAAACACAATAGAGGCGACTATGAGGGCCAGGTTGCGGCCCGTGCGACGCTCCAGAAGGTTCTGCACCAGTCCACGAAAATAGAGCTCTTCCGGAAGTGCAACGAAGAAGAAGGTGAAGATCCATGCGCCGGGAAATTCCAGCGGGTGCGCTTTGGCGCCGTGCCAGTGCAGGAATCCCATAAGGAATCCAAGAGGCAAGACGAAGGGCGAGTAATACAGAAATTCCCTGAGCCCGGTCTTCATGTCAGAGATTTGAGGAACAAGGTCATAACCAATATTTTCAACCGGCTTGATGACAAGGTAGCCATAGAGGGCCACGTTGGCCATCATCATCTTGGGGAAGCCGCCAAGGCCGGCAGGCCAAAGCGGCCCGTGCGCACCAAAAGGCCATGCCGTATTGAGGAGTCCCAGATCAATCAGCAAGCCAACCAGCAACAGGACGCAGAGGTCAGCCCAGTTTGCAGGCTTCGGCCAGAGATGCAGGACAGCCGCAACCAGCAGACAAATAGCAATCAGCGTGGTTGCAAGCTGCCAATTGAGAGTGCCACGTGGAATTGCCAGCACGAAATAGGGCAAGGCAAGCAGCGGCGCGCAAGCGATCCGCGATACGGGATTTGCCAGAGCGTTGCGCAGGAAAAAAGCCAGCCCGAAGCCAAAGAACCAATAGGGGGCAAACAGAAGAGCGAAGCTCAGGAAGGTTGAGACGGGATATTCGGTGACAGCCTGCAAGTGGAAAAGACGAGCGATCAGCCAGAAAACCACGAGGAGCGCGACGAAAGTAGTTGTCGCCAGGGCGAGTCGTTGCGTCGGGGGCTGATTTGTGGCAGGCATTCGGACCGAGGCCAGCATAGCATTTCATGGTGCCCTGAATTGTCACGATAAGCATTCCGCTCAACCAGAAGAATTGCTCAACCGCGGTTTGCAGCGAAGCGGCAAGATTGAGGCTCATGAAGGGCTCGCGCCGACCACGCGCGGCGAGCCCGCTGCAACAGCCGCAGGTTCCAGTGACCACGACACATGCTCTCAGGCGGTTTGGAGCGAAGCGACAAGATTTAAAGCCGCTAGGTGGTTCACCTGAAAGCAGCGCCATTTCGATCGCAAAGCTTCGATTGCAACGCATAGAAAGCGCGCTTTTTATATAATGCTTAAGTCCCCCATTATTCTCTGGAGAGCGTTCCCAAACATGATCCGTTTCCTGCAAAGCAATCAAAAAGTCGCCAAATATCTGCTTGGTGGCTTCCTGCTAGTTCTCTGCGCCAGCATGGTCGCCTACCTGATTCCGGGTATCGGCTCACCCACAACTGAAAACCGCGGTGGCGTGATCGCCTCGGTAGCGGGCGAAGATATCCGCGCTGACGAGGTCAACCGTGTGGTGCAGAACCAGATGAAGCAGCAGCGGGTTTCGCCGGAGATGCAAGCGTTCTACGCGCAATTCATCACCAAGCAGGTAGTGCAGCAGATGATCCAGCGTCTGGAAGTGAAATACGCGGCCCACCAGATGGGACTCAAGGTCACGGACGAAGAATTGCGCGACGAAATGCAGAATGGCCAGCTCAAACAGTATCTTTTCCCCAATGGCCAGTGGATAGGGCAGGACAAGTACGAAGAGTTGTTGAAAGAAAATGGCACCACCGTGGAGGAATTCGAAAAATCTACACGGGAGGGGATGCTCACCCGCAAGTTCTTCACCGCTGTTACTGCCAGCGCGGCTGTATCGCCCTCGGAGATCGAGGAGGCGTACAAGGACAAGAACCTGAAAGTTAAATTCGAGTATGCGGTCCTGAACCTGGCCGATCTTGCCAAGACAGTCAAGCCGACAGATACCGAACTGAATGCGTTCTTCACCGCCAACAAGGCGCGCTACGCGAATTCTATTCCAGAGAAGCGGCAGGTCCGCTACTTCGAGTTGACGGACAAGAGTGCCGAGAACGTTACGGTGGATGCCAGCGAAATCCAGCGCTATTACAGCACGCATGCCGACCAATACAAGCTGCCTGAGCGCGTCCGCGCCCGCCATATCCTGATCAGCATGCCCAAAGCGGGTCCTGACGGTAAAGTGGATCCCAAAGCGGTGGATGAGGCCAAAGCTAAAGCGCAGGACATCATAAAGCAGGCCAAGGCTTCGGGGGCAAACTTTGCCGAACTGGCCAACAAGTATTCACAGGATCCCGGCAATAAGGACCCGAAAGGCGAAGGCCGCGGCGGTGAACTGGGATGGTTCAGCCACGGAGCCATGGTCGCGGAATTCGACAAAGCGGCGTTCGCTCTCTCTCCTGGTCAGGTGAGCGATGTTGTCCAGACGGCGTTCGGCTTCCACGTTATCCAGGTGGAAGAGAAGGAAGCGGCCAAGACCAAGCCGGTAAGTGAAGCGCGAGCTGAGATTGAGCCGATCGTGAAAGCGGAAAAGGTCAGTGCTCTGCTCAGCAAGAACGCCAATGACGCGCAGGACCTGGCGACCAAACAAGGCCTTGATAAGGCTGCGGCCAAGTCTGGGGCACAGATCGTGCAAAGTAACCCCGTCGCGCGTAATGACGCATTACCGGGCGTTGGCCCTGCTCCTGAGGTCATGACTTCAATCTTCGGCAGCACAGAGAAATCCGGTCCGCAGGTAGCACGCTATCCGCAGGGCTTTGTAGTCTTTGAAGTGACCAAGGTTGATCCCGCGCGCACGCCATCCCTCGAAGAAATCAAGGACAAGGTCACTAACGACTTCAAAAATGAGCGGGCAAGTGAACTGTTCCGTCGCAAGGTACAGGAATTAGCCGACCGGGCGCACACCGAGCATGATCTGGCCAAAGCAGCCAAAGAAGTCGGCGCCACGGTGAAGACCAGCGAGCTGGTGGATCGCCTGGCAGGAGTGCCGGAAGTCGGAAATATGGCAGGTCCTCTTGGTGCCGCCTTCAGTTTGAAGAAGGGCGAGATCAGCGGTCCTCTCAATCTCGGCCAAAAAGGCGCTGTGGTGCAGATACTGGAGCGGGTAGAGCCTTCCACGTCAGACCCGGCGTTTGCCCGTGACCGCGATGAATTGCGTGACCAACTGGCGGAGAAAAAGCGTGAACAGGCTTTACAGTTGTATCTTGGTGGTCTGGGAACCCGTATGGAAAAAGAGGGAAAAGTGAAGATCAACCAGGCTGAGATGAACAACTTGTCCAAAGGCCGCGGTTAGTCTGCATCATAAAGAAGTATGCCGTTTGAGCGTTCCGCGGGAATTCTTCTTCATCCAACATCGTTGCCGTCCCTGGGCGGCATAGGGGACCTTGGTCCCGAGGCGTACGCGTTCGCTGATTTTCTTTCCAACGCGCGTCTGGGGATCTGGCAGGTCTTGCCGCTTTCACCTCCTGGCCTGGGGAACTCGCCGTATTCTGCCATTTCCGCCTTTGCCGGCAATCCGCTCTTGATCAGTCTGGAAAGGCTGGCCGACCGTGGCTGGATCGGCAAAGATAGCCTCAAAAGACTTCCTGCACCCAGCGCCAAAGTGGATTTCGAAGAGGTCATCGCCACCAAACTGCCATTGCTGCGTGAAGCTGCGCAAAATTTTCTGGAAGGCCGGGCCGGGGACCTGAAACGTTTTGAGAATTTCAAAAACGAGCAGGCATGGTGGCTGGAAGATTTCGTCCTCTTTGACGTGATGCGCCAGCACCACGCGGGCGCCACCTGGAGTTCATGGAGGCCAGGGTTGGCCCATCGTGATCCCCAGGCAATGCATGAATTTGGGCTGAAGTATCAGGCGGAGTTGGAATGCGAACGGGCCATACAGTTCGCCTTTTTCGAACAATGGCGTGCATTGCGGCAATATTGCCAGCAGCGCGGCATCAAAATCGTGGGTGACGTCGCCATTTTCGTCAACTATGACAGCGCGGACGTCTGGCGCAATCGTCACATCTTTTACCTGGAAGAAGAAAATCTCGCGCCCACCGTGGTCGCAGGCGTTCCACCTGATGCATTTAGTTCAACCGGCCAGCGCTGGGGCAATCCGTTATATCGCTGGGAGGCGTGCAGGGAGCAGAACTATGACTGGTGGGTGCACCGCATCACGTGGGCGCTCCAATGCTGTGACATATTGCGGCTTGACCATTTCCGCGGATTCGAAAGTTACTGGGAGATTCCGGCTTCGGAACCAACCGCCGTGCACGGGCGCTGGGTGAAAGGGCCGGGCGATGATTTATTCCGGGTATTGAAGGAACGGCTCGGCGATCTCCCTTTTATCGCCGAAGACCTGGGCCTGATCACGCCTGAAGTTCATGCTCTGCGGGAACGCCTTGGAATCCCGGGAATGAAAGTGCTGCAGTTCGGATTTGGCGATCCCGGAGCGCATATTTATCTTCCCCATAAATGCGAAGCAAACTCCGTGATGTACACCGGCACGCACGATAATGACACGACTCCTGGCTGGTGGAAGAATGCCAGGCGCGAAGAGAAGCAGCATGCGCTGGAATATTTTGGGGAACCGGTGGACGGAATGCATTGGGCATTCATTCGCGGCGCATTTGCTTCCGTATCAAAGCTCGCGATTGTGCCTCTACAGGATGTGCTGGACCTGGGTAGTGAAGCGCGTATGAACACACCATCGCACAGTAATGGCAGCTGGGGGTGGCGGTTAAGCCCAGGCATGTTGACCAGGGACCTGGTAGGCAAGTTGGCGGCTATCTCAACAGTAAGCGACCGTTTTCCCAGAATCTCAGCCGCCGATCAGCAAAGCCACCGGAAAATGCTGGAAGAGTTCGCGGCCTAACAGCATACGGTTAGCGGTCACCTTGATTTTGACGCCGGTGAATACGTTGTACATAAACTCTCGCGTGTTTGCCGGTACATGCAGCTCAGTGTTCTCCCACAGCTCATCTAACGGCGGGCGCAACTGTCCTTTGGCCAGCGTGTAGCTGAGACGCGGTACGGCAATGATCGCTAACTGGTTTTCGCGCTCACGCGCAAACGCAACTATGTGATCGCGTTTTGATCCCTGTGCCTGCAGCGGTGAGTATTTGCCGGCATGAAAAAGCTCGCGATGGTCACGGCGCAACCGCAGCGCCTGCGTCGTGGTCCAGAGCTTGATACGTCCGTCCTGGTAATTCTGGAGCAGCTCGGCGCATAGCTCAGTCAGATTGTTTCCTTCCGCGCGATGATCGAGTTCAGACAACAGACGCTCTCGCAGCTCATAATCAACCGGCCGGCGATTGTCGGGATCAACCAGGCTGAAGTCCCAGAGTTCTGTTCCACGATAAATGTCAGGATTGCCGGGAGCAGTAATCAACAGCAAACGCTGCGCCAGTGAGTTGATTGCGCCGAAGAGGTTGATCGATGGCAGGAACGCCTGCATCTGCTCTAAAAATGCATTGGGTCTTCCATGCGTACCAGGGCTAAGGATTTTTTCTACGAACTGCTGCAACGCTTCCACGTACGCAGGATCATCATTGATCCAGCTTAGATTGGCCTTGGCTTCATGCACCGCTTTGGACATGTACTGCTTGATGCGTTCGGTGTATTCTTTTCGGCCGCCGTCATCGCCCATCCCGGCCTGCGCCAGGTCATATGGGAACGTGCCGGCCAGAGTCTGGTAGAGCAGGTATTCTTCGTTGAGATCGGGCACATTGCGCCCATCCGGCAGCACCCGCTTGCGCGTGCGATTCGCCTTTCGCCACTTCATCACCTGAGCAGCCCATACTTTTGGCAATTCAGAAATCACGTCGAGCCGCGCGCGTACGTCTTCACTTCGTTTTGTGTCATGCGTTGACGTGGCCAGCATGGAGAATGGCCAGCAATCAGCACGCTTCTGGTTGGCATGGTGAAATTCGTCCACCGAAACACCAAACTGCTTGGGTGAGCCGCCCACCTCATTCACGGCGATGAAGCGGTTGTACACATAGCAGGCCGTATCTTCCAGTCCCTTGGCCATCACAGGACCAGACAGCTGCTGGAACTTAAGCGTGAAATACAGTTTGCTGCGATATTGGTTTGATTCGTTGCCGTCGCTGTCACGGTTCTTAAGTAGAAGAATATCGCGAAGAAAATCGAAACTGGCCGGAGCTTTGTCCGGATTGCGGCGTTTGGCGCGCGCGATTGCATCATTGATATGGGCGCGATCACGGTCCGTCATCTCGCCGCGCTCGTCAGTGTACGTGCGATACACCGGGAAGCAGGCAATGGTCTCACGGATCACGTCACGCAGGGATTTTCGCGTGAAGTCGCGGGCATAGCGGTCGGTGGCGGAGATGGCGTCCAGCATATGGGCCAGAACGTTGACTTCGCTGGCCAGGGAAGCTCCCATAATGAGCTTCTTGCTGTTATAGATCAGCGTGTCAACGTTGAAGGAAGTGCCGGTAAAGCGGTTGTACAGATTGGTGAAGGCGCGCTCGTTGCGGCGATCGATAAAAATCCCGTTCACCAGCGTGGTGAAGTCATATCCGGAGGTCCCGTCGATGGGCCATTCGGTGGGAAGATCTTCGCCGGGCTCCAGAATCTTTTCCACCACCGTATAGAGCGGTGGGCGGTCTTTCATCCAGTCATGCTGTCCGAATACCTGTTGGACATCGGCTTCAATTCCGTTTTCAGCTAAAGGCGGTTTGGGAGTAGCGCCAATGCACTGGCTGGCGGCAAATAGCATCTGCATTCGAATCAGATATTGCCGCGGATTCAGCAGGCCATCGCAATGATCGATGCGCACACCCTGAATCAGATCTTCGGCCAGTAGATGGCGCAGGAGCTGGTGCGTGGCGGCGAAAACACGCGGATTCTCCATTCGCAGGCCAATCAGATCATTGATATCGAAAAAGCGGCGATAGTTAATTTCCTCACCTGAGACGCGCCAGTGTGACAGCCGGTAAACCTGCGCTTCCAGCAAGCGATGGAGGCAGTCAAAACTCCGGGGATTGCCTGGTTGTCCATTGCAGTGCTGAACGGCTCTCTCAATCAAGTCGCGCGTGGCGGGCGAATTTGTGATGATGTTTCCCAAAGCCGCCAGCATGGGCGGAATCGAGCGCCGTCGCTGCCGCACCTGTTCGCCGTCGGTCGCATTGTGCGGAGGCAGGTTGCGCAGGCCGTTGAGTACGCTGCGCAACTCATGGTCATGTATCTCACCGCTGAGCGGCTCAAAGATGGATGGGATCGTCTGCGCGTCAATCGGAAGAATTTTGTCGTAGTACGCAATGTTAAAGCCGTCCGTGTCCACTACCAGCTTGATGTGTCCATGCTCCAGCTCGGCGCCGTACTGATCGCCCAGAATGGGAATCAGCAGCTTGTCTCGCAACTCAGGTTTAAGCGGGTACCAGTCGAGATCAAAAAATTCGGCAAACTCTGAGGCGCGCCCGTTGGCCAGTACGTCTTTCCACCAGGGATTGGCGCCAAAGCCGATTCCCATATGGTTGGGAACAATGTCCAACACCTGCCCCATGCCGTAATTGCGCAGTTCATTAACCAGTTCCTTGAATTCCTCATAACTCCCGAGTTCGGGATTAAGCTGGTTGTGGTCAGTGATGTCATATCCGTGCTGGCTGCCAGTCCGTGCCTTTAAAATGGGCGAGGAATAAACGTGCGAAACTCCCAGAGCGTGTAAATAACCTGCCAGACGCTTGGCATGCACAAACGTGAAATCAGAGTTAAATTGCAGGCGGTACGTGGATAGCGGGCGGACCTCGCGCTTTTGTGCTGCCAGACGGTCCATACACTCGGAGATGCCGCTGGTTTCGGGACTGATGACCGCTGGGTTTGATCGCATATGGGGAGCAAGAGGGAAGCCGCGAAAGGCAGGCATTCCCCCGTGAAACTTAGATGCAAATCGGCGGGGGTGCGTTGAGAGCTAAACTGCCGGGGACGCCTTTACTAAAGTGTCAGGAAAGCTGAGAATACGGTTTGGTACTAAGGAGCAAGAAAAAGCATGGTTGTTACTGGTGAGTTGATTCGCATGATGAATTTTGTCGATGATATTGCTGCCACTCTTCGCCGCATACAGGCCGGCGTTTCCTCCATGAGTGTGGAGGAGAAAAAGCGCCTGGGAGATTACATGCGCAAAGCCGACCCGAATTATGTGTTGATTCTGGAAACCCTGGAAAAAAGCTAGGTGCATGGCGGAAATCCAGCCCATGGCTGAAGCTAGGACGGTAGATATAAAGACAATTGCGGTGATAGGCGCCGGTATCATGGGCAGAGGCATCGCCCATGTATCCGCGTTGGGCGGCTACCGCACGATACTTGAAGACATTCTTCCTGCCAGCCTGCGTCGCGCTGAAGGCGAGATTCGCGGCAATCTGGATAAAGCCATTGAACTCGGCAAGGTCTCCAGGACAGATGCAGATTCGGCTCTAGGCCGGCTGGAATATGCTTCCACCGTCGAAGATGCTGCGCGTGAAGCCGATCTGGTAATTGAAGCGGTACCTGAAGAAATGGAATCGAAGATCGAGATCTTCACCCTTCTCGATAAAATCTGCCGCCCCCATACCATTCTGGCTTCAAACACCTCATCTCTCAGCGTGACTGATATGGCTTCCGTCACCTATCGCCCGCACAAAATTCTGGGCATGCACTTCTTTAATCCCGTTCATAAGATGAAGCTGCTGGAAGTTGTCCGCGCACTTGAGACTGACGATGAAACCATCGCCGCCGGAGTGGAGGTGGGCCGCCGCATGGGCAAGGAAGTGGTGGTAATCAAGGAATCTCCAGGTTTCATCACCAGTCGTATCAATGCCATGATCGGCAATGAGGCGTTCTATATGCTGCAAGAGGGAATTGCCTCCGCAGCCGACATCGATAAGGCCCTGAAGCTTGGACTCAACCATCCTATGGGCCCGTTTGAGATGGTCGATCTGGTTGGCCTGGATACGCGCCTGCACATTCTGGAATACCTGCATCAGACGCTGGGCGAAAAATTCCGGCCTGCTCCGTTGCTGGTCCAGTATGTGAAGGAAGGCCGGCTTGGGCGCAAGACCGGTAAAGGAGTATTCGATTACTCTGAACAGCCGGGCCCTGCCGCCAAGGCCTGAGTTTCGCCCGTCCCTCCAGTAATTCTTCTCCACAAAAACTCAACGGTTCCCGAGGGTCAGTTCGGGAACCATTGTTTGTTGCGGGATTAAACTTAGGGGAGGGCCCTGTAAAATTTTGATTGCCGTGATTAGCTCTTCTGATCGCCGGCGCCGGCTTCGTCTTTCACCGCGTCTTTAAACTGGCGAATACCATCACCCAGGCCTTTGCCCAGACCGGCCAGTTTCGAAGGGCCGAAGAACAAGAGAGCAATGATCAGAATAACCACCAGGTGCATGGGTTGCATGATGCCTTCAAACATGAAATTCCTCCGCGTACGTCAACTCGACTGAGATTGTCCGGCCTTTGCCCCTCTCCGGACGCAAAACGAGTATCGCGGACTTTTCTTACAGAAAAATTAGAGAGAGATTAGATTTACTAATTACCCGAAAGCTACGAGTTAAGTAACTGTAACCAAAGCAGTTATCGACGAATAATCGAGCTGAGATTTTTTGGGTTTGCTCTTAAACCAGATAAAGGCGCAGAGTAAAGAACAAATTTTCTGGTCTTCACCTCTGCGCCTCTGGTGATCTTAGTTACCGGCCGGCCTGGCGTTTGGACTCATACGCATGGGCAGCCTGCCATCAGCCCCGCTGGTCAGCGCCAGGAACTCCTTGTCCTGGATTAATGAGGCGAAAACGGCGTCCACACGGGCTTCCATCATCTCTTTTGTCCGGACAGCCTCATAGCGCTCATAAGTGAAGAAGTGGCGTTTGAGCAGGTCGAGCGCCTTCTGCTTTTGCCCAGCCTGGGCATAAATTGCGGCCAGGTTGTAGGACGCCGGCAACAGCTTTTCATTCTCACGGGCAATCTTCAGGGCTTCTTCGGCGTGTCCGTTGCCGGCCATGAACGCTGCCGCAAAGATCAGGTTGTACGGCTCCTTAGGATCGAGCTTCAGGGCTTCCTGTGTGTACTGGCTGGCCTTGGCGCTATCACCTTCACTGTTCCAATAGACGGCCAGGTTGCGATATGCCAGCGCCAGTGGGTATTCGCTGACTGAAGCTTCCATCAGCCCCAGGCCTTTCTTGAAATCACCTTCATGAATGGTCATTTTGCCCAGCCCGTGCAGCGCTACCGCGCGGGACATTGGATCCGCAGGCATGGCCAATATGGCTTCAAAAGTCTGCCGGGCCTGTGCCCAGTCACCAATGTGATGGCGATAAAGCTCTCCCAGAAAGCGCAAGGGCGTGGGATCTGCCGGATCAATCTGGTGGGCGGCTTTATAGAGGCGCTCGGCGTCGGTGTACCGCGCTGCATCTTCAGCTTTCAGCCCGGCGCGCATCGTCTTTTCGATTTTGGCATTTACCGCCGGATCAAAATTGGGTGCGTCCGGAACCTCCGCCACTTCCACGCCCAGCTTTTTCAATTCCTTTTGCGCATCTTTGGCGCGCTTGGGGAAAAGGCACTTCTGCTCATAGACTGAGCGAAGTTCAGCCACTGCGCCGTCCTTGTCACCAGCCTTGGCCTTGCCCTTGGCGCTCTCCATTCTTTCTTTGAGCGAATCTTCCATCTTCTTCATCTGGCTATCCACCAGCTTTTCCAGGTCGCCCACGCGCAGCTTGCCGTCCTTGGAATCAAGCTTGCCCACCACGGTGCCATCCGGCTGCACCATCACCACCGCCGGCACCTTGCCGTCCGGAACATACTTTTGACCGATGGGTGACCGCGCATCCACCAGCCCCATGCTCACGCACTGTTGCGAATACATCTGTAGCGTACGTGATTCGCGCAAGCTGGAGTTGTCGATCTCGTTTTGGCCTGAAGGAATCCAGTAAACGGCCAGACCCTGCTTGATGGGGCCGTCTTCTGCCTTCACCAGCTTCCATGGAACCATGTAAACCTGCTGCGCTGACCCGCCGCCACCTCCGGCCATTCCACCCATGCCGCCGCCACCGCCGCCTCCGCAGGTGGCCCACACTTGTGAAGCCAGAAAAACGGTGATGAGGCCCAGGGAAAGAGAACGCTGGAGGAAAGTTGGTTTCATGGGGAGATTATAGCCCTAGTTCTGGCAAGTCAAAACCCTAACCATAAAGGACACGAAGGGATCAGATCGCCGAGATCGCCGTCATCGCGCGACATCGCCGAGATCGGAAGATCAAACCTTACCGCTGACTGCTGCTAAGCATTTGATTTTCTCCGTGCTTCCGTGTCTCCGTGGTGAGAGATCATCAGCTCACGCATAGCATTGATCACCGCATCCGGCTGTTCCAGTGAGCTGGAGTGTCCGCAGGCAGGGACTCGAACCAGACGCGCATGCGGAATAGCATGGGCCATGCGTTCAGAAACTACAAGCGGCTGAGCCGTGTCATCGTCTCCGGCGATGATAAGCGTAGGACATTGGATTTTAGCCAGCTCGTCTTTTGAAAACTCCGGTCGATTCATCACGCCCAGCAATGCCCTGGCGACGTTCTTCGGTCGCGACGCCAACTTCGCCGTCCACTCTTTGAGCATTGACTGTTGGGCGGGATCGCTGGAAGCCCGTGTCGATTTTCCAAACAACTCTTTCACCGCGGTCGAAGTAAACGGTTGCGTGCCCACAAGCTTTACCAGTTGCGCCAGAAAGTTGTAGCGCACTCGGCCCGACAGCGGTTCGCGTTCAGCGCCGGTATTCATCAGCGTGAGCGTTTGCACCAGTTCAGGACGCCGCGCCGCCAGCCGCATTCCGGCAAACCCACCCATCGATAGGCCGGCAAAATGACAGGGTGAAGCTTTCAGAGCCACGATCAACGCAGCAGCATCTTCAGCGACGGTATCCATGTCATAGCCCGACGCGGCTTCTGGAGAATTCCCCTGTCCGCGATGATCGTACGAGATCACGCGATAGCCAGGAGCAAATGCGGCCGCTTGGGCTGCAAACATCGTGTGGTCCATCAAGAGCCCGTGGGAAAACACAATCGTCTCCCGACCGCTACCGGTTTCTTCGTAGAAGAGTTCGGTGTGATTGACTTTGATAGTGGGCATTCTGATTAGCCCTTATATACCCATACCAGCACGGCAATCCCGACCACAATTCGATAAATGGCAAACGGCGTGAATCCGCGTTGCCGTACCCAGTTCATAAACCACGCCACTACGCCCAGGGCGACCACGAATGACACGACGAATCCGATGATCAGCACAATCCACTGCTGTGAATTGGCTGGCATGGTGCCCAGAGGCGCGCCATGTTTGGGGTGCAGGGTTCGCAGCAGGTCATAACCAGTTGCGGCGACCATGGTTGGTATGGAAAGAAAGAATGAAAACTCCAGTGCCGCTGTACGCGACATCCCGGCAAGCTGCCCGGCGGCAATGGTTGACATACTGCGCGACGTGCCCGGAAAGACCGCCGACAAATTCTGGCACAACCCGATCCACACCGCTTGCGGCACGGACATCTCTTCCACTCGCTCCGTCTGGTGACGGCCAATCGTCCGGGTAGATCCATACAGTGAATCCACAATCCACATCACGATGCCGCCAATCAAGAGCGCCCAGCCCATAATCGTCAGGCTTTCAAGATGTTTGCCGATGACTTTGGTCAGCACTAATGCGGGGCCTGCGGTGCAGGCAAACGCGATCATCACCAGCGTCAGCGGATGGTTTGCCGCCGTCCGGTCGCCGCGTTCGCCGTCGGGGAAAGTGCTGATGAACTTGGCGATACGCGAACGGAAGTAAATAGGCAGGCAGAGAATGGCGCCCAGTTGGATCACGATGGAGTACATCTTCCAGTAGCCATCGCCCAGGTCCAGTCCCAGAAGTTTTTCGCAGATGCGGAGGTGCGCTGTGGAGCTTACCGGAAGAAATTCCGTGAGTCCTTCAACAATGCCTAGAAACACAGATAGCAGATATTCGTTCAACTCTTCCCCCGGTTTGGCGATTGTAAATAAATGAGTCTAGCGGCTGGATTTTTCGGCCGTGTACGTCGTGAGTCCCTGTTGCAGTACGTAGGTCAATTGTGCAGCACGCGGCTTCCAATCGCCATCCGGATATTTACCTGAGATTTCCTGGGCGATTTCAATGGCCTTGCGCTTTGCCTTTTCCGCTTTGTCCCCTTGATGCAGTTCTTTAAACATATCGACCAGGGCCGCCTGTCGCCATGCCGCGTTGTACAGCGCTTCGGACGCTTTGGGTGATTGCGGATGTTCCTTGGCATAACGCTCGTACAAGTCTGACTCTTTCTCCGGACATTTGGTCTCGCCCTTCCACTGCCCGCAGACCTTGTTGTCGAGAAGAGCGTAGGCAGCCAGATCAGACCATTTGGTATGCGGATACTTCTTTTCTACTTCTTTCATCAGGTCTTCATCAATCTCGCTGCGAGCGTCCGGGCTCATCTCGCGCGCGGACGGTCGTGCGAAAACGCCGGCCTTTTGTAGTTGCCAGCGCAGATCAGCGGCGTGCCAGAGCGCCTCCGCGGACAGAGGCGAGGTTGGGAAATACTCATAGAGCCGGTAATACAGGCGTGCGGCATCTTCGCCTGCGTGCTTGCGTCCGCTGCGATCTTCTGACGCTCGTTCTGAATCCTGCGCTTCGCCGAAGATGATCTGGTCGCCATTCGGGGTCGAAGTAGTGATAACGAAGCGTCCGTCCACCCATCCGGTCACCTGTTTGGGATAAACCAGCCCTTCCTGAATGGTGACCATCACATGGGCCCACGGTTTACCCTCAATGGTGGAACGCTCCATCATGAAGGTATCAAGGCCGCGGGTGGCTGTTCCTACGCGGGCAGCCCTCAAATCCGGTGAGACATAGATCGGCGACTCCTGCACCAGTGTGCCGTGCTCTTTGTCAGCTGCCAGGCAGGCCGTCGCGGTCATCATCAATATTCCCAACACCATTTTCTTAAACACGGGTTTCTTAAACACGGGTTTCTTAAACACGGGGATCAACTTTCCTGTTCTTACCATAATCGCCTCAACACTCTTCGTGTTCCTGCGGTCTACTGCTCGGGTTGTTCCTGTTCCAGTCCATACAAGGGAATGTTCTGTTGCAGCTTGTACAGCAGATCCACGCCCCGTGCCTTCCACTCAACAGTATTTCCGCCGGCCAGTTCCTGGGCCAGTGCCAGGGCTTTCTTTTTGGCGGCTGCACTGCGGTCTTTATCGGCTCGTACGCGGTAAATGTCGGCAAGCAGCCCGGTTTGTTGCGCGGAGTTATATAACGCCTCAGGCGTCTTGGCTGCCTGTGGATGCTCGCGCGCATAGTGTTCATAGACTCCGGCGTTTTTCTCCGCGCAGGAAGCTTGTGCCGTGGGGTCTGTGCAAAGCTGGTTTTCAATCATCTCGTACGCAGCCAGGTCAGACCACTTGGAGTTAGGATACTTTGCCTGCACTTCCTTCATGCCCGATTCATCAATAGGCGTACGTCCGCGCGCCCGGGCGAGCTGCCAATCGATATCAGCCGCGCGCCACAAGGCTTCACCCGCAAGAGGTGTGCCGGGAAATGTGTCAGCGGTCCAGCGATACAGTCTGGCTGCATCATTGGCCGCACTGCGCCGGCCTGACCGCTTCTCTGCTTCACGTTCGGAATCCACAGCCTCACCGTAGACAATCTCTTCAGCGTTCTGTGTGGACGCTGTAATCACGGTCTTTCCAGCTACCCAACCCTCACGCGCCGGCTGCCCCTGCGTTCCGGCCACAGTCACCTTCAACCATTGATTATCGGGAGGGCCTTGCTGCTCCAGTACGCTCAGGTCGCTGCCGCGTGGAAGAGGCGCAATCTCAGATCCTCCGTTAGGCTGGGTGATGAGCGATCCCTCACGAATCAGCGTAGCGCGTTGTCTTTGCTGGGCGTTGACGTATAAGACCGTGGCGGCGGCAAGGAACATCAGCAGAGCGATGTATGACCATTTCATGGCAGTTTAGATAGTACCTTGAAGCACGTCAGTGAACAGCCTGGGCTCAACGTTTCCGCCGCTTACCACGGCGATCACCGGTCCTGACCCTTCCAATTCATCAGCATGGAACATGGCGGCAGCTGTGGTTACGGCTCCGCTGGGCTCCGCCAGGATACGCGCGGAAAACAATAACTGACGCATCGCGCTTTTTATCTCGTCTTCCGTTACGGTGATAAAGCCGTCAACATATTTCTGTATGTGCTCAAAGTTGATGGGCCCCACGCTGACGGAGCGCAGGCCATCCGCCATTGTCCTGGATGCCACGGCTCCGTCCACGCTCTGGATGGTACCGGTCTTAAAGCTTCTGGCTGCGTCATCCACGAACTCCGGCTCCACGCCAATTACCTTCACGCGCGAGTTGATTGCTTTGATCGCCACAGCAATGCCACTGATAATCCCGCCGCCGCCCACAGGCACCAGCACCACGTCAGGGAAAGGCATCTCATCCATGATTTCCAGGCCAATGGTTCCCTGGCCGGCGATGATCTTCTCGTCGTTGTAGGGTGGAACCGGTACCAGGCCGTGCTCCTTCTCCAGTTCTTCGGCCTTCTGAATGCGCTCCGCACTGGCCGGACCAACCATCACGATCTCAGCACCCAGCTTGCGGGTGGCGTCCAGTTTCACCTGGGGCGCGTTTCTTGGCATCACGATGGTGGCTTTTACGCCCAATGCCCGCGCGGCAAATGCCACACCTTGTGCATGGTTGCCGCTGGAATGCGCCACCACGCCGCGTGCGCGTTCTTCCTGCGTCAGGGATGAGATTTTGTTGTATGCGCCGCGCAGCTTGAATGAGCCAATGGGCTGCAGGTTCTCCGGCTTCACAAAGAAGCGTCGCGGGATGGGTAATTCCGCCGCCACCAGCGGCGTCCGCACGGCAATGCCGTGGAGCAGCGCGCGTGCCTGTTCAATGTCCTGGATTGTCACCATAGAAAATGTGAAAGTCTCACAGATATGTTAACTGACTTTGGTGCGGCGAAGAGTGCAAGTGCGGAAGAGTCTTGCTCTTGCCTGTCAAAGAAGCGGGCTGCTTCCGCCTGGCGCCTGAAACCAGGCCTAAATAGCGAACCGCAGCCTTGGCCGGTCTGGACCTATTCCGCCTTCAATGCCTCGATAGGATCGACGAAGGCCGCTTTACACGCCGGCACAAACGACGCCGTTGCTGCCACCGCAACCAGCACAAAGCTGGAGGCAACGAAGATGATCGGATCAACCGTGCTGGTCTTAAACAGCATGCTCGCCATCGCGCGCGTGCATAAAACTGACAGGCCGATTCCAATTGCGACGCCGATAGCTGCAAGCATCAGCCCTTCGCGGACAACCAGTCCGAGCAGACTGGGGCGGGTAGCGCCAAGAGCGATGCGCAATCCTATCTCTCGCGTCCTCTGGCTCACTGAGAAGGCAATCATGCCGTAAAGACCAACCGCCGCAAGCAGAAGAGCCAGGATGGCAAATGATCCCAGAAGAACGACGATCAGGCGTCGCGGCGAAAAACCCACCCAAATTACGTCATCCATCGTCGCCATGTTTCCCAGAGTCTGGTCAGGACGGTAGGCACGAATCTGTTTTCTTACCGTGTCCGCTAACCAGACTGGAGCGCCTGTTGTGCGCACAAAAAGATTCATGGCGGCAAAGACATGGTTGGTTTCATCCTGATGGAACGGCAAATAGAGCGCCGGGCTGGCGGGTACATCCAGAGCGTGAAGTTTCATACCGCCAACCACACCCACTACCTCACGGAACCGGGCTTTACCGGTGCTTCTGCGGCCTGGCCCCGTATAGTCCACGGCAATGCGTTTGCCGATCGGGTTTTCTCCCGGCCAATACTCTCGCGCCAGCGTTTCATTCACGATCACCACCGCTGGAGCGGTGGCCATGTCCTGTGCTGAAAAGAGCCGGCCTCGTTCAAGGCGCGCTCCCAGCGTGGTGAAGAAAGTCGCGCTCGTCCAGCAGCCGTCAACCATTACCGGCTTCGCTGGGTCGCTGGGACGATCATCAAATTCGAGTTGCGCAGTAGATGCCCGCGACGCCGGCAGGCAGTCAGCGACGGCTGCGTTCGCCACGCCGGGCGTTTGCGCAAGCCGCTCCAGCAGCCCGTCATAGAACGGCCCACCTTCCACTGAGTAATAATGCGTGCGCAGATATGTGGTGAGAACGTGATCTGCTTCAAATCCAGGGTCTACATGCTGCACCAGCAAGAGACTTCGCAATAGAAGCCCCGCTACGATGAGCAGGACCACGGCGGACCCCATCTCTGCCACCACCAGCAGTCGGAATGCCCGCGGACGCCCTACCGTGGCCCGACCCGTCTTCAACGCGGCGTGCACATTGAGCCGGTTGAGCAAAGTGGCCGGCCCCCATGCCAGCAGCAAACTCAGCAGGATTGTCACCAGAATGGTGAGTCCCAGGACTGTGCCGTCAATGCTGATGTGCGCGGTCCGCGGCAGATTGGCCGGGTTCACGTTCCTGACCAGGCGAATCAGGATCTCCGCCAGAACAACGCCCACCAGGCTTCCAATGCTTACCAGCAGCAGGTTTTCAGTCACGAACTGCCGCAGGATGCGGATTGGCCTGGCGCCGAGACTCAGGCGCATCGCAACTTCCGCTCCACGCTCGGATGCCCGGGCCAGAAGCAGGCCCATCATGTTGACGCATGTGATCAGCAATACAACCAGCACTGCTCCCATGGCGAATTTCAGCTGCGTGCCCACCTTGCCGATCAGTTCGTCTTTCAATGGCAATAGAATGACTGAAAGTTCGCTCGGCTGCCCTGATGCACGACGCAGGATTGTGGATAGTTCCTGCTCCGCCTGCCGGCTGTCCACGCCCTTTTTCAGGCGTCCCACAACTGTGAGGAATTTATTCTGGCGCCAGTGCATGAACTCCAGCTCCGGCACCATCTTGGCCCAGACGTCGGTTTCCGGGAGGAAATCAGGAAGATCAGGCATAACGCCGATTACGGGCAGGGGTTCACCGCTCATCATCAGAACGCGACCTATCACATGCGGATCGCTGCCCAGCTGTTCTCTCCAGAAACGCTCCGAGATCACAACATTGCCACCGTCAATGTGATACTCCTCCGGCGTGTACAGCCTTCCCATCAGAGGACGCACGCCGAGAATCGGGAAACAAGTCATGGCTGATGCCAGTGCATTTTACGTTTCTGGGATCGCCCTCTCCCGTCATGGTGTAGGTGAAGTACGGGAGCACCTCGGCAACCTTGTCAAACGAACGGCTCTGATCGTGCATGTCGTCAAAATCCGGGCCCGACAGCCTGCTGACGACGGCATCTGGGCCGGCTTTTTCCCGCACCATAAACAGTTTTTCCGGATCGTGATAAGGCAAAGGTCGGATCAGCACGCTTTCCAGAACCGCAAACAACGCCGTGTTGACTCCAATTCCCAGGGCAAGAGTCACTATGGCAGTCAAAGCAAATACGGGATTGCGCCTCAGAACGCGCGCACCATAAGAAATGTCCTGCAGAAACGTCTCCATCCATCCGCCGCCGCGAACTTCGTATCCTTGTTCCTTGATCCGCATGCGATAGACCGAAGCGTTGTTGCGCCTCGCGTCTGGCGTCTTCCGGATTCATGCCTTTGCGCATGTTTTCTTCGGTGCGCTGTTCAATGTGGAAAGATATTTCATCGGCGATCTCGTTGTGCACCCGGTCCGGATGCAAAAGAGACTGAATACGACGTAGTAACCGCTTGAGTACAGCCATTGCGTACCTCTTACGTTGCCCGCATTACCTTGTTGATCGCCAGTGACAGGTGCTGCCACTGCGATTCTTCGGCGGCCAGTTGTTTCCGTCCTGCCCGTGTCAGCGTATAGAAACGGGCCCGCCGATTGTTCTCAGAAACGCCCCACTCGCTTTCAATCCAACCACGCTCCTCAATCCGGTACAGCGCGGGGTAGAGCGTACCCTCTTCCACCTGGAGCATGTCTTCTGCCATCTGCTGGATACGCTGACCAATGCCATAACCATGCATCGGTCCCAGAGACAGGGCTTTCAGCACCAGCATGTCCAGCGTTCCTTGCGGCAGCTCGGGTTTCTCTCGGGCCATGGGGGGGCTCTCCTATTGGCTTCTAGGGATAATATCCTCCGGCATCCCCGGAAGGTCAAGAGGAGAGAAAAATAAATTTCAAAAAAGGTATTGCGGCCCTCCTATAAAAGTAGTAGCGTAACAAACAGTTGTAGTAGACGAACCAGGCGAGATCCCCGGCAGATTACAGAGTAAAGATAAAAAATGACGAATCCCAAACTGACCAAACTTGAGCTGCAGATCATGGACGCGCTGTGGACCCGCGGCAAAGCTTCTATACGCGAGATACAAGAAGCTTTTCCCGAAGAGAACCGGCCTGCCTACACCACCATTCAGACCATGGTTTATCGCCTGGAAGCGAAGAAGGCGGTGAAGCGCACAGGCAAGATCGGGAACTTTCACGTATTCGAAGCCGCTGTTTCCCGCAACTCCGCCCAGCGCAAGCTGGTCGATGATCTGCTGGCGATTTTTGGCGGACGCACGCAGCCGGTGATGGCCCACCTGATTGAATCGGGCAAAGCTCACGCTCGATGACGTAAAGGACGCCGAGAAGCTTCTCCGCAAGCTGGAGAAGAAGGAGAAATCCAAATGATCGCCCAATTCCTGTCGGACCTTTGGAAGTCTACGGCCCCGGCCATGGGAAATCATCTGTGGCAATCCACTGTCTTTGCCGCCGTTGCGGGACTGCTGACCTTGGTTTTGCGCAAAAACCATGCAAGTGCTCGCTACTGGTTGTGGATGGCCGCTTCAATCAAGTTCCTGCTGCCTTTTTCTCTGCTGGTGACGCTTGGAAACTACATCTCGCCGAGACAGGCGGTAGCCAGGTCGACGGGCGATTTTTACCTGGTCATGGATACCGTGAGCCAGCCTTTCTCCCGCGGAGCAGCACCCGTTGCCACACACACCAGCGTCATGGCGGAACTCATGCAAATGCTCCCGGCGATCCTTGCCGCCATCTGGCTCTGCGGATTTCTCGCGGTGCTCTTCATTTGGTTGATGCGCTGGCAGCGGATCTCTTTGGCGATGCGTTCCGCAGTTCCGGTTCAGGAAGGACGCGAAGTAGCGGCGTTACGCAGACTCGAAGTGGCTGGTGGCATCCGCAAACGCATCCTGCTTCTGCTCTCGCGCAGCACGTTGGAGCCAGGCATCTTTGGTATCGCCCGCCCGGTGCTGGTCTGGCCGGAAGGAATCTCAGACCGCCTGGAAGACGCGCATCTTGAAGCCATTCTCGCTCACGAAGTCTGGCATGTCCGCCGTCACGACAATCTTGCCGCTGTCATCCACATGCTGGTGGAAGCCATTTTCTGGTTCCACCCGCTGGTCTGGTGGCTTGGCGCCAGATTGATTGACGAGCGCGAACGCGCGTGTGACGAACAGGTCTTGCAGCTAGGTAATCATCCCCAGGTGTATGCAGAAAGCATTTTGAAGATTTGTGAATTTTGTGTCGGCTCGCCGCTGGCTTGCGTTGCTGGAGTCACCGGCGCCGATCTCAAGCAAAGGATAGTGAACATCATGAACGAACGTATTACCCGCAAACTTGATTTGACCCGCAAATTATTACTTTCCGCCGCAGCCGCCATCGCTCTCTTCACTCCCCTCATAGTCGGACTGATGAAGCCTGTCCAGTCTCACGCACAAACACCTGCGCAAAGTGACGGGAGCCCTTACCCCCGGCTTCGAAAGTGTTTCCATCAAGCCCGGTGTCTCCATCCCGCCTGGTGATACCAAGACCGTTGTTGCGACCAGATTGCTCTACCTCAATAAAGAGATAACCGCGACCAACGTTACGCTGCAGGACCTCATTGCGGCGGCCTATGGAGTGGAAAAGAACCAGCTTTCCGGAGCGCCTGATTGGAGCAAGTCAGAGCTGTTCAGTATTGAAGCGAAGATTGATGCAGCAACATACGACGCGTTGAAAAAAGCCCGAGAGCCGGGCCAGGGAAACGGGGAAAGACAGCATGAGTTTCAGACGCTCTTAGCAGACCGCTTCCACCTGGTGGTTCATCGCGAAAGCCGGGCACTCCCAGGCTACTCTCTGGTTATCGCGACGAATGGACCAAAACTTCAGCAGGCAAAACCAGGAGACACTTACGCCGACGGACTCAAAGGAATCCCCGGCCTCGATAAAGGGCCGGCTGGCCCTAATCGAATGATGATGGGTTATGGTGAACTGATTGCGCAAGCCATACCAATGTCATCTCTTGCCAACAGCCTTTCTGCTCATTTGCGCCAGCCCGTCGTGGACAACACGGGGCTCACTGGCGCCTTTGATTTCAAGGTGCAATGGACGCCCGGCCCGGACGAATTCAAGGGTCACAAAATAGCGGAAGGTGCGCCTGTGCCAGACCCATCGGGGCCCTCACTTACAGCGGCCATCGAACAGCAACTCGGGCTTCGGTTGGAGCCACAGACTCTGCCCAGAGAGGTTGTTGTGATTGATCGCGCTGAGAAACCGCAATTCAACTAAATCTCAGCCAGCAAAGCGGAGGCGTCCCCAGCGTCCTCCGCAATTTTGTCTTCTGGCACCTGATTTGCGTTGATTCGCTGGCTGATCACGGCAGGCTGTTTGCCGCGTCCAGTATCTTTGCCATGAAATGGACCAGCGCCCATTCATCAGAGAACGATACTTTCTTGTCCATATCGACATGCACCAGCGCCTGGCTGATCAGCACGCCATGGAGATCGTCGTGTGGAATATCCTGGGCCAGCCACAATGATTCTGAAGGTGGAATTACGCTGTCTCCTGCTCCGTGCAACAGGTAAACCGGGACATGCAGGAGAGACATCTTGCCAGCCGGCGAGACCGCATCCATTTCCGCCCCATGGCGATCGATCTCCTGCAGCATTGCCTGCTCCAGACGCTCATGATGGTTCACCAGCAGATCCATCTCTGCCTGTCCTTGTCTCGTGAGTCCAGTTTCTGGCGATAAAGGCTGCTCCCACAGATGCCGGCGCAATATCTCGTGCGCACGCGGAACATCCGCCGCTGCAAAGAAATCTTCCAGATGCGAGTAGGCAAGTATCAACACTCCATATTCGTGTGCCTGAAAATGTTCCTGGGATCCATCTGGCCGCACCAGCAGATTGCTGGCAAAGAATTTTGCCACCCGGCTCATACTGTCGTGCGCACCCACCGCAAGTACAAAGCCCATGTGGTCCGCGTATTCCGGACGTGAAGCGGCAATCAGCGCCAGCCCGCCGGCAAAGCTCAGCCCAATCACCCCTACACGCCTGCCTGAGCGCTGCGAAAAATAGGCCGCATCTGTGCCGATGTCATCTACGGTTTCGGGCGACACGTGATATTCGGTAAGGTCTTTGAATTCGGGCGCAATGATCTGAACGCCGGACATCGCCATGGCACGGGAAAGATTGATTAATCGCGGATCGTCAATCCCCAGATGATGCACTCCATGCAACAGGAGGACGCATGGCGGGTTGGGTACGTCTTCCGGCGTGAACGTCCGGTATTTTAACGTCCCGCGCGTTGTCTGTGCCGTGCGCAGCGCTTCTGTGATCGGATGGTTCGCAAAGTCTGCGGTAATCCCATGAACCTGCGGATCAGAGAAACGGACCAGCAGGGAAAGCGCGCGTAAATGGGAATCGGCCAGGCGACGCGCGCCCAGACCCGCCCCGAGCAACAACGCGATCAGAATAAGAATTTTGGTTCGGCGCGAAGTTCGCGGAACAGCCAACTAGATCTCCAGGATCACCGGCATAATCAATGGCCGCCGTGCGGTCGTCTTTACGATAAACCTTTTCAGGTCAGCGCGAATTTTTTCTTTGATCACTCCGTAGTCGGCCTTCTCTTCCGCCGTGGAATTATCCAGCGTGTTGGAGACGATTCGTCGCGCCTCCTGCACAAATCCGTTCTCACTGCCGGCGGCAAAGCCGCGCATTACGATCTCCGGGATCGATTCCACCGTACCGTTCAGCTTGTTGATGGCGATGATGGGCAGTACAAAGCCATCTTCACTCAGATGACGGCGGTCTTTGATGATAAGGTCTTCTACCACGTCACCGCGTGAGCCGGAGTCGATGCAGATGCGGCCCACCGGCACTTTATCAATCTTGCGTGCGCCCAGTTCGTCAAACTCCATCACGTCGCCGCTCTCCATCAACATGACCTGTCCAACTGAGCCGCGCATGGATCGCGCCAGATCGGCATGCACGCGGAGCTGGCGATATTCGCCGTGCACCGGGATGAAGTATTTTGGCTTCACCAGATTCATGATCAGCTTAAGCTCGTCCTGGCTCGCATGGCCGCTCACGTGAACCGGCGGGTTGGAACCATCGTCATAGATCACGTCAGCTTCGCGACGGTAAAGATGGTCGATCATCCGGTAGATACCTTTTTCATTGCCGGGAATGATGCGTGAGGACAGCACCACGGTATCGCCGCGCTCGATCTTCGCATGCTTGTGATTGTCCACTGCGGCTCGCGACAAGGCTGACATCGGTTCGCCCTGCGTTCCGCTGATCAGCACACACACCTGTTGCGGTGCGTAGTCTTTGATCTGCCCGGGATGGATCAGCGTACCTTCCGGGACCTCGAGATATCCCAGGTCCATGGCGATATCGGCTGCTTCTGAAATGGACCGGCCGACCAGCGAAACTTTGCGCTTGTACTGGCGCGCCATATCAAACACCAGCTTGATGCGATGAATCGACGACGAGAAACACGATACAAACAGCCGCCGATCGGTGCGGGCAAAAATCTCGTCAAAGCGGGGATGTACAGCACGTTCGCTGGGCGTGTACCCGCGGCGTTCCGCGTTGGTGGAATCCTGCAATAAGGCCAGCACGTCGCCGTCTTTGCCGTATTCGGCGAAAGCATGCAGGTCAAACAGCCGGTTGTCTGTTGGCGTGGGATCAACTTTGAAATCGCCGGTATGGATAATTACGCCGAGAGGCGTATGGATTCCAAGGGCCACACAATCCACCAGACTATGCGTGACGCGAATGGGATTCACGCTGAACGGGCCCATGGTGAAACGTTCACCGGCGCGAATCTCACGAAGTCGGCATTATCGAGCAGGCCATGCTCGTCCAGTTTGTTTTCCACCAGCGCCAGAGTGAACTCGGTGCCGTAGACGGGGACGTTGAGCTCATTCAGGATCCAGGGTAGCCCGCCGATATGGTCTTCGTGCCCGTGTGTGAGCACAATGCCACGGACTTTTTCGCGGTTCTGGATCAGGTAAGTAATGTCAGGGACAACGATATCGACGCCCAGTAGTTCTGACTCGGGGAACATGAGTCCGGCGTCGATGACGAGAATGTCTTCCCCCCAGCGCACGGCCATGCAGTTCATACCGAACTCGCCCAGACCGCCCAGAGGTACTAGATGTAATTTTCCAGCAGGCATGCAGTAATAATGATGCTATCAGAGAACAGCGCCGGTGGACTCACTTACGTCAGGAAGCGGGCGTTGCCGACTGTGCTGCCGCTGCTTCCATCTGCCCGGTCTTTTCCATCCGGTCGCGCACCCGGCGCTCTTGTTTGCCAAAGTGCACGCCCGCGAACCATCCCCAGAAGCCGTTCAGGGTGAAGAGCAGCCCGGTTGTACCCGAGTACCGTTCTGGAACGGTGACCGCCGTAATGGCCACAAGGATTCCTATTGCCGCAAATCCTGAGCTTTGGATCGCCTGGTTGCGGGTGGACAATGCCTCATATTCGTTCAACTCCAGCTCCGCGCGTTTCTGATACGCGTATTGATAAAGGAGGGTGAAGATCAGGAACACGGCCATGGTTCCAAGTGCGTAAATCACCATCAGCACCGGAACCTGGTGTTGCGAGTTCATCATCTTGGCGAGTTGCTCCCTGGGCACGGTTCGTTCGCCGGAGAGTTGGCCAACCACCAGCGTGAACAGAAACTTGAGGGGATAAACATAAAAGAGAATGACAAAGAGCAACGTGGAGTTCAGGAAGACCGCGTAACCGGTTTGCAGGCCGTAGCGGCGAGAAAAGATGTAATGCCGGTGCCAGACCTGAACCAGCGTGCCAAAACAGATGGCGAAGGCAACAAAGCCTTTCATGGCCACCATCAACTCTTCGAATGTGTGAGGCACTTCCAACGACACCACCAGCAGCGTCACGGCAAAGGCAAAAACGGCATCGGTAAAGCCTTCCAGCCGGGTGATCTCACCGCCTCGCCAGCGGAAGAAGGGCTCGGGGGGAACAAGGTACGCGCCTGAACGTTGATGAAACATATGGCGGCTATTGTGCCATAGCCTGCCAGAGAGCTTTAGAAAAGAACTTTAGAAAAGAACATCAAAGTCTAGCCGGAACCTGCGGCCATAGCTGCCGAAGAAATTACCGAATTGGGGATCGGCAATGTTTGAATGCACGGCGAGAGCGTTGAAATGGTTGGTCAGGTTCAGTCCGCGAATAGTAAAGCGTCCGGTGTATTTCGCGTTGATCGGCACATCTTTGATCAGTTGAGTATCCAGCGAGAAATAGGCAGGGAAGCGATTGCTGTTAGGTATGCCTGCAAAATTCTGATAAGCATCGATCTGTGAATAAGGGAAGCCCGTCCGGTATTCAACCATGGGAGCAATCTTCATCTTCCACTTGAGCGGCGTTTCGCCCCACACCAGGATGCGGTCGGGTGTGTCCGCGGCCAGGTTAGTGTAGAAGCGCTTGCGCACGATAGGGAAGCTGACGTCGCCCAGGTAGGTGCTGAGCGCGTCCAGGCTGCCCAGCGCCCGGCTGTGCACGTAAGAAATAAAAAGCTTGTTCTTGCGATCTTCCGCAATGCGAGCCGTGAACTGAAAGTCACGATACTGTGAGCTGCCGGAGTCGCGCATGACCAGCGCGTCCTGCCCGTTGGCAAGCTGCCTGGGCGCCACGGTAATCAGTCCATGAGAAGCGCGATAGCTGAATTTGAATTGCAGCAGCACCAGGCGCGAGGCGCGTTGTTCCAGTTCCAGTGCTGTAGCCACGCTATAAGGGGCAAAGTCACCGGGCAGAGGTCTGCTTTTATCGCGGCTGACCAGCCACAAACGGCTGCCGGAGATGTCAATCAGGTTCTGGAAAAGCCGCGGACCGTCGATCAAATTGCCGTTGCTGTCAAACGTGGTGATCAGCTGCTGCGGGTAATGCTCAAAGGCGTAAACGTTGAGCGGAACATGATCAAAGAAAACTCCGCCGCCGCCGCGAATAATGGTGCTCTTGTTCTTGAATGGAGTAAAAGCAAAGCCGGCTCGCGGTGCGAAGCGGACCGTGTCAGTGATGTTCTGCCGGTCCATGCGAACGCCGGCGTCAAAAGCCAGCTTGGAATTGAGCGTCCAGTGGTCCTGCGCAAACGAGGCAAATTCAAAATCTGATTTGCTGAACCTGTCACCACCAACAAACTGTATGCGTTTCAGCAGAACGCCAGTAGTGCTCTCAATGTTCACGTCGCGGGCAGTGAACGTGCCGTGGTCGCCGGTGAACGTTGCGCTGGTGCCAAACTGAAAATTATGAGCGCCCACGAACTGGAAAGCCCGCGTTGAAAAATTCTCGCCCCATACCACGCGGCCTGACTGGCGATCATGACTGCCAAAATAGTTTCCCGTATTACCAATCGGCGTCAGCACCATGCTGGCCGGGCCCTGGGGCGCAACGTCCACTTCAAACGCCTGACGCGCCACCGTACTTTGCAGAATGCCGCCGCCCACGCTCAGCCGGTCAGTAAGCGCCACGGCCGTGGCCATTCCGTTTACGTTGGGCGTGACCTGCTGCGGGTTGAAGAAGTCAAGGTTGGCGAATGTGGTGTCCTGCGGGTTGATCTGCAATGTTCCAGTGAGCGTGTGCTGCGGCGAGAATACATAGTCAGCCTGGCTGAAGAAATTACCAATCAGCGTGCGCGATTCATTAAACGGGAATGGCAGTGTCAGTACCGGATTCTTCTGCAGGAAGAGCTGCCCGGTCTGGTGAAAATAAAGTTTCTGGTCAACCACCGGGCCGCCAAAGCTCACGTTCGGCGTTGCCGAGCGCAGGCCCTGAAGATGGCCGCTGCGAATGCGAAATTCCGGAAATGGATCGTTGAGCTCAAAGTTCCATTTTTCCCCGCCGCGGCGTGTGTCGGCTGAGACCACACCGGCGGTAAAGTTTCCGTACTGCGCCTGAAAAGGAGTTGCGGCCACGCTCAGGGTTTCAACGCTGTCCACCGGAACCAGAAGACCAAATTGCCCCGTCGCCGGGTCCGTAGAGTCAACCGAGTTCACGATCAGCGCGTTATGTTTTTCATCGCCACCGGCAATGGTTACCCCATCCGGCGTACGCAGAGCGCCTGGAGTGAGAGCGAGAGCGTCCGCCACCGTTGCCGGGCGGTTCGTCATCTCCTTCATGGCGTCATGACCGATCGTCTCCACGGTGGAGGCGCTCGGCGAATCGCCGGCCTGGACTGAGACCGTTTCCCGGGCTTCGATCTTTGGGATCATCGTGATTTCAATCTCGGTACTCAGGCTGTCGAGCGAAATCTTCTTGCCCGTGATCGGTTCCAGGCCGTCTTTGCTGACGTTGAGTTCCACATTCGCGACAACTGGAAAGCCGAGCGTGGCAGTGCCTTCGGCATTCGTGCTGGACGAAGCCACTACCCCGGTATGTGTCTGTACGGTGATTTTGGCGCTGGCAACTGGCAGGTTCTGGCTGTCGCGGACCTTGACGTAAAGCGACTGGCGCGCGGCTTCTTGCGCGACCCCAAGCCGTGCGTATAGCACCATGCCAACCCACACAAAGAGATGCAGGAGCCGCCAGCGTAGCGACCTGGAGAGGGCCAGTTTCAGGACCATGGGACGACCAGAGTACCGGGTATTGTAGCCCAGGTCGCTTTGCGTTTCTTAACAATTGTCAAATTAAAAGCGCTAATGATGACGTGGGCAAAGGGCGGAGCAGATTTAGCTTTCGCAGCAGTCCGGTACAAAAAATAAGGCCGCATCTTGCAATGCGGCCTTTACACACCAACTCAGAGCCCGGCTGTGCTGGAAGGAGTGGATCCGTGCCCAGCCTTGCCCGGAGTTCCCACTAGGAGAAACATCCCTCTGCTATTAGATCGATGAGTCTTTTATTTCTTGCAAAACTTTTTTGCGTGAACAAGGAATTACAAACGTAATGCTGCTGTCCGGCGACAAACCAACGCCTCATAGATCGCCGCATAGCCATCCGCCATTCGGGCGCTGCTGAAATTCTGCCGCGCGTGGTTCCTGCAGGCATCAGGGTCAATGTCTCTGATGTGCTGGAAGGCCTTGACGGCCTCAGCGATGTCACTCACCACGAACCCTGTCTTGCCCTGTTCCACCACTTCAGCGAGTGCGCCGCGATTGAACGCGATTACCGGCGTACCACAGGCTGCGGCCTCCATTGCCACCAGCGAACTTGTTTCATCCACCTGACTGGTGATCAGCAGAGCCTCCGCACTCTGCAGTAACCGGCGTTTTTCCTCAAACGAAGGTGAATCGATCCAGCGGGAGCCGGGCATGTCTCGCAGAATCGGCAAGACGTCGCGCTCGAAATATTCTCGATGGTAAGAGAAGGGATAGACCTGCCCGGCTAGATGGATGGCAGAGCCGGTATTTCTGGCGATCTCCAACGCAAGGTGCGGAGCTTTTTCCGGGCAAATCCTGCCTAGCCACAACAGGCCTCGTCGTTTATTCTCAAACCCAAAAGTATTCTCAAACCCAAGAGCATTCAACCCAAAAGCGTCCACACCAGGAGGTTCCACGCCAGGAACTTCCGCACTAAATTCCGGTGTCAAAAATCTTTCCAGAGCGATTCCGTTCGGCGTCACCCTGAGCATTCCTGGAATGTCCTGAAATGCTTTTGCCTGCGAGTGAGACACGCAGTTGAAGCTTACGTTCTCAGGAATATTCTTAAACAAATCCTGGGGATAGAAATGCCTGGGTAGATGAAGGGTCGCCAGCACCGGTGAGTCCAGCTTGTGAGCTCGAGTCCAGAAGCTGCCGGACTTATCATGGACCAGATCAAACGTGCGTCCTTCACGGCTGCGCTGATGAACAAAATCAACCACTCGATCCTGATGCTCCCGGTTACGCCGGTCAAAATCGTCTGGTTGCGTACAGGGCTCGCCGCTCACAAAAAGCTCGCCGTTCACCTGCGACCCCGCGGATGCCGCCACAGTGGTTTCGAATCCTCGATTCGACATCTCTCGATTCGACATCTCACGTTCCAGCACCCAGAGCATCTGCTCGGCTCCGCCGGCGCTGGCTTCAGAAACCGTGAGCAGGGGATAGGAAACGTACAGGACGCGGATCGGCGATTCAGATTTCGGCTTCATGTTGATCCACAAGTATGTAGGTGCAGAAAGCGGCAGCTCGGGTTTGCTGTGGCCGAAAGTTTGCCTCGGCCATCATTTACTTCGCCCATCAGTTTGCTCCGCGGGAATGGCCCTGCGCGTGGCCCACGCCAACTCAGGCTTTTGCCACCGATTTGGCGGCAAGTACATCGGCAAATGCCCCGGCTACTTCCTCGCCACTCATCTTCCATTGCCAGACTTCATAGTTCAATTTCCAGGGCACAGGGCGACGCGTGAAATCATATCCAGCCATGGGTCGGAACTGCTCCAACTCGGGACGGAAACCATTGAGCACCAGCTTTTGCGAAACATAGGAATGGAACATCTCAATCTTTTTCGCCAGGGCGACGCCTTCAATCTGAGTAACGACTTCACGTCCCGTCGGTGCGATAAATCGCTGGGCCACGCCTTCTCCCTTATCATCGCGATAATAAAGAGGCGCCTCCCAAATCGGCAGATTCTGTGACTGCGCGCAAATCGAAGCGATAAAACAGGCTGAATCATGATCAGGATGTCCGCCTTCATAGGCCAGAGTAAGCAGGGCATCCGGCTGCTCATCATTCACTACTTTTTTCAGGCCTGCCAATGCGGCGGGAAGGTTAAGGAACAGCTCCTGATCCACCAGATCTCCTGCTACAAAATCATCCAGAAAAACAGGACGTGCCCCTACAATGCTCAGCGCCTTGCCGGCCTCTTCGCGCCGAACCCGGGCATAGGCCTCGCGTGATCCGTAGTCCTTCCAGAAATAGGCATCGCGAGGAGCGCCATCTGTCGCGAACACCACCACAGCGTCACGCATACGCTGCATGAGCGCGCCAAAGGCAATCACCTCATCATCGGGATGAGCAACAACAATCAGAGTCTTGTTCAGCAGAGGCTGTAAAGGGTCCATCGTTTTCTGATCAACCATATTTTGAGTAATCATGCTTTGATCAAGCATGACTTAACGCAAATCCGTTAGATGCAAATCCACCCTTGGCCGCTGAAGGCCGGGCAGTTATACTCCCCGTTCATAGCAACCATGAGCAGGCACAATGCATAGATTGCAGAGCAAGATTGAGAAATACTATTCCCAGAGTCCCATGCCTTCCAAGACCGCAAAGCAGGCGCTTGCAGTCTTCAAAGAATTCCGGCAAGCCCTGACGTCCGGTGAGATTCGGGCTGCGGAAAAGATAGACGGGCAGTGGACGGTCAATGCCTGGGTGAAGCAGGGAATCCTGCTTGGCTTCAGGCTGGGAGAACTGCAGGACATGAGCGGAGCGGGTGCACTCTCTTTTGTCGACAAGAGTACTTTCCCGGCCCGCCAGTTCAAGCCCCATGATCGGATACGGGTTGTCCCCGGCGGATCGTCAGTGCGTCAGGGAGCTTATCTTGCGGCAGGCGTGATATGCATGCCGCCGATGTATGTGAACGTCGGCGCGTACGTGGACGAAGGCACACTCATCGATTCACACGCGTTGGTTGGTTCCTGCGCGCAGATTGGCAAGCGCGTACACCTGAGCGCGGCCGCACAGATCGGCGGCGTCCTGGAGCCGGTGAATGCGTCACCGGTCATCATTGAAGATGATGTGCTGGTTGGAGGAAATTGCGGAGTCTATGAAGGGACACAGGTGCGCAGCGGCGCCGTGCTCGGTTCGGGCACGATCCTGACGCGCGGAACACCGGTCTATGACGTGGTCCAAGGCCAGATCTATCGCTCCACGCCGGATACGCCTCTCATGATTCCTGAGAACGCGGTGGTGGTGCCTGGATCGCGGGCCATCAGCAAAGGTAAAGGCGCGGAGTGGGGATTGTCACTGTACACGCCGGTGATCGTGAAGTATCGTGACGCCAAGACGGCGACATCCATTGAACTTGAGGACCTGCTGCGATGATTAAACCATCGTCTCAAAACAAATTTCTCTTTGCGTTCCTGGGATTAACGGCGATTGCGGCGATTCTGTGGTGTGTGGCGCATTACGCAGGCGCGGCTATTTCCCCTGCTCTTACCATGGTCATTCGCTGGGCCGCTCTAATTGCCGTTTGCGGATACGCGTGGGCACGGCGCTCACTCACTGCGTGGATCTTCGCCGGAATGTTAATTGGAGCGGAGATCGGTCATGACTGGCCGAAGCAGGCTGCCGACCTTCAAGTACTCAGCTCAATTTTTCTGCGCCTGATCAAAACGGTGGTTGCGCCGCTCATTTTTGGCACGCTGGTGGTGGGAATCGCCGGCCATTCCAACTTGAAGCAGGTTGGACGCATGGGCGTGAAGGCCCTGGTCTATTTTGAAGTGATCACCACGTTCGCGCTCTTCATCGGGCTGCTGGCCATCAACATTTCTCAGGCCGGCGCAGGCGTTGCCCCTCCGGCGAATGCAGCCGCGGCGCAGGTCAACGCGCCACCGCAGAAAGCTTCCGACATTATTCTGCACAGCTTTCCTGAGAACATTGCCAAAGCCGTGGTGGAAGGCCAGGTGCTTCAGGTAGTCGTGTTCAGCATTATCTTTGGCATCGCACTGGCGATGCTGGGTGATGACAAGCGCCGCCCCATGTTGCTCTTCTGTGAAAGCCTTTCAGAAACGATGTTCAAGTTCACCAACATCGTCATGCTCTTTGCGCCGATTGGTGTGGCTGGGGCCATTGCCTACACCGTGGGAACCATGGGATTTGGCGTGATGGTAAATCTCATCAAATTGCTGGCTACGTTGTACGCCGCGCTGTTTGTCTTTTTGACCTGCGTGCTGCTGCCGGTTGCCGCCATCGCGCGCCTTCCGATTCGAGGGTTCATCAAGGCCATTGCTGAACCAGTCTCCATTGCATTTGCCACGGCCAGCTCAGAAGCCGCTCTGCCCCGCGCCATGGAATCCATGGAGGTGTTCGGCGTGCCGCGGCCCATCGTCGCCTTTGTCATGCCCACTGGCTATAGCTTTAACCTTGATGGCACCACGGTTTACCTTGCGCTGGCTTCAATGTTTGTAGCCCAGGCGGCCGGAATTCATCTGAGCATTGGTCAGCAACTGGTGATGGTCTTTACGCTCATGCTTACCAGCAAAGGAGTGGCTGGAGTCCCACGCGCGAGTCTGGTCATCCTGCTGGGAACGGCAGAATCTTTCCATCTGCCTGCGTGGCCGATCCTGATCATCATGGGCATCGATCAACTCATGGACATGGCTCGCACGGCTACGAACGTACTGGGCAACTGCCTGGCTACCGCCGTGGTGGCGCGATGGGAAGGCGAGTTCGGCAAAGAGACGCCGTCGCCGGTGGTGATGGAGGCTTTGGCGAAGTAGGCGCAAAACTTATCCGCAAAAGTTGCGCGAATAAACTTAAGATCACTTGCTTCCTCAGTCGGCTTAAGTCATAGTGGGACAGCCCTCAGGGGTGGTGGACATGTTCTTTGAAAAATGACTCCCGATTCAACAGCCTGTGCCGTACAGTCTGTTTATCAAATAGTAATTGTTCGAAATATTCGAACGGGATTTAGCTCAAATCATCCCTTGGGATGATTTGAGCTAAGTCCTTTAGACCTTGGGATGCCGGGGGAGGGGTAGGGCATGGAAAGATTGGCGAGAGAGTAATGACCTGCCATGTACCAAGACGTAGCCAGTCACGTCTCTACTTCGGGGTGGCCGGCCAGTAAACATCTGCGACAAGAGTGGAAAATACCTTGCTTCACCCGGGATAAAAAACAAGACCAGAAAATAAAAAAGGCCCGATCGCTCGGGCCTTTCATTCACTCAACCGGCTTAACGCCGGTCGTGCGGTTTCTCGTCCTTCGACTCATTCCGCGCCGGTGGCGGGGATGGTCTCTGGGCAGGTGCAGTCGCGTGTGGTGGCACTTCGCGGTCCTGGCGTGGTCCCGCTGGTTCGCCGCGTCGTATGTTATTCACTTGCTGGGGCTCCAACGGGCGTCCCGGGTGGTCCTGCATCGCCGGTTGCCGTTGTGAGAACGGCGGGTTCTGCGGCGGCGCAGGGTTCTTCGTCACCAACGGGCGACGTTCCTGTGGAGGCCCATTGTCCGGCCCGCGGCCATTTCCATTCGGCACCACCGCTGGCTGTGGTTTGTCAGGCCCATTTTTGGGAACGATAGCAGGTAGCGTTTTGTAAGGCCCACCAGCGGTGGCTCCGCCTCCCGCGCGGTTGTCACTCGCCGGCGGAGGATTGTCACGACCAGGAAGATTGCGCTGATCCCCAGGACGTCCGGCCTCGCCGCGACCGCCATCGTTGCGGCGATCTAGGTTATTGCTATCCTGATTGCCGCGATCCTGATTGCTGCCATTCTGGTTCGGCCTATCGTCACGCTGACGACCCTCGCCCGAATTAACATCCGGTTGACGAACGGGTCCACCGGGATTGCCCGCTTCACCTTGATGGCTGATTACGGGATTGCGGTCCGGGCCCTGGCGGCCATCATTGCGTTCACGATCAGGCGGCGCGCCACGATCAACGCGTGGTTCTCCTGGACGAATGGCTTCCGGTCCTGCAGGTCGAGCGTTGACCACACGGTTCTCGATGTGCGGACGCACGTGTTCCACCGGCGGATGCGCCTCCGGCCGTCCGGCGTGGATGGCCCGTTCATCCGGCTGGATCTCAGGATGATTGATGATGCGGGCGCGGCCCACCTCGTCAGCATTCACGCGTACCATCTCGCGTTCAATGGGGCGTGATCCGCGGAACGTTTCCGTGTTGCACGCCGTGGGCGCAATGCGCTGATAAGCGTAATGAATGTTTTCAACTCTGATATTGGTTACATTCACGTAACGAACATTGGTTACGTTTACCTGCCGCAGGTATACATCTGTGTGGTGATACCAGGGTAGATAAGGATCGCGTGGCCCCAGTGGGAACCAGACCTGAACACCTGCGCTCGGCCCGCCTACAAAGGCGACCAGAGCCGGAGCGTAAATTGGACGGACCGTCACAACGGGTCCCGGGACCCAACCCCAGCGTGATCCAATCAAAGCCCAGCGGCCATAGTGAAATGGAGCGAAACCCCAGGGCTCTTCTTCCACCCAGGTCCAGCCCCACGGCTCAACCCAGACCCAGCGTCCGTAACGATAAGGCGCCCAGTCAGCCTGGACTTGCGACGGATACCATACGCGTCCATATTCAGGAGCGTTGTCCCAGCGCCCGTATTGATCAAGATCAGCGTAGCCGGGTGTGTACTCGCTCACGTACTGGCGAGAATTGGAATTTACGAACCGACCATCACGGCTTGCGCACCATTGGTCAAAGTCATCACGGTCAGGCACTGAGATCCAGTCCATTCGGACCTGGTCGGTTCCTTCCAGCTTGATCGCCTGTCCCGCATGCAGTGTCTGGTTGATGCCTGAGCCGCTGATCTCCAGGTCGCCTTCGGTCACTGCCACCAGCGTGGTATTGCCGTCAGGGTAGGTTTCCACGCGATAGCTGCCTGCGCGCAACAATGTCAGGGCAGCGCTGGGCGTATCAATTTCAACCGAGTTTCCAGAATAGATATCGTAGGCGTGCACACGCAGTGTTCCCTGGGCCAGACCAAGCTGCAGGAGTCGATCACTGAGCATGGTGGTGCTCAAGTCAGTATTGGGGGCCATGCGTATGGCGATGTTGCCGGTTTCCAGTTCAGCGCGGCCATCATTATCCGTGTAGAGCCTGTCCCCGGTGGTCATGGGATAATTCGTGGAAGCCTGGCTCCACTGTTCCTCACCCGAAGGCTCGAATGAGACTTTGCCGGTGAGGTAACTCAATCGCGCCACGCGGCTTGGCGGGTCACCCGCCTGATTATTGGATGGATCACCCAATTGATTACTGGGCGGATATCCTGCCTGATCAGATGGCGGGTATCCCGACTGCGCGAATGCAGCCAGGGAAAAAACCAGCCCGGCAATCGCCAGTGCAATCACAGATAACTGAGTTATACGCATTCGCCTCACAGTTCTCTCCTTTGTCCGTTGCGCAGCAATAGTATCGCGGCAGCCCACGAACTTGACTATCGGTTGAAACACTTTGGTGTGTGGTTAGTTTCGAGAGTCGGGTTAAGGTTGGTCAACCAACTTCGTACTTCTTTACGCACGGCGGTGCAACGCACTTCCGCGACAGTCGCTTAATTTTTCGCAGGCTGGCGGGATGTTTCGATTTTTTCCCCAAGCTGTTTCACCATTTCGTTGACGGTTCTCACGTGTTCTCCCATCGGGGCGTATTCCAGATATTTGTTCAAAGACTCAAGCGTTCCTGCCGGCGCCACATATTTTCCGTGCTCCAAATGGCCTTTGCCGAACAAGATTGCGCCTTTGATGTAGTAGGCGTCCGCCATCTTGGGATCATAAGAGATGGCCAGGTCACAAGCTGCCACCGCTTCCTGGCCGCGCTTGAGGTTGTAGTAGATAGTGCAGATATTGAAATACGGCATCGCAGGATACGCGCCTGTGGTTGCACCCTGTAGAAATGCGCCAATTGCGCCGTCGTAGTCTTTCTGTTGAATCAGGAGATTTCCTTCGGCGTTCAGCATCTGGCCCAGACCGCCCTTGATGGGAATGGAATTTGGCTTCTCCGCCAGGCCCTTCTGCGCCACCGCAATGCCTTTTCGGTAAGCATCCGAAGCTTCTTTTGGTTTGCCTGCGGCAGAGAAAATTCCGCCCAGCATTTGATAGGGCTCCCACTGCGTTGGATCATCGTCAATGGCCTGATTGCACTTTGCTACTGCGTCGTCACTCTTGCCAAGATTATTAAGCGCGCTGCATGCGCGATACCGGGCCATGAATGGGTGAGGGTAAACGGCGGCTGCCTTGTTGTAGAGAGTGACGGCGTCATCTATCTTTTCCATTCTGAGGTAACAGTCAGCCTCAGCCAGCAGCAGGTCACCAATAGTAGTAAGCGCGTGGTCCGTGTCTGACGGGTTGGAGAGAATTTTTTGCGCCACCTCCACACCCCTGGCATAGCTCTGCGCCGCTTCCTCATTCATGCCCTTGTTCGCCTGAAGAGTTCCCAGGTTCTGGTAAAACTCCCAGCGATGCGGATCAATCGCAATCAATTGCTTCAACTGGCTCATGGCATTCGGCCAGTCTTCAGCCGCCAGTGAGGCATGGTATCGATAGACCAGGCGGTTGATGTTGACTGCGCGAGCATTCTCCTGCTGGATCAGCTCAACTTGTGCTTTGTTTTTTTTGCCTCCCGCCAGATTGCTTCTGGCGCCTGGTTCAAGCGGCCCACTGGTTGCGGTCGAGAGATCTACGTTCAGGATGTTCTGCGAGCCCGGATCGTCGGGGTGGCCGATGTTTTTCTTGCCTGAGTAAACGTGAAATCCGTCCGGGCCGGTAATCTCAATCTGATAGATCCCATAAGCTACGCCGTTCAGTACGAAAGCGCCTTTTTTGTCAGTCTTGATGCGATAACTGCGACCGTTCCCCTCTTGCTTTTCGGGAGTTTCCGTCCTCATGCCGGCATCGGACTGGTATTTTCGATTGTAGATGCCGATATTCTGATAGCTGATCAGGGCGCCGGCCAGCGGCTTGCCTTCAAGGTCCAGGATACGTCCAGAAACAGTTGCCAAGGAGATGTTTTGTACCGGCAACAACAGGCCGAGAAGGACAATCCAGCAGATATGCATGTACGCTCCTCAGTTGTCGGGAACCCACTTAAGAGACACCGCGGCCACGGACCAGGTTCCAGATTGAGAGCTGGAACCAATTCTAAAGGTCAGACACTGCGGCGGTGACCGGTTCCAGCAAGCCGACTTCGGACGCGATCTGCTGGAGTTTGGCGCGAGTCTCGCGCTTCATCGGGAGCATCGGCAAACGATAGATTTCTTCAATTCTTCCCATCATCGCCAGCACGGCTTTCACCGGCATAGGGTTTGATTCAATGAAATTGGCCTGCATCAATGGCAGGAATTTGCGGTGGATGCGGCGCGCTTTATTCCAGTCATTGTCCAGCGCTGCCTGCGTCAGCTCAGACATCTCGCGGGGAATTTCATTGGAAGCAACGGAGATGATGCCAACACCACCGAGAGAAACCACCGGCAACGTGACGGCGTCATCACCAGAGAAGACAAGAAAGTTATCCGGCACATGATGGAATACTTCAGCAATCTGGCTGATGTTGCCGCTGGCTTCCTTCACTGCGATGATGTTGCGAATTTTGGCCAATCGTCCCAGCGTAGCCGGTTCAATATTTGCGGCGGTGCGGCCGGGCACGTTGTAAAGAACCAGCGGCTTGTCCACTGCGTCAGCAATGGCTTTGAAGTGCTGATACTGGCCTTCCTGCGTAGGCTTGTTGTAATAAGGCGATGCCGTGAGAATGGCGTCAACGCCTTTGCGCTTGCTCAACTCACGCGCTTTTTCCACGGCTTCAGCGGTGTAGTTGGATGTGGCCCCGGCCACAATCGGCACTTTGCCGGCGGCCACTTCAATGGTTATATCGATCACGCGCAACCATTCTTCCTTGCTCAGTGCCGGTGTCTCGCCGGTGGTGCCGCAGGGAACCAGAAAATGGATTCCCGATTCAACCTGCCACTCGACGAGCCGTCCGAGTGCTTCCTGATCAATGGTCTGGTCGTGCTTGAAGGGTGTGATGAGGGCTGTGCCGCAACCGTGGAGTTTCATAATCCCATTTAGGATAACGGCTTTCGCCGCGGAAGTCAGCAGTTTCGTTTGGGCGACGGAGTTGGAGCAAAGGGCGAAAGTTGTCTTGCGATGAAGGTGTGTAAGAATCAGGGTTCTGGCTGGTCCTCTTTCACTGCCTTTTCCAACTCCTCGATGGTCGCTTTGACCTGGGGTGCAAGGCTGCCTTGCGGGGCCAGTTTCAGGTAAGTGCGGAATTCATCCAGAGCAGTATGCGCATCGCCGGCCAAGAGAGCGATGTTGCCCATCAGCGCGTGCGGACCGGCGTAGTCCGGATTGAGATCGATGGACCGGCGCACATGCGGCTCTGCTGCCTCCAATTTGCCCACCGCGGCCAGACAGCGCGCGAGTTCATAATGTGTTTCCGCCGAATCTTCACGGATTTCCAGACTCTTCTCAAGCGCCTTTCGTGCCGCGGCGTAGTTGGCCTGCTCATTCAGCGCGGATCCCAGCCCCAGATAGCCGCGCGCATTCCCGGGCTCCACCTTTGTGGTCTCTTCGAATGCCCACTGTGCCTCACTCCAGTTGCCGGTTTGCATTTGTGCGAGCCCGAGTAACAAGTAAGCGGGGCCGTACCAGGGGTCCAGTTTCACTGCCTTCTTTAACAGCTCAATACTGCCTTTTACATCATTCTTGCGAAAGAGCAATTCCTGGGCCTGCTGCATGTCCTCTTGCGCCTGCGGATTTTTTGACGGTCGCGTGGGCGAAAGAGGCGCAATCGCGGGAGTAGATGAAGGGCGGGCGGTGACGGGATTCTTCTCCGGCGCCAGCCTGTTGAGTGTCAGATCAGCTTCGCCGCTGGTTTCACTGGTGAGGTCAATTACCTTTACGTCTCCGTTGTAACTGGGATACACGGCACTTACGGCATAGGCTTCTTTGCCTTCGTTATCGCCAAGCAGTTCCAGATGGGAAAAGGTGAATTTGCCCGCAGCGTCGGTTTCCGTATGAGCAACTTCCTGGCCTCCGCCCTTATCTTCCGGGCTGAAAGCAATCTGCAATGCCACTTTGAGACCTTTGGGTGCGGGTACGCCTGCAAGTTTAACTGTGCCTGTAATGTGGCGTTCAGCAGGCGGTGGCGGCGTGGGCGCGGGATTTTGTGCGCCCGCATTCACAGCAATCAGGGAAGCGGCGATCACACACGTGATCAAGGATCTTCGTAATAACATTTTAAGCAAATTCATTTGGACGATGAAGAACGCTGCTGCCCCAAAAACTTGCAGCGCCAGTCAGCCGGTCATTCCTTGATGAGCTCGCGTCCCTTGGTCTCCAACTCCGTGGCTCGATCAGCTTTACCCTCACTGCGATAGTAACCGGCCAATGCCATGTAAAGCGGGCCACTCTTGCTGCGCTGATTGATGGCCCCTTCCAGCAATGTTATGGCGCGACCTACGCTGCCCGTTTTAGCCATGCTTTCCGCACCCTGAAGGATCGCCTGTTCGTCTGTCTCTGGCGTCACCGGGGAACGGCTGAACAACTCCGCCACGCTGGCATAGTCTTGTTTTGCGAAATAAAGTTCAGCCAGTCGTGACCGCGCAATTTCATTCGCTGGATCGCGTGTTAATGCTGTTTTAAACCATACAAGTGCTGAATCTTTATCGCCTTGTGCCATGTATGCAAGCGCACGGTCAAACTGTGGGACACCTTTGCTTACCTCCTGGGCAAGGTCCGGGTCCGTAATGTCGAATGACGGCGCCGTATCGCCCTGGTTAAAGATGCGGAAATTCAATGAAGAGTAGACCTTCTGTGTGCTGTCCGGATCATTCAACGAAACCAGCAAACGATAGTTGCCGCCTGCAGCTTCCATTGGGAGAGCAATTTTTTTGCCTGTAAGCAACGAGCCGAATGAATCCAGTTGGGATTTGGCGACTTCCTCGTGGACGTTGCGGGCATCACCACTGGCGCCCACGCGACCGTATGCATAATCGACCGTCAGATTTTTCGCGGCAAAAGATTTTGGATCAGCCGGAGGCGCCCAGATCTGATAAAAGACGTTCAGGTTCTGCCCTGGCGAATACGTGAGCCCGTCTCCGGTTGTCGGCGTGAACCTGACTCCGCCAATCGTGAACGGCAGGTAATCCTTGCCCGGCCCTACCGTTTCCGCCGAGGAAAAAGGCACGACATCTGATAGACGGACACCACTCGTTACAGGATTTGGGATGACTACAGTGCGCTCGGCTTTATAAGCCGTTTTCGTCACCTTATTTGTGAGCAGGAAATTGACTTTGTACTTTCCCGGAGCCAGGGCCAGCCATCCTTCATAGCCGAACAGGCTTTTCTTGATGCGCTCCACATCACCGGCATCAAGATACTGTGAGATATCTTTGTCCTGTTTGAAGATCAGCTTGTTGTCCGGCCCGTAAACCCGGGCGGAAAGTTCCACATTGTAGAAGAACTTGTTATCGGCCTCAGCGATGGAAAAATCTGAAGGCCTATGCAGGCGCAGCAGGTAATGCAGATTAAAATTGCCGGTTCCGTCGCGCAGGGTGGCCGTTACCACATCAAGATAATCTTCGCCCAGCACAATGCGGTGGGTAACGCTTTCAGTGGCGCGCTTCAGATTCAACTCATCTTTTGTCATGGGATGGTTGGCCAGGCCTTTAATTGTGCCGATCATCACATCCGATGTGAGGCTGGTGGTTGCATTCTGCATATCGACCGGCTCATCCGGCAATAGCGACAGTGTGGTGCGTGCCACTTCACGTCCCAGCGCACGGTCAATATTCTGTAATGCATGTTTGTTATCGTTGACCGTCATGACTGAGGTGGCCAGCTTTCCCGGTCCATCCATGTACGGGCTGTAGAAATGCATGCTGCCGTTATTGTCTTTATCGAAAAACAAGACGTTGAAGTAGGGAGGCAACGCGGGATTGGTGTTCTGGTAAAACCAGATCTCCATGGGACGCACTTCCTGCCGACCGTAATACTTCGAACGCTGTTTTGGTTCACCCAGGGTCACATAGGTCTGCCCCATGTCCGTATGAACGCCGCCGAGATACTGCTTGGCATATTCGATGCGCTGGTAGATATCGTCCTTGTACGTATTCGTTGGAGCGCCGGGAGTGGGATTTCTCAGCTCCCAAAAATGCTCGATAAATTTGTCGCGCGTCTCGTCATTGGGGAGCGCAAGAAACGCGTCGCGTTCCTCATTCGTGATGATGAAGTTAACCTCGTCCTGGATCCAGTGCCGGTAATGTGGTGGCAGGTCTTTGATGGAAGGTTTTGCAGCCACCATTCCGGAAGCTGCGATTAGGACGAAAAGGGTACAAAGGCACTGCTTTAGAAAAAGACGCATATATGAATGTCAGGAACTCTTATTAGTTTAACGCTGCTCAAGCGCTTTTTGGATTTTGCTTATCATCTGCTTCACTGCCTCTGCGTGTTCGCCCTGAGGATCAAGGCGCAGGTATTCCTGGAATTCTGACATCGCGGAATTGGCGTCTCGGTGGCGAAGATAAATATTTCCCATCAGCACATGCGACGGGGCAAAATCCTTGCTGATAGCTATGGCTTTATGAACGTGCGGCTCAGCTTCCTGCCACTTGCCCTGAGCCCATAAACTACGCCCCAGTTCATAGTGGCCTTCCGCTGAGTTGGCGTTCAATTCCAGGCACCGCAGCAGCGGTTTCTGCGCACCGGTGAAGTCTTGTTCCTGGTTCATGGCAGCTCCCATGCCCAGGTAGGCGGATGCATTGGCGGGTTCGAGTTTGGCAGCTTTTTCAAAGGCTGATTTGGCATCCACCCATTCCTGCAATTGCATATGGGCCGTGCCAAGCAGAACGTATCCGGGACCGTATTGAGGATCAAGCTCCACTACCTTCTTGAAGTTCTTGATGCTGGCCCTGGGATCACGTTTTTGAATCAGCAACTCTTCGCCCTTAGCCAGTTCCTCCTGGGCTCTGCCCGATGATGGCTGTTTCGCAGAGATCATGGTGCCGGGACCGCCACCGGGCACGTTAGGCGAATCTTTACTGGTATCGCGTTTCAGGTCGATGTTGACCATGCCGAACGGCGAAGCCGTAAGGTCCACAACCTGCGTCGCAGAGCGATATCCAGGGTAACGGATGGTGACTACGTAAACTTTTCCTTCGGGATGCTCCTGGCCGCCATCGATGTTATCGAAGTTAAACTTGCCGCGCGAGTCGGTCATGGTGTTGCCCAACTCCCCGCTGCCGCTCACAAAGGAAGCGTCTCTGCCTCTTGCTCTATCCAGGAGAACAAGCACTCCCTGAGGCGCGGTCTGTCCTTCAACTCTGATTTGCCCACTGATGTGTTTTCCGCCGAATGCCCCGATCGACTGGGCGTAGCTGGAAGAGGCGAGCAAAGCCAGAATGGCTGCGAAAAAGGTTCCGCGTGGCATGGTGAAAAGCCTCGACATAAGTCTACTCGCAAAAAGCATGGGGGAGGATTTGCATCCTCCCCCACGGCGTGTTTCAGGAACCGACTTCTAGAATTCCCACCGTACGGAGAAGCGTGCACGGAAAGGATCCTGGAATCCGCCGAAGATGTTCGCCGTTGGATTTCCAGGTTTCAGGAAGTCGGGGTTAGAGAATGCTGTTCCGCCGCTGAGGTCGCGGGTCTGGTCAACTTGCAGGATTGGCTTGGAATTGCTGACGTTGAACAGATCGATGGCAAAACGCATCGTCTGACGTTCACCAATTTTCACCGGATAGTCACCATGGAGATCGACCTGTCCACTGGTTGGCGTCCTGCCGTCAACTCCACGACCGCCGATCGGTACTTCGCCGGCATTCTGGTAAACCGGGTGATCGGCCAGAGTGCTGATTGGAATACCACCCTGAACGCGAATGCCCGTGCCCATGGTCAGGTTCTTCAATTTGCTCTTGGGGAAGGTGTAACTGAAGAAGCCGTTAACCACATGGCGGCGGTCCGTGTTCAGCGGTCCCACGGCAAACTGGTCGCCAAGCTCATTCAGCAATCCAGTGGTGAAATCAAACAGAGAGCTGATGCTGGGATCGGTCTGGCCGTTATCGTTGCGGAACGCGCCTTCGTAGTTACCGCGCAGGCGGGCCACACGATAATTGGCGCGCATCAGCCAGCCGTTGCTGAAGCCTTTGTTGACTTCAAACTCGACTGCCTGATAGTTGCGAACCGGAGCCGCGAAACCGTCAGAGATGCCATCGGGTCCCACATCGCCACCGAAGATCGTGGATGCGTCAGAACTCAGGTGCTTCGGATCTGCCGAGAAACAAACTGACTGATTCGATACCACGTTAAGGTTTGCATCCTGGATCGGTCCGGTTACTACCAGAGGAGCGATACCAGCGACTGTTGCGCAGGGAACAGGGCCACCAGTGGCAAAAACCTGTTCATTGAGGTTGTGGAACAGATCGGTGCCGGGGCCTGGATTACCGATGGAGAACTGTTGCAGAAGACCTGCATTAGCTCCCTCCGGAGAGATGCCAGACATGTCTTCGACGACGCGTCTGAGGCGGCGATCTACGTAACGTGCGCTGACGACGACGCCGTGGCCCATGTCATGCTCGAAGCCCACGATCCATTCGTCTTCATATTGCATCTTGGTGCCCGGTGAGAAAGCTTCACCGGCGCCGGATTGTGAAACGATCGGGTTCTTGGCAATGCCGCCTGGAGCGCCGTTCAGCAAGTGGGCGGCGTCTGTAGCAACCGTCACGGTTCCGTCAGCATTAATGATCGGAGCAAAGAAGAGGTTGGAGAGATCGGTCTCCGAGCTGAGCGAACGGATCGCTGCATCCAGAGGCATTTGATAGTTGTAGCGACCGAAGTTTGCGTAAATCTTGCTCTTGCGATCGCCTTTCGGATCAATGACAAGGCCCAGGCGTGGTGCCCAGTTGTCTGTAAAGGTGTAGTTAGCTGCCGTTCCGCGCATGGTGTACTGCTCCCAGCGGAGGCCCATGCTCACTGTTACGAATTTGTTGATCTGCCAGTTATCGTTTGCGTAGCCGGCATAGTAGAGGCCCGAGGTGGGCGTGATATTGCCGCCCGTCTGTCCGCGGACCTGATCCAGTGCCACCGGCACTCCGTTGAATTGCGGGCAAAGTGTGCAGCCAAGCGCAGTGGCATTGACCAGGTTGAAGCTGGCGTCGCTGATAGTGCCTGCATTGGTGGGGCATGATGCGCCAGGGCAGAGACCGTAGGTGACCGCGCCGCCCGCCAGGTTTGTGGCAGGAGGTGCAAAGCCAGGGCCGCTGCGTCGACGATTGTTGTCGTAGTTCAGAAGCTGGTTGTTGAAACCAAGTGACAGCGTGTGTTGTCCAGCGAAATTCACTACTTTGGAAGTATCAATCGTGTAGGCAAAGTCGTCTGCGTTGTGGTTTTCCTTGAATCCGAATCCCTGTAATTGGTTCGGCGCTCCGCCGCTGATGTCGGTCACGGAATAATCATCAAACAATGGCGTTTCCGTGAAGCGGTTGTTGTTCCAGGTAAAGTTCGCGTTTACCAGCCAGGTCGGAGAAACGGTTCCGTTGTATCGGACCACCCAATTGCGCGTTCCGTAATCCCACTTGCTGAACCCGCCGTTAGTTGCCGCTGTAAGAACAAGGTTCTCCGGGCCGTTATTGTTGGTTGAAGGGTCACCAAACACAGAAGACTCGATCGTGTTTCTGTCGTTTAGTTTGTAAGTCAATTTTCCGGCATAGCTGTTAACAAACGTGCGGTTCACGAAAGGCTTGCCGCCGCTCAGAGCAAAGAGGCCGACAGGACTCTGTGAGACTGTATCGGTGAATTGCGGAGGCGTTGCATACACGAAATTCCACGTTGGGTTGTAGGCGCCGAAGAAGAACAGCTTCTCGCGGAATTTAGGTACATAGCCGCCCAGTTCGCCGCTGATGTCATAGTTCGCCGGATTGTCTACACGCCCCGACTGATTGACACGGAAATCGTCTGTCTGCAAGCGAGTCGTTGCGGCGCCGCGAGGTGCTGCATAACCGGCCACTGCCCCGTGATAAGAGTTGCCACCTGACTTGGTAACGATCTGCACCACGCCGCCGGTCGCCTGACCGTATTGGGGTTCAAATCCGCCCGTCTTAACCTGTACTTCCTTGATGAAGGATAGGTTGATACCAGAACCGATTGAGCCCTGGTTGCGGGTAAATACGCCGAGACCGCCGAACGCCGCATCGGTGATGTTCACGCCATCGGCTATGTAGAGGTTCTCAAGACCGGAGCCGCCGGAAATGGATGGATTGGAGCGGCCTGCACCGCCGCTATCGGCAACGCCAGGCGCTACGTAGAAAAGACCTGACACGTTGCGGGGTGTTGGCACCTTTGAGTAAAAAGTATCGCTCAAATCGGAGCCGGAAGCAGTTGAACTGGTATCAACCGTTACGGCTTCGGCACTTACTTCCACTGTTTCGTTGGCCGCGCCGGGTGCAAGTTGCATCTTCAGGCTTGACGTGCGTCCGATGGCAACTTCCACGCTTTTTACATCAGTGGCTTTGAACCCTTCTTTTTCTACCTTAACCGCGTAGACTCCGGGAACCAGTCGAGAGAAGTTGAAATTTCCTTCATTGTCGCTCATCACCGTTGTATTGCCGGTGGGACCGGTCAATGTCACTTTGGCCCCAGGTACCACAGCGCCGGTGGAGTCAACAACTACACCACCCAGGTTTCCTTTTACAGCGGACTCCTGAGCAAATGCGCCGACACCTAGGGACAGGAAGAGAGCAGAAATCATTACGCCTAGCAGAATCCTCTTACCCATTGGTTGCTCCTTAATCGATTTCACTTAATGCTTCTTTACTATCTTGAGGGCCCTGTTAATATTGACAGCCTCGTGCACGACAATGCACACCTCATGCCAACTCACGTTTGTGTCTAAGTCATGCATAATGAATGGCCTTCATGCATGAAGATAATCCGCATTTTTGGTTTATTCTGAAATCCATAGCGGAGCTGCAGAATATGGGAAGCACTATCAATATTGGATTGGCCGTGAGCACAAGCAACATGCGTGGCCGAGTGGACGGTTAGTGTGCACATTCAATGACCGAAGTAGTCCCGGCCTAGATCCGTTAAGTCCATCGTCCATTAGGACTAGTTGGCCCAATTTCTATCTGCTTTGACATTCAGTTGAACTTCCAAGCCGGCTCGATGTCGCGCCCGCGCCTCCCGTGGGGAGGAAAATTACCAGATAGTAATTTGCACTTGTAAATTCAATATGTTACCTTCCGCTCAGAACTTGCATTCTGAAGCGGAGTTGGACCCGGAGGGAAATGATGGGCATTGGCATTGTGCTATTGGTGCTGGCGGGGCTCGCGGTACTGATTCTTGCCGGGATGTACAACAGTCTGGTGCAGCTCCGCGTGCGGGCGGACTCGGCATGGTCAGATATCGACGTTCAACTCAAGCGTCGCCATGATCTGATCCCGAATCTGGTCGAGACGGTCAAGGGTTACGCTGCTCATGAGAAGGGAACGTTCGAAAATATCGCGAAGTTTCGTTCCCAGGCCATGCAGGCATCCACGCCCGCTGATAAGGCCCAGGCTGAGACTCAGCTTTCCGGCGCATTGAAAAGTCTGTTTGCCGTGGCGGAAAACTATCCTGAACTGAAGGCCTCCGAACAATTCACCAGCCTGCAGAGTTCGCTCAATTCGGTGGAAGACAATATTCAGAATGCGCGCCGTTACTACAATGCCGTAGTGCGTGATTACAACACGCGGGTGCAATCGTTTCCCACCAACATTCTGGCCGGCATTTTTGGTTTCACCACCAGACAGTTCTTTGAAATGGAATCGCCGGCTGACCGCGAAAATGTCCAGGTAAAGTTCTAGTCGCCGTCCACGGGCATGAACAGATATCCCAGCGCGCGCCTGATTCGATTCCTGATTTCCCTGACAGCGCTTTTGCTGCTGACAGCGTCAACCGCCATGGCGCGCAGCATCACCGTCACGCGATGGGTGGATACGATCCATGTCGATGATGATGGTTCCGCGCGCGTCTCCGAGCAAATCACTTACACCTTCACCGGCTCATATCACGGCATCTACCGTGATATCCCGATTGAGTATCCCGGTCCGAAGGGCACTGGGACCAACTACTCATTATTTGTGAAAGTGGACCGCATCACAGATGCGCAGGGCGCGCCGCTTAAATTCGAAAGAAAAGTGACCAACGGGTACATGAGGCTCAAGGTGACCGTGCCCGGGGCAGTTGACTCTGACAAGGTGGTCAACATTGAATACACCGTTTCAAATGCGGTGAAGTTCTTTGAAGATCATGAAGAATTCTACTGGAACGTTACCGGTAACGATTCTCCGCTCCCAATCCTGTATGCCGCGGCTGATGCTTTCTTTCCCGCAGATACCGCAGGTTCGCTTCGAGCCCAGGCCTTCAGCGGAGTGTACGGATCCAGAGAGGCGGCCAAAGCGTCTGTACAGGGCGCAGTGGCCAGCGCTGAAACCAATGGCCCATTGCCCATGCACGGCGGGCTGACCGTTGACGTCTATATTCCAAAAGGCATTCTGCACGAACCCGGCGCTCTGACCAAACTGATATGGTTCGCCCGCAGCAATCCAATCCTGGCTCTTCCAGTGTGGGCTTTTGCCGTCATGTTCACCTTTTGGTGGCTGAAGGGCCGCGACCCTGATCCGGGTATGTCCGTGGCTCCCATGTATGAACCGCCGGAGAAGATGCGTCCGGCCGAAGTGGGCACGTTGATTGATGACGCCGTCAATCCGCGAGACATCACTGCCATCATGGTTGATCTGGCGGTCCGTGGTTTCCTGAAGATCACAGAAGTCCAGCACAAAGGCCTGTTGTTCTCAAGCAAGGATTATCAACTGGATCTTTTGAAAGACCGCGAGTCATGGGGCGATGCTTCTGACTATGAACGCGCCATGCTGGATCAGATCTTTGCGGGGGGAAAAACCACGCTCTTGTCCGATCTCAAGAACCACTTCTACACTGTCCTGCCGACGATCAAGGGCGAAGTGATGGGTGCTCTGAAATCCAAGGGCATGTATTCTGTTGATCCCGAGTCGGCTGCCGGACTTTGGGTCATCGGCGGCATTTTGATTGTTGCTCCGTTTGCGTTGCTGCAATGGACCGGCTTTGCCGACTTCACGGATTCGCCAGTTCCCGGTGTGATTTGCGGCGTAATTGCCCTTTTGATCCTGATTCTTTTTGGCCGGCAGCTTACGGCTACCAGCCTCAAGGGCGCCAGGACCCGTGTACAGATTCTTGGCTTCCAGGAGTTCATGAATCGCGTGGATGCAGATCGGCTCAAGCGGATGCCGCCGGACACGTTTGAGAAGTTTCTACCCTATGCCATGGCCCTGGGCGTGGAACATCGCTGGGCCAAGGCTTTTGAGGGGATCATCCAGAACCCGCCAACCTGGTACTCCGGCGACTGGACCACGTTCAACACGTTTTACTTCGTCAACAGCCTGGGTAGCATGTCCCAACAGGCCACAAGCACCTTTGTCTCTGCCCCTCGCGCCAGTTCCAGTTCCTCCGGTTTTGGCGGTGGCGGCAGTTCCAGCGGAGGCGGCTTCTCTGGCGGCGGTTTTGGCGGCGGTGGTACTGGCGGCTGGTAGTCATTCAGAGCCGTTTATCCTCACTCCGGACTTTCTGCAAACGCGGCGTCCACTTTCCTCATCCAAGTTACAGAGCAAGACTAAGGTGTAGGCATGACCGTGCCAGGGGGGCGCCGCTAATGTCGGAAGCAAAATACAGCAGTTCAGATATCCCACGCTTTGACACTTATCCATCGAACTCACCACAGGCGGGTTCACCGCAAGAAAATGCCCCACGGGAGCATTTTCGGCAGTCGGATCCACCCCGGGGCTTACTGGAACCTGCAAGGCAATCCGATCTCGAGATGAGGGCAGTGCGGCTGGGCTCGGCGTTGGGGCATTTCGTCCTGCTGCTGCGCAATCGAAAAGACGCAGCCGGCCAGAGACTCAGCCTTATCACTGACGACGCGACCGCAACTCTCAATCAAACCGCCGACTCATTCAAAGTGCGGGCCGAAGAAGCTGGCCATGTGGCCAGTAATAAGGCACAGGAGATATGGACTGAAGCTGAACGCCGGGCCGAGCAGTTGCGCATTCGCGCGATCAACAACTTGAAGCGGGCCCAGGTCCGTGCTCAGGAAATTCAGCGCGACAATCCTGAACAGGTTGCGATGGGCGCGGGTGCCGTGGGGCTGGCGCTCGGGATTGGTTTGAGAATCTGGAGGGCGAACCGTGCTTAATGAAAAACCGATTGCCGCAGTGCTGTCCGAGACCAGGGAAGAGTTTAAGAATTTCGTCCAGACTCGCGTTGCGATATTGAAGGCAGAGCTTTCCGGCAAAATTAAGAGCTGGAAGGCAGTCATTCCTGCTGCAATTGTTGCCGCCGTGTTATTGCTGGCCGCATGGTTCGCGATTACCTTCACGGCGGTCGCTTTGCTGGCGGCGCTATTTCAGCCGAGCCCATTCGCGTGGGTCTTTGGCGGGGCGATCGTCTCTCTTGCTTACCTGGCGATCGGGGCTATTCTTGGGGTCTCCGCGGTGAACCGTATCAAGGCCGTGCAAATGGTTCCCACCCGCACGCTTGAGGTATTGAAACAGGACCAGATTTGGATCCAGAAAGAGACTAAAGCCGCATGAATTCAGGATTACCAGTAGAAATGCTTGAAAAACGGGCGGCTGAGCAGCGCCAGCAGCTTCATCATTCCGTGGCTGAGCTTAAAGACAGTGTTCGCGAGCGTCTGGACGTAAAACGTAACGTGCGCGACCACCTCTGGGGAATTTCCGGCGGTCTGGCCCTGGTGGGTCTGGTTCTGGGCTATGCCGTAGCGGGTATCTTCACTACAGATTAGCAGTTGTTCATGGCGTCTCCTGAGCAGGGCATCCGGCGAAAGTCGGGTGCCCGTTTTCTTGGGCCTGAGCCGGAGGGTGGGTACTTTAAAGGCCACGACCTAAGTAGATGAATCCGCTGTTATGCCCAACAATTTCATGATATAAACCAGAATCGTTCTTCTCCACCAAACTATAAAGCCCCCTATTGGGCGGGCGCCGGGTGTTTTTTCGAGGAGGCACTTTGTCAGCAGAAGCTAGAACGGGAAAACGATTCCCACTGGAACTACCCATCAAGATCCATGGCAAGCGCGGGGATGATAGCGCTACCACGGCCAATATGAGCGCAGCCGGCGTTTACATCATGGCTGATCTCGATCTCAACATCGGATCTTCCATTGAATTTGATATCACCCTCCCGGCAAAAGTGCTGGGAACGCCCACGGACGTTGAGGTCCGCTGCTCGGGTCGAGTGGTCCGCAAAGATGGAACTGCCGTTTCCGCTGCAGCCAATTCGTCCAAGCGCAAGAAAACCAAGAGCGGAGTCGCCTGCGTGATCGATCAGTACAAGTTCATTCGCAAAAGCAAAGGGACCAAATAGATGCAGAAGATCATTTTGGCTGACAATCAGGCAATCTTCCGCACCGGGGCCGCCAAAGTCCTTGCCGTAGAGGACGATCTTCGCATTGTTGCCCAGGCTGAAAACTCAGAAAAAATGCTGATGGCGCTGGAGAAATTCCACGCCACCGTGATGATCTTTGGCGCGGACATGCACAATAGTCTGCAGGAAGTGGTGGACGCAGCCAGGAAGTATAAGACCCGGTTGGTGATCATTGCGGACACGGGGCAGGATTCGCGCCACTATCTCACCAACGGCATCAGCGGCGTGATCTATCGCAACGTCAGCGGTGAGTCACTTACCCAGTGCGTCCGCAAAGTAAGCAAGGGCGAGACCTGGGTTCAGGACACGCAGGAAAGCAAGGAAACCGCGGAGAACGATCTGGTGGGCGCTCGTGTGCGTGATCGCCTCACGGCCAAGGAATTAAAGATTGTTGCCTTGATTGTTCAGGGCTACAAGAACAAAGAAATCGCCACCCAGCTTGGCACCACCGAGCAGGTCATCAAGAATTACCTGCGCAACGTGTATGACAAGATTGGTGTTTCTGACCGGCTGGAGCTGGCGTTATTCACGATCCACCATCGCATTCTGGCGGAGGCAGCGGCCACATCAGTAGCGGCGGCCAGCCAGCGCTAGACCGGTTGCGGTGAAATCAGGAAGCCTTTAACGGGGAGCGGCGCGTTCACTGCTCTTGAGCAGCTCATTCACAATGGTGACCAGCTCTTCCGGATTGACCGGCTTCTCCAGATAGAGGTCCGCCAGCGGCTCGGCCGCCTGAAACGCTTCCGCTACATATCCTGAGACGACGACCACAGGCATGGTCGTATTGTTTTTGGCCGCCTGAACCACAGCGCGACCATTCGCATCGCCCAGTCTCCAGTCAGTCACAACCGCGTCGTAGGTGTTGTTCTGCAGCTTCTCCATTGCATCACGCGCGGAGGTTGACGCGGTTACTGTGTGGCCAGCAGCTTCAAGAATGGCGCACTTCAGAGTGACTACGTGGGGTTCATCGTCGACGCACAGGATCCTGGCCATATTGAGGTCCTTATCCAGCGGCGCCAACTGACTCGCGCCTTAGGGATGCAGCTTAGACGCCGCTTATCAAACATCCTATTCTGAGGCACCCGCAATAGTAAGTCAAATAAGGACTTTAGGAACTTTCAGGGCCTTAGTACGTCCTAAATGCCAGGGAATTCATGCGTTGCCTTCTTCCAAATTTGGCTTTCGCGGTCATTGAGACGTGATAAGAGGCTGACCACACGGGCCAGCCTCTATCGTTATCGTCTCTTTGATTTACGATTTACGTTTTTAAAAGCGCCAGACCAGGCCTACGGATGGTTGGGCTGTGTGCGTAAACGCATCCGATGCAAGGCCCGGAATCTGGAAGTCGGGAATCTTGTAGAGCAGTCCGCGGTACTCAGCACGGAAGGCCACGTTATGAGACAGATCGAAATCAACGCCGCCGCCATATACAAAAGCGGCTTTAGTCTGGTTGTTGCCGGTATTGTTGCCCACGCCAACAAACGCGTTGTCCGCGCTGTTGGTGGGACGAAAGAACAATCCCCCGATTCCGGCCAGCGCATAAGGACGCACCCGGCTGCTGGTAGGCGCGGTGATCACCGCCTCACCCGATAACTGTTGCACGTTGGCCTGAATAGCGGTGAAGCCAAAGATGGGATCGAAATATTTTTGCGTGTTGCGAGTGTAGCCATAGTCGCCCTGTATGGCGAACCAGGGATTGAGGTGGTAGCGATAGCCCAGCAGAAAGCCGCCACTCTTGGTGGCTTCATGCGGAATATCAAGATTGTCAGAACTCCTGGTGATGTTGGCTGTGCCCTGAATGCTGATTTCTGAGCGCTGGTCCTGGGCAAAGCCGGAAACCACGCCAGATCCAAAGACAGAAAAAATAAATACCAATGCGGGTAAGAAATACTTCTTACTCATAGAACGCTAACTCCCCTTTTTGATTTGAGCTACTCCGTAAGACGCGAAGTGAGCGGTCGAAGTCGCGAATCTGGCGAGGAATTGACCATTCTTAACGTTGAGTAAAAAGACTGTCAGAAGATTGACGCTTCATGGCGAAACATGCACTTGTTTTTGTCGTAAACAAAAACAGCCCGAAGCATAGGGCCCCGGCCCGTTTCCAGATGACTTTTTTTAACGCGATGGCTCAGTCTTCGTGGTCATGTTGCTGTTGATGGGACCCGCCTCGCCAACTTTCTCAGCGACTGATTTTGCCTGGGTGAACAACAGCAGATAATCCGGGCCGCCGGCTTTTGAATCTGTCCCTGACATGTTGAAGCCGCCAAAAGGATGCGCGCCCACCATGGCGCCTGTGCACTTGCGGTTGAAATACAGATTGCCGACATGGAATTCATTGCGCGCGCGCTCCAGTTTCTCGCGTGATGTGCTGTACACGGCGCCGGTCAATCCAAATTCGGTGTTGTTGGCGATCTGGAGAGCTTCGTCATAGTTGCGTGACTTGATGACCGCCAGCACCGGGCCGAAAATTTCTTCCTGGGCAATACGGGCATTCGGCGCAACATCCGCAATCACCGTAGGCTGGATAAAGTATCCATTGCCGGCTTCTTTGGCCGGCCCGCCGCCGTTAATCACGCGTCCTTCTTTTTTACCGATTTCGATGTACTGAAGGATGCTCTTGTAAGCCTTGTCACTGACGACAGGGCCCATGGGTGGATTGGTAGCCGGATCGCCAACCGTGATTTGAGCCACGCGATCGCGCAGTCGCTCGATGAAGACGTCATAAATGTTCTCGTCGACAATGGCGCGCGAGCAAGCCGAGCATTTCTGTCCGGAGAAGCCAAACGCAGCCTGGGCCACGCCTTCTACCGCTGCATCCAGATTGGCGTCAGAGTCCACAATGATGGAGTCCTTGCCGCCCATTTCCAGCACCGTGCGCTTAATCCACTTCTGGCCGGGACGAGGAGTCGCTGCACGCAGATTAATGTCCAGACCAACTTCCTTGGATCCCGTGAAAGCGATGAACCGCATCAAAGGATGCTCCACCAGTCCGGCGCCAAAGCTGGAGCCGGAACCGGGGCAGAAATTCACCACACCATCGGGAACGCCCACTTCCTGCAGAACTTCAAAAAACTTTGCCGCAATCGCCGGTGAATCGTGTGAAGGCTTCAAGACTACGGTGTTGCCCGTTACGATGGCAGCCATGGTCATGCCGGCCATGATGGCACAGGGGAAATTCCACGGTGGAATCACCGCGCCAACGCCGAGCGGAATATAGCTCAGGGTGTCTTGCTCGCCAGGCAGTTGCACGGGTGTTTGTGACTTGGCCAGCCGCAGCGCTTCCCGGGCATAAAATTCGGCGAAGTCAATGGTCTCCGCGATGTCAGCATCGGCTTCAGCCCAGTTCTTACCAACCTCATAGACCATCCACGCGGCAAATTCAAATTTCCGCTGGCGCAGAATGCCGGCGGCAGCATGGATCATGGACGCGCGTTGCTCCACCGTAGTACGCTTCCAGCTCTCGAAAGCGGTAGTTGCCGCCTGAATGGCTGATTCCACGTGCTCCTTGCCTGCGCTTTGAAATACGCCGATGACCTCGGACGGTTTTGCCGGATTGGTCGACGTGATTTTTTCCGTGGTCCTGATCAGTTTCTCGCCAATGACCATGTCATGCTCCTGGCCGAGTTCAGCGCGTACTTTGCTTAGTGCTGCCTGCATGCGGCGCGCGTTTTCCGAATTGCTGAAATCGGTGAGCGGCTCATTTCGGAACGGATCGAGTGGAACTTGCAAGGTGGGCCGGGAGATTTCAAGGGTCGCTGACATAATTTTCCTTTAACGCTCAAGAGGTGAGCAGGTGGTGTTAATGAACCATATATTCTAACGCGTCCGCTGGAAGTTGTGCTGATGGTGCTCAGACCTGGTGCTAAGGCCCGATGCTCAAAGCCCGGTGCACAAGGCCGATGCTCTGGGGCCGATGCTCAAAGAAAAGCCGGCTGCTACAATTTTGGCTCTTTTGGGAGGAAGTTCATGCCTGTGTTGAATGTTACGATCGCCGCCGATTTTGCACAGTTCTATCGCGAAAAGGCAGCCAAGCTTTTTGAGCTGCTGGCTCCTCTGACGGACGAACAGCTCTGGATACGGCCTTATCCCTATGGGAACAGTGTTGGACATCTCATGCTTCACCTGACCGGCAACCTGAACTACTACATTGGAACGGAGATCATGAAAACCGGGTATGTGCGTGATCGGCCGCTTGAATTCAGTGATCCCACGCATCATTCCAAAGACCAGATTCTGCGAAATTTTGCGCAGGCGATTGCCTTGGTGGAGGCGGCGCTTGCAGCGCAGTCCGTGGAGGATTGGTCCGCCGCATACTCAGGTAAAGGTCTGGAACAGGCCAAAGACCGTTTTTGTGTCTTTCTAAACTGCGTCTCCCATATTGGGCATCACACCGGCCAGATCATCTATCTCTGCAAGGAACTGGAGCGCCAGTCGGCTTCGGCAAATGCACGCTCGCGATAGAATTATTACCGGAACTTGACCGGTTGTATTGCAAGGAGATGCCGTGAAGCCCAGGAGATTCGCAGTGTTCATGATTATTATCTCGGTGATTATTATCTCGCTCGCCGGTATGAGGGACTTGCCTCAAACCCATGCGCAGACTACACCCGGCTATTCCACTATCTCTATTCATGTACATAAGTCGGGATTGTTTTCGGCAATGGGCCACAACCATGAGATCAGTGCGCCTGTGGCCAGGGTGGATATTGACGCCAAGGCAATGTCGGCTGCCATTCTGGTCCGCGCAGCCGATTTAAAAGTCGTGGATACCGAGCTTTCTGACAAGGACCGGGCCAGTGTTCAGCAGACGATGCTGGGGCCGAAAGTGTTAAACGCGGAAAAATTTCCTGATATTCGCTTTGGCTCGTCGAAGATTGAGCAGACCTCGCCGCAGCACTTTCGCGTAACGGGCAGCCTTGAACTTCATGGCGTGAAAAAAGAAATTACGTTTGAAATGACAGGTGGCCCAGAGGAATATAAAGGCAACGCCAAACTTAAGCAGACGGATTTTGGCATCGAGCCGGTGTCCGCAGGGGGCGGGACGGTGAAGGTGAAGGACGAGATTGACCTGGAAATGGACATCTACGCTGGGGCGCGGGACAGTGGCAACCGCTAAATCACTTCCCGACCTCGAATCCCGTGACATTCGGGAGCACTATGATGACTTTTCGTGGGTGTACCGTCTCTGCTGGGGTGAGCATATCCATCACGGTTTGTTCACCAATGGTGAGAGTGCGCGCGAGGCGCAGGTCAGCCTTCTGCGCCATTGTGCAACGCTGGCCGAGATCACAAGAGGCATGCGCGTCGCCGACGTCGGTTGCGGCTATGGCGGCACGGCTCGCTTTCTGGCCACCGAATACGGTTGCGAGGTTTTGGGTCTAAGCATCAGTGCAACTCAGATTGAAGTTGCACGGAAACTCTCTCGATCGCTGCCATCTCTGTTGGCAGGAGGTTCCACCCGTTTTATTCTGGCCGATGCTGAGTGTTACGAATTCCCATCCAGCCATTTTGACGTGATGTGGAACATGGAATCGTCAGAACACTTTTTTAACAAAGCAGCGTATTTCAAAAAGGTGGCCGCGGCGCTCAATCCGCGAGGACGGTTGATTGTGGCGGCGTGGACCGGTTCCATGCAGCATCAGGTGATTCGCGAGATTGCGGACGTCTTTCTCTGCCCCGAACTCCTGAGCGCAGACCAATACTGCGATTTGATTCAGGCGGCTGGCTTGTCAGTTCTCTGCGTGGAAAACGTGGGCCCTCAAGTGGCCCGTACATGGGACATTTGCGCAGATCAGGCGCGTCTTATGTCCCCCGTCACTGCGATTTTGCCGCCCAAGTTCCGCAGATTTTCCCAGGGAATAGAGGTAATGCGGCGCGGCTACCGCTCGGGGGAATTAAATTACTCAATTCTTGTAGCCAAAAGATAACTCGAGCATCAGATTGACATGAACAAAGCTCATCTCTTCGCATTGGTTGTGGTGGCCGCGATCTTTACTACTGCCGCGGCCCTGCTGCCGAAGCCAGCTGCGCCGACACCAGTCAGGAAGGCTGTGGTGGTGGAGCTCTTCACATCCGAAGGCTGCTCAAGTTGTCCACCAGCGGACAAGCTCCTGATCAACTTCCGCGAACAACATCGTAATGATGGAGTGGAAATTATTCCCCTTGGTTTCCATGTGGACTACTGGAACCGGCTGGGATGGCGGGACCGTTTTTCTTCCGCCGCTTACAGCCGGCGGCAGGAAGATTACGCCGATCGTATGAAACTGGAAGGTCCGTACACGCCACAGATGGTGGTGGATGGGGACACGCAATTCGTCGGCAACGACGCAGACCGGGCCCAGGATGCCATTGCCCAGGCGGCTGGTCGCAGTCCGGGAGCAGAGGTGGTGGTCACGCGGGCAGCCGGCGATAAGCTGCATGTGAAGATAAATTCGGCGTCCAGGAATACATCCGATGTTCTGTTAGCAGTCACAGAAGACAACCTCTCCAGCAGCGTGAAGACTGGCGAAAATGGTGGACATGTTTTACGCCATGCCGCGGTGGTGCGGGATTTTCGCAAGGTTGGCCAGCTCAGCGATGGCGGTTTCGAATCCGATGTGGCATTCAGCGCGGGGAAAGACTGGAAGGTCGCGGATTTACGCGCAGTTGTTTTCGTGCAGGAAAAGACTTCAGGAAAAATACTGGGCGCGGCGGCAACATCACTGGCCGGGGCCAACTGAACGGGCCATCTGGTCAATCTTGGCCATCTCCTGCGCGAACAATGGATTTGCGGGAAATTGATCATGGAGACTGGCAAAGATTTTCCGGGCCTGAACCTTGTCGTTGTGCCGTAGATCATCAAACGCAAGCAGGATTCTGGCGAAGGGCGCAAGGAAGTGCCCTTTATCGGCTGCGAGTTTAAGTTCCTTCAAACCCTCTGCCTGATCGCCTTTGATACCCCCAATGCGCAGCACCCAACGTACAGGCGCCGCTTTACCACCGATCACATATTTGCCCATGCCGGTAGCCACGTAGGCGTCGTAATAGTCAGGCCAGCGTGCCAGCAACCGGTCGGCATAGCCGTTGGCAGTTTTGATAAAGCCGAGGGCTGCCATATTTTTCTTGCTGATGAGTGCAGCGTCGTCGGCGCGAAGACCATGCGTCAATGCCAGCGCAAAAAGCGCCGCGGAGTCATCCCTGTTTTGCGATAACCGTTCCTGGGCAAGCTTGTCAGCTCCGGCCAAAGCGGCTTCGAATTGCTGCCTCGATTGCGGGTCCCACTTATAGGCTTCGCGAGCGTCGAAGCTTGCATCGGACGAGAACATTTCGCTGCGCAATATGTGGAGACGATCAAACTCGCGGAAGAGCGCCGCGCATGCCTGAGCTACCCAAGGCATCGGATCGTCTTTAGTAAAGCTCTTGGCTTGTTCCGCCTTTTGGAAAGCCACATCAAACTTCAGGTTGTACATCGATGTGTAGGCCTGGTCCAGTAAAACGCGGGACTGAGGAACAGTTACGGTCTGTCCGCGCAGCGGCAAAGCAAGCAGAGTTGACGCCAGTGTTGCCATCACAGCGATTTTCGCCGACAAGGTTTTTATCATTCGTAGGTCTTTTGGGCCCCCCCGGCGCGTTGTTGTTGTTAAACAGTTAGATGCAGATTAACTCAAAGATGCCAGACAGAGTACCGGGCGGGAAGCATGGCTTTGTAAAGTTTTGTGAGATGGAGTGGGAGTAGGGGGCAGGGATCTTGTGCTTCAGACCTGGCGACGGGATACCGCGCCCTGAACCCCCCGGGAATAAACTCCGCGCCTTTCAGTTATGTCCATTGCAGGATGGCTTGCACTAGAAAAAGCAAAGGAGATTGCAATGGCGACCCACAAAAAAGACGAAATCGAGCACGACCATAACCATGACGGCGTTGATCGCCGCGGGTTTCTCAAGTGTATGGCCTGGGCTGGGACGGGAGCGTTCTGTGTCATTAAGGGCGGAGTGCTGCAATCCTACAGCCTGAGCCGTTTGTCAGAAATCGACGAAGGCACAACCAAGGGCGCCTTCAGCTTTGTCCAGATCAGCGATAGCCACATGGGTTTTGACAAGGCCGCGAATCCTGATGTGGTGGGAACGCTCAAAGCTGCCATCGCCAAGGTCAATGCGCTTCCGGGATCGCCGGATTTCATGCTTCACACCGGCGACATTACTCACCTATCGAAACCCGCCGAATTCGATACCACTGAACAGCTATTGAAAGAGGCCAAGCCGAAGGAAATATTTTACGTTCCCGGCGAGCATGATCTGCTTGATGAAGGCCAGCAATTCAAAGAGCGCTTCGGCAAACTTTCCAAAGGACAGGGTTGGTACAGCCTGGATCATAAGGGCGTGCATTTTGTAGGGCTGAATAACGTAATGAACCTGAAGGCCGGCGGACTCGGTAATCTGGGCAATGAGCAATTGGAGTGGATGGAAAAAGATGTGAAGCACCTCCCTAAGAGCACGCCGATTGTTGTTTTCGCCCACATCCCGCTGTGGTCAGTGTATCCAGAATGGGGTTGGGGAACCGATGACAGCGCGCAGGCACTCGGGTACCTCAAGAAGTTCGGTTCCGTAACGGTGCTCAACGGGCACATTCACCAGACCATGCAGAAGGTGGAAGGCAACGTTACGTTTCACACCGCGGCGTCCACTGCATTTCCGCAACCGAAGCCGGGCTCGGCGCCATCGCCTGGACCCATGAAGGTCCCTGCGGAGCAGTTACGCAGCGTACTCGGAGTGACGGACGTGAAGTACGTTCGCGGAGAGCACGCATTGGCAGTTGTTGATTCCAACCTGGCTTAACTTGCCGCGGATGAGCCTTCCGGCAGTCGCGGATCAGAAAGGAATTTGAAAATGATGAGGAATTTAAAAATGACAAAGAGAAACATATTCGTTGCAGCTTCAGTTCTTGTTTTTGCGAGCGTGGTATTTATCGCGGGAACTACGCACGGCGCCACGGCGGCAGACAGCGGGAAAACGAACGTGAAGATCGATAACTTCACTTTCAACCCGGCCACCATCACGATCAAGGCAGGCTCCACGGTGCACTGGACAAACGGTGACGATATTCCGCATACGGTAGCCAGCACGGATAAGCTGTTCAAGTCCAAGGCTTTGGATACGAATGAGGACTTTGAATACAAGTTTGACAAGCCGGGGACGTATGATTACTTCTGCTCGCTGCATCCGAAGATGACTGCAAAAGTTATCGTGCAATAGCAGTGAGAATGTGGAATCATTTGAGTTGACCTTTGAAACCGGCAGGCACTCCGCAGGAATCACCCTGCAGAATGGCGGCCGTGGCACCGGCAAGTTGGGCATTCCAACGGTAAGTTGAGGAGACGTGAGCGGCATTCCCAGACAAGAGTTCGAAAAGCTGGCGCTTCCGTTATTGGATCCGCTCTACAATTTCGCCCGCTGGATGTCTGGCGATGCGGATGAAGCCCGCGATCTGGTGCAGGAGACGTTTGCCAAGGCGCTGAAAAACGCCAACAGCTTTCGCGAAGGCACCAATTTCCGCGCCTGGATGTTCCGCATCTTGCGCAACACTTTCCTGACCAGCCGTACCGGGCTGGAACGCCGCAATACGGAGCAGGAGAGTGAGCAGGGATTTGAAGACTCGGTGGTGACGCAGGAGACGCCGGAGGTGGTGCTCATACGTCGCGCGGACACCGAACTAGTGCAGCAGGGAATCGCGAACCTCCAGCACGGCTTTCAGGAAGTGCTGATCCTGGCCGATCTGGAAGAGATGAAATATCAGGAGATAGCGCTGGTGCTGGATATTCCGATTGGGACGGTGATGTCCCGGCTTGCCCGGGCACGCAAACAGCTCAAGCTGTTTCTGATCGAGGCGTTGCAGGGTAAACCGGGCGACAGGAAGTTGGTAGCAAAATCATGAATTGCGATTGGCGGGAAAAAGTCGCGTCTTATGTGGACGATGAGTTGGACGCCACGGCGCAGCAGGACGCCGCGAAGCATCTGGCTGGTTGTACCGAATGTACCGCGGCCGTAGCGGAGCATCTGGCGCTGAAGAAAGCGGTGCGCGTGGCCGCCAATAAGTTCGTGGCCCCGCCAGAGCTGCATGCCTCCATCTATCGCGAACTGCATCCGCATGCGCGCGTGAGCCCGTGGTGGAAGTGGGGAATGTCCGCAGTGAGTGCGGTGCTGGTGGCTGCACTGGGGGTCGCTTTGTGGTCTAACCGAATGCCGAAAGAATCCGATGGTTGCCGGGCTAGTTGACCAGCACGTGATTGCTCTTTCCAGTCCGAATCCTGTCGATATCCCCAACAGCAATATGCACGTGGTGAAGCCGTGGTTCCAGGGCAAGGTGCCGTTCACTTTCAGTTTGCCTGAAATAGGAGGCACGCAGTTTACGTTGATCGGCGGCAAACTGGCCTACGCACAACAGGCCCCCGGCGCGGAGCTGCTTTACCAGGTAGGCCAGCACAAAGTGTCGATTTTTATCTTCCAGGCTGCTGACACTAGGGAAAGGCCGCCGGTGAAGACCCGCAGCCTCTCCTTTAATTCAACGTCCTGGCAGCAGGGCGGACTTCGCTTCTACATGCTGACGGATTCTAACGACGAGGCCGACCCGCTGGTGGGAAAGTTCATCGAAGCCAACAAGAACTGACCTTTTAGCCTGCGCCTATTGTTTTCCCGTCGGTTTGACGTCCTTTGGCTGGGATAACACGGAACTGACCTTGGATACGTAGCGGTCGGCGAGCTTCCAGTTATCGCCATCCTTCTTCCACAGATCGACAACGAAGAACTCGCCGCCATCAGGTTTTCCTTTAAAGGTTGAATCCTGGATGCGGTCATAGGCTACCACTGCGGCAGTGCCGAGGTCTGCGACGTCCACTTGCCGGATGCCAAACGATTTCAACGCAAAATCCTTGCTCATGACAGAGTCCACCCAGTCATCGCCTGGCAGCGGGTCCGCATCTGGCATGTGTATTGCTGTGTCATCCGTTAACAGGGCTTTTAATGCGGCCTTGTCCTTCTTTTGCAGAGCTTCCATCATCTGTTTCTCAAGGGAGGAAAACGTCACAACCTGCCTGGTCGCGGTCATGATTCTGGGATTGCGTGGCGGCTTCACCGGCTCCTGGCCTCCCGCCACAGAGATGAGCAAAATCGAAAGAGAAACCAGATACGCAAAGAGGCGCTGCATAGTGTGAACTCTCCTGAAAGACCTGATTGTAATAAAAAGCCGCCCGGACTTACCGGACGGCTTTTGCACATCAAAGTTCGAGTTAATTGGTGAAGAACGGTCCGCCGAGAGTCTGGTCGCAACCGCCGCCACGGCTGTTTTCCCATTCCATCTGGATCATCCAGTTATGGCCGCCAAAGGTCTGGTTGAATTTGGCGCCGTTCGCAGCCGTTTGTGTCGGGCCAAACTTGAAGTTGCACTTGTCGGCATCTTCGTTACCGCTGGAATCAAACCAGGCGTTCAGGTCTGGATCGGTAATGGCTTCTTCCGTTTCATGCGTGATGGTATTGCTCATGCCGTCCGCACCACCTACGCCGGCCGAGGGGCTATTGGGGCCGGTGGATTGAATTTCGCAACCTGAGGGGCATTGGTCCACGTTTCCCACGAAAGCGTACTTGATGTCGGCTCCGCCGATAGTGGCGTGGGTATGGAAGCCGCAATAGGTCCGGCAGAAGCCTGAGCTCTCCTTAACATCAGAGGAAGTAAGCACAAGATAAACGGCGTTGACATCCGAAGGCAGGTCATGGCCGACATGGGTGCTGACGATGGTTGTCAGATTTCTGTCGCTAAACCTGGTTCCCTGAGAGTAGTTGTCAAAAACCGCGCCGGAGAAATTCAGGTGGCCGCTTACGTTACCCGTTGTATCGCCGTAAGTGGTGTTGATGGCTTCGTAGCTGGAGCCGCCAAGGGAGTTGCTTCCCAGAAATCCCTGAATCAGATTGACCGTGGCCTGGCTGTCAGACGGCCTGGCACCGCCGTTCCAGTTGCCGTACCAGATTATGTAGATCGGCACGGGACTGGCTTTGAGCACAGTTCCTCCGGTGTGGTAATTGATTCCGTTACCCTGGACAACGGTTTGGCCGATTGGGCCAGCGGCGGGCAGCGTTTGACCGGATTGGCCATGCTTGCCATCAGGCGCCTTATCCTGGCCGGAGCGAAGGCTCTGGGCCATGAGGGCGTTAGCGCCCAGTACGATGAAAAGGCAAACCAATCCAAGTCTTGCTTTAGCGAAAAGAGATGTCATTCAGGACCTCACGCGTTTGAAATTGCTGAATCTGTTGAAGAGACAGAAGAAGCCGTCGCATATGAATTAGAGCGGGGGTCTGATCGAAGCACTTGCAGCGTTGGGCCAGGTCGAGGCCCCAAAGTTATGCTCGGCAGTGTACTACGAATTTAAGCGTTCGTAAATTCGATTTTATCGGCAAGCCTACAAACATTCTGACCACTCTTGAACCATTTTGCTGTTTTGACGCCTGCGGCGAGCGCTAGTGCCCCCGCCGCAGAGCAGTCAGTTTGAATAAGGAATCAGGCCAGCAATTACAGATGCTGGACGCATTTGCCCCCGGCAGCGTTTTCCCACTGCTGCTGGAGCATCCAGTCATTGCCGCCAAAGGTCTGGTTGAATTTTGCAGCAGCGGCCTTTCCGGCAGCCGAGCAAACGCTGGTTGAAGTGCAGGTGGATGTGGTGCCAAAGTTGAAGTTGCACTTGTCAGAATCTTCCTGGCCGCTGGTGTCAAACCAGGCGTTCAGGTCAGGATCCGTGATGGCCTCGAACTGCTCGTGCGACAGGACGTTGATCAAGCCGTCGGCTCCGCCTACGTTAGTTGCGGGGCTGTTCGGGCCGGTCCTCTGAATTTCGCAGCCGCTGGGGCAGCGATCGGGATTACCGACGAAGGAATATTTAATATCCGAGCCGCTGATTGTGCCATGCGTGTGGAAACCGCAGTACTGGGTGCAGAATCCAGAAGTCTCGTTGATGTTGGAGGAAGTCAGCACGAAATAGACGCCGTTGGCATCTTTCGGCAGCGCGCCGCTGGTGATTGCGTTGCTGACGGTGGTCTTGAGGCTGGTGTCATTCAGGTTGGTGGAACTGTTCACGAAAGTAGCGCCGCCAAGAGACACGTTGCCGCTTACGTTGCCGGTTGTGTCGCCATAGGTGGTGGCAACATGTTCGATGGCCGAACCGCCGAGCGTGCTGATGAAATGCTCAACCAGACTGACGGTTGCTGCGGTGTTCGATCCGGTGCCGGCCCAGTTTCCATACCAGATGATGTAGTACTTGACTGGATTGCCCTTCAACACCGGGCCGCCGTGATAATTGATGCCGTTACCAGTGACAACCGTTTCGCCAATTGGACCAACAACCGCGGGCAGTGTTTGGCTGGGATTACCGTTGTGGGAGTGGGGGTCCGGCACCAGATCGCCGTTACCACTTCCAGGACGGACGGCCTGAGCCGCCAGGAAATTCACGGCCAGAATTACAAAGAGAAATGCCAATGCAAAACGCACTTTTCCGAGGGGAGCTGTCATTCTTTAACCTCATTGAATTGAAGTGTGCAACATCTGTCTGCAATTGAATAAACAGAAGAAGCCGGGTAAGGATGAAGATTCATGCAAGAGACTTTCTTTGCAATCTCGTTTCTATGATTTTGTCTTGCCGCTCAACCGTCGCCTTATACCCGAAAGCGCGTGAAGCATTTTGATGTTGAGGGAGTTTACTACGAACGCGAGTGGCGGGACTCAAAAAAATCTTTCCCAAATTGGCACGACGCGCTAAATTTTTCTGGCGAGCGATACAACTCTCACGTGGGCCGCTCCCGGGCGTTGCAACTCCTCAAGGAAATATCTCGTAAGAAATATCTCTGCGGGAAAACAGAAAAAACTTTCCGTTCCAGCCGATGGATGGAAAATGATTTTCACATCAGCGTTTGGTGAGTTGTCCGGAAATCTGCATTGAAATTCAGGAATGCTGGTTGCTTTTGCGTTCTTGTTTTAAGCGAAACCGAAACAATCGAAAATGAAGAGGCGTCCCTTGCAAGCTCAACGGTCGACGCACGTTGTACGTAAGTTTGGTCGGCATGGCGAGCAGGTATTCCGGAGAAGATGCAGGCTGATAGTGGATCGGGACCCCCAGCCCTGATAACATCGGAAATCCAGGATCCGACTTAGATTATGAAATGCTCCTGCGCCTTTAAGCGATTTTTATGGCTATACGTCCGGCTGGAATGATTTAATGTATGCTTCAATTCGGAAAATTAAGTTTTTCCCTGATGCAGCGGCAGAAAAAGCAGGTAAGAAGGATTTGAAACTCTGTCTTACAATGACCCCCTAAAATGGACTCCAATCTCAAAAACGACAAGCTTTTAGACCAAATCGGCTGGAAGTTGTTAAACGAACTTCAGATCAATGGACGGCTTTCATACGCTGAGCTTGGCCGTCGGGTTGGTCTGACAACGCCTGCGGTTGTGGAACGCGTCAAGCGCATGGAAGAGGCGGGGATTATCGTTGGCTACCATGCCGATATTGATCCCATGCGGGTGGGCATGCCGATCACCGCTTTTATACGCATGTCCGTGGTGGGCGACGTGTTCAGCCGTATCACCTCGGCTGTGAAAACTTTTCCTGAAGTGGTGGAATGCCATCGCGGTACCGGCGCCGACTCTTTCATTATGAAGGTGCATGTGCGTTCGGTGGAGCATCTGGAATCTTTGATCGACCGGCTGACACCGTTTGGAACCACTTCCACGTCGATTGTGCTTTCGTCGCCGGTGGAACGACGCGAGATTCAGAAGCCGGACGAAATTGATGTTGCCCCGCCACCGCAAGCTCAATCAGCGCAGGCGGCCCCAAAGAAGTAACGGGACAGCGTATCCATCACCACTCAGCCTGCGCGTGAAAGATTTTTGACGGGCAGGGCTAACGGCTCAAAATACACATGGCTATTTTGCCCGCTCGTATTGTGGCGGCCATTGCATGTCATGTCCCAGGGCCTTGGCTGCTTTCAGTGGCCAGTAAGGATCGCGGAGAAACTGGCGGGCAAGAAAAACCACATCCGCCTGCGATGAACGGATGATCTGATCGGCTTGCGCCGGATCCACGATCATCCCTACTGCTCCTGTGGGAACGCCGGCTTCACGACGAACTCTTTCCGCGAACTCCACCTGATAACCGGGACCGACAGGAATTTTGGCGCCCGAAATGTTGCCGCCGGAAGAGCAGTCAAACAGATCGACGCCCTGGCCTTTGAGAACACGCGCCAGGGCAATTGAATCTTCGGGTGTCCATCCGCCGTCAGTCCAGTCGGTGGCCGAGATTCTCATGAACACCGGATACTTTTCCGGCCAGACATTCCTCACCGCATCCACCAGCTCAACGACAAAACGAATGCGATTTTCAAAGGAGCCGCCATACTCATCTTTGCGCACGTTACTGAGAGGTGACAGAAATTCGTGGACAAGGTATCCGTGTGCTCCGTGCAACTCAATCACTTTTGCGCCGGCTGCCTCCGCCCGCCTGGCTGCTTCAGCGAAGGCAGCAATGATTCTTTTGATTTCTGGCTTGCTGAGTTGTTCCGGCGTTTGATAGGTGTCAGCAAACGGAATTGCAGAAGGAGCAAGGATTGGCGTCCATCCACCTTGCTCGGGTGGCAATGGTTTGCCGCCTTTGAAAGGAGCGCTGGTGCTGGACTTGCGCCCGGCATGGGCCAGTTGCATTCCCGGTACGGAACCTTGCCGGGTAATAAAGGAAAAGATACGGCGTAGCGGCTCAATGTGAGCGTCACTCCATATACCAAGATCGTCAGGGCTGATGCGGCCTTCGGCGGTGACCGCCGCGGCCTCTGTCAGGACTGCCGCGGCACGCCCCACGGCGCGCGAGCTGAGATGGACAAAGTGCCAATCGTTGGCCATGCCGTCCAGGCACGAATACTGGCACATGGGCGAGACAAAAATTCGATTGGGAAACTCAACTTCGCGTAACCGCAGGGGTTCAAAGAGATTAGCCATAGTGTTAACCTGCGATTGTAAACGGGAATAAAGCGCGATGCTTCCGGCACACTTTATATGGCAGCCGGCCAGAAAAGGACGAGGAAACACCGTCTAGGTGTTTTTCGACATTGAATTTTTGAATTAAATTCGTCAAATTGGAGCTGTATGCCAGACACTCAGCCACAAAAACCAAAAGTTTACGAAGACGACTGGGGAACCGGCGCCCGCGAGGGCTACGAAGATCGAGTTGTTCATCGAGTCCAACGCAAGAGCCAGCCCGAGCCTGGCTCACCGCTACTGCGCGTCCTTGGCGGCATCTGTATTGTCGCTGGCTTGTGCTGGGCAGCTTATCTGTATACCCAGAGCACCGACTTTGTCGCGGCTTTGCAGGCGAACCACGGTCCTGTGGGTATCCTTGGCCTGGGCGTGGCGGCATCATTGCTGGGTAAATTCATTCGCGGGTAAATTGTCGCTGACATCGACGCCTGCTTAACTAGCGATCGAGGTAATATCCGTCGCGTGCCTGCACCACCAGGTCTTTGGCTTTGGTTTTGACAACTATCTTGTGGTAGCCGGCAGCGAGATCGGCACGATCGGGTGAATAGCCCAGGCTGTACTGGCTGCGCAGCTCTTCTTCAATCTGGCTATAGATTTTCTCGATCGGCAGCTTCTTTGACACCTCAAACATCCTGCCACCGGTTTCCTTGGAAATTTTCTCCAGAACTTTTTTGCCGTCGGGGTGGTTCTGTCCGCCACCGTGCCTGCCCAAACCACCGAAACCACCAAAGCCGCCGCCATATGCTGATTCGTCAGAGAAGAGAATGGAGTAGACGATGGTGTCCGCGCGTTGCGAAGCCTCAACCGCTCTTTCCAGTGGGAATTTGCTGCCGGTATCTACGCCATCGGAAAGAATGATGACCGCCTTGCGTCCCTGCTGCTTGGTCATCAACTCGTCAGAACCAAGGAACACGGCGTCATAGAGAAGAGTGCCGGGCATGCGAGGACCTCTGCCACTGCCGCCACGTCCTCCTCCACCACCGCCGCCGGGATAGCCTCCGCCGCGATGTCCGCCACCGGGATAACCACCTCCGCCCGGATAGCCGCCTCCACCCGGATAACCACCGGGATAGCCTCCGCCGCCGGGATAACCGCCACCACCGGAAGTTCCGCCACCGCCGCCGTTTCCGCCGCCATTGCCTCCTCCACTGCCTGCGCGCTGATCATCCATGGAGGGTGTATGCAGGGATTGCAGAGCCGAGGAAAGCTTGTCCCGGGATGAGGTCAGATCCTGCAGTAATTCCACTTCACGATCAAAGTGGATGATGAAGGCTTTGTCCTTGTCTTCGCGGAGGATGCGGCTGAGGAATGTATAGCTGGCCTGACGCTCATCATCGAGCACGCGTCGCTGGCTCATACTCGTATCCACCAGCAGACCCAGAGTGAGAGGAAGGTCAGTTTCACGGGAAAAATAACCAATGTTCTGCGTGTGGCCGTCTTCTTCCAATATGAAGTCGTCTTTGGCGAGGTCGCGTTTGATTTCGCCATGTTTGTCGCGCACGGTTACCGGCACGTTCACCACTTTTACCTTGACTGAATAGGTGCCGCTATTCTGCTGGCCATGGAAATGAACTCTAAGAAGAAAGAGTGAGGACACAAGAATTGCGAATAACGAGTACTTGCGGAGGTGAAAACGCGTCATGAGGTCTCATTTCCGTTCTTGCCGGCCTGGAGTCTTAAGACCATCTAAGCACGTGAGAGATTGCTCTCCCATCATGGCGATGTAAGAAGCAGGTAAATAGATTGTAAGCCTGCCAGGATTATCTGGCTGGTGTCGAGATCAGGCTGGTTTCCTTGATGGCGAAAAAATACTTCAAGAATCGTCATCCTCCTCCGTGACAACCGCCTGAATAGGGTACTCATCTAGAAGAATCAGTTCACAGCGATGACTGGATGCAAGTTCAAAGTCGCAGCTGTACCGGCACTTATCCTATTGGGCGCCTGCGCGGCCTTTGGACAACGTGCGAATGCTGTCCCCGATCTCGCTGGCTCCCGACGCGCACAAGGAAGCCTGGCGGTGACAATGACTGTAGCATCCTCTGTGGGAATAGTGACTGGACGGACAGCAAAGAGTCGTGGTGGCCAACGCGGTGGCCGCGTCAGATAATGTATCCAGTTTGAGATATGTCCGTTTGACAGATGTTAACGGCCCGCTTGGCAAGGCTTCCCAGAGCAACGGAAATATTTCGCGAAAGACGCGCAAGAAGTAACGACGACAGTGGGTTTCAGCGAATTAATGGGCGTTGCCGGCGTAGCGCGATCTTGCCTCGAAGAGCTTTTCCAACTGATCATCATCCAGCGAGCGGGCGCAGCCAAGCTGGCGGGCTGCGAGGACGATCTTGGCGAAGTGTTCCACCGCTTCCATGCGCAGATAGGCCTTGCGCAGGTCGTGGCCATAGGTGACAACGCCGTGGTTCGCCATAAGAATGGCATTATGCTCCGGGATAAAAGGGCGCAATGAATCGCTGAGTTCGACCGTGCCGGTAGTAGCGTATGGCGCCAGGGGAACTTCACCCAAAGTGACCACAACCTCAGAGCAAAGAGGCTCGTCCAACGCCAGTCCCGCGGAAGCAAATGCTGTGGCCGTGCAGGGGTGTGCGTGTACCACAGCGCTTACGTCTGGCCGCATGGAATATATGGTCAGGTGCATGGCGATTTCGCTGGTGGGAGAGCAGCATCCGCTGACGCGGTTGCCATCCATGTCCACAATCACCATATCTTCTGGCCGCATCATGCCTTTGCTCACGCCGGTAGGAGTCACCATCACGCGGTCATGATCCAGACGGACGGAGAGATTACCGTCAGTGGCGGCGACAAATCCCTGTGTATGCAGCATGCGCCCGAACTCAACCAGATCGAGACGGACCTGGTCGTCCGGAGCCGGCGGGCGTCCAGCGAACGGCAATTTGACAAATGGCAGCAGTGCTGCCCCTTCGAGGATCTTTTTGATGTAGCTCATTCCGGACGCACCTCCCGTAGCATGGTCGTTCAGGTTCCTGTTCACCTCAGGCGCGAAGACCCCGCAGGCCGGTCATGGCCCCGGAATCCATCTCGCGAAAGCTCTGCTGCACAGAGCCCGCGGCGCGAAAACTTCGCCTAGCAGAGCCTGACGCAGTGCCGTTCGAGAACATCGGAAGCGGAAAGCGAACCCGGATCCAAAGTGCGGGATAGCATTGAAAGAAGTAAAAAGCAAAAAGCCAGCAGAACGTACGTTATCAGTGCAAATGTTGCAATGGTTGCCTTAGCGGAAAATGCCGCCCCCAACTCCGGTATTGGCATGATTAGCACATAAAGGATGCCGTATATCACCAGAAGCCAGATCGCGCGCTTGACGCAGACAGCCACGCGACCCATAGTATCCGATTTTTTCCACGGCACACAATAATTTAAAGAGCAAAGCACAAGTCCGGTGTAGCTTAACAAACTCTTAAAGTCCTGCGACTGCCGAGGAAGCACAGGTTTGAAGGGTCGCGTCATTCTGCAACCCGGGAGGAAAAGATTTGCAAAGACTGGTACAGCTATTCATGCCGCAAGGCGATCATGGGGTCGACCCTGGTAGCGCGTCGAGCCGGAATGTAAGAAGCCGCCATGGCGATGGCGAGCATGAGCAAAACGGCACAGACCAAAGTCACGGGATCACCAGGTTTAATCCCATACAGTTGGCTGCCCAGGAGGCGTGTGAGCGCCAGAGATCCGAGCAAGCCACACGCCGAACCTATCACAGCGAGTTTTGCGGCTTGTTTGATCACCAGTCGCAAGACATTCTGCGGTCGGGCGCCCAAAGCGATGCGGATCCCCATCTCATGTGTGCGCTGGCTCACTGAATAGGAGATCACGCCGTAGATTCCAATTAGAGTCAAAACCAGCCCCACGCCCGCGAAGGCAGCGAGTAACCAGGTGTGAAACTTCGGCTCAGAAACCGTTGCTGAGATGACTTCCGTCATTGTTTTCACGTCTGTGAGCGGCAGGTTCTTATCCACGGACCACACACTGTTTTCCATAAGTGGTGTAAGAGCGGCGCTATCACCATGACTGCGGGCGACCACGTAAAGCGAGCGCTGCGGGGCCTGCAATAACGACAAATAAATTTCGGGGCGGGCCTGCTGAGATGGGCGGATGTCACGGGTGTCTGCGACGACTCCTACTATCTGGTATTCACCGTCGGGGCCGGGCCACAGATTCAAAATCCGTCCGATCGGATCTTTGCCTGCTAAAAAGCGCTTAACCATGGCTTGATTGATGACAATGGCTCTTGGAGCGCCCTTGACATCACTGTCAGAGAAGAACCTTCCTGCCAGTAAGCGGATGGCCATGGTTTCGAAAAACCCGGGCGTGATCTCTCGGATCTGGATCGCCGTGTTTTTCTCCGCCAGACCGAGCGTGCCGGGATCAAAAGACATCAGAGAAGTGTCCTCCATCAGACTGGCGTTGCTGATGCCCACGCTCCTCAGGCCAGGCTGCGCCCGTAAGGCTGTGAGAAATTTTGAGATGAAGATTCTTTGCGCGGCTTCATCCGCATAGTTCGTGAGATCAAGTTGTAATTTGGCGGTGAGCAGGTGGTCGGTCCGAAATCCTGTATCCACTCGAAGCTGACGAACAATGCTTTGGGCCATAAGCGCCGCGCCTGTGAGCAACACAAGGGCCAACGCAACCTCAGTCACTGCAAGGACATTGCGAAGCGAGAATGGTCCTTTATCCCCGGGCGATTTGGAATTTTCCCGGATGACAAGATTCAGGTCTGAACGTGAAACATGCATGGCAGGCACCAGGCCGCAGACTATTCCAGTGACGCACGCGATGGCGAATGCGATAGCCAGCATGACCGGCGAAACGCCAACTTCATCCAGCCGGGCGAAATTATGCGGGGCAAGTGAGCGGAAAGCACTCACTCCGGCAAGGGCCACGCCAAGTCCGCAAAAGCCCCCTCCTAATGACAGAATCACGCTTTCAATCAGAAGTTGACGGAGTATGCGAAGGCGGCTGGCGCCCAGCGCCGCGCGGACTGCAATCTCACGCTGCCTCTGTATACTCCGCGAGAGCATGAGGTTGCTTACATTGGCGCAGGCAATCAGCAGAAGGAAACTCACAGCCGCCAGCAGCATGAGCAGCAGGCTCCGCGAGTTTTTGGCGACAGCTGCATCCTGCATGAAAGCCATCGTGAAGTGCAGCCCCTCAGCATCTTTTGGATTGTCGTGCTCGATCTGGGCCGCAATACCGTTTAGCTCTGCCTGTGCCTGGTCCGGTGAGACGCCGAGACGCAGCCGGGCGAACGTACTGTAAAGCCAGTTTTGGCGTTTACCCCGCCCCTCCGCCGTCAAGACCAGCGGCTTCCAAATTTCAGCGCCACGAAAATTAAAAGCAGAGGGCAAAACGCCGGCGACAACGTATGGCTTCTGATCGAGCCAAATGGTCTTGCCCACGATGGCGCGATCCCCAGCGAATCGCCTTTGCCAGATACCGTAGCTCAACCAGACGACATTACCGTTTTTCCCCTGCTCATCCTCACCATTCATTTGCCGACCGAGGATGGGATGGATGGAGAAAACGGAAAAAAACTCAGCAGTTGCTGCGGCTGAGCGAAGTCTTTCCGGCGCTCCATCTCCAGTCAGCGCCACTTGTCCACCCTGAAAGGCGGCGATGGTATCGAAGGAATGAGCCCGCGAGCGGATGTCATCCAGATTGGGAATTGACTGGCCCATCTGAAATTCCGGAAATAATGGCGTGACTGTCCAGATATTGACGAGCCGGGTTGAATCCTTATAAGGAAGAGGACGTATGAGAACGGCGTTGACCACACTGAAAATCGCCGTGGTGGCGCCGATACCCATGGCCAGGGTAACAAGCGCAATAGCAGTAAAACCGGGAGCGTTTCGCAAGCCGCGGGCACCGTAGCGAATGTCTTGGACAATACTTTCCAGAGAAGGAAAGCTCCAGCTCTGGCGGCTCTCTTCCCGCAGTTGAGTCAAGCTGCCTAACTGGCGGTATGCGGCGAATTGCGCTTCATCCAGCGGCATTCCCTGGGCCGCATTGTTCAGCGTTTTCAATTCGGCATGGAGACGGATCTCCTCGGCAAGATCGCGCTCAAGCTGCGAGCGGTGCAAGAAGAACTGCAGTTTGCGCCAGATTATCCCCACGCGCGAATCCCCAATCCACGACATAAGCCTTCCTTGTGCTATGCGGTCTGCATCACTCGGGCAATGGCTTCAATCATGCGGCTGAAATTTTCTGATTCCACACCCAGTTGTTTCCTGCCGGCCAGAGTTAATGTGTAAAAGCGCGCGCGGCGATTGTTGTCTGAAGTCCCCCATTCGGCCTTGACCCATCCTTTAAGGAGCAGGCGCTGCAGGGCCGGATACAGGGAGCCTTCTTCCACCTGCAAGACGTCATCGGATATCGATTGAATGAATTGGGCGATCCCGTAACCATGCATTGCTCCCCGTTTAAGGGTCTGCAGGATCAGCATCTCCAGCGTGCCGGGTAGAAGCTCATTCTTATTGGCGTTTCGTACCATAGGTTTCCTTCATAGATGGTCTATGGGAGATTAGACGTCCGCCCGCCGGAATGTCAACGGGAAAGGGTTCGTTTTTGGAACGAAAAAAGGGAGATGCCGTTTCAGCATCTCCCTTTCACTGCTCCCAATTGATTGCCACTACTGCGGATTCGGCGTTGGGCTTGGCATTGGCTTTGCGCCAGAGGGTGGCTGCGTAGCCGGTTGCGATTGCGGCACGCTTGTGCCGGCGGGAGTTGAAGACACTCCATTGCCCGGTGCGGTACCTGCCGGAGTTGTCGTTGTAGTGGATGACGTTCTATTGCCTGAGGGTGTTGCCGACGTCGGAGTGCTTAGAGTGTCACTGGCTGACCCGGAAGCTGGCGTGGCCGGCGTTTGCGGGGTTGCTGGTGATAGGTTGTTCTCAGGTTGCGCTGGGCTGGTCTGACCGGTTGCACCGACGCTTCCTGTGCTGCTCATGCCGGGAGTTCCGTTTGGCCCAGACGCGCCATTGCTGTCAGGAGTAATGCTTCTGCCAATCGCCGTACCACTCACCACCACCTCAACGCGACGGTTCATCTGCCGCCCGGCGGCCGTGGCGTTTGTGGACACCGGATTCTGCTGGCCGAATCCTTTGATGGTCACATTGTTGGCGGTCACTCCCTGTGAAACCAGGAAGTTCTGCACGGCTGCAGCGCGCTTTTCAGAAAGCGCCTGGTTGTATCCCGGCGATCCCGTGTTGTCCGTGAAGCCGTCAATTTCCAATCGCAGGTCAGGATAAGCCAGGATGATACCCGCGACTTTGGCCAATCTCAGTTTCGCACCGGGACGAAGCGTGGCTTTGTTCAGGTCAAACAAAACGTCTGACATATTCACGATCAGACCGCGAGCAGTGTCCCTGGTTTGCAGGACCTGGTTCAATTGCGCCAGAAGCCGCTGCCGCTGTTGCTCAGCCTGCTGTACTGCCTGCTGGCGTGCCTGGTCCGCCTGTTGCGCCTGCAACCTTGACTGCTCGGCCTGAGCAGAAAGAGCCTGTTGCTGTTGTTGTGACGCCTGAAGCTGTTGCTGGGCGGCAGCCCGGTCCTGTGCTGCCTGCTGTGCGGCCTGTTCGGCTTCCAATCGGGCTTGTTCCGCGGCCTGACGTTCCTGGTCTGCTAAAGCACGCTGCTCAGCCGAGTGTCTGGCATCCTCCTGAGCAGCTGCCGCGCGAGCCGACTGCTGCTCCGCTTCAGTCTGCGCCGCTTGGATGCGGTCCAGAGATTTCTGCTTTTCTGCGGCAGCGAATTCTTCCTGTTTTTTCTGGATGGTCAGAAGACGTGCGTCTTCCGCGGATTGTGCGGCAGCACGCGAGACGGCGCCAATCGGCGTGATGCCCTGCTTGCGGCGATAGTAATCTTCACCTTGAGCCAGAAACGCCTTGGCTTTGCCCAGCGTGTCTACGGCATATTGATCCGCACCGGCTGCAGTGGCAATGGCGATGGCGTTCTGAGCTTCCAGCAACTGCAATGGGACCTTTTTGTCCGCCGTGTTCGCCGGCAACTGGTCAGGCGTGAGATGCTGCGTGTACTGGCCTTTTTCAATCAGGTCGAACTTTGTGTTGATCGGATGGATGCCACCGGCCGTGTCATCGCGGACGATGTTTTCCGCCACCACCAGATTGCTGGGACGCGATACCGCAAAGTAAGGTTCCGCCGTGACGATCAGACCAAATACCTGGAGTCCTGAGGTGACCTGCACACGAGAGTTGCCGTCATCATTCGGAATCATTTCACCCAGGTTGGTGGGCCGGCCTTCCGGCGTAATGGCCCACAAAACATAAGTCAGATACTCAGGCCCGAAGGTGCGCGGCGGTTGCAGTCCGTGCACGTTGGCATCAATCGCCAGCCGGCCGGTATGACCGGTGACTTTGGCGGTGCCCGTGATTTTTGGCGTCAGTGTGGTGCCTTTGATGTCCACCTGCGTTGTGCCGCCACGATCGCGGTAATCCACTGCTTCCGTGGTGCGTTCAACTACGGTTACGCGATACGTTGGTACCTGGCCTGTGTTGCTGTTCTGGTCGTCTGGTTTTTGTGCCTGAGTGCCGTTGTTCTGGTCTGAAGTCTGGCTGGAATGTTGAGTTGCCGTGTTGTCCGGCGAGTTCTGCGAGGAGCTTGAACTCTGGTCCGCTGTGGATGGGTTACTCTGCAGCGCGTTCAGTGAAAAACAAATCACCACGGACAGAAACAATGACGAGAAAAGTCTGGTTTTCATTGGAAAGCCCCGATTGACGATCGATAGGTACTTCCAAGGTTAGATGATCATTTGAGTGTCAAATGATGCCGCGCGAGGAAATGTGAGCGCGACAAACAGCCATATTCATCCAACGGCTGCTTCAGTAAAACGCGACTAAGCATCGCAAGGCCTTTCCTGCAACACTTATACTCCGGTCATACTCTGTCCTTGCCCTGAACTATCGGACTTTAAATACCAGATCGGCGTCAAAGCGGTCTGGCTTGCCGTCCTTAACATAGGGATTGAATTCCCACTGCTTGAGCGCTTTCACCGCAGCGTCATAAAGAGCAGGCTTTACTTTCCTGATGTTCATCACGGCGAGGGTCCTGCCTTCTTCATCCACACGGACCCTCACAGTGAAAGTGTTTCCTGGTGTTGCGGCCGACGGTGCGATTCTGGGCTCGATCATGTGTTTCGCCAATTTGCGAGCTTCCGCGTTGTTCAGCAAGGGGATTGGCGCGCCCTGCTGGCTGGTGAATGCGAATGCGAACACAGCTTCCATTTGCATTGGTACGCCGTTCACGTAGGGTTTGAACTGCCAGTGCTTGAGCTGGCTTTGCAGAGCAGAGATGATTTCCGGATTGTCAGAGCTGAGTGGCCAGATTTCGCGCACATGGCCGCCGCGGTCCACCGATATATACACGCTGGCCGTCCCCGTAGTCTTGCCTTCACGAACAGCGGGCCAGGTCGGGGCGGTGGTATCTATGGCAATAGATCTCGCGGTCGATTCAACTACCTGAGTATTGCGGATCTGGCGGTCTGCCGGGGTTGGGGTGTCGATGACGAAGAGAGTTTCGTCCGAAGTCTTCAAAGGCGTAAGTTCCGTGATGGTGGCCACCAGGGTCAGCCCGGGTTGAAGATCCTCCGCAGTGCGATACGGAACTTGCTTATTGCCGAATGCTTTGAAGTTTTCGAAATGGGCCTTGTATCCGGGAGTGCTCACGATTCGAAGAAGGGCCCGGCGGTCCTGAAAGCAAAAAGCATAAGTGGAGCTGATGGGGACTGCAGGATTATTACCAGGGCTGGAAAAATTCACGCACGACGTGGATTTATCCTCCTCCGGCAATTCCAGCTGTGCTGAAAGTTGCTTCAGCTGTGCCAGCATCGGTAAAGGGTCAAAAACGGCGGTGACCAGATTGTGCAGCCAGAAAGGATAATAATCAGCGCTGTCGTTTTCAGAGATCTTGCCATTGTTCACGATCAGCGTTTGTGAAAAGTCTGACGAGTGGATAGTCCTGCGCCACATGTTGGGCGATACCCAATATTCTTCCAGTTCTGCCTTATATTCAGGGTGGGTACCGTTCACGTCTGAAATAGCAGCTTTTAGATGGAATGGAGAACTGCCAGGCAGGGTCAGTTGTGATTGCTGCATCGCCTTTTCCGCAGCCTCACCCAGGGACACACTCTTGGTGGCTTGAGCTTTAGTTGCTTGAGCCTTTTGCTGCGCGTTGCCCTGAGCTACCGCCAAAGGTGCACAGATAAACGTGAAGATCAGCACGGTGACTGTAGCGGTGCGCCAAAATCCAACCAGGGAATTATTTTTCTTCTGGGCCGAGGTCTGCAAGTGCAATTCTCTCCGAGTACACAGCAATTGTTCCCGAATCATCGTGGAATCGGACTGGCCTGGCAAGTGGGAATTCAGGTTATTACCAGGGTTCCGTTTGTCCTCTGTAGTTCAGGAAGCTTCCATTCTGTTCCGGCGTCAGTCCGTCCATCACGTGGAGAATTCCAGTTACGGATTCTTTTGGTGTGATGGAAGCTCCACGTCCGCCCATGTCCGTTTGCACCCATCCGGGATTGATAACGACGGAAATAATTCCCGAACTACGCAATTGTGCCGCGAGCCCGCGCATATACATATTGAGCGCGGCTTTGCTAACACTGTAATGCATAGGGGCTCCGGCAGTATTCGCAATCGAACCCAGGCCAGACGTGAGACTAATAATTCTTGCCTGGGGTAATGCTTGCAGAAGGGGCAAAAGGCCCTGGGTCAGGATCATGGGGCCAACAGCATTGGTGCGTAGTGTTTCCACACCGCCCTGCATGGTGAGTTTACCCAGCCGGTCAGAGCCCGCTGTAGTCCCCGGCCGCCCAATGTAAATACCAGCATTGTTGATCAAAAGGTCCAGAGAACTGACGAGCTTGCCAATTTCCTCAATAGCGCGCTGGACGGATTCTTCATCGCTGAGGTCAAGCTGGACGATCTTGAGAATGCCGGCGCTGTTGCGCGCCAGTTCCTGCACCTCCTGCGCGGCTTCAGGATTGCGAGCCGTTGCAATCAGACACTCTGCACGGGGTAATAGCTGCTTTACAAATTCCAGACCCAGGCCACGTCCGGCGCCGGTTACTACAATGTTCAGCCCATGATTTTTCAAGCGTCCTCTTTTGTTGTTCGCGATTGCTGTAAAACGTTCAGGCTTTGTGCCGATTCAGGATTTCCAGCGCCTGGGCCAGATCGCTATCGGGAAGGCTGTCCACGATCTTGTGGAGTTGGTTGCGCAAAAAGGAGCGCGCTTCGCGGGCGCTGAACGTCTGGTTATAGATGGGTGAGTCTGGTTGCTGAAGCTGTCCACCGTCATGCAATGATCCCGTGTCTACCGGTGCGAAACCGATCTCTTCAATCAGATCCGCCACAACCTTCTTGGCCTGCACATCGTCGCCGGCCAGATAGATCGCGTGGCGTTCCTGTACAGGAAGTTCTTTACGGCCGCGCGTTGCCAGATGTTCGTAGTAGATGGTGTTGAACGCTTTCACCAATCTGGCTTCCGGAAGACGCTTGAGCACGATTTCACTGGACGTGGTTCCATTCAGATCAAAAAAGCCGCCCGCGGGATTGTAAGGATTCATCGCGTCGATTACGACCTTCCCACGCAGCCTCTCTGCCGAGGGAAGCGCGTTTTCCATGTGCCAGGGGACGGCCAGCAGGATTATTTCGGCAAAGCTCCCAGTTTCATCCACTGACATGGCTGTGGCCTTTGGCCCCAACTCATGGACCAGCGGACGCAATGACTCTGGACCGCGCGAGTTACTGATGGCGACATTATGGCCGGCTGTAACGAAGAGCCGGGCAGCCGTGGCGCCAATTTTTCCAGCGCCAATGATTCCGATTTTCATTTGCTTTTTTCTCGCTCTAACCGCTCTCTCTAAATATACCTAGGAAGAAATACCGCCATCCACGGTGAGACCTGACCGCTACGCGCATTATGCCGTCATGGTTGATTCATCCATATCCACAGTATGCTATTCTTAACGTGATAAGAATTACGGATTAGCGGCGTTATCTCTCTCAGATCAATTGCTTAGGAGGCTTTACATTTCTTTATTTTATGGTTGGCAAAGCTCAAATCCCGCGTATAATTCGGCCAAAGAATTCAGAAATCCTGGAATCCCGTGAGGGTGGCAAGCTGACGAAATCAGCCTTGGAAGCGCGCCACCGCTTTGAGTCCTCCGGGCCGAACAGACTCTCACAGTCGTCTGCCCAGAAAAGCTGAACATTTATGTGCGGAATTCTCGGGTACTCTCACGTATCAAAGCGGCTGCCTTTTGGCGTCCTGAATAGGGGACTGGAAGCGCTGACCCACCGTGGTCCTGACCATCAGGGGCAGTACAGCACGGAAGCTCTTTCGCTGGGCGCCACACGACTGCGCATCCTGGACATGGCGGGCGGCGATCAGCCTTTACTGAGCCCGGACCGTGACGTTGCCGTCGCCTTCAATGGCGAAATTTTCAATCATCATGAGATCCGTTGCGAACTGGAACAGCACGGCTACACCTTTGCCACTACCTGTGATACAGAAGTTGTGCTCACCGCGTTTCTGCACTGGGGCACGGGGTGCTTTGCGCGCCTGCGCGGGATGTTTGGCCTGGCCATCTGGATTGAGTCAGAACGCCGCCTTATTCTTGCCCGGGATCAAATGGGCATCAAGCCTCTTTATTACTGTGTGCATCAGGACGAAATATTTTTTGCGTCCGAGCTGAAGTGCATCTTTGCGCATCCGGAAGTACCCCGACGCATCAGTCTGGATGGGCTCAACTGTTATCTCCGTCTCAACTACGTTCCTGCTCCTTACACGCTGGTGGAAGGAATTCGCAAACTGCTTCCCGGCCACATGCTGGAATGGCATGGCGGCCGTTTTACGGAGCGCTCTTATCTCATGGCCGGCTCCGCGGCATCGGAGCCGCGCTCCATTCAGGAAGCGACTGAACAGCTGGACGACCTGCTCACCAGCTCAGTGAAAGAACAGCTCGTCTCAGACGTCCCGGTGGGCATATGGCTGAGCGGCGGTCTGGACTCCTCGACCATTCTTCATTACGCGTCCAAAATCAGTCCTGATCCGGTTCGCACTTTCTCCATCACGTTTCACGGACGCACGTTCGACGAAAGCGAACCGATCAACCAGATTCGCCGCCATTATGGCAGCGTGCACGAAGAATTTAACCTGGGCGAGGACGCCGATCTGGAAGGCGCCATCCGGCAGATGTCTTATTTTTCTGACGAGCCCAGTGCCGATGCAGGGGCGCTACCGGCATGGTTCCTGGCAAAAATGACCGCCCGCAAAGTTACGGTTGTGTTGAGTGGTGAAGGCTCCGACGAACTTTTCGCCGGCTATCTGACTTATCAGGCTGACCGTTACGCTGCCATGGCGCGCAAGGTCCCGCCGGCGATGAGGCGTATGGCTCTCAAGGCGGCGAATCTGCTTCCTGTATCCGACGACAAGATCAGCTTTGAGTACAAGCTCAAACGGTTTCTTCAGGGATCGTTGCTTTCTCCCCAACAGGCACACATATTCTGGAATGGAACCTTTTCCGAAGCGGAGAAACGTGAGTTCTTCCGCTATGCGGACTCCACAGCGCTTGACGGAATAGTGCGCGGCATGGGGAGCAAGCCCGGTCTCAATCAATTCCTCAATTTTGATTTGCGCTATTACCTGGCTGACGACATTCTTTATAAAGTCGATCGCATGAGCATGGCGCATTCACTGGAAGCGCGTCCGCCCTTTCTTGATCCGCGGATCGTGGATTTTGCCGCTCGCCTGCCGGAAAAGTTCAAGCTGCATGGTTCAAAATCAAAATTCGTGCTGCGCGAACTCATGAAAGACAAATTGCCGGCGGAGATCATGCGGCGTCCGAAGATTGGTTTTGACATTCCAGTGCATGACTGGCTTCGCGGTGTGCTTTGCCCTCTTCTGCTGGACACCATTTCTCAAGATAGCGTCCGGGCCAGCGGATTGTTTCACTGGGCCGGAGTAGAAAAAATTCTGACAGACCACTTGGAGAGACGTGCGAACCTGGGGTATCACTTATGGGGACTGATGATTCTGTTGTTATGGATGAAAGAGTGGAAGATCGCGCCGCCGCTCCCAGCGGAAGAACTGAATTCGGAAGCGCCAGTGTTCGCACTCGATCAGGTTGGATCGTTGTAGCTGCCGCCTCGCTCGTTTTTCTCCTCAACATATTAAGCCCGCCGCGTCTGATGGATGATGTGGACGCGGTGCAGGCACAGATTGCCCGCAACATGCTTGAGTCCGGCGACTGGGTCACCGCGCGACTGGATGGCGTGGCGTATCTGGAAAAGAGCCCGCTTGTTTACTGGGCAATGGCCGTTTCTTATCGCGTTTTTGGGGTGCATGACTGGGCTGCGCGTCTTCCTCTTGCCCTCTGCGTAGTCTTGCTGTGCTGGGTCGCATACCGTTTTGGCCGCTGGGCATTTTCTGACTCGGCCGGATTGTATGCCGGCGTTGCGCTTGCCACCTGCATCGGCCTTTATCTATTCACGCGCATCCTGATTCCCGACGCGATGGTCACTCTCACGATCACGGTCGCAATCTGGGCATGGCTCCGATTACTTGAAAATGACGAACCGCATCCCCGCCGATGGGCTCTGATCATGGGGTTGTGCTTTGGTCTAGGGCTGCTGCTCAAGGGCCTGATCGCCATTGTGTTCCCGATTCTTGCTGGAGTCGTGTTCATGGTGGTTACGCGACAGGCTTTCTCACTGGCAGCGTGGCGCAAGCTGAATGTCGGGCTGGTGATTGCGGTGGCGGTTGTGATCGCCGCACCCTGGCATGTTCTGGCGACTCTGCGGAATCCTCCTTACTTCGCCTTCTCCATGCACAGCGGTCCGGGCGAGTATCGCGGGTTTTTCTGGTTTTATTTTTTCAACGAACATCTTCTCCGCTTTCTTAACCTGCGCTATCCGCGAGACTACAACACGGTCCCACGCGCTCTGTTCTGGTTGTTCAATCTCATCTGGCTGTTTCCATGGTCGGCGTACCTTCCTGCCGCGGTGAAGCTGCCCTATCGCTCCGACTCGCGCGCTGCTCGTGCACGCCTGATGGCTTTATGCTGGATCGGTTCTGTGATGGTGTTCTTTACTTTCTCCACTACGCAGGAGTATTACTCCATGCCGATCTATCCGGCACTGGCGTTGCTGATCGGGTCAGCATTGGATTCCGAATCGCGCTGGATACAGACGGGGAAGTGGATCGTCTTCGGAATCGCCGCCACCCTCAGCCTTGTGCTCGCTGGCATTCTCTTCTGGGTTCGAAACATTCCAGCACCGGGCGATATCTCACACGCGGTCAGCCAGCATCCGGAACTTTATACGTTGTCCTTGGGGCATATGGGCGACCTGACCCTGCAATCGTTCGCTTATTTGAAGCTGCCGCTTCTGGTGGCCGTGATCGCCTTTGGCATGATTGCCGGGTTGCTGGCGGCGTTTCGCAATCAGCAGCGCCGCGCGATGCTGGCCATTGCGGCTGGGATGGTTATTTTCTTTCAGGCGTCGCGCATCGCCCTGGTGCGCTTTGATCCTTATCTTGGATCGCATGCGCTGGCGATTGCCCTGCAGCAATCGCCTCCCGGACAACTGATTGAAGCCGACGCTTACTACGCCTTCTCGTCCGTCTTTTTTTATACAGATCGTACCGCGCTGTTATTGAACGGACGCATGAATAATCTCGAGTACGGATCGTATGCTCCCAAAGCGCCGCAGGTATTTATCGACGACGCGCGGTTTACGCAATTGTGGAACAGGCCTGATCGCTACTATCTGCTGACTTACGGGCCTGACATGCAGCACATGGAACAGTTGGTCGGGCGAGCGAATCTGGTTGTGGTGAAGGAAAACGGCGGGAATTTTCTTTTGACCAACAAACCGCTTAATTAGAGGGCATTGTCTGGAGTCGGCGCATTCGTTTTCAGCAAACATTAAACGGCTTGTCCGGCACTGAAGCCTGACGCCCACGCCCACTGGAAATTAAATCCACCCAGGTGCCCGGTGACGTCCACCACTTCGCCGATGAAGAAAAGGCCTGGTACCTTCTTGCTTTCCATGGTCCTGGCGGAAAGTTCGCTGGTGTCAACGCCGCCCGCGGTGACTTCGGCTTTGGCGTAGCCTTCGGTTCCGTCGGGCTTCACCGGCCAGCGATGTATACGCTGCTCGAACTCCTCTAACGCATGGTTGGTCCACCGCTGCGGCGCATTCTTCTCCACCCACCGGTCCGCAAAGCGCTGTGGCAACACGGCGCGCATGGCGTCTTTCGCGGCGTACAGATCGCGGCCGGCGCTGCTCTCCAACAGCTCATACATCACAGGTTGTTCCGGCGAGAGATCCACGTGAACCACGTCGCCGCCATGCCAGTAAGAAGAAATCTGCAGAATCGCCGGACCACTCAGCCCACGATGCGTGATCAGCATCTTCTCGCGAAAGCTCTGCTTGCCGATGGATGCAACCACATCAGCCGATAGTCCGGAAAGATCGCTGTAGGCCTCGCGATCTTCAACGCTGAACGTCAGCGGCACCAGAGCAGGACGCGTCTCCACGATTTTCAGGCCAAATTGCCGTGCCAGGTCGTATCCGAAAGCGGTTGCGCCCATCTTCGGGATGGAGAGACCGCCGGTGGCGACCACCAGGGCTTCGGAGCGATAGCTTTCTTTTGCCGTGTGAACGGCAAAGCCGTCGCCTCTTTCAACCGACTCAACGTTCACGCTGGTAAAGATCTCAACCCCTGCGGCCCGGCACTCCACTTCCAGCATGTTCACGATTTCCATCGCCGAGTGATCACAGAAGAGCTGGCCCAGCGTTTTTTCGTGATAACGAATGTTGTGTCTCCGTACGAGATCAATGAAGTCAGCAGGCATATAGCGTGCCAGCGCAGATTTGGCAAAATGCGGATTGGCGGAAATGAAGTTTTCCGGACGGCAATGCAGGTTGGTAAAATTGCAGCGTCCGCCGCCGGAGATCAAGATCTTCTTGCCGATGCGCTCGGCCCGTTCCAGCACGGCCACACGGCGTCCGCGACGGCCTGCCTCAATGGCGCACATGAGTCCGGCTGCTCCAGCGCCCAGGATAATGACGTCGTACTGATGTCGGGAAGGATTATGCAAACATCAGATTATCCCAGCTTTGCCGGGATTGTGCGTGCTCGGCGTAGCGATAAACCATGTATGTAGGCTGCATCAGTCGTTAATCAATGTACAATCAGCCATCACGGCAGGTGCAATGTATGGGTTTATGGGGCGTACTACTTGAGGTGCTGAAAACGGCGGCCACGCACGCGGCGCCGCACATGGCCAGAGGCGCGGTGGACATGGCACGTGAACGCATGGGCGCCAATAATCCTCCGCCGCAGGGCCCCAATCCGATTGAAGAGCTGAACGAAGTCCTTACGTCATTTGACAAGCGGATCGCTGTGGCCAACCAGCGGGCCGTGGAAGCGGAAGCCCAGGTCGCGGCACTGCAAGAGAACCTGGCCAGAAAAGCGGAGAGCGCGCGGATATGGGTGATCGCGCTGCTGAGCTGGAACGCCGTGGTGACTTTGGTGATGATCTATCTGCTGGTGCGTAGGCACTAGAAGCCTGTATTCAAGTCCTATTCTTGGTTAGCCCAACGATATTCCCACCCTTAACGTCCTGTCCGTGCATAAATGTGTTTGCAGTAGGGTGAACCACTGGTGGGAGCTTTAGCCTGTTCTAGACAAAAATATAATAAGAAGGCGCAATACTAAACAATTCTTACGTTGTAATTGGTGTAGTTCGTGCTGCAATATACCATGTTCAGGCTTTGCGACCGCTATAGTTTCGTACACGGTTATTCTTTTCAGTTTCCACAATATTTTTTTGTAGTCAAACACAATATCTCATAGGTGAACAAACGATGTTGCCTTTCCAGGCGATCAAGCGCTTAAAGACTGCATTAGTGGTTGTGCCGGTTTTCATGCTTTCGATAGCTGCACACCTGAGCATGGCTCAAGAGCTGCCGCAAGCTACGGCAGTCGCTCCGAGAGTTATCCTTCCGGCCTCAACTCATTCCGCTACGAGGATCGCTCCCGATTTGGGTCGTGTGGAAGGAAACGCGGCGATGGACCGGATGGTATTGATGCTGGCGCCTGACGCCAGCCACGAAAAAGAATTGCAGATGTTACTGGACAATCTGCACACGAAGGGCTCGCCTCAGTACCACCAGTGGCTTACACCGGAGGAATTCGGGGCCAGGTTCGGCGCCAGCCCTGAAGCCAGGCAAAAGGTTACGACCTGGCTTGCCGCCCAGGGTTTCAGAATTGATAGTGTGGCGCACAGTGGACGATTTATCCAGTTTTCCGGGACAGCAGCGCAAGTGGAAGCGGCTTTTCGGACGGAAATGCATCGCTACCTGGTGAACGGGACCAGACATATTGCCAATGCGACCGACCTTTCCTTGCCTGTGGATTTATCACCGTTGGTGAAGTCAGTTCTTCCCCTGCACGATTTTGCACTCAAGCGGCCGGTTCTGGGCCCGTACTTTGCGGTTCATCGAGATTCTCAAGGGAAACTCGTGCCCACAGATCCACGCTTTACCAATTCCAATCCCGGCGCCAATCACTTTGTTACGCCGGGCGATTACGCCAAAATCTATGATCTGGCCTCTCTGTATCAAAATGGCGCGAACGGAGCTGGGCAGACGATTGCGGTGGTGGGCAGAAGCAATGTTGAAGTCACTGACGTCGAGACTTTCCGTACGATTTTTGGCCTGCCCCCAAACAGTCCAACCATCATCATAGATGGCCCTGATCCGGGTTTTACCGGTTCGGGCGACTCGGTGGAGGCCTCGCTCGATGTGGAATGGGCGGGAGCGATTGCGCCTAACGCAGCCATTGATCTAGTCATCAGTGCATCTACTGCTACCACTGATGGAGTGGACCTTTCATCGGCATACATTATTGACAACAATCTCGCTTCCATTATGACGGTCAGTTTTGGAGCGTGCGAGGGCACGCTGGGAGCGGCAGAAAACACTTTCTTCAATAGTCTTTGGCAGCAGGCCGCAGCGCAGGGAATCTCGGTCTTAGTTGCCGCTGGAGATAGCGGGGCCGCGGGGTGCGACAATCCTAACGTAGGACCCGCGACCGGAGGAAGTGCCGTGAGTGGGCTGGCATCCACGCCATTCAACACCGCTGTCGGCGGCACGCAGTTCAACGAAAATGGAAATGACTCCACATTTTGGAATTTGGCAAATGGATCAGGGTTTACTTCCTCTCTCGGATATATTCCTGAGACTCCCTGGAACGAAAGCTGCGATCCTGCGCTCAGTACGTGCTTCTTTAACCAGTCGAATCTGTTTGCCGGCGGCGGCGGGGCCAGCACGATCTATGTCAAACCAGCCTGGCAGGTCACGTCCATTCCGGGAGTTCCGAATGACGGGCACCGCGACATCCCCGATGTTTCATTAGCCTCCGCCACGCATGATGGCTATCTCGTCTGTTTTGCTGGCAGCTGCCAAACGACGACTGATAGCAATGGCCAACCAGTGCTTCTGAACGCGACGATTGTCGGAGGGACCTCTGCTGCTGCGCCAGCTTTTGCTGCGATCATGGCGATTGTGGACCAGCAAACTAGCCAGCGGCAGGGATTAGCTAATTACGTTCTATATCCGCTGGCAGCGGCGGAGAACTTTGCCAACTGCGATTCCAGTAGCCGGACAAATCCCGCAGTGTCGTCATCGTGCGTTTTCAATGACGTTACCGCCGGTAACAACAGTGTTCCCGGCCAGCCCGGATTCAATGCAGGACTCGGCTATGATCTCGCCACCGGGTTGGGGTCAGTGAACGCGGCAAATCTGGTTCAGGCTTTTGTCACTCAGTCCGCTGGGCTGCTGGCTACAACCACCGCGCTTGCGGCGAATGGTGCGACTGCTGTCCAGCACGGGCAGCCGGTATCATTCACCGTCAATGTTGCACCCATTTCGGGTGCGGTCGTACCCACTGGAAACGTCTCGATTATCACGAGTCTTCAGGGTGCGGCGGGACCGGGATCCTTCGTGACAGTTGGAGGAGGCACGCTCACGAGTGGCGTATTCACCGCTTCGGTGTCCAATCTACCTGGCGGACAATATAATGTGAGCGCGCATTATTCGGGGGACCCAAATTTCCAGGCCAGCAACTCGAATGCCGTTGCCGTCAATATCACAAAGGAAAACAGCACAACGGTTCTGAGTCCCGACGGCCAGACCTATCCCTACGGCCTGGAATCTCCTCTTCATGCCGTTGTGGCGGGTGTTTCCGGACAAGGCAATGCCACGGGAACAATGACCTTCTTCGATGGAGCCACACAACTGGCCGCACTGCCGCTGAACAGCGAAGGGCAGGCGGATTTTGTTCCAACCGGGCCGCTTAGTCTCGGCCTGGGTACGCATACCATTTCAGCCAGTTATTCGGGCGACAATAGTTTCAACCCCAGCACAGCTCAACCGGTGACGGTTACCATTGCCAAGGGATTTCCCGGCATCGGCCTATTTGCTTTGTCGTCGGGCTTTACGGGCACCGGCACGGTGACGATATCTGTCTTCGTCTCCAATACCGGTCCCATCTTACCCACGGGAACGGTGCAACTGTTCAAAGCTGGAAGTCCAGCCGGCAGTCCGGCTCAGTTGGTTCAAAAAGCAGGAGCCCCTCCCACGGCCAATTTTTCTGGATTTACTCTGGCCGCCGGAGCAAATGATTTTGGCGTAATCTATTCCGGCGATAGTGTATATCAGAGCAACGGCTTCAACTTCCAGCTTTTAGGTGTGGATCCATTCGCATTTGATCCCGCCCCAAACTCGAGCTTGTCCGCGACGGTGAGCGCCGGCCAGACCGCCACCTATGACCTCATATTGTCGTCTGAAGGTTTCACTGGGCCGGTTGCATTGAACTGCAGTGGTGCGCCGGCGGGCACCACTTGCAGTGTGAGTCCTGCTTCGGCAGACCTCCCCGACATCTCTTCCACAGCTCCCGTTACGGTTACTGTAACCACGACCACGCAAGCTCGTAATCAGGGATTCCCATTCAAGACCATGCCGTTCGCAATTGCAGCGGCACTTGTGGCTTTGCCTTTCACGCGACGCCGGAAGCTGGGATCCAAATTCTCGATGTTGTTTGCCGTGATCCTGGTGGCGGGTATCTCCTCCTGTGGAGGAAGCGGGAGCGGGAGTCCGCCTGTTCCCAATCCCACAACGCCATCATCAACGTCAGCGATACTGACATTGACCGGAACAAATAACGGCGCGACCAATAGTGTTGCACTACAGCTTACGGTCAAACGGTGAATTGGGCGCCCTCGCTCGCTTGAAATTCCGTGACGTATCCGGCGGGATACGGCCCGTGGGGAGCGTCATCACGCTTCACGACATTCGGAGATTCGGGTCGACCATCAAATTCTGCTGTCTGCAAGACGGCCTGGCTGCCTTCGAGACGAAGCATTGCTCCGATGTTTTTTCAAGACCGCTCTTTTGATAGGACTGTCTTGGGAACATAGGCACAACCTGGGTCAGCGCCAAAAGCGTCGTCATTCAGCGCATAAGCGCGCGCTCTGGAGCCGCCGCAGACTGCACGGAATTCGCAGTCGCCGCACTTGCCGTGTAAATTGCTGGTGTTGCGAAGCTGCTGGAAGAGCTCAGAATTGCGATACATATCCACGATGCTGTCACTACGCACGTTTCCGGCAGAGAACGGAAGAAAGCCGCTCGGCTGCACCTCGCCAGTGTGCGAGATGAATATGAACCCTTTGCCTTCATTCGCAGGTAGGATTCCAGGTACTCCCTGATCGGGCACTTCGTCCGCGTTCTTGCGCCGCCGCTGCTGCAGCACATAGCGCCGGTAGTGCTGGGCTTCGGTCGTCTTTACCTTGAAAGGCACGTCCTGCGCAAGCCGGTAAATCCTGGCAAACGCGCTCTCAAATTCTTCAGGCGAGGGCAAGTCCGCAACTTCAGCGTGGCTCGTTGGAACCATAAAGCAGAGGTTCCACATGACGATGCTGAAATTCCTGATCTCAGACAGAATGTTCTCCAGATCCCCGATATTGCGCCGTGAAACGGTGGTATTGATCTGGACCGGAAGGCCGATTGCGTTGGCACAATACATTGCGTCCAGTGTTCTGGCAAATGAGCCAGTCACGCCGCCAACCGAATCATGGAGCGCAGCAGTCGCGCCATCCAGACTGAGAGCCAGACGCCTGAGGCCCGCATGTTTGAGGCTCAGGAGCGAATCCCGGTTCAGCAGCGGCGTTGCGCTGGGCGTCATGGAGGGATGCAGGCCTTTGTGGGCGGCATATTCCACCAGTTCATAGATGTCAGGGCGCTTGAGCGGATCTCCTCCGGTAAAAATGAAAATTGGAGGACCCATCTCCGCGATGTCATCCATGAGTTTCTTGCCTTCAGGTGTGCTGAGCTCGAGGGAATCGCACTGCGGCTGGGCAGAGGCGCTGCAATGGAAGCCTGCCAGATCACAAGCCCGGGTAACTTCCCAGATCACCACCAACGGGGTTTGGTTTAGATCAAAGTTGTTTTTCATGCCCAGAAAGATATGCCGGAATCGGTCACGGCGCTGTGACCCTGATCACACTCGAAGACCTCATGTCTGGGTACGGAAGGTCAGTGGTGCGGAGGCCGGGGCTGCGCGTTAACGCCTTCCGCGGGGGTGTCGGCGATGTTCACCAGGGTCAATAGATAGAGGGCTATTCCAATCACTTGAAAAAGCCCGCCAAGGATCACAAATGCAATGAAAGAAAGAGGATGGTTCCACAAAAGGCTGAGTGCCTGGACCATCAGGCCGAGAATGATAAACGCTCCGGCAAAGCGAAGTCTGGCATGGATGGGTTTGGCTTGATTTTGCATTATTGCACCGGCTTCCAGTATTTCACATGGTCCAGATCTTTCACGTTGTGGATAGTGTCATGGCATCCTGACGACATGCAGGAAAGCTTATTACTCTTGATGTCCGCCATGGTTTGCTGGTCAGCCGTATGCAGGGCGCCCTGCTCAAAGCTGCGCGAGCCTTCGTGGCAGTGGAGACACTCGCGGTTGTTGTAAGGATGGTAGAGCTTGATGGGCTGCTGCGGTTTGGTGACATACTGCGCGTAGATATGGTGCAGCCCCTTCAATTTGGAACTGAAAGTGCCGAAGATGGTGTAATCGGTGTGGCAGGTATAGCAGGCCTGATCGCGCGGCACACGCCCGTTCTGAAAATGCGCTGCAGGAATATAGGACGAGTCATCCACATAGAGACTCTTTCCATATGAGCCCATGATATGGCAGGTCAGGCAGAAAGACGTTTGCTTTGACCGTTCCATGTGGTTCTCCATCCCCATCAGGCCGGCAAATACCGGAAAGATGAAGAAGGCCAGAAACGCCAGCACTTTGCCGCCACGCGCCACGGTCAATGCCGGGCGCGCGACGACCAATGCGGCCAGGATGATGGTAATCACCATGACAGCGAGTACGAGAAACGTGGGCATGTGCCCTCCGGGCTTATGAATCGAACTGCGGCTTCTACTTCAGGCTGCGAATGTATGTGACTAACTGCTTGATCTGATCGTCGGTCAGCTTCTTGTCATAGGCCGGCATTTTGGCTTTGCCCTGTTTAGTGATTTCAAATAACTCAGCATCAGTCTGCTTCTGTACTTCTGGCAAATGAAAATCCTTCACACCGATTTTCTGCCCGGCTGCACTGCCCTTGCCGTCAGGACCGTGACAAGCCTGGCACTTCGATTTGTAGAGAGTCGCGGCGTCATCAGCCAGAGCCAGGGCCGGGCGCGCTGCCATGATGAATCCCAAAAGAATCAACCCACTCAAGAGTTTTTTCATGTGTTCCTCCATTGCTATTTTCTGAAATTTACATCGAGTACCGCAATGACAGTGTGAAACTGTTCCCCCGGAAGTCGCGCGGCAGCGTTGGTCCGGGATCAGATTTTTCGTTGTAGTCGTAGTAGTTCCAGCCGCCCTTGAAGGCCAGGTTCTTTTCGATCTGGAACACAATCGACCCCGTGGGTAAGTGATAGTTATATGAGAGCGGCCCCGTAGGCGCGATCGGATTCAGAATCAGAGTGCTGCCATTGCTGCTGGTCACGGTGTATCCCACGGCCGCGGTCACCCGATTGTTTGGCTTGAGATAGATTGAGCCAGACCCAACGTTGGTCTTTTCACTGTACAGCGAAATTCCGGACAGAAATGGCGTCCCGCAGCTCAATGAATTCGGCGGAACCGGAGTGGAGACAAAGCATATGTTGGTCTGGGAGAACAGATCGTTGTAATCATAAGAAAGATCCAGGCCCCACTTTGCGTCTGCGGGCGCCAGAACGCTGTTGATTGCGTAACTGCGGTTGTGCTGCTTGTTGCCGATATCGCTGGTGTTATTGCTATTCTCCCGGATGTTGACCGCGCCTCCCAGGTTCCACCACTCCTTTGGCTTGTAAAGGACCTTGCCTTTGTACCATTGCAGATGGCGCGGGCTGATGCGGGTGAAAACGTTGTCAGCGTAATAGAGCTCGGTATCAAAACTGAACCGGAGCTTGGGGCTGGGCCGCGCGGCGAAGCCAAACAGCGCCGATTGGCCATTGATGCGAACAAAATCGCCTCCACTGTCCGGAACAAGAACAGTGCATGTGCCGTCTGCGGCCAGCGGTTGTCCGGCGCATGCCCCGCGGTTCGCCAATGCCGCGGTTGGGCCGGGGAAGAAGGTCTGGATTTGCAGGTCGGAATCATTGTCAGTAATTTCGCGGCGTTCGAACCGGTATCCCACGTAACCGGTCAGGTGCGGTGTGAACTGGTACTGGGCCTCAAATGTATTGATGGCGATGAACTGCTTGAGAAACTGGTTTAACAAATCCACTACCACATCGGCCCCGGAACTTGCGCTGTGCTGCGGGCAGGTGGCTGCGGTGAAGGGCGCCGGACAAGTGGCGGGAGTGAACGGATTGGCTGGCGCCAACAGCGTGGCGCCGAACAGGCTGTTGGTTGTGTAGTTCCAGCCCGTGGGGATGCGGAAATTATCAAACCGGAAAGTATCGATCAGGTTAAGCCGGTCAGTCACTCGAAACGTAATACCAAAATCGGCGTTGTTGGTGATGCGCTGCGCCTTGGAGGATCCAAGCATACTGGTCACTCGCTGGCGGCTGCGGGTAATGAGTCCGTTGAAAGCTTCGTTGAAGGCCGGATTGTCGGCTGTCGAGCCCGTGTAGCCGAACCGGCCGGACATATCTATGTGCTTGAAGTAATTGCTCTGAAAACTTATCTGTTCGGTGGGGTAGTTATTGCGAAGTTTACCTGAGCGCGCATAGTTGAAAACGCCGTTGCAGGTGGGATTTGCCAGCCCCCCGGCCAGTAGAGGCGCTGCGCAAGGCTGCCCTGCCACGGTGTTGAACGGCAAACCGAGATCCACCGGAATGCCGCCGGCGAGCGTAAAGGGCGCACCCGCCAGGCCAGCGGTTGTGTCGCCTTTGAAGTGTGTAAAAAACTGATCATAGTTGATGGCGGTTTTTGGAATATAGCGGAACGACACTCCAAAGCTATAAGTGTCTGTGGTATTCAGCGTCGGCTGGATCAGCTGAGGCTCGGTACCCAGATGCACCGTGGAAAAGGTTGTTCCTTCATTTACCACCCGCGACCAGCCAACTTTGAACCTGATCTGCCCGACGGGAAAGAGTTCAAGATTGGCATCACTCATTCTGCGCGTGAGCAGAAACTCATGCGGAGAGTTCAGCACCGGGATATTCGGGTTGGAAGTCGGCGGGTTGAGAGGATTCGCAAACAGGTCATAGTCAAAGATATTTTGATCACGCCGGAAGCTGGAGGAAAACGTGTATGCAGCGCCTTTGGAGAACCGGAGACGGCTCACATCCAAAGGGTCGCCACCGTATCCGAAGTTGCTGAAGCTGAAATCATCAAACAGTTTTCCCGTATGGTTGGGCGAGCGCATGTCGAGCGTGTACTCCAGCAGCCTGGGACCGGAACCAAGATTTACATACGTGTCCCACATGGCCTGGCTGCCGCTGAAGTTAGAGATGCGTCCTCCAAATTCAGCGGACTGTTTTACTTCAAAGCCGCCATAGGTCTGGCCTTCATTTTTTTCGGTATCCACCGCGGGCGGAAGATCCGTGGTCTTGCGGCCGGAGTCCACCGCGATGCTTACTGAGGTGGGATTCCCGCCAGCCTCATTGCTTGTCTGCTTTTTGTCGTCAGTAGTTGCCTGCTTTTTGTCGTCAGTGGTCGCCTGCTTTTTGTCGTCAGTGGTCGCCTGCTTTTTGTCGTCAGTCGCCTGACCATACACCGCCGTAGATAGGAGTGTTGCCACTGCCAGGGCCAGAAACAGCTTCAGCACTCTGCGAAATTCGATCTGATGCTTCATCACCTTTACCCCCTTCCCTTACGGCTTAAAGAAGAAATGGTCTGAGTTCGACCCGTGAATCGATGTATGGCACAAGGTGCAGGCCTGATATTTCTGGGCCTGATTATGGAATGACGGTATGGCCGGCGCCGCTGAATCCACCGTTAAGGTATGGCATTCCAGACAAAGCAGGTTGACCTGGCTGCGGCGCAAAAGCCGCGGGTTCGACGAACCATGCGGCGTGTGGCACGCTACGCAGCCTTCGGTTTTGACGGGCGCGTGTTCGAAGGCAAAAGGCCCGGCTTTGTCAGTGTGGCAATTGAAGCAGAGCTGATCTTGCGCGTTGGTGGACCGCAATTGATGGGTAAGGAACCCGCCGTGAGGGTTGTGGCAATTGCTGCAGGTCAAAAAACCTTCATTCACTTTGTGGTGGAATGGCTTGGAGAAATCAGGTTTGACATCAAGGTGGCAGGAGTAGCAAAGCTGCGGCTCCTGCACTTTCAACAGCCGGGCTTGCACTTTTGGCGCGTGAATGGAATGGCAATCAACGCAACCGACATTATTCTTTATGTGCTCAGAGCGCAGAAAATTCGCGTGCTCCTGGCCAAATTCATGGCAGCTCAGGCAGCGCTTTGATGATTCCTCACGGCTCAAGGCTCCCAGGCGGATAATCTTGTCCGGATCCGCCGACTCAGCGTGCGCTTTCCCGGGCCCATGGCAAGCCTCGCAGCCCTGCCATTCTGGTCCCTGATGCTTGGCTAGTGTGGTCTTCCAGTGCGGGCCCTTGTCGTAGCCCTTGGCGACGTCTTCATGGCAGGTTTTGCAAGTCTCGGCGCCGACATATTGTGAAGGATCAACCGCCTGATGAACGTCTGCGACCGCGTTCTTCTGCTTCTTCTTTTCGCTATCGTTCTGGCCGGCTTTAGGGGCCGCGCCCTTGTCATTGCTTTGCGGACCGCTAACTGCGGTCGCGCCCAGCGTTACCAGCCCCAATACAAGAAACATCAGGAGGAGAAACTTGGTGACCGTTCGCAACATGCGCTAACCTCGCATTTGTGCCGTCTTAAAAAGCACAGCGGACTATAAACCAGAGTCGCCGGGAGCAGCTGAGCTAAAAAGCACAGCGGACTATAAACCAGAGTCTCCGGGAGCAGCTGTGCTAAAAAGCACAACGCACTATAAGCGAGAGTCCCCGGGAGCAGCTGTGACCCGTGTCACACCTGATTACGATCCTTGGCAGAGAAGACAGGGTTGTAAGACAAGCAATTGCATAAAATGACAGTTGCGGGAGCGCATTTGACGTGGAGCAAGGCTTATTCCTGGTTAGGTGTGCGGGGAAGTTTGGGGATCAAACCGATTTCGGAACCCGGAAACGCGGAGCCGGTGCAACGCGGCGGGGATGATTACGCAGAATGCGGTCTGCGATTTGCAGATCGGCGCTGAGCACTCTGGCCACGGAAAGATAGATCTCAGGATAGATCTTCAGCAGCCCCAGGAACACATCGCGCGGCAAGATGGTGATGTTGCACTGCTCAACGCAGGTTACGTCGATTTCCGGGAGCTCTCCAGAGATGGCAGCGCGCATGCCGAACACTTTGCCCTGTTGTGCCATGGTCATTGAGGTGACACGTTTGGGACTGGGAACGGAGATCGTAACAGTCCCGGAATCAAGGGTCACCAGATAGCGGGGCAGAACGCCGTGGTCAATCAAAATCGCCCCTTCCGGCACTGTCATCCGCTGCTCATGCTGCGCCAGTTCATGACGCAATTCCGCCCGCAACGGGGCATACAATTCGTTGGTATTTCCGGTTTCCAGAGACATTGTGAAAGCCATATTCCGAGCTTATAGGCCATTTTGGCTGGGCGATGTGACTGCTGTCACCGACAGTTGTGATCAGGTGGTGACCATGGCTTCAAGGGCATCTTTATTAAGGATTGTCCAGACCACACCTTTGATCCGCAACCATCCTTTTTTCCGGAAGTCGCCCAGCACACGCGAGACGGTTTCGCGCGATGTGCCGACAAACTGCGCGATCTCCTCCTGTGTGAGCGTTACGCGAAAGGCAATTTCGTTGGGCTTTCTCCCTGCGACAGGCGGCAACGGCCGTTCAGCCCACTGCAACACCAGCTTGGCAATCTTCTCCGGCACAGAATTCGAGAGGCCTATGGATCGGATCTCGGCGTAAGCGCACTGGCAGTTATGCGTCAGTTGGTTGGCTACCTTCAGCCCCACATCTGGGTGCTCTTTCAGAAAATGCACGAAGTCTGTCTGCGAAATGAAATTGGCCTGGCTGGGCTCAAGGGTTTCGACAGTCGCCTCATAAGGTGAGCTGGAGATTACCGCTGTCAATCCCAACACCTCGCCTGGTTCGGCGATCCGCAGGATGATGCTCTTGCCCTCCGCGGAGGTGGTTGTCAGCTTGGCGCGTCCGGTGCAAAGCACATAGACTCCCCGGGCGGGCTGGCCTTCCAGGCATAGCAGAGCTCCCCTGGGATAGACCACGGTTGCCTTGATGTCCTGCAGCCTGGTCAGAGCCGGTTTAGGCAGATCGCAAAACAGGTGCCGCTCTCGAAATGTGCACTTCGTGCAGTCTTCAATGATCCGGAAGTTATAAGGCATTGCCATGTTGAACTCCTTTTAAAAAGGGCCCGAATACAAGGCTAGAACGCGCCCGTCACACGGCGATGTGATAGCCATCACACATGAAGTGTACCGCAAGTCGATAAGACCAGTGATTGCGATCACAGCTTTCCCGGCTCCAATCAAGCAAAATTGCCACTAGAAACCAAACCGCCCGTGATTTCAAGATCGGGCAGTCGTCGACCTCAGGGCCTAACAGGGAGAGACAGAATTCCGATGGATTTCCCGCAGCCGGAGTCTTAACTCAGCTCAGTTCAGCTCAGATCAGACCCCGGTTTTGAGCCTGCGTATTCTGCGGGACGAAGCAGCGGCTTACACAGCGCTGCTTCTTTTTTTTGATCGAACGGATTTTTCTCTGATCGTGCATAACCCTAGTGATGCAGGTCACAGAAACACACTTGGGCATTGGTGAATACTGGCTGCAGAGTTGAATGTGAGAACGGTAATGACAGGTTCAAAGCGAACAGAAAATCAATGGCTCCTGCAGGTATTGCGCAATGAGCTCACATTTTTTGACGCAGGAGGATATGGAAGACCGTTTCGCGGCCAATGGCGGCCGACGTTGCTCCTGCGCGATTCGCCGGCGTGCATCAACTATCGCGATGACGGCCGGCAGAACTCATGCCGCGAGTGCCCGCTGTTCTCTCTGGTAGCGGCTGGCCAGCATGACAGGCTGACGCCATGCCATTACATTCCGCTCAACCCGCAAGGCGAAACCGTTGCGGATCTATATGGTCTGGGCTCACAGGAGTTACTGGACCAGCGTTACCGGAATTGGCTCCAGGAAAAAATCCAGGAATTAACGACTTCATAACGAGGAGGATTTTATGCAGGCCCTACAGACAGTCAACAAGATTTCATTCAAGAACATTCTCTTCCTGACGGATTTCAGCGAAGCTTCTAAAACCGCCGTGGCCTACGCTACTGGCATGGCGCGACACTACAATGCGCAACTGTACGCCGGGCACAGCTGTGATCCTGTCATCCTCACGGAGACGGCTGGAACAAACATTCTGCAGGAAGTGGAAGACAACAGCCGCGCAAGGCTGGAGGCGCTGGCAAGAGAGACCGGCCCAAAGACCGTTCCTCTGTTTGCACGCGGCTCCGTGGCGACCAGCGTTCCCTACTGGATCAACGAACATGGGATCGATCTGATCATCATGGGGACCAACGGGCGGCGCGGGCTGCAGCATTTCCTGATGGGCTCGACAGCGGAAGCGATTGTCCGTAGCGCTACCTGCCCGGTTCTGACCGTTGGTCCCCACGTGACAACCAGGCCCTATCACGACTTCAGCGTCGAGAGCATTCTATTTCCCACTGACCTGGGAAAGCATTCAGAGTTTGGCGCACGGTACGCGCTGTCTGTCGCTCAGCAAAGCTGCGCTGGCGTGACGTTTATGCATGTGGTCACGCAGGATGAGGCGTTCCAGCGTGATCGGAGCGCACTGGTGAAGACGACGTATCAGAAGCTCGAGAAGATCGCGCCTCCCGATGCCAAAGAGTGGTGCAACCCTGACTTCATCGTCGAAGTCGGAGATCCGGTGAAAGAGCTGCTCGGTTATGCGGAAACTGAACGCCCTGACTTGATCGTTCTGGGTCTGCCGGCGGGAAAGAAATTCAACGGCACATTCCATTCCAGCGTTACTTACAAAATCATTGCCGGCGCACCGTGCCCGGTACTTACGGTCCGTGATGTAACGAACCATAACTGACATGCCGATGTTCCTGGCGCTGCCATCGGGGGAAGAGCGGCGCCAAGGGCTGGAGCCTACTGCTCCGGGAACAATGAAAGCAGCGACTGCGGGCGCTGCTTTCTTGTATTCCTCATCACGCGAAAACCGTGCGTGGCGGGGCTCCGGAGACTCTCGCTTGCTCATGCCTGCAAAACGCCTCAACTTCAAATCTCTCTCCCGACCATTAATTTCCAACGAGAGACAACTTGTTATTGACTGCGTGCGTCATCCCACCAGGAACCTTTTCGCCTTTACATCCTCTAATCGAGAAGTCCGCCAGGCTGCCCGGCACAAAAAACCGGCAAAGTGCGAAAGGTGTGATTTTGGTCACATGCTGAGTGTTTGATCCGCGCAAGAATGAAACTGGATCGCCGATGAATCTCAATTCCAATCGTTCGAAAACATTACAACTTATTCTTGGGACAGGCGCGTTTGCATTGTGTTTTGCCGTGTTCGGTTCGGTTTCGGCCATGATGCCCGTGCTTAAGAAGCAGTTTCAACTTGCCCCGGTGCAGGCAAGCATTGCCATGGCCATTCCCGTCCTGCTTGGCAGTCTTGGCAGAATTCCCCTGGGACTACTCGCCGATCGCTTAGGCGGCAGGAAGGTTTTTATCTGGACGATGGTCCTTTCTATAGCTGCGGCGCTGTTCATGGGCAAAGTGGAGACCTACTCGCAATTGCTGCTGTTCGGGCTTTTTACGGGAATCGCACTCGCCAGCTTTTCCGTCGGCGTGGCGTTCGTAAGTGGGTGGTACCCGCCGGAAAAGCAAGGATTCGCTTTAGGTGTTTACGGAGCCGGCAACGTGGGGCAATCTTTGGCGGCATTCGGAGCGCCGCTGGTGTTCGCCCATGCCGGATTCCGCAACACTTTCTGGAGCTTTGCTGTTCTTCTGGCGGCATGGTGCGTGCTCTTCATCGTTTTTGCCAAAGACGCTCCACGCACCACCGCGCCGAAATCGTTCATACAAATGGTGCGGCCGTTGAACGAAAAGATGAGCTGGGTGCTCAGCTTCTTTTACTTCCTGACCTTTGGCGGATTCGTCGCCATGAGCATTTATCTGCCCATGTTCCTGACGGAATTATTCAAGCTGACGCCACAAGATGCAGGGTTCAGGACGGCAGGGTTCGTGCTGCTGGCCACCTTCATGAGGCCCGTCGGCGGGTGGTTGTCAGATAGTGTGGGTGGCCTGACAATTCTGCGCTGGATCTTCCCATTTGTAGCGGCGATGGCGTTATTGATGACTTTGCAGACGATGGTTCCATTCACCATCGGCGCGCTGGGGATGGCTGCGGCCATCGGATTGGGAAATGGCGCTGTCTTCAAGCTGGTGCCGCAATACTTTCCTCAATCCGTAGGAGCAGTAACAGGACTGGTAGGAGCCATGGGCGGACTGGGAGGCTTTTTCCCTCCTCTGGCTCTGGGGTTGATCCGGCAACAGACAGGATCTTTCTTTTGGGGGTTCGTATTTCTGGCAGTTTTTGCCCTGCTCTGTCTTGCAGTGGCGATGCTTGCGACGCGCCAGCAATTGAAGCTGCGGCCATTGAAGGCAACTTAGAAATCGCAAGCCGATGTTCTTGACTCTGTAGCAATATACTTTTGGAGATGCAAACGAAAGTCAAAGCGAGGAGCCGCAATTGATCCAAACTGCAACTAGCGGCCGTGATGTAGCCCACGCCACCATCTGGGGCTTGATTGTAGCCGGCGCCCTGCTGATCTTCATCTTTGCCGGCAGTAATGGGTTGAAGCATTACGATGCCGCGCTTGTACCTTACACCGGGGCCTGTGTGTTTTCCGCCTTCGGGATCGGCTACCGTTTTGCCATGTGGCTCCGGCGCCCGCCCACGCGCAAATATTGGTTTCAGGGCTGGCGGATATTCTTTCGTCCAGCGAAGTTCCCACGTAATGTCCTGCGGCTGGCCCAGGTATTTTTTTCGGATTTCTTTGCCCAGCGATTCATTGAAAAGCGCTCGCATATGCGCTGGGCAGCACATTGGCTGATTGCCTGGGGATGCATTCTGGCGGCGGCCGTAACATTTCCGTTGTCGTTTGGATGGGTGCATTTTGAGAGCGCGTCGGACAATCAGGAAATCTACCGGGCATTCGTTTTTGGCCAGCACGTTTCGACATTTCATCTGGGAACAGTGACCGCAGCTCTTACCTTCAACGTCCTCGACATTTCCGCGGTGATGGTGCTGCTGGGCGTTGCTCTTGCGCTGTTCCGTCGCGCGCGTGACAGAGGCGCAATCTCGGTCCAGCAGTTCGCGCAGGACATGATGCCGCTGCTGATGCTCTTTGCAATTTCCATCACCGGACTGTTCCTGACGGCCTCAACCCATCTGCTGCACGGCCTGAATTACGGGTTCCTCTCGATGCTGCATGCAGTCACGGTCATCTTCACATTGCTCTATCTTCCTTTTGGAAAGTTCTTTCACATTTTTCAGCGTCCCGCGCAGATTGGCGTTCAGTTTTATAAGGATGAAGGCTCCAGGACGAAACAGGCAAAGTGCCTGCGTTGCGGGGAAGCCTTCGCGTCATGCCTGCATATTGAGGACTTGAAGGACGTTCAGAAAGCGCTGGGAATCGATTATCAGCTTTCCAACGGCGGTCATTACCAGGATGTATGTCCTGTCTGCAGGCGCAAATCGCTGGCGATGGCCCAGGATGGCAAGTGGCGCGAACAGGGTACACGCGTGATGTCCGCTTCAGACTCAACGAGAGATTTATGGCCAAAACACCAGTAACAATCCCCGAGCTGGTCGCCCAGTTCGGACCGACTCTGAACCGAATTCCCGCCACTGGCTGGAATGCAGATGTTGAACCGGACCGCGTTGTCAAAACCCATTGCTGCTTCTGCGGACAACAGTGCGGCATTCAACTCAAGGTAAAGGACAATCGCGTGATCGGCTTTGAGCCCTGGGAGGATTTTCCCTTCAACCAGGGGCGTCTCTGCCCCAAGGGCGTGAAGCGCTACATGCAGGACGAGCATCCCGACCGATTGAAAGCTCCACTGGTGCGCAAAGATGGCGTCGGCTTTGTTCCTGTGAGTTGGAATGAGGCGCTCGACAAGGTGGCAAATGAGATCAAGCGCATCCAGCAGACGTACGGCAATGATGCTTTTGCATTGCTCGGCGGGGCTTCATTAACCAATGAAAAGGCGTATCTGATGGGCAAATTTGCCCGGGTGGCGGTGAAGACAGCCAATATCGATTACAACGGGCGGTTATGCATGGTCTCTGCAGCCGCGGCTTCAAAAAAAATCTTCGGGATTGATCGCGCAGCCAATCCGTGGAGTGATATTCCACTGGCGAAAGCAATATTGGTCGCAGGTGCAAACGTTGCTGAGTGTGCTCCCATCACCACCAATTACCTTTGGCAGGCGCGCGAGAACGGCGCCAAGCTGATCGTAATGGACCCGCGCATGACGCCCATCGCGCGCAATGCTGACCTGTACATTCCAGTGAAGTCAGGAGGCGACATCGGCGTATTCAACGGCATGATGCACATCATGATCGAGCGCGGTTGGATCAACCGTGAGTTTATTGCGCAGCACACCACAGGGTGGGAACAAGTTGAGGAAGCGGTCAGAAAGTATACGCCTGAGTACGCTTCCAAAATCGCCGGTGTGCCGGCCAGCATGATTGTGAAAGCGGCGGAGATATGGGGTCCTGCTTCCACCAGCTTCCTGCTGCATGCACGGGGAATTGAACATCATTCCAAGGGCGTACAGAACTGCATGGCCGCGATTAACCTGGTGGTTGCGACAGGGCGTATCGGGCGCGAGGGCTGCGGCTATGCGATGATCACCGGCCAGGGCAACGGCCAGGGTGGACGCGAACAAGGGCAAAAATGCGATCAGCTTCCGGGCGGGCGTGACGTCGAAAACCCTGAGCACCGTAAATACATCGCGACTGTCTGGGGCGTGCCGGAGGGGGCGATTCCGCACAAAGGGCTCTCGATGGTCCCAATCTTCGAAGCTATTCATGCGGGCAAGATCAAAGGAATGCTGGCCATATCGTGCAATCCCATGGTTTCTCTGCCCAACAACACGTACATTCGTGAAGCCTACGAGAAGCTGGAATTTTTTGCCCAGGTCGATTTCTTTCTTTCTGAAACCGCCCGCTACGCCGACGTAGTGCTGGCGGGATCTTTAATGGAAGAAGATGAGGGCACTACGACGAACGTGGAAGGACGGGTGATTCACCACAAGAAAGCCGTTGATCCTCCCGGAGATGCCCGCGTCGACTGGGAGATTATCTGCGACATCGCCTCCCGCCTGGGAGCCGGAGACAAATTCAAATTTGAGTCACCGAAAGAGATCTTTGATGAATTGCGCGTCGCATCGAAAGGTGGGATTTGCGACTACTACGGGATAACCTGGGACCGAATCGACCGCGAGAAAGGCGTCTTCTGGCCTTGCCCGTCAGCTGAACATCCGGGCACACCTCGTCTTTACGAGGGCAACAAGTTCAACCATCCTGACGGCAAAGCCCATTTTCAGGCGGTGGACTGGCAGCCTGCGGCGGAGGAGACGGATGACGTGTATCCAATCATTCTTACAACCGGCCGCGTGGTATCCCATTATCTTTCCGGAACGCAGACACGCAGAATTGGCGCCCTGGTGGACCAGTATCCGCAACCGTTGTGCGAGATGCATCCATTGCTTGCCGGCAAACTTGGCATCAACGAAGGCGATTTCGTGAAGGTTGAGAGCCGCCGTGGTTCGGTGACGGTGCGGGCCAACGTAGTCAAGACGATTCGCCCCGATACCGTCTTTGTTCCGTATCACTGGCCGCTTGATCGCGCTGCCAATAACATGACGGTGCGCGCCATCGATCCGATCTCGAATATCCCTGAATACAAGATCTGTGCTGTCCGGGTGAGTAAAGTGCCGGCGCCGCATGACGCCATCGCGGAACTGGAAATGGAAGCCGGAGGAGTGCGATGAACGGCGCGGACACCATGGAGTTCTTCATCGATCACTCACGTTGCATCGGCTGCCGTGCCTGTATGCAGGCATGTGAAGAATGCGACACGCATCGCGGTGTCTCCATGATTCATCTGGAAACTATCATGCGGGTGGACAGCGTGCAGACCGCGCCGCAGATATGCATGCACTGTGAGGACCCGATCTGCGCCCAGGTCTGCCCCGCTGACGCGATCAAAATGACGCCCGACGGCATTGTGCAGAGCTCGCTGAAACCTCGGTGCATTGGCTGCTCCAACTGTGTGCTCGCCTGTCCCTTCGGCGTACCGAAGTACAAGGCCGAGATCAACCAGATGATGAAATGCGATATGTGTTATGACCGCACCAGCATCGGCAAGCGTCCTATGTGTGCGACGGTTTGCCCTTCTGGCGCGCTCACCTTCACAACACGCGAGAATATCGAGCGCACGCGCCAGGGGATTGCCATTCGTGACTGGCAGTTCGGCGGGGAGACGGTACGCACCAAAGTCAACGTGCTGGTTCCGCGCAGCGTGCAAAAAATCGACGTAACAATTGAGCAGATTGGAATGACAACGACGGATGAATACGACGTCGCCGCCCTGCTCAAGGGAGACTGACATGCCTGAAGAAAAGGACAAAAAACAGGAAGAATGCCTGGAGTGCAACAAGAAGCAGAAGGACGCACGCTGGCGAGACGACTTTCCCGTGAACTGGGAGAGCGATAACTATGTCACTCGCCGGGAAATGGTCAAATTTCTTGCGCTTGGTTCGCTGACCATTGCCGGAGCGAACGCCGTGGTCGCTGGGCTTCCGTACATCGTCAAAGCCTCGGAGATGCCTAAAACCAGGGTGGCCCTTGCTTCCTCCATTGCAGTTGGCGGGTCCAAGTTATTCTCCTACCCAACTGAAGAAGACCCATGCATCCTGGTGCGTCAAAGCAACGGCGACCTGGTTGCATATTCTCAGGTTTGCACACACCTTTCCTGTGCCGTGATTCATAAAGAAGAGGAAAATGCTCTATTTTGCCCGTGCCATCACGGATACTTCTCAGTGGATGAGGGAAGACCGCTGGCCGGTCCGCCCACGCGACCGTTGCCACGGATTAAGCTGGAACAACAAGGCAACGAGGTTTTTGCCGTGGGAGTAGATGTCTGATGAGTACCCGCCAGGCACAAGGAACAACCCTCTTCACGGCGCTGCTGGTGCTGGTCGGCATTGGAGTTGTTGTGCAACTATGGCTGCTTGCTGCTTCTGTTGACGCATTCATGCGGCATGAAGGAAGTACAGCGGTTCATGCCACAATCGGATCTGTCATCGTCTTCGCCATCAACGGTCTGCTGGTCCTCTATGTCTTCAATTTTGATCGCAAGATCAAGCAGGATCACAACTGGAGAGAGCCAAACCCATGAACGACGGTAAAGACAAGGCCAGTGGTCCGGGGCACAATGGCATCGAAGTTCTAAAATCGCCCACGCTATTTGACTGCGGCGCATTCATCAATCTCAGCACTGAAATAAATCGGCTACAGGCAGATGCTTCATTCAAAGAAGAAGCCGGCCACAAGACGAAGCTTCTGCTCAAATATTCGGAGTTCCGCATCGTGCTGATTTGCATGCGGGCCTTGAGCCGGTGGGATGACCACCAAACCAAGACGCGCATCTTGATTCATGTACTGCGAGGGCACATTCAATTTCATACTCCAGCCGGAACCTTCGATCTCCAGCCCGACCAACTGCTCGCACTTGATCCGGGGATTATGCACAGCGTTGACGCCTTTGAAGAGAGCGCATTTCTGCTGACTCTCTCAGAGCCGAAGTAACCGTCCCGGATTACTTAGCAAAGTTTGCTTTCATTTGGTGTGCCGGCGGCTGCTTGAAGGTCAGCAGCATGTTTACCGCGAACACGGTAACAGCCGTCAGCTCACAGATTGCAGACCAGGGCAATGCCTTCCACGCGGGCGCCCAGTAATTTTCGTAGGCCAGAATTTCACTACCCACCCGCAGTAAACAGCCTGCATTCAGAAGCAATAGACAGACCAGCATCAGCCGCGGGCTGTAGAGCACGCGCATTCCCGCAAAGGCAGGCAGTACTCTCTGGCCGATCGCGAACACCATGGTGGAAACGAAGCCAACCGTGAGCGCGTGACGGGAGGCGCCAATCCATCCGTGAACACGGTCGAAATACACAGCGCACACGCCCAGCGCTGCTGCGATCACCATCCACACATAAGCAATCCGAACAAATGCCGGAAATGACTCGTGGACGCCCGCAGTCTTCGCCGCTTGTCGGGGCTGCTGGAAAAGACGAAGAGCTGCTACGGCGATCACCGCCGCCGCGGCAATCATCCAGTGCGCGACCTGTGAGATGCCTGTGAGTGTGAGGAGGACTCCAGTAATCACGACCAGAAGAGCGTAACGGAGCGCCCGCTCGTTCAATGGTTTAAGGCCAAGGAAAACTGGCAGCCATCGTGCACTGAATCCCCAGATAGTCGGGACAATGAACCCATACGAGACCAGCGCGAGGAATCGGGCCTCGAACACCAGAGGGAATGCCGGCCCTGTGTCATGCAAACTCACACTCACGGCAACAACCAGGTTCATCAACAATGCAATGCCAAACCCTGCCGTGCCGATCAGGACCGAGAGGATCCAGACCGGCATGTGCTCATTGTTCTTTCTCGAAGAGGCTGAACGATGGCTTCTTACCGAATTGAGAAATATCAGGAAGCCCGCAAGTTCCAGCAGAGCGGAAACCGGCAGCAACACGCGCCAATACAGATGGTAGAAACCGCATACCCATCGCAAAAGGACGCCCGACGTCCAGAGGCCCCAGACAATCCAACCGCGCATGGCCGGTTGAACGCTCCCGCCTGTCATCTTAGGGATGGAATAAAAACCAATCCCAAGGATGAAAGTCCCGATCCAACCAAAAATTTGCGCATGGCCGTGCGCCTGGATCCACGCTGTAGAGACGGCGCCTCCATGTCCTCCACTGATTGCAAGAAGGTTCCACACGCCGAGAAAAGTCCCGGGCAGAACCATGAAAAGAAGACCGGTTATCGCATACGCCATCAAAAGGCGTTGGGCTCTCTGTTCGCGACCTTTGTGCAGGATGGCCGGTTCGCCCATAGCTCTGATCTCGTCGATGGCGATCAATGACGCCATTACAGACTGTCCTCGGTGCCATTCTCCATCGCGATTGCGCGGGGAAAGAGCATGTTGTTTTCCAGATGAATATGCTGATGCAGATCGGTCTCGAAATCTTTCAAGGCCGCATACAGGGTTCTGTAGCTGAAGCAGGCTGCCTCGGGAGGCGCATAGTTTGAGCTGAGGGTGCTGATTTCTTTCAGCGTTGCGCCCGCGGCGTCATGCTCAAGCTCCATCATGTGTACTGGATTGCTGACCGTGCCAAATGCCGGTCTGGGTCTTGGCCGGCCATTGCTCACTGCATTCTCCAGGGTTGCGATGTAGGGAAAAAGAATGTGTTCTTCTTTCATCATGTGTGAGCTGAGCTCGGCGGACATGCCCTGAAACAGCTCCTGGATACGGCCCAGTTCCGCATGGGCTTTGCCATGCACTGACACCACCTTATGCAACAGTTGCTGAAGACGGGGCAGTTCTCGCTTCACATACGCGTGGTGCATGCCAACAATGTGTTCGATCAGCTGGCTCAACGTTCCACTTCCAGGCTCTTGTACGTCCGACCCGGGCGCAGGCTTGAAGAGGCTGTCCGTTTCCAGCGCGCTTAACACATCTTCAAGCGAGACATGCGCATTCTGGCAGGCATCTCTGAGTGATTTTGATCCGCCACAGCAATAGTCAATGCCGAGCTTCTCAAAAGCGCGGGTAGCATTGGGAATTTCTATGGCTAATTCTCTAACCGTGCGTGCGCTATCCAGGTTCATAAGCTGCTCTCCTCGGGAGAATTGCGGCAATCGATCCTCCATTGAGAGTCTAGGAGCGCCGTGCATTGCTGGCCTATGACTTTTGTCACAGAAATGCGTTATTCAGAATTTTTCAGCTCCGCTTCCAGGCGTTTGATATCGGGGATGATAACGGTCTTGGAGTCCATCCGTATGAGTTCTTCAGCCTGTAAGCGGCTCAGGTTGCGTGAAACCAATTCTCGCACCGTGCCGATCTCTGATGCCAATTCCTGATTGCTCGGCGGCAATTCGATTTCAACTCCTTCGCGCGTTTTCTTTCCAGTCTTCGCCCTGCGCACCAGAGCTGAAATGAGCCGCGAGCGTACAGTAGTGAATGAGAGCTCTTCAATGATTCCAATCAGTCTGCGCAGGCGGGCGCCAACCACTTTCAGCACTTTGAGCGGCACCTGGGGATGCACCAGACAGAGCGAATGGAAATCCTGTTTGCTGATGAAATATATGCTCGCATTCTCGATTGCGGCCGTAGAAGCGGGATAATTTCCGCCATCAAAAAGCGGCAACTCGGCTACCGAACTGCCCGGCCCTTCCACGGCCAGGATTTGTTCTCGCCCGTTGGGCGAGCTCTTGAAAATACGCACTCGGCCGCTCTCGATGATGAACAGGCCGGCACAGGGATCGCCCTCAGTAAATAGCAACTCGCCCTTGCTGTACTCGCGCGGAACAGCACGTTCAGCAAGGAACTGGAGTTCAACTTCGGTGAGACCGTTCAAGATCGGAACGCTTCGAAGTACTTTTAAAGCATGAGATGCGGAGGCCATTGAAGGTCATTCTAAATTGTCCCGCCGAAAGTGACCCCCTAAGCCCCCGGTAAAACGCGATTCGGCCATCGAGCGGGCAAGGAGCTTAGACCGAGCAGACGAAAGGCTGACAGACGCCTGAACCGCCTCTGAGATGTTCATTGCTGGTTGTATTCAGAATCATACATTTCTCAATTGAGCCATTGTGCAAAGCGGCATGGATAAATTCATCGAGTGCTTAGCCGGCCCTGGCCCGATATTCGTCAGCGTTCAACGGAACGCGAGCGCGAATCGTAGTGCCGGCTCCCGGTCGCGATTTCACTGAAAACTCGCCGTGCACCAATTGCAACCTTTCGCGCATGCTGATCAAGCCCAGTCCATGGCGAGTGAAAGCCTCTTGTTCATCAAAGCCACTTCCAAAGTCCTCCACTGTGAGTTCGATCGAATCTCCTGTTCCCTGCAGATTCACCGCAAAGCTCCGAATACCGCTATACTTCACGGCGTTCTGCAGCCCCTCTTGTAAAACTCGGAACAAACACAGTGAGACTTCCTTCGAGAGATTACGTGGTATACCTGCATGTTCGAACACAATCTCAACCTTGGTTTTTTCGGAAAGCTCTCTGCAGAAGCTCTCAGCCGCGTTGGCCAGGCCAAGGTATTCGAGTTTCGAAGAATGTAAGCGGTGGGACAGTCCCTGCACATCCCTGGCAATTTCTACGATCTGCGCCTGGATGTGGCGAACTCGCTCCGTGATTTCATTGGTCGAAGCCTTCCGACTCCATTGCTCCAGTTCAATCGCTAACAACGCCAGGCGCTGATCGATGTCATCATGAAGCTCCCTTCCAATCCAGGTGCGCTCCGCTTCATGCGCCTCAATCAATCTGCGCCCAATGGTGGCGAGACTCTCTTCTGCGAGCTTCCGGTCCGTGATGTCGATGCAAGAGCCGATGTAGCCGGCGAAGATACTATCCAGGTTAAATCTTGGTACGCCATTGTCGAGAATCCAGCGATACTCTCCATCTTTTCGCCGCAACCGGTACTCCATTTCAAACGACTCGCGTCGCTTGAATGCTTCGGTGTAGGTTTCGAGACAGCGGCTTGAATCATCCGGATGAACTCCTTCCGTCCAACCATCGCCAAGTTCCGCCTGAAGTGGGCGGCCAGTGAAGTCCAACCAGGTCTTGTTGAAGTAGCTGCATTTTCCGTCAGTCCCGGATGCCCAGATCATTACAGGTGCGGTATTTGCGAGCAGACGGAAACGCTCCTCGCTCTCCCGCACATGGGTTTCTGCACGTCTTGCCCTTGCCCTCTGCCAAACCAGCCCCAAAATCAGTAGACTTTCGGCCAGGATCAGAACAACGCCGCCTATGAATTCAAGATGATAGGGTGAGTCATTCAGCACAGCCTGGATTCCCTGACTGATGATGGTCATTCCTGGATAGGTAGGATTTGCCTCGTTCAGAATCAGGATTCTGCGTACTTCTGTTGTGGGCACCGCTGCGCGTGTCACTGCAGTTGGGTAGGCCAAGACAATGGCGGCAAAGGCCGCGAACAAAACCCAGACGTGGCGTCGCCGTCCTCTTCTGGAGTTTAGCCGTCCAGACGAGGGCTGCCCACGGTTATCGGAGCAATGCGACAATTCGCTGGTCCCCGGGTGAATGGCGAATTTGAATCTGGAGGAAGACGCTAATACTCTTCACATGGAAACAAATGCAAGAAGTACCAAGCTACTGGAGGCGGAGCCACTGGTAATACTGACAGGTACCACTTGGTAAACGCAAGAAAAACACCCCCGCCGAATTCTAGAATTTGGGTGAGTATCAGAGCAGCACTTTTTACTTTGTTCAAGCACGCTAAGGCGCTCGACCGTGACAGAATGGTTATGGTGCTGGTTGCGGTTGTAACGCTGCTTTGACAGCGGGAATCGCAAACTGCCGAAACAGGGTGTTAAGTTCCTCGATCGATAGCTGAGGCTTACTGTCCAACCACCAGACGAGCATTCCGAACAAACCTGCGGCAATGAATTCGCCCCCTGAGTTCGTTGTGTTAGAACGAGCGTCGCCCGGTGCGATGACCATCTTGAGGTCATCCCGCACAAGATCAACAACCAAACTTACGGACGATATTCTGAACCACTGCGCCGCTTCGCTTTCCTGCCATTACGCGAAATAACTGTCGGTGTTCCTCAATGTGTGCGAGCAGAGGTGGTCGCTTCGGTTTGCCGGCCGACTTTCTGATAGCAAGTGATGGCCGCGTGATCGCGTTCAAACACGGTTCGCACATCTATGACCAGTGGTCAGTGGACGAAATTCTGGAGCTATCCAGGGTGCCAATCACCCCGCAGCGAGCATGGCCATTAATGCAGTGTGAATAAAGGAGGTTACTCATGAAGGATGGCGGCTCGGAATCAATGGACCCGCTCGCAAATCGTTCCTACGCGAAAGAGCTTGAGTGTAGACATTGGTCGTTGTCTCGCACGGCTGTGCCCCAAAAGCTTCTGCGTTAAATATTTTCTGGTTGTGCTTCCACAGCGGTTCTCACCGCTACGCAGGGCCATGCTGGCAAACAAACTAGGGATTTCCCTCATGTTCAGAGATCGCGTAGAGAATCAGCTCAACCCGGCTTGAAATTCCGAGCTTTTCATAAATGCGGAACAGATGGTTCTTGACAGTATGTTCGCTCACACGTAGACGAACGGAGATTTCTTTATTGGTCAGACCTTGCGCTACCAGCGGCACAACTTCCTGTTCGCGTCTGGTCAGTAACGCGTCGCCGTGGGCATTCACGCATTTAAAGGGCATGACTTTTTCAAGTGCGGCAAGCACCTGTTGCAAATCGGCGCTGCTCGCCCATATCTGTCCGGCATGTACCACTGAAATGCATCGCTCCAGCAGGCGCGTTGAGGTAGACCGCTTGAAAACACCGCGGGCGCCTGCGCGGAATGCGTCAGTCACCACCTCATTTTCGGAATCGTCCATCAAAACCACGCACCGTGTTTTCGCGGACAGCTGCCGCGCCTGGCGAACCACTTCGAGTCCTCGGTACGGACCATCGGCCAAATGTGTGCTCACAATTGCCACGTCGGGGACATATTCCAGAATCGCTTCCAGAGTCTCCCCGAAACCCACAGTGCATTTCATGATGTTGAGGATCTTCACCCGGCCTAACGCACGTGCCAGCAATTCGGAACTCATATAACTGGCATCGCTTACAACAACAGATATTCTCGCATCCCGGCTAGGCGGGGCTATTCCGGATGGCCGTTCATATTCCTGCGGGACAGATGTGTGCCTGGTGTCGGCCATTTTTTGTTGCCGATCACTTTCGGAGGCAGTCGATACACGACTTCTCATACCATGCTCCCGTTGATATATCTGATATATCGGTGGACTGATAGGCAGGGTCTTGACCGGTTCGTGCGTGTGATTCGAGGCGAAGATGGACGGGTGTAGCAGCCGTCAGCTTCTCCTGCTTCTTCTCTGTACAGGTGAAACCTTCGCCGGATGCTTTTTGTCAGATGTGATCTGTCCTGTTCTCCGGTCATGCTGGATCGTACATCCTTCCTTTTCGCATCATCCCGCAATTGATTCGCAGCCAGATTGATCGCAGGCACGCATCTTCGCGGTCACGAAAACTCCGGTTCCAATTTCTTGCGCAGGCGAGGATTTCTTCTGACTCCAAATTTCGCGGCTCGCAATTGCAAGGCGCTCGCTGTAAGTTGGTATTTCGCTTGATTTGGGCTGAAAAGGTTCACGATAGGCTGAGGAAAAGAAGAGAGAACTCATGAGATGCGCCTCAGAGAAATATCTTTTTGATTGTGCGGAGATCTTTCCTGCTCAGAAAGATGCACAGGGAGTGGGGTAGTTTGCCGCGTGAACAAACTTATTTATTTCTTTACCTTTAACGAGTGAGTGTTGATCGTCGCCACTCGCACGGAGACTCGGAAAGCCTTCGGTCTAAGGGATTCCGTAGGAAAGTCGTCGCAATATTCGTGAGAAATATGGCTCTGGTCTCTTGTTCTCTTGGGCTGTCACTTCTAGCAGAGCGTTTCCTCTCAAGCGGAATGCAGCAATCTACTCCTTGTGAGCGGTTCGCTCCCCATTTATTTTGTTTTTGCACGTAAGGGCTGGCGAAAGTACTTAAGAAGTTACTAATAGATGTCTGCCTTCGCTGACGAGTGTTGCAAGGCCTTAGAACACTCACAGATGTCGTTGAGAGGGCGAAGCTATGTCTGGCGACGTTTTTGAGAATAACTCCACATCTGACACAGATGGGAAAGAACTCTCGTGCCGCAGTAACAAAGCGGACACGTCAGAGCTGACCCGCGAGGAACGCTGGTATGCTGTTTACACAAGAGGCCGCCACGAGAAGTTCGTGGCTGAACAGTGCTCGCAACGCAGTATCAGGAGTTTTCTTCCACTCTACCGAGTATCGCGGCAATGGAGACAGCGTCGCGTTGAAGTTCTTCTCCCGCTATTTCCCTCGTATGTGTTCATTCGGATAGCGCTACAGGATCGTTTACGTATTCTGGGACTGCCCGGGATAGTCTCATTGGTTTCCTTTAACGGTGTTCCCGCCGTGGTGCCGGAATCGCAAATCGACGCTCTTAGTCGAGCAATGGCGCTTGGCAGAGCCAAACCCCATGTATACCTCCGGTGTGGGAAGCGTGTTCGGGTCACGGCAGGGCCCTTGGCTGGGCTGGAAGGAATCATCGTTGAGGTTAAAAGTGAAGTGCAGGTCATCGTCTCTTTCGAATGGATGGCGCGCTCAGTGGCTGTTTATCTTGAGGCGTCAGACGTGGAGTCTTTGCACTAGGATTTCAGTCCAACGGCGACCACTATGTATCCGGCTTCTGCAAACAACAATCCAGAGCACGATCTGTGGATGGACACGAATCTCCTGAAAGCCGGAGAAGAAAGAGAAAGCCTTCTAAGATACTTTGGTTTTCATGAGGCGCCCTTCGGGGTTACTCCCAATCCAGATTTCCTTTTTTCCTCTGGCATACATGCTGCCGCGCTGCAATCGATGGTGCAGTCGATTGAGTCAAACCTGGGTTTCACCGTGCTGCTTGGTGAGCCCGGAATGGGGAAGACCACGCTGCTCCACCATCTCCTGGCGCAGTACCGCGATTCAGCTCGCACGGCCTTCATCTTTCAGACACAATGTAAGCGATACGACCTGCTCCGTTATCTTGCGTCAGAGCTTGAGCTGCCCGTCCGCAAGCGAGACGAAGTGTCGCTGCACCAGCACCTTAAGGAGATGCTGGTGAACGAAGCCAGGGCTGGACGCAAGGTCCTCATCATTATTGACGAGGCCCAGAATCTTCAGCCTTCGTCTCTGGAAGCAATCCGTCTGCTTTCCGATTTCGAAACTGCCCGCGCCAAGCTCATGCACATTATCCTCGCCGGTTCATCTCAACTAGGCGAAACATTGCTTTCACCTGAACTTTCGCAGCTGGCGCAGCGGATTTCGACGGTTTGTCGGCTTAGCCCTTTAAATTGTGATGAAGTGCGTGAATATGTCGCGCACCGGCTGGGAGTTGCGGGTTGCAGAGATGCTGAATATCTCTTCACGGTGGACTCGATTACTGAACTAATTGAAAAAAGTGAAGGCATTCCACGGATTGTGAACTCGTTGTGCGGTCGTTCACTTTTACTCGCATATACGGCCGGGGAGCGGCGCGTCACGGCCAAGCTCATACGGCAGGCCGCACAAGACCTTGCACTCGTGCATTCCAGTGATCGAGCGAGTCTTAGCCCAGCACATCATTTGCCAGCTCTTGAAAAGAGAAAGGCATTCACAGGAACTGAGTTTCCGGAAGAACGAAGGGGGATGTTTGAGTCGCAACGGCCTGATCCGGCGTCTTCGCAGGAGCGTTTACGCTGGATCGACCCGTCCTCCGCAAACGACGTAGAGCAATCGGCTTCATCCGCCACATTCCCGCAGCAGCGCCAAACCACTCAGACCGCTGGTCGTAGCCATGGACAACTGGAGCAAGTCCACAGAGCTAAGGTAAGGGGCACGAGGAATGGTGATCGCTCAACCTTGATAATCGGAGTATTCGTCTTGGTCGCGCTAGGTTTATTGGCTGGCTGGTACGGGCTAAACAATTCAACTGGCGTAGCTGCAGTTGGTGGTTCTTCGCAAGCGACGGCTGATCCTGCTTACAAGTCTAAATACCCGGGTTCCTCTCTTTTTAATGTCGATCAGGCTAGTGTCGATCAGGCGAGTGCGTTGCTGACTGGGCTGCCAAACACAAATGCCGAAGACCACAAAGTGCGTGTAGCTAAACCCAGACCAGTTGAGACGCTTCCCCAAACCGCGCTTTCATCCAAGCTTCATCTCTCAGACGCTAGTCCGGCTGAAGTAACCGCCTCCCCAGGCACCACCGAGCTGTCCAAAGCTCTTCGTGACCCCGTGCCATCCCTGACGGCTGCTTCGGGTTCAGGTCCCGCTCCACGACTGGACGAGAGAGATGCTAGCCCGGTGAATGCCAACCCGGCGGATGACAGCCTCGTGAATGCCAGTCCGGTGATTGATACATCGCAGGATTCCGTTCTGCACCCGCTCAAGACGGTGAATCCAGAGTATCCGAAAATTGCAAAGCTGAGACAGGTTGAAGGTGAAGTCTTGCTGAGGCTGCAGGTTAGTCCCGAGGGGAATGTTAAACAAGTCAGCACGGTGAGCGGGAATGTTCTTCTCAGAGAAGCGGCCGAACGAGCAGCATGGCAGTGGCGGTATCCGGCCACCCAGCTTTCGTCGTCTCGTCCCACTCTGGTGCGGATTATCTTCAAGCTGAATTCGGAGTCCGTGAAGTAAATTCCTTTGTTCTGAAGGCCACCCTAGATCCTTTTCGAGTGAGTCAGATTTACCTATGAGTAGAGACTTCGAGCTGTTACGTAAGGCTGAATTTCGGGAGAAAAGTACCGTGAAGCCTACCCGTCGGGAAACGACCTCTGAATTCAGCCCGCCTTTTCCAGATTTTCCCGCTTCTGCCGGCCAAAGCGAAAAAGCGGTAACACGGGATTCCGAGTACGCGAAAGTGTTTGCGGTCATTCGCAACAAATGGCGGCTTATAGCATCCTTTGCTGGTCTGGTAACGGCCGCTGTCGCAATCACTGTGTTCATGATCAGACCGAAGTTTGAACCATTGTCTCGAATTGAAATCGATCCGCCTGGTTCCGAAACTTTTACCATGCAAAGCGTGGTCGGCCCGTCAACTGAAACGCAGTACCTCGAAACCCAGTCGCAGAACCTGCAAAGCGACGACTTGGCGATTGCCGTCATTCGCAAGCTTGGCCTCGAAAGGAACTCTGACTTCAATGACAACGTTCCCGTTGGTGCAGCGGCTGCGGATCCACACCAGCTGACTGCGGCGGAGAACGCAGCGTTACGCACTTTTCGTGCGCGCCGGAAAGTCATGCACGATCCCAATAGCCATCTGATCAGCGTTGGCGTGATGGCTCACGACCCCAAACTCGCCGCCGACATAACCAATACTCTGGTCCAGACTTTTATTGATCGCACACTGAAGATGAGGCATGACACCATCGCAACATCTCGGGCCTGGCTTCAGGGCCAACTCGATGATGTACGCACAAAGGTGGAACAAGCGAATCGTGATCTTGCCGCATTTCAGAAGCGGACCGGGGTTGCAGAAGTCGATGAAGGCAGAAACACATTTGGCGATCTTATCAATGACCTGAGCCGCCAGATCACTCAGATCCAGTCCGAACGCATACAGCTTGAGTCCTATCTTCAGAAGTCACGGGAAGGCGGCATTGACTCCCTGCCTCAGGTACGTGATAACCCGGTCGTACAGAAGTTGACGCAGAACCTTGCTGAACTGCGTTCTCAGCTCTCGCAGAACTCGGTCATCTACGGGGTCAGCCATCCCAACACGAAGAAGCTGCAAAACCAGATAAACGAGCTCGAAAAACAGCTCGGGATCCAGCGGCAAGCCGCGCTGGACCAGCTGCGCATTAGCTATGGCGCTGCACGGGCTCGTGAAAGAATGATGGAGGCACAGAAGAAGGAGGCCAGCAAAACCATCAGCGACGTTGCGGAATACAATACGCTGAAGAAGCAGGCGCAGGCCCTTACTTCGCTCTACACATCCCTCCTTGGCAAAATAGAGGAAGCGGGCATCGCCGCTGCATCACAGTCCAGCAACATCCGCATTGTGGATTCCGCCCGCTTTCTCGACCAACCTACGCGTCGTTACCGTCTGGCTTTTCTCGCTCTGGGCCTTTTAGGCGGCATCTTCGGTGGAGTCGTGCTTGCTTTTGTGCATGAGAAGCTGACCCTTCCTGTGCGTAGTCCACAAGACATTCGAGATTGGAGTGGGATCCCCTCTGTTTCCATGATTCCTCAATTTTCGAACGATGGCTTCAACGGGGCCTCCCAGACTGGAGCTGCTGACGGACATGCGTTCGAAGGCCCGGCAAAGTTCCTGCTTGAGCGGCCGAATTCACCTGAATCGGAAGCGATGCGGTCGCTACGTGCGAACCTTGTTCTGGCTAAAGAAGAGCAGCCGCAAGTTGTCCTGGTAACCTCGTCACTTCCCGGCGAGGGGAAAACGACCGTGGCCGTGAATTTGGCCGTTGCGTTATCTCAGCACCAGAGGACCTGCCTGGTCGATGCTGATCTCCGGCGTCCTAGCGTCGCTGGTGCATGCGGAGTGCATTCGGAAAAAGGCCTTGGGGATGTTTTACTGGGTTCCGTTCCATTGCAAAACGCTTTGATTGCTGTTCGGGATTCTCCCAATCTTTTTGTACTGGCAGGCGGAGAAGCCAGTGAAGAGGGCGCTCATTTGATCAGTAGCAGAATGATGCAGTCCATTGTGGAATCTCTGCGCGCCCGATTTAATTTCGTAGTTCTTGATTCAGCACCCGTCATTCCCTACGCCGACGGACGCGCACTTTCCACCTTCAGCGACGGCATCATCTTCGTGACCCGATCTGGCCGGACTTCGGGCCCGACGATTGCCCGCAGCATGGAATTGCTTAACGAGGTGAAATCTCCTCGGATCATTAAAGTTGTGCTGAATGCACACGATGTCTCCGAACACGGCTACTACTACCCCTACAAACGTTCCTAATCTCTTTCAACAAATCAACACAATCACCATGAAACCGATGTCCAATATCGAAACAGGGCATGCACTGCCCTTTCTGAGAAGACGTACAGCGCTCATTGTCTTATTCCAGGTTGTTCTTATAATCGTCACGTATTACACCGCGTTTGTCCTGAGACTGGACTTTTCGATGGACGCCCAATCTCGAAGAGCGTTTCTGCTGTCATTGCCCTGGGTCATAGTTATCAAGCTCGCAGTATTCCGAACCTTTGGACTTCTGCGCGGGTGGTGGCGATATGTGGGCATGAGCGACCTGGTCGACATTACTAAGGCAAGCTTTACGAGCGCCTCGTTGATTTATTTGTCTCTATGGGTCGGCTTGATCCCAACGCTTGGGTACCCGCGATCTGTTGTTTTCATAGACCTGTTGTTGACGATCTTCTGCATCGGGGGAGCCAGGTTTGCTGTGCGTGCCTACACTGAGACCGTTCAGACCTGTGTTGCCCGCAATGAAACTCTGGTGGTGGGTGCCGGTGTTGCCGGAACCACGATCATGCGTGAGCTGATACAAAATCCCGATCTGGATTACAAGCCCATCGGTTTTGTGGATGACGACATCAGCAAGCTGGGAATTAAGATCCACGGAAGGCGCGTGCTCGGAACGACGGATGACATTGCAGCTCTCGTGGAAAAACACGGTGTAAAGTGCGTCCTGATCGCAATTCCTTCAGCCGATGGTAAGAAAATAGACGAGATCATCAGCAAGTGCTCGCCATGCAGCGTTGAATTCAAAATCTTAAACGGCATCGGCAAGCGCCTGGATGGGCAGTCGAGTATCAATCGTATACGGCAGGTCCGCCTGGAAGATCTGTTGGGACGTGCGCCCGTTCGTCTGGATCTCGGTAACATTCAGAAAAAACTGCGGGGCGAATCGATTCTGATTACGGGCGCTGGAGGCTCAATCGGCTCCGAGTTGTGCCGTCAAGTGTCCCGCTTTGGCCCTCGGAAGCTCGTGCTGTTTGAACGTTCGGAAAATGATCTTTTCCAGCTTTGCTGGGAGCTTCGCCGCGATTTCCCCGGGCTCGATTACATTCCAGTTATCGGCGACATTCTGGATGTGGGGCTTCTGCGCGAAGTATTCGCAGCTCACCGGCCATGCTCAGTGTTTCACGCCGCCGCTTACAAGCACGTTCCCATGATGGAGACGAACTGCTTTCAAGCCGTCACCAACAACATTTTTGGTACATACAATGTGGCGCTCGTGGCGCGCCAATTCGAGGTTGGCGACTTTGTCATGATCTCCACAGACAAAGCCGTAAAACCCACGAACATCATGGGAGTGAGCAAGAGAGTTGCCGAACTGATTATCCTTGGCCTTCAGCATCAAAAAACGCGTTTTGTTGCCGTACGCTTCGGTAATGTTCTGGGCAGCAATGGCAGCGTGTTGCCCACGTTCCAGAAACAAATTCAAAGCGGCGGGCCAGTCACCGTCACCCATCCCGAAGCCAAGCGATTCTTCATGCTTATTCCTGAGGCTGTGCAGTTGGTCCTCCAGGCTTCCACCATGGGACACGGCGGAGAGATATTCATCCTTGATATGGGTGAAGACATCAGGATTGACGAACTCGCCAAGAACGTTATCCGGTTGGCCGGTCTTGAACCTGGCAAGGACATCAAAATCGTCTACACCGGTCTGCGACCGGGTGAAAAGCTGGTCGAAGAATTGCGACTCCAGGGTGAAGGTGTCACTCCGACTTCTCATGAAAAAATCCGAGTGCTCCAAGGGGGGCCGGTTGATTTCTTCCAGATGCGGGGCTGGCTCGATGAACTCTCAACCCTGGTGGAATCAAGAAACGTGCATGGCCTGGTGAAGATCCTGGAATCATTGGTTCCCGAATACTGTCCCAGTGAAGAGATTCTGGCCCTGTGCGATGTGCATCGGCACGATACCCTGTCCCGCTATCGGCGTAGCCGGGCCAGTCTGGCAGCATAGTTTAGTGACTTCGCTGCCTGATCAAAACACCTTCAGCAGGCTTTTTTAAGCTTATTCCCAGTCGAAACCCTGAAAAATCCATGGGTAAAGATGTAAAGGAGTAGATGTGGCAATTGACACAATCCCTAATCCGACTTTTTCACAACCGTCAAGGACAACACCTATGCAGTTTCTTGATTTGGGACTTCAGTTCGAACAGATCCGCAGCGAGGTGATGCAAGCCGTATCAAACGTGTTGGAGACTCAGCGGTTTGTGCTCGGCCCGGAGGTGGAGCGGTTTGAAGCCGAGATCGCAGAGTATCTTGGATGCCGCTTTGCCGTAAGCTGCGCATCCGGAACTGACGCACTCCTCCTGTCGCTGCTCGCCATCGGAATCCGCGCCGGTGATGAGGTTGTCACTACGCCGTTCACTTTCGTTGCCACGGCAAGCGCCATAACCCGGGCCGGCGCAACCCCGGTTTTCGCAGACATCGATCCCAATACTTACAACATTGATCCCGAAAGCGTGGCAAAGGTTATTACTCCCAGAACCCGGGCCATCATTCCAGTACACCTGTTTGGCCTTGCCGCTGAATTGCAGCCGATCATGGATCTGGCCGGTCCTCATGGGATTGTTGTGATCGAGGATGCCGCCCAGGCGATTGGCGCGGTCTATCAGGGGCGGAATGCGGGCACCATTGGCGCCATGGGCTGCTTCAGCTTCTTTCCGTCGAAGAATCTGGGCGGTGCCGGCGATGGCGGCCTTATCGCGACCAATGATCCGGATTATGCTGACCGCCTGATGATGCTGCGGGTCCACGGCAGCCGGTACAAGTACAGATATGAAATTCTCGGTATGAACAGCCGGCTGGATGCGTTGCAGGCTGCGATTCTGCGTGTGAAGCTCCGTCATCTCGACGACTGGACAGAGCGCCGGCGCCGGAATGCCGAGCGGTACCGCAAGCTTTTCGGCGGATCCAGGGCACGGCATTCATTGCGGATTCCTGCAGAACCTGATGGCATGCGTCATGTCTATAACCAGTTCACGGTTCGTTGCGCAGAGCGCGATCGCCTGTGCGAACATCTGCAGCGCGAAGGTCTTCCGACTGAGATTTACTATCCCTATCCGCTCCATCTTCAACCCGCATTTTCATATCTCGGCTATAAGGAGGGAAGCCTGCCTCACGCGGAAGCCGCTGCGCATGAAGTACTCTCCTTTCCCAACTATCCGGAGCTTACCGAAGACCAGCAGAACATGTTTGTCGATGCTGTTGCCCGCTTCTATGGCCATATCCGCGCCGGCATGAAAAAGGAGAAGTAGCGAATGGCTTATCCGAACATTGCTGTCATCGGTTGTGGCTATTGGGGCAAGAATGTTGTGCGCACGTTTTACAACCTGGGTGCCCTGCGTTGCGTATGTGATGTGCGTTCTCAGGCCCTCGAGGCCGCACGTCAAAACTATGGCGTCCAGACGACTCCCGATATTGCCGTGGTCCTGGCAGATCCTGAAGTGGAAGCTGTAGCCATCGCCGCCCCAGCCGCCCAACACTACCAACTCGTCAGGCAAGCCCTGGAAGCGGGTAAGCATGTGCTGGTTGAGAAACCATTGGCGCTGGCGCTCGCCGAAGGACGGCATCTGGCGAAAATTGCCGAGTCACGCAGTCGGGTGCTCATGGTTGGCCACATCCTCCAATATCATCCTGCAATCCTCAAATTGAAAGAGCTGATTGCTTCGGGAGAATTAGGAAGGATCAAGTACGTCTATTCCTCCAGACTCAATCTGGGCAAGTTGCGTGGCGAGGAAAATATTTTGTGGAGCTTCGCTCCCCATGATATCTCGGCGGTCCTTTACCTGTTAGAGGAGATGCCAACACGTGTGGCCAGCCATGGCGGCACCTACGTAGACTCACGAGTGGCGGATACCACCTTGAGTACCTGCCAGTTTGCCAGCGGCGTGAACGTACACATTTTTGTGAGCTGGCTCCACCCCTTCAAAGAACAAAAGCTGACCATTGTTGGCGGCAAAAAGATGGCTGTTTTTGACGATGTTGAGACCGAACGCAAGCTGGTCTTGTATTCGCATCGTATCGATTGGGTGGACCGCATGCCAGTTGCGTACAAAGATGGCGGCCAGGTGGTGCCCATTCCAAACGAAGAGCCTCTCAAGCGGGAGTGCGAGCACTTTTTGGAATGTATCCGGGAAAAACGGACTCCGCGTACCGATGCAGCCGGGGCTTTGCAGGTGCTGGAAGTGCTGAATGCTTGCGAGCGTTCTCTGCGCAATGGCGGCAGTCCGGTTGAATTGAACGGAGTGGAGCCTGGCTACTCCGCACATTCAAGCGCGGTCATCGACCAGGGCAGCGAGATCGGACAGGGAACAAAGATCTGGCACTTCTCGCACGTAATGGACGGCGCTAAGATCGGCAATGGCTGCAATATCGGACAGAACGTGGTCATCAGCCCGGGCGTGAAGATCGGTGACAATGTAAAGATTCAGAACAACGTTTCCGTTTATACCGGCGTTGAATTGGAAGACGACGTTTTCTGCGGGCCTTCCATGGTTTTTACCAATGTCATCAATCCGCGTAGTCACATCAATCGGAAACAGGAATATCGCAGAACGCTGGTTAGACGTGGCGCTTCCATCGGCGCGAATGCAACGGTGGTTTGCGGCGTAACGCTCGGCCGCTATTGCTTTGTTGCTGCCGGCGCCGTAGTGACGCGAGAAGTTCCTGACTACGCTCTGGTCATGGGGATCCCCGCGGAACAGGTTGGCTGGATGTGCTATTGCGGTACACGGCTCTCGGATGAGACGTCGCACGTAACGTGCGTTGAGTGCGGCAGAAAATATGTGATCACAAACAATTCTTGCCATGAGCTGAGTGTTGTTACTGAGCTGCGGGCTTCGGATGCCTCTCCGCCGATTGCTGCTTAGGTCCCATCGTATTCACCAGTGAGGCAGGACGAACATGCCAGATAAATTCATTCCCTTCCACAGACCTTCTATAGGTCCAGAAGAGCATGACGCAATCTCCAGCGTGCTGGAGTCCGGATGGCTCACAACTGGGCCGATGGCGCAGCAGTTTGAACGTGAATTCGCTGCTTATGTCGGTTGCCGTCACGCATTGGCGGTCAACTCGTGCACGGCTGCGCTTCAGCTTGGGCTGGATGTTCTAGGAATCAACCAGCAGGAAGAAGTTGAAGTCCTGATACCAACCTATACCTTTACTGCCAGCGCCGCGGTGGTCTCTCACATGGGTGCCCGCCCGGTTCTTTGCGACTCGCAGCCGGGTGGCTTCAACGTGGATCCTTCCGATCTTGAGGCTCGCATCACACCCAGGACACGAGCGATCATGGCGGTCCATATCGGCGGAGAGCCGTGCGATCTTTCTGCCATTCGTCGAACCGCAGCGCGCTATGGCCTTCATGTGATTGAGGACGCCGCGCATGCACTCCCAGCTTCCTATCACGGCAAACGGATTGGATGCAATTCAGATATAGGTGCGTTCAGCTTCTATGCCACCAAGACGATTACCACCGGTGAAGGAGGAATGTTTGTAACCAATAATGAAGCTTATGCGGAACGTGCAGGGCTGATGCGGCTGCACGGAATAAGCGGCGATGCCTGGAAAAGATATGCGAAAGAAGGAACCTGGCACTATGACGTGATGGATGCTGGATTTAAGATGAACATGCCTGACCTGCTGGCTGCTCTTGGACTGGCACAACTTCGCAAAGCGGATTGGTTCCACCAGCGCCGCCGGGAGATAGCTTTAATGTACATGGCCCTGCTTTCCACAATCGAAGAGCTGGAAATGCCTGCGTTGGCTGACGGCCATTCGTGGCATCTGTTCATTGTTCGGCTCCGTCCTGCGCTTCTGGGCAAGAGTCGTCAGGAATTCATTGAGCATCTGAAGCAAGCCGGCATTGGTACAAGCGTACATTTTATTCCACTCCACCTGCATAGTTACTACCGCCAGAGATATGGCTACCACAAGGGGGATTTCCCCAACGCTGAAGACGCTTACGAGCGGGCAATTTCTCTGCCCATCTACCCCGGTATGAGCGACAGCGATGTAGAGTATGTCGCTAATGCCGTTAAGCGCATCGTCGAGGCAAGCCGCACCCGCACGCTTTCGGGAGGCGTAGCATCTTGATGCCGCAAGCCCAACTTTCGCACCAGTGCGTATTATCCGGCTGGTGCCGCTCTCATGCTAAACGCGTGATCGACGCAGCATTGGCTGTGTGTACGTTGATGGCGGCCGCTCCGCTCATGCTGGTCATTGTTTGCGCGATCCGAGCAACCTCGCCGGGGCCAGCTCTGTTCCGCCAGAGGCGATGCGGGCTGAACGGGCGTCCTTTTCAGCTTATGAAATTCCGAACAATGCAGGCGTTGTCCGCGGCTTCTGGACCGCAGATAACACGGGGAGGAGACGCTCGCATTACCCGCATCGGCAGATGGCTGCGTCTTTGGAAGCTGGATGAGCTGCCGCAGTTCTTCAACGTGATTCGAGGCGAGATGTCCATTGTAGGACCGCGTCCTGACCTGGAGCAATTCTGGTTGCAGGTTCCCGAAGCTGAACGTAAAGTGCTGACCATAATTCCGGGTATAACGGGTGCCGCCAGCATGGCATTCAGCAATGAAGAGGAGATACTCGCCCAGGTCCCCCAATCTGACTTGGTGGGGTTTTACACCAAGAATATTTTGCCGCGCAAGGCCCGCATGGATATCGAGTACGCAGAGCATGCAACCTTTTGGAGCGACTGCGCTATTTTGATGGGTACATTGTTGCGTATCTTCTGCTCGCCGGATCCAGCAATTCCACAGAATGCAGACCGCGATAATGAACAATTATCCCGATAACAAAACATTCGCCTTCTCAATCTTCGACGACACCGATCTAAGCACGGTTGAGAACGTGGCCCCACTCTACCGCTTGCTCGATGAGATCGGAATCCGCACCACTAAATCAGTGTGGCCGCTGGCCAGCGCTGAGGCGGCCCGGTTCGGCGGATCTAGTCTTCAGGATTCCGGGTATCTCAATTTTGTTCTCGGGCTGAAGAAAGCTGGATTTGAAATAGCGCTCCATAATGTACGCAATACGTGTTCGAGCCGGGACGAGGTTGAGGCTGGATTGGAAGAGTTTAGGCGACTCATTGGATGTTATCCGCGCGTACACGCCAACCACTCTTATAACCGCGAAAACATTTATTGGGGGGCGGCCCGCTTCTCCCGCATCGCGCCCTTATATCGGTCCTTGACAAGATTTCGTCATCAGATATTCGAAGGACACATCGAGGACTCCAAATATTTTTGGGGTGATTTATGTCGCCAGCGGATTGATTATGTACGCAATTTTGTTTTCCGGGAGATCAACCTCGATCGCATCAATCCGACTATGCCATATCATGACGAGCAAAGGCCTTTTGTGAACATGTGGTTTAGCAGCTCCGACGCTCCCGACTGCGCGTCTTTTTGTGAATTGCTCAGCGAAGCCAACCAGGACCAACTCGAGGAGGAGCATGGCATCTGCATCGTTTATACCCACCTGGCATGTGGGTTCTTGAAGGATGGGATCGTGCATCCACGAGTCGAAGTTCTGTTGCGGAGGCTTGCCGGGAAACGCGGCTGGTTTGTCCCCGTTTCAACATTACTCGACTTTCTTCGGCAGCAGCGCCAGGTAGGGTCTATTTCCCGGTCGGAACTTGCCAGGATGGAGTGTCACTGGTTGTTTGATCGCGCGTTGAGTGCCACGGAACGAGCCGTGCACAAGTTGCATTCCCATTCTGGACTGGTTTTTAGACAACTAAAACTGCGACTGGGCTATTCACTGTAAACGCGATCGACTCGCAGCATTGAAATGGAAAATCTTTCATGGCGACTTTTCGAGGTCAGAAAATGCCGTTACAACTGTGTGAAGCGGCTCGAACCTTAGTTCAATCTGGTCTTCAATCCGTGGGTAAGCTGTAGCCGAGTTCCCTCCAAGCGCATTTCCCTGGATGGCTTTCCGACGCATGATCGCCTCTTTCCCACATAACAGCAGGAAAGCCCCGAGACTAACGCAAGCTTCAGGCATGCAGGTCGCAGCTTACATCGATGAATCAAGGTGTGCCGCTGTGGAGGTGGCGTACACGTCTGGATCCAGTCCGGTAAGCACGCCGACCGCCGTGGGATCGCCTGTTCCTTTTTCGACCAATACTGCCCTTCTCACCGCTTCGCAACTGGTCCGGTATGGTTTGATCGTAGCGACATGGGCTCTCATCGCGAGATTACTGGGCCCGAAAGCGCTCGGAGAGATACAATTCGCCTATCTCCTGCCAGGATTGGTCCTGGCATTGACCAACTTTGGTTTGCCACTGGCCAACATATATTTCCTGGGCAGACGTGCCTATCCACTTTCTCGGATATTAGGCAATGTACTCCTGAGATGGTTGATCGAAACGTGCGCTGTCGTCCCCTTGTTATTACTGGCGCGTGGACTAATCCTAAAGTATGTGCCCGTGAGCACAGAGATATATGCGGCTGTCATTTGCTGGACACCGCTGCAGACCTTGAACTCGTATCTGATCTCGATCCTGACGGCGCAGATGCGCTTCTACGAGCAGTTCTGGATCAACCTGGTGCAAGGGGGAGCAGTAATTATCGCAGTCCTGGTGGCTGTAGGCCCACTTGGGTTGGGCACGGTCGGTGCAGTTTCAGGACTGGTCGCTGCAACCTGCCTCGTGTTACTGGCCGAACTGTGGTTCCTGCGCCATGGTTTGGTGTTGCACCAATTGAGGCCTCCAGTAACATTGATCCGGAATTGCCTGCGCTTCGGCCTCCGCGGCTATTTTGCAAATCTGGCTCAACTCGTAACCTATCGGTTTGACAGTTTTATCGTGAGCCATTTATTGGGCGTGAGCGCGCTGGGCCTTTATGCAGCCGCCTATACAGCTGCAGAGATGTTGCTTTACTTCCCCACTTGCCTTGCCACAGTCATGTTTCCAGCAACTGCGGCGTCCAGCATTGCGGACGCCAACTGGCGGACCGCTCGGGTCTCCAGGCTGACTTTTGCATTCGCCTTGCTCGAATCGATAGCGGGGGCCGCGGTTGTACCCTGGCTGCTTCCGGCAATCTTAGGGCCGCGGTTCACGTATTCTGTCGTGCTTTTCTGGGCTTTACTGCCGGGGATCATTATGCTGGCAGGCGCGAAAATCATCGTTGCCGACTTACTCGGGCGAGGATTCCCACAGCTTTCAAGTCGAGGATCATTGGGCGGAATGGTAGCGATTGCCATACTAGATGTCTGGCTGATACCTGAGTATGGGTTAATGGCTGCTGCTCTCATCTCATCGCTCGTGTATGGCTGCCAGGCGGTGTACTGGGTAAGATGTTTGAAACGAGTTACTGGAATGAAGGCGAGCGAACTATTAGTTATGACTCGCGATGACCTACGTGCAGTTACAACTGTCGTCTCAGTGCGAACAAGGCCGTTAGGTCTCCGTCTCCGCTCCTTTTGTCGCAATCACGTGAGTGAGGTCTAATTGTCCTTTATGGGACACTGCATGTCATTTTTTTGGCTCACCGCCTCTTCAATGCTAGCTTCGGCACACTAGATCCGCAGGTCGTCAAAACCCAAACCAATTCCCTGGATTCCCAGGTAAGGAAACAAGCCGACGGCAAAAAGTGAACTGGCTCCATACACAGAATCGCGACTCGCTACAGATCTTTGGGCTGTTGCTGATCTTCATTGCAGGGACAATGTGCATGGCAATTGTCCAGGAGAACTGGGTTTTGATCATCGTTGCGGCAATAGTTCCCCTTGTTATCCTCTGGCCGGTACAGATGTCTCTGGGCATATTTGCGTTTTTAGTTCCCTTCGATTCTGTTGCGATACTAGGTGACAAGGCGACCGGCACGACACTAAATTGGGTCATCGGCGCCGTGTCGGCTGCCATCCTGCTGGGGATCGGTATTGTGAACAGGAGATTGGAAAGGCCACCACGAGCGGCGCTCTGGTGGATCCTGTTCATGACTTGGAGTACCGCAACAGTCTTGTGGGCAGTGGAACCGGATAAAGCATTGCAGCGCTTGCCAACGGCATTCGCGCTGCTCCTCCTTTATGTTGTGGCTGTTTCCTTTCGTATGTCCCGGAACGAGCTCGGCGGGTCCTTCTGCTGACCATTCTCGGAGCGTCGATTGCTGCTGCTTTCCCTTTGATGCAGTTCGTGAACGACGGTGGAGGCACGCTTAGAGCCTCGCTGGCAATGTCAGGCAGGGAAACTGACCCGAACCAGTGGGCTGCCAGCCTGCTTCTGCCATTATCGCTCGCGATCGGTGCATTTTTCTCCTCTCGTGGTTGGTTCAACAGACTCGCCGCAATGGCTGCAGTCGCTCTGATTGGCTTCGGCGTCATGCTTTCCATGTCGCGTGGCTCATTAATGGCCGTTGCCGTCATGATCGGTGTTTATCTATATCGTAGCAGCCTGAATTGGCGCACAATTCTTCCGGTCGGCGTTCTGGCCCTGCTGCTCCTGGCTGTACCAGGCCTGTTCTTCGTAAGGATCCAGCAGGGATTGCAAGACAAAGGGGAAGGGCGTTTCGATATCTGGCAAGTGGGCATGGTCGCTGTGGAACACAACGGCGTTTTTGGCGCTGGGTTAGACGGCTTTCCCGCCCTCTACCAGGAGTATGCTGCCAGCGCACCGATATTCCGCGGATATCGCCGCGGTCCACACAATATCTATCTCGGTATCACGGCGGAAATGGGAATTATTGGGCTCTTACTCTTCCTTGGTGCAGTGGGATCACAATTTCGAGTTGTTCGACACTTTAGGACAGCAGCGGGCGGGCACGTATTCCCCTTTCTGGTGGCTTGCGAGGCCGCCTGTTGGGGGGTGTTGACCGCCGCATTCTTTCTCGATGTTCTTTGGCGCAAGGCTTTTTGGCTTCCATGGATTTTGCTTGCACTCGCCTCCCGGCAACGGAGAGCCAACTACGAGGACGCTACACATTGAAAGTATTGGTCCTCTCGAATCTGTTCCCCATTCCCTGCGAACCCACGATGGGCGTGTTCGTCCTGGAACAGCTCAAGGCGCTTCGGCAAATAGGCATAGACGCAGTGGTTGTCAAACCGATACCTTGGGCTCCGCCGCTGCTGACATTCCTTCCGCGTGTTCGGAAATATTCGGCAATACCGCGAAGAGCGAATGTTGAAGGATTTCAAGTGGAGTATTTGCGCGTTCCGGCGCTCCCGGGAGGACACTTATTTTCAGTATACGGTTTGCTTTGCTACCTATGGTGTCGATCTACAGTCCGTCGTTACCTGGCGGAACACAAGATAGATCTTATCCACGCTCATCCGGTCATGCCTGCCGGATTCGCAGCCGTCTTATTGGGGCGAGAATTCGATCTCCCTGTGGTGTGCACGGGGCATGGTTCCGACATCAGCCTCTACCCTCAACGGAGTTGGGCAAGTCGGCTGGCTACGAAGTGGAGCCTGAGGCGAACAAAGCAGGTCGTCACAGTAAGCTATGATCTGAAAAGGAAAGTCGCGAGCCTGGCAAACGTAGAGAATGTAGAAGTTGTGGAAAACGGGGCTGATGACCGCATCTTCAAAGGCATTTGCAAAGAAGATGCTCGGACAAAAGTGGGCCTCTCTTCAGACAAAAGGGTAATCCTATTTGTGGGGAATTTGGTGCCGGTCAAAAGCGTTGACACTTTATTAGAAGCCGTCTCCAGACTCAAAAGAAAGGATGCGGCATTGTACCTGGTAGGAGACGGGTTCCTGCGGCACACCCTAGAATCGTTGGCAAGCCACCTCGGCATCCGCAAAAGCTGTATGTTCGTAGGCAGGCGGCCACATGACGAAATCCCTTTTTGGCTGTCAGCGGCAGATTGCCTGGCTCTTTCAAGCCAGAGCGAAGGACTTCCCACCATATTGCCAGAGGCAATGATGTGCCGCGTGCCCATTGTGGCCACAGCGGTGGGTGGCATACCGGAACTGATAAAACATCAGCAAACCGGGCTACTGGTTCCACCGAAGGATCCAGTGGCGTTAGCAGAAGCAATCGATGCTCTCTTAGAGCCAGCGGGGCATTCCATATCGGCCATGGTCGAGCGCGCCGAGAACACCGCGAAAAGCCGCCTGACCTGGCAAGCAAATGCATGCAAGATGAAAGAAGTCTATCTTCGTACACTCAACGGGAGAGGACCTTGTTCCATTCACTCGTGATCTTTTTCCTGGTCATGACTGGGCTTCACTGGCAGAGCGCTCCGAAAGGAGCAAAAACTGATCAGTTCAACAATATCTCAGCTCAGGTTGGTGCTTCACCTCTTAATTACCATGTGAGCCCTGACGGCAGCGACTTCAGCGACGGTTCAGCTCTCCATCCGTTTCTGTCCATTGAGCATGCCGCCAATCTGGCTGTGCCCGGCGCTACCGTGCATGTTGCACCTGGAATTTACTCCAAAGGCATTACCACAAGCGTAAGTGGAACTGCCGGAGCGCGTATCCGATTTGTCTCGGATGAGAAATGGGGCGCAAAGGTTATAGCGAATGGCATCGGCGGCATCTGGTCAAATAATGGAAGCTATGTCGATATTCAGGGGTTTGAGATCAGCGGCCGAAGCAATCAAGGCATTCTTAACTATGGATCGTTCGTGCGACTTATTAACAACTATGTCCACGATATTCAAGTTGACTGCCAATCAGGTGGCTCTGGGATCAACCATGCTAACTATAGCGCCAGCGACAATGAAACCATCGGCAATGTAGTCCAAAATATCGCTCCAGTTCCAGGTTGTCAATTGGACCATGGCCCTGGCATTTATCACGCAAATTTGCGAGGGACAGTTTTGAACAACACCGTCTCGTATGCGAGAGAAGGGATTCAACTATGGCATGCCGCCGCCGCCGTTACGATCTCCGGAAACATGCTCCTTCATAATCGTGCAGCCGGTATCCTTATTGGAGCGGGCGACGCACCCGGAGGTGTAACAGACGACAACTGCATCGTCAGCAACAATACTTCGGCTTACAACGAATTCGGAATACGCGAGTTCGGTGCAACGGGAAAAAACAACAAGTATTTGAACAACAAGGTTTATGCCAATGCTACAAATTGGCTCTTGCAGAACGGAAACTCACCGCACTAACCACGTTTCACCCTCACCAAAAAGCGCCACGTTTCGCAGTCGCTTCGCAAAAAGTTTATGTTGATTGAGGCAAACGCCATCCGAGCAACAACAGGTACCTTTCGTTCGATAGAAACCCAGAATTTTAGATTTTGCTGGGAGGGCTTCGTATACATCCAGGGTGTCGCGGCCGGTGTTCCCTCAATTCAAAGACTTGCCGGGGAGCTTTCAATAAATCTTCCAATAAATCTTCCATTGGCTGCAAGCCGCCTGAAAGGCGTCTACTTTCTGTTTGTCCATGAAAAACGATCAGGGAACCGCTATGCTTTCGTCGATGGCAGTGGTCTTTTTCATGCGTTCTATTCCGACCGCTTTGTATCTACATCGTTTCTTGATTAGCGGCGACCGAGGGATTAGCTGCCGACGATTTGGATCCGGACGCGCTGGTCGAGTTTTTTCATTTCGGGTATATTGCATTTGGAAAGACATTCTTCAGGCCGATACGAAAGATAGGCCCGGCACAAATCGTGACTTTTGCTGTAGATGGCACGGTGCAACTGACCCCCAAGCCGGCATCTGGCATTGATGCCCCACCGGAACAGTGTCTACAAGAATTCCTGGCCACACTTGCCGGTTCTATAGGTGAGGAAACAATCAGCGTGGATCTGACCGGAGGAATTGATTCGCGTCTTTTGGCGGTCGTACTCAGCTACTTTGGGCTCCCCTTCGAGGTGGCAAGTTCCGGTGTTGATGGAAACACTGATTTGGCTATCGCCGAGCAGGTTGCGCGGGTCCTAGATCGTGATTTGCACGTTACCTATCACAGCATAGTTAACGTGGAAACCTCTTTGCCAGACATATTCAGGTTAGGTGACGGCCTGTTCGATGTAGCGAGATATCATCGCGCGTTTCAGTTGCAATGTGACCGGCTGAGCAGGGGTATCAGCCTGGTGATAAGCGGCACAGGGGGGGAGTTGTTCAAAGACTTTTGGTGGCTGCAGGATTTCCCGTTCTATTCCGGAAAGAAACCTGATTTGCAAAGGCTATATTCTTTCCGCATCGCTCCAGTCGAACTGAAGCATAGTTATCTCGCTGACCAATACCGCGGCCTGAGCGAGGACTATCGCCAGAGGCTCCTCCAGAAGTTGTCAGCATTTGTAGTCGCCGGTAATACGCAGACGTATGACCAGATTTATTACAACTTCAAGATGCGCGAATACGCCGGTCGTTTCATGACCAATACGGCGCATCTTGTCCCGTGTTACGCGCCTTATTTGGAAAGTGGAGCCGTTGCGTTTGGATATCACCTGCCCCGTTCAAGGCGCTTCTTCAATAATTTTCATCGCCAGACGATGACGCGTCTCTGTCCGGAAGCAGCGGAGGTCACAACGACAGAAGGAGGAGTCAGTGCCTCCTCCCAGATTGGGAAGATCGCCGCTGACGTCGCGAAATACGCGGCCAATAAGTTGTTCAGAGTCACGAGAAAGGTCGGGCAAAAAGTTTTTAAACGATCATGCTTACGCGACGAAAGCCCTGATCATCCAGAACTGTATTCCCATGTCCGACGCATTGTCGCGGTCCGGAAATCCCTGGAACGGCTGAAAGATCAGCGGATTATCGAGGGCAAAATTCAGATCGAGGAAATAGAAGATGGATATCTTGGAAGTATCTTGAGCTTGGACATGCTACTCGAAGCGCTACAGAACACTCCAGCAAAAGAATCCCGCACTCGGCGTCATCAAGTCCCAAGTCCTGGAACATAGATTCTCCAGCAAGTCATGCAGGAACAATAGAAAAAACAGGGCGAAGAGTTCTCGCCCTGTTGCAAAGTGAAATCCCAGTGCTACTCCCAAGGCCAGGCTGCGCCGGCCGTACCCCATTCGTAAGCACCCATATCCCAACTGGTTCCCTGCGGCCGTATGCCACCATTGAAATCATTCAACGGAGCATCCAGACTAGTCCCTTTATCGATAGCGGGACTCGTGGACGTGAGGTGGTAGTCTCCGCTGCTGTTGCCAGTGTAGTTTACGAATTGAGGGTCGGCGCTGACTCTTCCTGAGTCGGTATGTCCAAATAGGAACATCGTATTTGTGCCATTCAGGTAAATCAGATTATTCAAGTACCGGTTATTGCTGCCAATACAGGTCTCTCCTGAGTAGCAATATTCGCGGAGCCCAATGCCATTTTTATAAAGGATATTATTGGCGATGACGGTGTTGTTCTCAACCACCCCACCCGGGCTATCACCGTCACCAATAATTATCCCCGGCCTCTCCATTATTAAACACGGTATTTTGGGAAATAATCACATCGGTTGCAGCGTGCCAAAGATGAATTCCATAAGCACCATTGTTGAAAATAATGTTATTTAGAATCTTACCACCTTTCATGGCATGGTAAATGCCGTAACCATGAACCGCGGTGCATGTGGAAGGTACCTTAATGTTATAGAGCATGTTTCCAATAGTGTCGTTGGAGACAGCATTGTAATTGCTATGATTGACCGCCTGTCCACCAGATGTACAATCAGCCACAATGTCATGAATTGTGTTTCCGATGATCCGGACATTCGACCCGTCGTTCTGGATGCCTATGCGAGCAGGAGGAAGACCTGTGATTTCGAAACCTTCAATATCAACATAACTACCACTGTTGTACCAAATGGTTTGGGCTGACGGAGAACCAGGATAATAGATTTTTGCTGCCCACCTATTATCAGAGATGTAGCGGTTGGGGGCGCTGGCGGTTCCACTCGCACTGGTCGTAACGGCTCCGGAATAGGTCCCGGGGCCAACGTGCACGGTATAACCTGCAGTCACCAGAGTGGCAGCATGTTGAATCGTTTTCCAGGGATGAGCAGACGAGCCATCATTCGAATCACTGCCGGTTGGGGAAACGTAGTAGTCCTTCCCATTCGATGTGGTGGAGGGGGTTATTGTAACTGCCGCATTGGCTGAAGCCGTTGTGTCATAGAAGCTCCTGGCCGTCACGCTGACTGGGTTTGGGGCCGGTACATTAAGAGGTGCTGTATAAAGCCCAGTGGAGGAAATGAGTCCCACTGTCGAATTCCCGCCCGTGATGCCCGCAACCTGCCAAGTGATGCTGGTATTGGTGGTCCCCGTTACGCTTGCGGCAAATTGCTTCCCTTGGCCGGCCTGCACTGTCGCATTGGTGGGAGAAATGACAACGCTGACGGTTGCAGGAGTCGGAGTGGGACTCGGAGCAGGAGTCGGAGTGGGACTCGGAGCTGGAGTCGGGGTGGGACTTGGAGCTGGAGTAGGGGTGGGAGATGGCGTTGGCCCGGTGACGGTCAGCAACAACGATTTCTTGTAGACCGCTCCAGAGTTATCCCACGCCTGAACCGTGGCTCGTGGCTCCCCCATGCCATGCTGACGTTTGGCATCCACGTGGTTCCGGCCACAGTGTAGACGCTCTTGTCATCGATATAAATACGCATGGCGGTGATGTGATGGCTGGCAGGCGCCGACGCCGACGCCACAAAATGAACCGGTGACGTCACAGTGGACCCTGAAACAGGTGAGGTGACGTTCACCTTGCCGGTTGTTTGAGCAAACCCGATCGCGCTGAGTAGAAAGAAGGTCGCGACGAACTGAATTGATTTCTGCAATCTTTGAGCAACTCCTGGGGAATGTGTTCGAGCTGCTCGCAAGGCTAAAGAGGGTACTACTCTGCCTGCACCGGGCGACTGCTTGAATTACTTACTTAAAGGACCCTAATTATCCACGTTCTCTCTCCTTAGATATGCTCTACGAAAAGTTTTCTGCCAAAGGGAAGCACCACCTTACAACCTTTGCTGCAGGATCAGAGTCGCGCGGGGCGAATTGCGCATGTGACTGCAAAGTGTTCATTCGAAACGATATTTGGTTGGTTGATGATGCCGAGTCGGGGAGCTCAAGGTGATTCCTGGGGGATGCCGGTATGGTCGCTTGATGCGAAGCCACGGCATGTCAAAGACCAAAGACCAAAGACCCAGAGGTTAGTCGATCCATGAAGTTGGTCACTGTAGTCGGGGCACGTCCGCAATTCATCAAGGCCGCCATGATGTCGCGGGCCCTAATGCGGCTCGGCGTGACTGAAACAATTGTGCACACAGGGCAGCATTATGACTTCAAGATGTCTGAGTTGTTCTTTGGTCACATCTAAACCTGTGACCTCCCAAATTCAACCTTGAGGTGGGCTCTGGAAGTCACGGCAAACAAACCAGCCGCATGCTTGAAGGAATCGAAGCTGTTCTGCTGGACCTTCGCCCCAATATGGTGATGACTTACGGAGACACGAATTCTACTCTGGCGGGAGCGCTGGCTGCGGCCAAACTCCATATCCCTGTGTCCCACGTCGAGGCCGTGATCGCTCCTTCAACTGCCGGATGCCGGAAGAGATCAATCGGGTCATGGCTGATCACCTGGCCGATCTCCTGTTTGCCCCAACGGCAATCGCGGTGCAGAATCTGGAAAGGGAAGGTATTCCCCGCGAACGAATTATCCTTTCCGGCGACGTCATGTACGATGCCATGCTTTACTTTGCCGCAAGAGCGGAAGCCGTGAGCCATGTGTTAGAGCACCTGAAATTGCGCAGCAGCGGATACATCCTTGCCACACTGCATCGTTGCGAGAATACTGATGACCCGCGCCGCCTGTATGCGATCCTGGGAGGTTTCGGGCTTTAGTAACACAGCAAATCCCGGTCGTGCTGCCGCTCCACCCGCGCACGCGTAAGGAGATCTTGCGGGCGCAGATTCCCCGAGCAGTTTTGGACCGGCTTGGATTATGTGAGCCGCTCGGATATCTCGACCTGATAATGCTGGAAAAGTACGCTCGGTTGATTGCCACAGACTCGGGCGGGATACAGAAAGAAGCCTATTTCCACGGCGTCCCATGTGTCACCTTTCGAGAGGAAACGGAATGGCTGGAATCATTGGAAGGAGGATGCAATCAACTCGTCTTTCCGGGCAGTCAGGAAATAGTGGCTGCTCGCACGCGCGAAGCGCTGGAAAGCAGGCCCATATTCCGGAACGACCTTTACGGAAATGGTAACAGTGCCCAGTCCATTGCCAACGCTGTTGCTTGCTGGGATTTGAAGACATTAGATGTAAAAGGACTGCGACCAGGAAGCGCCGTTGCGGCTGGCTCCTGATGCGAAACCATCCGATGCTAATAACGTCGTTGTTGGCCTTGACGTTTGGGAGGGTGTTCATCGCCCCGCTCTTGTGGCAGCCGATCAACCATTTGCACAGCGAAACATGCAAGTTTTGTACCGGGGCAGGGAGAGGCGGACTCCCAACCAACGCCTACTACGTAAGCCCTTCAGGCAGCGATTCCGCCGACGGGACCGCCGGGCGCCCCTGGGCCACGATCCAACACGCAGCCGACGCTGCCCAGCCAGGCGTAATCGTTCATGTCGCACCCGGCACCTACATCGAGGAGGTCAGGATCAAATCCAGCGGAACCTCCTGCGGCGCGGATCACCTTCCTATCGGAAACCAGGTGGGGGGCAAAAGTCATTGCTCCAACTTCGGATTCGGCGTGGGAGAATCGCGGTGATGACGTGGACATTGAAGGCTTCGATATCACTGGAACTGGAAGCTTGGGAATTCTAAACCTGGGCTCGTTTGTCAGAATCATGGGCAACCACATACATAACATACCTGCTAAATGCAGCCAGAGTGGCGGCGCCGGCATTGATAACGCCAATTACCGTGCCAGTGACAACGACGTTATTGGAAATCTGGTCCATGATATCGGTACGAGTTTGTCGACCAGTTGCGGCACGGTGCAAGGCATCTATCATGCGAATCTCCGTGGCTATATCCTGAATAACATTGTCTATCATGCATGGAGTGGCGGCATCACTTTGTGGCATGCTGCCCAAAATGTTGCAATCGCCAATAACCTTGTTTTCCAGAACGGCTCCAATGGCATCACCGTTGGTGCGGGCGACGCCCCCGGCGGCGTTGTGGCTTCAGGGATGCTTGTTGTGAACAACATGATTCTGGATAACCCCGCCAGCACATGGGGGAACGGTCAGGCGATTGTGGAGAGCGGGCGCACCGGTACTGATAACAAATACCTTAAGAACCTGATCTGGAAAAATAAGCAAGGAATTGTGTTGCAGAATGGAGCCGTTGACGTGGGAACGATTAACGCTGATCCACGGCTGTAAATTACCAAGCCGACGGAAGCGGAAGAAATGATCTTTCCCATTCAAGCCCGGCGATCGCGGCCGGTACCTTGACCGGTGCTCCTCGCATTGATCTTCGATGGCCGGATCAGGTCTACAACATCGGCTCCCGACATAGGTCCCTACCAGACTGGTGCTGCGCAGGGAGTGTGGCCTTGGCCATTTTTTTAGGCCTCTTTTCGCCGCAGACTCTCGGATTACTCAACTTCGGTGCGCCCCCCAAAGCTGCAACAGGTCCAACCAACTCACCCGAGCAAGAGATGAAGATGAAGTGGATGCGACGAGGCAGTGGCCCAGAGAGGGCCGAAACTTTATCAGGATATTGTCAGAGTCAGCCTATTATGCCGGAGATTGGACTGCAAATATCTTCACCGCCACGGGTGGTCCATATGACGTCAGCCCATGATTGGTGGGACGCCCGCATTTTCTACAAAGAATGCCGATCTCTGGCCCACGCCGGTTATGAAGTCATAGAACTCACAAACGAAGAGGCAGAGGCGTTTCGGGACGGTGTGCGTATTCGCGGCTTAGGACCATGCCGGAGCCGGTTACATCGCATGACCACCAAGATGTTTGGTATGGGGTTGCAGGCCTTCCGTTTGCAGGCGGATGTTTACCATTTCCACGATCCTGACCTTCTGCCGTTAGCCTTGCTGCTACGCGCCTTTCACAAATGCGTAATCTACGACATTCACGAGGACCTGCCCCGCACGATTCTCTACAAACATTACATTCCGGCATGGTTGCGTGTCCCGCTGATGCGGTTGACTGAGCTAATGGAGGATGCTGCAGCACGTGCCATGTCAGGACTGGTAACGGCGACTCCGGCGATTGCAGGACGTTTCCATTGCATTAACGCAAAGACGGTAACGGTCAACAACTTCCCCATGCTGGCTGAGCTGGCGCCCTCGCTTAGAAAAGAATGGTCGCAGCGGTCTACATCGGTCGCATATATCGGCGGAATCGCGGAAGGGCGTGGGATTCGGGAACTTCTGTCCGCTATGAGCCAATTGCTTGAGCTCGGGGTGACGCTCGAATTGGCAGGGTGGTACTGAATCCTGCTCTGGAAAACGAGCTCATTCACAGCGCGGGATGGCGCCACGTCAGATGGCGCGGCGTGTTAGACCGGTCCGGTATTGCTGAACTGCTAGGGACAGTGCGCGCTGGGCTTGTCCCCTTTCACCCGGAACCCAACTGTGTGGCCGCGCTACCGACCAAACTATTTGAGTATATGTCCGCAGGCATTCCCGTGATTGCTTCGGATTTTCCTCTTTGGCGAAGCATCGTCGAGGCCGCCGGTTGTGGAATTCCTGCTAATCCGCTCGATCCGGTATCGATTGCGGAAGCCATCTCTTACTTATTAACGCATGATGCTGAGGCGAAGGCAATGGGCGAACGAGGCCGCACCGCTGTAGAGCGGCATACAACTGGGAGGCTGAGGAAGTCACGTTGCTCAACTTTTACTCCTCCCTTATCCGTCCCAACTTCGATAAAGCCAGGCTATCGAATCAATTGGTTGATTCTAGATTGACCCTTGAATGCTCAGAGGGCATGGCGTCTGACGGCTGAACTCAAGCGGATCTTTCGGCGCTGCGCATCTTTCAGGCCAGGGGCTTGATCAGCCGACTCCGCATTGCTGATGCAAAATAAAGACACAAAATGGAAAGAGGCCGCAGGGCGTCCAGCTATTTCGGTGATCATCCCTGTTCTCAACGAAGCCGGTCACATAGAAGAAACATTACGCTCCGTGTTGGATCAAGATGTTCCAAACCGTTCATTGGAGATCTTGATCATCGATGGAGGTTCAGATGATATAATTTTGGACATTGTCCGGCGCTGCGCGGCTATGCACCCAGTCATCAAGATGATCGAGAATCCCGGTCGCACTACACCACGGGCACTGAATCTGGGCCTGCTCGCGTCAGCCGGTGAATACGTATGCATCTTTGGCGCACACGCCAAATATCCCCCTGACTACATCCGCGTCTGCATGGATGAACTCAAGTCAAAACACGCAGCGGGGTGCAGCGGACGGCTTATTACCGCTTCCGCTGGCAGCGACCTGAGCGCACGCCTGGCTGCGTGGTGTATTGCCCATCGTTTCACTTCATCGAGAAGCTCAGTTCGAACTCATCCCGGCGGGTACGTTGACACAATTCCATTCCCGGTGATGCATAAGCAGATTTTGCTCAAGCAGGCGGCTATGACGACCGGTTGGACCGCAATCAAACAATGATATGAACCAGCGTCTCCGCGCCGTCGGACACAAGCTGTACCTCACGCCACGCACCCATGCCACTTACTATGCGAGACCGGGAATCAAAAGCCTGTCGACTACGCGTATAACACTGGCTGGTGGAACGGCACGACGGCCCGTCTCAGCTTCGCGGCTATGTCTTTTCGTCATTTTGTTCCCTTTGCCTTCGTCCTGGTGCTGCTGATTTTGGGATGCGTCGCCATTTACTCGTTCTTGGTGCGTGACTCGCCGAGTATTGCGCTGTTACTGCTTGGCGCTATTGTCGCCTTACATCTTTTAATCGGGACATGGGCCGGCATCGAAACGGCCCTGCGGGAACGAAGCGCAGCAGCACTCCTGATACCCCCGCTCATACTTGCCTATCACCTTGCCTACGGTGCGGGAACGGCGCGAAGCCTCTTCCGCTTCAGCCCCCGGGATTGATCGTTCAAGACGAGAGTACAAGTGACCAAATAGATTTGGAACTCTAGACGGTCAAGCCCCGGGGTGAACCCGAGAACAAAGAGCAATCAGAGCACGATTCAAACGACACGGCGACCGATCGCACAAGCCAATCATCAATTGAAGACCACGGGAGACCAAGCAATGTTTACCCTCACATCATCGAACCGTAAATTGTGGAAAGACAACTCATTTGTTTCCGTGCCAACGCTAATCACTGCAGTGGCACGAGAGAGAGCAGAGGTTCTGGCCATTTCGTCCGGCAGCGAAGTCCTAACCTATGGGGAACTCCAGAGAAGAGCGAACAAGCTGATGAGCACCCTGGTCGCTGCTGGCGTGAGACGGGACGTTCCCGTTGGAGTTCTTCTAAATAGGTCCCCTTCGTTTGTAGTGGCTGGACTTGCCGTTCTGATGGCCGGTGGAGCGTACGTTCCTCTTGATCCGGCATACCCGGTCGAACGACTTGACTTCATGTTGAAGGATGCCGGAGTCCAAATAGGAATTACCGATCGTCGTGGTAGCCGTCTCTTAAAGACAGACGGAGTGTATTGGATCGATGTCGATGATGCGGGGACGCAAAGTATGGGGCAAATTGAGCCTGAAGGGCCCGGGGCTCACGACCTGGCGTACATCATGTACACATCTGGCTCGACTGGACGGCCAAAGGGCGTGCAGATTGAGCATGGTGCATTGCTCAATCTGGTGAATTGGACCGTCAAAGCGTTCGGCGTATCAATCGATGATCGCGCCAGTCAATATGCCAGTGTGGATTTTGATGCGGCGGTCTGGGAGATCTGGCCTTATCTAGTCGCTGGCGCAGGCCTGTTCATGATCGACGATTGCATTAGGAACGATGCACCAGCGTTACGCGACTGGCTAATCCACAACCGAATCAATATCGGGTTTATTCCCACCCCAGTTGCGGAAAAGTTGATCCAGCTAGACTGGCCCAGAGATGTCGCTTTGCGCACCTTACTTACGGGAGGAGACAAACTGCATCGCAACCATCCGGCATCATTGCCGTTCAAATTAGTAAACAATTATGGCCCGACAGAGGCGACAGTTGTTGCAACTTCTGGAGAAGTGAACTCCACTGGTGATTCGGCTGAGCCTTCCATCGGCAAGCCGATCCACAACGTAATCGTACGAATCCTCGATGAACGCATGCAACCGGTATCAGAAGGTGTGCCTGGCGAGGTATACGTCGGTGGCGAAGGACTCGCGCGTGGGTATGTGAATCCCGAATTGACCTCTCATGCTTTTGTGGCCAGCCCATTTTCTGAGGACGGAAGGCGGTTATATAGAACGGGGGATATTGGAATCTACATGCCGAACGGCGAAATTGCATTCGTCGGTAGAAACGACGATCAGATCAAGATACGCGGCTTTCGCATCGAGCCGAACGAGATTGTCGCCGCTCTGAACAAACATCCAGCGATACAGAGCAGCGCCGTCAAGCTGGTCGATGGCTTCGAAGACAAGAAGCTGGTTGCATACATCGTTCCGGTAGCGGAAAAATCCCCAACTGCTACAGAGTTGCTGACGTTCGTACGCGGCCTTCTCCCGGAGTATATGGTGCCAACGCTGTTCGTGCGGTGCGATGTTCTGCCGATGACCGCAAACGGAAAAATTGACAAAACCGCCCTTCCGGATCCGGCGCCTTCAAACATATTGCGAGATACCGCGTTCGAATCTCCGCAGACAGAATGTCAGCGGGAACTCCTCTCAATTCTGAAGAAGCTGCTTAAAATTAAAGACATTTCCCTGGGGGACAACTTCTTTCTTCTGGGGGGACACTCACTGCTTGGTGCGCAACTCATCGTCGAAGTGAAAAAGTCATTCGGAGTCGAGCTTGCGCTTATCGATCTCTTCGAAAACGGAACGGTTGTTGCCATATCCGGACGAATTGAACAGCTTTCAAAAGCCAAGTGCTTTGATTCCGAGGCCGCTTAGATATGACGACTTTACATCCAATTGTCGACGAGCGGGCTCTCAGCCTGTACCGTCTATATAATCCCGCAATCCTGGCAGACCCGTATCCTCTCTATGCTCGTCTTCGGACTGAGGATCCCGTCCACTGGGACCCGTTTCTCCATGCCTGGGTCGTTACCCGCTATGCAGATGTTGTGATGGCTCTGCAATCATTTTCGGCCAAGTGCGCCCCGGCGCCCCAGAGACTCGAGTCGATAGGATTGTCGACTATGGATCGCATTGGAGAGATCATGGTGCTCCAGCATCTGTTCATGGATCCGCCGGATCACACCCGACTTCGAGCAATATGCTCCCAGGCATTTACGCCTCATCGAGTTGAAAAGCTACGGACCCGCATACAGGAGATCGTAAACTCCCTCCTAGAGCCGCACATGGAACTGGGCCGAATCGAGTTGATGACGGATCTGGCTAATCCGCTGCCCGCAATTGTAAGTGCTGAAATACTGGGTGTGCCAGCTTCTGATCACGAACAACTGAAAGTGTGGTCTGCCGATTTCGCGGAAGTCCTCGGCAATTTCCAGCACAATCCTGATCATTCTCCCCGCATGTTGCAAAGTCTGAATCAAACCACTACCTACTTCCGCGAAGCCATTCGCCGAGAGCGCAATAGACCGACAGGCGGTTCCATGATCAGCGTTCTGGTAAGTGCAGAAGTCGATGGCCGGCGGCTGCCTGAAGAACTGATAATCGCCAACTGCATTCTTCTGATGGTTGGCGCTCAGGAGACAACTCCTAATTTGATCGGCAACGGGATGCTCTCATTATTGCGCCATCCGGGCGAGTTCGAAAGACTGCGATCTAATCCTTCTCTTCTGCCGTCAGCCGTCGAGGAGATGCTTCGCTTTGAGGCGCCGAGCCAGCACACGACTCGAATTCCTCAGCAGGACGTAAAACTGGGACCCAAAAACATCCCTCGCGGGCAATCAGTTATCACGGTCATGGGCGCAGCCAACCGCGATCCTGAACGCTTTCCCGATCCTGACCGATTCGACATTACGCGTAACGATAACAAACATCTAGCATTCGGAGCAGGGCCCCACTACTGTTTTGGCGCACCCTTAGGGCGCATTGAGGCGAGCATTGCTTTCAGTACTCTCATAGCGCGAACTTCCGAATTGAGTCTTGCATCACCTCAACTTACCTGGCGAGATAACGTGGGGCTTCGGGGACTAGTTGACCTGCCACTCCTATTTCGTGCTTAGCGTGCTTACTGTATCAAATAGGCATTCGCTGGCCTCTGCGCTGCCGTTAAATGTGGTGGATCTGTGGTTCGCAAGGCTCAGTGAAAGAGACTTCTCATTTCAAGCTCTGTTGTCAGTCGACGAGTTACGTCGCGCATGTCAGTTCCGATTTGATCGAGATGCGGCGAACTTTGTTTCACGGCGTGGAATCTTGCGACTTATCCTCGCGACTTACACAGGAGTGTCGCCATCGCAATTGTCATTCACTCACAATCAGTTTGGGAAGCCTGCTCTCGATGGGGGCTTCTCTGATATCCGGTTTAGCTTGTCGCAGTCCGGCGAGTTAGCTGTTTACGCGTTCGCTCGGGGAAGAGATCTGGGTGTTGATCTTGAGCATCTTCGGCAAACGCATTTGGAGATCGAGAGTATCGCCGGATCGTCCTTTTCCGAAAAACAAATCACTGTGCTCAATGAAACCCCCGCTGATCAGAAGGAAGAGATGTTCCTGCGCATCTGGACTCGATTAGAAGCGCAGGAAAAATTGCGCGGCATTGGAATTGGCAAGTCACATTCGGCATCGAGACGCTTGAACGCCTTTCGTTGCAAATGCTTTAGTTTCACGAGCCCGTCTCCAAGCCCGGGCTACGTCGTGACGGTGGCAGTCCAAGGGCAACGACATTGCTCTCTGTGGACAGCTGGATCTCATATCCCGCTGAATAAGCCTCGCAGTGGGCAGGTATAACCGTGCAGATAACCCCCTACACTGAAGATCTGGAGGCTGAAGTTCGAAGCTTCAATCAGCGCCTGCGTGCCAAAGGAATAACCTATTGGTCTATGCCTGAGACCCACAGACCCCAGTTTCCCAAAGTTGTTGGCAGATTTCCTTATCAAGAATTATTCGTTGCTGTGCATGCAGGCGTAGTTAGAGGAGGCTATTTACTCCAACATAATCAGTTCGCGGTCCGCGGTGAAGAGACAGCAATCGCCTGTGGACCCCACTACAATACATCGGAGGGCTTAATTGACCGTGCGTATGCGATGGTAGGAACCATTCAAGCGCAAGATGCGCTTCGACGCCAGCCATTGATGTACGCACTTGGAATGGGGGGATTGGATGCACCCCTTGCCAAGTTGCTGGTTGCCATGGAGTGGGTTGCCTTCCCCGTACCTTTTTACTTTCGCGTACTATCGACCTCGCATTTCTTTGAGAACTTCACGCACTTGCGCAAGGATCCGTGGAAACGCATCGCCATGGACCTTCTTCATTACTCTGGACTGGGCTTTTTGGCACTGCATGCCGCCCAGACCAGATGGCCAATGAAGAATCCGATGAGCGGAACTGTTGTGGATTCCTTCGGAACCTGGGCAGATAAGATCTGGGAGAAATGTCGCTCGCGGTATTCGTTAATCGGGAGGCGAGATTCGACTACCTTGAACGTGTTTTACCCGCCCGAGGATCCGCGTTTTGCCCGGCTTCGCGTCTCAACCGATACTCACGATATCGGGTGGGCTGTGGTGCTCGATAGCCAGATGAGAGGCCACCGGTATTTCGGAAACATGCGGGTAGGTTCGATTATCGATTCCGTTGCCGCACCGGAAGACGCTGTGTACGTCCTCAACTGCGCCACCGAGTTCCTTCGGCGACGAGGAGCGGACATATCGATCACAAACCAATCCAGTGCGGATTGGTGCAGTGCTCTTGCCGCGAATGGTTATCTGAAGGGGCCATCGAACTTCATCCTGGCAATGTCGCCACAACTAGTTAACCGTCTGGCGCCGCTTGAATCCCATGCAAAACAGATTCACATGAACCGCGCAGACGGAGGCTACCCTGCTCTACAGCCTTTATTCCCGGCGAACGCCCAATGAATCTCAAAGACTTGAAACGCTGAGAGGACGAGTCAGATTGTCCGCATGACCTCTCCGGAATGGCCAGGAAAGCAACCACTCAAAAAAACCAAATCAAGTGAACATCCCATTTTGTGTGGGCACCCAACAAGACAAACGCCCAGTTTCGTCTATTTAATTCCGTTCAATTAAGGGTTTGAGAACCAATGTTGAAATTGCAACAGGTCACCGAAACACAAGAGTGGTGGCGCCGCCTTGAGGAATATTCTGACCGCCTGACGTTCCACACGCAAGCGTGGATCCACTTCCTTGCGGATGTCCAGCATGCACGGCCGGTTTTCGCCGAGGTTCGGGATGGTTCGTCGGTGGTCGGCTGCTTTCACTCGCTGATCATACAACCATTTGGCTGCAAAGTCCTGGCTAGCCCTTTTCCGGGATGGGGTACAGACTATTTGGGTTTTAACCTTCAGCCCGATGTCCCCCGGTGGCTTGCATTGCAGGCTCTGGAGCAATTCGCTTTTCAAGAATTGGGTTGCATGTACTTCGAAGTAGCGGACCGCCTGTTCACCAAAGACGACGGCCGCCGTGTGGGTCTCGAGCAGAGGACATCGATAACTTACGAGACGGACCTGAACAGGTCGGAGACGGAACTTTTCAACGCACTTCAACGAGATTGCCGAACCTCCATCCGAAAGGCACAACGATGCGGCGTATTAGTTGAGGAAGCGGCGCCCAGCGAGGAATTTATTCAGGAGTATTACGCCCAACTGACGGAAGTGTTCTTGAAGCAGAATCTATTGCCAACTTACTCGGCACAAAAGGTACGCATTTTTTTTCAGTATCTATTTCCTACAGGCAATCTGGCATTGTTCCGGGCTCGTAACAGGGAAGGTGAATGCATTGCTACTGCCATTTGTCACGGTGTGGAGAAATTTTCGCTGCTTTGGGGGACTGCGAGTTGGCGCAAACATCTCCACTTGCGCCCGAATGAAGCTTTGCACTGGCATGCCCTGCAGTACTGGAAACGCCGCGGCGCGGAGTTCTTCGACTGGGGAGGGGCGGGAGACTATAAAGCCAAGTACGCGAGCCGCAAAGTGGAGGTGATCAGGCTTTCTAAATCACGCATCCCCTTTCTCTCCACCTTACGCGATCAGGCGCAAAAAGCTTACCTTCACCAGCACCGCTGGCGTTCCTGGTGGAATATTCACCAGTCGAGGATTTCCTTTACTGAAAGAGGTTAATTGTGAAGATCCCGGCACTCGCACACCCTGAAGCCGTACAAACCGTGCTCGACCGCATTCAATCCCGGCGACAAAGGGGCATTATAGAGCCAGGTTGCGTCGGTCTGTTAGCGTTCAAAACCGTGCGCGTCTGCAAAGCACCAACAAGATCACTGCCGGGCAGGTAAGCGAGAGCTCAGGGCGTACTGAACAGGATGTTTCCATATGGTGTGTTTATTTACAAAACTTACGTTGATTGTTGTTTTCGTTTTCACGATTGCTGCGCCAGCGCAGTCCACAAAAGGTGGACAAGACATTCCGCCAGCGGCGCCCATGGACGGCTCGGTTGAGAACAGCGACCTTCATGCTGAGAAAAATCAGCCGTCTCCAACGGCTGTGCAGGAACCGCAATTGTTGACGCGCAACAAAGCCGAGCAGGGATTGCGCATTGGGGCGGGCGACCTGATTCAGATCAGCGTGTTTGGTGCATCAGATTACACTCATGAGCTGCGTGTGGCCGGCGATGGCACGGTAAACCTTCCCCTTATCGGCCAAACAAGTGTCGGAGGGCGTACCCCGCGCGAAGTAGCGACTGATTTGCAGTTGCGTCTCAGCCAGGGAGGGTATTTCAATAATCCGCAGGTGGGCGTCTTTATAAAGGAGTATGCAACGCAGGGGGTATCCGTTCTGGGTGAAGTGCAAAAGCCAGGCGTGTATCCAATGCTCGGGACGCGATCGCTCTTTGATGCTATATCCGCGGCACAGGGCACGACTCCAACCGCGGGCAATAAGGTCTACATCACGCATCGCGGCCGGCCCGACCAGCCAGAGATCGTGAAACTGAGTTATGATGCAACCGGCCTGGCCCAAAGCAATGTTCCTTTATTCCCAGGTGACACCATCGTGGTGCAAAAGGCGGGGATGGTGTACGTGGTCGGCAACGTTCAGAAACCGGCTGGGATAGCGATGGTGGATCCCGGTTTAACCGTGCTGAAAGCGATTGCCCTCGCCCAGGGGATTGCACCCAACGCTGCACTGGATAAATCAACGTTGGTACGTAAAACCTCAGATGGTCAAACTGCCATTCCTATTCCACTTAAGAAGATGCTTGCGGCCAAAGCGCCAGACATGACGTTGCAGCCAGACGACATCATTTTCGTCCCCAATAGCACAGCAGCAAGCGCTTTTAAACGCAGTTTGGAACTGGCGCTTCAGACGGCGAGTGGAGTCGTCATTTACTCGGCGGGAAGGTGAGTTGCCCCGAACCATTGCAGTCAGGCGGTCGCGGTTTTGGAATGGCGAATATTAAGCCAGCGGAAAGAGTCGCAGCCTTATGCTCGCGATCGAGTTTGAAGTTCCTTGAGCTCGTATCCGTCTTCCTTATGAAGGAGATCGCCACATGAAACGCGGACACTCTATCTCATTCGTCATGGCTCTTCGCCGGCCAGCGTTCATTACAGAGTTCAGCACGATTATTTGGTCCGTCTACCATGAAGTGAGAAAGTTCTGCTTCTGGAGGTTTTTTCGCACGACTGAGAGATTCCCCACGGTTGCGGAACTCTGTTTCAACATGACCTTCAGGCGGATCATTCCTCCTGATTCACGAGATTGCCTGCTTGGTCTTGATGAAGAGAAATCTGTGGCCGCACCACCAGAGTTCTGGAACAAGATGTTGCGCCCCCATTTGCGGACGGTCCGCCCCTCGGTGATGGCCCGCATGGTCAGACAGATACTTCCCGTTGACAGGCGGTCTGATCGGCTCGTGATCATTGTGGACGAGAAACTAACTCCACCGACGGGACTGCTGCATGCTGTCTGGCGTCTAACTACGAATGTCACCGGACAAGACTGTATCGTTCTCTCTCTGCTGCCGCTTGATCCTTATGATGGGAATCACGCAATTCCAGGTCCGGGTTCTCCAACGGCAGTCAGAAGGCGAGTGATTACCAAGCATAGGCTGCGCGCAGCATGCCTATCGACGATTGGGATTGACATGGGATTAAAAGCTTGTGGGTGGAATGATTGTTTCATGTATAAAGCCCCGCAGTCGGTCTGGCATCTGGATCGTATGACTAAACTTGGGACAGAACATGCACCGGAATTAGCGGCTGAGAGTTCCGGCGAAGCCTTCTTCTCTGAAAGCGGCGATACGTCCCGAATCGAAGAAATTGTTTATGCGAATCGACCAGAAAGAAGAATGTCCGCCTGATTCGCGCCAGCCGTTAACCTGCCTGTTGTAAATAAAGCTACACATTCTGCCTGCCTATCTTCTCTCCTGCTTTTCTCATCTCTCATCGCGCGTCTCTCAACCTGCCACCGGCGCGCAAGCCAGCAACCCCGTTAGTTTTGACCTTTTTCTTCACAATGCTGCAAGTGTGTTTCAACGCCATGTTGTGTCTGTATTGCAGGTGCGCCTCTCCCAGGCAGCTGCTGGAGGGACGTATAAGGCTGGTGCCGGGAGGGGGAATCGAACCCCCAAGGGCCGAAGCCCGGCGGATTTTGAGTCCGCTGCGTCTGCCAGTTCCGCCATCCCGGCGCTCAGAGATGAGACATCAAATATAGCAGAAATGATGGTGACAACGGCGGAGTTTTGAAACGGACAACCCCATGAGTTGGGGGAGAATTCCCTGAAACAATCTCCGCTCGCGGCGATCTAAGCGAGCTTTCCGTAGCGATAACTGTTTCGCGACGGTCCCACGAAGTCTCTCAAACAATCTCAAGTCCTCAACTTCCATAAAATCTGCTTCACCATTCCTTGCATGATGTCAGCATCCTCGTTCGTAAGCCGGAGGCGTCGAACCATGCGTCGCACTCGATCTTCGACAGCAGCATCGCTTCCGGGTTTTACATATCCACTCAAGGTGAGTGCCTGCAACAATGACGCTGAAAGGCGTTCGGATTGATCCGAGGTGGCGAGAGAGGTCATCGCAGCCGATGAGTCGTCAGGTGTTGAAGATGATTGCAATGACAGACCCGGATGGTAGACCAGCGTTGAGACGCGTTCACCTTCTGCGTCTTCGCCCTGAGGATTCGGAGCGTCCTGCGGGTTGGGAGTCGAAACCGGGGCAGACATCGTTGGAGCGGGGGTGATGGCAGGCGCACGCGTGATTTCATACAAAGAAACGGCCACGGCCTGGCCAAGGTTCATCGATACGTGATCTTCCGCGGTGGGAATGTGCATGGTCCAGTGGCAGTAGCTGAGATCGTCATTAGACAGGCCGCGCTTTTCCGATCCGAAGACAACAGCGACCATGCCGCGGGCGGTCTCCTGTGTGACGAGAGGAGCGGCGTCCTGAAGACGGTGTAGTGAATTGTTTAACTGGCGATCGCGTCCACCGGTGGTACCAATCACCAGACCGCAATCGGCAACCGCTTCGGCGAGGGTGGAGAAGATGCGGGCGTCTTGCAGGGTTGCGGCAGCTCCCACGGCGGATCGTGCTTCGCGAAATCCCGGTTCGTAGGGTTTGACCAAACGCAGATTGCGGATACCGAAGTTGCTCATGGCACGCGCTGCCGCCCCAATGTTCAGAGGATTGCGCGTGGAGACCAGCACAACACAGATACGACGGATATCGGGCGACGACATGAAAGGACATTCTATCGCGTGGGAAAGCGTTGAGTTGCAAACAAGGCAAACCTTACCGCTGATGAACGCAGATAAAAAAGCAAAAGTTGAGATCAAGGAGTGTCTGATATTTCGCTCCTCGTAGTTGGGATTGGCCTCGGCGGCGGAAGTCGGGATTTTTCGTGAGCTAAATGCAGGCATAAATGCCTGCTCCATTCTGCGAGCTTCGAAAATGCTCTGGAGAAGGGCGGCCAGGGCTTGAGTTCTTATGATAGTAAGACTAGAGTGAGGCATATGTTTTTCGTATTCAGCATTTCCATGCGCAGCCCTACGGCAAACTGTCAGTCTCTGGTATTTCGAGAATCACGCCTCATAAGACGGGGCAAGTGGGCGAGCTTATTCGCTCAAATGATCTGGATCATATTGTTGACCTCCAGTACGTTGATGGCTGTAGGCCAGGAGTGCGTGTCTCCGAAAGTTCTGCCCGCTCAAGTCGACTCACCGCAATATGCAGGTGCCCGGCTGCAGAAGATCGATCTCACGGTGTCCAGGAGCACTCCTCTTCAAATTGCTCTGCAGCAGGAAGTGCGCGTGAAGAAAGTGGGCCAGCCGATTCGCGGACGAACAGTGCAGCCGATCTACGCTTTTGATCGTCAGGTGGTGCCCGCTGGAACAACCGTAACGGGTCGCATTGCCAAAATTGAAGATCTTTCTGGAAGACAGCGGACGATGGCTGTTCTGAATGCAGATTTTTCTCCGCCGCGTAAAGTCGGTATCGAATTCGACGAACTGGTGCTGGGCGATGGGAAAAAAATTCCACTGCATGTTAAGGTCATGCCGTGGTCAGGTCAGGTGATGCACCTTGCCAGCGTCAAAGACAAGAAGAAAAGCGGTGTAGCGCCGGGAAAAATTGATCAGGCAAAGCAGGAGGTCAAAACGCAATGGGAGCAGGCGATGGCAGATGTTAAACAGCCTGGCAAAGTTCATCGCCTCACAAGGTATGCCCTGAGCCAGCTTCCTGCTCGTCCGCAATATCTTGATGCAGGAGCGGTCTATGTTGCGGAATTACAGGAGCCTCTTGATTTCGGATGCGAACAGGTGACGGCGCAACGACTTGCGTCCATCGGAACCGCCCTGCCAAAGGACAGCTTGATTCACGCTCTGCTGGTAACGCCACTCAACTCTGCGACTTCGAAGAAAGGTGAACCGATAGAAGCGGTGCTCTCACAGCCGCTGTTTGATGGCGATCATTTGATCCTGCCGGCTGGGAGCCGCATCAAGGGTTCGGTCCTTGCTGCGCAGCCCGCTCGCCGGCTTCATCACAACGGGCAACTTCGAATCGGCTTTCGTGAAATCGTTCCTCCCGATGGCGTGGAACAAAAGATTGTGGCAAGCCTGGAAAGCGTGCGGGCGGGAAAGAAAGGTCACGTGAAATTGGATTCGGAAGGCGGCGCAGAGGCCTCGACGCCCCCAACGCGCTATCTCTCCACGGCCTTGTCTCTGGCCCTGGCTGCCGCAGCATTTCGTCAGCACACGGATGCAGATGATGCGGACCAATCGCATAACGGTGTAGCCGGTGGCGCCGGAGGCTTCAAACTGGTGGGCATTATTCTTGGAGTAGCCATCAAGTCACAAGAATTTGGCATGGCGATGGGAGCATACGGAGCAAGCCGCGCTGTCTATTCAAACTTTCTGGCCCGCGGACAAGAAGTGATATTCCCCAGAAACACGATGATGGAAATAGGAATTGGAAAGCGTGGCAAGGCGGTTCTGCCGAAAGAGACAGAGAATCGTACACATTGAGCGCCGCTTCATCGGCCGGATGATGATGATTTCGTTCTACTGCGCTCATCAGCGGTAAGGGTTGGCTCTGCTCGTCAGTCCAGAGCGGCATTGATAAAATATCTTGTGAGCCATCCCAAACTTACTTTACCCAACGGAAATTTCCAGGCCTACCTGTTCGATTGTGATGGCACCATCGTGGACTCCATGCCCTTGCATTACATCGCATGGTCAAAGGCCCTGGGTGAATGGAGCTGTCCTTTTACGGAAGAGCGGTTTTACCTGTGGGGAGGCATGCCGATTGTTGAGATCATTACGCGACTCTCAACGGAATATGGGATTGAGATGCCAGTGACACAGGTGGCCACACGCAAGGAAGAGTTGTATTACGAGCATCTTCCCCGCCTGAAAGCCGTCCCGGAAGTCCTGGAGCATATCGAAAGGGAACATGGCCGCATTCCTTTCGCAGTTGTCTCGGGAAGCGAGCGAGAATCCGTGCAGGCGTCGCTCGGCGCAACGGGATTGCTGGAGAAGTTCGAAACGCTGGTTTGTGCTGGAGATTATAAGAACAGCAAGCCGGATCCGGAACCATTCCTGCTGGCGGCGCGGCGATTAGGCGTGGCGCCGGAATCGTGCCTGGTATTTGAAGACACTGAGATGGGCATCGAGGCCGCCAAAGCAGCGGGAATGTCATGGGTACGCGTTCCGCCTCCGTGGCAACGTTAACTGGCCGAAAAAAAACGCGGCCTTCTTGATTTCCTTACTGGATTCTTTCCATCACCAGAATGGTTCGATCGTCTTGTGGCTCCAGATCGTCAGAAAAAGCGAAGACACTGTCCATCACGCGTTGAATTGGTTCCGCATCGAAGAGGCAGGTTTCCACGGGTGTTGTTCCAAATTCTTCGCCGGCGCGGTTTTCGGTTTCACTGATCCCGTCAGTAAGCATGCATACGCGCGCACCGGTCATCAACTGGCGATGAATCAAATGGAATTCCGCATTTTCCATGAGTCCCACGGGCATATCGCCTTCCAGCACATGGCTCACAATACCGTCACTCGCAATCATTGCAGGCACATGTCCGCAATTGACCATCTGGAGCGTCCCATCCCGTAACAGTTGTGCCGCCAGCAGCGTGGCATATTTCTGCCCTGCCACTCGCGAACATAGAAAACGATTGATGGAAGAAATGGCGCTCACCAACCCGGCGCCGCTGGAAATTTGAGAATAGAACATGCCGTGAATTACGGAAGCCAGCAATGCGGCGGAGACTCCTTTGCCGGAAACGTCAGCCACAATCACAGTCACCGCGTCAGGGGAAATATTGATGTCGAAAAAATCCCCTCCGATTTCCCGGCAGGGAATGCTCTTGGCGACGACGCGGGCAAAATCGCTCTGGGCGGCGGGCGAAGAGATCAGGCTGTGCTGGATGGAAGCTGCAATCATCATTTCCTGCTGGTAGAGAGACGCAGCCTGCTCAGCCGCCACAAGTTTGGCGCTTTCCAGCACCGCAGCGCATTCACTGGCGAGCCCGCGCAGCACCTCATGGCTTACGCCGGAAATCCTGTGCGAGACAGCACGGCTGTCCAGGTAAAGAACGCCGTCCACTTCAGGCGTACCCTGTGTGGCGGGCGAACCTCGCCGCACCCGTAACGGAATCGCGATTACGGTCCGCAGATCGTTCAGCATGATGCTTTTGCGATCAGCCAGCGCATCTTGCAGGGTGGCGTCTTCCGTAATCAGTTCAGAGGCTGAGACCATCGCCTCATGAACCACCGAACGGGAAACGTTGGCGTCAGTTGGGATCGAAGCGCCTGCACTGTCAACTCCGCAGGCAAGCGTCGGTTTTCCTGCTTTGTCCTTTAAATAAACAAAACCGCGTTCGGCCCGGGTGATTTTGAGTGCGTAGCTCAACATGGTGCGTAGAACATCCTGTACCACCATGCTGCTGCTCAGGCTGCGCGCGGCCTCCAGAAACAGCCGGAGTTTTTCCAGATCAGTACCATCTGTACTGGAAGCCAGATGTGAGAGCAAACTGTTGCTGGGGTTGCTTCCCCTGGTGTCACCGGCAAGAAAGACGATTCTTGCGCCGGCGCCCAGCCTGATTTCGTCATTGTGCTTAAGCAACGCGCGTTCGTGACGCTCACCATTGACGAACGTTCCATGGCGGCTCCCGGCATCTTCGATAAAATACTGTCCCTGTTCCAGCACAATCCTGGCATGGACGCGGGAGATCCTCAGGTCGGCGATGGTGGCATCACAATCGTCGGCACGGCCAATACTGAAGGGAATGGTTGAGATGGCAACACGGCGCTGGTTACCAGCAGCATCAATGAGTAGCGCTGCACGCTTGGGATGAGCTGGAAATACGGTTGCCATGGTTGGTTGCGCCTGGACCTCCTGGAAGCCCCGACGCTCAGTTGTGGCTATTATGACGCTTCAGCGGAGCAACGTAAATAGCATTGCGCGCGATTTGTGCTTCAAGCACACAATTTCGGTCGTTGCAACGGCGTCCAGAACCGATACGCTGGCTTTAGCGGCGCACAAGAGTGGAAGGGCGGCTGGTAGAGGTGAAAATCGCAGGGTAGAGACGTGGGCCACGCCTCCACCCTGAATCTTGTCTGGCCCGAAATATGCCTACTTCAATTCCGTAATGATTGCCCGCTGTTCTCCGTGCACCAGAGTTTCCGTGTGGGTCCGGTCGCGCTGGTTGAAGCGTACGGTTGCCGGCTTGTACTGATTGAGCGTTTCCTTGCCGTCTGGTGTAGTCGATTTCAGGTCACCTTCCTGCAAAAACACCACGACCACGTCTTTGTCGTGGAAATGCATGGGCGTGGCTACGCCCGGAGTCCACGTGCAGTCCCACACGATCACCTTATCGTTCTCCAGGATCTTCTTGGAGCCGGGCCGTGGAAAGGCCAGCTGATAACCGCTCTTGTTTTCGATTGGCGCCACCGCATGGTCTTTCAGGTTGATCACCATGGAACGTCCATCAATCTTAGGTTGGGTGCCTTTCGGCGCAAAGGTTGCGCTGCCGGCAAGGGACACAACCACGCTGTCAGTCGTTGAGGTGGCGGCAGTGGTCGTATCCCACACCGCCACGCGCTCATTATCGATGATCGGCTTGGTCGCCGTTTGTGAAGCGGCCTGGAACAACATAATGCAGCACAGCAGAATGCGAATCATTGGTCCACCTTTCATCACAGCAAAGTCAAATTTGAATCGAAACACTATACCGCAAGTTCACCCCGGACTTGTTCATTAATGATGCGGGCGAAATTTCCGGATGCGTTTTCGCTGATCAGAGAAAACTCAGCAGCGCGTCGGTGGTTTCTTTCGTGTTTTCCTCCATAAGCCAATGCCCGGTATTCTTGAGGACGATGACCGTGGAATTGCTCGCGACCAGCTTTGTTTGCTGTCCCAGCATTTCTCCATTGGCCTTTTCCCCACCGATCGATAAAACCGGCATGCTCAGCTTGTTCTGGGCAAGCTGGGCAAAATCCTTGGCTGCTTGCGGAAAGGAAACAAAGTAGGCCCAGCCGGCGCGCATGCGTCCGGGACGAGAATACGCCGCGGTGTAGGCCGCGCGTTCCACTTCGGGAATCGAGTGGTCTCGGTTGGCCGCGAAATCGTTCCAATAGTGCTCGAAGTAAATTCGTTCGCGGCCACTCACGAGCGCTTCCGGTGTTGGGCCATTGAAACGAAAATGCCATATTGACGGATTGTTATAGACCGCTTCCCATCCAGCCACGCCGGGGAGAAACGCATCCATCAGCACCAGCTTTTCCGTTTCGCCGGGATACTGTGCTGCATAAGCGTACGCCACCATCAGGCCGATATCGTGGCCTACCACGCGCGCCTTCTCCACCCCCAGTGATTTAGCCAAAGCATGGATTGTAGTCGCGGCATTTTTCATATCGAGACCCTGTCTGGGGATATCTGAATCGCCGATGCCGGGCAGATCCGGCGCGATGACTGTGAATTTGGCCGCGAGCAAGGGAATCAAAGGCCGCCACATGCGTGATGTCTCCGCATAACCGTGCAGAAGGATCACCGTTGGTCCGCGTCCGGCGTTCAGGTAGTGCAGCTTGAGTCCATCCACGGTGGCAAATTTTGAAGCGATGGCGTCTGGCGCTGATGGTCGTCCAGCGGTAGCGTTCGCGCTACACAGCGCCACCATCACCAACAATCCCATCATTCCACGCAATGTCGTTTTTCCGCGGAGAAGTGTTCGAAATCTACGGTAATTCTTTTCGCTGAGCAGATTGCGTGCCATGATCTTTCCTTCTCTCATTTTAGACTTTGTTTTCGCGATGCTTAGTTTGTGGTTGCTTAGTTTAATGTATCTCCGCGACTTACTTCGTTTTCACTTTTGCTGACATTACACGCCTGGGGAGGTTGACGGCGTTCAACCTGCGGCAGACTTCATCAAAATCCTGGCGCGGTCCCTGCCAGCGGAGCTCATCCACAGTTTCAAAAACAGGAACATCCAGACGTAAAGTCGCCAACGTACGAAAGAGCAACGCATCATCCCAGGCTGCGAACAGTGCTTCGGAAAGCTTGCGTGCCTTCTTGATTGACGGGTCCCACTGCTGCCAGTCTTTAGGAATGTCTTCCAGATGCGGATAGCGTGAGAGCGTGGAGGCCGCGCCCTTTTCTCCCCAGCCGGTTACGCCGGGAAAGCCGTCTGCACTGTCGCCGACAACGGCAAGATAGTCAGGAATGGACTGAGGACTCACGCCGAATCTGGCCACCACGCCTGCTTCATCGCGTACCGCTTCACGCCGGCGATCAACCTGCACCACCCGTGTTCCTACCACGCTTTGGCTCAGGTCCTTGTCAGGTGTGCAGATCAATACCTGGCTCACGCGACCATCTTTTGCGGCTTTCGCGGCGGCTGAGGCCAGAGCGTCGTCGGCTTCAAAATAGACCATGGGCCACACCATCACGCCCATGGCTTGCAGAGCATCTTCCAGAATAGGAAATTGCGAGAGCAGCTCCGGCGCCACTCCTTCACTGGTTTTGTAACCATGATAAAGGTCGTTGCGAAAGCTCTCGACCACGTGATCGGTTGCGACGCCGATATGCGTCGCCCCACCCTCAATCATCGACATCACCGAACCGAGCACGCCGCGCACAGCGCCCACCTCCTGGCCATTGACGTCGGCGCTGGCGGGTACGGCAAAGAAATACCGGAACAATTCATACGTTCCGTCGATCAGGTGGACTTCCATTTTGCTCCAGTGTTTGGCGCTGCGGGAATTGTAAAGCTTTAGCGCCGGGAACGTGGAATGGCACCGCCTTGGCCGGGCTCCGCTGCAGTATCTCTTGAGCAACCCATCGGTGGTAAGCTAGCGGAATTATGATGGACGTCCTGGAAAAGCTTTTTGCCGAAGCGCATCAGGCGCGGCGAGAACATCGGCCCGCCGATGCGAAGCGCTTACTGCTGGAAGCCGTGAAAATCGCTCGGGCGAATAACGTTCCGGGCGATCTTGCGCGTGCGCTGGCCGCGCTCGGGCAGATTGAACGTGACCTCAGGAACAAACAGGTCGCCCTTGAACTCTATCAGGAAGCCGCAGCAATCTATCACGCGCAGGGTGACGTGCTTAGACTGGCGCATGCCATTCGGCATGTCGGCGATATTTACCTGGAAGACGACAAGTGGGCGCCGGCTGAACTTTGCTATCAGGATGCGCTAAAAATGTATCGAACGAATCCGGATACGTCGCCGCTCGATCTGGCCAATACCATTCGAGGCTACGCGATTCTCAAACAGAAATTAGATCAAAGCGATGAAGCGAAGCAGCTGTGGACTGAGGCCAAAGGCCTGTATGAATCCGTGAATGTTGAAGCCGGTGTTGCCGAGAGCAAGCGCAGGCTCGCCCAGCTAACTTAAGTTCGCACAACCGAGGAACTAAAAAGGGCGAGGCGACTTGCGCGCCGAGCCCGCCGCATTAGGAGCGTCAGGGATTTCGAGCAGGAGGAAGATTCTCTAAGCGGTTTGGAGCGAAGCGAGGAGTTGGCGGCAAACAAGGGCGAGGCCGACTTGCGCGCCGAGCCCGCCGCAGAAGAGCGTCGGCGATTTCACGCGGGAAGAAGATCGTCTAAGCGGTTTGGAGCGGAGCGACACTAAATGAAGGTAAATACCTTAACAAAACTTTTCCACCTTTTTACGCTTTCGATCTAACGCCTTCACCTGTCTATTTGAGATGATATTCAGCAATGTTCGTTGATCATTTGCGGTTGCTGTTACCCAATCGTCTTTGATCGCCCGGGCTCACGCGATTCTTTCACCAATCTGTCTTTCAAGTAGGGAAGGCAGGCTTCGCCGAGCGGGTTTTGGGGGCTACACGATAGGGCGTCTGCGTCAGGGAGTCTCTTACGCGTTTGCAAACTCTTCAGGATCGGAATTCGAGGCATTCAGAATGAAACAGAAGATGAGACTGGCCTTGTGGCTGGTCGCCGGCGTCATGGGTCCGCAGTTGTTGCTGAGTTCAGCCTCAGCGATGCAGGAAGCTCAAACCGCCGCAACTGTCGCCCGCAAGACCGGAACCGTGAAGTCCATCCAGGGCAATGCCATTACGCTTAAGCCGGACAGCGGAGCTGACGTCAACGTGACTGTCCAGGATGGCGCCAAGGTGATGAGGATCGCGCCGGGACAGACTGATTTGAAATCCGCTGCGCCCATGACCTTGCAGGAAATTCAGGTTGGCGACCGCATGCTGGTACGGGGCAAGCCGGGTGACGCGCAGGATTCATTGCTGGCTTCGTCCATCATTGTCATGAAGCAGGCAGATGTCGCACAGAAGCAGCAGAAAGACATGCAGGACTGGCAGAAGCGTGGAAGCGGCGGAATCGTCACCGCTATCGATGCCTCAACGGGCGCGGTGACGGTCTCTGTGAACCCGGCCTTGAGCGTGAAGGTGAAGACCGGCAAAGAGACTGAATTTTCGCGCTATGCTCCCAATTCAGTGAAATTCTCTGACGCGCAAAAAGGCAGCTTTGACCAGATAAAAGTGGGTGACCAGCTGCGCGCCCGTGGCGTGAAGAGCGAAGACGGCAGGGAACTCACAGCCGAAGAAGTGATATCAGGCACGTTCCGCAATATCGCCGGAACCATCACCAGCCTTGACGCAACCTCCGGGACCATTGTGGTGAAAGACGTATTGAGCAAGAAGAGCGTCACCGTAAAACTGACACCGGACTCGCAAATGCGCAAAATTCCCGCGCCATTGGCGCAGCGTATTGCCTTCTTTTTGAAAGCGCCTGACGCAGCTCAGGCGGTTGCGGCTCGCCCTGGCGGACCAGCCGCCGGCTCAGCCTCTGGCGCACCCGCCGGCCCAATGGGGGGTAGTGGTGGCGCTGGAGCAGGTGGTGGACGCGGCGCTCCCGATTTTCAGCAGGTGATTGGACGCCTGCCCGCGGTAACCATAGCTGATCTGCAGAAGGATGAAGCGGTGATGATCGTGTCCACTCCCGGAACGGGTGGCATGGAAGTTTCGGCCATCACTCTATTGAGCGGCGTGGAACCAATTATTACTGCGTCGCCCTCCAATGCGGCGGCACTGTTAAGCGGATGGAATCTTTCTGCTCCGGGCGGCGACGCCGGTGCGCAGTAATGCAGATTGCGCAGTAATGCAGATCGCAGTGATGGATAAAGATCTGCAGGTAAACAATTTTGAGGAGAAGTGAATGACTTTCTGGCCGAAAGCGGCGCGTCTGTGCGTCCTTTTTATTGCGGGCATCGCGATCGCATGTTTGGGAATGGGCGCTCTGTCGGCTCAGGCGTCTTCTTCCCAGACGTCTTCATCTTCATCCATGCCCTCCAATGGGCGACTGCACGGACAAGTAATTGATCCAACCGGGGCGGTAATCCCCAACGCTGCGATCACGCTGAAGAACGAAGCAGGACAGACCTTTTCCGCCAAGTCTGATGGCATTGGTTCTTACCTGGTGAAAGACCTTCCCGCTGGGAAATACACCATGGCAGTGGTGGAAAAAGGCTTTGCTTCCTACTCCCAGGACGTACAGGTGACTGCCGGCGCCGACCAGAAGATCAATATCACGCTGGAGATCCAGGTCAAACAGGAAAACATTGACGTGGGCAGTGAAGCGGCGACGGTGAACGTGAATCCGGACGCTAACGCGAGTTCGGTGGTGATCAGCGGTAAAGATCTTGAGTCCCTTTCCGACGATCCTGACGAACTCCAATCCGAACTTCAGGCCCTCGCCGGACCCTCCGCCGGACCCAACGGCGGCCAGATTTATATTGATGGCTTTACCGGTGGACAGCTCCCCCCCAAGTCATCGATTCGTGAAATCAGGATCAACCAGAATCCATTCTCCGCGGAATATGACCGCATGGGCTTCGGACGCATTGAGATTCTGACTAAGCCGGGCACTGACAAATATCATGGCCAGTTCATGTTCAATGACAATCACTCGCCGTTTGACACCCGCAACCCTTTCGCGGCCGATCAGGGGAATTTCAGTACGCAAATGTACAACGGCAGCTTCGGCGGACCTCTGAGCAAGAAATCGTCATTCTTGTTCACCATGGAGCGGCGCAATATCAATGATGTTGCACTGGTCAATCAGAGCGTGGTCAATGATTTGCCGGGACAAACCTTTGCCACAGTTGTGCCGAATCCGCACATGCGGACAAATCTGAGCCCGCGGATTGATTACCAGCTTTCCGCAAACAACACCCTCACCGCCCGCTATCAGTACGTGCATGACACGCAGGACAACGCCGGCGTCGGCCAGTTGTCGCTGCCGAGTTACGGGTACAACTCCGCACTCACTGAGCATACGGTCCAGATCAGTGACACGCAGGTACTGGGCGGGAAAGCCGTGAACGAAACCCGCTTTGAATACCAGAAGACCAACAATGACAGGAACGCACTCACAGGTGCCGCAGCTGTCAATGTTCTGGATACTTTTAACGATGGTGGTAACCCACTGGGTATCACCAACCTGGATGGCAGTCACTATGAGGTCCAGAACTACACCTCGATCAGCCATGGCACGCATTTCACGCGTTTCGGTGGAAGGCTGCGCGCAACGTCGGCGACAAACACGTCCACGCAGAATTTCAACGGCACTTTCGTTTTCGGCCCGACTGCGGTCTTCAAGCAGAGCCTGGACGCGTTCAATGCCAAACTGCCCAGCCAGTTCTCGCTCACGGTCGGCACGCCCGGGGTCAGCAACACATACTATGACGCCGGGCTCTATGCCGAAGACGATTGGAAGCTGCGTCCTAATATGACGCTGAGCGCAGGCTTGCGCTATGAAACCCAGAATGAAATCCACGACCACAATGACTGGGCGCCGCGCATCGGCTTTGCCTGGGGCGTGGGTGGTGGCGGCAAAAAGAACGCGACTCCCAAAACTGTTATCCGTACCGGCTTCGGTATTTTCTACGATCGTTTCACCCAGGACCTGGCGTTGAATGCCGCCCAGCGAAATGGCATTCTTCAGCAGCAATTTACGGTGAACGGAAGCACACCCGCGAACCAGCAGGCGCTGGCTGCATTCTTTGCCAGCCCTACTCTTCCTCCGGTCTCCTTACTTACCCCATTCAGCGGCCCCTCGAACATTTACGTACTGAGCCCTGATCTCCGCTCACCCTACACGATCCAGACAGCGCTGGCGGTGGAGCGACAGGTTTCCAAAACTGCAACCGCGTCGCTCACTTATATACACTCGCGCGGCGTTCATCAGTTTATTCTGTTGAACGTGAATGCGCCCACCAATCCGCTTGATCCAGCGTCGCGGCCTGACCCATCGCACGGCCAGATCAACCAGTACACTTCAGGTGCGGACTTCAAGCAGAACCAGATGATCGCCAATGTAACGGTGCGAGCGGGCGCCAAGCTCACGCTGTTCAGCTATTACAGCTTGAGCTTTGCGAATAGTGATACCGGCGGGCCCAACAGCTTTGCGTCCAATTCGAGTGACATCAGCGCGGATTACGGGCGCGCCTCGTTTGACGTTCGCAGCCGTCTCTTTCTTGGCGGCAGTATCTCCATGCCACACGGATTCCGGGTGAGCCCGTTTGTTCTGTTCTTCACAGGTGCGCCTTTCAACGTAACCACCGGCTCCGATCTGAATGGTGATTCCGTGTTTAATGATCGTCCGGCGTTCGCCAGCAGCCTTACCAGCGCGGCGAATCTTGTCTCTACCCCGATTGGTAACTTTGACGTGAAACCTGTTGCCGGTGAGACCATTGTGCCGATCAACTTAGGTGATGGCCCCTCACAGTTCACGTTCAACCTGCGTCTCAGCAAAACCATCGGCCTCGGCCCCAAACTAGAAAGCGTCAACAGCAATCAGCAGGGTCAACAGGGTGGTGGTCGCGGCGGCCCGGGTGGCCCGCGCGGTGGTCCAATGGGCGGCCCAATGGGTGGTGGTCGCGGACCCGGCGGTCCGGGTGGTCCGTTTGGCGAGCGCTCCAATCAGAAATACAGCATGACGTTCAGCGCCAATGCCCGCAACCTGTTCAACAACGTGAATCCAAACACTCCGGTCGGCAACCTGGCTTCAACCCAGTTCTTGCAGTCTACGGGTCTGGCCGGCGGGCCGTTCAACTCGCAGTCTGCAAACCGCAGAATTGACTTGCAGGTAATGTTCTCGTTCTGAAGATTGTGTGTAGCGCCTAACCTGGTGGCAAGGTCATCGGCTTTGAAGCTGTCCACGCTCGAATGATGCGGAAGAGCCATCGTGCAACGTGCAGCGAGGGGGATGTGATGATACGTGCCAGGGAGTTCGTAGGTGCGCGCTCATTGCACTATTGCTGCTGATCGCACCAACGCAACCGGGAGCCGCCGCAACGGAGGATCGTTCCATGTGCCAGATCAAGCAGGAGTTCGGCAAGCTCAACCCCAATGCACCTGCCGAACTCTCCCAGTTCGCGTTTCTCGTCGGGAATTGGAGCTTTGAAGCAAAAGTGAAGACGGCCGACGGACAACGGCACCGTTTCAAGGGAACGTGGCGCGGACGTTACATACTCGACGGCTATGCGATCTCGGACGAATACCGGATGACAGATCTGTCCGGAAAGCTGATTGTGCTCGGGATGAATCTGCGCGCGTATGACGCAAGCAAACAGACCTGGCACATTAAATGGTTGAATGCGCTGACGGGAACATGGATGGACCTCGCACCATCGGAGTTTGGCGGGGTCAGGTCCGATGGCCAATCGATGATCTATGCCTTCAAAGAGATGGCTCCGGTCGGTAGCGCGCACGCGTATACGCGCGCGACTTACACGAGAGTTTCCGATACTCACTTCACCTGGAGAGGCGAGGAGTCGGCCGACGGGAATTCCTGGAGCGAATTCATGGTCGTTGAGTGCCATCGCAGCGGGGAGTAGAAGGTCCTGTTTCCACGATGAGTAACCAAACGCCGCAGGACACGCGGCTGGAGCGGACCGCTCCTTACTTCAGCATCATGCTCCCGTCTTCAAATTAGGCTGGTTACGCTACCACGTTGGGCTGAAGGTTGGCAGCGACGGCATGGGCTTTGTTACCGCCTTCGGTCCGGGCCACTGTCAGCGCGTCTTCCACGCGATTGATGACCTCGGTCACGATATCGACGGCATCAAAACGGTCCTGCATAACCGCCTCTGCGATGCCTGCAGTCATTGGCGGCAGGCGGTCACTGTTGGGAATCTTGATCTCACGCAGGACTTTGCGCATTTTGTCCACAACCAGGAAAGCATTCTTTTCTGCCGTATCAGAAAGCACCAGAGCAATCGTGGTGAGGTCATAACGAACCGCGACATCATTCTGGCGAATGTGCGAAGCCAGCGTCTGGCCAATCTGCTGCATCATGTTTTCCAGCGGCGCTTCGCCAACTTCTTTCACCATTGCGGACGCTTTGCCAAAATGCAGCAGCATCATGGTGAGCGGCGTCTGCTGTTGCAGTGAGCGCTTCACCTCAGACAGCAATACATCGAGATAAGAAGACCGCTTGAGCAATCCAGATTTTTCGTCGGTCACGGCCAGCGTCTTCATCAGCGTACGCAGGCGGGCGTTGGATACGGCAAGTACAACCTGTTCGGCAATCGTCTTCAGGATCACCAGATCAGTCTGCCGCCATTGCCGCGGTGTGGTCTGCTCCAGAATCAGGATCCCGGATTGCTCGCCCGCATCCAGCAGCGGGATTGCAACCAGGGATTCAATGTTCAGGGCCAGGATATGTTCCCGCGCCGGCGCAAGTTCATTGGCGGAACGCGCATTCGGGACCGCAACCGTTCCGTTCGCGGCAAGCTGCTGCGTCACGGCGATTAGTTTCACAATCGACATCACATCGGATTGCTTAATTCCCGGAGCGCAGTATTCCAGCGCGGCAGAAGGGGGCTTGCCCGGTGTACACAGTCCAGCCACACAGCGGCTGGCGTTGAAGTGCTTGCCGATTTCATTGACGGCGGTAAACAAGACGCTCTTTACGTTGGCCTGGCGATACAGAGTGCGCGTTATTTCACTGATGCGGGAAAAATTATCAGCCGCGTGCTCTTCACTCTGATTGGAAACTGACGCTGCATCAGTGGCTGGCGCCGGCGCCGGCTTGGCTTCCGCATAGCGCGGCGTAAAGTTGGCTGAGAGATACAGATTGCGCAGCTTCTCGTTTTTCGCTTCTTCCCGCGGATAAGCTTTGTGAATGCGCTCAATGCACTCCATGGCTTTGGCGCGCATGCCGTACTGAAGATAGATCTCCGCCTGAAGCACAACATCTTCAAGGTGCTGCGCTGGTTCCGGGGCTTTCACTGGAGCTATAGGCACCGTTGCCGGTGGCGTTTCCACCGTACGGGAAACCTTCTGGAAACGATTGGCAATCTGGTTGTACTGTGATTGCTCGATCTTTCCTTTCAGCATCGCCAAGCGCTTGCTGTGGCCTGGTTCGTAGGAATCAAGTTCGGCGGCGCGATCCAGCGTTTCACCAGCCTGCCGGAAGCGGGCGGCGTCAAAATAAAGCTGAAACAGCTTGATCAGGATGCGGCTGTATTCGTGTTCCAGTCCGGCGTTATTGAAGAGCTGTTCCATGTATTCGGAAAAGTCCAGCGCCGGCGGACGCTTGTCAGACATTTCGAACATGGCGTTCAGAAATTCTCTGCGACGTCCTGCACGGGTTTCATGGTTTTCCAGCTTTCGAGCCAGCCGCAGTGCACCATCCACGTCTCCGATATCGAGGTAGACGCCAACCAGCGATCCAATATCTTCCAGCAGCCGCGGGTCTTTATCGAACAACTCCCATGCATAAGGCTCAGCCTCTGCGGGGCGTCGCGCCGCCATCAGCGCATGTGAGTAGAGCTCGCGAACGTCTGGAGTGCTCTGGAAGCGCGTAACCATGGGCGTGAGAACGTCAATGCACTCCGGCAGAAGGTTGCGGGAGAACAATCCGCGACCGTACTGGAGCACCGCGCGCGGATTCATTGGATCAAGATTGTAGGCGCGCTCAAACCACTGGAAGCCGGCGCCGGGTGAGCTTTCGTCTTTGAGCGTTCCCAACTGCACAAAGCTGGCTGCGGCAACCTTGCCTTCGCCCATCAGCGCAGCCTTTTCACCGGTGCGCTGATGATTTTCCGCGGTCGGCGAAAGCTCCACGATGCGTTTGATTGCCGCCAAAGCCTGAGCATTTTTTCGTTGCTTCTCAAATCCGGCTAGCGCGGTCTCGTAGGCTTCCAGGGCTTCCCGCCGGTCCTTCTTCTCAATCAATTGCGCGTAATGAAATGTCTGGAGCGGAGTGGGAATGGAGATTTTCAGAAGCTTCTTGAAGGTGACAACGCCTCTGGCCATGTCACCAACTTCCACTTCCTGTTCAAAGATGGAACTCAGCAGGGCAGCCGCTTCTGCCCCACGACCGAGGGCCAAACACAAGTCGGCGGCCGTCTGCCTTACCTGCTCATTCCGGGGCTCGTCCTGCAGGATGGACATGTATTCTTCCAGGGCAGCGTCAGGCTTGCCCCGTTGCAGGTACTTTTCCGCTTTATCCAGCCGTTTTGATATGTCCGCCATGCGATTCAGGACCCCAGGGCGTCTGGCGAATAACGGCCAAGATAGACTGAGGTTAACAGTAGCTTCATTCTATGCGTAAACACTGCTCTGCTCAATGCTTGGGGGCAACCAACAGTCCAAAGACTGGCGTTTGTCACCAATTGTGATACTCTCTCGCCTCTGAACCTCAACAAGAATCTGTATGTATCCGGTCAATCTGACCGAGGAAAGCTGTCTGCGCCTACTGATGAGTAACCAAGAGCAGGGACTGAAACGCGAATTAAACGCCCGTCAAATGGCCATGGTAGCGGTGGGCGGATCGATTGGAACCGGATTGTTGCTGGGCTCCGGCGCTGCCATACAGGTAGCCGGGCCGGCCGTGATTATCACCTACGTGCTCAGCGCGCTGGTCTCCTGGACAGTGGCCATGGCCCTGGGTGAGATGTCCGCCAGGCATCCGGCGGCAGGATCTTTTGGCGTCTATGCCGAGCTCTACCTGAATCCGTGGGCCGGGTTCATTGCGCGTTATGGCTATTGGTTTTCTGTCGTCATTGCCATCGGGTCAGAACTGGTGGCAGCGGGGACGTATATGCGGATCTGGTATCCAAATATCCCGGTGGTTGTGTGGATGGTGGTGTTTGGAATCTTTCTCATCGCCATCAATCTCTTTTCGGTTGGCCACTATGGGACCTTCGAGTACTGGTTCGCGCTCATTAAAGTCGTGACGATTTTCGTCTTTATCGTGGTGGGCGCGGCGTTGCTGTTTGGGCGACGCGTCCATCCCGAATATTTGACCGGTGGCGGCTTTGCTCCCAACGGCTGGCCCGCTTCGCTGATGGCGGTGTCATTCGGGCTTTATAGTTTTCTTGGCATTGAGATGGTGGCCATCTCTTCGGGCGAAGCCCGCTCGGGAGCAGAGGTTGCGCGGGCCACTCGTATCGCTTTCGCCACTCTTACCTTTGTCTATGTGGGAGCCATGGCGGTGCTGGTGGGCGTGATGCCGTGGAAAAGCGCCGGCGTCGCCGAGAGTCCGTTCGTTACCGTTTTTAAAGTGGCGGGCGTTCCCGCGGCCGGATTCATCATGAATTTTGTCGTGCTGACGGCGGCCCTGTCCGGGGCGAATGCCACCCTTTATGTGACCTCCCGGATGTTGTTCTCTCTGGCAAGGGCCGGCCATGCTCCGCGCCGGCTCGGACAGCTCAACCAACACGGTGTGCCCATGGGCGCGCTCATGGCTTCCATGCTGGGTATTGTGCTGGCCATTGCTGTGCAAATGCGGGCACCGGAGCAGGCCTACCTTTACATGATCAATACGGCGTTGGTGGGCGGCATGATTGCCTGGCTGGTCTCTCTGCTGGCCCATGTCCGCTTTCGCCGTGTCACAACGCCAGACCAGCTTCGTGCTCTGGGCTTGCGCTCACCGCTTGGCGCCGCCGGATCCATCTTTGGATTCGTGGCAATTGTGGCCGTTATTGCCAGTACATGGTGGGTGCAGCAGTCCAGCGTGGCAGCCAAGAGCGCTATCGTCTATATGGTGATTTTGAGCGGAGCCTATTGGCTGGTCCAGGGAAGAAGGGTTACCGGAAAATAATGTGGATTCCGGCAGCTCTCCAGCAAGATTAATCCGGACCTAAATCCGCGTTTAGCCCACTCCGCTCCCTAACGACTCCTGCCAATCCCCGTCTAACTCAGGGAAGTTGCGACTCGGGTAGAATTTACTGGAAGCGCTTTATTTTGACGCATTTATTGGAACCTCAGCCGTTCGCCCCACGTATTCACCTATAACCCATGCGGATGATCATCGACATCTTTGGCCAGGTACTCAGGACGCTCTGGGCGCATAAGCTGCGCTCATTCCTCACCATGTTTGGAATCGCCTGGGGTGTTGGCTCTCTTCTGATGCTGGTAGGTCTGGGTGAAGGCTTCCGTTCCGGCGAAGTGAAAAACATGGCCAACATCGGCCAGGACATCATCTTCATATGGGGTGGGCAGGTGCCGGCAGTTCCAGGCCAGCACCAGTCCATGCGGCCGTATTTCCTTACATATAAGGACTATCTCGACATCAAGAGAGAAGCCACGCTGGTGGGCGATGTGGCGCCAATCATCAATCGTGGTGATCTGCGCGCGGTGAGCGAATGGAACACCAGTAGCGGCTCCGTCACGGGCAGTACTCCGAACTATTCCAATATCCGTTATTTGCCACAGGGGGAGGGGCGCTGGTTCAACGATGGCGATGAGAAAGACCGGCGGACCGTTTGCGTGCTTGGTTATCAGATGATGCGCAACCTGTTTCCCGGACGACCCGCGATTGGCAGCACGATTTTGTTGAACGACGTGCGATTTGAAGTGATTGGCGTGTTGGCCAATATCGGGCGCGAAGAAAACAACATGAATAATGTGCGCATTTACGTGCCTTTCAGCACCATGCGCATGTTCTTCCCCATGAAGACGGCCAAGACCACCGATGATATCGGCGCCATGAATTTTCGTCCGGTAAGCCGTGAGCAGCACGCTAACGCCATTGAACAGGTGCACCGGATCATCGCTCGCAATCACGATTTTGATCCTGAGAATAAAGATGCATTTGAAGGCTGGGATACAGTGAAGAGTTCTGAGGCCGTGGGCAAGATTTTTACCGGTATGGACCTTTTCCTGGGCGGCGTGGGCATGGTCACGCTGATGCTTGGCGGAATCGGCATTATCAATATCATGCTGGTATCAGTGACCGAACGTACGCGTGAGATTGGCCTCATGAAGGCGGTGGGCGCCACCAATAGAAATATACTCATGCAATTCTTTCTGGAAGGCGCCTTCCTGACCTTGATCAGTGGAGGCATCGGCATTGGCGCTACAGCCGGCCTGATGGCAATTTTTGGTTTGTTTCAGCCGCCGAACGGATTCGATCCTCCCCATATGGTTCCAGCATCGGCGGCATTAGCGGTTGGATCGTTGTCCGTGGCTGGAATCATTGCCGGTCTGTACCCCGCGCGGAAAGCCGCGATGCTGGCGCCAGTAGAAGCGCTGCGAAAGGAATAACGCCATGGTCCACGATCTTCTAGGGCAAGCCTGGAGCGCAATGCGCCACAATCGCCGTCGCACCGCACTTACCATGGCGGGTATGGCCTGGGGCATTGCTACGGTGGTTATTCTGCTGGCTTACGGCGCCGGGTTTGGCCGCGCTATCCACAATATCTTTTCCAATTTCGGATTGCAGATGATGGGTGTCTTTCCGGGCAGAAGTTCCTTGCAGGCTGGTGGAACCAAAGCGGGGACGCAGACGCGTTTTACCCTCGATGACCTGCAACATATTCAAGATCAGGTGCCGCTGGTGCGGCATATCTCTCCGGAAGCCAATCTTGATACCACGGTGCAATATGACACGCGGTCGTACACATTTCCCGTCGGCGGCTTCTATTCGCAGATCCAGTTCATTCGAGCAATCGAGGTTGCCGAGGGAAGGTTTCTTAACCCTGAAGATGAAATGCAACGCGCCCGGGTAGCAGTAATCGGCTCTGACGCCAAAGACAAACTCTTCTCCGGCAAGCCTGCGGTCGGCGAAAGCATTCGCGTGAAGGGTGTGAGCTTTCAGGTGATCGGCGTGCTCGCGGCCAAGATGCAGGAAGGCGATGATGATATCAACAAGATTGTTTACATCCCCTTCTCCGCGGCAGGCGACCTGAAAGACACCAAATATCTTGACGGCATATGGGTAGGCTACGAAGGCACTGAGTTCGAAAAAATTGAAGACAACATACGCAGCACGCTGGCCGCACTTCACGGCTTCAACCCTAAAGATCAGCGCGCGGTCTTCATCTGGAATGCCATGAAGAACGTGAACAACTGGACCATTATCACCGTGGCGCTGCAAATACTACTGATGTTTATCGGAACACTCACCCTGGGCATCGGCGGCGTAGGCCTGATGAACATCATGCTGGTCTCGGTCACGCAGCGCACACGCGAAATAGGCGTGGAGAAAGCGCTGGGCGCGCGCCGCAAAGACATTCTGGTGCAATTCCTGGCAGAAGCCATGGCCATTACGTTTGCCGGCGGCCTCATGGGAATTGTGGTGGCATACATCATTTCTTTTACCGTGGGAAGAATTCCGCTCTACAGCGTGATTGCGAAAAATGCCGAGTCCGCGGACATTCGCCTCATCATCTCGCCGGTTAACCTCCTTGTATCCACCGGGATCCTGATTCTGGTGGGCATTGTCAGCGGCATGCTGCCCGCGCTGAAAGCTTCGCGCCTTGATCCCATTGAAGCCCTGCGCTACGAATAACACTCACGAATAACGCTCCAACCGTGATTACTGGTGTTCCGGTCGCCCGTTCCTGCTGTCTTATCCGGTTAAGTGTGATTTTTATTTCTGATCACAACAGAAACTACGGTAAAATTGATTTTGAAAATGAAATTCAATTTCAATTTCAAAATCGACCTGAAATGACAGGAAATGACAGGAGCCGGAAGTGAGTAAACGCTGCATCCATCCTCGTGCCATGATTCTTGCCCTGGCATGCCTGATGGGATTTCCCGCGCTGACGCAGGCGCAGGAGAACTACTTTGTCACCTATACACACCACATGGAGGAGCCGGGAAGCCTGGAGATCGGCAACAAGTCAGTGACAGGATTTCCCCAAGCGGGCAACAGCTTTCTTGGCACCGCGGTGGAGTTGGAGTACGGCGTCAAGTCCTGGTGGACCAGTGAATTCTATCTGGACGGCCAAAGCACCGCCCAGCAAAGCACGATTTTCACCGGCTTCCGTTTTGAGAACCGCTTTCGTCCGCTGTTAAAAGAACACTGGATCAATCCGGTTCTTTATGTGGAGTTCGAGGACATCAACAGCGCGGATAAAGCTCTTCTGGAAGTTGTGGGTCATGATGGCGTTTCCGATTTTCTGGGACGTAATGATCGGGCGGAAAAGCAGCGTGAGGTTGAGTGGAAGCTGATCCTGTCCAGCAATGTAAAAGGCTGGAACATTGCCGAAAATTTCATTGGCGAGAAAAATCTTGCCGGCGATCCATGGGAGTTTGGTTATGCCCTGGCGGCAAGCCGTCCGCTGTCGCTGGCAGCCAGCGCGAAAAACTGTACTTTTTGTCCCGAGAACTTTTCCCTGGGAGCGGAACTCTACGGCGGACTCGGTGACCGTTACAGCTTTGGTTTTACCGATACGTCACAGTATCTGGCGCCGACCGTGGCATTCAGGATGCCCAATGGTCCCACGCTCAGTTTTTCTCCCGCTGCCGGCCTGAATCACAACAGCAACGGTGTGCTGCTGCGCTTTGGCGCGTCCTACGAAATCCCACAACTGCTTTCGCGGCTGCGGAGAAAATAATGAACTCAGCCAGAATTTCAATTTGCGCGTTTGTAGTGGCGATCGCAGTTACCTTGCTTTGCGCTGCATCACTCTATGCCGCCTCAGGGGACGGCTTGTGGATCTCCAAAGTGCCCGAGAAGGCGCGGGCGAAACCGAATCCTTTTGACAGCAAACCGGAAGCGCAGGCTGCGGGTGGCAAACTATTCGTCCAGAACTGCTCCTCCTGCCACGGCGACGATGGCACGGGGCGCAATCGACATCCCAGCCTGCGCACTGATCGCATCCGTACTGCGACACCGGGCGAACTGGAATGGCTGCTTACCAATGGCAGCATGAAGAATGGCATGCCTTCCTGGTCGCGACTGCCGGAACAACAGCGGTGGCAGATTGTAAGTTTCCTGAAAAGCCTGAATTAGATCGGGTAATCGGGTAATCGGGTAATATTGCTCTTCAAATACCCGATTACCCAATTACTTGTTTCCCAGTCATTAATTCTTCATGCCTGGGGCTGCGCGACGCTCGAAGAGAGAGAGAACGTCAGCGGAGACAGGTGGAGGCGGAACCGGAGCGGGCGACCGCACGGCGAGTTCCTCTCTGATGATTTCAAAGCCTTCCGTGTGGTTTTCAAGCCAAATCTGGTGAAGTTGCTGATGTCCATCCTTCATGCTGAAAACCAATTTGGACTCGACCACAGGACCTTTGGCGGACACTTCACGTGTATAGAATGCGGCCAGAACACGGGTTTGCGGGTCCCGCAACACGAGCATGCCTCTGGTTCTGAATACCAGCTCGTAGTTACCCGGACTAAACTTTTGTGCGCCAACGGTGAACTCGAAAGGAACGTCAGCGCTTACGCTGTGATATGTCTGCGCATGTGCCGGGGCTGGCGGCATGAATATGACCATCATCGCCGCAAAGCCGGCTACCTGAAGGACGTGTTTTGTCTGTTTCCAGGCTGAAAATGCCCATGTTTTCCAGGGACGGCGGCTCAAAGAGCGATACATGGCTGAAATCGCGGAACTGTTCGAGTCCCGGACGTCTTGGTTGCTTAATACATTGGTCACGGCTTGATTCTCCTGCTGTGTGAATTTTTTGCCACTACGGCGGGGAACCGACTATCTAAGGACTGGCCGTTGGTGACTTTTCCAGTAGGCCTGAGCGAGATTCGCGGAGTCCTTCCGGTAGGAGTCTTTTTTTGTTACTTTTTAATGAGGAAGTTATGTCGTCAGTCTCTACGCTCCAGTTTGGTCCCTTCCGGCTGGAAGCCAAGGAACATCGTCTGTCCCGCAATGGCGCCGACGTGCCGTTGCAGCTCAAAGCGTTTGAGATCCTGTGCATTCTTGCGGAGCGCGCCCAGCGCCTGCTGACTAAGGAAGAGTTGCTGCGTTTGGTCTGGCCTGATTCCACGGTGGAGGAAAATAATCTCAACAAGAATATTTCTCTGCTGCGAAAAGTACTGGGCGAGCAGGAGAACGGCCAGTCATACATTGAGACCATTCCCCGCGTGGGATACCGGTTTACCGCACCGGTATTCCAGTTGGATCTGTCTTTGCCGGCGGCCCAGCCCGCGGCCGCACCTGTAGAAAGGCCTGCCAGAAAGACAGTGGCGGTGCTTTACTTTGAGAACCTGAGCGGTGACACGAATGACGAATACTTCCGCGATGGCATCACCGAAGATGTGATCACAGAGCTGGAAAAGATCAGGGAGCTGCGTCTGATTCCGCGCACGTCAGTGCTTGCATATCGTGACAAGCCGCTGGCATTGACGGAAGTCGGCGACCGGCTTTGCGCCGCTTATGTTCTGGAAGGAAGCATTCGGCGATCGGGGAATCGACTGCGCATCACGGCCCGCCTGGCGGAAACTGCCAGCGGCCATTCCGTGTGGGCTGAACGCTATGACCGCAGCATGCAGGACGTGTTCTCAATCCAGGATGAGATTGCCAAGAACATTGCTGTAGCGTTGCGGGTGGTTCTCACGGAAACCGAGAAGCATGAAATTGAGAAGGTTCCCACCAGCAACATTCAGGCGTATGACTACTACTTGAGAGGGCGTCAATTCTTTTATCAGCTGCGCCGTCAGAGTCTGGAGTTTGCCCGCCAGATGTTTGCGCGGGCGATCGTCATCGACCCTGGGTATGCTCGCGCTTACGCGGGCGTGGCCGATTGCTCCTCATTCCTGTATATGTGGTTTGAAGCCACCTCAGATAACCTGCTGGAGGCCCTGTGTGCCAGCCGGCGCGGGGTGGAGCTTGATCCTGAGTCACCGGTTGCACACGCATCGCTTGGTCTGGCGGAGTTCCTGAGCAAAAATTATGAGAACGCCAACGCCCAGTTTGAAAGGGCAATCAGCTTGTGCACGGAACTTTACGAAGCCTACTACTTCTACGGACGGTCTTGCTTCGCCCAGGGACAGTTTGAGAAGGCTGCTGAACTATTCGCTCTGGCAAGTGAGGTAACCCCGGCTGACTTTCAGGCAGTGTCATTGTCCGGGTTGTGTTTCCGTGCATTGGGTCGAGACGCTCAAGCCCGCCAGGCATTCCAGCAATGCCTGCAGAAAGTGGAGAACCATCTTCAGTTGAATCCCGATGACGTGCGTGCGGTCTACATGAAATCCGGCGCGCTCTGCGGGCTGGGAGAAAACGAGCTGGCTCTGGAGTGGTCTGACCGTGCTTTGGCCATGGACCCGGAAGAATCATCAGTTCTCTACAACGTCGCCTGCAACTATGCGTTGCTCAACCAGACAGAGAAGGCCGTCGCCTGTCTGGAAAAGGCCTTTCAAAAAGGATTTGGTCACAAGGAATGGATGGAGCATGATCCGGACTTTGCTTCAGTCCGGAACCACCCTCGGTTTAAGGCGATGATGCGCGCCGGCAAGCGCATGCTCGGCGTGGCGGCAAGCTGATTCACTTGGTAATCGGGTAAGTGGTAATCGGGTAATCGGGTAATCAGGAATTGGTAATCGGGTGAAACAATCGGGTAATGGGTGTCGAGGTACCGGAAATCAAGTAATTTGAAATGCAGCAACGTTGCCTTATCAACCGACCACCAAATGCAACTACCGCTTTTCAACTACTCAATTACCAAATTACTCGATTACCAATTCCTCTTACATTCCGTTCTGTTTCTTTTCGCGCTGGAACGGCTGTTCCAGATAGCGTCGCGCTTCTTCCAGAGCGCCCTGGGTGTTGTCGCCGGTCTGTATGGCCTGGCGATATTCGTTCACTGCACGCGACCGCTGTCCGGTAACGTCAAAGATCTTGCCCAGCATGATGTGGCTCCAGACTTCCGTCCAGCGTGGGTCCTGGTTGCCATTCAGCGCCTCACGATATTCATTCGCCGCCGACTGGTAATTTCTCTGCAGGTAGAACACCTCAGCAATGCGATAGTGCGCCAATGAGCTGTTGTGGTTGACCTCAAGAGCTTTGTTGAACTCGGTGAGCGCTTCCGCCAGACTTCCTTCGGTGGTCAACTCCTGGCCTCGGCGGATCGCGACGCGGACTTTCAGGTCGGGTGAATTTTTCAGCACCCAGTTATTGGGATCCAGAACCAATCGCCGTGGCTTGCCGAATGTCTCCACCGCAAAGGGCGATTCCGTCCCCACCACGTCAATGCGCTTCATCTCTGTCTGGCCGTCGGTATCGACTTTCAACTCCACCGGCATGCGGAACAGGTCCAGGTCCTGCGTGACTTCACCCACTACGCGGAATCCCTTTTTGATGCGATAGACGGTGTACTTCATCTTGAATTCAGGAGCACCGGTGCCATTGACCCACTGGGTAAAGAAGGATGTAAGTTTGTCGCCGTGGTGTTTCTCGGCGATTGCCTGAAGGTCATCCACCGACGCTGTCTTGTAGGCGTACTTCCCCATGAATTCCTTCATGGTCTGGTCAAACGCCTGGTCGCCAATCACCCAGCGCAGCATGTGAAAGATCATGCCGCCTTTGTCGGTTACCAGTGACTGGAATTGCGGAGAGAAAACATCAAGCTTGTTTACGCTTGCCAGCGGCGTTGTGTCATAGGCCAGTGCGCCTACGGCCATGTCGCGGGTGGCATCTTCAAAGGCTGACGCGCCGGCAGCGTTCTGTACATAGCGCATTTCCGAGGCGCGCGCTCCTCCATCCACCAGCCACCAGTCGTCCTTGCTGGAAGCGCTTACCAGCCCGCCCCACCACTGGTGTGCCACTGAATCTGCCAGCAGGCGATAGTTGGTCTTTTCATTGATATCGCGCGATGCGATGGCGGAAATTTCCGGCGCCCACGCCGTGGGGACCGTATCGTCCGGCAGCTCGACGATCTTCAACATCGGCGTACCGACTGTGCCGTAGACGCTGGTAAAGAACTCCTGTTCTTTGATGGCGGTATCACCATAGAACGGAGCAAACTGCTTTTTGGCGTTGGTGAAATAAACGTGCACATTGCCGCCACCGTAAACCTGGTCAACAAATTGTCCGGCGATGATGGTTCCAGGAAAGCTCGGTCTGGGCCAGGTAAAGGACGATACTACTTTTCCGGCTGGGGCAGCCTTTTCCGGCTTTACACTGCCGCTGCCGATGATGACCGTTCCGGCCGGAGCGGTGATGTTGATGTTGGCCGTGAAGCGGTCAATGCCGTAGCCTGTCACCGGGAACCAGCGTCCGGGATAAAGCAGATAGGTTACATCTTCGCCGATATAGGCCAGCTTCAGCCCTTCCACGGGGCTGTCTTCGGCACTGGCCAGCGCGCCTTCATACTCAAAGGTCAAGGTGGTGGTGGTGCCCTTGGGGATGGCCGTAGGGAAGGTCACGCGGACAGCATTGTCCTGGCTCACGCGTTCGGCGGTGAGCGGCTTGCCTTTTTCGTCGGTCACGCGCGTGGGGTGCAGCGCGTTATGGAGTTCAAAGCTGGCAAAGTTCACGTCTTCCAGCGCCGTGAACTTGACCTTGGCCCGGGCCGTCAGATGATGGGTCTTGGGGATGATTTCAGCGTCAATCTGATAGTCATCGGCCTTGATGCGGGCTTTCTGGGCGAACCCCGGCAGAGCAAATAAAACAAGAAGGGCAGCGCCAATAAAAAGGCGGGCACGGCGCTTGAGCGGTCGTGCTGTTTGCATGAATTTCTCCAGAGCTGCTCGGATATCAGCTTAGATGTCCATTTTTTCAAAAAAGCTGCTTTTATACCACTTTTGAGAACGCGGAGGGACTCAAAGCTTGCGTTCTGCCGCGCATTTAGGGCATGAATGGCGACATTTTTACCACAGCGGCACTCAGAGGAACAAGAGGCAGCGTAAGTGATTTCGCCCAACATTTCCCTCCCGCACCTTACCGCTTACGATCTGCGCGGATGCCCGCTGATTTTAACCAAGCCCCTTTTACATCCTTGTCGTTGACCGGTTTTGCAGTTGAGATTTTGTTCCGATCAGTGTCATCAGTGTTAATCAGTGGTAAGACTCTTTTCTGGTCCGCGGTTATCCGCGGTAAGTTCTTCCGATCCCGGCGATGTCGCGCGATCACGTCGATCTCGGCGATTCACGGCTGCTCACCCCTTTTCATCTCTGCACTCCAAGTCATCTCTCCAACCCTTGTCATCCTGACCGACCGCGAACGAGCAACGCGAGTAAGCGGGAGCGGAAGGATCTGCTTTTGTTTTACCCCTCGGCTAAATACCAAATACCAAATACCAATTGCCGGGCTTTGCTTTGGCTAAGTGCTAATTGCTAATTGCTGGTCTTCCGATCCGCGACCATCCGCGTTCATCCGCGGTAAGCTTTTCCGATCCCGGCGATCACGCGCGATCTCGGCGATCTCGGCGATGGCCTGGGTACCCCCCATACCTCAACTAAGATTCCAAAGCACTTAACTCACCTCATCCCAAGCCATCCCAGATTTAGGTTTGCTCTTCGAACCGGCGACCATCAGCGTTCATCAGCGGTAAGCTGTTGACCTTCACTTTCCCGATTACCAAATTACTCAATTACCCAATCCAATCGGGGGCTCTCCCCCCGCCATCCACCCCACCCGATCCCAGTCATCCCAATTTGGCGTGAGTTTGCGCATTTAGAGCCTTGAGCGATTTCACCCCAGGGCTGAGTGCTGACTGCTGATTGCTAGATTTTCAAAGAACTTTCCCCGTCTGCCTGAGCAGCTCGTTACTAAACTAAAGTTTTCTTGATCACCGTAAATCAGTGCGATCAGTGATATCAGCGGTGAGATTTTTCCGATCTCGGCGATGTCGTGCGATGACGGCGCTTACGGCGATTCTTCCATCTTCTCCTATCTTCAGAAAAACGCAATTGATCTTAAGTACTCTCGTGCACGCCGCGAGCGACGCTTCCTTCCCCAATTTCCCGATTGCTCAATTACCAATTTCATGAGGGGGCCCCTACCCCCGGTTTCACCCAATTACAAAGGTCACCAATGTCACGAAAGGATTTCATTGGGTGAACCAATATTTGTTCCTTCACCGGGTGGAAGCCCCGCTGCGGCCTTGCGGGGCAAGAAGGTCACCCAAGCTTTCCCAGCCTGAAACAGGGTTCCTGGGAAGTCCGGTTTTCATTTGCTGCTGCCACTGCTTCCCCTCTGCCGATCAGGCTGAGACTCATAGCCCCTAAAATGCAAAACCCGGCTCAAAAGCCGGGTCATATTAATGCACGTGTGGCACAGCCGCCCTCGGCTGTGCGCCTTCATGGCGAACAAATTACGAAACTATAATAACACGATTTCTGCCTGGGACAACAAAAATTTTCGAAGGATGACGGAGATCTCCGCGATACGTTCCGTCATTCCGATCAGTGTCATCAGTGTCATCAGTGTTAATCAGTGGTGAGCCGTGGATCTTCCGATCCCGGCGATCCGATCCCTTTGCCTTACTTCGTGTCCTTTGCGTGAATTGTGGAGCGCAGGCGCCCTCGCCTGCGGCCTTGCTCTCATCACAATTTTAAGGCCACCAACCATGAGGGTTGTTTGAGACGTACGCCGGTCGAGATTTTAGCTCCTTGCGGACATAGATGACGGCGTAGGTACCACAAAAGATTCCTAGGATTACCGGGAGCACGAGCAGTGCAGGAGAAAAAACCGCGACCCAGTGAAGTGCTGCAAATATCGAACCCAAGGCGCCGAAAAAGAGTGCGAAGGTGCCCACGGCCGTAACCTGAAAACGGAAAAGGCGTGCGCCAAATGTATAGGGCCCCATGAATTGTCCTTCCGGCGCTAGCCTCTCTGGGTGGAGAAGAAGCCACCGGCCGAGAAATGCAAAAGCGATGGAAAGAGGGACGCCAATGAGCACCGTGAAAATTTCATCGCGGCAAAGTCTAAAACGGAGATGAAATCGAGTAAATCAGTTTTGTGTAGGCGGACCGTCTTCGCACTAAGCTTCAGAATCTTAAGCTGAAACTCGCTCGATCACCACAATGGTCCTACTTGCTCCTCCTTGTAAACAGGCTTGGGGCGGCCCTGACTGGACAAACGGATCGCCCCCAGATAGGCTGCGGCAGCGGGATCATAGATCACGGTGACCTGAGCGGCATTGCCGGACGAGCCATCGCTTCCATCGTGCCCGCTCAATCCGTCTCGTCCACTATTTCCATTCGGGATTCCGATTCCGCCTGAACCGCCACGTCCACCCCTGCCGCCTCTTCCGCCTGATCCTCCCGACCCTCCGCTGGAACTTACGGTTAGCGAACCGCCCTGCGGATCAATCAAATAGAACCTTTCGCGTCCTTCCGCAGATACGCTGACTTGAAGAAGCGGTTGGCTCGCTGACCGAAGCGCCACCTTGATGAGGACTGGTGGAGCATCGCCGCCCGGGCCGCCGTCCTGGCCGTTCGTTCCATCGGTTCCATCCGATCCATTGCCGCCAGCAGAGGGATGCTCAGGATCCACGGATCCGGGTATGCCACTGCTGCCATCCGTGCCGTCGCTGCCATTCAACCCACTCGATCCCGGTGTCCCGCTGAAGTTGGCGTTGTAGGCATAGTCGTAGCGTAGTGGTATGTCGAGTTCGGCGTGTACGTCAGGATGGCTGGGTGCGGTGATGACCACGTGACCAACCTTGCCCTCGGTGACGCGAGGATCTTTGTCCAGTGACAGAACGCCCTTCTGGTTGACCGCCACAACATCCGCCTTGACCTGAAGGTCTTTCCATAGAACCTTGCCGCCGCCCTTGCCTTCCGTTTGAAGTACCGTGCCATCTGGCTGTGTGACCATAACCACCAATGGCGATTTTTCGCCGGGCGCGATGGCTGGCCCTTTCGGCAGGGTGGCGGCGATGGATGCGACCGGCGTCCTGGCCAGATATACCCTTGAACCGAGTTTGACCTGGATGGCGGCGCATCCGGTGAGACCAAAGAGGCAGATCAAGCCCACGCCGGCCCACATGATTCTGCCTGGGTTGAAAGTAATAGAACGCGAGAATCGCAGACGAAGAAAAGCTTTAGACGAAAGCGTGCTCATGATCCGGCTCCTGATGCAGTTACAAATCTGATTTCAGTTTTGTTGTGGCAAACTGCGAAGCGCTTCGGATCGTTTGAACCCGGAACTTACATTGGCGTTCTTTCCAGGTCCAAATAGATAGGTCAATCTTTGTGAAGATAGTTTGGGAAGATTAGAAAATAGGTAAAAACAATGTACTTGCATTCTGCCACGCTGGAGAGCACTATAGGCGACTTTTTTACCACAGAGAGCGCACAGAGGAACACACCTCGCCTGTGTTTCCAGTCACTATGGCTTCGGAGGATATGGCTCGTTCGCGTCAACCATGCGCTAAATCTGGCGACGTTTTCAGGAGTAAGCGCGTAGTTGATCTCAGGTGCGGACCAATCGGCAATCACTTCTGCGAGTACTTCGTCTTCATTCCCGTCCCACTTAAATTTGTCAGAAGCCATGAGGGCGAAGCCGATTGTGCGAAGAGCGTCAGCTGGTAGCTCCCCATTCAGAACTGCATCACAAAGACTTATTGCCATGGCGGCCGTAACCGTGAATTCCGCATCCATGTCGGCAATAAAAACCTTCGAGACCATTTTGCCTGCCCTTTCATCAGTAGAGCCCGCCACATCAGCCGCCAGCTTAGCCGCTGTGATCTTTCCTTCGAAAAAGTCTCGCAGAACCTCTTCGTGCATGTTGCTCCTCAATCGTTAGTGTTAGATCATGACGTCTCGGGATTAGAAGATTACCGTTCCAATATCTCCCTCGCCGCCCGCATCGCCGGTGATTCGCCGCCCTCGTTATCACGCAGGCGTTGCTGCACTTCCTGAAGGCCTTCCTGCATCTGCCGACGCACGGGGCCATCGGCGATGATCGCGGTCAACTCGCGGACTACGTTTTCGGCGGTGAAGCCGCTCTGGATCAGCTCCGGCACCACGCGACGCCCCGCAATCAGGTTGGGCATGGCGAAGGTATCCAGGCTGACCAGCCTGCGTCCCAGCAGCCAGGTCAACGGCGAGAGACGATACACGACGATAAACGGCGTACCCGTAAGCGCTGCTTCCACCGTTGCCGTGCCGCTGGCGACGACGGCAGCCCGCGAGAGCATCACAGTGGCGCGAGCATCGGCTGTGAGCTTTATCCAGTCCGTAGCCGGGCCAAGCTGGTATCGCACCCATTCGGAATCCAGCGTCGACGCTACCGGCAAAAGATATTCATAATCATGGCCCTGTTTGCGTAGAAGCTCCACCGCCTCCAGCATCACCGGCAGGTTCATCCGCAGCTCTTTGCGACGGCTGCCCGGCAGCAGAGCTATCCACTGTTTACGCGGTAACAGGTGGTACTGCTCGGCAAACTCAGGACGCGTCACCTCCGGCGGCGGCAGATAGGCCAGAGGATGGCCAACGTAGGAAACGTCCACGCCGTGGGTGCGATAAAACTCCTGCTCGAAAGGGAAGATCACGATCATCTTGCGAACATATTGCTGTATTTGCTTCACGCGTCCGGTACGCCATGCCCATAGCTGCGGGCTGACAAAATAGAAGACCGGAATCCCCAACGCATGTAGCTCTCTGGCTATGCGAAGGTTGAAGTCAGGGAAGTCGATCAGGATGGCGGCGTCCGGTTTGCGTAACGTCGCTTCCGCCACCAGATGGCGAAATCGTTTGTGGATCGCCGGCAGGTGCGTAAGCACCTCCACCAGTCCTACCACCGCGACCTCATGAGCATGGACCTGCAATTCGGCGCCCGCAGCCCGCATCTTCTCTCCGCCCATGCCGAAGAATTCCGCACCTGGAGAAAGCTGGCGCAGTGCGTCAATCAGCTGCGCGCCGTAGCTGTCCCCGGATGCCTCACCGGCAGAGAGAAGGAATTGCATTCTGGAATGGATATTACATGAATCGCCGCGAGCGCCGTCATCGCGCGACATCGCCGTGATCGGAAAGGAAAACCATACCACTGATGACACGGATCAAACTGATTTGCACTGATCTGGAAAAGGCTCATTCCTGGAGTGAAGATCGCTGAAATCTATGCCCAATTGGGACGACCAGGATGGGAAAATCTGCCGCGGATGAACGCGGATGGTCGCGGATCAGGGAAAAACAAGCTTTGCCACTGATCAACACAGATTACACAGATGAGCACTGATAAACCATTCCCCGGGAGCGGCTACTCTGCGGCAAAAAGCTTTAGCAGTGAAAATCGGTGCCGTCTGTGCCATCAGCAGCAAGGTTTTTCTACGAGTGAGACATGTCGAGAGTTGTTAAGCGGCTTTGACGCGTGCGGCCGAAGAATAATTCTTGACTGCTTTTTCGAATCCCGGACCTGCATTCTTCAGGTCCTCCAGGTTCATGGCCGGATGGAATTCAACCTGCGCATTGAAGGCGAGAAACCATGGCTCCGCCACGGCCGGGATTTGTGATGCGTCCTTAAGGTCGATAAAAATGAAACCTGTTCTCTTACCATTCTCCGTAGCGAAATAAGCCGCTTCGGGCCGGGATTCATTGAGAATCGATTCGATGGTTTTGGGCAGGGTGCCGTTACTGATGGCGGCATTGCCGGCTTCAACGGGAATCGTGACCTTCAGCAAACAACGCATAAAACATTTCCTTTCAGGTGGGTTGGCTGGTAACACAGGACGGTTTACGGGGCGAAGAGAGCCCCATTTTAGCGCAGATCGTGAACTCGGGTTTGATTGCGAGAGTCTCCCGTTTATTTACCACAGAGGCCAGAGAAGAACGTTGATCGCCGAGATCCCGCGACATCGCCGGGATCGGAAGAACTTACTGCAGATGAACTTGGATGAGTGCAGATTGAGTCTTGCCGATCAAGAGATCATCCGATCACCCAATCACCAGATTTCCTGCTTTCTCCATGCCTTCGTGTCTCCGTGGTGAAGATTTGGCTCGGGGTCAAAAGAATTTACCGCAGATACTGCGGATGCGCGCAGATTTGTCTTGCCGATCACCAGATCACCAGATCACCAGATCACCCGATCGCCAGATTTCCTGCTTTCCCGTGCCTCCGTGTCTCCGTGGTGAAGATTCTCGCATCCAAATGAGGAACATGGCTTGCTACCCCATAGTCCTGAAGTACTACGCATTTACGGCCAACTTTCCACGGCTTTTTCGATATAATGATCTGGCTCTGGTGTACTCTGGACTTTTGGCCGGGACGAGGTGTCTCTGACCGAAAGACAGGCCCAAATGAAGTTTTTCTCGCGCGTCTTTACGCCCACAAAGAACCGTCGACTCAATGAGTTGGCCGGGTTTCTTCTGTTTGTCTCCGCGGTCCTCCTTTTCCTTGCTTTGGTGAGTTATGCGCCCACGGACCCGTCCCTGAACACGGCTGCGTCCCTTGGGTCCCAATCCGCCAATAACTGGATTGGCCTGTTTGGCGCCATGCTGAGCGATCTTCTCCTGCAAAGCATAGGGATATGCGTTTTTCTGCTGCCGGTGGCCATCACCCTGCTTGGCATTCGCTGGTTTAAGTCTCGCGAGGTCTCATCCCCCGGCGCCAAGGCCCTGGGTGCGTCCATCTTATTGATCTTCTCGCCGGCATTGCTGGCGCTGTTGCCCGGACATCTCCGCTGGAGACATGCCGTGCCCATTGAAGGACTGCTGGGCCGGATCCTGGGCGATGTACTGCTGCACTACTTCAATCTCATTGGCGCATATATTGTCGCTGCGACGGTGGTAGCCGTTGCGCTGTATCTTTCCACTGCATTCTCGTTTAGCTCTGCCCGTATATGGATGGAGACACGCTTTGCCTTCACCTTTGCTCTGTGGCAGCGTTTTCAGGACTGGCGTGCCGATCGTGCAAAGAAAAAAGCCCTGCAGAAGCAGGCACAAGACAAGGAAAAAGTTCGTGCGGCCGGACCCGCTATTCCACCGCGGCGCATGCAGCCTGAGCCGGTCAAGAGTGGGATCGACCGTGAATTCGAAGCGCGGTTAACGGTTTCGAAGCTCGTTCTATCGAAGACAAGACAGTCGCCCCGGTAGCGGCCGTAGCTCCACGCCCACTCGCGCAACAAGTCGCGCAACCAGTCGCACAGCCGCAGCCTGTTTCCGCGCAGGGTGGCGCGAACCTGCAGGAACCCGAGCCGCCGATCGCCGCGCGGGCTGACCTTGAAGGCAAAGCCAGGACTGTGTTGCCCAAGATTGCTGCCGGAGGTTACAAGCTGCCTCCCAGCTCATTGCTGCAACGGTCAGATGATCGCCACGCCATCAATGAACAGGAATTAAAAGATCTGGCGCTGGTCTTGACGGAAAAATGCGCTGAGTTTGACGTTCTGGGAACCGTCACCCAGATCAATCCCGGTCCGGTGGTTACCACATACGAATTCAAGCCCGAAGCCGGCGTGAAATACAGCCGCGTGACCAGCCTTTGTGACGATCTTTGTTTAGCGATGCGCGCGGAAAGTATCCTGATCGAGCGAATGGCGGGCAAGTCAACGGTGGGAATTCAGGTGCCGAACCCCGAACGCGAAACCATCTGGCTGCGCGAGATGGTGGAATCACAGGAATTTCTCAGCACCAAGAGCAAGCTAACGCTGGCCATGGGCAAGGACATCAACGGCCGCATCATCACCGCTGACCTGGCAGCGATGCCGCACTTGCTGATCGCCGGTTCTACCGGCTCAGGCAAGAGCGTGGCCATCAATGCCATGATCATGTCCATCCTGTACAAAGCCACGCCGGACCAGGTGAGGCTGATCCTGGTTGATCCCAAGCGGCTGGAGCTTGGCGTGTATGAAGGCGTGCCGCACCTTTATGTGCCGATCATTACCGAGCCCAAGCTGGCTGCCAATGCGCTGCGCAACGCGGTACGCGAGATGGAGCGGCGGCTGAAAGTGCTGGCGGCCAAAGGTGTCCGCAACATTGAGCAGTACAACAAGCTTTTCGAAAAAGATACGCCGAGCTTGTTTGAGGAAGAGGGCAACGAAGAGAAGCCGCTGCCCTACATCGTCATCATTATTGATGAGCTGGCCGACCTGATGATGCTGGACCAGTCAAACGTGGAAGAATCCATTACGCGGCTGGCGCAAATGGCGCGCGCCGTCGGTATACATCTGGTGCTGGCGACGCAGCGTCCGTCGGTTGACGTGATCACGGGTCTGATCAAAGCCAACTTCCCGTCGCGCATTTCATTCCGCGTGGCCACTAAGATTGATTCGCGCACCATTCTTGACGCCAACGGCGCCGAATCATTGCTGGGCAAAGGCGACATGCTGTATCTGCCGTCGGGCTCAGCGCGTGTCAACCGCGTGCACGCGCCTTACACCACGGAAAAAGAAACGCATGCTGTGGTTGAATTCTGGCGTTCACAGGCCCAGGCGCAATACGAACAGAAATTCCTGGAAGCACCCAAAGACGAGAAGCAAGTCATGGCCGGAGGATCTGATGGTGACGACGACGGCGAGGAGCACGACGAGCTCTATCATGACGCGGTGAAGCTGGTGCTTGAATTCGGCAAGGCGTCCACTTCGCTTCTGCAACGCCGGTTACGCATCGGTTACGGGCGCGCCGCGCACCTGATCGACCTCATGGAGAAAGATGGAATCGTGGGAGCACCGGATGGACCGAAACCGCGTGAAGTGCTGAAGCGTCCGGATTGGTTGAGTGAAGTGGAAGAGGCGCTGCGGTAGCCGTTTTTTCTTTCAATCCCGAGCTTTCTCTGCAATCTCGAGCGCTGCGAGAGATCCTATAGTCTGAAAGTATGCGTCGCGTGAGCCACGCAAATACCAAATACCAAGTACCAAAAACCAAAAACCCAGCTATCTACTTTCTAGTAACGATCTTGCTTTTTCATTCCACGAAGAGCAACATACCTTGGCTCGTTACTTCCCCCAAATGCCCTTAGCTGAAAGACGTCGACATCCTCGTTATCCCTGTGACTTAACCGTGGACGTGCAGGCGTCAGGCGAAGAGGATGTTTATCGCGGCCAGCTTGCTGATATCTGCCTGGGTGGCTGCTACATCACCATGGTTACTCCACTGCCGGCGGGTCTAGCCGTTCTGGTCCACTTCAAAGCCGGTGAACAAGAGGCAGCGTTGATTGGAAGGACGGTAACCAGTCTGCCCGGAAGTGGCATGGGCATTGAGTTCACCGCTCCGGCGGATAGTGAAGGATCTGAGGTGTTGCGTGCGCTCGTTGCGTTTCTGGATAACGAAATTGCCAAAGTTGCACTGCGGCAGTCCGCCGTTTCTGGCTAGTAAACCAAAGGCCACCCTTTCCCCTATAGGAAAAAAGATGCACAACGGCTGATCCCCGCCGTACATAGGCCATTTGTACGCATCGCCTCGTGTTCCTCCGTAACAACTGATGCAACACTAGTGGTGCAACAATAGACGGCAAGGAGTACAGCAATGGCCGAGTACAAAATGAAGCGCAGGTATCCGCGATATGCTTGTGACACCGGAGTAAAAATTCTTCCGGATTTCAGCAGCAAAAGTTATTGGGGAACAGTTTCAGATATTTCGCTCGGAGGCTGCTATGTCTGCATCCCTTCGCCGCTGCCGGTCGGACAAACTATCACGCTGTCCATCAAGACAGCCAATCTTGATTTGAACGTAGCGGGCCGCGCCGTGAGCTCGCATCCGGGATTTGGGATGGGCGTTGCCTTTCAGGGATTCCCCCACGAGGGCGAAAAGAAGCTGAAGACGTTGCTGGAGCATCTGGCGACTCAACCCAAACCTACACATTCATCCGGCGTTTTTCACTAGAGCCTATCTTTCAAGCCATTTTCCTATGCGGCTCACCTAAGCAGTGACGGTGCGCATGGATTTCAGCGCCAAAACACCTAACAGCAGCACGGCAGCGACAATGGCAGTCCACAGGACGGCTGGATGACGCTCCGACCATGGACGATCATCCGGCCTTCCTGAATACGCGGAGTTACCCGCTTCGCTGCCCAACTGTGCCGCGGTTGCGTCCCTGGAGTTCAGGAAAAGTTTGGCATAGTCATATTCAGGGCGTTCCAGCTTTTCATCGCCATAATAAAGTGTTAGCTGACCTTGCTCCGGCGAATCAAAATAGAGTCGTCTTTCAATTTGCTGCAAGTTGGCGGACGTGAGCTTCAATGGCGGATCGTCGCCATTGTGGATTACGATTTTCAGTAATTTCTGGCCGATCTCGGAGAAATCCACTTCGTCATCTTCCGAATCAATCCTTTGTCCGGCACGCACCATGTGTACGCGATTGATTTCGCCGGTGCTCAGGACCAGATCTTTGTCATCGCGAATTTCAACCGAGCGGCGGAAGTTGGGCTGGGATGGATCGATAGCGAAGACAACTTTCTCAACCGGGACATTGCCTGAAACATTGAACGTCAGAACGGTGTCTTTATTTTGTTGCTGGATGGCAGGAGCGGTGCTCACGGAGTGCCAGACAGGTTTACGGTCTTCATGCAGCTCTGAGATGGCGCCCAGAATGTCCGCGGGGTTCACTGGCCCGTCCACGGTTACACGCAGATATTTGTACGTGGAGCGAGGCAGGCGAAGCATGAAATTGTTGCCCAGATTTTCACGCGAGAGATCATAAAGAATGCTGTCGCCCAGTTCGGCCCATTGCGGACCGTGAAGATCATCCTGCCCTTCCACGTGAAAGTGTGCGACAAAATCTTTTGCGCCCAATCTCAGGTCCACATGGTCGTACTCTGCTACCGCTGACATATCGATCAGAAACTGCGTTTTGCCGCCAACCACTGACTGCTGTAGTACTGAAACCTCTTCGTGCTCATGCTGCTGGCTGCCATGTTCGGTTAGAAGCGCGTAGGGAACTTCAGTCTGGCCGGCGTAGAGTCGCAGGTCGCCCAGATCAGGCCGCGCGTGGCTCCAGACGCCATCGTCCACAACCACATAATGCTGGCCAGAGCCGGAAACCTGCACGGGCCTCTGGTACTTGAAATACGCAATGGACGAAGTTGCACCCAGCAGCACCAGGGCAAAAAGTTTCGTTGTTGGCATCATCAATAGGTTCCTTGTTTTGCCGGGCTTGGTGAATGGTCGGCCGGCTTGAGCCATCCGCGATGGTAGACGTACGACATTCCCAACAGCACAACGCCAAGTGCGATAAAGCTCAAAATCCGATAGCCCTCGTCTAGGTTGCGGGTATCCAGGAGAAAGACTTTGCCAATGGTCATCGCCATTAACAAGATCGCCTGCCAGCGCACGAAGGCCGAGCGCTGCCGGAATCCAAACAGCATCAGTCCGGCGCCGTATACAAGCCAGATCACGTCATAGCACAGGTTCTGTGCGAACTCGATCTGCTGATAGCCCAGGTAACTGCTTGGCCTGTGATGGGCCGCGTTCCACGCAATAAGCTGCCGGCCGTAGTAGCTGTTCGCCTCCAGCGTGAGCGCCCAAAGCGCCAGCACGTTCAGCAGGACCCCGGCCACGCGCACAATCGGAAGCTCTCTGGCGGAAGCCGACCGTGCGGCGGCCCAGACGATACCGCCAAGAATCGCCACGGCTACAACATAGGTAGCAAAACGAGCATTGAATACCAGCGTCTCCACCTGGAAGTTGTCAAAGATGAGCAACCGGACGATGCCGAGCGTGAGCGCGGCGCCGGCAAACCAGCGCAGAAAATCCGTATTGGTGCGAATGGCAATTGCCAGCAGTACAGCGGATTCAATCAGCCAGCCCATCGTTATCCAGTGCGAGTCGAGCTTGAGCGGAATCGCAATGGTGATGAATGCCACGGCGATGGCGATGTGTAAGAGGTTAACGAGCTTGACGACATCCGGATCGCTTTTTACGCGCCGTTTGAACTGGCTGCTGATGGCCAGATAGACGGCTGCGAATCCGAGCGCCCACCAGGTGAGCGTCGTAAATTCGTTGTCAAAGATTGTAAAAAGCGCGAGGAAGCCCAGCGCCGCATTCAACAACGGCAGGACCGTGAGCGTGATGGAGAATCCCTTGTGCCAGCGTGAGCGCGTGAGCGGCGTAACCAGGGGGACCGTGGCAAAGATGGCAACAAAGAACAGAAGAAAACTCACAGTTACGTTTCGTGCCACGTGCTCGTAATATTTGGCATACCAGCCAAGATAGAGAACCAATGTGCCGACGAAGCTGCCCCACAGCAGCCTTCGCCAGGGCTTCAGGAAGACCAGGGCGAGCATGCCCAGATCCAGCAGGCCGACATAGGAAAAGAGGAAAACTTCCGCGTTGGTTCCCGTGGAAAGCAGCACGGGCGTACTGAAGCCGCCGATAATGGCAAACGCCGCAAGTATTTCCGCGTCCTGCGTAAGCGCCAGTATCACCGTGAAAACCGTGACCAGGAGCATGGCGCCGAAAGCCACTTCAGCGGGTATGAGATGGTAGACCTGAAACGCTCCCCATAATGAAAGGTACAGAACACCAATGCCCACGGCCTTCAGCGACCAGGAAAATGCGACCTGCCCCTGGCGGCGGACAATCTCGCTCAGCATGATCACGGCAATTCCGCTGAGCAACCCGAGGGCGATGCGACCGGCCGCTCCGATCAACTGACTGTCAAACGCATATTTGATGAAATACGCCACGCCGATCAGGATTGCCGCTACGCCAATTCGATTCAGCCATAGTTTGCCAATCTTTCCTTCAAGATCGTCACTCGACCCGCCGGTGTCGTTTACACGTCTTGTGTACGCGAATGCAGAGGTTCGTGGCGGGGGAGGTGGAGGAGGTGGAACGATCGGCCGGGATGGTTCTTCTGAACTCGCAACCGGGGACTGCGGTATTGGCGGCGCCGTCGGACGCACCGGCGTGCCCGGAACTACCAGCGGGTCGACCGCTGCCTGCTGTTCCAGCTTGTGCACACGGGCGGTGAGCGCCGCGACCTGCGCCCGCAGCGCCGCTAAATCATCTTGTTCGGAGGCCATGCGGGTAAGCTAACGCATTTGTCAGCAGTGAGCAAAGCATTTATCGCCAGCCAACTGTCGAATGGATATGGACTTCAGGTTCGCTTGCCCGGGCTATTTCTTGCCCTTGCAAATCGCCGTCACCGCCTCCAGCGCCGCTTCGCAATCTGCTCGGCTTACGTCCATGTGAGTGACAAAGCGCATCTGCTCAGCATTGATGCCTGCGGCAAGAACGTTCCTGGCCGCCAGCTTCTGGCTGAAATCAGCGGTGTTCATTCCCGTGCCGGTAATGTCAAAGACAAGAATGTTGGTGGCCACCTTCTTCGGGTCGATCTTGACGCCCGGGATGCCGGCCAGCCCTTCGGCAAGAAAGCGCGCGTTGTCATGGTCTTCTTGCAGGCGCAACGGCATCTTCTCTAACGCGATGAGCCCGGCTGCGGCCAGAATGCCTGCCTGTCGCATGCCGCCGCCCAGAGCTTTGCGAACGGAGCGCGCCTTCACGATGAACGCCTTGCTGCCCACAAGCATGGAGCCGACGGGAGCCCCAAGTCCTTTGGACAGGCAGAACATCACCGAATCAGCTTTGCGAGTGACTTCCGCAACAGGTTTGCCTAGCGCGGTGGCAGCGTTAAAGACGCGGGCACCGTCCAGATGGACCGGCAATCCTGCTTCATGGGCGCGATCGCAAATGTCGTCAAACTGCGCCTGCGGGTAAACCGTGCCGCCGGCCATGTTGTGCGTGTTCTCCAAAGAGACCAGTCCGGTTTGGGCTTTGTAATAGATTCCCGGCGCGATACGCTTTTTGATCTCTGACCATGTCAGCATTCCGTCTTCACCGTAAATGGGCCGCACCACGCATCCGGAAAACCAGGCCAGCATCGCCATCTCATAATTAAAGATGTGGCCGCGCTCTTCGCAGATGACCTCCTGCCCATGATGCGTGTGTATGTTGATGGCAATGGCGTTGCCCATGGTTCCGGTGGGAACAAAGATGGCCGCCTCACGGCCAAAGATCTCCGCCGCTCGTTCTTCCAGCCGATTGATGGTCGGATCTTCGCCATAAACGTCGTCTCCCACCTCGGCTTCTGCCATGGCGCGACGCATCTCCAGCGTGGGCTTGGTGACGGTGTCGCTCCGGAAGTCGAGCATGGGTTTGATCTTCTTGTCTGACGTTCTTTTATCTAACGTTGTTTTATCTAACATCGGCGAAGTTTCGGGCTGGGCGACTCTGGATTCCATGATTGTCCTGTCGTCATACAGGATACCGATAGTTCATCAGATTCGTCATCTCCGGCCTCATAACGACGCCCTAAACCTCTGTCATGTTGAGCGGAGACGGAGCGAATGCGACGGCGCAGTCGAAACATCCCGAGAATGGTGGTCTGTAAAATTTCGCTTCAGGGAATTCTCCCCACACTCTTGCCGGGGACTGACAAGATGCGGCCACAATTAACGCCCTGACTCTCTGTCATGTTGAGCGGAGACGGAGCGAATGCGACGGCGTAGTCGAAACATCCCGAGGATGACGGTCTCTAAAATTCCGCTTCAGTGAATTCTCCCCGGGCTTTTGCCGGTAGGCTGGCAAGATGGGCCTCTGTCACGTCGAAACCCGTTCCCCCACAAACTTCTCAAACGCTTCGTTCGACAGCAACCGCCCGCGCGCCGTCAATTGAAGAGCTTCACCCGTCCGCGTCAACAGGTCTGTAGAAATCAACTCCTCAATCACTGGCTGGTATGAGTCAACGCATGGACCGTACTGCACGCGAAGCGCAGCCACGTCAACGCCCCGATTCAATCGCAGCCCAAGAAAAAAACTCTCTTCCAGAGCCTGCGCTCGCGAAATCAGTGTCGTCGAAATCTCCGGCGCGGCGAGAAACCGATCGTACACATCGACGGATGAAAACCGCAGGCAATCGGCGCCCTGGCTGCGTGCCGTGGACGGCAGCATGGAGTGTGCATCCACGCCGAAGCCAAGATATGGCTGGCGGGTCCAATACTTGTTGTTATGCTTCGATTCAAATCCCGCTCGCGCGAAGTTGGATATCTCGTATTGCTCAATTCCTGCCGCGTTGAGTCTGGCGCATGCGGTTTCATAAAACTCGGCGGTCAGATCATCGTCAGGGACGTGATGCGCGTGATACTTTGTGCCGCCCGCGATCAGCTCCCGGCCCAGGCGAGAATCCTCATCCACTTCCAGCATGTAAATGCTGACGTGAGGAACGCCGCTGGCGATGGCCTGGTCCAGGGAATAGTCCCAGCTTTCGCGCGTCTGGTGAGGAAGGCCGGCAATCAGGTCGACATTGATATTGCTGATCCCCGCTTTGCGCAGCCGTGCGATATCGTTCAGGATTTTTTCGCCGGTGTGCAGCCGGCCCACTGATGCCGCTTCCTTGTCCACAAACGATTGCACGCCCAGGCTCACGCGATTTACGCCGCGCGTCACCATTGCCTGAATTATCTCGTCAGTCATTGTGCCGGGAGCGCATTCCACAGTGATTTCCGCTTTGGGGAGAACTTTAAACTCCTGTTTCAGGGCAAAGAACAGCTTTTTCAACTCATCCGCAGGAAGCAGGCTGGGAGTGCCGCCGCCAAGATAAATGGTGTCCACCGGTTCGGGGATTTCCGCGCCGTGCTCCACGGCAAACCCGCGGACTGCGCGCACATCAGCTGAAAGCCGCTCCACGTACTGTGCCATCTGCGAAGCGGAAAATACGCCCGAGGCAAAATTACAGTAGGAGCACTTTGTGCGGCAGAAGGGAACCGAGATGTAAAGGCCTAAAGGCATTTTGCAAAGCTGGTCGAAATAACGATGGTCGAAATAACGACGGTCAAGAATAACGACGGTCAAAAATAGATCAGCAGAAATGTTAAGAGCAGCTTTACATTTCCAGATCGGGAATCACATGCACGGCGGTCCCTGAAAATTGATTGAAAGCTGCTGCCGTTCAGCAGAAATCCTGCATCAATTATAGAATCACATCTATGCTAAAACGGGCTGTCATCACAGGAATGGGCGTGGTCAGCCCGAACGGAATCGGCAAAACGGCCTTCTGCCGTGCAATTCTCGATGGCAAAAGCGGCGTGAAACAAATCACCCGGTTTGACGCCTCTGACCTCCCTGTAAGAATCGCCGGCGAGATTCAGGACTTCAATGAACTGGATTGGATTGAAGCCAAGGAGCGCAAGCACGTATCGCGCTCGGTGCCCTTGGCCATCGCCGCGGCCAGTGAGGCCCTCAAAGATGCGGGCGTTGACCATACCAAACTCTCACTCGACGAGCAACGAGAGATCGGCGTGGTCCTGGGTTCAGGCGGAGGGGCCAATGATTTCACTGACCTGCAATATCAGCTCTATTTCAGTGGCAAGATCAAGCAGGTAAGTATTTTCACTATTCCCAGCGGCACCATGGGCACCATGGCCAGTGAAGTGAGTATGCGTTACGGCTTCCGCGGCCTCAGCCACGTGATCACCACCGGGTGCACATCATCCACAGATGCCATCGCTTACGCGCGCCGCCAGATACAGCTTGGCGTGCAGCCCATGATGATGGTGGGCGGAGTGGATACGCCGTTGTCGTGGGGCATTCTGAAGGCGTTCACGCTGATGAAGATCATGACGGAGAAATGGAACGCTGAGCCGCAGCGCGCATCGCGTCCATTCAATTCTGACCGTTCGGGCTTTGTAGTGGCTGAAGGCGCATGGATTTTCATGCTGGAAGATTATGACCATGCCGTCGCCCGCGGCGCCAGGATTTATGCCGAAGTGGCAGGCTATGGTTCTACCTGCGAGGCTTTTCATCGCGTGCGATTGCAGGAGTGCGGCGAAGAGCCTGCACGCGCCATTGGCCTAGCCATGAAGGAAGCCGGCGTCAGTCCGCAGAATATTCAATACGTAAACCTGCACGGTACGTCGACTGATCTGAATGATCGCATTGAAACCCGCGCACTTAAACTGGCTCTGGGCGATCATGCTTACAAGGTGCCGATGTCGGGGTTGAAGTCGCAGATCGGCCATCCCCAGGGGGCCTGCGGAGCGGCAGGCGTGGCGGCGACATTGATTGCCATGCAGCACAAGCAGATTCCGCCGACGATTAACCTGGAAAAGCCCGATCCCGATTGCGACCTGGACTATGTGCCTGAAGTAGGCCGTCAGGCTGAGATCGAACATGCGATTTGCAACTGCATTGCTTTCGGGTCGAAGAACTCGGCGCTGGTGTTGAAGAAGGTTTAGGGTTTTTTGTTCTTTATCCCGAGTGGAACGAGAGGCAAGGTGTCCTCGAGAGCACCGAAGGTGCGAATGAGAATAGCCCGGCACGCAGCGAAGCAAGTGCCGGGTACAGAGAGCCAGCCGAAGAGTCCCGCCAGGGACGACTGACAGAGAGCCGTTTGTGCTCTTCCCCTCCTCAATCTTTTACATTGTCGTATTCGTGATTGGGAAGCGTTTCGGGCTTGCCGGCGAGTTCGAACCTGTTGCCATTCCAGTGATAGCGCTTGCGAAGCCGCGAACAACACGCGCCCATCGCAGCACCGGGATCGTTCAGCTCGACAATAAGGTCCCCGTTTTTACTGTAAACATTGTGCAAGCCGCCGTCGGATCGGTCTCCGGCAGCGAACGACCACAGCAGCTTTGGCTTTACAGCGCCAGGACCCCAGACGTAGACCAGGCCTTTCTGCATCGAGCCGCCGGAATGCCAACGCAGAGTTGTGATGGCGCTCTCGAGCCCTTCACCCGTCAGATCGGCACGCTCTACGTTTTCAAGGGTAACCGTTCGACCATCTGGCTCATCATCGGCTTCCTGCCAGGCGCCACGCGTGAGCGTGAAGTGCGGGGCTGGCCATACTCGTTTACCGGTCCGCGGATTCCTAAATCCGGGGTAGGTGAAATTGCAGAAATCCACCGATTTCGCCTTTTCACTTTTCGCTGGATGCTCCTGGCAATAGGGTGAAGGGCCTGTTGAGAGCAGCGCAAAGATAAAAAGCGACGAGATCCACATGACTTGCCTCCAATGAACGGTGCAGGGGCGAGAAGGAAAGCATACGCAGCTTCACTGTAAAATAGAACTCTATTCATGGCGCAGGAAGAAGAAGTATTAGGCAAAGCATATGACAGCCGGTTGATGAAGCGGCTGCTGGTGTATTTGCGTCCCTATTGGTGGCAGACCACCATCGCATTGACGTCCATTCTGCTCAAGGTTGTACTCGGGCCTGATGTGATTGGTCCGTTCCTGACAGCCACGGTGATTGATCGTTATCTTACGTTTGCCCATGGCAGCAGTCACAGCATTCTCAGCAAATGGCTGAGCCCCAATCCACTGGTCGGTGTCGGGCAGATCGCGATGATCTATTTCATCTCGTTACTGTTCAACTTCGTACTGGAATTTGTGCAGACGTACCTGATGCAGTGGACCGGCCAGAAGGTCATGTTTGACCTGCGCAGCCAGATCTTCCGGCACCTGCAGCACATGCACGTGGGCTTCTACGATAAGAATCCCGTTGGCCGCCTGGTCACACGCGTGACCACGGACGTGGACGCGTTGAATGAAATGTTCACGGCCGGTGTGGTCTCCATCTTTGAAGACATCTTCATTCTGGGCGGCATCGTCATTGTCATGCTGAACATGTCGCCGCGGCTCGCGCTGATCACGTTTTCTGTGTTGCCGCTGATCTTCTGGGTCACCATGATCTTCCGCAAGTCGGTACGCGAATCCTACCGGCGCATACGCGTGGCCATTGCGCGCATCAACTCTTATCTTCAGGAACATGTCTCCGGCATGGTGGTGCTGCAGCTCTTTAATCGCGAGGAGCGCGCGTACAAGCAGTTTGCGGGCATCAACTGGCAGCACATGGAGGCGTTTAAAGACGCCATCATGGCCTATGCCGTGTATTACCCGGTAGTGGAAGTTCTGTCCACTTTCGCCATTGCGGCGGCCCTGTGGTTTGGCGGATTGAAAGTACTTGCCGGGAGCGCAGTCACATTGGGAACGGTGACGGCGTTCATGCAGTATGCACAAAGATTTTTCCGTCCCATCCAGGACCTGAGCGAAAAGTACAACATCCTGCAATCCGCCATGGCATCCAGTGAGCGTGTGTTCAAGCTGCTGGATACGCCCGCGGAGGTGGTGTCTCCCGCGAATCCCGTGAGGGCCGCAGGCAAGGGCCGCGTGGAGTTTGATCACGTCTGGTTTGCCTATCGCAAGCTTGATCCGGAGGAATTGGCGGAGAAGAAAGTGGTGCCCGTTTCAAACAACGGCCACACGCCCGACCTGGTTGAGGCACGCGATGTAGTGAATGATGGCTCAGGCTATGACTGGATTCTGCGCGACGTATCTTTCACCATCGAGCCGGGTGAGAGCGTGGCGATTGTCGGACATACCGGAGCGGGGAAGACAACCATCATCTCGCTGCTCATGCGTTTTTACGATATCCAGAAAGGCGCCATCCGCATTGACGGAGTCGATATCCGCCACATGGACCTGAAGGAACTGCGCCGCCTGTTTGGCGTGGTACTGCAAGATCCATTCCTGTTCAGCGGCAGCATTGAAAACAACATACGCCTGGGATCAAGCTGGATTACCGATGAGCAGGTGGAAACCGCAGCCGCCAATGTGAACGTGGCTGATTTTATCCGCACGCTGCCACAGGGATTTAAAGAACCGGTGTTGGAGCGGGGAAGCACCCTCAGTACCGGCCAGAAACAACTGATCTCGTTTGCACGAGCTCTGGCGCACAATCCCCGCATTCTTGTTCTGGATGAAGCCACATCAAGCGTCGATACCGAAACGGAGATTCGCGTGCGCGAGGCGCTTGGCCGCATGGTGGAAGGGCGCACCTCGGTGATCATCGCCCACCGGCTCTCTACCATTCAGCGTGCAGACAAGATCATTGTGATGCACAAGGGCCACGTGCGCGAGATTGGGACGCATCAGGAACTGCTGGCCGAACGCGGAATTTACTGGAAGCTTTATCAGTTGCAGTATAAAGACCAGGAGCTGGGTGTGCCCGGGGAAGAAGTCAGTGCGGACGATTGAGGGCTTTGCGTTTTCTTGTTCTTAATCCCGAGCGAAGCGATGGTTGGTGTTTTTAATCCCGAGCGTAGCGAGGGATCCCTACTGACTCGAAGACGCCAGCAAGAAGGATTCGGCCGCGAATCACGCGAATGATCATTCCCTCCAAATACGCGAGTTGGTTTGATTCAATCGCTCAATTTTCAATTCCGCCGAGCCCCTCACCCTTTGTCATCCTGAGCGGAGTCGGAGCGCATGCGACGGCGCAGTCGAAGGATCCCGAGAATGCCACCCGGCCAAACGCCGCAACAGGGAATTCTCCCCAGACAGAATAAGTAAATCTGACCTCTGCCGAATGCTGTCGGGACTACCTCGCTCCGCTCGGACCAAATACCAATCACCAAATACCAATCGCCTAATCCCCACCCACCACTTCCGCCACCACCGTCTTTGGCCGTCCCGCGATGGCGTAATACACGACTCCCAGCGCCATCAGGCCCAGACCAAATGTGAGAGTGCTGATGGTTCCAAAGCGGCCCAGTTCAATCTGCTCAGAGCGATTGCGGATCAAGGCGAATACCAGCAGTGCTGCCGGACCTGCAGCACACAAAATGGCGCCAGATAAGCCACCCGGCACGCGGAACGGACGCGGCATATCGGGTTCGCGCAGGCGCAGTATGACCAATGCGGCAAACTCCAGTAAAAGGCTGGCGCCATAGAGCAGAATGTCCAGCATCACCAGGCGGTCAAACTTCAGTCCAAGCGAGAGCGCCCAGGCCGATCCAAGCACCAGGATTGCCACCCAGGGAGCGCCGTTGCCCAATTTGCGGGTGAAGATTTTCGGGAGATGTCCATCATGGGCCATCGCCACGGGAATATGGGAGTAGGACATCACCAGTGAGTTGAACGAGCTGAACTCGGTCATCATGGCGCCGCAAACCAGCACCACACCGAGCCACGGTCCCACCACGATTGTGGCAATGCTGGCCCAACTACCGTTGTTCCAGACGTCCTGCGGAATATGCGTATGCCACACGGCCGCAACCGGGACCACATAAGAAAGGACGATGGCCAGCAGCGTCACCATCATCACTCGCGGATATGTTTTCTGTGGATTCTCAACTTCGTTAGCGACAGTGGCTGCGTTGTCCCAGCCCATATAGTTCCACATGGCCACCAGAACGCCTGTCAGGAAGTTTCCGTCAGATGTGGTGGTGGAGGCAGCGGGAGTGATGTGACGCAGGAGCGCAATGATCGTGATGACCACGAAAGGGCTCAACAACAAAATACCCGTGACCACGGAACTATCACCCACGGCTTTTGCGCCCATCATGTTCCAGATCAGACAAACTATGATCAGGCCTGCGGCAATGGCAATTCCGCGGCCGCCCACTGTTGCTGCGGGAAAGAGCTTGCCCAGGTACGCGACGAAGAGACTGGGATAGATGGCCATATCAAAGATGCTGGCCACCAGTGAGAGCCATGCCTCTTGAAACCCCCAGAACGGACCCATGGCGCGGCGGACCCATACATAAAAGCCGCCTTCCTGCGGCATGGCAGCGGAGAGCTCGCCCACCATCAGTCCGGTAGGCAGGGCCCAGAAAATGGGGATGATAAATAGAACGATGAGGGCGAGCTTGTAGCCGGAGTCCTGGACCAGCTCTTCGACCCCGTAAGGGCCGCCTGACACCATGAAGTAGGTTGCCGCAGCAAGAGAAATCAGACTCAGCTTGCGGCGCGAACCAACCTGAGTTTTCTGCATTGTCGTGATGCGAAATATAGCATCTTGTTCCGGCTGCGCGCGTGGAGAGTCAGCAAAATCTTTGCCCCGGCCCCGACAGAGTCTGAAGTGCTCAAACAGAGACCTGACGTTTTCGCCAGAAATGATGGCCCATCCATGGGCAAGAGGTAGGCAAACCTCAAGGTTTCAGGCAGAATTTGATATATGACCGACGACTTACTGCGCTTTCGCTCTGAATTCCCCATTCTGGAACGTTCCACCTACATGATCAGCAACTCGCTCGGCGCCATGCCTCGCGGCGTGTATGACTCAGTACATTCGTACTGCGATATGTGGGCGACCCGCGGAGTGCGCGCATGGGAAGAGCACTGGTGGATGCAGGCGCGTGAAGTGGGAGATACCATAGGCGCCATCATGAACGCGCCTTCAGGCTCGGTCAGCCTTCATCTCAACGTCACCAGTTGTCAGGCGGTGGTGGCCAGCTGTTTTGATTTCAGCGGCAAGCGCAACAAAATTGTCTACAGTGACATGAATTTCCCTTCGGTGATGTATTTCTGGGAAGGGCAGCGAGCTCGTGGCGCGCGTGTGCAGATGGTGAAGACCGATGACGGGATCCACGTGCCTATCGAGCGAATCATTGACGCAATTGATGAAGAGACGCTGCTGGTGCCGATCTCACATGTCGTCTTTCGTAGTTCGTATATCAAGGACGTGAAGGCGATTACCGAAAAGGCACATCGTGTCGGCGCTCATGTGGTCATGGATACTTTTCAATCGCTGGGTAATGTTCCGGTGGACGTACAAGCCCTCAATGTCGACTTTGTGGTTGGCGGAGTGTTGAAGTGGCTCTGCGGGGGCCCTGGGACCTCGTACTTATATGTGCGGCCTGATCTGGGTGACAAGCTTGAGCCTGGAATGACTGGATGGTTCGCCCACGAAAATCCTTTTGCCTTCGAAATCGGCCCGACACGATACGCCGAACCGCCCTTCCGGTTCATGCAGGGCACGTCGAATGTTCCCGGTTTTTACACCGCCATGCCAGGACTGAAGCTTATTCGAGAGGCCGGGGTGGACCGAATCCGTGCCAAATCCAAGAAGATGACATCAAGATTGATTGAACTGGCTGACCAGCGTGGCTGGAAGGTGAACGCTCCTCGGGATCCGGAGCAGCGTGGCGGGACGGTGGCTATCGATATGCCGAATGCGAAAGAGGTCTGCGCTGAACTGCTTCGGCGTGACGTGCTGGTGGACTTTCGCCCAAAGGCCGGTGTCCGCTTCTCACCACACTTCTACAACACCATGGAAGAGATTGATCGCGCGATTGCTACTGTGGATGAGATCCTGAGCACGATGCGCGTGCCGGCAGGGAAGTAAGCTTCAGCCGCGAAATTGCGCGAATCAAACCAAAGTCTGCCGCAGATTTGCGCAGATAAAGCAGATCAAACACGAAAAACTTGGATCTTTTGGCGAGCCTACTTTCTATGACAGCTTCATAGAACTGAAAACGGCCCGTTGCGCACTATGCGACAACGCGCTGTTAGCGGGGAGCAAATCGCTAACAGACCTCAAAAATCTGCGTTCTTCTGCGCAAATCTGCGGCGAATATATGGGTTTGATTCGTGCTTCTTCGCGTTCATTCGCGGCCAACTGAGTTCCTCGAACCTTACTTGTCACCCTGCACCATAAATCTTGCACATTTCTCTTGACAGTTCGCCTTTTATTCGTGAATACTTCGCCTGATGGCTATTACTAAGAGGCAACGTCAGGTTTACGACTTTATCCATGGCTTTGTGCAGAAGAACGGATACTCGCCGTCTTTTGAAGAGATCGGCAACGGTATGGGCCTGAGTTCTCTGGCCACGGTGCACAAACACATTTCCAATTTGGAGAAAAAAGGGCTGATCAAGCGCGACTACAACCGCAGCCGCTCCATTGATGTTCTCCCTGTGCGTGGCCTGTTCAAGCGGCAAGTGCAAAAGGCTCCTTCCGAACTTGCCTTGCCGCTGCTTGGCCGTATTGCCGCCGGCCAGCCCATTGAGGCCATTGAGACCCCTGAAACCATCTCCCTGGGTGACATCACTCGCTCCAAAGATGTTTTCGTCCTGCAGGTGAAAGGCGAAAGTATGAAGGACGAACACATCGTGGATGGTGATTACGTGCTGGTGGAGAAAACGAATACATCACGCGACGGCGAGATCATCGTCGCCCTGGTTGATGGCACCGACGCGACCTTGAAACGCCTTTACCGCGAAGGCGTCAACATTCGCCTCCAGCCATCCAATGCCGCCATGAAGCCCATTATCGTGCCCGCCAGGTCGGTTCAAATTCAGGGCAGAGTCATAGGGGTATTGCGCAAGTATTAGCCGCGGGAGGCACGGCGCTGACCGATACATTTACGGTAAAAATACAAAAGGCCCGTTTTCTCGGGCCTTTTTCTCATCAATCAAACTTGTCCTACTGGACGTTGGTTTTTTGCGGTTCTTTCGCCTTCGGCATCTCAAGCACGTTCACCTGTTTGTTGAGGGCCTTTTCAATCACATCGCGTCCAACATAGCCAACAATCTGCTCCTGGACCTGGCCGTTCTTAAAGATAAGCAGCGTCGGAATGCCACGTACGCCGTAGCGCTGCGGGGTTATCGGGCTCGTGTCCACGTTCATCTTGCCGACGCGTACTTTGCCCTGATAGGCAGCCGCCACTTCATCCACGACCGGTCCCAGCGCTTTGCACGGGCCGCACCATGCCGCCCAGAAATCAATCAGAATCGGTTGGTCGCTCTTCAGTACTACTTGATCAAAATTCCCGTCAGTTATTTCCAGAACGCTCTCGCTCGCCATTCAGCCCTGCCTTTTTATAAATGTCCGTTGCCTTTTAAGATTGGGTGTTCTTTTCTCCACCTATCGTAACAAATCATTAGATGTAACTGAGATGCACAAGTCGCATCTTTCACTAACTCGTTGGACCTGAACAACATAACAGCTACCGTGTTTAAACGACCCAATTTATCAGGAAAAGGGCGAATCCAGTTACCAAAGTGACATGGACGAGGGGCCAGTGCAGCGCTATTCTCCTTCTCGGTGGTAAGGCAGTTCTGGGGGAGGGCTGCCTGGCGTCCTGCGATTCACTTCGCAGGACGCTTACTTTTTGGGGCAAAAACAGGTTAGGAGATACGGATCGAACGATGGCTAAGCTGTCTCCGAGCTTCAGGAGAGAGAAGCCCTGCCGGTGATATCCTCATAGTAGGACGCGATTTTCTTGATCCGGAATTAGAACCTGACAATGAGTACAAGCGCAGAATTGACCAGAACTGAACAGCAGTCCCTCGACCGTGAGCGTCTCTTTAACGCTTTCCGGCGCTGGGGATACCTCAATGCCAACCTCAATCCTTTTGGAGGGCCGGTTGGTGGGGGCTATCCTGACCTTCCCACTCAGGGTGAAGCGATTGAAGAGGCGCGTAAGGCCTATTGCGGCACCATTGGCGCCGAGTTTATGCACTTGCCCCAGCGTGATCGCCGTGAGTGGATCCAGGCGCAAATGGAAAAGCCGGAGAAGCAACAGGTAGACCGGCTCTGGCTGGCCGATCGCCTGATGCAGGCCGATCTTTTTGAGCAGATCCTCCAGACGCGTTACCTGGGCACCAAGCGATATTCGGGTGAAGGCGCAACTTCGCTGATTCCGCTCCTGGACATAGTTCTGGAAACCGGTGCTGACCTGGGCGCCGACACTTCAGTGATGGCCATGAGCCATCGCGGACGTCTCACCGTGATGAACCTCACGGTGGGCATCCCGGCGGAAAATGTTTTTGCCGGATTCGAGGATGTGGACCCGCGCAGCGTGCTGGGTGGTGGCGACGTGAAATATCACCAGGGCGCAACCGGTGAATACGCCACACGCAATGGCAAGACCCTGCGCATGCATCTGGTATCGAATCCCAGCCATCTTGAAGCCGTTGATCCGGTGGCTCTCGGCCGTACTTTCGCCAAACAACGCCATTCAGGTTCCGAAGGCGTCAAACAGGTGATGCCGATCATCATGCACGGTGACGCCGCATTCGCGGGCCAGGGCATATGGGCGGAGACGCTCAACTTTGCCGGACTGAAAGGCTTCAACGTCGGCGGCGCGATCCAGATTATCGTCAACAACCTGATCGGCTTCACGACCGGCCCGAAAGAGCTGCACACCTCGCGCTTCTCCTCTGATCTGGCCAAGCGGCAACCGATTCCAATCTTCCACGTGAATGCTGAAGATCCCGAAGCAGTTTTGCGTGTGGGCAAGATGGCGGTTGAATACCGCTACCGCTTTGGTACGGATGTGGTGATTGATTTGATTGGATACCGCCGCCACGGACATAGTGAAGTGGACGATCCCACCATCACGCAGCCGTTGCTCTATAAGAAAATCAACCAGCACCCGCCGCTTTACCAGATCTACGCGGAAAAAAACCAGATTGACACCACTGAGATGTCGGCCCGGTTCCGTGAGCGTATCGACACAGCTTACGATAAAGCTGCCAGCATGCAGAAGTCTCCCGTATTGCGCGTGCTTCCCAAGTACTGGGACAAGTACGTGGGAGGTCGTTACAACCCTGATTTTGAAGTTCCAACGAATTTGGCGGAAGACCAGATCAAGCACATTGCCGGCAAGCTCACCAGCTATCCCAAAGACTTTGCCATCCATGCGAAGATCAAGAAGCTGCTGGAGCAGCGTGAGAAGATGGGCTCGGGTGGGCTGCCCGTTGGATTTCGGCATGGCAGAGGCCCTGGCTTTCGGATCGTTGCTGGTGGAAGGCATTCCAGTCAGACTTTCCGGACAGGACGTCCGTCGCGGTACATTTAACCAGCGTCACTCCGTGCTGATCGATACTGAAAACGAGAGAGAATTTGTGCCGCTCTCCAACATTGCGCCCAATCAGGCGTGGTTCGAAGCCTACAATTCGATTCTCTCCGAAGCGGCCGTACTCGGCTTTGAATACGGCTTCAGCCGTGATTATCCGGATGGTCTTACGCTGTGGGAAGCTCAGTTCGGCGATTTCGCCAATGGCGCCCAGGTCATCATCGATCAATTTCTGGTTGCGGGCGAAGACAAGTGGGGACTGCTTTCCGGTCTGGTCATGCTGTTGCCGCACGGCTATGAAGGCCAGGGTCCGGAGCACTCCAGCGGACGTATTGAACGTTACCTGCAACTTGCCGCCAAGGACAACATTCAGGTCTGCCAGCCATCCACCGCCGCGCAGTATTTTCACATGCTGCGCCGTCAGGCCCTGCGCAACTGGCGCAAGCCGTTAATCGTATTTACGCCCAAAGGCATGCTGCGCCATCCTGATGCAGCCAGTCCTATCAGTGAATTGATCAACGGCCGCTTCCAAACCGTGATTCAGGACAGCCAGATCAGCAACGCGGAGCGCGTGATTCTGTGTTCCGGCAAGATCGGGCATGAACTGATTCGTGAACGCAAGCGCCGCAATGACACCAAGACAGCCATTCTGTTTCTGGAGCAGCTCTATCCCGTTCCGGAAGCAGATCTGGAAGCGGCGATTGCGCAGCACTCCAACGCTCGTGAATTTCTGTGGGTGCAGGAAGAGCCTGCGAACATGGGGGCACTGAATTTCCTGGCGCCGCAACTGGAGCGACTCACGCGGGGGCTGCCTCTGCGTTCAGTAAAGCGTTCGGCCTCGTCCAGCCCGTCTACCGGATCGCACACGGCGCACGAAATGGAGCAGAAGACTTTGCTGGAGCTGGCGTTCAAGGCGTTCTGATCTGCTCGATAAGGTCGATGTAGAGACGTAGCTCGCTACGTCTCTGTTTTTTTGCGGCGGCGAAGGATCTTCACGCATCCACAACTCTCGTAGCCGCTAAATTGCTAAAATGTTTGCGACGCCTTTTTCATACCGGTCATCATAACTTTCGAGGAAAGGTGATTTAAAAATGGCACAAGGAACCGTAACGGCCCATGAAGTCCCCGCGCTGCCGTATGCGTATAACGCGCTGGAACCCCACATTGACGAGCAAACCATGCACCTGCACCATGACAAGCACCATGCTGCCTACGTCACCAAATTGAACGGTGCAATTGAGAAACATCCTGAGCTGGGCAGCAAGAGCCCTGAAGACCTGATCAGAAATTTGAATTCGCTGCCGGAAGATGTTCGCGGAGTCATCCGCAACAACGGCGGCGGACACGTGAATCACACCATGTTCTGGCAGATCATGGGGCCGGGAAAAGGCGGCAATCCCACCGGCGCTATTGGCGACGCGATCACTAAGACTTTCGGAAGCTTTGATGCCTTCAAAGAAAAGTTTGAGGCCGCTGGAGTCAATCAGTTTGGCAGCGGCTGGGCCTGGCTGGTGAAGACCAAGTCTGGCGAATTCAAGATTACGTCGACCCCCAATCAGGACAATCCCATCAGCAACGGCGAGTTCCCACTTCTCGGCAATGACGTTTGGGAACACGCCTATTACCTGAAGTATCAAAACCGCCGGCCCGACTACCTGAAAGCCTGGTGGAACGTGGTCAACTGGGACGAAGTGAATAAGCGCCTGGCAAAGGCCGATAGTTTCCTGAAGTAAGTTCCAATCAATCAACATTGCAGAAGCCGCTCTACGGGGCGGCTTTTGTTTTTTGCGGAAAGGGATGCCCCGTATACTGCTCGGGTCGAGGACAGTCGAACGACAGCAGTGACGATGAGAATCGAAATCATAGGGCACTATCTTTGGTTGCTGGCCGGCTGCCTGTGTTTGTGGATTGGGCTGAAAGCAATCATCTACATCCATGCCTTCGATGCTCCGTCCTCACCATCCGTCTTGCTCTTTGTCTCTCCGATCTGCTTTTACCAGTTTGTCAGGCTGCGACGGCAAAAGATTGCCCGCCGCCACTAAGCTCACGGTTTTGCTCCCTGCACCAGCCACGCCGCCCAGCCTGTACAGATCGAAATCAATGTCGAGAAGATTACCGGCGGTGGAATGAAATACATCTTGCTCAAGACGATGCCCGCCACTTGAAGCCCAAAGAACACCCATGCCACCGACACAATTGCCTGCGGATTGCTCCGTGCCATCGCGCCCAAGTGCCAGGCCAGAAACGCCGCGAACAAGAGATACGCTGTGCAGAAAAGACCGAATCCCTGGTAAAACCCATCGTAGCTGTAGGTTCCACTGCCTATTTTGAACTGCACATTCTGCATGGCGTCGCGCACAGCAATGCCTTCCGCAGTTGGCGGCTTAAAGTTCAGAAAGCCTATGGTGTGGCCCGCAGCAAAAAGAATGAGCAGTACTGACGCAATTCTGTAGAGCAAAGTGGCGTTCATGGAAACTCCTTCCAGGCTGGCATGTTGGTGATTCAGGCGGTTCAGTGTACCTGAAATAAGCTATCGGCCGGCCAAAAATACCGCTTGGCTCAGCAGGCCTGTTCACAAGAAAAATCTCGTTGCCTTAGACAATTTCCCCGATCCCGGGTGTGGTGTTGATATAAGCAGTGCAGAAATCGTTCATGGCTGACAAGCTCACTGATGTCGAGATTCAGAACCTCTATCGCCAGCACGGTCCTGCGCTGCTGGCCTACGGCGCCAGTCTGCTCGGAGATCGTGCTGCCGCCGAGGATGTCTTGCATCAAGTGTTTCTCGAGATGCTGGGAAAGATTTCCATGCCGGATGAACCAAGGCCGTATCTGTTTCGCGCCGTGCGCAACCGGGCGTTAAATTCCCGGCGCGGCACGGAACGGCTGACCGCGCTCGACCATCATGAGTGGCTGGTGAAGACTGAAGCCACCATGCAGGCGGCGATCGCGGTTGAGAAAGCCATGCGTGATCTTCCCGACGAGCAGCGCGAAGTGGTGGTGATGAAGGTGTGGGGCGAGATGACCTTGGAAGAGATTGCCAAGGTGCTGGAAATACCAGTGAACACCGTGTCTTCAAGATATCGCTACGCATTGGCCAAGTTGCGTGAACTGTTGCAGAGGGCGTGAACCATGAATTTTGAATTCGATAAAGATGACGAAAAGATGGAGGCCCAGCTAAGACAGTTTCGTCCGCAGACGCCTCGTCCGCTTCCGGATAGAGCGCTGCCAATGCGAAATCGTCGTCAGTTTCAGTTGGCAATGCTCGGCGCTGTTGCTGCCATCTTGTTGGCCGTCATCTTCGTGGTGAAACCAGGCAAGTGGAAGCCTCAAGACACTCCGCCGGTCGCGCGTCAGGTATCAACCGAACCGGTCACCCTGGGCCAGTTACGTCGGTTGACCAACGACCCGGCACAACTGGACGCGCACCTCGATTCTCTTTCTCGCGTGCTGCCGGATGTGCGCCGCACCGGTGGCGTTCTGAGCAAGCTGGCGCAGGAAAGCCATTAGTCGCGAGTTGTAGTACCTGGAACCGAAGAAAGGACGCAAATCATGAAAAAGTCACTCTTATATTTTGTTCTACTTTGCTGCTTCGCAGGATCACTCTTGGCACAACAATTTGTTCCGCCGCCCAATCAGAATGCCGCTTTGCGATACTGGATGTCCTTTGCTGATCTCGTCGATCGCCCGACGGACGAGGCCACCAACAAAGCCATCGATGATGTTCTGAGTGGAGCGTCGGCATGGGACGAGCAGAAGCTTGGTCCAATTGTCGATGCCAATGAGGCCGCCGTAAGATCCCTTCAGCGGGCCACGAAGCTCTCTGAATGTAATTGGGGCCTGGAGTACGACCGGGGATTTGCCATGTCACTCGGCCATCTTCCCAAAGCGCGTGTGATTGCCCGTCTCAATGCCCTCTACGGCGCGCGCCAATTGGCGAAAGGGGATGCTGCAGGAGCTGTGGATACCTGGCTGGCTGGCCTGCGTTTCGCCCAGCACGTGGGCGAAGGCGTAAGCCTCATCGGCACACTGTCCGCCCGCCCGGCCTTTACAGCCAACCTGCATCTGTTGGCTCGAGCCGTACAGGAACGTCGCATCAACGCGGAATTGCAGACGAAAATCAGGGCACAGCTTCAGAAGCTGCCATCTGACGGTTTGGATTGGACAAGCCCAGTCCGTGCTGAAGCCTGGGCCGATGAAGACAGTCTCAAGTATCTTGCAAATGCCTCGAACTTTGCTCAGACTTACCGTGACTTTTTCGGCGCCGCGCCTGCGGCTGGCATCGTGGCTCCCTCGCCACAGGACATTGCGGCCTTTCACAGCCTGATGACCGAGGTCATCGCTGCCTTCCAGCTTCCAGCTGCGCAGACTAAAGACCGGCTGCTGGGAATCATGGCGAAAGCGAAAGAACTGAGTGCTTGCAGTCAGGCTGTGCTTCCGAATTACCAGCGGACGAATGATGCTCGCATCCAGGTCGCGAGCGAAAAAGAAACGCTCTTGCAGGCGTTGAAATAAAGCCCTGATACCATTCATCGAGAATTAAGGGCTGCTCACGGAGCGGCCCTTTTCTTCGTCATCCATCCTCCTAATCGTCTTTCATCATTTGCCCGCTTTTCCTTGCCACTGGTAAACTTAGGGGTTTGCCCCTGCTCGATCAGACTCTCATATAAGGTTCTCTCATGGCACAAGCTACAGATATTGCAATCGTTAGTGGCGCACGCACGCCCATGGGCCGCTATTGCGGCAAATTGCGTGATTTTACCGCGATGGACCTGGCCGCCCTCGCCAGCCAGGAAGCCATTCGCCGCGCCGGCGTTGATCCTAAGGAATTCGACCATGCCGTCTTCGGCAATGCCCAGCAGACCTCTGGCGACGCCCTCTACGGCGCCCGCCACGTGGCCCTGAAAGCCGGGCTGCCCATTGAAACGCCCGCGCTCACCGTCAACCGCCTCTGCGGATCGGGAATGCAGTCACTGGTGAATGCCGCTCAGATGATCCAGCTTGGCGAAGCCAGCACCGTGCTGGCCGGAGGCATGGAATCCATGTCACAGGCGCCGCATGTGATTCGCGGAGCGCGCTGGGGCCTGGGCCTGGGTGAAGGCAAGATGGAAGATTCGCTCATGGTTGCACTGCTGGATACCTATTGCGGCCTCTATATGGCCAACACTGCCGAGCTTTACGCGGAGCAGCAGGGAATTACCCGCGAGAAGATGGACGAGTTCTCGCTGCAATCCCAGCAAAAAGCCGGCGCCGCACAGCAGGCATGCCGTTTGTCTGACGAAATCACTCCGGTTGCCCTCAAGAATCGCAAAGGCGAACCAACGGGCGAAAAGTTTGAAAAAGACGATCATCTCCGTCCCGAAACCACGATGGACATTCTTGCCAAGCTCAAGCCTGCCTTCGGCAAGAACGGAACCGTTACCGCCGGCAACGCCAGCGGCATTGTGGATGGCGGCGCGGCCGTGGTGATGATGTCACTTGACCAGGCGGCAAAGAAGAACCTCAAGCCCATGGGACGCATCGTGAGTTGGGGCATCGCCGGTGTCGATCCCAAAATCATGGGCAGCGGCCCCGTCCCTGCCACACGCCTGGCGCTGAAGAAGGCCGGGTTGAAGCTGGAAGAGATTGATCTGGTCGAAGTGAATGAAGCCTTCGCCGGACAGTATCTCGCCGTAGAAAAAGAACTGGGACTCGACCGCAGCAAGGTCAACGTCAACGGCGGCGCCATCGCCCTGGGACATCCTCTGGGCGCGACCGGTACGCGACTGGTTATTACTCTGCTGCATGAACTTCGTCGCCGCAAAGCCCAGTACGGCCTGGCGACAGCTTGTATTGGCGGCGGCCAGGGCATCGCGATGATTGTGGAGAATCTGCAGAGGTAGGTTTCGTTCTGTAATCCCGAACCTGCGATTCTTGCAGGTGAGGGATCCCTACCACGATCTAGCATTTAAGGACACGACTTAGAGGAGGATCCTGGATGGCAACGCGCGAGCAGATTCTGAAACACCTTTGGAATGACATCAATCTCGTAATGCAAGAGCACTGGATTGACAATTCGATGGCGGCTGCGAAACGCGATCCCAATGCTCCATTCGCCGACGCGGGAATAGCGATACAAAAGCTCTTGGAATCGGGCGCCTCACGACGGGACTTGTCATTGATTGCTCGCTTTGCGGCCTATGAAGCCGTTTTCTCGACGCTCTACACATTTTCTGATCCTGGCGTCGATGACAATGATGTCGAAATGCTGCACGAATCGCTGCTCGGCGCTGATCCTTCAGGAAAAGAAGGCAGGCCGGGGTCCGCACCAGAGAAGCTACAAGAGTAGGTTGAACTAAGAGCCCGTTAACACACTCTTCAAGGTAGGGATCTCTCGCTGCGCTCGAGATTTCAGAAGGAAGCTCTGTTTAGAAAAGAAGCTCTGTTGTGCCTAAAAAAGAGGAATAGATGACTATCAAAAAAGTGGGTGTACTCGGATGTGGCCTGATGGGTTCAGGCATTGCTCAGGTCAGCGCCGTTGCCGGCTATGACGTTGTGGTACTGGAACAAGACCAGAAATTTCTCGACAAGGGCTTCGCCGGTATTGAGAAGTCTCTCAACAGGTTTGCTGAAAAGCCTGACAAGACCGGCATTACACCGGAGAAAGCCAAAGAATCGCGCGCGCGCATCAGCGGAGCCACCGCGCAGTCCGCTCTGGCCGATTGCGACATCATTATTGAAGCCATCATTGAAAACGTTGAAGAGAAGAAGAAGATGTTCGGCGCGCTTGACGGCATTGTGAAGAAAGACGCCATCTTCTCCAGCAACACCTCTTCCATCTCGATCACGGAAGTCGCCGCGGCAACTAAACGTCCCGACAAGTTCGTTGGCCTGCACTTCTTCAATCCCGTGCCGCTGATGAAACTGGTGGAAGTGGTGCGCACCATCGCAACCAGCAACGCTGCCTTTGACGCTGCTTATGACTTCGGCAAGAGCCTTGGCAAAGTTCCTGTCCGCACCAGTGACAAGACCGGCTTCATCGTAAACCGCCTGCTCGTGCCGTATCTGCTGGACGCCATCCGCGCCTACGAAGAAGGCGTTGGATCTATCTCCGATATCGATAATGCCATGAAGCTCGGTTGCGGCTACCCGATGGGACCTTTCACGCTGCTTGATTTCGTGGGCCTTGATACCACCTACTACATCACGCACGTGATGTTTGACGAGTTCCGCGAGCGCCGCTTCGCCTCTCCATCTCTGCTGAAGCGGATGGTGATGGCGGGTTGGTACGGGCGTAAATCGGGCAAAGGTTTTTACGATTATTCGGATCCGAATAATCCGGTTGAAAATAAGTTCTAACCCGGTGCTAGCCGCAAATGAATGCGAAACAAAACAATACCAGTGCTTCAGAATTGAGTTGTTTTTCTGATTCGTGTTTTTTCGCGTGTATTCGCGGCTGAGAGAGGTTTTTGCATGGCTTTCGAAAACGTCAGACTAGAAAAGAAAAACCACATAGCGTACGTCACCATTGACCGGCCCAAGGTGCTCAACGCTCTCAATATGGCCACCATGGGCGAGCTTGAGGAAGTATTCACGGACCTCGCGGCCGACAGGGGTACTCGTGTCGTTATCCTCACCGGTGGTGGTGAGAAAGCTTTTGTCGCCGGCGCAGACATCAACGAACTCGCAAAAAACAATGCTGTAGAAGCCAAGTCCTACACGCACCGCGGGCAGGCTGTTCTTGATCTCATTGAAAACCTCGGCAAGCCTGTGATCGCCTGCGTAAATGGATTCGCCCTCGGCGGTGGCTGTGAGATTGCCATGGCCTGCACCATGCGGCTGGCCAGCGAGGCTGCCAAATTCGGACAGCCGGAAGTCAAGCTGGGCATCATCCCAGGTTATGGTGGAACGCAGCGCCTTCCCCGTCTGGTCGGCAAAGGTCTGGCGATGCAGCTGGTCCTTACCGGGGAAATGATCTCGGCACAGGAAGCGCATCGCATCGGGCTGGTGAATGAAGTTGTTGCCGCAGACAAGCTCATCACACGCGCTGAAGAAATTGCCGGCAAGATCATCGGCATGTCGCCGCTGGCCATTCAATACTGCATGGAAGCCGTGAATGAAGGCATGAACATGACCTTGCAGGAAGGGCTGTTTCTGGAAGCCACGCTGTTTGCGGTTTGCTGCGCTTCGCAAGATAAGAATGAAGGCACCCGGGCGTTTCTGGAAAAGCGCAAGCCGAATTTTCAGGGCAAATGAGCACCGCGTTCGTATAATCAAACGCAATGTCTGATGATCTCATTACGTTGTGGCGGTATCGCGATCTGCCGGAAGCGCTTATTGCCCATGGCAGATTGGATGCCGAAGGGTTTGACTGCTTTCTCGCCGACGATAATATCGTTCGTTTCAACTGGTTCTTATCTAATGCAGTGGGCGGCGTGCGGTTGCGTGTGCGAGAGGATGACGGCGAGTCAGCTTTGGAAGTTCTGGCCCAGGAGATCCCGGCAAGTTTCATGGCCGAAGAGGTTGGAGAAGAATATCTTCAGCCTGCGTGTCCAAAGTGTGGGTCTCTGGACATAAATTTTGAGACCATGAACAGAGGAGTAGCATTGGCGGCCTTGTGGTTTCTTGCGTTCCCTTTGCCAATTCCCAGAAAGTCATGGAAATGTGAGGATTGCGGGAATAGATGGCGAGCGCCATGGGATTGATTTCATGATTAAAGGCATCACTACAGTCCGCAAGATCGCCAGCGCCAAAGATTTCGCCGCGCTTCGCGAGATCTTTTCGTCGCTGGGCTTTGAGCCCGGGAAGGGCTGGAAGGATGCACGTAGCGAAGGTGCGGCGTTCCTGGCGCCCGTTGGCAACCTGGAATTGGTCTATGGCATGGCGATTCACCACACCGACCTGTGGGTGGAAGTCACCGATCTCGACACAATTCAGAATATCTTCGCAAAACAAAAAATAAAAACGGCTCCTTATCCTTTTGAGACGGACTGGGATGCGCGTGCGTTCATTGCGGAGCCGATCAAAGGTCTCAAGATCGCATTCTGGCAGAAGAATCATCCTGTGGAAGAAGCCATGGAAGGCGGCCTGAACGCGCAAGGCATGCGTTTTGCAATTGTCGTAGCCCGTTGGAATTCTTTCATCACCGAACGCCTGCTTCAGGGCTCAATCGACGCCCTTCGCCGCAGCGGCTGTTCGTCGTCTGACATCAAGGTTGTTCGCGTTCCCGGGTCATTTGAAGTTCCTTCGCAGGCACGCACGATGGCTGAAACCGGAGACTATGACGCCATTATCACTCTAGGCTGCCTGATCCGCGGTGAAACCACGCACTACGAACACATTGCTACGGAAGTCACCCGTGGAATCGGCCAATCGGCGCAGGAGACCGGTGTTCCTCATACCTACGGCGTTCTTACCTGTGAGAATCTTGAACAGGCGCTGGACCGCGCCGGATTGAAAGCCGGCAACAAAGGGTTCGAAGCCGCTATTTCAGCCATTGAAATGGTCAGCCTGAAACGCAAGATGGGTTCGAAATAAATTATGGGAACACGCCGTAAATCGCGCGAGCTCTGCCTGCAGATGCTCTTTCAGTGGGACATGGGCAAGCAAACCCCGGAGCACGTTCGCAAGACCTTCTGGGCCGAACGCGATGAAGTGGACAGTGACACCCGCGGCTTTGCCGATGACCTGTTCAATGTCGCGGTGGACCGCCAGGCGCAGATCGATGAACTGATTCAGAAACACGCACAGCACTGGCGCATGGAGCGCATGGCGGCCGTCGACCGTAACGTGCTGCGGACAGGTGTTGCCGAATTTCTAAGCTCCCGCGAGACACCGCGACCGGTGGTAATCAATGAAGCGCTGGAGATCGCGCGCAAATTCTCCGCTCCGGAGTCAGTCCAGTTCATCAACGGAGTGCTTGATTCGGTGGGAAAAGAACTGACGAAGTAAAGAAGGTCGCGGAAGCATGAAGCCCAACCAGACGCGTTTTAGGCTCTGACGATCAATGCTAAAATAGCGGTTTCTGGGCTTCTGGTTCTGGGTTTCTGGTTCAGGACTTCTTAAAGATACCTGCGGCAAGTACTTCAAACGGACGTATTTTGAAAAAATCAATTACCTACGCAGATAGCGGTGTTGACATTGACCGCGCCGACCGCGCCAAACAGCGCATCAAGTATCTCGCTCACCGCACCTTCACCAAGGGGGTGGTCAGCGAAATTGGCGGCTTTGGCGGCATGTTTGCCGTAGACAAGAAGAAGTTTCGCGAGCCCGTGATGGTCTCCAGCGTAGATGGCGTTGGCACCAAGCTGAAGGTGGCCTTCATGATGAACGTTCATCACACCGTGGGCGGCGACCTGGTCAATCACTGCGTGAATGACATTGCCGTACAGGGTGCTACGCCGTTGTTCTTCATGGACTACCTGGCCACCGGGACCCTTGAGCCGGAGATCGCTGAGAAGGTTGTGGAAGGCATTGCCGAAGCGTGCCGTCACAACGGTTGTGCGCTCATTGGCGGCGAAACGGCGGAGATGCCCGGTTTCTATCCCAGGGGCGAGTATGATCTTGCCGGCTTCATTGTCGGCATGGCGGACAAGAGCAAAATTATCACCGGCAAAGATGTGGCTCCCGGAGATGTACTCGTCGGCCTGCCTTCCAATGGGTTGCATACGAACGGCTATTCACTCGCGCGCAAACTCTTCTTTGACGTAGCCAAATACACGCCTGACACCTACATCAATGATCTTCATGGCAAGGCCGGTGCGGAACTGCTGAAGACGCACAAGAGCTATTGGCCGGTATTGCGCAAACTGATTGACGCTGAACTCGTCCACGCCATGGCCCACATTACCGGCGGTGGCATCACGGACAATCTTCCCCGTGTGCTCCCCAAAGGACTGGCTGCCATTGTCGAAATGGGAACCTGGCCGATTTTGCCCGTCTTCTCTCATATGCAGAAGATCGGCAACGTTCCGCAGGATGACATGATGCGCACGTTCAACATGGGTATTGGCATGGTACTGGTTGTGCCGGCCAAGAAATTCAAGCGCGTGCAGGCAATCATTGAGAAGGCGGGCGAGAAGGCTTTTCTGATCGGACGTATCGTTAAGGGTGACCGCAAGGTCCTTTACGCCTGAGCATGGCTGCGCTCAAAAAAATTGGTATTCTGCTTTCCGGCCGTGGCTCGAATTTCGAAGCCATCGCTGATTCCATTCATGCAGGACGGTTGCAGGCTGAGATCGCCGTCGTCATTTCCAATCGCGCGGACGCTAAAGGGTTGGAATCAGCAAAGCGCCGCGGCCTCAAAGCACAGTTGATTCCCTCCAAGGGGCGGGTTCGCGAAGATCATGACCGGGAAGCGATTGCGGCCCTCAAATCAGCGAATGTCGAACTGGTGTGCCTTGCGGGTTACATGCGGCTGCTCTCGCCTGAGTTTGTGCGAGCATTTCCCAACCGTATATTGAATATCCATCCTTCGCTGCTGCCGGCATTTCCCGGACTCGACGCGCAGAAACAGGCTCTGGACTATGGCGTGAAGGTCTCGGGCTGCACGGTGCATTTTGTCGACGAACATCTTGATCACGGTCCCATCATCCTGCAAAAAGCGGTACTTGTATTGGAAGATGATGACGAAGAATCTCTCTCATCGCGCATTCTTGAGCAGGAGCATCTGGCTTATTCGGAAGCGATAGGGTTGGTGCTGTCGGGTGACATTGAAGTGCTGGACGATAAAGTTGTGCGCAGTCGCAATAACAAATCGAAATCTTGAAAAGCTGACAAACCAAACATGCTGAAAGTGAAATTGCTCTCTCAACACGCCAAAGCGCCAACCGTGGCGCATCCAGGGGAAGACCTGGGTTATGACGTGTATGCGCTCGATCTTGTGACCCTGCCGCCGCGCGGCCAGGCCATCGTCTCCACGGGTATTGCCGTTGAAGTTACCTCTCCTGACGGGGAACCAATGGGAGCTCTGCTGCGGGACAAATCCTCCGTTGCCTCTCGACGCCTGGTGCTCACCGGTGGTGTGATCGACGCTGGCTATCGCGGAGAGATCAAAGTCCTGATAGAAAACCTCGGAGATTCACACGCGGTCATCAAAGGCGGCGACAAGATCGCCAATTTGATCCCGTACCCGGTGCTGACTGGAGAAGTGCAGGTGGTCCCTGAGCTCGCGGAATCAAAGCGCAAAGCGGGTGGGTTTGGTTCGAGTGGGCGGTAGCTTTTGTTTTCCAAATCCCGAAGCGAAGCGAGGGATCCCTATGGCCGCGATGCTGCTTTGCGCTAGCCAATGAAATGGAAGCGGTTGTCCCACTAGCTTGAGGTTGCGACAAGATCAATGTCCATTCCATCCTACGTGCAATTGGCGGAGCCTTGGCAAGCTCTGTCCGCGCATCAGGCGACCGTGCTGACGAACCAATTGCGTCGTGAACTCTCACCTGGGCACATGTTATTTGAAGTTGAGGTGAAAGCTGTTGCGAAGGCCACAAATCGTGACGATGTGCTACTTGAACTTTAAGGTCATTCCAAATCGCTGGCAGTCGTTCATCTAACTTGGAGTAAAACATGTCAAGCCGACCCTCGCTGGCCGTCGGTCCAGTTTTTTGCCACTTGGGATGATTGGGTTCGTGAAAGGCTAATTCCTGATGGTGCCGAGTTTCGGGAGTAGCGGCACTTTATAATCTTCCTGATGGCAAACTTCCCACCTGTTGACGAACAACTGGCATACATCAAGAAGGGCGCGGCGGAAATCATCCGTGAGTCCGACCTGCGAGAGCGTCTGGAGAACTCCCTGAAAACAGGCAAGCCCCTTCGTGTGAAGGCCGGCTTTGATCCTACGGCGCCGGACCTGCATCTGGGCCACACGGTGCTCATGCGCAAGCTGAAACACTTTCAGGACCTTGGCCACATCGTGATATTTCTGATCGGCGACTTCACTGGCATGATCGGAGACCCTACCGGCCGCTCCGTCACACGTCCGCCGCTTACCCGCGCCGATGTGGATCGCAACGCCGAGACCTATAAAACGCAGGTCTTCAAGATCCTTGATCGCGAGAAGACGGTCATCGACTTCAACTCGCGCTGGTTCTCGAAAATGACCGTGGAAGATTTCCTGCGTCTCTGCGCCAGGTTCACGCTTTCCCAGATGCTGGAGCGCGAAGAATTTCACAAGCGCTTCCATGAGGAAAAGCCGGTGCACATGCACGAACTCATGTATTCCATTTGCCAGGGATATGATTCCGTGGCGCTCGAAGCCGATGTTGAGCTTGGTGGCACAGACCAGAAATTCAACCTACTCATGGGGCGAAACCTGCAGCGTGATTACGGCCAGCCGTCGCAGATTGTGTTGACCATGCCACTGCTGGAAGGCACAGACGGCGTGCAGAAGATGTCCAAGAGTTACGGGAATTACATCGGCATCAACGAGCCGCCGCAGGAGATCTACGGCAAAGTGATGTCGATTTCTGACACGCTCATGTGGCGCTATTACGAACTGCTGACCGATGTGAAGGTCGACCAGATCGAACAGATGAAGGCCGATGCCGCTTCCGGGAAACAACATCCCATGGAGTTGAAGAAGCAACTGGCAAAGGGAATCGTTGAGGATTTTCACGGCGAGGCAGCAGCGGTTGCGGCAGGGGAAAACTGGGCGAAGCAGTTTCAAAAAGACCAGGTGCCGGAGGATGTGGAAACTCATGAGATCAAGCTGGAACAGTACCTGATGTCGCCCGCAATGGTGATGAGTGATCTCCAGCGTGACGGCACAATGGTCCGTTTGAACAAGATCGTGGCTGATGCAGGCCTGGCCGATTCCACGTCCGATGCGGCACGCAAAATCAAGCAGAACGCGGTTCGCGTGAACGGCAAGGTGATGAGCGAATCCAACGCCCGCCTGGAGGCCAGTATCTTTGCAATCAATGAGTTCAACCTGCAGGTAGGACGAAAGATCAAGCGGATTGTATTGAAGTAAGAAATGATCTGTGGAGCGCAGCCGCCCCGGCTGCGCTTTTTTGGGGCAGTATAAACTAGCCCGCCGGCTCGGGACGGCTGCTTTCCATCTTGCCCCTCCTTACCACCCTCAAATCCTTGACCTAAAAAGGTTTCTTGACGCGGAACCCTATTTGGGGTGGAATAAGGCCATGACCAAAGCCGATCTTATCGAGGAAGTCTCACGCTTGGCAGAACTTACGCGCAAAGATAGCGAAATCATCGTGGAGACGATTTTTGACAGTGTCGTCAAATCTCTACGATCCGGTGACAAGATTGAGATTCGCGGCTTTGGCAGCTTCCGCACACGCCAGCGCAAACCTCGCGTGGGCCGTAACCCCAAGACGGGAGCGCGCGTGGAAGTACCAGCCAAGAAAATCCCTTACTTCAAGCCCAGCAAGGAGTTGAAAGACGTTATCAACCACGATAACGCATCGGCGGCAGCAGCCACGCCCACCGCCACCGAGCCACCTGCGCAGCCGCAATCCTAGCTGGTGATCGCCTACTCACCTGCGAGTAGCTCTCTGGCGACGGCCCCATTCTGCTGGCGTCGACGGCCGACGCCGATCCTTCGCCGCGCGGCCAAATCCGTATCTCACACGTTCGTTAGCCCGTAAGGGCCAGATCCGTAGCGCGCTATGCGGCGGCTGCTTTGGAGGCGGCGCCAAGCTGCCGGTCCACGATTTGCCCGATCACGGGAATGCGAAACTCACGCTGGTTATAGGCCTGATACATCAGGAACAGCCAAAAGAGGAACATCGCCAGGGAGATTAACATCCGCACCGGTATGAGCGCGACGTAAACAAATCCGCTCATCTCGCCTGCCATCGCCCATAAAATTCTCCAGCCAAAGGAAAAGACGATACATGCCACACTATAGAAAATAGACTGAAGGGCGTGGAACCGAACGAAGCGGTCATTTTTGTAAGTTTCCAAAGCCAGAAATACAGCTCCCGAAATAAAGCCGAGGATGTAGCTGAGCGCGGCGGCCATGTTGCTGGTGAGACCGTCATTTACGCTGGTTGCGCCCGACGTGATGGCGGAAGTTGTTGGCGCACCTGTTACTCCACCAGCCGTTACTCCAGCGGCCGCTGACCTGCTCGCATGCCCGCAGTTCACGCAAAATGAGCTGCCTTCATTCAGTGCGGTACCGCAATTCGCGCAAAATGCCATAAAAAACTCCTTTTAAGAAATCTGGTTCGTAATGTTGGTTGAATTGTTATTCCGCGTCGTCTGAGATCTGGAATGTCCAGGCTGAGTCAAACATCATTCCATCCCCCTGGCCCCGCGCCACGTCTCCACCGGAGAAATTCTTGGACTTGGAGACCGGCCTGAGCACAAGTGCATACTCACCGGGTAGAAGCCCTGATTTGGTGGCAACCTCGAACTTTCCGGAAGCCGATCTGGTCGAGTTCACGGGGACTTTTTCTTCCAGAAAATGCGAGTAGACCTGCCACTCGGCAGTGGGCGTGGAGCGAATGTCTTCTTTGCCTTCGCTCGCGCCAACCAGCCGGCAGGTATTTTGCGCGGGCGTTAGTTTTACGATGGCAGGCTCATAGTCATCGGGATTGATTCCAGGTGTTCGTGAAAAATCCACAGTGAATTTGGGCGTACTGGTTTGCAGCACGTTAGCGGACGCTGGACCAGGAACGCCCCACACGTAAGTCACCGTGGCCTTGCGGCGAGCCATCATTCCGGACAATATCCCTCCCGCCTGCTGCAGGGATGCGCTGCCCATATTCGCCCCTATGCGTGAGGTCGCGCTGGCTGTCGCTGTCCCGATCCCCGCCTGCATCGCCTGCGTGACAACGGAGTCTCCAGCCAAGCTCTTCATCGATGTGGGCTTGGTCTTAGTCTGCGCGAGTTGTGTCTTTTCCAACAGCAGCGGCTGGGGAGCAGCCGTACCCTGAATCACTGCTACCTTGGGCGTTCGAGATTTTGCACCCGTCGACGCGGCTTCCGGCGCCGGAGTCGCCATCTGCGCCACGGGTGTATTCGCCGGCGGTTGCGTTAACGCCGAAGAAGTCTTGCCTGATGCGATGATCGCATCCAGTTCCGCCTGAGTTACCCCCGCCTTTTGCATGGCGATCAGCGCGCCTGGTGAGGTATCAAACTTCGCCTTGTTCGTCTGGATGGCGCCCACGATTACTGATTCCGGCACGCCGCCCTTGACCATCTTGATCACATCCGCATTGGTGAGCGGTTTCTGGTTCTGCTGCGCCATCAACAGACTGCAAGCGCTCAAAAGAACCATGCCGATTTTCAAGACTTGCTTCAATGTATGCATGACCTTGCCTTTGTTTTCTAAATGAAAGTGTTTATAGGTTGCTGGGCCACGGATCCAGCTTGCGGCCCTTCGGCCCTGTGACTGACAAGTTCAGCCCGTAGTAGGCGTAGATAAACTTTCCGTCTTCGTCACATTCTTCGGGTTGGACTCCAATGCCGAGCTTATTCCCTTGCATTGAAGCGCCAATGGGAACGTCAAAGAACTTGCAGCTGCCCCAGCCCAGGCTGGGGTTGCCGATGATCAGAGTTTGAACATCGGTATCAAGCACAAAGCCTGGCCGCATCTTGCTCACATCAATGAATTCACCCCAGGAGACCCGGGCTTGCGGGTAGCCATCAGAGGTAGGGCTGTCCCATAGCGTGGCATACTGGAAGAATATCAACGTGGCTGATCCTGACGGCGCTGTTAGTTTTGCTGCCAATAGATTGGTCTGATCCACAGGCGAGACAAACACGTCCTTTAGCAATGCAGTGGTAGGCAATGTCACAACGGATCGGGGAACGCGCAGCAAATGGCGTGACTCACGTGCAGCCAGAAATGTCTGGCCAGGCATTTGGGCTTGCGGCCCATTCGCGGTGACTACAGCTAACGTGATGTTGGTGAGATCGTATTCATCCTGAATGGTTGAACTCACTGTGGCGATAATCAGATTGTCAGTCCACGAATCAATGCCTAGCCTCAGTGGGCTGGGATGATTGATGAATGCACCAACCAAGTGAACTTCACCGGGGCGCGGCCCGAAGTTGCAGCCTCGGATGGAATACTGGTTATTGGGAGCTGCTGAATTGCTGCCTGGATCCGGCGTGAAGACAATGCCTCTGGTCTTGCCACTCACAGAAGTAATAGTCGGTGACACGGTTAGATTGCATCCGCTGACCGGCATGGCTGTTTTCTGCCCAAGAGTCTTCGGTGGTGCGGCTGCGCCGGGCGGAATGACTCGCACCGGCGCAACTCCCGCGCGCTGCACTTGAATTCCCCCCGTGCCGCCCGTGGGATTTGTTCCCGGCGAGGTGCCACCGGCAGGTGTGCCGGCGGACATAAGCATTCCCGACCCGCCAGTTGGATTTGTTCCACCCGCTCCCCCCACCGGAGTAGCTGTTTTCTCTGCACGCGTCTGCAGGCTTTGTTGCTGAAGTGTTTGCGAAACCGTTGGGCTCACACTTGGCTGTGTTCCGCCGGCAATCTTGATTTTGGGACCGAGCGTCAACTTGACTGCGGACACATTCGGTATTCGTTTTGTGCCTGTCGCAGTGTTTCGCGGGGTCGGGTTGTTTCCAGCACCGGAAATAGCGCCTGAACCGCCAGGAGTAGAAGGAGTAGAACTCTGGGCAGGCTGATTGTTGCTGGCCATCATTGCCCGGAGGATGTTCTTGCTTACACCAGCTTTGGACAGGGCCACCAATCCGTCAGGTGAGAGGTCAAATCGGTCTGGACCTGACTGAATTCTTGTAATGATTGTTGCTTCAGGAAGCTTATCTGTAACCATCCTGATGACAGTTGCGTTGGTTACCGGTTGCCCTGCTGCCTGACCCCAGGCTCCAATGGTCCACGCAAGTATGGTAACTATCAGAAACAAGGTTGAAAGAATGGTCCGTCGCTGTGATGTTAGTCTGCTCATTCGTATCCTCCGCATTCGCAGGCGCGCTGGCGGGAAGGCTGCCAGACGGCTCTGCTGCCACGCGGAATTGAATAAATCCGAATCGGAGGACGGTCAAAGGAACTGCGTCTGATATTGAACTGACCTGTTAAGTCATTTTGAATGAATATTTTGCCAGAAGAGATGAAACGTCGGACAAAGCTTTAGCTAACCGGGCTTACCGCGGACGGGCTGCGGATTCACCCTGCGCCACTACGGCGATCAATTCCTCAGCGCGACGAGCAATCAGTTCCATACCATGTCCGCGAGCCTGGGATATCAGCGCGGCCAGCTCGGCGCGGCCAGTCGGCTGGCTCATCCTCAATTGCAGTTCTCCAAGATAAAGGCGCGCTTCAGATTCAACGCGGTATAGTCCGATCCGATGCGAATCCTGTATCACTTTCTGCAACTTTCTTGCTGCATCATCCAACGCTCTTTGCTTGCTCATACGAGAGGTTCCGCTGTCGCCAGCCCTGACGCCGGCTGAGTCAGCACGGGCCAGAATCAGCTCAAACGGCAAGCGCAGCACCGGGAATTCATGCAGATCAGCCAGTTTCAAGCCCTGCTTGGCCGCCTCTCGCGCTTCATGGTATTTGTTTTGCGCCAGCAGCGCGCGGCCGAGCTCTGCATAAGCGGCTATCTCACTGGCAGGGTGTTTCTCGATGGAGAGCGTGGCTATGGCCTCACGCAATCGAGATTCCGCCGAGTCCGCATGGCCTTTCGCAATATCTACCTGAGCCAGGGAGACCTCCGTCAGCGTGGCGCTGGGAGTATCATTTGCTTTTTTCAGGATCCCGATTGCTTCCTGATAATCCCGTTGTGCCGGCTCCAGCTCACCCGCTGCCTGCTCTATGTCCCCGCCTACGCTTAAAGCGCTGGCCAGATCCCAGGGATCGCCACCATACGCGCGCAGTGACGCTATCTGGGGTTCAACTTCCCGGCGTGCCTGTTGTAACTCCCCCTGTGCCAGCAATAAAGACGCATGGTAAACGTGTCCTTCTTCCGTGCGCCCTCTGCCGCTTGATTCCGTGAGCTCCCATTTCTGGCGGAAGAGATCAGCAGCCTGCACCAGATGACCTCGGCTAATTTCAATCCCGGCAATGTTGCCCAGCGCCTCCGCGGTATTTGCGCGATCGCTGACGATGGTGAAATTCGCCCAGGCCTCCCGATAAGATTTTTCCGCTCGCGCAAATTCACCTCGGGCCTCCAGCACCAGTGCCAGATTATTGAGTGTCACTCCGGTCATTTCGCGGTCACCAGCCAGTTTGAACGTGGCCAGGGCTTTTTCATACAGAGGTACAGCTTCTTCGTCGTGGCCGGTCTGCCGGTTAGCTTCGGCCATCAATTGCAGGGAAGAAGCTGCGTTATCAAGGTCTCCGGCTGACAGATAAATGTCGTAGGCCTCGCGGCACTGCGGCGGATTTTGCGCGTGCTCCCGGTTGAGATAGCAGAGGTACTGTTCAGCTTTCGCATAAACCAGGTTTTTCCCTTGAGCCTTTGCCTTGGCTGCCCCGGAAAGAGTGAGTTGATAGGCTGCCGACGCATCGCGCGCAAACCTGGTAAAAGCCTCGCGCAGGTCCAGCATAGGATCATCGCGATCGGGCGAAGGAAGAGACCGCAGTTGCCTGATGGTTTCCAGTGCCGCATCCGGCTGATATGACTCAAGCTGCAGCTTGGCCAGTTGCAGACCGTACTCCAGGCTGTCCGGAAAAAGATTGTGCAGCACGCGATACACGTCAGCTGCCTTGGCACGCTCCGCATTCGCATGGTAGTAACTGGCTTCAATCTCCATTTTTTGCACACGGGTCAGACCGCCGGCAAGATCAACCCCACGTTTTGCTTCGACCTTGGCTAGATCGTCATGGCCAAGGTGAATGTCCGCGCGTGACAGCATCGAGTAGGAGAGAGGAAACTTCGGGTCCGCCTTCGTCGCCTCGGCAAAGAGACCCCGTGCCGACTGATAGTCATACTCGCGAAGCTTGGCCAGGCCAATTGAGTAAAAACGCGCGGCTTCACCATTTGACGGTAGCGAGGCGAGAACATTGGCATCACCAGGCGTTTCCAGCGGAGGGATCCCCAATTGCTGACGGAGCTTGCCTCCCACCCTTGAGACGGAATGAAACAAATCCTCAGCGGCGCCCACTTCGGCTAGCTCTGTCAATATCTCTCCGCTCTTGGCCTCCTGTAAACGGACGTCCAGTCTCAGTTGCCGTCCACGGCCCACACCAACGATGGCGTATGTCCCCAGCACTAAAACGTCACTATTCAGCGCAGTTCCAATACGCGCAGTGGTCTGCTGGTCAAGAGATACGCTGGGCGTCCAGGGTGATGAACGCCGCAAATTGGCGACTTCTTCACTTGGCACCAGACGCAATTTTTCACCCGCTGCCAGCTCCGTGCTCATCATCTCGGAAAATGCGGTGCCCAGCCAATTGTCTTTGCTATTGCCGGATACATTATGGAACCCAAGGACTGCCACCGATTTTCTCAGCACCACAGGAGCCATTGTGGATGACGCGCGGCCTGCTTTCGTAGCTGATGATTTACCGTGCCAGAGCTTCCATGCCACAACGCTCGCCAGCAGAATGGCGATCGCGCCTGCTGTATAAAGTAATGGAGCGAGCCGGTTGCGCTTCTCTATGAACGGAGTAGCCTGCTCGAGTCCGGCCGTGGTTTGATTCGGGCCGGAAACACGCGTGTTCGGATCCGCGGATTCTTCGGGGCCATGACGTCCGGATTCGCTCATGGACGGCGGTGATTCTGTGTCGGTGGAAGCCGCTGAGCCGTTTACGGAAGAACTAGCGATCCCATTACCTGATACGGGCGCGATAAACCGATATCCGTGTCGAGGAACAGTTTCAATGAATCGGGGATTGTTGGAGTCATCGTCAAGCGTGGCCCTGAGCCGCTTCAGGATCACATTCAAGCTGCCGTCAAAATCGACAAAGGTCCCTTCAGGCCAAAGCAGATGCCGCAAATCTTCGCGGGAGACGAGCTCGCCCGGCCGTTGCAGAAGCAAAACCAGCACGCGAAAGGGCTGCTCCTGAAGCTTCACGCGCACGCCTTTACGCGTCAACGTGCTGTGGACCAGATCGGCCTCAAACAGGCCGAACCTCAGGATTTGCGAATCTCTAGCGGCGCTATTCATAGGCCCCGGAACCAATTGACGGGAACATCTTACAGCCAATTGCCGCAGACCTGTACCTGAAGTTCCATGCGCAGAAGCCAGTTTTTTGACTTCCGGTTACATCCATACGCTTTTGTGGAAACTTAAGGCTTGATACCTACCACAGCCATCATTCGCCCGGTATTGCCTCTTTCAGCCCGGTAAGAGAAGAACCGCTTCGGATCGCATGACGTGCAGTCGTTCAGGGCGGTAATGTTTTGCGTGGGTACACCGGCCGCCATCAATTGGCGGCGATTTGCCTCCCGTAAGTCCAGGAAAAGCTTCAGGCAGAGGTCGCCATGACCGGGTGCGCGTTGGTTCATAAAGAGCATGGGGTATTTTTGGCGTACCGGATCAGACTCCTGTGAATCGCGGAAGAGCTCTTGCGCGTACTCAAATTGCGACTCGAAATTGCCTTTCAGTTCTTCTCCCACTTCGTAGCAGCACGCCTGAATTCCCGGACCAATCGCGGCGACTACATCTTCCGGCAGAGTGCCGTATTCGCGTCGCATCAATCCCAGGCCTTTCTCAGCGATGCGTTGCACGGTGCCTCGCCATCCGGCGTGAAACGCGCCAACTGCTTTGTTCCTTTGATCGATCAACAGCAGAGGGAAGCAGTCCGCGGTCTGCACTCCCAGAGCGATTCCGGAAACATTGGTTACCAGCCCGTCTCCCACGAGAGGTTTGTCACCGGGCGTGGTGATTACGTGGATCAGGTCGGAGTGTACTTGGCGAAGCGTCACCAGCGGCCATGTCTTTGAATTCACAGCTCTGGAGTTGTTGCCCGCGCTTTTAGCGGAGCTGGCGCGCAACGCCGTCAGGAGCTGTTGCCGATTCTGCTCAACGTTTGTCCGTTTATCATGTTCAGTGAAGCCCAGATTCAGGGATCGCCCGCCATAGCACGTGCTTGCCCCGCCATTGCGGGTGCTGAATCCGTGCACCAGCCAGGAAAGCTGGTTGAGCTTCGGAATCTGGAGCGGCTTCAAGGACTCTGGAGATGATGACGATAAAGGCTTGCGGTTGCGCTGCTTGGTCACGGTAGCCACCCTCCATTTTACCGGAACGGCAGCCCGGAACCGCAGCCTGTGTTTGGGCGGCTAAAAAGCACGAGTGAGGCCCAGCGAATTCGCATCGAATTGCTCAGGCCACGAACAAACGCCTCGAACAAACAAAGAAAAATGAAAGAAAAGCCGGTTTTCAGGGTCACAACCTACAACACGCATAAGGGCCGGGGGATGGACGGCCGCATCCGTCCTCCCAGGATTGCACAGGTCTTGCGTGAGCTGGATACTGACATTGTTGCCTTGCAGGAGGTTGTGAGCCTGAGCGGCGGTCGCCGTGAGCAGAACCAGGCGCAGTATCTGGCGGACGCAATCGGATTTGAGTTTCGCATCGGCGAGACGCGCAAGCTCCGTGGGGCCGCTTACGGCAATGTTGTGTTGAGCCGGCTGCCGGTAAAGGACGTGGAAGTCTATGATTTAACGGCTTCCCGACGAGAAGCGCGTGGGTGCATACGTTGTGACGTGGAAGTGACGCCCGGGAAGATTGTGCACATCTTCAATGTTCACCTTGGGACAGGGTATCTGGAACGGCGCAAACAGGCGCACATGCTGGTGAGCAGGGAAGTCTTGCTATCACCCAAATTGAAACACCCGCGGCTGGTAGTAGGCGACTTCAACGAATGGACCAACGGGCTGGTCTCTCGCATGCTGCGGCAGCGTTTTGAAAGCGTTGACATTCAAATGCACCTGAATCGTCGCCGGACTTACCCTGGCGTTCTGCCGTTTATGCATCTTGATCACATGTATTTCGACCGCCAACTGGCGCTGGAAGAGTTCGTGCTTCATCGCAGCCGCAAAGCGCTCATGGCGTCAGACCATTTGCCGCTGGTAGCTGGATTCCGGCTCGAGGGAAAGTAGCCGGCTTCCGGCTTGTTCGTATCTCTTAAGGCGCGATACTAAATGCAAACGATTGAACGAAGTCTGCAAATGGCAAGCCTTCGAATTGCCCTCGAATTTGACGTCCTTGTGAGCTGCCCATGGAGGCCTCTAAAGCACAACTTTCAAGGCGACAGGAGGCAAATTCCTGAGCCAACCCTAGATTCGGCATCTTGCATCATAAGACTCTTGCCGTGTTGCACGGAGATCGCTTGTAATTAGTTGAGTCAGTTGGGATTGACAGCATTTGAAGAGTCTATTTAGGATGCGTGACGGATCAATACGGGCACCTTCCCTGACGGTCCTCTCAATTAACTTTTCCCCAGAGTACATTGCAAAAAGTTTGACTGTATCCGAGACCGCCAAACTGATGGATGTTAAGGATCAGTTTTTGAGATAGAGCCTGCAAGCCGCGGCATACATTTTCGTTCACTCGTTAGAACTGTTTCTTCATGGCGACTGTTTCTGGGCTGCCGGCAATAGAATGAAATCGGTCCGAGTTGCCGGAAAGTTCCGCGGAGGCCTGAGGGGAAGTTGGCTCAGCGGGTGTGCTTGTCTTTAGGTTGAAGGAGGCCTTGAATGGCCATTGAGCGCGTGTCTGGGGGATCGAGTCTTATCGATGTTCTGGACCGGGTTTTGGACAAAGGCATAGTGATCGACGCATGGGTGCGCATATCGCTGGTTGGCATTGATCTGATCAGCGAACGAGCACGCGTGGTGGTGGCGTCGAGCGAAACATATCTGAGATACGCTGATTTGGGCGGGTTGTCAGGAACGATACCCTATCCGTCTCTGGTTGAGGGGAATGCGGGGAAAAAAGATGTTGCCATGGAGCCGCGCCCATCTCGCAGGCGGCGATAAAGATCCAGGTTCTCGTGGGGGAAGCGTGGCGACAGCCGAAATGAAATTTCAGCCCAATGGAAGGCGTGCAATTGCGCGCCGCAGTCCCGCGGCGCTACGGTTGCTGGAGGCAGAACGGTCAGAAGAGATATTCCCCATCCTGCTGGAGGAGATAGTTGCACTCGGCCACGCGCGCGCCATGGTGCTGGACGTGGACTTTGACACCGGGGAAATCACTCCTTCAGCCGCTCTCAAATGGCCGCGACCCCAGACCGCCAAATTCGCGACGCAGGTTTGGTCAACGGATAATCCCATTTCCGGGGTACTGAACTCTGCTCGACCTGCCGCTTTTCCCAAACCCAGCATTCATAACCGTCCTTTGTATGTTCATCCCATTTTCTATTCCAACAAGGCTTTGTGCTGGGAAGCTGAGCGTGTCCGCTCGGCAAACTGCCTGGCGGTCCAGAATGCACGCAGGGAGAAGCGCATTCGCCTGGAGGAGCAGACCTGCGCCACCTGCGACATGCGCGCCTATGCTTCCGTGATCGTTGTGGAACTGGGCAGGAACAACACTGAAGCGTCCCTGGCGGAGTTGGCGACGATTATTGAGCTGGCCAATCGCTGCTTGTCGCGCGTTTTCAAGGTTGAGCATTATTACAATCGCATGCGTGATATGGAGATCACCATTGCGCAGATGGGTACGGTCATGCAAAGCATGGCCGATCCCGTGATCCTGACCGACACGCAGCATCGGGTCATCATGCAGAACCGCGCGGCCGAGCGGTTCTTTAAAGTACCCGATGACATGACGGAAGGGCTGATCCGTGCTGTGGAACTCAACAACATGCTTTTCTCCGCCGCGCTCTCTTCCATGCTGGTTTTGGGAAATGATGCCCATCGTGATCTCACCCTGGTGGACGCGATTGAAGGCGATGAGATGCTTTTTGAAGCCGTTTCCGGCCCTACCTACGGCCCTGAAGGAAACCAGATCGGGACCGTGACCGTAATGCGCGATGTAACCGATTTACGGCGGGCAGACCAGGAATTGTGGCTCAACTACGATAAATTGCGTGAAGCTGAAGAGATGGTCCGGCAGGACCGGGACCGGCTGAACCTGATCATTGAGAATGTCGGTGATCCGATCGTAGTGTGCGATAGCGCTGCCAGGATCGTTCTGGTGGATCCGCTTGCCCAGGAACTGTTCGGGGCTTCCTCGGACTCACCTCGAGACCCTGTTCTGGTCAGGAACCAGAGCGATTTCACCAACTACATCAGCTCATTCACCTTCTCCTTCGCGGAACGCGAGACGGCCCCGCTGCGTATTTACAACCCCGCCGTTAAACAGGTGATCGAATACGATGCGCGCTCCGGAAAGATCTTTGATGAACGCGGTCAAGTGTCGTATACAGTCACGGTTTTACGCGACCTGACGGCCTTGCGTAAGGTTGAGCAGCTCAAAGTGGAACGTCGGATGCTGGAGATCGAAAAGTTTGCCGCCACCGGACGACTGGCGGCCACCATTGCCCATGAGGTCAACAACCCCATGGAGGCGATCAAGAACGCGATTTATCTGCTGGCGGGGGCGGTTCCGGAGAGCGCCACACCGGTTTACAACATTCTCAAGTCTGAAACCGAACGTGTTGCCCGCATCGTGCGCCAGATGCTGGGGCTGTATCGCAATACCGAGCAGGTCAAGCCGGTCAACGTAAATACGATTGTTGAAGACACTCTGCTGATTTTGAGCCGCCAGTTGCAGCGGGCCAACGTGGAGCTCCTGACTAACCTCAGGCCGCTGCCGGATGCCATTATTGCTGCCGACCAGATTCGTCAGGTGCTGTCCAACCTGATTATTAATGCCAAGGATGCCATGCCCAACGGAGGGCGACTGCACATCCGGACGCGCCATATACATCGCAGAGATGAACTCCACGCATTGGTGCAAGTGGTGATCGCAGATACTGGTACCGGAATTTCCGCTGAGATGACACGGGCCATCTTCGAGCCATTTGTAACCACCAAGGGTGAAAAGGGAACCGGCCTGGGATTGTGGATTGTAAAAGGGATTATTCAGAATCACGCCGGCAAGCTCACTGTGAGGAGCAGGATGGGTAAGGGGACTGTGTTCAGAATCGATCTGCCAGTCGTGAAATCGTGAGCGAGAACGCAAAACGCCGGATCATGGTGGTGGACGATGAGGCTTCTGTGCTCATCACCTACAGGCTGATACTTGAGCAGCAGGGATATACCGTGGGCGCGTTCAGCAAGTCTGCGGACGCCATCCGTGCTCTTGAAGAAGACGAAAAATACGACTTGGTTTTGTGCGATTACTCACTGGAAGAACAACATACCGGGTTTGAAGTGATTGCAGCGGCAAGGAAGCGGGATGATTGCATTCCCGCAGCGCTCCTCACCGGATATGCAACCAGGGATACCGCTGATGAAGCGGCCAGCAGACAGATTGTAATCATGTTTAAGCCGATAGAAATTGAGGAGTTTCTGGCGACCACCGCAAAGATGATCAGGAGAGATGATGAGTGCAACAAAGAAAGCGGCCAGAAAAACAGTGGCTCGCAAACCAGCCTCTAAGCCGGTGACCAGGAACGGCACTTCGAATGAGTTGGTGCTGGAACTGGAACCAGCCCCTGCCAGGCTGGAAAGCGCCAGCTCTTCGCCACATCATGGCTTCTATGTGTATGGCGTGATTGAGATGCCGGCCTTTGGCAGCTTCGGCCGCAGCAGTATTGGTTCATTTCATGAAGATGTCTTTACCGTTCACTATGGTGACGTTGCCGCCATCGTGAGCCGCACTCCTGTTTTTATTTTTGATCCGACCCGGGACAATGCTCTGGCCCATGAGCATGTGGTGGAAGCCGTGATGAAGAACCATACGGTGGTGCCCATGGCGTTTGGCACCGTGTTCCGCACGGAAGATGACATCAAGGAAGTGCTCAGGAGTATTTACACTTCGCTGAAAGATGTCCTGCGGCAGATGACGGGCAAGCAGGAATTCGGACTCAAAGTCACCTGGGACCGCGATCGCATTATCGAAGAGCTGAAGCGTGAGAATGAAGAGATCCGTCGGTTTCATCAGGAGCTTACCCGTAAGCACCTGCAATCAACGTATTTCGCGCGCATGCAACTGGGCCGCATGATTGACAAGGCCCTGACCGAGCTTTCAGCCAGCTACGTCCGTGATATCTATGAAGGACTGCGGACGGCTTGCGTAGCGTCAAAAGACAATAAGCCGATCGGCGACAAAATGATTCTCAATGCGTCTTTTCTGATCGAGAAGGAACGGGAGAGCGAATTTGACGCCGCGGTGACGCGCGTGGCCAGAAAGTTTGGCGAGCGGCTGAACTTCAGATATACCGGACCCTGGCCGCCGTATAACTTTGTGAATATCCGGCTGAAACTGGAAACAGGGAAATCCGGTTGATCGCCAACTCATTTTGACAATACGACACAAATAAAAAAGGGCCGGTGAACCGGCCCTTTTTGTTGATGGTGCGTTGAAGTTAGAAGCTGAAACGGGCTCCGAACTCACCGGTGAACGCCCTTGCCGCAACAGAGCTGGTCGGATTGATGAATCCAATCGGCTGTTTGAAGGTCGGGTCATCCACAGTGGTGCCGAAGTTGTTGCCGTAATTGGCGTGGTTGGTGAGGTTGAAAGCCTGGAACATGAGTTGCAGGTTTCGTTTTTCGCCCAGCTTGATGTTCTTCGCTACGCGAGCGTCCATATTGAAATATGGATTGCCACGCAAGGAGTTATACGGCGCAACCACGCAGTTGCCGCCGTAATAGCATTGCGAGGCGGCAAGTTTGTTAGGTGCTCCGGTGACTGGATTAAGGAAGGCAGTCAGGTTGGTCTGATCGTTCTTGGGAACGACAATTACACCAGCTGCACTACCGCCACCGAAATTCAGTTCGTTGAGGCTGGCGACAGGATTGTACGGGCGTGCCGAGCCGGCCTGAATAATCGGTGACAATTCCAATCCCCAGGGCAGGTGCGCGGTAGCAGCGATCGTGAGATGGTGCCGTTCGTCGTTGAACGAGGGGCCGAAATCATTGGCTGCAAGCGGATGCTGCGGGTCAGATGGGTAATAGCGGAATGATCCGCCATCTTGATTGTAGCCGACCGCACGCGCCAGCGTGTAGTTCATGGTCAGGTCAGTTCTGTGGAAGGCACGCTGGCGATAGCTCACGTTCAAGCCGTCGTAACGCGAGCGTCCAATCGACATTTCATCGCGCAGGCTACCCAGCACGGGCACACCTGCCGCCACGAAAGCAGCATCAAGAGGTTGGAAGAAACCGCAACCTTTGACAGGATCGCAGGTCGGTGCCTTGGCAGCGGTTTCGGTGGTTGAGGTCGTCTGTATCAATCCGGGATTTACAGGGATCTTGGGATCCAGGTTGATGGTCTTATTTTCGTGCAAGCTAAGCACGTGGACGTATTCGACTTCGAAAGCCGATTTGTTGTTGATTGCCCAGGTGTAGCCGACGTTCATTTCTTCGGTAACCGGGGTGCGATAGTTGGGGTCCATGAGGCGGCCAGTTGAACCTGGTGTCAGTTGGGAGGACGGTGCCGGGATTGTCGGCAGCGGATCTCCAATGTGCCACTGATCGAGGGTCAGGCCGGTACCGGGTACGGGGTCGCTGCCGCTGAGCGCGAGAGCACCCTGGAAGATGGTTGCGTTGGCCTGCTGTTCCATGAACAAAGGAATGTTCTGGAAGGTGTTGTCGTAGTACATGCCGAATCCGCCGCGGAGCACGTGATTACCGTGACCGGTCAGATCATAGGCGAAGCCAACGCGCGGGCTGAAGCCTTTGCTGTAATCGTTGGCTGGTTTAGCCACCAGCGAGGCCGCCAGCGGGCTGAACTTCGAAATTGCCTGAAGCTCCTGGAAGGTACGGCTGTTGGTGATTTTAGAACCGCCGATGAAGTCAAAGTCTTTGTCCCAACGCAAACCAAGATTCACCGTCAGGCGCTGGCTGACTTTCCAGTCATCCTGGAGATACAGGCCAAGCTGCTTCGCGTCTTTGATGATGAAGGTGGGATCGCCGACTGCAATGCTCATGCCGGTGACTAATCCGGGATTCGAGAATCCGCCAGGCGTTCCCAGGATCGTGCTCGGCAAGTCTGAGTAGTCGATTTCCAGGGTGGGGTTGAACTCAAAGAATCCGCCCATGAAGGGTGTGTAGATGTAGTCAACGCCAGTCTTGAACGTGTGATTACCGATCGTCTTGCTGATGTCATCCTTGAACTGGAACTTGCGCTGGATCGAGTTCTGCGGAACGTTGGTGTTGGTGCCGAACTGGATGTTGTTCGGGAACGTGAACAGCGGCGCCCGCGTTGTGCTGTCAATCAGGTTGTTCCAATACTGGAAACCGGCGGTGAATTGGTTGACCAGCGTAGGACTCAAGGAAGAGTTCACGGTCAGGTTTGCTACCTGGAGGTGGTTCTTGGTGAAGTTTCCTTCCGTCGCGTCAAAAGTCGCTCCGCTCTGGTCATTCAGGCTGTTGTTGGCCTGCGTGGACACAGAGAGGTATGCGGAATGCTTGCTATTGAAAATGTAGTCGAGTCGGCCGTTCAAGCGGTTCTCGAAAAATGGCGTCGGAACGGTTGAAATCGGCTGGGCTCCCAGGCTGGTTACCAGTGACAGTTCACGGAACGCCTGCGGCGCTTCTGCTATCGATGTTTGTTCGCGCTGACGTTCAATGGCGAAGAAGCCGAAGAGTTTATCTTTCTGGATCGGTCCGCCGATGGAGCCACCAAAGAACTGGCGCTCATATGGAGGATTGGCTGTTGTAGTGGTGCCATCGCCGTTCGCCTGTTTCTGGTCGGCGTTGAAGTTCTGTTCGCGGAAGAACCCGAAGGCCGAACCGTGATAGTTGTTGCTGCCTGACTTGGTGATCACGTTAATCGCCGCGCCGGACGAACGGCCATTCACGGCCGAGAAGCGCTGCGTGGAAATCTGGAATTCCTGCACTGCTTCCGCCGGAAGCTGCATCACAGGTCCGCCAACCGTGTTGTCTTTGTTGTCGACGCCGTTCACGGTCACGTTTACGTTGCGGCCGCCTTCGCCGTTTACCGACAAGATCGCGTAGCGGTTCTTGGTCGGATCATAAGAGTCCGCGGCCTTTACGCCAGGGGATAGGTAGGCCAGGTCAGCGATGTCACGGCCGATCAGTGGCAGGTCAGTAATCTGTTGCGGTGTGATGTTGGTGCTGACATCGGTTTTTTCGCGGTCAACCAGAGGAGCGGCTGCGGTGACTTCCACCGTTTCGCTCACTCCACCGGGTACCAGCATGAAGTTCTGCGTGGCGGTTCTGCCAATCGCAACTTCCATATCTTTCGCTTCTGCGGTGGAGAAACCGTTAGCCTTGACCTTTACGGTATAAACGCCGGCTGCAATAGCCTCAAAGCGATACTCGCCGGCCGCGTTGGTCTGTGCGGTGCGGGTAGAGCCATTGTCTTTGTTGGTTATGGTTACTTCTGCGGATTTAATCACAGCCTGTGTTTTGTCTGTGACGGTTCCCTGCAAACTGGATGATGCCGTGACCTGCGCCCACATACTGGCGCAACCCAGCAGCATGAAGCCAGCAAGGGCCAGCGCGATAAGCCGCTGCTTCTGGTTCATCTGTCTCATTTGTGATTCTCTCCTCTTGATGTGCCGGCGACGCGCGGTCGCCGCGATCCGTTCCTGGCGGCCAAATCCTTTACTCCCAAAACTGCGGAAGAAAAAGCCTGGAGCCTGATCAGTGAATGAGTTGAGGAGCAAAAGACGGAAGTGATAACGCCGTCAAAATTGAATTCCTCAACCACCACGATCCAAACTAAAAGTGTGAAGAAACACCGGAACCGGCAAATGCTAGTCAGCCAAGCCCTTGATCCTTCTTCAGGAACTCTGCGTGTGTTTTTGGGACAAATTGGGGGTTTGGGAAAAGAGGTTTTTCGGGAGACAGATTAAGTTCATCGTCCCTGATCACCGCCGTGCCCTGTGCCCAATTACTCTCTGACCGCTCGAAAATTGACTGCCGGTTATCATTCCCCGGCGAATCCCCTAGCTAATTTCCTGTCAGACGCAGCGCTCACCCTGAAAGAAACCGTCCCGAGCCGATCAAGCTTTTGAAAATGAAGCACTTGTTCAATAATGGCGACAGATCTACAGGGCCCTATACGAAAAGAGTAAAGAATTTAGTCCTTCTTTGCTTTTTCTCACTGCTTAACGTTTCTTATGGCAATTTTTGGGCCGGGTACTCCGGCGGGACGCTTACATTTGTAAGGTACTGAATTTAAAGATATTGAGAGACGTAGATCAACAAATGGCACAGCCTTTAAAACTGGAAAATTCAAAATTCCATATCGCCCAAATATGAAATATCAAAAGTCCATTAAATTTTCATTCACTTAGAGCCTTAGAGATTGGGTCTTTTCTGCCCCGCGACACGTATCAACGAAAGGCATGCCCAGAGCAGACGCTATGATTTCGCACATGTCCGACGCGGATCGACATCAGCAAAGCCCAGATGCAGTTATGGCCCTTGCCAAGGTGCGTAAGGGCGATCTGGAAGCGCTTGCCGTGGTCATGGACGAATATCAGGGACGTCTTCTGCGGTATCTGGTGCGATTGGTAAAAGAACAGGCGATAGCGGAAGACCTATTCCAGTTGACGTGGTTGCGGGTAATGGAAAAGATCAGGAGCTATGATTCTTCTCGCGATTTTGCCCCCTGGCTTTTTACTATCGCGCGCCATCTGGCACTCGACCATCTTCGCCGTTACCAGCCTGAAAGTCTGGATGAACCTCTGCCGTCCGGCGACTCACGCGAAGAACTATTACCCCGTGAGGCGACGGGAGCGATGGAAGCCTTACTGGCGGAAGAGCGGGCGATTCTGGTGGCACAAGCAATGCTTGAGCTGCCGCTGATTTTCCGTGAAGTGCTGTCGCTGCGCTTTGAGGAGGAAATGAAGCTCGAGGAAATTGCGGATTTCTTGAGAATTCCGCTTTCCACCGTGAAATCGAGACTGCGCCGCGGATTGGATGGCCTGCGTTTGAAGCTTGAAAAACAATATCAATGGACTGGTTATGAATGATCACAATGAAATTCGAAGCCTGCTCCCGCTGCAGGTGGCGGGCGGCATCAGCAGGGAAGAGCAGACGCGGGTTGATGATCACCTGCGGGAGTGCAGTGATTGCCGGAGTGAGCTTGCGAGTCTGCGTGCTCTGGCCGCGGACCTGAAATCTATTCCGGAGCCGCAGCCTTTGTTCGGGCTGGCGCAAAGAACGCGGGCGCGGATCATGGCTGAAATTGCGGCGAAGGCAGAGCGGCGGCAAAATCAGCGCTATCTCGCCTTACTGATTGCATTTGCATGGATTGTGACGGCGCTGACATTTTTGGCCGGCAAGTATCTGGCAGAGGACATTGCCGAATGGCTGAAGATGTCATCCTCTGCCTGGGTGAATGCATTTATCTGGTACATGATTTTTTCCGCAGTCGCGTCCATCGCGTTTGCCGGGCTGGTGGCAAGACGTCACCGCAATGATAGGAGATTGGTATGAGCCGTTTTCGAGAAGAGCTTCGTGTAATCCCCGGGGTCGCCTGGGTCATTGCCGCACTGGCCGTTGTGTGTACGGAAGCCATGGTGTGGCAGTTTGCGATTCCTAACGATGCCAATGTGAGGGATTGGCCATTTTCGGCCAAGGTGGGTCTTTCCACTCTGGCAGCTGTCGTGCCCGGGGCATATATCCTTCTAGTGGGCTATGTGTCCGGCGATGCCAGGCGACGAGGCATGCGGCAGGCGCTTTGGACATTGATTGCGATCTTCGTGCCGAATGCCATTGGCATTATTCTCTACTTCGTGATGCGTGAACCGTTAATGTCTTGCTGCCCAAAATGTGGCACACCGAACAAGCCGAGCTTTGCGTATTGTTACCAGTGCGGAACGGAACTTAAGCCGGCTTGCCCGCAATGTCGCCGGCCGGTAGAGGCCAACTGGAAAGCGTGCGCTTATTGTGGATCGGCCCTCGCTGCTCACGGCGCAGGGCGCGTTCAGCCGGACAATCCCCCTGGCGATCCGGCAGCAGTCAGGTGAACGTTCTGGTACAAAGCCGTTGCCGGAAAGGGATTCCGATGGTCGCTAACATGCTCTATTTTCGATATCATATAGGCACATGGCCACCAGCATTGCGACCGCATCCCGTCATGCATTTCAGACCGATGACAAACGGCTTCTTCCTATTGCGGAGAAGGTCTTTGCCCAGCAACGGCTCACGTTTGACGATGCCGTAACTCTGTACCGCACCGGCGACATTCTGGCTGTGGGCTGGCTGGCAAACCATGTGCGCGAACGCATGCACGGCAATATCACGTACTTCAACGTGAACCGGCACATCAATCCCACCAATGTCTGCGTGGCCGCGTGCCGCCTGTGCGCTTTTGGCCGCAAAAAGGATTCCCAGGGCTCCTACACCATGGCCCTGGAAGAAGCGTATGAAACGGCGGCGTCTGGCTACTCAGAAGCCGTGACGGAATTTCACATTGTCGGCGGCCTGCATCCAGACCTGCCGTTTCAGTATTACCTGGACTTGATTTCCGGTTTGAAGCAGCGTTTCCCCCAGGTTCATCTCAAGGCGTTGACCATGGTCGAGATTGCCTTTCTGGCCAAGCGCGCCAAGCTCTCGATTGAAGAAACGTTGCTGCGACTCAAAGCCGCGGGGCTCGATTCACTGCCTGGAGGTGGTGCTGAAATTTTCAATGAGCGCGTCCGCCGGGTGATCTGTGACCACAAAATTGATGGTGACCAGTGGCTGGATACCGCGCGTACTGCCCACAGGGTTGGGCTGAAGTCGAATGCGACGATGCTGTACGGCCATATTGAAAATGAGGAAGACCGCGCCGACCACCTGATTCGCCTGCGCAACCTGCAGGATGAAACCCACGGCTTCCAGACTTTTATACCTCTGGCGTTTCATCCGGCAAATACGCCGCTGGAACACCTGTTCACCACCACTGGCATGCTGGATATCAAACAGATGGCAGTCAGCCGTCTGGTTCTGGATAACTTCCCGCATATCAAGGCGTATTGGCAGATGCTGGGGCCCAAGATTGCGCAGATTTCGTTGCGCTTTGGCGCTGATGATATTGATGGCACAGTGATAGAAGAGAAAATCTATCACGACGCGGGAGCCACCACGCCGCAGGGTATGCGTCGCGCTGACCTTGAGCGCCTCATCCGTGAAGCAGGACGCGAACCTGTGGAACGTGACACCATGTATCGTCCGGTGGTAAGGACGGAGACGTCGTTCACGATCTCGGTGTAATTCTCACCACTGATTACACTGATCAGAAAATAATCTGGCCGCCTCGTGCAAATCAGTGATCGGTTTTCCCAAACACCCGCTCGAAAATCTTATCCACATTTCTTAGCTGCCGTTGGATGCTGAAAGCATGCTCAATCTGTTTTTCCGGCACGCGTGAAGTGATCTCCGTATCCTTCATTACTTCTTCGCGGAAATTGAGGTCGTCTTTCCATGCGCGCATGGCATGCTTTTGCACCAGGCGATAGGCGTCTTCTCGTGACATACCGTTTTCGGCCAGGTCCAGCAAAAGCTGGCCGCTGAAGACCAGTCCGCCGGTGCTCTCCAGATTCTTGAGCATGCGGTTGGGATAGACCATCAAGTGTGTCTATCAGATTGGTGGTCTTGGTGAGAAGGTAATCCACCAGGATGGTTGAATCGGGCAGTATCACGCGCTCAACGGATGAATGCGAGATATCTCGCTCGTGCCATAGGGCCACGTTTTCAAATGCCGCCTGCGCATTTGAACGAACCACGCGGGCCAGTCCGCAGATCTGTTCGCACGTGATTGGATTGCGTTTGTGCGGCATGGCCGATGAACCTTTTTGCTTTTCACTGAAATATTCTTCCGCTTCGCGGACCTCGGTTCGTTGCAGGTGGCGGATTTCCGTGGCGATTTTGTCCAGAGTCGCCGCGATGGTGGCGAGTGTGGCGACATAATAAGCGTGGCGGTCACGCTGAATCACCTGCGATGAAATCGGCGCAGCTTCCAGGCCCAGCCGTTTGCAGATTTTTTCTTCGAACTCCGGCTCAAGATGAGCGAACGTGCCCACCGCTCCAGAGAGCTTGCCGACGCGCATTTCCTCTGTGGTGCGCTCAAAGCGAGCAATGTTGCGCACGGTTTCGGCGTACCAGTTGGCCAGCTTCAGGCCGAAGGTAGTCGGTTCGGCGTGGATGCCGTGCGTCCGCCCAATGGTAGGTGTGTGTTTGAATTCGTGTGCGCGACGTGCCAGAACTTCCTTCAGACGCTCCAGATCTTCGCGAATCAGTGCAGAGGCTTCTTTGATCTGGAGGGCCTGTGCTGTATCCACGACGTCATTTGAGGTCAAGCCGTAGTGCAGCCAGCGGGCTTCGGGCCCAACCTTTTCTGCCACAGCCGTGGTGAAGGCGATGACATCATGCTTCACCTCGGTTTCCACTTCGTGGATCCGTTTCAGGTCAAAATCACCGCGTTCGGCAATGGCCGTGGCGGCTTCCTGGGGCACTATGCCGGCCTCAGCCAGCGTGAGGCTGGCGGCTGTTTCCACTCTTAACCAGCAGCGGAACTTGTTGTCATCACTCCAGATTTTGCCCATTGCCGGGCGGGTATAGCGGGGAATCAAGGGCGCGCTCCTCAAAGTCAAAAAGGGAAGTAGAATATCGATAATAACTGGTAGGGGCGCGCAAGTGCCAATCTGGGCTTTGCAGAATCGCCCTTCTGCACCATAATTGAGCCAATCATTTTGCAAGTGGGGGGCTGCTGAGGTGACGCTTCTGGATTCGCCAGGAATTCAAATCTGAGCCGGCATGCCACATAGGAAAGTGTTGGGGCTTTGGCCGGCCAATTCAGCCGGACTGCAGCCCGTGACCCAAACCCGGTAGAACGCAACAAATACATCGTGAGACGATAAAATGGCAAAGGCAAAGAGTTCGCGGCCTCTGACTGAAGCCGAGTACATGGCATTGGCGGAATTCCGTTTCCAGTTGCGCAAATTTTTGCGCCATATGGAAGAAGAAGCCCGCGAGTTCCAGATAAATCCTCAGCAATATCAATTGGTGCTGGCGATCAAAGGGCTGCCTAAGGGTGAGGTACCCTCCATCAGTTGCATGGCCGAGCGTATGCAGCTCAACCATAACAGCATGGTGGAGTTGGTGGATCGTTGCGAGGACCATGGGCTGGTTCGCCGTGTACGTTCCGGTACTGACCGGCGTCAGGTCACGCTTTCCATTACTACTGAAGGCGAAATCATGCTGAAGAAACTTGGCAGTGCAGCTCGTATTGAACTACGCAGTGTTGGTGCACAGTTAGTAGACTCCGTATTGAAAATCACCGGCGAGCATCGCTCGACCAGGGGAGGTACGGACAACAAAGGCCGCGTAGCGAACATCAAGAAATCTGCTACTTGAACGAAGCGCGAAGAGTTATGACTCTCTCGACTTCGTCACATCCCACACCTTCGGGACGCCAGCCTCGGGATTTCGCCATCCAGGCGAATGCTGGTATTGTGTCGCGTGACGATATAAAATATTAAAAACGGGAAAACGTGCGCCCTCCTGGTGAGCCGAACTGCCTGGCGTTAGGAGAATTCCGTTACTTTTTCGCCGCTTTCGTATAGCCAGGAGGGAGCAACAAATCGGGAACATGAAAGAAATTACCCAGGAAATCTCAGCAAAGACGGAAAATCCGCACATTGCACCAGCGGGAACCCTTCGAGATTTCACTACAACATGGCGTGTCCTGCCCATCACTGCTCTTGCCGTGGTGATAGGCGTGGTTTCAGCTTATGTCGCTGTGGCTCTTCTCAAGCTCATCAACTTTTTTACCAACTTATTCTTTTTCCAGCGCCTGTCCGACGCGCCGGCTTCGCCTGGCAATTCTCATCTGGGCCTATGGCTGCTTGCCGTGCCGGTGATCGGCGGCCTTATAGTGGGTCTGATCGCGCGGTTTGGCTCCGACAAAATACGCGGCCATGGCATCCCTGAAGCGATTGAAGCCATTCTTCTGCGCGGCGCCAAAGTTGAGCCCAAGCTGGCTCTTCTGAAGCCTGTATCCGCAGCCATCGCGATTGGCTCGGGCGGTCCATTTGGCGCTGAAGGTCCCATCATCATGACGGGCGGCGCTTTCGGTTCTCTCATAGCGCAGTTTTTTCACCTCACATCCGCAGAACGAAAAACACTCCTGGTGGCCGGAGCTGCCGCTGGAATGTCAGCAACTTTTGCCGCGCCGTTTGCCTCGATTCTGCTTGCCATTGAGCTGCTGCTATTTGAATGGAAGCCACGAAGCTTTATTCCCGTTGCGCTGGCCAGCGTTACCGCAGAAGCGGCCCGGGTCCATCTGCTCGGCGCCGGTCCCGTATTTCCCGTGCCGCTCCACGACGCCGTATTCAGCCCCGCGATTCTCTTTGGCTGCCTGCTCGCTGGAATATTGAGCGGGGGCCTGTCTTCTCTCCTGACCCAGCTCGTTTATGCCGTGGAAGATGCTTTTGCTCACCTCAAAAAAATTCACTGGATGTGGTGGCCTGCAATCGGCAGCGTGGCCGTCGGTATTGGCGGATTAATCTTCCCGCGAGCTTTGGGCGTGGGATATGACGTGATTGGGCAGCTCTTGCAGGGCGATGCCCCAATCAAGCTCATTGTGGGAGTGCTGGTGATCAAATGCCTCATCTGGAGCATTTCGCTGGGCTCGGGAACATCCGGCGGCGTGTTGGCGCCATTACTCATGATGGGTGCTGCTCTGGGTTCGCTGGATGCGCTGTTTCTCCCTCATCAGGGAATGGGCTTCTGGCCGTTGATCAGCATGGGCGCCATGCTCGCCGGGACAATGCGCTCGCCGCTTACGGGCGTGATTTTCGCTTTTGAGCTTACCGGCGACTACCACTCCATATTGCCTTTGCTGATTGCATGTGTAAGCGCGCATACCTTCACTGTACTTACCATGTCCCGTTCCATTCTTACTGAAAAGATCAGCCGTCGTGGTCACCATCTTTCCCGCGAGTACGTGGTTGATCCTCTCGAAGCTCTCGCCGTGGAAGACGTGATGCGAAAGAACATTACGGCCTTTCCGGCAGAGAGCACGATTGCTGAATTGGAGACCGCTCTGGCCCACAATGACAATCCACGCGGCCAGCGCGTCTATCCCGTGATTGATGAAAACCAGCATCTGCTGGGCGTGATGACTCGAAATGATCTTCTCACTGCGATCACAAACGAGCGTACGGGCGAGGGTGCGAATGTTCAGCTTTCCCAGGTAGTAGCAAAAACGCCAGTCATCGCGTTTCCTGAAGAACCTTTGCGCATGGTGGTAAATCGAATGGCATCCACAGGCCTTACGCGCTTTCCCGTGGTCACCCAAAATGGCGGCCCAAGGCTGGTAGGACTCATTGGACTGGAAGACCTGCTTAAGGCGCGCGAACTCTCCGTGGCCGATGAACATCACCGCGAGCGCATTCTGCGTCTGCGACTGCCGCCATCTTTGCGCTGGAGACGACCAGCCGGAAAAATCGTCCCCTCAACGGAAAAATGAACTCGGGTGGATGCAAGCCGCATCCACCTGATTTTTTCTCGCTTTAGAAACCAGTGTTTCTAGGTGTTATTCATTCACGCCAAACAAGGCTGCCATTTCCGCCTGTTTGAAACCGCTGCCCGGTGTGTACGGCTGGATCCATTTCCCGTTCAATACGAATTGGGGAATGGCCCGCTTGCCGGTTTTGGCGATCACCTCGTCCGCCGCACCCGGGGTTTCCTCAATGTTGATTTCTTTAAAATGAATCTTGTGCTTTGACAGCCAGCGTTTGGCAACGTGGCAATCTCGGCACCATGGGGCTGAGTAGACCGTTAATTCCATAGTTTCAATATTGGATGAACCTCAAACTGCTCAGGTTTCAACTCTAAATCCTTCGTCGCCAGCGGGTCCCGGCAATGGTTTAACAGACGAGTTGCCTTATCACCGCGTTGCTCGGAGTCAATGAAAAGAGGGTCGCTTTAACCGCGGCCCTCTTCTCTTAACTCGGTGAATTTCTATTTGGTGCCCGCGTCTTTGCCTTCGATGGACAACAATTCAACCTCGAAGATCAGAGTTGCGCCCGGCCCGATGTCACTACCGGCGCCGCGATCGCCGTAAGCCAGATCCGCAGGGATGAAAAGCTGCCACTTGGATCCAACCGGCATCAACTGCAAAGCCTCTGTCCAGCCCTTGATCACCTGGCCAACGGGGAAAGTCGCCGGCTGTCCGCGTTTGTATGAGCTATCAAACTCCGTGCCGTTGATGAGAGTGCCTTTGTAGTTGCAATTCACTTTGTCACTGGCGGTCGGTTTAGGGCCTTTGCCTTCCGTCAAAATCTTGTATTGCAGGCCGCTGGGTGTTGTGACTATCCCTGGCTTGGTCTTGTTCGCGGCCAGAAAGGCTTCGCCTTCCTTTTTGTTGTTTTCAGCGGCTTGTTTCACTTTTTCTTCCTGTTTGGTCCGAACCTGCTGGCTCAGTTCTGTCAGGGCTGCTTTGGCCTCGTCGTCTGTCATCAGCGTTTTACCGCCGCTCATTGAGTCTTTCAGGCCCTGCATAAGTGCGGTGGAATCAAGCTCCACGGGCTGGCGGTGAAGGCTCTCACCAATGTTCATGCCCACGGCATAGCTCTGGCGTTCTTTGTCCGACTTGAAATTCGGGTTCGGCGTGGCTGCCGGCTGCGCAGATGGTGTGGGCGATGCGGCAGGCGTGGCCTGCGAACCGCCAGTCTTGGCTGCGCCTTGCGCAGGATTGGTTTTCGGAGCGGATGAGCCTTGCGCTGCTGCGAATCCTGCGGTCGCAGTCAGGGCCAGGGCTAAAATCCAGGACGTTAGGGTTGTTTTTGCCATAGAGACATTTTTACATTCCAACGTAAGCTGTGCAAACCGCCTTTTCACTTAGGTAACCTGGGCCATAACCTCATACTTCCGGTCACATCGGGCCAACAGCACTGGTGCTTTGAGCATCATTTCGAAAGTGATCCAAAATAATGAGACTCTGCTCAAGACCGCGGCCGGGTGCATTCCTGTTGCCGTATTACTGTTGAGTCTAACTGGCTGCGACATCTCGCCGCGACGTGTCGTGTTCAACCAGGGGACGCCTACTCCCACCGTGTCGCCCACAGCCACACCCACGCCAGGTTTTACGCCCACACCCACTCCGACACCGACTCCAACCCCAACGCCGACGCCTACCCCTGCCGCCACGATGGCTGCTTCGGTTCCCGATGCTAATCCCGTCGCCGAATTTCTGTTTGTCGCCGACCTGAACTCCACCTCATTGCAGGGTTTCAGGATCGGAGGCCATGGTTCGCTTTCACCGGTTACAGCTTCGCCTTTCCCCGTCGGCGATAAGCCAGGAAAAATTATTGCTTCGGGGGACTCGCTCATCATGGCCGGCTCTGCCGCCATCATCGTCTTTCAGGTCGATAAAGTAAGCGGTGCGCTTCGCCAGACAGATTCGGTCGCCGCCGGAACTCCTGCTGTTGTCGTCGACCCCGCTACCGGGATCATTCAGTCCACCGCAAACGGAGAAACCACCAGCTATCGCCTGGTGAAGGGCTTGATGCAGACGATCGGTAGCTCTCCGGCAACCATCCAAAATAAGGCGTTGCTTCTTTCTCCAGGGCCAGGCCGTGTTCCGGGTCTTGGCGGGGAAAACGCGGTGATCGACGCGACCGGCGCCTTCGCATACGTGCTTAACAGGAAAACAGATCAGATTGATGCTTTCAGGCTCGGCAGCGACAGGACTCTGGTTCCACTAAATCCACCAGCTTACCCTGCAGGCGAAGGCGCGGTTTCGATTGCGCTGGTCGCGCCTTAATTGATCCGTGATTGATCCATGCGCAGCCCGGAGCCTCCCTCGGCTGCGCAAAATACCAAAACAGCCACGGCCTTGGAACCTGATCTTCTTCTCCTCCGTGCCTCCGTGCTAGGAGTTTCGGTATTGCCCTCCCGATCTCGCGCGATGGCGGCGATCTCGGCGATAGGCGCGCTTTGCGCGCCCCTACCCCCTCCCGGTTCATCCCAAGATCTAAAGGACTTACGCGAAACATCCCAAGCGAAAGCAGTCTTGGGTTTCGCTTCGGGCCAATTGCCAGGCGCCGATTGCTATATCACAGTGAATCATTTGTGATCAGGGTGTGAATCAGCGGCAAGGGTTGCGGTTCCCAATTTCCCGATTACCAAATTACTCATTTACTAAATCGAAAATGGAGTACCCCCCCCGTACCTCAACTAGGATTCCAAAGCACTTAAGGCGACCCATCCCAAGGGGTGTGGTTTCGCTTTCAAATTACCCAATTACCAAATTACCCATTTACGCAATCTGCCCTATCAATTGCCCGATTACTCAACCACTATGTCTCACATTGCTCCGCAAATCAAATGATCTTAAGTTTGCTCGCTCGCATGCAGAACGCAGCCCACCTTGGCTATGTACCGCCGCGCAAAAGATCATGAATACTCATAAAAAATCACGATTAGGGAATAAGTCCCCAGGGGATGATCTTCATCTGTATCTTGTTTATCTGCGTTCTTCTGCGTGTATCTGCGGCAAACCTCGTTCTCCTCAGTAATCTCGGCTGCATCACGGACTTAAGCCAACGGAGAACACTATGGATGCTGAAAAGCCCCCTCACTAGGCGAAGATGGGATGTATACTTGTTTCCCTTTTTGCAACTAGCCAGGAGATTTTTATTATGCGCATGCGTGGGCTGGGGATGATTGCGTCCATCTGCAGTCTTGCCCTTTTATCTTGTGGGGGTTCCAGCACTACGCCGCCTGCGCCGACGACTCCACAACCAGCCGATTTTCAGCTAGTTGCAGCTCCTGATATCAGCGCGCAAATAGATGGCGTAGCGCAGTTCCTGACGGTTCAAGCGAGCCCGATGAACGGATTTAGCGGGACCATCAGCTTGACCCTCTCGGGTATGCCGGCGGGAGTAATAACTTCCGGTTCATTATCCATCCCAGTGCCCGGTGCCATTCGAGCAACCACACTGCAATTGGCAGCGTCCCAAAGCGCTCCGCTTGGGAGTACGGTCATTACCGTCACCGGAACCAGCGGGACCATTGTCCATACGGCGACGTTTTCGCTCACCGTCAGACAGGCCGCTCCATTCAAGCTCTCTGCGAATCAATCATCGATTGCGCTCACACCTGCATCAACCGCAACGTTACAGCTCTCTTTAACGAGTGATCCCAACATTTCGCCGCAGGCAACTTTGACTGTTTCGGGAGTGCCCAACACCGCTCAGGTAAATGTCGACACCCTCCAGGGGATTATCACTCCGGCGGCTCCAGTTCCTCTTAGGGTTGTTGCCACGGTGCTGGCGCAACCTTTGAGTGTGCCACTGGCGATCACAGCGTCTGACAATGCCAACAACACGTCCCTTTTGAGCATCCCGCTGACAGTTACCGTACCTTTTGGATCCAACACCACGCCCACGCGAAGCACCTTCACTCGTACAGATCAGAGTCCAACGGGAATGGTTTGCGATCGCGCTCGCAAACTTCTTTTCGTGAGCGTCGAAATATTGGATGAGGTCGTGGTCCTGTCCACCGTTGACGGCCATCAGGTCGCCTCCATTCCAGTCGGTTTCCCGGCGGCGATTGATGAGTCCGTCGACGGCAGCGCCGTCTATGTAGCAAGTCCGCTCATCGGCGGCGTCACCACGATTGACCCTGACTTGCTCCAGGTTGTTGGACACTCCAATGTTCCTCAGTCCGTGTCAGGTTTCAGTGTCCCTGTGACCTTTTTTCAAGAAGTTGCCCTCTCGAACGGAAAGGTGCTTTTTTATCCGACCTTCGACATGATCGGCTCGAACAACCCGCCATTCTACTTGTGGGACCCCAAAACAGACACGTTCACCCTATTTGGGCCGCCAAATATCACGTTTTTACTTGGATTATTGACCCGCAGTGCGGATCATTCGAAAGTACTGGGCTACGGCGGAGTTTTCCCAAATGGCTTTCTTTTTGATGTCGCAACAGGGACGTTCCTTGGCCCTGACGCCGCTATTACCGGTGTTCCCGCCATCAGGCCGGATGGCTCCCAGTTGGCCTCACTGTCCAATCAGGGATTGACTTTTTATGACAGTCATTTCACACCGCTCGCGTCCCTACCTGCGACCTCATTTCAGGCAATAGGCGGTGTGCCCAGATTGTTTTACAGCCTCGATGGAGCGCATCTCTATGTAGTTCCAGATCAGACGACAGCGCCCAGCGCTAACAACAGCGTGGCCGTTGTGATTGATACCAATACTTTTGCCCTCACAGGAGCGGTTCCTTCCTTCTTTTTTGGTGTCACGGAGGCTTTCAGCGGGCAATGGATCACTTCGTTTGACCTGGACCAAACGGGCATGCTGTTTGGAGCGGCATTTGGGGGAGTGGGATTTCTGGACATGAGCTCTCCCACATTCCTACAGGAGCCACTGCCGGGAACTTTCGGGGTCAAGCCCAGCCTCGCGAGCTTGTCGTCTCCCACACAAGCACAACTTGATGGCGCTGGATTTAGCCAAGTGCCAGCGCTTGACGTTTTTATCGGACCGCCTCCGGCTTCTACGCAGTCACTTAAGGCGACGAACATCTCTGTTCAATCGACCAACTTCGTAAACCTTACTGTTCCCCTCGGTAACACAGCAGGTCCGGCAAATGTTACGTTGACGCGTTCGGATGGTTTTTTTGAGGTGAGACCGGACGCGGTTAGTTTTGGGCCGACGATTTTGCGCGTAGATGCAGATGGTGGATCTCCAGCCGGTGGTGATCCCATCACAATTATTGGCTATGGTCTGTCGGCAGCGAACACCGAAGTCTCTATCGGTGGAAAGCCTGCAACGATTTCGCAGCCAACCATACCAATTAGTATCGGCGATCCTTTTCCTACCGAGAGAATAAAGCTCATTACTCCCGCGGGGGTAGCGGGCATGACCGATGTCACAGTGAGCACTGTCAGCGGCTCCAGTACGGTCGCCGGCGGATTTCAATATCTCAACTCAGTCCAGGTCAATCCCATTGTGGGTGCGCTTGATGCCATTGTGTATGACAAACTTCGTAAGCGACTTTATGCCAGCAATGAGGACCACAATCGTGTGGAAATATTTGATCTCGGTACAAACACATTTCTCACTCCCATAGCCGTCGGTAATGGTCCCTCGGCTCTTGCCCTCACGCCAGACACGAGCGAACTCGCGGTAGTGAACAGCAACGATGGCACCGTTTCGGTTATCAATCTTCTGACCACGCAGGTTGCCGCAACGTATCCCGTCCTCACCGCCTCGGATAGAGATCCGGTTGGTTGCGGTGGAGTGGCCCTGAACATCACGACGGCTGCCCCACATCGCGCACTCGTTGATGTTGACTGCTCAGCCCTTTTGCTCACTGGAGTGTTTCATCTCATCAATCTGGATACTGGTGTCATTGACTGCACCGGCATTGCGGGTTGCAGTGCCAACGGCAAGGACATATCTTTCGGCAACGGATTGGCTGCCATGGCTTCTTCTTCAGACGGCGGCAAAATCTTCCTGGCTGCCCAGGGAGGTGTGGGTTTGTTGGATCTGAACGCCAATACTCTAACGTCCGGCCCTGCTGGTAATCTTTCTGACGCGGCCGTCAGCACAGATGGCAACATTTTTGCCGGCAACTTCGCTCTTTTCAATGGTGTTAATTTGAAAGGCATTATCGCCATTGAACCTTATGCTGATTCAGGGAGCCAGAGCGCCCACAACGTGTTTGGCGAAAAACTGAATCCTTCCGGAAGTCTCCTCTTTTATCCCCAGGATTCTGGAGTCGATATCTTCGATACCCATACAGGTCGTCTGGTTCGTCACCTGGTACTGCCTGATCCGCTTCCACTAGATAGTGGCGGCCTGGCGCTGGATGAAAACGGGACTAAGATGTTTATGATCACGCAAACCGGTATCACTATCGCACAACTGTTTCAGGCACCTCTGAGCATGGCTACGGTGAACCCGGCCGCCGGACCTCAGGGCACAAACGTTGTGCTTCGCGGAAGCGGCTTCCAAAACGGAGCAACGGTTACGTTTGGCTCGCTTCAGACTTCGGCCACCTTTGTGGACTCGAATACACTTCAAGCCATCGTGCCGCCGCTTCCACCAGGGCCTGTTCGGGTCACAATAAATAATCCAGATGGCCACCGATACTCCTTTGACGACAGCTATATTGTTCAGTAGGAAGCATTTTTGACTGGAGTTTCTCGGCAATCTTCCTGCAAAAATCAGTGATCCTGCCGTGGTAGCCAACCCGCACTGCGGCAAACTCCTGTTTTTCTCCCTGTCTCCCGTGGTGAAAAGTCCTTCTTCAAAATTTCTTGGATCGAACCGGCACGCACCTACATCTCTGCTGTGTACTGATAACTTCAAAGGCAGGAGGGAAGTGTGCCAGAGACAGTCGTCGAATACACCCACCGTCTACTTAGCTACTCCGAGGGCTCAGACCCTCTCATCATCTTGGGAAGCACAGCCGATAAGCTTGCCGGCCTGATCCGTGATCGCAACTCCGAACAAATTTTTCGTTCTCCTGCTCCGGGAAAATGGAGCATTGCCCAAATACTCGCCCACCTGGCCGACGCGGAACTTGCCATCGCCTGGCGTCTACGCCAGATTCTCAGCACCAATGGTGTCGCGCTCCAGGCCTATGATCAGGACCGCTGGGAATCCACGTTCAATTACGCGGACCGCGATCCCCAGGTATCTCTCTCCACCTTCCGCGCGCTTCGCGCCGCCGACGTCGCCTTGTTGAAGTCGGTGCCGAAAACTCTGTGGGACAACTACGGAATGCATCAGGAGCGCGGGAAAGAGACGATCCATCACATGGCAAAGATGACCGCGGGGCATGATCTCAACCACCTGCGCCAGGTTGAGAAGATAATCAACGAGCAAAACGGACGCTAGGATTCCGCCAAAATTAATGGATCACGTAGCCCCCGAATTAGTTGCGTCCGTTTCCGGCCAAATGCTTGCCTGCTGAATCCTTATCATCAGTACCAAAGAGTGGGGAATAACTGATGAAAGGATCTTCCATGCTTCTTTTTCAAGCGAACTCGTTTGCCGTTATCCTCGCTCTTGCCTCATTCAGCTCATCCGCCCCGGTTTCCCATAATGCATTCGCGCAAGACGAAATGGATGTTTCCATCAAAGCCGGTGACGATTTCTATCGCTACGCTAATGGAGGCTGGCTCAAAACGGTGGCGATACCGGCCGGTGCATCGAGCTATGACACGCGCGCGATGGTGAATGCAAGAGCAGCCGAGCAGGTTCGCGATCTCATTCAACAAGCTGCGGCAGTCCGTACAGCTAAGGCCAGCGTTACCCAGAAAGTTGGCGATTACTACTCGAGCTTCATGGATCAACCCGGTATCGAATCCAAAGGGTTCGCTCCGCTGGCTGATGAGATGGCAAGAATTTCGGCCATCGCAAACAAGGCGACGCTATCCGCGTATCTCGGCTCCACGCTGAACAGTGAGGTGGATGGACTCACCGCCAATGCTGACCATGTTTTTGGCTTGTGGATCAACCAGGGTTTTACCGATGCCCAGCACAATCTACCTCACATATGGCAGGGCGGCCTGGGAATGCCCGATCGCGAAAGTTACATCGATCGATCGTCAAAAATGACGGAGTTGCGAACCCGCTATCAATCCCATATTGCGGCGACCCTGAAACTCGCAGGCATTGGAGACGCGGACAGCAAAGCGCCACGGATCTTGTCGCTGGAAATTCGAATGGCGCAAGCCCACGCTCCGGACTCTGAATCTGTTGATGTCTTCAAACAGAATAATCCATGGAAGCGGGCCGAATTCTCCGTGAAAGCTCCGGGGATGAACTGGAACGCGTACTTCACAGCGGCTGGACTTGGCGGACAGACCGATTTCATTGTCTGGCAGCCTTCAGCGCTGATCGGCACTTCCGCGCTTGTCAAAACTGAGAGTCTGGATGCATGGAAGGACTACCTCATCTTCCATTTGATTGAACATTACGCGCGTGTCTTGCCCGCAGTCGTGGCTGGGGAAGACTTTTCCTTCTATGGTAAGGTCCTGGCCGGTGCATCAGAGCCGCCGGAGCGCAGCAGAATCGCAATCGAAGCTACGAACGCCGCTCTGGGCCAGGCTGTCGGACAGATCTATACGCAACGTTATTTTCCGGCAGAGGCAAAGGCGAAAGCGCAAACCATGGCGGCGGACCTGGTCACGGCTTTCCGCGCACGCATTTCCAATCTCGCCTGGATGTCAGCCCAGACAAAGCAGGAAGCATTGGCTAAATTGGCCGCCTTAAAGATTGGCATCGGCTATCCCGACAAGTGGATCGACTATTCCACCCTCAATATCGTGCGCGAAGACGCCTTCGGCAACATGCGTCGCGCAGAAGCTTTCAATCGTTCGCGCAACCTGGCCCAGCTGCGAACTCCGGTTAATCCCGTTGAATGGCCAATCAATCCGCAGATTCCCGGCGCAGTGATCATGTTCAGTCCCAACGCTGAGTTCTTCTCTGCCGGAATCCTGCAGGCGCCCTATTTTGATTATCGGGGCGACGCTGCTTCAAATTACGGCTCCGCCGGCGCCGCCATGGCCCATGAAATCAGCCACAGCTTTGATGAACTCGGCAATTTGTATGACGCGCAAGGCCGTCTTGGTCTTTGGTGGACTGCGGAAGACCTGGCCAGCTACCACGTGTCTGCTGCAAAAATGGCGGAGCAGTTTGACCGCTACTGCCCGCTCCCTGATCTTTGCGTCAAGGGTAAGCAGGTGCTGGGTGAAAATATCGCCGATCTGGCGGGCCTGCTGGTGGCGCATGACGCGTACCTCCTCTCACTGAAAGGCATGCCGGATGCTGTGATGGGCGGGTTGACCGGTGAACAGCGTTTCTTTCTGGCGTTCGCACAGAGATGGCGCAGGACGCAGAATGAAGCTGCGTTGCGTCGTCAGGTCGCCAGTGACAGCCACGCGCCGGGTGAATACCGCAGTCACGCCGTGCGCAATGTGGATGCCTGGTACAAAGCCTTTGACGTGGTCCCCGGCGATAAGCTCTATCTGAAACCCGAGGACCGCATTGCAATATGGTGATGCCCTTGCGTGTTGCTTTTGTGGAATGGCCTGAGGCCTTTTCACCCGACCATCCCCAATGGAACCGGTTGAAAGAGTCGCTTGCGGCCACGCGTCCGGATTTGCTGGTTACCAACGAACTGCCCTTCGGACCGTGGCTGGCGGACAGAACTGCGTTTTCAGAAGATGAGGCCAATCGCAGCATCCGCGCGCATAAGCGGGGGCTGCACGGATTAATCGACCTCAAGATTCCCGCCGTCATCTCCTCGCGTCCCGTGTGGAACGGAAACCGTCTGGCGAATGAAGCTTTCGTCCTGGAGAAGGGAGTGGCTCGCGCGCTGCACAGAAAACAATATTTTCCCAGCGAGCCGGGATGGTTTGAAAGCGAATGGTACGTGGGCGATGATTCGGGCTTTACGGTGGCTGAGGTGCTGGGATTAACAGTTGGCGTGCTTCTATGCACGGACGCCATGTTCAATGAACATGCCCGCGCCTATGGAAGGCAAAAAGCTTCGCTGATTGTGATCCCTTGCGCAACCGGAACGGAAATAAGGCCATGGAGAATCGCCGGCGCCATGGCTTCACTCGTCTCCGGCGCTTACGTGGTGAGTTCGAATCGGGTTGGTGTTTCCGCGGGAGCCGTCCAGTTCGGCGGCAGTGGCTTCGCCTATGCCCCGCAAGGCCGCCTGTTGAGAGCCACTGACCATAATCATCCCATACAGACGTTTGACCTGGACCCTGAACTTCCCGGGATGGCGCAACGTGGTTATCCGTGTTACGTTTCAGATAGCCCAATCACGGTCGATTCAGAGCTGAAGTCGCTGTAGCCCTGAGAACATTCTCCTGAGAACATTTTAAAGACCGCTATAGGCTGTTTGGAGAAAACATGAAGGTTGAAATACGTTCCTGCCCCACTTGAGGGAACAATAAATCCAAGGTCGCGAGTCTCGTGGCCATGATCAAGCAACGCCTGGGAATTGATCCCGTAGTTACGCCCGGCAACACGGGTCAATTCGAAGTGATCGCTGATGGAGAAACAGTCGCTGAGCGCGGCGGTAACTGGCTCACTCGGAGTTTTGGCGCCGGTTATCCCGATCTGAATGGCGTGGTGGATAAACTTCAGAAGCGCAACGCCGGCTGAATTGTTTGTGATTCCATCGCGGTGTCACGTTCACTCCATGACTGATTCGGGTGGCCCGCTTCAGGGAGTTCCTTCGAAACAAAAATGATATCGTCATCCCGAACCTCGTCAACGAACGCGCGCTTTCGGGCCCCCATTCGCGCCCGCTTTTGGCGTGAATGGGCTGAGCGCGTGAGTAGAGGTGAGGGATATTGTGCAGTCTTTCTCGAAAAGCACTCTGCCGGGTAGCCACCCTTCCTCGGATTTTCGTTGAACGGTGGGAAAACACAATCAGCTTGCCGCTGATGCCCTTCTCTCCGCACTCGCCGAATACATCTGCATTCCCACCGCAATGAACCAGATCGCCTGCCCCAGGACTACTGCGCCCATGCCGTGAACATCCATCCGCAGATGGCCGCTGACAATTCCCAGAATGATCAGCGGAGCAATCACGCACCCATAATATGCAACATTGCGGCCCAGTCCTCCACTGCGCAGCACGGATATTGACCACAGAATGATTGCGAGTGAAGTAGCCACTGTATAGATCCGTGAGAAAGCCTGGTTGATCTGAAAAATACTGGTGATCATCAGCTTCCATTGCGGGGCGGCAGCGGGGACGTCGCGGGCCATCAGTCGCATCATGCCGGGAACAATGAACCCGCTCACTGCCGTGGCGATGAGAACGGCGACGCATGCTACGCCATAGACCACCAGACCTGAGAAAGCGATCCGATCGCCGACAGCAATTCGCCGCACCAGTCCGCATACGCCCAGGAAGACCACCACGAAGCTGACCATGGCTAGAGAGTGCGCGATGGCGGAAGTCGTGGCCAGGTGCGCCACTTGCTCGGGCGTAAGCGCCCCACCTGCGGTCGGGTGAATTGCCATGGTCACCATGCCGCCGAAAGAACCTGCAATGAGAGCGATTCCTGCTTTACGATCATCTGTCATATCGACACTCTAGACAGAAAGTGCCCTTCAATGACACTGTATTTTCATCCGATATCGAGATACGGAACAAACGCGCAACCGATGTTCAGGAACCAGTGACTGTGAAAGCCAAAAACGCCCGGAAAAAGACGAAGTCTCAAGCGGCCCACCCAAAGCCCCAGCCTCAGCCTGAAACGAAGACGAAGACTCAACGAGCCCCAAAGATTGACCGCCGCATCCTGCGCACGCGGGACGCGCTGGGCGATGCGCTTGTCGCGCTCATGCACGAAAAGAATTTCGATCAGATCACCGTACAACATGTGCTCGACCGTGCGGGCGTCGGTCGCGCCACTTTCTACGCGCACTATCGCGACAAGGAAGACCTTTTCATGAGCGACGTGGAAGAGTTCTTCACCATGGCCGCGTCGCTTCTCAAGCGCCACAGTGTGAGCACGAAGCGCCTTGCACCGATAAGGGAACTGTTTTCACATTTGCGCGATGTTCGCGAGTTCTACCTTGCGCTGGTGGCCTCCGGCAAAGCCAACGACGTCCGCGAATTGGCTCGAGGAATTTTTGCCCGCTCTATTGATGAGCGCCTCGAAGCCGCAGGTGTGCAAATGCACCCGCTTGAACGTTCCGCCCATGCACACGCTCTCGCTGGCAGCATGTTCTCGTTGCTCGATTGGTGGATCGATAAAGGCATGAAATCCGATCCTCAGGAAATGGACGATCTTTTCCATCGCATGGCATGGAAGGGATTGGAGACGCCTTGAGCATCCCAGAAACGGGTCTTGTTGTTACTGCTGACATGGGGTGTCGCGATGACGATGCTTGCGATGACGATGCTTGCGATGACGAGGAACCCGGTGTTATCGAAAATCTCGACGTAGAGACGTAGCTTGCTACGTCTCCAAACACGGGGCAATGAGATTGTCTTTCCTTGTCATCTCGAGCGCAGTCGAGAGATCCCGAGGATGCCGATCCTGAAAACGCCGTTACAGGGAATTTCTACGAGACAATGTTCGCACCAGAACGTCCCCTTATCTCTTGAGTATCCTTGCGCGCATCCAAGATAGATTGCCGATACATGAAGCGGTTTCACTCTACCCAGCATTCACAACGGCAACGGACCTCTTTCTGCCCGTACAGCAAATCCACGCTTTGGCGGGCTCAGTGACGATCTGGATGTTTGTGTAACCGGCATTGCTGAACATTTCACGATGCTCGTCTACGGAAAGAAAAGCCATCCCGGATCGCGCAGCATACTTTTCTGCCATTTTGGCAGTAGCGGTCTTCGCGCCTTTATAGATTTCTGCCACAATCACCATCAGGCCACCGGGTTTGAGAACCCGGAACACCTCATGCATATCTGAGGGCAAATCAGGCCACCAGAAATGCGTCTCCACCGCGGTGATCACATCGAACATGTCGTCTGCAAACGGCAAGTGCGAAACAGATCCTTCGTGAATTTCAGCCCGGCCGTTCTCGATTATTTCTTTATTGATTCTTCTGGCCATATTCACGGCATCTGCCGAATGATCAATGCCGTAGAGCTTTCCTTCACTGGCCATGGCGGCCAGCTTAGTGATTGTCTTGCCGCCGCCGCACCCCACATCAAGGACGGTCGCATGCTTATCGATCGCAACGTGTGATAATCCCCAGTCGGTCACCTTGCCGTGACGGGAATTCATGTTCCACAAAACGAATCGCCCCAATAGCCCGACGGGTTTCTGGCATTGGTTGGTGCGCTTGCCTGCGTTGGTTATGGTGGGCCTCCTTTCTCAGACCGGTCTGCAAGTCTATACGTCCTTACATGCGATTGGTTTCATGAGGAGCGACCAATCACGCAGCCGACCTATTCATGCCGCAGCGCGATCATGGGCTCAGTGCGCATCGCGCGTTGTGCAGGAATATAGCAGGCCACGAGCGCAACGGTAATCAGCCCAACGGAAATCGTTATAAACGTCAGTGGGTCGCCGGCTCCCACTCCATACAGCAAGTCTGAGAAACTGGAGAGAGCATGGGCAAGGATGAACGCACCGGTTGCTCCAATAACGATGCCGGTGAGAGTCATCCGCAATCCCTGCCATATCACCATGCGAAACACGTTCGCTTGCGGCGCTCCCAGCGCCATGCGGACGCCGATTTCCTGAGTTCGGTTCTCGACGAAATTCGCCAGCAGCCCGTATATGCCTACCGATACCAGCAGCAGCGCCAGCAGCGCAAACGAACCGAGCAAAACCATGGGAAAGCTCTGCGTCGCCATGGACGCGGAAACCGACTGCTGCATCGTGTGAACGTCATAGATCGGCTGGGCATTACCGGCGCCGTAAATGGCAGTCTTGATTGCCGGCATCAAAGCGGCGCTATCAAGCGGGGTGCGGGCCAGTATGCTTAACTCGCTGTGCATCACCGGTAACCACTCATCCGGGATCTGATAGAACGAGGTATACGCTGCCATCTGGTTCCGTGAGTTGGTATTGCCGAGACCCCAGTGGTGTACGTGGCCTGCCACTCCGACAATGCGGAACCGGCCGGCACGGCTTAAAGTAAGCGTCTGTCCAACCGGGTCCTTGCCGGGGAAATATGCGTCGGCAACCGCGCTGTCGATGACCATGACTTTTTCCGATGCAATGGTATCGGCCGCGGAGAATGGCCTGCCTCGCAGAAGCGGGATGCGCATGGTGCGGAAGTAATCCGGTCCTACGGAATACGTCACCACGCGAGGCGCTGCCGCAAGTGAAGTTGGCTCTTCCGGGCCCACCCAGAATGGAATTTCGTTGTCTTTCCCGCTCAGCGGAACCAGCGTTGTGAGGTCGGCCACTTGCACGCCTGCGATGCCCTGAATGCGCCGGATTAGTTCCTGGTAACCAATCCTCATGGTTGGCGCGCTCCTGGTGAGGTCAGGTGAAAGCGCCGCCTTAAAGGTAATAACCTGATGTGTGTCAAAGCCGGGGTTGACGTTCCACAGACGATGAATGGTGCGGAACAATAAGCCCGCTCCTGCAAGCAGCACCACCGTCAGGGCTGTCTGCGCAACCATCAGAGTTCTCTGTGTGCGATGGTGCACTCTGGTGGAACCGCGGCCTCCTTCCTTCAACGACGACTGATGATTGGCGTTCCATGTCTTCAAGGCCGGGATGAGACCAAAGGCAATGCCAACGCCGATGGAAACCGCCAGGGTAAACAGCAGCACCGCAAAGTTCACACCCACGGTTTCAGCGCGCGGAAATTCTCCGGGCACGGCTGCAAGCAACGGCCTGACCCCCCATTTCGCCAGTGCCGTTCCCAGTACGCCGCCACACAAGGAGAGCAACACGCTCTCAGTCAGCATCTGCCGGATGATCCGGCCTCGTTGCGCTCCCAGCGCCAGGCGAATGGCAAACTCACGCTCGCGTGCCGTCGCGCGTGCCAGCAGCAGGCTGGCGACATTGGCGCACGCAATCAGTAATACCAGTCCCACGGCTCCCAGAAGCATGAGCAGCATTCCGCTTACGTCGCTCACCAGCGCCTCTTTTAGTGGCACCACTTCCGCTGAGAGGCCCCGATCAAGATTGGGATACAGATCACCAAGTTTTTTCTCGACAGACGCAGCATCCGCTTGCGCTTGAGCCATAGTGATTCCGGGTTTAAGCCTTCCGATGGGGACGAATGCGTGAGTCCGCCGATCATTGACGATCAGAGGATCGCCCTGCTTGATGGGCGTGTAGACGTCAATATTGCCTCCCAGATTGATCCCCGTAGGCGCGACGCCGACGATGGTGAAGTTGCTTCCATCCATCGTGACCACCTTGCCAAGAGCAGCCAGGCTGCCGCCAAAACGATCTTTCCACACGTGTTCGCTGATGATCGCCACGGGAGGCCCGCCGGCCTGATTCTCCTCTGCCGAGAAATCTCGGCCTATGATCAGATCCGCGCCCAGAGTTTTGAAGAAGTCAGATGAGACCTGCCATCCCTCCATGTGCTCCGGGGATCCTGGATTGGTCAAATCAAATGTGCGAAAGCCGAAGGCTGCCATCGCCTGGAATGAACGTGTCTCGCGCTGCCAATCCTCAAAGTCCGGATAGGAAGGAGCGATGTTGCCGCCCAACGGCTTTTTCGCCCATACGATCACCAGCTGTTCAGGCTGGTGATAGGGCAAAGGTGAAAGCACTACTCCGTTCACTACGCTAAAGATCGCGGTATTCGCTCCGATGCCGAGCGCAAGCGTGATGACCACCACCAACGTGAATCCCGGCGACTTGCGCAGGATCCGAAACGCGAACCGCATGTCTTCGCGTAGTTGCTCCAACCAGGCTGACACCCACACGCCCCGAGTCTCTTCTTTCACCCTGGTTACATTGCCGAACTTACGCATCGCCTCGTAGTGTGCCCCGTCCGGCGACATGCCGCGCTCGATATTGTCCTGTGTCTCCATTTCAATGTGGGCGCGAATGTCCTGGTCCAGGTCTGCAAGCATTCGTCTTTGCCCACGCCATTTCATGCTTAGCTTTGCCGCTCCACCGGACGCAGAATCCGCGCAATCGCTCCGGCCAACTTCTCCCATTTATTGGTCTCAACCACTAGTTGACGCCGTCCCTTGGCGGTCAGTTGGTAGAACTTGGCACGTCGGTTGTTCTCAGATGTTCCATCTTCAGCCGCGATCAGGCCGCGCTTGATGAGCCGGTGCAATGCCGGGTAGAGCGATCCCTGTTCCACCTGCAACACCTCGTCGGAGCTGAATTCAATTGCCTTGGCGATGGCATGGCCGTGTGCGCGTCCTGTAAGCAGAGTGCGCAGGATCAAAAGATCCAGCGTGCCCTGCAGCATTTCAAGGCGCTCTTCGGGTTCTCTGGTAAATGGTTCTCTGGTAGACATTCTAGGTCAAGGTAATCCTCTTTACCTAGAATGTCAAGGTGAGCAACTCTGGCGCTATTGCGGTAAGATCGCCTTCTTGCCGGCTCCCGCCGGCAATTCACTTGAGCTGATGGAAACAATGGCTCGGACAGTGCAAAGGAGACACTCAATGAAGAACTCCGGACGAGTGGTTCTGTTGATATTTGCCGGCATCATCGCATGTTCGCCGCACAGGATAGCCGGCGCACAGACTCTCTCCATTGCCCATCCTGACGATCCGGCCAGAAAGGTTGAGTACTTTCTCGAGAAGCCTAAAGGCCCCGGACCGTGGCCTGCGATTATTCTTCTTCACGGCCATCAGGACGTCCCGCGCGCGGGCGGCAAAGATTTTGTCACCTGGGGAGTTCTTGACGATTTTGCGAATCGTGGATATCTGGCCGTATCGATCTCCCAGCCGGGCTACGGCAACTCGACCGGCCCAGCGGATTTTTGTGGACCATTCACGCAACACGCCGTTGCCGCCGTCATCACCAGGCTTCGAGCGGATGGGTATGTGAAGGCAAACAAGATTCTGATCCAGGGCGTTAGTCGCGGCGGGATGATTGCGGGATTGGTTGCGGCGAAAGATCCTTCCATTGCAGGAATCGTCATGATCTCGGGTGCCTACGATCTGCCGGAGTACGTGCGCCACGCCGAATCGCCGATGCAAAAATCAGTGATCGAAGCGCTCACCAGTGAAACTGGCGGAAGCCAGGAAGCGCTACGCTCGCGTTCGTTGATTTATTTCACAGATCACTTCAAAACTCCCGCCCTGATTCTGAACGGCGCTAAAGACGACCGGACAGATCCCAACCAGGCGCTGCAACTCGCTGAGGCCATCAACAAACACGGCGGCCACGCCCGGGCCATTATCTATCCGCAGTATGGTCATCAGATTCCGGTCGAGATTCGAAACAAAGATGTGGAGCCATTCATTCAGCAAATCTTGGGGCCATGAAACGTAACTTATACGCAAAACAAAAGCCGCCAGTTGCCTGGCGGCTTTTGAGTGTGATGCGTTGATGGTTTATGCGCTGTAGAGCAGCACTCCGTCCGTGTTTTCCGCGCCTTCGCCTACCTGACGGTAGAAGAGGCGTTCGCCCTCGAGGTAAACCTCGATGAATGCAGGACGTGTGGTGAAGGTTCCCTGGATCAGCGCCTCTGACAGCGGATCTTCAATATACCGCTGCAGTGCCCTGCGCAGAGGACGCGCACCGTAACTGCGGTCGACCAGCGTCTTGTCCAGGATCCACTTCTTGGCTTCCTCGTTCACGGTGATCGTGATATGCCGCTGTGCAAGGTTGCCGTTCAGTTGACCCACCAGCAATTCAAGGATCTGGATGAGGTCTGCGTCAGCCAGGGCGTTGAAGATGATCACTTCATCCAGACGGTTCAGGAATTCCGGATTGAACGTCTTCTTCACTTCCTGCTTGACCAGATCTTCCACCTTCTCATTCACCATGTCTTCCTTGTCGATGGAGAAGCCAAGGCCCTTGCGCTTCATCAGGTGGCGAGCGCCGATGTTCGAGGTCATCACGATGATCACGTTCTTGAAATCAACCGTGTTGCCCAGACCATCAGTCAGCTGGCCATCTTCCAGTACCTGAAGCAGGATGTTGAACACATCCGGGTGCGCCTTTTCCACTTCGTCCAGCAGGACCACGGAATACGGCGACCGTTTCACGCGCTCGGTCAGTTGACCGCCTTCTTCATAGCCCACATATCCCGGAGGCGAACCGATCAGCTTGCTGACCGAGTGCTTCTCCATGAATTCGGACATATCGAAGCGAATCAGTGACTTCTCACTGCCGAACAGGAACTGCGCCAGCGTGCGCGCCACTTCCGTTTTGCCCACGCCCGTCGGTCCCAGGAACAGGAACGAACCGATGGGGCGATTGGGCGATTTCAGGCCGGCGCGTGAGCGGCGGATCGACCGGGCCAGGGCGCTGATCGCCTTGTCCTGTGAGATCACGCGCTTGTGCAGCTCTTCTTCCACACGCAGCAGCTTTTGCGTTTCTTCTTCCTTGATGGAGGTCACGGGCACGCCCGTCCAGCGGCTGACCACTTCCTCAATGTCCTCACGGTTCACAACACCGGTGGCGGACTCATCCAGGTGATATTTTTCGCGCAGACCGCGCAGGTTCTCGCGCTCTTTGCGCTCCTCGTCGGAGTAGAAACGGGCTTTCTCGAATTCGTGGTTCGCCACAGCGTTTTCGCAGCGGTGAACAATGAACTTGATCCGCTTCTGGACTTCAGTGATCTCTTCCGGCAGGGAAGTCTGGCGCAGTTTTACCCGCGCACCGGCCTCGTCCAGAAGATCGATCGCCTTGTCTGGAAGGAAACGATCTGGAATGTAACGGTTCGAGTGATACACGGCGAAGTTAATGGCGTCGTCCGTGTAGCTGACCGCGTGGAATTTTTCGTAGCGTTCCTTGATTCCGTAAATGATCTTCACTGCCTGTTCTTCGTTGGGCGGTGGGACCTTTACGGCCTGGAAGCGGCGCTCCAGAGAGCGGTCTTTCTCAATCGACTTGCGATATTCGCCCGGCGTGGTTGCGCCGATGCACTGAATCTCGCCGCGTGAGAGGGCCGGTTTCAGGATGTTGGCTGCATCCAGTGAGCCTTCCGCGGAGCCGGCGCCAACCAGCGTGTGCAATTCATCGATAAAGATGATGCAGTTCTGGTTTTCCATCAGTTCTTTCATGATGGTCTTGAGGCGCTCCTCAAACTGGCCACGGTACTTGGTTCCGGCAACGATCAGCGAAAGATCGAGGCCGAGAATTCTCTTATCAGCTAAAAATGATGGCACGTCGCCGTCAGCGATGCGCTGCGCCAGACCTTCCACAATGGCGGTCTTGCCGACACCCGGCTCGCCGATGAGTACGGGATTATTTTTGGTGCGGCGGCACAGAATCTGTACCACACGCTCAACTTCACCGTCACGGCCCACCAGCGGGTCAAGCTGGTTGTCCATGGCGGCCTGCGTCAGGTCACGGGAAAATTCCGCCAGCAGGGAAGACTCGCGCGATTGTCCGCGCTGGGGCTGGGCTTTCTCCTGCGTGCTGCGGGCCAGCTCTTCACGGATTGCGCTCAGGCGCAGTCCGCGCTCGTGCAGAATTTCTGCTGCAAAACATTTCTCTTCCCGCAGCAAGCCAAGCAGCAGGTGTTCCGTGCCTATATGCTTGTGGCTGAGGCGTTCCGCCTCTTCCGCAGCATAGGCCAGCACCCGTTTGCATTCGTTGCTTAAAGGAAGATCTACTGACGTGGAAACTTTTTCCCGGATCGTTGTGTGTCCTTCGATCTGTTTCCGGATCGATTCCACGGACGCATGGGACCTTAAAAAGCGGTTTGTTAACGCCTTGTCTTCGCGCAATAGACCAAGCAACAAGTGCTCCGTCTCGATGTAAGGAGAGCCGAACTGGCTCGCCTCATATCGCGCGAAGAAAATCACGCGCCTGGCTTTTTCTGTATACCGCTCGAACATGTTACCTCACCCCAGATGCCTTCAGTCACCTCTGCCGAATGCATCTCTCTCTTCTCCTGGTACGAACCACCGTACTTCCAAGAAGAAGCTTTCCGTTCAGCCTGTTGTTCCTAAACATAGTCCCGCAGAGCTGAACAAATCAACGGTCTGTTCTTACAGACCCAATACCTTATGTCCTTCCCTATGCTCACCTTCTATTTTAAGTCCGAAGTGAGCTGGGCGAAACCTCTTCCGCATGTCCCCTACGTAACCGAAGTACGCGGTCACACCGGCTGGCGAAATCCAGATTATGGGTGACTATGAGAGAGGTTAGCTGGTAGTCCCGGTGGATTCTCTGGAGCAGCTCAAAGACTTTGTCTGCCGTATGGTTGTCCAGATCACCGGTGGGTTCGTCAGCCATCAAAATCTTAGGACCCGTTATCAGGGCCCTGGCAAGCGCCACCCGCTGCTGTTCTCCACCAGAAAGCTCGCCTGCGCGATGATGGCTGCGGTCCGCCAACCCCACCTCATTCAACCAGTGGCTGGCTTGTTCCATGGCCGCCTTGTAGGCCGGCCCTCTCATGAGCAGTGGCATGGCAACATTTTCCTGCGCTGTGAATTCCGGCAACAGGTAATGAAACTGCCATACGAAGCCAATCTCACGATTGCGAAACTCCGCCGCGGCATCATCATTCAGCATGGCTACCTGGGTCTGGCCGCAATGTACCTCACCCTCAGAAGCGCGATCCAGCGCTCCCAAAATGTGCAACAGGCTGCTTTTTCCCGCCCCAGACTCGCCCACGATGGCAAGCATTTCCCCTTTCGTCACCCGAAAGGACAAGTTTTCAAAGAGCACTAAATCCGTTTGACCCGACTTGTAAACCTTCTTAAGTCCATCAACGCGAAGGATTTCAGTCTGGTTTTCTATTGGATGCACTTGCGTACCTCAATGGTGCAATCCACTCCTATCCTCAGCATTTTCAGTTCCGTTCCCGGACCGAAATTCCTTATATGCTTCAAACCCCAAACGTGTGATCTAGACTCTGTCACGTAGGGTGCAAGAATCCTCAAGAAAGGATTAATTTCCTTAATTCTTGGGTGCAAAAAGGATGCTGCCAACATCTTGCGCCCACCCACCTGTGATAAGCAATGAGGCATTTCACTCATAGCGTAACGCCTCCGCCGGGAGAACGCGAGCCGCAGACCAGGAGGGATAAAGTGTGGCAACAAAGGAAATTAACAGGGCCACACCCGCCACTAGCAGCCCATCCAGCAGTCGCGGTGCGAAAGGTACATAGTTGATGGAGTAAACTTCCGGATTCAGGGCTATGAAATGGTACTTGGCGCCGGCGATGGAAATGCCGTAGCCCAGGATCAGCCCCAGAACTGTGCCGATTACTCCGATGAGTACTCCCTGGAAAATAAAGATGCCGCGAACCTGACGACGCTTTGCGCCCATGGAAATCAGCACGGCGATGTCTTTTGTCTTCTCCATGACCATCATGATCAATGAAATCAGGATGTTGAGAGCTGCGACAAAAACGATCAACCCGATGGTCAAAAATGTCACAACCCGCTCCAGGCTCAACGCCCGGAAAAGCGCCCGGTTCTGCTCCATCCAGCTCTTGGCCATGTACTCCGGTCCGGCTGCTTTTTGCAGCTCCGCTCCTACCTGTTCAGCTTTATAGAGATCGTCAATCTTAAACTCTATGACCGATATCACATCACCCAGGCTCGCCAGTCGTTGCGCATCAGCAAGCCGGGTGAATCCCCAGGTACTGTCATAGTTGTAGAAACCAGAGCGAAAAATCCCCACCACCTTAAACCGCTCAAACTTAGGAGCCAATCCAAACGGCGTTAGCTCACCTTGAGGACTTGTAATGTTTACCGTCGAGCCCACCGTGGCGCCTATGGATTCCGCAAGGTCCTTGCCTAGCACTAAAGGTGGCATTTCATCCTGCTGGCGACATTCTTCGGCGTTCATATCCTTGGCGGGGCACGGTGTTGGTGAAGGTTTCGGAGCCAGCGCAGCCGCCGAACCAATGGTTACAGATTTCAGTAGCTCGCTTACCCGATTCTCATATTCAGGAATCACGCCTTTTAGTTCCATTCCACCGGCCCGCGCAGCGCGATTGACCATCACTTCTTCATAAAGTGACGGAGAGGCCGCCACTACATGTGGCTGTTTCGCCATCTTGGCGAGCATTGGCTGCCAGTCATAGATGCCATCGGCCAAAGTCTTATCCAATTGCACATGACTGGTGGAACCAAGAAGCTGGTTTTGCAGGTCCCGCTGAAACCCAGCATTAATCGAGAGAGCGATCACCAGAGATGCAACTCCGGCCGACACGCCAATCACCGAGATTATCGTGATGACGCCGATGACCGCCTGCCTGCGCTTGGCGCGCAGGTATCGGGCAGCCACAAAGAGTTCGAATTTCGCCATTTAGGTCGCTACGCTCCAAACCGCCGAAGGCTTTTTCGTAGTGGTCACAGCGCGTACGCACCCGTTGTACCCGCCTCGGCGCGTAAGTCGGCCTCGGCGGCTTTCTCTATCTTTTTCTGTCGCTGCGCAAATCACCAATTCCCTCATGGGGTGTTTCTCCTTGGCGCGTTTCGCGAGAAAGGAATAAGGAAAACGGGCACGGTCTCCTTGTACTCACGATAGCTGGCGCCGAACCTGTTTACCAACTCGCGTTCTTCCAGGACGATCATCAGCGGATAGGTAACGATCAGGCTGATTGCCAGAAGGGCGAAGTTCACTGTCCGCCCGCTGCCAATCGTCAGTCCGGCAAAGTTGCAGAGATGGGCCACATAGATCGGATGCCGCATACGAGCATGCATGCCCGTAATGATCAGGCTTCCTGAACCAGCGTCATTCATGATTCCAGCCGCGCCGCTCAGGTTGCGTCCGCCGAACTCAGTGAAGATGCGCCGGTAGGTGCGCCATGCCAAAAAGAAGAATGGCAATGCAGCCAGCCACATATAAGGAGAAGAGTAGAGCCGCAACCCGCGCCACGGCCAGGTGATCCAGATCTCAGCCGCGATCACAAATGCCCATATCGGAAGCAGAGCGCGGTAAGGCGACCAATGGTGTCTGCGCCACGTTTGCGCAAAAGGGTGTATGGCGAACCAGAAGAGCGGAATGCTGCTATAGCCAACACTCAACAACCACGGTATCCGCAGCAGCATGGCCTCCATGAAGCTGATTGTAACAGTGTGTCCGCTTGCCGGCATGTATTCCCATGGCAGAGGAACAGGAACTGCTAACACTGCGAAATTGATCGACGGAGTTTACAATGGAGAGTCTCTCTCATCCATGACTGTTCCATCGCAAATCAGAAAAACATCGCAATTCAGGAAAAAACGTCCCGCGGCAAAGCGTGCCGGCGTTGAAGCAGTGATCCGTTGCGTCATCTTTGATCTGGATGACACGCTTTACGATTGTTTCGGTCAGCGGGTAAAACCCGCGCACCGTCACGCAGCCAGGGCGATGGTGAAGGCCGGACTCAAGACTACGGTTGATGCTGCTTATCGCGCCCGCATGAAGGCTTTTCAGGACGATCCCATGCTGCGCCACATTGATGCCGTGGTCACAGCCCGTTACCGTGGCGGTGATCCGGAGACTATCAGCGAAGCCGCACGTAACGCCTACTTCAATTGTCCTGTTGGTAAGCTGACGCTCTTTGCCGGGACCATGCCCTTGTTGCGATTTCTTCATGCTCGCGGCATCAAGTGTTTTGTCGTCAGCTTTGGCGAACCCAAAATTCAAGAAGCCAAGGTCCGATCACTTGGCCTTGATCGAACTCCTGCCATCGATCGCATCTTTTATGCCGATCGCCAAAACCTTCTGACCAAAGAAGCAGCCTTCAGGCAGATACAAAAAGAGCTGGGGTTTAAGTCAGGCGAGATGCTGGTTGTGGGCGACCGTGCCATGAGTGAGATCCGCGCCGGCAACGAATTAGGCATGCACACGGTGCGCTTACGCCGCGGAGAGTTTGCCGCACAAGAACCAAAAGGCAAGATCGAACAGGCGGACTATACGGTTAAAAGCATTTCTGATGTAAGAAGGCTGCCGTATCTGTGGGGCGAGAAGCCGGCAGCATAAAAAGATAAAAGGTAGAAGCCCTTCAAGGCAGAAGTTCTTCGAAGTGGTTTGACAATCACAGCCATCAAAAAAATCATCGCCATCCCGAACCCCCGTCAACGAACACGCGCAGTCTTCAGCGCGTGACCGGGGTCCCCGGCGCGCGCTAGGTGCGCAGGCGTGGAAGTACGGGTGGAGGGACCTTGTGCTTGATCTCTTTGTGCCCAAAAACGCCACCACGATCCATACATAACAGGGGCTGACTCTTACCCACTCGGGGTGGAGCAGGCATTTATGCCTTGTCGAGATAACGAGAATGAATGGCACTCGGGGTGGAGCAGGCATTCATGCCTGCGTTAACGGATCAACAAGGTTCGGCTTCAGCCGCTGAGGTCAAAAAATCGAGAAGAGTTTTACAAAGTTGTATCCACCTGTCATCCTGAGCGAGTCGGAGCGCATGCGACGACGCAGTCGAAGGATCCCGAGGATGCCGTTCGTGACCATGCTGCTTCTGGGCATTCTCTCGAGTCAAAACTAGCCTCGTCACCCCGACATCCTTAAGTGAGCGAAGTACTTTCCCTTTTGTCACTCGTTCGCGGTGAGGCCGACTCGCGCGCCGAACCGCGTGAGAAAGCGCCCGATTAAATTAGCCACGAAAAGGAAAGCCCGAGCGGTTTGGAGCGAAGCGACAAAAATCAATGTGCCACAAACTTCGCCGTTGCTAAGTTGTCTGCCCGGTCAAACACCCTCACCACCACAACATGTTCACCTGAAGGGACGGGAACACTAGCCGCCGGCTTTTGCTTACCCCGTTTCTGATCAGGCTGTGGCTCGGGTGCAGCCGCCAAATTCAGTAAGACGTTGAAGTCATAGTTCTCCGTCTTCGCATCGGAAAGTTGCCCCACGGGTTCCAGATATTGCCACTCACCGGCATCCACGGAGAATTCCGCACGGCGAATGGGGGTACCATCATCGGTTGCATGAAACGTAACATGGAGTTGCTGGCCTTCCACTCGCGCTGCCAGGTTCTCAATGCGCGGCGGAGTGTTGTCCACTTCAAAGCGCTGGCTCTGTTTTTCGTCACTCAATGCTTCTTCGGGCGTGTGTGAAGGCGCATCGCTGGCGACCACCCGTACCGTGTAGCCTCCATCCGGGAGCAGGCCGGAGTCAAAGGAATAGAACTTGTCTTGTATTGCGGACCGCAGCAGCTTCCAATCGCGCTCAGTGTCTCCACGATAGTAGAGAGAGTAGACCAGGTTGTCATCGTTATCATCATGAGCGTTCCAACGCACGCCGATATAGGAGCGGTCGTGGCTGGAGGTGGGCGCAACGTCGACCCTTCCCACCAGGGGCGCGGCCCCCAGGTTCAGCACGGCGTCTGTATGCGGCTGGGATTGGTAACGCGTCCCCTGCTGCACGCTGACATCGTCAATCACCGGCGCAACATTTTTGGGAAGGTAGTTAATCACCACATCATCGATTTGCGTAGGCGGATTTGCCGGCTTGAGGACCGCGCGCCACTGTACAAATCGAGCCGGCGGAATCTCCAGCCGGGCGTCGCGATTGAGATCGATGCGCGTCCATGCGCTCCAGTTGCGATCAGGGTTGTCTACATTGCCGCTGCGAGCAAATAGTTCGTAGCTTCCATGACCGCGCACTTCGGCGCGTCCCCAGCGGGAAAAATTCTTCGCGTCCTGTACGTCACTTTCAAACGTACCTTCTGCTTCAGGCGAGTTGCTGATCAGCATGATCTTGCCCAGATTGCTGCTGGAGCAATAGAGCCCGCCGCCCGGGGCCCTGGCGAATGAGGTGACCTGGCTGGCGCTGGCGCGGAGAAGGTCAGAGAAGTCGCCATTTTTTTCAATGGCGTAGATGCGGCCTTTATTCCCCGTCCCGGCGATGAGCCTGCCTGATGTATCGAAATCGAGCGCATAAACCACATCATCGCGTGAGGACCAGAGTTTGCGTGGCGAGCCATCGGCTGCGATCAGGAACACGTCAGATCCTGCCAGATTCACGTTGCCGACAAACGGCACCGTGACTGGCTGCGCGCCGGGTTGCGTGATTACGGGCGCGGAAGGAGCATTGTTGCCGGGAGGCGTTGACCGCTTTTCTCCCGTGGCTGCGGCGTAAATGTTTCCGGCGGCATCAACCGCAAGTGCGGTTACTTCCTTGCGCGGCGCCGCGTAGAGAACAAAGCCTTCACCCGCGGGTGTGATGCGATAGATAAGCGCTCCACCGTCCGACCCGGCAATTACATTACCTTTGGGATCAAAAGCCAGAACGCGAATATGGGCTTCGTCTGACTTGAAGAACACCGCGCCCTGGCCTGTTTTCTCCACTCGAAATATTTCGCCGTTATCGCCGGTGGCAATATAAAGTCGGCCATCATTGTCAAAAGCGATGTCCCATATGTATTTGGTTTTGGGATCAAAGAAGACTGAAGAGGTGTATTCAGAGGAAGCAGGCTGGTCGGCCTTGGCAGGCGCTGCGCCATTCCTTGATATCCGATAGACTTTGCCGTCCGGCGACGTGGCAGCATAAATCGCGCCATCTTTCCCCATTGCCAGCGTTTGCACCTGAAGTTCCTTGGGCTCAAAAATGACGGACGATTTGCCGTCCGGCGTGATGCGATAGACGCGCGCAGGAGCCCCGGTGGCGGCATACACGGTTCCATCACTCGCCGATACAATGCGCCATATGAAGGTGGAAGGAGTGGTGGTGAGTACCTTGAAGGCCGGCGCCAGTTCCAGTTGTCCGGTGCTGCGGATGGCAACACCGCGCGTGGCGCCACGCTCAAATTCTTCGTAGCCGGTTTCTTTCCACTGCCGTGTGCCTTCGGCAACGGCCAGTCCAATCAGTGCGAGCGTAACAAAAGCAAAGTAGATCTTTTTCATTTTTGATTGCAATCCAGAAAAACAGATTAACAGGACGGCGCGCATGCTGGAAAATCCGTGAGCAAGAAGGATGGGTGAAGACGCTGCGCGAAAATTGAAAGGGGCCGCTTTGGCAGCAGCCCCTTCTAAGATTATTTAATCGTCAAGCTAATGACTTGTGAACCGGTAACCACGTAGCCCACCGGTGTGTTGGACTCGTTGACCGCCGATTCATTGAACACCACCATCTGCTGCGTTGCTCGCATGCCTTCCATTACGTTCATTACGGAAAGTGGCACGCCGGGCATGACTTTGTCTTCCACAGTCGCCTGCGGGTTTGGCTCCAGCAGGGAAACGTATAGATGATCATTCAGGTGTTCTTTGTTCAGCAACTCAATGGTCGAATTGAGGTCCAGTCCGTGGGCTGATCCTGCACCGCGACGCGCATGGTCCAGAGTTTCAGCGTCGCTGACCAGGATACGCAGGCTGCCTTTGGGCACGGACGTGGGAACACGTACTGGAATACGGCGGACAATGCGGTCGCCACGATAGGGGCGGAGAACAGCTTCAATCGTGATCTCATCGCCCGGGCGCGCTTCCGTCACATCGGTGCGCGCATTTTCCAGCACGGCGGAGTGACGATCACGTTCCAGGTCGAAGTCCAGCGAAACGCCTTTTACCATCGGTGCTTCGTAAGGGTTATCGTAAATGCGGCCGAAGTGTTCACCCAGGGCCATGGCTACTGCGTAAGCAGTTGGCTGGCTGTCAGTCGGCGAAAACATGTTGGCCATCTTCACGTCGGGATATCCGCCCACGTGGATCTTGCCGTTCATGCGATACGTGGTTTCTTCTCCGTACTGATTCATGCCCATGAGGGCGTTGAAAACCGTCGCCATCATCATCAGGGGCGTGAGCTTGGGATTGTTCAGGACTTCGTAGTGAAATTCTTTGGGACCGCTCGGTCCATGAATGTTGAGCGTGACCGGAATCATCTGCGGCTCACGATCAAACGTGCCCATGATGCCGGTCTTGCGGTCCTGCACAAAAGCTCCCACCGCTTCGGTGGCATTCACGATCTTGAAAGCATTGAGCGGTGAAGCCAGCGTGGCAATCACGTTTGCCTTGGTCATGGGCATATCGACCATGCCGTACTGGGTCAGCGGATGTCCGCAGGCCAGCAGGTGATCTTTGTCCATGTAAGTGACGGTGCAGGTGGCGGCCACATCCATGTCACCGCGCACCATGATGGCGCTGACGGCAGAGCCGGGCACCAGAGGCTCAGGCTGTTTCTCCGCGCTGACGGAACCAACGCCCATCACCGGCGTGATGCCGGCCGCTGCGAACTCGGATCCAAACTTCTGTAGAGAAGCCTCTGTAAATCCGTTGAAAACGAATGGTGAATCGATCGGCTGAAGATACTGTGCCACGCCTTTGAACGCGCTCATATCGGTCGCGCCGGGGCCGCTGGTTTTTTCCGGACCGGCCGTTCTGTTGGCGGCGGCCGCGCCCTGTTGCGGAATGCTGCTATCAAACTCATTGATTTCCAGCATTTGCGAGATCGGCGTCACACCGGCAATAGGCTCTTTGGAGAACTGGCCGATGCGATACGCGATTGCCCCCAGCATCTTTCCATCAATGTAAACCGGGCTGCCGCTCATGCCGGCAACCACGCCCGTGTACTCTGCTTTTTCCCCGTGCAAGCGGACCAGGATCACGTCACTCTTGGGACCGTTCATGTTCTTGAGTACGCCAAGAACTTCAACTCCCATGCTTTCCGGCTGCGTTCCCTGAAAAACCGTGTAAGCTACTCCCTTCATGCCCGGACGCACTTCGTCCACGGTCATGATCTGGGTTGGCGATGCCGGTTTTGCAGGTGCAGAGTTGTTTTGGGCAGGGGCCTGGGCGAAACATACCCCTGATAAGATAACGAGAGCGGCGGCTACTGCGGTTATTCTCATGAGGACAAAAACCTTTGCCGAATACACCTTGGCCCTCAGGCTGTAATTTGGGCCACTAAAAAGGTGAGTTCGTGCATCTATACTAGAATACAAATTTCCAAAAAGGCAGCCAGAAATGTCCTTAACACAGTCCCGAAATCTGTCTAGCATCTCTAAGGTGATTGCCCGGTTGCTCTTTGCCCCCGCTCTTGTCATGGGCTTTGCAATTCTAAATACGGTTACGGTTTTGGCGGTCCAGGATAGCGGTAGCGGTTCGCAGCAAGGGCAACAACAACAGCAGCAGCAAGGGCAACAGCAATCGACACAGCAGCAACAGAACCAGCAAAATACCACGCCATCGGCTGGTGGCCCGCAAGGTGACATTGGCCCCATTGCGGTACCCAAGAAGAAAGACCAGCCTCCGGCGAAGGAAGACACGCCCAAGCCGCCCAAGAAAGTGGAAGGCCTGCCCAACTTCACCCTCCGCGTGAACGTCCCGCTGGTTTCACTGGATGTGGGAGTGCTCTCCAAGCAGGGCATGTTCATACCCGGGCTCAGGAAGGAAAACTTCCGCGTGCTCGAAGATGGCGTCCCGCAGACAATCACCGGCTTTAATCAGTCAGAGGCGCCGGTCACCGCCGTGATGCTGGTGGAGTTTGCCAACAATTTCTATCCGTTGGAGTACGATTCTCTCTATGCTTCCAGTGTGTTCGCCAGCACGCTGAAAAAGCAAGATTGGATCGCGCTCATCACCTATGACATCAAGCCGCATATTCTGGCCGACTTCACCCAGGACAAGCGCGAGATCTATGAAGGCCTGCGCAGCCTTCAGTTTGCCATGTCGGCCGAGTCAAACCTTTTTGACGCACTGTATGAAACTCTGGACCGCCTGGATGAAGTGGAAGGCCGCAAGTACATCATGCTGATTTCCAGCGGACGAGACACATTCAGCAAACACACGCTCGATCAGATTTACAAGAAAGTGCAGGGCGCAAAAGACATCGCCATCTACTCCATCAGCACAGGCGCAGCCTTGCGGGAATACGCTGAGTCGCACGGTATGTCCTCGGCGCTTTGCCCCATTACTTCATTCAGCTGCCGTACTGAGTGGCTCCAGGCGGACAATCAGATGAAGACGTTCGCCAAAATGACGGGCGGAAAGTTCTACCAGCCCATGTTCCAGGGTTCATTCAAAGACACTTTCGCCGACATCGCGCAGACCATTCGTAACCAGTACACGATTGCTTACCGTCCCACGAATCCGAAGCAGGATGGCACATTCCGCAAACTCAAGGTTGAGCTGGTGGGACCAGACGGAAGCCCGCTTAAGATGCGTGATGAAAAAGGTAAGGACGTGAAGTATCAGGTGATTTCCCGCGACGGCTATTCGGCAAAACACGAAGTGGAGTAGCTGGCGCGCGCGTTACGTAAAATCTCAAACACTCCAAACACGGGCCTTTGCCCGTGTTTTTTTGTCGCTATATAGACCGGGAAAATTTAGTGAAAGAAATGTTGCAGCACCAGGAACATTCCCACGCCTGCGAATACGGCCAGAGCCACGCCCAGGCCTCGCTCGCGATTGACCTCCGGAATCAGGTCTGAAGCCGCCACATAGAGCGTCACGCCCGCAGAGAGCGGCAGTCCCGCTGGAAGTGAGCGCGTGAATACCGTCACCGTGAGCACACCGATCACGGTAGCCACACCCAGCACCGCGGATGCCAGCCACGCGTCTCGTTTGCGATGTCCGGCCGCCAGCATGATAGAAGATGCGGTGAAACCTTCGGGTACTTTGTGCAGGATGACTGCCAGAAAAATCAGCCAGCCGAGCCAGTTGGATACCAGAAAGCCGGAGGCGATGGCCACTCCGTCAAAGAACGTGTGGATGATGAGGCCGAACAGCACCGAGTATATGCGCCGTGAGTTGGCATACTCTTCATGATGCGTTTCTTCTCCGAAGTGGAAATGGGATGTGACCGTGTGCTCGAAGAAGTGCACCAGGAAGTATCCCGCGAGCAGCAGCAATGGAGCGTTGGGGCCGGAGAGACGAATGCTTTCCGGCAGCATCTCCAGCAAAGCGGTGCCCAGCATGAAGCCTGCGCCCAGCGCCACAAAGTAGCGCAGGTATCGCTTGTCCCAGTCTTTTTGAACAATCACTGCGCCGCCAAACCCGTTGGCCAGCGCCGCCGTCACGCCCAGAAGAATGCTTGTTGTGATAGAAGTCATTGAGGAATCAATCAGAATAACAGGATTCCGCGGTCGATCCCTCTTTTAGCGCGTTAAGATGCCGCAATTTATTTTCCGCGGAACCATATCAAAATTGCTTTGAACAGCCACAGCTTCGCGGCGCGCGAGCACCTCTAACCGTGTCATTCCGAGAGATGTCGGACTTCCGCAGCGCGGAACGACGGCGAAAGAGGAACCCCGAGAATATTCAACGAACGATGGTCGTATCAGGGAATTTTCTCGAGACATTGGTTTGGTTCGTCTCGGGACAAAAACTTATCTATGCTGTAAGTAGTCTTTGTCCAAACTGCGCCCAGATAGGTGAAAAACACCCAGCTCCGGCCGGTGAACTCGTGGGGTCGTTACATTTCCACCTTTGACAATCAGGGCCGTAGGCCCGTCGAGAAGTTAGCCCACTCTGAGGCACCCGAGCGTGGTACACGCTCGGTGTCGCAAGGGTGGGTAAAAGGTAGGAAAGAAGAGATTTCCTTACTGCCGGAGGCCGGAGCGCAGCGCGAGCGGAGCGACAAAAGAAGCTTACCCGCTATGCCGGATATGCAACACGTCGCCGTCCTGCACGATGTAGTCTTTGCCTTCCAGCCGCAGTTGCCCTTTCGACCGTGCGTTGGCTTCAGACCCGGCATCCAGCAGGGTGTCCCAATGAATAGTTTCCGCGCGAATGAAATGCTTTTCCAGATCAGAGTGAATGGCTCCAGCGGCATTCTGTGCGCGTGAGTTTCGCGGCACAGTCCATGCGCGGCACTCATCCTCGCCAATGGTGAAGAATGAAATCACACCAAGCAGTTCGTAGGTCTTGCGGATCAGCCGTGTCAGCCCGCTTTCCTTCAGGCCGTAACTGGAAAGAAATTCCTGGGATTCTTCATCGCTCATTTCCGTGAGCTCGGCTTCCACCTTGCCGCAGATGGCAGTTGCGCCGGCGTTTTTACGCGACGCAATCTCATTGAGCTTGAACTTTGTCACTGCGTTCTCAAGGTCGGCGCCCAGCGTGGCCGATTCATTCACGTTCAGTACATACAGGATCGGTTTCTGGCTCAGGAACATGAAGCCGCGTATGCGTTTTTCGTCATCGGCGGTGATATCCATCTCCCGCAGCGGCAGCTCCTTCTCCAGATGGGCCTTGGCGCGAATAATCAGGTCATTTTCGCGCTCCAACTCAGCCGTCTTCATCTTCTTCAGGTCTTTTTCCAGACGCTCCAGGCGTTTCTCCACCTGTCCCAGATCGCTGACGATCAAATCGAAATCAACGTTCTTCGCGTCTCGCAGCGGATCATTCGGGCCGACATGCGGAATGGAAGGGTCATCAAAAGCGCGCAGAACATGGGCCAGCGCGTCGACCGTACGCAGGTTGGTCAGGAACGCCGTTTCTTTCAGCGCGTCCTGCCCGATGGCAGCCACGTCAACGTATTCCACCACGGCATGCGTTAGCTTTTTGGGGTTATATTGCACTGCCAGACGATCCAGACGGTCGTCCGGCACCTTGGCTATACCAAGATGCGCTTCTCGCGGATTGGAATGACCACGGCTGGAAATGTCTACCTTGGTGAGGATCTTGAATAATGATGTCTTGCCTACCTGAGGCAAACCTATAATTCCAGTTTTCATGGGTTTTGTCGCTTCGCTCCAGACCGCTTGCGCGGAATCGTTTTCTTAAAATGTGTTCTGCGCTTGTCTACATCGGGCTCGGCGCGTGTTCAGGCCTCGCCCTTATGCGTTCCACTCAGATGCTAAGGGCAACCTTTGATTGTAAATCAGGGAGCGTAATAGCAATGTAGGCTACTGCAACGAATGTGATGTGGTCGCGGCCTAACGACTAATGGCTAAGTGCAAATGGCTAACGGCTGAATGCTGCATTCTGCACTTGTATGATTTACCTACCGCAAAAATCATGAATGGAGAACACGGGTGAACGAAATTCTGATCGTAGGGGCCGGTCCTACGGGGCTGGTGTTGGCGCTATGGCTCGTTAAATCAGGGATACGAGCCAGGATCATCGACAAGAATTCCGGGCCGGGGCAGGCATCGCGCGCGATGGCGGTGCAGGCCAGGACGCTCGAGTTTTATCGCCAGATGGGCGTCGCTGATCAGACAATAGAGGCAGGTATTCTGGTCAATGGCGGCCATCTGCGAAAAGGAAAACGTGCGATCGCAGGCTTTCCGTTCAACAACATTGGTTCCGGCATCAGTCCTTATCCCTTTGTTTTGAGTTTGCCTCAGGACGATCATGAGCGCTTGCTGGTGAGATGGCTGGAAGAACAAGGTGTGCGAGTTGAGTGGGAGACAAGGCTCTCAGGCTTCGAAGATACAGGCGATTCGGTGCAAGTGACGCTCGAGAAGAATGGGGTGAAAGAGAAGGCCAGCTTTGCGTATCTCTGCGGATGCGATGGAGCGCGCAGCACAGTGCGTGAAACTCTGAAGCTGGGGTTTCCTGGTGGCACATATGCGCAAGTGTTTTATGTGGCAGACGTGAAAGCGGAGGGCCTGCCCATTACGCCTGAACTCAATGCCTGTTTGAGCGGCCGTTCATTCATGCTTGCGTTCCCGGTACGCAGCACGGGCATGTTCCGGCTGATTGGAGTTGTCCCGCCGGAGATCAACAAGGTTGAGAATGTGACGTTCGAAGATATTCGTCCGTTTGTAAAGCGGGACATGGACGTGGATGTTCATGAAGTGAACTGGTTCTCGATCTACCACGTGCATCACCGGGTGGCGGATCATTTTCGTCGAGGGCGTGTGTTTATCGCAGGCGATGCCGGACACATCCACAGTCCTGCGGGCGGACAAGGAATGAATACCGGCATTGGCGATGCGGTGAATCAGGCCTGGAAGCTTGCGGCGGTTCTGCAGGGAAGAGCGAACGTCAAGATCCTTGAAACGTATGAACCGGAACGGATCGCATTTGCCAGGACCCTGGTCGAGAGTACTGACAGGCTTTTTCAATTTGCAGTTGGACAGGACCCGCGGTCACGGTTCGTTCGAAACTTCCTGCTGCCGTATTTGGGGCCACGAGTATTGAAGTTTCGAGCGGCCCGCACAGCCCAGTTCCGGCTGGTATCACAGACGCGAATCCAATACCGGCACAGCCCGTTGAGCGAAGGAAAAGCTGGCGATCTCCACGCCGGAGACAGACTGCCGTGGCTCGAGGGGCAAGACAACTACTCGCCCTTGAAGTCACTCGATTTTCAAATCCACGTTTATGGTGAATGCGATAACTGGGTTCGCGAAAAGGCGAGTGCCTGGAAACTTCCGGCGCATGTATTTCCATGGTCGAAGGCGGCAGGAAAAGCAGGATTCAAGCAGGGCGAGGTTTATGTGATTCGTCCAGACGGGCATATCGGCGCAATCCACACGATGGCTGACCCCGCGGGGATCGAGAGCTATCTGCAAAAGTGGTTGCGGAACTGAGTTTCGCTCAGTCACCAAAGCGCTTCGCCGTCAGCACGACCACGACAAGTCCACAGAAGAAGACGCCGCCTTCAGCGCGGGTGGACCAGGCGTGGAGATGATCGAATTGCGCGCGGTGTTCGGTGGAGATGCCTTGCGCGGAGGCCATTTCAATCCTGAGATCACGAATTTTAGGAGTGATGACGGATTGAGAAATCCAGGTGAGCGCCAGCATAGCAACCACGAGCAAGTGAGTCGCCCAAATCAGCTTTGAATGAGATTCGCCGGAACCGCCGTCGCCCTTAGCTTGATAAATGATGGATGCGAGCAGGAAAAGCAGCCCTGAGACCAATGCCATCCAGTGCATTTTGCTCAGACTCACGCTCACTACGTCGCCAGCCAGCTTGGTTGTTGGCAGAACGGTAAAGACCGTGGGAGCCAGCACGAACGAGAAAAAGATGATTCCGCCGATCCATGTGATCAGCGCCAGCAGCATCAACGCACGCAGCGTTAATCCAGCAAACCTACTCATACTGGTACTGGAATGCTTTGGACGATGTCGCGAATGATGGTTTCGGCCTGGTCGGCTTTCTTCATGGTGGAAGAGTAACGCGCATTCACCACCACGCGGTGAGAGAACACGGGCGTGGCAAGACTTTTAAAATCTGTCGGGGTTGCAAACTTGCGGCCATCGAGATAAGCCATGGCCTGGGCGGCGCGGTAGAGCATCAGGGACCCGCGCGGTGATACGCCAAGCGCCAGGGACTCAGATTCGCGCGTACGCTTTACGATCTCCAGCGCGTAATCCACCAGGCTGTCATCCACCTTCACCAGTTTCACTTCTTCCTGCATGGCGATAATCTCTGCACCTGTCGCCACGGGAGTGATTTGTTCCAGGCGGGCCGCTCCAGCCTCTGAGCGCAGGATCTCTCTCTCGCTGGATTTTTGCGGATAGCCCATATGAAGGCGAAGCAGAAAACGGTCAAGCTGTGATTCCGGCAGCGGGTATGTGCCGTGATGCTCAATAGGATTCTGGGTTGCGATCACCAGAAATGGCTGCGGCAGCGGATGTGAGTGGCCGTCCATGGTGACCTGGCCTTCATTCATCGCTTCCAGCAATGCCGATTGGGTCTTGGGTGTGGTGCGATTAATTTCGTCGGCCAGCAGAATGTTGGTAAAGACCGGCCCGGCTTTGAACTCGAATTGCTGCTCCACCGCCGAATACACGGAAATGCCCAGCACGTCAGAAGGCAGCATGTCACTGGTGAATTGCAGACGCTGGAACGTGCATTCCAGGGTGCGCGCAAGCGCATGTGCCAGCGTGGTCTTACCAACGCCGGGTACGCCTTCAATCAGAAGGTGGCCTCGAGCCAGCACGCATACCATTGCCATGCGTACCACTTCGTCATTGCCGCGGATAATACTGCGCAGGGACTGCTCAATGGCGGTGGCGCGAGTCCCGGAGGCTGAGTGGAGTTGTGTTGAAACCATGTACTTGGCCCTATTGTAACGTGATGTGACTAAATTGCGATGGGCACATGCCCCTTACCAGGGGTGTTGTTCTTCCTACTATGCGCGCACTGTACATCTATCCTCAAGAACAACCGGGATGCGCCATGGTTCCCAAAGTAACCTGCGTCGCTGAACTTCCTGTGCAACAATTCACCTTATGTCTGGACAGAAAAAGCCTTGGTCGGGGTGGACCGTTGCGCGCTGCGGCATGCTTTGCTTCATGCTGATGCTGCCGGCGCTCATGTTAAAGCGTCCTGCTCTGCTGGCTGAACCCGCGGACGGAGCGGCTGTTCGGCATGACAGTGAGAGCTTCCAGGACAAGTGGGTTGATCTGGAGCAGGCCCACCTCCGCGGTGAGACTTCAGAATTCCGTTTTACCACGGACGAAGTAAACGCTGCGTTTCAGGAAGCCATTCAAGGGCACAGTGACGTTTCTTCCCAAGATCAGGCTCAGGTTACGCCCGCGCAGGTCTTCTTTGCCGGTGACCACGTGACCGGGCAGTTCGTATCCAATGTTCACGGCAAAGATGTTTATCTCACAGTCTCCGGCAAGCTGCGCGTGGTGGATGGTTACCTGACGTTTGATTTATCGGACATGAAGATTGGCGATCTGCCAGTCCCGGTTTCCCTGGTGAAAATGCAACTCCAGAGCAAGCTGCGCGAGCCGATCAACCGCGAGAAAATGAAGCTTCCTTCCTATGTGGCCGACCTGCGCGTGGAGAACGGGCAACTCGTGGTTTTGGAGAAGTAGTTTCCTGTCTCTTGTCCCGAGCGAAGCGAGGGAACCCTACGAACTACAACAACTTAGCCTTGTCCCGTTGCACAGACGCCGTTTCTGCCATCGATTCCTTTGAAATCTAATGCTTATTGGGCCAGGACGCTCAAGCTGAAGCCTTCGTTCTTATCAGCGTTTATCCGCGTTCATCAGCGGTAAGGTCTGCTCTTCCTTACAGCGGCCGCGTCGTATGCCCGGTGAGGCGCTCAATTCTCTTATAAATAGGAGGATGCGTTGAAAACAGGCTGCCGAAATCCATGCCCATCATCGGCTTGATGATAAACAAGTGTGCAGTGGATGGAGTGGCCATCAGCGGTACACGTCTGGAATAAGAGTCCAGCTTTTCCAGGGCCCGCGCCAGCGCCTGCGGATTGCCGGTGTATTGAGCGCCGCTCGCGTCAGCCTCATATTCGCGTGTCCGAGAAACCCAGAGTTGAATCAGTAAGGCGACAAAAGGCGCAAGAATCATCATCAGAAGCGCACCCAGACCACCACCACGGCGATCACGATCGTCTCCGCTTCCAAACCAGAACGCCATGCGTGCAATCATGCTGATGGCACCGGCCAGTGTGGCGGCGATGGAGCTGGTAAGAATGTCACGATTCTTTACGTGGCCCAATTCGTGGGCCAGCACGCCTTCAAGTTCGTCATCAGTCAGCAGGTTCAGGATTCCCTGGGTCACAGCGACGGAAGCGTGCTCAGGATTGCGCCCGGTGGCGAAAGCGTTAGGAGAATCATTGGGGATCACAAAGATCTTCGGCATCGGTATGCCGATCTTCTGGGTCAGTCTTTCTACTACCGAATAAACCCGCGGCAACTGCTCCCGTGTAACGGGTGTGGCACGATACATGGCGAGGGCAATCTTGTCTGAAAAGAAGTACGAAACAAAGTTGGTCACTGCCGCAAACACAAAGGCAAGAGCCATCCCGTTGCGCCCGCCAAAGTAGTCGCCAATTCCTATGGCCAGAAGGGTCATAAGGGTCAGCAGGAAAGCAGTTTTTATGCCGTTCATATCTAAATAGATGCTCAGCGGGACCGCAGGATTCTGAGAATGGGCACCCCCAATCCACCTCTCAGCCTTCCCGCCCAGCTCCAGGTCATCCTTGCAACCCGCTGAAACGTCAACGGTAACTCCGATCGAAGATGGCGATGTGCTCACAAAAGTGCCATTTTACGCATACATTAAGGATTTTAATGTTTTTCTTATTGTTTTCTCATGGCAACTTTCGCATACTCTCAATCGGCTTAACGTCGTAAGACGCAATGTCATAAACCAGACATTACTCGATCTTCGATACTTCCGGGCTTTTCGCTCCGCAAAGCAAGCCTCAGCGGGGTTTTAGTGAACACCTTGAACAGAGGTCTAAGAGTGTTGCCCCCAAGACGGCGCTCTTGGAATAGGCGGGTGATGCCCACCCGTTTTCGATACGCGCAGCGGCGCATGTACGCTGCTGCCGTGCGGCTCCGTGCAAGGGTGAAGTAGAACTTAAGGAGCGTAGCCAAATGAGTTTTATCTATCTACCCAAGGATGCTTCCCGTGCACGCGTGAAGGAAGCAGAGGAAGCCAGAAAGAATAGAGCTGAGATTTTAACGGCTTTTTCTCAAGGCAAAGTTTCTCGTCGCGACCTCATTAAATGGGGTTTGATCTCATCCGCCGGAGCCCTGGCGCCGATTCACGGACTCAATCCGTTTGTCTCCAGTGCATACGCCACAATCCCGACCGGCGCACCACGCAGCCCGTTGGGCGGTGTTCAACCGTTCTCAACTCCTATGCCGCGCTTTGATGTAATCGAGCGCAAACCGATTCCGTCAGTGATTGACGCAACCCATCCGCATCCGTTTGGCGCAATCATTCCCCAGGCGCAAGCCAACCAGACAAAGCAAAAGCTGGACCCGGCCTTGGTCGGCGGACAAACCAATCTCTACGGGCCAATTGAAGGCCGTCCCGGTGGACCGATCTGGGCCCACCAGGGCTTCGATAAATTTCCGCCGCAGATTGCAATCGAGATGACCCAGGGTCAGGCCACGACCAACACGGTTTACAACCCCGGTGTTGCCAGCAACCTGAACTCGGGCATCGATCCGACTGCATCTCTGCCGCTGAAGTTCCACCCTGGCCTGCCCACGCAGCAGCCGAACTCAGTGTGGACCTTCAACGGAACCATTCCTCCCAAGCTGGTCCAGGGCAAGTACGGCGAGCCGCTCATTTTCCGCCATCACAATCAGCTGCCTGCTGATATCAATGCGAACAATGGTTTCGGACGCCACACCATCTCGACGCACGAGCACAACGGACACCACGGCGCGGAGAATGACGGCTTTACCGGCGCATTCTTCTTCCCGGGACAGTTCTACGACTATCACTGGCCAATCGTTCTGGCTGGACGCAACACCATCAACACTGGCGCTACTGATCGTCGTGCCAGCAGCCCTGATGGCAGCGGCGGCCTGACCAACGTACCCGGTGACTGGAAAGAAACCATGTCCACCCACTGGTTCCACGATCACATGTTCAGCTTCACTTCGCAGAACGTGTACAAAGGCAACGCTGCCATGTTCAATATTTACAGCGGCCTGGATCGCGGTAACGAATCCATCAATGACGGCGTCAACTTCCGTCTGCCCTCCGGTACTGCCAATGACTTCGGCAACCTGGACTATGACGTCAACCTCATGCTGGCTGACAAAGCTTTCGATTCGAACGGTCAACTTTTCTTTGACATCTTCGAGTTCGACGGTTTCCTTGGCGACGTGATGACGGTCAACCTGACCTACTTGCCGTATTTCGAAGTGGAACGCCGCAAGTATCGCTTCCGCATCCTGAACGCCAGCGTATCCCGCTTCTTCGCGTACGGTCTCTCTGACGGAACACCGATCGTCCAGATTGCCAACGATGGCAACCTGCTTCCGAACGTGGTTCCTCAGGCCGTATCTGACGAGCAGGGCATCGCCGAGCGCTATGACTGGGTCATCGACTTCTCCAAGTACTCCATTGGCAGCAAAGTCTGGCTGGTCAACGTGGTTGAGCACGTTGACGGTAAGAAGCCGAGCAAAGACCTGACCATTGCCCAGGCGTTGTCCGGTCAATCACTTGATCCCTGCGTTGGTAAGTTCCTCGAGTTCCGCATCGTGCGTAACCCGGCGACTCCCGACCAGAGCCAGTTGCCGAGCCAGCTTATCCCGAACCCGGATCTGTCCAATGTTCCAGTTTCCCGCCAGAGAACGTTCGTCTTCGGCAGAGGCGCAAGCCAGCCCTTGCCGCAACCCGACGATGCAGCATTCTTCACGGGAGCCGGCGGACAGCCTGGTCCGTGGGGTGTAGGCACCGATGGTGGCCAGGTAAAGGACGCCAGCTTCGGCCGTATTTCCGCGGCGCCGAAATCCGGCACCCGCGAAATCTGGACACTCCAGAACGGTGGCGGTGGCTGGGATCACCCGATCCACATCCACTTTGAAGAAGGCCAGATCCTGGCCCGCAACGGCAAAGCCAGCAACGTGCCGGCGTGGGAACAGGGTCGCAAGGACGTGTATCGTCTGCGTCCGGGTGGAAGCGTGACCTTGACCATGCAGTTCCGCGATTGGGGCGGCATGTACATGGAGCACTGCCACAACACGGTCCACGAAGATAACGCCATGTTGGTCCGTTGGGAAATCAGCGATTCAGGAGAACCCTTCCTCAATCGTCTGCCTACCCCGATCGCGGCGCCAACCGGTGTCACCTTCGCGAATCCGGATGACATAGCTCCAACAGCTTTCTAACCAAAGCTGAGGACAATTAAACAGACAGGCGGACCGCAACAAAATTGCGGTCCGCCCGTTTCTGTAATCTGGCTCTATCGGGATCCCAGGGAAAAGACGGAAAAGACGATGAAATCGAAGTCAGCAATACGAGTCCTGGCGGTGGCGCTGGTGTGCGCCGGAGCTCTGGCTGTGATGCGGCCGTCGTTCGCGCGCGCCGACAATAAGCGTTGGGGAGCAAACTATTTTCCTAACGTGGAGCTGACCACTCAGGACGGCAAAGTCGTACATTTTTACGATGATCTCATCAAAGGCAAGATCGTAGTTATCGACCTTATCTATACCCATTGTGTTGATTCATGTCCGCTGGAAACGGCACGCCTCGTCCAGGTGCAGAAAATGCTTGGCGACGCCGTCGGCAAAGAAATATTTTTTTACTCCATCACCATCGATCCCAAGCGCGATACGCCCGCGGTCCTGAAAGATTATGCGGACAAGTACCACGTCGGGCCGGGATGGACGTTTCTTACCGGCAAAAAGAGTGACATTGACCTATTGAGCCAGAAGCTCGGGCTGTACACTGACCCCGACCCCAATGATCGTGATGGGCACGAACCGGCCGTGCTGCTGGGCAACGAGCCCGCCGGCCAGTGGATGAAAAACGCGGCCACTGACAATCCACGTTTTCTGGCCACCCTGATCGGTGACCGGCTGAACAACTGGAAGCTCACCACCAGCAACCAGAATACGGGCACAGCCCAGGCACAGGCAGTCGATACTGATTCCGGCCGCTATACTTTTGCGATTCAGTGCTCGGCCTGTCATACCATCGGCCACGGCGAAAAAATCGGCCCGGACCTCCAGGGAGTGGCCGACGTTCGCGATCCCAAGTGGCTGGCTCAGTTTATTCAGACGCCGGAGAAGATGATTGCCGCGGGCGACCCGATTGCAACCGCCCTGTTTGAAAAATACAGACAGATACGCATGCCCAATCTGCGCATCAGCGACGAAGATACCGCGTCGCTCATTGATTTTCTCAAAAGGCAAAGCAAGGACCCTGAAGGTAAGCTGGCGCACGCTCAAAACAGCAAGCCGCAAAACCAGGAGATCGGCATGCATCACTCTGAATCGCACCAGATGAGCGATTCAGCAGCGCCTCCGGCCAGTGTGAGCACGACGGTGCCCAAGGCACGAAACTAAGTTTCAGTTGGCTGCACTCCGGCCGTTTTTTAGTGGAGAGGCTCCTCGAATCTGGGGAGTGCCTCTCCCGGTCGGGTACGTTCTCATGATTCCACGGCGCTAGCTGGCGAGTGCCTTGCGAATTGCCAGAAGCTGGCGCAAAGTGCCTTCCAGGTTCTTCAAATCCAGCGCATTCGCGCCATCTGACTTCGCCTGCGCTGGATTGTCATGTACTTCCATAAAAATTCCATCGATACCCGCCGCCACAGCCGCGCGTGACAACACAGGAATAAACTGCGGCTGTCCGCCCGAGACAGCTTCGCCCTTCGCGCCCGCTGAAGGAAGCTGCACCGAATGCGTTGCGTCAAACACCACCGGAGCAAACTCGCGCATGATGGCCAGAGAGCGCATGTCGACAACCAAATTGTTGTAGCCGAAAGAACTGCCGCGTTCTGTGAGAAAGATATTCTGGTTGCCGGACTCGCGTACCTTGTCCACCGCGTGCTTCATGTCCCAGGGAGAAACAAACTGTCCTTTCTTGATGTTGATTGCTTTGGCATGCTTGGCGGCCGCCACCAGCAGGTCCGTCTGGCGGCACAGGAAGGCCGGAATCTGGACAACGTCGACTACGTCGGCAACTTTAGGGACATCCACGGCTGCATGGACGTCCGTTAGAACGGGAACACCGACAGTCTCTTTCACTTTACGCAGTATGCGCAGGCCTTCATCCAACCCGGGGCCGCGAAAGCTCTTCAGTGACGTGCGATTCGCCTTGTCATAAGACGCCTTGAAAATGTAAGGAATGGCCAGTTTTTTGCCGACAACGCTGATCTCCTGCGCCATGCGGATCACGTGCTCTTCGCTTTCGATCACGCATGGACCGGCGATGAGGAATAGATTGGATCCGATATTGAGGCCATCAAGCGAAAATTGAATAGGATTGGGCATCTTCAAAAAGCTTACATGAATTGAGATACCATTGGCATCCATCTGAGCTTCCCTGACGCGCCCGGTCGCCCACGGTCTTATAATCACGGCGATGAGCTCGTCCTTACCAACCGGAATCGAATCCAGCCAAAGCCAGGACCCAGTCCAGGACAATGCCCAGGACAAAGTCCAGGACAACGCCCAGCGAGAGCTCTATCTCGGCATTCAGGCTGTGGACGTTTTCGTTCATGACCTGGAGAAAAGCCTGCGGTTCTATGTGGATCAGCTTGGCTTCAGGCTGGTTTCTGATGTCATCCTGCAATCCGGCCGTCGCCGCATTGGCATTGCCCCTCCAGATGGGAGTGCGGGGCTCAACCTGATGGCGCCTGAGCCCGGCTCAGAAGAATACGAATTCATCGGCAGGCCGACGCAAGTGGTTTTTGTCACCGAAGATGTTGCCGCCAAATATAGTGAATGGAGAAAACGGGGCGTCCGCTTCCAGCACACGCCGCGGCTCAGGCGTATCAAATACCGGCAGCAGGCGCCCGCGCGCGTGGCCGAACAATCCCGGCTGTTCGGAGATGAGCAGCCGGTGTGGGGCGGAGTTTTTACCCGCTTTACCGATCTGGATAACAATTCCTTCGCTCTGATCAGTATCGATGAAATCAGCCGGGCCATTGAAATACAACGTCGTGCTATCGCGGCCAAGCTGGAATCGGAGCGGCGCGCCGCTCATGAACTTGAAATCGCCAAACAAGTTCAGGCGCGATTGTTCCCTCAGGCGCTGCCGCAAGCGCGAACGCTCGAGTATGCCGGTATCTGCATTCAGGCCCGGGAAGTCGGCGGAGATTATTACGACTTTCTCAGTCTGGGCCGGGACCGCCTGGCTTTTGCGCTTGCAGACGTGTCAGGCAAGGGAATTGCCGCTGCTCTCATGATGGCCAACTTGCAGGCAAGCTTTCGCAGCCAGAGTGCCGTGGCGTGGGACGACCCGCAGCGCTTTTTGCAGTCGGTGAACAGCCTCTTTTATGAGAACACCGCCGAGAACACTTATGCCAGCCTCTTTTTTGGCGCCTATGACGATCACGCCCGCCGTTTACGCTATGCCAACTGCGGCCACCTGTGTGCGCTGTTGCTCCGCAGGGATGGTGCTCTGGAGCGGCTCGATTCCACTTGCACCGTGGTAGGTCTTTTCAAGGATTGGGATTGCTCCATGGCGGAGTGCAGCCTTTTTGCCGGCGACACATTCGCGCTCTATACCGATGGCGTTACGGAATCGTTCAATGACGTGGGAGAAGAATTCGGAGAAGAGAGGCTGATCGCAGCGTTAAAGCGAAACTGCGAAGCCGGTCCTCAGGCCGCGCTGGAGTCGATTGTGGCTGAGGTGCAGAAGTTCAGCGCGCGAGAGCAACATGATGACATCACCCTGATCATCGGGCGAGGCAGGTAAAAATAGTGAACGATAAAGCCTCATCGCGCGGAGGCGAAGCGGAAGCGAGAGTCGACAGGACGCTGGCGCTGCTCAAAGACTCGACTACAGCAGAAACGCAGTTCGAAGTGCTGCAGGAGATAGTCCAGTATTGGCATGGCCCTATCAAGGCTGAAGACGGGCTAAGCATAGACGAGTTAAAGGGGTTGCCCTTGCCCGCCCCTCTTTTCAATTGGTATAGATGGGCCGGAAAACGTACCGAAATCATGAGTGGGCAGAACTTCCTTTTTTCTCCGAGGGAGAGCGCCGATGATTCCGGAAAGCTCACAATCGAAGATGGCCTTCTGTTGTTTCAGATCGAGAACCAGGGAGTATACGAATGGGCAACTCTGCCCGAAGGTGAGGATCCGCCAGTTTTTGGCCGTTACGGCGAAGGCACCTGGAAACCTGAAGCGGTGAGCCTGTCGGAACATTTGATTCTCACGTGTCTTTTTGAGGCAATCATGTGTCACGCACCCTACACCGCATCGAACGCTTGGATCAAGCCAGATCACCTTAACGCCATCACTGACAGATTGGAACTCGTTGCAATTCCACCCTGGCGGTGGCCGGGGCAAACTCGCTTTTATGTGGGAGGCGGTGCATTTATGTATGCAGCCGACCACGAAATTCACGGTGCAGTTGGGACATCCGTATGGATCGGGGCCAAAACACCGAACTGCCTGGATTTTCTGACTGCCTACGTGAATCAGGACTGGGATCACGTAGATCTATCTTAAATTGGCAAAAGCACCCGACGAGACTGCTATCTCCTAACGATCCGCTCCGGCCTCAGGAACAGCTCAACATCTTCCGTGCTCCTGGCTTCCCGGCGCTTCCGTCCGTTTTCATAGCTGGCTTTTACAAAGCTGGAGAACAGCGGATGCGGCTCCAGCGGCTTCGACTTGAATTCAGGATGGAACTGGCAGCCCAGGAAATACGGATGGTCGGGAATTTCCACTATCTCCACGTAGGTTCCGTCAGGCGTGCTGCCGGTCAGACGCATACCCGCGCCGGTGAGTATGGCCTCATACTCGCGATTAAATTCATAGCGGTGACGATGCCGCTCGCTGATCTCAGTTGTGCCATAGGCCTCCGCGGCATGGCTGTGCGGTTCCAGTTTGCAGGCCCACGCTCCCAGACGCATGGTGCCGCCGAGCTCGTCAATGCCGCGCAGTTCGCGGAGCTTGTAAATAACACGATGCGGCGTTGCCGGATCAAACTCGCTGGAATCGGCCTGTTCCAGCCCACAGACGTTGCGTGCGTATTCGATGCACGCTGTCTGCATGCCCAGGCAAATTCCGAAATACGGGACCTTCTTTTCGCGCGCATAGCGGATTGCGTTCAGCATGCCTTCAATGCCTCGCTTGCCGAAGCCCCCGGGGACCAGGATGCCGTCAAAGCCTTCCAGTTGCATCTCGTAATCGCGATTATTGCCGTCCTTGTGTTCCAGGCCTTCAGCCTCAACCCATGTCACGTTGAGCTTAAGGTTCTGCGCCGTGGCGCCATGGACAAGCGCTTCCTTCAGCGACTTGTAGGAATCTTCATACTCCACATACTTGCCCACAATGCCGATATGCACCTCATCTTTGGGATTATAGATTTTGTGCACCAGCTCTTCCCATCGCTTAAGGTTGGGCGCCTTTGCGTCGACTCGGAGATAACGAAGGACCAGTGCATCCACGCCTTCATGGGCGAACACCAGCGGGACCTCATAGATGGAAGCCACGTCTTTCGCGGTGATCACTGCTTCATCTTCCACGTTGCAGAACAGCGCGATCTTGCCCTTAAGGTCTTTCGATAGAAAGCGGTCGGTGCGGCAAAGAAGAATGTCCGGCTGAATTCCGATGCTGAGAAGTTCTTTTACCGAGTGCTGCGTCGGCTTGGTCTTGAGTTCACCGGCGGCGCCGATCCAGGGGACCAGCGTTACGTGCACAAACAATGTGTTGTCGCGGCCCAGTTCCTGGCGCATCTGGCGGATGGCTTCCAGGAACGGCAGAGATTCAATGTCGCCCACCGTGCCGCCGATCTCCACAATGGCGATGTCCACATCCTGCGCCACTTTTTTCATGGCCGCCTTGATTTCATTGGTGACGTGCGGAATCACCTGGACGGTCTTGCCGAGATAGTCGCCGCGACGTTCCTTGGTGATGATCTGCTCGTAAATGCGCCCGGTGGTCCAGTTGTTCTCACGCTGCAAGCGAGCGTGGGTGAAGCGCTCATAATGGCCGAGATCGAGATCAGTTTCCGCGCCGTCATCGGTCACAAACACTTCGCCATGCTGAAAAGGAGACATGGTGCCCGGGTCCACGTTCAAGTAGGGGTCGAACTTCATGATGTTGACCTTCAACCCACGGCTCTCCAGAAGACAGCCAATGGAAGCTGCTGCCAGACCTTTGCCCAGGGAAGACACAACGCCGCCGGTTACGAAAATATATTTCGCTGCCATGAACTCCTCGTCTCAGTTGTTGGGGGTTTGAGTGCGGTGATTTTTGGGGGTGCTGCTCCCTGGCGCGATAGAGGCTGTTGCCCTTGGCCTTGGAAGCAATTGGGGTGCACGATCAATTATACAAAAATCGGCTGTGGAAAGCAGGGACAGAATAGGGAAATTGGAGGGTTTTCCAAGGCTGGTTTTTCTCTCACCATCCTCTTGTGCCGAAGTCAGGTCCTTCCTTCGGCCATACTTGTGTGGCACAGCCGCCCCCGGCTGTGCGAATCACGCAGCCTTCTGAAACTTGGCTGCCTGAGTTGATTTACAAATTTGGTTTATAAATAACAACAATGAAAACACTCGGCATCGTCGGTGGCATCGGTCCGGAGTCGACCATCGAATACTATCGCCGGCTGATTGCGGCGTATCGTCAGAAGAATGCTGACGGAAGCTATCCGCATCTGATCCTCAACAGCATCAATCTCACCGAGATGCTGGCTCTGCTTTCTGGCAATCGCCTTCCTGAGCTCGCAAAATTTCTACTCGCGCATTTAGAGACGCTGGCCCGTGCCGGAGCGGATTTTGGGGTGATCGCCGCCAACGCGCCGCATCTGGTCTTTGCCGAAGTCGAACGCAGCTCTCCCATTCCTCTTATCAGCATTGTGCAGGCTGCCGCCGATCGGGCCACGCTTCTCGGTCTAAACAAGCTGGCTCTGTTCGGAGCCAAATTCACGATGCAGGCCAGTTTCTATCCTGACGTCTTTTCGCGGCACGGTATTTCAGTGGCAGTTCCCAACCAGCAGGAGCAGGATTACATCCACGAGAAATACTTTGGCGAACTGGTGCATGGCACGGTTCTGCCGGAGACGCGGCAACATCTCGAAGGCATTGTTGCGGCCATGAAATCGCGAAATGCCATCGATGGACTGATTGTTGGCGGAACCGAGCTGTCGCTCATTTTTCGCGAGCCGGAGGTTTGTGGCGTCCCTGTATTAGACACCACTCAGATTCATGTAGAAGCCGCAATCGAGCACATGTTGGCGTAAAAAATCCTGCAAGAAATTCCGCAACTCCGTTCTTAGATCAGTTGCCACCACTGGGCCCCTGCCATCAAGGGACAGAACCGTGATTCCTGACTGCGTGTGCCGCAACGGCGCATTTTGCGCCGCGCGAACGAACCTCCTCTCGCCGCACACGTCTGGCAAGCCGTATCCATTTTGTAAAACCGAAAGGCATTCGCTATGAGGCGGATTTTTATCCCGAGCGAAGCGAGGGATCCCTATCGTTTCGATATGCCTCTGAAGGGCTATTTTCATCTCGCAAAAAGAAAGGCATTTTCTATGAGAAGGTTGTTACGTTCTCTTCGCTTATTGTTTTTTTTACTGCTCGCGTTCACGGCATTCGCTCAGGAAACAGCACCCGCTCCCGGATGGGTCGTGATCCCCGTCGATGAATACCAGCAGCTGCGGACACGCGCCTATCCGGCGGACCGTCCGCCTGAACCTCCACCAGTTGAGGTAACCCTCACAAAGGTGGATTATGACCTGCACATCGGCAATAATGGCGATCTTGCCACCGGCCGCGCCACGCTCACCGTGGACGTAATTAAAGACGGCTGGGTGCGTGTGGCCATCCCTTCCGGCTTGCTGGTGCGCGAAGCCAGGCTAGATGGCAAGCCCCTGGCCCTTGTGCCTGACCAAAGCAAAGGCGGACATCAACTTTCCGCCGTCCTCGCTCACGCTGGGCGCGCCCTTCTTTTGCTTGATATCGCAATGCCTGTGAATGCCGGCGCGGGCGAAGAAAGTCTTTCGTTGCCGGCCACACTCTCCGGCGTCACGCGCGCTTCGCTTGAACTGCCGCGAAAGAATATGGAGCTGACGCTCAGTGGCGGACTCCTCAGTGACAAGAGCGAGTCCGCGGGAGTCACCAAATGGCTGGCTTACGGACATGGCAATGAGCCGCTCACCTTCTCATGGCATCGCAAAATTGAGGCGCAGGCGCGCATTCAATTGCCGCTGCGCATGCGCGGATCGCTGGTGGAAGCTGTTGGGCTGGGCGAAGATCTCACTACCATCACGGCGGACGTAGATCTCGCCATTGCGCAGGGCTCGGCTAGCGAAGCACGCATTCAGGTCCCGGACAAAGTCACAATTAATCAGGTAACAGGAGCCATGGTTGGCGACTGGGAAGTCAAAGCCGGGGAACTGGTGGTTACCATGGTGGAACCTGTGGAGCAGACCACGCGCTTTGTCATCACCGGCGAGGTGCGCGCGCCGCGCGAGGGCGAGATCAGCATTCCAATTCTTCGCCTGCTCAACGTGGAACGCGATAGCGGCGGCGTTGCCGTGGACGTGCTGGGCGCCGGAGAGATCAAAGAAAAGCTGACGAAAGTGGAAGGTCTGGAAGGCGTGGACGCGGCGGAACTGGGCGAGATGGCAGCCAATCGCCAGTCGCCATCTCTTCAGGCATTTCGTTTTCGCAGCGGACAAAATCAGTTGGACCGCTCACTCACCGTCAATGTGGCGCGCTATGAACAGCAGGCCGTCCTGCTGGCCAACATTGAAGAAGCCCGCTACAAGGTGCTGATGAGCAGTGAAGGCAAGACCCTGGTGCAGGCGAACTATGCCGTGCGCAACAATCACAAGAATTTCATCGCCATCAAGCTGCCGCCAGGTTCGGTGGTGTGGAGCGCCACGCTCAACGGTGTTCCCATACGCCCCGGTGAAGCCGACGATCACAGCCTGTTATTGCCGCTGGAAAAATCACGTCCCGGCAATGACTCAGCTGCGTTCGCCGTGCAGGTGATGTATCTCAGCCGGGAACCAGCCTGGACTGAAAAAGGGAAAGCAACGCTGGCGCTTCCGGCGGTTGATATAGCGATTTCCCGCACCGGCGTGGAGTTTTATCACTCGCCGCAATTCCACGTTACTCCTGACCCCGGAGCATTCCGCATGGAGCCGCATGCTGTGCCATTTTCACCGGCCCTGAACGAAAAAGACGTTGTGTCAGCGCCCCGTTCGGTCGCAGTCATCGATAACCTTTCGATCTCCAGGGACGGGCAGGACAGCTTGCGCCAGAGCCTGGTTGACCAATATCGCGCCAGCAATTCTGGCGGACGCACGTCGCGCTCGCTGCCGGTGGCCGTGTCATTCCCTACGTTCGGCCACCCGGTCTACCTGGTTGCTGAACTCACTCAGGAAAACCACGCTCCGGCAATCGATCTGAGCTACCAGAAAGAGAAGAAAGAAGGCAAAAAATGAAAACGCCGAAAACTCTCAAAAACTTTATTGCATTTGTCCTGATCTTTATCCTGAGTCTTGCTCTGTGTGCGGCGGCCTCTGAGCGCAATCCTGTCACGAACAGTAAGCTTCCGCTGCCAGCGTCGGGCAATGTAACGCTGCCTCTGGCGGAATATAACCGGTTAATCGACCTGGCCAGCAAGTCGGTCAAGACGCTGGAGCCACCACCCAACAGCTACACGCTCAAGAGTGCCGATCTCAAATTGCATGTCTCCAGCGGCAACGTGCTCGGAACGGTAGCGCTGGATGGCGAGATTTTTCTCAAGAGTGCAACCAAGGTCCCGCTGGCTTCCGGAGTGACGGTGCTGAGTGCGCAGCGTGAAGGCAAGCCGCTTCCTCTCTTGCAGGAAGGCGCGCTGACCACCGCTGTCTTGCCTGGCGCGGGTGAATTTGCCGTGACACTGGAAACTGGCACGCCACTGGTGACTGAAGCCGGACGCGCCTCGTTTAATCTGCCTGTCCCTTCAGCCGGCAGCGTGAAGATGACGCTGGTTGTTCCCGGCGACCGCACCAACGTCCGCATCAACCCCGGGCTCATCACGGCGAGGTCATCCTCCGGCGGCCAGACTACGATTGAAGCCGCTCTTGCCCCCGGCCAGCCTGCCACCATCTGGTGGACCACGCGCGAACGCGAAGTAGTCGCGCCCGTAGCTCCCAAAGAAGTGCATTTCCTGGCTGACGTGAAGACGCTTGTATCGGTGAATGAGAGCGATTTCCGCATTACCGCCCTTGCCGACATCACTGTCCTGCAAGGCCAGCCCGCCCGGTTTGTAGTTGACATACCGGCAGGGTACGAAGTCACCAATGCTTCGGGCGCAACCGTGTCAACCAGTGAGGTCAGCAAGGGCGAGCTTATCGTGTATCTGAACGGCGGCAGCCAGCGCTCGCACCAGCTTTTGATTTCCATGGAGCGGCCGTTTACTGGAGCGAATATTGAAGCGCCATTCATCACCTTCAAAAACTCGCAGCGCGAGAGCGGTGAGGTCCTGGTGGAAGGCGCCGGAGCCATGGAACTCACGGCCAAAGAAGGCGGCAGTCTAAAGCGCATGGACGTGAAGGAAATCAATCCTTATCTGCGCGCGCTGGCCAGAAGTCCTTTGCACGCGGCATTTCGTTATCATCGCCAACCGAACCAGACTCCCACACTGGCACTGGATTGGAAACGCTTTCCCGATAGCGATGTGCTTGCCGCAGTGGCTGAACGTGCGGTGGTGACCACGCTGGTCACATCAGAAGGGCGTTCGCTTACCGAAGTCACGCTCACCATCAAGAACCAGGCACAGCCGTTCATGAGAGTTGATCTGCCCCAGGACGCGTCCATACTCTCCGCGGATGTGGCCGGCGAGAAGGTGAAGCCCGTGCAGGGAACTGACGGAAGTCGTGTGCCGTTGTTGCGCGCTAACTTCCACCCCAATGGACCCTACACCGTGTCTTTTGTCTTTGTGCATTCAGGGAGTCCGTTTGCGCGCAAAGGTGGATCAGAACTCTCGCTTCCGAAAATGGATGTTCCCATCAGCGTGATGGAGTGGGAAGTATTTCTGCCGGAGCAATACAAGGTGAAAGACTTTGGCGGAGACGCCATTGCCATGAACGAGTATCCGGCAGTTTATGACGTCAGTAATGGCGTCGGTCTTGGAGGAGGAATCGGCGCTGGCTACGCGTCACCAGGCGGCGGTGTCGTCCTGATGAATCCCGGCGTTGTCGACGGAGACAACATCAATAGGAACGGATCTTTGGGTGGAGGAATTGCCGGAACAGTCGTTGATCCGACGGGAGCTGTCATCCAGGGTGCGCAGGTGAAAGTAACCAACATCGCCAATGGATTGAGCCAGTATGCGGTTACTGATGCTTCCGGTAGCTGGTTGGTTTACGGAGTTCCGTCTGGCGACGTTCGGATTGAAGTTTCTGCACAGGGTTTCGCACATACTTCAATGCGCGGAGCATCCCATGAGGCCGGTCGCCGCGAAACCTACGGCACGCTCAAGCTCAATGTTGGCAACACCAGTGAGACGATCGAAGTCACCTCTGCGGCGCCCACCATCGATACCAACTCTTCGCAAGTGAGCACACACAGCGGGACAAATGTATTCAGCACCAATGGCCAGGCCAACCTTAGCGCCGGTGAACGCGACGACAAGAAGGCGAGAGAGAAACAACAACAGTTGGCCCAGAACCAGGCTTCCAACAACGTCTACAACCTGCAGAAGAAGGTTTCAGGCGTGTTGCCGGTGAGGATCGACGTGCCGCGCGCGGGCAATTCGTATCATTTCGCGCGCGCATTGGTGCTGGATGAGGAAACAAAGCTGACGTTTAACTACAAGAACGAGGTAAAAATCGCAAAGAAGTAAGACGTTGGCCGCGAATTTACGCGAATAAAGACCAGGATTCAGGTTACTTGCGTCGATTCGCGGCTAGTTATTTCTCAGGCTATTTCACATATTTCGGCTGCTCACCCTTGCCCCAGGGATCGTACTGGTGAGCAAAGATGACTCGGTCGGGAATGGACGGGTGATCGTAATACCAGAAGACCACCAGTGGGCTTGGGTCAGGGTAAGACAAAGACAATTCGCCCAGGACCTGGAAAGCGTGTGCCGCGGTTTCCTGTGGGTTGGCGTTGATGTCGTGGGTAACTTCCAGACCGTAGATGTCGGCATTGTGCTCAATCTGGCGGCCGACAGTTGCGTCGATAGGCTGGCTGATGAAGCTCAGGATACTGAAGATCAGAAAAATCATGGGGAGCGCGGCCCAGTCGCCCAATTCACGGATCTGCCAGCGTGCCCCGAACCTATTGAGGAACCAGCCGGAAAGGCAGTAAAGGAGATATAGCCCGATGAAAAGTCCCACAGCGGTCGCCGTTAATCCGATGACCACGTGATTTAAGACGTAATGTCCCATTTCATGGCCAAAGACAAAGAGAGTTTCCGGCGTGGCGGCTTTTTGGATGGTGGTGTCCCATACCACAACTCGCTTGGATGGTCCGAATCCGGTCACGTAGGCGTTGAGCGTAGTGACTTTCTCACTGGCCTTCATCAGGAACATGCGATCGCGAGGAATGGTAAGGCCGCCGCGTTGCGTCACTCTTTCCAGTTGCTCCACGAGTTGCGGGTTTGTCTTATCTAACGGCTCAAATTTGTTGAACATCGGGTCGATAATGATGGGGGCAACCATGACCAGGAAGACGATGCATGGCACTGCAACCAGCCAGAAGTAAAACCACCAGCGCCGCGGACTCTTTCGGATGAACCAGATCAAGAGGAACAACGCAGGCGTTGCGATGATGAGCGAAATGAGTTGTCCTTTGAGAAAGTCGCCAAACCATGAACCCCAGCCCTGCACGGAAAGCCCGTAATGCAGGCTGATGCTCTGCTGATAGGTATCCAGAGGCAAATCGAGAACACTGAGCGTCAGCACAAAAAGAGGAGCCACAATCAGGGCCTGCAAGAAGAGATTTTGTGAGAGCTTTTCCGCCCAGTCGCGATATCGCGCAACAACTCCCAGGTAAAGAAGTCCGATCAACACCACGAATGACCAGACAGTCCCGACGATCCGCAGAGTTCCGCGCAGATCATACAGGGCTTTGGATTTTGCCAGCTTGTCCGGCGGCAGCGTGTATACCGATGTTTGCGTTGCCGGCGTGGATGCGCTTGTCGCCGCTGGCTGGCTCGGAGTTGGTGTGGTGGTCTGGCCGAAACAAGGCTGAACATTGGCTGTCAAAACCAGCGCCATCAAAATGAACGCGAAGAAGAAAACTAGGGCCCGGCTGAGCTTGATCAAGAAGCCTCCTGGCGTGGGAGCGATTGTCTGGAAAGAAGCACGATACCAGAAAAAACCGAGGGACGACGGCGTTTTCTCCGCGAACCGTGCTATGTACCTGAAACCGTTCTGACTTGATGTTCAGCCTCAAACAGGCATTTAATTATCAAAGCAGGGATGCTCTTTTATGCCGCCAATCAAAGTTGCTCATCTTTCCACGTTGCTATTGATGTTTTGCCTGTGCTTTGCTGTTTTCGCCCAGCAAAATCCCCAACGGTTGGTGCTGAAAGACGGGTCTTTCCAAACCGTCACCAAATATGAAGTCCAGGGCCCGCGCGTGCGCTATTACAGCGCGGAACGTTACGCATGGGAAGAGCTTCCATCCGAGCTGATCGACTGGCCGGCCACCGAGAAGTACAACAAAGATCGCGACACCATTCGCACGCAGGAAGTGCTTAAGGCAGCGACGCCTGGCTCGGCGGACGAGCCGGAGCCGCCGATGGTGGCGCCCGGACTCTACCTGCCAGATGGCGGCGGCATCTTCCTGATGGACAGCTTTGAGTCCCGTCCTGAATTAGTGGAACTAACCCAAAGTGGTGGCGAGCTGAACAAGCACACATCAAAAAACATTCTGCGGGCGGCCATCAATCCGGTGGCACTCTCTTCCAAACAGACCATCGAACTGAAGGGGGACCGCTCTAAAACGCAGTCGCATGTTCCGCAGCCGGCGATTTACGTGAGCGTAGAGAAGTCGCCCGATGAGAAGCAAAACCAGAACGCCAATCAGAACAACGCCAATCAGAACCCCAGCCAGAATAATGATGCAGCGGCTGCCCTGAGCCAGGCGTCGTCTGGACCCGGTCACGCGCCCAAGCCGAAGGCTACCCCGACTCCCGCGCCGCAGCAGGATAAATACCGTATCGTTCGCATGGAGAAAAAGAAAGACGTTCGCGTGGTAGGCGACCTGAACGTGGCGATTTATGGCAAGGTCAGCCAAAAACAGAATTGGGTCAAGACAATGAGTGAGCCTGCCGGCGGTGACTGGGTAAAGATCACGCCCACCGAGCCTCTTACGCCTGGAGAGTATGCGGTGGTGGAGTTACTCGATAAAGGACAGATCAACCTTTATGTGTGGGATTTCGGTGTGGATCCTCAGGCGCCCGAAAATGCCGGAGCATGGAAGTCACGAACTACAGCTCCAGGCGAGGAAGACAAACCACCGACGCTGGATAAGAGACCGCCTGGGGCTTGATTTTCTTCCAGTCCCGAAGCGAAGCGAGGGATCCCTATCGTTCTAAGAAAACTCGGGGACATCAAGCGATGAATCCCCACCAGCTCTTCCAGTTATACGCAGCGAAGCTTTCGTCACTCAAACTAAGTCGTTCGCCCTGCCAGATTCGTGCTGTAACATCGCCGCAGTAGCCGTTTTCAACGTATCCGGCCAGCATATCAATGTGCTTGGAGTTTGCCGCGTCAATAAACTCCAATCGGATGCTATCTTCGCCAGCTGGTTCGACGAAAATCGTTCGATGTGTCCCCTCAATGATGTCCCCTAGCGCGTATTCTTTGCCATGCTCGAGTTTGACGGTGACTTGATGCAGGACCTGACCACTCGAGTTCTGGACAATAACGCGGATACCGTAATGCTGGCGCGCAATGACGCCGACACAGTAGAGTAGAACCGCACCTGCGATTACCAAAGCAAAACGCAATTTGCGATTGAATTGCATGTGAGATTGTAGGGATCCCTCGCTCCGCTTCGGGATTTTAGAAACAGACTTCGCATGACGGGTTTCCAGAAAGAAGCCTACTTCAGCAATCCCTGCTGAGCCACGGCGATGTTGTCACGGCTGGAGTTTTTCACCATGTACATCATTTCATCCGCCTGGCGAATGATTTCGTGCGAGCTCTTGGCGTCTTCGGGATACGTAGCCAGACCCATGCTGCACCGGACATTCAAGTTGAGTCCGTCTTCTGAGAGGAAGACCGTCTTGCGCATCATTTCCTGAATACGGCGGGCCACGATCAGCGCCGACTGCTTGTCAGTTTGCGGCAGCAGGATGACAAACTCATCGCCGCCATAGCGGAAAGCGTAATCAATCAGACGAAGCTGGGATTTGATCTTGAATCCGATTTCCTGGAGCAACTTGCTCCCCACCAGGTGACCATAGGTGTCATTCACATGCTTGAAATGATCGAGATCAAGGAAGATGACGCTGAACTCATAACCGAAGCGGGCTGACCGGTAGACCTCAGATTCGAGCGTCTTATAAAGATGGCGCGCGTTGTAAAGGCCGGTGCAATCGTCCGTGATGGTCAGTTCCTGGATCTTCTCTACGGCACGGGCATTGTCAATGGCAATGGCTGCGTAATCACAAAGCGCGTGCAGGAAGAACATCTCCTGTTCGCCAAAGCTCTCCATAGCGCAGTTAATGAGCTGGATCACGCCTAATACGCGGTGCTTGGACTGGAGCGGGACACAAATGATAGACCGGGTCTTCCACTTGGTCATTTCATCAATGCGTTTGGCAAAGCGCTCGTCGTTATAGACGTCAGGAACAATCAGGGATTCCCCGTGGCGGGCCACCCATCCGGCAATGCCTTCGCCCACCTTAAGCCTGACGGTCTTCAGGGTCTCGGCAGCATCACCTACGGCAATGGCGAAATAGAGTTCATCCTTCTGCTCATCCACCATCAACAAAGACCACGTGTCGGGCCGAAAGAATTCAGCCATTTTGTCCATGATTGTTTGCAGGATTGAATCCAGATTCAGGGACGAAGTAAGGGCTTTCGCAACATCATTGAAGATGGCGACTTCCTGAAGCTGACGCTTAGGATTGGACTCTACTCTGATACCTGTTGCCTCGTTCACTTTAGGAATAAGCCCTTCTGCTGGTCACACGCACACTTTTTCTATCTTGGGCGTATTATCACCTGATTTAAGTAAATCGGCAACCAAGGAGTTGTCCTGAAACGCGTAAGTTATTGCCCTAAGGTACCCCAAAAGTCCTTGTCCTTCGGGCAGTTAGGGAGTTTTTTGGTTTGACACAAGGCCATCCGGCTTCCTATCATCCCAGTCACCAGCTTAATTCAAAAGGTCAACACCTAATCCACTATGGGAGCATTCGGCGACAAGCTAAAGCGCGAACGTGAGATGCGCAGAATCTCGCTGGACGAGATTTCCGAATCCACCAAGATTCCCCGTCGATATCTGGAATCGTTGGAGCGCGAGAATTTTGAATCGCTGCCCGGCGGAGTGTTCAACAAAGGATTTGTAAAGGCGTATGCCCACTTTCTGGGGCTCGATGAGGAGCAGGCCGTCGCCGACTATGTAGCTGTGGCCAGGGAAGAGCCCACGCCGGAAGACCAGTTTCCCCTGGAAATTCATGAAAAACCTGACCGGGAGCTGAACCCCCGCAAATCGAAGTTGCCCCTGATTGGTGCTGTCGTGGCGCTGGTTGGCGTGCTGGCTGGATACGCCGTGTGGCGGGGCAGGATCAGGCAGACGGAGAATGCAGAGAACACCGTAGCTGCCGCGTCTCCGTCAGAGAGTGGAACCAGGAGCCCGGAAAAGTCCTCGGATGCTGCCCAGGTCAACCCTATTCGTCCTGCGGCGATGTCCCAAGCCCAGAATGCACCGCAGCGTGCTGACTACAAACAGGCGTCAGTGGCGGCAACGCCGGTTAAACAGGTTGCCCGTCTGGAGACACCCGCAATCACTCCTGAGCGCCCTGCGCCGGATCCAGCCCCTACCAAGCCTGTTCTCAACAAAAAAGACTTCTTCGTCGTCATCAAAGCCAAGGAAGATGCCTGGATCTCTGTGATTGCTGACGGCCGTCGCGTGAGTCATGGAACATTGCGCGCCAACAAGCAACGATTCATCAGGGCCGGCAAGCAGATCATCGTAACTACCGGAAACGCCGGTGGTATTGACGTGAGTTTCAATGGCAGGCCGCTTGGCGCCATTGGCAGTGAAAGTGAAGCTCGCACCCTGATGTTCACACCTACCGGACAAGTCCAGGAATAGCCCTATAGCGTTGAGTATGCGGGTCGATTTACAATGGATGCGGCTCATTTCGCTGTAGAAATACTCCCATTCGCCTGCTTTTCCAGCCATGTAAAGCTAAAGCATTGTTGGTGGGCCACTTATTCGGTTAGTCTGCTTTTGGCATCGTATTAGAGATGAAAAGGCAGAAATAGATATTCAGGAGGACGATCAAATTGGCACCACGGGAACGTTTCTTGTTCACCTCTGAGTCGGTCACGGAAGGCCACCCAGACAAAATCGCAGACCAGATTTCAGACGCAATATTAGACGCCTGTCTTGCAGAAGATGCACACAGCCGCGTTGCCTGTGAAACGCTCACTGCCACCGGACTGGTGGTTATCGCAGGTGAAATCACCACCAAGACCTACGTTGACTTTCAAAAGGTAGTCCGTGGCGTGGTGCAATCTATTGGTTATGACAACGCACTCTATGGATTTGATTCCAATACCTGTGCGGTAATTTCCAGCATCAATAAACAATCCGGCGATATCGCCATGGGCGTGGATACCGGCGGAGCCGGCGATCAGGGCATGATGTTCGGTTATGCAACCAACGAGAATGACGATTACATGCCGACGCCCATCGCCCTGGCCCACAAGTTGACACTTCGACTCTCAGAAGTTCGTAAGAGCGGGACGCTTCCTTACCTTCGTCCCGATGGCAAATCACAAGTTACAGTTGAATACGGAGCCGATCACAAGCCCCGGCGCGTGGATGCGGTCGTCATCTCGACGCAGCATGCCGAGTCCATCGACAATGAAACCCTCCGTGGCGACATTATGAAGCACGTGATTCAGGCTTCCATTCCCGCCAACCTGCTTGATGCTGACACCAAATATCACATTAATCCAACCGGCCGATTTGTGATTGGCGGCCCGATGGGTGACACTGGTCTCACCGGGCGCAAGATCATCGTAGACACCTACGGTGGCATGGGCCGTCACGGCGGCGGCGCGTTCAGCGGTAAGGACCCGACCAAGGTTGATCGCTCAGCCTGCTATATGGCCCGCTATATTGCCAAGAACCTGGTGGCTGCCGGCCTGGCTGACCGTTGCGAAGTGCAGTTGGCCTATGCCATCGGCGTCGCCGAGCCCGTCAGCGTGCTGGTGGATACCTTCGGTACCGGCAAGCTGGATGAAACCAAACTGGAAACACTGGTTCGTGAAAACTTCCAGCTCACGCCCAAAGGAATCATTGAATCGCTTAAGCTGCGCCGTCCTATCTACAAAAAGACTGCAGCGTACGGACACTTTGGACGCAAGGACCCCGACTTTACCTGGGAAGCAACTGACAAGGCTGCCAAACTGCGCGAGCAGGCTCAGTCTGCCGGTGCAACCAAGGTTGGCGCAGGCGCCAGCAAATAATTGCTCACGATTGAATGCAGTGGGGCTTGAACGCCTCACTGCATCTTTCTTCCGATGCACAAGCCAGATCTCCAGGGAAAATCTAAAATTTAGAAATTACTGTCTGCCATTGGCATGATCAAGATGGCAAGGGAAATAGGAAATTATGTCGACAACTGCCGCACCGCAAATTGCATTTGACGTTAAGAACATTGAGCTCGCCGACCTGGGCAAGCGGCGCATCGAATGGGCCAACCAGTCCATGCCGGTGCTGCAAAGCATTCGCAAAGAATTCATCAAGAACCAGCCCCTCAAGGGCATCCGCATTGCCGCCTGCCTGCATGTGACAACCGAGACCGCGAACCTGGCCATCACGCTGCGTGACGGCGGCGCGGACGTGGTACTTTGCGCTTCCAATCCTCTCTCCACGCAGGATGACGTGGCTTCATCCCTGGTGCGCGACTTCAATATCTCCACTTTCGCGGTGAAGGGCGAGGACAACGACAGCTATTACAAGCACATCCTGGCCGCGCTTGACCACAAGCCGCACATGACAATGGACGACGGCGCTGATCTGGTCTCCACCGCTCTAACCAAGCGCAAGGATGTCCTTGACGGAATTATCGCCGGAACAGAAGAGACCACCACGGGCGTCATCCGCCTGCGCGCCATGGCAAAGGACGGCCAGCTTAAGTATCCGATCGTTGCCGTGAATGATGCGTTGACCAAGCACATGTTTGACAATCGCTATGGAACCGGCCAGTCCACCATGGATGGCGTGATCCGCTGCACCAACGCCCTGATCGCCGGCAGCAAGTTCGTGGTCGCAGGCTTCGGCTGGTGCGGACGCGGCTTGGCTTCACGTGCCCGCGGCATGGGCGCTGACGTGATCGTTACCGAAATCGATCCCACGAAAGCCATTGAAGCCGTGATGGAAGGCTATCGCGTTATGTCCATGGCAGAAGCCGCCAAGATCGGCGACATCTTCGTGACCGTTACCGGCAACAAGAACGTGCTGGCGCGCGAACATTTTGAAGCCATGAAGAACGGCGCGGTCGTTGCGAACTCCGGTCACTTCAACGTGGAAATCGACATCCCTGCATTGGAAAAGCTTGCTTCTTCCAAACGCCCGACGCGTGATTTCGTCGACGAATACGTGATGAAAGACGGACGCAAGATTTACCTTCTGGGCGAAGGCCGCCTTATTAACCTGGCCGCTGCTGAAGGTCACCCGGCTTCCGTGATGGATATGAGCTTTGCCAACCAGGCTCTGTCCTGCGAATTCCTGATCAAGAACTACAAGACGCTGGAGAAGAAGGTCTACGCCGTTCCTGAGGAACTGGACAAGAAAGTTGCTCGCCTCAAGCTGGAATCCATGGGCGTGAAGATCGACAAGCTGACCGCCGAGCAGGAAGAATATCTTGCCAGCTGGTCTGAAGGCACCTAGTACGATTGCACGTATAGAATAGCGGCGACCGAGAGGTCGCCGTTTTTCATTGTGGTTTTAACGCGTGGCTCGCATGACGTTTGTCTGCATCTGATTTGTTTTGGGAGTTTCAAAGCAAGAGGAGAATGAGTCCAAAATATCTGAAGAGGCTCGAGCGATGGCTCCTGGAAGACCTGCGGGTCCCGCACGGTCCAGGCGGGCAATCAGAGCACAAGCACCCGTGGTGGAAAGCCATGTGCCTGACTGGCGTGGACTACTTTTCCACTCTCGGCTACCAGCCGGGTATTGCGTTCCTGGCCGCCGGCGCGCTTTCTCCCATCGCCACATTGATTTTGGTATTGGTGACGCTTTTCGGCGCTTATCCCGTCTATAGCAAGGTTGCCGAGCAGAGCCCCAACGGGCAGGGAAGCATTGCCATGCTGGAGCGTTTGTTCCCTAACTGGCGCGGCAAGATCTTTGTATTGTGTCTGCTTGGCTTTGCGGCAACCGATTTCGTCATCACCATCACGCTTTCCGCTGCGGACGGAACGGCGCACATTCTGGAAAACCCTTTCGTGCCGCCGGCTCTCCACCACCAAATGGGGCTCACGCTGGTGCTGCTTGCCGTGCTGGGTGCGATTTTTCTCAAAGGATTTGATGAGGCGATTGGCCTGGCGGTAATTCTGGTTGGTGTTTATCTCGTCCTCAATGCCATTGTAGTTTCCGTCGCCATCGCGCATGTACTTGCGCATCCTCACGTGGTTCAGGGATGGCAGCGTCATCTATGGCAGCAGCACGGCAGCATTCCTGCAATGATCGGGATATCTCTGCTGTTGTTTCCCAAGCTTGCGCTGGGCCTGTCCGGTTTTGAGACCGGAGTCGCGGTCATGCCGCTCATCAGCGGTGATCGCATACGCAATGCAAAAAAACTCTTATTGACCGCCGCGTTGATCATGAGTGTGTTCCTCATTGCCAGCAGCTTTGTTACCTCTGTCCTGATCGAACCCAGGTTATTTCAAAGCGGCGGCGCCGCCAACGGCCGCGCGCTCGCCTATCTTGCTCATCTTTATCTCGGCTCGATGTTCGGCACCGTCTATGATCTGAGCACCATCGCCATCCTGTGCTTTGCCGGAGCGTCCGCGATGGCTGGTCTGCTGCACCTTGTTCCGCGGTATCTACCCCGTTACGGCATGGCGCCTGACTGGGCACGTGCTTCGCGCCCTCTGGTGCTGGTATTCATGGCAATATCGTTCGCCGTCACCATTATCTTTCGCGCCGACGTTGACGCCCAGGGCGGAGCTTACGCCACCGGCGTGCTGGTGCTGATGAGTTCGGCTGCGTTCGCCGTGACCATCTCCTCCTGGCAAACGAATTGGCGCTGGGTGTATCTGCCGATTGCCGTCGTATTTGCGTACACAACATTTTCCAACATCGTGCAGCGTCCGGAAGGCATTAAGATTGCCAGTGTTTTCATTGCCCTTACAATTGTAAGTTCGCTCACGTCTCGCGCGCTGCGCTCCACCGAACTGCGCATCACTGAAGTTAAGTTTGATGATGCCGCCGAAGAGTTTCTGCGCAACGATCATGATCAGATCATCCGTCTTCTCGGCCACCGTCCGCAGTTGTCCGATGAAGACACCTACGCTAGAGCGGCTGCGGCGGCAAGATTTGTCCACAACATCGCCGATGATGAGCAGGTTATTTTTCTTGAAATCGCCGCAGAAGACTCTTCTGACTTTGAAGCCTGCCTGAACGTGCGCGGCGTAAAAGTCGGCACATATGAAATCCTGCGGGCTTCCAGTCCAGCAGTTCCCAATGCGATTGCCGCCGTCCTGCTTCACGTTTGCGATTTCACCAAAAAGATGCCCCACATCTATTTCAAATGGATGGAAGGAAATCCGGTGGCCAATATGTTCCGCTTCCTGCTGATGGGCGAAGGTGACGTTCCGCCAGTGACCCGGGAAATTCTTCGCAAAAAGATAGAAGATCCCCGTAAACGACCTTTCGTTCACGTGGCTTAACCTGATAAGTGACGCCCGTCACAGGCAAGGTCACACTCCCGGTGTGATGATTGTGTTATCCAGGAGTCGCATGAGCGGCTGAAAGGAGCGGGGCCGTTTCACACAAGCCCGGTTGCCCCGGACCAACCTTATGAGAGCCAAAGTCACCATCGACGGCAATGAAGCAGCCGCTTACGTTGCGCACAAGACAAATGAAGTAATTGCCATTTACCCCATCACTCCCTCCTCCACCATGGGCGAACTGGCTGACCAGTGGTCGTCAGAGGGCAAGCCGAACATCTGGGGAAGTATCCCGCAGGTGGTTGAGATGCAGAGTGAAGCCGGCGCCGCGGGGGCTTTGCACGGAGCTTTGCAGGGCGGGTCACTGGCCACAACATTCACTTCGGCTCAGGGCTTGTTGCTGATGATTCCCAATATGTACAAGATTGCCGGCGAACTCACGCCTGCCGTTATCCATGTGGCTGCGCGTTCACTTGCGACGCACGCTCTTTCCATTTTCGGAGATCACCAGGACGTCATGGCCATTCGCCAGACGGGATGGGCCATGCTGGCCTCCAATTCCGTACAGGAAGCCATGGACATGGCGCTCATCGCACAGGCCGCAACGCTGGAAGCGCGCGTACCGTTCGTTCATTTCTTTGATGGATTTCGCACTTCGCATGAGATTGCCAAAGTTGAGCAACTGACCATTGAAGACATGCAGGCCATGATTGAGGACAAGATGGTGCACCGCCATCGTTCGGCTGCGCTTTCGCCAGACCATCCTTTTATCCGTGGCACTACGCAAAATCCTGACGTGTATTTCCAGTCGCGTGAAGCTGCCAATCCTTTCTACCTGGCCACTCCGCTGATCGTTCAGAACTGCATGGACAAGTTTGCCGCTCTCACAGGACGCCAATACAAGCTGTTTGACTATTACGGCGTGCCTGACCCGACGGATGTTGTAGTGATCATGGGATCCGGAGCAGAAGTGGCGCAAGAGGCGGTTGATGCACTGAATAGGCACGGGGGCAAATTCGGAGTGCTCAAAGTGCGCCTCTACCGGCCGTTTTCGGTTGAGGATTTTATTCGCGCTCTGCCCCGCACGGTTGAGGCGGTGGCTGTTCTTGATCGCACCAAGGAGCCCGGAAGTATCGGCGAACCACTGTACACAGACGTGGTTACCGCGCTCAGCGAATCAGAATCACAGTCAACGCATGTTGTGCAACCGATTCTCAAGGTCATTGGCGGAAGATATGGGCTTTCCTCCAAGGAATTTACTCCTGCCATGGTCAAGGGAGTCTTTACGGAACTAACCAGGGAGAAAAGCAGGAAGCACTTCACTGTGGGCATCGTAGATGACGTTACTCACACCAGCATCGACTACGATCCTGAGTTTTCCACCGAAGATCCTGACACCGTGCGCTGCCTTTTCTTCGGCCTGGGTGCCGATGGCACGGTGGGCGCGAACAAGAATTCCATCAAGATCATTGGAGAAGATACTGATCTTTTTGCGCAGGGCTATTTTGTTTACGATTCGAAGAAATCCGGGTCCATGACCACTTCTCATCTTCGCTTCGGACAACGACCGATTCGCTCCAGCTATCTGGTAACGCGCGCGAACTTTATTGCGTGTCACCAATTCTCTTTTCTGAATCATCTTGACGTGCTCAAGCACGCGGAAAATGGCGCAACTTTTCTCCTGAATAGCAGGTATGGGCCTGAAACCATCTGGAAAAATCTTCCGGCTACGATCCAGCAGGAGATTATCAGCAAGCAACTCAAGTTCTACGTGATCGATGCCTACAAAGTGGCCCGCGATACCGGAATGGGTGCACGCATCAACACGATCATGCAGACCTGCTTCTTCGCCATCAGCAACGTACTGCCACGCGAACAGGCGATTTCGGCAATCAAGACCGCCGTCAGAAAGACGTATGGTAAGCGCGGAGAAGCCGTGATTGAAAAGAACTATGCCGCGATTGACCAGACGCTGGAAAACCTGTTCGCGGTAACCGTGCCCCAGGAAGCGTCGTCTGCATTTGATCTACATCTTGGCCTGCCGGCGGATGCGACTGATTTTGCTCATAAAGTGCTTGGACCTATCATCCAGGGCCAAGGCGATTTTTTGCCCGTAAGCAAGATGGTAGTCAACGGCACCTTCCCCAGCGGCACCTCAAAATGGGAGAAGCGCAACATTGCTCTGGAAATTCCCGCCTGGGACAAAGAACTATGTATCCAGTGCGGCAAGTGCGTTTTGGTTTGCCCACACGCCGTAATTCGCGCCAAAGTTTATGACGACGACCTTCTTGCGGGAGCGCCGGCGTCATTTGCTTCGGCGCCTGCGCGTTGGAAAGACCGTGGAGAGATGAAGTACTCTCTCCAGGTTTCACCGGAGGACTGCACCGGCTGTGCCTTGTGCGTGGATGTGTGTCCAGCCAAGAGCAAGAACGACACAAAACATCGCGCGCTCAATATGGTCCCGCAGCCTCCCATGCGCGAACAGGAATCCGCTAACTGGAATTTCTTTCTGGGACTTCCGGAATTTGATCGTGCCAGACTTTCTCTGGGCCAGGTCAAGGATGTGCAACTGCTTCAGCCGTTGTTTGAATTTTCCGGAGCGTGCTCCGGTTGCGGAGAAACTCCTTACATCAAGCTGATGACGCAGCTCTTTGGCGATCACACGATTGTCGCCAACGCTACCGGCTGCTCTTCCATCTACGGCGGTAATCTTCCCACCACGCCATACACGTTTAATCAGGATGGTCGCGGCATTGCCTGGGCGAATTCACTGTTCGAAGACAATGCAGAGTTTGGCCTGGGTATACGGCTTTCACAAAACAAACAGATGGAACACGCGCGCAGCCTGGTAAAGCATCTCACTGGAACCATTGGCGCTGAGCTGTCCAGTGCTCTGCTTGCTGCCGATCAATCCAATGAGGCCGGCATTCGGGCTCAACGCGAGAGGGTGGTCCAACTCAAGCAGATCCTCAGGCAAAGCCCGGAAAATCTCGACGCGCACGAACTCCTGCAGCTTGCCGATTCGCTGGTGAAGCGCGATGTCTGGATTGTTGGCGGCGACGGCTGGGCCTATGACATTGGTTACGGCGGTCTGGATCATGTCTTGGCATCAGGACAGAACGTGAACATCCTGGTTCTCGACAGCGAAGTTTACTCCAACACCGGCGGCCAGACGTCCAAGTCAACACCGCGCGCAGCTGTCGCGCGTTTCTCAGCAGGCGGCAAATCCACGCCGAAAAAGGACCTGGCGCTCATGGCCATGGTTTACGGCAACGTGTATGTCGCGCGCGTCGCGATGGGTGCAGGTGATATGCAAACGCTCAAAGCGTTCAATGAAGCCGAATCGTACGATGGTCCATCCCTCATCATTGCCTATGCGCCATGCATCGCTCATGGAATCGACATGCAGTGTAGTCTGAGTCAGCAAAAGCTGGCGGTGCAGTCCGGACACTGGCCGTTGTTCCGCTTTGATCCCCGTCGGAAAGCGGAAGGCAAGAACCCAATGCAATTGGATAGCAAAGCGCCGTCCGTGCCGCTGGAAGACTATATCTACAATGAGACGCGCTACACCATGCTGCAGCAGTCGCATCCGGATGACGCGAAGAGATTGCTGGACGAAGCAAAACAGGACGTGGCCGCGCGCTGGAAGATGTACGAGGCCTGGGCGAACATGAGCGGCGAGATGGTCACAGCGCCGAAGTAGAAGTGGTGCTTACGGTTCCCACATCCACGTCTGGCGCACCGCCCCGGCGCCTGGGTGGGGTCCATAACCGTCCACCAGTAGAACCTTGCCGTCGGCCAGAGTAGTGGCACTGGAGAAAAGATAGCCATCCAGTTGCGGACCAGTCACAAGCGCGAATGTGTTGGCGACTGGATCATAAATTTCAGGCTGGTCAGCACCGCCCGCCACCAGCAAGCGGCCATCTCTCAATCGTGCAACGCCGTTCAACAGCTTGAAGCGTGGCAGCTTCATCTCCGGACCGCGCTGGAATTTTCTTGTTGCCGGATCGAAAATCTCTGTCGATGCCAGGCGCGCACCACTGCTGGTTTGGCCGCCCACCACCATGACTCTTCCGTCCGGCAGCAGCGCAGCTCCATGCTTGTATCGCGATACATTCATGGATCCCACCGGGGTGAATCGGCCGATGCCCGGATCATAGATCTCCGCCGATGCTTCTAAATTAGGGTTCGGAAATTCCCCGCCGCTGGCGCCGCCCATCACAAGTACGGATCCATCGCGCAGCAGCACAGCATTAAAGCATGAACGCGGCACATGCATGCTCCCAGTCTGAGAGAAACGCCCGGTGGCAGGGTCATAGAGTTCAGCGGACGAGTGTTGATTGTCATCGCCGTTGGCGGCCCCACCGACGATCAAAACTTTATTCACCCGTGGGAGAAAGATCGCCATGCCTTGCGTACGCGGCGCGTTCATACTACCAGTCATGGAAAAGCTGTTGGTCTGCGGGTTGAAGATCTCCGCCGTGGCTACACTCCTGCCTGAGCCATCACTGCCGCCCGCGATGAGCACCGTGCCATCCGCGAGGGCGGTTGCCATGGCCCCGGCTCTCCGTGAAGACATACGCCCGGTGGGTGCGAAATGACCTGTTGTTTCGTCGAAGATTTCGCCTGAATCCAGCCAGACACCGTTGCGCTCCATGCCGCCGGCAATCAGGACTTTGTTGCCTTCCAGGAGCGTGGCCGTATGCGAGAATCGGCGGACCGATGTTAGGCCAGAGGAAACCAGGGTTCCCGGCCTGTGACTGGGTATGGCGGTTACAGCCAGCAACACCAGCACGGAAAAAAGCAGCACAAAGGCGAGGCCAAACTTGGCGAGACGGTCAATCAAAGCAACGCTCCTACAACTATGGACGGGCTGAAAGTACCAAAAGTTAGCTTTGAACCCTCATTTGATGCAGCCCGCAGTCGCGCGAATCTTATTTTATTCGGTTTTCAGGCAAACGGCAGGGTCACCAAAGAGACGTTGATTACAGGCAGGTTGCTGCCGCCGCCGGAATGTTGAACGAAGACGGCTTATGCTTCCTGCTTTACAAACACGTAGGCCTCTTTGGAGAGCTTTTGCCAGTCTTCTTTTCTCGCCTGAACCATTTTCGCCGGAATTACAATCCACTCTTTCATGATGCGACCGTGACCGGGCTCAAAGCGGGTTCCCTTGCGCGCCTCCACTAGCTGGTCAACGCGGTCTTTGGGCAATTTCACCACCAGATCGCCCTTGCGGCACATGGCAAAGATTTTTCCATCGACGTTAAGCACGGAGGAAGAGCTGAACATTTTGCCGAACTTCACATCGCGATGATCGGCGAATATGGAAACCACTTTTTGAAATTCAGGAGTGATGAGTTCCAGATCAGGCTTGCTGTCCAGCTTACGCTGGCCGCTGGCGCTTTTCTTCTTCTTGCTTTTACTGGTCCGCATAGATTTATTTTTCGTTTTAAAGTACAACGATACTGATGCCCTTGTTCCGGCGGCCAAGATCTGAATCCTGCTTCCACTCGGGATACTTCTTGAGCAATGACCAGGTGGTCTCATCTGAGATGGACCACTCTTCCCCGGCAATGAAGCATGTGATTGCCTTGGCAGAACTGGCGCGGCGCAATTCATTTTGTAGCTCATTGCGCAACACCCCGCCAGTGCCGCTGGACCCGTAACCGTGAATCAGCTTCACCGCCGCAATGCCCTGGCCGCGTGCCAGCACGAGTTCGTGCTGCATCCTGAGTCGTGCCTGCTCCGCGCGCGGCATACCGTCTTCAAGATTCACTACTTTAATGATCGCCGGCTTGCGTGACATGAGGTTCTTTCCTGAAGAACGTCTTTCCCGCAACCATTGTAGCGGCTCCAACTTCAGGTGCTCTTATCGCGAATACAGCGTATCGCTTATGATGGTGGGTCATGAAACAGATAGCAGATTTGGCTTTGAATACCGCCACGCAGCGTGGAGCGACTTACGCTGACGTTCGCATTGTGGATGAGCGCCAGCGCTCTCTCGCGACCAGGAATGGAAAAGTCGGCCATGCTGCCAGCGGTGAATCACTGGGCGTGGGCGTGCGAGTGCTGGTGGACGAGTCATGGGGATTCGCCGCCACGGATGATATGAGCCGCGAAGCCGTGGAACGGACGGCGGCCAAGGCCGTGGACATTGCCAGGGCGTCTGCGCGGGTGAAGGAGCAGCCGATCCGTCTGGCGCCTGAACCGCCGGCCAAAATTGAATGGGCCACGCCCTGCAAGATTGATCCGTTCAAAACGTCGATTGAGGAAAATCTTGATCTGCTGATGAAGATCGATCATGAGCTGCTTTCCGTGAAGGGCGTTACGCTGGGGGAAAGCAGCCTGAGTCTTCGACGCTACGAGCAGTGGTTCTATTCAACGGAAGGTTCTGATATACACCAGACGCGGACCTCGACTGGCGCAGGCTTCAGCGCCATTTCTTTTGAAGGCACGGAAATACAGAAGCGCTCTTATCCCAATTCATTCGGCGGACAACACCAGTGCAAAGGCTATGAGCTCATCGACGAGTTGAAGCTGGTGGAAAATGCCCGTCGCATCGGCGAGCAGGCCGTTGCCTTGCATAAAGCAGACCGCTGTCCCCAGGGCAATATGAATCTGATTCTGGATTCGTCGCAGCTGGGGTTGCAGATTCATGAATCGATTGGCCATCCCATCGAACTCGATCGCGTGCTGGGTATGGAGGCGAACTTTGCCGGCACATCATTCCTGACGCTGGAAAAGCTGCGCACACTTCGCTATGGCAGTGACCTGGTCAACGTGGTGGCAGATGCGACGGAAGCGCACGGTCCGGGACTGGGTACTTTCGCCTACGACGATGAAGGCGTGGCTGCGCAATGCACCCCGATTATCACCAACGGATTATTTACCGGATACATCTCGTCACGGGAAACGGCGGATACCATTGGCGAGCACCGGTCCAATGGCACCATGCGCGCCGAAGGCTGGAACCGCATCCCGCTGATCCGCATGACCAACATCAGCATACTTCCCGGTAAAAAGCCGCTCACCTTCGATCAGTTGATTGCCGGCACTGAAGATGGAATCTTCATGCAGACCAACCGTTCCTGGTCGATTGACGACAAGCGTTACAACTTCCAATTCGGTTGCGAGATTGGCTGGGAAATAAAGGGCGGCAAGCTGGGCCGTATGCTTAAGAATCCGTCGTATTCGGGAATCACCACCGAGTTCTGGAATTCCATGGATGCCATTTGCTCACGCGATGAATGGACACTGTGGGGCACGCCGAACTGCGGCAAAGGCCAGCCGATGCAGACCATGGGCACTGGCCATGGCGCGTCGCCAGCACGGTTCAAGAATGTGAAGGTTGGGACGGCGTATAAGGGCAACTAACGATGATCGATCAATCAAAAGCGCAAAAACTTTTCGACAAGATCAGAAAATATTCGACTGTGACAGAGATCGAGGTGATCTTCTCGTCGACCGATCACTCGCTGACTCGCTTCGCCAACAATACCATTCACCAGAATGTCTCTGAGCTGAATGAGGTCGCGTCGATCCGTGTTGCGTTTGATGGCAAGACGGCTCGCGCCAGCACAAATCGTTTTGACGATGAAAGCCTGAAGCGTGCGGTGCTGGCCGCGGAGACGATGGCCAGGGTACTGGAGTCCGATCCGGACCGGCTTCCGCTGGCCATGCCCGAGGAAGCCAAAGGCGGCATGGCGCCCTCGCGCTGGTTTGAGAATACTGCGGCCATCACACCGGCTGATCGTGCTGACGCGGTCGGCAAGATTGTTGCCGTGGCAAAGAAGAACAAGCTGGTTACGGCTGGAATTTATTCCAGTTCAAGCTTCGCGGAGACCATCATCAATTCGAATGGTTTGACCGCGAACCATCGCCAGACTTCGGCAGAGGTTTCCATTACCATGCTGGCGGATGATTCGTCCGGATGGCAAAAGGCCAACTCTCCTGATGTGGCGAAGCTTGATCCGGTGCGGCTGGGAGAAATCGCCGCCGAGAAGGCGGCCCGTTCACGCAAGCCTCAGGAATTACCGCCGGGAAAATATACTGTGATCCTGGAACCGGCAGCGGTGCTTGACGTGGTCGGCTTCATGTTCTGGGATTTTGGCGGACAGGCGATCCTGGATCAGCGCTCGTTTCTGAATAACCGCATTGGCACAAAACTATTCGGCGACAACATCACGATCATTGACGATGTTGCCCATCCACTGCAATCAAATGCGCCGTTTGATGGCGAGGGCGTCCGTCGCTCCCGCGTTTCGCTGGTTGAGAATGGCGTAATCAAGCGTCTGGTTTACGCTCGCAGCACCGCGGAGAAGATGCGTAAATCAGAATACGCGGAGAAAGTTGGTGAGATTGCGGTGACCGGCCATGGCTTCCCGCTGCCGAACGAGATGGGTGAAATGCCGTCCAACATCGTTTTCGTCACGCCCGGCGGCGAGCAGACCGTGGAGCAGATGATCGCCGGGACCGAGCGCGGCATTCTGATCACGCGGCTCTGGTATATCCGTGAAGTTGATCCTTATCAAAAGATCCTTACCGGCATGACGCGTGACGGTACATTTGTCGTGGAGAACGGCAAGATTAAGGCGGGTATCCGCAATTTCCGCTTCAATCAGAGCCTGATTGAGATGCTGAACCACGTTGAGGCCATGGGCAAGCCAGTGCGCGCGAGCGGCGAAGAGTCATTTGATATGGTGGTTCCGGCCATGAAGGTCAGCGATTTCAATTTCACCGAAGTGACAAAGTTTTAGGCCAACCGCTGACGGGAGATGAATGATGAATGATGAGCTTCGTCCTCGAGGCGTAAAAGGCCGGGGTTTCCAGCGCCATAGACCGGCCGCTTCCTTTGTAGTGTTAAGGTTACAGAGCCATTGTTTAGGCCAGTGTTTTTAGGCCATCTGCCGTTTGCGCATGTCCTTCTGGTACTCGAAAAGACCAAAGTAATCTTTCCGCAAAACCCGGATCTATATAACCTTGCTGAGAGGTGTACAGGTGATAGATTCACGTAGCTCAGTACGTTTTCCGCTCAGATTACCGATCACGGTCAGAACGGTGGATGCACGAGAATACTTCGCCGAGACGTCCGACATTTCTGCTGGTGGCGTGTTGTTCCAGACCGCGGTGCCCCTGGAAGTAGGGACGGAGATCCGCTTCCGCATCGTTCTTCCCGCAGCCGTTTTGGGCACCGATACGGATGTGCTGGTGAACTGCACCGGACGCGTTGTCCGCGCGCTCAGTGACAGCGGTAAGACCTCCATCGCCGCCGTGATTGATGAATATTGCTTTGAGCGAGTGCTGTCAGTAGCGGTTTAGCTACTGGCTCCTTGCTACTCGTTTGCTGGCCACTGGCATGGTTTTGGGCCGGAGCCGATGCCCGCTCTCCACGCCGATTTTTTGGCCTTTTGCCTCCACCAATTGCTAATTGCCAACTGCTAATTGCTATTCGTCAATCGCCAATTGCCAATTGCCAGATATAATGGAAAGCGTCAGGTTGGCGGCCAACTCTTGGCCCGTCGGCTGTGAATGTCCCAATCAAAATGCGCCGGAGAGATGGCCGAGTGGCTGAAGGCGCACGCTTGGAAAGCGTGTTTAGGGGAAACTCTAACGTGGGTTCGAATCCCACTCTCTCCGCCATAAAACCTTTATTCCCAGTTCTACCTCCCGCCAACATTCTCAAGAAAATAAATTTGCAGAGTGGCTAAGTTATTTCGGTGACAGATTCGGTCCGGAAAAATACTTCTTGGTCGGCCAAACATAGAGCATCGGTCGCGGCTGAGATACAGCTTCGCAATAAAGTTTGCTGATTGGTGCCCGATAACTTATGGGCGTCTACGCTCGCCCGAAAATGGATGAGATCATGCAAAAAGCCCAGTTGAAACCTGGAGCAACTCAGGCCCAGCAGAAGCTCTCGAACAATATAGGAATAATTCAGTCGGATGGGTGTAAGTCCTTATGGTGCCCAACACCGGAATAAAAGCATTCGCACAATCACTGTTTGTTTCGTTTTTGATCACGTGGTGTTTGTATCTAACAGGATGCGGTGGTATTAGCGGCACTTCTAGTCCAGGAAGTCCCTCACCGACGCCGACACCAACGCCGGGTCCCTCAGCCGCTGCCGTGAGTGGAGTTTTGAAGTGGAAGGGAGATTCTTCCGGTAAAGGTCTTTTCGATCAGGAGACGACTCTCACACCAGCGAATGTAAACGTTGCGGGATTCGGTAAGCTGGGGACTTTTGTTACCGACGGCCTGATCATTGCCCAACCTCTCTTTGTCTCCAATCTGAACATGGGCGCTGCAGGTGTTCACAATGTCGTGATTGTCGCCAACGAACACGACAGCGTGTATGCCTTTGATGTGGACCATCCCGGTGCGCCTCCCTTATGGAGGCGGAACTATACAGACCCAGCGCATGGCGTTACAACCGCCGGTGTCGGCTTCCACGGGCGCACAAGTCTGGGCGGGGAAATTGGCATTACAGGAACGCCCATGATTGATGCGGCTGCGGGCGTCATGTATTTCTGCACAATGCTGGCTCGAAACGGAAAGGGTGAGGAGTGGCTGCGGGCTATCGATATCCGTACCGGCAATGACTTTGGGCCAGGCGGTGTACTGATACAAGCAAGTGTGCCCGGAGACGGGAGAGGCAGTGTAAATGGACAGATTGCATTTGACCCTGCTCTCGAGAACCAGCGCCAGGGCCTCGTAGAACTAAACGGTCAAATACTGGTGGGTTGGGGATCATTTTCTGATTTCGGTGTTTATCACGGTTGGTTGATGGCCTTTGATGCCGCAACACTGGCACAAAAGGCAGTGTTCAACTCCACAACCAGATTCCAGGCCAATGATGTGGTCAACGGTCCTGCGGACCACGGCGGCGGCGGTGCCTTCTGGGGTGGTGGTGCTTCGCCGGCCATTGATGCCAATGGAAATATTTATGAGGTCGGGGCTGACGGCAGCTTCAATGCCGACGAGGGTGGCACCAACATGGGTGACACTGTCATGAAATTGGCCCTGGGTCCCAACGGATTCTCCGTGGTCGATTGGTTCTCACCTTCAAACCAGGCTTGTCTCGATCTTGCCGACCTTGAAATTGGTTCAGGCGGAGTTGCACTTCTGCCGGCAGAAGTTGATCCCACACGAAGACTCGCCGCCGTCATCAACAAAGAAGGCCGATTGTACATACTGAATTTAGATAACCTTGGCAAGTTCAATGCCGCCGGCGACACGCAGATCCCGCAGATGGTGCAGGTTGGTAACCGCACCTGCTTCACCGGCATAGGCAATGGTTTCGCCGAAGGGCCAGATTGGCAGCGGATGTACGGTAACCCTTCCTACTGGAACCAGAACCTCTATATGGGAACGGCCAATGGTCCGCTGCGCCAATTCCATTTTCAGGGAGCAGGGACGGTCGGCACCACGCCTTTCGCCGTGTCCCCAACTACATACGGTTTGCGCGGCGCCAACACCGTAGTTTCGTCTAATGGAACTCAGAATGGAATTGTCTGGGCGTATGAAAAACGACCTGCTACAGGAGGGGCTGTGCTTCATGCTTATGACGCGACCTTGATCTCCCGCGAACTGTGGAACAGCACCATGAGCGGCAGCCGTGATGCTCTGGGTGAAGGCACCGCCTTTGGCGTGCCCGTGGTGGCCAATGGCAGGATCATCGTTGGAGTTTTCAACGCAGCGGTGGTCTTTGGCCCGCTGCATTAAGACAGTGAGAATGTGAAGCCTCCGAATCGTGTTCAGGCCGGTGTCGGCTTGATTTATGGTGTTTTTCCAAAAATTAACAAGTCCATAGAGGAATCCGTTCAGCCCACCGACGAACAGGTGGAACTCAGGGCCTTTGATTACTTCGCATCCATTGCGTTCATCCCGTCTTTTTCATTCTTTGTACTTCCGCACGTGTGAGGTTCGAAGGCTTCCGTCCGGGGATTTCTGCTTGCTGTTCCTTCCGCCACGTTCGAATGAGGAGCACAGACAGAACCGCATGAAGGGCCACGGCTGGGTAAAGCAGTACCCCTGTCCAACCTTTGATCCCCAGAGAAAGCAGGTAGAGCATGATCAGAGGGTTATAGGTCAACATGCCAAGGCTCGCTCGTCGCATGTTGCCTTCCGGCCAACAAGCCATTGCCAATGCAAGCAGGGTTATTCCGGCCACCCTGCTAACCAATATGCCCGCGCCCGAAATTTCGGAACCTAACAGCAACCGGACGACGATGAGGGGCTTCAGAAGTAAGCTCAGGCCAGTCAACGCTTCGAGGATCGTCGTGAGAATCAGGAGTTTCTTCATAACTTCTTCCTTACCGGTAGACGTTGCTGTGATCGTGACTGCCGGGCAATTGCCTGGCTGGAACAAGCTCGTGCTAAAAAGCAAATTTATAAATTCCATGATTCTGCGTTAACTGGCAAAACGCTCAGTTCGCGAATACATCCAGATCTGCAGGATGGTCAGATTCGGGAACTTAGCGCTGTTCCCGACGCTGTTATAGTGGTTTGAACAGGCAGCAGTTCTGACGCGATTGGCGGGGCATTCGAACTGCGGGCAATGATTACTCCACCTCAAACGCCACATAATCCATTCCATCACTGCGTTCCACCTGGAGCACAACGGCATCGCCGGAATGAACTGCCATGATTTCTCTTTGCAGGTCGGCTAACGTGAGAATCGGCTTGCGGTTGAGTGAGTGAATGATATCGCCGGGGCGTAATCCGATTTCGGCTGCGCGGCCGCGGTTGGTGTCGGCAACCACCACAACTCCCGAGCGGATACGCATCTCAGGCAGAAGACGCAGGATCTTATCATCCACGTCAATGGCCAGGACGCCGATTCTACGAACTCTATTCTTCTGCGGATCGATCATGTTCACCAACTGGTCCATATCATGCTTCTCTGACGTGACCGGCACGTGGAGCGTGACTTTGTCTTTTCCGCGCAGGACTTCCAGCGTCATTAGCTCATTTGTGGGATGCAGATACAAGCTGCCTACCAGCTGGGGAAGTGTGTGGATCGGCCTGCCATCGACGGCGGTAACAATGTCGTTGATCTGTAGACCAGCGCCCTCGGCAGGCCCGCCTGGTTTAACATCCACGACAATCACACCAGTGGCGACGGGGAGCTGCAAGCCCTTCGCGAGCGCGGGCGTAATCGCAGCGGAGGCCGCGCCGATCTCGCTGCGGTCGACATGACCGAAGCGCCGGAGCCGGTCGACAACAAAACTCACCACCCGGGCGGGAATGGCAAAGCCCAGCCCTTCGCTGCCGCCTCCGGAGGTGACAATAAAAGTGTCGATGCCGACCAGATAGCCTTCCACGTCGATGAGGGGTCCGCCGCTGTTACCGGGGTTGATGGGCGCGTCGGTTTGGATGAACACCATTGGCAGCTTCGGATCTGGTTGCCTGTCCACGGCGCTGACAACGCCCATCGACACGGAATTGCCGAAGCCTTCAGGATTTCCCAGTGCCAACACCAGTTGCCCCTGATGAATTGGGTGCTTAGGGTCAATGGGCAGATACGGCAATCCGGTGGCTTCGATTTTCAGGACAGCCAGATCGGTTTCCTTATGCGAGCCCACAATGCGGGCTGGGTAAGTCACAGGGTCGCCGCCAGGTTCGCCCGTGTCCTTCGCCATTGGAGTTAAAACCACGTTCACGGTGCGGGCATTCGATACCACGTGAGCATTGGTGACGATGAAGCCCCCAGGATCAATGATCACTCCTGATCCGAGTTTGGTTTGCCGTTCGATGACCGCGGTGCGTTCTCCCTGACTGTCTTCCACCGGGCCAAAGCTTTCAACGTGCACTTCAACAACCGCCGGGGCCACCCGCGACACAAGCATCTGGAGAGAAGAGTTGAGCTGCTTAAGAAAATCCACCTGCGGCGCCGACTGCGCGGCCTTCTGCCGGTCGAGTTGAGCCGGTTGCGTTGGTTGAGCCTGCGGTTTTTGAGCGGCCTGAGGTTTTTGCGCCGCGGAATTGGCAGACGCCATACAGAAGTAAATGATCGCGATCAGGAGAAACAGTGTTTGATGACGGCGGGTTCTCATAGCAGTTCCGTTCACACATCCAAATCTAAACGATGATCTTGAGCATTGGTCAGACGCAGATGTACGGGAATTTCCCCAAAGCATCTGTTGAACGAAGGTGCGCTCGGAGCCGACCCTTCAAGTCGCAATATCTTTAGTCATTCGTCCTTATCCAGATACTCTTCGGGAACGTCATCTTCCGGCACTTCGCGCGTGCGAATTTCCTTCTCTTCATCATTACCCGCGTCTTCAACGCCGGCCACAATGCCTGCTTCAAACGAGTTTCCCTCTTCCAGTAACTCGTCAACGCTTTCTGAATCGACGCCCATACTACCGGAAAGTCCCTGTAAATCTCCCGACTGTCCTGCCGAGCGGGAACGCCGTTCCATAAGCTCACGGTCATCAACATCAAAGGTGCGGCTTTGTAGTCCCGCCTGTTGTGCTGGCCTGGACGCGGCTTCGCGTGCCTTTTTCGGTGAAGATTTTTTTGAGACTTTCTTTTTCGCGGGAGACGCTTTCGCTGCCGACTTCTTCTTAGCGGCGGCTCTTTTCTTCGCAGGTTTCTTACGGACGGTTTTTTTCGCGGTCGAGTGCCGGTTCCTGGTGGCCGTTTTCTTAAGGGGAGAGCGTTTCTTCTTACTCTTTCTGGTAGCCATACGCGAAGTTTACCACCGCGCTAGGTTTGGCGCTGTGATTGTCCGAAAGATCAAGGCGTGGCGAAGACCTGTTTTACGTTGGGCCGAAAAAGATAGAACAACAAAGATCCTGCGATCAGCACACCTGCTCCGCCTCGCATGTATTCACCCATGGCAGCGCTGGCCAGGTCGCCGGTAACCTGCGTGGCCAGCAGAATGACTCCAAGGGTCCATCCCCATGCCCGGCGTCTGCTCCAGCCGATTCCAGTGGCTACCAGTGCGGCGCCGAGAACCAGAAATAGAAAGCCGATCGCGCGGCCCATGAGAAGAAGTTGCACATGCGCGCTGATATTAAGCTTCCATAAACGATCAAGAACGGTGCCCGGCCAAAGCAGGGTCACGCATGCGTAAGCCGCCATGATGGCGCCGAAGAACCAGAAGACTCCAATTGCGGTTATTCCGGCCGGTGGGGAAGTGCGGGCTGGGCTGGCGATGCCGTTGTTGGTGAGGTCGTGCATAAGTTTGACTATATCCAAAAACCGACGATCCTGCGAAAAGAACCAACAAGCAGTGCAAAGAACCAATAACCAGAACACAATCAGGCTTAACCATTTTGTTTTAAGAGCAATATCCGGATAGCGAACGCAAAAGGCTGCCCGTATCTTCAATGCATGCAAACGATATCCCTGCGCGAGACAGCAACACACAAGACGCTTATTCATAAGGCGCCTGTACATAAAACAATTGAACCGACCATCCTTTATTTTGGAACGCCGGTAGCGCTTATCAGCACATTGAATCCAGATGGCTCGGCGAATCTGGCGCCCATGTCATCAGCATGGTGGCTGGGTTGGAGCTGCATGCTTGGGCTGGGGCAGATGGGCCAGACCTCTGACAACCTGATTCGCACACGTGAGTGCGTAATCAATCTTCCGTCGCAGGACCAGGTGACCGCCGTCGACAAGCTGGCTTTGACCACCGGCAAGGATCCTGTGCCGGAAAAGAAGCTGCAATGGGGCTATCGCTATGAAGCCAACAAGTTTGGGACGGCCGAATTTACGGCTGATCCGTCAGAGACCGTGGCGGCTCCTCGAGTGCGTGAGTGTCCAGTACAGATGGAAGGCATTGTGCATGACGTGCGTCCATTCGGTAAGAACGTGAGTGCAAATGCGTTTGAAGTGCATGTCACCAGGCTGCACGTGGACGAGACATTGCTCGTGGGCGAGGGTCCGCGCCCGCATATTGACCCGGTGCGCTGGCGCCCTTTGATCATGAGCTTCTGCAGATTCTTTGGGTTGGGGGGTGAAGTGCATCCTTCGCGGCTGGCGGAATCTGACTTCATGAAATTCGTCATGCAGGGAACCGGGGTGGTTGCGCCTGCTCAGGTAAGCATGAGCAAAAAAGCATGATGTCGTTAAAAAGGCTGAATCGTAAAGAAACATGAGTGAAGATATCGCAAAAAAAACCGGGAGACTTGAGTGTCTCCCGGCTGTTCTTGCGAAGGTTGAAAGGACAGGCTCAGCGCTAGTCGAAGCTGTTGCTCTCTTTGTCCATAAATGCGCGAAGCTTCCGAGAACGAGTAGGATGGCGCAGTTTGCGCAGTGCCTTGGCCTCAATCTGGCGAATGCGTTCCCGCGTGACCTGGAAACTCTGGCCAACTTCTTCCAGTGTATGCTCGGAGCCGTCTTCCAGACCAAAGCGCATTCGGATGATCTTCTCTTCGCGCGGGTTCAGCGTGCGCAGCACCTGGGCAGTCTGTTCCTGAAGGTTCACTCGAATCATGGCTTCTGAAGGCGAGACACGGGTGTTGTCCTGGATGAAGTCAATCAGGTGCGAGCCATCTTCTTCGCCCACGGGAGTTTCCAGTGAAATAGGCTGTTGCGCGATCTTCTGCGCTTTGCGTACGCGCGAAACAGGGATATCGAGTCGCTGGGCGATCTCTTCAATCAAGGGCTCACGACCCAGCTCCTGCACCAATTGACGCGTGGCGCGGACCAGCTTATTGATGACTTCAATCATGTGCACAGGAACGCGAATGGTGCGTGCCTGGTCAGCAATGGCGCGGGTCACGGCCTGGCGGATCCACCACGTTGCGTATGTGGAGAATTTATAACCACGGCGGTAATCGAACTTGTCCACGGCCTTCATCAGGCCCATGTTGCCTTCCTGGATCAGGTCCAGAAATTGCAGTCCACGATTGTTGTACTTCTTGGAGACGGAAACCACCAGGCGAAGGTTGGCTTCCACCAGTTCGCGTTTGGCGTGTTCGGCATCCATGTTGCCCTGGATGATTTCACGCTGCGTGCGGCCCATCTCCAGAACGCCGGCGCGATTTTCCTCTTCCAGCTTTTTCAGGTCAGCATGGAAATGTTTCTGCTGCTGTTTGTATTCGGCCCGCTGGTGTTCGTTGCGTGCGCCGGCCAGCTTCTTTTCCATGGTGCGAATCTGGCGGTCAAGCGCCCGCATCTGCTCAGCCACAGACGTAACTTTTTCAATCAGCCTTTTGCGCTCAGCATGGGTATAGCGAATGCCGCGAATGATCTTGGAAACAGCCACCTGATTGCGCGCGATTTTCCAGCGGCAACGAATATGCTGTTTGGGATTCTTCCTGACACTGATACCGGCTAGCTTCTCTTCCAGTTTGCCGGTCTTCTCATAGTGCGCAGCCATCTCTTTGATGGAAGCAATGGTGGCTTTGGTGCGCGCCTCGGCAATCTCTTCCGTGACCTCTTCCTCATCAAACATGACGATTTCTTTGATGGAGCGGACGCCGCTTTCCAGATCTTTGCCAATCGCGATAATTTCCTTGATGGCAACGCGGCTGCGGGACACCGCCTTGAGCACACGGAGGTGGCCGCGTTCAAAACGCCGGGCGATTTCAACTTCACCTTCGCGGGTTAGAAGAGGGACCGAACCCATTTCGCGCAGGTAGATGCGCACAGGGTCCGTGCTTTTTTCAGCTAATTCCGGGACGATCCTGAGGTCTACTTCTTCGCCTTCGTCATCCAGGGCGGGATCAATTTTTCGCCCGCGGGACATCTCTCCATCCTGGAGATCAATGCCTTCATGACTCAAGGTGGACATGATGTCGTCAAAATCCCCATCAGGGGCGACATCGTCAGCTTCGCTCTGCAGAACAGGCGCGTCATCTTCGATGGTCAAGTCATCTTCATCCACCAGACGTGGATCAAGGGGATTCCCGAGATGATCGTAATTGTTATGGCTAGCCAAGAAACCTTCCGAGTAACACGCAGCAATGAAATCGAGCCGTTACCTTCCCCATTCGCTGTTTGACGGCCGCAGTTGACGGCAAACAACATCACATCAGGAAAAAACGGCGTGTTCCTGTGGGGGATTCAGGAACGAAAATTAAACAGCGGGAGTGGCCTTCAGGGAGTCTATTTCTTGGAGGATTGTATCCAGGCGCTGTTGTAACTGCTTCTTTGTTCGTGGCTTACGTTCTGTTTTGGTAAATTGACCATAATCTGCAAGCGAACGACGGTAGAAATCAGCAGTCTTGTTTAACAATTCGGCTTTGGAATCATTCTGTGTGGACATACCTCATCATACCAGCTTATTGGCTATACGGATGAACACATTACACGCCCGAAGGTGCATTTTCGGCACCGGTCTGCGTTGATCTCCTGCTAAAGAAGGGCCTCGACCTTGAGTCTTTGGAAGCCTGCTTGCGTCAATTGCTCCAGTTCACTCACGCAATCATGGTCTAGAACGGTCAAATTGAAGCAGGATTGACCCTGCATAAGCCGCTTTAAGCCCGGTGAGATACGGTTGGAGAGGTCAGGAAACATATATAAAGAAGGGAGATAGAAGCTTACGTAGTTCTTCTTGACCTTGGCGGCGGCAAAAAAGAGAGGACGGCCATTGATGCTTCCAGACCGCGTCTCAAGATAACAGTTTCCTGGCTTGTCAGTCTTGACCGCCAGTTCGCCTTCGTACGGTTTGAGAATCTTCCTTAAGGCAGCAAAGACCGCTCCGTGCCTCTCGACTACGCCAAGGGCTGTTGCCTCTGAACTGTTCCTTGCCGCCATGGTACTCCCATCCACCTTCAAGACCGCGATTCCAGCCAATCCGGTTACTCGCAATAGTACACCCAAAGCCGCTCGCCAGGTGTCACTTTGGGTGATGGCCGGACTAAGGTTCAGGCTTCGGGACCAAAGATCGACAGCATATGGCCGTCTGGGTCGCGGAAGTGGGCAGCAAATTCCGTGTCTGTGGCCTGCCGCGGCTCATTGAGGAAAGTCACGCCTTTTTCGAGTAAGGCCGCATAGGCGGAGCGTATGTTTTCCACGGCGAAGGACACTTCCGTCGCTCCATTGATTCTGGGACTGACGTCTTTTGGATCGGCGTTCTGGGCGGCGAGTCTGGCGTGCCCTGGGCTGAGCCCGAGCGTGATCGATCCCGCGTCTAAAAGGACAATTTGCGGAGATTGCAGCGTAGGTTTCAGTCCAAGGGTTTCCGTATAGAAGCGAGTAGACGCTTCAAGATCTCGGACTCCGAGCATTACACCCACGATCCGGGTAAGGGTTAAAGACATGGCGGTTGCTCCTTAAGTCATCAGTCATCGATAATGCTTAGCATAGCTAATTAAATCCCTGCCTTTGACGGCTGTCAAGAAAATAGTTAGCCTAGCTAATGATGCGGAAGAAAGCGCAGGCCAAAGAACCCGAAATTGAGGCCCTGGCTGACCGGTTGCACACCACAGCCATCCATCTGCTGCGCCTGGTCCGCGTGCAGGACGCCAGAAGCGGGGTTGGACCAGCGCAACTTTCCGCGCTGTCAGTGCTTGTTTTTGGCGGCCCGGCGTCATTAAACGACCTGGCCCGTGCCGAGCAGGTGCGTCCCCCGACCATGAGCCGAATTGTGGATGGATTGGAGTCTGCGGGGCTGGCGAGACGACGTGCAAATCCCAAAGACAGGCGCGTCGTCATGATCGAAGCCACCGAGAAGGGAACCGGCATCCTGCAAAAGGGGCGCAAGCTGAGAGTGGAGTTTCTGGCCAGGCATCTTGATCGGCTCAGCGCAGCCGAACTCATTGAAATCGAGCGCGCACTGACTGCCATTCACAAGGCAATGGTCAGGGAATCAGAATAACGCGCATTCGCAAGAGAAACCCGTCAGATGCTGTACCAGCGTGCTTAATGTGCTCCCCGGCCCCTCTGATAGATTTGAATCTCACACCCAGACAAATGAACGGGCTAGAGTATCAGGCACTCACAGTGCGCGTACAGACCGGGGACGCTTCGGTGATCGAACAGATAGCTGCAGAGTGGCGGCAACTGTGCGACGAATCTGGCGACGAAGAGATTTTCTATCGTCCGGAATGGGCTCTGGCTTACTTACAGGCCTTTCATCGCGACGCTGAAGTCATCGTTATTTCTGCCTGGCAGGGGGAAAGATTGCGGGGAGTCCTGCCGCTGGTGCGGCATGTCTCACACGCGTACGGCGTGCCGGTTACCAAGCTTACTTTGCCGGCCAATGTGCACTCGCTGCGTACCAGCCTGACCGTGTGTTCTGGCGCTGAGGGCGACGCGGCGCTGTCAGCCTTGTTGCAGGCGGTCCGCAAGCTGCCAAACTGGGACGTGATCGATGTCGCGAACGTTGTTGGCGGGAGCGGACTTGATCGTTTCCTGACGACTGCCCGTGATGATGGGTTCGCCACCGCGCGCAAGCGCACCTCGCAGACTCTGTATCTTTCCCTTTCCGGGTCTCCTTCAGCGACGCTTTCTTCCGCTAAACCGGATGGGCAGCCGCCATGGCTGGCGGGCACTCGTCCCAAGTTCCGCTCCCATCTGCGGCGTACTCGCAAACAACTGGAAGAACTTGGCACGCTGGAATCGAAACACTTTGAAAAAGCAGATCCGGCGGCGCTGGAGAAGTTTTATGCACTGGAAGCGTCGGGATGGAAGGGTTCAGAAGGAACGGCCATCCAATGCAATCCGCGGACAAAACAGTTTTATGACCTGGTCGCTCAAGCCGCAGCGCGTGATGGTTACCTATCTCTGGATTTTCTGGAATTAAACGGAAGCCCCATCGCGGCGCACTTCGGATTCAACCTGCGAGGCAGATATTTTCTCTCCAAGGCGGGATACAATGAGGCGTTCCGGCGCCAGGGACCGGGGCAGTTGCTGGTGCATGAAGTATTGAGCCAGACGCCGCAGCGCGGTCTGCGGGAATTTGATTTCGTTGGGCCGGCAACGTGGGATGAAAGCCGGTGGGCCTCCGCCAGACGGACCAACTATCGCATCTTTATCTTTAACCGGACATGGTACGCGCGGCTGCTTTATTTCATGCGAATTACCCTGCGCGAGAAGATTTCCTGGATGACGGCGCGGCATGACGATGAAAGCGTGCCGCTGGAGTTGAAGTCAAAGCCGCAGGGCAGCGAAAAGGAATCCGAACAATAATTTAAACCTATGCCTTCACCGCGCGACATGACCCCGGTTTTTGTGGAAGGCCTGGACGTTTCCGCCTATGGCATCGCACGCAGCCTGGGCCGGCACGGAATTCCGGTATACGCGCTGAATGATCACCTTCGCGATCCGCTGAAATACTCGCGCTACGTACGCGAATGCTTTGTCTATCCCGATGATCCCGCTCAACCGCGGGCTTACGCCGGCGATAGCGTGGCCAATGAAGACGTTCTCTGCGGCCTGATGCTGGAATGGGGCGCGCGCTTTCCCGGCAAGCCGGTGTTGTTTGCCACATCAGACTGGTTTGCCCGTTTCCTTTCCAACCAGCAGCAAAAGCTATCAGAGAAATTTCTTTTCCACTGGGTGCCCCGCGAACTGTTTAACACCATCGTGGACAAAGGGACCATGGTGCAATTTTGTGAAAACGCCGGAATCAACGTTCCGCGAACGCACATCACGTGTGCGAAAGACGATATGGCGCAGATCGCGCGCGACTTTGTTTATCCGTGCCTGATCAAGCCGGTGCACAGGTATACGGCTAGTTTCCCGGTGGAATCAGCCAAGGTGTTGATTGCCCAGACGCCGGCAGAAGCGCAGGCGTTTTTCGACAAGTTCCCGCAGATGAAAGGCGCCACTCTGATGCAGGAGCTGATTGAAGGTGGCGACGATCAGGTGTTTCAATACACCGCGCTGGTCAACACCGGCGGTCAGGTTGCCGCCTATGCCACCGTGCGCAAGCTGCGGCAGTATCCCCCGGGCTTCGGCAGCATGTGCCATGGCCAGACGGAAAAGAATGAAGCGCTCGCCGCGGAAGGGCTGAAACTGGTTCAGGCTTTGGGATATCGCGGGCTGGGTTCGCTGGAGTTCAAGCACCGGAAAAAAACGGGCGGTTATTACTTCATCGAAATGAATACGCGCCTTCCCTGGTATAACGGAATTTTTGCCGATGCCGGCGTGAACCTGCCGTACCTGGCCTTTCTGGACCTTACCGGAGCAACACTGCAGCAGTCGGTGCAGGTTGACGGCGCAAGCTGGCTCGGCTATCACAACTATGCGTCTTGGTTTCGCGAGACAAGGTATCGCGAGACTCGCGGTGAGCGACCGCTAAGCCGCACAGATTTTATTTCGTCTGTGGCGCGGGCCAGGTCGTACGCGTGGTGGAACTCAGCCGATCCCAAGCCATTCCTGGCGTCGGGAATATTAGCAGCCCGGCGGACTGCCGGTAAGTTGTTGCGTCGGCTGGGTTTGAAATAAGTCTGGGTTCAAAATAAATCTGGGTTTGGAATAAGTTTGGGTATGAAGTAAGTCTTTTTCGGCGGCGAGAGCAGGCCCAGGGACTAATGGACCACCGCGCGCGCTATTTCCCCGCATGTAATTCCAAAGACTTGTCGACGTAAAAATGTCAGAAAGGCTTTGATCGATCCGAGTCAAAAGATGCTAATCTGGAAGTGGAGAGAGCCCCGTTCACGCGAATGCGTGGGCGGGGTTTTTCTTTTGGAGAGCGGGGTTTTTCTTTGGAGAAAAGATGAAACCACGAGGAAACGATGCAACAGGTTTGTCGCCTCAGAGCCGAATCGAAAACCTGAACGGCGCCCAACTCTACTTTGAAGTTCATGGCGCCGGTGAACCGCTGGTGCTCCTGCATGGATTTTCCGGATCGAGCCAGGATTGGAAGGCATCCCTTGATCAATGGGGTGCCGACTTTCAGTTGATCGTTCCTGACCTGCGCGGTCACGGGCGGTCAGGCAGACTGGCGAGACCGTTCCGGCATCAGGACGCAGCCAGCGACATGTTTGCCATGCTTGACCTGATGTGTATCGACCACTGCAAAGGACTTGGCATCAGCGCTGGTGGAAATGTTCTGCTGCATATGGCAGCGCGCCAGCCGCAACGGATGAAAGCAATGGTACTGGTCAGTTCCACACCCTACTTCCCGGCCCAGGCCCGGGCAATCATGCGCCAGTATGCGGGGAGTCTGGAAGAGGAGCAATGGGAAGCCTTGCGACGAATCCATCCGGATGGCGACGAACAGATCAAGATGATATTGGCCAGCGCCACGGCGTTTGCCGATAGCGATGACGACATGAACCTGACGCCCCCATCCCTTTCCACCATCCAGGCGCGGACGTTGATTGTTCAGGGTGATCGAGATCCTTTGTATCCGGTTGAGATCTCGGTCGAGATGGCGGAGGCCATCCCGAATGCGAGTCTTTGGCTTATTCCCAACGGCGGGCATGGGCCGGTGATCGGCGCGAGATGGGCCGAGTTTGTAAAGACCGCTGCTGCGTTTCTGCGCCACTAAATCGGCGGCCCGGGCGCTGTCATTGACTTGCCAAGTTCGGGCACGTAGGATTTTGCACCAATGATCGGGCAAACATTTTCGCACTACCGCATCGTCGAAAAGCTGGGCGGAGGCGGGATGGGCATCGTCTACAAAGCTGAAGACCTGCGGCTGCATCGCTTTGTAGCGTTGAAGTTTTTGCCTGATGACGTCGCTCGCGATTCCCAGGCACTGGCACGTTTCCAGCGTGAAGCGGAGGCGGCCTCGGCGCTGAACCATCCCAACATCTGTACCATCTACGACATTGGAGAAGAGAATGGCCGCGCCTTCCTGGCGATGGAATTCCTTGACGGTTCCACACTCAAACACCTGATTGGCAGCCGAGCAATGGAATTGGACACGAGCCTGTCACTGGGAATTGAGATTGCTGACGCGCTGGACGCGGCCCACGCCGAAGGAATCGTGCATCGTGACATCAAGCCAGCCAACATCTTTGTAACCAAGCGTGGCCACGCGAAGATACTGGACTTTGGGTTGGCCAAGGTTGTGGAACGCAATTCTTCCGCCAGCCGTATTGCCGGCGCAAACACACTCTCAGACGACGACCATCTCACAAGTCCGGGATCGACACCAGGCACTGTGTCATACATGTCACCCGAGCAGGCGCTGGGGAAGCAACTGGACGCCCGAACCGATCTGTTTTCATTCGGCATTGTTCTCTATGAGATGTCGACGGGCAGGCTGCCTTTCATGGGCGAAACCGCCGGTGCGATTACGGACGCAGTGTTGCACGGAACCCCAGTGCCGCCCGGACGATTGAATCACCATGTTCCGGCAGAACTTGATCGGGTAATCGAGAAAGCGCTGGAGAAGGACCGCAGCGTACGTTACCAGCACGCGGCAGACCTGAAAGCCGACCTGGCCCGGGCGCGCAGAGATTCGGACTCTGGCTTTTCGGCGACGAACCGTGCCGCGGCAGCACCGCGAAAGCCAAAGAATCGCTGGATCTGGGGGATGAGCGCTGCTTTGCTCGCCATACTGATTGGCTTGCTGCTGTGGCGGTGGCATGAAGCTGCTGGTCCTGCAGTTGGTAGCACCTCATCTGGTCCGGTCACTATTGCCGTTTTGCCCTTTCAAAATCTGGGCGGCGACAAGGCAGAAGATTTCCTGCGCATGGCGTTGCCGGATGAAGTTGCCACGACTTTGAGTTCGGTGCGGACTCTTTCCATTCGTCCATTCGCGACCACCGCGAGATATGCAAAGGCAGACGTGGATTTACAGCAGGCTGGAAAAGAAATGCACGTCGGCCGGATCGTCACCGGACATTACCAGAATATCCGCGATACCCTGCAGCTCACGCTCGAAGCTATTGATGTTGGCGACAATCGCGTCTTATGGCAAGAGACGCTGAATCTGCCTGGTGAAGACCTTGTGGCGACGAGAGACCAGATAACCAGCAAGGTGCGGCAAGGACTCATTCCCGCGCTGGGCGCCACCAGTGACGCGCGAGATAAAGGAACGCGTCCCAGCAACGAAGAGGCCTATGACTTGTACTTGCGCAGCGTAGCGTTGGCCCATGATGGTCTGCAAAATCAGGAGGCGGTACGTATGCTGGAACGCTCCGTGGGATTGGATCCGGCGTTCGCTCCGGCCTGGGCCGCACTCGGGAAGCGATATTACTATGAAGAGGAATACGGCGTCGGAGCCACAGGGGCGATGTCCCGCACAGAGCCGGCACTGCGGCGTGCTCTTTCGCTGGACCCGAACCTGGAGGACGCCGCGCAGCAGATCGTGAGTCTGGACACCGATGCCGGCAAACTTGCCCAGGCCTATAAGGAAGCCAGGACTATGGTGGATAACCGTCCGCAGAGCGGTTTCGCACACTTCACATTGTCGTACGTGCTGCGGTACGCGGGTCTGGGTAAAGAGGCTGCGAAGGAGTGCGAAGCGGCAATGCGACTTGATCCAGGCAACTATCAGTTTCGCTCGTGTGCGAGTGTTTTCGCGGCCAGCGGACAGTACCAACGAGCAAGAGATTTCCTGAGACTGGACGCCGGATCTGAGTGGTCCAACAACGTTGAGGTGACGCTGCTTTTGCGTGAGGGAAAAACCAGCGAGGCGATGGAGCAACTACGGAAGATACCGGCAAGTCCGTTCTTTCATGATCGGGCGCTGCTGGTTTGTTATGAAACGCCGCGAGCCCAGGGTTCGCAACAGATTCTGGACCAGGCGGAGAGGGATTTCCTCGCATTCCGCGATCCCGAGCCCAAGTACAGTCAGGCTGGGCTTTTTAACCCTTGTATGGGAAATGCGTTTACGGCACGTCTGTTGAAGTCCGCGATTGAAGGAGGATACTGCGCCTACGACAACTTGCAGGTTGATTCGATACTAACCGCGTTCCGCAAAGCGCCGGAATACCCCGCATTACTGGTGCAGGCTAAGCAATGCCAGGACCGCTTTCTGGCCGCGAGAGAACGACATTAATGATCGTTCGCAACAATGATCGTTCGCAACCAGGAATGCTGCAGGTGGACTAGGCGCTCGCGTTAGATAGGCCGGGTATGTGAAAGCAGCAGCAGCGTTTCTGCACAACTAAACCGGCCGGGGGCAGAGCCGCTTTAAGGGAAGGCAACGAACTTTCAGCTACTCTGCATCACAAACACACATGCCTAAAGCCGCCCGCTCGCAACGCAGAGTAACCAACTCGGAAGCATACCTTGAGCTGGCCCGGGAAGCCGCCAACATGGTGGACACCTACCGTATCCGGGCTGAACAGTTTTCTAAATCAGGGGAAGAACAAATAGCTGCTGAATACCGCCGATTGGCGCATGAGGCCGCATCCAGATCAGAGCGGTATAGGGCTCTGGCTGCTCTCGCCCAAACAAACTATTGACCGATTACCAAATCACTCAATTACCAAATCCTTTTGGTGATCTCGCCGATTCCCCCGTGCTCCTTCGTGTCCTTTGTGGTTAAGCTCTCGCGGTTTTGCCTTTCCAATTCCCCGATTACCAAATTACTCAATTACCAAATCTTTTTGGCGCTCTCGGGGATAACAAGAACCACCGTCATCCCGACGACCGTAAAGCGGCCGCGCGCGCTCTTCAGCTCGGGCGTAGGGCGGAGGGACCTTGTGCTTGCCTTTCCGCTCGTCAGTTCATCCGATCACCAGATCACCAAATTTCCCGGTTCTCTTAAGTACTGATTCACAATCACTGCGGTCCGTCGTTGCTGAATTGATTCGGGGCAGCTGGTTTGCTAAGGTCATCAGTCATGCCCGAGAGTTCAACCGAGCAGATACGCGAGTTGCTCGACTCCCTTTATCGCGTGGATTCAGGACGAATCCTGGCAACGCTGATCCGCCTGCTCGGTGATTTTGATCTTGCCGAGGAGGCGATGCACGAAGCCTTTGCGGCTGCGCTGAGCCTGTGGCCGAGGAGTGGAGTACCCGGCAACCCGCGACCCTGGTTGATTTCGACCGCCCGATTCAAGGCCATGGACACTCTGCGTCGACGGGCAAAATTTGATGCGTCTCAAGACGAGCTCGTGCGCTATCTCGAAGCGCAATCTAGTTCGGCGGGAAGGTCCAATTCCAATGAAGAGAACAGCATTGAGGGTGGTCGGCTTGAGGATGAGTCCCTTGAAGACGACCGGCTGCGCCTGATTTTTACCTGCTGTCATCCATCTCTGGCGCCGGAAGCGCGCGTTGCGCTTACCTTGCGTGAGGTGTGCGGCCTGACCACTGAGGAGATTGCCCGGGCATTTCTCGTTACGCCGGCGACGCTGGCGCAGCGCATTGTGCGCGCCAAGGCGAAGATTCGAGAAACACCCATTCCGTACGAGGTGCCGACGCCGCAGGAATTGCCGGAGCGACTGGGCGCGGTGCTACACGTTATCTATCTCGTCTTTAACGAGGGTTATTCGGCTGCCTCAGGAGCGGAGGTAACGCGGGCCGAGCTGACCGGCGAGGCGATTCGACTGGGGCGATTGCTGGCCGAACTGCAGCGAGCGCCGGAAGGCATTGGTCCAGAAAACATGAGTTCGGAAAGCATTGATCCGGAAAACATGGTTCCGGAAATCATGGGGCTGCTTGCCCTGATGTTGCTGCAGGAATCCCGTCGCGCCGCCAGAACCTCTCCCGCCGGAGAGCTGATTTTGCTGGAGAACCAGGATCGCTCGCTCTGGAACCGTGAGCAGATCGCGGAGGGAGTGGCATTGGTGGAGAAAGCCCTGAAGTCCCGCCGCTTTGGCCCTTACACACTGCAGGCTGCGATAGCGGCCGTTCATGCGGAGGCGGAATCGGTCGCTGCAACCGACTGGCGGCAGATTGTTGCGCTTTATAACCGATTGCTGCGAATTCACCCTTCGCCGGTTGTACAGCTGAATCGCGCCGTGGCCATTGCCATGTGCGATGGCCCAGAGGCCGGTCTGACGCATATCGACGCGTTGTTGGAACATGGCGAATTGGCAGATTACTACCTGGCGCATTCAGCCCGCGCGGATATGTACCGCAGGCTGGGCAGGACCGCTGAGGCCCGGGCTTCTTATGAGAAGGCTCTGGCGCTGACCCAACAGGAACCAGAGCGGCAATTCCTGCAGGAGCGGATTCGGCAGTTGAAATAAAAATCTGAGTCGTTGTCGGTTTTGCCGTCCGCCAAGGCTATGGCGGGCTTTTTCCAGTTTTTCAGTTTTTCGTCCTAAGCGGAGAAGTCCCGGTGTGCGCGGTCGAGAAGGGAACGGTTAGTGAAAACCTGCGCGAATCCAAGACCGAAGAACAAGAACATCAGGGCGAGATCGAAATGGGTTGCACCTTTCCTATCTTCGATCTTCCACCACGCGGGCAAGTTTGGACGAGCCGCCAATACCGCAGTCTGCAGGGCGAAAAGCACAACGAGAAAGCCGAGGTGACGCCGGACCAGACGAGAAAACTGGCGCTGGACGGCAGGACAGGTGAACAGGTAGGGCGGGAGGTCTTTTCCGGTTCTGGTTCCGGTACGGGCGAACGTGAAGAACACCACGAAGATCGTGTAGACGATCGCCGACGCCGCTTGGAACGGATCGGGCCTTTTCAAGAGGAAAAATAGCGGCAAACTGCCAACTGTCATGCAGAGGAACAGCGTCGCCATCAAGACGAAGCGCGCAAATGAAAAGGACGTGCCCCGGCAGGGATCGGAGTATGGCCATGGTTGTGCGGCGCGCGGTTGGGGCTGGAAAAAAGAATACGGCCGACGGGAATGGCGTGGCCATCCTGAGTGCCGTTCCCAAGGGAGCATTTCGCGGAGATGAGGGAGACAACCAGTGCGCCGCGTTCGTCGTCGAACCCGACAACCTGTGCCGTCATGCGTTCGCCGTCATCAAGCGTTAGGACGCCGATCGTGCCTGCGTCAGCTTTGTCAAGCCATTGCGGGAGTTCTGAATCCGGCATTTCGGCAACCAGCATAGCATGCGGGACAATGCCACAAGTCGGCAATTCCTGCAGGAGCGGATTCGGCAGCTGAAATAAAAATTGGGATATCTGTCGATTTTCCGTCTCCCCAACGACTATAGGACGAAAGAACGATGAGCTTCAGTTCCTGAGTGAACAGGAAACGAGCCACAGGAAACCAACCACAGAAAACAAGGAGAAAAAGTCATGCCACAGTATCTGGTTGCTAACTACCTTCCGGACGACTTCGACCCGTCCACTGTAACCGAAGCGATGATCGAGAATATCCACGCTCTCAACCGCGAATTGATTGCGGCCGGCGTGAGGAAGTTCGCCTGCGGCATTTCCCCGGCCGCCAACGCAAAGACGCTGCGGGCCCAGCGCGGCGGCAAGGTGCTCGTCACCGACGGGCCGTACACCGAGACCAAGGAGCACATGGGCGGATTTTGGATCCTGGAATGCGCCAATATCGACGAGGCGCTGGCATGGGCGAAGAAGGCTGCCATCGCCTGCGATGTGGCCGGCGAGGTGCGCGAGCTTCTTTTCTACCCGGCTCCGGAATAGTCACACCCGCCGCGACTTCGGAATATGCGCCGTCTTGACCATGGGATGAACGAGCCAGCGCGAAGCTGCGCCGCGTCCGACAAATTAATTGAGGAGGAGAGACATGTCATTTTTCCGGGATCTAAAAGTTGCGTTCCACTCGTTGATGCGCAGCAAAGGGCTTGCGGCGATTGTGATCCCCACGCTGGCGCTCGGCATCGGGGCCAACGCGGCCATTTTCACTCTCGTGCGCGGAGTCCTGCTGAAGCCGCTCGTCAACCGCGACGAGAACCGGTTGGTGTACATCCGCCAGAGCGCCCCCAGCGGCGGACAGGACAACACCACGTTTTCCGTGCCCGAAATCAAGGACATCGAAGGCGGCGTCCGCTCCGTGAGCGAGTTCGGCGATTTCTCGACGATGGACTTTACGATGGTCGGACTCGGCGAACCTCGCGGGGTTCATGGCGGTGTGGTCAGCGGTAACTACTTTGAAGTGATGGGTCTGCGTCCTGTTCTCGGCCGTCTGGTCGGGCCTCAAGACGGGGGCGCCGACGCCCCTGGCGTCATCGTGCTGACCTTTCGTTTCTGGTCCACCGTTTATAAAAAAGATCCGAATGTGATTGGCAAAACCGTTCGCCTCAGCAGCATTGGCGATCGTTCCGCCACAGTGATCGGCGTCCTTGAACCCTCTGTGCCATATCCCGCGGACACCGAGATTATCGGCAACCTGGTCATCAGCCCGCATCATCTTTCCGCCACGATGGTCACGGGCCGCATCCATCGCATGACCGAACTTTTCGGTAAGCTTGCTCCCGGCGCCAGTCTCGACCAGGCTCGCAACGAGTTGCGCACGGTGTACGCCGGGATGCGGCAGGACCATCCCGATGCGTATCCCGATAACGGCGGCTACCGCATTGACGCGAAGATGCTTCGCGACCAAATCACTTCCGGCGCGCGCACCGTGCTCCTTGTCCTTCTCGCTGCCTCGGGCCTGGTCTTTATCATCGCCTGCTCGAACGTGGCCAACCTGATTCTCGCGCGGACAGTTCGCCGCGAGGGTGAACTCTCCATCCGCGCCGCACTGGGCGCAAGCACCTGGACACAGCGGCGCATGTTGTTAGCCGAAAGCCTGCTGCTCTGTGGCGCGGGCGCAGCAATCGGCGTACTGATCGCGCAGCCATTGGTCACAGTCCTGGCCCGATACGCCTCGCGCTTCTCCGTTCGCGCGCTGGATTTGACGGTTGATTTCAGCCTGCTCTGGGTGGGAGTGGCGCTGGCAATAATCGCGGCCGTGATTTTGGCATTTGTGCCGCGGCTGCCGTCTGCGAACCCGTCGAATGGCATGAACCTCGCAAGCGGCGGCGTTCGCATCACCAGCAGCACCGGCCGCCGCCAGCGAGCCTTTGCCGTCACGCAAATCGCAGCGTCTTTCGTGCTGCTGGCGGGCGCAAGCATGTTGATCACTACGCTGATCGCGTTGCAAACCACCCAGTCCGGCGTTGATACGCGTCAAGTCCTCGTCGTCGACGTTCCAGCGCTGTACAACGGAAAAACGCCCCAGCAAGTCCTCGATTTTTACAAGGAATTGTTACGTCGCGTAGATGCGCTACCCGGTGTCACCAGGACCGCTTTCGCCATGGTCGCTCCCTGGCGTGATGCCGAGGGCGGCTTTGGTGTGGGTTTGCAATTCTCGGGTGATGGTCACGCCCATGGCAAAGACGATCCTCGCGCGCTGTGGCGCAGCATCTCTCCCGGCTTTTTCACCGCGCTGGGCGTTCCCATTGTTGCCGGGCGCGATTTCAACGCGCTCGATGACCAGAATCAAGAGCCGGTCGTGATCGTCAGCGCGACTCTGGCACAGCGCATGTTTCCTGGTCAGGATCCGATCAATCGGCATGTATATTGGACCGATCCCGTGCTCGAGTTCCTTCCCGGCACTGACAGCGAAAAGTCGCGATTCAGGTCGCCACACCGCATTATTGGGGTCGCCGCCGATGTGGACGACGAACATATTGTTCCCGCGCCCACCTCCACCATTTATGAAACCTTTGCAGACTCGCCCTTGTTTGGCGGTCACCTCTTTGTCCACACCACCTCAAATCCTTATTCGCTGGTAACGCCGGTAACGAACATTGTCCGGCAGATGTCCGCCGATGAACCCGTTGAGAACGCCGCCACTCTGGAAGACATCCGTGCAAAAGTGCTCGCGCCAGACCGCTTGAACTCCCTGGTCTTTGGCGTGTTCGCAGGGGTCGCGTTGTTGATTGCTGTCGTTGGCGTCGCGGGCGTACTCGCGTTTTCGGTCAGCGCGCGCACGCGCGAATTCGGCATCCGCCTGGCGCTTGGCTCGCAGCCGACAAATATCCTCAGACGTGTTGTCACCGAAGGCGTCCTGATGGCCGGCGGCGGCGTTCTGGCGGGCGCGGCGTTCGGGCTCGTGGTTGCTCGCGTGGCCGGCAGTTATTTCGGCGACTTAAAAATGCCGGGTGCATTGCCCGTGATCGTTTCTGCGTTTGTGCTGATAGGCGCGGCGGTAGTCGCTTCGATGCTCCCGGCGGCACGCGCCGCCCGCGTCGACGTCATACAAGCGCTTCGCGCCGAATGATTTTCCCGGCGGGATGGTGCACGCAAGAGTCGTTGAAGGTAGGCCACACGCCCTTTTTTCTTCTCTGCGCCACGCCGTGCCCAGTTCGTCTGATGTCAACTCCGGAGCAATCCGACTCAAAGCGCCGAAGGCGCGAAACAGCCTGGCCCCGACCGTGAGGTCGGGGTAGATGAAGAGTATGATGGTGAGCCCCGTAGGGCGCCACACGGAAAGGAAACCGCCTGACCTGATCTGACGGATTCTTCTGCTTGATGGTCTGGACTCGCGGTTTGCCTTTCCAATTTCCCGATTACCAAATTACTCAATTACCAAATCTTTTTGGCGATCTCGGGGATAACAAAACCATCGTCATCCCGACGACCGTAAGGGGCCGCGCGCATTCTTCAGCGCGGGCGTAGGTCGGAGGGACCTTGTGCTTGCCTTTCTGATCATCTGATCATCAGATCACCAAATTCCCCGATCCTCAATTGCCCAATCTCGGGAGGGCCCCTCCCCCGCCATTCACCCCATCCGATCCCAGTCATCCCAATTTGGCGTGGGTTTAAGCAATTTAGAGCCTTGAGCATTTAGAGCCTTCATCGCTTTTGCCTTCTCCGTGTCTCTGTGTCTCCGTGATAGGTCTCGGTCTTGCCTTTCCGATCTCGGGGATGTCGCGCGATGACGGGCGATCTCGGCGATACCCCCGCCCTGGCCAATTGCTAATTGCCATTTGCCAATTGCTAAGTTGTCAAAGAACTCGTTCCACCGCTGCCTGAGCAGCTTTTTTAAACTAAAGTTTGCTATGTTGAACCGAACTTAGCTCATCTCATCCCAGTCGATGCTCGTGTGGCACAGCACCGGGGTCCCCGACAGGCCCGGTCTTGGCCCGTTGGGGTGGAGGAGCCCCTGGCTGTGGATGATCTTTGCTCTTACTGAGTGCTGACTGCTGAGCGCTCACTGCTGCCTTCTTCGATCTGCGTTTATCCGCGTTCATCTGCGGCAATTTTTCGCTCTTGCCATTTGCCATTTGCCAATTGCTGCTCTTCAGATCTGTGTCATCAGTGGAGATCAGTGGTAAGACCTGCTTTTTCGATGACGGCGCTCCCGGCGATACTCGCATCTCCGTCACCACTTCCTTCTTGCTGTCAGTAAACGTCGTGTGCTTCAAATTGCTCGACGCCATCTGCAACGAATACAACAGCAGCCCGGCCTTCTTCTCGCTGATCTCATCGTCAATCAGCGCTTTCTGCACCCGCATAATCGCCATCTGGATGCCGTTCGCATCTTCCTGCGCCGGCAATTCCAGCTTCTGTGACTGCGTTTGCAGCATCCGCTCATGCGCGTAGCAGTATCGGTAGCCCCTCATCTGCGGACACCCGCAGACCGTCCCGTCTTCTCTTACCTTCTCGCACCGCGGAGCCCCGTCCGCCCGCTCCAGGTTCTGCCGCAGCTTCTCGTAAAGCTTATGCTCCTCCGCCTGGTCGTCCCTTACCTCGAAAGGCCTCTTCGGGAGCTGCGCCATGGCCTCGGACACGCCTGGTACGCCTCTCCCAGCTCGTGAATCAGCCGCCGTGCTTTCTCCCGTGCCTGCTCCTCTTGTTCTTCCTTTTCCTTCTTGTAGACCTCATATTCCGCAACGCTGTACGTCTTTCCATCAATAATCCACTCCACTTCTACCTTCACTTTTCTCAGCCCGGAGATTAGTTGAAGTCAAATTGAAGTTAGTTGAAGTTTCTGTCCCTAACTGTCCGCTTTTGGTGTTTTCTGTTGGTTTTGCTTTTACTAAGTGCTAATTGCTATTTTGCTCTATCTTTTAAAAATCGCAACTGATCTTAAGTACTTGACGCAAGATTTTGTCTCTACCTTGGCTGATTGCTGATTGCTGAGTGCTGAGTGCTGATTGCTGAATGCTGAATGCTGAATGCTGAATGCTGATTGCTACATCCATATTGATTGAGTTATAGAAAAACGCAACTAAACTTTAGTTTCTGGAATGCACGGCGGTCTTGCTCTTCCGATCTCGGCGATCTCGCGCGATGACGGCGATGACGGCGATCCTTTCCCCTCTGTCATTCTGAGGGGAGTCGGAGCGCACGCGATGACGAAGTCGAAGAATCTATGCATTTAGCTTCAGTCAGAACAACCAGCCTCCAAAGCCCGGCGCAAAATCCGCATCCACGTTAAGCTTTTGACTTTCCGATCTTGGCGATGTCGTGCGATGACGAGCGATGTCGGCGATTCCATTCGGGTCGGCCCGCGAGCTGAAGAAAGCGCTCGCATCGCTAGCGACCACTCGGGATGACGATCGTTTTTGGATTATCGGCCGCTTCAGGCTCACAAAGAAAGATCAACTCCGCACGCACAGGCACAGCCGAAGCGCTGAAAAGAACAGAACAGACAGCTAAAAGTCCAGAACCAGACAAGAAATCCGGATCGCCCAGAAAGCGTCCCGTCCATCCCGGGGCTCTAAAAGGGATCCTCAAATCTCGTTTACCACAATCGTTATAATTCGTATTGCGGTCTGCTTGCGATTACTCAAAGACAAATGTCCATTTTTTTGAAAAGAGAACGAAAGAACGCACTGAATCGGTCGTTTAGACCAGTTGCTTTTCTTTCTGTTCTCGTCCTTATGTCGCCTTTGCCTACGCGTAGGGTCACTCTTGGTCACGGCACTATCATCGCCATGCAAAAGAAAAAGGATCGTTTCATTGTCATTGCTGACAGCCGGGTGAGCAACTCTATCCTGAACGTCCATACCGATGATTCATGCAAGGTCATGGCCCTTGCCGATAACATCTTCGTTTTTACAACTGGCATCGCCCACGTCGTTTTACCCGATGGAACTATCGTTGATGTCACAGATGTAATTAAACGTCGGTTTGCCAAAACCTCCACGCTTGCCCCGCACACTGAAATGAAACTGAACAACATAGCAAGTAATATTGCGATTGAGTTGAAGAATTTCATTCAGTCATTACTACTCCAACACCCCAAAGCTTTCGTCGGCTACACTTTTGAGGACGGAATCGTTGCGCAGGCCGTAATCGGGGAAGCCACTACTGACGGCCAACTTGTCGCCGATATTGTCAGGATCAAACTTGATCAGACTGTCAAGACTCCGGCGGTGTTTCCCGAAAGCCTTCGTTTTCCAGATGGATTTGATCTCTGCGTATTGGGCAGCCCTCAAAAACGCGGCATAGGTGAGTTTTGGCAGAACCAGTCCGTCCGATCTAAAGAGGCAAATGCGAGAATGCAAAAAAGTATCTCTAAAATCCAGTCTCCCGACATCGACTTGATTAAATTACGATTTGCTGTTCAGTCCGCTATTGATTGGTCTGACAATCCCAATGTCATCGGCGGCCCTCTAGATATCCTTGAGTTGAAGGCAGGCGGCAAGATTCACTGGATTCAGCGGAAGAAAAACTGCAAAGACTAGCAGTCGCGAAGGATCTCTGAGCCCGAAACAACTGTCATGCGACTGCCAAAAACCCTGTTAAAAATGGCCGTCTAGATTACTGATTGCGGACGTTCGCTTGCATCACATTTTGTACTTCCTAAAAGACGATCGTCAGGGAAGCTGCGTGAGGAATCTAATCCCCTGATAGTTCTGGCTCCGGGAATGGCAGTTCAAGGGTATTACCGCGTCTGGGCAAAACGCGATCTACCATTTTCACAAATCTGTTCCATCCAAATCCGCTTGAAATGGCCAGTCTCTGAAACATGATTAACGAATGAAGATGCTGCGCCAACAGTGGGTGCCCCACATCTTCGGTGAGCCACTGATGTAGCTTGTTGTTCCGTCTTCCTTTGTCATTTGGTGGGGACTTAGATTCCAATTCATTGAGCAATCCTGGAGCGACACGTTCATATACCAAATCCCGTGTGTAATGGGCCACTACGCTGTAGCGGTTCTTTTGCATGCCCGGCCAAACCCAGCCTTTTAGTTTGTAAATATTCTCGTAAAATTCATCGGGGAAACGTTTCACCCATGCGGCTAATTCCTTGCGGATTACCTTTTCCAGGTAGGCTGCAAGAGCATCTTTAGATCGTACTTCCTGATACCCGGTCGCTTCATCAACGAGTGCAACTATGCCCGTTTTTGCGAGCGCCCGAGTCAGTACGTAGCAGGCTTGCGCGTAACGGTGTTCTTGTTCGGTCTTTAAGAGGTTGTTGTCGCGCAAGTCCAAGATTGCTTGGCATAGCTCCACAAGCAAAGGAGCCTCGTACCCCTGTGTTGGTAAGGGAGCGCCACTATCAATCAAGATAGGGTTTTCGATGGCCAGAGCCAGTTCACTGAATTTGCTATCCTTTTGCCTAATTAGGCTAGCTATTCTGGCGGTTCCTTGGCCGCGGCCTTTCATCCCGATAGCCCGTGTTATACCTCTTCCAGAGATAACTCTTCTGCCATCATCCAAAACGAAGCAAGGGAGCCCGTCGCCATCCCCGAGTCTGATTTTCCCTTGATATTCAGCTTTAGGGGGTATCGTTGACCATCTTTTACTGGCTGCTTGTCGGGCTATCTTAGACCGCTCTGCTGCACTTAATTTCTTTGCGCGGGCAAAGCCGCCTTTAGCTTTGCCCAGTCCTGATTCATCGCTCATGCTTGCACCTTTTTGAGTATAATGCTTGCATTATACCTATGCAAGCATTATAGTCAAGATCGAAATAAATGCTTGCATCTGGGATGCGGCGGTTGGGTAATATGAGCAGGCTGCAGACATCCAAGCGCACCCAAAATATCTACACAAGTCGCAGGCGCGGTGTGCTCGTATCTTCTCCCCGGTTTATCGCAATCCGTTAATCCGAAAAGAGCAGTAAAGGGATCTCCACGCCGCTTGGTTCCAGCAAGTTCATGCTCTCATGCTAAACTCTCAAATTCCTCCTCATGGCAAACCCATTCATCGACGGAATTGCTAGTCTGTTCAAGAGCCTAGGGCTATCTTCTGAACAACTCCAAAATATTAAACTTGGTCCCGGAGTAGTTGGGCGCAATACACGGATGGGCCACACTTTTTTGCTCGTAGCGTTGGCCTGGGTGTTCGGTGGTGTTTATATCAAGAGTGCGATGATTATCGGCATATCGCTGATCGCGGCCTTTCTTATTGCGGCTGGCATTCCCATCTTGAATGTAATTTTTGGAAATAAAAATCTAGCCGCAGCAATTCTGGAAGGGGCTGAGTTTCTCCAATATCAGCAGATCGAAATGGCCGCCAAAGGTATACCTGCAATAGTGCCCACATTGCCACCTGAAACGAAGCCTCAAGAATTGAGCGGTGAGGTGGATAAAACGACCGGAGGAGACGCGTGAGTTTTCAAACTTTCAATCCGCTCTTTCCTCAAATGGCCAAGCCCTATTCCTTTTATCACATTGGGATAAAGCCTGAGGTATTTCCGTGGTCAGTGAATCAGATTCAAAAAAACCTCGACGCTTATTAGACGTCTTGAATGGGGACTGGATACGATATGCATCTCAAAATTATGTAGTGTGGACCAACCTAGAGGCGCTTGAGCTAGCTAACGGGATACGAGCAGCGCAGGGACTTCAAACGCTCGTGATGCTTATCACGCCTTTTCATCCAGACTGGGCAAATGGATATATGCCACCAGAATTTTGGCAGTGGTTAAGGAGAATCAGATTCCCACAACAGACTTTTCCTAACGTCCCCGGTCGATGATCGCCGAGCGAATCAGAACAACTCATTCGTGGCGCTTCCAGTCACCTTCAGCAGTATACCTAGAGACACTCTTTACCCGCAAGCTTGCCAGAGTGCGTCGAAGGTTCGCCTCAACGCCCGCGCCGCGTTTGTCTTGTAATCCTCAATGAGGACTTCTGGTAACGAAAGAATGTCGCGGTCGATAGTGACCTGCTCAATATCGTGGCTGAATCGGAACCACTCGCTAAACGCTAGATGTACCCTTTCACCCCGATGAGAGTAACGATGATAAATACCGGTAATTCTATTTCTAGTCGTTGCTGACAACCAAGAAAGCGTATTGTGCCTTTCCCGAGACCTTTCCTCGAGGTCGATTCTTAATGCCTTTGTTGTACTTAAAAAGCTGGCCCTCTCCAGCTTCTATAATTCCGGAACGAAAAACCTGCACGTACGACCTACGGCCCCGGTCACCCGTAGCCCGTCAAATTAACGGGAAAAAAGGGTTCAGCCTGATCTGAGCTGTTTTTCTTACTTGCTGCCGTCAAGCCTTGGCAGAACTGGGGTCCAATATCCTGCCGATTGTCTCTACCAGGCGATTGGGGTCGCCTTTGTGGACGAAGCCGATAGCATGTTCGCGCATGTCATCGGGCATCCACTGCATTTCTGAGAGGACCACGATGGGCACGGAAGCGAAGGCGCTTTTTACCAGCAGAACCACGTCCACCGCGCTGAGCGAGCTACTCAAGCGGTAATCCAAAAGCACAAGGTCAATGGCGCCGTCCTGGGGAAGGTCGACGGAAGTGCTCTTCACCAGGGCAGTCTGGCATTTGTAACCCTGGCCCTGAAGAATCCAGGTGTATAACGTGAGATGAAGGTCATCGTCGTCGATGATCAGAATCGTTGCTTCGCGCGCTGGCATAAGTGGGTGGGTTACGAGGACAATTTACCACATGGCTATTCAATCACCGCCAGGGACTTTTGCCTACGCCCGAGCGAGTCCGGCGGGTCCGCAACCTGAGCTGGCTGCTTTTGCATCAGAATCTGGTTGTATTTGCGTCTTCAGGCCACGAGTTGAAGTTGCTTTGCATATCATTTCATTGAGGGTCTGAATGGACGGAGCCACGGAAAAGCCTGATCGCCGCAAACCCTCCCCGGAGATCGCCGTTACTGACGCGATCCATCCCTTGCAGTCAGAGAGCGTTTTCCGGCTGCTGGTTGAGAACCTGACTGATTACGCCCTTTTTTTGCTTACTCCGGAGGGCATTGTCGCTTCCTGGAACCCCGGCGCGGAACGGATGAAGCAGTACAAGCCGGAAGAGATCATTGGCAAACACTTCTCTATCTTTTATTCCGACCATGACCGTGAGACGGGGAAACCTGAAACCGAACTCAAGGGCGCCACGGAAACGGGCCGGTATGAGGATGAAGGCTGGCGCATCCGCAAGGACGGAACACGCTTCTGGGCGAACGTGGTCATCACCGCCATCCGGGACCACGATGGAAAGTTGCTGGGGTTCGGCAAAATCACGCGAGACGTGACCGAGCGCCATGAAGTGGAGCAGCGCTACCGCTTATTGATCGAAGGTGTAACCGACTACGCAATTTATTCCCTGGACCGGAACGGAAACATTACCAGCTGGAACTCCGGCGCGCAGAGAATCAAAAAGTATTCCGCGGAAGAAATCATCGGCAAGCACTTTTCCCAGTTCTATACCAAAGAAGATGCTGAAGCCGGCCTTCCGGCCAAAGTGCTGGCGACCGCGGCTGCCACAGGCCACTTTGAGGGCGAGGGCTGGCGCGTGCGCAAAGACGGCAGCCGCTTCTGGTCAAGCGTGGTGATCACGCCGTTGCGCAATGAAGACGGCGAAATCATGGGCTATTCCAAGATCACCCGCGATGTTACCGACAGAATGGAACTGCTGAAAAAAATACAGCACCACGCCGACGAGATGGAGCAGCGCGCGGCCGAGCGCGAGCGCACCAATGCCGAACTGGAGGCGTTCAGTTATTCGGTGTCTCACGACTTGCGGTCGCCTTTGCGCGCCATTGAGGGCTTTACCGATATCGTGCTCACGGATTTTGGTGATCAGCTTCCCAAACAGGTGGTCCAGCTCTTACAGAATGTTGTCCAATCCGCGACCCGCATGACCCGCCTGATTGCAGACCTGCTGGACTACGGCAAATTGGGCAGGATCGAAATCGAATCCAGGCCGGTCAATGTGGCTGCTTCCGTGAAAGCGGCCAGTGAGCAAATTGACGAAACTTTGCGCGACAAGATCACATCCGCGGCGGAGCCGGAGTTGGTGGTGTCAGCCAATACGGCCACACTTACACAGAGCTTATCCAACCTGATCAGCAACGGCCTCAAATTTCATCAGCCGGGGCAGCAGCCCCATGTGGAAGTTACTGCGCGTCGAGAAGGCAGAAATATAGTGATCAAAGTCAGCGACCAGGGGATTGGAATTGCTCCGCAGCATCTGGAGCGCATCTTTCAGGTATTTGAACGGCTGCATACAGCCCAGGCGTATCCAGGAACGGGTATTGGCCTGGCGATTGTGAAAAGGGGCATCAACCGCATGGGCGGAAAAGTCTGGGTGGAGTCAACGCTGGGGAAAGGAAGCAGCTTTTACATTTCGCTGCCGGCTGCATCATGATCGATCTGAAAAATAAGCCCGTCATTCTTCTGGTGGAAGATGATGCCTTTGACGTGGAATTAATCCAGTCGGCGATGCAGCGCACGCCGGGCGAGATCAACCTTGTTCGCGTGGAGGATGGCGATAAGGCCGTGGATTATCTCACGGGAACGCCGCCTTATGACGACAGGCAAGCCTATCCGGTCCCTATGACCATGGTCCTGGACATCAAGCTTCCGAAACGCAGCGGACTGGAAGTGCTGCAATGGTTACGGGCCCAGAGCGGGCCAATCAAACGCCTGCCGGCGCTGATCTTAACCTCATCCAAACACCAGGTGGACATCAACCAGGCATTTGAACGGGGAGCCAACGCTTACCTGACAAAACCTGACAGTATCAAGGAACTGACTGCCGTGCTTGGAGAGTTTAAGAGCTTCTGGCTGAGGCATGTGGAATTGCCTGAAGTGGCAAATAGCAAATAGCTGATGGCAGATAGCAATTGGCAAATGGCAATTAGCCATCCGGGAGATTAGAATCCCGCTCAAACTCGCAATTGATTGAAAAGATTGGTCGGGGCGACAGGATTTGAACCTGTGACCCCCTGCGCCCAAGGCAGGTGCGCTACCAGGCTGCGCTACGCCCCGACAAAGTGATCTGGTTTCAGTATTGTAGCCGATTTTGCATCAGTTCCAGAAGAGCTGGTCTCAATGGCCCGTGAGTTGTGAAAACATTCCTGATTCCGTAACAAATAAACTCCTATCGGCACCATGGCAGCCGCTATTCTTTCAGGATCGACTTTACGAAAACAGGACTAGGGCACGCAAAGCATGTCCGCCGACTGGCTTGGACATGCGGGCAAAGGTTGCAGAAGAAGCGATCATTTCACGAGCATGCACTCCCCGTCCCGTGTGATTAATTTTTCGCACTGGTAATGTGTTCTCACCAAACGCGAGCCGGCGTTCCGGGGGGCCAAGCTGATACGTGATGTTTCGCAACTCCTTCTTTAACTGGTAGTTTCACAGGGCATATCACATCGAGTGCAAAGAGTTGCCTGAGGGCGGTTTGCAAATTTTTACATCTCGTTTTCGGTAACTGGAAAACCTGATATGGATAATCACGCAATTGAGTTGCGGCAAGAGATTGCGAAGCACAACGTATGCATTCGCAAGATAGTAAATGTGCCATGGAGAGTCCGGGACTCGTGTGCGGTTTAGGCCGCCAGAATGTTTCAGATTCGGAAAAACCTAAAAAGCCTATTATTTTGTGCAACATAGCACTCCGTCGGGTAAAACTTGGGCTTCGCAACAACTCTAAAAATCGCTATATCAGGAGAGGGACTCTAATGGATTTTGGCTTGGCTAAGATTGTGGCGATCGCCACTTTATTGTGGGTATTGGGTACATCAGGTGGACCAAAGATTGGCTATGAGGGAACTATGCCTCCACCTCCTCCTGCCCCAACTTCATCACCGACACAATAAGTAGTGACGCGAGTAACGCGCCTCTCTATTTGGAAGTGGAAAATAGCTTGATGGCGAAGTGATATGGAAGTATCCTCGGTAGTCATGAGAGTGGCAGCCGTTGTCGAGTTCTTTTGGATTGCAGGAGCGGTTCTGCAGTTGTTGTTGGCTGCCACATTGATGTATCGCCGAGCGTGGCGAAACTTTCCATTCTTTGTCACATATTCAGTCATCAATCTTTTGCACGCGGCAGCGTGCTTGATTTTTCGTGGAAATCCTGTTCTTTACTTCTACGTTTATTGGGTTGGAGAAGGCTTTAGCACCATACTCGGTTTCTTGGTGGTCTATGAGGTATTCAAAAGTATTTTCCTCGGCCACCCTGCGCTGCGGAAGCTTGCTACCACAATATTCAGCGTTTCGCTGCTTATTTTGGGCGTATTTGCCATTATGATCCTCGCCCATGAAGGCCAGACATTTGCGCACAATGTCAGCAGGTCTGTAATCGTCGTCGAAGAGGCAACACGAACAATCGAGGCCGGCCTGCTGATAGTACTTTTTTCATGTGCCGGGGCTTTTGGACTGCACTGGAGGCAGTCGGTTTTCGGCATTGCCTTAGGACTGGGAATTTTTGTTTCAGTCGAATTAATAGCCGTAACCCTGCGATCCCACATATCGGCAGCAGTAAACAATGAATTTGCGATATTGCGCGCAGCTGCTTACACCACCAGCCTATTCGTCTGGGGAACTTACATGCTGCTGCCGGAACGAGCGGCGGACGAATCTGAACTTCCGCAGCGTGGCCAGTTGGAGCAGTGGAACCAGGCAATGATGGAGCTTATACATCAATGATGACTCTGATCGTAATTATTCTCGCGTTGTGCGCGATCGGGCTGTTTTACACGGCTGCACGCAGCCGGAAAAAACGGGCCACGCAAAAGATTCGCCCCATCGATATGCAGGCATTCCAGGTGATTACCAGCCGGAATGACGAGATTTTCCTGCGCCGGCGCCTGCCCAGTCCGGAATTCAGGCGTTTGAAGCGCCGTCGCATCCGCGTGACAGCTCTGTATTTAAAGCGCATGGCCAACAACGCCGCGGTGGTGATGCGGATTGGTGAAATGGCACGCACCAGCGCCAACCCTGACGTGTCCCTGGTAGCGGCGCAGATGTCAGAAACGGCTTCCCATATCCGGCTTCAGTGCATCGTGGCCTTCGCGAAACTATCGATCGAATTCGCAGTACCGTCATTACAACTCAATCCGGCGACGCTGGAACCGAGTTATCAGGCGCTTCGCGACAACTTTGCCCGCTTAGGCCAGTTGCAGAATTCAGCGCCCATGGCGGCCGCGATTTAATTCAGCGTTTTCCATCAGCCCTGTCCCGCGGGACAGGGCTTTTGTTTTCATATTGGCAGAAGACCAATTTCCCATCGGAAACTGAAGCGGCAAGTTAGAATAGGCGCATGCTGCTACAGGGAATATTTCCGGCTGTCACCACGCCTTTTACGGCGGATGGCGCGGTTTATCACAAGAAGATTGAGCATAACGTGGACCGGTATTCGCGTACGCCAATTGCCGGCATGGTGGTGCTGGGTTCAACCGGCGAAGCGGTGATGCTGAGCGATGATGAGCGTCGCGAAGTGCTCAAGATTTCATCTGAAGTTGCGTCACCGGAGAAAGTGTTAATCGCCGGAACCGGTGCGGAGTCAGTAATCGATACGTTGAGGCTGACGGAGTATGCAGCCAGGTTGAATTATGACGTCGCACTGGTTCGCACGCCGCATTTTTATCGCCCGCAAATGAAGCCGGAAGCGCTGCTCACGTTTTATCGGGCCGTGGCTGACCGCTCACCGTTGCCCGTGATGCTTTACACCGTACCACCGTTCACCGCCTATGATTTGCCTCTGGAGGTCATTACTGAACTGGCCGAGCACAGGAACATTATCGGGATCAAGGAGTCCAGCGGGAACGTGGAGAAGGTAGCCGCGATGGTGCAGGCCACTCGCCACATCAAGCGCACGGCCCTGGCCACCGAAGTACAGCAAGCTGTCACTGGACGGATGCTGTCCAGCCCGCAGAAGGGCGAAAACATAGTGGGCCTGGGAGAGATTGGCGGAGCGAATGGCGGGACCGCCCTGGCTGCGCCGCCCAAAGGTCCAGGCGTAAAGACCAGGAACAAGGAAGTAGGCTTCCAGGTGCTGGTAGGAGCGGCCCATACGTTATTGAATTCGCTACAGTTAGGAGCCAGTGGAGCAGTCCTGGCCTTTGCCGCGCCGGCGCCTACGATTTGCTTTGAAATCTATGCCGCATTTAGAGACAATGATCAGGAATTGGCCAGGTCCAAACAGGAATCCCTCGCCGTTGCTACGAAGAAGGTAGTATCTGAGATGGGTATCGCAGCCGTGAAGTATGCGATGGATCTGAACGGGTATTATGGCGGTTCCCCGCGTCTCCCCTTGTTGCCGCTTTCTGCGGCGCAGAAAACGGAAATTGAAGGCCTGATGGCGAATTTCCGAAACTGAAGAATGACCTCCGGCAACTTGGGAGGCTGAACTTTCCGGGAGTAAGAACACAGAGAGTTGTTTTTGGAAGAGCACTTTAAGTTGAGTGTGCCTCGGTCCTGGGGATGAAAAGGCCTTTAAAACACGAACTCTGGGGTTGTTTTGGGTTCCACGTTGAAGTATGGTAGTGAACCGAGCCAAGATCGTTAACAGATTCCCGGCGAAACCAGAAGCTGCAAGTCACAGGGATGGTTGAGTGTTGTCAGCGGGCAAAAAATTACGCGAATTGCGCGAGCAGATTGGACTCACGTTGCGGGACGTGGAAGTTGCCAGCATTACTCTGGCTGATACCCGCGGCATTGAGGAATTCGTTATCAATCCCAGCCGCCTCTCTGATATCGAAACCAAGGGCGTAGTTCCCAGTATCTACCGCCTGTATGTGCTCTCAGTCATCTACCGCGCTGACTATGCCGAGTTACTGAAACTCTACGGAGTCGATCTCGGCGCCACGGTATCAGACTATGCTGTCTGCCGTCCCGGCAAGACCCATATTCTTGAGGTAAGGAACGGACGTGGCTCCACGAATGTGCCGGTGAAACTCGATCCAGGCTTTGATTTCCGGCGCTCCACTGACATGGGTCGCATGATTGAGAACTGGGGTGTGGTGCCGCTGCAGTACCTCCAGGACCTGCAAAAAAATAAATACACATACGCGTACGTCGGCACGGAAGACCTGACGATGTATCCGCTCATTTTGCCGGGATCATTTCTGCAAATTGATGAGAGCCGCACGCGGGTGGAAGATTCCAAATGGCGATCAGAGTTCGAGCGCCCCATCTACCTGATTGAAACCCGCGATGGTCACGTGTGCTGCTGGTGTTCGGTAAAACGCGGAGAGATTGTGCTGCAGTCGCATCCGTTGTCGCCAGTTCCGCCACGGATCTTGAAACATCCCCAGGAAGCAGAAGTTCTGGGTCAGGTTGTGGGTGTAGCTATGCGACTTGTGGAGTGGTACGCTCCTGACGAGCAAGGGCTTTCATTGAATCCTCAAGCAGACGTAAGTGAGCATCGAGAAGTCCGTCGTCGCTAGCGGGCGCGTTTAACACAAAAGATTCAGCCCTCAGGACGCCCGGTCCATCCTCACGGCCAATGGCGTTCTTATATTCCTCGTACAATTCCTGCAGTGGTGAATGCACCAGTTGCGCGGCAAGTTCTGCATGAGAAATCTGAATGGCTTCCTGCGCGGGCTTCATACCATAAGTACGGCTGAGCCCCCAGTGACGGTAGCCACCTTCTGGAAGCTGAAGTGAGCAGACATACGCAAGCCGTTCCAGCAAAGTGGGAAGAGCACTCAAAGTGCGTGTCTTGAAATTCTCTGCTGCCTTGTAAATCATTTTTGCGTCCCGGAGAAGAACGGTCATATTTTTTGCACGTAAATCTATACGCAAAGTTAGCACAGGAATTGCGGTCTTTAGAAGAATTCGAAAGCTGTTCTGAAACTGGAACGGCTGGAACGAAGGTGACAAAAGTACCTTCAGGTACGAAAATGCCACGCTGAGCACAGACGCCATTGGCTGCATCCAACACTGGGAGGACAAATACCGCATTGCAAGCTGTTTTGAGCGATGAACGGAGGAGATATGGCAGCCAGGAAAACACCTTCTAAACAAACACTCACCAGCAAAGATGAAAGATCACCAGAGCTGAAGCGCGATGATGAGGCGGCGCTTGACGAACTGGGCAACGATCCGGGGCAAGTGGGAGCTGAGAGCGGGGGCCAATCAGGTTCAGCACAATGGCTGTCTTCCGTTGAAGACGCCAATGAAGAGTCAGTGGAGGAACTTTCCGATACTGACCAAGCGTATGAAGCGAATGTGGTGGACGGCGTGGAAGATGCCGCGAACCATCCAGAGCGGCCTGTCCATACCCACCTTGAATACGGCAGGCCAGAGGATCTGCCGCCGGAAAGAGGATCCGGAAACGATGATGAAGAGGCTGCATGAGCCGAAAGACCCTTGGCTCACAAAGGTTTCTCTTTTCCAGGCAAGTGCCGCATGCTTCCGGTTATGTGTCTGAGTTTAAGTAACCTCTAACGTCTTCTTTCTAGGGATAGAAACATTCCATGGCCGATGGCGGCGTTGGTAATTCGAGTTCGCGTAACGCGAGCTCAACCAGGGCCTTCACGATCCAGTCTTCGGCTTCGACACCGGCATCGCGAATCGTGGCAAAGAGTCTTGCCGTGGCCAGGTGACGACGTTGCTCATGAGAAAGCTCGGCGTCATCAACCTCCCGGGCAGCCTGCATTGCCATGCGGCCGATGCGGCTGCATAAAAGTGCGACGGCGGACTGGCGAAACTGGCTTAATGAGCGACGAACGCCACGCCGCCGGGACTCTTGCAATGCAAGTTGAATTGACTCAAATATTGTCTGGAACATTGGCTCATCCTTTTGCAATCAATACCGGCAGCGGCAAGCGATTTCTCCGGAAGTTTGCTGTGTCCGGCGTAATCTAGTTTGACGAAGTGGCGCACCCCGGCGGACTTCGCCAGGCAAAAATCATTGGCAACCTGCCTGGCAAATCTCCCGCCAGGAACGACCGGAGAATAGCCTTGCGGCATATTCACCGGCCGAGTTTCGGACTCCCGGGCTTAGTGCCCAGGTCTGGCGGAAGCTTGTAAACTCCTGGAACGTCTTTGAGTGTGAGCAGAGAGACTGGTCGCGCCGGCCTCAAGCATGTCCAGGTCGTTGCGAAGGCCGGCCAGCACTTCACGCGAAGAGGCAATGAGCGGAGCGAGCGAATCCTTTAAGGCCTGCAACTCCCGTTGCCCGGTGTGAAACCCGGCTAAATACAGCTCCGCACCATCGCCGCAGATACCCGCAGAGATCACTTCCTGACGGAGGTTCTCCACCTGCTGGGCTTTCGCCGCGAGCTGTCCCGCGTAGTTGTCCAGGAGAGACTGTTCTTCAGCGATGCTTTCGTTCAGATTTTGTTCCGCTCGCGCGGACTGCTCTGTCTGCGCAGTGCGGGCATTATCAAAATGGTCCGGCGCCACCTCAAATTGGGCTGACGCGGGTTGAATTGCGGCCAGTGCCGAAACGGAAAATAACAAAATGAGCCTGTGCATGCGATGCATGTTTTCTCCTTACACGGACTCAGAGAAGCACTTATTACAAGAAACGCGGCACAGGGATTTTCCCCTGAACGGCAATATTATTTTTTTAAGAGTGAGCCGGCTACACGCCGATGTCTTCATTCCAGAGCTGAGGGTGCTTCTTGACGAAATCTTCCATCATGGCGAATAGGGCCTCGCGCCGACCACGCGCCGAGCCCGCTGTGACAGGAGCATTCAGGGGCAAGAGGGAATAATTGCAGTCCAGCGGTTTGGAGCGCAGCGACACAAAGAATGCTTCCCATAAGGGCGAGGCCGACCACGCGCCGAGCCCGCTGTGACAGGAGCATTCAGGGGCAAGAGGGAATAAATTGCAGTCCAGCGGTTTGGAGCGCAGCGACACAAAGAATGCTTCCCATAAGGGCGAGGCCAACCACGCGCCGAGCACGCTGTGACAGGAGCATTCAGGGGCAAGAGGGAATAAATTGCAGTCCAGCGGTTTGGAGCGCAGCGACAAAAGTAAGGTACTTAGGAATTCTTTACCGAAACTCCTTTGAACATCGGGGTTTATACAGGCAGGCAGTTGAGCTTCCAGAAGGAGTGGCACAAATGAAGAAGATTTTGATGGGATTACTGGCGATGGGCATGCTCGGTGGCAGCGCTCTTTCGGCAAGCGCCCAGGAATGGCGACATGATCGCGACCGCGATTGGCGTAATGACTACCGCGACCGGCGCGAAGACCGCCGTGATATTCGCCGGGACGAGAACAAAATCAACCATGATCGCTGGGAGCTGCGCCGCGATCTGCGCGAAGGGAACTATCGCGGGGCGGAACATGAGCGCCGGGAACTGCGGAACGAATATCGTGACGTAAACCGTGATCGGCGGGATCTGCACAACGACTATTATCGCGACCATCGCGGTTGGTAGCTGGTAAGCCAAAAAATTTAGGCAGGGAAGGGGCGGTAGAGGTGAGCCGCCCTTTTCTTGCGTTGTTGACTTTCGCTTTATATTCGCCTATGCTCTGTTCGGTGATGGCCATGGGCATCGGCGTGAATAGCGGCACCGGAAGTGAAAAGCAACGTGAGAACGGCGCGCTGCTGATCGCGGCGTGCATTGTCGCGGCCATTCGTTTACGGGGTCAGGAAGTGAGGCCATCGCCTCAATTAACCGCTGTGATTAAAGACTCAGTGATGCTGGCGCGGCTGGTTTTGGCCGAACTGATGCGCTAAGTCACCGCCATTCAAGCCACCAGGTCTTTTCACTCTTGCCGAATTCCAGGAGTTAAATCCCTCTAGTCAGGCCAACTCTCAAAGGCCACGCCCACAGTCGGCGCCGCATACCTGCCCTCCGGACCATGTGACACCGGTCACTGTTTTATAATAACTGGAAGCTCATTCTGGAAAGATCAGATAACAAAGCCAATAGCAGCGCGGCGCTAAAACAGCGACGACCCTAAAATCCAATCGGCTTATGCTGCGGGCCAAACAGGAATAACAGCTCAATGGCAACCATCGATATAGGCATACAGGAACGCGAAGCGCAGGGGAACCGAGGCGAACGCAAAGTCAACGATTTCAGCATACAGGTGGCCACGGTGAACGGATCAGGCTCACAGTCCGCCAACCTGGTTTTGTTGCGCAGCATTTTTCAGATGGGCGTGCCGGTTTCCGGCAAGAACCTGTTCCCGTCGAATATCGCCGGGCTGCCCACGTGGTACACCATTCGCGCCAGCAAACATGGCTACATCGCACGCAAAAAGGAAATTGATTTCCTGGTTGCCATGAACCCTGAAACAGCCAATGAAGACGTGATGACTCTGCCCCCGGGCGCTGTCTGCGTGTATGACGAGCCTCTGAATTTGAACCAGCTCCGTACTGACGTAACTTTCTACCCGGTGCCGTATGACAAGCTGGTGGGCCCGGTATGTCCTGAAGCCAAGCTGCGTCGCCTGGTCAAGAACATGATTTACGTGGGCGTGGTTGACTTCCTGCTGAGCATTGATCTGCATGAGTCAGAGAAGGCAGTAGCCAGGCAGTTTTCCACAAAAAAGAAAGCCGCCGAGCTGAACATGAACGCGGTGCGCGCCGGTTTTGATTATGCCAAGGCGACCTTCACCAAACAGGACCCGTTCTCCGTCGAGCCGATGAATGCGAATGCCGGCAAGATCATCATCGAAGGTAATTCTGCGGCCGCGTTGGGCAGCATGTTCGCCGGTGTTACGGTTGTCACCTGGTATCCCATCACTCCGTCTACGTCCCTCATTGAATCGCTGATCGAATACCTGAAGGAATATCGCGTCACGCCGGAAGGCAAGGCCACCTTTGCGGTAGTGCAGGCGGAAGACGAACTGGCTGCTATCGGCATGGTTCTGGGCGCCGGTTGGGCCGGAGCACGGTCCATGACGTCTACTTCCGGACCCGGTATTTCCCTGATGGGTGAATTTGTCGGCCTGGGATACTACGCTGAATTGCCGGGCGTAATTTTTGATGTGCAGCGTGTGGGGCCTTCCACCGGCTTACCCACGCGCACCATGCAGGGCGACATTCTCTCGGTGGCGTTTCTTTCTCACGGCGATACCAAACACATCATGCTTTTGCCAGCTTCCGTAAGCGAGTGCTACACCATGGCCATGGAAGCCTTTGATCTGGCGGAGAAATTCCAGACGCCGATTTTCGTCATGCTGGACCTTGATCTGGGTATGAATAACTGGACCAGTACTCCTTTCGAATTCCCGGAAAAGCCGCTGAGCCGTGGCAAAGTCCTGAGCGCTGAAGATCTGACCAGGCTGGGCGGCTTTGCGCGCTATAAAGATGTGGATGGCGACGGCATTCCGTACCGCACGTTGCCCGGCACCAGGCACAATGCAGCGGCATACTTTACTCGCGGCAGCGGACACAATGAGAAGGCGCAGTATAGTGAACGTCCGGAAGATTACAAGAACAACGTTGACCGCCTGACCCGTAAGTTCGAAACTGCTCGCAAGTTTGTTCCCGCGCCGGTAAAAGAGGCGGATGGCACTTCGAAGATCGGCATTGTCGCATTTGGCACTACGCACTGGGCCCTGGTCGAAGCGCGCGATCAGCTGGAAAAAGAGCACGGCATCAAGACGGATTATCTGCGCCTGCGGGCCTATCCCTTCAACCAGGACCTGCATGACTTCATCAAGCGCCATGACCGAATTTATGTGGTTGAACAGAATCGCGACGGCCAGATGCACCAGCTCATCCGGCTTGACGTTGCGGTTGACCAGGTCATCAAGCTGCGCTCCGTGCTGCATTACAACGGACTGCCGATTGATGCGCGCTCAGTCACGGAAGATATCCGCAATCAGGAGGGCAAGTAATGTCTGCAACACCAACCACGCCTGCGCCATCGCCGGCGCCAAAAACGAACCACGCGGGATTGACCGTGCTGGACTATCGCGGCGGCAAGACCACGCTCTGCGCGGGCTGCGGACACAATGCCATCTCCGAGCGCATTATCGATGCGGCCTATGAAATGGGTATCCAGCCGGAGAACCTGGTCAAGCTGAGTGGAATTGGCTGCTCTTCCAAGAGCCCCGCGTATTTTGTGAACCGCGCCCACGGCTTCAATACCGTGCATGGCCGCATGCCCTCGGTGGCCACCGGCGTTTCGCTGGCCAATCACAAAGTCATGCTGCTGGGCGTTTCCGGTGACGGAGATACCGCATCCATCGGCGTGGGACAATTTGTTCACCTCATGCGCCGCAATCTTCCGTTGATTTACATCATTGAAGATAACGGCGTGTACGGACTCACCAAGGGGCAGTTTTCCGCCACGGCTGATCTGGGCGCGAAGTTGAAGACCGGTGTGGTCAACGATCTCCCGCCCATCGACACGTGCGCCATGGCCATCCAGTTGGGCGCAACGTTTGTAGCGCGGTCGTTCTCCGGCGACAAGAAACAGTTGCTTACGCTGATGAAGGCGGCCCTGGCACACAAAGGGACGGTGATGATTGACGTGATTTCACCTTGCGTCACGTTCAACGATCACGAAGGATCCACCAAGTCATACAAATATCTGAAAGATCATGACGAGCCGGTACAGGAAGTCGGTTTTGTGCCGCACTTTGAAAATATTGACGTGGATTACGATCCAGGAACCACCACGGTAGTGACCATGCACGATGGATCGTCACTGCGGCTGCGCAAGCTGGAACATGATTATGACGCAACCAACAAGCGTGCGGCGCTGGATATTATGGGCGCGTCGCATGAAACCGGTGAGGTTCTTACCGGCGTGCTGTATCTGAATACCAAAGCGCCAAGCTTTACCGATCTGCTCAACCTGGTCGACCAGCCACTGGGACAGTTACCGGAAAGCATTACGCGTCCGCCCAAAAAGGTGCTGGACGAAATCATGGCCGAATTGCAGTAGCTGGTTCTTGAAACAAAAAAGGCAGGTTGCATGAAAGCAGCCTGCTTTTATTTTTTGCTGATCCGCGAACGGGAAGTGATTCGTTGTAGAGACGCGGCATGCCGCGTCTGGACTTCAGAATCTTCCTTAATTTCCAGTGCTTGACCGTGCACCAGCGCCGTAGGCGCGACATGCGGCGAACGGCTACGTTTGCTACGCTGCCTCGATTTCTCCCTCAGGCTCGTCTGGTTCGGGTTCTTGCACTCGAGATGGGTTCCTGAGTTGTTCTTCTTTCTTATCTTCTTTCCGTTGTTCCTGATCGGTAGGTTGTTTCATCATGTTCCTGCTTTTGGTTGGTTTGTCTCCAGATCGGCGTCCTAACCAGATGAGAAGGCAATTCAAAAGGGAAGGATGCTTTCACGGCGGATGCGCGCCTCCATTTCCTGAGAGCACTCTCCCCGCAACTTTTATCGCGATTACGGGTCTACACATATAACAGAGCAATTGTGGGGGAAAGGTTTCTGAGGGAAGGACACCTTTATCACTGCATCATAAGAACGCGAAGTAAAGAGAGGCGGCTGCGCTAACCGGCGCGGCCGTTTCTCTATTTTTGCGCCCGCCAACGGGCCGACGGCGGGCACACTTTAGTGTCGAAATTCTTTGTTCCTGAAATCTTTTCGCCAAAAATCTTTTCCACTAGAATCGATGCATGCCGAATCCTGGTCCGCTCTTCAAGCCGTATGACACGCTGGTAAAGATCGAATTGGGCGACAAACACTTTGAGGTCCCGGCCGGGAACATGCTTCTTCGCGCCTTCCAATTTCTGTCACCCGAAGACATTTCCTACGGGCGTTTCTGCTGGAATGAAGAATGCCAGTATTGCCGTGTGAGTTTTGATGTGGGTGCGGAAACGCCGGTGCGAACCGCGCTTTCCTGCAAATTGATGGTTCAGACGGGAATGCGTATCTCAGAAGTCGCTCAGGAATTGAAGTACTGCTTGCGGAAGCTGGAGCTGAACGTGAAGGTCAAGCCGCAGCCTTAAAGGCGGAAGTGGCGCGGGGGAAAACTATTTGTGGCTGGGCGAAGGACGTGAAGGTTTGGAGGCCGCTCCCGCAGCCCCCAGCTTGGTGAGTCTTTCTTTGGCCTGGATTGCTTCCGGGCTTTTTGGGTAGCGTGACATCAGGCTGCGTAGCTCCTGCACTGCGGCGTCTCGCTTGCCGAGTTCCAGTAACGCGTAACCCTTCTTCAATTGGGCAGCAGCGCCTTTGTTGCCGCCGGGAAACTGGTCGAGAACTTTGTTATAGGAGTCCACGGCCCCGGCGTAATTTCCCTGGCGGTATTGAATTTCACCCAGATAGAACTGTGCGTTTCCAGCGAGATCAGTATTGCCATAGACCTGCACGTACTGCGCGAATTCCTGCGAGGCGAGATCGTTTTTTCCCGCGTTGTAATCGCCCAGAGCGCTGTTATAGAGCATGTCCGCGGGCGGCGCCTGCGATTTTGCTGAACCGCCTGGCCCGGGGGCCGCGGTGGTTCCCGCACCAGAAGGCGGATTGACAATATTCTGCTGCGCGGATTGCATGTCATCCAGTTGCTTGCTCACCTTGGCAAGACGTGCCTTCAGCTCGTCCACCGAATCATGCAGCGCCTGCACCTGTCCGGAAATCTGGTCAACCTTGCTGGACGCGTCATTGGTCTGCGCGCCAAGAGACTTCTGCAAATTCTGGACGGCCGTGCCCATCTTGTTCACGTTGTCTGTCTGCTGGGTGACAAGGTCGCGCATGGCGCCCATGCGTTCGTCAAACGATTGCTGCATGCGGGCCATGTTGTCCTGCATGATCTGGAGCTGTGTCTGGATCTGGATAAGCTGCGACTTTGTGTTTTGCGCGGCCACTGGTTGCACCAGGCAGGCAGCAAGAACAAACGCGATGAGCAGGACGATTAAGTTTTGTTTCTTCATAAAGATTTAACTCGTTAGATGCAGAATAGCTGGCTTTCCAGCAAAGTTTTTAACCCCAAAACAATTCTAAAGTAGCCAGTGGATTAAAAGTAGACGATCAGCGGCGAGGGAAGTATCTAGAAGAATTCCTCACGGGCCAAAAGCCGATGAGGAAGAATGCCGGACGAGCGGTTGGCCCGTCCGGCGATTTGTTGTTTAGTACTCCTAGTGTAACAACGTAAAGTGGTCATGCCGGTTTTTCTGCCAGCAAGCTTCGTTGGCATCCGTGCAGACCGGTTTTTCCTTGCCGTAACTGATGGTCTTGAGTGAATCTGCGCTCGCACCAGCCTGGGCCAGAGCCTGGCGGGCTGCGTCGGCTCGCTTCTCACCCAGAGCCAGGTTGTATTCGGTGGACCCACGATCGTCACAGTTGCCTTCGATCTGGACCTTCCAGTTCGGGTGTGCGCGCATCACTTCGCCCAGATGGGCCAGCATCTGCTGTGAGTCAGGCCGGATATCTGCCTTGTCATAGTCGAAGTAAATGTCCTGCGCGGCCTGGGCGAAGAGCTGATCGTCCGTGACCTGAGGCGTTGGCGCCGGCGTGGGAGCGGGCGTGGGCGCCGGAGCAGCGACGCTTACCTGCGCCGTGGCATCCTGCGTTCCGCCTGCACCTTTCGCGGTGAGGTGATACGTGGTGGTCTGTGTGGGTGATACTGATTGCGTACCGCTGGCGTTCACCTTTTGCCCGTCGAGCTGAACATCATCAGCGCCGTCCGTCGTCCAGGTTAGCGTGGAAGACTGGCCAGGCTGAATGGCGGTCGGGTTGGCGGAGAGCGTTGCGCTCACGGGTTTGGGCGGCGGAGTTGGCGGCGCCGGTGGCGGTTTCTTCTTACAGCCGCTGACCATCATCAGCAGCGCGATCATTCCCAGGATGAGAATCCAGCTTTTTCTATTCACCTCATGTCCTCCAAGACAAATGCGATTCTTGCGATCGCTAGTTCACATAAAAAAGACGACGTTATCGATAGCTCCAGTTAGGCTGCGAGTTGCGGCCTTCCCGCGTGAGCTGTTGCAGGTGCGTGCCGTCGGCCAGCACGCTCCAAACCTGTTCCGTGCCACTTCGATTTGACTGGAAAACTATATGACGTCCATCGGGCGACCAGGAAGGAAAATCGTTTCGCCCACCGTCATGGGTCAATTGTACGATCTGTCGTGATGCGATATCCATCACATAAATATCGGCCCCGCCCAAGATGCCGGGGCCGTAATTTCTTACCCAAGAAAAGGCCAGGAGCAGGCCATTCGGTGACCATGATGGCGAAACTGCATAGCCCTGGTCTGTGACCCGGATCACGTTACTGCCATCGGTATCCATTAGGTAGATTTGCGGCAGGCCGGTGCGGCCGCTCACGAAGGCGATCTGCGCGTTGGTCTTGGGGTTGAAAACCGGCGAAACGTCCGTCTTGCCGTTGGTCAACCTCTTGGCTCCCGCGCCGGATGCATCGGCAATAAAGATCTCAGAAGCGCCCGTATTCATGGATGAGGAAAACGCTATTTTAGTCCCGTCAGAGCTCCACGCGGGAGAATAGTTGCCGCCGCCAAACCTGGGGAAGCTGATGGTTCGGCCCAGGTCCAGCGAGTACATCATGATCTGCCAGGAACTCATCAGGCCGCTAAATGCCACGCGCGTGCCGTCTGGTGAAACGCGAGGCGAAAGAGCAATGCCGTTAGCCCCCAGCTTGGTCAGTTGCTGCTGGCGGGCGCCATCATAGTCCATGGACCAGACTTCCTTGTGGCCTCCGCGCGTGCTGATGAAGTAAATTTTGCTTTCGGTGGGACCGGGTACACCGCCCAGCCGGGTGATGATCTCATTGGCAAAACGATGGGCGATTATCCGGGCATTATCGGACGTAGCGTCTTCCTTGTATTGTTTGCCCAGGATCTGTGGCGACGCGGTGTTCTTCACATCGTAAAGCCAGCCTTGTACTTCAACCTTGCCGCTGGCCACGCCGAGATTGCCAAAGGCTACCATCGCCGCGTTCGGCGGTGGGCCGCCCCATACATTGAGCTGAATGTCATTCGGGAAGCCCGGATTCCCAGCAGGATAAAAACTCTTGGCCACCATTTCAAAAATGCCGGCATTATCCAGGTCATACCACAGCGTTTCATTGAACACGGAAAGCAAAGGCGGATTGCCCGGATCACTATTCGCGGGTTTGAAGTCGGGCACCGCGAGTCGAATCGGAGCGCCGCGGTTGGTGCCCGTGCGGATCCAGTCCTGGGCGTTCAGTTTGGTTGCCGGCAGCAGCGCCAGGAAAAGAAAAAGCGCCAAACCTGCCGTAACGGTTTTACATCCGGCTTTGGTCAAGATTGCTTTGTTCAACATGTCTCCACTTATTACTTTGTATAGTCGAACCAAAATTCAACGGACACCTTGCTGCCGGGATATTCAGGTGGCAAAGGCCCAAAGTCGCTGCGCTGGACCGCGCGCATGGCCAGCTGATCGAGTGACGGGACACCGCTGGATTGCTCAATGCGTACGTTCGTCGGCGACCCATCCTTCATAATGTCGAAAACAATGTAGACCCGCTTGGCGTTCTCCACGTCCGGCTTGAACCAGTTGCGTGAGACGGTCTGATTCACGCGTTGCACGTAATAGGCAAAGCGCGAGCCAAATGAGGCGTCCTGAAAGCTGAATCCGCCTTCGGTATGGGGTGCGCTGAAGCTGCCATAAGGTCCGCTGACAGGGCCTTTTTCGCCGTAGGGTACCGCGGTGTCTTCAGGAGTCGGCAGCGGATGAGCATGGGCAATCGTTGGCGGCGTTTTGGTCTGCGGCTTCGGCTTCACCTTGACGTCTTTGCTGGGAATGGAAACGCCGTCTTCGGTTTCCGCCGGCTTGGGCTGGGGTTTAGTTTCGGTGACACCCTTGGAATCATTGGCGACGATGTTCTTGGATTCTTCCACGTGCGGAATCGGCAATGCCGACGCGCTGATCAGAGTCGCATTGACTGCATCTCCCGTATTCTGGCCCCAGTTCGTGGTTGCGCGCGGCGCAAGCAGAAATGCGGTCAGCACAATGCTGCCGGTGAGAAACAGATGGAAGCCCGCCGAGAGGAACAAAGGCTTCTTCCACTGCTCCCGTTCATAGAACAGGTTGGGACGAACAAAGGCCATATTTGCGATATATAACGGTGCTATTTAATCTTCGGAATCTGTGTGGCTTCAGTCACAATGCTGACGTTGGTGATGCCCGCGGCTTTAACCGTCGCCATCACGGTGGCGAATGCTCCGAAAGCCACGTCCTGGTCGGCGCGCACGTAAACGGACTGACCGCGCGGATCGCGTATTTTCTGGTGAAGCATGGCGCCCAGGTCATCCAGCTTTACGTGATCGCTGCCAAGATAAACTTCCTGGCCCTTGGTGATGCTGATGACCAGACGTTCTTCAGAAATGTCTTTCACCTGTTTCGTCTTGGGCACGTTCACTTCAATACCCGATTGCAGCACAGGCGCGGTCACCATGAAGATGATGAGCAGCACCAGCACTACGTCAACAAACGGAGTGATGTTTATCTCTGAGAGCGATGTCTGCGTGCGGCCGTTCTTTGCCGTGAATGCCATTAGCGCACTCCCGTCGGGATCCCCGTGGTGCGTTCAATGAAGTTCAGGATCTCCAGCGAGAAATCGTCCATGCGGGCGCCGAATTCGCGAATCGAACTGGTGTACTGGTTGTAGGCAATAACAGCAGGAATAGCGGTGAACAGGCCAGCGGCCGTGGTGATGAGCGCTTCAGAAATACCGGGAGCGACGGCGCGCAGTGTTGCAGCACCCGCATCGCCGAGTCCGTGGAACGCGTCAATGATGCCCCACACCGTGCCGAACAAGCCGATGAACGGTGTGACTGCGCCGCAGGTGGCGAGCAACGGCAAGCGGCGTTCCAGTCGCGTCAACTCTTCTGAAGATGCGATTTGCGCGGCGCGCTGCACGGCGGTGATGTTGCCTTCACCCTGGCGGCGATATTCTTCATACGCATTTTCAAACACCGGCACTAACGGGCTTGGCTTGAATTGCTCAGCGACGGCAGCAATGTCCTGCAAGCGATGTGCTTTCCTGAAAGCGCGCAGAAACCGGCCACTCTGTGTGCGAGCTCTCTTCAGCGATGACCACTTCGACAGGATGATGGACCAGGACAGAACGCTGAAGATGAGAAGAATTAAAAGGACCACTTGGGCCACGGGTCCGGTCTGGCGCACCAGGTTAATGATCTCGCCGCCTATGTAGAAGCCGATTTGAGTTGGATGAATCATTGCAAACCTAACTGCCTCTATCAGTTACATTTTGACCGTAACATCCCAAAATGCTCCCGTCAAACGGGTGAATCGTTTGCTTCAACAGGACTAAGAATGGGTTACGTGAGCCTTAACAGGGCCATGGCAGCCATCTTTAAGCCAGAACGGCTCGTAGTAACCCGGATGCGAAAAATTTAAAGGACTTACCCGCGGCTGCCTGCGAGGGTATCATTCCAGTCAATGTACGCTGGCGGCTGACTGGCTGTTCCAAAGTACAGCTCAGAAATATCACTGCCGTGCACTTCCAATCGGCGGGTGAATAACGCTTTTTCTCCGAACGGCATCGTGCAGGCGTCATTTCCGGCAGCTTTCAAACCTGTCGCTCGCGGGCAGTTTCTAACCCGGAATGATATATATGGATGTGAAATGAAGAAATTCTGGCCAGCTGTTGTTTCGCCCATCATTCTTAGCGCATTGTTTTTGACGCCGCGTGCGACTGCCCAGCAGCCAAGCGCCATGCCGGCGGCAACGCCTGATGCCACGGCTCCTCAAGCCGCACCATTGGCCATGCCGCAAGCGACTCCGACTCCAAATCCGAGTCCCTCTCCAACACCTGCGGCGGACGATACCAACTCGCGGATTCCCACTTCTGCCAGCGCGCCCAGCGGCACGGTTGGCAATGCGGCCGAACCGGTGTGCCTTTGCGTGAAAGGCAAGTTCAAATATTTCATGTCAGAGTCATTTCGTCCCGGAATCTATCCAGTAGCCGCGGTCTATACCGGATACACCATGGTGTTCCCACCAAAGGCGTATCCGCCGGAATGGCGACAGGGTGTGGGTGGATTCGCGCGCAATTTCGGCGACTTCATGGCGAGCTGGGCATCCGTGCAAGGCGGAAAGTTCGTGGTGGCGTCCGCCATTCATGAAGACCCGCGCTATTTCCCGTCCCGGAGCAGGAACATTTTCGCGCGCACATTTAACGCCGCGCGCTTCGCGGTGGTTGACCGCAGTGACAATGGGAACCCGCGGCCTGCGTTGGCGAACGTCGCGGGTGCATTTGCGGGAGGCTTTGTCGGTAACGCGTACCTCCCCGATAACTATAACGACGTTTCACACGGTTTGAGGAGGAGCGGATTCGCATTGCTCGGCTTTGTCACCAGCAACCTGGGCGATGAGTTCCATCCGGAAATCCGCAAGATTGCCCTCAAGCTGCATCTGCCGTTTATTGGAAAATAGGCAGATAATTCGGGAGAACTCATTTGCATAGCAGCTCGTACGTTATGCGACTGAAGTTGAGCGCATCAATGACGCGATGATGTATTTGCTTCCGTTTCTCGTTCGATATCGGTTCATTCGCAAAGGGCATTTCCCACGAGAGATTCATCGTCGAGAACATTTCGAGTCCGGGGATAGCAACCGATGGAACTCCTGAGAGCGGTTCAGCCATGATTTTGCAGGCGTGATCTTTTTCTCGATATTCGATGTACCTGGCACCGATTCTGAATTTCACGCTGTAACCTTCGTCGTTTTTTACCCTTCCGAACAATAGGCGCTTAAACACGCACGTCCTCTCGCCACCAACCGACAATTCATGGATCCAGCTAACTGTAAAATATCCCCGGGAGCTCCGCCATGCCTCAATATCATTGTCTGGTCCAGGTGGGCCGTTTGACTGCGGCTAAGAAAGCCGAAGTCGCGCGCGAGATCACTCGAATTCATTGTGCGCTGACGAATGCGCCGAAGCATTTCGTGCATGTCATCTTTCGTGAAGTGCCGCCGGGCGACTGGTTCACCGCCGATAAGCCATCTTCATTTTCGATTGTGAATGCTTTCATTCGCGCCGGTCGCAGCGATGAACAGAAGCAGAAACTGATGGCGCAAATTTCCAGCGCATGGACCACGGTCACCGGCCAGACGGAAAAGGAACTGGTGGTGACCGTCACGGACATCCGTTCTGAAACCTGGATGGAAGCAGGACAAATCATGCCGAAGCCCGGCGGCGAAAAAGAGTGGTTTGCACGGCTCGGACTGGAAATATGACGTAAGTCCCGCTGTTGGTTCATGGCCCAGGAAACTCTGCAGAACCTGACTTCGGATAGTGCTGTGGCAACGGATTCACACGCTCAACCCGTGCTAACATAAGGTCTGCAGTTTGATTGTTCTCTCGCTAGATAGACTTCGCCGCCTTTGCTGACGCCCTGACTATTTCTGCTGAGTACAGTTTCATCTCATTACGCGAAGGAACTAGACCATGAAAATTTTTGTAGGCAATTTCTCTTTCAGCACCACCGAAGACGATCTGCGCACCCTGTTTTCACCCTTTGGCAACATCGACACAATTTCGGTGATTACGGACCGTACAACGGGGCGTTCACGCGGATTTGGATTTGTGGAGATGGGGGACCGGGGGCAGGCGGAAAAGGCAATTGAGGCATTGAACGGAAAAGATTTTGGCGGGCGCAGCCTCAACATCAATGAAGCGCGTCCTAAAACTGACGGTGGCGGCGGACCACGCGGCCCGCGTTCGGGCGGCGGTGGTGGACGTGGCGGCGGCAGCCGTGATGACTATTCCGGTCACGCGCGCCAGCCCAGGGAGCCACGGTGGTAGGAGCAACTGGATTGAGCGGCACAGCGCGCAGAATGCGCAATCAAAGCGAAAACGCTCCGGTCAGAAAATCGATCGTGATGAGCGTTGTGGTTTGCAGCGAGTGCGGGGAGCGGTTCGCGATCAGTCACGAGCCGGCTTCCCAGGACGCTGTTCTGGCGGACCGTCAGGCAGCCTGGCTGCGTGAGATCTTTACCTGGGACCACATCCAGGAAACCAAACATCGCGGCTCCATCTCCCTGCCCGCGGCCGATGAAATCAAATAACTCGTTTGTTGTGAACAGAACCAGCAGGGCCCGTTACCTTCGTGTGTTCCGTGCTCGCATGGACTGCACAATTTGTGTTACACTGAGTTTGCTTTAGGTTAACGGTTGCAGGGTTTTCATTCGATCGAGATCTTATCGAGGGATTCCCGACCAAAGGATTATCCTCCGCTTTTCTGAAGCCCAAATCCAACATATCGGCATGAGATCACTCTGCCCAGACGTTTGTAAACGTCTCGCCGGAACGGCGCCGACAAAGAAAGCAACATAAGTTTAAGAATGGTTCTTTTTACAGAACTGCCAATCTCTCCCTATCTACAGAGCCGTCTAGCTGCGGCACAATTCATCAACCCAACTCAGGTACAGGAAGCGGCCATTCCGCCCGGCATCCTGGGAAAAGATATTCTTGCCACCGCCCAGACGGGCACGGGCAAGACGCTGGCCTTTCTGGTCCCGGTGATTGAAAAATTGCTGGCGAATCCGGCAAAGGGAATCCAGGCGCTGGTGCTGGTTCCCACACGCGAACTGGCCATGCAGATCAATACCCAATTTGAAGCATTGCGAGGCAAGAAAATTCCTGCCGCGGCATTGCTGATCGGCGGAAATTCAGAACGTGCACAGCTGCAAACACTGCGTCGCGGAGCGAGCGTGATTGTTGCGACACCCGGACGGTTTGAAGACCTGCTGGACCGCCGCATGTTCGACCTGAAGAGCGTGAACACTCTGGTCCTGGATGAAGCCGACCGCATGCTGGACATGGGATTCATTCCCGCCATCCGTCGCATTGTGGCGCAGCTTCCGCGCGCGCGCCAGACCATGTGTTTTTCGGCAACGCTTGATCCCGCCGTGGCCCACCTGGTGGAAGATTACGTGAAGAATCCTGTACGGCTGACCTTCGGATCCACTCGCAAAGCGTCCGCCAGCGTGGAACTCATGGCATATGAAGTAGCCGCTGACCAGAAACTGTCACTGCTGCGCCGGTTGCTGGACGAACAGGATGGCAGCAGCCTGGTATTTGTCCGCACCAAGCGTTCTACTGAACGCCTGGCGCAAAAGCTGAAACAAGGCGGAATGAACGTGAGCGTGATTCACGGTGATCGCACGCAGGCCCAGCGCACCAACGCTCTCACCTCATTCCAGCAGGGCAAATCGAAGATCCTGATCGCGACTGACGTTGCTTCGCGTGGCATTCACGTGGACAACATCGCGCAGGTCATTAATTACGATCTTCCGGCCGTTGCGGAAGACTTCATCCACCGTGTAGGCCGTACCGGTCGCGCCGGATTGCAGGGGAGCGCAGTCACGTTCTTCACTCCACTGGAGCGCTCGGACTTGAATTCGCTGGAACGCAATCTGCAACTTAAGATCAAGCGAGTTCGCGCGGAGTCAGATCTGCAGCGCGAAGAACGAGTGAAGCCGATCGACGTTTCCACTTTTGTGCCCGTGCCGGTTAAACCTGGCTCTAAGGCAATGCGATTACCTGGCGAAGTCTTACAGCGCCACGCATAAGAAATTACGGGGTCCGCGGTCTTTAGATGGATGTGCTGTAGTGCTCATGATCTAAAGCTGTGGACCTTTTAGTTTTTTTTTCACGTAAATTAGTTGTGCGTGAGCGGCGTCAATGGAAAAAGAGCGTATGATCGAAGTGGCTCTCCTCCAAAGACACGCACAAACTCCATGCGCTTTTCTGAAGAACTGCCGCAGTCAAGTTCGACGAGGTGTTTCAAATGCGCTCTGGTTTAGTTTTCAACGTTTCTACGCGGATACCCAACAGATTCCTTCTTTGCCGTATGCTGGCTGCGTCAGCCAGAAAGATGCATCGCGATGGTATTTCCACATCACAGAGCATCAACAACTCACTGGTTGCTTTACGAGGTTCGAAAGAATCACAGGAAGACATGATGAACAACGTTGGCGTGTCAGCAGACCCAACGGCTGCGCATGATGAGGCCCTTGCCGCGGCTGCTGCCTCGCTGTCGTAAATCGAGCGTTTTCCATTACCGGACCCGCGTTCCCACTTCTTACAAATCTTCTTACAAATCCGGGCGTAAATAAAAATCGCACCACTCTCGGCTGTCTTCTGCCAGATGTGGTGCGATTTTGGCCTTACATCCGGGCCATTATGCCCTGGTCATTAATCGAACGCTGTCGCAACGAATGTTCGTCGCGAACTGCGATCTAAAAGTCGTGAAAGTTGAACCCCTCCGGCTGACCTTCTTCGTCCAACTTAATCGTGAGTTCTGCTGGCCGTTCGGCAGCGGGCTGTTCCTGGTCCATCTGCTTGCGTTGGGCCTTCTTCTGGGCTTTTTCCACGCGCTTTTCCTGTCGGGCGCGTTCTTTTTGTCTCTTGGCGGCGGTTGTTCTTGAGCTTCCAGCCATGTATTACCTCCCTTGGAAGAAAAAACGGCTACATGACCGCTTTTTCGGGTTGAATCTTAAAAAGTGCACACGTCCATCGAGTTCAAAATTAAAGGCGGCATGCTGCCGCCTGGTTGTGAACTCGGGGTAGTACCCCTCTCCGAATATTAATAAGGACTGTGTTAATACATATCTAGGATACCACACTCAGTGGATCTCTTGATGTTTGTGAGACTACGGATTTTGAGAGTAGCCTGCTAGCTCTTTTGTTTTCAACAATCCTTGATCCTGAAATCGACGATCTTGAACAATCGTGATCTTAAGCAATCATGGGCTTGAACAGTCCTGGCCTTGAAGAATCATGGTTACCTTTTGCTGATGCGGCAGTATATACGTCTGATATTGCGAAGAGGTGCTGACATGGCGCTGGTCCAGGCATTGGCAGGAATCGTTCAAGATTTAAAGTTTGCCGTGCGCCAATTGCGCAGAACTCCTGGGTTTGCCGCGGTGGCGATTCTTACGCTCGCGTTAGGTATTGGAGCCAATGCGGCCGTGTTCAGCGTGATGAACGCAGTGATGTTGCGCTACCTTCCTGTACCTAACCCGCAACAACTTGTCCTGCTTCATTACACCGACCAACCGGAAAACAGCAGCCAGACCGGTTATGACGATACGTCACTCTCTGAACCTGTTTTCGCAAGTCTCCGCAGGCAGAACGATGTGTTTTCTGATCTGGTGGCCTTTGTGCCGCTTGGCATTCCGAAAATCGCCATACGCATTGGTGACGACCCGGAAGAGGCGGCGGTGGATGAAGTGAGCGGCAATTTCTTCTCCGGACTGGGTGTCAAGATGGCCCGTGGGCGCGGTTTTGAGATCGCTGATGAGAATAATCACGCGCAACTTGCAGTCCTGAGCTACGGATATTGGACAAGTCGCTTTGCGCGCAATCCATCAGCGCTCGGCCAGACCATTTTTATCAAGGGAGTGCCATTCACGATTGCGGGAGTGGCTGCTGCCGAATTCACAGGCATGGAGCGGGAAAAGGCGACGGATGTCTGGGTGCCACTCCAGGTCAACCCGCAACTCAAACCATGGGGCGCTCCTGCACAGGACAAGCAGGGGTTGTACGGCACGCCGGAGTGGTTTTTTCTGATGACCGTGGGAAGGTTGCGGCCCGGTGTGACGTTGGAACGAGCGGAAGCGCAACTGAAACCGGTGTACAGGCAGGCAATCATTGACAGCCTGGGGCAGCCAAAGCCGGGCGACCGTTCGAGTGAACTTCACCTCACGGCCGCACGCGGCGTAGAAGGCGTGAATGACAACTACAAGGAGCCACTCACTGCGCTGATGACCATGGTTGGATTGGTGTTGCTGATTGCCTGCGCTAACGTGACCATGCTGCTGGTGGCGCGTAACGCGGGACGCGAGCGCGAATTCAGTGTTCGCATGGCTTTGGGAGCGAGCAAGAGCGTGATATTCCGCCAGTTGCTGACAGAAAGTCTTTTGCTGGTGACGGCCGGAGGTCTGCTGGGTTGGGGATTCGCAATTCTGGCAACGCGCGCCCTGGCAAAATGGTCCGCGATGGATGTGAGTCTGTCTCCTGACTGGCGTGTGCTGGTGTTCGCTCTTGTTTTATGTGCATTGGCGGCCCTGATTTTTGGAATCGCACCATTGCGCAGCGCAGTGAGTACGCCGTCTTCAGCTGCTTTGACAACGGGCGCATTATCCTCGCGGCAAAGTAAAAAGAAAGTCCGGGCCGGCCAACTGGTTGTGGCAGTGCAGATTTCACTATGCCTGATGCTGCTGGTGGGCGCAGGATTACTGGTACGAACGCTGGCGAACCTTGAAAACGCCAACCTGGGTCTACAGGCGCGGGGATTGCTGGTGTTTGGTGTTGCTCCTCCGGCAACGATTAAAAACGATGCTGACGCCGTGCAGTTTTATACCCAGGTGCAGAGTAGACTGCGGACGCTGCCGGGAGTTGAATCCGCCACCCTCATGGTCAACCGGCTGGGAAGCGGCTGGAGCAACAACACCGGCGTGTTTGTGGACGGCGTGGTTCCCACGGGTAAGAAATTTGCCGCGGTCCGCTGCAATAACGTGGGATCTGATTTTTTCCATGTTCTGAAAGTTCCTATGCTGCTGGGGCGGGATTTTACTGATGCTGACACTGCGGCATCACCTCGTGTCGCAATCATCAATCAGACATTCGCGGAAAAGTACATCAAGGATCCGAACAAACTGGGTCACCAAATTAAGTTAAGTGGTGCCTCTGAGGAGGAGAGCCATCAATATGCGGTGATCGGCGTGGTGGCGGACAGCCGTTACACCAGCGTCCGCGAGACTGCACGGCCCATGGCTTATGTTCCGTTCTCTCAGATCGGTGGGGTTGCCACCATGCATTTTGCCTTGCGGGTGCATGGCCGCCCAACATCTCTGCTGCCGGATGTGCGGAGAGTCGTAAAGGAATTTGGCCCTGACCTGTCACTGCTTCAGCCAATCGAACAACAGGAACAGTTTGACACCACCTACACTGACGAGCGGATGTTTGCCCGACTCTCGATTTTCTTCGGATTGCTGGCAGCACTGCTGGTGGCAACCGGGCTGTATGGAACCATGGCGTATCGCGTGAGCCGCCGGACCGCCGAGATCGGCGTACGTATGGCCCTGGGTGCGCAGCGCGGGCAGGTCTTGTGGATGGTCCTGCGGGAAAGCCTGATTGTCTGTGCCGCAGGAATTGCAGTAGGACTGCCAGTGGCCATTTTATGTTCGCGGCTGCTGCGTTCCATGTTATTCAATCTATCGCCATTCGACCCGCTGGCGTTTGTTATCGCGCTGGCTGGAGTTTGCCTGGTCACATTGCTGGCGACAGCGATCCCCGCGAGGCGGGCTTCATCAGTGAATCCCATTGTGGCCTTGCGTTACGAATAACGGCGTCCATTCAAGCTTCAGGCCACCCGAAGCAGTGTTTCTGGTTCTAAGCAGAGACACTCATGCGCAATCCTCGAAAACCGAAACGCAGTTCTTCTGAGAGCAGTCTGGTACGGCTCTCCTCGTTCATTCTCCCAATTCTCTTTCTCCCGGTTCTCTTTGTCTGCGCCTCTGCACCCGGACAAGAGCCGGCGAAAACAAAGCAAGAGCCTCCCGAAAAAACCGTCCAGACGCAGATGAACAACGTGATGTACCACGTCGGCGATAATGCCGCGGTACACATCCTCAAACTGGGTGGCGAACTTGTTCCCACCAAACCGGACAGCATCCCCATCTTCGACGACAAGAATTCCTTCGATCTGCGTGTTACTGCGGCAGAAATGGCCATTACGCCTCAAGCCATGGCCAACGTTCTCAACCAATTCGTCTTCAACGACAAAAACTCTCCGATCAAAGATGTTTCCATCCAACTGGAAAATGGCCTGATGAAAGTAAAAGGCAAGCTGAAGGCCAACGTAAGCTTTGAAACCGACAGTAGCGCCACTGTGACTGCTGACGGCAAGATCAGGCTGCATGCGGAGAAAATCCGCGCATTGCACGTGCCCGCAAAAGGGCTGATGGACTTATTCGGCGTGGAGATCGCCGACCTGATCAAGAATGGCAAAGTAAAGGGCGTGACCGCCGAAAAAGACGACCTGATTCTGGACCCGGAACAAGTCTTTCCGCCTCCGCGAATCCAGGGAAAGGTGTCAGCGATCAAGCTCGCGGATGGACAGATCGCCCTGACCTTCGGATCGCCGCAAAAATACCAATGGGCCAAGGTTCCGGCCCAGAACTACATGTGGTATCACGGCAACCGGTTGCAGTTCGGCAAGCTAACCATGCATGACACGGACCTGCTGCTGGTAGATCCTGACCCTCGGGATCCATTCGATTTCGACCTGGGCCACTATAAAGAACAACTCATGGCGGGATACAGCAAAACCACAGCGACATTCGGGCTGCGGACCACGATGGTGGACTACAACAAACTTACCAAGGGCAAGAGGTGATGTAGCCTGCCTGACACCGTTCTGCTTCGGCCGGCTCAAAGCGGAGGAAACGGTAAAAACCCGCTGCCATCACCCCGTTCGAAAACGTTCCAAAACGTTGGCAAAACAACGTTCGCAAAACATAAGATGCGATGACGTTACCGCAAGTTGACGACATAACGTGTCTTTTGAGAGCTGGGCGTTTTGCGGCCTTTGCGGCCAGCCGGTGCCTAATGTTTGGTAACGCTCTGGATCAGTTGTTGCACTCCATTCCATGCGATCTGCGCGCCGATGCAGAGCAGAATGAAAGCAATTACATTCAGAATGCCGCGGATGGTCTGGCGGGAGATGCGGGCTGTGAGTCGCGGCGCGTAAGCATAGCTGAAGTAGACGGCAATGCAATTCAAGATGACGGCAGCGAGAATCCCGGTATGCGCCAGCACAGTGGCAAACATCGTTTTCTGGGTTGCATGCGCGCTGAGAGTGATCGCTACGGCAAGTGTGCCTGGTCCGGCCGTAATGGGAAAAGTGAAAGGATAAAACACCTTTTCGTCCAGGGAGCGTGGATCAAACCCCGGCGCAACCATGCCTTCACGCGTCCCGGAGCTTTCTTCATTCAGTAGTTTCCAGCCGATGGCCACCACCACCAGGCCGCCTGAAAGCTGGACCACGGGGAGCGAGATGCTAAAGAAGGCAAGTACAGCAGCGCCGGACACGTCGATGATGAGAAGAAAGACGACAGTGGTAACGGCGATCTTAAGCGCCAGGCGTCGATAGACCTCCGGCGGCGCCGGGCCGACCAGGCCGAAAAAGACAATCCCAGAGCCCAGCGGATTGATCAGCGGAAGAAAAGCGCTGAATGCCAGCGAGAGAAATTGTGCCACGAGCAACATGCGAACCTATGGTATCAGCGAGCTGGGTGCCTTGAGCCGGGAAGAAAAGTCAGATTGGCTCGTATACTGGATTGCATCTAAATCAGGGTAACTTTATTGCAATTTCTTCCTCATGGGCCATTCTTAACTAATATGTCTTTCACTCGGGTGTCTGTGACTGTTAATTCTTCAAAGCATTGTCTTATGGCAATTCTGCTGCTGTGTGGATGGTGCGCCAGCGCGTCTGCTGCCGAGCTTAAAGAGAAAACTGCTTCTGCGTTCGATCACTATGTTTCCGCGACAGAAGCGCGGTTCGGCAACGAATTGAAGCCGGGCGGCCCATTTCTATTTGTGGACGCACTACCGCAACAGGAAGCCAGGAGTTCCTACGATCGCCTCAAAAACGGTGAGATTCTGGTGGAGAAGCTCAAGACGAACGCACCTGGGGTCAGCGGTGATGTGCCTGATGGCCTGGTCCATCACTGGGTGGGATTGGTTTTTATTCCGGGAGTGACCCTCAGCCAGACGTTGCCCGTGGTCCAGGATTATGAACACCGGTCAGAGCTGTACAAGCCGGAGGTCATTGCTTCCAGGTTAATCTCCCGCCAGGGTGATGACTTCAAGATCTTTCTGCGGCTCTATGAAAAGAAATTTACGACTGTGGTCTTTAATACCAATTATGACGTGCAATGGGGACGCGTTTCAGCCACGCAGATGTTCTCCAATACCATCAGCACGCGAATCACCGAGGTGAAAGACGCGTCGCATCCGGACGGCCCCGAATATCCTCCGGGGCAGGGAAGCGGCTACTTATGGCGGCTGAACACGTATTGGCGCTATGAAGAGAAAGATGGTGGGGTTTACATCCAGTGTGAAGCCCTGTCTCTCACACGCGACATACCCACGGGCCTGGGATGGCTGCTGCGTCCGCTGGTGACATCCGTGCCAAAGCATTCCCTGAATGCGGCATTAGGCCGCACGCGCGAAGTAGTGGAACAGCATGCACCACATAGTGTTTCTGCGGCAGCTCCGGCCCGCTGAACCGCAGCATCCGGGACCACCAGGACGCTACCGTCAGTGAATGAACCCTCATTCGCTCGCAATAACAAAATTTTCCGCAGCTCAGCATTCATGATTTTTGCAGCCTGAGCTGCTCATTCAGTCAACCTGAGAAGACACCTTCTTCATCTCTACTATGCAAGGTAGTGGCCACTGTCCGTCTGATCCGACGACGCGTCAATGGAGGAAGAATGAATTGTCTTAAATCTTTTCTAGCGGCTTTGTCGCTGGCGGCGCTTGCGCTGGGTTCGGCTTTTGCGTCAACGCCATCGAGCGGCACGCTTAATGCTCCGGCCAGCGGACAAACCACATTACTGACATGGTCTGGGGGGCCAATCACCGGCGCGGGAACTGATCCTTCAACCTGCACTGCGCTCACCTGTGACACCTTTGCACTCACAGTAAATGTACCGGCAGCTTTTTATTCCGCGAACCCGAATTATGCGGTGCACGTAAAGCTGAACTGGGCAAGCAACACAAATGACTTTGACGTCTACGTGACCGACTCAAGCGGCACAACCGTGTGCTCTTCCGCGCAGGGGCAAACCAGTTTCGAAGACGCAGATTGTGGAGCGCTGGCATCCGGCACGTACACAGTCACCGTGGTGGCGTCCACTGTGGTGAACAGCACATATAGCGGAACAGCCGCCGTGGGGCCGGAGCCGGCAACGGCAACCGGAGTGGCGCGATACAAAAAGAGCAACATGGCGTTCTCCGCGCCGCAGGAATTGCAGCGGCCGATAAACCTTGGAAATCAGGGTGGCAACAACGTGTCGGCTGATCAGGATGTGGAACCACGCATTGTCCATGACACTCTCGGCAACTTCTATGTGGCGGCAATTCAGGGTGTGCCCGGAGGGATTGATGTGTGGAAGTCCTTCGATGGAGGCGGCAGCTTCAACTATCTTGGACAGCCCGATGGCGTACAGGTTGGTGCGACGCTGGGGGCCGATGGCGTCGGCCTCGGCGGCGGCGATGAAGACATTGCTGTAAGCCCGTCAGGTGTGGTGTACGCGAGCTCCTTGTGGCTGGGATCGGCGACACAAAGCACTTCTTTTAATGGCGGGACGGTGTGGGTATCCAACCCGGTGTCAAGCGATCTGCCGCTGGTTGACCGCCAGTGGATTGCTTCGCACGGAAACAAGGAGTTGTATCTCACCACCAAGCAGTTAGGCGCCGACTTGAATGGCACGGTGACTCTGTTCGTAGCCAAGTCGTTTGATAACGGGTTAACGTTCCCGCAGCTCACGCCAGTGACGACGCCTGAAATGGGAGTGCAGCCGGGTGATCAGGGCAACATCATTGTGGACCAGAACAATGGCAACGTTTACACGGTCTTCATTGACGCGCACGGCAACATCGTGTGGCTGGCTCGATCCACCGATGGCGGTCAGACCTGGGGACTAAAACAGGTTTTCGCCGCTCCAGGAGGCACGGACCTGGCCAACATCTTCGCAATTGTTGCCGTGGACAAGGCGAGCAACGTGTACGTGACGTTCTCAAATGGAACCAACATATTCATGGCCGCATCCACAAGTGCAGGCGCAAGCTGGACAACACCCGTACGAGTGAACAACGGCGCGGCCACTAAGACTGCGATCGCCGCATGGGTGAGTGGCGGCGGAGCTGGCGGTGTGGACATTGCCTGGTGGGGAACCAGCGCAGCCGATGCCAACAGCGTAACGGCACAGTGGCAGGTGTTTGTGGCCCAGTCGCGCAACGCAACTGCAGCGGTCCCGACGTTTACCCAGACGTCGGCAACCCCGGTGATGCATGTGGGTCCAATCTGTAATCAGGGACTCGCGTGCGCCAGCGGCACTCGCAACCTTGCTGAATACTTTGGTACTGATGTGGGGATGAACGGCGAGAACCTGATCGTCTATCCCGATGACAAGAACACATCCAGCCCGTCGGGCGCGGCACGAACGTTCTTCGTGAAGCAGACCGGCGGCAGCATGATTCCGTAAGGCTTCAGAAAACTGGCAAGTCGGGGGGCGCTGAGGCGCCCCCTTTTACATACTTGGTTGTGTGAGCGTCAAGCACCTCGTCCGGCCGATGACCTTCCTTTGAATCTCTGTTAGACTGCGCTCATTCTCCTGCGATGCGAGGGCTAGGTGCTGCTGGAACTGCGCGTGGAAAATTATGCGGTGATTGACAGTCTGACCGTGGAGTTCGCCCCGGGACTCAATCTGCTCACCGGCGAAACCGGCGCCGGCAAATCCATTCTGATCGACGCGCTTTCACTTCTTCTGGGCGATAAAGCTTCCTCCGATATGGTGCGGCATGGCGCGGAAAAGGCCGTGGTCAGCGGCGTATTTGAACTGGAAGAGAAGTCACTCAAGAAGGTCCTGGAAGAAAACGGCATTGAGCCGGAGGACGGGCACATCATTGTCAAGCGAGAGATCGCAGCCGGAGGCAAGGGACGGGTCTTCGTCAATAACCAGCCTGCCACCGTTGGTTTGCTGCGGCAGCTAGCGCCGGGGCTGGCGTCCATCCACGCGCAGAACGAAACCATTCTTGCCTTTGACGGTCCAGCGCGATTGAACCTGTTGGACACATATGCCGGCATCGATCTGCATGAGCCAGGCGAAAAATATGCAGCCTGGGCCGGCGTGCGTGATCGCATCGCCGAATTTGAGCGCGATGAGCAGGACCGTCTGCGGATGGCCGACCTGTGGAGTTTTCAGAATAAAGAGATCTCAGACGCTCAACTTCAGCCGGGCGAAGATCAGAAGCTGGAGGCCGATAAACGCGTTCTGGCCAATGCGGAAAAGCTTCTCACCAGCGCCATGGCCGCGCACGAACTCCTCTACGAGGCCGATGGGTCGGTGATCGCCAAACTTTCGGCGGCGCGCAAGCACGTGGAAGAGCTGGCCAAGTATGATCCGAAATTCCAGGAGTCGTTAACATCGCTTTTAAGTGCGCGTGCGGCGATTGAAGATGTGAGCGCGCTGGCGCGCGACTATGCTGACAGCATCGATGCGTCGCCGGAACGGCTGGCTGAAGTGGAAGACCGGCTGGCGTTGATCGATCGATTGAAGCGCAAGTACGGCAGCAGCGTGGACGAAATTATCGCGTATGGCGAAGAGGTCGCGCGCAAGTTGAATGAGATTGAGAATCGCGAAGAGCTGCTGCGTGATTTGAAGAAACAGCAGGATGTTGCGGCCATTGCTTACCTGGCCGTGGCGCAGGTGATCTCCAGGAAGCGGCATGCCTCAGCCAAAGAACTGCAGAAGCTGGTGGAAGCTGAGATCAATCAACTGGCGATGAGAGCACAATTTAGAGTAGAGGTCTCCGGCACGGATGTGCAGGAAAACTGGACCCAGAGCGGCTTTGACACGGTGGTTTATCTAATCGCGCCGAATCCCGGGGAGCCGTTGCGGCCGGTGGACAAGATTGCTTCCGGCGGCGAGCTATCACGCGTGATGCTGGCACTCAAGGCGACGATTGAGGCCGGGAAAAAGGCCAGGTCGCATGTGCAGCGAACTCTGGTGTTCGACGAGATCGATACCGGCATCGGCGGTCGCGCGGCTGAAGCCGTGGGCAAGAAGTTGAAGCAACTGTCGCGAGCGAATCAGGTGTTGTGCATCACGCATCTTCCCCAGATCGCGTCATTTGCCGACCATCATTACCTGATTGAGAAGCGCGAAGCCGCTGGGCGGGCCAAGACCGTGGTGAGGGCTCTCGCGGTACAAGAACGGACTGAGGAAGTAGCTCGCATGTTGAGCGGAGCGGAACTGACAGAGACGTCGCGTCAGCATGCCGAGCAGTTGATTAAGGCGAATGGGTAAACCATGACCGCTGTTTGAGAACTGCTTACCGCTGATGAACGCGGATTCGTCGGATAAAAAGCGGATCAAAGGAGCTTTTAGTCGCTCACCTTCATGGATTCAGGTTGTCTATCCAAGTCGGTCGAAAGAGAATCGATAACCTATGAACTCAATCCCCTCGAACTCCTCCAGCGCCTTCCTTGCCATTCTTTGGGGTGGTCTGGCTTGCGGTGTCGGTGACATTACGCAGGCGATGATCGCTTTCTATTTACAGGCGGGCGCAACGCCGGCGCGGGTGCTGCAGTCGGTAGCGTCAGGGCTGTTGGGTAAGAGTTCGTTTCAGGGCGGAACAAAAACGGCAATCCTGGGCGCCTTTTTACATTTCTTTATCGCGTTTTCCTGGGCTGCGATCTACTACGTAGTCAGTAGGAGAGTGACGTTTCTGACACAAAGTCCGGTGCTGGCTGGTTTGCTTTATGGTGAATTTGTCTGGCTGATGATGACTTTCGTGGTGTTGCCGCTTTCGGCGATCCATCGCTGGCCCGTCTGGAATGCCGCGTCGATTATCACCGGCCCGATAGGTCACACAGTGCTTGTGGGCCTGCCGATTGCCCTGGCTGTGAGCCGCTTTGCTCCTGTTCGGCGGTAGTTGCTCTCCATTCGCCCCCTGATCCTCCCACGTTGATGCTAAATACCGCTCTTTCAATGAGTTGCGGTCGAATAGAATGCGATAAACGATTAACCTTATAGCTGGGGAACCAGTCTGAAAGGGTATAATAAGCAGAACACATGACCGCACAAGAATCGAAGACTTTGCTGTTACTTAAGCCTCGCGGATTCTGCGCCGGGGTGGTTCGCGCGATTGATATTGTTCGTATTGCGCTGGACGCCTTTGGGCCGCCAATCTATGTCCGTAAAGAGATTGTTCACAATCGCTACGTAGTGGAAGAGCTGAAGGCCAAAGGCGCCATTTTTGTCGATGAAGTCTATGAGGTGCCGGACGGCCAACGCCTGATTTACTCAGCGCATGGCGTTTCACCCAGCGTCCGCGAAGCCAGCAAGCTGCGCGACCTGAAGGTGGTTGATGCCACCTGTCCGCTGGTGACCAAGGTCCACGTTGAGGCGGTGAAGTATGCCCGTGGAGGTTACAGCATTATTTTGATCGGGCACCATGATCATGATGAAGTGATTGGTACCCTTGGCGAAGCTCCGGACGTAACGCAGGTGGTGGGAACCGCCGAAGAAGTTAAGGATCTCGAAGTGCCGGATCCCACGCGCATCGCCTACATCACGCAGACCACGCTTAGCCTGGATGAGACCCAGGACGTGATTGCTGCGCTGCGAAAGAAATTCCCTCTGATCGAAGGTCCCCATGCCCAGGACATCTGCTATGCCACGCAGAACCGCCAGACGGCGGTGAAAGATGTGGCTGATCAGGCAGATCTGTTGCTGGTAGTTGGATCAGAGAACAGCTCGAACTCGAACCGTCTGGTGGAAGTTTCCACCAACCTGGGAACACCCTCTTATCTGATTGACACCGCGGGCGACATTAAGCCGGAGTGGCTGGTTGACGTGAAGACAGTGGCGCTCACGGCCGGTGCTTCCGCGCCGGAAGTGCTGGTGGAACAGGCAGTGGAGTTTCTGAAGGACAAAGGGTTCGTGAATATCCGCGAGGTTGAAGTCATGCCAGAGAACGTGCGCTTTGGACTTCCGCCTGAAATCGTGGAGGCAATTGCAGCAGCGCCTGCCGTGAATGGGGACTAGCCTATGAGTACGATGTCTGACGGGCATCCCGCGCAGATGCTTTTCGGGAAGATTGATGACATGCTGGGCCGCGTTTCCCGCGGCGTAGAAAAGGCGCGCGACTTCCTTTTCTCCCAGCAGCACAGCGATGGTTACTGGTGTGGTGAGCTGGAAGCCGATACCACGCTGGAATCCGATTACATTGCCATACATACATTGCTGGGAACCGGCGATCGTGAACGCATGGAGCGTGCCACGCCGGAGATTCTGCGCCACCAGAATGAAGATGGCGGCTGGCCCATTTATGCGGGCGGTCCTTCCAACGTCAGCGCTTCCGTGAAAGCGTACTTTGCCCTGAAGATCATGGGTTACACGCCGGACCAGCCGGTGCTTGAACGCGCGCGCACGAAGATACTGGAGCTCGGTGGCGTGACCGAGTGCAACACCTTCACCAAACTCTATCTTTGCTTCCTCGGACAGTATGACTGGGACGCCGTCCCGGCAATTCCGCCCGAGATCATGACTTTCCCGACCTGGTTCTGGTTCAACATCTATGAAATCTCGTCATGGTCGCGGGCCATTCTGGTTCCGTTGTCCATTTGCTATGCCAAGAAACCGCTGAAGAAACTGCCGGCGGAGATGTGCATTGACGAGCTCTTCGTGGGCGGGAGACATGGACGGCATCTGCATCTGAAATGGTCGCCGAAAGTGGTTTCATGGCGGAATTTCTTCCTGGTCGCCAACCAGGTGGTTCATTTTTGCGAGAAGTTCCACATTCGTCCTTTGCGCAAGCTGGCGCTGCGCAGGGCGGAGAAATGGATGCTGGAACGGTTTGAGAAATCAGATGGACTGGGTGCGATTTATCCCGGAATCCTGAACTCCATCATCGCACTCAAATGCCTGGGTTATTCGAACGACGATCCTCAGGTGATCCGCGCGCTGGATGAGTTTGAGAAGCTGGGCATTGATGAGCCGGGAGTTGCCGATCATTCGGAAGCAACGTTCCGCATGCAGCCTTGCCTGTCCCCGGTGTGGGACACGGCTTATGCCATTTATGCCCTGGGTGAATCCGGGATTGCAAAAAAAGATCCGCGCATGATCAAGGCAGCGGATTGGATTTTGAGCAAGGAAGTCCGCTCCAAAGGAGACTGGGCAGTTAAAGTAAAAAATTGCCAGCCCGGGGGATGGTACTTCGAGTTCAACAACGAGTTTTATCCCGACGTGGATGATTCAGCCATGGTGCTGTTGGGACTGGAAAAAGTGGACAATCCGCGTGAGCGTTACCAACACGAAGTCTGCCGCCGCGCAATTGACTGGATCTTCGCCATGCAGTGCAAAAACGGGGGCTGGGCGTCGTTTGATAAAGACAACACGCGCATGGTGTTCGAGCACATTCCGTTTGCCGACCACAACGCCATGCTGGATCCGCCGACGGTGGACATTACCGGCCGCGTGCTGGAAATGCTGGCCATCTATGGCGTGAACAAAGATGATTCGCGGGTGAAGAAGGCCATCAAGTTCATCCTGAGCGAACAGGAGCCGGATGGATCATGGTTTGGCCGCTGGGGCGTGAATTACATCTACGGCACCATGCTGGTGCTGCGCGGACTGCAGGCCATGGGCGTGGATAACCACGAACCCTTCATTCAGCAGGGTGCTGAGTGGATGCGTATGGTGCAGAACGCCGACGGCGGCTGGGGAGAAACCTGCGGATCCTATGACGATCCCACAACTCGCGGCATTGGCCCGAGCACACCTTCACAGACGGCCTGGGCAGTGATGGGATTGCTGGCCGCCGGAGACACGCGCAGCGATTCCGTGCAGCGCGGCATCTTGTATTTAATGGAGACGCAGCGGGCGGATGGATCATGGCCGGAAGATCAGTACACGGGAACAGGGTTCCCGCGAGTGTTCTATCTGGCGTACCACCTGTATCGCAATTATTTCCCGCTGATTGCGCTCTCCGCGTATCACCGTGAATTCTCGGCGATGAACCGGGAAGACATCGGATATGCCAGAGGGTGACATCTAGTGCTTAATAACTTCAGTTTCATAGTTTCTTAAGGAGATCGATTTTGCCAGTACCAATTTCCCAGATGTGGACGGTTGCGAGTTATGTGATGAGGCAGAAACTCGCGGGCCGCAAGCAGTACCCGCTGGTCCTGATGTTGGAGCCTTTGTTCCGCTGTAACCTGGCATGTGCCGGATGCGGAAAGATTCAGTATCCGGCCCACATCCTGAAGAAAGAACTCTCGCCGGAAGAATGTTTCAAGGCGGTCGAAGAATGTGGCGCACCCATGGTGAGCATTCCCGGCGGTGAACCGCTCATGCATTCGCAGATCGCGGAGATTGTGAAAGGCCTGGTGGCGCGCAAGAAATATATCTACCTGTGCACCAACGCGCTGCTGCTGAAAGAAAAGCTGGACCTGTTTACGCCGAGCAAGTACCTCACGTTTTCTGTCCATGTGGATGGCGAGCGCGAACACCATGACTTCTCCGTGTGCCGCGAAGGTGGATATGACCTGGCCATTGCCGGGATGAAAGAAGCCCTCAAGCGCGGCTTCCGTGTGACTACCAACACCACACTGTTTGACGGCGCTGATCCGAACAGCGTACGTGAGCACTTTGATCAGATGATGGAACTGGGCGTGGAAGGCATGATGCTTTCCCCGGGCTATTCCTATGACAAAGCGCCAGACCAGAAACACTTCCTGGGCAAGGCCCGCACCAAGCGCCTGTTCCGGGCGATTCTTTCGAACCGGAAGAAGAGCTGGCAGTTCAATCAGTCCACGTTGTTTCTGGAATACCTGATGGGCAAGCGCGAATATAAATGCACGCCCTGGGGCATGCCGACGTACAACATCTTTGGCTGGCAGAAACCCTGCTATCTGCTGCAGGACGGTTACGCCGACACATTCAGCGAATTGATGGAAGCGACGGCATGGAGCGAGTACGGTACCGAGTCCGGTAATCCGAAATGCGCCAATTGCATGGTGCACAGCGGGTATGAAGCTTCCGCCGTGGATGATGGTTTTGGCTCACTCCGTGGATTTGCGGCCATGGTGAAAGCAACGCTGTTTACCAGACACAAAGACGATGCCGCATTGAGGCTGCTGGACGAAAAGGCCCAGCCAGTACACAGCTTCAATCCTCTGGTCCAGATTAAGGAAAGCTCGAATGAGCTGGAGGAGACCAGGGCATGAGCAACCCATCATCACAAGTCGATGTCGCAAAGACTGACCAGTTGGAAGTTGTCCCCGGCTTTAAGCATGAAAAGCTGGAGGGATGGATTCCAGAGATGGCCGGCGAAGAGGAAACGCGGCAGGCGCTGGAGAAGGCATTCGACTATCGCGGCGACGTGACGATCACGCGCAAAGATGGCACCAAAGTTGAAGGCTATATCTTCGATCGACGTACAGGCAAGACGCTGAGTGATTCAGTTGTCCGGCTTTATCCCAAAGACTCAAGCGATAAGTTATCCGTTCCTTATTCTGATATCGCCGCCCTGGCTTTCACTGGACGCGATACCGCCGCCGGCAAGAGCTTTGAAGCCTGGGTGAAGAAATACTGGGAAAAGAAAGCCGCAGGCGAGAAGGACATTCAGATCAAGCCTGAATCGCTGGAGTAGGCTTCTCGGTTTTAATCCCGAGCGTAGCGAGGGAACCCTGCTTTGCCGAGTTTGGGAATTCATGGCTCAGTCCAACGCGACTTTCAAGCAACTCGCTAAGCGGTGAGGTTTGATCCTATAGTGGATCGCGGCGATAGGGATCCCTCGCTCCGCTCGGGATGTAAACCAAAAGCCAAGAACCAAGTACAAAGATCAAACCCATGAAAGCCTTCGTCACAGGAGCAACGGGATTTGTAGGCAGCCATGTGGCGCGTGCACTGGCTGCGCAGGGCGCTGATTTGCGTTTGCTCGTTCGTGCAACCAGTCGCACGGACAATATTGTTGATTTAGCGGCAGAGCTGGTAGTTGGCGATCTGCGTAAGCCTGAGTCCCTGAGGAAGGCCATGGGCGGATGTGATTTTGTCTTTCATGTGGCCGCTGATTATCGCCTGTGGGTGCGGAATCCTGACGAGATGTACCAGGCCAACGTGGAAGGTACCCGGGCAATCATCCGTGCGGCCCATGAAAGTGGCGTGCTCCGAGTGATCTATTGCAGTTCGGTTGCAACGATGGGCTTCAAACAAACCGGCGAAATCGTAAGTGAAGACACGCCAGTGTCTCTGGCGGACATGGTCGGCCACTATAAGCGATCCAAGTACATGGCGGAACAAGTCGCTCTGGAAGCGGGCCGCAATGGCGCTGATGTTGTTGTGGTGAATCCGACTACGCCGATTGGAGAATCTGATATCAAGCCGACGCCAACCGGACGCATTGTGGTGGATTTTCTGAAAAAGAACTTCCCCGCGTATGTGGACACAGGGCTAAACCTTGCCGACGTAAAAGAAGTGGCCCGTGGACATGTGCTGGCGATGGATAAAGCACGGCCCGGGGAGCGCTACATTCTGGGCGGAGAAAACCTGACGCTGAAACAGATACTGGACAAGCTGGCTGAGATCACGGGATTGCCCTCGCCTACGATGAAGGTGCCACATGGCGTGGCGATGGGCTTTGCCGCGTTCGACCAGTTCTTTACCGGGATCGTCCTGGGTAAGGAGCCGCGCGCAACCCTGGAAGCGGTCAAGATGGGACGCAAGAAGATGTTTGCGTCATCGGCGAAGGCAGAGCGTGAACTGGGCTATCGGGTGTTGCCGGCGGAAGATGCTTTACGCCGCGCGGTGGCGTGGTTTCGGGCCCACGGATATGCTGGGCCGGTCGCCAGGGAATCCGCGGTGACCGCATGAGCAGAATTGCCATCATCGCCGCCATGGAGCGCGAACTTCATCCACTGGTTAAAGACTGGAAGCGAACTTCGCTGACCGTTTCAGGCCATGATGTTCAGTGCTTTCAAAACGAGGACAGCATCGCCGTAATCAGTGGCATGGGTATCAGGATGTCAGAAGCGACGGCCCGCGCGGTGGTGGCGAAATACCACCCGGAGACTTTAATATCTGCCGGGCTGGCGGGAGCGCTGATGCGCACCTTGAAAGTGGGCAACGTGGTGACGCCCAACGTAATCGTGGACGCGGCGAGTGGCATTGAGTATCGCTGCAACGTGGGCGGAGAAGTCATCGGCGGCGGAGTGCTGGTAAGTACGTTTGAGATCGTGGAAAAGCAATCCAAGGCCGAACTGGTGGAATGCTTTCATGCGCTGGTGGTGGACATGGAAGCGGCGGGCGTGGCCAAAGTGGCGCTAGAGTTCGATCTTGGATTCCGTTGCGTGAAAGCAATTTCTGACGAGTTCGATTTTCCACTACCGCCGTTAAACCGCTTTGTGGACGGCGACGGCATTTTTCAAACGGGAAATTTTGTGCGCTGGTTAAGCGTGCGTCCCTGGCAATGGATGACCGCTTTGATGCTGGGCCGCAACAGTAATCTTGCCGCACAGGCCCTTTGTGACTGGCTGGCCAGGGGCCTTGCCGGCAGCTTGAATGCGGCCAAAGTTGTTACACTGAATAGTGCAGAAGCGTCAGACAAGTAATTTGGGACTAGTACCCCTGGGACAAGTAAGCCCGGACAACTAAATGGAAACAGTCAGCAAAGCTGAGTTAAGGTCGGCTGCATTGAATGCCACAGAGATGCGCGCGGCGGTGTATCGCGGCCAGAATGACGTGCGTATGGAGACCGTGCCCGTGCCGGAAATCGGCGCTGGCGAGATACTGGTCCGCATACATACCTGCGGAATCTGCGGTACGGACTTAAAAAAAATCTCCACGGGATCGCATTCCGCGCCGCGCATCTTCGGTCACGAGATGGCGGGCGAGATCGCCGCGATGGGCGAAGGCGTGCAGAATTTTCAGCTCGGTGACCGGGTGATGGTGTTTCACCACATTCCCTGCGGACAGTGCTACTACTGCCGCCACAAAGTATTTGCGCAGTGTCCGGTATACAAAAAAGTTGGCGCCACGGCGGGATTTGAAGCCAGTGGCGGGGGATTTGCCGAGTACATCCGCGTGATGGATTGGATTGTCCGCAAAGGCGCGGTCAGGATTCCAGACGGCGTTTCCTACGAGCAGGCGTCTTTTATTGAGCCGGTCAACACATGTCTGAAGGCCATCGAGTCACTCCGGCTTGATCCTGAAGAGACAGTGATGGTGATTGGGCAGGGGCCTATCGGTATCATGCTGGCGGCACTTGCCAGGCGGACCGGTGCAACGGTGGTAACTTCCGATTTGTATCCTCAACGCCTTAAAATGAGCGAGAGTTTCGGCTTGCGGCACAACGTGAATGCTTCACAGACCGATCCCGTGGAACGGATGAGGGAATTGACGCAGGGACGTGGCGCGGACGCGGTGATTCTGGCAACGGCGGGAAACAGCCTGATTCGTCCCGCGATGGACGCGGCAAGACCTGGCGGGCGCGTGCTGCTGTTTGCTCAGACGCAGCGGAGCGAAGTCTCGATTGATCCCTCCACGGTTTGCATGGACGAGAAAACCCTGATGGGATCGTACAGCGCGTCAGTCGATTTACAGGACCAGAATGTAAAGCTGGTTTTCAGCGGCGAGATTGATTTTTCGCGATTGATCACCCATCGCTTCTCCCTGCAGCAGGCGGTGGAAGCGTTGCATTTGGCGTCCCATCCAGGGCCTGATTCAATGAAGATTGTGATCCAACCAGGAATGGAATGGAGCAAAAGTTGAAAGGGCAAATGACAGCAGCGGTCCTCTACGGCAAAGAGGACATCAAGATTGAAAAGGTCCCTATTCCGACTTTAGAGCGTGGGGAAGTGCTGGTAAAAGTAAACGTTGCTTTGACCTGCGGCACTGACCTGAAGGTCTATCAACGCGGGTACCATGCCCGCATGATTGTTCCTCCGGCATTGTTTGGTCACGAACTTTCCGGCGAGATTGTGGAAGCAGGACCGGGCGTGCGCGATTTTAAAAGAGGCATGCGTGTGGTGGCGTTGAATTCTGCGCCATGCGGTTCGTGTTTTTATTGCCTGAAGCACCAGGAGAATCTTTGCGAAGATCTGCTGTTCAATAACGGCGCTTATGCCGAGTACATCAAGATTCCGCGCCGGATCGTTGAGACCAACATGCTGGCGCTGCCTGACGACGTAACCTATGAATCAGCTGCGATGACCGAGCCTCTGGCTTGCGCATTGCGGGGCCTGCAGGAAACCGGCGCAGATATCGGCGATACGGTGACTGTGATTGGCGCAGGTCCGCTGGGGCTGATGCTTATTCAGGTGGCAAACCTTACTGGATGCAAAGTGATCGCTGTGGTGAAACGTGATGAACAGGTGACGTCGGTCAAACATTTTGGGGCGCACGAAGTGGTGCAGATCAGCAAGGTCAAGGACCCCGTGGAAGCCGTAATCAACGTAACCGAAGGTCGCGGATCAGATATTGTGATTGAAGCCGTAGGCCGTCCCCAGGCATGGCAGTGGGCCGTAGATATGGTTCGTCGTGGCGGCGTTGTGAACTTTTTTGGCGGCTGCGCCACGGGGACAAAAGTTGAGCTGGATACCGACCGGGTGCATTATTCCGAATTAACGCTGAAAGCTACTTTTCATCACACGCCTCAGACTGTACGCAGGGCGTTCTCACTCATCGCGGAGAAGAACGTAAAAAGCACGGACTACGTGACCGGTGAAGCGCCGTTATCCAAACTGAAGCAGGTGCTGCAGCAGATGATCGACCGCGGAAGCCAGATCAAAACGGCGATCATCCCCGGACACTGAGCCGCAGCCATTTCGACCTCAACTTATGTCAGCTTCAATCAATAATCCGGCATCATTGGCGGCGCAGGGATGGAAAGCCCTGCCAGAGTCATACCGCATTCCAGACACCGCGCCGTCTTTAGCGGAAGCCCGGATGTATTGTGAGCGGTTGGCAAAGAGTCACTACGAGAATTTTTCCGTCGCCACGTGGTTCCTGCCGGCGACAGTGCGGCAGCATTTCTACAATGTCTACTCGTACTGCCGGATATCAGACGATCTGGGCGACGAAGTGGGGAATGCACAGCAATCGCTGGAACTGCTGGACCAATGGGAAGCGGAACTGAATGCCTGTTATGCCGGATCTCCCCGGCACCCGGTGTTCGTAGCACTGGCGGAGACGGTCAAGCAATTTAGCATTCCTCAGCATGAATTTTCTGACTTGCTGATTGCGTTCCGCCGCGATCAAACCATCACACGCTTTGAAACCTTCAACAGCATCCTTGATTATTGCAAGTATTCGGCGAATCCGGTTGGTCATCTGGTTCTGTACCTGGGTGGCTATCATGACGCTGAGCGGCAGCAGCTTTCTGATTACACATGTACAGCGCTGCAACTAGCTAATTTTTGGCAGGACGTCACGGTCGATTACTTAAAGGGCCGTATTTATCTGCCGCTTGAGGACCTTCGCCGTTTTGGGGTGTCTGAGCAGGATATTGCCGAACGGAAAGCGACCCGGCAGTTTATCGACCTGATGAAGTTCGAGGTGCAGCGCGCACGGGAGTGGTTTGACCGCGGATTTCCGCTGATCAACGTGGTTAACAAAGAACTGGCAGTGGATCTGGAACTGTTCACCCGGGGTGGTCAGGAGATTCTCAATGCGATTGAAGCCCAGGGCTTTGATGTTTTGCGGAAACGTCCGGTGATCTCCAAGCCACGAAAGCTGTGGCTGGTGGCGCGTGCAGCGGTGGGCAAGATACTGTGAGCAATTCTCACCTCGGGCATTCTCAGTTAAACCATGCGTATGCAGTCTGTCGCGGAGTGGCCCGGCGGTCAGCCAAGAATTTCTATTACGGTTTTCTGGTGTTGCCCGCTGAAAAGCGCAATGCGCTTTGTGCTGTGTACGCGTTCATGCGGCACGCTGACGATCTTGCGGACGATCCAGGAATGGAAGTCCAAATAAAACGGCAGAAACTGGATGAGTGGCTGGAAGCCGCCAGGCAGGTATTCAGCGGCCGTCCCACGGACGATCCCGTTCTGATGGCATTGGGGCATGCGCAACGCAGGTTCAAAATTCCGCAAGACCTCTTCGAAAAGCTTGTCTATGGAACCGGTATGGACCTGGACATACCGCCGGCTTCTCCCAATTCGCCGGCTGTGCTGTGCAACACGTTCGAAGACCTTAGACAGTATTGCTATTACGTGGCGTCAGTCGTGGGGTTGGTCTGTATCCACATCTTCGGATACCAGGACAAGAAAGCGGAATTTCTGGCGGAAGATTGTGGGTTGGCGTTTCAACTGACCAACATCATCCGGGACATCAAGGAAGATGCCAGTATGGGCCGGATTTATATTCCGGACGAAGATCTGGTGCGCTCAAGTCTCACGGCGGAAAACTTCTCCGCCGCCGCGATGGCGGATCCCGTGAAAGCGCAACAGGTGCGCCCCGCGCTGGAGTATGAAGCAGAACGGGCGCGGCGATACTACGAGTCAGGTAAATGGCTGATGGAACTGATTGATGAGGACAGCCGCGCGGCGCTATGGGTGCTGGTGGAAATTTACAGCCGCCTGCTGAAGAAGATTGTCGACCGCAATTATGACGTATTCACCGAACGCGCGAGCCTGAGCACGTGGGAAAAATTGACCGTGCTGGCGCGCGGTTTTGTCCTGCGCGTGGTATGAGCAGTATGTCCCAAGTGCAAGTGAATGACAAATCGGTTGCGGTCATCGGCGGTGGCCTGGCTGGCCTCGCTGCGGGCTGCGCCCTGGCTGACGCCGGATTCAAAGTCACGGTTTTCGAAAAGCGCCCTTACGTTGGCGGACGAGCGTCTTCCTATGAACATCCGGGAACCGGTGAAGTCCTGGATAATTGCCAGCATCTTCTGCTGGGATGCTGTACTAATCTGATTGAGTTTTATAAGCGGCTTGGCGTCAGTGATAAGATTCGCTGGTTCAACGAAATCACTTTCATGGAGCCTGGAGGACGCATCAGCCGCTTTCTTCCCAAGACATTCTTGCCGGCTCCGGCGCACAACGTTCCATCCTTCATCGCTGTGCCAATGCTGGGCATGCGGGACAAGGTCGCCATCGCGCGAGCCATGTCTGCCATGAGTCGAAACCTTCCCGCAGATTCCGACGAAAACTTTCTGGCCTGGTTACATCGACATGGACAAACGGAAAAGGCAATCAAACGATTCTGGGAGCCCGTGCTGGTAAGCGCACTCAATGAAGACCTTGAACTGATCTCCGTGCGTTACGCTGCCAAGGTGTTTCGCGACTCGTTCATGAAGTCGGCAGACGCAGGGAAGATGGGATTGCCGACGATTCCATTGTCTCAGTTATACGCCGCGGCGATCGGCTATATTCAATCGCGTGGCGGGGAAGTGCTGCTGCGGAATTCCGTCAGCGCATTCGCTCCGCACGCTGACGGTGTTGCAGTCACCAGCAATGCGGGCCAGAAGACATTCGATTTCGCCGTTCTTGCCGCACCATTCCAGAGTCTGGGCAATCTTTTGCCGTCGGACGAATTCTCCATGGCCCTCAAAAGTAAACTGGATCGCTTTGGATCTTCGCCCATTACTGGAATTCATCTCTGGTTTGACCGCGAGATCACCGATCTTCCTCACGCCGCGCTTCTTGATCGCACCATTCAATGGATATTTCACAAATCCAAATTCCAGGAGAAACGCGAAGGGCCTGGAAGTTACGTTGAACTGGTGGTGAGCGCGTCAAAGTCTCTGGTACAGAAATCGCGGGAAGAGATTCTGGAAATTGCGTTACGGGAGCTGGCGGAGTTCTTTCCGATCGTAAGAGGCGCCAAGGTGCTAAAAGCGGCGGTAATCAAGGAAGTCTACGCGACGTACTCGATCTCGCCGGGGCTGGATCAATTTCGTCCGGGCGCAATTTCGCAATGGCCGCGTGTGTTCCTGGCCGGTGATTGGACGGCCACTGGATGGCCTTCGACAATGGAAGGCGCCGTGCGAAGTGGATATCTAGCGGCAGAGGCGGTGACTGTGTCGCTCGATCAGCCGAAGAAGTTTCTGGTGCCGGATTTGCCTGCGAGTGGCATGATGAAGCTATTTGAAGAGTAAAGCACTTGTCTGCCTAGTTGCTGCTGGCGAGCAGGGCCACGCCAACGCAAACCAGACCGGCTGAAATCCAGCGGCGTTTATTTACGTTTTCGTGCAACACGAATTTTGCCAGGATCGCCGAGCAGATAAACGTCAGCGACGCTGACGCCGGCGCCACCAGGCTTGCATCTCCCCAGGAGAGAGCCACCAGCAGGCAGAAGAAGCTGAAGATCAGACAGGAGAGGCCGAGCAGAAAAAGTCTTTCTGAGCAGACAGCTTTTACCACAGCGAACAGGCCTTTGCTGGAGCGGATCGCATCAAGGTCACCGATGCGCTTCATCGCAGCCGAAAGCAGAATGTCGCCCACGCTGGAAGTCATCACGAGCATGCTGATCGCCGTCCAGACTTTAACCGAGTTCATGCTGCTCCTTCATTCTCGGAAGCCCGCTGGCGTTTTTGTGTTCACGCTCCGTGAGCGACGGTCCTCGTGCCACCAGGCCGACGCCGCATGTAATCAGGATCACACCAGCCCATCGCCACGGACTGATGTATTCGTGAAGGAAATATTTTGACCACAGCGCGGTCACCACGTACCCGAACGCCGTCGCCGGAAGCACAAAGGTGAGGTCTGCCCAGGAAAGCGCCGTCAGGTAGGAATAGAAAAAGCCAGTGAGACAAACAATTCCCAGGAGCACCCAGGGATTGATGAAGGCATTAAAAATGTGGGTCCAGTGGGCCAGGTCGATGCGCCCCAGATCATCCATGCCACGTTTCAGCATTACGTCGCCCGTGCCATTGCAGCAGGCGATGGCGGCATAGATCAAAACTTTCTTCCACTTCACGCGCGCTTAGTCTCCGGCAACCTGGGTCGCGGGTTTTTCCGTCTTCTGCGCGGCAGCAGTATCGGCCTTCATTGCTTTTGCTGCTTTGTTACGGGCAGCGCGCAGCTTCATGAATGACTTGGCTTCCTTGTACAGGCGTTTGCGTTCGCCGGAATCAAAGGCAGCCTTGCGCACAATCCGGAACACGGCTTTCGGACGGAAATAATATTCGTCGTAGAACTTGTGCACCATCTCCAGCACGTGCTCACGCGGCAGTCCGGGATACTGGATCTGCGCTACCTGGTGTCCGCCATCGTCCACCATGCGCTCATTGCCGACAATGAAGCCGTTCTGCTTGGCGAAGTCATACATCTCAGTGCCAGGATACGCATGGGCGATCGATACCTGAATGGTTTCCACGTCCAGCTCTTTGGCAAAGTCGATGGTGTTGCGGATCGACTCGCGCGTCTCGCCCGGCAAGCCAAGAATAAAATCGCCATGGACTACAAGTCCAAGCTTCTTGGTGTCTTTGGTGAACTGGCGCGCGCGTTCCACCGTTGCGCCCTTCTTCACGTTCTTCAACACCTGCGGATCGCCCGACTCATAGCCAACAATCAGCAGGCGGCAGCCTGCTTCCTTCTGGGCTTTCAATGTTTCATAGTCAGTGGTCACGCGAGACGTGCAACTCCATGTCAGGTTCAGCGGCTTCAGCTTGGAGCACAGTTCAACCGTGCGTGCTTTCTGAATGTTGAACGTGTCATCATCAAAGAAATATTCCTTCACCCACGGCCAGTATTCTTTGGCCTGTGCCATCTCGCGGGCAATCGCATCACTGGAGCGCTTGCGCCATGCGTGTCCGCTCAGCGTCTGCGGCCATAGGCAGAATGTGCACTGTGCCGGGCAGCCGCGCGTTGAATACAGCGCAACGAACGGATAGAGCAGGAACGGTACGTTATAACGGCGGACGTCCAGGTCGCGATAATAAACGTCAGTGACGTTGGGCAGCGCGTCCAGGTCCTGAATGTCTGGACGGTCAGGATTGTGCACAATCTTGCCGCTGGCATCGCGATAGGAGATGCCCTTGATCTCTGAGAGCGGCGTGCCATTAGCGTATTCCACCACGGAATAATCGAATTCGCGACGGCACACAAAATCAATCGCGCGGCATTCGTTCAGGGAGCGCTCCGGCAGCGTGGTCACATGCGGACCCACGAAGGCCACCTTCAGCTTCGGGTTCGCTTCCTTCATCTTGGTGACTAGCTGTATGTCGCCGGGGTATCCAGGTGTCGACGTAAAGAGCACCAGGAACTCATACTGCTTGGTAATCTCAATGGTCTCCGCGGCATTCACGTGGTGCGGAGCCGCGTCCAGCAGGCGTGACCCTTCCAGCATTCCGGCCGGATAGGCAAGCCATACCGGGTACCAGTAAGACTCAATTTCGCGCGTGGCCGGCCAACGTGAGCTGGCGCCACCATCAAAGTTCTCAAACGACGGCGGATTCAGGAATAGCGTTTTTAATGGCATGTTCTTGGATATTCTAACATCTCCACCCTGCCCCTAAGCCCAAGCGTATCCAATCGGTTAGAAGCCATGGCTGAGTGGGGAAATGGCGCATTGGACGGGATTTCGGCCCTTGCCGCCCACCAGCTTGCCTCTCATCAAATACCCCCGCTTTGTGATTGATTGCTCTTGCATATCAATTCCGGCGATTTTGGCAGTTCTGGCAATTTTGTCGATCGGTTTTCCGATCTACGTTTGTCTGCGTTCATCTGCGGCAATTTTTCGCTCTTGCCGTTTGCCATTTTGCGAATTGCCAATTGCTGGTGCTGGAATCCGTCTCATCAGCCGTAAGCTTCTTGCTTCGATCACCAGATCATCCGATCTCCAGATCACCCGATTTTCTCCGTGTCTCTGTGCCTCCGTGGTAGGTGTTTGCCCGGCACGCAAGGAAACAAGTTGGTAGGGGAGAGAGGATTTGTTCCTCCGCTCCCCCGAACCGGACTTGGTCATCAGTGGACTATTAGCGTCAGGGCTTGCGACACAGTGGCTTTGCCCGTTGTTGCGCTCACGGTGAGGGTGTAAGTGCCAGGAGCAGTTAGAAACGTCTGCGGGGGCGGAGGTGGGGTGCTTCCACCACCACCGCCGCAACCTGTAAGAGCGATGAGCGGCATGACGGCCAGGAGCAGCACGCAGGCACCCACGCGGTAGGAGACACGGCGCCGCGATATGACGAGCAGAGCAAAGGGCGTCATGAACATCATGCCAATACTTGCGAGCTTGGCGCCGTCGATGGCCAGAGAAGCTGTTCTGACCACCTGCGTGTTGACCGTGACGGTGAAGGCCGCATTCGCACCGGAAGACAGATTGAGCGACGACGGCGAGATGCTACACGTCGCGTTCGCTGGGACGCCGCTGCAGGCTAGGGTTGCCGTGCCCGCTGCGCCCGGCGTTGCAGTGATCGACAAGTTATAAGTGGCTGTCTGCCCGGCCGTCACTGTAGCTGTGGTGGTGGCGCCGTTCGCTGGTGCAATCGTCAGTGTGGGAGTGGTTCCCGTGCCGCTCAGTCCGATGACCACTTCACCGCTGCTGGCGTCGTCAACAATCGTCAGAAGGCCGGTGCCGGCGCCAGCAACTGTAGGTTTGAAAGTGACAAGAACGGTGCAGGAGGCGTTGGGCGCCACGCTTGCCGTGCAGGTATTCGTCTCCGCAAAGTCTCCCGCAGTGGTGATGCTGCGAATGTTGAGCGGAGCGCTGCCGGAGTTTGTGAGAGTCAGCGATTGCGCTGTGCTGGTGACGCCAACGTCAAAGGAACCGAACCCAGTAATGCTGCCCGACAATGTCACGGCAGGAGCGCTCGGGCTCTTGCTGAGTCCGCTCCGGAATAGGAATACGGAAGGGTTCAGAGATCCAGGGGCATCGCTGATGAAGCCGAATCCGGTGGAACCCCAACGGACCAGATTACGCGGACCGGCATCGTTGAGTTCGGTGAAGGTCAGCGTTCCTGTTGTTGTCAGCGACGCGAGGTCATATGCCGTGAGGCCAACGCCGGAAGTGGCATTGCTGATCTGGTTAGCCACCATGAAGAACTGGCCAGCTGCCGAATCCATTGTCATGTCCTGCAGATTGGGGAAGCTGGTGGGATTGATGGCGTTGACGGGGAACGAGCCCACTTGCGCCCGCGCTATAGGATCCCACACCTGGCCCGCTTTGGTGTAGAGCAATTTGCCGTCGGAGATTAGCGACTCTCCCGTGGTGCTGTTTCCTCCCACGTTGGTACCCGTGTCGGGAGTGAAGTGTAGACCGGCCGCATCAATGGTGAACACATTGAAGAACGGATTAGATAGAGTGAAGGGCAGCGAGTAAACGGTCCCCGGATCGGTGAAGGCAAAACCCGACACATTGACGCCGTTAAAGAACTGGTTGAGGTCAGGAACGGAACTAACCAGGCCTCCGTCGCTGAAAAGCTCCATCTCTCCGCCAAAGCTGTTGGCCGCGAAATACACCAGCACAGATTTCGGTGAACCTGGCACGGTCAGCATGGTGGCGCTGAAAGGACGGCTTAGCGCAAGGCCGGTTGGCGGGTAGGCGAATGTCTTATCGATCTGGCCCGTGGAGAGGTCGATTCTCTGGATAACCTGATCGCCCTGCGCGGCCACGAAGAGGAAGCTCCCGTCATCACTGGCTGCAAGTGCGCGTGGATCATGGCCGACGATGATAGGCGCTTGCGTGGCGCCCGTTTCGGGATCGATGGCGATCACCGTATTCGGATTGGTGGTGGAGGAAGCTGGAATACTGGCGTAGAGCAGCTTTCGACTTGGCACTGAGATGAGAAATGCGGGATTGAGATTGAGCTGCCGGTACACCGTCAGGGTCAGAGGAGCACTCTCACCGCCGCCGGGCGTCGGATTGACGACGGTCACAGGTAACTCACTCATCGCGCTGAGGAGCGCCGGGTCGACTGCTACAGAGAGCGAGGTAATGCTTTGGTAAGTGGTTTTCTGCGCCTGTCCGCCAATGCGGACTACTGATGAGGGGAAGAAGTTGGCGCCACTCAGAAAGATGTTGAGGTTGGTGGTGCCAATCGCCGCGGTAGATCTGCTCATGGAAGTGAGCGTGGGGCCAGGAAATGAGCTTATACCCGCGCCGCTCAAATTGAGGACAAGCTGCGGGTTCACAGGGTCGTCACTGGCCACGGTCAAGCTTCCTGTGCGTGCCCCTGTCGCCTGCGGCGCGAAATTGATGGTGAGAAGGCAGGCATCACCAGGAAGAATGGACGCAGCACAGTTCGGCAGGTTAAAGCTGAAATCGGCGCCTGTAATAAAGGTATGCGCGAGATCTATTTGCAGCGGTGCGCCACCGTTGTTTTCAAGCAATAGCAACTGGGACGGCGCCGCCTGCCCCACCAGCACCGGGGCAAAGTTGATCGGATTTGCTGAGAAAGCAATGACCGGCACCACACCAGTCCCGCTGACTGGCAGAGTGGTTACGGCCAAAGGCGTGTTGGTTGTGAGCGTCAAATTCGCGTTGGAGGTAATAGCTGCAACCGGCGTGAACGTCACCCGCAGGCTGCAAGTGGCGTTAGGCGCAACCGGCCCCGCGCACAACGAGGTGTCAATGGTGAAGACGGGATCGCTGGAGGTGGCGGCCGTGACTGACAACGGCGCTGTGCCGCAGTTCGTAAGCACCACGCTCGCGGTTGTCGATTGTCCGAGCCGCGTTGGGTTCACGCTCAAGAAAGAAACATTGCTGGGCAGGCAAACCGCCGGAGCGTCGGCGTTTGGATCTATCTTTGCAACATACCCAAAGCTTGCCGTTGTGAATGGTGGTGGAGGGGGGGCGATCGGGTGGAATGAGCCGGGCGTAGTGTGCAATGTGTTGTTGGCAATTCCCGCCACATGGATTTGGCCTGCCACATCGGCGGCCACAGCCTGTACCACAGAGGATTCAGTCGCGCTGCCGAAATATGTGGAGAACAGCAACTGCTTTCCAGTGGCATCGAATTGCATGATGAAGCCAGTGCTTCGGCTGAATTGGGCCGTCGGCATGGTCGACATGAAAGGATGAACCATCGGAAATTGAAAGTCAGCCGTTCTGCCGACAACCCAGATACTTCCGCTTCCATCGACCGTCATTGCGCTGGGATCGAGGTCGCCGCCAGTCAAGAAACTCGAATAGACGAGCGCGGTACCGGTAGCGTTGAGCTTGGTAAGCCACCCATTGTTGAAGAATTGCGGAAAAGTGCCGACACGCGCATCCGGTGTTACGGGATAGCCGAAATTCGGGCCGAAGCCGGTGAGGATGGCCTCCCCGGCGACACCCACGGCGATGGCTATACTCTGGAAGCCGTCACCTACGAAGGTGGAGTAGACAAGGCTCGCGCCATCCGGGGCCACTTTGGTGACGAACGTTGCTTCGGTCGAAGGCGCTGTGATCGCGGGCTGAAATACGCCGGGAGTAGTCGGCCAGAGTGTTCCAGCCCTGCCGTAGATGTACGCATTTCCGGAAAAATCAACCGCCACGGCTGCTCCGCCTTCCGGGCCCGCCCCTCCGCCCTGTGGCTCCGCATCCCCGATCAGTGCGCTATAGCTGAGCGTTCCCGTAGGCAGGAATTTGGAGAGGAAGACGAGCGGATCGCCTCCCCCGGTCGTATTGTTTTGTACAGCGTGCAGCGCTCCCGGGGTTACCGGGAATGTCGCATCGCTGGTATCGCCGGTGACGTAAGCATTCCCGGCACTATCCACCGCGACCGAGGTCGCCAGCACGTTGAATCCGCTGCCTAGGAGCGTGGAATAGTTGAGCGCTGATCCGTCTGCCGAGAGCGAGCTTACGAACGCAGAGAAAGTGGCAAAGCCGACGGTTGGCGTGGAAGCCGGATTCTTCACTGGAAAATCCGCAGATTGAGTACGGCCCACAACAATCGCATTGCCGTTGACGTCAACAGCTATGCCGAATGGCTCGTCATAGTCGGTACCGCCCAGAAACGTGGAATAGACCTGGCCTGAGCCGTCGGCGCTGAGCTTGGTGATGACAACGTCTGGCTTCCCGGCGCTGCAACTGGCGCAGGTGGGTTGGAAGGAGCCCGCAGTGGTCGGATACGTTGGATCGAACACCAGGGACGTGATGTAAGTGTTGCCGGCGGTGTCTGTGGCGATATGTGCCGTACTGATGGCGGCGTCACCCAAAAAGGTGGAGTAGTCAAGTACCGGATCAATCGTGAGCGGCAATGAGTGGTCATAGGAAGCCACGTCAAAGGTGACGCGATCATTGCGCAGACGATACGTGGTGGCGACTTCCACTTTGCCATGGCTGGTCACCTGATACGCGAAAGGGCGGCGGAGCGTGATAGAGGCTTGCGCAGTCTGGATAAGAAGATCGCCGTCAGATGTGATTTGCAGGTGACGCATGCCGGTGAAGCCAAGAGCAATGGCATGAGGATCGGCGCCAGGTGCGACTACAAAATCGTGCTCAAGTCGCGGACCGTTTCCATAGAAGACCAGATCGGTGCCAGGGTAGAGAGATGTGTAACGCACTCGCGCATATGTAGGTACGTTCCTCTGGAATGTGGACGGGTCACTCCCGCGCAAGTAGTTCACACGCCCAGGCAATAGTTCCTCGGCGGAAGCAAGGCCACTTTGCGAGCCCTCAAAGCTGATGCCCAGCTTGTCTGCAACGCCGGCCTTGGTCGCCAGACGAACTTCGACGCTGTTGCCCAGAAAACCCATGGTGAGCCCGTTCTGGTGAACCAGAAACTTATAACGCGCGTCAGCTTGTTTTAAATTTGGTTCGAAGGCGATAGGCGTACCTTCCGCTTTCAGGGCGGCTGAGTAGGGAGTGGGCTTGGCCGGTGAGGGACCATCCTTTTGTTCAGCACATACCGTTGAGACGAGTGCGAGGACAAGGCTTACCAATAGGGAGAGGAGCATGTGCCGTGCGCTGAAAGCACGAGCAAACGGGTGCGAAGATACCATGTGTCAATTTCCTGGGACCAAGAATATTCCGCAGCAAGGCAGCGCGGTGGCGGGGGTGATTCAGCAGCTACTCAGGACGGAAGACGAAGTGTAGCCCGAATTAAGTAGTTTGGACAAGGGATTTCGTAGCGTCTTAGCAACAAAAGCTATGGTCCAGCATAGTGTAGGGACCAAGATTCTTGGATAGGATAGTTAATTGAAAAATCATTCAGTTCTTTATCCTATCCGCGACTTCTTTTCCTGTGTGGAAAGTCAACCCTTTCAGTAATCAAAACCGCTTCTATGTAAAGCAATGTCAAGAAAACCGGGGACAGACGGGACGTTTTCTGATATTTTCTAGCGCGTGGCCCGGTTGGCTCGTGTAGTAGCAGTTGATGTGGCGCATCATGTCGCGCAACGCGGCAACGCCCGCCAGTCTAATTCTCACGTCTGATTCTGCCTCGGTTATTCACAGAGATAGATAGAGAGGTTGACAGCCTGGGCCACCCTTGCCGGAAGCCCCGTCTCTACCCTTTCTCGAGCACAAGATGGGTCGCGTATTCCGAAGTCTTGCGTTCGGTTGTTGAAAACCCCAACGCATCAAGGTCCAGACCATCGAACAGCAGTTCTCCTTGACCGAGAAGAACGGGTACCGACGCGATGTGGAGAGAGTCGATCAGGCCAGCTCTCAGATACTGCCGCACTGTGGCCACGCCGCCTCCGATCTTGACGTCTTTGTTGCCGGCAGCCTTCTTCGCAAGGACCAGCGCCTCCTCGAATCCGCCCGTCACAAAGTGGAACGTGGTTCCCCCTTCCATCACCAGAGGTTCACGCTGGTAATGCGTCAGAACGAAGGTAGGTGCGTGGTACGGCGGATTGTCACCCCACCAGCCCTTCCATGAGTCGTCTTGCCATGGGCCGCGCACCGGACCGAACATGTTGCGGCCGAGGATGAAAGCGCCGAAGTTCCCCATCGCCCGGTGAGCGAACACATCGTCCACATCACCTGTGGTCCCGCCCTCCCCGCCGTGCATGGAGCAAAAGGTCTTGGTGTGAAAGAACCACTGAAAAATCTCCGTTCCCCGCTTACCCAGCGGGTCGCCCAGGCTCTGTTCGATCCCAGCGCCGAAACCGTCCAACGAAACACTAAATCCCGCCACTCGAACCTTTGACATCCCAACCCTCTCCCTCAATATGGTTGTGCTGACTCTTTGTAGCTTTGGCCCGAAGCCGCCGCGGCTTCAGCCAACCTCAACGGGCCCAAAATCCGCTCGCCGCCAACAAATCCCAGCGATGATCTTCATAACTCTGCTATGCGGCCGGTACTTCAGCGTGCGGTGAGCTTGCGCCGTCGCTGCTCGCTTGCCTTCATCATTTCATTCATGTCGGCAACTGGACGTATTTCGAAAAGCGACCCATACTTCAGGGACGGATGCTGCGACATGAGCTGAATAGCATGGTTCATGTCGCGTGCCTCAAGCACAAGAATGCCGCCGAGTTGTTCCTTGGTTTCGGCATAGGGACCGTCGGTAGTCGCGACTTTGCCGTTCTTCCAATACAAGGTCAAGGCGGTTTCACGAGGTTGAAGAGCTTCTCCCGCAGAAAAGTGTCCGTTCGCGCGCAAATGGTCGTCGTACTCAAAGCATTCGTCGAACATTGCGTTTCGCTCGTCCTCGGTCATGCCCGCGTGTTTTGCTGGCTCGTAGTATCCCAAACAGATGTACTTCATACGTCTCTCCTTATGTTGGTTGCCGGCAGCGCAACCCGCGCACTGGATTGTTCACCCTATAGTCGTTGGGCGGAGGGGAAATCGACAGCAGAGCCAGTTTTTTATTTTAATTCCTCGAGCCGCCCCCGAAAGGAAACGACGCTCCGGCCCCTGCCCAGCCAGGCAAGCGGCGGGTGGTCAAGGCTGATCCCGCGCAAAGCTGAATCACTGGCTTTCATCTTTAAAGCCTACCAGCGGAACTTTTACGGCGGGTGGCCCACCCAATCTCCCCGGTTTTTGTTGCCCAGACGAGACAAGGGGTGCCCTACCCTTTGCGCAGCAAAGGGTGGGTTAAAATAACCGCCGATGCCGAAAGGTTTGCGTCGTTCCCACCCCGGTAAGAGACATGTTCACTCCGGGCTCAAGCCCGAAGCTTCCCAAAGACTTTCGTCGCCAGCTTTTCGGCGCTCGCGTGTAACCGCTGAATACGCTAGAAAGCTATGTGTATGATCTTGCATAAATTGTGGGGCTACAGCGTAATGCTCGCCGGAGCGTGGTTTGTTTTCAAGCAACTAGGCCGAGCAGGGCAGGATGACTTTCTTGTTGGAGTAATAATAGTAATCCCCTTTTTTCTGTTCTATGCAATTCCAATGGTGGTCTTTGGAGCTAGTGTTCACGCGAAAGAGCAGTTTTTACTGGTACAGCAATATTTTGAAGCAGAAATCCCGTATTCCCAGGTTCTTCGTTGCTTCGGGCTTTTACTGCCTCCATTTGACGTAGCCGTGATAATAACTACCCGGCGGTTTCCAATGTGTTTTCTCATTGGTGCAAACGGCACGGTGGCCAAACGGGGTGACTTAGTGGACCAGATACAGCAACGGATGCGAGAAGGTAGATTAAAACCATGAGGGAAAGGGGACAGCCCCCCGTTTTTACCAGGCTCGCTTGCTCCTTCTTATGACAGTGCTTCAAGCAGCTTGTCGATGTCGCCCATATCGTTGAACACTGATGGAGACACGCGAAGGAAGTCCTCTGCCACTCTTGCATTCACATTCGCCTTTTTCAGCCGATCGATTACTTCAGCCCGGTTTTTCATGGTGAAGCTGATAATGGCGGAAGTGGATTCGGGCGGAGTAAGCAAGCCGAATCCGAGCCGTGGCATCTCCTCGCGCAGTTTTTTCAAGAGCGGTTGGCGATGCGCCTGGATCTTTTCAATGCCGATCTTTCGCAGGTAAGGCAGCGTCTCCATCAATATGTGCTGTGCTCCTGATCCTGATGTGCCGGTTTCGAAAGTGGCATCATGGTTGAGCGTCCAGCTATAGGGCGTTGCGGCAGGGGCATCCCCAGGAAGGAAATGCGCCTGCATTTCCGCGGCCTGATAGTAACCGTATTGCGTCCTTTTCAGGACGCGATCGAGCAGCTCCTCTTTGACATAAAGAAAGCCGAGACCAAAATCTCCCATGAGCCACTTGAACGTGGAACACGCGGCAAAATCGAGTCCGCTTGCGCGAACGTCAATCGGAGTGTTGCCGGCGGCCTGCACGATATCGGCATAAACATAGGCGCCATGTGCGTGGGCCAGATCGCACACGGCCTTGAGATCGTGCTGAAATCCGTTGGCCATGGCCACCAGCGAGATCTCCACCAGCTTTGTCTTCCGGTCAATCACGCGTTCCAGGTCTTTGATATCGATCCGGAAATCGCGCGGCATCACAATGCGGACGTCGAGCCCGGAACGGCGCTTGCGCTCGCCCAGGTTAAGCAGAGCGCCTTCGAAATGGAGCGCGTCCGTAACCACATTGGAATCGGTGCCTATGATCCCCAGCCCGTTCACCACAAGGTTTTCGCCTGTGCTTGTGTTCGGGACATAGCTGATCTCGGATGGCTTGGCATTAATCAACGCCGCGAATTGCGCTTTTACCTCCTCTCGGTCATAGTGCGTGTCCAGGACTGGACGGGTGCGCGATTCCACGTAGCTGCGCAGTGCTTCTCGACCCACCATCGGCAGTGGATGGACATAGGCACAGTTGATATACGTCTCGCCTTCAGGGATGGCAAAGTCTGCTTTGCGTGGCAGCAAGAGGTCAGCCGCCAATGACGACGCCGACACCGCCGGCGCCGTCTGCGCATATGGAACCCCCGGGAGAACGGCAGCGGTCCCGAGCGCCGCCACACCAGAAACAAATTCGCGCCGATTCATAGGTTTTTGAAGTCCTCAGGCTGAACATTGTCGCCGTACAGCGCGAATAGTCAAGTGCCCTGCTCTAAAATGCGAAAACCGCGCCTCTGTGTAAATTCTCCGCGGGTGGATAACAGTTTTTCGCCGACCTTAATCGCGGGTTACATCTCTTTGCGGATTGTCTTTGTCCATAGCCAGACAACAAAATCAATCCAGATGGGTTCTTGCCAGCATAAGACCTGGCGTGCGGAAGCGCAGCGACCCAAAAAGAAGGATATGGAATGGTGAAGAAGATTGTTCTCAGCCTTGCCCTGGTGTTGGGATTGGCTCTTGCATGCGCGCTCCTAGCGGCCCAGAATCGCGGACGGAGCTCGCAAGAGCTTGATCAAAAGACGGACAGCCAGCAGCGCTCGATCGATCAAGAGACGGCAGCCAATACCTCAGCCGCCGGCCTGAACGCTCACGTAAGCCGGCTACCCATTCGATCATTGCTTTATCCCGGTGCCACCACCAAAATCTATGTCCGCGTAATGCCGTGGTTTGGCGATTCCAAGCACGTTCAGGTGGGCTATCGCTCGGATGACGCCGGGCAGGTCTCCAGCCAGGTACAGGACATGATGTCCCGGGGAATTGATGCGGCGATCGTGGACTGGTACGGACCGGAGCACGGCGTAAGCAGCCAATCCACAGATCTTTTATTTCGTGAAAGCCAGGCCCGCGGATTCGGCTTTGGCATCTCCGTGGATGGCGGCCCGTTGAAAGACTGCATGAAGAAGGGCTGTGACCTTACCGGCTTTTTGCTCTCTGAATTGCGCTATGCAGAGCAGAATTACGAACGTTCGAACGTTTATGTTCGCTGGCATGACCGCCCGCTGGTGTTTTTCTTTGATGGAGAGAAGTATCCGGTGGACTGGGACCGCATTCGCTCCAGTCTTCGTATGAATCCGCTGTTCATCTTCCGCAACTCCGGGGCGTTCGATAACCGCAATGACGATGGAGCTTTTGCCTGGCTGGCTCCGGAAGGGGCAAATACGCAGGATCCCGAGTCCCTGCAATATCTGGAGCGCTTTTATTCCCGAGCGCAGCGCAGCCCGGACAAGCTTGCGGTGGGATCTGTCTATCGCGGGTTCAATGACGAGCGCGCGAGCTGGGGCAGTGGACGGCGCATCACCGAGAACTGCGGCCAGACGTGGCTGGACACCTTTGGCATGATTAACCGCCACTACTCGTCGTCGCGTCAACTGCAGGCGCTCCTGATCGTGACATGGAATGACTATGAAGAAGGCTCTTCCATTGAACCGGGTGTTGGCTGTCCGGTGAACCTCAAGGCCTGGGTGGACGGAAACCGTGTGCAGTGGAATTTCAGCGGCAACCGGAACCAGGTGGACCATTTTACGATCTTCGCATCTTCTGACCGCCGGACGCTTGTGAAGGTTGGTGAAGTGGCTCCGGACCAAACCCAATTTGATTTGCGCGGTCAGGATTTACGCGGGGGTGGCTGGCTGTACGTGAAGGCAGTAGGGAAGGCCTCCATGCTGGATACGATCTCCGCACCGGTGAACATGCGCGGTGAACGCGGGAGAGGCAACGATGACGATCGCTGAGGAGCCACGAGTTCCTGCGGACAACTGAAAACCGGGGACCTTTCGCGCCACACTTCAGTTGGGTCGTCCCAGCCACCCGTATTGCCATGCGACCGATACGGTTTGATACTTGCCACCAAATCGGATGTAGGTGCTGTCGCTATAGCCGAATTTCAGAGACTGGTGCTTGCTGATCGGGACAGCGGCGGTGGCTCCCAGGCGAGAGTTTCTTTGGTTTGTGAGCGGATTTTCCAATCCTTCAAGGCTCGTGCTTCCACCGAACCATAGATTCCCGTCGAGCGAGACCCACATCCGCTGCTTGAAGTCATGACTTAAGTGCCCCTCCAGTGCCACCATGGACTTTTGCGAATTTGACAAGTTCCCCGGAAAGAAATGGTGGTTCGTGGTGAAGAACCACGCTCCGGCGTATCCATCAAGCACCCATTTGCCCCAGCGTTGGGAATAGCCAAACTCCGGCTTGAATGACCAGCGATTGGTGCCCCAGTTAATCAGCTTCTTCGGATCATACTGGCCGGTTGGCGCTATCACCTTGAGCCCGAAGCCTAGAAGCATCTTCTGATGCCATTTGCCGAATTCCTTCGGCGCCATGGCCGGGCCACCTTTAAGGTTGACCGAAAGACGATAGACCGAATCCACAAGACCGGAGCGATACAGGGTTCGCTCTGCTCCGGCCACAGTTCCCTGGAAATTTCCCACTCCGTATGGCAACGAGGCAACAATGTTGGCCGAGCGGCCAAAGATGCCGAATGAATGGTAATAACTGAAGATGGGGATGCTGTATTTCCCCGTTGCGCCGCTGACTGGGAGTGCGCCATTGAAATCGATATCGCCGCTGAAAAACGAATAGCTTATGGTGACTGCATTGGAGTGGGTTGGGGTAATGACATACGCGCGTGGCGTCAGGTCCTGGGCCAGAAGAACGCGCAGAGGGCAGAGCAGCAACACAGCGGCCAATCCGAGCCTGAGGAAAGTTTGCATCGCAGATCGGAGTTTCCGAGCTGCCTATGGCAGACGCCACAACTGTCGTCGCTCGGTTTTGTATATTCGCGTCTCCCGTTAGATGTGAAGGCCGGGTTCTACGACAATTTAGCTTATGAGCACGGTGGGGCACCGATAACTGGCAGAACTGCCAGCCTTGCATGGTGATCACATCTACTCAACATTCTGCCGCACCTGCGCTTCGCGCAGCCGCGCCTCACCCCACAAAATATCCTTTCCCCTTCGCCTCTTCCAGCCGCACTCGCAGATACTCCCACAGCGCCGGACAGCCTGCCTTGATTTCCGGTTCAATGCGCTTCACTACGCGTTCATAGCTGATGCCGTTTTCCTTCCAGCTTTGACCTTCGCTGGCCAGGTTGAGCAGCACCGGCATGGATCGGTCAACAGCGTGGGCAAAACGCGATTCAGGCGTCTCACCGTGTTCAAATTCTTTCCACAGCGCAAGAAGCTCCGCGGCGGGATTGCCGGAATTATTCGAATCTGATTTCCCCGGGCCGGTGTGGTCCGGCAGCATGCCAAAGATGCGTGTCACTGCCACTAGCTCGGCGGCCTTGCGCTCTGCCAGCCCTTCTTCCATGAACACCATGGTGTCTCCGGTATCGATCTCGCCGATGTCATGCACCAGCAACATGCGGATCACACGGTTGAGATCCACAGGCTTTTCCGCATGGTGGGCCAGCGCGATCGCCAGCATGCAAAGCTGCCAGCTATGCTCGGCGGAGTTCTCATAACGCTCCAGCCCCAGCGGCTTGTTCTTACGCGTCACGCCTTTGAGTTTGTCCAGTTCGAGAATGAAGTTGACAGCTGGTTGTAGTGCGGGATTCTGAGTTGCAAGGTTCTGGTCGGCTTGGCTCATTTTTTCTTACTCTTTTTCTGAGATTTCTTCCTGGAATGATTTTTCTGTGGCGAAGCCTTCTGTGGTTGGTTCTTCTTTTTCTGTTTTCCGCTCTTTGATTTTGCTTTTGGTACTTTGCCGATGCGCGGATCTCTCGCGATCACCAGTTCACAGGCCCGGAGCGCGGCTTCTTCAAAGTCAGGCGAGTCGGCAGGGAGAATCTGCCATCCGGTAACATCTTTGCCCAGCACGCCGATGGAGCGCATGGAAGGGAAGTCGGCCCGGAGGCTCTCATGATGTTCAACGGTGGTAGCCAGCCAGACGCCATTGTCAGCGGGAGCGGTTGGCCGGTCGCGCAATATCAAAACTACCTTTTCTTCTCTATCAATATCCGGCACATAAACCGCGAGACACCCGAACATTGGGTTGGTTCGCGGCGAGACGGCGGCGAGGGCGTCGAGAACGAATTCGTGTGGGACTGGCTTGCGCTTTCTGGGCGGGAAAAAGTCGTCAGGTAGGGAGATCGGCCTGGAGCGGTTAGGCATTGGTTCAGAGACGATTATAGTGAGCGCCAAGCCGAAGTCCCCTTGCAATGTCCCGCAACGGTGCCCTGTGGTGGCGATGCCCTAGACGCACGTCAGGGCACGAGATGCAATCATCGTGCCCTGGTCGTTTAACTGAAAGTCGTTTAACTGAAAGTCGTTAAACTGAAAATCGGGAACTGAACTTTTGGACTTGCAGACCCTTAATCGCGGTCGGAGCGGGAATCGCGGTCTTTGCGCATTTTTTTCTTGGCGCGCTTGCGGGCCAGGGCCTGCTTTACACGCAGTTTTTCGCCCGGCTTCAGGTAGAAGGAGTGCCGCTTCACTTCCTTAATGATGTCTTCCGCCTGGACCTTACGTTTAAACCGGCGCAGCGCGTTCTCCAACGGCTCGCCTTCTTGCACACGAACTTCTGCCAAAGTATCCTCCTGTGCCGTTGGGAAAAAGGCACACCACTAGATTACCTCATTTTGGCGAAATTGTCGGCCCTGGAGCGTCCAAAATGGCCGATTTTGGGCCCCGGAATTGATCATTCAGTCCTTAAGGCACGCATGGGATCGGTTCCGGCGGCGCGACGTGCCGGAAGGATGCTGGAGAGGAACGCGCAGGCAGCCAGCACCGCAATGGCGATCAGTAGAATCACTGGGTTAAATACAGCTACGCCATAAAGCTGGCTGGCCAGCCACTTGCCGCTCAGGTAAACCAGCGGTATGCCAATCGCCAGGCCAATGGCTACCTGAAGAAATGCTCCCTTCAACACCATACGAAGGATGTTGAAGCGGTCAGCGCCCAGGGCCATGCGCAATCCGATTTCGCTGGTTCTGCGTGCCACCTGGTAAGCCGTAAGGCCGTACAGTCCAATGGAAGCCAGCAATAGCGCCAGCAATCCGAAAAGTCCGCTCAAGCGTGAGATCAGCGTGTTCTCGCTGGTGCGCACTTCTATCTGCTCGTCAAAGGAGCGCATGGAGAGCGGCGTCAAATTGGGGTCAATGGATGATAGTGTCCTGCGGATCTGGGTCTGGAAGCTGTTCGGATCACCAGCTACATGCAGAAGAATCGTTCCCATGTACATGGACGAGCTTTCCACACGCTTGTCAGTTTCCCTGCGGTACACAATGGTCTGCGGCAGAGGAATGAAGAACATTGCCCGCGTGGCACGGCTCCCGGTCCAGTATTTGGAATCCTTGGTCACACCTACAATCTCATAATCGCCCGCGCTTTGCGCGTCAGACTTGCCAAAGTGCTGGCCCAGCGCGCTGCTGTTGGGGAAAAACTTTTTGGCGAAAGATTCATTCACCACCGCCACATGGAGCGCGCTTTGCGTATCGTTTTCAGAAAATCCGCGGCCCTGCAGAATGGGCGTTCCCAGGGTCTCAAAGTAGTGGGCGCTCACCCGGTCCCATGATGAGTTCAGGTCTTGCTCATTTTCCCGCCCCAGTATCTGGATACCTTCACCCCAGTTGTTGCCTTGTTGCGCAGTGTAGAGAGCCAGGCTTTCGCTCAACACCCCGGGAGTGCGCTTGAAGTTTTCTTCGATCTGCTGGTAAAGGGAAAGAAGTTTGTCTTGTGTATAGCCTGAGGCTTCGGGATTGATCTCCACCAGCACGCGGCCATTGCGGTCAAAACCATAATCCTGATGATGGATGTTCCGCAGGCTTTGCGTTACCAGTCCGGCCACGCATAACAGCACGAGTGATAAGGCCGCTTGCAGTACCACCAGTGATTTCTGGCCCATGGTTGCGTGGTCCCGCACCGCCCGGCTTGCGCCACGCAGGGTTTCTGCCGGATCTGACCGTGATGAAATCCACGCCGGGCCCACGCCAAAAATGATTCCCGTAAGCAGCGTCACGCCGAAGGTGAACAGCAGAACGGGCCAGGAAGGCGAAGTGGAAACCGGCACGAATTTTGCGCCGCGGAAGGCAAGCAAGACCATGGCATGGCTGGCATGATAGGCCAGGACCAGCCCTGCAATGCCGCCAACCACAGCCAGCACCACGCTTTCCGTGAGGCCGGCGCGAATGATTCGCGACCTTGAAGCGCCGATTGCAAGTTGCAGTGACGTCCGAAATCGTGTGACTGCTCCGCGTGCCAGCAGCAGGTTGGCCACGTTGGCGCACGCAATCAGCAGGATCACCAGCGCGGCTGCCAGCAGCAGGACAAGGCCATGCTTGTACTCATCTTCCATCGCATTCACGCCGCTCGCGCCGGAAGATACCTTGATGAACTGCTTGCTGATATCCGCGGATTCACGGCGGTCCACAGTGTTCCCGGGGACCTGGAGATATTGCCGCAATTCGGTGGTGAGGTGTGCTGACACTTTCTCCGGCGAGCTTCCTGGCCGCAGCCTGCCAATCAGGTAGAGCCAGTTCGTGGTCGGCGAATGCAGCATTGAGTTTTCGCGCGCTAACTCCGGCTCAACCGATATCGGCATCCAGAAGTCCGGAGGATCGCTCTCCCGGCGGTCTCCATAAAATCCTGGAGGCGCAACGCCCACCAGCGTCATGGGAATGCCATTGATCGTCATGCTTTGCCCGATCAAAGACGCATCCATCCCATATTTCTGCTCCCATGCGCGGTAACTCATCACAGCCACAGGGGCTGCTCCAGCCCGATCGTCGTTTTCGGAGACAAGCCTTCCGGTATAGGGTTGCAGGCCAAGGACGGAGAAATAATTTCCTGAGACCAATTCACCGCTGAAGCTTTCAGCAGCTTGTGCGCCTTGCCGCCGCACGCTCAAATCAGGACGGCTCGTCTGTGATGCCGCCAATGCCTCATATTCCGGTGTCTGCTCGCGCAGATACTGGTAGAGCGGATAGGAGAAGATGGTCCAGTTGTCCTGCAATCCGCCCTCAACGCAGCACTCATACTTGTCGCCTACGCGATACAGTCCGCTGGGATTCGCCACCGGCAGCGACTTCAGTAATACTTCATGCACAAGAGTGAAAACCGCCGTATTCGCTCCAATTCCAAGCGCCAGGGTGAGCACAGCGGTGATGGTAAAAGCCGGAGCATTGCGCAACTGACGCAAAGCGTAACGCAGGTCCTGGTACAGGGTTTTCAACGGAAATCCTCCGATTTGTGACGACAAACCACTATCTTTAGTGGCACATCGATTGCCAATCCGTGCTGCTTTTAAATCATAAACTTAGCGGCTCCAAGCCTGGGACAAGGTGTCCGTAATCGAACAGTTGATCGGAATGGCTCATTCCCTCGACTGGGCATTCGCGAGATTACGGAAACCTGACAGGCGTTGGCTGTTTTCTTCCCGTCCGTCGCTGGCTAAAATGCTGGATCATGCGCAGTGTGATCTATGGCGTCGGCGTTAGTTTGGATGGCTACATTGCCCGTCCTGACGGGACCTTCGATTTCCTCTTCATGCCCAAAGATTTTTCCATGGCAGAATTTTTTGCCAGCGTGGACACGGCAATCATGGGTCGCAAAACCTATGAAGTCAGCAAGGCCATGGACGGTGCTCCAGACAGCGAAAAGTCAGGTCCGAAGATTACCAACTACGTTTTTTCCCGAACATTACCCGTTGGCGAACGCGAAGGCTTCATCTTCGTCAACCAGACTCCAGAGAGCCTGGTCGCGTCTCTGCGGGAAAAGGAAGGTAAAGACATCTGGCTATCCGGTGGTGGCGAAATTGCGCGAGATTTTCTGATTGCCGATCTTGTCGATGAGATCCACCTCGGCGTTGTGCCCGTCGTGATTGGCAGTGGACTCCCGGCTTTTCCTTCCGGCTTCCCTGAACGCAATTTCGAACTCATCGAGAGCAAAACCTTTTCGCGAGGCCTCATTTCACTCAAATACAAACGGGCCCGCTGAATCTAATTTTGCCAGGAGGAACGGTCTTGTCAGAACGCATCGTACCCATGATTCATGTTCCAGACGTCCGAGCAACGGCTGACTGGTACACCTCAATCGGTTTCAAACTGGTTCGCTCCAACGAAGAAGATGGGGAGATGAACTGGGCTCTGCTGCTCCTCGGAAGCAGTGAGCTGATGCTGCAGTCAGGCGGTAAACCCAGCACAGCCCACCGCCGCGAATTCGATTTGTATATTCACACTGACGACCTGCAAGCCTTGCATGCAAAGCTCAAAGGGCGAGTGGCGGTCGTGGAAGACCTGCATGACACCTTTTATGGCATGCGCGAATTCATCATCCGTGACATCAATGGCTTTTGGATCACTTTCGGACAGCCAACGGCAGAGTAAACCGCTTAAATCTTGAGAATTTCAGCTTTGGACCGTTATTTTCTGGTGGCTTGCATGGCAATTTGTTAATCTTAGGGAAGCTTCTTACGCCACTAAGATTAACTGGAGTTTCGCCATGTTCGAAGGCCTCATGCAACCCATGCATCTGATCGTTATTTTGATCATTGCATTGCTTTTCTTTGGTCCGTCAAAGCTGGGTGACCTTGGAAAAGGGCTGGGTGACGGCATCCGCCATTTCAAGGATGCCATTAAAGAAGGGTCGAAAGAAAACCCGGAGCCCCCTAAAACAGATCCGCCAAAAGTCTGATTTCACCGCGCCGGGCCTAGCGCCCACTTTTCCAGACTTCCCAGTTGCCGCAATAACTGTACCTGGATTCTGTCCAGCTCAAAGCTGGAACTCAGCAGTGCCGTGTAGCGCTGGTGTTCGGCCACGCGCGCATTCTGTTCGTCTTTCAACGTTGCCTGGCCGTTCTCAATTCTGGCATGCGCCGCTTCAATGTCCGCCTGCGCCAGCTGATGTTCCAGTTCGGCCACGTCATGGGCGGCAGCTAATTGCTCCACGGACCTTTGCAGCTTAAGCGTGTCCGCACTCACCTGCTGCTTCACGCTTCTGGCTTCCTCGCGCGCCTTGTTTGCGTCTGCTTTGGCCGCCTCCGCTGCCATATGTTGCGCCCGATTCAAAAATGGGAAGCGGATGGCGACGCCCGCAGTCACGTTATTGCGCTGAAATTTGCTGAAGAACTCGTCGTAATTGTTGTAACGGGCCAGTACCGCGTATTGTGCCACCAGGTCCACGGAAGGATAGAGTGCCTTGCGCTCGGCATTCGCCCGGTGTACTTTCGCCTCCACGGACTGGTCAGCCAGCTTGGCCACATAATTTGTCTTCAGCGCTTCCGTGGGCAAGTCCTGCGCCTGTGATACCGCGGGCAATTGCGGGATGCTTTCCGTGTCGGTCACAATGTCAATCACTGGCAATCCCGTCAGTTGTGACAGCCGGGATCTCAGTTGATCGGACGCTCCGCGTGTCTGTGCGATATCCAGCCGTGTTCTCGCCACCGCGAGCTTCGCCCGTGTTATTTCCACCTGGCTGTCCAGTCCAGCCTGGGCGCGTTGCGTGGCTATATCCAGGTATTTGGCGGCAGCTGCCTGCTGTTCACTCTGGATTGTCAGCGAAGATTGCAGAATATCCAGCTGCATATAGGCGAGGGCTGTTTCCACAATCACATCATTGCGACGGTCCGCGCCCTGGGTGGCGCTGATTGCCTGGTCCGTTTGTGCTGCCTTCACATTTTCCTTCTGGGCAAAATTAACCAGGCCTCCTTGAACGTTCACGTTAAAAATAGCAGGCGCTGAGCCTTCCAGGCTTAGCGGGAATCCGTAGGAAAAGCCCAGGCCTGATCCAAACACCATGGAAGGTAAAAAGAAATCTTTACTTTGTCTCAGGGTCGCTTTGGCCCTTTGCTGGTCATAGCGCGAGATTCCAGTCGCAGGGCTGTTCTTCAGCGCCAGCTCGATCGCCGTCCGAAAAGGCAATCGCTTTTCGCCCGTCTGTGCCATAAGCGATGTGGACCCGCAAATGGCCAGGCTGCTCAGAAGCAGGCAGAAAATCATCAAGAGAGGAAGAGGCAAAGCCAGAATAAAGACACGGCGATAATGTTTCATTGATTCACCTGCATGAGAGTGAAGGTGCGGAAAGAACGGATTTTATCGGGAAATACGGTTGAGCGCATCACGCGCCGGATGAAACTCTGAAGCCATTTCCAGCGCCGAGCGAAATTCCGCCGCCGCTGCTTTGTTGTCACCTTGTTTCTCCAGCAACTCACCTAACATGTAATGAATGCGGAAAGCGGGCGCGTCTTCTGACGAAGTATTATCGGAAACTGTCCTTCTGAGCATCTGAATGGCTGCGTTTGGATTGCGGTTTGTTCGCAGCAACAGGTATGCTCCGTCATATTCCGGCGCGGTGCCCTGGCGCGGCGCCTGATCAGCTTGATGGATAGCTGCTTCCATGTCCCCCACGCGGCCGGCCCGGCGATAGTAATAGGCCAGTTCAATCCAATAGCGGGACACGTTGCCACTCTTGGTAATTGCATTCTTGTATTCCTGCTCTGCCCGCGGCGATCCCTGCTTCTCTGCCAATCGTGCGTAAATGTAAGTGGCCAGCGCTGGGTCCTGCTTTGCGATCACGTCCGCCTGCTCCCGCGCTTTTTTCTTGTCGCCTCCCAGGAATCCGGGAGCCTCCATGTAATACTCAGCCAGATCGCTGCGCGCGGGAAGATTGTTTCCATCCAGTCCCACAGCGCGTTCGAATTCTGAATGTACTCTGCGCGCCAGCCCGTACGCCACAAAGGGATTGGCGGTTTCGGCTTTGCGGCCGGCAGCGCGGCCCAGCCACAAATGGTAGTTGCTGTTTTTCGGCGCCAGGTCCACGGATTTCTCCGCCATGTGCAGAGCATTGTCCCATTGCTCAAGCTGAAAATAGAGACGGCAAAGCAGGTTGTAAGCTTCAGCGTCATTGGGATTCTGCTGGATCGCCGTATCCAGCATCCGGCGTGCCTCATTGGCTCTGCCCGCGCGCAGCAGGTCTTCGGGAGCCGTATTGACTGTGTCTGCGGCGTTCGCGGATATGCACATCAGGACTGAGACCAGGAAAGCTACGCTGCGAAAGAGTCTCAACGCTCGACCACCTTTACTTCCATGCCCGTCCGCAGTGGCGCAGCGTTGACGGCGCCCAGCGCTACCAGCGCGCCATCGGACAAGCCGTTTGTAATTTCCACGCGCGTAAGGCTTGAGATTCCGGTCTTCACTTCCTGCGCTTTGATTTCCCCGCCCTCAATTTTATAGACGTAGCGCTTGCCATCCGTGTCGTGCACCGCTTCACGTGAAACCGTCAGGGTGTGACCATGCTTGGCCGAGATGATGTTGACGTTCACATTCACGTTCGGCAGGAGCTTGCGGTCGCCATTTTCAATCTGCACGGTAATCTCGCCAACCGTTCTGGTTCCCACCATCGTAACCACCGTAGGTACGCGTGTGAGTTCACCCAGCCACGCGCGGCCAGGCGTCGCATCCCATGTCACCGCTACCTGTTGGCCCTTTGAAAGCCGGCCGATTTCCGGTTCATCCACAAACGCCCGCACTTGCAGGTGTTCCAGATTGGCCACTTGCACCAGCAGTTCGCCTCCAGGTACATAGGAGCCCTGTTTTACCGGAAGCTGATACACCGTGCCGGCGAATGGCGCGCGGATGTTCGTGTTCTTGATCAGAACCTGCGCTGCCGTATAGGTGGCCCGGGCCTGCCCTGCATTCGCCTCAACCTTGAGCACTTCCGGTGAAGAGTATCTTCCTTTTTGCTTGGCTTCCAGCAACTGTGTATCGGCTTCGGCTTTTTGCAATCTGTTTTGCGCGGCTTGTACTTCTGCCGGTGCTGCTGCTCCGGAGCGCTGCAGGTCCTGTACGGCCTGGAGATTGCGCCGGGCTTCGTCACGTTCAGCCAGGGCTTTGGATAATTCCGCCCGGCTGTTCAGGATCTCTTCGTTCGACCCGCCCGTCTTTATCGCGTTCAAGTCTGCTTCCGCGGCCCGTAATTGGGCCAGCGCCCTGGCTGCCTGGGCGCGCGCGTCTGCGTCGTCCAGCAAAAGCAGAAGCTGGCCTGCTTTCACTTTGTCGCCCTCTTTGACCAGTATTTTTTGCACGGTGGCCTGGGACGGCGCATGGGCTTCAAAATTGTTAATGGGTTCAATCTTTCCGTTGGTCGAGATCACGCTGGCGATGTCCTGCAGGGTCACTTGTTCAGCCCGTACGGATACCACGGTGTTGCGCATGCGCATCCAGCCCGAAAATATAATCACTGCGGCCACGCAGACTACAATCGCGCCCGTCAGTCGCCGTCGTTCGCCGTTATTAGCTTGTCTCGCCATGCTCCAGGTAAGGACGCTTCACTGATGAAAATTTGGAAACACTTAAGTATAACGAACCCGCATTTGGCCAGCTTGCGAATCGACGCCCGATTCGTCGTGAGAACCACTGTCGGCAACTGCTCCGGTTGGGAATTCCTCGTTTTAGATGCCCTCAAAACCGCGGCCGGTTCGGAAAACTTGGCTGGCAGCATACAGGCCGCAACCCTGGCGTTGTTACAATAAGTGCGATGACCAATCGCACCGGCTACACCGAGGACCATGCAAAATCAGGACTGGACCACCATTTTCCGGACATCGATACATGGCCTAATCAATTTCCTGCGTATGAAATCGTCATTGACGTGCCGGAGTTTACTTCCGTCTGTCCTAAGACTGGGCTGCCTGACTTTGGCGTGATTGAGATCCGTTATGTCCCTGACCAGCTTTGCCTGGAGCTGAAGTCGCTGAAGGAATATCTGACCGAATACCGCAATCTCGGGATCTTTCAGGAGAATATCGTCAACCAGGTTCTTGAAGATGTGGTGCGCGCCGCCAAACCGAAGTCGGCGACCATTCGCGGCGTCTTCCGTCCCCGCGGCGGAATTGGAACCACCGTGGAAGCGACGTGGCCCAGGCCCTAAGATTTTTGTCGCTCTGCTCCACACCGCCGCAGTTTTTCTTCCACCCAATTTCAAATGAGCTCTTGAAGCAGCGGGCTCGATGCGCGTGGACGGCGCGAGCCCTTTTCGAGAACCTTTGTCGCTGCGCACCCCGTCTGAGAAGACGCGCGGCAGGTCGATGGTAAGCCGCGTATTCACAATGTCTCAAACTCCCACAACCTTCAGGGCTTCCCAAACCGAAAGCGCCGAAGGCGCGACACATTCACAATGTCTCAATCTCCCACAATCTTCAGGGCTTCCCAAACTGAAAGCGCCGAAGGCGCGACACTGCCTAGCCCCGTCCGTTCCCGAGGCGCAGTTTTCGAAGAAAACGCGCTGAGGGATAAGGGCGGGGTAAGCTGGAGCAAAGACAACACCTCGCTGCCGCAGGCCGGAGCGCAGCGTTAGCGAAGCGACAATAAACTTGGGAGCGAAGCGATAAAAAAGGTCAAAAAGGGCTCGCGCCGTCCACGCGCGGCGAGCCCGCTGCAACAGGAGCCCGCTTATGCAACCAGCTCCGTGCTCTCTAGCGGTTTGGAGCGAAGCGACAGGTATAATGCAGCCTCCACCTTCATGCCGACTAAAACTTATCCGTACGCCATGCTGGCGGTCCTTACCGGACTGAACATACTCAATTACATTGATCGCAGCGTGCTGTTCGCGGTGCAGCCCCTGATCAAAAAAGAGTTTCAGATTTCTGACGCGCAGATCGGTGCCCTTACAACCGTTTTCCTTCTTTCGTATATGGTGGCGGCGCCTCTGGTCGGCTGGCTGGGTGACCGCTATCCGCGCAAGTACATCGTGATTTTCGGCATCGCCATCTGGAGTGGCTTTACATTTCTAAGTTGGCTGGTCAAGGACTACAACCAGCTTCTCTTTCGCCATACCATCGTCGGCATCGGTGAGGCCAGTTATGCCGCGATCGCGCCTACGCTGATTGCCGATTCGTTCCCGTTTGCAAAGCGCGGACGCATGCTCTCTATCTTCTATGTTGGCCTGCCCTTTGGAACGGCCGCCGGGTACCTAGTGGGTGGCTACTTCTCTCATCTCTATGGTTGGCGGGCGCCGTTCATGGTCGCCGGCGCGCCCGGTTTCCTGCTCGCACTACTCTTCTGGTTTCTACCCGAACCTGTCCGCGGCCAATCCGATGAGATTGAAACCGCAGGTTCACGTTCAGGTCTGCGCGATCTATGGCGCAATGGCGCTTTTGTCACTGCATCGCTCGGCATGGCCGCTTATTCGTTTGCTGTCGGTGGTATGCAGGTGTGGATGCCGACTTTTCTCGAACGTGTCCGACATCTCAACCTGGCAACTGCCAACGCGACCTTTGGCCTGATCACCTTGTTTAACGGTTTTGTTGCCACGCTGCTCGGCGGATGGATCGGTGACCGTCTGCTGAAAAAATACTTTGGCGCCTATTACACCTTTCCCGGCATCGCCATGCTTGTCGCCGTGCCTTTTATGGTGATGGCTGTCTACGTGGCTGGCCCCATGATGTTTCCCTGCATCTTCGTGGCGGTCTTTCTTATACTGATCGGGACCGGTCCCACGAATGCTGCGCTGGTTAATTCTGTTAGCGCCGGAATCCGATCAACTGCGCTTGCCGTCAACGTCTTCGTCATCCATCTACTTGGCGACGCTTTTTCCCCCACACTCATGGGGAAAGTGTCAGACAAAACCGGCTCTCTGCAAACTGCCTTTTGGACAGCCTTCATCGCCGCCGCTCTTTCCGGCATCATCCTCATTTATGGCGCGCGCTTTGCTCCGCGATTCAAATCGGCGGCAGTCGCTGTTCCGGGCCATTAACCGATGCATCTGCTGTTCTGGATTTCCGGATGTCTCGTAGCCCTGGGTTGGGCCATTCCCGTCATCCAGGCAATGCTCAACCTGCATCGCGTAGCCAACCTGACCGACCCAAAGTGGGACGCGCCCGCCATCACGCCGATGCCGCCGCTGACCATCGTGGTACCAGCCCGTAATGAAGCCGCTGGTCTGGAACCAGCGATTCGATCACTGCTGCGCCTCAATTATCCCGACTTTCAGATTATCGCCATCAATGACCGGTCCACAGACGAAACGGGTGAACTCCTGGAGCGCGTTTCTGACAGTTCGGAATCCAGGGGACGGCTTCGCGTAATTCATGTTCATCGCTTGCCGGAAGGCTGGCTCGGCAAAACGCATGCCATGTGGCTGGGAGCGCAGCAGGGAAGCGGCGAATGGATCTTGTTCACCGATGCCGATTGCGTCTTCCATCCTGATTCACTTCGGCGCGCTCTTTACTATGCACAAGTAACCAACGCTGAGCACCTTGTGCTTTTCCCCACCGCACTGGTTGAAACCTGGGGTGAGCGCATGATGATTTCGTTTACGCAGGTCACTGCCGGCCTCGCGTTGCGGGCATGGAAAGTCCCCGACCCCAACGCGCGCGAATTCATCGGCGTGGGCGCCTTCAACCTGATTACCCGCGCTGCTTACAACCAGATCGGGACGTTTAGCAGCCTTCGCATGGCGGTGGTGGACGATCTTCAATTAGGGCAGGTGGTCAAACAGGCCGGTCTGCGTCAGGACGTTGTCTTTGGTCCCAATCTGGTCAGCCTGCGCTGGGCCCAGGGAGCGCTCGGCGTGGTACATAATCTGGAAAAGAACCTGTTTGCGTTCTTTGATTTTCGAATGAGCCTTGTGTTCCTCGCCTGCTTTGCCATCTTCCTCTCTTGCGTCTGGCCGTTTGTGGGGCTGGTCTGCGCGCCGGGTTGGTCGCGAGCGCCATTTGCGCTGGCCATGGCGATGATCGTGCTTCAACATTTTCTTACTGAGCGTGTTTCCCGCATTTCACCTCGGGCGATTTTTACATTTCCGTTGGGCGCCGTGATCTTCGTGTTCACCATCCTGCGCTCTGCTTTTGTCACCCTGCGCGATGGCGCCATCACCTGGCGCGGAACAAAATATTCGCTGGAAGAGTTGCGAAGCAATACCAAACCCTTCCTGGCTGCGAATAAACGCGAATAACAAACAAACTTCCAAGCTTAATAAGGCCGGCTACCTGGGTTTATTACGACGTTTCGCTGCGGCGCGGTGCTGCCTTTCTCTGCGTTGCAGTTCGCACCTGTCATGTTGAGCGAGCGTGAGCAACGGCGAACGCGAGTCGAAACATCCCGAGGATGCGTAAGGCTTACCTGCCGATGCAAGGCGTTTCCTCGAGAACTAACAAACAAAACAATCCGCGTTAATCAGCGGTAAGGTTTTTGGATTCGCGTTGATTCGCGGCTAAATCACCGCACCAGGTTCTTCAAAATGAAAATCGCATTGGCCGGGCGCTCCGCCAGCCGTCGCATGAGATATGGATACCACTCGGTCCCAAATGGGACATAAACCCGGCAGCCCCAGCCATCTTTCACCAGCTTCTGTTGCAGGTCGCGGCGTATTCCATACAGCATCTGAAACTCAAATGCCGACGCGGGAATCTTTTCTTTCTGCGCAAATTCAATCGTCGCCCGGATCATGTTCTCGTCGTGCGTGGCGATCCCGTGATACACACCGCTCTTGAGCAGCATCTTCATCAGCTTGATGTAATTCGCGTCCGTATCTTCTTTCTTCTCAAACGAAATCTCCGGCGACTCTTTATACGCGCCTTTGCACAACCGCACGCGTATGCGGTCCGCCATCAACTGCTCAATGTCCTTCTCGCTGCGAAACAGATACGCCTGAATCACTGCGCCCACCTTGCCGGCATTCTCCGGAGATGAATGCAGCTTGCGGACAAAATCCAGCGTGCGCTGCGTGTAGGGCGATCCTTCCATGTCAATGCGGACAAAGTTGTTGATGCTCGCGGCATGCTGCACCAGCCTGGTGGCAATGTCGAAGGCCAGCGTCGGATCCACATCCAGGCCCATGTGGGTGAGCTTCATGCTGACATTGGCGTTGAGCTTCTGCGCGGACATCTGGTCCAGCATCTGGTGATAAAGCTGCGCACTATGGCGGGCTTCGTCGGCGTTGGTCACATTCTCGCCCAGATTGTCCACACTCACGCTCAGCCCAAGCTGGTTCATGGCCCGCGTGGCCGCCAGAGCATCCTCAATGGTGGTTCCGGCCACAAAGCGGCGGGAAAGCCGCTGGCCAAGCCATGTCTTCTCCGCGGCTGCGCGGATGGACTTACTTTCGGATAAAGAAATGAAGGCAGCCCTTAACACGAGGCTCCCGGATGGGCGATGGACTCAGATGTACACATATTGAGCAAACATATTTTTGTAACACAAACACTCCGCGTTGGGCGAGTATCATCCGCAATCAACCACACTGGATCGCGCTGGTGTTTGAGAGCAATTGCCACTGAGCGCAATCTTTTTGGAAGCAACACCTCGCCAGCATGAGCGTTTATGATGAAGAGGAGGTGGTATACATGCGCAAAGATTTCCGGCCGGCGCTCGAACTGGCGCTCCAGCAGGCGCTTGAGTATCTCAACCATGTCGATCAGCAACCGGTTGGGGCAACTGCATCTCTCAGCGAGCTGCGTGCGAACGTATGTAAGGCGTGGAACACCGAAGGCATGGATGCATCGCAGGTAGTGAATGATCTGGTCCGCGACATTGCCGGCGGACTGAACAATTCCGTCAACGCGCGTTTTTACGCCTGGGTGATCGGCGGCTCACTTCCTTCGGCTCTGGCCGCGGACTGGCTCACATCCACCTGGGACCAGAACGCCGGCATGTACAGCGTGGCTCCCGCCGCCTCCGTGGTGGAAGAAGCCGTTGGAACATGGCTGAAAGACTTGTTCCGTCTGCCATCGGACGCCTCGTTCGCGCTGGTCACCGGTTGCCAGATGGCAAATACAACGTGTCTGGCCGCAGCGCGTTCATGGCTTCTGAATCAGAAAGGATGGGACGTGGAACGCCAGGGCCTTGCCGGTTCTCCGCCGATAACTGTTTTCTGCGGCATACGCCACGCAACCATCGATCGATCGCTACGCCTTCTTGGCTTCGGCGATGTCTCACTCAAGCCTCTGCATACCAATCCATTCGGAGCGTTGAGTTCGGCAGCCCTGGAACACGCGTTGAAGGAATTAGATGGCCGTCCCGCGCTCGTGCTGCTCCAGGCTGGCGATATTAACAGCGGTGGTTTTGATGACTTTGAGACTTTGGTCCCCCTGGCGCGCAAGTACGGAGCATGGGTGCACGTAGACGGCGCTTTTGGGCTGTGGGCGACGGCCAGCACTCGCTATGAAACATTGGTGCGCGGCATGGGCAAGGCGCACTCCTGGGCCACGGACGGACACAAGTGGCTGAACGTTCCATACGATTGCGGATACGCATTTGTCGCCGAGCCTGAGTCGCATCGCGCGTCCATGAGCTACCAGGCAAGTTATCTTTCTCACCAGAGCGAAGCCCGTGATCCGCTGGACTGGAATCCTGAGTTCTCCCGTCGCGGTCGTGGCTTTGCCAGCTATGCTGCTCTACGCGAGCTGGGTCGCAACGGCGTTCGCGAAATGGTGGAACGCAATTGCGACTGCGCCGCGCAGATCGTGGCTGGTCTCGCCCAGATCGAACACGTTGATGTCTTGTCGGAGCCGATCATCAATCAGGGCGTGGTGGCTTTCCGTGATCCATCGGGCAAGCCTTCAGACTCATGGAATGATCAGGTGATTGCCGCGATCGCAAAGGAAGGAACTTCATTCTTCTCCGGCACTACGTTTAACGGACGCCGCGCCATGCGCATCAGCGTGTCCAACTGGCAAACGTCCCCGGAAGATGTGGAACGTACCCTGGCAGGAGTACATCGAGCGATTAAAACGTTGGTCGCGGAAGAAGCACTGACCAAAGCGGCTCGTTGAGAGCGGTGGAATCGCTTGCGCCGCTCAGCCGTGCTTTAAGCCGGAGCAATCAGTGCAGCTTCGCGCCATAAGTCTTGAGATACTTCATCCCGGTGTCACACATTACGGTGACGATGGTCGAGCCCGCCGGCATCTGCTCGGCAGTTCGCAGCGAGGCCACAACATTCGCTCCCGTTGAAGCCCCCGCAAACAGGCCCTCTTCGCGGGCCAGACGAAACGCCATGGCGATGGCTTCTTCGGTGGAAACCTTCTCAATCTGATCGGCAATATTCTCTTGCCAGAGCGGCACCACAAACCCTGCTCCAATCCCGTCAATTTTATGGGAGCCGGGTTTGCCACCTGAAAGCACGGGCGACTCTGCCGGCTCCACAGCGACGATTTTGATGTGACCATGGTGGTTGCGCAAGGCTTCGCCGATTCCCCGAAGCGATGCCGCAGTGCCTACGCTCTGCACAAAAGCGTCTATCGTTGTTTCGGTTTGTGTTTCTGTCTGGGTTTCTATTTGGCTCCAGATTTCATCCGCCATCTTGTGGTAAGCAGCAAGCTGGTCCCGGTTCTTCATCTGGTCCGTCCAGAATGCTCCGGTATTTTCCGCCACCACGCGCGCAGCCTCAATCATGTCTCTGGTCAGCTTTTCCGTCATGCCCCCGCCATCACTTGGCAGCACCTGCATCCTGGCTCCCAGAACCGCCATATGATCAAGCTTTTCCTTTGAAAACGCATCGGACGTCACGATGTGCAAAGGGTACTTCTTGACCGCACAGACCAGCGACAGTGAAACTCCAGTGCTGCCGCCTGTGTATTCCACCACGCTACCGCCGGCCTTGAGTCTTCCGTTTTTTTCAGCCGCTTCGATCATGGCGAGCGCCATGCGGTCCTTCATGCTGCCGGTAGGATTTTCGTTTTCCATTTTCAGCAGTATCCGCGAGCCATTCAAGGCACGTATATTGCGTAGCGCCATGAGCCGCGTGCCACCAATGCAATCGAGGATGTTTCTTTGAGCCACGTTCATTTTTCTACATCTCCAAGTGCTTCCTGGAGCTTGAATTCCAAGAGATTAGTCTCCAGCTTTTTGCGGTGTTCTAAAAAAAGTCATCCTTATATTTTTGAGGCGTAGAGTGCCTTCAAGGCGACCCACTCACACCACAGAGTTGCAGCACAGAATAACGGAGCCACAAAGATCGGGAAGACCATTCCGTAGCCCTCGGTAAAAAAGCAACTGACATCCGCCCAGGTATGTTCGAACAAAAATCTGCCATATCCGCGATAGATCCAGAATGGTATAGATCCAATGCCTGTCCCCGATAGTACAGTGCATAAGAAAAGACCAAGGCCTGGCTTGATTAATTTGTTAGAGACTGCCAAAGTCACGAGACCGCAAATTACTAAAGCCCACGCAGTGCACGCGAACGCGAGTCGCGCTGTGGTAAGTGCATGGTTGTGTCCCGAGCTTATCGATGAACAGAAATCGCTGTTATAAGAAAACACCGCGAGAATTGCATATGCGATTGCGAAGTACACGATGAGAAGAGAAATCCAGGTTCGTTCTGTCCTGGAGACGCTCATCGCCCATGCTCTTCCAGAAATTTCTCCACCTCGATGGCCGCGGCACATCCTGATCCTGCAGCGGTGATCGCCTGCCGATAGCGACGGTCCTGCACGTCGCCACAGGCAAACACGCCGGGGATTTTTGTCATGACAAAGTCCGTCGTCTTCAGGTAGCCATCCTGGTCCTGGTCCAGAACGCCATGAAACATTTTTGCGTTGGGAACGTGGCCAATGCCAAGGAACATGGCGCTGGTGGGAAAGTCCCACGTCTTGTTGGTTCTGGAATTATGCAGCTTCAGCCCGGTTACTTCCTTGGCGGCTGGGTCATATACATCCAGCACTGCCGTGTCCGTCAGGAATTCAATCTTCTCGTGCTTGCGCGCGCGATCCAACATGATTTTGGAAGCTCTGAACTGGTCCCGGCGATGAATCAACGTCACCTTGGAAGCGAATCGGGTCAGGAACAACGCTTCTTCCATGGCTGAATCGCCGCCGCCGATCACCGTAATCGGCTTGCCGCTGAAAAAGAAACCATCGCAGGTCGCGCAGGAAGATACTCCGTGACCGATCAAGGCTTGCTCGTTCGGCAGTCCCAGCCATCTAGCCGACGCACCACTGGCGATGATCAGGCTGCGGGAGCGTATGATTTTTCCGCTGCCGAAATCCAGCGCGAACGGACGTTGCGTGAGATCGGCCTTGGCCAGATGTCCGGCCATGAACTCGGCGCCAAAGCGCGTCGCCTGCTTGCGCATGTTCTCGATCAGGTCAGGTCCCTGGATTCCTTCGGGAAAGCCGGGAAAATTCTCCACCAGCGTAGTGAGTGAGAGCTGTCCTCCCGGCTCATGGCCCTCTATCACAAGCGGCGTCAGGTTGGCGCGAGCGGCATAGATAGCTGCAGTAAGTCCGGCGCAGCCGGTGCCCAGGATCACAGTATCGCGAATGGAGTTTTCCATGCGTTCCTTTAGATTCGTCTCTTTCGATTTAGTTTCAGCTCCCGCTAGGGCTGTTTTTTCTTTGCGGCCGGGCCTGGTGTTTTGGGCGGAGCAGTTGGCGAGGCGTCGAGCCAGTTAATATCGTTGCCAATCGTATTTCGCAACGTCATCGCTTTGCGATATTCAGACATGATGTCAGTGGCCTGGCGAAACAGCGGTTCGTAGGCTTTCTGGTCCTGTTCCTCGCAGCGCGTGAGCACAATGGAAGCCTTACTGAATCGTTCCAGCCGTATGCGCGTGATCGGCGTATCCAGGGCAAGTACGCCGGCCACGGCGATTGCTCCGGAGCTCACCCGGTCTTCCAGTGACAACTCATGAAACTGTTTCGGATCCCGGGTGCGGACCACGAGGGTTTCAACTATGTTGGTTTGATCGTTGCTGATGGAGTACTGCGCTGTGAGCAGCGGCGACTCCACCGACATGTCCTTGCGTAGACGAACAAACCGTGAATCTTTGGAATCTTCCACCGTAGCGCGACCGCGCGATACTTCAAAGTCGGGTGAGAAGGCCGGCTTGCCCGCTACCCTGGCAAACGCACTCTTGATCTCAGCTTGCTCTTCCTTGCCGGGAGTACAAACATTCAGAACGTTCACCTTCACCGGCGGTTGACCGGGCTGCTGAGTTGTTGAAGGAGAAACGCCCGGCGTGGCTGGCGGAGCGGCCTTCTGGTCTTGCTGGCTCACGCAGAGCGAATTCAGGCAAAGTAGCAGGAACAGCGAACTGGAACATAGAAAGGTAGATTTCCGCACGAAGGAGATTTTAACATTCGCTGCGTGCGGCACAGCTTCAGTTAACCATGCCGCAAGCAAGCATCAGCTATTTCTTTGTGATCCACTCGTTGACCCAGCCGTTCACCGTCTTGTACCAGAGATCACTATTTTGCGGTTTCATCACCCAGTGGCCTTCGTCAGGGAAGTAGAGCATCTTGGATGGAACATCCAGCCGCTGCAGTGTGGTGAACAGTTGAAAGCCCTCGGAGACATCAAGCCTGTAATCGAGCTGCCCGTGGACCACCAGAGTTGGCGTTTTGAACTTATCGGCAAACTGATGTGGCGACCATTTGCGATAGAGCTCACGGTTGGTCCATGGCGTGCCCTTGAACTCCCACTCGTTGAACCACAATTCTTCCGTACTTCCGTAGGCCGATTCCGCATTGAACATGCCGTCATGTGATACAAGGCACTTGAAACGATTGGTGTGGCCAAGGATCCAGTTGATCATATAGCCGCCGTAGCTTGCGCCCAGGGCGCACTCGCGGTCTTTGTCGGCGAAGGTGTAGGTCTTCTCCACATAGTCCAGGCCGTTCATCAGGTCCACATAGGGTTTGCCGCCCCAGTCGCCGTTGATGCCGTCAATAAACTGCTGCCCGTAACCGGTGGATCCGCGCGGGTTGATCATGACCACCACATATCCGTCGGCGGCGAAAAGCTGGGAATTCCAGCGATAGCTCCACTCATCGCCCCATGCGCCCTGGGGGCCGCCGTGAATCAGGAACTTCACCGGAAAGCGTTTCATTGGGTCAAATTGCGGCGGCTTCAGCAGGAAGCCCTGCACTTTGGCGCCTTCCGCGCCAGTGAACCAGAAAGATTCCAGCGGGTTCATCTGGACTTTGCTCAACACGGCATCATTGAGATGGCTAAGCTGGCGGGCCTCTTTCTCTCCGATCGCCAGCTTGTAAATCTCGTTCGGCGCCATGGCTGACATGCGGCTGAATACCAGAGTTTTGCCGTCGTGCGAAATCTGCAGCTCGTCATTGGCGCCACGGGTGATCTCCTGCGCCTGGTTCGGCTTGTCGATATCGATCCGGTAGATGGGAACGTCGCCTTTATCTTCTGAAGTAAAGTAGATCGACCTGGAGTCCGGCGACCAGGCTATGTTTTCAATCCAGCGATCAAGGTTCTCCGTCAGGTTCTGAATCTGTCCGGCTTTACGGTCGTAGATCACCAGACGGAAACGATCACTCTCATATCCGCCGCGTGCCTGCATCCGCCATGCCAGATATTTGCCGTCCGGGGAATAGATGGGAGTTGAATCGCTGCCCGGACTGGTGCTGATCTTCTTTGGCGTGCCGCCCGTGATGGGGACGATGAAAATATCGTTGTTGGTGCTGGTGGCGCCTACCTCATCAATGTTGCTGGTAAAGGCGACCTCTTGTCCGTCCGGAGAAATGGCGTAGAAATCCTGCCCACCCAGATTGAAAGGCGGCACGTCATTTGGCCCCGGCGTTATGTCTTTGGCCACTCCGCCGGTGACCGGCACAACAAATATGTGTGACACCTTTGATGTCGAATAAGCATTCCAGTGGCGGTAGAGGAGTTTCTCAAAGACCCTGGCCTTCACTTTGCTGGCTGCCTGGTTTTCTTCGCTGGACTTGTTGCAGAGATCGTCTGCGCAGCCGGGAAATACCTGCGACACAAAGACGATGCTCTTCCCGTCGGGCGACCAGATGGGGCCGTCAGCTTCGGTAGAGATGTTCGTGACCGCCTTCGGAGTGCCGGTGATAGATCCGGTATTCTGATCAAAGTCCGCTACCCAGACTTGCGTGCTGCCGCCATGTCCACTGGTGAACAAGATCTGCTTGCCATCCGGAGACCACCTGGGGCCGCCTTCGCCCGCTGCATCAGCGGTGAGCTGGCGCGCCTCACCCCCAGCCGTGGAAATTGCCCCCAGCGGAACAACCCAAAGATGGCTGGTTTTCTTGTTCTCATTGAGGCTGACATCCACGGCGGAGAACACCACCCATTTGCCGTCCGGCGAGATCGCCGGGCCGCCCACACGCTTGAGCACCATCATGTCTTCAAAGGTGAATGGGTGCTTCCTGGGCGCGGAAGGAGCTGCCGGCTTGGTGGTGGTTTGGGGTTTGCCGCCTGCCTGCGCTAAGCCCTGAGCAAAGATTGCCAACGTTAGTACAATATTGGAGATAATCGTGTACCGGCGCACCGGGACCTCCTGAAAGCATGATCTTGGACAGCACGATAGTGTAAACAGCTTTGCTGATTCGGGCTAGTATCCACAGTGCGTACCACTTCTTGGATTAAGAGGGACTTGACCATGATTTCCTGCCGCTTCGCCCTGCGTGCCTGCTTTGTGCTCCTGACGCTTTCCCTGCCGATGGCCATCCATGCTCAGACGAACTGCGATGAAGGGGCAGGTCCGCTCAGTACGGAGCAACCTAAAGGCATGTCGGTACAGCAAGTGATTGAAAAATTCGCTGCCCGCGAGGCCATCTTCAAAGAAGCCCGCAACCAGTACAACTACACGCAGGACATCTCTGTGCAGGAGCTGGATGGCAGCACAGTGACCGGTGAATTCCGTTTGGTGCAGGACGTGCTTTATGACGATAAAGGCAATCGCATTGAGAACGTTAAATTCGCGCCGCAACCGTCATTGCGCCAGATCGGGCTGACCCGCGAAGACTATGAGGATTTCCGTAACAAGCTGCCTTTTGTTCTGACCACCGACGATATTCCCAAATACAACCTGCTTTACGTGGGCGCGCAAAAAGTGGATGAGCTTGAGACTTATGTTTTTGATCTTGCGCCTAAAACCATTGAAAAGGGCCAGCGGTATTTTCAAGGCCGCGCCTGGGTTGATGCCAAAGACCTGCAAGTGGTGAAGACATGTGGCAAGACCGTCCCGGAGACCAGGGCGGACGCAAGCAACAAGAAAAAGAAAAACGTGGATGAAAACCTGAACCCCAAGTTTGTCACCTATCGTGAACAGATTGATGGACAGTACTGGTTCCCCACATACACCAGTGCCGATGACATTCTTCACTTCCGCACCAATGACGTGCATATCCGAGAAATCATCAAGTACACCAACTACAAACGGTTCGGCTCGAAAATCAAAATTATTTACCAGGGCGAGGCCCCTAAAGACCAGTCTGCTCCGCCCGCGAATGCCACTCCCAAGAAGCCATAACCGGAGGCCACAACAGGTGAACTGGTTCAGCCAGTCGCTGGTCAGCGGCAAGTTCGCTGGATGTAATAAACCTGTAAAAGCAGAGTTGTGCGAGCGCGATTCAACAACGCACGGCAGCTGGGCCGCATCACATTCAGTGGGAGAATCCCATCCAACATGAATATTCGTAGCTTCGTATCGTGGAGCGTGCTTGCAGTCGCCTTGACGATTGCCGGCCCCGGGCCTCTTGCAGCCCAGACTAATTGTGATGAAGGCAACGGCCCGCTCAACTCGGCCAAGCCTTCTATTGATCCGCAGGAGATCATCCAGAAGTTTGCCGCCCGCGAAGCCGTGTTCAGGGAAGCGCGCAACCACTACACTTACACGCAGGAAATCGTGGTCCAGACTCTCGACGGCGAAAGTGTGGACGGTGAATTCCGCCAGATACAGGACATTACCTATGACGACAAGGGTGCCCGCCTTGAGACCGTGAAATACGCTCCCATGGATACGCTCAAGCGCATCATGATGACCAAGGAAGACTTTGACGATTTCCGCAATCGTTTACCCTTTGTCCTGACCACGGAAGACCTGCCCAAGTACGACATTATTTATGTCGGCCAGCAGAAGGTGGATGAACTCGAAGCCTTTGTTTTTGACGTGGCTCCCAAAAAGTACGATAAGAACGGTGGCCCGCGCTTCTTTCAGGGCAGAATCTGGGTTGACAATCACGACTTCCAGATTGTGAAGACCTGCGGCAAGAACGTCCCAGACATTCACAAGAAGAACAATGAGAACCTCACGCCCAAGTTTGTGACCTATCGCGAACAGATTGATGGTGAGTACTGGTTTCCCACATATACCAAGGCCGACGATGAACTGCGTTTCCAGACCGGCGATGTTCACGTTCGCGAAGTGGTGAAGTACTCAAATTACAAACGCTTCGGCGTGAAAACGCGCATTATTTATAACGGTCAGGTGCAGGACAAGCCACAGCCAACGCCGCAACCAACGCCTCAGTGATCGCTTAAACATGTGGGTTGAGTGTTTAGCCGTTAGCGCTTAGCCATTGGCACTTGGCCATTAGCCAAAGCTCAATCGCCGGACCGAAGAATCTGCCAGGTTTGTTGCCCTCTGCGCTCTATCTGGTGCATGAAGCGCGCGCGGGACGGCGACTAAAGGCTTAGTGCTTAGTGCTAAAGGCTAGAAGCTAGGCGCTAGCCGCTTCTACTCAATGTTTAATGATCCACATGACCCAGCCGGCCACGAACATGCCTCCGATGAACACGGCAAAACAGTAAGCGCCATAGCGGACCATCTCGCGCGGGCTGTTGCGGAAACAGATTCCGAACACGATGGATGAGAACAAGGCGAAGAGAAAAGCGGCGGTGAAGTGGGAAACCAGCATGGATGAGCTACTCTTTCCTTCCAATCGCAATGTGGTAGGCATCCACAGCGGAGATGATATTGAGAAGTCCGGCAACCGCAATGAACTTGGTTCCGTAGTCAGCCGTGGCAAAAGAAATCTGGTTCGCACCCAGATCCATAATGCGGCTGAGGATGTAGAGGCCGCCGTTGCCAAGATCGCTCACGAAGGCCAGAATCTCCAGCAGATCCCCGGCATTTTGCTGATAGATCTTGCCTTTCATCGCCAGGCCAAAGCAAAACATGGCCACAACAGAGATCATCAGGAGCAGGCCGCGGATCCAGCGCTTCTGTATGAAATGTCCTGCGCCTGGGATCAGCCACGCCAGGGCCGGGGCGACTATGGACATGGAGGTCACCGGCGCTGCCGCCGGTCGGGATTGAGTTGTGCTTGTTGGAGTGTCTGCCATTAAATCAAAACCAGTTCGCGTTGTATTTTACCTGTAACTTCTGCTGCACCGTTATGAATCAGAACATTCACTTCACTGCGCACGCCGAACTCGGGCAGGTAAACGCCCGGTTCCACGGAAAAACATGTATTGGGGATGATTTCGCGCTCGTCCTTGGTTTCCAGATTGTCCATGTTGGCGCCATTACCGTGAACGTGCTCGCCAATGGAATGCCCGGTGCGATGCACAAAGTATTCGCCATATCCCGCATTGGTGATGTGCTCGCGTGTGGCCTGGTCCACTTCCCATCCCGCAATGCGGCGCTTGCCGGCATAGGCTTCCTGGACTCTCTTTACACCTGCGTCACGTCCACCGCTGACGATGTTGAATATTTCTACTTGCCGGTCAGTCGGCGCGCCGATCACACCCGTCCAGGTGATGTCGTAGTACACGGCGTGGGGCGTGTTCTTCTTGCCCCAGACGTCCAGCAGGACGAAGTCGCCTTCGTGTATCTGCGCTGAGCCTTCTGCCTTGGGTTCATAGTGAGGGTTGCCGCTGTTGGCGTTCACCGCAACAATCGGCAGGTCTTCCGTGACGATTCCCTGGCGCTTGAAGTTCTCGGCGAACCATTGCTGGATCTCAAATTCAGTGACGTTTCCGGCACGAACGCGTCTGCCGATCTCCTTGAACGCTTCCGAGATGAGCTTATCAATCACGTCCCGTGCGGCGTAATGACTGTCTATCTGTTCCGGCGACCATGCCGCCTCAAAGCGCGCTACCAGGTCGCCCGAACTAACCACTTCCTTGCCAAAGCTTTTTATCAGTTCCACCGTGCCGGCATCCACCAGACCGATATAGGGAATCAGGTTGTTGGGCGAATACTGCATGGCCACTGTGCGGTAACGCACCAGCATGGCTTGCAGATTGTCCCATAGCTCGCGCCACGATGAATAGACGCGCTTGGTCCCGGGCAGTGAGTCGAGGTGCCCGGCTTCAATGCGATGTACCAGCTTCACCGGCTCGCCTTCACGCGGGATCACGTAGAACCAGCGTCGCGTGACCATCAGGCTTTCCGGGATGTCCAGTACCTTATAGGCGATGGGATCGCGGTGATGGTGGTCATAGAAAAGCCAGGCGTCAAAGCCTCGCTCATGCAGAGCAGTCTGGATTGCTTTCAAGTCCATAGGGCGGTCTTTCTATTTAAACACATCTGGTGTTTCTGCCTGATGGCGGGATCTCTGGAGTGGAAGTATCTTTCCGTTTGTTGCCTAAAGGCCAGAGTATTACAGCCAAAGTGCATGTACCTGGCCTGGTTCCAACGTTACATTGACCGGTGATTTTGCACTGAGTAGCATACCGCCTGAAGTCCCATGTTGTTGCAGTCGATTTCACTGGCCCATACGCCAATTGCATTTCAGAAAAAGGAAGGTAAAGTTGAACTTGTTCTGGCCGATTTCAAGAAGAATTACGCTCCCATCCTATCGAGCACCTGAAAACCTGGAATTGCATCGAGCCACCTCTGCCTGTCTGACCGTAGCGGCAATCGCCCTGATGGTTGTTCTCTCGTTACTCACAGGTTGCGGTGGCGGGTCAACGTCATTAGCCGGCCCGGCTATTGTTTTCCAATCCACACGTGCCGTGATCGGGAGTGATGCTTCTATTGGTATTTCGAACATCTGGCGCATGAACATGACTGGCTCCGCTTTGCTCCCGTTGACAAAAATCACCACTGTCAACGTTTTTAACGGTGAACCTGCGTGGTCTCCTGACGGGAGCAAAATCGCTTTCAGCTCTTCCCGGGCCCTGGACGGAACCGATGCTCCTAATACCAATTTTGCCGCGAACATCTGGGTCATGAACGCGGATGGCTCTGCCCCCACACCGCTCACTCGGCTTACAGTGCCAATCGCCTTATCTCCCCACTGGTCGCCGGATGGTAGCAAGATCCTGTTTACTTCATTCCGGGCGCTGGATGGCAGCGATACCATCAATACAAACACCACAGATAATCTCTGGGTCATGAATGCTGATGGGAGCAATCCGACTCCTCTCACGCGATTAACAGCGGCCGGCGTGGGAGTGCTCTCCGCCAACTGGTCGCCCAATGGTTCAAAAGTAGTTTTTGTGTCCGCACGCGCACCAGATGGAACCAATGCTGCAGGTCCTGAGAATATCTGGTTTGTGAACCTTGATGGTTCAGGCGCTACCGCGATTACGAAATTTGCGGCCGCGAATCCGCTTCTTGCCTTCGGCCTGTCCCCATGGTCTCCCGACGGCGCAACTCTTGCTTTCGTGTCAGAAGGCGCCCTTGACGGTAGTGACGGGTTCAACGTAAATGTCGTCAGCAATCTTTGGCTGGTCAACGCGGATGGTACCAACGCCAGACCGCTGACCCGATTCACTGCGACCTCAGCCTTACTATTTCCCTACGCGTGGTCCCCGGATGGAAAAAGGATCGCATTCTCCTCTTTATCCGCACTGGATGGTTCTGACGCGGTTAACTTAAATTCCACGTTTAACGTCTGGCTCATCAATGCGGATGGTTCCGGAAGAACGCCTTTAACCCAACTTACTGCCGTAAAGTCGGATAGTTTTGTTGACGGGTGGTCCGCAGATGGAACCCAGCTGATTCTTGAATCCAAGCGTGCGCTCGACGGCGGCAATGCTGCGAGCGCAAATGTCATCGATAACATTTTCGTGATGGACGCCACTGGCACAGGTCTAAAGCCTCTCACGACGTTGGTTAACGCCGACAGTTCCGGGGCTGCAGAAAAACCATAGATGTTTCGCACACCATGAAAAGGAGCCAGGGTTCATGGCCTCGGCAATGAGGGGCATGGAACTGGCTCCTTTGTTATGCTTTCACGCTTTCCGCTGCCTTTGCCGTCCGCATAAATACCCTGTCATACACCAGCAGCAGCACTGCCGTCAGAACACCAACGCTCGTAACTACCACCCACATTCCACTTGGCTGATGTGTGACTTCACCAAAATGATGAATCAATTTTCCGCCAAACCAGCCGCCAACCAAAGAACCGATTCCAATCGGCATGAAGGCAAAGCCCAGATATGTGCCTTGCTGTCCTGGAGGCGCCAGTCGTGAGACATATTCGTAATACCGTGGCGACAATATAATTTCACCCAAAGCCACACCGACGAGCGCAAGATATGCCATCGCGACTGAAGGATGAATGATCAACGGAATCCACGCAAGAGCTGAAACCAGGGTTCCCAGCGTGACGGCTCGAAAGGCTAGCATCTTTTGCAAAAGAATACCGATGACAACGGTGAGTGAAATCACCATAACGGGCCCAGTACCCAGCATGAATGACGTATCCGCTTTCGGGTCAACGTAATCGTGGACGTAAAGGGGAAGCGTAAGGAACTCCTGCCAGTAAACAATCCAGTACCCGGAGAAGATCACAAGGAACCACATGAAGCGATTCAGGCCAGCGAACACAAGCAATAGAAGAACAAGCCAAATGTACCCGGACACGGCAAAATGGAAAACGACAGAGGAAATCTTGAGGATTAACGCAACCAGGCATACCGGCAAGATCAGCCGATAATTACCCAGTACGATGCAGAAGTTCTTGATGGTTTGCAAAATGCTCGGTGGCGGAGCATCTTCAGCCTTCCGTGGTTCGCGGAAGAAGATAACAACCACAAATAACATGAGGAAAACGCTAAAAGCGGCCACGCGAAATACATTTTCCACGCGCATGTGGTTCTGGACCCAGGAAGCTGTATAGGGACCGGCGGCGCCTCCGACGTTGACAAGCGTGTAGTAAATGGAAAACCCAATCGAACGGACGTTTTCTTTCGAGGCTCGTGCCGTCGTCCCCACAACGGATGGCTTTACCATTGCCACCCCGAGTGCAGGAAGAATCAGGACGATTGTCACGAGCGTCGATACGGACATCGTCGAGCGAATAGGGGCAAGCCAGGGAGCGTCGAGAGAGCCGAGCAGGAAATACGAGCCGCTTAGAATCAGATAGGCCAGTGCAAGTGCACGGCGAAACCCGAGCTTGTCAGCTATCGTTCCCCCAAAGATTGCCAGAAACCAAACCCAACCTCCGAATTGCCCACTCAGCGAACTGGCTTCCTGGGAGGAAAATTTGAGGTTTTCGTGCAGATAACGCACGATTACGGTGAAAACCGCGTAATACGACAGCCGTTCAAACAGTTCAGTGATGTTGGCGACCCAGAATGGCCGCTCAAAGCCGGTTTTGATCTCACTCAATCGCTGGGAAAAGGACAATGCTGGCTCCTTGGCTACAGCCGGTGGCCTTTACTTCCTCAGCGCAGATTGCAGCCGTTGCCGCACCTGCTCCGCGCTGATGCCACTCACTCGTATGACTTTGGTTCTGCTGGTTTCGCCGCTGGCTATGGTAATGGACGAACGCCCGATTGCAAACAAATCTGCAAAGAATTCGATCACGGCCTGATTTGCCTTGCCGTCGACTGGCGGCGCGGTGAGGGCCAGCTTGAGTGCATCGCCCACCGTGCCGGTGATCGCGTCTTTGCGGGCGCGAGGGTGCACCTTCACAGCAAAGCTGACGCCCGTCGCGCTTTCTTTGAGTGGAACCATAGTGAGTGAACGGCCGCCTGAAGTGCTGTTACGGCTTCGGTCGCGATCCGAAAATTGCCGATCCCACGCGCACGCACGTGGAACCTTCTTCAATCGCGACTTCAAAGTCGTGCGACATTCCCATGGAGAGCACGTCCATCGAAATCCCTGGCAGCTTGCGCAACGCAATGGTGTCGCGCAGGTCGCGCAGCGTGCGGAAGTATAGACGAGCACCCTCGGGATTCTCGGTATAGGGAGGAACCGTCATCAGTCCGCGAACCTGTAGATTTTCCAGCGTGGCAGCGCCAAGGAGCAGGGCTTCGAGTTCCGGTGAATCCATCTCAACGCCGGCCTTGCTCTCTTCATCGCTGACTTTGATCTCCAGCAGCACGGGCAGTGTCCGGCCAAGCTGCTTCGCCGCTTCGTTGAGCCTTTCTGCGAGTCGCAATGAATCCACTGAGTCCACGGCCTGAAAAGCTTCCACGGCTTTTTTGGCTTTATTGCTTTGCAGATGGCCGATCAGGCGCCATTCGGCATCATTCAGATATTGCAGGGCTTCCTGTTTTTCTGCGAATTCCTGCACGCGGTTTTCGCCGAACACTCGCAGACCGGCTTCATAGGCCTGGCGAATGCGTTCCGGTTCAACCGTCTTGGTCACCGCCATGAGCGTGATCTCATGCGGATCGCGTTTGACGCGGGCCGCCGCCCTGGCCATGCGTTCGCGGATTCCGGCAATGTTCTCAGCAATGGACATTGCCACTGATTATATTGGCCGGTTGCGGGAATTATCCTCGATCGTTGCGGAATTGCATTGCTTTAGTCTGGAGCGATCTGCGTGCCCTGCGCGGACACCAGTTGCCAGCGGCCATGGTGTTCCACGTAGACGTGGGTATAGCGGCTGTTGAGGGCGAATCGCTCACCATTGAGATGCCCGGTCATGTAGGTCCTTCCGGTGACCACAGCAGTGTTGTCGTAGAGGCGCACACGCTTTTCCGATGCTTCAATGGTTTCAAATTTGAGCATGCCGGAACGCAGGACGTCCATGAACGCGTCGCGCGTGACTTCAGAGCCGCTCATTGCATCGATTAAAAGCACGTCCCTGGCGAGTATCTGTTCCAGCACGTGCAGATCCGCGGAGGTAAGGGAAGTGAAGAATTGTTGCTCAGCGGCCAGGGGATCGACTGCGGTCTTCATAGTTCCACTATAGACGAAAAAGGCACAGGCTGGGTAAGCCTGTGCCACTGCAAAACGTCGTGATGCGCCGATTTCACGCTTCTACTTCTTTTCCGTTACTTTTTTTCGGCCTCCAGGGGCTTACGGGCGAAGTAAAACAGGGAATAAGCCAGCACTAGAAACATCACGGCTGCAAGCCATTGAGCATCCGCCAGATAGGGAATTCTTCGGCTTAGTGACAAGACGGAGTCGGGAATCCAATTCTTGATCGCCATATACTTCACGCCGATGCCCAGCAGACCTACGATGCCTCCTGCGGCAATCAGTCCGCTGGCATAGAGAGAACCCGGGCTGACATCGCTTTCGTCGGTCTTCTCTCCGGCTTTTTGTGCAGCGCGATCCACCAGCCAGCGCACCAGGCCACCGCAGAAGATCGCCAGAGTGGTTGAGATTGGGATATAGAATCCGACAGCAAAAGAAAGAGACCGAATGCCCAAAATCTCCACCGCAATCACCAGGAACACCCCCAGCAGGATCAGTCCCCAAGGCAGCTTGTGGGTGAGAATGCCGTTGATCACGGTCGCCATGAGTCTGGCCTGTGGAGCAGCGGCATTTCTGCTGCCGATGCCGTGTACCCACTGGACTTCAATTCTTCCCGATTGCGGATTGTAGAAATAGCTGCCGTCAGGCACCGTGGGAGAGTTCAGCGCGTTGATCACCGGCATTCCCTGAACAGAAACCTTCTCGCCGGTAAGCTTGCCGTCTGCCCCCGTGATAGGGACCTGTGTTCGACTGAAATTCGTATGCTCCGCAACGCTTACGCCCTGAGGCAGGCTCTGCATATTTACTGGGATATTCGACATCTGGAACTCTTCCAGCGTCTCATCCATCCCTTTCAACGTAAAGCCGATGGCGATGACGGAGACCACTACGCCGATAATCAGTGCAAGTTGCTGTTTCGCGGGTGTGGCGCCGACCAGAAAGCCCGTCTTGAGGTCTTGCGAAGTGTTACCGGCATTGGCTGAAGCGATACAAACCACGCCGCCAATGCTGATGGCCAGGGCAAAGAAAGCCGGTGCGGTCCATCCCATGATCAGGAACATTGCGCAGGTCGCCATGAGAGTAGCGATCGCCATACCTGAGATTGGATTAGACGATGTGCCGATCAGGCCCGTGATTCGTGACGACACTGTGACGAAGAGGAAGCCGAAAACGATCACCAGAAGCGCCGCCATCAAGTTGTTAAGAACTGAAGTCTGTGCGCCCGGGACTGGATGGAAGGTCAACATGCCCCACATCATGATCATGAGCACTACCGCGCCAATGAGCGCCCATTTCAGGCTCAGATCACGGTCTGTACGCCGCTGGCCTGCAACGCCTGCCGCTCCCTTGGCCAGATCTTTTGCGCCGGCCCGCAGCGCGCCAATAATCGTGGGCAGCGTTTTAAGCAGAGTGATGAGACCGGCAGCCGCCACTGCGCCTGCGCCCATGGGGCGTATATAGCGCGCCCAGAGGAGATCCGGCGTCATGTCCGCGATAGGAACGGTACTTGGGTAGATAGGTCCGGTTGCGTGCGATCCGAAAAACTTGATTGCCGGCATCACGACCAGCCACGCAAATACGCCGCCCGAGAAAATGACTCCGGCAATGCGTGGTCCAATGATGTATCCGACGCCCAGGTACTCAGAGGTGACGTCAGCTCTGATGGAAGAGCCTGGATACCATGACGGATTGTAAGTCGGCGATCCCGGCCATGCAGCAAAGAGATTCCCATTGGCGAAGAGCGTGTAGACGCCGCCAAGACCAAGTCCGGCAAAAACACGGCTGGCGAACGATCCGCCTTTATCGCCGGCAATCAGCACGTCAGCGCAAGCGGTGCCTTCCGGATAGAGCAGGTTGCCGTGCTCTTTCACAATCAACTGGCGACGCAGGGGAATCATGAAACAGACGCCAAGGCACCCGCCAATCAACGCCAGCAGGAAGATACGCGACTGTTCAAGGGGAAAGCCGAGAAAAATCAACGCCGGCAAAGTGAAGATGACGCCGCCAGCCACGGATTCACCGGCTGATCCCGCCGTCTGCACGATGTTATTTTCAAGAATGCTGGCTTTGCCCAGCGCGCGCAGAATGCTGATGGAGAGCACAGCGATCGGAATCGAGGCGGAAACCGTGAGCCCGGCACGCAGACCCACGTAGACAGTGACCGCGCCAAACAGGATTCCGAACAGTCCGCCGAAGAGGAGCGCTCGAAATGTAAACTCCGGCCGAATTTCATCCGGCGGCACATACGGTGCAAATTTCAGCTCTGTTCCGGCTTCCTGGATTTCAGCCACGTGTTCCTCCATTGATTGCGGGTATCTGCGTTGCGTGTAGTGGGTCGCCGAAAGTTAGCACAGGAACGCGCTTATATACAACAAAAGCGTGAATGCGAGAACGTAAAAGGTAATCGGATAAGGCTCAAAGACCTCGAACCATGCCGCCATCCACCAGCAGGTTCTGTCCGGTGATGAAAGCGGCGTCAGGCGAAAGCAGAAAAGCCACCACCCTGGCCAGCTCGCTTACCTTGCCTTCGCGCCCCAGAGGGATCTTTTCCACGATCGACTTGTCCACCGGATAGCTATCCACAAATCCCGGCAGCACTGAATTTACTCGAATGCCGTGGGCGGCTGCTTCCTGGGCATGGAGTTTGGTCCACGATGAAAGTGCGCTCCGGAATATGCTGGATGTTGGCCGGCCCAGCTCTGGCTGCTGGGCGGCATAGCTGGACATATTCACAAAGTTGCCGGTTCGCTGCTTGATCATCACCGGCATCACAAGTCGCGCCAGCTTGATAACGCTGCCCAGAATCAGCTCATAACCTTCCAGCCAGTCGGCGTCGCTGATTTCAAATAGCGGACCCTTGGGAGGATTGCCGGTGTTGTGCACTACGGCATCGATTCGTCCGTAGCGATCGACCGCCGTATTGACCATGGTGGTGAGATCGCCAAGGTTAGTCACGGAGCCGGGTATGCCGATTCCGCCCAGCTCATAGGCAAAATCATGAATCTCATGCGATCTGGCCAGCAAGACCACTTTGTATCCGCGCGACGCCAGCTCACGTGTAATGGCGGCGCCAATGCCTTTGCTGGCCGCGGTAATCAAAGCTACGGGATGTGGGTGCGATGGCGTCATGAATGTTGCGCGCCCCTTTGCTGCCGCTTACAAGATTGTAAATCCCGGGGCTTAATACTTCCGGAAGGCCATGATTAACGCGATTTTATTGCTTATTTCTCTCTAACCCGGCTATACTGGCTTCGTTGTACTCCTCGTACGAGTTGCAAGGAGGGTCGTCTTCAGTAGTAGTGACCTAAACCGGGCTCTTGGCGTTCCCCCGAGCGCATCCTCAGTGCGCCAGAAGTTTGAATGGGGGTTCCAGTCTGCTGCCGCCAGCCTCTTTAATGTAGTTTTCCCGTCTGATTGCCGCATCTGCTACTCTCCTCTCGCCAACATTTCCAGGCTACCCGTTTGTGTGCCGTGTATGGAACAGATGGTTCCAATCGACGGGATACTTTGCTTTGCCTGTGGCGAAAAGCTCTTTCAGTCGCAAATGCCTGCTTCTCCCACAACCTAGCCGAAGCGCCTCTGTGCGCGATTTGTCGTCGCGCTGCGCCGCGCTTCAAACGTGCGGTCGCTTACGGTAGTTATGCCGCCGAACTGCGCGATCTCATCCATATTTTCAAGTATCGCCAGGTAAGGTCGGCAGCGCCCCGTCTGGCGCAGATGCTGAACCAGGCCATCACGCCGCTCAATTTGCCTTCTGGCGTCCTGGTAATCCCTGTGCCGTTGTGGCCGGGCAAGCGCCGCACTCGGGGATTCAACCAGTCAGAAGAACTGGCACGCGCGCTGGTAAGAGCCCGCGGGGCAGGAACAAGCATCCAATTGGATACTGCTTCTCTGGTCAGGAAGCGGGAGACCGCATCACAGACCGGGCTTACGCGGCAACAGAGGCACGCTAACTTGCGCGGAGCTTTCGCCGTGGTGCTACCGGCGCGAGTGGCTGGACGCACCGTCCTGATTGTCGATGACGTAATGACCACTGGAACCACAGCAGGGGAATGTGCCCGGGTATTGTTGAAGGCCGGTGCGAAAGAAGTTTTTGTGGCGACGGTTGCCCGTGCCACACGCGATGTATCGGGCGGAATGCCGGCAGCTACCGCTCAGGAGGGACCACAAGGCCATGCTTGAAAGGGACAGAGGACGAAACCGACGCCATCATTCTGATGTGCCGCCGCCGGAGCCGCCCGCGCCACGCAAGAGCCTGCTCATGCAGACTCCCGTGCTGGTGCTGAACGCTTCCTACGAGCCAATCAATATTTGTGCGGCTCGCCGCGCCATCGTCCTGGTCCTGAAAGGCCTGGCCATGCCGGAAGAGGAAAACGGACATTCCCTGCATGCGGCGCGTATTTCCATGCGCGTGCCATCCGTGATCCGGCTGCTCGAGTACCGTCGCATTCCGCACCAGACGCGTGCCCTGTCGCGTAAAAACATTCTGTTGCGTGATCGCAATACCTGCCAGTATTGCGGTAAGGTCATCCCATCCAGTGATCTCACGCTGGACCACGTGATTCCGCGCTCTCGCGGAGGTTCGTCCACCTGGGAAAACCTGGTGGCCTGCTGCCATACCTGTAATCGTCGCAAGGGAAATCACCTGCTTACGGAAACGGATATGAAGCTGCTGAAAGAGCCGCGTCCGTTTACCCTGCACACCAGCCGGCACATCATGCGCATGATCGGACGATCAGACCTGAAGTGGCGTAAATACCTTTTTTATTAAGTCACGTCATCGCGCGATAAGGCGAGCACCGTCATGTCGTTTTTCGGCGTGCCCGGCGTCGCAAATTGTTGCGCGTGTTCAAGTATGGTGGAGCAGATTTTCGGCGCTGCTTCTTCGCCGGAGCGCAAGAGATGCTCCTTCACCTGGCTTAAACCGAACTCCTGTGATTTGCGCTTGGCTTCAACCAATCCGCGAGACGCCACCAGGAAAGCAGCGCCGGGGGTCACGGCAAATGTAGGTGCATCGGCGGTGAAATGGGAAAACAATCCCAGCGGCAAGCTGGTGGCAGGCAGTTCGGTGATTCCTTGTCCATGGCGGAGGAGTCCGGGCGTATGGCCGGCATTGAAATAACAGACTGTTCCCCGGCCTTCGTTATAACAGCCTGCGAATGCCGGACATGAACAAGCGCGTCCGGCAGCCTTTAATATGCTGGCGTTCAACCGCAGGCAGAGATCTGCCATGGCTTCGGCCTCATTGGTGTCTTCCGTGGGCAGGAGTTCGGGCGCGGAGCGGCGAAAAATATTCTGCGCTGCCGCCACGATTCCCTGATTTTGCCGGGACGGGCCGGCAACGTCGAGCAGCACGAACAAGACGCGCGTGGGGCTGATGCGGACGAAGTCGCAAAAATCGCCGAACATCCGCGGAGCACAATAAACGGCCGCCAACTGACCATCCTGCAGCTCTGGAGCCGGAGTGTGCTCCGGGCTGCAATGTTGTGCAGAAGTGCGCGTGCGTCTAAATAAGCTTTTCATGATCGGTGGGCGGCAAAGTAACACAGATTCGTTGAAATCAACCAGAAATACCAAATGGCTTGCGTTGATCAACCCTGATTTGCCGCTGATTGAAGCAGAAAAACGCAGACAAGTCATGAGGACTGTCGTATGCGCACCCGTAGGCTTGACCGAGAGTTTTCCTACTTACCTATACCTTTCTGATTAAGGACTAAGCATGCTTAGTTCTGTGAGAGTTACTAGCATACTAATACATGGTCAATCTGCCGAATATTGGTACTTTCATGCCCTCAGGCGCAAAAATCCCCGTTGTCGCCGGTTCAACCGATTGCATCTAAAGAGCTTGGCGAGCGTGTGCTCTTGGCGGGAATGGCAGCTCAACTGCATCTTTTTTTGTGGATAGTCGCGCTTTGTGGATAGTCGCGACCTTTTTCTGAGCAAACGCAAGCGCTTCGAAATCAACCGGCACCCAGTTGTACCAGCGGCAATTTGTAAACCAGTTGTACCAGCAGTAATTTGTAAAAAAGACCAGGAGTTGGAATGGCAGAGAACGTACTGGAACAAGTCTTGATCGACTTGCAGCAGAGCGCGGGAAAATTTTATCCGGAGCACGGTGAATTACGGACCCTGCGCGTGGTTGGACATACCCCTAAAAACGATCATTTTATTTATGACGTGAATGCGGAATTTGCGGACGGCAGTGAGCGAATCGCTGTGAAGGCTTATCGCCCCAGCAAATGTGGCGGCAATGCAAAAGCGATAGCGCGCCAGGAAACCGAGAATCTACAGTTTGTACAACAGGCGTTGAGCCGCAAAAAGCTGGCGGGAATTCCGCGTCCGCTGGGCGACTTCAGCGAAATGGGCGCAGTGGTAACAGATAAGGTAACCGGCCTGCCGCTCCAATCCATCATCATGAAAGCCGCGCTGCTTCCGGGCTTTGCCGATAACGGCAGCATCGCTCTGGTGGCACAACGGGCCGGCGAGTGGCTCAAACAATTCCATAAGGCCACAGTTGAGATGCCGGAACCATTTGATGGCGCGGCGCTGATGAACAGCCTGGAAGAGCTCTGCAAGAGTTGCCTTGAAGAAGGCCTGGACGAACAGTCAATTAAGGTGATTTTGACGGGCACGCGAAATGTTCTCTCGCGCAATCGCAAAACCCTGCCCAGTTCCGCCGTGCTGGGTGACTATACGCCATTGAACGTTGTGGTCACCGAACATGGAGTGGGATTCTGCGATTTTGCCCGCATGAAACAGCGCGGAAATTCGTACGAAGACCTGGCGCAGTTTCTTGCGTCGGTGGAAGCGCTGGAGAAGTATCCGTTTTGTAATCGCGCAATCACCAGTCAGATACAGGAGAAGTTCCTGGATGCCTATGGCATTACCCAATCGGAATCCGCGATTCTGCGGGTCTTGAAAATGAAGGCGTTGCTTGGCATGTTTGCCCAGGGCCGGACCATCAAGGAAAACGCCGTCCGCAAGAAAGTAATGTGGGCCAATGTGATGAAGAAGTTCATTCACCAGGCAGCCCAAAGGTCACTAGCTCCGGTAGCAGCAGCTTAGGGTAAAATATCGCCACCGTTCATCCTCTGGATGTTCATCTTAAAGTTGTTCATCCTAAAGATCAGGGCCGCCTTTCGGGGCGGCCTTGTTCTTGCTCCAAAATTGCTGACAAAACTTTAACCCGGTGTTCTCCGTGACCTCTGTGGTGAACGGTTACCAGATCTCCTGGTCTTGGATCTCCCTTTGTGAACCTTGGTGTCCTTTGTGGATAAGCTTTTCGGTTTGGTCGATTTCTTCTTCGATCGCGGAAACACAAACTCACATTCATCCATGCGGACGCGGCTGCCGGAAAAAGGTACTTCCTCTGACTCCAGACGCATTCGCTGGTCAAATCCGGCTTCGCCCGGCAGAGCAATGCGGCCTCCCGCAGCTACCACCCGATGCCAGGGAAGACCCTGCGCTCCTCGCAAGGCCCAGACTACCTGCCGTGCAGCTCCTGGGAATCCGGCCGCTTGTGCGACGGCGCCATAACTGGAAACCTTACCTCGGGGAATGGTTCGAATCAGACTTTGAATCTTCTTGAACATTTCAATGTCATTTTATGTCGTGAGATGGCAAACGTAATAACATGGCGAAGCGGCCCCAAAAGTTAATCGGAGATCTTATGTGCTGAGCCATCGAGCAGGGGCTTCCAAGTCTTGCCGCCATCGTCTGACGTTACCACCTTGAAGACTTCAGTCTTTCCGCCCTCGGTAAATTCGTTGGTATTGCGGATCTGCGTGGTCTTGCCCTGATTTTCAAAGCTTGAGTTATACGTCCAGACATTGCCGTTGATTTCCACCGCGCCGGAACTGGGCCTCTGCCCAGGATCAGAAAACGTGGCGTATTGATAGGTGCCATCACCGCCGTTGTAAGAGTAAACGGTGAGCTGGTGTTGTTCACGGGCGCCAAGCTTGACGTGTTGCTCGCATACCAGATAGTTGCCTTGTGATGACCATCGGCATTCCAGCTCTGTCGTAGCTTTTTCGCCGCTGGCGAACGTTGCTGAGGTATTCCATTTCCCCAGAAATGCGCCAAGTTTCTTGGTCGCCTCGGCGGCAGTAGCAGTGTCACTGTTCTGGTTAATTGTGACCGCGGCCGCGGCCACCGTCGTGAAGATCGCCGCAGTGAAGATGACCGCAGTGAAGATCACCGCTGTAACAATCATGATCCGGAATGATTTCATGGTCGTACTCCTGACAAGTCATATCTTTTGATTACGTGATACCCAGTCATTCATTACACGCCGACAGATTGTAGCTTTGAAGAACGAGTCAGCCTTCCCAGCGAAAAGTAGTGGAGGTGAGATTTACGCGGGGACGAAAACCCAGTCGTTCGTAAATTGCATACGCGCGCGCGTTGGTGGTGCTGACCGTGAGAAAAGCCTGCTTGCCGGCGTTGCGGCTTCTCCGCGCCAATTCGCCGACCAATGCTGTGGCATAGCCCCGTCCTGTGTGTCCGGGAAGCGTGCACACCGTGCTGATCTCACGATAGCCGGATAGATGCAAACGCAGACACGCCATGGCAACCAGTTGATCGCCTTGCTTGATTCCGCCTTGTTTAATTCCAACGTGTTGAATCCCGCCGAGTTTAATTCCAACGAAGCCTCCCAGTTCCATGAGCCCGGGATAGAGCTTGCGTCCGGGACGCGTGGCTTCATACAGGCTGGACATCTGTGGCAAATCCGCGAGTGAAAGTTCTACGATGGCCGAAGCATGTTCGCGCTCGGCTTCGGATGCGCGATCGCCGGATTCCTGCACCATCTCTGCCAGTGCCACAGATCGCGTGATGGCCCATCCAGATGGAGCCGTAAGCGGATGCAGGGACAACAGGCTCACCGGTTCACGACCCAGTGACGCCAATGAGGCCCAGGCTGCTGCCGTGGGTGATTGCGCAAGCTCATCTGGAAATGCGCCGTGTACGCAGACCTCGGGGCGGAAGCGCTGTGCATGCTTCGCCCTGATTGCGAAGTTTGATTGCAAAGTGCTGAGTGCGTGCCATGACGGATTGTCGAGCGGGTGCATACGTTCAAGAGTGTATCTCGAAGTGCCGGGTGCTGGGCCAGGCTGGAAGCCGCCATGCGAAGAGAGTAGAATCTTCAGCGGAGGACTTATGCGACTCCTCAGGCAATCGATGTTTTTTCTTGCAACGCTGCTTCTTGCGGTCAGCGGCTTTGCATCCCAGAGCACACCGCAGCCAAAGAAAGAACGACCCTCCATTCAATCGCCAACTGGACAACGCCCCAAGTTCGACCAGGGTATTTATTTGCCCAAGTTCGCTGACGGCCGGAGTACTTGCGCCGCCATCATGAGTTACAACTTCAGCCCGGGCGACAATCCCCAACTGCAAAGCGTCACCACCTGTACGCCGGCCCATCCTCACAGTGTGTATCGTACAAATGATGAACGCAAGAAGCGGCCGCCAGCCGTTGAGTTGCAACTGATTTCTGTTCCTCAGCGCTCCGGCGTTCACTAAGCACCCAGTGAATCACGAGTTCAAGCCTCGCTCCAGCGGGGCTTTTTGCGTGCCCACATTAATTCTATTAATTGGCTTTACTTCGTCCTGGAACAGAGTCATAAATGTGGCTTGGGGGACACATGCAGTATCTCAATCCCGGACCTATGACCTTTGGTCCGCCGATGCGGCAGCGTACGGAGAAATTGATTGTTGAAAAGGGCGGGCCTGCTGCGGTGATTCCCCGGCAGCATCGCTGCGCTTCTGGACGGCATAATAAGCGGCTCACGCAGTGCTTTTGCGCTGAAATGAAGAAGAAATAGGCCGCGGCGCGGCTGCGTTTCTCGGAACAGAAAAATAGGCCGCATCCAAATCTGGAAGCGGCCTGATTGTTCTTGCATCTTCCCCATCTACTTCTTCAACGAACTCATATCAATCACAAAGCGATATTTCACATCGCTCTTGAGCATGCGCTCGTAAGCTTCGTTGATTTTCTGGATGGGAATAATCTCGATGTCGGAAACAATATTGTGTTTCGCGCAGAAGTCGAGCATCTCCTGCGTTTCCCTGATGCCGCCGATCAACGAACCCGCCAGCGAGCGCCGTTTAAAGATCAGGCTGAATGGCGAAACGTTAAGTACCTCCGGCGCACCCACCTGTGTGAGCGTTCCATCGAGTTTCAGCAGAGCCATGTAAGCATTGATGTCATGGTGGGCGGAAACCGTGTCCAGAATAAAGTCAAAGCTGTTCAGGTGTTTTTCCATTTCCTGTGGGTTCTTTGACACCACTACTTCGTCCGCGCCCAGACGTTTTGCATCATCCTGTTTGCCCGGAGAGGTAGTGAACAGGACCGTGTGTGCGCCCAGCGCATGTGCGAACTTCACGCCCATGTGTCCCAATCCGCCCAGGCCTACAATGCCGACCTTCTGTCCCTTGCCGACCTTCCAATGTTTGAGCGGAGAGTAGGTGGTGATGCCTGCGCAGAGCAGCGGAGCCACTCCCGCGGGATCAAGCTTTTCCGGGACGTGCAATACAAAGTGCTGATCGACAACGATGTGGTTGGAGTAACCACCGTAAGTCATTCCGCCAAGGTGTTTGTCGGGTGAGTTGTAGGTGCCCACAAACCCGCCTTCGCAATATTGTTCCAGTCCCTGCTTGCAGGCCGGACATGTGCGGTCTGAATCAACCATGCAGCCGACGGCGGCCAGGTCACCAGGCTTTAACTTTTTGACTGCGCTGCCAACCGAGAGCACGCGACCGACAATTTCATGTCCCGGCACGGCGGGATAGGTGGCGTTCTGCCATTCATTGCGCACAGTATGCAGGTCAGAGTGGCAGACGCCGCAGAACAGAATTTCAATGTCGATATCCTGAGGACCGGGCTGACGGCGCTCAAATGAAAATGGGGCGAGCGGTGACTGCGCTGACTGGGCGGCGTAGCCAATCGCCGAAGTGGTGGATTTTTCATTGGTGGCAGGGTGTGGCTGAATTGTAGTGCTCATGAATCTCCTCGAATGTTGAAATCGTATGAAAGCTTTTAAACGCGCTGGTCGGAAACCGCGCGGTGCGAAAAAAAGATATGGAAAAATCTGGTTGGCGTGGGCCGAGGTGGATAAGAATCCCCCAAAGCTCTTCGATGTCAGCCCCTCAGGGCGGGATTCATTTGTTACCGGCTAATCGAGTGTAGACACTGTCGCAGCTCTTTTCATCTCAGGGTGTTTTCACGCAACGGCATTCCGCAATTTATGATGGATGCGTTGAAGGAGGGCCCATGTCCATTCGTCCGGTGAAGAAGCTGATTAAATCGAAGCCTACAACCGAAGGTGCAGGTGTCCATCTGCGCCGCGCATTTGGATTCGGAAACACCACCGAGTTCGACCCTTTTCTGCTGCTGGATGATTTCCGCAACGATGTTCCGGAGGACTACCTGGCCGGTTTTCCGTGGCATCCGCATCGCGGTATTGAGACCATCACTTACGTTCTGGCCGGGACCGTTGAACATGGTGACAGCATGGGCAATCGCGGCTCGATCGAGTCGGGCGACGTGCAGTGGATGACCGCCGGCAGCGGCATCATCCATCAGGAGATGCCACTCGGCGATCACGCCGGACGCATGCATGGCTTTCAACTGTGGGCCAATCTTCCCTCATCATTAAAGATGACGCCGCCGCGCTATCAAGAGGTCAAGACCAAAGACATTCCTGAAATTACAGACGATGACGGCACCCACGTGCGCCTGGTCTGCGGAACGTTCTGGGGAAAGAAAGGTCCGGTGGATGGAATCGCCGCCGATCCGATTTATATCGATGTCTCAGTCGCACCCGGCCGCAGGAAGAGCCTGCCCATTGAGACAACGCGGAATGCCTTCGCCTATGTATTCGCCGGATCAGGGAAATTCTGCAATGCTTCCGGCCCCCTCGCGGTGCCCACAGAAAGTGTGAACTGGCTGGATACGGCGCCGCCGGCGCAAGCCGACAATCGTTCGCTGATTATCTTTGACCGTGGTGACGAAGTAGTTGTCCATGCCGGTGACGAAGGGATTCGATTTCTTCTGGTCTCGGGCAAGCCTTTGCAGGAACCCGTGGCATGGTATGGTCCCATTGTCATGAACACCCAGGAACAACTGCGGGAAGCATTCACTGACCTGGAACGTGGAACGTTTCTGAAAAATCCAAAAAGCTGACCATTTGCGCACAATGAGAACGGCAATTTTCGCGCTGTTATTGGCATTGCTGACCCAGGCATTCCCGCAGCCCGCTGCATCTCCGGGTTCGCGATCGGCTTCGAGTGCGGAAAGTACGCCGGTGTACACATACAAAATCGTCAATATATTTCCCCACGATCCGCAGGCATTCACCCAGGGATTGGTCTACCGCGACGGGTTCCTCTATGAAGGAACCGGGCTGAACGGACGGTCATCCCTGCGCAAAGTGAAGCTTGAGACCGGCGAGGTTGTGCAAAAGGTAAATCTGGCCCCGGAGTTTTTCGGAGAGGGGATTGCTCTGACCGGCGATGAGATTGTGCAACTGACATGGAAGGCGCACAAAGGTTTCGTTTACCGGGCCACTGATTTTCATCTCCTGCGCGAGTTCTCCTATCCCGGCGAAGGCTGGGGATTGACCACACATGGCACAGAAATTTTCATGAGCGACGGTACCGCCGAGCTCCGCGTGCTTGACGGAAAAACGTTGCGGGAAAAACGGCGGTTGAAGGTCACCGACGGCGGCAAGCCTATGGTGGAACTCAACGAATTGGAATTTGTTGAGGGCGAGATCTTCGCCAATGTCTGGCAGACGGATCGCATCGCCCGCATCTCGCCCAGGACCGGGAAAGTCTTGGGATGGATTGATCTGCAAGGTCTGCTGAGCCCCATGTATCAACGCCATCCCGACGCGGTGCTGAATGGCATCGCCTATGATGCTGCAACGAAGAGATTATTCGTGACCGGCAAATTGTGGCCGAATATCTATGAGATCCGGTTGGTGCGCCGATAGGTACCCAAGTTATCCACCCTTCGCCAAAGGCCGGCGAAAGGTGGGCCTCTCTGTTGACGCGACGTTGAGAGCTAGTCGAGCTTCGTAGCTGTGAGTTCAATCTGAATACGCTTTTTGCTGTTCACGTCATCAATAGTGCTGAAGATAGATGGTTTTCCTGGTGCAACCACGGCCCATGCATAATCGGCCCTGGTAGTCCGTAGAACTGGGCCTACACTGTTGCGGGCCTCGGGACTCTGCTCCGACAAGACGAAGTTGCTGATGCTCACATCGCAAGCCACGGCGATTTTACTCGCCAATTCCTTGACCGACGAACAGCGGATTTCCAGCCCGGCATCAATATATTGGATTTGCTTTTCCGGCGAGGAGATCGGCACCCGGGTGGCAACTCTTACACTGGTTGGCCTGCCGTCGTTGGATTTGGCGATCATGCTGTATTCGCGTTGATTTGTCCGTTTTCCATCTTCAAGCTCGAAGATCGCGAAGTTCAACTTGTAGTAGCTGTCCTGCTCTACTGCGTCTTTTTTCGCGGCCTGGTCATTTGTGGGTTTGTTTGCCGTCTGGCAAAAACCAGCGGGCAGTAAGGCAAGCACAACGATTACTTTTAAAAGCGATTTCATGAATAGCTCCTCTATCGAGTATTGCTGGGTGTCTTAAAAACTTGTGTCAGGTTGTCAGGCCTGCTGTCATTTGAATGCGTGCCATCAACCTCGTCCGGCGGATCAGGATGGCTCTGCGCGACAAGCTCTTCCCGCGGCGTGCGCGAGAGGTAACGAAGCAAAAGCTTTTCCTGTTCGGACAACGGCGATGGTGAAGGGAAGACCTGCTGGCGAGCTTCCTCCACGTGCTTCTCCGGTAGTTGGCCTGCATTCGCGACCTGCGTCTTACTCTGCCTGGGAGAATGCTTCGGCGCGACGATGGGTAGTGACGAGGTCTCCTCACGCTTCTTTGCCGTGTGTGTTTCTTGCGGTGCTGGCCGACTTGCCATCTGTGGATTAACCGGCAGCGGTTGCGGTCGCCAGAGATAGCTCACCAGCAGGATGACTGCTGCAGCCATGGCGATACCGCCAATCCATATCCAGCCGATGCTCCAACCCGGCGTGCGCTGCGCCGATTGCTCCTTCAGGTTGGCTAGAATGCGCGTTTCCAGCCCGGGACGAGGTTCGGCAGATGAGTAGGTGGAGAGCATGCTGTCCAGCATTTCTTCCAGCTTGCGATCATTGTTCTTGCTGTCGTTAAGTTCAGCCATGCTTCTTCACCTCCATGAGCGTTGCCAGCTTTTCTTTCAGCAGGCGGCGTGCACGCATCAGCCGGGTCCTTACCGAGCCTTCCGGAATGCCCATCACTTCCGCAATCTCCACCGAATTCAGTTCCTGTATGGTGGAAAGCTCCAGTGGCTGGCGAAGATCTTCCGGCAGTGCGGCAATCATTTTTTCCATTCTTTGCTGCATCTCGCGCTGCGCCAGAAATTCATCCGGGGCCTCAGCCATATCGGGAAACTGATCTACGTGGTCCCCAATAGAAGACAACTCCAATTCGCCCAAGGGCTTTACATCCTCGGCCACTAGCTCGTGATCGGTCACCACCGCCCGGCTAGAGCGACGATCCAGCGCGGTGGTCCAGGCGACTCGGGCCAGCCACGTCTTCGGACTGCGTACATGCTCAAGTCCCGCTTTCGACCTCTGCAACAACTTCAGAACTTTAAGGAAGCATTCCTGCGTAGCGTCTTCCGCATCATGGTGATTGCGCAGAATGGAATAAGCGATGCGAAAGACCATTGCCATATGCCCGGAGACCAGGTCTTGAAGTACTGTCTCCATTGCAGCATCGCTAAAATTCGCCTGCTTCAGCGCGGTATCTCCCAGGATTGCGTGTCCGGCCATTCTGCCTTCCTGAATAGAAAGACTGCCGGAGAACGAAAAGTGTTCTGATATTTTGCGTGCGCATGAGAGCAAACTCATTGTTTAGTCGGAAGCCGGCGTGAATCATGGCGGGCGTGCTTGGGATATGTCTGAGATCGCGGCAGGAACCTGCGTACCTCGGATTGACGCGGATGATCGGGGATAGGAGAAAACGGATATTCTGCGTCGGCTATTCGGCCCGAAGCGTGATGCACGGATCCACCTGGGCAGCGCGCCAGGCTGGAATCCAGCAGGCAACAGCTGAAACCGCGACCAGCAGCCCGATGACCGCGACGTAGGTGGCGGGATCAAGCGGCGAAATGCCGAACAGCAGAGTGATGAGCAGGCGACTGGTGATAGCCGCACCAATCAACCCGATAGCGACGCCCACCGCCGTCAACGTCAGGCCCTGGCGAAGAACCAGGGCAAGTATCCCGCCGCGAGAAGCGCCCAGAGCGGATCGCACGCCTATCTCGCGGGTGCGTTCCGTGACGCTGCCGGAGAGGACACCATAAATCCCAGCAGCCGCAAGAATAAGGGCCGCGAGTGCGAAGGCTTCGAACAGAACCAGTGCGAAACGCCGCTCCACCGCCGAAGCGGTAACAAGGGAATCCATGGTGCTCACGCGAACAATGGGTTGGTCCTTGTCCACGGACCAGATCGCCTGACGAATCGCAGGCGTAAGAGCAGCGGCGTCGCCCCGTGTGCGCACGACCAGTGACTGCACGTTGTCTACCCATGGCCACTGCGTGGGTGAAGTATAAAAAGCGTACGGGTCAGTCACCGCCAGAGACAACTGTTTCACGTCACCGACCACCCCGACAACGGTATGCCACGGGTGCGCAGGTTGCCCTATGGCGGGTCCAATATGGACTCTTTGTCCGATTGGGTCTTTGTCTCCAAACTTACGTCGGGCAAATGATTCACTCAGTAGTACCGCACCGGGTGCGCCTGCGATATCATGCTCGTCCAGCAACCGGCCGCGTAGCAGAGGAATCTTCATGACCGAGAAATATTCTGGACTTACGGCGTAGCGATATGCAGCGCCAGTGTCATTGGGAATGGATTCAAAATCCACGCCGAATGTTTCATAGTCACCGCTAAGAGGAAGTTGGCTGGTGAAAGCCGCCGTTTCCACGCCCGGAACGCGAAGTACTGTCTGCAATGCTTCGATGAAAAAGCGATTACGAGCTGCATCAGAATCATAACGATGGCCGTATTCCTGCACCTGCATGGTCAGCAGGTGGTCGCTGGCGAATCCGATATCAACGGCAAAAAGATGTTGCAGGCTTCTCAGCAGCAATCCGGCACTCACCAGCAGAACCACTGCAAGTGCTACTTCAGAGACCACGAGGGTACGGCGCGCAACGTGTTGGCCGCCTGCGGTGCGGCGGGAGGCTAGTTGCAGTGAGCCTTGCTGATCTCTGCGCCAGGCAAGCAGCGCCGGCGCCAGACCCACCAGCACGCCGATCAGGGCAGTAATCGCAAATCCAAAGATAAAGGCCGCGGGATCGAGACGAATCGCGCTGATGCGAGGCAATCCCGACGGGCTCAGCAATACCAGGGTTCGCAGACCGAATTTCGCCACCAGCATTCCCAGCGCGCCGCCAATGATGGCGAGCAGAAGGCTTTCCGTAAGCAACTGGCGGACAAGGCGAGCCTGGGATGCGCCCAGAGTTACGCGCATGGCAAATTCGCCGCGACGTTGCGCTCCGCGAGCCAGCATAAGATTGGTCACGTTCACGCATGCAATGATGAGCACCAGAATGACTGCCGCCAGAATCGCAAGCAGTGCCGGTCTCACGCCCCGAGTAAGATCACTTTGCAGGCCGTTCACAATGAACCCGTCAGGCACGCCGCCGGAACTATCAAAGCCTTTGGCATGCTGCTGGCCGAAAACCTTCAGGATGACGTTGAGTTCGTTGCGGGCCTGCAGCTTGCTTACCCCAGGACGAAGGCGTCCCACCATCTGCAGGTGATGTCCCCATTCCCGGCTGTCGGGAGGCAATGACGAATCGTATTGTAGCGGTGCCCAGATTTCCGCCTCAGGAGCCAGGACGTTGTCAAAGGGCGGCATGACTCCAACCACTGTGTAGAGATTGTCATCGAGAGTAATCTGGCGGCCAACAATGGAGGCATTCCTGCCGAAACGCCGCTGCCAGAGATTGTCGCTGAGCAAAACGACATTTGGTCCACTGTGGCGATCGTCTGCATGTTGAAAATCACGACCTAAAACAGGAGCCAGACGCAGGGTTTGAAAGTACCCGGCGCTTACGCGTTGGCCTTCAAAACGTTCAGGCTGTGACGCGCCGGTCATGGAAGGTTGCCACGGTTTGATCGCGGCTATGGCAGCAAAAGAATGGTTGCTCTCACTTACTCCATGAAAGCTGGCAAACGTGACGGCAATCGGAGATCCGCTGCTGCGCATCTCCCAGATCATCATGATGCGTCCTGCGTCAGGATATGGAAGCGGGGAAAAGAGAATGGGATTGACAGCGCTGAAGATGGCGGTGGTTGCGCCAATGCCAATCGCAAGTGTGAGAACAGCCACGGTGGTGAAACCCGGATTGGACCGTAGTTTCCGCGCAGCATACTGAAGATCAGAGAGAACAGTTGCCACCAGGTTCTCCCATCCGTAACTACGAACCTGTTCCTGAATCGCCGTTTGGTTCCCGAATTCGAGCTGGGTTTCACGCCGTGCATCTTCGGGAGAAGAACCGGATTCAATCTTGGCGGCTGTGGCTTGCGCAATGTAATCCTGGACTTCCTCGGCGATCTCCTGATCCGCCTTGGAACGCCTCGTCAGAGTCCGCACACCATGCGTGATCTGTCGCCACAGAGACATGCAACTAACCCTCGGCTTTCAGAAGTCTCGCAATCGCTGAAGCGCGACGTGTCCAGTCCGCGGTTTCCAGTTCCAGTTGTTTCCTGCCGGAACGCGTGAGCGCGTAAAACTTCGCGCGCCGTGAGTTTTCCGTCTGGCGCCATTCGGCGTCGAGCCAACCGGCCCGCTCCAGTCTCTGCAGTGCCGTGAGCAGCGATCCAGGATTCACCTTGAAGACATTCTGTGAAATCTGCTCAACCCGCCGGGCAATGCCGAACCCGTGTAATGGCCCCAGGCTCAGCGTTTTCAGGATGAGCATATCGAGAGTGCCCTGGATGACATCAGTGTTCTGGTCAGTCATGAAAAACTCCGGTCGATTGCATTTCGCAAGCACTATAGTGCTTGTTCATGTTGACTGTCAAGATGTGATGATCAACAGTAAGACGCGCTGGAGTTGGAGGGATCGAAAAATGCCTGGCTGGGGAACCTTAACGGATCGTCTTCGAGCTAAGAGGATGGACGGCCGTGACCTCGCGGAGCGGATCACGGCTGCCCATGGTCAGTTTTTAGAATCTCCAGACCAGACCCACGGAGGGTTGCGCCATGTGCGTAATTCCCGGAGTGCTCAGGCCCAGGAAGCTGAGCCCCGGTATCTGAAAACCGGGCGCGGAAAATACCAGTCCGCGATATTCTGCACGCAGGGCCAGAAACCTATTCAGGCTGATGTCTGCGCCCAGCCCGTAGAGAAATGCGGGCTTGGTTTCACTGGGTCCAAAGCCAAGGTCATTGGCGACGTTGAGAATCGTATTGGTTGGAGCGCTGGTGGGACGAAACATAATAGCGCCGCCGCCCAGCAATCCATATGGACGCACACGATGGTGCGGCCCGCCGGTAATCACCGCTGCTGCCGTGATCTCATGCACGTTGGTTTTCAGAGCGCTGGTCAAAGTCCCGTTGAGCACGTTAGTGGGATCAAGAAAGTTCTGCGTGCTGCGCGTGAAAGCATAATCGCCTTCCACGGCAAACCAGCGCGCCATATGGTAACGATATCCAATCAGAAATCCGCCGCTGAAGGTTGATCCGGAATTGTTCTGGGATGTGATATTGGAAAGCAGATCATTGGTGCTGCTGGTGAAGTTGCCGGTGCCCTGGGTGCTTAGTTCCTGGCGAAAATCGGCCTGATAGTTTTGCGCTGACGCCGCTGATGCCAGCAGACACAACGTTGCCATGAAACCCAACAAGAACTTACTACGCATGAATGGAACTCTCCCTGGAAAATAGAATTGACCCGTGCTGACACGCCCTTTGCGTGTGTGCGAAGGGAAGTGGTTTGACCTTCAAGGTAGGGTTATAAAGTAGTAACCCAGAGCAACGGCACTGGTTGCGAGTCGGAAGCGATTTTTTGTTTTACCGTGTTGCCGATATCGGATTACGCGAATCGAACTAAGTTTCATGGCGGCTTGAACGGCGCAAGTTCGGCCGCGAATTGCCGCGAACAGAGTGCAGTAAATGAGTTCTCACAAGCGATCGCAAAAGCGGCTTGGCTGAATGCTGACGGCTGAATGCTGACGGCTTCGCAGTTTGACAGTTCTCGCAAACTCTATAAAATGGATGGGTTGTCTCCTGTCAGTCTTTGTTTAAAAGACATTGCGTTCGAAGAGTAGTCCCCGAGCGCATCTCAAAAGCCGAAGTGGCGGAATTGGCAGACGCGCGTGGTTCAGGTCCACGTACTCGCAAGGGTGTGGGGGTTCGAGTCCCTTCTTCGGCACCATATACATTCCCAAGTGTTGGTTAACAGAGCATCACCTCTGATGCGGCTTTTGATCCCTAGTAGCCCGTGGTCTCCAGCCAAATCCCTTCAGTGTTATGTTTGTCTCACCCGTCAGTCCCGACGTGAACTCGCAGGCAGCGAATCCTTCCCGAGCGTATGGCCGCCAGCTTCTTCTGGCGACAGTCATATTTCAGCTTCGACTAGGCTAATTTCCAACTAAGAGAGCATGAATTGGCGTTTCATTAATGAATCCTAAGGTCTTTCGGGCGAATCGATACCCATTTCTTTCAATGCTTCAACTTTGGCGGTAAGTTGCAAACTTTTGCATGCTGATCAAATCCTGGGCCCGTTGGCAGCCTCGAGTACTTTTGTAACTGCTTGAAACGTAACGGCGACCTGACCTCCCTTCATCGGTCAGGTTGGCAGGTTAACTGCCTTCACATCAACAGGAAACCACGACCTGGAATTTACTAGCCCATAGCTCCACATTCCGGAAATGTCTTTATTTAAGGGAAAGATCGGTGAGAGGGCGTTTTGGGGGCTCACGCTAAGACTCCTGCCCCCGAAGACAAGGATAGTGAAGCTGGCTGAGTGAAGGCCGGATGAGATTTGTTGATTTGTAGAAAGGACAAAGACATGGGCGCAAGCGTGGCAAAAGTCACTGGACCCGAGTTTACCGATCGCATTGACCGGCATCGTTGGGCAGATCTCGGCAAAAAACGCTGGGTTAGCGAGTATGTCCTGCCACTGAACCCGGTAATCATCACTGACGGAATCGAGCACTGGGTGGCCCGCAAGAAATGGACCCTTGATTTCTTCAAGAAACAATATGGCGAATTACCGCTAACCGTCGATGGCAGACAACTGTCCATGGCAACGCTGATTGATGAAGTGCAAGCGTCGACCCCTGCCCGTCCAGCTCCCTACCTGCGGAACCATCCTGTGAAAGACCTGCCCCGGGAATTGCAGTCTGATGTGCATCCGATGCCGGAGTGCGTCAGTCCCAATTGGCTTGAGCATGGGTTGCTGAAAACCTGGAAGGACTTCACCTATGTCGAGCTCTACATCGGGGGAACCGGAGCCAGGTTTCCCGTCCTGCATTATGACGGTTTGCATACGCACGCTTTTCTGATGCAGCTGGAAGGTGTAAAGGAATATGTTGCGTTTTCTCCGGATCAGGCGCCGCTGATGTATGCGGGCAGCGATACGGCGCACGAAAACAAATCGGCCGTGGACAACGTTGAAACGCCGGATGTGAACCGGTTTCCCAAATTCTGCAACGCCAGCGGTTTCCGCTTCAAGCTTTATCCCGGTGAGACCCTCTTTGTTCCTTCTGGATGGTGGCACACCGCACGAATACTCTCACCCTCCATCACAGTCTCAATCAACGCTGCCAATGCCGCCAATTGGAAAAATTTCAGCCATGACTTTCGCGAGTCGTATTGGGCTGGACACAAGGCGCGTAAGGCCGTCGGCTCACTCTATTTTGGACTCATCAGCACTGCCATGCGTGTGGCGGACCTGACCAGATAACTCACGGACGCGGTTGCCATTGTGGCCAATACAGCGTTGAACACGAATGTCGGGAAAGGGGTGGAATGAAGCGTGACAAATTCTTCGCCGGTGACACGGTTGTGGTGCGCTCACCGCTGGAGATCCTTGCAACTCTCGATGCCAACGGCACCCTGGATGGCCATCCGTTTATGCCGGAGATGCTGGACTGGTGCGGTAAGTCATACCGTGTTCATCGGCGTGTGGAAAAGACATGTGTGGAAACACCCCCTCCACTCGAACCGAACCGGCGTTTTGCAAAGAACGATGTTGTCACTCTCGAAGGCCTGCGTTGCGATGGCAGCGCACACGACGGCTGCAAGCGCGGATGCCGCTTTTATTGGAAAGAAGCATGGCTGCGCCCGGCAGATGGCAATGAAAACGAAGTGCCGGTTGACGCAGCCGCTCTGTCAGCGTTGCGTGCACGCCTCAAGGTGAAGGCCGGCGCGGAACGCTATTTCTGCCAGTCAACAGAACTGCTGCGCTCAACTGAAGCCTTTCCGGGAAAAATGAAGCCCTGGCTGGTGCGAATCGCGTTGCGGCAGATCCGGCAAAAGGACCGCTCCCTGCCGGAAATCGCAAAACTCTTTGTCCGCTGGTTTCGCGTGAGACTCCATCGCGCCGTGGCCGGCGATGACCGGCTGCGCGGCCCGCATACAAAAGAGACACCGGTCGAAGTTCTCGATCTTAAGCCGGGCGAACTGGTTCGGGTAAAGCCCCTCGATCAAATCGTAGCGACGCTGAATAAGAAGAAACGCAATCGAGGTATGGTCGTTTGCCACGAAATGACGCTGTGTTGTGAAAGCGTGGCCGAAGTTCGGTATCGCGTGAATCGGGTCATTGAGGAGATATCCGGCAAAATGCGGGAACTCAATCACACCGTGACTCTGCAAGGGCCTCTGGGGCAAAAATCGCTGTGCGATGAATGTCTCTGCTACGGAGAAATGGGCGACTGCCCGCGCGGCGAATTGATGTACTGGCGGGAAATCTGGCTGGAGCGTGTCAACAAGCAGGATCAGGCCAGTCCCAAAGATGAGGAGTTGTCATGCCGGCCGTAACATTAGCAACGCAGGCAAGCACGTCGGCGAAAATTGCCGGGAACACAATCGAGGTTCGCTCATTATGCCTGCTCTCCTGCCTGGGCGAAACAGAACGGCTTGCTCGTTATTTGTGCGCAAGCGAACGGAAGAGGGCTGATCGATTCCATTTTCAGGCTGACTATGATCGCTATGTCGCTGCGCGCGCCATCCTGCGCTCACAGCTCGGCGCTTTTCTTGACTGCGATCTAGGATCGTTATCATTTCAATACACCAGCCACGGCAAACCGTTCATCGAAAACTGCGGCATCCAGTTCAATCTTTCGCATTCCGGTGACTGGGTGTTGTTGGCTTTCACTCGCCTCGCTGAGATTGGCATCGACATTGAACGCATTCGGCCGATGCACGATATGCGAGACGTAGCTAGGGAGAATTTCGCCGCGTCTGAATTTGCTTCGTGGGAAGCAACATCCGAGCGAGACCATGTCCCGGCGTTCTACCGGTGCTGGACCCGTAAGGAATCCTTTATTAAGGCGATAGGTGAAGGGCTTTCCTGCCCCCTGGACAGTTTTCAAGTGACATTTGGATTGAATCAACCTGCTCGCTTAACGAGTGTGGATGGCAATGTAGCCCTGGCCGGTGAATGGTGGATGGCGGACTTGCCGGGTTTTACAGGGTACGCGGCTGCTGTCACGGCACGGACTGCCAATTCGGCCCAGCCACGTTTGGTGGTGCGTGAAATACCGGGCACTGACTTTTAGGAAAAGTCATATCAGGAACGTTTGTATTCGAGGGCGTGAAATTGATGCAAAACGCATATGAGCTTTCGCCGATGCAACAGGGCATGTTGTTTCATGCCATCGGTGAACCCGGCTCCGGAGTGGATATTGAGCAGATCGTCTGCCGGTTAGACGAACAGCTCGACACCACAGCCATGCTGCGCGCATGGGACCTGATCGCTTCACGCCACACGATTCTGCGCACCGCTTTCGTTTGGGAGGGAATCACCGAGCCCATACAGCAGGTATACGATTCCGTGCGTATTCCTTCTGAAATCATCGACTGGCGCGGCGTTGACGCCGATGACCAGGCTTCGCGCTGGAACCAATTGCTGGCCCGCGATCGCAAGCTGGGCTTTGACTTATCCAACCCTCCCCTGATGCGGTTACACGTCGTGCAACTGGGTGAATGTTCCTGGCGACTGCTGTGGACCTTCCATCATGCGCTGTTAGATGGTCGCTCATTCCCCATAGTGCTGCGTGAAGTGTTTGCAGCCTATACCGCGTTTCGCGATGGTGTGGAAGGCGGCCCGCAACTTGCCTCGCGTAAACCTTATTACAACTACATTGAGTGGCTGCGCACACAGGATCTGGCCCAGGCCGAACAGTTCTTCCGCGAAAAGCTAAAAGGATTCCGCGCACCCACTCCGATTCCAACCTCTGTCCCCAGCGATGGCAGTAATTGGGGCGTGGCGCAGTGCCGTCTTTCGCAAGAACTTACCAGCAAGTTGAGCGCGTTCGCGGAAACTGCCGGCGTTACTGTCAACACTCTGCTCCAGGCATCGTGGGCCTTGCTCTTACATCATCACAGCGGCGAGCAAGACATTGTATTTGGCGTAACCCGTGCCGGACGCGCCTCCACTCTGGATGATGCCGACGCGCCCGTGGGACTCTTCATCAATACGTTGCCCATGTGCATTTCCGTGTGCCCCGAAGCTCCCGTGGGAGATTGGGTGCGCCAAATCCGTGAACAGCATGTGGCACTGCGAGCCTACGAGCAGACTCCGCTGCGGGTCGTACAGAAATCCAGCGAAGTGCCCGGCGGCGTGGGCTTGTTCAAAAGCATTCTGGTCTTTGAGAACTATCTGCTGGACACCGCATTGCGTGCTCTGGGTGGCGAATGGGCCAATCGGCATTTCGAATACATTGGCCAGACCAATTTTCCTCTGACCTTGATCGTCTATGCCGATCGCGAGATGATCTTGCGCCTGGAGCACGATCCGAAGCACCTGGATTCTGCGGGCGCTGAGCGCGTGTTGGGGCATCTACGCACGCTGCTGGAAGGGATTGGCGCAGACGCAACACGGCCGATTTCAGCGGTGCCATTCTTAACCCAAGCCGAAGCCAGTGAGCTGCTGGCAGCTCCGCGCGCGGCCTCTAGCGTGAATGAATGCCTGCATCAACGCTTTGAACGACAGGTTGCGCAAACTCCGGACTCCATCGCCGTTTCCTGCGATGGTGAGACTTTGACTTACGCAGAGCTGAACCGCCGCGCCAATGCGGTAGCCAAGCGATTGGTCTCGCTTGGGGCAGGGCCGGATATCCTGATCGGCTTGTGCCTTGAACGCAATCTTGGAATGGTAATTGGCATTCTGGGAATTCTGAAGGCGGGCGCCGGGTATCTGCCCATTGATCTGAGTTATCCGCCGGAACGCGTGGCATTCATGCTCGAAGATGCCGGCGCACCGGTGCTGCTCTCTCAACGCAGCCTTTCAGGCAGCCTGCCAAACCATCATGCCACAGTGTTGTTTTTGGACGATGTAACCGAAGGCGACGATGTAACCGAAGGCAAAGACGCAAACGTTGACAACCCTGTACAGCCAGAAAATGTACAGTCAGAAAACGTCCAGCCGGAAAATCTGGCCTATGTGATCTATACGTCTGGCTCCACGGGCAAGCCTAAAGGCTGCCAGATCACGCATGCCAACGTGGTGCGTCTCTTCGATCAGACAAACCACTGGTACGGTTTCCAGCCAGGCGATGTCTGGACGCTGTTTCATTCCTGCGCCTTTGATTTCTCAGTCTGGGAGATTTGGGGCGCGCTGCTTTATGGCGGTAAAGTGGTGGTGGTTCCGTATTGGGTGAGCCGTTCGCCGGAAGCATTTGCGGAGCTGTTGCGTCGCGAGCGTGTCACCGTGCTGAACCAGACGCCATCCGCTTTCCGGCAGTTAACGCCTTTCTTACTGGCCAGCGTCACTCCTGCCGAGCAGACGTTGCGTTACGTCATCTTTGGCGGGGAAGCATTGGAGTTGGCCAGTCTCCTGCCCTGGATGGAACGATATGGTGACAGCAAGCCTGAGCTGATCAACATGTATGGCATCACGGAAACCACCGTGCATGTGACGTACCGCCCGATCACTTTCAAGGAAGTGCGTGCAGGGTCCGGGAGTCTGATTGGTGAACCGATTCCTGATCTCGCCGTGTATGTTCTCAATCAGCAAAAACAACCGGTGCCGCTGGGCGTCGCCGGAGAAATGTATGTTGGCGGCGCTGGTGTGGCAAGAGGTTATTTGCATCGGCCCCAACTCACTGCTCAGCGTTTTCTCAAAAATCCGTTTGCTGACGCAGGATATCTCTACCGTACTGGCGACCTGGCTCGGCGATTACCCAACGGCGATCTCGAATATCTGGGCCGCATCGATCACCAGGTCAAGATCCGCGGTTTCCGCATTGAGCTGGGAGAAATTGAATCGGTGATCAGCTTGTATCCAGGCGTGCGCGAAGTGGTGGTGATTGCGCGCGAAGATAAGCCCGGCGATAAAAAACTGGTGGCGTACTACTGTGCATCGAAAGAGGTAGACCTCGATGCGTTGCGCACACATATAAAGGTGCGGCTGCCGGATTACATGGTTCCAGCAGCATTCATGCATATGCAGAGTCTGCCGCTGACCTCCAACGGCAAAGTGGATCGCGTTGCGCTGCCCGCACCGGACATGTCACGCATGGGCCGCAAAGACAGTTATGTGGCGCCGCGTACGCCGGCCGAACTGTCTCTGGCCCGCATCTGGGGCGAAGTGCTGGGCATGGATGCACCCGGCGTGAATGACAATTTCTTCGAGCTGGGTGGCGATTCGATTTTAAGCATTCAGGTGATTTCGCGCGCGCGTCAAGCCGGCCTGGCCATTTCGCCCCGCGAACTCTTCCAATCGCCGACCATTGCGGGACTCGCGGCATGTGCACCGCAAGCAGCCAGTGCGCCACCCCAGGTAGACGTTGCATCTGGCGACGTTGAACTTACACCGATACAGCGATGGTTCTTTTCCCAGCCGCTGGAAAATCGCAATTACTGGAATCAGACTTTCCTTTTCACCGTCCCGCAAACGATCGATGTGGATTTGCTGCAACAGGCGTTGGCTGCCGCAGTCGCCCATCACGATGCATTCCGCCTGCGTTTTACGCAAACATCATCGGGCTGGAAACAGACTTACATGGACCAGGCTCCTTCTGCCACGATTGCTCTTGCCGATCATCCCTTCTCGCCGGCGGAAATTCTCGACGCCGCCGGGAAGTTGCAGAGCTCTCTCGATATCACCCGTGGGCCCTTGATTGCGGCCATGTATTTCCCGATGGCAGAAACGCCCTCTGAAACGCCTGCTGACCAACCAGCCCGGCTGCTTCTCACGGTTCATCATCTGGCAATCGATGGCGTATCCTGGAGACCGCTTCTGGAGGACATCGAGAGCGCTTACCTGGCTTTGCAGGAATCGCGACCGGTCGCGCTACCCTCGAACACTGCTTCCTATAAAGCATGGTCAGCCGCTCTTGCTGCTTACGCACAACGGCCCGAAGTGCAGGCCCAAATTGACTATTGGCGGGCGGTTCCTGACACCAAATCAGCAGAACTCCCCGTGGACCATGCTTCGGGCCAAAATGCGGGGGGACCAAACAACGAAGCATCTACTGAGACCGTTAGGGCCACGCTTACGCCGCACCAAACCGACCTACTGTTGCGGCACATCCCCGCGGCCTACCACTCGCAGATCAATGACATATTGCTCACGGCCCTCGCGGAAAGCTTCCGCCCCTGGATCGGGCGCGACTCGTTGCTTGTCGATGTAGAAGGGCATGGGCGTGAAGACATTGGGGCTATCGATCTATCACGCACGGTTGGGTGGTTCACCAGCATCTATCCCGTGCGCTTGTCACTCAAGCCCGGTGCACGTCTCGATTCTTCACTGCAATCGGTAAAGAACCAGCTGCGCCGGATTCCCGATAAAGGAATCAGCTATGGGCTCCTGCGCGAACACCTCAAAGGTTCTCCACAGGCCCAGATCCTCTTCAATTATCTTGGTCAGTTTGATCAAGTGGTTGCGGGATCCCGGATGTTTTCGTTCGCGACTGAGCCGGTTGGCCTCTGGCACGATGGCAAAAATAACCGGACACACTCAATTGAAGTGCTGGCGCGCATTGCCGGCGGACAACTGGAAGTGCAATTCAACTTCGGCCGCAATGTGCATTCGCGTGGCACTGTGGAACAAATCGCCGGGCGTTATTCTGCCGCGCTCGTTGAGTTAATCGAACTTAGCACTGCCGCGGACATACAACGCTGGTCGATTGCCGATTTTCCGCTGGCAAAACTGGAAGAGACCGAACTCGCGCAAATACTGAAATCACGTCCCACACTTGAGGACATCTATCCCCTGTCGCCCATGCAGAAGCTCTTCTATTCCATGGAAGCGTCGGCAGGCGAATTGGGGTTTGAGCAATGGCGTCTTGTCTTGCGGGGCGCGCTGGATCCTGCAGCACTACGGCGGAGCTGGGAACAAGTGATTGGCAGGCATCCTGTCCTGCGGACTGCGTTTGTTTCTGATGGACTCCGGGAAGCCATGCAGGTGGTCCTTACCGCGCGTCCGCTGGACTGGACAGAGATCGATCTGCGCAATGCCGCCGACTCTGAAAGACAGGAATGTCTTTCGCAAGCCATCCAGGCCGATCGCGCAAAGAATTTTGATCTTGCCGCCGGACAGCTGTTGCGGGTCACTTTGATTCGACTCCGTGACGACGAATGGCAGATGCTATGGAGCACGCATCACCTGCTGATCGATGGTTGGTCGTGGCCGGTGATCTTCAATGAACTCGCGAGCTTTTATGCAGGCCACGCCGCTCTCCCGAAGCCGCTTCCTTACCGCAATTACATTGCATGGACGCTGGGTCGCTCCCACGATGACGCCCAGGATTTCTGGCGCGAGTATCTAAAAAATCTTGTGCCGCAACCGCTTCATATTGGCCAGCGTCCGGCAGCCTTGATTCAGCGCGATGCGTCAATCGCGGAAGAGACGACATCCCTACAGGAAGATGTTACGCGGGCGTTGCAGAGTGTCGCGAAGGAAAATCAAGTCACATTGAACACGCTGCTGCAGGGATCGTGGGCACTTGTGCTGGCGCATTATCAGGCCGCAAGCGATGTAGTTTTTGGCGCCGCGTATTCTGGCCGGCCCACCGAGCTCTCAGGAATTGAAGGCATGGTGGGACCGTGCGTCAATAATCTCCCTGTTCGCGCCAGAATCACCGCGGACATGCCGATCTCGAAATGGTTGCAGCAGCTTCAGCGCGAGCAATTTGACGCGAGTCAATATCAGTTCAACTCCATTGAACAGATTCAGGGTTGGAGCGGAATCCCGTGGCGCTACCGTCTGTTCGATAGCCTGATCGTATTTCAGAATTATGCCTCTGGTGGCGCCAGCGAACGCTTGGGCCAGGGCGTGACCGTGGAGGTTGTGGACGCTCCGGAATCCACTAATTATCCGTTGACACTCACCGTTACACCGGGCGTCAGGCTCAGCTTGAAGATGTTGTACCGGCCCGAGCAATTCGAAGCTGCCAACATTCGCCGCGTGTTGGCAGACCTTGAATTTGTCATTCGCAAAATCGCGAAAGCGCCAGCCTCGATACTGAACGAAATAACGCTGAGCGAAATAACTTTGCAGTTGGCGCCTCCACCTGCGGTTGCGGCGGGCGTTCGAACCTTTGCGGCGTCAGGCGCCGAAGCTACGCCGCGTACTGATATGGAGCAGACCGTGGCGGCAATCTGGCGGGAACTGTTCGATAACCCTGGCGTCAGTCTGGAAGCAAATTTCTTTGACCTGGGTGGGCACTCATTATTACTGGTGCAGGCGCACCGGAAATTGCAGCAGGCCCTTGGACGCGGGCTGCCGATCGTAACCCTGCTGCAATACCCAACGGCGCGGGCGTTGGCTGGCCAACTCGCTGGAAATGGCAACTCGCGACTGGCGGCACAGGCCGTGAATGATCGTGCGCGGCGTCAGCAGGAAGCTATGGCCCGCATGAAGACGGCACGAAAGGGATAGACGGAAACAATGTCACAACCTGAACAGGTCGATTCAATGAACGGCGTCGCCATCATCGGCATGGCTGGCCGTTTCCCCGGCGCGCAAAATGTGCGTGAGTTCTGGCAGAACCTCCTGGACGGCAAAGAGACCATTTCATTCTTCGCGCCAGATGAACTTGAAGTCACTCCCAATGAATCCGCCGGCATGCGCAACGATCCTCACTATGTCTGTGCTCGCGGCATCCTTGAAGGAGCGGAAACTTTTGACGCAGGATTCTTTGGCATCAACCCGCGTGAAGCGGAATTGATGGATCCGCAACATCGTGTGTTTCTGGAAACTGCCTGGGAGGCGTTTGAGGATGCGGGGTACGATCCGCTGGCCTACTCGGGTCCTGTCGGTGTGTTTGCAGGCATGGCCAATAACACTTATTTTCCGGCGGTGATTGCGCCGCGGCGCAACGGCGAGAGTGCGGCGCCCTCGCTGCAAACCATGTTCGGCAATGAAAAGGATTACCTGGCTACGCGCACATCTTACAAACTCAATCTGCGCGGGCCGAGCCTGAATATCCAAACGGCGTGTTCAACTTCGCTGGTGGCGGTAGCCCAGGCATACCAGTCGTTGCAGGGTTATCAGTGTGACATGGCAATCGCGGGCGGCATATCCATCACCACTCCACAAAAGCACGGTTATCTGTATCACGAAGGCGCCATTGTTTCTCCGGACGGACATTGCCGCACATTCGACGCCCAAGCCGGAGGCACGGTTTTTTCCAATGGCACGGGCGTTGTGCTGTTAAAGCGTCTGGCAGATGCTGTGGCTGACCGCGATCATATTTATGCCGTGATCAAAGGCGTTGGACTGAACAATGATGGTTCAGCTCGTGTCAGTTTTGCTGCCCCCAGTGTCGACGGTCAGGCGGAGGCAATTGCCATGGCGCAGGCGCTGGCTGGGGTGGATGCCGACAGCATCACCTACGTCGAGACCCATGGCACGGGAACCGCGCTGGGCGACCCCGTGGAAATCGCCGGACTCACACAAGCATTCCGGCTGGGCACGGAGCGCAACCAGTTTTGCGCGATTGGCTCGGTCAAGAGCAATATCGGTCACCTGGACGCGGCGGCGGGAGTAGCAGGCCTGATCAAGACGTCACTTGCATTGCAGAATGCCAGGATCCCCGCGAGCCTGCACTACACACAACCGAATCCGAAAATCAATTTTGCGGAAACGCCGTTTTATGTAAACGCCAGGCTGGCGGACTGGCCGTCGGGCGCAACACCGCGCCGCGCTGGCGTGAGCGCATTTGGTTCAGGCGGCACCAATGCCCATGTGATTCTGGAAGAAGCACCTCAGCAGCAGGCATCCGGCCCGGCGCGCGCGGAACAGTTGTTTGTTGTATCGGCAAGGAGTCAGACCGCTTTGGGCAAGGCAGGGAGCAACATGGCAACATATCTTGCTTCGAGCGGTTCTGCTCTGAACCTTGCGGATGCGGCCTTTACTTTGCAGACGGGACGCCGCCATTTCCCGCATCGCACCGCAACGGTGGCTGGTTCGGCGGCTGAAGCTGCAGAGGTGCTGCTCTCCGGCGACTCCAAACGTGTGTGGTCACGCAAGTGTGAACATGCTGACGCGGGCGTTGTGTTTCTTTTCCCCGGACAGGGCGCGCAGCAAGTCAACATGGGACGCGGTCTGTATGAAAGTGAGCCCATTTTCGCGGCGCAGGTGGATGAATGCGCGGAGGTGTTGCGACCGCTGCTGGGTCTTGATTTGCGCACGCTGCTTTATCCCCAGGCGGGCCAGGAAGAAGAAGCTTCACGGCAGCTCAAGGAAACTTTCATCACGCAACCGGCGCTCTTTGTTGTGGAATACGCGCTCGCCCAGCTGTGGATGCAGTGGGGTGTGGCGCCGAAAGCGATGATCGGACACAGTCTGGGTGAATATGTGGCAGCTTGTCTGGCAGGGGTCTTCCCGCGCAATGTGGCGTTGCGCGTTCTTTCAGCGCGCGCTCGCATGATGCAGGACCTGCCCGCCGGAGCCATGCTGGCAGTGCGTCTGCCGGAAGCCGAAGTGGTTCCGATGCTGGGAGAAAAGCTATCGGTCGCAGCGCTCAACAGTCCAGGCATGACGGTTGTTTCCGGTCCGTTCGATGCCATCGATTCACTCTCCGCGTCCCTTGAAGATAAGAAAGTGATGTACCGTCGTCTGGCTACATCCCACGCGTTTCACTCGGCAATGCTCGATCCCATGTTGCCCGGCTTTGCCGAAGTGGTGCGCAGTGTTGAGATGCATCCTCCGCAAGTGCCCTTTGTTTCCAGCTTGACCGGCACATGGATCACAGACGAACAGGCAACCAGCCCCGAATACTGGGTGCAGCAAGTGCGCCATGCCGTCAGGTTTTCCAGTGGGATTGCAGAACTTCTGCAGGATCCAGCGAATATTCTGCTGGAAGTCGGACCCGGGCAAACACTGAGCACACTCGCGCGGCAGCACCCGGCAAAGCAGAAGGCGCAGGAAATTGTCGCTTCGCTTAAAAGCGAGGAGAACCTGAAGCCAGATCTGCAATCGCCAGATCGGTCGAACGGTCTGCCGTCGAAAGATATTCGGTCACAGGACATAAGATCCATCCTCGAAGCGGTGGGCCACATCTGGGCCGCAGGTGGCAGCGTGTATTGGGCAGGCCTCCACGGCAATGAGGCACGCAACCGGATATCACTGCCCACATACCCATTCGAAAGACAACGCTATTGGATCGATTCGCCGGCAACCGAGATAACTCAGGTCGTGTGGTCAGTGAATGGAACCGGGACCCACAGCGAATCGAAGGAGCAACCGATGACAGTCTCGCAACCCAACCAGAACCCAGGAGACATCTTGCAGGCACAGCAGGCGGCTGCGCTCGAGAAGCTTAGAACGCTATTCACTGACATTTCCGGCTTGTCAGCCGATCAGTTGATCGCGTCGGCGCCATTTCTGGAAATCGGACTCGATTCGTTGCTCCTGACGCAGGCCTCCACCGCGATTGAAAAATCATTTGGCGTGCGCGTCACGTTCCGGCAATTGCTGGAAGAGCTTTCCAGCCTTGACGCGCTGGCCGCGCATCTTGCGCCGGGCATGCCTGCTCCCGCTGCACCGGTTGCTCTAACATCGGCCCCAGTGACCCAGTCGCACGCAACTATGCCTTCGACTGCCGCGGCTGCGCCTGCCATGCCTTCCAGTTTTGCTTCGCTGCCACAGGGTGGAGTTGAGGCCCTGGTGCGAATGCAATTGGAGATCATGGAAAAACAATTGGAGGTACTGCGCAATCCATCCAATTCATCTGGAGCAAGTGCAAGTACAAGTACGATGACAGCCACCGCTCCGGCCGCCTCCTCACCGGTGGCTGCGGCTGTCACAAACCTGGTTGTCACAAACAACGCTGTCACAAATCATGTTGCCACAAACAACGCTGTCACAAATCATGTCGCGCCGGCAACAAACGGTGCTTCTTCCAGCGCGAACAGTGCAGGCATGAAAAAGCCGGAGATGCAAGCATTTGGTCCGTACAAGCCCGTGCAAAAAGGCGTGGCCGGTGCGCTTCCGGACCAGCAACAAAAAGCGCTGGATGCACTGATCGCCCGCTATACAACTCGCACGGGGAAATCCAAAGGCCTTACCGCGGAGCATCGCGCTCACCTTGCTGATCCGCGCACAGTTTCAGGCTTCCGCCAGATCTGGAAAGAGATGGTTTATCCCATTGTCACAGAGCGTTCGCAAGGCTCAAGACTATGGGACATTGATGGCAATGAATACGTGGATATGACGAATGGTTTTGGGTCAATTCTGTTTGGCCACCGGCCCGACTTTGTGATTCGTGCTCTCAGCGAGCAGATGGATAAGGGTTTTGAAATTGGCCCGCAATCGCCGCTGGCGGGGAAAGTGGCTGAACTCCTTTGCCGCATGACGGGCATGGAGCGGGCGGCGTTTTGCAATACGGGTTCGGAAGCGGTCGTGGCGGCGGTCCGAACAGCGCGCACGGTAACTGGGCGTGACAAAATAGCCATGTTCAACGGTGATTATCATGGCATTTTCGATGAGGTACTGGCGCGGCCGCAGACCGTGAATGGCGTATTGCGCTCTCGCCCGGTGGCGCCCGGAGTGCCGCAGGCGGCGGTTGAAAATGTTCTGGTTGTCGATTATGGCGACCCGGCTTCACTCGATATTCTCCGTGCGCATGCGCACGAACTGGCCGCCGTTCTGGTGGAACCTGTGCAGAGCCGCCGGCCGGATTTGCTGCCGAAGGAATTTCTGCAGGAGCTGCGCACGCTGACTCAAAAGTCGGATACGGCACTGATCTTCGATGAAATCGTTACCGGCTTCCGCGTGCATCCGCGCGGCGCGCAGGGATATTTCGGTATTCAAGCCGATATTGCCACCTACGGCAAAGTCATAGGCGGCGGAATCCCGATCGGCATTGTTGCCGGCAAGGCCAAATACCTTGACGCCCTTGATGGCGGCCAGTGGAATTACGGCGATGCGTCTGGTCCGGAAGCAGGCATGACGTTTTTTGCCGGAACATTTGTGCGCCATCCGCTGGCGCTGGCTGCGTGCTGGGCCTGCCTGAATCATCTGCATGACAACAGTCCGGATTTGCAGCGCAATCTGAATCAGAAAACGCGGCAACTGGCTGAGGCGATGCTTGAGTTTGCGCAACGGGCCGGCGCTCCCATACAGATTCCATACTTTGCTTCCTGGATGTGCTTCCAATTCCCACAGGACGTTCCTTACGCAAGTCTGTTCTGGACATACATGCGCGCCAAAGGCATCCACATCTGGGAGGGCAGGCCGAGTTTCCTCACTACAGCGCACACAGATGCGGATATCGAACTTGTGCTGCAGGCGTTCAGGGAATCAATTGTCGAGATGCAGCACGGAGGATTTCTTCCCGGCGAGCTGCCACAGGAAGCTGCTGCGCCGCAGCAACCAGGAGCGCGGCTCGGCAAGGATCGAGACGGTAAACCAGCGTGGTTCGTTCCCGATCCCGCCCGGCCCGGTAAGTACCTGCAGATTGCGGAGGTCCGATAAGCGTGAGCGATGTGAAATCTTACATCCCGGTTGATTTCGATCCGTTCGATGATGCTGGAGCTGCGCCTGTCCATTTTCCGATGACCGAGGCACAGCGCGAAGTCTGGGCGTCGGTTCAGATGGGCGCCGAAGCCTCGAACGCCTATAACGTGTGCCATGCATTTCGGATCCGCGGCGCATTTTCCGTGGACGCAATGAAAACCGCATTGCAGCAACTGGTAGACCGGCATCAGGCGCTGCGCCTGGTGTGCGATCCCGACGGCGAAACACAGCACGAACTCGCTTCCGCAAAAATTCCAGTGGTAACGGTCGACCTCTCGGGGATGACCGCCGCGGATCGCGAACGTGAAACGGCGCATTACATTGACCAGGAAACCAATGTTTCCTTCGATCTTGAAACCGGTCCGCTGTGCCGTGCAGTGATTCTGCGCGAAGACCATCAAAAGCATTTAATCATTTTTACAGCGCATCACATTGTGTGTGACGGCTGGTCGGGCGGCATCCTGGTTCTGGATCTCGGCGACTTGTATGAGGCGGAAAGCATTGGTATGCGTGCCGCGTTGCCGCCCGCGCATTCGTTTCAGGCGTACGTGGACGCGCAGAACACAGCCCAGGAAATTCAAAAAGTCCAAGCCGCGGAAGAATATTGGAAAGCGCAATTCGCATTGCCCATTGAGCCGCTGGAACTTCCGCTCGACTTCCTACGTAAACCTGTGAAGTCTTACGCAGCGGAGCGCCAGCGCTGCCAGATTCCGGATACGCTTTATCGCGAAGTTTCCCGAGTGGCTGGGCGGAACGGTTGCACCGTCTATACCATGCTGTTCGCCGCCATGCAGGTGCTGATTTACCGCCTCACAGGCCAGGATGACTTCGTTCTCGGCACCGTAGTGGCGGCCCAGGCATCTGACGGTAACTCCGCCACCATGGTTGGCCACGGCACCAATGTCTTGCCGGTCCGCGCCAGCATGAATCCTGATGCCACGTTTGAGGAGCACCTGAAGTCGGCCCGCAAGCGCTTGCTGGATGCCTTCGATCACCAATCTCTTTCTTTCGGCGCACTGGTCCGGTCTCTCAACCTGCCGCGCGACCCAAGCCGAACACCTCTGGTCACCGCCACTTTCAATGCCGACAACGTGACCGCGCCTTTCCGTTTCCATAGCGTCGAAGGAGAACTGCTGTCTTCGCCCAAGAAATTCGCCACCTTCGATTTGGAATTCAACATCCTGAAAACTGCGGGCGCAGTATTCGCGGAATGCATTTACAGCACCGCTATCCTGCAACCAGCAACCGTGCAGCGCTGGCTGGAAAATTACGAAACGCTGCTTGCATCTATTTGCGCGAACCCCGCCGAAAAGATAACGGACTTGCCTTTGATGACGCCGGAGCAACAGAGCACGCTGCTCTCGCCGCCGATCGGAATCTGGCAGATCGACGAATGCGTTCACACCCGGTTCGAGCGGCAAGTGGAGCGAACCCCGGATGCCATCGCTGTGACCAGCAATGATGTGTCATTGACCTACGCCGAACTCAATGGCCGGGCCAACGCCGTGGCGGATCGTTTGATCGCGATGGGTGCGGGGCCAGACGTCCTGGTGGCTCTGTGCATGGAACGCAGCGTAAGTATGCTGGTGGGATTGCTTGGAATTTTGAAGGCGGGAGCGGCCTATCTGCCCATTGATTTGCGTTACCCCGCGGAACGAGTGGCATTCATACTGGAAGACGCCGGAGTGCCTTTGCTGATTTCACAACGCAGCCTGGACGCCACATTACCGGAACACCAGGCTACGGTCCTGTTTCTGGACGATGTTACCGAAAGCCGGAATGAAAATATCGGCAGCCGGGCTTCACTCGACAACCTGGCTTATGTGATCTATACCTCGGGGTCCACAGGTAAACCGAAAGGTGTGGAGGTTCTTCATTGCGGCGTCACGAACGTGCTTCATAGTTTTGAGGAGCTGCTGCAATTTACACCTGATGACGTTTTGCTGGCCACTACCACTTTGTCGTTTGACATCCACGTGCTGGAACTGTTCACACCGATTCAAGCTGGATCCAGGTTGGTGATCGCTACAGATGAACAGGCGCAGGACCCAGCGCTGCTCATCCCCTTGTTGGAAAGCAGCGGCGCAACCATTTATCAGGCGACTCCTGTCCGTTACCGCATGCTTCTTGACGCGGGCTGGAACGGCAAGCCGAAACTGCAGTTGTTATGCGGCGGTGAGAAGCTGTCACGGGAACTGGCAGACCAGCTTCTGCAACGCTGTGATGTCTTGTGGAATGTCTACGGGCCTACTGAGACTACGGTGTGGTCGTCCGCAGCCATCATTGAAGATGATGGCCAGCCCATCACCATTGGGCTGCCTATTGCCAACACTACGTTTTACGTTCTTGATACGCACATGAAGCCATTACTGCTGGGCGCTCCGGGTGAACTGTTCATCGGGGGCGAAGGTGTTGCGCGAGGATATCTCAAGCGTCCGGAACTTACCGCGGAGCGCTTTGTGCCGAACCCGTTTGGTGCAGGACGCATTTACAAAACCGGCGACCGCGCCCGCTATACGGCGGACCGCAGCGTGGAATTGCTGGGGCGCAATGATGATCAGGTGAAGGTTCGCGGCTTCCGCATCGAGTTGGGCGAAATTGAGCATGCACTGCTGTCCATACCTGATGTACTGCGGGCAGCCGTGGTGGTCAGTAGTGACGGCGAAGAGCAGAACATCATCGCTTACCTGGTGCCCGTGCCCGGCGTGCCTTTACCGCCGGCGGAATTGCGTGGCGCGTTGTTGCAAACACTGCCCGATTATATGATTCCGGCCGCCTTCGTGATGATCGATGCGTTGCCCACCACGCCCAACGGCAAGCTCGATCGCAAGGCACTGCCTGCGCCGAGTTGGGCGATCACCCGAAAAACGCGCGACTCCGTCGCGCCTGAGACTCCCATGCAGATCACGATCGCACGCATGTGGGAGTCACTGCTTAAGGTAGATAAGGTTGGTATCCATGAAAGCTTCTTCGATCTCGGCGGACACTCCATACTGGCCGCGAGATTGATGACGCAGGTACGCTCGTCTTTCGGAGTGCAACTCCCTCTGCACCATATCTTTCGAACACCGACGATTTCTGCTTTGGCCACGCTCATTGAGTCGAAGTTGTGGGCAGATCGTGAACCGCAAGTGGCTGACGCCACAGCCAGCTCCGGGCCACAGGTGGAAATTGAAATATGAGCACATTCGAATTCCTGCATAAACTAAAGAAGCTCGGAGTGAAAGTATGGCTGGACGATGACCGTCTGCGCTGCACCGGGCCAGAGCAGGTCCTGACGGCCGAAGTTCGCGAACAACTGACCGCGCGGAAACAGGAGATCATTGCTTTTTTACGATCAGCGGCAAGTTCCGCGGCGGACAGTTCTTCCGCCGTGGTTCCCATTCAGCCATTGGGCAGCCGGCGGCCTCTGTTTGCCGTGCCTGGTCACAATGGCGATGTGTTTTGTTACGTAGATATGGCTCGTCACCTGGGAACCGATCAACCATTGTTTGCATTGCAGGCCCCTGGCCTGGAGCCTGGACAGGAACCTTTGCCCACCATTGAAGAAATCGCCGCAGTGTTTGCTCGCGAAATGATCGCCATACAGCCTCAAGGGCCCTATTTGCTTGCCGGATTCTGTCTGGGAGGAACCATCGCGTACGACCTGGCACAGCAACTCACAGCAAGCGGTCACCAGATAGGCCTGCTGATACTTCTTGGCTCACCGTGTCCAACGTCAATGTCACTCAGATATCGCAGCCATGCTGCCGTGGCGAATATTGCCGGGCGCGTCCTGCGCCATGGTTCGGCCCTGGGGCAGAGAAGCCCGGGCGAATGGTCACAATACCTCCGCGAAAGGGCAGCGGAACGGAGAGCTGATCGCGAACGTGAACGCCATGATCCTTTGCAACTGCGTCTGGCCGAAACAACTGTCGAGGCCTTCAAGGCCTACCAGCCGCAATCCAGCACGTTCCCAGTCCACATGCTCATACCGAATGACGAGCCTGACTCGCTGATTGAAGACAGGCCTTTGGACTGGAGCCTGTTCGCAAAAGATTTTACTGTGGCATTGGGGCCGCACGATGGAGACATGAACACAATGTTGCTCGAGCCCCATGTGTCGGTATTCGCTGGGTTGATATCTGCAAAATTGCGAGAAGCCGTTCCACCTCAGATGGTATTCAGAACCGGATCGTAACAATGGAACCGTATACCGGCCTGAGACTGATCCGTCTTATTTATTGACTGTATAGTCATTTAGCAATACCATTGGGTCGCTCCAATGGAATTAGCAGTCAACGCCAAATCGAAAAAAGAAGTGGTCTCACAGTTTCGCCAGGCAGAGATCATCACGGCAGCGAGGACTGTATTCGCTGAAAAAGGTTATATCGCGACAACTGTCGATGAGATAGCACAGCATGCGGCCCTGGCTAAGGGGACCATCTACGTCTACTTCGACTCCAAGGAACAGATCTACAACGCAGTCATGTCTGATGATCTCGAGACACTGCGGCGCCTGACGATTGAGAAGATCGCCGCCGCGGGTACCGTCTTCGAAAAGATATCAGCCTATATCAACACGCGATTTGAATACTGTGAAAAGCGCCGCGATTTCTTTCGCATCATGTACATCGAGTCTTCCGGGTCTCCGGTGATGAGCAAAGCCAAAGGCATGGAATGGCTGCGCGAGCCGGTGCGCCTGTTGACTGAAGCCATCGCTGCCGCGACTAACACCGGAGAGATTCGCCCATTCCCGGCAGAGGCGCTCGCCTGGACAGTCGCGGATATGACTACGGGTGCACTGCAGCGCCGTCTCTCATTCACGCCCGTCACTACCGCGCGGCAGGACAGCGACTTTTTAATTGATTTTGTGAAATCAGCATTGCGGCCTCGACGGCCAGTTGAAAAGAGGAAAACCTGAATGCCACCGCGCTTGAATATTGCGAAGTTTGTTTCATCCCAAGCCAGCCTTATTCTCATGCTGGCAATGGTCATCATCCTGGCCCTTGCCCTGCAGGGCTGCGGAGGCGTGAAAGCTTCCGCGCCGCCGGCAAAACCACCGGAGGTGGAAGTGGCGGACGTTGTTCAGAAGGACGTTCCCATCGTGAGCGAGTGGACGGCCACGCTGGATGGTTTTGTGAACGCGCAAATTCAGCCGCGGGTCGGTGGATACCTGATCAAACAGAACTACAAAGAAGGTTCATTCGTTCACAAAGGACAGGTGCTGTTTGAGATTGACCCTCGTCCATTTGTAGCTGCGTTGGATCAGGCGAAGGGTCAACTCGCCCAGGCGGAAGCCGCGATGGGCAAGGCACAGCAGGACGTAAAACGTGATCAGCCACTGGCGGAACAGCGCGCCATTGCGCACAGCCAGTTTGATAACGACATCCAGGCCGAACTCGGAGCCAAGGCGGCCGTCGCTACGGCAAAGGCGACGGTTGAGCAGGCCCAGCTCAATCTGGGATTCACGCAGGTTACCTCACTGATTGACGGAATTGCCGGCATCGCGCAGACGCAGATCGGGAATCTGGTCAGCAACACTACTGTGCTTACCTCGGTCTCTCAGGTCAACCCGATCAAGGCCTATTTTTCCATCAGCGAGCAGCAATACATGCTGACGCAGAGTGTAGGTAAAGGCGGCGCCAATAAAGACGCGTGGCAAGGTGTAAAGCTGAAGCTGGCGCTTTCCGATGGCAGCGAGTATCCGTATCGGGGCTCGTTTCTTCTCGCGGATCGTCAAGTGGATGCCAACACCGGAACCATTCGCGTGGTTGGCTCGTTTCCCAATCCCAACAATCTGCTGCGTCCAGGGCAGTACGGCCGCGTGATCGCCGAAATGGGGACACAGAAATCAGCTCTGATGGTTCCGCAACGCGCTGTCACTGAACTGCAAGGTAACTATCAACTGGCGGTGGTCGGCGTTGACAACAAAGTGAGTATTCGTCCGGTGAAAGTTGGCCCCACAATCGGCAAGATGCTGATCATCCAGGACGGGGTCAAGCCGCAGGAACGCGTGGTGATTGAAGGCCTCCAAAAAGTCAAAGAAGGCACACTCGTGACGCCTAAGACGGCGAATCTGTAACAGAAGGGCAGGCAGCGTTGGCGAAATTTTTTGTCAATCGTCCGATCGTGGCCATGGTTATCTCCATCGTCACGGTCCTGGCAGGATTGGTTTCCATGGGCAAACTGCCACTGGCGCAGTTTCCGCAAATCGTTCCTCCGCAGATCATTGTGAACACAACTTTCACCGGTGGCGATGCTTCCACCATCGAGCAATCGGTTGCAACTCCGCTGGAACAGCAACTGAATGGCGTCGATAACATGCTGTACATGCAGTCGACCAATGCCAATGACGGCACCCTGCAGGAGACTGTGACGTTTGACGTTGAGAGCGACCCTGGCACAGACCAGGTGAATGTTCAGAATCGGCTGGCCCAGGCGCAGCCAAATCTTCCGCCTGACGTAAACCAGTTCGGCGTCACCTTGCGCAAGTCCACAGGTTTTCCGATGATGCTGGTGGCCTTGTACTCACCCAAAGGCACCTACAATTCACTGTTCCTGGCTAATTACGCCAACATCAATATCAATGACGCGCTCTACCGCATCCCCGGCGTTGGCGAAGTAAGAGTCTTCGGCGCGGGCGACTACGCCATGCGCATATGGATCAAGCCGGACGTACTGGCCAAACTCGGTCTGACCGTACCGGACATCACGCGCGCGGTACAGCAACAGAACAACGTAAATCCTGCGGGACAGGTGGGAGCTGAGCCCGCGCCTCCGGGAAACGAGATGACGTATACGGTGCGCGCGCAGGGAAGGCTCATCACCGCTGACCAGTTCGGCGAGATAGTGGTTCGCTCCAATCCAGATGGATCTCTGGTGCGCTTGAAAGACGTCGCGCGAATTGAGCTGGGCGCATTGAACTACCAGCAGGTGGCCCGGATGAACGGCAAGCCGACCTGCATCATTGTGGTCTTTCAGGCGCCAGGGTCGAATGCTATCGCGGTAGCGGACGGCGTGAAGAAAGTCATGGATGGGATGAAGGAACGCTTCCCCACCGATCTCGACTACGTAACATCGCTCGACACCACCAGGCCGGTGCGCGAAGGTATTAGAGAAATCGTCACCACTTTATCTGAAGCCATGGTGCTGGTGATCTTTGTTGTCTATCTTTTTCTTCAGAACTGGCGCGCCACACTGATACCGATGATTGCTGTTCCGGTTTCTCTCATCGGAACTTTTGCATTCTTTCCATTCCTGGGCTTTTCCATCAACACACTGTCTCTCTTCGGATTAGTGCTGGCCATCGGCCTCGTTGTTGATGACGCCATTGTCGTCGTCGAAGCTGTGGAACACCACATAGAAGAAGGGATGAGCCCGAAAGAAGCAACACTTCAAGCCATGAGAGAAGTTTCAGGGCCGGTGATCGGCATTGCCCTGATTCTGTCATCTGTGTTTGTGCCGATTGCGTTCATGAGCGGCATTCAGGGCCGGCTGAATCGCCAGTTTGCGGTGACCATCGCGATCTCGGTGCTGATTTCAGCCTTCAACGCGCTCACGCTGTCACCGGCCCTGTCGGCCATCCTGCTGCGTCCGAGAAAAATGTCCAACGGGCCACTGGCGCGATTCTTTGCTCTGTTCAATCGCTGGTTCACCAAGGCAACAAACGGTTACGGCAGCCTGAGCCACACGCTTGTCCGCAAAGTTGCCATCGGCATTTTGATTCTGGTGGGGTTTGTGCTCATTGACGGGGTTGTAGGGCGCAAGCTGCCGACGAGCTTCCTTCCTGAAGAAGATTACGGCTTCTTCCTGTTGAATGCCCAGTTGCCACCCGCCGCTTCTCTGGCCAGGACTGATGTCGTGTGCCAGAAGATTGAGAAAATTCTGGCTGAGACTGACGGCATACAGTATGTGAGCCGTGTGGCCGGCTTCAGCCTTCTCACGCGCGTGTCATCTTCCTATAACGGATTCTTCTTCGTGGGGTTGAAGCCCTGGGATGAGCGCGGCGCGAAAGGACTTGAAGCTAAACAGATTCTGGAGAGACTCAACAAACGTCTGGCTTCTGAGGTGCCTGAGGCGACGGCGTTCGGCTTCATGCCCCCAGCCATTCCCGGACTTGGCAGCGCTGGTGGTTTTTCTTTCTGGTTGCAGGACCGCAGTGGCGGGTCAGTTGATTATCTTGATCAGAATTTGAAGAAATTTCTGGCGGCTGCGCGCAAGCGGCCGGAGTTGAGTGGTGTGAACGCTTCGTTCGCCACCAATATCCCCCAAATTTACGCCGATGTTGATCGCGACAAAGTGTTGAAACAGAGCGTTGCCGTGGGTGACGTCTACCAGACAATGCAGGCTTTTCTGGGTGGGCTGTTCGTGAACCAATTCAACCGCTTTGGACGGCAATGGAAAGTCTTTGTTGAAGCTGAGGGCGCCGACCGCGCACGATCAGATGATATCAGCCAGTACTACGTTCGCAGCAGCAAAGGCGGCATGGTTCCACTTTCTGCCGTGGTCACTACCCGGCCAACAAGTGGGCCCGAGTATACCAACCGATTCAATCTCTATCGTGCTGCCCAGGTGCTGGGCGCGGCCGCGCCTGGCTACAGTTCTGGCCAGGCCATGGACGCGCTCGAACAGGTAGCCAAAGAAACATTACCGGCGGACATGGGCTATGACTGGGCGGATCTGTCCTATCAGGAGCGGAAAGCTTCAGGCGCAGCGGGCGGTATTTTTGCACTCTCTTTGTTGCTGGTGTTTCTGATCCTGGCCGCACTCTATGAAAGCTGGGCCTTGCCTTTCTCAGTTTTGTTGTCAGTCCCGATCGCCGTGTTTGGCGCTTTTGCCGGCTTGCAGCTTCGCCATTTCGATCTCGACGTCTACGCGCAGATCGGGCTGATCATGCTCATTGGTCTTTCCGCCAAAAATGCGATTTTGATTGTGGAGTTCGCAAAGATCGAGCATGAAAAGGGAAGAGATCTTGTTGAAGCAGCCATCGCCGGCGCCAAACTTCGCTTGCGCCCGATCTTAATGACCTCGTTCGCCTTCATTCTGGGCTGTGTGCCGCTGTGGATCGCATCGGGTTCAGGCGCCGCGGGACGCCGTATTCTTGGCACCGTTGTGATCACAGGCATGCTGGCCGCCACTTGCATCGCAATCTTCATTATTCCCATGCTCTTTGTGGTGGTGGAAAAAATCGCAGCCCGAATGCGCCGCACCCCGCACACCATGATCACCGAGCGCGAACCTTCACTCACCGGGGCTGACGACTAGGATCCAAAATGAAGACAACAATCACTGCCGTAGCATTGGTTTGCCTTGCTGTAACTGGTTGCACCGTGGGGCCAAAATACAAGCGGCCTGCCATTGATGTGCCCACTGTTAACCGAGGCGCCAGCGACCTGGACAAGACGCAGATCGCGTCGCTGGCGGATACAAAGTGGTGGGACCTTTTCCAGGACAAGGAACTGCAACAATTGATCCGAGTCGCCCTGGAGCAAAACTATGATGTGCGGATCGCCGCCACTCGCATCCTTGAAGCACAGGCGCAACTAGGCATCACGCGGAGCAATCAATTTCCCACAGCGGCCGCGGCGGTCTCCGCTGACACGCAACGCAATGCCGCACAACCGGTATTGCCGCACGCGACTAACGGCAGCTCGGAGCAGGCATTCTTGTCTGCAGCGTGGGAGCTTGATTTCTGGGGTAAGTTTCGTCGCGCCACGGAAGCTGCGCGCGCCAATCTGCTGGCCAGTGAATGGGCAAAACAACAGGTCATCAGCACGCTGGTGAGCAGTGTGGCGTCAGCGTATTTTCAATTGCGTGAGCTCGATCTCGAGCTGGAAATATCGCAGCAGACCCTGATTTCGCGCCGCGACTCACTCAAGCTGACGCAACTCCTGGCCGATCACGGGGCAACCTCAATGCTCGACGTGAGGCAAGCGGAACAGCTTGTTTACACCGCAGCCGAGCAGGTGCCCGATCTGCAAAGGCGTATCGCGCAGCAGGAAAACCTGCTGAGCGTGTTGCTTGGTAGGAATCCCGGCGACATTCCACGCGGTCTGAAATTGACCGAGCAGCCTCATGCACCGCAGGTCCCGTCTGGACTGCCATCTGCATTGCTTGACCGCCGTCCGGACATCCGCCAGGCGGAAGAACAGCTGGTCGCATTCAACGCCCAGATCGGGGTAGCAAAGGCAGCCTACTTCCCGCAGATATCTTTGACCGCGGATGGTGGTTACTCCAGCCCGGCGCTGACAAGCCTGTTTAGCGGACCTGCGGGTTTCTTCTCTCTCGGAAGTTCCCTGGTTCAGCCGATCTTTACTGGCGGAGCAATTCGCTCAAACGTAAGACTTTCTGAAGCTCAAAAAGAAGAAGCGGTGTTGATCTATCGCCAGACCATTCAGCGGGCATTTCAGGATGTTTCCGATTCACTATTTGCTTACAGTAAGGACCAGGAATTCCGCCACCAGCAGGAATTATTGACACTGGCGGCCCAGGATGCGGCGCACCTGTCCGATGTACGATACCAGGGCGGCGTCGCAAGCTATCTGGAAGTATTGACCAACCAGACCAACTATTTTTCCGCTGAACTCAACCTTGCCCAGGCTCAAGTAAATGAATTGAATGCTCTTGTTCAGCTCTATCGATCTCTGGGCGGCGGCTGGCAGCAGTAACAATCTCAGCTGCGCGAACAAAGTGCGATGACGGGCGCAACCGCGCACAACTCCCGATCATGTGCGCCCTGCTTGTGCTTGAGTACGAAACGTATGCTGGCTTGAACAAAAAAGGCCCCCTTCCAGGAGGCCTTTTTTTATCTACTCTCGAGATTACTTTCTGCGCGATTCAAGAATGGTGAGCACTCGTTTCAATTCTTCCAACTTCTGTCCGGCTTCACCGAGTTTCCCTTCGGCAGTTAACCGCTGGTAATCAGAGAGGTCGCGCGCGGCCTCTGAGATCAGCGCGGAATTGTCCGGCTGAGACTGGGGCGGTGTTGCGGGATTTGCTGAGTTCTTTGCGCTTGCCGTGGCTGCGTTGCCGACGCTTGGCGATTCCGCTCCAAAAAGGGCGAGCAGCGCTGCTTCAAACGTGGGGCCATAGGCAAGGCGGTCCTGCAAAGCCAGGACAACCAGGCGCAACTCCGGCATGGGACTTTGCGCTGCCTGCAGATAGATTGGCTCCGCATAGAGCAAAGCGTGTCCGCAGGGAATTACCAGCATGGTCCCGCGACGCGCGTGCGAGCCCTGCTGGTTCCACAAGGTCAACTGACCAGAGAGTTGCGCGTTCTGATCAATGCGCGCTTCAATCTGCAGCGGTCCATCCACCAGTTTGGTTTTGGGAAAGTTATAAACGATGGAAGTGCCGTAGTTCGCGCCATCACTGCGTCCCGCGATCCAGCCGATCAGGTTATTGCGATTGTTGGGAATGAACGGCAGAATCGACACGAATTCCAAATCGGATTCGCCCGGCAGCTTCATCAGCACGAAGTTCGGCTGCATTGGCCGGCCCACTGACTGGCCGTTTTCATCCGGGACCACCTCTCTACCCACACTCCAGAGGTCTTCGCGGTTATAAAACATCTGCGGGTCGGTCATGTGATACAGCCCATAGACCTGCGCCTGCAGTGCCAGTAATAACTCAGGGTAACGCACGTGCTTGCGCAATCCGGGCGGCATGGCGGAAGCGTCTTTGAAAAGACTGGGGAAGATGCGGCGATAGCCCGCCAGAATCGGGTCCTGAGTATCAAAGGCGTAAAAGGTGGTTGCGCCGTCATAAGCGTCAATCACGACCTTCACACTGTTGCGAACGTAATTGATGGAATTACCTTCGATGCGGTAATGGGTTGAGTAGGGATAGCTGTCTGAGGTGGTGAACGCGTCCATGATCCAGTACAGACGCCCATCTTCACCCAGCACAATGTAGGGATCGTGTTCAAAGGTCAGGAACGGGGCCAGGGCTGCGGCGCGGGCGCGTACATTGCGGCGCATAAGCAGACGGCTGTCACTATTTACATCGTCACTGAAGGGCAGTTTCCCAATATCGCCGCGATCAAAGGCAATCAGGATGCGTCGAAGAAAGCCGCCCAGCACAATGCCGCCATTTCCTTCATAGGAGGTAAAGCTGTTGCTTTCGCCTTGCGGATAATTGAATTCCTTCTGCCTGGTCTTGACGTAGACGTCAGTATCAGTAAGCTCGCCGAAATAGACTTCCGGACGCTTCACGTTCAACTCCGGTACCGTGCTCTGCACCGGCATGTTACTGAGATAGAGATTTGGCAGGCCTTCTGAAGTGAAGCCGTTGACCGGATTCATGGTGATGCCAAAGCCGTGCGTGTAGATGAGCTTCTCATTGATCCAGTTACGGCTGCTCTCGGGAAGCTTTTCCACGTTCAACTCGCGGGTGGCAAGCATCACCTGGCGCATGTTGCCGTCGATCTCATAGCGATCGATATCCACGTCAGGGAAATCGTAATAGGTGCGGATTTCCTGGATCTGCCGCAGCGTATCCTGAAGGGCGCGCCAGTCCCACAGCCGGATATTCTGGAGCGTTGGCTGATTGTTCGCGCGATCGAGGGCCTCCACGCTGGTTTCAGCGGGAAACTGCCGCTGCGCAACATGGTCCAGCGCATAAGCCTGGCGGGTCAACTCGATGTTGTGCGAGATGTAGGGCTGCTCGCGGACCAGTTCATTGGGCTTGGCAATAAAGCTCTGGACATACCATCCGGCGATTTGAAGAACAATGAAACTGAATGCAGCGGGAACAATGGCGGCAAACAACCAGCGTCCACGCTTACGATGGAGAACGCATTGGCCATGGCAATACATGCGCCCAGCACCAGCGCCGCGCAGATAAAAAGCAGCCCGGGAAGCTCAACGTGGGCTTCCGTGTAGGTCACGCCGCCAAAAATGGTGTGGTCTTCAAAAAGGGAGTCGAACCTTCCCAGATACACCCGGACTGCCAGGACCAGCAGGAACGCCGCAAACGTCACCGAGAACGGAGCCCATGACAAGATTTTCGGGTTCCCATACGGGCCGTCCAACTCACTGCCGTCTTTTTTCATGATCATGAAAAAAACGGACATGCCGCAAATAACCACGGCGAGGAGCATGAGCCAGCCGGAGATAAGTTGCCATGCGGGCAGGGTGAACAGGTAAAAACTGAGGTGCTTGCCAAAGATCGGGTCGCTCATCTCTCCGCTGACGGGAGCAGCATACCGATAGAGCGCGAATGTGGCCCATTCCGCCATCATGAACCCGCCGGTCGCCAGCGCGATCAAGATCGACGCCCCCAGAGCGATAAACCGAATCACAGGCTCTACCGGCAACTTTACGGGCTGTCCGCCCACAAAGATCGTGTGCGAAGCCGGCAAGGTTGCGAGCTGCGTTTTCTTGAGGATCCGGAATGATCCGTAAAGGATGATGAACGTGGCAGCGGCGAAGGAGACGAAGACCGTCCATTGCAGAGTCAGGGATTTGGAGAACACCTGCAAGTAGCCCAGGGACTCAAACCATAATGCGTCCACATAGTAGGAAAGCCATGTTCTGGCGAATGACGCAAGTATGGCAACGCCTAACACGATGAGAAGAAACCAGCGCGAAAGCCGAATAGGCCGTCTTGGCGGTGGGAGATGCGGACGATATGGTCGCCGTTCGTCGGGCCAGTTCACTGGATCAGGCATTCTTTTCGTTGAGCCTCGTGCACAAGCATACGCTATCGGCGAAGATCAGTGACTCGCTCCGGTTCGGGGAGCAGTTCCGACGTGGGTTTAAAATCACTGGTATCTGGCATACGGATATGGGAATAATCAAATGAGTGATAACAGACCAAGCGAAGAAGCAATCGCCAAGGCACGCAAGCTGGTGGAGAAATTTTCCGCCAAGTCAGGGACTACAACGCATCCAGACAAGGAAGTGACTGAAAGCGTGGTCCTGGGACTGGCCGCAAATATAGACGCACTGGGTAAACCACTGTGTCCGTGCCGCTTTTATCCCGACAAGAAAGAGGAAGCCACGCATCGTACGTGGATCTGCGCCTGTGACGATATGCAGATCTACAAGTACTGCCATTGCCTGCTCTTTGTCCGGGAAGATGGACTTCCCATTACGGAATATCTTCCGCCTGACCATGACGGACGCAAAGCCTACGGAGTGGTGGAAGACCCCACGCCGGATAAAGGAAGAGCGCTGCGGAATATGGCTGCGGAGCGGGAAAAGGAACGGATCGAACGCCCGTCGTAAGCCCCTTTACCACAGAGGACACAGAGGCTCGCCGAGGAAGAAATCGGACTGAGGTTGGGGCGAAAGTGTAACCGGCCACCAAGCTTGGACTTCTAAAAATTGGTTGAAGAATTATTGCTTGTCGCGACTTTCGCCTGTTGCAGGCTGGCCGCCAGCGTTGGCTGTTACCGCTGCTGGTTTGGGAGCGACCGGGTCAATCATTTCCGATGAAGAATAGTTCGGCCCCAGTCCCAGCTTGATCAGAGCGCGGGAGTCGGGCGTAACCTTCGTCTGCCAGCCATGATCAGCCTGGTATTTGGTGATTGCTTCCTGGGTGCGCGAATCCCACACACCGGTGGGTTCGCCGCTGAGGTATTTCTCCCGGATCAGTGCCGTCTGGATTTCACGGGCACGTTCCGGCTGTATACCCTGCTGACCTTTGCTCTTCCATGAGGTCTTCTTGGCGCCCTTGCGGTGCTTACCAGAGGCATGAGTTTTGGAGGCAGCTTTCTTCTTGGTCGCCGTAGTCTCCGCCGTCGCGAGGCCTACGCCTAACAGCAGCATCATGCTGATAAGAAAGAAGCTTTTGGATATTAACCGCAAATTCACCTCAGATTCAGGCCTGGGATCGACCGCGCAACATCATGTCACGGTTTGATGCAGATGCGCCAGTTTTATGTTATCCAGCACACATTACCGAAGAGTCCCAACTTCTCTGGATTTATTATACTAGACGCGATGTAAGTCTCTGCTTTGACAGCTACTTAGCGGAAAAGGTAGAGGGCGGAAAATCGACTTCGATTCCCGCCCCCTGATCGCTTCTGTTTACGGCAAGGTTCCTGAGAGGAAGATATTGCCGGAGTTGGCTCCCCGGCCACTTTTCACCAGGAACACCACGTCCTGTCCGCTCTTGAGCTGTGTGGTCACGCGGCGGAACTCCTCTTCGCTGTTGACCGGCAGCTTGTTCACTTTAAGGATGATCATGCCAACCTGCACGCCAATGTCTTCGGCGAAGGAATCAGGCTTCACGTCAGACACCTGTACGCCTTTGCCTTCCGGCGTGCCAAAGCGCTCAGCCATTTCCGGCGATACACCGCGCACCGCCATTCCAAGGCGTGTAGGGGCAGGCTTGGCGGCGTCAGTTGCGTCATCGGCGGCTTCCGTGCGCTCGGCAAAGAGTTTGGTTCGATCAGCCACCGCGACAGAAACCTGCTTTTGTTGTCCATTGCGGACGTACTCAACCGGAATCTTGGTGCCAGGCTTGATGGCGGAAATGATGCCAACCAGATCGTCCCCATTCTTAACCGGCTTGCCGTTGACCGTGGTAATGGTGTCTTCCGGCTGCAGGCCGGCGCTTTCGGCCGGGCCGTCAGCGGTTACACCGGAGATGGTAACGCCGTTCTTTACCCCGTACATGCGCGCCAGGGCAGGAGTTTGCGGATTGAAGGTCACGCCAATGGAGCCGCGCGCAACTTTATGCTCCGGGCTGGTGAGCTGGTCATAGACTTCGCGCACCGTGTTTGACGGCATGGCAAAGCCCACGCCCTGGTAGCCGTAGGATTGCGTGTAGATGGCGGTGTTAATGCCAATCACCTCACCCCGCATGTTGACCAGCGGTCCGCCGGAGTTGCCGGGGTTGATGGCTGCGTCCGTCTGAATGAACGACTGGAATTGCCGGGCGGGATTGATGTTGCGCCCACGGGCCGATACGATGCCGGCGGTAACAGTATTTTCAAGGCCGAATGGGCTGCCCATGGCCAGGACCCAGTCGCCGACCGTCATGGCATCGGAATCGCCCAGCTTGGCCACCGTGAGCTGATTGTCTTTAGGGGGATCAATCTTGATGACGGCCAGGTCGGTTTCCGTATCGGTGCCGATCAGTTTGGCCGTGCGGAGCATGCCGGGAGCATCATCTTTCAGCTTCACGCGGATGCGGTCTGCGCCTTCTACAACGTGAAAATTGGTGATGATGTAACCGTTCGAATTCAGGATCACGCCGGAGCCAAGAGACCGTGAGCGCCCGCCATTCGGGCCCTCCGGACCGCCAAAGGGATTCTGGTCATCATCGCCTTGGCCACCCTGACCACCCTGTCCACCCTGCCCGCCTTGACCTTGTCCGCCGAAGAAGCGGTTAAAGAAGTCCTGCAAATCGTCATTGTTTCCGCCGCCGCCGCCGTTGTCATCACCCTGGCCTTGTCCGCGGCGCAAACGACGGCGTGGCTTGGCCGTGGATTCAGTATTGATGTTGACTACGGCTGAGCCCACTTGCTTGGTGACCTGGCCAAAAGTGCTGCTGAGTTGCTGCGGTGACTGCATTGGCAGCAGGGCCGCGTCATTGGTGGAGACATTCCCTCTCACCGCCGTCCGGCTCAACACCGTTCCGATCAGGATGCCTACCGTCAGCGTCAGCAGCACGACTAGCGTCGAAAGCATTCGCTGGGTCTTAAGGCGTGCCATCATCGAGGTAAAACGCGAATTCATGAGAACGTTCCTCCGGCTGCTTCAGCCCTGGAAAAATTATAAACGGACGCTTCAAGAAAGGATTGTAAGACCCATTTGATTAAGAGCGCACTGAATTAGACGCAGAAAGAGTTACGAGCGTTATCCGTCAGTGCTGGTGCGCCCGGGCTGGGCAGCAAACTACGGGTCCGGCGGGTCGCTGGCTGGCGTATTTACACCGCCAAGTAGTTCTGAAATCAATATCCCAGCCAGAATCAGCAGGGCGCCGGCTCCGGCACGGAGGCCTAGCCGTTCGTGTAAAAAAATGAACGAGGTGATCCAGGCGAACACCGGCTCCAGGTTGAAGATCAGAGCCGCATGGGTAGCGGGTGTAAACTGCTGCGCCCAGGCTTGAACGGTGAAGGCGACGGCGGTGCCCAGTATTCCCGTGACCAGAACGGTGGCTATCACGGCGGGCGTGGGACGGAGATGGGGGTGCTCAAGAAGCGGAGCGGCAATGGCCGTAAGCAGGGCTCCAATGCCGATCTGCAAAACTGCCATTTGCTCGAAAGGGAAGCGCTGGGTGCTGCGTCCCAGGAACACGATCTGGAAAGCGAACCCGAAGGCGCAGGCGATGGTTAGCATGTCGCCATGGTTGACGTTGGCGAAATCAGCCAGCGCCTGGCGTCCGGCTGGTACCGTCATCAGGAAGAGGCCGCTCAACGCGAGCAAGATCCCGGCCACGCGCCAGAGGTGGATCTTCGCCCTCCAGAAAACCACCAGCACCAGCGGCACCAGCACGGTGGAGATGCCGGTGAGAAACGCGGACTTCGAAGGTGTGGTGAGCCGAAGCCCCGCGGTCTGGAAGGCATATCCGAGACCCAGAAATAATCCCACCAGCGCGCCCGTAAAGAAGCCTGCGCGCGTCAGGCTCTTCAGTTTTTTCCTGTAGTAGATGGCCAGCAGCACCGCAGCCAGTGACATGCGGACAGCATTCAGCGTCAGCGGAGAGGAATCTGCGAGCGCTGCTTTGATCAGCGGAAACGTGCCGCCCCAGACCATGGTGACCAGGACCAGCAGAAGATGAGCTTTGAGTGATCTAGACACGCGCTGCAACATTCTACCGTTCTGGCGGCAGGAGAACGAGAGAGGATCGAGGCTGCTGAAGACGGTTTTAAGCCGAGCGTCTGATTTTGCTCGTTGACGTCTTGCTCGTTGATTTGCTTTTTGACTTGCCTGCGGATGCTGCTTTGGACCTGGTCGACTTCTTTCCCGCGACGGCTTTCAGCCTGGTACCACGGCTCTTCTTTGCTGGTGTGGCCGGTTTATTCTTCGCGACGGTTTTTGCCTTTGCCAGTATTACTTCCGACGATCTCGCTTCCGACGATCTTGCGTCCGACCACTTCTTCCCCTTGTCTTCAAACAGCCACTCGGCGCCCTTCATGACCGGAGGTTTCGTCTTGCGATTGCTTTCCCATTCGTCAGCATTTTTATCGCCTGCGATTTCGGCCAGCGTGCGATCCGTGAGCGCGGAGTGATCGAGCGAATCAATGTTGAAGCCGGGTTTCATAGCAGCGTCTTTTTTCTTAATGAGCAGCCACTCGGTGCCTTTTGATCCCGGGCGGCGAGTCCGCATGTGAGCAAGGACAAATTCTCCATTCAGCTTTGTTCCGTGGAGGCGAAACTTCAAATCGCCTTTGGAAAGCATCTCGTCGGCGTCGCCCAGCGGCTCCCAAGTGCCGACGTCCCAGACCATCACCGTGCCGGCGCCGTAGTTGCCTTCGGGAATGATGCCTTCGAAATCAAAATAAGAAACCGGATGATCCTCCACCTGCATTGCGAGCCGCTTGTCAGCCGGATTCAGCGACGGACCTTTTGGCACGGCCCAAGATTTCAAGACGCCGTCCATCTCCAGACGAAAGTCATAGTGCAGGTGGGAGGCGCGATGCTTCTGCACTACAAAGCGGTGGCCTTCATCCTTCGCCAGAGTACCTTTTGGTTCAGGTGTTTCATTAAAGCGGCGCTTCTCATTATATTTTTCCAGTGCCATAAGTCTTTCGATGCTTCCGCGCGGAAGTGCGTTCCGCGGGAATGACAAATGCTAAACTCAGCGTGCGGGCGGCGCAACGGGAGAACATGGATGACAATGATTAACCATGGAAGAAAGATCGACCATCGAAAAAAGCCCGGCCATGGAAGAACATTTTTCAATCGCGCCCTGGCAATGCTTGCGTTCGTGACGATGTTAGCCGGAGTGTCGCCGATTGTTGGACAGAACCCGTCCAAGCCACCGTCCGGGTCATCGGGTGAATCTCAGAAACAGGGTTTCGATGACCGTGCAGCCACCAGGCTGCTGATGCAGTTCACACGAGGCCTGGAAATCAAGAATCAGCAACAGGTGCTCGCGGCCTTTGACTTTGTTCACATGCAGGATGGCGAGCATTTCCAGCAGCAGCTCATCTCTTTTCTTGGCCACGCAAATAGTATTCGCATGCACATCAATCTGGTGAGTGCCGCGTCCGACCCCGGCGGGGGGACCGCTGAAGCTGATTTCGAAATGGAGGTCGATTTTCGCGACGCTATATTGCCGAACCGTAAACAGGCGCGACTGAAGTTTGCTGTCCGCAGCACATCCAACGGCTGGAAATTTGTGGAGCTACAGCCACGCAACTTCTTTTCCACTGACTCTGGTGAATGACATGCCGGTCATTCGCGCAACGCGATACACGGACCCATGCAGATACCAATGAACCGATTTAATGAATCATGAAGCGCGAGTATCCTGATCGGCCCATCGTCGGAGTAGGAGCAGTGATCGTCGATCAAGGCCGGGTGCTCCTGGTGAAACGCGCTTTTCCGCCCATGGTGGGTCAGTGGACAATCCCCGGTGGCGTTGTTGAGCTGGGTGAAACTCTGCGTGCTGCTGCCGAACGCGAAGCTCGTGAAGAGACCGGGCTGGCAGTCCGCGCTGGCGAGGTCATTGAGGTGATTGATCGCATACTTCCGGGAGAAAACGGCCGTCCTCAATATCACTTCGTGCTGGTCGATTTTCTTTGCACGGTTGTGGAAGGTGAAGTTTGCGCAGGAAGTGATGCTGCTGAAGCCGCGTGGGTCGCGGAAGATGAACTGGAGAAATTCAAGCTTGAAACAAAGGCGATGGAAGTGATTCGGAAGTCTTTCTCACTGCTCTCGCAGAATGATCAGAACGGGCGAGGTTCTCTCAACCGGTAAGTCTCCGCTCTGCTCGGGACAAAACAAAAAACTACGCACCCCAGACATACGCATCGTCCTGCGGAAAGCCGATAAAGGCCAGAACGCGGCAGGCGAACTGACGTGCCATCTCATCCAGCGATTTCGGCTGGTTGTAGAAGGTCGGAATCAGAGGGTAGATCGTGGCTCCTGCTTCGGCAGCATGCTGCATGTTCCTGAGGTGGATGAAATTCAGCGGCGTCTCACGGACACAAAGAACCAGCGGGCGTTTTTCCTTCAGGCAAACGTCAGCCGCGCGTTGCACCAGATTGCCGGCTAATCCATTGGCAATGCCCGCCAGGGTTCCCATGCTGCAAGGCAGCACGATCATGGCATGGGTGGGATAGGATCCACTCGCCACATTCGCGCCAATGTCATCAATATTCTGAGCATGAATCTTTTCCACTTTGTGGCCGGCCAGCTGCTGTATCAGGTCAGACCGGCCCTTGATTCCCAGTTCTTCGGCAAAAACGCGCAAAGCATTGTCTGACGCGATGAAGTTCACCGTGCCGATGCGGGGATCTCGTTCGGTTGCCAGCAGCAGAGCACGCGTAAAAATGGCGCCGCTTGCTCCTGTTGCAGCGATGGTTAATATCTGTCCTGAAGATGCGGTTGGCATGGTGAAGAGAATGCCAGTTGAGCATAGGGAGAAGGGTTGGTGAGAGTCAAGCCGAGCGGATAGAGAATTTGAAATTCTGAAATTCCCACTGTCATTGTCGATCTGGCAATTCTCGATCAAGCTCCCTGAGTGTTACTCTGGTGAGTCATCATGGAAACCTCAGCCCTGCTTAAACTGATGGAACAGGTTCGCATCGGAAGCCTCTCGCCCGACGAAGCTGTTTCCCGTCTGCGTCATCTTCCGTTTGAAGACCTGGGCTTTGCCAAAGTGGACCACCATCGCAAGCTGCGCGCCGGCATGCCGGAGGTGATCTTCTCCCGCGGCAAGACGCCGGAGCAGGTGGCGCAAATATTCAAGAAGCTTTCGCTGCAGGGAGGAAATGTTCTGGCCACCAAAGCGGACGCCGATCACTTTCGTGCCGTCAAGAAGCTGGTCCGCAAGGCTGAGTATCGCAAGACGGCGCAGGCAATTGTGCTCACGCAGGACAAAAAGGTGTACGGCAAAGGAACCGTTGCCGTTGTGTGTGCCGGGACCAGTGATATTCCGGTGGCGGAGGAAGCAGTCACTACCGCGGAGGTCATGGGAAACCGCGTAACTCCTCTTTATGACGTAGGAGTTGCAGGCATTCACCGGCTGCTCTCAAATCGGAACGTGATTGATGAAGCCCGCGTGGTGATCGTATGCGCGGGGATGGAAGGTGCTCTGCCGAGCGTGGTGGGCGGGTTGGTACGCGTTCCAGTAATCGCGGTGCCCACCAGCGTGGGATACGGAGCGTCGTTCAACGGATTGGCTGCTCTGCTGGGAATGCTGAATTCATGCGCTTCAAACGTGAGCGTGGTAAACATAGACAACGGCTTTGGCGCAGGCTATGTGGCGTCCATGATTAACCGCCTTCATTGATTCCTGAAGATGGATTCCTAAAGATCGCTTCCTGAAGATTGATTCCCGCGCCCTTTCACCAGCTGTGATCGTGCTCTCGTCAGGGAATGTGATGGTACGCGACATAAAACCCACGTCAATGCAAGTGTTTTTCGCACCTAGCGCAAACTTTTTAGCGTACAACATTCGTAGTCGCGCGGGCGTCTCAAGAGCAGGTGTACAATTTGCGGTGAATGAGGGCCGTCGGACCTTCTGTTGATGGGAGCTGCTCCCAATGCCGAGGCGCACATGAACGTTCATTTGAGTTTCAAAGCTGGCAAGAGTCCAGAAATAGAACGCGAATTCCAAAATCACATCCAGAAACTTAACCGCAGGTTACGCGCTTTCAAGCCCGACCTGGTTCATCTGCATGCATTGGTGGACCACGGCCCACATCAGGAATTCAGCATTTCGCTCAATTTGCGATTGCCCTCAGGACAAATGGCGGCAAGCAGTACCAGCAGCACTGCAGAGGCCAGCTTGAAAGCAGCCTTCGTGGAGTTGCTGGCCCAGATCACCCGGCACAAGGACTTATTGCGGGGGAATTTTGGCCGGAAGGCGCGAGGGGCCGATCGTGGCCAGCGCCTGGCTAAATTGGCAACCGTGCCTTTTGAGGAGACATTTGCTTCAGTCGCGTCAGCCAGAGCTGCGGCCACTGAACAGGCCTCTACTCAGGGAGCAACGGCTTACGGTGAGGATGGGATTGTGAATCTGGACCACCTTCGTGAATATGTGGTGCATGAGCTTGCTCTGCGGGTCGCAAGCGGACGGGTCCGTCCTGCGCAGATCACTGCGGACGAAGTTATCGACGAAGTGATGGTGGCCGCTCTGTCGCGCGAGAATGGCGATGCCCAGCTGTTGCCGGAGGAGAATTATTTTCACCGCCTGGCCCTTCGAGCCATCCGGCAGTTGATGAATGACAATGCTGACATCGCGGAGATTTCTCTCGATGCACCTGCAGGCCAGCAGGATCTCTCAAATGAGGAGGTCGTCCTGCAATTTCACCAGCCGGATGGCGACTTGAAGGCAGAATTCCTCCTTCCGGACCCTGGCTCGCAGACACCCGAAGAGATCTATGCCAATGAAGAGATGGTCGCGCAGTTGGACATGGTGCTGCACGAAGTTGGCCCCCAGGACCGGGAAGCGTTCATACTTTTCACGCTGGAAGGCTTCACGATCGAAGAGATTGGCCGTCTCTCTGACCGGCCGCCTGAAGATGTTCGTAAATCGATTCATCATGCCCGGGAGCGAGTGCAAAAAAGCCTGCCGGTGCCCAACGAGTTCCGGCGGAGTCTGCTCCAGCGCTCGCGCGTCGCGTGATCCAGCTCACAGATGGGGCGATGTGCCTTTTTCTATCATCAAAATGCCAATCATCAAAAAACCAGTCATCGTAATGCCAGTCATCGTATGCCGTCATAAGAATTTAACAGGAGGATCGCATGATTTCGCGCGAAGAGCTTCGTCAACTTGCTCAGATTGAATCGTCGGAAAGCGGCGCCATCAGTTTTTACTTCCAGCCACAGACGCCGCAAGACCGGTCACATCGAGAGGAAGCGATCCTGGCAAAAGACCTGGTGCGCGACGCACTGCGTCATGCCGAGCGTAATGGCAATCATCACGGACTGCGTGAAGACCTGAAACGTGTGCTGGAGATTGCAGAAAGCCTGCATGGAAATCATTCCCGGGGTAAGGCCATTCTGGCCTGCCGTGCCCAGAACCTCTGGCGTGAGATTGACGTGCCACCGCAGCTTGTTCAGTCCCAGTTGGTAGTGAACTCCCGTTTTCACCTCGGCCCGCTGGTGACTGCGTTTCGATGTGCTCACAACGCCTGCATCCTGGTGACGGATCGCCAGAAGGCAAGGGTGTTTGACCTGCGGGATGATGCCATCAGGGAAAGGCTGGAAGTTGAATTCGGCAAGCTGCCCAATTCCGGCAGGAGTGACGGTTTCATGGGCTATGATGGCGGCCATCGTGAGCGCCACAAAGAGAACGAAGTGATGAATCATTTCAAGCAACTGTCGGAATCGATGCAGTTGCTCATGGGGCAGGTAAAGTTCGATTCATTGCTGATCGGTTGCCGGGATGAAGCATGGCCGGAACTGGAACCGCATTTGAGCACTGCGGTAAAGCAAAAATTGACAGCGCGTTTTGTCCTGGATCCTGCTTCTGCTACTCCGGAAGAGGTACGTAAGATTGCCGAAGAAATTCTGAACAAGAAGCGCCGTGATGAACAACGCGCGCTCATTCATGAGGTAATCGGGCAGGCCTCCCGGAATTCAACTGGAGCGGTAGGCCTGCGCCATGTTCTGACGGCGCTGGAGCGGCAGGAAGTCCAGACGTTGCTTATCAGTCCGGATTTTCGCGCCGAAGCCGTTGAGTGTACCAATTGCCGGCATCTGGATACGCGGATGGTGAAGGCCTGTGCGGCCTGTGGGAAAAAGACGCGGCATCTGAATGATATTTGCGATGCCCTGGTTGATTCCGCGCTGCGCAACGGCGCTGACATACAGTTTGTTGATTCCGATCCTGAACTGGAAAAAGCCGGTCGCGTGGGCGCGCTGCTGCGCTTCCGTGCCGACCAGAGCACGGCACAGAAAATCGCCGGCTAACAACCGAGAGAGTCGGGGTGGAAAACCTGATGTCGAACAATGCTTTCGAGGACTATCGCAATTTCCCAGGCATCACGGAAGCCTGGGAACTGGAACGCACCGGTCTGGTGGTGATACGGGAAGAGCTGTACAAGCTGGAGCTCTGGCGCTCACATTCCAACCCAGACGTACCTTATTACGTGGCCATACACATACAGGAACAGAACGTATGGAAGCGGATCTCTGACCCGCCTTTCGCCAGCGGACGCAACGGTGAAGACGCTTTGCGCGATGCCATGGTCTTCCTGAGCGAGCGACTGGCGGCCTAAAAAAAAGCCTTGCGTAGCAAAAAAAATGCCTGGCGTAGCAAAAAAAATGACTGGCGTCGTAGCTGACAACTATGAGCCGCGAATGACGCGAATCAGCAGAACCGAATTTTTCCGGGGTTAATTCGCGGTTCGCGGCTTTTTGCTGCGCGCCCACCACGGCATGGCAATGAGAAGCCCCCTGGCTGGGTTGTTGGGCTCTAAGCTGGAAGCTAGTCGCCGGAAGCCGCCCGCATGCTATCCTTCTCCGTTTCACTTACCTGAGAAAGTGAGGTCGCATGAAGCGCAGAGATTTTCTTTCCGGCATTGCGATAACTTCGGCGTCGCTGGTCGTCGGCCAAACCAAGCCTCCACAAAAAATGGATTCCCCGTACAAGATCGTTCCAAAGACGGGAAACCCAAAGAACATCATTATCTGCGCGGCCAACGGCCATAACTATATTGACGCCGGGTTTGAGAAGCTGCGCGGTGGCGCTGACACGCTGGACGCTGCCCTTGCCGTGGTCTCCGGTCCGGAAAACGATCCCAATGATGACAGTGTAGGACTGGGCGGTCTGCCCAACGAAGATGGCGTGGTGGAACTGGATGCCTGCTGCATGCATGGCCCCACGCGGCGCGCAGGCGCCGTGGGCGGCGTGCGCGATATTAAGAATGTCGCGTCCGTGGCCAAGGCCGTCATGGAGCACACCGGCCACGTGATGCTGGTCGGCGAGGGCGCAACGCGGTTCGCCCTGGCAATGGGCTTCCCCAAAGAGAACCTGCTGACGGAACATTCGCGCAAAGTCTGGCTGCTATGGAAGGAAACCCACTCCAATCAGGATTGGTGGGGGCCGGGGGTTTCAGATCCCAACTGGAAGCCTCCTGCGCCCATGACCGGCGCGCTGCAAAACCAGCCGCTGCAAGACCAGCCGCTGCACATCAGGAAGATGTACGTAATCGCCGCCGACCTGGGAATAGCCGAGAACCAGCGAATGGACGCAATCCACAAAGTTCTCTATCCGCCGACGGGAACAATCAACTGCTCGGCGCTGAACGAAAAAGGCGAGATGTCCAGCGTGACCACCACGAGCGGCCTGGCCTGGAAACTGGCCGGACGTTGCGGTGATTCGCCGATCATCGGAGCAGGTTGCTATTGCGATCAGGACATAGGCGCGGCGGGCGCCACCGGTAACGGAGAAGAAAACATCAAAGTGGCCGGCGCGCACACCATCGTAGAGAACATGCGGCATGGCATGTCACCGGAAGATGCCGGCATGGACGCTCTCAGGCGCATTGCCCGCAACTTCAACAATGACATGACGCGGCTTTCTTATCTCAACATGTTTTATTACATCCTGCGCAAAGACGGCGCCTACGCGGGCGTAATACTTTGGTCAGGAAAAGGTGATCATCCGCCGCGGTATGTCGTGAATGATGGAACCAGGAGATACGAAAACGCGAAGTATCTGTTTGAAGGCCAGGCGAAAGACTGGCCGCCGATGCCGCAGGTGCCGAAATAGAAGTTAGCCGCGAATGGCGCGAATGAACACTAATTTGTGTTTGTGGCGCGATCGCGGCTTTTTCTTTTTGTCGTGAAAGTTAGTCGTAACGTTGGGTCCGACTCCGCTCCAGACGAACGATAAACGTCATGTTCTGAATCCAGCATGGTCGCAGCGCAAAAGATGCCGCGAACCACCAGAATCAGACACGCAGTGTGTTCATTCGTGTTGATTCGCGAAATTCGCGGCTGATTTCTTTTAGCGACCTCTACAGGAACCGCACCTTCACGTCCGGCCGTTTGGCCAAATGTATGCTTTCCACGAAACGGACCTTGCCGCTCTGGCGGGTCATCACGATGGAGGAAGTGCGCGTGCCGTCGCCGAAGAAACGCACGCCTTTCATCAGCGCGCCGTCGGTTACGCCGGTGGCAGCAAAGATAATGTTGTTGCCCGGAGCCAGATCTTTGGCGGTATAGATTTTATTTTTGTCGGCGATACCCATCTTCCGGATGCGTTCTTCCAATTCAGGCGTGTTGATCACCAGGCGGGCCAGGATCTCTCCATTCAGGCAGCGCATGGCGGCAGCCGTGATTACACCTTCAGGCGCGCCTCCTATACCCATCACCGCATGAACGCCTGTTCCAATGACGGCGGCGGCAATTCCGGCTGAAAGATCACCGTCAGTAATCAGGTGTATGCGAGCGCCGGCAGCGCGAATATCGCTGATGAGCTGTTCATGGCGGGGACGATCCATCACTACAATCACCAGGTCGGAAACGTCACGGCTCAAGGCGCGAGCCATGGCTTTCAAGTTGTCTTTGGCCGGTGCGTCCAGATCAACCACGCTCTTGCAACTCGGGCCCACAATCAGCTTTTCCATGTAGCAATCGGGGGCGTTTAACAAGCCGCCTCTTTCCGATGCGGCCAGCACGGTGATGGCTCCAGGCGCTCCGGTGGAGCAAAGGTTGGTGCCTTCGAGCGGATCAACCGCGATATCGACCTCAGGAAGTGTGTCACTGCCTGTCCAGCCCGCGCCAACAGGTTCGCCGATGTAAAGCATCGGCGCCTTATCGCGTTCGCCTTCTCCAATCACGATGGTCCCGCGCATAGGAACCGAATCCATCGTCTTGCGCATTGCTTCGGTGGCAGCTTTGTCGGCGATGTGCCCGTCGCCCATGCCCATGGTGTGGGCTGACGCAATCGCCGCCTCTTCCACCACGCGGACAAACTCCAGCGCCAGCTCAAACTCCATCACGTTTCCCGGGGTTTTGGTTACTGTCTTATTCCCAATTTGGTTCGCCATTTCAAAAAACTCCAATCCTTGTCTGAAAATGCCACGCGCTTTGCCGGCATGGGCCGTCAATATTCCCGGTCGATAGTTTTCCGCGCCACTTCTTCAAACGTAACACAGCATTTGAAAGGGGCAAAAATGTCCGCAACACGTCTTGTGCAAGCTGTCTTCTTCATTTCGTTGGTTTCAATCGGCGCCACGGCCCAAACCGTCAGGCCCGGTATAAAAAGCTCGCCCGCGGGACCACAAGGAATCATCACGATCATCTGCGATCCCGATTCCGGCTGCCCGTCCCCAACGCCACGTCCGACTCCCGTTCCGACGCCGACACCGGCGCCGCCTGACCTTAGCTTCGATGCAACGGCGTACGAAAATATCTATCCTGATATCAAAAATGTGAACGGAGTTAACCTGGCCGGGGCCTCCACGCACTATCACCAGACCGGTCTGCCGTCAGGGCGGCGTGGGGGCGTGATATTTGATCCGATCTACTACCTCCAGAACAATCCTGATCTTCTGGCCGCGTTTGGCCCCACTGGTTATGTGGCAGCCTCGAACCATTTCATCAATACCGGTCTCCCCTTTGAAGGAAGGCGGGGCAGTGAAGAATTCGACGTGAAGTTCTATCTGGCGAATAACTCAGATCTGCTGGCAGCCTTCGGCGCAACTGGTTACATTGCGGCCACTCAGCACTTCCTGAATCAGGGTTGGCCCGTTGAGGGTCGCCAGGGCAGCGCTGACGTCGACGTAAAGGCGTATCTCAATAACTATCCTGATATGTTGGCGTCGTATGGCCTGTTTTCTGATCGCTACACCAATGCGATGTTCCACTGGTTGCGCCGGGGCAAGGCATTTGGACGCGTCGCTACCGGTGCTCCAATTACCACTTCTCCGGATTGCACTTCCGCAACGCCTCCGCTGATTCCCGGGACCAACACGCCATACTCCCGCGTCTATATTGGACTCACAGGTCATGATGGATCTGGTACCAGCGCAAGCGATCCGCGTGATGGCACTCAGTTTGACAGCATCCTGCGTTCTTACGGTGGCGATCCCGCAGCCGGCATTGCGCCTGTCGACCACCTGGTTGTGTGCATCCTCTCCGGCAATTATCTGACGGATGGCTCTTATAACTGGGTCATCAACATTCCCCACAACTCAGAGGTTACGCAGAACCGTGGATTCGCCATTGGACCCAATTGGCACATTCATGGCAATGGCACAAGTCAAACCACCGTGACGTTGAGCTCGTACTACATTGCTCCTCCTGGAGGCGAACCGGCTTCAGCGTGGGTTGCGAATGGCAGCAACGTGGTCTTCTCCACGTCATCTGACAACACGCCGGGAGTCGAGATTTCCGATCTCACGATTGATGACAATTATCTTGGATTGAAGTTGCTGAATACCTCAATGCCTCTCAGCCTGCAAGCCATTCATCTTCGAGACAATATAGGCGGGCATTACATCCATCGCGTAAACGTAATCAACGTGGGCAATGACGCTCCTTTTGGTGAGGCTTTCCCAGTTTCAGTTTCCTCGGTAGCTTACAACCTTGATCCAATGCAGAAATCGCACCCGGCCACTCCACCTTCGCAATTTAACACCATTGAGTTCGTGACCATGAGCCAGTATCACGGCGGACCTTGTACGGCCATGACCATGGTCTATGCGACAGGCGCCATGCAGTTCAACGTGGTGAACGGTTACCAGATCTCCTATGGTGGCTGGGAGATGCCCTTTGTTGCCGGAAGCACGCCTGCTACCAACCAGTTCGCTTACATACACGATAACTTCGCTTTGGGCGGCCAATACGGCTTCAACATTGACAGCGAGTTCAATGACTTCGTGAACATTCAGTTCAACACCATTCGGGACCCGACTCTGTACGGAATTGTGATCGGCTCATCGAGTGCCGGCATTACCAGATTCGATAACTTTGCCTTTCTGTACAACGAGATTTACATGAATGTGCCGAGCTCAATCGGCGTTATCTTTCAGGGCAACGTCACCAACGCGGTGTTGACCCGCACCAGCGTCATTGGACAAACCAACGTAGGAACGGCTCTCGATATATTCAACGCGGGCAATTTCGACAACGTCTTTCAGTTTAACCAGCTCTCTAGTTTCTTCCCCGTTTCTTTCCATGACGGCGCTTCCGCCAATCAGAACTGCGTTTATGGCAACTGGGACCAGGGTGGAACTCAGCGCTCTGATTTCCCCAACAACACATCCGTTCCGTGTCGTCCGGGATTGTGAACTGAATTGCTTTTGAAATAAATTCGGCCGGTTCGTAATGAACATGTTGTTGTTTAACACGTTCACCACAACCGGCCATTATTTCGTGCAGACCGAGAATCTAGAACGCGCTGCTCCCGGTAATGCTTTCGCCAATGATCAAGGCATGAATGTCATGCGTGCCTTCGTACGTCTTTACCGACTCCAGGTTCATCATGTGGCGCATCACCGGATAGTCGTCGGCAATGCCGTTGCCGCCGAGAATATCGCGGGCCATGCGGGCGCATTCCAGTGCCATCCATACGTTGTTTCGTTTGGCCATGGAGATGTGCTGGTGCTGGACTTTGCCGGAATCTTTCAGACGTCCCACCTGCAATGCCAGCAGTTGTGCTTTTGTAATTTCGCTCACCATCCAGACCAGTTTTTCCTGGACAAGTTGGTGCGATGCAATGGGCTGGTCACGGAACTGCTTGCGTACCTGCGCATATTGCAATGCGGTGTCATAGCAGGACATCGCCGCGCCGATGGCGCCCCAGCCGATCCCATAGCGCGCCTGGTTCAGGCAGGAAAGCGGACCTTTCAGGCCATCAGCGCCGGGAAGCAGATTCTCTTCGGGGACTTTCACGTCCTGGAGTGACAGCCCGGAAGTCACGGAAGCACGCAAAGACCATTTGCCGTGAACGTCACTGGCCTTGAATCCCGGACGATTAGTTTCTACCAGGAAGCCTTTAATGCGATTGTCATGGGCTTCAGACTTGGCCCAGACGATTGCCACGTCGGCGATGGTGCCGGAGGTGATCCACATTTTCTCGCCGTTCAGCACGTATTCCTTGCCGACTTTTTTGGCGCGTGTGCGCATCCCGCTGGGATTGGATCCAAAGTCAGGTTCGGTCAGCCCAAAGCAGCCAATCTTTTCTCCCTTGGCCATCTGCGGAAGCCATTTGTCTTTTTGCGCGTCACTGCCAAAAGCGTAAATGGGATACATGCACAACGCTGACTGCACGCTGACGAATGAACGTACGCCACTATCACCACGCTCCATCTCCTGCATGACCAGTCCGTATTCCACGTTGGACATGCCGGCACAGCCGTAACCTTTGAGGCTGGCGCCGAAGAACCCGAGATCGGCCATGGGCTTGACCAGTTCACGAGGGAAGCGGCCGTCGCGATTGCATTGCTCGATGATGGGAACCAGGTTTTCTTCGATGAATCGGCGGGAGGTATCGCGTACAAGGCGTTCTTCTTCGCTCAAAAGTCCGTCGAACTCGAGGAAGTCAACACCTTTGAATTTAAAGACGGGCATACGGCTCACTTTCGTTGCTGAATATGTGATTCGGAGCGGGAAGGCGTGCCATGGAGGAAGCCCGCTCTGGGGCCAAACCTTATAACTTAGCAAGCGGTTTGCCGCGGGTCAACGTAATGGACGGGCCGGTAGTGTCTCAGTTTTGAATTACCGGCAGCGGCGGCCGGCATCGCCGATCACGTTTGGAGCTATGAAGAAATCGCTCTGCTCGCAGCAGCAGCTCGACGTAAAATGGAGTTATGCTCATAGACAAGAATCCCCAGCATTGGAAGTTTCTAGTCTTCTATTTCAACCCAGACGAGCAAAGATTATGGGTCCCAAAGCGGACAGGGCTTCGCTTGACTCTCAATTTCGCCAGGCGCTCTGCATGGGCAATCACGGCCATAAGTCTCGCAATAGTGATCATACTGGCTGTTCACAACAACTGATTTTTAAGCTGAGACGCTACTGACTGTCAGGGCGGCGTGAGCACTCTACGCCGCAGGCTTTGCTTTTGAGAGCGGGTGGGTGACCGACTCCAAAGATTTCTGTTCCGCGTCCACACCAATGAAGGCCTCGATCACACCTGCGGCGATCATCAGCGTGGCGCCGGCCAGATATCCGTAGAGCAGATGGGTGCGGGATTCTGTCTGGATGAGCAATCCGAAGATGAACGGTGCAGCCACTCCGCCGACCAGCGTTCCGAAAGCATAGAAAACAGCGATGGCGAGGCCGCGAATCTCCAGAGGAAAAATCTCGCTGACCGTGAGATACGCCGAACTGGCGGCGGACGACGCGAAGAAAAAGATCACGGACCAGGCAATGGCCTGGGTTGTGGCGGTGAGCAGTCCCTGCTGGAACATCCAGCCGCTGATGGCGAGCAGGATGCCGGAAAGCGCATAGGTGATGGTGATCATTTTCTTGCGACCGATCACGTCAAACAGATGGCCCAGAAAAAGGGGGCCGGCAAAGTTTCCGATAGCAAAAGGAAAGAGATAGAAGCCGACCTTCTGCGCGGGCAGATGGTAGAAGGTGACCAGAACCAGCGCGTAGGTGAAGAAGATGGCATTGTAGAAGAAGGCCTGCGCAGACATCAGAGCCAGAGCCAGGAGTGATCGCCGGCGATGCTGATGCACGATGGCATCCCAGACTTCTCCGAGTGGCGTGTGCGTACGTGGATGAATGCGAATGGTTTCATTCTGTCGCGGCTCCGGCTGGCGATGGCCGGTGACTTTCTTTTCCACGCCGGCCACAATGCGTTCGGCTTCAGGATGGCGTCCGTGAATCATGAGCCAGCGCGGACTCTCCGGCACGGCATGGCGTAGAAAGATGATGCTAAGGCCAAGAATCGCACCGATGCCAAAGGCGAGCCGCCAGCCCAGGCTGATGGGGACAATCCCCATATCCAGCAGCACGATGCTTGCGGCGGCGCCAATAGCCGCTCCAATCCAGAAACTGGCATTGATAATCAGATCAACGCGTCCGCGCACCCGCGCGGGGATGAGCTCGTCAATGGCCGAATTGATGGCAGCATATTCGCCGCCGATTCCGGCTCCTGTCAGCCCACGGAACAAGGCATAGGACGCAAAATTCCAGGAACAGGCGGTGAGCGCGGTGGCAGTCAGATAGAGAAGCAGGGTTACGGTAAAAAGCCGTTTCCGGCCAAGCCGGTCCGTCAGGTATCCAAAAATCAGTGCGCCTACAACGGCGCCGACCAGGTAACAGGTGGCGCTCGCCCCCACCTGCGCATCCGTCAGGCCCAGAGCGTCAGACCGCTTCAGTACACCGCCAAGAGCGCCAGCCAGTGTGACTTCCAGGCCGTCCAGTATCCAGGTAATGCCAAGTGCTATGACTATGAGCCAGTGGAAGTTATTCCATGGAAGGCGATCCAGTCGGGCAGGGATGTCACTTTCGATGACCGATGGCTTAGCCGCTGGTTTTGGCACCGGAATAAAGATGATGTGGGCGGACCAATAGGATGTACGAGCGAGCGACCTGGTCATTGGTGGGATCGAATCCAGCTAAGATTCGGAATTTATCCACAATTCAGAATTCGGGAGAATTCTGTCCCGGTTACGTACAAAAACTTATAGCTTCTGCCGCTCAGGCCTGTATAATTTGCCGCAAGTTGTTCTAGCGTTTCCTGTGGGAGCCTTCTTAAGGAACGTCTTCAAACGATCTTTGCGATCGCTCACGTGGGGAGACAGCGTATGTAAAAAGCCGCCTGACTTGTCAGGCGGCTTTTTTGTGGAACTCAGGAACGGTAGTTATTGAAGCGCAATCTTGCTGACCGTCATGTTATCGCCGGTCACGGCGCCGTCCACTGCTACCTTGATATCTTTCTTCTGGGTCAGCGCGGCAATAAATTTCTTGGCTTGCTCGTTACCGGCTTTATCAAAGCGAATGACCTTTTTGTCTTCGGTCAATACCCCATAACCGCTCTTTTCGCATTCGTCCATCTGAAGGCAGCCTTTGGTGTGCTTCGCCCCGAAGTCCGCTTTGCTGCCATCTTCCTTGGCGCAGGCCAGGTCAACCAGATATCCCTTAACCGTGGTATCAGCGGCGAAGGCGCTAAGGCTTACGGCGGCAAACAGAATCATTACAAGTTTTTTCATGAAGTTCCCTCAGAGTTTTTTGATATTCCGTCTATTTTAGAGTACCCGGTGACTTTCAAGTTACACGTGAAAAGGTATTTTTCGTGTAAAATTATGTCAGCGGCACGGCAGGTCAAGTTTCCGCCTTTCTGCCCGGAAGTTCCACGCTGCATTACTGCGGGTAGCGGACCAGACCCCGCGGGATCCATTTACAGGAGAGTACTACAAACATGGCCAAAGTCGCCAAAACAGCGGACCGTAAAAAGATGATGGATACATCCAAGAGCACGGATTGCCCCAAATGCGGCAAACCTACCCGCATTGTGAAGCGGATGAAGGACCGCGAACGCAACGTGCCCGGCGGCATCTTTATTTCCTGCTCCGGCTGCGAATTCTTCGAAAAGCTCTAAAGACCTGATTCGATCTTCAGTGCTTGATCCTTGATCTTTGATCAGTGCCCAGCGCCCAATGCCCAGTGGCTGTCGTGCTCAACGCGCGACAGCCATTTTATTTTTCTTGCCGATCACCCTCGCTCTTTAACCTTGGCTCTTCACTAGTGATCGTGGTCATGATCGTGGTGATGATGCTCTTCGCCGGCCTTCGGGGCGACGGCTGGCGTCGTGCTTGGCGCCTGTGCGGAGGCGACGGCTGGTTTGAGGGCGCCTTTGGTTCCGGCCGGCAATTTGTCCGCTTGCGATAACAACAGGCTGACCTGCCAGAGCTGATTTTCTGAAAGCATCTCTCCGAATCCCGGCATGCCCGTCATGCGGAGGCCGTTTTTGACTGTCCAGTATGTGCGACCAACTGGATCATCTGTAACCATCTCATCTTTGTTGAAGAGCTGTGGCGGCAATGGGAACATCCCCTTGGCTGCCATAGTCGCCGGCTGGTCAGGCACGCCATGGCAGAAGGAGCAATTGGCTGCGTAAAGGTTCGCGCCCTGGGTAAGATTGTCTTCCGTGGGCTGCATGGGAGAGTTCTTCGGCATTTCCTTCTGCATGTGCGCACGCTTGATCATGTTCGCGGCTTTTTCTTCAAACGGCATAGGCGGTGCTGAGGTTGCGATGGGCGCGAATCCGAAGCGTATATAACAATAACCAACAACGGCTGGAATAAGCAGTCCGATAATTACGCCAACGATAAATTTCTTCACTTGAATGATTCTCCTGTCACGTCACGTACGAAGTAATTACTAAACTCGCGCGTTGCTCTTCCCCGGTTTCAAAGTTAAACGATCTCAAAGCTAAACGATCTCAAAGTTAGCCGATCACCCGCTCCCGTTCGCGCCAGCCTCCGGGATTCTAGCGAAAGCACGAGGCTGAGTCCAGAAAAGGTGATGTCAACAGCGTGATCACAGCCGCGGCCCTTAACATTTTGATTTCCAGCTTAACGGCGATTGCATCGTAAGGTTATGGCCAGTTCCAGCAAAACTTCGAGTAAAAGCTCTCGGAAATCCCAGGACGAACCTGCGCGCGCGGCCAATGTGAGTGTCGGAGCGATTCCCGCGGTAGAACTTCATCAATCCTTCCCCAAACTCAAGTTGGCGATTGAACCTCCTTATCCACCGGCGGAAGCCAAAGCTGTGGCAAAAATTCCTGCAGAACCGGGCTGGCTCTATGAGCCTAAGTGGGATGGTTTCCGCTGCCTGGCGTTTCGTCACGCTGACGCAGTGGTTTTGCAATCAAAAGCCGGCCAGCCCCTCGGGCGTTATTTCCCCGAGCTGGTGGAAGCGCTGCGTGAACTGCCGGCGAGAACCTTTGTGATGGATGGCGAAATTGTAATCTTCGAACACTCGCGTGCCGGGGTTCAGCCTTCGCACGAGACGCTGGAGGATTTTTCCGAAGGACTGGACTTTGACGCGCTGCTTCAACGCATACACCCGGCGGCCAGTCGGATCAAAAAGCTTGCCGGGGAAACCCCGGCCACCTATCTGGTTTTCGACCTGCTGGTAAACGACAGGGGCAAGCGCCTGACGGACGTGCCCCTGTCCGCTCGTCGTATGGCGCTCCAGGATTTTGCTGAGAATTTCCGCGGCAACGATCATGTCTACCTGTCGCCCGCAACGAGTGATCACTCCACGGCGCAGCGCTGGATGCGACAAGGCGCGGCTTCAGGTCTGGATGGCGTGGTGGCCAAGCATCTGAATTGCGAATACACGTCTGGCAATCGTACTGGAATGGTCAAGGTCAAGCGCATACGCACGGCCGACTGCGTTGTGGGCGGCTTTCGCTGGGCCCAGAAAGGTGGGGAAGTCGGATCGCTGCTGCTGGGGCTTTATAACCATGCAGGAAAACTCGATCATGTCGGCTTCAGTTCCAGCTTTAACCGCGAAGATCGCAAGAAGCTTAAGGCCATTGTGACACCATTAATCGCCGAAGGTGATGAACTCAATTCCCGCGACGCCGGTTTTAGCGGAAAAGCTCCCGGAGGTGCCAGCCGTTGGACCACGCCTGACCGCAACACAGAATGGTTTCCGCTCAAACATAAGCTGGTCGGCGAATTCCAGTTTGATCATTTTTCCGGCGGGCGCTTTCGTCACGGGACCAGGTTTCTTCGCTGGCGTCCGGAGAAGAAACTGGAGCAATGCGGCATTGATCAGGTGGAAAGCAAGCGGATTTCGCGCAAAAAAGTGTAGCCGCTGCCGTGATCTGGTTCTGCTAAATTTCATTGCCTCCACGGGCGTTTAGCGATACAACTAGCTACCCCCAAAATGTTTACGAGGTAGCTACGTTGCGCCTATTACCACGCGTGTCTTCATTGACGTTTATTTGCTCCTTGATCTTTGTTTTTATGCAGACGGCGTCCGCCCTTCAGACTGGCGATGTCTGGTCAGCTCCCGCCTTTTCAGCCACACCGGAAGTTTTGACGCAGGCCGCCTCGGCGGTCAAGCCTGACAAGGACTCAGAAGCGACCTTTCTTCTGCGAGAGCAAAAACACCTCTTTGGTCGTGATGGCAGGGAAGTTGAAATCTATCACCAGATCTATCGCATTGAGACAGAAGAGGGCGTGAAGGGCTGGTCTGAGGTGAGTGGCGCATGGCAACCCTGGTATCAGAGCAAGCCGGAGATTCAGGCCCGCGTGATCACCAGAGATGGAGTAGTCCATCTTCTTGATCAGAAGACACTAACAGACGTGCCGGTACACCAGAACACGCCGGACACTTATGGCGACAGCCGGAATCTTGCTGGTCCTCTGCCCGCAGTGGCGGTTGGCGCCATCATTGAAGAAGAAGTGACGATTCGAGACACCAGTACGTTCTTCAGCGGACTGGCAGCGGAACGATCAAAACTTGACCATGGAGTGCCCGTGGCACTAACCCGCATTGTGCTGAGTTATCCAACATCGTTACCGGTTCGCTACAAACTGCACCTGGCGCCAGATGCAAAGATCAAGAAATCCAGGGCCGATGACATCGAAACCCTGGAGATTGAACAAGGCCGGCTTGAAGCACGAACTCAAAGCTTCAAAAATGTTCCTTATGATGTGGTCGTTTGGCCGGAGTTTGAATTTTCCACGGGAGCAACGTGGCAGGCCGTGGCGTCCGGTTATGCCAGGCTGGCGAATGACAAGGCTCGTCTCGCTGATGTGCAGACAATGGTTCTCAAAGCGGCGACGAAAACGGGAAGCCGTGAAGAAACGATTCGCAAACTGGTTGCCGCACTTCACGCGAACGTGCGGTATACCGGCATCGAATTCGGCGAGTCATCGTGGATACCGCAATTTCCCATAGAAACGCTGAAGCGCAAATACGGTGACTGTAAAGACAAAGCCAACCTGCTGGTGGCACTGTTGCGGGCGGCAGGCATTCCGGCCAATCTAGCCCTGCTGGATTCAGGCCCGGGACAGGACGTGAACCCTGAATTACCCGGCATGGGAAATTTTGACCATGCGATCGTCTATGTACCTGCCGCAGAGAAAGCTCCTGAACTCTGGATTGATGCCACCGCAAATTACAGCAAGGTCGGCGATCTGCCGGACATGGATTATGGACGCTGGGCGTTGGTAATTGACGAGAAGATCACAGAGCTGAAAAAGATTCCAGAACTGACTGCGGCGCAGAATTTTCATCGCGAAATCCGGGAATTTACGCTGGCCGAATATGGACCGGCAAAGATTGTGGAACGCGATGAACAGGTTGGGCCCACGGAAGCTGAATATCGCGAATACTACGACGGTGATGCCAAGGAATTGCGCGACGCCAGCGAGAGCTATGTGAAGCGGGCGTATCTGGCCGAAGCGCTGGGGTCAGTGGAACACAGTGCCAGTCTTGACTTGGAAAAGCCGTTTTGGGTGACGTTTACGGCCAAAGGAAAGCGCGGCAGTACCGATTACGATAACGCTGTGGCGGCAATAAGAATTGAAGACCTGTTCAATGCCTTGCCCAATTACTTTGTCTCCGACGAAAAGGATGACAACGGGGCTGATGCGGACGATGAAGACGCAAAGCCCGATAAGCAGAAGCCACGCACCCTGGATTGGCAGATCCGTCCCTACATTCACGAATGGGACTACAAGATTGTTGCGCCTATCGGTTACAAGGTGCGTGCGCTGCCGCCGGCGAAAGAGGAGATTCTTGGCACCGCCAAACTCACGCAGAGCTATACCGCTGAGGAGGATGGCCGCGTTGTGAAGGCTGTGCTGCGTTTTGATAGCGGCAAGTCAAGGCTCACGGTGGCTGAAGCAAAGACACTGCATGATGCCATCAACAAGGCGATCAAGACCGAGCCGATTTTGATTTCGTTTGACGTTGTTGGTCACACGTTGATCACCGAGGGAAAAATTCGCGAAGGGCTGGCCTCATACCAGCAACTGGTTTCAGCATCTCCCAGGAGCGGATTCCGGCGCGTGCAACTGGCCAGAGCGCTGCTATCGGTTGGCCTGGGAGAGAAGGCGCGGGCAGTAGCCAGGGAAGCCACCACTGTTGATCCGGGATCTTATCAGGCCTATTTCGCGCTTGGCTGGATTCTGGAACATGATTTGATTGGCCGTCGTTTCAAGAAAGGGTTTGACTATGACGGCGCTGTGGCAGCTTACCGGAAGGCGAAAGAGTTGGCTCCCAGGGAAAAAGATCTCCGTGTGAGTCTGGCTATTTTGCTGGAGTCAGACTCCGCCGGTGATCGCTACACCGCCAAGGCGCATTTAAAGGAAGCCATTGCGGAGCTCAGAGAACTCAAAAAGATGGATGCGGATTACTTCACAACCTACGAGGACAATATTCTTTATGACCTCTGGGCTCTGCGCGACTTCAAGGGAGTTTCTGACGCAGCGGCTGGTCTTTCGCCGACGGACCTGCGGCACAGCTTTACTCTCGCCAGCATAGCGGCGACTCAGACTTCGGATGCGGCCATCCAGAAATCCCTGGAAGTAACCACGCAGGAAACAGCACGCAGCAAAGCATTAGTCGGTGCCGGATGGCTTCTGGCCCGCGTAAGTAAATATTCTGAAGCCGCGGATTTGTTCACCGCTGGCGCCAAAGGCGCGGGTAGTGAGGGACCTCCGACCGGCTTTGTAACCGCGTTGAAGAAAGCCAAGCCTCGTGATGAATTCAAGTTTGACGAGAGCCAGCCCGCGAGCGCTATGCTGCGGCTTTATGTGACGACGTTTCGCCCAGGCGTCGAATGGTCGCAGGTAAAAAGCGTGATGAGCAGGAACGCGCTACTCGATGAAAATTCCTCACCTGATGCGCAGGCGAAGAATGCAGGAGAATTTCGTAAATCGATGTACGCTCTGCGCCAGCAGCTTGAAAAGAGCAGCATTCCAATTCAGGTGATTGGCGATGTGGTCCTGGCAAACGCCAGGATCACAGCAGAAGGGGCAGACAATATTGGTTTCCGGCTTACTGTAAATTCACTTGGAGCAGCTCCGCAAAAGGCCTTCGCTGTTCGTGAAGACGGCATGTACAAGCTTTTAGCTGGGGGCAGCGCGAACCAGGTTCCGGAAGCGATTGGATGGCAGACCTTGGATGCGCTGGCAAAAGGCGATCTGACGTCAGCGCGCCAATGGCTGGACTGGGCCCGAGAAGAAGTCCATATCAATGGCGGAGATGACCCGCTTCAGGGACAGCCTTTCCCTTATTTTTGGACCAAAGGCCAGGAAGGTGATGCCGATACCATCAAGACAGCCGCTCTTGTGCTTGTCACTTCCAAATCGCTGAGAGGCGACGACATCGCCACATTGCTGCAACTTCGTGAAAAGCTCAAGACCGATGAGCTGAAAGCCAGACTGGATGTAGTGCTGGCGAGCGCTTATCAGGCGCAGGAGAAATGGCCGGAGCTTGTATTGGTGGCTGAGCGCCTCGTGCGTCAGTTTCCCGATTCTAATATTGCTCTCAGGTTTGTTGCCAATGCTTATGGAAACAGCAAACGTTTGGACGACTGGGACAAACTTGTTCAGTCGCGGCTGGCAAAGCGGCCGGATGATCCTGACAACCTACGGTTTGGTGCCCGCCTGGCCGGGGAAAAAGGTGACTACGCAAAGGCCCGCGAGCTGCTCAAGAAGTTGATTGATCGCGGGACAGCGACATCCGGTGATCTGAACCTCTACGCTTGGGACGCGCTCTTTATTCCGGGTGCTGTTGGGCCGGATTCAATTGAAGCAGCGGACCGCGCCAATGAGATGGCCAAGAACGCTGAGTTCAGCATCCTGCACACTTTGGTCTGCATTTATGCGCGTAGCGGCCGCAGCGCACAGGCCAGGACTTACCTGTTGAAGTCCATGGATGTTGGATCGATGGAAGAGCCGGAATCTTCTATCTGGCTGGCGTATGGCCAGATCGCTGAAGATTTTGGAGAAAATGACGCGGCCGCAGCCATGTACGCACGGGTGGAAAACCCCAGGATCAACTTGTCCGGATCGAACTATTCATTGGCGCAAGCAAGGCTGTCCGTGCTGCAGAAGCCGGGCACATCCGCTTCAGTAAGGAGCGCCCGATAAAAAGGTGCTACGAAATGAAACCCGGTTCAGTCCGCGCTGGCGCTTTGCAATGCAACAGAAGTGCTGCTTTCCGGACTGGCTTCAATCCTGGCGATAAAGCGGTAGCCCTGCCGGGGCAGAGTTTCAATGAAGCGTGGTTTGTCCGCCTTGTCAGAAAGGACCTGGCGGAGTTTGTTCATGGCCTTGTTCAGGCTGAGTTCGAAGTCTGATGGAGGTTCGCTTGGCCAGAGTCTGACTTTAAGATCTTCACGCGTGACGATCTCACCATGCCGCTCCAGCAGCATCGCCAGAATCTGGCAAAGCTGCGGCGCCAGCTTCAGTCGAAGCCCATGCTTCCGGAGCTCTCCCGCACACACGTCAGCCTGATAAGGGTAAAAACGGTAGATAAGTCTCATGCTACGCAGCGCCCCACGCGCTCGTTGTTGCGGGCATTTTAGCACTGGTTTTACGTTTTCTTTATAAATTCTTCGGCAATGCGTTGAGGCTGGGCTGACTGGAGAAAGGGTTTTAGCGGCGGGCGCCCGTGACTGACCGTTCACAACGCCCGTTTCGCCATCCTTCCCGTGCGTGTAGAATCCGTTCATCGCCGGAGCGAAAAGCTTGGGGTCTGGCGATCTTGCGGAGGGGAAGAAGTGGCCGAACGTCAAACCGAACGACAGTTTGCCAGCTACGAAGAGTTCTTTTTGTTCTATCTGCATGAACACAGCGACCCACGCAACCGCTGGATGCATGCCGCTGGTACCACGCTTGGGCTGGGTGTGGTTGTTCTTGCTTTTGCCACAGGCCATCCCTGGTATGCGCTGCTTTGGCCGGTGATCGCCTACGGATTCGCCTGGACAGGGCACTTCATGATCGAGGGCAACAAGCCTGCGACCTTCGGCCATCCATTCTGGTCATTTGTCAGCGACTTCAAAATGCTGGGATTGATGGCTACAGGGAAGCTGGCAGAACGCATGCAGCAAAAGTGAAGTAAGGAAGCTAAAGTTGAGGCTTCTAAGGGGTGAGTCTGGCGGTTAGAGGCGCACAAGAAATAGCGAAGAAATTCCGGCCAGAAGAATGGCTATTCCGATCAGAGACGTAATAGCTCGATCGCGACCGGTCATAGGCTCAACTTCCGGGGAAAAGAGAGTAACCAACGCCGGCTCTTTCACGCCGCGTCTGGCGCGACCCAGCCAGATAAGGCCGATAACCACCCAGAATAACCCCGAGAAAATCTGATCAAATGTATGTGGAAGTTGCATGGCAGGCAAAGCGTAGTTCTACTTTGGCGTTAAATCAAGATAGAACTTGGAGGGCCCTATTTCGTTTGAAACGTCTTCAATTCCGCGGTGGCTGTTGTGCCTGTGCCTTGTCCTTTGCCCGACTCTGCGCGGAAATAATATTTGGTTCCTGGCTTGAGATCTTTCAGCCAGACACGATGCGTGATGCCGCCCCATGGCATGCTCCCGGTCTTGTCAAGGAAGTCAGGATTCTCACCGTAATAAAGCATGGTGCCTGAGTTGACGTTGGTTGACCAGGCGATCTGCGCCGTTGTGTCAGTCACATTTTCCACTACGGGGCCATTCGTGATTTTCACGGGGTCGTAATGCACGTCATCGTCAACGGAAGATTGCTGAGCACCGGCGTGGCAATGGATGGCAAGCAGAAAGGCTGCACAGATGAACAGCAGCTTCGCCCACCTGAATGACGTTCTTGTTTCTGGAATAAAAGAGGGACTTGTTGCCCGTCGCGGCATTTGCATTTGCATGATTTAAGTATGAACCCAGGCCCATTGGATGAGTTTTGGCGCGCAATGGTGGCTTTGAGAGTTGCTGGCCAGAGGGCGCGCCTGAAAATGTTTTGAACAAGATATTTGCGCAATGGCGCTCTCTTAGGCAGAATAACCCAGCGTTCACAGAAAGTTAGTCGCAAGCCACGTCAAAATTCCAGGGGTTCATCGGGATAATCGAATGAAGTCAAAGTCAATTCAGATAGCGGTGTGGTTCAGTGTGGCCTGCCTGGGAGCATTCGCTCTTGCCACAATCGCTCTGCGCCGCGGCGAGCCGATCAACGCAATGTGGCTGGTTCTGGCGGCGCTCTGCACCTACGCGCTGGGGTACCGGTTTTACAGCCGGTTCCTGGCCGCTAAAGTGCTGATGCTGGACAGCATGCGAGCCACGCCGGCCGAACGGATGGAAAATGGCCGTGACTTCATGCCCACGAACAAATGGGTTGTGTTTGGGCATCACTTTGCGGCCATCGCAGGCCCAGGGCCACTGGTCGGTCCTGTGCTGGCGGCGCAGTTTGGTTATCTTCCGGGAACCTTGTGGATACTGGCAGGCGCAATTTTTGCCGGATGCGTGCAGGACTTTGTCATTCTGGTGTTTTCAGTCCGTCGCGACGGGAAGTCGCTGGGGCAGATGGCGCGCGAGGAAATCGGCAAGACCGCGGGAACAGTCGCGTTTATTGCCGTGCTCAGCATTTTGGTGATTCTGCTGGCTGTGGTGGCGCTGATTATTGTGAACGCCCTGAAAGACAGCCCGTGGGGCACGTTCACCATCGGCATGACAATTCCGATTGCGGTCCTGATGGGAATCTACCTGCGTAATCTTCGTCCGGGGCGAGTGCTGGAAGCTTCCGCCATCGGATTTGCTCTGGTCCTGCTGGCAATCCTTGGAGGGCAGTGGGTTTCACATTCGCCGAGTTGGGCCGGCGTGTTCACTCTTTCCGCCACTACGCTTGCGGTCCTGATCATTGTTTATGGATTCGCTGCATCCGCTCTTCCCGTGTGGATGCTGTTGGCGCCGCGCGACTACCTCAGCACCTTCGTCAAGCTGGGCACAGTTGCGATTCTTGCGCTGGGCATTGTTCTGGTTCGACCCACTTTGCAGATGCCGGCATTGACCCGTTTTATTGACGGCAGCGGCCCGGTATTTGCCGGAAATTTATTTCCATTTGCCTTCATCACGATTGCATGCGGTGCCATCAGCGGATTTCACTCGCTGATCTCGAGTGGAACTACGCCTAAGCTTATCGCTCGTGAGACGCAAACGCGCATGGTGGGCTACGGCGCCATGATGGCGGAATCATTTGTCGGCATCATGGCCATGGTGGCCGCCTGTACGCTGCAGCCGGGTGCATACTTCGCCGTAAACAGCGGCGCCGGCATGGTGGGCGGCAGTCCCACCGCTGCTGTGGCCACGATTACGCAGTGGGGCTTTCCCGTATCGACTGCGCAGATGGCGGCGCTGGCATCCGCTGTAGGTGAGAAGACGTTGTTCTTTCGCACCGGCGGGGCCCCCGCATTCGCGCTGGGCATGGCCAAAATTTTCTCCGACTCGCTGGGAGGAACAGCAGTGATGGCCTTGTGGTATCACTTCGCCATCATGTTTGAAGCGCTCTTCATCCTGACCGTGCTGGACGCGGGCACGCGCGTGGCACGCTTCATGCTCCAGGATGCACTCGGGCATATATGGAAGCCGATGGGCCGCACCAGTTGGTATCCGAGCATTCTGGTCACCAGCGCATTGGTAGTGATGGCGTGGGCCTGGTTTCTGTGGCAGGGAATTCGCGATCCTCTGGGCGGCATCAACTCACTGTGGCCGCTGTTTGGAATCTGCAACCAGTTGCTGGCCACCGTCGCGCTCTGCGTGGCCACGACCATTCTGGTGAAAATGGGCCGCGCACGTTATATGTGGATGACGCTGGCGCCGCTGGCGTGGTTGATTGCTGTTACGTTCACGGCGTCATGGGCCAAAATGTTCAATGCCAATCCGCTGATCGGGCTGCTGGCGCATGCGCGTATGTTGGCTGCAGGGCCGGCGACGGCAGACATTGCACGGCGAATCTTCAATGACAGGCTCGACGCCGCGGTTTGCGGAGGGCTGATCGTTCTGGTGAGCATCATTGTGATTGAATCCGCCACAGTCTGGGTGAGCGTGATTTTGGGACGCAGAGCGGCGGAGACGCATGAGTCAGAGTTTGTGGCCACGCGCTACACGGCGGAGGAGATGGCGTGAAGAATCAATCAGCAAATCGTCAATGGTGGTTGGCGCTGGCTTTTTTCCGTATAGTCCTCCTGACGATCCGGGAGATCTTTGATGAATCTGCTTATGACCGTTTTCTTGTGCGCACAGGACAATGCAGGTCAGTGGGTTCTTATGGTGAATTTATACGCGAAAGCGAGGCGGCGATGTCCCGCAAGCCGAAGTGTTGTTGACGCACCTCACGGGCTGAAACCCGATCTACTGGCCTGCGCGGGCATCAATGCCTGCTCCACTCGGTTGGTGGCTACCGGCATTTTCAGCTCCAAGATGTTTGTCTTTGTCCTGTCTGGGATTAAATACGTTAAACTCTTTTTATGCGGGTCATGGGAATCGATTGTGGCAGCGAATACACCGGGTACGGTGTGGTGGAAGAGATGCCGGACCGCCGGCTGCTTTGCTATGCGGTAGGAGCCATCAAGCTGCGCCAGCGTGACAGCATGGCCGCCAAACTGCAACAGATCTTCTCCGAACTGACGCACATTATCGCCGAGCATCGCCCTGAGGTAGTAGCGATCGAGGATGTGTTTTACGCCATCAACGTAAAATCGGCGCTTAAGCTGGGACAGGTACGCGGAGTAGCCATGCTGGCTGCGTCTTCCTCCGGCCTGGAAGTAGCCGAGTATTCGCCGCTCTCCATCAAGTCAGCCGTCGTAGGTTACGGCCGCGCAGACAAGCAGCAGATGCAGCAGATGGTGATGCGATTGCTAAACCTGCCGGCGCCGCCGCAACCAGCCGACGCCGCGGATGCGCTGGGAATCGCCATCTGCCACATTCATACCGCCACCACGCTCAAGCGATATCAACGTCCCAAACCGCAGGAAGTCATCTCATGAAGCTTGTTTGCCTGTTGCTGGCTACGCTGGCGCAGCTTGCAGTGGCCACGAAACAGGTTCCAGACGAGGCCCAGCTGCACCCCGCAGTGCCAAAAGTCACCTTCGATTCCATTTGGGAAGCGGCAAAGCCCCAGGAATACCTGATCACCGTAAGATCGGATGGGCCGTCCACCTATCTTTCCCGCAATCCTTTAGGGGCGGTGCAGACAGACGAAAATCCGCCGGACAAAAAATGGAGAAGTGAAGAAAAAGCAGCAGCCCCGCCCGAAGACAAAGATCCGGATTTTCATGTTCAATTCACCATGACGCAGGCGAATGCCCAGCGCATTTTCAAGGATGCTCAGGCAGCCAACTACTTCAATGGCAATTTTGATTTCACCAAACATGCGGTGGCGAATACCGGACACAAGACTCTGACTTACGGCGATCCAGTCCGGTATTTCCAGACCACGTTTAATTTCTCAGAGAACAAGGCTGTCGACGATCTTGCCCATCTGTTCCAGGCGATATCAAACACCATTGAGTTTGGACGCAAACTCGAATTCAAACACAAATACGACAAACTGGGTCTGGAGGGTGACCTGAAAGCCATGGAGGACGCCATGGAAAGTCACAACCTGGCTGAACTCCAGGTCATCGCGCCTACGCTGCAGAGCATCGCGGACGACTCGTCTGTGATGAACATCGCGCGGGCACGGGCGAGAAAGCTAGTGGCGAAGGCAAATAGCAAGTAGCAATTGGCAAATAGCAATTGGCAAAGAAGCACTCAGCGATCAGCACTCAGCCAGTCAACTCTGATAGCTAAAAAACAAAATACCAAATACCAAATACCAAATGCTCAATTGCTAATTGCTATTTGCCACTTGCTAGTTGATGAAACAACCCCGCCATCTCTTCCAGAGACATGGCCTCTGCACGGGCGTCAGCGCGAATGCCTGTGTGTTCCAGAGCACCTTTGATGTGTGCGGGCGAATACAGAGGCTTAAGATTGTTGAGCAGGGTCTTGCGCTTCATGGCGAACGCCGCCTTCAGAAACGGAATGAAGGTCTTGGTCTCCACATTGAGCTCTTCAAATCTCGGGTGCACGGTGAGCCGCAAAACACTGGAATGGACTTTGGGTGGGGGTGAGAAAGCATTGGGAGGCAGGGTAAAGAGGTTGTCTACGCGGCAATAAAGCTGCGCGGTCGCGGACAGCAGGCCGTAATCGCGGGAGCCGGGTGTGGCGGCAATTCTGTCGGCAACTTCACGCTGCACCATGATCACGATTGCATCAAACTGATCGTGGAATTCGAACAGGCGCAGCAGAATGTCTGACGTGATGTAGTAGGGCAGGTTGCCGATGACGCTGGCGCGCGAAGGCTTGAGTGGTCGCAGATCATTGAGCGGGCCAATGGTGCGATGAAGCACAGTGCGGAAATCGATCTTAAGAATATCGCCTTCGAGGATCTCGACATTGGGGAAGCGCGAGTACGTATAACGCAGCTCGGTGGCCATGAGGCGATCCAGTTCAATGGCGATCAGGCGGCCGGCGCGTTTGGCCAGAGTCCTGGTGAGGGCGCCCTGGCCGGGACCGATTTCGACGACAAGCTTCTGGCCAATGTCACCCAGCGCATCAATAATTCTTTCCGCCGCGCCGATATCGGAAAGGAAGTTTTGGCCCAGCTTCGGTTTTTTCGCGCTACTCAAATTGACCCTTGTTCTTTCCGCCATTTAGACTTTTTCGGGCGAATGCGCTTGACCGGCGCTTTCGGCCTTCGGTTGGGAGGGCTCCATGAACATCGCATTTGCCGCTTCTGAAGGTGTTCCATTTTCCAAGACAGGTGGCCTGGCTGATGTTGTCGGCGTGCTGCCGGGGGCGCTGGCCTCTCTGGGACACAAAGTCTGCGTTTACCTTCCCAGATATCGCCAGACGCGAGTGGCCGAACCCAAACTCCTCCTGCGCAGCATTACCATACCGTTTGATGATCAGTATCGGTTTTGCTCGGTTGTCGATGGCGGCAAGCACTCCGGCGTTCAAGTGTACTTCATTGACTACCCGCCGTTCTTCGATCGCGACGCACTCTACGGTACACCTGCCGGCGACTATCCTGATAACGCGGAACGCTTTGCTTTATTTTCCCGGGCGGTGCTGGAAGCGTCAAAGATTCTGGGCGTCCCGGATATTTTCCACTGTCATGACTGGCAGACTGCGCTCATTCCCGTTTTACTGCGAACCAGCTATGCCGATGATCCGGTGTTCAGGAGCACAGCAACGGTTTTCACCATACACAACATGGGATATCAGGGATTGTTTCCGCCAGACACGTTGCCGTTACTCATGCTGCCGTGGGACCTGTTCACCATGGACAAAATGGAATTCTGGGGCAAGGTGAACTTCCTCAAAGGCGCGCTGTCAATGTCTGACTACATCACCACGGTGAGCCGGAAATACAGCCAGGAGATCCAGACGGCGGAATTTGGCTTCGGCCTGGATGGCGTCCTGCGCAGCCGTTCGAATACGGTTACCGGAATTTTGAACGGTGTTGATTACAACGAGTGGAGTCCGGACAAGGACAAGTTCATCGTTCGCCATTATTCTGCCGAACAACTGGAAGGCAAGCGCGAGTGCAAGTATGACCTGTTGCGCCACTTCGGGCTGGAAAATGCTGATATTGAGATGCCGGTGATCGGAGTTGTCTCGCGCTTTGCCGCGCAGAAGGGTTTTGACCTGATTGCGGAAGTTGCGGATGACCTGGCCCAGATGCCGGCAATCTTTACCATTCTGGGTAGTGGTGACAAAGAGTATCAGGACCTTTTTGTGAAGCTGAACCGTCTCTATCCGGAGAAGTTCGCTGTGAAGGTTGCGTATGACAATGCTGTGGCACACAAGATTGAAGCTGGCGCTGACATGTTTCTGATGCCATCTCGTTATGAGCCCAGTGGACTGAACCAGATGTACAGCCTGAAGTACGGAAGCGTGCCGATTGTCCGCGCCACCGGCGGGCTGGATGACAGCATCGAGAATTGGAATCCGCAGACAGGCAAGGGAACTGGATTTAAGTTCGGCGGCTATTCAGGTGCGACGTTGCTCTCCACGGTCCATGACGCGTTGAAAGCGTTTAAGGACAAGGAGAATTGGAAGAAGCTGATGATAAATGGAATGAAGAAAGATTTCTCGTGGATGACTGCAGCACGCGAGTATGTGAAGGTGTACGAGCGTCTGGTCTCGCCAAAACCACATTTCCCGACCGAAAAAGTCCTGGAGTTCAATCGAGCGTGAGCCTCAATGTTTTTTACCGCAGAGCTCACAGAGGAACGCGGAGAAAACCAAAACCTTTAACCACAAAGGACACGAAGGAACACAAAGTTTTTTGTTCTTTGTCGTGAGACCCTTTTTCTTTAATCCGAGTTTTCTTCAATCCGAGCAGGGGAGAAATCCGTACGCTATTCCAATAATCGCAGTGGAACGCAGCCGCCCTCGGCTGCGGTTGTTTGAAATAAAAGAAGACACCGGCACGAAGTTCACCGCATCGAGCACTCCTTGTTCTTTCTCCGTGTCTCTCTGTGACCTCTGTGGTTAAGACCTTTGTGTTCCTTCGTGTCCTTTGTGGTTAAAGGGGTTTCGTGGTCTGTGCCGAACGTTTCCCCGCGAAGTACCAATACACCGGCACACCGGCAAGGATTACCAATACTCCGGCAAACGAATTTCGCAGGTTGTCAGTGAAGGTGTAATAAAGCAACACCGCCGCGGCGATAATGAAGAGCGCCGGCACGATGGGATATCCCCACGTGCTGTAAGGGCGAACGACATTAGGTTCGCGTTTGCGGAAGACGAAGATGGTGCTGGCGGCGATCATGTAGAAGAGCCACTCGGCAAAGATCGCGAGAGAGAAGAAGTCTTTGAAGGCGCCTCCACCCAGGATCAGGATAATCGCCATTATGGCCTGGACAACAATAGCAAGAGACGGAGTATGAAACTTTGGGTGAACTTCCGCCAGTGCTTTGAAGAAATATCCATCGCGCGCTACCGCAAAGGGCACGCGACCTCCGCTCATGATGGTTCCATTCAAACCGACAAACATTGAGATGGCCATACCTGCGGAGACAAGCAGGGCGCCGAAGCGTCCAATGGCAATCTGCGTGGCCGCTGACGCCGGTACCTGTGAGACAGCGATCGCACTGGAAGGCATCACGTATTGCACGGCGGCGTTCACGCCCATGTAGAGCGCAGCCACGATGAATACGCCGGCAATGAGCGCGATGGGAATGGACCGTTCGGGCTGCTGTATCTCTCCGCTGACCATGTTGAGGTCATTCCAGCCGTCATAGGCCCACAAGGCGGCGACTAATGCGGCCATGAAGCCTGCCATGCCGCCTTTGGCGCCCATGAATGTGGTTCCGAAGTTACTCCAGGTGCCGGTTGCTGCCGAAAAGCCGGCAAAGATAATGGCCACGATCATGACAAGCTTCAGCGCGGTCAGCACGAGTTGAAAATTACCGGCTTTGCGGATGCCAATGTAGTTCAAGGCCGAGATGAGGACGGTTGCGCCGATGGCGACCAACTGTCCGTAAGTCACGGAGTAGTGCGAGACCGTGAATAAAGGCTGTGGCAGAAACCTGAATGCGGAGAAATTCCCCAGCACGCGCACCAGTCCGCTGACGATGGTGGCGATGGATGCGGGCTTGGCGATCAGAAACCACGTCCACGCATACAAAAAGGCGGGGAGCGGACCGTAACCATCGCGAATATAAACGTATTCACCGCCGGCAAAGGGACGTACGGCTCCCAGTTCGGCATAGGTCAGGGCGCCGAAGAAGGAAAGCATGCCGCCCACGATCCAGGCCAGATAAACGAGTCTGGCCGACCCGACGGCTTGCATCATTTCCGCGGGAACAAGAAAGATGCCGCTGCCAATAATGGTGCCAACCACGATGGCGGTGGAATGCCATACGTTGAGTTCGCGGACAAGTTCGCTGCGTTTAACTTCCGTGGCTTGCATCAGCCTCCACTGGCTCCGCATTCGCGGGCATCAGATTGTTGCCTTCGATCAGACTAGCGCTGTACCCGATAGCAAACGTCATCAGTGCACCCAGGGTGACATACCAGGTGAACGGGACGCTTGTCCACTTCCATAAATAGATATTCAGTGCCAGTCCCGAGAGCATACCAACAATGGCGCCGAATTGCGTGGCCCGTTTGGTGAGAAGGCCCAGAAGGAAGACGCCAAGCATGCATCCGTAAGCAACGCCGGCAATGCTCAGTCCAAGTTCCAGAACTTTACCGCGGCCACGCGCGGCTACCGCGAGTGCGAATAAGACCACGCCCCAGACCAATGTGGAAAGGCGTGAAAGTCCAAGGCGCGTGCTGTCGGTGGTCCTGGGACGAAACCGCAGATAGAAATCGATCATCGTGGTGGACGAAAGCGAGTTCAGAGAAGCGCTCAAGTTGGACATGGCAGCGGCAAGGATCGCGGCAATCAGCAGTCCGGAAATGCCGTGCGGCATGTGATCGACGATGAAAGTTGGGAAGACGTTATCCACGCGGACAAAGGGCACGGCCGGAGGGTAGAGTCCGTAATAGACCCAGAGTCCCGCGCCGACCAGGAGAAACAAAGTGAACTGGGCCAGAATCACCACGCCGCTGGAAAGCAGCGCAGCTTTGGATTCGCTTTCGTTTTTCGCCGCGAGCAGCCGCTGAACCATCAGCTGATCAGTACCATGGCTGGCGGTATTCAGGAACATGCCGCCGATCAGTCCGGCCCAGAAGGTGTATTTGCTGAAAAAGTCGAATGAGAAATCGAATACCCGAAGCTTGCCGGCATGCGCGGCAGCCGAGTGGATGGCAGGCCAACCCCCTGGCACAAGATGTGTAAGAGTAAAAAAACCGACAATGGTCCCAGCTACATAGATGCCAAGCTGTACAACGTCCGTCCAGATCACGGCGGCCATCCCGCCTTCAAACGTGTAAATCAGCGTGAGCGCCATCACGATGGCCACTGAGATGATCTCGCTGGTCCCGAGAGCAATCTGGACAACGATGGCCACGGCCCATATACGGACGCCTTCGGCCGCGGCCCGCGTAGCAAGAAAGATTCCGGCAGTAATTTTGTGAAGCGTCCTGCCGAAACGGCGGTCTATAAGCTGATAGGCGGTGTACATCTCGCCGCGGAAATATTGCGGTATAAAGAGCAGACAGATGACAACGCGACCAGCCAGATAGCCGAACACAAGCTGGAGGAAGCCGAAATTTCCGGCATAGGCGATGCCCGGCGTGCCAATAACGGTGAGTGTGCTGGTTTCCGCGGCAACGATCGAAAGACCGATGGCCCACCATGGAATCGAGCGGTCAGCAAGGAAATAATCGCGCAGGGAACGTTGAGACTTTCGGAACCTCAGTCCAAAGAGCGTAATGCAGAGTAGATAGGCGACAATGATAACGACGTCAACTGAATGGAGTCGCATGCTTCTGGTTTATCCGGAAAGTCATTGGGTTTGCAAACATTATTAGTACAAATCACACAAAGCAAGAACAAAATTGGAATATGATGCAGCTCTCCGCTTATGTCACTTTATCTGGGCATTGATGCCGGTGGTACCAAGACCGACTGCGCCATCAGTAATGGCGCTGAGTTACTTGGCCAGGCCACGGGCGCGTCGTGCAAACTGGCTCGCGTAGGCAAAGAACTTGCCCGCACGAACCTGCAGGACGCAATGGCGCGGGCGGCTGCATCGGCGCGCGTGCTGGAGCGTGACATTCAACATGTCTGTATTGGAATGGCAGGCGCTTCTTTGCCCGATGCCGTGAGCTGGGCACAGGAGACCATCCGCGAGGTGATTCCTTCGGCCACCATCTATGCGGCCGGGGACCACGTGATCGCGCATCGGGCTGCCTTTGGAACTTCACATGGTGTTCTCGTGATCTCCGGAACCGGATCGATCGCCTTTGGCCGCAATCAAGCTGGGGAGACAGCGCGTGCCGGCGGCTGGGGACCCAATGTATCGGACGAAGGCTCAGCCTTCTGGGTGGGACGGGAAGCCGTGGCTGCAACGCTGCGCGCATATGATTGCGGCAGGAACATCGGCCTGATGGAGGTAATCGCCAGGCACTGGCGAGTGCTGCCGGAGGAAGTGGTGCGATTGGCGAATGCGTCCGAGCCCCGCTTCGCCGAACTCGCGGCAGCGGTGGCGTCAGCGGCGGAAGAAGGTGATGCCAGTGCCTCTGATATTACCGAACGCGCCGGCCGCGCTCTTGCCAGCCTGGCGTCGGCAGTCATCCAGAAGCTGTGGTCTGAAGGTGGCGTGGTGCCGGTTGCTCTTTCCGGAGGCGTGCTGCAAGGTTCCGCGGGTGTGCGGAACTCATTTCGTGATGCGCTGAAAGACGAACGCCCCGAAGCCGCAGTGAGTTTCACCCATGTCCGGCCCGTGCTCGGCGCGCTGGAGATCGCGGCACATCGCGGGCGACGTTAGCCCGGGCAGATTCTTAACGATTCATGACTGACACCTTTTCCACTCAGCGCAAGAAGGTGACGCTCCCAGCGGATGCGGTGCTTGACGAATTGATCCACGATCCGTCGCCGGAGATCCTGATCGCGGTTGCGGGCGATGCAAGACTGGGCGAAGATCTGGCCCTCTCACTGCTCAACCGTCGTGATCTGCCACGAGAAGCGCTGGAAGAGCTGAATCGCAACTCCGCGATCGCCAAGCTGCGCAAGGTGAGGCTGGCCCTGGTGATGCACCCGCAGACCCCGAGGCATGTCTCGGTTCCCACCATCCGCCATCTTTATGTTTTTGAACTGATGCAGATTGCGCTGCTGCCAGTGGTAGCGGCCGATGTGAAGCGCGCGGCTGAAGACGTTCTGATCAACAAACTGGCTACCATCTCTGCCGGAGAGCGTTTTACCCTGGCAAAGCGAAGCTCAGGGCGCGTGGCCGCGGCCCTGCTGACGGACAAAGAAGACCGAATTATTCAGGCGGCGCTCATGAATCCACAGATGACTGAAGCGTGGGTTGTGCGTGCGCTTAAGCAGGAATCCGGCACGGAGTTGCTGGCTCCCGCGGTTTCACGCCATCAAAAATGGTTCCACCGTAATGACATCAAAGCTGCGTTGCTGGGTAACAAGAACACGCCATTCGCACGCGTGGTCCAGATTGCCGCCGATCTTCCTATACAAGCCCTGCGCGACGTGCTGTCGCATGGACGCATTGCCCCCAACGTAAGAACGTATCTCTCCGGAATGATGAACAAGAGGATGGGACGGAGTTTCTGAGTAGATCACTGGGCGACTATGACGCAGAGAAATCGCCGTGATCGCCGTCATCGCGCGACATCGCCGAGATCGGCAAGAACCCTTACCGCTGATCAACACTGATGACACTGATTCGCAATGATCAGCAACATGCCAAGACCAAACAAAAACCGGAATAGCTTGGGATAGGTTGAGTCAAAAGCTTTGGAATCCTAGCTGAAGGGTTATCCATGAAATCAGCGGTGAGCTCTTGCTCTTCCGATCTCGGCGATGTCGCGCGATGACGGCGATGTCGGCGATTCATTCCCCCGGGAGGATCAGTTGATCGAGCTCCAGAAACTGGCGCACAATCGGGTTGTCGCTTGTTTTCATTTCCGGGACGCTACCAACGAAAATAGCTTTGGCTTCATGCAGGAAGACAATTCGATCAGCCAGTTTTTTGGCCAGTCGCATGTCATGTGTAACCACGATGCTGGTGAGCTTAAGCTGCTGCTTCAATTTCTGGATGAGATCGCCGAGAAGAGTCGCCATCAAAGGGTCGACCATTGTGGTCGGCTCGTCATAAAGGATGCATTCAGGTTGAGCAGACAGTGCGCGCGCAATGGCCACGCTGCGCTTCATGCCGGTGGAAAGGTCAGAAGGAAGGAGGTCACGCATGGGTTTTACGCCCACCATGTCCAGCAGGCCGTCCACAATCTGATAGATCTGTTCTTCGTCCAGATCATGGCGCTCGCGCAGGGGGAAGGCCACGTTCTCACCCACCGAGAGTGAATCAAATAGGGCGCCATTCTGAAAAACCATGGTTACCTTCTTGCGAATGCGCTCCATCTCCTGCTCGTTGCACTGAGCAATGTCCTGAAAGGCGACGATGACACTGCCGGAATCGGGCTTGAGAAAGCCCATGATGTGATGAAGTGACACCGATTTACCCACGCCGCTGCGTCCCAGGATGCAAAGAGTCTCTCCTGGATAAACGGGGAAGCTCACATCGTTGAGCACCTGGTTGTCTCCAAAGGCCTTGAAGACATGCCGAAACTCGATGTAAGGCTGCTGCTGCTCCGGGACGGGATTTTCACTCATCGTTTGTTGGCCAGGCTTCGTAATCGCGCGCGTTCAAGATCTTCCGGCGTATTCAAATTGTCAAACATCTCCGGCGTGAAGGCAAACTGCGCCATTTCAGCTGCGGAAATTGTCAGTGTCGCGTCATGGGGAAAGAGCGGAACAATCTTATATTCTCCCAATTTCAAAGCGTGAGCCGCGATGGAAAGAAATTGACGGGAGTATACGGTGCAGAGCGGCTGCGTGTAGCCGGCGATCTCTGGCGTGGTAATCACAGCGCCTGACTCAGCCGCCCGGGACGTAAGAAACCGGAGGAAGTCCGCGGAGAGGAACGGCGTGTCCACGGCGATAATCAGGTTGTAAGCAGCCCGGGTGTGAGTGAGTGCGGCATGAATTCCGCCCAATGGGCCGCACTCCGGGATGATGTCTGCGATTACCGGTGCGCCCTGATCGCCATAGGTTTGCGGCGACCCCAGAATGGACACATCGCTGGTAATTTCACGCAGAGTACTCAATGCATGCTGAAGCAGCGTGCGTCCATGCAGAGACAGCGTGGCCTTATCGCGGCCCATGCGTGAGCTCTTTCCGCCGGCAAGAACAAACGCAGCAAGCGCTTTGCCGGGATCGGGCTTCTCTGTTAGCGGCTTGGTCACTGAATGACATTGTAACCGGACAAAAAATTGGCGCCACGCGCGAGTGAGTTTCCACCCGGAGTGGCGCCGGCTTTCTATCTGCGTTGTTATCCGAACTTACTGGACCTTGATCTGTTTGCTGCCTTTGTAGATGTTGCCTTTACTGTCCCATGCCTGGAACACCACATTGTGAGTTCCTTTGCTCATGGCGATCATCTGGTCAACGCTGCTGCTGGAAGTCGAATACTTGCTTATGTTATCGACGTAGATCTTCATGGCGGTGATCGGATTTGGAGCGGCAGCGTGAGCGGCCAGGCGTACAGGAGAGCCGGTCACGGTAGACGTGGTGGGTGCACTGATAGTGACGACTGCCCCACCGGCAGCGCTGGAGCTCTTGAAGAACTCGGCCATTGCAGGTGCGGTATTTGCTGCCGCGGGGAAGCCGCTGGTTTCGCCGAATAGTTCCAGGATGGTGCGCAGAACGCTCTGCTGGTGGTAGGTAGCCACGGATCTAAACCCTGCCTTCACCTGCGGTCCGATCATGGAGACCACAATGCGTCCGCCGCAGCCGGTCTTAACCGTCGCGCTGCAACGGTTGTCAGTGCTCAGATCGGCTTCATCTGACCAGATAATGAGCACGCCGTCGCCGCCAGGCTGGAAATCCTTGCTGGCCAGCAGAGGACCGATGTTGGTTTTAAGCCACGCATCTGCGGTCCGCTTGCAAGTGGAAAGAGTGGCTGTACAGTTATGCAGATCGTGGTCGCCGTCTGGTGTAATAAAAGCGAAGTTGGGCAGCGTACCGTTGGCAATATCGGTGGCCATGTGGCTGCTGTTCTGGTGGTTCTTGATCAGGCTGCTATTGGCCATGTCAGTGTAATAAGGAAGCGGAGCATGGCGCTTCATGTATGCCCCGGAGTACAGCCCGGTATAACCAGAATAGGGAAGCGACTCGGCATAGGACTTGAACGTCATCCCCCTCTGGATCAGGTGGCGGTCGAGGTTATCGACATTGAAGACCGCGGTAGTGGAGTTGTTGTGGGTAATGTACTGGCCGGCAGTTACCAACAGATAATTTTCCAGAGAGCCGTGCTCATTGGCGTAAAACTGAGTGGCCAACGCGCCCTTGGCGATAAGACTGTTCAGGTATGGCATGTCTGCACTGCCGACAATCTCTTCATAGCTGCGGTTTTCTTCAGCCACAATGTAAACGTGTTTAGATCTGGGGGCCTGCGCCGAAGCTTTGGCCGCAGTCAGGTGGATTGACGCGCCCGCCAGCAGCAGGAGCCCGAGAGAGTAAATTCTGGTGAGCAATTGTGTACGCTTCATGGGCCCACACTATGGACGAGTACCTACTCTGGTTGAATCAAGCAATCTCCCTACGTGAAGTAAGGAGACAAAGCAGATCTGGAGGGCTGGATTGGAGTTATGTTGCAGACATTAAACAGGATGTGCCATCCAGAGTAGAAGTACTACGCAGTCCAGATTTTTATTTGGCCGTAATACTTCCGGGTGGAAACTTTGGAATCAGTACAGGTTACGGTTCCACCTTTGGCCAGCTCTCAACTGTTTGAGACAGCGTCAGCTGTGTCCTATGGGCATGGGGACCTTCCGGGCCTTTGGCCGCATGAGCTTTGCTGGTCCACGTGATCAGGAGCATCAATCCAATGAGGTAAGTAGCTCCCAGTAGCAGGCGATGGTTCCCGGCGTTCAATGCCACGGTCCTTGGCCCTTGTACGAAGATTGCAGGATTATCGGGATCAAAATAGAGCAGCCCGCCGGCAAGGAAGCCTCCAGGGTTGGGAACCGATAGCCGTTTTCTGTCGCGTGACGGCTTCAGCTTGCGATACATGGCGTACAGTTCATTGCTTTTGACGGCTGCGAAGCAGACACAGGCAATCATCACTGCAAGGAATAGATATCGCAGCGTCCAGTGCCAGCGTGCGTCGGTGGTCAACTGGTAGACGGCTTGTTTGATCATCACAAGCCCGGCCATGCCACGGTAGAAATCGCAGGCAAACAGCAGAAGCTTGCGCCTGCGCTCCCGGACTTCAAGGTAAATTTCTGAGTTTTCCAGAGGCGCCGCCGCTCGCCAATCCACAGTAGCTTTCTTTACCAGCAGGAAGCCCACTTGCAGATACAACAAGATCAGAGACGGCGCCATGGGAGCATGCATTTGCGCCAGAAAAACCAGGGTCAGCGTGATGGCGCTGGCCAGAATGATCTCGAAAATCGGGTTCGTATAGTCGGCCAGTCGCCGGGGATTCAGAGAGAGACTAATCGCCGCAGGCGCGGGATCAATCTCCTTCTCTTCAAATTTCCTGGCGCTCCGGCTGAGAATCGCCAATACCAGACGCTGGTTCAGGACCATGGCGAGCATGGCGGCAACGCACAATCCTGTAAGACCGTCATAATTTTGGCGGAACATCAAAACCGCGAATATTGCCAGCTCCGCTAAAAACGGCCACAAAACTAATGTTCGGTATATACGCAGCAGTTTGCGCCCAGCGCCCTCATAGAAGCCTTCACTCACGTGAATCCGGTAAAAATAATGCGGACCATGCAGCACAGGCATGTCCCAGCGCCGGCGAAAAGAGTAGACGCGCATGGCCACAACCAGAAAATAAATGAGCAAAGAAAATTTTGCGTCCATAACTTATTTCACTCCTTTGGCCAGAGAGCCCAGCTCCTCGTTGACCAGTTCAAGGATGTCAGCCTGGCCCAGGCCGGCTAGAATCATCTGCGTAATCGCTGTTCGCAATGGTTTGCGCAGCTCTTTCTTGTCCGTGGCGCCGGACACACGTTGCGAGGCCACAACCGCTCCCGATCCATGCCGCACAGTAATAAGCCCTTCTGTCTGCAGTTCGCGATAAGCCGTAGCGATGGTGTTCAGGTTCACGCCCAGGTCGGCTGCCATCTGGCGGACCGGGGGAAGCGCCGTTCCCTCCGAAAGCACGCCACGCGCTATGAGCGATTTAATTCCTTCAGCAATCTGCTGGTAGATTGGCGTGCGCGAGTTGGCGTCAATGGTCAGAATCATTGGCTGTGGCAAATCCCCACGACTTACGTGATGGCACGCCTGTGTTCAGTGTATACATACTCTATACACTTGAGAGATTTGTCAAGACAAAAGGCGAATTCAGCCAAAGAGAATAGCTTTGTGGGGTATCTAGCTAGGAAATTTCCAGGCCCATGATCTTGCCTGCGCCGTCCACTTCCAGGGTGCCATGTGCTTCCAGGACGGAGTCACCGTTCATGCCGGGAACCACCACGAATACGCGGTCCTCGATAACACTGGCTGAATCGGTTCGCGTGACATATTGCAGAGATTGCTGGTTGCAACAGGCTTCCGGGAGCGTAAAGGCCAGGTCGGCAAGCTCACCAGTTTCGGTCACGGAAACAGCCACGTTGATTTTGTGGCGTACACCCGCGGCACGCTGCTCCTCCGTGGGATCGAGTGTGGGCTTGAAAGAGACATAGTAATGAAACCGCTCTTTTTCCGGATTAAAGACGCCGCGTGCTACCCGCAATGACATAGGTTCGAATAAAGAAAATGGAAGAAATTTTTTATCACATCGCGCCGCGTTCGGCTACTGCATGTCGCCCTCCGGTATGACGGGTGCGGCCATCTACAATCGTTTGTATGAAAGTCTTTCTTACCGGTGCCACGGGCTTTGTGGGTAAAACGTTGCCGCAAAGGCTGTTAAAGGAAGGTCACGCGGTACGTGCAGCTTTACGCGGTAATGGGACCGGTGCCAGGCTGGCCCAGAGTTTTCATCGTGAAGGGGATTTTCAATACGTTGCCGGGGACGTTGTCTCCGGCAAAGGCCTGGAAAAAGGCATGGATGGCTGCGATGCGGTGATCCATCTGGTCGGCATCATCATGGAGAAAGGCAGCAACACGTTCGAGAGCGTGCATCATCTCGGCACACGTAACGTGGTGGACGCGGCCAGGAAAAGCGGAATCAAGAGATTTGTGCACATGTCAGCCTTGGGTGCCCGCGCGGATGGCGTGGCCGACTATCAGACGACAAAATGGCGCGGCGAAGAAGAAGTCCGGCGCAGCGGAATTCCATACTGCATTTTGCGTCCATCACTCATTTTTGGGAGCGGTGGTTTTGTCGATGAGATGACGGGCGTAATGAGGAAGGCTCCCTTATTTCGGCCGGTGCCGGGAGATGGCCGGCCGAAGTTTCGTCCTGTTTCGAATGAAGATGTGGCCTTGTGTTTCACGCGTGCGCTCACCAGCGACGCTGCAACTGGCCAGACCATCGACCTTGGCGGCGCGGATGAGTTGACGCTCAATCAGGTACTGAATGAAATCGCGACCGCCGCGGGCATTAAGAAGCCGGCGGTCAATATTCCCATGTCGTTGATGAAGATTGGTGCGCGATTCGCGCAACTTCTTTCGACACCACCGGTGACCGTGGGCCAGTTGCGCATGCTGGAAGAGGGTTCCACATGTGACATTGGGCCCATGAACCGAATCTTCAATGTTACTCCAGAGGGTTTTTGCGGATGGGGTGAACGGATGGCGCGCGTCTCTGTCCGAACTCTTTGAGACTTACTTCTGAACTAAGCCGTTAGTTTGCCCCAATTAAGCACCTTTTCAACAACTATGGCTGCCGGCAAGGGTTACAATTTTGTATAGGCAGGTGGGGCTGCGCCAGTCCCGTAAATTATTGGGCCAGAAACTTGTAAACCCTTGGCCGGCAGAAATTTACATGCGAACTGTGGGTCGATTTCCGCAGCTCTGCATCAAAAATGTTTATAGCCCTCAATCGCAGGAGATTGTGTTTTTATGAAGAGATATCTTCTCGGCGCGGTTTTCGCGTCCCTTATTCTTGTAGCCGCTGGTTGCAATCACTCCGGGCCTCGTCCGGATGCGCAGATTGCCACCGACGTGCAGAACAAAATCAATTCCGACAGCGGTGTCCCTGATAAGCAGGTGACTATCAATGCAAATAATGGCGTTGTAACGCTGTCCGGGGCTGTGAGTAGTGATGCAGCCCGTAATGCCGCCGCCAATGATGCCGCGCAGGTGGAAGGCGTAAAGACGGTGGTCAACAACCTTGAAGTAAGCGCGGCAACGGCCAGCAACAATATGCCTCCGGCGCCCGAGCCCGCGGCGAGTGCTCCCGCGCCCGTTCCTGAGAAAAAAAGTTCGCCCTGGCACAATTACAAGAGTTCCCCGGCAACGACGACGAAGAACAGAAACAACAACGATGAGAATGGTCTGCGTACCACGGTGCCGCCAACCGGCGCCACTACGCCGCCTTCTGGAAATTCCAGTAGTTATGACAGCGCGGCCGCAACCAGTGCTCCGACGCCACCTCCAGTTCCGCAGCCCGTCACGATTCCCACAGGCACGCAGGTCAGCGTTCGCTTGACGGATCAGCTGGATTCGGAAAAGTCCCAGGTGGGCGATGTGTTTCACGGTTCGATCTCCTCGCCGATCGTAGTAGAAGGCAAGACTGTGATTCCGACGTCGGCTGACGTGGAAGGCCGTGTGGTGGAAGTGAAGTCAGCTGGACGCTTCGCCGGGCAGTCTGATCTGGTAATTGAGCTGACACGGCTTCACATGAATGGAAAGAGCTACTCCATCCAGACAGATCGCTGGTCCAAGCAGGGCAACGGACGCGGCAAGGCCACAGCTGCCAAGGTTGGCGGCGGCGCTGCTGTGGGAGCAATTCTGGGCGGAATCTTCGGTGGAGGCAAAGGAGCTGCCATTGGCGCCGCGGCAGGCGCTGGCGCAGGAACTGGCGTTTCAGCGGCCACCAAAGGACAACAAATCCTCCTGAAGCCGGAAACCGTTCTGAGCTTCCAGCTGCAGAACTCGATCTCAGTAATGCCCGGGAGCGGCAACCGCCAGGCGATGAACGAGTAAAGCAATCCTCTTCATAAACATGACGCCGCCTCTCGGGGCGGCGTTGTTTTGCATCCAACATCTGTCTGACCGGCGAGTGATCCACACCATGGCGAAAACAAAAATTTCGGCGATGCTCCACACCTGTAACGTCGCTCCGCACCTTGAGCGCTGCCTGGACTCTCTTCGTCCGTGCGATGAAGTCGTGGTGATTGATCACGGTTCCACCGATGACACGGTCAAGGTTGCGCGTGATCATGGTGCACGTGTGATTCAGGCCGTGAACGGCGTTGACCATGGCGCTTATACCCAGGATGCGCGCAATGATTGGGTGCTGGTGCTCCGTCCGAACGAATGTGTGGGAGAAGATCTGGAAGCGTCCCTCTTCGAATGGCGTGAAGCTGAGCCGGCAGATCACGCCCTCGGCTACAACATCGGCATTCGTGAGCAGAATGGCGGTGAGTGGAACTTTCAGGAACCGGAAATGCGCCTCGCCAATCGTAAACAGATCAACTGGACCGGGGACTTGCCTCCTTCGGTCCCTAACGCGCCGGCTTTGCAGGGGCATATCACGCGAATCAAGGACAGCGCGTAAGCAGCCTTCAATCTTGATCTACCCTGTGTTTGTTCAATAGCCGTGTTCTGCCGTAACCGGCGCGAACTTCCGGCTTCTGCGTATAATCTCGCCAGAACCCTACATCAAGGCGGAACCTGGCTCTGCAGACTTACTCTGACATTCTTCAGAACACAACAGTGATGGCGGCTATCTTCTTTCTCTTCGGGCTCATCCTGGGGAGTTTCCTGAATGTATGTATTTACCGCATGCCGCGGGAACTGTCGGTTGTCAGCCCGCGATCGGCCTGCCCATCGTGTGGAACGCCCATCTCCGCCATGGACAACATTCCTGTTCTCAGCTGGATCATTCTTGGTGGCAAATGCCGTAACTGCAAAGCTCCCATCTCACCCCGCTATGCGATTGTTGAACTGATCACCGGGGCGTTCTTTGCGTTGAGCTTTCTTCTGGCTGGCCCAGGACCGAATGCCTTGAAGCTGAGCGCCTTCAGTTTCCTGATGATCGGCCTTATATTCACTGACGCTGAAACCAAGCTGCTTCCTGATCTGCTCACCAAGCCGGGCATCGCTGTAGGAATTTTGTTCAGCCTGGCCGTTCGGTTGGAGGGTCCTGCAGACTATTTTCTGCGCGGGATTGAAAACTGGCGTCTACTGTCATTGATGAACGCCCTCGCGGGCGCGGCACTGGGTTCCGGTTTCATCCTTGGCATCGCGCTGGCGTATGAAGCGCTTCGCGGAGTGGAAGGCATGGGCCGAGGTGACGTGAAACTGATGGCTCTGGTAGGAGCCTTTCTGGGCGTGAAATTAACGCTTCTGGTGTTACTGCTTGGATCTCTGGTGGGAAGTTGCTTTGGTCTGCTGCTGATCGTGATCGTGTGGCGGAAGCGCATGGCCAGGAGACGAAGCCGCCATCCCGCGGAAGACGCAGCCACCACACGAGGCCGGGCCTGGCAGTCGGCCATTCTGATTTATCGTAATTTTGAGATCCCTTTCGGTGTCTTTCTGGGTGCCGGCGCAATGATTGCAGCTTTTTGGGGTGACGGTATCCTGCGCTGGTACATGCAGTTTCTCCCGGTGCGCTAGGGAATGGCCTTATTACCTATGTCCGATACGGGGTTTACCCTATCGTTTCTGTGGCCCGCATTGGGGCAGAATCAGCTCTGCTAACCGAAGTACAATATGAGCAGCAACTCAGCCTTGAGGTATCCATGAGAGCAATCTTTTCGTTTGTCTTTGTGTTTGCGTTATCTGCCGGCGTCTTTGCCCAGCAATCGCTGGGAGACATTGCACGCCAGAACCGCAATAAGAAGAAGGGCACGTCCAACGTAAAGCTGGATGATGACAACATGCCCCGGCTCGCGCATCCGCAAGATGACACAGCGAAGAAAGATGACAAGCCTGCAGACGCTTCTAAAGATGCCGGTAAAGACAGCAAAGACCCCAAAGACGCCAAGGATGAGAAAGACGCGAAGGTCAAGAAGGCCGATGAGTTCAAGGCCAGGGTAGAGGCCCAGAAGCAGGAGATCTCACGGTTGCAGCGCGAGTTGGATATCGCGCAACGCGAAGCCAAGTTGAGGGCCGCTACGTACTACGGTGACGCGGGCGCACAACTGCGTGACTCAGCCAAGTTCGGCGAAGAAATGCGTAAGACGCAGGAAGAGATGGACACCAAGAAGCAGGCGCTGGACTCCGCCAATCAGAAGCTCAGCGACCTCCAGGAAGAGGCACGCAAGGCGGGAACAAAGACCGAATAACTTTAGTCAGTAATCACTTGAAGACATGCACCTTTGGGGCATCCAGAATGCCCCGTGTTCTCGTCTAGAATGATGAGACACATGATAACCAGGAAAAAGATCACTTTGTTCGTATGCATGGTCGCAGGTCTTCTGCTGCTGGGCTGCGATGACTCTAAACCGACCGAAGCTCCCAAGAAAACCAATCATTATGAAACGGGACGTTTTGCTTTGCAAAACATGATTCCCGTTGCCCGGCTGTGGTCACCAGATGCTCAGCCCATCACGCTGTCGTCCAGCCCTGCCACCGAAAGCACAGGGCAGGATGGCAAGTCGGGGAACTGGCGGGCGATCTTTGGTTCGCCCTCGCGGAAAAAGGCAGAACCATTCATGTGGTCAGGCATGGCCGACTCCAAAATTCGGGTCGATCACGGAGTTGAAGACAGCTTCAATCCTGAAAATCGCTCCACTTCTCCCTTTGATCTTAACTTCCTGAAGGTGGATACAGATAAAGCTTTCGAAGTGGCGCAGCAGCACGGTGGCAAACAACTCACAGAGAAGGACCCGAAGCTCCAGGTGCTGTATGAACTGGATTGGGACGGACACTCTAACCAGTTACGCTGGCACGTAGTCTACGGCGGCAGCGACTCCAACTCCAAGTTGACCGTGCTGGTCGACGCCAGCAGCGGAGCGTTCATCCGCAAAGAGTAGGGTGAATTCGAGCATGTCGGCCTCCTCCGAAGTTCGTTCCAGTCTGCTGAGGCTCAGAACGAATCAGGAGGAGCTTTAGCTTTCACCGCGAAGTACACAATCATTTGCGTGTGACGGACATCGAAGACTTGAATACGGCGCCCGATGCGTCCCATCCTTGCACAACAATTAAATGCGTGCCCACAGCTAAGGACAATGTCGTGCTGGCAGAGGCTGTTTTGGTTTGAAATTTAAGCACGCCATCCACGTAAATCTGCGTCGCTGTGATCGGATAGCCAGACGAAGAAGTACCGGCAATGACCAGCGATGTGCTGGTGGTGCTGGTTACCGTCGGGCTGGTGATCGTCGTGAATTGTGGCTTCACCGTGATGCTTTGGCTTTTGGACGAACTTGCCCCGGCATTGTCAGTGACCGTTGAGGTGACTGTATATGTTCCGGCTGCGGTGTATTGGTGAGTGCCGCTGGCCCCGGAAAACACCGTGCTATCACCAAAATTGATAGTCGTGGAAACAATTGTGCCATCCGCATCTGTCGAACCGGCCGCGCTTGCTGTGATGGAACCGCCAACCAGTAGCGATGTCGAGTTCACGGTCAAAGCGGCTATCGGCGGCGCATTCACCGTGACAGAAAAATTGCTGGAAAAGCTGCGGCCACTGTTGTCCCAGGCTTTGATTACAAAGGCATGAGCGCCCGGTGTCGCCGCCACACTGGTATCAATTGCATTGGCACTCACGCTGTAAACCAGAGTTCCATCCAGATAGATCTGCATCGCGGTGACTGGCAGCCCGGAGAAGCCGCTGGCCACAACATGGAGAGGTGAGTTCATGGTCTGTACTGCGACCGGAGCTGACAGTCCGGATACCACCGGACTCTTCACCACAACTTGCGGCGCCCGCACAGTCACATTCGCCGCGGTGGATGACTTGGCGCCTTGGTTGTCCGTGACGGTTGCGGTAATCGTGTAAGTGCCGGCAGTTGAGTACGCGTGCGGAGCTGACGGACCGGCGGAGGTTGATCCATCTCCCCAGTTGATGACCGAACCTGCAATGGTGCCATCAGGATCAGATGACGCGGCGGTGCTAGCTGTGACTGTTACCGGGGCATATCCAGTATCGGGTGTAACAGTCAGCGCGGCGACCGGCGGTTTGTTCGTGGACGTTACCTGAACCACAGTCGTCTTGCTGGCGATCGCACCGAGGTTGTCCGTGACAGTAGCAGTCACCGTAAAACTTCCAGCGGTGGAATAAGTGTGGCTTGCGCTCACGGCATTGAAGATAGCGCTTCCATCGCCGAAATTAATCGCGGTACTGGCGATATTTCCGTCCGGATCACTGGATCCGGCGGCGGACGCGGTCACGTTCAGTGGCGCCGGCCCACTCAACGGGCTCACGCTAAGTCCCGCAACGGGAGGTTTATTCGGAATTGTCACCTGCACACCGGCTGACATCTTGTTTGTCAATGACGGTTTGCCGGTCGCTTTCACAAACACCAGGTAGTTGCCGGAGTTGAAGCCGTAGGCAGCCAGATCCATTGATCCCGGATTAGCATCGTCTGCCAGCCACATCAGGTTCTGGCCATCCTGGGAAAGATAGATCGAGTAGTGGTCCACGGTATTGGCTTGTCCGGTGATGCTCCACGACGCAATCGTTCCGCTGACTGATGCACTCACGGTCACGCAGTTATCAATGCCGGTTTCAAGTTCTGTCCCTTCTTCGTAATCATTCCACGTGACTAGTTGTAGAAATGGGAGTGGGCTGGTGCTGGAGTAATATTTCCCGGCTTCCGCCAGGGATTGAAGCCACGTCTGTCCGCATTGCTGGTTGATCAGGCGGTTGGTACCCCACGCCGCCAGACTGTCATTAAAACCCTTGTAAGCCGAGCCCATTGAGAACATGCCGGAATGAGCCAGGGCGGTGCGGTAATAGTTGTCCATATAAAGCAGGGCCATGGGATCGGTGGCGCTCACAGTTTCCGGCGCCAGCCAGGAATACCCGCCGCCACTTTGCGCATGAGTAAATGCGCCCGCATTGCGAAATACCAGCAGAGGATTGCCGGCAACGCCATTGCGTACGCGGGTCCAGTCAATTGCATACGCGGTGTCGCCAAAGAACAGGACCACAGGCTGCGTGCCAACGTGCAGGTAAGCCCGGGAATTTTCATAGGTCACGTTGGCATAGTTCAAGTCATCAATGGTGGCCTGGGTAACGTCACAGCCCACCGTTGCCGCGCAGGTCTTCAAAGCGCCGGTGTCATACATCACCAGAAAGCTGAACGCGGGCTGCAGTTCGGCCTGGTGCATGATCAATTGCGTGGTCTGATCGTAGGAAAGGAATTGGTTGCTGGATTGACCGCGCCCATACCAGTCCATAATGGCGCCATCCAGCCCACGGCTGGCCATGTCAGCTACCTGCTTCTGTACCTGGAGAGCATCATTGGAGCTGTAGCCCACTGACATGTGGTTGGGAAACCCAAACCATGGCATGAAGTGAGCGAAGAGTTTGGTGCCGGAGTTTGCGTAAAGCAGCTTTCGCGTGGGTACCTTGCTGATATTGGTAACGCCAATGTCGCCGTCAGTCAGTGTTGTAAAGGTGGCGGCGGCGCTGGTGTTGTTCCCGGTCTCAGCCGAAAGTGTAGTGGTCGCCTGAAATTTTGTTCCCGCCAAAGCAGAAGTAACGCTCAGCAGGACAAAAGCACTCAACAAGAACGAAAGATGAATTTTGCGCACGACTCCCCCAAAAAGCTACTTTTCGTCGCCTGGGGGACGACTTAAATGCGCTTCCTATCGGCAGAATTTTCCATCTCGACTGATTAAGTTTGTGGCTTGAGTTTAGGACCCGGGTTCTAGGGCTCACATACGACGAACGCCTGCCTTCCATGCGCGATTTACCCTAGAGGGGCTACGGCAAAGTCAGCATTAAAAAATTAAGGGGTTGGTACAGGGGCAAAACATGACAATGGGCGCCCCAGGAACCACTTTAAGAACAATAAGGTAGTGGAAAACGGACATGCCCGGACTCAGATAACTAAATTTCAGCGGTTTGCGTCTAATCGACTGGCCAAGTAAGCTGAACAGCGAATAAGACTGGAGCAGGCCCAAATGAGTGCGGAGCCAAAAATGGAGACCACGGCAAAGATCCCTGCTGAAATCAATACGAAGTTGAGGGCCTTGGCACACGATCTCAGCAATTCAATTGAAACCATTATGCAGGCCTCTTACCTGCTGGCGCAGATGCCGTTAGATGATACGGCCAAGAAATGGTCTGACCTGATCGATAAGGCCGGACGTGACTGCGCCAAGATCAACCGTGAGATACGGGACGTTCTGCGCGCAAGCGCCTGATCGAATGTCCTACTGATTCCTTGCGGCGTGCTCTTATGCTGCTCGCGTTGGCCTGAGTTCTGTCCGCAGATAGTCCTGCGCCCTGCGATAGCCTTCCATGGTTCCCACGTCCATATAGGTCTCCCCGCAATATCTGCCGCGGACGGAGTTGCCGGCGCCGATGAAGGCGTTAAGAAGATCGCCGAGATATTCATCTGACCGGTGGCGCGATTCCCACAGCAACTTAAGGCGATGGAATGACTCGCCCCGGGCTGTGACGGCACCCCAAATCCAATGGGACGCTGCATCTTTGCGTTTGACCTGCACCTCGCGAACAAAACCCTGGTCGTCGCACACCACCGCGTCAAAGACCGTGGGATCGCCCACCGGGAAAAGAACCAGGTCAACGTCAGCTTGATCGAGGTCAAGCGCTGGCAGGTATGCGTTCTCCGGGAACCAGATTGTGTCCGGCAGTCCAATCAGGACTTTGTCATGGCTGTGGGCAAAAGGTTCAGCGCGAAAGAGGGCGTCACAAAGACCTTGCGGCTTCTGCTGGACAACATAAAAAATTTCCGCCGCGTAATTGCGCTCGGCGAAATACTTCACGATGTCAGTCTTCTCGGCTGAAATCACCATGCAAATCTGATCAGCCCCGGCGGCGATCATGCGCTCCACCAGGTACTCTGAAACGGCCTTGGGACGCTCAAGGCCCTGGATGATCCTGGATCCCACGGGCAGTAGTTCCTTGGAGCAGCCAAGTGGCTGTATGCGCTGACCTGCACCGGCGGCAGGAATGATTCCGATCATCGAGACACCTCTTCAGTTTGATCTCTTCGCGTGCGAGTTCGTAAATGCTGGTGAGTAGCTGAGCCGGCCTCCTCCAGGTAAGCGATAAGTTGATTCGCGCGCACGGCTCCTGTGTGCTCGTCCAGCGTGCGTGCGCGAGCGCGGGTGGCCATACGATTCAGCTCGGTGTCCGGGCGGCCCAGCGCTTTTTCCACATCCGCAGCGGTGGCAACAATGGTGATTTCATGTTCGACGTCGAAAAAGCTTTTCAATCCGGGCCATGCGTCCGTAATCAGCGGAGTTGAGCACGCGGCAGCTTCAAAGAACCGTCCGGAAGGGCACCAACCCCAGCGCGCCATCTCAGCGCGTGTGATGTTGAGCGTGATCCGGGAAGACGAATAAAAGCTCGGATGATCTTGTGGAGCAATATGCTCGATGCGATGGACGTTTGCCGGCCACTGCCATGCCCAGGGATAAAGTGAACCGGCAAGAACGAACCGCCGGTCATGATGGCGCCGCGCCGGTTCCAGAAAAAGTTCATCCACCTTCGCCTGTCGATCAGCCGCGTAGGTGCCCATGTAGCTGAGATCGCTGGTAAAGTCTATTGACGCCGCAACTTTGCGGTAGTCGTCTGGATCAACACATCCAAATAGAGGACGCGCCATGCGCACTCCATGTCTCAGTTCCAGCTCTTCAAGGATCGGGCCGCCGGTAAACGACAGCACCAGATCGAACTCCGCCAACTGTCGCGCGCGAAGGTAGGCAACATCACCATTCTTGAGGCCGTCGAGGGTGATCGGAGTGTCGAGATCGTAGAACACGCGAAGTGGGCGTTCCAGTTCCAGTATCTCGTCATTGATGAGCGCGCCGTCTGGAAGATAGCTTGCCGTGATGACCACATCGGAGTCAGCGGCTTCCTCAAGGGCTTCCCGGCGCACCTGCGGCCAGTCAGCATAGAGGGTGACGTCACAGTATTCACACGATTCAAGATCACGACGTGCACTGTAATAAGGAACGTCTTTCTCAAAGAAGTGTATGCAATGTCCCATGCGGTGCAGTGCCCGGAAGATGGCGCGATAAGGCGTGGCATGTCCATTGCCCCAGGAAGAGGTGATTGTCAGGCCAAAAACCGTAATTTTCACAAGTACAAAGTTCCTGGAGCCGCAAAGAAACAGGTTTAGCGACTGGCAGGTGAGATGTAAGGCAGAGTTGGATCGTTGGCTGGATCTTTGTTGTAGTGAATGCTTCTTGCACAGCTGGAGTGCTGCGGTTACACTGCGCGAGGGACAATGCCAGGAAGGAAAATGTGAAGATGAACAGCGATAACCCGAGGCCGCTGGCGCAGGTCGCAACCATTGATCCATCCCGAGCGGCTGGACCATCCAGAACGAATGAACCATCCAGAACGGCGCCTGTTGATCCAGCAAGTTACTGTCCAAATTGCGGATCCAAGATGCGGGAATCGCGCTGCAAGCTCAGTTGCAAGACCTGTGGATTCTTTCTTAGTTGCAGCGACTTCTACTAACCCCTCTTAACACCAAGGACAATGCGGGTGGCAGCACTCCCTCCTCAACACAATCTGAAATATTGCGAACTGCGCATTGCTCCGGCTCATCCCTATGACCTTCCTCTCGGCGACGGCATTGCGGTTCTGAGTCTCACTTCTGCTGACGAAACCAACAAGCTGGGTATCCCTATGATTCAGGAGCTGCTTGAGTGTGTGACAAAGCTCCGCGAAAAAGCCGAAGGCGGTGCAGTCAAAAGGCTCATTATCGCCGGCAACGAAAAATTCTTTTCGGCCGGAGCTGATTTAAATGAGATTGCACAGCTTACCGGACCGGAAGCATTCGAATTCTCTCGCCTGGGACAAAGGCTCATGCTGGCCATCGATCATTTTCCCGCGCCGGTGATGGCCGCGATCCGTGGCTATTGCATGGGAGGCGGCATGGATCTCGCATTGGCGTGCGACTACCGCATTGCATCACCGGACGCCGCGTTCGGCCATCGCGGAGCGTCCCTGGGGCTGATGACAGGTTGGGGCGGAACGCAGCGTCTTCCTCGACTCATCGGAAAAGCGCGGGCACTGCAGATGTTTCTTCTGGCGGAGATGGTCAATGCGGAAGAAGCGAAAGCCATCGGCCTTATAGATGAACTCGCAGAAGACCCAATTTCCGCGGCAATCAAATTGGCGGTTTCCTGAAAGAACCCTTAGCCTGTTTATTCAGATCACCGAACATCATTGCAATCAGTGTCATCATCGGTATGGTTTTCTCGTTGGTCTGAGCCAAGATCCGGTTTGCTCCCACTCCCTGTCACCATTTAACCTAGCAGGTTTGCTCTAACCCACATGCCTGAACTATCCAATAAGCTCTTCAGCAAGATTGATCCCACGTCGGCGCGCTATGAAAAGAACATGCGCAGCATGGCGGAACTGGTGGCTGCCATTCGCACCGAAGAAGAACAGATCCGCATGGGCGGAGGCGAGAAAGCCATCGAGTCACAGCACGCCAAAAAACGCCTGACGGCACGCGAACGCATCGATCTGCTCATCGACCGTGATGCGCCGTTCCTTGAGCTTGGCCTTTACGCCGCCTATGAAATGTATGAAGAGTGGGGCGGCGCGCCATCGGCGGGTGTGATCACCGGGCTGGGACGGATCCAGGGCCGTCTATTCATGCTGATCGTGAATGACGCCACGGTAAAGGCCGGCGCGTTTTTTCCCATGACTGCCAAGAAAGTCATCCGCGCGCAGAATATCGCGATCGAAAACCATATTCCCACCATCTATCTGGTGGATTCCGCAGGCGTATTTCTGCCTCTCCAGGAAGATGTTTTTCCGGATACCGATGACTTCGGCCGCGTCTTCCGCAATAACGCAGTCATGTCCGCCATGGGAATTACCCAGATTACGGCCATCATGGGAATGTGTGTTGCCGGCGGCGCTTATCTCCCGGTGATGTGTGACACCATTCTGATGACGGAAGGCAGCGGGCTCTTCCTGGCCGGTCCGGCTCTGGTACAGGCAGCCATCGGTGCCAGGTACACCGCGGAAGAATTGGGCGGCGCTCAGATGCATGCGCAGATTGCCGGCACCATTGACTATCGCGAAGCCAATGATCATATCTGCCTGGAGCGCATACGCTCCGTGGTCAGCAAGTTGGGTCACAAGCCGGCTGCCCGCTTCGATCGCGGAAAAGCAGAGCCTGCAGCTTACGCTGCCGAGGAGCTTTACGGAATCTATGAAGTCGATGGCGCGCGTCCCTATGACATGAAAGAAGTCATTGCACGGGTTGTCGATGGCGGAAAATTCGACGAATACAAAGCCGAATATGGCAAGACAGTCATCTGCGGACTGGCGCGTGTCGGCGGCTTTGCCGTGGGCATCGTCGCCAATCAGGCGTTGCCGGTGCAGCAGACCGATCCGGGTTCAGGAGAAAAGCGAGTTGAATTCGGGCGCGTCATCTACACGGAGAGTGCGGAGAAAGCCGCGCGCTTCATCATGAATTGCAACCAGAATCTGGTGCCTCTGATATTCCTTCATGACGTGAACGGCTTCATGGTCGGTCGTGACGCGGAGTGGAGCGGGATCATCAAGGCCGGCGCCAAGATGGTGAACGCCGTCTCCAATTCGGTGGTGCCCAAGATTGTGGTGATCGTTGGCGGGTCATTCGGAGCAGGCCATTACGCCATGTGCGGCAAGGCCTATGATCCTCGATTTGTCTTTGCCTGGCCAACCGCAAGATACGCGGTCATGGGCGGTTCGGCCGCCGCAGGCACGCTGGTGGAAATCAAGATCAAACAGCTGGAACGTGGTGGTAAGAAATTGAGCGACGCGGAGCGCCAGGAATTGTTCAACACCACCAAAGCCACCTACGAGCACCAGACTGATCCACGCTACGGCGCAGCAAGATTGTGGATCGATAAGATCATCGACCCCATGGAAACGCGCCAGGCACTGATCACGGCCCTGGAGGCGGCAAGCCTGAACCCGGAAGTGAAGGAGTTTAAGGTGGGGGTCTTGCAGACGTGACTCCCGTTTCATTTTCACCACGGAGGCACGGAGACACGGAGAAGGACAAATTGGAAGGGGTAAGTATCCAACTGTACCTTGGCAGGAGAGGTCATGGCTGAAGGGGCAACAACGACATCGAAACTTCGATATGAGGCATTAACTGAGCAAATACTCGGTGCCGCAATTGAGGTGCACAAAGCTCTTGGGCCAGGTTTGCTTGAGTCGGCATACGAAGAATGTCTGTGTCATGAGTTAAGGCTGCGTGGAATTCTTTTTGAAAGGCAGATCACTGTCCCGGTAGGCTACAAGGGTTTTAACCTGGATTGTGGTTATAAGCTGGATATGCTTGTTGCCAATACTGTCATCCTTGAGCTGAAATGCGTTGAGCGTATCGCCACCATTCATGAAGCTCAACTGCTTACGTACATGAAACTTTTAGGTAAACCGGTTGGATTCATCATCAACTTCAATGTCCCCACATTAAAGGCTGGCATTGTCAGGAAAGTGTTATGAGCCGCTTTTCTCCGTGTCTCCGTGCCTCCGTGGTGAATAAGGCCCATACGTCTCGGGCCCTCCGTGGTAGGTTTTTCTAATATGTCCAAGACCGTAAAGTTCATCGAGTGTCCGCGCGATGCCTGGCAAGGCCTCAAGGGCCAGATTCCGTCTGACATCAAGGCCCAGTATCTTCGCGCTCTGATCGGCGCCGGATTCAAGCACATTGACGCCGTGTCTTTTGTGTCTCCTAAAGCCATTCCGCAGATGGTGGATTCAGAGAAAGTGCTGGAGAAGCTTGATCCTCCCGATGACGTGGAGATCATCGCAATCGTGGTGAACCAGAAGGGCGCGGAGCGGGCCATTGCCACCGACGCCGTGCAGACGCTGGGATTTCCGTACTCGATCTCGCCGACATTCCTCGAGCGTAATCAGCATCAGACGCTGGAGCAGTCGATCGATGAGTTGGAGCAGATCAAGTTGAAGGCAGACGCCGCCGGGTTGGACATGGTGGCGTATATCTCCATGGCGTTCGGCAATCCGTATGGTGACCTGTGGAACGCCGAAGAGGTTCTGGAAGCGGTAGGTATTCTGGCGGACATGGGCATCACTCAAATTTCGCTGGCCGACACGGTTGGATTGGCCACTCCTCAACAGGTGCAGGGGATCATCGCTCCCGTGATTGAGAACTACGATCATCTGGAGATTGGCGCGCACCTGCACAGTACTCGCGCCGGCGCCGCAGAGAAAGTGCTGGCGGCGTATGACGCGGGATGCCGGCGGTTTGATTCCGCGATTGGCGGGCTGGGCGGATGTCCGTTCGCGCAGGATGAGATGATCGGCAACATTCCCACGGAGATCGCGGTACAGGCCCTCCGCGATCAAGGCGCAGAATTGGACTTGAAGAAATCTCTGGATGCGGTCATTGAGATTTCAGCCGATATTGCGAAGAAGCACACGGTGTTGCAGTGAAGAGAAACACATTGATCTGCGCGCTTGCTCTTTTGCTACCAGTAGCTGTGTGGCTTCTGGGAGCAAATCTCTTCGCATTGACTTGGCACGCATCGCACGGTTTTCATCGAGAAATGAATGGCATCCGTTTTTATGTGCCGCTTCTCTATCGTGAGGATGACGGTTCCGTGTACAACGAATTTTCCTTTTACACGTATGGAAGTGCACTTTTTAGGAAAGATGGAAGCATAACAATTGGGTTCCCGAGACAGGAGTCAGGAACATCCTTTCGGCCCATGGATCAAAAATCTCAACGAATGCTCGGCGTATCTTTGCTTGCGCAACGGTCAGCAACACTGGCAGATCAATCTGGGGAGTGTTTCGAGTACGGAATTGATGTGCTGACGATAAGTGCCACTCGGCATGGATCTGGGCGTGTGTGGATCGAATGCCGTTTCCGAGACGATCTGCGCGCTTCCTTTGACAGATCATCAAGTGCTATCCCCGACTTCTACGACTTTCTAGATCGAGCCAGGTTGGTACAACGAAACCACTGATATGAGCTATAAAACCGTTCTCTACTCCGAATCCAACAGCATCGCCACTATCACGCTCAACCGCGCCGACAAGCGCAACGCCATCAGCTATGAACTGATTGACGATCTGACAGCGGCCTTCTCGCAGGCGGCCAAATCTGACGCACAGATCGTCATTCTAAACGGTGCGGGCAGCGCGTTCTGTGCCGGCATGGACCTGGAAAACCTGAAGCAGCTTCTGGGTCGCACTCCGGAAGAGAACCTGCAAGACTCCACCAAGATGGCAGGACTATTTCGCGCTCTCTACGATTTTCCCAAGCCGACTATCGCCGCCGTAAACGGCGCGGCCATCGCCGGCGGCACCGGATTGGCGACGTTGTGTGACTTCACTCTGGCTGTACCTGATGCAAAGTTCGGCTATACCGAAGTTAAAATTGGATTTGTGCCGGGAATCGTCTCGAGCTACTTGATTGCGAACATCGGAGAGAAGCGTGCCCGCGATCTTCTGCTCACAGGGCGATTATTCGGCGCAGAAGAAGCGCACCGCCTGGGGCTGGTCAATGAGATCGTCGCGCCGGAAAAACTCATGCCTCGCGCTTTGGAACTGGCCCGTCAATTAATGGAGAACAGTCCAACCTCGCTGCGTAGGACCAAGTCTTTGCTATCAAGCTACACAAAAGAGCAGTTTGACCGGCAGGTAGAGCAGGCGGTGAAGGAGAATGCCGCCATTCGCCAGACACCGGACTTCAAGGAAGGCATCAGTTCATTTCTGGAGAAGCGCAAACCCAAATGGAGAGGCAAAGAGTGATAGCGGGCGAGACAACATTACGCGTCCGCTACGCCGAGACCGACAAGATGGGAGTGGTCTACCACACCAACTTCGCCATCTGGTTTGAGGTGGGCCGTGTGGAACTCTTGCGGCAACTTGGTTTTGAATACAGCAACATGGAAAAGGTCGACAATTGCCACATCCCGGTAGTCGACCTGCGCGTCCGCTATAAGGCGCCGGCTCTGTATGATGATGAGATCGTGGTGCGCACCGAGTTGAAGAATGTGCGGCGGTCTCTGCTGCACTTTGGCTACGAAATAAAGCGCGCCAACGGCGACCAGGCGTTGCTCGCCACGGGAGAGACAACGCATATTATCGTAGACCGTGATCTGCGCCGCTGTGCTCTGCCGGAAAAGTATATGAGCGCTTTCGGCAAGCAGTTGAAAGTAACAGATACACAAGGGAATTCATGAATCCTGTCCGTTTGAATGGAAACAGTCTCACGCTCGATGAGTTGCGTGACATCGTGGTGGACCGGCGTCCGGTGATGCTGGAAGCCGGTGCGCGGGAAAAAGTACGCGCAGCGCGAGCGGTAGTGGACCGACTGGTAGCCGAGAACCGCGTTGCTTACGCCATCAACACCGGAGTAGGCAAGCTGAGTGATGTGCACATTCCTCCGGAGCAGAACCGCCAGCTTCAGCTGAACCTGATTCGCTCACATTGTGCCGGGGTAGGCGAGCCACTGAGCGTGGATGAGACCCGCGCCATGATGTTGTTGCGCGCCAACTCCCTATCGAAAGGCTATTCCGGCGTCCGCACGGAGGTGATTGACCTTATCTGCGAGATGCTGAACCGCGGCATACATCCGATTGTTCCTTCGCAGGGAAGTGTAGGAGCGAGCGGTGATCTGGCGCCACTGGCGCATCTGGCTTTGGCGATGATCGGCGAAGGAGATGTGATTTTCGAAAATGCTCGCATGCTCAGCGCCGACGCGATGAAGAAAGCGCAGGTCGCGCCGCTGGTCCCCGAAGCCAAGGAAGCTATCTCTCTCATCAATGGCACCCAGGCAATGCTTGCGGTAGGCACGCTGTCACTTTTGGCGGCGGAGAACCTGGCCGCCACGGCGGACATCCTGGGCGCCATGACACTCGACGCGCTCCATGGCACTGATGTCGCCTTTGATGAGCGCATCCATCATGCGCGTCCCCATGCCGGTCAGGTGAAGGTGGCGGAAAATCTCAGGCGTTTGCTGGCCGGCAGCCAGATACGCGAATCCCACAAGGATTGTGGCCGTGTACAGGACGCATATTCCCTGCGTTGCATACCGCAGGTCCACGGCGCAGTCCGCGATACGCTGGACTTCTGCCGTAAGACATTCGAAATCGAAATGAACTCCGCCGTGGACAATCCGCTGGTGTTTACCCAGAAAGGGGGCGATGGCGACATTATTTCCGGCGGCAACTTCCACGGCCAGCCTCTGGCTTTCGCGCTGGATTATCTGGCCATTGTGATCACAGCCCTTGCAGGAATCTCAGAACGTCGAATTGAGCGCCTGGTGAATCCTGCGCTCAATGAAGGGCTGCCGCCATTTCTTGCGCCTGAGGCGGGTATCAACTCCGGCTTCATGATGCCGCAAGTAACAGCGGCCGCACTTGCAAGCGAGAATAAAGTGCTGGCGCATCCTGCGTCAGTGGATTCCATTACCACGTCAGGCAACAAGGAAGACTACGTATCCATGGGCATGGCAGCGGCCATCAAGTTGAAGAAAGTAATGGCCAACGCCACATTTGTTCTTGCGATTGAAGCTTGTGCTGCCGCGCAGGCCATCGACTTTCTTGCTCCGCTCAAGACCAGCATACCGCTACAGCAGGCACATGCGGCCATCCGCAAAGTCAGTCCAAGGATCGAGCATGACCGAGTCTTTGCCATTGACTTTGCCAGGCTGGCGGAATTGATCAAAGCAAAAGGGATTGCGGGGTGAATTGGTTGCTCGAGATTACGTCGCGTACTGTGCGATGCCGTTCCCGAATGACCAATTCTCTTTGGGCACTTCGACTAAGTTGACCATCACGTCTTCTGGCCTTACGTGCACTGATTCAACCAGCAGATCGGCAATACGCTTGTACAGCGCTTTTTTCATTTCCACCGTGCGGCCGGTATTGAGCGTGATCTGGATGATGATCAAGCCATCGGTGCGCTTGATGTTGAGGTATTCAGCGTCATAGACGAAGCTTGATTTGCTGTGGTCGGTAAAGACCTGGAATTTGTCCAGTGGCGGCACGTTGATGGTCTCAACCATCGCTTTGTGAATGGAGTCGGCAACTTTCTGCTTGAACGACTCAGGTTTTCCTTCCAACAGTGATACGCGAACGAGGGGCATTCTGTTCCTTCCTGACTGCAAGTTGTGAGGTTGCTGATATACAGCTACGTTACATACTGGGCAAGGCCATTGCCAAAGGACCAGTTTTCCTTCTGAACTTCTTCGATGTTTATCATCACGTCCTCTGGCCTTGTCTGACCAGACTCGGACAGCAGTCCGGCAATTCGTTGATACAGCGCCTGCTTCATCTCCACGCTGCGCCCGAAACTGATTGTGATCTGGATCATCACCAGGTGGTCGGTGCGCGGTATATTTAGATATTCGGCATCATAGAAAAAAGCTGATTTGCTATGCTCGGTGAAGACTTGGAAGCGATCCAGCAGGGGGATATGGATTGTCTCCACCAGGGCCTGGTGAACGGCAGCGCCAACTTTCTCTTTAAACGATGCAGGGGCGCCCTCCACTAGAGAAATGCGAACCAGCGGCATGTCATCTCCCGCGAACTCAGATATTCAATGGATTCCCCCGCTGGGTAAAAGATGCAGGCGGCAGGCGATTATTTGAGTGGTGGAAGCGGAATCTGAAAGACTTTTCCGCATCGCGTGAGTCTATCCTTTGCCTGTAACCTTTTCCAATGGCCCCGGTATTCGTAACTGGCTGTTTGTTTCGTGCTTCCGCCACTGAGGTTTTTTGACCATGATGGAATCTATCCTGCAGGATCTCCGCTACGAACTGCGCACATTGATCAAGTCTCCGCGCTTCACCTCAATCGCGCTGATCACCCTGGTACTGGGTATCGCGGCCAACGTCGCAATCTTCACTTTTGTAGACGCCGCTCTGATTCGTCCGCTGCCATACAGAGATTCTTCGCGGCTGGTAGAGGTCTACGATGCGCGTTCCATGGATGTGAACAATCAGTTTGAGTCGTCCTACCCTGACTTTCTCGACTGGCGCGCACAGCAACAGGTGTTTGACGGGCTGGCCGGCTACGGACAAAACCAGGTCGTATTGCGGGGTGGCAGAACTCCGGAACTGCTGGCGTCCGCCGCTATCACGGACAATTTCTTTCAGGTGCTGGGTGTGCGGCCGATCGTTGGGCGGGATTTCCATGCCGGGGAAGATCTGAATGCTGCCCCGCGTATGGTGATGATCAGCTACGGATGGTGGCAGAAACATTTCGGCGGTAAAGACGTGATTGGACAGTCGCTCACGCTGGATGACAAGCCGAACACCATCATTGGAATCTTGCCGGCAGACTTTCATTTCGCGCCTGTTGGCGATCCCGACATCTGGGAAACACTTCATGCCACTGGAGCGCTTCTGAACCGGAGAAATCTGCACTGGTTAGATGTGGTTGGCCGATTGAAACCGGGCATCTCACAGGAGACAGCCGGCGCGGCCATGAACGTGATCGCGGAGCGGCTGGAAAAGCAATATCCGCAATCGAATGACAAGTTGCGGACTGCGGTGGTGCCACTCAATCAGGTAATCGTCGGGCAGATTCGCCCCATCCTGGTGGTCCTGCTGATTGCCGTGGGCTTGTTGTTGATGATTGCATGCGCGAACGTCGCCAATCTGCTGCTGGCACGCGCGCTCTCTCGCCGTAATGAAATGGCTATCCGGGCAGCGCTGGGCGCGAGCCGCGCACGTTTGATGGGACTGATGCTGATGGAAGGACTGGTGCTTTCCTTTACCGGAGCCGTGGCTGGCCTGGCATTAGCGCACTGGATGATCAAGGGATTTGTGGCCTTGATCCCGGCAAGCCGGTTGGACGCGATGCCATACCTGAAACATATGGGCATCGATATACGCGTATTACTGTTTGCATTTGCTGTGGCCCTGATTACCGGAACTATCTTTGCGCTGGCCCCGGCGATGCAGGCCTCGAGTGCCAACGTGCAGGAGGCGTTGAAAGACGGCTCGCGCAGCTCGCATTCAGGCACGTGGCGTCGATTCGCCTCTGCTCTGGTCATTGTGGAAGTGGCGATGGCCATGGTGCTGCTTGCCGGTTCAGGTCTGCTGGTCAAGAGCCTGTATCGTTTACTGGACGTGAATCCGGGATTTGACCAGCATAACCTTCTTGGCCTGATGGTGGGACTCACAGAAAAACGATTTCCGCATGATCCTGAGCAGATCCAGGCGCACCAGGCATTGCTGGATCATTTGCGTACATTGCCTGGAGTGAAGTCAGTGGGCAGCACCAGTGTTTTGCCGGTTTCAGGCGGCGGTAATACCAGCAACTTGCGCGTGGTGGGTTTGCCGTCAGAGTCGCCGCAGGGAAGGGAAGCGAATAGTCGCGATGTAAGCCGGACGTATTTTCAAACGATTGGCGCAGAATTGCTGCAAGGAAGCTGGTTTACGGAAGCAGACAATGCGACGGGGCCGAAGCGCGTGATTATTAACAAGACTCTGGCCGACCAGTTCATGCCGGGCCTGGATCCTTTGAAGCAGCAAATCTGGTTTACCTATTCTGACAAGGAAAAGCCGCGCCAGGTGGTGGGCGTGATACGAGATGTGAAAGAAGGCCCGCTGGATGCGCCAGCGCGCCCGGCGATTTACACGCCGATGGAAGCCAGCGGAGAATCTCTATTACAACCTGATCCTGCGCACCCAGCAGCGGCCGGATGCATTGATAGATGAGGTCAACGCGGCGGTAAGGCAAATTGATCCGGACGCTATTACGTTCCAGGTGCAGACCATGGAAGACAGGATACAGCGGTCGCCTGCGGCCTTTCTTCATCGATATCCAGCATGGCTGGCTGCGGGATTTGCCACTCTCGCTCTGCTATTGGGAACCGTAGGGCTTTACGGACTGGTGTCGTATTCGGTGACGCAACGCACGCAGGAGTTTGGCATACGCATGGCTCTGGGTGCCCAACGCAGCCACGTGTTAAATATGGTCATGCGACAGGGATTGCAACTGATTGTGCCGGGGATCGTCGTGGGATCTATTGCCGCGGTGACCGCAGCGTATCTGGTCAGAAGCATGTTGTTTGGTGTGTCCGCTGCTGATCCCATCATTCTGGCTGGAGTTACCGCGTTGCTGGCGGGCGTAACTTTGTTTGCCAGTTTCATACCGGCACGCACGGCCACCAGGGTCGATCCCATGGTGGCATTGCGATATGAGTAAGTTGTAACCCTAACTTGCGGTAATCCCAGCCAGTCCCAGTTCACCAGCAATCGCCTTCATGGCTTCAATGCAGAAGGCGATGTGCTCTTCCAGGTCGACGCCAAGGTCAGCAGCGCCGTTGATGATGTCGTCACGGTTCACGCTGCGGGCGAACGCTTTGTCCTTCATTTTCCTGCGCACGGATTTCGCGTCCACTTCCGCCAGGGATTTGCTGGGTTTCACCAGAGTGCTGGCGGTGATGAACCCGGAGAGTTCGTCGCAGGCATAGAGAACTTTTTCCATCTTTGTTTCACGCTTCACACCGCTGTAATCGGCGTGCGAGAGGATGGCGCGGCGGACATCTTCCGGGTAGCCGCGTTCCTCCAGAATTTTGTTGCCGATAAATGGATGTTCTTCCGGTGTGGGATATTTTTCGTAATCGAAGTCGTGCAGTAATCCGGTGATGGCCCATTTTTCTTCGTCTTCACCGTATTTTCGGGCATAGGCGCGCATGCAGGCTTCCACGGCCAGCATGTGTTTGCGGAGGCTTTCTGACTGGGTGTATTCACACATGAGATTCCATGATTCCTGACGATTTGGCATAGATTTTTAAGTGTTTTCTCCTTTTATTCGCCTATAAATTCGGTATTTGTGCCTGTTTTGCCCGTATTTTTAGGTTGACAGCTGCAATTTCATGCCTGACACTACCTAAGTTGTTGGGCGAACAGGAGTAAACCGTTTTTGGAGTATTGCCTGCTCTGGCACTCCGAAAAAATTCATGGCGACAACTCTAGCACCGGTTGATTCCCGGGAAGTTGTGCGTTGCGATGATTGTCATCTTGTCCAATTCAGGACAAATAATAACCTTTGCAGAAGATGCAAGAAATCACTGGATGAGGATGAACCTGAGCCCATTCTGGTGGAAGCGGCGCCGGTGGCGGAGCCTGTCCGGAGCCGGCATACCCATCTTCAAGTTGCGGCGGCGATCCGCATGCTGCGGCAGAGATCAGGCCTAAGTCAACGCCAGCTTGCGCTGCGCATGCTCGTGCCGCGCACCTACGTATCCAAGATTGAAAACGAGAAGGCGGTGCCAACACTGTCTTCATTGCAGCGGCTGGCCACGGCCCTGGAAGTTTCCGTGGGCGACTTGCTGCGAGGCGCCACCCGGACGGTGGAAGACGAGATTGAAGATCTGATGAAGGACGAATTCATCGCGGAACTGGTCCCACTCATGGCCAAACTGGATTCCATGCAACGCTCAAGCCTGATGGCGCAGATGCGCGACTTGAGTGTGCGTCCGAGAAGAAGCGCGTAATCTCTCCTAAAGCAGCAATGGGCTGGAGCAGTATGCTCCGGCCTTTTTTGTTTTGAGCTGCTAGCTACTAGCTGCTGGCTTGCAGTTAGCCATTAGCACTTAGCCGTTAGCCAAAACCACAACGTGAGACTCCTCGTCTGAATTTTGGACTGCTTTTCGGCTAAGTGAGCCCCGGACACCGAATCCTCTCTCTAAAGGCTAAAGGCTAATGGCTAACGGCTGATCTTGTCGAATGCTTGCGTCAAATCTTCCCTTAAATCTTCTAAGTTTTCCAACCCGATATTCAGACGAACAATGCGCGATCCATAGTCCGGACGCTTGTCGCTTTGGAAGTCATAGGCCATGACCAGACTGGTGACGCCACCCCAGCTATAGCCGATCTTGAAGAGCTTTAAAGCATCCACAAAGTCCATTACCTGTTGCTTGCTGAATGTGCGTTTGAACACGATGGAGAAAACGCCGGAAGAGCCGCTAAAGTCGCGTTCCCAGAATTCATGGCCAGGACACGACGGCAATGCCGGATGAAGAACCAGTTCAATCTCAGGACGCGCAGTGAGCCACCGAGCGAGCGTGAGCGCGTTTGTTTCGATCGCGTCGAGACGCACAGCGAGGGTTTTCATACCCCTCAGTGCAAGTGAGCAATCGTCGGGTGACACGGCGCAGCCGATGAGTTGCTGCGTGGCCCCGAGCGTCTGGTAGAGGTCGGGATTCTTTACCGTGATCGATCCCAGCAGCAGATCACTATGTCCCCCGATGTATTTGGTCACCGCCTGCATCGTAACGTCCACGCCATGAGACAGCGCGTCAAAATAAACGCCGGCTGCCCATGTGTTGTCGATCACCACCAGTGCCGCCGCTTTGTGCGCGGCTTCCGCCATGGCAGGCACATCCTGCACTTCCATGGTGATGGATCCGGGGCTTTCACACCAGAGCAAACGTGTATTGATGCGGAGATGAGCAGCAATAGCCGAGCCGGTGTTCGGCGGATAGTAACTGACGTCAACGCCGAAACGGCGGAGCACGTGATTGGCAAACTTTCGGTTGGGCCCGTAAATACTTTCCGGAATCAGAACGTGGTCACCAGCTTTAAGGAATGCCAGGTTGATGAGAGAAATGGCGGCCTGGCCACCGGGCGCGAGGACCGTTCGATAACCATTCTCCAGTTCACAGATTTTCACGGCCAGTTCCAGGGCGGTGGGCGTGCCGTAAAGCCCGTAGGTATAGCCGGCTTCGTATTGGTCCCACAATTCATTCGCTGCTCCCACGTTCGAAAAGAGCACGGTCGAGCCGCGGTAAACCGGCGTGGCGAGAGATCTAAAGCCCTCGGGCGCAGCCGCATCCGAGTGAATTAACCTTGTCTTCCAGTCTTTAGGCGTTTTCATCGAACTCGATTATAGAAAAGACTCCACACAATGTTGTTCCCGAGGGTAAGGAGAATTTCCGCGAAGCTTGCAATATCTACCACGGAGGATGTGGTGAGAGTTGATGTCGAACTACATGCGTGAGCGGCGCTTCTCCGGCGGGGTTTCGCGATCAAGACGGGCGGCTTCAATGATCAGTTCGGCAAGACCGGGTTTGGCCAGGTCCTCGGGCGCGCGGATTTTTACATGACGAAGGTTCTTGCCGGTGCCTTCCAGAAGATGTTGCGGATCTCTCAGCGACGTACCCAGCGCAAACCCAAGACTGAGATGAGTCTTGGCAATCAGAAAAAAAGCAAAGCTGCCAACCAGCGAGAAAGTCGGAATACCCCAGGCATTCACAGACTCTTTAGCCTCCGGCACCTCCTCTTTCACCAAACGACGCAGTGCCTGGCCCAGCTCCTGCATTTTGGCAGGATGCTCTTTGAGACATTCGTCAATCGTTCGTGGTCTGGACTTCGGTTGGTCCGGAGCCGGAGATCTCTTCTTGGTTGGAATAGCCATTCTCGTCGCTCCTGATGTCGGGGTAAGTTTACATCAAGCGAGCGCGAGTCACTGCGCCCTGTCAGAAGGTTGCATGGGAGTAGTCTCTAAAGTCTAGAAACCAGGTCTTGCAACTCATTGCGTGTTCCTGCACTCCAAACAGGCAGGTGACGAAATGTTGACGATTCTTATTGTAATTCTGGCCTTGATGCTGGTTGGAGCGCTGCCTTCATGGCCGCACAGCCGAAACTGGGGATATTACCCGAGCGGTGGCCTCGGGCTCATCCTGCTGATCGTGATTATCTTGCTTTTGATGGGGCATTGATTGGGGCTGATGCAATGAAATTAGTGGGACTAGCAAAGCCGATGTTTGGATTGGTTATGCTGACGGCGACATTGATCCTCGGTTGTTCATCCTCGCAAGATACTGACAAGACACGTCAGGAGGCGGCCGACGCCGCAGCCCAGATTAAACAGGGAAGCAAAGTGGCAGCCGTTGAGATCAAGAAAGGCGCAGTTGAGGCGGGCAAGCAGGGCAAGGCCATCGCCGAAGGTGTGAAGGAAGGTTGGACTGCGGAATCGAAGAAGATAAACGTAAACAAGGCGTCCAGGGCCCAGCTCCTCACGCTGCCGGGCATGGATGAAGAATCCGCGCAGCGGATCGTTGCCGGCCGCCCCTATCACACCAGGGATGAACTGAACACCAAGGGCATTATTTCGCCCGAGGAGTTTCAGAAAATCCAGGGACAAATCTCCGTCAATTCGAACTGGTCCGGCAAGCCGGGATCAGGCAAGAACGGCCAGGCGCTCGATCCGAGTTATAAGCGGACAGGTCTGGCCCTTCGTGTTTTTCGAGCGAACGTTTCGATGGCGAAACTATTTCGTGGGTTCCATCTTCAACGCGTCATTGAACAGGTTGAAATAGTTGAAGAGCCCAATAGCGGCGATGAGTTCTACCACGGCAGGTTCATCGTATTGCTGACGCAGTTCAGTGAACAGAGCATCATCGAGAGAGTGCTGGTCGCGCGTAAGGCGTTCGGCCACCCGGAGAGCGATCTTTTCCTGAGGAGTAAAGTCACTGCGCTGGCCAGCGTTCTCCAGATCGTTGATCTGCTCATCTGTCCAGCCGTACCGTCTTGCCAAGACGGTGTGAGAAGCCAGTCAATATTCGCAGTGGTTGATTTGTGACACGCGTACGAAAAGCAGCTCTTTCAGCTTTGCAGGCAGCGCGCCATTCGCGGAAATCACTCCGAAATGATCAATCATTGAGCGGAGTATTTCCGGACGATGGGCCACCGTGCGGAACATGTTGGGAATGTTGCCGCGCTGTTTCATGAAGCGGTCAAAAATTTCACCGACGTCAGGTGAAACCACAGAGCGGTCAAGGCGCGAGATTCTGGACATAGTCGAGGGGGCCGAGCAGAGCAGGCGGTGTTCCGCCTGCCCGGAAGAGTTTACTTGAATGAACCGACGGCAGCGGTTTCGTCGTCTTTGATATCGAAAACGGTGTACAGCTTGGTGATCTGGAGCAGGTCATGGACTTTCTTGGTAAGGTGGAGCAATTTCAGCTCGCCGCCCTGATTGCGGACGGTGGTGAATGCGCTGACCAACTCGCCAATTCCTGAGCTGTCAATATAGGTTACGTCGCCCAGGTTCAGCAGGATCTTCTTCTGCCCTTTGGCAACCAGGTCACGGATGGAGTCACGCAGCACCACGCTGCCTTCTCCCAGAGTGATGCGGCCACTCATGTCCACCACGGTGACGCCATTGACCTGCCGGTTGCTTGCCTTCATTGTCACGTTGTTTCCTCCTTGGCATTCGCCGCGCTGCGGCCTTTATGCTTGATTAGTGTGATCTCGGTTCCTGGATCGGTGTTTCTGAACTTCACCTCGTCCATAAAAGCGCGAATCAGAAAGATGCCGCGTCCGGAACCCTTCATAAGGTTGTCTGGCGCCAGAGGGTCAGGAAGGTGGCTTGCATCCAAACCCTTGCCCTGGTCAGTAATAGTGATGACAAGCGCGTCGCCGGTGTTTTCACACACGAACAAAACTTTTTTGGCCGGATCAGCGGAATTGCCGTGCATCACGGCGTTTACGGCCGCTTCACGCACGGCCATGGCGATGTTGTACTGATCATCTTCGTTAAATCCCGCCGTGGCTGCCGCTTCAACCGCCATGCTTTCCGCACGGTTGACGGTATCCAAAGTCGATTCGAACGAATAAGACACCCGTTTTGTCATGCGGCGGTCCACATTATTGTGATGATGGGGCGACTGCGGCCAAGGGACGGCTGGGCTAACTAAGAAAGTTTGCCTAGTGCGCTGCGAATTGTCAAACGGCTTTTGCTGATCGAGCCGCTCAGGCCATGGAACTTTTCCGCTCCAACTGGTGTCAGTGCTGCACCGGATCGAAGCTCAGGACGAGCAAAGTCTGATCATCGAACTTCGGCGACCCGCCTCGAAAAGCCGTTACATCGCGTATGCAATCCTCCACCAGTTGGCGGGACCCGCGGGCGAGGCATTGGCTTAGCAGCGCGGACAGTCGCTGTGATCCATACTCAGAGCCATCAGCGCCCAGGGATTCCGTTAGACCGTCAGAAAACAGGACCAGGCTGTCACCAGGTGAGAGTTGAACGTGTGTGCTGCTGAACTTCTGGTCACAGAAGAGCCCAACCGGCACGGTATTAGCTTCAATGGCGCGAACGCCGCGCGCGCTCACATGTAAGGGCGAAAGATGCCCGCTGTTGGAGATTTCCACGTCTCCGCAAGGTTTGGCTTTTCCGGCGATAAGCGTGGCATATTGCGTGGGCAGAGTGCTGCCGCAGAAGATACGATTGGCGCGTTCCACCAACTCAGGCAGCGGCAATCCCGCGGGTACCAGGGCGCGAAACATGGCATGAAGGTTGGACATGAGCATCGATGCGGCTACGCCTTTGCCTGAAACATCGCCCAGCATGAAGTAGAGGTCATTCCCATGGGGGACAAGGTCGCAGTAGTCACCGCTGACCATTCCTGCGGGTTCGTAGTGAAAAGCAGCCTTCCAGCCCGATGCAGCAAAGTCCGCCGGAGGGAGCAGACCAGTCTGGATTGTAGCCGCCAGTTCCAGGTCACGTTCCAGAGCCCGCGCTTCGGCTGGAGGCAGGCAGTCCAGGCACATCCGGGCCAACGGATCGGTCAGTACTCGCTGCGCTCCCATATCTTCATGGCAGACTTCACAAATGCCGTAAGAGCCAGCGTCAACTCGTTCCAGAGCTTTGTCCACCTGTTCCAATAGTTGCAGGAGGTTCGCGGTCTGAGCACGCGACACGACATTTTGAATTTTCTGGCGGCGGAGCAGAAGCTGATCGCGCAGCAAGTGGAGATCAGTAACTTGGATTGCCATGGAATGCCTCTTCACTAGAGAGTTCAGAACACCAGGTCCGGATGCAAAATTTTAGGATCAAATCTGGTATTCCAGCTTATTTAGCATGCTAGGCCGGATTGATGTTAAAAACCCTCCGATTATTGCGTCCAAATCAGGAGTTTTGGGTGGCAGGGACAAACCACATTCTGTATTCTGAACTTCAGGGCAATATCACTTTTATACAGAAGCGAACGTTCGCTGATTCAATTTAAAACTAAGTACTTAAGTACCAATGATGGAGCCAATCACACTTTCGCGCATGCTGGGAGCGCCCGTTTATGACGGGTCAGGAGCTCTGGCGGGCCGTGTGCGCGAAGTGGCGATGCATCTGCAAGCCGAACCTAACCTAATTTCTGATTTCATCGTAAAGACGCGCGGCGGAGACCGTCTGCTTTCCGCCAGGCAGGTTTACGGAATGCTGGGCGCAACCGTGCGTGCCAACAGCAACGCTGCCGACTGGCCGCCTCTGGTGAGCTCAGAAGGCATGCTACTGCTGGAGCGTGATCTTCTTGACCAGCAGATCATTGACGTCTCGGGGCGCAAAGTGGTGCGCGTGAATGACGTGGACCTGCTGCCGGAGCCGCAGAATGGCAGCCTGCGGTTCAAGATAGGCCTGGTTGATATCGGGCTGCGTGGCGCCGTACGCCGTCTGCTGAAAGGCCTGGCCCCCCATAACGCGATTGAAGCCCTGGTTACGCGCATGCCTACCAAGGGGATTCCTTGGGAAGCCGTAGACCTGATCGAAACCGATCCTTCGCGGCGCGTCCATCTAAAGCTGGAGTATGAGCGGCTATCCAAGCTGCACCCGGCCGATATCGCTGACATTCTCGAGGAACTGGCCCCGGCAGAACGTGAAGCCGTGTTCCAGTCCCTGGATGAGGAAGTGGCTGCCGACGCGCTTGAAGAGATCGATCCCAAGATGCAGGTTGAGCTGATGCGGTCGATTGAATCCGACAGGGCCGCCGACATTGTGGAGGAGATGGACCCTGGCGCGGCTGCCGATCTTCTGGGCGACTTACCGCATGAAACGTCAGAAGAAATTCTGGAAGAGATGGAGCCGGAGGAGCGGCAGGAAGTCTCTGAATTGCTGGCTTTTGAAGAAAATACGGCTGCCGGGCGTATGACTACGCTCTTCATTGCATTATCACCCGACGCCAGCGTGAGTGATGCCATCGATGCGATAAGGTCCTTTGAAGGTGAACCTGAATCAATTACCACCATCTTCCTCACTGATCCCACGGAAAAGCTGGTGGGTGCCGTACCCCTGGTCTCGCTGGCACTCGCTCCCGGTGGTACTCGGCTGGGAACACTGAGTCCGGACCATGTGATCTCCTGTGACGTGGGAGCCAGTGAGAAAGATGTGGCCGAGATGTTTGATAAGTACAACCTGTTGACGCTTGCCGTCGTGGACGACGAGGACAAGCTGGCCGGCATCATCAAGGCGGACGATGTAATCGGGTTCCTGCGCGATCGAATCTAGGGCCGGATTGGCATTGATCAAGCGTTAACATTCTTTGCTGTGCTAACCGCTTTTGCAGTAATTCCATCTGTAGAAAAAATATTTCCGCAAAAAGCTGTTTAAAGTCTGTTCCGCCGTTGTGACATACGCAGCTCTCGTTTATTCTGCCCAAGGTGTTCAAAATCAGGTGTTAAAGATCATGTCGGATGATGAAGCTGAAACTGTTCCGCAAACGCGAAGGCGCAGCCCGCAGGCCGGGTCTCGGTCCGATCAAGTATCGGCTGATCGCCTTTTTTGCGGTCTTCGGGCCAGGCTTCATCACCGCCAACGTTGATAACGATCCTGGCGGCATCCTCACGTATTCGCAGGCGGGAGCCAAACTCGGCTACACGCTGCTGTGGACGCTCATCCCAACAACTATCGCGCTTATTGTTGTTCAGGAGATGGCCGCGCGCATGGGCGCCGTCACCGGCAAGGGCCTGGCCGATTTAATTCGCGAGGAATTTGGACTTCGCGCCACCTTCTTCACCATGGTGATTCTGGGCATCGCTGATTTCGGCAACATCATGGCTGAATTTGCCGGCCTGGCGTCAGGCATGGGCATTTTTCATATCAGCAAATACATTTGCGTGCCGCTGGGTGCGCTGCTGGTGTGGGTAGTGGTGGTGCGCGGATCGTACAAGCCGGTAGAGAAAATTCTGATCTTGTTTTCGTTGATTTATTTCGCCTACCCGCTCTCGGCGTTTTTTGTTCATCCCAATTGGCACCAGGCGTTCAAAGATACGTTTGTTCCGGTGGTCAGCAAAAATTCTGAGTATCTGATTCTGGTAGTCGGGCTGGTGGGCACCACAATTACACCCTGGATGCAGTTCTATCTTCAGGCTTCGATTGTGGAGAAGGGCATCGGCAAACGCCAATATGCGCTTTCTCGCTGGGATGTGATCCTGGGCTGCATTGTGACGGACGTGATCGCATTCTTTATTGTCGTGGCGTGTGCAGCCACTCTGTACGTTTCGGGCAATCACAACATCACCGACGCTTCCCAGGCAGCCGTGGCTTTGATACCGCTGGCTGGACGATTCGCTGGCCTCCTCTTTGCCGTGGGATTGGTCAACGCTGCGCTGCTCTCAGCGGCGATTCTGCCTTTGGCCACTGCCTACAATATCTGCGAAGGTCTGGGCGTGGAGTCCGGGATTAATAAGAAATTTTCTGAAGCGCCGACTTTTTACTGGATTTACACCCTGCTCATCGGCGGGGCTGCCGCATTGGTACTGATTCCCAGACTGCCTTTGATCAAGCTGATTCTGTTCTCGCAGGTGGCCAACGGCATGTTGCTGCCTTTTGTGTTGATCTTCATGCTGAAGCTGGTGAACAAGCCGGAGCTGATGGGCAACCAGAAAAATTCTTTGTTCGCCAATACCATTGCCTGGGCAACCAGCGCGATCATGATCCTGCTGACCGCCGCGCTTCTCTGGACACAGATTACTGGACAGCAGGTCTAGAAAAGCTCGCCCCGGCTGAGCTTTTGGACCAGTTGAATGTCAGCCGCCAGAAAGTCATAGGTGGGCAAGTCAGCGAAGCTGACCCAGCGAATGTCATTGAAAATTCGGTTTTGCATCTCGTTCTCATACTCAGTTACAAGGTAAAAACTCAACTGCACGCCGTGGCCGGTTGTGTAGCTGTGCTGGACCGCCGCCACTTTTCGTCCGATGGTGGCGCGGATGCCCAACTCCTCGTCGAGCTCACGGGCGAGGGCCTCAGTGAGTTGTTCGCCGTCTTCGACCTTGCCGCCGGGAAACTCCCATTTCAGCGGCATGGTCTGAGCTTCAGTACGCTGGCAGATGAGGACCTTGTTGTCCCGGACGATGATGGCGGCTACGACGATTTTCACCGAGTTTTTTCTCCTGATTCATCCACGCAGCTGGTGAATGTAAACGCAAACAATGCGACTTCGGGTTCACGGGTGATGAGGTCGAGCGTGTGAGTGCCGAAGGATTTGTTATCCACCAGTGAATACATGCGCGGCCGGATGACGTGCAGGTAGCTGCGTCCATGGCGGAAATGAATGTCAGGAGTGGCATTGGTTTGCGTGAGCGGCTGACCATCCTGAAGTATTTCAACTTCGCGCGGCTGCGGGTTGAAGGAAGCCATCACAAGATTCACTGCGGCCGCAGAGTAACGGATGCTTACGCGTGCTTCTTCGCCCGGACCTTCGCTGGCGGGATCGGAAGAAACGTCTATCGCCGATTCGAGATGATCGCCGGTGGCTGTCCAGCGGCCGTTGGCGTAGAAGAAGCCTTCGCGAAGCTCGCCCGAATGCGAGTATTCGGCAGGCTGGTCTTCCACAAACTCGCCGGCATTGCCGATACGTCCGCGGCGGTGGCCCAGATAAAGTTCCGGCGATGGCTGATAACACACGGCGCCGGGACGATCTGTATCGCGAAGGGGATCAAGCAGCTTAGGCAGCGTGATATCAGGATGGATTTCGCGCAGCAGTTCCTGAATATTCTCCTCGGTTTCCAGGTACGCGCCTTCGCCAAAATGGGCATAGCGAAGGTAGCCATTGGCGTCGATCAGATACTTGCTGGGCCAGTAACGGTTGGCAAAGGCTTGCCAGAGTTCCATATTGCTATCGACGACGATTGGGTATGTAAGTCCAAACTCTTCAATACCGCGCTCGACGTTGGATTCATAGCGGGCAAAGAGAAATTCTGGCGAATGGACGCCAATGACCGTGAGTCCTTTGTCGGCATAGCGTGCGTGCCACTCTTTGATGTAGGGAAGCGTGCGGATACAGTTGACGCATGTGTAATCCCAGAAATCGACTAGCACAGCCCGGCCTCGCAGTTGGCGCATGCTGAGCGGCGGTGAGTTGAACCAGAGACGGCCGATCTCCGGGGCGCGGACGGTATTGGCGTCTATTTTCATGTCGCTGCGCTCCAAAACCGCTGGAGAATATTCATCTTTGCAAACAGTGTTTCGCTCCTGTAACAGCGGGCCGCGACACGTGGGCGGTCGCGGCCCTTGCAGTGGATAAAAAACAAATTACTCGGCCCTTACTCCGGATAGTGTCGACGTCGTGATTTGTCGCAGCCCGCAGGTGTCCGAGTCACCCGGATTTATCGCGGCTGCCAGCGCCTTTAATCCATCAATCAGCGTGCTGGCCGGGGTGTTGAGATATTCATCGTTGATGCAATAAACACGTCCATTCTGGACAGCGTTGGTCTGGCTCCAGCCGCTGCGAGCTGCAAGCTTTTCCAGTGGGACACGGTTCCCGGCTCCGCACCAGGCAGCGATCACGACATCGGGGTTGGCCGTAGCGATTTCTTCTTCCGTTACGTGCTTCCCCGGTTCTCCGAAGAACCTTCCACCCGCGGCTTCGACAAGTTCGGCCACCCATCCCTGGGACAAGATCAGCGGCTTGCCCCATTCTTCGCAATAGACCAGCGGACGATCGGGCACTGCGGCAGAGGCTGCCGCTGTTACATTACGGACGGCCTGAATTTCCGCCTCCATCTTCTTAACAAGAGTCTGCCCCGCTGGTTCAAACCCGACGATCCGGGCGATGTGCAAGATATCTGTGTATACATCGTTCAAAGAGTGTGGCGCCAGGCAGAGACACGGAATGCCGGCTTTCAAAATTTCCGCCAGAGATTCCATGCGATATGGCACTGAAGCAATCACCAGATCAGGACGGGCAGTGATAATCTGCTCTGCCTTGGCAGACCACGAATCTTCGATAACGGTGACGTTCGTATTGCGTAGCTCAGGACACACGTCCAGGCAATACTTTGTGCAGGCAGCCAGCAAATGCAATAGTCCAAGATCGCGCAGGGTAACGGTAACGCTGGGCTGGAGAGAGACAATTCGCTGCGGTGGCGCAATTTCTGGCATCATGGAATTATAGGCGAGCGAGTCAGCAAGGGCCTGCGCTTGAGTTATTCAGAGAAAGTACTGGAACATTTCGAGAACCCGCGCAATGTGGGCGAACTGCCGGACGCGGATGGCGATGCGCGCATGGAGCATCCTGTATGCGGCGACATTATGCGCATCATGATCAAAGTCTCTGACGGCAGGATTGAGCAGATACGGTTCAAGTCGCGAGGGTGCGTGGCATCAATTGCCGCTGGATCGTTTTTGACTGAGATGGCGGCGGGCAAGCCGCTGGCACTGGTGCGGTCCATCAGTCGTGAACAACTGGTTGAAGCCATGGGCGGACTTCCCAGCGCCTCCATGCATGCATCTCACCTGGCAATCGAGGTGTTGGGGCAGGCTTTGCGGCAGTTGCCGTAGAGAGGGCCGCCTGTCCAGAGAGCGTCCGAAAACGACTAAAAAACTAATGCATTCGATCAATAATTTTGATCTCTGTTTTTGCTGATTGCAGGTACAATTACTCACCACATCGCGTCCTGCCCAGGGCGGCAAAGGGGGAAAAGAATGAAAGCGCTGGCTGTACTTCTGCTGTCCATAACTTCGCTGACTTCTCCCGGCCCTGGAATCAATGGAATAAAGATCGTTACCCGGCAGGTCATCGGCGGCTTTACGGACACGCGTACTGAGTATGTGGCCGGAAATCGCTTCCGCAATGAATGGCAGACACAGGTGGGTGACCGCCCCGGAACGGCGATGGCAAGTATTATTTTGCGGGGTGAGCGCGATACGATTTTCGTACTGGACCTGCAGACGCATGAGTATCTGACGTATCAAACGGATTCGCGCGGTGCTGTAGCGGGAAGCCGGCCCCGTCCAGCGGCGCAGTCGGGTGGCACGCTGCGGATCGATATTGACTATGTGGACACGGGCGAGCGCAAAGAACTCTTTGGTCACATCGCGCGGCACATCATTACAAAGGAAAAGCGTGTAGCGAGTCCGGGGGCGTGCTCCAGGGATTCCTACAGTGAAACCGACGGATGGTATCTCGATTCCGCCATCCTGCCGGAATGGCGGCAGCCGAAAAAGAATGCCTTCGGCGTTGTGGTAGCTTCCGTGGTTTCATTCGGCACCGACGGTAAGTGCGCTGACAGGATGGACAAAATCGAGGTCCACCGAACTGGAGTCGAGCCCGGATTCCCCATCAAGCTCAATACCATGCTGAAAAGCGAAGCGTCGCGCCGCGATGGATCACCGCGGATGCTGGACTCAAATTGGGGATCAGAAGTGGTGGAGCTGAAGGAAGGTCCGCTTGACCCAGCGTTGTTTGAAGTACCCGGTGATTATCGACGGGTTGACAGCCTGCGCACGTGGGCTTCAGCCGCTGCACCGCAGCAGCGCCAGCCTACCGGCTGGGAATGGTTCAAGGAAAAAGTTCAGGAAATGTTCCGCTAAATATCTGGTGATCGCGTGATCTGTCGATCTGGTGATCGGAAAAAGAACCATCCATTGAATCCGCTGTTCAAGCGACTAGCCAAATGTCCCGCAGTGGAAAAGGGGCGATCAGCAGATCACCCGATCGAGAGATCTCCCGATTTCCCAGTTCCCATGGGCCAGTAAACCTTCCAGCCTCTGTTCAGTGCAATTTTTTCCAGATCAGGGTTGGGATTTACGGCAAACGGTTGCTCCGCGATCTCCAGCATGGCCAGATCGTGAACTGAGTTTCCGAAACACGCGCTGACCGTCTTGCCCACTACTTCATTGAGAGCCGTAGCCTTCCCAGGTCCACTGGGCACGCGATGGATGCGATCCGTCACAAGTCCAGCGTCAATGTGAGCGCATGCGCCGAGTACATTCTCCGGAGCGATGCCGAATCGCTTCACACCTTCGCGAACAACCCAGACATTGGTGGAGGAAACAGCCCAGAGCTCGCAGCCTCCGGCCTGCAGTGCCTGGGTAAGCTGAAGCATTTCCGGGAAGACTCTCTGCTCCACCACGGCGGGAAAGAATTCCGCAGCAGCGGCTTCAAGATCGGATTCAGGAAGACCATGGTTGATGGTGACCATTTCTCCGCACATGATTTCTTCATCCACCTTGCCCATCTTGTAGTCGGCGTAGCGATCAACAGCCCACTTGGCAATAGATTCGGACAACATACCGTGCTTGACCTGCCAATAAAAGAAGTCTGCGCCGCAGTCACCGCTCCAGAGTGTGCCGTCGCAGTCGAAGACGGCGATGCGGGGCCTTGAGGCGATCACGGATTCAATAAATTCCTGAGCAGTTGCGGTGAGGGTAGTTCCAGTGTTCAAGCCTTGTGTCCTGAAGGAAGTTGTCCTGAAAGAATTTGTCCCGAAAGAAGTTGTTGAAATTCTTCCTGAGTGTTTACGTTGACCGCCACCAGCGGATCGTCAACGGGTTGATACAGGATGTGTTCCTGCAGAGAGTGTTCAACGTCTCGGGCATTGCTGGTGGCAGGCGCGCGCAGGAAGGCCTCAATCATTTCCCGGCCGGCAATGAAGGGGTGCCCGTGGCGGCCATCAAATTCGGGAACCACTGCCCAGATATTGTCAGGCGCGGCCAGGAATACCTGTTTGAGTCGTTCAATGGTAGCAACGGCCGGTGAAGGGCGGTCAACCAGGGTGATGATGGCAGTGTCCCGGCCGCGGCCCAGCACTTCATTGAGACCTGCGCGCAAAGAGCTGAATTGCCCTTCCTCGGGATTGGGATTGACGGCCAGAAAAGCCGAGGTTGAATAGACGACTGGTGCGATCGCCTGTTGATTGCGCCCGGCAATCACAATCACAAGGTCTGTCGTCGCGACCAGGGTATCGATGGCCGCGGAGAGAAAAGTGCCATTGCGCCAGGGTAGAAGAGCTTTGTCAGTGCCCATGCGTGACGAAGTACCAGCGGCGAGAATCAGGCCAGCATAGGAAGGTGAAATGGGCATAGGACAATGATATAGGACAACGATAAATGATAGCGGAAACGGCGAAATCTGGAGATCGCCAGTAGTCGGACGACATCGCAAGTGATCGGGAGGTCGGAAGAGCTACGGTTGTTTCAGCATTTCAACCGCTTTCACGCTCTTCATGTGTGGAAGGGGCGTGGGCGAGTTGCGTCGCCGGGCGATAAGTTCAGCCACAATGGAGATGGCAATTTCTTCAGGTGTGATAGCGCCAATGTCAATGCCGACTGGGGCATAAACACGAGCCAGCTTCTCGGCGGCCACTCCTTCTTTTTCCAGCTCCTTGTAGATGGCAATGGTCTTGCGCTGCGAGCCAATCATGCCGATATAGCGCGCAGGTGTTTCAGCCGCCCAGCGGAGCACACGCATATCATCGCGATGGCCACGAGTGACGATGACGATGTAAGACGTATCGTTTGGAGCAAGCTGGGCCATGACCTGCTCGTATTCTTCGGCGTAGATGTCACGGGCGTCGGGAAAGCGTTCGCGATTCGCGTAGGTTTCGCGATCGTCAGTGATGACGACGTCAAATCCAGCCATGCGCGCTACTTTATAAAGACTGAAGGCGACATGCCCGGCGCCAAAAATGTAGAGCGTGGAAACGGGGAGAATGGGTTCCACAAAGACTTCCAGGGTGCCGCCGCAGACCAGTCCGGTATCGTACTTGGGATTGTTGTTGAGATTGAAATTGAGAGTCTGCGGTCTTTCATTCTTCATGACTTCACGGGCCGCTTCCCAGACTTCGGCCTCCACGCATCCGCCGCCAATGGTACCGGCAATGGTGCCATCCTCACGAACCAGCATCTTGGCGGTCTCAAAAGAGGGGATGGAGCCACGCACATTGATAATGGTCGCCAGCGCGCCACGCCTTCCTTCCTTGCGTAGCCGGGTTATCTCTTCATAGATGTCCACGGGAGTATTCTAGCCCAGATCGTCAACCTGCCCCGAGACATGGAGAACGGAGAAATATTGAAAGTCGAATCTATAGTTCCAGGGCCGTGGGATGCTTTGGCTGGTAAAGGCCGATTTTGCCCGCGCCAGGTACCTCGATTGCCGTTAGTGATCCCCAGCGGGCCTCTGTAATTTCGCCGCAAGTGACGCCCCGGGCTTTGAGGTCTGCCATGGTGGCATTGAGATCGTCACACATCAGGTAGAGTTCGTGGCGTGCAGGTTCGCCTTTCTCCGTGGGATGAATGGCCAGCTCCGCCGGCGGCAACGCGAAGATCAGCCAGCCATGGCCGGCGTCAACGGAGCGCAAACCCAGGACATCGCGGAAAAAGGCGCGGGCCTTGTCGGCGTCCTGTGCGTGGATTAGAGCGTGGAGTCCGTTGATCATCTGGAAACCTTACCACGACACCAAGAAAAAACTAGCCGCGAAGAGATAGCTGGGAAATTGAAGAGGGCGGGGAAATAATAATCGTCTTATTGGGATCCCCCACTTCGTTTCGGGATTTCAGGGCGGCGTGTTAAATTCGCTGTTCATACAAACGGGCAAGGAGAACCGATGAAAGCCATTCGCTTCCATGAATTCGGTGGAACAGAAGTTCTGAAGTATGAGGACGTGCCTGATCCCAAGCCGCGCAAAGACCAGGTGCTGGTCCGGGTGAAGGCATGTGCGCTGAATCATCTGGATCTATTCATTCGCAAGGGACTGCCCGGGGTGACGCTGCCTCACATCAATGGGAGTGACGTTTCTGGCGATATCGTGGAAGTGGGTGAGTACATCACCGATCTGAAGGTTGGACAGCGGGTATTGCTCACGCCGATGACCTTTTGTGGCGTTTGCCCGGCGTGCACACGCGGAGAGCAGAATTTTTGTCCGCAATTTTCAGTGCTGGGCTATTTGGGCGATGGCGGGAACCGCGAGTACATCGCAGTGCCTCGAGTGATGGTGCTGCCCATCCCTGACGAGCTGACCTATGACGAAGCCGCCGCGATGCCGCTGGTATCCGTAACGGCGTGGCACATGCTGGTCTCGCGGTGCGGCATTAAGCCCGGAGATACAGTACTGGTGCTGGGTGGCGGATCAGGAATTGGGTCGATTGCTATCCAGATTTGCCGAATGTTCGGCGCGACATGCATCGCCACTGCCGGTGACGAAAGCAAGATGGACCAGTGCCGGGATTTGGGAGCGGACCACGTTATTAACCACTACAAGCAGAAGATTTCCGAGGAAGTAAGGAAGATCACCAGCAAGGGCATGTGTGACATAGTTTTTGAGCATGTCGGCAAAGCGACGTGGAATGAGAGCATGAAGTCGCTGAAGCCGGGCGGAAAAATCGTGACGTGCGGCGCCACCACGGGACCGGAAGCGAGTTTCGATATCCGTTTCCTGTTTGCCAGGCAGTTGTCATTTCTGGGGTCTTTCATGGGAACCATGGGGGATTTCCATGAAGTGATGAAGCATATTTTTTCCGGCAGGATAAAGCCGGTGGTGGACAAGAGTTTCCCGTTGCGCGAGGCGGCAGCGGCGCATGACCGGCTGGAGAAGAGCGAGCAGTTCGGTAAAGTGATCTTGAATCCGTAGCTCAGGATATGTGAGTCTAAAATCCGTGTTGAGGAGAGCTTCCATGGGGGCCAATGGAGCCAAGAATTTTGAGAATGACGATGCGACGGACTGGGTGTTTGACCTGACTGAGTCAAATGGTACGGATCTTCTCGGCGAAGCATTTTCAGTGATCGAGAAGATGGACTTTGCTGACGCGCCTGATTGCTGCATTGCTCTCGCCGCTGCCGAGGTGGTGGCAGCAGCCAAGGGAAAGCCTTCTGCCGATCTGCCAGATGAGGTGCGCACATGGCTGGAAGACCAGGAACACCTTGAGAGATTTAAGAAGCTTGACAAGCGTGCCTCCAAGGTTGCGAAGAAGGTACAGGCCAAGAGCGAATTGAGAGATCAGTGGGAAGAATCTGATGACTGGCACAATTGGCAGATGGCCCTCGAAGGCCTGCTCAAGAGATTGGCATGATGAGCGGAATATCTAAGCGCTTGGTAGCGAGGACTTTAGCCATCACGGCACACTCTCAGAAATTACACGTAAAACTTGTGGAAGCCCATCTTCGCCAGTCGGATGTACGCCGGATAGCGTTTGACGGATAGCAGAACCGCCGAACGTCTTGTAACATTCTCACCAGACATGAACAAAGATCCTCGGCCCGAAGCTAAGATTGGGCAATCTGCCACCTCCGGTCAGGCGATTGTGATGTATGTTGCTGCCGCCGCACTCCTTCTACATCTGCTTACGTCAATGCGCTACGGCATCTTTCGCGATGAGATGTACTACCTCGCATGCTCGTATCACATGGCGTGGGGATACGTAGATCACCCGCCTCTGACGGTCTGGATCGCATGGCTAGTACGTCATTTGCTGGGTGAGTCCCTGGTCGCGGTTCGATTATTGCCGGCATTGGCTGGAGCTGCGCTTGTCTGGCTTACAGGAGCCCTGGCTCGCGAGATGGGCGGTGGCCGCTTCGCTCAAGCTGTGGCTGCTCTGTCAGTGGTTGTAGCGCCCATGTATCTGGTGATGCATGGCCTGCTCACTGACAATGTTTTCGAACAGCTTATATGGATGGGCTGCGTATGGCTGGTCATCCGGGCCATCAACACGGGCAATGAGCGATATTGGTTGTGGTTTGGTGTGCTCGCCGGAGCTGGTTTTCAAAACAAATACTCGATCGCGTTTCTTCTGCTGGGTCTGTTGGTGGGCGTGGCGCTCACTCCGGAACGCAAATTTCTCAGGAGTCGATATCTCTGGCTCGGTGTAATTGCCTGTGCGGCGATCGCGATGCCCAACCTGATCTGGCAGATACGAAATCATTTTCCGTTTCTGGAGTTGATGCACAACGTTCGCATGAGCGGTCGCGATATAGTGCGGGGGCCGGTTGCGTTTATCGCTGACCAGATGATGATCATGAATCCATTGCTGGCTCCGCTGTGGGTGGGTGGAATACCCTGGCTCTTTTTTAGCAACAAAGGAAAACGTTATCGCGTGCTGGGATGGTGTTTCCTGGTTGTGCTGTTCACGCTGATGGCCATCAAAGCCAAAAACTACTATGTGACGCCGATCTATCCCATCCTGTTTGCCGCCGGGGCAATCGGATTGGAGAGCTTGACTGTTCGCCGGGCAGGTGTTTCCACGGGCACACCAGCGGACGGTCTGAGGCGTGTGCGGAACATTCCGCTGTACTGGATTCGCTACGTCTATGTCTTCCTGATCTTGGCAGGGGGCGCGATACTGGCTCCATTCTGCGTGCCGCTGCTCGCGCCCGAAAACTTTGTGAAATATGAAACTCGCCTGGGCCTGAAACCTCCGGAAATCGAACACCAGGACAACGGCCCGCTGCCGCAGTGGTTTGCGGATGAGTTTGGGTGGGAAGAGATGGTGAGGGAAGTCGCCCGTGTCTACCACAGCCTGCCTGCAGACGAGCAGGCGCGAACTGCGATCTTTTCCAACGGATGGGGTGAAGCTGCAGCGGTTGATTACTTCGGTCCGCGATACGGACTGCCGCATGCTATCAGCAAGCACAACAGCTACTGGGTATGGGGACCGGATAATTACGACGGAAGCACGATGATCATTCTGCGCAGCAATGGACGGCATGAACCAGAACAGTTCCGCAGCGTTGAGGACGTTGGAAGGGTCGGAAATCCTTATTCAAGGGGCGACGAGCGTTTTCACATTTTTCTCTGCCGCGGTTTGAAAGTGGACCTGCGGGCCGCGTGGCCCAGGATGAAGATGTTCGATTAGGGAGACGTAACAACTTACATCTCTACCTCAGTGCTTATATCAGCTCTACAGTGTCGCCGACGTGGATGATGCCAGGTTCAATCACTGCGCAATCAAGTGCGGCAACTCCATCGAATTCGCGAACGATGCGCAGCAGAACGGAGCTGTCTTGTGCCTGAGTGTCGGGATCATAAGTGGTCATTACACAACGCTCGCGCAACTTTACCGCCTTGATGCGGACATTCCCGATGGCGATGACGTCTCCAACCCAGTTGCGTTCCTCCAGGCCCGCCACCCCGGAAACAAAAATATTTGGTCGAAGACGGCGCTGGTCAATGTTGATGGCTTTCACCGCGCCGTCCGTGGCGATGAGCAGCGGCAAAATGTCAAAGCCCTGCGGGTGTGGAACATATTCCAGGCGGGCTGGTTCGCCGACAGCCGCACTGACCAAAGAGGCTGCTTCAGGGGAGTCCCACGCATGGCCGTTGATGGTTGCACGGCTGTTTCCATCCAGCTCTCCGCGCAGACCAAGCAGCTTGGGTTTGGAACGCGATGTGAATAATCGGCCGGATTGTGACCTTACGATGATCTCGCGATCGCCAGGGATTCCGAGCGGAGTGATTTCCGCCTGTTCAAGTTTGGTACCCTTCAGGCTCTTGACCGGGTATCGCCACAGCTCAGAGACGTGCATGTGTTATTGATGTTGGGAGAGCGATATAGATTCAAGGTTGAACGATTTTTATCGCGCCGCCGTTGTCGATTCACGTTGCGCCTCAGGCAGAAGGGCCACAGCTTTGCCAATGGCAGCCAGTGCTTTTCGAACTTTTTCGGGTTCATAGCCAACCGTGATGCGGAGATAGTTTTGCATTCCCAGATACTCGCCCGGCGCCACCAGCACCGAGGCATGGGTGCGGATGTGATTTGCCAAATCTTACGGAAGTCATGTCGAAGTGAAAGCGGACGAATGCAATCGACGTGGCAGTCGCCTCATGGACTGAGAACTGCCCGCCTTGCGCGCGTACCCAGTCGGAGAGGATCGCGTGACCATCGCGCGAGAGTTTCTTCTGCCGATCGAGCAGCATGGCACGCTTTTCCGGCTGCAATGCGATTTCCGCAAGCCGCATGCTCGGGCCGCTGGCGGCGATCACGGTGTATTCATGGCGTCGCCAAAGCTCTTCTATCGCTTGCGGCGATGCGACTACCCAGCCAATCCGCAACCCGGCCAGTCCGTACGCCTTGGAGAGACTGTTGACGCACACGACCTTATCGTACATTCCGAAAAAGCTGGGCGTTTCGTCTTGTGCTTTCAGCTCTGTGCCGCGATATACCTCGTCTGCGTGTAGCCACGCACCGCTTTTGGCACAGATCCGCACGAGGCGCTGCATTTCTTCCGTAGACAAAATACTGCCCGTGGGATTATTTGGATTCACCACTGCAATGAGCTTTGTCTTGGGGCTCGCCGCAGCTTCCAGTTCGTCCAGATCAAGCTTCCAGTTGCGTTCTGGGCGTAACGATACTTCTTTCACGTGACAGCCAATGTTTTTCGCCAATCCCCAGACTTGACGGTATCCGGGAGATACCACGATTACCTCATCGCCCGGCTCGAGCAGTGATTCGCAGATGATCCAATTGGCCTGTGCAGCTCCCACGGTAACCAGAATGTTGTTGGCCGCCACGCCTCTATAGAGAGCGGCAATACGCTCACGCAGGAGCGTGGTGCCATTTACCTCCGGATAATAGAGGGCAAGCTCCGTGATTTGCCGGGCGTCTTCGCCTTTGAGGAGATCGCTGACATCGGCACATTGAACGGAACTATCCGCCAGGTTGATGTCCACGGTTCGCTCAAATTGCGATTGAAAGTATTCCAGCTCAAAGTTGTGAAAATTAACGTTCTGAAAATTCATACACGTTTCCTACTCTGGCGCTGACGAGAGCGTAGTGCTAAGCGCCGCATCCGGCGTCGGGGTAAGGCGCTTCTGTCGCCGCCAGTAAAAATAGAACGGCACGCCCAGCGCAACAATGCCAATCCCGGCAAGGGCTTCTTTCGGTCTCTCAAAGATTACATTGAAAAACCATACGCCGCCCAGCAGAACGTAAAGTCCTGGTACCCACGGATAACCAGCGCAGCGATATGGACGGGGTGTGTTGGGCTGCTTGCGTCGCAAGACAAACAATGCGGCCACGGTGAGCACATAGCTCAAGACCATCATGAACATCACGTAGGTAAATAGCTGATCATATCTGCCGCTCAGCGCCAGTGCCGCCGACCATACACCTTGTATCACCAGGCTCCAGACCGGAGTCCTCCAGCGCGGATGTACGCTAGCCAGCGTCTTGAAAAATACGCCATCCTCCGCCATGGCGTAATAGACCCGAGCTCCGGTCATCACGCAGCTAGCCATCGCGCCGAAACAGGAAACCGCAATCATCAGGCTAAGCCACCTGGCAGCGCCGCTGGAAAACATGGATACGGCCGCGCCACGTGCCACTGTGGTTTCGGCGGCAATACCGGCGATGGGCAGCGCGTAGAGATAAACGGTGTTGATGGCCAGATAGATCACACCAACCAGCAGCATGCCCAGAATCATTGACCGCGGCAGGTTGCGTTGTGGATCTTTCACCTCGCCGGAGACCCACGTGATGTAGACCCATCCGTCAAATGCCCAGAAGACGGCGATGAGTGCCACGCCTATTCCCGCCAGCATGGATGGTGATGCCGCCGTTGCGGGAATCGCGCTGGACGAAGCAAAGTGGCTCCACGATCCTTTGCCGATAGCCAAGCCAAGCACCACAAACGCCGCGATGGCGGCAAACTTCATCCATGTAGCGATGTTCGCCATTACGGCGCCCCAGCGTACACCAAAGATGTTGATGATGGTCTGGAAAGCGATGGCCGCCACGGCGACCACATGTCCGCGTGTAAGGGCAAAGGGACCGAGATTAGCTACAACCTGATTGGCCTCGAGAGCCGGGAACAGGCTGCCCATGTAGAGGGCGAATCCGGCGGCAAGCGCCGCGATAGTGCCACCGCAACTCACGGTGAAGATCATCCATCCGTAGATGAAGGCCACGAATTCGCCATACGCTTCGCGCATGTATACGTACTGGCCGCCAGCTTCCGGGAACATGGCGCCCAGTTCGGCAAATGCAAAGCACGCCAGCAGCGTGATGACCATGCCGATGCCCCATACGCTCAGGAACAGCCAGGGACGGCGCGTGCTTACGGCGACGTCCTGCGCGGTGAGAAACACGCCGGACCCGATAATCCCGCCGGCGAGCAGCAGAATGGAATCCGTAAGTGAGAGTCTGCGAACGAGTTTTTTCTCTTGAGGCAAAATCAGCCGATCAGTGCAGTGGTGTGGATAAGAATTTGCGCCTTTCTTCCTCCGGAGTCAAGCAGGAACAGCCCAAACGCCGTGGCCTGACCAATCCAAAGACGCCCAATTCACGTACAAGGTACAGGTCATGAGCAGAAGACGGGTAGAATGGTGCTTCTTCTCACGATTTAAAACCGGTATTGCTTAAAACCAACACTCCCTGAAACTTTTGCCATGCTGGGTAATCTCAGTTGTTGGAAAGGGTCCCATGGATCAACGCGATTTTAAAGACGAACGCGACTTTAAACGAATGAGCCGGAGAGAGTTGCTCAAGTTGAGCCCTGTCTTGCTCGCCGGAGTGGCCTTTATCCCTACTGTGCGCGACCGTCTGATGGCAGACGCGCTCAGCCTGACTGACTGGGCAGACTCCAGGATCTTTCGCAAGAACCATCTGGCGTCGACGTACGCGGATTCGCAGGTAGCTTCGCCTTCCAAATTCTTTCTGAACAGCTTTGATGTTGACGATCCAGAGGTGGACTTCAACACGTGGCGGCTCGAAGTCTCTGGACTGGTAAAGAAACCCGGACAGTACACGCTGGCCGATATCCAGAGATTGCCCCGGCAGTCGCAGAATGTTCGTCACGTTTGTGTGGAAGGTTGGGACGTGATCGCCAACTTTGCTGGAACTCGCATCTCTGATTTTCTTGATCACGTAGGCGCCGACAAGACAGCCCGTTTCCTTTACTTCGAATGCGCTGATGACTATTACGAATCGCTGGACATGGAGACCGCGTTGCATGCGCAGTCGCTGCTGAGCTATGAGATGTATGGCCAGCCAATCACGCGAGAACACGGCGCGCCGATCCGGTTGAACCTGCCGACGAAGATCGGCTACAAGTCTGCCAAGTACCTGACCAGCATTCATGTCACCAACGTCCTTCAGCGCAGAGGCTACTGGGAAGACCAGGGGTATGACTGGAATTACAGCTTGTAACGAAAGGAGGAAGCTATGACACGATGGAATCCAGAGGTAGTGCGCTTTTCGTTGGGCAAGGCTGATGTTGAGAACAGTGAAGCCGCGAAGGCTGACTTTGAGAAGACTGACGTTGAGAAGGCTGAAGCCGCGGCCTTGAAGTCTCCCGCCGACGCTGAAACCGCTGGCGCTGACCTTGCGGCTCCTGACGACGCTGCCGTTTCTGTCGAGCCTGTAGGCGCGACCGCCGACGCGACGCCAGTTGTATCTGCACCAACCATTACGCCGCCTCCTTCGCCCCAGGCGATCGCGATCTATGAACATCCTCTGGTCATACGCATCACTCATTGGGTGAATGCAGTTTCGCTCACGGTGATGATTCTGAGCGGCATCCAGATCTTCGCGGCATTTCCCAGCTTTTCCGCAAAAGTTCCGCAGCATAATCTCATTACCTATCCGCCGCAGTTTACGCCCACCAGCATCGGCGGATGGTTTCGCGGACTGGCTCTTGGTGGATGGCTGGCGGGTGCGTGGAATTGGCATTTTCTCTTCGTATGGCCGTTCGTAATCTCCGGAGTTCTTTACGTGGTTTATCAGATATTCACCGGACGCTTCCGCGCGTTGCTCTTTGTTCCGCGTGACATCCCGGGCGTCTGGCCCATGGCGAAGCACTATTTCCTCTTCGGGAAGAAACCTCCGCTCACGCAGCAATATAATCCGCTGCAAAAGCTGGCTTATACCAGCACGATTTTTTTCGGTATCGTGTCCGTTCTCAGCGGACTGGTTGTCTTTAATCCTGTACAGTTTTCCTGGCTCGGTGCGCTGATGGGCGGTTTTCATTACGCGCGCATTTGGCACTTCCTGGCAATGTGCGGATTTCTTGCGTTCATCCCCGGACATTTGATTATGGTCGTTCTCCACGGCTGGAATAACTTTATAGCGATGCTGACAGGTTGGAAGCGCGACCCCGAATATATGGAAGGAAGCGCGCGAACCGATGATTAAGAAGCGGCCAACAAAGCGCTAGCCGCTTCGAGCTACGTTATAGTTTTAAAAACCGGCGCACACGGCGCCGGCCGATTTGAATAAAGTTTGCTTCTAGCCACCAAGACCGAGTAAGCCACCACCACGGCAATCCTGGATAGAGGCGACATTTCGCAGTCGCGGCAGCGAGAACGTTTGGCTTGCCGGCAAAATCAGGGATGAATGTGTAGCGCTGTTGTTCGAGGGCGGACACATGGGCCCATACACCCCGATTTCCTTTACCTGTTTTTCCTCCGTCTCCCTGGACTGAGGTATAGAGCGAAGTAGTGTTTTGTTAAAGAAAGTCACTCCATGATCCGCGGCAAACCGCTGGAACTCCTTGTCAGGTTGACTTCCACGCGGCAGGCCGACACCAACAAAGAAAGTGCCAATCTTCGCCTCGGCACATTTTTTCAGATCTTTTTCCAGCATTTTTTCGTCAGACATCGGCAAGTTCGGATCGTCGTGGCTGTCATGCCAGTATTTTTCAAAATTCTCAAGCAGCTCACCGCACTGCAACGGCCTCCGGTTGCCCAGTTCTTTTGACAGCATGGTGACGTGTTCGAGACTGCGTGTGTGATACTCCAGAATGTGGTCGATGGGCATCATGCCTGTCTTGCCATTTTCAAAGAGCACCCCCTCCGCCGGCGGCACGTACGTAATGACATCCGGGTAGGGTAATTCCAGCACCGTAAAGTTGCCGCCCGGGTCAAGCTTCCAACCTTCCACATTGAAGGTGAAATCGTCGAACCCATGGTCGATGTAGGGTTGCCGGTGCGAAAGCTCAAGAGCATCTTCGTCCAACGTGAAGCGGAAAGTCTGGTTCTTGCCGGAATTGTTGTCAGTGGCGACCGCTTTTTCCCCGGGATGGTAATACTGCAACTCATGAAGTTTCTGTGGATCGTGAGGAACGTAGGCCGTTATCTTTGGCTCATTCTTGTGCACAATGACCGCGAAAGGGCCGTGCAGCCATACGCGGAGCTTTCCATTGTCTGATTGCGGATACTTGCCACCGGGCCGCTTTTTTTTGTCGTCATCGTCAGCCCACCCCGACAAACCAAAGGCCACGGGCGAGGCAAGCATGGCTTTTATCAAGTCACGTCTCTTCATGCCTTCTCCTGATCATTTCTTAACCTGGAATAAACTCTAATGAGAATAACGGGAGCGCAAAGAGTTTCCCTTAAGGCGACACGATTTGCAAATTCTTAAATGCCTTGCCCGGCAACGTTGAAAGCGGCCCAGAAGAATGGTGAGGTATGCTGGACTCGCATCTCCTGCCGAGCGCTGAGCAATGCGTGCTCGGGGCTTTCCGTTTCCAGATGCTTATAAAAGGCTTGCATAAAGACGGCGGTACTGCGTGAATCAACGTTCCAATGACTGGTAACAACCGCCGGAACGCCCGCGGCAAGGAACGACCTGACCAGACTGCCGCTATCCATCAATCCGTTTTCAGCATTACCGCTTGAGCACGCGGCTAATACCACGATGCGGGTCGCTGGCAGCATGCCGGAGCGAATCTCATTGGCGCGCATCTTCGAGCCGTCGCCCATCTCAAGAGCGATTCCGGTGCTGTTGGGCCGTCCATGCCCGAAGAAAAAGAAGGACGAAGCTTTCGAGAGGGCATCGAGCACAGCGGTGTGAGTCGCGAATGCGCCCCTCAGAAAAATTGCATCAGGATGAAGCTGAAGAATCGCGGCGTCCAGCTCAGCGTGGCCGGGGAGATAGGCAGGACCCTTGGTGGGTGATGTGTCCACAGCAAGGATCGGACCCTTCTGAAACTGGACATGATGACCGAAGAGCTGGTCTACCAGTACGCCTGGCGAATAGACAACAGACCGGCTCTGCCCGATGTAATCACCGCCAGGTTTCTTCATGGCTTCCATGGCCAGTTGGGCTAATGGCTCATCGGCTTCGATCACTAATGATTCTGCCGGGTCCACAGCCATCGAAGCCGGCGCGATCAGGAAGGAATAGAGCTGCTCGGCTTTGCGGTCAATTTCCGCAAGGGATGAGCGGTCATCAGAGGCAAGCCGCGTAAAGTCACTAATGGCCGCGGTGAGCTGGTCCTTTTGAATCGGCGATGAAATGCTGGTAGTGGATCCATCCCGCAGCACCCAGATTTGCACATGATCATTAAAAACAGCATAGACGAGGCGCGTTGAAAGTCCGCGTTTGTCCGCGTTCAGGAACGGTGGAGCGTTGCTAAGCCGGGTTTCCGAGCGTGTTCCGCCGAACGATGTCTTCCTGACTTCGCCCGACGCATGCCGGAAATCAGATCGGGTGCTTCTGAAGAGGCGAAGTTTTGCCTGCTCCCACTCTTTGAACGCTTCCTCCGGGTTCTTCTGGGCCAGCAGGACTTCCACCTTCCCTCGGAAAAGCCCTGACGTGGCATTCAACAGTGAAAGCCTGACGTCGTCATCATCGAGGCGCCGCAGGGCGTCACTCGCGATTGCTATCCCTTGGTCATAATTCCGGGAGGCTTCCGTCAGTCTTTTGGCAGCGAACATTGCTCGAGCAGCGGCTCCATAGTAGGCAATTCGTATGCCGTCATCCTGAATGTCAGAGATCGAAGGAACGCTCTCAAGTGCCAGGAGAGCAAGATCGTTATGGCCACTCTTCAACTCGAGGTTTACAAGATCAATGCGAGCGGGAACAAGGTACGTTTGTGCAGTCAAATCCTGCCTTGGTTGATCGAGAAGCCGCCGGGCCTGGTTGGCTTCGGCTTCAGCCTGCGCGTCCTGATTTTGTTCGACCAGCATGTTTGCCAGGGAAAGATGCAGTGAAGAGCGAAGCGCAATGTCTTCAGGAGCATTTGTATTCAGGACTTCGATGTTCCGGCGAAGAAAAGCTTCTGAAGCGTTTACCCGGCTCTGCGCGCGCGCGCTACCCAGCATGACAGCATAAAATTGATAAAGGCGTTCTGAAGAATAAGGTCCCTTCCAGTAGTCATGGAGACCCGCGACGGATTCCTGCCACGCAAGACTGGAGTTTCGCAACCGGTCCATGCTGGCCTGCATGCCTTCCACTCGCAAATGAATTTCCGGCAACGAATATTGCCTTGCCAGGCGGTCGCTCTGCTCCAGTTCCGCTGAACGCCGTTCATCATCCGAGACGAGGTTGGCACATATCGCGAGTTCCAGGTGTACTTTTGCCTGAAGAGCGCTGTAATGAGTGGCTTCCAGAGAGTGGGTCAGACGATCGGCCGAGTCAAGGCACGAATGTGCGGCCACTATGCGCTGAAGCCCGTAGATTTCTTCAAACCTGGCGATCAGCTCGCCCGGAAGATTTCGATTCTTCTTAAACAGCTCTGCGGATTCCCGCGAATCCTGCATTGCCTGATAGTGAAAATCATTGAGATCGGCTACATAAGCGCGGCTGAAAGTTTCGACGGCAGGGAGGTCGGCGGGCGTTGTGCGCTGGAGAAAATCTTTCCACCACAGATCGGAATGCTGCTGCTCCATGAGCTCTGCAATGACGTGGAGCGCCTTCCCGTAATCGCTTGACGGCTCTCGTATTCCGGGCACAAGCCAGGAGGCCATCGCGAAATCAGCGTATTGCTCGATATCGTTTTGCACGTCGGGGTCACGCGCATGCCTGATCAGGTAAGCCGGCTGTTTGAAGTCAGCCGGCTTTACCGCCGGTAATTTTTTTTTTAAGGCTTCGAACCGCTGTTGCGCTTCCTTGTGCCAGGCCCCGGTGATGTCAGTATCAGATTGCAGATATTGGTTCCAGGTAGAAGCGGCCAAATCAAGCGCGTTTGATTTCTCATAAGAGATAGCTAGATCGAAGAGTGCTGCTGAGCGTTGTTCGCCGGTAATTTGGGGATTTTTCAACGCCTGGTTGAGAAGATCGATCGTGGCTGAGAGATTGGGTGAATCGGAATTGCTCTCGCGAACATAATGGGTGACCGCAAGATCGATCAACAACTCCGGGGTATTCCCACGCTCCGACTTTGCCCGTTCGAAAGCATCTTCCGCCATGCCGGGGTTTTTAGGATTCTCCATCAACGCGGCACGCCCATCCAGTTCATTCCAGGCCCACGTCAATTTTCCGTTCTTAGCGGAATTCTCAGCGATTGAAATCTTGGCCTTCATGAGGTCAGGGTTGGACCGAGACCCCTTCTCATCACCAAGGATGGTAATTGGTGCTGCGTATTCCACATGCTTCATCCCGGGAAGCCGCAATTCAAAGGGCCGTTGCGGAAAAGCCGACCCAATTTGTTTGCTGGCGGTTTGCAGACTCACTGTTTCCATCAATGTTGGTCCATAGCCTACAGCCACCAGTAGAACAGCTGCCAGCGGTGTTGCCCACGCCACGGCCTTCTTCCAGAACGGCCATGGCATTACGCGGTTGGTGTTGTGCATCTTCTCGCCTCTTGCGTGGGCGGCCAGCTTTCGCGCCAGATCTTTTTGTTGTCGTTCCTGCGTGCTCGGCAATCGCTGGACCATGGCCCGCACTTCAGGGCCATAGTCGTCAGAAAATTCCTGCAAATAACGATTGAACAGAGGGCCGCAATAGTCGCATTGGGCGGTATGCTTCAGAACAGGATCCGCGCTTTCCGGAATTTGCGCCTGTGCAGCGATTTCTTGCAAAACCTCTGGCTGAGGACAATCTGGGTAAGCCTCTGTTCTCATGCCATGACTCTCCAGAAAAGCAAATTGTGTACGCTGTGACGTTAGCAGCCGGTCCAGACAGACGTCGCACTCTGAGAGGTGTGCTTCCACGGACGGAGAGCATTCGCCGGGACCCTTGCTGGCGGTCTCCTCGATCTGCGCATCACTCAAATGTCCTGTATCTTCTTTCACCGTCTTTCCCCTCTGCTTTAAAGAACGCACCCGTAGGCCATTCCCCTGAACCTGTTCTTAACTCCGACTAGAGTCTCTGCTGGTTCAAGACTCTGCCGCCGCACGCCCCAGGCACTTGCTGCGAGCCACCCGGATCAGCCTGGCGATGATGTTTTCCACCAGCCGGACGTTTAGTTTGTACACTTTAGAAAGATCCATGGCGGTCACTTTATGCCCGAAATAGAGCAGGAAAATAGCAATGTCACGGGTGCGCTCACCATAAGGATCAGTATGTTTTTCCAGACAGTTGGCAATCTGGCTGAGCAGGATTTTGCTGTCCACGTCCACGGCTTCAGGCCTGGCAGCGATTGGCATCGTGGGATCAAGCGAAACTTCCTTGCTCCTGTCCCGCTTGTCAGAGTTTTCCTTGCGAATGGCGTCTGCCACCAGGTTTGCCGTGGTTACCTTGAGGAAAGCACGGAACGCGTTCTCATGCTTCCAGTCGAATAGGCGAAGCGCGCGCATGTCATTGGCCAGCAGCTTATCCAGAACCGCATGGAGAAAATCCTCAAGTTTGGTTTCGTCCGGACGTTCATGATCCCGGGAACGGGACCTGTAAGTGTTGTAAGCCACGCCGATAATAATGGGTTGGAAGCAGCGCAAAAACTCGCGCCACGCTGCCTCTTCGCCGCGCAGGCAACGCTCTATTAACTCCCGGTCTGGAATCTCTGGCCAGTTCATTGAGTCTCACCGAAAATCGTGGAAAATCCTAATAGGTATTCCTGCTCCTGTACTGCTTGCCAGAAAGGCACCTGCGCATGGCGTCTGCCGCCAGGGCTGCCGTAACTACCTTGAGGAAGGCACGGAACGCGTTCTCATGCGTCCACTTGAAGTGCCGAAGCGCGCGCATGTCATCGGCTAGCAACTTTAGCAGCACCTCCTGGAGAAAATCCTCAAGTCTGGTTTCCATCTGACTTTCGTGTTCCCAGTAACGGAAAGTGTTGTTAGCCACGCCGAGAATGATGGGTTGGAAGCGGCGCAGAAACTCGCGCCACGCTGCTTCGTCGCGGCGCAGGCAAAGGTCGATTAACTCCCGGTCTGGAATCTCTGGCCAGTTCATTGGGCTTCACTGAAAGTCGTGGAAAATTCTAATAGGTATCCCTCATCACCAGTTAACATTTTCAATAATTTGACACAATTTTTCAGCGAAACAGCCAGTGCCGCTGGACGGAGGGATCAAACAACTCTAACACCAGCATCGGCGTTGAAGTAGCGTTCCAAATTGGGAAAAGCTCAGCCCTTTGTGGGTCCAAGGTTCTTTCTGTCGTCCGGTTTACGGGCATTAAATTCAGCGGACTTGCCTCTGGGAATGCTCAGGCATTGCCACTCCGCTCCGCGGACCATCTTCGCAAGAAAAAGAATCTGCCCAATATGATGGCTTACGTGCGTCAAACTTCTATTGATGGCCTGCAGCACGGTATGTGGCTCGCTGCGGATATAAACGGTACGCATAATGTCTTGTGAGGCCAGCGATTGCAGCGTTTCATAAACTGTGGAAAAACCGGCTTCCCACCGCCGCATCAGGTCCTCGCGTGTGTCAGAGGTGCCGATCACAAACTCCTGATCACGATCGCGATCCGGCTTCTCGCCATCGCTGGTGAGAAAGTCTGTCCATCGCGACCGCATGTTGCCTGAGATGTGCTTCACCAGTTGAGCCAGGCTGTTGGATTCGGGGTCGGGAGCGTAGAAAAACTGGCGATCGTCAACCTGCTCCAGCGCTTTGTCTGCCAGCCGTTTGTATCCACGAAAGCTGCGTCGAGCTTCATCAAAATAGGCTGCTCCCATCGAATCTTGATCTGACATCTTTCCTCCCCTAAGGTGTTGCCTTTCCGATCAGCCGATCATCCGCTTACCAGATCACCCGATCCCATCCCCCCGTCACTCATCCCATCCGATCCCAGTCATCCCAATTTGGCGTGGGTTTGAGCATTTAAAGCCTTCAACATATTTCTGATCCGCGATCATCCGCGTGGATCCGCGGTAAGCATTTCAGCCCTTCTCCGTGTCTCCGTGGTAAGAGTGTTGCCTTTCCGATCACCAGATCATCCGATATCCCGATCACCAGATCCGACCGGGGGTACCCCCCGTCACCGATCCCAGTCATCCCAATTTGGCGTAGATTTCAACCCAATCTGACATTTTTCCGATCACCGCAAATCAGTGTCATCAGTGTTCATCAGCGGTAAGGCTTTTGTTCCTGGCGCGATACGCATCGCCCTTTGCCAATTGCTGACCTTCATCAACCTAGCCGATTCTCGCCGGTCAATCAAACGATATTAAGTACTTCCCTGAAAATTGAAACCAAAGTCTTGCGTGTCGAGTCCATCGTCTTCTGCTCGCAACCAGACCTCGGGGCATTGCGCTTTACCATCTTGGCGTTACTTGGCAATTTTCGGCGATTTTTGGCAATCTCTTGTCCTCCGCCACGTCAAAGAAACTTGCACCCAATTCCATGTTTTCTACGTATTACACAGGCAGAGGGAAGTGGCTTTTGAAGGCTGACCAGCAGGAGCATCTCCGGGAAGCATTGACCCGCGCCGCGCAGGGCGATACCACAGCCTTTGCCGATCTTGTGCGCGACCGGCAATCCATGGTGTTCAGTATCTGCTGGCATTACCTTCAGGACCGCGCTCTGGCCGAAGACGTGGCCCAGGAAGTGTTTCTGGAGTTGTACCAGAAACTTTCCACGCTGGAATCGGCGGAGCACCTCACGTACTGGTTGCGAAGAGTCACGGTGAATCGCTGTATTGATCAGGGCCGGAGAAAAAAGAACCGTCAGGAACTGGCCATGGATGATGTGGCCGAACCGGCCGCCATCGCCAGCCATACCGATCCGCTGCTGACCAGGAAGCTGCAACAGACCCTGAAATTGTTGCCGGAAAAGCAGCGCATGGTGCTCATCCTGCGCTATCAGGAAGGGCTTGATCTGGCGGAAATTGGTGAGTTGATGAAAATGCCGCTCAATACCGTGAAGAGCACCTTACATCGCACACTGGAAGACTTGCGCAAGAAGATGACCCGCAAGCTTGGAGAAATTCGATATGCAATTTTCTGAAGACGATTTACGCTCCGCCCTGCGGCCGAAAGATCCCGGCCCGGAGTTTACCCAGCGGGTAATGGCTCGCGTGAACCAGCAGGAGCACGCAACGCCTGTGCCGGCGAAGCCGAAAACGGCTGAATCGACAAGATGGTGGTCGCACTTTGCCGACGCATGGCTGGCGCCATCTGGCTGGGGGCCTGCCATCGTCGGCGCCATGGCAGTGGTGCTGATGGTCGCTGCGGCATGGATCGGCATTGAGCGCTATCAGAGCTATATCGAGCAGGTACGCAATCACAAGGTCCAGGAAGAAATGCAGGCCCGCAATGCGGAGCAGCAGGCCGTACGGGCTCTGCGCATCACCAGCGCCAAGTTGAATCACGTATTTCAGAAAGTAAATGGCACGCCTTCACCGGAGCCAAAAATCAGGAGACAGAGTCTATGAGATTTCTACAGCAGAATATTTTTGGGCCTATCGCGGTGGGCGTCATCCTGATGTGCGCGGCGCTTCCGTCGTCCGCACAGAACGGCAAGTTGCAGCTTCAGAACCTGGAAAAGCTAAGCGCCAGGGCCGCGGAAGTGAATGACGTGACGCTGGATGGTGCCTTGCTGCAATTGGCTTCCAAATTCCTTGACGTCGCTGATGACTCAGATGCCCGCGAAATCAAGAGCGTGATCAAAGACCTGAAGGGCATCTACGTAAAGAATTTTGAGTTTGACGAGCCCAACCAGTACAGCCAGGCTGACGTGGAAGCGATTCGCACCCAACTTGCGGCTCCGGGCTGGCAGCGCATTGTCACCAGCCGCAGCAAGCACAACAATGAAAATGACGAGGTCTATCTGATGAAGGAGGGCGACAAGATTACCGGCGTCGCCATCCTGGTGGCCGAAGCGCGTGAACTGACCGTGGTGAACATTGTGGGACCGATTGACATGGATAAGCTGGGCGAACTCGGCGGCCATTTCGGAATCCCGGACGAAATCAATGACCACCCCAGGAACAAAAAAGGTGCGACCCCAAAGGCCGACAAGCAAGATAAAGATAAGAAGGAGGCCGCCAGTGAAAAGAAATAAGCTGAATGTTTTTGCCGTGATGTTCCTCACCGCCTGCGTAGCCTTCACCCTCGGCACGGACACGGCCTACGCCTATGATGATTTCGGCCGCATGGTCCACCACATTGAATCCACCTATCACGTGCATCGCAACTACCGTTTCATCATGGGCTTTGCCGGGCTGGTGGTGAAATTCTCGCATGTGGGCGGAGTGAAAAACTTTAAAGCCGCCATCTTTGAAAACCAGAATTTCATGAATACCGACGGCGACGGCAAGATTGACGATATCGCCAGGCACGCAATTCAAGACGGCTGGCAACCGGTGGTGCAGAGTTTTTCTCATCGGTCCGGTGAGCACAATTACGTCTTTGCCCGTCCCGAAGGCAAAGACCTGAAACTTCTGATCCTGAATCTTGAGCGCAATGAAGCCAACGTGATTCAGGTGAAGGTCGATCCTGAGAAGCTGGACCAGTTCCTGGATGAAAACGTTATCAACCATCACCAGCATCGTGAACGCACGCCCGATGTGAGTGAGGCGATGATGAGTTTCAGGTAACGCGAGACTCGGTCGGCGCCCATTTTTCCGGCTGTCATTCCGAGCGAGCCGGAGCGCATGCGACGGAGAGAGAGGAACCCCGGTGATGATGCAGGTAACGATGCCGCAACAGGGAATTCCATCGAGAAATTGGTTTCGTATCAGGGCACGGGTAAGCGGGGCCGAAAGCGTGTGTTTACCCATTGTCATCCTGAGCGAAGTCGGAGCGCATGCGACGACGTAGTCGAAGGATCCCGAGAATGTCCGTCGAGCCCATGCCGCAACAGGTAATTTCTACCAGGGAATTGCTTGGCCATTCCCCGATTGCACGACTCCTCCAGAATTACGAAACTCCAAGCGCCGCAGGCGCGAAATGATGTAGCCCAGCGCGTGAGCGCTGGGAAAGCATCGTTTATAAAATCTAGCCCCGTAGGGGCGACACAAAAACCGCCGCTTCCGTCAGCGCGATCATCAACTCTTCCAGATGTGGATGACCGGTCAGATAGCTGATGATCATCAGCCGAATCACCGACCGGCCGTTAACAACAGTCGTCGATATCCAGCGTTTGCCATCGCGCGTAACTTCCCGGACAACCGCTTCGTTGGCGGCGCGGATGTCGGCTTCTGCAGCGCCCGGCCATTTCACGCGGAGATTGACGATCGGCAATACCTGCGGCGCGGCCAGTTCAAACTGCTCAGAGCTGCGCACCCAGTTGGCAAAGAAAGCTGCCAGTTTCATCTGGCGGTCAATCAGCTCTTCATAGGCGTGCCGGCCGTGCACCCGTAACGTAAGCCAGAGCTTCAGCGAATTCATGCGGCGCGACCACTGAGCGCTGACCTGAAAGTTGTCGATGAGCGCCGGCGGTGTTCCAGGCTGTCCGGCTGCCACCTTCGGCATATAGGGCGTGGAAACCCCAAACGTCTGTCGCAGCAATTCCGGGCGCCGCGTGAGAACCACGCCGGCCGCGAAAGGCATCGCCAGCCATTTGTGGGGATCGATGGTGATGGAATCCACCAATTCAATGCCGCGTACCAGATCACGGTGCTGATCAGAAAAAATGGCGGCGGCGCCGTAGGCTCCATCCAGATGCAGCCATAGTCCGTGTTTTGTGGCGATGCCGGCCAGGGCAACCACGTCGTCGATCGCCCCCGAGTTCGTTGTGCCCGCCGTCGCGACGATGCAGAATGGTGTCAGGCCGGCGGCTTTATCGGCGACGATCTGCTGTTCCAGTCGCGACGTGTCCATTTGCACCCGCTCGTTCACCGTTATTCTTCTCACGGCTTTGCGTCCGAGCCCCAGCAGCCCGGCCGACTTGTCCAGCGAATGATGGGACTCGCTCGACGCATACAACACCGGCCTTGCCGCCACCGATGCCAGCCCGTCTTCCACGTAACCAGGGAACTGCGAAGCCAGGGCCATCGCCAGCGCGCTGAAGTTGGCTTCATTCCCTCCACTGGTGAAGGTTCCGTCAAATGCGTCCGGCCAGCCCACACGTTCGCCAAGCCAGCGCACAGTTTCTTTTTCGATCTTGGATGCAAGCTGCGATCGCGCCAGGCTAGCCAGTTGTGGGTTCAACGCGGCTACCAGCGCTTCTGCCAGAACAGCCATGTAGGTTGGCGTTGGATTCATCAGGCCAAAATAGTTTGCGGCCGGAACGTGAAAGCCTTTTTCTGTCAGTTCGGTGCAGAGGTCGCTCAGAACGCGATCAGCATCCTCTCCCAGCTCAGGCAGTCGGTCGTGCAGGTCGTCAAATGTCCGCTGGTCCAGCGGAAGTTGCACGCGACGATCGGGCAGACTGGAGAAGTATGCGTCAATGTGATCGATCAGCTTGTAGCCAAGCCGGCGGCGGGTGGCGGAATCAAAATCAAATGGCATGCTTTACGAGTATTAGATCGCAGCCCTGCTAAGAAGGTGCAAAAATGCTGCATGAGCCATTGCCGGACGATCAAGAGCCTCAAGGTTGCGAAACCTTTTAAGGCTTGTCATCCTGAGCGAAGCGCCCAGTGAAAGTCGAATCGAAAGAGCTGACGGGCGCGAAGCCGAAGGATCTATGTATTTTCTTCACTTCTTCCGTTCGGTCACCACTTCGCCCTGAACGAAGAGATCAATCGAACTTACTTACTTCTGCTCTGGTTCTTCCGTCACCAGTTCCTGCACAGCCTGCGGACGCAACAAGGGGAAGAGAATCACGTCGCGAATAGATTTCGCTCCCGTCAGCAGCATGGTCAATCGATCAATGCCGATACCTTCCCCACCCGTTGGCGGCAGGCCATAGGAAAGTGCGCGTATGTAGTCTTCATCCATCGCGTGCGCTTCTTCGTCGCCCCGTTCTTTTTCCTGCAACTGGCCTTCAAAGCGCCGGCGCTGCTCTTCCGGATCGTTGAGCTCGCTGAAGGCGTTGCCGATCTCCAGGCCGCCCACGAACAGCTCAAACCGTTCCACCCAGTCAGGTTCGTCGCGCTTGTTCTTTGACAGCGGCGAGATGGCGACAGGGAAGTCGTAAAGGATTGTCGGCTGAATCAGATGTTCTTCCGCCACATGCTCGAATAGCGCAGCAATGGTCTTACCCGCCGGATCTTTCGGATCGAACGCCATATGTGGAGTGTGCTTGGCATTCAGTCGCTGCACCAGCTTGCCTACAGATTCGGCGCTGGCGAAGTCCGTCATCTCCGGTTTCGGAGCGGCTTCTTCCGGCCAGTACTTCAGGATGGCCTCACGCATGGAGAGCCGCTGCCAGTTGGCAAAGTCGATTTCGTGGCCGTTGAAAGTTGTTTTGGTCGAACCGTTCACGTCCTGCGCTACCTGGGACAGCAGGTCCTCGGTGAGCTGCATCATGTCTTTGTAGTCTGCGTAAGCCTGATAGAACTCCAGCATGGTGAACTCAGGGTTATGCTGCATAGACATGCCTTCATTGCGGAAGTTCCGATTAATCTCATACACGCGGTCCAGCCCGCCTACCACCAGCCGCTTGAGATAAAGCTCCGGGGCGATGCGGAGATAAAGATCAACGTCGAGCGTATTGTGGTGGGTCACAAATGGCCGTGCCGCGGCGCCGCCGGCAATCTGCTGCATCATGGGCGTTTCCACTTCCACGTAACCGCGCGAGTCAAAGAATCGCCGCATGGACTGTACGATCTTGCTGCGCTTGACGAAAACTTCGCGCACGTCCTGGTTCATCACCATGTCAACGTAGCGCTGGCGATAACGCAGCTCCACGTCCTGCAATCCGTGCCATTTTTCCGGCAGAGGCAGCAGGTCTTTACTGAGAAAAGTAATCTCCTCTACGTGAATGGTGAGCTCACCCGTGCGCGTGCGAAAGAGATAGCCGCTCACGCCAATGTGGTCGCCCAGGTCCAGAAGCCTGTACAGAGCGAAACCCTTTTCACCCACAAAATCCAGTTTGGTATAGATCTGCAGACGCTTCCCGCCTTGTTGCAGGTGAGCGAAGCCGGCTTTGCCCTGTAGGCGCAGCGAGATGATACGGCCCGCAACTTTCACCTGAACCCGAGGGCTCTCCAGCTCTTCTGCCGTCTTATTGCCAAATTCGTCAAGAATCTGGGGAATCGCATGCGTGAAGGCGTACTTATGCGGGTAGGACTCCTGTCCCAGGGCTTCAATGTCGCGCAGCTTCTGCTGCCGCAACTCGTAGATTTTCTTCTCTAAAGACACAGTTGGGTTTTCGCCTCGTCTGTAAACCAAGAATTATAAATGCTGTACACATGCCACGGAGGCACAGAGACACGGAGAAAATCAGGAGGAGGGCCGCGAATGAACGCGAATTACAAAGAATGATTCCCGGAATCCGGACCACGGCTTTGTTTTTTGCCGGACAAAGCCGGAGCCTTGGCATTCGGCGCGGAGGTCGCCTTTTTGGCAGCTCTTATTCGTGCACGTTCCTGGTGGCGACGATCGTGGGATTGCTGGTCGGAGAGCGCTTTCTTTGCCATCTCAAGATCATGGCACAAAGCTGGTGCCAATAGCGAACCCTCCCTGGTGACGCCAAAGCGATCTGCGTTTATCTGCGAAAATCTGCGGCAAATGGTGTTGCTTTTCTTCGCCCCATGGTCGATTTGTTATAGTGCAAGGTTTGAATTAGCGGTGAGGCCGGCTCGCGCGCCGAACCGCTTGCGACGAGTGCTCGAAAGACTAGATGTCAACGAAAATGTCTGGCGGTTTGGAGCGAAGCGACAAAATGAAACGGATCGCAGTCGTCCCCGGCGATGGTATCGGCATGGAAGTCATTCCAGCGGCGCTGAAGGTCGTTGAAGCAACCGGCGCCGCCGTTGCGTTCACCACGTTTGACTGGTCGGCCGACCGCTACCTTAAAGATGGCACCACCATTCCCGCCGATGGCTTCACCATGCTCGATCGCGATTTTGATGCCATCTTTGTGGGCGCGCTGGGTGATCCCCGAGTGCCCACCAACATCCACGCCAAAGAGATCCTGCTGGGCATGCGTTTCAAGATGGACCTCTATGCAAATGTCCGCCCGGTGAAGCTGCTGGATGAGTCGCTGTGCCCGTTGAAAGGCGTGAAGCCGGAGCACGTGGATTTCGTCGTAATCCGCGAGAACACGGAAGGCCCGTATGTGGATGCCGGTGGCGTGCTCAAGCAGGGAACGCCGGATGAGATCGCTACCCAGGAAGACTTCAATACGCGCAAGGGCGTGGAGCGCGTGATTCGCTATGCGTTTGAGCTGGCGCGCAAACAGGGACGGAAGAAAGTGCTGATGTCGGATAAGTCGAATGTCATGACATTCGCCGGCGGCCTCTGGCAAAGGGTCTTCAAGATTGTGGCCGCGGAATATCCTGACATCCAGACGCAGCACATGTACGTGGACGCGTTGTGCATGCACATGGCACGCGATCCCAAACAGTTTGACGTGATCGTGACCAACAACATGTTTGGCGACATCATCACTGACCTGGCTGCCGCGCTCCAGGGCGGCCTTGGTATGGCGGCCAGCGGCAATATCCATCCCGGAAAGACGTCAATGTTCGAGCCCGTGCATGGCTCGGCGCCGCCTTTTGCAGGCAAGAATATCGCTAATCCAATCGGGGCCATCTCCACGGCAGCCATGATGCTGGACCATCTCGGTTTCGCTAATGAAAGCGCCCACATTAATCGGGCAGTGCTGGCCGCGGTACAACAGAAAAAGACCACCTCTGACATCGGCGGCAGCCTGGGCACAAAAGAGTGTGCTGAATGGATTGCTGGGCAAGTCGTAAAGCAATAAGTCTCCAAAGACGGTGTTGCCTAATCTGCAGAAAACGTAGTGCAAGGAACCAGAGCTGCTGCATTCTTCTATTGGCACCCTAAAACTCCCGCTTCCCCGGCGGTTCGGCCACTGGTTAATAGTTCAACCTACGGAAAAGGACGTGCGACCATGCGTGTCTCTCTCATATGCATTCTTCTGTTTGCCAGCTCACTGCTTGTCGGCTCAACGCTTGTTGGTTCACCGTCTGTCGGCTTAACGCCGGCGCAGGACAAATCTGCCGCAAGCCATGATGATGCTGCTGCGGCCCTCACCATCTATAACCAGTCATTTGCCGTGGTGAAACAGACTCTGCCGCTGGAACTGAAAGGCGGTACCACCCAGGTAGAGGTCACGGATATCACGGCACATCTGGAGCCTGACTCGGTGATATTGCGTGACCCCAAAAGCGGACGCGACCTGCACATCCTGGAGCAAAATTACCGTAATGATGTGGCTTCGCAGGCGCGGCTGCTCTCATTCTATGAGGGTAAGACCATTGAGTTTCTGGTGAACGGCGTGCTGAAGCCTGGCAAGATCATCCGCAGTGGATACGTGCCGCACTATGTGCCCTACAACTCTTACGATCAACAGTATTACCAGCAACAGCAGGCTTATGTGAACTCAGGCAGCGGCGAGCCGATCATTGAGATCGATGGCAAGCTGCAATTTGGTCTGCCTGGCCAGCCGGTCTTTCCTGCTCTGACCAATGAAACCATTTTGAAGCCAACGCTTTCATGGTTGTTGCAAAGCGATAAGTCTGGCGCCACGACTGCAGAATTCAGTTATGTCACAGGCGGAATGAGTTGGCATGCGGACTACAACGTGGTGGCTCCCGCCACCGGCAACATGCTGGAGGTAGTCGGTTGGGTCACGCTGGATAACCAGACCGGCAAAACATTCCCCAACGCGCGCATCAAGCTGATGGCCGGAGATGTGAACAAGATCCAACCGGGAGTTGCATTTGACCGCATGCAGAGTTTTGGTGCGGCCATGAAAGTCGAGGCGATGGCCCCGGCGGTCACCGAGCGCAGCTTTGACGAATACCATCTCTATACTCTGGAGCGTCCTTCCACACTCTACGACCGCGAAACCAAACAGGTTGAATTCGTGCGTGCGTCGGGAGTGCCATCGAAACGTGTTTACGTCTACGACGGCGTACAGATCGACCAGAACTATCGCAACTATCCCATGGAAAACATACGCGACATGGAAAATTTCGGTGTCCGGTCGAATCCGAAAATCTGGACCATGGTCGAGTTCAAAAACAGCAAGGAGAATCATCTGGGCATGCCGCTGCCCAAGGGACGCGTGCGGTTTTATCGGCGTGACACCGATGGTCAGCTTGAATTCACCGGCGAGAACATGATTGATCACACGCCGGCCGATGAGACCATTCGTCTGTACACCGGCAACGTGTTTGACGCCGTGGGTGAGCGTAAGAGAACGTACTTTAAGGTTGAACGCAATGCGCGCACGGTGGACGAAAGCTTTGAGATCAAGCTGCGCAACCACAAGAAAGAACCGATAGAGATACGCGTGGTGGAGCACTTGTACCGCTGGAGCAACTGGGACATCGTGAAAAATTCCGATCCCTTCAACAAGATCGACAGCAAGACCATTGAGTATCGCGTGACGGTGCCGGCGGACGGAGAAAAAGTGGTGACCTACACAGCGCATTACACGTGGTAGGCGGATGAGTTGCCCGGCCTTGTGCTGGATTTTTGGATCCGCGCCACAATTGAGTATGGCTGGTACCACGGGGTGGAGCAGGCATTTATGCCTGCGTTAAAACGATCGACAACCTTCGGCTTCAGCCGCTGAGGTTAGAAATTCAGAAGAGGTTTACGAAGTTTTCCCCCTTGTCATCCTGAGCGCAGTCGGAGCGTATGTGACGACGTAGTCGAAGGATCTATGTATTTTTCTTGTGCTGTCGATGCGCGCGCGTCACTTCATTGACGTTTATATTGAAAAACTCTTTCCGTTTGTCCCGCCTGAGCGACTCATCAACAATCGCGGTACTCCAAAACAATCACGAAGCTCCAAGCGCCGTAGGCGCGACCAGAAGTTAGCCCCGGGCGTAAGCCCGGGGGAGGCAAGGGGATAGAATCGAGCCCCGTAGGGGCGGCACAAGACGTTCGCTCAGATGTTCTTGCGAAAAATTCAGCAACTCGCTGCAAGAAATTTTCATTTCGCAAAATAATTTCTGCATTTCCGTAGTTTGTTACTTCACAGGCAAACTATGATTTGCTATTCTGTCTATGCGTAGGAGTAACGCCCAATGAAATGCATCCACTACATCACGGTGCGGAGGCTGACAGGACTAGTCGATAGTTCTGACAAGCCATGGGCGTTCGGCATTTATCACAGCTAACCTCAGGCGCTATTCGACCTACGCAAATCCTGTAACTTAAACCGCCTTTCCGGTTATCGGACCGCAGGCGAAACCTTATCTACACATCGCCAGATCTACACATCGCCAGGTGGCGAAGTCCATGGTTACTTCGACTCGAAATCGACAACTGTGCCATAGACGCTTGTTCCCCTGGTGACTTTCACACTTGTTTAGATGTTTGTCCAAACAGGGTCTTGCACCCTCATTTTCAGGGCTCAAAACGGCGCGGCACAACTCGCGTTGTCAACAGGATTTGTAAACACATTCATTTTCAGTCGGTGGTGGATGGCAGGAGATACTTCCTCACTCATCAGTGCAGTTGCAGAGTGGGAGCTCTGCGGGACCAGCGAATACCTTTCGCGGCGGAGGCGTAGCCTCAGAACTACAAGGCAGCGGAAGAAAGTGCGCCCCTATGCACGCTCCTGTCGCTTGTTCCCCGACTGAAGGTTGCCGGTTGAGTCACGGGTGCGTGCGGAAGCGATTGGCTTGGAGAGGCCTTTGCGCCCGTCGACTCACCCGGCAATACAGAAGAAACCAGCCTGCGAGCTAGTTACGCAGCAAAACGATGTTACGGCGAAGGTTGGTTGCAACAATTCTTTGCCCCACAACAGCAGTCAACGTTGGAAACGGGTTCCACCGGTGGTGGAGACCGGAGTTAACACCTTGTCCGTGAATGCAGGTGCAAGTCCTGCCGGCTTCTCGAGGGCCGTAGTTTAAAACACAAAAACAACGGACCCCTACACTCTGGTCAATTGTTCCCCGTGCGGGAACCTGGTTTCCAACGAGAGCTGCCCACAAGAATCAAGTTTCATGAGGGCGAGGCCGAACACGCGCCGAGCCTGCTGCAATAGGGAGCCGATCAGCAGTATCGAGGAAAAGAGCTGTCGAGCGGTTTGGAGCGCAGCGACAGAAAAATTGGAGCGCAGGCGCCCTCGCCTGCCGCCTTGTTTCTTCAGAAAGCCAATATGGATTTGCGAAAAGTTTACGGAGGCACCTCGATCGGTCAGGATTCTCGATGCGACTCCTGTGTGTACGCCCGTGTGATTCGGGGGTATTCCGAAAGCGAATGCATTACCCTTTGCGATCGTCTGTATGAGGCCATCCGGATTCCATTCAAAGTCCGCGAATGCACCGACTTTATTGATAAGCGCCTGCCGCGCATAGAACATCTTGAGGACATCGCCTGGGTCATCCGAAGCAAGAATGCGGGCCACAGGGCGGGATTTAGTCCCGGTGCGGTGGCGAGCGCTGGCGAGGATCAGGCTGCCGGGGAAACTCTGGAAGAAATTCCGGAGGAGATTCCGGCAGTTGCCGCCGAGAGTGAGTAGATGGCGATGACAGCTCAGCCGGCGAACACACAGAGCGAAGCGACAGAACGCTTTACTCCATTAAGGGCGAGGCCGAACACGCGCCGAGCCCGCTGCAACAGGAGCCGATCAGCAGTATCCAGAAAAAGAGCTGCTGAGCGGTTTTGGAGCGAAGCGTCAGAAAAAAACGAAAGGAAAACAAAATGGCCCGTATCAACACACTGGGACTTGGAAGCTTAAATTGGTTCGCAGCGCCGCGCACCCATGAAGGCGCGCCGGCGAAGCATATCTCTGCCGAGCAGCAACTGCGGCGTTCGGTGCTGGCATGCATGCTCTGGGAAGACCAGTTCTATGAGGAAGGCGTTGCCATTGCCGGCCGCATTCGCGAGCTGGTAGCGAAGGTGGCTCCGGAGAAGGTGGCTGCACTGGCCGTGGAGGCACGCACGCAAATGAAACTGCGTCATGTGCCGCTGCTCCTGGTTCGCGAGATGGCGCGTCTGGCCACGCACCGTCACCTGGTGGCGGAGACGCTGGTCAGTGTGATCCAGCGTGCCGATGAGCTCAGTGAGTTCGTGGCTCTCTACTGGAGTGAAGGCAAGCAGCCGCTGTCCGCGCAGGTGAAGAAAGGACTGGCTGCGGCGTTCACCCGGTTTGACGAGCACGCACTGGCCAAGTATGACCGTGGCACTCCAGTCAAGCTGCGTGACGTGCTGTTCCTATCGCACGCCAAGCCGCTCGATGCAGAACAGGAAGCTCTGTGGAAGCGGCTGGTGAACGGCGAGCTGGCAACGCCCGATACCTGGGAGGTTGCACTCTCCACCGGCGCCGACAAGCGCGAGGCATGGGAGCGCCTGCTCAGTGAGCGCAAGCTGGGTGCTCTGGCGTTGCTGCGTAATCTGCGTAACATGGCGGAGGCCAACGTAAGCGAGTCGCTGGTGAAGGATGGCCTGGCACGGATGAAGACCGATCGTGTGTTGCCGTTTCGTTTTCTGGCTGCGGCGCGGTATGCGCCTCAGTGGGAAGCGGAGCTGGAGCAGGCGATGTTCCGGTCGCTCGAAAGTCAGGCCAGCTTGCCGGGAAAGACGCTGCCGGGAAGAGAGACGGTGCTGCTGGTGGACGTTTCCGGCTCCATGGACGCACAGCTCTCCCGTCGTTCAGAGATGCGCCGTACAGACGCTGCTTACGGTCTCGCGGTCTTGCTGCGCGAGATCGCCGAGCAGGTAAGTCTGTATACGTTCTCTGACCAGCTGGTGCGTGTGCCGTCACGCCGGGGCTTTGCTCTGCGCGACGCAATGCATGCCAGCCAGCCGCATGGCTCAACCTACCTGGGCCGCGCGCTGCAGGGGATTGACGAGGAGTATGACCGCTTGATCGTAATTACCGACGAGCAGTCGCACGACGTGGTTCCCAATCCCAAGGCGCGGGGCTACCTGCTGAACGTGGCCAGTTATCAGAACGGAGTTGGCTACGGCGCGTGGACGCACATCGATGGCTGGAGCGATTCCACCATCGAGTACATCCGAGCGGCGGAACTGACTCAGGAATGATGTTCGCGCGCACCAACCGGGGCGATCTTCAGAAATGGAGGTCGCCCTTTTTTTGTCTTTAAATATGAGCTGATTCGCAGAAATCGCTTTGAGGGCCCGTATTATATAGATGAGTCAGTAAGTGGGTCTTAATGAGAAAACTGTTTGCAGGACTAATTCTTTTTTGCGGGCTGATGCTGTCGGCCCCTGCGGTTCAACCCCAGCCTGGTCAACCTCCCGCCGCTCGCCAGCCATCCGCATCGCAACAGCCTCCATCTGCGCAGACATCGCCATCACCTCAGGCATCGCCTTCACCGCATGGCCAGACGGCGCAGCCTCCACGTGGCAACAATCGGATTGAGATCGAAGAGGTCCCGCCCAAGGACCACCTGCTCACTCCGGAAGAATCGAAGGACCTGCTGGCGTCGGTTGAGGAAGTCCTGAGGTTTGTCAACAAAGACACACTGATGCCGATCAAACATGACGTGAAGAAGCAGATTGTTTCCCGGGCTGAGGTGGAGAAATACGTTTCCCAGAAGTTTGAGACGGATGCGGACCGCATACGCTTTGAGCGGTCCGAGTTGGTACTGAAAAAATTCGGCCTGCTGCCGCGTACTTTCGATCTTCACTCCTACCTCATCAAGCTGCTGACTGAACAGGTGGCCGGTTACTACGACGAAAAAACGCGGACCATGAACCTGCTGGACTGGGTGGCTCCTGACATGCAAAAAGGCGTAATGGCGCACGAACTTACGCACGCCCTCCAGGACCAGAGCTATGACCTGTTCAAGATGAACAAGAAGGAAGAAGAGATTGAGAAGCGTGGACTAGAGGACCTGCCGGCATTGCTGAAGAATGACGAGGCTTCCACCTGCCGCAGCGCCGTTCTGGAAGGCCAGGGAATGATTGTGCTCTTTGATTATGAGCTGGCCCCGTATGGGAAGTCGGTTGAGACGGCGCCGGAGATAGTCAACGCAGCACAAAGCGGCATGGAGAAAGACAAAAGCAGCCCGGTGCTGGACAGCGCGCCGTTGCTTCTTCAGGAAGAGCTGCTCTTTCCCTACCGCCAGGGAATGAATTTCATCAAGGAACTCCTTTTGTCCGGTGGAAAGAAGCTGGCTTACACCACTGTGTTTGAGCGCATGCCGCAGACAACGCGCGAAATCATGGAGCCAAAGGAATATCTGGCCGGGCATCGGGTGCCGCCGCTCATGCTGCCTGAAATGGGTTTTCTGAAAAAAGACTACGAGCCTTACGATGCCGGCGCCGTCGGCGAACTGGATGTCAATATTCTTCTCAAGATTTATTCCGAAGAAGCCGTGGCCAATCATCTGGCTTCAGAATGGCGCGGCGGAGCCTACTACGCGGCCGGTCGACGTCAGTCAAAGCCAACCGACAAAAATTCAACCGGGCACATCGGCCTGTATTACATTTCCAAGTGGTCCACATCGATTGCCGCGCGTGAGTTCGCGCGCATATACGGCGCCGCCCTGGCCGATCGCTATCGTCAGTTGCAGCGGGCGCAAGCCGACTCATCCAGGCCGGGATTGGACAAATTTATTAGCGCCGATGGTCCCATCTTCATTCAACAGACCGGAAACATGGTCGTGATCTCAGAAAGCTTTGATCCTGATACCGCGAACAAGCTGATTGACGCGGGATTGAAGCAGGGTGGAGACAAGGTGGCCAACGGAGGATTCTAAATTTCGAATTTGAAATCTAAAATTCTCAGCTCTCGTAAGCCCGGTCCCGCTTCCTGGCCGTCTTGTTTATAATTTCAAGTTACCCATTCGCAGGAGAACTCATTGCAACAAGCTGAAATTGGAATCATCGGTGGGAGTGGTTTGTATTCCATGCCCGGACTTACTGACATTCGTGAAGTCGCGGTGCAGACGCCGTTTGGCGAACCTTCGGATGCCTTCGTGCTGGGCACGCTGGAAGGCCGCAAAGTCGCTTTTCTGGCCCGGCATTCGCGCGGGCATCGCATCCAGCCCAGTGAGATCAACTTCCGCGCCAACATTTATGCCATGAAAGACCTCGGCGTGGAGCGGATCCTGTCCGCCTCGGCAGTCGGATCGCTGAAGGAGGAACACAAGCCGACCGACTTCGTGATTCCAGACCAGTTCATTGATCGCACGTATGCGCGCGTCTCTACTTTTTTCGGACATGGCATCGTTGCGCATGTCTCGTTTGGCGATCCAGTGTGCCCGCAAGTTGCACAGGCGTTCGCGCAGTCGTGCCAAGATGCAAACGTAGTGGGAAAGCTGGGCGGGACCTATGTATGTATGGAAGGTCCGCAATTTTCCACCAAGGCGGAATCGAACCTTTATCGCAGCTGGGGCGCGGACGTAATTGGCATGACCAATCTTCAGGAAGCCAAGCTCGCCCGCGAGGCGGAGATCTGTTACGCCACCATGGCGATGGTCACCGACTATGACTGCTGGCATCCTGAACATGATTCCGTGACGGTGGACCAGATCGTGAAGGTGCTGCATACCAATGCCGATAACGCTGCCAGGGTGGTGAAGCAGGCGATTGCGGCTATGCCGAAAGAGCGCACGTGCAAGTGCGGATCGGCGCTGCAGTTCGCGATTCTTACCGATCCCACAAAAATCCCGGCAGCCACGCGGCAGAAACTCAGCCTGCTGCTGGATAAATATCTGAAAAAAGGTCAGGAGGCAAACGCCTAGTGTCATTGCTCGTGGTTGGTTCAGTCGCTTTTGATGCCATCAAAACTCCATACGGAAAAACTGACAAGATTCTTGGCGGCGCGGCCACGTATTTTTCGCTGTCCGCCAGCTTCTTCACAGACGTGCGCGTGGTAGGCGTGGTAGGAGAAGATTTCACCAAAAAAGAGGAAGACGTTTTCCATGCCCGCAAGATTGACATCAGCGGCATCACGCATGAAAAAGGGCAGAGCTTTTTCTGGTCGGGCGAATACGGCGAGAACGTGAATGAAGCCAAAACGCTGGACACGCAGCTTGGCGTCTTCGGCAATTTCAATCCCCAGGTGCCTACCCGCTTCAATGACAGCAAATTTCTTTTTCTGGCCAATATTGATCCGGTTTTGCAGGTGAACGTGCGTAAGCAGATGTCCGGAGCGAAGTTTGTTGGCGGCGATACCATGAATTACTGGATCAACGGCAGCCGCAAGGCGCTGGGCGAGATGATGAAGAACGTGCACGCCCTGTTGATCAATGACACTGAAGCCAAGATGCTCGCCGGCGATCCCAGTCTTGCCCGGGCAGCGCAGAAAATTCTGGAGATGGGACCGGAAGCCCTGGTGATCAAGCACGGGGAGTATGGCGCAACCGTATTCTTCCGCCACGGATCGTTCGGGGTCGGGCGGCATCCTTTCCGCGCGCCAACTCTGCCCATTGAAGCAGTCACGGATCCCACCGGAGCCGGAGACAGCTTTGCCGGCGGCTTTATGGGATACATTGCGTCGCAGGAAAAGATCACGCGTGACGTCTTCAAGCGTGCCATGTTTTACGGCGGTGTGATGGGATCATTCGCCGTGGAGGCCTTCGGCACGGAGCGGCTGCAGCAGTTGACGCGCGAGGAGATCGAAGAACGTTACAAGGTATTCAGGGAATTGACGCATTTGGATTGATGCTTCCTGAATGCAACGATTTTCTCTCACCCACACGGGGTGGAGCAGGCATTTATGCCTGCGGTAAACGATCAACAGACTTCGGCTTCAGCCGCTGAGGTTAAAAATTCAAAAGAGTTTTACGAAGTTGTATCCCCCTTTGTCGTCCTGAGAGCGTCTCACTCTATTGATTGCACTCAGCGACCATAATTTTTCCGGCTGTCATTCCGAGCGAGCCGGAGCGCATGCGACGGAGAGAGAGGAACCCCGAGGATGCTGCTGGTAACGATGCCGCGTCAGGGAATTCTCTCGAAACAAAAATAGTATCGTCATCCCGAACCTCGTCAACGAACGCGCGCCTTCTTCGGCGCGTGAGTAGAGGTGAGGGACCTTGCGCTTGATTTTTGGGTCCGCGCCACAATTGAGAATGGCTGAGGCATGCCGCTGACTTTCGCAACTGAATCAGGGCGAGGCCGTCCACGCGCCGAGCCCGCTGCACCAAGGCACGACAGAGCACCCACGAGAAACCAATCTAAAAGCGGTTTGGAGCGAAGCGACAGAAATTAAGCATCGTCATCCTGAGCCCCGTATATTCGGACGCGTTTTCTTCAGCGTCCGAATAGGGGGGCGAAGGTCCTTGTGCTTCTCCTGCAACTACCTCGCTTCTTCCGCAAAGATCAACAGATACCCATCGGGATCATGCACCGCAAACTCCTTCATGCCGTAAAACTGTTTGTGCATCGCAATCACGATTGGAACCTTCTGCTGCTGCACTTTCGCGTAGAGATCATCAATACCTTCCATGACGAGATACAGACTCAGCGTACCCCCGCCGACTGTCTTGCCGGCATACAGATCAGGCTCGCCAGGTTTCGGCGGCATGTTGGCGTTGAGGAAAATGTCGGCGTCGTCGCGTTTCATCCAGGCAAAGATGAAGGGTGCTTTGTCCGGCACGGTTTGAGAAACTGAGAAGCCCAGAGTATCGCGGTAAAACGTAAGACTTTTTTCCATGTTGGCGACGACGAGATTCGGGGTGACTTTGTGGAATTTCACGGACTTCTCCTTTTCAGTTTGAGATTGAGTTTCAGATTGGCCAGTGCCTGAGGTGGACGAACTATTGGACTGCGATGACATGTTTATGTCACGCGCGGTTGGCGGAACGCACAGGCATAGCGCCAGCAGGGGCGTGAACGTGATAAAGCGTACGGGAATCATTGATTTCTCCTCTCAAGAGTGACTGCTCCGCGGTCCAGGATTGGCTTGGATGAGGAGCAAGGCACACAATTAGCGTTGTGCCCGCATCTCCTCCATCCACGAATCCTGCGAGAAGAGAATCGTAGGTAGGGTCCCTGATTGAGAACCAAAATGTCAGGACCCGCGAGGTACAGGGAAAAAGCTAGCAAAATGACCGACGGGAGTCAAACAGTGAGCGAAACCTCGATACTTGCGGCGGATATACAATCCTCCGCAGTGCCCGCAGCCATTGCCGTGGACAAACCGCCCAGCTTTTCTCAGTCGCGCGACTGCGCCTTTCTTGCTGCCATCGCTGTATTGGTTTCGATTTCTTCTCTCATCTTCTATTACCGGCACAACGCCATCCTTCTTTACGGTGACGCAGTCGCCCACATCAACATTGCGCGCCGTGTATTTGATTCCCGCACACCGGGGTTTTTTCAGCTTGGCACAGTCTGGCTGCCTCTACCCCATATGCTGGACATCCCATTCGTCTTCAATGACAAGCTGTGGCGGACGGGCATCGGCGCATCGATTCCGTCCATGCTGGCTTACGTCGCGGGCACGCTGGGAATTTTCCGGCTGGTGCTAGGCTTTGTCGGCCGGAGATTTGTTGGTAGAACGGCCGCATGGGTGGCGGCGCTGATTTTTGCGTTCAATCCCAACCTCATCTACATGCAGTCCACAGCGATGACAGAGCCGCTCTATCTGGCCCTGATGATCTGGGCGCTGGTCTATTTCGCCGAGTTTGTAAGGCTGGCCAGCACGGACGCGAACCGCGCTCGCAGTGCGCTGCAGAAATGCGCGCTGTTCGTGGGCGCGGACATGCTCGTCCGTTATGACGGATGGTTTCTCGCGGCTGCTCTGGGCCTTGCCGCAATCATTTTTGTCCTGGTAAACAAAATACTGGTTAACAAAATAGAGACACGGCCCGTACGCAGAGCGCTGATCGAATTTGTGCTGCTTTGTCTTTCCGTGGGCGGATTGTGGCTGGCGTACAACCAGGCGAATTATGGGAATCCTCTGGAGTGGGCCAACGGACCCTATTCCGCGCGCGCCATCCAGGAACGATCACGCACGGCAACGTATCCCAGTTATCCCGGGGAAAATTCCGCCCGCACTTCGGCTCTCTACTTCCTGAAAGTATCGCGGCTGAACGTGGCCGCCGGCCGGAGCGAAAAGTTTCTATTCTCGCTTTCCGTCATGGCATTGTTAGCGGCCATATTCTTCGTCCGCCGCGTATGGCCATTGGCTCTGCTCTGGTTGCCCACCGTCTTTTATGTCGCGTGCGTTGCCTGGGGAAGCGTTCCGATTTATGTGCCGCAGTGGTATCCGTTCGGATACTACAACGTGCGTTATGGATTGCAGTTGCTGCCGGCCATCGCGGTTTTTGCCGGACTTCTGGTTTACCTCATGGATTCGTTCCTGCCGCGCCGTTTGGGTCTGATCATTGTCACCTTGATTGCCGTATGGAGTTACGCGTCAATCTGGCAGGGAACTCCCATCTCGTTGCGTGAGGCACAGGTCAACGGATCTGCCCGGCTCGGCTTCGATAAAAAGCTGGGTGAAGAGCTGGCGCGGCTTCCGCAGTCGGCCCGATTGATGATGGACTGCGGAGCGCATTCCGGGGCGGTGCAGGCGGCGGGAATTCCGTTTAGCCGCGTGCTGCGAGAGAGCAATCCGCCGCTATGGGAGATTGCGTTGTCACATCCGGCTGAATCCGCGGATTTTCTGATCGCATTTCCCAATGACGATGTTTCCCGCGCGGTGCGGCTCTTTCCTGATCACCTCACACTAGTTACTACCATTGCAACTCCGGATGGATCCAGGGCTTTCATCTATAAGTCAGGCCATTGAGCGGTGCTACAATCGGGCAGATTTCATCAGGACTTGTACAGGTTTGATGCCTTTTCCACATTTGTCTACGCCCGAGGTCTTTTCCAGGAACATGGCGCGGCTTGTCTTGGCTGCTGTGCTGGGCGGAATCATCGGCATAGAGCGGCAGTTCAAACAGCGCCCCGCCGGGCTGCGGACCAATATGTTTATCTGCTTTGGCGCTGCCCTGTTCACTATTTTGTCGGCTGAACTCGCAGGCAGCCTGGGCGGCGATCACACGCGCATTGCCGCGCAGATCATTCCTGGAATCGGATTTATTGGCGCAGGCTCCATCCTGCATGCCAAACGTGGGGTAGCGGGACTCACCACGGCAGCCACCATGTTTGTGGTCGCTTCGATTGGAATGGCATGCGGCGGCGGCCTCTATCTGGAAGCCACATTTGCGACTGCTTTTATCCTGCTGGCGCTGCTGGTGCTGGGCTCGGTGGAAACGCAGTTTAACCTTAAGCCGTTATGCATGACATATAGCGTGGTGTCAGAGAAAAGTTCAGACCAGCTGGTGGACGCCGTAAATGGAATTCTCGAAGAGCAGGGCAAGGAACTCCGCAGCATGCACCTGGGCGCGGCAAACGGCAAGCATCGGATTATGTTTACCGTGGACGCCACACACAGCGAGCACAAGGCGCTTGTGGATTGTTTACGCCGGTCTGCTGATCTTCACGACTTTGAAGCCATCCCGGACAGGGATCCAGAGTGAGCCCGAAGATTCCATTTGTAAAGGCTTCCGCGTGCGGGAATGATTTCCTGATCGTAGATTTCCTGATCGCAGATGCGCAGCACGCGACGTCCGAAATACATGAGCTTACCCGCCGGCTTTGCGATCGACATAATGGCGTGGGTGCGGATGGTGTGGAATGGCTGCTGCCGGGCGGTGACGTTGACGCCGCCATAAGGCTGATCAATGCCGATGGCAGCGAAGCGGAGATTTCAGGAAACGGGACGCGGTGCGTGGCGGCCAGTCTGGCTGAGGGCCGTGGCGGGACGCATTTCAAGATTCGCACCGACGCGGGCATTAAGTCCTGCGAACTGGTATCCAGACACGAGCAGACCTTTACCTTTGAGATGAACATGGGCAGTCCGAAAGTGGACGAAGCTTTGGCGGTGCTTATTACGTCCGGCAGCGTTAGCGGTATACCCGTTTCCATGGGGAATCCGCATTACGTTGTGTTTGTGGATGAGTTTCCGGAAAACTGGCAGGCCGTGGCGGCAGAAATCCAGAAGCAACCATGCTTCCCTGAAGGTGTAAACGTTGAATTTGTTCAAACACAGGCCGCGGATTTGATTGACGTGCGTTTCTTTGAACGTGGCGCCGGAGAGACTCAGTCGTCGGGCACTGGGTCGTGCGCCTCTGCTGTGGCTTCCATTTTCAGCGGGCGCGTGAAGTCGCCGGTAAATGTTCACGCAGTTGGGGGAACACAGGCGGTACGCTGGGAAAACAATGAGGTGTTCCTGCGCGGACCAGCCACGCTAGTGTGTCGCGGAGAATTCCTTGTCTAATCGAAAAATCATTCAGGCGCCATCGCTCAAGCGCGGAGATAAGATCGGACTTCTTGCCCCCGCAAGCAGTTTCAATAAGCAGGCTTTCGAGAAGGGCTGCGATCGTTTGCGGCAGATGGGCTATGAGCCGGTCTATTCGCCGGCCATTTTCCAGCGTGATTTTTATTTTGCGGGCACCGTAGAGCGGCGACGCCAGGAACTAGAAGACCTCCTGCGCCAGCCGGATATCGCGGCGCTCATCTGTGTGCGTGGCGGCTACGGCAGCAACTACCTGCTGGAGAGCTTTCATTTCGAGCTGTTTGCGCACTATCCAAAGATCATCCTGGGATGCAGTGACATCACGTCTCTGTTAACAGTCATTACAGACCGCACCGGCCTGGTTACGTTTCACGGTCCAATGGTCGCCAAGGACATTGCCGACGGTACATTTGACGAGACGAGCTGGGGAAAATGTTTTGACGGGGCAGGCATCTGGAGTATCACGGATCCGCAGATCGAAGTCCTGCAACCGGGACACGCAAAGGGCCGGCTTTACGGCGGATGCTTGTCCATGCTGGTGCAGTCGATGGGCACGCCGTTCCAGATACAGACCGACGATACCATTTTGTTCATCGAAGATGTGGCGGAAAAGCCGTTTCGTATTGATCGCATGCTGATGCAGCTTCATCTGGGCGGCATGCTGAATCGGGTACGCGGTTTTATCTTCGGAGAGATGCTGGATTGCGTGCCTCCGGAAGGCGAGAATTACACATTGCAGCAGGTAATCAGCCACGTTTTGTCGTCTTATAAAGTCCCGATTGTTTTTGGCCTGAAATCAGGCCACGTCAGCGGCGGAAACATCACCTTGCCGCTGGGCGTGCAAGCTGAGTTAACCGCGGAACAGGGTGTTGAACTGAAGATATTGGAAGCTGCAACGCATTTCCGTTAAGCTGGAATCACTGTGGATCAGCAGCACGTACATATCATAGGCATTTGTGGAACTGCCATGGCTTCACTGGCAGGACTGCTCAAACAACGGGGTTTCAAAGTAACCGGCTCTGACACGGCCGCCTACCCTCCCATGTCGGATTTTCTGGCAGCCATGTCCATTCCAGTGGCCCAGCCGTATAGCGAAGCCAATCTCAAGCCCCGACCGGACTGGGTAGTGGTCGGCAACGCGATTTCGCGCGGCAACGTTGAGCTGGAATACGTTTTGGACCAGCGGATCGCTTTCCGGTCGATGCCGGACACTCTTTACGACTTATTCCTGCGCACTCGCGAGCCGGTGGTGATCGCCGGCACGCATGGCAAGACCACCACTACGTCCATGCTGGCGTGGATGTTTCAGCATGCAGGCAAAGATCCATCGTTCCTGGTGGGCGGTATCGCGGAAAATTTTGGCAGCAGCTTCGCGCTGCGTCAAGGCAAGCATTTCATTATCGAAGGCGATGAGTACGATACGGCGTTTTTCGATAAAGGTCCCAAATTCCTCCATTACTTTCCTCAGGCTTTGATTCTCACGTCGGTCGAGTTCGACCATGCCGATATTTACGCCAACCTTGAGGCAGTGAAGACTGCCTTCCGGCGGCTGGTAAACCTGGTGCCGCGTAAAGGCAAGATCATTGCTTACGATGCCAGTCAGACCGTGGATGAATGCATTACGAAAGCTTTCACGCCCGTGGAGAAGTACGGCCTGAAGGAAGGCTCATTCTGGCGCATCACAGACCTTCACTTTGCTCCTGACAGCACTACATGGCGCGTGCTGCGGGAAGGTCAACCCTGGGGTGAGTTTGAGTTTGCAATGGCGGGTGAGTACAACGTGGTGAACGCGACCGCCGCTGCGGCCATGGCTGCACACTATGGAATTGAGCCGCAAGTGATCGCGGAGGCGCTGAGCTCTTTCAAAAGCGTGAAACGGCGGCTGGAGATCAAAGCGCAGGTGGATGGAATTACCATCATCGATGATTTTGCCCACCACCCGACCGCGATTGCCGCCACGCTGACTGCATTGCGCGTTCGTTATCCTGAATCGCGACTGTGGGCCATCTTTGAGCCGCGATCGAATACGCTTCGCCGCAAAGTCCTGCAAAACGATCTTGTGGCCAGCCTGGCGCTGGCTGATCAGATCATCATCACGCCCATCTTTAAGCCGGAAGCGGTGCCGGAAAATGAACGCCTTACTACCGCGTCTGTCGTCAGGGGCGTGACGAAAGCTGGAAGAACTGCCCGCGAGATGGAAGATGCGGATGCCATTGTTCAAGCAGTGGCTCCCGAACTGCAAAGCGGTGACGTGGTGGCGATTCTTTCCAACGGTGGATTTGGCGGGATCTATGAAAAGCTGCCGCGTAAGCTGGAGGAGCTTCGCGGAGTGCAGCGAACATGAGTGCAGCCATCAACTTCATACGCAGCCTCGCTGCGGCTGTGTTTCTCATTGCGCTGGTTCCTCCGGCAGCCTTGGTTGCGTTTCCGTGGACGTTCATCGCGGGCAACGCCAATTTCCTTTACAAGGTTGGCATGGGCTTTGCCCATTGGGCCGTGCGCATCGCCGGCGTAAGAATAAAAATGGTGGGCATGGAACAGTTTGATCCGGCTGGCACGTACATTTTCATGTCGAACCACGTGTCGAACCTCGATCCGCCGGTGCTCATACCCATGATTCCGCGGCGGACGTCTGTGCTGGCCAAGCGCGAGCTATGGAAAATACCGATTTTATCCAGGGCACTGGATCTGGCAGAGATCGTTCCCGTAGAACGCAACAAGCGTGATTCAGCAATCGAAAGCATTCGTCGTGCCGGTGAGGTGATGAAGCACGGCATCAACATGACCATCTATCCGGAAGGCACCCGATCACGCGATGGCCGGCTGCTGCCTTTCAAGAAGGGCCCGTTTCATCTTGCCGCTGAGACGGGATTCCCCGTGGTGCCGGTCACGATTCTGGGCACGGAAGACATGATGCCCAAAGGGCATTTCGCCGTGCGCCCGGGAACGGCTACTCTGGTGTTTCATGCGCCAATTGATCCTGCCAAGTTCAACTCGCGCGAAGAATTGATGCAGGCAGTCAGTGACGTGATCAACAGTTCATTGCCGCCAGAGCGCCAGACTGCTGGTTCGCGATCGGAAAATACTCAATCCCCGGCTAAAACTGAGGAATCACTGTCCAATCAGTTGTAATTTGGCCACGGCCTTTTCCTGATCGAACCGGACTTCAATTAATCCGTCATCATTCTTGTGCAGCTCCGGGCCAAGAGCCGTGTGCATTTTTCCGTTGGCGTCAGCAAACTGGATTTTTAACGGGCCGGTCTCCAGCGGTTTGACCGGATACAGATATGTTTTCCCGGGATCGAGTTGGTTCTTGCCAAAGGTCGCTCCAGGGTAATCGACCACGATCGTGGTAACCGGTTGCTGGCTGATATTGATGAGGTTGACCTTTACAACGTGCGAACGGCAGCCCGCTGTGCCCAGTGACAACGCTGCCAGCAGGATTGCGCAAGCAAAGAACGGCATCGGTTTCATATTCTGCTGTTTCTTCTCATTCATTTCTTTTCAATCACGCGTGCGCTCAGCACCACGCCGTTGCGGTTGTCATGCAGTTTGAGCGGAAAGACCAGGATGTTCCAGTTCCAGCGCCGGTGTTTTTTCGCGGGAAGATGCGGGAGGCCGCGAAAGCTGCGATCAACATAGGTTTCCCGCGTGTCGGCGACAGTACGTATAATTTCCTTCCATTCGCCGCCAAGCTCGGGAAATTCGTCAAAGCGGTTCTTGCCCATGAACCATGTACGTTTTTTGTCATAGAGACGGGCAAAATATTCGTTCACGTAGATCCAGCAGCCGTCGCGGTCCAGCACTTCAAGAACAAGATCGTCGCCCATGGCCATGGCGATGCGGGAGTAGAAAAAATCCCGGGCGTCCACCACCACTGGCTTGCCGCGGCGCTTGGCTTCAAATGAGCGCAATGCATCCAGCAGATCGTCGACCGAACTGTAGCCTTTGAGCAGATGCATGTCTTCCACGCCGCCGAATTTTCGTTCCAGCGTGGCAGACAGAATGATGATGGGCACTTCCGGGCGCTTATCGCGCAATGACTGTGCCACTTCCGTGCCGAACTTGCCTGCTCCCAGATGGTAGTCAAGCACCGCAATGTCGATGCCGCTGAGATGACGTTCCGCCTCTTCCACGGATGCGGATGTGATGGCTTCATAACCATGGTTGCGCAAAATCGCGCTGCGCAGAATCAGATCGTCATGGCGATCATCAAGCAGAAGGACCCGTATGGGTTTCCTGCCGTCTGACTTGCCGGAATCGGGCATCTATTTCTATTCGTCCTTCACTGATTTTTTTTCTGGCTCTTGCTTGATACCCGCAGCCCTGGCGGCCGCACGGACTGCTTTGGCCAGTTCCGGAAGCTTGTTGAAGACTGCCACGCTGCGCAGCCACTGTTTGTTGTCGATGGCGGGATAGCCGCTAACCAGTTTGCCGGCTTCCACGTCATTGGGAATGCCGGTCTGGGCAGTGGCGATGGCGCCATCGCCAATTCTGAGATGACCGGCCACGCCAACCTGTCCAGCCAGAATCACGTTCTTGCCAATCTCGGTTGATCCCGCGAGCCCAACCTGGGCGCACAGCATGGCATTTTCTTCCACGCTGCAGTTATGACCCACCTGGACCAGATTATCAATCTTTACGCCGCGCGCAATGCGCGTTTCGCCCAGACTGGCACGATCAATGCACGAGTTGGCCTGGATCTCAACGTCGTCTTCAATCACAACTTTTCCCGATTGAATAATCTTGTACCATGCGCCTTTGTCGTCTTTGGCGAAGCCGAATCCATCTGCTCCGATCACCACGCCATTGTGCAGCAGAACGTTGTTGCCGATTTCAGAATTCTCCCGAATGGATGCATGTGAGTGCGCGGTGAAGTTGCGGCCAATCTTCACGCCAGGATAGATCACAACGTGGGCCAGCAGCGTGCAATCCTCGCCGATCACAACATTGCCGTAGATGACTGTGTACGGGCCGATGGACGCATTGGCGCCAATCTTTGCCGTTGCATCAATGATGGCCGTAGGATGAATCCCGCGAGGGAAGCTGGGCGGCTGATGAAAGATCTCAACGGCTTTGGCGTAGGCGAACTGCGGATTGCGTGTACGTAGTGTCGGCTTGCCATTTTCCAGGGCAGGAAACTTCTCATCCACGATGATCGCCGAAGCCTGCGTGGTCCTGGCCGCAGATGCATACTTGGCATTCGCGATGAACGTGATATGGCCGGGCGAGGCGTTCTCAATGCCGGCCACGCCGACGATATCAATGTCATCAATGTCAGCACCTTCCGGTTCCAGTCGCGCACCCAGCTTAGCTGCTATATCCTTGAGCTTCATGAGAAATCCTGAACAACAGAACCCGTGATTGTAAAGGGAAGCGCGGGGAAGTTGCAGGTCAAAACGAATTTCACCCCGGACTATTGCTCGGAGAAGAGTTGTTCCTGGCGTGCGTCTTCCGCGGCAGTCGCGGCTTTGCGGCGCGATTCTGGACGGCCAATCACCGCCAGAACACTCATTTCTTCCAGTGCCGATTTGGGAACAAAAATCCGCTGGATGTTGCCGCGTGTATCAGGCGGCGTAATCAGGTAGCCGTCTGTGCTCAACTGGACCAGGTCATTGGGCATCATGCCTTCCAGAACGTCGTTGTCTGAAAACTTCAGCCGGACCCAGAGACCTTCCGTACGGGGACGGGTGGCAAACGTCTTGCGACCGGATGAACCGGAGTCGCTAAAATCGCGCACAAAATCCACGCTCTTGATCTCCGCCAGCTCAATCAGAATCACCTTGCCTGACTGGTTGAGCAGTTCCAGCTTGCCATCGGCGATAAACCCCGGCGAAACGTATCCGCTGAGCGAATCCCGTCCCAACTTGCGCACGATGACCTTTTTGGTGGTGGATGGCATGGCTGAACATTGATTCTCGCACCTATTTAAGGGGCATCAAAGGCTGTACCCCTGTTTCTGCGGATGAGGGTAGCCAAAGGGTTAACCTTTGTGATATTGTTTCGGGTTTGTGCAGGTTCCTGCTGTTGCCGTCTAAGTCTTGTATAAAGTGCAACTTACGAAAAAATTAAGGAGAGCGAGAACGGTGCCGGAATTGCTCCGGATCGCTCCAGGTGTGCTCCAAAGCTGATGGCTGACTTTATTTATCTCATGGAAACCCGGCTATCGCCGGACCAGCAGAAGGCGTTGGCGCTGGTTACAGAAGTTGCTCGCTCACATGAGATGAACGTATATCTCACCGGCGGCGCTGTTCGCGACATCATCAGCGGATTCATCATTCGCGACCTGGATTTCTCCGTCCAGGGCAACGCCCTCAAGCTGCAAAAGGATTTTGAAAAGGCCGGCGCGGTGATCGAAGGCACGGACGAGCACACGCGCTCCATTCTGCTTTTGCTGGCCGGAAACGTGCGTGCGGAAGTGACCAGTACGCGCTCTGAACGGTATGACAAGCCGGGCAAGCCGGCGGAGATCACGCCTGGCACCATCTATGACGACATGCGCCGGCGCGACTTTACCGTGAACGCCATGGCTCTATCGCTGAATCCTGGCTCGCGTGGGCTGCTTTCCGATCCGTTCAACGGCATGGCCGATATCGAAGCCAAAGTGCTTCGCGTGTTGCATAATTACGCTTTCTATGAAGATCCTTCCCGCCTGATCCGGGCCACGCGCCTGGCCACACGCTTTCACTGGACGCTGGAAGAGCGCACCCAGGCTCGCTATGACGCGGCCAAAGAAAATAATTACATCGAGAACATCTCGGATCGCACGCTGGGTCATGAGGTGGAGCAGCTTGCGCATGAGGAACAGCCCGTCGACGTGTTGAAGGCCCTGGAAAAGGAAAGCTGGCTCAAAGTGATTGCGCCTCATCTTTCCGTGGCCAAGGTTGATCTCCAGGGTCTGGCGCACATGACGAAAGCCAAACAGCAATTGCAGGATGTGGGCCTGAATCCGGATGCCAGCCCCATTGTGATGTATTACCTCACCAAGAAGCTGAATGACAAAGACGTTACCGCCATCCAGAAACAGATCCCGAACAAAGGCTTTGTGGAACGCTGGCGCAGGCTTGAAGACGATGCCAAAGACTTTGCCAAACGCCTGATGGCCAAAGAGCTCACGCAACCTTCAGCCACCTGGAAATTTTTGATGCAGAGCCAACCGGAGACCCTGCTGTTCACCGCCATCACATCGCGCCCGGCAGCTGTGGAGCAGAAGATCAAGAGCTTCCTGACCAAGTGGCCGCTGCTCAGGCAGAAGCTTCCATTCCCTGAGATGGCAGAGATGCGCATCACGCCGGAGATCCCTGACTATAAGAAAGTCATGGACGAAGCCTTCCTGCTGCTCATGGATGGCAAACTGCGTTCCCATACGGAGATCGTAAAGTTCCTGACGCCCTATTCACCTCCGGAGCCACCTCCGCCACCGCCACCGGTGAGAAGAGGTCGCGTGCCGAAAAAAGAAGTTGCCGGCGACGGTACTGCCGCCGGACCGAAAAAACGCGGCCGCAAACCGAAGAATGCAGCGTTGCCCGGTGCTCCGCCCGCTGTTGGGGCTCCGCCAGTTCAGGCTGCGCCCGCTCAGACCTCAGGAGCGCCAACTGCCGGAAAAAGTGCTCCGGCAAAGGCGGGAGTTCCTGTTCCAGCGCCTGGAAAACCGGCAGGGAAACCTGTACCTGCGGCGGCAAAAACCGTGCCCGTAAAAGCTGCGCCGGCCAAAGCCGCACCGCCGGCCAAGGGAAAACCGCACCCGGCGAAAGCCGCTGTGAAAGCCAAAGCCCCTGCTAAGGCCAAGCCGGCGGCAAAAGCTCCGGCGAAGAAGGCAGCGCCCGCGAAAAAGAATGCCAAACCACAGTCAAAGAAGGGCAAGCGCAAATAGCGATCGCAAATAGCGATCGCAACCTTGCGCATGGTGTTCAATGCCTTTCTGGGGCTCACAGATTAACGGCGAACAGAGCAACGCCGAACAGAATAACGGCGAACAGATCAATGCCGTGCAGATTAACGCCGTGCAGATTAACGCTGCGCCGGCAAGGCGTCCCGTACCTCTTACTCTTCCTGGTCGCTATGTGACTCTGGTTCCTCTGGAACCCCGCGTGCACGGCGACTCTCTTTACCGGCAGACTACAGGCGTCAGAAATGACGAACTCTGGCGCTACCTTTTTGAAGGTCCATTTACCAACCGCACAGACTTCTATGCGCACCTCGTGCAGAAGGCGACTTCGGATGCGGCTGTCTTCTTCGCCATCCTGAATAACAGTTCCGGATCGGCGGTTGGTTATGCCTCCTTCATGCGCATTGAGCCGGAGCATCGTTGTATGGAAGTGGGGAACATTCTCTACTCACCGATACTGCAACGCACTCCCGCTGCCACCGAGACAATGTATCTGATGGCCCGCCATGCCTTCGACGATCTGGGTTATCGCCGCTACGAATGGAAATGTAACGCTCTAAATGAACCCTCTCGTCGCGCAGCCCTGCGCCTGGGCTTTCAATTTGAAGGCATTTTCCGCCAGCATCTGATCATCAAAGGAGCCAATCGCGATTCAGCCTGGTACTCAATGCTGGATGGGGAATGGCCAGCGCGCAAGGCCAACTTCGAACGCTGGCTCTCGGCTAAAAACTTTGACGCCGCGGGAAAGCAGATTATGTCACTCTCGGCGATGAATCTGGGATAGCGGTTCCGACGATCGCCTGCCCCTAGCTATTTGCCATCTGCCACTTGCTGCTTTTTCTGCGTTCATCTGCGTTAATCTGCGGCAAAAGGTTTTTGTATCAGCGCCATCAGCGGTAAAGTTTTTCCGATCTCGGCGATGATGTGCGATCACGGCGATATCTGCGATTTCAACCCCGCCGTTTCGCCGGCAATAGCCGCGCCCTGCTCCAGACTGATCAGTCTGACCTTGCCTTCAGCAACCGTCTGGCCTTTTTCGTTTGTGATCTTCGCCTGCCAGACTTGCGTGCGGCGACCACGCATCAGAGGCAGGGCCGTGGCCGTGAGCTTGCCTTCACGCGTGGCGACCAGAAATGACGTCTGGTTTTCCAATCCAACAACCGTCTGGTCGTAGCGCCGCGCCCATAACGCCGCTCCCACCGATGCCACTGACTCGATCACCCCCGAATACACCCCGCCATGCACAATGCCGTAGGCCTGTAAATGCTGCGGACCAACTTCAAATTCGGCGATGACCTGGTCACCGGAAGCGTGCAGAAAATGCAAATGCATGGCCGCTACCCAGCCGCCGAGACGGGCATTGATCTGGGCTGCGAGGTTGGTGGTGTCTTCGTTTGTCCGACTTTGCGGGCTTTCAGGCATGGGATAGACCCTAGCGTGTCAGTGGCGAAAAAGGCAAGTTGGAATCGAAATTTCGCTCACCATCCACAAACAATTGCCGGTCATCATTACGCGCCAGGTTAGCAGAGTTTGGATGGTTGATCCGCGCTCACCAAGCAGGTCAGTTCAGCGGTATAGGCATTTGACGGCGGTATCGAAAATTGACGAAGCGTCAGAATGGCTGGCAGAAAATTACAAAAGAACGGCCCTGATCCGCGCTTTATCCGCGTTTATCCGCGGTAAGTACTTAAGCTTTGTTCAGATCAGTGTCATCCGTGCAAATCAGTGGTAATAACTGCCTTGAAATCCACAGACTTACACAGCTTCGCACAGGAGCCGTGAATCCACAGAACCACTATAATGAGATCAGGCCCTCATGTCTGAATTCGTTCATCTCCATCTGCATACCGACTACTCCCTGCTCGACGGCGCCTGTGGCGTTGACGGGCTGGTCAAGCGCGTAGCCGATATCGGCCAGAAAGCCGTTGCCATGACCGATCACGGCAACATCTACGGCACAGTAGAGTTCGTCACGGCTGCCGAGAAGGCCGGGATCAAGCCGATCGTGGGATGTGAGCTGTATATCTGCAAGAAGGACGACCATCGCGCGTCCCCGGAAGGCGATAGCTATAACCATCTGCTGGTTTTGGCCGAGAACGAAGAGGGCTACCAGAACCTGATCAAGATCACTTCCGAGGCTTCCATGCACGGCTTTTATTACAAGCCGCGCGTCAGCAAGAAGTTTCTGGCCGAGCACAGCAAAGGCCTGATCGGACTGAGCGGCTGCCTGGCCGGCGAAGTCTGCGAAGAATTGCTGGCGGGGAAGTATGACGCCGCAAAGAATGCCGCGGCAACGTTTCGTGACATATTCGGCAAAGACAACTTCTTTCTGGAGATACAGGACCAGGGATTGCCGGAAGAACATCGCATACATGCCGACCTGTTCCGTCTGGAGAAAGATCTGGGCATGCAGATGGTGGCCACCAATGACAGCCACTATCTTTGCGAAGATGACGCCCACGCGCAGGACGTTCTGGTCTGCGTGCAGACCGGCAAGTCAATTCACGATACCAACCGGCTGAAGTTTCACGGCAACCAGTTCTTTGTGAAGTCCACCGAAGAGATGGGCCGTGTCTTTTCCAGCCGGCCAGACGTACTGCAGCGCACCATGGCCATCGCTGAGCGCTGCAACTTCAAGCTCAACAAAGTGAAGAATCCATTTCCGGAATTTCCTCTGCCGGAAGGTTTCACGCTGGACAGCTACTTTGAAAACGTGGCTCGCGAAGGTTTTGCCCGTCGCTGGACCATGCTCGGCTCGCTGGCGGATGCGGGTCGATTGAAAAAAACTCGCGCTGACTACGATCAGCGTCTGGCGCGTGAGATCGCCATCATCCAGCAGATGAAGTTTTCCGGATACTTCCTGATCGTCTGGGATTTCATACGCTACGCGCGCGAAAATGATATTCCCGTCGGCCCGGGCCGTGGTTCGGCCGCCGGTGCGCTGGTCGCCTATGCCATGGGAATCACCGATATCGATCCCCTGCAGAATGAGCTTCTGTTTGAACGCTTCCTCAACCCGGAACGCGTTTCCATGCCCGATATCGATATCGACTTCTGCATGAACCGCCGCGGCGAGGTAATCCAATACGTTACGCAGAAGTATGGACGCGAGAACGTTGCCCAGATCATCACGTTTGGAACCATGGCAGCCAAGGCGGCCATCAAAGACGTAGGCCGCGCCATGGATATTCCTTACGTTGACGTGGACCGCATCGCCAAGATGATTCCGCCCACGTTGAACATCAGCATTCAGCAGGCGCTGGATGATTCGCCTCCGCTCCAGCAGGCGTATGAAAATGAAACCCAGATCAAAGAGCTGATTGATACGGCTTTAAAGCTGGAAGGCCTCGTAAGAAATTCCGGCGTACACGCAGCGGGTGTGGTGATCTCTCCCAAGCCGCTCACCGAGCTGCTGCCGCTGCACAAGACCAAGAACGACGAAATTGTGACCGCCTATGACATGAAGGCGGTAGAGAAGATGGGCCTGCTGAAGATGGACTTCCTCGGGCTCACCACGCTCACCATCGTCGATGACGCGTTGAAGCTCATACGCCAGCGCGGCAACGCCATCAACATGGAAACCGTCCCGCTGGACGATAAGGAAACGTACGAGAAGGTCTTCCATACCGGCTTAACTTCGGGCATATTCCAGTTTGAATCGGGCGGCATGACGGACGTGCTTCGCCGCTACAAGCCAACGTCCGTGGAAGACCTCACAGCATTGAATGCGCTCTACCGTCCTGGTCCGATTCAGGGTGGCATGATTGACGACTTTATCGAACGCAAGTGGGGCCGCCGCAAAGTCGAATACGAACTGCCTGAGCTTGAAGCCCTTCTCAAGGAAACGCTGGGCGTGATTGTGTATCAGGAACAGGTGATGCAGATTGCCAACGTCCTGGCCGGCTATTCTCTGGGTGAAGCCGACCTTCTCCGCCGTGCCATGGGCAAGAAGAACGAGCAGGAGATGGCGCAGCAGCGCGAACGCTTCGTCAACGGCGCGAAAGAGAAGAAGCTTCCGGAAAAGAAAGTCACCAAGATTTTTGATCTGATGGAGCAGTTTGCCGGTTACGGCTTCAATAAGTCGCACTCCGCGGCCTACGCGTTGCTGGCGTATCACACGGCGTATCTCAAGACGCATTATCCCGTGGAGTTCATGGCCGCGCTGCTCACTTCCCAGACCGGCAACACGGACAACGTGGTGAAGTACATCAATGAATGCCGCGAAATGGGTATTCCGGTTGAGCCGCCCAACGTCAACGTAAGTGATGCTTTCTTTACTCCGCATGAAAACGCCATTCGCTTTGGGCTGGCAGCGGTGAAGAACGTGGGCCGCAACGCGATTGAATCAATCGTCACGGCGCGCAAAGAGGTGGGGAAATTCAGCTCTATCTTTGAGTTCTGCGAAAAAGTTGATCTGCGCATGCTGAACCGGCGGGTGCTTGAATCGCTGATTAAAGCTGGCGCCATGGATGACTTTGGCTATCGCGCACAGCTCATGGCTGTCCTGGACAAAGCAATGGAGCAGGCGCAGAAAACGCAGCGCGATGCTGAGATGGGCCAGCACGGACTGTTCGGCGTGTTCCAGCAGGAAGACCATCAGAATGGCAACCACCAGAAGCTACCCACTGTGCCGGAATGGGAAGAGCACCAGCGGCTCTCGAGCGAAAAAGAAGTCCTTGGTTTCTTCATTACCGGCCATCCACTGGAGAAGTACAAAGAGAAGCTGGAAAACTTCCCCAAGTACCAGAACGCGAGTTCGATCAGCCAGATGGAAACCGGGACCGGTCGCGACGAAATTTTAACCGGCGGTGTAATCAGCGGACTGCGGGTGATGAAGTCGCGCAAGGGTGATCTTTACGCTAACGCCGTGATGGAAGACATGACGGGCACCATTGAGGCCATTGTTTTCCCCGAAGCCTACAAACGGCTGCAGGTAATCCTGAAACAGGAAATTCCCATGCTGGTGAAGTGCAGCGTGCGGGTGGAAGAGGGATCGAATCCCAAGATTGCTATTAGCTCGCTTACGCCGCTGGAGGAAGCCAAACCGGCTCTACCACGCTCCATCCGCATTCTGGTGCCCCTCACCGCCGCCAGTGAGGCCACCGTGGATGAGCTTCACGCTCTCTGCCGTGAGCGCCGTGGTGAGGCCAAGGTGTTGTTTGATCTGGAACGTGCCGGTGACTTCATGGTTGTCATGGAGGCGGACGGCTATAATGTTTGTCCAGACCGCTCTTTCATCAATCGAGTGGAAGAGCTATGCGGCCGCGGTGCGGTCAGGGTCATCGACTAACACCTGTTTGACTTGTAGTTACGTTCGGGGAGTGAATGTTTGGATCCAGCCGTTAAAGCACAGCGCCAGTTGGAGAGCATAGAGAAGCAGATTGTGGACCTTGAAAACCGCGCCAAGGCGGACAAGGATGCGCAGCTCCAGCTCAAGCACCTGCACCATCAGATCAATTTCCTGCGCCAGCAGATACGTGATCACGTGAATGCGTGGCACAAGACGGAACTGGCCCGCCATTCCCAAAGACCTTTCACCCTTGATTACGTGGAACGGCTGTTCAGTGATTGGAGTGAGGTCCACGGCGATCGCAACTATGGCGACGATGCGGCCATTATTTGCGGCATGGCTCGCTTTCATGGCGACGAAGTGATGGTAATCGGCCACCAGAAAGGCCGTGACACCAAGCAGCGTGTTCTGCGCAACTTCGGCCAGGCAAATCCTGAAGGCTATCGCAAAGCCCTGCGCTGCATGAAAATGGCGGAGAAGTTTAACCGTCCGATTTTCACTTTTGTCGATACTCCTGGCGCGTATCCCGGACTCGGAGCGGAAGAGCGCGGACAGGCGGAAGCGATTGCGCGCAATCTGCGTGAGATGGCGCGCCTTGAGGTTCCCATTATTACCACCATTACCGGCGAAGGCGGCAGTGGCGGTGCGCTGGGCATTGCTGTGGCCGATCGTGTGTTCATGATGGAAAATTCCGTGTACTCGGTGATTTCGCCCGAGGGCTGCGCGTCCATTATGTGGCGTGACGCCTCCAAAAAAGAGGTCGCCGCCCAGGCTTTGCGTATCACCGCGCCTGACCTGAAAGAAATGAAGATCATTGATGAGATCATCCCAGAGCCGGAGGGTGGTGCTCATACTGACCATGATGCCTCGGCAGCGCTGGTCGACGAGGTTTTGCAACGTCATTACGCCGTTCTCAAATCGCTGCCCACCCAGCAGCTTGTTAACGATCGCTACAACAAATTCCGCCAGATGGCGCATTTCTTCACGGAATAGACTTGCCAGATACCAGCCAGAGCACCAGACAACCGTCCTCTGAACAATCCATCACCGTTCATGCGCCTTGCCGTGTAGACCTGGCCGGCGGCACCATGGATATCTGGCCGCTGTACCTGTTTCATCCCGGAGCCGTGACGGTCAACTTTGCCGTGAGCGTGCTCACGCGTTGCCGTATCACGCGTCTTCCAGGCAAGCAGATACGCTTCGTCTCGCTTGGATACGGGCCGTCGCGAAGAGTTCGCCGGCTTCGCTCAATTCTGCTCCGCATCCAGGTTCAAGCATCCGTTGGCGGGCTACCTCACGCGTTTTTTTGCTCCCCAGATCGATTTCGCTGCCGGTGGCATTGAAGTGGAGACGCATTCGGAGTCACCTGCTGGCGCTGGGATTTCCGGATCGTCTGCCCTGATGATTGCTACCACCGCCGCGTTCGCGCGTCTGACTGGACAAGAGATCGAACTGGAACAGATTCGTGTGATCGCACAGAACGTGGAAGCACAGTTGATCCAGGTTCCCACCGGCTGCCAGGACTACTATCCCGCGCTTTACGGAGGAGTCAGCGCCATCCATCTTGATCCGGATGGAATCCACCATGAAACTGTGCGCATTGCCGCGGAAGAACTTGATTCGCGCTTTGTTCTGGCCTACACGGGAGCGCCGCGTAAATCCGGCATCAACAACTGGGAAGTATTCAAGTCGCATATTAATGGCGATCGCAAAATCTTCCGCAACTTTGAACGCATTGGCGCCATCGCCAAAGACATGCATCAGGCGATCTCCATGGGAGACTGGAAGAATGTGGCGCGTCTGTTACGTGAAGAATGGAAGCTGCGCAAGACCAACTCTCCGCGCATTACCACGCCTCTGATTGAAAAATTGATCAAGGCCGCCACATCCAGCGGAGCCAAGGCTGCGAAAGTCTGTGGCGCAGGTGGCGGCGGCTGTGTGGTATTTCTTACCGAACCGGAAACACGGGACCGTGTTGCTGAAGCAATTCGCCAAAGCGGTGGCCAAGTCCTTCCGGCCAGGGTGGCGCGAGAAGGACTTTCGCTGACCTGAACTTCGAGGTCCCTTAAAATTACCAGTTACGCCCCTTTTCGCTCTGCATCTAAAATTAAAGAGTTGCTGGCCAGAGTGTCAAAGTTGTTGAATTACCCGGCATTTGGACGGACAATAGCTCTTAAGATCAAAAAGCAGCATCTTTAAGTTTAAGACGCAACGACGCAGCCCAAGGTGCCTATGATGTTTCGCCGCGCATTCTGTTTTATCGCCATGGCGTTTCTGGCTAATGTTCTTCTAGCCGCTCAGGAACCTCAAAGTAAGCCGCCGGACGCCAAGCCCGCGGATTCCCAGTCTGCGCCGCCCAACGTTTTCATCATCAAGCCTCCACCGCCTCCGCCGGACGCGCCTCAGGCAGTGGCCCCGCAGCTCAAAGCGACTCAGTTGGATGGCCGGCCCAAATTGAGCGAAGGCACCAAGATGCAGCTTATTCAGATTATTGACGCAGAGCTGGTGCATTCGCGCAAGTATCTTCCCTTAGGCGATAAGAGCACCACAATCTCTCCTGAAGGCGTGGTAAAGCCCGGCGATCAGCAGCTTTATGTGCTGGCGCAAACGCATGGGGCCGCGGCCAAAATCGGTGACCGCGTGCAGGTCACCAATGTCTCCTTTCACGAAAAAAACGTTTACGTTGAGATCAACGGCGGGCCCAAAAAGAAAACCAAGTGGTATGACCACATTAGTGTCGGCGGCGCTGGCGGTTCCACCCCACAGCAGGACCTGAACGCGGGCGCTGCCACAGGATCGTCCGTCACGCTTGAATTTGCAAAATACGTCCCGGAGATGAACGCCGAAGAGCTGCGCAAACTCTTGAGCCCGGTTCTGGACTTTGCCGTGAAGAACGCGTCAGAAGTTTACATTGACACCATGCCTCCCAGGATCAAGGCGGCAATGAAGTCTCATGAAGTGCTGGTGGGCATGAACAAGGACATGGTGGTGATGGCCAAAGATCGTCCGCCGCAAAAGGTCCGCGAGAAAGACGATCAGGGCCAGCCGTACGAAGAGTGGATTTATGGCCATCCGCCGCAGGACGTTGTCTTTGTTCGTTTCCGTGGTGATGAAGTGATCCAGGTAAAGACCGCCAAGGTCAGCGGCGAAATGGTTGTGAAGAACCAGCGAGAGGTCCAGGTCCAGGACGGCGTTGCTTCCATGGCATCGTTGCAAGCCAGTCAGAACCCGCAGGACGTAAAGCCGGCAGATCCATCCAAGCCGGAGCCTCAAGGCCCTGCCAAGCGCCCGACCTTGCACAAGGCGGGTGATGCGCCAGATCCGTCCATCCATCGCGCACCAGCGAACGCAGACAGCGGCCAGCCCCAGTCTGGCCAGTCGTCTGGCCACACAGAAGAGCCGCAATGGGGCACGAAACAGCCAGCGGGGCAACAGCCTCCTGAGCAAGACCAGAAAGACGGCCAGGTACCTCCACCAACGGATCAATCCAAGCCTCCGCAGATCCTTTAAGTTACCTCTGGGTGGCTGACGCATAAGGGAGCAGAGGTTTACACTGGTTAAGTGAAGATTGCGCTTGGGCAAATCAACCCCACCATTGGTGATTTCAGTGGCAACTCCAGAAAAATCATAGAGTTTGCTCGCAGGGCGCACAGTTCCGGCGCCCATCTGGTGATGTTTCCAGAACTCGCAGTTTGCGGATATCCGCCGCGCGATCTTCTGGAGAAGCCTTCCTTCGTGGCGCGCAGCCAGCAACAGGTGAAAGAAATCGCTGAAGCGGTTCCGGAGATCACCGTGATCTGCGGCTTTGTCTCGCCTGCCGCGGTGGAAACTGGCAAGTCTGTGATGAACTCGGCTGCAGTGCTGCGTGATGGCAAACTGCAGTTTGTTCAGTCCAAGCGGCTGCTTCCTACCTATGACGTCTTTGACGAAGTCCGTTATTTTGATCCTGCCTCATCGCAAAAGGTGATGCCACTCAACGGCAGGCAGATTGCCCTGACCATTTGTGAAGATGCCTGGAACGACAAGCATTTCTGGCACCGGCGACTTTACAGTGTTGACCCGGTTGACGATCTGCTGCATGCGGGCGGCAATCTGGTGCTGAATATCTCGGCCTCGCCTTACCATCTGGGCAAACGCGAGCTGCGCCGGAAAATGCTGCAAACCATCGCCCGTGATAACCAGGTTCCCGTGGTCCTGGTGAACCAGGTTGGCGGCAATGACAGCCTCATCTTTGATGGCTCAAGCATGGCCCTTGGTCCGGACGGAAAGATTATCGCTCAGGCAAAGTCGTTCGAAGAAGATCTGATCTTCTTTGATTCTGAAACGCTGCAGGGCGATATGCACGCGCAGACGGAACTTGGAATGCCCAGTGTTTATGCCGCTCTGGTGCTGGGCACGCGAGACTACGTCCGCAAATGCGGTTTCAGCAAGGTCATTATCGCTCTCAGTGGCGGCATTGATTCGGCGCTCACAGCTGCCATAGCCGTGGATGCGCTGGGCAAGGAGAATGTAACGGGCGTAGCCATGCCGAGCCAATATTCTTCTGAACACAGCATTTCGGACGCCCGGGACCTGGCGTGTAACCTGGGGATTCGTTTTGAAATCGTTCCCATCAGCCCGATCTTCGATTCGTATCGCAAGGCGTTGTCAGGCGTTTTCGCTGGACGGCCGGATGATGTGGCGGAAGAAAACATTCAGTCGCGCATCCGCGGCAACATTGTCATGGCCATGTCCAACAAGTTTGGTCATCTGGTGCTCACGACGGGAAACAAATCAGAATTAGCCGTCGGCTATTGCACGCTTTACGGCGACATGGTCGGAGGCCTGGGTGTGATCTCTGACGTTCCTAAAACCATGGTCTATGAGCTTAGTCATTATGTGAATTCGCGCCAGCCGGTGATCCCGCAATCCACGCTGGAAAAGCCGCCATCGGCGGAACTGCGGCCAGGACAGAAAGACAGTGATACACTGCCGCCTTACGAAATTCTCGATAACATCCTGGAAGATTACGTCGAAGACTATCACTCAGCCGAGCAGATTGCCGCTGACCGAGGTTATGACGTCAAGGTAGTTCGCGATGTAATTCGGATGATCGAGCGCAGTGAGTACAAACGGCAACAGGCGGCGCCAGGACTCAAAATCACGCCAAAAGCATTTGGATTAGGCAGACGATTCCCGATCGCACAGAAGGCCGAAGTCTGATTCTTCAGCACGAGACAAACTTTATGAAAAAACTTCTTGTCACCATCGTTGTTTTCGCTATCAGCGCTGGTCTGGCATTCTCACAGACAACATCCGGCAAGAATACGACTTCTTCCAAGGCTGCTCCAGCCAAACCACATGCGGAGCCGGCAGGGCCTCCGCCGATGTTGCTGCCCAGCCATGCGCAGATTGATGCCGCCATGCAGCGCAATTTCGGCTACGACCCCAGCGTGCAGTGGAATATTCTTGATGTGCACCAGTCGCCAATTCCCGGGATCGCTGAAGTGGTCCTCTCGATTAACAGGCAACAGACCATCCACCTTTACATGTCCACCGAGGCGCAAAGCGCCATTGTTGGCAATCTGCTGCCGTTTGGGCCGAATCCGTTCGAAGCCAATCGGGAAAAGCTGAAGGCAGCCGATGGACCGAGCCGCGGCGCGCAGAAACCCGTGATCGATGTGGCTGAATTCAGCGATCTGCAATGCCCTTTCTGCAAGGGAGCGCACCCTTTACTCGAAAAACTGATGACGGACTTTCCCCAACTGCGCTTCACCTTTCAGCAATTTCCGCTTCCGCCCACCACGCATCCGTGGGCAATCAAAGCTGCACATTATGCTGATTGCGCAGGGACCGTGAACAAAGACGCGTTCTGGAAGTTTATCGATACCGTGTTTGAAAATCAGGGAAGCATTGCTCTGGCGACCGCCGACGACAAGCTGAAAGAGTATGCCATCGCCAGCGGTCTTGACGGCGAGAAGATTGCCGCTTGTGCCGCGTCGCAGCCAACGGAGGACCGCGTCAATAAGTCAATCAAGCTTGGACAACTGCTGGACGTGAGTTCCACGCCGTCCATCTTCGTGAATGGACGCCTGATCCCGCCTTTAGGCACGAACGGGCTGAATTACGACCAGCTAAAGGCGATCGTGCAGTTTGAAATTGAGCATGCCGGGAAATAGAGCAGTCAGTTGACGTTCCAGAAGACGCTGGAACCCTTGTCATGGAAAGGCTTGCGAATCACGCGCGGCGTGATTACCACGATGATCTCTGTGTGGGCCGTGTCACGGTTGTTGGTGTTCACCACGGCTTGCAGACCAGGTATCTGACCGATGCCAGGATAGCCGCTGGTAGCTTTGGTTTCTGTATCCGTAAGCAGCCCTGCCAGTATGGAGGGCTCGCCTTCCATGGCGGTGATATTGCCTTTAAAGGATCGCGTGGTCAGCTCCGGGATGTTATTAATGGATGCGGTTCCCAGACCCTGGACCTCCAATTCGAAATCCAGCTTCACTTCTCCGTCGGCATGGTAGTGCGGCGTTATTTTCAGCGTGAGCCCCAGGTCGATAAAGGTGAACTGAGGAATGCTTCCTGCACTCACTGAGCCGCGTGCGCTGAACGCCACCGTATTGAAGTTGCTGCTGACGATGGGGAACTTTGATCCAACTCGGAAGGTCGCGGCTTCACCGTCTATGGAGCGGAGCTGAGCGCGTTCCGTGTTGGAAGCGTACGACTTTGTCTGCGAGAGCTGCGCGCCGATCGGGGAAACGGTGACTCCGGTGAGACTCTGCCCCTTGCCAAAGAAAACGAAGGGCAACAGTAAAGGCGAACCGGCCAGATTGGCCAAAGAACTGGGCGAAATCGTGCTTGGGTCAATAGTGCCTGTTTTATTCAACTGATCAATGACAGATTGCGCGCCACTGCCCAGAACACGCCGAATTTCTGAAGGTATGTTGAAGACAGTAAAGCTGGTAGGCAGGCTCAATCCATATTGACGCAGGTTGTCGAAATCAATTTCGTATTCGTTGACCTCAAGCATAATCTCAGGACGTACGTCCAGAAGACTGTCCAGCAGGCTGGCGGCAATGGCCACCTTTTCCCGCGGCGCACGCACTGTAATCACGCTCTTGTTTGGTTCCACAATCACAAATCGGATGTCCAGTATGGTGCGCAGGATATTCGCGATGTCGTTGAGATCAGCCGGCGATGTAGCGCCGCCCACATAAAAGGTTCGCATGGACATGCGCTCATAAGACGCTCGATTCTCTTGCGTGTCATTGGCGATCAGAGCATCCTGCGCCGTCAGGGGTGACCAGAAAGTCTTGGTCATCTTGCCCAGAAGCTGCGCGGCAAAGAAGAAATCAACGCTGTCGATGTCGAATTGAACTGGCCGGCTGGTGAGGTTGGTATCGAACTGAAAAGTGATGCCAAAAATTTTCCCCAGCTGCGTGTACACGCTGCGCGTATCACCCGAAAGATGAAGGGTACGCTTACCGGTCTGCGGCGTTAAGTTGATGTCATCCACGGAAGCAAGCAACTCCACCACGTGATCGTGTTCGGATTTTACTTGTGGCGTAACATCCCGCAGGCGCTGCTGAAGATAGTCGTTGTTAGGGTCTTCGGCCAGACCAAGTTTGAACTGGGCGGAGGCGCCGTCGCGGTCGCCGGCTTCGGCCAGGGTGTTGCCGCGGTCAAGAAATCCATTGACCCTCTGTTGCTTCAACACCTCTCGAAACGTGGCGTAGCCTATGTTGGAAGGCTCAAAGAGCGCGGCCCGTGTGGCGGCAGCTATGGCATCGTCAAGTTGGCCGGCCTTCTGCATTTCCACAGCGTGCTTGTATTCCTGCTCGGCGGCCTCATGGTCTTTTTTAGAGACGACGCCGTCCTTCTTGCCGGCCGTGGAAACCGCGGCCAGGCACAGGACTACCATCAGGATGTAGGAAATCCGCTTCATTGGGGAAACTCATTGTAACCTTCCTGAGAACGGTTCCCACCTGAATGTTTGCACTAGTTACCGAAGTTTATTGCTTAGCTTTTAACGCCAGCAGATCAGCGCCGCACGCCAGACAGGCATCTGGCTCGCAGCTAAGCAGTTCGGCGAAGGAATAGGTTCCGGTAGCCATTGCAATTACCGGCAAACCCACCGCGCGGGCCGCAGACACGTCCGCAGGTGTATCGCCGACCACGTAGACGCGGGCGTTGAGACCTAGCCTGTCTCGCGCCTGCTCCAGGCCGAATTGAAAAATATCTGCGCGAAACTCAAGTGGATAAGAGAACGCTCCAAATTGAAACCTGGAACGCAGTCCCGCTTTCTCCAGTTTCAACCACCCGATCGGCTCAAGATTGCCGGAAGCCACTCCCAGCACCTTGCCGGATTCGTGCAACCGTCCAACCAATTCGGCAATGGAGGGACACAGCTCAGGGCGCAAATCATCATGGTTGGCAGTGACCTCCGCGATCATCTGTTCGAAGATTCGGGGCGCCTTACGATCGATGGTAGTGTCATCCAGTCCGGCGCGATTCAGTACGGCCCGCATGATGCCAAAGTCAGTATTGCCATGGACAGGAACGCCATCGATTGTGATCTCGATATCAAGGACTTTGCGGACGGCGTTGCGAAATGAGAAGTAGTGGACTGCATCGCGGCTGTTCAGGAGCGTGCCGTCGATATCGAAGAGGTACGCGTCGGCGGTGTCCCAGACAAATCCGGAACGGACCACCGCGCGCTTTTCGGAGTCGCCAGATTTATCTGGAATGGAGTGAGGCAGGGTAGACACCTTGTTTTGATGCAACTCAGCCCTGACGGTTGCTGCCGGCCTATCGAACGGCCTTTTTTTCCATCGCCAGTCCCTTTTCACTGCGGACCGGACGCCGTCCCACATCTCGGAATTCTTTTACATCAAGGTCCAGCTCGGCCACGGTGCGGCTCAGCGTGTTGCGATGCATGCCCAGTTCACGCGCGGCCTTGCACTGGTTGCCCTTGTTTTGCTGGAGCACGTTCATGATGAAACGCTTCTTGAACTCGCGGACTGCTTCAGAATAGAGAATGCCACTGCCGTGCATCTGTGCTACAAGTGCTTCGAGCTGGTCCTTCACGTGTTCTTCTCCTTCCGGCTGCGCAGACAATCCTGACTTCATCCTGCGATTTACTTCGTTCCCGGCATAGGCTTGGCTGCTCCCGAGACCGGCGTTCCCCGCAATTTGGCAATTCCTTCACGGAACTTCTGGCGAATTTCTGATGGCGCCAGCCAGCTTGCTCCGCTTCCTGCAATACGAAAATACGGCGCCAGCTGTGATCCCGTCAGCTCCGTGGAATCAGGAGCAAACGCCGTCACTGCCAGCAATCCTGCAGTCACAACAATGAAGCCGCGCAAAAATCCAAACGCCGCTCCCAAAGCTCGATCTACCCATCGCAATCCGGCTTCCCGGATAAACCATCGGGCAAGCCGGGCAATTGCGCCCGCCAAAATCACCACAGACAGGAAGATCGTCAAAAATCCTGCCAGGTCCGCAAATGCCGGCGACTTCACATACTGCAGGAACCACGGCGCCAGCCGTCCGTATCCCCACGCTGCCAGCAGGTAGCCCAAAATAGCGCCTGCCAGCGAAATCACTTCAAAGAAAAAACCCTGTGCTGCCGCCAGCAGGGCTGAGAACATCATGATGAGCAGGATCAGCCAGTCCAGCGCGTTCATTCTGTTCCCACGTTTTAGCCCGTCGGCAAATCACGCCTTGCCAGGATCTTGTAGGCCTGTATGTACTTTTCGCTGGTCTTGCTGGCCACATCGTCAGGCAGGGAAGGCGCCGGAGGCTGCTTGTTCCACTTGATTGACTCAAGGTAATCACGCACAAATTGCTTATCGAAGGATTCCTGCGCTTTGCCCGGCTGATACTTGTCTGCCGGCCAGAAGCGTGAAGAATCCGGTGTAAGGACCTCATCCGCCAGCACCAGGCCTCTGGCGGTGTGGCCGAACTCAAATTTGGTGTCCGCAATAATGATGCCCAGGCCGGCAGCGTAGTCGGCCGCCTTCTTGTAAATGTCGATCGTCAGATCGCGAAGCTGGGCGGCCAGTTCCTTGCCGGTATGCTTCACCATTTCTTCAAAAGAAATATTTTCGTCGTGGCCGCTGATGGCTTTGGTTGCCGGAGTAAAGATTGGCTCGGGCAATTTATCTGATTCCCGCAGTCCCGACGGCAGTTTGATCCCGCATACGGCGCCGGTCTGCTGATATTCCTTCCAACCGGACCCGGAAAGATATCCACGTGCCACGCATTCAATTTCCACCATCTGCGCTTTTTGTACCAGCATGGAGCGTCCGCGTAGCTGGGCAGCATACTTTTGCAACTCCGCCGGATACTCCTTCACATTGGCGGTGATCAGATGATTGGCAACAGTGTCTTTCAGGAAATCCAGCCAGAACAGAGTCAGTTGTGATAGCACCCGGCCTTTTTCCGGAATGCCTGTGCCCAGAACATAGTCAAAGGCGGAAATTCTATCCGTGGCGACGAAGAGCAACTGGTCGCCAACGCTGTAAAGGTCACGGACCTTGCCCCGGGCGTGGAGGTTCAGCTCGGGAAAATCAGTTTGTAGCAGAACTCGATTTGCTGTAGTTGAATTCATACGGATAATTAGAAGGGCGAGGCGTTATTCTAGCTGCTCAACTATTTTTGTCAACCATATGAAAACGCCGGTCAGGGCCGCGGCCCTTCTCTATTTTCCCAAAAGTCTCCCCAAAAAATAAAAGCTGTAAAACCCGCATGAAACGCGGATTTTACAGCATTGATTTTCGAATCACTTTGTAGTACTGCTGACTGAAAAATTAACCGCCGGCTAAAAATAATTTTTTCCGGTCAGGAAAATTTGCCTAAGCGGACGCTCTTTGCACGATCTCATTTCCGAATTTGACGGAGACAACCTTTGACACTCCTGGTTCCTGCATGGTTACGCCATACATCACAGGCGCCACAGACATGGTCTTCTTGCTGTGCGTGATGATGATGAACTGTGTCTGCACCGCCATCTCGCGCACCAGTTCAACGAAGCGTCCTACGTTGGCTTCGTCCAGCGGTGCGTCCACTTCGTCCAGGATACAGAATGGGCTCGGCTGATATTGGAAGATGCCGACCAGCAGTGACAACGCCGTGAGCGCCTTTTCTCCGCCGGAGAGCAGCAGCACGTTCTGCAGCTTCTTGCCCGGCGGTGACGCTACCACGTCAATGCCGCTTTCCGCCGAGTTGGCTTCGTCAGTCAGCCGCATAAATGCATGTCCGCCCGCAAACAGCTTGCGGAAGGTGAACTGGAAGTTCTCATTGATCCGCTCGAACGCTTCCTGGAACTTCTGTCTGGAAAATTCGTCGATTTCCTTGATGGTCGCCTGCGTATTCTCAATCGAATCCAGCAGGTCCTTGCGTTGCGTCTCCAGGAACTGGTGGCGCTGCTCGGTTTCCTTGAACTCTTCCAGGGCCATCATGTTGACCGGGCCCATATTCTCCAGCTTTGTGCGCATCTCACGATACGTGGTTTCTTCTGCCAGCAGCAGTTCGCCTTCCACCAGAGGAATTTCCGGGTTCGCACGCAGTTCGTCAGCACTGACGCTGAGTTCGTTTAGGCACATCTCGCTCATATGCCCCAGATCAGATTGCAGCTTGGCCAGTTGCTGTCCCAGTTCGGATTTTCGTTCGCGCGCGGCATCCAGTTCAGCGCGAGCGGCCTTCAGTTCATGGTCGATTTCGGCAATCCGGGCGCGAACCTGGTCAGACTCGTGTTGCAACTGAACACCGGTTGCTTCGGCGGCCGTCTTTTCGGCTGCCAGAGCTTCCAGCCGTTGCCCGATCTGTATGTTCTCCGCCGTGCGCTGTTCCTTCTCAGCAGAGGCAGAGCGGATTTGCGATTGCAGCCCTTCCACTTGACGGGCAGCGTCATTCGAGAGTGATTCGATTCTCTCCAGGGCAGTAGCGGCCGAGCGGCGGCGCTCTTCCAGAGCTGCCAGCCGTGCCCCGGCTTCGGAAGCCGACTGGGCCGCCGCGTCGCGGGCCATTCTCATCTCGGCAAGCTGTTCCTGCGCAGCTTTCAACTCATCTTCAATCGCCTGCCGCTTCTGCTCCAGAACTTCCGCTGCATCCCGCTTTTCTGCAATGACCAGTTCTTTCTGGTTGCGTTCTGAACGATTGCGGTCAAATTCAAGCTGGTAGGTGTTCAGCCGCTGCCCGGTGCGCGCCAACTCATTCTCAAGCTGCTTCAGAGCGTGGCCTGAGGTGAGCGCCTGTTTTTCCGCTTCACGGCGTTCGTCTTCCAGCGTCCGCAGAAGCTTGGCCAACTCCGCCAGCTCATGCCCCAGCATCTGCACTTTGCTCTGTTCGTTCTGGATGGCTGCTTCAAGATCAACGCAGGCTTTCACCACGTCGCGCAATTCGCGCTTGAGTGACAGCGGCCCTTCTGCGCGCTGCTTGCCTCCGGTAACGGTAACGTTGTGGAACACTTCACCGCTGGCAGAGAGGAAGTATGCATTGGGATTTTCCAGGGCCAGTCCGCGCGCCATGTGTGCATCGGGAGCAATGTAGCCGTCGCGCAGCTTGGGAAGCACAACTTCCAGCGAGCGTCCAAATCCATCCAGGACACGGATGCAGTTCTTCAGCGAGATCAACTCGTCCGGACGGTGCGATGCCGGCGGCGGATTATCCGTAACTGAGAAGGAGAACTTTGCCTGGGAGTCTTCCGGGTGGACCAGGAACGTGGCGCGGCCATCCGCGTCTGTCTGTAGAAGCCGCACGCCTTCATTGGCGGAATCCCATGACTTGACCACCACATAGTTCAACTCGTCGCGCAGAAATTCTTCCACCACGCTTTCATAGCGGGTTTCAACCTCAAGGAAGTCCGCCAGCACTCCGGCTGGAGTGAAGGCATTCCCAACCGAGTTTGACTGGAAGAGCCGCTTCACTGACTCCGTGGAGTACCCATGTTCGTTGATCACTGCTTCCAGTGAATTACGTTTGCCCACGGCGGTCGCATACTCAGCGCGTAGCGTGTCCAGATGGCGCTTGGAAACTTCTTCTTCCTTCCGCTTGCTGTCGATCTGGGACCGTGTCTCGTCGATTCGTGCGCCCAGTGCCGTCACCGACTGGGTAACGTTTTCGAACTCAAAGGCAATCTGTCCGCGACGCCCGCCAAAGCTCTCAATATCCACCCGCGCTGAGGCGATCTCGCGCTCCAGGCGCTGTGACTCGCGGTCAAGCGATGTCATGTTCTCTTCCGCCTGGCTGATTTGGTTCCTCACCTGCGAAACGGAGGACATCACCTCCATCACCGATGACCGGCGAGCTTCCTGCTGGCGCTCAATATCTGAAAGCGAGCGCCCGGCCGTCTGCGCCTCCTGCTGGCGCATCTGCCATTCATGCTGGGCGGTTGCCACTTCGGCTGCCGCCGACTCGGCAAACTGGCGATTGGTCTGCAGCTCCTGCGTCAGTGAAAGCAGATTGTTCTGCGCGCGCTCCAGTTCGGCAATGTTTGTGGCAGAACGAATCTCCAGTTCGGCACAACGTTCTTCGTTCGTGTTTTTGCGGCCAATCGCGCGTTCCGTCTCAAGCGCCAGAGCATTGATGCTCTGGGTGTTGTGCGTGATCTCACTCTCAATGGCATAGCCGCGTTGTGTGCGCTCGGTGTGTTCTGCTTCCCGTGTGGTCACCGACTCCGCGCGCGACAGAATCTCTTCGCCAACGGCCTCCAATGCTCCGTGCAGCGTCTGCTCTTCATTCACCATCTGGGCAAACTTACTGGCCAGCACAATGCGGAGTTTGTCGCGCATCTCATCGCGCAGTTTGGCGTAGCGCTCGGCCTTCGCAGCCTGGCGTTTCAGTGAATTCATCTGCCGCGTGACTTCTTCAAAAATGTCGTTAATGCGGGAGAGATTCAGACGCGACTGTTCCAGCCTGGCTTCCGCCAGCCGCTTCTTGGTCTTGAATTTGGTAATGCCTGCTGCTTCTTCAATAATCGCGCGCCGGTCATGCGGTTTGCTGCTCAGAATTTGCCCGATTCGGCCCTGCTCAATGATGGCGTACGATTCCGGTCCCAGACCGGTGCCCATAAAGATGTCCTGAATGTCACGCAGACGGCAAAGCTTGCCGTTGAGGAGATATTCGCTTTCGCCCGTGCGGAACAGGCGGCGAGTGACTACGATCTCGCCTTTGGCCAGCTGCATCGGCTTTAGCTTGCGGCGGCGAATCTTCAATACCACTGAGCCGGGCGCGGCAACTTTCGCCTCCGCATTCTCGGTTTCCACGGTCTGGGCTTCGGGGGCATCCACTTCCGCGGCGCTCTCGGCCTCAATCAGTTGCGGCCCAGCGTCCGCGCCGGGTTCCGCGGTCTCACCTTCAATTCCAGCACTTTCGTTGTCATCGGCGTTGTTTTCGTCCGCATCAAGCGGTCCAGGCTGTACCTCTGCCAGGTGAGATTCCGTTGCTTCCGCGGCGGATGAGCGCAGAGACGCCTCATCCCAGTCGTCCCCCAGATCATCTTGAACATCTACCTCAGGCTCGCTGCCAAGCTTGCCTTCATAAACTGTGGGATCTACCAGTGTGAGTGAGACCTCAGCCATGCCAGTGGGCTTGCGGTCACGGGTTCCGGCAAAGATCACATCTTCCATGCGGACGCCGCGCAGGCTCTTGGCTGATTGCTCGCCCAGCACCCAGGAGATGGAGTCGGAGATATTGGATTTGCCACACCCGTTTGGCCCCACAACCGCAGCTATGCCTTCACCCGGAAACTTAAGTTCCGTGCGATCACAAAAGGACTTGAATCCCAGAATTTGCAGCTTTTTCAGTTTTAGCAACGTTCCTACTCCTTCAGGAATGGCCAATTGTCTCCCAATTTAGATGGGAGAAGGCAAGCGCGTTCAGCTTCGGGTATCACTGGCTGGAGTAGATGCACCCGCGTTCCAGTTAATGTACCCAGACTGATACCGGGGGTCAAGACTCGGCCACAATATGTTGTGGATAAAGCGCTCGATACCCAGTATGTCGCACCACCATTGTAGCAATCAGTCCAAACACACCTGTCAGGATCGGTAAAAAAGGACGGGAAAATCGCGAGAGCTACATTGACTGTAGCGCTTTTGGTGCAGTGAATCAAGAGAGCTAAGACGCGAATTGGTACACGGCAGTGCACGGGTCGAAAGGATTAAGGTGAGAGCTCTTTTTTCAGCGATGGAGTGGAAAATCTAAAGGAGTGGAAAGCTACGTAGTGGAAAGCTGCAGCGGCTCGGGCACAATTCCTGGCGAGGCATACTCAATGTGCAGAACCCGCCGGGGAATTTGCGATTTTGACGACGCTTTAGACGAAGCGTGAATAACCAACGGTCGCATGGCCAGTATGCCTCCCTTGGCGATCAGGCAGTCCACCGGCTCCAGCTCCACCGCAAGGCGTGCAACGTCGTCATCCGTAAGCACTCCCATCCGGTGCGTTCCCGAAAGCACCCGCAACAGTCCATTCGTAGTAGTGGAGTCATCGAAATGCAAGCGCAACGCCAGGACCTTGTTCAGGGCGTAAGCCGGTGCGTGAGCATAGTGAAAGCCTTCCTTCACTGACCATGGCCCCCAGCCCGGTGTCTCAATCTTTTCCACCAGCGGAAGCGCCGTATCCTGGTGCCAGGAAACCAGCCAATTGGCGTCCGGTGACTTATCAAACAAGGTAGCGCGGAAGGGAAATGCGTCGTCGCCCAAAACGCTTTGCGCCATGTCCAGGAGCCGTCGATCATTGGCGATCACGCTGACCACCGGATGATGCAGCACATGGCGAACACCAGCACGTCCCGGGCGCGAAGAAAGATCAGCCAGCGAAACCAGCAGGGCCAGAACCTCGCGCGCGCTCCAGACTTCGGGGACCAGGGCATAGCCGCGCTCGTCAATCGAGCGCAGCCACTCCGGGCGATCGGTTGCTGCGTTAGTCGAATCTCTAGAATTCAAATTGATTCTTATCCAGACCTGTTTTCAGATCACCCGATCACCCGATCCCTCTACGCTCCCAGCTTCTCAAAGAACCTGATAATGCTTTCAATTCCCCGATAGAAGTTGGGGATATGGAATTTCTCGTTGGGGGCGTGCAGATTGTCGTCTGGCAAGCCAAAGCCCATCATCACGCTGGGAAGTTTCATCACGTCCTGGAAGTCGGTGACGATGGGAATCGATCCGCCGGAGCGTATGAAGACCGTCTCCTTCTTGAACACGTCGCGCATCGCGTCCGTGGCCGCCTTGATAAAGCGATTGTCAGTGCTCACCACGCATGCCGGGCCTTTGCTGTAAACCTTGACGTTGAGTTCGATGCCCTTGGGTGTGAGCTTCTTCACATAGGCCAGGTAGCGCTTGAGAATGTCGTCGGGATCCTGATTGGGCACCAGTCGCATGGATACTTTGGCCGAAGCGCGCGCAGGAATTACCGTCTTGGCTCCAGATGCGACGAAGCCGCCGGGCATGCCGTGGACTTCCAGCGTCGGTCGCGCCCACGTGCGATAGAGCACGGAATATCCCGGTTCACCCGTAAGCACCTTGGATCCCACTTCCGTCTTGCGATAGTGCTCTTCTTTAAATGGCAGCTTCTTCCATGCAGCCAGTTCAGCCTTGGTTGGTGCTTTTACCTTGCTGTAAAAGCCAGGAATCAGGATCTTGCCCTTGGCATCTTTCAGCTTGCTGATGATCTCAATCAAAGCGAACAGAGGGTTCGGCGCTGCGCCACCATACATGCCGGAATGCAGGTCAGTCATTGCGCCCTTGGCTTCGATCTCGGTATAGACCAGCCCGCGCAATCCCACGCAAAGTGTAGGAAGATTGGGCGCAAACAACTCCGTATCGCAGACCAGGGCGAAGTCGGCCTTCAGCTTGGCTTTCTCCTTGCGCACATATGCGGCAATAGATTCGCCGCCAACTTCCTCTTCGCCTTCAATGATGAACTTCACATTGAGCGGCAGCTTGCCGCCGTGGCCTTTCATCAAGGCTTCCACGGCCTTCAACTCCATCCAGAGCTGGCCCTTGTCGTCCACGGCGCCGCGGGCATAGATGTTGTCATTGCGCTCGGTGGGCTCAAACGGCGGAGATATCCATTCATTCAGCGGCTCGGCCGGCTGAACATCATAGTGCGCATAGCAAAGCACTGTCGGCTTGCCGGCAGCGTGAAGCCAGTCAGCATAAATCAGCGGATGACCTTTGGTCGGGATGATTTCTACGTTCTCCATGCCCATGCGACGAAGGTCATTGGCGACAAATTCGGCGGCGCGGCGGACGTCATCTTTATGTTCGGGCGCGGTGCTCACGCTGGGAATGCGGAGCAGGTCTTTAAGTTCGCCCAGAAACCGTTGCTGATTCTCTTTGGCAAAGCTGACTGCGGGTGAGGCCATGAGTGTCTCTCCTTAATGATTAGCGTGGATCGCTCCACTCAAACGCAACTTTCGGTGAACAGCTTGAACTTTTCAGAGCAATCTCATCCACGCCATGATCGTGGCCCTTGACCATCGGAAGAATGATCTCAGCAATCTCACCTCGTGCATTCGTGGTGCCTTTGCTTGTGAGACTCTCGCCGGCCGATGTGGAGGCCCAGGTTACTTCTTCATTTGGCGTGAGTCCTCTTGCCCTGATCATTGCCATGGAAAATGTTGGCAGCACCCGAACGGCTTCCAGATTGCAGCCCTTGTCAGATGCAAATATTGGATCAGGCACAACTGACGTTAGAGCCATGAGTTTGTTGTCTGTTGTTATCAGGCCCACCCGGATAATTTCGGCCTTAGCTACGCCGCGGAAAATTAGTCTGATGCGCGGATCGACGGGATCAAGCTTGCACTGGTTGCTTTTTAACCCCTCACAGATAGCGTAGCTTTCCTTAGAGATGGATACTCCACTGACAGCGGTCTGTGGAAGTCGTGCTGAAATCGGCCATGACACCAATTTATAGAGCCGATCGTTGGGGAGACCAGTCACACGCAAATTGTAAGAGACAATTAGCTTCTCGTCGCGCGTTTGCCTCTCAACCTCGACCAACTCCGCCCTTGATCCTTGTGTGCTGCGAGCCTCCCAAGTAGCCGTGGCCTGCCCAATTTCATTCAGGACAGCCATTTTCTCCGCATCGGACTGCGATTCAGCAAGAGTAGAACTCAACGCCAATAGTACTACCGCGCTGCCCGCAGCTTTTTTCAAACTCGTTTTCAATGGCGGGCTGGTGCGCAACTTCTGCCCGCTTTCGAAGGGTGAGGCCATGAGTGTCTCTCCAGGATTGCGCTATGAAACCCTAGAGTATACAGCGAGGGAAGTTAGTTATTCGAGGCCGGCGAGTTTGCGGGCGGAATTCCATTGGGGTGAAAGCTGAAGTTCCTTAATCCACTTTTCAACATACTCAAAATCGACGGCCTCTCGTTGCTTCTTGAGAACCGCCGCTACATCGGCTATCTGATGCGCCGAATCGCCCATTTTCGCCCAATCGAGCTTGGACACGATCAGATCTTCTACCGTCGAGACGAACATGAGATTCTGCTGAAAAGTGACTTCTTTGCGCCGTTGAAATGCTTCACGAGCATAGGCAGTGGGTTTGCAGAAAATAAAGTCGACTTTCCAGCCAGTCTCATTATCGATGGCGTTGAACATGGAATGTTCCCGCAGCGCGGGCAAAGCTGCCTGCAGATCGGCATAGTAACCGTTGGCATTTAGGTTCTGAACCAGGGTGGTCAGGCTCTGCGTGGTCGGCGATATCACGATATCGACGTCGTGGGTTGCACGAAGAAAACCGTAATAGGAACTGCAGAATGATCCCGTCAACATGTAGGAAACGGCGCTTGAGTTAAGGACTTCAGAAACACGGCGAAACACTTCTTTGAATTCCATATCTACAAGCCTGACGGCGCTGCGCCGGGAGGGAACAAAGAAAGAAGAAATTCGCGTCGAACTCGTTCCTCAGACCAATCAGGATGAGCGTCGCGCAGTCCTTGCCTCGCCAACTCGTGGGCAAGGTAACTCATTTCCAGTGCCATAAGCAGGCGCTGCTCTCCTGACATACGCTCATGAATCCGAGCCTGCATGGCTTCGATTTCCGGACTGGTATCACTGATTGCCATGAACCGAATCTTACCACTGCAGCATCTATAATGGATGCACGTGAGCTCTCCATCCTCAGTCCGCAAACTCGCTGAAGCCGATTTCCCTACTCGCTGGGGGCATTTCCGTATTTTGGGTTTTGAAGGCCATGTTGGCGAGGATCGCCGCAAGGAAGAGGCTGTCGCGGTAGTGATGGGTGACATTCATTCCGCCCCGCCCCTGGTCCGCATACATTCCCAGTGCCTCACCGGCGATGTCTTCGGCTCACTGCGTTGCGACTGCCGGGCGCAACTTGAGATGGCGTTGCAGATGATCGCCGACGCTGGCGCAGGCGTGCTGTTGTATGAACAGCAGGAAGGCCGCGGCATCGGACTGATGCCCAAACTGCAAGCCTATGAATTGCAAGATAACGGACGCGACACCGTCCAGGCCAATGAAGATCTTGGCTTCAAGGCTGACCATCGCGAGTTCGAACTTCCCGCCATGGTGTTGAACGCCCTGGGGTTGAAGGCCGTGAAACTGCTTTCCAACAACCCACAGAAAGTAGCAGCTCTGGAATCAGCGGGAATCAAGGTCGTGGAACGTGTGCCGTGCGAGGTTGAGCCCAACGCCAACTCCGAACGCTACCTGAATACCAAAAAAGAAAAGATGGGCCATCTCTTCACCGAACGGTGATCCTCATCGTTATTGCGCCCGGAACGCAGCGCAGTCTTTTCAGACCGACTGGCATTTAGAGCAAAGACAGCAGTTCTTTTTTTCGCTTTGATGGCAAGTCTCTCAACGCCGACCGCACCAATGCGCGATAGACCTCTTGTCCCAACGGCACTCTCTTCAATTCGCGTATGTGCCGCCTCACGGTTTCAATATCACCGCGCTTAATCGGCCCGCTGAAAGCCGCCGCCGGGCCCCCTTTGAGATAGTTGTTCATTGTCTGCTGAAGAATCGGCGCGATAATCTTGCGTGTCTGTGCAATCGTTAGCCCGGCGCCTTGGCCAACACGCTCCGCCGTCACCAGCGTAGCCACGACCAACGGTGAAGAAAAAGATCCCAGCGCGTGATATAGAACCTTCGCTGACCCTTTGATCTCAAACACCTCAGCCCCGAGGCCTTTTACGATTTGTTTTGCCGCCGCGACGGCCTGCTTATCACCTTCCACTGCGAAAGGCACTCCCGCCAACTTTGGCGCAGTCCCGGGAACAAAGGTCATCATGGGATGCAGTGAAGCCGTATGAGCTCCGGCGCGCTTCAGTGGCTTGAGCACGTCACTAGTCAAAGCTCCACTGGAATGCAGGACGATCCTGCCTCGCCATCCGGATTTGCGGGCCAACAATTTCGCCGTGGACGCCAGTGCGTCGTCGGTATGGCAGATCCAGATCACTTGCGATGCGGGAGTGGCGTCTTCAATTCGAACAACGGCGGCTCCCACTTTTCGCGCCAGTGCTCGCGCGCGACGCGTCGACTCAGGATTGTTGCGCGCCACAACCTGTTTCACGCGATAGCCTGCCTTCTTCAGAGCAGGGCCAATTGCTTGAGCGAGATTGCCTGCACCAACCAGGGTCACGGTCGTAAGTTGAGTTTTGGGTGTGCGGGCCACGAAACGGAGAATACCAGAAGCGTCGTGCCTTTGACTTGTCTCAAAAAGACGATGCAGAAACCAGTCATGTTTCTCACTCAGTTTTTTCTCAAAAGCCCGATCTTCTAAAATAACGGAATGCCTACGTCCGCAAAGTCATCCCAAAATCGCAAGCTTGCTCGTGTGGTTTCCGCGAAAAAAGCCTTCAGCGGTCCCATCTTCACCGTGGTATCACAACAGGTCGAGGAACCGGATGGCGTACATGTACGCCGTGATCTCGTGCAGCATCCCGGGTCGATTGTGATTCTCGCTGTAGACCACTCCGGCAAAGAGCCGCGTGTGTTGCTGGAGAGGCAATATCGCCACGCAGCCGGAGCGCGCTTATGGGAGTTGCCGGCGGGAAGTCTGGAACCCCATGAAAACAAGCTGGCAGCCGCCAAACGAGAGCTCATGGAAGAGACTGGCTACACAGCTCGAAAGTGGGAAAAAGCATTGTCCTTTTATGTGAGTCCGGGATTTCTCACCGAGAGCATGCAAGTCTATCTGGCCCAGGGACTCACAAAAGGTAAAGCTCACCCCGAAGAGGACGAAAGGATCGCAATACGATTCTTCAGCTTGCATCAGGCTGTGGAGATGGCCGTGTCGGGAAGGATCATCGATGCGAAAACGATCGCGGGCATTTTATGGCTGGAAAACAAAATAAAACGCTTAAAGCGGTAATCGTTATTTCCGATTGATTTCATAAGGCTTATAGGCAAAAGGCAGGCTCTTTACGCGGAAATTGCAAGTCTTAACCATTTAAGTGAATTGACATCAAACTTTAATGGAGCGAGAATAATACATAACTAAGCCAAAGTAGCGGGTAAACGACGTAATGCCGAAAAGACAGCTTTTCCGGCGTCCTGCGTCCCTCCTTAAGCAGTGGCAATACCCAAGTCTTGATTGAAAATTGGTCCAGGTCAGGGCCGGTAGTACGGTTGTGCCCTTGGACGTTCGGAGTAAGGAACGTGTCTCGAATTAAAGGTAAAGTTAAATGGTTTAATAACGCAAAAGGTTTCGGCTTCATTGGTAGAGAAGACGGTCCTGATGTGTTCGTCCACTACAGCGCCATCCAGTCAGACGGCTACAAGAGCCTGCAAGAGGGAGATGACGTTGAGTTTGAAATCATACAAGGCCAAAAAGGGCCTCAAGCTGAAAATGTTGTGAAAGACCAAGCAGCTCAGTCAGCCTGAACCCCTCTTAACATCTCACCGCATTCGAGACCCGGTATTCACCCCCTTGATAACCGGGTCTTTATTTTTTGTCGCTCCGCTCCACACCGCTTTGAAATCTTCTTTCCTGCTTAGATCTTTCCGCCTTGTTGCATCCGCCTCGGCGCGCGAGCCGGCCTCGGCGGGGATTTACCAATGAGAAAGTCGCCTCGCTCACACCGCTTTGAAATCTTCTTTCCTGCTTAGATCTTTCCGCCTTGTAGCATCCGCCTCAGCGCGCGAGCCGGCCTCGGCCTTATTCCTAGGATTCATTCTGGGATTTAGAACCTATTCATCGCAGAAGCTTTGTCGCTTCGTTCCGAATTGCCGCTAAATGATTTTGGGTGTGAACTCGACCGGATCTGTCTGCGGACGTTCGAGTTGACTGCTGAAGATCCAAGAACCAAATACCAACAGCCAAATCCCAAGGCAGATGCAGCGCGGCTCGGCACATGTTCGGCTTCGCCGCTTGTTCCGTGGTCTCGACGCTGATGATTTTTAGCTGTGAACGCGACGGAATTCTGGCGGTCTTCGAACGTTCAAGTTGGCTGCTGAAGAGCTAAGAACCAAATACCAGGAGCCAAATACCAAAGGCCAAAACGCTATTGCCAATTGCCATTTGCTATTTGCTTTTTGCCGTCTCCATCACAATGTCGTGCTTCGCATGGCAATCAAGGAATGGGTCAACCGTGGCCACGCCAACCAATTGATCTTTGCTGGCATGGAACTCCAATGGAGGGTTTTTCACTTTGGCGGGGATGCCTGTGAACTTTCCTTTGCCTTCCTGATTTGTGTAAACGCCCATCTCGAGTTTGTGAAATCCGCCAAATCCATACGCGATGTGCACATTGATCAGCGTGGCGAACAGCGGCTTTCCGTCCGCGCCTGTCACATTGAAGTCGACTGAGCACGGGCCCGCGCCACCATCCATGACAAAGGAATTGGGAGTCTGCGTCTGGCTCATCTGGCTGCTTGTGGCTGGTTCGTTTGCAGCCATCTGCGCAAAGAGCGCATTGGGCGCCGGCGCAGTCTTTCTTGTCTGGGCACGAGTTGAGATGGTAGGCCAGAGGCCGGCCATCGCAAGCAGGAAAAGCACCAGGACATAGAGGAACGGCTTGGGACGTCTGCTGATGAACGGGTAATGCACACAGCCATTATAAAGTGAGTTTCTGCCCTGAGAAGCACGTTCAATGGGATTAAGGTGAATCGAGAGTCCGTGGCCCTGCTTAAAGGTTGATTGAGTGCCAGTGGAAAACGATCTCAAAGCGGTTTGAAGCGAAGCGACTTTCTCATTGGTAATTCCCCGCCGAGCCGCGCTGCGGCAAGGCCCTGCAATTTGATTGCGTAGTTGCTTTCGAAGCGGTTTGGAGCGAAGCGACAGAATGAAAAGACCGGTTTGGAGCGTAGCGACAAGAACAAAGGTTAAAATTATCGCGGTGCAAACAGACAATAAGTCCATCGCCAACATCCTGTATGAAACGGCTGACCTGCTGGAGGTCGCTGCAGAGGATTCCTTTCGCGTCCGCTCATACCGTCGCGCGGCTGAGGCCATTGAGGGCCACGATCAGCAGCTATCCGATATCTATCAGGACCAGAAGGCACTGCTGGCGATCCCTGGCATTGGCAAGGGTATGGCCACGAACATCCGTGACATCTTCACCCTGGGCAAACTACCCCTGCATGAAGAGATGCTGCAGCGATTCCGTCCTTCCATGCTGGAGTTGCTGAAGATTTCCGGCCTGGGACCTAAGACGATTGCTCTGATCTGGGACGCTTTTCAGGTTTGCGATGTCGAAGGCGTCGCCAAGCTTGCCAGTGAGGGCAAGCTGCGTGCGCTGCCACGCTTAAGCGAAAAGTCAGAGCAGAAGATCCTCAAATCCATTGAGAGCTATCGCCAGTTGACTGGCCGGTTTCTTCTCGACGTTGCGGACGAGATTGCGGAGAAGATGATAGCCCTCCTCAGCAAACTTCCCGGCGTGGAAAAGGTCACGCCTGCCGGATCGCTGCGACGGGGCCGCGAAACCGTCGGCGACCTGGATCTGCTGGTAACAGGGAAGTGCTGCAACAGTGAATCACAGCGTGACAAGGTGATTGAAGAGATCGTGAACTTTCCCGGCATTCTGGAAGTCCTGGCCAAAGGCGAAAACAAGGTCAGCGTGAAGCTGCGCAGCGGAATGCAGGTGGACGTACGGATCCTGCCTCCAGAATCATTTGGCGCGGCGCTGCAATATTTCACCGGATCCAAGAACCATAACGTTACCCTTCGGCAGCGGGCTCTCAAGCAGGGATACACCTTGAACGAATACGGTCTGGTCCGCATGGAGGACGAAAAGCGTGTGGCGGGCAAAACCGAAGAGGAGATCTATCAAAAGCTTGGCCTGGCCTGGATTCCTCCTGAACTGCGCGAAAACAATGGCGAGATAGACGCGGCTGAGGAAGGCAAGCTGCCGCAGCTCATTACCGTGGAAGACATCCAGGGAGACGTGCACATGCATACCGTGGAAACAGACGGTAAGTGCACGATTGAAGAGATGGCGCTGGCCGCGCGTGATCGCGGTTACAAATATATGGCCATCACCGACCATTCAAAGAATCTGGCCTTCGCCAACGGGCTGGATGATAAGCGTGCTGAAGCGCATGTCAAACGCATTCATGAAGTTGGAAAAACGATGGAGGGCATAACCGTCTTCGCCGGAATCGAAGTGGATATTCTTGCTGACGGCGAACTCGATCTGTCTGACTCTGTGTTGGAGCAGATGGATATTGTCATCGCCAGCATTCATTCCCATTTCAACCAGGACACACAGCAAGTCACAGACCGCCTGCTTCGGGTGATCGAGAATCCGCACACGTCCGTCATCGGCCACCCCACTGGCCGCATGCTGTTGCGCCGTGAAGGCTACAATTTTGATTGCGACAAGGTGTTTGCAGCGGCCGCCAAAGCCGGTGTGGCCATGGAACACAATGCCTATCCTGACCGGCTTGATTTGCGTGACGTTCATCTTCGCATGGCCAAAGCCAGGGGAGTGAAGTTCGTCATCAATACGGACGCGCACCATACCTCCCACATGGAGAAGATCCGTTACGGCATCCTGCAACTGCGGCGCGCGTGGCTCACCAGGGCGGACGTCCTCAATACTCTCCCGGTGAAAGATTTTGCCAAACTCATGCGCAGAGGCAAGCCTGTATTGGCCTAGCTTTGTTCCCTCGATTGCCCGCTTCGTTTGAATAGAGCAAGCCCCACTCCAGACGTCGCCCGAATTCTGGATCAAATACGCAGGAAAGCGTCCGAATTTGCCACGCTAGGGCAGGCCCGGCTGCTCGGAAACCACTTGAAACACCCTAGATTGCCGGTGACTCTACCTCATTTGTTCTTTTCTGTAAGTCCTAAGGAATAAACGGCGTTATAGTTGTGCAACCAGCTACTCACAAATTCAGCCTGGAAAAACTCTAAAGGCATCGCATCGGTGCCGGGGACCAAAAGCATGCACGTGCAGCAAACAATTTACCGGCTCAAAGTTCGCGATCTAGTGGTTCTAGTTACGCTCCTTATGTTTTGGGTCAGCCCACGAATTGGATTTTCGCAACAGCCGTCCGTCGCTCAGTCTCAGGGTGCGCCGGCGGCAGCGACTTCCACGCCTGAGAGCGATGGGAAGGCTTCACTCGCCAACCCGAAGGTCTCGGCGCAACCGCGACTGCAAGCGCCCATACACATTGTGCCGTTTCGTGAGCCAGGTACGGTCACAACCAGGCTCAACTTGTTCCCCGCGGGCTCGCATGTCGATTACTTTGGCGGCCCGGTGATTTCGAGTGTTCACGTTGTGCTGGTCCTGTACGGTCCGGGAGCCTATCTGCCGAACATTGCCGGCACCGCCACACCCACGATGGCGAATTTTTATAACGACATCACCAAGAGCACGTTTTTTGACATGCTCAGCGAGTACAGCACAACCGGTGTAAAAGCTGTGGGCGGAACAGCCGGTACCAATCAATTCATTGGGCATGGCTTCTTTGACGGGCAATTCACCATTACTCCCGCCACCGCTAACAACGGCGCAACCATCACTGACAACCAGATCCAGGCTGAACTTCTGAGCCAGGTCAACGCCGGGAACCTGCCGGCGCCCATCATTGATGCGCAAGGGAACAGCAACACGCTTTACATGATTTTCTTTCCGCCGGGAAAGAGCATCAATGACGGTACCAGCAACAGCTGCGTGAAGGGAGGTTTTTGCGCCTATCACAACAGCACCAGTGCGTCTTTTGGGACGCACAGACTTTATTACGGTGTAATGCCTGACCTGCAGCCGCCGAGTGGATGTGCTCTGGGCTGCGGATCCGGTACAACGTTTGACATGGCCACCAACGTCACCAGCCATGAGCTGTCCGAAGCCGTGACTGACGCAGACGTTGGTCCGGCAACCTCGTTTGGCCCTCCCCTGGCGTGGCTTGATCAGGTCAATGGCGAGATTGGTGATATCTGCGTGGCGCAGGAAGCGGGTGTTCTGGCCAATGGAACCACGTACACGGTCCAGCAGGAATTTTCGAACCTGCAGAACAACTGCGTCTCCGCGCCGCCTCAATTCCTACTCACGTCAACCGGCAATCCCAGCGGTGGCCAGAGTGTTGATGTTGATCTCCGGATCGCTGACAGCCTTCAGGGATTCACGATTCCTTATACCGGGACCGTGCATTTCACCAGCAGCGACAGTGCCGCGGTTCTCCCCGCAGATTACACTTTCACCTCCGTTGATGCGGGGCTTCACCACTTTGTCCTCACGTTGAATACCGGCGGCCAGCAAACTGTCACTGTTACGGACACCCGTCTGCCCGGGTTCACCAGTTCATCCACATTCCAGGTGAATGCGCCGAATGTTTCCGAACTGCGCATTATCGCTCCCGGCTCCGCCACCACAGGTACGGCGTTCAGCTTCTCGCTGGTCGCCCTCGATTCCACACAAACGCCAGTCACCAATTACAACGGGACGGTGCACGTTACCAGCAATGATCCGGCGGCTGCGTTGCCCGCCAACGCTGCTTTGGTGAACGGAACCGGCACATTCTCACTCACCCTCAACACGGCTGGATTTGAAACCATTAGCGTGACCGACGTTGCGGCTGCATCCCTAACGGGTTCACGTCAGATCACTGCCGCGGTGCCCAGCGCCAATCCCACCACAACCACGCTTACAGGCGGCCCCACCAGCCCCGTTGTTTCCGGCCAGTTCGTGAACTACTTGATGACCGTGACCGGAAACGGTGTGAGTACGAATTTTGGCACCATGAACGCCACTATTGATGGTGTTGAATTTGTCAGCGGGGGAATCACCAACATTTCAAATGTAGGTCTCAATCCGACAGGAGGGACGCACATCGTGATTGCCAACTACATTGGCGACGGCGTGCGAGGCTCAAGCAGTTCTGCTCCGGTCACCCTTGTGGTCAATCCCGCGCCCAGTACTTTGACGGTGGCTTCATCGCAATCCAGCGCACCACAAGGCACTCGCGTCTCGTTTACGGTCACTCCCGCGCCATTCACCACGCAGCGGGGTTCAGTGACGTTCCTTGATGGAACTACTCCTCTCGGAATTCTGCCTCTTAGTCAGGCTTTCTCCCCGGGATTGACCGTTACCGCGCTTTCGCTCGGTACGCACTCCATTACTGCGTCATTCTCCGGCAGCCCGGACTTGCTGCCTTCGACGTCGGCGGCCATTCAGCAGGTCATTACGGCCCCGTTGGTACCTGATTACTCTGTTGTTCCCGACAAAACCTCGGCTACTTTATTGGCAGGCCAGGCAGCCACATTCAACATCACCACCAATTCGGTCAACGGATTCACCGGAGCTGTAACGTTCAGCTGCGGAAGTCTTCCCGCGTTGACCACGTGCACATTCAGCCCCTCGCCTGCGGTCGTTGGGCCCGGAGCTACGACAACCACCACCATCCTCACTGTAAAAACCACGGGGCCGCACGCGGCGCTGGGCATGCCGTTTGAGAACGAACGCAGAAACGCCATGTGGCTCAAACTGAGCCCGTTTGCAGTGGGATTCATCGTGCTTGCCGGAGTCAGCCGGCGTAAGCGGGGAATTCAGTTTGCCGGAAGATTCATTGCCCTGATATTGCTTGCAGGCATCGTGAGCTGTGGCGGAGGTCCTACCACACCACCACCGCCGCCTGTGCCTCAAACCACTCCCGCAGGCGCCGCAACATTCACTGTGACCGCAAAGGGAACAGCGACGGCCGGCTCCGGCCCGGCCAATCCATCACAGCAATTGAACATCTCGATCACCGTACAGCCGTAACGCGAGTGTTTTTCGCTCCTTCAGGCCCAGCCTACGTGGCTGGGCCTTTCTTCTTACCCAACCAGCTACTCTCGCTCCGGCATCTCAGGTAGTATCCTTACCGTGAGGAACCAACCATGCCTGATGATCAGAAACCCGCACAGCAGCCAAATGCAACCAATGCGCCGACTTCGCCCGTTGCGCCTGCAGCTGCTCCCAGCCAGCAACCCGGCATCGGGCATATGTCAATGTCTGAGGAATTTGACAGTGCCAAGTGGACGCTGCCGCCGGTTGTGCCGGTATTGATTGCGGCAGCTGCCGTCGCAGTGATTGTGGCGATTGTAATGTTCACCAATCGGGCCACTCCGATCATGAGCGGATCGATTTCCAAGGTTGCCGCAGTGGACATGGAAGGCAATACGCTGGTGGCCGTAAAGCTGCAGTTGAATAATGTGATCGAGAAGCAAATCTGGATCAAAGACATCAGTTCTGAACTGGAGACTGCGGACGGCAAGAAATACAAAGATGGAGCGGCGCCCTCAGGAGATGTTGCCCGTTATATGCAGGCAGCTCCGGGACTGGCAGAGGCCCAGGCCGAGCCCATCAAAGCGGAGTTGAAGATTCCGGCCAGAACGTCTTACATCGGCGGAACAGTATTCTCCTATCCTGTGAGCAAACAGGATTTTGATGGCCGCAAGTCGCTGACTTTGCGCATTCAAATCTATGATCAGCCAACGCTCGTGCTCAAGCAGCCATAATTCTCCCGGATTAGTGCTCACTTTCGCGACCTTCCGCCGTCTTATACCCATGTGATGTCTTTGCATAGATAAACATGGCATAGATGTGAATGGTATAGGCAAACTATGCTCGCCGAAAAAAGCAATTTTGGGCGCAGGAATGTCCATGCCACGTTGTCGCACCATGTTGCACTTCATGTTGCCGTACTAAAGATATCGCGCCAATGAGATTTTCTTTTCGTTGTCCGAATTGTCCGCAAGAAGGAGATGCCATGAAAGTATCTGTCAATGGTCTATTCGTTCTGGTTTTGGTGATGTTTTTAACTTCGCCGGTCTGGTCCGCTGACAATGCAGCCGCCCATCCGGAAATGGTTGTCACTGCGCAGTGGCTATCAGAACATCTGAAAGATCCCAAGGTCGTAATTGTGCATGTAGCGGACAAGAAGTCGGACTACACGCGCGGTCATATTCCCGGCGCTAAATTTCTTCTGACCGATGATTTTGTTGAGGGCGATGTTGCTGAATTGCCGCCGGTCGACAAATTGAAAGATGTCTTTGAGAAGCTGGGAATCAGCGATGACACTCGTGTGGTGATCTATACCACCGCCTGGTATCCGATGGCCGGACGCGCATACTACACGCTGGATTATCTCGGTCATGGCGACAAGACCTCGCTACTCGATGGCGGCATTGAGCACTGGATGGTGGAAAAACGGCCAATCGCATCGCAGGAAGACACGCAGGCGACGAGAGGTCATCTCACGCCGAAGGTCCACGAAGAAGTTCGCGCCCAGCTTGCCGAAGCGAAACAGATTACCGAGGGCAAGGAGAAATCAACCATCCTGGTGGATTCGCGTCCGCCGCAGGGCTATAAATCGGGCCACCTCGCGGGATCGACACTTGTTTACTGGCAGGAAACGCTGGTTGATCCCAAGCAGGACCCGGTGTTTCTTTCACCTGAAAAGCTGCGGGCATTGTTTGCTTCGCGAGGAATCAAGCCCGGTGAGAAGCTGGTGACCTATTGCGTCATCGGATTGCAGGCCTCTCACGTTTACTTCGTGGCTAAGTATCTTGGCTACGATGCCGCCATGTATGACGGCTCCACGCATGAGTGGAGCATGGTCAATAATCTGCCAATGGTTAAAGGCGAGCCGCCAAAGTGAACCCATGAATACTTCACCGCGACTGAAGCAGATTCTGGCGGCCTGCGTCGCACTCACTATGGTGGCTGGAGCCCAATGCGGGCAAGGCACCGGCGTGAGTGCGCCATCAATCCGCTCACAGATGCTGGTCTCAACCGACTGGCTGGCCCAGCATCTGAACGATAGCGACGTGGTGGTCTTGTGCATCGCAGCTTCTGCTGAGTTCTGTGACAAAGGCAGAATACCTGGAGCGCGTTTCATATCGTTGGGAGCGCTTGCCATCACGCGTGACGGCGTACCCAACGAACTTCCACCGTTAAATTGATTTGCGCAACGTGTTTGAAACCGCGGGCGTGGGTAATCAGTCCCGAGTTGTGCTTTATGGCGAAAAGTACGGCCTCTTTGCAGCCCGGGCGTTTTACACACTGGACTATATGGGCGTTGCCGATCGTGTGGCGCTGCTGAATGGTGGCCTGGAAAAATGGATGGCCGAGCGGCGTCCACTCGGAAGCGAGCCGCCAAATATAAAGCGCGGCAAACTAATCGTAAAACCGAAACCTGAGATCCTTACCCGTCTGAACGACATGCAGGCCTTGGCCACCAGCGCGCATGCGTCCACGGCGATTATTGACGCCCGCCCCTCCGACGAATTTTCCGGCGCAAAGATATCTGAAGACGTTCCTGTTGCTGGACACATTCCCCATGCTCAAGGGCTTTACTGGATGCGGCTGCTGGAAAGTTCCGCCAACCCTGTGCTTCGTCCTGAGGCCGAATTACGCGAATTGTTCAGCAACGCAGGAGCCGACGGGAGCAGGAAAGTTATTACTTATTGCCGAAGCGGAATGCAATCGTCCTACGATTACTTCGTGGCAAAATACCTTGGGTATGACACTGCAATGTATGACGGCTCATTTTATGAGTGGAGCCGGCATGCGCTTCCAGTTGCGAATGATTCAAAGCAGTAGTTCCCGGTCAGAGGTTAGCGTGACCATGGTTAGCGTGATGATGAAAAGCAACTGTTGGTCGTTCTGGCGCGGTGATACAGCCTGCGTGGGCACGCTCATGGCTGGAGCCTTAGAAACCTCTTCGTGTGTACGGAAGGGAAGATGCAACTTGTGCGCCACTTCCGGCCAGAACTCACGCAACACATCCCATGCCACGTCATTGGCTACGCTGAAACCGACCCTGCTGGCCGAGGGACCGAATCCGCGCAGATTTCCCGGATGATACAAATTGCTCACGGCCGTGGAACTGACCGTCCCGAACCATTCTGAGTAGTTGGGCATGCGATTTCCGGAGTCGCTGAGTGCCACGAACCGGTGGGCCAGTGCGTGTGCCAGCCGTGCTTTCATTCCATCGGATCCCAGCCGGTAATAACGCGGGTCCTGATGAAAGAGTGATGGATAAAGGAACGTGCTGAAAAACGCGCTGGTTACGTTGTCAGTGACTGCTGCTGAGTAGCGCTTGCCGTATCCTGCCGCTCCCATGCGATAGGCCTTGTCGTCGTGTGACATCTGTGCTGTGCCGGCGTTCCACGCGGCGCCAATAAAGCTCAGCGGATCGGCGGTATTGGCCAGAAAGAGCTGAAACTTGTCATGCGCGTCCATGGCACACGGTTTGAGGGAGTGGTGCCGTGGAGCTTTCACCGTGGCACTATCAACCCGCTGCGAAATTCTTGCAATCACCTGATGCATGGGGCCGCTGTAATCATCCACGTCAAACGGCTCCACAAACTTCGCACATGGCTGCGGAACGGGCTTGATCATAACCGGCTGAAACGTGAGTACCGGAGCTGAGAGGGACGGCGCGGGAGCTAGCGGCGCGGCGGCAGGCGAAGTAAACGCATAGGAATAAGAAGACGGTGCGGTATACGCGACCGGCATCAGGGACACGCGCCGCGGTAGCTGTTGGCAGAGTGCGAGGCTCCCTGCACAACAAATGCCAACCAGCGCGATTTTCCATAAAAGATGCCGCATAGCTGTTAAGCCGCTTTTGGAAGGGAGCCCTGGATTGACCTCGGCTAATGTACCTAAGCCACAAAAATGTGGTTAGATTACTTTCGTGGCAGGTCTTCTCCCCATTCCCTTAACACATAGATAAGACACAGGTTGCCGGTTTCCAGAACAAGTTTGCGTTCCTGAAAACCAGCGCATTATGGACTTGGATGCAAAGGGAAGGCTTAAGGCGGCTTAAGGTTCCAGCAGCTCAGGTTAAAGTTCAGAGCTCACGCGTCTCAATGAAGAACCGAATATGAAGATGAAGGCTACCAGCGTCACTGCTGCGAGCCTCTGGGCCGCGGGGAACCAGCGCGCCCTGGTGGTTGGAAAAATAACACTACGAATGTATAACTAAGCTTCTCTCAAGGAGCCTGAATGCAACGTGCTGCCCGTTTGCTTGTAATTTTTCTCATGTCTGCCACTGCGATCGTCGCTTTCGCGCAGAAGCGTTCCATCACCGAGAAAGACATCTTTCAGTTCAACTGGATCGGCGATCCGCAGATTTCACCCGACGGCGCGCATGTCGCCTTTGTAAAAGTCTCGGTCAATGAAAAGAAAGATGGCTATGACACTTCGATCTGGTCGGTGAGCACCCGCGGCGACGAATCTCCGCGCCGCATGACCGATGGCAAACATGATTCTTCACCGCGCTTCTCGCCGGACGGCAAGTGGCTGGTTTTTGTTCGTTCTCCCGAACCGGCCGCAGGCCCGGGCGCAGGCGGAACGGCATCACGTCCGGCGGGCCCGCAGTTATACCTTCTGCCCATGGGTGGAGGCGAATCGTGGAAACTCACTGACGTTCCTCGTGGAGCAGGCGGTCCTATCTGGTCGCCGGACAGTAAATGGATTGCATTTTCCAGCGACGCCAATCCAGAGGACCTGGCGAAACAGAAGAAGGGAAAATCGTCAGCAGAGAAATCGGATAACAAAACCGGTGAGGACAATAAGCCCGAATCAGGCCCGGCCGTGAACGCCGATGGTGGTAAAACCGGGCCCGGCGATTCTGATCACGAGAGTGATGTTCGTGTGATTACACATTCTGTGTATCGCCTGAACGGCGCGGGATATCTGGACGAAAAGCATCCACAGCACCTCTGGGTGATCGGTATGCCGCAAGGCTCTGAAGACACGGTCACGCCAAAGCAGCTCACCAGCGGTAAGTTCCAGGAAGAAGGCGCATTCTGGGCCAAAGATTCCAGCAAGTTTTTTTTCCTTTCCACCAAGGTTGATGATCCTTCGTATGAGCTTCCCCGCGCGGAGCTATTCTCCGTGGCCGTCAGCGGTGGAGAAGCGCAAAAAGTGGCATCCATCTCCATGGCGCCGCGTTCGCTTTCACCCAGCCCGGACGGCAAACGCGTTGCTTTCTGCGCCTCTGTGAATGAGCCAGTCAAATCGTATACACAGCCTGATCTCTGGGTAATGGACCTGACGGATGGCGCCAAGCCTCGCAACCTTACAGCAAACTATGACTTTGACGTGTGCAGCGGAGTAGGAGGCGACCAGGGTACGCCCCGTGCCGGCGGAGGAGACAAAATCATCTGGTCGCATGACGGCAATAGCCTGTTCACGGTCACGGCCGAGCAAGGCCGAGCCAACCTCGTGCAATTTGATGTTGCCTCAGGGAAGCTCACGCCGGTCACCAAAGGCAACCAGGCCGTGGAGCGATACCGCGCAACCGAAGATGGATCAAAGTTCGCGGTCTTGATCTCCACGCCGACCAACATCGGCGATCTCTATTGGATTGATTCGCCCGCGGCTCAGCCCAGACAGCTTACGCATATCAATGAAAAACTCTTCTCGCAGCTGAACCTTACCGCGCCGGAAGAAATCTGGTACACGAGCTTTGATGGGAAAAAGATCCATGGCTGGATTCAGAAACCGCCGGACTTTGATGCTGGCAAAAAATATCCACTGATCCTGAACATTCACGGCGGCCCGCACGCCGCTTATGGATGGGTCTTTGATCATGAATTTCAATGGATGGCGGCCAAAGGCTACGTGGTTCTTTATCCCAATCCGCGCGGAAGCACCACGTATGGCCAGGACTTTGGCAACGTCATCCAGTATCACTATCCTGGGGATGACTTTAAAGACCTGATGGCTGGCGTGGATGAAGTGCTCAAGCGCGGATATGTCGATCCCAAAAAACTTGGTGTCACGGGCGGCAGCGGTGGTGGCGTGCTGACAGATTGGATCGTGGGGCACACCAACCGGTTTGCCGCCGCGGTGGCACAGCGTGACATCGCCAGCTGGGCCGCATGGTGGTACTCCGCTGATTTCACTCTGTTCCAGCCCTCGTGGTTTAAGGCGCCGCCTTTTGAAGACCCACAGGACTACGTAAACCGGTCGCCCATCACCTATATAAAGGATGTGCACACGCCCTTGATGCTGATCCTGGGTGAAGCCGACTTTCGCACGCCGCCCATCGCCGGCGGAGAAGAGATGTTCCGCGCGCTTAAGTTCCTGCGCCGCCCGGTAATCATGGTCCGTTTCCCGGGTGAATCGCATGAGCTCTCGCGCTCAGGACAGCCGTGGCATCGTGTGGAACGCCTGGAGCATATCGTCGGCTGGTTCGATAAATACCTGCAAGGCAAGAGCAAGCCAGAGTATGACGATCTTGGCCCGGGCGAAGTTGGCGTGAAGACCGGTGAGCTGCCGGGAAAACCGCCAAGTCAGCAGCCACCGAAACAGTAAACGCCATTAGACGCAGCGGTCGAAGAGGACACAAGAAATGGCTCTTCGGCCGCCCGTATAGAAGTGCGGCTGAATGGGAACGTCGGAGTTAATCCTTATCCGCCGGTTGAATCTGTACATACTGCCAGCCGAACCGACCTTTGATGCATAGACTGCCATGCGTCACATCGTGGTCGAGAGGTGAGGTAACGCCAACGATCTGGCCATCCTGCTGATGCACCGTAAGGTTACAACCCACGCCGCAATAGGGGCAGATGGTGTCAGCCTGTGTCTGGCGGGTTTCATCCCAAGTGCCGGCCTGGCGCATGTCATATTCGCTCTTGAACATCAGCGCGCCGGTGGGACAGACGCCGATGCAATTACCGCAATAAACACAAGCTGAATCAGGCAGAGGCACATCGAACTCTGTGGCGATATGCGCGGAGAAGCCGCGGCCGGCAACGGCAATCGCAAAAGTGTTTTGCGCATCCACGCCGCAGGCTTCCACGCATTTATAGCAGAGGACACATTTCGAATAATCGCGGACGTAAAGATCGTTGTCGATTTTTACCGGCTGCGCGACTGTGGCTTTTGCGTCGCCAAAGCGTTTCGGGTCCGCATCATAGCGCTCGATATATTCCTGCATTTCAGGCGCCGTGGAGAGGTCAACCGACGACGCCAGAAATTCCAGGACCAGTTTGCGACTCAGGCGAACGCGCTCAGAGTCAGTCTTAATCGACATGTTCGGTTCCACTTTGCGTGAGCAGGCCGGAACCAGCGTACGTGAGCCTTCCAATTCCACCACGCAAACGCGGCAGACATTCACAGGCGTCAGGCTCTCGAGATAACAGAGCGTAGGCGTATCGATGCCGATTTTCTTTGCCGCGTCAAGGATTGTGGAACCTTCGGGCACGGCGACGGCCTGGCCATCGATCTTCACTTCGATGGAGCGGCGTTCCGGCGCAGGCGGAGCTTGTGGCACAGGACCGCGAGGCAATGGGACGGTAGGTTGAGGCGCGTTTGCGTTCGGCGCCTGCTCCGCGACTACTGTGGCTTTATCAGTGAGAGATTCACTCATGAAAAAAGGCTCCATCGGTCCAGGGCAGATTCAAGCGCGCTGGCGGCTGTCTGGCCCAGACCGCAGATTGAAGCGTCGCGCATGGCCTGCGCCATTTCGCGCAACATGGTAACTTCCTGCGCAGTCGAACCCAGCGGCTTCGCATTCACCAGGCGCTGCAAAGCTTCTTCCTGGCGGGTGACGCCGACGCGGCAGGGAACGCACTGCCCGCAGGTTTCATGATGGAAAAAGCTGGCGATGCGCAACAGGATACGGCGCAGGTCAATCGTGTCATCGAATAGCATGACCACGCCGGAACCGAGCGTGGCTCCAATGGCCCGCGTTCCTTCAAAGGTCAACGGCGTATCCAATTCCTGCGGAGAAACAAACGCTCCAGCCGCGCCTCCCAGCAGAACGGCTTGCAACCTGCCGCTGCCTGCCACGCCTCCCGCCAGATCGATGAGCTGGCGCAGTGTGGCTCCCATGGTGATTTCATAAACACCCGGGTGGGCAACGTGTCCGCAAAGGCAAAAGAGCCTGGTACCCGCGGAATTTTCCGTGCCCAGCTTGGCATAAGCGGCCCCGCCTTCACGGACGATGCCGGGTACGTTAACCAGAGTTTCCACATTGTTCACGGCGGTGGGTTGTCGGAATAATCCAGCCTGCGTGGGGAATGGCGGTTTGTTACGCGGTTCACCGCGATAGCCCTCAATCGAATTGAACAGCGCGGTTTCTTCACCGCATATGTAGGCGCCCGCGCCGCGGCGAATTTCGATATTGAAATGCAGGCCGCGGCCAAGAATATTTTCTCCCAACAGCCCGTTCTTATTGGCCGCATCAATGGCATCCTGCATGCGCTCTGCGGCCAGCGGATATTCACCGCGCAGGTAGATGTATCCCTGGCGCGCGCCGGTAACAAAACCGCCAATTGTCATGCCTTCGAGAACGGAGAAGGGATCGCCTTCCATGAGGATGCGATCTTTGAACGTGCCGGGCTCGGATTCATCGGCGTTGCAGATGATGTAATGGGCGCGATCCGGCTTTTGCTCCAGCAAGTTCCGTTGCAGGAACAGCGCTTCCCATTTTCTTGCAGTTGGGAAAGCCGCGCCGCCACGGCCTAAAAGTTTTGCTGCGGAAAGCTCGCGCAACGTGCCTTCAGGACCAAGCTCCATGGCTTTGCGCAAACCTTCATAGCCGCCGAGCCGGCGATAGTCGTCCAGGTGGCCCGAAATGCTGTGGCTCATGCGCTGCAGAAGTCGCAACTGGCCGGTTCCGTTTTGCGGAGCAACGGCTTGCGGAACGCTCATCTTCAGACTCAGAGAATCTGGTCCAGCAGATATTTTGCCGGTCACAGCATCGTTCATCAAAGACCGCACTGCCTCCGCCGACGTGGGCGCCAACACGCGTTCCTGATGTTTTGTGCCAGCGGAGCTAATCAAGGCTGCAGGAGCTCGCTCACAGAGTCCCAGGCACTGGCTGCGCATCCAGACGGCGCTGCCATTCATGCAAGGCGAGCCCGCGGGGCCAAGCTTTTTTTCCATGTCGGCACACAGTTTGTCGGCGCCCCGCGTAAGGCAGGCAATGTCATCGCAGACATGGGCGACCACCGGCGGCCGGGCTTCAAGGGCGAACATGCCATAGAACGAAGCCACGCCGTAAACTTCAGCGGGCGCCACATCCAACCTGATGGCAACATAGTTGATTGCACCGGGGCTGATCCAGCCCATGCGATTTTGCACGGCATGCAACACAGGCAGCAGGCGATGGCGCTGGCCGTCCGTGGTGCTGTTGGAAGCGACGCGTGTGTCTTCGATCTGTCGCTCGCCGCCTTGCCAGCTTGAATCGGGTGGGCCAAGCACCGAGTCAACGGCGGAGCGTTCTTCTGCAACCGCCCGCGCGTTCGTTAAATGAAGGTCCAATGAGTGTCCTTTTAAATCTTTTCAATACGAATGGCGGTCGCCTTGAACTCTGAAGTGCCTGACCGGGGATCAACGGCGTCGATCGTCAGATCATTCGTGGCGACCTCATCGTGCGCGTGGACTGACAAAAACGCCAGGCCGGGGCGAAGTGCTGTATCAAAGCGTACAGGCGCAACCACAGAACCGCGCCGCGAGGTCACGCGAACACTGTCGCCTTCATGCAGACGGTATTGCCGTCCATCTTCGGGCGAAACATCCAGCGCGGTGTGGCGCCGCAAAGGCGACGCATACTTTCCCGATTGCACACCAGTGTTGTAGTCATCCAGCGTGCGGCCAGTCGTGAGACGGATTGGAAATTCCGCGTCAAGCTTGTCTACCGGCGGAACGAACTCCACAATGCTGAACGGCGCTCGCGGACCAATCAGCGGATCGTTCCACAAACGTCCGTGGAGGAACAGCTCTCCGGGATGCGATTCGTCATAGCACGGCCACTGAATGCCGCCCATCTCTTCCAGACGACGATAGCTCATCCCGCCGTGCATGGGACTCAGGAGACGCAACTCATCCCAGACACTCTCAGCACAGGGCGTTCCCCAGGTATGACCAAGGCGATTGGCGAGATCGAAAATAATTTCAAGATCGTCACGAACACCCGGCGGAGGCGGCACGGTACGGCGTACACGCTGCACGCGACGCTCACTGGATGTCACTGTGCCTTCGCTTTCAAAAGCGCCGGCTGCAGCGGGCAGCACCACGTCTGCCAGTTCAGCGGTCTTGGTGTAGAAAATATCCTGCACCAGCAGGAACTCAAGTCCACTCAGCCGCTTCAAAGCCTGATGCCGGTCCGCTTCCGAGTCGGCCGGATTTTCGCCCAGCACGTAGAGCGTGTTGAGCTCGCCATGGTCCATGGCTTCAAACATATCGCTCAGATGCCAGCCGCGTTTGGGGTGGACCTTCACGCCCCAGAGCTTTTCGTATCTGGCACGAATTTCATCATTCTCAACATGCTGGAATCCGGGGAAGCGATCAGGAATCGCGCCCATGTCACCGCCGCCCTGGACGTTATTTTGTCCGCGCAGAGGACACACGCCACTGCCGTAACGGCCAACGTGACCGGTGAGAATGGAAAGATTGATGAGCGCTACCACGTTGTCTGTTGCGTTGTGGTGCTCGGTAATTCCCAGAGTCCAGCAAAGCTGCGCGCGCGGCGCTTTGGCGTAAGCGTGGGCCGTCTGGCGGATCACTTCTGCCGGCACGCCGGTCTCACGCTCAGCACGGTCCAACGTGTATTTCTCCACATGCGTCTTATACGCTTCAAATCCGCTGGTGGCGTGCTCAATGAACTTTTCATTGGCCAGCCCGGCAGCAATGATTTCGCGACCCATGGCGTTCGCCAGGGAAATGTCTGATCCTACGTCCAGTCCAAGCCATACGTGTGCCCAGCCCGCCGAACTGGTACGGCGCGGGTCAATGACAAAAAGCTTTGCGCCGTTGTGCACACCCTTCAATAAATGATGGAAAAAAATCGGGTGGGTTGCGCGCGCGTTTGAGCCCCACAGCAGAATTACATCGGTTTCCTCAATTTCCTGGTACGAACTTGTGCCACCACCCGCTCCAAATACAGCCGCCAGACCGGCGACGCTGGGGGCATGTCAAGTCCGGTTGCAGCTATCAATGTTGTTCGTCCCCATTATGGTGCGGACGAATTTTTGCGCCGCGTAATTCAGTTCATTGGTGGTTTTGGAACAGCTGAACATGCCGAAGTCCCGCGGGTCATTCTTGTCGATGGATTTGCGGAACGCCTTGGCGACGCGGTCCATCGCTTCATCCCAGGTAGCTGGACGGTGCGAACCGTTTTCGCGCACCAGTGGTTGAGTCAGGCGGGCTTTCATTGGTTTAGGCATAGGGCCCCGGATAATCGAGTGTCTTAATAAATCGTAGCACTTTCGCGCGGTGAACCACGCGCTGCATACTGGCCTATAGAGCCTTGTATGCAGCGTTTGGTGACAGCGGAAACATGCGACAGCTTACGTTTCTTCTTGCAGTTACTTGCTCGGCGGCGCAGGTACAGCTGTGCCTGCGGGGGCCGTAGATGCGGCCGGCGCCGTAGATGCAGCCGGCGCTACGGTGGTGACCGGCGGTGGCGATTGGAACAGCTTTCTGGCATTCTTCCAAAGCTGTGTGACGCCCCACGTCCAGGGAAGTCCCACAAACAGCCATGCCAATAACACCAGCACCACAGGCGTTTTCTTCACTTGACCATCCATCACGTTGCTCCTTTTGAGGTTTATTGCGCCTTTGATTGCCGGCGGTTAAGCCGTTACAAGCTTCTTGTTTGCGTCCTCAGTGGCCTCATACCAGTATTTGGAATTCACCGGCTTAACCATCGCGTTGGCACACAAACCGATGAACAGCAGTCCAACCATCACGTATAGAACGACGGAGTAAGAGTCGGCGAGCGGGACTCCGTGATTCTTCTCATATTCGCGGATGTAATTGACCAGGACTGGTCCCAGAATGCCGGCTGCGGACCATGCGGTGAGCAGTCGGCCATGAATCGCCCCTACTTCCATGGTTCCAAACAGGTCACGGAGATAAGCGGGGACGGTAGCGAAACCGCCGCCATACATGGAAAGTATTACGGCACAGATGGACACGAAGAGCGGGATACTGTTCAAGCCGCTCACGCCTGCACGCGGCACAAGATAATAAAGCAAGCCGCCCAGGATAAAGAAGATGAAATACGTATTCTTACGGCCGATATAGTCGGAGATGCTGGACCATATGAAACGGCCGCCCATGTTGAACAAGCTGAGAAGCGCCACAAAGCCGCCGGCAGCGACCGCGGTGATCCTGCCTTTGAACAACTCCTGAATCATAGGCGAAGCCTGCTCCAGGATGCCGATTCCGGCGGTCACATTCATGCACAGGACAATCCATAGCAACCAGAACTGCGGTGTGCCGAACGCAGCATTTACTTCAACGCTGTGGGAGGTAACCAGGGCCTTGGGTTTCACGGGAGCGGTCCAGCCTTCCGGCTTCCATCCGGCTTCCGGAACGCGTACGGTGAAGACGCCGAACATCATGGCAAGGAAATACAAGCCGCCCATTACCAGGAAAGTCTGTTGCACGCCCAGATTATGATCTGTGCGGAAGTAAGCCATCAGAGTGGTCGCCAAAGGAGCGCCGATAAGAGCGCCTCCGCCGAAGCCCATTATGGCCATGCCAGTTGCCATACCAGGACGATCAGGGAACCACTTAATCAAGGTTGAAACCGGGGAGATATAACCGAGGCCAAGACCAATGCCGCCAATCACACCATAGCCCAGATAAATGAGCCAGAGTTGGTGGGCCTGAACGCCAACCGCGGAAACGACGAAACCGCTGGCGAAACAGACAGCCGAAGCAAACATTGCCTTACGCGGGCCGACACGCTCAAGCCATTTGCCAAACACGGCGGCTGACAATCCCAGGAACACAATCGCGATGCTGAAGATCCAACCCAGGGCGGTGAACTTCCAGTCCAGGTGGTTCGGGCTGTCAATTCCGGGAAGAGGTTTAAGCCCGCCCCCGGATGTGGCGACTTGGATCAGGTAATTCAATGGTTTCTTGAATACGCTAAACGCATAGGCCTGGCCAATCGCTAGGTGAATAGAAAGTGCTGCGGGAGGAACCAGCCAGCGGCTGAATCCCGGCTTGGCTACGGAGTGACTGCGGTCCAAAAAAGAGAATGCACCCATTGCTAGACCTCAATTTGAAGTGGCGTTCATTTCACAAAATGCAGCTAAGAAGGCAGTAACTAAGGAACGTGCTGCAAGTCCCCAGGACGCTATCGGGCGTTATTTGTGACGGCAAATCCTGGAGTGGTTCTGAATGCGGCCAAGACTAACATTTCGTAATACGATATATCAACAGTTATTTACTGCTCTGCTGTGCCCCGGCGGAAATTATTTCGATATTGAAAGACTGGAGCGAGGGCCATTCTTGCAGGCTCGCATGAGCGAGTCCCCGTTTAAGTCTCTCTCTACGTAGCAACTAACCCGCCCCCGCAGACACGCGCATGCCGACAATAAATCCCAGCGCGAGAATCAGCAGGACCAATCCGGCGATCGCGCTGAAACGGTAGTCACGCTCTTTGAGAAAAACCAGCAGCATGAGGAACACGCGGAAAACCGGCAGCAGGATAAACAGAACGATGCCTGTCTCCACAATCCGCGTACTGGACAAAGACCCAGCGCTGTGTGCGCCAGGACGTGAAACGATCAGCGCCAAAGCAAGCCCCACGGCGATGGTCGCCGATGCCAGCCATGTTCCGTATTGCAGGACCTGGGCCAGCAGTCGCTCGAGCACAGGATGGCCGGAGATCGGGTGATTTATCGGGATGTTCCTCGTCGCGACACGCTTCATTTCGAACCCTTCATTGAGAAACCTTCACTAAGAAACCCAGGGCACGTGAATGCCGAGCGCCTTCAGAAGCATCTGTATTCCGAATACGACCAGGACAATCACAAACATGACGCGAAGTTTGGCGTTGGCCGTGCGCATAAGGATGCGAGCGCCCAGGATAGCGCCAACCACCGAACCGAGCGCGACCGGTCCGGCAACGGCGGGAAGGATTTTGCCCTGCATGAAATATGCGCCGGCACTGGCAGCGGCCGTAACACCGATCATGAAATTCGATGTGGCCGAAGATACCTTGATGGGAAGGCGCAACGCTGTGTCCATGGCAGGTATCTTCAGAACTCCGCTGCCGATTCCCAGAAGGGCCGAGATCATTCCCGCTCCATACATCAACATCATTCCCATCGGAACGCGATGCACGTGGTAGCCAATCTCCTCGCCAAGAGAGTGATCAGGATAGCTGGAATGCAGGCCGAGAGTAGTTGCCCAACGTCCCGCATTGCCAGCGCTTGAGGTCACGGGATCACCTCGCTTGGCCAGCATCTGCTGCGCAGATAGCAGCAGGATCGCGGTGAAAAGGAAATAAAGATACACCACCGGAATGATTCCGGAGAGAAGCACGCCGGAGAGGGCGCCCAGTGTGGTGGCAACTTCCAGAACGATGGCCAGCCTGATGTTGGTCAGTCTGCCTCGCAAATAGGGAGACGCGCCACCGCAGGAGCACGCGATTACGGAAACAATGCTGGCGCCGATAGCAGTATGAATGTCGAGATGGCCGAAGATAGTGAGGATGGGTACAATGAAAATTCCGCTGGCCATACCGAGCATCCCGCCCAGCGCGCTGGCGCCCAGCGATACCGCAAACAGCCAGAGCGCGAAACCGCTATTCATGCGCGCTTCCTTTTTCCGGGTGCGGGAACACCCCGGCTGAGGCGGGTTACGAACTGAATCTGGTCGCCGTGGTAATAGAGTTTTTCGTAATCGATTGGCTCATGTCCTTCGCAATACGATGTTCTCTCAATCAGAAAAATGGGACGGCCGGCTTCGATTTCCAGTGCACGTGCAACCCTGGCATCGGCGGCAACCGCTTCCAGGCGATACTCGGCTTCGATCAACGGCTTGTTGTACTTCTGCTCCAACAACGAAAAGATAGGCTCGGTTTCAAGATCGTCTTCCATGATTTTTTCACCGATCGCACGCGGCAGGTATGTCTCGTCAAACGAAAGGGGAGTATTGTCAGCCAGCCGTACCCGTTGGATCCGGACCACCTTGGTGCCGGTTCGCAAGCCGAGTTTGGTGGCGACGGTTTCGCCGGCTGAAACCACTCGTTTATCCACCACTCGCGCTGATGGATGACGCCCCAGAGCATGCATGTCTTCCACGAAGCCCGTAAGCTGAGTGAGCTCCTGGGTGATTTTTGCCTGGGTGACGAATGTGCCTTTACCTCGCCGCACCTCTACCAGGCCGCGCCGAACCAGATTCTGAATGGTCTGGCGAATGGTGGTCCGGCTCACCGCAAACTGTTCGGTCAGGCTCTCTTCATTGGGCAAGCGACTGCCAACAGCCAAAGTCCCATCGGTTATTTTGGCGGCAAGCGCGGTTTCAACCTGGGCATAAAGGGGCGTTGGACTATGAGGATCGACGTTCACACTAACATCATGACATCATGATGTCATGATGTCAACTGGGCGGGAATACCGACGGCAAGCAGGCATGATGTAGCCAAATTGGATGTTCCGCTGCCGCAGCAGTGAGGGTTGATTGGTTTCTGGAAAAAAGAGAAGAGAGCCTTGCGTCGGTGTCTTGTGATGCCGTTCATTGCCGGATCATTGGGAACCAATGCTGCCATGCTTCTCAATCAGTTCCTGGCACGTAATACAGTAACGGCTCCATGGAACCGCCTTCAGTCGAGGCAGGCTGATTTCTTGTCCGCAACTAAGACATTCACCAAACGTTCCATCGCCAATTCTTGCCAATGCACTTTCCACCAGAGTCATCAAACCGCGTCCCTGCGCGCTTTGGATAAAGGTCATCTCTTTGGCCTGGTTGGCATTTGCCCTGTCACCTTCGTCGCGACCAAAATCTTCGACTGTCTGATCCAGTCCATCCACGGACCGTTCCAGGCCTTGCCGGAGTTGTTGTTGCTTCTCCAGAAGGCGCTTCTTGAAATCCGCTGTTTGGTCCTTTTTCATAATTCGTTTCGCATCCCCACATTAATGATGATCTTTGACGATCAATGAACTGAAAGGCCCGGGAGTCCTCCCGAGCCAATTAGGATTCTAGAGCAGTTACGGCACGTTTTCGCGCCTACCCGTCCGAAAATTATATTTTCAAAGAACATCATGGTACACCCCTGAGGGCTTGCCTCACTACGCCTCATGTCCTCTTTTACTGTCTCGCTGTCCCTCGTTGCCTGTGGCGCCCGATTTTTGATTTGATCTTGCGATTTAGTTGAAAAGATTTCGCGGCGAACCCGTTGAACCGTGACGAATTTCGATTCTCTCTGTTACAATCATTCACGGAGCATAAACAGTGACAGATGCTCTGATTTTGAAGCATATCTGAAACGCCGTGGCTGATTTTCCGGTCTTCTGTACCCTGAAAATCAGTAAAGCAGATTCGCCGGAGCCAACCGGCCCAATCAGCGGACATCAGAAAACAAAGTAAGTCGCCCGGGTTCCCAAAAGCCCGATGCAAAAAAGCTGGGGACGTAGTTCAGTTGGTTAGAACGCTGCCCTGTCACGGCAGAGGTCGCGAGTTCGAGTCTCGTCGTCCCCGCCACATTCCAAAGGAGTTATTGGATTGTTGGCGACCCAGCAATGTGCCTGAATGTGCCATTCGCACTATCGATGCCAAGACAAAATAAGATCAAGTACCCGGGCCTGCGGCCGCTCGCTTCGACTCGGGTATTGCCTGTGTGTAGTGCTCCAGGGCCACTTTTGCAGAATTGCGCAGCAGTTCCGTCTGCGTCGCAATATCCTCGCCGTTGGCTCTGAGCATGGTTGAAAGGGTATGCCGGAACGTATGCCAGCCAACCCGTTTTTCTATTCCCGCCTTCCTGACCACAGCCTGTAAATTCTTCCGCAGTCTTTCCGGCCACATCGGCTGAGTCCCGTTCTTTTGCTGACTTGCAAAAACCCAGTCGGTGTCTTGGTTGAACGGAGTGACATGGCGCCACTCCAGCAAGATTTTGAGTTGGAAGGCGTGGAGCGGAACCGCCTTTTTTGAACTCGCCGTCTTGCAGTTTTCGTTTATCTGCTGATGCCAAATGCTTCTGCGGATAAACATTTGTTTGAGGTCAAAATCCACGTCGCCCCACTTCAACGCCAGCGACTCGCTAACGCGGGGACCGTTACCCATGCCAAGAACAGCAAGGACGAGTTCGCGGAGGCCAAGGCCTTCAACGATTGTGCGGGCCTCCACTGGGGTGAGCACATCCGGAACGTGCTCACGCTGAGCGGATTGCCTGAAGCCCGTTTCTGGACACCTTCCGGTTTACCGACAATCCAGGAGTTATTCGCGTGGTATTCGAATCTAAAATGCCGACTGCGTACCCGAAGTCACGCCTTTTCGCTTTTCCCACTTCTTGAACAGAATCACATCTTTCGACGCTACTGCAGGAGGCCGATACGACGCAACAGGTCAGCGAAGCGCGGGTCGGAACGCAGGGGATCGAACCGGGGCTCCACTTTGAGATTACTCAGAGTGAACGAGTGCTCCTCATACGCCTTATCCAGCCACGCAAAGGCCTTATCTTTGTCATCCAAGCCGGCATAGACAAGGGCCACGTCGGTCGCTTGGACATAGCTGTGTTCGGATAACCTCTGCAACTCCGCAAGTATCTTACGTGCTTCGGTCTTCCTGCCGGACACTGCATAGACGTGGCCGAGGCCAGCCATGGCCAGTATCCTGGCAGGGCCCTGGGTAACAGTGATCGCTTTTTGAGACGCGGCGATGGCTTCCTCAAACATGCCCTTTTGCTCATAAGCCGCTGCGAGGAATGTGTGCGGTGGGGGGAAGTTCGCGTCTAGCTCCAGGGTCTTCTGGAATTGATCAATCGCCTGGTCGTAGTTCCGGGAAAAGTAGGAAGCAATTCCCACTTCAAAGTTGATCACCAGTGAAAGCGGCTCCAGTTCCAGAGCCCGGTCTTTCTCTGCGTCGGCCTCCCGGAACCGGCCAGTTGCACTCAGATAACCCCCATACCATTGGTGAGCCGGCGCATAGCGCGGATTCAGCTCAATTGCGCGCTTGAATTCTTTCTCAGCGGCCGGCCAATCCCAATCGTATACAGCGAGTACGCGGGCCAGGCTGGTGTGCGCCTCAACAATCGTGTCATCCAATTGCAGGGCCTTCATGGCGGCGGCCTTCGCGAGTGGCATTTTTTCTCTCGGCGGAAGGGGATTCGCCGGCACATGGTAACAGTCGGCCAGCCCCGCGAAAGCCGCGGCGTAGCCCGGGTCTTTTGCGATCGCCGCTTGAAAGTATTCGATGGCCTTCTGTATGCCATCCGGCGTGCGTTTATTCCAGTAGTATCGGCCCTTCAGATAAAGTTGATAAGCATCCGGATTCTCTGTGAAGCGTCCAGCCAGCCGTCTTTCCTCCTCACTCTGCAACCGCAGGCGCAGCTTGTCGGTGACTTCACGGGCGATATCTTCCTGGACGGCGAGGATGTCCGCGAGCTTGCGGTTGTACTGCTTGCCCCACAATTCGGAGCCATCCCTGACGTTCATCAACTCCATGCTGATGGTCAACGTGTCACCGCGCTGCAAGACTCTCCCCGTCAGGACCGCTCGGACATTGAGGTCACGTCCAACTTGTTGCGGATCAACCTTGCTGCCTCTATACCGGAACACGGTACTCCGCGCCATGACCTTCAGCCGGGGTATCTGGGACAACTCCCCGATGAGAGTCTCGGTAATCCCATCGCTGAGGTATTCAGTCTCCGGATCGGCGCTGGCGTTGACAAACGGCAAAACAGCCACCGAGTCGATGGCCTCGCCCGGCTCTCGAAACAGGGTGAACCATATGGCGACCAACAGCAGGGCGGCGAGCGCAGCTCCTCCCCCTGCGAGTGCCCACTTGGCGCGCCACCACGCTCGACGCTTGAGCGCAGGGGCCAATGCGGTGATCGTACCCGCCCCGGCAGATTCCGTATCGCGTTTAAGTCGTTTCAGATCCGCGCGAATATCCGCAGCATGCTGGTAGCGCGTCTCGCGGTCCTTCTCCAGCGCTTTCAGAATGATTTGTTCGAGCTTCGGTGAAATATGCGGGTTCAACTGCACCGGCGACGCCGGCGCGTGGTTCATGACCTCATCGGAAAGCCCCGCGTAAGTCTCGCCATGGAAGGGCATCGTGCCAGTGGCCATCTCGTAGAGCACGCAGCCGAAACTGAAGATGTCCGTGCGCGCATCGAGCTCGCGCCCCCGCGCCTGCTCGGGGGACATGTACGCCAGGGTTCCCAAGATCGAGCCGGGCTTGGTCAGCGTCTCACCCGTGAAATCCCGCGTCACCGAATCAACTGGAGCGTTAGGAAGCGTCATCTTGGCGAGACCAAAATCGAGAATCTTGGCGTGGCCGCGCTCAGTGATGAAAATGTTCGCCGGCTTAATGTCGCGGTGGATGATCCCCTTCGCGTGCGCTGCATCGAGTGCGTCCGCAATCTGAATTCCCAGCTTCGGCACCTCGTCGATCTCCATCGGCTTGGCCGCAATGCGGTGCTCTAACGTCTGCCCCTCGAGAAACTCCATGGCAATGAAGAGCTGTCCATCCTGCTCGGCAATTTCGTAAATCGTGCAGATGTTGGGATGGTTCAGTGCAGAAGCCGCGCGCGCCTCGCGGCGAAAGCGTTCGAGTACCTCAGCGTCGCGGGCCAGCCCTTCAGGCAGGAATTTCAGGGCCACGTGCCGACCAAGAGTGGTGTCCTCAGCTTCGAAGACCACACCCATTCCCCCGCCGCCAAGTTCTTCAAGGATCCGGTAATGGGAAATTGTGCGGCCGATTCTGGTCACTGGCGATCCCATCTTACGTCAGCGCCCGAATGCTGGCAATCGCGCAACAGAGGCATGGGTCCCAATAGACACGAACGGATGGCCCCTCGATACGCCTGCCAAAAGAAAAACTTTTCCCCGGGGATGCCTGAGCATCGCGACGTTTGCCAGAGAAATAGAAGACGAAGATACTCCCACCCCAACACGCGAAAACCTCGCGTGCTCGGGACCCCGGCCCAGAAAGCATCTGATACTTTCGAGCCACGGCGACGAGGGCAGCGCGTGTCGCGCTTGGCAGGGAGACAATGGGACCGACTGTGGCCGTATCACGGGCTACTCAGAAATTATTCCGGCCAGAAGTCGGCTTGTGAGAAGCGTGGTGCTGCTGAACGCCGCGCGCCCAATCTCCCTGAAGCCCATTTCTCGGGCGTTTTCGGACCATCGCCCGATCCAGAGGGATTCCTCCACCAGACATGAAGGGCAGCGAGCGAAACACACGACGCTCAAATCTCGGCGTTGCTAGAACATGTCGCCTTCGAGTTTCATCGTCTTCAGCATTGTTAGACGGTAGATCCATCTGGTTTCTCACACGATTGTCCGGACGCTATGCAAAGTCACCTGGACGCTCGGTCAAGTCAGTCACGTCATATGGCGCTGCGGGCAAGAGAACCAGACGCGCGGACAAGTGCGGGCCGTAACCGCGGCGCATCATAAGTTCGCGTTAACAAGTGGGCTGGGAGGTTCCCTATGTCACAAGTCACTGCAACAGTTCGCGAAAGAATCCAGGCGCAAGGCTTCTGTGGTCTAGATGATGCAACCTACGCACAGATTAATTACCCGTTGCGCCTGTCTCCCGCCATCTGCATGGTATGGGTGGCCGCGGGAACGGCGCTTGCCTCGCCAACGATTTTGTGGGTCTTGGCGCCTTTTGCGGCACTGGGAGCTATTCTTCCCGGGCATCCGTTTGATGTTCTCTACAACTGCGTTCTGCGTCATCCACTCGGTACACCTGCCCTTCCCCGTTACGGGTTCCGGCGGCGCTTCGCCTGTGCCGTGGCGACGATCATGGTTGTCGCAGCCGCATGGAGCTTCCAGGCCGGCGTACCCGTGCTCGGCTACGTCGTCGGCTCATGGGTTGTAGCCGGTACCTTCGCGAACGTGAGCATGGGGCTCTGCATGCCCGCGCTCATTCTTCGCATCTTCTTCGGCAAAGTTGTCTGCAGTAATCTGCAAGCCGGGTCTGCGCGCGCACGCGGGTGAGTCAGACGAGTGGTATGCTTTTGAGTATGCGACGAGCCGTGTTACCTGCGGCTGGCCGGTTGCACTCAGCGCTTTTCTGCCGAGCAGTTGCTCCGGTTCTCCTGGAACCTCTACTGTGAGAGTCTGCTGGTTCTTCCCTCTGACTCCACACGCGGTTTGAAACCTCGGCCCCGGGATCGACATCGGGGAATGCTCGGCCAAAGTGCTCACGAACCGTCCTGGCAAAGCCGGCATTCACTAACGTGAGTTTCTCTTGCCGGGCGGCTTCGCCTGAGCAGACCTCGATTGACTGCGGAAACGCGCAGGCGGGGCTTCGAACTCGCGTTTGAAAGCCCGGTTGAAAGCGGCTTCCGATTCATATCCCACTTCGGATGCGATCTGTGCTACCGAATAACTGGTCGAAGCCAGCATTTGCGCTCCCAGCTGAAGTCGCCAGCGCGTGAGGTACGCCATTGGAGGCTCGTTGAGGTAATGGCGGAAACGCTCCGCCAACGCTGAGCGTGACACCCCCGCTTCTTTTGCCAGAGAAGCAATGGTCCACGGATGCGCGGGATTCCGATGCATGAGCGCCAACGTCTTTCCGACATCCGAATCGCGGGCGCCGGCCAGCCAACCGGTTTGCTCCGCTGGAAGATGCGCAATGTAGGCCCGCAGAGTTTCCACGAACAAGACCTCTGACAGTTTGGCAAGGACTGCTTCTCCGCCGGCGCGGGAAGCGTCGGCCTCATTCACCGAAAAGCGGATCGAGTTTTCCAACCATCTGCCGGATGCATCGTTACGAATGCTGACTTTGAACACTGGCGGCAGGCCGCTAAGAAAAACCTGGCTTAGCCGCGGCTCGCAAGCCATGAAGCCACAGACGAATCTGGTAACCTCTCCTCCGCCACCCATGCGCGACAGCTTCACCCCCTGGGAAGAAATTCGCTCGAGCTCCTTCGCCATATCAACCGCTTTAGTCGCGGGACCGTTTTCAAGGATGTGCGCGTCGCCGTGAGGAAAGATCACGATGTCGCCGGCATCAAGATTGATTCGCTCTCCGTCCAGCAGCCGGGCAGAGGCGCGCCCTGCAGTCAATAGGTGATAAATGATGACGTGCCCAGCGTCCGGTGCGACATAGGGCGCGACCGTGTGCGAGGGCGGCGAGCAGAAACTCCAAGGGGAGGAGAATTCTCCGTTGTAGAACAAGGCCCCCTGGAGCTTCACCACCTTCAGCACTTCGGACAGCACATCCATGGCAGCCTCCCTGAGACTCCCGGCAAACCTCGCCGGACTCCTGAGCAAACCATAATACGGTAACTCTGCTGTGAGCAAGAAAGCCGGACGCGCGGACAAGACCGGTGCAGGGCCTTGCTCCATAGTGGGGAAGTCATGCGGCGGAGAAATTGGGACCGTCGCTCAATCCTAAGTGGAGGAAACCAATGATTAGCATCCAGGGAATTCCAATCGTCGCCGCGAGAATCGCGGCAGAGCTCAAATCCAAGAAAGCCATCGCAACCTTGCAAAGGGTCCGGCAGCGGCGGACACGGTCGAAGTCCCGGAATCGGCGGCCGCGGGCGGAGGCCCAGGTGTGCGCATAACGCAAGGAGAAAAGGATACTCAGTAGCGACTCCACACCATGGCGGGTTGTTGCTGCGCTCACCCCTTTTGATTCAGGTGAAGTTGATCGAAGGAAATTTTCAAGTCAACCAGGAAACACTGGAGGAAACATGAGCACCATCACAGCTACATCGGAAATCGACGGTTTGAAGGCACGACTCAAAGAAACGTGGATGGCCGGAGACTACGACCGCTTCTCGCGCTATATGGAGCAGGGCGCACGCATTTTCTACGAACAACTCGATATTCCCCCTGGATGCCAGCTGCTCGACGTGGCTTGCGGGTCGGGCCAGCTTGCGCTATGGGCGGCGCGGGATGGAGTGAACGTCACCGGCGTGGACATCGCGCCGAACCTGGTGCAGCGTGCCCAGGCGCGCGCCAAGGCGGAAGGTCTCAACGCTCGCTTCATGGAAGGCGACGCCGAAGCGCTCCCGTTTGAAGATGCCAGTTTCGACGTCGTAACCAGCCTGGTCGGAGCGATGTTTGCCCCAAGGCCGGACCTCGTGGCCCGCGAGCTGCTGCGAGTATGCAGTCCCGGAGGTACTATTGCCATGGGAAATTGGACGCGCGACGGGTTCATTGGACAAATGTTCAAGACCTTCGCCAAGTTCATCGCTCCTTCCGGCATGCCGGCCCCGGTGTTGTGGGGCGATGAGGCCGTGGTGCGCGAGCGTCTGGGTCACGGAGTTTCGGAGCTTGCGATGACGCGTCGCCAATATGTCTTCACGTACCCTTTCCCGCCGGGTGAGGTAGTCGAGTTCTTCCGGCACTATTATGGGCCGACCAATCGTGCGTTTGCTTCGTTGGAAGAAACAGACGGAAGAAGATTGCATGACGAACTGGAAGCATTGTGGTCAGCGCACAATCGCGGTGGCGATGAGGTCACCGTGGTCTCATCGGAGTATCTGGAAGTGATTGCGGTGAAAGCCTGAGATTCGCGGTTTCCCCAATCCTTAGAAATGCCGCCGAATCGGCTGACAAGGACAGTCACGATTAGTAATGGTAAGTCGGCCAGCGTAGAGTGATCGTCAACTTCCCAGAAGTCCTCTTGTAGGAAGTTATTCATTTTCCAAAACCATCTGGTTTAGAAACGGCTCTGGCGATTCTCAACGGGCTTGGAATTGCAGCAACTTAGCACCACGGTTTGGATGAGGTTTTTGGAACGGCGGTTTCATGTTCCGTCATTAGACAGCGTTTCAGGGGAATGGTGCAGCGGAAGCACTTCCCACAAGAGGACTTCTGGCCCGGATGATTTCTCGTTAGCCTGTGACATACTCAAAATCAGGTTGCTGGTCCGGTTGTGAGCGAAATGGTTTGATTACGTCAATCGAAGTTCCCCAGCGCCTGATTACGAAGTGAGCTCCTACCTGGGCTAGAAAGCTAAGGAGCATCGTTATTGACCAAATTCACAAATCCAAGCTTTGCAAGGCAAAATGGGATAATGACGGCATGTGGCGGCGACCTTTTCCCATCGGCGACGTGGCGAGGGGAAACTTTGAGTTTAATAAAATCGAACGAGGACGGGCAATGAATCGCTGGGCGAGATGGGTTGGCGGGCTGGCCGTGCTGGCAGTAGTCATGGGCGGGATTTGCCTGCGCCATCGTAACAAAACGGTGCGCAAAAATGAGCAGATGCAAAAGACATGGTCCGAGGTAGACGTGCAGCTCCAGAGACGAGCCGACCTCATCCCGAACCTGGAAGGCCGGTAAGTCGAAGACGCAGGCTGCCTAGGCAATCAGCTCTTAAGGCAGTCGTGATTTTCCCATAGAGCTTTGGATGCTTGGCAAGTGTTCGAACTCATTGGAACTGCCTGACCTAATCTTTGCGTGGACTGGGAAGGAACCAAGTCCGAGCGAAGGTTGGCTTAACAAGGAAACCTCACAAGTTTTTTGTGCTATTGATAGAGACTCCAATTCAGCTTCGCCGAATCGGACGGTCCCGTCACGGATAATCTAGTTTGAAATCCTCATTGATATACGAAATGCGGCTAGACTAGAGGCCAAGGTCGCTTAACCCCGGGTAGTCATCGGGACGACGCCCGAGCGCCCAGTGATATTTGCGCTCTGATTCCAGAATAGGAATGTCGTTGATTGATGCAAACCGTGAAGCCATCAGCCCATCATCACTGAATTCCCAGTTTTCATTGCCGTAGGAGCGATGCCAATGATCGGCGTCGTCGTGCCACTCGTAAGCGAAGCGTACTGCGATCCGGTTCCCGGTAAACGCCCACATTTCCTTGATAAGCCTGTAGTCCAGCTCATTGGCCCACTTACGGGAGAGGAAAGCAACGATTTCGTTTCGTCCGTTAATGAACTCTGATCGGTTCCTCCATCGAGAATCGATCGTGTATGCCAGAGCTACCTTTGCAGGATCGCGAGTATTCCAGGCATCTTCAGCGAGGCGCACCTTTTGAATCGCGCTATCGAGTGTGAACGGCGGGAAAGGGGGACGGCCGGGAGTCGTTGCTGTTGCCATAATTTCTTCTCCTGGATTGACTCTCTAGATTAATTCTTTTGGCATATCCGTAAACTCAAGTACTCGTGCGGCAATCTCATCTCGGCGGTGTCGCCGGCGAAATGGCAGCCATCGACAATGTGAATCTGCGCTAAGGACTACTATTTGTGCGTTTGTACGGCGGCCATCGTCACCACACTTTCGGGTTCGCCCCAATACGATTGCCTGCGTGTCAGCAAGAGATAAATGACAGCCAGCGCCATCACCGTGAGAGCATCGATAAAGAACCAGCCATACCCCAACACGAAAATGTGGCTGAGAATTATGGAGGTCATCCACACAACGGTCAAGCCCGCTCCCAATCTGGCTGTCTTGGGGATCAGGAGCAGAACGGCCACCATGGTCTCAAAGGCCCCTGACCCTAGCCGGAATACCGGCTGAGATACCAAGCCGTGGACCGCTTGCGACATCTGCGTGAACAGGGCCACCGAATCTGGCACCCCTGCAAACTTGAGAAAAACGGCAGCATACAGAAGGTTCACAGACACCAACAGGCGAATTGCCAGAAGGGCGAATCTTTTACCCATAAAATCCTTTCCCCCTTGACCAGATCTTACCGGTCAATGTTTTGCGAATGGTTGTACTCATTTCTGCGTTTTCATGAACTGAACTATAAGCGCCGCAATTTCATCCGCTGCCGTATCCAGCGCGAAATGGCCACCATCGACAATGTGGACTTCAGCCTTGGGCACATCTCGCCGGTAGGATTCCGGCTCCGAGGAGTCAAACGATGATTCATATTTGCCCCAGATCACCAGCAGGCGCGGCTGCTTCTCACGCATCCAGGCTTGCCACCTGGGATAGTTTTCAACGTTGGTGCGGTAGTCGTAGAAGAGGTCGCTCTGAATCTCGATCTGGCCGGGCTGATTGAGAAAAGCAAATTCATCCGTCCACAGATCGGGGTCATAGCGTTCCACGTTGGAATCGCTTCCAACGTGGCGCGTCCGCGTGGTCTGCATCGAGAGCAGGTTGGTACGAAGCGCGCTTTCGTTGGCAGCGCGGTCGGCCCAGAACGCTCGACGTGTCTTCCAGATCGGTCCCAGACCCTCGTTGTGCGCCACAGCATCCTGAACGATGAGACGCTCGATTCGATCCGGATGGACCAGGGCCATGCGAAAACCCACGGGACCGCCGTAATCCTGCATGTAAAGCGTGTAGCGCGAGAGCCCAAGAGCTTCGGTGAAGTGATTCATGGTTTCGGCGATGTGATCGAACGTGTACGCGAATTTTTTCGCGTCTGGCCAGTCACTGTGCCCGAAGCCGGGGTAATCGGGCGCGATCAGGTGATAGTGATCGGAAAGCCGGGTGAAAAGAGGCTCGAACATCCGCGAGGAAGACGGGAGTCCGTGCAGCAGGAGAAGAGTCGGCGCGTCTTTCGGGCCGGCCTCTCTGTAAAAGATGGAGAGTCCATCTACCTGTATCGTGCGATAAACAGTCGGGTGTTTCACTGGAAGTTCCTTTCTCACGACCTGGGCGAGCAACTGATGGCCCGGCAGTTGAAATATTGCGAGCATCATAGAAACCATCAGCACCATACGAGAAGCCTGCAAGAATCGGCGCCAACGGAACCAATAGAAAGGGTGCATAGTTTATCTCCGTGTTAGAAGTCCTGCGCCGTGGGCCGGACGACGATCTCGTCGATTTCCACGTCGGCTGGTTGCTCGATGGCGTAAGCGATTGCGCGCGCGATCGAGTTGGCAGGAATAGCCATCTTGTAAAACTCGCGCAAATACTTTCTGGTTGCCTCGTCCGAGCTGCTCTCCGGGAGTTCTGTACCAACAGCACCCGGTGAGATCATGGTGCAGCGGATATTCTGCGAATGTAGTTCTATCCGGAGCCCTTCAGTCAAAGTGCGTCCCGCGGCCTTGGTTGCGCAATAAACCGTTGCACCCGGCGCGAAGACTTTGATCCCGAAAACAGAAGTGATGTTGATGATGTGACCGCTCTTCTGCTCCTGCATGTGAGGCAGTGCAGCGGCAACGCCATAGAGAAGTCCTTTGATATTGACGTCAATCTGCCGGTCCCATTCATCTACCTTAAGGGCCTCGATCGGCGCGATGGGCATAATACCGGCGTTGTTGATGAGCACGTCGATGCGGCCAAAACCGTTGACGGCCCCCTGGATGAGCGCTTCCACTTCTGCGCGCTTCGTCACATCGGTGGCAAATCCGATGGCCTTGCCGCCGCTGGCCGAGATCTCTTGAACCACTGCATCGATCCGGCTCGAACGCCGCGCTCCCAGTACAACTTTTGCTCCTTGTTTTGCCAGAAGCTTAGCGGTGCTTTCCCCAATGCCGCTGCTGGCTCCGGTGATTACTACAACTTTGTCGGTGATATTTGACATTTACATGCTCTTTTCTGCTTATTTAAGAATTTGTCTTTCACGGCGGGCTGCGCTTGACTGAGTGACGAGGCCCGCGACTCCAGAAACCGGAAGATCTCGCTTCCCCACATATCGCTGGAGAGCGACTGACGGCCTCCAACGTTTGGCGCAGGCTCTCATTTCTGCGATTTCAAGAAGTCTGCGATGAGCGTCATTGTGGCCGATGGATTCTCCTCCATGATCCAATGGCCGGAGTCGGGAACAATCGCTTCTTGTACATCCGTCGCGACGCAGTGCATCACTGTCGCCATCATGGTTCCGAACATCCCTTCGGCTCCAATCGCCAGGACGGGCATGGCGAGCTTGCCCTTCGCGAGATACGCCCTGTTATCACAAGCGTCCTGACTGAAGGCCGCGAACTGCGCGAAGCCCGCGCGAATCGCCCCGGGCCGGGCATAGAGAGCTGCGTAGTGTTGGCGCCTAGCCTCGTCAAAGCGCTCGGGGTGGAGCGAAAATTCATTCCAAAACCGATCAAGGTAGATGCGCTCACGACCTGCGACCAGGCGTTCCATATCGGGACCACCAAAGCCAAACTGCCACATGCGCGGATCCTGAACGATCTGCTCCCAAGGTCCGATTCCCGGAAGTGGTGCGTCGATTGGTACGAAGCTAGTTACCCGGCCGGGGAATTGGGCAGCTAGTGCATAACCGACCGTGTTGCCGATGTCGTGGGTCACAAAGTCGGCAGATGACACGCCTAGCGCATCCATCACACCTGCCACATCGCGGCTTTGCGTCTTTTTCTCGTATCCTCCCGACGGCTTGGAAGACAACCCGAGTCCGCGCAGATCAGGCACGATGACGGTATGGTCGGCTGCAAGGGCGGGTGCTAGCGGCGACCACATATCGCCGGTTGTGCCGAATCCGTGAAGCAGCACGACCGCCGGACCTTGACCACCCACACGCGTGTGAATAGTCGCACCATTTGTTTCGATCTCTCGCGTTTGGAAGGTTGTGGGGAAGGATGTCAAACCATCATTCTGATGTTGAAAGGTCATTCCATGCTCCTGAATTTGAGGTTTGAGTTGGTGCCAGGCGCGCGAGGGCTTCTGCTGTGGTTTGCGCTCCACTGAATCACAGGTCCGGCGATCTCGGAGACGTCCTCAACCAATGAGTTCAAGAAAGCCAACACGTCGGTACAAGTAGAAAGGTTGGCACTTTGCCCGGCCCACATGGGTATAAGGTCTGCCCGGCCCGCAGCCTCTGCCGCGATTGCGAGATTTCTGACGAGGTCTCGTTGCAGCGGATATGGCAAGATCTCGGTTCCGTTTCGGTTCAGGTCCTTGATCACACGGTTGTTGATTGCCCGCGCAAGTCTTCCCGTGAACCCTTTGGTCAAGGCAGTATGTCCGTCATTGCGTAGTCGCAAAGTTTCGCGATGAAGGCGGCTGGCGCCGGACTCCTCGCAAGCCAGGAATACCGTTCCCATCTGGACGGCCTCTGCGCCGAGAGCCAGGGCGGCGATTACGCCGCGCGCATCTGCGATGCCCCCCGCGGCAATCACCGGCACATCGACGATGTCGACGACCTGTGGGACGAGCGACAGAGTGCCGGTGAGCGAATCCTCCGCCGGCCGGAGAAATGAACCGCGATGTCCCCCTGCTTCGAAGCCGGAAGCGGCAATGGCATTCACGCCGGCTTCTTGAAGTGCTGCAGCCTCGTCGGGCGTTGTCGCCACTCCAATGGTGATAATGCCTTTCGCCCGGCACTCCTCCAGGATTTCTTGTGGTGGAATTCCGAAGATGAAGCTGAACACGGGTACGTTCGCGTCCAGTAACTCGCGGGCCTGATCTTCAAATCGCTTTGGCGAGTATGGCTTGTACGTTGGACGATTCGCCCCCAACGCTGCGATATGGACAGCAAGTGGCGCGAGGCTTCTGTTGAATGCGTTTTCATCCGATTTTCGAGCACCTTCGTCTTCCATTGATACCCACAAGTTCATTGCGAAGGGTTTCGATGTAAGGGAGCGAATCTCAGCGATCACGTCTTTGATGGCATCGGGCGGCAAGCTGTGTGCACCAAACGATCCGAGTCCGCCAAAGTTGGAGACTGCTGCCGTCAATCTTTGCGATGACAATCCGCCCAGCGGGCCTTGGATAACGGGATAGTCGATCCCGAGTTTCGCTGTGAGCCGATTCTGATTCCAACGGGGCAGCATTACGCGGATACCTCAAAAATCAACTCCAGCTCGACCGGTACACCGAGTGGAAGGCTTGCGACGCCATACACTAGCCGGCTAGGGTTTTTGTCCTTTCCGAAAACGTCTTGCAGCAACTCTGAAGCGCCGTCAGCGACTTTTGGCTGATCACGAACATCTCCCGAAGTGGCCACCAACACGCCGAGCCGTACGATCCGCGTAACGTCGTCGAGTGATCCCAAATGCTGCCGCACGACAGCGAGCGCATTGAGCGCTGCCAGGTAAGCGGCCTTGCGTCCCGTTTGCACGTCGAGTTCGGCGCCAACGCGCCCGAAGAATTTCGCTTCGCCGCCTGCAGTGGGGAGCATTCCGGTGAGAAAGAGCAGGTTGCCCGTCTGCACAGCTTCCGTGTAGATGCCGAATGGCTCAGGCGGTGCTGGAAGCGTGATGCCGAGTTGTCTTAACCGCTGTTCGGCAGTGGCAAGACCGGGGCCATCCCCGCCTAAGATTTTGTCTTTCGAACTCGTATTCATTGATCTCGCTCCAGAGGCTTCGGTATGATCGTCCGCATCCTGATTTTTCATGGTGACCCATTGGAGGCTGCGCCGTACATAAATGCTCAGCGTCCAAGTTGGCCCACGTGATATCCCAGGCGATTTTCTACATCACCCGCCTGATGAAAGCCCCGCTCCATCAACTTCCTGATCCTCTCCTGCGCTGCAGGCCGCATGATCGAGGCAAGGCAGACGTCCCACTCCGGTGCGATTTCGAAATCAGGCGGCAAGCTGGCCACATTGACGAAGTGCTTGGTTTCGCTGAGCACTTGCTTGTCGAAGGACGCGATCCGGGTTGCGAGCGCCTCGACAAACGCGTCGAGGTCGGAATCTGGCAACGACCGGTTGACGTATCCGTATAGTTCGGCCAGATCACCCGGGATGTCGTCGGCCCCCAGAAGCACTTCCAATGCGCGCCCTCTTCCTATGAGTCGCGGCAGGCGCGCCATCGGGCCACCACCGGGTACTACACCAGCCCCAACTTCAAAGTGCGACAAGATGGCTTTTTCGCGACTGGCGAACCGCATGTCGCAGGCCAGAGCAAGCTCACTTCCAACACCAGTGGCACGGCCGCGAATTGACGCGATGGAAACAACCGGAGCCCGGCTCAGGCGCACGAGCATGTCAGGCAAGGGCTGCAACCCGGTGGGCCCCGGTGGCAGACTGGTTGTGTCCTCAATCTTTGCCAGGAAATCGTAATGAGTAAGGAAGAACCCTTCCACGGCGCTGTCAAAAACAACCACTTTGACGTGCTTGTCAGTTTCGATCGCGGTGATGATCTCATTCAATTGCGGAATGCTTTCGGGACCGAAAACGTTGAGCGGTGGATGGTTGAGCGTAACTCGCCAATAATGGGGAGAGCGCTGCTTTAGATATATCCGCTTCGTGGCTGTTGGTGTGTGAGTCTCGGTCTCAGTCTGTGTTGTCACTTTGTATCTCCTGCTTTGATCAATTCATTGACGCGTGATCGCTAGGTCTAACCAGCCTTCCAGCACGACTAGCTTCAGCCATCACAACATAAGCGTGGAAGCGGAACAATTGGACGATGGTATCGATTACACCTTCGTATCAGTTGGCGCGACCGGTCCCTGTCGCATGATGCGGAATGATGGTTATTGCGCGGTAATCCAGGTGTCTGAGCCCGTCAGTTTCACCGCCACATCCGTAAAGAAAATCCGCAGCGGCTTGCCGTCGCCTGTCCCGCGATGGTCCAGGGAGACAAACAGAGGACCGACCTTCTTGTAATCCAGCCACTTCGCGTCAACCATCTTGACGATAATCGGTTTCCCGGGGCCCCGGCTCCAGACAAGTTGCTGGATCCGGTTGTCAGGGCCGACGTACATTTCCCAGGTGTCGCCCGGCGTATAGCCGCCGCCCTCGGGAGCGTACGTCATAACGAGACGCCTGGCGGAACCCCCGCCCATTGGCAGTTTGTGCATGCCGGTATCTTCCACTTTAGCGGCGGTGTCCCAGCAGGCATGAAAAGGCAGGAACAGCCAATACTGATTGTTGTTGAAACTCGGATCGATTTCATTCTTCACGTTGTCAGGCTGGCTGCTGAGCTGAGAGCGAACGTAGGAAATCTTTACCGGATTGCCTGCCTTGTCTTTTCCCTCATAGGTAACGCGGTCGGCTTTAGGTTCCCAGATCCAGCTCTGAGAGACTTTGACGCCGGGAAGATCTATGTTGAAGGTGGAGCGAATCGCGTCAATTTGCCCGAACGAATCGAAACCGTACGCCTTGGCGAGTCCTTCTGCTGCTGGCGGACACTGCTGCGCCCAGGATGCTGAAGCCACAAGCAGTACACCCAAAATCAGAAGACCGATCTTTGTAATATGGCTGGAATTTTTCATGGGCTGTTCTCCTTAAATGAAATTAAAAAAAATGTCGTATTGGAATTTGGGAGTGATCGTGTAATCGAGCACTGGCCACCTGGCCGGAATAAGTCCTGTCCGGTTTCATGTTTGACTTTGCATTGCGGTCTATCTCATGGGGCGCTTGCGTCACACGGTTTTGGTGAGGTGGTCCCACATAGGGAAACTCGGGCAACAGATCGCCGTGCGGCCCTACGTTGTCTTCCCTGACCTTTCCATTTGTGAGGGTGCGAATAAAGGAATCGAACGCATCGTCGGTGAGTGTCCGGCCGTTATCGGGAAAAGACGCCGGGCGCGTAGGGTCATAAGGCAGAACATCTGGGAGCAATGTCCCCGCCACGCGCTTCGCCTCAGCCGGCGTATATCCACCTGTGTGCTCCAGAGCGTGCGCGAAGGCAGCAAGGAAACGCCTATCGTCCGCCGGTGCACCTCCGAGGTAGGCATCTCTCTCTTCGACAAGTATGACTGCTTGCGCAGGCCGCGCTCCGCGCTCTACCTGGATCCAGCCGTTGCCATCACCTGGCATAAGCGTTCGCGCCCACAAGCGAACCTCTTTCGCTCCAAGATCAGAGTTAGGTACTTCGAGAACGATGCTGCACACATCTTTATCAGCGAAGAAATCGTCGCCCGTGAACTGCAAATTGTTTTTCGCGCCTTCCACGTCGCAGAAGAAGGGATCGCTGCGCCAGCCCGCGAAGAAGCGGGTATCGCCTGCTTGTGTAATCTTCGCCTCGCTCCCCATTGAAACGGGCGCCCCATCAATGATCACCCGCCCGCCAGTGCCGGTACCGGCGGCTTGCGGACCATCAACGCGGAGGAGAATGGCGGTTTGCACGCCGCGCTCGAAAGCTGAGAAGCGCACCCGATACGCGATGTCGGCAATCGCATCACCATCGGTATCAATCTTGAGCTCGTACAGTGCTTCGGGTGCGAAAGGCTCGTTCGTAGTCGGCCCAGGAGGGTTTTCGCCGGCCGATGGATGCACGTTCATAATAAGGATGGATTTCCCATTGTCTCCCGGTTTGGGAAAGGCATACAGATCAGTGAAGTCCAGTCGGGCGTCCCCCTGGGGGAAGCTGAAGTCTGGCCCAGAATAATGATGCGACATGGATTAGTCCTCCTTTGCAGGTCTGCTCTGTCCGGCGGGGTTAGTACGCGGCGGCACCTGCCGCGGCGACGGCATGATCCTGGTCGCCGGAACCACCGCTGACGCCAATCGCCCCTACGACCTTGCCATCCTGCTTTAACGGAATGCCGCCGCCAAAAATCATGATCTTGCCGTTGTTTGAAGCATGAATGCCGAAGAACTCGCCTCCCGATTGCGCATGCTTTGCCAACTCCTTCGTTTCAATATCAAATGCGCGCGACGTGTAAGCCTTCTTCATGGAAATATCAATGCTGCCAATCCATGCGTTGTCCATACGAACGTGGGCTACGATGTTTCCGCCTTCATCAGCCACTGCAATGTTCACGGGTTGGCCAATTTCTCTGGCTTTCTTCTCCGCCGCGCTGATTACGCGGCGGGCATCTTCTAATTCACTGCGTTAATTTCACTGCGGTCACGGGTTCTCCTTTTATGTGCAGGCACGCCAGCAGCAACCTGGCTTGCTGCTCGTTTCTGCGTTTGTCCTCGGCATCGCACTCCTCCGCCGGGACTTGCTTGCGCAGCTCTTCTATCGTCTCCACCTTGCTGGCCATCCTGTGTTATGAGGCGAGGCCAGATAGGGGAATAGACCGGGTAGATCGCGGTGCGGATCTGGGTTGTCTCCCGTCACCTTCCCATGCTCCCGGCTTTCGCTGCAGCTTGCTCGATTAAGTCTGCGACTGCTTTCGGGTGAGAAAGCATTGGCACGTGACTGGAGGGAACAGTGATCGATGTAGCCTTCATTGCCGCTGCTTCGGCCTTCTCAAGCTCCGGAGGAACAGCACGATCATTGCTGGCAATCACGCACCAGGATGGCTTGGTCTTCCACGCTGCGGTCGTGACCGTGGCCCCAAAAACAGCTGATGCTGTGGGACCCTGGGTCGCCGTCAACAGCTGCTTCTCCTTCTCTGACAGGTCCTGGGCGAAGTCTTCAGCGATTCCTTTTCGGGTAACCGTCAGAAAGCCTTCAGCATCCGCCCGGACTTCGCTGCCTAGCGGAGCCGGCGGAAACGGTTTGGTGATCGAAGCAACGGACTCACCTTCCGACGGCGCGAGTGCAGCCACGTAAACCAACCCGACTACCTTTGGATCATTTCCTGCCTCCGTGATGACCACTCCCCCATAGGAATGGCCCACTAGCAGTACCGGGCCATCCTGCAATGCGATGGCGCGCTTGGTAGCGGCAACGTCGTCCGCCAGCGAGGTCAATGGGTTCTGCACGGCGACCACATGCAATCCCCTGGCTTGAAGCAGTGGAATCACTTTGGACCAGCTTGATCCATCGGCCCACGCGCCGTGAACAATGACAATGTTTTTGACCCCTTGAGGGGAGTTCGCCTGAGCGACCGCTCCCGTGTGAAACACCGCTGTCAGTAGGAATCCTGCAATTGCAATCAAAGCAGTTCGGTATGATTTGCGAGAGTGTCATATTTTTCTCCTTCGTTGCATCAAGATTGAAGTCGCGAGAGCCGACGTAGTCTTCTTAAAGATCTGCTATGGTCCGCTTACACCACGTTGACCGTGACGTCGATGTTGCCCCGTGTAGCGTTGGAATATGCACATGTCTCGCTGTGCGTGGCGTCCACAATGGCCTGAGCAACTTCGCGCTCTAAGCCCGGCAGGCTGACGTTTAGCCGTGCTCGGAGGAAGTAAACGTCGCCAGAATTGCACAGGTCGATTTCGGCATCGATGGATGCGTCAGCCGGAAGTTTGACGTTCATCTTGTTGGCCACAAGACCCATCGCACTAATGAAACATGCCGACCAGCCAGCGGCAAACAACTGCTCTGGATTGGTACCAGTTCCCGGGACTCCGGGAGCCGAGAACTTAACATCTAAGCGGCCATCATCACTGCGGGAGACGCCGCCGCGCCGACCGCCCGCAGTATGCGTCTTAGCGGTGTAACGCACCTTCATCGCTTCCTGGACTGAACCAGCTGCTGCGATAGTTTTCTGATCACTTGTCATCCTTATCTCCGATCAATTCGTTCTGTTCCGTCTTCTGGCGTTACCAACGACCGGCGTGCACACCGCCGTCAACGTGGAGCACCTCTCCGGTTACTTGATCTGCCTGGGCGAGGTAGAGAACAGCGTCGGTAACGTCTTTTACATCGGAGATTCTTCCCATCGGCTGCAATGTCTTGAGGAAATCCTTTGGATTGTCTTTGTGCATTGGCGTATCCACCACGCCCGGGGCAACCGCGTTGAAGCGGATCCCTTGTTTTGCATACTCAATCGCGAGACTCCGAATGATGGAATTCAGGCCTCCTTTAGTGATCATTGGGACCGAGCCATTTACGCCAAGGATCGGCTGGTCGGCAAGCGCCGCAGTGATGCTTATGACGCTCCCTGACTTCTGCTTCAGCATCTGTTTCACCGCAAGCTGAGTGACGTAGAGGAATCCCAGCAGGTTCGTTGAGACCAGGGAGTTGAAGTCCGCGGTAGAAAATTCCGTGAAAGCCTTGGTGAAAAAGATTCCAGCGTTACTCACCAGAACATCGATACTTCCGAAGTTCCTGATTGCCGCTTCGGCGACCTTGGCGGCCGTCTCCGGCTTGCCGATATCGCCATCGATGAGAACCAGGGCGGACGAGGCAGTCAAATGTTGACTTACACTGCGAGACGTCGCAACGACGTTATAACCCTGTTTCAGGAAGGCTTCGACTAAACCGGCTCCGATCCCGCGCGATGCTCCTGTAATGATTGCTGTCTTGTGGTCTGGCATGTGACTCCTGTTTAAAGCTTCAGATCCTCATCGAGAATGTGAACCTGAGCGTTGAAACGTCCTTGCGGTATCAAAACAAAGGTGCGAAGGCGAAACAATTGGACGAAGGTATCGTCAATACCTTCGTATCAGTGGACGTGTTGGGTGAATGATCGATCATGCGGTCCGGCGTTCAATCGATTTGCAAGTCGCGCTGAGGCCGCGATCGTGACCTCGCGCCAATCCCGGCTTGTAAATCCTCGCTGGCTACCCATTAATTCCGACTCGTCGAGCCAGTCCACTGCCGAAAGCTCGGCCTGCTCTGGACCGAGCAATTCCTTCACCGCGCTAATGAACGCCGAGAACTCACGCTCCGCCATCTGCGTCCGCTCCTTGAATACTGAATTAGAAAACGATTCTTTCGTGTTCATTGGATCCTCGTCTGGTGCGATCACATCAGATGGGCAGACACGAAACAATTGGACGATGGTATCGACGGTACCTTCGTATGGCCGGCAGAAGTGAGCCGACCGGTCCGTCTCTTCTCTTTAAGATTTGCCGCCCTTGAGGTTTATTATGCGGTTGTCGATCCAGTACTGGAGAACCGATACCAAAGTACAATAGACATGCACCTAGGGATGGCCCATCCTTCTTTGGGAGTTGACGCGGGGAGCCACTGCCGAGGCATCACGTGAGGAATTCTATGAAAAAAATCTCGGCGCCCATCTCTTTGGCTGGGTCGCAACTCGGCCAGACACGTCATGTCTGCGCGTTTTTCAATAGCGATGAAGAAGAATATCGCGTGTTATTGCCGTTCGTTAAGGATGGATTCGAGCGTGGAGACAAGGCTATTCACGTCATTAACCCGAATCAACACCATGACCATCTGCAACGATTAGCTGGCATAGGAATCGACTCCACTGCTGTCACACGAAGCGGTCAATTCGAACTTCGGAGCAGCACGGAAACCTACCTTCAAGACGGCCGGTTCGATCAGGATCGCATGCTGCACTCGTTCGAGCAGATGGCGAGTGGCAACGTCGAAGGAGGATTTCCCCTGAGCCGCATTGTCTGCCGCATGGACTGGGTGCCTGACGGCCAGTCGCACATCGACGATCTGATTGAGTTTGAAGCCAGGGTCAATGATGTGTGGTGTCGCCACGATGATGCGGTCATCTGCACCTACCGCCTTTCGAAATTCAGCGGAGACGCTGTGATCGACATCATGCGCACGCATCCGTTGGTCATCATCGGCGGAATTCTCCAGCACAATCCGTTCTTCGTGCCGCCGGAGGAATTCCTGCATGAAATACGAGCACGGCGGGCAGGTCCTCCTGCGCGGCCCGCGACTGCTGGCTAAACATGAAAGCGCAACTCGAACATCCCGCCGACGAGATCAAGCGCCTTCAACGTTGCATTAATGATCTGGTCAGCCTCCTTGCCCTTCCTGCCATGTGGAGCGGCAGCAAACCCATTGACATCGTTCCTACCCTGCTTGACTCGCTCCTTCGCATGCTCGATCTGGACTTCGTGTATGTAGGCCTGACAAACCTGGTCGACGCGGCGCCCTCCGAGACGGTCAGGGTCGCTCAACCGCAAGAAAACATGTTTCCACCGCGAGAGCTCTGTGCGTTCCTCAATCGCTGGTTGGGAGATGACCCACAAAAACGTTACCTCCAGGAGCGCAGTCACATTGGACACGAAGAGATTTCACTCGTGTCCTGGCCTCTAGGGGTTCAGCGTGAAATCGGGGTAATCGTAGCGGGGTCTCGTCGAGCAGATTTCCCACGGGATACCGAAAAACTTCTTCTGAGCATAGCGGCCAACCAGGCGTTGGTCGGGCTACAACAGGCAAGACTGTTAAGCGAACAGAAGCGCGTTGCCGACGAACTCGATCAACGCGTCGCGCAACGGACCGCAGAGCTTGCTGCAGCCAACGAAGTGCTGACGAAGGAAGTCGCCGAACGCAGGCGCGCTGAAGAAGCTCTGGCCGCGAGTGAGCACAATTTGCGTTTAATCGTCGAAGGCATCCCTGGCTTGGTGTCACTCTTGACGCCGACTGGTGAAGTAGAACTCGTCAATCCCCAACTCGTGGAATACGGCGGCAGGACATTGGAGGAATTGAGGCTATGGGCGACAAGCGACGCGGTTCATGCTGAGGACCTTCCTCGCGTCGTCCAGATCTTTTCGGGATCGATCACGTCAGGTAATCCACACGACTACGAGGCACGCCTCCGGCGTTTCGATGGCGTATATCGCTGGTTTCAGGTGCGCGGACGGCCCGTTCGAGATGCAAATGGGCGAATCCTTCGCTGGTGCGTTCTGCTCACCGATATCGATGAGAGGAAGCGCGCCGAGGACGCACTCAAGCGCAGCGAAGCGTTCCTGGCCGAAGGCCAACGTCTCAGTCAAATCGGCACTTTTTCCTGGCGTGTGGAAACAGACGAAATCACGTGGTCAGAGGAACTCTACCGCATTTTTGGGTTTGAACGAGAAGTGCCCGTGACGCTTGACTTGATCGGTACTCGAGTCCATCCAGAAGACATCCCGCTGATGAATGACATGGTTGAAAGGGCGCGAGGCGCGGTCAGAGATTTTGAGTACGAACACCGGTTACTCATGCCTGATGGTTCGGTTAAATACCTGCACTTGATCGCGCACGGGATTCGCGACAATGACGGGCAGCTGGAATATATCGGGGCGGTGCAGGATGTGACGCAGCGGCAAATTTCGGAAGAGGCGCTTGCCAGGGCCAGGTCGGAGCTCGCACACGTCACCAGTGTCACGAGCCTGGCTACCTTAACGGCGTCAATCGCGCATGAGCTGAACCAGCCGCTCTCAGGTATCGTCACCAACGCCAGCACCTGTCTGCGGATGTTGACATTGGATCCACCGAACGTCGACGGTGCGCGTGAGACGGCCCGGCGAACGATTCGCGATGGCAACCGTGCGTCTGATGTGATCACGCGATTGCGCGCGCTCTTCAGCAAGAAAGATACTATCGCTGAGAGGGTGGATCTGAATTGCGCTACGAAAGAGGTGGTTGCTCTGTCATTGAGCGAGCTGCAAAGAGACCGGGTTATTTTGCGATGTGAGCTTGTCGAAGACCTTCCGGTTGTCACAGGTGACCGAGTCCAGCTTCAGCAGGTAATCCTGAACCTCCTCCGGAATGGTTCGGACGCGATGAAGACCGTCCACGATCGCCCCAGGGATCTGCTGATCAGGACCGAACGAGAAGAAGGCGATCGGGCGCTCCTTAGCGTCACAGATGCGGGGATTGGTTTTGACCCTCAATCTATGGACAAACTATTCCAAGCCTTCTATTCGACCAAGAATGACGGGATGGGGATAGGCTTGTCGGTTTCTCGTTCCATCATAGAACAGCATGATGGCCGTTTATGGGCAACCCTAAATGATGGTCCAGGAGCAACGTTTTCATTTTCTATACCTGGCACAGGCAATACTTAAGTGTAATAGACTCCTTACCCAGTCTGCCGCATGCTTATGTTATGAACGCCCGTTCAGAAAACATCGCTGACAAATATCCACTTGTGGCAGTAGTGGATGATGATGAATCCGTGCGCGAATCACTTCCTGACTTGTTGCGGGAGTTCGGATTTGCGGCGCACGCCTTCTCATCAGCAGAAGAGTTCCTTGCTTCCGATAGCCTGGTTCAAACCGGATGTCTCGTCCTCGACATCGCGATGCCGGGCATGACTGGGCTTGATCTCCAGCGGGAATTAAGGCTCCGCGGACATCGCATTCCGATCATCTTCATCAGTGCTCACAAGGACGAGGTTGTCCGCAAGCGCGCGTTCCAGCAAGGAGCCGTTGAATTCTTGTTCAAGCCATTCAGCGACACGGCTCTGCTGCAAGCGCTCAACGTCGCCCTTCGAGTGAGTTAGACGATCTTCTGTGTGCTGCGTCTGGAGGATATAAAATGAACTTAGCCCGCACGCTTGACCATGAAGTGGGGTCACCACACATGTCGGACGGCACACCAATCGTGTTCGTGGTCGACGACGACGTCTCCGTACGCGAGTCGCTGGAGTTGTTGATTCGCAGCGAAGGCTGGCAGCCCGAATTATTCGCGTCCGCACAGGAATTTCTCAGCCGCCCACGAGTCCTTGTTCCGAGCTGCCTCATTCTTGATGTTTCTCTTCCCGGTCTCAATGGTCTCGATCTGCAGAAACGCATCGCCAGCGATCGGATCGACATGCCGATTATCTTCATTACGGGTCACGGTGACATACCGATGTCCGTCCAGGCCATCAAGGCGGGCGCTATCGAGTTCTTGACGAAGCCATTCAGTGACGACGTGCTTTTGAATGCCGTCCGGAACGCCATGGAACGTAGCCGGGTCCACACTTGGTCACGAGGCGGAGATGCGAGCGCTCCGGGACTGTTACGCGTCGCTCACACATCGTGAACGGCAGGTGATGGCCCTGGTGGTTTCTGGTCTGTTGAATAAACAGGTCGGCGGGGAACTCGGCATAACCGAGATCACGGTCAAGGCACACCGCGGCAAAGTAATGCATAAGATGAAGGCCGACTCCCTCGCTGAGTTGGTGAAGATGGCCGCGAGGCTCCGACTCCCAAGTGTACCGAAAGCTTGATACTCCAATCGTGATTCAATCACTTTAGGCAATCCGGAAGTTGGCCAGAAACGGGCTTCTGGGAAATGTGTCTCGACCTCCGCGAAAGAGGAACTTCCGGGTAGCGTTCCCAAGGGTCCGTGTTGGAATCACAAGCTTTGGTGTTGTGACAGCGGCAACCGCTGAAGAGCGGCTGTAGATATCACACGTCGACCTTTTTAGGAATTCCAACTCTGGGGACTTCTCTAAGGAGTACCTGTCCAAAATGGCCGTAAATGGCAGCTCGTAAAGACGTACCTTGAGAAAAAAAGCTCGCGAGAGAGAAGAGCAGGAGCTTAAGAGAGAGAATGAGGAAAAGGTACGCCGCAAGCGAATCCCTCGAACGAAAGAATAGGACACGCTTAGCGTTTTCGCTCGAGGGCACGCCTCATCCTCGCTGCTTCGCTGTCCAATCCCGCTTTCTGCAGAGCGTATATGGCGTCCCATACCAGACGTTCCAGAACCTGGATCTCCTCTTCTCTCTGGGCTATGGCAGGATCGTGGCCAGTCCATTGACGGATCAGAGCCCAAGAGGCTCGGTATTCATTTAGCAGGGGCACCATGTATTCGTCCCCTGGCGTGCGTGCCTCCCGTGCCCACTTGCGTTCCGTCGCTTCGACCCCGGCGAGCACAGCGGCGGGTTCGACAGCGCAGAAGCTCTTCGCGAGTTCAAGTGCCTCCTCGAACGGCAGATGGATCGTGCCTTGTCGGTCCGTGTATGCGTACGGAGATTGTCCCTTCTTCATCTTGGCTCGAGTGCGAACGCGCTCGATCGCCTGCGGTGAGCAGCGAAAAACGCCCTCGAGCAGCGTCGCGAGGAAATCCGAAAAATGAATACTTGACCGCGCACTTGCCTCTCAACGTCTCATGAGCCGGCACCGACAGCCCGCGACCCCTTCAATACGGGGCCCAGTCGGTGTTTTCAAGAATTCAGCAGACTGATTTCGTTGACTAGATCATTAAATGCCGTGCACTTCACCATCAGCCTGCCTTCTCCGTACCACAGGTCTTGCCTAAGTCGGCCTTTTCTCGCAAATCAATGCGCTTCGCACGGAGGTATCGGACACTCAGGTCGATAGGACCTTAGAACCCGAGTACTGTTGTTGCCGCCAGCAGTCTGCTCAATACTCAGTAAGGTCGGAAACGACCGTCTAAGGGCTGCGTGGGAGTACAGAGATGAAAAATACAGCGCGTTTATCAGTGGTGAGTGCCCTGGTTCTGGCGTTTTCGTTTGCGGCTGTCGCGGGATTACATGCTGCGCCGGTGCAAGTCGGCAAGAACACCGAACAGGGAAACAAAACCACCGAAAACAAAAAAAGCAGCGAGCGGAAAGCTGCCGATGCCAATCCTGACCAAAAACAGATGAGGGACCTCGACGAACAGGTTCAGCAGACCAAATCGGACGTTCTCAGCATTGCCGCAGAGCTGAATCAGCTGGAAGAAAAACTGCTTTACCCGTCAGGGACACAAGTGGCGATCTTCGTTGGGTTGGCCAAAGGCGACGAGCTGCGCCTCGATGCCGTGCGGCTCCAGATCGATGGTCAGCTTGTTGCACACTACATCTATAGCGCAAAAGAGCTCGAGGCTTTGCGCAAGGGCGGCGTGCAACGGATCTATGTCGGCAATGTGGGCACGGGGGATCACCAGCTCAACGTGCTTGTCGACGGCAAGCTAAAGGGCGGCGCGGACTTCAACCGCACTGAGCACTTTACGTTTCATAAGGAAGTTAAGCCAAAGATGGTGGAACTGACAGTCGCCGGACCAGACGCCGGCAGCACCCCGATCACGCTTGGGGAGTTGTAATCGATGGGAGCGATTCGCCGCATAATCGGACTCGGCCTGGTACTAGCCCTGACTGCAAGTCCCGTACTGGCTGGTGACGACAAGCTGGCAAGGAACGCGAAGGACGACCTCTTTTTCGATGAAGCGTTCTATCACGCGTACCAGGGCCAGTATTTCGAGGCCATCCAGCGGCTCGACACCGAACTCGGACAGTACCACCGTCTGGACGAACCCGGACTCGATACGCTTCACTATCACATCAATGATGCCGAATTCTCAGTCGGCGATTTCGAACTCGACTACCGCATGCACTATCGAGCTGGACGCGCCATTAAGCGGGTGCTTGAAGGTGCTGTCGATGATGCCGTACGAAACGAAGCCGCGTTCAGGCTCGCCCGCATTCACTTCCAAAAGGATCAGCTTGACGATGCACTGCAGGCTCTGGGACGAATCCAGGGCCCCGTACCCGCAAAGATAAAAGATGACGTGGAGTTTCTGCGAGCGAACATCTATTTGGCGACAGGCAAACCGGCTGATGCGATCGAAGTGCTCAATCACTTGCAGAATGATCCGAGCCTCGCCGGGTTTGTCTCCTACAACCTCGGGATCGCTTTGTTGCAAGCCGGTAAGAAACAGGAAGCAATCGAGCAACTGGACAAAGCCGGGCTGCTGCCAGGGAATGATCCCGCCGGCCTTGCCATCCGCGACAAGTCCAACCTGGTGCTTGGCTCCCTCCTGTTCGAATCGGGCAACTTTGAGCGGGCAAAACAGGCATTGGACCGCGTGCGTCTTGATGGACCGTTCTCGAACCAGGCTCTGCTGTGGGCCGGCTGGGCAGACACCTCGTCCAAACAGCTTGATCGTGCGCTGGTTCCCTGGAATCTCCTGGCGACTCGCGAGCCGACGGATGTCGCAGTCCAGGAAGCCATGCTTGCCGTGCCGCATACGTATGCCGATCTGAAGCTATACGGTCGCGCCGCAGTCACGTATGGTCGCGCGCTTGAGCAGTACAGCAGCCAGATTGAAAAGCTGGACGCATCGATCAACAGCGTCAAGGCGGGGCTGTTTCTCAAAGCCCTGATTCGGGAAGAGAGCCGGGAGGACCAAACCTGGGTCATCCGGCTGCGCAACCAGCCAGGTGCGCCGGAAACGTACTACCTGATGGAGTTGATGGCATCTCACGACTTCCAGACCGCATTGCAGAACTACCTCGACCTCGAGGATCTGCGGTCGAAGCTCATGGGTTCTCAAACCAGCCTTGAGGCCTTCGACGATATCATCCGGTTGCGTAAACGGAACTACGAGCCCCTTCTGCCGGAGATCGACGCCAAGTTTCGAGAGCTGGATTCGCGGATGCGCGTGCGGCTTCAGCAGCGCAAGCAATACGACGACCGCTTGCATGCCATGCTTACAGCTCCGCGGCCGGATTACCTGGCAACGACTGATGAACGTAGCGCCAGCGAGCGCATCGCACTGCTTGAAAAACAGCTCGGCAACTCTGACAGCCCTGAATCCATTGCCCTTCGGCACCGCCTGGAGCGGCTGCACGGTGTACTCACGTGGCGGGTGGAAACCGAGTACCCACAGCGGCTGACTAAGGCATTCGAGCACCTCAAGGAGTTGAATACCCAAGTCGACGCTCTCAATCAACGGTACGATGCTTTCGTGAGGGAGAGGCAGGCGGCAACGCACAGTTATGTCGGCTATGACGCGCAGATTGCGCAGCTCCGCGAACGCGTTGGCAAAGCGCTGAAGAATGTGGACATCTTGATGACCCGCCAGGGACAAATGATTGAGAACGTCGCCATCAACCAGCTTGAGGCCCGCCGGGAACGCCTGGTGACCCAGCAAATCCAGGCGCGATTCGGCATCGCTGATAGCTACGATAGAGCCGCGCGCGCCCAGTCTGGCGCAGGAGGACGATGATGCGCCGCCATGCCATTCCAATCGTGCTTGCGTCGGCTTTCCTAGGCGGCTGCGCTGAACATCACAAGCCGTCCACTACGCAGGGGACGCTGGCAGAACTGCACAAGGTGGCTCCGGACGTCCAAGAGGCGGAGACGCAGCAGAGTGTAGATCAAGCCATGCAGCAGTACCGGAAGTTTCTCGAGGAGTCGCCGGAGACCCCGATGACGCCGGAGGCAATCCGACGTCTCGCAGACCTGGAACTCGAGAAGCAGTACGGAATACACACAGGCGAGAGCAAGCAGAAGCCAATGCCCGCTCCAGAGTCCGCCAAGGTATCCGCGGGTACTCCGGCGCGCATTCCCAATAAGGCCGCTGCGGCTGCGGGAGCCGGTCATGGTGAGTCTGATCAGGAATTCGAGCGACGCACGACGGCGGCGAACAAGATCCCAACAAGCGGCGAGCCGGTCACGTTGCCGGTAGAAGCGGAAGGCACTGAGGCAAATCCCAAGGGCCCGCTCGAGGCGATCGCTCTCTATAAGAAGCTGCTCGCGGAGTACCCGAATTACAAGGACAACGACCAGGTTCTCTATCAAATGGCTCGAGCGTACGACGAACTCGGTCGCACCGATGAAGCCATGGAAACCATGGAGCGCGCCATACGCGCGAATCCGAATTCCGCGCACTTCGACGAGGTACAGTTCCGGCGAGGTGAGTACTTCTTTACGCGCAGAAAATTTCGAGACGCGGAGAACGCGTATGCAGCCATTACCAACCTCGGCGCCCGCTCCTCGTACTATGAGCTCGCTCTCTACAAGCTCGGCTGGACGTTCTATAAGCAGGAGCTATACGAAGAGGCCGTGCAGAATTACATGGCCCTGCTCGACTACAAAGTTTCGACCGGCTACAACTTCGATGAGAAACACGAGAAAGAAGACGAACGCCGCGTTGCCGATACTTTTCGTGCAGTCAGCCTGAGCTTCAGCACCCTCGGCGGTCCGGAGGCGGTCCAGCAGTACTTCTCCAGCACCAAGAGTCGATCCTATGAAGACCGCATTTACAGCAATCTTGGCGAGCACTACCTGACCAAACTGCGCTACGATGATGCGGCGAAGACCTACAACGCTTTCATCGCGCTCCATCCTTTCCACCATGCCGCGCCACGTTTCAGTATGCGGGTGGTGGAGACTTTCACCAAGGGTGGATTCCCCAAGCTCGTTCTGGAGTCGAAGCGGGACTTTGCGTCCAAGTATGGACTGCAGGCGGAATACTGGCAGCACAACAAGCCTGAAGAGTTGCCGGAGGCCCTGGCCTACCTGAAGACGGACCTGAAGGACCTGGCGACGCATTACCACGCTGAGTATCAGAGCTCGCAGGAAGCCAATGAGAAGCTCGCGAATTATCGCGAGGCTCTTCGATGGTACGGCGACTACCTCAAGTCTTTTCCGAAGGACGCGGAGTCGCCGACGATCAACTACCGGCTTGCGGACCTTCTCTTCGAGAACAAGGACTTCGGCGATGCGGCCAAACAGTACGAGCGCACGGCCTATGAATACCCGGCAAACGCTCAGTCGCCAGCTGCGGGTTACGCCGCAGTCTACGCATATCGCGAGCAGTTGAAAGTCGCAGGCAAGGATAATCTCGAGGCCCTCAAGCACGATACGATCGCAAGCTCGCTCAAATTCGCGGACACCTTCCCGACCCACGCACAGGCCGCACCAGTCCTGGGAGCGGCTGCGGATGACCAATACGAGATGAAGGACTTTCGCCCGGCGGTCACCTCCGCCCAGCGCGTCATCGATAAATATCCGGGCGCGGAGATGCCCATCAGGCGGTCTGCGTGGATTGTGGTTGCCCATGGCTCGTTTGAGCTAGCCGAGTATCCGCAGGCCGAACATGGCTACACAGAAGTGCTGAAGCTCACGCCGGCCGGCGACGATTCACACGCAAAGTTCGTTGACAACCTCGCTGCCTCGATCTACAAGCAGGGCGAGCTGGCAAGAAACGCGCAGGACTATCGGGCGGCCGCGGACCACTTCCTGCGGATTCGCACGGCTGCTCCCACATCAACCATTCGTGCAACGGCCGAATATGACGCAGGCGCCGCGTTGATTGAGTTGAAGGACTGGAAGTCAGCCGCGGGCGTCCTCGAAGCTTTTCGTAGCACGTTCCCCGAGAACAAGATGGCGGGCGAGGCCACCAGGCTGATCGCACATGCGTACCGGGAGAGCGGTGAGTTGTCGCACGCCGCCGGTGAATATGAACGGCTGGCATCCGAGTCCAAAGATGACAACGTGCGCAGAGAGTCGCTGCTCGTGGCAGGCGATCTCTATCAGAAGGCTAACGCGAATGACAAGGCATTGATATCGTACGGTCGCTATGTCACTGAATTTCCGAAACCGGTAGAAGCGGCCGTTGAGACCCACTTCAAGATTTCTGAGATACACAAGGGGGCGCACAACGAAGCTCTCTATCAAAAAGAGCTGGCGGAAATTGTACGCATGGATGGTGCTGCCGGACCCGAAAGGACTGGCCGGACCCGGACGCTCGCGGCGCGATCGGCTCTGATACTGGCAGAGCAGGTCTATCAGGCTTTCGTGGCAGTAAAGCTGAGGCAACCGTTTGAGGCCAGCCTGAAAGATAAAAAGCAGCGCATGGATGCCACCATCAAGGCCATGAATGGGCTGGTGGACTACGAAATCGCGGACGTAACGGCGGCTGCCACGTTCTATATGGCCGAGACGTATTTCGACTTCAGCCGTTCACTCAAGGAGTCAGAGCGTCCCGCCGATGTGAAGCCGGCGGACCTGGACAAGTTCGAGGCGGAACTGGATGAGGCAGCGTTTCCGTTCGAGGAAAAAGCCATTAAGGTACACGAGAAGAATATGGAATCATTACACGCCGGCGTCTTCAATGGGTGGACTGAGAAGAGTCTGAGCAGGCTGGCCGAGCTGATGCCAGGTCGCTATGCGAAGACTGAAATGAGCAGCGGCTTCATCGGCGCCATGGACCGTTACTCTTATCGGTCACCGCTTGCGCCGCCAGTCACGCAGACGGCGAGCACCACCGCAACCACGCCAGCCACCGCGAACGCGACGCCCGGGACCAACGCTGCGGCATCGACGAGTGCTGCGCCGGCAAACAGCGGAGGCTCAACAACGGATCAAACACCGCATCCCTCGCCAGCGCAGGCGAATGGCGGAGGAGGGAAAAATGCGAATCCGCGTTAATACCCAATCCATCAAGACAATTTGCTGCGGCATTCCGTGGCTGACCTTGTTGCTCGTTGTCGGCTGTCCTGACGCACAACACACGGTGACGGCCAAGGCGGCGAAGGCGAATGTTCCACCGCCACCGGCGCTGGTGGCTGCGCCACTGGACTTCGAGCGGAATGCAGACGGGATCACGATTACGCAGCAGGAGCCCATCCCGGATGACGTACGCGCCGAATACACTGAGGCTGTGCGCGTGCTCGGCGAGGCGCAATACGATCACGCTATCCCCTTGCTGCTCAAGGTGACCGAACAGGCGCCCACGTCAACGGCAGCGCACATCAATCTTGGCATTGCATACGCCCGCAGTGGTGATCTGGACCGCGCTGAGGCCAGCCTGCGCAAGGCGATCGAATTGAATCCACACCACGTGGCTGCGTACAACGAGCTCGGCCTGGTGCAGCGGCGCAAGGGAGAATTTGCGAAGGCGCGCGCCAGTTATGAGGCGGCATTGGCACAGTTCCCCGATTTTCACTATGCGCACAGGAATCTTGCCATTCTTTGCGACCTGTATCTCGGTGATAACGCGTGCGCGCTGGAACATTACCAGGCCTACAACCGGCTCGTTCCGGACGACGCCGACGTCGTCAAATGGATTGCCGATCTTCGCAAAAGGACTGGCCGAAAGGAGAAGTCATGAGGGGAGACTTGCTACTCGTGTTTCTGCTGGGGACGGGGCTGGCGACAGCTGTGGCCCAAACCGATAAAACGCCCGATAAAAAACCCGCGACCGAACCTGCTGCCGGTGCTGCCAGGACACAGAAGAAAGAAGCCGTAAGCAAACAGAAGCAAGCAGCGCCCGCAAAAACGGAAGCGCCTCAGGAAGCGACGTCTGATGCGGCCACGAAGAAACCGGCGGAGCAGACGGACTCAGCCCAGGTGAAGACCGATGTAGAAGAGAAGGCAGCGGAGCCTCAGGCTGACCAAGAGCCGAAGTTGAAATCTGTCCCCGGAGGTCAGGCGCTGGGCATGTCGGTTTTGGGCAATGAGGAAACGCCTAAGTCGCTTGTCATCGTTCCCTGGAAGAGCTCGGAAGTTGGCCGCGCGACCGGCCTCTCGCCGATGCTCGATGACTCCAGGCAGCCCGTTGACAAGGAAGTGTTCATGCGAGAGCTGCGCTACTACGAGATCAGATCGGAAAAGAAGCCGTGAGCTGGCCGTGCACTGATCGATGCGCTGGTTTTTAGAAGCAATCGATCGACTCGTTGCAGAAGCTCACGGAGAAATGCTTTGCATTCAAACAGAGATTCCTTCACGGGTAGGGCCATTCCTGTTAACCATCCTGATTCGTCCCTTTGCTAGTTACACTCTTCAATCACTCCCCCGGCTTCCCGCTCGCCATGTTCCCAGTAGCATTCACCTCTGAACCCACCGCACGGCTTCGATACATCTGATCCCGATGCAACTCTCCGTTTGATGAGTACATTCGCGGCCTCGCAGTTGCGTCGTTACACGCTTTGAACGCTGACCATGGCTACCTCGGTTGAGCGCTCCCGGGAAAATGTGTCCATCTTTTGCGCTTCCGGCGCTACTTCCTAAAGACCATCTCACCATTGTCCTTCCAGTCGAGGTTGGAGCAATTCCATGGTAACCGGGACGGAAGTATTGACACCCGGTTAGAAGGGGCATAGTACCCGTGTACTGTTGTTGCGATCAGCAGACTGCTCAATACTCACAGCAATCGCAACCATGGTCCAGGGACTTTCGTAGGGAAAAAAGCAGAAATGAAAAATGCGCCGCAGGCACCGGTTGTGATAGTGCGGACGCACAGGAGGAAACAATGACCTTTACGGAGCTGCTGAGAAACGTAGGCGTATTTGGCGCCGCCGTGATCTTTTGCCTTATTTCGCTTTCTTTCTTTTCGGTGGCAGTGATGGTTAACAAGTACCGCCATTTCCGAGCAGCCGCGCGCGAGTCGCAAATTTTCAAAGAGATGTTCACCAAGTTCCTCCATGGGGGCGAAGTCCAGGAACTGACCGAAGCTGTGCAGCAAAACCAGAAATCGCACCTGGCGCAGGTGGTCGGGGCGGGAATCCTTGAGTACGAGGGCGTGCGCAAGTCCGGAGGCGATGCGTCAGCTTCACACGAGCTTGTCACGGATGCACTCCGAGACTCAATGTCAGAGACGCTGGTCCAGTTGAAACAGGGTCTTGGATTCCTGGCTACGATTGGCTCTACCGCTCCGTTCGTCGGCCTCTTCGGTACCGTTGCTGGAATCATCAACGCTTTTCGAAACATCGCTGCCACGGGGTCTGGCGGTATGTCTGTGGTTTCGGGCGGCATCGCTGAAGCCCTGGTCACGACGGCTCTGGGCATCTTCGTCGCGATCCCGGCCGTCGCCGGGTTCAACTACTTCACTGGCAAGGTGGAAATTTTCCACATCGAGATGAATCGGGCTTCAACCAAGCTGGTGAACCGCCTCTTCAAGGCGCCGCAGATCAATGAGCAGCACGGCAAGATTTCAGTGGATGAGCAGGAGGACACGTATGCGTCTCGGTGAAGGCGCCAGAATGAATGCGTCCATCAACGTCACGCCGCTCGTGGACGTGGTGCTGGTGCTGCTGATCATCTTCATGGTGATGGCGCCGCAGATGCGTAAAGGACCGGAAGTCAGCTTGCCGAAAACGGAGAAGCCGACCCAGCAGGGCGACGAGAGAGGCCGAATTCTGGTTTCTATCGACCAGGCCGGCGGACTTTGGGTTAACGATAAGCTGGTCACAAATGACCAGTTCAGCGACGCGCTCCGTGCTGCGGTGGCGGCGGAGACGGAACCCAGGATCGTGATCCGAGGCGACGCAAAGCTGAACTTCCGCCAGGTGCGTGAGGCCATGCAGGCGGTCGAGAAAACCGGTTTTCGCGGAGTGGGGCTGATCGCTAAAGGCCGCAACTCAGGCGCGCAGGGAGATTGATGTCATGGAGTTCAACAGAGGCGATTCCGGATCAAGTCTGCAGTCTGAGATCAACATCACGCCGCTCGTGGACGTAGTGCTGGTGCTGCTGATCATCTTTATGGTCGTCGTTCCTCTGCTCATGCAGGGCTATGACGTCAACATTCCTAAGACCGCGACCAACGCCACGCCGGCGCAGTCCCAGGAATCGAAGCTGATCCTGAGCATCACACCCGCGGGTTGCCACATTGCCGCGTCTTCGACAAGTGAAGGGCTTCCGGCGGACTGTAGCGTGATGCTGGGGGATCAAAAAATTGCTGCCACTGAATTGCCCGCGCGCGTTGGAGCGATCCTGGGCAGCAGGCCAGCGGAGAAGCGCGTGCTCTTCCTGGCCGCCGACGATCGCATGAATTACGAGGGCGTTCTGCGCATCCTCGATCTCGCGAAATCGAGTGTTGAAGATTTGAAGGTCGAATTTATTACGGCCAATTGAGGTGGCTGCTTTGGTGACAACCATGGAATCCAGCGGGAGCATGTTCACAGAATCCGGGGTCTTGTCCCGGCGCAGCATGGTGGAGAGCCTTGTGCTCCATGCCATTTTGCTGGCCTTGCTGATGATCGTTGGAGCGTCAGTGATGATGCACAGCGCGCCGCGCACGAAGAAAGAGCTCGACATCGTCTTCTATCATCCAGCAGCCGTTCCAGTCCCGGCGGCAGCGGTCCCGCCTCCGGCGGCAAAGGGGGCAACTACGGGCGAACCGAGGCCAAGACCCTCGGAAGCTGCAAAAGGACCTGGGAAACCGGAACTGCCATCGGGTCCGGAAAAGGGCTTTACCTCAGACGCGAAGCCGCCTGAGCCAACCGTAGGCAAGGCCGGCATTCTGGCATTCAAGGAGCAGTTCGCGAGCCTGGCTCAGGACGAGGTCGCACCACGTCTCGGCACCGCTGCGCGGTACGCCGCCACGGACGAAGGTGGCCAGGCATCACATTCCGTGCTGACGACCAATACACCGGGATCAAGTGGTGGTATCGACGCCGGCTCGCTGAGTCGCAATGTGGGAGGTGGTGGCGGCAGAGGCGGCGGTGGTGGTGGGAACGGCGGAATGCCGGGCGTCAAGGTGGTCCGGGCGACCAGTTCGATCGCGTCAATCGGCGGCGGCGGCGACCGGCCCAAGTCGCGCAACGGAATGGGCGCTTCCCGAACTGATGAAGAAATACAGATTGTGTTCGATCGTTACAAGTCGGCTTTCTACCGGGATTACAACCGGGCACTTCGCAGTAATCCGACGTTGCAAGGCAAGATGGTGCTGCGCTTGACGATCGAGCCCGACGGGTCCGTGTCGATGTGCCAGTTGCAATCGAGTGACATGGATGCGCCAGATCTCTCATCCCAGGTGGTGGGCCGCGTCAAGACGATCAACTTTGGCGCGAAGGATGGTGTGCAAGCTGTAACCATCGTGTACCCGATCGACTTCCTGCCGGCCACGTAAACGTCTGCGGCCGAAAGGGAAGAGTGGTATTGCAAGAAAGTTTAGTGAAGTAGCGAATCTGTAACCGTTGACCCTCGACGCGATTCGTTTAACCGGTCTGGCGGCCACAAACCGCACGACGGTGGGTACCGAAATTCAGTCCATATCGTGGATGCTTCGGTTCCTGAAATCAATGGATGAGTGGAACGAGGGTGTTGATGACTTCCCCCCAAATGAATAACGGGATGCTGAGCGGCGGCTGGATCACAATCCTGCTCCACACGCTACGCCTGCCTCTGCGCTTCCGCATGCGGCTTCACGAGCTCGCTATTGTGCGGAACTTTGCAGCAGCCCGTGGCGCGAGTAATAGCCCGAAAAGAGCACGGTTGTTCAAAGCACGCGCTACCAGGTTGGTTTTACCTGTTCTTGGAGTTCTCGTTCTGATGATGGTGGCTGACTCTGCGTTTGCCCAGGTGCAGACGTGCGCCATGATCACCGGTGGCGATGCCGGCGCGGGACGCGGTGTAAGCCCTATCTACCTCGCTAACCAGGATGGACGCGCCAACGAGGGTTGTACCATTCTGATCACGCTCAACGCTGACGGGTCTATTGCAACAACTTTCCCTAATCCTGCTCCCTCATACGATAACGGCGCCGACGACAACATGATTGGTGTTGTGAACAACACCAGCAAGACCATCACGGCTTTGCAGCTAAGTAGCGCAACAGTCCCCATCTTTGGTCTTGAGGACGATGGAGTTTGCGGGCTCCCGGGATGGACTTTCAGCCCTGCCGGGCCCGATCCCAATTGTGCCATCGCAACGGATCCACACGGTTATGGCCCCGCGGGAATTAACTTCACCATCTTTAACGTGAACAGTGGCGTGGTCAATTTCGGCAACGGTGGAATTCCACCCAGTGGTCACGTATTTTTCACCCTTGAGGGTGCGCACCTCACCAAGATCGTCGCGGTAGTGGTCCCAGGGCTGGCAATTACCAAGCAGGTCACGGTTGTGGGCGGCGGCGCTGCGCTGCCGGGCAGTCAGCTTGACTACGTCGTGCATGTGAACAATCCTACGAACAACCCCCCGAACTTCGAGGCCGCCTCGGTTGTAATCACTGACGATATCAGCAGTGCGGGTGTCGGTCGTCTCACGTTGGTGAACCCAGCGCCGACAATGAACGGCGCAGCGACAGGCGTCACTGTAGTTGGATCGCAAATAAAAGCAGACTACTCCACCACCAACGGTCAGTTGCAGCCCGGGCAGTCTATCGACTTGCGCTTCCGGGCGCAGATTGCAGCGGGCATTCCCGCCGGCACCGTTCTCACGAACACTGGTCTGGTAACGTGGAACACCCCAACAGAAACCGCCAGCGCCAGCGCTTCCATCGTTATCGGCGGAGTTACCGGTCCCGGCGCCGGAACGATAAACGGCACAGCCTGGCTCGATGCAAACTTCAACAAGGTCCCTGATACCGGCGAGCCACGTCTGCAGGGCTGGACAGTCGCGCTGTTTCTCAATGGCGTCCAGTTGCAGACAGTTCTCACGGATGCGAACGGCGTTTATCGTTTGACGAACGTAGCCAACACCGATGGGACGACAAACCGGTATGAGCTGCGATTCATCGCGCCTGCAGCAGGCCCGAATACTGCAAAGCTCGGCATAGCTGACTCTGCCTTTACCAACAGCCTGCAGCGGATCACCAACATCACCGTGCCGGCAGGCAGCAACCTGCAGAATCTGAATTTGCCGATCTCGCCAAACGGCGTCGTCTACAACTCCGCGACGCGCACACCGATTGCGGGCATGACCGTAAACATGCTGAGCGCCGGTGGCACCTCGCCATTGCCGGCAGCTTGCTTCGACGATCCTGCGCAACAGGGCCAGATTACCCCGGCGGATGGCTATTACCGTTTCGACCTCAACTTCACAGATCCTTCCTGCTCCAGCGGCGGCAACTTTGTGATCAAGGTGACCGCACCATCGGCGGCCTTCGTGGCCGGTGAATCGAAGGCCATCCCTGCAGCTTCCGACGCAGCGACCGCGCCGTTTTCTGTCTCCACCTGTTCGGGTGGTGCGCAGGATGCGCTTCCGGCCGTTCCGTTCTGCGAAGCACAAGGGTCAGAGTTTGCGCCTGCGGCTACCGTGCCTGCGGGTGCCGGGACCAAGTACTACCTGAACCTCACGCTGAATAGCAGCAGCGTGCCCGGTACCAACCAGATATATAACAACCACATTCCGGTTGACCCGCAGACTGCGGGATCAATCTCGATCACTAAGACGACTCCGTTGCTGAACGTCACTCGCGGGCAACTGGTCCCGTACACCATCACGATCGGTGTTCTGCTGGGTTCATCCGCGCAAGGTGTGCAGGTTGTGGATCGCTATCCGGCGGGCTTCCGCTACATCAAAGGATCCGCACGCCTCAATGGTGTGCCCACCGAGCCTGTGGTGACCGCCACCCAGCTCACGTGGAACAACCTCAGCTTCGACAGTGACGATCATCCCGTGATTACTCTGTTGCTCGCAGTCGGCGCCGGTGTTGGCGAAGGCGAGTTCACCAACCGGGCGCAGGTCATGCAGGGCCAGACTGGCCAGACGCTGTCCGGTGTGGCCACTGCAACGGTCCGTGTCATCCCGGATCAGACATTCGACTGCACAGACGTCTTTGGCAAGGTCTTCGATGACGTGAATCGAAATGGCTACCAGGATTCGGGTGAGAAAGGCCTGCCCGGCGTACGCGTGTTGACGGCACAAGGCCTGGCAGCGACGACGGATGAGTACGGGCGTTTCCATATCACGTGTGCGCTTACGCCCAACGGGATTCGCGGCAGCAATTTCGAGCTGAAGCTCGACGACAGGACCCTTCCTGGCGGCTACCGGTTATCTACCGACCAGGTACAGATCAAGCACGCCACGGCCGGTAAGGCCCTGAAATTTGATTTCGGCGCTTCGATTTACCGCGTGGTAGCCATCGACCTGTCGGATGCAGCGTTCGAGCCGGGTACAACGGAAATCCGCATGCAGTGGAAGCCACGCCTCGACGTGCTCCTCGCGGAATTGCGCAAAGCACCGTCGATGCTGCGCCTGTCCTACGTCGCCGATACCGAGGATGAGGCCCTGGTTCAACGGCGCATGCAAGCGGTGAAGCGGCAATTGACCAATGAATGGAATTCGGAGAAAGCCAGCTACGGTCTGACCATTGAGCCAGAGGTCTTCTGGCGTCGCGGCGCTCCGCCCAAAAAATCTGAACTGCGCATTCAGGGGAGTAGGTGACAAGTATGAGTAAGCAACGCCATCTACTACTGATCGCCGGGTTCCTGATGATGACCGCCTCTGTGGGCTTCGGCCAGGTCAGCCTGGCCAGGCCGAGTGAGCAAGCTGAGCGACACCTCTCCACTGACCAGACAATGAAGCAATGGTCGCTCAAGGCCAACGAGGCTGATGACGTCAAGCGCATCAAAGTCTGCCGCATCGAAGACGTCTGCAAAATGCGCTTCAAGGAAGGCCAAACACCCCGGATGCGCGTGAAGAATCTGGTCATGCCGCTGCGGTATGAGGACGAGACCGTTCCCATTTCAGATGCCTTCACCAAACAGGTCAAGCAGGCGCTCAGCAATCTGCAGGACAAGCAGGGCGTGAAGGTACGATTCATTGGTTATACAGATGACGCGCCGTTAACCGGTCGCGATGAAAGCGTCTACGGAAATGCTCTGTCGTTGTCGAAGGCAAGGGCGCATCGCGTCGCATTGGCCATGCAAAAAATCCTGGGATTGCCTGCTTCGGCGATCGAAAGCGATGGTCGCGGGAGCTCCCATCCGCTTGCCTCAAACGCAACCGTGCAGGGACGCGCGACCAATCGTCGCGTCGAGGTTGAATTCTGGTACAACGATCCTCTTCAGGATTTACCCGAGGAGCCGCAACTGTGCCCTGACGATGTCGAGGAAACAGTAACCAGGGTTTACGATCCCGCCTGGGGAAGTATCCCGGATATCAAGCTCGAGAACGGTCAGTTGATCATTCCGCCGGATTACGCGACGAATCTGCATCACGCACTTGCAGACATCGCGGATCGCACCAACGCGCGGCTGCGGTTTATAGGTTACACAAAGAATGAGGGACTCGACCGCCGCACAGCGTCCGTGTATAGCGACGACATCGGTCTTTCCGCGGCGCGGGCTCGTCACGCCATGGACATCCTCATGAAGGATTCGCTGTTGGCAGGCGCCCGGTCCGAACACGAGGGACGCGGCTACGTCCAGTCCGATGACGTGGTAAACCTCGGCTTCATTCAAAGCCAGGAGTCGTTCGTGCGCGTGCAGGTCGTGTACGACGAACGGTTGCCGTTGGACAACTATGAGGGCGTGGACATCACTCGCCAGAGCCGGGAGCTGAGTCCGAAGAGCCCATACGATCTGAATGTGATGCACATTACCGTCGATGGCAAGCCGATCGATGACCTGGACCGCAGCTCTTCTGACGTGCAGCGCTGCACCGACGTGGCGCTCGACAACGCAAATATCCGGTTCCGCCTCGACAATCTCGAGTCGCGGCGGCGACTCGCCGTTGCGGCGGATCCAGTCGCTGTGGTGGTGAACCAACCCATCCGCGAAGTTTCTCTGCCGGTCGTGCATTTCCGGATGTATAGCAACTATGGAAGCTTCATCCATCGCGCTGAAATCCGAATCTTCGACCAGCAGTCATTGCAGGCCGCCGCACCGCTTGCAGTCGTTCCGGTCGATGAGACAGGCATGGCGGAGTGGCAGCCGTCGCAAGAGATACTCACCGGCCCGGCACGCCAATTGAAGTACGTGCTTCGCGCCTATGACCCCAAAGAGCATTTTGACGAAACGGACGCACGTCCGCTATGGCTCTACCACGAGGCAGCACCTGGAAACCTGGTGAAGTCTGATACACCGTCAGCGCAGGCGCTGCTGGCCGCTTACGGCCAGAACGATCTGGCACGCCAGGGCATTACGCTCGGCAGCGGCACGGTGAAGGTGCAGGGCAGCCGTATACCGGCGGGCCACACTGTCTGGCTAGCCGGCCGCCAGGTCCCGGTTGACCCGCAGGGCAACTTCGCTGCAGAAGAGATCTTGCCGAACGGCACGCATACGGTCGAAGTCGCGGTCCTTGACGAAGCCGGCAATGGCTCGCTCTATCTCCGCGATCTTGAGTTCAAGGCGCGTGACTTGTTCTTCTTCGGTGTTGCTGACTTGACGGTATCGAAGAATAATGTGAGCGCGGCGGAAAAACTACAGCAGGGTGATAACGCTGCGCAGCCCGTCGATTCGTCGCTGGATGGCCAACTGGCGTTCTACTTGAACGGCAAGGTGAGTCAAAACTGGCATCTGACGGCGAGCGCGGATACCCGCGAAGGCCCGGTCAAAGACCTGTTCAGCAACTTCCTGGATAAGACGCCCGATGAGTTATTCCGGCGCATCAATCCTGATTATTACTATCCGGCGTTCGGCGACGACGGCACCGTGGATGAAACGGCGCCGACCCTGGGCAAGTTCTACGTGAAAGCGAGCCACGGCCAGGACTATGGGATGTGGGGCAACTTCACGGCCAACTATGTTGGCAACGACCTGGCCCACGTTAACCGCGGCCTGTATGGAGCCGACGCGCATTTCGGCTCCGAACCCACCACCAGCTTCGGCGAGCGACGGATCTCTGTGGACGGGTTCGCCGCCCAGCCTGGAACGTTGCCGGCCTATGAGTCATTCCTGGGAACGGGTGGCTCGATCTATTTTCTGCACCACCAGGATCTCCTGCAGGGATCCGAGAGCCTGAGTATTGAAGTGCGCGATAAGGTCTCAAACATCGTCACAGGGGTGGTTAACCTGCGTCCCAACGTGGACTACGACATCGACTACATTCAGGGCCGGCTGCTGCTTTCCGAACCGCTATCGGCGAACGCTGCCGACAATCTGCTGGTGCGTACCAGCGGCTTGAGCGGTGACCAGTCCTTTTTAGTAGTGCGTTATGAGTACACGCCTGGTCTCACCAATCTTGACCAGGTCGCCGTCGGCGGTCAGGGCAGTGTCTGGATCAACAACTACTTAAAACTTGGTCTGACGGCCAACTCTAATGATGGCGACTCCGCCGGCAACCTCGGGGCCGCGGACCTGACCTTGCGCAAGAGTGCCAGTTCCTGGATCAAGGTGCAGGCTGGCCGTACCACAGGTCTCCTTTCGCCCTCGCTGCAATCCAATGATGGCGGATTCAATTTCCAGGGCCCTGACGATCAGTCCTTCGCCAGCTCAAAAGCTACAGCTCACCGCGCTGACTTGAGCATCGGGCTCGGCGACTTCATTAAGGGGCACGATGGTCGTCTCCAGTTCTATGAACAGAAAATCGACGCCGGTTACACGGCGCCCGGACTGATGACGATTAAGGACACAGAACAATTTGGCGGCTTCGTCAAAATGCCGGTGACCACCCGCCTCAGCCTCATGGCCAAAGGCGATCAGAGGACCGAGGACCAGGGGCTCGAGACGCGAGCGATTGAATTGGACCTGGGCTTCAAGATGACCAATAGTTGGAGTTTCAGCGCCGGTGTGCGAGATGACATGCGCAAAGACAACTCACCTATTGTTCCGCTGACCCAGGAGCAGGGCGAGCGCACGGACGCGGTCGCGCAGCTAAAGTTCAGTCCCAGCGACATCTGGAGCGCATATGTCTTCGGCCAGGACACGGTCGCGACGAGCGGCGGCCGTCCAGACAACAGCCGCATCGGCTTGGGTGGCTCCTATCGCCTGACGAAACGCTTCAAAATCGATGGTGAGGCGTCCGACGGAGACCTCGGTCCCGGCGGAAAGATTGGCACCACCTTTCTCTATTCCGAACGGACCAGTCTTTACCTGAACTACTCGCTGGAAAACGAGCGCACCGATAACGATGAGTTGGTCCACAGCGGCAGCTTCGGCAACCTGGTCTCGGGCGTGAAGACGCGGCTCTCTGACAGCTCAAGTATCTACGCCGAGGAGCGTTACCAGACTGGCGCGTCGCAGAGCGGCCTTACGCACGCCGCCGGAATCAACCTCGTGACTAAAGAGCGCTGGAATTTCGGCGGCAGTGGGGAGTTCGGCAATCTGTTTGACGCGGAGACCGGCGCTGAGATCAAACGCAAGGCTGCCGGAATCCACGTGGGTTATGGCCTGACCAAGACACAGTTCTCAAGCGCCGTCGAATTTCGCCGGGACGATGTGGAGCAGCCCGACCTGTCTCATACCATTCAGACCGTGGTGCTGTTGCGTAACAATTTCAAATACCAACTGAGCCCCAGCTGGCGCATGCTCGGCAAACTGGATTACTCCATCAGCAATAGCACGCTGGGTGATTTTTTTGCCGGCGGCTATACCCAGGGCATTGTCGGCTACGCATACCGGCCTGTAAAGAACGATCGCCTAAATGCTTTGGTCAAATACACCTACTTCTATAACGTCCCGACCACAGATCAATTGGGATTGCAGCAAACCGCAACAGAGTTCCTTCAGAAGAGCCACATCGCAGCGGTCGATGTTACCTACGACCTCACATCCAACTGGTCCGTGGGCAGCAAGTATGCCTACCGATTGGGAGAGGCCAGCCTCGACCGCACGCAGCCTGTCTTCTTTAACGATACCGCGCAGCTCTCCGTGTTGCGCGTTGACTGGCGCTTCCTCAAACAATGGGACACCCTGGCTGAAGTCCGACAGCTTAGCCTGCCTGATCTCAATCAAAACAACCGCGGCGTCCTGACTGCGATCTATCGTCGCATCACCAAAAACCTGCGTGCCGGCGTCGGCTACAACTTCACCGACTTCTCTGACGACCTGACCGACCTGAAGTACAACCATCGAGGCGTATTCTTCAATATCATCGGGACTAAGTGATTCTCGAATCAGTTATTAATGCTTGACGCTGAAACAAGCCTCAGTTCGCTGTCTGTTTGCCCTTTTAAGTTGTCAAAGAACTTTCCACCACTGCCTGAGCAGAACATTTACTGAACCACGGTTCCACGTGCATCTGCGCTCATCCGCAATTAACACATCCGATCAACGCAAGTCAGGGCGATCGGTGTTCATTAGCGGTAAGCTTCATTTGAGTTTCAATTGCCCGATCACCAAATTACTCAATTACCAAATTTGCTTAGCCCACCCCTCCCTGGTCATCCCAAGGTCTAAAGGACTTACAACTCCGATCCCAATCCATGCTCGTGTGGAACAGCCGCCCTCGGCTGTTTACCTTTCTCCGTGTCTCTGTGCCTCGGTGGTAGGTGTTGCCTTTAGGGGGCTTGGATTTTGCTAATTGCCAATTGCTGCTTCCTTTGTATTCCTTCGCGTCCTTTGTGGTAAAGGTTTCGCTGTTGCTGTGTCTGATTGCTGACTGCTGATAGCTGCGCGCTACCTTCACGTTTCTCAGCCCAAGTTAAAGTTGAAGCCCAATTGAAGTTAAATTGAAGTTTGTATCACTATTTGTCCGTTCTAAGCTCAACAAAAAGACACAAACCGCGCTGCCGCAGGCCGGCGCAGCGTCAGCGGAGCGACATTCAGGTACAAGAAAAGAATAACCCTTGTCTACATTAATGCTTGACGCTGAAGCAAGCTTCACGTTTAATAGCCCAACCTAAATAGCTATTTATGGATAGTGCCTATGGTTTCCAGGGAGAAGGGACTATAGATTGCCTTTGAGACAAGAGGGCCTGTGCGCTATAACGCTATCCGGCATCATCGCAATTGTAGCCTTGTACAGTTAGTTAAAAAACTTACCAGCTTGACGCTAACGTGGGCGATTGCCTTCACGTTGCTACCTGTTTATGGAAGCGCAAGCAGCCATGCGGCCGATGGGCTCCGCGGGCAATTTATTCAAGGCCATGGTCTTGATAGGAAGCAATTTTCGACGATAGCACCAGGCATCCTAAAACCTCTTGTGTCAGGCTCAGCAGGCTATGAGGCGACTAGGATTACCCTCACTGCTACGAAACCCGCCGCGATATCGGCAGAAATGGTTTTTCCGGTCGCCAGACATACCACAGCGTTGCTACAGGCCGTGACAAACGCTGCGATCGTGCCAATCCTGGAATGCGTGTTAAACAACGGAGGTGGAAGCTATACCGCCCGGTATGGGTACAACAACCTGAACACCGTTACGATCAATATCCCGGTTGGTGACAACAATAAGTTCAACCCTAATTCATCGCAGCGGGGGCAGACCACTTCGTTTCTTCCCGGCCGCCAAGCCTTCACCTTCGATGTGCCATTTAACGGGAGCAACCTGATCTGGTCATTGAAGGGGCCTGATGGCATCCTGCGAAATGTCACGGCGTCCAGCGCATCGCCATCGTGCACGGGAAATCATCCTCCTATCGCAAATGCAGGGCCAGCACAGACTGTTTTTGTCGGGGCAACGGTCCACCTCGACGCTAGTGGTTCCACTGACGCCGACGGCGATCCGCTGACGTACCAGTGGACTTTCGCCAGTATTCCTGCCGGGAGCACCGCTACGCTGGCTGGCGCAACTACCGTTCATCCGACATTCGTAGTGGATAAGCCCGGTAGTTACTCGGCGAATTTGGTAGTCAATGACGGCAAAGTAGACAGTCTTGCACCTGGCAATGTTCTGATTAGCACGAGAAATTCTCCGCCTGTGGCAAATGCCGGACAGGGCCAGACAATTACCACTGGTTCAACCGTGCAGTTGAACGGGAGCTCATCCAGTGACGTGGACGGTGATCCACTTACGTATTCATGGTTACTTGTCGCTCCGCCCGGCAGTGCATCAGTGATCTCAAATCCGACCTTGGTGAATCCGACGTTTGTTGCGGACAAGAAGGGCTCTTACTTTGTCCAACTTGTTGTCAACGATGGCACGGTAAACAGCGCCCCAATGTCGGTAACATTCAGCGATGTTAACTCCCCGCCGATTGCCAATCCGGGACCGGCCCAGACAGTGACTACGAGGTCTTTGGTGCAGTTGGACGGTAGTGCGTCCACCGATGTTGACGGTGATCCCCTGACGTATACGTGGCATATTCTGTCGCGGCCATTAGGGAGTGCAGCCGTTCTTTCGGATCTAAATGCCGTTAAGCCGACTTTTACCGTCGATGTGGTGGGAACCTACGTAACCCAGTTGACAGTCAACGACGGAACGATTGACAGCGGGGCGGCAACTGTACAGGTCAGTGATGTTAATTCAGCGCCGGTGGCAAACGCCGGTCCGGACCAATCCGTGGCGGTGGGTAGCGAGGTCACGCTGGACGGTACACGTTCGTCCGATATTGACGGTCAACCCCTCACCTATCTCTGGTCAATTTCAAACCAGCCATCCGGCAGCACAGCTACGCTTTCGTCCGCCAATTCGCCCTCGCCTTCATTCATGGCGGACAAAGCAGGCGAGTACGTGATCCAGTTAATAGTGAATGACGGCTTCTTGCCCAGCCCGCCTTTCACAGTGACGATTTCTACGATCAACTCGGCACCTGCCGCGAACCCCGGGGCGGACCAGACCGTTACAGCAGGAGCGACGGTCTTCCTAGACGGCGGTGGCTCGTCGGATGCAGATGGCGATCCGTTAACTTACAAATGGGCTATTCTCAGCCAGCCTTCAGGCGGTACTGCAATCCTTTCTGATGCTCATGTTGTCAATCCGAGTTTCGTTCCTTCTGTTGCCGGGCTGTATGTAGTTCAACTCATCGTGAATGACGGCAAAGTGGACAGCCCTCCGAAAACAATCGTCATTACTGTCAATCCACAGAATCAGGCTCCAGTAGTAAACGCGGGAGCGCAGCAGATCGTTGCTCTTCCGAGCACAATCGCAACGCTCAATGGTTCTGTTAGCGATGATGGCCTGCCACTGGGTGGAACTCTGACCAGTCTATGGACCCAGGTCAGCGGGCCGGCAGCGACGATAAATAGTCCCCTGGCTCCAATTACAAGTGTCAATCTCACCACGGTCGGAACCTACGTCTTCCGACTTACTGCGAATGATTCGCAGTTGAGCAACATCGCCGATGTGAACGTGATATTCACGCCGAAAAATCAGCCGCCGGTGGTCAATGCTGGAAGTCTTCAAACAATTACGCTGCCTGCGAGCGCGTTGCTGGCGGGTACTGTCAGCGATGATGGCCTGCCATTTGCTTCAACGCTGGTTACGGCGTGGAGCGACGTTGCGGGGCCGGGAACAGTGACATTCAGCAATCCGTCAATGCCATCCACACTGGCGAGTTTCACCTCGCCGGGAAGTTATGTTCTTCGTCTCAGCGCAAATGATTCACAGTACACGGTAAGCGCAGATGTTGTGGTCACGGTGAATCCAGCTCTCCTTCAGGACGTGGCGCCAGTCGTGAACGCGGGACCCAACCAGACGGCAACTTTCCCCGCGGCCGTTACCCTTACTGGTACCGCGACCAGCGCGAATCCTCTAACACTTGCGTGGACCAAAGCGGATGGACCAGGCGCAGTCACGTTCACCAACGCTTCGGCGCTTGTGACGACAGCATCATTCAGCCAGCCAGGTACATATATCGTTCGCCTTACCGCAAGCGATGGCACGTTGAGCGCAAGCAGTGACGCAACCATATTTGTCGGCAAACTGGCTTGCGCCAGCAGCAACATAGGGACTGATTTCTGGATCATGTTCCCAGACACCCTGGCTGATCCGACGCAAGCACTGCAACTGTTCATCTCAGCCGACGCCGACACCGGCGGAACAGTCAGCGTTCCCGGCCTTCAATTCACCCAGCAGTTCACAGTGACTGCGGGCCAGACCACAACGGTGACTTTGCCCAACGCGGTCATGGTAAGCAGCTTTGATGCGGTCGAGAGCAAGGGCATCCACATAACATCTCAATCATCGGTGTCAGTGTATGGATTGGATTTTGTTCAATTCGCAACAGATGGCTACACAGCATTGCCCACGGTAAGTCTGGGAACCGAATACATGGCGGTTTCATTTCCCAACAGCGCCGCCAGCCTGTTTCAAATAAACATCGACTCAGAATTTGCTTTCGTTGCCACCCAAGACGACACCACCGTAACTGTGACTCCTTCGGCCAAGACGAAGGGCGCTGCGCCGTCTACTTTTCATCCAGCCGGCACACCTTACCAGGTGAGGCTCAATCAGGGGCAGACTTATCAACTGCAAAATGACACTGTTCCCAATGACCTGACGGGAAGTGTGATTACGTCTGATCGGCCAATTGCATTTTTTAGCGGCTATCGTTGTGCCTTCGTAGATGCCCCAGCCTGCAATCATCTGGTGGAGCAAATTCCGCCCACCAGTACTTGGGGCAAGAACTTCGTAACCATGCCGCTGGCGACACGGAGAGTGGGCGACCATTTTCGCTATGTTGCTTCACAGGACACGACGCAGGTGCGTGTAAACGGAGTTGCCGTTGCGACGCTTGACCATGGCCAGGCATTCGATCAGATTCTCAGCACGCCCTCGACAATTGTGGCCGATAAGCCGATTGCGGTGGAGCAGCTATCGCGGGGAGGCGCCCTGGATGCCCCATCAGGAACCCCGGATCTTCCGAACGCCATTGCTGATCCCTTCATGGTTCTGGTGCAGCCCTATGACCAGTTTGGCGGGAGTTACACGGTTTCCACGCCTTCCTCCAATTTCCCCACGAATTACGTCAATATCTTAGCGCCCACGTCGGGATTGGACGGAGCCATCTCAATAGACGGTACTCCGGTCCCCGCCGGCAGTTTCACACCGATCGGAGATAGTGCTTTCTCCGGCGCACAAGTGGCGGTTTCAGTCGGCTCGCACCATGTAGCCGGAACCCTCCCGTTTGGACTCACCGCGTACGGGTTTGCCCCATTTGATGGCTACGGCTATTACGGTGGAGCATGCTTTGGATCGGTTGCGGCCGGCACCCAGATCTCGCTGTCTCCCAAAACTTCGACCCCACAGGTGGATTCACAGAATTGCGTGAGCGTGGCGACGACGGCCGCAGCCGGCCAGCCGCTGGGAGGAATAGGCGTCCAACTCGATATCACGGGTGTGAATCCTCAGTCAACGTTGCTGACCAGCGATGCGACTGGTCATGCCAATTTCTGTTACACGGGGACGAACGCTGGATCAGACCTTATTAAAGCGACTGCAGGCAGCCTGACCGACGCTGCTTCCGTCACGTGGACCTCTGCAACGACCAATCATGCGCCGATTGTCAACGCCGGACAGAATTTCACCGTAACATTGCCCAGCGCAGCAGCGCTACGTGGCAGCGTCGTTGATGATGGGCTACCGGCGGGTGCGAGTTTGACGACATTCTGGACGCAGATCGCTGGTCCCTTGAACGGAGCCAACATTGCGGCGCCGGCACAAGCATTCACCGGAGTGGCTTTCCAGTTTCCCGGAGTTTATCGTTTCCAGCTCACGGCTGACGACACGCAGCTCACCGCCAACGCAACCGTTACCGTGACAGTTCTGGCGCATAACAACCCGCCGGTGGTTAATGCAGGTGGGCCGCAGGTCGTGTATATCGTGGGCCCCGGTCCACTACAAAGCGTTTCAACAAACCTGTCAGGCACAGCAACCGATGACGGATTGCCCTCTGGCATATTGAATCTGCAATGGTCCGTTTTCAGTGGGCCGGACACGCCTGTTTTCAGCTCACCTGCGGCAACGGCCACCCAGGTTACTTTCGCTGTGCCGGGCGTTTACCAATTGGCGCTAACGGTAAACGATAGCCAGCTCAGCACATCAAGTCTGGTGCCGATCACAGTCTATCGTGAGCTCGCTCCCGTCATCATTTCGCCAAGCAACATCACAGTTACCGCGGCGCCGAATGGTACCGCCACGGCAACAATCACGGCTCAGGTCAGCGATGATGGGCTACCACTTGGGTCTACAGTCGCGCTGCAATGGAGTGGAAACTTTGTTGGAGGCGGTCCGCTTCCGGTGATTGCCAGTCCACATGCCGCCAGCACGCAGGTTAACTTTCCTCAACTTGGTGGTTACAGTGTTGTTCTCACGGCGAGTGACGGCCTGTTAACTACCACGCGAGGCACAGTCGTCAACGTTGTTGCCAATCCCACGGTGCCACCCCCCGCTGTGAGCATTAGTTCCCCACAGGACCAGACTGACATTCATAAGCCCTCTCCCGTGATTGGCAGCGTAAGTGGAGGAAGTTGGACGCTCGGGTATCGTTTGAATAATGATGAAGGCGCGGCGAGCACGCCTTTCATTCCTATCGCGAGCGGAACCACACCGGTGACCAACGCGACCCTCGGCACATTCGATCCCAGCCGTTTGCTGAACGGCATCTACACGATCCAGCTTTCGTCCACAGACTCGAACGGCCAGATCAGCAAAGCGTCAGTTGACGTAACCGTTAGCCGCAATCGTAAGCTCGGGTTTTTTACTCTTTCATTTAACGATCTCGCCGTCCCTATGCCCGGGCTGCCGATTCAGGTTGTGCGAACCTATGACAGCCGGCAGAAAGATACTGTGGGTGACTTTGGACCGGGCTGGACGCTGAGTATCGCCAATATCCGTTTGCAGAAAAACCGTTCGGTCAGCGATTTTTGGGAAGAGACCGTCGACCCGACCGCATTGATCCCTCAATACTGCGTGCAATCTGACAGCAACCGTTATGTCACCATTACATTCCCTGGTGGCAAGATCTATAAATTCCAGGCACAGCTCACGCCACAATGCCAATTAGCCGGCCCCATCACTGGCCCCACGCTTGGCTTCGCGCAAATTCCGGGAGAGGCAGGCACAGAGGGCGCAACTCTGGCTCCGGCCGATGGCGGCCAGGCACTGATTGATGGGCCCATTCCGGGCAGGTTCAACCTGGTTGCCGCCGATGGCAGCGTCTACAACCCAACCACGTTCAACCTGACGACCGCCGAAGGCTTTACGTACACCATTGACCAGACTAAAGGTCTTTTACAGATCGCCGACCTGAACGGCAACACATTGACCATCACGCACGATGGAGTGCTGCACTCCTCCGGCAAAAGCCTGCTATTCCACCGCGATGGACAAGGGCGGATTACCAGCATTACTGATCCCGCTGGCAATTCGTTTCTCTATGCCTATGATCCCACCACTGGCGATCTGCAAAGCGCTACCGATCGCGCCGGCAATCCAAACTTTTATGGTTATGGGGCGGATGGCCATCACTTCCTTCTGTCGATCGCAGATAATTTCCACGTCAATCTCCTGATGCAGAATATTTTCGACCCTACAACAGGTCAGTTGTTGCAGACGTTTGACGGCCTGCAGAACTCGGTCAAGATCAACATTCAGCAGGCAACGAACCAGGAGACCATCACTGATCGCAACGGGCATCCGACAACCTATTTCTATGATGACGACGGGAACGTAACGGCCACAATCAACGCTTTGCAGCAGCGCACGGATTACACCTATGACAGCGCCGGCAACAAGCTGACGGAGAGCCGCAAGGACGATTCCGGGCGCACTCTAACGACCACGTTCACGTATGATGACCACTCCAATCTTGCTACGGAAGCGGATCCCCTCGGCAATACCACAACCTACACTTACAACAGCAGGCGTCAGGTGGTTAAGGTGCTTGATCCTCGCAGCAAACTGACGCAAAACTTTTATGATCCACAGGGGAACCTCCAGCAGACCATCGATCCGTTGGGTAACTCCACACTCTACAAGTATTTCCCCAACGGTCTGCCGCAGAAGGTGACAGACGCGCTTCTGGCCGCGACGAACTTTTCCTATGATGCGGCGGGAAATCTTACGTTACAGACGGACGCGCTCCTGAACGCGACCACCTACGCCTATGACGCCAACAACAACAAGCTCTCACAAACGGTGACGCGGACGAAGGCGGATGGAACTAAAGAGTCGCTGAAAACGAGTTATGAGTATGACGGCAATGGCAGGCTGACCAAAACCATCTATCCAGATGCGACATTCACGCAGACGACGTACAACTCCATTGGCAAGGTTGACACCAGCACGGACGCGCGCGGCAACCAGACAAAGTATCTCTATGACGCGGCCGGTAACACGCAGCAGGTGACCTATGCTGACACAACCATTGACACCTTCCAATATGACTTTGAAGGCCACAAGACGGCGCAGACGCTGCGCGGCGTCCCGACGTCATACACCTATGACCCGCTGAACCGTCTGCACACGACCGTGGCCGCGGACACGGGAACATCAACAACCGAGTACGACGTGCTTGGACGCGTGAAATCAACGAAGGATGCGCGCCTGAACCTGACCACGTACACCTATGACGATGCGGGAAGGCGCACGCAGGTCACTGATCCGCTGGGCAAGATCACAACATATGGATATGACGAGGCGGGCAACGTAACGCAGATGCTGGATGCGCGGCAGCACCTTACCAAATACGCGTATGACGATGACGGCCGCCGGACGACCACCACGTTTCATGACCAGACAACGGAGAGCGTGGAATATGACGCTCTGGGTCGCCAGACGGCAAGAGTAGATCAGGCGGGAAAACGCACGGAGTATGCCTTCGACGCGGTAGGCCGGCTAAAGTTCGTCACGCAGTTCCTGAATGGCTTGCCGCTGGTCACGCAGTATGGCTATGACGAGTTGGGAAATCGCACGAGCCAGACGGATGCGAATAATCATGTCACGTTATTTGCCTACGATCAGCTTGGTCGCCGCGCCAGCCGCACGCCTGCCTGCGGGGCAGAGTGAATCGTACGCCTATGACGCCAATGGAAACCTCGCATCGCGGACTGATTTCAACGGCCACACCACTACCTATCTTTTTGACAACATGAATCGCCTGCAGGCGAAGATTGCGGATGCATTCTTCTCCACCGGTGCCTGTGCGGGCGGTGTCTGCGGTGCGTCGCAGGTGTCGTTTACCTATGACACCGCCGGCCGTCGCAAGACGATGGCCGACGCAAGTGGCACCACCACGTACACCTATGATCCGGTCGGAAGGCTGGCAGGGAAGGCCGCGCCGTTCGGCAGCGCTACGTGGACGTATGACAAGGCGGGTAACCTCACGAATATCGGCGGCTTCCAGCCGCTGGGCGTGACCTATACCTACGATCCGTTGAATCGCCTCCAGACGGTGAACACCAGTTTTCTTGCGCCTGTGTCGTACAGCTATGACGAAGTTGGCAACCTGGCGGGAACGCAGGTTGGCACGCTCTTCTCCACGGGCTACACGTATGACCCTTTGAACCGCCTCACGCAAATGCAGACGGCGTGCGGAACTGGTGGGACCGGATGCGGGCCGGCAAGTACGGTGATGCGGAGTTATGCATACACGCTGGGTCCAGCAGGTAACCGGACGAATGTGGCTGAGCTGAACGGAAGGACCGTGGCCTATGGTTACGATGACCTCTATCGGCTGACATCAGAGAATGTCGCGAATGATCCTCGGGGAAATAACGGGGCTGTGAGCTACCAGTTTGACGCCGTCGGTAATCGACTGCAGCGCAGCTCCACGCTGCCTGCCGTGGTGGCCACAGGTCTGTTGAACTATGACGCCAATGATCGCGTGTCCAATGACACGTTTGACGCTAACGGGAATACCGTCCAGATCGGCGGCACCGCGAATGTCTACGACTTTGAGAATCGCCTGGTGCAGCGCGGTGGCGTGAGCATTGTCTATGACGGTGATGGCAATCGCGCGCAGGAGACGGTTGCCGGAGTCACCACGCGTTACCTTGTCGGCGAGGTCAATCCCACGGGATATGTCCAGGTCCTGGCAGAACTTTCAACTTCTGGCTCACTCCTGCGCGGGTATGTCTGGGGTATGCAGCTGGAAGCCCAGCGCGATTTCACCGTAAACCCCAGCGGCATCTTTCATTATTACGCCTATGACGGCCACGGGTCTGTCCGCTTTCTCACCGACTCCACCGGCACAATCACCGATACGTATGACTATGACGCTTTCGGCAACGTGATTTCCCAAACCGGGTCGACGGTGAACAACTACATGTTCGCCGGCGAACAGTTCGATCCCGCTCTGGGCATCTACTACAACCGTGCCCGATATTACGACCAGCGACAGGGCACGATTCTGGACGATGGATACGTATGAGGGGGACGCCTACGAGCCACTCTCTTTACACAAATACCTCTACGTAAATGCCAATCCGGTCGATAATGTTGATCAGTGTGGGATGTGCGTGCCCTCAACTACAAACTACGGGAACCAGGTTCAGGAGCTAATTTTTCTTGATTTTATCGAACAAACAGGAGAGGGAAATCTGACGGATACATCGGTAAGCAAGGCCATCGGGACAGTAGTTCCCAATTGGCTAGGCGGCGACACAAGGCCTGACCTCATCGACAAGACAACCTTAGAGAAAGTCGGTCAGATTTACGAAATTAAGTCGATATATAAGGAAAAAGCCGCTCTTGCCGAAGTGATTGCGTATGCAGCGCTGATGAGCAAGTTCGACAAATCCAGAACCTGGATTCCAGGGATAACATACATGCCACCGCCGATTCTGCCGCTCAGCAATTCCACGGTTGCGTTCATTTCGAGGCCATATCCAGGCGTAATCACCTACTGTATTGTTAATCAGTTGGAGCTTCAGTTTATAGCGGCCATGGCGTTGGCGACGGCTTTCGCTGAGATAAATCTGGATTTAGGTGTCGCTGCGTTGGAAGATGCATTAGCTTATTGAGGAACTGTTGAAGTGGAACTCTCGCTAAACTTTAAGCTTTTTAAATGGTCGCTCCGTGAGGCGGAGTACGAAGTCGCGTCAGACTATTCGCGCGTCCGTAAGGTTGAAAACTATGCATCGGCACGCTTTTTGAGATTCGTAAGTGCTATGGATCCCAAAGAGCGAAAAGAACTGATGTGCGCATTAGTCAAGCGAGCGTACGCCGCGCGTCATCTGGGAAATTGCGATCTGGGTCGCGCGGAAGCGCACCTGATCGAGCGATATCTGGCGTTTGAATCCTCTGTGCCAATATCGGAACGGGATTACAGGATGCCCGCGAAGACTGCTGCCCAGAGACGAGCCCTGAGAAGCGTTCTCAAGCCGCGATTGATTCGACTGTTGGGGAAGCCGGCAACGGAGTATGGACCTAGCGAATGGGATTTCAGGCGCAGTATCCAAGGCTTTCAGGTCGTCACGTTCGTCGATACTCGCTACAAATTTGCGCACCTTCGGTACCACCACGCATTGAATACATCTGACGGGCAGACGGTGTGGCAGGGTGCATTCTTAGGGATCGTCGGCATACCCGCTGAAACAAGCTGGGTGCTGACTGATCAGCTGGACGTTGAGCAGATCGTCAAGACGGCGTGCAACTTTGTGCAGTCTTTCCATGAGTCCATGGAGCAACTCCTCTGAGAGCAATTGACTGCGGCGCGGTTCCGGTTAGGGGAGCTGAATCTGGGAGAATCTGCAAAACAGGTTCTGCTTGAGGTTAAGTATGCACTTCCGAGAGTATCTGGAAGCGCTCTTGGTCGTCTGACCAATCAACTCAACAGCTAACTTGCGCCTGGAAATGAGCAAGCGGTTTTGTGTCTTTACAACCCCCGGGCATTCAGCAGATCAAATTAGTTCTGAGCTCACTAGGTGCAAATGCTAACCAAATTCAAATTGTCTCCGGGGTCGAAGGCCTCTACCGCTATCTTGAGCTTTATCTGGGGCACTGAGCATTGAAATGAAAACCAAATTAGCGAAAGCCGTAAGAGCCCAATTTGCACTGGAGATGAGTAAGCGTTTGCCAGGATTTCAGATAAACACCCGAAGCCAGCAAGACGTCTATGCTCTCAAGATTTCCCCTAATCTCGTGTGCTTCATTTGTCTCTCCATTTCAGATCGGAAAGATTCGTTCGTTCTTGAGGTTGCAGCAAACGAAACCGACCAGTTTCCATGGACTGAAATGCCCGGAACGGCTCGCGACGTAACGTTAGCTGGGAATAAGAAAGTGTGGCGTTTCCGGATTTCCAAGCTCTGGGGTGAACTCAAGCCACACGAATGGGCCCTAGGAGAGGTACAGAACCGTCACAGGATACTTGAACGCGCTCGCGACAAGACATATCTGGCACCAGAAAAGTTGGAGGGAAAACTGGGACAGATTGAACCGAAAGTTCGCGAAGCCGTAGACAAAGTCTGCGAGTACGGAATTCCTTATTTCGAAGTGTCCGCAAAAAAAACGGGGTTTTAATGCAAAGATCGAGGTTGCGGTGGCGTAAACCCTAGGTTCGATCTGTCCGCTGGCTAATGAAGGCATTGCAAGGAAAGGCCGTTGAAGAAGAAAGCGCTTAGAATTTGCCAAATAATGCACGATGGAAAAAGGGGACAGCCTGATCTGCGGTTCTCTCCAGATTAATCAGGGACTTAAATCACCATCCTATTAAAAAATGGAAAAATATCAGCTTGTACTGCAATTCGACGCAAAGTCGCTGAAGGACTATGACCGACTTGTGGCTTTTGAAGACAAACTTGCGGTTCAGTTGGGCAATTTGGCAGATGTAGACGGTCATGATTTTGGTTCAGAAGAGTTCAATATTTTTCTATTGACTCATGAACCGCAGAGCGCTTTCGAGAGGGCACACGCTTTTTGGATGACTCAAGAAATATCGAATTACATGCGCGCTGCTTACCGCAAAATAGAACGAGAAGACTACGTGGTTCTTTGGCCTCCCGACTTGACCGAGTTTTCCGTGTCGTAAAGAAAGCGCAAACGATGGACAGCGGATTTCGACCCATCACCCCTTCTACTCACTCCAAGCACGGCCCCATCGCGAACTTTCGACTACCTCGACCGGCTCGGCAAATGCGAGACTTTCATCCCCCCGTCCTCTTCCTGCCGCTGTAAAAACTAACAGCCAGTTTCTGCCAATAGCGAGTGAGAAAATAGGAAAGGAACTTACTGACCCTGTTTGAGGTGGTCCGGAGCACGGTAACGTGACGGCACGGTAACGTGACGGAAAGAGCCAACCTCAGCCCCGACTGCAACAGCCGCCGACGCAGCAACACGTAAGTCCATGATGGCCGGCTCTTCCCGACGCAAGCAGCAGAAATGAAGGCTACAGGTGCTTTATGTTTGTGAGACTGTCTCAGCTCAGCTTCCTCCGCGATCGCTCTTCATCCAATCAGGCCCAGCATGGCGCCGCGCGACAACTTGGGTTCTATGCATTACTCGCACTGGCCGTCTTCATGTGCGGTTGTTCATTCGGCACTAAAAAAGACGCATCAGTCAAGGCAGCGAAAAATGTCAACTCGTCCGCGGCTGAACTGAGTGCGCGCAACCAGTCGCTCCTGGGTATTTACTCCGCGGAGATTGAGGCGGCAGCCGACAAGATCATGTTTGACTCGCCCACCACGGATGGCCGCCGGCAAGCGCTCGCATGGAAAGCGGAAGCAATTCCGATTCTCCAGAACACAATGTTGAACAGTGATCCGGTCGCCGCCATTGTGGATACGTGGGCGTTTATTTATCAGATGAAGAATTACTTCCAACAGCCCGCGCTAAAGGCACAGATGGGGCCGCTGCAGCCTGTTGCGGCCGACACCCTCAGCCGCATGGATGAGCAAATGGTAAAACTGATCACGACGGCGGCTCCCGAAGCCAACATCGCTGACCTGCGCAAGAAAACGGAATCCTGGGCTGCGGCTCATCCCATCCAGAGGGGCTTGCCGGGCCGCGAATCCATGGATGCGGACTTAATCCAACGCGTCGGCCGTGAGGACCTGGGAGCTGTTGCCTCCATCAAAGCGCTGCAGGAAGGCATGGGCGACCTTACCGCTCGCCTTGATGCGTATAACGTCTACGCTCCTAAACAGGCCCGCTGGCAGGCCGAGCTCCTGATGAGCGACATGGCGCAGGATCCCCACGTTGCCGCAGCGGCGGCCAACTTTGGAGCCATCTCCAGCGCGGCGGCAAAGGCATCGGACAACATCGACCGCCTGCCGGAGTTTATGAAGCAGGCGCGAGCGGCAGTGCTCTCGGATATTCAAGGCCAGCGTTTGGCGGCACAGGAGTTCCTGGACCAGCAGCGGGCGCTGACATTAGCCGCATTGCGACAGGAGAGAATTGCCACGCTTGCCGCCGTAAACGGTCAACGCCTGGGAGCAACCTCAGATCTTCGTGGCGAACGCCAGGTCGTGCTTGATGCTCTGCACAGTGAGCAGGTCGAGGCGATGAATAGCATTCGCGGGATGAGCGAGGCCACAATGAAAGAAGTTGATAACCGCGGACGCTCATTGATCGATCATTTCTTCGTGCGTGCTCTTGAGCTCTTACTTCTCACTCTGGCCTTGTTGGCGATTGGTGCATGGTTGCTATTGCGGATGTTTGCCCGGAGCGCGGGCCGCGGCGGAGAAGGAGAAAGGGTGCTTTACCGGGCTGCGTGACATGATTCCGTTGCACACTCAATGGTTGATGGGGCAGAGGATTTGAAATTCTGCCCCCTCGCCCTGTAATCGAAGGTCCTGTAATGAATGGCCATGTAATCGGCCAATCCCGTATTCGTCAACATTCAATAAACCGATAACTCGCAGTTCTTGCGAATTGCGCTTCCGTCTCCTGCGCGCAATTCTTTTGTCTGCCCGGGGTTGTAACCCACCTTTGATTAATGTAGCGAGAAAAAAATATTTTCCACACTTAGACGTCAGCCACGCGCCGAACTGGAGATTTAGACTTTAATGCCACGGATTTGCGTGATCTGCTTAAGCGCAATGTCAGACACAAACCTCATTCATTCTTCTTGCACGCTTTTTGCAAACAAGAAGAATCGCAAATACAACGCAAGTATTTCCATGGAGGTCATTGATGCCTACGATTACTACCAAAGACGGAACGCAGATTTTTTACAAAGACTGGGGAAAGGGCCAGCCCATTTTATTCAGCCACGGTTGGCCGCTCTCGGCTGATGACTGGGACACGCAGATGATGTTCTTCCTTAACCACGGCTTTCGCGTGATCGCGCATGACCGGCGCGGACACGGCCGTTCGCAGCAGACCGACGGTGGCCATGATATGGACCATTATGCCGCGGACCTGGCGGCGTTGACCGAACATCTTGACATCAGAGAAGCGATACACGTTGGCCACTCAACCGGCGGCGGTGAAGTGGTGCGCTACGTCGCCCGCCATGGTGAAGGTCGAGTGGTAAAAGCGGCAATCATCAGCGCAGTGCCTCCGCTCATGCTAAAGACCGCCAGCAATCCCGGTGGGCTACCCAAAGAGGTGTTTGACGGATTGCAGGCGCAAATCGCCGCCGGCCGCGCGCAGTTCTATTACGATTTTGCGGCAGGGCCGTTTTATGGATACAACCGTCCTGGCGCGAAAGCCAACCAGGCGGTGATCTGGAACTGGTGGCGCCAGGGAATGATGGGTGGCATCAAGGCGCACTATGACGGCGTTGTGGCTTTCTCCCAGACCGACTTCACGGAAGACCTCAAAAAGATCAAAGTGCCGGTGCTGGTCATGCATAGCGACGATGACCAGATTGTGCCTTACGCCGATGCTGGCCCGCTCTCAGCAAAGTTGCTGAAGAATGGAACATTGATAACTTACAAGGGCTTCCCGCATGGAATGCCAACCACTGAGGCCGACAAGATTAACTCCGATCTGCTGGCATTCATCAAGCAAAGCAAACAGGTTGCCGCCTGAAGCGCGGCCCAGTCGTTCGCTATCTCCCACCCTTCACGTTGGTTCTCCACAGTGGAGGGTGGGAAATTGCATTCAGCCTGCAACTAACTCTCCCGCCTTGGCCCGCCGAATCGCCCTTTAAATAAATGCAACATTCGTCATCCCTCTTGCGTACTGAGATATGTCGCAGGAAAGCTGTGTCGTAAATTAAAGGAGAGATCGCGTGAAAAAAGAAACTTCTTATTTGCAGGCCTTGATCCTTCGGATGGCTGGTACCGCAGTTTTAGCCGCGGGAATTATTCTGCTCGCGGGGCTCCATTCAGCCCAGGCCCAGGACGGCAAAAAGGACAAAGCCGACTCCAAGAGCATTGGCTTTAACCTCAGCGCCTCAGCCACGGAGAAAGACCTGGGTCTGCCGTTCTATCCCGGCGCCAAACCATATAAAGAAGATGCTGATAGTGACCCGGCCCTGCACATGGCTATGTCCGGCGGATCGTTTGGCTTCAAACTCGTGGTTATGAAACTGGAGTCGTCGGACTCGCCGGAGAAGATCGCCGCGTACTATCGCAAGGCCATGGCGAAATACGGCGCAGTTCTCGATTGCAGCAAGGCTACCGGAGATTCCAGTAAGAATGGCTCCGGCAAGACCGACTCCGACAAGAGCAACAAATCAAATGCCTTGACCTGTGAGGACGACCACTCTGAAAAAGGCGGCTACGCCTACAAGGTCGGCACAAAAGAGAAGCAACACGTTGTGGCCGTTGAGCCTAACGGAAAGAGCACGCTGATCTCGCTGGTGTATGTAGAGTCGCCGAAGGATGATCAGAAGGAGAAGGATTAGCAGCCCACTTCGTCGACGAAATCGCTGACACTGACGTAAACACCTGGCTTGCTGCGTCACCGAATCATACTTGCGAAAGATCCGCGTTCATCCGCGCCAATCCGCGGTAAGACGTTTAGTTTTGCCCACCTCGCGAGCTATCTCTCCTTCCCACGGCGTATAATCCTCAGCCAACCAGCAATTAACGATTCTTTACAGAGGTGATCGTCGATGAAGAAGCTGCTTGCTGCTCTATTCACCTGTACTTTAGCCGTGCCGATGTTGGCACAAACCTTCCGTGGAGGCATTCAGGGTACGGTGACTGATACTGCGGGAGCGTCCGTTACCGGCGCTGACGTTACGGTGAAAAGCGCTGACACCGGCCTGGTGCGCACTGGCAAGACTGACGACGCCGGAAATTTCCTTTTCTCTGAATTGCCGCTGGGCACCTACAGCGTCAGCGTTTCTCATACCGGATTCGGGACCAAAGTCGTGAACGGAGTTGCGGTTGGCGTATCCGCGAATGCGCGCGCTGATGTGCAGCTCAATCCCGGCGAAGTGAAACAGGAAGTGGTGGTCACCGCGGAGGCCCCAATCATTGACACCACTGGCAATACCATGGGCGGCACCATTGACTCTGTGCAGATGGCGAACCTGCCGATCAACGGCGGCGATTTTGCCAAACTTCTTACGCTCGTTCCCGGTTCAGCCTCTGATCCCAATGGCGATAGCGATTCGCCGGGATCGTTCGGAACCTTCAGCATCAACGGCAACCGCGGCCGCGCCAACAACTATCTGCTCGACGGCACTGACATGAATGACGGATATCGCAATGACCCGGCTATCAATGAAGCGGGCGTTTTCGGTACTCCAGCCACGCTGCTGCCGGTAGATTCCCTTCAGGAAATCGCCGTCCTCTCCAACATGGAGCCGGAATACGGGCGCAATGCCGGCGCAGTGGTGAACATTGTGACCAAGTCCGGCACCAACACGATTCACGGGTCGGCGTTTGAATATTTCCGCAACAATGCTCTGGATGCGCGCAATGCCTTCAACAATAAGACGGATTCCACCACTGGCGCGCCCATCCCGCAGAATACGTTTCACAACAATCAGTTCGGTGGATCACTGGGCGGTCCGCTCATCAAAGACCAGACATTCTGGTTTGCGGCTTATGAAGGATGGCGTGAAAACGGCGGCTTGCCCGCAACCGCCAACGTGCCTTCGCAGCAGGGACTCAATGCGGCCATCGCAGCCAACGGCGGTGTGATCAATCCTGTCATCGCCAATTTGCTGGCCCGCAATCCCTGGAGCATTCCTCTTCCCGCCACCTCCAATGATCCGACCGTGCCGTTCCAGACGGTGCAGGTCACTGACAAGTTCAACAATCGCGTGGACAGCCTGATCTTCAAATTTGATCATCATCTCAGCAAGAAAGAGGGATCTGATCTGTTGACCGGCCGCTACTTCTATGGCGATAGCGACCAGAGTTTTCCTCTGGCTCTTGGCGGCGGCACAACCGTTCCCGGCTTCAACACTGTTACGCCAACACGCGTACAGGTGCTCTCACTGTCTTACACGCACATCTTCACTCCCAGACTTCTGATGGAAGTGCGCGGCGGGTGGAACCGTTTTGCTGAGGGCTTTTTCCCGGAAGACAGCTCGTTCAATCCAGCGTCCATCGGCCTGAATACTGGCGTGACCAATTCGCAGGATTTTGGCTTGCCACAGATCAGCTTTAGTGATGGCACCAGTGGACTGGGAGGCAACAACTCCATTCCGCGTCATCGCTTTGATACCAACCTGCAGTACTTTACCAACGTCAGCTACACGTCGGGTAAGCACAATTACAAGTTTGGCTATGAATACCGGCGCACCACGGTGAATCAGTTCTACGATCTTGGTTATCGCGGGCGGCTCAAGTTCACGAGCTTTGATGATTTCGTCGCCGGCAATATAAGCAACGGCGGCAGCCAGTTTGCTGGAAATTCGCAGCGCACCACCCACCAGAACAATAACGGCTTTTACCTGCAAGACAGCTTCCGCATGACCCGCAAGCTCACGCTCAATTATGGCCTTCGTTGGGATTATTTTGGTGTAATCAATGAAGATGGCAACCGTTTCAGCCTTTTCAATCCTGCCACCCAGACATTGCAGCTTGTTGGGCAGGGAAATGGCCCGGGTTCACTGTATCCGAACGACCTCAACAATTTTGCTCCACGTCTCAGCGCTGCGTATGACTTGTTGGGCAATGGCAACACCGTTGTGCGCGCGGGTTGGGGTCTGTATTATGACGCCTTCTCGCAGGATTTCTTCATCGGACATTTTCCCTTTAACACCTTCAATGCCGGCCCGGCTTATAACGGTATTGGATCGTCCGCGATCACATCGGCTGGCAACGTAGCGGGAACCATTACTCCTGGCGTGCCGATTTTCACTGGCTTCAGTCCCACCACGGACGCCTGGACCGTCGACCAGAATATCCGCACACCGTACATTCAGAACTACAACTTGAATATTGAACAGGCCCTGGGCAGGCAGATGGCATTGAACGTCGCTTACGTCGGCTCGGCCGGGACCAAGCTGTTCCGTTTCCGCGACATTAATCAGCATGATCCGGCAACCGGAGCGTTCCCGTTTGCCGCATTCAACGTCATCAATCAATTTGAATCAACTTCCAGCTCGCGCTACAACAGCCTGCAAATTACATGGAAGCTGCGCAACTGGAACCGGTTGAACTCGCAGTTGTCGTACACGTGGTCACACTCCATTGACAATGCCAGTGACGGTGAAGATTTTGTTCCCAATGCGGCGCAGCCTGATAACAGCCTGAATCCGGGTGCGGAAAAAGGAAATTCAAATTTTGACGGACGCCATCGCTTTACGTGGATGTTTGGATATGAGTTGCCGAGTTCCCAGAAGGCAAAAACTCTTACCAATGGCTGGTCTGTCAACGGCATTCTGCGCATCTACAGCGGGCAGCCTTATAACCTGAATTCTTTTTCCGATTACAACAACTCCAATGAATTTATGGAACGGCCGGATGTAGTGGGCGATCCCTTTGCTGGCACAGGCGGTCATGACAAGCTGCTGAATCTCTCGGCCTTTGCTGCGCCTTGCACATGGGACCCGGTTGCCGGAGCCTGCATCGCCGGTACGCAACACTTCGGCAATCTGCGGCGTAATGCATTCGTGGGGCCGGATTTTCGCAACTTTGATTTTTCACTCGCCAAAGACACTAAGTTGAACGACCGTCTGAAGATGCAATTACGTGCGGACATTTTCAATCTGTTCAACCATGCCAACTTCTCCAATCCCACCCTGCCCAACTTCCTGGTAAACCTGGAAACGAACGGCAGCGTCACACCTGTGGCGGGTGATCCGAAATGTGCCGGCGCGCCCAGTCCGACGTCCGGATGTCGTGCGGTTGGGCCTGGGTTCCTTCCCACGACAGCTACGCCCGATGTCGCCATCGGCTACCCGTTCCTGGGCGGCGGTGGATCGCGCGATATTCAACTGGCGGTGAAATTCACGTTTTAGGTAGGGCTTTGAGCAGGCAGATTTTCCGGTGATCCAGGCTCTCAGGCGTTTTGGAGCGGATGCGACGTTAGAAAAGGGCGAGGCCGGCTTGCGACGCCGAGCCCGTCGCAACAGGAGCATCCATAGAGCATCTACAAAATTCGCACTCAAAGCGGTTTGTCGCGAAGCGACACAATAAAAGGAAAAGCGTAGCCGCGATCGCTACGCCTTTCCTTTTTGCTTTTCAAGGAGAGAGACACCAACTGCACGTTCAATTCACCTACACGTTCAATTCAACCACGCCTGCATTTTCAATCGGCAAATTCACTGGCATCATCCAGGCGGGAACTAACTTTTTCGCCCTTGCCAGTAATTTGGCCGCCCAGCAATAGCGCGACGAAAGTACCAGAAGCCCGCAAACCAACAGAACGCTCGGAATTACAGGGATCGGAAACAACAATATCGCCAACACCAGGAGGGCCCAGCCAATTATTTCTTTCCCCAACATCTGGACTCTCGTCGCCATGCCAAACTGAGATGCTGGCTGCTAGCGCGTAAGGTTTCTTAGTACTTTTTTCTTAATTGAAGTTTGTCGACTGACATTTTTTCTAATAATGGGCAACGCGCTTCGGGTTTTTCCAGGCGAAGCCAGAGCGTGTGGAAAGACAAACTCGAAGGACTTAGGCAACGCGAGTTCCGCAAAAGAGTTGCGGCGTACTTGAAAAATATAGATGGCAGGTTCATGCGCTTTTGCCCAGCCGGGCGCGCAACATTTCAGCTCTGGATCAGTTTATCTCCCTAGCCGGAGCTGCTGTTCACCATCAGCTCCCATCCTGGAGGGAACGGAACTATGAAACGCAGCATCCTTTTGAGCGGTATCGCTCTGATGATCTCATCCGCAGCTTTCGCACAAACACCATCCACCACCACGCCGCCGCCTGTCACCGGACAGACCATTGAACAGCGCAAAGACAATCAGCAGAAGCGCATTGGTGAAGGACTGGAAAACGGCTCCATGACGGCCGTCGAAGCCGCCAAGGTTGAAGGTCAGGAAAAGCGCCTGAATAAAGAAGAGCGCGACATGCGTGAAGACGACGGCGGCAAACTCACCGCAGCCGATAAAGCCAAACTCAACAACCAGCAGAACAAGCTGAGCAATGAGATATATAAAGATAAGCACAATGCAGTGAACCAGCCGCCGGTTACCAACGAAGTCAATGCGCGCGATCGCAACCAGCAGAAACGCATTGGCGAGGGACTGGAAAACGGCTCAGTGACCGCCGGTGAAGCGTCTAAGCTGGAAAACAAAGAAGCCAAGATCAATAAGGAAGAGCGTACCGACCGCGCTGCTAATGGCGGAACACTTACGCCCGCCGAAAAAGCCAAGATCAACGGCCAACAGAACAAGATGTCCAAAAAGATCTACAACAAGAAACACAACGGCCGGAAACAGAATTAGATTTCAAACAATCCGGATGAGCCATGACCCTCCGCTGCAACAGCGGAGGGTTTTGCCATTTGTCCGCAAGACTCGTAACGCCGCAAGCCGTTCTGATTTACCGTTACCCACCACATTCCAGCCTCCTCCAGAGCGCAGTTCCTTCGCCTCACGGAAACCAAGTATAGCTCTAAGTAACTGATAAAAAGCCGTTTATTCGTTCATGGAATATTCACAGACTTAGGTACCGTATTGTTCTTGACAGATATCGCAAATCGAAATATCGTTATTGCGATTAGCAATATGACACTTGGCGAAAAATTACGCTACCTGCGCCTGATGGAAGGCAATCTTCGCGGATTTGGCCGTGACATGACCCAGCTGGAAGTGGTTCGTGCCATCGGCAAAGAGCTCAAAGAGAAGATCAGCCAGAGCTATCTTTCGCAGATTGAAAATGGATCGCGCCCGCACCTCACCAACAAAACCCGGCTGCTGCTTTCCAGATTTTTCAAAGTACATCCCGGATACCTGGTTGACGATCCTGAAGGTTTTCACACTGAGCTGCTCTCTGACTTGAGCGTGCAGGAGGACCGGCTTGATCTTTGGTTGATCCAGGGCGCGGAGCGTTTTCGCAATGATCCAACGGTGGGGCGCGCGTTGCTGAAGATTGCCAAGCATGAAGATTCGCGCCGCTGTCTTTTGCTGATTGACGCCATTCTGGAAACTCCCGAATTGGCTGATCGGCTATTACAGGTTTTGCGTCCTCAGGACGGAGAACCTGTCGGTCTCAGAGCACAGGAGTTGAGCGAGGCACAAGCATGAACTGGGAACTCTTCTATCTGATCTGTTTCGTTGTTGGCTTTGCTTTTACCGCGCTTTCGTTTCTCAGCGGCACATTGCATTTCCATTTTCATCTTCCCCACGGACATTTTCATGGCATGGGGCATGCCGGGCACGGTGGGGGAAGCGCTCACGGGCATGGCGGAAGCTTTCCGGTTTTCAACCCCATGACCATCGCCGTGTTCCTTGCCTGGTTTGGCGGAGCCGGTTACCTGCTGGTCCACCTCCGGCATGTATGGGCTTTTGCCGGCCTGATGATTGCATCGCTCGCCGGCCTCATTGGCGCATCGATCGTATTTCTGTTCGCCGCCCGCTACCTCATGGCACATGACTATGCCATGGATCCCGCGGATTACGAGATGACCGGCGTTCTGGGAAAGATCAGCGGGCCCATCCGCGCCGGTGGCACCGGAGAAATCATTTTTGAGCAGGAAGGCGCCCGCAAAGCCTGTGCGGCGCGCAGTGAACAACAACAGGAACTGAAGCGTGGTGAAGAAGTGATTGTCACCCGTTTCGAAAAAGGTGTGGCTTACGTGCGCCGCTGGAGTGATATGGCGGGCGAAGTGGGCATTCTGCCCGAAGAAGAGGAGAAGAGTCTGTGAAGAGTCTAGGAGGGGGTATGGAGATTCAGACCATCTGGATCGTTGTCGGGCTGGTCATTATGGGGACGATGCTGACCATCAGCATGCTGGCCCGTCTGTATCGCAAGGTTGGTCCCAATGAAGCATTGCTGGTTTACGGTCGCGGCAAGACCCCGCGCGTCATCAAGGGCGCGGGAAGCGTGATATGGCCGCTGATTGAAAGCTGTCGTCTGTTGTCTCTTGAGCTGATGTCGTTTGACGTTGCTCCCCAGCAGGACCTGTACACCAGTCAGGGCGTCGCCGTTACTGTGGAAGCCGTCGCGCAGATCAAGGTAAAGTCTGACGATATATCTATCCGCACCGGCGCCGAGCAGTTCCTCACCAAGACGCCGGCGCAGCGTGAAGGCCTGATTCGTCTGGTGATGGAAGGCCACCTGCGCGGCATCATCGGCCAGCTTACGGTTGAGCAGATCGTGAAAGAGCCGGAGATGGTAGGCGACCGCATGCGCGCCACCTGTGCGGCGGACATGAGCAAGATGGGCCTGGAAGTCATCTCTTTCACCATCAAAGAGGTGCGCGACAAGAACGAATACATCGCCAACATGGGCCGTCCTGATGTCGCCCGCATCAAGCGTGATGCCGACGTTGCTGCCGCTGAAGCCGAGCGCGATACTGCCATCAAAAAAGCAGAAGCGCAAAGGGCCGCCGCTGTTGCCAGAGCGCAAGCCGATCAGGAACGTGTCCTGGCGGAAACGCTGTCACAGGCCAAGCAGGCAGAGGCCCAGCGTGATCTTGAAGTGAAGAAAGCCGAATACCTGCAGCTGGTCAAGAAGCAACAAGCACAGGCTGACAAAGCCTATGAGATCCAGACCAATATTCAGCAACAGCAGGTAATTGCCGAACAGGTAAGGATCCAGCAGGTGGAGAAAGAGCAGCAGATCAAGGTGCAGGAAGCTGAAATCATGCGCCATGAGAAAGAGCTGATCGCCACCGTCTTGAAGCAGGCGGAAATCGAAAAGCAGCGTGTTCTCAATATTGCCGACGGCGAAAAGCAACGGCTGATCGCCGAAGCTGAAGGCCGCGCCAGCGCCATCCGCGTTCAGGGTGAAGCCGAAGCGGACATCATCTTCAAGAAGGGTGAAGCCGAAGCAAAAGCCATGAACATTAAGGCGGAAGCCTATCAGGAATACAACCAGGCTGCCGTCGTCGACAAGTTAATCACCAGTCTGCCTGAAGTTGTCAGGGCCATGGCCGCTCCGCTTTCTAACGTGGACAAGATCACCATTGTCTCCACCGGAAATGGACACTCTGCCGGCATGAGCAAGATCACTGGAGACATGGCGGAGATCGCGGCCCAGGTCCCGGCATTATTTGAAGCGCTCAGCGGCATGCAGATCAAGGACCTGCTGGCAAATGTCCGCTTGATCGGAGACAAATCACCCAAGCCTTCGAATGGCTCTGACGATGGATCCAAGGCCAAGGGCGCGGGCAAGTAATCACCGTCAACCAGCACCGGCGAGAGATTGAAGATGGCTCTCGCCGGCCTGAAGACAACACAGAAAGAGCTGAGAGATTCGTCATGAGCACCAAAAAGTTTTCCGTACTTGGCGTAGTACTTGGCGTAATAGCAGGCGCACTGATCGCCATCGTCTCCGGTAGCTGGATGTTCTGGCTTGCGCTCGGGGTCGCAATTGGACTGTTGCTGGGCGGCGTGGTGCGTGGACGTGATCTTCGCCCGGGCAATCGACCAAATCTTGGCCAGGGAGCAAGCTTATGAGTCCAATGCTCGTCATTGTTTTGATCTGGCTCCTGGCGGCTGCGCTGGTCACGCGTTTGATTATGGTGACCGGCAAAGCCTCAGCCCGCGGCAAGTTGCGCACGGCGCCAGTCAGACGCATGGATGTTGCGTCGCTGGTTCTCATGCCACTGATCATTGTTGGGCAGGCGGCGCTTTCAAGCTGGCTGGTCGCCCGTGTGGGTGGCGTCAGCATCATCATCGCGGTGGTGCAGGCAGCTCTCGCATCGGCGTTCTGGCAGATGATCCATGACAGTCCGGAAGAATCTCGCTTTCAGCCGCTGGGCGTCATTCTGCCCATGCTGCTTCTTTTTGGCCTGATCGCGGCGCTGACCATCGATATTCAAAGTTCGTTTCTGCCCGTGGTGACGTGGCGGGCTTTCATCGGCAAATAAACAAAGGTTTTGTGGAGGCACTTATGGCATTACTGGAACGGGTCGCAACATTGTTGAAAGCAAACTTAAATGACCTGATTGATAAAGCGGAACATCCGGAAAAGATGATCAAACAGATCATTCTCGACATGGAAAATCAGCTCCTTCAGGTGAAGACGCAGGTGGCGATTGCCATCGCCGATCAACACCTGCTGGAAAAGAAACAGAAGGAGAACGAAGACAAGATTGCCGATTGGGGCCGCAAGGCCGAATTGGCCATCGACAAAGGCCACGAGGACCTGGCCCGCGCCGCGATCGAACGTTCCCTGACTGCGCAGCAGTTGACGGACAGCTTTGCCCAGCAGGTGCTCGATCAACGCTCTCAGGTGGAAACGCTTAAGACCGCCCTGCATAAGCTTCAGCAGAAATTGGAAGAAGCCCGTGGCCGCAGTGAGATGCTGATGGCGGAACATCGTCGCGCTCGTACGCTCGATCGCGCAGCCGATGCGCGCACCGTGGTCAACGGCCCTGATCCTGCCGCTGCCTTTGATCGCATGAAGAATAAGGTCATGCGTGAAACAGCCATCGGCCAGGCCAAGACCGAGATGGTTGAAGGCGCCACCAGTGTGGAAGATCGTTTTGCCAAACTCGAAAAAGAAGACCAGGTAAACCGCATTCTGGGCGAGCTGAAAGCCAAAAGAGGGGCGTTGACATCAGGAAGTGGGAGTAATATCTAAGCACCCACTGCAAGGAGGCGGGCCATGGAACGCAGATTTCGCAAAGCAATGTGACCCGAGATCACTATGCAGAAAATCAAGTTCTATGGCAGGATTGCAGGGACCATGTTTGCAGTCGGTTGTCTCACCGTGATCCTGTGGAACTATACGGAGTTCTTCTGGTTCTTCGGCGCGCCGGCCGCTATGGGATTTGTGTTGTCATTTGTGAAAAAGTGGGATGATCAGCGCAAGGCACGGCAAATTGAATCGATCGGCACAGGATTGAGATGACTGGTTTGGGCGGATACCCAATTGCAAAATTTTGTTTTCGGGCCATGAAATTGGTAAATCGCCCAAACGTTTCACCGGAATCATTGCCATTCGCGTGCTGCACGCGATTCTAATCCTGGCATTAACGACGTGTTGCGGCCTCACTACGGCATGGCCACAGTCCAGAGCGCTGCCTTCTGCCAACGAACAGCGTTTGCTCGAGCTGGTAAATCAGGAGCGCGAAACCGCGGGTCTGAAACCGCTCACCTGGGACCAGAGTCTGGCCGATGCAGCGCGTGCTCATTCCAAACTTCTGGCCCAGCACAAGGAACTATCGCACCAGTTCATGGGTGAGCCTGACCTTACCAAACGTGCGGGCGCTGCCGGAGCCAACTTCAGCTCCGTAGGTGAAAACGTTGGCTACGCGCCGGATGTTGACCTGGCGCACAACGGTTTCATGAAGTCGCCGCCACATCGTGCCAATATCCTTCGACCGGACTTTGACGCCATTGGTATCGCCATTGTTCCGCATGGCGACGAGCTCTACATCACTGAGGATTTTTCACGCAAGGTTGAGACCGTCAGCACGAACCAGTTTGATCGCCAGATCATTGCGGCCTTCAACCAGCTGCGAAGCCAAAAAGGACTTCCGCCAATGAACGCGCGATCAGACGCCCGCCTGCAAAAGGTCGCATGCACCTCGAACCTGAACGCACAGAAGATACTCGATGGCACTCCCGGCGCCACTGACCTGGCTGTGTTCACCACTTCTCAACCCGACAAGCTTCCTGTAACCATGCAGCGTGCCGCGGCTGACAAGACCCTTCACCGCATGGACGTTGGCGTCTGCTTCAAGCAAGGCGGCAATGGAGGATTTTCCACATATTGGGTGATCGCCGCATTCTTTCCGGTGTCTAACTAAAAGAGAGAGTGTCGGCATTGAAAGCGAACCGGACAATCTGGTTTGGTCTTGGTTGGAGCGTTGGCAAAGATTGTCTGGGTTAACAAAATTTCTTCATCTTGTCATCCTGAGCGGAGTCGGAGCGCATGCGACGACGAAGTCGAAGGATCCCGAGAATGCGAGTTGTAAGAACGCCGCAACGGGGTGTTCTCCCCAAACTCTTTCCTTTTTGTCATCCTGAGCGGAGTCGGAGCGCATGCGACGACTAAGTCGAAGGATCTGCTTTTTGTGCTTACGATTGCTATGCTGTTCAGGGCTGCCAACGTACCGAGCGCCGGAGGCGCGACATGAGTTAGCCCAGACCGGAAGGTCTGGGTAGTAGAGGAAGAGATGACGAACCCCGTAGGGGCGACACTGACTTCATGAAACCTGTTTTCGCCATTTTCGCTCTCGGACTCTTCTGCTCGGCCTCGCCTGCGCAGCGCCCGCCCGCCGATCCTTCACCGGCTGAAAGCAAAATTCTCGAACTGCTCAATCACGAACGCTCAGCCGCCAACCTTCCTACACTCAAATGGAACGGACAGGCGGCCCTGGCTGCGCGCGCCCATTCTCGATTGCTGGCCCGCCACGGCGAGATGTCGCATCAATTTGAAAAGGAAGACACAGTCCCGCAGCGCATTGCCGCTACCGGCCTACGATTCACTGATTCCGCGGAGAACATTGCGGTGGCTGACGCCCCGGAAGAAGTCCACATGGCCCTGATGCTCTCACCCGGACACAAGGCCAACATCATGAACGTGCGCTACAACTCTGTTGGAATCGGGGTATTCGAGGCTAAAGGCCGTCTCTGGGTGACGCAGGATTTTGCCTGGGCCACCGCCGTTTACAATGACATCGACTTCGGCACCGCGCTGATCTCCACGTTCAACAGGGCACGCGAGCAGAAGGGAATCAAGCCTATGGATGCCCGTTTGGATACTCATCTGAGCGCCCTGGCTTGCTCGGCAAAAGGTGACGTGCAGAGCGTGGCCGCTGGGATTAATGGAACATCGGGGCGCGTGTTTCTATTTACGCTCTCCGAACCAACCCAGATGCCGGAGCAGTTAAGCGGTCATCTGTTTTCGAAAACGCAACAGCGCGTGAACGTGGGCGTTTGTTTCAGTCCAGACCAGCAACACGGTTACGCCAACTTCTGGGTAGTTGCGGTTTTTCCTGCCTGACGCCAGGCCGCGCTCTTTCACGCTTGATCCTTCTTGTCATCCTGAGCGGAGTCGGAGCGCATGCGACGACGCAGTCGAAGGATCTGCTTTTTTGCTTACGATTGTCTTGCTCTTCAGGGCTTCCGATGCACAAAGCGCCGCAGGCGCGGAATTATGTAGCCCAGCGCGTGAGCGCTGGGAAAGCATCGTTTAGGATCACGAGCCCCGTAGGGGCGACACCGGCTCACTGAAACCCTTTTGCGGTCATCTTCATTCTTGTTCTGACTCCTCTTCCTGAGGCTGCAGCGCACTCAGCATCTCCTCATCGACATTCCACTTCTTCAGTATCTTGATGATTACGCCGGGGCTGAATCCAGCGCGCATGAGCGCTCGAAAGATCCGCGCTGCGTCTTTCTCATTCTGTGGCTCCTTGATTCGTTTTCGCCGCAGGAACGCCCGTGCCAATTCCTGCTCGTCGACGCCCGAGTAAGCCTCATCAATGGCCTTTTCGATCACATCGCTGTGCACGCCTTTCACTTTCAGGTCGGTGATCACGCGGCGACGGCCAAATTTTTCATTTTCCTTGCGAAATGATGTGTAGGCTGCGGCATAGCTGGAGTCGTTGAGATACTTCTGTTCTTTTAGACGGAGAATCACCATCTCCACCAGCACCGTACCCAATTCTCCTTCCGGCACGCGTCCGCGTAACAGTCTCTTTAACTCCGCCACGCTGCGCATACGGCGGCCCAGCGCGCCAACGGCATAGTCATACAGCGCCGCTTCGTCCTCGATGATTCTGCCGCGTTTGAACGCCACGATCAGAAGAATATCAGAGGGAGAACCAAAAGCGGAGGGATTGCATCCAGCAGGCATTGCATGCAGCAGGCATTGCATGCAGCAGGTGTTGGAATCGTTAGCGCGAGGGGAGAATTATCGACTCTTGTCATCATGAGCGGAGTCGGAGCGCACGCGACGACGCAGTCGAATGATCTATGTATTTGATTATTTTCTTAGCAACAGCCTCCGTGTTCCTCCGTGCCCTCTGTGGTAGAGCAAACAAAATGAAAAAGCGCTCCATCTCTGAAGCGCCTTCGTGTCCTTTGTGGTTAAGCTGGGTTTTATCTGCCCGTGCTGAATCCTGCCTGCTCCATCTGCTCGCGGGCAGCGTCTGCCGTTGAGTGGATGCCCTGGACCTTGAGTTTGAAGTCGTCTGGATTGCTGGCATTTTCAAGCGCTGTTTCGTAGCTGACCAGGCCCTGCGAATAAAGATCATAGAGCGACTGGTCGAACGTCTGCATGCCGTACTGTGAAGTACCGGCGGCAATGGCCTCATGGATGAGTCGCGTTTTTTCCGGCACCATGATGCACTCGCGCACGAACGCCGTCGAGATAAGGACTTCGCAGGCTGGTACGCGGCCTGCGCCGTCGGCGCGTTTGACTAGGCGTTGACTGATGACCGCTCGCAGCGTTGCGCCCAATTGCATACGGACTTGTTTTTGTTCCGGTGGCGGAAACACGGCGATGATACGGTTGATGGTTTCCACGGCGTCCAATGTGTGCAACGTGGAGAATACCAGGTGACCGGTTTCAGCGGCGTGCAGCGCAGTGGAGATCGTCTCCAGGTCGCGCATTTCGCCCACCAGGATTACGTCAGGATCCTGACGAAGGCTGGCGCGCAGCGCCGACGCAAATGACGGTGTATCCACTTCCACTTCGCGTTGATTGACGAAGCCTTTTTTATCGCGATGCAGAAATTCGATCGGATCTTCGATCGTCATGATGTGTTCAGGACGGCTGGAGTTGATCCTGTCCAGCATGGCGGCCAGCGTGGTTGACTTACCGGAGCCGGTAACGCCGGTGACCAGGCAGAGTCCGCGGGCCTCTTCACAGATGTGTTCAATGACCTTGGGAAGATACAGCTCTTCCAGGGCGCGAATCTTGGTGGGAATCACGCGGAGAACAAGTCCTACGTTGCCGCGTTGCTGAAACACGTTCACACGGAATCGTCCCAGTCCGGCCACGCCGTACGCCATATCAAGTTCGGCGGATTCCTTGAATTTCTGCTTTTGCCGGTTAGACATCATGCTGAAGGCCATGTTCAACATGTCTTCGGCGGAAATTCTTGGCTGGTCGGTCAGCGGCACAAGTTCGCCGTCTACACGGACGTGCGGGTAGTTGCCGACCTTTAAGTGCAAGTCAGAAGACTTGCGCTCCATGGCGATGCGTAACAAATCGTCAATATGCATAATGCGCTCTTACCTTGAATGATGCCGATTTTCGCTGCTTTTACCGGTAAAACTGGGCGTATTTCCTGGGCCTTCTGCCCTATTTGGCTGAACCTATCACGGGGGCAAGGCCAAAGCAATCAGCATTGCTGCTGAATGCAAGGACCCGGCTGTTAACGCTTAAGACAACCTGCCCGGGACCCGCCCACCCATGCCACTGGGTCTAAGCCATTTGCTGTCAGCAGTGTATGGCCCCCGGGGGAAGACTACAATGTTACTGATGACACAGAACCGAGAGTTACCACGCGTTGTAATCATCGGCGCCGGTTTTGCCGGAATCAACGCCGCCAAGGGCCTGGCTGGCCTTCCCGTGAGCGTTACGGTGCTGGATCGAAGAAATCATCACACCTTTCAGCCTCTGCTCTATCAGGTGGCATTAGCGGTGCTTTCGCCCGCGGAAATTGCCTCGCCCGTCCGCAGCATCTTGCGGCATGGTGAACATACAGAAGTCCTGCTGGGTGAGGTCATAGGTTTTGACCTTCAACGCCGCATAGTTACTTCAAAGGGGCCCGGCGATGCCAAGCCTCTGGACCTGACTTATGATTACCTGATCCTCGCCGCGGGAGCCACACATGCTTATTTCGGGCATCCGGAATGGGCCAGGGTTGCTCCTGGCCTCAAGAGCATTGAAGACGCGATTGAGATTCGCGGTCGCGTCCTGCTGGCCTTTGAGGAGGCCGAGCGTGAGGGTTATGCCAAAGGTCCCACGCCGCCGCTCAACTTTGTAGTGATTGGCGCAGGTCCTACCGGTGTGGAACTGGCGGGAGCTATTTCAGACATTTCGCGCCACTACATGCAGGCAGAATTTCGGTCCGTTGACCCAACCATGTCCCGGATCATTCTGCTGGAAGGCGGTCCCCGAGTGCTGCCGACATATCCTGAGGACCTATCCGCCAGCGCAGAGAGGCAACTTCGAGAGATGGGCGTGGAAGTCCGTACCAACGCCATGGTCACCAACGTGGAAGACGGTGTAGTCACGGTTGGTCAGGAAAAAATTCCTGCTGTGGTCATCCTCTGGGGCGCCGGCGTGTCGGCTTCGCCGTTGGGAAAGATGCTGGGCGTGCCCACGGATCGTGCCGGTCGTGTAATTGTCGAACCGGACCTCACCATTCCCGGCCATCCTGAGGTCTTCGTGGTGGGCGATCTGGCTGCTTCAAAAATGAAAGACGGCAAGCTTGTTCCCGGCGTCGCCCCGGCCGCCATTCAAATGGGAAATTATGTGGCCCATCAGATCAAGCGCATTCTCAAAGGCCAGAAGCGGGAGCCGTTTGAGTATTGGGACAAAGGCAGCCTCGCCACCATCGGACGTTCACACGCCGTGGCCGACTTCGGACGCATCCACATCTCCGGATACTTTGCCTGGTTGTCATGGCTCTTCATCCATCTCTTTTTCCTGATCGGCTTCCGCAATCGCCTGCTGGTTATGACGGAGTGGGCATGGTCATACCTCACCTACAACCATAGCGCGCGGTTGATCACGGGCAATATGGATGCGGAAGTGGAGAAGCCCGTGGAACAGCCGAAGGCGAAAGTGGGTTGAATCGGAAGCATAGTCGAACTCAAGCTTTAGAACCTAGGTAACTGTGTCGCATCACGAATAGAAGCTATGCTGCCGTGATATGCGTATCGCAAAGTCTGCTGTCCGTCTAATAACAATCTTATCTTTCATTTCTCTTTCTATTTCGTTTTCTGCAGCACAAGAAGGCGCGTCTTTAGGAGATGTGGCGCGCCGCCTGCGCAATGAGAAAAGTGATCAGCTTGCGCACTCAAGTGCGGCTTCTACGACTCCGACGGTGCCATTGAATAAACCGACTCCACCGATGGGCAAAGTCTCTGCTCTCCCAATAACTATTGGTTCAGCGCCAATCATTGACGAAGAGACCGTTCCGTACGGAAAACGCATTCATAATTTGTTCATGGCCGGGAAGTTTGCCGAGATCGATCAAATTGCCGACGGGATCCGAGTTTCTAAAGCTCGATTGGTTGGAAGTCCTTGGGCGATTCGCGTGATCTACAGCGTGCTGGACCGTCCTACAGAAGGGAATGATGACAGCACTGATGCCGACTGGGATGAGCATTTCGCCAGTCTGAAACGTTGGATTGCGTCAAGACCGGATTCCATCACGGCACGAGTTGCCCTGGCGGAGAGCTATGAGCAGTTCGGATGGCGTGCCCGGGGAAGCCGGTATGCAGATTCCGTGAGTGAGAACGGCTGGCAGCTATTCAATGATCGCGTTCAGCGGGCGCTCGATACGCTCAATGATCCGTTCTTCGACAAACATAAAGACCCCGAGTGGTTTCTTGAGCGACTGTCGATTGCCAAAGTGCAGGGTGCCGAGATACCCGAGCAAAAAGCCATCTTTGACAAAGCCGTAGCATTTGAACCCGGTTATCAATATTTCTATCGCCTTCAGGCTGAAATGCTCCTGCCCAAATGGTTCGGGAATGGAACGGATGCGGCGGAGTTCGCCAAACTCGCTGCCGACCGGATCGGTGGAGGAAATGGTGACTATATCTACTATCAGATCGGCGCTTACATCTGGTGTCACTGCGATAATAAGACCGATTATGACACCATGGATTGGGCCAGGATTAAGCGCGGTTTCCGGGTCGAGGAGGAAATGTTTGGTTTGTCCAACTTTGAACTCAATCGCATGGCCCGGATGGCGGCCACCGGTGACGATCCACAACTCGCCGACGTACTTCTTACCCGCATCAATGGTCAATGGGAACCGGAAATCTGGACGGCCAAGAAAATCTTCGATGACACGGTGGTATGGGCGAAAAATCGCATTAAAGTCGGGGACATCAATGCAGCTCTGCGGTCCGTCGAGAATAATTTGAAAACCGACACAGGCCGGGACTATTTCAAAAAAGTCGGCGAGGTGTTTTCCGCCAGATATTCTGAAGTTGTGCGTAAGTGCTCCGCGGGCGATGGTTCCAGCCCTCTGTTGCTGCTGATCGCAAAAGACGGCACTGTCGAACAGGGACTCTCCCCTTTCATGACACCTGGCGGGGATTGCATGCTCTCCCAACTCCAGCATCCCGCCCTCCCTTTGCCGCCCCAGCCTTCTTATTGGGTTATCGTCAATAACAGACCCCAACCATGACTCCGGGCCCGTGCTAGACAGATTGAAAAGCCATGCTGCAGGCACAGAGAGTGCCATAGTCTCTTCCTATGCTAAGTATTGCTATGCGCCTCTTCCTCCTATGAATGTCACCGCGTACAATCCTTACGTTGTTCGAAACGAAAATAAGGCGGCAAGACCTTAAAAGATAGACGGATGAGCCATCGGCCGGCCCTGCAAAAAGGCTGGCCTTTTTGCTTTTAGTTGTTTGGCAGTCCGAAATCTTTCCTTGTCATTCCGAACGTAGCGAGGGGTCTGCTTTTCTGTTGCGTGCTGTCATTCTGAACCCAGCGACGAGTCTGCTGGTGCGAAATACGAACTACCAAATACCAACTACCAATTACCGACTTCTTACGCTGCTTCCCGAATCGTCCTCGCACTCTTGTCGAGCAGCTCGCGTTCTTCTTTTGAGAGGTCCGGCATAATAACCTGGCTGACGCCGTTGCGACCCAGGACGCTGGGCAGGGAAAGAGTTGTGCCAAAATCACGGTTGAATGATCCAATGGGAATCACCGCATTCTCATCACGCAGTACAATCTCCGCGATCCGGGCCGAAACCACGCCAATCCCAAACACGCTGGCGCCGGTTCCTTCAATGATGGTGATGTTGGCGTAGCGTACTTCTTTTTCGATCTCTTTCTTGAACTGATCAAAGCTCGTGCCGCTTTCTTCCGCAAACTCACGGATCGACCGCCCGCCAATGCGAGCGGAAGACCAGAGAAATACCTGCGACGTGCCATGCTCGCCCACCACCAGAGCTTCTACACTCTCCGGGCTTACTTCTAACCGCTTCGCCAGATGGAAACGGAAGCGCAGTGAATCAAGGTACGTGCCAGTGCTCAGCACCTTCTTGTGGCCCAGCTTCAGCGTTTGATCAGCCAGTGGATCTGGCGGATCGGTCACAACCAGAATCACCGAATTTGGCGCAGCCTTTGTGATCTGCGGAATGATCTCTTCATAGGCCTTGGCGTTCTTGTGCAGCAGATTAAGGCGGCCTTTGGGATCGCTGCGGTCCGTGGCGCCTCCGTCTTTTTCATTCACACCGGCGGTAACCATCACCAGTTCGGCGCCTTTGAGATCAGAGTACTCGCCGGCCCTCAATCGCACATGCGGCTGCAATGCAGCGCCGTACTGGACGTCTGTGATAACTCCGTCCGCCCGTTTTCGGCTGCGGTTGACCAGGACAATTTCGCACGCCACCCCGCGCGTGATCAACGACGTTAAACATGCCGCACCGACGGCTCCGGCTCCCACAATGCCAACTTTCATTGCCTGCCTCCGAATTCTTGTGGTTGGATGCCGGATAGAAGATGCATGTTTGCGATGCAACAAAGCCCCAAAGACCAGGGCAAAAGACCACGCCAAACGACCCCGGCAGACAAACGGTGGAGCAGACGCGCTCTTGCCTCAGATGGAGTATTTGGTCAGCGGACGGGTGGAATACGAATGTGATGGGACTGTCCGGCATCCTCATTCAGCGCCTGTTCGTAGTCGATGGCATGCCGATACCACAGCCGGACATTGCGCCAGGCGGCCAGAAATGAAAGCACAAAGGTGCAGGGAAGCATTACCAGGAATCCCAAACCGCCAGGAAGAAAGAGCAGTCGGAGCCCGGCAGAGATCATGCAGGTATAGACGCCGGCAAGGAGCGTTGCAAACACAATCTGGATCGGGGTTACCGGAACCGCTTGGGGTGGTCCCTGAAGGCTGGCGTAGGACGTTTCTTTTTCTAAAAGTGATCGGGCGAAGTCAGCCGTGACCGAGATAAAGAGGATAACGGCCACTAACAACAGGGCAAAGCGCAGTGGGCCTTTGCAAAACCCTGAGATCAACGTCAATGCCGAGGCGATCAGAAGATACCATCGCTCAAGTCGAGCATGAGTTCCCCTGAGCCGGTCCATCAAGAGCTGCCACTGCTCAGCCAATCGCTGCCCTCCGCAGGTGTCCTCGCTTATACACCGACAGGCTGTTTGCTGCGTTCCTTTACCGGGACGCGGCTGAACCAGTTGTGGCGGTCCTTCTCTTTTCCATAAACAATGTTGAAGAACTCGCGTTGCAGGGCCAGGGTAACCGGTCCGGTCTTTTCGCCGGCAATGCTGATTTTATCGATGGACTTGATGGGCGTGATCTCAGAGGCGGTGCCGCAAAAGAAAACCTCGTCGGCAATGTAGAGCATTTCGCGGGGGATCATCTGTTCCGCTACCGGGATGCCAAGGTCCTCAGCCAGCGTGATCAGGGAATCGCGCGTAATTCCGGGCAGAACGGAGTTGCCCAGCGGCGGCGTCATCAGCTTGCCTTTGCGCACGACGAAAATATTCGCTCCGGAGGCTTCGCTGACAAAGCCATTTACATCCAGGGCAATCCCTTCCACATAGCCGTTCACAATGGCTTCCATCTTGATGAGCTGTGAATTCATGTAGTTAGCGCCTGCCTTGGACATGGCCGGCATGGTGTTTGGCGCGATTCGCGACCATGACGATACGCAGGCTTCCACGCCCTCGCTCACGTCACCTTTGCCCAGGTACTTGCCCCAGGGGTAATTGGTCATGTAGACGTCCGTCGGCGAGTTGAATGGGTTCACGCCGGCTTCACCATAGCCGCGCATGATGATCGGACGCAGGTAGCAAGGCGAGACGCCGTTGGCCGCCACCAGATCGCAGGCGGCTTCGCAGAGCTGGTCCAGCGTGTAATCGGTGTCAATGCGATAAATCTTGGCGGAGTCAAGGAGCCGCTGCATGTGTTCACGCAGCCGGAAAATGGCCGGCCCCTCCGGCTGTTCATAGCAACGGATTCCTTCAAAGACTGACGAGCCGTAGTTCACCACGTGAGACATCACGTGAATCTGAGCATCTTTCCAGGGAATGAACTTTCCGTTGTGCCAGATCTTTTCAGTCGCTTGAATCGCCATGGGGGCTCCTTCTGCCAGATTGTGCCAAACTCTGCCGCTTGCTGAATCCCGGTTATTCCATCCTCGGTTATCAATCCTCGGTTTTTCAATCCTCGGTTTTTCAATCCAAAGATATACCCGGGCCTGGGCTTAGAAGCCTAGGACGTTACCCTTACATTAGATATGATTCTTGGGCAAACAGGACATTATATCTGACAGAAATTTTCCGGCCAACATTTGATATTGGGATCGAATTTGCGTTCGTCACAGTACAAATGTTAGCCGGTCTTGGCGAGGCTTGACGTTCTACAGTCAGGCGAATTGAGGATTAGGATCTACTAGCGCCCGCCAGTCGCGGCAGTCTGCAAAGGTTTTCCCTGGTCCACGCCAGCGGGTGTGCCGCTTATTGGTGGCGTGGTTTGAGGAGACGTTGTCGCCGGTGTCTGTGCCACCACTGGCGACGTCCCCGGCGTGTGCAGATACTGCTTGGGGTTCTTCATGATCACCGGCATGGCAACGTAAGGTTTGGAATAGTCGTTCGCCGCATTCCAGAAGAGGAAGCCGATTCCGCCGTGCTGGCTGGACGTGCCCACCTGCTTCAGGATGTATTCCGGCGAATACGTCTTGGTCCTCCAGTGGAATGCCTGGAGCCAGGGACGCAACACCACGCCGGAGCCCGCCGTCACCTTCACGAAGCGGTCCATCGAAACGCCGATGAAGTGTTCGGGCGCGTCGCCAGGGTGGTCGTAGCCATCCATGCCGAAGAAGTGCGATGGGTAGATCATGGGCGATATCACATCAGAGTGCTTGGCCATCTTCACAATGTCCTGGCCTGTATGGGCCATATCGACCTGCCGTTGCCAGGCCATCACGCCAAAGACGTCCAGAGACACCAGCACTCCCATAGGGTGCAACTGCGTGTAGGCGCGATCCAGAAAATCCGCGATCACGTCATCCCGGTGCAGCTTGGGGTCTTTTTGAAAGTCGAACTGCGCGTCTGCCTGGTTGCCTTCGGCAGGGAAGCGGACGTAATCAAACTGAATTTCATCCACTCCGGACGTGGCTACGTACTTTGCCAGGGCGATGTTGTAGTCCTGCACCTCTTTGTTCGACGAGTCAGACCAGACAAGTTTGCCGTTCTCCAGCCAGGGCTTGTGCATGCTGCGGCTCTGGACGGCAAGCGCACTGTGATTCTGGGCGATATTGTCGTCCCGGAAGAGCGCCTGTCGCGCGATCACGTGCATATCCAGGGAGTGCAGGTAACGCACGTACTTGGGCAGGTTAGAGATCGCGTGATGGGTGACTTTGCGTGCCAGCGGATGCTCAAAGGGGACGTTGATACTGCCATCACTGTCTTTGATATCAAACACAACAGCGTTGCCGCCGGTTTCTTTCCAGTGCTGGACAATCTGTATGCCTTTTGCGCTGCCGGCAGTGCCACCTGTCAAATAAATGGCGCGCAACTCGGTGTCTTTCGGATAGGGCCGGGTCTTTTCCACAATGGGCTGCGGCTCAATGCCGGGAATGAGGACGGTTTCACCTCTTTTGAAAGAAGTTTTCCCATTGTTGGCCTCTGCGATGGCCGCAACGTATTCCGCAACGGTCATGTATTTTGACTCGGTCAGATGTTGCCGGGCCAGAAACACCGCTGTGGTGAGCGCCTTGGCTTCATGGGTAATTGTCCCCGGTGGCAGCGGCTGGGCCGGAGCGACGCCAGCGTTTCCTGACGCTCCATTACCTGTCATGGCAGACGGTGTAATAGTTGCATTCTGGCTGGCGTTAGTCGACGTTTGCGCCGGTGCGGCTGCTGAAACTTTGGTCTGTGATATTAACTGCGGGTGGCGTACAAAGAATATAACTGCAACTACCAGCCCGGCAACAATGAGCGTTGCGGACGAAACAATACCTAACTTTTTGGTTGCCATGCGAACTCTTTTCCGGGGTCTAAACGCATATTAGCATGACGCCAGCTACTCTGATCAAAATGCCTGCTGGTGCTTGGCCTTTTGTCATGCATGCTGCATCTAACCGTCTGATGCATGGCGGCAGGATGTTGACAAATCAGTTATTACAACTCTGAAGCTAAGGCATCCATCTCACTTTCTTAGACCTTTCTATTGAAGGTTCAGTCCTCGGCGGAAGAGGCGAGGCTAAAATATGAGGACCGGTCTTAATACAGCTCTTGATCCAAGCCGGCGCAGCTCGGATGCGCTCGACTTTGAATCCGCCCTGCGGCGGAAGATTGTTGGCCAGGATGCGGCCATCGATAAAGTTGTCGAAATATATCAGATGTTTCTCGCATCCCTGAATGCTCCTGGACGCCCTCTCGGGAACCTGTTATTTCTTGGGCCCACCGGCTCCGGCAAAACCCGTGTCGTGGAAGCCATGGCGGAAGCGCTCTTCGGCGATCCGCGCGCGGTCATTAAGATTGACTGTGCTGAGTTTCAGCATAGCCATGAGATCGCCAAGCTGATTGGTTCTCCTCCGGGCTACCTCGGACACAGAGAAACTCACCCCCTGCTGACCCAGGAAGCGCTGAACCAGTGGCATACGGAAAAGCGCAAGCTCACCCTGCTGTTATTCGACGAAATCGAAAAGGCCAGCGACGCATTATGGCAATTGCTGCTGGGCATTCTGGACAAAGCCACGCTCACCCTGGGCGACAACCGCCGCGTTGATCTCTCCCAGTGCCTGATCGTGATGACGTCCAATCTCGGGGCGGGTGAAATGAGTGACATCCTCACTGGCGGTCTTGGCTTTGCCAAGTCCAAAAACAGTGAGCGAGTGGTGGATACCAGGCTGGACGAGAAGATTACTCGTACCGCTCAGGAAGCCGCCCGGCGCAAATTCTCGCCCGAGTTCATGAACCGCATCGACAAAATGGTGGTCTTTAAGACGCTCAAGCCGGAGCATCTTGAACACATCCTGGAAATTGAATTGGGGATGGTCCAGCAGCGTATTCTTCAAGCCACCGGGAACCAGCAATTTGTGTTCAGCTGCACCACCCCGGTCAAGAAGTTCCTGCTGGTGGAAGGCACAGATCCAAAGTACGGTGCGCGGCACTTGAAGCGATCGATCGAAAAGAACATTGTCTTTCCCCTGGCGAATCTTGTTGCCACCGGCCAGATCAAGCTCGGTGACTTCATCCGTATCGACATGAAAGACAGTCGTCTCACCTTTACCAAGGAAGCCGAAGGTGCTCTGGTGCCGGTCTTGCTGGAGCGCTATGGCGACTCCAGCGGCAACACCATGTCCGCCCGCGCCAGCCGGGGGGCATCCAAAGGAAGAGACCTCGGCGGGTCCGCCACTGGCGAGCATAAGTAAAGACTTCTACTCCGATTTAGAAAAGGCCGCTTGCGGGCGGCCTTTTTTACGTGGGAAAGATGGTAATAAGCGCCCCGGAATGCCTCAGATCAGGGCTTTCGGCTGAAATACCCTTGCGCGGATCGAACCATGAGCGTGGGGTCATTCACCTCGATCTTCAGATTGTGGAATTCTGCATTGGTGGCCGGTGCGGTTTGCTTGTAGGTGACCAGGTACTGATTTTGGAGGTCACCTTGAATATGATTGACCGCTATGGCCCACTCCCCGGGTTTTCTCGGAAAAAATGCGTCTCCACCCGTGTTTACCGCCAATTCCCTGAGCATGTCTTCTGCTCTGTTTGCTTCGGGAGCAATAATGTAAATGATGACGCCGGCGCGCAATGCCATCTTGAACGCTTCGTCGCGCGTGACATGGCTCATGTTGTCATGGCCGTCATAAAACAGAATGATGACGCGCCTGCCCGGACCGTCAATTGGCTGTCCTTTTAGCTTGTCCCGGCACGCGTAATACAGCACATCCCAGACGGCAGTCCCGCCTCCGGGCCTGATGTCATCGATTTTTTGGGTGAGGCCGCCTGCATCATTGGTGAAATCCTGAACAAGGTCCCAAACCTGATCAAATGCCAGAACGAAAGCACGATCGCTTGCAGAGTGAGCAACATGTTCTGCAAGGAAGGTCGCAGCTTGTTTCTCAGCGCCCAGATAGCTGCGGCTGGACCGGCTGCTGTCAATCAGGATTCCCAATCGCAGGGGGATTTGCGTGGATGGTTGCAACGTCACTACTTCGGCTGGCTGACCATTGTCGGTAATGTTGAGCTGTTCCTGTTTCAGACTCAGTACTGGTTCGCCACTCTTATCGAAAACTCCGAAAACGAAAGAAATCGTATCCGGTGCGGCTGACGTGGGAGTTTGTGAATAGGAACTAGTGACAGGAATGAGGAAACAACAGAAGGCTAGAAGCTGGAGAACGTAAGCCATTTCAGCCAGTGCCCTATCCTTTCTTCAGTTCCAACAGGACCAGCCTCGCAACCTCTTTCAGGGTTTCAAAAACACCTTTACCCTGGAACGCGACCGCCTCAAACACCGGCTCGCCTTTCCGGACCAATTCCTTGGTCAGTTCTTCCACTGCCAACGCGGTGGGAAGATCACGTTTGTTCAATTGCAGAACGTAAGGTATTTTCTTGAACTCGTAGCCGTGTTCTTTGAGGTTTTCGTGCAGGTTATCGAGCGCTTCAAGGTTGGCATCCTGGCGTTCTTCCTGAGAGTCAGCCACAAAGACCACGCCATCCACGCCGCGCAGGATCAGTTTGCGGCTGGCGTCATAGAACACCTGGCCGGGCACTGTATATAGATGAAAGCGTGTCTTAAAACCGCGCACCGTACCCAGGTCAAGAGGCAGGAAGTCAAAAAAGAGTGTTCGGTCGGTCTCAGTCGCCAGTGAGATCATCTTGCTCTTCTGCTTGTCAGCAGTCTTGTCAAAGATAAATTGCAGGTTCGTCGTCTTACCGCCCAGACCGGCGCCGTAATAGACGATCTTGCAGTTGATCTCCCTGGCCGCAAAATTGATGAAACTCAAAGGCTGTCCTCAGTTACCCTTCGCGACATGGAGTGCCGGGCGAACGGTTAAGACGTCTAGGCTGCTGAAAGCATTGTTTATACCACATCGGGCAGCAAAGGTGTCCAACCCCTCGGCAGGCTTGCGTTACCGTCATGGCACCCCGGATTTACTTTGCCTTGGCCGTCCACCGGCAAATGTTTGCCCTATGGCTGTGGTGTCGGTGTTGGTGATGGTGCCGGTGCCGGTGCAGAAGAGGTCGAAGACGTCGGCGACGTCGAAGACGTAGGCGGCAGCGGGTAGTATCCCTGCTTCGCCAGAACGTTTAAGCCTGCCCGATGCACCTTGACCTCAATGGAACGGTAGCTGCTCGATTTGGTCGCTTGCGTTGTGTAGCCAAGGGTGTACTGGTTGCGTGCCGTATCCGTCAGTTTGGCATAAGCAGCTTCAACCGTGCTGCGGTCAAAGGCAGTCAGCACTTCGCCCGCGGTGTCCGAGGCGTACTTGGGAAGGATATTGCCATATCCGAAGCCCGGAACGCGAATCCGGTCCAGTCGGTCATAGATGGGGATGGACGCCGTATCCACTCCCAAAGCGTAAATGGCGATGTTTTGCCCGAGGAGGAATTTCTTCACCTCATCATAGTGCGCGGTGCTGCCAAGTTCGCGCCCATCGCTTACTACGAAGATGATGCGACGCCGGGATTTGTCGCGGCGACTGAGGTCCTGAGCGGCGCGTAGAATTGCGTCATTCAACACGTAGGATTCTGAGACTGGTGCCGGCACCGCATCCGGCTTAACGCTGGGATCAGCTTCATGTCCGTTGAGCGATGGTCCGGAATGCGAAAATGGACCGCCGCCAACCATCGGCGGACCGCCTTCCCGTCCGGGGCGTTTGATCTTGGCGATCGTGGTTGTCGACACGTTCGTGGCGCCGGAATAACCGGAAACCAGTTGTACCGTATGGCCGTAGCGATACAGTGCGACTTCGTCAAACTCGCTGAAGGCGCTGATCAACGCCGGCAAACTTTCATTCACCTTTTTCATGGTGGTGGATGGTAGATCGGTATCCAGAACAATGGCCGCCGAAAGAGGAAACGGATCGCTGGTGAAGAATTTGAGCTGTTGCGGGGAGCCATCCTCCAGAACAGTAAAGTCGTTCGGGGTAAGACCCGAAACCAGATGTCCTGATTTGTCCTTTACCGTGACTGGTATCTGCACAAAATTTACGGCAACGCTGATCTTGTAGAGATCGTCGCGAGTGCCCACGATTCCAGCCTGTGGTTTCGTAGTTCTGGGCCTGGGTGTTGCCGCTGGCACTGCCGGATCATTGGCGGAGTCGGCAGAACGATCATTCTTGGGAGCCGGCGGAGCGTCATCAGGGAATTGGCTCTGCTGCGCACCCGGCTTGGGTTTGGGTGCATCCGGGACGTTCTGAGGCTGCTGCTGTTGTTGCGCCCACAGTGAGACCACCAGTAAAACACAGAGACAAACCAGCTTTTTGGCACCGGACCCGAACCCTGACATTTTTCTAAGCCTCCACTGTATAAGACGACTTTAGGATGCAAATCGGCGCAGAAAACCTGTTAAAACCTGTTACTGGAACGATCTTTTTACCTTATCTTGCATAGCGATTCCGCGACACCGGGAAATTTCTCCCCGGAACGCAGGCCCTGACTATGTCCCGCAGAATCTGGTTCCATTGTAAGCTTTTTCAGGCATTCAGGACTTTAGCAGAGCGCATCCAATAGAATGTTCATACCCTAAATAGCCGGGATTTAGAAAGGCAGCGTAATGCGGACCTTCCTGCACGTCTTCGTTTTCATATCGCTCATGCTTATGGCCGGCGTTGCTCAGCAGTCGTCCAGTCAGGGACAGTCTTCTTCAGGCCAGCAACAGGGCAACTCAGGCCAGCAACAGGGCAACGAGCCGGTCTTTCGTAAGAACGTTAATCTGGTCACCGTGTATTTCACTGTTAAGGACAAGCACGGTGCTCTGTCCCCGAATCTGACGAAGGATGCATTTCAAATTACGGAAGAAGGCAAGCCCCAGACGATTAAGTACTTTGCCGCTGAAAGCAATCAGCCGCTGACCCTGGGAATCCTCATTGATTCCAGCGGCTCCATGCAGAATATGCTGCCGGAAGAAAAAGTGGTTGGTGCTGACTTCCTGCGCAGCGTGATTACCGACAAAGACCTGGCGTTTGTCCTGAGCTTTGATATCAGTGTGGATCTGTTGCAGGACCTGACGTCAGATGTTCACGAACTCAATCGCGGTCTGGAGAAAGCCAAGATCAACGTAGGCAGCGGTGGCGGCGGTGTACCAGGTATCGGCCAGGGTCCCATTCCCATCTCCCGCCCCAAAGGCACTCTGCTCTACGACGGAATTTTTCTTGCCAGCGATGAAATGCTGAGTAAGCAGGTGGGACGCAAGGCTGTTGTGGTGCTGACAGACGGCGTTGACCAGGGTAGCCGTGAGAAATTGAAAGATGCCATCGAAGCGGCCCAGAAGGCTGACACTATCTGCTACGTCCTGTTGATCAGCGATCCGCGCTACGGTTCTGATTCGCATGATATGAGCCAGTTGGCCGAACAGACCGGCGGACGCATGATTACGGTCAATAATCCCAACAAGCTGGGCGACGCCTTCAAGCAGATTTCCAATGAACTGCGCAGTCAATACAGCGTTGGCTATTCGCCCACGGATCCAAAGCATGATGGCAGCTTCCGAAAAATTGAAATCAAGGCAAAGGACTACAAGATCCAGGCCCGTAAAGGGTACTACGCTCCGAACGAATAGGTCTTTCGCTCTTTATCCCGAGCGGAGCGAGGGATCCCTACGGTCTTTGAGTGTCTCTTCATCCCGAGCGAAGAGACGGATTCCTACAGCCTTTGAGACCGATGCAATTTTCCGTACTCGATAAGGGCGAGGCCGACCACGCGCCGAGCCCGCCATGACAAGCGCCCTACAACCTATCCACGAGCCAAAATCTCAAAGCGGTTTGGAGCGAAGCGACAGAATCACTGTTTCGGAACGTAATATCCCTTTTTGGCCCTCACGCGAAACTTCTTGTCTCCCATGCTGATCTGGATTGGACGGAACCCGCCATTGGCAATGAACGCGTCAGGCTTGTAGGAGATTGAGTATTGGCTGCGCAGTTCTTCGCGAATGTCGTGAAATGCGTCTGCCAGGTCTTGAAGCTTAAAAGGGAAGAATGCTCGTCCGCCGGTGGCGTCAGCCAGCAACTTCAGATTTTTATCGCCCTGGTCCTGAATGTTACTCAGGTTCGTGCTGATGGTGTAGACGATCACTTCCGCGCGCTGGGCCATATCGAGCGCCTCCTGCCTCAAGACGCGGCTCTGATTGTCGTCGCCGTCTGAAACCAGGATGATCGCCTTGCGCACCGGTCCCTGGTCACGTTCCTTCATCAGCTTGTCGCGGCAGGCGAAGTACACCGCATCCCATAATGCCGTGCCGCCGCCGGGACGGATCACTTGTATGCCCTTGGTGAGCTTGTCCAGATCACCGGTGAAGTCCTGGGTGAGGTCCCACACCTCGTCAAACGCCAGCACAAAAGCGCGATCGCTTTTGGGACGTATGATCTGCTGCAGAAATTCACTGGCCGCCTGTTGCTCAAAAAGAAAACGATCGCGAATGGAATTGCTGGCGTCAATCAACAGGCCTACACGGAGCGGCAGGTCAGTCTCGGCCTCAAAGTTCATGATCTGTTTGGGCGGAAGGTTGTTGTCCAGGATCTTGATGTCGTTTTGCTTCAGGTCTTTGATAAACCGGCCATGCTTGTCCGTGACGGTGAAAATCACGTTGACCAGGTCCGTTCTTACCCCGAACTTGTAGGGCGAATCGTCTGTAGCGGGCGTGACCGCCGCCGGATCCGGGACCGGCGTGGGTGAAGGTGATGACGGTGTCTGACTTTGCATCCTGGAAGTTCCCAGTAATGCGCAGGCTATGAGCAGGATGAGGGCTTTATGGGCAGACATGGATGGGTCTTCTCTCGAACATTATAAGCTGGTGGCCCCGGATTCTTAACCTTTCCACACATTGTGTCCGGTAACAGCCATTTGTCCCCTAGATGAAAAAAGCCCAGCGCGTTGGCTGGGCTTTTCTAATGTTGAAGGAGTTGTTATTGGTGAGGAACGAAATAACCCTTCTTCGCCCGGACATGCAATTTCTTGTTGTCAGCCACAATCTGAATGGGACGGTATTTCCCGTTGCCGTCAAATTGGTCTGGTTTGTAAGAAACCGAGTACTGGCTGCGCAACTCTTCCTGAATTGACTTGAATGCTGCGCTCAAATCGTGCAGTTTCGATGGGAAGAAAGCGCGGCCGCCGGTGGCTTCTGCCAGCATCTTCAGGTTGCGATCGCCATTGTCATAAATATTGCTCAGGTTGGTGCTGATGGCGTAGATGATCACTCCGGAGCGCTGCGCCATGTCATAGGCTTCCTGGCGCGTCATGCGGCTCTGATTGTCATCACCGTCGGAAACAATGACGATGGCCTTGCGCACTGTTCCGTTGGTGCCTTCCGCGCGCTCTTTCATCAACTTGTCACGGCAGGACGTGAAGACCGCATCCCACAGGGCCGTACCGCCGCCGGGACGAATCACATTAATTCCGCGAGTCAACTGTCCCATGTCGCTGGTGAAGTCCTGGGTTAGATCAGTTACTTCATCAAAGGCCAGGATAAAAGCCTGGTCTGTCCGTGGCCGGATGATCTGACGCAGAAACTCGATGGACGCCAGCTGCTCAAACTTGAAACGATCTTTGATGGAATTGCTGGCATCGATCAGCAGGCCCACGCGCAGGGGAAGATCGGTTTCCGATTCAAAATTGGTCACCTGCCGCGGCGGCATGTTGTTATCAAGGATCGTAAACTGCGTCTGCTTCAGGTCTTTTACAAATCGATTGTGCTTGTCGGTCACCGTAAAGATTACGTTGACCTCATCTGTCCTGGACCGGAACACAGGTAGAGGCTGGTCATCTGCCGAAGTAACAGTGCCCGAAGGGACAACACTAGAGCCGGGAGGTAAGAGTGACTGGGCATGTCCACCTGTCGCTGTCACCATAACGAGGGCGGCGGCAGAAAACAGGGCCAAAACCCTCAAGACGGACAATGAAGCTACTTTGAATTCGGTCATCATAAAAACCCGTATGTCCTTAATCCCCTACTCTATCCAGAAACTCTTTTAGCTCTGCCGGCAGGGGCTGATCGAACGACAGTGGCTTGTCACTTATTGGATGCCGAAATTGTAGCGCGAAAGAGTGCAAGTAGTGCCTGCCCATAGATGCTGCTTCTGATGCTGTACCTACGTAACCCGGAAGAGCACGTGGCGCGCCATAAAGGGCATCGCCGGCCACTGGATGGCCCACGGATGAAAGATGTACGCGGATCTGATGTGTGCGCCCGGTTTCTATTTTTACTTCCAGCAGGGAAAACTTCCCGTGCTTTCCTTCCATTGCTTTCAATACTTTCCAGTGCGTTACCGCTGTGCGACCATCCTTGCGCTTGGTCGTCATCCGCTCGCGCCGGGCCAGATCGCGGCTTACAGGCGTATTAATCGTGCCCTGTGTCTGGGGCATCCATCCATGCACCAGTGCCAGGTATGTCTTTTTTACCTCGCGACGCAAAAATTGCCCCGCCAACCTGCGATGCGCGTTGTCATTCTTTGCCACTACCAGAAGACCGCTTGTGTCCTTGTCCAGGCGGTGAACAATGCCCGGACGCAGCGGATCGCCTACTTGTGAGAGGTTGCGGAAGCGGTGGAGTAGCGCGTTGACCAATGTGCCTTTGCTGCCTGCCTCGCCCTTACCTGATCCTGCATGCACCGTCATGCCGGCCGGCTTGTTGATGACGGCTATGTCATCGTCTTCGTAAACCACATCCAGCGGAATGTCTTCAGCAAAAGCATGCAGAGGCGGAAGCGTGACGCGCCCGGTGATCAGGATTTCTTCGCCGCCTTTGAGACGCATGGCCGCTTTCGGCTGTCCGCCGTTGACGGTGATCTTCTCCTGCTCAATCAGTTGCTGCACACGCACCCGGCTGATATCAGGAATTTGCGCCGCAAGCCATTGGTCCAGGCGTTGGCCGGCTGCGTCAGCCGGGACCGTGTAGCTCTGTGTAGAGAAGGCTTCAGTCATTCAGGTGGATTGTATTCGACGAACGAGGGCAGGGTAATTATCTACGTCGGAACAAGCTTAATTGGAGAGAATACTGTCTCGAAGATATGAGGAAGGAATTTACGCAACCGACCCACGCGGCCGTATGACCGGGCCGTTCTGAACCCATCCTAAGATGGTGGGAACCCGCCGCGGCTCTTTAGGCATTTCCGTACTGGCGGAACCTCGCGCACCGAGCCGTTATTATACGAGTCAGGCCCCCTGTTCATTGAATGTTGGTTCATGAACGGTTACCGTTCCTTACCTGCTTTGCAGGCCGGTTGACATGGTTGATGCTAAAGAAAAGAACGCCAAGACGCAAGGGTACCAACGCGTGTTGACGCATCTTTTATCCGCTTTTTCTTTTACAAAAATTTGATTGGACTTTTTCGAGACGGGAGCAATTTTAAAAGCGGAATTCCTGAATCAATGGCGGGTTCGCATCGAAGTCGCTGTAGCGGATCCACATGGGGCGCACGCAGAAATACACAATGCCCGGCCATGTCATGCGCGATGGCCCATCGGGCCATGCTTTAAAGTATGCCGCCTGACAGCGCTGCAACTCGGTCCCGCTTAGTTCCGTCGCATTCCCTTCATATTGCAGCGTCTGCTCGCCGCTCCAGCCCACCACGAGCGAACATGCAGAGTTGCTGATGAGATTGGAATATTTGCGGGAAGTCTTTACGGTGTCAAAGATAATTTCTAGGTCTCGCGTAACGGCAATTCCCACCAGCGCCGATTGCACGCTCCCTGATGAGGACAGGCCGGTTGAGGACAGGGAAGAAATGACCCCAAGTTTGCGGCCTGAAATAAATCCGTACAGATCGCTGTTCGTCATTTCATGGTCTTGCTATTCAAATGACCCAGATGCCGTCAGGCTCACCCTGCGCGGCGTTGCTCTCCCAGAACTTCATCGAGTGCGCCAGAGAGTGCGCCCGTGCGCTCACGGAACTGCGACGCCAGTAGATCATATTTCTTTTTCAAGACCTGATACTCGTCGGCAATGTTCAAAGCCGCCAGCACTGCCACGCGAAGGGAATCCACGGTGGAGGTCTGTTCAGCTACATTGCGCATTTTCTTGTCGACGAAATCAGCCAGCTTCAGGATGTACTCTGTGTCCACACCACGAAGATTATAGGCCTGATCGTAAATCTCTACTCGGATCGGTGCCGCGGTAGTTTGTGAAGCCAAGCTGGACTCCTTAAAGTAAAACTTCTATTGATGATTATCGTTTGTCCGCCGTCCGGGTCAAGTAGATTCGTCCAGATTGTGCGGATTTTTCAATATCAAGCAACGCTTTAATTCGCCTTCTGCTGCACAATCACCGCCGTTCCATACGCCAGAACTTCGGTTACGCCCTGCATGATCTCTGTCGCGTCATAACGTACCCCGACCACGGCATTGGCCCCGAGTTGGGCCGCATGCTGCAGCATCAGGTCAAACGAATCTTCCCGGGCCTTCTCGCATAGGTTGGTCAAAAGTGTAATGTTTCCGCCGACAATGGTTTGAAGGCTCGCGCCGATGGTGCCGAAGATTGAGCGCGAACGCACAATGATTCCGCGCACAATCCCCAATGACCGGACCACCTGATAGCCGTCAAGCTCAAACTGAGTCGTCGTCATCACGTGTGCAATCATGAGCCAGCTCTCCCGGTTGAAGCTTAAGGCACAAAAAATTCAAGCACAGCTAATAGACTTAGTACACTCGCACAGCACTGCTTGTACCTCTCGGAATTGCCGGCCCAGTCCCGCCCACGAGAGCCACCCTTCCCGCTAGCCTTGTTCCACTTCAACCAAAGCATCAATCTGCTTCAACATCTTTTCCACCCGGCCGCGAACGTCTTCACGCTCTTTGCGAAGAGAAAGGACCTCTCCGCGCAATACTTCAACCTCTTCTTCACGTTGTTCGAGCTGCTCGCGCAGACGGCTGGCGTCGCGCTCTGCGGCTGCCTTCCCTTCGCGTGCCGACTTCAGCAGCTCAATTGCCTTGTAGATTTTTTCTTCCAGCGCGGGAAAATCTTCTCCCGTGCGTTCCACTTCAGCTTCCGCTTCTCGTGCCATATGTAGTGCCATATAAACTCACCGCTCCATTAACAAGATGGCGAAAGTATATCGCATGCAAATGTGGAAATGGCGGGATTAACTGCAAAGATCAGGCAAGCTTCTGACGGCGAGAGTACCTGTTTCAGCAGACGCTGCTCGAAACCACACACACTGTTTGAAATCTATTGTCGAACCCTCTACTGAGGCGGGCGTGGTGTTCTGCCCTGAAAAAAGAATCTTAACGTAGAGACTTAGCCTGCTACGTCTCCCTCTGGGCGTGATCTGTTGCATCACGCGGCGCGCTCGTCCAATTTTTCGAGTTGGCTTCTTCCTCCGGTGCCGGTGAAATCTGTCAACCTGGCCACAGTCGCCAACGCCAGCCCTTGCAGCCGGAAAAACGTGGTTTCACGTTCATCATTGAATCTGAGCATGTCTGGCATGCTTGCCGCCATTCCACCGAGTCCGAAGTCGATTGCCCCGTGGGTCTCAAAGCTGATCTCCCCAAACATCCCGCCGGGATAATCAGTGAAAATCGATGTCACCAATTCTGCTCCGCCGCAGACAAAGGAACTGACAGCCGCCCGCTTATTGCGCTTCCAGAAGAAGGCGCCCATGGCCAGAAAAGAGGCTGCCATCGCGTAATCGATGATTGCATGAGTTTTGGGATTGATCACTTTGGGAAGACGATTGGTCACGAACTGTGCGCTCTTGTCCAGAAGTGGCATGTGCTCTCCGCGAGGTTGAAGGGAATATGAACCGTCTTAGAAGATGAAGGTCCTTCTTCTCAAGTTGTCCTCCGTGGCCTTCGTTCGCGCGCGACTCTAAGAAGCGGGGAATGAAAAGCGCTTGACATGCATGGCTTCGCACTATACATTGCATTACTAGGTATATGGCACTGCTAAGGAAAACCGCGAAACCCGAACCGCCGGAAAAGTGGGAAGCGCAGCTACGCAAAGGCTGCCTGGAACTGGCGATCCTGGCCAGCCTGTGGGACCAGAGGCTCTATGGGTTGGAGATTCTGCGTTTGCTGGAGAAGGAATCTGACTTGGTGCTGGCGGAAGGCACGGTCTATCCCATCCTGGGGCGTCTCAAAGAGGACGGGTTTCTCCAGTCTGAGTGGGTTGAGGCCGACGCCGGACACCCCCGCAAATACTATTGGCTCACGGCAGCGGGCAAGCAAAAGGTAGTGTCAATGGCCCAGTTTTGGAGCAGTTTTTCCGGCAATCTGAATACCTTATTGAAGCCGGTACTGAATGGGAAGGGAGGAAAATCGTGAACACTCTGACCTGCAATGCAATGGTGGAAGACTATTTTGTTCGCCTCAATTCCAGGCTGTCTGACTTGCCTCAGGCTCGGCGACAGGATTTCGTGTTGGAGCTTCGCGCCCACGTGATGGACAAGCTCTCACAGGTAGCCGTTGTTACGGAAGCCGACTGCAAGGGTGTCCTGGAAGCTCTGGGCACTCCGGACGAAATTGCCAGACAGTACAGGATGGAGTTTCTACTTAAACATTCTTCCTGGAACCTCTCACCAGTAACCGTGCTGCGCACCCTTGTGCGCTGGACTCTGGCTGGGGTCCAGGGTTATCTGGTTTTCCTGGTGGCGATGATTGGCTATTCGATCGCTGCTTGCTTTTACCTCACGGCCTTGCTGAAGCCCTTCTTCCCGCACAACATCGGAATGTACGTGAGCGACCAGGGTCTCAATCTGGCTAATTTTCCCGTCCAACACGGCCACGATTTGGTGGGCAATTACTACATCCCAGTCGCTGTCGTTATCGGTTATCTGTTCACTTTTGGGACCACATTGCTTATCCGTGTGCTCGTGCGCCGATTGGGAGGCTTGCGCAGGAAAATCTGACTTGCTCCCTTACACGCCTCTAATTCAGTTTTGGCAACTTGTCCCAGGCTGCCCAGAACGCCTTCATCTGATCGGGCTTGCCCAGCGATATGCGCGCATACGTGTCCATGGGAGGAAACGGCCGGCCAATGCGGATATTGTTCTTCGCAAAGTGGTCAATCACGGTTTGCACCGGACGTTGCGTGTTGATCATCACGAAATTTGTCCAGGAAGGAATGGCTGAGATCCGGCGTACAGACGCCTCATGCATGAAGACATCGCGATCATTGTTATTGCGCTGAGCGGCGATTTGGCGCTCGTCAGGATCATCCAGTGAGGTGGCTCCGCAACGCAACGCAAAGATGTTGATGCTGTCCTGCTGCTGGTGCATGCGCAGCAGCTTGGCTGTTGCCGGCGATGCCACGGCATAGCCCAGCCGCAATCCCGCCATACCGAAAATCTTGGAGAACGTACGCGCCACGATCACGCGGTCATCATTGACTGAGTGCTCGATGAAGGAAGCATAATCCGCGGAGACGGTGACAAAATCGTGGTAAGCCTCATCCATGAGCACATAGCAATTCTTCGGCAACTCACGAATGAAATTTTCCAGACTGCGGCGCGGCGTGACGCTGCCTGTCGGGTTATTGGGATTGCATATGTAAACCAGCCCGGGATCTTTCTGGGCTTCAATGCCCATGGGTACAAGTGAGTGTGCGTAGCTCGCCGCCAATGGGATCTTTACCACCTCGGCTTTGCTGGCGTTTGCATAGAACCCGACGGCTTCAAAGGTCGGCGACGCCATGACCAGCTTCTTACCCGGCCCGGTGAACGCGCTTACCGCCAGCTTCAGGATCTCTGTTGATCCGCACCCGACAATGATCTGTTCCGCACTCACGTTGTGCAGCTTGGCCAGCTTCTTTGTAAGCTGCTCAACGCTGAAATCGGGATAGCGATTCGCATCCTTGAATGGATTGGGCATTGCCAGCACGCTGGGGAACGGCCCATAAGCATTCTCATTGCTGTTCAGCAGAATTGGTCCGCCAGGTTGCTGCTCGCGCAGGGGCTCAGCCCAAGAGATCAGTCCGTTGGGGAACCCTGAAGTTGCGGCGACGGCGGCAGAGACACCTGCGGCTTTGAAAAGCGAACGACGTGAGATCATGGCGGGAATTGTAACCGAATTCGGCTCATGATTTGACCATGAGTTTTTACCACCAGGCGGTTAGCCGGATGTCTCTGAACCTGCGCCTTTGACCAGCTCACGGTGCCTGTCAATCCAATAACACCACGCAACCATCAACCACAGAGACAGCCCGCCGAATTTAAGGGCGTTAACGTTGGGCGGCGGAGGACCGAACGTGGAGCTTGCCCAGATCACGACCAACAAGACGACGAAACTCCACAGGGCAATCTGGCCAGTCTTGTCTCTGGCTCGAGTCTGGTTCAGATAAATCGCAAGACCGCCAAAGAACATCAGCAACTCAACGGTCACTGTTGCGCCCATTGAGTTCCAAAGGCCCAAGCCGTATTTTTCGCTGGACCATGGCGTAACCGGCATGTCAGGCCGATGTGATGCCCAGTCCAACACCCAGTGGCTCAGAACTCCGGCCGCAACAACCCAGGCTCCAGCCTTATAACGCCTGACGATGAAGTACACGGCTGCGAAACCCGCGGCCCAGAAGAGATCCATGAGCAAGCTGTGAGACCAGGGATAGGCGACAAAATTCAGCGGCGTCATCTTGGTGATGCCGGGAACAATCGTGACCTGCTCCCAGCCAAGGATCAGGAACAGCGGCCAGAGCATGTCTGCAAATTCAGTTGCCAGTACGGTTGTGCCGAGTGACGTGCGTGGCGCCACCTTCTTCGCGGCAAGCGCGAGTCCAAAATGTCCCAGAAACATGCAGAGTAGCTTAGGAGATCATCAGAGTGATTTCAAGTATGCAGGGAATCAACTGTCAGTCGTGCGGGACCCGTAGTATTCTTCACGCAGAATCGACCACATCAATACGTCTTCAAAAACGTCCCATTTCTTGATTAATTGACGCATGCGACCTTCCTGCTGCATTCCGATACGGGCCAGCACTCGCCCGGACGCTGTGTTCCTGACCATGTGACAGGCGCAAATGCGGTTCAAGCCTTCCACGTTGAATCCGTATTCCAGGATGGCACGTGCAGCCTCAGTGGCATAGCCTTTCCCTGCGGACGCTTCATCCATCCAGTATCCCAGTTCACCTTGCTCGTTGGGGCGATCAATGGTTTTGATCAGAACGCCGCCAATCAATTGTTCAGGCGCTTCTCGCAGAGCGATGGCGAAAAACGCGCCGGTACCGAATGCAAATTCGTTCTTGTATTTTTCGATGTCGTCCAGGGCCTGGGCGGGACTGTAAGGATGAGGGATGGATGCTGTGGTGTCAGCTACCCGGCGTGTTCCCGCCAGTTCGGCCAGTGGCGCCGCGTCAGCGGGGACGAAAGGACGAAGAACAAGCCTCTGGGTCTGCAAAGTCGGCTGGATGCGAAGACCGGAATCCGGTGCATCTATAACAGACTTGCCTGATTTGCGAACTCCTGGCAACCAACGCATGTATTAACTCCGATTTACGCAATCCGGTTTACGCACTGCGAAGACTGCCACCCCTGGCTTCCAGTGCTTTGACGATTGCCGCTGACCACTGCGCCACTTCGTCGTCCCGCAGAGTACGCTCCGGCGATTGGAACTCCGCCCGCAACAATATCGAATAGCTGCCTGCCGGGACCGAGCCGCCACGGAATGTCTCGGCCGGAACAAAGCTCCGCAATTCGCTGATGTTCAGAGCGTTTACGGCCGCAGAGATCTGTGCGAACGTGACGCTATCGGCAAAGACGAAGGAGAAGTCACGTCCCACGGCAGGGAACTTTGATAATGGTTCATAGCGCGGTACACGCAATTCGAAGTGCAGCAGCCGGTCAAGATAGATCTCTGCCAGATAAACTTCCTGCTTAAGCTTGCGCGCGGCGGCCACGTCCGGATGGATTTGCCCGAATTGGGCAATCACCTGGCCACCGGCTTTCATTCGCGCACAGCGACCGGGATGGTAATACGCTGCTGCTTCAGATTCGAATGTCGAACCCGAAAGATCAAAGCCGGCCAGAAGCGTTTCAATGTCACCCTTGAGATCGAAAAACGTATAAGGCCGCGCTTTGGTATGAACGTCCTGACGCACCGCATTACCAGTGGCGCCAATGCACAGCATCTTGCGTTCTTCTGACTTTTCGTCCGCAGTTCCACCCCTGACCATCTCAAAGACATGGCCGGATTCGAACAAACGCACATCCGATGTTCCGCGATTCAGGTTCCACCCAATCATGCTCAGCATCCCTGGAACCAGAGAGGTGCGCATCGCGGATTCTTCCGCGCTGAGCGGGTTCGCCAGGATGACCGTCTGCGTATTCGAGAACGCCTGCGCGTCAGCCGGAGAGATGAAAGTCGAGGAAACAGCCTCGTCATATTCGAGTGCAAGCAGTTCGTTGCGCACCCGGGCCTCTTTGGCCGCTCCCGGCAACTCAACCACGCCTCCGGAAAACGAAGGCAAGGTGTTGGGAAACTTGTTGTATCCGTGGATCCGCGCAATTTCTTCCAGCAAGTCGATCTCGCGTTCAATGTCCAGCCGCCAGGTTGGCAAATCAACAATCCAGCAGCTCTGTCCGCCAAGCTGCTGTAGCAACTCGGCGGTGTATTTCTTGATCTTCTCTTCGTAGTCGCCGGTTTTGGCGTTGCTGGGAATCAATCCAGCCTGAGGCACAACCACAGCCACGGTGCCTTTCGGCATGCCTTCCGTCAGGCGTTGCATGATTTCGTCACCTTTGACCAGCTTCATGGTGAAGCCCAGACGGGTGAGCATGCGCGTGACTTCAGATTCGGGAATATCCTGACCCAGAATCCGTAGAATTTCCTGACGGCGCAGGATCAGCGAATAACGCGGAACGTGTCCGGCGACGGCGTCAACGGGTTCGCCTTCCAGTTCTCCACCTGCGGAAGAAAGGATGAGCTCAGCCACGCGGTTGCAGGCCAGCAACGTCGCTCCCCAATCCGCACCGCGTTCAAAAATATGCGAAGCGTCAGTGTGCATGCCCAGACGGCGAGCGGTCTTGCGGACAGTGGCGGGATCAAACCATGCCGATTCGATGAGAATATTTTTCGTGCCAGCCGAGATCGCGGTATCAAACCCGCCCATGATTCCCGCCAGTGCCACGGGCTTGCGGGCATCGGCGATGACCAGGTCTTCGGGCTCAAGCTTGCGATCAACGCCATCCAGTGTTTTTAGCGCTTCTCCAGCGCGAGCACGACGAACGATGATCTTGCCGCCTTCGAGTTTGTCGAGGTCGAAGGCGTGCGTAGGATGGCCCATCTCCATGAGCGCGTAATTGCTGGCATCGACGGCATTGCTGATTCCGCCGTGATCGTCAATCTTCAGACGATCGAGAATGCTCTTGGGCGAAGGTCCAATCTTGACGTTGCGAATCACGCGCGCGGTGTAGCGCTTACAACCTTCTTTGTCCTGGATTTCGATAGGGAACGGGCTGCCCGATGCTTTGGCTTTCGGCAGCTTCGGCGTGATCGGCTTCAGGTCAATGTCATAGATGGCAGAGCACTCGCGGGCGACGCCGTAGTGGCACATGTCGTCAGGACGATTGGTGCCAATCTCCATTTCAAACAAAGTCTGGCCGTCAATCTGCTTGACGGACTCCACCGCCACGCCGGCAAGGGTGATCTCGTCGGCGAGGCGCTGGTCGTCGACCTTGATGTCGACAAATTCGCGAAGCCAGATGGGAGAGATACGCATTAATTTTCACCACGGAGGCACGGAGACACGGAGCAAATCCACTCCTGCCGCGAATTAACGCAAACAAGCCGAATTTTGATGCTCATTCGTATTGGTTCGCGATCATTCGCGGCTACACGTCGTGTGTTTTTCATGGCTGAGTGCTGAGTGCTTCCTAAGCGAATTGCTCAAGGAACCTCACATCCCCCTGATAAAACAACTGAATATCGTCGATTCCGTACTTCAACATGGTGATACGTTCCACGCCCATACCAAAGGCGAAGCCGCTGATCTTTTGCGCGTCGTAGCCGTTATGCTCAACGGACTTGAAGACGTTCGGGTCGACCATGCCGCAGCCCAGCAGCTCAATCCATCCGCTCATCTTGCACAGCCGGCATCCCTTGCCGCCGCACTTGAAGCAGGTAACCTGCACGTCTGCGCTGGGCTCGGTGAAAGGGAAGAACGAAGGATAAAAACGCGTCTTCACGCTCGATCCGAACAGCGACTTCATGGCGTGGTCCAGCGTGCCTTTCAGGTCGCTGAAGGTAATGTTGGTGTCCACGGCCAGGCCTTCAACCTGGTGGAAGATCGGCGAATGCGTGGCGTCGGCGGTGTCCGCCCGATGAACTTTGCCCGGGATCACCACGCGCAGGGGCGGCGGTGTCTTCAGCATGGAACGAATCTGTACCGGCGATGTGTGCGTGCGCAGCAGCAGACGATCGCGCTGCGGCTTCTTCTCCTGTCCGGCGACAAACAAAGTATCTTGCGTATCGCGTGCCGGATGGTTGGGAGGGAAGTTCAGGGCTTCAAAGTTAAAGTAGTCGGTTTCAATCTCAGGCCCATCGGCCACGGAGTAGCCCATGGCGCGGAAAACGCCAACGACCTCATTCATTGTCTTCAGCATGGGGTGTTCGGCGCCAATGGCCTTGCGAGTGCCGGGTAGAGTCACATCAATGCGTTCGGCTTCAAAACGGGCGGCCGAGGATGAACCGGCAAGGCGCGATTGCGCCGCATCCACGATCTGCTCGACTTCCGCCTTCAATTGATTGACGCGCGCGCCGACCTCACGCTTTGCCGGGCCAGGCGCGGCTTTCAGCCATTGATCGTTGATCTGCGTGAGGATGCCGTTCTTGCGGGCCATCCAGCGATCACGAAATTCTTTCCCTGCATTCTCGCCGGTGACGGCGTCAGCTTCCTGGCGAGCGGCATTCAGCAACTCATGGACAGCCTTGTCCAGAGCCGCAGGAGAGAAATCTTCGAGTTTGGGGACTGAGTACATAGGAACTTAACCACAAAGGACACGAAGGAACACAAAGGAAATTCTATGAAGGTTCTTCACTGCTGACGGTCGCTTGCGAATTTACCAACCACCAGGTCGCTCATGAATTACCTATTACCAATTACCAAATACCCGTCGCCAAACGCGAGGAACAAAATCCTAACCATCTTTTAACGATCGCTAATTTTGTGAACTGCGAAATGAAACCACAAAAGGACACTCCGGAACACAAAGAGGAAAGCTGTAAAAATTCCTTCGTGAACCTTTGTGTCCTTTGTGGTTGATGGGTTTGTTACGCCGCTGTCTTGGCGCTTGCATTTGCCCGCTTGGCGGTTTCCGCCAGGGCCGCAAATCCCGTGGGATCATTGGTGGCGATGTCAGCCAGAATCTTGCGGTCGAGCTCTACGCCGGCTTTCTTCAATCCACTGATGAACAGGTTGTAGCTGATGCCGTTCATTTTGGATGCAGCGCCGATACGCACAATCCAGATGGAACGGTATTGCCGTTTCTTCTGTTTGCGTCCGGAGTAGGCGAACTTCAGTCCGCGTTCTACCGATTGCTGCGCCTGCCTGTAGAGTTTTGATTTTGTAAGGAAGTAACCACTTGCGCGCTCTAATATCTTTTTACGGCGCTGGCGGCGTTTTGTACCACGTTTTACCCGAGGCATGATGCTCCTTTTTGCTTTGTGCCGGATTTCCCGGCGGTTAAGGCGGCTGGCGGGAGGATTGTCCCGTTTCGCACGCTGAGCCACGCATTTAAGCCGGCTCTTCTATTTCAGGTTCCACCTCTGCACCGGCTTTTGCCAGGCGGGCCGAACTCTGTCCCTGTCTGTTTCAACGCCCCAGCCTACGCTGAGTGCTGAGCACTAGTAAGGGATCATCCTCGCGACCTTGGCGTGATCGGCATCGCTAACCATGGTGGTTCCACCCAATTGCCGTTTACGCTTCGTGTCTTTCGAGGTAAGAATATGGCGCTTATAAGCCATGGCCCGTTTGATCTTTCCGGTCCCGGTCTTTTTAAACCGTTTGGCTGCGCCGCTGTGTGTCTTCATTTTAGGCATAATCTGCTTTTTGAGCGGCCCTTTTGCTCAAGGACCATCTCTTCCTGGTGTACAAGAATAATGGTGCACAACAATACTTCACTCTGACGCAGCTCCGGAGGTTACGCCGGATGTTGCGTCACTTGCCGCCGTGCTGCAAATCGGCGGCACGGTTTCAAGCTTTGTTTAGGATCCTGTCCGGGTGCCGCCAGCCGGCGCTGTTTCCTGCGACGACTGTTGCTGCTGCTGCTGCTGCTGTTGCTGCGGCTTCTGCTCAGGCTTCTTGGAACCACCACCGCCACCAGTATTCTGCTTCGGAGGCGCCATGATCACATGCATGGTATTGCCTTCCATGCGCGGCCTGAATTCCACAATCCCTTTTTCGCCGACTTCTTTTACCAGCCGGTCCAACACTGCGCGGCCAAGGTTCTGGTGCGCCATTTCTCTGCCCCGGAAGCGCAGGCTGGCTTTCACCTTGTCACCTTCTCCCAGGAAGCGGAGAACGTGGTTCCGCTTGGTTACATAGTCGTGCTCGTCCACGTTCACGCTGAACTTCACTTCTTTCAGGACGATCTGCTTCTGGTTCTTCTTCGCCGCCCGTTCCTTCTTTTCATTCTCGTAGAGAAACTTGCCGTAGTCCATAATGCGGCACACGGGGGGCACCGCGTTGGGCGAAATCTCTACCAGGTCAAGGTTCTGTTCCCGGGCTTTCTTGAGCGCGTCAAAGGGCGTTATCACACCCAGCTGACTACCATCGGCATCAATCACGCGGATTTCCCGCGCCCGGATGCGATCATTCATGCGAATAAAACGCTTATCGATTCGATCCTCCTATACCCGCTCCATGGAACGGGAGGCAAAAACAATACTCTTTGGGGGAGTGCCACGGCGCCTACACGCAGCAAATAAAAGTATAACATGATGGGGTTCCATTCCTGGGTCGACCCCTGGTTCCATCCCTGGTCCGATCCCAAAGCCATGTCATGCCTCAGGCCTTCCAAGCAGGTAATTCTCCATCGACGATCTTGCCGGGTTAATCCGAAACTCACCATAACAAAGCTTCAGGAGAACGGACGTGGGTCGCAGGTGCCAGCTTGCCCACGCCAGTGGTGAGTCTCCATTCATATCCTTGCAGTCGATGATCGCGCCGGCATCAAGCAGAAGCTGGATCGTTGAATCGTCTGCGAAGGCAGCTGCGCGATGCAGAGGTGTTTCTGCTCGAGTTCTGCAATCCCGCATGAACCCGCCGGTTTCTTTGCCAGGCAAAGTCTTGCGATTCGGATCCGCTCCATGCGCCAGCAGCACTCGTACAACCAGATCGGCCGCTACTTTTCTGGTGTCGGAACATAAGGCCGAGTGCAGTGGAGTCTCTCCCGTGTCCGGCGAGGCATAATTCACGTTCGCGCCATTCTCAATCAGGAATTCGCACAGACGCCAGTGACCGTGAAACGCGGCTGCGCCCAGACCCATGTCCGTGCCCAGTGTTTCAAGCGATTCTCCGTTTGCCAGCAGAAATCGTACCGCGCTAACGTCGCCGTAATAAGCGCACCAATTTATCAGGGACACTCCGCTATGTTTCGTTGTGGCGGGCTTGCCCTGAGATGCAAGGTCAAATACAAGATCGGTGCGTCCGTTGGCGATTCTCTCGTACACATCCACTCCTTCACTGTGCTGTAAGGCGCAGATCACCAGGCGTTGCAACTCTAGACTGGGACTGAAAGGGCCGGACTTGTCTGGGGTGTTGCCACCAGTGATTCTTCGCCTACGTCATTTACGTCGACTGTGAATGACTCATTCGCCTCGTGCTGTCCAGCAACCCTGACTTTGAGATAGTTGTCACTCAGCGCTTCGGTCCAGCCATCGCCAGACGCATGCAAAGTGATCACGTCCAGTTGGCGGTCGAGGAAGCTCTTCCGGAAGGCCAGGTTCTTGGCTGCTGCCAGGTCGCGGAGGACGCGATTGCGTTCACGAGCGATCTGCACCGGCACCTGATCAGGCATCGCGGCCGAGGCGGTGCCTGGTCGCGATGAATAGGTGAACACGTGCAGATAGGTAAATGGCAGATGCTCAATAAAGCTGCGGCTTTCTTCAAACAGTTCATTGGTCTCGCCGGGAAAGCCGACCATTACGTCGGCGCCAATGGCTGCATCCGGCATCGCTTCACGGATCTTTCTGATCTTCTCCGCGTAGTGCCATGGCCGGTATTTGCGATGCATACGGCGAAGTATTTGATCACTGCCAGACTGCAGCGGTACATGCGCATGCTTGGCGACACGCGGTGATTCCGCCACCAGTGCAATCATCTCATCACTCCAGTCCATGGGCTCAACCGAGCTGATGCGAATCTTCTGCACGTCCGTATGTTCCAGGAGTGCCCGCAATAAATCTTCAAATCGCTGATTCGTCTGTTGTAAGTCACGTCCCCATCGCCCCAGATTGATGCCGCTGAGTACTATCTCGCGATACCCGGCAGCCACCAGCGCGTTGGCTTCCTCGAGCACACGTTCCATCTTCATGGACCGGCTTTGGCCCCGGACGCTGGGGATAATGCAGAATGAGCAGCGATTGTTGCAACCGTCCTGTACTTTCAGGTTCGGCCGCGTCTTCTCCGCGATGGACTCCCCGTCGAACACCGGGGCGGCGATCAGCTCAGTATGGGCAAAGATGTCACCGATTACGGTAAATGCCGGGGCGGAGAGTTGGACCGTTTCCAGGCCCACGAAATTGGCTGGGGTTCCTGACGGACTTTGTGCCGAAACAATTTCCGGAACCAGGTGTTTGTGAGAATTACCGACTACCCAGAAGACTCCCGGAAGCTGCGCAATTTCTTCCGGGGCGCGCTGGGCATAGCAGCCGGTAACCAGAATCTTGCCGGCAGGATTTTCGCGATGGCTTCGCCGGATGGCCGCCCGAGCGTCATGGTCTGCCGCGGCAGTGACTGTGCATGTGTTTAGGACTACAATATCTGCATGGGCGGGAGATTCACAGCGCCCGAATCCCCTGGCCTGCAGTTCGCGCTCTAGCGAGGCCCCGTCTGCCTGTGTGGCACGACAGCCGAAATTTTCCAGATAGTAGCCGGGCACGGCATCATTATAAAGTCGCCCCCGCAGAAACCAATAATCGGGCGGCAGCTCACAACCTTCTGAGCTGCTGGCCGCATCTCAAAAGCGCCGAACGTGCTTCCATTACTGGAGACCTCTTACATGAAACGACGTATCCTTCTTGTCGACGACGAACTAGCCATTCTGCTTACGCTGAAAGCCATCCTGGAGATTCATGGATTTGAGGTTGAGACCGCGGCTTCAGGAAAAGAAGCCATCTCCAAGCTTAAAGCGGCAAGCTACCACATGGTGATTACGGACATGAAGATGGAGCACGAACGAGCCGGCTATGACGTGATCCGGGCCGCCAAAAGGACTGACTACAATCCTGCGGTGGCGATCCTGACGGCTTACCCACTTCTTGGCGGTGACTGGAAAGACGAGGGTGCCCAGTCCATGCTGGTGAAACCTATGAATACCGACGATCTGCTCCGCCAGATTGAAGCGCTCTTGATCCAGCACGAGGACATTCGGCAGCAACGGGCAAACGGAAAGCCACTTCCCAGCAGGAACCTGAAGAGCCATGCTGCGAAAAAACCTGCCTAGATGGCAATCGCAGCGTCACGACACACGAATAGCGTGATTTTCTGAATCCCTAATATTCAGAGATGAACTATTAAGCTGATGCCGCAGTTGCTTTGCGCTGCTGGAAACACTCGCGGCAAAATACGGGACGGCCTTGCGTGGGTTTGAACGGAACGGTTGTTTCACGCTCGCACCCGGAGCAGATTGCCTTGGTTTCCACCCTTTGATAATTACCGCCGGTCGGCGGAATGCCTAAGGCCTGCGCGCGCTTGCCTTTGCAGTTTTTGCAGCGCTTCGGCTCATTCTTGAACTGCTTGTCATGGAAGAAAAGCTGTTCACCGGAAGTGAAAATAAAGTCAGCGCCGCAGTCGATACACTTGAGAACCTTATCCTGGAACTCCATTTGAGAGTGTCCCCCTTATTGCTGCTCACCCCCGGAAACCAGGCTGGAAGACTTAACTTCACACCACATTTCCCGGAGAGAGACCTACCACGGGTTCGGCCCAACACGAAGATCTTCTTTCGTGTTTTACAACGTTATAACTCCAAGTTTCCCGGACAACTCTTATGAAATTTGAAACCAACCGTCGGGTAATGCGTTCGTCTTCGAACCATGGAGGGTCCACCGGTTCGATTTTGAACACCGTGAGTCTTGCAGTTCCAGAGTAAGCAGTCAAGCACGAAGTAAACAAAAATTAACAGAAAACGTTAATCTTAATGCCTTCGCTGAGACACGCGGCTGGGGGTTTTGCGGCCTCTGCACCGGAGTCAGACGACCGGCCAACGGTTAGCTATTTGCCCGAGAACCCATAAAGTCTAGCCGCGTTGTCGTGGAGCACCATATGGGCTATTTCCAGGGCCCTTTCTCCGGAAATCTCCTTGTCTTCGATCATGCCGGTAAGGGCGATGGCCAGGGCTTGCCGGGAGGTCTGGGTAGTTTGCCAGCCGATCTCTTCCCAGTCGATCTCCGGTGTGTTGGCATACAGATCGGTGCCGAACATGACTTTTTCCGGATACCACTCCAGCCATTCGCGAATCACCTGGCTGAGCGCACGGGTGGAAATCAGCCATGTCTGCTCAGAGAAGTCCGCATAGACATTGGGTTTCATAAGCAGATAAGAGGTCTGCTTACTGAAGGTGCTGGCGCCGCCGTGGACCAGAACAAAGGTGGTCTTACGCAGGTCGGCCTCATTCAGAACGGATTCCAGCAGCACAGGATTGGATCCGGAGAGATGGAAGTAGGTCCCGCAGCCGCCGCCTGTGTGCAGGTGGACCGGCATGCCCAGGCGTCCGGCTTCGCGCGCAATGTAGCGGAACAGTACATTTTGCAGGCGGACGTAGTCCGTGCGCAGCGGAATGCCTTCTTTAACAAAATGCTGATAGGTACGGGCCAGGACCTCAATTGGCTCAGGCGACCCGAAGTCGAGTGAGCGCAGGTATGCCGCTTCGAACTTAATCGCCACAGCACCGTTCTTTTTCTGGGCTTCCAGCGTTGGCGTAACTACTTTGCTGAGATATTCCTGCAGAGTGGACGGCAAAGTCTCAAGGCCGAGATCCTTTACGTAGCGGCGGAGAAGATCAGTTTCCCGCGAGTAGAAAAATTTTCGGTCCGGCGTTTCGCTGGCCAGTTCGGAGCTTTTCAATGGGTACATGAGTGCATCATCAAAGGGGACCCAGCGAAACCTTGGCGGTTGAAGGCCGCGGCCCAGGGCAATGCGATTCGCCAGCTCGCTTTCAATCCCAAGCTGGTCGAGGACCCAGTTAGGAAAGTTGTCCCCCTGCTCGTCCCTGACTTTCTTCTTGGCTGCCAGCAATTCGCGCACATGCTCCGGCTTTGCATCGTCATACTGGTAACCATAGAGCGCTTTCCATGCAGCGATGTATTGCGGATTTTCAGGACGAGAGATAGTGGTTGGCGTGCTCGGTTCCAGAGGGTCGCAGGGCAGCGCGTCAAACTCATCATCCTTTTCGCCGGCGGACACCACCTTGGGAGGATGCGAGTGATTGTCGATGGTTTTGATTTTCTGGATCTCCGCCAGCAACTGGGGATCAGCGGTCTGGGCGTGCGATGAGATCGACACCACAGCAAAACATAAAGCGACAAAAATGTGCTTGAGCATCCTGCGGCACCCCTTAAAAACCTGAGCTGGCGATCGTGCGCAAAAGGTTAAACCTCAGGCAGGCATTTGCGCAAAGGGATTGTGAAAATGGCGGCAAACTGAGTGTGGTTTAGCGAGGCTGCATGTGTGAATTCAAGGCGCTGAATACCGCGGGAAGTTGTGAATTCCACTGGCTCCAATCGTGGTTACCGCCCGGGACGCTATGAAACTCATAGCGATAACCTCGCTGTTTTAAAAGGCCGGCAAATCTTCGGTTGGGGCCAAGAAGGCCTTCGCGATCACCGCAGGTCAAGAACAAAAACGGGGTGGCGATGGGATCGGCCGAGAGAACAAGAACCAAAGGATCGTTCTCATGACGGACCTGGCTGCCCCAGGGGCCGAAGATTTGCGCATGACCGCGATATTGCGAAATTCGTTTGATGGAGAAAGGACGGCTGGGAACATCAACGGCCGAACTGAGCCCAGCGGCGAATCCGTAAAGCCCAGGATGTTTAAGAGCGATCTTGACCGCTCCAAAGCCGCCCATGGAAACGCCAACGATCGCTCGCGAGTCTCTCTTGGGAATCACCTGAAAGCGCGCTTCCACGTCGGCGATCAGGTCTTTAACGACGTAGTCTTCAAATCTGTCTTGCGGCCGCTCGGCTGCGTTCGTGTAATAGGAGTTTTCGCCTTCCGGCATCACCAGCAGAAAGCCGCGTTCAGCGTAATGGGCAACATCTGAGTAGTTTGACCAGTCGCGATATCCGCCTCCACCACTGTGTAACAGATAGATGACTGGCAGTTGTTTGTTTTGTGGAATGGACGCGGGAAGAATTACACGGTAAGTGATATTTCTGCCGAGAGACGCGCTGCGAAAAATAACGTCCTTGGAGATGACATTCGCCGTCAGTCGTGGGTGGTCCGATATCGGAAGCTCAACCTGCGCACTCTTGCACCCGGTCAACACCAGCAAAATCAGAGTGATCGCAACGGGGAAGCGTTTGATGTTTGCGAGCTGCGTTAATCCAACATCCATCGCTCTAGCGCCCGCCGGAAACGTCAAGGATCGTTCCGGTCACGTACGAGGCTTCATCGGAAAGCAGCCAGAGTATAGCTGCGGCAACCTCTTCCGGCGTTCCCCCGCGTTTCATGGGAACCAGTGTCTTTACCCGATCCACGCGCCTGGGTTCGCCCCCTTTGGCATGGATATCGGTGTAAATGAAGCCGGGTCTCACGGCGTTCACGCGGATACCTTCCTCCGCGACCTCACCGGCCAGACCAAGAGTGAAGCTATCGATTGCGCCCTTGCTTGCGGCATAGTCCACGTACTCGCCCGCTGCGCCATAAAGCGCGGCGATGGATGAAATGTTTACGATGCCTCCGCCATTTCCGCCAAGTTTAGTCGACATGCGCTGAATGGCCTCGCGTGCGCAGAGAAAGCTGCCAATTACGTTGGTATTGAATATCCGTTGCAGGCGCGCCGCATCAATCGCGTCCACACGCGATTGCGTTTCCAGCGTCCCGGCGTTATTCACCAGCGCTGAAACGCGGCCTAGTTCGCGATCCACCGTGGTGAACATCCGCATCACGTCAGCTTCTTTGCCGACATCAGCCTGAATGGAAATTGAGGTCCCGCCTGCATCGCGGATTTCTTTGACAAGACTATTGGCGGCGCCGGCTTGTTCCAGATAACTTATGCAGACCTTGTAGCCACGTTTCGCCGACAGACGGGCCGTGGCGGCGCCAATACCACGTCCGCCGCCGGTTATGATGGCGACCGGATGAGTAACTTGGTTGACCTCGAGTTGTTCGCTCATCCTGCTGCCACGGTGCCCGCTCTCAAAGTCTGTTTGCGCACCGTGAGCTTCTCAATGAGATCATCTCTCAATTGAAAGCCTCGTCCTGGCGCGTCCGGCACCTTGATGAATCCCTTTGGAGACACCTCAACTTCAGGCTCAATGATGTCTTCCTTCCAGTAACGCTTGGAGGCAGAGACATCTCCCGGAAGAGTGAAGTTGGATAGGGAAGACAACGCAATATTGTGTGACCGTCCAATGCCGGCTTCCAGCATACCTCCGCACCACACGGGAATCTTCGCCTTCTGCGCCACGTTGTGAATGGCAATGGCTTCACTGAACCCGCCGACGCGCCCGACCTTAATATTGATGATTCGGCATGAGCCCAACTCTGCGGCGGCCTGTGCATCTCTGCGGTTATGGATGGCTTCATCCAGACAGATGGCGCTCTTGATCTGCTTTTGCAATTGAGCATGGAAATAAAAATCGTCATGCCAGAGCGGCTGTTCGATCATGAGGAGATTGAACTGATCAAACTTCTTCAGGTGGTCGATCTGGTCCAGCGTGTAGGCGGAGTTGGCGTCACAACTTAGGACGATCCCGGGCCACCGGGCGCGGATCTTCTCAAAGACTTCCACGTCCCATCCGGGCTTGCATTTCACTTTGATGCGCCGATACCCGGCTTTCACTTCAGTATCAATCTTTTCCAGAAGCTGCTCGTGAGAGTTTTGAATTCCTATCGAAACGCCGCAGGCGATTTCATTTTGCGTGCCGCCGAGGAGCTTCCACAGTGGAACCTGGCGGGCCTGCGCTTCCGCGTCCCAGAGCGCATTTTCAACCGCGCCTTTGGCCATGCGGTGCCCGCGGATTTTTCCCAGCAAGGCCGGGGCTTCCGCCCCACGGGCAATGTCCTTTCCCAGCAATGCCGGCGCAAGATAACGCTCCGTCGCATACCACGCGGTGTCGATTGATTCTTCACTGTAAAAGGGATCTTCACCCGCCACGCATTCGCCCCAGCCTTCCGGGCCGTCCGTGTGCAGAGTGACCAGGAGAATGCGGCGCTCGGTGGTGCGTCCAAAGCTGGTTTCAAAGAAATGGACCAGCGGCATATGTATTTCGCGCAGAGTGACAGCTTCAATCTTCATGGTTTCCTTCACTGCCGGGGGAGGCGTAGCTGAGCTTTTCGTCCCAACGTCCAAGTTGAAATTCGCCGTTACCATCATCGTCGCGTTCATAGCTCAAAACGGAAAGCCCGTCGCGAAAAGAGGACAGGAACTCTTCGCGATTGCGCTTTTGCACTTCTGCCGCTTTGCCGCGGTCCGAGTCAGAAGCTTTCCAGGAATAAATTTCGCCAGGAACTCGGATCTTCTTTTCGACAGTAAATTCCGGGGACTGATTTCTATCCAGCAGGTTGAGAACACGTTTTGACTTCAACCACCACTCGGCGACCAGGCGGTCCGTAGGCAATCCGCCCTGCAATGGCGACGATGACAATCCGTAATGGTTCACGCTGTAACGCCGGGTGATGGCGCCGAGCTTTACCAGGTTGAGATAGGCGTTCTTGATCTCGAGTGGATCAAACGTCCACTCCAGCAAATCAAAACCGTGGGCGATGGCGTCATCCCGCTGGGCTAGCTTGAGTCGCCGCCCCAGGCCATAGTTACGAAACTTCTCACGCACCGCCAGCATGTGCGAATGCAGATAGGAATGTCCGTTGCGCGAGCCGGGTATGGAGAAAGCGAAGCCAACAAGCTGATTATCAGAGAATGCTCCAATCACCTGGCCGCCGATTTTCTGGCTTACAACGAACAGGCGGAGTGGAACGATATCCACATCGTCAAAATTCCAGACTTCCTTTTGCAAATCGACGCAGGCTTTGAGTTCATCCATGCCCATGCATTTGCGGATGACGATCTGGTCCGTCCCGGCTGTACTGGCGCTCAACGGCAGTCCTCCTCAGAAAGTTTGGCTTGCTGCCACAGCGATTCCATCAATTCCAATGGAGCGTCTTCCAGAGACGTGCCGCGGTCTTTCAATTTTTGTTCAAGAAAACCAAAACGACGGCGAAACTTTCGATTGGTGCGGCGGAGCGCGGATTCAGGATCAACAGAAAGCCGACGAGCCAGGTTCACCATGACGAAAAAAAGGTCGCCGATTTCATCTTCTATCCTGGCATGCAGTTCGGCGTTAATTCTGGTTTGTGCCTGTGGTTGAAGAGAATCCGAAGTAAGCTGCGACAGTTGTTCCTGCAGTTCCCTGGTCTCTTCCGTAAGCTTTTCAAACAGACCGTTGATGTCTGGCCAGTCAAAGCCGACGTGAGCAGCTTTTGAACTTATCTTCCCGGCTTCCATCAACGCCGGCATTTTGGAGGACACAGCATCGAGGAGGCCGGCCGATGTTTCGCCGGTCTCAGAATTCGTCGCCGTGCGTAACCGCTTCTCTTCTTTTTTGATGGCTTCCCAGTTTTGCAGGACTGTTTGCGAGTCGTCGGCCTTCACATCGCCGAACACGTGCGGATGGCGCCCAATCAGTTTTTTGCTGAGTGAATCCAGCACATCATCGATATTAAAGAATCCAATCTCTTTCGCCATTTCGGAGTAGAAGAGGACCTGTAATAGAAGATCGCCGAGTTCGCTGGTGAGCTCCGGCCAGTCGCGGTTGTCGATGGCCTCCAGAACCTCGTAAGTCTCTTCTAATGTGTACTTTTTGATTGTGTCGAAAGTTTGCTCGCGGTCCCAGGGGCATCCGCCGGGGGCGCGGAGTCGCGCCATGATGGCTACGGCCTTCTCGAATTTCTCTCCTGTAGACACCGAATTAGGGTATCATTGCGCCTCTCTAGGTAAAAAGTCGCTATTCCGGAGTGCCACATCCATGCATCTGAGATTTTTCAAACGGGCCGAACAGATAACCATGAGTGCGCTGGAAGCACGTACCCTTCTCCCGTTTGCTTTCTTACTAATGCTGGCTTTTCTGGTGGCGCTGGCGTGGGACGGCTTTTCCCGTACGCGGGAACTTCTAAACTCCCAGGCTTATGTTGAGCATACCCATCAGGTCCTCCATGAGATGGAAGGGATTGAAGACGGACTGCAGGATGCCCGGGAGGCGTGGCTCCATTACATTCTCACTCCCGAAAAACAGGATCTTGATACGTTTGAAGGCGCCGTTGCGAAAGTCTGGATGCAAGTGGATCGTGTGTCCTACCTGACACAGGATGACGCTGTACACCAGGCGAAGATCAAAGAACTGCGCAACTGGATCAGTGACGAATTGCTGCAACTGCGCGACAACCTGCGTACTTCAAAAACGCTTTTGATTTATCACAGCCAGGACACAGATTTCCGGCGTGACCGCGTGCGCGACGCCATTCAAAAGTTCAAGGAAGAAGAAGAGTTGCTGCTGCGAGAGCGGAACCTGGCATCGCAATCTCGCGCTAAGGAAGTTGAGCGCAGCGTTTCCGTCCGCATTGGCGGATTTGTGCTGGTCATGGCTGTTCTGTTCATGCTGGTCATGCGGGAATCGAAGAAACTGCGTGTCGCGGAACGTTCGGCCCTGCACGCTCAGGCACGGCTGGAAGGATCACTGGAACGCCTGCAAAGCGAAACCGAAAGCAGCAAGTGCCTCAACGAATTGCAGGCTGACCTGCAGATTTGCGTGAATGCCAGCGAGGCATTTGATGTGCTGAGCGGATATTCGCAGCGGCTGCTGCCGGCGAGCGCGGGTGCCGTTTTCGCCATCGACAACACGCATAACCTGATGGGCACAATGGCAAGCTGGGGCGAATCGGACAGCCCTTCGCAAAACCTCCTTGCTCCGGAAGACTGCTGCGCAATGCGCGGCAGCCGTCTGCATGTACGTTTGCAGGACCCTAAGTCGCTTTCCTGTCATCATTTCAGTGGCACTATTCCGCCCGCGTACATCTGTCTTCCTTTATCAGCACTGGGTGAGACACTGGGCATTCTGCACATCAGCGCAGACAATGCTGAACTGTTTACCCCGACACGACTCACGCTGATCCAGCAACTGGGTGAGTACACCGCCCTGCGGCTTGCCAATCTGAAGCTGCGCGAAAAGCTGCATGATCAATCGATCCGGGACCCGCTCACCACACTCTACAACCGTCGTTTCCTGCAGGCGACCATGGAGCAGGAAGTCAGGCGTTCGGCGCGCCGTCATAGCGGCCTGGGCGTGATCATGGCGGATATCGACAAATTCAAACAGTTCAATGACACCTTCGGACATGAAGCCGGTGACCTGGTTCTGAAGGAAGTGGCTTTCCTGCTGCGCCGCGCTGTCCGGACCGAAGATATAGTGTGCCGTTTTGGGGGCGAAGAATTTGTAGTTGTGATGCCGGATAGTTCACCGGAAAGCGTGCAAGAGCGCGCTGAGATGGTACGTGCTTCTGTGGCCAATCTAAAAATCGAACATAACAATGTGGCCATCGGTAAGATTACCGTTTCACTGGGAATATCGTTCTCCCAGGGTGGTGATCTAACGCCGGATATGCTGCTGCGTTATGCTGACGAGGCGCTCTACCATGCCAAGAAGATGGGAGCAGACCGCGTAAGTCTGAGCTCCTCAGTCCCGGCATTCCGCGGTACAGGCGCAGAGACTTCAAATGTCGCTAAGACAATGATTAAGCGGGTCTAAAAGCTTTTCTTGTCAGGAAACCAGTTCTGAATAAGGCCGTTCTCATGAAACCGGAGAGCGGCCTTTTTCATGGAATGCCCTGTTTAAAGGTTTCAGATGTAGTTCAGAACCGTTGCCTAGGTGAAAAGACTTGCTCCGAAGTAATGTTGTCGGAAAGGCAAAAAGCATCTAATCATAGTGGTCGTGAGTAGCTCTCTTCCATTACAGGGCCGCGGATTTGATGTTCTGGTAATTGGCGGCGGTATCAACGGCGTGGCCATCGCGCGTGAGTGCGCGCGCCATGGCAAGAGCACACTCCTGGTTGAGCAGAACGATTTCGGGTCCGGTACTACCAGTCGATCCACGCGGATTATCCACGGAGGATTGCGTTACCTGGAGCAGGGCGAGATTTCTCTGGTGCGTGAATCGCTCCACGAACGTGAGCGCCTGCTGAGCGAGTCACCCCATCTGGTACGGCCCATGCAGTTTTTGCTGGCTTTGCCGGCCAGTCCCAGATCTTTTATGCGCAGCAGTCTGGCGATCAGAACGGGTTTATGGCTGTATCACTATTGGGCAGGAGGCAAGCGGACTTCATTTGCCAGCGTCCGCGAATTTGAGCAGCAATTGGACGACGGACGGAACTGGTCAGTCTATTCCTACGAAGATGCGCAGTGTGAATTTCCCGAGAGACTGGTAGCCGAATGGCTGGCCGAAAGCATGGATGCCGGCGCGGTAGTGCGGAACCACACCCATGTGTTGGAGATTACGCGCAGCAACGGCCGCGTTACCGGCGCGCGCTTGCGGGATTCAATTTCCCGCCAGGAATACTCGGTTACGGCCAACAGGATTGTGAATGCCACTGGACCGTGGGCGGATATTGTTGTCGGGTCTTCAGGGATCAAAACGCCAAGAATGATCGGTGGTGTGCGCGGAACGCATCTGGTTTTGCCGCAATTTCCAGGCGCTCCGGCCCAGGCGGTTTACACCGAAGCACTCGATGGCCGGCAGATCTTTGTATTGCCGTGGAATGGTCAGGTATTGCTGGGGACTACGGAAGTTCTGGACGACGGCGCGCCTGATTGCGCGCAACCTTCCCCACAGGAAGTCGACTATCTTTTTCAAAATTTTTCCCGGCTCCTGCCGCGGACCGGGCTGACCAAGGCGGATATTCGCTACAGTTTTGCGGGCATTCGTCCTCTGCCATATGCACCGGGCAAAAAGTATTCAGCCATTACTCGCCGCCACGTCCTGCATGACCATGGGGATGAAGGTGCGGAAGGCTTGCTGTCTGTCATTGGTGGCAAGCTGACGACTGCGGCCAGCCTGGCGCGCGACGTGGGACGCAAGCTCGGCCTCAACATAGCGCAACCAGCCTGTATCTTCGGCGCCGTAGTGCAGGAAGAGGGCGTGGAGTCCGTAGTCAGGCACTGGGCGCGAATCGTGGCCTGCAAAGCCCGTATTCCTGAAGAATGTGCTCAAGGAATCGCGGAGTGGCATGGCCGCCATGCTCTGGCGATTGCTCACGCTGCATCGCTTGATGATCGCTTGCGGGAGCCGATTTGCGAACACAGCTCACATCTGGTGGCCGAGGCCGTGGAAGCCGTGGTGCATGAATCCGCGATTACGCTCGGCGACATTCTGCTGCGCCGCGTTCCTGTGGCATTGGGCGCGTGCTGGTCCAGCGCATGTACCAATGACGCCGCGCAGAGGATTGGCGCAGCTCTTGGCTGGGACCAGATACGGATCGGTAACGAGATCGAAAGCCTGGAAGAGGAGCGGCAGAAGTTCCTTCACCCTCATCCAGTGCGGCCCCACCCAGCTACAAGTGTGCCGCTACCTGCGTGAGCTAGCGCGGAACTTCAGCAATCCACCCACCACCGATCACAACATCGTCCTGATAAAAGACAACGGCCTGTCCAGGTGTGATGGCGCGTTGAGGCGCGTCAAAGGTGACTAGAGTCTCGCCGTTAGCTGCCGGCTCAATGGTCGCTGACGCCGGTTCATGGCGATGACGAATCTTGGCCTGCACCCTGACTGGTTCCCGCAAGTCATCAAATGCGATCCAGTTCATGCGGTGGGCCAGTAAACGTGTGGCCAGCAGCTCTTCGGTATTGCCAACCGTTACCTGTCCCTTCTCACCGTTGATGTTGATCACGTAAAGCGGCGAGCCTGTGGCTACGCCAAGCCCCTTACGCTGTCCCACGGTGAAGTTGTGAATCCCCTCATGGCGGCCAAGCACCTTGCCATCACTGGTGACCAGTTCGCCGGAAGTGTCCGGCAGGGACTCCCCCTGCTCACCCAGATACGCGTCAATAAATTGCTTGTAGTCTCCGCCAGGGACAAAGCAGATTTCCTGCGAGTCAGGCTTTTCCGCCAATGCCAGTCCATGCTGTCTGGCCAGTTCGCGCACCTGCGGCTTTTTCATATGACCAAGCGGGAAGCGCGTGCGGCTGAGCTGTTCCTGTGTGAGGCCAAAAAGGAAATAGGTCTGGTCCTTGGCTGGATCGGCGGCACGCAACAGCAACCAGCGATTGCGCTCGGGCGAAAACTCGCAACGCGCATAATGTCCGGTCGCCAGCAGGTCAGCACCAATCTGCCGAGCCGTGATGAGCAACTGATCAAACTTTAGATGGTTGTTGCAGAGACTGCAGGGAATCGGTGTGCGTCCGGAAAGGTACTCCTCCACGAACGGCCGAACCACGTCACGCTCAAAGCGATCTTCCTGATTCACTACGTAGTAGGGAATTCCCAGGTCTTCCGCCACTCGACGCGCGTCATACACGTCGTCAATCGAGCAGCATCTTCCCTGTATCTTCTCCGGCATGCCTTCGCGACCAGCAAGACGTCGCTGGTTCCACAACTGCATAGTCAGCCCGACCACCTGATGGCCTTCCGCACGCAGCATGGCCGCAACGGTGGATGAATCCACACCGCCGGACATGGCAACGGCTATGGTCTGCTCAGGCATAAAAGGAAAAGCGGCTGCTGCGCTGACACCAGCAACCGCTACATTGATTATAAACGATGCTTTACATCCCGTTGCGTCAGGTCAATGCGACGTTGAAGCAGCAGCTTCCGCCGCGAGCTTTTGCACGTCCCGTGCCTTCATTTCCTCGTGGATGGTGCGGGCACGGTCCAGGGCCTGCGCCACGTTATCACAGATATTCTCGCGGCCGACGTGGTCCTTGAATTCGGCACGCTGCAGCAATCGCTCAGGCTGTTCAGGCGCCCCGCATAAGATCAGTCCACGACTTGACGCTTTTACCCTGTCCGCAAGATGTTCCAATGCGCGAATCCCCGTGGCGTCAATCGCAGTCATGTTGCGCAAGCGGAGAACAAGTACGGGCGGCAGTTCAGGAATCATCCGGATCAATTCTTCAATTTTGTCTGCCGCGCCAAATAGAAACGGGCCGTGAATGCGGTAGATCGATACGTAGTCGGGAATGTCCTTGTCCTGGAGAATATGTACGCGGCCTTCTTCCACATATTCCGGAGTGACCGGGCTGATGGTTGTGGTGAGAGTTACTTTGCGGATGAAAATGAGTGCTGCCATGATCATGCCCGCCTCCACCGCCACGGTGAGGTCTGCGAATACCGTAAGCATGAACGTGCCGAACCATGTCCCCAATTCCAGGCGCGAGAGTTTCAGCAGTTCCGGAATTTCTCCCCATTCACCCATGTTGTAGGCCACTACAAGCAGGATCGCAGAGAGTACGCTCAGGGGAATGAATCTGGCGATGGGCGCAGCGACAAGCAGGATCACCAGTAGCGTGGCAGCATGGATCATGCCGGCTACAGGGGTCCTGGCGCCGGAGCGGATGTTTGTTGCCGTACGGGCGATTGCACCCGTGGCGGGCAATCCGCCAAGCAGTGGAGAAAAGAAGTTGGCAATGCCCTGGCCAATCAACTCAACGTTGGGATTGTGTTTTTCGCCTTTGCCGAACATCCTGTCTGCCACCACGGCCGACATCAGCGATTCGATCGCGCCCAGCATAGCCACCGTGATCGCCGGATGGATGAGAGGCCGAATCAGGTCAAGGTGAAACGAAGGAGCACGCAATGGCGGAAATCCAGATGGGATTCCACCGAAGCGGGTTCCAATGGTTTCAACCGGCAGGTGGAAGAGCCAGACCAGAGCCGTACCGGCAAAGAGGGCAACAATGTATCCCGGTATGCGGGGAACATATTTGCGGAATAAAAGAATTAAGGCCAGAGAAAGAACGCCAAGCGAGGTTTCCCAGGGGGAAAGGGTCCCGAAGTTATGGAAGATCGCCTGCATGCGGCCAAGAAAATCGCCTGGCACGTGGGGGATTTGCAGGCCGAAAAAGTCTTTGATCTGAGTGCTGGCAATCACTGCGGCAATGCCATTAGTGAAACCGACAATCACGGGGCGCGGAATATATTTGACTGCGCTACCCAGTCCCGTCGCGCCCAGCAGGATGAGCAGGATTCCGGCCATACCGGTAACCGTAAAAAGGCCTTCAATGCCATATCTGGTCACTATGCCGGAAACAACAATCACGAACGCGCCGGTTGGACCACCGATCTGCACGCGCGAACCGCCCAGCGCGGAGATGATGAAGCCGGCGATCACGGCGCAGTAGAGGCCGGCCTGTGGCGGAACACCGGAGGCAATGGCAAAAGCCATAGCCAATGGCAGCGCCACCAGACCAACGGTGACGCCGGCGATCAGATCGGCAGAGAAGTCACTGCGCGAATAATTCTTAAGTACGATGAAGCTCTTTGGAAGCCACTTCTGACTCATAAAGTTTTTCTGATCGGGCCATTGAGCTTAGATTCGCAGGCATGGCCCAGTCAGTCCTGGCACTCTCAGCTTACCCTAAAACACGTTGAGAAGAATTTGCACAAAAATCCGGCATTACGCGTGACTAAGGCGCCTAAAGTCTTTCACCTTTAGGTCGCGGATATTGATCGCATATACAAAAAATCTGTAGAAGCAGACTTAGAGAGTCTTAATCAGAAATTACATCTGAACAAATTATTAGTAAAGATCGGATAGAAATGGCTAGAGGTTTCCGTGGTGATGCAATAGACTTCGGCAATTGATTCTCGTGAGATCGATGCGGCGTCTGCGAGAAGTTTTAGTCAAGTATGTGGACGAGAAGCCTGGTGATTTGCCCAGTCACTCTTCAGAAATCCGCCAGATGGAAAACACATCAACGACCCTTGAAAACGAAGTAGTCCAGTTGCGTCGGCAATTGGCGTCGTTGTCGCTTCAGGCGAGCGAAAGTTTGTCTCCAGCTGATGGAGAAGCGGATTTGTTTCGTACGGAAGCGGCATATCGCGCGCTGTTTGAGTTGACGCCACAGGTTATCTGGATCTCGGACAGCTCCGGCTGCGCAGTTTACAGCAATCGCCAATGGTTTGAATACACCGGACAGACGTTTAGACAAGCCCGTGGCCTGGGCTGGCTTGAGGCGGTTCATCGTGATGATCGCAAGCGCATCGCCCGTTCATGGTCGCAGGCAATTGAAACCAGATCACACTACGAAGAAACACTGCGGTACCTCAGCAAGACCGGCGAATACCGGTGGTTTCTTTCCCGGGCCGTCCCCTTAATCAACAATAAGGGTTATTTCGCCAGGTGGCTGGGCGTAAGCGTGGATATCCATGATCGCCGGATGGCGGCCGAAGCAGTGGCATCAGCGGAAGAAAAGCTGCGCTTTACCATTGAAGCCGCAGGCCTGGGCCTTTGTGATTTCTACCCGCAAACAGGACATACAGAATGGTCCGGCCGGAGCTTTGAAATGCTGGGCGTTTCGTGCGATGAACCTCCAAGCCTTGAACTTTTTACGTCAAGAATTCATCCTTCCGATCGCGACCGTGTGACCCAGCAAATTGAGAAACTGCTGCAAAACGGAGACGGCGGCGAATACGAAGTGGAGTATCGCGTGTTGCATCCGGATGGCAGGGAGCGTTGGCTGATGTCCAGAGGCAAATGCATTGTTCCGGACAATCATTCCGATGCCGGCGTTCGTATCACCGGCATCATGATGGACATCACCGAGCGCAAGCTGGAGGAGAAGTCTCGTCTTGGTCTTACCGGGGCGCTGCAAAACAGTCCGGACTTCATCGGCGTGACTGACTTGAAGGGCAATATCACATTTCTCAATCGCGCGGGGCAGCAGCTTGTGGGCTTGCGGAGTGACGAGGAAGCCACGTCAAAGACAGTTTTTGAATTTCTTGGTCCCGGCGCACTTGAAATTCTGGAGCAGCAGATACTTCCAACGGTGCACGCTGGTCGCGTGTGGAATGGGGAATTTTGCCTGCGTCATTTCATTACCGGTGAAGCAGTTCTGGTGGACTCGCGCGGGTTTGGGATCTACGACGAAGCCGGCCACCTCGTCAGTATCGCCACTGTGAGCCGTGATATTTCAGAAAAGAGAATGCTGGAAGAGCAGGTGCGGGTCGCGCAAAGAATGGATTCAATTGGGCGATTGGCAGGCGGCATTGCGCACGACTTCAATAATCTCCTTACCATTATCCGCGGAGCGGGCGAGGTGCTGGAAAGCCGGCTAAGCTTTAATCTCAGTAATCTGAAAATGCTTGACCGCATACGCGAGGCCGCGGAAAGAGCTTCCGATTTAACCGGCCAATTGCTGGCATTTGCGCGCAAGCAGGTGGTGCAGCCTTCTAATTTTGACCTGAACCAGGTTGTGTTGAGAATGCAGACAGCGTTGCAGCGCATTGCCGGTGAGAATGTGAAACTGGAGACGCGCTTACAAGAAGGCCTGTGGAGCGTGAAGATGGATATAGTTCAGGCAGACCAGATTCTCACCAACCTGACTGCCAACGCTGGCGAAGCCATGCCACATGGCGGCACGATTGTGCTTGAAACCCGCAATCTTGAGCTGACAGAGGTGAGCCCTGATTATCCGGGCATTGTGCCGGGCCAATACATCTGCCTGACCGTCACCGATTCCGGCAAGGGAATGGATGAAGAGACTCTGCGACATGTTTTTGAGCCCTTCTTCACCACCAAACAAATGGGGCGCGGCGCCGGGCTTGGGTTAGCCACGGTATACGGCATTGTGAAACAGTCACAAGGCCACATTTCCGTCCAAAGCACGCCGGGAGCTTGCACTTCATTTACGCTCTGCCTGCCCCGCAGTGAGGAACCCTTCGCGATGAATACGGTGACCGGGTTTGAAGATCTCACCGGCGTCGGCTGTTCCATTCTTGTTGTAGAAGACGAGCTGAGTCTGCGAACAATGATCGGGAGCTACCTGAGCGGTCTGGGATACACGGTGCTTGAAGCGTCCGGTCCCGCGGAAGCAATGTCATTGGCCCAGGCAAATGGTATTGATCTCCTGCTCACTGATATGGTGATGCCGGGAGGATGCGGAGAGAATGTTGCGTCCAGCTTGAGCGCTCTGCATAAGGACCTAAAGGTCATCTTTATGTCCGGCTACGCGGAGCACGCTGCCGTGGATCACGCACTCAAGCATCGGGGCGCCGTCTTCATGCACAAACCATTTCGGTTTAAGGATCTGGCAGTAAAAATCAACGATCTGCTAGGCCCGGCTAAACACGCTCGCCACGCCCATGAATACTCTAGGTTGCGCTGACGGTCCTCTTGCCTGCATTGACCTTGGATGCATTGTGCAGGGGCGAGATTTCACGCAGCCGGGCCACCGTCTCCGGCAACACTTTGATCGCGAAATCAACGTCTTCGCCGGTAGTCTGCTTGCCCAGGCTGATGCGAACACTGGAGCGCGCCTTCTCATGCGAAAGACCCATCGCCAGCAGTACATGGGAAGGTTCAATGGCGCCTGATGAACACGCGGCCCCGCTTGAGACCGCCAGGCCTTTCAGATCCAGCGCAATCACCAGCGCCTCACCTTCAATGTAATCGAACCAGAGATTGGTGGTGTTGGGAACGAGGCTGGCACCATCTCCGTTGACACCTACGTCAGTCACTGCATCCAGAATAGAATTTTGCAGGCGATCGCGGAGAGCGCTCATTTCCGCCGGACCGTTTCCTTCCAGCCACGCCTTTGACAACTCAGCTGCTTTGCCAAGGCCTACAATGCCAGGAAGATTTTCCGTGCCCGCCCTGCGCTGGCGCTCATGGCTACCGCCATAAATCATGGGCTGAATCAAGGTGCCGCGCTTGATATACACCGCGCCTGTTCCTTGCGGGGCATGGATTTTGTGCCCTGAGATGGTGAGCACGTCGCAGCCCATCTTCTGCACGTCGATCGGGATTTTACCGGCGGCCTGTACTGCGTCTGTGTGAAAGAAGACATCGGCTTCGCGGGCGATGCGGCTGATCTCTTCCACCGGCTGGACCACACCGGTTTCATTGTTGGCCATCATGATGCTGATGAGCCGTGTATTGGGCCGCAAAGCTTTGCGGATCTCGTCCGGCTCGACCTCACCGTGTGCATTGGCGGGAACAAACGTAACCTCACAGCCCATTTGTTCGAGTCGCTTACAGCTATTCATCACCGCGCTGTGCTCAATGGTGGACGTGATGATGTGATCGCCTTTGCTGGTCAATCCAAAGATGGCGGCGTTGTCGCCTTCCGTGCCGCCGCTGGTGAAGACAATCTCAGCCGGTCGTGCATTCAGCAGGGCCGCCACGGAACTGCGGGCCTTTTCCACGGCACTGCGGGCACGCTGCCCGTAGTGGTGAATGGACGAGGCATTGCCGAACTCCTCCAGATAGAAAGGCTTCATGGCCTCAAATACTTCCGGGAGGACAGGTGTGGTGGCGTTGTTATCGAGATACACGCGGCGCATAGGATTATTCTACGCCCTTTAGATTCATGGTTGGTTCCGGCGTCGCCGGTTATGGGATGATCTCGCTTCCTGCACGCGCCGACCAAAAAAAATGAGACCGCGATTCCTCCGCAGCGTATAATGCTTTTCCAAAAAAAAGCCCCTCTTTTACGGAGGGGCTTTTTCTTTTTTGAAATTGCTTCTTACCGTTGATCGATTGGCACGTACTTTGCCGGATGTTTCGGACCGATGTAGTCGGCGCGCGGGCGGATCAGACGATTATCGTCCAACTGCTCGATCACGTGGGCCGTCCAGCCGCTGATGCGTGAGACAGCAAACACCGGTGTAAACAGGTCAACATCCAATCCCAGCGTGGTGTATGTTGACGCTGAGTAGAAGTCAACGTTGGCGTTCAGGCCTTTTTCCTTCTTGATGTACTGTTCCAGCTTGGCCGACATGTCATACCACTTCGGGTTCGCATCTTTGCCCAGTTCCTGTGACATTTTGCGCAGGTGCGTGGCGCGGGGATCTTCAGTCGTGTACACGCGATGGCCGAAGCCTGGCACCTTTTTCTTGGCCGCCAGCATGGCTTTTATGTACTCGACCGGATCTTCGCCTTTCTTATCGATGTCGAAGAGAATACGCATCACGGCTTCATTGGCGCCGCCGTGCAGCGGCCCTTTCAGAGCGCCGATACCACCGACGATCGCCGAGTGCATGTCCGCCAGGGTCGCGGCAATCACGCGCGCGGCAAAAGTGGATGCGTTCAATTCATGGTCGGCATGAAGAATAAGGGCGACGTCCAGCGCTTTTTCGGCAGTCTTACTCGGCTTCTCACCGTTCAACAGCAGGAGGAAATTAGCTGCGTGGGAGAGGGATGGGTCAGGCTGAACAATGTTCTTGCCTTTGCGGATGCGGTCATAGCCGGCCACGAGCATGGCAATCTGCGAGGTCAGGCGAATGGCTTTGCGAACGTTCGCATCGTGGTCCATCTTCTCGGCATCGGCGTCATAAGGCGATAGTGCGGAAACCGCGGTGCGCAGGACTTCCATGGGAATAGCTGTCTTAGGGAGCTTACGCATGAGTTCAAAGATGGCTGGATCAACTTTGCGCTCTGCTGCCAGTCTCTTGCTCAGGTCTGCCAATTCCGCGCGATTGGGCAGCTTGCCAAACCACAGCAGATAGCAGGTTTCCTCAAACGTTGAGTGCTGGGCAAGCTCATGAATATCAATGCCGCGATAGGCCAGAATTCCGGCGTCGCCATCGATATAGCAGATGGACGAGGTAGCCGCAACGATCCCTTCAAGCCCTTTGGTGGGCGTGACTGTGCTGGTTGACATAGTGTTCCTTTTACCGTTTTCCGTCTTTTCTTGTGTGGGGAGTGCTTCAGTCTGTAACATTTCTTTATACTCTAAACTCCTGGGACTTTCCAATCACCTCAGCCCCATTCTCACTCTTGTGGGCGTTTGTGGACGCCAGTCCGAAACGGGCTGCAAAAGGCTCAATACAAACTAGTTTCGCGTGGACGCCCTCGTCTGTGAGCCAGGTCACTGTTACCAACGTTATGTGTATTAGATTCCTGACGGCCTGCCGGAGTTACTTAAATCGCCTGCTTATTCGGGCTTCACTTTTTTGCCGTACCCGCGTTTGCTGCAGTCTCGCTGCGCGGACCAAAATACCTGTAATGGCCGGTTATCTTCCAATCGAATAATACGTCTTCAATTTTCGGCCCGGCGCCAATGTTGTGTTCAATCAGATGCCGCCCAGTGACCAGCGTTGTTTGTTCCACAACCATGCCTATGTGGGTTAGTCCCTTACCCAGGTCCCATGTCACCAGGTCTCCGGGCATGTAATCCTTCGCCTGAGAGCTTATCGGCAGGTTTTCGCCTTTTCGGGAGAAGAATGTGCGCAGATTCGGCACGCGTCGATGATCGATGTTGGAATCGGGGCGTGGCAGCTTCCAAATTGACCGGCTGGGGTATGCATCAAAGTTGTCCAACATGTCCTCATGGACTTCTTTTTGCAGATCGATGCCAAGCGTGCGGTACGCGCGGATCACTTCGTCGGTGCAGACGCCGGTGTCAGGCGGAACGTCACCGTTTGGATAAGGGATGTGCAGATAACCCGGGTCATAGCGCGCCGGATGGTTCACACGATCTGCCGCAGCGGCCGCAAGGCGATGGAGAAACTGCTGGCGATCAGTATCTTGTCCGGCGAGGACAGCAGCAATGAAAAAGATGAAAAAGAGGGAAAAGAGCGCGGAGAAACTCAACCAAACCGGCTTTCGAGTTATCGCCGGATCCATTGCACAATTCCCATAACGAAGAAGGGCAGAAGCACAGCCAGTACCCAGAGCTTGGCACTGCCACGGATCTTTTCTTCTTTTTCCCAGCGGAAGAGATTCATGCCGACAATGAAGCCTACCGCCAATGTGAGCACAAGTGCTCCCGCATATGCCTTCACGTCAGCCAGGTCCTGGCCCTTTAACATGATCCCGGTCATGCCTTTTACCAGGTACGTGGCCGGAATGAACCCGGAGATTATCTTCAGGATCGCCGGCCCATTCTCGATTGGGAACGTGGCTCCACTCAGAAAAAGCATAGGGAAGTACATCAGTTGGACCAGGATGGTCCCTTCCTGCATGGTATTGGCCACAGATGCAATCACCAGGCCAATAGAACGAAATGCGATCAATCCGATGGATATAAAAACGATCAGAGACAGTGGCGAAGCCGGCCATGGCATGCGATACCAATAGTGCGAAACGGCAAGCAGCAGCAGAATATAAGGCAGAAAGATCATCCAGCCGGTAACCATGGACGCCACCAGTATCGGCCCCGGCGTGATAGGCGTAACCTTGTAACGCCGCAGGATATTCATCTCGCGTTCCTGCAAGGCGCGTATCCCGGCGCCGAACAAGCCGTTGCCGAGAATGCCCAGCGTGGTTGACATGGTCAGGACCAGAGTGGCTTTACCAACGTTTTCGCGTGCGCCCAGAAAAACGCCGAAGGTAAAGAAGAAGATGAGTGGAAACAGGTAGTTGAAAAAAATGACCGTACGCTGGCGCAGGGCCAACTTCAGATCAATCCCGATTAGTGCAAGGTATGCTTTCATTCGTTTCTGATCATCTCCCGGCGATCAATCCCGCAGCTTCTTTCCCGTCAGTTCCACAAAGACATCTTCCAGAGTCGGGCGCTTCAAATGGACGTCATCCAATTGCAGTCCCTGCTGGTCAAGCCATTTCATGATCTCAAACAACGTTCTGGCCGGACGGTTGGAATAAACCGTCATCTCGCGACCGTCGCCATTCAGCCTGGTTTCAATGGCATCCGGCCACGCCGGCAGCGTTTCTCGCAGTAAAGGAGCGGCCACATTGATCTGTATGCGTGACTGGCCTTTGCTTTGCTGCTGCAATTCTTTGGGCGTGCCCATGGCCACGATCTTGCCTTCGTCCATGATGGCCACGCGATCACAAAGTCGTTCGGCTTCCTCGATGTAATGCGTGGTCAAAAGGACGGTTCGTTGTTCTGATCTCATCTCTTCGATCAGGCCGTGAATTTCGAGGCGGATTTGTGGGTCAAGTCCTGTGGTGGGCTCATCCAGGAACAGCAGTTGAGGGTCGTTGATCAGAGACATGGCTAGCGCCAGGCGCTGTTTCTGGCCGCCGGAAAGGGTTTCGTAGAATGCATCCCGCTTGTCCCACAACTGCAGCCGTTTCAAGAGTTGTTCAGAGTTCACGCTGCGAGTGTAGAACGAGGCAAACAGATCCAGCGCCTCCTGCGTCCGTATCTTCGCGGGAAGATTGGTCGCCTGCAAGCAGACACCGATGCGGTCTTTCAACTGCCGCTTCTGGCGGTCAGGATCAAAGCCGAGTACTTTGGCCTCGCCGCTGGAGCGCGAACGCAAGCCTTCCAGTATTTCCACGGTGCTGGTTTTGCCGGCGCCATTGGGACCCAGCAAACCAAACACCTCACCCGCGCCCACTTGAAAATCAATACCCTTCACGGCCTCAAGCTTGTCATAGCTCTTGTGGAGGTCGCGTACGGTTATCACTTCAGCCATTCAGCCTCATTTCTTGCTCTTTTGAGTTTGATCCCGAGCGGAGCGAGGGACCCCTACTTGCACATGTGGTCGTATTATTATCAGTGTTGAGACGGACCCTCATCGCCTTCAAGTGGTGACGGTCCAGTTCCATTCATCTGATCAGTGTCATCTGTGTACATCAGTGGTAAAACTAGAAATCAACGCAATGCTTCGGTTGGATCTACAGTGATCGCCCGCCGTGCCGGCAGGTAACTGGCCAGTGATCCGATCAACAGGAAAATCAACGGCGCAATCACGAAGGTAGCTGCATCCCACGCGCCAATTTGATAGAGCAGGCTGGACATCAGATGCGTAACCGCTGCTGCCGCGACAAGCCCGATCAACACTCCGATGGCCGTGAGCTGAACTCCCTGGCGAACCACCAGCTTCAGAATATCTGATTTCTTTGCCCCCAGCGCCATCCGCACTCCCAGCTCTTGCCGCCTTTGGGCAACAGAATAGGCAAGCACGCCGTAAATCCCCACCACGGCCAGAACGAGCGCCGTTGCCGAAAACATGCTCAACAGGAACATGGCAAAGCGCGGCTGCGTGCGCGAGTTATCCATCAACTCTTCCACGGTGCGAATGTCGGTGACCGGCTGGTCAGAATCGGCTTCGGAAATCTGCGCACGAATGCTTGAGACCATGTTGCGTGGATCACCCGCAGTCCGAACAAGCAAATTCATGTTGCCCCACGGGATCTGCGCGAAAGGAAAATACAGTTGGACCTGCGGGTCTTGCGCCAGACCTGAATTCTTCACGTCTCCGGCCACGCCAACGATCTCCGAAGCCGGCTGCCGGCCCATCACAATGTGCCGGCCGATGGGATTTTGATTGGGGAAGAAGCGGCGGGCCAACGCCTCATTGATGATGACCACGTTAGGCGAACCGATTTTGTCCGACCCCGTGAAGTCGCGACCGCTGTGCATGGGCACATGCAACGTGGAAAACCATCCCGGACTGATAGCTTCAATAATGATGAAAGGGCGTTCTGCCAGCGGCTTTTCCGGCATACCGTCCGGCAAGATTGGCGTAAGTCGCTTGGGCGTCAGCGGCAGAGCAGCCGACACAGAAGCAGACTGAACGCCCGGCAGCGCGGATACACGGCGGAGAACATCGTCAAAGAGGGCAATCTGTTGTTCAGGCTTGGAATACTTCACCGAGGGTAATGACAGGTTCATGGTGATCACGTGCTGCGGATCAAAGCCCGGATCAACATTCAGCAAGCGTGAGAAACTGCGCACCAGCAAGCCGGCGCCCACCAGTAACAACATGGAGATGGCTACCTGTCCGATCACCAGCAGGCTTTTCAGCTCTGTGCGGCGGTGTCCGCCAGTGGAGCCGCGGCCTTCATCCCGAAGGGTCTCAATCACATTCGTTTGCGCAAGCTGCAAGGCTGGAAAGATTCCAAACGCCAGGCCGGTGAGCAAGGAAATGCCAAGCATGAAGAGAAGCACACGGCCATCCATGGTGAGTGCAACGCCCTGAGGCAGGTTTTCAGCACCCAGCGTGGCGAGATAATGCGTGGCAATATAACTGAGGCCAAGGCCAACCAGGCCTCCGGCGAAAGCTAGAATCACGCTCTCCGTGAGCAATTGGCGAATGATAGCCCCGCGTTGCGCTCCGAGTGCCGTTCGGACGGCAATCTCCTTGCGCCGTGCCAGCGCACGAGAGAGCAAAAGACTGGCCACGTTTGCACACGCAATCAATAACACAAAGCCCACAGCGCCTGAAAGCACCAGCAATCCTGGACGGATGTTCGCCACGGTCTGTTCCTGCAAATCATTCACCACCGCGGACATATTTGGGCCCTGATCCGGAGCCTTGGGGTTCTCCTGGCTGTATTGTTGGCTCAGGACATCCATCTCCGCCTTGGCTGACTTCACCGTTGATTCCGGTTTCAAGCGCGCAATCGCTGTGAGGTACCCGACGCCTAAGCGTAACCGCGCCGTGGGCATGAGAGTGTGCTCGAAATAACGTGGCGACCAGACATCCGCGGGACCTGCAAAAGGAAATTGGCTATTCGGGCGCAAAACGCCAGCGACGGTGTAAGGCATCGAATCGAGATTAATGGTCTGGCCGATGATGCCAGGATTGCCTCCGTATCGTTTATGCCACAGCGCGTCCGAAATGATCACCACGGGTTTGCCTTCGGCATGATCGTCATCACCGGCAAATGTGCGTCCAAGCTGCGGCGTTACCCCCAGCAGATCAAAGAAATTCCCGGTAACACGCATGATAGAGACTTGCTGCGGTTCGCCGTTGCCCGTCAGATTCATGGTGTCATCGGCAGCTACGGCAATCCCGGTAAATGAATGCGCATGATCGCGAATCATCTCATAGCGGCCAAGAGAAAATCCTCCCGGATTCGCGCGGCCCTCATCCTTGCGCTGCATATCAATTTCCACTAGCCGTTGCGGGTCCTGGTAGGGCAATGGTTTCAGCAGTAGAGCACTGGTGATGGTGAAGATTGACGTGTTGCCGCCTATCCCCAGCGCCAGTGTGATGATGGCCGCCAGGCTGAACCCAGGGTTCTTTAAAAGCATGCGAACGCCATAACGAAGGTCTTGCATGAGGGAGTTCATGGAAGAGAATTATAGTCGGGATGCAGAAGAATCGCCGAGATTGCCACGATTGCGAAAATCGGCGAAATTACGGCTGCAGGTCCCTGCGCAAATAAAGAAATAGTCTGTTTCCGGGACGCAGGTCATATTCGCCGATCAGGCGGTACCGGTCGCCAAACTGTTCCTGTATCTGCGCCTTCTGCGATTGATGAGCGATGATGATGGGCTCATTGGTGGCCTCAATGTGTCCCCAGTATCCCGTGTGGCTGTAATCGCGCAGATACCACGGCATGGGCCAGTACTCCGGAGACATCTCAGTAATTCCAATATCTTTTCCCGCTTGATTGCCGGCGGCAATTTTCTCAATCTCGTGGACCAGATTGAGGAAGTCACGGCTGCTGTGGGCGTAACTGTACGTCTCACTGCTATCGTCATAGCGGTACAAGCTGATCTCGACGGCCTGGCTTGTCTCTACAATCGCTGCGATGGCCAGGACAATGTACGCGGCCACTCTCGCTGTCACTATGAATGACCAGCGCTGGCTGACCTGTTCGAAGAGATAGCCCGCGATGATCACAAAGGGCAGAATGATACTTAGCTGCAGCCATGGCGTTTTATACGGGATCAGTGAGTACGCGGCAAAGATCCCCATCGCCCAGAACGCTACGAAAACGGTGAACCGGGTGCGCGCCTGTGCCAGCGCGGTGACAATTCCGCAGAACCCTAGAATTAAAATCGGAAGCTCTGCCTTTCCCAGCCACTCAAAGTATTTGGTCCAGTCATAAACGTTGGCGGCGGAACTGGTCTTGGTCCAGATCGTATAAGTGGTGACCGAATCAATCACGCCCTGAGGGAAATTGGTGAAGAAAGACGAATAGAAAGTGACCCAGACCACCACAAAGACTGAGACTGCCAGAATCGCAAGCCGGGTATCACTCCATGGCTTCACCCTGCCAGATTCCGGAATTCCCTGATCTGATTGCGGAGGCAATGCGGAGGCGCCACTTTCAAGCGACCAGAAGCGTACGGTGCTGCGTCCGCGCAGCTTCAGCCAAAGCCATGTGCATGGAATGGCAATCAGCCAAACGCCCACTGTAATGATCCATGTTTCCTTCGTCGCGCCCAGCAATCCCAGGGAGGCTGCGGCTAGAGCCAGATATCGCGGACTTCGTGTCTCGAAAAACCTGAGCCAGGCCACGACTACGCCCAGGGTAAAGAAGACAAAAAGAATTTCGTGGATGAAATAGCGCGAGAAGAAGACGAACCCGGCAGAAACGGTGGCAAGGGCCGCAGCAGCCAGTGAACCAAAGCTGCCCAGCCACTTTTTCATGCCGAGCAGAAGCCACACCACGCCCATACCGAAGATCACAGTGACAATACGTAGCGTGAAATCATTCAGTCCGGCTTTACCGGCAAAGAAACTGGCGATTGAAGTTGTAAGAAGAGCGGCGTAATAGAGGGTGGGGCCGTGATAGTTGGCAGGATCGTAATGGTAATAGCCATTACGGAACAGAGACACCATAAAGTTTCCATTCACGCCTTCGTCGTGGTGGAAGACCTTATCGGTGAGCATATATAGCCGCAATACGGCTGCCACAAGCAGAATGAGCAAAGCCGCAACCTGCCACAAGGTAAGCGGTCCCAGCCTGCGTTGGTCAAGCTGGCCTGGCTCAAGACCACTCTGTCCGCGAACGGAAGAACGACCAGGGCGTCCCGGGCCCGGGCCGTTCGGTTTGGGCTTGCGTGAACTTTTCGCCGTGGATTTTTCAGGAGCGCGTGCCATTGTGAGCGCCCGCCAGACGGACTAGCGGGTGATCGCGTCCTCCGTCTGCTTGTCGCTCAGGCTCCAGGCCACGTCGACCAGATCCTGGGGAACGGTGCGATTTTTCGAGATGGCATCAGCAATCGGCACAGAAGAGATTACAGTGCCCTTCAACGCCACCATGTGGCCGAACGTTCCTTTGTGCACCAGATCAATTGCGCCTACGCCATAGCGCGTCGCCAGCATTCGATCAAACGCAGTTGGAGTTCCGCCGCGCTGTGTGTGCCCCAGTAAGACCGATCGCGTTTCAAATCCTGTACGAGCTTCGATCTCCGCCGCCAGTGAAACTCCGATTCCACCTAGGCGCACGTGGCCGAACTCATCGAGTTTACCCTTCTCGTCGGATATGATTTTATCGGCTAGCTTGGCGCCCTCGGCGACCACGACGATGCTGAAGAATGTTCCGCGATCATGGCGACGCTTCAGCGTGTCAGCAACCTCATCGAGATGGATTGGACGCTCCGGGATCAGGATCACGTCTGCACCACCGGCAACGCCGCTGTAAAGTGCGATCCAGCCTGAATCGCGTCCCATAACTTCAACTACAATCACGCGATTGTGCGCTTCCGCTGTGGAGTGCACACGGTCAATGGCTTCCGTGGCAATGCTGACTGCGGTATCAAAGCCGAAACAAAGATCAGTGCCGCTGAGGTCATTGTCGATCGTCTTGGGCACGGCCACCACTTTGATGCCACGCTGAAAGAGCTTCAATGAGACGGACTGCGTGTCGTCGCCACCCAGTGCGATGAGAGCGTCAAGATTGTTTTTCTTCATCGTCTCCATGGCTTTTTCCAGCCCGCCTTCCTTCTTGGCCGGGTTGGTGCGCGAGGTGCGAAGAATGGTGCCGCCACGATGAAGGATTCCAGTGACGGCTTTCAGGTCCAGGGCAATCGTGTTGTTCTCCAGCACGCCGCGCCAGCCTTCCAGGAAACCGACGAACTGGTCGTTGTAGTGGAAGATACCTTTACGGACAATGGCCCGTATGACTGCGTTCAATCCCGGGCAATCGCCACCGCCGGTGAGTATGCCGATCTTCATTGATTGTTCCTTTCCTCCACGTTGCTCTGATACAAACGATATGCGCCAAACTGCGCGGCCTTGTGCTGCTGTGCCCAGAACGCTTCATTCACTTTGCCGGTTGCGATTTCGCCGGGGCCCAGCAAAACATATCCAATATGATATTGCTTCAGAAGCCTCTCCGCGTCGGCGCTGCCCGAATAAATGCTTTCTATGTCGGCTGCCCGCTCCGGATATCTCAGGCCTCGTGACCACATCCATCCTTCATAGCCAAGTAATGATCGCCTGCCGGTGAGAAAGACCGGCGTGCTGTACGTGGGAACATGAAGCACCACAGCCTGCGGCGGCGTGTGCTCCTGTATATAATTCGCCATCTCAACACTCGCGCTTTCAAACTCCTGATACTCAGAGGCTTCTTCCACCACGCGCAGAACATCCAGCATGCCGGAAAGAATCATTGAAGCCAACAGTCCCGCGGCAGCCCATCGCCACCACGATCTTTGCTGCTTTTGTTCCAGCGCGTATGCCAGTAGCCATGCCACCAGCGGGACAGAAGCGATATACCAGTAATAAAGAACTTTGATGTTGTCCCACACCCACGGTGCAACTTTGATCAGGTTGGGCACAATGAAACAAAGTAGAAACGGCAAGTAGAACAGCACCACGTTGCGCGGAATTGCGAATCGCTGGCTGCGCCACACTAACGCTGCCAGCAATACCGGAATGAAAAAGCCGGTATTAACGAACCAGAACCAGAGAACGTTGGAATCACCATGGTCCCAGCCAAAGTTCCAGCCCAGATAGCTTTGCGTCTGGATAGTGCCGCTACCGGAAAGCCACAGTACCTGCGGCAATGCCAGGGCTGAGGCGGCAATAAAGAAACCGAGCCATTCACGCCATAGAGACCGAAACAGCAGCGCAAGACACACGCCAACTCCCATGACTACCAGGAAGGTGTGCGCGTGAATCAGCGGTAGCATTCCGGCAATCAAGCCGGCGGCAAGCAGTTGGCTGCGTGCAGCGGGGGCGCCCATTTTCACGGTGGCCGATTTTTGGGGTTCGTTGCCAGTGGCGCTGATCGCGCTCCACCATTGGCAGAAGATCACGATGGCCAACGGCATACCGAAAAGAATGCTGCGCTGCGGAACGAACAAAGTTGTCACAGAATTTCCCCAGCGAAACAGCTGGCTCAACCCGATGGTGTAGTCGTGGGTCAGGTGGCTGAGCAGAGACAGCAATCCTCCGTCGCTGTTGTGCAACTCCATCATCACCCAGGTCCATCCCAGGCCTCCGCTGAAGAGGACCAGCAGCGGCGCGATCAACCCGGCGAGACGGCTGCGTGTGAGCCGCCATGTCCAGTAATGCATAAGCCCGGTGAGGGAGATCGCCAATGCCATGTTCTGCAGCCACATGGCGGAGATCACGTCTGCGCCCGTACGAACGAGCATGGCCGTGAGCAAATCGCATAAAAAAGGGTAAGCAAAGCGCGCTCCGGCAAAGGTGGGGTCCTGCGGAGGGAAGTTATTGCCATGGGAAAAGCTGGCGATCACCTGCAGATGCAGCGGAAGATCGCCAAGATTATTCATGACGCCGGTGTAAATAGCGCCGGATCTCTCAAACGCTGCCCGGCCAAATATTAGACCGAGGATAATTGTGAGGCTTGAGTAGAAAATGATCGCTGCAATGGTGGCGCGATCGCGAGAACGCAATGCCGAACCCATCCTCCCTCTCGCGACACTCAGGCTCATCGATACCCTCGTGCGATAACCGGAATTTAGTAGAACGAGAGCGGGCAAGCCGGTGGCCACGGTTGCCAGCGCGAGTGAAGCGGCAGACATACCGAAAGCCAGGGAGAAAATAAATCCGGTCCAGGCCAGGATCGCCAATCCTATAGAGGCTCCGAGGCAGAGACGCGCGGAGAGCGGCGCTGTGCGATCGAAAAGGAAGGTGAGGAGTACACCGCTGAGGGTAGCAATGACGAGAAGAACGCAGGCAAGAAACATGGGTCAGCAGGACCCTTCGCCGTTACCGATCATCGCAATTGTTGGTGCGTTTCGTCGCAGAAACATCGGTTTAACCGAGCTGCGATTTTAAACTATCTGGTGCGAGATGGTCGTAACCACTCAGTAGCCAGCCCCACGAATAAGTAGGCGACGCCGTTTAAGAGAATGAACCAGTAATAGGCCAGCGGCATGACGCGTCCCAGCAGGGAAGCCGGTGCAGTGATGGCGACAATGCTTGAGTGGCCCAGGTTGTACATGTAAGCGGGTGGGAGTATTAAGCTGATGAAGAACCAGCAGCACGCCACAGCCAAACCAATCAAAGCCCATAAACCGAGTCTACGTTTCATGGTCCGACCCTCGTAACAGGAATTCTACTCCTCCCAGTGTGCCTAATCAGGGATCAATCCCCGGATTACCCTGATATATTGGCAGCATGCGCCCGCTGTTTGCAAATCTATTCAGCATCCTGGTTTTCGTAACCGCTATTTTTGCTCAGAATCCGGCTTCTACTCCAACGCCAGCTTCAGCGCCGCCAAAAATGGATTTGCTTGACTTAAAGGGCGGCCATCACACGCTGGACGAATACAAAGGCAAAGTAGTGGTGCTGAATTTCTGGGCGACCTATTGTGTCCCCTGCACCACGGAAATGCCGATGCTTGGCCAGATGCAGAAACGCTATAAGGATAAGGTCATTGTTCTGGCCGTTTCTGTGGACGATGAGCTGGACCGCGCCAAACTTCAACCGTTCCTGCACAAACACGATGCGGACGATCTGACGTTATTGGTGGGGCCGACCGTACTCGACCTCTCTGACTGGAAACTGGGTGATGCCCTGCCGACCACGTTGTTTATCGACAACAAAGGAGAGATCGCCGGCAAAGTTGAGGGCGCATTGAAGAAAGCCGACTGGAAAAACGCCTGGCGGAGATGACGGGAACATCGGCCGCCGAGAATCCTGCAAATAACAAGAAAAATAGAACATCGCAGCACAAATCTTTGGAAAAGTAAGAGCGCGATTTCGGAGTGACCAATTCCTGCAGTTCAATCAGCCAAACAAAAATTCTTTTGCCCGCAACTCCCGCACGGTATCGCGCAAGGCGGCTGCTTTTTCGAATTCAAAGCGCTTCGCGGCTTCGCGCATGTCACTTTCCAGCTTGCCGATATAAATGTCGAGTTCTTCCGGGGTCTTGAATTCCGGAAGGCCGTCGGCTTGCTGCGTAAGATCGACGTAGTCAGATTCGGCTATGCCGGCCAGCGACATCGACAGTGGACGAATGATGCTCTGCGGGATGATGCCGTGTTCTTCATTGTGGGCACGTTGAATGGCACGGCGGCGGTCGGTTTCGTCGATGGCGCGTTTCATGGAGTCAGTCATGCGGTCGGCGTAGAGAATGGCGCGGCCGTGCAGATGTCGGGCACAGCGGCCAATGGTCTGTATGAGCGACCCTCCTGAGCGAAGAAAGCCCTCTTTATCGGCGTCAAGGATTGCGACCAGAGAGACTTCGGGCAGGTCCAATCCTTCGCGCAGCAGGTTGATGCCGATCAGGACGTCATATTCGCCTTTGCGCAGATCGCGCAGGATCTTGATACGCTCCAGCGTTTCAATTTCCGAATGCATGTAGCGGCAGCGTACGCCGACCTCAGAGTAATATTCAGCCAGGTCTTCCGCCATGCGTTTGGTCAGCGTGGTGACAAGTACTCGCTCACCCTTGCTGACGCGATCGCGAATTTCATGCAGAAGGTCGTCAATCTGGCCTTTGACGGGACGGATCTCGACGTCAGGGTCGATGAGTCCGGTTGGCCGGATGATCTGCTCCACCACTACACCCGCGGATTTTGTGAGCTCATAAGGACCGGGGGTTGCAGAAACGTAGACTACCTGATTGGCGCGCTCTTCAAATTCTTCAAATTTCAGCGGGCGGTTATCCAGCGCCGAGGGCAGGCGGAAGCCATAGTGAATCAGGTTCTCTTTGCGTGAGCGGTCGCCGTGCCACATGGCATGAAGTTGCGGTACGGTCTGGTGGGATTCGTCGATGAACATGACAAAGTCTCGAGGAACATAATCCAACAACGTTGGCGGCGGCTCACCGGGTTTGCGTCCGGAGAAATGGCGCGAATAATTCTCAATGCCATGGCAGTAGCCAACGGACTTCATCATCTCCAGATCAAAGCGTGTACGCTGGTGTACGCGCTGTGATTCCACCAGCCGGCCTTCCTTCTCCAGCTCTTTCTCCCACCATGCCAGTTCTTCCAGGATGGTGTTGATGGCCTGGTTCTTGGTGGTGTTCGACATTACGTAGTGGCTCTTGGGATAGATAGGCAGGCGCGTGTACTTTTGCTTCACGGTGCCGAAGAGCGGGTCGATCTGGGAGAGTGAATCCACTTCGTCGCCAAAGAGCTCAATGCGGTACGCGTTGTCATCATATGTTGGGAAGACCTCAATGGTATCGCCGCGCACGCGGAAGGTGCCGCGCTTGAAGTCACTGTCATTGCGTTCGTAGAGGATTTCAACCAGCTTGCTCAGGATGTCACGCCGGGAAATCTTCTGGCCCTTTTCCAGGAACAGCAGCATGCCGTAATAGGCTTCCGGGGAACCCAGACCATAGATGCAGCTGACCGACGCGACAATGATGCAATCGCGGCGCTCGAAGAGCGAGCGTGTGGCTGAAAGCCGAAGCTTGTCCAGTTCATCATTGATCGTGGATTCCTTTTCGATATAGACGTCGCCGGCGGGAATGTAGGCTTCCGGCTGGTAGTAGTCGTAATACGACACGAAGTATTCAACCGCGTTCTGAGGAAAGAATTGCTTGAACTCATGATAGAGCTGCGCAGCCAGGGTCTTGTTGTGTGCCAGCACGATGGCGGGACGATTGAGGGTTTCAATCACCTTGGCCATGGTGTAGGTTTTGCCCGAGCCGGTTACGCCGAGCAGGACCTGGTGCTTCTCGCCGGCATAGGTGCCGTGCAACAGCTCTTCAATGGCGCGGCCCTGGTCGCCCTTGGGCTTGTAGTCGGAAACGATACGAAAGTCCATAAATTACTCTTCACCACGGAGACACGGAGGCACGGAGAACAATGAAAATATTCAAGGGGCCTGCCAGTCGCAATTTTGGGTCAAGCAAATCTCTTTATCGTGACACGGATTCGCCGGCGAGGCAAGCTGGAGGAATTTCTGAGGGGAAGCGCTATCGGCTAAATCTGATTTCGAGTACCCGGGGCTCGTGGCCGGGCGATTGCAATTCAACGGCTTTATCGGCCATCGTGCTTCTGAAGCAGAATATAGCGTAAGTACACCTTGCGATCAGGAAAGTCGACTCAGCATTCCCGCATTCCGCATCACTTCCCACTGAGCCGATGCATGCATTCCCCAAGGCGCCGGCCTTGGTGCCGGTTCAGGCAATGGATAGGGAAGTTTTATCGCGCGCATGGAGAAAGTCTACTACTCTGAACGAAAGATCAAACATCAAAGATTAAAGATCAAAGCCGAATCTATTCGCAGAAAAGTCGCAGCGTCTCGTCTTTCCCATTGATGTCCGTGGTCAGGTCTTTGAATTGAGCCATGAACGCGTCTACGTTCTCGGCGTCAACGCCGTTGAGATCGAGGGCAAGGCTGTGAGTGCCAAGAGCGATGGTCATTGGCCCACGTTTTTCCATCGGTATAGACCTGGCGATCTGAACGCCGCTGCGGAGCAGCCCCAGGGGAACGCGAATGTCCACTTTTCGTCGGCTTGCGGCCTGGTCCCTCGGCTCCAGCACCAGCCGGAGGAACTTCGGCGCGCGAGTGTTTGACTCTGACACGAATGCAGCATCGTGGCCGAGCAGCAGGTCTGCTTCATCGATGGAAATATTTCCGGCGGCCAGCATGTCTAGAATCTTGCGCCGGTCTGCGTTCATGCTTTCATGTGTCATGGTCATCTCCCTCTGGATCGGCTAGTTATTCGCAAAACACGCGCACCTTGGCGTGCTTGTCGTCCACATCCACGGTGAGTTCGCTGAGCTGGTCAACCAGCTCTTCCAGGTTTTCCGGCTTGATCTGTGAGAGATCAATCTGCAGGCCCTTTCCTTTGAGGGCATCGTTCACCTGATCGCGTGCCTGTACAGGGATCAAGCTGGCGAGCCGCACTCCGGCGCGTAACATTTGCATGGGGATGCGGACGTTTACTTCCGTAGGCGAATCGCCACGGGATTCGTCATGCACCATCACGCGCAGATATTTCGGACGCGCCTTAACGGTAGCGGCGACGGGCTCGCCTGCAGGACGAGAATCGGCGTTGCCTTCGCCATAGAGCGCGCTCATGAGCCGCTCGGCTTCATCGGCCGTGATTTTCCCGGCGGCCAGCATCTCCAGAATTTGTCGGCGATTTTCAGTCATATAAATTCTCCTAAGCTTCTTTCTTACGCTTTCTTCCTAAACAATGCGGAGCAAAATGTAATTCTTCGGGTCGTTTATTTCCACGTGCGTGCCGCGCAGCCCCGCCACCAGGTTCCATCCGGCTGCAATTGCACTGAAAGCGTTCATATCGAGAATCAGGCAGCCGACCAGGAAAAATGGAAACAGCACCAGCACCAAAGGCAAGAGGAAAAGCCAAACCAGAAACAACGGGAGCCATAGCCGGAATGTCCGCTGGCGGGATGTGCGAAAGCCAATGACGGCAAATAAAGGGATCATTTCAGTGTCTCCAGTTCGCGGATGGCCTCTTGCGCGTTGATCTCGCCGCGTTTGAGCCGGTCCAGAATCTCCGTGCGCGAAGGCGCCGGGTCAGTATCAATGAACTTCAGACTGTCGGCGATCCGGGTAAGCCGGGCCTTTATGGTGGGATAGCTCACGCCAAAGACCTGTTCCATCTCCTTGATGGATCCATGTGACCGAACAAAAGCCGCAATGAATACCTGGTCTTCCCAGGGCAGCCGGGCCAGTTCAGGAAGCTCAAAGCTGCCTTCAATGGCAATGCCTTTCTCCGCCAGTCGGACCCGCTCAACTACAACGGGTTCACCCTTGGTGAGCTGGGTTAATTCCTGCCAGTCGCGTGTTTTACGGTCATTATTCATTGATTTAATTGATTTATAGATTAATTAAATTAATTATGTCAATGATTAAAATTGATTTTATTGATGATATTTGTATATTATTGAGGTTAAAGGGACTGACAGACCGGATTCGCACAGCCCCGAACTGTCTAACCACGCTCTTGTGAGGACGGCGGCCACGCGAGGTGGCTCTGTCGGCAGATGACCTTTAACCCTGTCATGTTGAGCGGAGAGCCGCGCGAATAGTCGCGGCTCGCAGTCGAAACATCCCGAGATTGATAGCACCGCGATGCCGCCGCAAGGTTTTCGACCGAGCAGCTCAAGTCCCAAAGATGTTCCCTTCACAAAGTATGTCCAGAGAAAATTCCTGTGACTGAATCATTACCACGTTCATTCTCGGGATCTTTCGACTGCGTCGTCTCATGCGCTCCGACTTCGTTCGAGATGACAAGGCGTAAATGGTCTCGCGGAAAGGGCGAGGCCGAACTCGCGCCGAGCCCGTAGCAACATGGAGCACATCAGGGTTCCCACATTACTCACTGCCAGGCGGTTTGGAGCGAAGCGACAAGAATGATCGTCATGGGAACGATCACGATATCCGTTGGCGCGTTGGCACCTTCGCTCACTGGAAAGCCCATCATGGGTGTCAGGGACCCGGTTGTGGAGTTCAAGGCGAATCCGGAGATTGAGTTGTCGGCTTTGTTCACGACGTAAAGGAAATGCCCTGTGGGATCGGCGGCCACGCCGAAAGGATGCGCTCCGGTGGACGCGCCTGCCATGGGGGTGATATTGCCGCCGTTGATATTGAAGACGGAAACCGTGCCCGCCTGCACGTTCGTGGAAAAGAGAAATTTATCCGTTGGATCCACGGCCAATCGCAACGGATTGTTGTGGCAGGAAGTATTGCAGCTGGCGGCAGGTGTTGGTAAAGGCGACGTGGATGTGAGCGCGGCCGTGGCAGCGTTTACGGTGAAGGGAACCACGCTCTCCGCCATGTGATCGCCCACGAAAACAAATTTGCCGCTGGGATCGGCGAGAATGCTGATCGCCGCGGCGAAGCCTGAAGTTGTATTGGCGTCCACAAAGGGCGAACCGGCGATCGCGCTCAGTGTTCCATTGCCGCCGATGGAGAAAGCTGAAACGGTATTCAAATCAGAAATTTGAGAGTCGGGAAAGTTTGTGGCGTACAAGGCGGTCCCGGAAGGATTTACCGAGAGTCCATAAGGACTGTTTGCGGGAAAAGGCGATCCCACGACGGGCGTTAGAACGCCATTCAGGCCTATGCTAAAGACCGCAATGCTGTTTCCTGCCTGATTCGCGACGAATACAAATTTGCCGGCGGAATCCACGGCAACGGCTGTGGGCCTGGCGCCGGTGGCGAAGGGCGATCCAGGAACGGCGGTCAGCATGCCAGTGACAGTGTTGACGGAGAATGCAGACATGGTGTTCGCGGCTTGATTGTTCACGAAAAGAAGCTTGTGCACGGGATCAAACGCCATGAACTCTGCGCCCGGTCCCGCGACAAAGGGCGAACCGTTTACAGGAGAAAGTGTGCCATTTGTGTTGACCATGAAAGCAGAAACCGTACCCGAGCCGGAGTTGCTGATGAAGGCGAAGCTGGCGTTCTGAGCCGGTGGAGCGGGAGGATTGCTCACGGAATTGCAGCCGGTCAAACCAAGGGCGAGGAGCGCAGAGAGGATGATCAAACGATGAAGCAGAGGCGAGATCATACGAGCAATCTCCAGGGCGTTTACTGGCTATGATTATAGTCCTGCCGGCGGCGCCTCACGCCGCGGATTGCCTTTAGTGATCACTCTGCTTTAAACGCCAGACGGCTCTGTTCGCGTTCACCCAGAACGTCGCCAAGTTCGCGGGGGTGGTCTACCAGCACGTCTGGCGGCGCGTCTTCCAGCGTGTGGGGCGCAAGTCCGTATGTAACGCCTACGGAATAGATTCCAGCGTTGCGCGCGGTGATGATATCGACGTCTGAGTCGCCGATGATGGCGGTTTGTTCCGGGAGCGCACCCGATTCCACCAGCAATGCCGCGACTCCAGCCGGATCAGGCTTCTTGGTATGAAAACTGTTGCCACCATAAACCTGAAAGAAATACTTGCCTAGACCAAGAGCTTCGACAATGCCGCGCGACGGTCCGACTGGCTTGTTACTGAGTACGGCCATTCTAATGTCGCGCGTGTCTGGAGCATTCCTGATGGGGTGCGAGTCTTCCTTGCGGCTGGAATTACCATGCCCATTCCGGCTGGCCAGGATCGCATCCAGAGCTGGGAAGATGCCATCATAAACATAGGTATTGTCCAGCTTGTGCTCGCGATAATAGCTCATGAAGTAGAGCAGGGCTTCCTGTACGTAACCCTCATCGTCCGGATCACCCAGGGCTCTTCGCACCAACATTGGTGCACCATTCCCGATATAGCTGGAAATCACCTCACTGGCCAGTTCCGGCTTCTTATAATGCCGCAACATGGCGTTGACGGAATTGGCCAGGTCCAGGCGGGAGTCAACCAGGGTGCCGTCAAGGTCAAAAATCAGTAACTTAAGATCGGGGACGGGAATGGCGCGGTTTTTTCGAATCATCCTTCTAAAGTATATCCCTCATCTCATGAGTCGATTTAAAATGGAAGGTACTTCCAAGTACTCCTAAAGACCCATCCCGTCCGGAACATATGTTGAAGGAGACCCATGCCCGTTACCAAGGCTGACACAAAGAAAAGCGCCACTGTGGTGGAGGAATCGCCGGCCAAGCCCGCGCCCAAAACTTATGAAGGACTCACGCGCGAGCAGCTGATTGAGATCTACCGGCTCATGTATCTCTCGCGCAAGCTGGACGATCGCGAGATCCTGCTCAAGCGGCAGCAGAAAATATTCTTCCAGATATCGGGCGCGGGACATGAAGCCTTGAACGTGGCCTCGGCGATGGCGCTGAAGTCCGCTTATGACTGGTTCTATCCCTACTATCGCGATCGGGCGCTTTGCCTGGCGCTGGGTGTGAGCCCTTACGAAATGCTGTCGCAGGCGGTGGGAGCCGCTGACGATCCGGCATCGGGCGGCCGCCAGATGCCATCGCACTGGGGACACAAGAAATACAACATTGTCACGCAGTCATCGCCCACGGGCACACAGTTCCTGCAATCGGTGGGCTGCGCTGAGGCGGGGCGATATTTCAGCAGGCATGCTGATGCCGCGAAGAAGCAGAACGGCGACTATCGCCAATTCAAGAACGTGACATTCCATGGTGATGAGGTTGTGTACTGCTCCGCCGGTGATGGAACCACCAGTGAAGGCGAATTCTGGGAAGCCATGAACACGGCCTGCAATGACAAACTGCCGGTAATGTTTGTGATTGAAGATAACGGCTATGCAATTTCTGTTCCGGTTGAAGTGCAGACGGCGGGCGGAAGCATTTCTCAGTTGCTCAGGAATTTCCCCAATCTGCTGGTGGAAGAATGTGATGGCACCGATCCGGTGGCGGCTTACGCTGCTTGCAAACGGGCGGCGGAATATTGCCGCGGCGGCAAAGGGCCGGCGCTGGTGCACGGGCACGTGATTCGTCCGTATTCGCATTCTCTTTCCGACGACGAGAAGCTTTATCGCCCGGATGCTGAGCGCCAGAAAGATGCGCAGCGCGATCCCATTACGCGCATGCAGCTCTTCCTGGTACGCGAAAATATTCTGGACGAAGCGGGACTGAACAAGCTGGAGAAGTCCGTAGAGAATGAAATCTCCGAAGCTTCTGATCGCGCGGAAAAAGCGGCGCTCCCCGCAGCCGATTCCATTTACACACATGTCTACTCGCAAGACCTCGATCCACGCAACATGGCTTCTGAGCCGAAGTTCGAAGGCAATGACAAGACCATGGCTGATCTCATCAATGTCTGCTTAAAAGATGAGATGAAGCGTGACGAACGCATTGTGATGTTTGGCGAGGATGTGGCGGATTGCAGCCGTGAAGAGTATCTCAGCCAGAAACAGGTCAAAGGCAAAGGCGGCGTTTTTAAACTGACCGCCGGATTGCAATGCGAGTACGGCGGCGACAGGGTGTTTAACTCGCCGCTGGCGGAAGCCAACATTGTTGGTCGTGCGATTGGCATGGCCACGCGCGGATTGAAACCTGTGGTTGAGATTCAGTTCTTCGATTACATATGGCCTGCGATGCAACAGCTGCGCAACGAACTGCCGCTGATGCGCTGGAGATCAAACGGCAACTTCTCGTCGGGTGCGGTAGTACGTGTTGCCATTGGCGGATACCTGACGGGCGGCGCGGTGTATCACTCGCAATGCGGAGAGAGCACGTTTACTCACATCCCCGGATTGCGCGTCTGTTTCCCGTCAAACGCCCTGGATGCCAACGGCCTGCTGCGCACGGCGATCCGATGCGATGATCCGGTGCTGTTTCTTGAACATAAACGTCTTTACCGTGAAACCTATGGCCGCTCGCCTTATCCCGGCGCTGACTATATGATTCCGTTCGGCAAAGCCAAAACCGTGAAGCAGGGAACGGACATGACGGTGATAACCTATGGCGCCGTGGTTCCCAGAGCTCTACAGGCAGCGCAACGCATTGAACGTGAACAGAACCTGAGCGTGGAGCTGATTGACCTGCGCACACTGAGCCCGTATGACTGGGAGGCGATTGCAACGTCTGTCCGCAAGACCAATCGCGTGATGGTAGCGCATGAAGATACGCTGAGCTGGGGCTACGGTGCGGAGATCGCAGCTCGTATCGCCGATGAATTGTTTGAAGACCTGGACGCGCCGGTGCGCCGTGTAGCGGCAACGGATACGTTTGTTGCATATCAACCTCTGCTGGAAGACGTGATTCTTCCCCAGGCGGAAGATCTTTACAAGGCGATGGAGAAATTGGCGAAGTTCTAGTTGGCTTTGCTAATCCAATTTTTTAGCTGCCGCCAGGAATTGCTCGGGCGACGACTCGCCAAGACTTCGCCAGCGCACGATGCCTGCTTTGTCCACCAGGAATTCCCCGGGGTCGCTTATGTCGCGACCCCCTAACCCTGCGCTTGGTTCCAGCAGATCATATTGGCGAATCAATTCACCTTTGCGGTCAGAAAGAAGCGGGAATGTAACACCCGCTTTGCGGGCGAGATCGGCGGATTCTTCGGGCGTATCGGCGCTGATACCTACTGGACGAATCCCTGCTTTTTCAAGCTCACTGAGAATGCTTTGAATCCCCCGCAACTCGGAGGCGCATGTTGATCACCAGTAGCCCCGGTAGAAAACAACAAGCACGGCCTTCGGCGTGGCAGTGGCCTCAGTCAGACCTGCCACAGGCGTGGCGACCAAGTCAGAAAAAGAGACCGCCTTCCCCTGCACATCTGGCAAGGTAAAGGCTGGCGCCGCCTGGCCGATCTTAGGTGTGTTTCCCGAATCAGGCAGGTGCGTTGCGAATTCATAGACTCCGACGAGCCCGAGGAGAGCTATGGCGCTCAACACAAAACGCAGCCGGAAACGCGATTTGGAGTTTTCGTCCAATTGGAAGCCGTCACTTGTAACGAGACTCTCAACATATTATCATTGCCGCTTTTTTGCCATCTTAAATGTTTCATGGAAACTGGAGTGGGACGAGTGAAGTTTTAATCAACGGACAATGTGCGGCATGTTAATCTCACCTGCTCGTGGAGAGAACTCACTGAAATGAAAAATATCCGTCATCTTCCATCAATTGCAGTTTTGCTGCTATGTCTCTTTACGGTATCCGGCGCGGTGGCCCAGAATGCTGAAAAGACAACGCAAAAGGCGACTAACCAAAATACCGTCGCCCGGGTAAAACTGCCGAAGCTGGTCCTGGTGATTGTGGTGGACCAGTTCCGCTATGACTACCTGCTGCGATTTCGCGACGACTACACCGGTGGCATCGCCCGGCTTCTGTACGGCGGCGCGGTATTTCATGACGCACACTACCTGCAGTATCCGACGGTCACCGCTGTGGGACATTCGACCATCCTGAGTGGAGCTACGCCATCGGTGAGCGGGATCGTCGGCAATGAATGGTTTGACCGCGAGTCGAATGAATCCGTGACCAGCGTCTCTGATAAATCGACGACGCTGCTTGGAGGCAATGCCGGGACAGGATCTTCACCTCAACGTCTGCTGGTGAGCACCCTGGGCGATGAGCTGAAGATGGCGGGAAGGAATTCCAAAGTCATCGGGATATCGATCAAAGATCGCAGCGCCATTTTGCCTGCGGGTCATATGGCTGACGCTGCGTATTGGTTTGATGACAAGATGGGACATTTTGTCAGTAGCACTTATTACATGAAGGAACTGCCGCCCTGGGTTTCTCAAATTAACGCTGGTGAGCCAGCAAGCAAGTACGCGACAGCCGAATGGCACGCGCTGAACGCAAAAGCGGATGACAAGCCTTTTTGTTCCATGAAGCCCGAATCTGGCGTACGCCCGTGCTCACTGGAGAACACCCCGTTTGGAAATGAAATCCTGGTGAACTTTGCCGAAGAGGCAGTTGATCATGAAAACCTGGGCAGGCACGATGCGACCGATCTGCTGACGGTAAGCTTTTCCGCCAATGATTATGTGGGACACGGGTTGGGGCCGGATTCGCCGGAGGTGCGTGACATCTCACTTCGCACGGACAAGATGCTGGGCGACCTGCTGACGTTTGTCTTTGGGCGCGTTGGAGAGTTGAACACGCTGGTTGTCTTTACCGCAGATCATGGTGTTGCACCTGTGCCGAAAGTGAACAACGATCGCAAGATGCCTGGCGGCTGGCTGAAAGCGGCGGAATATTCAGGCAAGATTAATGACGCACTCTCTGCCAAGTTCGGCCAGGGCAAATGGTTCAGCTTTGATACTTCCGGTTTTTTGTACCTAAACGATCAGACGGTGGCGGCTAACAAGGCCGATCGTGTTGAGGTAAGACGTTTTGCCGCCGATTTTGCTCGCGGCCTGCCGCACATTGCGCGCGTGCTTACCCGCGACGATCTGTTGCGCGGCGATGAGAGTTCCGACCTGGTGGGACGAGCCTTGCTGCTTGGGTTTTATGGCCCACGCTCAGGCGATCTGGAACTGTTGCCGGAACCGTATTACATGTTCAGCTCTCCGCCGGGCACCACACACGCGACTCCTTACAGCTATGACAACCATGTACCGATGATTTTCTTTGGAGCGGGTATTCGTGCAGGCGCACACTTTGAGCGCGTCGCGGTGAATGACATTGCGCCGACGCTGGCGGCAATCCTTCAGATTGAGACGCCGAGTGGATCGTCGGGGAGAGTGTTGTCAGAGATATTCGAAAAAACCTTTTAACCACAAAGGGCACGAAGGAACACAAAGGGCAGCCCGGAACAGGCTGAACGAACCCCCGAAGGCCAATAGTTACACACAGATATCACTGGCGTGCCCAATGTTCTCAAGTAGAACTTTGCTACAAAAAACCGGCAGAAGCAATTCAGCCCATTTGATTTACTCCGTGTTCTCTGTGCCCTCTGTGGTAAAGCGGCTTCTCTTGGTGATCCTTCGTGTCCTTTATGGTTTAGCGCTCTTTTCCGACTCGATCCAGAACAAACCGATCCAGCGCCATCAGCAGCTCTTCGCGGTTGGAATAAGGCCCGGGCTGGTAGCCTTTGGAACTGATTCCGATCTGCGCCATGTCTGAGAGCTCCCAGTCCTGCTTGTTGGTGATGTCCCAGAATTCAATGGCATCGTTGGCGCTGAAGCCCTGCTTGTTGATCTCGTCGGGATGGAAATGCCATTCGCAGATGATCTCTGTATGGTCAGCGGCACGCGGCCACATGGTGAAGGTGAGCATGTAATCAGGATGCAGGTTGAGAAAGAAGTTGGGCAGGATGCAGTAGTAGTAAACGTGGCGCTCATCGTCAGCGCTCAAGCCGGGCAGGCTGCAACGAGAAGTTGTGCCGTCCATGGTGAGGCTCTTGACGCCGTCGCGCAGGTCCATGCGACCGCCCAGATACGTTGGTTGCGGTGGTTCGTTATCGCCACTCATGTAGTGCGATTGTTTGTTGAGTAGCGGATGGACAATGGGGCAGTGCAGGCATTCAGAATAATTCTGGATGACCAGCTTCCAGTTGGCTTTGAGCTGATAGACGCGACGCTCGACCATCTGTAGTTCGTTCATACGCCACGGAGCAAACTTCTTGTCGAGCCCTGCAAGATGCTCAGAGAAGGGCATGGGGCGCGAAGAGAGATTGATGAAGATGTGTCCGCCCCACGTCTCGGCTGCGATGGCGTTTAGCGGATAATCGGCTTCGCGAAAGCCCTCAACTTTTTCCATGTGCGGAGCGTTGGCCAGCGTGCCGTCAAGCTTGTATGTCCACGCGTGGTACTGGCACTGGATGCGTCCGTTGAACTTGCCTTCGTCATGCTGGCAGAGCAGGGTGCCGCGATGGCGGCAGACGTTGTGGAAGGCGCGGACGTTTCCTTGTTCGTCCCGCGTGATGATGACGCTGGCATTAGCAACACGACGGATGAAGTAATCGCCGGCATTGGGGATTTGCTCCGTGCGTCCGGCACAGAGCCACATGTCAAAGTGAATGGTTTCCATCTCACGCTGAAACCAGGCTGGGTCAGTGTAGTAGCTCTGCGGAAGCGTCATGGCTTCACCGGCGGCGACGGCAGGACGGGTGTTGGAATAAGGGGTGGACATCAGGGAACCTCAGATTGCCAGGATTGATTATCACACGAGCCTTCGTGCCAAAAAATGTCGCCTATCGCTTCAATTCTTTCGCAATCTCTCTCGCCGCATTCGCGCCTGAGCCGCCCGTGAGTCCAGCGCCGGAGTGTGTGCCTGAGCCGCAGAGATAGAGATTCTTGATCGGTGTGCGATAGCGGGCCCAGTCAAGGAGCGGACGCATGGTAAAGAACTGGTCGAGCGCCAGTTCGCCGTGGAAGATGTGTCCGTTGGTGAGCCCGTACGTCTCTTCGAGATCTTTGGGCGTAATGATCTGTCCTTCTTCGATTAATACAGCTATGCCCGGCGCATATTCGCTCAACTTCTTGACTACCGTTTCGCCGAGGTTGCCGCGCTGTGTGTCCCAATCTGTGCCTTTGAGTTTGAACGGCGCGTACTGCATATAGATTGACATCACGTGCTTGCCGGCAGGCGCCAGAGATGGATCACTCAGTGAGGGAATCGCAATTTCGAGATAGGGGTGGGGCGAGAAGTTGCCGTACTTGGATTCGTCGAAGGCATGCTCGAGGTAATCGATCTCAGGGCCGATGTGTATGCGGCTCTTGAGCGCCTCAGTATCGTTTTTCAGCGCCGTGAAGTCTGGCAGCGCTGAAAGTGCGAAGTTGATCTTGGCCACCGTGCCCGGCATGCGATAGTGCTGCAACTTCATGACGAAGTCTGGAGTCAGATGTGTGGGATCAACCAGTTTGAGCAGCGTGCGTCGCGGGTCTGCATTGGAGATGACAGCTTTCGCGCTGATTTCTTCGCCATTGGCAAGGACTACACCGGTGGCGACGCCATCTTTTACACGAATTTCTTTTACGTCAGCATCGGTACGGATTTCTGCGCCGGCCTCCAGGGCTGCGTTCGTCATTGCCTGTGTGACGGCGCCGATTCCACCGAGCGCAAAGTTGGCAGAGCCAGCGGGATGAGAGTCACCTGCGGCACGAATCAAAAGCACCAGGCTGCTGCCTGCGGACCATGGGCCCATGGCGGTGCCAAAGATTCCTCGCGCCGCGACGGTGGCGCGCAGGAGTTCAGTTTCAAAGAACTCGGCGGCAAGATCGGCCACGGCCATTGGTCCCCAGCGCAGCAGCCGATACATATCTTTCTTGCCAAGTTTGCGCAGGCTGCGTCCGGTCTGGAGCATGGCCCAAAGATCGGAGCGGCTGGGATCGTCGATGTTGGGGGGCGGCAGCTTCAACGCGTCGGCTATCACGCGTCCAATTTTCTGCAATGACGCTTGCAAGAGTGGATACTGCGTTGCGTCTTTGGCGGAAAACTTACCGATCTCTTCGGCGGCACGCTTGACGTCGTGATAGAGACGTAATGCGCTGCCATCAGGCGAGAGAGCCGTTGTTCCGATTTCTGGTGTGACCAGTTGGAGACCATGCTTTGCCAGTTGCATGTCACTGACAATTTCGGGAAGGATTGGCCCGGCGGAATGCGCCAGGGTAGAGCAGCGAAAGCCGGGATGGAATTCTTCTGTGATGGCCGCGCCGCCAGTCTGCGCGCGGCGCTCCAGCACCAGCGGTTTGAATCCGGCTTTGGCAAGATAGAAAGCGGTGACCAGGCCGTTGTGGCCGCCGCCGACAATGATAACGTCGCGAGTCTGGGCCATGGGCTAGCTCGCTCCCCCGGGGTCCCCGGCGCGCGCGGGTTTTGTGCGCGATGGGGTGGTTTTTACGTCTTTCAATATTTCGAGAGCTGCCAGTCTGCCAGGCGCACCCATGATGCCGCCGCCGGGATGAGTTGCCGATCCGCACATATAGAGGTTCTTGATGGGAGTGCGGAATGCCGCGTAACCCGGCACCGGACGCAGGAAGAACAGTTGTTCCAATGAGAGTTCACCCTGGAAGATGTTGCCTTCGCTCAGCCCGAAGTCGCGTTCAAGATCCAGCGGCGTAAGAACCTGCTTGTTGATGATGAGGTTCTTGATGTTGGGCGCGTAGTCAGCGATGGTGTCGATGACGTTGTTACCGAAGGCTTCACGCTGATCGTCCCAGTTCAGGCCGGGTTTCAATTTGTAAGGCGCATACTGCACGAAGCATGACATTACGTGCTTGCCGGGAGGAGCGACGGATGGATCCGTCAGCGATGGGATCACCATGTCTATGTAAGGACGCCTGGAGAAGTTGCCATATTTGGCGTCGTCATAGGCGCGCTCCATGTACTCGACGGACGGCGAAACGGAGATGGCGCCGCGAAGATGTGCGCCGGGGCCGGGAAGACACTTGAACTCGGGCAGGCCATCCAGCGCGATGTTGACCTTGCCGGATGATCCGCGGAATTTGTAGCGCTTCACTTCATCAAGGAATTCACCGGGAAGTTGGCTCTCTTCGAGGAACTTGATGAAAGTGAGACGGGGGTCGACGCTGGAGGAAATGATGTCGCCGAGAATCTCGTCGCCGTTCTGCAAGACAACGCCGTGAGCGCGATTACCTTTGACCAGAATCTTCGCGATTGGAGCTTCCGTGCGAATCTCGACGCCGGCTTCGCGGGCCGCGTCGGCGATGGCGTTGGAGATTGCTCCGGTGCCACCGCGGGCAAAGCCCCAGGAACGGAACGCGCCGTCAATTTCGCCCATGTAGTGATGGAGAAGAACGTAGGCCGTGCCGGGAGAGCGTACACCAAGAAATGTGCCGATGATGCCTGAGGCCGACATGGTGGCCTTGAGGACGTCGGTTTCAAACCACTGGTCCAGGAAATCAATGGCGCTCATGGTCATGAGCTGGACTTGATTGTATTTATCGTCGCTGGTGAGGCCCTGAAAGCGCCGACCGAGGAAGAGCATCTTCATCAGTTCGCGCGGATTGAGCGTTGCCGGGTCGGGCGGCACCATGCTCAGGATCGGCTTCACGAAGCGGCACATGGCCTGCATGGCTTTGCCAAACTCGTCATAGGCTTCGGCGTCCACTTTCGAGTGGCGGGCGATCTCGCGATGCGTCTTGCCGTGGTCGTTCACGCGCCAGAGATAGTCGCCGTTCGGCATGGGAGTGAATGTGCCGTCGAGCGGCAGGATTTCCAGACCGTGACGGGGAAGATCAAGATCACGGATGATCTCCGGCCTTAAGAGAGAGACGACATATGAGCAGACAGAGAATTTGAAGCCGGGAAAGATTTCTTCCGTGACCGCTGCGCCACCGAGAACGTGACGGCGTTCGAGCACGAGGACTTTTTTGCCGGCGCGGGCGAGATACGCGGCGTTGGTGAGACCGTTGTGGCCACCGCCGATGACAATCACGTCGTATTTGGTTTTCGAACCGTTGGAAACAGAGGGCATAGATTAAATGACACGTGCGTCAGGGAAGCGACCAGTCATTTTAGCGGAGGGGAGTTACTTTTGTCGCGGCGCACGATCATTGCCGTTCGCTGTGCTTCTTCGGTGCGATCAGCCGATACGCCTCTGATAGGTGCATTCCAAGTTCGTCATCACTCACTCGCGATACTTCAACGCCTACCCATCCCTTCACGCCGACGTAGGGTGGACGAAAATACTTACGCGTATCAGACCGAATGAGTGCTTCCTGAGCACCGGGTTCAGTGGGAATCCAGACGGCTACATGTCCGTCATTGTGATGGTTGTCGGCGAACATGCAATAGACTTTCTTCGCGGAAAAGAAGGTGGGCGCGCCGTGAGAAGGCTTCTCCAAAGTTCCTGGAAGTGCCAGGCAGATCAGCCTTACTCGCCGCAGAGATTCGCCGCCGTGATCAAGACCTGGAGCTTTACCCAGGACCTTGCTCTTTGCTTTCACAGCCCGGATTTTCTTCTTCGCCTTTTTCTTCATCTGTACTAGTGTGCGCTTGCAGCGCCTGTCCCCAGAAACTTTCCAATATTGTCATTTAGAAATTTGCTGTCAGCCGGATTGGGGGCTGCCCCGGCGGTATGCCCCCAGAGCGAGGGAATCGGCATCAGCGTGACACCGGGGATAAAGGCGGATTCATACTTGGCGTCGCCGACAGGGAAGTAGAGGTCCGTCTCTGATGGCATGTAAAGGATTGGCGTCTTGATTGATTTCAGCGCTTTTTCAACATCGCCGTTGAACCCCGCTGTTGTGCCGACGTCATGCTTTTCCCACGTTCGCATCTGGAGAATGAGGTCGTTGGCATCCGCGCCGGGGATAAAGTCGGCGTGAAAATTGTTTACGACTTCTTCAAACGTTTTCCCCATCGAAGGATCCTGACGCCACAGTTCTTTGCGCCACCACTCCTGCGAGAAAAGCCATGCCGTCCAGACAATGCCGAAAGTCTGCAGACCTTTCTTTGGTTGGGTCTTGTAGTCGCCATTCTCAAACGCGGGATCGGCGGTGATGGCGTCAATCTGGCTTTCTAGCCTTACGATTCCGTGTGGATAACATTTCGCGGTGCCAGAGGTTGCGACGATTTTCTCGGCAAACGCCGGATAGCTGACCGCCCACTGGAAAGCCTGCTCAGCGCCCATGGAGAAGCCGACGATGGCGCGCACGTGCGTGACTTTCAAATCTTCTGCCAATAAGCGATGGACGGCTTCCACGTTGTCACGGATGGTGGTAACGGGAAATCGAGGGCCGTGAAATGGCTCCGGCGTGTTGCTGGGCGAGGAAGAATGGCCGTTGCCGAAAAGCTCGGTGGCGACAAGAAAAAGCTTTGAGGGATCAAGCGCGAGGTCCGGGCCGATAAGCCATTCGTAGCCGTGAAAGTCCGCCATGTAATGCGACGGCAGCAAAACCACGTTATCTTTGGCGGCATTCAGGTGTCCGTAGGTGCCATACACAACGATCGCTTTGGGCAAGGTCACGCCGCTCTCTGTCTTGAAGTTGGTGATGACGAATTCATGGCGTTCGCCCTGAGCTTTCGCCGTTTCGGTGCTGCTTTTGGGTTTGTCGTCCTTGTTTTGGGCGGACATCGCCGCGACGACGGCGAGTTGCAGAATCAGCAGCAGGAAAATGTTGCGTAGCTTCATAGACACTGGTTTCTCTTTCGAAACGGCGTTTTGAGATGCGAGAAGCGGATACTCACGACAGCCCGGCGGCAAACATCCTAACACCAGGGATCTTAATTGCCGCGCCCAATCGCACTGAATATAATCGAGCTTCGCTCAAAGTCCACACTCGAGGTAATCGCTTGCCAGTTGGTACCGCATTTCACGAGCGCACGTTCGCGCTATGCCAGAGCCTGAATTATCGCGAGTGGTCGGGGTACTACACGGTCAGCGTGTATGAAGTCCATCATGAGCACGAATACAACGCCATCCGCAACGCCGCCGCGCTGATTGATATTTCTCCGCTCTACAAGTATCTGATTACCGGAAAAGACGCCACCAAACTGGTGAACCGCGTGATTACCCGCGACATTAACAAGGTAAAGGTTGGCCAGGTTATCTACTGCTGCTGGTGTGATGAGCAGGGCAAAGTGATTGATGACGGAACCATCACGCGGCTGGAAGAAAATAAATATCGCTGGACGGCGGCTGATCCGAGCCTGCGCTGGTTCCGCCAGAACGGCCTTAACATGGACGTCCAGATTGAAGATATCTCAGAACAAACGGCAGCGCTGGCCCTGCAGGGCCCCACTTCTGGCGCCTTGCTCAAGAGCATCGCTGAGGCGGACATCGCGAATTTGAAATATTTCCGCATGACCAGCGGCAAGATTGCAGGCATACCTGTAGATATCTCGCGTACCGGGTACACCGGCGACCTGGGTTATGAGATATGGATGCCTTGGAACAAGGCGCTCGCGGTATGGGATGCGCTGATGGACGCTGGTCGTCGTTTTGACATACATGCCGCGGGAATGCTGGCTCTCGATGTTGCCCGCGCGGAGGCCGGGCTGTTATTGATCGAGGTTGATTACATCAGCAGCAAGAAAGCCCTGGCGCCGTTCCAGACCTACTCACCGTACGAGCTTGGTTTCGGCAAGATGGTGCACCTGGACAAGGAGAATTTTGTGGGCAAGACGGCGCTGGTGCAGCAGGAAAAACTGGGCGTGGCGCGGCAACTGGTGGGTCTGGAAATGGACTGGGTGGAAATTGAAGAGCGCTACGAAAAGTTTGGCTTGACGCCGGCCGCTCCGTCGCAGGCATCGCGCGTGCATGTTCCGGTGTATCAAGGATCGAAGCAGGTGGGCAAAGCAACAACAACGACATGGTCGCCGATTTTGAAGAAAATGATCGCGCTGGCCAGTATCGAGACGGCATACGCCCAGCCTGGAACCAGGTTGCAGATGGAGATCACAATTGAGGCGGTCCGGCAGAAGGTCACGGCGAACGTGGCGAAAATCCCTTTTTTCAATCCAGAACGGAAGACGAAGACGCCGGTGTAGAAAGGAATTTTCAATTTCAAATTTGAAATTGAAAATCACCAGTCACCATTTCTTAAAAATAAAGAATGCAGCCAGCACGATGAAGAAGAAGCCTACCGCGTGATTCCACTTGATGTCGTCGCCGAGATAGAAGATGGAGAATACTGAGAACACTACCAGGGTGATGACTTCCTGGATCGTTTTCAGCTGGGCCGGATTGAAGCTGTGGCTGCCAATGCGATTGGCCGGGACCTGGAAACAGTATTCGAAGAAGGCGATCCCCCAGCTCACCATCGTGACTTTCCAGAGCGGCACGTTCTGATATTTCAGATGGCCGTACCACGCAAAGGTCATAAAAACGTTCGAGATTGTCAGTAGAACAATGGTCGTCATTCGACAGTTCCTATTCCTGTTTCAGGTCTGCTGCTTGTTTGGTGTTGATTCCTATCCCATTCCCAGGTCAGCAGCGGACTCAAGTGGTGTGCCGCACGTGCGGCAGATTACGGCGGAACAATCGCCGCAGGTGAGCGGATCTTTGATTTGGCGTGCGCAGGTTGGACAATAAAGAACATCAGCAGCAGGTTGCGGGCGATCGTCAGGGTTCGTCATAAATATCAGAATGTTTTCAAGGTCGAACAAACGTGCATTCCTTAAACATAATGGCCATTCAGGGTTGAGCAATAAAACTCACAAATGTAGCATAGGTAGATGGAAACCAAAGCCGACGCTCTTAATTCCCCCGCCGACCAGAAGCTCCAGCAGGAATTTAATCAATGGGCCACCGCCGGTCGTGGCGATGAGATGGAAGACCACCACTCTGACATCACTGACCAGACACTTACGTTCATGGAGATCCAGGCATCCGATCGAATTCTTGATCTGGGCTGCGGCACCGGATGGGCCTCCCGACGCATGGCACGAATGACAACCGCAGGCGAGGTCGTGGGCCTCGACGTGGCTGACGAGATGTTACATCGAGCTGAAGAGGCTTCTTCCGGCTTCAAGAACATTCGTTATGTGTGGGGATCGGCGGAGAAAATACCTTCTCCGGACAGCTACTTCACCAAAGTGCTTTCGGTTGAGTCGTTTTACTACTATGCGGACCAGGCCAGGGCGCTGAAAGAATTGCATCGAGTAATGGCCGATGACGCAGGTCTTTTTGTCCTCATCAACCTTTACCGGGATAATCACTACTCGTTGCGATGGGTGAACGAACTTAAAGTGCCAGTGCAAGCACTCTCAGAAGCGGAGTATGTGGCGCTGCTGCAGAAGCATGGGTTCAGAAACGTGGAAACACACCGTATTCCTGATCGCACTCCATCGCCGGACGTTTACTCCGGCAAGTGGTTTAAAGATGCGGATGAACTGAAAGACTTCAAGCGAATTGGAGCCCTTTTGCTGATCGCGACAAAGTGATGGCCTGAAATCCGAATCAGCGAAAGCTCAGATTGGATCATTTCATGCTGCGAGTATCCCCCTGGGTGTGAAGATGGATGGACGAATCAATATCTGCACATTTTTAAGGCAGGAATTTGCATGGCAGGAGCGAAATATCCTGTGCGCGATCGTGCTGAAGAGTACCTGATCCAGAATAATGAGGTCAGGTTCGGGACGGTTCCCATCGTCAATCTCCTTCAGCAGCGACAGCGCCGATTCCAGGTTGCGAACGGTTTCTACCTTTAGACGCGGACCCAGTTTTTTTACGAAGCTGGCATCATGATGCCCGTTACTGGTTCCATCTTCCACGGCCAGGATGTGTATAACATCGCCCAGTTGATGTTCATGGATGCCATCCATAGCATGGCCATTTTCATGGCCATTGGTGTCAGTTCCCTGGGAAAGGGACGCGTTACGGAATGGCCGACTGGCCATCCAGGTATCAAGTTCCTCGCGGATAGCCATCACGGCAGTTCTGGAGCCGCCGTGAGGACGGCGAACGGGCATGCCTAACTCGGCTTCCCATCTCTGTACGGTGCGAACACCGCGATTGAAGTATTGTGCGATCTCTTTCCAGCTACTCAGGTATTTGCTTACAGGCGGAAAGGGTAGACGAGATATCGGTGAAATCACGATTGGTGTCCCCTAATTAAGAGATTATGGGCGCGAACGTCTACTGTCAGAATAGGCAGTTTTTGGCGGTCATGTCTGTTATGTATCGGACATTACATGGGCGCGTAAGTATATATTCGGGGACTGATCGACCTTAGGCGGAAAGCGCATTCTACGCACAGGAGAGGGTATTTTAAGCCACCTGAGTTGCTGCGGTTGACGCTGAATGCGTTTTCGGTTTTCAACAACTTCGCGGAATATGCCCGAAGTGACGCAGGTTGAATCCGATTACCTTTTTCGCTGTCCTTGCAGTATCATTAAGCGCTAGTGTTCATGAGGTCCTTGATAAGTTTGCGCCCGTAGCTCAGCTGGATAGAGCGGTTGCCTCCGAAGCAACAGGCCGGGAGTTCGAATCTCTCCGGGCGCACCATTCCCGCCCTGCATTTGGATAGCCATAAACCATCTCAAAATATCTGTGGCTTAAGCAATTAAATATGCCTTCCAGTGCATCTGATTTTCCATGCGGAACCGTAAATTCCGCCCTAATCCGGAGGGAGACGCCCGTTTGGATATGGGAGCGAATCAGACTGTTTATGAAACGGGCGCGGCTGTCCCGGAAACAGGGATTTATCTGGTGGTGCACTCCGCCCACCGGTTGCCGCATGAAGTGGTTGTGATGAAAGGGCAGAGATTCCCGCGATGCCAGAAATGCGGTGATGCTGTTCTTTTTGAGCTACTGCACTCCGCACCCGATCTATTCCAGCATACGACCGCGTTTGTTTATGAATTGCCAGTCCTTGACGAAGATGAAGAGGCGGCGACAGCCTAGCCGAGGGGCTTTACGTGTGTACGAGATATTAGTAGTTCGATTCGGCGACAATCCGATGCAGAGCTAATCCGATTCGGCCAACTCCCTGACAATTTCAAAGCGCACGCGGACGCCGCAGATTTTACAGGCTGGAAAAACGTCCCGTGCGTTCAGGCCCGCTTCATGGGGGTCGCGGTGCCCTTGATGTATGACCCTATAGATTCCCGCTTTCAGAACTATTTCCCCAGGCTTGTACAATTTGTTGCCAGAACCTGTAGCCATGTGGCCTGCCCAGTTGCAAAGGAAACGAGTTTTGTAAGACTCCTGACATGACGATTGGGTTGTCTTCTTTTATGCCTTCAATAAAGTCAGGGTCTTCCGAAATGTGCGGCGCGGGCTGGACTAATTTATAGCGGACTGATTCTCCGCATTGGCGGCAACAGGGGAAGATGGTATCGCGCAGGAGAAGCACGCTTCGCCGTGGTTCGTCGACATGGCAGATCTCATAGACGCCTGATTCGAGTACAGCTTGGCCGGGCAGCAGACTGCAGTCCGACTGGTCAAAAACTTCCAACATGCCTTCCATTACAAGCTCCGATTGCATGGGATGCTTATTCCGGCTACGAAAGTTGTAGAGGAGGAGCATGCTTCAGCGCTCGTGGTCAGAGCTGCAGGAATGGAAACTAAAGATTGCTTGCGTTTTGCGGTGGTCTGGATCAGATTATGGAGACATCGCCGAGATCGGAAAAAGCAAGAGCTTACCGCTGAAGTGGATCAGGGAAGTGAGGAGCCCGCGGAAGCGAAGCGGGCAGGAAGTCAGGATCCCGAGAGAAGTGAGGGGACAACTCTCGTCTGCTGGAGGATTCGGTTACCGCGAATGTTGCGACCACACGAAAGCGGCAGCATCTAACCTGCCTGCCGCGATACGGTGCGGAACCGGACAATGTTTTGTAGACTGACTGATTATGGCCAAGCCGATATTACTCAGCGTGGACGATGACCTGGATGTTTTGCGCGCGGTGGAGCGTGATCTGCGTTCGCACTACGGCGCAAATTATCGCGTGCTGGCAAGTGACTCTCCGCAGGGCGCGCTCGACCTGCTCAAGCAATTGAAGGTGCGGAATGAAAGTGTGGCACTCCTGCTGGCAGACCAGCGAATGCCCAAGCTGGATGGCGTGAACTTTCTGCAGCAAGCGAGAGAGCTTTTTCCTGATGCCAAGCGTGCCCTGCTCACCGCATATGCGGACACCAATGCCGCCATCAGCGCGATCAACGAAGCCAATATCAACTATTTCTTCATGAAGCCGTGGGACCCGCCGGAAGAACACCTTTATCCGCAGCTGGACGATCTGTTGGATGACTGGCAGGCCTCATATCGGCCAGGCTTTGAAGGCATACGCGTGCTGGGAACTCGGTGGTCGCCGCGGTCCTATGAGCTGCGCGATTTTCTGGCTCGCAATCATGTCCCTTATCAATGGATTGACGTCGAGCTCTCAGTGAACGACAAAGAAACCAAGCAGCTGCTGGAAGCGCTTGGCCCGGAAGCCGCAAGTCTTCCCGTGGTCTTGTTTCCGGATGGAACCAAGATGCTGGAAAGTGTGCCGGCTGATGTGGCCCAGAAAGTTGGCTTGCGCACGCGGGCGCAGACCAACTTTTACGATCTGGCGATTGTGGGCGGAGGCCCTGCGGGACTGGCCGCGGCGGTGTACGGAGCGTCAGAGGGCCTCCATACGGTGATCATTGAGAAAGAGGCGCCGGGCGGACAGGCCGGCATGAGTTCACGCATTGAGAACTACCTTGGCTTTCCGACCGGGTTGAGCGGCGGCGATCTGGCGCGTAGAGCGGTGGTGCAGGCACAACGCTTTGGAGTGGAGATCCTGTCGCCTCAGGAGGCGGTCGCTTTGCGAACGGAAGGATCGTATCGCATTCTCAAGCTGGGGGATGGCAGTGAGATCTCATGCCATACGCTGATGATTGCTTCCGGCGTGCAATGGCGGCGATTAGCTGCCCCGGGAATAGACAGGCTACAGGGCGCCGGCATTTATTATGGCGGCGGAGCCACCGAAGCGCTTTCCTGCAAGGGAGAAACGGTTTACATCATTGGGGGAGCAAACTCCGCGGGACAGGCAGCCATGAACTTTGCCAAGTTCGCGGAACGCGTGGTGATTCTGGTTCGCGGTGAATCGCTTTCCAGCACCATGTCACAATATCTGATCGACCAGATTGAACGCACGCCGAAAATCAGCCTGTGGAAACACGCCAGCGTGGTGGAAGCGCATGGCGATTCCCATCTGGAAGAAATCTCCGTTCTTTGCTCTGACACCGGCAAGACTGAGAGGGTGCCGGCCAACTCCATGTTTATTTTCATTGGCGCTCTGCCAAGCACTGACTGGTTGAAAGATACGGTGGAGAGGGATGAACGAGGTTTTATCCTCACCGGGCCTGATCTGTTGTGGGAGGGCAATCGCCCCAAAGGCTGGACGCTGGAGCGTGATCCGTTTCTGCTGGAGACAAATATCCCCGGCCTTTTTGCTGTAGGCGACGTTCGTCATGGATCGGTTAAACGCGTGGCTTCCGGCGTGGGTGAAGGTTCCGTGGCGGTGCAGTTCATCCATCAATATTTGAGCAAGGTATAGGCAATGGCGGAAAAATCAGAAATACTCAGCGTCCCGGTCTTTGAAGGACTGCCGGACGACCAGATCACGTGGTTTCTCAGCAACGCTCAGGAAATGGTCCTGAAGCCGGGCGATACCTACCTGCAGCAAGGCGAGCCGGCAGACGCAATGTTTGTGGTGCTGGAGGGGCAGCAGCAAGCAAGAGGAGAGCTGGGCGGCGAGGTGTTTTCCTTCACAACCAAGCCAGGCGATGTGACTGGCGTGCTGCCTTTCTCCCGCATGAAGCATTTCCCGCTCACTGGACGGGCCATGAACAACGGGCGCGTGCTGCGCTTTCCCGCATCATTATTTCCTGAGCTGGTGCAGAAAATGCCGGAACTGGCGAACAGGCTTGTGGGCCTGATGTCCGACCGCATTCGCGAAACAACGCGCCGGGAACAGCAGCGTGATCGATTGGCGGCATTGGGAAAACTATCTGCAGGCCTGGCACATGAGTTGAACAATCCTGCTTCAGCGGCCAGGCGCGCAACCAGCCAGCTTCGCAAAACGATTAAGCAAATCAAAGACGCAAGCCATGAACTTGGCACGCAGGAGTTGACAGCATCGCAAAAGGCGGAGATCGAGAAACTTGAGTCTTCGTTGGTCCAGCGTGATGGTCCACCGCCGGACACATTGACGATAAGCACGCTGGAAGACCAGCTTGATACCGTGCTCCGCAGCCATGGACAAAATGATTTGTGGCAGCTTGCCGGAGACCTGGCTCGCAAAGGAGCGCAGCCGGAAGTGCTGGAATCATTGTTTGCGCTGCTGGATGCAAGCACGGCCCGAGCGGCGCTGGTGCGGATCGCCGCGGTATTGGATGTGGCCAGCCTGCTGGATGAGATAGAAAGCAGCACGGCGAGGATTTCCGATCTGGTGGGCGCGATTAAGGAATACACGTACATGGACCAGTCTCCGGTACAGAATGTGAATATTGCCAAAAGCCTGGAGACGACGCTGACAATTATGAATCACAAACTCAAACATGGCGTGACGGTGCAGCGTGAATACCATCCCGTCCCGTTTCTGGTGGACTCCTTTGGCAGCGAGTTGAACCAGGTGTGGACCAACATCATTGACAATGCCATTGATGCCATGAACGGCCAAGGCAAACTGCAGATACGCACTTTTCGCGATGACAATTGTGTTGTGGTGGAGATCACTGACGACGGTCCGGGAATTCCGTCCGAAATACTACCCCACGTCTTTGAACCGTTTTTCACGACCAAGGCCGTTGGGCAAGGTACGGGACTGGGCCTGGACACGGTGCAACGCATTGTGAAGAAGCACCATGGCGACATCAACGTGAACTCCAAGCCGGGGCAGACTGTGTTCCAGATCTTGCTGCCACTGGCGGAACAGAAGTGAGTCGCTGAAAGAGTTCCAAAAGAAAAAGGCCCGCACAGGCGGGCCTTTGAAATAGAGAAAAGTAGTTTCAGATTAGCGAGGTGATGGAAAAACGCCATCATCGCAAATGGTATAGGTGAGACCGTTGGGCGCAGCACTGCGCAGGTTGGGTAGAGCAAAAGTAGTCTGGCCGTCGCCACCATAGGTGGTCCCAAGGATCTGGAACAGCGAGGGATTCTGCGCTATCGACAGTAATTGTCCGTTGGCAGGAATGCCAGCCGCTGCGTTACCGGCCGAGAGCTTAATTTCACCGATGGTGCAGGTTAATCCGAACGAAGATATCCCCTGCTGCGTGTTGGTGCCAAAGCGAGCGTCAGGCGGTCCTGGAGGTCCGGCAGGTCCAGCCGGGCCAGTTGCGCCAGTTACGCCAGTTGGCCCAGTTGGTCCAGCAGGTCCCGTCGCCCCGGCCGCGCCAGCTGGTCCGATAGGTCCGATAGGGCCGGTTGCTCCAGCAGGGCCGGCAGAACCGGTAAGACCGATGGGTCCGGCAGGGCCGGTTGCTCCAGCGGGTCCGGCAGAACCAGTAAGACCGGTGGGTCCGGCAGGGCCGGTTGCTCCAGCAGGTCCGGCAGAACCAGTAAGACCGGTGGGTCCGGCAGGACCGGTTGCTCCGGCAGGTCCGGCAGGGCCAGTGAGACCGATGGGTCCGACAGGGCCGGCTGCTCCGGCGGGTCCCGCAGAGCCAGTAAGCCCGATGGGTCCAGCAGGGCCAGTTGCTCCGACGGGTCCAGCAGGGCCGGTGAGACCGGTTTTACCAATAGGTCCTGCAGGTCCAGCCACGCCAGGAAGACCCTGAGGTCCAGGAGGCCCTTGTGGACCTTGCGTTCCCCCAGTGCCACTGGCATCCCCAAGGGTGACTTCGAACCGGACCGATCTGCGTACATCGTTATTGGCGTCATAGATAAGCCGCAGAAGGTACGAGCCCGGGCTCAAGGATGTAGGTGTGACTATGACATGGGTGTCAGTGGCTGACTTTACCGTTTGCGGAATTCCAGCCATCTTGACGGCAACATTTTTGTAACGGAAGCCGTGGCCGAGTATGTCCATCTGAACGGGATTAGGGTTGCCGGATTCAAAGGTAAACGTCACCTTCTCAATCACGGGTGGTTTGGCTTTGCTGTCTTCCGCTCGCAGTTGTGCTGGGACGAAGGTGGCGAGCAAAAGTAGAACTCCCACAAACGTAGCGGAGTAAAATCCGCGAGTAGTACCGCTTGGCTGTTTCATACGGGTCCTTACTTCTGAGTTTGAAGATGATCTACGGGCGGGATATTAGCATGAAGAGCACAGCGATTTACCTTAGCGCAAAAACGCCGAAGTACACTGGCTTTCGATAGTTTTGCTCCAGTTTTGCTTCCATGGAACTGGAAACACATAGCTTACGTAACAATTGCCAGAGGGTTTTCGATGCTCAGCTTCTTACTATGGTGTGTGCTGCTGGTTGTCTGTTGGCCACTGGCCCTTGGGGCTTTAGTTTTATATCCGTTCGTATGGCTGCTGTTACTGCCATTTCGGATCGTTGGGATTGCGGTAGGCGGAGTGCTTGATTTGCTGAAAGCAATCTTGTTTCTGCCGGCGCGCGTGCTTCGCGGCCCCAGAGGCTAGCGGTTGAGCGCACGGTGCAAACTGGCGCAGAGGCACGTGGCCCTGCGATGTTTAGGGCGCGGGAATCGAATCTAGAAAGAGGATTCGGACGAAGAGATAACTTTAAACGGCAGGGAGCTAAAAGCCATATCAATGGCGTCACAACTATAGGCGATTCGGAATGAGCTGTTTCTGGAAGTGCTTGTCTGAATTACAGCAGGTGTTCCCGGTGTGGTAGCTGTTCCCGGTGCTGGTTGCAGCATGAGCGATCCTCTGATCCAGCCGGTGGCGCCTGTTCCAACCACAAACTTGGCCGCTCCGCCTTGCACCAGAACCACTCCGGTCCACTGGAGTTGTGCATTATTGATTTCGAAATCATTAGGGACCACAAGCACGCCAAAGCCAGTGAGATTATGAGGAAGCTGGAGACCAGGGTCATTTATCGCGGGAGGTGTATTCGCGGGAGTTGTGTTATTGATGACCACAATCACGGGGTTTGACTGGCTTCCATAGGTCGGGGCCAGATTAGCGGCCGAGGTTGTAATGTAGTTACCCTGCCCCGCGCTCAAGGAGACCAGACTGCTGAGGGTGTTGACTTGATTCGGCAGGGTGTTTGGAAGTGTTGTCTGATAAATAGCCGGGTCCATCGAGTTTCCGGGTCCGCCCGTGAAAAGAGATGAAGGATCAGCTGGAAGCACAACGCTGGGAACATGCGGCGCCATCGTGGCCGATACTGCCAGCAGTTCCGGGGCTGTGAGATCAAGGTTGGCGTAGCAACTGGCGATGCCTGGATCGCACTGGGGTGTAATGCCGCCGGTAAGCGTTCCGCTCGAGCCAGATGTCCCCGTCGTGCCGGTTGTCCCAGTTCCAGATGTCCCAGTCGTTCCAGTGGTTCCGGTTGTTCCGGTTGTGCCACTGGACGTTCCAGTACCGCCGCTGGACCCGTGCCCATCATGGCCATGATCGCCGCCACCAGTCGGAGTTGGTGTTGGGGAAGGAGTAGGAGTTGGGGCTGGCGTTGGTGTTGGTGTTGGTGTTGGGGATCCTCCGCCAGTTGGGTTGATGGCATAACGAGGTGCAAGATCGGTGCCGCGAACCCACCAGAGGCCGGGAGGGCATGCCGCAGTGCCGATAGCGGAACCATCAGCATTACAGGACGCGTTGGCAGCATTGACAATGCTCTGACGAAGGCCGTCCAGTTGTTGCGCGATCTGGGTAGATGTTTGGGGATTGTCCGTTGCAACGGCTGCAACCGAAGAGCATCGATTTGTGTTTGGATCACCCAGCACCCCAAACATCGTATGCACACGACCGTCAATGGCAGTGGTGGGAATGCCATTACCATCACTCAACACCGGCGTTGCAGAGACCGCGTCCATGGTGACTGCACCGGGAGGGCGAATCGAGGGCGCCACCAATTCCGAGCGGAGTAATTTGCGTCCGGCAGTCTGAGCTACACCAGGCGTGACCGCCAGTGAAGTAAGCATATAGACAGTCTGCATGCCGTTGGCATCGCAGGCTGGATTGGCCCCTCCGGGTGAGAGCTGTTCGTTCGTGCCGTCCCAGCAAACGCGAGAATCAAGGGTGGCGGGCAGGTTGGTTGCGTCCACGAAGTACGGATCGGATATCCGGTTGGTCTTCATGTTCACACGTACCCATTTATAGGGAGTGGCAATTCCGGCGCCAGCCACAGACAGGAGCGATTGCATGTTCCAATTGCCAGCCGGAGTCACCGTGCACTTGCTGCCCCGGGGAATGCCGGAATTGAAATCATGACAAAGCTGATCGTCAAAATATCTGTTGGTGATGTCAGTCGGATCAACGGTTTCGCCGTTGGCCGGGTTCAACACGTAAAGAACACCGTTAGTGTTGCCGGCAATGTCCAAAGGCAGTGTGATGCCAGGCTGGGGAGGGTTCACCAGAGTTGAATACTTTACCCGGGCGCGAACTTCCTCAAGGCCAAAGCGTGCGGCATAGTAGGCATTGAGACTGCTTCCGTAGTTGGCATCAATCCGCGACTCTGTCCCGGATGAGAAGTACATGAGAATGCCGAAACCGGAAACCAGGATGATGGCGAACATCACCAGAAGAAGCGCTGCACCGCGCTCCGTCTTCCTTTTCGTGATGATGTTCATCTGCTTCACTGGTTCAACCTCACGGTACTTGAGAGCGAAGTGCCTACGGCATTTCCGATTGCATCCACGCCATTGGCCAGGGTCAGATTCACCTTCACCGTCTTTATGTTGGCGATGATAAGCGGTGATGTCCCTATATCCAGGCCAGCACTCGCGTCGATTTGATTGCCGTTCTGGTCATAGTAAGCAAACAGGTCCTCGCCCGCTTTTCCCGGACCTGCACCCGGCGGCATCACATGATCGGTTTCCACGAAATTCAGTGAAACCGGCTGCGCCAGTGGGCTGCCGGCCGTCTTTGGCATCGCACTCCTGCGGATGCACGGACAGTTTGGATCACCCGGTGACGCGTTCAGGTAGGAGATGTTCACGCTATAGACCTGACCGTCATTGTTCACGTCACCTTCGAACACCAGTTGAGTGGGTGAAACACTTACAATTCCGGCCGCCACCCATGGATCATTGATGGTGGAGGCATTGGCGAACATTGCTATATTTGGATATCCGGCAACGTGAAGATCGCGCACTGTCTGGTCCACGAATTCGCGTGCCTCCTGGCTCATGTCGACGCGTGAGGATTCCGCTGCGGTCTTCTTCTGCAATTGCGTGATCTGATCGAACGCCAACGAGATAAGAAGGATCAGGACAGTCATGCTGATCAGCATTTCCATGAGCGAGAATCCACGCTGTCCGCCGCTGCGGACGGACCCAGACATACCGTTGGTTTCGGCAGGTTCGGGCTTCTCGTTAATGAGATATCTGTTCAAACTAGTTTCCTCTGAGCGTTCTTACTGTAATTGGCCTGGCCAGTACAGCGGCTGTCCCTGCTGAAATCGTGTTGCGAACACTGACCGTAACCAGATCAGTCGAAAGCGCTGGTCCCGCATCTACACGCCACCGGACGTCATACGTTGTGCTCTGTCCCCCGCTGCACATTACATATTGCATGGAGTAGTTGGGAACAGGCGGTTGCCGAAAATCAATTCCCATGAATGCGCCGCTGGTAGTCAGCGGCGAACCACCTAAAGACGAATCCATGGTGAAGACATTGCCCCGGCAATCCGTGAGGCTGGTGAGCGCGCCATTGCCCGCAGATCCCTGGGGAATGGCAACGATCCTCTCCATCGTGCTTTGCGCCAGCGTGGCTGCTGTTGTATTGAATTTGGAACCGCCGTTACTGGCTGCCGCCATGCATATCATCCCGATGCTGCCCATGAGCCCGACGGCAAGCAACACCATGGCAAACATGACTTCAATCAGGCTGAAGCCTGTCTGTCTGGCATCGCTCGGTCGAATTGGATGATGTGGCGTCATGAATTTGGATCAGCTTCTTAATGCCAGCTCACGCCGCTCCCATCGGACGCGTAATTCCAGATTTTAATTTTGCCTGCCGGATTTACGACCACGGCGGCGATCAGATTCCCCGAAGGACGTTGCAATTGCACGTACTGGATCCACCCAACGGGTGCGCCACCGCCGGAAGGCAGCCAGTTTGAACAAGGCGAAGTCGAGGAAATTTTCTGGCATGGCAATCCGCGTGAGTTCCAAGCCAGGCTGGAAACAATGTTGCCCTGGGGGGTAAAGGTAGAGGAACTCTCCGTATTCAACGGCGCAAAACCAAGAAGCGTCTGGTCCAACTGGACTGGAATGCCGGCATTGCTCAAGATGGCGCCGCCACCCAGCGCTGCCGCGGGATCGTTTGCATCGCAAACGCCGTTCCCATTCAGGTCGAGACATAAGCTGGTGGGGCCATTGCCTACCACGTTGTAGTAAGTGTCATCCTGGGTAGCACGGATACGCGCCTGCTGGTAAAGGAAAGCCGCTTGTTGCGCCGCGCTCTTCACGCGAACGCTGTCAATGACCCGGGTTAAACTGGGAAGTGACAAGCCGCTGACGATCAGGATGATCGCAGCAACCACCGTCAATTCAGTCAGGCTGAAACCCGCTCTGGACTTCAAGGTCTTCACCTTTCATTGAGCTAAAAAAGATTAAAGGAGAACCCGGCTTCAAGAGGTCAAGCCGCAGAATTCGAGGGAGCAGGGGGTTACTCCATTCGCCGCGGTTTCGCTTAACACTCTTAAGTTTTTTGCGATTACTTTAGTACCCACACATAGTACCTCAGGTGCACCTGACCTTAGAGCACATTGACTGTAAGTACCTGAATTTAAGGCGATTATTTTTATTTACATTGATTGCCAAACCGGTCCTAAAAGTCAAAAACGCCACACCCTTAAGACCAGGTGGGTGCTGTGGTCTTAAGGACATGTACCTTTAGTCACTGTCCTAATATTCGCGCTCCGCAACATTAACGAGTTTTCCGGAAAAACTCCGTCCCATCGTTGCCTTCGCTTGTTCCGCTGGCCGTTTTTGCCGATGAAAGACATTTCCCGGCTGCTGGCCAGTCGATATTTCTATCAAGGCGGACGCTCCAGTGGATGAGCATGAGATTACCTCGGTCGAAAGACAATCACTTGTTTTCGGTTCATTGTTTACGCAATGCGGTTCACGCAATGGAGAATCCGAAAATTGACTGTTCAGGCTCCGCCTGGCGTCTGGCTGTTTCTCGCTTTGACAGCAAGTGTTGATCGTTTCTTCTATCCGGGATCAAAGTCACAGTGTGATGTGACATTACATTACTTAATGGGACTTAATGGGCCATTCTAAGTTTTCGAATGGCTCCTGAGCGTCGGGGTTGCTATAATCGCCGCGGTTAAGCCCCCATTCAACTTTGGAGATTCACCTTTCTATGTCAACATTCCTGCAAGCATTTCGTTTGTCGATCATTCTGGTTGCCTTAGGTGCGGTTGCTGCAGCCCAGAGTGAATCCTGTAAGGCAACGGAAGTTCCGGTGGGAGTTGTAAATGCAAACGGTGAAACGTATGTGGGTTTGAATGCTTCATCGTTCACCGGTCGCGCGGGCAAAGTTGCAGTCCCGGTTAAGTCAATGACCTACGACGATGGGCCTCGGCGCATCGTTCTGATAGTGGATGAGGGCAAGAAGGTGAATGCTGATGGGCACAAGGCCCAGCAGGACATGCTGGCAGCTTTGCTGGGAGCTGCCCGAACAGAAGATTCTTTCGCTCTGATTACGGCGCGTGGTTCGTCCCGGGTGGTGAAGTTTGGCGAAGAGCGTTCCGCTTTATCTGCGGCTGTGAACTCTGAAGCTATCGGTTCACACGGCAAAGACCTGGGCGTGATGGACGCTATTCTTCAGGCTATCGAGATGTTTGGCGAAGGCAGGCAGGGCGATTCTATTATCGTGATGGCCTATGATCTTGAAGGTAATCATGGCGCCAACGCCAAGCGGGTGGCCAAAGCATTGGAGGAGCATCACGTGCGGCTGTTTGGTCTGGCGCTGGGACCGGTAAGCACCAAAAATGTGGCCACCTCCGGTCAAGCGACCACTGCATGGGGTCTGGCCACGACGAGCTCCGCCCTGGGAGATGTGATCTTCGATGCCGGCGATGATAATTTTTATCCTCTCACTCGAAACAGCGGCGGACTAGTGGTAGCAGTCTTGAATTACGATCCCAAAAAGAACTTCAGCATGAAGGACCCTGCTTTGCAGGCAAGGGTCAAGCAGCAGGCCCACACCATCTTTAATATGGTGTCCACGTTCTATCGCATGGAACTTGAGCCGCTCCGGCTCGGGCGCAGCGAAGACTGGAACATTGAGGTTGGCGATTCCTTGCGGAAATCGGTACAGCACATGTTCCTTCTTTATCCGCATCAACTTGGCTCGTGCCAGGCACAGGTATCTGCCGCCGCGAAGTAAGCGTCGCCTCCTATCGAACGTATCTTCCACTCAGGCAAAAAACTGAAGCAACTAATCCAGCTACTCGGGTTAGTATCCGCAGAACGCTTTCCGCGTTCAACTTTCAACCTGGAGGGAATGAAAGGAGTTCGACTATGCGACGAAACTTAGTGTTTCTGCTCACATTCACTGTGCTCGGCCTCGGGAGCTCAGTGTACGCTCAGGGTACGAGCGATAATTCTTCCGATGTCAATAAAGACCGCAAGGACCTTCGCCAGGACCGGCGCGATGTCCGTAAGGACCAGCGCGACATCAACGCCGACAAGACCGATCTCAACAAGGACCGCGCTGATGCGCGCAAAGATCGCCGCGACATTAACAAGGACCAGCGTGATATCGCCCGCGATCGCAAGGAACGCGATGCCGACCTGCGCAAGGGCGATACTGCCGATGCCAGAAAAGAACAACGGGACATCAACCGTGACAAGCGCGACATAAACAAAGACAGGCGCGATTTGCACGCCGATAATCGTGACATTCGGCACGACCAGAAAGACCTGGCAAAGGACCGCAGGGACCGCAACCACGATCGCAAAGATATCCGGAAAGACAAAAAAGACATTCGTCACGATAAGAAAGGCAAGTAGCGGAAACGCCGTTACGTTTACAGGACCGCTTAAAAGAGAAGCCCCGGACAGTCCGGGGCTTTTCGTTTGGGAATTCACTCATCTCCCGCGTAAGAGGTCTTTTTATTTGATCTGTCTGATTGCGTTGTCATACGCCGCGTGTGCCAGATCAGTAGATGGGAAAAGTTAAAATGGAAAAGGCTTTTCCGCCTTCCTCAGGGAATGAGAATGAAAATGAAAATCTTTGAACTTTTCTTCGTCCTTCTTTTAGTCGCCGCTGTTGCCCATGCGCAAAAGCCTGCATCCGCTGACCTGAACCAGCGTATAGAACGCCAGGTGCGCTCTTACACTGAAGCTCCACCCAACGCGCAAGTCACAATCGGCGTCCGCACACCCAGCAACTTCGCGGGTTATGACAATCTTCCCGTAACCATTGAAGCCAACGGTGTCAGGAAGCCGGTAAACTTCCTGATTGCGAAAGACGGCAGCAAGCTGCTCTACGTGACGGAAATCGATCTCCGGGAGGATCCCTATGCGGCGAACATGCGCAAGATTGACACGCACGGGCGTCCATTTCGCGGCGCGGAAAACGGGCCAGTGACGCTGGTTGTATATGACGACTTCGAATGTCCATTCTGTTCTCGCATGTATGTCACTCTGATGAATGAGGTCATGACCAAATATCGTGATCGCGTGAAGATCGTGATGAAGGACTTCCCCATACTCGATGCTCATCTCTGGGCGATGCGCGCCGCTGTGGATGCGCACTGCCTGGCTGACCAGGACCTGGCCGCCTATTGGGAATTTTCTGATTACATTCACACCCACCAGCAGGAAGTAAGCGCCAAAGTGATCAAGGCGCCGGGCCAGATTGAAGCGGCCGCAATGGACGCAATCGCACAGGACTCCGCTGCCAAACATCAGCTAAAACCGGAAGCGCTTCAGGCATGCATGGCTAAACAGGACGAGACCAAAGTTCGATCGTCGATCGCGGAAGGCAAGTCCCTGGGCGTAAGCGCAACACCTACCATGTTCGTCAATGGACAGGAAGTGGAAGGTATGTTGACGGCGGAGAATCTGCGTTTGATGCTCGATCACGCTTTGAGCGAAACCGCGGCTGTTAAGCCGAAGTAACGCTGATCGCGACAACTCCGTTTACAACGTAGAGACGCGGCATGCCGCGTCTCCGGCGTAAGAGCCATCACGGATGAAACAAATCCGCCATCGGCTTCGCGCTCGCCGCTGTTCCCGGAAATGTCGTGGCTCCCACGGCCACCAATACCGTCCGCAACACATTCTGGTGCTGATAAAAGACGTTTGACTTAAATCCGCGCCTCACCTTCGGCCCAACGATCACTGCGGCAACGTGGCCTCCGCCGTGGGCGTTGTCACCGGACCGCCCTTCATCGAAAACAATGATCAGAATGCCGTCGACTTTGAACGCAGGGTTTGCGATCAAGGGAGCGATGTGTGTCTTGAGCCAGTTATCTGTCGCTTTGAGAACCTGAGAGTCAGTGCAGGTGACGAAACCTGCGGGGCAATTATGCGCATCGTCTTGAAGGTTGGGAATCACCAGTGAAAAATCCGGCAAACGCCCGTTCGCCATGTCGGTTGGAAAATGCGAGAAGGGAACCAGGTTCAACCGCTGGACGCTGCTATGAACCACGTCAGAAAAGAATGACACCGGATAGTGGCGACGAACGTAGGGAAACACATCCGGTCCCAGATAGCCTGTCGCAGGCAGATTCTCTGCGTAGCCTTTCCAGGTTTTGCCGGCAATCAGCAGGTGGCGAACAATGTTATCGGCGTTTACGGTGGCGGTGCTTGAGTCATTGTTGGTGACGAGCTGCCCTGCCGTCAGCATGAAGTAGTTGCCGATGGATGGATGGGTATTGGCATAGTACTGCGTGGCCTGTGCATAGCCGGCGGCTAGCGAATTGAGATATGGCATGGCCGGATTCCCAATGACCTGCGAAAGACTGTGGTTTTCTTCCACGACAACAACTACGTGATTTGAATGCGGCACTTGAGCGATGGCGAGGGTGGACAGCATCAGAAGCAAGGCGTTGATTGCGATTGTCTTCACGGAACAACTCCAGGGGAATGCGATTGAACTCCTTTTACCGGGCGCGAAGTGGGCGATAAGTTTTCCCGGCCAGCAGAGATAGAGTCAGGTATCGCATCGAGGGATGGATCATGGGAGCAGGACTTTAGGTGAGAGTGAGGCAACCCCAGGAAAGCGAGGGGCGCGTTCTGCAACCATCGATCCCAGCCTGTCATAGGTTCTACCGAGTGGTAATGAGTCGCACGGCAATCACGTAGAGCTGGGTCTCAATTGTTATCTTCGGATGAGGTTTTGTTCCGGTCGCTGCCAGCGCTGCGATCGCGTCGATAAGAACCCTAGCGGTAAACACCATACCTAGCGCACAAGAACTAAGCCGCCACAATTTGCAGAATTCAATCTTGCCGGGAAATTATTTTTCCTGAGTACCTTGAAAATAACTATTGACACACAACCTCTTAAGCGTAAGATGTGGTCAAAAGTGGTAGAAAGTGGAGACAAAAGGTTCGAACGAGGGGTCAGTGGTCCAAAGTAGAGCAAAGGATCGAATGAACCGTAAAAACCTCGAAAACGCTGTCTTCGAACTCGAAAAGCTTCATAGTCTCACCATTTTTACCCTTTTAAAGCCGGCAAAGGCCGGAGAAACAGACCAGAAACAAGATGTTCCGCGGAAATCACCCAACTCGGGTCGACGAGAAGGGGCGACTCAAAGTCCCTGCGGAATTCAAGCGTCTGATCGACGAGAAGTACGGTCAGCAATTTTACATCACCTCCCTGGATGGGAAGGTTGCTCAAGTGTATCCCTTCGAAGAGTGGCAGAGGATCGAGGAAAAGCTGACAAGGCTCTCGAACTTCAACCCCACGAAGAAGAAGTTTTTGAACCGCACCAATTATTACGGCCAGTTGGTGGAGATCGACGCACAGGGAAGAGTTCTGATTCCGGCAATACTGCGGGAGTCGGCGGAGATCAAGGGCGAAGTGGCCGTGGTTGGAAACCTGACGTACCTCGAAGTGCAAAGTATCGAGGCATACAAGAAGGACATCGAAGAGAACCCGTTTACGTCTGACGATGAGAAGACACTCGACGAACTGGGCATCTAGTGGCGCAGGAAGAAGACGATTTTGGTTCGAAAAAAGCTCCCGAGGGAGCGCATGGCAGTGGGGAAGTTGGCCATGTATCAGTTCTTTTAAAAGAAGCGATCGACTTTTTAGCAATCCGTCGCGACGGGACCTATATCGACGCGACCCTGGGATTGGGCGGCCACAGTTCAGAAATCGTAAGTCGCCTCAGCCCACAGGGTCATTTGATTGGCTTCGATAAGGACACGAACGCGCTGGAGTTGGCAAGGCAGAGGCTTTCTCGGGTCGGAGGTGATAACCATCCGAAAATCACTTTGCATCACGCCAGTTACGCCGATATCGCCGAGCACGTTCCGCCCGCAAGTGTGGACGGGCTGCTGGCTGATCTGGGCGTAAGTTCACTCCAGTTCGGCGATCCGGCGCGGGGATTCAGTTTTCAGGCAGATGGGCCTCTTGATATGCGGATGGACCCGCAGGGAGAGCGCACTGCCGATCAAGTGGTAAACCGCATGGGCGAAGAAGAACTCGCCAATGTGATTTACGAATTCGGTGAGGAAAGGAGGTCGCGGAGAATCGCCAGAGCCATTGTCCGGGCGCGGCCGATAAGAAGTACCGCTCATCTGGCACAAGTCATATCGGCTGCGCTCCGGTCAATGAAAAAAGACCATGGAGCTCGGGAAAAGATTCATCCTGCGACGCGTTCTTTCCAGGCAATCCGAATATTCGTAAACCGTGAACTGGACGATCTGAAGGCGCTGCTGGAATCGGCGCCCACAGTCTTAAAGCCGGGCGGAAGGCTGGTGATTATCAGCTTTCACTCGCTGGAAGACCGGATCGTCAAAGACGCTGTAAGGGCCGGAAGAGAAGCCGGTATTTACACGGTGTTGACAAAGAAGCCAGTGACAGCCGCTGAAGAAGAGATAGATCGCAATCCAAGGTCACGCAGCGCGAAGCTGCGGGCCGCGGAAAAAGTTTGAGTTTGTAACTTGTCTGACCGTGGTAGGCAGGCGAGAGCAGCAAAGATTCCGGGGAGGCGTTGCCTTCCTTCTAACTTGGGTGCAACAACTTCGGGTCCTTAAACGGCGCCGCCCCGGGATTTAAAACAAAGTTCCCTCGAGAAAATGAGGACAAAAAAATGTTTCAAGGTCTGACGATTGAAGAACTGATCAACAGCGTGGAGCGCGTGGAACAGAAAACACGTCAGCAGCAGACTTCCACTTCTGCGGAAACAAAATTTGAGAGATACCCATTGCAGCAAATGCAGTGGCGGGAAGCGATTGAGGTAGCGTAAATGTCGGCTGGAGCAATGAGCATCACGGGAATGATCACACCGGTGGACGCGCGCGGAAGCGTGCGGCGCTCGGTGGCGGGAATCACGCCTGAATTTTATTTTCACAAGACAATTGATAACTCCCGCGTGATCAAAGTGGCTGATCCACGGCGCAAGCGAGAGATACGCATGTTCTCCGCCAGCGTCGCGGCCCTTTTCCTGTTCGTATTGTTCTATGCCTGGCAGCATTTCAGCGCCATTGAATACGGATACAAAATTGAAGCCCAGAAGACCGAGCATGAGCGTCTGGTGGAAGTGAACCGTTCACTGAAGCTGGAAGAAGCCGGCTTGCGCGATCCGGGACGCATTGACACGCTGGCCCGGCAGATGGGTCTGGATTCGCCCGCGCCTGGTCAGGTCCAGCGGCTGGACAACGTAAACGTGGATTCAGGCTCTGTGATGGCGCGTGTATCGCCGGTGGCCGTGATCCCGGCGCAGTAGCTGAGTGCATTAGTCAGGTTTCTTCGTACGAAAAGGTTTTCGGTTCGCGCGAAGTTGTTTGGGTTAAGGGATTGGGTGCGGATAAGTCCGCCCCATAAATGGCGGAATCTGGAAAACCTGCTGGATCCGCCATGCGTTTTTCCGTTGCCGGGGGCACATGGGCGATTGCAGTTCAGGAATCCGCCAACTCATATTTCGGGCTCCGTCCGGGCATTGCTTGCTCCTCTTCACAAATCACAAATCATTATTTTGGACGAAGAACCGCGGGCGGCATGCTGATGTTTGAACCCAACGAAACGGATGGCTTCTTGCAATGAAGCGCAGGTACGCACAATCAAAATCTCCAGAAGTTAAAGCCAATCATCGCCTTTTTTACCTGGCGGCGTTTCTGGGTCTCTGGTTGATTGCGATCTGCGCACGCCTGGTCTGGCTTCAGTTAGTTGACTACGGCGATCTGACACAAAAGGCCAACCGCCAACAGCAACGCAGCATTGAAGTGTCGCCGGTACGCGGAAACATCTTTGACCGCAATGGCAACGAATTGGCGATGACGGTCAGCGTTGATTCCATCTTTGCTGTCCCTTCGGAAGTCCCGGACATTCATTCTGCTTCACGACTGCTCGGTCGCGTGCTGGATGCCGACGAATCCGAGATTGAAGAACGTATGCGGGCATCGCACGCCTTTGCCTGGGTGGCACGCAAAGTCGATAACAGTGTCAGCAATCGCGTTCGTTCACTGAATCTCAAGGGTATCTACTTCCAAAAAGAGTCCAAGCGGTTCTATCCCAAGCAAGGGCTGGCCGCGCAGGTGCTTGGCTATGTCGGACTCGACGACGCAGGTCTTGGCGGCGTAGAACGCGTCTTTCAGCCCAGACTCTCCGGTAAACCAGGCAAGATGCTGATCACCATGGACGCACGTCGCCGCTGGTTCGGGCGCGTAGAGAAAAATCCAGAGCCCGGTGAAAACGTCGTCCTCACGATTGACGAAAAGATCCAGTACATCGCCGAACGCGAACTCCAAAAAGCTATTGATGAAACCAAAGCCGCATCCGGAACCGTGATCGTTGAAAATCCGAAAACGGGTGAAGTGCTTGCTTTAGCGAACCGCCCAACATTCAACCCAAATCTGTTGAGCGAAGCCGATCCTAAATCACTCAAGAACCGCGCCGTCAGCGACATCTACGAACCCGGATCAACGTTCAAGATTGTCACACTCGCCGCTGCTCTCGAAGAGAAGCTGACCAACCCTGACGAAGTAATCGATTGCCAGATGGGTTCAATCGTCCTCAGCGGCCTGCGCATTCACGATCACAAAGCGTACGGTGACCTGACCGTAACGCAGGTGCTGGAGAAGTCCAGTGACGTGGGCGCCATCAAGCTTGCGTTACGTCTGGGCGAAGAACGCTTTGACCGTTACATCCGCGCCTTCGGCTTCGGCGGACAAACCGGCGTGGAATTACCCGGCGAAACACGCGGCATCACCAAGCCTGTTAGTCGCTGGTCCAAGGTGAGCATCGGAGCAATTTCCATGGGACAGGAAATCGGCGTTTCGCCCATGCAACTGATCTCCCTGATCTCAACCATCGGTAACGATGGTGTAGCCGTGCCGCCTCGCATCATTGCCGGAACCACAGCGCCACGCAGCACGCCACAGTTGATCTCCTATCAAACGCCGATTGGCCGACGCGTGATCTCGCCTATGACAGCTGCCGAAATGAAGCGCATGCTGGAAGGCGTCGTGCTTCGCGGAACGGGTACCAAAGCCATTCTTGATGGCTACAGTTCCGCCGGCAAAACCGGCACGGCACAAAAAATCGATGCTACAGGCCGCTATTCTCACAAGCTGCACGTTGCGTCCTTCGCTGGTTTTGCGCCCATTAACAATCCTGCCATCAGCGTATTGGTGGTCTTGGACTCCCCTCAAACCGGCATTCGCGATGGCGGTGGTGACGTGGCAGCGCCCGTATTCCAGCGCATCGCACAGCAGGTGCTCGGCTACCTCAATGTGCCGCACGATGTTGAGCTGCAGGACCAGCGGCGTTTACAGCTACGTGCGAAAGCAAAAAATGAGGTGATGACGGAAGCCGCGCCAGACCACATCGCCGATCAGTCAGTTCCCGCTGACGTCCCCGCGCCGGCCGGTCAGGAATCCAATTCTGTAACTACCATCGCGACTATCACAAAGACAGTTCCGGACAATCTTCGTTCCGTGCCGGACCTTACGGCAAAGCCGACGCCCACGCAATCGAAAAGCTCAATGCAGGATGTTGCGTCCCAGACCCTGCCGAGACCTGCAACACAAATGGCGGCGAGCAACAATGCACCGCCAACACTCACACCGGTTTCAGTTCCGCAGAGGGGCACTCTGGTATTTGATACTGCAGGCGGTGCGCTGGTACCCGATTTTCGCGGCCTTCCGGTGCGTTCGGCATTGGAGCAGGCGCAGGCCGCGGGAATTGAGCTGGAAATTTCCGGAAGCGGAGTTGGCAGAGAACAAAGTCCTGAAGCCGGCGCCAAGCTGCCGCCCGGAGGGCACGTGGTGGTCAGATTTAGCAGATAAACGTTTTAGCAGATAATCGTCTTCTGCAGTTTCTATCAGATGAACATCTCTTCGTCTTCTTCCACGGGATGACCATGCCGCGGCGGCTTCCTGGTACCCTTAGCAGCTTTCAAAATGTCGAGGCCGGCACTCACTGCTGCAATGATCCCCTGTACGCGTCGTACGGGGTTCAGGACCTTGGTCTCCAGAATCTCGCTGGCTGTTTCGATCTTTCCCATGGTGCTGCCCAAAAACTCGTCTATGCGGATGGCATGATTGCGCGCTCGTTCCACAATCTCGCCTGACGCTTCCGTTACGTGTTGCACGTGGGCGCGGACCGTCGCCGTCGATTCGGCAAGGTTCGCGGTAATTTCAACGATCTTTGGCTTCGCGTCTTCCAGGATCGCATTCGCGTTAGCCAGCAGCGGCGTCGTCTGTTGTTCCAGGCGTCCTGCAATGCCTTCCATGCGGTTGGCCGTCTGCCGCATCGCCATGTAGAGGGCAAGCAGTATGCCCATCTGCACAACAATGGCGACGGCGGCGACGATCACGAAGACTGCAACGACAGTAGTCACTGGTTTCCTTTATTAGGACTTCTTGCCTTCCGCGGCTTCACGATAAGCCTGGCGTCCGGCATCAATGGCTGAGTTAATTTGTTCTTTGCTGCGGCCCACAACATCTTTGCCCCGGTCGACCCACTCGTTCATGGTTTCTTTAGCGTCGCGGCTGCGAGTCTTTAGATATTCGCGCCCTTCCTGGGCTGTGTTTTTCAGCGAATCTCGGGTTTCCCGTCCCGCACGCGGAGCATACAAAACACCCAGAAGCGCGCCAAAACCCAGGCCCGCAAGGAACCACATGAAATTGCTGCTGTTGTCTCTGTCAGACATTACCAACCTCCAGGAATGCCGATGGTAACACCCGTTCGGGATGAAATTCAAACTCCAAACGACGAATAGGTCTAATCCGAATCCGTGATCATGGTTCTATTCATGCTCTTTCTTTTTTCCTGAATCCTGTTTTGTCTGGTCGGCAGGCCCAGCATGGTGCGGGCGTAAGTAATGGATTCAATCGTGCGAATGTCCTGATCTTTAATCTCTTTCAGCAGGGCAAGCGTTTGCTGGCGCCCGATTTTGGTCTGCGCTTCTACAAAGCTGCGATAAGCATTGGCTGAGGGCCACCATGCCTTCAGTGCCTGGTTAGGATCGTCAGGGTTCAGGTCTTTTTCCAGCAGTTTTTCGGCTACTTTAATGCCTTCACTAATCGCGCTCGCAGCGGCGTCATTGTCGCCCATCACAATGTAGGTCGTAATCGCGGACTGCAATGACTGTGCCTGCGTATTCAGCGGCATGTCCGGCACAATCTTGCGCAGATCGGCCAATGCCTGTTTGGCGATTGCCGGATTGTTTTTAGCCGCAGCCTTGGCTATCGACGTAAGAGCATTGCCCCGAGGCGACGTCATCATCATTCCGTCCAAACTAACCGGAAGCGTGGTTGCATGCGCCAGTGCCTGGCCGGGATCGGTCTCAGCTTCATCCACAATCTTTTGTGTCCTGTTGCTTGCATCCAGTACGGCCTGCATCTTGGCAGCCGTTGCCGCGTCGCCGGAGAACACCGCGGTTTGTACACGTTGCTGCTTTTTAGTCTGGGTTGTTTCGGTTGTGCCCTTCTCTTTCGCCGGTACGTCTGCTGGTTGCGGTGGTGCCGGCGGATTGATGGACTGTGTGCCTTGCGGAAACTGCTGCAACTTGGCTTGGAGCGCCTGATTCTCCTGGAGCAGGGAATTGGCGCGGCTCTCATCCAGCCGCTCCAACACCGGCATCAGGCTGAACAACTCATATTCGTACTGTGACGTAAAGCTCACCGAGCCGCCATTTCCGCCAAGGGAAATATTATTGTTGTGGCTGTTTTCATCACTGGCCTTGGCCTGGCTCAGAATTTCATCAATCGCCTGCAGCACCAGTTTCGGATTCATTGCGCCATAGTTCTTCACAATCATCCCACTGAGCGTACCTTCACCAAAGTTCATACCTTTATGTGTGTGGTTCTTGTAGCTGTTCACCGCCTGCACCAGCAGGCCCTGTTTTTCGGCGATCATGTCAGCCGGCAGCGCATCAATCAAACCGCTTGCACTGGAGTAAGGGAACTCATCCCATGAAGTGACCTGGTTTACCAGATCAATGGCTTTTTCAAATTGCTTCTTGTCCGTATACAACCGGATCATCTGTTCTGACGTGACCTTGCGGACCTTTGGTTCCGCCTGTGACAACAACTCTTCCACGTCCTCCTGCGATAGCGGCAGCAGCGCGTGGAAGATTTCCGTCTGCAGTTCCTGCTTCGTGTCATTGTCATCGTGTATTTCCAGAGACGATGTGAACGCATCGCGCAGCAGTTCCCGGGTCTTTTTCGTCTCACTTCCGGTCGTCGGATAAGCTGTGGCAATCTGCATCAGGCCATAGGTCCGCATCGGTGCTTCCAGCCCGCGAGAACTCGCTTCGGAAGTCTCCAGCAGTGCGTATCCCTGCTTCTGTTCGTCCGTGAGTTTGGCAGTTGTCTTGGACGATGCCGAAACCGGCTTGACCCTGGGGTGCGGAATCCTGGGTTGCTGATTTGTGGCCTGTGAGAAAGCGATTGCCGAAAGCGCGAATACTCCCGCTACCAGCAAGAACCTGCGAAGCTGCGCGATAAGCATCCTGAATATTCTCCTGCTTCTGAATCTTGTTGACCCAAGCCTGCGATTCAGTAACCCAAACGTGATATAGAGAAGCTCCGGTTTAGACGGAAAGATCAAGCCATTGTAACCAGTTACTCTGGACCGGGTAGCCAATTACCCATTTACCAAATTACTCATTTACCCAATGGGGGTACCCCCCGGTCATCCCAAGATCTAAAGGACTTAGCGAAAACATCCCAAGGGCAGATTGGGTTTTGCTTTTCAGATCACCACATCACCCGATCAACATGAACGGACGGGAGCATCCCTGACATTTTAGACCGGGCACATCCCTGACACTTTTTCGTTGTGGTTGAGGGGAAGGGGTGCAGGGGAAGGGGACACTTCCCCTTCTCCTGCTCCAGCCATTCCGAACTCTTTGGCTTTTTTTAGCGGCAGTACACGTAACTGCCGGCTATCGAAACGGGCTATGGGGTACTGCCCAAAGTAGACGGTGAACCAGCGATCATCCACAGGCGACAAACCGACAGGCTCACCCCAGAGAACTTCACTCAAGAACACATCCTGCTTCTTCCAGCGAAAGTGTCCTTGCGATTTCACATGCAGTACCTGCATGGATTCGGGATACTTCGGTTCCGGTATCCGTGCCGGGTAGCTTCGCGGCGATAACTCATACGCCGCAGCTGGTGTCTGCATCCCCAACGCTTCATGCGGACGCACCTGGTTGTACTCCTGTCGAAATCGCTCCATCGCTCGTTGCTGCTCGCGCCAGTTGGCGGCCGGCGGCTGCGCTACTTCCTGCTTCAGCGTACGATGCATCCGCTCATGTCTTCCGTTCTGCTCCGGGTGTCCAGCTTCGATCCGCTCCGGCACGATCCCCAGCTTCATCCACCACACCGCCAGCCGCGATAAGCCCGCTATGGCCGACGTCGCGAACGGCGCGCCATTATCGGTGCGGATTGCCTGGGGCAGTCCATATTCGCGAAAGGCCGCTTCAAAGATCGCTTGCACTCGCGTGGTGTCTGTTTTCTCCACCGCCTGGCACTTCAGCAGATACCGGCTGTGCGCATCTGTGATGGTCAAAGGATCAATCCGCCTCCCATCGCCGGTGCGAAACCAGCCCTTGAAATCCGCGCACCACAACCGGTTCGGTCCATCCGCATGCGCCAGCGGTTCCGTGTACGGTGCGGTCCGCCGCCGCTTGCGCCGCGCCACTACCAAACCTTCCCGCTTCAACAGCGTCCCGATCGTGCTCGCGGCCGGCCACACTCGCCCTGGCTCATCCCGTTCCAGCACTCGTTTCAACTTCCGCGGGCCCCACCGCATGTGCGCCTGCCTCAACTCCAGCACCTTCTGCTCGATCTCGGCCGCCGTCTGATTCTCATGCCGCAACGCTGATCGACTTCGCTCTATCAGCCCCTCGATCCCCTTCTCGCGATACCGCCGGATCCATACATATCCGGTTTCCCGCGCGATCCCGTACCGCTGGCACAACTCCGTCAGCGAACGCTCTCTCTGTTCATACTCAAAGACAAACCGCAGCTTCTCTTCCATCACACTGCTCGTTTTCCATGGCATGCGCTCTTTTTTAACTCGCATCGGCCATCGTTCGCAGTGTCAGGAATGCCCCCGGTCTATTCTGTCAGGGATCCTCCCGGTCTGTACCAACAGATCACCTGGCCCCACCCCCCCGTCATTCACCCCACCCGATCCCAGTCATCCCAATTTGGCGTAGGTTTCAGCGATGCTCGTGTGGAACAGCCGCCCTCGGCTGTTCGGGTTTTCTTTCGTGTTTCTTCGCGCCATCTTGGTCAACCTGGTTCGAGTTTTGCTTCTCTCCGTGTTCCTTCGTGTCCTCTGTGGTTAAGGTTCTGGCCTTTCCTGATCCCGGCGATGTCGTGCGATGACGTCGATCTCGGCGATGGGCGCGCTCCCCGCCCACCCCCATCATTCACCCCACCCGATCCCAGTCATCCCAATTTGGCGTAGGTTTCAGCGATGCTCGTGTGGAACAGCCGCCCTCGGCTGTTCGGGTTTTCTTTCGTGTTCCTTCGCGCCCTTTGTGGTCAACCTGGTTCGAGTTTTGCTTCTCTCCGTGTTCCTCCGTGTCCTCTGTGGTTAAGGTTCTGGCCTTTCCTGATCCCGGCGATGTCGTGCGATGACGTCGATCTCGGCGATGGGGCGCGCTCCCCGCCCACCCCCGTCATTCACCCCACCCGATCCCAGTCATCCCAATTTGGCGTAGGTTTCAGCGATGCTCGTGTGGAACAGCCGCCCTCGGCTGTTCGGGTTTTCTTTCGTGTTTCTTCGCGCCCTCTGTGGTCAACCTGGTTCGAGCTTTGCTTCTCTCCGTGTTCCTTCGTGTCCTCTGTGGTTAAGGTTCTGGCCTTTCCTGATCCCGGCGATGTCGTGCGATGACGTCGATCTCGGCGATGGGGCGCGCTCCCCGCCCACCCCCCGTCATTCACCCCACCCGATCCCAGTCATCCCAATTTGGCGTAGGTTTCAGCGATGCTCGTGTGGAACAGCCGCCCTCGGCTGTTCGGGTTTTCTTTCGTGTTTCTTCGTGCCCTTTGTGGTCAACCTGGTTCGAGTTTTGCTTCTCTCCGTGTTCCTCCGTCGCAGTCGAGGGAGCAATGCATCTGCCCTTTCTCTTTTCGCTGATTGCTGAGTGCCGACTGCTGAATGCTGAGTGCTGGTTCCGATTTAAACATTGCCACATCGCCGCGAAAACACAAGCAAATTGTGCTGCTCGGAAATGCATGTTTCCTGGCCAACGGAATATCTGTGAGCAAGTGGTAGTGTCTGTTTTTTTCTAACGCCAAAGTGCCAATGGCTCAAGGTTGGTTTTAAGGAATGTCTTCGACAGACAAAATGAATCAGCATGGAATGAATCCAGCCCGAAGGGCGGAATTATTGAGCCCAGCGCGTCAGCGCTGGGAAAAAGTAAGAAATCAAGTTTAAGCCCCGCTTCAGCGGGGCGGCATAACCATCCCGTGTTTTTGCAGCAACGCATCGTATTCCTGTGCAAACGTCATCTTGCGATGATGTCTATCCTGTTCGCGGATATATTTCGCCACAGCGGCAGTGTTTGAAATGCTGACGCTGAAAGCCCCGTAGCCTGGCTGCCATGCAAAACTCCGCACCTGTTCGTTCATCCATTTGGATGAGTTTGTCTTGATCAGGCGGACAGCGTCGGCCAGAGACATCACCGGCGGCAAGTGGAAAAGAACGTGGGCGTGATCGTTCATGCCATTGACGGCAATGGCGGCCATTTCCTGGTTGCGGCAGATGCCCGCAATATACGACCACAACTCAGGCATGATTTCTTTAACGATCTTGATGTGACGGTCTTTTACACCGAACACTAAATGGATGTGATTTTTTACGAATGCATGGGACATGGATATGTCGCCCTTTCAGGGCTTGCATTCTAAACGCCGATTTCCCAGCCCTAACGCGCTGGGCTCAATAATTTCGCCCTTCGGGCGGATCACCTTTTATCCCCTAGCTCGGGCGTTACTTGCTGCGAAGAGCGTCTTCGCTCCGTAAATGTTTGTCTTTTCTTCGCCCATGCCTCATACTCTCAAAATGGCGGACGGAGTCAGCTACGCGGCCAATCTTCGCCGGGAGCTTTGCTTCCGCAATGCGGAATTCGCCCGTCTCCAGGGCCTAAACCACGTCCAAAGTTATGGTCGAGAGCCTGCGATTATCTATGCGCCAGTTGAGAGCCAGCCGCACGGCAACTTTTTCCCCGCCAGCTACAAGGCCATCCTGAAGAACGCCAGCTGGCGCTTGCGCCTGGACAAAGTCCACACCCAGGGCAAAACATCATTGCCGAAGGCTGATCGCCGCTGGCGAGAGCTCGATTCCTGCGTCAGCTCAGACGCGTTGCTGATGAATATCTTTTGCTGTCCACGTGTTTTGCGCAGCAGGAATGTTGCCGCCATGCTCGGGGTTGAGCCAACGTCGCGTCCGCAATTTGGATATCGGCCGCGCGTGCCGCTGTTGACCGGCCACATCGATCGAACGGAAGTAGATTTAAAGCTCGGCGATTTGCTGATCGAAGCCAAGCTCACCGAATCGGATTTTCAAACCCAGTCGGCCCGGTTGGTGGAGACCTATCGCGACATCGAAGAGGTTTTTGACGTCACGCGGCTTCCACGCGCTGCACCCGTTCAACCCGTCGATCCATTTCCTGATTATGAATGTGGGCCTGTGGCTTCCGCTGATCCTGATTTCGATCGTCACCCGTCTGTTGCTCCACCGCCGCCTCGCCGGACACCAGCAAAAGCTAAGACAAAAGAACCCAACCCCAGATACGTCTCCTACCAGCTCATCCGCAACGTTCTTGCTGCACACGCCAACGGTCACAGTTTCTGCCTGATGACCGATCAGCGGCGTCCTGATCTGATGGAACGCTGGCACACCATCATGCAGTGTGTGCGACCGATTGATCTTCGCACGCGCTGCAAAGTGCTCACCTGGCAGGAACTATCCGCGGAACTCCCGTCTTCTCTTCAGGACTTCCTCGCCCGGAAATATGGCATTGGGTGAACCGCACAACTGTCATCTGTACTTGATTAGCCCAGCCTGGCCTTTACCGCTTTCAAATAAGCGTCAACCGTGACTGCATGGCCCATGATGAATCGGGAAACAAATCGAAAGGCCGGATTGTAGACCTCGCCATTTTCCGTAATAGTAAGAGACGATCCGCCGTCACTGGGAGCGATCTCATAGGTCCACGTGCCACCGAACGGCAGGCTGGGATCCGCGATGCGAGTGACCAGACGGCGGGGAGGGTCCGATTCCACAGCTTCATAGGCAATGGTCTGGCCGCCTTTGTCGGTTTCCCGCCACATGCGATGCCCGTTCTGGCTTTCCATTTCCTGATATTTGGTGATGTTGGGTCGCCATGTGGGCGCTGCGGTGATCAGGTTCCAGACCGCATCCGGTGGAGCATTCACCGTAACCGCACGTGAAATCGTATGACCCGTCGGCAGCATGGAGCCGACCACCATGACCAGGACCAGAGGGATGGCAAGAATCACCAGGGTAATCAGAAGCAGTTTCATCGTTAGCACCTTCTTGTTGCTGCGGATTGTTACGTGTGCGAGGACGGATACACTCAAAGCATCAGCTTACCCGCGACACACGTTCGAACCATGCCACCCACCCAGACTCGGGATTCATTCTGTTCGATGTAAACACGACCCATACGCTTCAAGACTGTACCTTGGCTGACGACATATTCTGAAGGCGCGATCCGGCTTCCAATGAGCCATTGTGCAAGTCCGGCATTTAAACTTCCCGTAACCGGGTCTTCATGTCCCACATCCTCCACACTAAAGGCGCGTACCTCGAATTGAGCGGAGTTTCCATCCTTCAAGGGATTGAATGCAGCAAAGACCCCGACCTTCAGCCCAGCTAAGACTGAGTAGTTCGGACGGAGAGCCAGAACTGCCTCTCGGGAACGTAGCATGATCGCCAACCAGCTCGAGCCGTTGTCTACCCAATTTGAAGCCATGATTGCGTTAGGCGCCAGGTCCAGGCCCCTGATTACCCGTGCCAGGATTTCCGGCTCCACCGGCCCGCTGCGGACCAATTTGGGAGCCACAAACGAAAGGCGCTCAGACTCGCGGCGGATGTGGATGAGACCCAGCCCACATTCCTGCACAATCTCCTTGCCTTTTGCTACGCCGCCCGCGGCTATCCAAACGTGACAGCTTCCCAGGGTAGGGTGACCGGCAAAAGGCACCTCGCGCTGTCGTGTAAAAATTCGAACACGATAGTCAGCATAAGGCGACTTCGGCTCTAAAAGAAACGTTGTTTCGCTGAGATTCGTCCAGCTTGCAAAAGCCGCCATTTGCTCATCGCTGAGTGCATCGGCCCCAATGACTACAGCCAGGGGGTTGCCAAGCAAGGGTTTGGACGAGAATACGTCAACCTGCTGAAAGGCAAATACCGTCGACTCTTTTGGCGGCCATTGTTTTTTGTTTTGCTCGGTCTCGAACGGGTGAATAGCAGTCGCAAATATATTCGCGGCGGCGAAATTAAGGAACTTGCGTCGATCTACCAGCATGCGGCCCCCAACGGTTCGTTATTTTAATCCTTCCAGGTGCACTCGTTCGAAGTCGCATCCGCTTAGACCGGGGTGATCAGATGGTTGGTCGCCCTCAAATCAGTCCTCCGCATTCCTGGACTAAAATGCCGTGATGAGAATTCTGCTGATTGGCGGCCGCGGCTTTATTGGACCTTCAGTGATCGAACGTCTGCGAGCTGCGGGACATTCGTTGATTCTGTTTGATCGTGGCGGGCGCAAACACCTTCATGCCGATCTGGAGCACATCTCAGGCGATCGACAGCACATCGGGGCGTATGTCGAAGAGTTTCGCAGTGCTCAACCCGAAGTTGTCATTGATCTCATCCTAAGCAGCGGCCGGCAGGCAACTGAACTCATGCACACCTTTACCGGCATTGCGCGCCGGGTAATCGCCATCAGCAGCATAGATGTGTATCGCGCATGCGGCGTCCTTCACGGATCCGAAACCGGGCCACTCCAGCCAGTGCCGCTCACAGAAGAATCAGCGTTGCGCACAAAGCTGGAAACCTATCCGCCTGAGCGCGTGAAAATGCTGCAACAGGTGTTCACCTGGTTCGATGACAGCTATGACAAAATTCCCGTGGAGCAAGCGGTGATGTCAGACAGGCATATGCCCGGTACGGTTCTGCGTCTGCCTTTTGTTTATGGGCCACGCGATCAGCTTCATCGTTTATTTCCGATCCTGAAACGCATTGACGATGGCCGCACGACGATCTTGCTGGAGAAATACGTGGCTTCGTTTCGCGGGCCGCGAGGATACGTGGACAATGTAGCGGCCGCCATCGCATTGGCTGCCACCGACGAGCGGGCTTCAGGACGTATCTACAACGTCGCTGAGCAGCCTTGCCATTCTGAGTTTGAGTGGACTGAGATCGTCGCCCGGGCCGCCGGTTTTCGTGGTGAGATCAAGGTTGTGCCATCCGCGCACGCCCCCGCACACCTCAAGCCGCCAGGGAATTGGAAGCAGCACTGGTCGGCTGATTCAAGTCGCATACGCCGGGAACTTGATTACAAGGAGCCAGTCCCCATGCGGCAAGCGCTGGCGGAAACCATCGCCTGGGAGCGCGCCAATCCTCCGGCGCAGATTGATCCATCGGCCTTCGACTACAAGGCAGAGGACGAGTATCTTGCCCGGCTCACCTCGAAGGCTGGATAACCGCCTGCAGCTCCAACGTGAGGCCGTCAGGCATTGAACTGATACGAACGCTAGCCAGCGACGTGGTTATTGCCGTAGCGGATTGCAATTCCCCAGCCGAGTAGGTCGTCTGCACCGCGATCACGCGCATGCCGGCTTTTCTGCCTGCGTTGATGCCCGGCGGAGCATCTTCAATGACCACGCAATCTTTTGGAGCGTACCCAAGTAGTGCAGCGCCCTTCACATACGGTTCCGGGAACGGCTTACCCTGGATCACATCTTCTGAAGTGATCATGTTTTCGGGTATCGGTAACCCTGCATATCCCATGCGGGCGATAGCGAGTGCCCTGGTTGCCGAAGTAACCACCGCCAGTCGGTGTACGGGCAGAACGCGAAGGATCTCTGCTGCGCCAGGAAGCGCCGTGACTCCGTCGCGATCTTCAATTTCCATTTGCTCGACAACTAAATTCTCCAGTTCAGCGTTCATATGAGGGGCAGCAGCACGGATGGTCTCGATACTGCGGCGGCCATGGGCCTGGGCCACCACCAGTTCGGGTGAAAGCCCATGAGCCAGGGCCCATTTGCTCCAGACACGGGCGACTGCCGGCGTGGAATCGACCAGAACGCCGTCAAGATCAAAGAGAATTGCCTGGCAGGAGACGATCACCTTCCAGAATAACAGCCGCTGTAAAGCGAATGTAAAGTTGCTCTTTACCAGGCAACTTTGGTCACAGTGCTGGGTTGGACTAGAGTCACTACTTTCGAAGCGCAGTGCCTGGATTGAAACTAGACTTTGTACGTGTGTGGGATTGATAATCGCGTTCAGACGGGATCAGCCGTCGGATCAATGGAGACTTGCGTGAAAAAATTATCGTTCGTAGTCGCGGCTCTTTGTCTTCTTATGTTTGTTGCTGCTGGCGCAGCCCATGCTCAGCAGGTGGATTTGGCTTTTGGTTATGGCACCGTAACCGGCAGTCCGGCCAGCGATGGGGATGGGGGCTTCAACCATCAGGACCAAAGCATCAGCGGCGGTGGATATCCGGCGTTCAGCGGCGACTTTCTGTTCAAGAAGAATTTCGGAGTGGGCGCGGAAGTCGCCTGGAGGGCCCACGAGAATGTTGACGACTTCTTTCAGCCCTACCGTCCAATTCTTTACGACTTCGGCGCCGTCTATGGTCCTCCGTTGGGGAAGAGGGCACAACTGGATCTCCAGGGCGGAATTGGTTTTGAGAGTCTGCGCTTTTACCAGCCATTCACTCAATGCACAACGTTCGGTTGCACCAATTACACCAGCAGTAACCACTTTCTGACTCACGTAGGCGCCGGAATTCGCTTTTATGTGACCAACAACATCTTTATACGCCCCGAAGCCCATTTTTACTTCGTCAACAATAACTTTGAATTCGCAGGACCGCGCGTGAATCGGTACGGCGTGTCCATTGGCTACTCGCTCAAGAACAAAGAATAACTGGCCATAAGCACTGCTGGCCCTGTGCGTGAATCGTGCAGGGCCCTTTCTGTTATTAGCAATTTCTAAGCATCTCAGCCTGGCCTTAGACGACCCTGCGGTAATTAAGGGTTAATTCTCCTCAGCCGGGTTACAACTGCCAACCCGTTCGCAATCATCCGATAAAAATTGGATGTGAGCTCATGGCGACGCGAATCTTGTTCGTGGATGACGAAGCCGGAATCAGGCTGACGCTGGGGCCTATTCTGGAAAAGCACGGTTTTGCCGTAATGACCGCCGCCTCGGTGTCAGAGGCGCTGGAATTGATCAACCATGAAACATTTGATGTGTTGCTGTCTGACCTCAACATCGGCCAGCCGGGTGATGGTTTTACGGTTGTGAGCGCCATGCGACGGGTACAACCGGAAGCATGCACATTCATTCTTACCGGCTATCCGGATTTTGAAACCGCGCTGCAAGCCATCCGCAATCAGGTGGATGATTACCTGCTAAAACCCACGGATGTTCCCACTCTGCTGAAGGCAATTGAACACAAACTTCTCGCGCGAAAACCCCATTCGCTCGAACCTGCGGTTAAACGCGTGTCTGAATTGCTGCGTGAAAATTCCCGTCAAATCATCCGCCAGTGGCTGGACGCGGTAAACCAGCATCCCGATCTGGCGAACGTCCGTCTTTCAGACACTGAACGCGCTGACCACATACCTGGATTGGTGGCTGAACTCGCAACGCGGGTGGATGCGAGCATGGAACAGGCTTCCACGTCATTGCCGAAGCTGGGTAAAGAGCACGGAATGCAGAGGGCCCAGCAGGGGTATTCCATTCCCCAGTTGGTGGTGGAATTGCGATTGCTTCAACGTGTGATTTCGATCGTGCTTCAGCGAAATCTCATTCGCATGGATCTGAGTACCGTGATCTCTGACATGCTCGAGGTTGGCGAGGGTTTGCAGGAGCAGCTGGAATACTCAATCCGGGGCTTTCAGATGACCTCAGCTGAAGCGGCGTAACGATTAAGGCAAGGCATTAAGCATTGCCAGGGCGTGTTCCCGCAATCTCTTTATCGCAATCTCTTTATAATGATCGTATGGCCAGGGGCTGGGAAAGCAAGTCCGTTGAATCGCAGATGGAGAGTGCGCGGGAAGACCACTCAGAAAAAGCCAGGCCGCAGACAGACGATGAGAAGCTGGCCTTCAGGGAACAGCAAAATCTCCTGCTCTCCCGGTCCTATGTGCAACGCCAGTTGGAATCTGCCACTAATGAACGCTACGCGCATGGCCTGCGCCAGGCAGTGGCAGAGATTGATCGTAAGCTTTCAATGTTGAAAGTCCCGCCGGACTGATATCAGGTAAGATGGTGGTCCGCCGCCGTGGCCAAAACCAATTTCAGGCCGGACAATACAACTGCCCAATTCCGTTCCTGTGTTTGATCCAAGATCGAAGATCAAACAACTGCTCTGCGGCCGGTAATCAATTGGATCACAAGCACCACCAGCGCCACCACCAACAGCAGATGAATCAGTCCGCCGGCAACGTGAAAGCCCCAGCCCAGAAGCCACAACAAAAGCAGGATCGCAAAGATTGTCCAAAGCATGAGTCTCCTCCGCCGGAGGATTCCGGCTTTGGCAGTTGGATGCCTGCGACAACCTTGAAGTTGACAAGCTGCTCGCGTGAGCTGCCGGTCGGGTCTTTCAATCCTGCTGTACTCGAAAACCACTGTCACTGGCCTGCTCTGATGCAACAAGAACAAAGCCGCGCAACTCTAACCTAGAGAGTTCTCCAAGCGCTGCCAAGGCATTGCCTTAGAGTTCAATTTCCTTGATTGGGCCTAATCTGACGAATGAATACCACCCGGTATGCCAGCAGCAAGACTCTGACTTCGCTGGCTCTGCTTATGCTTGCTTGTCTGATCGTCGGCGGAGGCGCCTCTGTGGCCGGTCAGCAGCCTGATGCCCGCCAGCAGCCTGACAACGTTCAAACGGCGATCTCCTATGAAGGACAGAAAGTTGGCTCGGTGGAGGTAGCAGGGCAGCCGGACCTCAATCGCCATAGCGTTGCCAATTTGATTTCCCAGCCCATCAATGCGCCGTACCTCCAGCAACAAGTGGACGCTACTGTGGACGCGCTGAAAAAAAGCGGTAAGTTCGACGACGTGAAAGTGCTGGTCACTCCGGAGGCAGATGGCTTGCGCCTGCTGTTCGTGCTTGAGCCTGCTTACTATTTTGGCATCTACAATTTTCCGGCGGCCATGGGAGCATTCTCCTACACGCGCCTGCTTCAGGCGGCCAGCTACCCACGGCAGGAACCCTACACTTCCGGACGCGTCGATGAGTCCACCTCGAACCTTCTCGCGTTTCTTCACCAGACCGGATATTTTGAAGCCACGGTTGAGCCTGAATTGCAGAAGGACGAGACCCATGGCGTGGTGGACGTGGTTTTCGATGTGAAATTGAGGCGTCGATCGAAAATCGGCGTGGTCACCATCGGCGGATTGAGTCCGGAGGATACGGCACGGCTTCAAGGCAAACTCCATTCCTGGCGGTCGCGGATTCGCGGCGCATACCTCAAGCCGGGAAAGCCCTATACGTCAAAGAAAATCCAATCGGCCATTAAGTTTCTCCAGGCCGAGCTCGGAAAACAGCATTATCTGGCGGCTAAGGTACAGTTAGTTTCGGCCAGGTATAACCCAGCCACGAATCGCGCGGACGTGGATTTTCATATCGCTCGAAACCGGAAGATTACCATCCAGGTTGCTGGAGCCAAAGTCAGGCAAGGCACTCAGAAAAAGCTAATCCCCATCTACCAGGAAAATTCTGTGGATTCTGACCTGGTACATGAGGGCGCGCAGTCCCTTACGTCGTATTTTCAGGCCAAGGGCTTCTTTGACGCGAAGGTGGAAAGCAAGTTTGAAAAGTCAGATACAGGCGACACCATTATTTACCAGGTAGAGAAAGGCAGCCGAGGCAAGGTCGGCGCCATCAACTTTCACGGCAACCAGGCATTCGATGAAGATGATCTTGAAAAGCAGGTCACAGTCACCAGCGCCAACCGCTTCCTCCTCTGGTTCTCGCACGGAAAATTCAGCGAGAAACTGCTGCGCAAGAGCGCCAACAACATTCAGGCCTTCTACCAGAGTCATGGTTTCAGTCAGGCCACGGTAACTCCAAGAGTGGTGAATCAGGGCGGCAAACTGCAGGTGACCTTTCAAGTCCAGGAAGGTCCACGGGACGTGGTGGACGCGCTTACGCTTGAGGGCAACAAATCCCTCCCCGTTTCACAATTTGCGCCCAAGGGACTGAATCTGGAAGCAGGCAAACCATATTCGCAAGTCCTGCTTTCGCGCGACCGCGATCAGATCATGTCTGTCTATCTTGACCGCGGGTATCTCACCATGACGTTTCACGCCAAAGTTGATCAGATTAAGGACTCGCCGCATCACGTGCGGGTGACTTATTCCATCGATGAAGGGCCACAGGTCTTCGCAATGAAAGTGGAACCAATTGGAGCCAAAAACACCCGTCCAGCTCTTATCGTGCGTAATGTCAACATCAAACAGGGCCAGCCGTTAAGCCAGACGGCGCTGTTAAAGGGTGAGAGCCAGTTGTACACGCTCGGCGTATTTGACTGGGCAAGCGTGGATGCACGAAGACCCGTAATAGATGATCCGCAAGCAGAGGTGCTGGTCAGGGTGCACGAGTCCAGGCGAAATACCATTACTTATGGTTTTGGCTTTGAAGTTACTAAGCGCGGCGGCAGCGTGCCGGGTGGAACCGTGGCCGTGCCGGGGCTCCCGCCTGTAGGAGTACCGAGCAATTTCAGGACGAGTGAGGAGACTTTCTGGGGCCCGCGCGGGTCGGTTGAGTATGATCGCCGCAATTTCCGCGGTCGCGCCGAGACCGTAACCATGGGTGTGTTCGCCGGCCGGCTTGATCAGCGGGCTTATGCTTCATGGACCGATCCATACTTCCGCAACAGTTCATGGATAGCCACACTCACCACATCGCTTGAGCGCTCAAGTCAGAATCCACTCTTCACGTCCCGCCTGGGGCTGGCCGGAATTCAGTTTCAGAAATACCTGGATGCGAAGAAAACGAAATCGGTATTTTTCCGTTATAACTTCAGCCGCACCAACCTGAGTAACCTGCTTGTGCCGGACCTGGTCCTGCCCCAGGATCAAAATGTGCGGCTGTCAACCTTCTCGACTGCGTTCATCCGGGATACGCGGGATGATGTTCTGGATGCCCATCGCGGTATGTATGAGAGCTTCGAAGCGGGGATCAGTCCCAGCGCTCTGGGGTCCAATACGAATTTCGTACGCTTCCTTGGACAGGTGGCTTATTACAGACCGGTGTTCACCAAAGACGTGATCTGGGCCAACAGTATACGGCTCGGTTTGGAGCAGGCGTTTGCGGGCGCGCTTATTCCATTGAGTGAAAGTTTCTTCTCCGGCGGCGGCAGCACGCTCCGCGGATTTCCATTGAATGGCGCGGGTCCGCAACGACCCACGCAGGTCTGCGGCATACCCGGTGATCAGAGCACCTGTGGGCAAATCAGCGTACCTCTGGGTGGGCCGCAATTATTCATTCTCAATTCCGAACTGCGCTTTCCCACGCATGTGATCGATAAATTAGGCGCCGTTGTGTTCTATGACGGCGGCAACGTGTTCCAAAGTCTTGGACTGGGCGACATAGGAAATTACAGCAACACGGTTGGTTTTGGACTGAGATATTCCACGCCGGTCGGGCCGGTGCGGCTGGATATTGGGCGGAACCTGAACCCGATCCTGGGAGTGAATGCAACACAGTATTTCATCACCCTGGGCCAGGCATTCTGAAGTGGAGCTTTTGTGAATCGGAAGAAAATAGTTCTGTGGAGTCTTGCCGCGATCGTCGTTCTGGTGATCGGCGTTGGTCTAACCGCTGTGTTGCTGCTGCAGCATAGCCCGAAGTTCCGGTCATCCATCCTGGCCAGGGTTCAGCAGGAGGTCGCGGATTCAACCGGAGCGCAGATGCAGGTACAGGACTTCAGTCTGCGTTTGAGCACGTTGACGCTGGACATCTATGGCATCGTGGTACACGGCACCGAACCGGCCGGCAGTCCACCGCTGGCGCAGGCAGAACATCTCGGTGTGGGTATTGCCATTGATTCTGTCCTCGGACGCAAATGGCATTTCCGCAGCATCACCCTCGACCATCCCGTGCTTCAGGTGGCTGTCAACAAGTCAGGCGAGAATAATCTTCCCAAGCCAAAGACGCAGAGCAGCGGCAGCACGAACCTTTTCGATCTTGGTATCCGGCAGGCGATTCTGAACCGCGGAGAGATTTATTACAACGATCAAAAGACTATCTTGACCGCTGACCTTCATGATTTAAGCCTCACGATAGGATTTGATCACGTACAGCGCAGGTACCAGGGACACATGAGCTATGATCAGGGAAAACTGGTCTATGGCGGGTACGCACCGGTGACCCACGCGCTGGACGCAGGCTTCAGCGCCACGCCGCAGAAATTCACCCTGGACAGGGCCGAACTGACCGCCGGCAAATCCCAGATCATTCTCAATGCCACTTTGGATAACTACAGCAATCCTGCGGTACAGGCTAACTATGACGCCTCGCTGGTAACGGGAGAGTTCGCTCAAATCCTGAAGAACCCATCGATTCCAACCGGGACTGTGCGGCTGACTGGTTTTTTGAAATATCAGGCGCAGCCGAATAAAAGCGCGGCAGAGAGCGCGTCCATGTGGGGAATGGTCAGCAGCCCTGAACTCTATGTGCGGACATCCAGCGTGCATACCGGAATCCGGAATTTAAGCGCCAAGTACCGGATTGAAAATGGAAATGCTGACGTGCAAAACCTTCACGCTGAACTGCTGGGCGGGAGGCTTGACGGCAAGGCCACCGTTCGCGACTTCAGCGGGGCGGGCAGCGGAAAACTTGAAGCAACGCTCAAGGGCGTGTCACTGGACGTGCTGCAAACGGCCACCAAAACCACGGCTTTGCGGGAAGCGCATCTGGTAGGGAACATCAGCGCCAGCGCGCAGGCTTCATGGGCGAAGAGTATTTCCAATCTGATGGCCCACACGGATGTAAATATCAAGGCAGCGATGGGACAGAACCCCTCCACGCCATTGAGCGGCGAAATTCATGCCGACTATCTTGGAAAAGGCCAGCAGTTGGCATTGCGGCAGAGTTATATCAAGACGCCGCAGACGTCCATCAACCTGGACGGCAAAATCAGCGAGTTGTCACAGCTCCAGATTCGCATGCATACCAATGATCTGCATGAAGTGGAGACCTTCTCCTCAACTTTCATGACGGCATCTGCCAATGGGAAGCCGCCACAGAAACTTGATCTTTATGGTTCGGCCACACTCAACGCAACCATTTCCGGGGCACTGAACAAGCCGCAGGTCCAGGGACATTTGAACGTGGACAATCTGCGCGTGAAAGGCAGTTCCTGGAAATCGCTAAAGACGGACATCAGTGCGAACCCTTCGCTGGTCACCCTGAGCCATGGTGAGTTGCAGGCGATCCCCCAGGGACATTTTGAATTCAATCTTCAGACACATTTGAAGGACTGGGCATACACCTCATCTGAACCCGTTGCCATCGATCTTTCAGCGGCGCAACTTTCCATTGCCGATCTGGAAAGACTCGCGGGCCAGACATATCCTGTCGCGGGAACGCTGGCGCTCAACGTTTCTGTCCGTGGGTCACAACTCAACCCTGTGGGACATGGCGAGGTCAACATCGCCAACGCCAAAGTGTCCGGGGAGCCAATTCAAAGCCTGAACCTGAAGTTCCAGGGCGACGGCAAGGCGCTGAATACAAACTTGAACGTGACTATGCCGGCGGGATCGGCTCAGGCCAAAGCTACCTATTATCCCGAGACGCAGGGATTTCAGGCGCAGGTGAACATGACGAATCTGCGGCTGGAGAAACTCCAGGCGGTTAAGGCGAAAGACCTGCAGATAACGGGCGGCGTAAACCTGAATGCATCCGGAAAGGGCACGCTTAAGAAGCCAGAGCTGCTGGCCACGCTGGAGATCCCGCAGTTGCAGATGCAAAAGCAAAAGATTGAGGGCATCAAGCTGCAAACGCACGTGCAGAACCAGGTGGCGGACATCACGCTGGATTCCGCTGTGGCGCAAACCTACGTGAAGGGAAGAGGCTCAGTGGGAATGGCCGCGCCCTATAACACGAACTTCCGGCTGGACACCGGGCGCGTGGCGTTTGCTCCGCTGCTTGCGCTCTACGCTCCGGCGCAGGCTGCCGATGCCGGCGGCGAAACGGAACTCCATGTGTTTGTGAAGGGCCCACTGCAAAACAAGAATGGAGTGGAAGCTCATTTGGAAATTCCACTGCTCAAGGCCAACTACAAGCAATTACAGCTGAGCGCCGCTAAGCCCATTCAATTGGATTACCAGAACGGCGTAGCAGTGTTACAGCCAACCACGATTCAAGGAACCGGGACGAGCATCCAGATGCAAGCCAGCGTACCGGTCAATAATCCGAATGCGGCGACTATGCTGGTCCAGGGCACCATTGATCTTCGCATCGCCCAGATGGTTTCTCCCGATCTGCAAAGTAAAGGCCTGATCCGCATCGATATCGATTCTCGGCGCTTTGGCTCCAGTTCAAACATCAATGGCCAGATCCGCTTGGAGAATGCCAGCTTCCACACACTGGATTCCCCGGTCGGTCTGGACGATGCGAATGGGGTGATCACGGTTACAAAGGAGCGAATGGAAGTCACGAGCTTCCAGGGAAAAGTTGGCGCCGGCACTGTAACGGCGAGGGGACGAGTCACTTACCGGCCGGCTGTACAGTTTGATCTGGCTGTGGCGGCGAGCCAGGTACGGCTGCGATATCCGGAAGGCTTGCGTACGGTGGTGGATTCCAATCTTAGTTTGACCGGCAATATGCAGGCATCAACTCTGGATGGCCTGGTCAAGATCCAGCATATTTCCTTTACGCCTGATTTTGATCTCGGCAGTTTTACAGACCAATTCAACTCGGCATCTGGCGGCGCGCCGTCACAGGGTTTTGCCCAGACGGTGAAACTCAATATCGGGGTGCAGTCAACCTCACAAATGAATTTGACCAGCAGCCAGGTCAGCCTGCGTGGAAATGCAAATCTTCGCGTCGCCGGAACAGCGGCGGAGCCGGTAATACTTGGCCGCACCACCCTGACCGGAGGAGACATTTTTGCTGCCGGTAACCGTTATGTATTGCAAAACGGAACTATCGACTTCCTGAACCCTGTGCGAACAGACCCGGTGATCAATTTGCAGGCACAGACTAGCATTAATCAATACAACATCGGCATTAACATACAGGGCCCGGTGGAGCATTTGCAGACGAGCTTCAGTTCAGATCCTGCCCTGCCGCAAGTGGATATCATCAACCTGATTGCGCTCGGTCAGACCACGGAGCAGCAAGCGGCACAACCAAGCCCATCACTGACCAACGGGGCCCAATCAATGCTGGCGCAACAGGTTGGTAGCCAGGTCAGTAACCGCGTGGCCAAACTTGCCGGGCTGTCACATGTCTCAATCGACCCCGCTCTAGGCAGCAGCGGCAGTCAAGGTCCCGGAGCGCGCATTGCGGTCCAACAGCGCGTGACCAGCAATTTTTATGTAACCTTCGCTAGTGACGTCACGTCCACACAGCGCCAGGCAATCCAACTGGAATACCAGCTGAACCGCAAATGGTCCGTAAGCAGCGTGCGCGACCAGAATGGCGGCTACGGCGTCGACGCGCGTTATCGCAAGGATTTCTAGGGAACGCCATCTAAGAACGCCTTCCAGGAGCGCTCGTTAAGAACGCCGAAGTCCCGGTGCTCTCATTGGTTGCGTCACCCTCATTCGTCATGAGACGATGCAGGCGATGCTCAGAACCGAGTCGCGCAACCTTATCCTTCAGACGGATAGCTACAAATTCACACACTGGAAACAATACCCGGCAGGGACTGAACGTGTGTACAGCTATCTGGAATCACGCGGAGGCATGTTTGGGCAGGTCGTTTTTTTCGGTCTGCAATATTATCTGCTGAAGTATCTGCAGGGCGCCGTGGTGGATGAGCAGGATGTACATGAAGCGCAGAGCTTTGTGGACCAGCATATTGGGCCGGGAATGTTCAACACGGAAGGCTGGATGCACATTGTGCGCAGGCATGGCGGACGCCTGCCGGTGGTGATCAAAGCCGCGCCCGAAGGAAGCATTGTTGACGTTCGCAACGTTCTGGTGACCATCGAAAACACGGATCCCATGTGCTATTGGCTGACCAACTATCTGGAGACGCTGTTGCTGAAAGTCTGGTATCCCATCACCGTGGCAACTTTATCGCGGGCCATCAGGCGTGTATTTCTTGTCGCCCTGGAGCGTTCAGGAGATCCCAGCCTCATCGATTTCAAGCTGCATGACTTTGGCTACCGTGGTGTTTCCAGTGAAGAGACTGCTGGCATTGGCGCTGCGGCTCACCTGATCAATTTCAAGGGTACGGATACGGTTGCGGGTGTTCGAATCCTGCAGAAGTATTACCAGTCGCAGGAGATGGAGGGATTCAGCATACCTGCCGCCGAACACTCAACCATCACGGCCTGGGGACGTGAAAACGAAGTTCTCGCCTACAACAACATGCTCACGCAATTCCCGCACGGCAATGTTGCGGTTGTGAGCGATTCGTATAACGTGTACGAAGCATGCGCAAAGCTGTGGGGTGATGTTCTTCGCGATAAGGTGCTGGAACGCGACGGCACGCTGGTGGTCCGGCCTGATTCGGGTAACCCGCGTGAGACGGTGCTGAAGGTGCTGGAGATCCTGGGTGAAAAGTTTGGCTACCAGATCAACGGCAAGGGCTATCGCGTGTTGAATCCCAGGGTGCGGGTGATTCAGGGCGATGGCGTGAACTACTGGACCATCCAGGATACATTGATGGCGATGAACCGCTCCGGATGGTCGGCAGATAACATTACGTTCGGCATGGGCGGTGCGCTGTTGCAGCAACTAAACCGCGATACACAGAAGTTTGCCTTCAAGTCTTCCAACGTTACCGTCAATGGCGAAGACCGTGATGTATTTAAAGATCCGGTAGACGGCCATGATAAGGCTTCCAAACGCGGACGGCTGTCTTTACATCTCGAAGAAGGCGTGTGGTCAACCGAGCGGGCGAACTCCAGCGGTGAGGACCAATTGCAAACCGTGTTTCGCGACGGCGAGGTCCTGCTCACGCATAGCGTTGCTGAAATACGGGAACGAGCCGGCAGCCACGAACAGGTAACGCTGGCAAAGTAAATATTGGATGCGCGTTGCCATCGAGCATGGGTAAGCTACGTTTGAGGCGGGCGTTCGGGTGGCTCTGTCCAGGAAACTGGTGGAGCAGGCCTTTAGGCCTGCGGTCAAAAAGATTTTCAACCATGGCTTTAGCCGCTGAGGTCTTCGCTCCCTGCTGCGTCCACCGTAAGCGTCCGGTCGGCACCGTGTTGACGCCTTGAACTCGGTCGCAAGTGAAATTTGTGATGTTACGACAGTTGTCGTCTAGAATTCACTTCCAAGATCATAGATGGAACTTTTTTGGCACGATATATTGCACGCTGCCCGGGTATTGATCAAGCACCGGGGCTACTCAGCCTTCGCCATCCTGACGCTGGGGCTCGGCATTGGCGCGAATGTGGGAATGTTCAGTGTTTTCGGATGGTTGCTATCTCCGAAACTTTCTGTTCCACGCTCTTTAGAACTCGTGGAAATAGACAGACAGTCAACGTCGATGCAGCCATCCGGGAGGGGTTTGTCATGGTCAATGTACCGCGAATACGTGAACGCGCAACCAAACGCTTTGCCGGAGCTTGCCGCCTACTATCCCACTCTGGTTTTCGAAATTGGGCACGGCAATAAAACTGTATCCGCGACAGTTACAGCAGTTACGGGAAATTACTTCGGCCAGTTACAGGTGCACGCGTTTCGCGGCCGGGTGATCAACGAGCAGGACGATAGCCCAAATGGCGGGGGCGATGTGGTGGTGTTGAGCCATCGTTGTTGGCGTGAGTTGTTTGGCGGCAGAGATGAGGCATTAGGAACTGAACTCCGCGTCAATGAGACGGCATACACAATCATTGGGGTTGCACCACCAACATTCACCGGTATTGATACGGATCCGGAAATGTCACCCGACATTTGGATTCCGTTGTCGCGAGTCAGCCGTGCCCCACTGTTCCGCAAGATGATGGCGGATGTAACCAGCGCTACTTTCCGAGTGTTTGGCAGAATGAAGCAAGGTGCTTCTGTATTTCAGGCGCGCGAGCAAATGAAAGCAGTTGCCGGGCAACTTGGGTCGGGAAAATCCCAAATGACTGGATTGCGCAACATCGGCAAACGAACGGTCCCGTATTATTGGGAAAAACCATGGCCTGATATCCAACCAATTGATGGCCACAGGCAGGAAGAAGCTCATAAGATCTCTCTGGTGCTGTTTGGAATAGTTGGAAGCATACTGATTTTGGTAGCTGGAAACGTAACGACAATTCTGCTGGCACGGACTGAACGGCAGTGCCGAGAATTCGCTATCCGCATCGCCCTGGGAGCATCCAGGTGGCGAATTGCTCGCGGGATTTTGATGGAAAGCTTCATAGTTTCCGCGCTGGGCACGGTTGTGGGGCTTATATTTGCGTTTTTGTTCATCAGACTGATGGTGGGACTTACCTCCGAAATTACACGGTGGCACGAAACAATCGCGACCGGTGTGTTTGACGGCCGGGTGCTGGCTTTCGGATTCGGTATTGCTGCTCTCGTGGCAGGCGGATTCAGTCTGGTGCCAATGGTGAGGGCAGGATTATCCAACCCAAGGCTGGCAATGCAGATGACTACAGCTACCGGCACAAGTGGACGCACTTCCACGACCTTCAGGAACCTATTGACAGTATTTCAGACGGCAACGTCCGTTGTGTTACTTGCGTTCACTTTGTTACTCCTTCAGTCTGCCTGGAACAGATCGGGAGCTGTATTTAACTTTGATACGAAAAGCGTTTGGGTAATCTCTTGGAATTTACCTGGTATGCCGAGCGGCTCCGACGCTGAAAGAAGTTTCCAGAATGCTTTTGTCGAGAGGGTGAAGAATCTCCCGGGAGCACCGGCGGTAGCCTTGTGCAACCCTTGCAGGCTAGGTGCGAGTTTCAATATTCCAGGCTGGTATGATTCGGTTGGGATTACGCCCGAGTACTTCGGAGTCGCGAACACTCCCATATTACAAGGGCGCAATTTTACAAATCAGGATGGCAAGGGGGCTCCCCTGGTGGGAATCATCAACCTAAAAATGGCGCGGCAGCTTTGGCCCAGGGAAAACCCCATTGGTAAGCGATTGGAACATAGCCGCTGGGACGATAGCACAGTGGAAATCGTGGGAGTCGTGGCTGACACTCGGAAGGAAGGACGTGGCGAGCCCGAGGATGCTATTTTGTACCGGCCGTTGGACCAGGCCAGCACTGACGCGATAAGGACATTCCCTGTCATTCGAACGGATAGCAGATCGCTGAATCTGTCAGCTTTACAAACAGCCGCAAGGGAGATAAATGGGAATGTGACGATATCAGAGATGCAAACTGTTGACGATCTCCTTGCAGACAACACCAGACACCTGAGATTGGATGCGCTCGCTCTTGTTGCCTTCGCAATGATTGCGGTGACGCTCACGGTTGTTGGACTTTATGGATTGTTGTCATACATCGCCAGTGCACAAACGCGAGACCTGGGCGTACGGCTGGCACTTGGAGCGCCCAGAACAACTGTGTTGCTGCTAATGCTTAAACGCGGCGTGGAACCAGCACTGATTGGCGTGACTATCGGTGTTATTGCCGAAGCTGCATTCCCAAACATCTTTTCGAATGATTTATATGGCGTTGGTATGCATGACATACCGACTCTCATGTCTGTCGCTCTCACTATGTTCTGCGCTGCTGTCGCCGCCTCATGGGTTCCATCGTGGCGCGCATCCAGGCTCAACCCAATCGAGGCAGTGCGTCAGGAGTGATCCCGGTGAAAAGATCCCTTCCCTTCTGAAGACCTTTGTGTTGGCTTCCATGGATTCCGTTTTATCGTGAGTTTGCGCCGATATGGCAAGTTTTTCAACAGTTGGCCACCATCAGGTCAATAAAAAAGAGGCGCTCGCTGGACGCCTCCCTGTGTTTTGGAAATTTGTGTTCCGGAAATAAGTCTATTTCGCCCGGCTTGCCGCCTTTTCCAGTGCTCTGCGCGTGTACACCTGGGCAAGGTGCTTGCGATATTCGGCGCTTGCGTAAAGATCACTGTTCGTTCCAACGCCATCGGCAACATGTTCAGCGGCAGCGGCAAGTGACTTGGCGTCGAGTGTTGCGCCTTTCAAAGCACGCTCAACTCCACCGGCTCGATAGGGTTTTGGAGAAACTCCGGTTACACCAATGGAGCAGGAGCCGCATTTGCTGCCCTCAGCGGCAAGGTTCACGGCAATTCCCACCACAGCAAAACCTGATGCCGGATGACGATGCTTGACATAGGCTTGCCCGAACTTTCCTTTGGGCGCGGCGAAACGAATTTCCTTCATCACCTCTGTGGGTTCCAGCGCGGTAGTCATGAGTTCGAGGAAGAACTCGTCGACTTTGATCACGCGTTCGCCTTTGGGGCTGACAGCAACGATTTCGGCATTGAGCGCGATGATCACCGCGGGCCAGTCAGCGGCCTGATCGGCGTGTGCCAGGCTGCCGCCGATGGTTCCTTTGTTGCGGACCTGCACGTCTCCTAATTGAGTAGCGGCTTCCGGGAGCAGCGGACATATGCGGCGAAGAAGATCAGAGGTTTCGATCTGAAAGTGCGTGGCCATCGAGCCGATCCGCACCTGGCCGCCTTCTTCCCGGATGTACGCGAGATCCTTAATCTTGCTGATGTCAATGAGGAGTGAAGGTTGTGCAAAGCGCAGCTTCATGGCCGGCAGCAGGCTGTGTCCACCGGCAAGAAGCTTGGCATCATCTTTATGTTTGGCCAGAAGAGAGACAGCTTCATCCAGGCTCTTGGCTGCAACGTAATCAAAATTTGCTGGAAACATGGTCCTCTCCTTTTATGCTGCTCCGGCTTTGCCACTCTTGTTGATGATGCGCCACAGAACTTCCGGCTTGATCGGCATATCGATATGGCGAATACCGAACGGCGCCATGGCATCAACCACCGCGGAAACAATGGCCGGCGTTGCGCCAATGCTGCCTGCTTCGCCAACGCCTTTCACCCCCAGCGGATTCACGGGTGATGGTGTCTCCGTGCGATCCAGCTCGAACCAGGGAAGCATTGAAGCTCGCGGAACGGCGTAGTCCATCAGCGATCCGGTGACCAGCTGGCCCTGTTCGTCATACACCGCTTCTTCCCACAAGGCTTGTCCCAGAGACTGAACAATTCCGCCATGGACCTGGCCGTGTACCAGAAGGGGATTGATGACCTTACCGCAATCGTCCACCGCAATGTAGCGCTGCATGTGAACTTCACCGGTTTCGCGATCCACTTCAACCACCACAATGTGAGTTCCAAACGGGAAGGTGAAATTTTTGGGTTCGAAGAATGAGGTCGCGGAAAGACCGGGTTCCATGTCAGGCGGCATGTTCTTTGCCAGGTGAGCGGCCAGAGCAACTTCCTGAATGGTGACATGTTTCGCATCATGAGGGGGCTCAGGCAGTGACGCAGCAGGCGCCATGCCCACCGGAACAACCGGCTCAGGAACACTCCCTTTTTGGCCGGGTGCGCACGGGTGGAAGCGGTTGCCATGGACAATAACTTCTTCGCACTGCAAGAGGTGTGCGGCGAGCTTGGCAGTTTTCTGCTTCAGTTTTTGCAACGCCATGTAAACTGCGGTGCCGCCAACGGCCGTGCCTCGGCTGCCGAAGGTGCCAATTCCATATTGCACAATGGCAGTATCGCCATGGATGACCGTAACATCATTCACATCTACGCCAAGTTCATCGGCGGCGATTTGTGCGAACGAAGTTTCCTGGCCCTGTCCGTGCGGAGATGCGCCGGTCATGATGGTGACCTTTGCGGTGGGCTCAATACGAACTGTTGCGGATTCCCACCCGCCGGCAGGCAGCGCAGGCGATGGGCCCATGGCGCAGATCTCAACATACGTGGAGAGACCAATGCCCATCAGGCGGCCTTCACTGCGGGCTTTCTTCTGCTCGTCCCGAAGTTTTTCGTAGTCGGCCATCTTCATGGCCTTATCGAGCGCACCCTGATAGTTGCCGCTGTCGTAAAAAAGACCTGTGGCGGTTTTAAACGGATGATCGCCGTCAAACGGCTCAGGGAAGTTTTTCAATCGCACTTTCACCGGGTCCATGCCGAGCTCCGCCGCAACCAGGTCCATGGCGCGCTCAATCACGTACGTGGCTTCAGGACGGCCGGCGCCTCTGTAGGCATCGGTGGACATTTTGGTGGTGAATGTTGCGGTTACGTTCATCTGGATGGCTGGAATCTTGTAGCAGCCGGAGAGCATGAGTCCGGTGAGAGTCGGGATGGCAGGCGTGAGCAACTGGAAATACGCGCCCATGTCCGCGAATACGTTGTAGCGAAAGCCGGTGATGGTGCCATCTTTCTTGCAGCCGATTTCAATGTATCCGGTCTGGCCGCGGCCGTGGATGGTACCCTGCATATTTTCGCGCCGGCCTTCAATCCATTTCACCGGCTGGCCCAACTGCATGGAGGCATAGCCAACCATGGCTTCTTCGGCGTAAACATTGAGCTTGGAACCGAATCCGCCGCCAACTTCCGGCGCAATCAATCGCAGTTTATTTTCGGGAACATTGAGCATAATGGCCAACTGGGTGCGCGCAAGATGTGGTATTTGCGTGGAGGTCCAGAGGGTGAGCTCTTTTTCGCCGGGATAATAGCGCGCGAGCACGCCACGCGTCTCCATGGAGATTGGCACCAGCCGGCGATGGAGAATCTTCTGCTTGATGACCTTGTCCGCGGACTTGAAGGCGGCTTCAATGTCGCCTTCGCCCGCCGTGAGCTTGTACGCAACGTTGGTCCCGATCTGCTCATGGATAACGGGGCTCTTGGACTCAGCGGCCTTTTCTTCATCGACCACGGCAGGTAGTTCGTCATAGTCCACCTGAATCAGGGTCAGGGCGTCAGCTGCGATGTACTTGTCCTTCGCCACTACCATGGCGATCGGATGTCCCATCCAATAGACTTTGTTGGTTGCCAGCACGCGATGGTCCGGGACCTTCATGTCCGGGATGGCAGCGCCGCACGGAACCGGGCCAATCTTCTGTGAAATGTCCTTGCCGGTATAGACCGCGACGACGCCGGGGAACTTCGCGGCTGCGGATACATCAATGCTCTTGATCCGCGCATGCGCGTGGACGGAGCGCAGGAACACGGCGTGGAGCGTGTCCGGCAATTTGATATCGTCCACGTAATGGGCCAGGCCCTGGATCATCCTGGGATCTTCTGTGCGCTTTACACTCTTGCCTACGAATTTTTCAGCCATAAGTCCTCCGCGTCAGTTACCGGGTCGCCACCGATTTGGACTTCATCTTTTTGGCGGCGCACTGGACCGCCTGGACAATGTGCTGGTATCCGGTACAACGGCAAAGATTGCCCTCAATACCGTGACGGATTTCTTCTTCTGTGGGATCAGGGTTGCGCTGCAGCAACTGCGTAGTGGCCATGATCATGCCAGGAGTGCAGAACCCGCATTGCAGGCCGTGATGTTCCCAGAATGCCTGTTGCACGGGATGGAGATTGCCATCCCTGGCCAGGCCTTCAATGGTGGTGACGTTGGAGCCGTCAACCTGCGCCGCCAGCACGGTGCATGATTTCACCGCCTGGCCGTCCACCATCACGGTGCATGCGCCGCAGAGAGAGGTTTCACAACCAATATGTGTTCCGGTAAGCCCGAGCACGTCACGCAGGTAGTGGACCAGCAGCAGCCGAGGTTCAACTTCGTTCTGTTGCGTGGCTCCGTTGACTGTGACACTGATCTTCTTCATTCAACCACCTCTTCAGCAGCAATAGTCTTGCAGCAACATCTTTTTTAAGCCGGCAGGAAAGCACAACATCATAGCAGCCCTGACAATTCCGCAGGAATCATCCGGTCAAGCGGGTAGTGGGTCAGTTAAAAAAAACTGATCCACTAGCAGTATCAGCGTCTAGCGATTCGCTCGCGAATCGCGGGCCTTTAGGCAGACGTTCATCGCGCAGCGATGAAATATCTGCACAGAACTGCACCAGTACCGTTAAGCGCTAACGATTGTACGCCTTTTCCTGAGTGGATGGTTTGTCCCTGGCCCTTGCCCGAATACCAGCGTCTGTCATTTCCAGTCACCCTGAAGCTGGAATGCCGCCCAGTAATAAGGAGAGGCCCAGCGTTTCTGCTCCAGCATCTTGATCTGAGCTGCACGAAGGGCCGCGGCAGGTGGAAGGCCGTCTTTTTCCATCGCACGATAAAACTCGGCCATCAATCGCGCGGTGGCCACGTCAGAGACGTTCCACAGGCTGGCAACAACACGGCTGGCTCCGGCATACATGAAGCCGCGTGTGAGACCGATCAGGCCTTCACCGCTGATCTCTTTCCCCAATCCTGTTTCACAGGCGCTGAGGACGACCAGGTCGGCATTGAGATTCAGGTTGTAAATGTCCTGAAGGGTAAGAAAACCGTCCTGCGATTTGCCGTTCTTATCCACCAGAGAGAAGACCAGCCCTGAGAGTTCAGGATGCTGGCTGTTGAGCAGGCCGTGCGTTGCAAAATGCACGATTCGATAGTTGGCCAGATCGGGACTGATGGCAGTAGCACGTGTTGCTTGAAAATCTGTGGCTTCAAGGGCTTTAGCGTGAGGAGTAACGGCGTAAATAGCGTCGGCTTCTTCACGGGTGAAGCGAAGGCGAGGTAACGCAAGCTGTCCGTTGCGATCGAGGCCAAGGTCAACGGCGGAGCGTGTGAGTAGACTGGCGGAGAGCGGAACGGAGAGCACGGCATCAAGGTCGTTGGGTTTAGCCGGTGACTTTTGGGGCGATGAATGTTTGTGACTCACAGTCGCCGATGTCTTTGTCGTTTGCGGCTGTCTGCCTTCCGACGTTTTTCCCGCACCTGTATTGGCTGGGCCGCGTGTTCCCGCATTAGACGTGATCTCCGACAGGTGTCCGGAGACACGGGGATCGTTCTTTGCGAAGACCGGGTCTGCAAGTACGGCAACAGCATTCGGCGCCTGCTTGCGATCCTTATATTGCTGGCGAAGCAGGGCCAGAACGGAAGCTGAAGGCAGACTGACGATCTCATGGTTGACGGTGAGCGGCTGCGCTGGTTCCGACGTATGCTCGTTTGTCGCTGACGGTTCCGGCAGTGCGCCGAAAGGAACGTAATGCAAAGCACCGTCGGCGACGATGACCAGACGCTTGTTCTTCATCTGCGCCGCCACGGGAGCAAGAACCATGCGGCTCAGTTCGGTTGCGGCCGTGTCATAGGCCTTGGCGGACTCAGCCCAGCGCTTATTATGCTGTGCTTCTGTTTCGCCTTTGACTGGGCGATTGCGATCAGTGAGAAGTTGGTAGACAAGACGAGCTTGCTTTTCGATATCAGCACGTTTGGGAATTTCGAAGGCTTCCAGGGAGTCCGGAGTGAGGGCAAAGACATGGCTGCGATCTTCGCCCAGCGAGTACTCAAGGAGAATCGTGTCTTTGTCGAGCAGTTGCGTCTGGATCTCTTTCGCGGTGAGCGGCTGCGGTTGCGTGAGTGCCGCGTAGGCTGGGCTGTTGGCCCGGATCAGTTCTTCCAGAGAACGGTATTCGGTATTGAGTTTGCTGATCTCCTCTTCAATGGTCTTAAGTTCCTCTTCAGTATGCTTCCCGCCCAGGACCTCAATTCGATGTGCGGATTTCGCTTTGATCAATCCTCCCAGCTGACGTTGCCTCTCCAGTAAACCTACGTCCGCGCCTTTAGAAATATCGATTCGCGCGGATGACAGCGTTTCAAAAAGGGTTCGAGCCCGAGAACCTTCGCTTACGTCGAAAGCGTGGACCGTCTGGCCCTGAGCGGTCAGGACCGAGATATAGTTGCGATAGTACTGCTCGTGTTTTCCTCTGAACTCGGCCCGAACGTCACTCCCTCCACCGAGATGGGCGGCCTGGCTCTCCAGGGCAGCAACCGCACGTTCATAATAGGAAGCGGCTGTCGCCGTTTGATTCCGACGCTCAGCGACCCCAGCAAGACCGGCAAGGCTCTCTGCATGTGGCAAAGTCCCCGGAATGATAAGTTCCTGAATCGCAGCCGCGCGGTGGTAAAAGGCTTCAGCACCGTCCAAATCATTCCCAGCTAGATAAAGATCCCCTAGATTGTCTAGCGTTTCAGCCATTTTTGTGCCCTGGGGAGCAAATTTGTCGTTGAGGGCGAGGGCCCGCAAAAAGTGCTGTTCGGCAGAAACGGGCTCGCCGTGACGGACTGCCATCTTGCCAAGTGCGTTCTGTATATCAGCCTCTTCCGGGCTGCCATCAGGTGACACCTTGTTCGTGATCGTCAAGGCTTCCCGCAGGTAGTCCTCTGGTTGTCGACCGGTCGTGGAACCTTCAGCGACGCTGGCCAGATTGGTGAGAACTTCGGCGGTTGAACGAGTGCCGGGATCGACAACCTGAAGAATTGCGATTGCTTGCTCAAGATAATCCCGGGCGGCCTTGAAGTCGCCGTGTGATCTTGCGATTTCACCAAGGTTATTCAGAATATAGGCGGCTCCAACGGTATGGGCTGCAGATCCCTGATAAGAGGTAAGCGCCTTGCGATAGGAATCTTCGGCTGCTACCAGGTCGTCCCGCTCCTCGAGCATAGCGCCCAGGTTGATGTACGCCGATCCAACATCCATGCCACCCGGGGCAAATTCTTGCCAGATTTTCACGGTCTGGCGCGCGGTCTCTTCGGCGCGAATGATGTCGCCGCTTGCGTGAAATACCAGAGTCAGGGTACTCGTGGAATCCCCCACTGCAGCGGTTCTACCTGCTTGCTTATCCAACGCAATGGCCTGTTGTAGTCGGTCTATCGAATTCTTCCAGTCATTTCTTTCGAAATAGGTGTTGCCCCATGCATCAAATATTTGTCCAGAAACCAAGATATTGTCGCCTGCCAAAGAGGTAGCTTGTTGAAACGCCTCGTCCGCCTCCTTCCACTGCTGCGCGTGTGCAAGTGCCGTCGCGGCCCTGAAGAGAAGCCATGGACGCAGCCACGCCGGCTGCAGGCTCTCCTTCCTCTCTGCCGCTGCCAACAACACCTTGCTGGCCTCAACGGGATTGCCGTCATCTATCAGCTTGATGGCTTTCTGGTACTCATTGAGGGCAACTCCGCAGAAATTGGGTCGCGTGAGCGTTCCCCAATATCTCTTGCGCAACGTCCACGTCTTCTTTTCGCCACCACGACGACCCTCCACTACCACGTTACCTAGTGGGATTTGGTCCACCGCCAGAGCCGAGAGCGCGAATGGCGAATCAAGAACACCACGGGTCTCGCCCCGCGACCAGGAAAGTGCGAGGTCGCCTTCCAGCATACCGGCGGCTTTTGTGGACGAGAACTCATCCTCAAACTTCTCAATCACCGCGCCCGGCAATATTGATCCTGGGCAGTCGCTGTGTTGCTCAGGCTCGATCGTTGACGGTGTCTGGCCGATCATCAGGCCAGACAAGACTGTCAAAACACAGAAAAGGGATAATGAGAAGATCGGGGCCCGCCATTGAACTCGGTTTCTCCTGTTCTGCGCTGCACCCTCTCGTTTGTTCGTTGAAGGCAACAAACTGCGTCCGCTTGTGAAGATCAGCGCGAGGTCTGCGGTGACTGCCAGGTGAGATATACGCCCGACACTGCTACTATTTGGTCCCTTCGTCATTTCACCCTTTCGACGGTCGAACCCGCCGTCATCGCGCGACAGAGTTTGTGCTCTCATTGCCATTGCCAGGCTGCGTACTTTCGTCGCAGGTCTGCTTTCAGGAGCTTTCCTGTGGAAGTATGGGGAAGCTCGTCTACGAAAACCACATTGTCAGGCAATTGCCACCTGGCAAACTTCCTGCCCAGGAATTCGCGTAGCTCTTCCGCGGTCGCCTTTTCACCTTCGCGCAATACCACCACGGCCAGTGGACGCTCCTGCCATTTTTCATGAGGCACGGCTATCACGGCCGCCTCGCGGATCGCAGGGTGTCCCATCAATTCATTCTCCACATCCACGGAGCTGATCCACTCACCGCCGGACTTCACCATGTCCTTGCTGCGATCCACCAGTCGTACGCAACCATCCGGATCGATGATGGCCATATCGCCAGTGCGGAACCAACCATCTTTCGTCCATCGATCCTGGGTTTCCGGCGCCTTGTAGTAGCTGGCCGCGACCCATGGCCCGCGCACCTCCAGCTCGCCAATCGACTTTCCATCCCATGGCGCAATGCCGTCAGGGTTGGCGAGACGCGTCTCAATGAATGGAAGAGGATATCCCTGCTTTGCGCGCTGCGTGTATTTGTCCTTGTCGGACCAGGAATCCGTGGAAGGCTTCAGATAACTCACCGTGGCCTGGGGTGATGTCTCTGTCATTCCCCAGGAATGAATCAGGCGCATCCCGTGACGGTCCATTCCGCGCAGCAGCGATTCAGGAGCAGCAGTGCCTCCGCACAGAATCCGCAAATCGCGTTCCGGACGCCAATTCTGGCCGCGTTTCTCCATCTCAGCCAGCACAGACAGCCAGATTGTGGGTACGGCGCAACTCACACTGACCCTTTCTTTCGTGATCAGTTCAAGCAAACTGTTGGCATCAAGAAAAGGGCCGGGCAATACCAGTTTGGCCCCAGCCATCGCCGCGGAAAAAGCCAGCCCCCAGCCATTCACATGAAACATTGAGGACGCCATCAGGATGGAGTCGCGCTGGGAGATGCCGCAGGAATCAGCCATACACTGTGCCATGGTATGCAGAACCAGTGCGCGATGTGAGTACAGCACGCCCTTGGGATTACCAGTTGTACCGGACGTGAAACACATGGTGGCGCCGTCCTGCTCGTCAATGGCAGGGAAGCAATAGTCGCCGCGGGCCTGCTTCAGCCATGTTTCATAATCTTCTTCCTGGTGTCTGATTTCCCCGCAATGACTGACCACAAAGATACGTTCGAATTTAACCTTGCTCTTGAACTTTTCCAGCACAGGCAACAGGACATCATCTACGATCAGAAAACGGTCCTGCCCGTGATTCGCGATATACGCGATCTCGTCTGGATGCAGGCGAAGATTCAGGGCATGCAGCACGCCACCAGAGGCCGGAACGCCAAAGTGGGCTTCCAGATGCGCGTAATGGTTCCACATCAGGGTGGCAACGCGATCACCTTTCTTCAGGCCCGCAGCATTCAGACATTCAGCCAGCCTTCGCACGCGTTGGTAAAGATTTTCCCAGTTACAACGATGGATGGTGTTACCGGGAGTGCGTGAGACGATTTCAACTTCAGGAAAGTAGCGCCACGCCCTCTCCAGGATCCCCAGCAGCGTCAGGGGCGAGTTCATCATTGTGTGCATATGTGTCCGGCGGTTTCCTGAGGGTTCCGGCATTCTACATCAGGGCAGAGACTTACTACTCATCTCAAAATCCACAGTATGAGCGGCAAACATGTCCTTTCTCTTCAGTGTCATTAAGCACCCTGCTAACCTAATGACGCCGGCGCGCGTCTCTTAATAATCCGTTGGAGGAAACCGTGAACAACGTGGCCCAGGATATTCGCTATGCACTGCGCGGACTGCGCAAGGCGCCCGGCTTTGCTTTGATCGCCATCCTCACCCTGGCCCTGGGCATTGGAGCCAACACAGCGATCTTTACCGTTGTGAACGCCGTGTTCTTCCATGGCATCCCGGTAACGAATCCGGAGAAGCTGGTTCAGCTCTTTACCCTGGACGACCGCAAGTTGGTGGCGGCGGTGAACTACTTTCCGCTCTCGTATCCCAACGCGCAGGACATTCAGCGCCGCGTGCAGTCGTTCTCCGGGGTTACCTATTTCATTGGCGCGGGCGTAAGCATGACGGTGAACGGCGTTCCCGATCAGTACATCGCCCAGCTCGCTTCCGGAAATTACTTTGATGTTCTTGGCGTTCGTGCTGCCATGGGTCGTACCTTTCTGCCTGAGGAAGATGCCCAGCCAGGCGCCGGTCCCGTGATTGTGCTGGACCATGGCTTCTGGCAGCGTAAGTTCGCCGGCGACCGTGGCGTGATCGGCAAGCCCGTCCTGCTCAACGGGCAAGGCTATACAGTGATCGGTGTTGCGCCTCCCGGTTTTCATGGCACAGGCGTTCTCGGTGGTCCGGACATGTGGATTCCCATGTCCATGCACGACAGTATTGTTACCGGACTGACCAAGAGCTTTTTCAACGAACGCCGTTTCCTTGGCTTCAATGTGATCGCGCGATTGAAAGATGGAGCGCGCGTTGAGCAGGCCCGCGCGGAACTGGCGTCCATTGCTCACGATCTCGCCAATGATTTTCCCACCGCCAACAAAGGCCGCAGCTTTACAACATTTCCATTGCTGGAATCCACTCTGGATCCCAACCAGCGCGGCCTGTTGGAACGGGCCGGGGCATTGCTGATGACCGTGGTCGGCATTGTGCTGCTGATCGCGTGTTTCAACATCGCCAACCTGCTGCTGGCGCGGGCGGGCGCCAGAAAACGCGAGATATCGATTCGCGTCGCCATTGGCGCATCACGTCTCCGCATTATGACCCAGTTGCTTACCGAAGCACTGGTCCTGGCGGCCGCGGGCGCCGTACTTGGCCTGGGACTGGCCGTGCTAGGGCGTGACCTTCTCTGGAAGTTTCGTCCTCCGCAAATCTTTGGCATCGACATTGACCTCACGCTGGATACACACGTTCTCTTGTTCACCTTCTTGATTGCGATCGGCACCGGCATCGTCTTTGGACTTGTTCCCGCCATGCAGGCGTCACGTCCTGATCTGGTTACAGAGCTAAAAGAGCGCTCCGCCGGTGATCTCAATACCGGAAGCCGTTTCAAACTCCGTGACATCCTGGTGACTCTGCAGGTTGCCATCTGCCTGGTGGCGCTCATCGGCGCGGGACTCTTCCTGATCAGCCTCCGCAACGCGCAAAAAATGGATGCAGGGTTTGATACCCAGAACCTGGCGATGCTCAATTTCGATACCGGATCGCTGAGCTATGACCCCGTCCGTAGCCGCGAATTTCAACGTCGCACTCTGGAGACGGTTGAAAACCTTCCCGGTATCAAAGCGGTTACTCTGTCAAACGTCGTGCCGCTCTTTAATGGTGGCTTTGGACGCACCTGCTTCAGAGAAGGTGAAGACACCAGCAACGGACAGAACGGTAAGTTTGTTCAGATGGGGGCCGTCGCCCATAGCTATCTTCAGACCATGGGCATTCCCATGGTGCGAGGCAGCGGGTTTAATACTTCTGTTCGCGAGGACAGCCCCAAGGTTGCCATCATCAATGAGACGGCCGCCAAGACCCTGTGGCCAGGCGAAGACCCCATCGGCAAGCGCTTCAAGTTCTTCCGTGACACGGAATGGACGCAGGTCATCGGCATCGCACATGATTCCAAATACAACACACTGGGTGAAGATCCTGTTCCTTATATGTACGTGCCGCTGATCCAGAATCCCAGCTCAGCGGTGACGCTACTGTTCCGCACCAGTGGTGATCCGAACCAGTTGCTGAGCACCGTGCGCTCACAGGTGCAGCAGCTTGATCGCAACCTGCCGCTGACATTCGTATGGCCCATTGGCGAAGTGATCTCGCAAGCCTTGTGGACCTCAAAGTTCGGGGCCAGCCTGCTGACGATTTTCGCCATGGTAGCCATGGCCCTGTGCGCCGTGGGAATCTACGGGGTAGTCGGTTACTCCGTCGGCCAGCGGCTGCGCGAGTTCGGTATTCGTCTGGCCCTCGGCGCTCAACCCAAAGACGTGCTGATGATGGTGGTTCGTCAGAGCGCGATCACCTTGTCGATTGGGCTCGTAGCCGGCCTGGTGAGTGCCTTTGTTCTGGCGCGATTGATTGTCACTTTCCTTTATGGCGTCAGCGCCAGTGAGCCCCTGGCTTTCCTGCTTACCGCGTTGGTGCTCGCTGCGGTAGGCTTGTTGGCCAGCTACATTCCCGCGCGTCGCGCTTCCCGGGTCGATCCCCTGGTGGCATTGCGTTATGAGTAACGACCATAGCCCACCGGCCGAATGCAGAGTTGGAATTCAAATTACCCGATTACCAAATTTCCCGATTACTCAATCTATTCAAAACGCCCGCCCCAAGCCGCTTTTTCGTCGCAGCTTCAGGCGGGCGTATAAACCCAGCGGTCGATAAGGTCTACTGATAAGTGATGCGCATCTTGTCCACGTACACACTAAAAGGCGTTGCTGCGCTGTTGCTGTCGAGCTGGAAGGCGTTGGTAAATTGTGAATTGGCCGCGCCGGAGAAGAACGCGTTATGGGTAACGCCCACCACGGTCCTTACGCCATCCACGGTAATCGCGTCATGAAAGACGGTGTGCGTTGTGGTGTCATTGTGATATTCAGCCACAATGTGGTGCCACGTGCCTGGCGTAAACGGGGTAAACGCCACGCCCGCTGACTGCCACTGCTGCAAGCCGTAATCAAACGTGCGCCACACCAGGCCGCCGTGATATTGCGCCTGCCAGGCAAAGTTATAGACCCATCCGCCAAGCGTCTGCTGGCACTCAAATTCAATGGCCTGTGGCGCGGTTTCCATTCCGGCAGGGATGTACAGGTCAAACTGGTAAGTCAACGCGTTGATCTGGCTGGTGATGACCGGCTCCTGGCGATACCAGTAAGCATTCGTAAATGGAACGCTCGCTGAGATGGAGAAGTTCGTGGAGCGCCCGCTTTCGCTCGGCGCAGCCATTCCTGGCGTAAAGGAATAGCTTGCCACCGGCCCGGTTCCGCCGCCATTGCCGCAGGCGCCGCAGGTCAGCCAGTTGGGCGAATCCTGCACATTATCGATCACCGTACTCGCGGGCGTTCCCGGAGATGGCCATGGTGTGGGTGAAGCACCGTTTGAAGCTACAACCGAAGTCCCTCCGGCGCCACCGCAGCCGGCCATAAGCAATGTGAACAGCGTGATTGAAACCAGCGAAACTGAGATCCAATTTCTCTGCACAGCAAATCCCCCAGAGTTCGGTCCAAAGCTCGGTCCAGATTCGTGTCGCGCTCAGGACAATAAAGGGAGATTGGTTGGATCGGATTACAGCGAATTACTGAGCCGCCTGTAACCAAAGGACACTTAACCCTCAGGCAAGTTCCTCCAGCCACTGTGACCGTTGGGCCCGGAAGAACCTCGCGTTTTCTGTCGACACATCGCCCGCGAGAACTCTCGTAACTTTCGTAGTCTCATAGACTTTGCGACGATTAGCAGGAGTCTTGCGACTCTTGTTTTACGCTTCGTTTCGCTCTGTAAAGTTTCTTAGGAAATTCTGCCCATTGCGGGTGTGTTCCTAATGGGTTTTAACGCATCGGTGGTACTTACTCCTTAGAGGGTTCTTGACTAAGTATTAGGAAAGAACAGGGATACAGCTTTCAGGAGAACTGCTGCATAATGACTGGTACAAAATCCAAAGGAGTTTGGCGGTAAACACGTTCGACTTCCGGTCGTCATGGACTCCACTTCCGCACCCTTACTGCGTGTTGCCGGACTGCGTGTTGCTTATCGCACCGCCGCTGGCGCACGCGTGCCCGCGCTCCAGTCGCTTGACCTCGAGATTGCCGATCGTGAAGTTGTAGGTGTTCTGGGAGCGTCAGGCTCCGGTAAGAGTTCTCTTACACAAGCTGTGCTGCGCATGCTACCCCGCAATGCCGAAGTCGAAGGCCAAATCTTCTTCCGCCATCAGGACATTCTCAACGCCGGCGCCGGCGAGCTACGCAGGTTGCGTGGCGGTGAGATTGCGCTTATTTCGCAGGAGCCTGCATTGGCGTTGAACCCGGTGCTTTCCATCGGACGCCAGATCGATGACGTGTTCAGGGCCCATCGACCACTTTCGGCAGCGGAGCGCAAAAAGAGAATTCAGAATATGTTGCGCGACGTTGGCTTTCCCGATCCCGAACGTATTTTGCGTGCGTATCCCCATCAGCTCAGTGGCGGGCAGCGTCAGCGCGCAGCCATTGCCCAGGCGCTGATTTGCGGACCGTCTTTGCTTATCGCGGATGAGCCCCTGAGTGCCCTCGACACGATTACGCAGGCTGAGATTCTCGACCTTCTGGCACGGCTAAAAAGCGAGATGAACCTGGCGATGATCTTTATTACCCACAACGCCGGAGTTCTTTCGGCTTTGGCTGATCGCATGGTCGTGCTGCGCGACGGCCAGGACGTAGCTGCCGGCACCCTGGACCAGCTCCGTCTCAGCTCTGATGTTTATGTGCGCAGTTTACTTTTTCCGGAAGAAAATCTGTTTTCAGCTTCCGCGCATCCGTTGAGCGGAGCCGTCAAACCTGGCTCGCTCGCGGCGCCAATCCTGCAGGTAAGCAATCTCAGCAAGCGCTTCTCGCAACAACGAATCTTTGGACGGAAAATCTTTTCGGTTCAGGCGCTCGATAACGTTAGCTTCAATCTTGATTCCGGCACTACCACGGCTATCATCGGACGCTCTGGTTCGGGCAAATCCACTCTCGCACGCTGCATTACCGGATTTGAAAAACCTGACAGCGGCCGAGTTGAGACCCATGTCGTAACCCGTAGCGATGCGAACAGCCGATCACCGCGCCCTGTCCAGATGATCTTTCAGGATGCTGGGAGTTCCTTGAATCCGCGCTTTACCGCGGCTCAAGTGATTGCCGAGCCGATGCTGATCGCCGCAATGCTTACCCCCGCGGAACAGCAAGACCGCGCACTGCAACTGATGGAAGAAGTCGGGCTCGATCCTGAATGGCATCTTCGCAAAGCCCATGAGTTCAGCGGTGGGCAGCGGCAACGTCTGGCTCTGGCACGCGCACTGGCTGCCAACCCTCAGCTCCTGATCCTGGACGAGTCTCTTGCCGGGCTGGATCTCCCGTTGCAAGCGCAGCTGTTGCGCCTGTTGCTTGATCTTCAGGCCCGGCACGGATTGTCATTTCTCTACATCAGCCATGACCTGAATTTCATCTCGCTCTTTGCCTCTCAGGTCATTGTGATGGACCAGGGCCGCATCATTGAGCACTTGCCCGTCTCTCGTCTGGCGCAAAGCTCGCATCCGGTAACTCATGCACTGGTCGCCGCCGGAGAACGGGTTCACGCGCCGGGAGTGGAGGTGGCGCAGTGACCTCCTATCTTCTCCGCCGTTTGGGGCATGGAATTCTGCTGTTGTTCGGAGTTTCCCTGTTGCTGTTCATCCTGCAGCAGGCAGCGCCCGGAGAGTTCCTCTCTGACATGCGTCTGAACAGCCAGATATCTGACCAGACGCTGGCCACGCTTCGTGCTCAGTACGGGCTTAATCAATCCGTCCCCGTGCGTTACCTGCACTGGATGAAGTCCACTCTTCATGGCGATTTCGGTTTTTCATTTGCCTATAACGTTCCCGTCTCTGGCCTTATCTGGCCGCGCATACAACATACCGTCCTATTGACCGGTCCTGCGCTGATCATCTCCTGGTTACTCTCCGTGCCGATAGGCGTGCTTGCGGCAGCCAACAGAAAACCCTGGATTGACCGCCTGTTTGCCACCGGAACGTCGCTTTTTCTTTCTGTGCCGGACATTCTGCTTGCCTTGCTGGCGCTGCTCCTCGCTCTGAGCACCAGCAAGTTTCCCGCAGGAGGCATGACGTCCAGCGGACTGGATACAGCCTGGTCGCACTGGAGCGACGTTGCCTGGCACATGCTGCTTCCTGTTACGGCCCTCGTGATCGGCTCACTCGCTCCCATTCTTCGCCAGGTGCGCTCCAGCGTCATTGAAGTCATGGACTCGCCTTACTTCCGCGCCGCTGAAGGCCACGGGATTGATCGTTTCACGCTGCTCTTTCGCCACGCGCTGCCGGCCGCGGCCAATCCGTTGATCTCGCTCTTCGGCACCTCGATAGCCGCTCTGCTCAGCACCTCACTGCTCATCGAAGTCATCATGAGCTGGCCGGGCATGGGGCCTTTATTTCTGGAATCGATTCAGGCGCGCGACCTGTTCGTGGTTGTCGGCTCGGTCATGTTCATCACTGTGTTCCTGCTGATAGGAAACCTTATTGCGGACGTACTGCTTTTCGTTTTTGATCCCAGAATCCGGGTGAACTCGTGAATCGGGGTGAACTCGTGAATCGGGGTGAACTCTGGTGATCTATGAAGCACGGTGAACTCATGAAGCATGGACGCATACCAGGCGTTAACAAGCTTGTGTGGGCCGCCGGGTTTCTCGTGCTTCTTCATCTGGGCGCTATCTTCGCCGGATTTCTCTCTCCGTACGATTACGCCGCACAAGACCGCTCACGTCCATTTGCGCCGCCTGTCCGTGCCCACTGGGTGGATTGCCAGGGCAAGGTGCACTGGCGGCCCTTTGTTTACGTCACCATTGCGCGCGAGGGGAATTCCAATAGCTATACCGACGATTGCAGCCAACGTGTGCCGGTTCAACTCCTGGTGCGCGGTGACGAATACTCAATGCTTGGTGTTTTTCACGGATCATTGCACCTGTTCGGCGTTGCCGAGCCTGCGCACATTTCCCTGATGGGCACAGACGGTTACGGACGCGATCAATTCTCCCGTCTCCTCTTCGGCGGGCAGGTCTCACTCTTCGCCGGGTTGGCCGCCGCATTGCTCAGTCTCCTCGTTGGGCTGGTTGTGGGTGGCATAGCAGGCGCATTCGGCGGCTGGGTGGACGATGTCGCCATGCGTATAACCGAGATCACCATGGCTGTGCCATCGTTCTATCTGTTGCTCACAGTTCGGGCGTTTCTGCCGCTGCAAATGGAACCTGCCGCGGCTTTCGGCGTGGTGGTGGTTGCGATTGGATTCTGGAACTGGGCGCGGCCGGCGCGGATGGTTCGTGGGATTGTACTCAGCGGCCGCGAACGCAACTTTGTGGTGGCCGCGCGGGGCTTTGGCGCCAGCAAAATGTATCTTTTGCGTCGCCATCTTGCGCCGATGACGTTCAGCGTTCTGCTCACGCAAATGGCGATCTTGATTCCGCAATTCATTCTGGCGGAAGTAATTCTTTCATTCCTAGGACTTGGCATAGGCGAACCTTTTCCAAGTTGGGGAAATATGCTGGCCTATGCGCAGCAATATCACATCCTGGTGAACTACTGGTGGATGTTACTGCCGGGCATCGCGTTGGTTCCTGTGATTCTGGCTTATCACGCGTTGTCAGAAGCCGTGCAGGAGAAGTTACAATCAATCTACTGACTTGGTGGACAATGAAACAGTCGAGTTGCGTGCTGTGCTGTGTCATCCTGCTTGGCACGCTGTTTGTATCCAATTTGTTCGCTGTCTCTTCCACCCAGGAAGAAAGTTTTCGCGCGTCCGCTGATCCGGGAAAGGCCGGCGGCAAACTTGTCATTACCCAGCGCTCCGAGCCGCGCACATTCAATCCGGTACCAGCCAACGACCAAGCTTCAATGGGCATCATTGATCGTCTAAACGCCGACCTGATTCACATCAATCGCGGGACACAGAAGACCGAACCATCGCTTGCCAAGTCGTGGACCATCTCCAAAGACGGCACTCAATTCGTTGTCAAACTACGCAAGGGCATCAGGTTTTCTGATGGCGCTCCGTTCGATGCCGATGACGTAGTCTTTTCCTACACCGCTTATCTGGATGAAAAAGTTCCATCGCTGCATCGCGACCTGCTGTTGGTCGACGACAAGCCGGTGAAAGTCGAAAAAATTGACGCCTACACCGTGCGCTTTGTCTTTCCGGGGCCGTATGCGCCTGCTGAACGGGTTTTCGATAGTTTAGCCATCCTTCCCCGTCATCTGTTAGAGAAGGACTATCAGGATGGCAAGCTGGGCCAGTTGTGGGGATTGAATACGCCGCCGGACAAGATCGCGGGCCTGGGACCGTTTCGGCTGAAGCAGGTGGTGCCTGGTGAAAGAATCGTCCTGGAGCGCAATCCTTATTACTGGAAGGTGGACGCCAAAGGTCAGAAGCTGCCTTATCTTGATGAGCTTACGTTTCTGATTGTCCCCAATCAGGACGCGCAGGTCGTGCGCTTTCAGGCCGGCGACGCCCAGATCGTCAGTGGGCTCAGCGGCGACAATTATGCCGCGCTGGAGAGTGAACAGGCTTCACGCCACTTCAAGTTGTATGACGCTGGTCCAGGTCTGGAATACAACTACCTGATGTTCAACTTGAATGATGACGTCGATGCAAAATTACCGGACCTGGCGCGCAAGCAGAAATGGTTCAATGACGTTCGTTTTCGCCAGGCAGTATCGGCGGCCATCGATCGCGCGGGCATTGTGCGTCTGGCTCTGCGCGGGCGCGGCGTCGCCCTGATCACTCACGTGCCGCCGGGTAACAAGCTCTGGTTCAATTCGAACGTCCAGGTGCCTGCGCGGTCATTACCCAGGGCCCTTCAATTGTTGCAGGCTGCTGGTTTTTCCCAGAAACCGAACGGAACCCTGGTGGATGGTTCGGGACAGCCGGTTGAATTTACAATTCTCGTAAGTTCCAGCAACGTTCAGCGCGCCCAGATGGCCACGCTGGTGCAGGATGATCTCCGGCAGTTGGGCATGAACGTTCACGTGGTCACCATGGAATCGCGGGCCACCAATGACCGCGTGTTAAGGACCCATGACTATGAAGCGGTTATCATGGGGCTTGTCAGCGGCGATGCCGATCCCACTCCGGACATGAATGTGCTCATGTCGAATGGGCAATCGCATTTCTGGCACATGGGAGAAAAGACGCCGGCTACACCGTGGGAAGCCGAGATCGACCGGATCATGCAGAAGCAGCAGGTGACCTTGAATCACCAGCAGCGCAAAAAACTGTATGACCGTATCCAGGAAATTGAGGCGGAACAACTGCCGATGATTTATCTTGCAAGTCCCAACATTCTGGTTGGAGCACGCGAGGACCTTGGGAATTTCCATCCTGCAGTCATCGAACAATATACTTTTTGGAACGCAGAAGAGCTTTTTTGGCGCACCCCCGCCGGAAGTCATTGATGGAAGACAACGCCAATACTATTGCGATAGCAACATCTCGGGAAACAGCGGCTGAAGACGAAAAACTTGTACAGGATTGCCTGAACGGCGATGAGAACGCCTGGAACAAGTTAATCGACAAATACAAGCGGCTGATCTATTCCGTGCCGGTCAAGTACGGGCTCAGCCCGGACGACGCCGCGGACATTTTTCAAAATGTCTGCGTGGACCTTTTCCAGAACCTGAGTAAGGTGCGCAAGATTGAATCCCTGCGCTCCTGGCTGATCACGGTCGCCACCCATAAATGTTTTCACCACAGGAAACAGCAAAAACCCAACATTGAACTGGATGCCATGGAGCAGGAAGTGGCGGAAGATATCGCCGCTGCTCCGCAAGTCATGGCAGAAGTTGAAGAAGAGCAGGCCGTGCGTGATGCCATTGAAAAACTGTCACCGCGCTGTGCCGAACTGGTGAAGATGCTCTTCTTTCAGCAACCGCCGCTGCCGTACATAGAAGTCGCGCAGAAGCTGGGTCTGGCCACGGGTTCAATCGGCTTCATCCGGGGACGCTGCCTCAATCGTTTGCAGAAAATTCTGGCGGAGCTGGGATTTTAATGGCGCAGGAAACGGCAACTCTCGGGCTGGTGCCCTGGATAGAAGAACTCTCCGCGATCGCTGGAGAGCCGGAGCGGCGTGCGTATGTGGCGGCCCGGCCGCAGGCGAACACCCCTGAAGCCGTTCAGCAGCTCTATGATGCTGTGGTGACTCTGGTTCGCGTGGATGTCCCGCGTGCGGAGCGCCTCGCCGATGCCAGTTCATGGATTGCCGCGGAACTCAAAGATCCCGCGTCCATTGCCCAAAGCACCCGCGCCGTAGGCCACGTCCTCTATATAACCGGAAAATATAAAAAGGCCATCCAGCACTATGAGCGCGCGATGGGAATATTTGAAGAGCTTGGCCGCGATGTTGACGTTGCCCGTACCATCAGCGGCGCTCTCCAGAGCCTTATCTATGACGGCCAGTATGATCGCGCATTCCAACTCGGCGACCACGCGCGGGCTATCTTTCAGCTCTACAATGACCGTCTCCGCCTGGCTCGCCTGGACAGCAACATCGCCAATATCTACTACCGCCAGGACCGCTTCCAGGAAGCGTCTGTGCTGTATGAGCACGCCCGTCTGGAGCTGATGGAAGTGGGTGAACCGCTCGATATCGCCGCCGTCCTGCGCAATCAGGCCGTGTGTTATATCAGCCTGAATGAATTCACCCGCGCCCAGGATACGTATGTAGCGGCGCGCGAACATTGCACCAGATACGGCTTTTCTCTTCTGGTGGCGGAAGCCGACTATAACGTTGCCTATCTTCACTATCTTCGCGGCGAATATCTCCGCGCCATTGAGCTTTACGATCAGACTCGCGTGCTGTGCCAGAAGCTGGGTGACCGCTTCCACATGGCGCTTTGCGATCTTGATCAGTCAGAGATTTATCTTGAGCTGAACCTGACCGAAGGCGGTGAGGACCTGGCCCGCGCCGCGTTCAATGCTTTTACCGAACTGGGCATGAAGTACGAGGCCGCCAAGGCTGCTACCTTTTCTGCCATCGCCATCAGCCAGCAGGGCCATCACACGGATTCGCTCCTGATCTTCGATGAAGCGCGCGAGCTCTTTGTTAAGGAACACAACCAGCTATGGCCCGCTCTGATCGATCTCTACAAAGCGTTGGTCCTGTGGGAAGCTGAAGAGAACGATAAGGCTGAAGATCTGGCCCACGCCGCTTTGGAATACTTTGGTGAGTCAGTCCTGCCGGGGAAAGCAGCTCTTTGCGAACTGTTGCTGGCGGCCATCGAACTCCGCGGCTATGATCCCGAAGAAGCCCGCCGCTATTGCAGTTCCGCGCTTGCCCGCCTGCTGCATATTGAGTCCCCGGCAGCGTATCAGGCTTATTTCATGCTGGGACAGGCCGAAGAAGCCAGCGGCAATATCGAACTCGCCCGCCAGGCGTATGAAAAAGCCCATCGCAAACTGGACGACCTGCGTAGCCATCTGGGCAAGGAAGAACTGAAAATCGCCTTCCTGAAAAATAAGCTGGCGGTCTTTGAAGGGCTGGTGGTTACTTCATTGGCGGTGCACTCCCGCTTTTGCAGCGAGCATGACACGTTCGCCTACATCGAACAGGCGAAATCGCGCAGCCTGGCGGACCTGCTTGCTTTCCGGACTTCAACTCTCTTTTCGCGCGTGGAACAATCGCCTGCGATGGCGCAGTTCCGTGATCTGCGCCAGAAATTGAACTGGAACTATCACCAGATCGAGTTGGAAGAACTGAATCCGGGCGGTGGATCGAAGGAACGTGTGCGCACGCTGCGCCAGCAAAGCCGCGAGTACGAAGATGCCATGGTGAAAGCGTTCTCACAGGTGCAAAGTGAAGACAGTGAGTTCGCCAACCTGCAAACCGCAAAAACAATTTCTGCCCGGGACCTGCAACGGGCCATCCCTGAGAAAACCATGCTGGTGGAGTTTTACTCTGCCCGCAACAGGTTCTATGTCTGTCTGATTTCACGTGACAGTCTGCGGATTATTCCCATCTCCGGCGTGATGGAAGTGAGAGAAAAGCTCCGGTTACTGCAGTTGCAACTGGCCAAATTCCGCCTGGGTGATGACTATGTCCGCCGCATGGAGAAATGGCTGCTCCAGGCCACGCAGGCCCATCTGGAGGAGCTGTACACGTTGCTGATTGCGCCTATTCGGCACTTCCTGGTGGCGGAACATCTCGTGATGGTGCCGCATACATTCCTTCATTACCTGCCATTTCATGCCCTTTCTGACGGCAAGCGCTACCTGATCGACGATTTTTCCATGTCCTACGCCCCCAGCGGCAGCATCTTTGCGCTTTGCCAGGAAAAGCCGGCTCATCACAGCGGTAATGAAACTCTGGTATTTGCGGTGCCTGACGCGCGCGCTCCTTATATAGCCGAGGAAGGGAAGTTTGTCGCCAATACCATGCAGCCCTCCCATCTCTTCGTTGGGCCGGACGCCACCGAGGAAAAGCTGCGTAATCTGGGTCCGCAGAGCCGGTTCATCCATATCGCTACGCATGGATATTTTCGCCAGGATAATCCCATGTTTTCCTCCATTCGCCTGGGGACATCCATGCTAAGTCTTTTTGATTTGTATCAGTTACAGCTCAATGCCGAACTGGTAACCCTGAGCGGATGCGGGACGGGAATGAATGTGGTGGTTGGTGGTGACGAACTGATTGGGCTGGTACGTGGATTGCTTTATGCAGGGGCCCAGACCTTGATGGTGAGCCTGTGGGAGATACATGACGAGAGCACGGCCGAATTTATGCGTGACTTTTATACAGCCTACAAGGGTGCGCCAAATAAGGCCCATGCCCTGCGCGAGGCAGTCTTAAAGTTGCGGGCTAAACGCCCCCATCCGTATTACTGGGCGGCTTTTTCGCTGGTAGGGAAGTTTTCGTAACATTCTTTTCCCGGCCTATATTTTTGACCTTAGGTGTGACTCTTACTGTACAGAAGCAGGCTCATCCGTCGACTGCTAAAAAGGGAACACGGACCCGGAAGCTGTGTTCCCTTTAAATAAAGATTTGAGATTCGAAGACGGTGGATAAAAACAAGATTATGCAAACCGCGCGCCATTTCGATATCACTGAGTGGGCTGATTTCGCCAGAAACTTGGTTACTCCTGAGCAAACCCAGGAGATGAATGGCCATTTAAAGGCCGGATGTACCAGGTGCGAAAAGCTCCAGACGTTGCTGACCAAACTAGCGAGTGTTTGCGCACGGGAAATCGCGTTTGAAGTTCCCCGTTACGCTGAGCGCTCCGTGAAGGCATTGGCCAGCCTGGGCAAAGAATCTCGACGCTCTGCATTCCAGAGACTGCTGGCTACGTTGTCTTATGACAGCGCCAATGATCCTCTGCCCGTCGGCGTGCGTGGAACCCATCAGATCAGCCGCCAGGTTTTGTTTCATGCCGGCGACTATTCAGTTGACCTTCGTTTTGAGCACGAAAAAGGCTCTTCCAGCATGGTTCTGGTAGGCCAGATTGCCAACCAGAAATCGCCTGACGAAGTAATGGCAAACCTCCCCGTGATTTTACTTACAGGCACACGCGAGCTTTCTCGCTCCATCAGCAACTCATTCGGTGAGTTCCAGATGGAATATGTACCCCATACGGATTTGCGCTTGCTCGTGCCGCTCGACGAAAAAGGGCAGGAATTAGAAGTTCTGCTGGAAAAAGCTCCTCGGGAGAACTAACCCAGTCTTAATCGGCTCCGGGAAATCGACTATATGAAGCTTCGCTATCTGATGATCGTTGCAGTTCTGTTTGCGCTCAGCCTTCCGGCTACAGCGCAGAGCACGTTCATGCTGTCGGTCTCCCCAGCCAACGCACAATCCGTCATCAGCAATCACGGCCTGACGGTAATCAAAGAACTCTATGATGGTCCTGTCTGTGTATATCTCGTAAGTTCGCCTTCATCAAATGCATCGGAAGTCGAAGTTGAAGTAGAAAAGGATTTACAGGTCGGCAATTTCGAGCCGGACCAGATTGCGTCCTTACCTGAACTCAGTGGCCTGACCCAGGCGACTTTGACCCAGTCAAACACCAGCATCCTTGATACGCTGCCCGGGCGGACTCTGGTCACATTCTTTGGCAGCACGGTTCCAAGCAACTACACCACTCAGGCTGCAACCACCGTCATCCGTTTGAATGACGCACGCAATGCCACGCACCTCACCGGTGCCGGCGTTGTCGGTATCATTGACACCGGAGCTGATCCGACCCATCCGGCACTTTTACCGGCACTGGTCCCCGGATACGATTTCACGCGGGAAGCTGCCGATTTCTCTGAGTTTAACGATCTGGATCCTGTGCTCGCCGCCAAACTGCAGCAGTCGAACACCAGTATTCTGGACGCGCAAAACGTTCTTCTTCTCAACGCATACACGGCAGTCCTGGCCCAGTCCAATACTTCGATTCTGGATCAGTCGAACACCAGCATTCTGGATAGCACCTATCCCGATTTTGGTCATGGAACCATGGTTGCCGGCATTGTCCACCTGATCGCGCCCACCGCCAAAATCATGCCGCTGAAAGCATTTCATGCGGACGGAACTTCCAATCTGTCCGATATCATTCGCGCCATCTATTTCGCGGCCGATCATGGCGTAAACGTGCTGAGCATGAGCTTCAGCATGCAGCAGTCTTCCCCGGCTCTTCAGGCTGCCATTCAATACGCCCTGGGCAAGAACGTCACGCTCATTGCCGCGTCGGGTAATGACGGGCTCAAGACGCTGGTCTTTCCTGCCAGCTACAACGGCGTGGAAGGCATTGGCTCCACTTCGAATACTGACGTACGCAGCACCTTCTCCAACTATGGCTCAGGTGTCACCATGTTTGCCGCTCCGGGTGAAGGCGTGATCACTACGTTCCCTGGCGGTGGTTATGCAGCCGCATGGGGCACTTCCTTCAGCACTCCCATGGTCGCAGGCTCCGCCTCCCTGGTAATTCAGGCACGGCCATCGGCAAAACCGGGTGACGTGATCAATGCTCTGTCCAAGGCAAAACAAATCAGTGATATGGGCTACGGGCGCATCGATCTCTATCAGGCTTTGACGAACGTTGCTCCAACCTCTTCCACAAGCGGCGGCGGCACTGGCGGTAGCGGCTCCACCAAGCCGTAACGCCTCGATTCAAACAGTTTCCAGCCCTCTGAAATTATTAGCCGTTTTAATTGAACGAGCCATTTTCGTACTCTTTTGGCCTTAAGTAATCATCGCCAGATCTTCGCTTCCGCCGTCGCCCCTTCAAAATATCTACACTTCCTTAAATCTATATTCCTCAATGCATTACACGCCACGCTCCCTCCCGGTTGCCGGCCGCGACAGTGCTCTAGCGCCCTTTTTCTGAGAAATTCTTCAAATTTGATTTGCCCACCTTCCTGCTGCCGGGCATACTTGTCCTCGCAAGCGCAAGACCCATATCAAACGGGACTAAACATCAGCGAGGAGCCCAGGCAGTCGCGACGGAACGACTTTCGAGGCTTTACAAATGACGATGTATACAACTTTGAAAAAGACGCTTGGCATTGCCATGCTCTTGTGCTCAATCACATTGATGGCGCAGGACAAGTATGTGCTTGTGACCTCACCTTCCAAAGTACAGGATGTGTGTGGACGCCATGGCCTCAGCCAACTCAGCCAATTGACCAGCGGGAACTCCGGGATGTCTGGCACCTATTTAGTTTCGGCAGGATCCGTAGATCCTGCGATTGCCACGGATCCTGACGTCCAGAGCTTTGAGCCTGATCACGATCTGGGTGTATCCGAGCTTTCAGGCGCTACACAGGGTACTCTCCTGCAGTCTTCCGGCTCAGTGCTTGACCTGCTTCCCGGTCGTGCTTTGGTCACGTATTTTGGAACTGACGTCGCGAATTACTATGTCTTGCAACCGGCCGTCACGCTGACGCATTTGGGATCAGTGCAGGGCCAACCCGGTTTGACCGGGGCGGGTGTCCTGGTGGCCGTGATTGATACCGGCGTTGATCCAGATCACCCGGCTCTTGCAGGATCATTAGTCACCGGTTTTGATTTTGTCCATGACACGGTTGGCGGCTCAGAATTGGTCGACCTTTCCGCAGATCAGATTGCCAGTCTTTCGCAGTCCAATACCAGCATTCTTGATGGCCAGAACCTGGTGCAACTCAATTCGTACACCATGGCGATCCTGAGCCAGTCCAACACCAGTATCCTGGATGGCGGGCCGAAATCATTCGGCCACGGCACCATGACAGCAGGTCTGGTGCATCTGGTGGCTCCTAACGCGAAGATCATGCCTCTCAAGGCATTCACCGCAGACGGCGGCTCTGATCTGTACAACATCCTGCGCGCTATTCGCTACGCAGCGGACCATGGCGCCAATGTGATTAGCATGAGCTTCGAGATCACCCAGAGTTCGCCGGCGCTTCAGAATGCGATTCAGTACGCTCTCAATAAAAACGTGTCAATCGTTGCTGCTTCCGGCAATGATGGACAGCAGATCCTGGTCTATCCGGCAGGCTATAACTCCGTGATTGGTGTAGGTTCCACCAGCAATCAGGATAGCAAGAGCGCTTTCACTAACTTTGGCACCAACGCTGTTTATGTGGCTGCTCCCGGAGAAGGCGTAATCACAACCTTCCCTGGCGGACACTACGCCGCCGGTTGGGGCACTTCCTTCAGCGCACCGCTGGTGGCTGGAGAATCGGCGCTGATCTTGCAGGCTCGGCCTTCTTACAAACCGAATGACGTAGCCAACGCAATTTCACGAAGCAACGCGCAGGTACCGCAGATGGGACACGGACGAATCGATCTTTGCCAGGCGGTCAACAGCCTGGGTTCGGGGGTCTCATGTCACTAGTCTGGGGACGCCCTCGCAAAACCTTCTGAAACTTCTTGAGCCTGCTTCTCAAGTAGTCCAGAACAAAAGCCCTGCTTTGCGGCAGGGCTTTTTGCTGGTTAATAACTGCTAATAAGACATCGCCGGTATCAGAACGCGCCGGCCCCCATCTGGCCGTAACGCTTGAAGAAGCTATCGGACTTCCATTGCAGCCGTTGCGTGCGATCAGCAACGCTCAACAACATTCCGCGGATGATCTCCTCGTATTTCGCGGCTGCGGGGAGGTCCACAGGTTGATCAAGATCGTCTGCAGGTGCGTGATAGCGTTGTGTCAGCCAGTCTTTGAAAATCTTCTGTTCAGGCGATCCCGGTTCAAACCCCACTTTCATGGCAAGTGCTGGAACTCCATGCCGGATGAAGTTGTACTGGTCACTGCGAATGAATGAATTGCGCTGCGGTTCAGGATCGGCCTGCACGCCTACCCCAACGCTCTGTGCCACGTCCTTCGCTACATCGCCAAGATCAGATTCCGCCAATCCGTAAACGGTAAGCACTTTCAGCGGCACAATTGGCAGGAACATGTCGATGTTGATGTCCGCAACCATGGATTGTGGTCTGACGGTTGGATGAGCGGTAAAGTATCGCGAACCCAGCAGGCCTTTTTCTTCGCCCGTGACGAAAAGAAACAGGATTGATCGTTTGGGCTTCACCGCGGACTTGCGCAGGGACGCAGCCACGTCCAGCAGCACAGCGCTGCCGGAAGCATTGTCCATCGCGCCGTTATAAATGCGGTCCCCGTTAATGGGCTCGCCAATGCCAATGTGGTCAATGTGGGCTGAGAGGACCACATATTCGCCTTTCAGTCGCGGATCACTGCCGGGAAGCTGCGCCACCACGTTGGCTGATTCCAGTTTCTTCTTGTTAACTGCAGCTTTCGCCCTGAGTGACACAGAAAGTGGAAATCGGGGCAGGGCTTTTCTCTCTTTGGCCAGGTCAAGTATTTCCTGAAGCTGGTGTCCTGAACCGGCGAAGAGCTTTCCAGCCCGTTCGGGATTGAAAGCAATGGCAAGCTTCTGGCCGGGTGTATCGTCAAACTCTTTGCCCACCAGCACCATGCTGGGATGTGTGCGATTGGCTGCGATGCGCGACCAGGGAATATCCATGGAGGCTGGATTGAGAATCGTGACTATGCCGATCGCGCCAGCCTCGCTCAATGTTTTCCAGCGTTCGCTCTGCGACTGGTAATGTGATGCCAGGGCGCCGGGCAGTTCCGCAGGAGATCCTGCCATGATCACGGCGATCTTGCCCTTCAGGTCCAGACCGGAGAGATCGTCGTAATTCTTTTCCGGTACCTTCATTCCATAACCCACAAAAACCATGCCGGCATGGACGCTGGAAGCAAGATCAACACGCGTACTGAAAATGGCATCTTCGCCCAGTGTGAGTGTCTCCACCTCGCCCTTGTTGATCAGGGAAAGACTTGAATTCTTCTCGTCAATCTGGCGAGATTCAAACTCCATCGACTGGTAATATCCGCTAGCTCCGGCGGGTTCCAGGCCGTTCAGCTTGAGTTGGTCCACCACATAGGCTTCCGCCCGTTTCAGCGCGGCGCTGCCAGTTTCACGGCCCTCCATGTCATCGGCGGCCAGCACTTTTACATAGCCCCACCAGCTGTTGCCGTCGAAATGGCTGCTTGTTTGTCGAGAAGCTGCCTGTTGAGTAGCTGCTGGTTGAGAAACGGCGGGGAATATGAGGATCGTTGCGACGAGACAAATAAAGAGTGTACGCATGAGTAAGGGGGCTCCAGACGGTCGAGTGGCAGAGATGGCAATCCTTCGTATGGGCGCATTTGCCGTCAGTCCCATGTTGAATATTCTGCCATCCTTGCCGGGCGATAAGTGTATAGCGTGGCCCGTGAAATGGCACGTCTCTTTCCAGGTTCGCCGTGTAATGCCGAAAAAAGGGGCCAGTTACTTCGGATAAAATTTCCGCATGAAGACCAATGCCGTGCGCCTGCTGGACAGTCTGAACGTAAGCTACGAGCTGCGAGAGTATGAAGTGGACCCGGCAGACCTTGCCGCTGAGTCCGTGGCGGCGAAAATAGGCATGCCGCCGGAACAGGTGTTTAAAACTCTTTTGGCGCACGGCGACAGGAACGGTAACTGCTTTGCCATTGTGCCAGGCAATGCTGAGTTGGATTTAAAAGCCCTCGCTGCTGTTTCTGGCGACCGCAAGATGGAACTGGCAGCTCTCAAGGATGTTCAGCCGATTACTGGCTACATTCGTGGCGGCGTGACTGTGCTGGGTGCGAAGAAAGCCTTCCCGGTCTTTGCCGACGAAACCATTGAGATGTGGGACACCATTTCCATCTCAGCAGGGGTGCGCGGCACGCAGATCATCCTGAAGCCGGAAGATTATTTGCGCGTTACCGGCGCGGTTGTGGCTGACATCGCGAAAGCGAAATAGATGTGGACCTCAGGCTGGCGGATGCTGCTCGCCTGCCTGCAGGGTCTGTGAAACAGTCTTGGCGTAATCACGGACTTTGTCCAACGATGCCTTCAACGCCGAAGCCTTTTCCTGTAAGCCGCGTGCGCGGGCCACGGCCATCACGGCCTCTCCCTGCATGCTCAGTCGCTCCAGGGTGGAGAGAAGGTAAGCCAGAGCATCAGCGTGTGGCTTCCACAAATAAGCTGACGTTGCCTTCTGGTTGTACTCATCCACTTCCACGATCATGCGCGAAAGGTACGCCACAATTGTCATGAGTACGTTGGCGTAATCCGCGCGGAAACTTTTCTCCGCGCCATAATCAACCTTGTAGGCTTCAACTTCAGCGGCGGAAAGAGTAATGCGCGTACGCTTCACTGGCACGATCGGCGCCAGAGTCGGCTCTGACGTTCTTACGTGTTCTTTGATCGCCTCTTTTGCACTGTGAATCTTGCCTTCCTGCACCGAATTCTGCACCGCTTGTGACGGAGGGACCGCCAGCACTTCTGCCTGCACCGGGGTGGGTTGTGATGCCATCTGTTTCTGCGTTGGTCCCACTGGATTCGGTGCGGGTTGATGCTGTTCTGGCTGTGGCGCTGACGGCGTGGCTGTCTGCGCTACGGCCGGCGGCGGCTCGGGAATCTTTGCAACCGGCCCGGGCTGCGTTGTAGTGGTATAGACTGCCGGCTGATACGCGGCGGTTCGTGACGGACGCTTGCTGTCCACCACTTTCTTGAATTTTGAAACCTTGCGGAATTCGTCCTGTGCGTACTGATAGTCTTCAGCCAGAATCTGTCCGGTTTCCACCTCAGTCAGCTGTTTAACCGTGATGTCGCCTTCCAGCCGGGAGAGTATGCTGCCGCCTTCGCGCTGCACGTTTTCCGCGAAGGTCTTAATCTGCTTGGCGGCATCATGAAACAGCTCATCAAATTTGCGGCCAAAAACATCATTCCATACGGCGATGGGCGCCAGAGCGCTGGGATGGTAAAACGACTTTCCCAGAGATTGCTTCAACTCACGCACGCGCTGCACAATCCCGGAGTCCATAATCTGGTCAAAGTGACGGAACTCTTCCAACTCCTGATACAGGTATTCAAACTCAGCGATCAGGTGCGCATGTTCCTGCGGCAGGTTGCTGAACTCCATGCCTTCAAGAGCACGATAGAGATCGCCCTGGAAGCCCAACGCGGCCTGGGACACAAAAAAGTAAGAGCTGTCCACTTCAGGTCGCTGCCATGCCGGAGGCCCGCCGCCTGTCTGGAGCGGATTGCGGAAAAGGTATGTGATCACGCAATCCATCTTGTCGCGATCACCGGAGCGCGGTGAAGCTTTTTCAGCTAAATAACGGAGCAGCGCGTGCGCCACTTCAAAACCGGAAGTAGCTTTCAGTGTGTCGCGAACCACGGGGGGCGTAATGGCAAGGTCGATCAGATCGAGCCAGTTCTTATATTCGCTCACGACCTTTTCGCCGATTTCTGACGAGGCCCCGTTCTGAACCGTCACCGGTGTGGGCACGCTATGGCCAAGGCTCTTTTCCAGGAGGCCAAGATAAAAATTATTTACGGTTGTAAGGTCTTTCAGCTCCCTAAGGGAGTCATGTGCCACTGATCCACTCCTGCGGTTCCGTTTGGGGGTGCAGATCCGGTTTGCCACAGTTTAAACCAGCTCAGTCAGTGACACAATGGAGCATATTGACCACAAAGACACTCTGGGTCAAGCTATTGATTCTAAAGACTTATTGGGCGGGCCTGGTTACTTGCCTCCCAATACCAGCTTAGCGATTGTCTGCAATTGCATATTCGATGTGCCTTCGTATATCTTACCGATCTTGGCGTCACGGAAAAACTTTTCCGCCGGATAGTCCTTGGTGAAGCCGACTCCACCGTAGATCTCCACCGCCAGCGATGCCACACGTTCGGCCACCTGAGATGCAAACAGTTTCACCATCGCAGCTTCTTTCACAAAGTTCATGCCGGCATCTTTCATGCGCGCTGCGTTATAAACCATCATGCGTACAGCTTCAATTTCCGTAGCCATCTGCGCCAGTTGGAACTGAACGCCCTGAAAGTCAGCGATCGATTTGCCGAACTGCTTGCGTTCCTGTGAGTATTTCGCGGCGCCTTCCCATGCCCCCCGCGCCAGTCCCAGCATCTGCGCACCGATTCCAATACGGCCTTCGTTCAACGTCTCAATGGCGATCTTGTATCCCTTGCCGACTTCTCCCAGAACGTTTTCCTTCGGGACCTTGCAGTCTTCCAGAATGAGTTCGCATGTGCTGGATGCGCGAATGCCCAGCTTGTCTTCTTTCTTTCCCACAGTGAAACCCGGAAAGTCTTTTTCCACAATGAATGCCGTGATGCCCTTGTAACCAGCAGCGGGATCAATTGTGGCGAAGAGAATAAAGACGCCGGCTTCCTTGCCGTTGGTGATCCACAGCTTGCGGCCGTTCAATACGTAATCACTGCCCTTGAGCTGTGCGCGGGTCTGCATCGCAAAAGCATCAGATCCGGAACCAGCTTCACTGAGCGCGTAAGCTCCCACGGTGTTGCTGGTCATGCGCGGCAGGTAACGCTTTTTCTGATCGTCAGTGGTCCAGTGCAGCAGCGCGTTATTCACCAGCGTATTCTGTACGTCTACAATCACGCCGGCAGACGCGTCAACACGTGAGACTTCTTCCACGGCCAGAATAGCTTCAAAGAACTTTCCTCCAGCGCCGCCAAACTGTTCCGGAACTTCAATGCCCATCAACCCAAGCTGGAAAAACTGGTCGATCAGCGAATGATCGAACACTGCCTTTTCATCCATCTCGCGGACCTTGGGACGGATACTGTCCTCAGCAAATTGGCGGACACTGTCGCGAAACAATACTTCTTCTTCACTAAAAGCGGTGAGAGGCTGCGGAACGCTGGCGACTTGAGCTAAAGCCTGGGACATAAGAAGAGCCCTTCAGAATGACATTACAAAACCTTACATTGTAACACTGGGTTCGATCCGGATTGGACAGCCGCCAATTCTCCAGCCACGCTGTAAAACGGCCCATCCACGGCACTTGACGCCACTGCTGTCCAGTATTTTTAATGCCTGTTATGCGCGTAGCCTTTTTAGGTTTAGGAATTATGGGCCAGGGTATGGCCGCCAACCTTGTGAACGCCGGACATGAAGTTACTGTCTGGAATCGCACACCCAAAGAAGTTCCGGGCGCAACCACAGCATCCACGCCGGCCGAAGCGGTCAAAGGCAAAGAGGCGGTATGGCTGTGCGTTTCAGATACCAAGGCGGTTCAAGGCGTGCTGTTTGGTCAGGACGGAGTCATTCACGGCATCGGCAGCGGCGCCGTTGTAGTTGATTCCAGCACCATCTCGCCATCCGCCAGCCTTCTTTGCATGGAAGCGTTTCAGGAAAAAGGTTGTGATTTTCTTGACGCTCCAATGACCGGCTCCAAAGTCGCCGCGGAAGGCGGCAGCCTGATTTTCATGGTGGGCGGCAATCCCAACACCATTGGCAAAGTGGAACCGCTTTTCCGCGCGATGGGCAAAACCGTGATCCATATGGGCGACAACGGCAAAGGTCTTGCCGCCAAGCTGGCGCAGAACATGAACATCGCGTTTATTTATGAAGGTCTGTGTGAGAGCCTGACCCTGGCTAAGAAGCTGGGAGTAAAGCCGGAAAAAATGTTCGAGCTGATCAGCGCGTCCATGATCCGATCCGGTGTGGCTGAATATAAACAGCCCTTCATTCTCAACCAGGACTTCACGCCCAACTTTCCTCTACGCCTCATGCACAAAGACATTCATCTGATGCTGGATGCCGGCAAGGAAAATGACGTGAAGCTTCCCGGGTTGACCAAGATCGATGAGATCTATGAAGAAGCGAGTAAGGCCGGATACGACGATCTGGATTACGCCTCGACGATCATGCTGTTGGAGGAATGGGCAAACTTGCGGTCGCGATGGAAACCTTCGTAGCGCCTGCTTCCGTTCCTGGCGAATCTATCGGCGGGCTGTACTCACTTCAGGCTCGGGCACGAATTGATAACCCAGTCCTCGCACGGTGATCAGGTGCCGCGGCTTGGCCGTGTCATCTTCGATATATCGTCTTAATCTCACCACAAAATTGTCGATCGCGCGCGTATCCGTGTCTTCGTCCAGGTTCCAGACCTTTTGCAGGATCTCCTTGCGAGCCACAGGCCGTCCACTATTGCGAATCAGGTAGCGCAATAGCTCCATTTCCATCACAGTGAGTTGAAACGATTGTGTTCCGTTACTGAGCTGAAGCCTGTCGAAATCCACAGTTTTCCCGGAGAAAAGGAACGTTTCGCCGGATGAAGTTTGTTCCTGCGGCGTCGAGGGCTGGACTTGCAGCCATTTTTTGCGCCGCAACAATCCTCCGATTCGCGCCAGCAGGATATCCAGGCTGAAAGGTTTGGGTAGATAATCGTCTGCGCCGGCTTCAAAGCCTTTGATCACGTCTTCGGGCCGCCCTCTGGCAGTGAGCATCAGCAAGGGAATAAAGTTCTGTGCGCGCCGCAATTCACTGGCGACGGTAAAGCCGTCGATGCCGGGCAACATCACGTCCAGCACCAGCAGGTCAAACTTGCCGCCATTGTCCTGCAGCATCCTGATGGCATCTTCACCATTGTCCAGCAGCTCAACCGTGTAGCCTTCGGCTTCCAGGTTGAAGCGCAGCCCCTGAGCAATGTGTTTTTCGTCTTCGACAACCAGAAGCCTTTTCATACGTGATAAACCCTGGGCAGGCGGATGGTGAACGTGCTGCCCTGGTTGAGCCCCTCGCTTTCAGCGTAAGCGTCGCCGCCATGCGTGCGCGCGATGGAACGCACAATGAAGAGCCCCAGCCCCGTGCCTTTTACTTTTCCTGTTCCACGCCCGTGCACGCGGTAGAAGCGCTTGAAGATCCGCTTGACCTCAGATTTCTCGACGCCGATCCCGTTATCGCGGACCTGGAAGCAGACCGTGTCAACGTCCGGTGTAAGCAGCTCCACCGCAATCCTGCGTGGTTCTCTGGTATATTTCACCGCATTTTCCAGCAGGTTGCCAACCGCGGTCCGCAGCTCTTCCGGGTTCCCCATCAACGTAATTTGTCCGGGAGGATCAGAGGCAAAGAAGAGCTCTTCGTGCGACAGGCCGTGGCGCAGACGCGCCAGTTCCAGGCTCTCCTGCGCAATCGCGGAAAAGTTTGTGTCCTCCCAGCCTTTTTTCTTCTTGTGGTAACGGATCTCACTGGCTTTCAGGACCTGCTCTACGGTGGCCAGCAGGCGGTCCGTATCTTCCAGCATGAGGCGATAAAAGTCGTGTCGCTGCTTCTCATCCACATTGCGGCGTTCCAGCGTCTGCAGGTAAAGCTGCAGGGAAGTGATGGGAGTTTTCAGCTCGTGCGTGACCGCGTTGAGAAAGCTGTCCTGCTGTTCATTGCGGCGGACTTCACGGACCAGAAAAATTGTGGTGAGCACCATGCCGGCGATGATCACACCGAAAAAGACAATTCCCAGAACCAGCGGAACAACTTCACGCCAGTTGAGAACGATCCATGAGACGTTCAGGTAGATTGCCAGCGCCACCAGGAAAGAGCCCAGTGTGATGAAAAATGCGGTTGTCCTGCCGCGGCTCGTAATGCGCATGGTTAGCAAAGATTGTAGCGGAGCCCAGGGTTTAAGAAGAAGAGGGCTTGTTGTCCTGTCGCTTCGCTCCACACCGCTTCGAAATCCTCTAACAAATTAGATGGAAGCGCCTTGTTGCAGCGGCCTCGGCGCGCAAGCCGGCCTCGGCCTTTTAAGGAGAGCGGTTAAGAAGAGGGGTCGAAAACCAAGCGGGGACGCAAACAAGAAGGGTGAGGACGCAAAAAACCAGGGCAGCCGCCTTATGCCAGGCAGCTGCCCCAGTAGTGAAATGGTGCGTTGAAACGTTAGTCGTCGCCGCCTGCTGCTGAGGCAACTGCCTGCAGCTGGGTGGTTGCGGCCGCCGCCGATTTTTTCTGCAACGATTCGAGTGACGGAGCTTTTACATCCCAGACCAGCCCGAGCGCGCGCAGGATGCAGATCCCGTACCAGTTGAAATCTATCTCGCTCCAGGTCAGTCCGTGGCGGGCCATCTGCGGATGAGCATGATGGTTATTGTGCCAGCCTTCACCGAAGGTAAGGATCGCTACCCAGAAGCTGTTTCTGGATGTGTCATTGGTGAGGAAGCGCCGCTTGCCCCACATGTGCGTGGCCGAATTAACCAGCCAGGTCGTGTGCAGGCCTATGACTGTCCGCAGGAAAGTGCCCCACAGAACCATCTTCCAGCCGCCAATCGCCAGCAGGATAATGCCCGAAGCCGTGATTGGAACCCAATGCCACTTGCTGATGAAAGTGTGAAATTTGTCTTTGCGTAGATCGGGGATATACGGAAGCAGAGCGGCGGAGTGATTGTGCATCACGCGTCCGGTCATGATCCATCCCATATGGGCCCAGAAACCGCCATCGTTCGGGGAGTGTGGATCACCTTCCACGTCAGTATTCTGGTGATGGACGCGATGCGTTGCCACCCAGAAGAACGGACCGCCTTCCAGTGCCAGCGTGGCACAGGTGGTCAGGAAATATTCCATCCACTTGTACGTCTTGAAGCCGCGATGAGTCAGCAGCCGGTGATACGCCATGCCCACGCCGAGACTGCCGGCAACCCACCACAGAAATATGGTGACCGCCAGTCTTTCCCAGCTAAAGAAGAAAAGAGCGACAATGGCCCCGATATGAAACATGACCATGAAAAAAGTGGTCAGCTTGCTGATTGGTTCCCTGAATGTGCGGTCGTTGCTTAGGCTCACCGTGGTTTCCCTTCATTCGCAAAATCAAAATGAGTGCGTATTTCAACCCTACCAGCCTTTGTTGGAAGTGTTTGTAATAGTTGTGTAACAGTTCATTGGGTACTAAAGGCCCATGGCGATAAGTAATGCCCGCCATACGAAATCCCCTTTAGAAATGCGGCTTTTGCACATCCAGGACTTCAGCGCTGTAACTTTTGACAGATCACAGATCGAAGATTTGACCCAGTTCCTGGAGGAGTAAGCCATCGTCGCGCCTTCATCGCGCAACGTGCAGAAACGCGCGCCGCGGTTTTCTTGAAATCCAAGCCACGAGGCCGGGCACGCGCCGAGTGGCGCTGCAACAGGAGCCTACAAAATGCGAGGTGGAGAAATGCCTTTGAGCGGTTTTTCCTAGAATGAAGCCAGCCGAGTGGCGCTGCAACAGGAGCCTCCAAAATGTGAGGTGGAAAAATGCCTTTGAGCGGTTTTTCCTAGAATGAAGCCACGAGGCCGACCACGCGCCGAGTGGCGCGGCAACGGGGCCTACAAAATGTGAGGTGGAAAAATGCCTTTGAGCGGTTTTTCCTAGAATGAAGCCACGAGGCCGACCACGCGCCGAGTGGCGCTGTAACAGGAGCCTACAAAATGTGAAGTGGAGAAGTGCTTTTGAGCGGTTTTTCCTAGAATGAAGCCACGAGGCCGACCACGCGCCGAGTGGCGCTGTTAAGAGGCCTTCATGATGTGGATTGGAGAAATGCACCCCAGCGGTTCTAACTAGAATAACGACGCCGAGGAATTGCTGGCGAGTTCTTTCATGCTTTCAAAGACGCAGGATCGTACCGGAGAATCCGGTGAGATGGCTTCCAGAGGCAGCGTCACGGAGAAGTGGGGCGAGCGTCGCTGGAAATCGATACTGAGAAAGTCCTGTGTATTGCCCCGCGCCAATGACGTCATAGTTGAAGAGATTTCTTTTTGCCAGTCAGAACGTGTGCTGATCACCACGGGGCCAGTCTGCTCAAAAGTCCAGCGTTTTGAGCTCGGCGTATTTTTTCTGCTGCTGCGCGCGTACCAGCGAAAATTCTGAACATGAAGGGCGAAGGCGGGTGGAAGATCCAGGTCGGCCTGGAAGGTCAGCGTTTCTGCCTGTCCCTTGATTTTGCTGATCAGCCAGTGAAGAGGCAGTTCGTAAGGAATCATGTCAACCATCACGATAGCCTGGCGGAAAATCCCGTGCGTGAGGCGGATTGGCACTCTCAGTCGGGAAGATGAAATCCGGCGCACCGATGTGACGTGCCCCTGTCCAGCGAGGGCAGACTGGATCCACCGGCCAATTTCTCCCGCCCGGCGACGGCTATAGCGCGTGGCTACCCAGTACCAAATCACACAACCAACGGCGGTGAGGACGAGGGAACAAGCCAGGAGAAACATCGCACCCATAAGATGCTTTTGCGAGTCATAGTAGATGCGTCTGTACTCTGAATTTTGCGCGGCTCATTTGTAGAAGAGAATCGCCCGGCCAAGTCTCGCAATTCCTTATAGTTGCACCGAATATGATGCTACGGGAGCTCTGAACCAGCTCAGAGTCCACGATAAATGCCGCCATCGGCCAGTACAGTCTGTCCGGTAACGTAAGAAGCGCGGTCTGACGCCAGCCAGAGGATCACGTCGGCGATCTCGCGTGGTTCGCCCAGGCGGCGAACCGGCGTGTCTGCGGCCCATGCCTGGTATATGTCGTCTGGGGCGGCTCCCGCAGCCAGTGCCCGGACGCCGGCCAGCTCCTTCAGTCGCTCGGTTGTGGTGTAGCCCGGAGCTACGTTGTTCACCAGAATGCCATCTTTGCCGAACTCGTTAGATAGGCTCTTCACCAGCCCCACCACTCCGGCGCGAACAGCGTTTGACATGACCAGCTCCGCCACAGGCTGCTTTACCGTGACTGAGGTGATGGTGATGATCCTTCCCCAGCGATGCCTCTGCATGTATGGGATTGTGGCTTTGGCCAGATGCACCACGCTCATGAAGTTCATCTCGATGGCGCGCTTCCAGTCGTCGGTTGAGGTGGAGAGAAAATTCTTTGCCGGTGGGCCGCCGGCGTTGGTCACGCATACATCAATGCGTCCAAACTGCTTGGCTGCCTGTTCCACGAAGCGGCTGACGGCGGCTGCATCTGTCACATCCAGAGCTTCGGCGTAAATTTCGGCCTTAGTGGACTGGCGAATTTCGTCGGCGGCCTTGCGCAGCGTAGATTCTGTTCGCGCGCACATGGCCACCTGTGCGCCTTCGCGGGCGAATGCCTCGGCTGTGGCTCGCCCAATGCCTTCGCTGGATGCTGCAACGATCACTCCGCGGCCTTTCAATCCAAGATCCATTTGTTCCTCGCCCTCTGTTTTTACTGCACGGCCCAATGTTTAGGCGTTGGGCAGCTGCCCGAAATAAACCTGTGTCGGCGTTCCGGCCTTGATATTGTTCTTTTCGAAGCACGCCTTGATCTGGCGACGCAACTCGCGAGCCACGCCGTATTGCTTTCCCGGGCGGACCTTTACCGCCATCAGATAATCCACTTCTTTTCCGCGTACTCGTTCAATGCCAGGCACCTGCGGTTCAGCCACCACGTCCTGCTTGAAAGCCGCGTCGTTATAAAACGCCTGGGCAACTTGTTTGAGCAGTTCCACAATACGGTCAGTGTCCTCACTGTAATCCACTGCCACGTGCATGTTCACCTGTGACCAGTCGCGTGTGGAGTTACTCACGATGTTGATGGCGCTGTTGGGGATGATGTGCAGTGTGCCGTCACCGTCGCGGAGAAGCGTGCGCCGCATGGTGATCTCCTCCACCACGCCGCTTACGCCTGCAGCCTTGACCGTGTCGCCGATATCAAATTGATTTTCAACCAGGATGAAGAAACCGTTGATCACGTCTTTAACCAGGGTTTGCGCGCCAAATCCAATAGCGAGGCCTGCGATTCCGGCGCTCGCCAACAGCGGTTTGATGTCGACGCCAAAGCCGTCATTCAGAACGTTCATGCCGGTTACAAAGACTATGAGGAACACTCCAACACTGCGAATAACGCTGGCTATTGTCCGCACCTGTTGTGCGCGAACCGCTCCTTGCGCGCGCTTTTCTGCCAGAGCAATCGCCCTGCGGCTGATGGTGTTGAGAAGGCGAACAAAAATGAAGGCGACAACCAGGATGACTGCTATCTTTGGGGCCGTGTCCTGCGTCCAATCGACCAGACGATTGTGCCAGTGCGGCCATATATTGCTGAAGTGTTTATCCATGATCTTCTTTCAGAAGCGGATTATAAACGAGCGAATTGGCGTGTTTATAATTGTGGAAGTCACAATCATTCAGGCAAAACCAGCTATTTGTCCGCTTCCGGGGCAAGAAGAGGTTTGAGTGTCAAATCATTCACGTTCATCCGTCATCATTCCTGTCGTCACCTTCATCACCGGACTGGTGCTCGCCAGTGTTTTCGCCAGCGCACAGTTCGTTCCGCCTTCGGCGTCACAAGCGGAAAAGGACATGCACCAGCAGCAGTTGAAAGAAGCCAACAAGAAGCGCCAGCAGGATCTCAAGAACGATACTGACAAGCTTTTTCAGCTGGCCACTGAGCTAAAGGAAGCGGTGGATAAGACCAACGAAAATATGCTCTCGCTGGACGTGGTCCGGAAAGCGGATGAGGTGGAGAAGTTGGCAAAACGTGTCCGCGAGAAGATGAAGGAAACGGTGGGGACTGCGCCCAGCCTGGAGCCGACTCCCCCGCCACGGCCGCCTCAGTTTCCCAGGTAGCTAGTTAATTCGGCGCAATGATGGATGAAATCGAAAGCGCGAGAAAAAGTAAATTGGAAACAAGCAGAATCGCTTTTTCGTTTTTTCTGGCCGTTGCCACCATTACCAGACCAGCGACCCCAAGCAGCAGGCCAATGACCGGCCACATCGCTACCCACCCCATTAGCCATTGAAGTGTAGGCTTGATCCAGAAAAGAGCGATCAGGGCCCAACGCACAAAATATGTAAAGAGAAACAGAACTGCCGTTTGTCGCGGGATATCCGACCAGTCAGAGTTAACAGTGATTTTCCTTCTATTAAGCCAAAGTCGAAGTACAAGCAAGAATGACGGCAGACCAAACAAAACCAGCGGTACAACGAACAATTTGAGCATGTTTTGGTTCATCTTGCGTTTCAACATAGTACAAAAAAGCCCGCCATGGTGGCGGGCTTTTCGTTGGGACGTGTGAACGCCTAAGCGGCGGCCTTGCTGGCTGCTGCCTTTTCTGTTCCGATTCGCATTGCGTAGAACGAGCGCCATACGAAGACGGTAGCGATGAAGAAAAATACCACGGCCAGGATATTGGTCAGCGTGGCACCGTTTTCCGCCGTCATTTTCACTGCCAGTTCCACGGCCAGAAGACCGAAGAGGGTAGTGAATTTGATGATCGGATTGAGGGCGACGGAGGACGTGTCTTTGAAGGGATCGCCCACTGTATCGCCGACGACTGTGGCGTCATGCAGAGGCGTGCCTTTCATCTTCAGTTCCACTTCCACAATCTTCTTGGCGTTGTCCCATGCGCCGCCGGCGTTGGCCATGAAGATGGCCTGGTACAGGCCGAAGACCGCGATGGAGATCAGGTAGCCGATGAAGAAGAACGGTTCCACGAAGGCGAATGCCAGCGTGATGAAGAACACGGTAAGGAAGATGTTGAACATGCCTTTCTGGGCATATTTGGTACAGATCTCCACGACCTTCTTGCTATCGGCCACAGAGGCCTTTTCCACGCCTTCCAGCTTGATGTTTTGCTTGATGAACTCAACCGCGCGATAGGCTCCGGTGGTTACGGCCTGCATGGAAGCGCCGGTAAACCAGTAGATGACCGCGCCGCCGGTGATCAGGCCGAGCACGAAAGGAGCGTGCAACAGTGAGAGGCTTTCCGTGCGTTCTGTCAGGCCGTTGGTGAGGTTCATCATGATGGAGAAGATCATGGTGGTTGCTCCCACTACGGCCGTTCCAATCAGCACCGGCTTGGCCGTGGCTTTGAAGGTATTGCCCGCGCCGTCATTCTCTTCCAGCAGGTCTTTGGCGCGACCAAAGTTCACGTCGAAGCCGAAGTTCTTTTTAATGTCGGCGGCGACGTTGGGAACGTGTTCAATCAGCGAGAGTTCGTAGACGGACTGAGCGTTGTCAGTCACCGGACCGTAGGAATCCACGGCAATGGTAACCGGACCCATGCCGAGGAAGCCGAAGGCCACCAGACCGAACGCGAAGACCGCGGGAGCCAGCATCAGTGCGGCGCCGTTGTATTGTTCGTTGAGTCCGTGTCCGCTGATGAAGTAGCCGATCGCCATCAGGGCAACAATGCTGATGCCCAGCCAGAAGGCGGAGAAGTTACCCGCAACCAGTCCAGACAGGATGTTCAGCGATGCGCCGCCTTCCCGCGAGGAGGTCACAACTTCTTTGGTGTGGGTTGAATCGGTTGAGGTGAAGACCTTGACCAGTTCGGGAATAATTGCGCCGGCCAGCGTGCCGCAGGAGATGATGGCCGAGAGCTTCCACCACAGCGTGTCGTTGCCGCCGAGGTTGGGAATCATCATCTTGGATACCACGAAGGTCAGAATCATCGAGACGATGGAGGTGATCCAGACCAGCGAGGTCAGAGGAGCTTCAAAGTTCATGTGGTCAGAGTTGCCGTACTTGCCCTTTGCGAACAGGTCATTGGCGAAGTACGAGACGGCGCTGGATACCAGCATCATGATGCGCATGACGAAGATCCAAACCAGCAACTGAACCTGCACGGTCGGGTCTTTCACTGCCAGCAGGATGAAGGTAATCAGGGCCACGCCGGTGACGCCGTAAGTTTCAAAGCCGTCCGCGCTGGGGCCGACTGAGTCGCCGGCGTTGTCGCCGGTGCAATCGGCGATTACGCCGGGGTTACGGGCATCGTCTTCCTTGATCTTGAAGACGATCTTCATCAGATCGGAGCCGATGTCGGCGATCTTGGTGAAGATGCCGCCGGCGATACGCAGCGCGGCTGCGCCGAGAGATTCGCCAATCGCGAAGCCGATAAAGCAGGCTCCAGCCAGTTTGCCGGGGATGAACAGAAGAATGCAAAGCATGATCAGCAACTCAACGCTGATCAGCATCATGCCAATGCTCATGCCTGCCTTGAGCGGAATGGCGTAGATCGGGAACGGCTTGCCTCTGAGTCCGGCGAAGGCGGTACGAGAATTGGCGAAGGTGTTCACGCGGATGCCGAACCATGCCACGCCGTAGCTGCCCGCGATGCCAATCAGGCTGAACAGCAGAATGATGATCACGCGCCCGGCGTCATTGTGCTGCAGCACGCCGAAGTAAAGCACGATAACCACGGCGATGAACGCTTCCAGAATCAGAATGAACTTGCCCTGCGTGATCAGATAGGTCTTGCAGGTCTCATAGATCAGCTCTGAAATCTCAAGCATCGATTTATGGACCGGAGCATTTTTCAACTGCATGTAAATGACCAGGCCAAAGACACCGCCCAGCGCGCAGAAGATCAGTCCAAGAGACAGCAGGTTGAAGCCTGTGACGCTGTTATTAAGGAAAGACACACTCTTCATGTCCGGCAGCACCAGTTTGTCTTCACCACCGGCTTCCTGTGAGGCTGCATGTTGCGCCATGGCGCCAGATTGCGCGCTGGCCATGGTTACGGGTTGCGGGGCAGGTTGCGCCTGTTGTGCGGCGACTGGTAGAGCTAGACCGACGAAGAGAACGAGGGCGACACAAGCGATCATCCGGCGGGCGGAAATTACACGCTCCATCAGGCCCGCTGAGAGCCAGCTGTGCATAAAGATTCCTCCAAATATAGTTCGGAAATTGACAATTTTTGAGTTTACTAACGCTTTTCGGGTTATTTCCGGAAACGCGCTTCCACATCAAGAATCGTGGTTTGAGGCTTGGCCGCGTCGGATTTCACTGCGAAGGACTAAGGGAGACACACACCTCCTCCCACCTCCACCAGTGAAACGTGATTTTATATCATTTTGGCGATTGTAAGGTCAACGTTAAGGAAGGCAGTCACATTCGCAAGTGCAAGCCTTAATTCTGCTCCATACCTCTGCTGATTTCGATGCCTCCGGCCCCATTGTTCGCCACAACTCTTGGGCCGCCTTTGCCAATTTTCCCGCGAACGTGAGAGTTAGAGACATTACCGTCTTGTAATTCAAATCCCTGCGCCAGATTTACCTTGCCAAATCCTGTCTGCGCTTCAAGATCAAAAGACGAACTGGGTGGTATCTCCATCTTGATGGAGCCGGCGCCAACTCGCAGCTCCCAGTTGCCTTTAGGCTCACCACGGGCGGTAACTCTCCCCGCGCCGCTTTCAGCCACGACCATCCCCAGCGGTGAAATCACTTCAATGCTGCCAGCCCCGGAACGCAGACGCTCATCGCCGGAAATGCCTTCTGTGGCTATGCTGCCGGCGCCCGTTGTGCCTTCAACTCTCTGCGTCAGGCCTTTGATGCGGACGTTCCCGGCGCCACTGGTGGCAGTGAGTTCCGTATCGTCCGGCACAGTAATGTCATAGTCGACAAAGACGTTCTTCTTCAGGTCTATGCCTTCCAGGCGACGGATCTCTACGTTGTTTCCATCCTGGGTGATGGGCGGATTCGAAGTAATCTTGTCAATTTTGGATTCAGCGCTGGGGCCTGGAAATCCGCCACGTGCCCGTATATGCCCTGAGACCGTGATGGTCTGCGCCGGTCCAGTGTGCACGGTGATGTTTCCGGCATTGGTTTCCACTCTGAGCGTGGCTTTAGTGCTGACCTTGAAAGTCTTTTGAAAACTACCTTCGCGCAGCGGACCATGGTTGCAGGCGACCATCAACGGTGTTACTAGCGTTAGCAGCGCAATAGCTCGTAGATCTTTCATTGGCGTAATCCTGGTCTGGATCGATAATGGGTTCGTAAATTCGAAAGGATTATAGCTGGAATGAAGTCAAGGTGCGGAAGTCTTTACGCCTTGGACTGGCGAGGAGAAGACTTCCGCGACTAGACTACGAGCCGTATTACAAGAAGGTAATAAGCTGGCTATTGCAGGAAACTAAGAAAAGGCTTTCCGATAGCTGCTTGAACGAATGTGGCCGCAACCACGAGCGTTACCAGCGCGCTCACAATCACAACTGCCCGCCGGCGGTATCTCAAGGATGGCCGCGGCGTCATTTGCCAGAGCAGCCATGTGAACAGGGGAATGATCTGGATGGCGTGTAGCGCAATGAAATGAGCGATTCTCAGATCGCCGGCCACTGTGCTCCAGTTGAGAAAGGGAAGTCCCTGCCCGCCGTCCGCGGCTCCCACGGTGTGCGAACCACGAGCCAGCATGTAACCGCCGATGGCATTTCCGGCCAGGAAGATTCCCATACTCAGGCGGATCGCCAGCAACTGAGCTCTATCGATCAGGAGCGTGCTCAGGGGCGACCGCAGGAACATGGCCAGCACCCATACGCTTACCGCAGTCACCACTGAAATCATGGCGGAAGTAGCCTGCGCGGTCATCACATCAAACCTGGTCAGCGCACCACCATGAATGCTGCGAGCAGCAGTAACCATCAGGCTTGCCATCTCCAGCGTCACGCTACCCACAATCGCATAACGAGAAAGCTTTCGCTGCCAGTAAGAGAGATCCAGTGAGGAGAGAAAGAGGCTTATCGTCCAGACAAAGCTGGCGAAAGAAACCGAAAACTTCATGGGTTTGATCCATGTGCTGGTAGCCAGAGCCTGCCCGTCACTGAACATCAGGCCGGAAAGTACAGCAACGGATGCCGCGAGTATCCAGCCAAAGCGGGAAAGGAGTGGATCGGTCGCATCAAGATTGCGGACAAACCGTATGACGTTTGCCGGAGCAAAGGTGGCTTTAGCGGAGTTGATGAAAGCCGCAATCCAGGCAATGCCCAGAGGCCCGGCCCATGCATTCCCTAGTGTGATCGTTTCCAGATTGCCTGTAACTTCCTGCTGGTCTAACGTTGTGCCCCTTAAGTAAGTCATGCCATCCGCCTTTCTGTTCTTTCCCGGCCGGAGGGTCGTCAGGCACACGTGTCCTGTGGCTTCGCGCGAACGAATCGCGGAGACCTGTTAAAGACACAAGTTCGCATTCGCGCGATGTTCCGCGCGTAGTGGGGGACCTCAATGTGAGATTGGGAAAGCGGTAGGTACTGGAACGAGCGTATCCCGTCTACTTACCAACGCACTTCACAACCGGCTCACACGTAGCCTGATTGCCCAGCCAAAGCTTCCAGTCAGTGCAGAGCGGAGTTCGAACATCCCGGAGAAGCTTCCGCTAAGAGCTTTTACTGAAAACATGTTACGAGTCTTACGATGCACTCTGGTAATTAGAACTTGATTGGAGAAGGATTAGAACTTCCAAGAATTGATAGATTTTGGCGCTTACTCACATAGGAACCATCTATAGAGCAAAGGAATGTCTTTTTTAGTCCTTTGGCGCGCAAAAAAAGGCTGGGTGATGGCCCAGCCTTTGTCTCGAGTGCTGGAGGATGCTACTCGATGTAGATGTCACCGGAGCCGGTGTGCAAATCCAGGGCGACGCCGCCGTTATTTACCTTGCCGTGAATGTGGTTCTTTGTGATTCCACCCTGGTAGCTGACCGGGTGGCTCACTTTCAGCGTGCCGGATGAGGTGCGGGCATCGAGATCAAAAGAAGCCTGACCAGGCAGCTTGAGCGTGATATTGCCGGAACCAGCTCCCAGCCGCCAGTCACGGATAGCTTCGCCTTCGGCCTGAATGTCGCCACTGCCGGTCTGGGCTCGCAATCCACCCTTTACACCTTGCAGCTTCACGTTTCCGGAACCGGTCCCGACCTTGATATCCCCGGCAGCAACCTGATGCATTTCCACGTCTCCGCTCCCGGTATGGGCATCAATCTCGCCGGCCACTCCATAGGCCCGAATGTTGCCGCTGCCGGTATCGGCAAACAGGTTGCCTTTCACATTGTTGATCTTGAGATCGCCAGATCCGGAATGTACGCGTGTTTCGGCGCCAATGTTGTCCAGCGTAATGTTGCCTGATCCAGTCTTGGCGGTCAGCGACTGCTGGAGCCCGGTGATGGTCTGGTCGCCAGAGCCGGTCTGTGACAGCAATTTGGTTTGCGCCGGTACCGTCACGTCATAATCAATGGAGATGTTGCGCAGCAGCTCGCGGTCTTCCACGCGGCCCACCACAATCATGTTGCCTTGCTGTCTGACCGGCGGGTCCTGTTCGATTTTGCGGATCTTTTCCTCCACGTCGCCGCTGCCGAACAGCCAGGACGTTCCATTGTTGCTGCCGTGAATTTTCGCCGAGATCTGCACCGTATCGTTGCTGCCGATATGAACGGTCACATTGCCGGATCCGGAGGTTATCTCCATATCGACCTGGCCGCTGACCTTGAGAGTACGGTCAAAATGTCCAGTTGGTGCGGCTACAGCCGGTATGGCTGAAACTGCGATTGCAACAAAAACCAGGGACACATTTCTAATTACCTTTAAGTTCATGCTAGTGCCTCCACGCAGCAACTTTCAGATTTTTTACTGCAGAACAACCTGCTGGCCTTCTTTCAGGCCACTGAGAAGTTCGGTCTTTGAGCCGTTTGAAATCCCCACGGTGACAGGAAGCTTCTTCTTGCCGTCCTTGCCGGCCGGATCAGCGATTTCCACGGAAGCTTTGCGATCTTTGTCATAGATCAGAGAGGCTTCCGGGACAATGAGAATGCCTTTGTGTTCTTCCAGAATGATCTCCGCGTTGGCTGTCATCTGCGACTTGAGCTCACCTTTGGAATTATCGATGGAGACTCGCACTTCAAAGGTGGTTACGTTGTCTTTCTCCACGCCCATGGGTGAGATCTTGGTGACCTTGCCGGAGAACGTGCGGTCTTTGTAAGACTCCACCTTGATGCGAGCGGGCTGGTTGAGGTAGACCTTGCCAATATCGCTCTCGTCCACCTTGCCCTTAACGTAGACTTCGCGCGTATCGCCCATGGTCATGACCAGCGTGGCTGAAGATCCCAGTACAAGGATGGAACTGACTGCGTCGCCCACTTCTACATCACGCGAGAGCACAACGCCATCAATCGGCGCAAGGATGGTGGAGTTGCGATACTCCTCCTGCTTCTCTTCCAGTTGCGCTTTCGACTGCGATACCTGCGCCTGGGCCTGCTTCATCTTTGCGGCCGCGGAGATCACGTTGGCTTTTCCCAGCTGTTGTTTATTGACCGCCATCTCGTAGTTCTTTTCAGCGTCATCCAGGGCCGAAGCCGAGACCACGCCGTCCTTGGCCATCTGCGTTGCCCGTTCGTAAGCCCGCTTCAGCATTGGAATGTCCGGGCCCTCAGCGTCATATTTGGAGCGTTCGAGTTCAGCCTCGGCGGCGTGAGCGTTGGCTTCCGCAGCTTCCAAAGACGCCTTCTGCTGATTTACCTGCGCCAGAATCTGTTGTTTGTCCAATTCGGCCAGGACCTGGCCTTTTTTCACCGTCTCTCCGTAGTCCACAAACAACTTTTCTACAATTCCGCTGGCTTTTGACTTGACCTCCACCTTGGTAATGGCTTCAATCTTGCCAGTAGCCACCACGCTCTTGGCCAGATCGCCTTTTTCCACTTTCGCCAGTTTGGACTGGTCAAGTTTGGTGCCCGAACGTTTAGCTGCAACCAGGCCAACCACGATTACCAGTACCGCAATAACTGCCCCGATGATGTAAAAGAGCCGTTTGCTTTTTTTCTTACCATTTGCCACGGAAGTGCCCCCTGTTAAGGCTTGTCAGTGAATGAATACGTTGGGTGAACGAACTTGGTTCCACAAATTGCAGAATACTCAGCGAGACGGTGAGCCCAGACAAGACCTTAGACCGGAACGGCGGGAAAAAGAGAGCAAAACCTTTGCCATCACGTGATTCGCAATGCCGCCGTCAGCATCACTGGCTATTTCATTAGAGATTTCTTTCTGCAATGGCCCGGATGTGCCGTTGCAGGCCGAACCGGGTGCCCACAGTGTAAAATTGAAGGCCATATGGTCACTCTGGTGCTGCTCAGGATCATTCTGGTGGTCCTTCTGGTGGCGGCCAACGCCTTCTTTGTAGCCGCTGAGTTCGCCATGGTCAGCGTCCGTGACACACGGATACAACAACTGATCGAGCAGCGGCGTATCGGTGCGCGTACTGTCCTGCGGATCCAACAGCATCTGGATGAGTTCCTGCCCGCCGTCCAGTTCGGAGTCACGTTGGCCAGCCTGGGACTTGGCTGGGCTGGTGAGGGAACTTTGGCGGCCATGATCCAGCCATGGCTGGGAACCGTCCCATATGCACGCGTCTATGCGCACGGACTGGCAGCTACCCTGGCTTTTGCCGCGATTACCTATCTCCTGGTGATCCTGGGCGAACTGGTGCCGAAATCGCTGGCGCTGGAACGGGCAGAGCGAGTGGCCCTGGCCGTAGCCGCTCCCATGGACGTCTTTATGCGGCTGGCACACCCCTTCCTGATTGCGATGAACAGGTCAGCCAATCTGGTGCTCCGCGGTTTTGGTTCCCGCTTACGGCGTGATGGAAGCGGGCACTCCGCCGAAGAGCTGAAGCTCATTGTCACCGCGAGCCGTCGCGTGGGTCTGCTGCCTGAGGCTGAAGAGGAGATGATCCATAACGCATTGGAGCTTGACCAGCTCACGGTCCGCGAGATCATGGTGCCCCGCCATAACATCTTTTCACTTTCAGCGGACATGCCCCTGGATGAAGCCATGACCAAGGTGGTGGAAGAGCAACATTCCCGGGTCCCGGTTTACGATCCGCAAAAAGGACGGGAAAACATCATCGGCCTTCTGTACTCCAAGGACCTTTCACGCATGATGCACATGCGTCTATCCACCGGCATGATGTTCGGCAACAAGCCGTCTGCCTTGAAGGTCCGCCACCTGATGCGCGAAGTGTTGTTCGTTCCGGAGTCTAAGTCCGCGGCGGGAGTATTGCTGGAATTCCAGTCACGCAAGCGGCATCTGGCGATCGTGGTGGATGAGTTTGGCTCGGTCAGTGGTCTGGTTACCGTGGAAGATGTTCTGGAACAGCTCGTCGGCGAGCTGGAAGATGAGTTTGATGTCGCTCAGCCCGCCGTCGCCTCATTGTCATCCGGGGCCGTGGTGGTGGACGGATCTTCGAATATTCGCGACCTGGAAACGCATTACGACATCGTTTTGCCCCGTGACAATGGCTTTGAAACTCTGGGTGGATTTGTGCTGGCCCAACTGGGCAGGATTCCGCATGGCGGCGAGAGTTTTGAATTCGACCATCGCCGGTTCACCGTGATGCACATGGAAGGCCGCCGCATTGCCCGCGTGAAGATTGAAAGCGTCAGTCAGCCAACGTCGATCGAGACGGCCATCTGATGTTGCGCTATATCTCAACCCGCCTGCTCTACATGGTCCCTGTTCTATGGCTGGTTGTTTCGGTGGTCTTTCTGCTCATACACATGGTTCCCGGGGATCCCATTCAGCAGATGCTGGGTGAAGGCGCTTCCGCTACCGATATTGAAGCCACTCGCCATGCCTATGGACTGGATGTGCCGGTGGGTCGCCAGTATGTCAATTACTGGAAGGGCGTACTACATGGCGATCTTGGCCGGTCGCTGCGTTTTGACCAGCCGGTCACGCGTCTTGTCTGGCAACGCTACCCGGAGACAATGCGCTTGACTCTGGCCTCGATGGTTGTGGCATTGTTGATTTCCATGCCGGCAGGAGTTCGCTCGGCACGCAGGCGAAACCGCTGGGATGATCGTGCCTTGAGCTTTGTCAGTCTCCTGGGACTTTCTTTTCCCAACTTCGCTTTGGGCCCGATCCTGATTCTGTTCTTTGCCATCAGGCTGGGATGGCTGCCGGTTTCAGGTTCCGGAAGCATCGCGCATCTGGTCCTGCCCGCCGTCACCATGGGTGGAGCGCTGGCAGCGATTCTCACCCGCATGGTTCGCACTGCGATGCTCGAAGAGCTCAGCCAGGATTACATCCGCACCGCCCGCGCCAAGGGCCTCTCAGAAAACGTGGTGGTCTATAAGCACGCATTGCGCAATGCGCTGGTCCCGGTGTTGACCGTGGTGGGCTTGCAGTTCGGCGCGCTGCTGGCCGGAGCGATTGTGACAGAGACGATTTTCTCGTGGCCTGGCATCGGACGGCTCACCATTCAAGCCATCGGCAACCGCGACTATTATCTGGTGCAAGGCGCAATTCTCATGATCGGCCTTACGTATGTCATGGTGAATTTCATGACTGACTTCTTCTATTCATTGGCCAATCCGCGCATCCGACAGTAAAAACCTTACCGCTGATTGCACTGATCGACAGTGATCTGCGCTGATCAAACCAATTTTCACCACGGAGACACGGAGGCACGGAGAAAACCAGGGGAGATGAGAAGCAAACAATGCTGAATCGTAAAGGCCACCGCTTATCGTTGCCAACGTCCGGTCTGGACGTCTGCTCTAGCCTTTTGATCTAGACATCTGCTCTAACCGTTTGCTTCTCGATTCCTACGCAATCCTTCACGGCCTTTGTGATCAAAGACCTTGGGATTAAAGACCCTTGTGAAGATTTTCTCCGTGCCTCCGTGGTGAAAATTGATCAAAGATCATGAAGGTCAGTGTTTATCAGTGGTAAGGTTTTCTTGGGGCTGGAATTGAAATATCCCTGTGATTCCGTTGCACCATGCCAGGAAAGAGCCGCATCGGCGATTTCCAGGGCACCTGTACGTGGCGGATGGGTGCTGGTTGCGGCCATTCTCGGCTCCAGCATGGCCTTCATCGACGGAACCGTGGTCAACGTTGCGTTGCCAAGCATCCAGCATGCGTTGAATGCGACGGTGGCCGGCGCGCAGTGGGTAGTTGAGTCATACGCGTTGTTCCTTGCTGCTCTAATTCTTCTCGGCGGCGCTGCGGGCGATCTCTATGGCCGGCGGCGGATGTTCACCACCGGTGTTTTTATCTTCGCCGCGGCGTCGGCATGGTGTGGTTTTGCGCCGGACATAAGGCACTTGATTGCCGCCAGAGCGTTGCAGGGGATAGGCGGAGCGCTGCTGGTTCCGGGCAGTCTTTCCATTATCAGCGCGGCTTTCCCAACGGCCGAACGCGGCAGAGCGATTGGCACATGGTCCGGTTTTACCGGCATCACCGCGGCGATTGGCCCGGTGCTGGGTGGATGGCTGATTCAACATCTTTCATGGCGCTGGGTGTTTTTTATCAATCTGCCGATTGCCGCCGCCGTGATCGCAATTTCATTTCTGTTTGTTCCTGAAAGCTATGGTGAAGAAGAAGGGGACAAGCTGGACTTTCTGGGCGCATCCTTCATTACCCTGGGCCTGGGCAGCCTGGTCTTCGGGATGATCGAAGCGCCAAGCCGCGGCTGGACAAATCCTGAGACCTGGGGCGCCGTGCTGGCGGGCACGGTTGCCATTGCATTGTTCCTGTTGCGCGAAAGGCGAACGGATACACCGCTGCTTCCTCTGCGTCTCTTCACATCCATGAACTTCAGCGGTGCGAACCTGCTTACACTGTTGCTGTATGCGGCGCTGGGCGCGGTACTCTTCTTCCTTCCTTACAACCTGATCCAGGTCCAAGGCTATTCGCCCACGCAGGCCGGCGCGGCGAATCTACCGTTAATCCTGATTCTCTTCTTTCTATCGCGCTGGGCTGGAGGCCTGGTTGCGCACTACGGCGCCAAGCTCCCATTGGTCATTGGCCCGATCATTGCCGCTGCCGGTTTTCTGCTGTTTGCCCGGCCGGGTATGGGCGGAAGTTATTGGACCACATACTTTCCAGCCATGGTGGTTTTGGGGCTGGGGATGAGCGGCGTGGTAGCTCCGCTGACAACCACCGTCATGAATTCTGTCAGTGAGCATCAGGCGGGTGTGGCTTCCGGCGTGAATAACGCCGTTTCCCGTGTTGCATCTCTGCTCTCGATCGCTGTACTTGGCATTGTGGCTTTCCACGTTTTTGACGTTCGCCTGGAAAGCAAACTCAATGCTTCAAGATTTGCTCCGGACATGAAACAAGATGTCATGGAGCAGCGCAGCCGTTTAACCCAGATTGAAGCGCCTTCCGGAATGAATGACGATCAAAAGGTGATATTAAAGCAGGCGATCAACGAATCATTTATCGCGGGCTTCCGTTGGGTGATGTTGGTTTCTGCCGGATTGGCAGTGTTGAGCGCCATGAGCGCGTGGCTGATGATTGATGGAAAAGCGCGAGCGACGTCGCAAGCAAAGCCAGAAAGCAAGATCGCTTAAACGAAGGTTATTCCAAAGACAAGACGGTGGCGGTCAATACTGCGCCGTTAATTTCCAGCCTTCCTACGGTAATGGGCAGCTTGAATCGTCTGGGCCCGGCGCTGCCGGGATTGAAATAAAGCACTCCGTCTTTCATCTCTTGATGCGGCTTGTGAGAGTGCCCGCTGATCACGGCGGCGAATCCTGCCGCCTTCGGATTCAGATCAATCGCATTTACGTCGTGAAGGATAAAGATATGGAGGCCGCCCAGTTCAACGACTTCCGTTTCAGGAAATCTCCGGCACCAGGCCATCTGATCGATGTTTCCGCGAATGGCCGTAACGGGCGCGAGCTTCTCAAGGGCGGGAATAATCTCCGGTGCGCCAATATCACCGGCATGAATAATGTGTTCTGATCCGCGCAACAGCTCTATCGCTTCAGGCCGCAGCATCCCGTGAGTGTCAGAGATCACACCGACCAGCATGACTAAAGTCCGGCCTCAATACGCGAACGCGGATCCATGAAGTCGCGTAGCGCGTCGCCGATGAAATTGAACGAGAGCACAGCCAGCATGACGGCTGCGGCAGGGAAGAGCACGAGATGCGGCGCGTCAAACAGGTGGCCACGTCCGTCATTGAGCATGGCGCCCCAGCTGGCGGTGGGCGGTGGTACTCCCAGGCCAAGAAAACTCATGGTGGCTTCTGCCAGCACAGCGCCGGCCATGCCGATGGCAGCCTGCACAATCACCGGCTGAATGATGTTCGGCAAAATGTGTCGGGTGACGATGCGCCAGTCGCTTGCGCCCAGAGCGCGTGCCGCTTCCACAAATTCTTTTTCCTTCGCGCCCAGCACCTGAGCTCGCACCAGTCGCGCGTAACCGACCCAGCCCCCAACGCATAGCGCCAGAATCAGGTTAAGAATTCCCGGACCAAGAAATGCCACGAAGGCGATGGCCAGCAGGATTCCGGGAAATGACAGGAAAGCGTTCATGATGATCACGTTGAAGATCCGGTCAGCGTAGCCGCCGTAATAGCCGGCGACGGACCCGAAGATCAAACCGAGCAGTAGAGAGCCCACCACCACGCTGCTGCCTACCAGCATGGAGATGCGGGCGCCATAGATCACGCGGGAAAGAATATCGCGACCAAGTTCGTCAGTGCCGAACCAGTGCGCCGCGCTGGGTGGCTGCAGTCGCGAGGGCAGGTCAATGTTGCGGGGGTCCTGCGGAGCGATCAGCGGGGCAAAGATGGCGAACGCAACAAACAACACAACCAGCGCCATGCCGATGGTGGCGAGAATGTGGCGTCTGCCGAGTGTTGCGGCTGCCGTCCATGTGGCGGAAAGGGCCATGAAAGAGAGTAGAACACAGAGCTTAACGTGTGACTGTCTGGCGGACTACTTTTTTGAGAGCTGAAACAAACTGTTCATTCTGCTGTGGCGTGCCAATGGTCACGCGAATGCCGTTGGGAATACCCCACGGCACCAGCGAACGCACGATCACACCCTGTGTCTGCATGCGCTGGGCAAAGGCGGAAGCATCTTCGTCAACTTCAAAATAAATAAAATTCGCGCTGGTTGGCACCGCACGCAGCCCAAGTTCGGCGAAGTGCGGCATCAGCCAGGCAGCGCCTGCCGCATTATTCTCAACCGTCTTGCGAATATGGGCTTCGTCGCGGATCGCGGCAAGCCCGGCCGCCTCAGCCACGACCGAAACTGAAAATGAATTGCGCACGCGGCCGAAATACTGCAGCAGCTCGGCGTCGCCGCAGCCATAGCCCAGACGGATGCCGGCCAGCCCGTGGGCCTTGGAGAACGTTCGCAACACGATCACGTTGCGTCGGGCGGCACGAACGTAGTCCATTGATCGGGAGTAAGAGATGCCGGACTGCGCAGCGAAGAAGGTGGAAAAGTCGTAATAGGCTTCATCCAGTACCACCAGAACATGTTCCGGGACCTTGCCAAGAAATTCTTCGGTGGCATCGACGTCAAACATGGTTCCGGTGGGATTGTTTGGATTGGCCAGAATTACCAGGCGCGTGTTCTCGTTCATGGCCGCGGCAATCGCGCTTAAGTCATACGCATCATTCTGGAGCGGAGTGGTAATCAGTTCGCCGCCGGCCGCATGCGTGACCAGGGGATAGCTGATGAAAGACCGCGCGCTGGTAACGCAGTTCAGGCCGGGGCCAAGCAGGGTGCGGGCCATGATGTCGAGCATCCCGAGCGAGCCGTCGGCTAAAAAGATTTGTGATGAATCAAGCTGGTGACGCCGCGCCAGTTCCTGACGGAGTTCAGTGGAATCATTATCAGGATATAGATTCACTTCCTGTGCGACCGCCCGGATGGCTTCCACTGCGCGTGGCGAGGGGCCGAATGGATTCTCATTGGAAGCCAGTTTGATCATTGAGATGGCGGCGCCCGATTCCTGTTGAGCGTGGCGCAAGGCTTTTCCCGGCACGTAGCCAGTCAGGCTGCGGATGTGGCGGGGAATTAGATCGAGAACTGTCTTTTTCATTCCAGGAGAAGTGTTACAGGCCTTTGTATCACAGGCCAGCGCCCGTATTCCAGAATCGGTGGGCGCTGTACCTGTATTCGCCTGGTCTATACGTGATTAAGATTTGGGAGGACGTCGCGGGCCGCTCGAGTCGCGGCCACTGCCGCCGGGCCTCTTCGTACCTCGTTGCGGACCGTCGCCTCGTGGTGGCCGGTCGCCGAAGTTGGGCCGATCATTCCCTTCCGCACGCGGTGGCCGGTCACCGCGCGGCGGCCGATCAGAAAAGCTTCTTCCTCCCGCACGTGGTGGCCGATCACCGCGCGGTGGGCGATCGGAAAAGCTTCTTCCCGCGCCTTCTCTCCGTGGCGGACGATCAGACCGTTGCGGGCGTTCTCCAAAAGACGGTCTTTCACGACGAGGTGGCCGATCACCAAACGCGGGTCGCTCGCCGCGCGGCGGACGATCACCACCTGCGCGTGGGGGACGATCAGACCTTTGTGGACGATCTCCATAAGACGGTCTTTCCGCTCGAGGTGGACGATCTCCGAATGCGCGTGGCGGGCGGTCAGACCTTTGTGGACGATCTCCATATGACGGTCTTTCCGTTCGCGGTGGCCGATCTCCGAATGCCGGTCTGTCGCGTCGAGGCGGACGGTCACCGAATGCGCGTGGCGGACGATCGCCACCTGCTCGAGCTGGACGGTCCCCTCGGGGAGCGCGATCAGAAAAGCTTCGGCCTTCTGCACGCGGTGGGCGATCCCCATAAGACGGTCTTTCCGTTCGAGGTGGACGATCTCCGTACGCTGGTCTGTCACGTCGGGGTGGACGGTCACCAAATGCGCGTGGCGGACGATCGCCTCGTGGAGCGCGATCAGAAAATCCGCGGCCTTCCGAACGCGCTGGCCGTTCTCCGTATGCTGGGCGGTCACGCCGTGGCGGCCGATCTCCGAATGGTGGACGCTCCCGCCGTGGCCGCTCGCCTTGCACGTCAGAATCGCCTGCCGCAGATTCCCGTTTGCCAAACCCTGTACGCGGAGCACTTCGCGGTTCGCGTCGAGGATAACGGTCGTCTTTTTCACCGGGGCCGGTGCGCGGACGGCTGACGCGCGGACGGAATTTATCTTCAGATCGCCTACCGGGTTTCAAGGCAGCTTTGCCAATGTAACGTGCTGAGGTCTTGATGAGCTTCTTATCGGGAACCGGCTCAGCGGCTTGTGCTCCAGTTCCACCGGATTGCCGCAGCATCGCGACTTCCTGTTCGGTGAGGGCACGAAACTTGCCCGGTTCTACATCCAGTGCAATACCGCCGTAGCGTGTGCGCTTGATCTTCTCCACATGATGGCCGATCTCTTCAAACATGCGGCGGATCTGGCGATTCTTGCCCTGTGTCAGCGTGACTTCATACCACGGATTGTCAGACTCGCGCACCAGACGCACTTGTGCGGGCGCCGTGCGTACCGAACGCAGGCTTTCCGAACCGGGCTTGCTGCCAATGCGGATTCCCTGACGCAGCTTCTCAATGTCATCTTCCTGCGGCAGCCCTGCCACCTTCACCAGATATGTCTTGGGAACGTGCGAAGCGGCCTTGGTGAGGAAGTTGGCCAGTTCGCCGTCATTCGTCATGAGCAGCAGGCCTTCACTGGCATAGTCAAGGCGGCCGATGGGGTATATGCGCTCGCCCACGTGCTTGATCAGCCCCATCACCGTGGGCCGGCCTTCAGGATCGGAAACAGTTGTCACATATCCTTTGGGTTTGTGGACTAGAAGATAGACGTGTTCTTCAGCACCGTGAAGCAGCTTGCCGTCCACTTTGATGTGGTCGCGCGCGAGATCGGCCTTTGTGCCGAGTTCAGTAATGACTTGTCCGTTGACGGTGACGCGGCCCTGGGTAATCAGTTCTTCAGCTTTGCGGCGAGAGGTTACTCCGGCGGAGGCAATGATTTTCTGTAATCGTTCAGTGGGCAATTAGCCTCCAGAACTTTCTGAGGCAATCTGGTCGGCGACTTGCTCATCTGTTTTGTTGTGTTTTGGATCGGAAGAAACCGTGGGTTCGGTAACTGTCTCCGGCGCTTCAGCTTTATCTTCGGCAAGCTGTTCTTCACCGCCGCCCTGATTGGAGCTGTTGTATCCGTTGTGCGGGGCAGCGTTTCGTGAATACGTGGTGTCTTCTGATCTGGTGTCTTCTGATCCGGCTCCTTCGGATGTGGTTTCGTCTGCAGCGGAATCGTGCGGTACTCCGGTAGCATCGGCCATGGCGCTGTGATCTCCTGTGAACAGTTCGTCCTGCATCTCACGCGCGGCCAGCTTTTCAAACTCTTCCAGGCTCGGGAGTTCAGTGACGTCCTTAAGTCCGAAGCGCATAAGGAAGTCTTTGGTTGTCTTGTACAGCATGGGACGGCCCACCACCGCTTTCCGGCCGGCCGTGGTAATCAGCTTTCTGTCCAGCAGCGTTCCAATCACGCCTGAGGAATCCACACCGCGAATGTCACTGATCTCCGGCACGGTCACCGGCTGCTTGTAGGCGATCACGGCCAATGTTTCCAGGGACTGCAATGACAGGCGGATGGGTGGCTTCAGGCTCTTGGAGAAAGCACGCACCACGTCATGATGTTCAGGCTTGGTAGACATGCGATAGCCACCGGCCACCTGGCGAATTTCTATGCCATGCTCCTCAGTTTCAAATTGTGCGATTAACTCTTCAAGGAAAGGTTTAAGCAGGTTGCGCAGCTCCACCTTTTCCGATTTTTCTTTGATCTTCCTGGCGGTGGACCTGGAAGTCTCTGGCGCCGCGGCATCGGGCGAAGAAGAAGCGGCTGAAGAAGAATCGGCGGAAGAAGAGGCGGTGTCTTCTGTGCTGGTTACATCGATGGCCGCTACTTCCGCGGTGTTCTCTGTTTCCACAGCGCCAAGATATTCATCTGCCTGTTCAGGATGCGCTTCAACCGCGGGCAGATCTTTTAATGCCAGCAGATCATCTTTAAGAAGGGCTGCCATCTGGTCCAGCGTGATGGGTTCTTCAGCGGCATAAACCAATGCTTCAAGTTTTGCTTTAATTGACATTGTTGAGATTATTTCCAGTCATCACGGACCATGGCGCCTTCGCCCATGACCGTATCGAACATTGCATGTTTTTTGATCAGGATGTCACCAAAAACCTTGTCCTGACGCAGAAGGATCGCCTGCAGCCGCACCAGCTCCAGCAGTGCCAGGAATGACGCGATGAGCGCGTGCCGGGTAGTCACGTGCTGCAGCAATCGCTTGAGGCGGATCGGCCGGTCTTCCATGAGCAAACGGCGGCGAAAATACTCCACCATCTGTCCAATGGTTACCGTCTCTTCGTCCACTTGCAGCACGGGACGGGTGCGGGCGCGATCAAGAATCTGCTGGAAGACTTTAACCAGATCGACGACATCCGCGGCCAGCTCAGGCTCAGTGCCTTCGGCGTCCTTGAAGTCTTTCATAGACGGGTTGCTGACCACAGCGTCTTCCAATTGCTGTTTCTGCAGCAGCATCTGGGCGGCATTCTTAAATTTTTCGTGCTCCAGCAGGCGCTGCACCAGTTCCTCGCGCGGATCATCCAGTTCGCCGGCCACAGCGTCAGGATCGCGCGGCAGGAGCATCTTGCTCTTGATATGGATCAGCAGCGAGGCCATGTAGATGAACTCGGCGGCAACGTCCACATCCAGATGCTTCAGCCCTTCCACGTACGTGAGGTACTGGGCGGTAATGCGGGCAATGGGAATGTCATAGATGTCGATGTCCTGTTTGCGTATGAGATCAAGCAGGAGATCGAGCGGGCCGTCATAGACCAGGCCGACCGAGACTGAAAATGCCGACTCGCTGGTGCGGGTTTCCGTGATTTGGGTGTTTTCTGCCATTCAAGATGTGCGGCACAGGCCCGTAAAGCCAGTGCGAGCTTTGATCAATTCTAAATGCTTTCAGGAACTCTTGCGTGCAGGCCTGTGGAATACTTGGCCGGATATCAGGCGGTGTTTGTCACTGGTTCCACACACTTACTGCAGCGGCGAGTAGTCACCTTCATACTGCTGGATGGGAACGTCACCGTTGCTGGTACTAAGCGTCACGTTCTTGCCGTTCGCGCGAAGTTCGATTAACACATTGCTGCCATCGCGCGTAAAGGTCTTCCAGTGTTCCTGCACCAGTTTGGGAGGCAGGATGAAATCGCGCAGGTAACGCTCGCGATCCTCTGCCAAAAGAGCAAGTACGTTGAGTGCGCGATCGCCAACAAGGAATTTCCATGTTCCGTTGTCTTCCAGCGCCGTGTGCACGCCGACTTTTCTTCCTTTGCGCGTGATGTAGGTCTGCGGCTTGTCTTTGCGAAGGGGATTCGCTGCTGAGACTTTTTCCAGCCACTCCGCTGTTTGTAACTGGTAACGCTCTTCCGGAGAGGCCGCGGACACGGCAGATTCAGGCACGCGGATGCGAACGGGAGCGGGCAGCCGGTTAATCGCCGCGTCCATGGATTCGAGGCTGAAGAGATTTACAGCGCGACGAACTGCCTGCATGGTTTCTTCCGCGGCTGCGTTGGCTTCCTGTGCGCCCTGCCGGATCACGCGCAGAACGTCGTCGGGCTGGGAGGCGAATTGTTTGCGGCGCTGGCGGATCGGAGCGATGTGCGCCTCAGTGCTTTCGATCGCGAGCGCTTTGCAATCGATGCACTTGATGGTCGCCTGGGTACAGCCGGCAGTGATGAAAGCCAGACGATCAGCATCGCTGAAAATCTGGTGCAAATTGCCGACCGGGCATCTATCAGGATTGCCTCTGTCCGTCAGCCTGGGACGATCGGTAACGCTGCCGCGAATCTTTTCCGCCAGCTTGTCTGCTTCTTCGCTCAGCAGGATGGAGTTACCGTAAGACTTGGACATCTTGCGTCCATCCAGGCCCAGAAGCTTGGGCGTCTTCGTGAGCAATGCCTGCGGTTCTTTGATCAGTGGTTCCTGATGTTCACTGCCGCCCGATCCGGGAACACGTCGCGAATAGAAATGATTGAAGCGGCGGGCCACTTCGCGTGTGAGTTCAACGTGTGCAACCTGGTCTTCGCCCACCGGCACACCATCTGCCTGATAGATCAGAATGTCGGCGGCTTGAAGCAGGGGGTAGCCCAGGAATCCGTAGGTGCTCAGGTCTTTGGTTGTCAGGTTCTGCTGCTGCTCCTTGTAGCTGGGCACGCGTTCCAGCCAGCCCAGAGGAGTCACCATGGAAAAAAGCACATGCAGTTCCGCGTGTTGCTTTACATGCGACTGGACAAACATGGTGCACTGTTTGGGATCGAGCCCGGCGCCCAGCCAATCGAGAAAGACTTCAAGTGTGTTGGAGGCCAGGCGGGATGTGTCTTCATAGTCCGTGGTCAGTGCGTGCCAGTCCGCGACAAAAAAGAAACACTTGTGCGTGGACTGGAGTTTGACCCAGTTCTGGAGCGCGCCCACATAGTTGCCGAGGTGCAGAATTCCAGTTGGCCGCATGCCGCTGAGCACGCGTGGACGCGATTTTCCCGATGTGTCTGTCATGCTGTTTCTGTCATGGAGCGGAAGGGCTCGCCTTCACCATCCCTGGATGTTAGCACGCGTGCTATTTTGTCTCCGCCGGCTGGGGCGCAATCGACTTGACCTTCACAGGCTTGGCCGGAATTCCAACCGCTATGGTATACGGCGGAATATCCCTGGTGGCTATTCCCATCGAACCCAGAAGTCCGTGCTCATGCACGCGCACTCCGCTCATCACCGTGGAGTGATAGGTGATGCGAGCCTTCGGGCCGATCTCAGTCTTTGTGTTGGTGACGATCATGCCGTCATTCAGATCATGTTCATGCGAATAGACATTGGCGTAGTCGGAGATCGACGTGCCTTCATGGATTACGATCTCGCCCCGGTCGTCGAGCAGTACATATTTGTGGATGGTGCAATTGTCTTCCACCGTGAGGTTATAGCCATAAGAGACTTCAACGCCGTGGAAAATCTTTACATTCTTGCCAATGTACTTGAACACATGTTTCGCCAGCATGGCCCGCACTCGATAGCCGAGGGCATGATTGAGGCCGAGGGGTGAACGGTCATACATCATCCAGAACCAGATCAGTGGCTTGCGTTCGGCGTACTTTTGTCCGTCCACGTCACCGTAATATTCCGGTTCCAGGGTGGCGTTGCGGGGATCAAAACTATGGACCAGCGCCTGCTCGGCCAGGGAAGTATTGGGGCCATGGTCAACGTATGGGCGGCCAAGGTAAATCTCATGCAGCGTGTTGCGGACCAACAGGGAGCGATGCTCAACGTCACGGTTGGAAAACTGCTCGTCCAGATACTGGAGCCAATCGTCAAAGCTCTTTTCGGCCGCCGACAGCGGTTTAAGTTTGCGGTACTCGTAACGCGGCATGCACTAGCCCCTCGATCAAAAAGAAATCAAACTGAGTCTTCCATCATATAACGGCGAAGCCGCAAACAACGGGGTCTCAGGCTCACCTGCTCGTGTGTTGGATTTTGCGGCAGGGAGAAACGCTGCAAATTATTGGCAGGCGAGTTCCGGATCTCAGGGGCTATTTCTGGACGAGAGACACCTTGTGGTATCCCACCGTGGCAGAGTCAATGCGATTGGGCAGCTTGAATTGTGAATCCAGGCCCACGTTCGGGTACTTTGGCGTGAGGTATTTTTCCACGAAATATTGCAGGGCCATGCGGGGGATCTCCGTGCCGTCAAGGCTTACCGTCCGTACGTGGACCTTGCCCTCTGCGGCTGTACCAGCGGCGTCAGTCTCAACGGTGACGTCATGCGTGCCGCTGAAAAGTCCCATTAGAGGATTGGAAGAATGCTGGTTCTCGCGAAGTTGATCAAAGTCAACGGTAAGGAAGGCAGTGACTTGGCCCGACTGCCCCTGCAAACGAACTTTCTTAACCCCTTGAGGAATCTCCACCCGGCCAGAGGCAAGATAGTCATTGATTTCGTCTTCGCTGAGGACGGTTGGTGTGGGATCTGGTCGAGACTTGGCGCCGTTCTGTTCGATATACGTGAACTTGCTTTCTGCGCTGTCTGCCAGTCTATGGCTGCCATTCGTCTGGCTTGCGCCGCGCCGGCTGTTCGCGGATGAAGGCTGGGATGACGTTTGCGGCCTGTCTTTGTTCAGCGAAAACGCGAGCGTGCGCTCAGGATTCCGAGCGATTACCCATAGCGATACAGCAAGCGAACCGGTTAGAAGGATCCAGGAAATTTTCATATTGATCTTATGTCTATAAACTCAGAGCAGAGATAAAGGTCGCGATATTTCTGATTGTGAGAATGAGTTCTAGTGCGTCCGTGCGGCTGTGGTCTCGCTGGATGCAGGCGGCCCGGCAATCAGGGGCTTATCCAGAGCGCCGGTAATGTCCCAGCGTGAGCTGTTAGAACTCAGCTTGAGTTTGGCCTGCCTGTCTGCTAGGGAAACCGTTCCGCTCAGGTCATAGATGCGGGATTCTGCTCTGAATTTGCTTGGCAGAATCTTTAAAGTCTGTTTCTCCAGGTCCATTGCGCCCTGCAGGCTTTGGAAATGCAATGGCTTGCCGCCGTCGAGCGTAATCAGTTTTGACATGCCATTGGTGACTACGTATTCAAAGTGTCCAGCGGCGCTGCCCAGCATTTCATCCAGTGACGCGCCATCGAAGTGAAGCGAGTACTTGGCATCCGTGCGGCCGTTGACCCAGGAAGTGGCAAGCGTGAAGTCTGGGCCGCTGGAAGTGATGCGGTCCGTGGCGACGCCTGTGAATTTTCCGCTGGCAGCAAAGTGTGGGGTCGCATCACTCCAATCGGCGCGCCATTCACCCTCGACGGTGCCGCCGCCCAGGTGGGCATTGATGCGGCTGATGAGTAACGCCTTGTCACTGAATTCCACGTGCGCGGCAAATTTCTCCAGTGGCAGTTGGGCCGCTGTGAGCTGGTTCGCCGTCAACGTGCCATTGGCCCGGAAATCGGGAAGTTTGCTCGATGATCCAGAAAAGAAAGGGAACCGCCAGCCTTTATCGGCAGAGCCGAGCAAGGACGTGACGTCGGAAACGGTCAAAGCTTCTGAATGGAGATCAAATTCGATGGGACACGGCGGAGGGCCCTGGCAGCTCCACGAGTTGTTGATGGTACCGGTGAAAGCGATGGGCGTGTGCTCGAACTGACCATTGATGTGGGCCAGAACCATCTCGACATCGTTGATCTGCGCGTCCGCTTCGGTGAGCAACAGACGGTCCTTGATGCCGGGAATCCATGCCGCCAGATTCTGCAGATGTGCCGTGCCGCGCATTTTTGGCGGCGCAAAATTGCTCCAGGCGCCGCTGATGTTGAGGTCCACCACAGCTGAGGCGGTGGTGTCCTTGATCTCAGTGGGGAAGCCCGTGACATTGCCGAGAACCAACAGCCTTTCCAGGGGCACCATCCCTTTGGCGCCGATCCAATAAGAAGAGGCGTCGGCAGTGCCTTGCAATTCCAGTGTTGTCGAAGGGCCAAGCTGGACGGAGAAGGTGTCAATGGTCAACGCGTCAGGGGTCGAAGCAGGAGCTTCTTTCTGCTTTGAACGCTTGTTGGTGAAACTTGCACCAGTTTCAACTGGCCCTATGTGAAATCGTACCGGGCTCACCGGGAAAGGCTTATCCGATACAGAGGAACGGAGCAGAAAAGCCGACGTCATGCCGGTGCCGTGCCAGTTACGAACGCCATTGCGGGAGTGAAAACCGAAGGCAGCGTTCAGGTCGCCGTTGGCGGTGAGATCGTCAGGCAGTTTGCTGCGGGAGTGGCGCACCATGGTGGCGAGAGTAGCCAATGGCACGCGTGTGGCAACAACGGACAGATCATAATCGCGGGGCGTGACGGCAGCCCACTTTGCCGTGAGCAGAACGCCGCCGGGGTCGAGCGGCATGTCACACTTCATGTCCAGCAATGCGTGGATGTAATCACCCTGGCAGCGGGCATGCAGATGCGGCATGGTGTTGCGATTGATGTCATAACGCCGGAAACCATCCAGTTCCGCATTGCCGATGATGTGGAGATTCGCAGGAGTACCGCTGAGTTGAAGAGTAGCGGCAAGACCTCCACGCCAGCCGCGGTCCTGCCCGGCAACAAGATTGGAGAACTGGCCGAGCTGTGCTTTGTCCCAGGCAACATCAATCTTCAGCGGCATGTCGCGTAAAGCACGTGAGCGGCGGAGATCACCTTCCATTCTGATGACGCCTGTGTCATTCAGGTTCTTGTCCGTACGGATGGGACGGCCTTCCATGCGCAGATGCCACACATCTTCTGACGCGAGCCAGAATGCAAAATCAGTATTGGTGACGGTGAACGGCGTCTTCTCCGTATCAACTTTCAAATTGATGCGCCCGGAGGTGGCCTCAATGTAAGGGAAGCGTGAACGTTGTTCCGCGCTGCGCCGGGCGGTAGGCGCCGTGGGCACCTGTTCTACACGGAGCAGAAGCGATTCCAGGTTCCAATGACCTTTGGAGTAGACAAGATTCAGGCTGGCCGGAGAGCTGTCATCACTAAGCTTAAGATTCGCAATTTCCAGGCGGCCATGCCAGAGCGACGTAAGACGGAGATCGGCATTCACCTTGCCGCATGTCAGCAGGGGCTCGGCGCTGAAAGCCGGATCATCCATTACCTGGAGGTCATAGACGTCAAAGCCGGGTCGCGGGAACACGCGATACTTTACTTGTCCAATCTTTACGGCCCGGCCAAGCGCATTGGAAAGCGATCCGGCGAGCTGGTCGCGAAACCGCACGCCGTTGATGTTGGGAGGAAGAAAAATTCCCAGTAGCAACAGAAAGACGATTGCCACCGCCAATTTTCTACGCGTCATTTCGGCGGGGGCCATCAGTGCACCAGCCTGAAGACGCGGTTCCAGCGAGTCATGGCAAAGAAGCGGGCCGCCGTTTTGAAAAAGGACACAACGCGTTGCGGGAACGGAAGCGGCGCGAAATCAGCTTCCGTCTGGTTCAGAGACCAGGCAATAAACAGGGGTTGGCCAAGAACATTCGCTCTGGGAACAAAGCCCCAATAACGGCTGTCATAGCTCACGTCACGATTGTCGCCCATGGCAAAGTAGCTGTCTTTGGGCACCACTAAATCACTGCCCACAATGTGCCGGGGCATCTCCATGGTCCAATCTGAGGTGGCCCCGGTGGCAAAGGGCGAGACAGCGGGAAAATCGTCGCGGTAGGGAAATTGCGTTCCGTTACGGACAATATAGGGTTCGTTCTGCTGCGCACCGTTGATGAACACCTTGCCATCGCGCAGATGGATTTTGTCACCTTCCACCGCAATAATGCGCTTCACCAGAAAGAGTCCGGGTTCGGCAGGAGAGACAAAGACTACCGTGTCACCGCGGTGGAGGTTGTGATAGGGGAAAAGAGGGACGCTCTCTTTGCCGGTAGGCGTCATGCGATCGACAAATACATGGTCACCAATCAGCAGTGTGTTCTCCATGGAACTGGAGGGTATCTCAAAATGCTGGATGACAAAGGTGATGATGAAAAGGCCGGAGACAAAGACGCTGGCAAAGCCGGCGAGCGCCTCAGAGAACGTCTCTTTTTCTGGCGCGTCTTTTCCTGACGCATTTTTACGGGCGGATTCATTTTCAGCAGAATCCGTCTTCCTGCCGTTGTCGAGTGTGGTTTCATCCGTCAATGTTTTTGTTCCTGAAGGCGCCATAGATTACCGTGAGACGATCAGCGTGCAAGGGATGTCGTTGTTCAATTTCGCCTGCCTGACCTTAGCGTACAAAGTGAAACGCCCGGCTCCATCTGGTCTCACCAAAGAAGTGCAGAACGATGTAGCCCATGAACTTGGCGCGGTCGGACCAGCTTCCATGTTCATACTGGTCCCGCGGCGTCTCAAAAGACCAGTAAATAAACAGGGGGCGGCCAACAACATTTTCCCTGGGAATAAAGCCCCAGAAGCGACTGTCCAGGCTGTTGGACCGATTGTCGCCCATTCCGAAATAACTGTTCGGCGGCACCACCAGATCGCCATTTTGTATATTGCCCTGCAGTTGCATCGGCCACCAGGGATATTCCTGCTCAATCTGCCGCTGTCCACGAGTTGTTACGCGAGGAAACTCGTCCCGATATCTTTCGTAGGATTGGTTGGGATTCAGGTATGGCTCATTCTGCGCCACTCCATTCAGAAAGAGCTTGCCGTTCTCAAGGTGGAGCCTGTCACCTGGCGTTCCCACGATCCGTTTAACTACGTACATTCCCGGCGTTGCAGGATGCAGAAAGACGATGATGTCATTGCGTTTGATGTTGCGATAAGGCAACACCGGTCCCAGATAGCCGGCTTTTGCCGTGGGGCCTATCCGGTCAACGAACACATGGTCGCCAACCAGCAGAGTGTCCTCCATGGAGCCGGAAGGAATTTCAAAGGCCTGGACCACAAACGTGATGATGAAGAGTCCGCAGACCAGCACTGAGGCAATGCTGCCAATGGATTCAGAGAGCGTCTCTTTGTGGCGTTCGGGTTTCTGTTCTACTTTTGCGTTTGCGGGCAAGCAGCTTAATCCTGAAAATGGCTTAAATTAGGACACTCTTTATCAATACGGCTTTCATGAGCAACCCGTTCCTTAGTGAACGGGCCGAAACATGCGGTCCCATCGTGCCAGTTGCAGGATATGGGCCAGCATTTGTCCCGGATGAATGAGTTTATCATTCGGCGTGGCCTGTTCAGTCTGATCCTCTTCGTTTACAGAGAGGTAGATTACCAGCGGACGTCCTGTGATATTGCCCCGAGGTACAAATCCCCAGTAGCGGCTGTCCAGGCTTCGGTCGCGATTGTCGCCCATGACGAAGTAGTTCCCGGCTGGAACCACGATTTCACCATGGTCTAAAAACTGAAACATTTGTTTGCGCCAGCGGCGATCCACGTCTGTGGTGAGATAGGGCGGGACCAGAAAAGTGGTGTCAGGAAAGCTGTCACGATAGGGGTTGTAGTCCCGCAGCACATGGCGCGCGTAATCCTCATGCAGGCGCGCTCCGTTGATCAAAACAGTCTTATCCAGCAGCTTAACGTGGTCTCCGGGCAGCCCGATCACTCGCTTCACGAAATACTGTTTGGGGTCAGCCGGATAGTGGAACACCACAATGTCACCCCGGCGGATTTCACGATAGGGCAGCAGATGACCTCCGAACCATCCTTCGGCGGAGTAGTGGATTTTATCCGCCAGCAGGAAATCGCCGACCATCAGCGTGGTTTCCATGGATTCCGACGGAATACGAATCGCCTGCATGACAAAGGTCGTCATGTAGAGAACAATCACCACGACTGAAAGATAGAACTTGAGACCTTGAGGTTCATGATGATGGACCAAAAGTGAAGGCGTGACGGGTTCGGGATTTGAAATCTCCGTGGTGTGAGCGACGGGTTCCTGTTCCGCCATCGCAAGTGACGATGCAGGTGACGATGCAAGCGGCGTTTCAGCATCAAGTGGCTGATTTGCGCTGACTTCGGCGTTGTCTTGGCCAGAGGCGCCGGGCCCTGGTCCAGCAGGTGCAGCGGGATCAGCAGGCAAGGGATTGCCGGCGTTGACGTTTGCGTCGTCATGGTTCCGCGGATCAGTCATACGCTTTCCGGAGTCCCTCGCAGGTGTTCAAGAGCAAACTTTGCGGCAAGCTGCTCGGCTTTCTTCTTGGTAGCGCCTTCAGCACGCGCCACATACTCAGGCCGGCTATGACCCTGGGGATAAATCCGCGCCTCCACGGTAAATGTCTTGCGATGGTCCGGGCCTTCTTCTTTTACTGTGGCATAAACCGGCTGAAGCCTTCCGGTGGATTGCAGTAATTCCTGCAGAGCTGATTTGTAATCGGCCAGGCTGAATTCATTCTGGCTTTCCGTGCGGACGCGTTCCAGTTCCGGCAAAAGAATCTCGCGGATGATGAAATCACGCGTCTTCTCCAAACCAGCGTCAAGATACAGCGCGGCAATGATTGCTTCCACAGCGTCTGAAAGCAGGGTGGACTTGTTGCGTCCTCCGCTCCGCTCTTCACCCCGGCCCAGGCGAAGATACTGCCCAAGATCCAGGCGGATGGCGACGCTTACCAGATGGCCGGCGCTTACCAGGTGCGCCTTCAACTTGGAGAGCTGTCCCTCATGGAAACCGGGGAAGCGTTCAAACAAGAGCTGGCTGGTTACGAACCCCAGCACCGCATCGCCAAGAAACTCGTATTGTTCGTTGTCCTGGATCTCCAGGTTCGGATCGGCGCCACTGGCTTTGGATTCCTCGTGCGCGTGTGAGCTGTGCGTGACGGCGCGATCAAGCAGATCGGGACGGCTAAAGGTGTGTCCAAGCGCGGCCTGCAGGGCTGTGAGGTCTAAATCCATGACGCAAGTCTTATCATCTGAAAAGTGAAAAGCTTATTGTGGCGGCTCCGTGCCGGTGGTTCCCTGCGAGTGTCCGCGGGAGACGCCAGAGAGCCGGTCATGTTCAATTTCCACCATGCGCTGCAAGTCCGGGTTCGAACTGGACAACTGCAGCGCCTGATTCACGGAGCTTAACGCTGCCGCATACTTCCTGCGATGGTCCTGCGCCAGCGCAAGGTGGTACCAGAGATACGGATCAGGGTGCGCCTGCGGCAGTCCCGCCGCCATGAGCAGATCTTTTTCCGCGCCGGCGTCATCACCGGTCTTGAGCTTCATGATGCCGAGCGCCGAATACGCCATGGACTGCAGCGTGGTGCGATAAAGCGGGGCCTGGTCAGGCGTGGCAGAGAGCGGCAAGGGCGTCGCCGCTCCCAACACCTTGATGGCGCGATTTCCGCTCCGCTTTATTTCTTCCACCTTACGGTTGCGATCGGGATCATTATCTTCCATTCCATCGGCCAGAACCGATGCCGTGAGAACCAGCGCCACGGGATGGTCAGGATCAATGGACAAAACCTTTTGCGCCATCGCCAGTAGTTTTGGCGAATCATTTTCTGACTGATAGGCGTACATGGCGCGGGTATAAAGAAAGAGGCGAAGTTCACTTGCGGGATATTTTGTGGCGAAGTCATTGGCAGAAATCTCCGCCAGGTTGCCGCCAATCACGTTCCGCGCCGCGTTGAAATCTTCAATCTCCTGTCGGCTTGCCGCACGGGGATGGAGAGCGATGTCTGGCGCAGTCTGGTCCGAACGTTGCTGCGTTGCGCCATCGGCCGGAACCATGGGCAGCGGTGCAGCCAAAATCGCGACAAATAGTACGGCTATCAGCATTGAAGTCTTGCCGCTTGGCGGCGGATCCATGAACTCACAATTTCTTTCATCTCTGCTTACAAAATACTCGAATCAGCGCGGTGGCTGGGAACTATTTGCGGGCGGTTGTTGCCCAGCGGGAGTCTCCGGGCGGGTAAGCAGGACAAGGCGGTCGCGCTCACCCGTCGCCAATTTGCCCAGCTCAGGATTCGCGCTGGTGTAATTCAGCGCCTTCTGAACTGATGCCAGCGCGTCAGCATATTTGCCCTGATGGTCCTGGGCCAGCGCCAGGTGATACCACACATACGGATCAGGCGCGGCAGGCAAGAGGTCCGCCGAGAGTTTCAGTTCGGCTTCGGCCCGGGCGTCGTTTTTTTCCTTGAGATTCATGATGCCGATGGCGGAATGCGCCATGGAGCGCAACGTGTCTTTATAACCCTTGATTTGTTCTGGTGTAGCGCCGGAAGGAGGGACAAAAGCGATGTCAATGGTCTGTAGAGCGCGGCCGGCATTCTTCTGGATGGCGGCCATCTTCGTCGCGCGATCGGGATCATTTTCAGTGAAATTATCAGAGAGCGCGGTGGCAGTCAGCACCAGAGCAATGGGATTGTCGGGATCGTAGGCAAGGACTTTTTCGCCCATCGCCAGCATTTTGTCCGGATTATTTTCCGCTTGGTAATTGTGCATGGCCTTGCTGTAAAGAATTGAGCGCAGTTCGCTCTCAGGGTATTTGGCGGCAAAGTCATTGGCGGCCTTTTCCATGGCTGCGCCACCGGAGATCGCGTTGGCCGCATTGTAATCTGCGTACTCAGGTTGGGTCTTTGCCTGCGGCGTATGGCGCGTGACTGCCTGCGGAGAAGGACTGGGACGCGGCTGCTGCCCGAGAGCAGGCAAGCAAACGAAAAGCAGGAACAAAGCCGCCAGCAATCTGGTCATGTGAGTCTTCTCGAAAGCGTTGGCCATTACTTCTTCGCCTCCGGCTTCTGATACGGGGCGGTCAATCCACGATCGGCCGCATTGCGAGTATCGGAAGCGGGATCTCCCGCCGCCAGCGCCAGACGATAATGTTCAACCGCAGCTTCACGTTTTTCCTGTATATCAAGAATCCGGCCGAGATAGATGTGGCTCCAGGCCAGGATACGGGGATCGTGGGAAGATTGGACTGCCTGCTCAAAGTCAGCTTGCGCCTCTCCCATCTTTCCCTGTAAGGAAGCGATGCGAGCCAGCAGGAAGGCAGCGCGTCCCGGCTCCTCACCACCATTGTTGTGCTGCAGGACTTGCAAGGCCAGGCGTTCGGCAGTCTGGCGGTCGCCGCCGGCAAATCGGCGCTCCGCTTCGTCCAGCAGGCTGGCCTGGGATGCTGCGCGCGAAGCACTGATCACTTCCGGTTCAGCTCGGTCAGCGAATGTTACCTCGCGGGCGTGTTTGCGCTCGCGTTCAAGGTCAATTTTGTGGAGGAGGTCACCATAGCCGGTTTTCATGCCGGTGGACTCCTTCTCAAATTCCGCCAGGGCGTCATAAAAATAACGGGTGAAGACAAAGCCTTCTTCAACCGATCGTTGAACATAGGCCTCACGCCCGCGTTCATTGGTTTTGGGAATGGTGGTGCGCGTTTCAATCGCGCGGATCAGGCATTCATTCACCATGAGAGAAATGTCTTCCTTAAACGATCGGTTTAAGGGAGCGCGTTGAATTGTTTCAAGAATCGGCTCAAGGCTTTTCAGGCTGGTGCCATGGGCCTGGGCCAGTGGATCCAGGACAAAGTGAAGATAAGTGTGGCGGATCTCAGCCAGCCGCAGCTTGTCATTCTTACTCGGCGAGACGATGACGAAGTAGCTTGACCCGTAATTGCGAGAGTCCACGGTGGAAGGTGAAAGCATTGGTTCAAGATAGACCGCGAACTGCTGGCCTGGATAATTGGCAAACGGCAGCTTGAGGTAGAGGTCGGTTTGGGTGATCACATCGGCGACGGGATCGTGGAACCGATTTACCAGGTCCTGGTACTCAGGATGATGCTTCTGCCATAGCGCGTGCATACCGGCGGCGACATAAAACTTCTGCAGCAGCGATACGATGCCCTGAACATGTCCGGCATCGGGCGGCAAATCGGCTTCAGGCAGTTTGAGAGCAAAGCCGGGAGCATCACCCAGTTCCAGCGCCAGCGAGAGATACTTGGAGATATCGTTGGGAGAATCCGGCGCTTCATGGTCCTTCCAGAACTGGCAGATGGCATCGCGGGTCCTGGCAGCGTCGGGCGAGGACTTGGCCGCAGCCATGATTTCATTGCGGACCGTCTCACGCAGGGGCAGAGAATCCTGCAAGCCGGCGTTGTAGCCACAGGTGTTGAGGACGCTGGTGAGAGTAAAAAAGGGCTCGCTGATCTCAAGCTGGGCCTTGGTGGTCTGGGCGAATCCCATACCAGAGACTGCCAGTAACAGCAGCCAGACGGACAATGGTAAAAATCTGGACCTCAGAATCCCTCCAAAATGTACGGGAAATAAGAGTTTAGGCCAGAAAAACAGCGAGGGTCAAACCCTGTTTGGTGGGCAGACAGCCAACTGAAGACTGCAAGCCCATGGAGAGGGAGTATTTCGTTTACGCCGCGGGAACTTTCTCATCATACAAGGCGTAACAATGGAAGGGCACGCTTATTGAATCATGCTTGTTCCTGCTGTGAGCAGAACTACTTGAACCGTGTTGGTACCGGCGCTGCGACTTTTCAGGCCGCGGAGGGAACAATGTCCATCTCGCCCATGTTGGCTTTGCATATCTGCGGCGGAACCGTGGGATGCCTATCGGGCTTCGTGGCCGTAGCCTTCCGTAAAGGCTCTCGACGGCATGCAATCGCCGGCACTGTCTTCGTGATCTCCATGCTGACTCTGGCAGCCAGTGGAGCCTTCATGGCCAGCATGAAATTCCAGCCGGGCAACATCCTGGGAGGAACGTTCACGTTCTATCTCGTGGCCACGGCGTGGCTCACCGTGAAGCATCGACACGGGGAAAAAGGCATTGCCGATTGGATCGCGCTTTCTCTGGCGCTGGGCGTGGCAGCCTTCGAAGTGACTTTCGCAATTCAAGCGGCCATGAGCCCGACTGGGCATAGATTCGGATATCCGCCAGGGCCGTACATCATCTTTGGCACGGTAGCGGTGCTGGCAGTGGCGGGAGACTTACGGATGCTCCTGGGCAACGGAGTTTCAGGGATACAGCGAATCGCACGCCATCTTTGGCGGATGTGTTTTGCCTGGTTCATTGCATCAGCCTCCATCTTTCTGGCGCGGCCGCATCTTTTTCCGGCCATCATGCGCAAGTCCGGCGCGCTGATTTTTTTGACTGTGCTGCCGCTGATGCTGCTGATCTTCTGGATGGTCCGCGTTAAGTACAGCGAGAAATTCAGAAAGACCGTCCCTTCATCCAGTCTGGGAAGAGTGCCGTTGCCGGCAAGTAAGTAGGGTATCGGCAGGGTAGTCTCCCATCTCTCCTTGACAGCTTAGGAGAGATGGAGTTATTCTCCTAATTGTCTTAGGAGGCATACTTGCCCGACCAGGCCCAACTCATTCCCGGCACACTCGATCTTCTGATGCTTCGCGCACTCTCTCTGGGACCTCTTCACGGGTATGGCGTGCTTCTGCGCATAGAACAGATATCCGGCGGCGCTCTCTCCATTGAACAGGGCGCTCTTTATCCCGGCTTGTTTCGACTGGTACGCCAGGGGCTGCTGAAGTCAAGCTGGGGCACTTCTGAGAACAATCGTCGCGCCAAGTTTTACGAGTTGACCACCGCGGGACGTAAGCGGTTGCGCGAAGAAACTGAAAACTGGAACCGATCAGCAAATGCGATTGCCTGTGCGCTGGGGGCGCAACCGGAGGAAGTATGAAAGCGATTGCCTCTCTTCGCGACTTCATTTCAAAGTTCTTGCCACGCTCTTCCATGAATCAGGAGATGGAACAGGAGCTTTGCGCCCACATCCAGCTTCGCGCAGACGATCTGGAAGCAGCCGGGATTCCGCGGGCGGAAGCGGAACGCCAGGCACGTATCGAGTTCGGCGCGATGGAACGTTACAAAGAAGAAAGCCACGAAGCGGCGGGCAGCCAATTCTTTGAAAAGCTTTTCCAGGATGTTCGCTACAGCCTGCGCATCTTGCGCAAGTCACCGGGATTCACATGCGCCGCGGTTTTTACACTTGCCCTGGGCATCGGCGCGAATGCCGTGGTGTTTGCAGCCCTGAATGCGGTGATCCTGCACCCCCTGGACCTGCCCCGCCTGGATAGCCTTTATTCACTTCATCGTGTGGAGAGTAATTCAGCGGTCCAGTCGTATCCTGACTATGTCGATCTGCGCGATCGCAATCGCAGCTTTGAAGACCTTGCGGCTTACGACATCTCGCAAGCTGGGCTCGATACCGGTCGCGACCCGGAGGCAGTCTGGCTGGATGAAGTCAGTGGAAACTTTTTTGATGTAGTTGGCGTTCAGCCATTTATCGGGCGCTTCTTTCACGCGGCGGATGAGCATGGTTCGAACAGTGCTCCATATATGGTGCTGACTCATGCATTCTGGCAAAGCCATTTTCAGGAAGACCGGAGTGTGGTGGGGCGGGTGGTGCAGGTTAACAAGCACCCTTTCACCATTATTGGTGTGGCTCCGCCCGGGTTTCGCGGGACTCTGATGATGTTCTCGCCTGCTTTCTTTGTCCCCCTTGTCAATCATCAACAGCTCGCGGGAGTGGAAATCATTAACGATCGCGCACAGCGAGGCGCGATTTTTATGACCCTGGGGCACCTGAAAGATGGAGTCTCCACGGCACAAGCGGCCGCTGACGTGAATGCGATCTGGGCGGACCTGGCGAAAAGCTATCCCAAAGAGCATGCGCCAACCACCTTCGAGTTGAATCGACCAAGCCTTTATGGGAACCATCTGGGGCGTCCGGTACGGGCATTTCTCTCGGCCTTGATGGTCCTGGCCGGCTTAATCCTGCTTGCCGCGTGTGCGAATCTGGGCAGCTTGTTTGCGGCCCGGGCCGCCGACCGCTCCCGTGAAGTCGCTCTGCGCCTGGCGCTGGGCGCCAACCGCATGCGCATTCTTCGCCAGCTTTTCACTGAAGCTACATTGATCTCGCTGGCCGGAGGCGCCATTGGGCTCTGGGGCAGCCTGCTTCTGATGCGCGCATTGCGCACCTGGCAGCCGTTTCCCAAGTTCCCCATCAACGTACCCGTCCATCCGGACGCCAATGTTTATTTGATGGCGCTGTTCCTGGCTTTACTGAGCGGATTGCTTTTCGGAGCGGTTCCAGTCAGGCAGGTCCTTCGTACGGATCCATATGAAATTGTCAAAGCTGGATCAAGCAACCGGCTGGGACGAAGGTTTACGGTGCGCGATCTTCTGTTGATCGGGCAGATTGCGATCTGCGCACTGCTGGTTACCTCCTCCCTGGTTGCCGTCCGTGGCTTGGTGCGCTCCGTGCATAGCAACGTCGGCTTTGATCCTCAGAACGTGATGATTGTTGATGTTGATCTGAGCATGGCCGGCTATAGCGCAGATGCGGCGCCCGGCATGCAAAAGAGAATGACGGAAGCAATGCAGACACTCCCGGGTGTAACCGCAGTTGGATTGGTTGACTGGCCTCCTCTGGCGAGCGGAGGCGGAAATTCCGCGCCGATCTTTTCTGCGGACACCGCCGACTTGAGGCCTGCCAATGCTCTAGTGGAATCTGACCAGTTGATCATATCTCCAGATTATTTCCGGGCAACGGGCACCGTGCTGCTCTCAGGAAGGTCTTTTACCCTGCATGATGACAAATCTGCGCCGCGCGTGGCTGTGATCAACCAGCAGTTTGCGCGCAAGATTTTTGGCTCACCCGCCAACGCAATGGGCGGGTATTACAAGTTGCGCGACGGCCCGCGCATCCAGGTAGTAGGAATTGTTGAAGACGGAAAATATGGGAACCTGACGGAAAATCAGCAGTCCGCCATGTTCCTGCCGATTCTGCAATCACCATCGAATGAGACATGGCTCATGATTCGCGCGGACGCCGGGGGATTTGATGCGCAGCAACTTGCGGCGGCCGTGAGAGGCAAATTGCGGGATCTGGATGCCGGACTGCCCTCGTTCATCGAAACCTGGCGGCAGGGAATGGAACTCAACTTATTTCCCGCGCGTGTAGCGGCGGCTGCTCTCGGGGTCCTGGGAATGATGGGCGCGGTTCTTTCCATCACTGGAATCTTCGGTATGGCGGCGTACTCTGTCAGCAAGCGCATGCGTGAACTTGGCATTCGTGTGGCGCTCGGTGCTCAGAACCGAGAGGTATTACGCGCAGCTTTGGCACGTCCTTTTAAATTGCTTCTCATTGGTTCGGCAGCAGGATTGATCCTGGGAATTCTGGCAAGCGGCGTTCTGGCGCACATTGTCTTTGAGGCTACTCCGCGTGATCCGCTGGTTCTGGCGGGCGTTGTGCTTGCCATGTCACTGCTTGGGTTGTTGGCCACGTGGATTCCCGCACAACGTGCCCTGTCAGTGAATCCGTTGATATTGCTGAGAGAAGAGTAAGAAGAATTTCGGATTTATAAGCTCGGTTTGCCGGCGGCATGGCAACTTCCGAGTTGCTCGCGATCCGGCAACTCCCAGGCCGGACAGAAATAATTTGTGACGAACACCTCTCTCGCAATATTGGATTGCTCAGTCCCCAATAAAGTTATTCCTGCCCCCTGGAGGTGTTTCAAAGTCCGTAAGCGAGCCCGCCGGCAGAATCATGCGCAACGAGTTAAGGATGGATAAAAGATCGATAACCTCCTGAGCGATGGCCCCCTGAATAGGGGTAATCAGGCCGAAGGACGCGGCAGCCATGCCGATAAGACTGAGTCCCATGCCACCAACTGCCGAAACAAGCGCAATGCCACGCATCCTGCGACCGATGTGCATCAACTGGTCGACGCTAACCAATGACGACTGAAGGATTACTGCACCGGCTGCTTCGGAGGTGATGTCACTGTTGACGCCCAGTGCGATTCCAGCCGTGGCAGCCATCATCGCGGGCGCGTCGTTGATTCCATCACCGATGTAGAGCGTTCTTACGTGCAGTGTAGTCTCGCGTACGAGTTCCACCTTTTCTTCCGGGCTCTTGCCACCGTAGGCTTCGTTAACGCCCATGCGCCTGGCGAACAGAGCGACCTCGGCAGGCCGATCTCCGGAGAGCATGATGATCTTGGAGATCGAGTGCTTCGAATCCAGATGACTGAGAAAAGACTGGCTCTCACTGCGCGGTTCATCCTGAAAGTGGATGACTGCGGCCAATTTGCCATCAAGGAGCAAAACGCACTCCAGACCGGGCGCAACAGGCGGCATAGCTGACAGGCTTTCGGGGGACAGCTTACCGCGCCCCGTTACTGTGACATGTCGTCCTGCAAGCCGACCCGTGAGACCGGTCCCAGGCGCTTCCGATACATTCTCAACACTGAGCAGTTCCAGCTTCTCCTTCCTTGCAGCACTGAGCACGGCGCTTGCGAGGGGATGTTTCGAGTAGCGCTCAATGCTTGCCAAATACTGCAGCGCCATCTCGCGTGTTGTTGCGCCGAAGCAATCAATGGATGTGACAGCCGGCTTGCCGTAAGTTAGCGTGCCAGTCTTGTCGACGATCAGAGTGTGGCAGGTGTCGATCTTTTCGAGGATGGACGGGTCCTTGATGATGATGCCCAGCCTGGCGCCCACAGAAATAGCACCGATGATCGCTACCGGGATTGAAATCAGCAGCGGGCATGGCGTAGCGATGACCAGTACAGCGAGGAACCGTTCCGACTGGCCGCTGAAGAACCAGCATGCCAATGCGATGGTAATGGCCATCGGCGTATACCAGGCGCCAAGTCTGTCGCCAAGGCGTTGTATTTGTGGCCGATTCTCCTCCGACGCATGCAGCACCTCCACGATCTTGGCGAAGCGGGAGTCACTGGCGATCTTCGTCGCTCGGATCGTGAGTGCCACATTCCCGTTGATGGAGCCGGAAAGCACATTCGTCCCCGGAGCTTTTTCGATCAGAAATGGCTCGCCTGTGAGATAAGACTCATCCATGCTGCCTTGACCGCTGACGACCAGCCCATCGACTGGACAGATCTCATGGGGATAGATGATGAGTTCGTCGCCGACGACAATCGCGTCGATGGATACGTCCTCCACGGCGGCACCAGTTCTGTGCGCGGTCTGCGGAATACGCTTAGCCAGGGCGTTCAGTACAGAAGACGCGCGGCGTGTCGCAAAGCCCTCCAGTGCCTGACCGCCGGAGAGCATCAATACCACGAGGGCCGCCACCCAATACTGCCCCAGCACAAGAGAGGTCACTATGGAGAGTAGCGCGAGAATATCGACGCTGAAGTTGCCTCTGAAGACTTGTTGGACGAGAGAAAGAAGCAATGGAACGCTCGCGCCTGAGATGGCGACCAGCAGGACGATATTGAGGACGTGGGGATCGTGCAACAGCAGCTTCACCATCATCGCCGCAATCATTCCGGCAGAGATGAAGCTGGCCGTCAAAATGTGCGCGACAGGACTGTCAAGCCAATTCGCGATCACATTGGGTTCTTTCACTGCACACTCCCGTTAGGGGCAGCTTACAACTCTTTTGCCGCTAACGACGTGTTCTATGACACAGCAATTTAACAGGGCTGCTCCCACCCCCACCGCGTAAAAACCAGCGCGTCCGGGGACCCCGGGCGAGCTGATGAAAACGCTTGGTTCGCTTAGGTGCGGGATGACGTGTCTTGGAGAGAGGGTTTCGCCACGCTGCGTACCTGCGTCTCAGTGTTGTGGTCGAATGAAAAATTCAAGAGGGCAGCAGGGATCCCTCGCCCCGCTCGGGATAAAGAAAGAAGCACTCGGGATGAAAACAACCCTTACCCCTTGACGTTAATGTGAGAGAACGACATCACGGCCTTGCCGGGCACGGGGCGTCCGAAAGACTGCGCCGGGGCGAAAATCGTGAACAGCAGCGCCCGGTTCAGTTGCTGGCGGATTTGTTCATCGTCCTGGCCGGAGATGATGCGATAGGACTCGACACGTCCAGTCACGCCGACATAGGTTTCAATCACCACCGGAGATTCCAGCGCGATCTGGATATCGGAATCCGACATTTCCAGGCGCGGTGGCGTGTACAGCATGGTGGGGACATCGTCTGAGGCGTCAGCCGGGACGGGCACTACAAAGCATCCGATTAAGGCGGCGAAGAAAATCACGGCACTTACAAGACCAGCAGTGGCCGGAAACATGAAAGCATTCATCAGGTTTTCCAGACGAACGCTGTAGCCGCGCAACACACTGCGCCAGCTTCTGGACCGTTCGCTGGACAAAGCGATACGCAACTTCATCGCGAGCTCCGGCGGGGCCGGTCTGCGCCCGAGTGACGCAACCAGGGTGCGGGATTTTTCCAGCATCGCGTACTCAGACTCACAAACAGCGCACTCACTCAGGTGGTTGGAGACTTCATGCATCTCCACGCCGCTCACGGCACCATCCATATACGATGAGAACAGCGGCTTTGCGTCCGTGCATCTCATGATTGTGCCTCCACTTCCTTCTGGCCGGTTGATACTGGCGCGGTCTGGGTTTCGTTGATTGAAGCGCTCCGCACCTGCCTGGCCTTACCCACCTCATGACCTAGTTCTTTGACGAAGGGTTCCAGCCGTTCGCGAAGAGCATTGCGTCCCCTGATCAACCGTGATTTCACGGTGCCCAGGGAAATCTGCAACACTTCCGCAATCTCTTCATAAGCCAGGCCTTCAATGTCACGCAGCACCACGGTGGTGCGATACGGTTCTGAAATCTGTTTCAGTTCCTGTTCCACGCGGGCACGTACTTCTTCATGGGCAAACAGTTCCAGTGGCGATTCGGCACGGTCAGCCAGCGTGTCACACAGGCCAAAGGAAGAGCCGTCATCGTTAGTTTGCGCTTCCATGGACGTTTCCTTGCTCTTGTGGCGGAACCACCACCGCCTCTGGTTGGAAGCTTCATGAATCGCGATGCGATAGAGCCAGGTTTTCAGGCTGCATTCGCCGTTGAAGCGCTTCATGCCGCGAAATACTTTGAGGAAAACTTCCTGCGTGGTATCGGCCGCATCCGTAGGGTCGGTGAGGATGCGGTACACCAGACTGTAAATCGGCTGGTGATAGTGTGCGATGAGCCAGTTGTATGCCTCCTCGGAACCGGTCTTGAGTTCCGCGACAATTGAGGCTTCTTCCGCCCGTACGGCGATGGCGCTGGCTAAATTTCCCACTGCTGCTGCTGCTCCCGCCATTCTTCTCATGGCGACTCCTCAAAGTTACCAAGATTATGCAGCCGCTGACAACTTCTTTCCCCTGAACGTGATGACCTTGGTTATCAGCCATTTGACGTCCACAGGCATATAGACCCCGAAAGAGGGATGGAAGTTCCAGAAACTCAGGAGGGGAAAGGGTTATTTAGGCGAGGGCGAAGGGCTGGGGGAAGGCTTGGCAGCAGACTTGGGAGAGGGCTTGGAAGTCTTTTTCTTTGCGGGAGTTGCAGCCTTTTCAGGCACATCGTCAACAATAATGTGCTTTACGCCGTTAGGCCCGGTCACGGTGCGAAGTCCATTGTTGACCGTGGTTGTGCCGGGCTTGTCCGGGGCAGGGGCACCGCCCGGCGGCGGTGTCCTCACCCGAGACTCATAGGTTGTGGCCTGTTGCTGAATGTAGGTGGATAGGTTCTCGCGGGCAGAGTCGAGGGCAGCAGCGTCAGCGGCCAGTGGCTCATACTCTTCCTTCTTGCCCAGAACGCCGGCAGCGTCAGTGAGCGAGGTCAGATATTCATACACAATGGTGATGTTGTGGTACAGCTTGAAGGTGGCAGAGACGTTGCCACGGTTGTTTTGTATGTCACCAATCAGACCCGGAACGGCGTTGGTTAGATTGCGCTGGATGGAATCAGACATCTTTTGCAACTGCTCTTTCTGGTCAGCGTCTGTCTTCCATTTTTCTATGCGCAGCTTGCCCAGGTCTCCGTTGGTGGCCAGGGCCGCCTTCTGCACCTGGGCGATGATGAGGTTCAGGTTTGCCTGCACGGGTTGGGCCTGTCCACCGGGTTGAGGTGCACCTTGTTGCGAGACACCGGGCGGTTGGCCCCAGGCCGACAGACTCGCCACGGCAAATGCGATCGGCACTAATCTTCTTGCAAGGGTCTTCAAATCTTTCCCTCCTTGTTGGTACTAGATGAGAGTAGCTGGCTTGGAGGTTACTCAGAGGCCTACCACTAAATACCTGCGCGGAGCCCAGCTACGTAAATCGGGCCCTTTACGACGTCTTTTAATAGGATACACAAAAGTGAGGCTGCTGCAGGAGGACACCTGAAAACCGGGCCAGTCGCCAGGCAGAGCGGACATCGAATTGCGCTTATGAACACAAGAGAGACTCTGAAAACGATGGTCCGGCGCTGAGTAGAAGTGGTTGATAATCTATCCGGGCTTGAGTCTTGAGGAGCCGGGATGCGAACAAGAACGGCAGTCTTGCTGGGGGCGAGTGGACTGGTAGGCGGTTATTGTTTACGCGGTCTGGTTGCACGCGGTCTGGGTGCAGACCAGGAATATTCGCGCGTGATCCTGCTGCTGAGGAAACACCTGTCGTTAGACGAAACAGGTACGGGCGAAACAGGCGCGGCGGCAGGCAAGGTCGAACAATTCGTCATCGACCTGAGCGAAATGACCGCCGGTAATCTGGCCGGAGTGAATGACGTGTTCTGTGCACTGGGGACAACCATCGCGAAAGCCGGTTCACAAGCGGCTTTTCGGGCAGTGGACTATGAGTTGCCAATGCGCGCTGCGCGGGCAGCGAAAGAGGCCGGGGTCGAGCAGTTCCTGCTGGTTTCGTCAGTGGGCGCCGATCCAGGGTCTTCAAATTTCTATCTACGGACCAAAGGAGAGCTGGAGCGTGATCTAGCGGCACTGAAGCTGCCTGCGCTGCACATCTTTCGTCCCGGATTGCTGCTGGGGCAGAGACAGGAGTTTCGATTGTCGGAGGCGTTTGCCCAGAGGATTGGCCCGCTGCTGAATCCTGTGATGATGGGGCCGCTGAGAAAATATCGCTCAGTGCGAGCGAAGACCGTTGGCGAGGCCATGGTGGCTGCGGCACTACGGGGCGGGAACGGTATTTTCATCTATCACTACGATGAAATCGTCGATCTTCCCCGCACACATTGAAGTCATCATCCGATTACCAGATCACCGGTAGGGGGTACCCCCCATACCCTCAATTAGGATTCAAAAGCATTTACCATAAGTGATCCCAAGCGATCCCAAGTCGTCCAACCTCGGAACCAGGGCGATCAGTGTGTATCAGTGCCATCAGTGTCCATCAGCGGTAGGGTTTTGCCTTTCCGATCCCGGCGATGTCGTGCTATGACGGCGATGTCGGCGACCCCCTGCCCCTACCCCCGGTTTCACCCAATGTCACCCAAGATCACCCAATGTCACCCAACATGCTGAGTGCTGTTTGGCTAATTGCCATTTCCCAATTGCCAATTGCTAAGTTTTCAAAGACCCTGCGCACTTCGGCGCTACACGTTCTTAGCATGTTCTTGAACGCGTGTCGAATGATCTTAAGTACTCTTCAGCATTCGCCTATTCCATCTTCGAACGGTTTTGAGGCTTTTGCGTGGCAATTTGAGACAACATCCTTGCAGAGCTGGATTCCATTTTGGTATCTTCCCGTAGATTCAGAGTAGATGCTTTTAGGGCATCCGCTTCCCAAGTGGATGGGCATCATCACAATCAATTTCCTGGAGAGCTCGCATGAAGCTAGTCAAGCTGTGGCTTTGCGCAGTAGTTGTCTTCGTCTCAATGCTGGCAAATGGCCAGGTTTCTACAGGCAAGCCGCCACTCGGCAGCTTTTCTTCCGGTCCAGACGTGATAAACCTTGGGAATCTCAATGTACATCTGGAATTTCCGGTCATCCACAAGCCGGGGCGCGGCATGCCTTTTGACTACGTATTGAGCACGGATACTTCTGTTTGGACGCCTGTTGCCTCGGCCTGGCAGCCCACGGGCAACTGGGGTTGGCGCGCCTTGACAGAAGCGAACATCGGATACATCTCGTTCACGCAAACTACAGTTAGATGCCAGATCCCAGACTCTTTTCCTCCAAGATTCGTAAATGATCCCTTTCGCGACAACTACCAGTACCACGATCAGTTTGGAACAATCCATTATTTTGCAAACACCTGGGGCGGCTGCCCGGGGGACATCACAGATGACGTTTCCACTTCCACGGACTCTTCTGGCCTCACATTGAGCACAGTCGGTGCGCCTGCCATTACTGACAAGGCCGGAACCGTGTCACATCCTCCCGTAAATAACGGCACAGGAGCTGGCACCCGCACGGATCGAAACGGTAACCAGATCACCACAACTGGAAACACGTTCACTGATACTCTCGGGGCGACCGTGCTGTCGGTTTCCGGTACAAATCCAGTGGTGTTCGCATACAAAGACACCTTGGGAAATTCACAATCTGTAACCGTCAACTATACGCAGAAGACTGTGCAAACAAATTTTGGCTGTTCCGGCATTGCAGAATTCCCCGCGACTCTTGCCAACCTTGTCAGCAGCATCACTTACCCAGATGGTAGCTCGTTCTCCTTTACCTATGAGCCGACGCCTGGAGTTCCAGCCAATGTTACCGGCAGATTGAAATCTGTCACGCTGCGGACTGGCGGCTCCATTTCATATACCTATCAGGGCTCAAACAACGGGATTATCTGTTCCGACGGCAGTGCAGCCGGCCTCCTCCGCACCTTAAGCGACGGCTCCACTACTTCGTATTCGCGCGTCAATAGCTCGGGTTCATGGGTTACAACGGTGTCTGACGGCGCCTCGCCGGCCAACCAACAGGTGATTTACTTCACGGCATCGGGAGCACCGATCGCCAATTTCTATGAGACCCATCGCGATGTGTTTACTGGCCCTTCAACTGGGACGCCGTTATTCACGATTGACACGTGCTACAACGCGGCGGTCTTGCCCTGCACCGGGACGGCTGTCGCCTTGCCCATCGGCGAGATCAAGCGTTACACCACCACTATCTCCAATGGGCTGGTCGCGCTCACTGACACTGTTTTAGGAAGTTTTGGACTTCCCACGCGGGTAGATGAATACGACTACGGTACCGCGCCACACGGACCTTTTTACAGGAGAACTTTGACCAGCTATGCGCCACTGGGCAACGGTATCGTTGGCATGCCGTCGCAGATTACCGTGCAGGACGCGAGCGCTAATCAGATAGCCCAAACCACGTACGGATATGATGAGAACACCCCTGCACCCACCTCCGGCGTTCCGCAGCATGCCGTCATCAGCGGTGCACGCGGAAATCTCACTACCGCCAGCCAATGGCTGAACACGACTGATACCAATTTGGTGTCCATTCTCACCTACGACGACACGGGTAACGTTCTCACCGTCACCGATCCGGGCAATCACCAGACCCATATCGACTACACTGACAGCTTTAGTGATAGCGCTAATCGCGGCTCACTCGCTTACCCTACAAAGGTGACCCAGCCCGCTACCGTGAACGCGCAGCACATTACTCAAACGCAGTACGATTTCAACACCGGATTGCCAGTCAACGTGTAATCAAAAATTGGCAGTGCGTTCCTCAACAGTGCGCCAGCGGATCATATCTCTTGCAGTACAGTTATGATCTTCTCGGAAATGTGTTGACCTCGTATGATGGAGTGGGTGTCACATTCACCTATGCGTATAACAATGCGGCGCGCTTGAGTGGAATGACCAGTAATTATTCTGACGCTACGCACCCGCCTACTTTATTGAGCAGCGTGCATTACGGCCCCTTCGGGCCCACCACTTCCACTCTTGGGAATGGAGTTGCTGAGTCGTTTGGATACAACACTTATGGCGCAACCAAGTCGTATACGGCGAGTTCCGGTGGAGTAACTCGGTATTCATTCAGCATTCCTGATCCCGCCGGCTTTGCTCCGAATTGGAACGTTCTTTCCGCCAATGACAGTGTGAATGGCAATTGGACTTACACCTATGACCCGTTCAATCGGCTTCTGAGTTCAAACAAATCAGGCGCCGTCGCCAACTATAATTACGACCGTTTTGGAAATCGCCTTTCGCAGACTCCCGCCCCGTCCTATATCTTTGACTCCGCCAATCACATTGTCGGCAGCGGTGTTGGCTATGATGCGATGGGCAACCAGACCAGTGACGGGTTCAACTCATACACCTATGACGCGGAGAACAGGCTGGTAACGAGCATTTCGGGCGCTAACGGTGCCACCACTGTGTATGCCTATGACGCCGAGGGTCGAAGACTCCACACCTCGAATTATGAGGTCCTTTTTGACCTTGCCGGGCGTCCCTTCAGCACCCTTGGTGCTTATCCTTCGTTGGTACCCAACTATCTTGAAATTTATGCCGGTGGCCGTCATCTCGCAACTTACTCCTACAACACCACTGACTTCATTCACACGGATTGGCTCGGTACCAAGCGCGCGATGACGAACGTGAGTGGTGTGGTTTCCGAAACATCAGCCAGCTTTCCTTTCGGGGATGGTCTCTCCAATGTCGGCACTGAGTGGAACTTTATGCACCTCTCCGATGATACCCATGACGGTGAGAGCAACCTTGATCACGCCGCCTTCCGCCAGTACAGCAACACCCAGGGACGCTTTACCACGCCCGATCCGTTTCTCGGCAGCATGAATATAACGAACCCGCAATCTCTCAACCGCTATTCGTATGTGATGAATAGTCCCATGAACTGGAATGATCCATCAGGACTCGGCCCGGACAACGGCCCGTTTACGGCGGCTGGCTGCACCCTCCTGAGCGGTAACGGTGACGAAGCTTTCGGTTGCGCGGGAATCAACAACATTACCCTGTCCGGAGGGGGATTCTCGCTCGGGATACTCGGCCCTGGATTTGGCGGAGGATTCTCTGGCATACCCATTCCCGGTTGCTTGCTTCCAGGTGCTTGCAACATCTCCCTACCCGCGCCGAGCCTGGGAAGTCTTTTGCCCCAACTCCCGGATCCGCAATGTGATTTTGGGCCATGCGGAGGCAGTGGCTTTGTAGGCGCAGGAATTGGAAGCCTGCCTGGTCTAGGAAACATTCAAATTGATCCATTATTCATTTTTACACGGACGCTAGATTTGTTCTCGTCCACATGTGTGATACCAAGCCCGTTTGGGAAATATGACCAACTATCAGCTAGCTATGGGCATCCGGGCTGTCTTATGACCGGCCTAAGTGCTCCGCTGGGCCAAAACGGCAAATGCGTTCCAATGCCTACTTCATCCGGGGGATCGAAAAACTGTTATCAATACGGCTGTTACACTTACTGCCCGAAAGACACCTTCAAAACCAACCTCGGTTGCGGTGCATTCATTGACCCGACGAACTTTGAAGTTGTAGGTAATGGTATCAATTGCCCAACAGAAGAAAAGAAATAACGGAAAGGACGGCGGCACAATGGGACTAGCGAAAGCTGTTATCAGCGGGCTTATCGGAATAATCTCAACACAATCTCTCGAGGTGCCTATAACAACGAGTATCCAGAAAGATAGTCCGATCACTGTGCAAGGCTTTGTGCAAGCCATTAAGAAAAAGGACGCCGAAGGGCGCGTTTTCCCCTCGTATGAATTGAGGGGATCGGTCAGCAATAACTCTTCCCGCGATATTTTGCTGGTTGTTATCAAATTTAATGTGAAGCATTTGTCCGTTAGCAGGGAAACAAAAATCAGGAGCACTGACTATTTTTTTGAGCCCGGACTTCTAACACCCAACTCCGTGACATCGTTTGAGGAAAGCGGGCTCCCTTATGGCATTGCAAAGGTCGAAGCCGTTCCAATGCCAGCTTCGGGTAAGGCGGTCGCAACGGTTGCATTCGTTGAGTTCAGTAACGGAGAAACCTGGGGCAATCCCCACGAAGCGGCTGAGGCTCTGCGCGCCCGGTCAGATGCGCTTCGTAAACTCCAGGCGCTTAAGGATACGTACAATACCGAAGGGCCGGACCGTTTGATCGAACAACTTGGGCAGTGTTCGGAAATGCCTTTTGTTAGCTCAGTCTACGTGGCATATAGAGATGAGAAGAGCGTTGCCATAGCGGTTCAAAAGGTCGACTCGATGCTCGCAGCTGCAAAATCCCATAAAGTCAACTGAAACCGGATCAATCGGCCGGGCACCCTCGGCTATTATAGCGTTCAAATAAACCGGGGACAGACGGGACGTTTTCTCTTTTTTCAAAATACTTCTGCGAAGGATCGAACGCATTGCCGCATTGCGTAACATGATGCGCCACATAATTCCTACCCCAAGAGCTAAATCGTGCCACGCAGTAAAAATATCAGGGAACGTCCCGTCTGTCCCCGGTTTATCTACCACTAAATACCTGCGCGGGAGCCCAGCTACGTAATCGAGCCCTTTACGACGTCGTTTAATAGGATACACAAAAGCGAGGCTGCTGCAGGAGGACACCCAAAAACAGAGCCTGTCGCGAAGCAAAGCGGACGCCGGCGAACTCGGGGACAGACGGGACGTTCACCTTCTTTTTCAGAAAGGTCCTGTTAAGGATCAAAACCCCACGAGCTAAACGTGCCACGCGGCAAAAAATATCAGAAAACGTCCCGTCCCCGTCGGTTTCCGTCTGTCCCCGTCCGTTTCATCTCCTTTAATTAATTCCTGATTAATTTCGCTGGCCCAACTGCAACAAGAATCTGATTTCAGGGAATAAACGGCCCTGGTTCTCGTTGTCATCACCGGCACTAGAAACAGACCTTAGCTTTGCAGTGGATATAGAGGTGCTGTGATGTGCAACTGTGAACTTGCAACGGGGCGAGAATCTCCAAGATAGCCCGAGAAAACAAAACCACAAGTCAGCGACGAGAGGAGAAGATTTCAAGTGAAGTTGATGAAAACGTTGTACTCAATTGTAGTTATTGCAAGCTTGATACCTGTGCAGGCTCCGGCCCAAACTGCCCCGACAGATAGAGGATCGGAGTCAAACACACTGGTAGATCAAGTGCAAAAGTTGCAGCAGGCAATCGCGGCGCAGCAGCAAGCGATGACAGAACAACAAAAGCAAATCTCCGAACAACGGCGGGAGATTGAAACGCTTCGCCAACAGGTGAGCGCCAAGCCGCAGTCGATGTCCGACACCAGCGGGAATAGAACGCCCGTCCTGGTCAATGCAAGCCTGGCTGCCCTGCCTACAAGATCGACCAACCCCTCCTTAGGGCAAGAAGTTGAAAAACCGAAGGAATCTCCGCTTTCCTTCCATATTGGAGGCGCTGAGTTCACTCCCGGAGGTTTTGTTGATCTGACTGCATTTTGGCGCAGCACCAATGCCGGTACTGGATATGGAACCAATTTCTTTTCTATTCCTTTTCACAATACTATCCCCGGCCAGTTGACCGAAACACGTTTCACCGCAGAGAATTCGCGCATCACGTTGAAGGCGACTGACAAGTTCAAGGGAAATGAGGTTACCGGCTATTACGAAATGGATTTCCACGGTAACGATCCCGCCAATCTCAATGTCACCAGCAACTCCAGCACCATGCGGCTGCGACAATTCTGGGTGGATGTAAGGCACAACAAATGGGAATTCCTCGGTGGACAAGCCTGGAGTTGGCTCACACCGAATCGCGTTGGAATGTCAGCGATGCCTGCCGACGTCTTTTATAGCCAGAATGTGGATGCCAACTATCAGTTGGGGCTCACTTGGACCCGGGCTCCGCAAGTAAGCGTGATCTTTCATCCCAATGATCATTGGGGTATGGGGCTTGCCGCGGAGAATCCCGACCAGTTTGCAGGCCAGGCCGGACAAGTTATCTTCCCAGCAGCCTTCAATAACGCGGCTGTGACTTCGCAGTTTGACATCGCCAATCAGACGACCACACCAAATGCGATGCCGGACATCATCCCGAAAATCGCTTACGACACCGACTTTGGCGGCAAGCATTTCCATATAGAAGCGGTTGGCCTTGTAACCCGGTTGAGAGTTGTGCCTGCGCTCGGCGGCGCACCAAATAGCGTGATTGGAGGTGGCGGTTCGCTCAATATGAATCTGGAGGTAGTCAAGAATTTTCGTCTCGTTCTTACCTCTTTCTTTAGCGACGGTGGCGGACGTTATATTTTTGGAAGTGGACCAGATGCGGTCCTGCGTCCGGATGGGACCCTGTCATTGGTACATGCTCAATCGGGCCTCGGCGGATTTGAATGGCAGATAAACAAGAAAACGCTGATCTCCGCGTATTACGGCGCAGATTACTTTCAGCGAAACTTTTTCCTGGATACCAGCGCCGGCGCAAAACCAAATACCTTCGCAGGCTACGGCGGCCCGGGCTCCAACAATGCCGCCAATCGCTCCATTCAGGAACCTACCCTGGATTGGGTTACAACATTTTGGAAGAGCCAGCAATACGGAGCGCTGCAGTTGATGACCCAAGTCAGCTATCTAACTCGCTCGCCCTGGGTTGTGCCCGCAGAAACTCCCAAAAATGCACGTAGCACCATGGCCTGGGCAAACATCCGGTATGTGCTTCCTTAGGTGAACTTGATTGTCTGTCCAGCGTTGGGAGCCGGTTCTCATCACAACTAGTATCGCCGTTGGAATAATGTTACGCGAAATCGATTATTACTGCAGTACGTCTCCTCATGTAGCACTTACAAGCAATCCTCCTCCTCTCAAGGAGGATTGCTCTTTTTTCACCCGGCATGGTGAACGTCGCTCGCTGTTTTCTGATATGCGCGCAGCGAGACACCGAGAAATACCAAAACAAGACAGATAGTGGCAGAAACTACCAGTCTAGTTCGACAAATTTAACAAACTTCAATTTAACTTCAATTTATGTCCGGGCTGAGAAAAGTGAAGGTAGCATGCAGCACTCAGCTATCAGCAGTCAGCACTCAGACACAGCAACAGCGAAACCCCTTACCACAAAGAAAACCGGGGACAGTCCCCGGTTTTCAGACGTTACTTCGCGAGCGAAAAGGGCAGCGAAGCGTGCTGCGCGGCTGAAATGAATTTTTGTTTTTCCTCTCTCTCTAGGCTCGCTTTAACGAGCTACGGACCCAAAGCCCGGCTCCGGAAACAAAGGACAGCAGCCCCAAAAGACCCAGCAACGGAATTGGGCTAGCAGTCTGGGGTAGTTCCTTCGGCTCGGCCTTCGCAAGTTGAGGAGGAGTTGGCGAATGAATAACGGCAACCAGGATGGGCTGAGTAGTTACTGGTGGCGGCGGCGGAGGCGGCATGCTGCCCGTCAATTGCTTCTGATGCTCCACCACAGTTTGCGGTGTTTCGACAACCTTCGTCGCGGAGATCTCAAGGCCTTTCCGCAGGCCAAAGGCATCAACTTCCTTGCCATCCACCATGAACTTCTGCCCTTTAGGGATCTTGAATTGCTCCGTTGTGCCATCTGCAAGGGTCAGGCTAACGGAGTTTGGAGGATTAACGTTGTAGACCCTTCCTGTGACCGTTTGCGTGGAGGTGATGGTCATGGGACTGGTGGTAGTGGTAATGGTCCGCTGCAGCTTCATGCCTGGTTGCAGCTCGTGAATGCCCAATTCTTTTCCGTCCACAGTGACCTTGGCGCTCTCTGGAACATTGGCGAAGTCGCGGAGAGATCCGTCTTCCATTTTCACAATTAAGTTATTTCCGTTGACCGTCACTACTTCACCGCGTTCTACCTGTGTTTCGACCGACGGCTGGCCGCTGGTGTTGGCGGTCTGGGTTTTTACTTGTGCACTGATGACGCCAACGGCAAAAAGCAGGCAAAAAATGATCGCCGCCGGCTGGCTGAATCTCGCGTTTCTCGTTGTTTTGCACATCTCGGGAGTCCTTCTGGGGTCTTTACTCGTCCGATGGATTTGCGATCGCCATGTGTGCCCCCGGCACGAACGATTTATGAATGAACAACCGCTCAAGAACGATGTTAAAGCAATGCTGCAGTTGCTGACTCTCATCCATCGCGTAGCAAAGATACCCCCAGACAGCTCAGGCAAGGAACTGGCAGAACTAGCAGGATAGCGCGGTTGAATGTCTATGGAGATGAGTTTAAGACGTTCTTTGAGAACACTAGCTTGTGTCGCGCCCTCGGCGCTTTGGCGCGGCGAAGGAAACAAGGAACACGGAGGAAAGAGAAGACGGAAAGTGAATCCCACGGTTGTCATTGACGCATGCACAATCACCCATTAGGCTCTTTGCGTTTGGGAGGAATGGCATGAGAAGAGCAGTTGTGTTCGTTGCGATGATGATCGCAAGTGTATTGGGGTTAGCGCAGGCTCCGACGCCGCAGACAAATGCGCCGGCGCCGCCAGCAGTGGTACGCCCGGGTGAAAACCTGGTAGTGGAGAATATTCCGGCGATACCCCTGGCCATAGCCGAAAAGGCCAACCAGTATGGAGAGTTTCGCTCCGCGGGATTTGCCGATTGGGACCCGGTGAAGCGCGAAATGCTGATCATCACCCGGTTCGCCGACGTGCCGCAGATCCATCTGGTAAACATGCCGGGCGGAGCACGCACACAGCTTACGTTCTTTCCTGATCGCACGGGCGGCGCGCACTATGGACCGAAAGGCGATTACTTCGTCTTCAGCAAGGACGTGGGCGGCGGCGAGTGGTTCCAGCTCTATCGCTACGATCTGGCCAACGGCAACGTGACATTGCTGACGGATGGAAAGTCGCGCAACACGGACCCGGTGTACTCCTCCAACAGTGACATGGTCGCTTACAGTTCAACCCGCCGCACCGGACAGGACACAGACCTGTGGGCGATGAACCCAAAAGATCCGAAGTCTGATCGCATGCTGCTGAAGCTGGAAGGCGGCGGATGGAACGCGCTGGACTGGTCTCCGGACAACAAACAGTTGCTGGTGGCAAACGAAGTGTCCGCGAACCAGAGCTACATCTACCTGGTGGACGTTGCCAGCGGCGAGAAGAAGCTGCTGACGCCCAAAGGCACGGACGAAATCGCGTACGGCGAAGCACGGTTCAGCAAAGATGGAAAAGGTTTCTTTGCCACAACGGATCGTGACTCAGAGTTTCACCGGCTGGCATACTTTACTCTTAACAGCGGGGATCTGAGCGGCGCGCAACCGGCGTATCTTACGACCGACATCAAGTGGGACGTGGATGGCTTCGATATCAGTGATGACGGCAAGACTCTCGCGTTTGTCACGAATGAGGACGGCGTCAGCAAGCTGTATCTGATGGATACGGCGACCAGGAAATATCGTCCCGTGGAAAATATTCCTGTCGGGCTGATTGGTGGGGTCAAGTTTCATAAGAATAATCACGATCTTGGACTGGTGCTGACATCGTCACGCTCCACGGCTGACGCGTATTCTCTGGATGTGACTACCGGCAAGCTGGAGCGGTGGACAACCAGCGAGACAGGCGGGCTCAATACAGCGAATTTTGCCGAGCCAAAGCTGATCAAATGGCAGACGTTTGATGGGAAGACGATCTCCGGTTTCCTGTACATGCCGGATGCGGCCAAATTTCCGGGAAAGCGCCCGGTGATTGTGAACATACATGGCGGGCCGGAAGGGCAGTACCGTCCGGGATTTCTCGGTCGCAACAATTACTTTCTGAGTGAAATGGGCGTGGCGATTATCTTCCCTAACGTCCGCGGATCATCCGGTTATGGCAAGACATTCCTGAAGCTGGATAACGGAATGCACCGCGATGATACCTATAAAGATACCGGCGCGCTGCTGGACTGGATTAAACAGAGCCCGCAACTTGATAGCGACAAGATCATGATCACCGGCGGCAGCTATGGCGGGCATATGACCTGGGCCACGGCAACCTTTTACAACGACAAGATCTGCTGTTCCTTGCCGATTGTGGGCATGTCAAACCTGGTGACGTTGCTGGAACACACAGAAGCCTACCGGCGCGATCTGCGTCGCGTGGAATATGGCGACGAGCGTGATCCAAAGATGCGCGAGTACCTGGAGAAGATTGCGCCATTGAACAACTCAGAGAAGATACGCAAGCCGGTGTTTGCCGTGGTGGGGAAGAATGATCCGCGTGTGCCCTGGACCGAATCCAGGCAGATGCTGGACAAGCTGAAGAGCAACGGCATTGCCACCTGGTTTCTGATGGCGAACGATGAAGGCCATGGTTACGCCAAGAAGAAGAACCAGGACTTCCAGTTCTACGCGACAATCATGTTCGTGCGGCAATTCCTGCTGGGTGAAACGTCGGGAGCGGCTGGAGCGCACTGAGTTGATTCATCAAAAATATAGGACCTTGTGCTTCGAGGATACAAGCAAGCGCAAGGTCCCGCTTCAGATCAGTGTCATCTGTGTTGATCAGCGGTGAGTCTTAGACCGGGAAGCTGCCAAGCTCGGCATTGCCTCCGCAGATCACAACGCCGACGCAGTCGCCGGCTTTGGGCCGATATGCTCCGGAGAGTAGAGCTGCAAATGCCGTCGCGCCGCCTGGTTCGGCGACGATCCGCAACGTTTGCCACAGAGTGCGCTGGGCTTCAATGATCTGTTCGTCGCTAACAAGTACAACTTCGGGAACATATTTCTGCGCGATTGGGAACATCAATTCGCCCACGCGGCGCGCGCCCAATGAATCCGCAGCCACGCCGCTGGTTTCCACATCGATCACGTGTTTGGCGTCGAGCGATTTGCGCAGTGATGGCGCCCGTTCCGGTTCAACGCCGATGACGCGGACCCGGTCGCGAAACCAGGAAGCCACGCCGCCGATGAGTCCGCCACCGCCGACCGCGATCAGGACCGACTCCAACATAGGCACCTGTTGTTCAAACTCCATGCCCAGCGTACCCTGCCCGGCAAGGACGGAAGGATCATCGTATGCGTGGACCGCAAGAGCGCCGGTGATGGAGGCACGCTCGCGGCTGGCAGCAAGGGCTTCAAAGTAATCGCGACCGGTGATAGTGGTGGCAGCGCCATATTGGCGAAGACGGTTGACCTTGTTGGGCGACGAAATGGTGGGAACAAATATCTCCGCTTTGTGGCCAAGTTGCTGGGCGGCATAAGCAACCGCCGCGCCATGATTACCGCCGGAGGCTGCAATCACTCCAGCGTCAGGAACTTTGGAAGTCAGGATGCAATTGAAAGCGCCCCGCGGCTTGAATGATCCCGCGTGCTGAAGGCTCTCAAGCTTGAGGAAGATACGCGCGTTAATTCCAAAAGCTTGCTTTTCCAGCCAGGTAACTGGAGTGCGCCGGACGTAAGGAGCGATGGTTCTGGCTGCCGCCAGGATTTGGGCGTGGGATATCAGGCTCATAAGATGATTCCGAAAGACATTGATTCTATTGGCGATTCTATTGGAAAGTTTAATCCTGGCCAGAACTGCTGAACGAAAAGGCAACGCGTTTTCAATACTTTACACTCTTTTTGTTCGACAAACAGCAGAGATGGCATAACAATAGATTGCTTATGTCCAGGGCCAAGCTGGAAAAGTTTGGCCCACGCCAGGGGAGTCGGCCGTTTTCAATTTTCTGAAAGTGCGTTTTGGTGCAGCGCTGCTGGTTTTGCTGGCTGCGGGATCGCTATGCATTGCGCAGGAAACACCCAGCCAGGTTCCGGCGGAGACTGACGGCGGATTTCTTACCGGACAAGGCGCGCTGCCGCGGTTTGAATCGGCCAACAAGATGTCCAGCGAAGCTGAACTGGCATTGCGACGGCAGCGAGCCCTCACGGTCCCCCACTTTTCCAACTCATTCGCCTTTGAAGGCAAAACGTTTCCCTTTAGCGTGGTAGGCGCCAAGCCGCAGACCGGAGGCAGTACCAAAATCGCCACCCAGCTTAAACCAGTGGACCTTTTGTTCAGCGGCTACTCTGACGAGAACGGTCAACCACTGGTCCTGAGCGCGACAGCGGTGGTGGGGAGCGTTTTGAATTCGCCCAACTTCCGCCAGGCGAATTATGCGACAGGCTTCACCCAGTTTGCCGACGCAGTACAACGCGCACAGTTTAACAATTCCATGGCGCGCGACTGGCATACTCTGCTGGGCACACCTCAGGTGCTCAAGGCACTCATGATCGTGGTACCAAAGAATTCAGCCAGGGTGTTTCGTAATCGGAGCAACGGCCAGTTTTACGCGATCGTTGAGATGGAATTTTTCATCTCCCAGCTCAACACTCTGGTGCAGATGGAAAATCTGGACGTGACTGCCCTGCCGATTATCCTGACCAGAAATGTGCTGCTGGCGCCTGATGCTAATGTGCAGAAGTGCTGTGTGCTGGGCTTCCATACCGCATTTGACGCCGGCGTTCGTGAGAGCGTACAGACTGTGCAGACTCTGGTATGGGCGAGCTGGATTGATCAGGGAACTCTGGGAGCGGGCATCGCGGACGTGACCGCCATGAGCCACGAAATCTCTGAGTGGATAAATGATCCGTTTGGATTCAATCTGGTTCCGGCATGGCAATATCCCACTGCAAACCTGGGATGCCAGAGCACACTGGAAACAGGAGATCCGCTGGCGACGTTACCCAATGCCGGATACCCGGTTTCAATCGACGGTGTAACGTTTCATCCACAAAATCAGGTCCTGTTGCCATGGTTCACACGCCAGGCCTCTACTGCGCTTGATGGCGCCTACACCTTCCCTGATCAAAGTCTGCTGACTTCTCCCGCGCAAGCCTGCCCCGCGAAGTAAAGTGTTAACGAGCCGCGACTGGCAGGCGATTACAAATGGCAGCCATGGCGTGCGTGATCTCTTCTCGTAGCTGTTTCATGATCAACGTTGCTGGTCCCTCGCGCAGCATGCGCAAACCCTGGCCAGCCCACAATGATTGAAGATTTGCATCGTGCTGCGTTGCCGCTGCGCGACGCATGGGACGAGTCACGGTATTGTGCCAGGGGAAGGTGAGAGGCGTAAGCCCGCGTCTATTCCATTCATCGATAAAGCTGTTGCGCAGCCCGCGTGCCGGACGTCCTGAAAAGGCGCGCGTGATGGTGGTTTGATCTTCATGCGAAGTTTCGAGAACCTGGCGGAATGACTTGCTGGTCCCTGATTCATCACAAAGCAGGAACGCTGTACCCATTTGTACCGCGGTCGCGCCGAGTGTGAGTGCAGCTACGATGCCGCGCCCATCCATAATTCCGCCGGAGGCTAGCACGGGGAGCTTTACGGCATCGACGATCTGGGGAACCAGAGACATAGTTCCAATCAGCACGGACTCAGCTTCGCGTGTGAAGGTGCCACGGTGACCGCCTGCATCACTGCCCTGCGCTGTAATTGCATTCACACCAGACTGCTCCAGGAGTATTGCTTCTTCCACGGTGGTGGCGGTTCCAATCAAATAGATTTTTTCACGCTTGAGACGCTCCATCCAATCAGCGGGGAAGAGACCGAGCGTAAAACTAATGACTGGAACGCGCAGGCGAATGAGTACGTCAATCTGCTCATCAAAATTCTCGCCGGGTGAGGCCGGAGGCTCGGGCGGTGCAATTCCAAGCTGATTGTGGTACGTCTGCATGAACGCTGCGATTGGCGCGAAGTTGCCAGCCATTGGCTGATCGGCATCGGGTGAGAACAGGTTGATGGCAAAGGGACGCTGCGTGAGCTCGCGAATGCGGAGGACATCTTTTTCGATCTGCGCAGGGCTAAGGTATTCCGCGCCGAGTGAACCGAGTCCGCCGGCGTTCGACACGGCCGCGACAAGTTCCGGTGTGGTGGGACCGCCCGCCATAGGAGCCTGCACAACGGGGATGGACATGGTATGAATTTCACAGATCGTGGGCACTTTGGAACCAGTCCTTTCTTTGATGCTGGAGGATGCGTCGGATGAACAAACTCATGTTAACGTCGGCCATAGAATCGCCCGAATCAAGCATTTTGTAAAATGATTGGAATTGAACTTATCTATCGTTTATTGTGATGACAGAAACATGAGTGCGACGTAGGGGGACTACTCTGGAGTCAACACAGCTGAAGATATTTGCGGCAGTCGCGCGTTACGGCAGCATCACGCGCGCGGCGGAGAACCTGCACACAGTGCAGTCAAACGTGACGGTGCATATTCGAGCACTAGAGGAAGAGTTGGGCGTGCGCCTACTGCATCGTCACCGCCGTGGCGTGACACTCACTCAGGCGGGCGAACAGCTTCTACCGTACGCCATGAAGACACAGGGGGTACTTGACGAGGCGCGCCAGGCGGTGGATGGACGCGACCGCACGCCCATGGGATTGTTGCGGGTAGGCACGCTTGAAACCACGGCGGCGATTCGCCTTCCCCAGATTGTGGCCCAGTTCGGCAAGAAGCACCCCGAAGTTGATCTCTCACTCGTGACCGGTACCACAGGCGCGCTGACGAAAGAGGTTCTGGGATATCGGCTGGAAGGTGCATTTGTCGCCGGCCCCTCGATGGATCCTGCGTTGTTGGACGAGAAGGTGTTTGTGGAAGAGTTGGTGGTTCTAACCTCTCCCAAGGTCCGCGATTTAAGGGAGCTGAGCAAAGTGCGTGATGAAGTGAAGATCCTGGTTTTTCGCGAAGGGTGTTCCTATCGCACACGATTGGAACGAATTTTGCTTGAAAAAGGCGTTCGCAAGATCAAGGTGATGGAATTCGGAACCCTGGACGGAATATTAGGTTGTGCAGCGGCCGGGCTGGGGATCACGATGCTGCCGAAGGCATTGCTGAGAACCGCGAAAGTTCGCAGCAAAGTTGGCATCCATAAATTGCCGCCAAATGAGGCCCGCGTGGAAACCATCTTTATCCGGCGACGCGACGGCTTTGTGGGGCCGGCATTGGCTGCCTTTATGGAATTTGCGCGGCGATTCAGAAGCGGCGATGCGCCCGCAAGAGTCCTAAACGGCAGCAATGCGAGGCGCGTGATGGACGGGGAAATCAACCAGCACACTTGAATTGTTCGTCGATCTCAACCTGGTGGCCGGCGACGAGCCGGTTATTCTGATTGGCCAGACCCACAACGGCCAGCATGTCATTGAACATTTCTTCGGTCATCCCTTTCTTACGTGCAGCAGCGGTATGCGCGGCGATGCAGTAGTCGCATTGATTGCTGATGCTGACGGCGACGTAGATCAGCTCCTTCACCAGCGGATCGAGCGCGCCGGGACCCATGATCTGTTTGGTGTCCTCCCATGTGCGTTTCAGGCGGACGGGATCATGCGCGAGGGCCTTCCAGAAGTTTGTGACCTTGTCGATCTTGCGCGTGGATTTGATGTCGTCATACACGGCGCGCACTTCCGGGGATGCGTTCTCATATTCAATGAAACCAAACGTGGACATAGGGCTCCTTAAAAAACTTTTACCGCGGATGCACGCGAATAAACGCGGATCCGAAACCGAAAATCTTACCACTGATAAACACAGGTAGCGGGTTTGCACTGATTAGAGATTTCTGCACAACCAGCCGAATGCAAACGCCGGGACTAGCAAATCGCTAAATATAAATTAAATGTTCTTGATCCGCGCCAATCCGCGCGTATCCGCGGTAAAAAGAGCTTTACGTTACCAGGATCAACTTACCTGTGGTCTTACGGCCTTCCAGATCGCGTTGTGCCTGTTGTGCGTCAGCGAGTTTGTAGATGTGTTCAATGCGCAGCTCCAGTTTGCCGGAGGCGATCCAGCCCAGAACGTCATTGGCGCGATGTTCCAGCTCCTCGCGAGTGGCGATGTAGTTCACCAGCGTGGGACGCGTGATGAACAGCGAACCCTTTTGCGAGAGCTTGATGAGATCGAAGGGTGGAACGGCCCCACTGGCGCCGCCAAACAAAACGAGATAGCCGCGCGGGCGAAGGACGTTCAAGTCCTGGTCAAAGGTAGTCTTGCCGACACCGTCGTAGACAACATGAACGCCTTTGTTCTCGGTAAGACGTTTAGTTTCCACTTCAAAATCTTTTTGCGTGTAGAGAATCACATCGTCGGCTCCGGCTTCTTTGGCCAGCTTGGCTTTTTCTTCCGAGCCCGCGGTGCCGATGACGTGCGCGCCGATCATCTTTGCCATCTGGACCAGAAGAAGGCCTACGCCACCGGCCGCGGCATGGATCAAGGCTGTCTCGCCTTTTTTCAGTGGGTAGGATGAATGGATGAGATAGTGGGCCGTCATTCCCTGGAGCATGGCTGCGGCGGCCTGCTGGTCCATGATGCCGTCAGGGACTTTCACCAAACGATCGGCTGGGACAGCGGCGTATTCAGCATAGCTACCGGCGATGCCGGTGTAAGCCACGCGGTCGCCGACTTTGAGTGACTTTACCTCGCTGCCGACAGCGCTTACCGTGCCAGCGCCTTCCTGCCCATTCACGAAGGGAAGAGGAGCAGGGTAGCGGCCTTCACGGAAATAGATGTCGATAAAATTGACGCCGGCCGCGGCGATCTTTACCACAGCTTCATTCGGCTTCGGCGTAGGAACGGGAAGATCAACGAGGGTCAGAACTTCAGGACCGCCGGTCTTTTGTACCTGAATAGCTTTCATAGTTCACCTGGATGCGAGCGACGGAGTTTGCGTCGCAAGATATGCGGATCGCCATCGTTAGTAACGCAATAAAATATCAAAAGGAGAAAGACTGTTCTTCTGCGATGAACATGATGGGAGGCCCGCCGGAAGAGATTTTAATTGCGTGTGCCACCGTTTCTTTTCCCCCGGGCGAATTCAGGCAGGCCTGGAGCGCGTCCATGGAGGGAAAGTGGATCTCCGCAATGCGGTGAAAAGCGGGCTTTCCCTGCGGTGAAGGTATTGCTTTGGTGGCTACCAGCCTGGTTTTGCCCTCAAGTTTCTGGACAGCCATGGGAACATGTTCCTCTTGATAGACCTTTTCGAACACGTCAATATCTTTGGGAGTGGGATATAACACAACGACTTTAACGCCTGCCATGAGTGCTCCTTGCCAGTAGAAATTTTTGCCGCGCATGGAATTGTAATAGGAGAGTCAGGCTTCTGTCTTGAGGCGGATTGCGCAAAATTAGTTTAATGTCAAAATGAATCGGCCGCGCGCGTGACATCATCTATGAGTGTGGCGCAAAGCTCCGGCCGGCGAGGTTTGTTGCCGGCACAACGCTAATCAGGAGAGAGTTCCAGCATGTCAGAAAAACCAACATTATTTTCCAGCTATCGTATGGGACCGCTGGAGTTGAAGAACCGCATTGTGATGGCGCCGATGACCCGGAATCGCGCCGGCAAGGCCAGCGAACCCACGCCATTGAACGCCAGATACTATGAGCAGCGCGCGTCGGCCGGGCTGATCATCACGGAAGCCTCGCAGATTTCGGCGCAGGGTTTGGGCTATCCGGGGACGCCGGGTATTTATTCTGACGAGCAGGTGGCGGGCTGGAAGCTGGTAACCGAAGCCGTGCATAACAGAGGCGGCAAGATTTTTCTGCAGCTCTGGCATGTAGGACGCATCTCACACCCGTCTTTGCAGAAGGATGGCGCATTGCCGGTTTCGCCTTCAGCCATCAAGCCCGCGGGCAAGGCGTTTACCTTTGCCGGACTGCAGGATTTTGTGACGCCGCGCGCGCTGGAAACCAAAGAGATTGCCGGAATCGTGGAAGCGTATGCGCATGGAGCGCGTTGCGCCAAAGCTGCCGGATTTGACGGAGTGGAGATTCACGCCGCCAACGGCTATCTGATTGACCAGTTCCTTCGCGACGGCGCCAACCAACGCACGGACGAGTACGGCGGGTCACTGGAAAATCGTCTGCGCTTCCTGCGCGAAGTGACCGAGGCGGTGATTGGTGTGTGGGGGCCGGAGCGCGTTGGCATCCGCTTCTCACCCGTGAGCGACTTCAATGACATGCGCGACTCCGATCCGCATGCGACGTTTGGACGAGCGGCCGAGCTGATGAACGACTTGCACATTGGATATGTGCACGTGGTGGAGGCGTTGAATGCTCCGGCACATCCGAAGGGCCGCGTGACCCCGGTGATGCGGGTGAAGTATCGGGGGACGCTGATGGCCAATGGCGGATATGACCTGACTTCGGGGAACGAAATACTGGCGCGCGGAGAGGCTGACCTGGTTTCGTTTGGCGTGCTGTTCCTGGCCAATCCAGATTTGCCAGTACGATTTGAAAAGGGCGGGCAGCAGTTAAACCAGCCCGATATGCAGAGCTTTTACGGCGGTGGTGAAAAAGGTTATACGGATTATCCGGCACTGTAACTGCGCAAGGTTTTTTATTTGATGCGGCATGGATTTCGGCTAGACTCTGTGAGAACCAAGCCTTAATCCATGCCGCAGATTCCCAACCTGATTCACTGGGCCATTCCCGGTTTCATTCTCCTCCTGGTGATTGAAGCCGTGGCCGACGCGCGTATGCGCCGCGAGCTTTATCTGCTGCCGGACACGGCGGCCAGCCTGAGTATGGGCATCGGCAACGTGATCGTGGGGCTGTTCACCAAGGCCATGGTGTTCGGCATCTTCACGTTCGTTCACCGCTTCGCCATCTTCAATATCGGCTATCAATGGTGGGCCTGGGCGCTGATCTTCTTTGCCGACGATTTCAGCTATTACTGGTTCCATCGGGTCAGCCATGAATGCCGCTTTTTCTGGGCGTCGCACGTGGTGCATCACTCTTCGCAGCGCTACAACCTGGGTACGGCCCTGAGGCAGACGTGGACGGGCACATTCATGTCATGGGTCTTCTGGCTGTGGCTGCCGCTGGTTGGCTTTCCTCCGCTGATGGTGCTCACAATGCAGGCGGTGAGTCTGCTTTACCAGTTCTGGATACACACCGAACTGATCAGGAACATGGGTCCTCTGGAAGCGGTGCTGAATACGCCGTCACATCATCGCGTGCATCATGGAACGAATCACGAGTACCTGGACCGCAACCACGCCGGGATTCTCATTGTCTGGGACCGGATGTTCGGGACGTTCATTCCGGAAAAAGAAAAAGTGGTGTACGGCCTGACAAAGAATATTGGCAGCTACAATCCATTTCGGATCGCGTTCCATGAGTGGGTGGACATGTGGCGTGACGTGAGAACTGCGCCAACCTGGCGTCTAAAGATGCTGTATGTGTTCGGCAGGCCGGGATGGAAGGAAGAAAGCAAGGCTGCCGGAGCGTATGAATGATCAAGCAACTAATGTGCAGACACCTGAAGGCTGTTCTGGTTGCGGCGGTTCTGCTGGGGACGATGACGGTCTGCGGAACCGCGCAAGACGTGTCCGCTGGAGCGATGGAAAAGCCTGTGGTTGTTCAGCCCGTTCTTGTTGAGGCCGGCAGCCGTCCTTTTCATTTGAAAGCCATCATCACCGAAATAGATGACCCGGAAGCAAAGACGACAGTGGAAATGTTCTGGGTAAGCCCGAACAAGTACCGGCGCACGATCAAGTCACAAGATTTTTCGCAGACCTTGATTATGAACGGTAGCGCTGTTTTTGAAGAGAATTCTGACGATTACTTTCCGTTGGACTTGCAGATTGTAATGACTGCCCTGGTTGATCCGCGGCCAGTGCTGGACGCCTACCGGCCCGGAGACCTGTTATTTACGAAAGCCAACGGCAAATCCAAGGAGTCTGGAGATATCTGCCGTTCGGAAAACGTCTGTGGGCACACACTGCTGTTCTGGCAGGCACCGCTGGGTTTGAATGAAATCGTCGGTTCCCTGGGCCGCGAAACGGAGTTTACCGATTATCGCGACTTTAAAGGCAGACGAGTGGCACGGTTGGTTTTTCACCGCACAGGGTTTGGACGAAGCGGGCTGGAAGCGGTGGTAACAGAGCTGAGCGAACTGAAGAATGCGCCAGAGGATTTGTTCGTGGTGCGGCAGAGCACGCCGGAGAATCACCGCAACCACATGGCGATCTTTACACCGGAAAAGCTCCGAAATTTCGCCGCGTATGCCCCGGAGATTATCTGGCCGCAAACACTGGATGGGGCAGAGAAGGGTATGGCGATTTTTCATATCGCAATCGACCAAACGGGTGTAGTGCGCGAGGTAGTTCCGCTGCGGTCTGACAACGAGAGGGCGAATGAGTCTGCTGCTCGCCAGATTAAGGCATGGAAATTCATGCCGGTGATGGATCATGACATTCCGGTGGAGGTTGAAACATTTCTTGCCTTTCCGATGAATACACGAGCCTATGGACCATCAGCACCGCTGAGCGATACGGAAGCGCGGGCGCTGGCGACGAATATTGTTGAGCCTAAGATTCCGAGCGGTACCGCGCCTTCGGGCGCTACCTATACGCTCCGTGTCGCCATCGACTATGAGGGACGCCTGATCGAAGTGATCGGCGGTGAAGGGGAGCACAAGATGAATCGGTTTTGCTACGAGGCGTTGAAGGAATGGCACTTCAGTCCACTGATGGAGAATGGGAAGCCCAGACCCTACCGCGCAGAGATCAGCTTTCGGATGCCGTGATCGTCGATCTCTGTCGCTTCGCTCCAACCCGCTTTAAGAGTGTTTCTCGTGGCGTTTTTGAAGTGCCCTGTTGCAACGGGCTCGGCGCGTGGCCGGCCTCGCCCTGATTGCAGTGGCGAAAACCAGCGGCACTGCCTAACCTCAGCGGCTGAAGCCGACCTGGCTGATGCTTCTATCGCAGGCATAAATGCCCGCTCCACCACGTATCGCCGGGATCGCCGACATCGCGCGTCATCGCCGAGATCGGGAGCGGTCAAAGATAACTCAACCACCAGTCCTTCCGGGTAGCTTTCACGTTGGCGAACCAACGGCAAATCGGGTAAAGAATCAGTAAAGTCAAAATCCAAACGCCGTAAACCGTCCAGAGGCTGTAGCCGAAATTGGCGGGGAATAGCTTTACTGGGCCGCCCATGGATGGGATGGGATTGAAGATGAACGTCAGCGTCTGTGCGCCGTAACGAATGAAGCTGGCGATCACGAGCAGAATGTGGATGAGGTAGAAGTGCAGGACAAAGTAGAACATGGGCACGCGGCCGAACACGATCATCGGATTGGAAGCCTTAAATGTGCGCTGATCGAACCACGCCAAGAGTAATAACGAAGGCCCAATGGTCATCAGAATAAAGTCGAGCGATCCGGGATATTTGGTGGTGTTGAGGAAAGACAGCAGGGTGAAGACGGCTGACTTCTGATGCGTCCACTTAAGCGGATCGCCATAGTTGTTGATGGCCCGGAGAACAATGAAACCAATCGTCATGGCTGAGCCCATCTTCAGCATGATTGGACGGCGAGCGGACGGGTCCATCTGAAAGACCTGAGCGAAGCAGTAGCCGGCGCCCATTACGCCAATCCAGGGCAGGAACGTGTAAGTAACCAGCACGAGTTTGCCTGCAACGGGAATGATCCCGGGCTGGTGCAGCAGGTTCCATGCCCATGCGTACCCGCCGAACTGTTGCGGGCGAATGCCGTCGAAAAGGTTGTGGAAGAAGATGACGGCCACGCTGAGCAGCGCGAGCCAGCGCATTGGCAGATGGACCAGCGCCGCCATGGCAAGCATGCAGATGCCGAAGATCCAGAGAATCAGGAGCAGGATGAGAAAACGAAAGTGGATGTTGAAGTTATAGCCAAACTGCATCACCGTGAGTTCAAGAAAGATGAACCACAGGCCGCGCGTCAGGAGAAATCTAGAGAGCTCACGTTTGCTGTGGTTGCGTCCCCAGAGAAACGCTCCCATACCGGCGGCGAACATGAAGACAGGCAGACAGAAGTGGGTGATCCATCGGGTGAAGAAGAGAATCGGGATGGTCCGGGTGAGATCGGTGGGCGAGAATACGGCCGCGTCAGCATGAAAGAAGTCGCGGACATGGTCGAGCGCCATGATGATCATGACGAGGCCACGAAGGGCATCGATGGAAGACAGGCGTGCGCTGTTCCTGGTGAGTGTAGTCATGGGTAAATGAAAGACGATTATTGTATCGAATAGTGAGCTGTGAATTGGACTGGCGCGATGCAAACCAGACAAGCTGGCTGAATACTCCCGGGAATCATTCGGGTGTATGGAGTGCTTCAGCGAAATCGCGAAGCCAAGCTAGCCGATTCTTAACGCCTGCACAGGTTCAACCCGCGACGCCTTCAATGCCGGCACTACGCAGGAAATCATGGCCGTGAGCAGAAGGCCACCGATCATGATGGAGAAGATCACCGGATCGACCGGGCTGGTGCCATAAAGCAGGGACCGTATGAGAGCACCTGCCGCGGCGCCGCCCGCCAGGCCAAGAAGCAAGCCGATAAATACCGGACGCAGCCCGTCTACCAGTACCAGTCGCAACACCTCTGAGCGTTGAGCGCCGAGGGCAATACGGATGCCGATCTCGGTAATTCGCTGCTCCACTAAATAGGAAAGCACTCCATACAGGCCTATGGCGGCGAGCAGCAGAGACAACACGGCAAATGCAAGCACGAGTGTGGCAATGAAGTTCTGGCTGGCCGTGGATTTGCCCAGGATCTGCTCCATGGTGAAGATTTCATAAACGGGAAGAGCTAGGTCCAGCGCCGCCAGTTGCTTTTGTATGGGAATAGAAAGTTCGAGCGGCTCCCCGGAAGTTCGCACCACGATTGTGGCCCCGCTGGTCTGGTCGGGAATACCGGACAGGATCGGGAAGTACATTGTGGCTTTCACCGGGTGCGTGACCCCATAGAGTGTGTCGCCGACCACGCCGATGATTTCGTAGGTTTCCAGCTTGCCTGCCCGGGTTACTCTGATGTGTTTGCCGATGGGATCATCGCCGGAAAAGAATTGATCAGCAAACTTCTTACTGATTACCGTGAATTGATTGCGGGAGAGTCGTTCCTGATCAGAAAAGAACCGGCCCTTGAGCAAAGGAATCTGCATAGCCTCCAGGTAACCTGGATCGGCGTAACGATAGAGGGCATCGTACTGGAGGTTGAAGCTGATGGACGGGCGTTCGGAAATAGTAAAGACATCATCGCCTTCATAGCCGCCGCCGGGCGGAGTGGAAACCAGTGCCGCCGCGCGAACCGCAGGAAGAGCACGCAGCCGTTGCAGCAACGACTCATGAAACGCCAGCACCTTTTCCGGCGTGTTGTACTGTTTTTCCGGCAGGCCATATTTCATGGTGAGCACATGATCGATGGTGCAGCCCAGGTCTGCGGTCCGCAGGTGCAGGAAGCTTTTGAAGAGCAGGCCGGCAGAGACAAGCAGGATGACGGTCAATGCGATCTCCGCTGTGAGCAGAATCTTGCGCAGAATTGCACGCGACACGCTCCCGCCAATGGAACGAGACGATTCCTGCAGCGCAGCTAGAACGCCTTTGCCAGTGGAGGAAATTGCGGGGATCAATCCAGCGAGCAGCGTGGTGAAAATCACCAGGCTGATGGCGAATGCGAGAATACTGCCATCCACGCGAATGGTGTCCGCGCGAGGCAGATCCTGCCAGTGGGTTGCCAGCCAGCGCGTGGCAAAGAGCGAGATCATGAGTCCAAGAGTGCCGCCCGAGACGCAGATCAGCAGGCTCTCTGCCATCTGTTCACGGATCAGCGCAAGGCGGCTTCCGCCGAGTGCGCCGCGCACGGCAACTTCTTTGCGACGGGCAGCGCTACGGGCCACCAGCAGGTTCGATAGATTGAGACAGGCAATCAGGAGCATGCACCCAACCGCGCAAAGCAGTACGATCAGCGGAGTCCTGACATCCTGCACCACATCGTCAATCATCGGCCGGAAAATGGCGTCTTCGGCAACAGGCTTTGACGCATTTGCCTGATGCAACTGGTATTGCAAGGAGGTTACTGGCTGGATGGCGGTCGCGGCGCTTACTCCCGGGCGTAGGCGGGCGATCACAAGGCTCTGATGATTGTCATGCGCCTGGTATTGTTCAGGGGTGAATGTGGCTGCGTATGGCACCCATAGCGCGACATGAGGGCTGGGATAATTGAACCAGCGGGGCAGTACTCCAATGATGGTGTAAGGATTGGTATCAAGACGAAGCTGCGTGCCGATAACCGACGCGTTGCCGCCGAAGCGCCTTTGAAAGAAATCCCAGGTGAGGAGGACCACGTGATTGGCTCCCGGGCGGTCCTCTTCAGGCGTGAACACGCGACCAATTTGTGGCTGCATGCCCAGAACGGAAAATAAATTCGATGAGCCGCCGGCAGCTTCCACTACTTCCGGAAGTTCCGCATGCTCGCCGGTGACATTGAAACCGTAATCACGCCACGCGGCCATATCCTGAAAGCCATGGGTCTGCTCTCGCCAGTCACGGAAATCAGCGGGCGCAACCGGATTAAACCCGCTGCCGCCGGTAACTTCGCCGCGGAAGTGCTCGTAAACCGCTACCAGCTTCTCGGGGTCGTGGAAAGGCAGGGGTTTCAGCAATACAGCGCGCACAATGGTGAAGAGGGAAGTTGTGGCGCCCAGGCCCAGGGCCATCACAAGGATGGCGACCAGCGCGAAGCCGGGAGAGCGGTAAAGTGTGCGCGCTCCGTAGCGAATATCACGCGCGAATTTCTCTAGCCAGTTCCAGCTCCAATGGGAGCTCGCCTCTTCGCGAAGAAGCGTTGGATTGCCAAACGCACGCAGAGCTGCACAACGCGCGTCATGCAGAGGCATGCCCTGGGCAAGATTTTCCTGGACTTGCAGATCCAGGTGGAACTCCAGTTCCTGGTCCAAGCGGGCTTTTTCAGACTGCCAATGAAACAATCTCAACATCGCCATGCGGACTCGTTCGATCCAGCGCATCTCGTACCTCCTGAACTCTGTTAAGCGCTTTCGACCACCAGATTGATGGCGCTTGAGAGCCGCGTCCAACTTTCTTTTTCGCGCTCGAGCTGCGCCCGTCCGGCAGCGGTAAGAGAATAGAATTTGGCCTGACGGCCGAGTTCGGTCTCGCTCCACTTGCCGCGAATCCAGCCTTGTTGCTCCAGCCGATGAAGCGCGGGATAAAGCGAGCCTTGCTGTACCTGGAGGGCTTCGTTAGAAATCTGTTGAATGCGCTTGGCAATCGCCCAGCCGTGCATCGAGTCGATGGAGAGAGTCTTGAGTATGAGCAAGTCCAGAGTGCCCTGCACAAGATCGCTTGGTTTTCCCATACTATGATTATCTACACGATCTGTTGTAGATAGTCAACAACTCGGGAGATCAGTTCACTGAAAAGAGAAAGGGCACGAGCCCTTGCTCATGCCCTTACGTAAAACAATGACTACGGCCTTGCCACAAACTTCAGCCCCATCGAGGTTGTTCATCCAGCCCAATACCCAGAGCTGTTTTGCCGACCACTTCATGCGTGAGGAAGGAGTTGGCAGGATGAATTCGTCCCAGCCGGGCGTCGCGAACCAGGCGTTCGTAGCCGGCGGAGCGGAAGATGCCCATGCCGCCAGCCACTTCCAGTCCTGAATCCACAACACGCCATGCGCCTTCAACGGCGTGGTATTTAGCGGCAAAAATTTTCGCCGGCCACTGCGCGCCGTGATCTACGCCATAGGACCAATCCTCCGCGATGGCTTCAAGATGCGGGCCGATGGATTCGAGTTCAATCGACATTTCCGCAATCGTGTGCTGAACCTCAGGATGGTACGCCATGGAGCGGGAGACACCCAGAGAGCGTTTCTCCTTCACCGAGGCGACGCTGACATCGAGCGCACGCCTGGCCAGGCCGTAATAGATATTGCCGAATCCCATCAAGGCCCAGGCGAACAGCGAGAGGATGAACTGGTCAACACCGCCGGCAGGAACAACGCGAGCGATGTAACGGTCGGGGACAAATGCATTCTCCACCACCGTGTCATCACTGCGGGTGGCACGCATGCCGAGCACATCCCAGGTTTCCTTGATCGTATAACCTTTGGTTTCACGCGGCATGAATGCGTGAACTACCTTCGGCTGCGTCGGGTCGCTCACATCCATTCCATGCAGACCTAAGCGGGTCCAGACTGGACTGAGGCTGCCAAAGTGCTTGCGGCCGGATAACTTGTAGCCGCCATCCACGCGCTCGGCTTTCGAGGTTGAGAGCAATATCGGTAAGTCATTGCCGCTTTCAGCATGGCCAGCGGCAAAGATTTCTCCCGCAGCGGCTTCGCGGAGAAGCCACTCGAGTGATTTGTCTCCGGAGCGCCAAAGATCGGCAGCCACACCGATCCAATAAATGTGCATGTTGACGGCAAGGGCGGTGGCAGGGGCATAGTACGCCAAACGACGCTGCTCGCGGCAAACGTCAGCCAGTTTCATGCCGGCGCCACCGAATTCCAGCGGCACTGGCAAAAGAAGATACTTTGCGGCACGGAGCTCTTCGAAATCTTCGGTGAAGAAACGGTTTTCCCTGTCATAGGCGGCTGCGCGGGACGCAAAGCGCTCAAGCATATCTTCCGTCAGCACGGACTTTACAAGGCCCGGCGCGGCGGCGTTGTTTTGGAAGAGAGTTGGTTTCAAAGCTGAATTCATCTCACTATACCTTTGTCCTTCTGTAAGTCCAATTGCCCGCTATTCTACAGCGCAAAATGGATGGCTGCCCTCAAGCCAATAAGACTGCTGGGTCCCGCTTCTCTGTCGCCCGAAAACGGCAGAGATGCCGGAAGCCGCAAGCGGCGTGAATTGGCGAGCCATGGCTGGACTTCACTTTGCCAGGGCCCGCCGGGACCCAATTCACTCCGCTACACGAATCGTCGCGAAAGTTGCTTACGGTCTGGCCTCGTAAACAATGTTGAAGGCCGTTTCTGTCGCACGCCGGAAGCGGAAGAATCCACCCGAGCTGACCACTTCGCGAATGCGTGGCTCGCCGGCTTGCGCGCCCAGGCAAAGCCCAACTTCCTGTGAGCGTGAGCAAGGTGTGCACAACAAGGTTGAAAATCCGTAATACACGCGACCCACGGGATTGAGATTGTCCTTCAATTCGTCATTGGCAAAGGGCTCAACGATCATCCATGTGCCGTCTTTGGCCAGCGCTTGGCGGACGTGCGCCGCCGCGCCGATGGGATCGCCCATATCATGAAGGCAATCGAAGAAGGTGACAAATTCGTAATTCTTGCCCGGGAAGTCTTTGGCGCCCGCTACGGCAAACGTGACGCGATCAGAGACGCCCTCTCGCTGCGCTATTTCGCGCGCAGCTTCAATGGACTGGGGATGATAGTCAAAGCCGAAGAACTTTGAGTTGGGAAACGCTTTGGCCATCAATATGGTGGAAGCACCCTTGCCGCAACCGACATCCGCTACGCGTGCTCCGGCTTCGAGTTTTTCTTTCACATCGTCCATGGAAGGAATCCACGTGCTGACAAGGTTAGCCGCGTATCCCGGGCGAAAGAACTTTTCGCAGCCGTGGAACACGCCATCAACATGCTCATGCCAGCCCATGCCATCACCGGTGCGGAATGCTTCTGTGATTCGTGGAACGGCGGCAAGCGAGCCCAGGGCCATTTCAAATGCGCCGGGCAGATAGGCCGGGCTATCTTCATTGGCTAACGCGAAAGCCTGTTCATCGCTCAGGCTGAACTTTTTGTCGCGCGCGTCATACGTCACGTAGCCGCCCGATGCCTGGGAAGACAGCCACTCTCTCACGTAGCGCTCATCCGTCTGCGTCCTGGACGCGAGCTGTTGGGGAGTCATTGGGCCGCCGGCAAGAGCTTTGTACAATCCCAGCTTTTCTCCGATCACTACCATCCCAGCATGGACTGCTGCTCCCAGATCGGTTACGAATTGGCCAATAAATGTATTCAATTTGTCCATGTTGATTGCGGGCATTTCTGCGGTACTCATTTTCGATTCCTTTTCTCTGGTGAAAATCTTGCTTGTTGTGGTTTGCCAAAACCCTTCGGCCCTGCTCACTGACCGAAGGGCTGGCTGCTGGCCGGCTATCACCTCCGACCTTATTGGCGGTTGTTTTCACGCCCTGCCCTGGAACGTGCCCTTCGTCAATTCGAAGGACCTTTGCTAGAATCCGCTCTATGGAACGTTGTCTCGCCGGAAGCGTTCATAAGCCGTGCGGCTGTGATCCAATCACGCCCTCGTAGGTGCAAGGTAACAAGGACCCGCAACGCGAGTAACGAAACAACGCCAAAGAAACTCCAAAATCAGGACGAAAGCAGCTATTTCGCGTTGTCATCTCTGGAGCCCGTTTGGAGAACTTCAACCATCAATTCGGCGAGTTCACTCTGGACCCGGGCAGAGGGTGTCTGCTCAAGAACGGAGTGGAAATCAAGCTAAGGCCCAAGGTTTATGAGACCCTCAAATACCTTGTGGAGCATCCTGGACGCCTGATTGGCAAGCAGGAACTGATGCAGGCAGTCTGGCCTGACGCTTTCGTCACCGACGATTCGCTGGTTCAGTGCACGCTCGAGTTGCGGCGCGCCCTGGGCGACCGCGATCAGAATCTGCTCAAGACCGTGCCCCGGCGCGGGTACATCTTCTCCGCAGAGGTGGTGAAGGGGTCGGCGAAGGCAGACCCTGCCGCTGAACCCGATTATTTTGGATTGCCGGACGGAATGGCGCTGGCGGCGGAGAAGGCCGGCAAGCGACGCCGTGAGTTTCCTGTTCCATGGACATCATTTGTCGGCCGGGAACAGCAGGTTAACGAAACGGTGGGATTGTTGCTGTGCCGGGACATTCGTCTTCTAACGATGACCGGCCCTGGCGGTTCGGGGAAAACGCGTATGGCGATTGCCGTGGCACACGCGATGGCTGAGACATTCACGGCGGGCGCACAGTTTGTGAGCCTGGCATCCATTACAAACCCTGACCTGGTGGCAACGGCAATTGCTGAGGCGCTCAACATCCAGCAGGTCGCCAACCGTACTATCGCGCAGCTCATTGGAGAACAGTTACTGGATTCAGGGCCTTTCCTGCTCATCCTGGATAATTTTGAACAGGTGTTGCAGGCTGCGACAGTGGTGGCTGAAACGCTGGAAGCGTGCCCGCAACTCAAAATCCTGGTGACCAGCCGCTCCTGCCTGCATATTTATGGCGAACAGGAATTTCCGGTCACGCCACTGGGTGAGGATTCAGCGATTAAGTTGTTTGCGGAACGGGCTGCGGCGGTTTGGCCTGATTTCGCCATCACTGCCGAAAATGCTTCCTCGGTGAAGGAAATCTGTTCACGCGTGGATGGATTGCCTCTGGCGATTGAACTGGCAGCGGCACGAACCAAAATGTTATCGCCAGGCGCCATCCTTGACCGTCTGCAAAGCCGCCTTCAGTTGCTGACGGGCGGCGCACTTGATTTGCCGGAGCGGCACCAGACACTTCGCAAAACGATTGATTGGAGTCATGGACTCCTCAGCGAAGGTGAGCGCAAGCTGTTGCGCCGTATTTCCGTGTTCGTGGGCGGCTGTACGCTGGAAGCCGCGGAAGCCGTCTGTGATACGAATCAGGACCTGGGAATGGATCTGTTTGAAGGGTTGTCATCACTGGTGGACAAAAACCTGGTGCAACGCGTGGACCGGGCTGAAGCAGAAGCACGTTTCGCCATGCTGGAGACCATCCGCGAGTATGGGCTGATACGGCTTAAGGACAGCGGCGAAGAATCCGCCGTGCGCAGGGCACACGCTGCGTATTGCCTGGTCCTGGCGGAGGAGGGAAATCCAGAACTGAGCGCGGCGGAGCGATCGCGCTGGCTGTCACAATGCGATGCTGAAGCTGACAATCTGCGTTCCGCTCTCGACTGGCTTTTTCAAACGCAGGACGTGGATTGGAGCCTGCGTATGTGTGCCGGTCTTTTCCTTTTCTGGGACATGCGCGAACATCTGGCGGAAGGCCGGGCAAGGCTCGAATCCGTTCTGAGGATGGCGGGTTCTGCGCGCGCAAAAGATCGGGCGAGGGTTGCGATGTTCCTTGGCGCGATATCCATATCACAGGGTGATTATCCAGCCGGCGAGTATTTCCTGCACCTGGGACTTATGCTGTATGAAGAACTGGAAGATCAGCGCGGCATTGCCGCAGCACTGAATGCGCTTGCGATTTCAGGCCGCGACCACGGTGACTACGCGGCGGCGCAGAGTTATTTTGAAAGAAGCCTGGACCGCTGGAGATTGCTGCATGACCAGCTGGCGATTGCGCGCTGCCTGCACAACATGGCGAACGTGGTGAAGGTTCGCGGCGACTATTCACGGGCGCGCTCAGCGCTGGGCGAAGCCACAGTCATCTTTGAGGAACTCGGGGACCGCAGCGGCGCGGCATGGTCCCTCAATCAGCTAGGCGATATCGCACGCGCGCAGGGCGAGATGGCCACCGCCAGCGGATTGTATGAACGCGCTCTAAAGGTTTTCCGCGAAGCTGGAGATCCGTGGGGATCGGCGCGGTCCCTGACTGACCTTGCCTATATCGAACACGAACGGGGAAACCATGCAGCGGCGCACGCCGGATATCGCGAAGCACTTGAGATCTTCTCATCACTGGGGCATCGCCGGGGAATAGCAAGGGCCCTGGAAGGGTGCGCGTGTCTGGCAATGGCGCAGGGCCAGGCTGAACGTGCTCTGAGACTGGCGGCGTCGGCCGCACATTTACGGCATGTGATCAGTGCTCCGCTTACTCAGGCGGAGCAATCCCGTCTGGATCAAACGCTAGTTCCAGCCTGGGAATCGCTCAGCGAGTCAGAGTCTAAGAAGTTCTGGGATGAAGGGACTGAGATGAGCCTTGAAAAGGCAATCCAGTATTCACTGGAAGCACATGATATCGGCCACGATCGTAAAGCAAAGCGCAACGCTATTTGATGGCGGCAGGATCAAGCATACTGCGAACTGCGGCGACCCGGTTGGCGGGAAGACCGGCGCGGCGAGCGTGCTCGCGAATGGTGTCCTCGTCCGGCGCGAGATAGATGCAATAAACTTTGTCTTCCGTCACATAGCTATGGAGCCATTGAATCTTCGGCCCGATCTCTTTCAGGCTCTGCAGAGAGCGCAGTGAAACCTCCCGGATCTGAACCTCTGACAGACTTCCGGCTCCCGGAATTTCACGTTCAATTACAAATTGCGGCACGATGGAGAAAGTTTACCACCGGCGGACAGCTCTTATTCAGATAAGTTGCATTGGTCCAGCTTCCGACGCGTACCGGGCTGCGTTTTGGCGCGCCACGCGTGTGCCTTGATCGTCCATTATCGCCTTGCTGGTTAATAGCGCTGCCTAAGTGGCGAATTATTCTTGTGTACTAATTAGTTAATGAGAATCAAGATAATTGCCGAACTTTCCTGAACTGCTTGCATCTATAAGAGGTCGTCGGGCATCATAAAGGGTCATCAATTTCCGGAACTCAGGCAACGTCATTCAAGATTCAAGAAGACCATCTGCCAGGGAATCATCAGTCAGGGAAACATCGTAAACAATGTCCGGTGAAAGAACATTTAAACCTGGTGATGTGGCCAATGAGACCGGCGTCTATCTGGTTTCCCATGACCGACATCGTTTGCCTCACGAGGTAATTGTTCTACGAGGTGAGCGATTTCCACGCTGTGCAAAGTGCAGTGAGGCTGTAATTTTTGAACTTTTCTACGCTGCGCCATTTCTTTGCTCAAGTCACAAAGAAGTGCTGCCGGCACTCGATGACGAAGCTGCCAATGCGCATACTGCGCCCTGATTTCCCGAATTTGTACCCTGAACGATCTCTGCCCTGCACGATCTTTATTCAAAACGATGATGATGGTTTTCGATTAAACTCCAGTCGCATTGATGGAGAAATCTTTAACGTCCTTGATGAGGTTGAGCAGATTGGCGTCTGAGGTCTGCTTGGATATGAAGTGCCTGATGCCAAACAACTGGCAAAGCTCCCGCTCCGTGTCACCCATCACTGTCCAGACTATGACGTGACATGATTTCAGTTTCGGATGCGCCTTGTAGAAACGGAGCACTTCGAATCCGCTCTCCGTCCCAAAGTCAAGATCAAGGATCATCAGGTCCGGACACGACCTGGCCCCGGAGACGACGTCTTCCAAAAACATCAAAGCAGCCGGAACGAAGGTGAACACAGCAGGATTGGTGACTCCCGCCTGTTGGAGTACACGAGATGCACGCTGAACGTCTTTTCTTGTGTCTTCAATGATTACGACGCCAATGTTCTTTTCCATATCGGGCCAGTTCAGTTTCATTTGATTGGGTGGGCCAGAGTATAGCCCAAACTGTGGGGGAATGACTGTCTGGTTCCAGACATAGCAGGGACGAGGACGGACGGTATCCATAGCATGTCAACTGATTTGCTGGCGACGCCAGGGCGAAGTTGATTCGTCATACAGAACCACTTTTATTCACCCGATTGGCGAACAGCGAATGCCGGGGCCTTTTATCTCAAGCCACTTTTAGAGGAGCCGCGCCGTTGCAGTGTTTGGGGCAACGATGCGCGAACTCCACAATCCTCAGCATAGGCCGGGAGGGACTGGCGCCGATGCAGCGAAGACACAGCATGCAGTAGGCTTCGATAATCACGTGGTTGTGGTAGGAAGGAATGTGATAAAAACGCGGAGGGTTTTGCAACATAAAAAACCTCTTCTCAGGCCCGATGCAATTGTGAGTTGCTCTTTGATTTTAGGCCCGAATGCACACGCGCGTGACATACTTTTTTGCTGGTTAAAAATGAGAAAAATCTCATGCATGTTGCTGCTTTATTTTATGCAGCGAAAGCCTTACGCGGCGTGTTGGATGGAACGGGCGGCCACGTGAGAGACGGAGGGAAGGCCAGTTTGCGGTGTACGGTGACTCGAGGATGGACCGGCGTCATTCGGGAAGCGTCAGTCCGGATTCAGGCACGCGCTTGTCAATCTGCGCGTACAAAAACCGCGAGTCAAAGTAGGCAATGGCTCCATCCGCAAACGTGACGATAATTCCGTCATCCAAGCGGCTTACGTCTTGAATGGTATGTTTCATAAATGTCATTCTCGGCATTGTTCAGATGATTGTCTGCAATGTATCAGACACAACTAATAGAATTCGAGAGATGCTGAACCCTTTGTTATTGCGATAGTCATCTGCCCTTGGAGGGCGAACGTTGTTTATGGCCGATGCCAGACATCGACTAATCTGCCTGGCTCCAGATAGACTCGTTCCGGTTTTTCGTGTAGCTTGAATTGGGTTTGCAGCCATGAACCTCCCAAAGCCCCTCCCCCTTCCACATACGATCCTGATGGTTGATGATGAGCCGGAGCATCTGAAGATGCAATCGTGGTTCATGAATGAGGCGGGTTTTCGGGTGATCACGGTGGTGGTGGGGCGGAATTCATTCAGCCTGCCGGACAAGGAACGGCCAGGACTTATCCTGATGGATTACCGCCTGAACTGCGAGCTTACGTCAATCCAGATTGTCGGGTTACTACGGCAGACATTTAAAGATGCACCCATCGTTCTGCTATCCAGCCAAGACGCGATGCCGGAGGAGATGCTGCCGCTGGTGGATGAGTTCATCAGGAAAGCTGACCCGGAAAAGCTGGTGGATTTTGCGCGGAAATTCTTTAATGAAGCGAGCCCCGCGAACAAATTGCAGCGATCGCCAGAGTGATCAGATTTGTTTATAAAGGAACGTCTAAGCTGTCGCCGGTATGATGATCTTCAATCTGAAAACGCAGGAAGTCATGTACCGCCTTGAGTGCTTCGGCGTTCGTAGTTTTAATTCTCAATCTGGCGCCTGACTCAGTTTTTTCGTAAACATAGGAGATCTGAGCTCGCTTCTCCTTCATGACAGGGACGCCGGGAGGAACCTGATCGTGAACGAACATAGGAATGGAGAAGTTTCCTTCTGAGAACATTCCAGCGATATGCTCGAGGTGCGAGCGGATTGCCTGCACGTTGGCCGCGTCCGCGCTATCATTCGCCGTCACGTCAATTGCGCCGCCGTCCGAATAAAGACGGAAATGGTGGGTCGTTTTATCGTGAGGAAACCCCATCGCCTGATCGCCGTGTTTTTCCACGTCGCTTTGATGTTGTGAAGAGTCCCGGGTATGTTCCTGGTGCATGGGGCAGTCCTGTGTCGCCGTCTGCATCAAGGCTGAAAAGATGACTACCATCAGCAAGTTCATTTTCTTTTCCTCCGAACTTTGTTTGATCGATCGCCGGCGTCTTTCACCGCTTCCGTGAGCGAATACAGCAAATGAGACTTCTGTCCCGGTGAGGCTGTGTCAATCCGCTGTTCCCAGTCCGAAAGCACCCTCTTCAGGTAACGGTGCATTGTTGTCAGCGACTTAATGTCCGCCGCGATTCCATTTACTTTTTCGACGGCCAGGGCGTATACCTGTTTGCAAGGCGTCTTGCCCGAGTCACGCGCCTTGAGAACCTCAGATAACTCCGCCAATGTAAATCCGATTCGCAGCGCCCTCTGCACCACTAACACTCGTTCGACCGCACTAGCCGGATAGACGCGATATCCGGACTCTGTCCGGGAAGCCGGAGGAAGTACTCCGATCTTCTCGTAGTATCGAATCGTGTCAGCACTCAATCCTGTCGCTTTTGCGAGGGCGCCCGAACGAAGGACTTTAGAACTGCTTTGCACCATGAGAAGTATCAGGCCTTGAATGCATTCCAGAGTCAAGGCATTTATTGGCGGGGTTTAAGCGGATCAAGGGCGGTGGCGAAGAGTTTCAGCTTCGATGAATGCCTTGATCCAGCGCTCGAGAGCGATGAGGCACCAGCAGTTCTTCCGCTGTTGCAGGCAACGCCGGCGTCAGCCAGCGGAAAAGTGCTGTTGCCGTAAGCGCACCAGCTAACTGAACAACGATGAATGAGGGCGCATCTACCGGCCGGATTCCGGTAAAGGTATTTGTCAACGAACGGGCCAGAGTGACGGCTGGATTGGCAAACGATGTGGAAGCGGTAAACCAGTAAGCCGCTGTTATGTATGCGCCGACCGCGAAAGGAACGGCAGCCAGTCGAGCGCGAGAGCAACCCCAGATCACCGCAAGCAAACCAAAGGTAGCTACAAACTCGCTGAAAAGCTGTGCGCGGCCGGTTCGTACGTGCGTGGATGTTTGAATCACAGCCAGGCCAAACATCATGTGCGCCGCATAGACGCCGGCGATTGCGCCAAGACACTGGGCAATGATGTAGCCAGGTACTATCTTCCAGGGCAGTCCACCCTGTGTTGCGTCGGCGAGCGTTACTGCCGGATTGAAGTGGGCGCCCGAGATCGGCCCGAAGGTGAGTATCAGGGCGATTAGAGCTGCTCCTGTTGCGATGGTGTTCTCCAGCAGGGCAAGGGAGACGTTGCCTCCGGAGAGCCGTTCAGCCATGATTCCTGAGCCGACCACAGCGGCCAATAGAAATGCTGTTCCGAGCGCCTCAGCTGTGAGCCTTCGTGGAAGAGTGTAATTAGTCGCCATTAGCTTCTGCCGATTTCATCCAGCTGCTTCTTGATGGCCAGGCTGTCCAGCTTTTGCAGCGGCAAACAGAGAAACAGAGAGATTCGCCTATCCAGCATCAGGAATGAATTGTGAAAAGCGCGGTCAATCTCTTCCTGAGTTCCGTCCACGGCGGCGGGATCAGGGACACCCCAATGGGCTGTCATGGGCTGTCCCGGCCATATCGGACAAACCTCGTTCGCTGCGTTATCACAGACGGTGAAAACGAAGTCCAGGCGCGGAGCATCAGGGAGTGTAAACTCGTCCCAACTCTTGCTCCGGTATCCCTCAGTTGGCAGATGAACTCTCTCTAACAGCCGAAGAGCTCCGGGATGAACTGAGCCCTTGGGATGGCTCCCGGCGCTGTAGGCTACAAAGTTTGGTCGCCCTTTCTGGTTCATGATTGCTTCAGCCATGATCGAACGGGCGGAATTGCCGGTACAGAGGAACAGCACATTATAGAAACCGCGCATCGCATCTCCTCTTTTGGTGAAAAGCCTACGCGCAACAGTCGGGACCGCAGCAGGCGGAAGGCTTTTGCGCGCGTATGAACGCGCTCATGAACTTTCCCTCGACCTGCGGGGCAATGGCGTCGACGTCGGTACCCTGGCCGCTCAGCACCGTTCGGGCATCTTCCACGCTGTATACACGCGTGGGTTCAATTTCCGTGGAGGTAAAGCCGGCCGCGGTAAGCTTCGAGACATAATCATCTTCACTCAGCGCTCCGGCTATACAGCCGACCCAGAGAAGCAGACTGCGGCGAATCTCTTCCGGAACCTCACCGCGCACCACGACGTCTGAAACGGCCAAATGACCGCCGGGTTTAAGAACGCGGAATGCCTCGCGCAAGACGCGGGCCTTGTCAGCGGAAAGATTGATGACGCAGTTGGAAATAATTACGTCCACGGAATTGTCAGGCAAGGGAATGTTTTCAATCTCACCTTTCAGGAACTCAACATTGTCGATGCCAGACTTCTTCTGATTCTCACGCGCGAGGGCTAGCATGTCATCTGTCATGTCCAAGCCGTAGGCTTTTCCGCCAGGGCCGACGCGCCTTGCGGACAACAGGACATCGATGCCGCCGCCGGATCCCAGATCAAGAACAATTTCACCGGGCTTGAGCTGGGCGAGGGCGGTGGGATTGCCACAACCCAGTGAGGCTCTTACCGCTTCCTCAGGCAAGATGCTGGTTTGGGAATTGTCATAGAGGTCCCTGGTAATGGGGTCAATGTCCGTTCCACATGCGGCTGCACCGCAGCATGAGTTGCTCTGCCCGGCGGCCACGCGCCTGGCGGCTTCTCCGTATTTGCTCTGGACTACGTCTTTGATTGCATCTGTCATTTGGGTTCTCCAGTTACGTGCAGTAGGTTCTCCTGTTATCTGCAGCAGACGATCTTTTGCGGCTCAATGGCTTTGTTGCGGGTACAGCATTCGGCATAAAGGAAGCCCAGGAGCTCTTCTAAAGCCGCCGTATTTGCCGTGTAGCGGAGGAACGTGCCTTCCCGTTGAATCTGGACCAGGCCTTCATTCTTCAACTTGTCCAGATGGTGCGACAGAGTGGAATTGGGGATATCAAGTTCTTCTCCAATTTCACCCACCACCATTCCGCCGGGATGAGCCGTCAGCAAAAGACGAAGGATGCGCAGCCTTGGCTCAGCGCCCATGGCGGAAAGCATGTCAGCAAAGCGGGTTACGTCCTGTGAGCTGGGTTTGACAGCCATTGATTCTCCTGTATTTCTACTAATATCGAAATATAGGGATGGTGTCAAGCTCTGCAGTGAGAAAATCGGCAATATCGTCTTTGCTGAGTAAGGGTGGAGCGGGGCCCTACCTTCAAGCTTTGCTTAGGATTTGTTTGCGGCGCTGATCGATTCGACATCGATCGTCTTACCGTTCAGCTTTCCTTTGACGGTGGCCCGTTCGCCCGCATACTTATCAATCTCAGATTTATTTCCTTTTAGCGTATAAACCTCCTGTCCGTCTACCAGAGCGTAGTCCATACCCTGCTTGACGCAAACGCGAGTACATTCTGCTGCGCTCTTGTCTTTCATCATGTGTTTCTTCCCACACATGGAATCGCTGACGATCCCAGTAAAAGTACCTTGTTTGGCCGAGGACTGGTTTTTCTCCGCTGATTGCGAAAATGCGGCGAGAGCGGACACGATCGTCATAGCTAAAATGATTGAAAGTGTTTGTATTTTGTTCATTGGTTCTCCTTTATACGGTTGTTAATGTGTGATGGACTTTTGCTGCGCTTCTCTTGAGCGCATGTTCTTTCATCATCACAAAAAACACGGGTACTAAAATCAAGACATGGACTGTGGATGTGATCATTCCACCCACAATAGGCGCGGCTATTGGCTTCATCACGTCAGAACCAATACCAGTTTCCCAGAGGAGCGGGGCCAGACTGGCAAGCACCGCCGTAACGGTCATCAACTTTGGCCGTAGTCGCTGCACAGCGCCTTCGATCGCTGCCGCCTCGATATCCGCATGCGTGAGGGGATCAACTGCTTGAACCTTACGTTCCAGCGCTTCATGAAGGTACACCACCATGACGACACCAGTTTCAACGGCGATTCCGAATAAAGCGATATACCCGACCCAGACAGCTACGCTGAAGTTGTATCCCAGGATCCATTGCAGCAGCAGTCCCCCTGTCATCGCGTACAGGGTAGGAAATATCAGGACGAGCGCCTCGGTAACAGACTTGAAAATCATGTATAGCAAGATAAAAATGACAAAAAACACGACGGGTAAGATGAGTTTGAGCCGTTGTTTTGCTCTCAGTTCAAACTCGTATTCCCCCGACCACTGGTAGGTGTAACCGGCCGGGAGCTTCATCTTTTGGCGAAGCAAACTGCTTGCTTGATCCACAAATCCACCATAGTCTCTGGTGTTCAAATCGACATACACGTAGCCTGTGAGCGCTCCGTCTTCGTCCCGGATCATTGCCGGGCCGCGCGAGAAGGAAACTCGTGCGACCTGCCCAAGCGGGACCTGCGCGCCGGCGGGAGTCCCAATCAGCACGCGGCGAAGCTCATCCGGGTTATCGCGGAAGTCGCGTTCGTAACGAACACTGATCGGATATCGCTCGCGGCCCTCAATGTTTTCCGCGATGTTGGATCCTCCAATACCGGATGTAACCGCACGCTGTATGTCCTCCACCGTTAGCCCATAACGGGCGGCCTCCGGTCGGTTCACGTCGACATTGATATAGAAGCCCTGTGAGACCCGCTCTGCAAATACGCCCCGCACATTCTGCTGCCCAGCGAGAAGCTTCTCAATCTGTGATCCGATCTGCTGAATCCCATCCACGGCCGGTCCCTGGATCTTGAGGCCGACAGGAGTTTTGATTCCCGTCAACTCCATGTCCAGGCGATTTTCGACAGGCATGGTCCAGGTGTTGGATAAACCGGGGAACTGGAGCCTGGAATCCATTTCACTGATGAGCTTCTCGTGGGTCATGCCGGCGCGCCACTTGCTTTTCGGTTTCAGCATCAAGGTGGTGTCATACATATCGAGAGGTGCATTATCCGTGGCACTGTCAGAGCGACCGATGACTCCAAAGACACTTTCCACTTCAGGAAAGCTGCGCAGGATTCGGTCCTGCTCCTGTAATAGCTGAGTCGCCTGCGTGATGCCGATTCCCGGCAAAGCCGTGGGCATAAATAGAGATGAACCTTCAAACAATGGAGGCATGAATTGGCTGCCAATCTTCAGAGACAGCGGGAAAACGAGGACGAGAAAAAGAAGATTTAACGCCAATGTTGTTTTGCGATATCGGAGACAGAGGCGCAAGACCGGGAGATACAGAGCCTGAGTGATCCTGGAAACTGGATTGCGCGATTCAGGGCGCAATTTTCCTTTGATCAGCATCAGCATCAGCATGGGAACCAGCGTGATTGCGAGAAGAGATGAGAAGCCCACAGCCAACGTCTTGGTCCAGGCGAGGGGGCGGAACATGCGGCCTTCCTGGGCTTCCAGGAGAAAAACGGGAAGAAACGAAACAACAATAATGAGCAAAGAAAAGAACAGCGCCGGACCGACCTGCCTGGCCGCGCCGGTCAGGATTTTTCTTCGCTCTGTTTCGTCCACGGGGCCGGCATCCTGACGCTCAGCGAGATGGCGATAACCGTTTTCCACCATCACAATGGCCGCGTCCACCAGGACGCCAATGGCGAGCGCCAGACCGCCCAGCGACATGATATTAGAAGTGACATGAAGGTAATACATGGGGATGAACGACATCACCACGGCGATTGGCAAGGTGAGAATTGGAATGAAGGCGGAGCGGAAATGGAAGAGGAAAACGATAGTCACCAGGCTGACGATCACCGCCTCTTCAAGCAAGTCTCGCTGCAGCGTTTCAATGGAGGCGTTGATTAGACCGGACCGGTCATACGCTGAAACAACCTCGACTCCGGGCGGCAAAGAGTTCTTAACCTGTTTTAACTTTTGTTTTACGCCCTGGATCACGTTCAGGGCGTTCATCCGATCGCGCATGACCACGATCCCGCCTACAGTTTCGCCCTCTCCGTTCCATTCCGCGACGCCCTGCCGGATGTCCGGACCGAAAGCGACTGTACCCAGGTCCTTAATGAGGACCGGAGTACCGTTCCTGGCGATGACGGGAACATTCTCAAGATCGCTGAGAGAGCGCAAATACCCCAGACCTCGGACCATGTATTGCGTTCCAGTGAGTTCGAGCACACGGCCGCCGACTTCATTCGTGCTCGTCTTTACCCGGTCAATCACCGTTGACAAGGGAACGCCATAAGCCAGCAGCTTATTGGGATCAAGTCTCACCTGGTACTGCTTTACAAAGCCGCCTATGCTGGCGACCTCCGCCACACCCGGTACGGTTTCAAGCTGGTATCGCAGATGCCAGTCCTGAATGCTGCGGAGATCGGCGAGGCTGTGCTGATGGCTGCGGTCCACCAAAGCGTATTCGTAAACCCAACCTGCGCCAGTAGCGTCTGGCCCGATCGCAGGATGGACACCTTGCGGCAACCGCCCCCCGATCTGCTGAAGGTATTCAAGGACGCGAGAGCGTGCCCAATACACGTCTGTTCCATCCTGGAACACGACGTAAACATAGGAATCGCCGAACATGGTCTGAGCGCGGACAGCTTTCACCTGTGGAGCTGCCAGCAACGAAGTTACGATTGGATAAGTGACCTGATCTTCGATCACGTCAGGCGGCTGGCCTTCCCAGGCCGTGTGAATAATCACCTGAACGTCAGAGATGTCAGGTAATGCATCGAGCGGGATATGTTTCAGCGACCATATCCCAGCAAGCACCAGCAAAAGAACACTGGTCAATACCAGGAACCGGTTGTTGGCGCACCAGTCAATGATTCGGGAGATCATGATTACATTCCTCCTTCGGCATTGACAGTAAAGTGCTTGTTGACGACCGTCGTCCCATTCTGTGAGGCCGTTATTGTTACCTGCCAGGTTCCACCTGAACCGAGATCGCCTTTGCCTTCGTACATTCCATTGCCTTTATCAGTGAGAACCATCCGCGTAGTCATCGCGGCCATTCCCATGGCGGGCATCGCAGCCATGTAAAACGTGACGACCACTTGCGCTCCAGTGATCGGACTGTTGCTGGTCCCAGTCAACTTGACGCGGAAAATATTGCTTCCTTTGTGAGGCGGAGAGGGTTCGGTGGACAATTCGGCATTCGCTTGCGGGACCGGCCCGCTGGACGGCTGAGAGCCGTTGACTGCAGCGCCACCTGCGCCCGGCGGCGGCGGGACGTAGCTCCCGCTGGCTGCCTGCAATTGGCTTTCAGAATCGATCAGGAAATTGGCCGAGGTCACAATGGATTCGTTCGCCTTCAGTCCCTGGGTTATGACGAACTCGTCGCCGACGCGCACTCCGGTCATTACCTGCCGAGGCTCCAGATTGCCGTCACCATGATTTACAAACACAAGCTGGCGGGTACCCGATTGAAGAACCGCGGAAGCCGGAACCATGAGCTGCCTTCCCAGAGGGGCCGTCAGAACAACGTTGACATACATGCCGGGCTTCAGCTCCAACCGAGGATTGGCCAGGACCAGACGAACCCGCACCGTCCGTGTGTTCGCGTCAACCTGCGGAAGTATCTGATCTACGCGCCCGCTGAACGTCCTGCCTGGATATGCGTCGACGGTGATCTTGGCGGAATCACCGGGCTTGATTTTTCCAATATCAGGTTGAAATACCTGAGCGTTTACCCATACGGTGGAAAGATCGGCCATGGTGTACAGCTTTGTGTCAGGCAGCACATACATATTAGGCAATACATTCTTTTCAACAATGTAACCAGATGCAGGGGCATTGAACGTAAGATCGGTGATTACTTTTCCGGTCGATTCAAGCTTGGAAATGTCCTCCTGTGAAACTTCCCACTGCGCCAAGCGCTCTTTTGCGGCGTTGGCAAGTGACGCAGCACCGGCGGAGACACCAGCAACTCCGCTGCTGTTGAGTTGTTGCTGGTTTTGTCTTGCGAGCAGGTACTCCTGTTCTGTGGCGACAAGGTCAGGGCTGTAAATCGTAAACAGAGGTTGCCCCTTGCGCACATACCGATAAGTGGCGTCCACGTAGACATTGCGAATCCATCCTGGAAAGCGGACTTGAATGGAGGAAACCCCGGTTTCGTCAGTATCCACATTCCCGGTAACACGGATTTCATCGTTTCCGTTTTTGTACGACACCGTCCCGAACTTCACACCGATGCTCTGCATTCTCTGTGGGGTGAGCTGGATAGGGACAAGCTGCGTCTCATGTTGCGCCTGGGCAGTAGAGTTTGGCTCAGCGACTGAGGCATCTCCCGCTAAGGCCTGCTGCACCTCCGCGGTGGAAGCGGGAGCGCGGTGAGAACGCCACCACGCCAAGCCGAGTCCCGCCATCAAGATCGCGTTGACGAAGAGGACTGCAAAGAATGCCTTTCGATAGGAACGTGCTTGCATGGGTGTATTCATGGGAGTGCAACCCCCGTTAGCGATTCCAGCCGAGCCAGAGCCGATTCGTGCTCGCTTAGTTCCTTTTGATATTGCTCTTGAAAATCAAGCAGATCACGAAATGAAGAGAGCAGTGTCTCAAACCCCTGGCGGTTTGCCTGATACGCAGCGAGAGCGGCCCGATACGTCGCTTCCGCTTGCGGGATCAATCCTTCGCGGTAAATCCTGAGCTGCTCGGCTGAAGTTTTCGCAGCTATGTACTGGCTCTGCACTTCCGCCAAACGGCGCTGAATCTCAGCATTCAATTCCGACGCTGCCGACCGCTGGTGTTCGACTGCTGCCGCCAGCTCCGCCTTACGCCGGCCCCGGTTCGGCAGCGTTACGGTGAAGGTAAGCATGTAATAGTCGCGAAATTTGCGATCAGTGTTCTGATACATGTACTGCAGATCGAAGTCGGGCCGAAATTCTTTCTGTGCGAGTTCAACCTGCTTGTCATCACGTTTGGCCAATTGCTGGCGGAAAGCGACTTCAGGATTGTGTTGCCGCACGCCTTCGATCAAATCTGCAGAGCCGGGGGGCAGTACCCGCTCTCGAAGGGGTTCGGTCAGAATGTCTGAGGAATCTTGCGCGCGTCCAAGTAATTGTTTGAGCTGGGCCTGCATCTGACCAACTTCGCGGTGATGCATCGTGATTTCCTGAAGGATGCGGGTATGCTGGAGCTGCGACTTGAGGACGTCTGCCTGATTTCCCTGACCTACCCGATAGCGCGACTCGGTGATCTGTTCCATCTCTCCAAGCAATTTGTCATCCTTCTGCAGCACATCCAGCGTTTGCTGGAGATATGCGAGTTTGAAGTAGGTTACTTTGAGTTGTTCAATAACCATGCGGCTCACAACCGCTGATTGCATCCCTGTGGATTCAGCGTCCAGTCGAGCCACCGCAGAACGCAGGTCGCGCTTGCCCGGCCAGGGGAGCTGTTGCGAAACTCCGATTCCGACGTAGGCAAAATCGCTGTTGGTATAACCAGCGAAGGGACGCGGACTGCCAACACTCAGATTCTGCAGCATGATTTCAGTGTCAGGGAGCGCTCCGGCCGCATTCGCGCCAACGGTCTTGGCGCGGTATTCATGATGAGAAGCCTGGATTTCTGGATTCTTCAACTGCGCTTCTTCAATCAAAGCAACGAGTGAAGTTGGCACACCGCTCGACACCGCGTGTTGTCCGTCGGACGATTGCGAGGTCACGCAGAGCGCGGTGGTTGAAAACAGCAAAATAAGGAACGCTTTCATCTCTTATCTCCATTTGTTGAAAAGACACACGGGCACACGCCATTGCGTGCGCATGGAGAGACAAAAGCCTTTCTAGATTCTGAGAATGCTGATATCGCCGGGCGGAGCCGGAGGAGGCAATCCGTCATCGGCATCTGTAATACGCGGGTAGCTGCGTGGAGCCGATAAATCCGCTATTGCCGTCGCAACAAAAGCGGTTGCGTCACCATCCAGGTGGACTATTTGCGTCGGGTGAGTGGCCGCAGCGACGGAGGGATTTGAATTGGTCTGGCAGCAGGACTCATGTCCTTGTCCCATATCACAACCGTCAGACATCATGTGCTGGCAGCAGGCCATCTCCTGCATGCTCATCTTATAAAGAGTTGACATGCAGTTCAGGACCGGCGAGCTGGTCATCACCAGCAGAACAGCTACAGCCGAGACGAACTTAAGATGGCGCACAGGCACGTCTTTAAGGTTACTACTCCGCGGATTGATTGCACAACCGGATAAAGCTGCCGGCGCCTAACAGCACTCCCGCTGCCCCGTGCTGGCATTAATTCCTTCATTGCCGATGATCAGAGCCATGGCGACGGCGGCGATCGGATCTGCCCACCACCAGTTGAACCAGTAATTGAGGAGCAATCCAGCAAGCAGAATTGCTGCCAGGTAAGCACAGAAATCGGCTTGTTTGGCGTCCGCGCACATGGCAGCGCTATCCAGCTTTAGCCCAATCTGGCGTTTCACCCGTGAGAGGACTGGCATAACAACCAGTGATAGAACCGCGATCACGATGCCAACGAGACTGTGCTCCGGCGCTTTTTTCTCAACAAAACTCACGATGGATTCCATCACCAGATAGAGAGCCAGAGCAATGAAAGACCAGCCAACTAGTTTTACGGCAAGTATTTCGTTGCGCTCACGGTGTTCAACGTCGTGATCCACGTTCATGCGCCAAAGGACAGCTACGCCGGAAGCAAGTTCGACCAGACTGTCCACTCCAAAGCCCACGAGCGACAGGCTGCCGGCGGAAATTCCGGCCCCAAGAGAGATCACGCCTTCCAACAAATGCCAGAAGATCGTGAAGTACTCAGTTTTCTTTCCGGAGCTGACGACAAGGATTCTAGTTTGCGGATTGGCGGCAAGCATCATTTTCTCCAAACCCAGGTTTTGGGGTGAGGCCGGACTGTTGCAGGGATGATACATCAATATCGCCGAGATCGCCGTGATCGCGCGACATCGCCGAGATCGGAAGAGCAAGAGCTTACCGCTGATTTCACGGATAACACTGATTCACACTGATCAAAACCAGCAAATGGCAAATGGCAATTAGTCAGGTGCAAAGACGGCGATTGAAAAATATTTAGTCTACGATTTCTTTTTCGGCTTGATGGCCTGCCACATTTCGTCGGTGAGCATGTCACCCAGGTAGTTGAACGATCCAGCGCCCTGAAGCAGAGCGCCGCCGTCCATGGTGATTTGTTCGCCATTGACGTAGCCAGACATGTCACTCACCAGGAAGGCGGCCAGGTCGGCGAGTTCTTCATGGGTACCAAAGCGTCCGACAGGATTCTTCTTTGAGGCCATGGCTTCCAGTTCTTTCATCGGGAGCAGGCGGGAGAAAGCGCCTTCGGTAGGAATGGCTCCCGGTGCAATCGAGTTGAAACGGATGCCTTGCTTGCCCCATTCCACGGCCAGGCTCCGCATCATGGCCAGCACTCCAGCTTTGGCTACGGCGGAAGGAACCACATAGCCTGAACCGAGTTCGGCATACGTAGTGGAAATGTTCAGGACGTTGGCTTTGTGCTTCGCTTTCAGCCATCGCTTGCCGCAGGCCATGGTGGTATGAATGGTGCCCATGAGCACGATGCCGATCACCGCTTCAAATGCTCCGATGGAAAGATCTTCAGTACGCGAGATGAAGTTGCCGGCAGCGTTGTTGACCAGAACGTCGAGCGGGCCGTCCTGCCAGAACTGTTCGATCATGGCTTCAACGCGAGCGTTATCACGCACGTCACACGAGAAAGTTTTTACTTTGCCACCAGTGGCGGCCTGCAACTCATCGGCCGCCTGTTGCAGGACTTCTTCACGACGGCCACATATATAAAGAGACGCGCCGAGTTCGAGAAAACGCTTGCCCATGCTTTTGCCGAGGCCAGTAGCGCCGCCGGTGATCAGGATTTTCTTGCCTGCCAGTAAGTTTTTCGCGAACACGAGGGGTCCTTTCCCAGTCCAATGACCGACCATCGTACACTGAATGGCCATTCATTGACCAGACGCAAGTCTTTGCCCAGCAATAACATCGCGTTCGAGTGAGAGCGTGCTATTCAACGCACAGAGACGATGGGGATGTCACGTTCAGCGGCCCACGTTTCCCACGCAATCGCGCTACGCTGGCGGAAGATACGTGCGAATTCGTCGCGGTCTGCTTGCCGGAGATTGAACTCTAACAGCAACTTTTCGGCGAACCTCGGCTCCAGAGCGGCCACGGCGAGCCATCCGTCGTTGGCTTCATAGAGCCCATAAAAGGGAGATCCTCCGCCCAGAACATTGCCGCGGACAGTCAATCCGGCGGCAATCGGCGCGGAAAGTTCGTGCGCACAGTCATACAACGAAACAAAATCGCAACCTGCTTCGCCGCTGCGTGCAAACTTCAGCAGCAACGCCAGGGCCTGGCTCACACAGCGTTCGGCGCCCGCAAGATCTGCAAATAAAGTTGCCGGCAATTCCGGCGGAGTCACCAGTCCGGCAGATGCAAGGTAAGTGAGATCGTGTCCGCTTTTCTCTTCCATCGGCTGCGGATATCCAATGATCCCGATGAAACATAATCTGGGGTGGCGATGGCGAAGGCTGTCCCAGTCAAGACCAAGCCGCTTCAGGGCAGATGGCCGGAATGACGCGAGCAGCAGATCGGCGCGGCCGAGAAGATCATCCAGTTGCGTACGTTGGGCCGGATCTTTGAGGTCTAGAGTGATGACGGACTGGCCCCTGGCCAGCGACTCATACCATGTTGGAGCAAAAACTTTCAGCGGATCGCTTGCAGGCGGTTCAACCTTGGTGACGCTGGCGCCCAGGCGCTGCAATCGTGAAGCGGCAACGGGTCCAGGCGTGTTGATGCATAGACTGATGACACGCAAGCCGTCCAAGGGGAGGGAACTGGTTGTCGTATCCGCTTTTTGTGTTGGCATTCCGCTTTGCCGGCTCCTGGAAATTCGTTGGAAGACGCGGCGAAATTATAGAACGTGCCCGACTTTATTGTGCCTGACGTTAATTGTGCCTGGGGCGATGGGGGCGCATGTTAGAATCCGCTGCAAATTCGCTGAGGAGTTGCAATGGGTCTTCAAACTTTTGTGAGAGTGCGGTCCTGGCTGGGCAAAGTAGTTTTTATCTTTTTGGCGTTGGCGATGGCGGCATCGGCCACCGAGCGGCAGAATAACGCCGACTATCATGCGCGCCGCGTGGCGCTAGCCAAGAGCATGGATGGCGGCGCACTTGTCTTATTTGCACCCACGGAAGCTGAAGGTCCCAACAATCTCTATGGTTTCCGCCAGGAAGATAACTTTTACTACCTGACCGGATGGTTAGAACCCGGCGCGGCCGTATTCATCAACTCCAATCCATATGCAGAAATTCTTTTCCTGCCCGAACATAATGTGACTCAGGAAAAATGGACTGGCCCCAAACTGGGTCCTGAGAGCCCAGACGCTGCGAAAGTCACCGGCTTTGACAAAGTGGAAAGCCTGGACAAGATGCATGAGGAGCTGCTGAAAACGCTGCCGCAGCCCAGAGCGCTGGTCTACTCCGATCTCGGCAGCAACGGGCAGACTGCGCCTTCTACAGGCCCGGTCGAGTGGCTGCGACGCGGCAATTCATTTCCCAACTACGTGGCTTTTCGCGATGCCAAGCCGCTGATCGCCCGCCTGCGCATGATCAAAGATGCCGGCGAGGTCCAATTCATCAAGAATGCCACGAACGCCTCCATGGCTGGACACGTGGCGGCGCTCAAGGCCATTCATCCTGGAATCTCCGAACGCGAAATCTCAGCGCTGATGCAGTATGAATTCGGCAAGCGTGGGTGTGAGCGACCGGCCTATGCGCCTATTGTCGGATCCGGGTTTTATTCCACTGTGCTGCACTATTCGGAAGATGACCACATCATGAAGGATGGCGATGTTGTGGTGATGGACGTAGGCGGCGAGTTTTCCATGTATGCCACGGACATCACGCGCACCGCGCCGGTGAATGGCAAGTTCACCGCCCGTCAGCGCGAGATCTACAACATCGTCTTCGGCGCGCAGGAAGCGGCCATCAAGGCGTTTCAAGTTGGAAAATCGAAACTGGAACGCGGCCCTGACAATGACTCGCTGTATAAAGTGGCCTTCGATTACATCAACACGCATGGAAAAGACCTGCATGGCGACCCGCTGGGCAAGTACTTCATCCATGGGCTGGGACATCACGTTGGCCTGAACGTGCACGATGCCAATGAGCCCGCGCCCCTGAATAAAGGTATGGTTTTTACGCTCGAACCCGGAATTTACATTCCGGAAGAAAAGCTGGGAGTCAGAATCGAAGACATGTTTTACGTTGACCAGGAAGGCAAACTGGTTATGCTCACGCAAGGACTGCCGCGGACCGCGGAAGAGGTTGAAGCGGCCATGAAGCACTGATGTTTCCCGGCTTGACGCTCGCAAACGTTCATGGCGCTGAGAGAGAATTTATGCACTAAGGAAGGTGCAGTCGGGAAATTTACGCTGATCCCGAAATGGCTCACCGTCTCTCAACCAGCGAGCCGCCAAAAAACGGAATTTTGGCCGGAAAACTTCTATATGCATTTGGCGCAAGTGCTCGGGAAATAATTTTTCCATAAATTTTCCGCGCTTGCCGTCTGCGTGTGTTACTTTTTGTGATTCGCGACAAATAACTGCCCTGACTGGAGGCCACAACATTGGGAAAGGACATGGTTCCCAAGCGCATCTTTCTGACTAAAGGAGTTGGAAAGCATAAAGAGCGCCTGACATCTTTCGAGCTTGCACTACGCGACGCCGGCATTGCCGCGCAAAATCTGGTGCGTGTTTCGTCCATTTTTCCGCCAAACTGCAAGCTGATCTCGCGCAAGGAGGGCGTTAAGTTCCTCCACCCGGGCGAAGTCACTTTTGCCGTGGTTGCGGAAAACTCAACGCGCGAGCCACACCGGCTGACCGCAGCCAGCATCGGTCTGGCCATGCCTGCTGATCGCTCCACCTACGGGTACCTGAGCGAACATCACTCGTTCGGCGAGCCGGATGACGTTGCCGGTGAATATGCAGAGGAATTGGCTGCGGAAATGCTCGCCACCACCCTCAACGTGGAGTTCGATCCGGACACCTCATGGGACGAGAAAAAGGAAATCTACCGGATTTCCAACAAGATCGTCCGCACCACCAATGTCACGCAGACCGCAGTCGGCGACAAACGCGGCCTGTGGACCACGGTGATTGCATCCGCCATTCTGATTTTCGAATAGAAACCAGCAGCAGTTCTGTCATCAGCCGCAAAGCCTGACCGCCGCGAATAGCAATCTTCGTGCGATCGCCAGGATTGCGGCTGATGTGCTTTCCAGCTTTTCCGGATATAGTCCATCACCTCTCAGGTATGCGTCATCCAATTCCTATAAGGAAGGTGCGTATGATTCTCATCACGGGAGCTTCTGGGCACGTCGGCAGGAGAATAGCTGAACTGTTGTCCAAAGATGAGCTGCCGATGAGACTGATGGCGCACGAATCCAGGCAAGTGCCACTCTTGCCGCACGCGGAATACGTTATCGCTGATTTTGGCGACATCGCCTCACTGGACCGCGCGATGAAGGGGATTGAGCGGGCTTTCATCGTCTCCGGGCATGCCAGGCCGGGCGATCGCGCAAAGCTGCATCGCAATGCGTTTCAGGCCGCGGCCCGTGCCGGCGTTAAGCATCTGGTCTATTTGTCCTTTCAGAACGCATCGCCTCATTCAGAATTTCCCGACTGTCGTGATCACCACCAGTCTGAGCAATACCTGGCTGAAACTGGCGTGCCCTACACTTCTCTGCGTGACAACACTTACATGGACATGCTCAGCGTAATGCTTAATGCAGAGGATATGATTCGTGGGCCGGCGGGAAACGGAAGAGCGGCATTCGTGTCACGTGAAGACGCAGCTCAGGTTGCGGCTGCAGTGCTCAAAGAACCGCAGAAAGCGACAGGGACCTTCAACGTGACCGGCCCTGAAGCCATATCGCTTGCGGAAGCTGCTGAGCGGCTTTCGCAAATTTGCGGCCGGGTTATTCGTTACCAGAATGAAACCGTGGAAGAAGCCCGCAAGTGGCGGAGCCAGATCGCCGAAGAGTGGCAAGTGGACACATGGATCGGCTCATACCTGGCCATTGCAGCCGGCGAAGTTGAACAGGTCAGTGACACCGTGCAACTGCTCACCGGACGTGAGCCTATGAACCTGGAGGCATATTTCAGCAGCTATTACCCACTTGTGGTCAAGTTGAAAGCGGCGTAAATATTCGGCAACCTTCGAGTTATTTCGTGGTGCGCCTCTTTTTATAACTCTTACCCAGGCGTTCAAACAAAGCCGCACACATGATCGGCAAACCAACCGTTGCGTCGACAAATACTTCACCGAATTTGCCGCCTTCATCGGGCGGAACAAACTTGCCCCAGGAAATGGCTTCTGAATAGGGCGATCCGGACAATCCTCCCCAGTGCACCGGCTCCGGACATACGCGTACGCCATAATGATAGCGCTTGAGCGGCACATCTTCTCCCGCGCGACGCACACGCAGCTCACAATACGGTCCGAACTGCTGCGCCCAGTTGCGCGGCACGCCGCCGCCAATGGTGAAGATCCCCAGCTTCTTCTGCCTCAGCAATGTTTCGGCAAAGTAATTCAAATCATGAAATGGATCAAAGTGGATCGCCGGCTTGCCTTGGCGCGCGCGCATGCGATTGTTCAGCGCGACATCCAGGCCGAGTTCGGAATCAGTGAAAGCGGGCACAAAGACCGGCACTTCCTGCTCATAGGCCGACTTTAAAATCCCGCGTCCTTTCATCTTCTTCTTGAGATGAGCGCCGATCGCGCGATTCAATCTCCATGAACACATGGTCTCATCGGTGTCCCATTTACCCAGCACGTCTTCCATCACCAGCTCAACGTGATCCAGGTTCTGCTCCGGTTCCAGCGTGTCATAAACGCGGTTGTATCCAGCTTCGTAAAGCTCCACGTCATTCATGCGCGGATCATAGCGATAATGCTTTTGTCCCGTAGCTTCCACCAGTCCATGGGCCATCAGAGCGCCGGTTGAGACCACGGCGTTTACCAAGCCGCGATCAATCAGGTCGCAGACGATCAGCCCCTGTTTGGCCACGGTCATAGCTCCGGCGAGGGTCATCACCACAAAGCAGTCCTTGTCACGGGCCATGGCTTCCAACACGTCCACTGATTCGCCCAGCTGGCGGCCGGTGAAAGCCGTGTTTGCCATGCCGCGCAACAGGTCGCTTACGCTCTTCACTTTCGACAGATCCAGCGGAGCCAGCGGAGACAGCTTGTCACTCACCGGATCATGCAGCTTACGATCAATACCTGTGCCTTCCTGCTTCTTTGATGGCTTCTTCGTCGCCTTACTCAATCAGATCACCTCAAGGGGAATGTCAAAATCCAGGATTTGCAGCTGCGGTTGTGGAATTTGATAACAAAACAGAACTTGCAAACTTAAACGGTTGCGGGACGAGAGTCAAACCGGGTGATGGCCATCAACTTCCATGCCGGGACTGGCAACTAAGCCCCGTATTTTTCGTAAAACTTATTGCTGAACAGCTCCGTAGGATCGTACTTTCTCTTGGCGGCGAAAAAGTCGTCGATTTCAGGGTAAGCATTTCGAAGTTGTTCTCTGGAATAAAAAAGCTGGTAGGGAAGGTAGAACGTTCCACCTGCCTGATGGGCGGCGTCAATCAGATCAACGGTGGTCTTTCGCAATATTTCCGCATCTTTATCATTGAAACGGCAATTAAAGTAAAGAACAAAGCCAAACATGTTCTGCTTCGCATAGGGCAGAGCTGTGATCGTATCGCGATGTAGAGTCCGGATCGTTACGTTCAGCAGGTTTGATTTATCTCGTTTCACGACGTCTCGCAAGCTGTCCACAAATTGCGGCATATTGTCGTAGGGAATGAAATATTCCTGAAGGATATCCGTATCAGGAAGCCGGTTTTTCAGGTAGGCCATGTTGTCGTACATCTCTTCATTCCGTGAAACCATGCATTCTCCCGGCTGATTCATGGCTTCGTTGCGGGTTACGCAGTCATGCAACTGTGGTTCAACATATTTTTCCAGAGTCCACCGGAACCACCGCCCAAAACCGCCGGTCTTTGACAGGTTAATCACGAACCGCGCAATCGCGTCATGCCGGGCAGGCTTCAATTCCGGCAGTTTTCCCTGGTATCGCGTTTTCTCATAAATGTGTGCCACCGCCTCCTTCAGATAGCCGTGGGGCGCTACGGAAAGTCTTCCAAAGGCAAGTCCGATATTCGCATTGCCTTCAATATCTTTCTGGTAGTAACTGGAAAAATCCTTATAGTCCATATACACAGCTTTGCGAACGTACATTGCATTTTCGGCCAGTTCGAGGTCGGCATCCAGGATTACGCCGAACAGTCCGTACCCGCCAAGCACATGCCGGAACAAATCGCTGTTCTCGGTTGCGCTGGCTTTCACGATCTCACCGCTTGCCAGCATCACGCGCAAGCCGCGGACAGTCGGCGCAATCGGCCCCGGATCAGGATCAATGCCGTGTGCATTCACGCTCAGCGTGCCACCTACGCTGAAGATGTTAATGGATTGCATCGCTTTGACTGACAGGCCTTGTTTGTCCAGCGCCTGCTGTAACTGCCGCCATCGAACACCACTCTGAACATTCACAACCCTATGATCTTTATCTACAGTGAGGTGATTGAAGTCTCGGAAATCCAGTATGAGCCCGCCTTGCGTCAACGTTTGTCCACCCATACTGTGCTGCTGGCCGGCACAGGTTATTTTGAGGTTCCTGGCCCTGGCGTAGGCGAGTGCGTTGCGAATATCGTCTTCGGTTTGTACACGTACGATCCCATGAACCGCAGTCCTGTTCAGGTGGCTGGCATCATTGCTGAAACCCCCGGTCTGGGTGAGCGTGAGTGCTGGCGATTGCACCGCCGTTGCCTTTACATACAGCGTTGTAGGCTTTTCCGGATCGAAATTGTGCGGATAGATGAAGTTGCTTTCCTTGTCCTTGTCAGGACTGGCGGAATAGACAAAGATTTCTCTGAAAGTAAAAATCAGAAAAGAGGTTGCCGCCAGCACAACCGTCAGCAGAACAGGGCGTTTGCGTAGCAAGAGTTCTCCAGGCCAATAAGAAGTTACCCAGCTAAAAATAAGCTTGTGTAAGTTGCAGAACTTTGTCGAATAGTATCAGCACTCTTGAGCTATGACAAAAAATTCAACGCAATTGAATATATCAATGATTACCTGAGCCCTTTTCGTGCCTCAGGATTTAGAATCCACTGTTTGTGCGTCGCATTTGTGACGAGAGATTCAGGCCGGAGGAAACAAGCATGCGCGCAGTTCTTTGCAAAGAGTGGGGCGGCCCGGACAAACTGGTGGTGGAAGATGCGCCCGTACCGGCGATCCGTGACGGGGCTGTCCGCCTCCAGGTCCACGCCGCGGGAATCAATTTCGCCGACCTGCTTCTGGTGGCCGGGCAATATCAGGAGAAGCCGGCGTTTCCCTTCATTCCCGGGGCAGAGGCCGCCGGCGTGATCACTGAAATTGGCAGCGGCGTGTCTCACCTGAAAGTAGGAGACCGCGTGATGGCACTCACCGGGCTGGGTGCGTTTGCGGAAGAGGTGGTGATTGACGCCTCGCGTGCGCTTTCCATTCCTGAGTCCATGGATTTTGCTTCCGGCGCGGCCTTTCCAGTTGCTTATGGAACTTCGCACGGAGCCTTGGAATGGCGGGCGCGGTTGCAACCTGGTGAATGGCTGCTGGTGCTCGGAGCTGCTGGAGGCGTGGGTCTTACGGCGGTCGAGATCGGCAAAGCCATGGGCGCGAAAGTGATCGCGTGTGCCGGCAGCGCAGATAAGCTCAAGACCGCCCAGGAACACGGCGCCGATCATCTTATCGATTATTCCAAGGAAGATATTCGTGAACGGGTTAAGGCCATTACTTCTGGCCGGGGCGTGAATGTGGTCTACGACCCTGTTGGCGGCGACGCTTTTGACGCCAGCCTGCGGTCCATTGCCTGGGGAGCGCGGGTCATCATCATTGGTTTCGCTTCCGGCCGTGTTCCGCAGATTCCGGCCAACATCGTTCTGGTAAAAAATATCGACGTGATCGGTTTTTATTGGGGTTCATACCAGACGCACCGGCCAGAGTTGCTGCGGAGTTCGTTTGCGCAACTTCTTCGCTGGTTTGCCGAAGGCAAACTCAAGCCACATGTTTCCCAGCGCTTTGATCTTGATCACACGGCAATGGCCATGGAGATGCTGCGAGACCGTAAATCAACCGGTAAGGTTGTTGTGAATGTGAGAAGCTGAATCCTGAGCACCTGTGCAAATTTTTCTAAGGCCTCAAAGCGTACTTCTCAGCCAAATTCTGTGCATTGCATTGCGGAGTGCGCAAATGATTGCGCATAATTGCGCTTAAACTAAAGCGAATACCTCCATTAGTAAGTAAAAACGCTTGGCCCGTGACACGCGAAAAGTGAACTGTTGGGTTAGACCAGCTCACCTATGAAATTTTCGCAACCGACTGCGAATCTCCTACACGTTGGTACGTAGCAGGATTAAAGCAGCTACATACCATCCCACATCGATTCAGTAAAAACAGGTTAGAGGGTCTTAATGGCACGGGACTTGCCTTAAGAAAAAGTAATCCCATCGCGACAATTCCTGGTGGTGCCCTATTGCACCGTTCGTCGCCAGGAACTTCGCGCGTAACAACCTCTGGTTCTGTAGAAAAACAAAATTTGTGAGGCTTAATGAAATCAGCAGCAAAACTGCTGGTCATGAGTTTGCTCGCGTGTGCTTGCGCGCTGGCTCAGACCTCTGTTCCCCGAATCATTGCAACAGATCTACAAAGCGGCCCGAATACGGGTGGTCCAAACAACAAGGGCGCTATCGTCACGTTGTATGGTTTCGGCTTTGGCGCGACGCAGGGTGCGTCCAACATTTCCGTCGGCGGTATCAGCGCCGACAACTATCTGTCCTGGTCGAATACGAAAATAAGCTTTCAAATTGGCACGGCCGCCGCAAGCGGCAACGTGCTGGTCAACACTGGCGCCGGAGTGAGTAATCCGAAACCGTTCACCGTGCGCGCCGGCAGACTATTGTTTGTTTCCCCTGCAGGCGCCGACACCAACGCGGGTTCCTTTACCGCGCCGTGGAAGACGGTCACCAAAGCGGTGGCATCCAGCCAGGCGGGCGACATCATTTATTTGATGAATGGAGTCTCGCAAACTGCCCTGAATAGCGCGTCAGCATCGCTGGCGATTGCAAAAGGCGGGACCTCAACCGCTCCCATCGCGCTGGTGGCTTATCCCGGCGCCACAGCCACGATCGGTTCGTCTACCGGGCAACAATTCGGCATAAGAACCACAGCGGCTGCCAGCAACTGGGTGCTTTCCGGGCTTACGCTGCGCGGTGCGCTCAGCGCGCTTTCGGTGGCGAGTTCCGCCAACTGGCGCGTGATTGGCAATGATATCTCCTGTCCCAATGGAGCGGGCACGGGATCGTGTATTGCTGCTTCTGCTTTGACGAACGGAATCTTCTACCGCAACCTGGTGCATGATTCAGGTTCAACCACCAGCGTCAGCAAGCTGTATCAGGCCGTGCAATTTGATACCGGTTCCAACGGAATTGACTTTGGATGGAATGAAATCGCCAATACCCGTTCCTGCCGGGCGCTTCAGTTTTATTCCGACACCACGGCCCTCTTCAATCTGACCGTTCACGATAACCAGATCCACGACTCGCGTTGTGACGGCATTAACTTTGCCACCATTGATCCTGTGCGTGGAGCAGTCACGGCGTACAACAACGTCATTTATCGTGCAGGCACAGGGCCTGCGCCAGGCGGTGTTGAATCCAGTTATGCGTGCATCAAGGTTGCAGGAACCAATTCCGCGGCTGTGCAGCTGAAAGGCAACACGCTCTATGACTGCGGAGGCCGTCGCAATGCGGATTCCGGAGCCGTATACGCCACAGCGTCCGTGTCACTGGTCAACAACATCATCAGCCTGCTGTCGGGAGAAAGTTACCTGGCAGGGAATTCAACAGCTGGAATGGCTGGCGGTAGCAACAATCTCTTTTTCGGTGCGGGAGCGATTCCCACCTTCTCCGCGGCCAGCAAGACGGGCGATCCGAAGTTCGTGACGCCGGGCAGCAATTTCCAGCTTCAGTCCGGCAGTCCGGCGATTGATGCTGGAATCAACACGGGTCTATCCCGCGATATCAACCAGGTTGCTCGTCCGCAGGGAACGGGCTATGACATGGGGGCCTACGAGTACACGGGAGGCAGTCCGACGCCAACCCCGACTCCTACGCCAACACCCGCTCCTACGCCAACCCCGGCGCCAACGCCGAGCCCAACGCCGGTACCGACACCGACTCCAAGCCCAAGTCCGACTCCAACACCGAGTCCGAGTCCGAGTCCTACACCTACACCTACGCCAACCCCGACCGGCTCCATCACAGCCAGCCCAACCTCGCTTGCTTTCGGGACTGTAGTGATTGGATCCACCGCTAATCAGACGGTCACAGTCAGCAATCCTTCGACTGTGAGTGTAACCATCACCAAGGTTGCCACTACCGGCACGGGCTTCAGCGCGTCCGGATTGACCGCGCCGTTAGCGCTGGCGTCGGGCAAGACTGCGACCATCAGCGTTACGTTTGCGCCGCAAAACAGCGGAGCAGTCACGGGCAGCCTGCAAATTACCAGCAGTGCTTCCGCCACACCCACCAGCGTTGCTCTTTCAGGAACAGGTGGAACAGTCCAGCACTCGGTTGCGATCACGTGGGCGGCCAGTTCTTCCACGGTATCCGGATACAACGTGTATCGCAGCACTAGCAGCGGGGGCACTTATACCAAGCTCAACTCCACGCCGATTACCACGCTTACTTACACGGACAGCACCGTCAGTTCCGGCGTCACTTATTTCTACGTAGTGACAGACGTTGCTTCTGATGGTACGGAAAGCGCCTTCTCCAATCAGGCGACCGCGGCGGTGCCAACACCATGAGGCCTGTGCACGCAAAACTAACTCCGAATTCAATTACCAAAAGGGTTTTAATGATGAGGAATTCAATCAACTTGAGAAAGTTGACGCAGTTTGTTGTATTGACTTGCGCGCTTGCGATTGCGGCAACGGCGCAGAGCGCTCCACCCAGACTCTTTTTCACCGATCTGCAAAGTGGTCCTAACAGCGGCGGAGCCAATGGCAAGGGCGTCTTCGTCACATTGTGGGGCAAGGGCTTTGGCGCAACACAGGGCTCGTCAACGGTCACCGTGGGCGGAGGTCCGGTCGACAATTATCCACTGTGGTCGGATGGCAAAATCACAGTTCAACTTGGCGCTGGATCCGCGAGCGGGAACGTTGTGGTGAACGTTGCCGGAGCCGGAGCCAGCAACGGCTTGCCGTTCACCGTTCGGGCAGGGAAAATCTTCTTTGTCTCAACCAGCGGCAATGATGCGAACTCAGGCAGCTTCACGGCTCCATGGAGAACCATTCCTCAAGCCAAGAACAGTATGTCCGCCGGTGACACTACGTATATCGAAAATGGTGTAAGCCAGACGTCGGAAGACAACTTCACCGCTTATCTCAGTATGGACAAGCAGGGCGCCTCCAACTCCGGCACCGCTGCAGCTCCCATGGCCCTGGTGGCTTATCCAGGCGCCACGGTGACGATAGGCGTGGCGGGAGGTCTGCACTACGGGATCCGCACGCCTAACATCAACGTGAATATGGACTATTGGGTGATCTCACAGCTCCATATCATCGGTGGAACGCAAGCCATGGACCTGGGCGGCACAGGCTGGAGAATTGTTGGTAATGAGATGCAATGTCCCGGGGCCGATGACCAGGTTGGTTGCTTTGAAATGAGTGGCGGCAACCAGTCGAAGTTTTACGGCAATGAAGTGCACAATGCCGGAATCAACCCAACGTCATCGAAGTACTATCATGCCGTGTACTTCAGCACTGACTCCAACCACATTGACGTGGGCTGGAACCACATCCATGACAACTTTACCTGTCGTGCGCTGCAGTTCCATTCATCGCCCTTGTGTTCGCCGAGTTGCGGAAGCGGCGATACCACGGGCTTTGATCAGTATGACCTGCACGTGCATGACAACCTGATCCATGGCGACAATTGCAATGGCATCAATTTTGCGACGGTCGATCCTTCCAAGGGGCCGGTGGAAGCCTACAACAACGTGATTTACCACGTTGGCTTGATGGATCCCCTGCAACTGGGCGCCAGCTTCTCCTGCATTTATGTGGCAGGCATTACCAACAATGGAGCCGAAGGAACTGGCACGGTTCAGGTCTTCAACAACACGCTCTCTGACTGTGCTGCCAACAACTCAGCCAACGCCAGCGGCTCACGTGGAGCTTTTGGAGTAGGCGGGGGACCGGCTACCCTGAAAATGAACCTGCGCAACAACGTTGCAGACCAGAATCCGGGCGAGATTTACATTGACGGCGGGCTGGCGCAGATCACCGGCGACCACAATCTATGGTTCGGTATCGGAACCGGTCCGTCACAAACAACCAACAACCTCAATGCCGACCCGCAATTTGCCAATCGGTCTGGCGGAGATCTTCATATCAACAGCACCAGCCCCGCGAAAGATGCGGGTCTGACCATTGTTCCAGCGAACCCATTCGTCCCCAACCCGGGTCCAAACCAGACCACGGACAAGGACGGAGTGCTACGGCCCCAGGGTGCGGCGTTTGATCTGGGAGCCTATGAAGTATTTGCCGGGACGGTTGCGGCGAAGCCGAATCCACCCACCAACGTGGTTGCGGTGGTCCACTAGAAGCGGCTGCAAACGGAATACTTAAACCTGAAGGCCTGCACGTTTGTGCAGGCCTTCTTCCTTGGTCTGGCTCTGTTTCGCAACTTGTTGGGGAAGCACCAATGGTTTTTGCCGAAGTGGCCGTAAAGACTGTTAACGTTGAAAGAACAATCAATGAAAAGACGGTAAAAACAGCACCAAAGTAATTGCAGCTTTTGTGGAAATTCGGATAAGGTTGAAATGCAGCGAGATCGGTGCAAACCGGTTTGCTGAAAGTGCGTTTCAGGGCCGCGAATGACTGGGGTGCGAATCATTATGGGCAGATTTTCCCGGGCAGTAGGAAGTGGATTTGGAATAGGCCATCCGCCGCAAGTGGCGGCAGTGTGTTATCGCGCCAACGGCTCCTCGGTTGAGTTTCTTCTTGTAAATACCAGTTCTGGTAAATGGACATTCCCCAAAGGCCGTGTGGAAATTGCTCTCAGCGCCAGTGAAAGCGCTGCCGCCGAGGCATGGGAAGAGGCCGGCGCTCGCGGCGAGATTGAAGGTGAGTCATTCGGCATTTACCTGGATACCAAGAGATTGCAGGGCAGTTCGGAGCCGGTCCGCGAAATTACCATTGCGGCTTACCTGATGGAAGTACGCTCGGCCGTGGTTCCGCAGGAGAGCGGGAGAAATCCCAGTTGGTTCACGCCGCAAGAAGCCAAACGTCGACTCAGTGAATCACGCGCTGAAAAATACTCGAACACCATCCATAAAATCGTCGACGCCGCCATTCATCGCATCAGCAGCACGCCCGCACGCGCTGCGTTCTCTGCCCGACAGAATCAAGCTGCTCACCTGCGCTAGTCTGGCGATGGAGTAGCTTTCTGCGCTAGTCTTTACTTGTCGCAAAGACAATTATCGTAGAGACGCTACTCTTATTCTCAATGCACAGGCTCCATCAATCCGTTCTCCTGGTGATCATTGGAGTGGGCATTTCCGCTCAGGCTCAACTATCACCCCACATTTTTTTCTCCGATCTGGAAAGCGCGCCCAAGACTGGCGGAGAACACAACGCCGGCGCATGGATCACGATCTGGGGAAAAGGCTTTGGAGTAACGCGTGGAGCATCCACGATCACAGTGGGAGGCGGTACGGTTGCGAACTATCCGATCTGGAGCGACACGAGGATTACCTTCCAACTCGGAAACAAGACAAAATCCGGTGAAATTGTAGTTCACGAAAATGAACTACAAAGCAACGGAATCCCTTTTATCGTCCGTGCAGGAAAGATCTACTTTGTCTCTGCCAAAGGGCGCGACTTCCACAGCGGCAGCTTCGTCTCTCCGTGGAAATCCATCCTCAAAGCGAAAGACAGCCTTGCGCCCGGCGACATTGCATACATACAAGACGGCGTTACACAGAAGTCTGAGGATAACTTCACTGCCTATCTCAGCATGGACCGTCGCGGCGGCGAGAATTCAGGAACGCAAAACGCACCCAAAGCACTGGTCGCCTATCCCGGAGCCAGGGTAACCATTGGGATGGAACACGGGCTTGCGTATGCTATCCGCAGTCCGAACATTGCCGCACGCACAGATTACTGGGTAATCTCACAGCTTCATCTGATTGCGGGCATACAAGCCATGGACATCAGTGGCACAGGCTGGCGGATCGTGGGCAATGAGATGCAATGCCCCGGCGCGGACAGCCAGGTGGGCTGCGTTCAACTCAACGGCGCCAGTCAGGTCAGGTTCTACGGCAATGAGGTGCACAACGCGGGCATACCACCTACATCGTCGAAGTTTTACCACGCTGTCTACTTCAGCACGGATTCCAATCACATTGATGTTGGCTGGAACCATATTCACGACAATTACACCTGCCGCGCCATCCAGTTTCATTCTTCGCCCTTGTGCAGCCCGAGCTGCGGGGCCGCTGATAAAACCGGCGCCGATCAATTTGATCTACACGTGCATGACAACGTGATCCACGGCGACAACTGCAACGCCATCAACTTTGCAACGGTTGATCCATCCAAAGGCCCGATTGAGGCATACAACAACGTGATCTATCACGTGGGATTGATGGATCCAAAAGATGAGGGCGGCGCCTTCTCTTGTATCTACGTGGCTGGGATTACATATCATGGCGGCGCGCCGAGCGGCGCCGTGGAGGCGTTCAACAATACACTCTCTGACTGCGGAGCAAACCATTCCCGCAACGCAGACGGCTCGCGGGGTGCGTTTGCGATTAGTGGTCCGCGGTCGCTCACGTTGCATTTGCGCAACAACATCATCCAGCAGAAGGCCGGAGAGGCCTACATGGATGGAGAAAAGGGGCAGATCACGGGCGATCACAATCTCTGGTCGGGACTCGGCAACGGTCCATCACAGACTTCAGACAATGTGAATGCTGATCCGCAGTTCGTCAATCCTGCAGGGTTTGATCTGCGCTTGAAAGATTCCAGTCCAGCAAAGGATGCCGGCGCGAACACTCACCCTAATAACCCATTCGTAAGCGGGAACGTTACTGATATCGACGGGCTCACACGCCCGCAGGGGAAAGCATTCTCTATTGGAGCGTATGAGGTGCCGGTGAGTAGTAAACCTGTGCCGAAGTAGGTATAGCAATCATCGCGAGGCCCGGCCTTAGCGTCCTGCGGCGAGCTTCAGCAGATTGCGGAACCGTTCTGCCTGTTCCTTGTCGTCGTGAGTGTCCATCAGAAATTGAACGCCGTAGTTGTAACCACGACGGTGGCGCACAATTCCCGGTGCGCGCACAGGACTGCTGGAGTATGGCGGCGTGAATTCTATGAATACTTTGTCTTCCGGCTTGAGTTCCAGTCCTGCAAAAACCAGCATGCCGCCTTCACTGATGTCATTGGCCCGGCCTTCCATGATGCGCGTGCTGTCCTCACGACATGCAATCAGCCGAATGGGGAGATTTAGACGGTAACGCTGCCACCGCCTGAAGACAGACCTTTCTTGCGCAGGGTTGGGATTCATCGACTTTGGAGTGCGGAGGCGTGGTTGCGTTGCCATGGGGAGATCATAACCGCAGTCATTTCAGCGGTATAGGTTACAGAAGTGCAAATGTAGCGATTTGATGCCATTTGCACTATTTGGAACTGGAACCCGCTGCGCCGCATCCTTTTCTGAAATCTCCCCGCTTCCTTTATATATGCCAGAAAGTATTCACAACGGTGGATGGTGCAAAACGAGCTGTTTATTTCTCTAACAGAGGATTAAGAAATGGTTTTCACCTAGAATGCTAAGATTCTCGACTACTCTCGAATCGATCAATCTGGTGAAAATGAAAGACTTAGATATGGCAACACCTGTTCTTGACGGAGGAACCACTCTCGCTTGACGTGAAGAGGTGGCGAACTTTACGCTGCACAGGCTTCGATCTGAGACCGCAACTGCCTAAAAATAAAAGCTTTACTCTTAAATTCAGGATTGGCACTTCTCGTGCATGATGGATAAGATACCCCACCCGGGAGCCCACTGTGCGCCTGGCGGAAAGGAACTGGACCTCCTTATGCCGTTTCGGCAACAGGAAAGGCGAAAAATGGCCCGCCTCGCGCTGGAGGTGCCGGTCAAAATTTCAGTTCCAGGTACCCGGGTGCAGCTTTTTGCCGAGACTCGTAACGTAAGCGCCCAGGGTATCTACTTTTGCACTCAGGCAAATACGTTCGATATTGGGCAAGAAGTGGAATGTGTTCTAGTTCTCCCTGAGAAGCTGACCCAGGCGAGCAAACCGACCTTCGTGAACTGCCGAGGTCGCATTGTTCGACTTACTCCAGGCTTGCCTGAAAACTGCGTTGGGGTGGCTCTGGAGGTGAACAGTTTTGATTTCTCTATGCAAAACTTTTCGCCGGTCAGCGTATATCACTCGTGAGCGAGTTCGTTTTAATCGCCTGCGCTTCGCCCTCTCTGCCAGAACGCCTTCTGCCTTCTATCTTCTAACTTCTATCTTCTAACTTCTATCTGCTAACCGGCCTTCTGGAGCAAATCCAGGGTCAATTGATTCAGGCGAACCGGATCGGCAATCTCTGATCCTTCCGCCAGCAATGCCAGATGAAACAACAATTCCATGGAATCACCGATGGAAGGATCGTCCGGGTTGGCTTTGTAACGTTCATACAGACGTGTAACCAGCGGATGCTCAGGGTTGAGTTCCATAATCCGCTTCTGCTTTGGCCCAGCGCCTTTTGTCTTCTGCAGCAAACGCTCAAGGTTAGGGCTGAACTCATGCTCTTCCGTTACCAGGCAAACCGGTGATCCCACCAGACGTGTGGAGAGACGCATCTGCTTTACATATTCGTCCAGCTTTTTCTGGCCGGCGGCCATGAATGCAGCATAATCTTCTTCCTTCTGCTTGAGCTGTTCGGCACGCTGCTTTTCTTCCTCTTCCGTGCCCAGATTGACTCTGCCCTTGTTCAACGACTTCAGTGGCTTGCCTTCAAACTCATACAAGTGCTGGACGAGTAGTTCATCCACCGGGTCGGTCATGAACAGCACTTCGTAGCCTTTTTGCCGGACCGCCTCCAGATGCGGCGAGTTTTCCATCACCTTGCGTGACTCCCCCGTCAGATAGAGGATGTCCTTCTGGTCGGGTTTCATTCTTTCCAGGTAGCCCTTGAACGTGGTGAGATCGGTGGCATGATTTGACGATGCGAACATCAATAGTGGCAGGAGCTTTTCCTTGTTTTCGTAATCGGTGCCAACTCCTTCCTTCATGGCGCGGCCAAAGTGCTCCCAGAATGTTAGATATTTCTCGGGTTCCTTCTCCCGCATGTCGCCCAGAGCTTCCAGCATTTTTCGCGTTAACCATTTGCGCATCTGTGTAATGTGCCGGTCCTGCTGAAGCCGCTGGCGGGAGATGTTCAAAGGCAGGTCGCTGGAATCCACCACTCCCTTGATGAAGCGAAGATAGCGCGGCAACAGGTCCTCGCAGTTCTCCATGACCATCACGCGCCTGGCATACAGCCGCAACCCGCCTTCCGATAAATGGAAATAAAGGTCATGCGGAGCCACAGAGGGAACAAACAGCAATGCCTGATATTCAAAATTGCCTTCGGCTTTCAACGGAAGCACCTTGAGAGGATCAACCCAGTCATTGGAGAGGTGTTTGTAAAAATCGTTGTATTCACTGTCCGTGATCTCTGAACGGCTGCGCGTCCAGATCGGTTTCATGGAATTTAACGTTTTTGTTTCTGTCTTTTTTTCGACCTTGGTCTCTTTGCCTTCTTCCTTCTCCCCTGGTTCCTGGCCTGGACCTTCATAGATGATGGGATACGCGATGAAATCGGAGTATTTGTGGACGATGGTGGAGAGCTTCCACTGGTCTGTGTAATCTTCGATTCCGTTTTCGTGGTCCACCGGTTTCAGATGAAGGACAATATCGGTGCCGCAGTCGGGCTTCTCCACTTCGGCCAGGGTATATGTGCCATCGCCTGCTGATTCCCATTGTGTAGCTTTGCTTTCTCCTGCGCGGCGTGTGGTGATGGTCACTTTGTCAGCCACCATGAATGCGGAATAGAAGCCCACGCCAAATTGGCCGATCAGGTCGGCGACTGATTCAGGAGACTGCGATTCCTTGATGCGTTGCCGCAACTCTTTGGTCCCAGACCGGGCAATGGTGCCGATATGGTCGATCAGTTCCTGGCGGCTCATGCCGATGCCGGTATCAGAGATGCTGAGCGTCCTGGCCGCTTTGTCCGGCTTGAGCCGGATCTCATATTTGTGATCGCTGGTGGTGAGCTCGGGATTCGTGAGTGATTCGAAGCGCAGCCTGTCCAAAGCGTCCGACGAATTTGAGATCAGCTCTCTCAAGAACACCTCTCTCTGGGTGTAGAGAGAATGGATCATGAGATGGAGCAGTTGTGTAGTCTCGGCCTGAAAGGCAAAGGACTCCAAAACGGGTGCGGTGGACATGGTTCGTTCTCCTGGAAATCTGCATGGTGTCAACGAGCCTGGGAGGCCTTTGACGCAGTCAATAACTTCGTGGAACCTATTTTATCGAAAACCCAGGCTAGCACCGCAGGTCGGCAATGTCTGCTTGCGGGGCCGCATCCCGCACACTAAACTACCGCATCCAAAGCTGGCAGAGTAAACTGAAGCTGCGCATGGCTTCAGACCAGTCGCGAGGATTTTGATGTGAGCCCGATTTCACTCAAAGTAAACGGCCGTCTGTACACGCTGGAACTCGATCCCAAAACACCTTTGCTGTTCGCGTTGGCAGACGAGATGGGGTTGCGCGGCCCTAAGTTCGGATGCGGCATGGCCCAATGCGGTTCCTGCTCGGTCATTCTGCGCGGCCACGTCACGCGCTCGTGTGTGATGCCAGTAGGCGCTGTCGGCCAGGACGAAATCACAACCCTGGAAGGCTTAGGCACGCCGGAAAAACCTCACCCCATCCAGCAGGCTTTCATCGACGAAGGAGCAGCGCAATGCGGCTTCTGCCTGAGCGGCGTCATCCTCACCGCTAAGGCCGTGCTCGATGCGAAGCCGGAAGCGTCTGATCAGGAAATCCGCGCGGCACTGGGCGGCGTGCTGTGCCGCTGCTTCACTCATGTTCGCATGCTGAAGGCGATTCGAAAGTACGCGGACGCAAGGAAAGTGAAAGCATGAGCGTTTCACGGCGTGAGTTTCTGAAAGGCACCGGAGCCCTGGTTGTGAGCTTCAGTGCCACGACGCTGGTTGGGAAAGCGACTGGGAATTTGTTATTTACGCAAGGGCCATTTGACACTCATGCTTCGCATATCGATCCCAGGCAACTTGATTCATGGATTGCGGTGGCCGCCGATGGCTCGGTGACTGCTTATACAGGAAAGTGCGATTTTGGGCAGGGCATGTTCACCGTGCAAACGCAACTGGTGGCAGAAGAGCTGTGCGTGCCCATCGGCCGCGTGAAGCTGATTCAGTGCGACACGGCAGTCGCTCCGGACCAGGGAACAACTTCGGGAAGCCAGTCCACGCCGACCAACTTCAATTCAGAAAATCTGGCACAGGCCGCGGCCACAGCACGAGAGGCGCTGCTGACAATGGCCGCGACGAAATGGAACGAGCGGGCCGGCGAACTGACGGTGGCTGACGGTGTTATCACCGGCAAAGGCGGACGCCAGATCAGGTATGAGGAACTGATTGGCAGCAAACGCTTCAACATTCCATTGAACACGGCGGCGAAGCGTCGATCACCGAAGGAGTGGAAAGTCCTGGGCAAGCCGGTTCCGTCAATGGATAGACCCGCGCTGATGACAGGCCAGTTTGAATTTGTGCACAACATACGTGTTCCCGGGATGCTGCATGGGCGCGTGGTGAGACCGCCCGATGTCGGCGCGACTGTGATTAGTGTGGATGAGAGTTCAGTGCGGCAGATTCGGGGAGTGGTCAAGGTTGTGGTGCGAAAGAATTTTGTGGGCGTGGTTGCCGAGCGGCAAGCGCAGGCGGCGCGAGCTGCGCGCGAGCTCAAGGTTACGTGGAAACCCGGCCCGGGACTGCCCGCGCAGAAGACATTCTTTGATTATTTGCGCAAGCAGCCCTCGCGAGACACTTTGGTGGTTGATTCGAAGGATGTAGAGCGTCTGCTAACGGCCGCTCCGACGCAAGTGAAAGCTACATACAGCTATCCGTATCAGATGCACGGATCGGTGGGAACATCATGCGCCGTGGCGGATGTGAAACCCGGTTCCACGACGGTGTGGTCGGCAACGCAGTCGGTTTATCCGACGCGAAGCATCGTCGCCAGGATGCTGGACGTTCCGCTGGAAAGCGTGCGCGTGCAATATGTTCGCGGGTCGGGATGTTATGGCCTGAACGGCGCTGATACGGTTTCCTTTGATGCCGCGTTGTTGTCACAAGCGGTGGGCAAACCCGTTCGCGTGCAGCTGTCGCGGCAGGACGAGATGGTCTGGGAAAATTTTGGGGCGGCGTGCGTGATCGATCAGCGTGCCGGAGTCGACCAGAATGGAGCCATCGTTGCGTGGGACTGCGAGAACTGGATTGCCGCGCGGGGGAACCGCCCAGGTTATGACAAGCCGGGAAATGTAATCACGGGAGTATTGGCCGGCTATGAACCGGAGCTGGTGAAGCCGCAGGCTGCCAAAGAACCCAGCGAAAAACTGCAGAACCGCAGCAACACGGCGCCATCGTATATCGCCGGATGTGTGAATGGAAATTGTGCGGGCGGTGGAACCGTTCGCAGCGAGCGTGTTCTGACGCATACCGTGGCGTCTCCTTTCTTCACCGGGCCACTGCGGTCTCCACTGCGAATCCAAAACACCTTTGCTCACGAATGCTTCATGGATGAAATCTCTGCCAAGGTCAAGGCAGATCCCGTGGCCTTTCGACTGCAGCATCTCCGCGACCAGCGCATCATGGACGTGGTGAAAGCAGCCGCGGATGCCGCCAAATGGGAGAAGCGAGCTTCACCACGGAAGGACGTTTCGCTTTCGCATGCGGGCAGCAGTATCGGGCGCGGAATTGCTTGTGTCGCCTATGAAGGCAACAATGGCTACTCGGCGCTGGTGGCGGAGGTGGAGGTTGACATGGCTAACGGCAAAGTCCAGGTGAGAAAGTTCTTTGTGGCGCTGGATTGCGGGCCCATCTCAAATCCTGACGGGGTTCGAAACCAGATTGAAGGTGGAGTTCTCCAGGGTATGAGTCGCGCGCTTCTTGAAGAAGTCACATGGGATGAGACCCGTGTTACCTCCAACGATTGGGAGACGTACAACAGCTTTTATCTTGGAGCTGAGATGCCCGCCATGGAGATTGTGCTGATTAATCGCACAGACGTGCCCGCAACCGGTGCGGGTGAAACGGCGATCACCCTGGTTCCTGCCGCACTGGGCAATGCGATTTTTGATGCGACCGGCGCGAGACTTCGTGAAGCGCCATTTACGGCTGCGCGGGTTAAAAGTGCAATGGCCGCCAGAAACCAGCAACAGGGATAGACGATGAATGTTCGAAAACATTCTGTGGTGGTGATCGCGGTGGCAGCAATGTGCCTCACATGGACTTGGACATGGGCTGCGATGATGCGAACTGCCCAACATCATGATGATGCCGGTGCGGCGGCAGCGTTTGAATCCATGGTGGTTGTCTTGCACCATCCCCGATGTATGAACTGCCATTCCAGGGGTGACTATCCGCGCCAGGGAGACGACGGCCACCGCCACACGATGGATGTGCGACGAGGCGCGCTTGGAAACGGCGTGGCCGGGATGAGTTGCAGTACCTGTCACCAGGATTTCAACCTCCAGGGATTGCATGTGCCTCCGGGAGCGCCGGAGTGGCATCTGCCGTCGCCCGAAATGCCCATGGTTTGGGAGGGCCTTACAGACAATCAATTGTGTGAGCTATTCAAGGACCCGAAACAAAACGGCAATCGCACGGTTGATGAGATCGTCGAACACATGAATAGTCCGCTGGCGTTGTGGGGCTGGCATCCGGGTGAGGGGCGTACTCCTGTGCCGGTCCCGCAGGCCCAGTTTATGGCCAAGGCAAAAGAATGGGCCGCGAAGGGAGCGGCGTGCCCGGGGCAGTAGATTCTAGCCTCATCGAAAAAGGCAAAACCATACTGCTGATGAACGGTGATTGAACTGATCAAGACGAGCAAACCGAAGTACTGCGAGCCAAAGAAAACAAGAAGCTCAACTACAAAGGACACGAAGGAACACAAAGGGGATTCTCGAGAAAATTCCCTGAGACTGCATTTACATCGCAGACATCCTCGGGGTTCCTCTCTCGCCGTCGCGTATGCTCCGGCAACGCTCGGAATGACAGAGCGATGGGCTTTAATTTCGGCTGAAGCGTGCGCCGCCGACAGCGCCGTCATCGCGCGACATCGCAAACAAAAAACTTCAACCACAAAGGACACGAAGGAACACAAAGGGGATTCTCGAGAAAATTCCCTGAGACTGCATTTACGTCGCAGACATCCTCGGGGTTCCTCTCTCGCCGTCGCGTATGCTCCGGCAACGCTCGGAATGACAGAGAGGTAGAGAATCGGGCCAGCAGAGCTTTTCGTGAGTGATCGAAGATGACTCGGAAGCTGGCCCCCGCCCAAACCTCCGGCGCAGGCGAGGGCGCCTGCGCTCCACGGTCTTCGTAATCAGCCCCTGAAACCGTTGTGTTCTCGCTCCTCTAAAGCGGAGAAGGCTTTGGCGACAATGGCGTACAAAAAGGCCGTGCTGAGACCGAATAACAGCCATCCATTGAGCGCTTCCATCGCACCCATGAGCTGCCAGTGTTCGTCCAGACGAATGTTGGTGTGCCCGTAGCTTGTCATGGCGTTCAATGAGTAGAGCATGGCAGATTTGTTGTCCGGCAACGCGCCCAGGAACTGATAAGCGCCAGCCCAGATACACGCCTCGATAGCGTGGAGGCCGGTGGCTAACATGGTCATGACGCCTACGAACGCCACAAACACTACCGTGGGGTGGCGATGCTGGACCATGCGCGCCGAAGCCCTGAGAACAATCGGTCTGGTGAGTCCAAACCCCAGGACATGAATGAGCACGGTGAGCATGATCAGGGGTATCCCCCAGGACCACTCGGCAGCCCAGGTGGAAGGCACACCCGAGAGGAGGCTGCAGAGGCGTTGGGCAATTGTCATCGAGATTCTCCCTGTCATCTGGAAGGAGTAAGCACCCCGCAGCGTTTCCGGAATCCGGCACGTCTGGACTGATCTCGCCTCAAGGGAAAACTGGCGCAGCTCGCTCACCGGATTTTGCTCTGGGTTTTCCCATACCGACATGAGTCTTACGTATCGTCAGCACACTTAAGCTAAGAAGCGAGTACCCGCCACGGAACTGGCAGAACTGCTAGCCCCGCGGGCTCCGGGTATGAGGAAACTCGCCAGGCATCTGCGCGGAACTCGAGCATTTTGATACGCCCAATTTTGGGCTTTCCTAACGGAGCACGGGAGTTTCCAAGCTGTAATTATTGCCAGCAGAACGAAGAGCCGCACTATCCCAAGATAGCCACACACGGCATCTGGAAGCGGTGTGCCTTGCGCCTTCCATATTCTGCTGTCGGGCCGGCCGATCCGCCATCCGGAGGAAAAATGCAATCATGAAAACATCCAGGCGAGCGGCAGGCAACAGAGTTCGGATTCCACTTGTGGCCGTTCTGCTCTCCGTCGCGGTCTGGGCGCAGCAGAAACCTGCGGATGAAGAAAAGGGTACAGAGGACCTGCAAAAGGCTACGCAGAATCCCGTGGCGAGCCTGATCAGCGTTCCACTGCAAAACAATACCAACTTCAACATTGGCCCTCTGGATCGTACACAGAATGTCATGAATATCCAGCCGGTCATTCCCATGAGATTGAGCGAGAACTGGAACCTGATCAATCGCATCATCCTGCCGCTGGTGTATCAGCCGGATGTCACGCAGCTCAATGTCGGCACTCTGGGCATGGGCGACATCAATCCCACGTTCTTTCTCTCGCCGGCGAAGCCACACAAGCTGATCTGGGGCATTGGGCCGGCCTTCCTTCTGCCTACGGCCACCAACAAAGTGCTCGGCCAGGGCAAGTGGAGCGGAGGACCGTCAGTGGTTGCTCTGGTTCAGCCCGGACATTGGACGCTGGGTGTGCTGGTCAGCAACGTCTGGAATTTTGCCGGCGAATCCGACAAGCCCGCAGTCAACCAGATGCTGCTCCAGTACTTCATCAACTACAACCTGAAAAAAGGCTGGTTCACCACGTGGCAACCTATCATCACCGCCAACTGGAAAGCCACCAGCGGCAACGTGTGGACCGTGCCGTACGGTGGTGGCATTGGCCGGATCATGAAGGTCGGAGCGCAGCCGATCAACTTGAGCCTGCAGTTCTACGGCAACCCAGTTCGTCCGGCGGGCACGTCGCCGTGGGGCATGCGTGCGCAAATCGCCTTCCTGTTCCCGAAATTGTCCAAGGAGCAGCAGAAGATGATGCTGGAGAAGAAGCTGAAGCAGTTGGAGCAGGAGCAGCCCACGAAGAAATGATGGCCAGCGGCGACATCGCCGGGATCGGGAAGTCAAAAGCTTTACCCACAAAGGACACGAAGGAACACAAAGGGATTCTCGAGAAAATTCCCTGAGACTGAGCGATAAGCGGATTCCTCGCTGCGGAATGACAAAGGGAGTGGATCGCCGAGATCGCCGTCAGATATTCACACATTTGGCTTGACTTGTCTGACCTTGAAGGGATAATAGAGCAGGGATTCCCCAATATAATCGATGACAAGCCGCCTACAACAATGGATTCGATGCCTTCTCGGCATCTTCCTGTTTTTGTTTGCTGCCACGGCGGATTTCGTCTCGACATCAGTTATCACCGGCAAGCATCATGCCAATAATCCAGTTGTGCGTATTGAACACAAATGCGCTGGTCACGGCGGGAAAGTAACTGATCGCCCGGCGACGTGCTCGTCGGCTGAAGAAGGCATATCTTTTCAGGAAACATCTCAACTCATAGCGGCGCTTCCTGGTTTACGGATTTCCATACATGAGCCGCGACTGACTTTTCCTTCTCTTCATCGCGCCACCACCTTGCCGCTACGCTGTTAAGCCTCCTCATTCCTCTACTTTAGAGCTACATCTTCAGGTTGCTGCATCCCAGTTATATTGGCGCCGGGACTGCATGAACCCGCCATGAATAGCCTTACAACCGATTTATGAGGAATGTATGTTGCAGAAACACTCTGCCCGAGAGGGAAAGCTTCATTTAGCGAGGAAGGACCGAGTTCTGCTCGCAATAGCACTATCTTTATTTCTCCTCACCGTCGCATGCGCGCTGTATCTGGGTGCTCATCAACGGATTCATCAAAATGCGGTGAGCCAAAAGAGAGACAGGAGCCAAGCAAACGCGATGAGTTCGCGCGATTGAGCGGAGGGCGGTGTCCCATAAGGTATGTGAATGCAGAATGAAGCGATTCGTTTTCCACCAATGCCGATTGCTCTCAAAATGGCCGTAGCCGTCGGAATTGGCATGTTGATCGGCTTGGAGCGCGAATGGTCCAACAAAGATGTAGGCATTCGGACGTTCGCCATTGTGGCACTGGCGGGTATGCTGGCCGCCATCATTGGCCAACCTGTGGTGGTGGCATCGCTCGCTGGAGTTTTGTTGCTGGTTGTTGCGATGAATGGCCGCAGTATTCTCACCGATCGTTCGCTTGAAATCACCACTTCAGCCGCTCTGATAGCAACTTACCTGCTGGGAACGCTGGTTGGTCTGGGGCACATCTTCACCCCTGTTGCCGGCGCAGTTGTCATCACCATGCTACTCGCATGGAAGACCGAGTTGAGCCGCTTTGCCGGCGGATTGCAGCCATCGGAAATACGAAGCGCAGTACTGCTGGGACTCATCGGTTTCGTGATTTACCCAGTACTGCCAAACCGTTACCTGGATCCCTGGAACTTGTTTAATCCTAGTGATGCATGGATCAGCGTGATTGCGATTTCCGGCATTGGCTTTGTGAACTACGTGCTGCTGCGAATTTATAGCACCAAGGGGCTCTATCTCAGCGCGGTGTTTGGAGGACTGGTAAACAGCACAGCAACTGTAGCGGAATTGAGTTCGCGAATCAGCGAAAACGGAATGACGGCCCTGGCGACGAGCTTATGCCTGGTCGCGACCATGGCGATGTTCGCGCGCAATCTTGTCCTGGCGGCTTTGTTCTCTCCCCGCTCGTTAGGTGCGACTTTGGCTCCTCTCATGGCGATGACTCTGGTGGCAGGCTTTTGGGTCCGGAGAAATCGCGTGCCAGACCAATCTGCACCCCAGGGTAGTTTGTTTCTGACATCACCCATCGCCCTGGGGAAAGTTGTCCGGTTTGGTGCGATATTCGTCGCGATCCAAATCACGGGAGCATTGCTGGGAAGGCTGTTCGGCGCTTCGGGAGTGCTGGCTGTCGGTTTTCTGGGTGGACTGGTGAGCAGCGCCAGCACAACCGTTGCGGCCGCAACCATGGCAATGCACGGCCAAATCAGTCCAGTAGTAGCCGGACGAACCACGGTACTGGCTTCGCTGGCGAGCGCCGCTATCAATCTTCCAATTATTTGGCGTGTTACGAGAAACAGAGTCATCCTGAGAAAACTTGTTTTGGAGATGACAACCGTAATTGGCGCGGGCGCAGTCTCGGTCATCGCAGATCGCGTGTTCGGGTTTTCTGAATTATTCGTGCGCTGGATGATGCGTTAAAGAATGGTATTTGTGGAATCGCCCAGGTCCGCGGGAAGAAGCGATCCTGGGAGGGAAACTTCATAGTTCACAGGTATCTGGGAGTGGCAAGATTTTCCCGGGTGACAGTCAGTTGAGTGAGTTCGAAAAACGGTCAAGTCCCACCCGGCATTAACGCATGGTGGGCAGTGTCACGGAAGGGAAACGCTTTAACCAAATGGAACCTCGAATTACGGCAGCTTTAAACCACAAACTGATAGCGGAGCCACGTCAGTTCGTCAGCGAATACAGCTTCTCTTTACGCGGCCTTTCAGCCAGGATCACCATACGAATCTATTTAGAACCTGACGGGCGCTTCTACTTTGAGCAGAGCCATCATATCCACACTCCCATCCAGATCGATCCTTATCTGATGGGCAATACCTGGGCGGAAACCGAAGAACTCGCGGTTAGAGCTGCCTTGGCGCCGCTGCTGAGTCATTACGAGGTGGCAATCCGACAAGGATGCAAACCTACCGAGGATTGGCTCATTCCCGACGAGAAATTTTTTCATCCACAGTGACTCGGGAAAATCTGGTAATTGAGTAATTTGGTAATCGGGAAATTGAGTAATCGCCGCGAGCGCCGTCATCGCCGAGATCGGGAAACTCTTACCGCTGATGAGCACCAATGTCACTGATTTACGGTGATCAAAAATAATTGGCTGCAGATTGACGCAGATAATCACAGATAACGCATGACAGTTACAGAAATATCGCCAGGAGCGCTGTGATTGTGAATCAAGTACCTAAGATCAGTTGCTTTTTTTCTGCAATCGATCAATATGGGTGAACAGATTTGGTAATTGAGTTGTTTGGTAATCGGGAAATTGGAAAAGCAAAACCGAACGCCCACCGCAGTGGCACGGAGACGCGGAGAAAAGCAAAGCAACTGGAGTGGCAAATCGCTCAAACCCACGCCAAATTGGGATGATTGGGATCGGGTGGGATGAATGACGGGGGAGGGGGAGGCTATCGCCGACGTCGACGTCATCGCCGAGATCGGAAAAGGCAAAAACCTTACCGCTGATGAACAGTGATAGTGCTGATCTTCACGGATCGGGAACATCAGAAGGGCTGAAGGCTCTAAATGCTCAAACCCACGCCAAATTGGGATGACTGGGATCGGGTGGGATGAATGACGGGGGGTAGGCTGAACAGATTTGGTAATTGAGTAATTTGGTAATCAGGAAATTGGGAGAGTAAACCCGTTAGAGCCAACCACAGAGGACAGGAAGGAACACAAAGGGCAAGAATCGGGTGATCTGGTGACCGGGACATCGGGTGATCGGAATCTAGACCCAGCACCTACCACGGAGACAGGGAGAAACGCACATCAAGAAAAGCCTTTTGTTGCCGATAGGCGAAGACAAAACACCGGGAAAGGGCCAGGCTGTAAATGATTGATGGCAGGAGGGTTTAGCTGGTGGACCTGGTCGGGATCGAACCGACGACCTCTTCCATGCCATGGAAGCGCGCTCCCAGCTGCGCCACAGGCCCACTTTGGTTGGACATTTATATTGTCGCTGAGGTGGAACAAATCGTCAACAAAGCCGTATAGAGAGGTACGAACTTTTCAGACATGGTGAAGACCTTACACAGCGAAACGCGCTGGGTTTTGAAACAGCAGTGCTTAGTGGTCATGCGGTTTACGAAGTCACGCAAGCGGCACTTATAACAACTTTAAGCTGTTATTCTGGAAGTACGCACCCTTTCCCATACGCAAACGTCTATTGTTTCAGGACGCGAGTGTTCAGGACACGGGAATAAGGCCAGGTACAAATGACGGAGTCTGGGTGAAACCACCTGCTGAAAATTCAAGTCGAGTGGCAAATGTCCGCCGCGGGATCTCACTGAAAGAGCCGACGGTGATCGCGCTGGAGACGTTGCGTACGCATAAGCTGCGTTCGTTTCTCACGCTGCTGGGTGTAATTCTGTCCGTCTCCACGCTGATTGTGGTTGTGTCTCTGATTGAAGGAACGAATCGGTACATTTCAGAGAAAGTGGCAGACTTTGGCGCGAACGTTTTTCAGGTAAGCCGTTTCCCGATCATTACGAGCCTGGATGAATTTCTTCGCCTGCAAAAGAAGAACAAGAACGTGACCTGGGATGACTATAACTATCTCAAAGAGCACATGCAGCTGGCCAGTGCGGTTGGATTGGAAAGCTCCGGCCGTCTGGGCAAGGCGAAATATAAAGGCGACACGCTGGATGACATAACCGTTGTGGGAGTTTCCTCTGAGATGGCGGGCATTGATACCCGCGAAGCTGAAACGGGCCGTTACATCATTGAGGCCGACAACAGTCATCGTGCCAACGTGGTGATGCTGGGAACGGATATTGCCAAAAGATTTTTTACCGGCGTTGATCCGCTGGGAAAATCACTGTATATCGATGGTGAAGAGTTTGAAGTGGTGGGTGTATCCAAAGAACTGGGAACGGCCTTTGGCCAGTCGCAAGATGACTTTGTGCTGATGCCGGTGGAAACCTACCAGAAACTTTACGGCACGCAGGAAAGCATGGACATTGCCGTTCAAGCCATTGGGCCGGACTACATGGATCCAGCCAAGGATGAAGCTCGCATGCTGATGCGTGCGCGGCATCACCTGAAGCCAAACGAAGACGACAACTTCGGAATCATTGAGGCTTCGGCGGTCATGGACCTGTGGAAGCAGCTCACGGGCACGCTGGCTTCCAGTTCGATTGGCATCGTGCTGGTGTTCATGGTGATTGGCGGCATTGTGATTATGAACATCATGCTGGCCAGCGTGACGGAACGTACCCGCGAGATTGGCGTGCGTAAGTCGCTGGGCGCAACGCGAACAGATATCCTCATGCAATTTGTGGTGGAAGCAGCGGTCATGTCCGTGGTGGGTGGCGCGCTTGGCGTGATTGCCGCGCTGGCCATCACCTTATTGGTTAAAGTAGCCACTCCGGTGCCTGCCGCTGTGCCGTATTTGTGGGTAGGTATCGCACTGTTGATTTCCACTCTGGTAGGACTCTTTTTTGGCGCCTATCCGGCGCACAAAGCCTCCAAGCTTGATCCCATTGAAGCCCTGAGATTTGAAGCATGACCGCCGCCAAAACAACACTACTTTCGGAAGACGTGAAGATGGCGCTGGAGACCATCCGCACACATAAAGTGCGCTCGTTTCTCACGGTGCTGGGCGTGGTGATTGGCGTGACTGTAGCGATTACTGTTACTTCAATCCTGCTTGGCTTTGAGAGCAGCGTTCAGGATTCGTTCGACCAGTTCGGTATGAACAATCTGTTCGTGTTCAAGTTTCAGCAGGGAATCCGCGGCCGGCTTACGCCGGAGGAACGCACTCGTAAATCGCTGACGTTTGAAGATGGCATGGCCATCCGTGATGAACTATCGGCGGTGAAAGAGGTAAACATTATTGCGCTCCCGCGGGTGGGCATTGGTCCGCAGCCTGTCCGTACTGCTCGATATAAAGGAAAAGAGCTCAGCAATATCAGGTTTCGCGGCGTGACCGCCAGTTACATGGAAGTACAAAGCGCCAAGATAAAAGACGGCCGCTTTTACACCGATCAGGAAGATCTGCACCGTTCCGATGTTGTTGTGATTGGTTTTGACGTTGCCAATACGCTTTTTCCTGCCGAGACTCCGATCGGCAAGCCCCTGCAGGTGGATGGCGCTGTTTACGAGGTCATTGGGGTGCTCGACAAGAAAAAGAACGCGGCACTCGGTATTTCCGATAATGAAGTGTTTATTCCCTATAGGACATATCGCAAACACTACCCGGGTGACGATGAAACATTTATCAATGCCATGGCCTATCCGGGCTTGAAGGACATTGCAGAAGACGAGATTCGAAGCCTGTTGCGTACCCGCCGTCGAGTGCCGCCGGACAAGCCGGACACATTTGGTATCAGCAGTGCACAACAAGTCGGCGATCAGTTCAAAGCCATTATGGCCGGTGTTATTCAACTGGTGGGCGCGGTCGTTTCCATTGGATTGCTGGTGGGGGGCGTTGGCGTGATGAATATTATGCTGATGTCTGTGACGGAACGAACGCGTGAAATTGGCGTGCGCAAGGCGATCGGCGCCCGCCGGCGGGACATTACCTTCCAATTCCTAACGGAAGCTATGACTCTCACGGGACTGGGCGGCATCATTGGGGTAGCCCTGTCTCTCACTTTGAGTCTGCTTCTCAGGCTGGCCAGCATACCGTCTTTAATTCCGATCTGGGCCATCGCATTGGGAGTGGTCGTCGCCTGCAGTGTGGGATTGTTCTTCGGAATCTATCCGGCAGTGAAGGCCGCGCGCCTGGATCCAGTGACCGCATTGCGTTATGAATAAGCCTGTGTCCTGGGGCTTCAATCCCGGGCGCCGCTACTCGTCGGTTTCGTTCTCGGGCACGAAGCCGTAGGGACAATGACGGCAGCCAGAGCGGCAACAGAAACCGCGTTCGCGCAGAAACTTTGCCGTGAATACCCAGCAGCCATTTTCCAGGTAGTAATCTTCGCCTTCAACCAGGTCGTTGCCAAAGCTCAAGACATCACCGCAATCGCCAACGGCCGGGCTTCAGGACTCTCAACCAGAACGCCGTCCTTGAAGCTCACATATTTTCCTGAGATGGCAGGTACGCGCTCACCCGGAACCACAATGCCGGCGAGATTCAACGGATCGGCTGCGGAGATGGTAAGAACTTCGCCGCTTGGCGCGAGATTTTTCATGGCGCGCAGGGATTCCACCGCAACGGGAAGGGCAAATTGTTCGCCGATAAATCCGCTGATGAAACGGCCTCCGCGAATCTCACCGCGATCTTCCATGCGACGGAAGTTGATGAGCATGTCACGCCAGCGCGGCAGAATGCATTCGCGCGCCAGCAATTCTCGGAAGACCACGCCATATCGTTGCAGCAGCATGTTGCAGACTGACTCAATCGCCTTTTGCGGATCTTCACCCTGTAAGGGCGAGAGCAATGACCAGCGTCCTGCACTGTGGCGCGGCCGCTTCGTCTTGCCGTTACCGATGCCGGCACGCCGTCTGGGATCGATGAGCGCACGCAGGTTGTCAAAGCCATCAGCAGTGACAAGCCCGGCGGCCACCAGTTCCCACAGTCCGGTTTCGACATCGGCTTTCAATTTACCAGTGTTGCGCACGATATCAACGAAGAATGACGCACCGTGCGCGCGTAAAACTTCCATTACTTCACACGCGCTGGGACTCAGTCCCCTGATCTGGTTGCGCGCCTCTTCGTGCGCTAAATGGACGCTGGGCAATGCCATCCATTCGGCTTCTTCGCGGACAAAGAACGTAATCGGCGCAACGCTTGTAGGAACCACTCGGCGCGTTCCAGTGGAACTTTCCTGAAGCATGGCTGGATGTGGTGACAGGCGTCCCCAGCCCACGGCTCCGGTCATGCAAAGCTGATCAAGTTCGGCAGGATCGTAGTTGACGACGCGCTGCGTGAGGACCTGTCGCTCCCATGCGCTGGCGGCAACTTCGAAGCCCTGCAATTGCCTGATGACTTCCAGTGTGCCGCGTTCGCCGCGAAGCTGCGTTCCCGGCGCAACATGCTGCCAGCGGAAGAGCCATCGCATGAAAGTTGCAGCAGTGACCGGTTCGATCTGTTTACGCAGTGAGCCCAGCGTGAGGCGATGGATGCGCGCCAGCAAGCGGCGTTCACACCATTCCAGATTAAGCGGCAGGCCCACGGCGCTGAGTGGCGCCTGTGTTTCTGCCGGTGGTTTGCCGCTGAAATGTCCGCGCAGGATCAGGCCGCTGCTTTCAATGCGCAGCAAAGCTTTCTCGATTTCTGAAACCTGCACGCCAAGAAAACTGGCCAGGGCTGACGCTGTTGTTGGCCCAGTATGTGCAAGCCAGCCTGTGACCATTGCCTTCAATGCGTCTTCTTTGGAGGGCACATCAGCCGTGACGGAAGGAAGCGGGTCTTCAAATTGTGCTTCAGAGTAGATGGCACGGAAGCAATGCGCTTTTTCGGCCGATACCCAGAAAAAGATTTCGCCCTGATCGAAAGGAGAATCCGGCGATCCATGTTCGCGGCGAACACTGGCCCGCGTAGCACGATGCGACATCCTCAAGCGATCAAAAAATGGCAGCCAGACTTCCGTGGAACGACGGCCATCCGGCGCCAGGCAGTCTTCCGGAATTCCGATCAACGTATGCAGAGCGTCAGCGAGTTCGTCGGCTTCACGGACGTCAGGCCACGCACCGGCGCGAACTTCATCAATCGCTGCGGGATCAAGCCCGCCAACTTCTTTGAGCACCGCTTCCGGCAACGTACGCCGCAGTTCAACCGCGCGAGCGCGCCGCTCTTCCAGCGGAGCATCGTCCAGAAACGCGTACGGGTTCGAATTCAGAATCTCGTGAGAAAAGACAGATGGCACCGGTGTGTCAACGGCAACGCACTTGAGGTCGCCTGAATGGATACGACGCAGAACGGTCTTGAGACCTTCCAGGTCCATGGCTTCCTGAAATATGTCCTTCATCACTTCGCGAAGCAGCGGATGATCGGGAACCACGATTGGCCCGTCAGCATTTTCCTGGCACTGTGCCGCATCAGGAAAGACCGAAGCCAGCAGATCAGCCGAACGTGTACGCTGCACCTGAAGAGGAATCTTCTTTCCATTCCAGTAGCGAAGCAGGGCCAGCGAGCGATTGGCGTCCCAGCGCCAGCGCGTTTCCAGCAGCGGAGAAAGCAGCGCCGCCTGTTGCAAAACTTCCTTGACCGTATTTTCATGGAGGAAGTTGAAGACGTCAGCCAGAGGGAAGCTGTGTTGCTCCGCCAGGCTGATGTTCACGCCATTATCGGTGGCAGCCGCCTGAAGCTCAAAGTTGAATGACACGCAGAAGCGCTTGCGCAGAGAGAGTCCCCAGGCTTTATTGATTCGTGTGCCGAATGGCGCATGCACAATCAACTGCATGCCGCCGCCTTCATCAAAGAAACGTTCGGCGATGATCGTGTTCGCCGTTGGCACTGCGCCCAGCACGGTCCTGCCGGCGACAATATATTCAATCGCCTGCTCAGCACCCGAATCGTCGAGCCCGCATTCCTGCTTGAGCCACGCAACGGCGTTCAGCGTCTCCGGTGATTTCTGATTCACAAAGCCGGGAACAGTGTTCGGCGTGAGGTCGCTGATTTTCTGCCGCAGTTCGCCTACTTGTTGTGAAAGTTCTTCGGTACGTCCCGGTGCTTCGCCGAGCCAAAAAGGGATCGATGGCGGCGCGCCGTGCGCGTCTTCCACTATTACGCGTCCGGCGGCTTCAATACGACGTATGCGCCAGCTGGTATTGCCCAGCAGAACAATGTCGCCTTTCATACTCTCGACGGCAAAGTCTTCATGCAGCGTACCCACCATCATGCCCTCGGGTTCGGCAATCACGGTGTAAAGATTGGTTTCTGGGATGGCGCCGCCGTTCATAATGGCGACCATGCGTGCGCCGCGCCGGCCTTTCAGCTTGCGGTTGACCTTGTCATGGTAGATGTACGCACCGTAGCGGCCGCGTTGTGACGCGATGCCGTCAGCCAGCATGGCAATGATGTCGTCATAATCTTTGCGTTCCAGATCGCGGTACGGGTACGCGCGTTTGAGCAAAGTAAAGAGTTCATCCTCGTCCCATTCCTCGGCGCAACACGTGGCCACAATCTGCTGGGCAAGTATGTCCAGCGGCGCTTCAGGAATGATCAGGCGATCAAGCTCACCTTGATGAATGCAGCGGACAAGCGCCGCACATTCAATGAGCTCATCGCGCGTGGTGACAAAGAACCGGCCTTTGGGAACCGCGCCACGCCAGTGACCGGAGCGTCCGAAACGCTGCAAGGCAACCGCGATTGCCCGCGGCGAACCGATATGAATTGAGAGATCGACAAAGCCAACGTCAATGCCAAGCTCCAGTGATGCAGTTGCCACCAGCACTTTTACTTCGCCATTCTTCAATTTGTTTTCCGCATCCAGGCGCATCTTGCGCGCCAGGCTGCCATGGTGCGCCGCAACCGCATCTTCGCCCATGCGCTCGGAGAGGCTGAACGCAATGCGCTCGGCCAGACGGCGCGTATTCACGAACACCAGCGTTGAGCGATGTTCCTGCACCAGTTGCACGATGCGGTCGTAAATCTCATCCCACAGTTCGTTGCTCGCAACAGGGCCCAGTTCCTGGCCGGGAACTTCAATGGCCAGATCGAGCGTGCGCTTGTGTCCGATGTTGACGACCTGAGGAGCAGGTTGATCATTGCCGGTCAGGTAGTGGGCCACCACCTCGATCGGCTTCTGTGTAGCAGAAAGACCAATGCGAACGGCGCGGCGTCCGGTAAGCGCATCCAGGCGTTCGAGTGACAGAGTAAGGTGCGCTCCACGTTTGTCATCGGCCACTGCGTGGATTTCGTCCACAATCACGGTGTTTACATCGCGCAGAATCTCACGGCTTCTTCCCGCGGTTAAGAGAATGTAAAGCGACTCCGGCGTTGTCACCAGGATGTGCGGCGGTCGTTTCAGCATCGCCTGCCGCTCACGCGTGAGCGTGTCACCCGTGCGGACGGCCACGCGGATCTGAGGCATGAGCAAGCCTTTTTGTCCTGCGAGCTCCAGGATTTCTGACAGGGGGCCTTCCAGATTTTTCTGTATGTCATTGCCCAGCGCCTTGAGCGGGGAAACATAGAGAATCTCGGTGCGGTCACTGAGATTGCCGGAGAGGGCAGTGCGGACCAGCGAGTCAATACATATAAGGAAGGCGGCCAGTGTTTTGCCTGAACCTGTCGGCGCGGATATTAATGTGGTGTGTCTGGCCAGAATGTGTGGCCAACCCTGCTCCTGAGGCTCCGTAGGCGTGCCGAATTTGGAGATAAACCATTCCTGAATAACAGGATGGGCCCAGGCTAGAGACTCAGGAACCGAAGACATCTGATTATTTTAACGCATGTTCGTAAAAGATTCGCCCATGAAAACTTTACTCGATCGGCGGGCGGGACGGCAGAAAAGGTGTTTCACTGAGGTAAATTTCGTACCGCCTTTTCCACAGCCTCGAAAAGCCCAGTCGTTAAGCTTACTCAGGTAAGCAGTTGGATTCTTAGTCACTTAGATTTGTCAGCAAAAGACCTGAGAAATTTGACCGACCAAAGGGCAGTTTGGCAGCCTAGCTGCATTAGAAGGTACTAAACAGAGCATTAGCTAAACTTCCGGAACGTCGTTTTTAAGGTCAAAAACAAAGGACAGAAAAAATGAAGGACCTTACCAGCCGGATAAGCCGGCTAACGCACGAACTTCGGGCTTTACGTTTGCAATTGCACTGGGATTCATTTCAAGACACCACCCCTAAAGATAAAGACACGTTTGTTGATCAGGTTGTAAGTACCGGGCTTGTATCAGATTTAAAGACCGTGGTTGATGAGATGAACCAGTTTCTCTGGTCATACATCGATTCGGCTGCTCGCAATTCGGGCCCTGACGTCGATTACGCCATGCAAAGTGCGCGATTGAATGAAGTTACCGACATGTTGAGATTGTTAAGGCAGAGTTCATGTCCCACATCAGGTGCTCAGTTGGAGTTCGTGGCGCGGGTAACGATTGCCGTCGATCGCCAACTCCAGGAACCGGAAGAACAGGAAACTGCGGTACGGCGTTCGGCATAAGGGTGCGCGCTGACGCCAACTTCATTACAATGTTGAACCATGTTGAAGCACATCGCGTGGAAAGACGTTGAACAGGAAAAACTGAATCCTCTGCTTGACCGCCAGATGGTCACGGGTGAAGACCTCATGCTGGCGCGTGTTCTCTTGAAAAAAGGCTGTGTAGTTCCCGAGCATAGCCATGTCAATGAACAGCTCACTTACATTCTGGAAGGCGCGCTGAAGTTCTGGATCGATGGCAAAGAGATCCTTGTACGCGCCGGCGAGGTCTTGTGCATTCCTTCCAACATGCCGCATAAGGCCGAGGCGATGGAAGATACCGTGGATCTTGATGTCTTCTATCCGCCGCGTCAGGACTGGCTCAACAAGACCGATGTTTACTTGCGCAATGCTGAACCGGCACCCAGCCGGTAAAGCGTCGTTGCGTTCCAGATGACGCCGCCAGTTCCTGCAAATAGTGCGCCGGCCGGGAACGGCGGCGCGCGGAATGAAGTTTCTCTGGCTGAGCTTGCGCTCGTATTCCTCAAGCTGGGGACGGTTGCATTTGGCGGCCCTGCTGCGCATATCGCCATGATGGAGCAGGAGTTTGTAGCGCGCAGAGCGTGGCTTACGCGTGAAGAATTTCTTGATCGCCTCGGCGCGGCCAATCTGATCCCTGGTCCCAGCTCTACAGAGATGGCCATCCACATCGGTTTCCTGAAAAGAGGATGGCGAGGGTTGATTGTTGCCGGCTGTTGCTTCATTGTGCCGGCCGCAATCATGGTTACCGTGATCGCGGCTGCTTACGTTCGCTACGGAAATCTACCGCGCGTGAGCGGCATTCTCTACGGTTTAAAGCCAGTGGTCATTGCCGTAATTGCGCAGGCGTTCTGGAAGCTGGCACAATCGGCGATCAAAAATTCATTCCTCGCCATTGTGGGGTTTCTATCTGCGCTGGCCTCGGCACTGGCAGTCAGCAACTTGGCTGTGATCTTCGCGGCAGGGGCGTTGGCTGCGATTCCCGCGGTGTGGCAGAGAGTCCGCGCACCCCATTCTTCCTTTCTGGCATGGACTTTCCCAGTACACAGTGCGGGCCCGCTATTCGGTTTAGCGGCAATAGCAGCGAACTCTCCAGTCAGCCTGTGGCGATTATTTCTAACTTTCGCCAAGATCGGTTCAGTTCTGTTCGGAAGCGGATATGTGCTGCTGGCGTTTTTGCGGGCTGATTTCATCGTCCATCTGGGCTGGTTAACTGAGAAACAATTGCTGGACGCCGTCGCTGTTGGTCAGATCACTCCGGGACCGGTATTCACGACCGCAACTTTCATTGGATATCTGGTTGCCGGAGTGAAGGGCGCTATTGTGGCCACGGTGGCAATTTTCCTGCCGGGATTTGTTCTGGTGGCTGCCAGTGGACCTATCGTCGCCAGAGTGCGCAGATCGATTGCAGCGAGCGCGTTTCTCGATGGCGTGATTGTGGGATCGCTTGCTCTGATGGGTGTCGTTGCCTGGCAACTGGGCCGGCAGTCTCTGCTGGACGTTCTTACCGTGGTCATGTTTATGGCCAGCCTTGCTCTTCTCTTGCGGACCCGCACGAATCCTCTCTGGATCATGCTGGCCGCTGCTCTTGTGGGATTGTGGCACGGAGCCTGAAAGTGAAGAGGCTGGCGGGGCAAAGCGCCAGCCTCTCTGGTAGTGGAACTGCAAAATGCAGTCAGGCGATGCGGTAGCGCAAAAGAGGGTTATTGCTGCAGCGGAGTCCCGGGATTGCTCCCGCTCATCACTGGGCTGATAACCATTCGCGGCTTCACGACACTCTTGGGGGAGGATTTTAGACCTTTCCAATTGCGCCGCGTCGTTGACCGTATCTTCCTGGGCTCCGGCTTACGGCGCTGGGTCGAGCAGAACCAGCGTTCCGTAATTTTGAGGGATTGAAAGTGTCAGCACTCGATCATCACAATAGCGGGATCGTGATGACGAGTCGACTCTTCCAAGCCAGACCAGAACGCTCCAGCTACCACTGTAAAACCGGAATCCAGTGCAGGAAGACGTAGCCGACTACAGCTGAGCAACGTCTCTTGGTTCGCAAAACAACACTGAATCCCAAAATTGTGTTTCCTCCGCCCCAGGGGAGTTTGATCCCGGAGAGCTGCAATGAATTGCACACAACACTTCACATTCGAAAATAAGTTTTGAGTGCAATCAGTCTTTGGGGTCCTTTTACGGTCCGAAGCCTAAGAAGCTTTGTTTGCAAAGTTCTCCACACATCCGTACAGCGACATGATCTTAGGGACGTCACCTTAAGGGAGGATTGGGCTTTCATTAAAAAAACTTATTTCTAAGTAGATCTTGAGCAAAAGTAGACGCGTGAACATTGAAAACGATATGCGGTGCAAAAAGAGACAGGAGATGGCGTGTTTGCGGCCGACCAAAGGTAGTCTTAGTTACAAAAGAAAAAGCCCCGGAATAAATCCAGGGCTCTATCGACGTTAAGTGCGAGCTACGGTTTGGGCGTTGCCGATGAAGCAGGGGTTCCGGCAGAGGGCGATGCACCCGCTGCGGGATATATCTGCAAAGGGTGAGGTTGCATCCCGGGACGCGGAGTCACTTGCCTGGTCGCATTATAAGGAGTGAAGTAGTCCAGATTCAGGTTCGTATGAACGTTGTCCATCACAGCCTTGATAGTGGTTTCGACGTTCTTCAGGTGGAGGTCCTTTTGGATTTCACCGCGAACGGCATCCACGCTCGGGATGTCCCGGCTCCGCAAACGGTAGATGGTGAAACCCGCCGGCTCGATTTCCAGTTTTGTGACCTCGCCTGGCTTCAAGGCGAATATTTCCGCTTCGATGGCCGAAGGCAACGTTCCACGCCGGCGTGTTCCCATGTCACTGTTCGGAGGTGCGGGCAGGCCGAGCTTCTTGTAGGCGTCCGCCTGAAGCAGGGTCATGTCTTCGCCTTTCACCGCGCGTTCGCGGATCTCATTCGCCAGATCTTTCACAAACTTTGCGGCGTCCTCGGCTGTGCCGGAGATTTTGCGTCCACTGATCTTAGGAATAATGACGCGATCAACTTTCACGTTCTCGAACTTGGCTGTGTTCTCTTTGTAATACTTTGCAATATCTTCTTCACTGGGATTGCCATATTTGGCTTCTAGGGAACGGCGATACACTTCACCAAGGATGCGGACGCGAACAACCTTCAAGAGCTCGGTAAACTCAGGGTCCTTCTCAATGCCGGCCTTCTGGGCGGCATCGGCAAGCGCCAGGGTTTGTACGTAACTTTCCGCGAAACTCTTTCTCGCCGCTGTCGTGGGGTTTGGACCGTTCGCTCCAATGGCATTGAACATGGCTTCGAACTGGCTTCGGCTTATACTGGTGGCGCAGGGAGACTTAGTGGTCGGATCATTTCCGATTCCGGAGCAAATCCCCTGAATGTCAACCACCGTGGTATCCGGCCCAACCCGTTCGGGATGAAATGTCTGCTGCTGGATTGCGGGATTGGGTGTGGGCTGTACTGGAGCAGATTGAGCAAGCGCACAGGCGCATGCCAACATGCAAATCGAAAATATGCGAAGCATGGAAGAGACCTTCCTCAACTGAATTATCAAAATGAATGGTTGGGGGATTGAGCTATGATAGCAACTTCTGTTATTTTTGGAACACTTTTTTAAAATCCACAGCCTGGAATCCAGTCAGTGAGCGAACTTTCGTACTGATCGGAAGGCGAATCGAGATTTCACTTGATGCGCACTCTTCTCTCCGTTCTTCTGTTTTGTCAGGTAGTCATGGCACAACAAAGCGTGACGACGGTATTTCTGGTCCGCCATGCTGAAAAAACCTCCGGCTCGGCGGATCCCGGTCTCAGTCCTGCCGGGCTCAAGCGGGCGGACTGCCTGGCCAATACCTTAAAAGACGCAGGCATAAAGAACATCTATGTCACTGAAGCCAAACGCACACAGCAAACCGCTGATCCTCTGGCCAAGAGATTAAAAGTTACGCCTTCCATCATGAAGGCGGAGGATTCGGCCAAGCTGGTCCGTAACCTGGTATATGCGGGGAACGGCAATACGCTGGTGGTTGGCCATAGCGATACGCTGCCGGTCATTGTGGCGCGTCTCAAATCTGGAACCGTGCCGCCAATTGGGGAGAACGAATACGATCGCCTGATCATGATCACCACCATGGAAGGCTCTGCAACACCTTTTGTGACCGTCCATTACTGTGAAGCCAGTGGCCCGCCAGCCCCATCAACCAAGCCAGCGGCGCCTGTTAAATCCCCTGCCAAAAAGCATTAAAAAGTAACGACAAACATTGATCGGCGGCCGCAAATACCTTGCGGTCGCCGTGTTGGTTTTTGCCAGTCGTGTCGCCTTCAGAGATTAGAGTTTTTAATCTACCCTCAATGACTCTCTAATCGTAAGAACTCTATTATGAGTGAACAAGATTTGCGTCTGCGTGTGCTGGGCAAAGATCCGGCGAGCAGGCGAGCGGACGATTGTGTTCCGCACACTTCCGGCTTTAAATCACGGTCGAGCGTAATGTTCAGCTTTTTGCAGTACGGATGAAGCCTTGTCCTAAAAGAAATGTACCCCGCGGCACAGCCACGGGGACGGGAAGGCTTAACATGAAACGCTCTACCTGTTCTGCGGTTGCCAGGCAACGCCGCGGGAAAAGCAGCATTGCAGCCCGCGCATGCTTTTGCTTGACAGTACTCTTGGTGCTCGCAGCAGTCTCCGCGAGCGCCCAATCGACCGCGGTTCCGCCGACGACTGCATTCCAGAGTCTTGGAGTCAGCCCCTCGACGCCCGCTCCTTCTAATCCCCCTACGGCACCCGTGGGCGGCATCATCCTTTACGGCAACAAGCTCGTAAATGGCGTTCAAACACCGGTCCGTCACCTGTGGGCTGGCGATTCTAACTTCGGTATTTGCCGCATCGATCCTGATATTGACACAGGAAATGCCCAAATCGCGGCAGCACTGGCTGCAAATCCGCTGGTCACTCCGCCTTCGCCGTTTTTCTTCAACATCAACACCTGTCCCTTTAAGCTGAACGGCCTTTCTGTAACCGGCGGGCCGATGGCATTCGATCCCAAAACCAGCAATCTGTATCTCACGGACGAACAGACGAACTCGGAAGGTATTTTCCGCATCGGCTTTGATCCCACCGGTGATTCGGGCGATGGTGCGTTGAACTTCGACAGCATCTTCGCAATGGCGGGCAGCATCACAGGCAGCCGGTTCTCCGGCGGCACCACTGGTTGCTCTTTCCCGAACGATACAACCGCTACACCGATTCTGCCGATTGGACGGCCGAACGGGGCTGCCCTTGCACCAGATGGCAACCTCTGGGTGGCTTTCAAAAAGACGGGCGCCATGTTGCGCATCAACAGCCCAGCTACCGCCACTTCCAGTGGATTCGGGACCTGCAATGACTTCATTCAGCTTGTTGCGGCCACACCCAGCCGTGGCGGCGGAAATGGCATTGCTTTCATTGGTCACGACCTCTGGGGCGCGGACGCCACCGGACCATTCGTGATCACAAATGCTGATACAACGTGCCAGGCACTCCTGACCGGAACAACCGCCCAGACGCCTACTTGCACGGGTACAAACCCGGCGAACGCAACATTCGCAGCTCTCACGCCCACAGCAGTGTACGGTGACCAGACGTATCCGTACATGAACGGCAACAATCTGTATTTCGGCAGCGCTACGGATGACATGTGGGTAGGCAACATCAGCGGCGGCGGTACGATCGTGGTAAACCCGTTCGAACCCGCAGGCGCTTTTGTCTTTAATGGCAACCCCACCATTAACATCAACGGCGTCACGGCGGATTTCACTGATCCGGCCAACGTTGTGTTTTACTCTGGCGATGATCCATCCGGCGCAGCTCTTCTCGGACAGGGTCGCTGGTGGCAAGTTGCACAGAACCCGTCGGCGCCTGCAGCACCCAACGCTCCTACTGTGGTTCGTGCCTCCGCAGCGGGCAGCACGGTGACACTCGGTTGGAGCCCGTCACAAGATGCGCAGACAGTGCTTTTCTATACTGTCCACGCTTCCACAGTGCCAGTGGGTGTAGTTTTGGCTGACATTACCGTAGCTCCGACCGGCGCACAGATGTTCGCACCGAACTTCCTTGTGATTCCCGGCCTGGCAGACGGTGTGTACGTATTCCAGGTGACCGCGAACAACGGTTCGGGGCCTGGCGCGCCTGCTACAAGCAATTCAGTCACGCTGCCCCAGCTGACAACACCCGGCATTCCCACGAACGTTGTGGCGACTGCGGGCGACAGCACGGCTTTCATATCTTTTGTTGCGCCGCCGAACGCTGCTGCTCAAACGATCACCGGTTACCAGATCACTTCGACTCCGGCCACCGTTCCATTGATCGTTCCGGCTGGAACCACCAGCACACCGTTTACCGGTCTTCTGAACGGGACAACATATACCTTCACTGTCCATGCCATTAACGGAACTGTGAACGGTATGGAATCGACACCTTCGAATCCGGTCACGCCTCAGCCGGCGCCGAACGCAACCCTTACTCTCACCGGTCCTGCTGTGGTTACGAGTATTCCGATCATGTCAACCTTCACCGCGACGTTGAAGAATCCTACTTCCACGGCCATAAACGCGGCTACGTTGACCTACGCTCTGACAACCACTGATGGTGCAACAATCCTGGTAGGCCAGCCCGGCCAGGGAACTTGCCCGGCGGGCGGTCCCGGAGTCATCAACATGACCTGCACCATCGGCACGATTGCTCCCGGTGCATCCATCAACGTGAGCTTCATCGTTCAGATCGTCTCCGCTGATATCACCGGCGCAGCATCAAGCAACGTTACGGCTCCAGGCACTCTGCCGGTTACGTTAACCACTGTTACTCCTGGCGCGCCTCCACAGGGCGGCAACGGTCCAACCGTTGTCATTCCGGTGACGGCTATCTCGGCGAAACCGCAGATGAACAAGGCCACGTCAACCACACATACCTTCACCGCGACCAACACAACCTCGACCGTGGTAACTGGGGTGAGCTTTACGATTACTGAGCCCGCCCTGTTCACCATCACGAGTGTGACTCCGTCCGCTAATCCCACAGGACTCGGCGTGCTTACCTGCGCCGCACCCGTCGCAGGGGTCGCGAATGGAATCGCCGTGAAGAATATCGTGTGCACCATCCCGAGCCTCGGTGGCAACCTGAAGGGCGGCGCCAAGCTTACCGCACCTCAGACCATCACTGTGGTCGTGGGGGTGACCGCTCCTAACTCGGCAAGCACATCTTCAGTGTCCGCAGCGCTGGCCTTCAACGGCATCGATGGTGTGAGCCCGACTGCTTCATTCACGCAGATCGTCAAGTAACTAACCCTATGGTCCGTCGGGGCGCCTCGCGCCCCGGCGGTTCACCTTCAACTCCAAATTCTTCCAGCTTGTTTTTCTGGTGGTTGGATCATTCACCCGAGTAGCAGGTACGCTACCCGTCTGCCTGCTTCTCTTGAAGGGAGTGTTCGCGCCGGCGTTCACGATTGACGGCGGATTAACCATCACCTCAGTCACGCCCACGGCCAGTACTGGTCCCAATGTGGCGATAGGTCCAACGGAACGGCGACGCTGGATGTAAATGTGCACTCAACACCGTTTTAGCAGCCAAGCTGTCTGCGCAGCAGGCTAGCGGCGAGTCCAGACAACAAAGGACTCGCCGATTTTATTTTGGTGCACTCATCTCTGAGGCTGCACTATGTCAGGAATTGAACTTAAGCCGCTTAAGGCTGCTATCTCAGTGCCCTGAATGTGACATCCATCACATCTCTTCTAAGCCGCGTCCGATATCTTGGCCTCAGTCCCAGCTAGACATTTCCCATGAAGATCAAAGGCGCAGGGTCATGTGCATTATCCATCCCCCGTTCGACCCGCAATCGGGAACCGGCAAACAGCCGGAAACCCAGCATCTCCTTGCTCGCCTGAAGGCCCTGGAAGAGGAAAACTCAGTTCTCACCAATCGCTTGCTCCAGAGCGAATCTCGTTTCCGTGAGTTGCTGGAGGGCGCATCTGACGCGGTGCTGGAAGTTTCAAATGATGGAAAAATCCAGGTCGCCAACAACGCGGCTGTCATCATGTTCGGTTACGCTCTGGAAGAGTTGATCGGTCAGGAGGTGGAAGCGCTCCTTGTCCCGGGAGCGAAGCGAGAAGCGCATCGCCATCATCGCGAGGATTACTCGCAGCGTCCGCGAATTCGAAGGATGGGCAACGGCCTTGAGCTCTCCGCTCAGAAAAAAGACGGCACCGTCTTTTCGGTGGAAATAAGTTTGATTCCAGTCTGGTCGCACGAAAAGGCGACTGTCATTGCCATTGTCCAGGACATCAGCAAGCGCAAGCGCATGGAAGAAAAGCTGTATCAGGCTCAGAAATTGGAAGCTCTGGGGCGCCTGGCGGGAGGCACCGCGCACGAGTTCAATAACCTGCTGGCTGTAATCATGGGATCGGCGGAGTTGATATTGACGCCGGAGGCGACTGAAGAGCAAAAGAGACATGTTGATCGCATACGGCGTGCGTCCGAAAAGGCGGGTGGCCTGGCCCGGCAACTGCTCACCTTCGGTCGCAAGCAGATATTGTTTGCCCAGATCCTGGATTTGAACTCCCTGGTCGCCTACTTATCTCCTTCATTTACTGAGCTTCTCGGCCAGGCCATTGAGTTCCAGATCGTGCCTGCGAAAGCACCGGTGTGGATACAGGCAGACCGTCTGCAAATAGAGCTGGTCATCACCAATCTGCTGAACAATGCCCGCAGCGCAATGCCGCGGGGAGGCAAAGTCCGGCTCGCCGTTGAGGCTGTGGTGTTCACGCGCGATACCGGGCGCGCGAATCCTGGGCTACCTCCCGGAAGATATGCGCTGCTGTCCATCATGGACACGGGGACTGGCATGACGCCGGATGTCAAAGCGCGCATGTTTGAACCGTTCTTCAGCACGAAAAGTCTGACTGAAGCAACCGGCATGGGCCTGGCTACTGCATACGGAATCATCACGCAAAGTGGCGGAACAATCGCGGTCCGTAGCGAGCCGGATGAAGGAACAACTCTCGATGTATTTCTGCCCATACCGGACGAGGAGGCAGTGGCAATGTCGGTCTCGCTGCCGGCGACAAGCAGTCAAATGCGCGGGAACGAAACGATCTTGTTACTGGAAGATCAACCTGATCTGCTCATGCTAACTGGTGAGTTTCTGAGGCTGAATGGCTACCGCGTCTTATCTGCCAGTAAAGCGGAGGAGGCGCTGCGAATTTCAGCGTCCTTTCAGGGAATGATTGATCTGCTGGTTACAGACATTGTTATGCCCGGCATGGATGGTCGAGAGTTCGCGAAGAAGTGCAGAGCTTTGCGGCCTGGACTGCCGGTGCTGTACGTTTCCGGCTATACCTCGGATTTTCTGGATGATTTGGGCGACGGCGAAGCCTTTATTCCGAAGCCGTTTGCTACTGAGGAACTAGGACTGACAATTCGGAAAATGCTGAGCGCAGGGAAAACAAAAGTCGGCTGAGAACCTGCTCCGCCGGCTGAGAAACTCAGGTCCGTTTCGCGGTTTCCGTCTGAATCGGCTGCTGTTTTCTTTTCCGCCGCGCTTCATAGGCTTTCAGGTGAGTAAAGGCCATGGCCAGGTATGCCAGTTTTTCTTTAGGTATATTGCGTTCTGCGCCGCGCAGCAACATGTCACCCACAATGTGGTCAGCTTCAATGGGGGCATTGTGTTCAATATCCCGAAGCATGGACGCAGTCAGTGAAGATCCCGGGGTGGTCAGGGTTGTCTGGGCTCGCGCAACGCTCGCTTCACGCGGAGGATAGCTTTCAGCTTCGGCCACTGACCGGCATTCGCCCAACAGTCCAAGGATGAATTCCTTTCCGCCGGGTGCAGATAAAATATCGCCCATCGACGCACGCATCAGGCAGGTGGCGCCGGCTGCGCTGGTGATGAAGACCCATTTCTCCCACATCTCAAGCACAATTTCGGTAGACAGTCGAGCTTTGCAGCGGGCGCCTTTGAACTCATCGGCGATCGTACGAACACGGTCAGATATCTCGCCCGACCGTTCCCCGAATGAGAGATCATGGGCTTCATTGAGATGAACGATCTCATGATGTTCATTCACAGTCGCTGCAATGAAGCACTGGCCGCCAAGAACATGTTCTTTACCGAACTTGTCATCGAGCAGGTCAAGGTGTCGCATTCCATTGAGCAGCGGCAGAATTGCGGTATTAGCGCCTACCGCGGGCGTAAAAGATGTGATCGCGTTTTCCAGATCGTAGGCTTTACAACTCAATACGATGAGATCAAATTTAGTATGAAGATTTTCAGCCAGGACGGTCGGAGGCGCTGCCAGGGAAACGTCTCCCATGCGGCTACGGATGACTAACCCTGTTTGCGCCAATTGTGCGGCGCGCCCACGTCGCACTAGAAAGGTTACGTCGCGCTTCTGCTCCAGAAGTCTGCCACCAAAATATCCGCCGATCGCGCCTGCGCCCACCACCAGAATTTTCATAACGCAAATTTACTCCAAACCCAAAGTCCCATTGTTTGATTCAACGTAGCGTTTCTGCGACTCGCGTGAACCGCATTAAAAAGAGCCCTCCATCGGTGGTTCTTAGCATGCTACTACCACACGCCGGCCAATCTTAAGTACGTCTGTTTCAGATTACCAAGGTCATCAGGCTCGGCGAACATAGCGTACGAAGGGTCAATCACGCGTGATACATTCCCGACAACGCTCAAGGGAAAGCGATAATTGGCACTTTGTTAGACAAGCTTCCAACAATCCTTGTTCTGGCCGTCCTGGTCGGCATCTTTGTGGCCTTGCGGCGACACGTCCGTTCTCCCAGATTGACCTTGTGGATCGCGGCATGGGGTCTGATCTTCGTCCATTTTGTTGCCGGAATCTTCGAGCCTGCCACCGCTGACGATCCTCCCATGATCTTCATCATGGCCTGGGGATCCCTGCAACTCTCTGCGGTCTTTTTTGTCGCGTCTCTCACCTCATTTTTCGAAAATAAACAGATGACGCGCCGTCTGATCGTTTTGGTCGGGCTCCCGGTCACCGTTTACACAGCTGCGCTCGCATATGGATGCGAATGGCGGTCCGTCTATATCGCTTGCCTCGTGCTGACCTTCCTTGCGCCTTCTGTTTTCCTGTTGAGCAATCGCCAATACACCGCGCGCACATTTCTCTGGATGCCCATACTGGCACTCATTGGGGCGGTTGCGATTTTTAAGTCGTGGCATCATCAGTTCGATTTTGGCTTTCTTGCGCTTCTCACTGCCGGATTCAGCATGCCCGCATTTCTTTATTGGCGGCGCTATCGCCGCTGGTCGCCGGGCGTTCTTACAAGCGCCGGCGGTTTTGCATTGTGGGGCGCTGTCTTCCCAGTCGGTGTGCTGGTTTCAACCTGGGCGCCCAATTTAAAGATCAATCCTGAACTCTGGAATACGCCCAAATTCTTCGTTGCATTTGGCATGATCCTCACTTTGCTGGAAGATAAGTCGCAGGTTCTGGAAGCATCCAATGATCGCGAGCGCCAGGTGAATGAGCAGATGCAGCGTTTTGCCGGCATCACTTCACGTCTGCTCACCGGCATTGACGTGAGCACGCTGTCCCAGGAAATCGCTGAAGCCATTCGTGAAACCAGCACGTTCCAGCGCGTTGGTATTGTCCTCAGCCAGGACGGCAAGACGCTTACCCTTGCCGGACACTCAGGCATGGATCCGGCCGAAATCGCCCTCACCGAACAGAACTGCGCTACGCGCTGGCGTCTTGACCACGTGAAGGAGATCTTCAGCAAAGGCATGCGCCTGGGCGAAAATTCGCGCCTGGTCAAGGGCCGCTATCTCAGCCAATACAATCTCTCTTTGAGCCCTCGGGAAATCCCGGTTGACGCGCGCTGGGAAAAGGGAGATCGCGTCTTTATTCCATTACAGTCTCTACGTGGAATTTATGTAGGCTGCATCTCACTGGACGATCCCAGGGAATTTTCGCGCATCAGCGGTGAGGAATTGACCAAGATTGAATTGCTGGCGGGTGATCTCGCTGTGACAATCGACAACTCTTCACTGCACAAGCAACTCCTGCGCTCAGAAAAGCTGGCCGCCATTGGTCAACTAGTCGCCGGCGTGGCGCATGAATTGAATAATCCTTTGGCTTCAGTCGTAGGATATTCTGAACTTCTCACTGACGAGATTTCTTCCGGCCCGAGCCGCAACAAACTTGACAAGATTATCCGCGAAGCGCAGCGTATGCGCCGGATCATAGAGAACCTGTTGCGTTTTGCCCGTCAGAACAATCTGGCCAAGAAGTCAACCAACGTGGCCGTCCTGCTTCAGGAAGTCCTGGCATTACGGGAATATCATCTGCGCAATCAGCGGATCCACCTTGACGTACACATTGATCCCGCTTTGCCTGCGGTCGCCCTGGATGAAGACCAGTTCAAGCAGATCCTGCTCAACCTGCTCAATAATTCCATTGACGCACTGGACGACCTGCAATATCGGAAAATCATCATTACAGCCAAACGCCGGGACACCCGTGTGGTGGTGCTGTTTGATGACAATGGATCTGGCTTCGCTGATCCCGAACGCGTCTTCGATCCCTTCTATACCACCAAGCCGGTAGGCAAGGGAACCGGCCTGGGCTTGAGCATTTGTTATGGGATCGCCAAGGAACATGGCGGCGATATTCAGGCGGTGAATCTGGAGGGCGGCGGCGCTCGCATCGTCCTGGAACTGCCTGCATGGTTCGGCGACGTTGTAGGCGAAGGCGAAGTTGTTCCCACCATCCAGGCGAGTTAATCCTTTTCCCTCGTACCTCAACCAGGATTCCAAGGTTTCACTTGATCACTGTGAATCAATGTTATCCGTTCATCGGCGGTAAGCTTTTGCTTCCGATCTCGGCGATGGCGGCGATTTCGCCAATTGCCAATTGCTCCTTGGTAGACTGTGAGCCAGATGAATGAAGCCGCAAATAACCCCCTGGCTGAGGCACAGAGACGTCTGGCTGAACGTGAGAAAAAAGTCAGCCTGTTGCAAAGGCGGCATCGTTCCATAGGCAATATTCGCCTCGTGGTATTTCTCCTCTTCATAGCGCTTTGCTGGCTTTATGTCCGTACCAGTTCGTTTTCGCCATTCTGGCTGATTGCCACCATCAGCCTCTTTGTCGCGCTCGTGCTGATTCATCAAAAGGTTTTAAAACAGACGAGTAAGGTTGAACGTGGCGCGGCTATGTACCGCAGAAGCGTGGCCCGAATGGAAGATCACTGGAGTGGCTCCGGGGAAACCGGCGCTGACTTCCGGCGGGCTGGCCATCTTTATTGTGACGATCTGAACATTCTCGGCGATGGCAGCTTGTTTCAGTTGCTCTGCGTGGCGCGCTCGCGCATGGGGCAGGAATGCCTGGCGGACTGGTTGCTCCGCCAGTCTGTGTTGCCAACGGTGGCTGACCGCCAGGCTGCGGTGGCTGAACTGGCGAGCAAGTTGGATTTCCGTGAACGTCTGTTGACGGCCGGTCAAGCGGACCGCATCGCCGCCGATCATCGCAAACTGCAAAGCTGGGCGCAGGCCACGATTGATCTTAACTATCGTGGCTGGTGGCCTGTGGCCGCTAGTCTCGGATTACTCGCAGTCGTTTCCTTTATCTATGCCACCGTCACGTTCTTCATCAGAGGTTCGGCATTCTGGAGCCCATTCGTCCTTGTCCTTGTTTTGAACGGAATTCTGATGTTTCGCTTCCGCCACGGGCTGGAGACCATCTTTCGCGGGCTCGACAGCGCCTGCCACAATCTGGAATCTATCGCTGAGGTGGTACGCCTTCTCGAAGTTGAAAAGTTTGAATCACTCCTGCTCAAGGACCTGCAAAGTCGATTCAGTGGCGCCAATGTCAGCGCATCTGAAGGCATTGCCCGGCTCAGCTATTTATGCGAGCTGGAGAATTCGCGTCTTAACATCGTGCTGCGCGCGCTTGATTTGCCTTTGCTTTTCTCGCTTCAGGTAGGTTTCGCACTGCAACGCTGGCGCAACAAATACGCCAGCCACGTTGCTTCATGGACTGACGCTCTGGGCCAGATCGAGGCGCTTTTGTCCCTGGCCACCTTCTCCTATGAACACCCTGAGGATGCTTTTCCTGAATTCAATACTCCCGATGTCTCTCTGAGTCTCGAAGCGGAGTCGATTGGCCACCCATTGATTCCCGGCGCTGTTTGCGTGCGCAATCACATACGCCTTGGTGGCGACCAACAGATCGTGATGATCAGTGGTTCCAATATGTCCGGTAAGAGCACCTTGTTGCGTGCCATCGGAATCAATGCGGTCCTGGCCATGGCCGGTTCAACCGTGCGCGCAAGCCACATGCATCTATCTGCGGTGAATGTGGGTGCTTCCATCAACATCTCAGACTCGCTGCAAAAAGGAGTCTCGCACTTCTATGCCGAGATCAGCCGTATTCGTGCCGTAGTCGATCTCGCCAACCAGGGACCGCTGCTTTTTCTTTTCGATGAGATTCTGCAGGGAACGAATTCGCATGATCGTCGCGTTGGCGCTGAAGGCGTCGTGAGCACTCTGTTGCAGCGGAGTTCCATTGGCCTGATCACAACCCACGATCTCAGTCTGACTGAGCTGGCAAAAATCTTCCCGCAGAGCATCACGAACATGCATTTCCAGGAAAAGATCGAGGCAGGGAAGCTTTCCTTCGATTACCAACTGCGTGCCGGTGTAGTGACCACAAGCAACGGCGTTGAGCTAATGAGGTCCATCGGTCTTGACGTGTAAATCTTTGGCAAATTCATTTGATCCGAAGATTTAGCATTGCTTTCCGCACCAAATTCTTCACTCACCTTCGCTGAAGCCCCCGTCGTTTCATGGTTCCCGGGTTTTCTAATGATCTCGCAAGCCTTTCTCAGAGATGTTCAAGGGCGTCGTCATTCCGGCCTTTTCTGCAGCCCAAAAACCACCTTCGCTAATGGCTTTAAGCGAACCATCTAAAAATAAAGGACTTGTACTTATTTCTCACCACGCCATGTACCGTGGTGCAAAAATCGCGGTTATCTTAAGTACCAAAGTCCAGTGCCCACCGAAAATATTAGGACACGTACTAGCGGCATCAAAAATCCCCATTTCGAGGGGGGATTTCCCCCTACTTCCAAACCTTTCGCTTAACTCTTTAATCCTTGTAAGTATATGTATTTAAACGCATTAACAACGTTACTTTTGGTCTAAGGCCTTAATTAAAACATTTAATACACCACTAATGTACTTCTAACCCCCCTCCCTCAGAATCCTTCATGCAGGGGTCACTCCGGCTGAACTGTGGTCGAGCACAGCGGATCGGGGGACTTACCAGCAGTCGGGCACAGCAAGAAGTGACGACATAGGGCAAAACCTTTAGGAGAAAAACGATGAAACCGTCTTCCGGGACCAGGGCGTCTCTGCGCGTAATTGCGCTGGTAGTAGCAACCGTTGCTGCACTCGGGTACTACGGCCATGTGCGAGCCCAAAGCGGTGTTGGTTCGGTAATTGTTCCGCTTCGGCCACTCGCCCCACTGTCCAGCGTGCCCATTCCCGCGGTATTCGGCCTTGAAGGAATCGTCGCAGACAAAGCTGCCGCCGTTCAGTTGGGCAAGGCTCTTTTCTGGGACATGCAAGCAGGCAGCGATGATATTCAGGCTTGTGCCAGCTGCCACTTCAACGCCGGAGCAGACAGCCGCGGCGCTAATGACGTTAACCCCGGCCAGCCCGGCGGTGACAACACTTTCCAGATCGGCGTTCCCTTCAACGGCAAGATGGGAACCAACTATCACTACAATCCTGGTTCCCCAAGCGCGGGCTTCGGCGGCTACCATGATGGTGATTATCCTTTCCGCAAACTCGCTGATGTAAATGACCGTTTCAGCGTGGTTTCTGATTCGAACGATATTTCCGGTTCACAGGGCGTCTTTTCCACAAAGATTCAATCTGTCGTAGTTGGAACCATCGGCAACGGCGGCACCATCGTAACCGGTAACAACTCATCCGGTAATGATGGCGGCCATGACGCGAGCGAAGGTGGCAGCGATGATGCCGGCTTAACGCGCGGACCATCGTCAGTCCGGAACCCAAATCCGAACCTCAATCGTACGGCTTCCTCGAACAAGGGCAAGGGCAGCAGCAATAGCGGCACCTCAGGCTCAACTGCTCAGGTTGGTACTTCTACCGGCAATCTCACGAGCGTCGAGAATGACTCCTCGGTTCCGGATCCGGTCTTCTCTTACCCTGATCCTTCAAACCCGAATGCGGTCATCAACACGCGCAGGACCACCGGACGCAACACTCCCAGCGTCGTGAACGCAGTGTTCAACTATCGCAACTTCTGGGATGGACGCGCGCAGAATGAGTGCAACGGCGCGAATCCTTTCGGACAGCGCGACAAGAACTCACACCTCATGGTGGTGAAGGACGATGGCACGCTCTCGCCGGTTCTGGTCAGCATGAAGAACTCGGCGTTGTGCTCACAGTCACTGGGTCCGATTCTCAGCAGCACGGAAATGTCAGCTGACGGTCGTGACTTCAAGCAGGTTGGCCACAAGTTACTGGCTCGCAAGCCTCTGGCCAAGCAGATGGTTGATCCCACGGACAGCATCCTGGGCTTGATCTCAAATTCACCCAGCACCGGTATCAACACCACATACGCCGCAATGATCCAGAAGGCGTTTCTGCCGGAATGGTACTCGTTCGCAAATCACGTTTGCTTCAACGCAGACGGCAGCACAGCGGCCACCATTGATCCGGCAACCGCTTCCTGCCCGGCCGGCACCACCGAATACTCAGAAATGGAAATCAACTTCTCGCTGTTCTGGGGAGTTGCCATTCAGATGTATGAGAGCACTCTGGTGGCTGACCAGACTCCAATGGACAAGTACCTGGAGCAGCAGCAGAGCTATACGTTGATTGGCGACAACAAAAGCAGCCAGTACACGATCCAGTTGAAGCCTGGCGTTACTCCTTACACGGTGTCGGTGGTTGGGCTGAACCCGACTCTCGATGCCAGTGATCAGGACACCTTCTCGTTTGACGATGGCCAGGGCAACATTGGCGGCGTCGGCGTGAACAAAGGCACCATCAACTACGCCACCGGAGTGCTGACGGTTTTCTTCAGCGATTCGCCGGTTTCTGAGGTTCCTGTACAAATCAACTACTCGGTAGGCCCTACGCCGATGACCCAGGGTCAGCTGCGCGGCCTCTATATCTTCCAGACCAAGGGTGGTTGCGTCGTCTGCCATGGCGGACCCGAACTTTCCAATGCTTCGGTAGGCACCGTCACCAATACGCCGATCGAACGCATGATCATGGAAGACGATAGCGCTCGCGTTTATGACACGGGCTTCTATCACATCGGTGTACGTCCCGCAGCTGAAGATGCCGGTCTGGCCGGCAACGATGGCGTGGCGAACCTGCCGCTTTCAAATGCTGAATATCTCCGCGAGCACGTTTGCGCAGGCAACTTTGAACAGGTGATCGTACCGGGTCGTCGCGGTGATGGTATCGCAACCATGCCGCTGAATTGCTCGGATGAAGTAGCGCGTGGCGGATTCTTCAAGGCTCCGCAGCTGCGCAACGTTGCTCTCACGGCTCCTTACTTCCACAACGGCGGCCAGCTCACGCTGGAGCAGGTGGTGGAGTATTACAACCGCGGCGGCGACTTCAACACTGTGGCTGAAGTGAAAAACATGGATCCCGATATCGAGATCCTCGGACTTACTCTTCAGGACAGGCAAGACCTGGTGGACTTCCTTCGCAACGGGTTGACTGATCCACGCACCGTGAAACAGTCAGCGCCGTTCGACCACCCGCAGTTAATTCTGCCCAACGGCCATCCCGCGGGCAACGGCTATCCGGTTCAGGCTGATCCGCAGCACCCCGGACAGGCGACCAATCAGTTCATGGAAATTCCGGCGGTCGGTACGAACGGTGGGAAGCCGATTCCCACGTTCCTCGACAACCTGGTGGGGGTGAAAAATGCCAGACCCAACTAAGTTGCCGGCAACCGAACGCGCGTGCCTGTGGAGTTCCAGCGGGCACCAGCAAGACCTAAACATAGCAGCGCCTGCAGGGCAAAGCTGCACTAGCAAACCGCAGTACGACGGGAGGAGCTTCAAAATGAGGGGATTTGAGCAAGTTCGCAAAAGTTTAACTGTGGCAGGGCTAATGCTCGTGCTGCTGCTGGTGGGCATCGGCTCCATGTCGGCTCAGTTGGTTCCGACGCCTGTTCCTTGGCCGACACCAGCCGCTGTTCCACCGCCGCCGGCTGTAATTCCGGCGTTCCAAACCGTTCCCGTCGCATTCGATGTGACAGGAATCATTCAATACGCTTCGCTTGATCCCGCACCCGGCCTTTGCCTCGCGACGGTCCCCCCGATTCCGGCGCAGTGCAAAACCACCGGCGGCTGGATCGAAATCGGTGACACTGTAATCAAAGTCCCCGCAAACCTCGTGGTGGTTTTCCCCAACACGTTGATGACGTGGGAAGAGGCTTTCGAGAACAATCCGTTGCCTCAAACCAACCCGCTAGGTCCTGAGACCGGACTGGCAATGGCTGATCTCAACCAATTGCCTGGCAACTACACCGCTCACATTCAAGGCAACATTGTGAATGGTCAGTTCATCGCTGGACTGCTTTTCATTAATCAGGTTGTCGCCGATGCTGGTATTCAGGGCTTCATCGAGAAGTTCGATTACGCCAACAGCATCATGTACGTGGCTGGCACCAGGGTGCAGTTGAACGATCCCTGGATCAACGGTGGCATCACCCCAATGAATCCTGACGGGACCCCTTTTGTCGGTCCGGGAGCAGGCACTTTCAACAAGGGCCGTTACAGCGCTGGACAGGACCCGAGCTTGCATCTTGTTGACATCCGCATGGCTGTTGACCAGAACAATCCTACGGTTCGTAGCCAGAGCGGATATCCTATGTGCATTCCGCAATTCAGCCCGTACCTTGACGGTTCAAACGGTACCAACGGCCCTGCCGTTTCATTGCTCTTGCCGGATGCCGCGCAGGATCCTCAGTGCCCGGAAAAGAATCGTCCCCGTGACTTCACTGGTACTACCTTACAGCAGCTTTACACAATGAATGCGCCGGGCGCTCCTCTGTCATTCGCTGAGGCCGTTCCGGGAACGCAGCTACCGCAGGATCCTTACCTCGAAGCTCCTTTCGAAGTGGGTGACTTCGTCTCCGTGCTCGGCTCCATGGCAATCGATGCCCAGGGTCCGTTCATCAGCGCCACACAGGTGATGACCACCAGCGTGGGTATAACCACCTGGCCCAATACAGATCCCGCCTATATCCTGGTTGAAGTACTCGTACAGGGCACCGGCGGCGTACCTGATCCTGCATTCCCGCAGGAAGCAGGCGTCCGCACCCGCGTCGAGGGTTTCTCTACTGATGCTTTCCGCACGGTGGACGTATCTGCCATCGACCAGGATTGCCAGGGTAACCTGATCTTCCGCGAACCATCCTGGACCTCAAATTTCCCGGTTGAGCCGGGACCTCCGGGAATCGGTGTCGTCGGCCGTTGGCGCGCACGCTTTCCTCAGGGCGGCGATTTCCTGCCCGCGGTGGAGAACGTAGGTGCTCGCATCAGCGGCGCATTGCCGGGCAAGCAGAAGAACGGTCTCACTTACGGCGAATACCAACTGCCGGAAGCAACGTTCATCTTCCCGGAAAACATTACGCCAGGCACGCCTCCGCCCGCCGGCAACTTCCGCGACCTCACCTTCCTGGTGAATGGTCTTGGACCCTTGCCGATGGTCAGTGACGTCTTCGACAGTATCCAGATACAGCTCCAACAGCAGCCCTCGCCGTTCTACGGCAACCAGCAACTGGGACAGCTCGCTCCGTTCCCGGATGCGAAACCGGTTGCACCGACCTGCGTTGCGGGCACTTTCACTTCCGTGGCCCTGCCAACGTATTCCTCGAATCCCATCCAGCCTTACGCTGGGATCCTGGTCACGTTGAGCGGAACGGCAAGCACACCGCCGACCGGTCCCTTCCAGTGGGTACAGGTCATCAACCCTGGCGATCCGATCGTCACGCTCAGCAACGCCAATGCGGCCATGCCCACCTTCACTGCTCCTCTGGTGTCGGTGCCGCAGAACCTGACGTTCTCATTGGTCGTCGGCGATGGCATCACGATCCCCGCTTCCAACCCGAACGCCGTCCTGGTGCCGATTGTTCCGCCTCCGCCAGGCGCGCCGCCGGTTGTCAGCATCACCTCGAATCCGCCTAGCCCAGTTCCGAATGGCACAACCGTCTCGCTGACTGCGATCGGTGTGGATCCGGCCGGTGGCACCCTGTCCTATACATGGGTTGCACCTCCGGGCGTTGTTCTCACTCCGGCTGCGGCTGATGGTTCAGTCCAGACCTTCACGGCTCCGATTCTGCCGCCGCTGAGTGGTCCGGTACCGCTAACCTTCACCGTAACCACGACCAGCAGTGTGGCTCCGAACCTGACCGGTACCGCGACAATCACTGTCGTGATTAACCCGAGCGGTGACTTCATCCTGATCAACCAGACTGGCGTTGTGTACCGTACGCGCAAAGCCCGCCTGGTAGTAACGGCAACTGATATCACCCCGAACATAACCATGACTTGCACGCTTGACACTATCAACCCAGCAACCGGTCTGCAGTACACCGGAGTGATGGGCCCAGCGATCCCAGCTGCACCGGGTGTCTACACCATCACGTTCAGCAACGTACCTCCGCCGAACTTGGTGACTGTGACTTCGAGTGCGGGCGGCGTGGCAACCTCCGGCATCACTTTCCTGAGGTAACCGACAACCGCGGGCTGCCGGGGAAACCCGGCAGCCCGCAAAACTTAAACAACTTCCAGCCCCGCCGTGAACAAAAAGGTTTTGGAAGGTTTAGAAGAGAGGAACTTAAAATGAAATCCCGTAACACGCAGCGAGTTCGCTATTCATCTGCGCGCATGCTGGCGATCGCGTTACTTGCTCTGATTGTCGGTGCCAGCGCATTCGCACAAGTACCGAACACGATCCCAACACCAGGAACAAATCCCGGCACGGATGTAGGTGACCAGGGAATGTTCATTCCCCACGGCCTGATTCGCGTTCCCATCGTAAATGCAGCAGGAGCGCCGGTTTTGGACGTCAACGGTAATCCGACGTTTGATTACTTTGTGTCAGATACGGCCAGCGGATTCTGCCGCCTTGACATGGCGCCTAATCCAACTCTGCCCCCCAACGCGGCAGGCGTTCAACCCAGCACGCGCGCGTTGAATCTGAGCACATGCTTCCTCAACGCCACCGGCACTCCGGCTGATTACCAGGTTGAGTTCGGTGTCGTTTTTGTTGCGGACATGTCTCTCGGTGGCGTGATGCGCTTCTCTTTCATCCCTGACGGCAACGGGCACATGATCATCAACCCGGCAACCACCGTTCAGATTTTTGGCCCTACGTCCCTGGTTGGAACTGTGGCAGTAGGCATTCACCCTCGCGTGGAAGTCGCCAAGATGGGACCTGATGGCAAGCTCTACATCACCTTCCCAGGCAACGGCGATATCTGGCGCGTACTCAATCCACTCTCTCCAACCTTCACTCAGGCTGGTAACAAGGTTGAACGCGTGGGTACATCTGACAACGGACGCCGCATTGATGCCTTTGCCTGGATCGGGACCGATTTATGGCTGGATCAGGCCGGCTTCTTGAATAGGTTGCAGGGTGCTACCGCTTGCAGATATACGTCAACCTGCGTTGCGCTGTTAGAGTTCGGCAACGTAATGTCCAACCTGTCGATGGCGTCTGATCAGCGTTTCTCCACCGACATAAGCGGTCACCATCTCTATTTCGCGTCCGGCAATGCCATCGTGGATTACGATACGGCCACGTCGCAGACTATGACCATCGTAAGCAATTCTGGCAACCAGGTAACGGGAATTAACGCTGCCGGAGCCAACACAACCACGCTGGTGGCGACGGCGCTGGTCATGGGCATCACCCTTGATCAGGCGACCGGTGACTTCCTGTACGTGGATGACACCAGTCTCGAAGCGCCACTGCCCGAAGTTGCAGCTCCCAACGTCCGCACGGGCCGTGCATGGGAACTCAAGGCTGGCGCAAATGAGCCTTGCGCTCCCGGGCCAACCTGCAGCATGACCTCCACCACTGGTAACAGCGCTCCGGTAGTTTCCGCCCAGCAACAAGTGGCTGCTCGCCGCGGTATGTTGCTGCTTGCCGGTGTAACTCATCCCCGTGGATTGATTTTCCTGGGTGATCGTTACTGGGTGTCGGATGAAATCAACGGCTTCTGCCGCATTGACGAAAATCCGGCTGGCGGAGCTGCTCTCAGCAACTGCTATAAGCCTACGCCCTCGTTCATTCCTGGACAGGCAGATGCGGATGCCGCAACCATCTCCGGCACTCGCCATCTGTATGTTCCTGATGCTTCAGGCGGCGCCGGCATTGCACGCTTCCTGTTCAACCCGGCCGGCGGTGGGACCATCAGCCAGACTGGCGTCTTAAGCTCTGGAACCGGTGCGGTTGAATCAGTTGCCGTTCCCAAACAGGTTCCCGGATTCGCGGGAGCTATTGAAGATGCTGTGTACATCGGTTACTCAAACGGTGGCACCATCAACAAAATCACCAAAGCATCCACGGCTCCCAGCGCTGCATCTCCGGTAGCCAACCTGGAAAACAGCACAGGCGTTGTCAGCATGGCATTCTTCGGCAGCGATCTCTACATGGCTGAAGAAGGAACACCGGTGTTGCAGAACGGCAACGTCAACAGCGTGAAGCGCGGTTCGTTCAACACGTTGTTGCCGAAAGCCTCTCCCAGCATGGCAAAGGGCACGGCGATTTCCGTGGCATTCCCTACGGTCAGAGGTCAATTCCTTGGTCTCATCGTTCAGAATCCTCTGGCCATCGCCATCGGACCTGAGTTCGAAAGACCGCTTTGCCTCGGACCTCCGCTGACCGCAGTGGGCAACATCGTTTCCTTTACACCTGGCGATCTGACCACGGCTCCTTCGATGTATGTTGGCGCTTCGGCCATTCCGTCGCCCACAACACCGACGAGTCCGCAGGGAAGCGGCACGGTCACTCCGGATGCTGAAGTTGATCAATGGAGCTTAACCTGCAAGACCCAGAGCAACTGGGTTGACCAGGGCGCTCTGAGTCCGTTCCTGGCACTGAACCTGCCTTTGAACAGCGTGACGGCGATCGCAGTCAGCAGCAACACCGGTGACGCAACCATGACAATCGGCGACGATCCGACTGCTCAGGTGCCTGATCCACGCGGTGGCGGTCCAACGGATCCGTTGGGAATTCCGCTGACGGTGGTTTCCACAACTCCTGGACAGGGTCACATCTACATCGTTCGATAATCCTATAACCTGGTTCCTTTCGGCTGGCGGGTTCATCCCGCCAGCCTTTTTTCTTTTGCCGTGGATGTTCGACAGTCTTGAATGTGTCCTTTTTAACAATCCTCTGATCAGTCTTCTGGCGTGGGTTTGTCATGCCTAAACTAATCTGTTCTTAATGTGTTTCTAATGTTGCTTACGCAACATAGTCCTACCGATGTTAGTAGTCGGGGAAAAGCCGTTCCGGCGACATTCCCCTTGAAGCAGAACGAGCGACATCGCTTTCTTCCGGCCTCGTTCGCCAATCAACTTTTGAATTCTGCCGTCCAGCGCTCTGATGCGGACAAGACCGCTAAGAACGGATTTTGCTGCGGCTGTATATATCGCAATGCGATGTAAGCGCGAAAACGCGAAAACGCGGAAAACGCGAAAAGTTTAGTAACGGCTGTCGAGACAAGTTTAGTAACTGCGCGATCAAGAAAGAGCCACAGGCTCGCTGTCAAGAGAGACGGACTCAAGTGAGTCTGGACTCCGGAACATTCTGATTCGCGCAAAACATTTAGGAGAACACCAATGCGCGCGTGCAAAAAACTACGCTGCCCCAGGCTTGTGTCTCGGGCGGCCTCACCTGAAGTGTCAACCGCGACAATCTGGGGTTTCAAGGCCCTCCTGCTTCTGCTAGCGGTCATCCTACCGCTGAGCCTTCACGCGCAGAGTAACTTCGTTTACGTAAATAACCAGAGCGCGGCAAACAGCATCTCTGCCTACTCTGTTGCGTCCAACGGTGCGCTCTCCGAAGTGACAGGATCGCCATTCCTTACAGGTGGCCATGGAGCGAACGTCAATTGTTACGGCCTCGATCGCATCGTAATCAGCGCGCCGAACAATGTCTTGTTCGTCACAAACACTCTTGATCTGACAATTAGCGCGCTCCAGATCAACCCCGCGACCGGCGCCTTGACTGCTGTACCCGGGTCGCCATTTGCCAGCGGCCTTACTCTGGATGCTTGCGCTGGAATATCACTGGCAACCACGCCGGACGGCCAATTCCTCATGGCGTCTAGTAACGGCCAGATCCAGACTTTTGCCATCGCGGCCAACGGAGCGATTTCTCTTTTAGCCACAACGCCAAACTGCTGCACTCCCATGGTCAGCATGAAGATTTCGCCGAACGGGCAGCTTCTGGCTGTTTCCAACGAGAACAGCGTCTCGGTTTTCACAATTACTCCAGTGACGGGCGTGCTTACGCCGGTGCTGGGTTCTCCATTTCCCAAGACCGGAGCCGCCACCGTGGGCGGCCTTGATTTCAATAGTTGTAGTAACAGCGTTTTGTACGGCGGTGAGGCTAGCCCCTCGACAAATCTCGCTGACGCATGGAGTGTCGCGCCCACCGGGGTTTTGTCCGCAATTTTGGGAAGCCCGTTTCACGCCGCTTCAGGAACTGACTCTAATATCGTCCTGGTGACTCCTGACAACACCCGGTTGTTTGAGAGCAACCAGTTCAACAACGCCGTCAATTCATTCACAGTCAACGCGAATGGCAGTCTGACAAGTATCGGCAAGTTCGGCGGCGTGGGCTTCCTGCATGTGCCGGTTGGAATGACAACCGATCAATCAGGAGCTTTCCTTTTTGTTGCAGATGATTCGTTCGGAGTCGCTGCCTTAAGAGTCAACGCTGATGGCTCGCTCACCAACTTGAGCAATACGGCCATAACCAGCCCGGGAGAAATTCAGGGATTGGCAGCCTATCCGCCGCGAAGCTGCACCAGCGCGGACCTTGCCGTTTCTATCACGGCTTCCCCGAACCCTGTTTTTGGTAACTCTAACTTGACCTATACGATCACGGTCACCAATAACGGGCCGGATGCTCCAGCGTTTACGATTTCTGATACGCTGCCCACGACTCTCACCTTTGTTTCATGCGCTGCCACCGGTGGTGGCGTCTGCAACGGGTCAGGCCTTGCCCGCACCATAAGCTTCCCGGCGTTGGCGAACGGCGCCAGCGTGACTGCGACTCTGGTTGGCAAAGTAAGCGGCACAGTCGTAAACAACAGCTCTATTATCGACACAGTTAACATAAACAACTCTTCGGCGGTTGATCCCAACCGTGCCAACAACTCCGCTTCGGTCACGGTCACAGCGTTAAGACAATTTCCAACCACGCTCACCGTCCCGACTGCGACCGGGACTTACGGGGGCAACGCGACACTTACAGCCGTATTGAAAAAGACGTCTGACAACTCTCTCATTGCGGGCGAGACGATCAGCTTCTTCCTGAACCGCGCCGCGGTAGGTAGCGCCATAACTGATGCCACCGGCACCGCCACCCTCAGCGTACCCCTGGGAACAACCAAGATTGGAACCTATGTGGGGGCGGTTATCGCCAACTTCGCCGGCGATACCAGTTTTGCCACCAGCTCAGGCACAGGCAATCTTACCGTTACGAAAGCCGTCCTGACGGTCACGGCAAACGACGCCAACAGGCTGTACGGCGATGCGAACCCGGCATTCAGTTACACGTTTTCTGGTTTTGTTCTCGGCGATACTGCTTCCGTGGTGACCGGCACTGCAAGCTGCTCGACCACTGCGACTCCTACCAGTCCGGCCGGCACGTATCCGATTACTTGCACTCAGGGAACCCTGGCGGCAACCAACTACGTGTTTTCCTTCGTGGCAGGCACTTTAACGGTGAATCCGGCTCCATTAACGGTGACCGTGAACAACGCCAGCCGCTCGTACGGTGCGGTCAATCCAGCTTTCACGGGGACCATCACCGGGTTGAAGAACTCTGACCCGATTACGGCCACCTATACGACTACAGCGACCCCGGCCAGCCCGGTGGGAACGTATCCCATCACCGCGGTTTTGGCCGATCCGAATAACCTGCTGGGGAACTATACGGTCACTAACAACCCCGGCACGCTGACCGTCACGCCTGCGGCGCTTACGGTAATTCCCAACAATACTGCACGCCTGTACGGAGACCCCAACCCGGCCCTGACTGGCGTGATTGTGGGAATCCAGAATGGTGATAACATCACCGCAACCTACTCAACCACGGCCACTCCGGCCAGTCCGGTGGGCAATTACCCGATCACCGCCACGTTGCTTGATCCCACCAACAAGCTCGGCAACTATGTGGTCACGTTAAATGCCGGCACTCTCGCGGTTAGTCCCGCGCCATTGACGGTAACAGTGGCCGACGCTACTCGCCCATTTGGTGCTGCCAACCCGGCCTTCACCGGCACGATTGCGGGAATCAAGAATGGCGACAACATCACGGCAACCTACAGCACGACCGCGACTGCGACGAGCCCGCTCGGGACGTATCCAATCACGGCCACTCTGGTTGATCCGACTAACAAGCTGGGTAATTACTCCGTAACCAACACGCCCGGAACATTGACGATCACCTCCGCTCAACTGACGGTTACAGTTGCCGACGCCACCAGAGTGTATGGTGACCCGAACCCGGCATTTACGGTGAGCTTCTCCGGCTTCGTTAACGGCGATACAGCCGCTGTCGTAAGCGGAACGGCGAGCTGCACCAGCGCGGCCCCAACCAGTGCAGTGGGAACATATCCCATCGTCTGCACCCAGGGAACGCTCTCAGCCACCAGCTACGTGTTCGTGTTTGTCAGCGGAACTCTCACTGTCACTCCGGCTCCGCTGAACGTCACGGCAGCCAACGCAACCCGTTTGTACGGCGATGCTAACCCGGCATTCACCGGGACCATCACCGGCATCAAGAATGGTGACAACATCACGGCAAACTACACCACCACAGCTACCGTAACCAGCTTGATTGGAACGTATCCAATCGCGCCGGTCCTGGTTGATCCCACCAGCAAACTGGGTAACTACACCGTGACCAGCAACAACGCCACGCTGACCGTAACGCAGGCGCCGATTGTAATCACGGCTGCGAATTTGAGCCGCGCTTACGCTACTCCGAACCCACCGCTGACCGGGACCATCACTGGCGTTAGAAACGGCGATCCAATCACCGTAACTTTCGCCACCACCGCGATTCAGACCAGCCCGGCGGGAATTTACCCGATCACCCCGACCTTGAATGATCCCACGGGAAAACTGAGCAACTACACGCTCACCATCAACAATGGAACCCTCACGGTGACGGCTGTTCCCCTGGTCGTGACTATAGCCAACGCCACCCGGCCGTTTGGTGCTCCTAACCCGGCATTTTCCGGCATCATTACGGGACTGCAGAACGGCGATAACATTACCGCCGTCTACAGCACCGTAGCCACGGCGGCCAGCGCGGCGGGAACCTATCCCATCACCGCCACTCTGGTTGATCCCAATAATGCCCTGGGTGGTTATTCAGTCACCATCAATCCCGGCACGCTGACCATTACCTCAGCGGTGCTCACGGTAACGGCGGCCAATAGCAGCCGTTTCTATGGTGATCCCAACCCGGCATTCACCGGCGCCATCACGGGAATCGCGAATGGCGATAACATCACGGCCACGTACGCCAGCCCTGCCACTCCAGCAAGCCTGGTGGGAGCGTATGCAATCGTACCCACGCTGTCAGATAACGGCACGGGCGCGCTGGCAAACTATACGGTCGTGATCAACAACGGCGTTCTCGCTGTAAACCCGGCGCCTCTCACGGTCAGCGCCGCCAGTGCAACCCGCGTTTACGGTGATCCCAACCCGCTCTTCACCGGCCTGATTGTCGGCCTCAAGAACGGTGACAACATCACGGCGGCTTTTGCCAGCGCGACCGATGCGACCAGCCCTGCGGGAACGTACCCAATCGTTCCCACGCTGATCGATCCCGCGTCACTGCTTGCGAACTACACTGTGACTTCAGTGAACGGCATCCTCACGATTACGCAGGCTCCGTTGACCGTCACCACGGCCAATGCCAGCCGCCTGTTCGGCACTCCCAACCCGCCTTTTAGCGGAATCATTACGGGACTCAAGAACGGCGACATCATTACGGCAACTTACTCCACCACTGCGGTGGCTTCCAGCCCGGCAGGAACGTATCCGATCACGGCGGCTCTGGTTGATCCAGGCGCCAAACTCGGCAACTATTCGGTCACGTCCATCGATGGCACGCTCAGTGTGAATGCGGCGCCCACAGCTAACTTCGTGTTCGTCAACAACCAGGCAGCAGCGGGCAACAGCATCTCCGGCTACTCCGTAGCTGCGGATGGCACACTCACTTCCGTTGCTGGCTCACCAGTTGCAACCGGTGGTCTGGGTGCGAATGCGGCTTGCTCTTCTGTGAATCGCCTGGCTCTGAGCTCGGGCAATAACCTGCTGTTTGTCTCTAACGGCGGCGACCAGACCATCAGCGCGTTCTCGATCAATCCTGCGAGTGGCGCGTTGACAGCAGCGGCTGGTTCACCGTTTGCGTCCGGGCTTAGTCTGGACTCTTGTGGTGGCATCTCACTCGCGGCAACGCCAGACGGACGCTTCCTGATGGCCTCAAGCAATGGCCAGATCAAGACCTTCGGCATCGGCGCGGGCGGCGTTCTTGCTTCGCTGTCCACGGCTGCTAATCCGGTCGTGCCCAATGCCAGCATGAAGATTTCCGCTAACGGTCAGTTCCTGGCAGTCTCCAACGGCTCCAGCGTTTCGCTCTATAGCGTGAATGCTGACGGTTCGCTGGCAGCGGTTGCCGGCTCTCCTTTCGCCGAGAGCGGATCGGGCTCGCTTGCGGGGCTCGATTTCAGCTCTACCAGCGGCCTGCTCTTCGGTGCGGAAGCCAGCGGCACGTCGTCACTGGCTGATGCCTGGAGTGTAGGCGGCAACGGCGCTCTAGCAGCCATTACCGGCAGCCCGTTCAGCATCGGTGCAATCAACTCCAACGTGGTACTGCTCAGCCCGAATGATGCTTACCTGTTCGCCAGCAATCAGGGCAGCAGCAGCGTGAGCTCATACGGCGTGACTGCAGGCAGCCTGGCCAGCATCGGCAGCTTCGGCAGCTCCGCTTCACTGCACGCTCCGGTGGGTATGGCAACGGACCGCTCCGGCAGCCTGCTTTACGTGGCTGACGATACCTTCGGCGTGGCCGTGTTCAGAATTGATGGCACGGGTTCGCTCTCACAGCTTGGCGATGTGGCTATCGCGGGTGCAGGCCAGGTCCAGGCCCTGGTAGCGTATCCTCCGCGTATGGCCGGCAACGCAGATCTGAGCGTCGCGATCTCGGCTTCGTCACCCAACGTGGTGGCCGGCCAGAACGTGACCTATACCATCTCCGTGACCAACAACGGTGCGGACTCGGCGGCGGCCACTGTCACTGACAGCCTGCCAGCTGGCTTCAGCGTTGTGTCCTGCTCTGCAACCGGCAACGGCGCCTGCATCGGCAGCTCAGCAGCAGCCAACTTCTATCTGCTGCAGAGCGGCGAAACGCAGACTGTCACGCTGGTTGCTTCAACCAGCCTCTCAATTCCAAACGGGACTGTAACTACCAGCACCGCAAGCATCAGCAACAGCTCCGCTGTTGATGCGAACGCTGCCAACAACTCGGCCAGCACGACCGTCACGGTTGCTCAACCCGTATCCACAACCATTGCTGTAGCAGCTGCCAGCGGCACGTTTGGCGGAAGCGCAACTCTATCCGCTACGCTAACCTCGGCGAGCGGTCCTCTCGCGGCCAAGGCGGTCAGCTTCACGCTGAACGGCTCACCCGCGGGCAGCGCAGTGACTGACGCTAGCGGTCTGGCTTCAGTTACGGCCAGCCTGGCCGGCATTGCCGCCGGATCATATCCAACGGCAGTCGCGGCCAGCTTTGCCGGCGATGCAAATGACGCGGCGGCTTCGGGCAGGGGTAGCTTAACCGTGGGTACAGCGGTGTTGACCGTAACGTCCGCCAACGCCACGCGGATTTATGGTGATCCGAATCCGACGTTCAGCTTCACCTTCAGCGGATTCCTCAACGGAGATACCGCGGCTGTGGTAAGTGGAAGTCCCGCTTGCACCAGCGCGGACTCGACGGCAGCGGTGGGCACCTATCCCATCACCTGCACCGCGGGCACGCTCACAGCGGCCAACTACACGTTCACCTTTGTGAGCGGAAACCTCACCGTCACACCCGCAGCGCTGAGTGTTGCGGCTGCTGACGCCACCCGCGTGTATGGCGATCCCAACCCCGCCTTCACCGGAACCCTCACTGGAATCAAGAACGGTGATAACATCACCGCTTCTTATGCCAGCGCCGATCCGACCTCTAACGTGGGAACTTATCCAATCGTCCCAACTCTGGTTGATCCGGCCGGGAAGCTTGGAAACTACACCGTAACTTCAAGCAACGGCACGCTGACCATAACGCAGGCTTCGTTGAGCCTGGTTGCTGCCAACTCAACCCGCGCTTATGGCGATCCCAACAACCTGAGCGGAACGCTCACTGGGGTGAAGAACGGCGACAACATCACTGCCGCTTACAGCACCACGGCAACGGCTACCAGCGCGCCGGGAGCGTACCCGATCACGGCTTCGCTGCTTGACCCAACCAGTAAACTGGGGAACTACATCACCACCATCACCAACGCTACGCTGACAGTGACTCCGGCAACGCTGACGGTCTCCGCTGCCAACGCCAGCATGCTTTACGGCGATGCTGTTCCGGCGCTTAGCGGAACGATTGCCGGAATCAAGAACGGTGAAAACATCACAGCCACCTACAGCACCACGGCTACTTCAACCAGCGCGCCGGGAACTTATCCCATCACGCCCTCGGCTGTCGCTGCGGCTGGGGTCCTGGCCAACTACACGGTCGTGATCAACAACGGAACGCTCACCATCAGTCCAGCCCCGCTGGTTGTAAGTGCAGCCAACGCCAGCCGGCTATATGGCGATCCTAACCCCGCATTCACCGGAACCATCACCGGTGTGAAGAATGGCGATGGCATCGGCGCAACTTTCGCAGCAGCAGCCGATCCAACCAGCCCGGTTGGAAACTATGCAATTATTCCGACCCTGACCGATCCGAACAGCAAACTCAGCAACTACGCGGTAACGCTGAATAACGGCACGCTGACAGTCAGTCCGGCTCCCCTCGCCGTAACCGCGGCGGACGCGGGCCGCCTGTATGGTGATCCGAATCCGGCTTTCACCGGCACCCTCACTGGAATCAAGAACGGTGACAACATCACGGCCAGCTTCAGCAGCGCCGCTGATCCGACCAGTCCGGTGGGAACGTATCCAATCGTGCCCAGCCTGGCTGATCCAACCAGCAAGCTGGCTAATTACACTGTGACCTCCACCAACGGCACGCTTACCGTCAGCCCGGCTCCGCTTACGATCCAGGCCAATGACGCAACGGCGCCGGTGGGCGGGCCATTCCCAACCTTCACCGGGACCATTACCGGACTGAAGAATACTGACGTGGTGACAGCGTCCTACAGCACGACGGCGGACGCTACCAGCCCGGCTGGAACCTACCCGATCATCCCCAGCGCAGACGCGAGCCCCGCGCTCACGAACTACGCGGTGACTTTGATCAGTGGAACCCTGACCTTGCAGTAGAAAGCATCTCATCTGCTTAGAAGGCCGGCGATCAATCGCCGGCCTTTTTTCATATATGCTGAGTATGTAAACAGGCATGGCACCGGCCATCCCCTGTTCTTTTGTCTTTGTGTGGTGTTTTTATCCCGAGTGCAACGAGGGATCCCTACGGTCGCCCGAAGCTTCCCATCGACGGAGGATTCCCACGTAGAGACGCGGCATGCCGCATCTCCAACCTTAACCTCGCGATAAACGTGGAGCGCAGCCGCCCTTGGCTGCGTGAATCGTTCGCCGTATAGAACCAGTGATTGCTGGCGCACGAACACTGTTATGCAGGCCGGCAAATTTGCAATTACAAATTACAAATTAAAAATTTAAAAATCCTAAATCACTCTCACTCGCCGCACCCGCTCTTGGGCAGAGTCGTTCCCGGCGACTTGATGTTCTCCTTGGTGTTGAATTCCTGAAATGCCTGCAAATTCTTGTCCAGTTGCTCACAGAGCTGCTGCACCGCCGCTCGCACGGCCTGCGTGGGACGGATATCCGCGCTTTCAACGCTGGAAATAAGCCGTCCCAGGTCGCGGTTGACAGGCCCGAAGCCCGGCGAACGTTTTGTGCCTTTCTCCAGTGAGTCGATCGTCTTTTCCAAAGCCGGCGTCGTTTTCTTGCTATCCATCAATGCCTTGTGGATGGCAGTAATCTGATCAAACGCGTCATAGCTCGTCTTCATGCCACGCACAACGTGCAAGGCAAGATCGCGTTGTTGCGCCAGGTCGTCTGGTGATGCGTGTACGCGAGGATCAAGTTCCACCGTCAGCGGCTGCTTCAGCGTTTTGCCGCCCGCTGTAAGCTCCACCGTGTATTTGCCGGGCACAACCAGCGGCCCGCGAGGCTGCTGGCGAGGCGTTAACCCGGGCACGGCGTGATCCGCCAGTGTGTATTCAGTGTATTCAAGCAGCTCTCCGTAGTAGCTGTAGGGAAGCGCGGCAGGTGCGGGATAGTGCAGGTCCCACGCAAAGCGGTTCACCCCTGCAGACTTGGCGAGTGCTACCGGCGCTTCAAACCAATAGCTGGGGACGTTGGCCGGCGGGTACTCGACTGCTTTTACATCACTGAGAAACGAAGCTATCTCCGTGCCTTTCTCATCGCGAATTGTTAGTTTCAGTGGGTTGGTGCCCGCGCTCTTCAAAAAGTAGTCAATCAGCGCGCCTTCAGCCGGATTCTGTCCAGCCGGAGTTTCTATCGGGAACGGCGTGTCTCCATAAGTGTCCCAGCGTACGCGCATCGCCGTTGCCGGCGGGAGAAGATATACATCGGAAGCGCTGATCGCAGGCGTCATTTCACGCAGAGGGCTCACATCATCCAGGACCCACAAGCTGCGCCCAAACGTTGAGATCACAACATCATTGCCATGCACTTGCAGATCGGTAACCGGACTCGGCGGCAGATTCAAGGTCAGCGGCTGCCAGTGATCACCGTCATCCCAGGAAACAAAGACACTGCTGTCCGTCCCTGCATAGAGCAGACCTTTTTTCTTTGGGTCTTCACGCACCACACGGACCATCTCACCGGGAAATCCGTCCACAATCTTTTGCCAAGTATTTCCAAAGTCGCGCGTTCGCAGGACCAGAGGCGAAGTCGATTCCCGCGTGCCGCCCACGGTCAGGTAGGCAGTGCCGGCATCGTAATGCGACGGTTCAACGTAGAGAATCTGTGTCCTCTCGGGTAATCCCTTTGGTGAAACATTCTGCCAGTTCGCTGACGCATCGCGCTGCAAATAGACCAGATTGTTGCTGGTTCCAGCCCATATTTCTCCAGCCTGCACCGGAGACGGCTCTACCGCGGTGATGGCCGGCGGCGGCCGGCGATCTGTTCCCACTTTGCCTTCAGCTTCTTCCTTCTCGACAAACCCGGTGAGATCAGGGCTGATTTCCTGCCAGCTTGAGCCGCCATCCGTGGTCTTCATCACGTACTGCGTTCCCAGATAAAGGACATGCGGGTCCTGTGGCGAGAAAACCAGCGGCGGCATCTGTGACGTGCGGTATTTCTCTCCTCGTTCGAACAGTGTGGCTACCTGGTTGGTGCTCTTGTCCAGACGCACCACGGAACCGTACCAGCCACCGCTATATATATGGTTAGGATTCGTTGGATCGGGCGTGATGTAGGCGTACTCAAAGCCGCCCACGGAGTACCAATCCTGTTGCAGGATCTCGCCATTGTCGCTGCGGCTCAGGACTCCGGCTGTTCCGCTGTCCTGCTGTGCGGCATACACCCTGTAGGGAAACGCGTTATCAGTGGATACGTGATAGAACTGCCCGGTTGACTGGTTATACCAGGAACTCCAGGTGTGTCCGCCATTCACGCTGACAATGGCTCCCTGGTCCACTCCCAGAATCATGCGGTCTGAGTTTTTAGGGTCAATCCACAAGACGTGAAAATCATCTCCGCTGGGCGCTCCAACATACGCGACAAAAGTCTTTCCGCCATCCACAGACCGGTATAGCGATGTTTGGGCCACATACAGAACATCCGGATGATTGGGATCCACAAATATGCGGCTGAAATATTCACTGCCAACCACGCGCGGATCTTTCGTCGATTGCGCCCATGTAGCTCCGCCATCGTCAGAGCGGAAAAAGCCCTGATCGACTATCGCGTACAAGCGCTTTGCTCCAGTCCCTGGCGCTACAGCAATGCCCATTCTCTTGCGCGCTTTTTCAGGCAGGCCTTTGGCCTTCAGCAAAGTCCAGGTTGAACCTTCGTCGCTGGACCTGATGATGTCTGATGTTGGCTCGGAGCCGTCCGCGCCCTTAGCGTGATACACCACGGCAAAGAGTGTGCGCGCGTCCGTGCCGTCAGCGCACATGTCAACGATCCCCACACTGGCGTCGTTGCTGTAAACCTTTTTCCAGTTCTTGCCGCCATCGGTGGTCTTGAAGATGCCGCGATTGGCGGTTGTGGACCAACTCGGAAGCGGCTGCCACAAAATCCCGAAGCCTACGGAATTTCCAGCGACGATGACCGTGTCTGGATTGTGCGAATCGACCACAATCGCCTGGATAAATAACACGTCTTGCAGGCCGGCGCTCTGCCACGTCGCACCCGCGTCGGTTGACCTGTACATACCGCGGCCACGCGTCTGCTCGCCGGTTCCCGCATACAAAATCTTCGGGTTTGATGGCGCAACCGCTAATGCGCCGATCGAGGACACGCGCTCCTTGTCCCCGCGCTCATTGTCGAAGATCGGCTGCCAGACCTGGCCGGCGTCATTCGTCTTCCACACTCCGCCTCCAGGTGTCCCGAAATAGTAAGTGTTGGGATCGCCTGGCACGCCCGCCACCGCAGTGACCCTTCCAGCGCGAAACGGCCCAATCAGTCGCCATTTGAGGCCGGAAAATTGTCCCGAATTAGGCTGTTGCGCCAACACCGAACTGAATAGAGTGATTAAAAAAAACAGAACAAACAAAGTGCGCAGGCGGAACTGCACTGGGTTGAGGTTTTCCGGCATGCCAATACCATACCGAGGAGGTGGACAATCGTAAAGCCACAAAAATGGCAATAGCCGCCTGTTGCATTAGGCACTTTGCCGCCTAAAGCGTATGATCGCAGGACGCAGGTTGAACAAAACTACAATATTCAGCTCGCCTATGTTTAAGAGTTCAAACGCTTGTAAGAGTTCATCGCTTTAAACTTTAGTCTTGCCATTTGTACGCCGGAAAATCTTGAAAGAGTCCGGGAAAGTTCTTGCTTTTTGTCTATTGTCCGGCATCATACATAGCACACCACCGGCCAACCGATTTTTTTGACCTGCCTCTGGAACGTCCTTTTCAAGCAGTCCGAAGGAGAAAACTCGAGCATGAAGGTCCACCTGATCAACCCGAGCAACGTGTCTTTTGGGACGGCGGTAATCACACCGCGATGGCTTTACGTGCTTGCTGCTGCCACCCCCGCAGCTTTCGGTACACCCATTCTGGTGGATGAAACGCTGGTGACAACTGACCTTTCTACCATTGCAGCGGGTGACGTTGTCGGCATTAGCGTACACACCGGCAATGCGCTGCGCGGATACCAATTGGGGAAGATGGTCCGAGAGAAGGGTGCCTATGTTATCTATGGTGGCATCCACGCCACGCTGTATCCTGAAGAAGCCGCGGAACTTGGCGGGGCTCATGCGGTGGTCAAAGGTGATGGTGATATAGTCTGGGCTCGCGTCTTGAGGGATTGTGCCAATGGCAATCCGCAACAGCTTTATGCCGGCGGCAGGATTGAGGGCTCGGAATTTGTTCCCGCGCGCTGGGACCTGCTGCCACCCAACAGTTACATGTGGGCTTCAGTGCAAACCGTACGTGGCTGTCCCAAGCATTGTTCGTTCTGCTCCGTTTGGAGGACTGACGGTCAGAAGCCAAGGCAACGCTCATCCGACTCCGTGATTGGAGAAATCGTCGAACTTCGCCGTCGTGGATTTCGTTTTATCGCGCTCGCTGACGATAACTTTTATCCCGTAACTCTCACAGATCTTGAATTGGCCGCCCGCCAGAACAATGCGCCGCGACTGGCGGAATTAAAGTCGATTCGCGCCGAACGTTTTGAATTGATGTCCCGGCTGGCCAAACTTCCATCCGACACCGTCTTCTTTACCCAGATCACCATGGAGGCAGCTGAAGACTCTGAGTTCCTTGCTGCCATGAAGGCGGCTCATATTCACGGCGCACTGGTCGGAGTGGAGGCTGTAACACCCGAGGGCTTGAAAGATGTGTACAAAGATTTCAATCTCGCCGGGCAAAATCTGGTCGATCGTTTAAAGAAGTTCCGCCGGCATGACATTCATATTCTTGGTTCGTTTATCTTCGGCCTGCCCAGCGACCGGCCGCATACCTTCGCTGCCACAGCGGCAGTCGCCGAGCAAGCCGAGTTGACGTTCGCACAGTTCGTGATGCTTACGCCCTTTCCCGGAACAGTCGATTTTGAACGTTGGGAAAAGACGATGGCAGGTGACGAAAGAAACGTCGGTGGAGTTCCTCTCACGCGCGGCTGGCTTATTCCGCAGGCAAAACGGCCAAAACTTTTCTGGACGCATCCCGTGATGGGCGCAGACGAGATCAGATCTCGCACTCAGGGAGTCTGGGACCGTTTCTACAGCATCAAGGTGATCTGGAAACGCTCAGGGTTTCTGAAATCGATCAAGGGTCGTCTGGCTTTTATCTTGATTTCGAAACTGTATCGTCGCATGTACGCCGATACCGGCATCGCCACGGACAGTGCCAGAGTTGCATGGTCCACACGATGGGCCCGCTGGCTGGCTATTCCTACACGTCGTCTGTTCGCCGGACGTCCCATGCCTGACTTGCAGGTGCCGCCAGTTGAGGTGATCGCACAATTGTCAGGTGCGCAGTAGCGAGTTAGAAGTGAGTGCCTTGCACGAGCGATATTCTTTGCGCTCTCATTCCGAGCGAGTCGGAGTTTGCAATCAAGCGCCGAAGACGCAAATCGCCCTGAATGCGCTGGCGTCCGGTGAACGGACCAATCTGTAAAGCATGTCCCCGGTCTAACCTGTAAACTATGTGCCCGGTTTGTACCCGGGGTGGAGCAGGCATTTATGCCTGCGGTAAAGGGTCTCATTTTAAGAACCGGGCTTTAGCCCCTGAGGTTAGGCAATGCAGTTGACTTTCGCAACTGAATCAGGGCGAGGCCGTCCACGCGCCGAGCCCGCTGCACCAAGGCACTTCAGAAACACCCAGGAGAAACAATCTAAAAGCGGTGTGGAGCGAAGCGACAGAATTCAAAGCCCCGAGGCCTCTGCAACAGGAGCTCGTCGCCGCGACCACGTCTGATAATTTCGGGCGGTTTGGAGCGAAGCGACAGAATTCCGGTTTCGAATCCATAAGGGCGAGGCCAAACATGCGCCGCGCCCGCTGCAACAGGAGCACGTCGCCGTAACCACGATAAGAACTCTTCAGCGGTTTGGAGCGAAGCGACAGGAGAATTAGGTACTGTACTCCGCGTTAAACCTCACATAATCCTCCGTGAGATCACACGAAAGAAAATCAAGACTCTCATCGCCCGATCCCAGAGTGATGCGGATCTCATAGGCTGGCTCTGACATGTATAGGTGTGCCTGATCGCGGTCAAAAGGCGCGGCAGCGCCATTGCGGCATAATTGCTGATCGCCCAGATAGATGCTGATGCGTTCAGGATTGATCTTCACCCCCGAATACCCGATGGCCGCTAGGATGCGTCCCCAGTTAGGATCCGAGCCGGCCCACGCTGTTTTTACCAGCGGCGAGTTGGCGATGGCGCGTCCAATCCGTCGCGCATCACCACGCGTACGGGCCTGTTCGATTTTCAAACGTACCACGTGCTTTACGCCTTCACCGTCGGCGACGATCTGCGCGGCGAGAGAGCGGCAGATTTTTACCAGCGCGGCGTCAAATTCCTGGCGGATCGCCTTCAGCTCCACGCCGCTGTTGCCGCTGGCCAGCAGCAGCGCAGTGTCATTCGTTGAAGTATCGCCATCAATGGAAATGTTGTTGAAACTGAAATCCACGGCAGCTTCCAGGCTGATTTGCAGTTCGCGTGGCGTCGCCGCAACATCCGTAAATAAATAAACCAGCATGGTAGCCATGTTGGGATGGATCATCCCTGCGCCCTTCGCCACGCCGCAAAGAGTAACGGTTTTGCCGTTGTGAATCACTGACTGGCAGGAAATCTTCTTGTGCGTGTCCGTGGTGATGATGGCGTTGGCAAAAGCGTCAAGGCTTTCTGCCGTGGCGGTGGCGCTCGCGATGAGCTGTGGAAGCGCGCCTGTAATTTTGTCTACCGGCATCGGCACGCCAATAATCCCTGTGGAAGAAGGAAAGACCTCTTCCGGTCGGACCTTAGTCAGTTCCTTTGCCGCGTGCTGGCAAACAAGCTTTGCGGCTTTGATGCCCGGCTTTCCTGTGGCGCAGTTAGCATTACCTGCGTTTACGATCACGGCATGCACCATGCCCCTGGATTTATTCAAATGATCGCGGCCAACCGTGACCGGAGCAGCCACGACCTGATTGCGTGTAAACATGGCGGCCGCTGCGGCGCCGCCTGGAATCAACGCGCACGCCAGGTCAGGTTTGCCGCTGGCCTTCAGTCCGGCTGTGCATGCGGAGAATAGGAAACCCAGTGGAGGAATTGTACTCACACTTGCAGCTTAACCAGCGGGAAGGGAATTTGTAAATCGCGCGCGCCAATTTGTTTCGGCATTTCTCCGCGATACATGGCAATCTCATCACACGCGTGCAGGTTGGGGCAGTGGATGCAATCTTTGTAGATTTTGTCGGGAAGCTCTTCCCGCGTCGCCAGGCTGAAGCCCATATGAGCAAAGAATTGCGGAACACGGGTAAAGAGGCACACGCAGCTAACGCGATGCCGTTCCGCTTCCTGCATAAGAGCTTTCACCAGCTTTGATCCGGCGCCCAGGCCTTTGGCGGAAGGAATGACGGCGATAGAGCGGATCTCCGCCAGATGCGGCCCATAAAGATGAAGCGCTCCGCAGCCGATGATCCGGCCATGATCTTCCACCACCACAAAATCGCGCACGTTCTCGCACAGCTCCGCTACCGTCCGTGGCAGTAGCGTGCCGTTGCCCGAGTATGAACGAATGATGCCGTGGATGTGTTCCACATCCGGCAGCGTGGCGTTACGCGTGGATAGCATGTGCCTCCTGCAGTGCGGCCAGCTGTTCATGCGCAGCCTTGAGTGACGCCCTTACTTGTGCAGGCGCGGTGCCGCCAACCACATCGTGGCAGGCCAGGACGGCGTCCAGCGTTAAATGTTGGTGAACGTCGGTGCCAAACGCCGGAGAGAACATTTGCAACTCGGCCACCGTCAGGTCCTGCAATTCGCAGTTTTTCTCAACGCAGGCCTGTACAGCGTGTGCCACTACCTCATGTGCCTGGCGAAAAGGCACCCCGCGCTGAACAAGGTAAGTCGCGGCCGCCAGCGCATTCATAAAGCCGGTTTCACAGGCCTTCCGCATGCGCTCGTGATTGAATTGCACCAGCCGCATGAATCCAGTTGCTATCTCCACGCAGGCTGACGCAGTTGCTGCGGCATCAAACATCGGCTCCTGCGTTTCCTGCATGTCTTTGTTATAGGCAAGAGGCAGGCCTTTGATGATGGTCAACAGCGTTACCTGGCTGCCCAGCAATCGGGCGGACTTGCCGCGGATCAGCTCCAGCGCATCCGGATTCTGCTTCTGCGGCATGGCGCTGCTGCCGGTGGCGTACGCTTCCGGCAGACGAATGAATCCATATTCCTGTGTGGCGAAGAGGATGAACTCTTCAGCCCAGCGGCTGAGATGTATGCCCAATACCGACAGCGCGTTCACGAATTCAAGAATGAAGTCGCGATCACTGGTTGCGTCCATGCTGTTGGCTGTGGGTTGATCAAAGCCAAGTTCCTTGCTGGCAATGGTGCGGTCCAGCGCCAACGGGGCTCCGGCAATTGCACCGGAACCGAGGGGACATTGGTTTACCCTCTGCGCGCAATCGAGCAGGCGTTGGCTGTCCCGCCAGAACATCTGGAAATAAGCCAGCAGCCAGTGTGGCAGCAACACCGGTTCGGCCCGCTGCAAATGCGTGTAGGCAGGCATGACGGTGTTTTGATTTTCTTCCGCGCGCGCCAGCAGCACGCTGAGAAAATCGCCTAGCGACAAACGAAGGTTGACAATACTTTCACGCACGAAGAGTCGCAGGTCGGTAGCGATCTGCTCATTGCGGCTACGTCCACTGTGGAGTTTCTTGCCGGTTTCGCCAATCAGCCCAACCAGCTTCTTTTCCACGAAGTGATGAACGTCTTCCGCCTCCGGATCTTCCAGATAGCCCGGGTCCTGCTCTCCGGCGGAGATCTCCGCCAGTCCGGAGAGCACTTGCTTGTGCTCTTCGGCGGACAGGATTCCGGCGGCACGCAAAGTCTCTGCGTGTGCCCGGCTGGCCTCGAGTTCGAATTGCAGCAGCTTGCAGTCAAATGGAAATGACCGTTGCCACTGTTCGAACCGCGCATCCAGCGGTTGCCGGAATCTGCCCGACCACATCTTCACTTAGTCAACTCCTGTTGCTGTTTCAACCGCGCGCGTGAGCGTGCCGGCAAACCAAGAATGCGGATAAAGCCTTCCGCATCTTTCTGGTCGTAGCTGTCGCCCATGGTGAATGACGAGAGGTCCGTACGGTAGAGCGAATTTTCTGACGCGCGGCTGGCAATGCTTACGTTGCCCTTGTAGAGTTTGAGTGTGACTGAACCGGTAATGTCTTTCTGTGTCTGCGAAACGAACGCGTCCAGCGCTTCCCGCAGGGGCGTAAACCACAACCCGAAATAAACCAGCTCAGCATACTTCAGCGCGATCTCCTGCTTGAAGTGAGTGAGCTCGCGTTCCAGGCACAGCGCCTCCAGTTCACGATGCGCGGTAAGAATCAGCGTGCCGCCAGGGGTCTCATAGCAGCCGCGGGATTTGATTCCGACAAACCTGTTTTCCACCAGATCAACCCGGCCAATGGCGTTGCGTCCGCCAATTTCGTTCAACAGCTCAACCAGTTGGACCGGATCAAGCTTCTGTCCGTTGACAGAGACAGGCGTACCGGCCACAAAGCCGATACTCACAGTCTCTTCGCGATCGGGCGCGTCCTGCGGTGATTTAGTCATTTGCCATGTGCTTTCAAGCGGCGCGTTCGCTGGATCTTCCAGCTCGCCGCCTTCATGGCTCAGGTGCCACAGGTTGCGGTCGCGACTATGTATCTTTTCGCGGCTGGCAGTCACCGAAATGCCGCGTGCTTCTGCATAGTCAAGGCAGTCTTCCCGCGACTTCAACGTCCACTCGCGCCACGGCGCAATCACTTTCAGTTCCGGAGCCAGTGCCTGGAAAGCATGCTCAAAACGCACCTGATCGTTGCCCTTGCCGGTGCATCCGTGTGCCAGCGCGGTGGCATTTTCTTTTAACGCCACTTCCACCTGGTGCTTGGCAATCACTGGACGCGCCAAGGAAGTGCCCAGCAGATATTTATGTTCATACACAGCTCCAGCGCGGACCGCAGGGAAGACGTAGTCATTCAGAAACTCTTCGCGCAGATCTTTTACGATGACCTTTGCCGCGCCTGTCTTGTGGGCTTTTTCTACGACTGAGTCAATATCCTCGTCCTGGCCTACGTCGGCAATCATGGCGATCACGTCACAGTTATAGTTTTCCTTGAGCCACGGAATAATAATGGAGGTATCAAGTCCTCCGGAATATGCCAGTACTACCTTCTCACGCATGATTGCTCCTTGCGGACCCACGGCCCATGCCGCTGCCCAGTAACATTAATAAGATTGCTTTCTGTACGTGCATGCGGTTCTCCGCCTGATCAAAAACGATGGAGCGCAGAGAGTCGATCACGTCGGCCGTCACTTCCTCGCCGCGATGCGCAGGCAGACAATGCATAAAGAATGCATCCGGCGCGGCCAGATCAAAGAGTTGCTGGTTGACCTGATACGGTTTGAAAATGCGGGCACGTTCTTTGGCTTCAGTTTCCTGGCCCATGCTAGCCCACACGTCGGTGTAAATGGCGTTGGCGCCGGTGACGGCCTTTTCGGGATCGTTGGCGATTTCGATAATCGCACCCGTTGTGCGGCCAATTGCCTTCGCTTGTGCCGTGATGCCCGCATCAGGCTCGTAGCCTTTCGGTGTTGCGATAGAGATACTGGTTCCCATGCTTGCAGCCGCCAGCATCAGTGAATGGGCAACGTTGTTGCCATCGCCAACATAGGCTGTGTGAATCGGACGCAGATCGCCAAACTTTTCCTGCAAGGTAAAGAAATCCGCATAGGCCTGGCACGGATGTTCCACGTCACTCAGGGCGTTAATCACCGGAATGCAGGAATTTGCAGCCATGTCCGTGATGGTGGAGTGGGCATATGTACGAAGCACCACGGCGTCCACCCAGCGCTCCACGTTGCGTGCGATATCGCTGACTGGTTCACGCTCTCCCAGCCGGGATGTGGTCTGGTCCATAAACAGGGAAGTACCACCCAGGCTCGCCATGCCGGCTTCAAAGGTCAAACGTGTGCGCAGTGATGCTTTCTCAAAGAACAACACCAATTGTTTGCCCGCAAGCGCGCCACGAAAATCCGCCGGACGGCGCTTAATGATGTGCGTCAGCTCAAAAAGAGACTTCGTCTCTTCCGGAGAAAAATCCTGCACTGAGACCAGATCGCGGCTCTCCGCGGGCGAATGCATGGGCGCGATGCTTGTTGCGTAATCAAAGATTCTGGCGGACATCATTTATTCCTCCTCTGGGCCGTAGTGGCCAGCGCAGCTTCGCTCTTGCCCAGTGCCTGGCCAAGCAGCTTCAGCACCTCGTCTGCATGTTTCCTTTTAATGATGAGCGGCGGAAGCATACGAATTACCGTCTCATCCGTGCGATTGGTAATGACTCCGTGATCCAGCAAAAATTGAAATGTTGATTTGGCCAGGTCAGCCGACTCAAGCTCCACGCCGATCATCAGGCCCATGCCCCGCACTTCCTTAATGGCGGGGTTATTGCGCTGCATTTGTTGAAGTTTGTTGACCATGTACTCGCCGGTCTGCAGCGTGTGTTTCAAGAGCTTCTGCCGCTCCAGCACGTTGATCACTTGCAGCGCAACGGCACACGCTAAAGGTCCCCCGCCAAACGTAGTGCCATGCATCCCCGGATGTATGCAGCCGGCGACCTTTTCAGTCACCATCAATGCGCCAAGCGGAAGCCCGCCGGCCAATGGCTTGGCGAGCGTGACCATGTCGGGCTTAATGCCATAGTGCTGATAGCCGAACCATTTGCCTGTACGACCTAAACCACTCTGGATTTCATCGGCGATCAACAGAGCATTGTGCTTCGTGGCCAGTTCGCGCGCCTTCTGCGCAAACTCACGGCTCACCGGACGAATGCCGCCTTCACCCTGCACAAACTCAAAGCCAATCGCGCAGACCGTGTCATCGAATTTCCCTTGCAGGTCGGCGATGTCATTGAACTTCACAAACTCCACGCCGGGAACCAGTGGCTCAAACGGCAGACGATATTTTTCTTTGTGTGTGGCTGACACGGAGCCGAACGTGCGGCCGTGGAACGCGTGTTCCAGCACCAGAAAGCGCCACTTGGGTGTCGCGCCATCAGCAGTGTTGGCCTTGGCAAGAGCGCGCGCCACTTTCATGGCTGCTTCCCAGGCTTCCGTGCCGCTGTTGGTAAAGAACGCGCGTTCGAGCCCGGAAATCTTCGATAGAACGGCAGCCAGCTTACCCTGATATTCGTTGTAAAAAAGATTCGACGTATGAATCAGCAACTTGGCTTGCCGGGCAATCGTTTTGACGATCGCCGGATGTGCATAGCCCAGCGCGTTCACGCCGATGCCGCTCAGGAAATCGAGATAGCGCCGGCCCTTGTGATCGTAAACATGTACTCCGCTGCCCTTGTGCAGCAGAACCGGATAGCGATCGTAGGTCGCAAGCAACAGCTTGGACTCCAGTTTCTTTACCTGCTCCAGGTTCACGCTACCAGGACCTCCGTTCCAGATTCGATTTTTGTCACGTAAAAGCCAGGCAGAGCTTCCACTTCTGCGGCGGGCAAGATGCGCACGCGATTCACGCCATGCATGAGCGCGTTCCTGCACGCATCAAGCTTGGGCAGCATGCCGCCATGAATAATTGACCGCTGCTTAAGATCAGCAGCCATGGTCAGGTCAAGCCAGCGAATCACCAGTCCTTCAGCATCCTTCACGCCCGGTACGTCAGTAAGAAAGATGAGCGCGTTGGCATGGCAGGCAACGGCACACGCTGAAGCCATCTGGTCGGCATTCACGTTGTAATACTGTCCGTCACTTCCCAGAGCAACGCTTGATATCACCGGCACACAGCCCTGCTGCCAGATGGTTTCAATCCATCGTGGGTCGGCCGCGGAAATCTCTCCCACAAAGCCGAGGTCGTGCCCGTTGGGCGCCTTCTTGCGAGCTCGGAATGCCATGCCATCACCGCCGCACATTCCCATGGCTGATTGCCCGATGCTGGAAAGCGCAGCCACCAGCTTTTTGTTCATGTGTCCGGCCAGCACCATCACGGCGAAGTCGCGGGTCTCGGCGTCCGTAACCCGCAGGCCATCAATGAACTCGCTGGCTTTCCCCATCTGATTCAGGATTCGGGTCAGAGCAGAGCCGCCACCGTGCACCACGGCCACCTGGTGCTCGCTGGCCAGTTGCTTGATCGCCAGCACGGCGCGCTGTAGCAGTGCTGCGTCTTCCATCGTCGCTCCACCCAGCTTCACCACGATCTTCATCTCAGCCCCTCCTCTTCATTCCATCCACACATTACGTTCATGTTCTGGACCGCCTGTCCGGCTGCACCTTTCATCAGGTTGTCCAGGCAGGAAACAATCACCAGACGTCGCCGGTCCGGCGCCAGCACAAAACCAACATCGCAGTAATTGCTGTGCAGCGAATACTGGATCTGCGGCAGCTTGCCGGCAGGGAAGACCCTCACCCAGGGCGAGTTGCTGTAGAAATTGCGCAGGCACTGCTCCACGTCCCCGGCATTCGCGGGTACGTTCAGGCGTGCATAAATGGTGGATAGAATGCCCCGAGGGATTGGCAGCAGGTGTGGAGTAAAGACCAGTTGATCACTGGTCAGACCAAGCTGTTCCATGATTTCGCCCGTATGGCGATGGTTAAAAACGGCATAGGCGGAAAGGTTCTCCGCCACTTCCACAAAGTGGGTTTTCTCCGTGGGCTGTTTGCCCGCACCGGAAACTCCAGACTTGGAATCGCAGATGATGCCATGATTCAGGTCGATCAGCCCGGCCCTGACCAGTGGAGTGAGCGCGAGAATGATCGACGTGGCATAACATCCCGCATTCGCAACCAGAGATGCATCTTTCAAACGCGTGCGATTCAATTCCGGAATGCCGTAAACGGCCGATGCCGTCAGCTTGTCCGCAAGCGCAGCATCAGCGTCTTTGAATTTATAAACTTCGCGCGATGTTTTGCTGGCCAGCCGCCATGCCCCGCTGAGATCAATCACCTGTATGCCATTGGCCACCGCTTGAGGTGCAATTTCGCGGGAAATCTCATGTGGTGTGGCCATGAACAGAACGTTCACGCCCTGCTCACGTAGGCTTTCCCAGGAAAATGGCTGCAGAGGAAATCCACCGTTGCCGCTGATGTGGGGATAGAGTTCGTCCAGCAGGGACGGGCCTGTGCTCTCACCTTCACGCGTATAAAGGACAGGCTTGCTCACCCGCGGATGGCGGTAAAGCAGACGCGCCAGCTCAAAGCCGGCGTAGCCGGTTGCCCCGACCACAGCAGGTTGAACGCTCAGAGGCATCAGGCTTGCATTGCCTCCAGGCGTGTGTGCAATTCTCGGGCCTTCTTGTTATTTCCTGAAATAATAAGGATGGTGTCGTCGCCCGCCACCGTGCCGACCACTTCATTCCAGCCTTCGGCATCAACCGCTACGGCAACCGGCTGCGCGCTGCCAGGAATGGTCTTGATGACAAGAAGATTTTGCGCGCGCCGCACTTCACGAACAAACTCACGCACCACACGCGATACCGCGGGAAGCGGTTCGGTGGACGCATCGCCATTCGGCATCACATAGCCTTCAGCGGTCTTGACCAGCCGAAGCTCATTGATGTCCCGTGACAAAGTGGCCTGCGTCACCTGAAAGCCGCGCCGCGCCAGCACCTTCACCAGCTCCTGCTGGTTGGGCAGCGGCGACTCATGCGCAAGCTCAAGGATCGTTTGTTGGCGGGCCAGTTTTGTCATGACGTATATTTATTCAGTGTTATGCATAATTATGCAGTCGGTTCGAGGTGTATGTCAACGGAAAATTTGTAGTTTTTTTGTAAAACGGCAGGAGGGGATTCTTGCGTCAAATCGCTTCGATTAATTCCGTGAAGGATCTTGCGTCTGTTGACGCCGACGAAGCACAAGGTCCCTCGGGTCGGCTCGCGAGCTGAAGAAAGCGCTCGCTTCGCTGGCGACCACTCGGGATGACGATGGCTTTGGGTTCATCAATCACAATCGTCTCTGCGCGGATCTAGTTCATTCGAGCGATGTCGGAGCGAAGGCTGAGGCAAGAGAGGAAGCGTGAGGGTGCGGCAAGAACTATCCCGCCGGGGCAAACACAATTGGCGACGTCGGTGTCTGGCTGCCGCCAGCGTTCTCAATGGTAATCGCAAATCCTTTGGCAGCGATCGAATCGCTCCCCATGGTTTGCAGCATCACGGAATTTCCATTCGCATCCGGCTTGAAGATTCCCGCAGGCATGGGCGCGCCGCCGGATGCTGGCAAAAGCCACAATTCATAAACCTTGTCGGCAGGCAACGGTCCCAGATTATTTGCCAGCAACAGTACGCGGCCTTTTTCTTCCTGGTAAATGGTTTTCACCTGCGGCTGAGGTTTTTCCTTAGCCGCCACCAGCACCATCTTCTGTGTGTTCTGTGAATTCAAAACTTCCAGAACCGCCCGTGCATGCGCCGAATTTCCTGTTTCTGCGCTTACTTGCGCGCTCAATCTTTCATTGCGATTGCGCAAGCGGTAGTTCTCTCGCACCAGCACGGCGCTGATGATGACCAGGAGTAAAGCCACGGTAATCGGCGCAAACGAAAGCCAGCTCGAACGCAGGCGTCCCAGAACAAAGCGGGCTTTCGGTTTGATCTCCCGGCGAGGCTCTGCCGCAATAGAACGCATCAGCCGTTCACGAGACCGTTGCGGCGGTTGCGGTCCAACCGCGGAAAGCGCCAGCAAAGCAGCGTCCGCGCGCAGGGCATCCAGTTCGCGACGGCATTCTCCGCACGTGCCCAGATGCGCCTGAAGTTCGGCTAACTCGCGCTCATCATCCAGTGCATCCATGGCGTAGAGCGCCAGAGCGTCAGCATATTGTGCGTGTTGCGTCATGAAAATGCTTTTCTCAGGGCCAGCAGGCCGTAACGTATTCTGGTCTTCACCGTACCCAGCGGCTCACCTGTCTTGCTGGCGATCTCCGTGTGCGTCAAGCCTTCAAAGTATGCCATTTCCAGCGTCTTGCGCTGCTCAGCCGGCAACTGCGCCAGAACGCCCCTGACCTTATCAATGGCGATGCGTTCAGAAGCCTCGTCCTCCAGGTTCACTCCTGTAGAGATGGGCAGCTCGTCGATATCCTCTTCCATGGGACGTTTACGCAAAAGATCAATCGACCGGTTGCGTGCGATCACTGCCAGCCACGGCGCCAGCCGTCCCCGGTCGGCATCAAAGGCCTGAGGGTTGCGCCAGAGTTGCAGAAATACCTCCTGCAAAACGTCTTCGGCGGCCGTGGTACTTCCGAGAACGCGCAATGCCACCCCGTAAACAATTCCGGAATAGCGGTCGTACAAGTCAGACATGGCGCTCTCATCCCCAGCACGCATGCGCGCTATCAAGCCCCGTTCATCTTTTGGATCTGACACCTGCGTGCCTGCCACGCGCATGAATCTCTATTCCTAGTACGCTGGATTTAACCGGATGGATGTCAACAAGATACCAATAACTCGGGCGGCGGTACAAATTGCTGACGAATAGGATTGGATGCATCCGGGGCGGCTCGAATTTTCTCAAACAAAAAAAAGGCCGGACCGCTAGGCCCGGCTCATCCATAAGTCCGTCGGGATGATTTAAAAGAAGGCAAAACATTTAGGATTGGTGCTCAATTGGTCAGTAGTTCCTCCTTTAGGGCAGTGCCCCGTGTGCGCCTGCCCTGATTCAAATTTGCTCCTCCGCATAATCGGCGGAAAGCCAAGACCCAGTTTCTGTACACAGGTTCTGGTGTTCCCGGGGCAGCACTGGTCAGTGTTGCTAACCAGAGCCCAGTACTCTCCTGGAAACGCCGGACCTCACCACAATCGCAACCATGGAACCAGGCATGGCCCGGACGAGTGATATGCGAACGTGACTACCAGCTACCAAAATCGAACAATTGTTTTTGAGCGGAGATCGTCTGCGATCAAGGCAGGAAGAACGCTTTCAGGGTATTTCAATCAACAACTGTGGCTGCACTGCGAAGCTAATACACGCAGAACATCCGCATGCCTGAAATGATTTCCGTAGTCGAAGACGAGTCTGGAGAGAGCGCGGATCAGCGCCTGAGAGGAATGACTTCCTGCGGCGATCCTGCGTTTACAGCGGGCATTGAATCCACATACACGGCGGCCATCAGACTTGGTGAAACGGCTTCCAGGTCTTTCTGGCGGACCACCTCAGCTCTTAACCGTTTGTTAGGCAAACTGTGGCTGCGTTTTGGTGCAACCAGGCTGAGCTCAATCGTGATAGGTGGCGTGTCTTCGTCGTTATCCGTGTCAAAGGAAATGCAGACCAGGTTAGCTCCACATGCCAGCAGGAGCATCAGTCCCAGTACCGCACCGCGAAAACACTTGTAGAGAATTCTGCTCATAAAGTCTTAAAAAGGCCCGGAAAAACACCCATTTCCAGCCGTGGACATTATCGATTCTGCTGATTAAGTCACCATTAGAACCAAATTAAAATCTTTAATAAGGCTATTTATTTGGCCATCTCTTAGCACGCAAAGAATAAATACAGCGGGTTACGGAAGTTTTTTAACGTCCGCCACTTTGTCTCTGAACTATTTAGGCGTTCCAGTTGCCGGAGCGCTCTCCGGAGCTACTGGAGGTAACTTAACGCTGTGAGTGGATTGAACCCGCGCACCTGCGGCCGCCGAACTTTTTCCGGGTATCGGACCGGGAAGCGCTGCCGGCTGAGCGGTAACCGCAGGCGCGAAGTACAGCTGATTCATGTCGGCCTGAACGGATTGAAGAACGCCTTTCACGTCCACTTCCATCTTCTGGCGGAAGATGTCGCGGACAATCTCGCCGCGTACCTGTTCGACCGTCCAAGTGTCTTTGGTGATGAGGCGGTAAATAGCGAAGCCTCCGGACTCATTCTCAATTTTGCTGACTTCGCCCGGCTTTAAGGCAAAGACATCGCGGACCACATCACCGGGGAAGCTGGCGCGGCGACGCAGGCCGTTTTCCGGCAGGAATGCCGGTGCAGGAATTCCCAGCTTCATCACGCCTTCACTCTGCAGCTTATCGGCTGATTCGCCCTTCACCGCACGATCGCGCATCTCATTCGCAATCGCTTCGGCTTTCTTCTGAAAGTCTCCGTTATCTTTTGGCGATCTCGGATTGAACTTGGGAATAAAGATGCGCTCGGTCTTTACGGCTTCGTACTGAGTGATGTTGGCGCGATAGTATTTCTCAATCTCTTCTGCGGATGGATTGCGGTACTTCTCTTCGGCGGCGTGACGATAGGCTTCCGCCAGCGTCCGGTTGCGTACGAGTTCCAGCAATTTCTGCACCCGCGGATCTTTATCAACGCCGGACTTGAGCGCGGCGTTCGCGAGGACGAGATTCTGCACGTAAGTGTCGGCGACGTTACGGATAGCGCCCGCCGTGAACACCTGTCCGCCAAGGCTGCTGGCGGAGAGCACGTCTTCAAACTGGTCACGGGAGATGGTTACCGTGCAGGCTTTAGGGTCTTTCGATATTTCAGTCGAAAGCTCAGTGTTCCCGTTATTCGCGCACATCCCATGCAAGGTGATCACGGTTGCGTCTTCCGGAACGTCGGGCGCGGGCTTAGGCACGGAAGCTGCCTGTGTGCCGGCCGCGTTGGCGTTGTTACCCGTGGTCGTCACCGTACTGTTCGTTGCAGCAGGATTTGAATTTGCCGTGTTGGCAGTTGCTGTTCTGGGAACCACGGCAGACGCAGGCGCCGCGGAAGCTGGAGCCGTGCTATGTGTGGCACTTCGTCCGGGTGAGACGGCGGTAGGCGGCACACCACGCTTCTGCGCTTGCGCTGCAAACGAACTAACACAAAATGCGATTAAGGATAAAACTTTTAAAGACCGGCTCATCTCTGAAAACGCCTTCCTGAACAAAGAAATATTGTGGTGAAAAAGTTGTGGTGTGCGGCGGCCCGGAGTTTACACCGCCAACTATTTAGCATCCTCATGAGCATGACCGCCAATCAGTGAATCACCTGAAGCACTGTGCCTTAAGTGACCACACAAGCAGTGGCCGTACTTAAAAAAAGGAGGCTGATGGGCGTAGGACATCAGCCTCCGGCTACGCCTCAACCATTGCGGGGGAACAAGGTTGACGCACGCAATGTTTGTTTACGGCCCAACCTGGTACACATGACCAAGTGTGGGAGTTGCGGTTGTGCCTGCGCTGGTTACGCTGGGATCGTCGGCCACATAGAGCAGTCCGCCGGGCGCTACTGCCAGCCCTGTAGGATTGCTGAATGCGGTAGGAACTGCGCCGATGATTCCGGTGTCAGCCCACAGAGTGTCCTGTGAAAGCACGATGTTCCACTTGTCAACCTGGCCGAGTGTGCCCAGTCCTCCTGGATCGCTCCCGATGAAGAGCACCGGGAATCCAGGTACGGAGAGGTCAGCGGCAATTGACAGCGGGTTGGTTACGTTGAGAACAGGAGGCACTCCCCTGGCAATGGATGGACCCACGATGACACCCTTGCCTTTTGTAAGGCTGGGCGAAGCGCGGATGATCACTGTGACGTTCACGGTCTCGGCGAGATATAAATCGTTCCCCACAAAGAGCATTCCTCTGATGCCAAGGCCATCCGAGGTGGTTGCGATTCTCACCGGAGCCGCAGGCGTGGTGGCCGGGGTGGTTATCTTGTTGATGTTTCCGTTGGGTCGCGCACCAACGTAGAGCGCGCCATCGGGGCCAACGGCGACAGCGGTCGGTTGAAGATTGCCGTTGCCGATATTTGTTGCTGCACCCAGTGTTTCCGTGACTGCAACAAACGGAACTCTGTAAATTCCAGAACTCGCTGTGGCTGCATCGGGAACATAGATGTTGCTGGTGGCCGGATCAAAGTACGCTTGTCCAGGTACAAACGTCGCAGTTGGTTTGAAGCAGTTACTGAAAGCTGCAACGCCGGGACTGCTGGGGTCAATGCGGCAGAAACCACTCAACGCATCAGAAACCCACGCGTGTGTGGAAAGCCAGAGCATACCGTGGGGGTTGGTGATGCCGGGTGAGAACAATGAGCCAGTCTTGGCGGCGCCAGGTATAGGCGTTGGTGAAGGCACGGGAGCAGGCGGTCCGAACTGCGTGTTGACGATTCCCTCAGTCGTGTTGGGAGCCGTAACCACATAAAGTGAACCGATGTTCGTGGTGGCGGCGCCGGGAGGAGTTGGGTCGCCACCAACGAAAACATCGCCTGTCGGCGCGTCATAACTCACGCCGAAAATCGAACCATAACCAAAGGTGACCCCACCCTGAATACCGTTCTGTGAGTAGATAACTACTGAGTTGGTCGTGGTGGCGTCGTAGCGCAGGACACGCGTGCCGTTTTCCATATACAGGTAACGCACATGGTCAGAGGCGAGCCCGTTGGAGATGCCAAGAACGCCAAACATGGGTGTGGCGTTGCAATTGCCGCGACATGCCGCAGCACTCGGAATGCGCTCGAGACCGATTGAGCCGGTATCGGCAACATACAGATCGTTGTTGATGAAGGCTAGTCCGCCAGCCGGGCCACGACCGCTCGCAACCTTGCCTACTGATTCAACAGCCTGCGTGGCCGGAGAAGCCGAAGGATTAGTGATGCGACGGATATCGCCCACGCCAACGAATGAGATATACAGCTTGCCGTCAGGGCCCATGGCAGCGCCGATCGGGGCATTTGCAGCCAATCCCTGGTTCGGTGCGAGTACGACCGCTGTATCAATATCCGAGGTGACAGCATTCATGGTCAATCGCCATACGCCGGTGGCGCCTGTCTGGTCGCCGATATAAACGTTGTTGCCGACCAGTTCAGGTTGACCGTTACCTGAAATAAAGCACGTGGCGAGGTTGATAACGCCGGCATCGATACGGCAGAAACCGTTAGCGATGTCAGAAACCCAGACACTTCCATTCCAGCGAATGGCGCCCTGGGGCTGGTTGAGGCCGTTTGCGACAAGCGTGCCAGGAGAAGCGTACGCGCTGCCGATGAGAAGAAACGCGGCCACAATGACAAAGATGATCTCCGTCCGTGAGCCGAATTTTCGAGCGGTAACTCCGGCATTCGAGGGAACCATACTCTTGCTGGGGGACCGCGAAGGTGCACAGTTCATGTTGAAAGTTCCTTTCTTCCTTGGTTCTGGGTCCACTTCCTCCAACGCTGGGAGGAAGTGGAGAGAAAAGGCTGCCGGACGAAGAGTCCGGCAGCCGTTGAGTTATTGCCTTAAGAGCGTGACGCCCGAAGTGGCAGAGCCACCGCCGCTCGAAGTTACAGTCACCAGGTTTGGCGCCGTGACGTTCGAGAAGGTGATGGAGTAAGTGCCGGGAGCGGCAGGGATTGCCGGACCCATCACGCCAGTCCAGGGAAGGCCCGTGCCCTGGTTGATGATGTCCAGAGTGCAGGTAAGGATGATGTTCGGCGTGACGTCAGTCACGTTGATGATCAACCGTGCCTTTGCCTGGCGATAAACAACCGAGCTGATGGTGACCGCGTCAGTCGCAGGATTGACGATGACCGTCACAGTTGTAGTTCCAACAAGACCTGAAGCGCCGCTCGTCGCGTTCACTGTGAAGACGAACGATTGTGGACCAGCAAGCTGCGGGACCACTGGAGCAACAAAGTTCTGGATAGAACCATCAGCCGCGCCAGGTACCAGCACGATGCCGGCAGGAGCAATCCACGTGTAGGTTACCGGACCGCCTGCGGGATCAATCGACGTGGCCGTGAGTGTGACTGCCGCGCCGCTCGCTACAGGGTTCGCCGGAGCTGAAGTTGCCGTAACCGCTGGAGCTGTTCCCGGAGGAGCTGTAGCAACCGGAACCAGAACCGGCGTTGTCGCGGGAATGGTGGTGTTATTTCCTCCAACCGTCAGGTTGAAAGTAAGAGTTGTAGGTGCAGCGACAACCGGAGCAACGAAGGTTGCGGTGGCGCTGGTAGCGTTGCTGATCGTGACGAGCGGATCTCCCGGGTTAACCACTTGTGCCCACAGGAAAGGACCGTTGGTCGGGCTGCTTCCGGCCGAAGTCAGTGTGACCAGTGTGCCAGTGGCAACCGGACCGGGAGCGGGTGTAAACGCGCCGACGGCGGTCGCGGCGGCGGTGCCGCCAACAGTCGCGCAGCTTGCGGTAGGAGTGGTTGAATCTGGGAACGGGTTCAGCTGGCCAATAATTTGGTTGGACATTCCGTTGGGATTGCCGGCCGCGCCCTGCAGAATATTGTCTGCCGGAGGCCACGGGCCAATTCCATTCGTAAGGAATGGAATATCACTGAAGTTGAAAGTAACCGGATTAGCACCAATGCCAAGGCCCTCCGCGAAGATGAACTCGAAGTTCGGCGCCTGATACTGCTCCGTAAGGATGTTAAGAGTGGGGTTGCCGACTGCCAGCAATCCGCCAGATACGCGAGCGCCGATTACCATTGCCGGAGGCAGGAAATTGCCACCATTCGGACGCCAGCGCCAGCGGCCTCTCACTGCTCCCACCGGCGGACCAGGATCAACCGGGAAGCTTGAAACCCAGAACGGAATGCGTGGGGTCTGTTTGCCGTTGCAATCGATATCGATGGCATACACGTCAACGTTGCGGCTGTCGTCCGTGCTGAAGCCTTCCACACGGGTGCGGATGCCGGCTTCAGCTGGGAACGCCGGGTTGGCGACGCCACCTGTACCTTGCAGCAGAACGTCAATGGCGACATATGCCGGATCGGTTCCAGGGAAGGTGAAGAGGCCGAGGTTGGCAGTGATGGTATGCGCAAGAATGTACGGTGCGCCGTTGCTGTCCAGCATAAGTTCTCCACCAATATCGACCCAGTCGCCTTTAGCGAGCGGAACGAAGACGGATGGGTCGGTTGGCGGTTGCAGCGGATCGCCGTTGTAGCTTGTCGGCGGAAGTCCGGTTGCGGGGTCAATGAGCGGATCAAGGGTGAAGATGCGCAGTTTGGTTCCCAACCCGTCGTTCGGGCGATTGGCGCGCGGGCAAAGCGGATCATCGGCGATCAGCGGATCGACGCGGGGAATACAGGTCGGATACGCCGTCTCACTCTTGATCGTCGGGTTGTTCTCGTCGACCGAGAAACGTTGGTCTTGCAGGAATGAAGCGCCCGTTGGGTTGGTAGCAGTAACAGCGTTGCTCCAGCCGGCATAACCGTTGCTGAACTTTGCCGCTGGATCATCGATCTGAACGCGGTATCCGTTTACGAAGGCAATACCGTTCACATAGTCAAAGCCTTCAATGAATCCCTGGAATCCCATCAGAGACTGCTGAGAAAGGAAGATCAGTCCGGAGATATATTCTCCGTTGACAATGTTTCCCTGAACCGTTGCTTCGTATGTGCCAGGAAGACGCGTTGTGTCTGCCAGAGCCATGCCGGTCTCGCCGGCAACGCCCGTGGGATTGAATTCAAATGTTTCTTCCCAGGTGATGGTGTTCGCCGGAAATTCCACCACTGTGTTGGCCGGCACACGAATGGTCATGCCGTCCACCTGGATCCAGCCGCCTGCTGTTTTGCAGCCGTCGGGTTTGGGCGGGTTTGAGTTGGGAATGCAAAGCTGGTCGACGGATGCGAACTGGATAAATCCAGTCATCTCGAATCCGGCCGGTATGGTCTGGTACGCAGGCACTGTCGCTGGCGTGGGAGGAACCGCCGGTGCGACGAACTGCGCCCATGATGCAGTGGCGCATGCCACCGCCAGAAGCAGTACAATGCCCGCTGTCCTGAAGATGTTGTTGTGTCCTCTCATTTTGAAAACTCCTTCCGTCTGACTGGTTCTTACCCGGGTTATGTACTGCTCAGATTTTTCTGTTTGCGTGCTGATCGCGGTCGCTTGCAGCGCGTTCAGCTCTTGAAAGCCGCGGCTTGCTGGAAAGTTATTTCGGCCGTGCATTTTTCACCCCCAGCAGGTTGTCCAGATAGGTTGGTATGGGCTTGCCACCGTTCGCTCCGGTCGCTGACACCAGCATCACGTTGTCCAGCGCCTGGCCGGAGTGGTTGGGATCGTTTTGTACCGGATACCCATTCGCTACGGCGTGTCCGTTCGCCAGAATCAACTGCGGATGATCGAATGGAGCCGATTGCGCCACAGTGCGCGGATCAGTAAGACCGTTGCGGAGGAAATCCACCAGGTCTTGCTTTTCCTGCAATGTGAGGCCCAGCCGCGCGATGTCAGGGTCCATGATGGAAAGCTCTGAACCCTGGTTGAAATCACCGCCGCGGTTGTAAAACTCCACAACCTGCTCCAGCGTGAGCTGGCTGCCGTTGTGAAAGTACGGAGCGGTCAAGCCAACGTTGCGCAACTGAGGAGCTTTCAGGAAACCGGTGCGCGCAATGTCATCACTGCAGGACAACGGAGCCTGGGCAATGCCATCACCAGGACGTCCCGGAACCATGAAGTTCAATCCCGGTTCGTTGCAGACGCGCTGGCGCATCACTTCACCCTGCGATAACGGCATCTTGGCGACTGGATCAGCCCCCGCAAGTCCGGCATCTTCCGCACCCGGACGAACGCCGATGTGGTAATACCCGGTGTCATACACACGCACACCGAGATCGCCCATCACCATGCGCTCCACTGGATTCGGTGTAACCGTATCCACTGCCGCGTTGGAAAGCTCAGGACCACCGTGGCAAACCACGCAGCGACCTTTGGTCTGGAACAAAAGGAAGCCGCGAAGCTGGCCGGACGTCATCGGCGTTGGACCAACTGAGTAGTTGATCTTGATTGGGAAAGCAGCTTTCGGAGGAACGTCAAAGTAAACCTTGAGTGTTCCGCTGGCGTAGTCGATGGTGGCCTGCGTGAGACCTTCGCCAATGACTCCGCCGTAACCGTCGTCAAAGGCATAGACATCCGCGTCACTGAAATCGTTATGCGGATTGAGTTCGATCACGGAGAGAGTGAATGGATCGATATTCGGTTTCAGTTGGATGGTGAACTGTTGCTGGCGGCTGTCACCGATCAGTGAGAACGACTGCTGCTGTTCCAGGTAGCGGTCCAGCGGAGTGCGATCAGCAATCAGCGTGCTTTCGTACATCTGAATTGCCACACCCCAGAAGAGTGAGAAGTTGTACTCCATCTGCGAGTACTCGGCTGTGTTCGATGGACACGCGGCGGAAGCGGGATTGACGGTTGCCACGGTGCTGCCATCCGCACCCAGGCAAACGTGCTGAGCAAACTGCCACCATTCCGGCGCGAATGCTTTTTTGATCAAATCGCTGTATGTAGTGTTGAGGCCGGCGTTCGGCGCGTTGGAAAGAAGCCCCAAAACGCTGTCATTGGCATCCACCTGCTGCTTGGCCAGTGGCGTACGTGCCAGCAGCTTTTTTCCAACCTGATGGAAATCACGATTCTGTGCTGACATCTCCACCGAGCTGAGGATTGGACCCAGGGCCTGTGAGCACAACGCAGAATTCTTCATGGCCACGAAGGCACTCGAAAGCTTGCCATCGTCGTTGACTACCAGAAGATGAGTGTCTTTATCGCGCGTGCCGAACGGGTTTGCACCGTTACAGATGTTTTGTGCGCGACCATCCCAGAAGTTGCGGAAGTTGAATACCGCGTTCACAACGCTGGGTGTGTTGCGCCCCGTGACCTGCCGCGTGTTGATCGCTTTGCCCGGCGCGGACGGATCTGGATAGGAAAAGACTGAATCAGGAATTGAAACCGTGTTCTCCACGCTGGTGATGCTGCCCGGCGCGGTGCCAACCGTTGGCGTAGAAACGTTATTGTTTCCTGAATTGCTTCCCGAAGACGTGTGTGGCTTCGTGTTGCCATGCACGACGTTGGGGTGACGCTGAACACCGGTAACGCTGCGCGTAATGCCCGCTTCGTCATCTTGTTCTTCGCGGTCGCTGCCTGGCGAAGAAGGACTCGATGACCCGCCAGCGATTGGGATGACCTGGCCGCCGCCGCCGATCTGGCCGACAACTACGCCCGCCATGTTGGTGGAGAAAACTCCGGCTGAGCCTGCTACGTCATTCAGGTCAGAGACCACGCTCATGCGGTTGTTAGGATCAGCGAGTTTGTGAAATGGAAAGTCGCCGTCATGGTATCCACCGAAGCCGGCATTCGGGCTGCCCGGATGCGGAATATAGTTCGGACCAGCAGCGCCGTTTACCTGCGGTCCAAGTTGGAAGCTGGTGTCCCCGCCAGCCTGGCCGGGGTTCACAACGTTCGCGGGACGGCTATCAGCGCCGGCGTTGAAGTGGCAGCTTGCGCAAGCCTGCATTTCATCGCTGCCGGCCTGCATGTCCCAGAAAAGCGCCTTGCCCAGCTGAACAGCTGCTGCTTTGTCTGCCACAATGCCTTCCACACCAAAAATCGGAGGCACCGGCACATTCGCCAGCGAAGTGAGCGGGCGTAAAGGAAGCACCATGGTGTTGGCGCTGTTACCTTCCTGCGCGCGCACATGACTGTAATAGCCGAGCGCAACTACGCCTGCTACCACACAAGCGCTGATGCGGGCCACGGTTTTTACCAGCGTGGACCTTGAACTTGCTCGCTGGCCGTGGGTTAATTGGAGTCCTGCTCTTGCAAGCTTTTGAAGGCGACCCCGGAGAGTCTTGCCTGTTACGGAAGTTGTAGGTGCGTGCTCATACCGCGTCATTTTGATCGAACTCCTTCCAGCCACTTGGGAGTGAGTGGGTTCAAATGTTTTGTTTGAGAGTTGTCGACTGCCAGGCTTGCCGGCTCCGAACGCGTATGTACTCGCAGGGGTCCCTTGGGGCAAACTCACGAGAAGTGAGAAATGCCTTTGGTTTTTGCGAACAAACGGGTGCGGCTGAACGCGGATCGCTGCGCTATTTGACCTGGAACAAGACAAGCTTGCCCATCGTCATTGAGAGCTGCGACGGCCCAGGGGCAAGAGAGATGTTCTAGGTTCTAAGAGGTACTACAGATTGAGGAGAGACTTTAATCGATCCGGAGACTAACTGGCCGTCCAGCGTTGCTGCACAATGCTGGCTGGCTTCGCTGCGCGAATGTTCCGTTCTGCGCCGCAAAGCTTCTTCTTTCTCTGTCTGGATCGTCTTCTTCGAGGAAGCGATGAAGTTGAACTCAATCGTAATCGGTGGAGTTTCATCATCGCCGTCATTGTCCACTGAAACCGAAAACAGGTTCACTCCCCCGAGGATCAGGAGGATGAGGCTGAGGGTAGCACTCAGAACCGATTTTTGTTTAAGCGAAACCATGCGTTAGCCTTTGGAGCCAAAGGTTGATATCTAGAGTCCTCAACCTTTTGGCACCGTAAGAATCACATGGGCACATTAGAAGCACATTGGCGTGTGATTAGAAATTTAAATGTGCGCTAAAAGCTTGATCAGCATGGAGATAGAGAATCTACCCATGTTCGGGAACCATCAATGGGCAGATGAAATGTTAAGGATTGGTGCCGGTTATTCGCCATTTTCGTTGCGCAATTTGCACACGTTTTCAACGACGTTGCTATATTTCCCGCAAGGCTGGACGCCACATCTGATCCCGGCAAGCGAGGTGCGAGGGAAATGAAACTTGCCACGGGTGATAAACAAACTGCGTCGGTGGAATTCGAATACAGCAGGGAAAAGATCGGAATCACAACAGGCAAATCGCAGATGCTAAACAACTGCGTTCTTATTTGGCGTGAACTCGTCCCAATCCTGGCCGGTGCGGTTTTTGACAGCCGTTTTGGGCAACTGTTACTATCGATGAGTTCGCTGAAGAGACTCCTTCCTGTACGCGTCCCCGTCGTCTAGCCCGGCCTAGGACATCGCCCTTTCACGGCGGTAACACGGGTTCAAATCCCGTCGGGGACGCCAAATCTTATCAAGCACTTGCAGCAGATGCTGCGTTCAACATTTTTTGTTCGGTGACGCTAGGGTGACGTTCTGAACCGAAAACCGCGTCTAAACGGTTTACCGCTTCGGCCATGAATGCGGGCGAGAGATGTTGATAACGGGCAGCCATGCGCAGGTCTTTGTGGCCAAGAATTTGAGCTACGGTGTGGATGTCCGCGCCTTGCATCCTAAGCCAGCTTGCCGCCGTATGTCGGAGATCGTGGAAGCGGAAATCCAGCACTCCAGCTTTCTTTGCGGCCCGGCCAAAGGCAATGCTCACTTGTTCCGGCGTGTACGAGCTGAATATTTCCGGTGCGACCGTGGCAAATACCGAACGCACAGCCGCGTTTAAATACACCATGCGGCTTTCTCCGTTCTTTGTGTGCCGCAGCAATATGCGGCCCTGATGAAGATCGATATCCAGAGAACGCAACTGGAGAATTTCAGAACGTCGCATTCCGGTGTTCACGGCGATAATGACAATGGGCTTCAACCAGTTCGGGCACTGCTGAAGCACGGCGCGGAGTTCATTCGGCTGCAAGTAACGGACACGGCCCGCCGCAGCCTTGGGTGGCCGAATGCCTTGGGCTGGATTCGTGGGAATGAGTTCCCATTCCATTGCAACACGCATCATGTGCTTTAGGGTGTTGAACTCTTTGATAATGCTATCGGGACTGACTTTTCCAGTTCGCGCTGCAATGTACCGCTGAACATTCACCCGACGGATTTCCGACATCTTAACCGGAAATGCAGGAATCAGATGCCCCCTTACGATTCCTTCATCACGCACGAATGCCGCTTCCGTCAGCCGTGACCGTTGGTAGGCAATGAAACGGTCCGCCACTTCAGCGAACGTATCATTGCTTGGTGGAGTGAAGCCCAATACAAAAGCCCGCTCTATACGATTCAGCTTTGCGTCACGTAGTGTTCGCGCTTCCGCTGCGGTTGCGGCGTGCGTGCGCTCCCGTTTCCGCTGGCCACTGGCATCTGTCCAACTGATCCAGAATGCATCATTCCGTTTATAAACTCCGTCGCGCGTCCCTGTTTTTCGTTTCATTGGCCCTGTACCCCTTTAATTCTCTGAATGCGTTTGTCGATATCGTCAAGAATGGAATCTAAGTGGACGGTCAAGACTGAGGAAGTATTCTTATCCAGCATCAGCGGCATGATCTTGCGGGCATACTCGTGAGAGGACTTATCAGCCGTCAAACCTCTGGGGACGTGATCTACAAAAGCGTTTTTTTCCGTCGCGTTCAAGCGACCCAGGAGCAATGCGCCACGTTCGTCCGGCTTTAGCCAATTCAACTGGATAAGACGAAATGCCCTGGCAACCGCTTCCAAAGCAAAACCCAGTTCCGACAAGTGTTTGGCCAAAGCAAAAAGATAGATGTCCGTTCGACTGTAAAGCGACTGCGCGCCTTTGCGGTTTGGCGCATAGATCGATGGCGTGATTGTTATCGGCTTCCCGGTACTCCAGTTTTTTACGACTGCATAATCGAGACCGACAATCTCTGCAACAGCAGCTCGGTCGAATATCTCAGGTTTCTTTTCAGTCGATACAACCATAGATAGACTGTAGCAGTCTAACCAAGCAATAGCAAGTACAATATGCCAAAAGGGAGGCTCCCTGCCATGTCAGAAAAGTTAGCGATGCCATTGAATGAAGCTGCCGCTGCCATTGGTCTCAGCCATTGGACACTGCGCAAGGCGATTAACTCGGGACAGCTAAAAGCGATGCGTGTGGGACGCAGAATCCTTGTTTCCCCGAAAGAATTGGAGCGGTTCTTGAACGCGGGTAAGCGGCAATAGCAGGAATGCGATGCCCAAAAAATCATCAGCAGCAGTGATCACTGCGCAGATAGACGCAATACGTGCACAGCGCGGCCGCTCCTGGGTAGAAAAATGGCGTGCAATTGCGCGGTTGATAATAGCACACCTTGGGGGAAGGAAATGCCTCTTCAAAACAAGTGTCGGGACATTTTTGTTTATTGAGCAAACCGGCAAACTGGTTTTGCTAAACGACAAGTCGCCTTCTCCAGATTTGAAGGGCTATATGGAGGCTGCGTTCGGGATTAACTTCACGGAAAGAGGCTTCAAGTACGTTGTGAATGCGCTTGAAACGGAAGCGTTCAGGGCTGGTCGGCAAATTCCCGTGTATCGCCTTTCGCATTTTGACGTTGCGCACACATGGCTCTATGTCAGCCGATTTGACGGCTGGATGTACAGACTGGACGGCCAACAACGGGTACTGCTCCGCAACGGATCAGATGGAGTCTTTTTTAAAGATGATGAGAGCTGGGCACCATACGAGCCTGCGTGTCATGCCGCTGATGTTTTCGACAGGCATCTCATAAATAGCATCCCTTTCGATGCCACTGTGGCCGTGTCGCCCGCTCATGCGCGACTCCTTTGGAAAGCGTGGATGTTGGCGGTTTTCTTCCCAGAATTGATCGCCTCAAAACCAATCGCGGTGTTCTCGGGTGAAAAAGGATCTGGAAAAAGCATGGCGCAGCGGGCATGGCTAAAAAGCATTTTTGGCGAAGATGCTGAAGTTTCAAGTGTAGAAGGCGTGAAGCAGGATGGGCTGATTGCGGCACTTACGATGGAGCCAGTGGTGTGCCTTGATAATGTGGATTGCGGCATCAAATGGCTACCAAATGTTTTGGCGGGCTGTGCGACTGGCACGCAGTTTGCGAAGCGAGCACTTTATACGACAAATGATCTCGTTCGCTTTAAGACTCGTGCATTCCTGATGTTGAACACGCGGACAACTGAGTTCCTGATGCGGCGCGATGATATTGCTGATCGATCGTTGATCTTTAACCTAACACGTTTGCCATCATTCTCGCCGGAGTCGGTCGTACTCTCAGCGATACAACGTGACCGATTCGCGGTGTGGGGACAACTGCTCAGCATGCTCACAGCAGTTGTCAAATCCCTACACGATGAGCAGCTGATCAGCGTAACCCCTTTTCGAATGGCCGACTTCGCGGTCTTTGCGACGACCGTATCAAAAGCGCTCGGCTCGACCGTCAACGTCGAAGACCTCCTAGAACACATGAAAAGCGCGCAAGCGTCATTCCTTCTCGATGATGATCCCCTATTGTCGATCTTAGAAGAGTGGACGAAAGACGAAACAAATTGGTGCCGCGAATTGACGGCCGGCGAACTGTGCGATGAGCTTCGCACAGTCGGAGTGTTGCAAGGCTTGCGCTTCGAGTATGTGAACGGCCAGAGCTTGGGACAGAAGCTGAGCCACTGCCGAGAGTTTCTGTCCACCAAGTTTGAAGTGAACGTCTTGAATGACAGCAACGGGCACCAGAAGCGGTATCGTTTTCGACCCCGCTTGGGCGGAATGGCGGAATCAGGGAATGGAAATTGAGCGCTCACGTCTGTCAAATGCAATTCGCTTCGCTTCTTCGATATCGATTCCGTGATTCCGGTGATTCCGGCAACAGCCGCCACGAAAAGGGGTGGATTAGTTCAACACAGGCAACACGTCGAAGTGTAAGACTTGGGGTAGATTTCTCGCGTACAAGCAAACGATCAATATTCTGACTTTTATCAGGCACGGATTTGCCGCTTTGACATTTTCGGCAACCGCCTGATTTGCAAGAGACTTCAAACCAGAAAGCACATCTAACCTTGGAGTAGAAACCTTTGGGTATATGGGTTTGGTGCTTATGGGTAGGAAAATTGGCAAGCCGTCTGCTCAACACAAGAAAGCCGCCCGGCTCTTGGCTCAGGGAGTCAGCTTTAAAATCGCGCTTACTGAAGCGGGATACTCGCCCGCTCAGGCCCGCAAGGGACTGGCCAAGATCATCCGCAGCCCCAACTTTCGCGGTGCCGTGCTGAGGGAATTTCGGCGCTTGCCTCTTGGATTACATGCTGCCATGGTGCGCGGGCGTCTGCGCCGAAAGATGAGCCTACCACGCGTTCTTCCTTTGCAATTGAAGTAAAATCCTGTCCATGCAGGGATTGATGCTACATGGCAGCGAAGTGCCTACTGTTTTCGATCTATTGGGACGGAACGAAAACCACATGACGCGGGCGATGGGTTGGGCGTTGTCGCAGTCTCCAGAATTTCTAGAGCTGTTCGTCGGCGAAGTGGTGCCCAAGCGGTACCAAAAAGGTGAAATAACCGTGGCTCTACAGGTTTGGAAAAGGCTGAAAGGGTGGACGGACGTCGAACTGACTTCGACGAACAAATTTCACTTGATTGTAGAGGCAAAAAAGGGATGGCAGCCGCCACAGCCCGGTCAATTGAAGAAGTACGCCACTCGGCTCCGAAACAGCAAAGCAGCTTTCAAGTGCTTGATCATCTTGACCGACTGGAGCTACGTCGCAATGGCCGCGCTCCCCTCTATCCAGGGTATCCCCGTTAAGTGGATGTCCTGGTCGCAAGTCCGAAATATCGCGGCTCATGCCACGTCCGATGGTGGACTGAAACGGCGCCTCTGGTTAGAGGAACTTATTCAATATCTGCGAGGAGTTACAACGATGCAGGACTTAAAGTCAAATTCGGTATTTGTCGTCTCGCTCGGTTCTCAGCCCCAGAAAGGATGGAGCATTTCCTTTATTGATATAGTCCGAAAGAAGCATCTGTATTTCCACCCCACTGAAAAGGGCGGTTGGCCCAAGATTCCACCGAATTATCTAGCGTGGCGATATGGAGGGAGGCTGCAAGGAATTGCGCACATAAAGGGGTACAAGATTGTCCCCGACATGAACATGGTCATTCCAGAGATTCCACGCGGTCGCGTAAAAAATCATGTTTTGTATTATCTCGGCCCTGTAATTCAACCATCGCGCGAAGTGAAAGTTGGCAAGCTATATCGGAATCAGCACGTAAAATGCATGTTGGATACCCTCCTCACTGCCAAAACGATTGCTGCCGCGAGAAATGAGACTAACAGTAGACTCCGAAGAGCCGCCTGAGCATTCGCGCTCCCCTTATTTTGGCTTCACAGCCGTATATGTATATTCAAATCACAAGCGCAGCCATCTCCCTTCTGCGCCTGCTATGAACAATGCCGCCTTTATCGGTTAAGCGATCAGTAAAAAGCCCAACCGCCTGCAACCAGCATCGCAAGAAACAACGCAAGAATGAGCAAGGTCAAGAGACCCATAAACGTCTCGCTCAGCGTTGCACCCCAAAAACTCAATTCCTTCCAATACCGCCAGCGCAATCTGCGACTCTTTAGAAGCCGCCAATACGGCCCCACACGCTTAGCGGCCTCCTCCCTGCAACCCTCGTCGGGATCAAGCAAACCGGCAGTGATGACAGCCGAGTCTTCCGTCATTGTGCATCCCGCCAGTATGTTGTTCCTGAGCCATGCGCGGTCGGCTCCGTTAAATTCCTTGTACGTCTCAAGTTTGACTTCCTGCGTTGTCTGGATGTATCTAAAGACACCTCCAATCACGTTTTGTTGATCTTGCCAACGGGTTCGAGCCAACTCCCAAATCTCAACAAACAATTTCCATTGGTCCAAAGCATCTCCCCGAGAGTCCCGACTATCTCTTATCAAACTGGTGTTCCGCACCGCTGCGTTGATTAGAACTATATGTTCGCCTTGGGTCAGTTTCAAATCGTTGGCTTGCGCCCGCATCAGTTCGACAGCGAAATACGCATTGAGGTTTGGGTTGCGCGCCAACGCCTGTCGCTCCAGCTCAGAAAGTGAAAGGTTCACAAACCAACTCTTGAAGGACTCTTCTCGAAATTGGCCGCCGAAATGTACTTTATCGTTCTGTTTTCCAAAGTGCCAGGCTGGGTTGCTATAAAGAGCCGCTCGCACAAGTTCCGACGTGTCCTCCTGCAAGACCAAAAACAAGTTTCGCCGTCGGTCTGTGCACAGAACGAATTGACCATCTTCACCAGTTCCAATGTACTCACTGTAATCCAGAGAGGCATGGGTGGATAGCCAGAGCCGAACGTATTCGCATTCGTCCTTAAGCGCACGTTTCGCCACCTCAAACGGCAGGTACCCCCATTGGTTCATTGCTTGAAGATATTTCACTTTGTCGCTGGGAGAACGGCTTTCAAATCCACTAACGACCACTGTTGTTTCGAAAGCGTCACCGACTTCAGACGGGGTTGGATTCGGCAGCGTAGGTTCCTCAGGGCTTTCGGCTTGGACACTGTACTCAAGATCAAAAGTTTGGAGCGGGCCGTTTATGCTGTTCTGGATTCTGTGGAGGCTTGCCGTTATTGCAGCATGACGCTTTTCAGATTCGCTCGCCGACATGGCGACAAACAATAACGCGACAACGGCAAAGAAAAAGAAGAAGATCAAAAGTATTCACCCCCTTTTGCCGCAATTAGTGCGGACTGTCTCCCGGAGGACACTTGACCACAAATTCATGCCCACGGGGGCAGCGATAGATGGCCACGCGGATTCCGTCAACATATTTGTAAGCACCTGTCCATCAGTGACGGCGGACTTTTCGTCCACACCGGACACCGGTGGAGTTGTAATAAGCAGCGTGGCGCGTGAAACGGCGCGGATCGAACGGATCGCGGCCGAACCGCGCCCACCAGTTAGTTCCGAAACTTAAAACCTTTACCAGCATCAGGAATGCGCTCCAAGAGTTTCTGATTGATCTCGCGCATCCGCTGAATGCGCTCCGGCACAGAGAGCCTGGGCATTTCTCTAAGGGCTGAAAGGATCTCCGGCCCCAATTTCTCGCTGTTTTCCTGGAAATACCGCCAGAGGTCGTCAAAGCGGCTGAGCTCTTGGAGCAATTCGCGATCCGGTGACACATACGATTGCACACGTTTCTCCCATTCATCACGGTTTGCGATTGGACCTAATTCGCCTCCCGGCTGGAACTTCTGGAGCAACTTCATGACTTCAACCAGTAGCTCGTTTTGTGCATTTTCGTCCGGCATCTTGTCTTGTCCTCTGCGGCCAACGCGCTCCGAATCATTCCCCTTTTAGAGCACGGTTCTTCTGCTTTTCTTCCTGCAGGCGGTTGTTAAGCTGGTTGATCTGTTGCTTCAGTGTTTTCTCGGTATCTGCCTGGGCCACGAGCTTTTGACGGAGTTGATTGATCTCCGTGACCAAGTCATGGCCCGCGACTTGTGTAGGCTTCGAGACTGCGGGGCTGGATCCAACATTGGCGGCAACCGCCGCGGTTTTCAGCGTAGGCTCGGATTCGGCCGCTTCGTCGATAGCCTTCTTTAAGCGGTTGTTTCTGGCGATGGCATCTCTGGAGATATCGCGCGCGTGGAGCAGTTCGTTGTGGTACCAGGCGAGGAAGCGGGCTGAGATAATCTCGCGGCGGCTGCGCTCCCGGTTCTGATGAACTATGACGACAAAGGAGCCAAGAAGGAGTGCGACGGAAGAGAACGTGGGCAGCATATCGAAGCCGGCTTGTATGGCGTCCTGGCGGACCTGTTCGATCAATAGGCCGTAGTCTTTGTCAGTAGGATTGATGCGCTTCAGCACAAAATCAATCAGGCTATCCTGCTGCTTTGGCGAGTGCTGTTGCGAGGGATCGTAACTCGGCCGCGGGCGCTCTGAACCCGAAAGACTGACTGCAAGTAGACACACGGCAATCACACCTCGGCTAGACACTTTCATGTTAACCCACCACTCCGGCCCGCCCGCTGATGCGGGCATATCGCTGCGCCAATCCGGAATCTTTGAAGCGCAGGTTGGCTCCTTGCGAAAGTCGATTGGGAGTGGTCACGCGGGGATAAAGTGCCAGGCCCATGCACGGCAAATGAAAATTGGGAGGGCGGCGCACGTGCAGGTGAGAGTGCAGCGTACCCAGTCGATTGTCGGTCATCAGAATTTCCATTTGGCCCACGGGAAGGTTTTTGATGTGTTCCTCGTGGGAACGCGTCTCGCGGATTTCCGTCTCGCTGCCAAAGCCAATCTCTTCATACTTCTTCTGAAAAAGCCCCGTTTGTTGAACCGTCAGAGTGCGCCGCTTGCCCGTGATACGGGATGATGCTTTGAGGAAATACTGGGCAGTTTCTTCGTCGCGAGTGCGCATCAACATAATGGTATTAGGCGCGGAGGACACGTCGTCGCGGAAGCCTCGGCTGACGCTGAGAAGCTGGGAAACGGACTGTAGAGAAAACAGAAAGCCGGTATTGGTGCCACGCGCGGTTTGGAGAATTTGAGCGAAGTTCGGATAAGCGAACGGAGCGAACTCATCAAGAATAACGCTGACCATGGGCCGGTTTTCGCGACGGCGTTCCCGTTCGTTCTCATAGCGCTTTCCGACCATCAGCTGTAGGTTCTGCAGTAACATCCGGCCCAGCGCCGTAACCGCCCGGGAGTTACGGTTGACGTTGAGAGAGACGAACAAAATCAGTTCCTGATCGATGATTTCATCGAGAGTGAGCAGATCTTCGTAAGGACCGGTGATGATCGACAAATCGTCCTCAAGAAAGGTCATCAGCTCATTCAACAGGCCCTGAATCTTGGGCACACGCTCCCGGTCCTGGAACGACTGAAACAGGTTGCGCACCGACATCTCGAAGTTCATCCGCTGCTGCTCGCCCCTACCCGAGACGTGCTCGATGCGATACCGGGCTTCCTGAATCTGTTCGCGCATGACCTGCGGATCAAGCGCCATGACCAGAACATCATGAATGTTGAATCGCTTGCCGGTGTGCCACAGGACGCGCGCCAGATCGCTCAAGTATGTGGCTTGGTGCCCGTGAAAGAAATCTTCGCGCAGGGCGAAGGATTCGAAGATGAAGTTCACTCTCTCCTGGTAGGAGTCGTCTTTGGAATAGAACGGGTTGTAACGCACAGAGATCTCGGGTCGCGACGGATCGAGGATACGGAGCTGTGACATTCTGCCCGCGGCGGCAATCTCCGGAAGCAGGCTGCTGAAAAACTCCTGGTCACCTTTGCCGTCGAAGATGATCATAGGGATGCGGTGCGGATTCTCGCGATTGCCAACAACCCGGTGTACGTCCTGAGTGATGATGTTGCGCAGCAATGTGGTCTTGCCAGCGCCACTTTGTCCGGCCAGAAGTGCCTGCATCACGCGAACATCATCACTCCATAGCCAAGGCTGGGCATGAACATTATGTCCCACGATAACTGCCTTCTGGACAAACGCCTTCTGCACATGACTCTCGTCTTTAAGCATTGGGATCCGGATGGGAGCGTGGGGCCAGGTGTTCTCTCGGCGCTCTTTAAGCGTGAGGAAATGCCATGCGATTGCCGTCACAAGAGCGACAAAAGCCATGAGATAAATGCTGAACTCAACCAACTGATGCGGCCGGACGTGGAAGCGAGCGGTTAGAAGATAGGCTCCAATGATCAACAAGAGAGTTAGCAGAATCACGAGCACGAGCGGGGCGCTTTCTTCGTGCGTCTGCTTATAATCGCGACGACCGTAATAGTAACTGTTCATGGCTGCAAATATCCGAAGTAAATGAAGCTTCCCATTACAACCACCATGAAAGCGGCCAGCATGAGCAACAGGGGATGCAATCGTCGCTTGCCCTCTTCATTCTGCGGCGTAACCGGATCCTCAATCTTTCGTGCAAGCTGCCACAGTAGGCTTTCTTCGTCACCTCCCGCGTAAGCTCGGCGAAGATATTGGCGCATCTGTTCCGGGCTGATAGGTTCGTCGCTGGGCATTTCAAAACACCCACACAGCTTCGACCGGGTGTTTTCCGTCTGGGCCAAATGCCAATTGCAGAACCGTTGGTGTCGCAATCTGCCCGCGAATGATGACGATCCCATGGGCCTCTTCCCCGGCTTGGAGGTCGGCCCGCTGGGTCTCGGAGCGCGCAACTGGGACGGCACGCCGTTGCGAATCTTTCATAAGGCGGATTGTCTGGGGCTTGAGCTGGGTGTGTTTCAAGCCAACGACTGAAGTTAATGGCTGCGAAACAATGAGTTCTGAAACCGTCGGTGCCGCAATGCGATACGGCCGGTCCGTCAGGTTGCGCACGCCGTAGTGGATATATAAGGTATCGCTGGCCTGGAACACATGCACAATGCGGAGTGTGACCCGGCCCTTCGTATCCTTTATATCTGTACTATCGATGGGTTCGGCGCCCAGGAGGGCCTTAGTCAGAATCATGTCCGCCATCTCTTGCATACGTGGGCGGCTGTCGGGCTCAGCTTTGGAAGCAGGAGCATGGTTGTCTACGGCAAAATTCATGTCTTTCACCTCGGGTGCGAACCAACTGCGGGTTCTGGCAGCTTATAACTACGGACAATGGGTCGGCGGTCTTTGCACTCGAACTAACCGGCGACGAGATGTTGGCCACGTGAATACCGTATGAGATATGCCAAGGGGAGTCTGGTAATCACGGCGCAGGGAGACATTCCGCTGCTGCGCCAGGTCCGCAACTCCCGGTTTATCAGCCATCAGCAATTGTTCGAACTTCTCCAGTATGACTCGCATGTGTTGTCACGAAGCTCGTTCAATTGGCGGGTTCAGCGTCTCCTGAAAGCGCAACAACTTGAGCGCCTGCAATCGGTGTCATGGCAAGGCTCTCCCATTTATTCCATCACCCCAAATGGTCTGGTTGAGTTGGAAAGCCAAGGCGAATTTGCAATCGCGTTGCATTCGCGCACCCGGCAAATGCCCGATCGTGCCCAGGTGTTTCATGCCCTTGAATTGAACGCCATTCGGTTGTCAATGACACGCAACGCATTGGTCGTTAACTGGCAATCCGAAGTTGAGATCAGTTCCGCCAACATGGTTTCGGCAATGCCTTATCAAAAGGATTATGACGCTATCGTGAAAGTCTGGATCGGGGCCGAAGTACGAGAGTTTGCGCTTGAGTATGAGCGGTCGCTGAAGAGTTCGAAGCAGTATGAGAAAGTGCGCGTGGCGCTGGAGGCCGAACGCCAGATGGGATGTGTTCTCTATCTAACTGCTGATCCCGATCTCTTGCTTGCCCTGCTTTATCAGCTAACACCCACTTCGAAACGCCTGGGTTTTCTGACCGCACGTTCGTTTCGAGAGCGGCTCCTGGAGGCTTCAGTTACGACGGACGCGAGAAGCGCCATGGTTACGGTGGAGGAGTTTCTTCGCTATTCGCATCCTTTATATATGGGTTGATTGGAAACCGGCTTTTGACCATTTATGACATAGTTTTGACACGTCTTTACCGCAGTTATTGAGTTGACTTTGACCACTCGCGGCACCCCTAAGGCTTCTGCTCTCAGCAACTTGCGGCTGACTATCCCCTGTACACTTGCAAAATTGACAATTGAAGCTGAGCAAATTCGGACCTTAATATCGCCATTCGTTTGCGCCCTTAACGCGCGGGCATTCGATCACGCTGCGCTCAAGGCGATGAAGAAATAGGGAACTTGAATTCGAAATTACAAACTACAAGAACTCTTCTTCCGGCCAGTCAGGCAGGCCGATTTTGCCGTTCCTCTCCACAATGGTCCCGGAACTCAGGCCGGCGCCAATGCCCTGGCTGATGCTTTTTTCGCGATAGCGTCCGGTTTTTACGCCGCCATCTGCGAGTTCGGCTTCAATCTCAGTGCGCTTGATGGGGCGTTTGATTTCCTTAAGCATCTTTACCGCCGCGTCAATCGGACGCATTTCTGAATAGCGGCGCTTATGGCTGATCTGGAAGACCACGCTCTCCTGTATGCCGTGGAGCTTTTCGAGATACTCTTCTGAAGCGCGTATGAACGCACGTGCCCGCTCAATCTGGCGACGGATTGCTTCTTCCGATTCGCCGAAGAAAGGGAGTGGAGAGTCCTTTGGAGAGTTGGACATATAGCTCATACAACTGCGTCAAATAAAAGTTCTCGCAACTTCAAAAACAAGTCTGTCAGTTCCGCCCACCTGGTTTCATACTTATCCCGCTTCGATCGTCGAAAGAGCATGAATCAATGATGGTTAAGCGGTTCAAGACTGGTCACTTTACCACACTTGGACGCCAAAATCTCATCAGGCAAAACATCATTCCTTGCGTCAAACTGGACTCCCACCTCCAACTCACAATTCGGGGAATTCATTAGTCAACTCGCCATCCTAGACGTGACCTTTTTCCCAACGCGAGAAACAACTTAAATGGAGAGGAAGCAATATGAAAAGAAGCAGAGGAAACATAACTGCCCACCGCTTGTTCAACGTAAGAGAACTTGGACTTGGTAATCCCGAACCCTACGTCGACCGGGTCATCTACGCATTCCTCGAAATTGGGGAAGCCGTAGCGGCCCGCTGGATTCAAATGCCTCGGGGCATCCTGCTGATGCCGATTGCTCCTGAGAACCCTGCTTCAGGCGCAATCTACGTCTACGATCGCCAGCTTCAGGAGTTCTTCTTGCTCTCCTTCGAAGGCCCTGACGACAATCTTACCGCGCAGGACTTCAGCCAGCTATTCTCGGAATACAACCTGCTCCAGTACGCTGAGCAACCATCCCTGCTGCAGACCGAATTTTCGATCCCTGGTTCAGCCTGACCCGGCCATTTGCTGCAAATCCCGCGGAAATTTGACCGAGTTCTTAACCCGCGATAAGAACATGCCGATGGGGTGATGTATGCAGACCAAACTGCTGGCGAACGAAGAAATGGCGGCCCTTTACCTGGAGCTGTTCGTCAATCGGCGAGCCTACACCATGCAATCTCCTAAGCCTCATCAGGAGACCGGTAAGCATTATTACTACCGCCCGAAGGGAACTGTTGCGCTTTCCTCAGCTACCATTCGGCGTCACCTTGAAGGCGAAATCACCATTGGGTTGTATGCCATCAACCCACAGACCCAGCGCTGTAAGTGGGTAGCGATTGATGCCGACTACTCAAACGCTCTCGATGACCTGCTCAAGCTCCAGTGGGAGCTGCGGCAAGATGGGCTCGAAGCTGCATTGGAGAAATCCCGACGCGGAGGTCACCTGTGGCTTCTCGCTGGCCAGCCGTTACTCGCCCGCGACTGCCGTCTCTACATTTACAACCTTGCGCAGCGCCTGAGAGTACCAGTTAAAGGAGCCGGGCTTGCGGAGGGGATCGAAGTGTTTCCCCGGCAGGACGCGGTCCCCGTCAAAGAATTTGGCAATGCCATCCGTGGGCCGCTCGGCATTCATCGCGGGACTGGCCGGCGTTACTGGTTCTACGGTGCAGACTACACGCTGGAAGCCCAGATGGGTTATCTCTCCCGGCTCAAGCGGATCACGGAGGGAGAGATGGCAGCGATTGTGGCTGGCTTGAAAATGCCGGAAGAATTCGTGTTCAGTAGCCGCGCACCCCTTCCACCTCCGGATCCTACGCGGCGCGAGTTTCGCATTCTTGATCACGTCACGGTCAAGCGGAGACAGGGTCGCAACTACTGGACCCGGTGTCCATCGTGTGCTGGCCTGGGGCGCGATCGAACCGGAGATAACCTCGCCATCGCGATCAGTGATCCACGCAAATACAAGTGCTGGGCGGGATGCACCAAAGAGATGATTCGCTCGTCGCTCGGATGCCCCATTCGGAGGCGCGTCGCGAGTTAGTTATGTTGCCGAACAAAGAAAGTCCACAACGGCTGGACGCAGAGCAGGTACTGGCGCTTCGCGGATTGCGCGTTCCACTAAAGTCGCTCCGACAGCTTCAGCAAACCGGAATCTACTGTGTGCCATCGGTCTCGATTGAGCATCAGCATCTGGCGAGGAAATATGTGATCCGTGGGGTTGAATCGGGAGGCGGCGTTGCAGAGTTGGGTCACTATGTTGGCTTTGTGGATACACATGGCTGCTCGTTGCCCTGGCTCCAGAGAGTCCACTCTGTAGGACGAAACGGCTTGCATGCTGTCGTAGTCGCGTCACAAATGGTGCGCCTGCAGGCGTTCCGTATAGGACAGACTTACGAATTACTCATCACTCAACACCACCTTGAGTACGCGCACGAAAGCCGACGTCCAACGTTACAGAACAAAGTTATCTTCCATGGCATACAGGGGACCTTGACACTTGAACTGTGGCGCGAAGACAGCCAGTTCAGCGGGCAAGTCACCCCGGCGTTCCTGACCCGAAGTGGTGAGCCGCTACTCATCCCGGAGATCTTTCGGGAAGCGGCCTGCCGCATTACCGCAGCCGTATCTTGTGCTGGTTGCCGCCACTGCCACCTGCTAAGGCCGGAGTTGGATGTAACGGTAGATTGACCCGGAAAACCTCTGAACCAGAGAGTCAGAATAGATGTTACTGAAAGGAGAAAGGCTTTGTCATTATCAAACGGCGTTACATTGCATTGCCCTGTGTGCCTGCGCGATCGAGGCGAATTGATTTGCTACGCGTTACGACAAAAGCATTGCGTCACCTGTCAGTGTGAGACGTTAGAGCCTTTGGAACTTGGCGAACACGCGGAGGCGGTTCTTGAGGCCGAGCAAGTCTTGAGCGACCCGGCCGCCTCTTTCTGGTTGAAGAGCGCGCTCTGCGAAGCACTCACCCGTGACCCGGTCGATGCCGCCAATGATGCCGAGGTGCTGGCCCAGGTTCTCGATCAAAGATGCCGAAAGATTCTGCGGGCGGCCTGACGCCTTCAAGTTTTCATTGGGCGTTCAATTTACCAATATCACTGCTCGCCCAGTTTCAGTCCCCATTTCTTATAGGAAGGAGCAAACCATGACTGTGGTAAACGGCAATGCAAGCAAACGGGCAAATGGCAGGAACCACTCTCCTGCCGCGCCCGTGATGTTTCGAACAGAGACTCAACCACCATTGACGCCGGACAGGATCAAAGAACTGGTCAGAGAACTGGAAGTGCCGTTCGACCTTTGGCTGATCAATTGGCGAGTAACAAACACAACGAAGGGAAGGAGGAATCTTCGCGGTCAAGTGATTCCCTATGCTACCCAAAGAGCTTACCTGGATCGGCTTAACGCGCTTCTTACCCCAGCTGGTTGGACGAGGAAATACACCGTTCATACCAGCGCCAACTTCGAGCGCAGCCGGGATCAAAAGACCACCGCCAAGGTATTCGTTACCTGTGATTTGACGGTCTTTGGCCTTGGTTCACATTCTGCAACCGGCGAGGAATGGGCCGATAACGAGAATGCGTGCACATCTGCAGAGGCCCAGGCATTCAAACGCGCATGCGCTTGTTTCGGTCTGGGCCGGTATCTTTATTACTGCAGCGGCACATGGGTAAGTTTAGATGAACGAAAGCGACCTCAAACAACGCCGCAACTTGTCGGTTGGGCGACACCGGAAGGATGGCGGGAGGGACTCCGCCCGGATCACCAACCGGAGCGGAAATCACCGAGATCTGTCGCAGAACGGGGAACCGATAAAACCCACGGTGCAGAGAGTGGTCTTCCACAGGATAACCATCCCGTAATTGTTCACCAGATTGAGGCAATGGCGAAGCCTTTGGGCAGAAGCCTCTATCGGGGATTACTCAAGATGGTGGGGCGAGTTTGGCAGCCGTCTCAGATTCAAGATGTTGCGCTATTGCACGAGGTGCTTGCGCAAATGCAGGCGGCCGATTGCGGTTTGCAGAGACTAGAAAGAGCTTTGGCAGAGACGGGAACAGAGCCATTGAGCGCAATTCTGCATGACTTGAACTTTAAATCACTCAACCAGGTGAATAATCTCGAAACGCTGCAAAAAATTGCGCTTGCGCTCGAATCCAGAACGGATCCTTCGGCGAATAAAGCCTAGTGCTTAAAGGGAAGGGAATCCTAGGTTTCTTTCTTCCTCGCCGCCCATTTCTTTTTCATCGCATCACTGATCCGCTTCCTGGCTTCTGCACTCAAACGTCCACGCCGTTTCCTGCCATTGACGGGCCTGGCTGCTCCGTAGCCTTTACCACGAGGGCGGATTCCTCCCTTCAAAGCTGCAATCGCCTTATCGAGACGATCTCGTTCGGCTTCCAATTCCGCAATGATGGCGGCTGTGTCCACGATCCTTCCTTCGTATTCAACCGCTGCCATTGTAGACGAACAGACCCTGAGGGGGCTCGTTAGGCCATGAGATCCTTGGTTTCCGTTATTGTGACTTCCTAACCTCCTTCCTGTTTTCCTCTTGTAATCATGAAAGGAATTATCATGAAAGCATCCGCCATAACCATCGCCCTGCGGACACTGTTTGCGGCCCGCCAACCCGTGTTTCTCTGGGGTGGTCCGGGCGTCGGCAAATCTGCGGTGGTGCATCAACTCGCTTCGTTATTAAAGATCACTCTTCAAGACGTGAGGGCGCTGCTGCTCGATCCGGTCGATCTGCGAGGCCTTCCATTCCTCGGACCTGACGGGCGTTCCAAGTGGGCAACGCCGGAGTTCCTTCCGCAGACCGGATCGGGAATTTTGTTTCTCGATGAACTGAACACCGCGCCGGCAATGGTGCAGGCGAGTTGCTACCAACTTGTGCTGGATCGCAAACTCGGGGAATATACGCTGCCGGATGGATGGGCCATCGTTGCGGCAGGCAATCGCGATTCCGACCGCGCGGTTACCACCAGAATGCCGACGCCTCTGCGCAACAGATTCGTACATCTTGAATTCGAGGTGGACGTACAAGAGTGGTCGGAATGGGCCGTTCAGTCGGGAATCCGACCCGAGGTCATCGCGTTTCTCCGTTGTCGGCCCGAACTGCTGAGTGCATTCGATCGTGATGCGACCGCGTTTCCCTCGCCTCGATCCTGGGAATTTGTGTCTCGCATTCTCGACTCCGCGTCACATCAAACCATAGAGCACGAATTGTTTGCCGGTTCGGTCGGGACTGGTGCGGCCACCGAATTCTCCGCATTTCTGCGCATGTTCCGAGAGCTACCTAATATCGACGCGATTCTGCTCAATCCACTCAACGAACCGGTGCCAGAAAATGCGGCGGCACAGTATGCAGTGGCTTCGGCCCTGGCGCGGTGCGCGTCCGATGTCAACTTTGATCGCGTGTGCCAGTACCTGGGCAGAATGCCAACAGAGTTCAGTGTGTTGAGTGTGCGCGATGCATCCTTGCGCGAACCGTCGATTCGTCATACGGGCGGATACACAAAATGGGCGATCGAAAACCATCACGTGCTCGCATAACCCTCAAAATGCCTCCAGCTCAGGCGCGCGACCAAACACCAACCATTTAGCCTTTCTTGTTACCTATCTTGCGAAAACTTCCCAGAAGCCGACTTCTGGACCGCATCGCCGGCAGTCCGGCTGACCCATATTTTCCGGTTTGCCCGTCACTCAACAGGAATCTAATAGGGGAATAGGAGATGCGATGGAAGAAGTGGGAAATATCGAGGTACTGCTCAATCGGAATCAATTTAGTCATGCCGCAGCGCGATCAGCGGATCGACTTTTGTCGCCCGTCGCGCCGGAATGTAGCTTGCGAGCATGGCAACCGCTCCTAAAAGCAGAGCCGTTGAACCGAGCGCAATGGGATCGGTTGGTTTCACCCGATACAAATAGCTTTCCAAAAATTGGGTGAGTGCGAGAGCCCCGGCAATTCCCATTCCGATACCGAAACCGGCCAGAACCACGCCTTGCGCGAGCAAGAGCCGCATGATATCGCCTCGTTCGGCGCCAAGCGCAATGCGAACGCCAATTTCATGTGTGCGCTGCGTAACGCCATAAGCAATCACACCATAAACTCCAATGCCCGCCAGGACCAGCGCGAGCGCTGCGAATACGCTGAGCAATGTCATATTGAACTGGCGCATAGCCACTGCGGCGGAGCGCACCTGCTCCATAGTGCGGATTTGGCCTAGGCCGATAGAAGGGTCAATTGCCTGAAGCTGCTGCTCGATAGTGTGGCTAAGAGCCAGCGGATCAGACGAGCTACGGGCGACAATGTATTCAGGAAACCAAATGGAAATGAGCTTCAGTACTGGATAAGGTGTCTGTCCCAGCGGAATGTATACACTGGCCTCCGCGGGCTTGTCGAGATAAGACTTCACATCCCCAACCACGCCGATAACCTGCCAGTCGAGTTGAGCAAACTGAAAGCGTTGGCCGATCGGGGTTTGCCCCGGAAATAGCAACCGCGCTGCTTCCTGGCTAATGACTGCAACAGGCGGGGATTTTTCATCGTCAGATGCGGTCAAAGATCGGCCTAGTATCAGCGGTACGTCCATGGTTCGAAAGTAGTCCGACATAACCATGCGAATCCCGAACGTGTGCGGTACTTGCTTGCCCGCGACTGAGAGGCCGAAATTTGCGCCACGTTGCAGAGGCAGCCCAGCAGTTACCGCTGAAGCCGACTTCACGCCGGGTAGCGATTTTATCCGCTGCACAGCCTGGTTGTAGTAGCGCGAGATCACTGTGGTCGAGTTGTAATGCGAGCCGGATAGATAGACCTCAACTGAAAGCACGTGGCTAGGATTAAAGCCGGGATCGGTGTTCATCACATGCCAGAAAGTTTCGATCATCAACGCGGCGCCGGTCAGCAGCACCAGGCACAGAGCCACCTCGCTGACCACGAGTGCGGCGCGGAAGCGTCCGTGTCTTCTGCCACCGCTGACGCGGGCCGTGGCTTCACCGAGCTTTTCATAAATTTCTCCGGAAGAGGCGCGGAAGGCAGGAACTAGACCAAACAAAATTCCGGTGATGACTGCCACAGCCAAAGTGAATGCAAAGGCCCAGCCGTCCATGTGAATGTCATTCACGCGTGGCAGATCTGAAGGACTCAGCGCCACAAGCGACCGCATCCCGATCCGTGCCAGCAGTAGCGCCAGGAGAGCAGCCGTGACCGAAAGCAAAACGCTTTCGGTGAGCAATTGCTGGACCAGCCGCTTGCGCGAAGCACCCAATGCTGCGCGCACTCCAAATTCGCGGCTGCGTGCCGTGGCGCGTCCAAGCAGAAGATTGGCAACATTGGCGCAAGCTATCAGAAGCACGAATCCCACAGCGCCAAACAGCACCAGCAAAATCATCCGAACATCGCTCGAAAGCATCGTCTGATAAGATTGAATGCTAAGCGTAGTTGTGGGGCCAAGCTCGTGAGGAAATGCCTTGCGGAATTCAGTGGTAATGCTCCGCATCTGCGCCTGGGCTTGAGCTAGCGAGAGCCCTGGCTCGAGCCGGCCAAGAACTTCGATATTCTGCCCGGACCCTGCGGTTTGGCTCACCAGCGCCAGTGGCGTCCATACGTCGGTATCACCGGGCATGATGGGATCAACACTGGCTTCCAAGCCCGGTGGCATTACACCTATTACAGTGAACGGCTCGCCATCAAGCGTGACGGTTCGCCCAATCGTTGCGCGATCACCGCCCATCTGTCTTTGCCAGATTTGGTAGCTGAGTATCGCGACATGAGCACCGTTGCCGACATCGTCATCAGCAAGAAAATCGCGCCCCAGCAGCGGCCTTATGCCCAGAACTTGAAAATAATCGGTGGAAACCGGTTGTCCTTTGACGCGTTCAGTTTTGTCGCCTAGGCCGAGGTTATAGCCCTGGACCGTGTACCCTGTAAGGAATTGAAATGGAGAGCTGTGCTCTTGCAGGAATTGCAATTCCTGATAGGTGACATCTTTTTCATCGCTGCCGCGAGGCGAAGATTCCGTAAGCTCCACAATCCGCTGCGGCTGAGGATACGGCAGTGGCCGAAACACCACGCCATAAACAATGCTGAAAATCGCAGTATTAGCGCCAATGCCCAGAGCCAGCGTAATCACCGCGACAGCCGTAAAGCCTGGCGCCTTGCGCAGCATGCGTAGGCCGTACTTCAAATCGAGTAACAGATTTTCGACAAACGGAATGGATTCCTGATCCCGATAAGCTTCCTTGATCGGCTCGATTGCGCCGAGTTTCAGCAGGGCTTGGCGGCGTGCCTCGGTGGGCGACATGCCAGCGCGAATGTTTTCCTCAGTCTGCAGCGCGATGTGCTCGTCAATCTCTGCGCGGAGGCGATCCTCCTGACGGCGACCGGCGACCAGATTGGCTAAGCGTGTTAGAAACTGGCGAGCGCGTTTCATTTCAGGTTCTCCGCTCTAAACGCAAAAAAGCGGGCGATGATCTCGGCCGTCTGTTGCCAATCACGAGTTTCAGATTGGAGTTGCTTCCGTCCGGCACGGGTCAAGTGGTAGAACCGAGCTTTGCGATTATTCTCAGACGCGCCCCACTCGGAACTTATTGCGCCTTCCTGCTCCAGCTTCAGCAACACGGGATAAAGCGTGCCTTGATTTACCGCAAGCAGGTCACCACTGATCTGCTCAATGCGTCGTGCTATCCCGTATCCATGCAGTGGCCCCAAAACATCAAGCGTCTTGAGCACCATCAGCGCCAGCGTTCCCTGCCGAACATCCGTCTTTTCCTTCATAGGCATTGGTTCTCTTTGGGTTTCCAACAGGTACAGCTTCAAAAGCCTAACATACTTCCTCTTGGGAACCAACAGGTACTGTGTGCGATTCGAGGAGTGAAAGAATCCGAGTCAGAGAGATAGATGTTGCCTGCCCAGAGGGGCAAAACGAGGACGAGGCTTGCGGTGAGGGGTAAGAAGCATTTGCGGAAGTTCATGGGGTGTTCTGTGTCTCCAGAAATGAAAAAGCCCGCCTGAGCGGGCTCGATTTCGTCTTCATGCCGGATCATCACGTCCAGCAGTGGTAAATAGAAAAGCCCGCACAATGGCGGGCCAGAAGATCAGATTTTTGAATCGTTACGGCTTGTAGATCAGATCGCAGTGGCACGACCTTGCAAGCACCAATTAACTGTCTTGCTGACTGAGGACCATATTGCGGGGACTCAGCGATTACCATGTGCGTGAATCCGGAAAATTCAAATCCGGACGCCTGACTCACCTCAAATGGAACAGCGGGCTCTAGGCGGCCTGCGCCTAAGGCCATGGTCAGACACTGGTTGTGTTTTCCATCCCGGACTGGTTCAGAGTCAGAGCCAGGAAAAAGCGGGAAATTCCTGGTTCCCACCTTACGGATCAACAACTTGCCCAAGCCCGCACGGAAGCACTCGTTAAGAGTGTCGAAAAAGCTCAATTTGGCGCATAGCGTCTCGAAGAGCACGGCACACGTATAGCACACCAGACCAAACAGCTCCTGTTGGGTAAAGAATTTGGGGTGGGTAGTGCGGTCGAACTTGCCTTGAAACGCAAATTCAACAAACATACAAAGCAACGGACGGCGCGTAAGGCATGGAAATTACGTGGTAGGAGATATGGAGCAGGTAATCATGCTCGCGCAATTCGACTTCGACCACTGCATAGGTGCGGTTCAGTCCTTTGAAACGTTCTTGTCGCTATTGAACGATCACGTTTGTTGATTGGTCCGAAACGGGCTTCGAGGAAGACGAGCGCCGGAGCGCATTCAGCAGAACCACACTTCTCCCACAAGCCGACTTCTGGATCGTAAAGCTACCTGTCCTGGTTGTGAGTGTAATCGCCTGATTACAACAATTAACCGCTGCGTTGGCGTAAACTCCTGGCGTGAGAAAAGTCATGTTCGCGTTGCTGTGGTTGCTCGCAGGCGTCTGGGCCTGCGCCAAGAATCCGCCCCCAGGCTCGGACTCGGCCGCCTCCGTGGAAGTTGTCAATCCAAACCACGTTTACAGCGTAACTGCCAAATCCTTGAGGCAACTGGATTTTCGCAACTTCCAGTTTCACGTTTTCGATGAGGATGGAGAGTCAACACTGGTGGCGAAGCTGCGAAACGGAAAATACGACAGCAAGGAGCACGACCGCAAATGGAGGATGGGGGACGGCTACGACTGGCTTGGCTTGGACTGGGTACGGTTTATGGGAGAAAACTCAGAGTTTGCCATCGTTTCGTTCGCTTGGGTGACAGCCGGTGGCAGCACCAGTGATTATGGTGTTGTACAGGTCTTCACCCTGCTAGAGGGCCACCCCGTCGTGGTACAACAGATCCTCTACAATATACGAGGCTGCCCTACATCGGCCGACCTCAGCACTCGCCTTCTACTTCTCACCATACGTGGCGTTCATGGATGGGAACACTGTTGCCCGAAGACAATCGACGTTGTCAAATTCCGCTGGGCCGGCAGCTCATTCAAGCGAAAGAGTCGCTACTCTGTTCCCCTGATATTAAAGAGTTGCGCGAACAGATAACTGTCGAAATATCGCCATTACACTCACAATATTGGTTCCGAGTGAAATCGCCTGTTATCGCAAGTGATTGCGCATAGGCGGCGGTCCAGCCGGACATTTTTGAAAGAAATCGGTTTTCGCTTTCTGTATTTGGCTGCGCTGTCGGTCCCATCGTCTCGCGGTGTTCATGTCTGCCCGATAGGCTTGCGGGTCGTCGCATTGGATATCTATCTCGTAACCCGACTAGCTCGCTGTGTCTTTGCCAGGTAGTATATTCTATGCTCATGGCGCGTGTTTCTCGTTCGGCAAAGCTCCAGTTTGGCGGTCCGTGGAGTTTCGTGAAGTTGGCAGCTTTAGAGAGCTATTTACCGGCTTATACTACAATCCTGACCTCAAATTCGCGCGCGAGACACTTGCGGACGATTTATGTTGATGCCTTTGCCGGCTCCGGCAAGATGGAATACATCCCTACAAGCCAGGCGAGGCTATTCGATGTTTCCAAAGCTCATATGAAGGGGAGTGCTGCCCGAGCCCTGGAAGTGACTCCTGAATTCAACAAATACATATTCATTGAAACGAAAAAGAGACGCTACACGGAGCTCTTGAAACTCAAACAGCAGTTTCCTGATAAAGAGCACCGCATCGACGTCCACAATGAAGATGCGAACGAATATCTCTTGCGTTGGTGCGCTTCGACGGACTGGGGCAGGTGGAGAGCCGTTGTGCTGCTTGATCCGTTTGCTATGAATGTCGAATGGAAAACAGTGGAAGCGCTAGCCGCGACCCACTGCATCGATATGTGGTGGCTGTTTTCATGTAGCGCATTCAACAGGCTGCTGACCAAAGCTAAGAAGCCACCCCCCGCGTGGGCGGCGGTCTTGACGCGCGTTTCCGGGACAACGGAATGGGAACAACGCTTCTACAAGACCACTGAAAAAGCAGGGCTATTTGGTCCAATCCATTCAGAAGACAAAACGGCTGGGTTTGAGAATATCTATCAATTCTTTCTTGAACGCTTGGCCACCGTTTTTGCAGGGGTCGTTGACAGGCCATTGGTTCTGGTGAATTCGAACAACTCTCCCCTTTTTATGCTTTTCTTTGCAGCCAGTAACCCAAAGGGCGCTAAGCCTGCTGTTAAAATCGCGAATTCAGTGATCAACAAATGGCAACTAAGACACACATCGAATGGACTGAGATGACGTGGAACCCGGTCACCGGGTGCTCTAAGATAAGTTCTGGTTGTGACCATTGCTACGCCGAAAGGATGGCGCATCGTCTGCAGGCAATGGGTGTGGATCGATACAGCCAAGCATTTGAGGTCACCCTTCATCCAGATCTACTGGATCTGCCGAAGACTTGGCGCAGTCCGCGCCTGGTCTTTGTGAATTCGATGAGCGACCTCTTTCACGAACGGGTACCGACGAGTTTCATTCGGAAGATTTTCAGTACGATGGCTGCGTGTCCTCAGCATACATTTCAGATCCTCACGAAAAGGAGTGGCCGGCTATTAGCCATTGCCGATGAACTCGAATGGAAGCCTAACATTTGGATGGGAGTGACCGTTGAGAGCCCAAAGTATTTCTCCCGTATCTCTCATCTTTCCAGAGTGCCAGCCTATACACGTTTCCTTTCGATCGAGCCGCTACTTGCCCCGATGGTGGACTTGCCGCTCCGAGGAATCGATTGGGTAATAGTTGGAGGAGAGTCAGGTCCTGGCGCGCGCGCAATGGAAAAGTCATGGGTGGAATCCATCTTAAGGGAGTGCCGGATGGCAGGTGTTGCTTTCTTCTTCAAGCAGTGGGGTGGTGTTCGAAAGGTTCGAACCGGGCGTCTGCTAAACGGTCGAACCTATTCCGAAATGCCCTCGCAATATTCAGCAAAAAGCTGATTCTTTGATCGTTTCTTTCCTGACGCCTTCTTATCTCCATTGACCAGTGCGACAGCGTCCGTGAATGCCTTCTGGCCGATGTGACCGTACTTCTTCAACATCAGCATTGCGTTTGACGGGCTCCATCCCATGAGCGAAGACACGACTGCAAAGGGCACATTGCCTTCGAGCATCCGCGTGATTACGGTATGCCTGAGATCATGGAACCGCACCCAGACTCCAGCTTCTCTACGTGCAGTCCCCCAGGCTTTATTCCAGGATCGAATTGGTTTTTTGACATTCACGGCATATCGCATCCACTTTTGGAATCGGTGCGCGCACGCTCCATAGCGTTCGGACGGAAAGACAAAATCGGAAGGCTGCCGATTAGGCCATTGTTCAGCCCATAACTTCAAGGCCGTGATAGCACGATCATTCAGAGGAATTCGACGGTTTCTGCCGTGTCTGGTCTTACTTCACGTTACGATGAGCACCTTGGAATCAAAATCGGTCGCCTCCCATTGCATATGCCTGATCTCAACGTTTCGCATACCGGTGCAGAGAGCCAGCACTAAGCTTCTTTATCACTTTCCTCACGCGTGGTAACACCTTGAGGAAACCGAAATCAAGTTTCTGCGAACTTCCGGAGAGGTCTTTAGTGTGGGTGGGCACACGCATCGGCACAATAATGCACCCCTAGGTGCAGTGAGGATTGCGAAAGGCAAGATCTGCGGCGTTAGAACAGGGCGTGATTTTCTAAACTTTTGGATTGTCCACCCCTGAGTGAATTTCCATCAATCCGTGACCACCTTAGACGTCGTGTACGTAGTTGCCGGCCACCCTCACCACGCGGGGCGAATACGCGTCCAACACCACGGCCAGATAGGCAAACTCGCACTCCAGGCGGATGTTAGTACCCCCCCTCCTACTAGCATGGCACTAACCTGGAATGACAGAAACGAGCGCCCCTCAGAGCTTGAATAGTTATGCATATGTGCTCAACAACCCCACGTCTCGGATCGATCCAGACGGGCATGACTGTATATATCCTAGCGGGGAAGGCGGGAAGGGAGAACTGGTGCGCGGTGATTGTAAGAGTGATACAGACGACGGCGTTTTCGTCAACGGTACCGTTGACAAGGATTCGTTTACTTACGATCCATCCAATAATCGATTGTCTTACACCTACGAATCTGACAGCGGCGCTCAAGGATTTGGGGTTCTCCAAGGACCAGATCTAAACGGGGGTTTTCCGGCGGGCAGCCTAGCGGCTGGTGTCTTTGGTGCGTCCAATGCTTCAATTTGGAGAAATTCTGATGGCGCGGTTAATTTTCTAGGAAAAACGGAATTCGAGGCCGCCAGCTTCTTTTTCCCCGTCGCTGGCTTTGTCATCGAGAAGGTCGCAGGCGCTCCAGACAGTCCAACTTTACAGGCCGCAGCAATATCTCGAAAACCCGGTAGTCTGGGAAAGTTCAAGGGGGCCGATGCGCTGCGGCAGGAGAATAAGATGGCCAGAGACGTCATGAAGGAGCTGAATCTCGGAAAGAGCCTCAAGCGGGAGGTTCATGAAATCATCTCCGAAGAAGCGATAATGGCAGGAAAAAAATTGACGTTCAACGAAGCCTTGACCGCTGTTAAAGCAGCGTTAAAACTACTTTGATGTTTCCTGGAGTGTTCTTTTGATGCGCGATCGAGATTTTTACACTATTGAACTTACAATACGTCACCCTAAGTACAATCCTGAGCATATCTCGCGGACAATCGGGGTCAAGCCAAGCTGGACTCAGCTGATCAGCGAATCTTGTGTGATGAAAAGACATTGGAATGTGTTTAAAGCAACCCTCCAAGAGGGGAAGAGCAGTTCGGAATACGAATCGGCTTTGGATAAAGTAGGTTTATTTCTGGATGCCAATGAACATAATTGGGCCGATTTCATCACTGGGGGAGCGGAATTGGAACTTACAATCAGCCATACAGTATCACCAATGGAGGAAGTCGGTGATAAATGCTTGGAGTTATTTCTGACGCCAATATTTTTACTGAAGCTTGCGTCGCGGGGTATTGGATTGCGCATTCAAGCCTGGCAAGGTGAATAAAAACCGGGCAATGGGCACCAGCACCGTTGGCCGACCAACTTATCCTACCCAGCCATCAGGTGTGGGAAGCCCTGGCCGTCTCTGAGGTGCTTAACCTCCTCATTACAGCGAAGGTGGACGTCGTTCTGGTCGGCTCCGACGTCGTGAATGGGGGGGGAGAAGGCCGCGCAGCTGGGCTTTGTAGCGATCACCCTCGAACCCGCGGCGACGATAAAAGAGGTTCTTTGGGAACTGAACTGCTTTTCCCTGGCAGTGAAAAATCGATCCACAAGATCAAGCTGCTGGATGAGGTTCTAAGTTTCCTTCCGGACACTGGGTTTTACCGTCATTCAGTAGCCTTTTGCGCTAATGCGAGCGGACTTTCAAGCTGCACCAACCCGTGCGTGAGCGTTTACGCATGACCACATCCACACGCAAACGAGATCTGACATAAGACACGTTCCGAGCACACTTGCTAGACGTGAACATTCAACCGACCGGACATATTCCAGTTGTCTCTCAAATCTTCAGCCCCGTGCGACCCGGGCTAAAACAGCGAGGGCCTTCCCGAGGTCCCAAGGAGCGAAGTATTCACATTTGCAATGGTATGAGTCCCTTCATTGCCGCCAAAAGCAAATAACAGATACACCTGTGGGAAGCCTCCGGCGCGTAGCGTCAAGCCGGCGGCGTAGCTGTGTATCCAATGATTGCTGCCCAGGTCACCTCGAGTAATGCCCACCTTGCCCTGGTCGGCCCACAATGCCACTCCCAGCGGAAAACTTCCGATGGAGTGCTCCGTATATTCCCGGAAATAAATGAGATTCGGCGCACGAAAGCGGTAGTCCTGATAGCTACTCAGCATGCTGTTTCCGTTGACGTCAGTGCCGCCAAGCGTCGGCTGGAAATAGAAAGGGATGGTCCCGCCGCCCGGCGTCATGGTCAGCGAAGTAAAAGCTCTGATCCCGAGCGTTCCCTGCTTGCTCCGTAGGCCCACCTTGGGGCAGGTCCTCGGAGCCGACGTCGGATCAATCGAGCAATCGTTTGGCCCGTTGGTGTCGCGTGGCACAAGCACCCTCGTGTGATAGAGCGATATCTGGTGGTCCAGGTCTATGGTTAGTCGCTGGAAGGAGAAATTCGAATCGGTTGCGATGTACGGCCGGTAGGCCCCGTCATAATTGAGGTGGATCAGGTTGTTCATGACGCCGAGGGCAGGCGTATCAAGAATGGTTTCATGGAATTCCTTTACGATCTGGATGGACATGCAGTCACTATGTTGGAAGCATCCAACGGAAATTGGGACGTTGGCGAGATCTATGCGGGGTCTCGACACCTTGCTACTTATTCGTATTCGACAACCAATTTCTTACACCCGGACTGGCTTGGCACCAAACGTGCCATGAGCAGTGTGTCTGGCGCGGTTTCCCAAACTTGCACAAATCTTCCGTTCGGTGACGGCGCTCAATGCGCGGGCAGCACGGAATGGGGTTACATGCACTTCACGGATGATTACCATGATTCGGAAGATAACCTCGAGCACACCTTGTTCCGTCAGTACTCGAGTGGCCAGGGACGCTGGATGCGGCCGGACCCATATAGCGGAAGTATGGATTTCAGTAATCCGCAATCGCTGAACCGTTATTCGTACGTCACGAATAACCCGACCAATGCGATGGATCCTTTAGGTCTGGACGGCGACGGCAATAGGGGCGGCCCTTTTGGTGCGGCCGCCTGCACCCTCTTGAGCGGTAACGGTGACGAAGCTTTCGGTTGCGCAGGAATGAACAGCATTACCCGGTCCGGAGGGGGATTCTCGCTCGGGATACTCGGCCCCGGATTTGGTGGCGGATTCGGCGGTATTCCAATACCGGGTTGTCTGCTTCCGGGAGAGTGCTCGATTTCTTTACCCAATGCCAGCCTTGCTGATTTATTTCCACAACTACCGGAACCACAGTGCGATTTCGGGCCTTGCGGTGGTAATTCGTTTGCGTCAGGTCAATCGGGCTCGCTAGAGGAATTTTGCCAAAACGAACAGAGAAAATCATTTCAGCATCTGGTGTTGGCTGCCGAAGGGAGTATGGAAGTGACGAAGGCCGGGCCTGGCATCGATTGGGCTGGATCTTTTACGATAGGGCAGATAATTAAGGGAGCTTTTTTCGGGGGAGTCACCGCTAAGTCGGTTGCAATCGCTGCAGCGTTGGGTTCTGTCTCAAAGACGTTGTGGTATGGCACCAAAGCGACCACCCTGAACATGTATCACGCCAGCGTCGGGAGCTTTCATGAACTAGTCCAGGACGCCGCGGGCTGTTCAACTCTCAGCGTTCTCCAGAGTAATGTAAATGACAAAAGAAAAATGGGTGCTCAATCGCTCGATGGTAGCGCAATATGTCGGCGTTTTTGCATGGGTTGTCGTACTCGAGACTCACGTAGTGTCAATTCCGGTAGCATTTCTGTTGGGACCATGCATCGTATGTATCTGTTTGCTGCTGGTTGAACCGATTAAGTTCCGGTTACGGTGGAGGCGGATACTACTTATTACCGGTGCCGCATCAGCGGCCGGCTATGTTATCACAAGTCTTATCGGAAACCGATAATTGCGATCACTTCCATAAGCCGACTTCTGGCCCGGAATGAATCCCGGTTTGCCCCTGATACGCCCCGA
>CAWEDQ010000001.1:0-1073926 GCA_963807955.1 Terriglobia bacterium | reverse complement strand
TTTTTGGTTTCGGTAACATCGTGCCGCGCACGCGACGGTTCAGCGTGTCGGCCGATTTCGGTGTGGTGTTTCAGGGTGAGCCAAATACACAGTTCGTATTGTCCGGAAGCGCTTGCGATACTTCGGGTGTGCATTGCCGCGACATCACACGCGACGCCAGCATACTGGCCGACGTGCGATCAGGACAGAAAACGGTGCAGGATGACCTTTCCATCATGAAGTTTTATCCGGTGATATCGGTGCAATTTGGCTATCGGTTTTGAGGCCATCTGCTCTCCCTCCAGTTCAAGCCACCAATCACGTAAGGCGCCATAGTTGTTGGCGAATCTCTTGTTTCTTACTGTCCCGGCACATCGTCCGGATCTGATTAATACCACCGTTTGCTGCCGATACACGGAATCATTGCTCACAAACCAGCGTATAAAGCGGTACTTGGAGAAGTTTCACAGCCAAGAACTTGCGGAGGTGGAGAATCTCCTAGCTGACCTGTAAAGCGGCAGGAACTCCAGTAATAGACTCGCCGTGACCGCCAGAGCCCTAGATTTTGTGGCTTCCCGACTCCGACGAATCGGCCTATAGTTAGTGGCGAACAAAAAGCGAACATCTTCTGCTCTGGAGGTGCTCTGTGAAAGAGTTATTTTCGGCGTTTGGCGCCGCCGTCTTCTATCCACTGGTCAGTCTGGTTTTGCCGGGACTTTCCGCCATCTCCGCCTGGTTCCTCTTCTTCATGAACTGGCCGGCCTTTCGCTCCCTGGCGAGCCGAAATCATACCGAATCAGCGTTCGCGCTGATGTTGTTGTCGATATTTATCGGCACCATCATCGATGACCTTGGAATGCGTATTGAAAGCTACTGGCTGGACCGCAGGCGGAACCGCAGGACCAGCGGCACTCACGTGGAGGAATGGTGGAAATACTTGCGCAAGCCCTTCGATGTCGAACCTGCGGGGAATCGCCATTTACGCAAGCTCGTCGCCCGGCTCAAATTCGAACTTGGAATTCCGATTGGACTCACACTCACCAATCCCGCGGTCTGGCTTAACTCGGCAATTACCTATCGTCTGGCAATTGGTATTACCGTCATTGCCATATTTTTGATTGTCTACCTGCTCATCGAAGCGGCTGCCACGCACGAAGTCCTCGGCACTTTGCGCCATGAATTACTCAAGGATGATAGCGAAGTCCTTCGTCGTCGCCCGGCCAAAAAGGTTCAATCGGCATAGGCAATTATCGCCCCTCAGAAAACTGCGAAAGTCGCTGATCCCCCTTGGTCGTTTCTATCGAGACATCCGACCTGTGTTAATTGCGTCGGTCCCGAAAGGGAACAAGAGCGGATAATGTTGGCGCCAATTGACCAAGCTTACGGATATAACTATGGCCGACGCTGTGCCTCAAGCTGTTCGCGAAAAATACAGATGCGAGACACAAACCCTTTCGGGGCCTTCCGCATCAGAGTAGAAGCTAAACCATGGGTGAAAAAGCCGCGGCCGCCCCATAATCTAAGTTTCAGCAGCAGCCTCCGCTGGAGTCCGGCGTTGTGGAAGCAACCGGTCGCCCCCGAGGGCCTGCCTGCAATTTGGGCCCACTTATTATTCGTAACCTCAAAAAAAGAGGATCATTCAGAGATGCGCATCGCTGTCGTTGGATCGGGCTATGTTGGACTGGTTGCTGCTGCCTGCTTTGCCGAGATGGGGCACCACGTCGTGTGTATGGACCATGACCACGCAAGAGTGACAGCTCTGACCGCCGGACAGACTCCCATCTATGAAGAATTTCTCGCCGAACTTCTGCAGCGACATCGCGGACGGGGTCTGACATTTTCAACATCGCTGGCCGAGGCGGTGAAGCAAGCGCTGGTCATCTTCATAGCGGTCGGTACGCCGATGTCAGCAACTGGTGAAGCTGACCTGTCTTATGTAGAGTCCGTTTCCAGGGAAATCGCCAAGGTCATCAGGGAACCCAAGGTCATCGTTGAGAAAAGCACCGTGCCCGTTTGCACCAGTGCATGGATTGAGCGTTCTCTTGTTCTGAACGGCTGTGATCGTGCGGACTTTGAAGTGGTTTCCAATCCTGAATTCCTGCGTGAGGGAAGTGCGGTTTCGGATTTCCTTTATCCGGACAGGATTGTGGTTGGAGTTTCCACGGATCGAACCGCCAAGATTATGCGCGAAGTCTACCGGCCGCTTATTGACGGCAGCTATGCGCAACAGGCTGGAGCAGTTCCCAAGCCGGAGGGCGCCACCGATCAGTCGCTCTACATTGAGACGTCACCACAGAGCGCCGAACTGGTAAAGCATGCCAGCAATGCATTCCTGGCCATGAAGATCTCTTTCATCAATGCCGTGGCGAATGTATGTGAGGCTGTCGGGGCTGATATTGCAGAAGTCTGCCAGGGCGTGGGCAGCGATCGCCGCATTGGGGCGCGTTTCCTCCGGGCAGGAATTGGATATGGTGGTTCCTGCTTTCCCAAAGATGTAGCAGCATTTCGCTCAGCCGCCCAGGAATTCGGGTGCAAGTTCAAATTGCTTGATGAGGTTCACAGAATCAACCAGGAGCAACGGGCTCGCTTTCTGCGCAAAGTGCGTAAGGCACTGTGGACCCTGCGCGGCAAACGACTCTCCGTCCTCGGTCTGGCCTTTAAAGATGGTACTGACGATGTGCGTGAATCCCCCTCTCTCCAGATCGTTCAGTCCCTGATCAGGGAAGGCTGCGAGATTACCGTGTTCGATCCCGCGGCCATGAACAATGCCAAGCTCGTTCTGGGAGATTCTGTATCCTATGCGCCGGATGCCTACACCGCCGTGGACGGCGCGGATGCGCTGTTGATCCTGACGGAGTGGAAAGAATTCGCCGCGCTGGACCTTCGCCGAATCAGGGAACTTCTGAAATACCCTATTGTTCTGGATGGTCGCAATCTTTACACGCCGGCGGAGATGGCGAAGGCCGGACTGGATTATCACAGCATGGGCCGGGCGTCACTACAAAGCTCGCATCCTGTCCCCCAGAAGTGGCGCGTGGCTCGATAAGGCTCTTCGGCCTGGACTCCTGTTCATTCGCTTTCAGCTGGATCTTCTAACCCGGCTTCTCCGAGGAGACTAAACGCTCGGTTCCGCTACAGTGCGTCTGCTAAACTTCGGTGCTGATGACGTTCATCCTTGTCACGACCTCGGCCCCGAACCCCCTCGCCAACGGGTTAATACTCGCTGGCCATCGTGTTTTCGAAGCCTTGGCGATTTCCGAGGCGTTTGCGTTAGCTCAAGAGCATGCGGAGGCGCAGATTATTATCGCAGCGGATGTTGAAGTGAGAAGGGCGAAGGTCATTCAACGACACTACCCCACGGTCCGGTTGAATGAGAAGGCGAGTCTGGCAGATGTGCTCTGGGAAATGGAATTGCTCTTTCCAAGCCAAATCAAATTGACATATTAGCGCGGCATCTCTTGCGCTATGCGGGTGACGATCCCTTTTGCTGTTGACCTCTTCCTTCCTTGCTTGGGCCTCTCTTCGCATTGAACACTGACCAACGTGTGTTCCGAACAATGATTCGGGGGCTCCGAATCTGGCGTGAAATCCCCTCTCCGCGCAATACGTTCAGTAATTGCTCTCCAGGAAATCCTGAATCCGCTCCAGCCTGAAGCTGGCATCGCCGATCTCGATTCCCAACAGCAACTGCGCCGAGGTGAGCTGGTTGCGGAAATCGAGGGCTGCTGTGGTGTCCGCGTTGGCCACGAGCTGTAAGTTGCTTTCCACCTGTTGCTGCTGGTCCTGGAGCGATTTGAGCCGGTTCGCTTGCACTGAGATGCCGTCTGCTAATTGTTGCCTGAGGATCGCGGCGTTGCGTGTGACATCGTCTTCCTGCACCTTCTTCCAGCCGACGTAAGCATCCGCCGCCTGGTCCAGATGCCTGTTGATGGCGCGGCTGGCCAGATTATAAGTGACTGTTACCGCCCCATAGGCTGCGCTTGAGTCCATCACGGGGTTGATCTGCTGGTGGGCTCCGATCGAAAGCGATACGTCCCAATTATTCTGTCGATCCAGCTTGTCCAACGCCTTTTGCTCATTGGCTTCTCCGCTCTGTTTCTCCGCGACCAGCTGCTTTAGCGGCTTGCTCACAAGGTTCTGGCGTGTACAGCGCGGCAATCTTCAACTGCGTATCCGCCTGGTCCGCATCCAGTTTGATCTTGGTGGTTTGCAGGGAGAAGAGCATGGGCCGGGTCACGTTCTGAGCATCCAACATCTTGGCAGTTGTCGCGATGACCGCGTCCAGTTTTCCCGACGCCTGCTGGATGAGATCGAGCCGGTGCTGGAGCGCCTCCTTTTCCAGGCCCGGCAGCGCGTATTGAATGCTTTGCTGGGCCGCGGTTGTGGCCGAGTAGAGTTCGCAGTTCTTGCGCGCTGCGTCCGTCGTCAGGCCAGCCTTGCGCACGTCGGAAAGACTGCTGGAGAGTCCCCAGACAAGCTGCATCGGCAAGCCGGTGTTCGGCTGGGTCACGCCCGCAACGGCGCTGGGCGTAAGCAGCAAATCCCGTTGCGCCGCTGCCTGCTCGGTAATGTATTGGCAGTACGCCTGCTGATCCACTGAAGTGTTCGTTGTTTGCGCAGCGGAGCCGTTCTGGGCAAGTGCGCGCGTGACAATCATCAACAGCACTACGTGATGCGAATTTCCCTTTGCTCCACATTCCTTGCCTCCTTAGAACAACAGCGGCCTGCGGTTCAGGAATACCGTTTTAGACTTTGCCGACTCCGGACGATCCAACTCCATTTGGACCATGAAACCGCGAACATCTGTCCTGAAAATGGGATGGATGGCGTGCTCTTCGCCCGCAAACATCTGCTTCACCGTGCCCACTTTGCGGCACGCCACCATGTTGAGGTAACAGTCATAGACTGGAGCACCCACTGAGACGCTGCCCTGGTTGTCATAGGGCACGAACGCGAAGTAAACGGACTTCCCCCCGGACACAATCTGGTAATACGGGGTCTGTTTGGCGGTGGCAATGGCTGTTCGCAGCCGGTCGATCTGTTGTGATTCTTCGCGTACTTGTTCCTGGGCGATATTGATGGCGATGTCAAGCTGGGCAATTTCGGACTTCAGTTCGGCTTGCTTGTTCAGCACATCCAGTGATTTGGTGCCGGTCGTTGTTTTCTCAAGAATATTGTCCGTCAACAGGATTTCATTGATCTTGCTGTCCGTATAAGAAGCTTGCGCCTGGTTGAGGGCCGCGCGCTGGGTGGCTGCGTCGCCCTTGGTAATCAGTCCTGTGGCCAGGTCCTTGTCGATCGCGCCCTCTACCTGCCTGCCCTGGGCCATTACGGTTTGTGTTTTCAGGTTGTCGGCCTGTTTTTGCCGGTCAAGCTGGGAGAGTTGCGGACCGGCAGCGCGATTGTGGGTCCGCTCGCGCTCGATGGCAGCCTGCAGTTCCGGCTCAAGGTTCAATAGCGAGTCACGATGCCTGGTCATTTCTGAGATGCTGCTCTGCAGTCTCTGCTCGTCTACTTTCAGGTCTTCCAGGGTCTGTTTGCTGGTTACCATTTTCTGGGTGAAGTCGAGGCTCTTGTCGTCAGAGGGAGCCAGGATCACCGGCGCTGCCCACGAAGTGTTCACAGCGTAGAACCCCATCACAAAGGCGTAAGCAAGAATGCCGACGAGCACCAGGTACAGGATCACGATGCCGAAGATCCGATACAACGTTACTACCAGCTTGTAAACCATTGGTTGTAGATGGGCCAGCTTGTTGCCGACCACGTTAGCTTTTGCCGCTGGTAATGTCGCCATGAAACCCCTCCGGCTCTTTGCTTCCAGTTTCTTTGCTTCTAGTACCCCAGTCCCTGGAGTCCAACGTGCAGAGAGCCAGGGGCGTGATGAATAAGCTGCTGACCAGCGACCAGGCTACATACGCCCCAAAGGCCAGAGGGTTGTTGACGGCTTCGCGGGCGCTGTATTTCCGTATGGACCAACCAAGCGCCGCCGCAATGGCCAGGCACGTGAGCAGAGGCGCGGGATCGGCCCACGCCATGGGGTCGCTAACGAGTGTGGTGACGACCACCAAAAGCGCGACTATCGCGCTCAGCGGAGTTAGCACCAGAGTCAGCACCGAGTTGGGGTGTAGCTTCCAGATGTGCTGCGGCAGAGTTCTCAGGGTGAAGAAAAGATCGCGTACCACGCTGCGCCGCCAACGCAGCTGCTGCTTGAATAACTCGCTCAGCGTGGCCGGCGCCGTGGTCCAGCACAGCGCATCGTTATTCACATAGGTTCCATAACCGTGCAGGAGCGTCTGGTGTGTGAGAAAGCGGTCTTCGCCCTGGTTGACAGGAACTCCAAACCAGTTGCGGCTGCGAATCTTTGGCTCTATCTCGAGCAGCAGTTCGCGGCGAATGGCGAAAAGGCATCCGCTGATGCAGCCCACGCTGCGCGTCCAATTCTCGGGAACCTTGTAGAGTTGGAATGCCGCGTATAGTAGACAAACGTCTGGATGGCGGTGAGAGCGCTGGCATTGGGGTTCCTGATTCCTACCCTGCCGCCGACAGACCCGATTTTTGGTTCGGAGAAACAGGCCGTCAGCTCCCGAATGGCGTCAGGATGAAAGATGCAGTCCGAGTCGATGGAGATGATGATCTCGCCCGTGGAGTGCAGCAGGGCATTGCACACCGTGCGCGCCTTGCCGCTGTTCTCGTCATTCCGACCCACCGTCACTCTGGATGTTGGTGAAGTCACGTTGCGCCCAGAGCATCCACTGGTGACTCTCGTCCGCCGAACAGTCGTCCTGCGCGATCACCTCAAAGCGGTCATTCGGGTAGTTGCTCTTGCTGATGCTCTCAATGGTTTCGTAAACCGTCTTGCCCTCGTTGTAGCAAGGCATCAGGACGCTAACCGCCGGGAGGTAGGCATAGTTTTTTCGTATCTTCGCGCCGGGGACTGACCACTTCAGAATCAGCGCCAGCGTGTACTTGATGGCCGAAACCAACAAGCAGAGAATCAGGATGAGCCAGACCAACAGCGGTGCCATCAGTGCCTCCCTGTAAATCCAGAGCTGCCCTATCTGACCCCATTCGGATCAAATCGACGTATTTTGATTTCTTAAGATTTGTGGGCGACAGATGGATTGCTGCTTACATATCCCCGGGGTGCAGGGTGTCGAACGTAAATCGACTGATGACCTGGATGGAGGGAATGTGGGAGCTGCAACGTAGCAATGACGATTTGACTCCGCCGTATCGAAAAACGGGCTGCTGATTCGGCGAGTAGAGAAAAGTTTCTGGGTTTCCCATACTGCTCGAGGGGGCATTCTGGTTTTGGAAAGCGATAAAAGGCCAGGAATTGGCGCTGAGTCGCGACGAATCAGATCGCTGCCCGAGAGCGAACGTCACTGACTTCGAAAGTCCCATGAGAACCCGTATAAAGCACTTCGTAAATCCTATTTCTTCACCTTGCCGCGGAGATCGCGGAGGCATAATCCAGCCATTCAAACATCGCCATCATTGCTTCCCGTTTGCCAGGCGAAGATCTTCATGGTCAAAGGCTGATGCCATGCGGTCGATTTCCTGCTTGGTGAGACCATGGCGCAAAGCTTCGTCGCGCCACTTGGAAACGGCCTTGCCGACCTCTTTCGCTATTTCACGAGCCTTGCCGTCTTCCAGCTCGAAATACCCCGCCACTTCCATCGCCAGCGGGAGGGAGGCCGTGTTGTCGTCCTCGTTGATCGCCGTCGCCGAGGATGCGCGGCTTGATGTCGATCGGCACGGGATTCAGATCGTAGGCCGGAGAGAGACGCCAACCCTCCTGTCCCGCGTAGAGAAAACCGTGGTTGCGCATGTGATCGTCGGTGTTCGAGATCAGGATGTTGAACACCACCCGCCGCCACAGTGCCTCCATGTCGGCTTTCGGCGCCGCCCCATGCTGGCGCAGCGCGTCAACAATTTCCAGATAGCTTCGGCTTTCATTGTCTTTCGACCCCAGCATGCTCATCGCTGAGAGGAAGGGAATGCGCCGCTTGCCTATCCGGTCAAAGCGCCGCAGCAGGAGGACTGGTTTTTGGGATATGGTTTCGACGCAACCCTCCGGCACCGCGATACCAGCTTTGTTGGCCAGTGCTAGAGCCACCGCTTCCCACACGACCGTGTTGATTTCATCATCCTTGCGGGGGAATTTTGCAATCGCGAGATGGCCGTCCTTCTCAATCACAGACGCCTTCGGCCGGGCGCCGCCGAGCGACGATCCCGGCGCAAACAGCAGGCGCAGATCCTCTTCGGTGTCCTTCTCCTCCATCACGTGTTCCGCCGCGGAGAGCAGCTTCGGGAGTTCGACCAGCGGCGGAATGCGCTTGTCGCCCTCTTCGCGCAGAAACGGTCCGCCTTCGCGTTCGGCAAAGCGGAGCGCACCCTGACGTGCCTCATCGTCGACCAGCAGCAGGAAGTCGATTTCCTGAAGTGTGCGCGGCGCTCCGCCCTCGCGCTCAGCGCGGCGGCGCTCCATCCGGCGCATGAGCGCCCTGCCCCACCGATCAGGCGCGGAGTCGCCGATCGCGCCGAACATAGGCGTGTCGGCTGGCGTGTGGAACGGGCCGGGGCCAACTTGCAGGGCCGGCTCCAGGGAGAATCGCGCAGGATTTTCCAGCCAGGCTTTGTCGTATTCGAAGGTAGCGCTTTCCTTGTTCTTGCGCACACGGGCCCACAGCCGCCCCATCAGGAGGGGGATGCCGTCCAGATCCACGTACACAAACGAGTCCCTGTCCATCACTTTCCTTTCGGGCGCATTTGCTTGCGCGTCCCACGAATGCGTTGCGGCAGATTTTCTTCTTCGAGCTGCAGGCCCACAGGGTCGTTTTTCGAGGCAGCGAGGTCGCCCAGCCGGTCGGCCATCCCCAGGACATAAAGGACCGTGGCGTAGCTTCCGATTGAAACACTCGGATCACCCCGCTCCACCTTGATGAATGTCGGCTTGCTGATGGAGGCCCGCTCCGCCGCGATCGCCATTGGGATGCGCCGCCGCCGCCGGGCATCCTTAATATCGTGGCCAAGTTTGTGCAAGGCGCGTGAAACGGGGATGGGCAGGGTAAGCACGGTTCGACCCCTCCTATTTAAGGTAAACTATAATTTACCATAAAACAAATACGGTAAACTATAAGCTACTTTAAATCAAGAGTGTGCCAGCCTTTCCAAGCCGCTTATCCCGGCATCGGCTGCCATTGGCTTCAGAGCTTCGCCGCCATCTTTCACCAACTCAGCGAGGGAGTTGGCCTTCATCTTCTGCGTCACTTTGCCGCAGTGAGCTTTGACCGTGATTTCGGTTATGCCGAGTCCCCCGCCGACCTGTTTATTCAACAGACCAGAAACCACCAGGGCCATCACCTGCCGTTCACGATGTGTGAGCAACGCGTAAGAGTCCCGGAGCGCCTGGATCTCCGCCTCGCGACCAAGTGTGGACTGGCTGCGCTTGATGGCGTTTCGGATGACCAGGGACCACGGCTCGTCCTTGTGGAGGTGCAGACCCGGAACCTGGCTTAGGCGAGATATTGGTTCATGTTCATGCCGTCACTACCACAGAATTGATTTGGTACCCCACGACGCATACGAAATCAGGAACAACGCGCACGCGAGCGATGCCAGGGCATGAATCTTCGGCAGTCATCACGGCGATCGGCAAAGATGTCCAGGACTTCGAGGTTGGCGAAGAGGTCTATGGCATGAACGACTGGTACGCTGATGGGGCCATAGATCGGATTTCGGAGGGCTCCTCCTGTTTCACGACTTTTGTTGTGGGCTTCGCGCTTGGTATCCGTGGTTGCCTAGGTGTAAATATCCGCTGTCACCTTGGAACGTCGCATGCCGCAGCATCTCGTTCACACACGTTGGTCCAATCAGATTTGAAGCCGACCCTGCAGTTTTCGTCCTGATTTCCACAAGCAGCCGTACGCAACATTAATCAGAAAATAATCAAAGCTCGCCAGAAATATTTTCGGCTCATTTAGGGTAGTCTTGCAGATTGGCGTTCATCTACAGTGACGATGGGGAAGCCGGTACTTTTTGCACCTAGCTTAGGTGAAAATCCCGACACCACCCTGAGCCGGCCAACGGGCAACACGTTTTGTAGTGAGCGCATGCGATGCCGCCGTCCTAGCACGGATGTAGGAGGAGGCTGATGGCCCCGAAGATACTCATCATTGAACAAGGCCCCGACTCTCTTTCGCCGGGGTGCCTGCATTCAATCGGTAAACACGGTCATTGTGAAAGCTGGACATGGGAAAGTCTTGCCCGAGGCCTGCCGGGAATGAAAGCAGCGAATCTGATTTTTGTCCGCCCCGCGGATGAGATGGAAAAGGCATTAGCCTTTTTCCACTGGCTGGGCGGACTGGCAGATCGCGTTCCGGTTCTGGCGGTGTTGCCTCCATCCGTCCATCATGACGTACTGTTCGCCGCTTCTGAAATAGCTGACGATTTTCTGTTCTCACCGCTGCGCGAGGAGGAACTCCATTTGCGCCTGGCCAGGATGCTTTCACCGCACACTGATGCGCGCAACCTCCTGCGCCAATCTTTACAGGAGGAGATTGGCCTTGCCCAGTTGGTGGGTCGCCACCCGACGTTTTTGCAGGCCATTGAAAAGGCGCGATTGTTCAGCTCCAGTGTTGCGCCGGTACTGATCTCGGGTGAGACAGGAACAGGAAAAGAGTTGTTTGCTCATGCCATTCATTCCCTGAGTGGCCGGCGGGGTGGGCCTTTCATTCCGGCGGATTGTGGAACCCTGCCGGAATCGCTGGCTGAAAATGAACTGTTCGGCCACTCCCGCGGCGCTTTCACCGATGCTCACGTGGACCAGAAAGGCCTGGCCGGAATGGCTGCGCACGGCACGCTTTTTCTCGATGAAATTGATACGCTCTCCCTTTCCGCGCAAGCCAAGCTCCTGCGATTACTCCAGGAGGGCAGTTATCGATCTTTGGGTGCCGACCGCTTCACCCGAGCCGATGTTCGCATCATCTCTGCTACCAATCGTCCCATTGAGGAATGCGTGCGTCTGAAGCAATTTCGCAGCGATTTATACTTTCGTCTGAACGTGTTGCGCCTTGAACTTCCTCCGTTGCGGGAACGTTCGGGTGACGTTTCTTTGCTGGCGCGGCATTTCGCCGCCAGCCCCAGTTTCATTCCCGACGGCCAGAGTAAGACAATATCGCCATCGGCATTGCGCAAACTGGAAGCCCATTCCTGGCCGGGTAACGTGCGTGAACTTTTTAACACGATCCAGCGGGCATTGGTGTACAGTCCCGGGCCTGAGATTCATGCCAGCCATCTCGCCCTTGAGAGTGAGGCAGAAGATCGATCTTTTGCCAACCGGCCGGACATCAATTTTCAATCCGCAAAAAAGCAAGTTCTGGAAAAATTTGAGCGCGAATACACCCTGCAGCTTTTGGCTCGCCACGGCGGCAACGTGACCCACGCCGCACTTGAGGCGGGCAAGGAACGCCGAGCTTTTGGTCGCATGGTCAAGAAATACGGCATCCGCAACGGGCACGGCAATCTCTAGGCGACGAGTGGGTTGTTCATGACCCACAGCCGGGGCAGTAATGTCCCGGCGGTTTTCTTTGGTATCCCCCGTGAACATCCCTGTCTCACCCTTGAGCACGGGCCATCTTCCACCCGCTGCATGACGCGGAAGAAATATTGCCGAAGCGAGTTACCCTTTCCCGCCATGCATTTGCGGTAGAGAGCTATTGTGGCAATGGAGTTGCACTGAAAGACCTTCTGAGGGCAGCAAAATTGTCACACGCCGGGGCGGAGGCGGAATCCAAGGTCGTGAAGCAAGTGCTCAGCTATTTCCTGCGCAATCCCAGGGCAGCCGACAATCTGGAAGGCATTGCCCGGTGGCGGCTGTTGGAAGAACAAATAGAGAACAGCTTGCGCAAGACGGAGGCCGCACTGGATTGGCTGGTGCGCGAAGGCTATCTGGAAGAGTTCAAGGCCGGAGCTTCAGAACGTAGCTTCCGCCTGAATCCGGTACGCAGCTCAGATGCGATTCGTTTTCTGGAGCATGAAGAAGAAGCGCCAGAGCACAAGAAGCGCTGAAAATTTCTGCAGATTGCAAGGGGATGTCACAGGCCCCTGTAAGTGGCGGGGCGGAGCTACGGCAGCACGTGCCAACCGATGAAGACCATGGAAGCTAAATCGTTGTTGCAAGTTGCCGCGGAGTTTTTGCCGGCGCGGGATGGCGCCAGGTGGTATGTGCTGTTTGTGCGCTCCAACCAGGAGAAGCGCGTGGCGCTGGGCCTCTCGGACCGTGGCATTGAGCACCTTCTTCCTTGTTATGGCTCGCTCCGGCAATGGAAGGACAGGCGCGTCAAGCTGGACATCCCATTGTTTCCCGGCTACCTGTTCGTCCACCTGCCGTTGTCAGAACGCATGCAGGCGCTCACCATTCCCAGCGTGGTCTCATTGATTGGGAAGAAAGATGCGCCCACTCCCGTTTCGGACGAAGAGATTGACTGGATTCGCAAAGGTGCGCAGCACGGCCAGGCCGCACCTCATCCCCGGCTGGAAGTGGGCCAGAGGGTGCTGATCACCTCTGGTCCGATGGCCGGTCTGGAGGGCATCCTTTTGCGTGAACAGAACCAGACCCGCGTAGTGATCTCCATTGACTCAATATGGCGCGCCTTTGTCGTGGACGTGGATGCGGCCTGTGTCGAACCGGTACGGAACTTCGCGGGCGCAAATTCTTTGCCGTCTTACCGCAAGGCGGTGACCGGCCCGGTCACCAACCTGGTTGGCTGATCCCATCAACTTGAAAGAAAAAACGGGCCGCGTTCATTGCATCTGCGTTCGACCGCTGGACGCACGGCTGGCAACAATAATCGAAAAGGAGGCAGCATGCCTGTAACCCCGACCTATCCCGGCGTCTACATTGAGGAAATCCCCAGCGGAGTGCGCACCATCACCGGCGTGGCCACATCGATCGCTGCGTTTGTAGGACGTGCTACGCGCGGTCCGGTGAACACGCCGGTTACCATCACCAGTTATGGCGACTTTGAGCGTATCTTTGGCGGCCTCTGGAATCCGAGCCGGCTGGGATACGCGGTAAGCGACTTCTACCAGAACGGTGGTACTACAGCCGTGATCGTACGCGTAATACACAGCAGTGATACGCATGCGGCAACCATTGCTTTACCCGGCGGTCCACCCACCCTGCTGGCCGCCAATGAAGGCGATTGGGGTAACGCGCTGCATGCCGTGGTGGATTCCAATATTTCTAATGACATGGCCGCAGCGTTTGGATTGACCCCCGCCGATCTCTTTAACCTTTCTGTGCGCGACTTCAATACCGGCGTCACCGAGGTCTATCGCAACCTCACCGTGAAGGATAGCCCGCGTCGCATAGATCTGGTGCTGGCCCTGGAGTCAACGCTGGTTCAGTCAACCGGCGCCCTGACCTCTGTGCCAACCAGCAATGCGCCTCCTGCCGCCGGGAAAACCGTGTGGACTGATCCGGGTGCCAACACGGCGGCCACCGCGGCCTCAGGCACTGACGGTAGTTTCCTGGTTGAGAATGACTTTGTTGGGCCGGGCTTGGATACCGCAAAACAGGGACTCTATGCTCTTTCCAAAGCGGATATTTTCAACCTGCTGGTGATTCCGCCTTACCTGGCCGGAGTGGATGACGTGGACCCGGACCTGGTGGCCAAGGCGGCCACCTTCTGTGAAGACCGGCGTGCCTTCTACCTGATTGACCCGCCAACCGCTTGGGGAACAGTTGCCCAGGCGGTCACCGGTATTGCCGCCATGCTGACCAAGAGCAAGAACGCGGCTGTATTTTTCCCCCGCATCATGGAAGCGGATCCTTTGCACAATAACACTCTGGGAACCTTCGTCCCCAGCGGAGCCATCGCCGGCATTTGTGCTCGAACGGATAGCCAGCGCGGAGTCTGGAAAGCTCCTGCCGGGCTGGACGCAACACTCAACGGTGTGGCACAACTCACGGTCAGCCTTACCGACCTGGAGAATGGCGAATTGAATCCGCTTGGGATCAACTGCCTGCGCAATTTCCCGGCATCCGGCCGCGTCGTGTGGGGCTCGCGCACGCTGCAAGGCGATGATCGTCTGGCGTCCGAGTGGAAATATCTTCCCGTACGGCGCTTTACCCTTTTTCTGGAAGAGAGTCTTTATCGCGGCACGCAGTGGGTGGTGTTTGAGCCCAATGATGAGCCGTTATGGGCGCAGATCCGCCTGAACCTGGGTGCGTTCATGCAGAGTTTATTCCGGCAAGGCGCGTTCCAGGGCACGTCATCGCGGGACGCTTACTTTGTGAAATGCGACAGTGAGACCACAACACAAACTGACATCAACAACGGGATCGTGAACATTGTGGTGGGTTTTGCCCCGTTGAAGCCGGCGGAATTCGTGATCCTCAAGATTCAGCAGATGGCCGGGCAGATTCCCACCTAAAAGGAGAGGCAAATACATGGCGCAGTTTAGTGTTAATCCGCAAAGATTTGACCCTTATAAAAACTTCAAATTCCGGGTGAAGTGGGATGGCCGTTATGTGGCCGGCATCAGCAAGTGCGGCTCGCTCAAGCGGACGACTGATGTGGTGGAGCACCGTGAAGGCGGCGATCCCAGCACCAGTCGCAAATCACCCGCGCGCACCAAGTATGACGCCATTACGCTGGAGCGGGGCGTAACCCATGACACGGAATTTGAAAAATGGGCCAACAAGGTGTGGGATTTCGGCAGCGGCCCGGGATCGGAAATTTCCCTGTCTGATTTTCGCAAGGACGTGATCATCGACCTGTTCAATGAAGCCGGCCAGAAGGTGATCTCCTACAAGCTCTATCGCTGCTGGGTTTCTGAGTACCAGGCCCTGCCGGACCTGGACGCCAACGCCGGCGCCGTCGCCATCCAGCACATCAAGCTCGAGAATGAAGGCTGGGAGCGCGACCTTGACGTAGCCGAACCGAAAGAGCCCACCTTCACCGTACCCGCTCAGTGACCCTTATGGCTGTTGCCGAAGTGACTCTGCCGAACGGCTACTGGTATGAAGGCTCCTGCCTCCGCCTTGCGCGGGTGAAGGCCATGGACGAGCGCGCGGCGATGCTGGGAGAACTTTTTGCTCCGGCGGCGCTTCCGGTGGAGCGCGTCTCCACAATTCTTGCGCACTGCATCACTCATCTGGGAGGGCGCCCCTGTGAAAGTCTGGAACAGGTGCGCGAACTCACACTCGGCGATCGTGAAGCACTGCTGCTTCACATCCAGCGGCTGACTTTTGGCGATGATATGGCCTGTACGCTGCCGTGCCCGTCCTGTTCCAAGGTCATGGACTTTCATCTTCAGGCGCATCAGTTGATCCTGCATGCTCCCGAACCGCGGCAGCAATATCGCGAAGAGAGTTTTCTTCTGGACGCAACGCACTGGCATGTCCGCTTTCGACTTCCGCGTGGGGCCGACGTGGAAACGGCGCTTCATGAGTGCGGCGGCACTACGGAGGCGGCAGCCATCGCCCTTCTCCGGCGCTGCATTGATTGGGTGCGCCATGACGGCACTCAAAACGGGGAAGAGAATATTTCCATCGCCAGCTGGCCTCAGCAATTAGCGGCACGGATTTCAGAACGCATGGCGGAACTTGACCCTCAGGCGGAGACAATGCTGCAAATGGAGTGTCCTGCCTGCGGTCATGGATTCAGCGCGCTTTTCGATGCCGCCGACTATCTTGTTCGCCAGCTGGCTGCCCGCGAGCGCCAGCTTTTCTGTGATGTGCACACCCTGGCCCTGGCCTATCACTGGAGCGAGTCTGAAATTTTGAACATGCCTTCGCGCAAACGCAAGTTGTATCTCGAACTGCTCGACGGAGGCGCCAGTGGCGGCTAATTACCTGTTTCGCATGGTGGAACGTGCTGCGGGTCGCTCTGAGCTGCCCACGCCGCGGCCGCCACAACAGTTCTACTGGCCTTTGCCGTGGGAACAGCCCGCGCGATTCTCAGCCACCGCACCATTTCCTTCAACAAAAGCGAAGGCTCCCCATCAGGCGGCCACAACGCTGTCGCTGATCGATCGCCAGGGGGAAGCCGAGACCTCAACTGAGACGGCGATCTTTCAGCCGGTTCAGGAACTGACTCCGCCGATTCCGCCGGCTGCAAACGAGAGGCCGGATTTTGAGATTGTCAGCCTGCCGTCTGAGTCCACAGATGAAAACACGAGCGCGAAGTTCGATCAGCAACCCACGCTTGCGGCATTGATATCACAGCCAATTGCTAACCCAGCCGACATCTTCCACGAGAATATCCATCGCGAGAAACCCGCGCCCGCGTCCCCGCAAGCCCAGCATTTAATGGCGGAGAAACAGACGCCAGATGATGCGTTTCACTTCAACCGCCAGAATAATCCACATGAACGCCTGCGGCCGGCGGCGCCAAGCGCAGAGCCTGTCGTTGAAGTTCATATTGCCCGGGTTGAAGTCCGTTTGGACCCGCCGCGGCAATCTGAGCCCCGCGCGGTTCCAAAGCCGAACGGTTTTGCCGAGTTCGAGTCCATGCGCCGCTATGCGGCTGGCCCCTGGTCCTTGCGGAAAAGATGAGCAGCTACAAAGGAATCCGAGCGGTGAGTTCAACGCTGAAGAACCTGCTGACGGCTGAGATGGAGAACCAGCCGGTCAACATTACGCTTCTGCCGCCCGATGTGCCGCCGGCAGACACCAGCAGCAGGCGAATCAATCTCTATCTTTACCTGATTACCGAGAACGCTAACCTGAAGAACCAGGAGATCCCCGGACATGGGCATCCGGGGACGTATGGCCTTCCCCCGCTGAGTCTGAACCTGCATTATCTGATGACGGCGTTTGATTCAGAAACCGGTGATGACCGCGACCTGAAAGCCCAGGAAGTTCTGGGCGACGGCATGCGCGTGATGCACGATTTTCCTGTCATCACGGGGAATTCATCGTTCGCGGCGCCTGAGTTGCAGAATGAATTTGAGAGCGTGCGCATTGCCCTGCAGCCGGCCAGCCTGGAAGAGTTCGCAAAGATCTGGACAGCGCTGCCGTCATCCAACTTTCGCTGCTCCGTGGCTTACCAGGTGACTGTGATCCAGATCGAAAGCCGGCAACCGCGGCGACTGGCAGCGCCGGTGCAGAAGCGGCGGCTGCTTATGTCCGTGGCAACGCGTCCGCAGATTGAGACCATCTATCGCACGCCGCTGGTGCCGGGCGATCCTATTGGCGATGCGCGCGCGTCGGTGGGGCAGCTCATCACCATTACCGGTTCAGGTTTTCAGGCCCCCAAAACATGGGTGAGGATCGGCGGGCTGGAGCCAATCGGCGTGAAGCCGCAGCCCGACGGTGATATTCAGCTTTCGGTTCCTGACGATCAATATCCAATCGATTTTGACCACCCAACTCCGCGGCCCATTCCGGCCGCTGACCAACTCCAGCCCGGCCCGCAGATCGTGCAGGTGCTGGTGCAACGGCCGGGAGAAGGCGTGGAAGGCGCGCTGGACCGCGGCACTTCGATCACTGACAACATGATGCAGGTCTCCAACCAGGCAGTCTTCATGCTGGTGCCGGGGATCACCAGCATCTCTCCGGCCAGCAACGCGGCGGGCACGCTCACCGTGAATGGCACGCGCCTGTTTCAGCCCGGTTTAAAGAGTTTTGTCTACGTGAATGATGTTGCCATGGAAGTTGTTTCGGATCCATCCAATCCGCCGCTGCCAACCGGCACTACCGTTCATGTGGCATTGCTGGCGGTCAACCAGGTCACGCCACCCCTGCAGCCGAGCCCGCCGGATTATTTCGTGCGCATGCAGGTCAACGGCGCTCTAAGTGTAGACAAACAAAAATTTAAGCTTCTTCCATGAGCATGAGCACAGCCACTACAACCGAACCAGTCGCCGCCGCCGGGCAGACATGGCAGGCCGCCAACATGGCGTACCTTGAGAGTGAGTTCTCCCGGCTTCGCCTGTTGCTGCAACTGCGCGTGCTCTGGCTCCGCCGCGTGTGGAAGCGTGACCTGGCACAAGAATTCAACAACTTTTCCGGACCGGTCATTACAGACGCAGACGCTGACCACGCGCTCCAGCCCCTTTCGCCCGATGACGAATCCCGCTTCTACGAACAGGATGAATCGGCCCAGAGCAATCTGCGTCAGCTTGCAGAGCAGCAAGTCCTGATTCAGGATGCTCAACAAAGTGCCCTTGCCTGTGGAGGTCCTCCCGCCTTGGACATTCTGGCGCGACTCTTTCGGCTCGAAGCCTTTGAACAGGACGTACTCCTGATGGCACTGGCTCCGTCCGTGGATCCATCTTTTGAACGCCTCTACGGATACGTTCTGGATGATGCAACGCAGAAACACTTGACCATCTCACTGGCCATGCAGGTCGTCGGCAATCATCACGGAGGCTCCGCGCAGGCCCGGCATCTCTGGCCGCACTTCGCTCCCGACGCTCCGTTGCAACGTTTCCGCCTGCTGCACACGGACTCGTCATCGCCTTCGCTTCTCGCTGGTCAGCCACTGCGGATTACGCGGCGCATTGCCGACTACCTCCTTGGAGTCAACCACCCGGATGAGCAACTAAGCTTTCTGGTTCGCCAGGTTTCCAGCCACGGAGCATTGGGACGCGAACAGGAAGAGTCGGTTGATCTGCTGGAACGCCGTCTGCAAAATTGGAATGATCGCGGACACATGCCGGCCATTCAACTGGCCGGTGATGCCAACGCCGGCCACAAGGCCATTGCCCGCGAATTGTGCGAGCGCGTGGGCATTTCGCTTTACGCCATCGATACGGTGGCGCTATCAGCCATCGGCGCGGATCGTCAGGCGTTCTTTCGTCTTCTGGAGCGCGAATCGCTTCTCTTGCCGTGCGCCTATTTTCTGGACTGCATGGATTATGACGCGGCCAACCGCACGGAACTATTGCGCGTGCTGGAGTTCCTCAATCAGGTGCAGGCGTTCACCTTCATCGCGACTCGTGAAGCGGTGCAATGCGAACGACGCCTGATCAGCATTCAGCTTTCCGGCAGTGACGCTGCCACGCAACTTTCCGTCTGGAGAGCCAATCTTGCCGCTCTAAACAATGAGCGGCATCTGCACAATCAGGGCGAAATCATCGAGTCCATGCTGGCCAGATTGGTGCAGCAATTCCACTTCAACCCACAGCAGATCCATCGGGTTGCCCAGGAAGCATTTGATGTGGCAGGCCTGCGCAATCCGGAAACCCCTGCGCTGGAAGCGCGCGACCTCTGGCTCGCGGCGCGTGTACAGGCGGCGCGCTCCATGGATGGACTGGCGGAAAAGATCGTGACCCGCCGTTCTTTCAGCGACCTGGTGCTCCCGGCTGAACTGCTGCAGCAAATCCAGGAGCTGGCGTCGCAGGTGGAGCAGCGCGGCCGTGTCTATGAGCAATGGGGCTTCGGCGCAAAGCTGAATCGCGGTCAAGGCATTGCCGCTTTATTTGCGGGTCCCAGTGGTACCGGCAAGACCATGGCTGCTGAAGTTCTGGCCCGGCACCTGGATCTCGATCTCTATCGTATTGACCTTGCCAGCGTGATCAGCAAATACATTGGCGAGACGGAAAAGAATCTGCGCCGGTTGTTTGAAGCGGCGGAAGCAGGCGGAGCCATTCTATTTTTTGATGAAGCGGACGCGCTCTTCGGCAAGCGCAGTGAGGTCCGTGACAGCCATGACCGCTATGCCAACATTGAGATCAACTATCTGCTGCAACGCATGGAAGACTATCGTGGCCTGGCCATTCTTGCCACTAACAGAAAGTCTCTGCTGGACCAGGCTTTTTTGCGGCGGCTCCGGTTTCTGGTGGACTTCCCATTTCCTTCCGCGACGGATCGCAGCCGCATATGGCAGGGCGCATTCCCGGCGCAGGCAGAAGTGGATTCCCTGGATTACACCACGTTGGGCAGGCTCGAGATTTCCGGAGGAAATATCAGCAACATCGCCCTCAATGCCGCGTTTCTCGCGGCAGCGCAGGGTTCCCGCATCAACATGGAGCACGTGCTCACCGCGGCTCGGCGCGAATACGTGAAAATCGACAAGCTAATCATGGAAGGCGAACTGGGCCGGGGCTTGCTGGCAACCAAATAGGCGAATAAATAAATAAATAAATAAAAGATGAGCCGGATTCGCGTAAAAATCGGAGAAATGGTTTTGCGAAACGCAGACATGTCGCCCCACGAAGGCGCCGCGCTGGGCCGTATGGTGGAGAGCCATCTTGCCCGGCTCCTGTCCGTCAGCCACCCGTCCACGGCAAGGAACGCCGCTGTTGTACAGGTGAATGCTTCACTGAAATCCGGAAAAGGAACGGCAAGCCATGAAACGGCGATTGCGATTGCCCGCGGAATTCATCAGGGACTAAACGGCAAAGGTTGAGCAAGAAGCGCCGAAATGAAGTGTTCAGCTTCAAAAGCCGGAAATAGACTTCAATGTTGAAAGCAGCCCAGATCGGTAGCCAGCAAAACGTGCACGCGTCACGATCAGCGCTGCTTCATCCCGCTCGTTTGGTACAGACTGAAAGCCCGTTGTCGCGCATGCAGCGCGCTTATGGCAACCAGAGAATGCTGCGCATGGCGGGTGGCGGTAAGTTGCAGGGCAAAGTGATTCAACGTAAGCCGGACAAGAAGAACCCCGATGCCGGCTCTGACTGCAACCCGGCGCCCAGGACACTGGAGCAAATGAGGGCGATTACCAAAGAGCCATTGACGTTGGGTTTTACGGTCCCGGAGATTACGCCGTTGGATTTTCAGTCGCAGTTTAAGGCTGGTAAATGCAGTGTCAAGTTCTCCAAAGCCGAACTCGGGTTCAAGCACTTTATCGTTACCAAAGCCGGAAGGCATGTGATCGGAAAAGTGGACAACAAGACGGACACATGCAAAGGCAAAAGCATGGACCATACCATGGTCATTACTGCCACAATGGCAGAGCGTCTCAAATTGGGTGAGATCGAACACTGCCAGGATGCGCACAAGGCCTTTGATCTTTCCTGGGGACGATACAACAAGGCATGTCAGGACCTTGCTTCCGGATTTCCGGCTGACAGCGAGGATGGATGCAAGATTGCGGTGAATGAACGTCTGGCTAAGGCAACGGGGGTCGATCCATCGAAGTGGCATGAGGTGGCCGATTGTCTTTTTGCCAAGTCAACCAAACGCGACGCCGAAGGTTGGCATAGCGTTGATTTCGGCGCAGGCGTTTTTGAAAAGGACTGCAAAGGATTCACCACCACGCCGGATCCCAGGAAATCATTGACAGAAGTAGGCAAACATTCCTCTGACGATCTGGTGAAAGGCTGCGGAGAATAATCTCGACCAAAGCACTCTGATGTTGAAAACAGTCCAGAACGGTAACCAGCAGAATGCGCAGGCGGCGCGGGCATCGCAATCGACGCTGCTTCATTCCGCCCGGCCGGCACAAGTGGAAGGCCATGTGGCGCGTATGCAACACGCATTCGGCAACCAGAGATTGCTTCGTCTGGCTAACGGCGACATGTTGCAGCGCAAGCTCACCATCAATCAGCCGGGTGACGCTTTCGAACAGGAAGCTGACCGCGTGGCAGACACGGTAATGCGCATGGCTGATCCGGCGAGCACCTCCGCAGTGCCGCAGGAAGCTTCTTCTGGCAGCGGCAACTTGGTCCTGCAACGGTGTTCCTGTGGTGCATCGTCAAGCTCAGGTGGCGAGTGCGAAGAGTGTAAAGCCAAAGCCCTTAACGAAGAAAAGACGCTTCAGCGCAGCGCAGAAGCGCCTTCTGCCGCCACGGAAGCTCCGCCTATTGTTCATGATGTGCTCGGCTCGCACGGACAGCCGCTCAATTCCGCCACTCGCGCCTTCATGGAGCCGCGCTTCGGCGCAGACTTCAGCAACGTGCGCGTCCATACCGACGCAAAAGCGGCTGAGTCCGCAAAAGCAGTGAACGCTTTGGCATACACAGTGGGTAACAACGTGGTGTTCGGTCAAGGAAGGTTCTCGCCGCAGACAGAGGCGGGCCAAAAATTGCTCGCGCACGAACTGGCTCACACCGTACAGCAAACGCCCATGTCGCTGAAGAGGCAGGGATCAGGCATCCAGACGAAGGCTTGCAGCCCGCCGGCGGATTTGCCTTGTACGGTGGATACGACACCGGCGGGCCCGGAGAAGTCCGAGTCAATTTTGTTCGGTCCCTCGTCGGCCAAGGTTCCTCCCTTGATCGAGAAACGCATCCCCGGTTTTGTGGAGTCTGTTCTGGAAGATAAGCCGAACAGCATTTTCAAAGTGGACGGTTATGCCAGTCTTGATGGCGATTGTAATTTCAATTGGAAACTTTCCTGTGACCGTGCCAACGCCGTTGCAAAGGACCTTGCCGCGGCAGGAGCCAGTAGTATCACCATCGCTGCTCATGGCCCCACCGACGAGTTCTCAACAGTGCCAGGAGACGGGGATAGCAACCGGCGCGCAACCATCACCGTGCAGGAGCCGTGTCCAAACAGTTCCGTTAATACTGACCAGGATTCCTTGCCACCAGTGCCGGCGTTCAACCCGAAAATCCTGCCAGCGTCTGAGGTATTTAACCGGGTCAAACAAATGCTTGCTCCTGGTCAGCCCGTGCCGGAGAACCCACCTTTGGGGGCATCTCAACCATCTTTCACTAATAATCCGGTGAAGGTCAGCGCAATCCCTGTTCCTGATTCGGATTGTATGAAATGCGTTGCCGAGTGGGACCTTTCGGCCACATTTGAATCGCTGATCTCTTCACCCGGGCCGGTCGACTTTAATGAACCGAAAATATTCGAAGCTTTTCAGCAAGGCAGTCAGGAAGGATGTCCGTTCCATGCGCTGCCGGTGTTGTTGCCAGTAAAGCGGTTGATTCTGCCTGCAGAGGTCCCGTTCACAATTGCGGCTGAGCGGGAGCACTTTAACGATTTTGTCGAAGCCTTTCGCATTGTGGGGGGGAGGTATATCGCCAACATTCGCCGCCTGACACCGGAAAGAAGCCATGTCCGGGGGCAGAATCAGGCGGAATGTCAGGATAAGGTTACAGACTTTCTGTTCGATACCCGAGGTGGGTTGCCTTTTCTCACCCCTTTCCTGCCGCGATTTAGTGAGAATTTCGCCAACGATTTCACCAAACTATTTTTACTTCCAGATCGTGACCGTCCCGGTGGTCCGCATTTTGCCAATCCTTTTCCGTCATTCCGGCCATTCAAAATGCCCATCCGGCCTAACATCGACCGCGACAAGAATCCCTTTGGGTGCAACGCCTTTTTCCGGAAGTACAATGGCACTGGCAATCCCGGAATTCCAGGTCCGCCATCGGCGTCTATCATCAAAGACACGGCCCGCCCGCAGAAACAGCCGTGGCATGTTCTGTAAAGGCCAGTCGAGGAGATTCACTTAAGAGGTTCATCTGTTCTGATGCCTAAACCGACGCGAATCCTAAGACCAGATAATCGTCGAACCGCAACCATGGCAAATGGGATCACTGGCAGACCATCTCCGGGAAAACTGTCTCGCACGTCCCCTCCTGCGCTCAGCAACCAGGTGATGCAGAGAATCGTGGCCGCTGGTGGTCGTCCGGCGTCAGGTACTCTGCAGCGAACTCCCGCAGGGAACAATCAGGCTGGCTCAGGAAGCAATCAATCCGGAAGCCATCAAGCCGGTTCGGGAAGCGGCCCCGGCTCAGGAACAGCGCCTGCACCTCAGGTCAAATCGTCACCTCCGGCGACGAAGCCCGTGACCGTTACCATACCGCCAGACATACGTGCAGATTCAACTCCAAAAGAGATGAAGAAAAACCGTATTCCGCCAAGGGTCAATACAGCAGTAGACATTCAACTGAAAGGCACGCTCGACCCTTCCATGCCTGTAACCTTGTCGATTGATGGGCAGGGAGGCGGTAACGGAGAGGTGACGATTGATGGAAAGGCAACCCAAGATATCACCAGCTCTGGCACCACCACGGTGAACTTGAAAGGAAAAACTCAGACGGAGCCAAAACAAGATAGCCAGCTCAGCCTTGTTGCTACCCAGAACGGGAAGCGACTGGCGTCCAGCAAAGGGTTTTCCGTCGCTGCGATTCCCCAGAACTTGTCTTTCACGCTCGACGGAGTGGCGAAAGGCGATTTCCGGGGACTCCATATCACGTATGACGTGGATTCCGACAGCAAGGTCCGTGGTGATCTGGACAAAGTCGGTGGTGCGGAGCGTGTGGAATATCCCAGCAAAAAGCCAGAGGCGCTTAAACACTGCTATGGCATTCTTAGCAAAACCATGAAGGACGACCACATGCTTCCCACTGCATCACTGACTTCGCCCGTGAACATCACAGCAAAACAGACGTTCATGTTCTTTGACCACCGCACGCAGTCGGAAGGTATTCCCATGAAGAACTCCGGTTTCCTGATTAAACATATTGTGAAAGCAAAAAAGCCCGGCCCCGGCTTGGAAGTAACAACCAGCAAAGAGGGCGCAGCGGAAACAGCGCAGGACCGGGACACCGTCTGCAAATCCGGTCCGATTCAATCCAACGCGGGAAAAGGCTCTGAAAGCCAAAGTCAGGATGTCTGATCGCACCAACGCTCCACAAATTCAAACCAGCCAGCTTTGATCAACTCGCACAACCATCGTCGCGTCAACATTGTGAAAAACAGGAACATCCATGGCTTCTGAATCTCCTCGCAGTCCCAAATTACTGAAAGGCGGGCTGGTGGTTTATCCCTCGCAGAACCCGGGACCCCAGCCGCAGGTGATTGTCTTCCAGTACAACCCGGAGCAGATGACGCGCAACCTGGCCATGCGCGCCGCGCCGCGTGATCCCGGCAATGTGGGCGCGGCCCGTGAAGATGTGCTGCGCGTGGAAGGGCCTCCGGTTGAGACTATCAACATCTCGGTTGAACTGGATGCCACGGACCAACTCGCCGAGCCGGCGCAAAACCAGACCACGGTTGAAAACGGCCTGCATCCCGTGCTGGCCACCATGGAAATGCTGCTTTATCCCACCACGGAAAAAGCGCAGAAGATGATGGAACTGGCGGAGGAAGGCCAGGTGCAGGTGTGTCCCGCGGATGTGCCACTGGTTTTGCTGGCGTGGGGCAAGTCGCGCGTGTTGCCGGTTTTGCTTACCAGTTTTGCCATCACCGAGCAGGCATTCGATGCCAATCTCAATCCCATTCAGGCCAAGGTCGATTTAGGCATGCGCGTGCTCACCTACATGGAACTCAAGCAGGGCACGGTCGGCTTCATGGCGTTCCTGGCCTATCAGAGACAAAAAGAAATGCTGGCCGGGAAATATCAGCCGCTGGGCGATACCAGCCGCTTCCGCGGTCTGATCCCAATGTAGGCAGCCCTGCCGATTGTGAGGAAAAATGTTTTTCAAAGGTAGTCGCTACGAAAAAGTTGATACCAGCCAGATTAATGATGCCAAGGGCCGTCCGGTCAATTACAAGAAGATCCGCTTCATCCCCGAAACGGCGGGCGTGATCGGTTACAGCATCCATCAGGGTGACAGGTTTGATCAAATTGCCAATCTGTCGTTCCGTGATCCGCAAAGGTCCTGGCGAATCTGTGACGCCAATGATGCCATGTGGCCGGACGACGAGCTGATCGTGGGTGACACGCTGGAGATTCCGCCTTCGGAAGGCTGACGCAATGGGTCAGATCGCCTACACCTTATATATAGATGACCAGCCGGCATCGTCTGACCTGATCGCTGTGATCCAGCACCTGGAAGTGGAGGACCATGCAGAGATGGCGGACATGGTGCGGCTCAGCGTCGCCATCAGCATCCGTGACGGTTGCGGGTCCTGGAATGTGGTTGACGAAAAAATATTCCAGCGGCTAACCAAGCTTCGTATCAACGTGAATGTGGGCAGTGGCAAGACTGAACCGCTGATTGAAGCCTACGTCATTGAGACCAACGCCAACTTTGCCAACCAGCCCGGACAATCCATCCTGAATGTGGTGGCCATGGAGCCCACGGTCAAGATGAACCTGAAGCATACTGTGCATCCCTGGCCCAACATGACGGACAGCGGCGTGGCTGAACAGATTTTCAGCAACTATGACTTTGAACCGGTGATTGATGACACCCAGCCCACCCGCGATGAAGACGATTACACCCAGATCCAACGCGGGACAGACATTCAGTTCCTCCAGGCGCTGGCCGAGAGAAATGGTTTTGAGTGCTACGTGGAGCTGAACCCTGAGACCGGGAAGGTGGAAGGGCATTTTCATAAGCCCAGGCTGCAGCAATCGCCCCAGGGTGTCCTTTCCGTGAATATGGGCGACGCCACTAACGTCAATTCATTCCAGGCGAGCTTTGACATGTTGAAGCCGGCCACGGCGCAGGCAGCCAACGTGGATGTTCATTCGAAGGAACAACAAACAGCCAATCCCACCGATCTTGGGGATAAAGCCCTGGGCAGTGCGCCGACGGTCGCCGGTGACAACCCGCGGCAGGTGCTGATCAGCGGTACGGGACTTTCTCAGACAGGTGACTTGCAAACCGCCGCGCAATCCGTGGTTGACCGTTCATCCTGGGCCATTACCGCGGAAGGCGAGGTCAATACCGTGGCGTATGGAGACGTGATCCGCGCCAAGCGGCCCATCATGGTTCGCGGCGCAGGACTCCAGTTCAGCGGCACCTATTACGTTGAGCAGGTGCTGCATAGCTTCAGTGGAGATGGCTACACACAGCACTTCAGTTTGAAGCGCAACGCCGCCGGTGTCCAGGGCAACGATGATTTTCAGGCCAATGACGCTGTCAGCACCTGAGACCTGCGCCCAGCCGAACGACAAAAAACTATGTCAGCCTTACCTTCACCCATCACGTCAGCGACACTGGAAAAGCATTACGGCAAGTACCGCGGCATTGTCACGGACAATCAGGACCCGAAAAATCTTGGCCGCATTCGCGCCAAAGTAGCGGAAGTCCTGCAGGATGTGGACTCGGGATGGGCCTTGCCCAGCCTTCCTTACGCGGGCAAGGGAAGCGGGTTCTTCCGCGTGCCACCGGTGGATGCCGGTGTGTGGGTTGAATTTGAATCCGGCGACGTCTCCCGCCCCGTGTGGACAGGATGCTGGTGGGCGGACGGCCAGCTGCCCGCGGACCAGGACGGCAACTCTGCCACTCCGGATTACGCCATTCTGCGCAGTGAGGCCGGACTCATGGTGGTGTTGAATGATTCGGCCAACACCATCGCCATCAGCGACCAGAATGGCACCAACCTGGTGAAGATTGACGTGGGCCAGAACCAGATCAACATCAATGCCTCGCTCAAAGTGGTGGTGAACGCAGCCCAGATTGAGCTGGTGGAGGGCGCGCCTCATCCCCTCGTCTTCGGTGACAACCTGTTGCTCTATCTGAATCAGCTCGTCAGCATGTTCAACATGCACATGCATCCCGGAGAACTCGCTGCTGGCGTGATTCCGGTAACGCCCGCGCCACCGGTCCCGCCCTTTCCTGTGGCCACACCGGATCTACTTTCTGTGCAGGTTAAAACTGGATAAGGAGAACAACATGGGCACTGAACTGTACGGTGGCAGGCCTTTTGATTTTGATTCCACCAGCAACATGGCCAAAGAAATTGAAAATGCTTATATCGCCATGCGCCAGGACGTGGGAATCACGGAGCCGCTCCCAACGGGCAGCAACGCACAGGATAGGAGGCTTCTGTTCCTGGCGATTGCCCGCGGCGTGATCCAGCATCTGGCCAATAACCCAAACGCCCTACAGGTAAGCGTGACGGATGGCGTTGATACCTTCACCGGCGACGTAACCTCCGTCTCCGTCCATCCCTGAGTTTCTTCATGAGCACCTATTTCGATTATCCCTTTGATCTTGACGGCAGTGGTCGAGTCGCCCGCACGGATTCTGATGATCACGTCCGCGACATGATTTACCAGTTGCTGTTTACCAGTCCTGGGGAACGGGTGGAGCTGCCGGACTTCGGTTGCGGGTTGTTGCAAATGGTGTTCCGCCCCAACAGCGAGGCTCTGGCCGCGGCCACGCAACTGCTCATCCAGGGCGCGTTGCAGCAGTGGCTGGGTGACGTGATTGCCATCCAGCAGCTTGACGTTACCTGCGCGGATGAGCGCCTGCAAATCAACCTGGTTTACGTTCGTCGCGATACCGGCCAGCAGGTTCAGGCCACCTTCGTTTCGCCTTCCGGCGGACAGTGATGCAAGCATGACTCCCTTCCAGACAACAGTTTGTGATGAAGCGCAGCGGCGCGTTCTGATTGAAAACGACCCGCTGATCAACGGCGTGGACTACGTCGAAGTGGTCACTTCGCCGGCCGCCGACAACGAACGCCTGCTGCAGGTCTTCTTCATTCCCAAGGACCCGTCCAACACAGTGGGGCAGGCAAATCTGCTGGTACTGATGAACCAGTTGGCTGCGGCCCCACAGGAAATCACTATTTCCGGCGGCGTGCGCATCCAGAACATCCAGGTGCTGGGCGTCACCTTTGTAACGGACCATATCGAAGTCCGCGTGAGTGAGCCGGGAGATTTCTCCGATTACACGCTCGCCATCACTGACCCCGCGGTGGACATCTTCTATTCCCAGGTTCAGTTCAATTTCAAAGCCGGATGTCCAACCCACTTTGACTGTCGCGCAGCAGCCACGTGCCCGCCTGCGGTGTTCAAGCAGCCAGACATCGACTACATGGCCAGGGACTACGCCAGCTTCCGCCATGCCCTGCTTGATCTCATCCCATCGTTGAAGCCTTCATGGACGGAGCGGCATGAAGCGGATATCGGTATGGCGCTGATCGAACTGCTGGCCTACGTGGGCGACCAGATCAGCTATTACCAGGACGCGGTCAGCAATGAAATCTTCCTGGGGTCGGCGCGGCAACGTATTTCCGTGCGCCGCCTGGCGCGGCTGGTGGATTACCAGATGAATGATGGCGCCAGCGCGCGCTCATTCATTCATTTCCGGCTCGCCAGTCCCAGCACGGGAACATTGCCGGCAGGCAGCCAGGTGCTGGCCAGGGTGATTGTTCCCATCCATGGAAAAATGCCGCCGTTTGGCCCGGTGTTTACCAGCGCGCAAGCTGACGACGCTCGCCTTGCGTCCGGCACAATCTTTGAAACGCTGACCGATCAGGATTTGAGTGACCAGCTCAACAGCATCTCCATTTATACCTGGGGCAATGAGCAATGTTGTCTTCCGTGTGGCACCACGTCCGTTTATCTGCGGGGAGATCTATCGGCCAGTGCCGGCCCTGAGCCATGGCGGCTGCGTGCCGGTGACTTTCTTCTGTTTGAGGAAGTGGTGGGACCGGTCACCGGCCTCGCTGCCGATGCCGATCCCAGCCATCGCCAGGTGGTGCGGCTCACCCAGGTGCAGACGGCCAGCGATCCTCTTACCAGCGGCCCGCCCATTCCGCTCACCCTCGTGACCTGGGCCCGTGAAGACCGGCTTACTTTTCCGTTATGTCTTTCCGTGCGGCTTCCTGATAACAGCGTGGTGAATGATGTTTCTCTCGCGCGAGGAAACATGGTTCTGGCAGACCACGGTCAAACCATCACAGAGTGGTTCCCGGGAGACCCTGCCGATCCCACGGCTCCCGGAATCATTTCGGGTCCACGCGCTTTCCGTTTCAGACTGCGGCAGGGCCCGCTCAGCTGGCGCATTCCGTATAACAAATCTGAAAGCTCGCGAACCACGGTTACCAGTCTCCTGCGGACGGAACCGCATCAAGCCAAACCGCAAGTCACCAACCTTGACGTTCATCATGGTGTCCAGCTACTGCCGAACTGGCCGCCTGTTCTTGATCTGCTCAGCAGTCATTCACTGGAACATGTGTTTGCCGTGGAAACAGAAAATGATGGCTCAGCCCTCCTGCGCTTTGGTGACGGAGAATATGGACTGGCGCCGCCTTCTGGTTCGCACCTGCTGGTGCAGTACCGCATCGGCGTTGGCACCGCCGGGAATGTAGGTGCGGACAGTCTGGTTCACGTCATCAATCCCGGCACAGTGGTCAATTTCCCGTCGCTGGAGGCGGTGCGTAATCCCTTGCCCGCGTGGGGCGGCACCGAACCGGAATCGCTGGAGCAGGTGAAGCTGCTGGCGCCCACGGCTTTTCGTGCGGTGCAGCATCGCGCGGTGACGGAAGATGACTACGCTCACGCCGCGGAACTGTGGCCGGAAGTCTCCCAGGCCGTAGCCACATTCCGCTGGACAGGCAGCTGGTACACGGTTTTCATCACGATTGATCCGGTGGGAACCAACATCGTTTCACCTGACATGGCACAGCGTGTGCTTGACTGGGTCACGTCTTACACGCAGGCCGGTTACGATCTTGAGATTAATGCGCCTGTTTATGTAGCGCTGGATATAGCGATTGATATCTGCGTGGCGCCGTATCACTTCCGTGGCGCCGTGGAGCAGGCGCTGTTGCTTGCCCTGAGCAACCGTCAGTTGCCGGACGGCAGCAAAGGCTTTTTCCATCCTGATCATTTCTCTTTCGGACAGCCACTGTATCTCAGCCAGCTTTATGCCGCCGTGATGGCCGTAGAGGGCGTGGACTCCGCGTCGGTCACCAGATTCCAGAGGTTCGGCAAGGTTGCAAACCATGAACTGGAGCAGGGCTACATTGCCATGGACCGTCTGGAAATCGCCCGGCTGGATAACGACCCCAATTTTCGCGAGAACGGAGTGTTGAGCTTGAACATGGGCGGTGCAAAATGAGCGCGGAACAGACCCAGGCAATGGGAACCTGCGGCTGCTGTCAGGATGATGTTCCACCGGCGCCACAGACGATCGACAATCGCCCCGGCCTATCTGCGATTCAGTATCGCCTGGGGACCTATGCCACGTTTCTGCAGGCGATGTGTGAACAGATCTCGCGAACTCCGGAATTGAACGACCGCCTGCTCACGCGCTCGACGGATGATTTCGGAATAGCCCTGCTGGCCATGTGGTCTTACCTTGGAGACATCCTGACCTTTTATCAGGAGCGCATTGCGAATGAAGCGTACTTGCGCACCGCATTGTTCCAGGAATCCATTGCCGCTCTGGCAGCGTTGCTGGGATATACACCCTCTCCCGGCGCAGCTGCGGAGGCAGATCTGGCTTTCTTCCTTGAAGATGGCAAGCAGGGAAACGTGCCTGTGGGTTTGCTGGTCCAAAGCGTTCCCGGACAAAACGAAAAGCCACAGAAATTTGAGACCGTCGAAAGCATCGCCGCGGACGCCGCGCTCAATCAGCTCCAGATTTTTCCCCAGCCGGAAATCTATGCTCCGTTCGCTCCGGGAAGCACGCAGGCGGTGCTGATTTCTGGTGCAAAGGGACTTGCTCCGCGCATCAAGATGGCGATCTTCGATCAGTCGCGTGCCGAGCTGAAAGATGTGAGCGGGCTGTCCGTGCACAACACCGAGCAATTTCTGTCCTGGACTCCGGCCATTCAGTCGAGTAACTTCCAGCAGTTTTCCACGCAGGCAGCGGTCTATGCGCGTGAGTTTCGCCTGTTCGGCTTCAACGCGCCCGGCAGTTATGTTCACCCTGTTGCGGATGCAACCGCTCCGGGCGGGATCCGCATGCAACTGGAGATCGGCCCCAATTACACCAACGCCAACGTTGCGCCGCCTCCGCCAAATCAACTTTCGCTGGACGCGCGTTACAGTGACCTGAAACCCGGAAGCAGGCTTCTGATCACGCAGGATGCCGCCGCGCCATCCCCTGGCTCCTTTGCCCGGCTCGCTACGGTTACGGATGTATCCACCGGCCCGGCTGAGTTCGGCCCGCTCAACGGCAATGTGACCTGGCTGACTTTCGGTTTGGGAATCACCGCCATACCGGTGGTGAAGCTGGATTCGCTCGGACAGCTCAATGCGTTTTGCATTGGTGATGATGCCGCGCTCTGGACCAGAATGCAGGTTGGTCCCGGTGGAATCTGGGGTCCATGGAAATCCCTCGGCGGACAGATTGATCGGCTCGACGTGGGCGTGAATCAGGACGGCAGGCTTGAAGTCTTCGCGCGTGGAATCAACAGGGCATTGTGGCACATCTGGCAAATCTCTCCGGCAGGGGACTGGAGCGGATGGGATTCACTTCACGGGCAGATTGACCTGCTGGCGGTTGGCTCCAATCTGGATGGACGTCTTGAGGTATTTGTTCGTGGACTGGCAGACCAGGCACTGTGGCACATCTGGCAGGTTGCACCCAATAGTTTCTGGAGCGGATGGGCATCGCTGGGCGGAATCATCGATCTGCTGGCGGTGGCACAGAACCTGGATGGACGCGTGGAAATTTTTGTCCGCGGCACTGACCAGGCGTTGTGGCATATCTGGCAGACCGCCCCGAACAATGGCTGGAGTGGCTGGGCCTCACTGGGTGGAATCATTGATCTGCTGGCCGTCAGCCAGAACCAGGACGGGCGGCTGGAAGTTTTTGCTCGGGGTACGGACCAGGCGCTATGGCATATCTGGCAAACTGCTCCCAACAATGGGTGGAGTGGATGGGCTTCTCTGGGCGGCATCATTGACATGCTGGTGGTTGGCCAGAACCAGGATGGGCGCATGGAAGTTTTCGCCCGCGGGGGCGACCATGCCTTGTGGCACATCTGGCAGACGGCGCCCAACAACGGCTGGAGCGGATGGGCTTCCCTGGGCGGGATCATCGAATTGCTGTCCGTGAGTGAAAACCTTGATGGCCGCATGGAAGTTTTCGTTCGCGGCACTGACCAGGCGTTATGGCATATCTGGCAGAGCGCTCCCAACAACGGCTGGAGCGGCTGGGACTCGCTGGGCCTGCCAACCTGGACCATCTCTGACCGTGCACGCGTGACCGTTTACGAAGTCTCGCAGATCCTGGCATTTTCTCCATTCCGTTACGGTGATTCCGTTAGCGGCAGCACCGCATACGTTCCCTTGCCGCAGATGCGTTCGATTGACGCCAGGCGCAAGCTCATCCTGGATGACGCCTCAGCCATGCCTCAATCCGTGACAGTGCAGTCAGCCATCGCCACAGATACGGACGGTGACGGCCTTCCCGATCACTGGCTCGTTTCCTTTACTCCCGATCTGCGCCGCACGCTGAATACGGCGTCGGCCAGGCTTTTCGGCAACGTATGCGGCGCAACTCATGGGCAGACGATTGCCGGCGAGGTACTCGGCGACGGCGACAATTCTTCAACGTTCCAGACATTCCGTTTGCAGAAGTCGCCGGTCACGTTCATTCACCAGCCGGGCGCGCCGCACGGGGTTGCCGACACTTTGCAGATCCAGATTGCCGGCGTGATCTGGAAGGAGGCTACCGAATTCTTCGGCCACACCAGTGACGAACGCATCTTTGTCACCACCCAGGATGCCAAAGGTATGAGCGTGCAGTTTGGCGACGGAGTCACTGGAAGCCGCTTGCCTTCCGGACGCGCCAACGTGACGGGAACGTACCGCCAGGGCATCGGTCTGGTCGGCAATGTGAGCGCTGGTGCGCTGCGAACGTTGATCAGCCGTCCAGCTGGATTGAAGAGTGTCAGCAATCCCGGTCCCGCGACGGGCGGCGCTGAACCTGAATCACTGGACCAGACGCGCCAGAACGCGCCCAACACCGTGCGCACCTTTGGTCGTATTGTTTCTCTTCAGGATTTTGAGGATGCGGCCCGTGAGTTTGCCGGAGTCGCCAAGGCCCGTGCTTCATGGGCATGGAGTGGTGAGGAACAGGTTGTCTACTTAACCGTCGCAGGCAGCGGAGGCGCAGCCATCATCGGACAGACCTTCGCGGATCTGGTCGCTGATCTCAATGCCCGTCGAGATCCCAACCGGGCGCTGGTGGTGCGCAGTTACAAATCGGTTCCGCTTCACATGAGCGCCTTGATCTTTGTCAGCGCAGACCACGTTCGTGACACGGTACTGGCCGCGGTGAACGCCGCAGTGTCGGTTTATTTCTCCTTCAATCAACAGGAGTTCGGGCGGCCTTTGCATCTCAGCGGCGTCTATGCCGTCCTGCAGTCCGTGGATGGCGTGGTTGGAGCTGACATCAATTCACTCGGCTACAAGAATGCCGCGGACGCGATGAGCCATGGCGCCACTCCATACGCAGTGCAGGTTCATCTCCGCATGAATGACGATGAGCTGGCCACGCTGGAAAATGCCGATGATGCGCTGATCACTCTGGGACAGGTGCAACCGTGAGCACAACCAACTTACTCACTACCAATTCGCTGGACCTTTATTCCTTACTGCCGGCCATCTATCGCATACGTGATGCGGAACGCGGTTACCCGCTGCGGGCCTTCCTTGGTCTCATCAGCAATCAAGCCAGCCAGCTCAAGGGCAATGTGGACGGCCTGTGGGATGACCTCTTTATTGAAACCTGCGCCAACTGGGTTGTGCCTTACATCGGCGATCTGGTTGGTAATAATCCCATTCCGGAAGGTTTTGCCCGTCGCCGAGCTGATGTTGCGCGCACCATCTTTTATCGCCGCCGCAAAGGCACGCTTACCATGCTGGAACAGCTTGCCCGAGACGTGACGGGATGGGACGCGCACGCCGTTGCCTTCTTTGCAGAGCTGGGCTGGACACAGAATCTCAATCACCTCAGGTTTCATGAGGACGCGCGCACTGCCCCCACTGACCCCTTTGCGGTAGATCGCGTGGGCACTGTGCTGCTGCGCGATCTTGACGCGCTGGACCGCATCAACGGAGCCTTTGATACCACCACGCATACCGTGGACGTACGCCCCTTGTGCCAGCTTACCGGCTGGTACAACATTCAAAAGATCGGATTTTTCCTGTGGCGGCTGGAGAGTTTCTTCACCCCGGCCGTTACTGCCCGACGATCGGCAAGCTATTTCGGTGGTTTCCATTTCAGTCCTATTGGAAACCCAGCGCCTCTTTTCACCAATCCTGAACCAGTAGCAGAAGACACACTTCAAGTCAGTGAGCTGCAGGTGCAGACACCAATCCGAAAAATCGCCTTCTATTTTGATCCCGGCAACTATTACATGAACCCGGCGGTGCCTGTGCCGAGCATGGCCATTTATCGCAGCCCGGCTGCGCTGCCCGCGGACCTGGTGCCATTGTCCAGCATTGTTTGTGGCGATCTCAGCCAATGGACTCCGCCTTCCGCAGGCAAGGTCGCCATTGACGTTGCTCTTGGCCGCATTGCGTTTGCGCCGGGTGAAGCGCCGCGTGAAGGCATAACTGTCTCTTACACCTACGGCTTCAGTGGAGACATCGGCGGAGGCCCCTATGACCGCACATCCACGCAGTTGGTGGCTGATGACCCCGGCCCGGCCGTCCCGGCAAGCGTGGACAATCCTGCGTCGGCCGGTTTTGTGATTCACGTGCCTTCCACAGGCATCGACACCATCAGTCAGGCCGTGGCCAGCTGGAATGCCACGGCCAATCCCCATGCCGTGATCCAGATTGAAGACAACCGCACCTACGAGGAAGATGTCACCATCGCATTTCCCACCGTAGCAGTTCCGCCCGGCCAGCCCAGCCCGGTCCTCATTCTGCAATCCGGCAATCTGCAGCGTCCGGCCCTGATTGGAAACATCGCGCTCACAGGCGGAACCGGCAATGAAGATTTCATCATGAACGGGCTGCTCGTTGCCGGGCAGCTTCACATTCAAGGCAATCTGCAACTGGTGGAGGTTGTTCACACCACGCTGGTCCCCGGACTTGGCCTGGATGAGCTGGGCCAGCCGTTGCAGCCGGGCGTGGCCAGCATTGTTGCCGACGCGCCTTCGGACAATCTTCAACTGGTGATCGACCACAGTATCACCGGGCATCTCCTCTTACCTGAGGAAGTGGTTAGTCTCACGGTCCGTGACAGCATTATTGATTCCGCAGGATCGTCAGCTGCGGGTGCGTTCATGCCTGCGCTCGTGTCGGGAAGTCTTTCTCCCTTTCCAGCCCTCACTTCATCCTCACCGCAAATGAATGTCACCATTGGAGATGCCGGTCCGTACTCCGCGACCCTCTCCACCGTTCCCGCGAATCTGGCAGATACCCAGGTGGCGTTGCAGAAGGCAATTCGCGCGGCCCATTCGTCATTGGGCTTTACGTCCGCTCGCGTAGTTGTTGCTGATGATCGCCTCATCGTTCTTCCCGGCAATGATGAACTGGTCATCATCGAAAACACAGCCGCAGATCCAACCGCCACAGAGCTGCTACTGGACGCCAAATCAGCACGCCAGACATCAGCCGTCATCAGCGGAACACTGTCGCCATTCCCCACCATCACCTCGGCCTCTCCGGCAGTCTCGGTAATTTCGGGCGCAAGCGGAGCGCATGTGGCCGCATTCGCGGGAGTCCCAACATCATTGGGAGCAGCCGCCAGCCAGTTGCAGTCTGCCATACGTGCGGCGGCCGCTGATCCCGGTTTTGCCGGAGCCATGGTTGGCGCCGCTGACAACCAGCTGGTGATCGTTTCCGGTGATGGTGGAGGTCCCGTCACTTTCAGCACAGCGCCGCCGGATACCACCACATTGCGCGAACTCGCCCTGAACACAGCCCGTCCAGCCATTGCCGCTGACGATGGCGGCGATGTTCCTGGGCCACCGGCGAGTCTGGTGCGCACCACCATCCTTGGTGAAGTCCATGTGCGCGAACTGCAACTGGCATCTGAGGTCATCTTCACTGACCTCGTAATTTCCCAACGACGCCAGAACGGATGCGTGCGTTTCAGCTTTGTTCCGCAAGGCTCGCAGACTCCGCGCCGCTATCGTTGCCAGCCCGATCTGGAAATCGCACAGAGGACAGACGCCGCGGAAGGTGCGGCAGCCCTGATGGGAACCACTCTTTCACTGTCAGACCGCGATGCCATCCGGGATGACGTGTATAGCTGGTTGCTGCCTTCATTCACTGACATTCATTATGGCGCGCCGGGCTACGGACAGCTTCTTGTTTCTTGTCCACAGCAGATTCAGACCGGAGCAGAAGACGGCTCTGAGATGGGCGCATTTGATTTCTTAAAACAGCCACAGCGCGCCACCAGCTTGCGCGTACGTCTGCAGGAATATCTCCCATTCGGGCTGGAGCCCGGCTTGATCTACGTGACTTAGCCCCAGGAGGGAACATGAGCGGCGATTACACACGTTGGAGTTTTGATCCAACAAAAAACTATTCGGAAGTGTTCAAGCAGCAGGGCCGCGTGGACCTGGATGCTGATTGGAATGAGTTTGCCGAAATCATGGACCGGCGCTGGCGCGCGGAGACCATTGATATCATCGGCCGCGCCGTTTATCCCATGTCCACGCCGGACGCTTTTCTCATCAAGCCCGCCGGCCCTGGACAATTCACCATCGGCGTGGGACGCATGTACGTGGATGGCTTGCTGGCGGAATGTCACGGCCTCCCTCCCACCGAATATGACGCTTCGCTGGGCGAGCTTGTGGGTACGCTGCCCGTCCCCTTCACCCAACAACCTTATTATCCTTCACCCGTTCCTCTGCCTTCCGCCGCACCCGCCACGGATCTGATCTATCTGGATGTGTGGCACAGGGAAGTCACGGCATTTGAAGATCCTTCCATCCGGGAGAAAGCCCTGGGCGGCCCGGACACAACCACGCGCACGCAAACCGTGTGGCAGGTAAAGATTCTTCCCAACGTCGGCGCGCACGCATGCGGTGATGACATTCCCGCATGGAATGATCTCATCGCGCCGTCCGCTGGACGGCTCACCACCTCTACCGTCGCACCCACGCCGAGTCCTGATCCCTGCGTGCTCTCGCCCACCGGCGGCTATCGTGGTCTGGAGAATCGTTTGTATCGCGTGGAAGTGCATGTAGCCGGCACCGTGGGCGGCGCTAGTCCGGCAAAGTTCAAGTGGTCGCGGGACAACGGGTCCGTGGTCTCCGCCGTGGATTCCATCTCCGCACCCGGCGGGCCCAACTCGGTGATCAAGCTGAAAAGTCTGGGCCGGGACCGGGTATTGCGGTTTTCCGCCGATGACTGGGTAGAAATCATCGATGACAATCTTGAGCTGGGCGATCAGCCGCGATTTCTGACCAAAATAGTCGGCCCGCCCGACGAAGCTAACCGCACCATTACCGTGAACCCGCCCGTGCCGGCAGGCCTGTTTGATCCCACCAATCTCCAGCGCCACACGCGCGTCCGCCGCTGGGACCAGAAGTTCACTGGTGCGGGAAGTGACGTGGACGCCACCTCCGGATTGATCAACGTGGCCGCCGGTCCACTCGATATTGAAGACGGCATACAGGTTTCCTTCAGTGATGATCCCGCTGGCAAGACCCTGCGCGTGGGCGATTACTGGTTGTTCGCCGCGCGCACCGCCGATGGTAGTGTGGAGCCACTGCAAAAAGCGCCACCCCTCGGCATTCTCCATCACTATGCGCGTCTTGGATTCATGGCGTGGACTGCCGGCGGGGCAACGGGCGGAGGCGGCGGAACATTCAACGATTGCCGCATCCCATGGCCGCCACTTTTTGGGGCCAGTGAGGAAAGTTGCGACTGTACCGTATGTGTCACCGCGGAAGCCCACAACGCTGGCACGGCCACCATCCAGCAAGCCGTGCAGACCACGATTGCCAAGGGCGGGGGCAAGATCTGCCTCGCGCCGGGACTTTACTTCATCAATGACACAGTAGAGATCAACCAGGCGGAAGCCATTGCGATGGTCGGGCACGGTTTGGCCTTTCTCACGCCCGGCCCCAACCACGGTGCGTCCACGCCCATCCTGCAGATTGAGAACTCCGTGGACATCACCGTACAGGACCTGGGATTTCTCGCTCTGGAAGGCACCTTTGCTCCGGCGCAATCTGTGCCGGGCATTGTGATCAGGGATTCGGCTTTTATCGACTCGACGCATTGCTCATTTTTTGGTTTTCCAACGGGGGCCACGCTGGCCCCGGCCATTGCCCTGGGCGGTACGGTCCTCGATTCCAGTATTCGTGAAAATCTCTTTGGCAATGTGGATGTGGCTGTGGGCGCGGAGGCAAGTGACAAGCAGCGCTTCCTTGCCTTCATCTCCGTGCAGGACAATCAAATGTTCTGCAATACGGGCGGCGTTGAAATGGTATCGCGGGCCAATGCACTCTCCTTGGGCATCACCGTCTCCGGCAATCTCATCCAGAGCCCGGTAGGAATTGCCATCGCGGGCATGGGGCTGGACCTGACTGTGGAGGAAAATACCATCGTCCTGGTGACCGATCCCACCGCGGTCGGCGCCTCCCAGGGAGTGGGTGTTTTCAGCACGATCGCGCAGACACGCATCGCGAACAACCAGATTTCCAGCAACACATCCGGCGGCAGCGAAGGAATTCTTCTCTCGTCCGTGCCCATGTACGGAACGCAAATTATCGGGAACCGAATCAGCGGACTCGGCGGCACAGGCATCCTGGTGAATGAAGGGGCGCTGCTGCTGGAAACCATTATTGCCCAGAATCAGTTGCTCAATCTGGGCAAGGGCGGCATTGTCCTGGCCAACACCGCCGCTGCCGTGGACCTGAAAATCTGCGACAATTCGCTGGCGTTTGTCGCGCAAACCCTGGACGCAACTGATTCTGATCAGCCATTTATGGCCGGCATTCAAATAATGGCCGGGGGCAACGTTAATTTAAGTGGAAATGCCGTTGAGGATCTCGGCCTCGATGCCAAAACTAATGGCGAGCGCTTTGCCATTTTCGGCGGACTCCTAAACGGCGTGCGAATTTCCGGCAGCCGGATTCAAAACATTGGACCTGTGGGTTTAAACGTGCTCTCCGCCGGCGTGTTTCTGGTGTTTATTGCCGGGCGTGTGGATGTGGAAGATAATGAGATCCTTCGTGCTCTCACCCCGCCCACTGCCGCTGACATCACCCGATGGGTCAGTCTTGGCATCGCCTTCTGCTTGAATGACGCAAGCATTCGCGGCAATCTGATGGAGGCGTTCGGGCGTGGCGCGGTTGCCATCATCGGCTCTTCTGGCACTCTCAACGTGAGTCCCAGTTCCTGCATTTTCAGTGACAATCAATGTTCGTTGGACGGACCGGCGGCCCCGTCCGGGACGCAGGTTGTGGTTGAGATTTCAGCGCGCGCCATCATCGCGGCAAACAACATTGCCAGGGGCCCGCTCAATGACCGCTACCGGTCGCTTGATCTGCACGTTCCGACCACCACCAAAATCCCGCCCGTGACTGTGCTTGGAAATCTTACTTCCGAAAATATCTTTGTGAACGATGTCGTTCTGGACGTCCCGTGGGCGCCTCTCAACGTTAAACTGTAGCGGAGAATCGCCCGGAACGAGCGCGGCCGGCGATAACTTAAGAATGGAGTAACCATCATGAGCTTTGCCATCTTCAAAGGTGAAAAGAGTGTGACCGAACTGGCGGCGCGGGTGTTTGGCCTGCAGGGAAAAGGCGCACAGCCCGCAGCTAAACAGGCGGGCGATCTGTTGCTGAAGGCAAATCCGCAGCTCAAGGAAATCAGCCAGGTCCCTATCGGGTCGGTGATCCTGGTCCCTGCCGACGCGCCTGCACTCAAAGACACCGCGGGTCCCGCGCCGGGTGACGTGCTGCGCGCCTTCGCCGCCGAACGGGCACATCAACTGCTGGTCAGCCTGGATGATCGAATGGCCGGGATCGAATCGTTGGCGACCGAAGCCAATAGCAACATCCTTGCGCAGGCCAAATCAAAAGAGGCCAGGACAGCCAGCGCAAAAGATCCAATCCTCAAGACTAACCTGCCAATCATCGTCAAATCCGCTGAATCCCGATCGTCTGATCTTAAGGGCAGCCAATCCGCGAGGACCAAAGCCATTGCGGAATTGCGTATCAGCTTGACCCACTTCCTGGGGAAATAGACCGGCCGTTTCTTAAACGGACCTGAGGGCCGGTCCCACCGACTCCATCTCCACAGCCTGCGTATTCGTCCCCGCCTCCACGTAGACTCGGGCACAACCGATCTCCTTCGCGGTACCCGCGTCGGGGTCTCATGGATGGGTGGCGTCGATGGAACCTGCTGGTATTGCCGGCACAATCTTGAAAACCTTTGCGATTCTCCCACATTCACCGGCTATAGCGTGGATGGGGGTTACGCCGAATATGCGCGCGCGCATGGTGACTTTACGTTTCCGCTGCCGGCGGCATTAAACGACCTTCAGGCCGCGCCATTATTGTGCGCGGGTATTATCGGGTTTCGCAGCCTTCGCGTGGCCGAAGTAAAACATGGAGAGCGCGTGGGCCTGTTCGGCTTCGGCGCTTCTGCTCATCTGGCGATCTCCGTCCTGCGAGCATGGAACTGTGAAGTCTATGTTTCTACGCGCGGCGACTCCCACCAAAAACTCGCAGTGGAGCTCGGCGCGACATGGGTTGGTCCAGAGACAAAACAACCGCCAGTTGAACTCGACCGCGCGATCACGTTCGCACCCAGCGGGGACGTAGTTGTGGCGGCGCTGGCCAGTCTGCGCAAGGGCGGTGTGGTTGCCATCAACGCAATACATTTGGATCGCATTCCAGAATTTGACTATGATCGCCTCGTGTGGGGTGAGCGTCAGCTTCGAAGTGTTACAAACATGACCCGTTCGGATGCCCGAGACTTTCTTCAGATCGCAAGCGAGCTCAATCTGCAGCCCAGGACCACAGTGTTCCCGCTCAATCAGGCCAACGATGCTCTGGCCGCTGTAAAAAATGACTCGATTGACGGGGCAGCAGTAATTGTCCCTTAGCACTTAACTGGCTGAGGCGATGGTCCAAGGCTGTGATTTTCACCACGGCACGCTCTGAGATCATGCTTGCTGTCGAGCCTCGAATAGCAGCCGATCTGCCCCATCGCTTTCATAGTTAGCCGGATGCGCCTGTCCTGCTTTTTGGATCAGGTTGATCTCACCATTGAGCGTCACTTTCAATGTCATGCGATTGTCGCATTTGCCGCAGAGCCAGAAGACCTCCACGCGGGCGGTGCCAAAGCATTCAGCGCGATGCCTCAGCGCGATCAATTTCCCTTCACGCAAATACAAAAAAGGAGTCCGGCAATCCGGATTGGCACACCGTGAAACCATTACTTATACCTCTTGTCCGGTAGGATGATCCTATTGGACTACAGAGTGGGGTGGAGCGAATGTGACGGGAATCACTCCTCATTCTAACGGGTAATTAGCTGGCGCCCGCCGAGATCCCCCTCCAGGTTATGCCCCACCAGTTGTATCCCATCCTGTGATCGCGGTCACAGCACGCACCGATAAACCGGATGACAATGAAGTGACGGTTTCAGGATGCCGCGAGGAGTTGTAATGTTGCGCACAATGATCGACAACTGGTGGCTATTCGCCTGCCGGGCGATCTTTGCCCTTCTGTTCGCTGGCGAGGTGTTTTTTGTGGAGGGAGCAAATCTGCCACTGCTACTGCGGGCATTTGCCCATGCTTCCACTGTTGTCTTGTTTGGGCTATTGGCGTTTGGCGCAGGGGCTTTTACGCTCGGCGCTGGATTGAGACGATCAAGCCGTGAGCATGGCCGGGGCCTGCTACTGATGGATGGAGTAGGGGCCTGTGCTGCAGGTGTGATAGTTGTGTTGTTCCCGTCACTCACGCTTGAGTATCTGGTCCTTATCATCGGCTACTGGGCAGTGTTCGTTGGCATATGCCAGATACTTATGGCCCTCAAGATACGCCGACATTTCCACGATGAATGGTTTCTGCTCCTGGCTGGGACTGGATCGCTCGGATTCGGCGCTTACCTGCTGCTTGGATGGGCCATCGAGGAACACACCGTGCTGGTGTGGCTGGGATCGTACGCGTTCTTCAGCGCTATGACTATGTCTGGCCTGGCGTATCGCCTGTGGCAAGCAGGATCTTTGCAGCACGTTTCGTCCAACGCCACGTAACCAGCAGGCATGGTTTCACCGTTCCAGACGTGAGCTCGTAGGGAAGGAGAATTTTATGAATAGCCGACTCAAACACATTTACCTGCTTGTCGGGCGGGTTCTAAACAACCCGAAAGCTTTCGGCCTGGAGGAACGGCCGCCCAAAGCTCTGCAACGCGCACTCACCAAAATCCAGTGCGAATTGATGAAGGAACTGCAAGAAGAAATATCCGAGGCGGACTTTTTAGCGGTGGAATTGTCGCAAGACGCTGACAACTCTGCTCCTACAGGTGTTACTTCGATATCGTTTACATTGCAGAAGACCGGAACTTAAGGTCGGCCTTCAGGATGATTGTGCAGCTCCCGATTTTGAGTACTCGCCTGCCTGGAAGAGAAGAAAAGGAAAGAGGCGTTGAGTGAGGGAACTCAGATCGGCAAGCGTCAGAAAAAGTGCCGCAATCGTGAATGGCAGCCTCGCAAGTAATTGGCAACTTGCTATGTGATTATCATCACAGAAGAACTTTCGATCCAGGCCTATGATGGTCTGTATACGGAGGTCCATATGGCCACCCTTTCTGTGCACCCTGCTACAACTCCCGTCGCGAGTCTGAAAAACATCTTATTCGCAACTGACTTCTCCGGAGCCTCGATGAAATCGTTCCCCTACGTTGGTCTTTTGGCGAAGAAGTTTGGAGCATCTGTCTTCGCTTGTCATATCATCACCCTCAGTTCGTTGGTTGGAGCGGCACCCGAGGCCGCACCGTATCTGTATGAAGCCGAGTACAACGCGGCAACAAAAGAGCTTGATAATATTCTTCATGCGCCTCAACTAGGAGGCATAAAGACCAGGGCATTGCTTTCATCCGGCATCCTGGGTGATGCGCTCACGGATGAAATCAACAGGAACCATATCGACCTGGTAGTGGCCGGCACGCACGGGCGTACTGGGTTCCGCCGCTTTCTTCTCGGGTCAGCGGTGGAGGAAATATGCCGTGTAGCCAGATGTCCCGTATTGACGGTTGGCCCCGAGCTTCCGAACACACCAACAAAGTTTAGTCGCATACTGGTGCCGACAGATCTCTCAAACGAGAGTGTTCGTGCGCTGCCTTTTGTTCTTCGGCTTGCACGTGAGTATGGCTCTGCGGTAACAGTGCTGCATGTGCTGCCGGAAGAAACTGCCGGTAACCCGGACGCCCAGAAACTTTCTGAACCCGTCCGCCAGAGTATGATCCACGCCTTCGAGCCGCAACTTGGCGCGTTAAAGACCGAGTTTGTGATGGAATCCGGAGACACTGTGGATACGATTCTTAAGGTTGCACGCGAGAAGAACGCTGACCTGATCGCGATGGGCATCAGAAGTGCATTCCTCCCTGATTTCCATGTGCGAACGACCGTCGCTTATCGGGTGATTGCGGCCGCGCATTGTCCGGTCGTTACCTGCAGGTGAGACTGTGAACATTCCGCCAGGAAACTCCTGGGACATTGACGAGAATCAAGACTAAGAGCGGGCGATGCAGCTTGCCTGCCAAACAGCAAGCTGCCCGAAGGCCTACTCGGGAAGCGGTAGTATGATGCTTTTCCATTTCAGCGGTGTTCCCTATCACGTCTGTAGCATCCAATGTGTGATACTTTCCCTTCGTCACGCCGTAATGCGGGCCGGAACGCTATTGGAGGCTTGTCATGGAACTTGTGCAGAAGAAAGTTACGCAGGACCCTGGCGTTTCCTACCGCCCTCAAACACCTCTGGCTCCGCTTTTTTATCCCCGAACAGTGGCCGTGATCGGCGCTACGGAAAAGCCCGGAACTGTCGGTCGGAGCGTGCTTCGCAATCTGATTGAGCAACTCAGCGGAGCAACGATCTTTGCCATCAACCCAAACCGCAGCAACGTGCTCGGCATGCGCTGCTATCCCAACGTCGCTTCTGTCGGCGAATTAATCGACCTGGCCGTGGTGGTTACTCCGGCAGCTACAGTTCCGGAGGTTCTGCAGGAATGCGTCGATGCCGGGGTGAGAAGTGCAATTGTGCTGTCCGCCGGCTTTGCGGAATTGGGCGCCGTGGGTGCAGAGCGTGAAGCCAGAATTCGCCAGGTGCTGAAATCGAGCAGCATGCGCGTGGTGGGCCCGAACTGTCTCGGCGTAATCAATCCACGCACCGGATTAAATGCGACCTTCGCACAATCCAATGCGATTCCCGGCAACCTTGCGTTTCTCAGCCAGAGTGGCGCGCTCTGCACTGCGATCCTGGATTGGAGTCGCCGGGAGAATGTGGGATTCAGCGGCTTCGTTTCAGTTGGTTCCATGATCGACGTAAGCTGGGGCGACCTCATCTATCACTTTGGCGACGATCCTTATACCTCAAGCATTTTGATCTACATGGAGTCCATCGTAGACGCACGCAGTTTTCTCTCTGCTGCCCGCGAAGTCTCATTGCGTAAGCCGATCATCGTTATCAAACCAGGACGCACGGAAGCAGCAAGACGCGCTGCTGCGTCGCATACCGGCGCACTTACGGGACCAGATGAAGTGTTTGAAGCCGCGTTCCGGCGCTGTGGAATCCTGCGTGTTTCAACCATCGCCGAGCTGTTTAATATGGCTGAAGTTTTGAGCAAGCAGCCCCGACCGAAGGGGCGGCGTCTGGCCGTGGTGACGAATGCCGGCGGATTGGGTGTGCTAGCCACAGATACCTTGCTGGCCAACGGAGGGGAACTCGCACAGCTTTCGCAGGACACCCTGGCAGAGCTCAACAAGATATTGCCAGCGGCCTGGAGCCACTCAAACCCAATCGATACGCTTGGTGACGCAGGCGCTGAACTGTACGTCAAGGCATTGCAGCTTGCGGCCAACGATCCAAATTGCGATGCAGTGCTTTCTATCCTTGCGCCGCAAGCCATGACTGAACCTCAGGAATCAGCGGTCCTGCTCTGCAAGGCGGCCCAATCCATCACCAAGCCTTTGGTTGCAAGCTGGATGGGTGGAGCCCGGATGCAACTGGCAGCCGACGTGCTCAACGAAGCTGGAATTCCTACCTTCGACTATCCTGACGCGGCAGCACGAAGCTTAACCTACATGTGGCGGTATAGTTCCAATCTGCGGGCAATTTATGAAGCTCCGGAATTTACCGGCGATCTTCCACAGGACGGGCCAAAGCAGGTTGAACGGATCACTGCGCAGCCGATCCATGAGAATCGTGTGATTCTGACCGAGTATGAGTCCAAACAGATCCTCCAGATCTACGGTCTGCCCGTTACACCTGCAAGGATTGCATCGTCCGCCGAGGAAGCCGTAAACGCCGCAGAAAAATCTGGCTATCCCGTGGTGCTCAAACTGCATTCACGCAGTGTCACTCACAAATCAGACCGTGGCGGGGTTTATTTGGACCTCAAGGACGCGGCCGCTGTTCGTTCGGCGTTTGCTGCTATCCAAAGCGCTTTCGATCGAGACGGCGCATTCGAAGGTGTGGCTGTTCAGCCCATGGTTAAGCAGTTTGGTTATGAGCTGATTCTGGGAAGCTCCACCGATCCTCAGTTTGGCCCGGTAATGGTGTTTGGTCTCGGCGGCAGCCTTGTGGAAGTGTTACGTGATCAGTCCTATGCTTTGCCTCCCCTGACCACTACGTTGGCCCGCCGTCTGATGGAGCGGACCCAGATCTTCGGCGCGTTTAAAGGCACGCGCGGCAAAGGCCCCATCGATGTGGAAAAACTTGCAGAACTGCTGGTGCGGTTCAGCCAGCTGATTGTCGAAAATCCGCGGATTGCTGACATTGAAATCAATCCATTGCTGGCAGGTCCGGAGGGCATAATCTCGCTCGACGCGCGAGTGATCCTTCATCCGGCAAAGATGAAAGATGCGGACTTGCCGCGGCCGGCCATCCGTCCTTATCCCAGCAAGTATGTTTCCCGCTGGAATTCCCAGGATGGCCAGCAGTTCACTCTGCGCCCAATTCGGCCTGACGATGAAAGCCTGATGGTGGAATTCCACCGGCAGCTTTCCGAAACCAGTGTTTACATGCGGTTCTTTCTTCCCATGAAACTGGATTTTCGCACGTCGCACGAGCGGTTGTTCACGAAGTGCTTTATCGATTACGACCGCGAGATCGCGTTGGTGGCTGAATACACGAATGAACTGGGAGAGCGCCGGCTCGCCGGGATCGCCCGCCTGATTCGCAAACACTCTGACAATAACGCGGAAGTCGCGTTCCTGGTTGCCGACAAGTTTCAGAATCGGGGACTGGGAACGCAGTTGTTAAGTGTGGTAATTGATATTGCCCGGGAAGAAGGAATCAGCGGCCTTGAAGGCGCCACGCTTTCAGACAATTTTGGTATGAGGGATATGTTCGTCCGCGCCGGCTTCGAATTCAGCCCGCCGGAAGATGGGGTTGTGAACGCGTTTTTGAGCCTGCACTAAAACAATCTCCGCATCCTCCACCCAATTTCTCCGAAAGAAATCTGTGCTCTTCAAGCGAGCCAGCAGAGTGGATTCTATGGCGGCGAAGCCGCCGCTGATTCCACCGGCAATTAGCAGTTGCCGAACATTCCCGCAGGGAAGATCATTTGCTAAGCAACAAGAAGCAATAAGATCTATGCAACCGAGCACGGTGCGTAGGCGTCCATAAAGTTCACGATCATGCGCATCGTAGCCTCATCTCCGCAGCTGGTGTTGATCATGGCATGGTAGATCGCGCGATCAGGCCATTCCACGTTGAAGTATTTTTTGATGAAATCAGTGCGCTCGTTGTCGACCGTATCGATCAACTCCTCCGCGTCTTTCTCAGTCTTGCCGCGGGCCACTAATCGGCGGATTTTGTTTTCTCTTGGCGCATACAGGAAGACGCGCAACGTCTCCGGCCGGTCCTTGAGAAACTGTTGCGACCCTCTGCCCACAATGACGCCATTTCCACTCTTGGCAGCGCTCTCCACCACCCGGCGAGTAATGGTGAGAATCGTCTCGCTATCTACCATGTTAAGTTTAGGCGCATTTTGGCTGCCCTCATAGCTTCCGCGGAGAAAGGATTTGAAAAGCCTGTAGTAGAGAGGATCGGGCCGTTCCTCTCGATCTTGAACTATCGTCGTGGGACACTTGGCCAGCCTCGCGATTTCCTCGGTCAGTGCCTGGTCCCAGAGTTTCCAGCCCAGGCGCTTCGCCACGAGGTGGGCGATCTCGCCTCCTCCGCATCCGTATTCCCGTTCAATGGTGATGATTTTGATCATACTCACGCTGCCTTTTCTGGAACCCAAGATTTCAGCGACAAGCGGGGTCATTCCGCAATGGTAGCACCGCCACCGAGATCGTTTTTCTTAAGAAAGAATGACATGCAGAACATGATAGCCGCGCACACAGAAAGAACCATAAACGTATCGATGTAGGCCAGGCTTGCCGCATGTGCCTGAATCGATTGATAAATATTGGCATAGGCAGTGGCAGATGCCTCGTGTCTACTCAGACCGCCACGCGCGTAGTGCTGCGTCAGACCTTGCACCGTATTGGCAAAATTTGGATTGTCAACTCTTGCTTGCTCCACGAGCCTTAGCTGATGGAACTGAGACCGGCGCGCAATCACCGTGGTCACCAGCGAAGTTCCAACACTGCTGCCCATGTTCCGCATGAAGTTTACGATGCCGGCGACGGCATTATTCTTCTCTGGCGCAATTCCTACATAGGCAGCGAGATTGATCGGTACGAACAAGAATCCCAACCCGATTACCTGAGCTATGCGCAGCCATGTGGCCGCTGTGAAACTAATCTGCAGGTCGATTCGCCGAGTAGAATAAAACATGGCAATAGACAATGCCAACCAGCCAAAGGCGATCAGCCGGCGCGCCTGAATTTTCCTTGTGAGCTGTCCTATGATCGGCATTTCGAAGAGCAAGATGAGCCCGCCTGCTGAAAGGGCCAGACCGGCGAGCTGCGACGTATATCCCAAAAGCGTCTGCAGGAACTGCGGCATCAGCACCAGGCTGCTGAACAACAAAATTCCAAGCATGAACATCATTACGTTCGCGCTTGCAAAATTGAAAGCCTTGAACAAACGGACATCAACGATGGGCGCCTTGTGAAACCACTCCCAGATCACAAGTGCGATCAGGCACGCGCCTGACACAATGACCAAGGTGGTGATGAAATTCGAACCGAACCAATCATCTTCCTGACCCTTGTCCAATAGAATCTGCAGCGCACCAACCCCAACCGCCAGGAGACCAATCCCGATATAGTCCAATTTAACGCCGGCTGCCTTGAGCCGCCCTAAATACGGGGGATCCTCAACGAAACGCCGAACCAGAAGCCAGGTCATGATTCCGACGGGGACGTTGATGTAAAAGATCCAGCGCCATGAGTAGTTGAATGTAATCCATCCACCCAGAGTGGGTCCGATCGTAGGAGCCATGACCGCAGTTATTCCGTAAAGGGCAAATGCCAATCCTCGCTGATGTGGGGGAAAAGTATCCGCCAGAATGGCTTGCGCCATTGGCTGCAGACCCCCTCCCCCTGCGCCTTGTAGAACTCGGAAGAGCAGAAGAAAACCAAGGTTGGGAGCAAAACCGCACAGCAACGAGCTCACCGTAAAGATAGCGAGGCAGCTCATGAAAAACCGCTTGCGGCCAAATCTCACCGCGATCCAGCCGCTGATGGGAAGGACGATGGCGTTAGAGACGAGGTAAGAAGTCAGGACCCACGTGCTTTGATCATTGCTCGCCGCCAGGCTTCCCGCCATATAAGGCAATGCAACATTGGCGATGCTGGTGTCAAGCACCTCCATGAACGCACCCAGCGCCACAACCACAGCAATGAGCCAGGGATTAAACTTTGGCTTCCAGACATCCTGGTCGAGTGTGAGTGCAGCCGAGCTCATCGCAATTCCACTTTGGGCACAACGTTCATTCCGGGCCGCAGCCGATGGTCCCTGTTCTCTCCAGGCTCGAGAACAATCTTTACCGGAACACGCTGGACAATTTTCACGTAGTTTCCGGTGGCATTCTCCGGTGGAAGCAAACTGAATGTAGGACCGGTTGCGCCTGAAATGCTGTCAATATGTCCGTGCACAGTGGTGCCGGTTGAATCCACAAAGATTGTTGCCTTTTGTCCGGCCTTCATATGCCTGAGCTGTGTTTCTTTGAAATTCGCGGTGATCCAGACCTCGTCCAGCGGAACCAGGGTCAATAACTGCTGCCCGGGCTGCACGTTCAACCCGACCACGACGCTCTTGTTCACCTGACCGCTGACTGGCGCGACAATTTTTGTGTACTGCAGATTCAGCTCTGCCTGTTCCAGAGCTGCGCGCTTTTGCTGGACATCTGCAACCGCAGCGAGAGCACGAGCGTTCGTTGAAGCCACTTGCTGAGGGCCGGTTTCTGCAGCGCTGTGGTTTGCTTCAGCCTGAGCGAGTTTGTCTTTTGCCTGCTGTACTGCCTGCTCCGCCGCCGCTTCATTGGCCCTGGCTGCGGTTACACTGGCGGTGCTGGCCTTCGCTGCTGCCAATGCCTGGTCATAGGTCTGCTCAGAAACGTTTTGCTTGTCAACCAGCCTTTTGTACCGTTTCAAGTCGTCCTGCGCTTTGACGTCATTGGCCTCAGCCTGGTCCACCTGAGCATGCGCAGCAGCGAGCTGCTTCTCAGCAGTAATGATGCCTGCGGTGGTATTGCTGACATCGGATGCTGCCGATTTCAGCTGGCTCGAGGTGTTGATTGATGTGATGGGAACGCTAATATTAAGAGACTTGGCGGTGGCTTCCGCATTCGCGAGGTCCGCACGTGCTTTGGCAATGGCAACCTCATAATCCTTGGGATCCACCTCGACGAGCACGGTCCCCTGCTGCACATACTGATTGTCATCAACGTTTACTTTAATGACGTAGCCAGAGATGCGCGGACTCACCGGATAAAGGTGCACATCCACTTGCCCATCGTCTGTAGATTCGTAGCTTGCCAAATAAAGCCATAAGAGAACAGCGCCAAGGATCAACAGCAATGCAAGGGGAATGAGATAAATACGACGGAACCTGAAACGCGAGCGCCGCACATTGTCGCGCCTCGAGATCTCACTTTTGTCGTCCGTAACAGAAGGCGCTTCGGGCTTTTCTACGTCAGGATGAGGTTGAGTAGCCATCCTAATACTCCCTTTTATTTAGTGCACCGCCAGATACTGGTTGTAATTGGTTCGCGCCACGCCCAATGCGCGGGCAAGCTGTAGTTTTGACAGATTGTGGCTGTAGAGGCTGGAAATGTATTGATCATTGGCGCTCGCCAATGCCTGCTGGGCCTGCACGACTTCCACACTGTCTGTCACTCCGGCGGCGAAACGTTCCTGTGAGCGAGAGAGATTTTCATTCGCCAGAGCCACGTTCTCTTTCGCGACCGTTATCTGCTGGCGGGCTGCCTGCAGATTAAGAAATGCGGTGCGAACGTCGTAGTCGATCTGCCCTCGCAGGTTCTCGGCTTCCGCCTTGCGCTGGCGAACCGCTGCTTCAGCCTCGGCTATGTCGCCCTTGATGCGTCCGCTGGTAAAAATTGGAACCGTCACTCCCGCTTGGAAAGTAAAGGCGCCATGGAGGTTGCCAGGATTGGGCCCTTGTACGCCGTAGTCGCCGTTGGCCGCCAGCACTGGGTAACGCTCGCCGCGAGTTGCAGAAAGCTGTTGCTGGGCGGACTTTTCGACACTGAGAGCGGCACGGAAATCGCTGCGTGTCTTATAAGCAGTGGTCAGAGCATCTTCAATTGTCTGTGGATTAATGTCCGCGTAGGGGACTTGGTCGGAAAGATCGAAAGCCTGACCGAGCGGCAAGCCAATCGCACGCGAGAGGTTCAGCTTGGCGATGGCAAAGTTATTCTGGGTAATGCTCAAGTTGTATTGCTCTGTGTGTAGTTGCACGCCGCTGCGGGTTACATCAATTTTTGTGCTGGTGCCGGATTGAAGCTGGTCCGCAGCCTGATCGTAGAGCGCCTGAGCATTTTTCACCTGCGCTTCTTCCGCCTCAATGCGTGAACCGGCCTGAATTACCTCGAGGTAGATATTTCCCACGATCAGCGTGATCACATCGAGCGTGTCATTGTAGGTGAGTTGCGCAGCCTGCTCGGCGTTGCGCGCAGCACGAAAACGTTGGATCGATTCGTAGTTGAAGAGGCTCAGATTTGCGTTTGCCTGAGCAGTGGAGAAACTGAACGGCCCTATGACGGTGGGGACTTGAGGAATTTTGATTCCCAGGGTGGCTGCACTGAATTGTTCTACGTTTTCCGCAGCCCCTGCAGTTACCTGCGGAAGGAGCGTGCTCATTGCGCGAAGCCGTTGTCCGCGCGCTATGCGTGCATTCTCTCCACTTTCGATCTGGCCAAGGTTGTAGCGAAGCGCCATGGTGATGGCATCGCGTAGCGTGAGATGAAGAATTTCTTTGCTTGCAGTTCCGCTGGGGATACTGCCGAAGTTAGCTGCCGGCTGACCTGTCTGCCCTGCGGTAGAAACCGAAACCATCAGCCAGAGAAATGCGAATCTCAGAGTGGATCGCGGCGAACCTCTTGTGGCTCCAGAGTGCACGCGATCAAGAATCTGCTTTAGCTTCCTGCCTTTTGTCTTTTTGCCCCGGTCTTTGCTCATGGTCCATTCCCCCAGGTAGCCATAAGAGTATATCTCCGCAAGGGAAGGGATGAGGAAATTGAGTAAGTTGGCTTAGGCAGAAATGACCGACGAACGTAAGAGTTCATCGATTCTGATTCCTTGATTCAATTCTCAGGAAATTTGCAACTTCATCTTGCGGCGGCCCGACGCCAGTGGTGGCGATTATCGGGTGCTCAATGGCGTGCCGGTGCCCGGGAGTGCGCCATATATATTTCAGGGAGAGGCGCTAACAGGGAATGGCAGCGAATGGCCACACATAGGTCGAGCTACTGGTGCTCTGCGACCGACTGGTCTTGACGCAGGCGATGACCAGCTAGGCTGCCCGCTTTATCGTGGCGCCGTGCCCGGCGAGCTGATACTGAAAGAAGGAGAAACTCCAGGGTTGCAATTCCACATAGAGTCCTGAATCGGCCATCTCATTCCCCTCGCGGTCGTAGCTCACGTCGGAAATGACATCTATCAAATGCCAGGATTTCGCTCGCACTTCTTTCCACGGGACCTGCACCCGGGCCTGGACGACCGCGTCGCTAAGATTGACTGCGATCAGACGCCGATCATCGTCCTTAACCCAGCTCCACGCCACAAGGTTCTGGCAACTTTGATTGCCGGGCCATCCATTACGCTCGCATAGCTTCCACTCACCACTGCGAAAAATAGGAGCATTGATCGCAGACAACAGGTTTTCATAGAAGGTACGCAAAGCGTGGTTTACAGGCTCTGCCGGGCGTCTGGCCAGAAAAACCGGCAACCGTATCTTCCGGCCTTCAAATTGCCCCTCATGAAAGAGTCGCGCCCCTGGCAGCGTGGATGTTGTGACTGCAGCAGCCTGCACCTTTTCTCGCGAAAAAGCCGTTGCTGCCCGAGGCTCATCGTGGTTTTCCAGGAAGCGAAGCAATTTCTGCTGGTAGGAAAGTTCTGCACAAAGATGAAGTCGGACACTTTCCGCATTTTCATGCTCCAGCCGATCATAGAGCCGCTTGTCATAGCAGAAATCGAACCCATGCTGCTGCAGTTGCCACTCCATATCCCAATAAGCCTCGGCAATGAAGATCACGTCGGGATGCGCCTTCTTGACGGTGGGGATCACCTCATCCCAGTATTCGGTCGGGGGCCGTCGCCCGGCAACACTGCCCCATGTGCGTTCGAAAATCTCATTCAACAGAAGCATGGCCATGTCGCATCGGATTCCGTCACACTGGGCCACAATACTGGACACCGTTTCAGCAGCTGCATGGCGAAGCCTGGGGTTAAAAACATTCAGTTGAAGGACATCTGGCCATGCTGGAAAGAAGGGATCCCGCCCGCAGGCGTAAACGTTCCCCTTTATTTCAATAAAGGAATCCGGATTGTGATTGGCATCGTCAACGGTCCCTCGAATAAAGTATTCGGGATGCTCGGCGGCCCACGGGTGATCCGGTGCGACATGGTTGGGAACGAAATCGAGAAGGAGCTTCATGCCTCGCTTTGCCAGCTCTTTCCGCGCAATAGCCAGACCTGCGGGACCTCCAAGGTGTGCGTCAACCACATAGCGCCTGATACAGTAGGGCGATCCCACGTTGTCCTCTGGCTTGAAGTCAGGCAGAGCTCTGTGGAAGTCATCGAGCAAACCCGGGTTCTTATTGGCTATCGCTATGCCTACAGGACTGCGTTCCCACACGCCCATGAACCATACGGCATCGAAGCCGAACTTAGCGATCTCGTCCCATTCGGCTGAGGGCACGGAGCCCAGGTCGACGTGCGTTCCTGTCTTCTGGCCAAGCTCTGCAAGCCAGACCCAGGTGTTGATCTCGTATATGGTTGGATAACGCGGCCAGACAGACATCTTCGTAACCTTCGTTGGCGTCATGCTTCGCATAAAGACGTTTACCCCAAAGAGCAAATTTAAGTCTTTGCCGGTCTTTGACGCTACTGTCAGAACGTACAGAAGTATTTTCAGAACCAATGTTTTGAGTCTCTTGCGTTGGGCCACTGGATCGCGTGATGCTTCGTCTACTCTTCTGTTAGGCGATGATCATGAGGTCGTTCGCAGAGGAATGATTGCAGTGCTTTCCCCACGCTCCGATTGGCAGGTGTCTTGCGAAGCGAGCGACGAATGGGAAAACAGTTGTGTAAATGGCTTAGCACAGCAATAAGAACCTCAGATCCCGGTCTACTTAACCGCGCAATCCTTTCTTCCGGTATCCGCGATGCTCGCAACCAGCCATTGTCCATCGGTTCGAACAAGGTTGAACAAATCTGTCCCGCAGTGGTCCACCTTGCCATCCACCAGAAACTCGAACGGAGCCCACACGACCGCCAGATCGTTATCGATGCGGACGAGAGGATCATGAATCCGCTCCTGAATTTCTGCTTTTCCAGGTTTCGATATCAGGTCAGTAAAGGCTTCAAACGTCAGCTGCGTCGGCTTGCCGTCCCGCATCAGCACGATGGTACCGCCGGGCAGCAATGGTTTTCTAAATGCCGCAGCGTCGTGTTTTGACATGGCATCAAACATTGCCGTGATCGGCGCCAGCACCGCCTGTTCGCCCTCTGTCGCAGCGTGTAATGAGTTGATCAGAAAACCGGAGGTGATTGCTCCGGCGAGAAACAAAACCAGGCCAAAACGATGGATGATCTTCATGGTCGCCAATTGTAAACCCAGAGCGGATTCACTCACCAACGCGGGAAACCGATTTGCCTGGACAAATTACATAAATCAGATAAAGCGGACCGTAGATTTGGTTACGACAGAATGCTTCTTAAATTTCACGTCGTCGTGCTCGGGATAATCAACCCGGTAGTGAGCCCCCCGGCTTTCCAGTCTCGCCAGAGCCGACCGTGCAATCAATGAAGCAGCAGTATGGATATTGAGCGCTTCACAATTTCGACGGGAGGTTTTGGGTGGCAAAGCCGCGCTTTCTGACTCGAGTTGCTTAACGGCTTCCTGGAGACCTTGACGGTTTCGCACAACGCCAACCTTACTCCACATCATTTCCTGGATTTTGTGAATGAAGTCTTCCACATTTGCTTCACTCTTGCTTTTGCTGTGGCCAGATGACTGCGGTGAAGGTTGAGAAGGTTGAGCGCGCTCACTTGATTGTGGCAGGTGCGCGTCCCGCATGGCGTTCGCCGCGCGGGCGCCAAAGACCAGGCCTTCCAGCAGGGAATTACTGGCCAGCCTGTTTGCTCCGTGGACGCCGGTGCAGGCCGCCTCGCCTGCCGCGTAGAGTCCGGGAATGTTGGTTTGACCCTTCAGGTCCGTTCGTATGCCGCCCATCATGTAATGAGCAGCCGGGCGAATAGGAACCATGTCCACCGTGATATCCACGTTGTATTTCAGGCAGGTTTCATAAATCCGAGGAAACCTTGACTTGAGATGGCTCTCTTTGAGATGAGTCATGTCAAGATAAACCAGTGGATCTTTTAAACGGCAGACTTCCAGCTCATGCGCAATGGCTCTGGCCACCACATCGCGTGGAGCAAGGTCCGCCATCTCGTGATATTTCGGCATGAAACGGACCAGTTCCGCATTGCGCAACAAAGCACCTTCCCCGCGCAGGGCTTCTGATAGCAGGAATCGCGGCGCATTCTTCACATACAACGCGGTAGGGTGAAACTGCACAAACTCCATGTCACTGATTTCAGCACCCGCAGTGTAGGCCATGGCAACGCCATCCGCTGTGGCCACCGCTGGATTGGTCGTATTGCTGTAGACATTTCCGGCACCGCCGGTCGCCATGAGTACAGACGAACTTGTCACCAGGTGTTTCTCGCCCTTTTGCGAGATCAATTCCACTCCACACGCCCGGCCAGATTCCATGTGCAGGTCTGATGTGAATTCAAATTCGGAGAACGCAATGTTCTTCAGGCTGGCGGCGCGAGCGTACAGGGCGCGGCCTATTTCGCGTCCTGTTGAATCGCCGTGAGCGTGAAGCACCCGGCTGCGGCTGTGCGCGGCTTCACGTGTAAATGTCAGCCTGGTGCCATGGCGATCAAACTCCGTTCCCCATTCAATCAGCTCTTGTATACGCGCCGGTCCTTCTTCCACCAGCGCATGTGCAGCCTCGGCATTCACAATTCCGTCGCCGGCGTTGATCGTGTCCTGAAAGTGGAGACTGATTTCGTCTTCATCACTGAGCGCTACGGCGATTCCGCCCTGGGCATACTGAGTGTTGGATTCAGTGATTTCCTGTTTCGCCAGCACCAGGACCTTCCCGGCTTCCGCCAGCGTGATGGCGGCGCGCAACCCGGCTACGCCCGCTCCTACCACCACGAAATCGACATGATTCGGAAGGTTCTTCATGAGTCAAATGCTAACAAAGGTTGATCGTCATCGCGAAACAGGACATGCCGCGAAGTGCTGAATACGTGCTACCGGTGAGCCCACTCCCCATTTATCATCAGAGTGGTGAAATCAGAGTGGCGAAATCAGATTGGTGAAATCAGAGTGGTGAAAAAAGAGCAGTGAAGAAAATTCGTGTTGGGCTGAAATCGAATCCCTATGACGTCCTGATCAGCGCAGGATTGTTGCGCCGCGCGGGTCAGGAAGTCCATCGACTGCTGCCTTCTCGAACCAGTCGCGTTTTCGTGATCACATCAGCAACTGTGCGTAAGCACTGGGGCAAGGCACTGGAACTCTCGCTGCGCAAAGCCAAAGTCCCGTTTCAGGTACTGGAAATGGATGATGGCGAGCCTGCCAAGCGGCTCTCCGGCGTGGAACAACTTGCCGAGCAGATGGTGGATGCGCGCGCTGATCGTGAAGCCATGATCGTGGCCCTTGGCGGAGGCGTTGTCGGCGACTGTGCAGGTTTTCTCGCCGCGATTTTCATGCGTGGAATTCCTGTGGTCCAGATTCCCACCACCTTTCTGGCCCAGGTGGATGCCAGCATCGGCGGCAAGACCGGAGTCAATCTGCGTGCGGGAAAGAACCTGGTAGGTTCGTTTCACCAGCCACGTGCCGTTCTGGTTGATCCGGAAGTCCTGCGCACGCTCAGCGATCGGGAATTGCGCGCCGGCCTTTTTGAGTCACTCAAGTGCGGCGTGATTCGCGACCAGGGATTGTTCGAATTTATGGTGAAATCTTCGCCAAAAATTCTTGATCGCAATGCCAAAGCGCTGGAGAGAATCATTATCGATTCAGTGCGTGTGAAAGCTGCGGTGGTTGCGGCCGACGAAAAAGAATCTGACCTGCGACGCATTCTTAATTTCGGCCATACTGTGGGCCACGCTCTGGAATCCGCCACCGGGTATTCGCAATTCCTGCATGGCGAAGCGGTTGGCTGGGGAATGATTGCGGCCACTGACATTGCTTACGCGTCTGGAGTTTGTTCCGCCGAGGTCGCTCGTCAGATCAAATCTGCTGTGCTGGCATACGGGCCGTTGCCGCGCGTGACCACACAAACAGATTCCATTCTTGGACGTCTGTCAGCAGACAAGAAGACAATTGCCGGGACGGTGCACTTTGTTCTGCCGCAAAAAATCGGTAAAGTAAAAATATTGAGTGACGTGCCGCCGGCAATTGTGCGTGATGCCGTGGAACAGATCAGGAATCATGAGTAGAGTGGATAATCTCCAACAGACAGAGATCACCAGGGGCACAACTCCCGCGGGCGCCACTGACGAACAATCCGCCGCTCGCGCAGTGCAGAAGATGTTCGATGAGATTGCTCCGCGCTACGACTTCGCCAATCATGCCCTGTCCATGAATGTTGACCGGCTCTGGTGGCGGCGCACGGCGCGCATCTTCACCCACATCCTGCAGCGCTCAAACACAGAGGTTCTTGATCTCTGCGCAGGCACCGGCGATATGGCGGTTGCGTTGCATACCCTGGCTGCAAGGCAGGGAGGTAAACCTTCCATTTACGCCCTCGACTTCTCCCACCAGATGCTGTCCCACGGCCTGGTTAAGTATGCCGCGCGAGGCATTCAACCCGTGGAAGCCGACGCGCTAGCGCTTCCGATTCCTGACAACCGCATGGACCTGGTTGTTTCCGCGTTTGGCTTTCGCAATCTGGCCAACTACGATGCCGGGTTGCGTGAGATCTTCCGCGTCCTCAAGCCGGGCGGGGAGGTTGGCATTCTCGATTTCGGAGAACCCGGCGGCCTCATGGGCAAGCTTTATGCCTTCTACTTCCGTCACATTCTGCCGTGCGTGGGAACGCTGATTTCTGGCGTGCGTGGCCCTTACGAATACCTGCCGGCATCGGTGCGCAAGTTCCCCGCGCCCCAGCAAATGCTGACCCGCATGGAAGCCGCTGGTTTTAGCAACGTAAGCTGGACGCCATATACCTTCGGGATTGCCGGACTTTATCGCGGGACCAGGTAGTACAATTTGCCGACGATTCTGTGGCATAATGTCCTCAGAGGCGTTCCATGGCAAATCGATCAAACCGGCGTGTTTTTGCTGATCTTCTCGGAATAGCAATCCTTTCAGAGCAGCAGATGGTGCGTCTGATTGAAAGCCAGCTTCCTCTGGAAACGCTTACCCGTCTGGAGCAACATGGGCTTTCCCGCGATGAGATTTTCTCGCTCATCATTAACCCACGCACGCTCAAGCATCGCAGGAGCAAGCGACAGGCGCTCTCACTGGAAGAATCAGAACGCGCGGTTCGTGTGGGCAGAATTCTGGCAACCGCGCAGGCCACTTTGGGCGATGAGAAGGGTGCTCTGGGCTGGTTGCGCGCCCCCAAGAAGCGCTTTGACGGCCGCACTCCCATGGAGATGCTTGGCACAGAAACCGGCGGACGCCTGGTTGAGCAGATGCTCCTTCAGATTGACGAAGGCATGTTCGCCTGATGTTTCTGTGGCGAATCAGTAATCATGCGGCGCTCGATGGCCGCGGAGGATTGCTTGCCGGTGCACGCTGGCACCTGGCAGGCCAGCCGATTGTGTATCTTGCCGAATCGCCGGCTGGCTCTCTGCTGGAAGTATTGGTCCACCTTGAACTCGATCTTGACAACCTACCGAAGACCTTCAAGCTGTCAAAGATTGAAGTTCCTTCAACCATTTCGATCCGCAATCTCGATGCAGCGAAACTGACTGCCGATTGGACGAACGACCCTGACTCAACCGCGGAGATGGGTACCGCGTGGCTTACGTCAGGAAGCACAGCGTTGCTGCGCGTACCTTCCGCCATCCTGCCGGAGACGCATAACTACCTGCTAAACCCACGCCATGATCAGGTCGCAAAAGTGAAGGTGCTGTGGAATCGCGATTATCCATGGGATAAACGACTGCTGTCGTAAAGGGCTCGCGCCGTCCCCGCGCGTCGAGCCCCCTGCAAGAGGAGCGTGATGGCGTAACCAAGTGAATCGCAGTGAAGGCGGTTTGGAGCGAAGCGACTGGATTATGTCGCGCGCAAGATGGTAAACAGCAGCATGATCCGGTACAGCTCGAAGATTCCATAAACGCCGAAGGTCAAAAGTATTCCGCGGAAGAGATTCTGCCAGAGTTTTCCCTGGTAATACTTCCGCAGCGCCAGAAACAGATAAACGCCAAAGCCTGGAAATTCCAGCACCGTCGCTATGTCATCCAGTGTCTCCGCTGAAATCAGACGGAACACGTAAAGCAACACCATAGCAATAAGGATGACCAGTATCCATAAGAGCCACCATGCATAGGCATGCAGGGAAAAAACGAGATGCTCAACAAAATAGCGTTTCTTCTGGCTGAAGAGCGGGCGCGCATAAACAGCAGTCAGTAGCAGCGCGAGCATGGGAACCATGGCCAGTATCAAGGTCTTGGCCTGCAGTCTTGAGGTGTGATTGAACCGATCCGTGAACGCCGCGTATTGTTCAGGATTGGACCGGCTCAAATGCTTCTGCTCCAGCCGATGATCAATCATGGGAAGGGCGATGTTTTTTAATACCGAGGTGTTTTCAAAGCTACTCAGTGGTGGGGCCAGAATCTCCAGTCCGGTGAATGGCTGGAGAATGAAGAACAGGAAGTTGCACACCAGAAAAAGCTGGAGCGGAGCCATGTAGGGCTTGCGTCGTCCAAGAAAATATTCGGCAGTGAGTTGTCCTGGTTTGGTGATCAGCGTCCTCAGGCTCAAGAAGATTTTTGAGTCGAGATGAAAGAACGCCTCCAGCGTGTCCGAAAGCATGTGCCTGAGTGAACTGTGCTGGCCGTCATGCCGCTTTTCACCGCAATGCGAACAGAAGGCATCAGTGCTGGCCTGGCCGCAGGTGACACAGGTCCACGTCAGTGGATGTTCGGTCGGTGGCATTTGATCGCTTATGGTAGCAGGCGGACTGTCATTTCACGCCTTGATGGCGTCCGTGTATATGGCCATGCCGACGACGGCATCCACGTTCATCGCTTCGAGCTGGGTGACTTCGTCCATGGAGCGAATTCCGCCGGCAACAATCATCTGTCGTGCGGTTGCTTTTCGCAATCGCTCAGCCACTTCCATGGGAAAGCCGCTCATAGTTCCTTCCGTATCAATGTGGGTATAAAGGAAAGCGCGGCAAAACGGATCCAGCAGGCGTACCATCGCCAGCGGATCAATGCTGGTTCCTTCCTTCCATCCTTTGATGGAAACCTTGCCGCCTCGCGAGTCGATAGCAAATGTAAGCCGTTCGTGTCCAAGGGAGACCGCGCACTGTTCGGCGAACTCCGTATCAATCGCGCCCCCTTTAATCAATGATGAACCCAGGATTACCCTGCGCGCACCCAGGTCGAGCAACTCCTGCGCTCTGGCAATTGTGCGAATGCCCCCGCCGATCTGGCAGGGAAGCCGGCGGCAGATCATTGCCATCAGATTACCGTTGTCGCCCTTAGCCATCGCGGCATCCAGATCAATGAGCTGAACCAGCGGATATTGAGCAAAGCGTCCGATCCAGTAATCAAAATCATCTGACTCCAGCGCCTTGCGCTCGCCCTGCACCAGTTGAACAATCTTGCCGCCCATCACGTCAATGGAAGGAATCAGCATGGCCACCTCATGGGGATGCCTGCAAGGAGCAGACTCTGTTTCAGTTCCGCTACCGCATGTGTACCGAAATGGAAGATGGAGGCTGCCAGCGCCGCGTCCGCCTTGCCCGCGGAGAACACCTCCTGAAAGTGTTGAACGTTGCCTGCACCGCCGGAGGCAATCACCGGAATGGAAACCGCACTGGCGACGGCGGCGGTAAGTTCGCAATCAAAGCCGATTCCCGTTCCGTCACGGTCCATGGATGTCAGCAATATCTCGCCGGCGCCGCGCTGTTCGGCTTCCTGGGCCCACTCAATCACTTTTCTTCCCGTGGCTTTGCGTCCGCCCATCACGTAAACCTCAGCCGTCGCCGCAGGCTGCTGGCCGCGTTTGCCGTCAATCGCAACTACAACTGCTTGTGATCCAAACCGGTTGGCAATGTCGCTGATCAACTCAGGTCCGGCGATGGCCGCCGAGTTGATGCTTACTTTGTCCGCGCCTGCGTCAAACACTTTGGCCGCGTCCTGCAACGTTCGAATGCCTCCACCCACCGTGAAAGGAATAAACAGTTGGCGTGCCGTGCGTTTTACGGTTTCAATCAGCGTCTGGCGCTCGCCTGAAGTGGCCGTAATATCGAGCAGGACAATCTCATCGGCGCCGGCGGCGGCATGTGTCCGCGCAAGCTCCGCAGGATCGCCGGCATCACGCAGTTCCTGGAATCTCACGCCCTTTACCACGCGGCCTTCATCCACATCCAGGCAGGCGATGATCCGCCTGGTCAGACGCTCAGAGCTCACAGAAATTCTCCAGCAATCTGAGTCCGGTCGCGCCGGATTTTTCGGGATGAAATTGCACACCAAAAACATTTTCGCGCTCCACGGCGGCGGAGAATGTTCCTCCATATGCGGAGCTGGCAACAGTTTCCGCAACCATGGGCGCGCGATAGGAATGTGTGTAATAAACGAAAGCGCCGTTCTCAATTCCGCGCAGCAGACGCGAGCCTTCGTGCACGTCAATCTGGTTCCATCCCACGTGCGGTGATTTCACTTCCGCAGGGAAGCGCGAGCATTCGCCCGCGAACAGTGCCGCACCCGGAGTGCCAGGTGCTTCTGTGCTGCCGGCAAAGAGCCACTGCATGCCAACACAGATACCGAGAAACGGCTTCCCCTGCTTCACCGCGTCCAGCACCGGCATCCGCAGTTGCTGGTTCAGAAATTCGCAACGATTGAAATGCCCGACGCCCGGGACCACAAGTTTTTCGGCAGCCGCAATCACGGCGGGATCGGCCGTAACCTGAACGCAGGCTCCCAGGTGCTCAAAGGCTTTTTTTACGGAGCTGATATTGCCTGCGCCGTAGTCGACAATCGCGATCATAGAAGGCCCTTGGTGCTGGGCAGCATTTTAGCGAGCTGTTTGTCGCGAGAACAGGCCACCCTCACGGCGCGCGCAAACGCTTTGAACAGGGCTTCAATCTTGTGATGATTTGACCGGCCGTAAAGCACTTTCAAGTGCACGTTCGCGCGAGCGCCACGGGCAAAACCCTCAAAGAAGTCGAACACCAGTTCAGATTGCAGGTCGCCTACCAGACGGGTCTTCACCTGCGTGTTGATCACTGCAGCCACGCGTCCGCTGAAGTCTACCGCCGCAACACCCAGCGTTTCATCCATCGGCATCAGAAAGTATCCGGCGCGCATGATGCCCTTCTTGTCGCCGAGTGCTGTCCTGAACGCTTCGCCCAGTGCGATGCCAACATCTTCCACCGTGTGATGCTGGTCCACGTCAAGGTCGCCTTTCACTTTCAATTTAAGATCGAACGCGCCGTGGCGAGCGAAGAGCTCCAGCATGTGATCGAAGAAGCGTATGCCAGTCGAGACCTCATAACGACCCTGGCCCTCCACCTTCAACGAAAGCTGTATATCCGTCTCCGTGGTAGAGCGGTGCAGTTTGGAAGACCGGTGCAGTTTGGAAGACCGGTGCAGTTTGGCGAACCTCATGGCGCCGGTTGCTCCTGATCCGGCTCTGGCTCAGGTTCCGATTTCGTCGCCAGCTTTCCCATGATTTGCTTAAGCCCCATCACTACCACTTCCATCTCTTTTTGCCGGCCAATGGTAATACGCACACATCCCTGGCAGTCAAGACGGTCGCGCAGAGCGATGCCCCATTCCGTCATCTGCTCCATAACCTTTATCTTGTGCTCACCAAAATCAACCAGGACAAAATTGGCAGAGCTTGGCCAGGTTTTGAAGCCCAGCTCTTCTATCTGTTTGCTGAACCAATACCGCGTTTCTCGTACCTGGGCCACGTAGTCGCTTACAAACTTGCGATCAGACAAAGCGGTTTGCAGGCATTCCAGCGCAAACGTATTCACATTGAATGGCGAAGGCATGCGCCGTAGCACCGCCATATGATTGGCATGGCCGGCCAGAACGCCAATCCGGACTCCAGCCAGCCCGTAGGCCTTGGAAAATGTTCTGAGAACGAACAGGTTAGGAAGCTTCCCCACGGTGTCCATCATGGTCTGTCCGTAGAAGTCGTAGTATGCCTCATCCACCAGCACAGCAGCATCGGGCGCGGCGTTGAGCACTTTCATGATATTTACGGCCGGAGTGGTTGATCCGCTGGGATTATGAGGATTAGTAATGAAGATGGCTCGTGTGGCCGGGGTTACGGCAGCGATCACTTCCTCCACGGGAAACGTGTAGTCCGGGCCCATAGGAACAGTAACTATTTTCGCGCCCGTGGTCTGGGCGAAAATCTCATACATCGAAAAAGCCGGAGTTATGATGATGGCTTCCGTGTCTGGCTCCAGATAACCGCGGCAGAAAATATCAATGGCTTCATCCCCGCCATTGGTCAGTAAAAGCTGTGCAGGTGGACGGCCCAGGATGGCGCTTACCACCTGCTCTCCCGCGTCCCGCGGCGCATAAAGCGCGAGTTTCTGCGCGTCCATGTTTTTGATCTTCTCCAGAACGCGTGGCGAGCATCCGGTGGTGCTTTCATTCAGATCAAGCCGCAGCTCCAGCGGCACGTTGCTGACCGGCGTACGGTACTCGGGCAATGTAAGCAGACACTTTCTGGGTTTAAGCATGTGAGTTCCTTACGCGAATCGATTCTGCATGGGCGATCAACCCTTCGGCTTCCGCCAGCATGATGACAGAAGGTGCAATCTGGTTGAGTCCGCTCTGCGATAAATGCTGCACTGAGATGATCTTCACAAAATCCTGCACGCTCAGTCCGCCGCGAAAACGCGCTGCGGCTCCGGTAGGTAGAACGTGGTTTGGGCCGGAAGCGTAATCACCAGCGGCCTGCGGAGAGTAGTCACCGACGAAAATGGATCCCGCGCATTCGATTTTCGCGACATCATCCTGACTTACCGTGAGATGTTCTGCGGCAATCCGGTTAGCGAAGTCGATGGCTTGTTCGTGCGAGCCGGCCAGAAGAATGGCTCCATTATTCTTCAGCGATGTAATGGCGATCTTGTTATTCGCGGCCGCCTTTTTTGTCTCACGCTGAACGTCTTCCGCCAGTTGCTTGTTTGAGGTGATGAAAACAGCCAGCGCATCGGGATCGTGTTCAGACTGGGCTACCAAATCAGCGGCAATAAATCTGGGATCGCCGTGTTTGCTTACGATGGCTACTTCTGTGGGGCCGGCCAGAAAATCGATTCCGCAATCAAACGCCACCATCTTCTTCGCCGCCGTAACAAAGAGATTTCCCGGGCCAACGATCTTGTCCACCCTGGGAATTGTCCTGGTGCCATACGCCAGCGCAGCCACTGCCTGCGCTCCTCCAACCCGGTAAAATTCAGTCACGCCAAGAAAACGTGCCGTGGCCATGGTTTCCACCGCCGGTCGAGGCGATACAACGCGAATATGGGTAACTCCCGCAACCTGCGCGGGAATCACGGTCATCAGCATGGTGGAGGGAAGTGGATAACGTCCGCCAGGAACATAGCATCCTGCTGACCGCAACGGCCGCACTACCTGACCCACCTCGATGCCGTGGCTGCTTGTTTTGGTCCATGACTGCGGCGCCTGCCATTCGCAATAACGTCGAATGTTGGTGGCTGCCACATCCAGAGCGCGTTTGAAGTCCTCCGGCACCGAATGCCATGCCTGGTCCATTTCTGCCGCGGAAATTCGGACCGGCTGGTTTCGCTTGAGGCCATCCCATTTCTCAGCATGCTTGCGCAATGCCTTGTCGCCCTTCTTTTTCACGTCATTCACAATGCGGGCGACCTGCTTTTCCACGCGTCTCAGATCGGTGGCGCCACGCTGCTCCAGCTTGCGGACGCGTTCCTCCGCGGCTCTTCCGGCCAGTACCCGCACTAGAGCACCACCTTATTTAAAGGATATTCCACAATGCCTTCCGCCCTGGCCGCCTTCAGTTGCGGCATGATCCGCCACGCCGTTGTCTCTTCAATGATTGTATTCACTGCCACCCATCCATCGTCACTCAATTGCGAGATGGTTGGTTTCTGTAACGCAGGCAGCACAGAAAGAACATTGGGAAGATCAGCCTTGCGTACGTTCAGCATCAGCCCTACGCGGCCCTGGGCATAAATGGCGCCACACAGCATGAGCCCAAGATTTTCGACCTTGCGTTTCTTATCCTCGTCTGCCCAGGCTTTTTTGTTGGCGATGAGCTGCGTACTCGATTCCATCAGTGTATCGATAATCCGCAGGCGATTGGCGCGTAGTGAACTGCCGGTCTCCGTGATCTCCACAATGGCATCGGCCAGCATTGGCGGTTTCACTTCGGTGGCGCCCCAGGAGAATTCCACTTTGACCGGGACATTGCGCGTTGCAAAATAACTGCGTGTAGCGTTCACCAGCTCGGTGGCGATGATCTTGCCCGCCAGGTCTTCCGCTTTCTGAAACGGAGACTCCTCCGGCACAGCCAGCACCCATCGCACTTTTCCCAGGCTCTGCTTGGCATAGACAAGCTCAGCCGCCGTCACCACTTCCAGTCCGCTCTCCACCACCCAGTCTTTGCCGGTGAGTCCGCAATCGAGCACGCCATGTTCAACATAGCGCGCCATCTCCTGCGCGCGGATCAACATGCACTCAATCTCAGGATCGTCAGTGGCGGCAAAGTATGACCGGCTGCTGGTGTAGACGTTAAGTCCGGCGCGTTTGAACAACGCCAGTGTTGAATCCTGCAGACTGCCTTTGGGAATGCCGACACGCAGCTTCATCGCCGCACCTCCGCGCTGGCGAAGGCCACGGGTTGGGTGAAACATGACTTTGTGCCGGTGTGGCAGACCAGACCATCGCCTTCCACCACAACGCGGAAGAGAAGCGTGTCATGATCGCAATCAGTCAGTGCAGAAATGATGCGGAGCCGGTTGCCTGACGTTTCTCCTTTCATCCACAACGTTTGCCGTGTGCGCGAATAAAATGTGACATAGCCGGTTTGGGCCGTTCTTGTGTAGGCTTCGGCGTTCATAAAGCCCACCATCAGCACTTCGCCGGTTGAGTCTTCCTGCACAATCGCCGGCGCCAGGCCGTCCATCTTTTCAAAATCGATATTCATTTGCTTTCCTCATAACTGCTGCGAACTAAACACAAAAAGCCCGCCGAGATGTTGTGTCGGCGGGCCTCAATCGTATGATTGCGCTTGATTTAGCTGTTGCTAGCCTCTGCCGACACGCTCGCCGTATGGTGGTGATGATGATGGCGATGAGTCAGCTGGGCCATGACGAGAATAATTTAGCCTGACTTCCGCAGTGCTGTCAAAACAAAATTGTGTGTGGCGCCGTGTTTTATTTAAGACGATTTTCTTGATCTCCCGGCCGCAAGCCTGTGTGATTTGATTGTGGTTAAATCAAAGACATGCTTCAGCTTCGAGAGATGCGCCAGGAGTTACGGCCGATGCTGCATCTGGCTGCGCCTCTGGTGCTCACGGAGTTAGGCTGGCTTTGCATGTCGTTTGTCGACACGGTCATGGTAGGGCGGCTGCCCCAAAGTGCCACCTCTATTGGCGCAGTAAGTCTCGGCAGCACGCTTTTTTATACGATTGGCATATTCGGCAGCGGCGTTTTTCTTGGCATGGATACGCTGGTTGCCCAGGCCTACGGCGCCCGAAGACTGGATGAGTGTCATCGCATTCTGTGGAATGCTCTCTACCTTGCATTGTTCCTTACGCCCATCCTGATGCTCTTCGTGATGGCATTTGTTCCGTTATTTCCTCGATTCGGCCTGGCGCCTGAATTGGTGGCCCAGACGGTCCCGTTTCTGGAGGCGCTGGTGTGGAGCACCTTGCCGCTGGCGATTTATTTTGTGCTTCGCCGCTACCTGCAGGCGATGGGAATTGTCAGACCCGTTGTGTTCGCGCTGGTCTCCGCCAATCTGGTGAACCTGGCAGGGAACTGGACATTCGTTTACGGACACCTTGGTTTTCGCAGTTTTGGCGTCGCCGGCAGTGGATGGTCCACCTGTGTTTCCCGGGCTTACATGGCTGTGGTGCTTGCCATTGCCGTGGTTTACTACGATCGCAAACGCAATAGCGGGTTCTGGCTGGCGCAGAGAAGAATTGAGCTCAGTCGAATCGTGCGATTGCTGCGTCTGGGGCTGCCCGCTGCGTCGCAACAGTTATTTGAAATTGGCGGCTTCGCGCTGGCTACCTTTCTTATCGGTGAGCTCGGCCCGGTGCAGCTTGCAGGACATCAGATCGCGCTCAATGTAGCCAGCTTTACCTTCATGGTTCCACTGGGCATTGGCTCAGCCGCTGCAATCCGTGTAGGACAGGCGATTGGCGCTCGCGATATCCGAGGCGCTTCCCACGCCGGCTGGATCGCCATCCTCTATGGCGAAGTGTTTATGTTCTGTTCAGGATGCTGTCTGTTTCTGTTCCGGCATGGCATTGCGCGTATGTACACGCCCGAAGCCGATGTTATCAATGCCGGTGCAGCGCTGCTGATGGTTGCGGCCGTGTTCCAGCTCTTTGACGGTATGCAGGTGGTCGCCACCGGCGCGCTGCGCGGCACTGGAAATACCCGTACGGCGATGCTGGCTAATCTGATTGCCTATTGGGTCATAGGTCTACCGCTAGGCGCCTGGTTGTGCTTCAGGATGAAACTGGGAGCAGTGGGAATGTGGATGGGACTCTGCCTGTCATTGATGATTATCGGCGTTGCCCTCGCGATGGTATGGAAAAAGACGATCCGCGGCATGATGGCAGTAAGCAATCCAGAATACGATACTCAAGCAGTCGGACGGAACCGCTCAGCCGGATAAGCGCTCAATGGAAAAGAACTTCTGCAAAAGATAAGGGAAGTCCGGTACGGGCATCACCTTTTCGCTCTGTATGAAGTCCTTCACTGCGGAGTGAAATCCTGGTGGTAGCCGAAGGTCAGCAATGTCCTGGAAGCGTGGAGTTCCAGGAGGCTTATCTCACTTAGGTAACTCGTTTGCTGTCCGTGCGGTACGGAGCTTTGCCGCACTTGTTACAATAAGTGCTATGACTCTCGTCCAACGTGCACTCATGGTTGTCCCTCTTGTACTGCTGGCGGCAACGGCCCAGCAGGCAAAGGAGGCCCCGCCCGATTCCGTAGCCGTTCTGAATATGGTGATAGTGCGAGACTCCAACGGCAAGCCGGTAAAGAACGCCGAAGTGGTTGTCCATTTTCTAGACAAAGAAGGCAGGGTCAAGGCAGAGGGGTTGGAGCTGAAGACGCACGATGACGGCAAGGCCGATGCGCCGGGCATCCCGTTTGGAAAAGTCAGGGTGCAAGTGATAGCGCATGGTTACCGTACTTTTGGTGAAGACTACGACGTAAACCGGCCGCAAATAGACATCACAATCAAATTGCAGAAGCCGCAGGACCAGTTTTCCATCTACAAATGATCCTTAAGAGAAATTTAAGGCCTAAAACGCCTGAATGTGCAGTTTTGGTTGACAGAGGCTGCTAATCAGTGGCATTTCTTGTAGCTTCGTTTGGAACGGTGTGGAAGAAGGGAAAGGGCTGATTGAGAGTCAGGGTTTTTTACCACGGAAAATGTTTTGATGGAACTGCATCCGCGGCGCTTTTCTCCCGTTTCTACAGTGAGCGCGTTCGTAAGGATGTGAAGTTTCAGTTCACCGGCCTGGTGCACCGCGCCGGCGCGCTGTTTGATGAGAAGGATTTTGACGGGGATGAGAATGCGATTGTCGATTTCAAATACTCTCCATCGCCGAAAATAACCTGGTGGTTTGATCATCATCAGAGTGCGTTCCTGACTCCCGAGGACGCACAAACCTACCGCACTCAAGACCAGAGCCGGAAATTTTACGATCCTGATTTCACTTCCTGCACCAAGTTCATTGCCCATATCGCGGAAGAAAAATTTGGCTTTGATCCGAAACCCGTGGCCGAACTGATTCATTGGGCGGACATTATTGATGGCGCCAAATTCGATTCGCCCCAGCAAGCGGTTGAGATGGCCGAGCCCGCTATGAAGCTGACCATGGCGATTGAGTCCACCAATGACAATGGCTTTCTTCCTACGCTGATACCTTATCTTGTGCGCGAGCCACTGGCCCAGGTGATTCAGGAGCCGTTCGTTGCGGCATTGCTTCCGCCCCTTCTGGACCGTCATCGCCGGTCCATTGAGATTCTTCGTGGTCGGTCTGAGTGCAAACAGGGCACCATCTATTTTGATATCTCAGATCATGACCTGGAGGGATACAACAAATTCATTCCGTATTATCTGCATCCTGATTCTGTCTACAGTGTGGGTCTCAGCAGCAGCAGCTTTCGCGTGAAGGTGTCTGTAGGCTCCAATCCCTGGACCAAAAAGCAGAATATGGTGAATCTGGCTAAGGTGTGTGAACGCTACGGAGGCGGCGGACATGCCCGGGTCGGCGCTATTTCATTTCCTCCTGACCGCGGTGATGATGCCCGCAAAGCCGCTGCTGAGATCGTTCAGGAGTTGAGGGCGTCAGAGTCTTAGCTCCGGGGTTTCTCTTAGGCAGTTCTCGAGACGCGCCGCCAATTGCCCTCTAATTCAATCAAATCACGCAATGCGGAAGGACTAGGCACACTTAATCCCTGCTTCCGATAATTCGGCAGCCTTTTACGTTAATCGTTGAAGCAGAATAGATGCTCCGGTAGGCTCCCTACAAGCTCAAATAATTTTAAGATTCAGATAGCGGAGTAGTTTGTAGTGCGGAATTTCACGAAAACGACCAGGAAAATCTTTGCCCTCGCAGGGACCGTCACGCTCGCCTTGGCATCAGCTCTGGCACAGCAGCAACCACAAGCAACAAAGCCCGGGCAGCCTTTGGACCCCCCGACTCCCGCGCTCCAAAAGTCCAATCCGGAGCAGGAGAAGCAGCAACATGCGACGCCAGGAAAGTTGACTGCTCAGCAGAAATTTGTGGTGGACACGGTAAAGATGGCGGTGGCCCTGCCCCAGCCAGATCCACAGGACCGGCTGCGGGTGCTGTCGAGTGCAGCTTTTGTGGTTTCGCCGATCGATAAGCGCATGGCAAGCGGTTTGTTGCGCGAAGGTGTCCGCATTGAATCTGAGTTGATCCGCGTTGGTCAAAAGCCGGCGGTTTCCGTCCTTGCCTCCGGCGAGGCGGGGTGCGCTGCTGCTCTCAATTTTGTCGAGAACCTGCCGGAGCGCTCTGCGCTGGAAGCAGAGCAGTCTTTAATTGGCGCGATTACCTCCTGTCCCAAGCAAACCCTGGACCCGGTTTCCCGCAAGCTCGATGCCGCCATGGACAAAGGCGTTATTCCCTCGCGGGCGCTTATGGCCGTGATTGAGGCACAGGGCGCAAAGACGCCGTGGTCACAACTTCATTTTGAGAAGATGTTCGGCTCTCTTCCTGACGCCGAGCAATACGCACCCGAGGCAGAGAATTTTGCCGCCATGTACGCTCGAATGGCGCCGGAGGTCAGCAAGGAGACCGCCAGTAAAACCGGATTGCAGATGCTGGCGTGGCTCGGTAAGTTGAAGGACAGCCCCGTGCGGACTCTTTCCATTCGCATCACCACAGGGGCCATGCAGGAAGCCCTGGGACAGAAGGGTTTTGAGGAAGCTCTGCAAAAAGACGTTGTGGCCAGTTCCACTGTACAGCACGCTGGTGAGGACCGCGAAATTGAACGCCCCCCCGAAGAGACAGTCTCTGTACTCGAAGCGATGGGTAACAATGGTGCTGATCAAACTGAAAATTTGAGCAAGCTGCCGGCTACTCAGCGCGCGCGTCAGGCTGCGGCCAACGGCTTTGCTGCGGGCACCTCAGGAAGAAAAGAGCAGGCGGCCAAGTATTTCGATATGGCATTTGCAGCAGCGGATGAAGCGTGGGATGCACGCACTCCCAAGGTGGACGCCGCGGCCCTGGTTCAGGAAGTGGGAGAAGCAGCCGCCCAGATTAATTCCATCAACGCCCTGGTTAAAGCGCAGGGCATGCGAGACAGCTCAGCTCAGGCCATCGCCATGCTGGCTGTCGCTCGCGTGGTAGCCAGCAATGGGATTACCCGTTAGCTGGTAGGCATTGCGAAAAACCATAATTCGTTATTAAACCGGTTTACGAGAAAATAACACGTTGTTAAGCTCAAGCTATCAGAATCCAAGTAGTCAGGAACCGTCGTTGGTTAAGATCATCAGCGTTAAGTGTCCTAGTTGCACTCGAATGTTTACCACGGTGCCCAGCGTGCTCGAACACTCTGGGTCTATGCACTGCCCTAATTGCGGAACACGGATGGACGTGTCAGAACCCGAACCGATCTCGTCCATCAAAATCAGGAAGTCAGCCTGAACGGGTAATCGCAGGCCCCGACGGGTCGCGTTCATTTCCCTTCGCCCGAAGGGGAGCGTCCTCCAATCGCACGGGCGTGGTCCCAAGGTCACTTTGCCGTCCTGTGCAGTTGGGTGCACACTCTTGCATTGCTTTGTGGATGTTTGCCACCAGCTTTCCGGGAGACCCCTGCGATGAAGATTGCCTATTCCAGTTTGATGGTTTTACTGCTTATGATGCCGGGCCTCGCACAGTCGGGGCAGTCTGCGGGCGTTAACACTCAGGGTCCGCGGCAGGCATTGATTGAAATGTTTTCAGGGAATCCGGAAAAACTGAATCGTCACCTCACTGAAGGCGTGCAGCAGAAGTTCAAGGCACTCCTGAGAAATGCGCCCGCAGGCACACCCAATCCGATTCAGGCAATGGCTATGTCCGCTGCGTCCAACGGAAAACAGCCGCAGGCTTTTGAGACGGGGCCTATTTTGTTCAGCGTGAACAATCCCGAAACCAACAACAGAATTGAATTTCACCTGGATTCCGAGGAATTTCGCGGGGAAGAGGACGAGATGGAAGTCTCAGTCCACTCGTTTCACGCCGGGCTGGAAGAACGCATGCCTGTTCACATGCATTTGATTCTCAGCATGAAGCTGCAACAGGAAACCTGGCGGCTTGATGCGGTTACGGTAAGCGCCAGATTGCCGGTCGGGGACCCAAATCTTTTCGATCAGTCCCTGTGGATGCCGCCCATGATCGCGGGAAACTCAGCCGACCTGGGGAATGTCATGGCAGGCGATCCGCCAAAGCCGAAGATCACTCCCATTCGCGCTGTCAGAAGAATCGCCCTTGCTGAGAATATTTACGCGCAAAAGCATCCTGATATGGGTTTTACCTGCGCAATTTCCAATCTGGTGAATGTCGGCCGCGGTCTGGATGACGGCGAGCCCTATCGGTTCGTTGATCCGGAGTTTGCCGGCGGCGTGTACAACGGTTACCGCTTTGCCCTGCGCGGCTGCGATGGCAGACCGTCAAAATCATTTCAGGTGGTGGCTGAGCCCATCAATGGCAAGGGCAGGGCTTATTGCTCCGATGATCGTCTCAATTTGCGGTCAGCGGACGATGGCCGGGGAACCACGTGTCTGGCTTCCGGGCGCATCGCCCGCAACTGATATTGAGGAATGGGCGAAACCGTCAGGGATTATTTCCCCGCCAGCTCCACTTTAAGGTTGTTCTGTACTTCAAAAACACCCGGTACACCGTTCGCTCTTAGCCCGGCACGGTCCTTGTCGCCCTGGCTATTCACAACGCCTTCCAGGCTAACGTGTCCGCCTTTTACGATGATATGAATTGGCGGTACCGATCCCATAGAGTACGGAAACAGTCCATCATCGTTGAAGATGGCCCGCGCTACCTGTCGGCGAATCCGGTCATCATTCGACGAGGGTGGCAGAATCTCTATCTGGTTATCGACGGAATCAACTCCCTCGATTTTCTTGACCGCGCTCCCCGCCTCGTCCTTCAGAACAGCGTTCCGTACCTGACCCATGAGCGTAACCTTGCCGCCATCGACCTTGTACGCCAGATTGTCAAAGATGGTAAGCTGCGGCAGCATTACCAGTTCGTGATAAACCTCTTTGTTCGTCCGATCCTGGTTGCGCTGCGCCCCCCCGGACTGCGCTTGAATCTGCAAAATTGATAAGTTAATGGCCCCCACGAGCAGAACAGAGATAACGGCCACGCTCCTTGTTGCCTTCATGGCTCCTCCTTTAAGACCTTCTTATCAATTCGATGCTTTACGCATTAAGAGAGTTGCGGATTAAAGCCGCTGGCCGTGGACCAGGCTTAACGTAACTTTATAGTTTGGCCAGAGGCAACCTTAGTCGATGGCCGGGGTTAGTATGAATCCGCTCCTGCACCCGGTTTCTAGATACTCATGGGCGGTCACTCCGGACGCGCGCGACGCTACAGCACTGGCGCGCACCGATTTCTACGGCTTTGTCTAAAGGACCGGGATACCAGATGGGCAGCTTAAGAACTAAGCGGCTGATTGCCATAAACTATCGGACAACTATAAGAATCTTCGTGGATAGATTTTTTTTGTGAAGTTTGTGTTTGTAAACACTTTTCCAGAGTGTATGATTTCGAACAACTTTAACTAAAGTTAAATGAGTGAGCGGAGAAGCGGTATTTCCTGGCAATGCTGCGATATCTATTTAGTTTCCTGCTAAGCATATTTGTCTCGACTGTCCTGGCCTGGTGTGTCCGGAATATTGCAACACGGCGGGGGATGGGGCGTGCTCCCGAATCCCAAAGGCATATTCACACGGGCTCCATACCGCGCCTCGGCGGGGTAGCGGTTTTTCTCACTTTTACTTTGTTGCTGGGTGCATACGCCTTCCTGGCGGAAAAAGGCTGGGTGATCGCTACGAGTTCCGACCAGCTACTGCGGATTGTGGCTTTGGGCGCCGGACTCTTCGCCATAGGTCTCATCGACGATCTTATCGGGTTACGAGCATGGCCGAAGTTGATGGCGCAGGTTGCCGGAGCCGTAGGCCTTTATTCCTGTGGAATCCGCTTCAATTTTTGCGGTACACACGCCGCGGGTTCATACACATGGCTCTTTTGCCTTGCACTCACTGTCACCTGGGTTGTGCTCATTTGCAATGCCATCAACCTTATTGATGGTCTGGACGGTTTGGCCGCTGGCGCGGCATTATTCTCGATGGTCACCATCTTCACCCTGGCATTGGGGAACAGGCCCGATATTGCTTTGGCGACGGCGATCCTTGGCGGCAGCCTCTTCGGTTTTCTGATCCTGAACTTTAATCCTGCTTCCATCTTTCTGGGTGACGCAGGTAGTCTTTTTGTGGGATTCATCCTGAGTGCTTTCGTTCTTGCGGAATCCCAGAAACAGGCGACGACCCTCGATAACCTTCTTGTGCCGGCTGTAGCCTTCGCCCTCCCACTCACGGATGTGGGCCTCAGCATATTGCGGCGTTTTTTGAGCGGACGCTCCCTGTTCGGCGCCGACCGTGAGCATATCCATCACAAGCTACTCGAACTGGGGCTGACTCAGAGGCAGGTTGTGTGGGTGCTTTATGGCATCTCTGCCATGTGCGCCGTGTTAAGCCTTTTTCTCTTGAAGCCTTATGAGGTGGCGCTTATTCCGGTCGGAGCCATCATGCTCATGCTGCTTTTCTTCGGGTTGCGCAAGCTCAACTATCACGAGTTCGGTGAGTTTGAGCGCGTGGGAAAGCGGCTGAGCAGGCAGCGTGAGGTGTGCGCCCGGAATATCGCTATTCGCAAAGCCGCTTTTGCCATCCGGAAAGCCACTGACTCCCATGAGATCGCGCAGTTACTTCAGGGCTGCCTGGACGAGGATTTTGATGGGTTCAAGATTGTTGTCTCCGAGACATTTGGCCGTCCCAGCCCGCTTCCGGCGCCATGGCATGGCAGGTCTCTGTGCGCTGCATGGAATGAGAGCCGTGACAAAATCGTCTACATGCTGGATCTTACAACCGGGATCAACCAGGAGATTGGCACGCTATCTCTTTATCAGAGTGGAAATTGCGACTTGCTCATCGACAACGACCTGATTAAGGGTGATCTGCGTCGTGCCGTCGCGTTTGCACTTCATAAAATCATCGGTATTCCTCGCCCGCTTCCTGTTCTTCCGATGAATGCGGTCGATCCGCCTGCGCTGAACCCTGGTCTGGCCAGATATATCGAACGCGAGGTCTAACGCGCTCACGATTTGATTCCTGCGAACAAAAAGATCAGTTCGATGATCAGGATCAGCACCACGACAATTTCCAGCAGAAATCCTCTGGTCTGATGAAACTGTTCAATCATGAAATCATACAGTTCGTCAGCCGTGCGCAGCTTCTCCTGCACCAGTAACTGATAATCGGTAACGCCAATTTTGCCGGCGCATAGCTTGTACAGGCGCGCTGAAAACATGTCGCCTACAAATTTCAGCGCGTTGTTGGTGCGTTCGGTCAGCTCTGTCACGTCCAGCAGCAATGTCCGTAGCCTGGTCGCAGCAGGACGCATCCGCCAGCCGTGAATAAGGCGGGTTCCGCGACGGTCCAGTGAGCGATACGCGTCGGCCAGTTCACGCGTCAGGATTTCGTCATAGTGCCGGAACTGAAGAAGTTGCGAGTTGGCGTATTCCAGGACCTGTATGGTCGGCCCCGCTCCACTTTGTGTGTCAAAGATAAAAGCGGCATTCCATCCGGCAACCATGAGATCGTTCGGGTAATAGGACATGTATTCCTGTAAAACTTCATTGCGTTCAAATTCTGAAAGGGGATTGGTTTCACCGCGCACGATCTGACTGATTTCCTGACCGCGCTCCTGCAACAGTGCGCTGCCGGTCTCCACACCGGGCACGCAGTGAAGGTGCACGATGTAGTAGTCCTCGTTCAACCAGGACGAATATGCCTTTCCCAGGGCAGGTTTGATAGTCCGCACGTGCTCGCGCACCAGATTGCGTGAAAGTTCGTCAAACGTCGTGCCGGAGATCCATGCGCCTGCAAGTTGCTTCAGCCGTTGCCAGTCGCCAGTGAAGGCAAAACGTAATAGAACGCTCACCACGCCGTAGTCGTAATATTGCAGGGTGGCTTCAAATTGTTCGCCGTTCGGCAAGACGACTGGCGGCAACGCCTGAATCACGGGTGGCCTCTCAAATCGAACGTATTCCGGGGCAGGATGTTTAAATTCGGGAGTGACTTTTGTACCGCCAGTCAAGGGCTGCAATTCAGTCAAATTGATTTCGTCAGCCACGTCATACAACATAAGAATGACAATGGCGCCCTGAAGATTTGATTCTGGCATAGCAGCCTGCTGGCGTGAAACTTCAAGTCTAAAGCACGGCGCAGCCAACCTAAAGTCTCAGCCCGCTGCCGGCCTGCCCGAAGGCTAAGCCAGAGCTACCTTTTCCATCCAGCGTGCGATTTCCACTTTCCAGCCAAGTTCGCCGGTTATAGCCTTTTGCAGCAATGAGGCTGCGCCTCTTTCTCCATGGACCAGATAAGTTGTTGACGGCTGTTTTTTAAATGTTCGCAGCCATCTCAACAGTTCCGCGGTATCGGCATGGTCACTGAACTGTTCCAGAGCAGCTATCTGCGCGCGAATGGGAACTTCCTCTGAAAAGATTCGGACCGAATCAGCCCGGCTTTTAATGATCGCGCCGCGCGTGCCTGGGGCCTGGAAGCCGATGAAAATTACCAGATTGCGCGGATCAGATAGACGATGAAGCAAATGATGCAATACTCGTCCTCCTGTGACCATGCCGCTGGAAGAAACGATAATGCAGGGATAAACGACGTCATTGATCTTTCTGGAATCTTCCTGCTTTATCGCGAAGTTGAAGCCCTGCCATGACAGAGGTGATCCAAACTTGTCTACCAGGCGCCGCGCCTCTGGATTGAATTCACCGGTATATTTCATGCATATTTCAACCGCCTTGATTGCCATGGGACTATCTACGAAGACTGGCAGTCGTGGAATCTGGCCGGATTCCATGAGTTCCTTGAGTATGAAGAGAAATTTCTGCGTTCGCTCCACAGCAAAAGCCGGAACCACCACAGATCCGCCCCGTTTAACCGCGTCATGGATCAGAGTCGCAAGTTCGATCTGGACATCATCGTGCGGGTGAACGCGGTTTCCGTAGGTTGACTCCATCACCACAAGCTCGGCGTCTTCCTTACTCTCAGGGCCCTGGCTTACAACTCGTCCGGGCGTGGGAATGTGATCGGGAACGCGCCCGATGTCGCCGGAAAACAGATACTTGTGTTTTTGGCCGCCCTGGCTGTGAAACACCTCCACCATCGCCGAACCAAGGATGTGGCCGGCATGAACGAAACGGAAAGAGAAATCGGCACTCAGTTGTTTCATCTCGCCGAAGTTCACTGGCTCAAAGTTGCGCATGCTCTCTTCAGCCTCTTCCAGGGTATAGAGAGGCAGGGCAGGCTTGTGCTTGGATGTCCCCTTCTTGTTGTGGTAGCGCGCCTCTTCTTCCTGCAGGTGACCGGAATCGGGAAGGACCACGTGACACAGATCAATGGTTGGCGGGGTAGCGTAGACCTTGCCGCGAAACCCTTCTTTCACCAGGCGCGGAATCCATCCGCAATGATCGAGATGAGCATGAGTCAGAATGACCGCGTCAATCTGGCTCGCCGGAACGGGCGTGGGCTCCCAGTTTTTTAGACGCCATTCTTTTGGCCCCTGAAACAGGCCGCAGTCGATCAAAACCTGCAATCCACCCCTGCCGGAGGGATCGCTTGAAGTATTGATGAGATGTTTTGAGCCAGTTACAGTTTCAGCGGCACCCAGGAATTGTAAGTAGGCCACCAGCGCTCCTTCGGTTTGATCTCTAATGATTTGTTAATGTGACTGACGTTAGTGTGACTGACAAGGATACTGGCTGCCATGGTCCTGGGCCAGCAAGGAAAACCTGCCTTCGTCCTGAAGACGGCGAGAACTGAGATGAGACGAGAACATTCGCGGAGAGGTCGCTAACATTTTCTCCTCCAGGGCGTAGGGCGGTGTTCGTTTCCGAACAATGCATTACGCAACCGGACACCCTCACCTGATATCCTGCCTGCCGGGCCAGCCTTAACTCACTCATTATAGGTGGTTTATGGATGATGTGATTTCGGCACAAAAAGTGCCATTCATCTTGCGTGACCGCTGGTAAGTCTACTTCTTACTGTGCTGCGGGATAAGGAGCTGTTTATGGTCGCCCCTCATCGAGCCGTCTTAGTTCTTGGTTTACTCAGCGCTCTTGTCGGTCTGAGTGGTTTCACCGCCGGGCGGGCCGTTAGCGCCGACCATCCGCGCGAGGGTGAGGCGATAAATCGCCATATCCTTATGCTTAAATCCGGCAAGCCGCAGCAAAAGGCTGCCGCAGCCTGGTGGCTTGGACAGCAGCGCACTGCCGCCGCCTCCGCGGTTGAACATCTGGTCGGTTTGTTGGGCGACGCCAGCGAAGTGGATCCCGCTTTGTACCGGTCCAACCCTGCGCTGAATAAGCCAACTCTTGGCGAAGAAGCCGCGGCCGCTCTTGTGAATATCGGCCATCCTTCCATTGAGCCATTGATCCATGTGCTGAAAACCTCGCCCGTTGCAGAGGCCAGAAAGAACGCGGCGTGGGCGTTGGGCGCGTTGCATGATACCGGGGCTACCACCAAAATCTGAGAAATTGCCGCTTAACGACTAAAAACGAAGCGTCGGAGTCCAGGAACTGGACGCATCAACCCCAGAACCTACCCGTGTGTATCCTTTTAAAGGGGCACCCGTTACATGCAAATCAGATAAATTTGCCGGCGGAGATTCGAATGGAAAGTGTTTTCCAGGACGTCCGTTATGGCATTCGTGTTTGGCGCAAACCGTGATACTAGGATCTTGTCTTCGTACTCGCCGGGACGCCCGGGTTGACCCTATGGTGGCCTTGCGTTACGAATGAGAAGATAATGAGATATCAGGGATTTATCAGCATAGAAGGAATGGAATGATTCAACTTCGCAATGTCGAAAAAACCATCAAAAGCCCCGCCGGAACCATGTGGTTGCTGCGCCGGATCAATCTGAATATCCGCGAAGGTGAGTTTGTCACCATCATGGGCCCGTCCGGCGCGGGTAAAACCACGCTGTTAAGCATTGTGGGCATGCTGGATGATGGTTGGGCCGGCGAATACGTCTTTGCCGACCATCTGGTCCATAAGCTGGATCGTAAAAAGCGCGCCGAGCTGAATCGCAAATACATCGGCTTCGTGTTTCAGAGCTACCACCTGCTGGACAATCTCACAGTCCAGGAAAATATTGACGTGCCGCTCTCCTACCGTGATATTCCGCGGGCACAGCGTGCGTCCATGGTGGCGGACATCCTGGACCGCTTTCAGATCGTGGGCAAGAAAGATCTGTATCCCAATCAGCTTTCCGGTGGACAGCAGCAACTTGTGGGCGTGGCCAGGGCGGTTGCGGGCAATCCCAAATTGATTCTGGCAGACGAGCCCACCGGCAATCTCCATTCCGCGCAAGCACGCGAGATCATGGAATTGTTCAAGCGCCTGAATGATCAGGGAACCACTATCATTCAGGTTACGCACTCTGAATCAAACGCAGCGTTTGGCAATAGAGTGATTCAGCTGAAAGATGGCTGGGTGGTGGAAGACACCGCGCCGGTCCAGGACACTGCCACGGCATAGGCTTCAGGATAGGAATTGCAGACTGAGGGCCATTTAAGACTTAGAACCGTTTCAGACTTAGTATCAGGAGAACCTTTCGTGGCGATTAGAGCAGAAGAACTAGGACGGGTGGAAAGCACCAGCTCGCAGAGAGTTGAGCAGGCTCGCGTCCTGATCGCCGACGATCAGTCTGATGTTCGTGAGGCGCTTCGCCTCTTGCTCAAGGCGGAAGGCTACATTACCGAAGCAGTCAGCAGTCCGGCTGCGGCACTGGAAGCCGTGCAGAGCAACGAATTCGACGTAATGTTGATGGACCTGAACTATCAGCGTGACACTACATCCGGACAGGAAGGCATGGAATTGCTTTCCCGCGTCCAGTCGGCGGACAGCCGCTTACCTGTGGTGGTCATGACTGCATGGGGCAGCGTTGAGTTGGCGGTGGAAGCCATGCGGCGCGGCGCGCGGGATTTCGTGCAGAAGCCCTGGGACAATCCGCGGTTGCTGAGCATTGTTCGCACCCAGGTTGATCTCTATCGCACCATGCGCCGGGCGGAACGACTGGAAGCGGAGAACAGCCTGCTCCGTGCTCAGAATCGGCCTACGTTCATCGCTGAATCCAAGGCCATGCAGCCGCTGCTCACTCTTTTAAGCCGTATTGGGCCGAGTGACGCCAACGTTCTTATCACCGGTGAGCACGGGACTGGCAAAGAAGTTGTTGCGCAGACATTGCATGTTCTCTCGCCCCGAAGTGGCCGCCCCATGGTGACAGTGAATACCGGGGGCCTGCCGGAAGGCACATTTGAAAGCGAGCTGTTTGGGCACGTCAAGGGCGCTTTTACGGATGCACGCATGGACCGCGTCGGTCGTTTTGAACTGGCGGACAAAGGCACGTTGTTTCTGGACGAAATCGCCAATGTTCCCATGAAGCAGCAGGCGAAATTGCTGCGAGTGCTTGAAACGGGTGAAATGGAACGCGTAGGCTCTTCCAAAACTACCAAGGTTGATGTGCGTGTGCTCTCCGCCACCAATGCTGACCTTAAGCTGGAATGTGCTGAAGGCCGTTTCCGCTCTGATTTGCTATTCCGTCTCAATACCGTGGAACTGCACATTCCGCCTCTGCGCGATCGTAAGGAAGATGTACCGCTGCTCGCGGCGCATTTCCTCAAGGTTTATTCGCAGCGCTATCGCAAAGCGATGAAAGGGTTTGAACCTCTGGCCATGCAGAAGATGCTTGAGCATCCCTGGCCAGGCAACGTACGTGAACTTGATCATGCCATTGAACGTTCAGTCCTGATGAGCACCTCGGACCACGTTCAGCCGGCTGATCTTGGCCTGGAAGCCGAGCGCGCCAGCTCCGCCAAGATAGAAGATATGAGCCTGGAAGAAGTGGAATACCTGCTCATCAAGAAGGCGCTGTCACGCCATTCCGGCAATATCAGCCACGCTGCGGAAGCACTGGGGCTAAGTCGCAGCGCTCTTTACCGGCGCATGCAAAAATATGGCCTCTGATCCGCTGTTCCAGTCCGTCCTGTCGCCGGAAAGAGAGACATCGTCCACCTCACGTCGAAGATTCAATTTTGACACGCGCATGATCCTGATGAGCTTGCTCATCAGCGCGCCCGGCGTCTTAGTGGCAGAACTTCTTCTCTGGTTCAGCGGGCACTCCGGCGAGTTTAAGTGGACTATTACCGTCTTTCTGGGCCTGGCCTGGACGTTCGGCACGTCAGCACTGCATACGCAGATTCTGCGACCGCTACAGACTCTTTCCAACATGGTGGCAGCCATCCGCGAAGACGACTTTTCTTTTCGACTGCGCGGTGGCAGCCGTGAAGACTCATTGGCTGACCTGATTTTTGAAATCAATGCTCTGGCTACCCGGCTTCAGCACCAGAAGGTCAATGCCATGGAAGCCACGGCCCTGCTTAAGAAGGTGATGATGGAAATTGACGTGGCCGTCTTCACTTTTGATCAGCAGCAGCGGTTGAGCATTGTGAATCGTGCGGGCGAGCAGCTGATGGGACGAATCGGTCACCGCATGCTTGGCCTCACCGCAGCCGAGCTTGGCCTTGCCGATCTGCTTCAGTCGCCACAACCGCAGAACGTGCAGATGACCTTTCCCGGCAAGCATGGACGCTGGGCTGTAAGCCACACCAGCTTCCGCGAAAACGGTGTGCCGCACCAGCTTCTCATCATCTCTGATCTGAGCCGCGCGCTGCGTGAAGAGGAGCGCCAGGCATGGCAAAGACTGATTCGCGTACTCGGCCACGAATTAAACAATTCGCTGGCGCCCATCAAGTCCATTGCGGGCACGCTCTCTGCGCTTACATCACGGGTGCTGCTGCCCGCGGATGTCAACCAGGACATGCAGCAGGGGCTGCGCGTGATTGAAAATCGCGTAGAGTCACTGGGCCGCTTTATGCAGGCTTATACACAGCTGGCACGAATGCCGGCTCCATCGCGTACGCGAATTGAAGTTGAGCCCCTTGTCCAGCGGGCTGCATCACTCGAACGCCGCCTTAGTATAAAGGTGGTTCCCGGACCTGCGGTGACAATAGACGCTGACTCTGACCAGCTTGAGCAGCTCCTGATCAACCTGATTCGTAATGCGGTGGATGCATCACTCGATCCGTCGCTCAAAAATCCCGGCGCCGTGGAAGTTGGCTGGCGCACTAACGCCCGCAGCGTGGAAATCTACATTCGCGATCAGGGCCATGGCCTCCTCAATAGTGACAATCTGTTCGTGCCGTTCTTTACCACCAAGCATGGCGGCAGCGGCATTGGACTGATCCTCAGCCGGCAGGTTGCTGAAGCGCACGGCGGTGTGCTGCTGCTGGCCAATCGCGAAGACCGCACGGGATGCGAAGCGACCGTATCATTGCCGATGATTTACGATGCGTCTGCCGACTGAATCATTTCTCCTATCGAACAGCATACGTACCTGCCTGCTCGTCCAACCAATTCTGTTTGACTAGGTATGTTCGCAGGAACGCGATATGATGTTGTTAATCCACATGGACCAGGACTTACACAGCTTAAAAGACGATATGATCGCCTTCATTGAGGGCCATGGTTTGCGCCGCTTCAATGCTTACGTGAGTGAAGAGGTGCCCAACGTCCCGTGGTCGGCCGATGAAGATCACCCGGACGCATGGAAAGATTTTGTGGAGTTGGCCAAAGCCAGCGGCGCAAGTTTTGTGACCATGAATTTTGTCCATCTGGACCGTGAAGACGTGGACCTGCTACTGAACCGGCTAACCGAAATCGATTACATGAACGAAGAGGATGTTGAAGAAGCGCGATGGCTGAACAACTTTGTCGGTAAAGTCGGGTTCCTGCAACTCGGGTTCCCGTGCCAGGGCGTGATGTTTACCTATGAAGTTTCCACAGAATGGTATGAAGCGTATCAGCGTTTAGAAACTGCCGCCGATGATTATGACGGCATCCTCATTGACGACTCTGATCTGGAAGAAGAATAAACGCATTGAAGCGCTGGATTTACGCTGCGCCCGACGCCGCCATTGTCTCGAAGCTGAGCTCGGAAGGCGGATTCTCGCCGACCATTGCACAGCTGCTTGTATCCCGCGGCATTACCGACGCTGAAGGGGCGAAGATTTTTCTTTCGCCTGGCGTGGAGCAACTCTACTCCCCTTACCTGATGCGCGGGATGAAAGAAGCGGTTGAGCGCATCAGCTACGCCATTGCGAATCACGAAAACATTCTGATTTACGGCGACTATGACGTGGACGGCACATCAGCCGTCGTCATCCTCAAGACCGCAATCGAGCTTTGTGGCGGCGCCAGTGACTTCCATGTTCCGCACAGGATCAAAGAAGGTTACGGCATTAAAGATGACGTGATCGAGCGGGCTGCTGCCGGCGGTGTGAAACTGGTGATCAGCGTTGATACCGGCATACGTGCGTTTCAGGCCGCGGAAACGGCGCGTCGTGTTGGCCTGGACCTGATCGTAACCGACCATCATCTGCCCGAAGCCAGTGAGGGCGTGCCGAACGCGCTGGCTGTTCTCAATCCCAATCAGCAGGGCTGTGACTATCCGTGCAAGGCGCTATGCGGCGCGGGCGTTGCTTTCAAGATCGCGCAGGCGCTGTTTGCGAAATTCAAAGATGCTGCCGATCAAGCCAGGCTCATCCCGTCATTTTTGAAAATGGTGGCCATGGCGACCATCGCCGATGCGGTGCCGCTGGTGGATGAAAATCGCGTGATGGCCAAGATGGGGCTCGAAGGATTACGGCGTCCCGTCAATGGCGGACTCAAAGCGTTGATGGAAGTATCCGGGCTGGCGAATGTTGGACGAGCGCTGGCTGCGGGCGACGTGGGATTTCGTCTGGGGCCCCGCATTAATGCGGCTGGCCGGATGGACGTCGCTCGCGACGTCATCGAGCTTTTTACCTGCAAAGATACCGAACGTTGCCGTGAGATTGCTTTGAAACTTGATCAGCTCAATACTGAACGTCAGGCGGAAGAGCAGAGAATTGTGGCCGAGATTGAAAAGCAACTGGCCGAAGCGCCCGATCTTTCCGAGCATTTCTGCATGGTGTTTGATGGCGACGGCTGGCACCGTGGGGTGGTAGGAATTGTCGCGTCGCGTGTGGTGGAGAAGACTGGTCGTCCGGCGCTGGTGGTAGCAAAAGATGGCGAAGAGGCGCACGGCTCCGGCCGGTCCATCACTGCCCTTCACCTTCTGGACGCGCTGGAGTCATGCCGCGATTTGTTTACGCGCTTTGGCGGACACTCTCATGCGGTAGGTTTTGCGCTGCAGAGTGAACATCTTCCCGAACTGAAGCGACGTTTGAATCTGTTTGCGCGGGAACGGCTGCACCCCGAGGATTTTTTTCCGGCGGTAAAAATTGATCTGGACCTGCCTCTCAACGCAGCCACGCCACAACTCTTGGACAGCATCCAGAGCTTTGAGCCATTTGGACAGGGCAATCGCCAGCCGGTCTTCTCGTCGAGTGGCGTTAATTTGCTGGTGCCGCCAAAGATCATCAAGGAAAAGCACATCAAACTCCGGGTCAACCAGAAAATGGATAGCGGGAAAAACAGTTACAGCTATGAGGCGATGGGCTGGCGCATGGCGGAACGACTGAAAGCCGATCCGCTGGCTCCTGGCGACCGGCTCGATATTGCCTACACACTCACCATGAATGAGCATCCGGACTACGGCGGGCTGGAATTGACTCTGGAAGATTACAGAAGATCGGCCCGGGTGGCCGCTGCTGTTTACAGCTAATCTCAACAGGATTATATTCGGCAGATATGGCTGATAGTGTGTATTGCTCTCAATGCGGCGCTCCCGCCACGGCTGGTGCGGCATTCTGCCAGCGTTGTGGTTCCAGAATGGTGGCTGTTGCCAGCCCAGTCGCATCGTCTTCTCAGGCTTCCACCGCCGTCGTCACGGCTCCCTATGTCACCGCTGTTCCAGTGATGCCAGACAGTTATTATGGTGGATTCTGGATCAGGCTGGTCGCCTATTTCATCGATCAGGCCGTACTGGGGGTGGTCCTGGTCCCTGTGTTTGCTATCTTCGTTCTTCCCTCCATCATTACCGTGATCCACAATGGTGGTTTTGAGCAGGACACACCTCCGCCAGAGTTCATATGGGCCATCGTCTTATTCTCACTCGCGGCGATCAGTGCACACTTGCTGTACGAGATTGTGCTTACCAGCTCAAGCTGGCAGGGAACCATTGGGAAAAAACTCCTTCGTCTTAAAGTTACGGACGATTTCGGTAATCGCATATCTGTTGGCAGGTCCACCGGGCGTTTCTTTGCCAAGATCCTTTCCGGACTGGCTTCGAACATCGGTTTCATCATGATTGCGTTCATGGACCGCAAGCGCGGGCTTCATGACGTCATCGCCAAGACACAGGTCCTGCGCTACTAAGAATTTTGTCGCTTCGCTCCACCCCGCTTGAGAGCTTTTATCTTGGTTACGGCGACGCGCTCCTGCTACAGCGGGCTCGGCGCGCGTGGACGGCGCGAGCCCTTACCGGTTCCCGAAATAAATCAGCGCTCTTGCACCCGATGTCCCTGGCGGCGTAACGTTGAAGCAATGGTGACATCAGAAAACGGAAAGCCTGCAAAGAAAACATCCGGGAATGGCCGGTTGAGTGACCAGCAATTTGCCCGGATCGCACGGGCACTTGCAGAGCCGAGACGCTATCAGATACTCAAGCAGATCGGCGCTTGCGATAAGGCCACGCCCTGTACCATGATCCAGAAAGCGCATCACGTGAGCGCCGCTACGCTCTCACACCATTTAAAAGAGCTGGAAAGCGCGGGACTGGTCGAGATCGTCCGTGAAGGTAAATTTGCCCACATGGTGCTGCAAAGGGATGTCCTGCACGCCTACCTGGACCGTCTGGCAAAGATCTAAAGAGCGCAATCCCCATCCTCGTCATTTTTCTGTGAGTCTTCTTTCTGTGAATCTTCCTGCATCGCCGCACATCTGATCGTTTAGACATTTAGATGATCATCTAAATGAGAGAAGAACGATACTGACAGAGGAGTCTCAAAAATGGCTGACTTAAAAGGCAAAGTGGCAGTGGTTACAGGAGCTTCCAAGGGAATTGGAGCCAGCATCGCCAGGAGTCTGGCGGCAGCGGGCGCAGCCGTGGTAGTGAACTATTCATCCAGCAAAGAAGGCGCCGAAAAAGTTGTTACGGACATCACCGGCAAGGGCGGTAAGGCCATCGCGGTGCAGGGAGACGTATCGAAAGCGGCGGATGTGAAACGCCTCTTCAAAGAAACCCAAAAAGCCTTCGGACCGCTGGATATCCTGGTCAATAACGCGGGTGTTTATAAGTTTGAACCTCTTGAGGCGGTGACCGAAGCCGAGTTCCACCGCACCTTCAATACCAACGTGCTGGGGCTGATCATGACCACACAGGAAGCAGCCAGAAACTTTGGGCCAAAAGGCGGCAGCGTCATCAACGTCGGTTCGGTTGCCAGCAGGAAGACACCTCCAACATCGGTTGTCTACTCCGCGACCAAGGGCGCAGTGGATGCAGTGACCGGCGTCCTTGCAAAGGAACTGGGGCCACGCAAGATCCGTGTCAACTCCATCAACCCCGGTGGAGTGGAGACAGAAGGTTTCGTCAGTGCGGGATTGCAGGGCAGTGACTTCGAAAAGCAACTGACGGCAGAAACTCCTCTTGGCCGTTTTGGCCAGCCGGATGACATCGCTCCGGTCGCAGTCTTCCTGGCTTCGCCCGACTCCGCCTGGATCACTGGCGAGACTTTGATTGTCTCCGGCGGCTTACGCTGAAACTTAACGCCCCCTGGTGAAGCGCCGGGGGGCTGAAAGGCCCATCCTCTAACAGGCGGATGCCAGTTTTCGCATCTGTAAATGTTCCTAAAACCACCGCACGCATCTTTTAGATTGTCGAATCTGGGACTGTCGAATCAGATTTCGCGTTCAACCTATTGCAAATACAGTGTTTCCTCTTCAAAGTGATTAAGCGGCAACGTCGTGACCCTCGCACGTGTAATGTCAGCTTAAGAAGATAAGCCGACCCGTTGGGGACGCAGCGAAATTTGTCTTCCAAAATATCCTGTTTGCTCACCCGTCTACAGGCATGTGAGCACGGAGATTGAGATCACTCACGAGATGGCATTTGATCAGGAGCGTCGCATCAATGAGGCGATCCAGCAGGAGCGTCCACGCCTGCGCAATTTCATCCGCCGTCGTGTAGCAGACGAAGGTGATGCAGAAGACATTCTGCAGGACGTCTTCTATGAGCTGGTACAGGCCTATCGCATGATGAAGCCGATCGAGCAGGTGGGAGCATGGCTTTATCGAGTGGCACGAAACCGGATTATCGATCTCTTTCGCCGTGCGCGGCCGCAGCAATCGCTGGCTGATCCGGTTGCGAGCGAAGATGGCGGAGGCGACATGACGCTGGAAGACCTGCTGCCTTCACCGGATGCCGGTCCTGAAGCGGCCTTTGCCAGAGGTGTGCTGGTGGACGAGTTGACAGCGGCTATTGAAGAACTTCCGCCGGAACAACGACTCGTCTTTGTGGCACACGAGATTGAAGGCAGAAGTTTCAAGGAGTTGGCGGAAGAAACCGGCGCCAGCGTAAATACTCTGTTATCGCGCAAACGCTACGCCGTCATGCATCTACGCAAGCGATTGCAGAGTATTCATGAAGAGTTTATCCGTGAGTAGCTTTGGTACGACTGTTGGAAGAAAGATTAAGGACTAGACGATGACAAGATTTATAGCTGGTCGAATCGTAAAATTTATTTTGTTCGCGGCGCTGGGTGTTCTGGTGTTCGGCTTTGTGGTCATGCAATTGTGGAATTGGCTGGTGCCATCCCTGTTTGGCCTGCATAGCATCACCTTTGCCCAGGCCCTGGGCTTGCTCATTCTGGGCAAGATCCTTTTTGGCGGTTTCCATCGTGGTGGAAGGCATGGCCGATGGCGCTCTGGAATGCGCGAACGCTGGGCGCATATGAGCCCGGAAGAACGCGAGAAGTTCCGTGCCGGACTCCATCGCTGCGGACGCGGCTTTGCTCAGGCAGACGCTCCTCCGGGCGCTTCTCAACCGGGAGCAAAAGTCTGAAGGGCTGAACTCCTGCGAAGGCCATGTGAGAAGTTCAGACCGGTAACCAAATTTTAATGAAGCGGCGCCACTTCCGGCACCATACTGATTCCCACTGAGCTTATTTCCAGCGGGCTTGGTTCCAGTGACCAAGGAACATCAAAAAGACAAATCAAGACAAGAGAGAATCAAGACAAGAGAAAAAGGACTATGCCGAGCCAGGAATTCTACGACATCATAGAAATGCTCATTTACCCCGACGTTATCGAGCCCGAAACATTTCGCGAAAGCCCTGAACTTCCGAAAAAATCCGCCGCCTGCAGGTCAATTGCCGCGCTACCGGTCGTACATATCAGCTCCAATTAATAAGCAGTAAGGCAGATTTGCGGTGGTATGGCATTGCACTCGTGCCGAGCGACCAATCACCAACGGTTGGCGCTGCGGCCTGACACTATCCAACCACCTGAGTTCCTCTTGCTTCTAACGGTGCAGGCGCGGACCGGGTGCACGCTGAAATGCAACTTCTTCATTTAACAGAAAATGGCAAGTCTCTGGGTGAAGTGGCCAGATTATCTCTGGCCGACAAGGTGCGCCGCGTTGTGCCCGGAATCATTGCCGGAGCGGCTGACCTTGATCCTGCCGCCGTTCTCACGGCAACAGTTGCAGGCGCCATCTTTGGAGTGTCTCTGGGCTGGGTAGTGCTGCTCTGCATTCCTGTGCTGTTCAGTGTCTTTGCCGTCTCTTCACGACTTGGTCATGAAACCGGCAAAGGGCTGGTGGAACTGATTCGTGAAAATTATGGCAAGAAGATTGCCATGGTGATTGCGCTGCTGATTGCCGGCGTGAACCTTGCCATGATTGTTGGCGATATCGTTGCTGTGAGTGATGGCATTTCCATCATCACCTCCGTCCCGCGCGTCTTCTTTCTTGCGATTGTCGGGTTCGCGATCTGGTATGTGTTGATTCTGGGTAACTACCGGAAAACGACCAAGGCGCTGGGATCACTTACATTGATCCTGATCGCCTACGTTATCGCTGCGATTCACGTCACTGATTCGTTTCCGGCTCTTGCCGTGAATGTGCTGGTTCCCCGGATACAAAGCAATAGCGGCTACATGATGGCAGTGGTGGCGGTTTTCGGCTCACTGCTCACACCGGACGTGATCGTCTGGCAGACCAGTTCCAAACGCGGACTACCGCAAGGCCTGGCCCAGGCGCATGTGAGTGAGTCGCATGCAGGCACGGTAGTCGCTTGCCTGATATCGTTGTGCGCGATGATCGCAGCTTCGCATCTGCACGTTGCGGACGCCTCTAACATGACCACGCGCACGGCATCGGAAGCGCTGGGCACATTCGGCATTGCCGGCCCGCTCCTTTTCTCGCTGGGCATCATAGGATCAGGCCTGGTGGCCCTGCCAATTTTGGTCGCTTCGCTGTGTTTCAGTGTCGCTGAAGCTTTTGGGTGGAAATCAAGTCTGGCGATTGAACCCTGGGAAGCCAGGCTGTTCTACGTCATGATCTCAGCAACCGTTTTTTTGGCGGTGTTCATCGATTTCTTCGGCGTGAACACGGTGAAGGTACTTTACTGGTCGCAGGTATTCGCTGGAATAGTTCTGGTCCCGATATTTGTTTATATCCTAGTGCTGTCCAACAATGAGAAAATCATGAAGACCACGAACTCTCGCTTTGAGAACTTTTGGCTGGGCTGCGCCGCCATGGGTATGTTCGTTTCCAATATCCTTTTCTTCTTTACTCTTTAATTTTGTCGCTGCGCTCCACCCCGCTTGAGAGCGTTTAGCCTGGTTACGGCGACGGGCACTTGTTGCAGCGGGCTCGGCGCGCGTGGACGGCGCGAGCCCTCACGGATTCAAAACTAGAATTTTGTCGCTGCGCTCCAGACCGCTTAAGCGTTTTTCTCATGGCCACGGCGACAGGCGCTTGTTGCAGCGGGCTCGGCGCGCGTGGACGGCGCGAGCCCTGAATGGAACTCCCATCTATTTTTTTGGCGTATGCTTATCTACGCCTGAATTTACGGCGAAGTGTCCGACACTCGCTTCAACGGAGTTCACTCATGGACGCGCTCTTACAAGACATTCGTTACGGCATCCGACAGCTTCGTAAGTCGCCCGGCTTTGCGGTCCTGGCTATCCTGACGCTTGCGTTGGGGATCGGCGCGAATACCGCAATGTTCACCGTGGTCGAAAGTGTCTTGTTGCGACCCATACCGTATGCCCATGCGGACCGCCTGGTCTCCATTGGCCCAGCCGGCGCCGGAGGCATTGATGCGCGTCCTGCCACCACTTCCTACCTTAATTATCACGATATCCGCGAGCAGTCGCAGACCCTCGCCGACGTGGCAGGTTATTCGGAGGACATAGGTGTGGTGCAGGGCCATGATGGTTCTGTAAGTGTGGTCACACCCGGCACAACACCGAACCTGTTCACCATGGCAGGAGCCAAACCGCTCATGGGCCGCACCTTTTCTGAAGACGAAGGCAAGGCCGGCGGACCGCGTGTGGTGGTCATCTCGGAAGCCCTCTGGAGGCAGGCTTTTGGCGCCGATCCACAAATCCTTGGCCGTACCATCCGCGTGAACGCTTTGCCTCGAACCGTAATTGGTGTGATGCCCGCCAGCTTTAAGTTTCCTGAATCTATTGGGCCTGATATCAGCAAAGGTTTGTGGCTGCCCATTCAGCCCACGCGGGAGATGCTGACGGAGCGCGGCTATTCCTTCTTCCTCATCGTGGGCCAGCTCAAGCCGGAGTCTACCATCGCTCAACTGCGCAGTGAACTCACCGGCATCGCCAGGCATATTCGCCAGTCTGATCCCAAAGCCACTCGTGAGATCCCTTTTACTGCCAGCTCATACCAGAAAATCCTTACCGGTGACGTGCGCAGCGTCCTTATTGCCTTACTGGTTGCTTTGGGACTGGTGTTGTTGATTGCCTGCGCCAACGTGGCCAATCTGCTGATTGCACGTTGTCTGGGACGCCAGCAGGAATTTGCTGTCCGTGCCGCTCTCGGAGCTGGACGTCTGCGACTACTGCGACAGTTGATCGTTGAAGGTGCTCTGCTTAGCGCTGCCGGCTGTGCCGTTGGCTTCGGTCTGGCTGCGCTTGCCATTTCCGCCATCCACAAGCTGCCCGCGGGAACCATTCCACGCGCGGATGAAATCACCATTCACTGGACTGTGGTTCTGGTGCTGGCTGCCATCGCCACGCTCACCACCTTGATCTCATCGCTGCTGCCGGCATTCCTCGTGGCCCGGACTGATCCGCAGCCCGCATTGCAATCGGCGTCTCGCGGTGTTGGCGCACGCTCAGTTCGCGGTAAGCTCAGCGGATGGCTCGTTGCTGGAGAAGTAGCGCTCTCAACTCTGCTTTTGATTTCCACCGGCTTGCTGTTCCGCACGCTGTGGAATCTGGAGCATGCCCGCCTGGGATTTGACGTAACTCGCGTGACGTCTTTCAGCGCACAGCCGGCCGATGCAACTGGCTTTGGTAACATGAACGTTTCAGAAGAGACACAGCAGCAGCCGAGCATCGCCAACCAGGTGTACCAGCCGCTGATTCAGCGGCTCAAATCACTGCCCGGCTTTCAGGACGCAGCACTCACCACCGTGCCACCGTTCTCCGGACTGTCACTGGGCAGCAGCTTTAATATTCTGGGCAAGCCGGAAGAATCTCAGCATGACAACCAGACCACCCTGACGGCCGTGAGCGGCGGGTACGCTCACGTCATGAGCACGTCCGTGGTTCGCGGGCGCATGATCAGTGAAGATGATACGGCTTCCACCAGCTATGTGGCCGTTGCCAATGAGACCTTCATGCACAAGTATTTTCCCAATGAAGATCCGCTTGGCAAACAGCTCGATCTGGGCGGCAAAGATACCGGCATGCTCAAGCCGTATACCATCGTCGGCATTCTTGGTGATCAGGTCGATCAATCGCCATCCGCCCAGCCCAAGCCGTTGCTGATGCTGTCATACCAGCAGATACCCACAACGTCACTTTTCTATCCAGCTCTCTTGAAAACTTTGGTCTTCTTTGTGGTGAAGACGCAGGGTGATATTGCCGTGGCGCCCGCCGCGCGCGCGGCGTTTAAACAGGATGCGCCGGACTTTGCCATCGATAATTTTCTCACCATGCAGGAAAGCCTGGCGCAAAGCAATTTCAATGACCGTCTCGGACTTTACCTGATTGGCACATTCGCCGGCCTGGCGATTCTTATGGTTGTTGCCGGGCTGTACGGCGTTCTTGCCCAGCTGGTAACTTATCGCCGGCGAGAGATTGGTGTGCGTCTGGCGCTGGGCGCAACGCGGCACAGCATTCTCACCATGATTCTGCGCCAGGGTTCGGTCATGGTTGTGGCCGGTTTGGTTGCCGGAATCTTTCTGGCTGGTTTGAGCGGCAGGCTGGTAAAAGGCTTCTTGTTCGGGGTTAAGCCGCTCGATATCTGGACTTATTTTGTGGTTGTGATTGCGCTGCTAGTGGTGGGCGCGCTTGCCTCGTTCTTGCCGGCACGGCGCGCGGCGGCCGTGGAACCAATTCAGGCATTGCGTGACGAATAAGCTGTAGTTTTGAGTTTTATTGCGGCTTGGTTTGCGCTTTCGCCTTCACCTGGGCAAGCAGCTCCTGGAAAGCCGGATCATCACGCACGCGATCGAAATCCTTGTCGGCGAATGTTTCTGGATTGTTGAGTCCGGTGTCCACTGCTTTGCGCAATTCGGTGATTGCGTGTTTCCTGTCGCCTGTGACTGCGTAGACATTCGCCAAGGAAGTGTGCGCCCACGAAATCTCAGGACGAATGATAGTAGCGGCCTCGAACAAGAGCTTTGCGATTGGATAGTTTTTGCTCATGGCCGCCTGCTGCCCGTTCTCCATGGCAGTAATGAAGGAGGACCAGATACCGCGTTCAATCGCCTCGCGGCGCCATTGTTCCGATTCATTCTTGAGCGACCTGTTCTCGTCACCGACAGCTGATTCCAGCTGAACAAATGCGTCACGAACATCAGCTCCACTGCCCAGAAAGTTAACAACTACGCCCAACTTTCCTACGACGCGGCGCTGAAGATCCAGAGCCGCAATCTCGTTCTTCTTTGCCTGTTTCAATTCTTTGGAAGCATTCAACTGGCTGGCCGATTGTTCCGCACCCGATACATCACGCAGCTTACCGAAATCGTTCACGATTGCCGGGTAAGCGCGCGAGGCCGAGAGCACGTCGCCTTTCTCGAGCAGCGACTGAGCGGCTGTTGTCCGTTTTAGAAATTCCGATTCAATAAAATCTTTATTCAGCGGTACGGTCCCCTTGACCATGGCTCTTAATTGAAGCCAGGCCAGCGCGTCCTCCGCCATGGACGATGGCATCCAGCCGTGAGGGCCCTCAAAGACGTCCAGGCGATTCACCAGGTGGTGGCTGTCCAGATTTTCGTGTAGCTCCAGCATCTCTGGATAATTGAAGTCGGTGGTGCCGGTGGCAAGAAACCACTCCGTGGTTTCCGGCAGGTCTTTTGTGCCCGGCGGCAAGCCGGCAGCACAGGCAATGACTCCCGCCACGCATGTCTTGCAGGCAATCGCAAAGGAGGAAGCCACACGCGCTCCGCCGGAAAGACCGGTGGTGTATATGCGTCGCGGATCGATGGCGACATGGTGAATCACGTCAGTCCACAGCAGTCGAATGGCCTTGGTAGAATCACTGAAATTGCGTGAATTGTTGCTGCCGACAACGATGAAGCCGTATTTCTCGGCGCCAGGCTGGAAAAGCTTTACCGCAGTAGCGCCGCGGCCAAAGGGATCAAAGGCAACCAGAATAGGCCAGCGTTTCTGCGGTGTGTAATTGCTGGGCAGATACAAAGCGTAGGAATGAGTGGCGTCTTCCTGTACGGTTACTGAGGGCATGACCTCGCCCAGTTTAAGGCTTTGAGCGGCAACGGTTGCCGACAGGCAGCTCAAAAGAAATATCCAGCTCAGGTGATGCAGGCGCATATTCAATAGAGACCCATGGTTCTTTAGATTGTTAAAACACGAAATTGTTAGAACGTTAAATTGAATGGAAACAATATATTCGCTCGCCAACCGTCTTCAAAGTTTAATGTGAAAATGAAATGTCCTGAGAAGTCAGCCCTGATAGCAGTGGCCAACATGTCATTACAACGGTAGCAGCCCCCGTACTGCTGACCCTCACGTATTTCCGTACACGCCTGAATGGTCACCTTTGGGCCTGTTTTTTAAAAGCTTCTGAACGCAGGATGCGGAAGCCCCGTAGTAACATCAAATGAGTCGGCACTTCTGAGGATCACATTTGGAAAACAACGGTAACGGAGCGGAAGCGGTCAGAACTGTTGCTCTGGTCCGCCATTACAAAATGGGACGCAGTATTATCCCGGCGGTAGACGGAGTCAGCATCGCTGCCGATCGCGGAGAGTTTATTGCATTATTGGGAGCTTCCGGATCGGGTAAATCCACGCTTCTCAATCTTATAGCCGGTCTTGATCGCCCGGATTCCGGCGCCATCGTGGTGGAAGGTCATGACCTGGCTACCATGACTCCGCATGATCTGGCGCAGTATCGCCGGCACACAGTGGGCATGGTTTTCCAGTCTTTCAATCTTGTTCCCACCATGACAGCCTATGAAAACGTAGAGCTTCCGATGCGTTTTGCTGAAGTGCGTCGCAAAGAGCGTCGCTCACGCGTGGAGGAAGCTTTGAGCAAGGTCGGACTACAGGACCGGGCAAAACATCGGCCCAGCGAAATGTCAGGCGGAGAGCAGCAGCGCATCGCACTGGCCCGCGCGCTGGTCAATCAGCCGAAAATTCTTCTGGCAGATGAGCCAACGGGAAATCTGGATTCCAAGACCGGGACCGAAATCATGGGACTGATCACCGAATTGAATCGCTCGCTGGACATGACAGTGATTATGGTTACGCACGAGCGCACGCTGGCAGATCGTTATGCGGGCAAAATGGTTTTCCTGGGCGATGGTAAAGTTCTGGACGAGACCCGCAACAAGCATAAAGGAGTAACCGTTTGAGGGCCTATGATCTGGTAGAGCTCGCCGGCCGCAACCTGCGCGAGGCGATTCTGCGCAACTCGCTTACTACGCTTGGTATTGGAGTGGGCGTAGCTTCCCTGGTAGCCATGCTGTCGCTGGGTGTGGGCCTGCAACGCCTCTTCAATCGTCAACTAGGACGTTCCGGATTATTTGATTCCGTATACGTGACTTCACGGCAGGATTTTCGTGGCCGTGGCATGCAAAGCTCTGAGAATTCGGCGCCGCCCAAGGCGCTGGATGATGCAGCGCGTAAGTCGATTGAAGAAATAAAGGACGTGTTGGAGGTCTATCCTAACCTGAGTGCGGTAGGTGAATTTCGCCTGGCTGATGGCAAGCCGGAAGATTCGCACTTTACGGTTGTGGGTGGATTGCCCGAATCGGCCCGCTCAGGCGAAGCGTTTGATGAGTTTCAGGGCAAGTTCTTCTCTGCGGCACAAGCGCCGCAAGCCATCATCATGGCTGATTTTGGACGCGTTCTGCTTGGCCTGCCCGACGATGCAAAGGCCGTTGGCCAGAATCTGAGCAATGATCAGGCCAATCAACTTCTGGGCAAAGATATTATCTTCCGTTATGCCGAGCGCCAATCTGCTGGTGCTGCGCCAGCGCGCAGTTCGGGAACAGCTTTCGGTAAAGACGGCGCGAGTAGAGACGCGAACAGTAAGGACGGGACCAAAGACGCGGCCAAGAGTGATTCGCCCGACCTCGGTGATTCCTCAGCATTCAACGTTGTGCGTCGCGAGCAAACGCTGACCGTCGTCGGAATTGTGAACAGTGAGCCCAACCGCGGGATGCGCAACGGACGCACATCAGTTTTTCTGCCCATTGAATTTGCCGAATCGCTCAATATGATCCAGCCCGGTGACTTGCGCAACGTCATGCGTGCCAGTGAAGGGAAGTCATATACCGCGCTGATCGTGCGCGTGGCCAAAAGCAAACAAGTTGTGCAGGTGGAAGATGAGATCAAGAAGCTGGGATTCAATACTTTCTCGATTGTGGATGCGTCCAAGGGGCTGACCAAGGCGTTCATGTATCTCGATATGTTTCTCGGGATATTTGGCAGCCTGGCGCTGGCCGTGGCCTTTCTGGGCATTGTAAACACGCTGGTGATGGCGGTGCTGGAGCGCCGCCGTGAAATAGGCATCATGAAGGCCGTGGGCGCCAGCGATGGTGACGTAAAGCGTATTTTCTTTGTCGAAGCCGGATCCATGGGGGCGCTTGGAGGCGCACTCGGGGTAACGATGGGCTGGCTTATCGGACGTGCGATCAATCTTGGCGCCAACGTCATTATGGTTCGCCAGCAGATCAAGCCGGAGAACTTTTTTTATTTGCCGATCCTGCTCGTGGCTTTTGCCATGGTGTTTTCCATCGGCGTAAGCCTTTTCGCGGGACTGTATCCGGCTTCGCGTGCAGCGCGTCTGGATCCGGTTGAAGCGTTACGGCATGATTAGTAATTATGTCGCTTCGCTCCAGACCGCTCGAGTGCGTCCATAGTGGCAACTGCACGAAGGCTCCTTTGCAGCGGGCTCGACGCGCGTGGACGGCGCGAGCCCTCGTCCTTGCACTGTAAGGGCGAGGCCAACTTGCGTGCCGAGCCCGTAGTCACAGGAGCACATTGTTGTAACCCGATTGACGCTGCCAAGCGGTCTGGAGCAAAGCGACACAAGAATGAAGTACACTAAAACTTCTGCATGAAACTTCGCCTTCTTCTCATCACAATTCTGATCGTCGCCGCCGTCCCGGCCTTTGCCGCTGAGCGTGTGCAATGCGGATCAGTCCAGAGTCATTTCATGTCGGGCGCCGTCGGTTATTGCGCCATGCTGCCGCCAAGCTATGACGCGCAGCCTGCAAAAAAGTTTCCTGTCCTCTATTTCCTTCACGGCATCGGCGGCGACCAGAGCTTTCTGGTGTCCAGCGGCGGCTGGCAGATCATTGAAGACATGTGGGAACAGAAGAAGATGGGTGAGTTTGTCATCATCACGCCGCAAGCTGATACGTCGTTCTACATCAACTCGCAAGACGGTCACGTACACTATGAGGACTTCTTCATTCGTGACTTCATCCCCCAGATGGAAAAGAAATTCCGTCTAACGGGCACCCGCGCCGGTCGCGCTATTGGCGGTATTTCCATGGGTGGTTACGGCGCGCTGCGCTTTGCTTTCAAGTATCCGCAAATGTTTGCGTCAGTGGCCGCGCACATGCCGGCGTTGCTGGAGCGATTGCCGAATGGCGCGGCAAACGCGGGCTTCAATGCTTTCTTCGGCTCCGCTTTTGGCCGGCCCGTGGATGAGACCTTCTGGAAAGCGAATACGCCCTTTGTGTACGCACGCAGTAAAAATCTGGCGGGGTTGAAGATTTATGCCGACTGCGGCGCCAATGACGACTACGGCTTTGATGCAGGCGCCCGTCAACTGGATAAGCTGCTCACGCAACGCAACGTGCCGCACACAATCGCAATTTATCCCGGACAGCATGACTGGCAATTCGTGGTGCAGCATCTGCAGGCATCACTGCAATTTCAGGCAAAAGCCCTGGGGCTAAAATAAAGCTGTTACACAATCGTCTTTGTGCGGAGACTCACGTGAGATGGTGGATTGTTTTCCTGGCATTGGTTGGAATCGTGGTTGCTTCCCTGGCGTTGCGTGAACACTATCGCGTGGGCACATCTCCATGCAGCGTCAATGATCGCTGGGATTGTGGAACCGTAAATCACAGTCCATATGCCGTCCTGGCGAAAATTCCCGTGGCGATTATTGGTATTGGCGGCTATATCCTGCTTGGAGTGCTCGCGGCTGTAAGGGCCAGAAAACTCCTTCTCATTGCCGCTGTGATCGGGCTTGCCTTTTCACTCTATCTGACGCGTATCGAAGCCTACGTTCTCGAGGTCTGGTGCATTTACTGTGTTGCCTCGCTGGCGATGATCACCCTGATCACAGCTTCCAGCGCGGTGAATCTCATGATTCATCGCAACCGAGAATAGTCATTTCGCTTCCGGCAGTGTGTATTCCAGTTCGTAGAGGTGGTTGCCCTCGGTAATCTTCACGTCCATCTTTCCTGCGATCCCGGTAAGCTGTCCTGTGCCTGAATCCGGCACGATGTTGATGGCAAGCTGCTGTGCTCCGCGTGTAAGCATTCCAGAGTGCTGCATCAGAAAAGTCCCAGTGCGGCCTTTGAGTGTCCCTGTTACTTTCTCCATGGCAACGTACGCGGCTGACCCGGTTTTGAAATCGCCTCCGGTCAACATCTGGCCCGTGCCGGTTGCATCCAGGTCGCCATGGTAATGCTTGTCAAGGGACATGCGACCCAGCGATGGGTCATCGGAAGGCTGAGGCGCAAGTTTCACATCAAATGGGCCAGTGGCATGCATGGCTGCTCCTTTTTCTGTCGTGGTATTTGCCGTGGTTGCGGGAGACTGGGCCTGGGATTGTTCGGGCTTGGAGCCAGGCAGAGTCAACGAGCCAGCCAGAATCAAGGCGATTGCCATGCCCGGTCCGATGCAGCACAAATTCTTCATGATCTCTCCCAATGATTCGCCCATCGACTGTAGTGAGGATCATCAAGAAGTGTCAACCCGATGAGTTGAATCGTTACTATTCACTGCGGGGCTATTCACTGCGGGGCTATTCACTGCCGGGCTATTCAGTGCCGGCTGCAGCTTGCGCCAGTGACTTCACGACGGCGATATTTTGCTCCAATGCCGGCGGGAACTCATGGCGTTGCTGAAGGTATTCTGGTGAATTCCATGAAGTCCAGGTCTGTTGGTTTTCATCTGTCCAAACCAGGAGCTTCAACGGCAAATCGATGGCAGCCACTTGATTGGCTTGCATGATGGGCGTGCCCGCCTTTGGACTGCCGAAGATCACAAGCATGGTGGGCCGCAACTCCAGGCCAGCGGCAATTGCTTCTCCACTATGATCGACCACAGCAAACAGCTTGATGCCTTTTTGCTGAAGCAGAGAAGTGAACCGTCGTACTGTTTCTTCAACGGAATGTTTGCTGAGAAAACTTTCCACGCCCTTGCTTGTGTTCATGGCACCAGTTTAGATGCCCTACGACACTGTCCCGTGGTAATGGCAGAGAATATAGGGAATGGGGCTAGAATTCCGATATCAGGTTAAGCGGGCGAGTGCAAAAAAAGGCAAGCCCCGTTGTTAGTAACCGGGCTGCAACCTCAGCCAGAGTGCATAAGCCAAAGAGTTTATAGCCGCGCGGAAGAACCATTGCCGCGCGGTTCTCGTTTTTGCTGGCCTTTCCGTCGCGATCCGATCTCCGGTCTTTGATCTTTGATCTAACGGTGCGTCAGTGCGACGATCGCGTCCTGAACCTTGCTCCACACATTCGACTTCGGGTCCATAATCTCAAAGTGGCCGGTATCGGGCAAAGTAATGAGCTCCAGCTTTTCCCCAGCCGCCTTCTTCTTTTCTGCATAGGTCTTGCTGATCTCGTAAGGGACTGCATCGTCTGCAGTGCCATGAATCAACTTCTGGGAGGCGGTAATGTGCTTTTCAGCGGGTGATGCTTCACGATAATGATCAGGAACCTGGGCAGGCGATCCGCCCAGGAATTCTGAGACCGCATCATTGCTCAAGTGCAATTCCCATCCACGATGCAGGTCCAGCACGCCTGCCAGTGACAAGGCATGTGTGATCGTGGGCTCGAAAGCGGCCAGGGCCAATGCGAGCTGTCCGCCGGCGGAGTGTCCAGCCACGCAAATACGTTTCAGATCAAGCGGAGCCAATCTGCTTTTCTTGAAAGCACGCATGGTGGAGTAGGCGCTGCGAATGTCTTCGAATGTGCCCGGCCATCCGCCGCCGCGATTGCCCACGCGACGATATTCAACGTTCCAACTGGCGATACCGATCTTCCTGAGCGCAGCGCACAGATGCCCGGCATAAATAAGGTCGTACTTTGCCCGCCAGTATCCGCCATGGATAAAGAATACGGCTGGAAATGGGCCTTTGCCTTCAGGCACGCGCACGTCGGCAAACTGGTTTTCATCGTGACCGTAAGGCACGCGCATGTCAGCGTCAGGCGGTTTGGTGGTGAGAATGTCTTCGCTTTGCACGGAAGAGAAGTATAAAGGATTTGTAATTTCAAATTTATAATTTCAAATTTATAACTTCAAACTTATAACTTCAAACTTATAACTTCAAAATCTCACCCGTTGTCCTCATCCTGTGAGTGAAGAGACTGCGAGATTTGTAAATTCAAAATTACAACTTACAAATTCAAAATTACAAATTACGAATGCGTCTAAATGTATCCGCCGCCTGGCTGATCGCTCACCTTTCCCTTGAACATGCGATATATGAAAACGAAATAGCCGAGTGCGAGCGCCATTCCTATTCCCCAGAACACTAAACCGGTTCGTAAGGCATACCATCCGGTATGAGCGTTGTAGATGGTGATATTCAGCGATTGATCCGTGGTTGAAACCAGCAGGTTGGGATACACCGCCGCGGCGGCTCCCACCAGCATGAAAACCAGGTATCCCGCCGACGAGAGAAATGCGCCGGTGTCATTCCCGTTACGGCGAAAGTGAAACATTGCAAACAGCGTGGCGGCCACGGCAACGGGAACAATATAGAGAAAAGGGAAGTGTTTGTAGTTGTCCAGCAGCCCGGGATGAATCGAGAGAGTTGCGAAGAGGCTGACCAGCGTAATCAATACCAGGGCCGGCCAAAGAATGGCAGCCATGCGTCGAGAACGGGCGTTGAGGGTTCCATTGGTCTTCATCGCGACGTAGTGGGCGCCGTGAGTGGTCAGCGCAATGAGCGCCACCAGACCTGCAATGACCGTATACCAGTCCAGCACACCGGGATGTGCTCCCACGTTCCAGTTGGTCCACAGCGGCAGAAAGAAGTAGCCATCGCTTTTCAGCGGCACGCCGCGAATCACGTTTCCCAGGGCGGCGCCGAAGAAGACTGTCAGCAGGATGCTGGAGAGCGCGAAGCAGCCATCAAAAAAGCCCTGCCACACCGGCGAATCCAGATGTGTGCGCAACTCAATCCCGACGCCGCGGAGGATCAGGAGCCAGAGCACGATCATCAGCGGAAGATAGAATCCGCTGAAGCCGGAAGCGTACAGCAAGGGAAAGGCAAAATAGAGAGTTCCGCCACCGGCCAGCAGCCAGACTTCATTGCCATCCCAGACCGGACCAACGGTGCGCAGCACGGTGCGACGCTCCTGATCAGTCTTTGCGATGAACAGATGAATGACGCCTGCGCCCAGATCAAATCCATCCAGGACAACATAGCCCGTGATCATCACCGCAACCAGCCAGAACCATGTAAATAACATGTCAGTCTCCTGTGCCTGCGGGGATGGGAGTGCCCTTGCGAACGCTATTGTGAGGGCCGGATGCTGGCCCGTGGGCAATTTCACGATGCACGAGGAAGAGAAAGAGAATCGCCAGCACGGTGTACAGTCCCATGAAGCCCAGCAACGTAAACAAGGTATTGCTATCGTTCACGTATTTGGAGAAGCCTTCCGTGGTGCGCATGAGGCCGTAAACCAGCCAGGGCTGGCGGCCGACCTCCGCGGTCATCCAGCCTGCGGTATTGGCAATGTAAGGCAATGGCAAGCACAGCATGATGATCCACAATAGCCAGGTGGTTTGAAAGAGCTTGCCGCGCCACAATTGCAGGATCGCCAGCCCCATCACAGCGACAAAAATGGTGCCGAGTCCGGCCATGATGTGATAGCTGAAGTAAAGCAGAGGAATATTCGTTGGCCACTGGTCTTTCGGGAATTCATTGAGACCAGGTACTTCTGCTGCGGTGGTTCCATAAATGAGGAAGCTGAGGACTTTGTTTACGACGATGGGGTTATCGATGCGTTCGCGTACCGGATCCGGCTGGCCCATGATTACGAGAGGCGCGCCTTTCTCTGTCTTGAAGAGGCCTTCCATTCCGGCCATGGCAGCGGGCTGATGTTTAGCCAGGTAGCGACCATGGAGGTCGCCAGTGGGGAAGATCTGCAATACACAGAAGATGAACCCGGCGATCACGCCCACGCGCAGGAAAGACCGTCCAAATTCCTCGTGTTTTTTCTCGATGATGTAAAAAGCACCGATCGCCGCCATGACAAACGCGCCGGTAATGACCGCTCCGCTCATATTGTGGGCGTATTGAATCAGCGCCCAGGGATTGAGCAATAATCCCCAGAAACTGTTTACCTGAAACTGTCCGTCGGAGGCGCGATCAAAGGCGACCGGATGCTGCATGAATGCGTCGGTGACAATAATGAAGTAGCCGGAGAGCCATGAGCCCAGGAAGACCATGAAGGCCGCCCACCAATGGCCTTTGGGGCTGAGGCGTTTCTCGCCAAACAGGAAAAGGCCCAGGAACGCGGACTCCAGGAAGAAGGAGAACACTCCTTCCATAACCAGCGGCTGGCCAATTACGCCGCCCGTAAGGCGGGCGAATTGCGACCAATTGGTGCCGAACTGAAACTCCATGGGGATACCCGTAACCACACCCATGAGAAAGTTGATGCCGAAGATTTTGGCCCAGAATCTGGCCGACTGATTGTAGAAGTCATTGCCGGTACGAAGAGCTATGGTCTTAAAAACCAGAATGAGAGGCGCCAGCCCCATGGTCAGCTGAGGAAATAAATAATGGAATGTGATGGTGAAAGCGAAATGGATCCGGTGCAGTAAGAGTGTGCTTTCCATTTTGTCTCCCGAACAGCGTGCCGAAACCTAAATGCCAGGCGGTGCTGGAGCCCAAACTATCAAAGAGAGTACCGGATTATGTGTGACCTACCTCACCGTAATTATCGCGGATTGTGAATTGCGCGTTCAATGCTGCCGTATGCATTCATGGAGCGGGCGTGAATTGCGAAATGTCATAGATGCCGAGTTTCTTTTCGATTTCCGTCACCTGGTCAACGGCCATGTCAAAGCCATCACCGCCGAAGGTCTTGCGTTCGATCTTTTCGAACTCTTCACCCATCGCGTCATATTCATGACGGCTTACCAGCTTATGCAGGGCGGGGAAGAGAACGGTATCCTCGCGCGCTTCATGGGGACGATACATCCGCACAAAAGATGCGATGGACGTGCTCAGGGTGGGGATGTCTTTGGCCTTTACGGATTGCTGAATCCGTTCAGTCACTCGTCTGCCCATTGCGTGTTGAGCGCGCAGGTTCACCGTGAGTTCAATCATCTGGTGGGCCTGCTCAAAGCGGGGGAAAAGATGATCTTCTTCCAGTTTCTCGTGGTAATCCTCAATAAAACTCTTGATCAAGCCGGCTGATTTGGTGACCAGAGCGGTATCAAAATCCTGTTTCGCAGCAATACGATGATTCACTTCCTCGTAGATCAGCAGGATGCGATTGAGAACGCCGTGCTCCCGCATTAGATCTTCATTGGTGGAAACATCTTCATCGCCTTCGGCCTCTTTCTTTTGGGCGGCTTCGGCTTTTTTCGGTTCAGGTTTCGCGGTTTCTGTTTTGTTCTGGGCCAAAGAAGCCAGAGGCGAGATCAAGCCCGTGGTTAGAAAAGCTGATGTTCCAATTAGAAACTTGCGACGGGGGTTGTCCATAGCTGCCCTATCTCCTCAGTTGGTCCGTTAGTGGTGCATGTGCATGCTGCCGACCGGGCGAATCCGCAGGAATACTATAAAGCCCGCGGGGTGGTCACCGTAAAGAGGCGTGAGAAATCCCGGTTTCTGGTAAAGCGTGACTTGCGCGCCCAGGGCGGTTGAGAGCCGCGGCACGAGCTTGAAGTCATGGTCATAGCCAAGGCTGTAAGCCTGTATACGCGCGAGAAAGGTTTCGTCAAAGGCCGCAGGTTCAGGCTGCTTGCCCAAAAGTAGTTCGGTGGTGCGGTCCACGTTTTCAATCCGAGTCCATACCGCCTCGCGTTTGGCAAAACGCAGTGTTGATTCCAGCAAATAGCCATTGAAGTTCTCGCCGGTCGGGAGAACATGGTTGCGTCCCCACAGCAGCAGGCTGGACCAGCTTCCATCCCTGAACAGGCGGTTGTACATCACCGACGCCGTCATTCGCCGCACATCTTCATTGGGATGGAGCTGTTCAGGGCTGGAAAGATGGGCGATGGAGTATTGCGCGCTCCAGTTTTGTCCGGGCTGAAAAGTAAAGCGCGATGACCACGAGTCGATGGCGCCTGAGTCGACGTTCCAGCGAAATTCATCGGGTTCGCGACCGTGAAAGCCTGAGGCCTCAAGCCGGAAGGATTTATAGGTGAGGCCCCCGGTCACAACGTCATTCGCGATGTGGGTTGAGTCTTGCAAATGATGTCCCAGGGCTGCCAGAGGATCTTCCGATGCGGTCACCCGATGCTCGAAGGCTGGAGGCCCCATGGCGGGATCGCCGACGGGCGCTGCGTAGAAGGAAACCAATCCATGCTCGCCGATCTTGTAGTCATAGAGCGCGGCGATCTCCATGAAGAAATCATGCGGATGCTGCCCGTCGTTTATCGGCTTGCCGAATGCGGTTTCACCCTGCTGAAACAGTTCTGGATAGAAGCGCTGAGTGACGGTAGCCGGGTCAAGGCTGACCATGGTCCGAAGCGTAAGCGTTCCACGCCCGATCCTGCGCTGTGCCATGGGCATGAACCAATTGGTGGAGAATACTTTGTCATAGCCGCGAGGCCCGGATTGCTGCTCAACGTTGAGAAATAGCGTGCCGTGGAACATCAGGAGCCAATTGCCGGCATTCCGCATCAGCATGGGTTCCTGCGTGGTATTGGGTTCCGCGCTGGTTCCAGGGGCGGCGTGATGCAGAATTTCTTCGATGAACGTTTCAGCTTGAGACATGCCATGGCTTTCGCCGGCGGTATCCATGTTCATTCCGGGCATGGACTGGTCGTGTTGGTGTTTGTCGTCCGGCGATGCAGCGCTTGAATGTTGATGGTGTTCGCCTTCACTGCTTTGGGCGACGAGAGGCGATACATTCACGAGAACCAAAAATAGAAGGATGTACCAGAGCTTGCATTGCTTGATCATTCACTCATCCGATTTAGGTGTCCGGAAGATGTCCGGTTAGAAAATATCCAATGGTTCAATGGCTCCGTCGTACGTGAGCCGACAGAAAATTGGGCAGCTTCATGATTAGACGTGAAGGATCAGACGCGAAGAATTTGAAAATGCGGCGGACTGGCAGGGTGATTCGGTTCATTTGATCGCGCACCCAACTCTTGAGTCTGGCTCACTGCGGCGGCCATGACAAGCGCGTCTGCGTTCAACGTATCGCTTGTGATGGACCCGGCCGCAGCCACGATCTGAGCCGGCTGTGGTGCGCGACAGCATTTCTGGTGCGGTATCTTGTCGTGATCGGGAGTATCGGGCAATGGTGTGGACTGTGTCAGCTCGTGGCATCCATGTTGTGCCGATGCGATCGCCGTAGTGGAATGAGCACCAATCAGGCAAGCCATGGGGAACAGGAGCATGACGGCGAGCAGCAGAGCCGTCAACCGCAACCCGAGTTTTGTTAAATGCACCATTTGCAATGCCGGCCAGTCTCAATCGACACTCACTTCCATCATAAAACAGAAAGGCGGCGCTGGCGAAGGCCCATAAGCATTGGGCGTGTATTCGCGGCTAAAGCTGGCATACGAATAGCTGCCAGCAGCTCTGCCTGCATCCAACGGTATCGTGCACGTATACTGTTTCCCGCTCGCATGAACGGAGGGCCCACTTGCCAAAAGGTCGCACGAAGCTCGTAGTCAATTGTCTGTTGATATTCACGGTGATGACGTGCGTGGCGCAGGAACCCGCACCAGCGGCGGCGCAGGCGCCATCAACCCAGTCCCCGGCGATGCAATCCCCTTCGACCCAATCCTCTTCAACCCAGGCGCCGCTCACGCTTACGCTGCAAGACGCGCTCAAGCAGGCGCGCAGCAACAGCGTGCAATTCCTTTCCGCGCAGACAGACCGGGCCCTTGCGCATGAAGACAAGGTCCAGGCGCGTGCCGCATTACTGCCTCAGGTCAACTACCATAACCAATATCTATTTACGCAAGGTGTAGGTGGGGTGCAAACCGCTATCGCCACCGAATCAACCACGCCAACGCAGCGGTTCATCGGTAACAATGCGGTCCACGAATACCTAAGCCAGGGCGTAGTGGAGGAAACGCTTGGATATACACAGATTGCTGACTATCGCCGGACACAGGCGCTGGAAGCTGTAGCGCGTGCAAAGGCCGAGGTCGCGGCAAGGGGGTTGGTGGTGGCGGTAGTGCAGGGCTATTACGGATTGATCGCCGCCCAGCGGAAATATGCCAACGTCCAGCAGGCTGCCACCGAAACGCAAAACTTTCTGGCTCTGAGCCACAAGCTGGAGAATGGCGGCGAAGTGGCGCACGCTGACGTGATCAAGGCGCAGATTCAGGCGCAGGACCGCCAGCGCGATCTGCGGGAGGCACGCCTCACCATGGACAAGGCCCGGCTGGACCTGGCCGTTTTGCTATTTCCAAACTTTAACCAGAACTTTACCGTGGTGGATGATGCTCAGCTGGCGCCGCCTCTGCAGAGCTTTGCGGAGTTCGCCAAACTGGCGCAGAACAACAATCCCGAGATACGTGTTTCCTCGCTTTCAGTGCAGGCGGCCGCACATGAAGCATCCTCGGCCCGTGGAGGCTATCTGCCTACGCTTACGCTTGACTACGTATACGGCATTGACGCTCCGCAATTCGCAGTGAATGGGCCGAATGGAACACGCAACCTGGGTTATTCTACGTCCGCTACGCTGAATATTCCGATCTGGACCTGGGGTGCGACGCGCAGCAAAGTGATCCAGGCTGACTTGAGGAAGAAGCAGGCCCAGCGAGAACTGTCGCTGGCGCAGCGGAGGCTTCTGGCGGACATGCAGACAAGCTATGCTGAGGCCGCAGCGGCCCTTGAGGAGTTGGAACTGCTGAAGAGTTCGGCGGACCTGGCAGCCGAGAGCCTGCGCCTGACCACTCTGCGCTATCAGGGCGGAGAGTCAACGGTGCTTGAGGTTGTGGACGCACAAAACACACTGACCCAGGCACGCAATGCATATGATGACGGCCAGGTACGGTTCCGTACCGCGCTGGCAAATCTCCAGATGCTGACAGGTACAATGTAATTTCTTTTCTACTATGCCCAATCGAACATGGAAGATCATAGCCGTGGCTCTCCCCCTCTGTCTCGCGTTTTTGGCGGGATGCAAGAAGGACGAGGGCGAAGAAAAACCCGAGGTCTCGGTGCAGGCAGCGCCAGCGCGGAAGGGCGATATTGCCCGGGTGGTGAATGCGGAGGCTGTGGTGTTTCCGCTTCAGCAATCAGCGATTACTCCCAAAATCAATGCACCGGTAAAAAAGTTTTACGTGGTACGCGGACAAAAGGTCTTGCAGGGGCAGTTGCTGGCTGTACTGGAAAACCGCGACCTCCAGGCCGCCGCTACGGACAATCGCGGCGCGTATGATCAGGCCCAGGCACAGTATCAAACGAATGTGGGCGCCACTTTACCGGAAGAGATCCAGAAGACAGAGCTGGATGTACAGACATCACAGCAGGAGCTTGACGCCCAGCAAAAGCTCTATACCAGCCGGCAGGACCTTTATAAGCAGGGCGCGTTGCCGCGGAAAGATCTGGATGCCGCCGCCGTATCACTTGCCCAGGCTAAGAGCGCCTACAACATCGCAAAAAAACACCTGGATTCCTTAAATGCTATCGGAAGGCATGAAACGCTGCGCGCTGCTAACGGGCAGTTGGCATCTGCCAAGGCCAAGCTGGCCGGATCCGAAGCGCAGTTGAGCTATTCCGAAATACGCAGTCCGATATCAGGGGTAATCACAGACAGGCCACTTTATCCGGGTGAGATGGCGTCATCCACCGCACCGCTGCTCACGGTAATGGACATTGCACAGGTGATTGCGAAAGCGCATATTCCGCAATCGGACGCGGCATTGCTGAAGAAAGGCGATAAAGCCACGCTCTCCATCACGGGAGTCGATACGAAACTGAACGGCACGGTCACGCTGGTGAGTCCGGCGCTCGATCCCAACAGCACCACGGTTGAAATCTGGATACAGGCCATGAATTCCAAGCAGCAACTGCGTCCCGGCATGACAACGCAACTGGCCATTACAGCGCAGACGGTGCATGACGCTGTGGTGGTGCCTGCGGCGGCTCTACTGAATGCCAATGGCAGTGAAGCCCAGGTCATGGTGATTGACGGCCAGAGTGTGGCGCAAAGCCGTGACGTTAAGCTGGGCATTCAGAGCGCGCAGGAAGCGCAAGTTGTGTCAGGACTCAATCCGGGCGAGATGGTGATCAATGAAGGCGCGTACGGGCTGCCTGACAAAACGAAGGTCAAGATAGAGAAGCCGGATACCGGCGAGAAAAAGCCGGAAGCTGCGGAGAAAAAACCAGCGGGCAAGGCTGACGACTAGTATGGCGGAAAATATTAAGCCCCTTCAGCCGCCAACTAAAGGCTACTGGTTCACCAGAAACTCGCAGTCACTTATATTTCTGGTGGTAGTGATTGCCGCTGTGGGCGCATATCTGGCGTTCACTATTCCTGTATCTGTTTTCCCGTCCACGGATTTTCCCCGCGTGGTGATCGCTGTCGATAGCGGCGTGATGCCCATCGACCAGATGATGGTTACGGTCACGCGTCCGGTGGAACAGGCCGTGAACAGTGTGCAGGGCCTTGAATCAGTGCGGTCGATCACCAGCCGCGGATCGGCTGAAATTGATCTGTTCTTTAACTGGAACGTGGACATGAACCTCACGCTTCAGCGAGTGGATGCCGCGCTGACCCGTGTTGAAACAACTCTGCCGCAGGGCACAAAGATTGATACACATCGTCTGACGTTTGCTTCGTTTCCGATCATTGGATACAGCCTTACGTCAGACAAAGTGCCGCTCACGCAACTGTGGGAGATGGCGACTTACGAACTTTCACCGCGATTGAATCGCCTGAGTGGAGTCGCGACCGTTGTGGTGCAGGGTGGAGAGGAGCCCGAATTTCAAATTTCGCCTGATCCCGCCAAGCTGCTGCAGACATCGGTGACGGTCACTGACATTCTGAATGCGGTGAAGGGAACCAACCTGATTGATTCGCCCGGCCTGTTCGAGCGTAATCATCAACTCGTTCTGGGACTGGTGAGCGGTCAGGTGACGAGTCCGGAAGAGCTGGCCCGCATTGTGGTGAAGAGCACGCAGACGGGGATTCCCATTCGCATCGGAGACGTGGCTTCAGTGCAGCGTTCCATCAAGCCTATTTACACCGCCGTGCGTGCCAACGGCAAGCCTGCCGTCCTGATCAATCTGAACCGGCAGCCGGACAGCAATACCGTTTCCGTAGCGAATGAAGTTCATGCGGAAATTGACCAGATCAGGAAAACCCTGCCTGCAGGCGTGCAATTGCAGACCTTCTATGACCAGTCAGGGATCGTGAACGATTCCATTGCCAGTGTGCGTGACGCGATTCTCATCGGCCTGTTGCTTTCTTCGCTGGTGCTGATCCTGTTCCTGCGCGATTGGGGAACGTCTATCGTAGCTGGTCTGGTGATTCCGGTAACGCTGGCGGTCACACTGATTGCGCTCAAGCTGCTGGGGCAGAGTTTTAACCTGATGACGCTAGGCGGACTGGCGGCGGCTGTTGGCCTGGTGATTGACGATGCCATTGTGGTGGTGGAAAACATCTCATTGCATCGTGATGCTGGTGAAGGCCGGCTTGAGGCCATCCACAAAGCGCTGGCGGAAATCACCGTTCCTCTGATCGGATCCACGCTCACTCCTATCGTGGTCTTTCTTCCGCTGATTTCCATCACTGGAGTCACGGGATCATTTTTTCGCGCGCTGGCAGTCACCATGTGCGCCGCGCTGCTTACTTCGCTGCTTCTGGCCCTCACGTGGACGCCAACTCTCAGTCAATACTTTATGGGTAAGAAGAAAGAAGGGGCACAGAAAGACTCCGCTGAGAAAGAAGAGCCGGCGGTGGACAAGTCCCAAGTACAGGGCACAACTTCCGAAGCGAGCGGCGACGATGAAATGCGCAAGCTGATGGTGGCGGAAGAGGCGTCAATGCAAGGTTTCTTTCGCCGGGTCATAGAGTTTTATGAGCGCTGGTTGCGCCGTGCGCTGGAACATCCGTGGTGGCTGCTGGCGGGATCCGTGGTTCTCATCATCGTTTCATTCCTCAGCTACAACGTGCTGGGGTCTGACCTGCTGCCGGAGATGGATGAAGGCGGTTTCATTGTCGACTACATCATGCCCGCCGGAAGTTCTCTGCAAGAGACGAACCGGGTGCTGGCGCACGTCGAAGAGATTCTGCATGACATCCCGGATGTGGAAAGTACTTCGCGCCGAACCGGATTGCAGCTTGGCCTTGCGGCGGTAACCGAAGCCAACACCGGAGATATTTCGGTCAAGCTGAAATCAGGCAAGCGCCGCCCTATCGATGACGTGATCAAAGACGTGCGTGACAGCATCCATAAAGAAGAGCCGGCTCTGGATATAGAGTTGATCCAGCTTTTGCAGGACATGATCGGCGATCTCAGCAATCAGCCTGAAGACGTGGTGATCAAGCTGTTCTCAGAGGACCCCAAACTATTGCAGGCGCAAGCGCCCCGCGTGGCGGACGCCATCAGTAAGGTAAAGGGTGTGGTGGACCTGAAGAACGGGATTGAGAACACCATCAGCGGCCCGGCGACACAATTCAACGTGAACCCAACGGTGGCTGCGAAAGGCGGCTTCACCGCGGAGGAAGTTTCCACGGACGCCACCGCATTGCTTGAGGGCGTTCCCGCTGGCACGCCTCTGATCAGCAATGACCGTGCTTATACCATTCGTGTGCGTTTTCCTGATCAGAACCGCAGCTCCATAGAAGCCATGAGCAATACGGCGTTGATGAGCGGAACGGGCAAAATCGCAACACTGGGAACAGTGGCTGACGTGATTGAAATCCCTGGACAGATAGAAATTCGCCGCCAGAACCTGCAACGTGACGTGGAGATCACCGCTCGACTGGAAGGCATCAGCCTAACGAAAGGTATTGAGCAGGTGCAAAAGGTGGTGAATGGGCTGAAGCTGCCGTCTTCCATCCGTGTTGCGTACGGCGGAAAATTTCAGGACCAGCAGCAGTCGTTTCATGATCTGGTGATTGTTTTGATATTGGCCATCATCCTGGTGTTTGCCGTGTTGCTGCTGGAATTCCGCAGTTTCTCCGCGCCTACGGCGATTCTTTCCTCGGCGATACTTTCCACCTCCGGCGTGTTCCTTGCGCTGCTGATCACGCAAACCACATTCAATGTAGCGTCATTCATGGGCGTGATTATGGTGATCGGAATTGTGGCCAAGAACGGCATCCTGCTTTTGGACGCTCATCAAAAGTTCACCAAGGCGGGCTTTCCGGCGGAAGAGTCAATGATTCAGGCAGGTAGACGACGCCTGCGTCCGATCGTAATGACCGCCCTGGCTTCGGTGGCAGGCATGTTGCCGTTAGCTTTCGCCATAGGCGCGGGATCACAAATGCTTCAGCCGCTGGCCATTGCCGTGATTGGTGGAATTCTCATTTCGATGGTGCTCTCACTGATCGTTACACCGGCTGTGTTCTTCTACATGACGAGGACGCGGGATGTGTAATTTGAAATTTGCAAATTCGAATTTACAAATCTGAATTACACATCCATCCAATCGTTTCAAAACCACGCAATCATCTCAAAACCTATAATGCACACTGGTGCTGAATTGGAAATGGTTGGTTGTTGCCCCCGGAAGACTGTTAAACGTGAAGCCCGGAGGCAGGTTGCCGATTACGGTAACCCGGATTGGACTTTCAAAGAGCATGGTATTGCCAAAGTCATAGCGCAGGACCCAGTGCCTGGCTGGGTAATATTCAACAACGCCACCCAGATCGAGAGCAGTTTCCGTGAGGCGACCAAGAATTGGGGGCGACGAAAGTGTGGTTGGAGAAAAATCTATGACAATGCTTCTTACGGCGTTATCAGCTGTGACAAAGCCCGGACGAACCTTGGCGAAGAGACCAAAATGCTGAAACCGAGTGCCGACCTTGGCTCCAATTAGTCCCTGAACAACGCGGCCTCCGGAGATCAAACCAAATCGCTCGGGAAGCCAGTTCAAAGCTCCATCCAACGCGAAGTGACGCCCGAAATTCACGTCGCCTTCAATCCCTGGTCCAAACGGGCCGCCACCTGATCCGGATGATTTAATTACGGCAAAACTTCCGCCAGCTTCAAAACGTCCCGGTGAATCCTGGGCGCGACCCAGAGATGCCAGGGCCAGTAAGAGCATGAAGAGGCAGGCCAGGTGCAGAAGTCGTTTAATTGAATGCCTGGTGATTGCGTGTTTGGTGATCGCAGGTTTGGCTGGTAAGTAAAGTGAAGAACAGCAGGCAGAGCCACGACGCATGAATGTCTTTCTCCGTTCTGTAGCTAGGTACTCTGGATAAGATCGGGGATAGTTCCCAAAACTTGCAAGAAAAGTTATCTGTAGTTTGAATGAAGTATTGTTGGTAGTTCGTGTGGCGCGGTTACTATTGGTCGCATTTGCTTTCGGTTGAGCACACCGACAGAGCTCGTCTTATCTTCTGTCTTATCTTGGGAGGGCAAGACCAATCGCAGAGCGGGCGTCCCAGGAGCCGGATTCCAGATAGGAATAACGCGATCCCAGATCAGGATAGGTTACCGAAGTGACCGGTTACCCTGCACAAATTAAACGATTTAATGCGTCTTTGGCTGAATTCAGATTGCCTTCCGGCAGCCACAAGGGTTATATTCGGCCTAGAGAATGAAGCGCCTTTTCTCCATTTCGACGACGCTGATGTTGCTGTTTTCCGCATTCTCGCCCATGTGGGCGGCGGACATGAACAGCACGCAGGCGTCTTCCTGCCATCGCATGCCGATGCAGGGCGCCTCCGCGAAGACAGGCGCACATCACCATTGCGATGGGATGGAGATGGAATCAGCGCAGTCTTCTGATGGAGTTTCCATCGGAAACAATCATTCTCATTCGTGTCCCATGAACTGTTGTGTGCAAGTGGCTCCAAAGTCTGTAGTAGCGACTGCCACAGCGTCGGTTCTCCCACCACTGGCTGTAGTGGAAGCCGAATTTGAGTTCACTTCCATCATCTTTGCCAGTGCTGGTTTTTCCTCCCACACTGATCGCGGTCCCCCAGCTGCATAAGTGCTGTTGCTCCGGGCTGGAACTGCTCAAAAGTATCCAGGTGGCGGCGTTTTAGAATTGCAAGTCGCGCAAGGATGCTGAGCCAACATACCAGCCTGTCAGTCGTTTTCCGATCTTCAATCAAACCAGAACTAAGGTAAACCAGAGCTGAATTTCGCCGCTGCTGCCCGTAACGTTGGAGCCGCCGGCAGACTCAATCCAGTAATGGTGATCGGATAACGGAAACAACTGACCTGATGCGCATCCACCTAAGGGGGAAGAATGTTTACGCGAGTTCGATTGATTGGGTTGCTTGTCCTGCTGGCTTCCATTCATTTATATGCTTCGGTCTTCGGGACTGTAAAAGCCATTGTGCACGATCCTCAGCACCGGCCGGTGAAGGGGGCACAAGTTGTGGTACGTAGCCGCACTTCATCGCTCGAGCAAAAGGGCATTACCAATGACGATGGAGTTGCCGTGGTGATGAAGGTACCGGTTGGTGAATACGACATTACCATCATCTCTCCGGGGTTCACCGTGGATACGCAATCAGCGACGGTGATCTCTGACGGTGTGCAGGAATTGCATTTTGCGCTTACCCTGGCCGCGCGGCAGGAGACGGTGGAAGTCAGCGCGGAACCACAGATCGTGAATCCGACATCCTCGACTCCGGAGACGCTGGTCAGCCGTAATGAGATTGAGAAGTCGCCGGGATCAGACCGTACGAACTCTATGTCCATGATCACGAACTACGTTCCCGGAAGCGCGGTGGTCCACGATCAGTTGCACGTTCGCGGGGGACATCAGGTAACCTGGGCGATTGACGGGGTCCCGGTTCCAAACACAAACATCGCCACCAATGTGGGCCCGCAATTTGATCCCAAAGATATTGATTACATGGAAGTGCAGCGAGGGAGCTTTTCCGCCGACGCAGGCGACCGCACATACGGTGTTTTCAACGTGATCACCCGTTCGGGTTTCGAGCGTTCCCGACAGGGCGAACTGGTTACCAGCTACGGGAGTAACAACACCACAGATAACCAGATCAGCTTTGGCGATCATAACGATCGCTCGGCTTACTATTTCAGCGTGAATGGGAATCGCACCGATCATGGGTTGGAGACACCTACCGAGGACAATCTGCACAATCAGGCGGCAGGCGGCGGCGCTTTCACATCATTGATCCTCAACGCGACGCCGAACGATCAGCTTCGTTTTGTTGGCTCGGCGCGCACGGACTTCTTCCAGGTCCCAAACGATCCGGATCTGCAGGCTGCCGGGGCGCGTGATCGTGAACGCGAGCAGGACATTTTCGGCAACTTCTCCTGGGTGCATACGTTCAGTCCCAGCGTTCTGTTTACGCTGGCACCTTCCTATCATTTCAATCGCGCTGCGTTTGAAGGGATGGGCGATGCGTCCGAGCGGGTGGTGACCACTGACAACCGCCTGTCTTCTTACATCGGCGGGACGGCGACGGTCAGCGTCGTGAAGGGCCGGCACAATGCCAAATTCGGAATGTATGGTTTTGCCCAGCATGACAATACATTGATTGCGCTGACCGGTAACGATCCTGATGTGGGTCTGGTCAACATAGCTCCGACCCGCCAGATAGCCAATGGCGACCTGGAAGCATTCTGGGTGGAAGACCAGTACAAGGCAACGTCATGGCTCAGTCTGAATGCGGGCATCCGCGTGACGCACTTTTCAGGCCTGGTGAGCGAAAATAAGGCCAGCCCGCGTCTGGGTGCTGCCATTGAAATTCCACACCTGCACTGGGTGCTGCGTGGCGCTTATAGCCGTTACTATCAGGCGCCGCCGCTGGATACAGTTTCTCCGGCCATTCTTTCCGCGCTCCCGGGCCAGGGATTTCTTCCATTGAACGGCGAGCGTGACGAGCAGCATGAGATCGGCCTGACAATCCCTTATCGCAACTGGGCGTTTGATTTTGACCAGTTCCGCACCGGCGCTCATAACTACTTTGATCATGACGCGATCGGAAATTCCAACCTGTTTTTCCCGCTCACGATTGAGAGTGTACGCATTGTGGGTTATGAGGCCACCGTGCGTTCACCCAAGCTGTTCAAGAAGCTTGATGTTCATCTGGCGTATTCGCACCAGACGGTGGAAGGATCAGGCGGCATCACTGGAGGGCTTACGGACTTCTCTCCGCCGCCGGAGGGTTTCTTCTATCTTGACCACGATCAGCGCAACACGCTGAGCACCGGTTTCAGCACTACGTTGCCATGGAAGACATGGCTTTCTGGAAACTTAGCGTACGGATCAGGGTTTCTGGATGGAGATGGGCCGGGGCATCTACCCAGCTATGCGACGGTTGACTTCGCGCTGGGACGGTCATTCGGGGAGAATTGGTCAGCGAAAATTTCCGCGACGAATATCGCCAACAATCGATATTTTATCGACCTGAGCAATACGTTCGGTGGGACACACATGAGCGATCCGCGGCTGGTTTCATTCCAGCTTCGTTATCGATTCCATTACTAGGAAGGGAATTATGAAGAGACTTCTTGCACTCATATTTGCCATTGCTCTGATGACGGCGGTTTTCGCAGGCGACAAGAACCCGGTAATGGGAGGACAGGAGATGCTGCCGACCAACAACGTCATGCAGAACCTGTCCAAGTCAGCGGACCACACCACGTTTGTCGCGGCCATCAAGGCAGCCGGTCTGGAAGGGACGCTGACGGCAGTCGGTCCTTTTACAATCTTCGCGCCAACCAACAAGTCGTTTGCCGAGCAACCTGAAGGCTTTCTGAGCAACCTGATGAAGCCGGAGAACAAAGAGCAGTTGAAAAAGATGGTGCTGTATCACGTTGTGGCCGGGAAACTGACCAGTGCCGAGTTGAAAGACATGATCAAAAAGGGTACGGACCGGCAGGGAGAGGTGACGACTCTTTCCGGGCTGAAGCTGAAAGTGGCCGATCACAACGGCATGCACCTGATGGTGCGCGATGATGACGATGACATGGGCATGTTTGAATTGGCGGATGTGAATTCGTCAAACGGCGTGATCCACGTGATCGACAATGTGATGACGCCGAAGTAGCGAAAGCGGATTCCTCGCTGCGTTCGGAATGACAAAGGGCGGAAAGCGAACGCGCGTAGTCCTCAGCGAGAATCGAAGCCCAGGGAACGGGCTTGGGTAAATCTTTGTCGCGCCTACGGACTTCAGCCAAACAGCGCCCGGACTTTCCTCAACAGGTGATCAAGCCAGGCCATGGTCAACAATTTCCCCGCGGAGGGTCCGCGGTTGATGACCTCCACGTTGCAACTCTTCTGCTGCCCTGCCGTCCACACCGCCAGCAGCGCTTCCAACCCTGCATTGTCAATGTGGGTCACGTTTGACACGTCCAGCACGATGCGACAAATCCCTGCAACTCCTTTGCCCCGCGACTGCGGTATCGCATGGTCGCGCACTTCGCGCTGAAACATATACGCGGATTCGGCCGTGATCCTTCCATTGCAACAAATCGTGATTTCTCCCGGCTTTTCATCCATGTCGATCTTTAGTGTGGTAAAGCAATACGCAGGAGTTGCCATTTTCCTATCCTCCAAAGTGGACATTTACGTACTCTCCTTTTCGATTTGACTAGCCTCATCGGTCCGTTTCATTGATAAGCGAGGGTTGCGGGAGAAAGCCGCCAAGCGGGACAGGGTAAGAAATAGATTTGTCAGCGTGGACCTGGTGAGGACGCGATGATTACACCGCCTTGCCGCGACTGGGCTGCAACCGGCAAAGTCGGCCGTCTGTGACGCTTCTCACCTGACGACGAAGCCTCGGCTGTCTGGGTGAGTTCATTCTGCAGAGTGTTGATGGTATCCAACGCCAGGCTGATCCGTGGAGCGAGGCTGCTCTTCAGTTCTTCGAATTCTCGGCGCTCCTGTTTGTACGCGTCGATGAATATGTATGCGGAATTCTCCATCGCGGCGGATCCTTCGGCCATCTTGCGGGCCTTTTCTACCAACTGAAGCTTGGAGCTGATTTGGGCGTTGCATTCGTTCACCACCTTCTGTTGCGCTGCGATTTGACTTCTTAACTCGATGTCGCGGGCCGGAGCCTTCACTTCAGCCGCCTGCTGCGATGGATGGTCGAAGTGGTCCGGTTCAATTTCAGCCTGAGCCACCGCGGGAATTGTAGTGAGCGCGGCGAAGAATACTATGGCTGCGGAGCGGGCAAATCTGTTCATTGTCGACATGGTCTTCCCCTTTTCTGTTTTTGCTTTCACCTACCAGACATAGCGACAGGAAAGCGGATCTTCCGCCAACAGCCCGAGTTTTTCTTGCAGGCTGCTGACTTGAGCCAACATGGGGAAGCGGCCAAAGCAGACCCATACGAAGGGAGGCAATTGCGTTAGGTCGCGCCAGGCAAAAGGCTGGAGACAGGTTATTGCGTTTGCATCATTCAGTCTTATAATGAGCGGCATTAAAGCCCAGGCGGTCTCTTTAAGGCAGGCACACGTTGGCTACCAAACCTGAGGATATTACCCTGCTCCTGCAACAGTGGCGCAGCGGCAATCGGGAAGCGGAATCAAGCCTGTTTCGAATCCTGATGCCCGAACTGCGCACGATTGCGGACCGATGTCTGCGCCGGGAACGTCGCAACCATACCTTGCAGCGCACAGAGCTGGTGAATGAGATTTTTCTTAGACTAGGCAAGGCCAAAGCGATTGACTGGCAGGATCGGGGACATTTTCTCGCTATAGTCACCAGGATGATGCGACGGTACTTGATTGACTATGCGCGTCGCAAGCCCAAGGCCGAGTTGCTATCCATGGACGGGCTACCCGAAGGACTGACGGGTGGCCGGACCCGGCTTGAACTGGCCGTCGCCGTTGATGAGCAGCTGGACGAGTTGGAGAAAGATTTTCCCCGGCGATGCAGTGTGGTCGTTCTGATGTCTTATCTTGGTCTCACTCCTACGGAAGCCGCCGAAAAGCTGGAGTTGAGCCAGCGCACCGTGGAGCGCGAGTGGCACGAAGGAAAGAAATGGCTATACGAGCGGTTGAGTAAGACTCCATGCAAAGCAGCGCAGAAAATGACGAGCGAGTGATGACCCTCGCCGCCGCGGCGTTGCGTATGCTGCCCGCGGAGCGAGAAAACTTCCTCAAGGTGACTTGCGGCAGCGATCTCCAGCTTCTCACCGAAATCCGCGAGATCGTTATCTGGGAAGAGCGCATGGGCGACTTCCTCCGCCAGCCTCTGATTGATTTCATTGAACTGGAAGACCAGGAAAACTTCGTGCAGCCTTTTCAGCCTGGCCAGACCATCTCCGAACGTTTTGTTATTCTGCGCGAAGTAGGGCAGGGCGGCATGGGCGTCGTCTATGAAGCCTTTGATCGCAAGCGAAACCAGCGTATCGCCATCAAGTGTGCCAAGCCAGGGTTCGGGCGCCTGCTTTCACCTGAACTGGAAAGCGCGCTTAAAGTGCGACATCCCAACATCTGCCTGGTCAATGAGATTCACTCTGCGCCTACGGAATCCGGCGATCTCGATTTCCTCACCATGGAATTTATTGTCGGCGAGACACTGTCTGACGCGGTTGCACGTCAAGGCAAACTCCCGCCCAAAGAGACCCTGGAGATCGCGCGCCAGCTCTGTGCCGGTCTGGCAGCCGCGCATGATAGTGGCATCCTTCATCGCGATCTGAAAGCTACAAACGTGATCCTGGCCGGTTGTGACGAAGGCGGTGTCCGGGCGGTGATCACCGACTTTGGCCTTGCCACGGACGCGCGACTCGAGCGCGACCTCGATGGCGGTACTCCACGCTATATGGCGCCGGAGTTATGGAAAGGCGAGAAGCCCAGCAGAGCGTCAGACGTTTACGCCCTGGGAGTGATATTTCATGAAATGGTGACGGGGTCGCCGCCGTTTGATACACGCGGTGCCACCACGATTTCTGCCGAGCCTTCGGCCCTCCCAAGTACGGTTAACAAGGACCTGGATGCCCGATGGGACAAAGCCATTAAGCCATGTCTTGCGCTTGCGCCTGCGGCACGGCCGGACGCTGATCAGGTGCTTGCGGTTTTTGACAAGCGCCCAATGTGGAAATCACCGGCCCTCGCGGTCGCGGTTCTGTCCTTCGCGGCGCTCCTCGCGGGGTTTCAACAGCCGTTGATGAAGCTGTTTAAACCCGCTGATATCCGACTGGCCATTCTTCCCCTGCAAGCCCCATCCGATTTAACAGAGATGGGCAACGGTGTATTACAGGACGTTGCAGAACGCATCAAGAGATCGCAGCGCGGCGGCGCCACGCTGGTTGTGATCCCAACTTCTGAAATCCAGCGCTACAACGTGCAAACGCCGGAGCAGGCACAAACAGTGCTGCACGCGACGCATGCGTTGCAGGTCAAGCTAACAGGAGAACGGGGAGATCTTGTGGCAGATGCGGAAGTAATGGATCTAAGCACCCTAACAGCAGTTCGCAGCTTTTCCGGGCGGTATCTGGACACGAACCAGGGAGAACTACCCGGTGGGTTGACAGGAACGGTTTCTGCGGCTCTGCACCTTCCTCATGCGGCTGGCGCAGACAACATCTCTGCGCCGGCAACCGCGGCATATGACCATGGACTTTTCCTGCTGCGCAAAGATCGTTACAGCTTTGACGAAGCCATTGCGGAGTTTCGCAGGGCGGCCGCCCTCGATACACATTCCCCTTTGCCACTAGCGGGCCTCGGCGAAGCTGAGATTGAGAAATTCCGGCTGACGAAGGACGAACGATTTCTCGAACAAGCACGGGCTACCATTCAGGAAGCCCAGGCTTTTAACCCAGATTCGACGAGCGTCCGGCTCGCCGCCGGCTTTCTCAATGAGACCGAGGGCAAATACGAGCAGGCACTGAATGATTACCGCCGTGTAAGAGAGCTGGAGCCCAGAAACGTGGATGCGCTTCTTCGAATGGGTAGAGACTACGCGACGATCGGACTTTCAGAACAGGCTCTGGACAGCTATCGGAAAGCGGTTGCCCTCGATCCCGGGTACTACGAACCGCATTTGTGGCTGGGTGCGTTCTATTACAAACGCGGGACTTACGCTGAAGCCGTGAATGAGTTCCGTGAAGCCACCAGACTTGCGCCAGGGCTGTTCGATGCGTATATCAACCTCGGAGCCGTGCTGGATTACCTGGGCCGCGACGAAGAGGCCGAGCAGGCACTACGCACGGCTTTGAAACTCAAAGAGACTGGTCGCGCTTTGAACAGCCTGGGAGCGATCCTGGCGTTTCAGAACCGCGACCTCGATGCCGTGCCGTACTATCAGCGCGCGGTTCAGATGGAGCCAAACAATTATTTATATTGGCTGAATCTGGGCGATTGCCATCGGCGGATGGGAAAACGGAATGACGCAACGGCTGCTTACGTCCGGGCCAAAGAGCTGGTGCAAGGCGAGTTGCGAGGAAACCCTCATGGAGATTTCGTGCGTGCCCTGTGGGCCTATTCCCTCGCCAGACTTGACGAACGCGCTACCGCGGTGCAGGAGATAGCTCAAGCGCTGCATGGATCACCAGAAGATAGTGACGTGGTGCTGGTCTCGGTTCTAACTTATGAGGCGTTAGGGAAACGCGAAAATGCCTTGCAGGCGCTTGCGAAAACCAAGCCGGACCGGCTCATGGCAATCGAGCGCCACCCAGACTTGGCGGATTTGCGGCAAGACCATCGCTATCAGGAGTTGATAACAAAACGCAAAGGAGAGTAAGCCCGTGGCAGATCACAAGATCCAAGTTACTCGACAAGTCATTGAGGGTGTAGAACATGCGGTACCCGATATTCCTAAAACCGGAATGCAAGTCAACGATACAGTTACATATTTGTGCCCAGATGGCGAACTCACCGTCACCTTCCCTAACGGCTCGCCTTTTGCAAAGACCTCGATACCCGGGGGGGAAATCAACACTCTGATCAGAGGCGGAGTTTTTCAAAGTGGCTGTTCGATAAAGATCGCAAACAAGACGATTGGATGGCAGCCTCCTCAGCCAGTGCAGCCGCCATCCGGCGGTTTCCACGATATTCAGCCCCACTGACCGGATCAGTATCGTATCTGCTGTTTCCAAAGCCACGTTGGCTTTGAGCCGCGCCGCCCTTGATGAGGCAGCGCTCTGTCGCGTACGTAATCGCCACGCTTTCGGATTCGTCTCAACCCGAAATGATTCCGCTCTCGATTGTTAGTCTGCGATACACATCCGTTTACGTTTCTTTTCCGTAATCACTTTGAAAGCGAGACTTCGCTGACAAAGGACAAGGAGAAAGAAATGAAAAACAGAATTCTAGCGATTGCGGCCCTAATTACATTCTCTTCTGCTGCATTGATGGCAGGATCCAAGAACCCGATGGTCGGCGGACAAGAGATGTATCCGACGAAGAACATCATCCAGAATGCGGTCAATTCCGCGGACCACACTAAGCTGGTTGCCGCCGTGAAGGCCGCTGGATTGGTTGAGACCCTTCAGGGGCCCGGGCCCTTTACGGTCTTCGCTCCGACGAATGAGGCTTTTGCCAAGCTGCCGGCCGGCACCGTTGACACGCTGTTGAAGCCGGAAAACAAAGACACGCTGACGAAGGTTCTGACCTATCACGTGGTCGCGGGCAAGCTCAGTGCCAGCGATCTGAAGAAAAAAATCAAGGAAGGCAATGGAACCGCTGAACTGACCACAGTGGAGGGCGGCAAACTGTGGGCCAGCGTGAGCGGAAGCAAGATCATGTTAAAGGACGAAAAAGGAGGAATGGCGACCGTGACCATCCCGAACGTATTCCAGTCCAACGGCGTAATTCACGTGATCGACACGGTGGAGATGCCCAAGTAATTGTTCTCTCTTCGCTCACGGCATCAGCCTCTGGATGGTTTCAGGGGCTGGTGCTTTTTGGAAGCTGGGTGTAGTTACGCGCGGAACAGAAAATACATAGATCCTTCGACTTTGTCGTCGCATTCGCGACGACTCCGCTCAGGATGACAAAGGGATGCAACTTCGTAAAACTTCTTCTGAATTTATAACCTCAGCGGCTGAAGCCGAAGTTTGTCGATATCGTTTACCGCAGGCATAAATGCCTGCTCCACCCCGTGTGGGCAAGAGTCATGCCCTGTTACGTGAGGATCGTATTTTTGCGCTGGACCTACTTTTTGCGCTGAACCTACTTTTTGCGTTGGACCAGAAAGTGCGCCAGCTCTTTCAGTGTGTCGGCGCGGTGGACGAACGAACCCAGGGCGTTGCAGGCGGACGCGACGAGTTCATCGGCCATGCGGATGGATTCATCGATTCCGAAGAGGGAAGGATACGTCGCTTTCTCTGACGCTGTATCTTTGCCGGCAGTTTTGCCCAGTTGCTCGGATGATTGCGTGACGTCAAGAACATCATCCACGATCTGGAAAGCAAGCCCGATCGAGCGGCCGAAATCGCGCAGGCGCTGGATCTCCGGCATGGAGCCATTGGCATAAATGCCGCCGCTAACCAGGCTGGAGGTGATCAGCGCTCCGGTCTTGGAACGGTGGATGTATTCAAGAGTGGCTGCGTCAGCGGGAATGCGTTCAGACTCAATGTCCTTGACCTGGCCGCCGATCATGCCGTCAACGGTGCCAGTGCCGCGCGCCACTTCCTCAATGATTTTCACGCGGGCTTCCGGCGGACATTTGAGCCGGGCCATGATTTCGTAAGCCTGGGTCTGAAGAGCGTCACCGGCAAGGATGGCGATAGCCTCGCCAAAAACCACATGGCAGGTAGGTTTGCCACGACGGAGATCGTCATTATCGAGGGCCGGGAGGTCGTCATGAATGAGCGAATAGGTGTGCAGCATTTCCAGAGCGCTACCCAGCTCTTCAATGCCCTCGGGGAGGCGACCGGCGATCATGCGAGCTGCTTCCATACACAGAATGGGACGCAGGCGCTTGCCTCCCGCGAAAATGCTATGACGCATGGCCTGATGAATGGAATCCGGGCGCTGCATTGGCGAAGGTAGAAGCTTTTCCAGCGTCACGTCAGTAAGCTGCCGGCCCTGGTCGAGAATGTCTTTGAGCATGAATGGTTAAGTATAAAACACGCGGATTGCAAAACACGGGAGTGCGCAGCGAGGGACTGGAAAACAGCAGGAATCAAAAGCTGGGGCAGCAAAAACCAGGAGCAAAAGCTGGAGCAGCAAAAAGATAAAGGGAGCGTTCCATCACGCTCCCTTGCGATATTCAAGACCGCGCGGCGGTGGTTGTGCGGGTACGCGCGCGGGTTATGACTTATGCCGCATGTGCCCGCGTCATAGGCCGTATGCTGCTGGCCGCCTGCACAATGGCGCGCACGTCAGAGCTATAGCAGCAATCAGAGGCTCCCGCGGTAAGGGCCAGCGTCCACATTTTTTCATCCGGCAGACGGTGTGTGCAGACAATGGTAAGACCAGGAAACCTGTTATGAATCTGGTTTACATCGTTCAGACCAAAAACCTCAAGGTCGACAATGGCTGCGTCCGCCGTTTGCGTGGGAATGGCCTGCAGCAGGTCATTCAGGGTGGTGGCTTTCGTGATCACGCGAAAATGGTTATTCAATGACTGGGACAGAGAATCCGAAATCTGGCTGGTGCGTTGTGCGACAACTACGCTGAGAGGTTTCATCGAAGCACTTCCTTACGGCTGGGGGCAAAACACCGTTGCGGCGTCCTGCCGAACATCCAATCTGCAGGGGCGTCCTGCAGGCGAGTGGGGAAGAGTTATTTCCTGGCCGAACCCTGAACCCGCTCGGTTGCGGCTTCGTATGGTTCCGGCTGTAGCTTACCGTTTTGCTTCAGAAGAATTTCAACCTTACCTTCAGCTTCCTCTAATTCCTTGCGGCAGGTAGAGGAAAGCTGCATGCCTTCTTCAAAGAGTTTCAACGCCTGCTCCAGAGGAGTGTTTCCCTTTTCGAGTTCGTCCACGATTTTTTCCAACCGCTGAAGACACTCTTCAAATCTAGGCACGGTGCCGAAACTCCAACCTCAGTTTACTCGATTACGAGCGAATGGGTGACAAATATTGATTGTACGAGTGGCGCGAATGCATGAATGACATTCATCCGGAAAAGTTTTGGCGGAATCGCTTTAACAAAAGCTTCTATGTGGAAGAAAGCAGGAGTCTATACCTTTGCTGCTGCAGATCCCATGCCGTCGAGTACTTCCACCGCGGAAGAATACCGGCCAAGCGGAGCAGCTACCTGCGCACCTTGAACCATGCCCCGAACCTGGTGCAACATCTCACGCGCGATCTCAATGCCTTCCGCGCGCGCGGCTTCCGCATTGGGAGCTTTGGCCATGCGCTCGAGGATTGTATCCGGAACAGACACGCGCAGCTCATTCTTCATGAACTCAGCGTTTCTGACACTGGTCAACGGCCAGATGCCTGCCAATACCGGAACGCGATAATGCTCGATGCGGCGCAGGAATTGTTCTAACAAGGCGATGTCGAACACCGGTTGCGTCACAGCATAATCCGCGCCAGCCTGAACTTTGTACTCGAAGCGACGCACTTCTTCATCGATATTGACGATGCCGGGGTTGGCGCCCACGCCGATCACGAATTTTGTTCCGCTTCCTATGGGATTACTGCCAATATCCAGGCCAAAGTTCAAGTTATGAACGATGTTGACCAAGCCGATGGCATCCACATCGAAAACGGCGGTAGCATCCGGATAGTTGCCCATCTTCGGGGGATCGCCGGTGATGCAGATCAGGTTATGAATGCCCATGGTGTAACAGCCCAGCAGCTCTGACTGCATGCTCAGCACATTGCGGTCACGACAGGTAAAGTGCAAAACAGTTTCCATCTCAGCCTGTTGCTGCACCAGAGTGCACAGCGCCAGGTTGCTCAGGCGCGCGGAAGCGCGTGGACTGTCGGGAATATTGATAGCATCAATTCCGGCTGCTTTCAGGAACCTGGCGCCTTCCACTTCCTTGCGGAAGTCGATGCCTTTGGGCGGAACGATTTCCACCAGAGTGACGAACTCACCGGTAGCGAGCTTGCGTCCCAGATTTGAACGCTGGGCCAGCGGAGGCGGCGCGAAAGCGGCTTCACGTTTAGGCTTGCTAACGGTGGAGACGCCGGCGGTTTTTCCTTTAGCGTCTGCCATGCGCAGGCCGGATTTCATTGACTTGATATGTTCCGGCGTGGTTCCGCAGCAGCCCCCGATCAGGGTAACGCCAGCCGCGGCAAATTTACGCGCATAACTGGCCATGTATTCCGGCGAACATAGATAGATGTTGCGACCTTCAATGCTGCGAGGGACTCCGGCGTTTGGTTGCGCTGCCAGCGGCTTGTTGGTCTGGCGGCGGATACGTTCGATGGCTTCCAGCATGGCGACGGGACCAACGCTGCAGTTGCATCCAATTACGTCCGCGCCCCACTCCTCGATTTTCGCTACAAACGTTTCCGGACTGGCTCCGTCCAGGCAATTGCCGTCTTCGTCAATGGTTACCTGGGCCACGATCTGGGTCTGCGGAGAGACTTCCCGCGCCGCCAGAATCGCCTGATGCAGTTCTTCCAGATATCCGAACGTTTCCAGCATGAAGAAGTCAACGCCGCCTTCCAGCAAAGCGGACATCTGCTGCTTGAAGGATTCGCGCGCTTCTTCGCGAGAAGTTTTGCCGAGCGGCTCAATGCGCATACCCAACGGGCCTACAGATCCGGCTACCAGGACTTCGGCGGCCACCTTGGCGTTGTACGCGTCAGCTGCCTGCCGCGCCAGCTGTGCGCCCACGAAGTTGATCTCATGGACTTTGTCGACCAATCCATGACGCGCAAGCCGATAAGAGTTACCGCCAAAAGTGTTGGTTTCAATCACCTCTGCCCCGGAGCTCAGGTATTCCTGGTGGATGCCGCGGATCAGGTCCGGTTGAATGAGGTTCAACTCGTCATAGCACTTGTTGATGAACACGCCCTTTGCGTAAATCAGCGTGCCCATGGCACCGTCACAAAGTACGGGACCGCGTTTCAGCCGGGATAGGAGGTCCAAAGTCATTTTTCTCTCTATTCAGAATACCGCACCGGACGGAATAGTTTCTACTTCGACCATTGAAAGGCGAATATAAGCGCATGAAAGGGGAAACCTTCGCGTTCTATACAACGGAAAGCCTTGTCTGATTGCGGCAATGCCACATTCGCAGGCTTGTGTGATCCATGGAAATCAGGCGCTCAAAGTCGCTCTGCTATAATCGCGGTTTCATAACAAAGGGTTTAGGTCACTTGAGAAGAGCTCAAAACAGGTATGTTCTGGGAGTGGTGCTGGCTGCATTCGCTATTGTGATGGCGGGATGTGGATCAAGCAGTTCCTCCACGTCGCAAACTGCTCCATTAACGAACATCAGCAAGAGAGTGCTCGTGTCCAATGAGGCCGGCGTGGTGCGAATCATGAATGCCAACAATGACACGTTGAGCACTAAGACAGTGGGTCTGGCTGCGCCCACCAAGATGTTGAAAGCGGGTGGCTTTACTCTCATCGCCCAGAACACGACGGCAGTTGCCATTTTCGACAATTCTACTGAAGCTATCGTTTTCAATACGCCAACGGCAGACATTCCCAGCGATATCGCCTTGTCTCCGGATGGATCTACCGCCTGGGTGGCGGAGAGAAACGTTGGCCTGGTGCAAGCTATCAGCACATCGACAGGTGCGGTGACGGCAAATATATCCATCCCGAACGCGGTTCGGTTGTCGATGAGTCCGACTGGAACGCGGCTGCTGGTCTTCACCGATACGCTGAAGCCACAGGCCAATGCGGACAATTTCTGGGTGATAGATACCAACAGTGTGGTCAACACGGCGAACAAGACCGCCAGCCCGGTGACGGCTCCTTCCCTCGACCAGCCTTTTACCGCAGTTTTCAATGGGAGTGAAACGCAGGCATTTATTTTGAGTTGCGGAAAGCCGTGCGGCGGGTCGGGCGTGGGATCGAACGTATCCAAAATTGACTTCACAACTCCGTCCGCGCCCGGCATCATTGCCGTGATTCCCGTTCTTGCTGCAACCGTCGGCACGATCAATGGCACCAGTCTCTTTGTTGCGGGAACTCCTGTGGCAAGCACTTTTGGCACGCTACAGGTGATCGATACTGGTTCATTGGCAATCGTCGGAGCAGCCAGCCAGATAACGGATGGTATCCATCTCAACATGGTGGTGGCGTCGAATAATCGTTTGTATATTGGTGCGAAGGCCTGCACGCCTGGTGCGTCGAGTGCTGCAAATCAGGTTCTTGGCTGTTTAAGTATCGCCAACATCAGCAGCCCGCCAGGCGCAAGCGGATTGCCTATCGCGCGGCCCAGTGAATCCGCCTTTCGACAGAATCTTGACGTGACCGGCTTCCAGCCGATCTCGGGTCGCAACATCATCTATGTGGTGCAGGGCGGCGAACTGGATATTTTCGATACTGGTCTGGATGCGCCTTCACCCACCATCACGGAGATCGATATTGTCGGCGTGGCGGTCGATGTGGTTCAAATCGATCCATAGAGTTCCCGCAACGTGAAGAAAAACCTTACCGCTGATTAACGCAGATAAACACTGCCGGCCGGGCATTTCATTTGCCCGGCGTTAACACCAAGCTGTGCGACATGGCGCCCTGGACGGCCTGGTCTGAGTAAGCCAGCGTGAACGTGGTGTTGCCATACCACGCGGGCCAGTGGTCCATGTAATAGGGGCTGAAGATCTGGCCTGATTCTCCAATCACAATATTGAACGTGGATGCATCCAGATTGGAGAAATCAACCGTCATGCGCTCTGACGGGCCAAATCCGCGGCCCACTTGCTTCACAGTGTACCCGCCGCCGGATTGAGCATGCCGCCCGGGCGCGCTCATTCCACGCAGCACAGGAACAGCGCCGAACAGCGGATGGTCGATCACCAGGGGGAACTGCTCACCATACTTCCATGTGTTCAGGTCAGCCGGCGCGTCCTGGATGGCTTTTTCCACGGCAGCCGTGAGCATCTCATCAAAGTTCGCATAGCCTGGCGCCAGCCAGCGCTGCGGCTGGCTTTGAACGATCGTCTCCAGAGCCACGGCTGCTTCTGACCATGTGTATTCCTCCCACGCTTTGCCGAGCTTCGGCTCAAGCAGCATCTGGCGTAAAGCGGTGCGGGATTTTACTTCGATTGTGGGTGCGGACGCATCGGCAAGCATGCGTCCATCAAACCGGCGGAGAAGATCAGCGGCCTGGCGAAGTCGGTCATTCGCTTTCTTGCTGTGATCAATGGCGGTTGCGAAGTGGCTGGCGAAGAAACGATCGTATTCAGACGCGACGTCGGTTTGCAGGGCCAGCATGTCCGCTGGGCTGAACTTTCTGGCCGGCTGCTGCAGGACGGAATAAATCCGTTCGGTCCGGTAGGGCGGGAACCACTGCGTGGCCAGCAGATACGGATAGCCTTCGGGCGTAATTCTGGAATTCGCGGTGGCGATGATTCCGCCCGGCGGATTGTACACAGCAGGCAGCTTGTCAAAGTCGAGATAACCGGTCCAGTCATGCAGGCCGTCAGCGCCAGAGACGGGAACGGTTCCATCGCCGGCGGCGCGGACAGGAACAAAGCCCATGGGTTGATAACCGATGTTGCCGTCCACGTCCCCATAGACCACGTTCTGTGATGGTGTGGCGAAGGACGAGAGCGCTTTGCGGAACTGGTTCCAGTCCTGGGCGGAATCAAGATCAAAGATGGGAATGCTGATATTGCGTGAATCGTAGATGACCCATTGCAGCGCGATCTCACGAGTCTCGCCGGGAAGCAGGCTGGTGAGGATGGGTCCATGACGGGTAACCTGCACGTCAAAAGGAACGTCAGGCGCGCTCTTTACATGGATGATTTCATGGAATACTTCAGGTTTTTGCCAGCCTGTGGGAGTCTGATACTCGCCGGCGGCGTTAAAGCTTTCCACGAACAGATCCTGCACATCAGGATTCAGGTTGGTGTAGCCCCAGGCGATGCGCTGATTGTGACCAACAATCACGAAGGGCATTCCGGGAAGAGTGAAGCCTTCCACGTTAAATCCAGCGGCACGGAGATGGACCTCATACCACATGCTGGGCTCGCGATGCGGCAGGTGCATGTCATTGGAGAGCAGAGGCTTTCCCGTGGTGGTGTGCGCACCGGAGATCACCCAGTTGTTCGATCCGGGAAGGCAAGCTTCACAATCGGAATCATGAGATGGCAGCGGAAATTGAAGGTTTACTTCAGGTCTTTGTGAGGCTGTGGCGGGTGCAGCCATCGCGATCTTCTTCTTTTGAAGAGGCGTCTCTGTGGGCGTGGTAACGCGGGCTCCGGTTGCTGCGTCGCTGGCTGGAGCATGGTCTCGCGGCGAGCCTGGGGGATAGAGATCAGCCATGAGTTCCGGCGAGAGAAGCTTTGCCATCTTCTCCCGTATCCATTCCATTTCATATTGCGGATTCAGGAGCTGGCTCATGCCGATACCGATCAGGACTGAATCGGATGGCGTCCAGGGGCGCGGGGAGTAGCGAAGGACGCGGAATTCAATGGGCAGATTGCTGCGGTGTTGTTCAATATATGCGTTTACGCCGCCGGCATAGGCGGCAAAAAACGCACGATCGCGATCACTGAACTGACCTGCGACCCGTTCTGCTACAGCCCGCAAACGCAGAATGCGCTGTTGCTTGTCATAGTCCACCCATGACGACGGCGTGCCCTTCAAACGCGATGCGGCAGTAGGTGGCGCACTTGCGGCGGGCAGGATCTCAGCGAGCTCGCCGCCCATGGCGCGACGGGTCATATCCATCTGCCAGAGACGGTCCTGCGCGGTGACGTAGCCCTGGGCGAAAAAGAGATCTTCATTGCTGGAAGCGCTGAAATGGGGAACACCATGCGAATCGCGAATGACCTGCACGGGTGCTTTGAGTCCGCGGAGTGAGATTTCACCATCGAGTTGCGCAAGAGAACCCCTAGCCGCGTTGTAGAACCACAGAGAGATTCCGGCTACCGCGAGAATCGCCAACAACAAGATGAACGAGACAAGCTTAAAGATAAGGCGCAGACCGCTTCGGCGAGATGGAGGAGCAGCAATGGTGGTGACCATGGTGTGCGATTGTAAGGCAAGCTGATTCAAAATTGACACAATTAGCGAAATTGCTTCCAGGTCGTGGCTGCCAGTTTCGAGCAGCTAGAAGCCGGTAACTAAAAGCGATTTGTCTTATAATGAAAATGAAATTCAATTTCATTTGCCGATAAGGCAGGGTCTCCGGGCAAATCTAAAGATGCTGCAAAAGCGAATTGACGATCATGCGCCGCCAACGCGAGAAGCCGTACGCGAAGCCCAGGAAATATTCTTCAAGCATTTGAAGCGGGTGGGACTGAAGCATACCGAGCAGAGAGACACTATTCTGCGCACGTTCCTGGATACGCGTGACCACCTTTCCACCGACGAGCTTTTCCGGCTGGTGAGGAAGAAGGACACGAAGATCGGCTTTACCACCGTATATCGCACATTGAAACTGCTGGCAGAATGCGGACTGGCGAGCGAAGTGGCGTTCCACGACGGAGTGGCGCGCTATGAGCACCAGTTTAACCGTCGCAGTCATCATCACATGGTATGTACGGAATGCGGAGCATCGGTTGAATTCTTTTCACCGGAAGCAGGAAAACTGCAAGAAGAGATTGCGCGCAAGCATCGCTTTGATGCCACCCGCCACACATTCCAGATCTATGGAATTTGCGAAGACTGCCGCAAGCGCAACGGCAAGAAGGTTGTTTGATTTTTTGAAGCGCACTGCCTGCTTCAGATAACTGTTTACGGAGAGTTTACAGCCACCATCGTGACGGCTATGGTTGAATAACCGCTATAGAGTCTTTGCGAGTGACCTGGCCGCGCTTCCCCCCTATAAAAGTAGCGCGGCCATTTTTCTGCCCAAGAAAAGCGCGCACGAAAAAAGTGTTACTCGCCGCCCTCGCGGAGAGAAATGCGGGTTCTTTATTCGCTGCTATTTGCTGCTTACAGCGAAATTGTGGAACCAGAGTTGTTTACAGCGAGTTTACAAATCACTGAAACCAGCGTGGATAAAATCCAGGCAGGCCAGTGGTAAAGCAGAGAATCCTCCTTCCACACGAAACAATCGATAGATAATGGAAAAGAAGCCGGGGAGAGTAGAAGGAGCATTCCGCTCTCATTGAGATGGCATGAGCAAGTTCACCTGGACAAATCGCAAATTTTCCACAGCAGTGGTCCTGGTGCTGGCGGCGGTACTCATCGGGCTGGCAGTGTTGCAGTACCGCTGGAGCGCAGAGATGAGCGTGGCCAACAGCGACCGCATGGCCATGGAACTGGAAGCCAGCCTGCTTCGCCTGCGCGAGGACCTGCATATTGAAGTGGCAGGAATCTGCCTTCGTTTGCAGGTTGATCCGACTGCTTCAAGCAGAGAACGCCGCCGGCTTTATGCACAACAATTCGAATCGTGGCGCAGGACGGCACGTCACCCTGGCGTCGTCAGCAATGTTGTCCTGCTGGAAAATGATCCGGAGGAAGGACTCCAGACACTTGCCCTGGATAGTAAAGATAAGTTTCACGTCCAGCCCTGGCCAGCGCGCTACGCACAATTTGAAACGAAGTTGCTGGCGATATCAGCTGATCTGGCTGTAGCCGGCAGGCAGTTCGGCGCCGCCCAAAGCGGCACCTATCACGGACGGGAGAGCGCCAAACAGGACTTTCTTTCCTCGTACTCAGTACCTCTGTTGATTGATGAGAGCATTCCAGCTATTGCTCTGCCTGTCTATCACGTTGAATCTGGCGCGGCAGGAAAAGGCACACGCCAGATGGCTGAAATCGATTGGCTGGTGGTGGAGCTGGACCGGGAGATCATCCAGAAACACATTGTTCCCGAGCTGGTAACCAAATTTTTTGGTACGCCGGAAAAATCTGAATACCAGATTGCCGTTTTCGGGGGACAGGGCCAGCGAGAGGTGCTCTACGCTAACGATAAAGACGTGGTCCGCTATTCGGAGACCACGTCCGATGATGCGGTGCGGGTCTTTGGTCCTCCGCACGGGCCTCCATTGTGGGGCCTGGCGATGGTGGTGGTGCTGCCAAAATCCAGGGCCATGTCTGCCGGCGACAAGCTGGGTGCGGCTGAAGATCTGGAGACGAAGTGGCCAACCCGCATTGAACCCATTCATTACACAATGGACCAGAGAGACTGGGTGATCATTGCGCGGCATCGCAACGGTTCACTGGATGCCGTGGTGGCGTCAGTGCGCCGCCGTACGCTGATTATTGGTTTTGCCGTGCTGATCCTTCTGGGCGCCAGCATGGCCATGCTGCTGGTGAGCAGCCGGCGTGCCGAAGCATTGGCCCGCCAACAAATGGGATTTGTTGCCGCGGTGTCACACGAGCTGCGCACACCGCTGGCCGTCATTTGCTCCGCCGCGGACAACATTGCCGATGGAGTTGTGCCGGACAAGCAACGCATGGTCCAGTACGGAACGGTTATCAAGACTTCCACCCGGCAATTGATTCGTCTGGTGGAACAGGTGCTGGCGTTCGCCGCCACCAGGGACGAACGGCATCGCTACGATCTTGCGCCGATCAAAGTTTCCGAGATCATTGATGATGCCTGTGCAAACACATCATGGGAGATTCGAGAAGCCGGGGTAAAGCTGGAATGTACAGTCGCCCCGAACCTGCCGGACATAATGGGTGACCGAGCCGCCCTGGCCCACTGTCTGCAGAACCTGATTACCAACGCAGTGAAGTACGGCGGCCGTGAACGCTGGGTGGGTGTGCAGGCAGCACTGGGAGCGTCCGCCAGAGGCGTTTCTGAAGTGCAGATTACGGTTAAAGATCGCGGAGCCGGGATCCCGGCGAAAGAGGTCAGCCATATCTTCGAGCCCTTTTACCGCAGCCCGTCCGTCATATCGTCACCCGTTCGAGGAACCGGACTGGGCTTGTCTCTGGCGATGACGATTGCGCGCGCCATGGGTGGAACCATTACGGTGAGCAGCCAGCCCGGCGCCGGCAGCTCATTTACGCTGCACCTGCCTGCAATTGCACATCCTGGTTTGAATACCGAATTACAGGAACTAAATACCGCTCAAAGCTAAAGGCCGAGTGAATGCCAGAACATCATGTGTTGTTGATTGAAGACGAACAGGCACTGCGGATGACACTGAGCGACAGGTTAGCTGCCGAAGGATATGGCGTGGAGTGCTGCGAAGACGGTCTCGATGGGCTGAAGCGCGCAACCGAATCGCCCTATGACCTGATACTGCTGGACGTGATGCTGCCCGGCAAGAACGGCTTTGATGTCTGTCGTGAGATTCGGCAGGCAGGCCTGCTGACCCCGATCATTATGCTCACGGCACGCAGTTCGACTGAAGACAAAGTTGTTGGGCTGAAAATCGGCGCTGACGACTACGTTCCCAAGCCGTTTGACATGATGGAACTGATGGCGCGCATCGAAGCGCTGCTGCGTCGCGCGAATAACAAACCTCCCAGTCTGGATGTTCACCACTTCGGTGCGTTGAAGGTTGACTTTCGCGGAACTGCGGTTTCGCGACATGGAACGGCTATTCCACTTTCGGCACGGGAGTATCAACTGTTGCGCTACCTGATTGAACATCGTGGAACCACGCTCTCACGCAACCAGATGCTGCAGGAAGTGTGGGGATACAGCGCGGATACTTTCACGCGCACGGTGGACGTGCATGTGGCGAGTCTGCGACAGAAACTGGAAAATGATCCCAAGCGACCGGAACTGATCCTGACGGTGCCGGGCATGGGCTATAAGTTTGCCGCCTGAAATCGTTTAGACAAAAAGAGAAGCAAACAAAGAGAAGCAAACAAAAGAGAAGGCGGACCAGAGCCAATTCCGGTCCGCCTGGGGGCATGAGGCAGGCCCATCACGACAGTCTCATGCGTTCGATGGAAGGCTGGCTTGAAGCAAGTTCAGAAATTGCGCGCCGCGCACTGACTGAATCATGTTGGCGAGTTCACGGCCTATCCGCGGCTTATGAATGAAAGCGTGTGCGCCGCAATCGATGGCCTGGGAGCGGATTTCGGGCGAATCGTTTCCGGACATCAGGACCACGATGGTCTCAGGAAAATGCATGGTGATGAGGGCGGCTGCGGCGATTCCGTCCACGTGCGGCATTTGCACGTCCATGAGAACCAGATCGGGATTCATGGCGGAAACAAGCCCGAGAGCCTCACTGCCGTCGTTGCCGCGGCCCACGATCTCCACTTCCTGGTTGGACTCCAGCATTGCACAAAGGACTTCAAGCAGGTCTGGAGAATCATCCACAACAATCATGCGCAGGGGCTCAGTTTGGTCGGCCAGATGGCCAAAATCAGAAGTACAAAAATGAAAGTATTCACTGCGAGCAGCCATATAAATCAAATAACCCTTCTCCCCGACAACTGGTGCTATCTAAACATGTTTGACGTGTAACAGGGGTTAAAGGTCAGTAAGAATTCGTAAAAGATTTGTAATCGTACGTGCGTTGCGCGCTTTCACGCTATTTACAAATGCATTCAGTCGAAGAGATTGATGGCGAAGATTCATTACAATCATTGCGTGGTGAAGCTGCGCCGTTACGTTCCCGAAGATTTCTCCCGGATCACGGAAATTGACCATGCGTGCTTTGCGGAGGGGATCGCTTATCCGGAAGAGGAGATGCGGTACTTTCTGGAGATGCCGTCGGCGATCACACTGGTAGGCGTGAACGGTAAGAGCGTGCACGGATTCGTGATTGCGGACCATTTTCGGCCCCGGAAGGGGGCAAAGTTCATGGGCCGGATCATCACGATTGATGTTGCTCCGGAAGCACAGAAAAGCGGCCTGGGAACGCTGCTGCTGGAAGGCGCGGAAGAAGCATTACTCAAGGCCGGATGCGGTCACGTCTCGCTGGAAGTGGCGGTGGACAATGAAGTGGCCCTGCGCTTCTACAAGAAAATGGGATATTCGGTGTTGAAGGTGCTGCCCAGATATTATCTGGGATCGGTGGATGGATTGCTGATGGGGAAGAGGCTGGGTGGACGGCATAATTTGCCAAGATAGGATGACGTGGTGTTCTGCCGAATGATTTTGCGTCGGCGACTATTCTCATTTGCCGGAAAAATGCATAGATCCTTCGACTTCGTCGTCGCATGCGCTCCGACTTCGCTCAGGATGACAACTTAGAAAATCCTTTTCAGCGTGAGTAAGGTGGGGTGACAGCGCGTTCGTTGACGGGGATTCGGAATGACGGCGAGTTTTGTTAAGGTGCGGGGATTCGGGATGAGATTTCATCGAAGCCAAAGCATTGAACGAAGCTGAGAGCGAGGATGTTAGAATTTTTCCGTTCTATCGTTGAAACTTTCTTTCGTCCGTTACTCTTCCTTCACTTATGGCCCAGCCAAAATCGCGCAAGGAAATCAGAATCGCAATTGATAGCGGTGGAACGTTCACTGACTGCGTGTGGCTGGATGGATCCACGCTGCGCATCCTCAAGGTCTTCTCCACGCCCATGGACCCGTCGCAGGCCATTGCTGAAGCGGTGGAGAAAATAGCGCCGCCGGGCGCGGGCGTAACCATCCTGCATGGCACAACGGTGGGAACCAATACTCTGTTGCAACGCAAAGGCGCGCGCGTGGCATTTATAACGACGCGCGGTTTCGAAGATTCCATCGAGATCGGGCGGCAGAACCGGCCACGGCTGTATGACTTCTTCTTTGAAAAAGATCCGCCGCTGGCGGCCCGGGAACTGCGCTTTGGAGTGAATGAGCGTGTGGCTGCGGATGGCACAGTGCTGCGCGAGGCCGGCCCGGCTGATCTGGAATCGCTGGTTACCGCGGTGGCCAAGGCCAGGCCTCAGGCGATTGCGCTGTCACTCTTGTTCTCATTCGCAAATCCCAAGAATGAGCAGGCAGTGGCGCGTGCGCTGGAGCCGTTGCAAATTCCTCTTTCTGTTTCGCACAAAATACTGCCTGAATTTCGTGAGTATGAACGCGCCAGCACCGTCCTGGTGAATGCGTATCTACAGCCGGTGATGCAGACGTATCTGGAAAAGCTGCGGCAGCGGGCTGAGCGGCGTAACCGTTCACGGATTTTTGTGATGCAATCGAGTGGCGGCATTACCGCGCTGGCAACGGCGGCAGAGCAACCCGTGCGTACGGTGCTGTCCGGCCCGGCAGGTGGAGTGGTGGGAGCCGCGGCAGTGTGCCGGCGTAGCGGGTTCGAAAAGATCATCACCTTTGATATGGGTGGAACGTCCACGGACGTGGCGCTCATTGACGGCCAGCTGGCAACCACGAATGAAGCCGAGGTGGCCGGGTTGCCGGTGCGCGTGCCCGTGCTGGACATACATACGGTGGGTGCGGGCGGCGGTTCTATCGCGCGCTTTGACGCGGGCGGTGCGCTCCGTGTGGGGCCAGAGTCAGCGGGCGCGGATCCGGGACCGATTTGTTATGGCAAAGGCGAGCAGCCGACCGTGACCGATGCCAACCTGCTGCTGGGACGCCTGCCCGCAGACCAGTTTCTGGGCGGAGATTTTCAACTCGATCTGGCACGCACGCAGCGATTGACGAAAGCATGGCTTAAGCAGCAGGGAACCAAACTATCAATCGAACAGTTTGCGGCGGGCGTTATTCGCGTGGTCAACGCCAACATGGAAAAGGCCATCCGCGTGGTGTCGATTAAGCGGGGGCATGATCCACGAGATTTTGCGCTGGTGGCATTCGGCGGCGCGGGCGGAATGCACGCGTGTGAACTGGCGCAGTCCCTGCGAATTCCCACGGTGATTGTACCGGCGTATCCCGGAGCGCTGTCAGCGCTGGGCATTTTAATCAGCGACGTGGTCAAGGACCATTCGCGTACGGTGCTCCTGCGCGTGAAAGACCTTCCCAAAAAACAAATGGAAAACATTTACCGGGAGTTGCAGGGCGAAATTGAACGCGAATTGAAGAAGGAAGACTGGCAAGGCCGGGCGGTGCTGGAGCGGCATGCCGACCTGCGTTATCGCGGACAAGGTTATGAGATCAACCTGGCATACGGCGCCGATCTACTGGAACGCTTCCATGCCGAGCACAAACGGCGATATGGCTATAGCAGTCCGGAGCGCGAAGTGGAGATCGTGACTTTGAGGATGCGGGGACGAATCGCGTCGCCGGAAAGGCTGACGGGGATCAAGATTGGTGGGGAAGACCGGAAGGGGAAGGCCGGGGCCAGTGAAGCGATGAAAATGCAGGTCCTCAGCAGGGGGAGTTTGAAGCCCGGAAAGAAAATGAAAGGGCCGGCGATTATTTCTGAATACAGCGCAACTACTTTTGTGCCTCAGGGTTTATTTTTCCAGGCCGATAAGGCTGGTAATCTCCTGGTTGAAGTTGTCTAGTATGGCAGAGCATCGTCCATGGTGCTCTGCCGAATGTACTTGGGTGATGGTTTCATTTGATTGTGTCGCCCCTACGGGGCTCGGTTTGTACCCTCACCTTACCCAGGCCTTCCGGCCTGGGCTAACTCATTCCGCGCCTCCGGCGCTGTGGTTGCGCGTTCAGTTGACGGACGTCGGGATGACGAGACATCGGGGTTTTTTCGCAGCCGGAACAAATGCATAGATCCTTCGACTGCGTCGTCGCATGCGCTCCGACTTCGCTCAGGATGACAAAAGGATGGAGTTTGGGGAGAACATCTCGTCACGGTATGGTAGCGACTATCGTCCTCTGGATCCTTCGACTGCGTCGTCGCATGCGCTCCGACTCCGCTCAGGATGACAACATAGGACATCCCCTTCAGCGTGAGTAAAGTGGTGCGGTGATTGTCGGGGAGCAAAAAGAAAAGGCGTCCATCGCGGACGCCTTTGGTCTTTTCCATTGGTTCAGGAATTCAGGTCAGGCCACGTCTTTATCACGATTGAGTCTTTCGCGATCGATTTTTTCCTGATCGGTCTCAACATCACGGTTTTTGTCTTTGATGTTGTCGGTGGCATCGCGAACAGCGTCTTTCACTTTGCCCACAGCATTTCGTGCCTTGCCCTTGGCCTGCTCCAGAGCGCCTTCCGCCTGGGCTTCATGGTCACCTGTCCACTCGCCCACCTGGCGTTTGACGCGTCCAGCAACGTCTTCCGCTTTTCCCTGAATACGATCCTTGTCCATGATTTCATCCTCCCTGTTGTTGCATTGATGTTCATCTGCTAAGTGGTTCGCTTAGACAACCGTTCGTCTTCCTGAAATGAGCTGGAAAACCAAAGCGACCAAAGCCAACACAAGCAGAATGTGAATGAAGCCACCCATGGTGTAGCTGCTGACTACTCCCAGCAACCACAGAACAAGCAGCACTACGAAGATTGTCCAAAGCATAGTTCGTCACCTTTAAAGTTTCGTTCCCGTCACAAGCTTGGACGGGACACAGGCAGGGGCAGGTTGTAGGGAATCGAGAGCTGCTGTATGAAATGAAGCCTTAGAAAATTTCATTGGTGTGAAGATTGCGTACATCCTATTACGGAAAGAATCGAAAACAGCGAAGCAACACTTGCCCGTTTGAGCGGCGAGTGCCGACATCATGAGCGCTGCGACTCGCACAGCCGCAGGCTGTTATACCGACAGGCATCGACAAGGAAAAGCTTTTGAGACGTAGCATGCTACGTCTCTACGTCGAGATCCTCTTTCGCATATAAACCTGCGTAGATTGCAGGGATCCCTCGTTTCACTCGGGATCAAAACCAGCGAACACTCATTTCTTTTGCTTACGCTATTTCCAAATGACGCAGAAGGGCTATGATCTTAGGCCATGAAGAACGCGGCGATGAAAGTTGGCGGGGACAAAATTGCAATCCAGGGAGAGCGCGGAGCATTCAGTCATCAAGCGGCATTGAAGCTGATGCCAAAGGCGCAAGTGCTGGCGTGCAGCCGGTCATCAGAAGTATTTGACGCGTTAGAGTCCGGCGCCGCGGCCGCGGCCATGATACCGGTGGAGAACACGCTGGCTGGACCCGTGGGTGAACATCTTGACCTTCTGGTGGAACGCGATGTGTTTATCACGCACGAAGTACTTCTGCGGATCGAACATAACCTGATCGCTGCGCCGGGCGTGAAGTTAGAAGACATCAGAAAGGTCATCTCGCATCCCGTGGCGCTGGACCAGTGCAGAAACTTTTTCAAGAAGCACAAGAAAATCGCCTCCGTCCCGTTCTATGACACAGCGGGCAGCGTGAAACATTTGATGGAAAATAACCTGCGCGATACGGCCGGAATCGCCGCGGTACAGGCAGCCCGGGAATACGGAGGCAAGGTACTGCAAAGCGGGCTGGAAGATGATCACAGAAACTTTACCCGCTTCTTTTTCATCGAAAAGATGGCAATAGAAAAAACGAGAAGAGTAGCGGCCAATGCCGATAAGACTTCCTTGGCCTTTTCTCTGAAGAATGTGGCCGGAGCGCTTTTCAAGGCCCTGAGCGTATTTGCTCTGCGGGACCTGGACTTGAGCAAAATCCAATCTCGACCGGTGCGCGGCAAACCATGGGAATACCGTTTCTTTGTGGACGTGTTGCGCGGGCAGGACGAGGCCATGGAAAATGCGCTGCGTCATTTACAGGAAATCGCGCGTCCGGTGAAGGTGTTGGGTATCTATCCCAGGGCGAAATAACCAGCGAGGTTTGGCCGACGAGGTCGGCGGGTTTTTCGACTTTGGAGTGTGCGCTTGGCCGGAAATAAAAACCGGTTGCGATGGGGCGGCACAAGGAAACCCGGAAGGATATTAGTTTTCGGTAATTTGCGGGTAATCCGACACATGGAGTAGAATCCGCCCGATTGACTTAAAGAGGGAAATTGATATCCCTGCATCTTTCCCGAGGGTGCCGTCATCAATATGTGAGCGACTTACTATCAAGGATAAATATGGCGTCTGAAAATATTAATAATGTCATAGGGTTAGAAGGGGCGCCTGAACAGGAAAATAACATTACGGAGACCCATAAAAAGGGTGTGCCGGTGCTTCCCGTACGCGATACGGTCCTGTTCCCGCATGCAGTTTTACCCCTCACCGTGGGCCGGGAAAGCTCTATACAGCTCATCAATTCATTGGGCGATGAGAAGACCATACTGGTAGTGGCCCAGAGAGAAGCCCGCGTGGACTCTCCCCAACCAGCAGATTTATTTAGCATCGGGACTCTGGCAACGGTCCACAAAGTGGTGAAGATGCCGAACCAGAGCCTGTTTGTGTTTACCGAAGGATTGCAGCGCGGTAAGCTGGGCGAATTTACGCAATTTACGCCCTTCATGCGCGCCAACGTCGACCTGATCGACGACAGCGAGCCGGACCAGGCGCCGGAAATCGAGGCACTACAACGCAACGTGCTGACGCTGTTCCAGCAGATTGTGGCGGGATCGCCAACGTTGTCTGACGAACTCCAGACGGTGGCCATCAACATCGAAGAGCCGGGCCGCCTGGTGGACTTTGTGGCGTCGTCTTTGCCATTTCTATCGACCAAAGATAAGCAGGAGATCCTGGAAACGCCGGAGGTGCAAAAGCGTTTGCAGGTGATCAACCAGCATCTGGCAAAAGAGCTGGAAGTGCAGCAGTTGCGCAACAAGATCCAGACGGAAGTCCAGGACCAGGTGCAGCAGTCGCAACGTGAGTACTATCTGCGTGAGCAAATGAAGGCCATCCAGAAGGAATTGGGTGAGCAGGATGAAGCCGCGCGAGACGTCGACGAGTTGAAACAGAAGATTGAAGCGGCCGGAATGCCGGAAGAAGTAAAGAAGGAAGCGTTGAAGGAATTGACGCGCCTGGGACGCATGTCACCCATGGCGGCGGACTATTCGGTTACGCGCAATTACATTGAATGGCTGGCCGTGCTGCCGTGGGCAAAGTCGAGCGGCGTTCAGGTGGACATCAACAAGGCGCATGAAGTGCTGGATGCGGACCACTACGATCTGAAGAAGGTCAAAGACCGCATTCTGGATTACCTCTCTGTGCGGCGTCTGAAGCCGAACATGAAAGGTCCGATCCTGTGCTTTGTGGGACCTCCGGGCGTGGGTAAAACTTCTCTCGGCCGGTCGATTGCACGCGCGCTGGACCGGAAGTTTGTTCGCCTGTCACTGGGCGGTGTGCATGATGAAGCCGAGATTCGCGGACATCGTCGCACGTACATTGGCGCATTGCCGGGGCAGATCATACAGGGAATCCGTCGCGCTGAGACCAACGATCCAGTCTTTGTACTGGACGAAGTGGACAAGCTGGGTCGCGACTTCCGCGGTGATCCGTCTTCAGCGCTGCTGGAAACGCTTGATCCGGAACAGAACAGCACGTTCCGCGACAACTATCTGGATGTCCCGTTTGACTTGTCAAAAGTGCTGTTCATCTGCACGGCGAACATGCTGGACACGATTCCGGAACCGTTGCGCGATCGCATGGAGATCATCGAACTGCAAGGGTATACGGAGGACGACAAGGCGCACATCGCCCTGCGTTATCTGGTTCCCAAGCAGATAGAGGAAAACGGTCTGACCAAAGATCAGATTGACTTTCCTGAAGACGCGGTGCGGTTTGTGAGCCGGCATTACACGCGTGAAGCGGGTGTACGTAACCTGGAACGCAACATCGGTACGATTTGCCGTAAACAGGCACGCCGGATTGCCGAAGGCAAAACGGACAAGCTTGTGGTAACGAAGGAAATCATTCAGGAGTTCCTGGGTGGCATCAAGGTCAGAATTGACACGGAAATTGCCGAGCGCACGAAACGCGCAGGCGTGGCCGTGGGACTGGCATGGACGCCGTCTGGCGGTGACATCCTCTTCATCGAGGCAAACAAGATGAAGGGCAAAGGCGGCTTCACCATGACCGGCCAGCTTGGCCAGGTGATGCAGGAATCCATGCAGGCGGCGCTCACGTGGGTGCGTTCCAACGCAGGTACGCTGGGCATCAACGAAGACATCTTCAAGGACACGGACATACACATACACGTGCCGGCGGGAGCGATCCCGAAAGATGGACCTTCGGCAGGTGTGACCATGGCGACGGCGCTGGTGTCACTGCTGTGTGATCGTTCGGTGCGTCCGCTGACTGGAATGACTGGCGAGATCACGCTGAGCGGCAATGTTCTGCCGATCGGCGGCGTCAAGGAGAAATTCCTGGCAGCCAAGCGTGCTGGAGTGAAGGACATCATCTTCCCTGCGGAAAACCGCATGAACGTGGATGAGGACCTGACACCGGAGCAACTGGACGGAGTGGCCGTACACTTCGTGAGTACGATTGAAGAAGTGCTGGCGATTGCCTTGCCAACCAGCAAGCAGGAAGAACGCCAGGACGAGGAGACTCGTGAGCGGGTGCTGACTAACGTGAGTTAAGGTCATTCAAAGCGGGATTAAGGGGCGCAGAAATGCGCCCTTTGTTTTTTTATGGGGAATTCACAGGCCAGCAGTAGCTCTGCCCGGCGCATCCAATGTGAGCAGCAGAAATAACAGCGAGCATGTTACGGATGAGGTGCCCCAGATGTTTGGGAGTTCGTCTTACGACTTCAGTATGGATGAACGCAATTCGGGCGAACGTGGTTCGGTTTGCGTGAAAGGTCGAGTGAGGGCAGGGTTGTGCCTCGCGATCGCCATGGCGGTATGTTTTTTCACGGTTGGAGGGGTAGCGCAGAATGTACAGCAGACCAGCCTGGAGATCTATGCCAATGCGATGAAGCAGCCGCGCATCGCCGACCAGATTGCTGAACTGGAACGCTACCTGAGCGTGGCGGACAACGGCATTCTCAAACAAGACGCACTGGAAGTCCTGACCTGGGACTACGTGCGCATGGGCAGCATGGATCATGTGAAACAGCGGGCGCAGCAATTGCTGGCAATTGATCATGCAAATCCGGTGGCTCTGGCAGCGCTGGCGGAAGCTGGAGTGAACCCGGCCATCGCAACGAACAACAAGGCAGGCGAGAAGAATTCTCGGGAAAAAGATCTACGCAATCAGAAAATTGATGCCGCCCAGGCAGCGCTGGCGGCACTGGAACAGTTACGCAGGCCGGAAGGAATGGGAGCAGGGGATTTTGCGGCGATGCGTCGCCGTGCAGAATCTCGATTGAACGGCCTGCTGGGGCTGGCGTATGTGGAGCGCGAAGAATATCAGCAGGCACGCACGCCGTTGCAACAAGCGGTGGCGGTGGACCCGGCGAATCCGCAGTATGCGTATGCGCTGGGGCTGGCGTTGCTGATGGGAAAAGATCCAGTCGACCAGCAGAACGCATTTCTGAACCTGGCACGCGCGGCGAATTTGACGCAGGGTACACCTTCCGGCGCGGAAATTTCCGACTTTGCGCGCAAACAATATCGCAAGGCCGGCGGCAAAGATGCGGACTGGAATGGCTATCTGGCTGCGGCCGTAGTGCCTGAAACTCGCCGTACTCAGCCGGTTGTGAGCGCGTCGGCGGCGCCACCCGCCGTCAACACGGCGCCAGCCGGTAGTGCTGGAGGAAGGCTCAACGCTTCAGGACCGAACACCTCAAGACCGAACACCTCAGCGCCGAGTCTGCCTGGATCGGCTGCCACGGGGGCGGCGACGAAAGCTAGCCCAGCGACTCCAACCTCAGAACGAGCGGCGGTAACTCCGCCTTCGCCCGACATCAACGTACGCCCGTCGCCGACGCCGAGGCCAGTTCAGCCTGCGCTGTCAACGCCCAATCCGCCATTGTCACTGGGAATCCTGATTGAGACGTCATTGCTGACGCGTCAGAACCGCGACGCGATTATCGGCACATTGAAAGGCCTGGTGGAAAATCTGCGTGCTGAAGATGAGGCGGCCATTCTGGTGTTCAGCGACCAGCTCGACTTCGAACAGGACCTGACAGCCAATGACAATCTGCTGGAGGAAGCCATGAGCAACCTTCGTCCGCGGCCGGGCAAGGCGTTGCTGGATGGAGTGGCTTTTGCCGCAGGGCACTTGCGGCGCATTGGCAAAAATTCCAACCGCGTACTGCTGGTGATTTCCGACGGCCGCAGCGGCCGCGAAAGTGCCCAGCCGATCAGTGCGGAAATCAAGGGCGTGCGCATTGACTGCATCGGACTGAATGCCGATGGTGCAGACCAGAGAGAGCTACTGCAGCGGTTGGCTTCGTATACAGGAGGAGAGACGGCCTTTGCTGCGGGTCCGCAGGAGTTCAGGATGGTAGCCACCCGGCTGGCGGGGAATCTGGGACTGGTAATTCGTTAGCTGGGGCTTCGCTCCGAGCCTACGGCAGTAAGGAGTGGGTCTTTTCTCCGCTCGATCTACTCTGAGCCACTAGCGACTGGCTTGTCCAAAGCGCCGGTTTAGCTAGCGGCCAGGAGCTGTATTCCTCATTCCGCGTTGCGGAACTCGGAAACGCACTGGGCTATTCTCAGTCGCGCCTGCGGCGCTTTGAAACTTGATAGCCCTGAAGATCCTGGAAGACTAGAAGTCTTGGGAGACGTCGCTGAGCGAAGTCTTTACTGGCAAGCTCTACTTCAAACCCAATGCGTCCAAAGGTGTTGAATTGGCTGCCAGACAGAATTGGATCAAGAGACAAAAAACCGGAACGGCTGCGTACCGTTCCGGCGATGAATCGTAAATTGCGTCAGCGTTATGATTGCCAACACTTTGTTAGACGTCAGTCAGGGCCAAGAAGTTAACTCGAACCGGGTAAAAAAACGTAGACCTTGATTACTCTGGTTCCGGTATCCTTGAGCAGATGCGCATACGGGTACTGTTATTTGGTCAATTGAAGGACATGCTGGGCCGGGCCGAAGACTCGGTGGAGCTTGAGCCGGGAGCCAGGCTTTCTCATCTTGTGGACCATTATTCACAGCGGTTTCCGCAGTTCCAGGCCTTTGCCGGATCCATTGCTCTATCTGTCAATCAAGAGTATGCGCACGCCTCGGTGGCGTTGAAAGATGGTGACGAGGTAGGTTTGTTGCCTCCTGTAAGCGGTGGGAAATCGCCTGTGGGGTCAACCGTCACACTGGAATCAGAGCATTGCGCGATCGTCCGCGTAAAAATCGACATTGAAAAGATACGTAAAGATGTGGCTCATTCTGAGGACGGCGCAGCGGTGATCTTTGATGGCGTGGTGAGGAACAATACGCGCGGCCGGCGGACGCTTTACCTGGATTATGAAGCCTACGAAACGATGGCGCTGAATGAGATGGAGAAGCTGGCCCAGGTGGCGCTCCAGCGCTATCAAGTGAGGGATGTGCGGGCGGTGCATCGACTGGGACGGCTGGAGATTGGGGAGTCAAGTATAGTGATTGTTGTGGCATCAGCGCATCGCGGGGCGGCCTTTGACGCCTGCCGCTGGCTGATTGATACATTGAAGAAGACTGTACCAATCTGGAAGAAAGAATACTTTGAAGATGGAGCCGTTTGGGCTGATGGCGAGCCGTTTCCGGAAGATATTCGTCCGGGTCAATAAACCTTTTTCAGGAACTTGCATCTAAGCACATCAGATCATCCGACGAAAAAACCTATGAAGCGGAATCGAGCTGTTCCCCGGCGGTTCAGTTTGGCCATTGTGTTTGCTGTCTTTGTTCTTGCTGTCGCATTTTTTGCGACGGCCGCGGTAGGCCTGGGGCTAGTGGGCCATGTTTTTGCTTATGCACAGCAACAGCCTCCCGCCGGCCAGCAACCGCGGTCACGAGAGCAGCAAAGCGAGCCTGATCTCCGAGTGAGCGTACGACTGGTGAATGTCTTTACTACGGTTACGGATTCACATGGCGCTCCCATCGCCAGCCTGGGAAAAGACGATTTCAAAGTGACCGAAGATGGGCTGCTGCAGTCGGTCCGGGTATTTGATCGCGAATCCGAATTGCCGCTCAGCATTGTGATGGAAGTGGACACGAGTCCGAGTACGGAACGCGATTTCAAGCTGGAGATTGTGTCGGCGAAGAGGTTTGCGCGGCAGATCATGCGTCCGGTTGACCGGCTGGCGGTTTACCAGGTCACGGAACACGTTGACCAGCTCACGCCTTTCACCCCGGACCTGCGAAGGATTGAGCGTGGTATCGATAACCTGCGCGTGGGGCCGGGAACGTCAATCTACGATGCGATTTTTCTAGGCTCCGAGGCGTTGATGGACCGCGAAGGCCGCAAGGTACTGGTGCTGATTACCGATGGTGGAGACACCACCAGCAAGGCCGACTACAACGCCGCGCTGCGCCGGGCGCAACAATCAGAGGCGATTGTTTACAGCATTATCGTGGTTCCGGTGGAAGCCGACGCCGGACGCAATCTGGGCGGCGAACACGCGCTGATTCAGATTTCAAAAGATACCGGGGGCAAGTACTACTATGCGGAAGGTATCAACGAACTGGATGCGGCGTTCCGGCAAATAAGCGAAGAACTGCGCACGCAATATCTGATTGCGTACTATCCCAACCGGCAGGTGGCGGATTCGCCGTTTCGGAGAATCAAGGTGGAAGTCACGAAAAAAGATGCTGACGGGAAAGCGTATCAGGTGAGGCATCGCGCGGGATATTACACAGCGCCGGCGAAGTAAAACAAAAAGCTTACCGCTGATTCTTACCGCGGATTCACGCGGAAAAGCGCGGATCAGACGAGTTTGCCAAAGTTGCTGAAGCCTAAAGCTGCAGCGGTATTTCAGGAAACTCTTTTTTTATTTAATCAGCGTTAATCAGTGCTCTTATCGGCGTTCATCAGGGGTAAGGGTTTTGGGCGTTTTCGATTTTGTAGCCCTTTCGTAACGCGTGGAAATTCCTAAGCGCAGAAACCCTGTTTTAAGGCTAAAATGTGCTCATGCCTTTCCGAGCCAGCGCGCCTGCTTTTTCCGGTAAAAAGCCCACCAAAACCCCACCACCCGATGAAACCGGCATGGAGCCGGCGTACCTCAAAGGGCTGGGAGAGAAACAGACCCCGGTGATAGTGAAGTTGTGCTCGGGTGAGACCTTCCGCGGATGGGTTGAATACTATGACGTTGCCATGATCCGTCTGACGCGCGAGGGCTCGCCGAACCTGTTTATCTTCAAGCACGAGATTATGTACATCGCTGAAGATACCGGGCGCCGTCCCCGTTAATGAACCATCCTGATTTTTTAACTCCCATGCAGGCGCTGGCGCGTGAAGCCGGAGCCTTGCTCATGTCGTATTTCGGCAAAGTTTCCATTGAATATAAAGGTGACGCTGATCTGGTCACGCAGGCGGACCGCAGCTCAGAGAAGCTGATCGTGGAGAGCATACGCCGGCAGTGGCCGCACCATGACTTGATTGGCGAAGAGGGCAGCCGCACGGAAACGGGCAGCGACTATCGCTGGTATGTGGACCCGCTGGATGGAACGACGAACTTTGCCCACGGTTATCCGGTCTTCTGCGTTTCGATGGGGCTGGAGTTCCGCGGCGAATTGCTGGCCGGAGTGGTGTACGATCCCACGCGGGATGAGATGTTTTCTGCCACGAAGGGAAGCGGCGCGCAGCTGAATGGGCGCCCGATTCGCGTGTCCAAAACCCCGAGATTGAAAGAGAGCCTGGTGGCAACGGGCTTTCCCAGCCATAAACGCCACAAGAATCCGAATATAAACTTTTACCACCAGATAACGCTGCGCTCGCACGGCGTGCGCCGCGCAGGATCTGCCGCGCTGGATCTGTGCTATGTGGCGTGCGGCCGGTATGAGGGATTCTGGGAATTTAACCTGAACTCGTGGGATACGGCAGCAGGCGTGTTGCTGGTTCAGGAAGGCGGCGGGACAGTAACGAACTTCAGCGGCGGACCGTTCTCGATCGACAGCCGCCAGGTGCTGGCGACGAATGGAGTACTCCATCCGGAAATGCTGCGGGAGTTTGGGGAAATCATTGCGGGACGCGTGGAAGGATTGCCGTCCGTGGTGGAGTATCTGAAGGGGTAGAGCGTTTACTTCGAACCAGTTGCCTGCAGCCTCTCCAGATCCTGTTTCAACGTGGGATCGTCTGGATTGATCTTGAGGCCTTTCTGATACGTGTCCAGTGCTTTGTTTTTCATCTGCAACTGCTCATAAATCTCACCCAGAAAAGAATAAGCGGAGTAGTCATCTGGATGGGATGAGATGTAGCTTTCCAGCATGGAAATGGCCTTGGAGTAATTCTTTTGCTGCAACGCGAGGCCTACACGCAAGGCGTAGCCACGCTCGCCTTCTTTTTGTACCAGCTCACGGCCCGCCAGTGAGAGGACCAGAGCCGTAATCAGGACCGTGGCAAGCTGATAGAGGTGGTGACGGCCGGCGAAAGCGCCCATCGGCAGCCCCATGAGCAGTCCGGTGATGAATCCCCCGAGGTGGCACATGTTGTCGATGTTGCCGCCCAGACCGGACATGCCCGCACCCAGCAGGAAGTTCATGCCAACGAAAAAGATCATACTGCTGGTTAAAGCTTTCTTTTCTCCGGCTGAAATTGAAAGGTTGCCGAACTTCACGCCAGCCAGCAAAGCGCCAGCTATTCCAAAGATGGCCCCGGATGCGCCGACTTCAAACGTCTGGGGATTGCGGGCGATGCTGAGTAAGGCACCGCCAACACCAGCCAGCATGTAGATGGCGAACGTCTGCCATCTGCCGAAAAGCCTTTCTGATAACTGGCCGAGGCTCCATAGACACCACATGTTGAAGGCAAGATGAATCAGGCCGCCATGGATGAAGCCAGCGGTGACCAGCCGCCAGTACTCGCCACCTATTGTTAATGGACCCAGATTTGCTCCCCAGGCAATCAGAGATTGACCGTTGAAATTAAGGAGTCCAGCGCCCGTCAGAACCATGCCAACGAAAACGGCAAGGTTAATGGCTGTGAGAAAGGTGGTGGTCGGATACTGCCAGAGAGAGCCGGTATGAGCTGAAACACGGGCACGGCTGGTGGCGCGGCCGGCACAACGGTCGCAAAGTACGGGCGCGCCTCCGTCTTCATTCACGGGCAGCTCGTCGCCGCACTTCAGGCATTTGGGCATGGTGATTACAGGATAACAAAGAAAAACACGGAAGCAGGCTTTGCCGCGAAGGGGAGTACTTAAGATCATTTGAATCGACTGGCAATGTCAGGCATAGTGGGATCGCCGAGATCGGAAAAGCAATCTTCACCACGGAGGCACGGAGACACGGAGAAAACTGGAATGCAGACCGCGGATCAACGGAGGGAATCTGGTGATCGGTTAATCGGGTGATCTGGTGATCGGTGAAAACGCTGAAGTCTACGCCAAATTGGGATGAGTGGGATCGGATGGGGTGAATGACGGGGGGTGGGGCTATCGCCGAGAACGCCGTCATCGCGCGAGATCGCCGTGATCGGAAAAGCAATCTTCACCACGGAGACACGGAGAAGAACAAAAGCTTAAGTTGGGGTCGAGTGGACTAAACCCACGCCAAATTGGGATGAGTGGGATCGGTGACGGGGGGGACCCCCTCCCGAGATTGGGTAATTGAGTAATTTGGTAATCGGGAAATTGAAAAACCAAAATCGAAACCAAGTCAGGTATGACGAAAGAACGGCGCGGAAGATTGTAGGGATCCCTCGCTGTGCTTCGGGATTTTAGTGGGTGACGGGTTGGAGCGCAGCGACAAAAGTAACAGGGGCGATTTCAATCGCCCCTGTTGATGGAGGTTGGGCTGTTAGGCCTTTTTCTTCTTCGGCTTCTTGGCTTCGCGTTTTGGAGCATTTTTGTTTCCCATAGCATCAGAATGACACAATCCGGGCACCAAAAGCGAGAGCGTAAATAAATGCCTGTCCACTAACTTGGTACCGGCGGCAGCAATTAGCAATCATCGGAAAAGCAATCTTCACCACGGAGGCACGGAGACACGGAGAAAACCGGAATGCTTACCTCCCGGGATTGGGTAATTGCAATCTGTGCGCCGAAACGATAGGGCAGGGAAAGCAGCCGGTGGCTCAAAACGATATGATGAGTAAACACGAATGCCTCTGACTCCACAACGTTTACGAAGGCTTTTTGCGCTTGGCGCGGTGATCGCAGTGCTGGCAGCTGCGTTCTTTTATCTCCGCGGCATCGTCAATAACCGTCCGGTGGACATAAAGCTGTTGAAGAATATCCCTGCGAACATGGATAAGACGGGCAAGGGATTCACGTTTTCGCAGTCTGCGGGCCAGAAGACGTTGTTCACCATACACGCAGCGGGCTTTCAGCAGTACAAGGATGGCGGCAAGGCTGAATTGAGTGACGTGAGCATTGTGGTGTACGGGCGGGAAGAGAATCGGTCTGACCAGATCTATGGCTCGAAGTTCAGTTACGATCCCGTCAGCGGTGACGTGACGGCAGAAGGCGAAGTCCACATTGATCTGGACGCCACGACGCCTGCCGGCACCATACCCAGCCAGGATTCGGAACGGCAACCTACGCCCATCCCGACCCAAAATGCGGGTGCTTCGGCGGGTGAGAGCAAGACACTGATTCATTTGAAGACCAGCGGGCTTACGTTCAACCAGAAATCGGGCATCGCCCGGACCAACGAGAAAATTGAATTCCGGGTTCCGGAAGCCAGCGGCGCTGCGGTGGGTGCGACCTATGATTCGCATAACGGAGTGCTGGCGCTGAAATCGGGCGTGAGGATTGTTACCAGCGACAAGAACAAGGCCACGATCACCGGCGAGAGCGCCAGCATCAGCAAGGACCCGAGACAAGTTGTGTTGCGCCAGGCCAGGGTGGAACAACCGGCGCACACTCTGTCCACGGACAAGCTGACGGTCATCATGGGTGAGAACAACAACGTGGACCGGCTGATTGGTTCAGGGAACGTTCATGCCACGGCACAGGGGCCGAAAGGCTTTGACATTACGGCGCCACAAGGCGAATTGCTGATGGCAGGGCAGAACCAGATGCGGTCCGGATCGCTGAGCGGCGGTGTGAATTATGAAAGCCGCGGCGATTCGCCGTCGCACGGCAAGGCGGGCAGGCTACTGCTGAGCTTTGGACCGAAAGGTCGCGTGAGCAAAGTGCGCACGGAGGACTCGGTGGAGATGACCGAAGGCCCGGAAGGCAAGACGCAGAAAGTGTCGGCGAAGACTCTGGACCTTTTTCTGGTTGACGGCAAGAGGCTGGAGAAGGCTGTGACTTCAGAGGGTCCGGCGCAGGTGAGCATGGAGCGCGCGGCAGCCGATAAGGCTGGTTCGGGAAAGATCACCAGCACTACCGTGGCTGCGGGAAAGTTTGTAGCCGGATTTAATGATGCCAATCGATTGAGCTCACTGACAGGAAGTGACGGAGCCAAACTGGTTTCCAGTACTCCAGGACAGCCTGACCGCGTAGCCACGGGACACGATCTGCGTGCCGGTTTCAACAGCAAGGGCGAGCTGAACACGGCAGAGCTGGCCGGCGACTTGCATTACGAGGAAGGCACACGCACCGCCACTGCCGATCGTGGACGCTATAGCGCGGCAGACGACGCCCTGGTGCTGACTGGTTCACCCCGCATTGTGGACACCGGAATGAACATCACGTCAGACACCGTGGAGTTAAATCGCAAGACCGGTAATGCCGTGGCGCAGGGCAATGTAAAGACGACCTACCGTGACCTGAAGCCGCAATCGAGCAGCGGAGGGATGCTGGGAGGGGCCGATGCAATCCATGTGACCGGGACGACAGCTATCGCCAACCGCGGAACCGGAGTAGCCAAGTACACCATAGCGAGGCTCTGGCAGGGTGAAAATATTGTGGAGGCGCCTAGCCTTACCTTTGACAAAACTCACCGCAGTTTACAGGCCCAGGGTAACCGGGACGCACGCGTAACATCAGTCTTCCTGATGCCAGGCAAGAATGGGAAATCCACGCCAGCCAATGTGACCTCTGACAGGCTTTCTTACGTGGATGCTGACCGCAAAGCCGTGTTTTCCGGCAAGGTGCTGGTCAAAGGCGACGAGTTCACTCTGAACGCCGATAGCGCCCAGGTGCTGCTGCAACCGCGTACGGCGGGGGGTGCGAATCCCAGCGGGAACCAACTGGATCGCATTGTGGCGCAAGGAGATATAGATATTCAGCAGGCGGGCAGAAAGGCCCAGGGGAACCAGCTGATCTATACCGGAGATGACCAGAAATTCGTGCTAACGGGAGCGCCGGGACGACTCCCTAGCATTTTTGATGCCGAACACGGCAAAATCACGGGCGATTCGTTGACTTTCTTTTCTCACGATGGTAGGGTGCTGGTAGGTAGCGGAGAAACACCCCACACCTTAACTCAAAACGGGACAAGAGACGCGAGCAAGAAGTAATGCAAACCCTGGCCACGGACGAAGTCGCTAAATCGTACCGAGGAAGACGGGTAGTAAATGGCGTCAGCCTTCACATTAATCAGGCAGAGGTAGTTGGATTGCTGGGCCCCAATGGCGCCGGCAAAACCACCACGTTTTACATGACAGTTGGACTAATCCCGCCGGATAGCGGCAGGATCCTGGTGGACGGCCAGGAAATAACAGACGTTCCCATGTATCTGCGGGCACGCAATTACGGCATCAGCTACCTGCCCCAGGAGCCCTCAGTGTTCCGCAAGCTGACGGTGGAAGAAAATATTATGGCGGTGCTGGAAGTTCAGCCGATTACGTGGCAGGAACGGCGCCGCAAACGCGACCAACTCATCGACGAGCTGGGGCTGGGCCACATCCGTAACAACATGGGCTATGCGCTTTCCGGCGGTGAGAGACGGCGCGTGGAAATTGCGCGAGCGCTTTGTATTGCGCCTAAATTCATCCTGCTGGATGAGCCATTCTCGGGCATCGACCCGATTGCGGTCCTGGACTTACAAAAGATAATCTTTGATCTGAAGGGCAGCGGCATTGGCGTGCTCATTACGGATCACAACGTGCGCGAGACGCTCTCCGTCACGGATCGCGCATACATCATCAACGAAGGCCGCATTTTCCGTACCGGAACGCCGGAACAACTGGGCAATGATCCGGAAGTGAAGCGGGTGTACCTGGGAGAAAGCTTCTCCTTCGTCTGAGACTTGCATCTGGTGACGGCAAGAGTGTGAGATATGCAAGAGCGAATGCCGAATGGCAAGCACGAAGGCATTAGACCCGGCCATGCATGCTGAAATTACGAGGGTACTCTTTATTTACTCGCATTTACGGTGAAAGAATAAGGTTGAACAGGGAAGAATGGTTTTACTCCAGAACAAACTGAATTTACGGGTCTCGCAGAAACAGATTCTTACGCCAGGGCTGGTGCAGATGGTGAGCGTCCTGGCGCTCAATAAGCTTGAACTGCGCGAGATGATCAACACCGAGATGGTGGAGAACCCGGTTCTGGAAGAGCTTGATTCGTCCGTACCACTGCTGGATGAGGTGGCAGGCAAGGAAGAAGCCAGAGATCGCGAAGCCGCACAGGACCTGCAGGACGTAAAGCAGGAGCCCAGCGCCGATGCCGATAAAAAAGATCCATTCGATGAAATTGATTTTGGTTCTTTCTTCCGCGACTATCTTGATCCCGGCTATCGCAGCTCCGCGGACATGGAAGAGATCGATCGTCCGTCATTTGATAATTTCCTTTCCAAGCCGGGAACTCTTACCGACCATTTGATGTGGCAGCTGGGTTCAGTGAATGTGTGCCGGGAAGTACGCGCTGCCTCGGAGCTGGTGATCGGTAATCTGAGTGAAGAAGGCTATCTCTCTGCTTCTGAAGATGAACTGCTGGGCGTGGCCCAGGCGCAGGCAGAGACGGTGGTTCAGGCGCCGGAGCCGGCAGCTTCGGATGAGTTAGATGATGATGAGGATTTGGCAGGCGGTGTAGCGGGCCAGCCGGAAGTGTCAACTTCCAATGCCGCTTTGAATGGCACTGGCTCGCATAGCGAGGCTTCTCGCGGCGACATGGCAAAGATGAAGCTGGTGGTCTCACACGAGCCCTCGCCGCAGGCCGCCGCGGATGAGCGAAAGAACCACTTTGTTCCAGTCATCCAGTTTTCGCGCGAGCATCTTCGCGAAGCCACAAATCTCATACGCCAATTTGATCCCATTGGCTGTGCCTCGCGGTCTTTGCGCGAGTGCCTGATGGCGCAGGTTGAATATCTGCTGAAGATGCGCGATCTGGAAGGATCAGACGATCCGGAAAATGATCAGGTGGTGGAAGACGCCTTGCGCATTGTGGACGGCCAGCTTCACCTGCTGCAGAACAAGCAATACAAAGAGATTGCCAAAGCCATTACCCGTCCCATGGATTCGGTGATCGCCGCGCATGAATTCATCCGTACGCTCGATCCCAAGCCCGGCCTGCGTTACAACAAGGTTGAAGCCAAGCTGATTGAACCTGATGTTGCGTTTGTGAAACATGGCGATGAATATCTGGTGCTGATGAACGATGAAGATGTGCCGCAACTGCGCGTGAGTCCAACGTACCGCAAACTGCTCAATCAGGGGCAGGGCGTGGAAAAAGACGTGAAGAATTACGTGAAGGAGCGTTACAAATCCGCGGTTCAGTTGATCAAGAATATTGAACAGCGCCGGCAGACCATTCTGAAAGTGTGTCTCGCCATCATAGGCCGGCAGACAGATTTTCTGGACCATGGCATCGATCAGCTCAAGCCGATGATGATCAAGGAAGTGGCGGAAGAGATTGGCGTACATCCTTCCACGGTGAGCCGCGCGGTGGCCAACAAATACGTTCACACATCGCAAGGCGTGTATGAGCTGCGATTCTTTTTCTCTGAAAGCGTGCAGGGGCCGGAAGGCGCTGCGACATCACTGCTGATTTTGAAACGCAGAGTGAAGAAGCTGATTGAAGAAGAAGATGCGGCGCATCCGTACACGGACGAACAGATCACCAAGATTTTGCAGTCCCAGGGCATACAAGTCACGCGCCGTACGGTGGCAAAATATCGTGAAGACATGAAGATTCCCAGCACGCATCAAAGGAGGACCAAGAATTAGCTGTGCCGAGCGCAGCCGCATAGGGCCGGCGCACGGAAAGCATCAAAGATAATTATGAAAAGCCGCCTGCACGGATGCCGTTCTTCCGGGCACCCATCAGACAACTCTCATAGCGATGTCCCAGGAGGGAGTCAATGAACGTGGAATACACTGGCCGGCAGTTTGAAATCACTCCTCTTACCCGCAAGCAGGTCGAAGCGGGCCTTGAAAAACTTACAAAAATCTTAGGCGACGGGTTGCAGAGTCACGTGATTCTGTCTGTGGAGAAGCATCGACACATGGCAGAGATTTCGGTGACCGTGCGCAGCCATCCCGCCATTGTTGGACTGGCGGAAGCGCCTGAGATGAAGGTGGCCATTGGCAACGCTCTGGACAAGATTGAACGCCAGGCCGTGAAGTACAACACTCGCTGGAAGAGTAAAAAACAGAATGCGCGTAAGCGTCAGATCGCGCCTGTGCCGGAAGAGGTCTCCCTGGCTATTGCCATTGGCGGCGATCTCAAGACAGCGGTCCCGGTTAAAGTGCACTCATTTCCTAACAGCGTGAAATTTACTGAAGCACATGTAGTAAAGAGTCCGGACTCTGTCTCACATAAACCATTGACGCTGGAAGAAGCGGTGAAAGAAGCGGAGTTCCGTGATCGTGAAGTTTTTGTCTTCCGCGACCTGGAAGGCAGAGTGAAAGTGCTGCATCGGAAAAAAGATGGCAAGATGGAGTTGATTGAAGCACCTTGATTTGGTCGCTTCGCGACAAACCGCTGAAGGGCGTGGATCGCTCGAAAAGCGTTTAGGCTCCTATTACAGCCCGCTCGGCGCGTGGACGGCCTCGCGGGCTTTTACTCTTAGCCGCTTTGCGACAAACCGCGGGAGAGTGTGGATCGCCCGATAAGCCTGAAGGCAGCTGAAGCGGCCCGCTCGCCGCGCGAGGCTTCATTTTTGGTCGCTGCGCGACAAACCGCTTGAGAATCTGGAACGTGGCGAGACTATTGGGCTCCTGTTGCAGCGGGCTCGGGGCGCACGTCGGCCTCGCCCTTAAACGAGTAACATTACTGTCGTTTCGCGACAAACCGCTAGACAGGAACGTGGGAACATCGTGTGTGGATTGGCGGTTGTGGATTGTCGATGTGAACCGCCCCTGACCTTATAATGAGTGCCCGTTATTTAGCAGACAAATTCTTGCCTTCCTGAAGGGTGCATCGAGCTACTATGCGAGCAATCGAAAATCGCCTGCAACCGTTTCTCTATGTTTTCGTTCTTATTGTTAGCGCCGCCGCAGTTCACGGACAGGAAACTTCAGCATCGCCGTTTAAGTTTCAGGAAGTGATGGTCCCGGTGCGCGATGGAGTGCACTTGCAAACGGTGATTCTCACGCCGGTCGACCAGAAGGGCCCGCTGCCGATCCTCTTTCGCCGGACGCCGTATGGCGTTCCTGCCGCAGCGCCGCCGCGAATACCGCCTCCGTTTAAAGAGCTTGCTGCTGACGGCTACATTTTCGTGTTTCAGAACCTGCGAGGCAGGTTTAAGTCAGAAGGTGTATTCAATCTTTCTTCCGCTGTGGACCTTAAAGATCCCAAGGCCACCAATGAGACCACCGATGCCTATGACACCATCGAGTGGCTGGTGAAGAACGTTCCTGACAATAATGGCAAAGTCGGAATGTTTGGCGTCTCCTATGATGGTCTGACTACGGCCATCACTCTGCTGCATCCGCATCCGGCACTGAAAGCCATCAGCGAGCAGGCGTCGCCCGCGGACCAGTGGATGAATGACGACGATCACCGCTACGGCGCACTGCGTGAAAGCTATGCCTTCGAGTATTCCGTTCTGGAGCAGGCGGACAAGAACGCCAACACACACTTTGACTTCGACACCTACGATACGTACCAGTGGTATCTGGATCTGGGCCCGATTTCGAATATCAACGCAAAATACATGCACGGAAAGCTGCCTTTCTGGAATGACACCGTTGATCATCCTGACTATGACGACTTCTGGAAAAAGGAAGCCTGGGTGAACCAGTTGCACTCGTCCACGGTGCCGAACTTGAACGTTGCCGGATTCTGGGACCAGGAAGATCCCTGGGGCCCGTGGCAGATTTTCCGCCACGCTAAACAAAGCGACCCCGACCACACCAACTTCATGGTCGCGGGCCCGTGGTTTCACGGAGCCTGGGCAGGAGGAACGGGAGAAAAAATCGGCATCATTCCCTTCGGTGGACACGAAACAAGCCGCGAATTTCGCGAGAACATTCAAGCGCCATTCTTCCGTTACTATCTGCATGGTCAGGGTGAGAAGCCAAACTGGCAGGCGAGCACATTCCAGACTGGTTCCAACACATGGCATACTTACGCTGTGTGGCCGCCCGCAGAAGCCAAAGCCACTAATTTGTTCCTGCTTGCGAACGGGACATTATCTTTTAGCGCCCCCGTGGCTTCTTCCGGCACAAAACAATATCGCGAATATGTTTCTGATCCTGCCAATCCAGTTCCTTACCGGCAGCGTCCGATCTCACCGACTTATCCCGGAGGCGACTGGCGCACGTGGGAAGTGGCTGATCAGCGTTTTGTTGACGGCCGCCCGGACGTGCTGACCTTCACCAGCGCGCCGCTGGAAAACAACATCACTGTGACAGGCGAAGTTGCGGCAGATTTATTTGTTTCCACTTCAGGAACTGACAGTGATTTCATTGTGAAACTGATTGACGTTTATCCGGAAAACGCAGAGAAGAACCCGTGGGACGCGAATGCCGGGCCCAAGCCGGGCGAGTTTGCCCAGTCATTGAACGGATATGAGTTGCCTATTGCGATGGAAGTGCGGCGCGGACGTTACAACAAGAGTTATGAAAAGCCGCAGCCGCTGACGGCCAATCAGCCGTCAGAATGGAAAATTCCTTTACGCGACCATGATCATGTTTTCCTGAAAGGGCACCGCATTATGGTGCAGGTGCAGTCCACGTGGTTTCCGGTGATTGACCGCAACCCGCAGAAATTTGTGCCGAGCATCTACAAGGCAACTGCGGCTGATTACGTTCCGACAACGCAGCGCGTCTATTGCTCAGCCGGAATGCCCTCACATATTGTGCTACCGGTGGTGCCGTAGGAAAAACTCGCAGGCTGGATTCGCTCGAGCACAGACAAGCATGACGAGCCTTCCCTGTGAAAAACCTGCCCTGATCAAGCGGTATAATCGAAGTTCTGACATGAGCTATCAAGTACTGGCGCGAAAATATCGGCCGCAGCGGTTCTCTGACGTCATTGGACAGGACCACGTCACTCGAACCCTGAAAAATGCCATTGAGCAGCAGCGGATTGCCCATGGATACATCTTCAGCGGCCATCGTGGTATCGGCAAAACAACGATTGCTCGCATTTTGGCCATGGCTCTGAACTGCCGTGGCGTGGACGACAAGGCAGACAAGCCTACGCCTGAGCCTTGCGGCGTGTGTGTTTCCTGTACTGAGATCCGTTCTGGCAGTGCTGTGGATGTAATCGAAATTGATGCCGCCACCAATCGCGGCATTGATGAGATCAGAGAGTTGCGCGACGCGGCGCGGTATCGTCCGGCGCGTGACCGCTTCAAAGTTTATATCCTTGATGAAGCCCACCAGATTACTGACGCGGCGTTCAATGCGCTGCTGAAGACCCTGGAGGAGCCGCCTTCGCATATTGTGTTCATGATGGCGACCACACAGGCTGAGGACATCCCGCAGACCATTCGCTCACGCTGCCAGCATTTCAGCTTTCATGCGGTGAAGTTCGATGAGATCGTCAAGCAGCTCGACGACATCGCACGCAAGGAAAATATCCAGACGGACGATGAAGCCCTGGCAGTGCTTGCCGAAGCTGGTGACGGTTCCATGCGTGACGCGCTCTCCATCATGGACCAGGCCATTGCCTGCTGCGGAACCAGGCTGACTGGCGAACAGGTGAGAGGTCTGGCCGGCACCGTAGGCTCAGAGGTGATGGAAGATATCATGTCGACGGTGGAACGCAGCTCCAGCCAGGACGCTCTCAAGATCCTGGACCGGTTGATGACCGAAGGTCAGAACCCAGCGCATTTTGCCAAACAGTTTGTCCGTTTTCTGCGCAATGCCGTGGTAGCGAAGGTGGCCGGCGAAGATTCCGCATTGTTGCAGATATCGTCTGACGAGCGGGCCCGGGTGGCCCGTGTTGCTCAGCAGTTTTCAGAAGAAGATCTGGCGCGCTTTCTCCAGATCATGCTGCGGACCTTTGACGAACTGGGTTACAGGCAGGAGCAGCGGTTTCATCTGGAACTGGGTGTTCTCAAGTTAGTGCATGCCCAGCGTATTCTGCCGCTGGAACAGATGCTGAGCCAGGCTGCGATTGACGCACCCAAAACGACTGCAACACCTCGCCAACCTGCAGTGCTGAGCACATCACCTGCAGGCGCCGCGGCCGGCTCGTCTCACGGTTCGCCGACGAAGAAGCAGGAAGCATTTACGTCCCCTTTTGAAGCAGATCGCGCGCGCAAGGGCAGAAGCTTCGACCCTGAGATGGCAGACGCCGCACCGCAGATAGAGTCGTCTTCCGTAAATTCTCCATCGGCTGCGTTTTCTCCCGCAGCGCTTTCTTCTGCAACCCAGGCGTTCGCGCCGCCGGTTGCGACGCTGACATCGGGTGCGACTACGGCAGCCGCAGTCGCAGTGGAAGAGAGAGAGCCTGGTCCGGAGCTTTCGGTACAGACCAGCGAGGATCCGGCTGAGATCCTTGGGCAGGTTGTGCTGGTGATGGAAGACATTGACAACAATCTTGCCGCAGTGCTGGCACAGGGCAGCGCCACGATCCAGGGCAATGAATTGGTTGTTGCGATTGACAAGCCTGCCGCGGTGGTTCCGTTCATTATGAACGAGAAATACAAACCGATCGCCAACAAAGCAGCCAGTGATGCCGCGGGGCGCATGTTAAAAGTGAAATTAGTGGGCGGCGCGCCGAGCTCAGTGGCTCCAAACATCGTGAGGGCAGCGCGGACCAACGGCAACAGTGCGGGACAGACCGCAAGGGCGCGTGCGGCCAATGATCCCATCGTGCGGCGGATGCAGGAAAAATTTGGCGCCGATATACGAACAGTAATTGATCAACGTGACAAGGATTAGGAGAAGCCATGGGCGGTTTTAATTCCCGACAGTTTCAAGAGATGCTGGAACAGGCCCAGAAACAGGCCCAAAGCCTGCAACAGAAGATGCAGCAGACTGTGGTTGAAGCGTCGTCTGGCGGCGGCAGCGTGAACGTGAAGATGAATGGACAGAAGCATGTGCTGGAGACGCGCATTGATCCGGAAGTGGTGAAATCCGGGGATGTGGAGATGATCCAGGATCTGGTGACCGCAGCGATGAACGCCGCAGCCCAGAAGGTGGATGAGGCCATGCAGTCCACTGTGGGTGGAATGCTGGGTGGCATGCAGATTCCAGGCATGTGATGGCGGCACGTTCTGTCCGCAATCAAACATTTGCGATCAAATGAAGGTGAACGCGCGGGCTGGTTAATTGAGGGGTGAGGCCGATCAAGCGCCGAATCCCGCTGTACCAAGCGCACGTACAGTTAAGGCGAGAGCAGCGAACTCCAGCAGTTTGGAGCGAAGCGACAAGGAAAACAGTGGCAAAGTTTGCCGAGCCAATGGCTCAACTGATTGATGAACTCAAGAAACTTCCCGGCATCGGCGGGAAAAGCGCACAGCGTCTGGCGTTCCACATTTTGCGTTCCTCGGCGGAGGATGCAGGCGCGCTGGCTCTAGCCATCCAGAATCTCAAAGAGAAGCTGCATCTTTGCTCCATTTGCAGCAACATCACTGACGTTGATCCGTGCAGTTACTGCACCAATGGCGCGCGCAACCAAAGAATGGTGTGTGTAGTGGAAGAGCCCACCAACATTGCGGCAGTGGAAAAGACGCGCTTTTACAATGGCGTCTATCATGTGCTGCACGGGGCCATATCGCCGCTGCACGGCGTGGGGCCGGAGCAGTTGCGGATTCCTTCACTGCTGAAGAGAATTGAGAGCGGCAGTGTGGATGAACTGATCATCGCCACCAACCCAACTATCGAAGGCGAGGCTACCGCGGTGCATCTCACCCATCTGATTAAACCTTTCGGCGTGAAGGTGACGCGCATTGCGACGGGTATTCCGGCCGGAAGTGATATTGAATACGCTGACGAAGTGACCATGCTGAAAGCAATTGAGGGCAGACGAGAGTTGTAGCAAAGCGTCAGCCGAAAGAGACTGCTGTCAGGGTGCGAGTTTACCCATGCCGTTAAACTTCGAGGCCGGATGACGTTGTGGCACATCAGGCTCGCCGCAGGCAGTTGCATCAGCCGCCGGATCGATTGCTAAAGATCGCCGCACCTGGCGCGACGTTTCATTTGAATTTTGCGTTCGCGCACGATGCGCCTTTCTGAATCCTATGGCAGCTTCAACTTCGCAAGTAGATCTTGTGGGTGGACGGGCTTGGCAAGGATTTCAAATTCGTGTCCTTGAGCGCGCGCCTTTTCCAGCAGGTCCGCAGTGGCAGCCTGACCGGAGAACAAGAGGATCTTGCAGGCGGGAAGGATTTGTCGAATGCGAATGGCCGCTTCAATGCCGTTCATGTCCGGCATTATGACGTCGCTGATGATGAGTTCCGGTTTGGTCTCGCGTGCCCGGTCCACGGCTGCCGTACCTGTGTATACAGGCGAGGCATCAAATCCGTTCTGGTTGAGAATGATGGAAAGAGTGTCTGCAATGACGCGCTCATCATCAACGACCAGTACGCGTGGTTTCGAGGGCTGTCCGTTTAGTGTTGTCAAAATCAACTCCTGACCAGTTAGGTGCAACTCCAAAATTATACCGCGACCTGAGCAGCTACGTTGAGAGATGCTGAATCGCGCTGAAAAGTTTGAAGCGCGCAGGCCAACCTGAGATCTGCCATCTGCTTCTCACAAAGTAAGTTGTGTGGAGGGCAGATGTTTTGTAGGGTGTCCGGGCACGTCGTATTCGTACTCCTCGCAGGAGCCATGGCACTTGGCCAGAATGGAACTTCGTTTTCCCCGGTAAACCCGCCGCAAGCTCAGGTGCCCGCACAGGATACCAGCGCAACTCCCGCCAGCAGCGCCAATCCCGCCGCGTCGACGCTCCCCGTGCCTCCCTCAGCCAGGACCAACGGTGCACCCGCGTCAGCTTCAGAGTCGCCAGCAACGCCGGCGGCGCCGCCTGCCTCTCCAGCAAGTACAGCGTCTGAGAAATCGTCAACTGGTGTAGCCTCCAGCAGTGGCTCAGCCGGCATGAATCCGGCATCGGGAAATGGGCCTGAAGCCTCGCCGGCTGCTCCGGGCTCGTACGCTCGGCCGCTTGCCGATGACATTGATGTCCACATTGCCCCGAACACAGAGATGCGTGCCGTGCTCGACACTCCGCTCTCTACTAAAACCTCCAAAGCGGGCGACCGCTTTTCCGCGACTGTAGTTGATTCAGTCCGTGGCAGCAACGGTAACGTGGCGATACCCGCGGGCACGCGGCTGCAAGGCGAGGTAACCGATGTTGCACAAGGCAAGGTGAAGGCGAAGCCGACTGAGACGGCCACCGTTGCTGCCACTTCGGCGCTGAAGGAGAAAGGCAAGCTGAGTGTGCGTTTTCGTGACGCCATCCTGCCCAACGGGCAAACCATTCCTCTTAACACTTCACTGGTGTCGATCAACAGCACGGGTGCGAAGGCGTTGAAACAGTCAGGTAGCAGCAAGGATGTTGTAGTCGACACAGCCAGCGGGTCCGCGTTCGGTGGTCCGCTGCATGGATTTGCTATCGGAACCATGACCGGAGGCGGCTATATTCTCGCCATCAGAAGCAAAGACGTTGATCTTCCTGCACAGACCGGTATGGTGATCCGCTTTGACTCCCAACCAACTCAGCAATAGCGGAAAGGCAATCCCATTGAACGATCGCAGGACAGCACGACGTCCCCGACAATGCTCTTCAGCACCTGAGTAAGGAGGGACCCAGCTTACCTTTTCGCCCGCTGCCGTTTCTTCTTAGCAGATGCGCGGTCTTTGGCTTTCCTCCGCTTTTGGCGCTCTACCAGTTTTTTCTGCCGCTCAATTTCCTCTTCTGAGTACATGGTGCCCCGGCAATTTGCCGAGCCACAATAGCACGGCGCCTTGTCATCGGGCTCGCCGTCCCACAGGCAATAATCATAGAGCAGTTCTTCGCCTGCCGCGAGATCACGCAACGCGATGATGTAAATGCGGTTGTCAATCTGGTCGCTTTCGCAGTTGGGATCGCATGAGTGGTTCACAAACGCCGCCATACCGAAACCATCGATAACAGTTTCATTGTCATCCATGGTGAACAGGTAAGTGACCTCGTTGTCAGAGTACATGCCGTCGGTTTGCTTACGGGTGAGGCGTGGTCCGGTGTACTCCAGAACGCGCGTGCCTTTGGAAATGGCCGCGGTGGTGTACACACCGGCGCCATGCAGGGAAGATGATTTAACAATGATGCTCATGAAGTGTGCGCGATTTGTCCTGAGTCAATTGTGCGCAACAGCTCTGGGGCGCACGCCCGTGGGAATATAGCGGCCCGTGAGAAGTATATCCGATTGCTGTTTGCCGGTTTGTTTCTGATCTTATTTGCTGACGGTCTGGCGTTGCATGGCGCGTTGCAGCGTTTTATCCAGAGCGGCTTTGGCGGACTCGTAGTCTTTGCCGTTGATCTTGCCCTGGATTCTGTCCGTTTCAAGCTGGAAGACCTCTTCTTTCATCGCGTCTAGCAGAACGCCGCCACGTCCCTTGGATTTCTTCCGTGATGCCGTTTTTGCCTGCGGCTCATTGACGTTGGCGGTGTAGACATAAACTGCGCCGGCGGCAAGAAAGATTACTAGAACGCCCAGAAACAGCCACTGCCCGTTTTGCAGCGGATCAGGCCGATCATTGGGCGGCGCCATGCCTCCGCCGGGGCCTTCTCCACGCGGAGCGCCACCTGCATTCGCGGGTGGCTGGTCATTTGATTGTTGCGGGATGATACCGGTCCCAGCCACCGTAAAGCCAAGTTGTTGCGAAGGCTGAGGGGATTTAACCAGATACAGCGTTACATCTTTGATCTGCGGATCTTTGGTGGGCGTGTACACAGACCCATCAGACGCGGCAAAGTGCATACTGTCTGGGGCCACCACCAGAAAATTTCCGGTCGGCAAAGAAGTCTTGGGGCTCAACTGGAGCTTGCCGTTGTAAGGCAGGCTGTAGCTCACACGGAACTGGGTCTGTCCCGGACGAATCGGAAATCCAAAGAAGAAAGCATTAGGAGCTGACTTGTCCGGTACCACGGGTGTTTTCAGGGCCATGTTTCCTGCTGGCTGCGCTGATGTCTCTTCCACCTTGGCGCCTTCCGGCAGGAAAACGTCGAGCGTGTGCTGGCCGTTCTTTGTCATCGGCGGGGTAGATCGGTTGTCCACCGTAAAGAGTTCGTCAACTTTCAGTTGATCGCCGGCTGCTGTGGTTTGCATCACCAGCATGTGTTCCGGCATGGAGATGTCTTTTACCGTTGAAGACGAGTCAAAAACCTGCACGGCCACGGGCGCGCCGCCCGCTTGCGCCACCCGCGTATAGGTAACTTCCTGATGTTTCACCCACAGAAGGTAGGGACGTCCCTGCGTCGCAGGCGCATTAAACGTAAACTCGCCCTTGGCATTGGTCTTGGTGGTGCCCACATCCTCCATGCCGTTACCCACGCGCTTGAGGACCACTTCATCGCCAGCGGACGGTTTGTTGGTGGTGCCATTTCTCACGACGCCGCGAATGGTATCGGCGTGCGCTGAGAGAGCAAGAGAAAAAATGAAAACCAGAAACAGCGTAGTGCGCTTCAATCGAATCAGCTCCTTAGGCATCCACGGCTTCCAGCTTTTCAATTTCGGCCAGAATGCGTGCGGCTTCCGCCTCAATGCCGCTGCGCATGCCTTCGTAATCGGTCTGGGTAAACTTGCCGGACTTGAATTCAAAATTCAGATCGCGCAGGTTTTCATAGACAACTTCCTTGCGCTCATAGAGGTACACCAGACGTGTTTTGTCCACGCCAATGTCACTGTCGTCGCTGGGCATGAAAATGTAGATCAGGCAAAGCGCCGCAAACAGGCTGCAGAATATCTGGACAATGACCAGAAAGGTGTCCTGGGTCATATTTCAGTCTCCTGGCGTGCGCGTGCGCGCAGCGCGTCCATATGCGGGTCCCGCACAGCATCGGCTGCGTTGACCTGCACTGGGCGGCGTTTCCATTTGGCGACAACGATGATCAGGAGGATGGTTCCGCCGATCAGTCCCACGAAGGGCAGAATCCACGCTAGAAGCTCGAAACCATGTTGGGATGGTTCCACCACGGCCGTAACGCCCCATTCAGTGCGGAAGAAGTTCAATACGTCTTCGTCAGACCTGGTTTCTGCTTTGGCGCCGCCGCCGGCGCTTCCCGTGCCGCCATCAGATTTGGGTGCGGCTCCGATTCCGGCGGCCGACGTCGCTCCGCCTCCGGTCCGTCCATCGCCCAGTTGATCATGCAACTGGGCAATCATTTTGGACGAATTGGGGCAGCCAACGTGATTGCATTTGAGCAGCATCTGTCCGCAGCTGCAGGTGCACATGATCTTGCTGCCCAGCTTTTCAAATCGCACAGCCTGGCCATCGGACCCCATCATTAATCCGATTGAAAGTACAAGTAGCAGGAGTTGGGATCCGCGCTTCATTCGCCTGCTCCCGCCGTCGTCATGCCTTTTGCTTCCAGGGATGTAACAGCTGCTGTCACCTGCACTGTTGACCTGAGTTGCTGGGCGTTTGGTACCAGCGCCAGACCTGTGCCAAAGATAATGACCACTACGCCGATCCATACCCACGCCACCAGCGGATTGACGAAGGCTTTGATGATTGGGTGCCCGGTGTCAGGATTGTTGCCTTCATAAATTACATACAGGTCTTCGTGCAGCGTCGAGTAATTCGCCACAATGTGATTGGGCTGGCGGCTGGCTTTAAATACGCGTGTCTCAGGATCAAGCCGCGTCAGATATTTACCGTCTTTATAAACATCCAGAAGGGCTGACTGCGATTCGTAGTTCGCGTTATCGTCCTGCGAGTATTCCTGGCCAACCAGCGTGTAATGGCCCACCAGGAGTTTATCGCCCAGTCCCATCTCTTGCTCTTTTTCAAGATTAAAGGCCTGCCCAGCCACGCCGATCACCACCAGCACCACGCCGAAATGGACCACGTAACCGCCGTAGCGGCGCATATTGCGACGGGTGAGGTGATACATGGCGCCAAAGATGTTTGTCTGCAATTTGCCTTGCAGCACGCGCCCGCCACGTATGAACTCAGAGGCAATGGTCCCAATCACGAGCGTGCTAACAACAAACGTGAGCCATGAATAAAAGTGCGCCATGTCCGCTCTCGGACTCACACCAAAGAATGGCAGCGCAATCGCCACGATCAAAGCCAGACCTGCGGGAATGGCAAAGTTTTTTCTCAGGCTGCCCAATGACGTGTTGCGCCATGCCAGCAGAGGGCCAACTCCGGTCAGGAAGACCAGGAAGATGCCGATTGGAATCATTACCTTATTAAAGAAAGGCGCGCCCACCGTGATCTTGTAGCCGCGAACCCAGTCGGAAAGTATCGGAAAGAGCGTTCCGCACAGTACGGCAAAACAGGCTGCCAGCAGTACCAGGTTATTGAAGAGGAAGCTGGACTCACGTGAGACCAGAGACTCCAGCTTATTTTCTGATTGCAGGTGCTTGCGGTTCTTCAAATAGAACCAGAGGCATACTGCAAAGATAATCTCAATGAATCCAGGGTAGGCGTACGGGACAGAAAAGTGCCATGGTGTGGGGATCCAGCCGAAGTCGCCGGCGAACCACTGTCCAATGCCAGATTGAGCGAATGCATGTACGGACTGAACGATGCCGCTGCGCGTCAGCAGCGTGCCAAAGATCGAAAGCATGAACGTGGTAAAGATCAGCCACACGTTCCAGACTTTCATCATTCCGCGTTTTTCCTGCATCATCACGGAATGCAGAAACGCGGTGCCCGTTAACCAGGGCAGCAGGGAAGCGTTTTCCACCGGGTCCCAGCCCCAGTATCCGCCCCAGCCAAGAACTGCGTAAGCCCAGTGTGCTCCAAGAAAGATTCCGCAGGTCAGGAACAGCCACGTCACCATGGTCCATCGGCGTGTGATGTGGATCCACTTTTCACCGGGATACTTCATGATCAGCGCGGCCAGCGCAAAAGCAAAAGGTACTGAAAATCCCACGTAGCCCAGGTAGAGCATAGGAGGATGGATCACCATCTCAGCGTATTGCAGCAGGGGATTCAGGCCGTTTCCATCAGCGGCAACTCGGTCCATCATGCCAAATGGTCTCGCGACAAAGGTGACCAAAATAAGGAAGAAGATCTGGATGCCCGCCAGAATCATGGACGTGGTTGCAACCAGCCTCTGGTCCACTTTATGGCGAAGCCGCAATACGAAGCCGTAGCCGGATAGCAGCCATGCCCAAAAAAGCAGGGAGCCTTCCTGGCCTGACCATAGTGCCGCCAGTTTGTAGGGTGTTGGCAGAGCTCGGTTGCTGTGGTGGAGAATATACGCGACAGAAAAATCATTATTCAGCGCGGCCCATACCAGAGCCAGCGCTGCACCGGTCACGGCCACAAAACTTGCGATGCCGGCACGCCGTGCGGTTTCCGCCCATTTTGAGCCTACGCGATCCTTACGCACAACGCCGAAAATGCCCACGACAAAACTGTAAAGGCTTAGCGCCAAGGCGAACAAAAGACAAAAACTTCCAAGTAGAGGCATGATGAGAGCTTAGTATCTTTCCGGTCTAACTTCAATTGCTATTAGGCTGTGACCCTTTTGCACGAGCAGTGCAAAATCGATTGCAACAGGGAGATCAGGTCTTCGGGATCGCACGGTTTGGTGCGGAAAATCACGTCCAGCCCTTTATATTCTTCCTCGGCTTCTGCCAGACCGCTGATCACGATTACCGGCATGGTCGGGTTAAACTTCCGTAACTCAAGCACGAACCCTGAACCATCCATTCCGGGCATGAGATGGTCAGTGACTACGGCGCCAATCTTTTCCTGACCCACGCTGCTGCGCAGCAGAGCCAGCGCCGCACCGGCTGAAGTCGCTGCATGGCTCTCCATGCCGGCCTTGCGTAAGACCAGCTCACGGATCGTTAACTGCGTCGCATTGTCATCCAGCAGCAGAATTTGTTTCATGAGGGCGCTTAGGCGCTCTTCTCTCTTTCGAACCGGGACAGGATTTCTCTTTCAGCTCGCGCCCAGTCATCGTGATGGAACCCATGTTGGCGGCCGCGCTCTTCATACAACTGATAGGCGCGTCGCCGAATTTCTTCGTAAACCGCGGAGGGATGATGCGCTGAATCGTGCTTTTTGGCCTCGGACGACTTAACATTTCGCTGGCTGATCGGTGTAACCGTCCTCTCAACCGAATTAATGTCAACCTCAGTGAAGGTGGTGACTGCCTGCTCAGAGGAATCGCCCTGGCTGATTGGGGTAATTGCTTTTGTTTGCTTTGTTGCGGTCTTCTTAGAGCTGTTCTTGCGGGGAGCGCCCGGAGTCTTTCCTGCCATAATGCTGATCTACTCCTGCTAAGTATTCTCTTAGCCGTTCTTGACTGGCTATTGGTTTCTTTACGAGGTGCTGTTGACTCTAGGATATAGGAAAATCGTCGCGTAATGGTGTGATACCGCTCGCATCAGCAAAAAGTTGAGTAAATTTTCTCATCTTTGAGAGTTTCTCCTTAGTACTCTCTCTGGTTCCAGGCAGGCTGTCATCCAGGCGCCCCCCCGCAAAAGATGTTTTCCACAGATAAAAAACATTCCTGACAACTTCGGCAAACCACAGGGTTTCCACTTATATGTGCTGGAAAACCATGATCGGGAATTATCGTGACAGCGCGAAGCCTGCGGTGCAATGTGAAGTCTGCAAGGCCATCGAGATTCTTGAGTTGGATTCCTCAGCGCATGATCTGTGGGCTTGCGCGGACGAAAGGAAAAGCAATCACGGACTCAGGCGCCTACCAGTGATCAAGTCTGAAAAGAGGGCCGCAAGTAATTTCAAGTTACGTTTACAGCAGCTCTTGCCGCGACACTAGATGTCACGAGACAACAGGCACTCACTGGCGGGGAAAACGCGCAAACTGGGGCAATAAAGCTTGATAATCGAAGTTGGAGGAGTGCCGGTCTTCGCGCTCCATAAATACCTCAGGCTGGCCTTTCGGCCAGCCTGATGCTTCGAAGCAGTGAACCGCCGGTTAGCAGTGCACGATTTTGGGACTTTTAATTCCTTTGGTGGCATTGCGCGTGTCTACCACCAGTTGTGAGTTCTCCACAATCCACTTGTAGTCGTAGTTGGAGTGATCTGTCACGATGACCACTGCGTCAAACCTGCCCAGATCTTCCAGCGGCGTGTTTGACATTTCCAGTTTGTACTTGCGGCCTTGGCCTACATACTCAAAGAACGGGTCGTTGTAGCTGACTTCGGCGCCTTCTTTCTGCAGCAATTCAATGATTGTCAACGCCGGCGATTCGCGCAGATCATCAATGTCTTTCTTATAGGCCACGCCCAGAATCAGAACTTTCGATCCGTTCAATGCCTTGCGCTGCTTATTCAGCGCTTCCGCCGTGTAACCCACCACGTGGTACGGCATGGCGATGTTGATCTCGCCGGCCAGTTCGATGAACTTGGTGCGGAAGTCATATTCCTTGGCTTTCCAGGAAAGATAGAAAGGGTCAATCGGAATGCAGTGTCCGCCCAGTCCCGGACCGGGATAAAAGGGATGGAAGCCGAAAGGCTTGGTTGACGCCGCGCCGATCACTTCCCATATGTCGATCCCCATCCGCAGGCAGAGCAGCTTGAGCTCATTCACTAACGCGATGTTCACGCAGCGGTAGATGTTTTCCAGCAGCTTGGTCATCTCCGCTGCTGCAGGCGTTGATACTGGCACCGTGCGATGGAAGATGGAGCCATAGAGCGAACGGCATAGTTCGGTTGCGGCCTGGTTCAGGCCACCCACGACTTTTGGTATATCGCAACGCGCAACCGTGTCATTGCCCGGATCCTCGCGCTCCGGTGAAAATGCGACAAAGAAAGTCTTCTCATTCAGTTTTTCGTCATTGCTTTCGCCACGAGCGGCTTTCAGCCCCAGAGGATTCTTTTCCAGGATCGGCACTAGAAGTTCTTCGGTGGTGCCGGGATACGTGGTGCTTTCCAGAACCACCAGCTGTCCCGGGCGAAGATGTGGCGCAATCGACTTCGCCGTGGCTTCAATGAAGCTCAGATCAGGTTCATGATGATCATCGAGCGGAGTGGGCACAGCGATGATCACGGCATCCATATCCGAAATACGCGAATAGTCGGTGGTCGGAGTGAAACCTGCCGCCTGGGCGGACTGGATTTCCGTACCCGGAATGCGCACGATGTAAGAGCCGCCCTCGGACAGCGTCTTTACCTTCTTCTCATCGATATCAAAGCCGGTCACCTTGAATTTCTGTTCGCTGAACAGAAGAACCAGAGGCAGCCCCACGTACCCCAACCCGATGACTCCCAGGCGGGCCGTACGATTTCCTAATTTAGTATTGAGTGCTTCAAATTGCGCCGAAAATACTGTTTCCAAAGTTTTCATACCGCCTTTTAAGGGCATTTCTGATGCCAACTCCGTTTAACAATGAAAATGCCCCATGGTTTGTAAAACCTATGATGATGCGGCACTTACGACTAATCTCAGGACGATGATAAATGAACCGGCAAAGCATATTGGTGAAAACTTTTGCATACACGGGCAGGCAATGGCTTTCCAGACGTCAGGCTCTGGAGACCGTAACTTGCCGCGAATGAGGCAGTTCTTGTATCAACCTTAAGGCTCTTTGGGCTCGAATTCTGCTTTGTCTGGACACCGCGAGCGAATGAAACGAAAACTGATAACGTATCTTGCTGCCCTTACGCTTCTCCTCGTGTTCGGGTTTTTCGCCGGCAATATTCTGGTGCGCGACAATCCGGAAAAGTCAGACGCTATTGTGGTGCTGGATGGCGACAGCGTGGATGAACGTTATGAACGTGGCATGCAACTCCTTCGCGCAGGATATGGCAAGCACTTATTCCTCGACACCAGTAACGAAACTCATTTCTATGGCCACAGACCGACAGAGTACGCGGAGAACTTCCTCAAGGAAGATGCCAAAGAGATGCTGCCGTATGTGAGCGTTTGTCCTTACCTTGATGATTCAACGGTTGCGGAGACGATCTACGTGAATCGCTGCCTGCAAACGCTCTCACCGCATAAGGTGCTACTGGTGACCAGCGACTGGCACACGGCCAGAGCGCTCTCCATTTTTCGCAAAAAGCTTCCTCAATATCAGTGGTCCATTGCCTCCGCCCACGACATCAGGCTTTTCGGGCCGCATTGGTGGCGCCATCGTGAGTGGGCCAAGACAACATTGCATGAGTGGGTAAAGACGGTGTGGTGGAATTTGATCGATCGCTGGCGCTAGTTTTTTCGCGCCGTACTGCCAGTTCACGGTTCTGGCATTTAAGACTTTGAATTTCCTTTGCATCTTTCCTGCAGACTTCTTCCAGTAAGCCCTATTTGTAACCAACCACAAGGGAAACATGCTTGCTGAGTGTGAAAATGTTTTCCCACTGGGACGGAAATCCGGGCAAATGCCAGCTGCCCATGAAATTGGCAGCCGAAAACATCCATTCAGTATTAATCGTTTTGAATCATCTACTTACCTTTGATTCAGCCTTCCAAAAACGATGCTTTGGGCAGCCTGCCTTTGGTGCTGTACATGCACATATAGACAGTGCCAGGTGAGTGTGTTTTCCTCCCGGGCACGACGGAGCGCCAAAAGCAATGAAACATCCGGGTGAGCAAAATTTTGAGTTACCGCCAGATTCGGCCGTATTCGGTACATCTGATGCGATGAAAAAAGTTAAACGCGACCTTTCCATGATCGCGTCCACTGATGTACCAGTACTGATTCAGGGACCAAGCGGCACCGGCAAAGAGATCATCGCCAAGATGGTCCACCGCCAATCGGCATTTGCCAAAGGCCCGTTCATCAAGGTGAACTGCCCTGCCATTCCTGATGCGCTGCTGGAGAGCGAACTCTTTGGCTATGAAAAAGGCGCGTTCACCGGCGCGAATACTGCCAAGCCTGGCCTGATCGCCATGGCGAATCACGGCACGCTCTTTCTGGATGAAATTGGCGAACTCAGCATGCCGCTGCAATCCAAGCTGTTGCAGGTGCTGCAGGACGGTAAATTTTCCCGCATTGGAGCGCACGAAGAAACGTTTTCTGAGGCGCGCGTCATTTGCGCCAGCAGTCGCGATCTCAAGCATGAGATTGAAGCTGGTAATTTCCGCGAAGATCTTTATTACCGCATCAACGTGGTGAATGTCTCTCTGCCGTCATTGCGGGAAAGAAGCGCGGACATTCCTGAGTTGGTGGAATTTTTCCGCGAGCATTTCAACATGGTTTACAACCGCCGCACACCGCCGATCTCGGCGTCACTGATGCGGTTGTTGCAGGCTTACCACTGGCCAGGCAACATTCGGCAACTGGAAAACATGATGAAGCGCTATGTGATTCTCGGCACTGAAACATGTATCAGCAGTGATCTGGCTGAGCCGGCGCCGCCTTCCTTCGAACTGGACATCCCAGATCAGGGACCAGTGCCTTTGAAGAAGATTACCCAGCAGGCTGTCCGCCGGCTGGAGCGCCAGGTGATCCTGAAGGTTTTACAAAACACGCATTGGAACAGAAGAAGGGCCGCGGAGACGCTGAAGATCAGTTATCGCGCCCTGCTTTATAAGATCCGCGATGCCGGCCTGTCACCGGCTCGCCCCGCTGTGGCGGTCAGAGAAGGAAATGCGGAAGTTCTGCCCATGCCGAAAGTCGGTCATGCGGACGAAAGCAAGAGTGAACAGGACGACGACATTGAACCGATGATCTCCATGGCTGAGGGCAAGCATGCTTAAGATCGGCGGTCAGAGAATTCCGACAAAGATACTGGTCCTGGTGATCAGTGAAGCTCTGCTGATTATCTTCGGCCTGGCCTTTGCCACATGGCTGCGTTTTCTTTCGTCGCATTGGGAGTACGCGGGTGGTCATACCATCGCTCGCTTCCTGGTGGTCGTGCTCATCTGCATCCTGGCTCTGTACTTCAACGACTTGTATGACCTGCAAAGCATGAACTCCAAGGCACGACTCTTCGTTGCCTTATTACAGGCGCTGGGCATCGCGTGTATCGCACTGTCATTGATCTATTACACTGCGCCCGATCTGAGTCTGGGCCGCGGCATCGCGGCACTCGCTGTACCAACGATTGTGAGTCTGGTGTTCGCCTGGCGCTGGGTGCTGGAAATTGAAGGCTTCTTCTTCCTCCGCTCTCCGGACAGAGTGTTAATTGTCGGCACTGGCCCCACAGGCATTGAGTTAACCCGTGAGATCTGCGCCCGTCCGGAATTGAACCTCAAAGTATTGGGATTTCTGGACGAAAAAGGCGAGAACATCGGCATGTCTCTGGTGAATCCCGGGATTGTAGGCGGGATGAATGATCTGGCCGCTTTCGTCAAGGAAAAAGGTATCAATCGCGTTGTCATGTCACTGAAGGAAAAACGCGGCATGATGCCTTACAGCGAGTTGCTGCGTTTGAAATTTGCTGGTGTGTCCGTGGAAGATGCGCACACCGTGTTCGAACGCATCAGCGGCCGCATTCCACTGGAGCGCCTCTCACCCAGTTGGCTGATCTTCTCCGATGGATTCAGCAAATCAAGACTGCTGCTTGCAACCAAGCGGGCCATCGACATCATTGCGTCGCTGATTGGAATCCTGCTCACTCTGCCGATCATGGGCGCGGTGGCGCTGGCCATCCTGCTTGAGTCAGGCAAGCCGATTTTGTTTCGCCAGAAGCGTGTGGGCCTGAATGGCGAAGTCTTTGAGATCCTGAAGTTCCGCTCCATGCGGCAGGATTCTGAGCAGGGCGGACCCAGCTGGGCCACTGACAAAGACAGCCGCATCACCAGGGTTGGCGGAATCATCCGTAAGTATCGCTTTGATGAGCTGCCGCAGTTCTTCAACATCCTGCACGGCGAAATGAGCCTGGTGGGCCCACGTCCGGAGCAGCCATATTTTTGCGAAATGCTGGAATCGCAGTTGCCGTTTTTCGCACAGAGGCACACCGTGCGTCCGGGAGTAACCGGCTGGGCGCAGGTGAAATATCAATACGGTTCCACAGTGGAAGACGCCAAGCGAAAGCTGGAACTTGATCTGTTCTACATCAAGCATTTGGCCGTTTCACTGGACCTGGCCATCATCTTCGAGACGATCAAGGTCGTCCTGCTGGGAAAAGGCGCGAAATAATAAAAGTTTGTGGCGAGCGGTTCGCCCGAAAGTTAACCAGAAAGTGTGGAGAGGAAAATGTCTTTGAAGAAACTAGCAATCCTGATTGGCTGCCTCATCGGCTTGATGGGAATCCTGGCATCAGCCCAGCAGCAGACGGCAGCAGCGGTTCGAGCGGGCGAAAGCACAGCGGACACAAGTTCCGCCGCCAAATCGAAATTGCCGGACGTCAAGCCGGACGAATACTCGGTCGGCGAATCCGATGTGATCCGGGTGAATGTCTGGAAAGAGCCTGAAGTGTCGCAGACAGTTGTGGTGCGTACTGATGGCAGCATCTCCATGCCGCTGATTAACGAGGTGAAGGTTGCGGGCATGACGCCGCTCACCATTCAGCAAGTGATCGCGGACAAGCTCAAAGCATTCCTCACCAACCCCCAGGTCACAGTCACCGTGATGGAGATTCACAGCAAACACGCATTTATTACCGGTGAAGTGGCTCGGCCGGGCGGCTATCCGTTGAACACTGAAACCACTGTGCTGCAACTGATCGCGCAGGCGGGCGGGTTTACACCTTTCGCTAAAAAAGGCGACATCGTTGTTTTGCGCTCGACCAACGGCAAACAGCAACGCATGAGATTCAAGTACAAGGAAGTCATCTCGGGGAAAAAGACTGATCAAAACATTTCGCTCCGTCCAGGAGATACGGTGGTGGTGCCATGAGCAAGCATTTAAATAAAAGGGCCCTGATTTCCGCTGTAGTTGGTTGCATCCTGTTGTGCGCCTCTTTATCCGCAACAGCGCAATCCGGCTCTGATAACAAGCAGCAGGATCAGACGGCCGCGCAGGACCCGCAGACAAACAAAAAAGATGATCAGACCAAGGTTCCGGAAGAGCCGGTGCGAGCGAACACGGATTCCTATGTCGTGTCTCTGGGAACGGGCCAGATCATCAGCATGAGCGGACAAAGCGCGGATGGTGAATTCGTGGCCGGAAAGCTGAGCAAGTCAAAGACAGCAGAATTCCGGGAGCAGTTCTTCTATGGTTTGTCAGCGTCATCGGTCTACATCAACAGCTATGCCGGAGTCGGACCTCAGAGCCTGTTTTCAACTTCTATCAGCCCATATCTGGCGGTTCAGGTTCCGACGAAAACTGGAAGCTATGTGGCCCAATATACGGCTGTAGTCAATCCGAATGACACCAACTCGGGTGATCCACAGGCATTTCACACGGCCACGCTAAAAGCAGATGGCGCATTCAGCCGTCGATGGTCGTGGCAGCTTACTGAGACTGGCAGCTACGGATCAGAAAACGCCCGCTTCCAGGCGCCGTTGACTTTCGTTGTTATACAGACAACGCCCGTTGCAAATGCCAGCGCAGCGTTACTGTTACCCACGAAGAACGTGTCATTTGCAGAAGGCGCGGCGCGTGCTGCGTACCAGCTTAGTTCGCGGGACGCCGTGGGATTCACTCTTACGCACACGTATACCGGCATTGAGGGCGATCCAACGTCAGTGACTTCGACGGGCAGTCACTCAAACTCGGTTGGCGCGAAGATTGACTACGCCCGCACAGTATCCTCTCGTGTCTCGCTGAAGGCTTATGGGACCTCGGACAGGGTTCTGAATGGGCCCGCATGCAACAGCTACGGCGGCGGATTAGGAGTATCGGTCAAGTTGACCCACGCAGTCGGTTTTGACGTACAGGGAGGTCCGCAGCGGAATTCAGTTGCCTGCGGTGGACAGCAGAGCGCCAACTTCAGCGGCAACGTGGTGGGAACATTCCGCAATGGTGACAGGATTTATGCCAGCGCCAACCGCGTGTTTACATCTGCGTTTCGCGTGGATGGATACTGGGAGGACAACGCGACCGTGGGCTACGCCAAGACCATTAAGCGCCTGACCCTGATTACAGATGCGGGCGTGATTCGTGGTGATTTGCTCACGGGCAACTCTCAATACCGGGGCTACTTCATCTCGCCGCGCACGCAGCTCAAGTTAACGAATGCATTAGGGGTCTCTGCGGGCTACAGGACTTTCCGCGGCAATGGCGGATCACTGGTGGCCGGCAACGTCAGCTTCGCCGTGGTTTCACTGGACTTTTATCCAGCCAGTATTCACTTCTAAAGACAGGAAAATCGGGAGAAGAACAGATGAACCAAAGTACAAACAACGGAATTATGGATCAGGCGGCCGCCCTGTGGGCCACGGTGAGACATTATCGCGGCCTGATCTATATCGGCACGGTCTTCTTCTCGCTGGCAGGCGCCACGCTGATTCTCCTGATGCCGGACCATTTCAAGGCTTCTACCACCATTCTGGTTGATCCGCAGAAGATCCCGGAAAAGTACGTGAGTCCCACCATCAGCTCCGATCCTGGGCAGCGTCTGACGACGATCACACAGCAGGTATTGAGCTCCACCCGCCTGCAGCAGATCATAGACGAAATGCACCTCTATCCTGAGTTGCAGGGCAGGAGCTCGCGTGAAGAGATCATCGACAAGATGCGCAAGGACATCACCATCACGGTGAAGCAGGGCTCGTCTTCCGGGCTCAGCGCTTTCACGATCGAATATGAAGGCAGCAAGGCTGACCAGGTGGCGTCCGTCGCCAACCAGCTCGCCGGAAGCTTTATTGAGTGGAACAACAAAAATCGCGAGCAGCAGGCCCAGGACACCACGGAATTTCTGGATGCGCAGTTAAAGGAAGCAAAAGAGAACCTTGAAGAGCAGGAGAAAAAAGTCAGCGCGTTCAAGATGAGCCATCTGGGCGAAATGCCGGAGCAGCAGCAGGGGAATCTCCAGGCCCTGGCGCAACTTCAGACCCAGTTTCAGGCCAACATTGACGCGCAGAATCGTCTCGAAGTTGAGCGCACACTGCTGACGCGTGGATTGGATCCAGCAGGCACAAATGGCACCGTGGTGAAGAGCACGGCCCTCACCGAGCGCGGCCGGCTGGAAGCCGAGCGTCGCGATCTGAAAGGCAACCTGCTGGACCTGCAACGCCGCTACACCAACGCTCATCCCGAAGTAAAGGATGCAGCGGCACGGCTGTCGCGCGTGGAAGAACAGTTGAAGGCTCTGCCGCCTGACCCGCCGGTAACAGCCGATTCCAATGACAATTCAGTCATCACCGTTCGCATGCAGCTTCTGGATCGTGAATCCAAGCGCTTAGCCGAAGAGCAGAAACGCATCACCGCGCAAATCACTTCGTATCGCACCAAGGTGGATGCGGTTCCGGTGCGCGAACAGCAGATGGCGGAGCTGGCGCGTAACTACAGCGTATCGAAAGAGCATTATCAATCGCTCCTGGATAAGACGTTCTCCGCTGGTATGGCTGCGGACATGGAACGCCGCCAGCAGTCCGAGCACTTCACCATTCTCGACAAGGCACAGGTTCCGGAGAAGCCGTTTAAGCCAAGACGCCGCCTGTTGCTGGCCGGCACGTTTGTGGGTGCGTTATTCCTTTCGATTGCCCTTGCTTATGGCAAGGACATGACTAACGAGACCATGAAAATGGAACGCGACCTGAAATCTCTGCTTCCGGCCCATGTACACATTCTCACGGCAGTGCCAAAGCTGGGTTCCGCCCAGGACCGGCGCAGGTCAGTACGGTTTGCCCTGCTGGCGGTGCTGTTCACGGTGGCTGGATGCGCGGTCGAGTTCCTCATTTACACCAGGCTGCACCCGCTGATTTAAGCAGAATGACTCAAGCTGCACAGTAAACAAGCATTAGAGCAGAAGTCTGGGAACCGGGAACTGAACTCATGAGCGCACTGAAAACACTTTACAAGCATTCATCGCACTACCTGGGCGGCCGGGTGGCTGTGATGATGCTTGGGTTCATTTCCTTTCCCTTGTTCACGCGCGTGTTTTCTGTTTCCGACTACGGAGCCATGAATCTGATCGTGAACAGCGTCCTGTTGTTGACGGTCATCTCGAAGTTCGGATTTCAACATGCGGTGCAACGTTACTATCCGGAGTGCGCCAACTCTCCGGATCCTGATGCCTTGCCACGGTACTACTCGACCTTGTTTTATGGCACGGGCATCATCTCCGTCGTTTTGTGCACGGTTTTTCTGGTCTCAGTGCCGATGGGTTCGGCAAAATTTCTGGGGATTACCGCCACCGGCGCGCTGTCCATCGCATTGGTTCTTGTCATCATCCGCTCGTTGCGGTCCATGCAAACCAATTTGATGCAGATGGAGAACAAGACACGGCTCTTTAATGGCGTTGACATCCTGCAGAAGGCCACTGTCATTACCGTGATCTGCCTTCTCCTGTTCTTCTGGAAGAAAACCATTTTTGCATTTGTTCTGGGCATGGTGGTAGTGGAAGCTTTGTTTTTTGTTCAGTATCTGCCGGTGCTCAGCAAGCGCGGCCTGCTTTCTCCTCGCAAGATTGACTTCAGGTTTTTTCGCGATGCTCTCTCCTATTCATTTCCGTTGATGACCGCGGAAATCGCATGGGTGGTCCTGGATTCGGGCGACCGTTTTTTCGTGCAGCACTTTCTGGGGGCACAGGCGCTTGGTTTTTATGCCGCCGCTTATGGCATTGCCACTTATTTGCAGGATGTAATGATGGCGCCCTTGCAGTTGGCCTTGTTTCCCATCTGCATGAAGGTATGGGCATCACAAGGCAGGAAGGCGACGCAGGAATTCTTAAGCCGCAGTCTTGACCAGTTCGCCATCGTCGCCGTAGGCGTGATCGCCGTGGCGATCGTTACTTCGCAAGATGTGGTGGTACTGCTGGCATCCCGGAAGTTTGCCAAAGCGCATGAATTGCTGCCGTACCTGGTGATTGGCCTGGTGCTCTCCGCCGTGACTATCTATTTCCGGCCTGGACTGCTGATACATAAAAAAGGTTCAAAGATCGCCACGGCCACGCTGGGTGCAAGCATTCTTAATATTGGACTCAACATTCTGTTATTGCCAAGGATCGGACTGGTCGGCGCCGCGATTGCCACCACCGTCAGCTACGCTGCCATTGTGGTGTTCCTGGCATATCAGTCGCTGAGCGTATTACCGTTCAAAATCGAAGTCGTCGCTCTCGTCCGCTACTCGCTCACGGGAATTCTGGTGAGCTGGTTGGGAACATTTGTTCATATGGCGTCACCAGTTCTCAACGTCGTGGCCCGCGGCGCCTTTATCCTCGCTTTATACACGCTGATTCTCTGGGGCATTGATTCGCGTGTGCGCGTGTGGATGCGGCAGGCGCATGGAATTGTTATCGGTAAGTTGCAGGGCCAGCCAGCTTCGCGCAATCCAGAGTCGCCTGAACAAAGCGCCGCCAAGGTAAGCGCCGTTTCCAGCCAGTCGCCTATCACCGACAATGCGCTCCCGGCGAATCCTGACATTGATCACGGTAGAGGGACGGCGCCATGCATCTAGGCCTTGAACCCTATGTAGCCATGGTGCTTTATCTGAGCGCGATCGTCGCGTTTGGACTCTCAGTGTTCTGGAAGCCGCAGACGGGCCTCTATTACCTGATTCCTTTGCTGCCGCTACAGACCGTACGCGATAGGCTGATTGATCTTCCGCTGGGCAACAAGCTGGTGGATATCATCCTGCTGGGCGTGGTGCTGGGTGCAATGGCTAAAGGTGGCTTTAAATTTGTGCAGACGCCGCTCAATCGCCTCCTGCTTGTCTATGGCGTTTTTTGTTACATACAGCTTTGGCGCGGCTCATTCTTTCTGAATTCGGCTCTACCTCTCGACATTGGCGACCCAAGATTTTCTGACTGGAAGAACTACATGGTCCTGTTCATCCTTTTTGCCATCGTCGCCAGCACCATCAAGGACGTGAAGCAGATCAAGATCGTGGTCCTTCTGATGTGTGTGGCGGTGTTCCTGGTGGACAAGGGATTTTACGGCAACATGAGCGGTCGTGATCTCTCGCACTTCTCGTACGAAGTTCGCGATGGCGGCCCGCTGGGTTATGCAGGCGTGAACGGCGTAGCCACTTTCGAGGCCGAACTCATGTTGTTTGTCATGGGATTGGCCGCCTATCTCAAGAAAAGCTGGAAGCTGGCCGCATGGGGATTGCTGGTCTTCAGCGGCTATTGCCTGTTGTTTTCGTTTTCACGCGAAGCCTACGCGGGCATCCTGGTGGGTGTGTTCCTGCTTGGCTTGATGAAGCAACGCTGGTTGTTGCTTGCGTTGCTGGTGTTCCTGATGAGTTGGCAGACTGTGGTTCCTACCTCAGTACAGGAACGCGTCCTGATGACGTATGACACCAATGAGCAGGCACTGGATACATCAGCCCAGGACCGCGTCACTATCTGGAATGACGCAATGAATCTTTTCCAGCAGAACCCCGCGGTGGGAATTGGTTTTGATACGTACAAGTATTTGCATCGGGTAACAATTTACACGGATACGCACAACTATTTTCTGAAGGTCATGGTGGAAACCGGCGTGGTCGGCCTGTTGTTCTTCTTATGGCTGCTCATGAAGATGTCATGGATGGGCTTCCGGCTCTTCCGTACAGCGGAAGATCCTTTCCTGAAATCTCTGGGACTGGCTTTCTGCGTGGTGATGGCATGCGTATTCGTGGTGAATTTCTTTGGCGATCGCTGGCTGTACCTCTCTGTGAACGGGTATCTATGGGTAATGATGGCTTGCGTTGTACGAGCGCAGATCATCGTGGACGAGCGCGCAGTGTTCAAGGCAACAGAATTACTCCCTGCTTCGAAGGAAGAAGCATTGCTAGATGAAGAACCCGCGTACGCTTGAGCGATCCAGATTTTACAGGCAGCAACGAAGGCAGACTGAATATGTGCGGCATCTTTGGACAAATCGGAAACTCACCTGCGGACGAGACATGTGGGTTGGCGTTGAAGCATCGCGGACCGGATGACGGTGGCCTGAAGTACTTTGTCGTTCCTGATCGTTCACTCTGGGTGAGTCTGCAACATCGCAGGCTCTCGATCATCGATCTGTCAACGGCGGGGCACCAGCCAATGTGCAACGAGGACGAATCAGTATGGATTATCTTCAACGGGGAGATCTACAACTTCCAGGAGTTGAGGCAGGAACTGCTGGCGGCGGGACACCGATTCCGCTCGAATACTGATACTGAAGTGATCATCCACGGCTATGAGCAGTGGGGCAATGATGTGGTGCGTCGCCTGCGCGGCATGTTTGCCTTTGCCATTTGGGACAACCGTAACCAGCGCATGCTTGTAGCCACGGACCATCTTGGCAAAAAGCCTCTGTTTTATGCCTTTGATGGAGGCAAGTTTGTCTTTGGCTCGGAGATAAAGGCGCTGCTGAAGGCCGGTGTTTCCAATGAACCTGATGCGGTGGCCCTGCATGATTATTTGACCTACCTTTATTTTCCGTATCCCTCTACGGCGTTCAAGCACATACGGAAGCTTGGGCCTGGCATGGCGACAGAAATTACGATTGCGCCCGATGGCGAGCTCAAACGCAGGGAATGGAAGTACTGGGACGCCGCCGAGACGGCCGGCTCCCCCTTACACATGAGCGACCGCCAGATGATCGAACAGGCGCGTGCGCTAATGGAAGAAGCGGTAAAGATCCGGATGGTGAGCGATGTGCCATTGGGACTCTTCCTGAGTGGTGGACTCGATTCCAGCGCGATCACAGCCCTCGCGGCTCGCAACAGCGCCGAGCAGGTGAAGACTTTCACCATCGGTTTTTCCAACAACAAGTTTTATGACGAAATGCCGGTCGCGAATCTGGTGGCGAAGCGGTACAACACTGACCATCACATTCTGGAAGCCGACGAGCTTTGCGCCGAATACATGACCACAGTTGTGCGTCATTTTGATGAACCATTCGGCAATCCGACGGCGATCCTGGAATACATCATCACTAAACTTATGCGCAAGCACGTGACTGTGGCGATTTCGGGCGACGGCGGTGACGAGCTTTTTGGCGGATACGTTCGCTATGCAGGCGCTGCCATGGCCAGGAAGTATCGCAGGCTGCCGCAGTTCATCACCAGGGGGCTGGTCGCGAGGATGTCAGGATTGATGCGTGATGCTACCGATGGGCGCCACGGCTTCCGCCGGGTGCGCGAGTTTGCCGAGTCGGCGTGGCAGAACGAAGAAGACATGTACGTCAACTGGGTGGGCTATTTCTCTGAGGCGGAAAAGCGCGAGATGTACGCGCCGGAGTTTGCTTCGCAGGTCAGCGGACGTGATTCCGGTGATTTCCTGCGCCAATTCTTTCGTCGTGGAGCCCAGTTGGATCCGATGAGCCGTCTCGGCTATGTAGACGCCGCATCATTCCTGTGTGGCAACTGTCTGGAGTATGCAGACCGCATGTCGATGGCGAATTCGCTGGAAGTGCGCGCGCCGTTCACGGATTACAAGCTGCTGGAGTTCGCGTTGCAAGTTCCTGAACGCATGAAGGTGCGCGGCACGGAAACCAAGTGGATCACTCGCGAGGCCATGGGTGATCTGTTGCCCCGGGAAGTTCTCAACAAAAAGAAGATGGGTTTCAATCCGCCACTGCCGCAGTGGATTAATGGGGAACTGCGCCCGGTGATTCAGAAGTTCCTCTCGCCTGAAAATCTGCAACGCCGCGGCATCTTTCGCCCGGAGGCTGTACAAAAACTGGTGCGTGATCATCAGGAAAATCGTCGTGATAATGCCTTGAAGATATGGGCTTTGCTGATGGTGGAAGTATGGCAGCGGATGTATATCGACAATGAATCAGAGGAGTCGGTGCGAAGCGAAGTGACGGGTGTTCGCAAGCAGCCGATGGGCGCGGTTGGAATCCGCAAGAACAAGGGCGCTGAAGTCGTAAGCATCCGGTAGGAGATAAGCAGAGCATGACGGCAAACATGGCACAATTCGTATTCATCGGTGCGCCAGCAGCGGCCGTTTTTTGGGTGGCGGCGTTTCTGTTGTTTTATGTCTATGCTGGGTATCCGTTGCTTTTGGCGCTGTTCGGATTGTTTGTTCGTGGGAAGCGACCGGAGCAGGGCAATTACCCGAGGCTCTCAGTCCTCATTGCAGCCTATAACGAAGAAGCCGCCATCGCAGAAAAGATCAAGCAGACCCTGGCGCTGGAATACCCGAAAGACAAGCTGGAAGTGCTGGTGCTGTCGGATTGCTCCACGGATCGGACTGACGAGATTGTAAAGTCCTATCCGGACAGCCGTGTGCGCCTGGTGCGCATGGCGGAGCGTCGAGGAAAGACGTCAGCCCAGAACTTCGGAATTCGCGAAGCGCAGGGGGAAGTGGTGGTGTTCTCAGACGCCACAGCCATCTATCATCCCCGGGCGCTGGCTTATTTGGCGACGAATTATCAGGATCCAAAAGTGGGCGCTGTGAGCGGACGGTATAAGTATTTTGACCCTGAAGACCAATCGCCTACCGGGCTGGGAAGCTCGGCATTCTGGAATTACGAAAACATGATCAAGATGATGCAGTCAAAGATCCGGACAATCACCGGTTGTTGTGGTTGCATCTATTCGGTGCGCAAAGCTGCCTATACCGACCTGGCGGACGACATCATCAGCGACCTGGTGCAGCCATTGCAGGTAATCAGAAAGGGTTACAAAGTTCTGTTTGAAGATCGTGCCCTGGCGTATGAGGAGACGACAAAGTCAACCAGGGAAGAGTTCTCCATGCGAGTGCGCGTGGTGACGCGGGCAATGCGTGGTTTGTTGAGCGTTTCTGATGTGCTGATGCCATGGAAGTTCGCCTGGCCGGCGTTTCAGCTCTGGTCGCACAAAGTATTGCGCTGGATGGTACCGCTGTTTCTGATGACGATCTTTATCAGCAACCTGTTCTTACTGGATAGCCAGCTGTTTCGTGCGTTGATGGTGGCACAGCTTGCATTTTATGCGGCTGCGATTCTGAACGTGGTTTTGCCTTTGCATCGGGTATGGAAGCCGCTGGGCATTCCGCTTTTCTTCTGCACGCTGAATGCCGCAGCGTTGTTCAGCATGGTTGAATTGGGCCGGGGCAAGAAATACGTGACGTGGCAGACAGTGAGGGCACGCCGATGAAGATTGAATTTCTTACCCAGGAAGACTCTTTGTACATCCTGCCATTTTTTGAAGAGTTCCTGAGTAACTACGCGGGGCAATTTGAGATCACCAGAATTTCCTGCTGCCGCGCCATGGGCAAACGGTCCCGCTGGCAGTTGCTGCGCGAACTGATGTGGCTCTACGGGACGTTTGGACTGATCAAACTGGTGGCCCAGGCAGGCGTGGCGAAATTGCTTGCGGGCTTGCCCCGGACTCGCGCACACAAGAAGTTTTATTCCATCGCTCAGCTGGCGAAGGCGTATGGTATTCCGTACGAGGCTGTGGCTAATCCGAACGATGCTGATTTTGTGTCTGCGATGGGCCAACGCGCGCCCGATTTGATGGTGTCAGTGGCGTGTCCATATATCCTCAAAGAAAAGCTGCTTGGTGTGCCGCCGCGTGGCTGCATCAACATCCATCACGCGCCGCTGCCACGCTATAAGGGAATGATGCCGACATTCTGGCAGCTATACCATGGGGAAGCACAGCTGGGCGTGACGATCCACTACATGGCGGCGAAGGTGGACGAAGGCGATGCGCTGTTGCAGGAAATGTCTCCAGTAAAGAAGGGCGAGTCATTGCATAACCTGATTCGCCAGTCCAAACGGTACGGTGCACATTGCATGGCCAGAGTGCTGCAAAGCTTGCAAAAGAATGAAGCCGTGCGAATCAAGCTGGACCATGAGCAGGGGACCTATTTCACATTTCCCAGGCGCGAGGAGGCGCTGGAATTCAGGCGCCGCGGTCTGCGAGTGATTTAAGCCGCAAGAGAGAAAGATGCTGCAACCTCCCTTCACATCACGGCCAGTAAGAGCACTCGGCAAGATTGCCTGGGCCGGTTTGTTGCGCACCGTGGGGATACTTTGGCTGGCCAAGCGCTGGTTGAAGCGCGAAGGCACCGTGGTGCTTACATTTCATCGGGTATTGAATGATACGGAACTGGAAGGAACGGCCTCACTGCTGGGGATGATTGTTCGCAGCCGGACCTTTGATGATTTTCTTGCTTACGCGAGTGCAAACCTGGAGATCGTAAATGCGGGGAAAGAGCCCGACTGGCAGAACAATGAAAGGCTGAAGGTCGCGGTGACGTTCGATGATGGCTGGTGTGACAACGCTACAGAAGCATTTCCCATCGCACGCAAGCACAAGGCACCGATTACAATTTTCATCGTGGCCAGAAAGATCGGATCCGTGCTGCCGTTCTGGCCTGAGCAGGCAGCTACAGTCCTTGGAGTTGGTATAGACGCCGACGCTCCACAACGGCAACGCGATATTGAGCGGATTATAGAACGGCTGAAAGGTCTGCCATCGCCGGAGCGCAAGCGCCTGATTAGCCGCATCACAAACGGAGATTACGGGGCGGATAGCTGCAATGAAGTTGATCGCACCATGACCTGGGAACAGATTGAGCAGCTAAAGGCTGGCGGCGTAGTCTTTGGCTCACATACCAGCACGCATGAGATTTTAACGAGGATTCCACTCACGCAGGCAGAGGAGGAAGTCACCTCGTCGCGCGAGTTGATCGAAGATCGCCTGGGCGGACAGTGCGAGGTGTTTGCCTATCCCAATGGAGACTCGTCATATGAAACCCGCAAGCTCGTCGCTCATGCTGGATACAAACGCGCGTTTATGAATCAATCGCCCGGGATCTGGACGAGCAAGACCGACCCATTCAGCATTCCCAGAGTCAACATTTGCGAATACCATCTGGTAGATTCCGACGGGAACTTCTCGCCATTGATTTTCGACTATGCCGTGATATGGGCGGCGGCCAAAAGCCATCTGCTGGGCAAATTGGCCCGATTTCTGCAAAGATTCAGAAACCGCTTGTCGGGGGCTTCGCAATCAAAAGCGCTCAATGCGCATCGAAAGAACACCTAGGATATTCCATGAATTGAGTGGACCATTTCTACTCTCATTTCTGTTAAAGTATCGCCAGAAACATTCCCGAGAGAAGTATGTGGCTTAAACGACAATCCGGAGTTCCCAAAGCGACATTGGCGCAGCTTGGCAGCCTTGAGACGGAAGTGATGGAGCGCATCTGGGCCCGCGGCGAGATCAGCGTGCGTGACCTGCATGACGAACTTGCCGGCAGGCTTGCTTACACTACTCTAATGACCACGCTGGACCGGTTGTTTAAGAAGGGTCTGTTGCAGCGTCGCAAGCAGGGAAAGGCATTCTTCTATGTTCCCGCATGTACTGAGCAGGAATACCAGGAACAGCTGACCGGCCATCTCTTTGGCATGGTCCTGCGCGAGAATAAAGATAGTGACGCTGTGTTGTCATGTTTTGTAGAAACCATCAGTGAGAATGATTGCGAGATGCTGGATCGGCTGGATGAGATGGTGAAGGCAAAACGACGGGCGCTCCGTCGCAAGGAATAGGGATCAATGTTCTATCTCCTCTGTCTCACTTTATGTCTGGCAGTAATGTTTCTGGTATTGGCGGTCACTTCGGTGCTGTCCATTCCTCTGGCGCGATTCCTGGAACGCAAACTGGAACGGACGAGCGCCAGAACTGCTGCGAACGTCTTACTGGTCTTCCGCCTGCTTCCGTTTTCGCTCGCCGTAGCGGTGAGTGTTGGGCTGGCGCTGCCGTCCTTCATGGAGTTCGAGCCACCTTCCACCAAAGAGATGGTCAATTGGCCTTTGATTGCGCTGGCTGCGCTTGGATGTGGCGTGCTTGCCCTGATGGCTGCGCGCGCGCTGCGTATTTGGCGCACCACAACGTTCATGCAGCGCCAATGGCTGAAGCATTCCTATCCCGTGTCCGGCGTCGACGCGGGCGTGCCACTCTACCGGATTGATTCCACCACATCTCTTTTGGCGGTAACTGGAATTTTGAAGCCGAGGGTATACGTTTCCCGCGCTGTGGCTGATGCGCTGACTGAGGAGGAATTGTCAGCGGCGCTTTCGCATGAACTCGCTCATGTACGTTCCAATGACAACTTGAAACAAGCCCTGATGAAGATCGTAGCGCCCCCTGAATGGTTTCGTGGACTGCAATCTACCGGTGAGGCATGGACACGCGCATCGGAAGTCGCCGCCGATGAAAGAGCGCTGGCTCAAGGGGCATCAGCACTGGAGCTTTCATCTGCGTTAATAAAGGTGGGGCGGCTATCCCGGGCAGGCAACACGGCACACAATATGCCTGGCTCGCTCGCCGCGTCGCACCTGGTCCCTTGCGGGTGCAGTTCGGCCACTCAGACCCGCGCAGCGCATCTGCGTGATCTACTGGAGAACGGAACTGGGATGCTACCCGTTCAGGGTTCAAGTAGAAGGAAAGTTGTAACTGCCGTGGCACTCATCGTGGCTGCTTATATAGGTTGTCTGGCGACCCTTCTTCCCGCCATGCATGAAGCGCTGGAATTTCTGGTGCGGTAGTCGTCGCCCTTATAGCCTCAAGTCCAACCTCACCTATACTGATCCTGGCAGTGATTAAAGCTTTCCATTTCGGAATGATTGCTGTGGTTAGCGCCGTACTTTTGACCGGCGCCAGCATCTGGTCGCAACCTGTGGCCAGTCAGGACGTGCGCGTCCAGATGGAACGCGCCGCAAAGCTCAAAGCTGATGGCAATATGGAAGAAGCGCGCAAGGTATTTGACGCTCTTCTGGTTCAGTTGCGATCTCGCGGAGCCTCGTCAGAACTGACCGAGGTGCTGAATAACCTCGGCGATATTGCCAATAACTCAGGGCAATATGATCGCGCGGTGGAGTTGGCGCGAGAAAGTGCAGACGTATGCCGCAAACTGGGAAACACTTCGTGTGAAGCGCAGGCCCTGAACGACGAGGGGTTGGCCTATTCCAATGGTGGAAAATATTCAGAAGCGGGCCAGGCGCTGGAAGAAGCGCTCAACATGAGCGCCAAGGCGAATGACGGGCATACCATGGTGCTGGTGCTGAACAACCTTGGCAACGTTTATTACTACGAGGCCAGATATTCAGAGGCGTTCAAGTCCTACGATGCCGCCGCTGCCAGGGTGGAGCAGGAGAAAGACGTCGCGTGGGCTAGAGCATGGCGCGCCATCACCCGTTTGAACCTGGCCACACTCTACCAGCGTCTGGGGAATGACCAGCGCGCCATCAACGTGTATCACACAGCGCTGGATAACGTGCACGATCTAACTCCTCGCGAAGTCGCGCACGTACTTGCCAATCTCGGCGTACTCTACCGCCGCATGGGCAATATAGAGGAAGCCATTAAGAACTATCACGACGCTGAGAAATTTTACAGCCAGCAAAAAGATATCGATGGCGAACTCGGGGTATTGAAGAACATTGGTATTGCGCAGGTATTGGACCTGGGCAAGCTGGACGAGGCTTTGAAGACGTTTGAGCAGGCACGCAAACTTGCGGAAACCAGCAAGAACCAGCGTGAATCCATGCAGGCGCTGTTGTATCAGGGAGAAACGCTGCGTCGTATGGGTCGGTTCGTCGATGCAAAGAGAGATTTCGAAGCGGCGTTGGCGCTTGCCATTCAGCTTGGAACGGTCGAAGAGCAATGGAAGGCCCTTTATGCACTTGGGCGGATTGCGCTACAAGATGGCCAGCGGGACGAAGCAGAGAGCAAGTTTCGCGCCGCTATCGAAAAGATTGAAAGCCTTCGTTCCAAGCTTCAGCTCTCACGCTTGAAGTCTGATTTTCTCGCCGACAAGCGCGACGTATATGACGCGCTCATCAAGTTGCTGCTGGAGCGGAATGACGCGGCCGCCTCGCTGGAATTCATGGAGCGCAGCCGTTCGCGAGTCTTTCAGGACAGATTTTTCGCCGCCGGGGTGACTCCTGGTTCACTGACTTTGCCGTCATTGCAGCATCGTCTGGACGAACACACAGCCCTGATTGAGTTCTGGACCGGGCCCGATGCCATCGCAGCCGTGTGGCTTACCCATGATTCCAGCGGAATTGCACGCAAGAATTTCTCTGCGGACGAAATGGACAAATTCGCGCGCCTGGTTGATGGACTTCCGGAGAACCTGGGCAATGATTGGCGAACTGGTTTTCAGAAGCTGGCCGCGCTTCTGCCGGATGGTATTGTTCCTTTCCGGGGCAGCCGCTATGAGCATTTGCTGATTGTGCCCGATGGATTTTTGAGCATGATGCCCCTCGAATTAGCGCCGTCAGATTCTGGTGAAGCGCTGGTTGAACGCCACGAACTCAGTTATCTTCCCAGCGCAGTGCTGCTCTTGCGCGGAGCGTTGCAACAAAGCCGCATTGTAGGATTGCCATGGCAAAACCAGCTGGTTGCCTTCGGCGATCCGGCAGTTGTCGGCAATGGCGAAAGCTCAGTACTCGCGTCGCGTAACTTGCCGGACAGCCCCAATGCTCTGACTGCGTTGCCAAGTTCCGGCGAAGAGATTCGCGGCATCGCCAGCATGAGCGCCGGTCGCGCCAGGCTTTACCTTCGCGATTCTGATCGCAAGCCGGATTTCAAGCAGTATTCAGGCTCTCGCGCTGCGCTGCTGCACGTAAGCACGCATGCCATCGCTGACATGGATAATCCGGAACGATCGCGACTGCTGTTTTCCCCCGACCAGCCCGGCGAGCCTAACGACTATTTATTTCTCAAAGAACTTTACGACCTCGATCTTCGCGGCGTCAGCCTGGCAACGCTTTCCGCTTGTGATACCGAGCGTGGACGCCTTCAACCAGGCGAAGGTGTTCAGGCGTTCAGTCGCGCGCTGCTCGCGGCTGGATCACGCTCTGCCTTAACCACACTGTGGCGCGTGCCAGACCAGCCAACCTCAGCCTTCATGCAACAGTTCTATTACTACTTGCTCAAAAAGCATAAAACCAAAGCCGAAGCCCTGCGTTTGACCAAGCTTGAGTTCCTTCACGCAGGCGGAGAACTTGGACATCCAAAGTTCTGGGCCGCGTTTGTGCTCAACGGAGAAGGAAGAGAACCTGTACCTCGTTTTCTTCCCTGGCAGGCAATCATCGCGCCCCTGCTTCTCGTATTTGCCGTGATCGTTGTGGCGGTCCAACTGCGCAAGCGCCGCCGCTCCGTGGCTCCCTCAGCTGCGAGCACCGCAGCCCGTGTATAAGGTGCGCTACTCGCCGCCAGGCTAATCACCGGTCTTCATTGTGCCAGCACCGGCACAACGTTACCTGTCGCATCGTCACCCAGCAGTCCAAGGACTTGAATCGGCTGAGCTGACGTTATACGAACAGCAACGGCTGCATCGGCTCCCTGCGGAAACAATTCAGCCAGATCGCGTGTAATCTTGCTCACTGCAGGCAGTGGGATCGTGATCGACCCAAGCACCTGGTTTCCCGCAGACAGTACTTCCACCGTGGCTTCACCTGCTACGTTCCCCGGATTCTGCAATGCCAGCGCCGTAAATGTGGTCGCGCTGCGGTTCCAGCTCAAAGTAGCCGACGTAAACGTTTGTTGCGAAAACAACGGGTAGCATTCCGCAACCAGCGCATGCCCGCTTTGTCCCAATGCTTGTGTCCGCATGTAGGAAAAGTAATTGACCACTGCGCCACCTTTGTTTCTTACTCTGAAACGGACTCCATCCAGTTGCACCGCCACCGGCAGCACCACGTCCATCTCCGTGGGCGAAACGAAACTGAAGTTGCCCCGGGCAAGCGTTACTCCTTCCATTGATACCTGTGACTCTGGAACAAATCCTGAGCCGATCACCCGGATGTGTGTGCCCGCTGGCTGTAGTCCGCCTCCGGGAATAATGTCGGAGATAGAAAGTGTCCCACCAATCGTCAGCCTGCCGGCGCGTATTTCCTGTGGATAAGGCTGGCCGGATGGATCAAGGAAGAATGTGTTCGCCAGATCAATACTAAGAGGGAATTGCGAACCCACAACAGCGTTGGGCAATACTGGAAACGTCATGGTCAAAATCGGGTAATCCAGTTGCGGATCGGTGCCTAATGACGCCAGTGGTGACGTAGCTGTTACCTGTATCCCGGAATTGTTGACCACTGCTACGCCGGCGGTGATGCCCAACCTGTCATTCAAAGCAATGCCGCGTAATGGTCCAACTGGGCCGCTCGGAGCCTGAGGACGGGTACTTCCATTGCCAATCGGCTTGGGTTCGGTAAGCATGAGTTGAAACTGAAATAAGCCGCCAGGCGGGATGGTTGAATTTTGTACTGAGAGTGAGACGCCGGGGAACGGAGTTGGTGCGGGTTCTTTGGCCTGTACGAAAACAGAAAGTATGAAAACAACGGCAATGGCCAGAAACATTGAGATGTTTCCGGCCCGGGGGGCGATACGGTTCGAACCTTTCATTGCTCTCCAAAAGCGGGGGACTTTCTCTTGCGGAGATACTTCGCTTAGAAAACGTCCTCTGAACTATTGCTGATTGCGGGTTATAGCAAGTCGAAATCGACCCTCGCCCGTGGCGAGCTCCTTGCCGGTAGAGTCAAGCGCTGTGACCTTCCATGTCAGAGGCTTACCGGGATGTATCTTCGACTTGAGTTCCGGGCCAACAGTCAGATTGTTCTGGCTTGATTGACCCTGCCAGACCAGTGTCTTGTCAATATCCACTGCCGTTATCACCACGGAGTAGCTGGTGGCGTCTTTCACTGCTTCCCAACTTAGATGCTCCGGCGGCTGTGCGAGATCGCCCATCGGGTTGGTCAGGCGAATTTGTCCGGAACGCAGCGGGCCGAAGCCAATACCGCTATCGATCGGCGGTTTCTGGAAATGTTCAGATTCGTAGAACGAAATACCGAGCGTAATGGCGGCAATCACCGCGGCAGCCGCGGCCATATAAGGAAGACGAAACATGGAGCGCCAGAAGGGAATGACGCGACCGGCCGGCTTGGCGGCTTCTTTCTGGTTGCGTTGCAGTTGTGCGGCGATCCACGCCACCGCTGCGCCTTCGTCAGCAGATGCCTCTCCGTGTTCGAACTTACGCAGCATCGCCAGTTCTTGCTGGCAGTGCGGGCAGGTGGAAACATGGTTCTGGGTCTTCGGATCCTTTGCCGTGCCTTCCATCACCTGTTCCAGCATCTCAATGCCCGGACATTCACTGGTGGCGGAGACTGCATCCTGCCAGATCTTCGCGTTATTGTTGTTGGTGGCCATGGGATTGTTCCTTCCGTCGTATCCTTAACTTCTATGCTCTTGCTTTCCAGCGCTTTACTGCTTTGTCCAGCTTCCTCTTTGCACTTACCAGATACGCTTTAGCGCCGCTGGCATTGTTCAGATTCAACATACGGGTAATGGCATCCAGCGGAAGTTCTTCCGCGAAATGGAGCGTGAAGACCTGCTTTTCCAGTTCTTCCAGCTCCTCGTTGACGAATTGGCGAGCGATTTCCGTAAGCTGTTTCCGTTCCACGGTCTTCAGCGGATTGTCTGAAGTCATGTCCGGCAAAGTGTCAATCACCGTCTCATCCGTATCCATCTCCGGCATGCTGTTGCGTGACCGGATGGCGTTGAGGCTGTGATTGCGGGCGATGGAGTAGAGCCAGGTTGAAAACTTCGATTGTCCCTTGAAATACGGAAGGTTCTTGTAGGCCTTGGCGCAGATTTCCTGGGCCAAATCAGCGGCAGATTCACGGTCGCCCGTAAATCCCAGGCACCAGCGCGCCACCTTTACATGATGGCGGCGGAAGAGTTCATTGATGTACTGTTCCGCCTGCTGTGTGTCGGCCTCTTGACGATATTTAGTGATGAGGCCTTCATCTGAAAGGTCTTCCCAAAGCATTCCGGGGATTATAGCAATCGGAGTGCTGGCTGGTTTTTTTGGCGAACCGGCATTGCTACGTGCCGGCAACAAAACCGGTTCACCATGGCTCTGACCCTCCAACGCTTCTCTACGCTGCAATTCCGGACGGTTTGGGTTAACATCCGCCCGAAGGGGGTACATAGAAGAAGCGATGGTAGTCTGCGCAGCCACTTTTCAAATTCCTCCCGAACACTGAATAAGACACCCGGGTTAAGGTTGCCGGAACAGCTTTTTCACACCTTGTTAAGAGGCCCGAAGTTAATGGTTTAGATGATTTTCAGAAGAGTGGAGCGCAGCCACCGTCGGCTGCGGGGTGCCAGATCAGAGATTATCCGCGCCGGTCCTCGATCAAAACGCCTTATCTGCGATCATCCGTTCAATCAGCGTCATCAGAGGTAATGGTTTTCCCGATCCCGGCGATGTGGTGCGATGGCCGCTTCTCAGGGCGCCGAAGGCGCTTTCGCAACTAAAAACCATCCGCGCCCCTACTCGCTGAATCAAAAACAGCGGACCGACTTCTCCCTCGAGGTGCTCGCATGCAACTCAAGCCTTTCCTGCTCGATATCTGGCTCGACCAGTACGAACACGACATAGAATTCAACCTTGCTGCCAGCACCGGACCCACCTGGACCGTAAATGACATCCTTTCCCTCGCCGACGATGAAACCCGCCATCGCTTCCTGAACCACAAACTGGTCTATAGCCGCCCCGCCGGCGCCGACAGCCTGCGTGAGGCGATCGCGGAAATGCAGCAAGTCCCGGTAGAAGCCGTCCAGATCGTGACCGGAGCATCCGAAGCGCTCGTGGTCCTGATGTGGCTCGCCGCCAAACCCGGCGCAAACGTCATCATCCCGCTGCCTGGATTCACTACTTTTTCGGCACTACCGCAATCTCTCGGCCTGGAAACCCGCTTCTATCGCGTGCGCCGCGAGAACGGCTTCCGTATCGACGTCGACGAGATCAAGCGGCTTGCCGACTCTAAGACCAGCCTCATCCTGATCAACAGCCCGCACAACCCCACCGGCGCGACTCTTAGCGATGAGGAATTTGAAGCCCTGCACGCATTCGCCGCCGATCGCGGAATCCAACTGGTAAGTGATGAGGTCTACCATCCGATCTACCACGGAAGGAAAATGAAATCAGCGGCGCGCCTGCCGCATGCGACCGTCATCGCCGATATGTCAAAAGCATTTTCGATTGCCGGCGTGCGCACCGGTTGGATGATCGAGCATGATGCCCAGCGACGCCGCCAATACTGGAACGCGCGCGCCTATTTCTCCATCTGCAACACCACCACGGGAGAAATTCTTTCGGAAATTGCCATCCGCAAACGTGACGCCGTGCTTGGCAAGACCCAGGAAGCCGCTACCCGAAATCTCAAACTCCTCGATCGCTTCATGGCTGACCATCGCGACGTACTCGGCTGGATTCCGCCGCAAGCCGGCATGACCGCGTTCCCCTGGCTGCTGAGCGGAGAGCCCGATCGCCCGTTCTGCCAGGCCGCCGCTGAGCAGGGAATCCTGCTGGCTCCTGGCGATTGTTTCGACGCGCCATCGCATTTCCGCCTCGGCTTTGCCGCCGCCGGAGACAATTTCTCCACCGCCCTCGATCGCTTCGGATCATTCGTTAAGAGCTGGTCGCCCAACTTGGTCGCTAAATGAACCTGGTCACCAGATGAAGTTGGTCACGAGATGACGTTGGTTATCGGCGGAGCGACCATCTTTAGCCGCGTGCACTGCTGCTTCTAGAAAGAACTGATCTTCCGCGATCATCAGGGTTGACCATGCACCAGCGCCGTGGCGCGAAATTATGTAGCCCAGGCCGTGAGGCCTGGGTAAGCTACCCCAAAAATCAGCCCCGTAGGGGCGACACACGAGGTTCGCCGACCTTTGTCATCATGAGCGCAGTCGACCAAGGCTGCAGTTCGTGACCATGCTGCCTCAGGGAATTCTCTTGAGTCAAAACTAGCCTCATCCTCCCGTCAGCGCGCCCTCTTTTGCCATCACGGCCTGAAGCATGCATTTATGCCCGCGTCAAAGGATCGACAAACTTCGGCTTTAGCCCCTGAGGTCAGTTTTCATATTGCGCTTAGTTGCCATTACTCCCATCCCTTTGTCATTCTGAGCGAAGTCGGAGCGCATGCGACGACGAAGTCGAAGAATCTATGTATTCGCTGACCTTCGATCATCGCATTATCTTTGCACCCACCGCGCTATAATCTCAGCCGCACATTCGCCCAAGAGGTCTTAAATGCTCTCCTCCGTTAATTTCTGGATGGCCTTTGCCGGACTCTTCTATCTCGTCGCCGGAGTCTTCATACTCCGAAGAGAGATCACTGCGGCACGCGGCTTCAAGCTCATCACCCTGGCGCCTGTCTTTATCGCCGTTTCACTCGCTGTATTTGCCCCTGAGCATTTCCGCGGACCACAGTTTGTCCAGAGTATGGTCCCGCCCTGGATGCCGGGGCCACACCGCTTCTGGGCCTATTTTGTCGGATGCGCGCTGCTGGCCGCCGCTACCAGCCTCACCTTCAGAAAGTTCCTTCGCCTCTCATCCACCATGCTCGGACTGATGTTCTTCCTCTTCGTCTGCATGATCTATTTACCCAGCGCGCTCCGTCATCCAACCAATCGATTCGCCTGGATCTACCTGCTGAGAGATCTCTCTTTTTGCGCCGGCGCGTGGGCCCTCGCCGGACTCTATAGCCGTGCCTCGTCTCCACAACAATCGAACTGGATGATTTTATTTGCGCGGCTCGTCCTGGCCATTGCCGCGATCTTTTATGGTGTGCAGCATTTTCTTCATCCCGCCTCTGTGCCCGACATTCCTTTGGAAAAGATGACGCCATCATGGGTTCCACTTCACAGCATATTGGGATATCTCGCAGGAGTAGTTCTGCTGGCTGCTGGAATCGGCCTGGCCTTGAACAAAAGACCGAGGTTAGCCGCTACCTCGATTGGCACACTCATGACCGTTGTCGTCCTGTTCATTCACCTGCCTCTTTTGATCCGTGCCATTGTCGGTTCAACGCCTGAGATCAATGAAGGGCTAAATTACGTCGCGGACACATTGCTCTACGCCGGAGCAGCACTCGCCCTCGCATCGGCATTGCCGAGCGAACGCGTCAGTACAGATGCAGGTTAGCTTCGACACTGATCTGAAAGGGAACAGGTAGGCCGTGTAGCCGTGCTGGTAAAAACGTCAATTGCCGTACTCCTTCGATCGCCTTCTGATCGGATGTCGGATTGAGTGACCGAACCACCTGTACGTCGTGGACTTTGCCGTCTACGCCAACCACGAATGCCACGACGACAATTCCGTCCTTGGTTTTCTGCTTCGCGCCGCCGGATTGTGCCCCCGATTGAACATTTGGAGATTCCGTTTTTATTGACACTGGCGGTGTTACGTCGGACCCGAATCTATAGAGCTGTGTCAACAGTTTAATCATCCGTTCGTGCCGTTGGTCGTTAGCGTCTTTCAGGGCTCGCTGCGAATCTGAACATGAGTCGCCTTTAGTCTGCGTTTGCGCACTCTGGCCAGACGCGTCACTTGGCTCGGGACGCACTTCGAAGCCCGACTTCTTTGCCGACTTCACAGCCTTGTTGGGAACGGCGGCGGTAACTCCCACAAAGTCGCCCGTGCCAAGCTCAGGCGAGTAAATTTCCCCATTGGCGCTGGACAATACGATGGCGTCATAGTCTTTGTGCTGAATCAATGTGGCTGGTTGAATGACTTCACAAGAGGGACTCAGATGTTCGTGCAGTGTCACCGGGTACGTAGCGATAACGTCCGGCGTTGGCGCCTCTTGGGCCGGCCCCTTCGCTGCTAAACACAGCACCGCGGCCAGGATCAGCTTTTTCATGGCGTTACTATAGTTGAGGTTTACAGGCATTTACATCAGGTTTCTGCCTATCCCATAGAAGTCTCATTTCACACGACACAACCATGATCACGCGTAACAGAGCTTGCTTCCGCTACCTGCTGCAACAGGAGCTTGGTCGGTGCAACCACATACCAGGCACTCTGGCGGTTTGGAGCGAAGCGACTGGAACTAACCAAACAGCATGTTCGCGGCCTCGCTGCCGGTGCGCTGCTTCCATTCCGCAAACAGCTCGCTATAAGAAAGCGTGATGTACTGGTCATGGGAAATGCCGAGCCGGCTGGCCACCGCGTCAATCCATTCCGGCGGACCCTCAATCTCGCCAAAGTTGCCAACCGGCGTCTCATCCAAAACCACGTGTCCTGTGCCGTCTGTCCATTCCGTACGGAACTTTTCATACGCAAAACGAGGCTGGTACCCCAGGGCCTCAAAGATCTGGGCCAGGGCGGGGCCATTTTCCACAACCGTTTCGATCTCCCGGCGTGACTTATGACGGCCCTGAGTGGCTGGCTTGTCCTTATAAGTCACCGTCCACTTGGTGCCGTACTGGCGGAGGCGCAGCAGCGCGCCACGTTTCCGCAGTCCTGCGTCGGGCAGGTCGTACAGCGTGTTCATTTCGTGAGTTCTGCCGGTGACCAGCCGGAAGTTATCGGCTCTCAATCGATCGGTGAGCCCAGACAGGCTCTGGATCTGAAATTTGACCTCGATTTCATGATTTGAGGGCATAAATTTATTTTTTTTTGATGCTGTTTTCTGACCGGAAAAGCCCTTTCAACGAGTTCTTGGACAGGTGGAAAGCTAACCACCGACCCGGATCGCAGCTCCAAGAAGATACGGGTTTGCGGGTTCAAGAGTCAAAGGCCCCGGCTGCCAGGAGACGCGCCGCCTTTTCCACAATTATTTTGCATAAGGACAATTTTAATTATGCATATTCATGAAGAGCCGCAGTCGATGTAAGCGTCTGTACCCATGGGACATGTACCTGCATATCGCAGCAGAGAGCACTAATGAGGGTCCCCAAACAGTGCATATGCACAAAATTTCTGCAACTCATCAGTAACCAGAGCTAACCGTTTTTGGCTTCCAGCCATCTAATTGATCCGTATAATTAGGGTGATTAGCTTAAGGCTAATGGCCAATTACGACTAGCATGTTCGTGGCGAAAAGGCAACACTTGGAAAACTGGGAGACGACTGGCAGGTTTTGGGTTCCGCCTTCAGAATCATATAATTGAGGGCACATGGCAACAGGGGGAACCAAGACTTATATCTCGAAGTTAAGGAGTGTGCATGAGACGAGTACTGTCCATTCTGGTGGTAGCCAGTTTAGCGGCTGCCAACGTAGGGGCGGCTCCCGTTCTGGACCATCAGCAACCCCAAAGCAAGACTTCGACCAACCCCAAGGTCACTAGCAGCGACAAGACAGGACGGAAGTCTGCATCCACATCAGCCCGGGCAAAAGCCCCGGTCAAGCCTTATCAGGTAGGTGACGCTTCCTGGTACGGGAAACAGTTTCATGGCAAAGAGACGGCCAGCGGCGAGAACTTTGACATGTTTGAGCTTACCGCAGCCCACCGGCAGTTGCCGCTGGGGACCTACGTGAAGGTCACGAACCTTCGCAACGGTAAATGGGTTGTCGTCAGGGTCAATGATCGGGGTCCCTACGTAGGGAACCGCATCATGGATCTTAGCTACAGTGCCGCAAGAATGCTCAACTTCTACGGCGGCATCGAAAAGGTGCGGCTTGACGTAGTTCAGCCGGCCACCCTCGCATCCAGTCAAACTCCCGGAGCTTTCTAAGTCCGGGAGTAATATACTGGGAGCGATGCCTTCCAAAGTGCTCGAATCCGAACTCGATCAAAAAACCAGCAGTATGCGTGATCGCTTGATCGTTGCGCTGGACGTTTCTGATGCCATTGCGGCCAGGGAACTTGTCCGGCGCATTGGCGATTCAGCCGGAATCTACAAGGTAGGCCTGCAGCTCTTTACTGCCGAAGGCCCCAGCATCGTTCGCGAAATCGTGGAGTCCGGACGCAGGGTCTTCCTCGACCTCAAGCTTCATGACATCCCCACAACCGTCCGCCACGCGGTGAAATCAGCCGTTACCACAGGCGCCAGTATGCTTACGGTGCACGCCAGCGGCGGGTCAGCCATGCTGCAGGCAGCGGCAGAGGCCGCTGATGGCAAGCTCACCTTGCTTGGCGTGACCGTGCTCACCAGCTTTTCCGACGAAGATCTTACGCAAGTAGGAGTGCCGACCCGCGTTCTGAGCCAGGTACTGAGAATGGCTGCTTTGGCCCGCAACGCGGGATTGGGTGGCATTGTTACCTCGCCAAGGGAAGCGGCTGAAGCTCGCCGTGAATTGGGAGAAGGCTTCGCTATCGTTACACCGGGCATACGCCCGGCGGGCGCTGACGTGAATGATCAGCAGCGCAGCGCAACGCCTGCCTCGGCGATTGAAGCTGGTGTCAGCCATATAGTAGTTGGCCGGCCGATCACGCATGCGGCTGATCCTGCACAAGCCGCCAGGGCAATTCTGGCGGAGATGGAACGGGCCCACGCAACAAAGTAGTCCTTGTCAGTACAACTTTGATCGTAGGAGAAATTCCTATGCGCGGATTGGCTATCTTTCTGGCGACTGTGATTGCGGGCGCTTCTGCCCAGACTAACCCCACACCCGTTTCCAATCCTTCACCTGATGTAGCGCGTCATTTGACCGTGCCGGCGGGTACCAAGGTTCTCCTGCACCTGCAAAGTGCCATCAACACCAAGAGCGCTCACGTGGGCGACGGCGTCTACTGCCAAACCGCATTTCCCGTCACGCTGGATAACCTGATCGTGATCCCTGCCGGAACCTACGTAAAAGGGGAAATTACTCGCGTGCAGCGGGCTGGCAAGATAAGCGGCCGGGCTGAAATTCTGTTCAAGTTCAACAGCATGATCTTTCCCAACGGTTACACCGTTGATCTTCCCGGCTCGCTTAAAAGCGAACCCGGCGCCTCGAACTCTTCTGTATCAGACGAGGAAGGAACGGTTAAAGCCGACAGCGAGAAGGGAAAAGACGCAGCCACAGTCGGTAAGACAGGGGCAACAGGAGCCGCGATTGGCGCGGCCGCCTCGCGAAGCTGGGGTGGCGCAGGCATTGGTGGAGGAATCGGAGCTGCTGTAGGCTTGGGGTCGGTGCTCCTCACTCGCGGACAGGATGTCCGCATTGAACAGGGAGCGGCGATCGAGATGGTTCTCGACCGTCCATTGACTGTTGAAGTCGCGCATCCAAACCCGGCACGCGCTGCTGACAATGAGGCGGTCCCCCGTCCAGGAACGTATACCCGTCTGCCGGTGCCTTCAAGACCGAACTAGCCCACAACTCCAACCATTGCCATGAGCCGACAATTTAATCGTCGGCTCTTTTCGTTTATGAGGTTTACCCTCAAACCCCAACTTTATAAAGTAAAGTCTCCAGATTAGTGAAGCTTAACCTTTCCGGTTTCAAATTCGGGAACTTACCTGCTTTTGCCTATGGTTTTGCGGAACTGTTTTGGCACTCAATGATGTAAGCCATTGATTCTTAACAGATAGACCACGCGTCCCATTCTGGAAGGGCGAGTGCACTTATAAGGAAGAGCCCAAAAATTCTAAGGGCCAAGACATTTAATAGAAAACCTAAGACTTCTTTCCTTTTGCCATCATTTGGCCAGTTCTGGTTTAAATTCTTCACCCAGATTTTTCCCTAGGAGGGGCGTAGAGAGATGTCAAACAAGCAAGCTTTTTCCCCGCGTGCGCTGCTACTCGTTTGCCTTCTGTTGGCAACAGCCGCATTTGCGCAAACTACCGGTAGTATTCAAGGACACGTCACCGATTCCAGCGGCGCTGCCATTGCTAACGCCAGGGTCGTCGTCAAGAATCCAGCCACTGGCATTGAACGCCATGTTCAAACCAATGCATCCGGCGACTATGAGGCCGCCGCCCTTCCACTCGGGATTTACACGGTTGAAGTGCAATCCGAGAAATTCGCCACTCAACTTGCTAAAGACGTGCGCCTTGAGGTCGGCAGGAACTCGGTGCAGAACTTCAATATGAACGTGGCAAGTTCAGGCGAGGTGATCACGGTGGAAGCCAATGCTGCCACCATTGATACAACAACCATCACGGTTGGCCAGACCATCGACCGGAAAACGGTACAGGAAATTCCGTTGAACGGACGGCACTTTGTTGATCTGGCATTGCTCATTCCGGGCACCGTCACTCCGCCGCAGAATGGATTTCTCACCGCACCTCTGCGCGGTCAGGGTTCGTTTGCATTCAATACCGCGGGTAACCGTGAAGATACCGTAAACTTCATGGTCAATGGCATCAATCTGAATGATATGGTGCAGAACCAGATCACCTTCCAGCCATCCATCAACACCGTCTCGGAATTTAAAGTGGATAACTCCACCTACAGCGCGGAATATGGTCGCAACTCCGGCGCCATCGTAAACATTGCCACTCGGTCGGGCGCCAACGGCTACCATGGTGAATTGTTTGAGTTTGTCCGCAACCATGATCTGGATGCCCGCAATTTCTTCAACACGCGCACGGTCACTTCATCAACAGGAGTCGTATCCGCCAACCCACAGGCGACGTTTAAACGCAACAGTTTTGGCGCCAACTTCGGCGGCCCGATCTATAAAGACAAGACGTTCTTCTTTCTCAGCTATGAAGGACTGCGGCAGCGGCAGGGCATTCCGCTGAACACAACCGTCTTGTCAGACGCACAACGCGCGCAGGTGCAGGCCGGTGGAAACGCCACCAGCAACCAGATAATGGCCCTGATTCCACATGCCAACTCTGGTACTGCCAGTTTCATTGGTTCAGCTCTGGCCCCCGTCAATATCGATCAGGGCACTGCTGACATCAGCCACAATTTCAACAGCAATCTCCGCCTGCATGGCTATTATGCGCTGCAGGAAGACCTTCGCCAGGAACCCACTCTGCAGGGCGATACACTCCCTGGCTTTGGCGATACCCGCCAATCCAGACGCCAGATCGCAACCGTCAACCTGGACCAAACGTTGAACTCGAACATGGTCAACGAAGTGCGTGTGGGCTTTAACCGTATCCACATTGTGTTCTCTCCCAACGCTCTTCAGAATCCCGCGACTTTTGGTATCTTGGACGGCATTAACGCAAATGCGGGGCTGCCCTTCATCTCAATCGGGCAGACGACAACTAGCCTGGGCGGTCCTAACGGCTTCCCGCAGGGTCGCGGCGACACCACTGGAGTCCTCTCTGACACCTTGAACTACCTCCGTGGACGCCATTCGTTGAAATTCGGTGGCGAGTTCCGCCGCATGACTAACAACAACTTTAACTCTGATACCGGAACCCTTGGGTTTACGACCGTTGCGCAATTCATCGCGGGCACCCCGTCAAGCTTTACGCTGTCTCCGGGCAACAACCCGAGCCGCATTGCCGTCAACAACCTTGGGTTCTTTGTTCAGGACAGCTGGAAGACAACCAAACAACTGACCCTTGAATTGGGATTGCGGTATGACTGGAATGCAACGCCCAGTGAGGCGCTTAATCGCTTTGTAAATTTCCTGCCAGCCACCGATTCGCTGGTCCAGGTGGACTCACCGTACAAGCAGAACAACAAGAACTTCCAGCCGCGTCTCGGCTTTGCTTATGACGTCTTTGGTTCTGGCAGAACAGTTGTTCGTGGCGCCTACGCGATCCTGACAGATCAACCCATCACCGGTTTGGTGACTGGCCTTACGAATAATCCTCCACTTGGCGGTCCGTTAAACTTTGGTGGTGGAGGAACCACGACCTATGCGACGCTGATTGCTGACGCAAAGGGTAATGGATTGGCGCCTACCGTTGTGGACCCGAACTTCGATAACTCCTATATCGAATCCTACAACTTCAATATCCAGCAGCAGGTCACCAATAACTGGACTGTGATGACTGGATATTTTGGATCCGGCGGCCGCCACCTGCGGACACGCATCAATGAGAACCAACTGGTTAACGGTCTCAGGCCGATTAAGCTCTCTCCCAACAGCCCGATTCTTCCTGGCGCAACGGTCGGCAACATTTCCGACAACGTGAGCAATGGAAACTCGAGCTACAACGCTCTCTGGATTACGTCGAACCTGCGCGCCTTCCATGGCCTCCAGTTCAACGCTTCCTATACCTTCTCCAAATCACTGGACTACACTTCTCAGAATGGCCAGGGAGTTGTCATTCAGAACAGTCTCAACCCCGCAGGCGACAAGGGCCTTTCAGACTTCGACGCCCGCAACCGCTTCGTGGTTAACTTCATCTACGACCTTCCGTTTAAAGGCAATCGCCTGATTGATGGATGGCAGATTGGCAGCATTATCTCTGACCAGAGCGGCAATCCCGTCAACCTGCAGGCAAGCGCACTTAACATTGCCGGCCTCACTGGCTTGTCAACTCTGCGTCCTGATCTGCTTGGTCCCATCGCAATCGTCAACACGCCGCTTTCCAATGGAAACATCCAGTACTTTACCGGCTCCGTTTGTGATCCGGCGAAGGCTGCCTGCGCTCCCGGTACCTCGTTTGGTATCCCAGATGCGCTGGTGGGAACGACCACAGTGTTCCACTTCGGCAACATGGGAAGAAACGTAATCATTGGACCGGGCTTTAACAATGTGGACATGTCACTGGTGAAACACACCAAGATCAACGAGCGCTTCTCCAGTGAACTGCGCTTTGAAGCTTTTGATTTGCTGAACCATGCCAATTTTGGCCAGCCTGGACGCACCGCCCAGATCGGCCTCGCCTCATTCGGTGTGATCAGCTCAACCCGCTTCCCAACCGGCGATTCTGGCTCTGCACGCCAGTTGCAGTTCGCCGCAAAACTTACCTTCTAGACGCGAGACACGTCTGGTACTCCCTTCGCACCGGCTGCACGGCCGGTGCGTTTTTTTGTGCGCGCAATATCGTAACCACGCGCCTGAACTCGTGAATGAAAAACCTCAGGACGATGTCACCACGATTCACAAGTAACAGGGCCTGACTCCTGCCCACACGGGGTGGAGCAGGCATTTATGCCTGCGGTAGAGGATCGACAAACTTCGGCTTCAGCCGCTGAGGTCAAAAACTACGCGCCTGAATTCGTAATGGAAAACGTCGAAACATCCCGGGAATGCCTGTTGCTAAGATACTGTCTCAGCGAGTTCTCCCCAAACTTTCCTTTTGTCACCCTGAGCGAAGTCGGAGCGCATGCGACGACGCAGTCGAAGGGTCTATGCATTTCCTTCACGCCAGCAATGATTCCCACACGAACCACGCTCCCTCTGTCATTCCGACCGCGCCTGAGTTCCGCATCGCGGAGTGAAGGCAAGAGAGGAACCCCGAGCATGCCCGTTGTAACCATGCCGCTTCAAGGCATTCTCTCGACAATCAGTCACGCACAAAAAAGAGCCCCTGTCGTGATCGACAGGGGCTTTGGTCAGGAGCGAGCTGACTTTATCTAAACGAATTAACCGCCGTAGGGCATACCGCCGTGGTTGTCGCCACCGCCGGACTTCTTTTCTTCCGGAACGTCAGAGACAAGAGCTTCGGTGGTCAGCATGAGCGCTGCAATCGATGCAGCGTTCTGCAATGCGGTACGGGTCACCTTGGTTGGATCGATGACGCCGGCTTTCACCAGGTCTTCGAACTTATCAGTCTGTGCGTTGTAGCCGTAGTTGTTGTCCTTGGAGTCGCGGATCTTGCCGACAACGATTGCACCTTCTTCACCAGAATTGGCAACAATCTGGCGGAGAGGCTCTTCCAGAGCGCGGCGTACGATATCGGCGCCGATCTCTTCGTCATCGTTCTTGAACTTCAAGGTTTCCAGGGCCGCAGCGCAGCGAACCAGAGCAACTCCACCACCCGGGACAATGCCTTCTTCCACGGCTGCGCGGGTCGCGTGCATCGCATCTTCCACGCGCGCTTTCTTTTCCTTCATTTCGGTTTCGGTCGCGGCGCCCACTTTGATCACCGCAACGCCACCCACCAGCTTCGCCAGACGCTCCTGGAGCTTCTCGCGATCGTACTCGCTGGTCGTGTTTTCCATCTGTCCGCGGATTTCCTTTACGCGGCCTTCAATTTCCGTGCCCTTGCCTTTGCCTTCCACGATGGTGGTGTTGTCCTTGTCAATCGTGATCTTCTTGGCGCGGCCCAGATCGGTGATCTGTACGCCTTCCAGCTTCAGGCCCAGATCTTCCGTGATGGCCTTGCCGCCGGTCAGGATGGCAATATCCTGCAGCATGGCCTTGCGGCGATCGCCGAAGCCAGGCGCTTTCACTGCGCAAACCTGAATGGTGCCACGCAGCTTGTTGACCACCAGCGTGGCCAGCGCTTCACCATCTACGTCTTCCGCAATGATGAGCAACGGCCGTCCGGCCTTGGCTACCTGTTCCAGAACAGGGAGAAGGTCTTTCATGCTGCTGATTTTCTTTTCATTGATGAGGATGAGCGCGTCATCCAGGGAGGCTTCCATGCGCTCAGGGTCGGTCACGAAGTAAGGAGAAAGGTAACCACGGTCAAACTGCATGCCTTCCACAACTTCCAGGCTGGTTTCCATGGTGCGTGACTCTTCCACTGTGATCACGCCGTCTTTGCCGACTTTCTTCATGGCTTCGGCAATGATGCGGCCAATGGTTTCATCATTGTTGGCGGAGATAGTGCCAACCTGGGCGATCATGTCGCCGCTGACCGGCTTGGACAGGCTGTCCAGGAAGCCTTTGCTGCGCTCGCCGTCTTTCTGGAGTGAGCCGCAAATGGTGTTAACCGCGCGCTCAATGCCGCGCTTCAGAGCCATCGGATTCGCGCCGGCCGCAACCGTCTTCACGCCGTCACGATAGATTGCCTGGGCCAGAACCGTGGCAGTGGTGGTGCCGTCACCGGCGACGTCACTGGTCTTGCTGGCGACTTCGCGCACCATCTGCGCGCCCATGTTTTCCAGGGTCTCGCCCAGCTCAATTTCCTTGGCTACCGTTACGCCGTCCTTGGTGATGACCGGGGAGCCGAATTTCTTGTTGATGACAACGTTGCGGCCTTTGGGACCGAGTGTGACCTTTACTGCATCGGCCAGAATGTTCACTCCGCGCAGGATCGCCTGGCGGGACTCTTCACCGTGCACAATAATCTTTGCCATTGCTAAATCTCCTATCAAACTGTTCGCGCATCAGCGCGTGATATTTCAACAACTGTTATGAACTTGGTCTTGCGAAGGGAAGCCGGGGATTACCGCTTGCCGGCGCCGACTTTTTCGTGCTTTTCAGAACTCTTGGCTGCGCCAGAGAGGATGCCGAAGATCTCTTCTTCCTTCAGGATCAGGAATTCTTCGTTGTCGATCTTGATGTCGCTGCCGGAATATTTGCCGAACAGGACCCGATCGCCTTCTTTTACGGACATGGGAACGTGCTGGCCTTTGTCAAAACGGCCGGTGCCTACTGCAACTACAACGCCCTCCTGGGGCTTTTCTTTTGCAGAGTCGGGGATGATGATGCCGCCGCGAACGGTTTCACCTTCGGTAATACGACGTACCAGAACGCGCTCACCCAGTGGAGTCAGCTTTGCCATGGAACTTCTCCTTCTTAAAAGTTAGGTTTACTAAGACTGTTGTGGATTAGTGACGGCGATCTTGCCGGCAGCTCTGCTAGCACTCATATCCGTCGAGTGCTAATTATAGGAAGAATGCACTAGAAAAGTCAACCCTCGGGTCGAAAAAATCTTAGTGTAAGTCACTAAACCTAATTCGCATCCATTTAAATATATGAAAACAAACTGCTTAATTTGTCTTACCTCGTAAATGCGCGTTTGACTTTGCGCCGAGCAGGCAACCTTTCTTACTATTCTGTGCCCGGCAGCCAACGGGGAGCATGGATAAATCACTCTAAGCCAGCATGTGGTTGGCGCGACTGTCTCATTCAGACGCCGCTACGTCGTGCCGGAAAAATCGAGTTAACCATGCTACCCAGGTCTCTGCCCTGCAGGCCCCACGGCCTTGGTCTTGGCCGTTGTTCGCCCCTACTCATTTCGCTCGGGTGGTTCATATTCTCCTTTCAGCCCCTGACGGCTGCAGCTGGCTTACCAGAAAGGCTTGCGCAAGAAGAACCATCGCAACCCCGCGTTGTCAGCACGCGCACCAGCGCGGACTATGCCTTTCTGGTGTCCCTCGATCAATCGCCGGAAGTCACGGTTGCTGATGACAGCAAGCACAAATCATCCAAACACAACGGTAAGGTTCAGGAACGCTATGACGTGAGCAAGATCGGCGCTCGTCACGTGGACCATGGCGTGAACTTTTACTCCCTGGATCGCGAGATGGCCATGGGCAAGGAAATGGCCAGGGAGTGGGAGACTCAGGCGCGGCTGCTGGAAGATCAAGCCGTGAATCTTTATATCAACGCGCTGGCCCAGCGATTGGTGCGGCACTCGGACGCCAAAGTTCCATTCACGGTGAAGGTAGTGAATGATGACGAAATAAACGCCTTTGCGCTGCCGGGCGGCTATTTCTACGTAAACACCGGTCTGATTCTGGCGGCCCAGAATGAAGCAGAGCTCGCCGGAGTGATGGCGCATGAGATTGCTCATGTGGCAGCGCGGCACGCAACCCGCGGCATGACCAAGTCACAGATTTGGAACCTGGCATCCATCCCCATGGTGTTTATCGGCGGCCCGGTCGGTATGGCCGTGCACGAGGTTACCAGCGTTGCCTTTCCCATGAGCACGCTCAAGTTTGGTCGTGACGCGGAACGTGAAGCCGATCTTCTGGGCCTGGAGTATGCCTACGCCGCCGGCTATGATCCGGTGGCATTTGTGAATTTCTTTGAGCGCTTGCAGGTAAACCACAAGAAGCCGAACTTTATGGCGAAGGCATTCGCCACGCACCCCATGAATGAAGATCGTATCAAGCGCGCCCAAGCCGAGATCGACACCATGCTGCCGCCGCATGACGAATATGTCCTGGATACCAGTGACTTTGATAATGTCCAAAGCCGCTTGTTTGAGCTGATGAACGCGCGTCCTTTGCTGTCAACCAATGGCGGCCCCGTTTTGCACCGAAGGACGGGGGACCAGCCACAGAAAGATGATGGAAGACCGGAGCTGAAAAGGCGCTAGGGATTTCGAATTTCAAATTTAAAATTTCAAATTCTAAATTCTAAATTTCCGATTTCCTTCTTCAGATCCTGCACAACTTTCGCATGCCACTTGTCTGACCACATATTCCGCTTCTTCAAATAATCCTCCATGAAAGCGAGCGGGTCGCGTGCGGGATCAACCTTGCAATCGATCAGCGTGGGTCCATGGCCTTCACGAGCGCGTCGCACGGACTCTTCCGCCACGCGATACACTGCCACAACATCATTTCCGTCCACGGAAATGCCCGGTACCTGGAAGGTGAGAGCGCGTCCGCGCAGATCGTGGTTGGAATCGGCCGCAGTGCAGATCAGGTAAACGATTCCGAGCTTGCGCGGTCCGGCAAATTGAAGGGAGCTCTCCCAGAAATCGGCTGAAACGTGTTCTGATTCGTTCGCCGTGCTTCCCACAATCGCCATATTGACGATCGCCATGTTGACGATAGCTTTGCGGTCAAGCTTATGTGAGAGCGCCACCATCGTGCTGGCCTGTATCTGTTCTTGAGGCGAAAGCCTGAGCGCGGAAAACGAACCGGCGTTGTCTCTATTCTCGGTGCCGGATTGGGCGGAAGTCTTCAGCATGGCAATGAGATCAGCCACCGCAGCGCCTTTGGCGATGTTCCCGTTAATCAGGCTCGATGTCGGCGAAACCAGATCTTCTTCGCGAAGATGGATGCACGCTCCCACTTCTACAGCTTCATAGCCTGATGCAGCTGCCGCTCCTGCGCCAAACACGCTGGCGCATCGTTCAGAAACCATGCGGCACTTCAGCATGGTGGCATAGAGTCTGCGCAAGCGCTCCGTGTTCATGGGAGAGGCCGCGTTGTTGCTTTCCTGCGGGACAACTTTGCTCTTAGCGGATGGTTTTGCGGGCTTGATGCTTTTCTTCTTGTGGGCGGGAGCGGTAGTGGGCATTCTTGTCCTTGAATTCGAAAATCATTCTAATAGCAGAGAGGATTTCTCGCAGCAATTCGTCACCGTGCCTGCTTGATGTGAGAATCTTTTCATACGCAGAACATCGCGGCATGATTTGAATCCATGTTGTGCAACTCTGCTTCCATTAACGCTGGCGGCTTTTCAACAGCGTAGTGAATAATGATGTGGAAAAACCGTAAGTTACTTCAGTAACACTGCGTAATTTTGGCCTTTTCAGCCCTTTGCACCTGATGCGGTGCGAAATGTTAAAGCAGTGTGAATAATTTCAAAGTGGTGTGAATATGGTTGCAAAGAGCAATGCCTGAAACAAGCGTTTTCATATTTTGTCGGAGTTGATAGAGCGAAATTGATCAAAACATGAAAATTAGGATTGACAAATTGCTGGTCGAACGGGGATTCGTAGCCTCGCGTGAGCGCGCGCAGTCCATGTTGCTTGCCGGTCGTGTGCTGGTGGATGGACAAAAAGTTGAAAAGGCAGGAGCCAGCGTGAGCACCGACGTTGAGATTCGTCTATTAGGCGACGACTTGAAATTTGTTGGACGCGGAGGTCTGAAGCTGGAAGCCGCGCTGGAAAAATGGAAGATTGATCTCACCGGACGCACCTGCATGGATGTGGGCGCCTCCACCGGTGGATTTACTGACTGCATGTTGCAGCACGGAGCTGCTGAAGTGGTGGCCGTGGATACGGGATACGGTCAGATCGCAGCCAGATTGCGCACGGATCTGCGCGTGAAGTTGCTGGAGAACACCAACGCTCGCTATCTTACTGAGGAAAAGCTGCGCTCGGCCGGAAGCTCGGGCGCAGTCAGCTTTGTCGCGGCTGATGTATCGTTTATCTCTGTTACACTCATTCTCCCGGCAGTGGTGGGAGCGATTACGGCCGCCAATCCCGGGCAGCGAGAGTTTGTCATCCTGGTTAAGCCGCAGTTTGAAGTGGGCAGGGAACGCGTTGGCAAAGGCGGTATTGTCCGTGACGCGGAGGCCCAGCAGGATGCGGTCAAGCGGGTGAGCACATCGGTCAAAGAGCTGGGTGGCCGCACGCTGGACGTGATGGATTCCCCGATTCTGGGCGCGGAAGGGAATCGCGAGTTTCTGTTGCACGCGGAATGGAAATGAAACGAGCCTCAATCATATCCAAACAAGGCAGGCCTCAGCTGGCGACCATTGTGCGCAGCGTGGCTACATGGCTGCTGGATCATGGCTATTCCATCACGGCGGACAAAGTCACGCGGGAGTTCTGGCCGCAGGCTGAGCCGGCGGAACGCGAAGAGCTGGTGGAGCAGCATCCTGACTTTGTGGTGGTGCTGGGTGGCGATGGCACGCTGCTTTCCACGGCGCGCAGTGTAGCGCATGCAGGTATTCCTATTCTGGGCGTGAACCTCGGGTCGCTCGGCTTTCTTACCGAGATCAGGCATGACGAGATCAACGAAGCGCTGGAGGCCGTGGATGCCGGGAAATGCGACCTCAGCCTCCGCAGTCTGCTGCATTGCCAGGTGCGCCGTGGGGATGAATGCCTGGCCAACTATGACGCTCTGAATGAATGCGTGCTTAACCAGAGTGCCGTGGCCAGGATCAACGAATTTGAATTGCTGATTGATGGTGTGTTCGTGGCCAACTACAAAGCCGATGGGCTCATCATCTCCACGCCGACCGGATCAACTGCCTATTCCCTTGCTGCTGGCGGGCCCATCCTTTCCCCCGATCTGCCGGGGTTTGTCATCACTCCGGTTGCATCTCATGCTCTGACCAACCGGCCTCTGGTGGTGCCGGACACGGCCGTGATTGAAGCGCGACTGGGCCTCTCTCGCCAGCAGGGTTATCTCAGCGTGGATGGGCAATTGGGCGAGCCGTTGCAGGATGGCGACGTAGTGTATTGTCGCCGCTCGAAATTTCAGGTCAGGCTGTTCAAGATGCCGCAACGTTCCTTCTATGATGTTCTTCGCAGCAAACTGAAATGGGGCGAGAGATGATGAGCACTGCCAGGCGTCTCTTGTTCGTTAGCTTACTATTATCTTCCGTCGTTGTTCCTGCTAACGCGGCCTTCGCTCAGGCCAAGCCGGCGGCTGACGTAATCATCACCAACGCAAAAATCTGGACCGTGGACAAGGCCCACCCGCAGGCGGAAGCAGTGGCCGTGCTGGGAGAACGCATTATGGCGGTGGGAACGTCGGCTGAAATCGACGCATGGCATGGCCCGCAGACAAAAGTTGTTGACGCGCATGGAAAACTCCTGCTTCCGGGATTCAATGACGCGCATGTTCACTTCGTGGATGGTGGCGATCATCTATCGCAAGTGCAGTTGAAAGACGCGGCCACGCCACAGGAATTTGCCGACCGCATTGCCCAGCGCGCCAAAACGACTCCCAAAGGTGAGTGGGTAACGGGTGGCGACTGGGATGAACAGAAGTGGTCTCCCGCGGAGTTGCCCACCAAAGAGTTGATCGACCCGGTGACGACGGATACGCCGGTGTGGGTGAATCGCTATGACGGGCACGAATCGCTCGCGAACACGGTCACGCTGAAGCTGGCCGGCATCACGGCGAAAACGCAGGACCCGGCCGGCGGGCAGATTGTTCGCGATGCACAGGGCAATCCAACCGGAGTGCTACGTGATGCAGCGCAGGACCTGGTCACCAAGGTGATGCCGGCGATGACGCATGCGCATCGCCTTCGGGCCATCAAGCAGGCCATGGACCATGCCGCCTCCATGGGCGTGACGTCCGTTCAGGACATGAATCCGCTGTATGACCATGTGAAGATCTACGCGGAGCTGCAGGAGAAAAACGAGCTTACCGTACGCATCTACGCGGCGCCGATGGAAACCGATTGGAAAGACCAGGCCAAGGTCGGAATCCGCCGGGCTTTTGGCACCCCCATGTTGCGGCTGGGAGCGGTAAAGGGATACGCCGATGGCTCGCTGGGTTCAGAGACAGCGTACTTCTTTGACGCATACACTGATGATCCCAACTCTCATGGCTTACTAAGCGATGAGATGCATCCCGTGTCAGCCATGGCAGCGCGCCTGAAAGCCGCCGATGCCGCCGGCCTCCAACTCTGCGTTCATGCGATTGGCGATAAGGCGATCTCCACCGTGCTCGACATCTTTGAGCAGATTGAAAAAGCCAACGGCAAACGCGACCGTCGCTGGCGCATTGAACATTCACAACACATGGCCGCCAAAGACTTTGCGCGCTATGCCAGGCTTGGAGTGATTGCGTCCGTGCAGCCGTATCATGCCATTGATGATGGCCGCTGGGCGGAGAAGAGAATCGGCGCTGATCGTGTGAAACGCACATACGCTTTCCGCACATTCCTGGATAACGGCGTACGAGTGGCGTTTGGAACGGATTGGTCCGTAGCGCCGCTGAGTCCAATGTGGAGCATCTACGCAGCCACCACGCGCGCAACTCTTGACGGCAAAAATCCCGATGGTTGGGTCCCTGAGCAGAAGCTGAAAGTTGCTGAGGCAGTGGAAGCTTACACCATGGGCTCTGCCTATGCGGAGTTTCAGGACAAAGACAAAGGATCAATCACGGTGGGCAAGCTGGCTGACTTTGTCGTGCTCAGTGACGACATCTTCAAGATTCCTCTTGCATCCATCAAAAACGTGAAGGTAGAAGCAACGTTCCTGGGCGGCAAGCTGGTCTATGGCGGCCTGGAATAGGAGATGCCGTCCGCAGATCGGTTCTCCAAATCTGTTCCGACTGTCCCATATCACGCCCCAGCAATTCACCCAAAAAAGGAAGCTCCCCCATCCCGCTACTTACCCTGACCCTGCCGCATCCAATATGTTAGGCTTTTAATGTCGCCTTCTTACGTAAAAACCACACTGTATTAACAAGGACAGCAATTGATAGGTAAATTAGCAGCCAAAGTTTTTGGCACCAGTAATGAGCGTGAGATCAAGAGAATTCGTCCGCGGGTGGACGAGATCAACGCTCTGGAAGAGCAATATAAGCAGCTCACGGATGAGCAGCTGCGGGAAAAGACGCGCGAGTTCAAGGCGCGTGTTCAGGAGCGTACCAAGGGCATTGAGGACCAGGCCGAGCGCCTGACCGCCCGTAACGCCGCCTTGGACGAAGTTCTGCCTGAAGCGTTTGCTATTTGCCGCGAGGCCGGTAAGCGTATCCTCAACATGCGCCACTTTGACGTCCAGATGGTCGGCGGCATTGTCCTGCACCGCGGCGAGATCGCCGAAATGAAGACCGGTGAAGGTAAGACGCTGGTCGCGACCCTTCCTGTCTACCTCAACGCCCTCTCCGGCGATGGCGTGCACGTAGTCACCGTGAACGACTACCTGGCCAAGCGCGACTCAGAGTGGATGGGCAAGCTCTATCGCTTCCTGGGCCTGAGCGTTGGCGTAATTGTGCATGAACTGGATGATGACGAGCGTCGTGAAGCCTATGCAGCCGACGTGACGTACGGCACTAACAACGAATTCGGCTTCGATTACCTGCGCGACAACATGAAATTCAACCTGGAAGATTGCGTCCAGCGCGGGCACAACTACGCGATCGTGGACGAAGTTGACTCCATTTTGATCGACGAAGCCAGAACGCCGCTTATCATCAGCGGATCGAGCGACGAGACCACTGACAAATACGATAAAGCCGACCGTGTTGTACCGATCCTGGAAAAAGGCGAAGAAATTGAAGTGCCTTCAGGCGAGCCCAAGATTTATACCGGCGACTTCGTAGTGGATGAAAAGCATCGCAACACCACCATCACCGATCAGGGTTGGGAAAAGGTGGAGCGTGCCCTCGGCATTGACAACATTGCCGATCCCGAAAACTGGGCGATGAAGCACCACGTTGAAACCGCCGTAAAAGCCCACGCGCTCTATAAGAAAGACGTAGAGTACGTGGTCAAGGACGGCGAAGTCATTATCGTCGACGAATTCACAGGCCGTCTGATGCCCGGACGTCGCTGGAGTGATGGTCTGCATCAGGCAATTGAAGCCAAGGAAAAAGTAAAGATCGAGCGGGAAACGCAGACGCTGGCAACGATCACCTTCCAGAATTATTTCCGCATGTACAAGAAGCTTGCAGGCATGACGGGAACCGCCGAAACCGAAGCGGCTGAGTTCGACAAAATTTACAAGCTGCAGGTCGTGGTGATCCCCACCAACCGCCCGATGTCCCGTATTGAAAATCCAGACGTCGTCTATCGCACGGAGAAGGAAAAATACTTCGCCGTCGCCGATGAGATACAGAAAGTTGCCACGGAAGGGCGTCCGATTCTGGTGGGCACAACCTCCATCGAAAAGAGTGAGCGGCTGTCAGACCTGTTGAAGAAAAAAGGCGTGAAGCACGTGGTGCTGAACGCAAAATTTCACGAGAAGGAAGCTGAGATCGTAGCGCAGGCCGGCAAGTTTAACTCAGTGACCATCGCCACCAACATGGCGGGCCGCGGTACGGACATTCTGCTGGGCGGCAATGCCGAGTTCATGGCCAAGCAGGAGACGGTAAAGAAGGGAATCGCGCAGCAACTGAAACAGGCTGGCGGTGAAGTGGTGTTGCAGCAGGATGACGCGCAGAATACCGTTTTTTATTACAACGGCATTGAATATCAATGCCCGGTGGATAAGTACCAGGATATTTACAGCAAGTATAAGAAAGATACTGACGCGGACCATGAGCGGGTTGTAGGCGTTGGCGGACTGCACATTATGGGCACCGAACGTCACGAAGCTCGCCGCATTGATAACCAGCTTCGCGGACGTGCAGGGCGTCAGGGTGATCCCGGGTCGTCGCGTTTTTATCTCTCGCTGGAAGATGACCTCATGCGCATCTTCGCCAAGGCGTGGGTTTCAACCCTGCTGCAACGTCTGGGTATGGAAGAAGGCGTCCCCATTGAGTCGCGCCTGATCACCAAGCGTATTGAGGCCGCGCAGAAGGCGGTCGAAGGCCAGAATTTTGAATCCCGCAAACATCTGCTTGAGTATGACGATGTCATGAACAAGCAGCGCGTGGCGGTGTACGGTCTGCGTAAGGAATTGTTGTCCGGCGTGGAGCAGAAAGAGCTGATCATGGATGAATATGTTGCATCCATGGTGGCGGAAGCGCTGGACCGCATGGCTCCGCGCAACGTTCATGCTGACCAGTGGGACGTGGAAGGCCTGAACAAATATCTGATTGAACAGTTTGGTCTGGACATGACGAAGGCAGGCATCGACGCAGACAGGTTGAATCGTCAGGAACTGGGTGATGCTATTTTCAGTAAGCTGGAAGAATCTTACAACGCTAAGGAACAGCAGTTAGGTCCGGACGCGCTGCGCTATCACGAACGCATGATCATGTTGAGCGTGCTGGACACGCAGTGGAAAGATCATCTCCTCAACATGGACCACCTGAAGGAAGGCATCGGGCTGCGTGGCTACGCCCAGCACGATCCACTGGTGGAATACAAACGCGAATCGTTTGACATGTTTGAAGGCATGATGCGCCGCTTCCAGGAAGAGACGGCGCGATACCTGTTCCATATGCAGATTGTGGATACGTCGCCAACTCCGGTGGCCGCAGGTCCGGGCGGGAATGGAGAACAGCCTGCGCCTGCACCCAGAAAGCGGGCGTCGACTTCGATTGACGATCTGGAAGCGCAATTCCAGCGTCGCAAGAAGCGCGAGTTGCAGGAAGCGCGCATGGCTGGATCGGGTGACGGCGCAAACGCTCCCCAGCAGGTTGTCCGTGGCCAAGCCAAAGTCGGCCGCAATGATCCTTGTCCTTGCGGCTCAGGCAAGAAATACAAGAAGTGTCACGGATTGGCAGCGGAGTAAATCAGCAAGCAGTGCAAGAAGTGATGGTTGAAAAGAAAAAGGGCGCAGCCTAGAAGCTGCGCCCTTTTTGTATTCTCAAAGAACTGCGGTGAGGCCGACTTGTGTGCCGAACCGCAGTATTACTGGAGCTGAAGATCCACCCACGACCCACTCTCTCAAGCGGGTTGGAGCAAAGTGACAGCTTTAATGACCACCACCACCGCCGCCGCGGTTGCCACGATCGCCACCGCCGCCGCGTGGTCCGCCACGTCCGCCGCCTCCGCCAGGTCCGCGTCCGCGACCACCGCGCCCGCCAGGACGACGTCCTCCGCCACCGCCGCCACCTGGCCTTGGGCCACGTGGGCGATCCGGACGGTCCGTTGTCGCCGCCACTGTCTCACGATTTGCGTCCTCGCGATTGAAGTTAGGCTCTTCGTCGTTCTCGTCGAAGTCAGCCCCGCCTTCAAAGGTCACGGTTTCTTCTGAGCCTTCAGCCGCGTGTTCGTGGTGAGCTTCATTGCGCTCGCCGCCGCCATCACCGCCGCCTTCGCCCTCCGGAGAGTCGCCGTGCTGTGCTGCCATCTTGGCGCGCTGTTCTTTCAAGATCGCCTTGCGTGACAGTTTAATGCGGTTGCCTTCAATGCCCAGGACCTTGACCAAAACCTGGTCGCCTTCCTTGAGTTCGTCTTTCACTTCCTTCACGCGATGTTCAGCAATCTCGCTGATGTGCAGCAGACCGTCCGTGCCCGGAATGATTTCCACAAACGCGCCGAACTCCGCCAGACGGACCACTTTGCCCAGATACGTCTTGCCGATTTCCGGCACCGCCGTCAGGTCGTTGATCATCTGGATGGCTTTCTGTGCGGAAGGTCCATCGTTGGAAGCTACGTTTACCTTGCCTGTATCATCCACGTCAATCTTCACGCCGGTCTGGTCAATGATGGAACGAATCATCTTTCCGCCAGGACCAATCAGGTCGCGAATCTTGTCCACAGGAATCTGCAGGGTGTAAATGCGCGGAGCAAACGTTGAGATATTCTCGCGTCCGCCGGTAATGGTCTGTTCCATCTTGTCCAGGATGAACAAGCGGCCATGCTTGGCCTGCTCAAGGGCCTCACGCATGATTTGTGACGTGATGCCCATGACCTTGATATCCATTTGCAGAGCGGTAATGCCATCACGGGTTCCAGCGACTTTAAAGTCCATGTCCCCGTAGTGATCTTCAGCGCCGGCAATATCGGTCAGGATGGCGTAAGCATCGCCTTCTTTCACCAGACCCATGGCAACGCCTGCCACTGACGATGTCAGAGGAACGCCGGCATCCATCAATGAGAGGGAAGCGCCGCACACGGAAGCCATGGACGATGATCCGTTGGATTCAAGAATGTCTGAAACCACGCGGATCGCGTAAGGCCACTTCTCCACCGGAGGCAGCACTGCGGCCACAGCACGCTCAGCCAATGCACCGTGTCCAATTTCGCGACGGCCAACTCCGGTCATGCGTCCAACCTCACCCACGGAAAATGGCGGGAAGTTGTAGTGCAGCATAAAGCGCTTTTTGGTTTCACCTTCAAAGCGTTCAATGCGCTGCATGTCATCCGGTGTGCCCAGCGTGGTGGTCACCAGCGCCTGCGTTTCACCGCGGGTAAATACCGCTGAACCGTGGGTTCGCGGCAGTACGCCAACTTCAATCCAGATGTCGCGGATCTGGTCGAACTTGCGGTTGTCCGGACGGCGACGCTGCTTTGTCACCTGGTCGCGGAAGATCTTCTCGCGCATGAGTTCGTAGTAGCGTGAGAGCTTGGCCTTGGCCGCGTCGTCATCCGGCGGGAGCTCAGCTTTCAGCTTGTCTTTGATTTCTTTTACTTTGGTGTAGCTTTCCAGCTTGGGATATTTCGCTGTGTCTAAAGCATCGGCAAGCTCGGCGCCAACCTTGCTCATCAGGCCGTCGAAATAAGCCTGATCCATCTCTGGCTCTTTTACTGCGCGTTTCGGCTTGCCGCCGCGCTTTGCCAGGTCAACAATGCCCGCACAGATCTTCTTGATCTGATCGTGGGCAAATTCAATGGCTTCCAGAACTTTCTCTTCAGAAACTTCCTTCGCTCCGGACTCCACCATCACAATGCCTTCAGCCGTGCCCACCACCATGATGTTGAGCTTACTCTCGGCCATTTCCGCATAGGTCGGGTTCACGATCATCTGATCGTTGACCAGCCCAATGCGTACTGCGCCTACCGGGCCATGAAACGGAATGTCGGAAAGCGTCAGCGCCGCTGAAGCGGAGTTGATGGCTAGCACATCAGGGTCATTATCAGTGTCTGCGGAAAGCACCAGTGAGATGACCTGGGTTTCATTGCGGAAGCCTTCAGGGAAGAGCGGGCGTATGGGGCGGTCAATCTGTCGCGAAGTCAGGATTTCACGTTCCTGCGGTCGGCCTTCGCGTTTAATAAATCCACCGGGGATGCGTCCGCCGGCGTATGTGTATTCTCTGTAATCTACCGTGAGCGGAAAGAAATCAATTCCTTCGCGGGGTTCTGGAGCGGCATTCGCGGTGCCCAGGACAACGTTGTCGCCCTGCCGGAGAATCGCCGATCCGGCCGCTTGTTTCGCCAAATGTCCAGTTTCAATATGGAGGGATTTGCCGCCTGCAAGTTCAACAGTGGCTGTTTGTTTCATTACTCCTCTTTTCTCGGGAGGACCAGCATGGTCTAGCGTGAGAGCCTTGGGCTTCTATACGGTACAGAATTTTGTGGACCTTTTGCGGGGATGCCCCTGCAGGGCCCCGCTTCAGGCACACGTCTCCCGCCGACGGGAGACCTCGGTTCAAAACGTCCGGTAACTCGATTACTTACGGATTCCAAGTTTTTGGATGACGTCTTTATATCGATCGGTATCGTACGTTTTCAGATAGTCCAGCAGGCGACGCCGCTTGCTGACCATCATGAGCAGACCCCGCCGGGAGGCGTGGTCCTTTTTATGCGCCTTGAAGTGCTCGGTCAAATCACCGATCCGCTCACTCAAAATTGCAATCTGGACTTCCGGGCTTCCGGTATCTGACTGGTGCGTGCGGAAACGGTTGATGACGTCTGCCTTATGCTCTCTAGCTAACACTTGAAACTGGGCACTCCTATCTCTAAATCTCGTCCTTCTAGTGACTTGTAAAGCCTAACACGGACCATCACAATCCCGCAATGCCATTAGGCCCGGCCAGACGAAAGTTCACAAATTACCTCCGAAATTGCTCTCACTGGCCGAAAATTGCCTTGCCTTTCCTTTCTGTCTCGGTGACTCCGCGATGGATTTTGGCCAATGCCATCCTGCGCTCACCCGCGGTAAGCTTCTTCGATCACCGCAAATCAGTGCTATCTATGTTCATCAGCGGTAAGATTTTGTAGCCCAATCTCGGCGATCTCGCGCGATGTCGGCGTCTCGGCGATTCCATCCGGGTCACCTAGAATTAAGTAAAAATAAGAGAAATACCCGAGACTCCAGCGAGTATTATGCTCAGTAGTAATTCCGGCCTTGTTGTACCAGATCAGTAACTCAAATCTTTCGACAGAAAATCAGCCTGTGTTGCTCTGCGACTGAATCTCCATTGCCATGTTTTCCAGCATGTCGTTAGAACTGAGAAATCATCTGGGCCAATGATCCCGAGATCCGCTCTCAGGAGATTTTCGTCCATGAATCAAAATGCAAGCCCTCGATTGATTCCATTCTTCCTTGCTTTAATCGCGCTCACTGTTTTCACTTTCGCCGCAGCCAATGCACAGGTTGCGCGGCAGATTCCGTCGTCCGGGCAGGGAACGTTTCACCCTCAACCGGCTGGCGCTGACGGCGTCCAAACAATTGAAATTGACGATCTAGGTCAGGATGCGGACAACGATGACCAGGACACAGGATTTATCAACCGAACGCTGCCCGGCGGGAAAGGCGGCCACGGCTCAGTCCTTTCCGGCAAGAAAGCCAAATCCAATCCTGAAATCAACGTAGCTTTTGATGGACTGAACTTCCGCCAGCAGAGACTGGCCAACAATGGCAACCAGTTCTCCGTGGAGCCTCCCGACCAGGGTTTGTGCGCCGGCAATGGCTTTGTGGTGGAATCCGCAAATGATGTGCTTAACATCTTTGACGGCGCTGGAAACCAGCTGCTGGGTGTGACCGATCTCAACAGCTTCTATGGTGACGCAGCCGCCATCCAGCGCGGATCGCCCAACCGGTTCGGGCCTTCCATTACCGATCCAAGCTGCATCTTTGACGCCCAGTCACAGCGCTGGTTCCATCTGGTGTTGACCTTGGACCGCATCAACGTGGATGCCGCCACTGGCCTGTCACTCTCCCAGTCGCTTTCCGGTCGTAACCATCTTGACCTGGCGGTAAGCAATACCTCAAACCCGCTCGGTAGCTGGACCATTTACAGCATTCCTGTTCAGGATGACGGCACTGAAGGAACGCCCAACCATAATTGCAATCCAGCAGGCACGCCGGCGGGACGCACCCATCCCAACGCCTGCCTGGGCGACTATCCGCACATAGGCGCGGACGCAAACGGAATCTACCTCACCACCAACGAGTTCTCTTTCTTCGGACCGGGCTTCAATGCTTCACAGATCTATGCCATTTCAAAGAAGGCTCTGGTCAGCGGCTCGCCGTCCATCACCGTCTTCCAGTACGACACAAATGCTACCCCCGTTTTTACTCCTGACTTCGGACCTCTGCCCGGCTTTACCGTCTGGCCGGCACAATCACCAGGAACCGATAGCTTCGCCACCGCGAACGGTGGAACGGAATATCTGCTGAGCTCGTTTGCGGTTTTCACCGGACTTGATAACCGCCTTGCCCTGTGGGAACTCAGCAACACGCAGGCTCTCAACTCCGGATCTGCGCCGGCTCTGACCAACTCACTCGTCAACACGGTTGCATTCGCCAACCCACCACTGGTAAAGCAGCCGGGATCCCAAACCAACGATCAGACAAAGCAGTGGCCGGTGGGGCAGTGCATTGAAAATGCCACCTGCAACCTCTTTCTCAACGGCATCCCGGTTGGAGTTCCGGAGACCATCGGCAGGCTCAACGCCAATGACTCTCGCATGCAGCAGGTGATGTTCGCGAATGGTAAGTTGTGGTCCGCTCTGGGCACGGGCATCAGCACGGATGGCGGCGCCACAGTCCACGCCGGCATTGCCTATTTCGTCCTCATCCCTCAGGGGACGGGCGCCTCGCTCAAGGGCAAGATCGTGAAAGATGGTTACGTGGCTCTGGATGATGCCAGTGTTACTTATGCGACGACAGCGGTCACCCCGAGCGGACGTGGCGTGATCTCATTCACAATTGTGGGGCCAACCCAATTCCCAAGCGTTGGATATGCCAGCCTGGATGCCCAGGTCGGTGCGGGTGACGTGCACATCGCGCAAGCAGGCGTGGGCCTGCAGGATGGATTCACCGAGTACCCGAACATATTCGGTGGCCGTCCACGCTGGGGTGACTACGGAGCTGCCGCAGTGGATGGGAACTCAATCTGGTTTGCCACTGAGTTCATTAACCAGAGCTGCGACCTGGCGACCTACATAGCGGGATTCGGCCCCAACTTCGGAAGCTGCGGAGGCACTCGTGCTTCCCTCGGCAACTGGGCGACGCGCATCACCAAGGTAACGCCTTAACCATAACGATTGCTTCTTCAGTGGGCCGGACTCGTTCCGGCCCATTTTTCTGGAAGAAAGCGAACGAAAAAAAGGGACAAGCCTGAACTGAGCACACTCCCCCTGCGCATGCCAGGGAATCCGCGACCATCCGCGTTCATCCGCGGTCGAAGGTTTGCATTTGTGAGCTCTCTTTCTTTTTTCGCGAACAATGATGCAAAATTGACAGCGCTGTCGGGCCCCGAACCCCTAATCGTTCAAAAGGATAGACATGAATCGTGACGTAACCGAGGCAGCCGAAAACGCCATCATCAAGTCAGAGCTGGTCAAGAAGATCAGCGCGCCGGTAGACAGCATTCTCAACCGTAGTTTCCAGACTACGCCGTTGCGTCCCCTCAAGCTGCTGCTCAACGGTTCATGGCTCGGGCATCCGCTTCATCCCTTGCTCACAGACATTCCGGTTGGCGCCTGGACGCTCGCCATCTTGATGGATATTGTCGGCCTGATTTTTCATATGCCTCAGTTGGGAATTGCTTCCAGTATTGCCGTGGCTCTTGGCATTGCCGGCGCGCTCGCGGCTGCCGCCGCAGGGCTGATGGATTGGATGGATATTGATCCAGCGGAAAAATCCGTAGGCGCCGTGCATGGGATCATCAACACTGCAGCCACTCTGTTTTTTGTGGGCTCATTGCTGATGCGCTGGCGCGATGGCTGGTCTTTGAACTGGGCGTCACTTGCTATTGCTCTCGTTGGATATCTTCTGGTGAGCGTCGGAGCTTATCTCGGTGGCGGCATGGTTTTCCACCTGGGCGTGATGATCAACCGTAACGCGTATCGCAGCGGCCCCTCGGATTTCAAATCGGCGATTGCTGAAAAAGAGCTTGTTGAAGGCCAGCCCCGGCGGGTTGAAGTGGATGGCCAGCCAATTCTTCTGCTTAGATCTAAATCTGCCATCTATGCGGTCGGTGCAGTGTGCTCACACTATGGCGCGCCTCTGGAAGAAGGCAAGCTTGTGGATGACACCATTCAATGCCCATGGCATCTCTCGCGCTTCTCTCTGCTCGATGGCAGCGTCAGGGAAGGGCCAGCCTGCTCGGCCGTCCCGTGCTATGACGTACAAACCGTGAGTGGGCTGGTGCAAGTCAAAAGGCGCGTTTGAAATCATATCGGGCAAGGGCGCCATTGCCCGCTGAAACAGCCAGTCTCGCGTACAGCCGCTGTGCAGGAGGAACCGCCGCCGCGCGTGACATTCGCCCAGGCTCTGTCAATTTCCCCAGTCACAAAAGTGCCTTGGTCGCGTCATCATGTACCCCGGCGCCTATGTGCAGGGAATATTGCGGCCGTTCTGCATTAGCCCGATTTTTACAGCATCTGAATAGATATTGAAGAAGGGTGCCGACTCGCGATATAACATGAGAGCCATCGTCCTGCTGCTCACGCTGACCGTTGTTTCTGGGATTCTCCTGAGCGCTCAACAAAATAATCAGGCCAGCAGTCCGGCAACCGCGCCCCAAACCTCGCCCCAAACCTCGCCTCGTCCCGCCCAACCTGAAAACAAATTACCCGACGCGCCGCAACCGCAAAAGCCGCCTCCGAAACAGGAACGCAAAGGACTGCCCGCCATACTTGCTCCGCAAATGACCATGCAGCCTATGAACGCTCCCGACAAATGGCAATTGTTCGTACATCAGGCATTCAACCCTGTCGCGTTTCTGCTTCCCACCTTCGGCGTCGCTCTTAAAATGGCCGATCCTCCAGATAACTATCCGCGCGAGTGGAAAGATGGAGCCGGAGCATTTGGCCGCATCTACGGCGATTCGCTGGCGAAAAGGGAAGCTCAACTGACGGCCCAGGTTCTGACAAAGATTACTCTTCACGAAGACCCGCGCTATCTCCCTGCAGCCAGCCACAATGTGTTCAATCGAGTGGCGCACGCGGTGCTCTTTGTCCTGGTGGATAAAAACGATTCAGGTCACAACCGTCCCGCTTATTCAAGTTTCACCGGAGCGGCGGCCAACGGGTTCGTTGGAATGGCATACCTGCCCGACGGATACAACGATGTGACGCACGCAGGTCAGCGTGCTGCCTCCACTTTCCAGGACTTTGCCCTCAGTAACATTGCCAATGAATTCTGTCCGCAATGGGGACCGCTCATGAACCGGATGCATCTCCCATTCGTCCATCCGCCCTGCGAGGAGAGGATCAAGGCAAAGTCCGCGAAGGCCGCCAAGCCGACCGTAAAAACAAAATAACTTACCTGATCGTGTTATGAGCACTCGAGAAAATTGTGTGGCACAGCCGGCCCCGGCTGTCCGCGGTGTCTTTCGTGCCAGGGAACAAAAATAGTATCGTCATCCCGAACCTCGTCAACGAACGCGCGCCTTCTTCGGCGCGTGAGTCGAGGTGAGGGACCTTGTGCTTGATTTTTGAGCGGCCCGACAAATGGGTATGTCCAGTACCCCGGGGGAGCCGGCGTTCATTACCTGCGGTAGAGCTGGCTCAGGAGTTGGCTTTAGCCACTGAGCTAACGAGACGCCATCAATGAGCACTGCGTCCAGGATGCGCTCCCACTCTGTCATCTTGGAGTGGAAGCGCATGTAATTTTGACGAAGAACGTCTTGGCGCGGCCGCTCCAAGCCCGATTCTCAGCCTTACTCTGACTTTGTATAGCAGGGAGCGGCTGGCGCCGGAAGTTATTCCCAATAGGCGCGAAATATCTTCATGCCGATAACCTTCCAGGTCATGCAGCATCAACACATTCTGGTTATTGGGGGAAAGGTCTGAAAGCAGTTCCCGGAGTGCGATGTCCGCATCGGGATCCACATGGGAACGCCGCTCCGCCATGATGATTTCAGTAGCCGGCAATGTCTGATCATTGAGGGGAACATTCATTTCTCTATGCCGGCGGAAGTGGACCAGGACAATGTTGACCGCCACGCGATGCAGCCACGTGCGGAACCGGGCTTTTTCTTTGTAAGAGTTTATTTTCCGCAGCACCTGAAGAAAAGTGTCCTGTGTCAGGTCCTCAGACAAGGCCGGCTCATGCGTCATCCGCAGACAAACGCTGTAGACGTAGGAACGGTAGAGCTCGTAGAGAATTTGAAATCCCACCGGCTGGCCCAGCTTCGCGGACTTGATTGCCCAATTCTCTTTGTCGCGGCCGGGAATGCGCCTCATTGTTTTCTTCATTGGCTGCTGCCTCTGATTGATCACCAGGTCAGGCCGGGTGATGGTGCGGGTGTGTTTTTGACTGGGGCAGAGAAAAGTGGTGGTGTTTCAAAACATACATCTTGAACATCGGGAACATCAGCAGTTCCAGATATGCGCCCCATAAAAAACTTTCACCTATGCCCAGCGGGAATGTTGCTGGTATGGCCCACTTAAATCCGGGGAGAAAAATTTCAAATGCGTGGCGGACTGTTTCCGAGAATGGTGTCAACAGGTCCCTGATCACGCAAAGTACAAAGGTTTCAGCGAAGAGGAGCCCGAGCACCCAGCACCGGGTTCGTGTCGTGAGCATATTGGCCTCCCATATTCTTATGCCAATATGATTATTGCTTTCCGTCGACTGGCAGGTCAGTGATGTAGATCACTCTATGAGGATTCCCCAATCGCCGGGATTCCATCATTGCAGACACGCAAAAACCGTTATGGGGAGGCACATCCGATTTAATGTCGGGAGATCAATTCCTTGTATCGAAAACATTCCACCTGGTGATCATTCACCATGCCTACGGCCTGCATGAACGCATAACAAATGGTTGGCCCCACAAACTTGAATCCGCGCTTGAGCAGATCTTTGCTCATCTTTTGTGACTCCGGCGTCTCAGCGGGCAGTCTCTGTTTTGGCTTCCAGGCATTGATGATCGGGTTGCCGTTCACGAACTGCCATATATATTCATCAAACCTGCCAAATTCTTTCTGTACGGCCAGAAACGCTTCTGCATTCTTCACCGCCGCCGCAATCTTTAACTTGTTCCGCACGATCCCGGCATCGCCCATCAGCGCCTTCTGCTTCGCGGCATCATAGCGGGCCACCTTTTTCGGATCGAAATGATTGAACGCGCGCCGATATGCCGCCCGCTTGGCCAGAATGGTTGACCAGCTCAACCCGGCTTGCGCTCCCTCAAGAATGAGGAATTCGAACAACACGCGATCATCATGCTGAGGTACGCCCCATTCCTGATCGTGATACACAAACATCGCCGGCGACTCCGCCCATGTGCACCGCTTCTTCGCGTCCAATGTCAGGCCTCCATAACGAAATTCATCATACGGGAGAAAAGCATTTCTAATTTCAAATTTAAGATTTCAAATTTGGCGTGCGGGTTTGTCGCGGAACGACCTATAAACGAAGAGCTCGTGCCGTTCCACGCGCGAAAATAATCTTACCTATTAAGGGCGAGGCCGACTTGCGCGCCGAGCCCGTCGTAACGGGAGCTGACCGACATTTGCCTGGAGAATCGCACTGGTGCGGTTTGCGCGAAGCGCAAGAATTAATGTCCCCGCTGCAACAGGAGCACAATTACGCCACCAAGAAACTTGCTCTCAAGCGGTTTGTCGCGCAGCGACAAAAAAAGAAGCCAATAAAAATGGAGTTGAATAACCGTTGGCGATTATTCAACTCCACTTACCTGTTCTAAGCCAATGTAGTGAGAAAACTTTGCTTCCTTACCTACTAAGTGCATCCGGATTCGGGAAATGATATGGAAATCGTCAAATTTGGTCTGATTTTTCAGACCTGAATCCCCAAGACCTTTCTTTTCAACACCCTTGCAGTTGCCCTCTCGTCAATGTTGTGGCGTCACAATGAACTGTTCAACCTTGCCCTCGCTCAGTTCATAAATTGAGATTCCTAAAGCTTTACTTGCATAATGCACGGTATAGTTTCTGAACGTCATGCCGCCTCGGTTGCCGGTTGCTGCTTGCTGCAGGCCCTCAATTGCGCCCAATGACGACAAGGTTGCCATGTAGTCCTTGATGGCAGTTTCGGAGAAGTACGCGTTCCCATTATCGGAAAGCAATGTCCGATCCAGTTTGCCCTGCGCCAGGCCTTCAAGCAACGCTTTCACATTTGCATCTTCCTTTGCGTTCAACGGCTGAGATATCTGCAGCAGCCGGTTTACGACGCCCCTGGCAATCTGTCCCGACGCATCAATCGCATCCTGGTTCGTGAGCACCACCACCGCCATGCCATCGTCGGGCAGTATCACGCTACTCGATGTGAAACCGGAGACTTCTCCGCCATGGCGAAGGACACGGTGGCCATTCGCGCGTCCCACGGAAATACCAAGAGCGTATCCGGAACCACTGCCGTCTTTCAGCAGCACCTCGGTTTCCAGTTCCTTATACGACGCGGGTTTCAGCAGCGACTGTTTAATGATTGATAGGTTCCACTTCTCAAGATCTTCCGCCGTCATGGCCAGTTCACCCGCGGCAAAGAGCCATCCTTTGCCTTCCTTCGGTGCCACGCGTGGCGGCCCCAGCGCATAGCGGAAGTATCCGGTCGGGTCGGACTCGGTCAATCTGCTTTGGTCGATATTCAGTACGCTCGTCATGCCCAGCGGTTTGAAGATGCGCTGTGTCAGGAAATCCAGAAACGGCATCTTGCTGGCTTTTTCCACAATCAATCCGGCGATCACAAAGTTTGTATTGCTGTACTGCCATCTGGTGCCGGGCTCAAAGTCCAGTTGTTTGCGTGCCCAGATATCCAGAATTTTCTGCGCGTTCACCTGGCTGAGCATGAAGGGTGGAACATAATCCTGTGGCCAGTAATCCTGATAGCCGGAGGTATGCGAAAGAATCTGCCGGATCGTGACCTCATCCCCGCGCGTCAATCCCGGGACAAATTTCGATACGTGATCATTGAGCGTAAGCTTGCCATCTTCGGCCAGCAACAGAATGGCCGCGGCCGTGAACTGCTTGCTGATTGACCCGATCGAATACCGCATGCCCGGTTCGGCTGCCTGGGCAGGATCGAGGCGCGCTTTGCCGTACGCATGAACGTAGGCAAGCTTACCGTCTTTCACGATCGCCAGGGAGGCGCCGGGCACGCCCGTAGAAGCCAGAGCCTTGGTGGCAATGTCATCTACCTCGGCCGCGTAGGGCGGCGCGGTCTGCGGATAAACGCAAGTGGGGATTGCAGTAAAGGCGGTAAAGATCAGAAAAAGGGAGGTAAAGGTCGTCCTGGCCAGGCGATCAAATCGCATTCATCAACTCCTGATGCAACGCAGGAGTTTATATGATTCTTAAGAACTCAGCCAGATGAACTATTCCACGTTGTTGAACTGGATGGTGCTCTTTTTCTTCTTGGCGGCTGTCTTCTTATCCGGAGCGTCATCATCAATAATGATCTTCCGGGGCGCTTCCATATCAGAAGAGGATGAAGCTCCTGAGGGAGCAAAAGTTGAGTATGTGGGCTGGCCATTGCTGCTACCATCGGCGGCTACGGCGCGTTCCTTTATATAGGATGACATGGTGCGGCGCAGGCGTATCAAAGAGCCAAAGTCATTCGATAGCGGAATCGATTCTTCTTTCCTGCCGAACTGCTGTGCCGTATCCACCAGTGGGTCCAGCGTCTCGCACACCAGGTTCAGGTCCTCGTAAACCTTGAAAGTGGCCGTCATGCTGCCGTGCTGGTTGATGGCTTCGCGAATCAGGTCAGGGAGCGGACCCTTCAGGTTCCGCTGCAGGGAAGCGGCCGCTTTGGCAGCCTGGTCCTTATGAGTGCTGCTGGTGGTCCAGCCGGTTTTCCAGCCGCCTTTCCAGCGATCAATCTGGAGATGTCCAATGTCGCTGTTCGTGGCCGCGGCGGTGCGGTCCAGTTCCAGCAGAGTGGACATCAAATCAGGACGCGCCGTAGCCTGGGCGTTGCGAGATTGCGCTTCAGCGCCAGGCATACCCGAAGCCAGAATAAATGCTCCAAGTACCATTGCTCCCAGCGTGATCGACGACCTGATAAAAAGCGCCCTGAGAAATGACGCCTGATAAAAAGTCGCCTTCACGAACGACGCGTGAATGAATGACCCCGCTGTGCACTTGGAACCCGACTTGGCCGACAACAAAGCCTTCATGGCGCACTCCTCCCGTAACCCTTTAAGCATAAAGGCCAAATGCTGAAAACACGCGGTTACTGAGGGGCATTGCCGTGCACTATGGTGGCTGTCAGAGTGTCCGAATGGTACTGTCCTTCCGGGGCAATTGCATTGAGCTGCGGACCCAAAACATAACCACAAAGGACACAAAGGAACACGAAGAATTTGGTCGTAGTTACCGCAGAAAGAGGGACCATATCGTAGGCAAGAATATTCCCGCGCCCGTCATGTTGAGCGAAGTCGGAGCGCATGCGACGTAAAAGAGGGCCTCTCTGTGACATCTTGTGGCTATTTTCCTTCGTGTTCCTTCGTGTCCTTTGTGGTTAGCGCTTTTGCTCTGCGATGTTGTGCGATCCCGGCGATCGCGGTGATCAGCGTATACTCAACTGTCCTCAGGAGCTGACGCATGGCAGATCAAGTTTTGCTTGAAGTCAAAGACCGCGTGATGTGGATCCGGATGAACCGTCCGGAAAAGAAGAACGCTCTTACCGGCGCAATGTACACAGCAATGAGTGAAGCCATTACGGAGGCGGGCAATGACCCTGCTGTACGCGCCATCCTGATCACCGGTACACTGGATTGCTTCACCGCCGGCAATGACCTTGTTGACTTCGCCAACGCCAAGCCAGGCGGCCCTTCTCCCGCCATCACTTTCCTGCAGACCATCTCGACGGCGCAAAAGCCGGTGATCGCGGCGGTAAGTGGCGTTGCCGTCGGTATCGGAACTACCATGCTGCTGCATTGTGATCTTGTCTATGCGGGCCACAGCGCCAGATTCCACCTGCCTTTTGTGAATCTTGGACTATGCGCGGAGGGCGGCTCTAGTTTGCTTCTTCCCGCCATGCTAGGCCAGCATCGTGCGGCGGAACTGCTTCTTTTCGGCGATCCCTTCGGCCCGGAGACGGCCAAAGAGTTCGGCATCGTGAACCAGATTTTCCCTGACGCTGACCTGTGGACGTCAGCCGGCGCCAAAGCACAGCAACTGGCGGAGAAGCCTCCGGCAGCCCTGCGTGCTACCAAAGCCCTGCTCAAGCACCACAGCGGTCCTTCACTGGCGGAAACAATGCTGCGCGAGGCTGAGCAATTCGGGGCCCTGCTGCAAGGCGCAGAAGCGCGTGAAGCCATGATGGCTTTCATGGAACGGCGGAAGCCCGACTTCTCGAAATTCTAATTGCTTTGCCACACACTCACCCCCTGTCATGTTGAGCGAAGTCGGAGCGCATGCGACGATGTAGTCGAAACATCCCGAGAAGGCCGATCGTAACCATACCGTTTCAGGGAATTTTCTCGAGACATTGACTTCCCTCAGCCTGGTCCCTGTGTTGGTAACATCTTCGTGTTCATTCGTGTCTTTTGTGGATAACGGTTTTGCATTTGGATCACGGCGATGTCGTGCGATGACGGCGATCTCGGCGATACCGTCCCCTCGTGTCCTTTGCGGTTAGTCTTGGTTTTAATCAGCGTATATCCGCGTAATCAGCGGTAAGGTTAGAGCTTCCGATCTCGGCGATGTCGCGCTGACGGCGATCACGGCGATTCAAACCTTTGTTATACTTACGAACAGTTGTTTCCCGCATGCGTGGCGCTATCGTCTAGGGGTTAGGACGTGAGATTCTCAATCTTAAAACCCGGGTTCGATTCCCGGTAGCGCTACCAACTCCTTCGTCATATCACCTGATTTTTCCTGCACTTCAAGCCAATCGCGAAACCCGTCCCGGGTCGCCGGTATCACGTCGTGTGGCACAGTAGGGGCACAAGCGGGGCACAATTTGGGGCACAGGCCTTTGGACGTTCTTCTCACTGAGAACAGTGAGAGCCTCGGTGATTCTCTGCGCCTCGGATACCGATACAGCGGTACGCTGCTAACAGCATTGAAAACAGCATCCTCGGTGTCAGGTTTTGTCAGGTTCTCACAGAACAGTGAGCGGAACTGTGCTCGCGTCGAATCGGTCAGGGCACCAGAGCGAGCACGGAAAAACCACGTTGAGAACAACGGACCATGCAACGCCTCAGAACGGGGACTTAACAGGAAGGTGACAACAAACGGGCAAAAATTCCAAAGAAAGAGGGCGAACCAAAATAGACCCCGAGGGCCGCTTCGCTCCACAATTAAATACCAATTGGCGGTACGTGCGAGGAAACCAGCATAACCAGTTGAATAGCCTATTTTCGGTGTGGGCTGAATCCCGTATGTTAATCAAATGTCGAAAATGACATTGTGTATTCTCTGCCTCCTTCTAGCGCTTGCACACAGCGTTTCTGCTCAAGATGTGGCTCTGCCTGACCCCAAGCCGATTACGGCTGCATGGATTCTGGAGAAAAATCTCATCGCAACGGGGGGACGGGAGGCACACCAGCGGCTGCAGAGCTTGGTGGTGCGAGGCGACTACGGGTCGTCCTCATATCCATTAGGCGAGTTAGGCGAGTTTGTTTTCTCCTATAAAGGGCCTGCCAACGAAGCGCTGCAATTCCGCGTACGGCACGGAACGTTTTCCGTCGGGCACCGTGAAGGTCAGGCCTTCGCCGGACACACCCCGAAGCGGCCGGAATTGGATGCCGCAAAAGCTAAACATACAGGACCGCGAATGATTGAGGTCGTGGAACAGGACTGGCGGAGCACGCTCGAAACAGACTTCTCCGCCAATTACGACAAGATCGAACTTATAGGCCGGGCCGAGGTCAACCAGCGATGGGCGTATGGAGTGCGCTTTACCACGAAGCAAGGGGACCAGATGGTGCGTTTCTATGACTATGAATCGTTTCTGCTGGTGCGGATGGATCAGGTATACCACTATCGCGGGAAGAAGAATGCTTCTGAAGTTCCCTACAACTTGAGAAGCTATTTCAAAGACTACAAAGATCATGACGGGGTGAAACTGCCGAACCTAATCGTGGTAAGCGGGGTCGATGATCTGCTGTTTAAGGTTTCTAATATCCAGCCGAATGCGAAGATCGACGATTCTGTGTTGGAGGAATAGTAGCTTAGAAGTTGCACCCAAAGGCGATGACACAGGATGGGCCTTGGGAGGGGGGCCCTGGTCGGCATCTTTCATGAACCAACCAGTTCCGGATAGGTCCCAGCCCCCTGAGGGGGCAACAGGGCACCAGAGCGAGCACGGAAAAACCACGTTGAGAACAACGCATCTGCAACGCCTCAGAACAGGCAGATAACAGGCGAGGTCCCCCGGGAGTCTCAGGAAAGACCCGGGGCACCCTCACCCCCGGGCACCGCGAAAAACGCGGCTTCAGGCTCGCGTCTTTTCCGAAAGGAAATATCAAGTCTTGTCAGGTTTCCTATTTCTCTCTGGCGGATGGTCGATTGCTTGGCGGGCGTTCTGGCAGTGCTATTTCAGGGCTTGGATGACTGCTTCTATCAGCACAGCCGGGCCATCATGGGAATCCACTGAATATTCCGCGCCCGGCAACGGGTCATCGCCATGGCGTCTGATTGAAAGCAGTGGTGCGGTGCATTTGGGCCGTAGTGCATGGAGCAACGCTGTCTTATCCTTCTGGGGCATGGAATGGCCCATCAGCACCAGATCAAAATCTTGGTGCGCAGTGCAGATTTCCAGCGCCTCAGCGAACCCAAGCGCGGACGTGACATCGTATCCCGCCTTTTTTAATAGCAGCTCCCGCGTTTGCAGCAACGGCTCATTGTAGGAAATTGACAGGATGCGCTTCATGGTCAATGGATTGTACTCTACCGTGCTGGCGGCAGAAACACCAGCAATCCGTGATTGAAGAGTTTCTAAAGGCTTATCTGGGGAAATATCCCAGCTCAGTATGATTTGAAAACAGCTAACTTGCCTTATGATTTCGGAATATCAGGAAGAACGAACACGATGGGTGGATACGGTAGCGGAAGACGAGGCGGCAGGGATACAACGTCGGACTATTTGCCTTTAGATGTGCGGAAACTTCAAAGAGGCGGGTTCTTGCGCTTTGGGTCCTGGTCTTCGCACACGTGGTCGCGAGGCAGTCAGCCGATAGGGTCTATCAACATGTGCAGCGAGCATGAATCCGTGGTCTTGTCATACCGGCACAGGCGACCCCGTGCGGAATGGGTGAGCGAGGAATATCGGGTAGTGATTGAATGGATGCCTTGCCATTACGGGGGCTCCCGAGCATGGTTCCGGTGCCCGGCGTCAAGCTGTTATCGGCGGGTCGCTGTGCTGTACGGTTCGGGACTGTTCGCCTGTCGCCATTGCCATCAGCTCGCGTATGACAGTCAGCGTGAAACTGCCCATGATAGAGCGATGACCAAGGCCCAGGATATCCGCGTAAAACTCGGGGGTTCTCCCGGCTTTTCCGATCCGTTTCCGGCAAAGCCAAAGGGCATGCATTGGCGCAGCTATCAGCGTCTTGCCGCGCAGTCAGAAGAAGCGGAAAATCGAAGCTGGCCGCCCTGGGTTTACAGGATGTTGGCAAAGACCCATTGACGGCGGTATACTCGGTACGTTGTATCGCAATAGTCTTCTTTAGTTTTTTTCAAGGAAAATAGTTAAAGGGAATTTGGGGCAGCTTTCTGGCTGCCCCGTTTTATTTCCCGATTGTGCGACTCCGTGGCAAGTGGATGGCCTGTGAGATTGGCACACCCGCTTCTTTTCTCAATGACTCAAGGGATTCGAGCTTATCTACGCATTTCTCGTGATAAATCGAATCCTCGTCCAAAATCCCGCCTTCGTCCACAATTTCGCGATGACAAAACGCACAGCGATCCGGCAAACGGGAAAGCAATGTTCTCAGTATCAGCCTCTGACTATTGATTAGACGGCCCCCAAGTAGTGCGACGACGAAGAAGGCGGCAAGAGCGAAGCCGATCCAGCCAAAAAAGTAGAACATGAGATACGCGATTGCGACATCAATGGCAATCTCTATGTAGGGCATCATCGTTGCACAACCTCGCGGGCGTAATATTTCCGGCTACAAAAATGGTACTGGATTCGGTACAACCGAGAAAATTAGCTTCTTATCCAATGACAGAATTCGCGCCTCGCCTTTTTCGGATTTTGCCTGTATGACTAAGTGAGTCTCAGTGTCATAAAGAATTTGGATCTCTGAAGTAAGAAGCGCATCCGGGACTTCCTGACCCGTGACCAATTGAAGCTGCTTCCACACGAGAACGCCGTCGCGGTTGAGCACGAGCCGTGCAGATTGAGGTTTTCCCCCGCCAAAAACCGGGGAAACTTCAGGATATGCCAACCTGCCGATGAACACGAGCATAAAGACAACCGCACTTATCGTAAGCATCGTGACACCGATTTTCCCAGGCTTTCGGGGATATCCTGGCTTTGGCGGGCCCCGTTTTTTGTGCAGATAGTTAACTAAAAGGTTCAACGCGGCAGGCAACAAAATGAGTAGTTCGCCAGCCAGATAAAAGCCTGCATTCTTGAGGTGAGGTTCGACTCCCAACGTTGAGAGCAAAAGCCAGTTTGCGCCAGCACCGATGACTGTCCCGGCAATCATCAGATCAGTAATACGCTTACGCGTATAGCGGCCAGGGCGAGCAGATACGGTGCTGAGAAGAGTAATCGCCGGAAGGCTGAAGAAAAACAGTACCCCTGCCGACCAAGCACCAGTCAAAATACACCGTGGCCGAAAGAGATTGAAATCGTTAACACCTATGCTCACAAGGTAGGAATTAGTGACGAGCACTCCGATACCATAAAGCAGCGCAATTGCTACGGTAACGATGGGCGTGGCCGTTTTGAGAATCTCAGCCCAATCAATACCCGCGTCATCGGACGGCGACGACTCAAGAGCTGGTGACGCCCCGCTCGTTAATAGAGATCCATTGCTGGCGATTAGTTTCTCTTCCCCCATGAAAATCCCCCTTGCCGAATCTTGCGAAAGCATATCAACAGAGCCCAGATGGTATCAGGTCGTCATAATGTACTAATTTTCCTGCGAATCCATAGCACATTTCGCTTTACTATCGCCACAGGTGGGAGTATTAAGAAGTCAGCAGCACCGGATTTTATCCCTTTATATCCCTCCGGCACGCTGCAAGGCCCCGCAGTACACACCTCTTACTAAAGGAACGTCCAACAAATGCACCAGCAATCATCCGCAAACGATGGTCTTTGGAACATCACCTCAACCGCCAAGTATCTAGGCATGTCTGTAGCTTTCCTACGAAAAGCCGTTCGCCAAAAGCGAATCCCGTTTACGAGAATAGGTGACAAAGCGCTCCGGTTCTCGCCTCGGGATGTGGATGCCTGGGTAGCTGCAAACACAAGCGGATTGGCGAACCACGATGGACCCGGCCGTTGATGTAGACGGCCCCGACCCTTTTTGCCCTGACAATTCGTATCCGAGCTACACACCTGGAATCTACGATGTTCGTTGCTTTCAGGTGAAGGTTTATCTCGATCCTCGCTTTCGGCGTTGGGTCTGTCGGCTCGACTGCCACTTTTTGACCGAAAAGGCCAATGTGTGCGGTTTTCTCAATATGGCTGATGGACCAACGCCGCACGCGGGACGGGGCTCTGAATACTGGCGGGTCTGGGTAATGACCACAAACCAGCAACCACGGCGCGGAAGGCTTCCGAAGAAAGAGTTTATCGGGCGAATTTTCCGCGTGCGCATTGACTACACAAAAACGCGCTCAGACAAACGCGAGCACAGCGAGGCAGCAAAATACTCAACAATTAAAGAATTTCTGGCTTGCATCGGCCCGTGAGTCTTTCTGTCTTTCTGTCTTTCAATCTGGCAATCACCATATCTGCAAATCAACCTATCAAGTACGGCAGTACGTAAGCGATGGGCTGACAAACAGTTACAAGAGATGCTTGCCAAAAGTTTCTGCCCTTCAAAGCCTGGGGGCAGAGGGTAGGCCACCACAGCAAACCCAAGGGCAGGGCGAGCCACAAACTCGTCCTGCACAGGCATTGTTCAGAAATGCTAACTTTTGTCGAATCATAGCAGAATAGTTATTGAAATAACCTAGCGTGTTAGGTTATTATCTTTGCATGAAATGTCCGATTCACAATGTCCCCTTGGTCTGTTACTGCCCAGCTTGCAGAGGTGAGGCGACATCAAAGCGCAAAGCCTCAGCCTCAAGGGAGAATGGCAAAAAAGGTGGCAGGCCCAAAAAATCAGCATCACGCGGGAGCAAAACGAAATGACCTACAAACGCGGTGAAACCTACTGGTACAAATTTCGCTGGACAATCAAGCTGCAAGACGGAACCCGCGAGAGCTTTCTTATCCGCAAGTCAGCCAGGACGGGCAGCGTTAAAAAGGCCCGCGAGGTGGAAGAAGAGCACCGGCGAGCGCTGCGCTTTGGCTTGATCCATCCGGCGGACCCGTGGCCAAAGCAGGAACAGAAGGCACCTGTAATTCCTACGCTTCGCGAGTTCAGCAAACAGTTTCAGGCATACGTGGATGTACAGAAGAAAGCCGGAACCGCGAGGTTCTACGCAACCGGCGTGAATCGCATTCTGAACTTTGCCCCATTGGCTGATGCTGTGCTCACGGAGATCACTGGGGAGCAGGTGAGCAAATATGCGCAATGGTGCCGGAGCACAAAGAGCGAGGAATCACTGCTTACGGTGAATGGTCATCTTCGTACCTTGCGTCGGATGCTGAACTTAGCTCAAGAGTGGGGATTGGTTACTCAGTCGCCGCTGATCCACGAATTACCCGGCGGTAAGGGCAGGGAACGGGTGATCAGTTTTGCTGAAGAAGCACAATATCTCTCTGCCGCGTCCGGCACCGTTCGCGATGCTGCAATTATGGCGGCAGACACGGGGCTCCGTCCTAACTCAGAGATATTCACGCTGCAATGGGAGAACGTCCGCCTAGAAGGCAGCCAGGACGCGCCACAAGGCTTTATACACGTCGTCGCGGGAAAGACTGACAGTGCGGTGAGGAACATTCCTCTAACGCCTCGCACACGCGAAATGCTGCTCGCGAGAAAGCAATCCGGCAACAAGTCACGATTCATCTTCACGGGACCGGGCAAGTCAGGACACCTCACCACGATTCAACATGCCCACGAAAAGGCGATCCGCGATGCCGGTTTAAAGCCGTTTGAGTTCTACTGCTGGCGGCATACGTTCGGGACCCGCTGCGCTGAAAGCGGAATGGACAAGTTTACCCTTGCCCGGCTGATGGGCCACAGTTCGCCCCGGGTAGCAGAGCGCTATTACATCCACGTGACCGAACCGCACGTAATGACTGGCTTTGAACGGTTCCTGACGTACCACTCAAGCAAACTAGTGGACGTGGTGCCGAAACAAACCGGAAGGGTTCAGTAGCGTCCGGGGGCGTTTAGCAAAGCAGTTGGTTGTGAGTGTAAACGCCTGTTAACGGCAACAATCCGAAAACCAAGACGCCCGTCATTACGAGCGCAAAAAGCGCGTAATCTCAGAAACCGCGTGGCTTGGGAAGGGGAATCATCAGGCCAAGTATAGCTGTTTGCCCAAAGCCTCGCGCCGAGCGGACGTTGTTGGTGAAACATCGCCATGTCACCAGTAACCCGATTGTTGGTGTAATCGCCTGATTTCGCCAAGGTATCGTCCCGCCTCAAACTCGAGTATCCTCGTGCCATGGCTACGACGAACATCAGGGGCCGTTGGCTTAGACCTGCCTTCCTTATTCTCCCCTTGATATACGTGGGTACGATCGTTCTAACCTATGCACTCTCGAGAAGGAACCCAGGCGGTACATATTACCGAATCTGGGGCATCGACCCCTTGGCAGAGGTTGTTGGCATGGGCTACGACAGCGAGGCTTCGATTGTCGCTGTTTTCTTGCTATCCGGCATCCCGTGGTGGTACTTCATTGGAAGAATCGGCTGGCAAATCCGGGGACGCAGCATGAGCCGATGGACCTTGGGAGTCGGTGCTATCGTTGCCTTGTTTGCATTTCTTGTCTGCACCTCGATGACAGTGCGTGTGCTTCAGGCAGACCTGGGTGAGGGTTCACTCACGAGCATGGCTCTTCTTCAGTATACCTTGACAGCGTCCCTCTGCCTCGGTGCGCTCGTCAGCGGGGTCTGCGCGGTGATAGCTACGTCACGGCAGTGATCAGGTAAACGCTGGTTTGGGGTGGGTCGCCCACGCGAAGGACGTGGTAGTTGGCGAAAAATCGCCATATCACTCACAATCCGGTTGTGCGTGATAACGCCTGTTACGGTCAACAATCTGGAACGACGCGAGCGTAGCCGTGAGTATTGACGAATGTTTGATTTCTGCGAATATAGCTGGCATGGTCGATTCATGGAGAAAACCCTGGCCGCTGGGCCTTTTGCTCTTCGGGCTTGTTATGTTGCTTCTCGCGGTGATTGGAACGTTCACCGGGAAAACGCATAGTATGGGCGGCAGGGGTTTTGATCGAGCCACAGAACCTTTCCACTATTGGCTGGACCTCGTGATCCAATATCTAGGGGCCGCTTTTCTGATTTGGTCGTGGTTCAAATACCAATAATCCCTTGGATTGGCAATTCAAACTGAGCCACTACCGTGCGTTTTCCTGCCAGACTGTGCTTTCTCGACGGTTGATAAATCCCATTACACTCACGATCCGCAACGGCTTTTCAGAAAAGGGGGCACAATTCGGGGCACAGCAAACCTGAAAACCTTTGCAAGTGACTGATCGCAAAGAGCACGTGTGTAGATTCTCAATCTTAAAACCCGGGTTCGATTCCCCGTAGCGCTACCAAATCCCTCCCCATATCACCTGATTTTTCCCGCATGCATGCCCTCCTGAACCTCCGCCCGTCCCGTACGTTTGCTGCCTTTAGGTTTCTTCCACACCGTGTTCAGCCATGCTTGCCAAGTGGGTGTTGTGATCAGTGATTTTCCTGACATAGCTAAGGAACCTGCGAGGATCGCTTGAATCAAGGTTGTATTCGGCTGCCGTAACAGGTCGTTCGTTGGACCGCTGCAGAGCGAGGATGGGAGTCACGCACACTTCTTTCAATTGTTTGACAATTGCCGATTTATCTTCAGTGGGGATTGAGTGCCCCAGGATAACTAGGTCGAACGTCCCTTTCTTGCAAGCCTGAATGGCAGCGGTAAAGCCCACCGCCGACTCCACCTCAAATCCTTCGCGAGAGAGGATCAGGGCCCTGGTCTGCAACAATGCTTGATCGTATGAAATAGAGAGTATTCGCGGCATAACTTTCTCGTTCGTAAACGAAAGAATTCAAATGTTTCTTGCTGGTAATTACGCGTTCCGGAAAAAAGGACGCTTTGTCGCTCGTTCCTGGATGGCTTGCTATTCGAAATCGCTCCTGTTTGGCGCCGTATACACTTCAATAGCTGCTTTCAATGCATTCAGGATCGCTGCAGGGGTGTTCTCAACCGAAATACAGGTGCGAGGCGCAAAGCCATTTGGACGTGTACGCATGCAGAGTAAGGGCATAAGCGCACGGGTTTTGCGAACAGCTGTAACCAGTCTTTCTACCCCATGGTCTGGTACGCTGTGGCATATCAGAAGCGCATCGATCGAATCGGACTGGGCTCGCCTCAGCGCTTCTGCCACACTAAATGTCTCCTCTACTTGATATCCCGAGTGGCTCAGTACAGACGTGCGCACTCCCATGAGTATGCGGTCATACCCGAATGCGAGCACTCGCGTGGTCTTCATTGCCGGGACAGGGAGCGCTTGAGAGAAACTGTTGGACACCACGCAACCTCCTTTGGACAATTCCGGCCTCACTGAATTCGATGCTTGAAATATTACAAACGTATTTTTAAAGTCAATATAAAAATTTGTTAGTCGTAGTTTATAAATATTACATGTTGCATGTTAAAAATGTCTTATGGTATGATAGTTCCCGTGAAAAAAGACGGGTCCAATTTCGGTCGTGTGCGAGTGAAGGATCTCCCCAACGGTCGCCGTGGAAAACACTTCGACCTTCTCTCTAAGATTCTGGAAGATTTGACGAATGTGCCCCCGGGATCTGCCGTCAAAGTGCCTCTGGAAGAGACGGGGGGCATTGGCTTGGCCAATTTGCGATCAGCAGTTAACAGGTCAACGCGTGCCAATGGCCTGAAAGTCGAGACCCAGTCAGATGAGAAGTATTTCTATGTCTGGAAAAGCTGATGCGTGAGCTGCCGGAAAATCGTTTCCGGCACTCCCAATCTCTCCTCGCATAACCAGATTTTTCCTATCCCAAAGAAACCGGCCGTAACTCTCGAAAAAATAGGCACTCCTGTCACTTCTGACGGTATTCATGGATGCTGTCGGATTCTACTTTTGTAGACAGGCAGTGGATCCATAGGGATTGGGCATAGAGCGATTTCTCGGAAAACGCGCCACTCCCAACTGCTAATCGAATCACCTTGTGAGGGACACGATGAAGACAGTGATTTATGTAATGTTGGCCTTGCTGGTTTTTTCATTGCCTGCGGTGGCACAGTTTGGTCGGGAAGATCTTGAATTTAACGGTGGTTACGAACACATTTCCGGAGATCAGGGCCTGGATGGGTACCGTGTTGGCATGGGTTGGAACCCCATTCCAAAATTCCAACTCCATCTAACCTATGACGGTGTCTATGATAACTCCACGATTGGCACATTCGAGTTTACCAGCGTGGGATCTACCTTCACCAACAGCCACTTGCAGGAAATAATGGTTGGGCCGCGCTACTTTCTGCCCGGCGTGTTAAAGGGTCGTGGGAACATACAGGGAAAGGCTCTTATCCCGTTCGTCGACGCATCATTTGGAGAGACCCGCCTGCACAGCACGATCCGCAATTCAGCAATCGGTGAGATAAATTCCGCCGACACTGCCTTCTCATGGGCGATCGGCGGTGGTGCCGATTACAGGATATACCCCCATTGGGCCATTCGCGCCAACCTCGGTTTCCTGCGTACACATTTCGCGAACTCGGGGCAGGGTCGAGTCACCCTTGGCCTGGGGGTAGTGTGGAGTATCAGAGCAAGGGCGCAGTGATGGACCGGTAGGGCAATACAAAAACATCGCATCTGGTTCCGGTGCTGCAAGGAAGTGAAAGGCAAATCTTAAGATCCACGTTAGATTCCGGGAACGTTTCTAAGGCTATCCTCATAATCACGGATGTCTTCCCGCTGCGGCTGTCAGTTTTGACAGTGGAGGCGGCAGATCGCTGGTCGTAGGCTATCGCAAGTCTCCTGACTATGTCATGCTTGAGATCATCGTTCCGTAGCGAAAGCGCAAGCCCTTCCAGCCTCGAGTCGGAGCCATCCTCAGCGCATAATTCTGCCGGCGCCGCTCTCGCCTCCCGGGAGGCAGTTTGGTAAACCGAATCCTCGAACAGGAACAGGATCCCTGGATTGGCCTGCCCCCTGGCTTCCGACGATCGTTTCCCGCGGCCAATGCCCTGGTGGCTCTCGGCCTTGGTCTCATACTGTTCTGTGCCCCGGGCGGTGCCCAATCCGCACCAGGAGGAGCACAGGCGAAGAACAAGACCGTACTTTTCCTTCATTCCGAGGCTGCGGATGCCCCGGTCTTTGTCGCTCAGGAGCAACGCATCCGCCGGGAGTTGCAGTCCTCACTCGCCAACAAAGTGCAATTCTTCGTTGAGTATATGGACCACTCACGCGTGGAGCATCCTGGATACGCTGATTCTCTGGCCGCTTACCTCCACGACAAGTACGCTTCGAAAAAGATCGACCTGATAGTAGCAATCGGCCCTGAGGCTTTACCCTTTACAGTCGCCTACAGAAGAGAGTTCTCCCCTCACGCTCCCGTTGTTTTTTCCTACCCTAATGCTGGATTCCTCAAGCGAATTTCTTTGCCCTCTGACGTCACAGGCCTGGTTCCACCGCTCGAAGTTACCCCGACGCTTAATTTAATCCTCACGCTGCATCCTGAGGCGAAACAGATAGCGATCATACTGGGACCTGCAAGCACCCGGCCAAATCTCGCAAGCGATCTGGAACTGGTAAAAAATCAGCTTAAGCCGTTTGAAAACCGGGTGGCGTTCCTCTTGATCGGCGAGGGAAGGACTTCCGACGTAGCCAATCAAGTTGCAACTCTTCCTCCGGGTACCCCCATTCTTTACCTCTTCTATGTCGCCGACGAGGGCAAAGACTTCATCAGCGCAGTGAATGCGGCAGATGTCATCACGGGTGTCGCCAAAGGCCCCGTTTACGATGTAAGTGATGCACACCTTGGTCATGGCGTTTTGGGGGGCTGGCTAAGTAGCGACGCCGATTACCAAAACAACGTAGCGCAACTTGCCGTTCATATTCTTCAGGGAACCACGCTCTCACCGGCAGAGAAAAATCCCGGCGGCAGGTACATCTTCGACGAACGTCAACTAAAGAAATGGAAGATCGATCCTGAAAAGCTGCCGCCAAGTAGCGAGATACGGTTCCACCAGCCCAGCGTCTGGGAACAACATGGGTGGTGGATGGCCTCCGGCTTGGGCGTAATCGTATTCCAGGCGCTGTTGATCTTTGGTCTTCTTATGCAGCGAAGAAAACGCCTGTCCGCGGAAAAGGGACTGCTCAATAACAGCGCTTCGCTCAAGGAAGCGCAGCGTTTGGCGGGACTAGGAAGCTGGCAGTGGGACGCACGCACAGACATCGTGACGTGGACAGAAGAACTTTACCGGATTGTCGGCCGCGATCCCCGGCAACCGGCTCCCTCCTACAAAGACCACCCGGGCATCTACGCTCCTGAAAGTTGGGAACGCTTGCAGCGTGCAGTTGCAGAAGCCCTGCTAGCTGGATCTTCTTACGAGCTCGACTTGAAGATAATTCTCCCCGACTCCACTACGCGATGGGCCATTGCTCGCGGCGAACCGGTGCGTGATGCGCACGGTAAAATCATCGGGCTCCACGGCACTCTCCAGGACATCACCGAGCGCAAACGGGCCGAGCAGACCCTGCGTGAAAGCGAGGAACGCGCCAACTTTAAGGCTAAAGAACTTGAGACCGTACTCGATACAGCCCCAATTGCTCTCTACATTGCCACCGATACACAGTGTTCGCAAATAACCGCCAATCGGTCTGGCTACGAGCTGCTCAACCTCCAAATTGGTGACAACGCCTCGAAAAGCGCTCCCGGGCATCAAATGCCGTCATTTCGAATCATGTCTGATGATGTGGAGATTCCGCCGGAAAAGTTACCGATGCAGCGGGCTGCATCCACGGGAGTTCCCGTACCTGCCACCTCTTTGTCAGTTGTTCTCGCGGATGGAACTGTGCGCCACATGCTGGCCAACGCGGCCCCTCTTTTCAACGCAGAGGGAAAGCCATCCGGCGCAGTTGGATCCACCCTGGATGTTACAGATCGGAAGCTGGCCGAGGAAGAGCTGGCAAGTCTAAGCCACAAACTGATTGAGGCCCAGGAGGTGGAGCGTACCCGCATCGCCAGGGAGCTTCATGATGACTTCAGCCAGCGTCTTGCGATATTGGCCATCAACCTCGAGCAACTCAAACGAGATTATTCCGGCTTGCCCGTTGAGGTCAGCAAACGTCTGAGCGAACTCGGGAAGATGACGTCCGAGTTAACGGGTGATATCCAGACTCTGTCCCACGAACTGCACTCGTCAAAACTCGAATACCTGGGTCTGGATAAAGCCTTGAAAGGTTTCTGCAAAGAATTCTGCAAACACCAGAAAGTGGAGATCGACTTCAAAAGCCATGATCTGCCAAGCCCGTTACAGTCGCAAGCCGCTCTTTGCCTCTACCGGGTCGCCCAGGAAGCGCTTCACAATTCGGCGAAACACAGTGGAGCCCGCCACTTCGAGGTGCGCCTTTGGGGAAGCGCCGATGGGATTCACCTTACAGTGATGGATCCTGGTGCGGGTTTTCAATCCAATGCAACAGAAGAGGGCCAGGGAATTGGCCTTGCCAGCATGAAAGAGCGGCTGAGACTTCTGAATGGCACGTTGTCAATTGAATCCCGGGCCAGGCGGGGCACCACAATCCACGCATGGCTGCCAGTGAACGAGCCCACGGACCCTGATCGGCAACCAGTTAGGAGCACCGAAACACACAACGAGCTCACTCACTCGCCATTGACCATTCTTAGAGACGGCACAAATTGATACTTCCTTTAAACAGAGCCGGCGCGAATGCTGACGACCTAACAGCACTTGTTCGGGGCGTCCACTTCTGCACAGACACTAAGTTTATGACTAATTATTCTTCCTGCAGATTCCATGCTGCCTCAATATTTTATGCCCGCTAATCCGCCCCCCGCATTCATTCATCAGCTTATTTTGGCCAATCGTAATCTAACTGAATCAAAGTGCCCCAAGTGCGGCGCGTTTGTGGCAGCCAGTTCGGAAAAAAGAATCTTGAGTATCGCCGAGTCAGCCCACTCTTGTGGGCCATTCATCAAGAGCCGATAACCCCGAATCGCGCCCTTTCCATCTCAATTTCAAATTTAAAATTGTGAATTTGAAATTGCCCGTCCAAATCCATCCTTAGTCCTTTTTTCGTACTGGTAATGTAACTTTCGCGACATGCGCACATCCAGACACTTGCCCATCAAATAGAAAAACCTCTCTTTCGGCCGCGCGCTAGTCTCTTGCGGAGGCAACGGCGTGGGCGATCTCCGGAAGACGCTGATGGTCTTCTTCCGTCAACTGCTCCGGTCCCAGTTCAAAGGTGACTTTGTCGATCTTTCCGGTGAACTTGAATGGACACTCGTAGCGATGCTCGAGCATGGCCACTCCGGTGCGCGTGTCCTGACCGATATCAAAGTTCTCGTCCTCCGGAAATGTGATTGGGGTGGTGTGTTCCATGGATTTCTTGTCGACTTCTTTGCCGTCCACGGAGAGCACGCCTGTCCCTCCTTTGCCCAGACCCGGACCATCAGACTTAAAGTCGAAGACGATGCTGTGCTTGCCGGGTTTTAACTGAGGCCCAGACCAGACCGTGCGCTTGAGGTCGAGCAGGTTATAGAGAAACACCGGCTTGCCTCCGCCAATTCCCAGCTCACCCTTGCTCAGGAACAGGCCGTATCCACCGAAGCGCCCGCCATCGGTGACGATCATGCCGTGCGCGCCACCTTTGGGGATTTCGATCTCTGCGGTAATTCTGTATGACCTGTTGAGGATGTGCGGAGCGCCACTGTTGGGAATGCTGGTCAGGACTCCCGAATAGGTGAAAACCGTTCGGTCCCCGGTGAGGTTCGGCTTCGGCATGTTCCAGCGCGAGAGCGTCGAGTTGTCGAGCGGCAGCACGTCATGTTTCTCCGCCTCGGAATAGAACAGCTCCTGCATCTGCTTGAGTTTTTCCGGCATTTTCTTTGCCAGGTCATTGGACTCGGTGGGGTCCTGGTCCACGTTGTAGAGTTCCCAGTTGTATCCTGTGATCACATCGGGCGGAGTGGCCGTGCTCAGCTTCCACGGGATGGTCGCCGGGGTTGTCGCCGCTACCCAACCGTTGTTGTAGATGGCGCGATTGCCCAGCATCTCAAAGTATTGCGTGGTGCGATGGGATGGGGCGCTGGCGTTCGCCTTCTCCCATGTGTATGCCATGCTCACACCGTCCATCGGGCGTTGCGTGACGCCGTTGAGCGTATTTGGTTGCGGGAGGCTGGCCGCTTCGAGAATGGTAGGAACAATGTCAATAAGGTGGTGAAACTGCCGGCGGATGCCGCCCACGTCATTGATATGGCCGGGCCATGACATACACATTCCCTGGGCCGTCCCCCCGAAATGTGACGCCACTTGCTTGGTCCACTTGAAGGGCGTGTCCATCGCCCACGACCACCCGGCCGCATAGTGGGGGAATGTCCGCTCCGATCCCCAGAATTCGTACCAGAGAAACTGGTCCTTGACCGGCACGGCAACCCCATTGAAAGTGGTGAACTCGTTTGGTGTGCCGTTGAGCATGCCTTCGGAGCTCGCGCCGTTGTCGCCGGCGATGTAGATGACGAGCGTGTTGTTCAGTTCACCCATGTCTTCAATGGCTTGGATAACGCGGCCGATTTCGTGGTCGGTGTAGGCAAGGTAAGCCCCAAAAACGTCCGCCTGCTTGATGAACAACTTCTTCTCTTCCCAGCTGAGGGAATCCCACTCCGGCAGGTCCTTCGGCCACGCCGTCAGCTCCGCGTTCTCGGGCATGATGCCCAGCCTTTTCTGATTGGCGAAGATGGTTTCGCGGATTTTGTTCCAGCCCTCGTCGAACAGATGCATGGCGCTGATTTTCTCGATCCACTCTGGCGTCGGATGATGCGGCGAGTGCGTGCCGCCGGGCGCGTAGTAGACCAGGAAGGGTTTGTCGGGTGCGATCTCTTTAATCTCCGTTATGTACTGGATCGCCTCGTCGGCCATCGCCGTTGTCAGGTTCCAGCCCGGTTTGCCCTCAAAGGGATAGACAGGCGTCGTGTTGCGGTAGAGGTTTGGCTGCCATTGACTGGCATCGCCGCCGACGAAGCCATAAAAGTACTCGAAGCCCATACCGCCCGGCCACTGATCGAAGGGCCCGGCCTGGGTCGCCTGATAGAAGGGCGTGTTGTGATTCTTGCCGAACCACGATGTGGCGTATCCGTTATCTTTCAGGATGGCGCCGATGGTGCCGTTCTCCTTCCGGATAATCGAGTCGTAGCCGGGGAATCCAGTTGCAACTTCACCCACCACTCCGAATCCGGCCACATGGTGGTTACGCCCGGTGATCAATGCCGCACGCGATGGCGAGCAGAGAGCCGTGGAGTGGAAGTTGGTGTAACGAAGTCCGGTTTTCGCGATGCGATCCAGAGCGGGCGTGGGGACCACTCCGCCGAACGTGCCCGGCGCGCCGAACCCGCTATCGTCGGTCATGATCAGCAATACGTTGGGTGCGCCCTTCGGCGGCACCACACGTGGCGGCCACCACGCTTTTGATTCCGAAGCTTTTTGCTTGATCACTCCGCCGAATTTCGGGTCGGGCTGGGGAAGCTGTTTTCCGTCGATAGCAGTGGTGGCGCTGGGCGAGCCGGGCTCGCCCCTTCCTTGCTCTGGTTTCATGATGCTCCTTTCATCCCGAGGCACACGTAAACGTGGGCCGCATCTACCTCTGGATTTATTTCATTAAAGGGCGGGGAGCGTCAGTCGGCCACTAGCAGAATTGGCAGTATCCGCCGAAAGAGGCTTGCGCTGGCCATCGCGACGCGCTAGCGCGCTGTGAGCCACGCGAATGAGAGTCGCACAACATAGCGCAGTAATAGGGCCTTATAGTCCTTGAGTAACTTCTCCACGCCGTAGCGGCCCGTCAGGTGAATTTCCTCGAGACATTCCATATCAAATCATGGATTATGAATCTGAAATTGCCCGTCCCAATCCATCCTTAGTCCTTTTTTCGTACTGGTAATGTAACTTTCGCGACATTCGCACATCCAACCTTCAAGCAATAAAATGGAGATACATGCTCATTAAGAAGCCCAACGACATTCCGTCGTCTGAGATCACGTCGAAGTCCAACTATCTGAATCGCCGCCGCTTCATGACTGGTGCTTTGGCAACGGGCGCTGCCCTCGTCGGCGGACTTTATCTCCGCCATCATGACGCCGAAATGGTCATGCCCAGCAACGTTGAAGCTTCTGGGAATGCCGAAAAGCTCTCCGGTATCGTCAAAAGCCAGTACAGCACCACGGAAAAACCCAACACGCTGAAAGACATTACGAACTACAACAATTACTACGAATTCAGCACGGACAAATATGAGCCCGCGGGTCTGGCCAAAGATTTCCGCACCCGGCCATGGACCGTCTCCATGGACGGTCTTGTCAGGAAGCCGCGCAAGATTGACATCGATGCCATTCTGAAAATCGCTCCGCTTGAAGAGCGTATCTATCGCCATCGCTGTGTGGAAGGCTGGTCCATGGTGATTCCGTGGGTTGGTATTCCTCTGTCGGCGCTGATCAAGCAGGCTGATCCGCTGCCCAGCGCCAAATTCGTGGCATTTGAAACCATCATGGCGCCGGACCAGATGCCGAACCAGAAGCGAGACGTGTTGCAGTGGCCTTACGTGGAAGGACTGCGCATGGACGAAGCCATGCATCCGCTCGCCATTCTTGCCGTCGGACTCTATGATCAAATCCTTCCCAACGTCGACGGCGCACCCTTGCGCCTGGTCGTGCCCTGGAAATATGGCTTCAAAGGCATCAAGGCGATTGTGAAAGTAACGTTCGTTGACAAAATGCCGCCCACAACCTGGAACATAATGGCCTCCAACGAATACGGTTTTTATTCCAACGTTAATCCCAACGTCGATCATCCGCGCTGGAGTCAGAAAACGGAGCGCCGCATCGGCGACAGCCTCTTCGCGCCCAAGCACCCCACGCAGATGTTCAATGGCTATAGCGATCAGGTGGCCAGCCTGTACAACGGAATGGACCTGCGGAAAGACTTTTAATTGCCGGGAATAGATATGTCTTGTGCCGCAGGGTGGACCAGGCCTTCAGGAAAAACAAACATGAAAAGGGCTTCAGCCTCTGAGGTTGCTCTGTGATTTCCATGCCGGACAAAATGCTGCGCTTCGCCCTCAAACCCCTGGTCTTCCTCACTTGCCTTGGGCCGCTGGCGACGCTCGTTTGGAAACTCGCGCAGCAGAATCTCGGCGCTAACCCTGTAGACGTCATCACGCGTTCCACCGGCAAATGGACGCTCACTTTTCTATTGATCACCTTGGCCGTCAGCCCAGTCCGCAAGTTGGCAGGTGTGCCATGGCTCATTAAATTCCGCCGCATGCTTGGGCTGTTCGCGTTCTTTTACGGATCACTCCATCTGACGACCTACGTCTGGCTTGACAAGTCTTTTGACGTACAGGCTATGCTCCATGATATCGTCAAGCGCAAATTCATCACCGCCGGCATGACCGCCTGGGCATGCATGTTGCCCATGGCTATCACCTCCACCACGGGATGGATCCGTCGACTCGGCGGTAAACGCTGGCAGAAACTCCATCGCCTGATTTATCTCAGCGCCGCTGCAGGGGTTGTCCATTTCATATGGCTGGTCAAAGCCGACTTGCGCAGGCCTCTCACCTACGGCGCCATTCTGAGTGTCCTGCTCGCCTATCGTTTGACGACGTGGCTCGTCAGTCGTGCCAGGTCAAAGCCGAAATCAGATTCACGCCAGCCTGCGCCCGCGTAGCAAGACTAATGTCGTTGTCTAATCGATGACATCTCTGGGATCATTTCGCCGGCTTCTGGCTCGCTGGCGGAACGATCCCGTTCATTCGCAGATACTCGACCATCTGTCCATAGTGGTCAAACGCATGCGAAACGGCGAACGTGGCCAGATGCAGGCGAGAGGATGTTCTGTGCTCCGGTATCTGCAACATATTCTCAACTGTGAGTGTGGCTGCGGCTTTGTGGCCCTGGGCAAAGGAATCCTTCAGAAACGCGATGATCTCTGACTTCGTCTTTAACGCTTCCGGACCGTTTCCGCCCAGAAAGTCTTTTGGAAACTTATCACCGGTAAGCGCAGACCACAGGATATAGTTTGACGCGGCCACGTGCTTGACCTGCAAGGCAAAAGTTCGCACGCCTTTTATAATCACTGCCCGGAAGCTGCAATCCTTCAGGTGTGAAATTGAATTTGTCTTCGGGCATCGCTTCCGCCGCTTCCACCACTTGCTTCTCAATGGTGTGGATCTCCTGGTCAATGGCTGCGGCAATGTCTGGAGTCTTCGATGTCCGCGCATTAGCCGGGCTCTTACTGTCCTGCCCCAAAGCTGCCGCTGTGGAAATGCATAGCGCCACCAGCAAAATGAGTTTTGTGCGTTTCATGCCATGACCGTCCTTATCGGGCTAAAGCCTGATTGTTGCACATCAACTCTCGTTTAAGCACCCTTTGCAAAGCTCGAGTGGTGCATGCGCCTAACGACAAAGAACCCGTCCTGACCGGACGGGTTCTTGTGTTTGTTCAAGCAAAGTTTACTGTGGGCTGAATACCACTTTGATCTGTGTTGTCTGTTCAATCGGCTGGCCATTCAGCAAGGCTGGTTTGAATACCCACTGTTTCACGGCATCAAAAGCGGCGTCACGAAATACGGGTTGTCCGCTGATTAATTTCGGGTTGCTGACGCGTCCATCCTTGCCGACTTTTACTTCCACCAGCACCGGTCCGCTCAGGCGGCGAACTTTGGCAATGGCGGGATAAATCGGCTGAACGGTCTTCACCACTTTCATGGGCTCAAGCTCTGACTGCGCAACTGACGGTGTCGATGAACTTACCGGGCGAGCCAGCGCGGACAGCGCTCCACTCGCATTGTTACCCGCCATCGTCAGGTTCGCGGACACATCGGCCTGCGGTAAAGGTGCGTTCGAAGTTGGGATATGTGACTGTCCGCCGCCCAGCGTTACTGTTGCCGGCTTTTGCGGAGGCTGATCTTCTGCAATCATACGGTCAGCATTCCTCGCTGACGAATTTGGTTTCTCAACAGGCTTCCTTTCGCTGGCGCGAGCTGTTTCCGCGGCAACCCTGCCCGTTTCGGAACCCCTGGTGTTTGCTGCGGGAACTGACGTTGCCACAGAGCCAGTCGAGATGACCGGCGAGCCGTTTGAAGTTGCCGCTGCATTCGGACCTTCACTGCTTCCGTTTGCAACCGGCTGTGCCCCTGGCAACGTATTCGTCGCCTGCTGCGTGGGCGTTGACTTCTTCACTTTCAGGAAATAGAAGCTGCCGCCGGCAACTAGCACGACCATCAGCGCCACAATGCCCAACATCTTCGTGTTGCCGCCGGACTTCGGCTCGGTCATGGCGTCAAAGGTTCCAAAGGCAGCGCGAACCTCCGGCTTTTCCTTTTCCTCATTCCGCGGGAAGGCGACGCTTGCCGACGCCCGCGCCGGCTCTGCTTTCACTACCGGAATGGGGCCTCTTGCCGGTGCTGCTGCGCTCGCGGACTTGATCACCACTGGCGGTGGCAATGGAACCGGCGCTGACGCTACCGGCTTGGACTGCGTCGGCTGCACTTCCGGCGCAATTCCTTCTTCGCGATTGCGTTTTTCTTTCTGCAGCAGAACGCCGATCTGGTCAGCCATGGTTTTCAGCACCGCCACGTGCGTGATGGTGAAGGCATGGGCCGTCGGCGCAAAACATGCGAGCACGCCAATCACCCGGTTGTCTTCGCGGATGGGTGTTACCACCATCGAACGAATGCCCAGGGCGCGGATCGCTGCGGTATCAACTCGTGTGTCGGTTTCCGCATCGTCGCAGCGTAGTTCTTTGCCTGTCTGGATGCAGAGTCCGGTAAATGAGCCTTCCACGCGCAGCGCAGCGCCCACTTCAGGGGCGGCTGATCCGCTGCGGGCGCGGCAGACAATTTCGTCGACATTGCCTTCGCTCAGGGCGATGGCCGTGCCGGATGCGTTGGTGAAAGCTTGTGCGCGCTGTGCGATGACTGTCAGTTCATCGCCATTCCCGCGAAGCCTCGGCTTGCTGGTATCAGTTGGTTGCGTTGCCATGGTTGCGCCGTCCTGCAATCTTTTTTCTCCGTATGACCTGCGGCACATGGTTTGCAACATGCGCCACAAAACCTGTCTTCTTGTCGTGCAAACACCCGGAAGTGGCTGATTTCGTCGCCGCATCGCTGCGGCCCGCTGCTACATCAAAAAATTACTGCGTAGAATCTGGTGAGCGTAAGGATCTTCGTCCGTGTAGCTCTTTGATCGCCGGCCGCGCTCGGGGAATGAGGGGACGCTTGTGGCGATTGGAAATTTGTTTACGGCCAAACGCGCTTGGTCTTGTCCGCGCCATTCGGTGCAGCCACTGCCACGGGGCTCTGGACTGCAACAGGACGCGGTAGTTCTGCGCCTGGTCCGCCTTCAAGGATCCGGGCTGCTACGCGGAGTGCTTCAATTTCCGCCTGCAAGCCTGAAATTTGTGCCTGAAAGATCGCGATCTGGTTTTCTTTCTCTTTGATCGCGTCATAAATATTGTTCATGGGTCTGTTGCCTCTCGAGTCGCGAATATATCAACTGCTGAATCATTGTCAACGTAACCACTGGTACATTCGTTCAGTGCTATCCCCTAGGCCACAGTACCGATGGGTCATGAACAACTGGTGAGCGCACGCGCCGGATCGAATACATGCAGGAGATCCAGGTATGAAACCCAGAGAAACAGGTAAGAAAACCGGTAATAAAATTTTGCACGAAAGTCGGCCCCACCCGCTGCCGAGCGGTGACTAAAGTAATGGTCCGTTTTGGTCGCTTTACCCCGAGCGCGGCGAGGGCTCGCTACCGTCTTCAATTATTTTTGGGTCTTCAACGATCTTGCCCTCAGGGAATTCTCTCGGGACAATCGCATTCAGATCTCAAATGCATATGTCCTGCCGGGCGAGCGATCTATGGCTAATCCAGCCACGGGCATTGCCCGATTGGCCGCCTGTGCGTGCGGCCAATAGGCCTGTTTTGATATAGCCATAAGGTTTAGAGATGTTAAGTTTTATTAAAACGATGTAAAATGTTTCTCGCCTAAATGCCGGGTATCTGGCGTATGTAGCCGTTCTTGGGGCCCCTCTTGTTCTTCTTGCCTTCACCTTCCCGGCTTGGGCACAAGGAGATCCTCCCCCATGAAACACTTTGCGATCCTCTTCCTCCTTGCTCTTTTGTGTTGTATGGTCAGTGTTCCGGCCATCGCACAGAGTGCTGCATCAGCAACCATCGTTGGAACCGTCGTCGATCCTCAAGGCGCCGTTGTCTCTGACGCAAACGTAACAGCCACCAATCAGGGTACCGGCATCAGCCGCATTGCCAAGACCACTTCCACCGGTAACTATGTAATTCCCAACCTCGCGCCCGGCACGTACACCGTGAAGGTGGACGCCAAGGGCTTTTCCCCTGGAAGCGTGAAAGATGTCGTGCTTAACCTGGGTGATCAGAAGGATCTGGCATTCAAAATGAATGTGGCCGGTTCCACCGAGAGTATAGAGGTCACAACCGCTGCGCCACTGATTGAAACCACCAGAACGGACGTCTCCACATCCATCACCAGTTTCGATATGGAGCGCCTTCCGACGATTGCCGGCGCAGCCGGTGGCGTCAATGACTATGCACAGCTTGCTTTGGCGGCTCCTGGCGTCAAAGCGGATACCAGCGGTTTAACGACTGATCTGATCGCTCCTGGATCAATTAATAATCGCGGCAATCTTTATAACGTGGATGGCGCCAATATCACTGACCAGCTCGTTTCCGGTCGTGACGGTACCGGCGCATCGGTGGATGAAGTCCGGGAATTTCAGGTCATCACCAACAATTACAACGCTGAATATGGCCAGGCGAGCGGCCTGGTGATGAACGTGGTCACCAAGTCCGGAACCAACGGAGTGCATGGCGAAGGTCATATGTATTTCCGTGGGCGTAACCTTGCCTCCTCTGATCCGTTTTACAACAATGGATTTCTCGATCCAGCCACCGGTTTGATTCCGGCCACCGAAACTCGCTGCCCAGCCAGTGCCGTTGGCACCGCCGACATCTCCGGCTGCGCGCGCGCTCCTTTTCATCGTAAGGAGTACGGCTTTACCGTTGGCGGGCCATTTATCAAGGACAGGTTCTTCTGGTTCGCCAGTTATGATCTGAGCCAGCAAGGCGTGCCGCTGACGCTGACTCCGTTCGGAGGTTCTACCACCGTTCAGTCACCCAATAACAACCTGCTCTATGCAGGCAAGATCGACTACAAGATCTCAGACAACAACAATCTCAGCGCCCGCTATGCGGTTGACCGGTTCCGCTCCAGCAATGTGATCGTACAGACTGGCTCAAACGTGACGCCTGACGATCTCACCAGCAGCACCACAAACAATGTCAACCTGAACGTCGGCGACGTCATGTCGGTCACGCCGAACCTGGTCAATGAAGCGCGTTTTGTATTCACTCGCTTCGTCAATAATATAGCCGATAACACCTCCGCTCCTGGCGTCATCCATCCGGACGGCACACAGACGGGCGCTAATTTCTGCTGTCCTCAGGGCGGCTTGCAGAAACGATATCAGTACATTGACAACCTTACCTGGTCACATGGCCGGCACACTGTCAAAAGCGGGTTCAACATCAGCTACTATCCGTGGAATTCGCTCTTCCCGCAGTTCCACTTCGGACAGTATCTGCTGGACAACGCCAACCAGCCCTCCAGTTTCACAGTGGCGTTTGGGCCGGGCGAGGTCACTTCCAAAGACAACATTTACGGCGTTTACCTGCAGGACACATGGAAGATCACCAGCAAGCTGACCGCTAACTACGGGTTGCGTTATGACTTTGAGGCGGGCGCTTTCAAAGGCGGAAAAATTCCCGGGCCGAACGGGACCTGCTTCCAGGGCAATGGCGTGATTTCCGCTTGCTCGTCTGACCCCAATAACTTCCAGCCTCGCATCGGATTTACCTATGCTCCCTGGGAGAAAACGTTGTTCCGCGTGGGCTTTGCCGAAACAACCCAGCTTGCTTTCAACAACGTAGTGCTCGATTCGCTCAACTTTGACGGCACCACGCTCAACACCGTGACCATTGACGGTTCCACGCCTGCCGGGCAGGCCGTTTTGAATGCCTTCCCCAATGCTCCCAATCCCGCGCTACTTGCGCCATTTGCACCCACCATCGGCGGGGCCAGTGGCTTTGGCCGTGTCCGTCCGATTGCGCCAAACCTGAGAAATCCGGAAATTCGGATGGTCAACGTCGGCATTGAACACGAGTTCAGCAAGACACTGAAAGGTGGTCTGATGTACATTGGTCAGTTCGGATTCGGGTTGTTCGGTGAGCGTGATCTGAACGCGCCGCCAATATTGCCTGATCCGGGTAACCCGGGATTCTTCTTCTTCGGAGCTCGTCCAAATCCGCAGTTCACCGCGATTCGCACCAACGAGAACTCCCGCACCTCTCACTACAACGGACTGGTCGTCAGTGCGGAGAAGACCATGTCCAATCATGTCCAGTTCAACGCCAGTTATACCTGGTCCCATGCAATTACTTCCGGCGAAGACTTTTTCGGTCTTTCTGAGCCGGCCGATTTTGTCAACATCCGTCCGGAACTCGGTCCCGCGTTCAACGACGTTCGCCACGCCGTGAACATGAGCGTGGTCCTCGATAGCGGTCACGCCGTGGACAACCATTTCATGGGATGGGTGGCTAACAACCTGGGACTTAGCTGGCTTGGTCAAATCCAATCCGGACGCCCCTATCCACTCTCCACCGGTAGCTCTGGATTCAATAGCAGCGCCAGGTTCTTCGGCGCGGGTAGCGAAACCCAGCAGCGTCCCAGCGTTTTGCCGGATGGATCGATTACAACCGCCGGCATCGCCTCCTTTGACGGTGCCAACGCGTTGTTCGGCCCCGGTGCAGTTGCTGCTTGCCAAACTGCGGGCTTTCCGGCTGGGCAATGCCAGTCAATTCAAAACACAGTCGCACCGAGTGTGGCTGGGGCGACCGGTGCCATCGACGCGATTACCGGCACGCCTGTTGATTTCAAGCTGGCCAGCGGCAATGTGGGAAGAGATGCCGGCCGCGGATCGCCTTTCGTCCGCTTTGACGCTTCTCTCTACAAATCCTTCACCGTGCATGAGAACGTTAAGCTCGAACTTCGCTTTGACGCTTTCAACGTTTTCAATCACGCAAACTGGGGCTCATTCAACAGCAATGACGTGCTCAGCGTGCTCGGCCCGTCCGTTACCAGAGATGCAGATGGAAACATCACGGGTGTAGCGCCTGATTTCTTCACCTGCAAGAGCTGCATGCGACCCAATGGCACCTACGCCGGCAGCAGCGGGCAGACGTTGCATCTGAGTGACCTGCAAAACGGCAAAATCAGCTCGGACTTCCTCAACCCCGTGTTCGGTGGGCTTGGCGATCCGGCTGCTGTTGATCCGAACGGCATCGGCCCGCGTAAACTCCAACTCTCATTCCACGTGCGCTTCTAACCAATTCGCACCAATACCAAAGGGCGGACCGTTTTATTCGGTCCGCCCTTTTTTACTTTGCCTTCGATGTGTTTGGTTCGCCCTTTTTTATTTCGCCTTCCATGTTTATGTGGCAGGCGTGGCCCCAACCCGCTGTCATCCTGAGCGACGTCGGAGCGTATGCGACGACAAAGCCGAAGGATCCCGAGGATGTCGATCGTATGAGCGCAGCTTCAGGGAATTCTCTCGAAACAAAAATAGTATCGCCATCCCGACGTCCGTTAAGCGAACGCGCGTTTGCTTCAGCGCGTGAGTAGGGCGGAGGGATATTGTGCTCGAGGTTTTTTGGCCCGCGCCACCATCAATGATGGCCGGTACTAACGGGGTAGAGCAGGCATTTATGCCTGCGTCTAACGGCCGAAGAATTCTCGGCTTCAGCTGCTGAGGCTACCGCTTGGGCCTGTCCCAGCTAAACTAACTCCCAGGCTTTTTCTGTGGAATGGCAATATCCAACGGCGTGACATTTCCAAACGTCTTCAGATCTTTGTCAAAATCCTTGGAATTGCCAATCACCAGGATCGCCAGCTTTTCCGGATGCAGATATTTCTTGGCCACGCGGTCCACGTCTGCCGGCGTCACCTTCTCGATTCCCAGGCGGAACTGTTCCAGAAAATCCGCAGGATAACCGTAGAACTCATAGCGCATCCTTTCCGCCAGCACTTTCTCCTTGGAATCAAATTCAAAGATAAAAGAGTTCAGGATTGAATCTTTGCCTTTCTTCAACTCGGTCTCCGTCACTCCGCCTTTGATCATGCGGGCGATCTCCTTGTTCAGCGCGTCAATTGCTTTGGCCGTGTTGCTGCTCTGCGTGCCCATGGAAATATGAACCAGTCCCGGATGGTCAAACGCGGAACCCACGCCTCCGCCAACGGAATAAGCCAGGCCCTCCTTAGTGCGAATGTTGGCGAAGAGTCGCGACGAAAAGCCGCCGCCAAAGATTTCATTCATCGCCACCAGCGCATAGTAGTCGGGGTTTCGCCGGTCGATTCCCAGGTCGATCATGCTGATCTCGCTCTGGTTGACGTCATCTTTTTCCACGAAATAAATTCCCGGCTTGGGCTCGCGGAACGCGATGTTGGTTTTCGGCATTGCAGTGCCTTTGGGGAGGCCCCCCAGAGCATCGCGTAGCATCTTCTCCATCGCGGCGGAATCAAAGTCTCCGGCAATGCCAACCATCATATTGTTCGGCACAACCGTGCGCCGGTGCCAGTCGATCAGATCTTCACGGGTAATGGCGTCCACTGTCTGATATTCGGCTGTGCGCGCATAGGGATTGTCACTGCCATAGCCCAGCTTGGCCGATTCGCGCCCGGTGATCTCGTCGATGTCATCATTGCGTCGCGAAATCACATCGCCAAGCTGCTTCTTGGCCAGATTGATCTTTTCCTGACGGAATTCCGGATGCTCCAGCAGATCAACAATCACAGGAAATACCTGGCCAAAATCCTCCTTAAGTGATGACCAGCTCAGCACCGTGGAATCCAGCGCACCGGATGTCTCTACCCGCGCGGCGCGCGACTCCAGAAAGTCATCCAGCTGGTCGCCTGTCTTTGACGTGGTACCGCCGATGCGCCAGACCTCGCCGTAAATGCTGGCCATTCCGACTTTAGCAGCAGGTTCATCACGCGACCCGCCGCGCACGCGTATGAAACCATTGATCACCGGCAGCTCATGATCTTCCTGCAAAAAAACCACCAGGCCGTTGGGGAACTCCACCCGGCGCGGCTCCTGCGGCTTGAATTGATGCAGAGAAGGAATTGGCACTTTATTCCAGTTACTCGGAATGCCCGAAGCACTCTGCCTACTCACCGCCGCTGGTTTGCTTGCCGTACTCGCTTTTGGTGTTGATTGTGGTTTGGCTGATTGCGCCATTGCCGCCGAAATTGCCAGCCCAAATGTCAGAGCGGCTGAAACGATGCGATTCAGCGTTAATCTGTTCAATGCTAATCTGTTCATTGCTGGCCGCCTTTCGGTTGCGCCGCACCCGTCGCTTTCGGCTTGGCGGTTTCCATCAGCCCAACCGTCCGGTTATCTTCACTAAAGATCTTATTCGCCACACGGCGCAGGTCCGCTTTGCTCACCTTGTCGATCCGGTCAATCTGGTGGAACAGTTCGCGCCAGTCGCCATACAGAGCTTGATATTCGCCCAACTGTGAAGCCAGTCCTTGATTGTCGCCCAGTCCGCGGATCAAATCGGCCTTGGCCCGCGTCTTGATTGACTGCAACTCATCGTCGCTCACATCCTGGGTCTTCAGCTTCTCAATTTCTTCATGGATGGGGGCCGCCATTTCTTCCGCTGAATGTCCCTGACTCGGAACGGCAAAGAAATAGAAAAGGTTCGGATATTTATTCCCCGGATAGCTGCCGCCCTGCGCAGCCAGTGCTACCTGTTTGTCGCGTACCATCGCGCGGTACAACCGCGATGTGCGGCCCTTGGATAGAAGGTCGGACAGCACGTCATAAACCGCGTCATCCGGGTCGCGATAGTTAGGCCGGTGATAGCCCTCAATGTAGAGTGGCTGGCTCTTATCCTGCAGGATCACCTCACGTACGGATCGTTGCGGCGGTTCTTTTGTTCGCAGCGGCTCCGGTTCCGGGCCGGCTGGTATTCGCCCAAAGTATTTCTCAATGATGGGCAGCGCCGTTGCTGCTTTCACATCGCCTACAACGGCAACTGTGACATTGGCTGGAACGTAATATTTGTTGAAGAAATTCTGCGCATCGGTGGCAGAGAATGCCACAAGATCAGAAGGCCATCCCACTACGGGGCGTCCATAGGGATGCGCCACAAAAGCCGCGGCCAGAAACTGCTCCAGCAGCCGCCCCTGTGGAGAGCTGTCCGTGCGCATGCGCCTTTCTTCCATCACCACGTCGCGTTCTTTGTAAAACTCGCGCATCACGGGATGAAGGAATCGTTCCGATTCCAGATACGCCCACAGCTCCAGCCGGTTCTCCGGGAATGAATAGTAATAGAGCGTCTCGTCCAGATCGGTATTCGCGTTCAGTCCCACTCCGCCCTGGCTCTCCACAATCTCGCCAAACTGATTGGGGATCACGTACTGGTTCGCGTCTTCAATCGCTGCTTTCCATGCCGCGGAAAGCTGCTCAACTTTTTTCGGATCGCGACCAACTTCCTTCTCGTTTTCCATCTGATAGGCCGCATAGGTCTGTTCCACTTTGGCGAGCGCCGTTTTCTCGGCCGGATAATTCGTAGTGCCAATCTTGTCCGTGCCCTTGAACGCCATATGCTCAAACATGTGCGCAAGGCCGGTGATCCCCTGGACTTCCTGCGCAGAGCCGGCGTCCACATGCGTGTAGAACGAAAACACCGGCGCTTCCGGCCGTTCCATGATGATCACCGTCATGCCATTGGCAAGCTTTTTGACCGTGATGCGCTTTTCAAACGAAGCCACATCTTGTGCATGGGCCGGGACGGAAAAAGTGGCTATCGTCAGGGTGAGCGTGGATACAAAGAGAAACAAGGCAATTAGGCGTGGAATAGCAAAGTTTTTCATAGGCATTACTGCTCTTAAGGGTAATGCAAGCGATGACGGCATTTCAAATGGGGGAGGGATTTCAAATTCAAAATTTTAAATTTCAAATTTAAAATCTGGCCCAGCCCAGTCAAACACTGAGGATCGCGACCTCCTGCTGTATCATTGTCCGCCTATGAAGCTTCTGTATGCCCTGGTCCTTGTATTTTCCATCTCCGCCTTCGCGCAAAAGCCTTCCTTCACCCTCGAACAGGTCATGTCGTCGCCCTTTCCAACGAACCTCACGGCTGCTGATAAGGCTCCGCGCATCGCCTGGGTATTTGACGCCAAAGGCGAACGCAACATATGGATCGCCGACGCGCCCGCCTTCGAAGGCCGCCAGGTAACGCACTATCAGGGTGACAACGGTCAGGACATCTTCAGCCCCATGCTCACCCCGGATGGCAAGATAGTCGTCTACGCCCGCGGATCAGAGATCAACCGTGATGGTCACGTCGCTAATCCCGGCACCGATACCAGGGAACCCAAACAGCAGGTCTGGGCCGCTGACGTGGAAACAGGGAAGCCGCGTTTGCTGGGTGATATGGGTTGTGATGAGGAAGATTGTGAAGATATTCAGCTCTCACCTGACGGACAGTGGGCCGTGTGGGTCGGCGCCAAACATCATCTGTGGATCGCTCCAGTGGCGGGTGATAAGCCCGCGCACCAGCTCACGGATCTTCGTGGCAGCGAATCCGAACAGCAGTGGTCGCCCGATGGTACACGTCTCGCATTCCGATCCAACCGTGGCGATCATAGCTTCATTGCCGTCTACAACCTCGCTGAAGACAAGGTGCACTACATCGCTCCCACCGTCGATCATGATTTCGCTCCCCGCTGGTCTAATGACGGCCGCCAGATCGCTTATCTGAAGACCGGCGGTGCTGAGGCGCATCAGCCATTGATCCCGCAACCGCCCGTGCCATGGTCCATATGGCTGGCCAATGCCGACGCCGGCATCTCCCGCCGCCTGTGGAAGAGCGGCAACACCATGAATGACTCACTGCCACCCTATGCCACGCAGTCATTCAAATTCGGCGTTGGCGGGCGGATCGTATTCTGCTCAGAGCACGATGGCCGCAATCATCTGTACACCATCAGCATTCAGGGCGGAGAGGCCACGCTTCTCACGCCCGGCGAATTTGACGTGGAAGACGTGACTCTTTCCCCCGATAAAAATGACATCTTCTATACCTCCAACCAGAATGATGTTGACCGCCGCCACATCTGGCGGGTGAGCACCACAGGCTTTGCGCCGAAGGCTGTGAGCAAGGGCGCAACCGTTGAATGGCTGCCAGTGCCCTTGGTGAATGGCGTCATTGTGTGTCTTGGATCCAGCGGCACAACGCCTGCCATGCCCTACCGCCTTACGGAGAATGGCCGCGAGATGATCGCCAAAAGCGCGCTGCCGGCGGACTTTCCTTCAGACCAGCTGGTGGAACCAAGGCAGGTCACTTTCAAGAGTGATGATGGTCTGGAAATCCACGGACAGCTTTTCGTGGGTCGCAACAAGCCTGCCGGCGCAGGCCCTGCCTTGATCTTTGCTCACGGTGGCCCGCCGCGACAGATGATGCTCGGCTTTCATTACATGTACTACTACCACAATGCCTATGCGGAAAATCAGTATCTGGCCAGCCTCGGCTATACCGTGCTCGCCGTCAACTATCGCCTGGGTGTCATGTATGGAGTAGCCTTCCGGCGTCCGGCAAACGCGACCTGGCGCGGCGCGTCAGAATATAAAGACGTTGTGGCAGCAGCAAAATATCTGCAGGGCCTGGAGTCTGTCGATCGCAAGCGCATCGGCATCTGGGGAGGTTCCTACGGCGGCCTGCTTACCGCGCTGGCCCTTGCCCGCAACTCTGATATTTTTGCCGCCGGCGTTGATTTTCATGGCGTGCATGACTGGTCAACCTTGTTGCGCCTCGACATGCCCGGTGCTGAGTCGGCTCCTGACTATAGAGAAGCGTTAAAGCTGGCTTATGAATCCTCGGCCGTTGCCTCCATTGATAAGTGGAAGTCTCCCGTGCTCTTGATCCATGGTGACGATGATCGCAACGTCCCATTCCAGCAGACCACGGATCTGGTCCAGCGCCTGCGCAAACAGAACGTGCAATTTGAAGAGCTGGTTTTCCCTGACGAGATCCATGACTTCCTCCTCTGGAAAAGCTGGGTCAAGGGCTATCGTGCTACGGCGGAGTTCTTTGGCAAACAACTGGGCGGCCACCAGTAGGCTGTTGGCGCGTGCCCCCAATCAATGACAATCCCGACGTAGAGACGTAGCTTTGCTACGTCTCAAAATGACAATCTTTTTACACTCTCCATGGCTGCCCATGCATAAATCGCCGTAGGGAGACTCTCACCATCTACGCCATTCAAGCCGCAACCTTGGCTATAATCAAAGGTTGGCTTATGGCACAGTCTGATCTCAATACCGGCTCCGTTACGCGTATCGCTGTGGGGCATTACAACGGTGTGGATGCGCCGCTCACCTATGGTGACACCGCCTCCGAACTGGCTGCACTGCGCTCTGGGACTGGAGTTTTTCAACTGGGCTGGCGAGGGTTGATCACCGCCGGCGGCAAAGATCGCACCCGATGGCTGCATAACATGACCACGAACAATGTTCGTGATCTTGCTCTAAATCGCGGCGTCTATGCATTTGTCCTGAATGCTCAGGGACGCATCCTGGGTGACATGACTATCTACAACCTGGGTGAATCCCTGCTTCTGGAGACCGACCGTACCCAGATTGAGCCGCTGCTTACCTTCATGAAGCGTTACATCATTATGGATAAGGTTGAACTGGCTGATGCGCGTGAGCTCTTTTCAGCCGTTGGCGTCTGTGGACCGAAGTCGGCGGACGTTCTCAGCAAAGCCGGTTTCGATGTAAGCGGCATGGAGCCACTTGAGATACGCGACCAGAATGCCGGCGGCATGCAATGCCGAATCATTCGTGGTGGCGAGCAGAAGCCCGGGTGGTTTGAGCTCTGGTCGGGCGCTCAGGAGGCAGAGCGTCTTTTCAACATCGTTCACCAGGCCGGCGCGAAGTCCGTTGGGACAGAAGCGCTGGAGCAGTGGCGTCTCCTCCATGGCATTCCGCAATACGGACAGGACATTCGCGATCGCGACCTGCCGCAGGAAACCGGCCAGGTGCAGGCGCTTAGCTTCACCAAGGGATGTTATATCGGCCAGGAAATTGTAGAACGCATACGCTCACGTGGCCAGGTGCATCGTAAATTTACCGGCTTTGATTTTGGTGATGTGCTGGTCCCGCCGGGAAAGTTTGAAGCCGAAGGCCGCACACTGGCTGAAGTCACAAGCAGTCTGAATATAAATGTAGACGGCTGCGCAAAGAACATTGGGCTGGGATATGTCCGGCATGAAGCTGTGTCGAGCCAGGGAACTGTGGAACTAGGCGGGAAGAGCGTCAGCATCGTCGACCTGCCGTTTGAATCTAAGTCATTGAGGACCTAATGAGCAAAAAACAGGAACAGGAATTTATCGTAAGTGATCGCCGCAGATTTGGTTCAGAGGGTGAGCGCACGGATGTGGCGATGACAGAAGAAGAAAAACCCAAAGCGCCTCAAGCCACAGCACCGCCAGTTGCACCAGCGGACATGAAGGTCGATGAAACGGAATCGTCGGCCCGGCTGATTGACAACCCGGAAGCCGCTGCCTCAGCCGAGGAGATGCCCGAGCCTCCCACGGTAGAAGAGCAGCGTGAGCAGATTGATGCGTATCGAGCTTCTGGCAGAAAGCTGGACGATATTTTCCAATCCAAGCTCGGCGCGCAGGGCGTTTATCCGGAGATGACCTTTGAGAAGGTGATTGAATCGCTCTATATGAGCGCTCTCATCCAGATGGGCGCAGTCCGGCCGGAAGGCGAGACACAGGCGCAGATCGATGTCATTGGCGCCCGCCAGACCATTGATTCAGTAACCATCCTCCAGGAAAAGACCAGGGGCAACCTGACCGATCGCGAAAACACGCTGTTGCAGAATGTTCTCTTTGAACTGCGCATGGCATGGATTGAATTGACCAATGCCATTGCTGCGCGCGCGGCCAATCCGCCTTCTGGAGTTGTTCCACCTTCTGGAGTAATTCCCGGAACAAAATGAAGGCAACTCTCACCGTGCTGGGAAGCGGCACCTCCATGGGTGTGCCTACCATCGGCTGTGACTGCCGGGTATGCACATCCGGTGATCCGCATGACGCGCGCACGCGCCCCTCGATCATGCTGCAGTATGACGGCCGCACCGTGCTGATTGATACCACGCCTGACTTCCGTCAACAGGCCATACGCGAAAAGATCAAACGCATTGATGCCGTGCTCTACACCCATGCGCACGCCGATCATATTCTGGGACTCGATGACGTGCGGCCTTTGAGCTTCCGCCATCCCGACAAGATTCCTCTCTATGCTGATGACAGCACGGCCGAAGCCATGGAGACGATCTTTCGCTATATCTTTGATCCCACCTATAAGTTTGGCGGCATTGCTCGCGTCAGCATGAATCGCATCAATGGATCGGTGCCATTATTCGGCGTTGAGTTTGAACCCGTAAAGGTCATCCACGGCGAAGCGGAAATCCATGGCTTCCGCTTTGGCTCGGCCGCATATCTCACTGACTTCAGCGATATTCCTGAATCATCGCTGGAACGCCTGCGCGGGCTGGACATTCTGTTTCTTGACGCCCTTCGGCATAAGCCTCATCCCACACATTCCACCGTCGCCAACTCCTTGCGGCTGGTGAATGAGCTCCAGCCAAAACGGGCGTTTTTCACCCACATCTCCCACGATCTTCCGCACGAAGAAACCAACCGGACACTGCCGGAAAACGTGCGCCTGGCCCATGACGGCCTGAAGCTGGAGTTCGACATCGCATGAAGATATTTCGTGCGCTGGAAGAAGTGCCTGCTGATCTTCGCCCAACCATCGTTTCCGTAGGAAACTTTGATGGCGTTCATTGCGGCCACCGGCATGTGCTCAGAGAAGTGGTCCGCCGCGCCAAAGAATCGGGGAGCAAAGCCGTAGCCGTTACATTCAATCCCCATCCCGTAAGAATTCTGCGCCCGGAAGTTGCCCCTCGTTTGATCACGCCGCAGGCAGCCAAGGAGAAGCTGCTGGAACAGAGTGGCTTGGACGCTCTCCTGGTGCTTCCATTCACGCGCGATTTCTCCATGACCACGGCGGAGGAATTTGCCCGTCGCATCCTGGTCGATAGGCTGCACGCTCGCGAAGTGCATGAAGGAGATAACTTCCATTTTGGCCACAAGGCTGAAGGCACACCCCGGACGCTCACTGAACTCGGACACGCGCTCGGCTTCGCCGTGAAACTTTATCCTGTGATGATGATGCGGGGAACACCCGTCTCCAGCAGCCAGATACGCGCATTGATTGGCGAAGGCAAGGTCAGCCGTGCAGCCCGGTTGCTTGGACGCGTCTTCAGTATCACCGCGGCGCCAGGCCGAGGACGCGGCTTCGGCCACAAATATACTGTGCCCACCATTAACCTGAGCCGCTATGACGAGCTTGTCCCCGGCAACGGTGTCTATCTCACCCGGACGCGCGTGGGCCATGAGACATTTAATTCAGTGACCAACGTCGGCAATCGCCCGACCTTTGGTGAAGACTCATTTGCCATTGAGACCCACCTGCTGGATTTCCATCCTCTGGAAGTTACCGCGCAGACGGAAGTGGAGATTTCCTTCCTGCAATGGCGACGTGCGGAGATGAAGTTTCCTTCCGTTGACGCACTCAAAGAACAGATTGGCAAAGATGTGGGAAGAGCGAAGAGGTATTTCTCGTTGGTGGCGAAATAATTTCCTAGCGCGTTATACGCTCCCTGGGCTTGTCGATTATCCGCCCTTTAAGGGCGAGGCCGAACACGCGCCGAGCCCGCTGCAACAGGAGCACACTTCCCGCAACCATGAGATTTGCTCTCTATGCGGTTTGGAGCGAAGCGACAAAAACCCATGTTAAAATCCACCCGCAATGGCAACCAGCACAATCAGGCTTTCAGAAGTTACGTCCGCCCAGAAGCGCACGCTGCTCGCTGCGTCCCTGGGCTGGGCCCTGGACGCCTTTGACGTGATGCTTTACAGCCTGGTGATCGCCCACGTGATGACGGCGTTCGGCATCAGTAAGGCTGGCGCAGGCTGGCTCAGCACGTTCACCCTGTTCGCATCGGGAATCGGCGGCGTGCTTTTTGGCTTCATTGCCGACCGGGTAGGACGCACCAAAGCATTGATGCTCAGCATCCTTACCTATTCCGTGTGTTCGCTTGGTTCGGGATTATCAACATCCATTCCCATGCTGGCTTTTTTTCGTTTCGTGCTGGGGTTGGGCATGGGCGGCGAGTGGAATACCGGCGCAACTCTGGTGGCGGAAACATGGCCAACGCATTTGCGCGCCAAAGCGATTGCCATTGTGCAAAGCTCGTGGGCATGGGGCTATGCCGCAGCGGCGGTGGTCGCGGGGTTCGTTTTAAAGGCGACGCAGAACTGGCGGTACGTATTTTTCGTCGGCATCCTGCCGGCGCTGGTGACGCTGTGGATCCGCAAAAGCGTTCCTGAATCTGAGTTGTGGCGCGAACAGAAGAATGCCGCAAAGGAACAAAAGGCGCCGTTCAGTGAAATCTTTGCCCCGGTGTTGCGCAAGCGCACCATATTTCTGTTCTTGCTGAATTTCTTTGGCCTGTTTGCATGGTGGGGATTGTTCTCATGGATCCCGCCCTACCTTGCTCTTCCCGTAGCCAGCGGAGGACGCGGTTTCGGACTGATGCAGACAACCACTCTTCTGGTCACGCTGAACCTCATTGGGATGTTCCCGGGATACATAACCTTTGGCTGGGTGGCGGAGAAATTCGGACGCAGGAAAGCCTTTATCTTCTACCTGCTGTGCGCAGCGATCCTGGTGCCGATCTACGCCGCTGCCCGTTCGCAATGGTCCATCATGGTGCTGGGAGCCATGGTCGCATTCTTTGGCAGTGGATTCTTTTCCGGATCAGGATTGATTGGCAGTGAGCTGTTTCCCACGCGCGTACGCTCACGGGCGCTTGGCTTCACCTACAACGGCGCTCGCACGCTCAGTGCACTGGCGCCTTATACGATCGGACGACTGGCACAGTCTCGGGATCTTGTCATGGGCATTCTCTTTTTGTGCCGTGTCGTTTCTGCTGGCGATGTTCATGGCGATGTTTCTGCCGGAAACGAAGGGGAAAGAGCTGGATTAGTTTTTGGTTTGTGTTTTTGGTTTACTCCCGGAGCGGAGCTTTGTTTTTTATCCCGAGCGAAGCGAGGGAACCCTACCGTGCCGACGATCTCTTGGCGGAAACAACAAGAGTGGCGGGCTATTTAGGTTGGGTGTAGTAACAGTCCGATTTCGGCTTCAGCATAATCAACTTCGGATGAGTAAGTTCGAGAAGCAAGACTTCCTTTCGCCTGGCACCAACGAACTGATTCTGCGATTGACGGCTGGAGAAGTCTTCTCGCGCATCCAGCATCACCTGATCTGGGGGGATGAACGCCCACCTCTCGATACTCGAATCATAGTGGAGCCCCTGCTTTGAAACGGTGTGTTGCTCCATTACGCCGGCGCTCCGAAGTATCAGCCTGTCAGATTCTACGTCATATTTAGAGCATTCTTTGCCCTTGGCCAGAGTCCAAGAGCCTTCCAGAGACTTGGCCGTCTCCTTGTCGGTTCTCCTGCAACCGAAAGTAAGCGCACAAAGGGCAAACAGGCATAGACAAATGCTCAACGCTCGCAAATTGTTTCTCACCTTATGGACCACGCGGCGGTAGAGATCCCTCTTCGCACAGGATCGGCCGATAGGATCTGCGTTCTCTGCGGCCACCGGTTTTATTCGCGTTTATTCGCGGCTGAAACTACGTTAACGCCGGTGCATTCGCCGGCATGGCCGCATTCTTCTTCGGACGCCGATTCGCCTGCAGATATCTTCTTGCGCAAACGCAACGACTTCGGCGTGACTTCCACCAACTCATCGTCAGCCACGAATTCAATGGCCTGCTCCAGCGTCAAATTCTTGAAGGGAACCAGTCGAATCGCTTCATCGGCGCTGGATGAGCGCATGTTGGTTAGCTTCTTTTCCCGGACGGCATTCACGTCCAGATCAACCTCGCGGGCATTTTCGCCCACAATCTGGCCTTCATAGAGTTCCACGCCGGCATTGATGAATAGCACGCCACGCTCCTGCAGGCTCCACAAGGCGTAGGCCGTGGAAGAGCCGTTGCGATCGGAGACCAGAGCGCCGGTCATACGATGAGGAATTTCGCCCAGCCATTCCGTGTAGCCATCAAAGAGTGAGTTCATGATCACCGTTCCGCGCGTGTCTGTGAGTAGCTCAGATCGCAGGCCGATCATGCCTCGGCTGGGAATGGTGAACTCAATGCGCACGCGGCCGGAGCCGTGGTTGTGCATCTTGAGCATCTGGCCTTTACGCTGGCCCAGCTTTTCAATGATCACGCCCACAAACGCGTCCGGGATATCGACCATCAACTTTTCCTGCGGCTCCATCAGTTTGCCATCAATACGCTTGGTTACGATTTCCGGCTTGCCCACGGCCAGCTCAAAGCCTTCGCGACGCATGGTTTCAATCAGAATCGATAGCTGAAGTTCACCGCGACCAAGTACTTTGAAAGAATCAGTGGCGCCGCTGTCTTCCACGCGCAAAGACACGTTAGTTAGCAATTCCTTTTGCAGACGGTCACGCAGATTGCGCGAAGTTACGTACTGTCCTTCACGTCCGGAAAAGGGCGACGTATTCACCGAAAACTGCATGGCAATTGTCGGCTCATCAATGACAATGTGGGGCAACGGAGACGGATTCTCAAAGTTCGTGATGGTTTCGCCGATATTGATACCTTCCACGCCAGCGATGGCCACGATATCACCGCACTCGGTCTTATCAATGTCTACACGCTTGAGTCCGCTGAATGAAAACAGCTTGGTGATCTTCACCTTCTGTACGGTTCCATCCAGCTTGGCGATGCCGCAATCTTCTCCCGTGTGCAGCGTGCCGTTGAATACGCGAGCGATGGCCAGGCGGCCAAGATAGTCACTGTAATCAAGGTTCGCCACCAGAATCTGCAATGTATTCTCAGGATCGCCGCCGGAAGACGGAGTCGTCTTCACAATGGCTTCAAACAACGGCTGTAGATTCTCACCCGGCACGGCGGATCTGTTGCTGGCCGTTCCCAGCTTGGCATTCGTATAGAGAATAGGGAAGTCAAGCTGGTCTTCACGTGCGTCCAGGTCAATGAAGAGATCGAATAACTCGTTCACCACTTCCTGTGCGCGTGCGTCCGGACGATCAATCTTGTTGATCACCACAATCGGCGGCAGGCCGGCTTCCAGTGCCTTGCTCAACACATAGCGTGTCTGAGGCAAAGGGCCTTCGCTGGCGTCCACCAGCAACATCACGCCATCCACCATCTTGAGTGCGCGTTCCACTTCACCGCCAAAGTCGCTGTGCCCGGGCGTGTCCACTATGTTGATCTTTACTTCGTGATACCAGATGGCGGTATTCTTCGCCAGAATGGTGATACCCCGTTCGCGCTCCAGGTCATTGGAGTCCATCACACGGTCCACCATGGCTTCATTGGCGCGGAAGGCGCCGCTCTGGCGCAGCATAGCGTCTACAAGCGTGGTTTTACCGTGGTCAACGTGGGCAATAATGGCGATGTTGCGGATAGCTGAATTCAAACCGTTGTTTTTCCCTGATCTATCAGAATTGTGTGTGCCCTTCTATTCTACTTGTTTCCAGAGCATGTGTCCTGAGCATGTGTCCTGAGCAGCTATGGGTTAGCCGGCAAATGAAAAAAGCGGACGGCTAACGTTCGCCGTCCGCAGCTCTTGGATTGCTCCCCCGTCGTTACAAAAACTGTTTGTTATATGAAATTAACGTGTGAATACTTTGGTGATTCTGGCGCGGTCTTCCTGGCCCACAATCACGCTCTCATGCATGGGCTGGAATCCATCCTTCTGCAACGTAACGTCATAGCTGCCGGCTTCAACCTGGATTTCAACTGGCGTCGCCTTCTGCAGCGGAGTACCGTTCACAATCACTTGCGCGCCTTTGGGCTCGCTCTTGATTTCGATTCTCGCCATTCCAGCCGTGGCGTTGCCGCCGCCAAAAAGCTTGTTGCCACCGTTCACGATCTTGATGTTGTCCGTGCGTCCCGCCACCAGCAGCGTTGGCGAATACGAAATTCCCTGGCCTGCCGCAAGCTTCATATCGCTGCTGGCATCCAGGTATCCCTGTTTGTGTACGGTGATGGTATGTGTCGCAGGGTCAAGAATCAACTCTGCAGGAGTGACCCGGCCTGTGTCTTTGCCATCAACCAGAATGTTGGCTCCGGTCGGAGTACCGCTGACCGTGACAAATCCCTTCGACGCCGCCAGTCGAACCTCCATAACAGCGCGGCTGCCGGGAAGAACCTGTATGTTGCGCGCTTCCGCGGAATATCCCGGACTGCTCACCGTCACTTTGTAGGTGCCAGGAGGCAGCGGGCCAACTGTCTGTGGCGACTTCCATTGTCCGGAGCGGCCTTCAATTTCAATGATCGATCCCAATGGCAGAGCGGAGACGGTGATTTGTCCGTCGGCTGCCACCGGTGTTGTTGCTGCGCTCATTTACGAATTGCGCCGCTCTTCTACCCTGGCTGAATCTGCCATTGGGATGAAGATGAAGCTGGGCGCGCCGAGCGTTCCGTTGTGCCTACCGTTGCAGTCTGCTCAGTTCCTGGTTCCGTGGCATTGGATATGGCGGGCGTGGCCACGGCTGCGGTGTCTGCGTCCGTGGTGTCAGCAGGCTTGCGCTGGAATACCATGGCCAACGCGGCGAGAATAACCACCGCGGCAACAATGCCGCCGACAACCTTCCATTGATTCGATGGGCCGCTTACCGGCTTGCGTACCGCGGCGCTGGTTGTTGCCGGCACGGGAACGTTCGATCTTGTGGTCAAGGGCGACGCCGGGATTTTTGACGTTGTGTTACCTACAGCTTTGAACGATCCTGTTGTGTTTCCAACTGCGGAAAAAACTCCAGTGGCGGACTTGGACGGCATGCGCGGCTCGCGCATCGCCTGGTCCAGCTCAGCCATAAACTGCGCGCCGCTCGCATGGCGGTCCGCGGGGTTCTTTGACATCGCTTTGAGCACCACGCGGGAAACAGCTTCCGGCACGCGGCCGTTGGCCACGTTCAACGGATGCGGCATCGCGTCACCGATGGCACGGTCCACTTCACCCAGATGCTTGCCGGCGAATGGATTACGTGTGGTGAACAGCTCATACACAATCGTGGCCAGACTGAACATGTTTGACGCACGATCAGGAATCCTGTTCTTCACCTGTTCCGGTGAAAGATAAGGTTCGTTGTCCAGCTTCTTGGTCCCGGTCTGTGAAAGCAGGTTCTTGTCATGGATCAGGCCAAAATCCAGGATCTTGACTTCATTGCCGGGCAATACCTTGATGTTGTAAACATTCAGAAAATGATGGTAGACGCCTTTTTCAGCCGCGTAATCCAGCCCGGCGCAGATCTGCCGTGCAATCGCTACAACTTCATTCAGGTCAGGCGTACGCGCGGACATCAAGTCACGCAACGTCTGGCCTTCAACGAATTCGGCAGTCACAAAGACATTGAAGTCTTTGTATCCACACGTATAAAGCTTTCCGATATTCGCATGGTCAAGGGCGCTGGCGGCCCGCGCCTCGGCCAGGATGCGTTGCAAAAGGTCATTCACGTCATCCAGCCACTGCGGTACCTGGAACTGGCGCAGAGCAGTCACGCGGTCAAGCTGCGGACTGCGGGCTTTGTGGACAACTCCGATGCTGCCTCGGACCAGTTCTTTCACCAGTTCAAGACGGTCTGTTCGCGGAGCGGTGGGGGTGCTGGCTGTCGTCGTCAATGTATCTTCCTGCATAGATTCTCACCACGCAAGCACTCGGAAGGAGGCGAAACAGATCATACCCAAAGTAGCGGCGAATCTAGTCCTAAAGAACACTGCCCATGCATTACTAAGGTCATCGACTAAATTAGGCTGATGCTTTGTTTTGTTCCAGTTACGGAATAAGGGTAGAATTGGCATGAAGTTGCCAAAGTGGTTTCTTAGAGACGGAAACGAAAATTTCTTGCCTACCAGTGAGCGGAGGCGGAGCGCATGCGACGACGTCAAGGGATCCTGAGAATGCACCTTGCTGCCATGCAGGGGTTCTTCCGCCGTCGTTAAGGGCGACGCCGACTCGCGCGCGGAGCCCGCTGTAACAGGAGCCCATCGGTTTTTATTACAAATTTGCTCTCAAGCGGTTTGGAGCGAAGCAACAAGAACGAATGTCCCGAGCCCGCTGCAACAGGAGCAAGGCAAAGGGTAGGGACGAAAATAATCTCCAGCGGGTTGGAGCAAAGCGACAAGAATAATCCTTACGCGTTAAGGGCTCGCGCCGTCCACGCGCGGCGAGCCCGCTGCAACAGGAGCAAGGCAAAGGGTAGGGACGAAAATAATCTCCAGCGGGTTGGAGCAAAGCGACAAATAATCCTTGCGCGCCGAGCCCGTGGTAACAGGAGCCCGGAAAGGTGTACAACGAGAAATAATCTCAAGCGGGTTGGAGCAAAGCGACAAGAATAATGAAACCGGAAAACAACAAACCGCAACCGAACGTCTGGCGGCAGATTGGCCGCTACAGTCATCTGGGTTTTGTCCTGCCCGCCGCGGTGGTGGTGGGTTTGGTGATTGGCGCCGCGCTCGACCGTTATTTCCACACCAAATGGATCACCCTGGTCGGGCTCGTGGTGGGCGCCATCGCTGGATTCATCGAACTCATGCGCGGGATCATGGGCGCCAGCAAGGACCAATGAACGATTTGCCGCCTGATGCCGTGCCCCCAAAAACTACTCCGTCTTATGTGCCTGCCGGTCCCATCTCCTCAGATCCTGCCCCGCAGGCCACTCCAGATGACCCGTTTCTTTCCGGCGCATACCGCCGCATCCTGCGGACATCCATCGTCCTGAGCGTCGCCGCCAGCATCGCCGCAACGTTCATGAAGCGGCAAGCCGGCATTGGTGTCGCAGTGGGATCGCTGATCGCCTGCCTTAATTTTGTGTGGCTGCACCAGGGTGCGGATTTGCTGGTTCGGCGCATGCTTCCGGGATCAGGAAATCCCTCCAGGTTCTGGATAATACAGTCTTTTCCGGTACGCTACTTCGCCGTACTTGCAGCCGCGTATGTTATATTAAAAAGTTATCAGGGGATGCGTTTGGGCTTCATTGTCGGGCTGGTTTTGCCCATCCTGGCCATGATGTGTGAAGCGGCCTATGAAGCGCTCTTCAGCACTAAGAAAAGCCATTCCCCCAAAATTTAAAACTTCAGACTGAGATCTTTAACACCGACCAGACATGCACGAGCAACTCCTATTTACTGAATTTCTAAACCACTACTTCGGCGGCTTCGCCACGTCATTACTGCACCTGATAGGCGTTCATCCTGTTCATCCCGAAGCGCCCATCACCAATGTGGTTTCCATGCAGATTCTTGCCACGCTGCTGCTGCTCGGCTTCTTTGCCGCCATACGCGCGAGCCTGTCAGTGGAGAAGCCCGGTGGCTTGCAGCATACGGCTGAAATGACGGAAGAATTTATTGCTGACCAGGCTGAGGGAATCATTGGCCACGGCTATGAACGCTATCTGCCCTATGCCATCACGATCGGCTTCTTCATTCTGGTGTGCAATCTGCTTGGGCTGATACCCGGATTTGAATCGCCCACCGCGAACCCGGTGGTTCCGCTGGGTTGCGCCGTGCTTACATTCTTCTATTATCATTTCCACGGAATACGCACGCACAGCTTTCATTACATCAAGCAGTTTGTCGGACCGGTGTGGGCGCTGGCGCCGCTCATGTTTGTGATTGAAGTGGTAAGCCACTTAGCCCGCATTCTGTCACTCACCGTCCGTTTGTATGCCAACATGTTTGCCGGCGACCTGGTGACCTTGGCGTTCTTTTCGCTGATCCCGATACTGGTACCTGTGGTGTTCCTCAGCCTGCACTTTGCCGTAGCTCTGGTGCAGACATTCATTTTTGTCATGCTGACTCTGGTGTATCTCGGCATGGCAGTCAGCGAAGAGCACTAAATTTCGTAGCAGAGACGCAATTTGGTTCGTCTCCATTGTTTCGCGGTAAAGAGTTTTGCAGTAACAAGCCGGCAGCGTGAGGGCCCTGTCTCCCAAGGACTTGCGTCAACCACCCACTGGGCGGCATTGATATAAGGAGAAACACCATGAGAAAGTTTGCCTTTTTGTTCCTGGTGATGGCGGCCGTCTTGATGATCGCTTCACCCGTTTATGCACAAGCGCCCGGCGCAGCCGCCGGCGGTAACTGGTCAATTCCGATCGGTGTCGGTCTCGGCATGGGTCTTGCCGCTGGACTCGCCGGTCTCGGACAAGGAAAAGTCGCCGGCTCAGTGGCCGAGGCTCTGGCCCGCAATCCTGGAGCGCGTCCCGGGATCCAGTTGGCACTGTTCATCGGCCTCGCGTTCATCGAGTCACTGGTGCTGTTCACCTTCGTGCTACTCTTCATCCGCACCCAGTAATTGAGAGTTTTGCGAAAGAGCCTTCGCTGCGGCGAAGGCTTTGTTTTTGTCGCTCCACACCGCCTGAGCATAATGAATCGTGGCTACCGCGAGGAGGCTCCTGTGGCAGCGGGCTCGGCGCGTGGACGGCCTCGCCCTTATGAGAATCGTTCTTTGTATTCAGAGCCGCGCACGCGACATAATGTAACCTAGGTCGTCACTACCAAATCACTCATCACCTATCACTAAATACCAAATACCGAATACCGAACTACCGCTAATGCTATCCTTGCCTCATGCCCGGTCCGGCCCTCGAGTTCGATGCCGTCAGCAAGCAGTACCGCAGCTTCTTCCATAGCGACCGGGTGACCGCGCTCAGGGAGTTTTCTCTCCGTGTGGAACAGGGTGAAATATTCGGCTTCCTCGGTCCCAACGGCGCCGGAAAGACCACGGCGATCCACATCGCCATGGGATTGATGTTTCCCACCGCCGGCCACGGCCGTATGCTGGACCAGCCTTTCGGTCACGTGCCCACGCGCCGCCGCGTCGGATTTCTGGGTGAGAGCGTCGCACTGTATCACCGCCCTGCGTCCAAGCTGGTTCGTTTCTACGGAGCTTTGAACGGCCTGCGTGATCCTCACCTTCGTGCGCGTGTTCAGGAGATGTTGCAGGCGCTGGATCTCGACGCAGTCGCCAACCGCAATGCCGGAAAGTTTTCCCGAGGCATGATCCAGCGCGTGGGATTGGCACAGGCCCTGCTGAATGATCCTGCCCTGCTGATACTCGATGAACCAACTTCCGCTCTTGATCCTCTGGGCCGCAAGCAGGTGCGTGAAATCATGCTCCGTGCACGCGATGCCGGCAAGACTGTGTTCATCAGCTCGCATCTTCTTTCCGAGCTGGAGCAGATATGTGACCGCCTGGCCATTGTGATCAAAGGGCGGGTGGCGCGCGTTGGCACCATCTCCGAGCTCATTGAATCGCAAGACAGGTTCGTCATCACGGCTAAAGGCATTGACGCGCTTTTGTTTGAAGGTTCACAACAGAATGGTTACATCAAAGTGACGGTCCCGGCGCTGGAACAACGTCGCGCACTGGAAAAGATATGGATGGCTGGAGGCGAGGTGATTGCCGTGAATCCTATTCGTCGCACGCTGGAAGATTTGTTCGTCGAGCTGGCGCACCAGAATGGCGGGTCCCATAAGGGGGAGCTGGGCGATGCGGAAGGGAAGCCATGACCAGATCGTTTCCCGGCCTTGCAGTGGTGGCAGTGGTGGTAGTCGCTGTCGCTCTGGTGGCTGCGGCTGGATCCTGGAAAGCGACGGCTGCCAAAAAAGACGCCGCTCTCTGGACCGTCGATCTGCAAAAACGCTACGGACTCGACACCTTTGACCGTGAGATCTCCGCGAAGTGGACCGGCCAGCAGGGCGTGGTCTTTCTTTCTCCGGATAAAGTTCTTGTGTATCAGGTAAACCGTCTCCGTGAAGCTCACAAGCTGGCGCCGCGCAGCCAATCCGGCGGCGCCGGCAACTTCGCCCTGGAAATCCGCGTGATCGACGCGCGTGATGGCCACGATCTCAGGCAGCTCAATCTCACCACCAATGCGGCCCAATCGAGTATCGTCGCGTTAAATGCTGACCGCTTTGTCGTTCGCACTGGCGATGAGATGTTCCTCTACTCGGCTGACTTCCAGCGCCTTGCCAAAAAAGACCTGCCGCTCAGGCGCGCGGCTTCAACTGAGACTTGGACGATCGCCATTTCGCCGTCCGGCGCGGAGGTGGCCCTCGTACACGACCAGATCTTCTATGATCCGCAGCTGCTGATGGACGGCACCGTCTTAAATGAAGGCAAGGCCCAGACCGATATTGAGATTCTTGATCCCGCCACGTTGCAGACGCGCAAGCAATTTACGTTGCAACATTCGCTGGCCTTCTGGGCGCTGCTTGACGGCAAATTTGTCAGCAGTGATCCCGGGCATTCCTACAGTCACGGTGAAGTTGGCACGCTGGACTTTGAGGGCCACTGGAAGCCGATTATGACGGCCTTCAAGATTGAGCACAATGAATGCTCCTACCATATGGCCGCAGTCGCTCCTGACGCGGTAGTGCTCTTTGGCTGTGACAAGATCGTGGGCCTGACCGCGGAAGGCAAAAAGCTTTTTTCACGGGATGATGGACGCACCGACATCACCTCGGCTCTTGCCAATGGCGATTATCTGGCCACCGAGTGCAGTCGTTATCGCGTGGGACGGTCGAGCCCCTCAGGATCAGGTTATGTTCAGACCGTGCCCGATCGGATCGAAGTCCTGCGTCTCGACAAATTCGAAAAGGTATTCTCTGTTCCGCTAAAAAGCGAGCACGCATACTTTGCCATGTCGCGGCAGGGTTCCCTCGCCATTGTGGAAGGCACGCGCCTGCACCTCTATCCGGGATTGGAAACAAACAGCAATGACAAAGGGGCTCGCTGAAACATGCGCTCCGTGCTGCTGATTGGCCTCAACTTTGTGCGTATGCAGTGGCTCACCGTGCTGATCATGAGCTTCTATCTGGTGAGCATCGCGGCCGTGTTTGCCTACAATGAGCAGCGCCAGGAAGTGTCTTTCTTTTTTCAGTCGCATGCCTTTTATGTGTTGTTTCTGGGAAGCATGCTGGCGATCCCGGTCTTGCAGACGGAACGCAAGTCGCGCCGTATTGTGGCCGTTCTATCCAAAGGAATTTATCGCTGGCAGTATCTGGCAGGTCTCTGGATGGGTTGCAGCATCATTACCAGCTTCTTCAGTCTCATGCTGGGCATGATTGCATTGCTGCTGAGCCGCGCCGGCAACTATGCCAGCCAGGGACTCTGGCCCATGACGCTGGCTCTGCTGATGTGTTGCAGCCTGGCCGCAGCGGTTAGCTTGTGTTATTCCGTAATGCTGCATCCACTGCTGGCGGTGGCTGCCACCTCCATTACTCTGGTCTTGCCATATCTGGTGAGAACCGTTGACTGGCAATCCATCGCGGGATTGTTTCCTGTGTGGTGGTTTTCTGAAGCCACCAGTGCGTTTCACTTCTACGGCGCTCCGCACGCCCTGAGCATCAGTTTCAGCGCACTGCTGCTCACTCCATGTTTTCTCGCCTTGGCGGGCGTGGCTTTCGCCCGAAGAGATGTGACGACGTCGCCGGAGTAGGACACCTATTCCGAGCGCAGCGAGGGATCCCGACAGTCTTATTGAAAGGTAACCTTGATTGCAACTGGCTTGGTATTTGCCTTGTCCGCCGCCTGCACCTTGGGCTTGAGATCCAGCGCGCCCAACGTCGCATAGTCAATCACCTTGCCGGGAATCACGCCGAGATAGATGGTCGCAATCGCCGTAAGCAGCAGGGCCAGTTTCATTGCCAGAGTGGCAGGCGCGGGAGCTTCGGCAATCACCGGCTCGCGCATGTACATCACTACAATCAGCCGCAGGTAGTAGTAAGAAGCCACGGCAGAGTTAATCACGCCGATAATCGCCAACCAGATCAGTGAACCAGCATGTCCGGAGATAGCGGCAGTGAAGACGTAATACTTGCCCAGGAACCCGGCCGTTGCAGGGATCCCGATGAGCGACAACAGAAAGACCGTAAGCGTGAACGCCAGCAACGGAGAGCGTCGGCCCAACCCGGAATAGTCGTCCACAGTGACGTAGCGTTCTCCGGTAGAGCCGATGTGGCTGATTACGGCGAATGCGCCTACGTTCATGGCTGCATAGGTTGCCGTATAAAACATCGCCGCCGACATGCCAAGGTCGTTTTGCGCCGCGAATGCCACTAAAAGATATCCTGCGTGTGCAATGGACGAGTACGCCAGCATGCGCTTCACGTTGTTCTGCATTAGGGCGCCAAAGTTGCCGATGGTCATGGAGAGCGCGGCTGATACCCAGATCAACGGATACCATCCCGTGCTGGTGGTGGCAAACAGAACGCGCAGCATCACTGCAAACGCCGCTGCTTTAGGGCCAGTGGACATCAACGCAACCACCGGCGCCGGTGCGCCTTCATAAACATCCGGGGTCCACACGTGGAAGGGAGCTGACGCTACTTTGAATCCCAGACCAACAATCATCAGCGCTACAGCCATGAATGCAAGAATGCCCGGGACATGGCCTGTGCCCAGTGCCAGGCTGATTTCATCAATGCTGGTGGATCCCGTTGCGCCGAACATCAGCGCCACGCCGTACAGGAAGAAAGCCGTGGCAAACGATCCCAGCAGGAAGTATTTGATGGACGATTCCGTTCCCCCAGCCGTCCGCCGGCGATACCCGGCAAGAATGTAAGTTGAGATCGAAGAAATTTCCAGTGCAATAAAGATCAGTACCAGTTCAATGGCTGAGGACATCAGCACCATGCCCACGGTGCCGAACAGAATCAATCCGTAGTACTCGCCCGTATTGATTTTCTGGATCTCAAGATACTCAAGCGACGCCAGAATGCAGATGGCCGAGATGGCAGGAATCAGAATGTGAAAGAAGATGGCAAAGCTATCGGCGCGGACCATGCCGAACCATCCCGGAGCGCCAAATTGCGGGTTCCCGGCCAGTACCGCAGCCTGATAGAAGCCGGCGACAATGGCGCACAGCGTGCCTGCCAGTGAAAGATAGCCCAGCCCTTTGCGGCTGGCGCCCGGCTTGAGCAGCGGGTCAATCATCATCACCGCAACGCCAAAGGCAGTAAGGACCAGCTCCGGCAGTATGCGTATGTAATCAATTGAAGGAATCGGATTCATTCTATTTCTGTCCACCCGCTGTTAAAGCAATGTTTTTCGGATCGGCTTTCACCGTGTTGCCTGTGTTTGCGGCCTCTGCGGTGCTATGCGCCCTGACCGCCTCCACCGATGGATCAATCGACTTCATCCAGTACGGTGATCCTACGCCCATCACGAGCGCCATCACAGCCAGCGGCCACAGTGATATCTGCTCGCGCGCGTCAATGTCAGGCAGCGTTTTGTTTTCGTCGTGGTGAATGGGGCCATAGAAAACTTTCTGGTACATCACCAGCAGATACGCTGCGCCCCAGATCACGCCGCTCGCGCCCAGAATGCCGTAAATCATCTTGAACTGGAACGCCCCGCTCAGCACCAGGAACTCGCCCACGAAACCGTTCATCAACGGCAAGCCAACCGATGAGAGCACCACGATCAGAAAGAACGTTGCGTAGATCGGCATCGGCGTGGCTAGTCCGCCAAATTCTTTGAACTCGTATGTATGTTTGCGGTCATAGAGCATGCCCGCCAGCATGAACAGCGCGCCCGTGGAGATGCCGTGGTTCAGCATCTGGTAAACCGCGCCGTCGGTTCCCGCCTGCGTGAACGTAAAGATGCCCAGCACCACAAAGCCAAGATGGCTTACCGATGAGTACGCAATCAGCTTCTTCAGGTTCGGCTGCACCAGCGCCACCAATGCGCCATAAATAATGCCGATGATGGCCAAAATGTTGATCCATCCGGAGTTGAGCAGCGATTCGTTCGGGAACAGGCCAACGTTGAAGCGCAACAGGCCATACGTGCCCATCTTCAGCAGCACGCCGGCCAGCAGGACCGATCCAGCAGTTGGAGCTTCCACGTGTGCATCTGGCAGCCATGTGTGCAGAGGGAAGAGCGGCACCTTCACAGCGAAAGCAATAAAGAAGCCCAGGAACAGCCACTGCATTGCCGCAGGCGACACAGTGCCGTGCATGGTCGCCAGCCGCAGCCACTCGCGTATCGCGACGTAATCAAAGCTCTGCGTATGCGCGTACAGCCAGATGATGGCTACAAGCATGAACACCGAAGCCACCATGGTGTACAAAAAGAACTTTACTGCGGCGTAGATGCGGCGGCCGTGGCCATACATGCCGATCAGCAGCGCCATGGGGATCAGCGTGGCTTCCCAATAGACGTAGAAGAGGAACATGTCCAGGGCGAGGAACACGCCGATCATCGCCGTCTCCAGCACCAGCAGCAGGACAAAGAATTCCTTCACCCGATCATGGATTGATTTCCAGCTCACCAGCACGCTCAACGGGACCAGGAACGTGGTGAGCAGGACCAGCCACATGGATATGCCATCGGCTCCCATGTGGTAGCGGATGGCCTTGCCGATCCACGCATGGTTGGTCTCAAACTGGAAGCCCGTCTGTCCGCTTATATGCTGTCCGTATGTAAAGTTCAGCGGCAGGAACAGTGAGATGGCAAACGTAGCCAGTGATGTCAGCAGCGCAACCATGCGCAGCAAACGATCATTGCGCGGCATCAGCATCAGCAGCACTGCGCCGATGGTCGGCAGGAAGGTGACGAGTGTGAGAATCGAATCTGTCATTTCGCCACCCCGATCCAGATCATGTAGGCAATCACGGCTGCGCCGCCAATCGCAACCCATGCCGCGTAGGAGCGTATGTTGCCGGACTGTATCCGTCGCAGCTCGCCGCCAATGCCTTTGGAAGCGGAACCAGCGCCGTTTACCATGCCATCAATCACGCCCTGATCAACGCCTTTCCACAGCACTACCGTGGAGAGCGCCAGAAGAGGCTTGACGATGAGCTGGCCGTAGCCCTCATCCACGTAATACTTGTGCAGGACGAGCAGGTAGATGCCGTGGATCTTGGCCGTGATCTTGTCAGGAAGTTCAGGCCGCTTGTAGTAAAGAAGCCAGGCGAAGTACAAACCGAGGCCTGCCACCACCAAAGAAGTCACGGCCAACTTTATTTCTTGACTGCGTTCAGCAGCGTGCTCTGTCTGTTCCTGAGCGATTTCGGCCGGAGTGAGTTCTCGCACCTCAACTTTTGCCGCAGAATGCATTACGGGGGCAAGGAAGTTCCCAATCTCATTGTGTCCGTACATTGATTCCGGAACGCCAACCCATCCGCCGATGATTGAGAGCAGCGCCAGCACCATTAGAGGCGCAATCATGATCCATGGTGATTCGTGCACGCCACCGTGGCTGTGATCGTCGGCGTGTCCGTGTGAGTGTGAAGCCGCGCCGTGTGCTGCGTGTGCCGGAGCAGCGCCTTTGTGGGCTTCTTCGCCCGCGTCAACGCTGCCAAGTTTCAGTTCGCCGAAAAACGTCATGAACCAGAGGCGGAACATGTAGAACGATGTCAGTCCGGCGGTGAGCAATCCAACTGCCCAGAGAATCTTGCCGCCATGCGTGCTGGCGAATACCTGGGCAAGGATTTCGTCCTTGCTGAAGAATCCAGCCAATGGAAAGAAGCCGGCAATCGCAAATGTCGCGATCGTCACCACCCAGAACGTTCTGGGAATCAGCTTGCGCAGCCCGCCCATGCGACGCATATCCTGTTCACCGCCAATGGCGTGAATCACCGATCCCGCGCCGAGGAAGAGCAGGGCCTTGAAGAACGCGTGCGTCATCAGATGGAAGATGGCGGCAGAGTACGCGGCAACGCCGCAGGCCAGGAACATGTAGCCGAGCTGCGAAACAGTGGAGTAAGCCAGCACGCGCTTGATGTCCGTCTGTGCCAGGCCCATGGTCGCGGCAAAGATCGCTGTGAGGCAGCCAATGATCGCCACCACCTCCAGCGCATGCGGTGCGCGGCTGAAGATCGCGTTCGAACGGGCAATCATGTAAATGCCGGCAGTCACCATCGTCGCTGCATGGATCAACGCAGACACAGGTGTCGGGCCTTCCATAGCGTCCGGCAGCCATACATAAAGAGGTATCTGCGCTGATTTGCCCGTTGCGCCAAACATCAGGCAAAGCGCAATCGCGGTGAGCAGTCCCCATCCGGCTTCCGGTGCAATCGGTGAGACGGCCTTGAAGACCACGTCATAATTCAGCGATCCCCAGTGCTGGATGATCAGGAACATCCCGATCAGGAATGCGAAGTCGCCAATACGGTTGACGATAAACGCTTTCTTGCCCGCGTCGGCAGCTGAGTCCTTGAGAAAGAAGAAGCCAATCAGCAGGTAAGAGGCGAGTCCCACACCCTCCCAGCCAACAAACATCAGCAGATAATTGTTGGCCAGCACCAGCGTGAGCATGAAGAACATGAACAGGTTCAGGTAGGCAAAGAAGCGATAATAGCCGCCCTCATGCGCCATGTAGCCGACAGAATAGATATGAATCAGGAAGCCAACGCCGGTGACGACCAGCACCATGATGATGGACAGCTGGTCGAGATAGAAACCGAAAGGCGCGGAGAACTTACCTGCCGTAATCCAGGTCGCCACCGTCTCAATGTGCGGCTTGCCGGTCGAGTGAAGCTCAGGAAGCACTTGCAGCACGGCCCACACGGCATAGGCAAATGAGCTTGCCGTAAACAACAGCGCCACCGTTGAGACCACAGCGTTCTTGAAATGACGTCCGAAGAGGCCATTAATGGCTGCGCCTGCCAGCGGCAGTAAGGGAATCGCCCAGAGATGTAAATTATCCGTCATAGTTTCAGCAGATTTACCCGGTCAACGTTCAAGGTCTCACGCGTGCGGAACACCGCAATAATAATGGCCAGTCCAACCGCAGCTTCCGCCGCGGCCACCACCATCACAAAGAAGACAAATACATGGCCGCTCAGCCCGACCACCGGCTTTCCGCTCGGCAGCAGGCCACCGTGTGCGTTCCAGTAATTGGCGAACGCAACAAACGTAAGGTTCACGGCATTCAACATCAACTCAATAGACATGAAGATGGTGATGATGTTGCGCTTGATCAGAAAGCCCAGCACGCCCAGGCAGAACAGAACAGCGCTCAAAATCAGATACCAGGAAAGTGGGACCATTAGCCTTCCTTCCTTCCCAGCACCACCGCGCCCATGATCGCAATCAGGATCAGTACGGAGGTAACTTCAAAAGGCAGTAGAAAATCGCGGAACAGCAGCCGCGCGATGAAATGCGTCTCGCCAAAGTCCGTGGCGCTGATCGCTACCGAACCCAGGATCTTGTTGTTGCTGATCATGATCCAGCCCACCAGCGCTCCCAGCACTATCGCACCCGGTACGCCCACGATCAATGCAAAGCGGCTGCCGGCCGATCGTTCTTCCGCCCCGGCATTCAGCAACATGATTACAAAGACAAACAGCACCATAATGGCGCCGGCATAGACAATTACCTGGATGGCAGCCACAAACTCGGCGCCCAGCAGCAGGTAAATCAGCGCCAGTGACGCCATCACCACCACCAATGACAGGGCGCTGTTGATGGGATGGGTCTGCCGCAGCAGGTTGACCGCGCCGGCCACACACATCAAGGCGAAGATGATGAACAGTATCTGATGAACCATCCGGTTTAGGCCCCCAGTGCCACAATCAGGCCGGTGACAATAATGTTGGCAATGGCCAGCGGCAGTAAAAACTTCCAGCCAAACGCCATGAGCTGGTCATAACGGAAGCGCGGCAGCGTGCCGCGGATCCATATATAAAGGAAGATAAAGAACAGAACCTTGATCGCGAAGTAGATGAGCGGCAGGATCGCCTGCAGCAGATGCGGCAGGAAGGGAAGCGCCGGACCGTGCCATCCGCCAAAGAACAGCAGCGTTGCCAGGCAGCCCACCGTGAACATGTTCAGGTATTCCGCCATAAAGAACATGGCAAATTTCATGGAGCTGTATTCGGTGTGATAGCCGGCGACGAGTTCTGTTTCGGCTTCCGGCAAATCAAACGGAATACGGTTCGTCTCCGCGTACGCCGCCATCAGGTAAATAAAGAACGCAATGAACTGCGGGAAAATATACCAGTGCGGCAGGTGGGTATTGAATCCGCCGATCACCCATGTATTTTCCTGCGTGCGCACAATCTCACGCAGGCTGAGGCTGCCCGAAAGCAACAGGATGCCCACCAATGAAAGTCCCAGCGCCAGCTCATAGCTGATCATCTGCGCGCTGGCTCTCAGCGAGCCCAGCAGGGAATACTTGCTGTTGGATGACCATCCGGCCAGTGCAATGCCATATACGCCGATCGACGTAGCGCCCAAAATAATCAGCAGGCCGATATTGATGTCGCTGCGTCCGCCATCCGCGCCCATCGTGATGCCGGTGACCTGTAGCGGAATTTCGTAGCCGCCAATCTTGATCGAATCGCCAAACGGGATCACCGCAAACGAAATCAGCGACATGGCCAGCGCCAGCATCGGCGCCATAATGTAGAGCCCTTTGTGCACGCCGGATGGCACCAGGTCTTCTTTCAGGATGAACTTGATGCCGTCAGCCAGCGGTTGCAGCAGGCCAAACGGACCAACGCGCGTGGGTCCCCAGCGGTTCTGTATACGCGCCACCACCTTGCGCTCCAGCAAAGTGGTGTAGGCCACGCCCGTAAGCATGATGAACACAATCAGTACGATCTTGATGACAGCAGCGAGAATGAAAATTTTTATGTCCACGATTTGATTACGGTTTAACTCTTTCCTGTGTGCCCCTGAATCTTTTGTCGACGGCGGTATTAGGTTCTTGGTATTTGGTAAAAAGCCATACAGAATCAGCTTTTACTAATGGCTAAGTGCTAATGGCTTTGACCAACAGCCAAATACCAATAACCAATTACCGATCAATCCGCCATCACTTCCGGTGCCGTCCTTCGTTTATTCTCAGCCACCGAATTCAAGGCCTTTGAATACCGCCCCATCGTTCCCGACGTAAACAGCGTGTCATTGGCAGGAACAATCTGCACCAGCCCTTCAGCCGCGCCGGCGCTGCTCAGTTCGGCGGCGGTAACGTGTTGTTCGTTTCCGCCCAGCAGATTGAGCCGCGAAAATTCATAGCCCGGAACCAGCCTCTGGATCTCATCCAGGATGGCCATGTTGTCAAACGGACTGAGGCGCGTCTCCATATTATTGGCGGCGAGCCACACGGAATGCCGGTCAGCTTCACCCGATTGTGCCCCGCGTGTCTGTCCCATATCCGCTCGAACGTCGCCTCCGAAGGGGACCAGTTGGCGGACATCGGCGCCCATGCGCTCGGACACGCGAACAATAATTTCAAAGTCGCTGCGTACTCCGGCCAGGTCGCCCGCCTTCTTCAGCAATTGCAGATCGCCGGATGTGTTAGTGAATGTGCCGGACTTTTCGTATGCCGAAGCGGCAGGAAAGACGACGTCGGCCAACGACGCGGTTTCCGTGAGGAACAGTTCCTGCGCCACAATGAATGTGTTTTTCAACGCTGCGGGATCAAAGCTGTAATCAGTTACCGGGTTGGAACCGACCACGTACAGCGCAGCCAGCTTTCCATCTTTCGCGGCCTGCATCATCTCTGAAATGGATAGGCCTTTGTTTGCCGGCAGCGTGCCCCATTCGGTCTTGAATTTTGCACCCGACGCCATCGCAGTGTAGCCGGGCAGCAGATCAGGCAGCACGCCCATATCTGCGGCGCCGCGTGAGTTGGCATAGTCGCCCAGACAGATAAACTTCGCGCCCGCCGGAGCAAACTTCACCAGCGCGGCCACGTCAGTGCCGCGGATTTCCGATCCAAAGATGATGACCAGATCTTTCGTCGCCTTAAGATCGTCACGCAGCTTCTTCAGTGCGTCATTGGTCACCGATGCGCTGGTCAGCGAACCCGCAGCCGCGTCGTCGCCATTCAGGAACGCCACGAACTTGCCTTCTTTGCCTGCGCCGATCTGGACAAAGTTTGTCGCCTGTCGCCGCAGCTTAATGGCTTGTGAGTTGACCACGTACAGCTTCGCGCTGTTTAACCGGACATTCGTGCGGATATTCCACGCCAGCAGCGGATGCTGTTCCGTGGGATCATTGCCGATCAGCAGGATCGCCGGAGCGCTGGATACATCGCGCATCGTGGCCGTGGCATTCTGCTTTCCCGCCATCGCCCTTGCAAAGGCCGCGTAATCCGCTGTCCGATGGTGGTCAATGTTGTTGGTGGCCAATATCACGCGGGCAAACTTCTGCAGCAGATAGTTTTCTTCGTTGGTCGTCCGGTTCGAACCAATTACGCCAATCTGCTGGCCGCCCTTGCTGTCACGAATCTCGCGCAACTTCTTGCCTGCGTAATCCACCGCCTCTTCCCATGAAGTGGGAACCAGCTTGCCATCGCGACGAACCAGCGGCTGGCGCAGACGGTCAGGATGGTTGGCGAAGTCAAAGCCGTAGCGGCCTTTCATACACAGGAAGTCGCCATTAATGCCGCTCTTGTCACGATTATCGCCCCGGACAATTTCCATTCCTGTGTCAGACCGGCGAACGCCCAGTGTGGTCTTGCAGCCATCGCCACAATGCGTGCAGACCGTGCCAACGTGCTTCATCTCCCACGGACGCGTCTTGTAGCGATACGCTCCTGATGTCAGCGCGCCTACAGGACATATATCAATGCACATGCCGCATTCTTCGCAATCCAGATGGTCGCCTTCATTCGGCGCAATCACCGAGCCGGAGCCGCGGTTCTGTACGCCGAGCGCCCAAACGTCCATGCCTTCACCGCATACTCGTACGCAGCGGTAACACAAGATGCAGCGCGGACGATCAAAGAACACCACCGGCGACCATTGCTGCTCTTCCTTATGCAGCTTGCCTTCCATATAGCGCGATTCCGCCGCGCCATACTTGAACGTCATGTCCTGCAGTTCGCATTCGCCACCGGCATCGCACACCGGACAATCCAGCGGATGGTTGCCGAGAAGCAGTTCGATCATTGATTTGCGTGCCTGGCGGACTTCATCCGTGTCCGTAACCACCACCATGCCTTCGGTGATCGGCACCGTGCATGCCGTTTGCAGCTTGGGCATCTTCTCAATGCGCACTAGGCACATGCGGCAGGCAGCCTGGAGTGAGAGTCCGGGGTAATAGCAGAAGGACGGCACTTCAATGCCGACAGCCTTGCAGGCCTCAATCAGCAGCGTGCCTGCCGGTGCAGTAAGCTTTTTTCCATCGACCGTAATTGTTACGTCTGGCATAGATATTTTTTTAACCCTGGTTTCCCGCAGCTTTGCCGGCGGTAATGCCCAATGTCTTCTTGATCTCTTCAATCTGCAACGCGTGCCGTTCGCCGTGTTGGGCCATGATAATCACCATTTCATAGCAGCTTACATTTCCCGCCATTGGGTGCGGATGCGTTACCTCGGTCGCCCGCAGGTCTTCTCCGCAGTCGGCGCACTGCTCAACAAACTGCATGGCCTGATCGCGAGACGAATTGAATTGCGCCGCCGCCTCAGCCAGTGACGTAAATCGTCCCGTCGGCCTGCCTGATTCCGGCGTCTGCATTTTCATGGAACGGTCCGGGACCATCCTGAGAAATGCTTGTTCGCGGTCCGGCAGGTCTGCCGATTTTGGCCGCCGCGTCTCCGTCATCAGCCGCACCATCGTGCCCTCAGCCTTGGTCAGGTGCTCCACCGTTTCCAGAATGCACCAGGCGGAATCAGAAGGCTTTCTGCGGCTGTCCACATCATTCACACCGGCAAAGCTGCCAAGAAAATGCTCCCGGCTGGCGCGCAGCAGGTCCAGCAGCATTACTTTTCCGGATTGCGGATTCATGTTTGAGGTGGCCACTTGCTTTTCTTTCAGTCCGTCTCTCTTTAAATAATGTGACGACGCTTTGTGACGATTAGTGTGACGACAACACCGGCAGCTCCGTGATACTGGCTGTCGGATCAAAAGGACAAGGCTTGCCTTCCAGATGCGCTTCAAATTCGCTGCGCCACTTGTCGACGATTGACATCGTCGGGATGGCCGCGGCGTCACCCAGCGGGCAGAACGTCCGCCCCAGCATGTTTTGCGCCAGGTACTTAATGTTGTCGATGTCTTTTCTCAGTCCGCCGCCGTTATGGAAACGAGTGAGGGTTTTCTTGAGCCAGTCTGTGCCTTCACGGCAGGGAATACACCAGCCACAGCTTTCATGCTGGTAGAACTTCATCACCCGCAATGCGAATTTCACCATACATGTCTGGTCGTCCAGCACCACTACGCCGCCTGATCCCAGGAACTCACCGCGCTTGGCGAATGAATCAAAATCCAGGTTGATGGCTTCGGCTTCCTCGGCTGTAAGAAGATACGTGGACGATCCGCCGGGAACCACTGCCTTTAACTTGCGTCCATTGGGGATGCCGCCGCCAATGTCATAGATCAGCTTCTTCATCGGATAGCCGAGCGGAAGCTCATAGACGCCGGGATTCTTTACGTGTCCGCTCAGGCAGAACAGTCGTGTGCCCCCATTCTTCGGTGGACCGTAGTCGGCAAACTTCTGTCCGCCCATAAGAATGATGTGTGGAACCGATGCCAGTGACTCAACATTGTTGATGACCGTAGGTCCGCCCCACAATCCCACCACGGCCGGGAACGGAGGGCGAATTCGAGGAATGCCGCGCTTACCTTCCAGCGATTCCATCAGCGCCGACTCCTCGCCTACTTCGTACGCACCGGCGCCGGTGTGCCAATAAACGTCGAACTGCTTGCCCGTGCCGAAGATATTCTTGCCCAGAAAGTTTTTGGCATATGCGTCGGCGATCGCCTTACGCATGATGTCGACCAGGTAGCGATACTCGCCACGAATGTAAACGTAGCCGACCTTGGCGCCCACGGCCAGGCCGGCGATTACCACGCCTTCAATAACCGAGTGCGGGTCATGCTCAAAGATGAGGCGATCCTTACAGGTCCCGGGTTCGGATTCGTCGCCATTCACCAGAATGTATTTGGGCGTAGAGGATTCCTTGGGAACAAAGCTCCACTTCATCCCTGTTGGAAAGCCGGCGCCACCACGACCACGAAGGTTCGATGTCTTGACCTCATTGATGATCGCGTCCGGTTCCATCTGGAGCGCCTTTTGGACGGCTTTGTAGCCGTCCAGTTCCAGATACTTATTGATATCGGTCGCGCCTTTACCAAAGCGCTGGGAGACAACACGTATTTCGTCGGGATGTGAGACTAGGTCAGCCATTTAGCTTTTTGCCTTGTTTTTCCGGTAGCTGTCCAGAACCTTGTCGATTTTCTCGGGTGTCAGGTTCTCGTGGAAGTCGTAATTCACTTGGACGGCAGGCGCCCAACTGCATGCGCCGATGCATTCCACCTCTTCCAGTGAGAACATGCCGTCTGGCGTGATTTGCTTATGGCCGATGCCGAGTGTCTTCTTGCAATGGTCGTAAAGCTCGTCGGCTCCGCGCAGCATGCAGCAGATATTGGTGCAGACCTGGACGTTATATTTGCCTGCCGGCTTGGTGCGCAGCATGGAGTAATAACTGACCACGTTGCGGACTTCCAGCTCCGTCAGCTCGGTCTTCTTCGCCAGATGAGCTACTACATCATCAGTAATCGCGCCCACTTCGTCCTGGCTGTAAAGGAGCATCGGGACGAGGAATGATCTCTTGGTGGGATATTCCTTCATTTTCTCGTCGAAAAATTTGTCGAGCTTTTCTGATATGGCGGCCATTATCTGTCGATTTCTCCGAGAACGATGTCAATGCTGCCGATGGCCGCGACCACGTCAGCGATCAGCTTGCCTTCACACATCTGAGGAAGTGCTTGAAGATTGGCATACGATGGTGAGCGCATGTGCACTCGCATCGGCTTAGCGCTGCCGTCGCTTACGATGTAATAGCCCATCTCGCCGCGAGGTGATTCAATCGCCTGATAGACCTCGCCCGCGGGCACCGTAAAGCCTTCCGTGACGATCTTGAAGTGATAGATCAGCGCTTCCATCTGTGTCTTCATCTTTTCGCGATCGGGTAAGACCACTTTTGGAGCGTCTGCTTTGATATCGCCGGTGGGCATGCCTTCCAGGGCCTGCTTGGCAATCTCACGCGATTGTCGCAACTCCTGCACGCGACACACATAACGCGCCCAGACATCGCCATCTTTTGAAACTGGGACTTTGAACTTGAAGTTCTCGTATCCGCAGTAAGGGAAGTCGCGACGTATATCGAAATCCACCCCGCTGGCGCGCAACGAAGGTCCACTGAGGCCAATGGCTTTCGCAGCTTCGGCATCAATCTGCGCCACACCCTTGAGACGGTCAATAAAGATACGGTTTCCCGTGAGCAGGTCTTCGTATTCATCAATCTTTTCGGTAAACGTATCCAGGAATTTCTTCACCGCCTGGAAGAAGCCAAGAGGTGGCTCCATGGCCAGTCCGCCAATGCGGAAGTATGACGTCATCATGCGCTGGCCGGAGACCATTTCGTAGATGCGCAGCAGGTCTTCGCGCTCGCGGAAGCAGTAGAGGAACACTGACATGGCGCCAATGTCCATGGCGTGCGTTCCCAGCCAGACCAGGTGTGAGCTGATGCGTTGCAGTTCAGCCAGCAACACACGCATCCACACGGCACGCGGAGGAATCTCCAGACCTAGCAACTTCTCCACCGCCAGCACGTAGCAGAGGTTGTTGACCATGGGGCAGAGATAGTCGATGCGATCCGTCAGCGGGACCACCTGCTGGTAGAACTTGGCTTCGCACGTCTTCTCAATGCCGGTATGCAGAAAGCCGATGTCGGGGACCATGCGGACCACCGCTTCGCCGTCAATTTCCAGCAGCAGGCGGAGCACTCCATGCGTGGATGGGTGCTGCGGGCCCATGTTCAAAATCATGGTTCTGTCTTGCGTTGGATCAACGATCGGCGTAGTACTCAAGTGGCCCATTAGCGGAAGCCCTCCACGGGATAATCCTTGCGTAGCGGGTGGCCTTCCCAGTCTTCCGGCAGCATGATCCGGCGCAAATAGGGATGACCCAGAAAACGGATGCCGAATAGATCAAAGATCTCGCGTTCAAAGAAGTTGGCCGAAGGCCAGACACCGGTGATCGATTCCAGCACCGGATCATCGCCTGAGATCTGAACTTTCAGCCGCACTCGCTCTTTGCGGGCGATGGAAAGCAGATGATAAGCAAGCTCAAATCGCGGCTCGCGGGGATAGTAGTCAGCACAAGTCAGGTCCGACATGTAATCAGTCATTCCCGCGGACTTAAGCTGTGCGCAGGCATCGCGTATGTTTTCGCGGGCCACGTAGATGGAAAGCTCGTCGCGATCGAACTTGGCGCTCTGGATTGCCTTCGCATTCCAGGCCAGCAGCTCTGCAAGGGCAGGATTGTCCTTCAGTCGTTCGATATCTGTGATCGCTGGTTCCTGCCCCATTAGCGCTCGCTCCTCTCGGCCACGTTCCAGTCCAGAACGCCCTTCTTCCATATATAGAAGAAGCCGACCAGCACCAGGCCGATATAGAGCAGCATCTCCCAGAACCCGAACATCTTCAGTTCGCGGGCTATCACCGCCCACGGGTACAGAAACACGGCTTCCACGTCAAACAGGATAAACAGCATGGCCACCATATAAAACTTCACGCTGAACCGTTGCTGAGCATCACCGGTGGGCTCAATGCCACATTCATAGGCGGTGTCCTTCGCGCGGGTCTTTTTGCGGTAGCCGACCAGGGTAGAAAGCGTCACCATAACAGCGGCCAGCCCAATGCCGACCACCACCTGGATCAGGAGTGGGATATAGCGGGTGAAGTAATTATTGTCCGGCATGAATTGGCCTGTATATAATGCGCGACTGTATGGGCTAAACATTCGAATGTAATTTCCATGCACAGTATGTGTCAAGCCCTTGATTCTGAAAGGTGTTAATGTTTTTTAACAGCCGCCGCTGAATACCCGACGATCGCCTGTGTTATGTGCGCTGAACGCGGTATGTAGTGAGTTCCCAGACGACAAAGATTCCCTCGACTTTAAATTTCAAATTTGAAATTTAAAATTCGAAATGCTTTCATCATGACCATCTTCGGCTTCAATACTGACGTAAAACTCGAAGACGCCACCTATCACGTGCAAAGTGAAGCGCGCCAGGCGGATCTTTTGCTCCAGACCATGGTCTTCGTCAAAGGCCAGTGTGTAGGTAAGCGCACCACCTCTTACGCTCAGAAGACCATCCAGCCCGGTTTCACCGAAGAGGCCACCCATGAAATGCTCAAGACCCAGCACAAGACCATGGTCGATACCATCCAGCAGGGCGACATCACCACCGCGCTCACCGTCACGGGCGACGTAGAAGACATCGAAGGCGACGGCCTCTCCCTCAAGTGGACAGGATCACCGGCGATTCAAGACGGCGTGCTGGCCGTAAAAGTCCTGGTCAGTGACAAAGGCGTCGCTGTCCCCTCGGCAGAAATCAGGGTTATGCATTCTGTGCCCACGGACAGCCCCATGATCATGACCACCTCCACCAACGCTGACGGCCAGTCCGATCTCGCCATCCCCATCAACGCCCAACTCGAAGCCGAACAGGCCGTGATGATCCGCGCCAAACACGGCGAAAGATCCGTGACCCGGAAGTTAAGGTTCAAGAAGTGATTTCGGATTTGAAATTTAAAATTTAAAATTTCAAATCCGCCTACGTCATTCCGCGACTCACTCAACCTCTGTCATGTTGAGCGCAGAGCCGCGCGAGCAGCGGCGGCTCGGAGTCGAAACATCCCGAGAATGCTTGCGCGGCCATGCTGCTTCAGGGAATTCCTACAAGACAAACAATCCCTGTCATTTGAGCGCAGTCGAAGAGCAAGCGACGGACGGAGTCGAGAGATCCGGAAGATGCCGCTGAAAATCACAAATTGAAAATCTTCCTCACCTGTTCCCGCTCATCCGCCTCCAGCACCCACTTCCAACTCGCCGCGGCGAATATCGCAATTGTCACGACGGCCGTCAGTGTCTTCACGGTCATCCCATTTTCAAACTGGGAGAAAAATAGCGCCACCAACATTAGCGCCAGTATCACCATGAAGCGCACAGTCAGCGCATGCGGAACCAGCGTCTTCCGCGCAAAGAATGCCAGGGTTACCGCCTCAAGAATCAGCCGCATCGCCCACACCGCGGCCACTCCCGGCAATCCAAAATGCTTAATGGCCAGCAACATCGCGCCCAGGTAGAGCGGAATTTCCGCCAGATGGATTTTGCCCGGAATATCGGGACGATTCACCGCCTGCAGCAGGACATACGGAATCTGACCCAGACTGTTGATCAACACGCCCACGGTCAGCCAGCGCAAGATGACCGTACTCTTTTGCGCGAACACGGGGCCCAGCCACACATGCAGTCCCTCGGGTGCATACAGAAATATCAGAAACACCACAGGAAACAGCAGCAGAAAACAGGCGCGCACTCCGCCTGAATATGTCCGTTCCAGTTTGTTGTGGTCAATCACGGCCAACGCGGCAAAGGCAGGAAAAAGCACACCGGCAATCGCGGTTGGCACCAGCCATAGTTTCGTGACCAGCTCGAACGGAGTGGTGTAATAAGCCACCACACTCACAGACAGCATCGCGCTGATCACAAAGCGGTCGGTATACACCATTAGCGGACCAACCAGGTTGCTGACTGTAATCCACGAGCCGGTGCTCATCAGTTCGCCAACCGTGGCGCGCTCAAAAAAGAAACCTTCCTTCAGACTTGGCGTCGTGCGCAGGCAAAGATAGAAGTGGACCAGCGCCGCCACAATGCGTCCCACAACCAGCACCGTGATTAGAGGGAACAAGCTGGGTGAAAAGAATGCCGCGGTCAGCGGTCCCAGAAAGCTGAAAGCGCCCATGACAGCGCGGACCACGTTCACCATGCCAAAGCGATGTTGCGCCTCCAGAATGCCGCGCAGCCCCGTCGTGACCGTAATCACCGGGATCGAGAGTGCCAGCGGATATAGTGATCGCACCGTCTCGCCCATCAGGGAAGGCGGTACCTTCATTAATGACCGGGCAATCCACTCGCAGCGCAGCCATATCGCCACGGTAAAGACCAATCCCACGGCAGCCATCATGCTCAGCGCCGTCCATGACGCAGCGGCCACCTCATGATCTCTGCCTGCAGCCAGCCGGTCACTCACCACCTTGGTCAACGCGCGTCCCAGTCCCAGATCAAATAGGCTGAAATATCCCACCAGAGCCCAGGCAAGTGTAAGCACGCCAAACCGGTCCACGCCGATTCGCTTCAGCAATAGAGGAATGGAAATCGCCGCAATGAAGAGAGGCAGTAGCTGCCCCGCAACCTGCCATACCGTATTGCGGGCCATGGACCGGCCGCGCAACGCCTGCAGCAGATTATCGGAAGCCCCGTCTGTGCCTGTGCCAACCGTGGATTCTGGCATCTTCACTTTGTCATCTTCAGGCAAACCACAGCCTCGGAAGCTGCAGGGCAGCCGGGCCATGGCCTGTCCTGATGAACGTCAAAAAACCTGGCTTCCGCAGCTTCTTCCGGACGGCATGTTTGCCATCCATTGAGCGATGACGCCTTGTAATAGGCCGTCTTGTGCGCAGTGGGAGCAAACGCCGCGATCACCCGCTCCACCATGCTCACGTCAAACACCTGAAGCCACTTACGTATGTCGTGTTTGCCAAATGGCATGCTGCAGTAAGCTGTGCCTCCGGGCTTTAACACGCGCCACATCTCCCGTACCGCCTTAAGATAATCGCCCGCTGCCTTCGACTCCTCGCCGTGCGAGACGCGTTTTGGATCATATAACTGATTATCCAATCCAACGTGCTCGATGACAGAAAGGCTCACCACGTAATCAAAGGTTTCGGCGTTAAAAAAAGTGTTCCGCAAGTCGCCATAGATATACGAGATGCCGTCCATCCAAAAGCAATCGCTTTCAGGCGCGAGCGTCATGATCGTGATCTTCTTGTTACGCAGCTTCGGATGAACAAGAATGTCGCGATGATTCAGCGTGGATCCCGCATCCAGCAGACTGCCGCTTTGCTCCGGCAGCTGCGAGAACAGCCATGGATACTCTACAATCCGCTCATCCACCCACCGGCCATATCCCGAGGGAAGTTGTTCAGGATTGAAGGGCCCGCTCAGTGCTTGCCTGATCATCTGATTTCTGTAGGGACCGAATCCACGATGAGTTGCAAAATGATCATGCGACCTCAGGAACAACCGTAGTTTTGCGTATTGTGCGAGACCGCTCTGGGTCAACCATTTTGGTAGCATGAGAGTTGGGCAGTGAACATCCTAACATTCGCTTCCTGTTTTGCTGATGATGGTTTGCTAATCAACGGTTTTCTAATCACGGTTTACTGATTACGCCATGCTGATCACGCCTTGCTGCTTATGACGCACGATGCAGCCAATCTCGAAGCACACTCTGAGCTGTCCAGCCGAGATGCCATCGTTGTCGGCTCCGGACCCAACGGACTCGCTGCCGCCATACGCCTCGCCCAGGCCGGACGCTCCGTCTGCGTGCTGGAGGCTGAGTCCACGCCCGGAGGTGGAGTACGGTCCGCGGAGGTTACGCTGCCCGGCTTTGTGCATGACATCTGTTCATCCGTGTATCCCATGGCCGTGTGCTCGCCTTTTTTGCGAACTCTGCCTCTCCATCAACATGGACTGCAATGGGTAACTCCAGCGGTAGCACTCGCTCACCCTTTTGATGACGGTTCCGCTGCTCTGCTGCACAACTCGCTTGACCAGACGATTGCTGACCTTGGAATCGACGGCCCGGCCTATCGCAAGCTGATTGGCGAGTTCGTAGGGAACTGGCAGGACTTTATGGATGACGCGCTCTCCCAGCCGCGCTTTCCCCGTCACCCATTCATGATGGCCAGCTTCGGACTTCGAGCGCTTCGCTCCGCCAGTAGTCTGGCGCGCTCTTATTTCAAGACTGAGCGAGCTCGCGGGCTATTCGCCGGAATCGCCGCACACTCCATCCTTCCGCTGGAAATGGCGGGCACGTCTGCGCCGGCGCTGGTTCTCGCCATCTCTGCCCATGCTGCAGGATGGCCCATCGTCCGTGGTGGATCTCAACAACTAACGCAGGCGATGATTTCTTACCTTGAATCCCTTGGCGGCAAGGTCATCACCGGCTTCAAGGTTGAATCTCTGGAACAGCTTCCGCAACGCAAGATCATTCTCTTTGACGTTACGCCCCGCCAGCTGGTGAAGATCATCGGTAGCGCCATGCCGGCATCCTTCAAGCAAAGCCTGAATAAATTTCGCCATGGTATGGGTACTTATAAGATTGACTGGGCATTGCGAGAGCCGGTTCCATGGCTTGCGCAGGACTGTCGCCTGGCCGGAACCGTTCATCTGGGAGGCACGCTGGATGCGATAGCCGAATCCGAACGCCGGGCCTGGAGCAATCAGCCGCCGGAGCGTCCATTCGTTTTGTTTGCGCAGCCAAGCTTGTTTGATCCCTCTCGCGCGCCAGCCGGGCAACACACCGCATGGGGCTACTGTCACGTCCCCTATGGATTTGCAGGTAATGCCACGGAAATAATTGAAGATCAGGTGGAGCGCTTTGCTCCTGGCTTCAAGGACCTCATCTTGGCCCGATCAGTCATGGGCCCGGCCGAACTGGAAGCGCATAACCAGAATCTGGTCGGTGGCGATATCGGTGGCGGCGCAACCACCCTGAAGCAACTTCTCGTTCGTCCCACGCCCAGGCTTTGGCATACGCCTATGCCAAATATTTATCTGTGTTCCTCATCCACGCCTCCTGGCCCAGGCGTTCATGGCATGTGCGGCTATCATGCGGCGGAGAAAGCGATTGCAAATGATTCTTAAAGTCATACCTTAGATCAAGGATAACGCTACCCCCAGTTTTTGCCTATATCAGGCAGAGGTAAAAGCGACCCAATCACACAGGGGACTTTTTTCTGTTCTGTCCCCTGAACCAGAGTGTCCAAGTCTGTAGGGCTGTTCGACTATGCGAAATACTTTTAGTTTGTCATCTTGAGCGGAGTTGGAGCGAATGCGACAACGTAGTCGAAAGATCTATGTATTTTGCAGCGTCGCCCTAAGAACAAGATTCAGACCTCGCGCCGTCCACGCGCGACGAGTCAAGTAACATAGAGTTTTAGTCAGGAGTTCGTGATGTCAGGTCTGTCCTCCCCCAGTTGCAGAAACCTCGCTTTTATATTTTCGTTTTCATTGCTGATGGTCTGTGTTGGATGTGGTGGCGGTGGCTCGTCGAGCACGCCTGGTCCCACGCCAGCACCAACAGCAACTCCCGTCCCGACTCCTACGCCAACACCAACTCCGGTTCCGTTCGCGGGCGTCTCCATCAAAGTGGGCGATGCCGTAGTTCCTCCCGGGGGAATTTTCCAGTATCAGGTGCTGCTCACTGAGCCCAAGCCGATTGGCAATGGCAGCACGCGTCCTTCTGTTCCAACAGGACCGGTTGGACCGGTGCGGGGTGTGGCTATCAATGATCCATCCGGACAAGCCGTAGGGATCGCCGTGATCAACGGAAGCAACATCAGTGTCTCTGCCAAAGCTCCCAACCAGCCGCCCACGTTCGGTACTGACGTTTCTTACCCGCTCTTCACGCTGACGATGCCGGTGAACGCCAACGCGACGCCCGGCGCTGCATTCCCTGTAAACCTTGATAACGCCAACTCGATCTTTACTGATCCCATCGGTGTCAGCTACATTCAGGAAATTGTTGGAGGCACGCTCACCATCGCGGCGCAAGGTAAGCAATCCATCACTGACGTATTGCCCGGCGGAGGCCTGCTGCCAGACCGAAGCGTAGTCAAAGTGAAGGGAATTGGCTTCACCCCCAACACACGCATTGCGATTGAAGGCACAACGGTCATCTTTCCCAACGACACGGCTTTCATTGATCCCACGGAGATTGATGTCACATTGTGTAATGGAACCGTGCCTGACGGGGTAACAACCTGTCCTAACACCGGCGCCTCATTCCAGCTCGACGGCGAGCGTGTGCGCGCCACCAACAAAGACACCAATGAAGTCATCGAATACTTCAGCTACCTGCGTACCGACGACGTAAGTCCGCAGACCTTGCCGGCGACCAGCAACTCACTGATGGCGCTGGTGCATGCCATGTTTTCTCGCGTCACTTATACCGCGGCCACGCTGCCCTTCACCCATGCAGGAACGCAGTTCACCGGCCTTGCCTTCCAGAACATCACCACCGCGCCCACCACTATCAAGGTTGAACTGCTGGACGCGAATAGCGTTTCGCTCAGCTCCGCCAGCTTTACTCTGCCTGGCAGAACACGCGCAGCCCGCGACATTGCAGACTTCTTCCCCGCGCCCCCAGCCGGCGCAGTCACAGTGCGCGCCACTGTCACGGCAGGTGCGCCCGTGCAAATGCTGGGCATGCTCGGTGATACGTCTACCGGCGCCGTCACTCCAGTCGTAGTGAGTGGGCAATAGAGGAGATTGTCAGAATTGCCGCCAGCGAAGCGAGAGAAAACAAAGTAAGGGCTCGGCCGACTAGCGTGCCGAGCCCGATGCGAAGGAGCCCGTCGGCTCTAACCACCTGATTTGCTCAAAGCGGTTTGGAGCGAAGCGACATCACTAACGCGGTGGCTTTGTCGTGGTGGTTCCCGGGGTTGTCGAAGAGGGCGTTGTGGTCGTAGAACCTGTCGCCGGCGGTGTGGATCCAGGGACGCACGGATTCGCTACCGTCGCAGACGTTCCACTCGGCGTGGAACTGCTGCTGGTACTGCTTCCGGACATCGGCGTAGTGGAGACGGCTCCTGCGGTGCTGCCAGTCGTGGTGCCGCTGGTGCTGCACGGTCCGGCTACAGTACCTGTGGTGCTGGTTCCCATTCCCGTCGACGTTGTTCCAACCTGGCTCGGCGTCGTGGTGCTGGTCTGGCTCGGCGTGGTGGTCGTGCTTTGGCCGGGTGTCGTGGTTGACGTCCCGGTCTGCGATGCCGTCGATGATCCGGTGATTGAGGGATTCGTGGTAGTTACGGCGCCTGCGCTGCCAGTGGTTCCTGCCGTTCCCGTAGCCGAAGGCGTCGTCTGCGTCGCCGAAGGCGTCGACTGAGTGGCTGACGGCGTTGTCTGCGTCGCCGACGGTGTCGTCTGTGTTGCTGAAGGACTGCCGCTGGTCATCGCTCCGCCCGGAGCGGTCGCGGTGGAACTGGTTCCTGTCTGTGTACCCGATGTTCCTGCTGTCCCCGTGGCACTGCCGGACGTTCCGGCGCTGCCGGTGGTCTGGGCCGCAGCTACTCCCATGGCCAGCGTGAGTGCGAAAGCGGTTACGATTCCTGGTTTCATAATCTCCTCAACTAAACCCGGCCCGCGAAGGCCGTTTCCTATTACTTCTGGAATTAGATGCAGAATCGTAAGCAGCAGAATGGGGGATCGCGGAACATGGACACGCTGAGATGCCCCTGTGATGGCGGGCTCGGCGCGCACGCCGGCCTCGCCCCTTACGAAACAAAACAAGGCCTGGCGCCGCCCACGCAGCGGCAAGGCCGCTGCGAACGGTGCGTGGTCTCACCCACTGTCATATTGCGCCGAGTCCCGAAGAATGCTCTCCCTGCCATGCTGACCTGAGGAATTTTCTCGAAAAAGTTAGCGCAAGCACGGATAGGGCTCGGCCGACTAGCGTGCCGAGCCCGCTGCAACAGGAGCACCTTACCGCAACCACGCGATTTGCTCTTAAAGCGGTTTGGAGCGAAGCGACACAAAAACGTCGTGTACCTTCTCCAACAACTCGCCTTTTTAACACTGATAAGGTATTTCCTCGTACAATACCGGGAACTATGTAAGTTGTTGAACCAGAAGTTTGTCAGGGATGTTACGCAAAGTATTAATCGTCTAAGGGAGCTTTTTTGAATTCGGTGACAACTTTCATTCGAGTGCTGCGGCTTTCATGTCTTGCTTTCAGCTTGTTTGCAACAACAACTGTGCCTATATCCGCGCAGCAGATGGCGCAGCAGCCCCAACCGCAACAGACCCAGAACAATCAGCAGCAGGCGCCCACCGCGGATGTTGAGCTTTCGGCGGACGAGATCATAGAGATCCTGCGTGCAAATCCTGATTTGCTGGCGGACGCCAAAGCAGAAATCGTTTCTCAGCTTCGCGACCGCGGCTATCCCGTTACCGAACGTGAGCTCACAGATGATCGGGTCTTCAACCAGATTCGTTCTGACGAGCGTGCACGTCAGATTATGAGTGATCAGCTCAAGAGCCGTGGTTTTACTGGCTCGGGAGAAGCGCCAAAGCAGGCGCAGCAACAGGCTCCCGCAAACAACCGGCCGGTGCCCACGTCAAATGCTCCGGCTGGTGGAGGCGGCAATCAACCAGCACGTGAATCGCGTCGTGCGGCAGGGCAAAGTGAATACCCATTGCGCAACCTTCCCGCCGTCAAAGATCTCTACACGCAGGCGCTCAACAATCCGGTGACCTTGGAACGTTTTGGCGCGGCGCTGTTTCGCAACAGCGTGGCCACGGCAGAGAAGAGCCCGGAGAAGGCCGCGTCGGATGTTCCTATTGGTCCCGACTATGTCATTGGCCCGGGTGACGAACTTGTAGTTGAGTACTGGGGACGGACCACGCAGCGGCTGTCGCTCAACGTTGATCGTGAGGGTCGAATCGTGTTGCCTGAGGCCGGCGGCCTGGTGGTTGCTGGACGCACTCTTGGTGACGCACAGCAGATCATTCAGAAACTCCTTACCCGCCAGTTCAAGGACATTACTGTGGACGTGACGCTGGGTAAGCTGCGTACTGTGCGCGTTTACGTCGTGGGTGACGTCAAAAATCCCGGAGCCTATGACATCAGCTCGCTCTCCACTGCGCTCAGCGCACTCATCGCTGCCGGTGGTCCTACGGACACGGGATCGTACCGCCTGCTCAAGCATTTTCGCGGCAAGAGATTGGTGGATGAAATCGATCTCTATGAGTTAATGCTGCACGGCGTCACCTCTGCGCAAAGCCACATTGAAACCGGGGACAGCATTCTGGTTCCTCCCGTAGGTACGCAGGTAACTGTCTCTGGATCAGTGCGCCGGCCCGCGATCTATGAGCTCCACACCGAGCAGTCGCTTGATCAGGTTCTTGACCTTGCCGGTGGTGTTCCGGTTTCCGGCCAACTCAACAACGTTCGTGTAGAGCGCATTGAGGCCCACCAGCGCAAAGAAATGTTGAGCGTGAATCTGCCGCAAAATGGCGGCTTGGCGGCCTTGCAGGACGCAATCAAGGGCGTGCAGGTCCAGGACGGAGACCTCATCACCGTCGCGCCTATTCTTCCGTACACCAACCAGGCCGTCTATCTGCAGGGCCACGTTTCGCGTCCCGGCAAATATCCTTTTCAGAATGGATTAAAAGTCACTGACGTCATTACGTCATTCAATGATCTCTTGCCGGAAGCGGCAGACCGAGCGGAGATTGTCAGACTGAATGGCCTGGAGCTGAGCCCCACGGTCATCGCCTTCAATCTGCGTCAGGTAATGGAAAAGAAAGTTGCGGCCCCCGCGCTCCAGCCATTTGATACCATTCGCATCTTCGGGCGCTATGACGCGGATGCTCCCAAGGTTGCAATTTATGGTGAAGTCATGCGGCCGGGGGAATATCCCATGTCTGATCGCATGACCGCCGTCGATCTGGTTCGCATCGCCGGAGGCTTCAAGCGTGGCGCGTTTCTGGACTCGGCTGACCTTTCCAGCTATTCCCTCATCAACGGAGAAAAAGTCGATCTCGACCACCGCACCGTGGCTATTGCCCGTGCCCTCGCCGGCGAACCGGATACTGACGTGGTTCTCAAACCGGGTGACGTGCTCACCATCGGGCAGATTGGCGGGTGGCTTGATATTGGCGCAGCCGTCGCCGTTACCGGGGAAGTTCTGCATCCGGGACGTTACGGCATACAGCAGGGTGAGCGCCTGAGTGCGGTCCTGAAACGTGCTGGAGGTTTCAGTGCGGACGCCTATCCTTACGGCGCTGTGCTGGAGCGCGCGCAGGTACGCGAGTTCTCGGCGAAGAATCGCGAAGAATTGATTGCCCGCCTGCAGGAGCAGTCCGGCGGCGCAGCAGGCCGGACCGGTGCCGCGGCGGCGTCTACCACTTCACACCAGAACCAACAGCTGGTCGAACAACTTAAGCAGATCCCGCCCAATGGGCGCCTGCTGATTCACATCACCACTGACATTGCCAAATGGGAGAACACGCCTGTGGACGTTGAAGTCCGTACCGGCGATACCCTGACTGTGCCCAAGCGACCGAACTTTGTCATGGTCGCTGGACAGGTTTACAACTCCGCCGCCATCACATACAACCAGGGAAAACATGCTGGATGGTATCTGCGTCTGGCCGGCGGCCCAAACAGTGCGGCCAACAAGAAAGATATCTTTGTCGTCCGCGCCAACGGCACTGTGGTGGGCAAGGGATCTGGTGAGTGGTGGTCAGGCAACGTGCTCGATGCCGTTCTTCAGCCCGGTGACACCATCTATGTTCCGGACAAAGTTGCCGGCAGTGGTGTGTTCAAAAATGCAGGACAGTACGTGCAGATTATTTCTGGCGTAGCCGTAGCCGCTAGCGTAATCAGGACTTTCTAATAGGGAGATGCTCTTTTGATATTTAAAACATACTCCCGTTTCGGAAGCATTACGCTCATGGTTCTTTTATTTGCGTTTGCGTCATTTGCGTTGGCTCAAACTTCGCAGGCACAAGTTCCTGATGCGAACCCGCAACCAACCCCGCAGCAGCAACCTGCAACCACGCCCCCTGCAACCACGCCCAACGCCGCACCGCCATCGCAGAATCAAGTTCCTGATGCCAACCCGCAACCAACGCAGCAGGGACCTGCAACCAAGCCCCCTGCAACCGCTCCCAGCCCCGCGTCGGAGACGCCGCAGGGTGAACCGTCAAAAACTCAAGAAACGCAAGCACCAGTCCCCCAAACGCCACCTGCACCGGTCAGCAGGCCGCGCGTGCCGGAAGCTGAGCTTGCAGCATCCGTTGTTCCGGGTCCGTTCATACGCAACCTTGCCTTCGATCAGAAAACCATTTGGACCAGCCCGTTTAAGGCCACCACTCGCGACCTCAACTGGGTCGCTCCGCTCATCGGACTCGAATTAGGGCTCATCAATGCCGACGCGGAATTGTCGTCGCGCATCGATCCCAACAGCAACCTGTCGAAGCATGGCAGCACGATTTCCAATGCTGGACTGGCGTTGGCGGTAGCTGGTGGTGCTGGATTCTATCTTGCGGGAAAAGCACATGATGACAATCACCAGCGTGAGACCGGTATTCTGGCCGGTGAAGCTGCCGTGAACAGCCTGATTGTGGCTGAGTCATTCAAGCTGATCTCTCGCCGTCAACGGCCCACGGACGGTACCGGCCAAGGCTTGTTTTTCCAGAACGGGCAGGCTTTGGACTCGTCGTTTCCCTCTGTTCATGCCATCGCTACTTGGTCCATTGCCAGTGTGATTGCTCACGAATATCCCGGCGTTCTCACCCGGACATTGAGTTACGGCGTTGCTGCCGGGGTGAGTGTGGCGCGCGTGTACGCGTTCAAGCATTTCACCAGTGACGTGGTTGCCGGCGCCGCTATGGGTTATCTCATCGGCAAACAGGTTTACGCCACCCATCATCAATCAGACCTGCCCGGCGGAGATTACGGAAGCTTCCATCCCGCCGTGCCCAGCGAGCCGCCTTTACCCCGAAACCTGTTCTCGCGTTACGTCCCAATCGAGAGCTGGGTCTATCCCGCGCTTGACCGTCTTGCCGGACTGGGCGTGATCAACAGCAATATCGAAGGCTTGAGGCCATGGACGCGCGTTGAGTGTGCCCGCCTGGTGGCGGAAGCCCAGGGATCGGTGGATGAAGACTCAGGCGATGAAGCTTCACGCATGTACGCAGCGTTGGAGCGTGAGTTTCAACCAGAACTCACTGGTCAACTTGGTCCGTACATGGGAATAGATTCCACGTATGCCAGAATTACCGGAATCTCTGGCACGCCGCTGACTGATGGCTACCACTTTGGCCAGACAGTCGTGAATGACTATGGGCGTCCCTTTCAATCAGGCGTCAACGGTATTGCCGGATTCTCTACCAGCGGTTCCGCCGGGATACTGGGCTTTTATGTTCGCGGCGAGATAGAACATGCGCCTTCCGCTCCGGGATTTACTCAGGTACAGCAAGACGCAATCCAGTTGACTGACCAGAAACCTCCTCAGCCTGCGTTTTCCATTCCGGCTTTCAATCAGTTTCGCCTGCTGGACACATATGTGAGTCTGAATCTCGGTGGCTGGCAGACTTCATTCGGCAAACAAACTCTGTGGCTTTCACCCACTCGTGATCCATTCCTGCAGAGCAATAACGCCGAGCCCATGTACATGTTGCGTGTTGACCAGACCACACCCAGCATTCTGCCGTTCTTCTTCAAATATTTGGGGCCGGAGCGCACAGAGTACTGGGTGGCCAAACAGACTGGTCAGCATTTTGTAAACACGCAGGATGGCAACATAGCCGTGAGCATCGGACGGTCACTCACCAAGCAGCCGATGATCAACGGCATCAAATTCAACTTCAAGCCCACTCCTAATTTCGAATTCGGCGTGGGCCGCACTGCCATCTTTGGCGGCCCGGATTTTCCAATTACTCTCCATACCATCAAGCTGAGTCTTACTTCCAGCCACAATGCTGCGGGCCGCGGAGAGGATCCGGGTGATCGTCGCTCCACCGCCGACTTTACCTATCGCCTGCCCGGACTGCGCAACTGGCTCACGTTGTATGACGATTCCATTGTCGAAGACGAGATTTCGCCGGTAGGCTATCCTCGGCGCTCTGCCCACAATGGCGGACTTTACCTGAGCCATATACCGCTCCTTTCCCACATGGATGCACGGGTCGAAGGCGGCTATGACAACCTTCCAGGTCTTCTGCAACCCCCCGGCGGCGGCTTCTTTTACTGGAACACCCGGTATCTGGATGGCTATACAAACAAAGGAAATATCATCGGTGACGCCACGCTGGGCCGGCAGGGAATCAGCATCCGGGCAGAAACTACCTACTGGTTTGCATCTGATAAGACAATCCAGCTCGGATATAGAAGCAATCAAGTCGATAGCATGTTCCTTCAGGGGGGAACCTGCGAGATATTCACGCACAATCCGAATGGAGTTTTAATCAGAGCGTTATGTTGTCCAGCTTCATACAATATGAATGGTGGAATTTCCCGCTTCTCGGAGCTGGAAAAAGGCAAAATGATTTTACTGCGTCGTTCCAGTTGACATACTGGCCGCATTGGAGACTCAAACGTGGAAGTTAGCGGACCATCACGGATTCCCATCTACGAACCACCGCATGATTTGCGCGAACACCAGTCTCAGCAAGAAGACGATCATAGTTTCCGCAAGCTCTGGATGCTCTGGCGTGAACGGCGCTTGCTCTGGAACGTGGTTTGGAAGACCGCGGTGCTCTCCTCCATCATTGCCCTGATGCTGCCCCTGCATTATCAGAGCGTAGTTAAGGTGGTGCCAAGTGAAAGCAGCGGCACCGGCGGTATGTCCGGCCTCCTGGGCAAGATCATGGGCGGGGCTTCTGGTAGCGGCGGCTTAGGCCTGGGCTTGGACGCGGCCGGCTTGCTGGGTGCGAAGACTCCCGGCGCGTTTTATGTGGAAGTGCTGCGCAGCAGAAGCATTCAAGACCGCATGATTGATCGTTTTGATCTGCGCCACCACTACTGGAAATTCACCAGTCTTTACATGCATGATTACTACACCACGCGCAAAAAGCTTCAGAACTTCACTGACCTGGATGAAGACAAGAAGAGCGGCGTCATCACCGTTGCGGTAACGGATTACAACGCGGACATGGCGGCCGCGATTGCGAATGGCTACGTGGAAGAGCTGAACAAAGCCGCAGCCAACCTGAACACGGGTGATGCCCATCGCGAAAGGGTCTTTCTGGAAACCCGGCTGTCTGACGCCAAACAGGACCTGAATCAGGCGTCTCTCGCTCTGAGTCAGTATTCCAGCAAAAACACCATCATGGACCCACAGTCGCAGGGCAAAGCTATGGTGGATGCTGTAGCAAAGGTGGAGGGCGAAATCGTTGCCGCCGAAGCCGAACTCAAAGGCCTCCAACAGATTTATTCTGACGATAATACCCGCGTGCGCACCCTCAGGGCACGGCTCGGCGTGCTGCAGAGCCAGATGAAATCCATGCAGGGCAATGGAGCCGCCGCCGGAACCGATAAGTCCAGTATGGGCTCTTTCCCATCTATCACAGAGCTGCCTGTCCTCGGATACACCTATTACGATCTCTATCGCGAGGCTAAGATCCGTGAGACGGTATACGAATTTCTTACCCAGCAGTACGAACTGGCCAAGGTCCAGGAAGCCAAAGAGCTGCCCACCGTGCGTGTCATGGATCCAGCCGTCAAGCCGGAAAGAAAATCCGCCCCCAGGCGGACATTGATTGTTGGGTTGAGCGTTTTCGGGGCCTTGATTCTCGCGGGTTTATTTGTTCTGGGCCGCAGCGCCTGGGAGCAGCGTCCGGCAAACGATTCATTGCGCCTTCTGGGTGCCGAAATGGCCGGTGAAAGCCGGCGCGTCGCCGGTAGGTTCCGGAGAAAGTCAGTCTAGGAAAGCCTATGTCCCTCCCGAATAACAAGACGACCAGCAAAAACTCGAATGACGCTCTCTCCTCTCGCCCCCGACCGTGACAGGCTACTTCCAGGAAGTCAGCCAGCTGATTCCGCGCTTGCCATATCAGGAGCTGGAACGAATCATCAATGTGATTCTGGACGCGTTTGATTCCGGACGTACGGTGTTTGTTTTCGGCAACGGCGGCTCCGCTGCCTCTGCTTCCCACATGATGTGTGACATGAATAAGGGCACCATCGCCCCCGCGCAATCGCGTCGGCTCAAGACCATGGCGCTTACCGACAATGTTCCGCTCATCACCGCCTGGGGCAACGATACCAGTTACGAACATATTTTCTCTGAGCAACTCAGGAACTTTGTCGTGACTAATGATGTGGCCTTCGCCATCAGCGGAAGTGGAAACTCTCCCAACGTTCTGCTTGCCTTGCAGGCCGCCAGGGAAGCTGGTGCCGTCACCGTGGGGCTGGCTGGATATCAGGGCGGCAAGATGAAAGCCCTGTGTGATATCTGTGCGGTTGTGCCCTCTGACAACATGCAGATGATTGAAGACATGCATCACTCCATGCTGCACTCCATGTTTACCGTGGTCAAAGATCGTATACAGTCTGGGGTCCGCCAGTCTCTGGCCGCCACCGCGGGACTGCAGGAGAAGTAACTGCCGGAAATGAAGATCGCTTTTGACCTGCGCAGAATCAAAAATCCCGGCATTGGCCGATACATGAAGTGCCTGGTGGAAGCTGTCATTGAGAGCGCGTCTGAGCACCAGTACCTGCTGGTACTTCCACCGGGCGAAGAAGATGCCGTCACTTGCCGGTCCAGTGGTGTAGAGAAAATCTCGCCGCACATGAAGTATTACTCGTTGCGTGAGCAGTTTGATCTACCTAGGATTCTTCGCAGGCATCAAATTGACCTGCTGCACTCACCGCATTTCAATCTTCCACTGCGTCGCGTCTGTCCCAGTGTTGTCACCATTCATGACGTCATTTATCTCGCCTGCCGGGAGGATCTGCCTTCTACGCTGGGACGAATGTACTATCGCTCCATGATGGGTGCGTCGGTGAAGCGCGCAGACCGCATTATTACTGACTCTGAGTACTCCAAGACAGATATACAGAGGTTTTTTAAGGTTGATCCGGCCCGCATGGACGTGATCTATCCCGGAGTTGATCAAACGATTCGCAAAAACATAGACTCGGTAAAGTTACGTGAAGTTCTGGGACGGTACGGCATAATTTCTCCCTACCTTATATACACGGGTATCTACAAACTGAGAAAGAACCACGCTGGACTGCTACGCTCGTTTCGAGTTCTACAGAACCTGCTTCAAACTGACCGGGCAGAAGCAAAGCCGCCTGGTGACGTCCAGTTGGTAATTGCCGGGCCCATGGAAGATGGTCAGCACAAGCTCCGCAGTCTGGCCCTGGAGTTGGGCATTGCCGATCGCGTCGTATTCACCGGATTTGTTCCTGACGCGGATCTTCCTTCACTCTATTCTGGCGCCTCAGTCTATGCATGTCCGTCGCTTTACGAAGGCTTTGGCTTCACCGTTCTCGAAGCCATGGCGTGTGGCCTTCCGGTAGTCTGTTCCAGGGAAACATCATTGCCGGAAGTTGCCGGGGCTGCGGCGCTTTATGCTGACGCACGCAATCCTCAGGAATTTGGCAGTGCGCTCCATCAGGCATTTTTAGATCAGGGACTGCGATCTCTGCTGATCAGCAAGGGCGCCGCCAACGTGCACCGCTTTCAATGGAAGCGTGCCGCCGAGCAGACGCTTGCGGTTTATGAAAAAGCCGTCGGTCGAACACGAGAGAAAGTTTTGGTTTAGCTTCAGCTGTGCCCATTTGCGGCAATCATGATCTGGAGACAACTACGATCTGGACGTGGAGATGCGGCATGCCGTGTCCTGCACTGGTCTAACTGAAACAAATGTCAGAGCACGAGTTTTGATTCGTCTTGAAACGGGATTTTACGAATTTGGGCATTGCCCCTGAAGATTTCTCATTGCGCACCAAACCCCAACCCGCGAAGTTAAAGATTGCCTTTGATACCGGCACGCTAAGCCAGCGTTACCGAAATCAGGGTATCTATAACTATGCTCGCCAGTTGCTGGCGCAGTTTCAAACTCTGGCTCTTGAAGCAACCGCCACCGGACAGTCCGTTGAAATTGTTCCGTTCATTCATCCCAAAGCTGAAAATGATGCGAACTTTTTCAAGCAGTCGCCGGGTTTTCTTCCCGCCACCACCAGCCTTCTGCGATCGGGACGATTCTGGCGGCTCGGTGGAGCATGGCTGGCCACATTGATTGAGAATCCTGATCTGCTCTTCTGTCCCAACTTTGCCGGCCTGCAATTCGGTCCGTGTCCGGTCGTTGTCACTATCCATGACGCCACACCGGTGGTGATGCCTTCAGCACCGGATGCCGTTAATCGCAAGATGAAATTTCAATTGGCGGCCGCCGCCCGAAACTCAAGGCGCGTGATCACGGACTCCTTCTGTTCCAAGCATGACCTCATGCGCATCTATGGTCTGCCGGATGAAAAGATTTCCGTCATTTATCTCGGCTATGACAGGGAGCACTACAACACTTCATCACCGAATGAGGTGCACGCACAAGCGCTGTTAAGCCAGCACGGAATCACGCGACCATACATTCTCCATCACGGCGTGCTCCAGCCGCGCAAGAATCTCAAACGCCTGGTGCAGGCCTATCGGCTGATGCTGGCGCGTAATCGGCAGATTGACGTGGATCTTGTCCTGGCTGGTCCGCTCGGCTGGCTCTATAGTGAAGTACTCGACGAGGTCAAATCGGAATCTGCCTCCCGTGGTCGCGTGATTCTGCCGGGAGCATTGAGTGACGCTGATCTGGCTATTCTCATCAAGAAGGCCACGCTGGCGGCCATTCCATCACTTTATGAAGGGTTCTGCCTGCCGATGGTGGAAGCCATGGCTTGCGGCACTCCTACCGTTGCTGCGGCCACTTCATGTCTGCCGGAAATCTCCGGAGGCGCGTTGCGCTATTTTGATCCGCTCTCCGTTGACGCCATCGCCGTTTGCATGGAAGAGGTGCTTGAGGACTCCGCTCTGCAACGCGATCTCTCCCTCAAAGGCCTGGCACGGGCGCAGGATCTGAGCTGGCGTCGCTGCGGACAAGAGACACTCGATCTTCTGCTGGAAGTCGCGGGCGGACATAGCATCGGCAAGCGCGAGCTGGCTGGAGCTTCACGATGAGGGCTGCGCCATGAGGATAGCCATTGATCCATGGACGCTTGCCACGCGCTTCCGCTTTCAGGGCACATACGTCTACGCCCAAAATCTCATCGCTGAATTCAAGCGCCTCACCGAAGGTCCTGATAACCTGGCTAGTTCTAAAGAAGCTGGTTCAAACCATGTTCACAACAACGTCGATTTCTGTCTCTTTGCGGGCCCCCCGAATGAATCTGAGGCCGTAGGCAATGACGCTGCCTTAGTTCAGCCGCAGCAACATTTTGACGTTGTGCGCGAACCCTCCCTGGCCAATGATGCGCTCTGGCGTATTGCCGGACTGGGCCGTGCCGCGCGCAGAGCTCATGCCGACCTGATCTTTGCCCCCACCGCCAGCAGCATGCCTTTCGGCGGGGTTCCCATGGTCTGTACCATCCATGACGTTACGCCCATTGTGATGCCGTCGCACAGAACGCGCTCCACCTTGATTCTTCGCAGTACCATGTGGACTCTGGCTAAATTTTCGCGGGCCATCATCACTGACTCGCAATGTTCCAAGAGCGATATCGTCCGTATCTATGGCATCCCGGAAAATAAGGTTTCCGTTATCTACCTTGGCTATAACAAGAGCGTGTTCAACACTGCGCCACTGCAGCCGGAAGAACGCGACAAGGTTCTGGGCAAACTCGGCTTGGGTAAAGGCCTGCCGTATATTTTGCACCATGGCACCGTTCAGCCACGCAAGAATCTGGAACGTCTGATTGCCGCCTATCGCCTGATGCTGGCGCAAACCCCGGACGCCGACTTCGATCTCATTCTCCCGGGCCGTCTCGGCTGGGACTATCGGCGGATCCTGGAAGCTGGGAAGAACACTTCCAACGGGCATCCAGGTAACCATCGCGGCCGGGTCCTTTTTCCGGGTACACTGAGCGACGAAGAATTGTCTGTACTGATCAAAGAGGCATCACTGGTGGTGATACCGTCTCTGTATGAAGGCTTCTGTTTGCCGATGGTTGAATCCATGGCGTGTGGAACTCCCACTGTGGTTTCAGAGACTTCATGCCTGCCGGAGGTCTCCGGAAATACGCTAGCCTACTTTGATCCATTATCGGTGGAAGCAATTGCAGATACCATGACCAGGGCGCTCTATGATTCGGCATTGAGAAATCAGATCAGAACACGCGGACTCAATCGCGCCGCGGGTTTTAGCTGGGAGCGCTGCGCACAGGAAACGCTCGACGTACTGGTGCGTGAAGGAGCCCGGAACGGTTTGAACTGAAGCTCGAATTTGAACATGACTACACCAGCAATCACTACTGCGGAAATCAAGCCTCGGCGCACCAATGTCGAGTTCTGGATCATTGTGGCTGCGCTGGCGCTCACCTACATCGGTTATTTCAGCCCGCTGGTTCTGGCAGTCCTGCTTGGCGGACTGGTTTTTACCATGGCCGCATTGCGTTTCCGTCCTCTGCTGCTGACCGTTCTATTCTTTCTTCCTATCAACCCATGGTTGAACTGGAGCCTGCCCATCAAAGATATGGCCACCTTGGTGCGTCTGTCTTTGTTTCTGGGTGTACTGGTCGACCGGCATAGAAGTGGTCAACCGCCGTGGGAATGGCTGTTTTCTGGCCGGGTAACGCGCGTGATTCTTGGTTACTTCGCGGTTGTAGTTCTGTCGTCCGTGGTCTTGAATCCGCTGACGCCTTTGGTTGCGCGAGAGCTCATGCGCATGATTTCCTATCTCTGCTTCTATTACACCGTGGTGGATTGGGTAAGAAGCGAGAATGACTTCAAGGCGGTGGTGAACACCTTGATGATCTCCACCATCGGTGCTACGGTTTTCGGAATTTACCAGTACATGATTGGCGACTACTCGGCGATCTTTTACGCCCTTTATCCCATTCAGGATGAGGCGCTCAAAAATCCGCCCTTTTCCGGACGCATCACCTCCTTCCTGAGTCACTACAACACTTTTGCTGGATACCTGAATATGGTGATCCCGTTTGCCATCGCGCTTGCCATCAAGGCACGAGACAAATTTACCCGTGCACTTGCCCGCATTTGCTTTGCGATGTCCAGCCTGGCACTGGTGCTCACGCAAAGTCGCGGGGGGCTGCTGGCCTATGTGGCCGTGCTCGTGATGTCCGCGTACTATCTCACCCCCACACCTAAAGCCAGAATGCGGTGGATTGTCGCGATCCTGATCACCTGCCTTGTGGGCGGCCTGCTGATAGGAATGGTCTTTGAGCGACTGGCAGGTGTTGACCAGTTTACCGAGCTCTCGCGCCTGGCAATCTGGGCGGGCGCGGGAATCATCTTCATCGGTCATCCGGTAGCCGGCATCGGCTATGGCAATTTCAAGAATGTGCTCGCCGCAACCGTTGACGTTCCCGAAGGCTTTATGCTGGACGCGCACAATCTTTATATGGAATTGCTGGCGGAAACAGGCGTGCTGGGTTTTATTGCCTTTTTTATTCTGGCCTTCACCGTCATGCGGCGCGGCGTGAATACGTATAAGAATTCCCGGGCTCTCATGGACTCGGTTGTCGGTTTTGCCGTGGCCACCGGCGTGATGAGCGTGATGGCGCATGGCGCCGTGGACTATCTCTTCCACAATTCGCCGCAATTTGCCGCCCTGTTCTTTCTGCTGCTGGCCTTGCTAAGGGCCAATGAAATCAAGTGCGAAACGGTGGAATCGGGTCAAGCGAGCTCTTCATAACCTTCAACCTCGTAGCCTCAGGAGCGGAATGGAAACTGTTGCAGCATGCAATCTGTGTCATAGCCACACGATCCGGCAATTGGACCGTGAATACAATTTCTGCCAGTGCGGCGTCTGCGGGTACGTCTTTGATAGTCCGCGTCCCACGCTCGATGAGATCGTCGCGTTCTATTCACAGGAATCCAAGTACGACTCCTGGGTCGATGCTGCCGCTGCCCGTGACGCGCTCTGGCAGCGGCGTCTGGAGAAGCTGCTGCCTTATCGGGCCGACGGCAATCTTTTGGATGTCGGCACCGGCATTGGACAATTTCTCCATCATGCCCGTCCGCATTTTGCCGACGTGCAGGGAACTGAGGTTTCCGCTAGCGCCGTCCGTGTGGCCCAGGAAAAATACGGCCTCAACGTCCATCAGGGACGAGTGGAAGAAATGGGCTTTCCTCCGGGATCATTCAACAACATCACCTTGTTTCACGTTCTGGAACATGTGCCTGATCCGGCGGACATGGTCGCTTGCTGCCGCAATCTTCTCCAGGCCGGTGGCGTGCTGGCCATTGCCGTGCCCAATGATGTTCTTGCCTGGACCTCAAAGGTGAAAAAGCTTGGCCGCAATCTTGGCCTCGGACCGTTTCAGAAATTCAGCCCGGTGCTGGGTATTTCGCGTGCCGGCAGCTCGCGGGAGATACATCTATCGCATTTCACTCCGGCCGTCCTCAGCAGGGTTCTGGAACATGCTGGCTTCACCATTCTGGAACAGGGCATTGATCCCTACTACGCTTCTTCGGGCCTGCGAGGCGCACTGGACGCAATCTACTGCTCCGCTCACGATCTCATGTATAAGACTCTGCGCATGAATCGCTATGACACCATCTGGATGGTCGGCAGGAAAAACCAGGGATCTGCCAACGAAAGCGGTAACTCCGAAGGTCGTAATAACGAATGATCTACTCGCGCTTGATCATTCGCACAGCGTGGCCTATGGCAACGTTATTGTTCGCAGCAACCTGCCTCTCTCAGAGCGTCTCTGTCACCTCACCACAGAGCGTCGTACAAGCTGACAGGTTCAAAGGCCAGGATGCGGGTGAGAAGATCGCACAATGTCTGGCGGCTCTGCCGGCAACCGGTGGTGTGTGTGACGCGCGCAACCTTGCCGGAGACCAATACTCCGCCAGTGGGTTCACCGTTGGCGGCGGTAGCAAGCCGATGCAGCTGATGCTGGGCGCAACCACGCTCATCGTCACTAAACCAATCATCGTTCAGGCAAGAAGTTCCATTACCGGTCTGCCTTCGGCCTCAGGCATTGGTTCCTATCAGGGCGCCACTGTGATCAAAGCCAATGCCGGTGCAAGCCTCCCTGCGGTGGTGCAGGTGGAAGGTCCCCATGCTGTGCTGCAGGACGTGGCTATTGACGGTAACAAGGCCAGGAACCCCGGACAGGGAATTGGCTTGCTGGTAAACCGTCAGCAACGCGCTGACCTTACGCGAGTGACCGTGCAGAATGCTCCGGGCGATGGCATTGTTTTCGTCAGTGGCAGCAAACAGGAAGCCTGCTGTGCCAAGCTGATAAATGTGATCGCCATTGAGAATGGCCAGTCCGGCCTGCACATCGAGAACTCGAACGATGTATTCATCGCCACATCAGAATTTGAAAACAATGGCAGAAGCGGAGTGGAACTGGATGGTTCGTCGGGCGTCAGGATTGAGCATTCTGATTTCGGCGGCAATCATGGTGATGGTCTGACCCTGCACGGAACAACGGCGCTTCCCGCCAATCACGGCATATTCGTCGGCAATCAGTTTGGCAACAATTACCAGGCAGACATCAACATTATCGGCTACAACGGCGGCTATGCTTCCGTCGGACACATGATTTCATCCAATGAATTCCTTGGCGGCATCTACCGTAGCGGCGGTAAATTCGATGCCATCCACATTGTGGATAGCGGGTACAACGTGATTGCCGGCAACTCGTTCTTCGCCGGACCAGGCCACGAATTCACCTCGTGTGTCAGTATCTCCGGCAGCCGTGAAAAGCCTGATCAGGTAAGTAGCAACATCTGTATGGGAACCGGCGGCGGAAACAAGAACAGTTTTATCGGGACTTCAACCACAATGTTCAGCGGCAACCTGGGCGAGACCAGACAGTGAGATTGCGGGTAGGCTTTGATGCGCGCTGGTATAACGATTCCGGCGTGGGCACATACGTCGCCGAACTTCTACGTGCTCTGGCAAATCATCAGGACGAGGTTGACCTGGTTGTCTATGAAGACCCCGACAACCCGGTGCAGTCATTGCAGGGCTTCAGTGTAGAGAAGATTCCAGTTCGCGCCGGAAAATACTCCGTGGCCGAACAAATTGAATTCTCGGGGCGGTGCCGCAAAGACAAACTCCACCTTTTTCACAGTCCGTTTTACGTCGTGCCAATCACTGCATCCTGTCCCGTGGTTGTCACAATCCATGACCTGATTCCATTTCTCTTTCCCGTGTATTCTTTGCTCAAAGAAATTATTGTGAAGATGGGATATCACACCGCCGCAAAGAAGGCCGCGCACATCATTACTGATTCGCTCAACACCGCTCGCGATGTTGAGGTGCTTCTGGACGCGTCTGCAAAAAAAATCACTGCCGTACCAATTGCCGCCGACCGTTCCCGTTACATCGCGGAGCAGACCAACGGTGAAGGTGCCATCCTGGAAGCGAAGTTTGGCGTGACCGGCCCATACGTGATGGCTGCGAGCGCGCGTAACTGGCGGCATAAGAATCTTGAAGCCGCTCTGAACGCGATTGAGCTGGCCACCAGTTCAACCGCATTGAACGTTCAAACCGTCATCTACGGACCACCTGATGGTCTTGTGGCCGCTGGAGGCGTAGAACGCTGGCGGAGCATAGGCGTCAGTCACACCGGGTACACCGCCGCTGACGATTTGGCCATACTGTTTCGCCATGCCCGTGCTTTCGTCATGCCATCCCTTTACGAGGGCTTCGGGCTCCCCATTCTCGAAGCGATGTCATGCGGATGTCCTGTCATCACTTCCAACGGCGGATCACTGCCGGAAGTCGCCGGCGACGGCGCTCAGATATTCCCGCCAACGGATGTCACGGGCATGGCATCCGCCCTGACCGGGCTCCTTACGTCTGACGACAATCTTGCCCAGTGGCGGGCCGCCGCGCTCAGGCAGGCTGCACAGTTCTCCTGGGAGCGCACCGCGCGCGAGACCATCAGCGTGTATCGCAAAGCAATCCAAACCTAACCGGCCTGCCTTGGTGCTCAGAAACACTCCGCAAGCTCCCGAAAACCATCTGTAACAAATTCGTAAATTACGCCGAGCCTTTTCCACCGGTCTTGATATGCGGCATACTCTGCTGGTAAGTTGCTCTTAACACTTCAAGCAGCGCCGCAAATTGTTTTGAGGTGTATTACTTAGTTCATCAGTGCTACGCCTGTCGGGGAGTGTAACTCTTTGGGCAACATTACGAAACCCGGTACATACGCCACGCAAGCGTGCAAAACCGTGTAATATCGAGAGTTGGGCTGTGCATCTAAGTTGATAGGCTTACCCCGCGCCGTTTAGAAAAGAGGAATTGCAGATGCGAGCATTGATCACGGGAATTACCGGACAGGACGGTTCTTACCTGGCCGAGTTCCTTTTAGATAAGGGTTATGAGGTTTACGGAATCGTCCGTCGCAGCAGCCTGGAGAAGTTTGATCGTATTGAGGCCATCACTGAAAAGATCCGTTTCGTGGAAGGCGACCTTACGGACCAGAGTTCACTCGATCAGGCTTTGCAACAGCTCAAGCCGGACGAGCTCTACAATCTCGCGGCACAGAGTTTTGTTCCTGTGTCATGGAACCAGCCAGTGCTTACAGCTGATGTGACTGGCCTTGGCGCGTTGCGCGTAATGGAAGCAATCCGCAAGCACTCTCCGCAAACCAAGTTTCTGCAGGCCTCCAGTTCTGAGATGTTTGGCAAAGTCCGGGAAAAACCGCAGACGGAAAAGACGCCGTTCCATCCGCGCAGTCCGTACGGTGTAGCGAAAACTTTCGGACATCACATTACGGTCAACTATCGCGAGAGCTACGGGCTGTTCGCGTGTTCGTCCATCTGCTTCAACCATGAATCGCCGCGTCGTGGCATCGAATTTGTCACGCGCAAAGTCTCCCAGACCGTGGCCAAGATCAAGCTGGGCGTTGCCGACAAGCTGAAGATGGGCAACATTGACGCGCAGCGCGACTGGGGTTTTGCCGGGGATTACATCCGTGCCATGTGGCTCATGCTGCAGCAGCCGCAGGCGGAAGATTATGTGATCGCCACCGGTAAGACACATTCTGTCCAGGAGCTTCTGGAAGTGGCGTTCTCGCACGCCGGGCTGGATTGGAAGAAGTACGTAGAGATTGATCCCAAGCTGGTCCGTCCTGCCGAGGTTGATTACCTCTGTGGCGATGCCAGTAAAGCCCAAAAGGTTCTTGGGTGGGTCCCTCAGGTTACATTCAAGCAACTGATTGAAATGATGGTAGATGCCGATCTTCTTCAACTCAAGCAGGCGCTGGTTGGGCGAACTGCAAACGCGGGAGTGTAAGTGGCGGCATCCTTCGTGGAGCAGCTGGAAACGAACTCGCCGGGTTTAAAGTCGACGCCGAAGGCGGCAGGTCTGCGTTTGCCTCAGGATCCTCATTTCTCTAAGTCTGGACTGCTGCTCAAGCGCGCACTGGATGTGGTGGGCTCTGCAATCCTCCTTGCTGCTCTTTCACCGCTGCTGGCGTTCCTTGCTGTGCTGATCAAATTACAGGATGGTGGACCGGTAATTCATCGCCGGCGTGTCGTTGGCCGTTTTGGCGGCGGATCTCGGGGCGAATTTGACGCCTTCAAGCTGCGCAGCATGCGCGTGGATGCGGATCAGATACTGCAAAAAGATCCCGCTCTTCGCCGTGAATTTGAAGTCAACTTCAAGCTTAAGCATGACCCACGCATCACTCGCTTTGGGGCGTTCCTGCGCAAGACGAGCCTCGACGAGCTTCCCCAGCTCTGGAATGTGCTGCGCGGCCAGATGAGCTTGGTGGGGCCTCGCATGATCACTCCTGCCGAGCTCAGCAAGTTTGGCGACGCCGCATGGATCTTCTCCGTCGTCAGACCAGGCTTGACTGGTTACTGGCAGATTCAGGGGCGTCAGGAAGTTTCGTACGACCAACGCGTCGAGATGGACGTGTATTACGTGCAGCACTGGTCTTTGCTGCTTGACCTGAAGATTCTGGCCATGACGCCGCTCCGCGTCGTCCGTGGATCGGGAGCCTATTGATGAACGTCGCGAATATTCTGGTTACCGGAGGCGCTGGTTACGTAGGTTCCATTTGCTGTGCGGAACTCCTGCGCCTCGGGCACAAAGTCACGGTCATTGATGATCTCTCCACTGGATTCCGTGATGCGGTTCCCCGGGGGGCCGGCTTCGTGAAAGCTGATATTGGCGATCGCGACGCCATTACCGCGATCACACAGAAAGAGAATTTTGATGTTGTGTTTCACTTCGCCGCTAAGGCGCTGATTCCGGAGTCAGTCACCAACCCGGGATTTTTCTTTGTACACAATGTAGCCTCAAGCATCACCATGCTGGAGGTTTTACGTGCTGCGGGCCTCAAGAACTTTGTCTTTTCCTCGTCGGCCGCCGTCTATGGAACACCGCAAGTTGTGCCCATTGACGAGGACACCCCTAAGCTGCCCGTAAATTCGTACGGGCGCACCAAACTTATGCTGGAAGAAGTGCTGGAGTGGTATGCAAAGGCCTATGGCTGGAGCGTGGTTGCATTCCGGTATTTCAACGCCTCAGGCGCCGCTGCGGAGCTGGGCGAACGGCATGATCCTGAAACTCACATTATTCCGCTGCTGCTTGAGGCCGCTTTCGGCGAGCGGGATTATTTCAATATCTACGGTGATGATTACCCAACTCCGGATGGCACATGCTTGCGTGATTATGTGCATGTTCTGGATATTGCCAGCGCGCATATTTGCGCTCTTAAAAAAACCAACCAGCCCGGAATGCGTTCGTACAACATCGGACTGGGTGAGAGTTATTCCGTGCGGCAGATATGTAACGCTGTGGCGGAAATAACAGGTCACACGATTCCATTGCGTGTAGGACAGCGCAGAGACGGCGATCCGCCGGTTCTTTGTGCCAGCCCGCGTCGCATTATTCAGGAACTTGGCTGGAAGCCGGAACACTCGTCATTAAATGAGATTTTGACGTCTGCCTGGACTTGGAAACGTAAGCAACTCGCGGTTTGCAATCCGGCATCACCACGGTAGGTCATTGCACTCTTGGTTTCGGAAGCAGAGTTCTGCTTAGGTGATTTTGTGATATTTTCGCAAGATCAGTTAAGTGGTTTCTTAGCAACTTTCTTCCGGGCTTGAGTTTTAGGATCATTGAGGATCAAACAAGGCTCGTATGAACCCTAGATCGATACGACATATTATTTTTGCCGCCGACCTGGTATGGATCATTTGCTCAGCCGTTGTGGCCTACATGCTGGGGAACAGCTTGCCACCTTCACTGCATCATTTGCGGCTGGCATTCCATGAATCCATGTTTCTGATGACTTCCGCTGGTATTGCGTGGGTCTTCGTTTTTCATCGCATGAAGCTGGACGGATTTTACGGCGGCTATGAATTCTCCGCAGTCCTCTCCCAGCTTTTCACAGGAATCATTTCCTTACTGGTGCTGATCGCATGCGCCGGCTTTCTTCTGCGTGAAGAGACTTCGCGCACCGTATTGTTCACATTTGCAGGAATCCTTTTTGTCCTCGTCTTTGCCGGACGTCTTATGGCACGTTCTTTTGCGCACCGTCTGTCTGCGGCGGGAAAGCGCCATCGCGTGGTGGTAATGGGCAACGGCAGAATTGCCCGCGAACTGGCGGAGCGTATCCAGAAGCATCCCGAGATGCGCTGGGAAGTAGTTGGTTTTCTTTTTCCAACCGGCGATGATTTCATAGAGCCCCTCCTCCACGCCGGACAAAGTTCACAACTGAATTCCTTGCAGATTGAAACGCTTTTACAGAACAACGGTGTGGATGAGCTGGTCCTTACGTCGCGCGTGCCTGACCAGAGACAAGTGGTGGATCTGATTGCCAACTGCCGCCAGCGCGGCGTTCGCATCAGCGTGGTGCCGAATCTTTATGAGCTTTATGTGAACCGTCCCAGCATCATGGACCTGGACGGCCTGCCGCTGTTGCGCCTGGATAATGGCGAGACCACTAACTTGCAGATGGCCTTGAAACGTGGCGTGGACCTTGTACTGGGTTCGGCCTTGCTGGTTTTAGGCTCGCCGATCCTGTTGGTAAGCATGGCGACCTTGTGGATACAGAAAGGCAAAGCGCTGGCTTCAGAAATGCGCTGCGGCTTTAATGGACGTCCCTTCCGCATGTATCGTTTCAATGTTGACCGATTTGCCCCGCACCTGAGCGGTACGGAAAAGCTGCTTGCATTGCTCAGTATTAGCGAATTGCCTCAGCTCTTCAACGTACTCAAGGGTGACATGAGTCTGGTCGGTCCCCGGCCTGAACCGTTTGATCGTGTGAAAAGATATTCTGACTGGCAGCGCCAGCGCCTTTCCTGCAAACCCGGTGTTACAGGGCTGGCCCAGGTGCACGGACTGCGCGAAGAGAACTCTTCGGAAGATAAGGCCTACTATGATCTGCGTTACATACAGGATTGCTCTTTGCTGGCTGACCTGTCGCTGGTGCTGCAGACTATCTGGACCATCTCTCGTCGCTTTGTAGCAGCCGCCCCTGAGACCTTACAATTGGTTGAGCCTGTCGAAAATTCCACAGAGTTTGTTGAGTTGGCACATGCTGATCGTTCGTAGCCCGGTTAGAATCAGTTTCGGTGGCGGAGGCACAGACCTGCCCGCTTACTTTGAGAATTATGGCGGGGCTGTGCTCAGTACCGCCATCAACAAGTATTTTTACACCATTGTGGGCAAGCGGTCTGACGGAAACATCCAGATCATCTCTTCTGACTTGCGTGTCTTTGAAACCTGGAAAGACATCAGCAACATGTCGGTGAAGGAAAGCGGCAGCGCCCTGGAGATTCCGCTGGCCGTGCTCAAGGAACTTGGCTGCGAAGTTTCTGTCGATCTATTCCTCGCCTCGGAAATTCCTCCGGGTACCGGCCTGGGATCTTCAGCCAGCGTCTGCGTGAACGTGCTGCAGGCTATTTCTTCTTATCTGCATCTTCCGCTTTCCAAATATGACCTTGCGGAAAAGGCATTTCATATCGCGGCTGATGTTCTGGGCAAGCCGGTCGGCAAGCAGGACGAATTTGCTGCGGCCTTCGGCGGGCTCAATTTCATCACCTTCCACAAAGATGGCTCTACCAACGTCGAGCCTCTGCGACTGGAACCGGCTGTCACTACTGCGCTTCAGCAAAAACTCATGCTGTTCTTTACCGGCGCGGCCCACCATTCCTGGTCCATCCTGAAAGAGCAGGAGGCCTCGTCCAAGAAAAAGACTGGTGTTGCGGTGGAGTCACTGCATCGTATCCGCGACCTGGCGGAACGCATGCGCCAGGCGCTGGAAGACAACAACTTGCATCGCTTCGGCCAGTTGCTCCATGAGGGATGGGAGAGTAAGAAAAAGATATCCAACAAGATTTCCAACCCCGGCATTGACCGTATGTACTGCATCGCCAGGGAAAATGGCGCGGTGGGCGGCAAGATCACCGGCGCGGGCGGCGGCGGCTTCATGCTGCTCTATTGCGATGAAGATAAGCAGCCACATGTGCGGGAGGCGTTCGCGCAAGAGGGTATACGTGAGATGCGCTTCGCCTTTGACTTCAGCGGATCGCGAATGTTGGTAAACGATCCCTTCATTGATCAGGACGAAAACTGCGCTTCTCAGTGGACATTTGTCACTGCTCCGCAACATGCTTCAATTCCGCGGAAGTCCTTCGGATAAGCTGGGCCGCGAATGAACGCAAATCAATTAATGCTGGTCCATAGAGCCGAATTCTACCGTGTCCACGGAATGGCGGGAGCGCTGATACACTATATTCTGCGGAAATGCTGACAACGAAAACAGTTTGTACGTAGAGATGCGGCATGCTGCCTCTAACAGTTCGCGGCCAATCCTTCAGTCATGAAAGCTTACATACTCGCTGCCGGTAATGGGACGCGGCTGCGTCCGCTCACTGATACTTTGCCTAAGTGCCTCCTGCCCGTAAAGGGCGTTCCACTCCTGAAAATCTGGCTAAACCTGTGTGCAGAGGCGGGCATTGATGAAGTGCTGGTGAACGTGCATGCTCACAAGGACAAGATACGTGACTTCGCGCGCAATGAAAATGGCCATGGCAAAGTCCGCCTGCATATCGCTGAAGAAAAAGAACTGCTTGGCAGCGCGGGAACGTTGGCGGAAAACAGAGCCTTCGTTGAGGGCGAGAAGGATTTCTATATCCTCTATGGTGACGTGCTTACCAATGTGAAACTGTCTCCTCTGATCCAATGCCATCAGGCCAGGAAGCAGATCGTCACCATGGGTATCCATCAGGTACTAAATCCCACAGAATGTGGTATTGTTTCCGCGGATCAAAATGGCATTGTTCAGAGATTTGTAGAGAAGCCGGCCAAACCGGACGGTAATTGGGCTTTTTCCGGAGTGATGGTTGCGACCCCGGAAATATTTAATTATTCTCCCGGGCAACGTCCGGCCGATATTGGCTTTCACTTATTACCGCGGTTGATAGGCAAGATGGCGGCATTCAGAATTTCAGGGTTCCTGCTGGACATTGGTACACTCAATAATTACAACGCCGCGCAAACATCATGGCCGGGACTGGGTTAATAGTGAAGCACGACGCAAGACTATTTCAATCTTGAGGATATTGAATGCTGGAGGGAGTTATTTTTGACCTGGATGGCGTGATAGTCGATAGCCATCCGGCACACAAGAATGCGTGGCGCACTTTTTTTAATTCAATAGGCAGGCAAGTCAGTGAAGAAGATCTGCAATTTGTCCTGGAGGGCCGCAAGCGTGAAGACATCCTGCGCCACTTCCTCGGCGACCTCAGTGCGGAACAGGTCAACCACTATGGCGCCGCTAAAGAAGCGCTCTTCCGTAACTCCGTTCAGGAACTGAAAACCATTGAGGGGCTCCACGAATTTCTGGACCAGCTCATCCACGCGGAAATTCCCATTGCACTTGCCAGTTCGGCGAGCCGCCATCGCGCCGAATACATGCTGGAAGAACTGGGATTGCGCCCCCTGTTCAAGGCCATTGTCACCGGAGACGACGTGGTCAAAGGCAAACCGGATCCCGCGCTCTTCGTGCTGGCCGCCAAAGGCCTGGCCATAAACGCCGCCAATGCACTTGTTTGTGAAGATGCAGTGGCAGGTGTGCAGGCTGCCAAAAACGCCGGCATGCGATGTCTTGCCATCGCCTCCAACGGCCGAGGCCCAGTGCTGAGCAAGGCCGGCGCCGACATGGTGATCCCAGACTTCACCGGTATCAAGCTGGAAGAGTTGAAGCCGCTCTTCGCACACGCGCCAATCTCTACGTAGAGGTGCGGTTGCTTTATTATCATGAGCGCAGCGAGGGATCCCTACAAGCCTCATGGATGTTCGTTGCGAAAAGACTTTCTACGTGTGAGAGAGAGAGCTTGTCCCGTCTCTCGCCTCCGGATAAGTGTCAGAGCGAGACTTTACTCATTCCAAAAAAACACGCCTTGCCCCAGAATGGCGTGCGGTGCAACAACCAGCGTTTGAAGCCGGCCAGGCCAGTCTGCGAATTTGTCGCTATAAGGTCTGTGTTCCCCCATGGATTTACCGGCAACAGGACAGAGGTAAGTGCTCAAGAATGATAAAGGAATTTGGGGTGGGTAGAGGGGGTCGAACCCTCGACATCCAGAGCCACAGTCTGGCGTTCTGCCACTGAACTATACCCACCACATTCGGTAGAGCTCCATTTTACACGAATATGGCTGAAAGACCCGCATGGATCGTTTTGCTGTCGCTTCGTTCCAACCGGCCGGAGCGGACATCTTGTGGCACCGTTGAAGAGGCCTGTTGTCTCGGCTCTGAGCGGACACCGGTATTGCCCTCGAGAAAACAAAACGCTGCAGGCGTTACTGAAAATATCGGTTGCAGCCTTTCAATTGTCACATTCGAAATTCTAAATTTCAATTTCCCCGGGCTCTCTCTTGTAAAATTAAGCCAGCCACTCATGTCCGCCCAACACGAAGACGCCATCATTTTCCCTCCCTTTGTGCCTCGCCGATACCTGAGGAATCGCCACGCCATGACTCTGGCAGGGAATTTTCTGCCTCGCGTGAACGGTTTGCCTGAGCCCGAAGAGCGTCTATTTCAGGTGGACGAAGACGCGCAAGTGCTGTGCCACTGTCACTGGCAACGTGAGCCGTCCAGGCGCGGAACCACCATCATCGTTCACGGACTGGAAGGATCCAGCCTTTCGCAGTATGTGATCGGCACCGGCAGCAAAGCGTGGGCCGCCGGAATGAATGTGGTCCGCATGAACATGCGCAACTGCGGCGGCACGGAAACACTTTCTCCCACGCTCTATCATTCCGGTTTATCGTCTGACATCGGGTCCGTGTTGCGCACATTGATCGAACAGAAGCATCTCACGTGTGTGGGCGCCGTGGGATATTCAATGGGCGGCAATCTGGTGCTCAAGATGGCTGGCGACTGGGGCGCCAACGCTCCTGCTGAACTCAAAGCGGTGGTCGGAGTGTCACCCGCAGCGGATCTCGCTGCCTCGGCTGACGCTATGCATCAGATCGATAATCGGATGTATGAGTGGAAATTCCTGCTCGGCCTCATGCGTCGATACAAACGCAAGCGCCTGCTCTTTCCCGATCGATACAAGGGCCTGGACCGCTTTCCGCGCACCATCCGCGAATTTGATGATCTGGTCACCGCACCGTATTTCGATTTCAACGGCGCGGAAGATTATTACACGCGTGCGTCGGCCGCCCGGGTTGTGGACCGCATCACCGTGCCCACGCTGGTAATCAACGCGAAAGACGATCCGTTCATCCGCCTGTTGCCTGCCACGCGTGACAAGATGAATGCCAATCCCTGCATCACGCTACTGGAAACAGACCACGGTGGCCACTGCGCCTTTCTAGCTGAGCCCAACGGGTATGACGGCCGCTGGGCTGAGCTGCAAGTCATGACCTTCTTTCGCGCGCACGGACTCGTCTGATGTATGTCGATTGGTCAGTCGAACTCGGAACGGACGATCCCGTGCTGGATTTTCCCTGGGGGCGAGGGGAAAAGGCTTGCGCGGAAGAGAATTACGGGGAAGAGAGTCGCGGGGAAGAGCCTGGCCCGGAAGACATTGCTCCTGAGTCGGTTTCTGGGATGCCTTCGCCTTCGCCTGGAAAAGCCGGCACGCTGCGCTACTATGATCTGAGAGCCGATCCCAGCCTGATCCGCCATTTGCCGGAAGCGCAATCATCCAGCGAGCTGCGCAAGTTCCTGTTGCGGATGAATGCCGCGGGTTTTCCGTTACAGTCGGCCAAATGCGACCATTGGTTTACTCAAGAGATATCGGAAGAAGAAGAAATCTTTGGAGCGCCGTGCAAGTTTGCCAGCTACGTGGATCTTCTATTCACTGCTGCGGAGAGGCAGTTCGCCTTCTCCGACCATGAGGACTACGCAGCCAGGTTGTGCCATCTGCTGAAAGGCGCTCCGGAAATGCCGGCATCCGCAGAGATCATGGTGCGGCGATGCTTTTATGCTGATCATCCTGATCATGAGGGCTACTATTTCACCGTGTACGTTTCCGGCTTCGGGGAAACAGAAACTCAGTCACGCCAGCGATGGTCCATCGCGCTTGCGCTGGTGCAGCATGCGCTGGTGCAGTCGGTAAAGGCACTCAACCTTTAGCCGCGAATCAACGCGAATAGCTAGATCGCTGCTAGCCACTGGCTTCTAGCTAATAGCGCGTAGCTAGAGGCTGTTGCTTAGCGTTTGCTACAATCATTTTCAAGAGCCCGTAGCTCAGTTGGATAGAGCATCTGCCTTCTAAGCAGAGGGTCGCAGGTTCGATTCCTGCCGGGCTCACCACCTTCGTAGCAGCTCCTAGCTGTCTTTCCGATAGAGCAGGTTCTTCATCGCTTCGCGTCGCGCTTCATTCTGTTCGCGACTGGTGGTTTCGTCGCCGCGATTACCGGCCGCATCCGCTTTTTCAGCGCTGCATTCCGGGCAATGATTGGCAAAGCCAGGCTTGCCCGGCTTCAACTCAAATTCTTCTGAGCAGATGGCGCACACTTTGATGGGAAATTTCATACGGGGCTCTCTACAGATTTTAGCCGAAGTTTCAGCCGAAGAGCCGCGGTAAATTTCATATGTAAGAGTTGAAAGTTAAACTTTGCCGGCGTCGCAATTGCCCATCAGCTTTTTCCTCCGCCACTCATCCAGCAGAGAAGGCAGGAACATCCACCGGTTACCCATTCGCATAGCTGGTACGGCTCCCCGCTCGGCGAGGGACTTTGCGATCGTCGAAAGAGTATGAATCATGGTGGTCGAGCGGTTCAAGACTGGTCACTTTACCACACTTGGACGCCAAAATCTCACTGGCCTGACGTTGAATATCGTCAAGGTAGGCCAGATCCTCGGCGTCTTTAATAATGTCTGCTCGTGAACGCACCTCCTGTACCAGGGCAATCGCGGCGCGCGCTTTGTGCTGGGCTGCATGAACAGCAACGTGCTGAAACTCCTGAAGCATTTTGTGGAAGGGGTCTACCGTGTGTGCCATTTCTTTCTACCTTTTACAGACTGGATTACCTTATGTCCTTATGCCTTTTGGGCCTTGCTACGCGACCTTTTTCAGCTCATCCTGGATCAACAGCGGTTGCTGGCTTGACAATTGGATAGCCGGCTCAGTGACCCGGAAGCGCCAGCACCAACACATGACCACCAACAGGGGAAGAAAATACCTTGGCCATCTCAGGCGGCCGCTGCCGCTGAAAAAGGCCGAGGCTATATTGAAACTTAGAGATAGAACGAAACCGACGCCAACTCCTGCAACCCTTGATCTCCAGCTCAGAATACCCAGCGAAACCAAGTCAATTGCACGGCTTAGTTCCAAATAGATGCTGGGCCCACTTGGCACGGTGCATGGCATAGATAAGAAGTAACTAACAATGGTCGTAGCGTTTTGCCACGCTGGTGCGTATAGTTTCAAATTGGGGAAGTAACCAGTGCCAGCTTATGGCGATCATCTACTAAATACCCCTCTCCAATCAACTAAACTTTGGTTCTATATGACGCTGACTTTGGTATTTAAACTACGCCGGTAATGGCGTGATAGTTCCTGTTAATCCATGTTCAACGCTTACCATTTTGGCTTAAGCGCTGATCATCTGTCGCAAGAGTAGGGCGCAGCGAATGAAAAGGGAAGACACAAAATCTCCAGTGTCCCTCTGCTTGAGGCTGCAACGGGTAGGAGATGTAGTGTGGTTTGGCTTCCGAAGCCCAGACGAATGCAAGCGGTGGTGGTGGAGACGGCTGAAGCGGCGGTATGGTGCAGTTCTCAGCCTGCGTGAAGCAGTTTTATCGCGCATGGACGCGAGTTCGGCCGTGTAATGGACGTGGCAAAGGTCCCAAAAGTGACCATTCCTCCACCAGATGTTTTGCTTAAACTTCTTTACACGAAGCTGTCATCAGGCCTTGCCAGTCTCAAAGTGGTAGGAGTAGTCTATGGCTATTCGAGAGTTGCTGGAGGCAAGATGCGTAGGCTTATCTCTCTTATCGTTCTAGTGTTCGCCATGCTTGCTGTTTCTTCCGCTGTGGCGCAGCGCCCAGACATTTTCGTTACACCCATTCCCAACAATCCTTTTACCGGCACGATCCAAGTGGAGCGATTCCGTGTTGAAAGCGATGGCGCAACCGTGAAATTGAGAACGGTGCGCGATATTGGCCGGGACAGTCGCGGCCGCATCTTCAATGAAATGCGAACGCTGGTAGCGGCTTCAAGTGACGAGTCGCCACAGTTGCTGAGCGTACTCATCTATGACCCGGAGACACGGCTTTCCACCACGGTAAACAACTCCAATCACAGTTTCCGTAGAGGGACGGTGAACCGGCCTCCGGAGATGGTGCCGCCATCGTTTCTTTCTGCTTCTTCCGGCCTGAATACTCTTCCGCAAAATCAGTTCACCAGGGAAGAGGACCTGGGCAACAAGGTAATGGACGGCTTGACTGTGCATGGAGTACGCCAGAGCCAGACCATCGCCGCTAAGAATGGCGGAAAAGCTACCGTGGTCACTGATGAATATTGGTACTCAGAAGATTTGCGCATCAATCTGGTGATCAAGCATGATGATCCGCGCCAGGGCGGAGTGACCATGACGGTGACGGCTATCAACCACGCCGAACCAAACCCTGCCCGGTTTGAAGTTCCCGAAGGGTTCACCCAGGCGGGAGTTGAGAAGGAGACGAAGCAGTAGATTCATCTGGAATTTGTAATTTTAAATTTCAAATTCGGCTGCTCACGCCAACGCCGGCCGCCTCGTGTGCCAGTCAGTTTCTTTTTGGTAGGCTGCGGCTAGTGCGAGCACGGAGCCTTCCGCACCGCTGGCGCCCGCGATCTGCAGGCCAATCGGCAGGCCTGATTTGGTGAAGCCGCATGGCAGGGAGATGCTGGGCAGTCCGTAGATGTTAAAAGGACGCGTATTGCGCAGCATGATCAGCTCTTTGGCACGAAGGTCATTCGGGTTTTTGGCCAACTGGGCAAACGTGGGTGGCGGCGCTGGCGCGGTGGGCGTGATGATCAGATCCACGCGGTTAAATAGCCTGGCAATGTCCCGGCGTTGGCTGAGCAGTTCGCGGAATTGATGTATGTAGTCAGCCGCACTTACGTCAGAGCCGCTACGGATACGCTTGAGCGTTTCCGGATCATAAGCTTTTTCGTGCTCAGCCATGTAGGCCTGATGATATGCAAACGGCTCGCACCGCACCACGGTGCGGTCAACGTCAGTGGAGAGGCTGATGTCAGTCACTGAGGTCACCAGCTTCCTGATCAGATCAACTGCGGTTTCCACGGCCTTCACGATTTCCGCATCAGCATCCTGAAAAAACTCCTTGGCGATACCGACGCGCAGGCTGGTCGTGGGCTCACGCATCGCCGAAGGATAGTAAACGGGCGGAAATTTCTGACAGTTAATGTCCTTCGCGTCGTAATGCGCGATGGCCTGGAGCATAAGCGCACAGTCGGCCACGGTGTGCGCCATGGGTCCAACGTGGTCCAGGGACCATGAGAGAGGAATGACGCCGCGCGTGCTGACCAGTCCGAAGGACGGTTTGAGCCCGGTGATTCCGCAATAGGCTGAAGGCAGACGGATGGAGCCGGCCGTGTCAGTACCGATAGCGCCATAACAGAGCCCCGCAGCTACGGCCGCGGCTGATCCGGAGGAAGAGCCTCCGGTAATGTGCTCAAGGTTCCAGGGGTTTTTTGCCGGACCATAGTAGCCGATGACGCCGCTGCCACCATACGCAAATTCGTGCAGGTTCAATTTGCCCAGCAGCACCGCGCCGGCGGAGCGCAGCCTGCGCACCACCTCCGCATCTTCTTTGGTCACGTTGTTGGCCAGGACTTTGCTGGCCGCGGTGGTCTTTACGTGCGCGGTCTCAACCAGGTCCTTCACCGCCAGCGGCATGCCGTGCAGCGGGCCCTTCCATTCGCCGCGCTTGATCTCTGCTTCCGCGTTGCGCGCCTCTTCCAGCGCCGAATCCGGCGTGACGGTGATAAAGGCATTCACCTGAGGATTGAGCCGGTCAATTCGATCAAGGCATGCCTGCGTGAGGTCCACGGGCGACGCCTCCTTGGTCTGCACCGCCTGGCTGGCTGCGGCCAGGTCAGGATAGGGAAGCTGCTGATTTGAGGTGCTTGCAGAAGATGGCATGATGAGTGAGAGAATATCACTGCCCGGACGGCCCTGTCTGGTGCGCGTTGCTATTTCGTTTTCAAATCGGAGAAAGCTTGGCCACTACCATTCACCCTGTTCCGTCCCGATCGAGAAGTAGATTCATCCTCGCAGCCCTTCTGGTTGTTGGCGTTTTTGTGCTTCTGGCGGGAACGTTTTATCTGTTTCCGGATTTCTACGTCACGCGCGCACAGCGATATCGCATGTGGCGACTGGGACTCGAAAGTCACTATGTGGCGCTGAGTGGATATCAGATCCACTATCTGGTGGCAGGCGAAGGCAAGCCGATTGTCCTGGTGCACGGGCTGGCTGGCCGCGCGGAGGACTGGCTTTCGATTGTTCCGGAACTGACGCGTAAAGGATACAAAGTGTATGCGCCGGACCTGCTGGGCTTTGGACGGTCGGCACGGCCGGACGTGGATTACTCCATTGCGCTTCAGGAAAACATTGTGCGCGAATTTCTGGACAGCCAGAAGCTGCAGCAAGCGGACATCGCCGGATGGTCCATGGGCGGATGGATTGTCTTGAAATTTGCGGCGGAGAATCCCGGACGCGTGCACCGGCTGGTGGTGCTTGATTCCGCAGGACTGAAGTTTGAAGCGGTGAACGCCGGCGCCTTGCGCCCGAAGAATGAAGCCGATCTGGCCCACATGATGCAGGTGCTGACGCCCAATGCGCGGCCGATTCCGAGCTTCTATGCCAGGGAGCTGTTGCGTAAATTTGCAGATGAGGACTGGATTGTTGACCGGGCTCTGAAGTCCATGTACACGGGCAAGGACCTGATGGATGGCAAGATGGACACGGTGAAGATGCCGGTGCTGATTGTATGGGGTGACAAGGATGTGCTGACGCCGTTGACTCTCGGCGAGCAGATGCATGGCGCGATGCCGCAATCGGTGTTGCAAGTGGTGCACGGCTGCGGACACCTGGCTCCGGTTGAATGCAGCACCAGAGTCTCCATGGCGATGGTACAGTTTCTGGAAGCGAATCCGCCGATGCCTCCGGCGAGGAATGAGCTGGTGAGGCAGTGATTTTGTCGCTTTTCTCCAACCCGCTTTGAGTGCATTTCTCGTGGTTGCGTTATGGTGCTCCTATTGCAGCGGGCTCGACGCGCGTGGACTGCGCGAGCCCTTGTCGACGACTTGTCCACGCTGGCGACTCTCTAGCGGTGTGGAGCGGGGCGACAGAATTGAAGCTTGCTATTTCATACTCGTCCGCGCGTTGATGTAAGTTTCGATCACCTTGTCCAACAAGCCCTGGGCGGCGAGGATGTATTCCACTGCATCGCGAGCTGCACCGTGTCCGCCACGCGAGGGCGTTTCCCAATGTGCCATCGCCCTTACCTGTGGACGCGCGTTGGCCACGGCAATGGCAAGTCCACAACGACGCATGATGGGAAGATCAATCACGTCATCGCCGACGTATGCGACCTCTTCTTCTCGAAGTCCACTCTGGGCGAGGATTTTATCCAGCACTTCTGATTTGTTGTCAGCGCCTTGAAAGAGGAAATCAATCTTCAGATCGCGGGCGCGCAATGCCACCGTTTCAGAGATACGCTTGGTCACCATGCCGGTTTTGATTCCGCCCATGCGGGCCAGCGAGATGGCGGTTCCGTCATGGGCATTGAAACCCTTGGCCTCGACCATCTCATGGCTGATGATGCCGTAGCCAGGCGCGTCGCCGTGCTGCTGGCGATGCATGTCTGTAGCCCGAGGGCCAGATGAGGGAGCAGGGAAGAACCATATGCTTCCGTCGGTAAGGACACCGTCTACGTCGAAGAGAATGAGTTTGATTTTCTTGGCGAGATCGAGGGGATTAGGCATTTGCGGTCCTTGGGAAAGGTATTTCGTTATTGGTATTTGGTAGTTGGTGCTTGATTCAGACATCGTCGATCACTGGAAGCCGATTTCATGCGGGATTGCAGGAATCACAGCGCTTACCAAGAACCAAATACCAATTACCAAGTACTGCTTTACACCATTTGCGTTCCCCATAAATCATGCAGATGAATAATGCCTTCCACGCGACCATCGGCCAGCGTGACAACCAGTGAAGTAATCTTTTTCTCTTCCATGATGTGCAAGGCGGTCATGGCAAATTCTTCCGGGGCGATGGTCTTGGGTGTGGTCACCATGCAATCGCCGGCGGTGAGGCTGAGAATGTCCTGACGATTCTGCAGAAGGCGGCGGAGATCACCGTCACTGATTACGCCCGCGAGCCTGCCATCTTCGACCACGGTGGTAATTCCCAGACCTTTGCGCGACATTTCATAAATCACGTCATGCATCTTTGTTGCACGCTCAACGCGGGGAATGGCGTCACCTGAATGCATCAGTTGAGACACACGAGCCAGCTTCTTGCCCAGCTTGCCGCCGGGATGAAGGTTGGCAAAGTCTTCTTCTTTGAACCCACGCTTATCGGCCAGGGCGAGAGCCAGTGCGTCACCCAGGGCGAGCATGGCAGTAGTTGATGCGGTGGGCGCAAGGCCCATGGAGCATGCTTCCTTGTCGATGGAACAATCGAGCGCGATCTCAGCAGCCTGAGCCAGAGTTGAGCGCCTGGACGGAGGATAAAGCCTGTCGCCGGTAATGGTGAGCAGCTTCACGCCGGTGCGCCGGATGGTAGCCAGCAGCTGCAGAATCTCTTCCGTCTCACCGCTATAGGAAAGCGCGAGAACCACGTCACCTTTCACCACCATGCCGAGGTCTCCATGGATTGCCTCTGCTGGATGCAGGTACAAGGCAGGCGTGCCGGTAGAGCTGAGAGTGGCGGCGATTTTGCGGGCGATGATCCCACTCTTGCCCATGCCGGTGACCACGACGCGTCCGCCGCATGAATGCAGGCATTCCACGGCGTTTTGAAAGTCCGCGGCCATGGGCCCGGCAATGCGTTCAGCCAGTTCACGCAGGGCTTCCGCTTCAATACGAACAACGTTGGAACCAATGGAGTGCACGGGAAATAATAGTAGCAGAGTGCGATCTTTCCCTGACTCGTGTCATCCGAAATGCCACAATCCTTTTAGTCCTGCAATAATAATGTTGTTGCCAATGACCACGCTCACGCAGATTTCTGAACAGCTCAAAGCCGCTGCCATGGGCGAGGGGTTTGACCTTGTCGGCATTGCGCCGGTGAGCGAAACCGCATTGCCGGAAGCGGATGAGTTCGAGGAGTGGATTGCCGCGGGCCATGCTGGCGACATGAAATATCTGGAAAAGCGTGACGAACATGGCAATCTGCGGCGCGCGTCAGTGCGGAACTCGGCGGGCTGGGCACGGTCTGTGGTGGTATGCGCGCTGAATTACAACACAGACCAGCCCTACTCCACGCAGGTGGCGGGCAGTGATGGGCAACGGGGATGGATATCGCGCTACGCGTGGGGAGCGCATGATTATCATGACGCGCTTATGCCTCGCCTGCGCCGGGTTGAGGCGGCAATTCACGAGCTATGCGCGGACGTGGCAATCCAGCCGGAGACGCGCTGCTATGTTGATACCGGGCCGGTGCTGGAGCGTGCATATGCGAAATATGCCGGCGTGGGATGGATTGGAAAGAATACCTGCATCATTCATCCGAAGATGGGATCATGGCTATTTCTGGGAGTGATTGTTACCTCACTGGAACTGGTGCCGGACGCGCCGATGCCAGATCGCTGCGGCAGTTGCACACGCTGCATCGATGCCTGCCCCACGGATGCCATTCTTGCACCCGGCAATATGGATGCGCGGCGCTGCATTGCCTATCTCACCATCGAGAAGCGGGGCAGTCTGGATGAAGAACTGCGCCCGGAGATGGGCGAACACATTTTTGGTTGCGATATCTGCCAGGACGTTTGCCCATGGAACAACAAATCAGGCAATGCACCAGCTACTTCACTTGCGGAGTTCCAGCCGAGGGATGGATTGTTTCGTCCGGATCTCCAGCACCTTGCGGAAATGAATAAAGAGGCTTTCCGGCAGACCTTTCGACATTCTCCGGTGAAGCGGGCAAAGTTCTCTGGGGTGAAACGGAACGTTGCCGTGGCCATGGGCAACAGCGGGAACAAGGCTTTCCTGGCGGTGCTGGAAAAGATGGCGGCTGACGATGATGAGATTGTGGCCGAGCATGCACGCTGGGCGATGGAAAGGCTGAGGGAATTGCCATAGTTGGCCGAAATTGGCACGAGTCAGGACGGAAAATGAAACCGGCGCCTCCTGGGAGACGCCGGTTCAGCTCGATTAGTAATGGAGATAAAGAGTATGAAGCTATTAAAACGGTCCGAAGTGGTAAGTTGCCGCGGTCGTCGGGGGCCTTGCGCGGCGACTTACCACTCCCTGCGGGGAGGACCGGTTCTTTCACCAACAAAGCTCCTGGAGGAAACGGGAGCTTCTTATATTCTCCAGAACGCAGGCCTCGGCCGGGCTTGCAAAGTATTTTCAAAAAAATGTCTTTTGTCTTGTCGATTTGAACCTTGCCCATTCGATTAGTCCATGAATAGGTGCAACGTTCAAGTTGCAGAACCGGTTTGCAGAACCAAAATGCTGCAACACGGAATGCCTGCAAGATTAACGTGTGCAACAATTAATCGCTTACAGGGAGAGACACATGCAATATCTTTTGCTGATTTACGGACAGGAGTCCACATGGGCGGCCATTCCGGACGCGGAAAGACAGAAGATTTATGCGGAATATGGCGCGCTGATACAGGACATGAATAAAGCCGGCAATTACATTGGCGGCCATCAGCTTCAGCCTGTGGCCACGGCCAGCACGGTGCGTGTACGCAATGGAAAGAAGGCGGTTACGGACGGACCGTTCGCCGAGACAAAAGAGCAGCTTGGCGGCTATTTTCTGGTGGAAGCCAAGGACCTGGACGAAGCGTTGGCTTTGGCGGCGCGGATCCCGTCTTCGAAAGACGGGTCAATTGAAGTGCGGCCGGTAGTTGCAAACAGAATGTAAATTCTCGCGCGGCAAGGGCCTGATGGCATACTGATTGCCGTCAGGCCATCCGCATGCAAATGGAAAACATCTATCGGCAGGAGTGGGGACGGGCTCTCTCAACACTGATCCGTCTGCTGGGGGATTTTGACCTGGCGGAAGAATCGTTACAGGAAGCCTTCACCATCGCGCTTGAGCGATGGCCGCACCAGGGTATACCCGCGAATCCCAGTGCGTGGTTGATATCCACAGCCAGACATAAAGCGATTGATCATCTGCGCCGGCAGCAACGTATTGAGTTGCGAGATCATGAAGGGCTGATCGAGGCAGCTGGGGCTTCGCTTGCAAGCGGAACAGCCGAGAGCCATGACGTGGAAATGCCAATGCAGGACGATCGCCTGAGCCTGATCTTCACGTGTTGCCATCCGGCGCTGGCACAGGAGTCACAGGTGGCCCTAACGTTGAGATCACTCTGCGGTCTCACCACGGATGAAGTTGCGCGAGCCTTTCTGATTTCTGGTCCCACCATGGCTCAGCGTATTGTGCGTATCAAACAAAAGATCGCTCAGGCACATATTTCATTCCGCGTGCCTGATCGCAGCGAGCTGCCAGAGCGACTGGAAGCGGTGATGCTCGTTATCTACCTCATCTTCAATGAAGGATACTCGGCGAGCGCCGGTGACAATCTTATCCGCCGTGAGCTGTGCGCAGAGGCGATCCGTCTGGCCCGACTTCTCAGTGATCTTTTACCGGATGCAGTGGATGTACGCGCACTGCTGGCGCTGATGCTGCTGCATGATTCGCGACGCTCCACCCGTACCGGCCCAAACAATGAACTCATACCCATGGAAGAGCAGGACCGCAGCCGATGGGACCAGGAAGAGATTCGTGAAGGGCTGACACTGATTGATTCCGCATTGCGGAGCGGGCCGGCGAATGCGTATGCATTGCAGGCAGCGATTGCCGCGTTGCATGCGCAGGCTTCCCACGCGGCAGAGACTGATTGGCCGCAGATTGCCGGTTTGTATGCAGCGTTGCTGCGTATGTCGCCATCGCCGGTGATTGAGCTGAATTATGCAGCGGCCGTGGGGATGGCCCATGGTCCTGAAGCCGGCCTGCGATTGCTGGAGAACTTTGCCGAGAGCCGGGAATTGAGCGACTACTATCTTCTTCCGGCGGCGCGGGCGGATTTGCTGCGCCGGGCAGGACGCATGCGCGAAGCCGGCGAAGCCTATGGTGAAGCTTTGCGGCTGGTGAAGAGCGCGCCGGAACGGCAGTATCTGATGCGGAGGTTGAGCGAAGTTACAGGAGGGCATTTGAAACATTAAATTTCAAATTCGACATTAGATCCTTCCATGACAATCCAAACCCCTCCGCGTAGAATGATGGGTCGTTCAATGGCTGATATTTGAAGGGGTACTAACCATGCGCATAAAGATTTCTCTGCTCCTGACTTTCGTTTCTCTGGCCGTGCTTGCCGCAGTCGCTTTTGCTCCGGCCGCCCAGTATGAAGTTAAACAGAAATACGTTCTGGGAGGAGACGGAGGCTGGGACTACCTGACCTATGACTCCGCCGGCAAGCGTCTCTTTATTTCCCGGGGAACGCACGTGATGGTGGTGGACCCGGCCAAGGGAACGGTGTTGGGCGACGTGCCGAATACGCCGGGCGTTCACGGGATCGCTTTGGCCCAGGACCTGGGCAAGGGATTCACCAGCAACGGTCGTGAGAACAGCGTGACAGTGTTCGATCTCAAGACGCTCAAGGAAACAGCGCGCATCAAAATTGAAGGCGAGAATCCTGACGCAATTTTGTATGAACCCACTACACAGCGGATATTCACCTTCAACGGTCGCAGCAAGAATGCGACGGTGATTGACGCAGCTAAGGGCACGGTGGTCGGCAACATTCCGCTGGATGGTAAGCCGGAATTTGCTGCTGCCGATGGGAAGGGCGTGGTCTTCGTCAATATTGAAGATAAGAATGAAATCACCAGCATTGATGCCAAGAAAGCGTCAGTGATCAAGAGCTGGCCGTTGACTGGTTGCGACGAGCCTTCCGGGCTGGCCATGGATCAAAAGAACCGCCGCCTGTTCTCAGGGTGCGGCAATAAAGTCATGACTGTGACGAATGCCGATACCGGCAAAGTGGTGACCACGATTCCGATTGGTCAGGGCGTAGATGCGAATGCCTTTGATGCCGATAACCAGCTTGCCTTTAGTTCGAATGGCGAAGGCACGCTCACCGTGGCGCATGAGGATTCCGCCGATAAATATTCCGTGGTGGAGAATGCGACGACGCAACGGGGTGCGCGCACCATGGCGCTGAACACCGATACGCATGATGCTCTGCTGGTGACGGCGGAAATTGAAGAAGCGCCTCCGGCCAAGGAAGGTGAGCGCCCGCGACGCACGATGAAGCCGGGAACGTTCACGTTGCTGGTGGTGGGGAAGAAGTGATTCTTTTATCCAGAGTGTAACGAGGGAACCCTTACCGACTCCATCATTTTTCGGTATGGGAAAATGTAAAAGAGACGTGGCATGCCACGTCTCTTTTTCTGCTCGAAACAAACGCGAGGGATGAGCATTTTTCAAAGAGCCGGTCAACGGAGGCATAAATGCCTGTGCACGCTGATGTGGTAAAGACGATAGAAACGATCAGAGACGCGGCATGCCGCGTCTCAACGTTGTTGAGGTTACCATCTTCGGAGAAATCCACGCAGCTTGTAGGAATCCCCCGCTTCGCTCGGGATTGAAACCAAGAAACACTCTTACCGGATTTAAAAACAGAAGCACTTCTATTTCAAATACTGGTCCGGTATGGTGTGGTCCTTGTCTTCGGCTTGCCAGAAGATGGTGATGATCCACCAGCGAGTCCCGTCATTGAAAAGCTGAAAGCTGTTGATGCCGCGGGCAAAAGGCTTGGCGTCGTCTTTTGCGTGGCGCGATTCATAGGTACTCCACACATGAGCGATGTGGTCCCACGTCTCAACCTTGTTGGCGATGGAACGCTCAAAAAATCCTTCTTTATCAAAGGCGGCCTGGCCGCGAACAACGTAATCGTCCGGGGTAAGCACGCGAGCGCCGGCAACGCCTTGTGGGGTGCGTCCGCTGGGAATGAGACGGGCGCCGGTGTAGAAGAGCGAGCGGAACCGGTCCCAGTCGCGCTTGCCAGCAGGACCGGAAATCACGTCATAGCAGGCGGCGACAGTGTGCTCTATGGTGTCAACGTCACCGGGCCTCGCGGCGGGTGTGGCTGGAGCGGCTGGCGCGCTGGGCGGCGGTGGCGACGCCTGTGGCGTTGATGATTGTGGAGTTGAGGGCTGGGCATCTGCCTTGGGCGTCGTCTGTGCGACGCCTAACATTGCCGTGAGCACGATCAGGAATGTGCTGAATATGATCTTTTTCATGGGGATGAATGTAGCACCAAATTTGAAATTTCAAATTTGAATTTAAAAATTTAGTCCATACTCCTGTTGACATCCTACCCAGGGGATCGTCATACTCATGTCGAATGTCAACCCGAGACGAAAAAGACCGCATCGCACTTTTACAAGGAACACTCGACCTGCTGATTTTGAGGACCCTGTTGCATGGTCCGCAACATAGCCAAGGCATTGCACGCACGATTCAACAGCAATCAGAGGATGAGTTGCTGGTGGACCATGGATCGCTTTATCCGGCGCTACAGCGGCTGGAGAACCAGGGATGGATCGCCGCCGAATGGGGCGTGAGCAATAACAATCGCAGAGCGCGATTTTATAAATTGACACGACAGGGCAGGCAGCAACTTACCCGAGAGACTGATCAGTGGCACCGGTTGGCGGCGGCCATCGGCCGCATTCTGGGGCCACAGAAATCAGAGGTTTAGATATGTTCTGGAGACGCCGCCGCAACGACGCTGATTTTCGGGCCGAAGTAGAAGCACACATCGCGCTGGAAGCGGACCGACTCCGCGCTGAAGGCACTGCCAGCGAGGCTGACGCCGAGTCGTCTGCCCGCAGGGAGTTTGGCAATGTTCTCCGTTCCCAGGAACAGTTTTATGAATCAGGTCATTGGCTGTGGCTTGATCATTTGCGCCGTGACGTTGTTTATGCCCTGAGGGTGCTCACAAGAAACCCGGGATTTACTTTAGTGGCTGTAGTTTCTCTGGCGCTGGGCATTGGCGTGAATGCTCTCGTATTCAGTGTGGTCAATGCTCTGGTGCTGCGACCGCTGCCGGTGGAACATGCCAGTCAGTTGCAGTTCTTGCAGAATAATCAGTTCGGCATTGGCCAATCATTTCCAAACTATCGTGAATTGCGTGATCACAACCAGGCCTTCTCCGGCTTGCTTGGCTACCGTGTGGTCCAGCTTGAGCTTGATTCGAGTGAAGGCGCCTCGCGCACGTGGGGATATCTGGCCACCGGAAATTACTTTGATGTGCTGGGAGTTCAGCCCGCACTGGGGCGGTTCTTTCACGCGGAAGACGATAAGGTTCCCGGCGCCAGCCCTTATGCAGTGTTGAGCTACGCAACCTGGCAGTCGCGATTCGCCGGCGACCGCAATATTCTGGGCAAGACCATCCGTATCAATCGCCAGACATACACAATTCTGGGCGTGGCTCCGCGCGACTTCCACGGCACGGAAATCTTCTACTGGCCTGAAGTCTGGGTACCCATGATGATGCAGGCACAGATTGAACCCGGCAACGGCTGGCTGGACAACCCTTCAACGTTTAACACCTGGGTGATTGGGCGGCTCAAGGCCGGCGTTAGCCCTGCGCAGGCGGCTGCGAATCTGAATACCATCGCACATACCCTGGCGGCCCAGAATCCGGCTTCAAATGAAGGTGTTCAATTCATTCTCACGCGTCCGGGATTGATGGGTAACGTGATTGGCGGACCGCTTCGTGCCTTTTCATTCGGCGTGCTGATTCTCTCCGGTCTGGTGCTGCTTACGGCGTGCGCTAATCTTGCCAGTATGCTTACGGCTCGAGGAGTTGACCGGCAACGTGAAGTGGCTATCCGGCTCTCTATAGGCGCAACCCGGTGGCGTGTACAACGCCAGGCGCTTACGGAAACACTGGTGCTCGCATTGCTCGGCGGGGCCGCCGGACTTGGCCTGGCCGTTCTGCTGGCGCGCCTGCTCAGCGCATGGCGAGCCCCCATGGATTTTCCGGTCCAGTTTGACGTAACGCCGGATTGGCGGGTCTTCTTCTTTGCCCTGGCAATCTCCGTTGTCACTGGAGTGTTGTTCGGTCTGGCGCCGGCACGCAGCGCCGCCAAAATGGACGCCAACGCCGTTTTGAAAGGAGATGCCCCAGGATGGCGCGGACGCAAACTCGCCTTTCGAGACGTACTTGTGGTTATGCAAGTGGCCATCTGTTTTGTCCTTGTTTCCGCATGTTTGCTTTCTCTGCGAGGGTTGCAACGCACGCTCACCATGCATCTAGGCTTTGAGCCTCGAGGAGTTAGCGTGGCGAGCTTTGATCTTGGACTGGCTGGTTATAGTGCGGAGAGAGGGCGTGATTTTCAGCGACGCGCTCTTGCGGTACTGGAAAATCTTCCCGGCGTGCAATCCGCAGCATTCTCCAACTCCGTTCCCCTTAGCATTGATGAGAACAGGTCATCCGTTTATGGGTCGGATAAACCAAAGCCACGTCCGTCAGAAACTCTTACGGCCATGACGTACGAAATCTCGCCCAATTTTATGAGCACCATGGGAATTCAACTGCTGGCGGGGCGGGACTTTACCTGGCATGACGATCTCAAGTCGCCGCTGATTGCGATAGTGAATCACGCGTTTGGTCGCATGGTATTTGGCGTGGACAATCCGTTAGGCAAGCGCTTTTACCATGGGCCTGGCGGAGCGTCCATCGAAGTAGTTGGCGTGGTGGAAGACGGGAAATATGAGAGTCCTGTTGAAGCCCAGAAACTGGCCATCTTTTTACCCACAACTCAGCATTACAACACTACCACCACGTTGATTGTTCGATCTTCGTTGCCGGAAGAGGAATCGGTAAGGAAGATGCGGCAGACTGTGGCGGCGCTTGATCCTGACCTGCCGCTCTTCGGCGTCGGAGGGCTAAGCCAGCTTCTGAGCTTCGCCTTCTTTCCCGCGCACACCTCGGCCGTTGCTCTCGGCGCATTCGGCGTGCTCGCCATCATGCTCGCAATCACTGGAATACACGGATTGGTCTCATACGCCGTGGCTCGCCGTACACATGAAATTGGCATCCGCGTAGCCATTGGCGCAGGTCCCGTGCAGGTGATTAAGCTGGTGCTGGGACGCACATTGAAGCTGGTGGCAGCAGGGTCGGCAGTAGGCCTTATCCTGGCGATTGCCGGATCCAGGTTCATGTCCAGCGTTATCTTCGGCGCCTCGGCTGACCCGATGGCGTTTTTCGCCGTAGCTCTTACCATCGCCGCACTGGGAGCTATCTCCACCTGGGCTCCCACCCGGCGTGCTCTGCGGATTGATCCAACCAGCGCTTTACGGCACGAATAGCATTGCCGTGGTTTGCCGCTTTACGGCTTCGTCTCTCCCTCGGTATGTTAGAGAGAGATGCCACAAACTCTTGCTGGATATGCGCAACTGCATCTGTCGCTGGGGAACGAGACTGCATTCGTCTATCGGCGAGGCTTCCGCACGCATCGCTGGACGTATGCACAGGTAGGCCGGCTGGCATCTTGTTTTGCGCGAGAGCTGGAACGGCGCAAGATCGGCAAAGGCGACCGCGTGTTGTTGTGGGGTGAGAATTCCGCGGAGTGGGTGGCGGCATTCTTCGGCATCATGCTACGGGGAGCCGTGGCTGTCCCCATGGACAAGATTGCTGCCCCCAGCTTCGCACAGCGTGTAGCGTCTGACGTTGACGCAAAGTTATATGTTGGTTCGGCGTCACTGGCAGAGCATGCGAACGGCATTCCCTGGGTTGAGCTGGAAGCGCTCCATGACAACATGAATGATGACTGCGGGCCGTACTCGCCCGTGGAGATCACGCGTGACGATCCGGCGCAGATCATCTTTACCTCCGGCACCACGGCTGATCCGCGTGGCGTGGTGCTTACGCACGGTAACATCCTTACCAGCGTGGATCCCATTGAGCGCGAAATACCGAAGTATCGCAAGTACGAGCGCATCTTTCATCCCATACGCTTTCTGCACATGCTGCCGTTAAGCCATGTCTTTGGCCAGACCATGGGCATGTTCATTCCTCCGGTGATCGCCGGGACGGTCTTCTTTCAGGACAGCTTTAAACCCAGTGACGTAATCGACACGATCAAACGTGAGCGCGTGTCCGTACTGGTGGCGGTGCCGCGGATTGCCGAGTCGATGAAAACGAGGCTTGAGGCTGACCTTGGTGCGGACATCCAGAAAAACTGGGCAGTCACGGAGAAAGAGAAGTTTCTCAAACGCTGGTGGCGATTCCGCAAGGTGCATTCTCATCTGGGCTGGAAATTCTGGGCGATTATCTCCGGCGGCGCGGCCCTGGATCAGAACACGGAAGAATTCTGGCGACGCCTGGGTTATGGCGTAATCCAGGGCTATGGGCTCACGGAGACAAGTTCATTGGTGAGTTTGAATCATCCGTTCAAGATTGCCGGCCGCTCGATTGGCAAAGTGCTGGGCGGGCGTGAAATGAAGCTGGATCCGGAGACGAGTGAGATTCTGGTACGCGGCGCCAATGTGGCCAAGCAGTATTGGCAGGGGAAGGAACTGAAGCCCGTTACGGGCGAGGAAGGCTGGTTCCGCACCGGCGATCTGGGCGCAGTGGACGCTGATGGCAATCTTTATTTCAAAGGTCGCAGCAAGAATGTGATTGTGACGCCGGCGGGATTGAAGATTTATCCGGAAGATCTGGAGCAGGCGCTCCGGCAGCAGCCGGAGATTCGCGATTGCGTCGTCTTTGGCGTAGCTCGCGGAGGCAATGCGGAAGCGTGTGCGGCGTTGCTGATGCGCAATGGGAGTTCAGCCAACACGGCGGTGAGCAACGCCAACCAGCAACTGGCGGACTTCCAGAAGATTCGCTGCTGGCTGGAATGGCCAGACGAAGATTTTCCACGAACGCCAACACAAAAGCCGAAGATGGACATGATCCGCCGCGCAGCGGAGGCTAAACTTGGCGGTGTTATCGCCACCGAGTCGGCGCAGACGGTTTCGTCTTCCGGTACATTGCAGGACCTGATCGCCGGAGTTGCCGGCCGCAGCGTGCAGTTAAAACCGGGGGCTCATTTGCAGGCCGCGCATTTAGAAGACGATCTCAACCTGAGTTCACTGGAACGTGTGGAACTGATGGCGGCGCTGGAGAATCGGTATCAGGTGGAGCTCAGCGATCATGACTTCTCCCAGGTGACGACGGTAGGCGAGTTGGAAAAGCTGCTGAAGAAATCTGCGCCACGGCTGGAGGACGCCCCCGGGAAGCCGACGGAAGCGCACAGAGACAAAGACTATCCATATTCGCGCTGGGCGCAGCGCTGGCCCATTACGTGGATCCGGACGCTGGTCTATCAGCTGGTCACTCTGCCCTACATCCTTATTATGGGCCGACCGCGGGTGATTGGCCGTGAGCGGCTCAAAGACTTCCATGAAACGGCGCTGATTGTGAGCAATCACATTACTCATATTGATATTGGATACATTCTGGCGGCGCTTCCGTTTCGCATGCGACGCAGAGTCGCGGTGGCGATGCAGGGTGAAATGCTGCGTTCCATGCGGCATCCTTCGCACGACGTGCCATTGTTACGACGATGGCTCGATCAACTCGATTACTTCCTTATCGCCGCCTTCTTCAATGTTTTTTCGCTGCCGCAGAAGGCGCGCTATCGCGAGAGCTTCAAGTTCGCCGGTGAAATGGCTGACCAGGGTTACAACGTGGTGATCTTTCCCGAAGGTCGACGAACGGAGACCGGAGAGATGAGCGCTTTCCGTAGCGGCATTGGGTTGCTGGCCACACATCTTGACCTGCCCGTCATCCCCATGCGCATTGACGGACTGTACCCATTGAAAGTAGCGAAGAAACATTATGCGAGCCCGGGGACGATTCAGGTACGTATCGGCGATCCGGTGCGATTTGAAACGACAGCCGACCCCGAGGACATCGCCAAAGAGTTGCAGCGGATCGTGGCCGGGATGTAGGAGGACATTGAAAATTTCAAATTTAAAAGTTTTAAATTTAAAATGGGCCACCATGATTTTTTCATGGCAGTTTCAAGCTATGTTGCGGGCCAGCTCTGCTGGTCTACTGCCCGTCATAGTTCTATGCACCTGAGGTGTGGCGATCGGGCTTTCTACTAAGCAGCCTAAGCGCAAAAATTTCCTTCGCTGACATGGTCAAGAGATAGCCCGCAGTTCTAGCATGGTGTCCAGAGTGGTTTCGTAAATTGCCCGGACGTACGGATAAAACCAGCAACATTTCATCAGGAGCAGCCATGAGCAGCAGTGCGCCCATGAAGCAGAATGACTTCGTCAGCAAAAACAGCGGAAACGACAAAAACCTAAAAGAAATGCCGGTTGGAATAAACCCCGAAGTTCCCGGGAAACCTGCGCCGTCACAACTGGTTCTCCAGGTTGGAACCGGATACATGGCGTCCATGTGTCTGTTCATCGCTGCCAAACTGAAGATTGCCGATTTGCTGTCCGACGAACCTAAGAGCGTGTACGAGCTGTCTTCCGTTACGGGCATGCATGAAGACAGGCTGTACCGCGTGTTGCGCAGCCTGGCGATGATGGGAATCTTTTCTGAGGTTGGGGCGCGGAAGTTTGCACTCACGCCGCCAGCAGCGACCCTTCGTACCGACGTTCCGGAATCCGTGCACGCGCTGGTGCTCTGGCTGTGCGATCCATTCCATTTCACGACCTTCGCGGAACTGCCACACTCGGTTGAAACCGGCGAGACTACGTTTGATCACATTTACGGTAAGTCGGTATTCGAATACTTTCCCGAGGACCCGGTGGAAGAAGAACGCTTCAACAACGCCATGACTTGTTTGAGCAACATGATGGTCCCGGCAGTGCTGGAAGCGTATGACTTCTCCAGCATTGGCACACTTCTGGACGTTGCCGGGGGACACGGCGCATTGTTGTGCGCAATCCTGGATCGCTATCCGAAGATGAAAGGCATGCTGGTGGATCTGCCGTCTGTATTGGAAGGAACGCACAAGGCGGTTTCGGCGCGAGGGTTGAAGGATCGTTGCCATGTTGCGCACGGAGACTTCTTTGAGTCGATTCCGGGCGGATCGGACGCGATCATTATGAAACATATCATCCATGACTGGGATGACGACAAGGCGATTGCCATCCTGACGAATTGCCGCAAAGCCCTGGCGGGAAAACCGAATGCGCGTGTAATTCTGGTGGAGAGCGTGCTGCCCGAAGGCAATGAGCCGCATATGGGCAAGCTGATTGATCTTGAGATGATGGTGTATCCCGGCGGAAGAGAACGGACGGAAGCAGAATTTCGCAGCTTGTTCGAAAAGGCCGGATTGAGATTAAACCGCGTGATTCCGACCAATGCACCGCTGGTGGTGGTGGAAGCGATGCTGGGATAGTCATCGCCGGACACTGCTTAGCCCCGGCGTTTTTTCCCGGGCTTAGCGGCGCTTGCGTTTCGGGAAATTTTGAGAGGCTTGGCGAGTCTGGCGACTTTGGTTTTCTTCGTGACCGCCCTTGGTGACGGCACCCGACTCTCCTCCTCTTTCTCTGCTCCCAGCTGTTCCAGTTTGGGCAGCTTCTGCTTCAGGTTCAGCACTGGCTCAAACAGGTCGCCGAGCTTTTCCATACGCTTTAACGTTTGATCGGCGGTAAAGACGAGCAGCTCAGGGTCGGCTCGTTTAAGGCACTGTTCCACTTCTTTCCAGCTTACCGGCGTGGAAACGGTGGGCTGATCTTTAGCGCGCAGGGAATAGACGTTGATCGTTGTCTTATAACTATCGTTCTGGCTCCAGTCGATGAAGACTTTGTTGCTGCGCAGGGCCTTCTTCATATCGGAAACCACCAGATCAGGGTGGCCTTCCTCCAGCAATCGCGCCACCGCTTTGGCGAATGGCTTAGTCTGGTCATACGTAACAGGAGTGTTCAGCGGAACATAGACCTGCAGACCCTTTGAGCCTGATGTCTTGGGAAACGCTTCCAGTCCGAAACCGGCAAAGAGATCGCGAACCCAGATACTCACCTGGCAGCACTGCACAATGGTCGCTGGTGGGCCGGGATCGAGATCAAAAGCAATTACGGTCGGTTGGTCCAGCTTCTCGGATCGTGAAAGTGAGGTGTGCAGCTCAAGATCCGCCAGATTGGCCAGCCACACGAGTGAAGGCAGGTCCGCCACCGAGCAGTAGTCCATGAATTTATTGTTGCCCCCACTCCAAACCTTGATCGTCTTCATCCACTCCGGCCGGTACGCAGGACAGTTCTTTTCGTAGAAATGCATGCCTTCCACGCCGTTGGGATAGCGCTTGAGTGTGAGCGCACGGTCGGCGAGGTGAGGCAGCAGCAGAGGAGCAATGCGGATGTAATAGTCAATAACCTGGCCTTTGGTAAACCCAGCTTTCGGATACAAAACCTTTTCCAGGTTTGATAGCTTGATTTCCCGGCCGTCAACTTGAATGATGGATTCAGTTTTTGCCATGTGTGAGCTCCTGCTGCGTTCCAGATGATAGTCCAAGTCTGGTGGCAATAAACGCTGTATCGATGAGCCAGACTTCATTTTAGATGCCAGTCTGCTGTGGGCGATGGGGAGATCTCATCCAGACCTGTTTGCGAATATGAGCCGTTTTTCCGCTAACACTCCAACAACATACAACGGCGGCATGCATCTAAAGCAGGATGCCTTTCGAGGGGAACAAACCGCTGCCGGTAAGTTCATCGCAACCACCAAGCTTTCCCACTGTGCAGGAGAACCTATTTCGTGAAGTACTGGAATTGATGGAGCGCGAGCAAGTCCCGGTAGTTGTCTCCGGGGCATTTGCCTTGCATGAGCATACGGGAATATGGCGCGACACCAAGGACCTTGATCTGTTCCTGCCGGCGCAGGAGGTGGAGCGAGCACTGCAGGTGCTCGATCGCGATGGCTTCGAGACCGCCGTGCTGGATCCGGTATGGCTGGCCAAGGCGCATCGCGGAGAATATTTTGTGGACCTGATTACCGGCATGAGCAACGCCGTGGTGCGTGTGGACTACACGTGGATACGCCGCGCCAGCCGTACGAAGATCTTCGGAATTTCCGCGCGTGTGCTGGCTCCGGAAGAATTGATCGCTTCCAAAGTATTTGTCACGCGGCGTGAACGCTTTGACGGCGCAGATATCTGCCACGTGATCTACGGTACGCGGGGCCAGTTTGACTGGCAGCGATTGATGAGCATGATGGGCGAGCACTGGCAGATGCTGTTGTGGTGCCTGGTGCTCTATCAATACATCTATCCAGGATATTGCAACTACGTGCCGGCCAATATATGGGAAGAGCTGTTATCACGCTTCAAGATGGAGCTGAAGCATCCGAACAAGGCCATTGATTTCCGGGGCAGCCTGATTGATGAAAACATGTTCGCCATTGACGTGCGGGAGTGGGGCAAGCGCAACGTCATGGAAGAGTATCGCCTGCGGGCCGATTACATTCACAGCAACGGTTTAAAGCAGACGCATAATATCGATGAACGTGAGCCAGAGAATGAGGACAACAAAGTCGCATGATTAAAGCCAGCCTATGAGAATCGCCGCTACCGCCGACCTCCATTTTTCCCCGCAGAGCTATGACCGCATCCGCGAACCGCTGGGCCAGGTACGGGATGAAGCCGATGTGCTGGTCATCGCCGGCGACCTCACCAATTATGGCAAGCCGGAAGAAATGCATTCACTGCTCAATGCGCTGGTACGGCTGCGCATTCCTATAATTGCGGTGCTGGGTAATCATGATTATGAAAGTTCCTGCGAACAGGAACTGATGAAGATGATGACATCCGAAGGAATCAAGGTGCTGGACGGCAGCAGTTATGAACGCGACGGCATCGGCTTTGCCGGGGCCAAGGGATTTATCGGCGGGTTCGGCCGCGGCGTGCTGACGGCCTTCGGCGAAAAAGAGATCAAGGCGTTCGTACAGGCATCACTGGATGAAACGCTCAAGCTGGAGCGCGCTCTGTCAATGATCCGGACGGAGAAGATTGTGATCGTAACGCATTATGCTCCGATCTGCGAAACCGTGATTGGGGAGCCGCAGGAGATATGGCCGTATCTGGGGAGCTCTCGACTATCAGAGGTGATTGATCGTCACGGGGCGAAAATGGCGCTGCATGGTCACGCACATCATGGCAGGCCAGACGGCAAAACCACAGGCGGCGTTCCCGTACACAATGTTGCGCTCAGCTTGTTGCTGCAACATAACTGCGGAAAGCCATATCGGGTATTTGATGTGTAGCTGCTAGCCCTTAGCTCTTGGCCGTTAGCCTTTAGCGTAAGGAGCAATCGATGGGATTAAGTACGTAACCCACTCTTTCTAATCAGATAGTTGCGCAAAAGTGAGCCAGCGTTGCAGCCGTTCAGGCTTAAAAAGTCATCTCAATCAATAACTGAGCTGCTGCAGGCAGTGTGTGACTGCTTTTGCGCGTCTTGAAGGAGAACCCTGGGATCCTATGGTATGCAGTTTTTGTGGTACCGACAATCGCGCTGAAAATCGCTTTTGTGGCATGTGTGGTGTACGGCTGGACAGGCGAACAGCGGAGCGAAGAGTCAATAGCGAAGCTCTTCAGCTCAAGTGTCCGTCGTGCAGTTATGTCAATGAGAAGGGCTACAAGTTTTGCGGGCAGTGTGGCACGCGGGTTGACCGCCGTATCAATGAACGGCGCGGCAGCGTGGTGGACACGCGGGCCACGGCGGGCGCCAACGCATCTCTGCCCACGCCGGATGATGCCCGCCGGCGTAAATCTGGTTCCAGTCTGGCTGTATCTGGCGGGCGTGAGGATGATTTGCCAAGTGCGCCGACTCCCAGCTCAGGCATTTTTGTAAATGATGCGCACGGGAATGATGCCCGCCACAATGAAGAACTGCGTGACAAGTTGGCGCGCGAAGAGTTGGGCCGCGACGCTTCGCTCGGTCGCAACATGTCTCTTCGGCATGATGCCTCGCAACCTGTTATACGCGAAGGCCCACTACGGGACGCACCACCGCGGAACCGAACGATTCGGGACACCGATTTTCACGAAAGCGAGCAGGGCCCGCCGGGAATCACGGGACCTTCTTTTCTCGGGCTTGGCAATGATCCGGAGAATGAAGGCGAATATCTCCTGGAGGATGAAAGCGGTTCCGGTGCAGGACTGAGGAGACTGATTCTGCTGGTTGTTCTGGCGGCAATTGTCGGCCTGATCTTCATGCAGTGGCGCTCAAGTTTGAAGGCCAATCCAAAAGCGCCGGAGCTGAGTCCCAGCGCCGCGCCGGCCCGTCAGGGCCAGAGTGTTGCTCCAATCTCTCCATCGCCCCCGGGCCAGAAGGCGGCTGGACAAGAACAGAGCACGCTGGATTCAGGAACAGTCTCTGCTGATTCCACCAGGAGCGACAAGCGTGCGAGCGGTTCCGACTCAGGGAAAAACAGCCAGACAGATACTCTGGCTCGCGCGGATGACCCTGGCCTGCTGCCAAATGCGGCTGACAGGAACCCCGCTGAAGGAGGGAACGCAAGCGACGAATCAAAACCAAACACCGCTGCCAAGCCCAGCGAGCCGTCGAAGGCCAGCGATGATGCCAAACCGAAAGACCCAAACGATCCCGCCACTTCTGCCACAAACGGTGGCAAGGCAGATTCATCCAAATCGTCAGCCGTGGTGGACACTGCTACGGTCTATCCCTCAGCACCGGTACGACCCAGCGCGGCGCTATTGCGCGCTCAGCAATTTCTTCAAGGCCGCGGCGTGCCCCAGAATTGTGAACAGGGATTGATCTACCTGAGGGCGGCAGCGCAGAGAAACGAACCCGCGGCGGCCGTCCAGATGGGAGCGCTATATTCAGCGGGACATTGCGTGAAACAGGATCGCGTGATGGCCTACCGATGGTTCAACTCAGCGCACGAATTGCAGCCCGCCAATCAATGGATTCAGAAAAGCATGGACCAGCTATGGGCGCAAATGAGCCAACAGGAACGCAGACTGTCAGGCTACTGAAGACCGGTCTATATCCCCAACTTCTTCACTTCTTCGTTGTAATACTTCCGATAAAGAATGTCCCATTCCTGCGTGCCTTCAGTAATGGTGCGGCGCTGGCTTTCAATCTTCTGGCGCGCGGCCAAGTCCAGCTTTTCTTCGCCTTTCAGAAGTTCTTCCAGAATCCGGCGGGCTTCCATGCGGATGGTGTTGGGATCTTCAACGAATTCCACCTGGTCAAGCTCAGTCAGGGCATTGGCTACAGCATGGGCGAGTTTGTTGACTTTGTCGCGAGAGAGCCTCACAGCACCGCCTTATATTTCTTAACCAGTTCGCCTTTTACCTTCTTGAACATTTCCTGATAGCTGGCGCCGGCTTTGCGGAGCTCGTCGTCGTATTGTTCAAGAATGAGCCGGACTTCGTCATTGATACGGTCTTCCAGCTGGAGTTCTTCGAGCAGGGCGTTATTGAGAGCTTCTGTCACTGAGGCGACGTTATCCGTCTCAATGAACTCTCCGGCAATGAGTTTTTGAGTGACCTGCCGGGCCAAAAACCCGACATATTCCTTAGATAAGAGCATGTGTTTGTTTGCGTATCTACCTGAAACAAATAGTCTAGCATACGGATAGTGGGAGCGTGTCTGGAGGGCGGGATGAAGGGAACGCATCCGCTGGAAGTACTGCGGTTTGCAAAAGGGGAACCGGTATCGGGCGCTCTTTCTTGTCTTATCCGTTCTTATCCGTGCGAATCAGGCAAAGCAAAAAGGGTGTGTTCTTTTCGCAGCCAGGTCTTTCGGTTCGTTGCTGAAAAATCCCGAAATCAATCTATTGTTGCCTCACCGGTGCCGATTACCCCATATCTTGTAGTGGCGAAATAAAAGCGAAAACGTTAGAATGCCTTGCATACCCAAGCGGCTGGTGCAGCGGGAACCCACTACCCGTTGAAGCCGGCCAAGGAAGGCTTCGATGTCATTGAGAGCAAATACACCGTCGCAATTCCGCGTTGTGATGTTTGAAGAAGCAGCCGCCAACTGGCTGGAGATCAAGAAACGCCACAACCGCAAGCCACGAACGATTGAGATGTATCAATGGTATATACGCAACCTGAGCAGGAAATTTGCCGGCATGTTGCTGGCGCAGATTCAGCTCAGACACATTCTGGAATATCAGCAGAAGAGAAAGCTGACGGCGGGCCCTTCCTGCGTGAACCATGAGATCAATACTCTGGCCCAGATACTGCGCCAGGCCGATCTGTGGGATGCAATGGAGAAATATTACCATCCGCTGCCGCTTCCAGGCTGGACACCGCCCAAGGTGCTTACGGCGCAGGAAGAAGAAAGATTCTTTCGCGTGGCGTCAGGGAATCCGGACTGGAGCGTGGCTTACTGGGCCGTGTCGCTGACAAACAATACGTCGGCCAAGGGGACCGAACTGCGGCTATTACAGATCAAACACCTGAAGCTGGAGCAGGAAACGCCCACCCTGCATATCCCGGATGAGACGGTGAAGAATGACCTGGGAGCGCGTGTGGTGCCGCTGAACGATGTGGCGGAAAAACAGATACGCCGGATCCTGAAGCGGGCGCATGCGCTGGGTGCAAGGAGCCCGGAGCACTATGTGTTTCCATATCGCATCAAGAAAAATATCTATGACGTGACGCGGCCGGCGTCGCCGAATTTCCTGCGCACGGCGTTTCGGTCGATGCGTCGCGCCACGGGCATGGAGTGGCTGCAGCCGCGGAACTTCCGCAATCAGATCATCAACAAGCTGTTTGAGAAAGGAACACCGCAGGAGACGATTATCTCGATTGCAGGGCACCAGTCACTCAAGATGTCACGGTATTACTCGCTCATCAAAATTTCTGCGAAGGCAGAGGCGCTGCGGGCGATCTGTCCGCAGCCGAGGAATTCAGCATGAGAGGCGGACAATGAACATTGGCGAGGCATCCATTTTGAATCTGCTGCTGGCGCAGGCCACGCGCAGCGATCATTACTGCGCGCTGGTGGATGTGAGCGGTGTGTTCGATGCGCAGTTTGCGGCGGAGATGGATGCCGATATGGAAAAGCTGCTCTGGGTGCGATGTGGAAGCTCACGGACAAAAGAGTATGAGTTTGAGCGCGTGGCCCTGCTGAGCCAGCCGATGAGCCTGGAACTAATGATAGCGGGGCCAATGAGCTTCAATCTTATCCATGGTGAGGTGATCGGCAGTCTGGCTGCTTTGACCGAGAAAAAACCAGTACAGAGTGCGAGTGAGCTGGTTACTCAGCAAAGGATGGTGGCCGGCGGCGCGCGGACGCTGACAGTCGAGCTAATTGATAGAGGAGACAATCCGCGAACTTTACGTCGACCACTTGCGCGATCCGGCATGGGCATGAGCAGGCTGGACCTGAAACAGGAGATGAAGCCGCTGGAGAAAGCTTTTAAAGCGGCGGACATTCTGCTTCAGAACGGCGGATTCGGAATGATTGCCGTGGACCTGAGTGGGGTGGATGAGCACCTGTTGCGCAAGGTACCGAAGGCGACGTGGTTTCGCTTTTCCCGCGTGGCGGAGAAGACGCAGACCACGCTGGTGTTTCTGGCGGCCTATCCGGCGGCAGAGAATTGCTCGGCGTGGACGCTGCGGATGAAAGGAATGCGTGCTGTCTGGTCAGGCAGCGTGGAGGCGCCGCATACCAACATTCTTGTCGATGTGAGTTTTGGCGCGGAGGTGACACGATCTAAGCGTCGAGGAAAAGTGGAGTTCCCTAAAGTATTTAAAGCCCCGGCAAAGATGCCGACAGCCGGAGTGAAGGAGTTGAAGGGAACTGTACGGGCAGGGTGAAGGAGATTTTCTGATTTTTAATTTGTGATTTCAAATTTGAAATACCTTTTACCTCTCGGGCCACCAGCAAGCGCAAGATCCCTCACCTCTATTCACGCGCTGAAGACTGCGCGCGTTCGTTGACGGGATTCGGGATGACGATTTTTGGATTAAGGGCGAGGCCGGCTCGCGCGCCGAGCCCGCTGCTACTGGAGCACATTGAAGTAACCACAAGATTGAAACTCCAGCGGTGTGGAGCGAAGCGACAAGAGCAATGTTATTCGGCTGTATTTACGTTCCTGATTTTCCGGCGCAAGCTGCGCTTCTTTGTGAGGCAGGGCCTGGCTTGGGACAAGAGTCCTTCCTGAAATACCAGGTTGCCGTGCTGGATGGCCCGGCGAACCAGATGAAGATATTCGCCTGCAATGAACCGGCGCGGCGGGCGGGCATTGAAATTGGCATGACCAAAATCCAGGCGGAGGCGTTGCCCTCCGTGGCGTTGCGCAAGCGAGTGCTCGATCATGAATTTGTTGCGCATGCGGCGCTGCTGGAATGTGCGGGAAAGTTTTCGCCGCGATTGGAATCGACTTGTCCGGGGAAGGTGATCATTGATCTCACGGGCACGGAACGCCTGTCGGGTACAAAGAAGAAGGTTGCGGAGAAGCTGCGTGATGCCGCGCAAGAATGCGGATTGAGCGCCAACGTGGCGCTGGCATCGAATGCTGACACGGCTTTGTATGCGGCGATCGGCAGCGGCATGAAGTGCGTGACCGTAATTCAAGATGGTAAAGAGGCTGAGAGCCTGGGACATCTGCCGGTCGGTCTTTTCAATCAGCAAACCGTTAATCTTTATTTCACCAACTCTGACCCTGCCGGCCTTCAGCCTGGAAAGCTTCGACTGGGAAAATCCTCAGGAACGCAGTCCGACACGTCAGACATTGTGGACGCGCTGAGCGGATGGGGTATACGCGATTTCAAGTCGCTGGCGGCACTCCCGTCCGTCGCACTGACGCAGCGACTGGGCCAATATGGTCTGCACTTGCAACGGCTGGCGAGAGGTGAAGTACAGCGCGAGCTGGTTCCGCATGTGGAAGCAAGTTCATTTCAGCAGAGCATGGAGCTGGAAGAATGCGTTGATTTGCTGGAGCCGCTGGGTTTTGTGCTGGGTGATTTGCTGGAGCGGATTCTATTGCAGCTGATCAACCGATCGCTGGCCACGGACCGCATACAGGTTGATCTTGATCTGGAGATCCATTCTGACTGCCAGCTTCAGTTGGCTCGGCAACAGTCAGTGCCGCTGGAGCCGACGTATCAAAGAGTGCTGAAGCTGCCGGTGCCAACGCAGGATGCAAAGATCATTTTGAAATTGCTGGAGCTTGATCTGGCGGGGAAGCCTCCGCATGCGCCGGTGAAGAAGGTGAGTGTTGAAGCATTTCCGGCACGGGTGAAGTTTGGCCAGACAGGGTTGTTTCAGCCAGTGGCTCCGGAGCCGGCCAAGCTGGAGTTAACGCTGGCCAGATTGCGTAGCGTAGTCGGCGACAAGGTGTTTGGTGATAAAGACGAGCAGGGAAGATCGCTAGTGGGCTTTCCGGTGATTCTGGATTCGAACCGGCCGGACAGCGTTGATGTGCGGATGGCCATGCCTGCGGCGAAAGGAAGAAAATCAAAAGCCAGAGATAGCGATCTCGGCAAGAGCAAGTCAATTGTGCCCAGGCATGCCATGCGGGTGCTGCGTCCCCCGGCAGAGGTAAAGGTCGGATTGCGGGCGCGTGTTCCGGCAACCATTTCTTTTGGCGACGTGCGCAGCAAAGTAATGCAGGTATCCGGCCCGTGGCGCACCAGTGGAAGCTGGTGGGACCGTGACCAGGCATGGAATCGCGAAGAGTGGGACGTGGAGGTGCAGTGGCAGGACGGTCACTCAGGCTTCGGTCAAGCAAGCGTTCGTCAAGCAGGCCTTCATCAAGCAGGCGTTCGTCACGCAATCTTCCGCGTGTTCCGTGATGCGGCGTCTGATCGCTGGTACGTGGAGGGTATTTACGCATGACGAAATATGCAGAGCTGCATGCGCGATCAGCCTTCACGTTTCTGGAAGGCGGCTCTTTGCCGGAAGCGCTCATTGCGCTGGCCGCCGCGTCTGATATTTCGGCAATAGCGCTGCTGGATCGCAATGGATTTTACGGCTCGCCGCGCTTTCATATGAGCGCCCGGAAATCGTCAGTGCATGCGCATGTAGGAACCGAGCTGGTGGTTGAAGACGAGTTGGGCCTGTCGAATTATCCGCTGTTATGTGAATCGCAGGCGGGGTATCAGAATCTGTGCCGGTTGCTGACCAAAACAAAGTTGCGTGTATCGAAGCATACGCGGTCGTCAGCCAGGGTTGAGGAACTGGCCCAGCATGCGCATGGCCTGGTGTGCTTAACGGGCGATGAGCAAGGGCCGCTGGCGCGAGCGCTGGAAGAAGGCGGCATTGAAGCTGCGCGCAAATTGCTGCACAAGCAGGTGACGATCTTTGGCCGCGACAACGTTTACGTGGAATTGCAGCGTCATCTGGAACGCAAGCAGGAGGTCCGCAATCGGGTAGCGGTGGACCTGGCGCGCGAATTCAAGCTGCCGCTGCTGGCAACAAACGGCGTTTGCTATGCCAGCATGGCTGATCGCGAGGTACTCGACGTCTTCACCTGCATTCGCAATAAACGTGAGCTGGCCACGGCGGGAAAACTGCTGTGTCGCAATGCAGAGCGGTTCATTCGCACTCCGCAACAGATGGCACGCCTGTTTTGCGATCTGCCGGAAGCCATCAGCAATACGCATGAACTTTCGCAGCGCCTGGACTTTTCACTGGAGAGGCTGGGCTATGAGTTTCCGCGTTATCCCGTTCCGGATGGCGGCAGCCAGATTGAGTTTCTACGCGCACAGGCGAGAAAGGGCGCAAGCGATCGTTACGGGCCGGACAATGAGAAAGCACGGCGGCAGGTTGAGCGCGAGCTTGACCTCATCGAAAAGCTGGAGCTCTCCGGATATTTCCTGATCGTGTGGGATATTGTCCGCTTCTGCCGCGATAACGGAATTCTGGTCCAGGGCAGAGGGTCGGCGGCGAACAGTGCTGTCTGTTACGCGCTCGGCATTACCGCCGTTGATGCGGTAGGGATGGAGTTGCTGTTCGAGCGTTTTCTTTCTGAGGAACGTGGCGAATGGCCGGACATTGATCTTGACCTGCCCAGCGGCGATGAGCGCGAAAAAGCCATTCAATATATTTACAAACGTTATGGCCAGCTGGGTGCGGCCATGACGGCGAATGTATGCACCTATCGCGGACGCAGCGCGGCGCGCGAAGTGGGCAAAGTTTTTGGGTTCGACACGGAGACCACGGAGCGCCTGTCTGGATTAGTGGGCAGCTGGGAGTGGCGCGGGCCGGAAGATACGTTCGATCGCCACTTCAGCAAAGCGGGGCTTGATCTTACGGAGTGGCGCATCGCCAAGTATCTGGATTTATGTGTGCGGCTGCAGGATTTGCCCCGGCATTTGAGCCAGCACTCCGGCGGCATGGTGATCTGCCAGGGATCGCTGGATTCCGTGGTGCCGCTGGAACCAGCGACGATGCCGGGCCGCGTGGTGGTGCAGTGGGACAAGGATGATTGTGCTGACCTGGGCATTATCAAGGTAGATCTGCTTGGATTGGGGATGATGGCGGTGTTGAAGGATTCCATCGAGCTAATTCGCGATCATTATGATGAGGAAGTTGATCTGGCGCATCTTCCGGCGGACGCACCCGATATATATGACGTGATCCGCAATGCGGATACGATTGGCATGTTCCAGGTGGAGAGCCGCGCACAGATGGCGTCATTGCCGCGCAACAATCCAGAAAAGTTTTATGACCTGGTCACGCAGGTGGCGTTGATTCGTCCCGGGCCGATCACGGGGCAGATGACAAGCCCGTATCTCCGACGACGTCAGGGAAAAGAGCCGGTGACGTATCCGCATCCGTCACTGGAACCGGTGTTGAAGCGGACGCTGGGTGTGCCGCTGTTTCAGGAACAACTGCTGCGCATGGCGATGATCTGCGCCAACTTTACCGGAGGTGAAGCGGAAGAGCTGCGGCGTGCGCTGGGACATAAACGTTCAGAGCGGAAGATGAAAGAGATTGAATCAAAGCTGCGGGCCGGGATGACGCAGAACGGAATCAAGCCGGAAGCGCAGGATTCCATTGTGCAATTCATCACGTCATTCGCTCTGTATGGATTTCCGGAATCGCATTCGGCGAGCTTTGCGCTGATTGCGTATGCGAGTGCGTTTCTGAAAGTCAGGTATCTGGGGGCGTTTACGGCGGCGATTTTGAATAATCAGCCGATGGGGTTTTATTCGCCGTCAACGCTGGTGAAGGATGCGCAGAGGCACGGATTGAAGGTGCGTCCGATTGATGTGACATGTTCGATATGGGATTGCACGCTGGAAGGCAAAGGACATGCGGTGAGCCTGCGTATGGGATTGCGTTACGTGCGGGGATTGCAGCTCACGGCGGGAGAAGCACTGGTGAAAGCGCGTGGTGAGCGGGCATTTTCGTCCACAGAAGATTTAACTCGGCGCGTGCCACATCTTTCGCGGGCGAACATGGCGATGCTGGCGCGCATTGGGGCGCTGAACTTTATCAGTGGTGAGGCGCAAATGCACCGGCGGGATGCGCTGTGGCAGATTGAAAAGGCGGCGCGCAACGTGGGCCCGCTGCTGCGGGACGTAGTGGAGCCGGATGAAACTTCTCCTTTAAACAGGATGAACACGGAAGAGCGGCTGGTGGCGGATTTTCATGGCACGGGCATGACGGTGGGGCCGCATCCGATGGCGTATCGCAGGGAAGAGTTACGGAAGGTGGGGATATCGTCGGCGGCGGAGTTGCGCCGGATCAGGCATGGCAGGTCCGCGGTGGTGGCGGGATGTGTGATCACACGGCAGCGTCCGGGAACGGCGAAGGGGTTGATTTTTATTACGCTGGAAGACGAGACCGGAAACGCGAATGTGATTGTGATGCCTGATCTTTATAGTAAAGATCCGATGGTGGTGTTGCGGGAACGATTTATCAAGGTACGCGGGAAGGTCCAGAACGTGGATGGCATTGTGCATTTGATGGCGGAGAAGGTGATGCCGCTGGAAGTGACATCAGCGGAAACGTGGTCGCACGATTTTCATTGATGATGCGGCGAACAGGGACAAAAATGCCAAAAGAAATGGCATGCCATTCGGCACGCCACTTCTATGAATTCTGGGCCTGTGTTAGCGAACGAGAGAAGGCTTGTTGTTTAAGCCGAAACGATCTCCTCATGGATGCCTTCGCCCAGCATGATCTGCCTTTTTGAGCAAAGCATATCGATGGCATGGTGCGAGAGCAGCGTGTTGATGGTTAACCAGTCCTGGAGGCCTTCAGCATCAGAGAATGTTTTTTCAAACACAAGATATTCACGCTGATATACCAGGAGCCGTCTACTCGAATCGAAGTGATCTACCTGCAACTGATTTACTGAAAGCGACTTTGGCACGGAGGGGGTGTCCTTTAAAAGGATTTGCGTGACAACGTGCAGCGCGTATCCTAGCATGGTCTCTCGTGAATACCACGTTGATTTAACCATGATCGCCTTGTGCCAAATTGAATCACTGATGCCTGGTTCACAGCAGCGAAATCTTATTTTCTTTGCCCGGATAGCAGTTCCTGTTTTTATTTAGTGTTAATCCAGTCATTTCACTTAGGGAGTAGTTCGACTGGCGAGGTTCTACTCCGCTAAAATCAATCAGTGATCCCCATCCGTACTCCAATCTTAAAATCACTCCCCGATCTTTTGGCGAAGGTCCGGATTGGTGTCTGCATGCTATTTCTGTTCTTCATAGCCATGGCAGTGACCGCTTCTGCCAGCGATTGTCACGGAACGAGTGATGGCTGCGTGTGGGAACTACAGCCGTCGGCACAGACAGCATCTTCGTCGCCAATGTCAACAGCATCGCCAACGCCGACTCCGTCGCCAACTCCAATGCCCGAAGCGATTCCCGCCAAGACTACAGAAACAGAAAAAGAAGCAAACACAATCCACCCACCGGCGGGCGTGACGTTCAAGCGGGTGTTCGCGAATCTTCCCGGAGACCAGGAGGCAATCTGGACAAGCCCGTTTCACATCAAAGCCACGGACACGGCATGGCTGGCGCCACTGGCTGCAACATCTGGCGTGCTGATTGGCAGCGACCATCACAGTATGGCGCGCGCGCAGAGCAACGCCAGCGCCATCACTCTCAGCAACAATATCGCTGACAGCGGACTGGTTGCCTTCGCGGCATGGCCTGCGGCGATGTATTTGTGGGGAAGCGCACAAGGGGAAGCGCGTTCGCGAGAAACGGGATTGCTCACGGGGGAAGCGCTGATCAACAGCCTTGCTGTGAATGAGACGTTCAAATATGCCTTTCAGCGTGAGCGTCCCACGAGCGGTGCCGGAGAAGGACGATTTCTTACGACAACGAGCAGTCCTTCGTTTACGTCACTGCATTCGCAGCTCAGTTGGACAGCAGCTTCGGTGATTGCCCACGAATATCCGAACTCGTATACGGCGCTGCTGGCGTACGGCGCCGCTACCACGGTGAGCATTGCGCGCGTGACCGGCCGGGACCATTTCCCTTCGGACGTGGTGATTGGCAGCGCCATGGGCTGGCTGATTGGCCGGCAGATTTACAAAGCACATCACGATCCGGAACTTGATAACGAAGCGTACGGAATGTTTCAACGTCAGAAAGGTGACTTAGATGGCGTGACCCTGGGATCGACATACGTTCCGCTGGATAGCTGGGTTTATCCTGCGCTGGAACGGCTAAGCTCCATGGGATACATTCCATCGCAGATCATCGGCCTGCGGCCGTGGACGAGACGTGAATGTATGCGCCAGATCCAGGAGGCAGAATACTTTGCGCAATCGCTGCCAACTGATTCCGCGATTCGTGCGGACGTCCAGCGACTGAAAGAAGAGTTCAGCCGGGACAACCAGTCCTATTATTCTGCTCAGATCGATTCTGTATACACGCGCTATGGACGCATTTCTGGAACGCCTCTGCGTGACAGCTACCATTTTGGCCAGACCCTGTGGAATGATTACGGACGCCCGTTTGATGAAGGCAACAATCTGATCATGGGCGCCACAGCCAGGGCCACGGCCGGTCGCTTCTTTTTCTATACGCAAGGGGAATATCAGCACGCGCCGGGTCGCGGCCCGCTTACCGCGGCGCAGGCCACGTTCATCGCCCAGGAAGATCAAAATCCTGTGCAGACACCGGCGGCGGTGAACTCCATAGATCGTTTCTATCCTATTGATATGTATGCCGGCGTGCAGTTGGGGGGCTATGCCGTTTCCGTGGGCAAACAAAGCCTGTGGCTTGGACCCACCGAGATGGGCGCGCTGATGGTGAGTAACAACGCTGATCCCATGTATTCCGTACGACTCACCCGCACTGAGCCTCTGGTGTTGCCGGGCTTCCTGAGATTGCTGGGCTCAATCCGCGAAGAGATCATGTTTGCCAAGCTGTCAGGACATCAGTTCCCGGCGCGGCCATTTTTCAACCTGCAGAAAATCACTCTTCATCCTACAGACAACCTGGAGCTTGGCTTCACGCGATCGTCTTTGTGGGCAGGTGTAGGCCATCCGTTTACGTTCAATAGCCTGGCTCGAAACTTTGGCTCGGTGACGAGTCCAAACCCAGGCAATACGCTTGACCGCAACGATCCTGGTGATCGCAAGGCGGGTTTCGATTTTTCTTACAAGCTTCCGGGATTGCGCCACTGGCTCACACTTTACAGTGACGCATACTCTGATGATGATCCTTCACCGCTGGCCAATCCGCGCAGGGCAGCGTTTAATCCGGGAATTTATCTCACGCATGTGCCGGGTATCGCGAAGCTGGACCTGCGCGCGGAAGCAACATCCACGCAGTTGCTCACGCAGTTTGACCTGGGGCCGACGTTCCTCTACTGGAATGATCAATATCATGATTCTAATACCAACAAGGGTGTTCTGTTTGGGAACCAGACCGGCCGCGACAACCGCGCGTATCAGGGCTGGAGCACGTATCACTTTTCTCCCGTAACGGATGTCACTGTGAGCTTTCGCGAAGTCAAGGCGAGCATCCAGGCATTGCCGGGAGGCGGAACGCAGAGCGATGCATTTACGCGGTTCCGCTGGGAAGTACGTCCGAATCTGACGATGGATGCTTTTGTACAGTACGAGCGCTGGTTCATCCCGGTGGTGAAGCCGGGAGCGCAGAATGATGTAACGGGGCAGTTGCAGGTGACGTGGCATCCGCATTGGGAAGTGAAGGGTGATTGATGCAGGGCGAGGATCATTTTTAAGAATCAGGCACAAGGTCCCTCCGCTCGCTGCACTCGGGATAAAAGACAAAAGCAAAAAACAAAAACAAAAAGGCGAGTCCGGGAAGGAGCTACTTTCACAGACTCGCCTGATTGTTGAGTCGAGCGACCAGGGGTTACCCGATGGCTGCTCTTCTCGCTTCGCGGGACGCGAACCCGTTGATAACTCTTAATGCCGGCTTGTGCGCCGGCTGAATGACCTGGGCACCGAAGCGCTCCATCTCTTCCAGTTGTGGGCTGAATTGCAGCAGAAGAAGGTTGGCGCCGGCTTCTTCAAACTCTGCAATGCGTTCACTGACCTGCTCCGGCGTACCGACCAGTCCTGAGCGGAGGCCTCGGTTGGAGACGGAGTAATCTTCGAGTGAGACGCGCTGATCTAGCTGCGTATTGGCGAGCCACTGCTGGTAGTTGCCGTAGCCGGCCGCGTTCTGTTTTACATCGGTGATGCGAGCGAGTTCTTTCTGCGCTTCAGCTTCAGAATCGCGCACCACGGCATAGGCGGCCACGCCGAAATGCATGGGCGGAAGGCCGAAACGTTCGCGTCGCTCGGAGAGATCGGCGATCTTGGCACGGATGCGTTCCGGCGGATCGCCGTGCATGACGTAAGCGTCACATTTCTGGGCAATGAGGTTCTTCGCGGCTTCTGATTCTCCGCCGGCGTAGATGACCGGTCGCGGACGTGAAACAGGCTTAGGCTGAAGGATGAGGTCGTCCACGCGGTAATACTTGCCGTGATAGTTCACGTGGTCCTGCTTCCATGCCTGATCGACAACGTCCAGCCACTCAGAGGTGCGAGCGTAGCGGTCGTCATGCTGGTCGAATTGCACTCCATACTTCTTTGCTTCTTCCGCCCACCATGATGAAACGACGTTCAGAGAAACGCGACCGTTGCTGATGTGATCAATGTTGGCGGCCTGCTTGGCGAGCAGCGCAGGGTTGTGGAATGTGGGACGGACGGCGACCATCAGCTCCAGGCGATGAGTGACGGCGGCGAGAGCCGCGGCCGTGGACCACGCATCGAGTGACGGAGCTTCAGGACCTTTGATGTCATTCAGGTTGAGCTCGGCGATTAGTGTGAGATCGAAACCAATCTCTTCACTGCGGCGAGCCAGGCGGCTGATGTAAGGCCATGTTGCGTGCATGTCTTCATCGGCAACATTGCGGAGCCATCCACCGAAAACGGGAAGCCAGTAACCGTATCGCATTACGCAGCCTCCCGTTCCAGGTAGTCAACGAGCCGGACAAAGGGATCGAACCCGATCACCTTGGGACCGTCGGCAACGAAATTGGACAGAGCGTTGATGTCATAGAAGTAGAGCTGGCCATCACGATCGTCCGTGATGTACTCGACGCCGCCAACTTCGATGTTGGCCGCTTCCATGATGCGCTCAACGTTGCGGATTACTTCATCGGGCGGCGTGTAGCCCTCCACCCGAATGCCGTTCTTGGGTGCGTCAATGGCGCAAGCAGCGCGGGCAAGCTCCTGGCCGCCGGTGGTCCGGCAGATATCGGCAGGGCACAGGTCGAAGGTTTCACCGGTGAGATGGACCTTGATGCCGTAAAGGAATTTGCAGCCGACAACTTCGACACGCACGATGTGGCCATCGCGGGCAGGAATGAATTCCTGGACCAAAGCAGTATTGTCGAGGCCAAGGTCAATGCCGGCGCTGTTGGCTTCGACGGCGGCCTGGAGGTCTTCAATAGTGTTGAACTTAGTTACGCCAGCGCCGCTGCCACCGATATTCGGCTTGATTACGATGGGGAAGCGGAGACCGTCGGCCGCGGCGCTTGCGTCTGCCGGGCTGTTGATCACCCGCGATTTCGGATAAGGCAGGCCCAAAGATTCGAGCAACGAAAGCTGAAGAGCTTTGGAGGTCTCAAAGCGGAAGGCCTTTTGTCCGTTGACCACGCGCTTACCATTCTGCTCCAGATGGGCGAGGTAATACTGTGTGTAGAAGATGCCCTGGCCGTGTCCGCGACGGTAGGCTGATGGGCTCATTCGATTGAAAACCAGAGAATAGTCGCCGTCGCCATTGAGGTGTGCCGGGTCAAAGTGGTGCTGGGCCGCGTTGACTTGGACGTAAGGCGTCTTGCGCCGGTCGAGTTCGGCGAAGAGTGGCTTGAACCAATGCGGATGCTCGTAATAGATGGCGATTGGCTGCTTTGTTTTTGACATGCTTTCCTCTCTTGCAAGGGGTCAACCCAGAAAAGAGCAGCCAGAAATGAAAAAGGCCGCTCATTGTGAGCGGCCCCGGAATCTCAAATCTCAATAACAACCTAAGAAAGAGTGCGTAGCACCGGCCGCTCACTTTTACACATACACATACAACAACACATGCACATGGCCATGTTGGTGCGGGCAGCGGTGGTGGAGATATGTTTCATCTCAGGCCAATAGCTTACATAAGGCAGGGCAGGGAGTCAAAATAAAGTTTGTAAAGTTTAAGATGTAATTAAAGCAGGTAAGTTGTTGAATAAGCGATGCAATCAATTTGGGAGTGACTTTGGGAGGCGGCGTGGGTATCTGGCAATGGAGGTGTGGGATCACAAGATTCGCTGGATTGATAGCCGTAGTGGCCATTGCTTTGAGCGGGTTCTCCAGCAGCTTAATCGCGCAGGCCGGGGCTCCGGTGGGCATTCCGCGCGAGCTGGCGAGAGAACGTGCCGAGCGAGTGAGCGATGTTCGTTATCGGTTGCGATACACGCTGATTCCGAAAGCGACGGAAACGCTGGGACATGAAGAGATTCGTTTTCACTTAAAGGCGGCCGGGCCGATGCTGCTGGATTTTCGCGAAGGAACTGTTAGCGATGTAGCCGTGAATGGGCTGCATATTTCTTGGAAGTCCGCCAATGGACATTTAGAGTTGACGGACCTTCTTGAAGGCGAAAACAAGGTTGAAATCACCTTTAAGGCGCCGATTGCGACGGCAGGGAAGGCGATCACCCGCTTTGAAGATAAAGATGACGGAAATGAATATCTGTACACGCTGTTTGTGCCCATGGATGCCGAGATGGCGTTTCCGTGTTTCGATCAGCCGGACATTAAAGGGAGGTTCACGCTGGAGGTGACGGCACCGGGTGAGTGGACGGTCATTTCGAATACGCCACCAGCGACTCCGGCACGACACTTTACGACGATTCCTTTGCCGGAGGGTTCACCAACTTCGGTCGACGTGAATAAGCTGCCGAGGGTCAAGGTTCAGGAAATCAAATTTGCCGAGACCAAACCGATCAGCACCTATCTGTTTGCATTCGCCGCAGGACCTTTTCAGAAGGTAAATGACAAGACAGGATTGCCGGGACTGTATGTACGCAAATCGAAACTAGAAAAGGCGCAGTCAGAAGCGGAGCAGGTTCAACAGGTTACGGCGGACGGCATTAAGTATCTCTCGAAGTATTTTGAGCAGCCATTTCCGTTTCCCAAATATGACATGGTCATGCTGCCGGGGTTCGCTTATGGCGGCATGGAGCATGCGGGAGCGACTTTTGTACGGGAAGAGTCGATCCTGTTTCGCCAGGCACCCACGCATAGTGACCGGCTGAATCGCGACATTCTCTTGCTGCATGAGCTGACGCACCAGTGGTTTGGCGATCTGACCACCATGCGCTGGTTTGACGATCTGTGGCTGAAGGAAGGATTCGCTCAGTACATGGCCTATCACGCTCTGGATGCGTTGAAGCCGGATGAACATGTGTGGAAGCGTTTTTATCAGGCCATTAAACCTGCGGCGTATGCAATTGATGAGACGCAGGGCACCACACCCATTTATCAAAATATTCCCAATTTAAAGGACGCCAAGTCAGCTTATGGAGCGATTGTTTATTCGAAAGCGCCGGGCGTGATCAAGCAACTGGCGTATGTGCTAGGCGATGACAAGTTTCGTGACGGGCTGCGTTTGTATTTGAGAGGACATGCTTACGCTAATGCGGAGTGGGCGGACCTGGTAGGGGCGCTTGAAAAGGTGTCCGGGCAGACGCTGGCGCCCTGGGCGGATGCGTATATCAAGAGAAGAGGCATGCCGCAGGTGGATGTGTTCTGGTGGTGCCAGCCGGATGGAAACTACATGACCACGCTGCGGCAGCGCGACGTTCTGAATGAAGGCGGAACGTGGCCGATCGCAACGGAACTGCTGGTCCATATGCGTGGAATTGATTCGCTGCAAAGGGTGGACCTTGACGGTACAAAGACGGGATTATTCGTCAAAAAGGGATGTCCTGAATACGTCTTTGGCAATAACCAGGACTATGCTTACGGTCGCTTCCTGCTGGATCAGGTGAGCCGCAAGGCAGTGATTGAGAGGCTGGGCGACGTCAACGACGTGTTTGAACGCACGTTGCTGTGGGGATCGTTGTGGGATTCAGTGCGTGAAGCGCAGATGGATCCGCGGGAATATATCGACCTTGCGCTGCGATTGTTGCCGAATGAAAAAGATGAGGCGCTGGCGCAGAACATTATCGGCCATACCGTTGGAGCGCTGCACTGGTATGTGAGTGCGGAGGCGCGTGCGCAGATTGCGCCGAAGGCGGAAGCATTGGCGCGGGAGCAGATGCTGCATGCTGAGAGCAAAGACATGCGCATTGTATGGTTCAGGGCGATGCGCGGGGTGGCTCAGACTGAGAGTGGCCGGGAAACGTTGAAAGAATTGCTTTCTGAAAAGCTGGTGGCTCCCGGTGTGGAACTGCGTCCACTGGACCGATGGAGCATGGTCACGGCGCTGGTCGCGCTGGGAGATAAGGACGCTGAGACGATACTTGCAGCGGAGGAGAAGCGCGATCCGAGCGGCGACGGGAAGAAGTATGCGTTCATGGCCAAGGCAGCGCGTCCGGAGGTGAGATCGAAACAGGAATATTTTGACGGATACCTACACGATGCGGCGCGGCAGGAAGACTGGGTGGAGCAGAGTTTAGGGCCATTCAATTACTGGAACCAGTCTGAGCTGACGTTCCCGTATCTGAAGCCGGCGCTGGATGCATTGCCGCAAGTGAAACAACAGCGCAAGATTTTCTTTGTGCTGGCGTGGCTGAATGCGTTTATCGGAGGACAGGGATCACCGGAGGCCCAGGCGGAGGTGAAGGAGTTTTTGAAATCGGCGAGTCTGGACCGTGATCTGCGATTGAAAATTCTGGAAGTGGAAGATGATCTGGACCGGACGGTAAAGATCAGGGCGAAGTGGGCAAACCTTACCGCTGATGAACGCAGATAGACTCGGATAAGACGGGATTGCATTCCTTGCGGAGGCAGAATTGCTGTGCTCCAGTCCGTGCCTCTGGAGGGAAGAAAAAATCAAGCGCAAGATCGCTCACCTCTGCTCATGCGTTCTGTCCATTCACGCCAACAGCGGGCGCGAATGGGGCTCGAAAACGCGCGTTCACTGACAAGGTTCGGGATGACGCTCAAGTATCTTCTAAATAGTTGAAAGTGAGGGTTTTGGGCGATAAGAAAGCAACGCAAAGCAGAGATTTTTTGATGAATTTGAAGTCGCCGCAGCGGTTTTTGCCGATGTATAATTTGCTGTGATGCTGAAGTATTCAATTGTCGTCCCATTTCACAATGAGCAGGAGAGCGTAACGGCTCTCTACGATCGCCTGAAGGCTGTAATGGAAGCCACCGGCGAGGCGTTCGAACTGGTCTTTGTCGACGACGGCAGCGTGGACCGCACTTACAAACTGTTGCGCGAAATTGTCACCATTGACAGCCGCGTGGTGGTGGTGAAGTTGCGGCGTAATTTTGGACAGACTTCAGCACTGGCCGCCGGATTCGCACACGCGCAGGGTGAATACCTCATCGCCATGGATGGCGACCTGCAACACGATCCGGACGAGATTCCCAAGTTCATTGAGATGCTGGAACAGGGTTATGACCTGGTCAGCGGGTGGCGCAAAGAGCGTGTGGACAACTTTGTGATGCGGCGGATCCCTTCACGCATTGCGAACTGGACCATGTCAAAGCTGAGCGGCGTGAACATCCACGACTTTGGCACCACGTACAAAGCGTATCGCCGCGATATCATTGCGCAGCTTCCGCTGTACGGCGAACTGCACCGCTTCATTCCGGCACTGGCGTCATGGTATGGCGCGTCCATCTGCGAGATTCCCATCAAGAATATTGTGCGGCCCAAGGGCGCATCGCACTACGGCATTTCGCGGACGTTCCGTGTGTTCTTTGACTTGATCACCATACGGTTCCTGCTGAAGTATATGTACCGTCCACTGCATCTATTTGGCAGCGTGGGCATGCTTTCCATGCTGGGCGGGCTGGGCGTGGCGTTCTGGCTTATGCTCTCCAAGTTCCTGTTTCATGCCAGCGTGATGGGTGAGCACGGGCCGCTGCTGATTGCCGGAGCGGTGCTGATTGTTTTTGGCGGTCAGATGCTGGCGCTGGGACTTCTGGGCGATCTGCAGGTAAGGAATTTCCAGGAGCCTGCTCGACGTGTGCCTTATACCGTTGCGCATGTTCTGCGTTCACAGAGCCAGGAACAGGCTGTCAACGAATAGTTTTTCTCGATCATTCATTTAAAAAAGAGAGTCAATGAGCACAGGAATTACTACGCAAACAGAACTTAAGCTGGCCAAGCGTATGGGCCGTCTGGGAATGGAAACGGCCTTTGAAGTACTGGCCAAAGCACGCGCGTTGGAAGCGCAGGGAAAAGATATTGTCCATCTGGAAATTGGCGAGCCCGACTTTGACAGCCCGGCCAATGTGATTGACGCCGGCGTGAAAGCCATGCGCGGCGGATGGACGCACTATACGCCCTCGGCGGGTCTGCCCGCGTTGCGCGAGGCCATTGCTGCTGATGTGACAAAGTCGCGTGGCGTGAAGGTTACGCCGGAAGAAGTGGTGATTGTTCCCGGCGGCAAGCCGACCATCTACTTCACTTTCACAGCACTGGTGGAAGAAGGCGATGAGGTCATCTATCCCAACCCGGGATTCCCGATTTATGAGTCGCTGATCAACTTTACCGGCGCCAAGCCAGTGCCGTTGCAGATGCACGAAGAGAAGGATTTCCGTCTGGATCCGAACGAGCTGGCTGACCTGATCACGGACAAGACGAAGCTGATCGTACTGAACTCTCCGCATAATCCTACGGGATCGGTCATGACGGAGCAGGATGTGCGCGATGTGGCTGCGGCCATCGGCGATCGCGACATTATGGTGCTGTCCGATGAAATCTACAGCCGCCTGATCTTTGAAGGATCGCATTTCTCTCTGATGTCACTGGACGGATGGAAAGATCGAGTCATCATGCTGGACGGTTTTTCCAAGACCTATGCCATGACCGGATGGCGTCTTGGTTATGGCGTGATGCGGAAAGACCTGGCCGTGCACTTTGGCCGCCTGATGACGAACGTGAATTCATGCAGCGCCGGGTTCACGCAGGTTGCGGGTATTGAGGCCGTGAATGGCGACCAGTCATCCGTGCAGCATATGAATGAGCAGTTCCACAAACGGCGTGACAAATTTATTGCCGGCCTGAACAAGATCCCAGGATTCAGCTGCCGTCTGCCCCATGGCGCATTCTACGCCTTCCCTAATATCAAGAAGACCGGCTGGACTTCAAAGAAGCTGGCCGATGTTCTGCTGGAACAGGCAGGCGTGGCATGCCTGGCCGGTACCGCGTTTGGCGCTTATGGCGAAGGCTACTTGCGCTTCAGCATCGCCAACTCCATGGAAAACCTGGACAAGGCGCTGGACAAAATCAATACCTGGGCGAAGAAGAACCTCTAAAGGTATTTAGCCGCGAATCAACGCAAATATTACGAATTTCAGGCTGTTCAGTTAGACTGATACGTTTTATTCGAGTGGATTCGCGGCATTGTTGCGTCTGCGATGAGTCTCATCAATCTCATATTCAAGAAATAAGGTCCGGTGCCCCAGATGCCTGACAAGAAGAAGATATTCGCTACATGCCATATCGGCGACGCTGCCGAAAGCCTGTTGAGAGAAAAAGGTTACGAATTGGAAGTATTCCCCGGTCCGGCAGCTCCGGATAAAAGCCTGGTCATTGAAAAGGTACGCAGCGGCGTAGACGGACTGATCACAACACTGCGCGACAAGATCGATGCTGAGGTATTTGAAGCAGGGAAGAAGACGCTGAAGGTAGTGTCACAGATTGCGGTAGGCTTCGATAATATCAATCGCGCCGACGCCAACCAATACAAGATTCCATTTACCAACACCGCGGACGTGCTCACGGACGCGACGGCGGAATTCATCTTCCTGATGATGGGCGCGGTGGCGCGCCGACTATGGGACAGCGAGAAACAGGTTCGCGATCAGAAGTGGGGAGCATGGCATCCTTTCCTGCCATTTCTGGGCGATGAGATTACCGGCAAGACGATTGCGATTATCGGCACGGGGAGGATCGGCCTGGCGATGATCAAGAAGTGCACAGGTTTTGATATGAACGTGCTCTGTTACGATCCGGTGTTTCAGAACCACCCGTTTGTTGAGTCGATCCAGCAGGTGATGGACTTGCGGCACAGCACAGGCTTGACGACGGAAAAGAACTGGATCAAGTACGCGGGCCTGGAAGAATGCTTGAAGCAGGCAGATTACGTGAGCATACATGTGCCGTTGCTACGTCCGGAAGAATCAACCACGCCGACCTTTCACCTGATGAACGAAAAGACGCTGCGCATGATGCGGAAGGATGCGTACCTGATTAACGGATCGCGCGGCCCGGTTGTGGATGAGGCTGCGCTGTACAAGGCGCTCAAGGAGAAATGGATTGCGGGCGCGGCGCTGGATGTTTACGCGCGTGAGCCGCTGCCGGCGGATTCTCCGCTGCTGGATCCCGCGATTGAAGATCGGATACGTTTGTTTCATCATTTCGCCAGTGGCGGCAGGATTACGCGGTTGTCCACGGATCCGGCGAAAGGCATGGCAGGACGATGCGCACAGGGGTGCATCGATGTGCTGGAAGGGAATTACGGCGGCGATGTGAAGAAGATGCCGTACGTGGTGAACAAGGAGGCGTTTTAGGGCATTTGGAATTTTAAATTTCAAATTTGAAATTGAAATGTGTCGTGAAAATAACCCGCATTCTGCATGGTGCACCACGTTTCGCAAAAGATCCTGCCTTTCGTCCGAGCAAGTAGGGATCCCTCGCTGTGCTCGGGATTAGAACCAAGACAAATCACAAATCACAAATCACATCTACTCCCATTCGTCCGAGCCAATCGGATCACCGGCGGGAGGGGTGGACGGCTGCGTCATGTGTGCCTCAGCCGGGTTCTTCGCATAGTGGTCGATCTGGTTTCTGGCGAAGAAAAATGCGGAGCGTGCTTCCGAGTCTTTTACCAGCGGTTCCTGCGTTGCCAACCACTTTTTAAGTTGATCGAGCTTGAGGAACGCAATGGCGCGCACCTGTGCAGACGCATGATCGCTGGCGGCAAGTGACATCAGATGGCTGAGAACGACAGCGTTGACGGTGCGTTGGATGGCCGCGTTGTAGCCTGCTGATGGTTTGGCTTTCCAAGTGGAGGCGAGTAAGTCGTCCAGGAGTTCATCGAAGCCGGGGTTATTGGCGTCGCGAGAGTGGTACTCAAGCATGCGCTGGGCGCGTTCGGGTTGCAGCAGCAGCCGGACAACGATATCGGCAGCGGCTTCGGCGGGTGCAAGGGAATCAAATGCCGGCGAGGTCCGGCGCGTGAAATTTTCGCGTGAGCCGGGATACTCAGGCGGCCGCGGTGGAATGATCGCCAGAAGAGACTCAGGTACTGCGAGTTCCTGGGGCGAAAGTGTTTTAAGAATCGCATGCAGGGCCTGGCGCTGCTGGGCAGCCGGGACAATGGCCGGATCTTTGCGATGCCCACCACGAAGATCAAAGACATAGTTCAGGCCACCGATGGATTTGGCGACAGCGTTTACCTGGTAGCGATGATAAAGATAGATTGGCACCAGAACATCTTCGAGAGTCGCCATGGGAGTGTGCTCGCGGATGGCATCTTCAGAGAGATTCTTTAACGCGGCATCGCGGACGGCCATCACCTGCTGCAACGCCTCCAGGTCATTTGTGCCGGTGTCCCAGAGATGGGCGATGGGACTGGCTGAACCGGGCGGACGGGCATCCTGATCCGTGAGATAAAGCTGGCCGCTGGAGAACGCGTCATCCAGAACTTTGTCCAGCGCCTGGGTTTCATTGCTTCCGGGCGGCAGGTCAGCGTATCCGTAAGTGATGGCAGTCTTGTCCCATGCGCCAATGCCGACAGCATAGGCGTTGGAAACGTCGGGTATTCCGTTCGCGCCAACACTGACCGTGGGTGGCGGATAATCCATAACGGAGGAGCGATTGTCGATGCTGGCGGCATAGTTGTGCATGAGTCCCAGAGTGTGTCCCGTCTCATGGGCCGCAAGCTGGCGAATGCGCGAAAGAGCCATGGCGTTGGCTTTGGCGAGTGCGTTGGAATCTTTGCCGAAGGGATTGAGCAGTCCCTGGGCAATGAGAAAGACCTGGCGAATACGCAGAGCATCAATGCGCACATGGCCATTGATGATCTCTCCCGTGCGCGGGTCAGTGACTGCGTTGCCAATGGACCATCCGCGGGTAGAGCGCGGGACCCATTCGATAACGTTGTAGCGTACGTCCATGGGGTCGATGCCTTCAGGTAGCAGCTTGACCTGGAATGCATCTTTGTAACCGGCGGCGGTGAATGCCTGGTTCCACCAGCCCGCCCCTTCAAGAACGGCGGAGCGGATCGGCTCGGGAAACGCACGGTCAACGTAATAGATGAGCGGCTTGACAGGCTCGCTGGCGGCGGCAGCAGGGTCTTTTTTGGCCAGCCGGTGGCGAGCGATGTAGCTCTTCACGATTGGCTGGTCCACAGGAGTGGCGAAGTCCATATAGCGGATTCCGAAATAGCCGGCACGCGGATCGAAAGCGCGAGTGTGAAAGCCGGCAGGCGGGGCCTGAATGAAAGAAATATGTTCATGCACAGTGATGGCATGCGGTTCAGGTGTGACCTGTTTCACGAAATCGCCAGGCTCTGAACCCACGAAGGTGAGTGTGGATTCGATCTCAGTGTTTTCGGGAAAGTTCCTGGTGCGTGGCAGATAGACGGCAGAGCGTGAGGCGTCGACCGAAAATTTTCCCTGTTTGGCATTCGCGATGGTAGTGGCGACGCCGTGCGTGTCACTGAGGAAGAATTTGGTGGCGTCGACAAGGACTGCGTCTCCATCTTCGGCGGCGATTTCAAAACCCCACAACACGGATTGCGCGAAGGCAGTGCGGACGGCGTTGCGCTGGTCACCATCATCAGTGACGGCGCGAAACTCCTGATTGTCAGCCACCAGGAATGCCTTACCGCCGCTGCGCTCAAAATGGACGATGTAGCTGTTGCCGGGTTCGCCGCGGTCAAGACCGATATCGTTTGAACCCACGCCGTTGGGGAGCGATTCATAGAGAATGAAGGGCATATCCCATTTGGCACTATCAATGCGAAGCCAGAGGGCGCCTTCTCTCGCGTCCCAGTAGTCGGTGAAAAACCCGGGAAAGCCCTGCATGTTGGAGGTCTTCTCTGCGATGGTGGGGAGAGGCTTGGAGGCGGGTTTGGGTGCGGGAGATTGGGCGAACGAGAGGGGAGCACAGATCAAGAGGATAAGAAAGCGGTTCATCATCCGAAGGATTGTACACGGGTAGTTCAAGGGCAGGAGTGATTTGGCTTGTTTCCCGTAGCGATTATCGATGGCGTCTGGCTACCGCAGCGGCTGAAGCCAACTCCTGAGCTATCTTCGCCGCAGGCATGAATGAATGCCTGCTCCACCCGGTGGTACTGCAACAAGACGGACGGCCCTTTGGCCGTCCGTCTTTTTTCGCACCCGACGGTTGCTGAATTTAGGAAGCGGTTTTGTGCTTCTTCATGCCTTTGACGTCAAGTTCATTCACAACCTGCTGCACATTGGGAACCGTGGCGGCGAGCTTTTCAACTTCAGAGCGCTGGCCGGGTGTGTCAACATCACCCTTGAGGGTGAGCACGCCGTTCTTTGCGTCGTAACGGATGTGCTGGTTCTCAAGCTTGTTGGCGATGATCACGGCCTTGAAATCTTTTTCAATGGCGTCGTCAACGTTGGAGTCAATCTTTTTGGCAGCGCTTTCAACGCCCTCAGGACGCACACCGATCTCGTTGGAGATCACAAAGCCGTTCGCAGCGGTCTTAGCCACGTCTTCGGCTTTTTCTTTGTCTTCCTGGGCCTTAACGTCGCCACCGAGGGTAACCAGTTGCTTGTCCTTGTTGACGTCGACTTTCACGTCTTTGAAGCCGGCGTTGTCCAGAGCCTTGGAGACCTGGTCTTTCACGTCCGGAGTGTTGGCCTTATTAGTGTTGCAGCCGATGCATAGGGCGAGTAGCAAAGACGCTACGGTAACCATAACGCTCTTAAAACGCATACTTTCCTCCCGTTCCGCTCAGGGGTGCGGATTTAGTGGTTGGATGCTGCCGGTCGGTTATGGGAAGGCTGGCGAGAGTTGCTGGATGTCCGATTTAACGAGATACGGTGGCCATCGCCATCGATTTGAAAATCCTAGCGCCATCAGAAGAGCCGAGAAGTTGTTCACTGCAACGATCAGGATGCGGCATCATTCCGAGCACGTTGCGGCCTTCATTGCAGATGCCGGCAATGTTGTCGAGTGATCCGTTGGGATTGGCGTCTGCGGTGAGTTTGCCATCGGGCGTGGAGTAGCGGAAGACAATGCGGTTTTGTTTCTTCAACGCCGCCAAGGTGTGATCGTCACAATAGTAGTTGCCTTCCATGTGCCCGATGGGGATACGCAGCACGTCGCCCGGCCTGCAGGCGTTGGTGAACGGCGTATCAGCGTTATCCACGCGGACGTTCACAAATTTGCAGATGTATTTAAGTCCGGCGTTGCGCATGAGTGCGCCCGGAAGAAGGCCGGCCTCGCAGAGAATCTGAAAGCCGTTGCAGATGCCGATGACGAGCCCGCCGGAGGCAGCGAACTTTGAAACTTCCTCCATGATGGGCGCGAAGCGGGCGATGGCGCCGGTGCGAAGATAGTCGCCATAGGCAAAGCCGCCGGGGACCACGATGGCATCACAGTTTTCCAGATTGTGAGAGTCATGCCAGAGCATGGTGGCCTGCTGGCCGGTTGCGGTGATGGCCGCGTGATAGCTGTCATGATCGCAATTGGAGCCGGGGAAAACGATAACGCCGAATTTCATAGAATCATTTTAACCGCAAACTGGGAAAGCTTACCGCTGATTGATCACAGACATTCTAGCGACGCGATCAAAGGCATAAAGCTTACCGCTGATGAACGCGGATCAGTGCGGATATAAGCAAAAGCTAGAAGCAGGGGATTGCGGGGCATTGATGGGTAAACTATGCGTATGAATTGGGACGATCTTGGCAGGCACGCGCGCACGACGGGATCTGCGCTGAAGAACTGGTTTATCGCTCAATGCTTTGATTCGCTGGCGGTGGCCGCGCTGTGGCTGATCGGGTTGTGGATTATACACATTCCCTGGGCTCCGGCGTGGGCTGTGCTGGCGGGCTTGCTGCAATTCATTCCTAACTTTGGCGGGCCGCTGGCAGTGATCGGTCCGGCCTTGCTGGGCGCGCTCAGCTCAGATCATTATCGATTCTTCTACGTGCTCATTTTATTTGCGGTGATTATGGCCGCTGACGGTCTGTTGCTTCAGCCCTACATCATGAAGCGGACGGCGAAAGTGCCGTTCTGGGCGTCATTGCTGGCGCCGATCGTGTTGGGAACGATCATCCCATTTTGGGGCGTATTGCTGGCGCCGCCACTGCTGGCGATTGTGTTTGCTTTCAGGAACAAGCGGCTGACAAATCCCGAACCTTAGAATTTTGTGGGATGCTGGAAATCTTTGCGTTGGCGTTTGTAATGCGAGGCTGACCGCGCGGTCACAGCCTTTTTCATGAGTCGAATCCCGACGGCTGTTAACAGCATCGAGAAAAGCACGCCGCCAACATAGTTAAACCGCGGAATAGAACTGTTCGGTGGATCGGTAAACAGTAAGCCTACCCACATGATAGAAACGCCGATGAGGAATAGAGACATTACTACCAATCCGGCACGCTGGAATGGGTTGAAGCGCGCCTCCTTGGCCAACATGTTGCGATAGAGATTGCCCTGGCTCTGGACGGTATCAGGGAAGACCGTGTTTCGCTGCCGGTTTCGCAGATCCTGGAGCCAAGCGTGCTTGTTCATGCGTGCACGGATGGTAGCACTCGGGCAGCTTCTCTGAATACCAGGGGAATCAGGGCCGATCTTCGTCACGGAGCTGAAACTCTTCTGAGTGTTCTTCTTCCCAGGCGGCGCGATCCAGCGCATGCCGGGCAACGATCGAGTTGGGAATAAAGCTGCGCACAATCTGCGAGAGACCGTAACCGGCGATGATCAAAGCCAGCAGTCCCACGGGGATCAGCAGGAACTCAGCCATCAGCTTGGCAACGGCGTCCATGCCGCTGGAGTTCAGGTTGAGCGTATTGTTGACTACGATGATCAGGCCGATAGCTCCTACGGCGATGAGGATCACGCCTCGCAGGAATGACGCGAGCCGCTGGATAAAGGTAAGAGAATCAACGTTCCACCATCGACGTCGAAGGAACAGCCACTGGCGCTGCCAAAGGCTGCCTGGGGGCTTAGACAAGGCGGAATTAGACAACGTGGCTTGTTCGGACGGGGCATGGTCTTGGGCTGCGTCCGGCTGGGGAGGCGGCTGTGAAGCCGGTTTTGAAGCAGGGCCTGCGGATGAGGGCTGGGTTGGTTCGTCGGGTGGTTGTAGAGAGTCCACACTGCATATTAGCAATCCGGACATGGTATAATCCACTTTGTTTTCATGCGTTTGTTACGCCTGCCGGGTCTCGCTTCGGCTGCCGAAAAAATCCTGAGTGTTGAGGTAATTACCATGTCCGGCCACTCAAAATGGGCCACAATTAAGCACAAAAAAGGCGCGCTGGACGCCAAGCGCGGCAAGATATTCACCCGCCTGATCAAAGAAATCACCATGGCTGCCAAGGGCGGCGGTGGTGACGTTGAAGGCAATCCGCGACTGCGCACAGCCGTTGCTGCCGCCAAGGCGGAGAACATGCCTGCCGACAATATCAAGCGGGCCATCCAGCGCGGTACAGGCGAACTGGAAGGCGTGAACTACGAAGAAATCACCTTCGAAGGCTACGGCCCTGGCGGCGTTGCCGTGATTGTTGACGTAACCACAGATAATCGCAACCGCACAGTGAGCGAGATTCGCCACATGTTCGGCAAGAATGGCGGAAACCTGGGTGAATCCGGCTCCGTGGCGTGGATGTTCAGCAAGAAGGGCTCGATTGTTGTCTCCAAGAAGGCGAAAGAAGACGACCTGATGAACATCGTTCTGGAGCATGGTGGCGACGACCTGAATGATGACGGCGACAACTGGGAGATCACCACTCCGACCAGTGCGTATGAAACAGTGCTGGAAGCGGTGAAGAAGTCCGGCGCCGAGGTGGTGCACTCAGAAGTTGGAATGGTGCCGCAGACCTATGTGAAGCTGGAAGGCGCTGCCGCAAACCAGATGATCCGCCTACTGGAAGCCATTGAAGATTTTGATGACACGCAGAATGTGTACTCAAACTTTGACTTCGATCAGAAACAGCTTGAGGAAGTGGCTGGATAGTTTCGTTACAAGTTTGGTGAAGATGCCCGCCGGTGATGGCAGGCATTTTTTATTGGAGCGAGTTTTCGCGACGGCGGCTGACTTTTCACCACGGAGACACGGAGACACGGAGAAAAGCGAAATGGCCGGTTTGAGAGAGAAGGCCGTGGACGAGGGCACCTACGTTCTCAAAATTGGCGTTTGGTCTCTCTCTGTAAGTCAGTGGTGAAGGTTGGGCTTCTGGAAGGCCGTAGGGATCCCTCGCCCTGCTCGGGATTAAATGAAAAAAGTCAAAAAAAGGCCCACCTTTGCGACGGGCCTGATTTCTTTTAAAAAGTAAATGTTATCTGTTCGATTGGGAAGCTGCGGCGGCACGCTGTGCCAGGACTTTGCGGGCATTGTCCGCCAGTTCCTTGGCTTTGGTCAGCTGGCCGAGAGCTGCCAGCACCTGCTGGTCATTCTCCGCACGAACCTTCAATCCTTCTTCCTGACCGAATTCAGCGATGAACAGCTCAGACTTGATATTGGCCTTGATCCAGTCATTGCCTTCTTTCAAATCTGCTTCGGTGTAGGGAACCTTCTGTTCGTCAAGGAACTTGCGGAAGTCCTGCATGACTGTGTCAGTGACTTCAAAGTTCTTGTCGACGTGTTTGCCGTTGAGGTAATGGCGGGCAAAGTTGAAGAACGCGTACTTGATAAGAAGCGAATCTTCAAAGTGCGACGCCTTGAACGTAGCTACCTTCACGTCCGGAGTGATGCCGCCGCCGCCGTACATGGTGCGTCCGCTGTCGGTGAGCTTCACTTCCTTGGAGTTTGTGGTGGCAGCAGAGGTGTTGGCGTTGTTGTTCGGATTGTCCTCTTCAGCGCGTGAATAGTAATAGTCGTAGAGTGAGACGTTGTTATAGTCGCGCTGAATGAGGCGGCCGCTGGGCGTGTAGTACTTGGCGGTGGTCAGAGCCAGTCCTGTATTTTCCGATAGGGGATAAACCGTCTGCACCAGGCCCTTGCCGAACGTAACTTCACCCACGATCAAGCCGCGATCATGGTCCTGAATGGCGCCGGAGACGATTTCAGCCGCCGAGGCGGTACCGCGATTCACCAGGACGACCAGCGGATATTCCTTACCGGAATTGCCGTGGGCGGCGCGATAAATCTTTTCCGGTGAGCTACGTCCGCGATGGGAGACGATGGTCTGGCCCTTCTTCAGGAACTTATCAGCCACGCCTACGCCTTCATTCAGAAGGCCGCCGGGGTTGCCGCGTAAATCGAGAACCAGACCTTTGAGTTCGCCAAAGCCGCTAATTGCGTCTTCCACTTCCTGCTCAGTGGTCTCGTTGAAAGCCGTGATGTGCATGTAACCGATGCCGGGGCGGATCAGGAACTTGAGGTCAACGCTGTTGCGGGGAATTTCATCGCGAACCACGTTGAACTCCAGCGGCTTGTCCGTCTGCTCGCGCAGGGCGGTGATGTGCACGTTGGTGCCTTTGGGCCCCTTGAGCAGATCAGCCACGTCGCTCACCGTCATGTTGTCCGTGGGCTTGCCGTCAACGGCAAGGATGGCGTCGCCCGGGCGGAGACCGACTTTATAAGCCGGCGTGCCGACAAAGGGCGCGACCACGATGATCTTGTTATTGCGCGGGGCAATCTGCATGCCAACGCCGTAATACTTGCCGCTCTGTTCTTCGCGCAGCAGGGAATACGACTTTGGATCGAAGAAGTTTGAGTGCGGATCCAGCACGTGCAGCATGCCCGGGATGGCGCCGTTGTAAATTGCTTTATCGGCGTTAACGGGCTCGGCGTAATTCTGTTCCACCAGTGCGTACACTTCAGAGAAGTGCTGCAATCCCTGACGAACGTCAGTATCTGACGCTCCGCCGGGATAGTTACCGGAGGCACGCTGGCTGAAGCCTGCGCCCAGGAATCCGCAAATTATAATGACGAGTGTTACAAGGAAGAGTGAACGGCGTGTACCACGAGACATGAATCGTCCTTAACGCTGAACATGGTTCCCAAGCCAGCGGGTTCAATAATAGAAAGTATATCACTCATGGACGGGGAACATGCCCCGGGTAAAGGCCTGACGACCGTAACCCAGGCGGTTCCGCCGGTCCGCGGCAGAGGAGCACTTTCGTACTCAAATGAGATGCTCACGAAGAGGGACGCGGTGCGGACGAATTGGTAACCTCAATTGGAAAACTTAATCAAAAACCTCAGGCAATTTTAAGAAAACCTGCGGTATGATGTGTTTACTCATATGAACTTCGGCTCAGAGATGCTGTTTTTGATGTTACTGGCCTTTATGCTGTTCGGGCCGAAGAAGCTGCCGGAGATCGCCCGGACACTGGGTAAGTTCATGGCCGAATTCAAGAAGGCCAGCAGCCAATTCCAGGGCCAGATTCACGATGAGATCCGCAAGCTTGACCTGGAAGAAGCAGATCCGCGCAAACACATTGCGCCTGAGGTCGCCAAGCTGACCGGAGATGAAGATTTGTCGCTGACCGGAGCACTGAACCGGTTGACCGACCGCATCAAGAACACGGTCCCGCAGGATCACGATGCCTGAGATTTTGGAACCACCCAGTCCATACGTAGAAGAACGTGAAATGGCCACCATGGGCCTGCTGCAGCATTTGGAAGAGCTGCGCAAGCGCATCATGATTTCGGCCTTCGCGGTTGCCATTGCCTTTGCCGCTTCCTGGTACAAGTGGATGGACATCTACCGGATCATGAAGAAGCCGATTGAGCAGGCCCTGGCGGCGCACAAAATGCCCACCGAGTTGACCTTCCTCAATCCAACTGACCCGTTCAACCTCTCGGTTAAGATCGCACTGATTACTGCCATTTTTATTTCCTGCCCTTTTCTTCTGTATCAAGTGTGGATGTTCATCTCACCCGCACTTTATCGACGCGAAAAGCGGTTTGTGTTTCCTTTTCTCCTACTCTCGGTCTCGCTGTTTGTTGGTGGCGGATATTTCGGATACCGGATCGTGTTCCCGGTGGCCCTGGATTTCCTGATTGGAACCGGCGCGGAAGCCGGAATGCGACCGATGATCACCATCACCGAGTACACCAGCCTGCTGCTGACGATCCTGCTGGGCCTGGCTTTGATCTTTGAGTTGCCCATCGTGCTGGGATTCGCCGGGTTGATGGGCGTGGTAAACGCCAAATTCCTCTTCAAGCATATCCGCGGCGCAACACTGATCTTCTTTGTGATTGCCGCCATCCTTACGCCCACTACGGACATCATGAACATGACGATCTATGCTGCTCCAATGATCATCCTGTACCTGATGAGCATTGTGATTGTTTACTTTGTGCATCCGAAGAAGCGGCGTGAACGCAGGGAAAAGCGCGAACAACAATAGCCTGCGATCAAGTAAACTGGTAACGATTTACGGGGAGTGACTGAGTGAATCCTTGCCTTCGTTTTAGCGCGGCTATCTGTTCCGTGTGCCTGTTCCTCTTTCTTGGCTGTGACGTGCTGGGGTGCGAACGCAATTCCACTGCGGCAACTCCTGCACCCACCGTGGCCGCTGACGCAAAGCCAGCCGGGACGCAGACTGCGCAGTCCGCTGAGCCCACCGGGCCAGCGATGCACATTGATTCTGAGCGTGCCTTCAAATACATCAAAGAGATTGTTGCCTTTGGTCCGCGCTGGGACGGCAGCGCCGGGCAGGAAAAGATGGGCCAGTTTCTTCACGCCAAACTGAAGAATGATCAGGTGGAAGAGGACGCCTTCACGGCCGATACGCCCGCCGGCAAGATCAAGATGCGGAACATCATAGCCAAGTTCCCGGGCAGCAAAGACGGAATCATTGTGCTGGGATCGCATATCGATACAAATTACCCGCTGCGCGATACCAACTTTATCGGCGCCAATGACGGCGGTTCCAGTACGGCATTGCTACTGGCCATTGCTGATCAGCTTCGCGGCAAGAAGCTGGATGGTTACAGCGTGTGGCTGGCATTCTTTGATGGCGAGGAGTCCATTCCTTCGCCGAAGGCCGGCGATCTACGCTGGAGCGACCCTGACGCACTCTATGGCAGCCGCCATCTGGCAGCGAAGTGGGAAGCCGACGGCACCAACAAAAAGATCAAGGCGCTCATGCTGGCGGACATGATCGGCGACAAAGATCTGGACATTATGAATGACACCAACTCTACGCCATGGCTGGAGCAGCTGGTCTATCACGCGGCGGAGCGGCTGGGCTACCAGTCATACTTCTTCGCCAACCGCAGCGCCATTGGCGATGACCATATGTCGTTTGCGAAATATGGCGTTCCGGTGGCAGATATCGTTGACCTCGATTACGGCTACAACAATTCCTTCCACCACACCACGCAGGACACCATGGATAAACTCAGTCCCAAAAGCCTGCAAATTGCAGGGGACGTGATCCTGGAGACGATCCGGCTGATCAATGTGAGGAAAGAAGAGGCGACGAAGCAATAGCATTTGGAATTTCAAATTTCAAATTTGAAATTTAAGGATAGCACTGAGTCGGACCGCTATCGTCATTCTATTGGTCGAACGCGAGCCTGGGCTTCCGACAAATTCTCCGGGAGCAAACATCCTCCGTACGGTGTCAAAGGATAAATCGGCAGTCGAGACCGATAAGCGGAGGAACCCTGACTTATGCTCGCGTCCACGATCGCAAAATTCTTTCCACTCAAGACCCACCTGATAGCTTTGTGGCTGTTTCAATCAAGCGATGAAGCGGTGCGCTTTGACCCAATCGGGATGTGGAGCCACATGCAGTGGCCGGCCCGGTTGGTGGCTGTGACGTTGCTGATAATGTCGGCGTGGTCGATCGGCGTCATGATTGATCGCACACTCGCCTTCAGGGCAGCGCGCAAACAGTCACGCCAGTTTGCTCCGGTGGTTGCGGGTGCATTGCGCGAAGGCAAACTGGACGAAGCGATTCGTGCGGCGGAACGTAATAAGAAAAGTCATCTGGCGAAGGTGGTTGTGTCTGGTTTGCAGGAATTTGCCGCCCAAGTCAGCACCCCGGCGACTCCGGAAGAACAGATTGAAGCCAGCAAGCTGGCACTGGATCGGGCGGAGGCCATTGCTCACGCTGAATTGGAGCGCGGGCTTGCCGGGCTGGCGACCATAGGATCAACGGCTCCGTTTGTCGGATTGCTGGGCACGGTGATTGGCATCATTGATGCCTTCGCCATGATTCAGAAGAGTGGAGGTACGGGGATGAGTACGGTTTCTGGCGGAATATCTGAGGCGTTGGTAACGACAGCCCTCGGCCTGTTTGTGGCGATTCCGGCGGTGATGATGTTCAATTACTTCACTGGCAAGATCAAGGCGTTTGATGTGGAAATGGACAATTCCTCCAGTGAGCTGATGGCGTATCTGCAGAAGAGGAATATCTTGCGCCGACGGTGAGAAACCCATACAGGTGATGACACGGATGAAACTGATCTGCGAGGACAAGACTGCAGAACGTTTTCCCAAAAAGCTCACGCCGGGGATTTGGGTGCTCAGAATAGCAAAGCCGCGGTAGAATCTTCCCGCGATGACGAGAGACTCACGGATGTTCCGCAAACATGGCAGCGTTCTGAGCGCTGCCATTTTCCTTGCAGCTGTTTCTTCCCTGGCTTTCGGTCAGAAAGAGTCATATGTAGATGGGGTGTGGGCGCACGGAGATACCATCGTTCTGCTGGCGCGATTTGATCGGTGTGGCGGCCCTTACCGGCCGGTCCAGCCCATTGTCTCTACGGATGGCGGCAGAACGTGGGCCGCGGAGGGTCCGCGGTTAGAAGGTAGCGAGTTGTTGTACATCCAGAGCGAAGGTGATGAACTCCTGATCGGCGGCCAGGAATATGCGGAAGGCCCCACGTCTGCGCCGTTCCTGCTCACTTACAGCTTTGAGCAACATCAATGGTCCCAATCTGAGATATATGACGATGCTGCTGACTTGCTGGGTTTGGCGCGTGAGCAAGCGAATGGACATCTTCTTGCATGGGTCCAGCACATCGAGCGACCGCCCGAAGATGATTCCGGGCCGATCATTCTTCATGAGAGTGTTGACGGCGGCAAAACCTGGAGCGAGATCAAAAACGTTGCGCACGTTCCTGCTTCGGTTCCCGGTTTGCGCTTCTTCCGGGACCTTTCCGATCGGAGCGGCAAATGGCGAGTCTCGCCTGCCGGGAATGCGATCGAAGAGTTAATGGTCGGTCAATGGCATACTCAGCTGACGCTGCCGTTGCCAATTCAATTGCAATGTCCTGAGATTCAAGATGACACTCAGCCATGATTTGAATTTCTTCCGACAAAACATTTGTTGCCTGATGACAGGCACATTCCGTTATTCTTATCGTCTTAATTAACTCGACGAAAAGAATGCGTTCGACCAACTTGCCGCGATGAGCAAAAAATTTCCGGGATTCTTCCGTTTCCTTAGGGTTAGGAGCAGCAGGATGACGCGACGGTGCGCCTCGGGCGTTCTCGCGGTCGTTTGTTTTGCTGGCATGCAGATTAGCGGCACTTCTGCACTTCAATCACAAACGATCCACTACGCCAAGCCGCCGGATGCGAAGAACGGCGAGCGCATCTACAAAGGCGGTTGCATCGCCTGCCATGGCGAAGATGGCAAGGGCGCGCCGGAAACCAGCACGGAATTCACGCGTCCGGATACCTTTCCTGATTTCACCGACTGTAGTGGTACAACGCCGGAGCCGAACTCGGCCTGGAAAGCAGTCATTCTGCACGGCGGACGGGAGCGTGGCTTCTCCACGATCATGCCGTCATTTAGTGAGATGCTTACCTCGGGCGAGATCGATGACGTGATCGCCTACATGCGCAAGTTCTGCACTAACAAGCATTGGGCGCGCGGAGAGTTGAACCTGCCCAGGGCGATTGTTACGGAGAAGGCGTTTCCGGAAGATGAATTGGTGATCTCCACGGCGGTGAACGCCAGCGGCGCCCCAGGCTTTACCACGGACGTGATTCACGAACAGCGCTTCGGCGTACATAACCAGATTGAGGTGGATGTTCCATTCACCGCGCAGAACCAGAATCACGGCTGGAACGGAGGCGTGGGTGATATCACATTCGCCGTGAAGCGGGAGATGTTTTCCAGTCTGCGCACGGGATCGATTCTGAGTCTTCAGGCCGGCGTTCTGCCGCCTACGGGAAACAGTAAACTTGGCTTCGGTAACGGCACCACTACGTTTGAAACCTTTGCGGCGTTTGACCAGCTCTTTCCCACGAATACGTTCATACAGTTTCAGATGGGCGCGGACCTGCCGCGGCATACCGATATTGCTCCGCAGAGTCTGTTCTGGCGTACTGCGATCGGCCAGCCGCTGGCGAAAGATAAAGGCCTGGGACGATTATGGTCGCCCATGGTGGAGTTTCTGGCTGACCGTGATCTTCAGGACGGAGCCAAAACAAACTGGGACGTGCTGCCGGAGATGCAAGTCACTATCAGCCAGCGCCAGCATATTCGCGCGGCGATTGGTGTACGCGCGCCCATGACGAACACACAAGGGCGCAATCCAAGTGTGGTGATGTACGTTTTATGGGACTGGGCAGATGGCAAGTTGTGGGAAGGCTGGAAATGAACAGGCGACTGCCAGGTCTACCGCTTCTCTTTGCCGCGATCATGACGGCGCCGTTGATTCTGGTTGGCCAGCGTTCAACGCCAACCGATAAGCCGAACGACCAGCAGCACGCGCCGGCGAACGGGGCTGCCAAACCGGCGGCAAAGTCAAAGACCAGTTCCAGGGCTGTGAACGAGGAGTTTCGGACCTCAGACCGATGCGTTGCCTGCCATAACGGATTAAGGACCAGTACGGGTGAAGATATCTCGATCGGCTTCCAGTGGCGAGCCAGCATCATGGCGAATTCGGCGCGCGACCCGTACTGGCAGGGAAGCGTCCGGCGTGAGTCGATAGATCATCCCGAATCAACCGCGGCCATTGAAGACGAATGCTCAACCTGCCACATGCCATTGACGCATTTTGCGGCGAAAGTACAGGGACAGGAAGCGGGAATCTTTTCCCACCTGCCGCTGGCGGCTCCTAAAGAACATGATCCGGCTGCGGATGGAGTCTCATGTTCGGTCTGCCATCAGATTGAAAAGACCGGACTGGGAACCAGTGCAACGTTCAATGGCAACGTGGTGATCGCCAATCCGGGAAAAGGCAGGGTCCAAAATGACAGCGTGCGTCCCGAATACGGGCCGTTCGCGATTGATGCCGGACATCAGCGCATCATGCAGTCTTCCACTGGTGGCTTTCTGCCGGTGGAGGGAAGCCAGATCCGTGATTCGGCGTTGTGCGGAAGTTGCCATACGCTGATCACCAATGCACTTGGGCCTGGCGGCAAGGAGATTGGGCATTTTCCGGAGCAGATGCCGTATCAGGAGTGGCTGCACAGCGCTTATCCCGCAAAAAACAGTACATGCCAGTCATGCCATATGCCCGAAGTGGATGAGCATGTCGCCGTGACTGCGCTTTATGGCGAGCCGCGTGAAGGAATGCGTCGCCATGTCTTTGTGGGCGGAAATTTTGTGATGGAGCGCATGCTCAATGAGCATCGCGATGAGCTGAGCGTAAAGGCTTTGCCGGAAGAGCTTGCCGAGGCTGCCGACCGTACAGCAAAATTTTTGCAGAGGGAAACGGCACGCGTGAGCATCCCGAAGGTGGAGACCACATCGCGAGGGCTGGCCGTGGACGTATTGGTGGAGAACCTTACCGGTCATAAACTGCCGACGGCGTATCCTTCGCGCCGGGCATGGCTGCATGTGGTGGTGCGAGACAGTGGCGGCAAAGTGTTGTTCGAATCTGGCGCATTGAATCCGGATGGGTCGATTGTGGGCAATAAAAATGATGCTGACCCGCTGCAGTTCGAGCCGCATCACAGCGAGATTACCAGTCCGCAACAGGTTGAAATCTTTGAGCCGATCCTAGGTGATTCACAAGGCAAAGTCACCACCGGCCTGCTGAATGCCGTGGGCTATCTGAAAGATAATCGGCTATTGCCCGCCGGATTCGATAAGCGATCAGCCGAGAAAGATATTTCAGTAGTGGGTGAAGCCGCTCTGGATCCCAATTTCAATGACAAAGGCAGTGTGATTCGTTACGTGGTTGATACAGGAAATGCAATCGGTCCGTTTCAGGTGGAAGCAGAACTGTGGTATCAGCCGATTGGATTCCGCTGGGCACATAATCTGAGTGACTACAAAGCAGCAGAGCCGCAGCGGTTCGTGGGATATTACGAGTCGGCGTCACAGCATTCGGCGATGGTGCTGGCGGAAGCGAAAGCGAGCCATTGAGCGAATCGGGTAATCGGGTAATCGGGTAATCGGGTATGGGGAGGGACTGCGCGCAAGGTTGTCCTGCACAAGAACTCTGGTAGTGTGAGCTTTGGTCAAAGAGTTAATCCGGAGCGGTCAGGAGAATGCCCGGTCGGTACAGCCAGGCTGCGAGCTCTTAATCCTCTTCGATAATTTCTTTAACCATTTCATGGCCGAGACTGCTACATTTAACCAGATCAAAGCATTCCCAGGGATCCATGAAAATAATAATCTTGCTGTTGCTTTTGAGCGGACTCGCTTCCGGTCAATCCGAAAAGCCGCTTGGAAGTCGTCCGTGGGAGGTTGGCGTGTGGGCCAGCGGAGGGTTCAGCGTGCCTGGAGGAACCAAAGATACAAAAGTCGTGGATGCGGGCTTTCGTCTGGGCAAGGTATTGACGGGCAACCACTTCGGGAGCTTTGTTAGCGGTGATTTCGAATACTCGGCCGATCTTGTGCCCGTGTATATCATTTTGCAACGCGCACCGGCGTTGAACGCTTATGGTACAGCCTTCAATCCGATAAATCTAAAGTGGAATTTCACCAGATCAGCCCACACCGTTCCGTTTCTGGAACTGGGAAGCGGCGTGCTCTTCAGCAACCATGTGGTGCCGAACAATACGTCGCGGGTGAACTTTATTACTCATGGAACGCTGGGCTTTCAATTCTTCAACAATCAGCATCGAGCTTTTACTGCGAGCGTGCGTTACGAGCACATTTCAAACGCGGGATTGACGGTGCCGAACCCAGGGGTGAATACGGTGCAGCTTCTCGTGGGAGTGAGTTGGTATAGATAGATTCAGTAAATGGGTAATTTGGTAATTGTGTAATTGAAGAACTGCACAGTCCGCGGTTTTTAAAATTACTCAATTACCAGATTATCCGATTACCAATTTCGGCCTTACCCAATCTGATCTCTCGGCTTTGCCTGCATTGCTCTCCATCCTTTATGCTTTCCAGTCATGTTTACACTAGTCGAATGCGTTCCTAATTTCTCTGAAGGCCGTGATAAAGGCATTGTTGATGCCATTGTCGAGGCCATGAAAGTTCCTGGCGTCTATCTACTCGATCGCGAAATGGATTCCGACCATAACCGTTGTGTGATCACGTTAGTCGGCGATCGCGAGGCGATTGCTGAAGCGGCTATTCGCGGGGTAGGCAAAGCGTCCGAGCTGATTGATCTCAACAAGCACCAGGGAGCTCACCCACGCATCGGCGCGGCAGACGTGGTTCCGTTTATTCCCATCGAAGGCGTGACGATTGAAGACTGCGTGGCAATCGCCCGCCACGTGGGCGAAGAGATATGGAAGCGCTTCAATATCCCGATTTATCTGTATGAGGCGGCAGCTACGCGTCCTGACCGCCAGGGACTGGAAAACATACGTCGCGGACAATTTGAAGGTCTGCGTGAGGACATCCTGGTGAATGCGGGGCGCTGTCCTGACTTTGGCGATCCGCGCTGCCATGCCACGGCCGGCGCCACGGTGGTGGGAGCACGCAAGGCGCTCATCGCTTATAACGTTTTTCTAAACACCACGAATGTTGAAATCGCCAAAAAGATTGCCAAGGCAGTGCGCAACTCTACGGGCGGCTTGCGGTTTGTAAAGGGATCAGGGTTCGAGGTCCGTGGATTGGCTCAGGTATCGATGAACCTGACTGACTTTGAGCAGACGCCGGTGGCGCGAGTGTTTGAGTTCGTGAAGCGCGAAGCACAACGATACGGCGTGATGCCCCTGAGTAGTGAGATTGTCGGGCTTATCCCGAAGAAGGCGCTGGAGCAGGCGGCAGAGTGGTTCCTGCAGGTCGAGAATTTTGATTCGTCCATGATTCTGGAGAACCGCCTGGCCGGAGTGATGGGCGGCAAGATGGCGGTGGGCGGATTGCGCGCCGGAGCCGAGCCATTCATTGAACAACTGGCCGCGCCCACGGCGACCCCGGGAGGCGGCAGCGCTTCGGCGGCGGCGGCCGCAATGGCGGCGGCGCTGGCCAGCATGGTGGCGGGAATGTCGCGCGGCAAGAAGGCCTATCTGCAATATGAAAAGGAATTAAGCCAAGCCCTGGCCAGGCTGTCACAACTGCGTGAAGAACTCAAAGCCGGCATTGATGCTGATGCGGATAGCTATAGCCAAGTAATGGCTGCCTACAAGCAGGCCAAGACTTCAAGCAGCGGTGACGGTGAGATCGCCATACAGGATGCACTGAGGGGCGCGACCTCCGTACCGCTGGAAACCGCCATCAAGGCACGGGAAGTGGGCGATATTGTGACTTCTCTCAAGCCGATGACGAATCCCAACATGGCGTCTGATCTAACAGTCGCCGGGGCACTGGTGAGCGCGGCCATGGTTGGCGCATTGGCAAACGTGGATATTAATCTTGGATCGATCAAAGATGAGGGTTTTGTGGATGAAGTACGGTCAAGAGTGGCCCAACTACAGAGGTGAATACCCTAGGGAGGCGAAAAGAGCAATCCAAAGCTGCACCTCTGTGCATCTTAAAATCCAGAAATCCGGATTAGAATAGGTAGACCATGAAACGCAATATTGTGTTCGCTCTTGTATTTGTACTGAGCGGCGTGCCGGGATTTGCCGCTTCGCTGGCCACGGCCGCACGTTCAGTGATCCCGCAGGATGTCCAGCAGATTATTAACGTGGACTACCGGCGGATGAAGAACTCAGATACGGCCATGCAGATGAAGGCCAAACTCCTGCCTGCGAACATGAAGCAGTTCGAAGACGCGCTGAAAGATGTAGGCGTGGTAGTAGATCGCGATATTGATCAAATTACACTGGCTTCGTTTCGCAATAAGGACAACGGACTGCAAATCATCGGGATTGCGCAGGGCACATTTCCGCGCAAGGCCATCGCTCTGAAGATGACCAAGCAGAAGATCAAAGCCAACAAGGTCAACGGATCATTTGTGTATCCCATGTCCGGCGGACTTTCCATGGTTTTTCTGGATAATTGGACCATGCTATTCGGTGATGCGTCGGCCTTGAAGCAAGCTTTGGACGCACGGGACGGCGGCGCACGCAGTTTGAACGCCAATACCGCGGTCACTGACATGATCACATCAGTGGATCAGGGTACGGTGTGGAGCGTGCTTGATCAGCAGGGCACGCAGACGATGATGAAGTCGGCGCTGGGCGGAGCTTCTGACCTGGCCGATTATGAGACCATCAAGCAGCGTTTGACGGGCTCGCGCTACACCATGGATTTTGATCATGGCGTTGATTTCAACCTGAACGTGGGAACGTCAGACAATATGACCGCAGCAACTTTGTCGTCTGTAATGAAGGCCGGCCTGCTCTACAAGAAAATGAATGCCACGCCGACCGAGAAGAATGCGATTGACGACACTACAGTGGATTCCGACGCCGGCAAGCTGGTGGTGCACTTCAAAGCCGACGATCATAGCTTCCAGAAACTGCTGGATTCACCGATGTTCGCCGCTGTAACACACTAGGGCTTTACCAAGCGATTGAAAGAGGGAACACCTGGCTGGGTGTTCCTTTTTTATTGTGGACGCTGCAATACACCCAACTGGGCAATGAGCATCTTCACACGCAGCAGGTTTTGTGCTCAGGCTGGGTGGCTTTACCCTCGGCGATGTCCGAATCGGCCTTTACTACATAAACTTCCCACCGATACTTGCTGGGATCGCGAACCCAGAATTTGTCCTGCACGGCATAGCAGCAGGTTGTGTTTAGTTCGTCTTCGGTTGTAAAGCCGGCGGCATTCAGTCGCGCTTTGATCGCTTCGACTTCTTCCAATGTATTCATGCGCAAACCCATGTGGTTCAGTCCTTGCAGGCAGCAATGTGTTCTAAGCTGCATGGTGAGATTGACGGCCGGGTTTTCTAAGTCGAACTTTGCGTAATCAGGTTTGTGTTTCGTGGGCGGCACGCCAAAAAGCGTTGCGTAGAAACGGACGGACTCGTCCAGACTTCCAACATCAAGCGAAAGATGGAATTTCGGATTCATTACAGTTCTCCTTCACCAAAAAGACACGGGATAAAGAAGGTCAGACGCCGGTGTTCACGGCTTGGCCAAGCTCTTTCAGTGACTTTTCATTACGTCGATACCACATCCATAGACCTTGTTTTTCCGCGTGAATGAGGCCGGCCTTCCGCAGGATCGCCATGTGATGAGAGATGGTGGGTTGCGATAGCTTTACCTGCTCTTCAATATCACAGGCGCACAGGCCTTCACCTTTGTCGATGGAGCAGCAGCCTTTCTGCTTGAGCAGGCGAAGGATCTTCAGTCGCGTGGGATCGGCAACGGCCTTGAGGGCGTCCACCAGTTGCTTGTCGGTAAGCGTCAGCATGGATAGATATATATCGATGTATCGGGCTCTCGTCAAGAGCGATGTTGCCTTTTGCCTGAGCTGACATCTCATACAATAGAGTTGTCAGGGAAAATCATGGGCTTATTTGACAGCAACGAGCGAAAGCAAAAAGAGAAGGAGATGCGCGATGCGGGCCGGTTACCGCCCAACCAGGCTTTGACGCTTAAGTGGCCGGTGCTGCACTACGGCTCAGTCCCATCTTTTGATCCGGCGCGCTGGGAGTTCCGTATATGGGGTCAGGTGGAGAATCCAGTCAAGCTGACATGGAAAGAATTTGGGACGCTGCCGCGCTTTCACAGTCATAGTGATTTTCATTGCGTGACACGATGGAGCCGCTTTGATAATGACTGGGACGGCGTGTCGTTCAGAGAGATGATGAAGCTGGCCAAGCCGAAGCCGGAAGTCATGTATGTCCTGGTGCATGCGGAGCAGGGTTATACGGCAAACGTTCCGCTGGCGGACCTGGATCGGGACAACGTATTGCTGGCGACGCATCATGATGGGCAGCCGCTATCTGCCGATCATGGATATCCTCTGCGGCTGATTGTGCCGCATCTGTACGCATGGAAATCAGTGAAGTGGGTGCGGGGCTTTGAGTTTCTTGACCATGACCAGGCCGGTTTCTGGGAACAAAACGGCTATCACATGTATGGCGATCCGTTTAGAGAGCAGCGGTTTGATACTGATCAGTAATTAGTGATTAGTAATTGGTAATTGGCAAGAGCGGACGTAATCAGCCATCGACAGAATTTTGCCAGGGACGATCCAAGCAAAGCTTCCGCGTCAAATTCAATACTCCGCACCGAACATTAGTGCAATTTGGTTTTTTGCCAATTGCCATCGGCTAATTGCTAATGGCTGCTCTAATGTTTCACGATCGCGTTGTAACCATCGGCTGACAGACGATTGCGCATGGTATCAGCGTCCTGCTGGTTGGAGAAAGGGCCGACCTGAACGTGATAGAGCGCATCCGAAGTGGAGTTGGCTACAAAGACCGGGTACTGCTTCTTCTGTAAAGCTGATTTCAGAATGTCCGCATCTTCCTGCTTGGAAACCGCTGCTACCTGCACCATGAAGGTTCCGTTAGGGCTGGCCTTAATTTCGGTGGCGGCGGAAGTCGGAGCCGGGCTTGACGGAGTCGCACCCGAAGCATTCGAACAGCCGGGCTCGATGCCGGGTTTGATCCTGAGTTTGAACCAGAGCTTGCAGGCTGCGACTCAGTTGCGGGAGCGGGCGCCGGGGCTTCCGGAACTTTAGCCACCGCGGAAGGCTTGCCTGCGGTGCTGCCGGCTGCGTTGCTTGTGCTACCGACAATTTCAGTTCTGCCGCCCGTGGCGGTGCTTTTTCCCAACAGATACCCCATCGTGAAGAAGACGGAGCAAACGATCACCACGGCAAAGAAAATGCCCAGCAGTTTGCCTGTACTGAGTGTTATTTCAGTATCTTGCACCTGATCTTCAAAGTCTTCCTTCACCTGTCGAGTCCCCAAATCCACGGCATGCCCCCTGATTTTCAGCTCTGGTTTGCAGCCAGTTTAACCCTATTTGGCCAGATTGCGACCGCTGATTTTTTCCAACGCCGAAGTGAGAGACGCAAGAATATCAATAGGTAATGGGAAGACGATGGTGGTGTTCTTTTCCACTCCGATCTCCGTCAAGGTCTGGAGATAACGGAGCTGCATGGTCAGGGGTTCTGAAGCCAGCTGGTGAGCGGCTTCCGTGAGTCGTTGTGAAGCGGCAAATTCACCTTCGGCATGGATGATTTTGGCGCGCTTTTCACGCTCGGCTTCCGCCTGTTTGGCCATGGCGCGCTGCATGGTGTCCGGCAGGTCAACCTGCTTGATTTCCACGTTCGCAACCTTCACGCCGTAAGGCGAGGTGTGCTGATCAAGGATGGTCTGTATGCGCGTGTTCAACTTGTCGCGATGGGCCAGCAGCTCATCCAGATCAACTTCGCCAAGCACAGAACGCAAAGTGGTCTGGGAGAATTGTTGTGTCTGCCAGTAATAGTTCTGTACGCGAATCACGGCTTGTGACGCGTCAATCACTTCCCAATAGATCACAGCGTTGACCTTTAAGGTCACGTTGTCACGAGTGATGATGTCCTGCGGAGGAACTTCCAGGGCCTGCTGGCGAAGGTCAACGCGCACCATGCGGTCAAGAGGGGCAAAGACCAGGATCACTCCGGGGCCTTTGGCGGGATGGAGCCGGCCGAGGCGGAAAATGACGGCGCGTTCGTACTCTCGCAGGATCTTGATGGAGTTGATCAGGTAGATAACGAAGATAACAACAACAACAAGCAATGGAATAGATAACACACGGCCTCCAGTGGGCGATTGCGTTGTGAGCCGGCAGTGATTCTATCGCAGCTAGCTGCCCGGCCGTACTCTAAATCAGGATTTAGCTGCATCCAGCGTAACAGATTGCATCGCCGGTTCTACCTGTAAGGTCAGGTCCTGTACGTTACGGACGATGACCGCCTGGCCTATATCGACATTCGCGGATGCCACGGCATTCCACAGAGCGCCGCGGACAAAGACCTTGCCGTCAGGAACCAGAGGTGAACGGGCCACGCCAATTTCGCCGATGAGAGATTCCTTGCCGGTAACAACTTTATTTCGTCGCGCACGTATGGCCAGCGTGAGCAGAAACACTGTGATGGCGCCCAGCGGGATGGTGACGGAGAGGGCGGTGATCAGCCTCACGCGCATTTCGGGAATCGGGCCGTCAACCAACAGAAGCATTCCCAGAACCATCATGAGCATGCCGCCCGCGGTGAACAAACCATGCGAATGGAATTTGGCTTCCAGGGCAAAAAGGACGAAAGCGCCTATCACCAGCGCCACTGATTCAAAGCGCGTGGGCAGCATCTGGAGGGCGTAAATGGACACGACGATCGCAATCAGGCCGACAGCGCCGGGAACAATACCTCCGGGATGGTTGAACTCGATCATGAGAGCAAAAAGCCCCAGCGTAAACAGGAGAGCCGTGAAGTTAGGATCCATGAGAACGGAAAGGATTCGCTCACGCAGGGTCATGTCGTACAACCTGACCGACTTGCCGGCGACGTGAAGCACGACTTTGGAACCATCAAAGCGCGTGACCGACTTGCCGTCAATCTGCCTGAGAAGGTCATCCTGATCTTTGGCGATGTAGTCGATCAGATGCTGGGAGAGGGCTTCATCCGCGGTAAAGGATTTAGACTGTCGCACGGCGCTTTCCGCCACTTCCACATTGCGCCCGCGCTTGCTGACGTAGGAACGCATGAGCGAAGCGGCGTAATTCTCAACTTTATCCTTCATTACGGGGTCCATGATCTGGCCGTCGCCACGAACAGGATGCGCCGCCCCAGTGTTGGTGCCCGGAGCCATGGCGGCAACGTCCGCCGCTTCAAGGATGAAGAATCCGGCAGAAGACGCACCTTTGCCGGACGGAGAAACATAGATGATCACTGGCACTTTCGAATCGAGGACTTTATGGACAATGTCTTCCATCGACGTCATAAGGCCACCCGGGGTGCGTATCTCGATCAGTAAAGCGTCAGCATGGGTGCGCTCGGCTTCCTGGACAGCGCGATCGATGTATTCGGCTGAGAGCGGATGGATCACGGAATCCACCACCACCTTCACTACGTCAGCTGAGGCCGCGGATGGCAACAGAAGTATTGTGCTGACGGTAAGAAGCAGAAGCTTGCGGAACGGGCTTAAAATCGACCTGCGGTTCATCGATCTGCATTTCATGGAGTTACCTCTTGCGTAGCTTTTCGCCCTTGATTGATCATTGATCAGTGGGGGCGGGCCGAGCTACGGGCAGCCAGATCGTGTTTCAACGCGACAGCGGCAGCATTGGCGGGATCGAGCGCCAGTGCCTGATCAACATCCTTCTCCGCATCTGCCGAATTGTTTTCTGACAGAGCAACACGCGCCAGGACCAGGAGTGCGCCGGCCGATGGCTTGATACGCAGAGAAGTATCCGCCTCTTGGCGTGCACCATCAACATTCTGATTGATCTCCAGCACCTGCGCCAGGCCAGCGTGGGCGGCGGGGTTAGATGCGTCAAGTGAGATGGCTTCCCGAAATTGTTTTTCGGCTTCACTGCTCAAGCCTTCGCCCAACATCTCCTGCCCGCGTTCGACATGGAAAGCAGCGTGCGCGGCGGGAGTGGCTTTTTTCATGCGAGCCTCATCAGCGTTGGCGATCTCCAGTGATATCTGTCGATAGCCTGATTCATCATAGTTGCGCTTGATCCGCTCCAGTGGCATGCGCTGGACTTGCGAACCGGAAGAAACCGCATCCAGGAATGACTTGGCTTCCGCGTCGCCCTGCAAGGCCAGCGTGGCTTTGAGTTCACGAACCGCCGCAGGCGCGTCACCTTCGCGATAGAGTTCAACGGCGAGATTGAAGTGATAATCAGGATCGCTGGGATCGGTCTGCACGCTCTTCTCAAAGTATGTACGGGCGCGCTTCTGTCCGCGGCGCGAGGTGACTACACCAAGATTGTTGAAGACTTCCGTGAGCGGCAGCCGCGTGGAGAGGGCACGGAAGGCGGTCTCAGCTTTTTCCATCTGATCGGTGTAGTAGGCGGACAGACCGAGGAAAAACTGAGCTTCGTTAGCGGCTGGATCGCCAGGCGGCACCCTGGAAAATATGTTGACCGCTTCACCGTAATTTTTGGTCGTGTACCAGGCTTTACCCAGTTGCAGCATAGCCAGCGTGTTCCTCGGTTCCAGCCGTACCGCTTCCTGAAAGCGCTTGATCTTTTCCTGGACGTTACCGGCGAGGACGCCGCGTACATAGTTTTCCAAAGCGTCCAGACGAAGGGCAGGAAACTGTGCGACGAACTGTTCTTTTGATATGTCGCCGGACAGTTTCAGCGCGCTTAAAAGGTCCCATGCAAGCGCCGTTTGTAGCGTGATCAGGCTGGCCAATGGACCTGATTCACTAAGATCAGGCCCAAGGCGGAGGTGAGGAACGTCCATCAGGCGCGCGTGGGCGGTGAGAGTGGAGCCATCGAACTTGAAACTCCCGATCAGAGACGTAGTCAGCGTCAAGCTCCTGAGCCACTTGATAAACGGTGGCGCGCGAAGGTCGCGCAGTTGCAGGAATGCCAAGGCGGTCAAGCGCGTTGAGGCGGTCGTCGCGTTCGATGAGATAGAGTGAGTCAGATTTCAGCCGCGTACTCAGGACTTCGGGAAAGGCCTCGCCAATCCAATCAAGTCCAGGTGTGGTTGAGTTGTTCTCAAAAGGCATCATGAGCAGGATCTGGCTGGAGTGGTCTGCCGCAGATTGTTGCTCTGCAGATTGTTGGTCTAACGTCCGTTGGTCTAAGCCTTGCTGCTTTGAGGTTTGCTGGGATGAAGCTTGCTGAGAAAAAGCCTGTTGGGCAAGGCCAGGCAGATTCGTGGCCAGGAACAATACGAACAATATGCAGATGGGTCGGCTCAAGATGATTAAATTATAGGGCATTGAGCAACACGCATGACTAAAACCAGAGACGCCGGCATATTCGTTTTAACGGGCGCGGGCATCAGCGCGGAAAGCGGAATACCCGTGTTTCAAGGCACGAGCTGGCGCGGACGCAGCCATTATGAGCTGGCGAATGTTGAAGCCTGGCAGGCAGATCCGAAAACAGTGTGGGAGTATTACTCTGAGCGACGGCAAAGGGCGTGCGGGGCCAAGCCAAGTGCGGCGCACTTTGCTCTGGTTGAGTTGGAGAAGGAGTTCGGCCCCGGCATGATGCTCTGCACGCAGAACGTGGACAGCCTGCACGAAGAAGCAGGAAGCGAGAATGTGGTTCACGTTCACGGTAAGATTTTTGAAAGCCGCTGTGCTAAGGATTGCGGTCAGCAGGCTTTTGCCGATCAGAATTGTTATGCGAGGGAAGCTCTTCCGCACTGCGAATGCGGAGCGTTGTTGCGTCCAAATGTATGCTGGTTTGGCGAGCAGCCTTACGATCTCGAGCGGGTTTATACGTTTCTGGAGTCGTGCCGGATTCTGGTGGCAGTCGGGACCTCGGGCAATGTGCAGCCGGTGGCGAGCTTCGCCGGATTGGTAGATCGGAGGCAAAACACACGGCGAATCTATATTGGGCTGGATGAACCCGCCAACGTACAATTTTTTGACGAGGTGCGTCTTGGTCAAGCTTCGTCGCTGGTACCCATGCTGGTGAGGGAATTGTCCCGCAGGGAACTTCACGAATAACCTGCCCCTGTGGAGACGGTTTTTTTCTATACTTAAGGCGCGATATATGCGTTCATTTTTCCTGGGGAGATATTGTGAAGAATCTTTTTGGTATTGCTGTGATCTGCATGTTGATGATTGTCGCGGGATGTTCGGGAAACAACGTGGGTACGTCGCCATCATTGCCTGAGGCTGTGGAAGGCGCAGCAGGCGCCGGGCAACTGGGTACCCCGCAACCGCCACAGATTGATAGCGCGTCCAATGGCGGATCGAGTCTGGCGGCAGCTGCTCCCTATGCGGGCGATGGGAAAGGTGGCGCCGTGCAGCAGAACATCAATGCCACTCCGTTCCTGCAGGCCAGCACTCCCATGAAAACGGGCATGGCGTTACCAGGGATGTCCGGAGCGCTGGTAAGCCGCGCGGACGGCACGATGTACGGGCCAACCGATATGTCACCTGCAGGAGCCGGTCCTGGAACGCAGGGAATGACGAGCAGTGGATCCGCAGCGAATCAGAGCTCAGGAGCCAGGTCGACGACAGGAGCCGCCGTGCCGGCCAAGCCGACGAATAAGAGCGCAACGCCGAAATGAGAGAGACCGATCTCACTGTTATTGAGGGTGAAAGCTCAGTGTTCTTAACAGGATGTGGATCTCTGGTGAGAGCAGAGAATTAGAACCTTTAATTCCCGTCCAATAATGCTCTAATCGCGGCAGCGTAGTTTCTTATTAACTCGACTGATATTGCGTGACGGACTCTGTGGTTTCGAGCCCGTCACGCAAGAATCTTCAATACGCAAGAATCTTCAATATAAGGGCTCCGCAACGCTACGCTGCTTCGCCCTCACGCTGCGTTCGCGCTATACGGCGCTCACTACGAATTTCACCCATTCCTCGCTACTCAGGTCTCTCGCGCAATCAAACTCTTCCAATCAAATTGATTTCATCCGGTGATCCGTTGATCCAAGTGATCCGTTGATCTGGCCCACTATCTTCACGCTCACTGCGCGTTCACCCATTCCTTACACGGCTCCGCAATGCTGCGCTGCTTCGCCCTCACGCTACGTTCGCGCGATACGGCGCTCACTGCGTGTTTCACCGCTGCGGGTTGCACCCGGTTTTTTGGGGGATTCTGGAGCGGGAGACGGGAATCGAACCCGCGACCAACAGCTTGGGAAGCTGTGACTCTACCACTGAGTTACTCCCGCTCTATGGTGGGACTCACGCTAGTCTAACACTGGGTGGGGATTCAGGCGTTTGCAAAAGTTATCGCTCGCCATGAATGGGGAACCGCCTTGCATGCGTTCATTTCAAAGTTTCAAAGTTTCAAAACGGTTTCAAAGCCGGTGAAGTTGGGAGAGCAGGCTTTATCCTTAATCGAGGAAGCTAATCAAGGAAATTTCATGTATTTGTAAATTATTAGCCGGCCCAATCCAACCTTTTTGGCCATACGACCCTGCAGCAACTCTGGGCATCTGAATTTCCAATGGCCAGCGCTGTGGGGCCATGACGTCTTGGCTGTAAGGAAGTGGGCCATGAGAAGTAAGTTGTCGTTGCAAGTCCTTTGCTTCATCTTGAGTGGGATTGCCTGCGTGTTCCTGGCAGGTTGCGGTAGTGGTGGTCTGAATTTTCAAGTTACGCCAACCCCAACTCCAACCCCAACGCCTGCTCCAGGTTCTACTCCCACGCCAACCCCAACTCCAACTCCAATTCCGACACCCACGCCTGTCTCAGCACCCACCGCTGCCAGTCGTTTTATCTTTGGCATCACGGTTTTTGAGTCGACCTTCGGATATCAGGCAGGACAGATAAGCAATGGAACGGTTACGCCCATCGCAACCGACTTTACTGACTCCGGGCTGGGACAGAATATTGTTACGCAATTAATTTCAGATCCAATAGGCCGGTTCCTGTATGCGCTGAATCTGGGCGCGTCGGGTGCTGGAGTGACGATCGGCAATCCTGGTATAGCCGAGATGCAGATCAACCCGGTGACAGGAGTTCTTACGCGCATACCGGGAAGTCCCTTGGTCTTTGCCTCGCAACAGGCCGGAATGCTGGCGATCGAGCGCACCGGTCACTTTCTATATCAGCCCAATGCGGGCGTATTTGATATTTATTCCATCAACCAGACCAGCGGGCTGCTGAGTAAGATATCCAGCTCCACGGCCGCTTCCCTGGGATTCTTCACGGTCACCAGTCCAGACGGACGATTCCTGTTTAACGCCACCGATCAAATCGTGGAGTCACTTGCCATCGCCAGCGACGGCAGTCTGACTTTGGCGCAACCACCGCTTCTCACTGGCGGGTCCACGACGGGATTGGCTGGACAGCTTGCCGTGAGCTCTGACAATCAATTTCTATTCGTTTTGAATCAGGGCAGCATCAGCATTTTCAATATCAGCAGTACCGGATTGCTTACGCCTGTGGTTGGCTCACCTTTCTTCACGGATGCGGGAGCCTCAGGGTTCGTCGTGGCTCCTGACGGTCGCCATCTCTATGTTGCGTTTCAGACGACAACGAATTTCGTGAAAGGATTCACCTTTGATCCTGTGGCGAATACGCTAACGCCGATTGCGGGAGCTGCAATCACTGACAGTGCGTTGTCGATCACCATTGATGGTTCGGGTCAATTTGCGTACGTCACTGAATCCGGCCAGCTTGTGACGTATTTCATCGATCCGGTTACGGGAGCCTTGACCAGAGTTTCACAAGCGAACAAGCCGATCACTGAAGGCGTGCAAAGCATCATCACGGTGCCGTGAAGTCGCTCCAAGCCACGGTGCAAACTGGCTCCTCCGTCTGGTCCCAGTTATGGCGTGTGGTAAAGTCTGTGCATCGTTCCTATGGCAGACGAACGTTCCACCGCGCCCTGGCTTGACCTGCTATGGCTCCTATTTCTTGCAGGCTTGGCGATCCTGCCTCCCATCAATGAACCGCACAAGCAGGTGATTCTTTTATTGCTGGGCGTATTTCAATTGCTGGAACGGACTTTCATTCAACACAGCCTCAAGCGCTGGGGCCCGGCACTGGCAGTCATCGCCAAACTTGTACTCGCCACAGAGCTGATCAATCACACGCGCGACGTTGCTCCGATTATCAGCAGCTACTGGCCAGTTTTCTTTGTGCCGGTCACGACAGCGGCGATCTATTTTGGCCCTGTAGGGACGCTGCTATGGACCACGCTAACCTCCGCAGCTTATTGCGCCTACCTGATTCCCGCGTTGAAAGAATTCAAACTCGAGTGGTCCGGCGCCAGCGAGTTGATGATGCGCGTGCTCTTTCTCTATCTGGTGGCCATGACGGTGAATCGCTTTGTGATGGATGCGCGCTTTCAAGTGAGGCGCTATCAAGGCCTGTCAGAGACTCTGGCTGAGGCGAATCGCGATCTGCAACAAGCGCAGGCTGAAGCGCGTCGCGCGGAGCGTCTGGCGGCATTAGGGCAGCTTTCCGCCGGGCTGGCCCATGAGATCCGCAATCCGCTGGCGGTGATCAAAGGATCGGCAGAGATACTGAAGCAAAAACTTAGCGCGGCGGATGAGATGGCCAGAGAGCTCTCTGACTATATCTACACTGAAGTGAATCGTGTAAGCGCGCTGGTGAGCCGATTTCTGGATTTCGCCCGGCCAACTCAGCTGGACCTGCGTGCTGCGGACCTTTCAGGAGTGGTAGAGAAGAGCCTAAGGGCGGTGGCCGACCAGGGTGCTGACCGGAACGTACGCATTGTCCGCGACTACGCACCGGGTACACCACGTGTGGAACTCGACGAGGATTTGTGCGAGCAAGTGTTCACGAACCTGATCCTGAACGCGTGCGAAGCCATGGGTGATCAGGGTGGAGAGCTGAAAATCAGTATGTTTGGAGAGAGCAATGATGAGCAGGAGCTGGCCGTGGCCGAAATTGAAGATTCAGGTCCGGGAGTACCGGACGGGATGCGCGAACAGATATTCAATCCATTCGTGAGCACCAAGAAAACAGGCGTAGGGTTGGGACTGGCAATTGTGTCGAAGATCGTGGACGCCCACGGCGGCAAAGTAACGCTGAGTTCATCCGCGTCATCCGAGCCTGAGAAACAAGGTGCATGTTTCCGGGTTACTTTTCCGGCGGCGAAAGCGGAGAACGTTTGACGGCGTTGTGCAAGTGCAAGTTTTATGACTTCATTCGATCAAGCATGAGTGAGCAGCAATCATCCATTAATCCATGGCAAACATTCTTATAGTTGAAGATGAACCCAAAATGCGCCGGCTGTTGGAAATCAGCCTGGGCGAAGAAGGCCATCACGTACAGGTTGCGCCTGACGCGGAAATGGCGCTCAAGAGCCTGCACGCCAATTCATATGATGTGATCGTAACCGACGTGAAACTGCCCGGCATGAACGGCCTGGAATTTCTGCAGGAAGCCAAGCGGCTGAATGCATCCACGCCCATTGTGGTGATGACTGCTTACGGCTCTGTGGAAACCGCCGTGGAAGCCATGAAGCTGGGGGCCAGTGATTATGTGCTGAAGCCGTTCACCATGGCTGAAATGAAGCTGGTGGTAGCGAAGGAAATTGACGTTCAGCGAGTGCGCGACGAGAACCGCGCACTGAAAGAAGCTCTGGGCCAGCGCTACCAGTTCAACAACATTGTGGCCCGTAGCGCGCCCATGCAGGCGGTACTGGCCCTGGTGGAGCGTGTGGCTTCAACCAATGCCACGGTTTTAATAGGCGGCGAGAGCGGCGTGGGCAAAGACCTGATCGCACGGGCCATCCACCAGCATTCTCGCCGGGGACACGGGCCGTTTATCAAGATCAACAGCACGGCCATCCCAGACACCTTGTTTGAAAGCGAACTATTCGGGTATGAGCGCGGCGCCTTCACCGGCGCTCTCGCGAGCAAGCCGGGAAAATTCGAACTCGCGGATAAAGGAACGCTGTTCCTGGACGAAATCGGCGATGTGCCTGCGACGATCCAGGTAAAGCTGCTGCGAGTGCTGCAGGAACGTGAGTTTGAACGTCTGGGTGGAACCAGGACGCTAAAGGTAGATGTGCGGTTGCTGGCCGCGACGAATCGTGACCTGCGCGCGGCGCTGGAAGAGGGAACTTTCAGGGAAGATCTTTACTATCGACTCAACGTTGTGCCCATCGACATACCTCCGCTGCGCGAACACCGAGAAGATATTCCTGAACTGGTGAAGCATTTTGTTGATCGCTTTGCCGCCGGGAATGATCGCGATATTCGGGGCGTAACTCCGGCGGCATTGAAGATGCTCATTGACTATCACTGGCCCGGCAACGTGCGTCAGTTGGAGAACACAATTGAGCGGGCGGTCGCGTTGTCGTCAGGAACGCCGGGTACCTTGATTGATGTGGCGGACATTCATCTGGATACGCCAAAAAGCAAAACCACCGTGACGACAGGGAATAGCTTTCTGCCTGAGGGCATGACGCTGGAACAATGGGAAGACGAGATGATTCGCGAAGCTCTACGGCGAGCGAATGGTAATAAGAGCCAGGCAGCAAGGTTGCTGGGATTGTCTCGCAATGCGCTGCGTTACAGGCTGGGCAAGATAGGTGTGGAAGACGAGGAATGATTTCGAATGTCGAATTTGAAACTTTGAAAATGCTTTCCTCTTTGAACGCAGCGACAACACTGAAGTGCCATGCCTTTCGATCCAAGTTCCTGAAAACTTCCGACGGTGATTCGTGTTTCAATCATCGCTGCACAAAATGGCACACCAACGGAGCGAGTCTCCGTTCAGCGTTTTCAGGGAGGATTCAAAATCGTGAAGAAGGCATTGGTTTCACTCATCGCACTCGCATTCATTTTCTATATCGCCCCGGCAGCACACGCCGCTGACTGGGTTTACCTGGGCAAGGCCCACGTGGATGGCCAGCATGACCACGACAACATTGAGGTGGGCTCGGCAGCGGGACGTTATCGGAAACTGGAGATTCGTGTGGTGAATGCACCCATCGAGTTTGATCGCGTAGTTGTGCACTACGGCAACGGGCAGGCGGAAACATTGCAGGTCCGCCAGTTAATACGGGCCGGCGGCCATACGCGAGGAATCGCGTTACAGGGTGACCGCATTGTGCAAAGCCTGGAGCTATGGTATGGCAAGGCGCATCCGTTCTCAGCGCGTCCGGAAGTGACTCTGTTCGGACGTCCGTAAAGAAACGACTTTTGGTCCTGGTCTTCAAGTGGAATGAAAAGGCCCACCCGCTGCACTCTGCAGATGGTGGGCTCTTTTTTCGAATACTTTAACGCTGGATTATTTTCTCGTCCCGAGACCCGGCTTGCCGCCGTTTACATGCAGCGCAATCTTCCATTGTCGTTAATGAGCTGGCTGCGACACTGGTCAGCATGCTTCAGTGAAGTGTCTCTGAAGCGGCTGTCATTTTTCTGGCAGGACGCTCTCATGGTGCTGCCTTCCATGCGAATGTCGCGGCATGTGCGGGCGTACGACCCTCTGGGGAATCGGCCATAGCCATTGCGATCGCGATAGTGGTCCTGATAGTTGTCATTGTCATGATCCCTATCCCGGCGATCAGCATCCCGGTGATCAGCATCACGACGATCACGATCCTGGTCACGATGGTCGTCACGATCCTGAAAATTCGCCGCCTGGGGCAGGGGTTGAGTAGTGGCCGACGACGGCCGCCAGCAAAGCAGACAAAGTGCGAACACCAGTAAAGCTATTTTGCGCATGTGTGTGTGACTCCTCAGCTACTTGGATGCAATAAGAGAGTTCCACAAGGCTTTCTCCGATTAAAACAACTGGCACTTCAAACAGGGTCAGGTAAGCGGGCGAAGCCGCGGCCATCCGGGAGGTGCACTTACCGGCCCAAAACCACCGCTATAACTGGTTGAAAACCACCACACGGCAACGATTCCTCTGAGTTAAGTACTGCAGGCAACGCTAAACAGGCCACTTAGCCGCGCAATGCGACTGGCAACAGGTGTGCTCAACATAAGAGCAAGAAGGTTGAAGCAAGAAGGTGGAAGTGACGGTCTGGGGAGGCCGGGGGAATGATGCTGGGGAGAAATTTGACGAGACGGGTCTTAGTAAGAACACAGGTCGTAAAAACAAAGTGTCTTGAGTTTTTCATGGTGCTGGGGCTGTGTTTGGGGCTTGTGGCAATGGCTCCGAAGGTGAATGCATTGCAGGATCTGCAGGATGGCGGCCCGCGCGCGAATACAACGCAGCCAGGCTACTCACAGGCCGGTCAGGAAGACGACGGCCGGTCAGACGATCAAGGGTCTGGGTATCCGCAGCCAGACGGTCAGCAACCACAAAACCCGCAGCAGCCAGGCCATCCACAAGGCGGCGGATCAGGAAATGACGGAACGCAATTTCCGCTCGCGAAGTCAGAAGTAGCGCGCATCAGCCTGCTCCATGGCGAAATTTCCATGCAGCGCGCCGATACCGGTGACTGGTCAACGGCCGCGCTGAACACCCCATTGGTTCGTGGCGACCAGGTGGCAACGGGAGAAAAATCGCACGCGGAAATTCAATTGGATTATGCGAACATCCTCCGGCTGTCCTCGCGCAGCCAGGCCAAGATTGCAGACCTTACCCGCACACGCATACAGCTGCAGATCGCCCAGGGTTATGCCAGCTACAGCATGTTCAAGGGTGGTGAGGCGGACGTTGAAATCGATACTCCCAATGTCGCAGTGCGGCCGTTGCGCAATGGACGTTATCGCGTACAAGTGAACTCTGATTCTGAGACGGAAGTGATTGTCCGTGAAGGCGAAGCCGAGGTCACAACTCCGCAGGGCAGCACCACGGTAAAAAAGGGCAAGAAGATTACCATTCGCGGCGCGACGAATCCTGAATATCGCGTGGACTCCGCTCCCGCAAAAGACGATTGGGACAGTTTCAACAACGATCGTGACAATGAAATTCGTAATGCGGCGAGTTGGGGTCGCACCAATCCCTATTACACGGGCGCCAGCGATCTGGATGCGAACGGGCACTGGATCTTTATTCCCGGTTACGGCTGGGTATGGCAGCCTTATCAGCAGGCGTCGTGGGCGCCGTACCAGTCAGGCCGCTGGGTCTATGAGCCTTACTGGGGATGGACCTGGGTTTCGTATGAACCGTGGGGCTGGGCACCGTATCACTACGGTCGCTGGTTCTTCTGGGGCAGTTCATGGGTATGGTGGCCGGGACCGGTCTATCCGCATTACCGTCCGATATGGGCACCAGCATACGTCTCATTCATAGGATTCGGGCACGGAGTTGCCGTGGGCGTGGGTTTCGGCTTTGGCTCTATTGGCTGGCTGCCAGTGGGACCGCATGACTATTTCTATCCGTGGTATGGACGCGGATTCAATCGGGTGACTGTAGTCAACATCACCAACATCAATGTGAGAAATGGCGGCGGGTTTGCTCCTCTGGCGGTTCGTGGACGCCAGCCTTTTGTTTCCAACGTAAACCTGGCGCTGACGAATCCGCGCGTACGAGCAGGAATTTCCGGCGTGCCTGCGGGAGAGTTTGGCCGCGGAACTGTGGAAGCGTCACGACTCCACGTTGGCGCGGGTGATCTGCGTGACTCGCGCATGGTCACCGGTAACGTTCCGGTAGTGCCAACACGGGAAAGTCTGCGGATGGGCGGTGAGAGCCGGATTGGACAGGGTGGCTTGCAGCCTAGAAATACAGACCAGTTCTTTACCCGTAAGCAGCCGCCGCCGGCAGCTCCTGCATTTCATGAACAGGCCGACCAGGTCCAACGCGTGATGCAGGGACATGTGGGCAATGCGCAAATCAGTAACACCCCGGGCAGCAAGGTGAACGCCGGTACTTCGCAGGGACCGTCGGGAGGAAATCGCGAGGCAGAAGGCGCGCGCGGAACTGGCAAGGCTGGAGGCCCGGAGCGCAGTGCGGGCCCCATGTCATCGGGCTCACCGCAGGGCAATGCGGGTAATAGCGCATCGAATGAGAAAAACACCGGCGGATGGAGCAAATTCGGATCACCCTCCGGCAGGGGGAATGATTCCGGTCGCTCGAACACGGCGCCGTCAGAGAGCAGGTCTTCCGAAGGCAAAACCTCTGAGGGCAGAGCTGGAGAAAACAGATCTGGCGAAAACAGATCTTCAGAGAGCAGATCTGGCGCTGGACCGAGCGGTGCTCCTGCCGCCGGGCCTGTCGATCACGGCAATGGTGGCTGGCAGCACTTCCCGTCGAACTCTGGGCCGGGATCGCGGCCAAACGAGACGCGACAGAATGATCCGCGGCAGAACGATAACGTTGGACCAGGCCGTGATCGCTCCAGCGGTTCACCGAATAAACCAACTCTCGAATTGAATAAGCCGATCGTGACGCCAAGAGAATCGCCGTCACCTTCGAGAGGACCCGATATACGCAACAACCCACCTTCATCATCACCACACGGCGGGAGCGAGCCCAAGGGTGGCGGCGGTGGTGGTGGACACGAACGTGGTGGCGGAGGTGAACGTGGGGGCGGCGGCGATAAGGGATTGAATTCGGGTCCGAGAAACCGCTAATAATCAGTTCTTCATGGGTGACGTTGAGTGTGTACCCAACGTGCCTGTCCCAAACAGAACAGGCTGCGAGAGATCGCAGCATGTTCTGTTTTATGAGCGGAAATTGTGGTTGAGGATCAATCTAACCTCAGGCTGGGTTTTTACCAGATTCCTTTATCGCTACCGGTGATCTTGAACGCTACGGCCGCGGCTGACGCCAAAGGTGGCAGAAGGCTGAGCCGCAGGGTGGCGGGCACGTCGCCACGGAAAGCCGTCTCTGTGAGCTGGCGGGTGTACAGCCTGGCGGCATACGGCAGCAGCGGCAGGCGCAAGAAGCGAGCGCGAGTATAAATCTTGTCCGCGCTTACGGAAGCGGCGTTGAGAACTTCGAGCGGAAGATTGAGTGGCGTGCCGCGATATTGGTGGACATAGCCGGAGACGATGCTCAGAAAGCTGGCAACACCCGGCCAGATTCCAGAAAGCTGCGCACCACGGCGCAACTCCGCGAAGTCCAGCTTGCCGGATTCCACAACCGCCGCGGCATTCAGGATGTCACACACACGGAAATAGAAATGGCGATACATACGCTGCAGCGTAGCCGCGTATATTCGCTCTTCCGGCGCAGGCATGAAGAACGAATTACCATTGATGTTCACCCGCACGCGACGCGCAATAAACCGTTGTGCCAGTAGCGTGTGTTCACCTGTCTGGCCAAGCCGGCCGACATGCGCCTCAATGGATTCCCGGAGGCCAGGCAAAGCGAAGTTCCATTTGTTGGCCAGGCGGTCACCCCAGCTGCGCGCTTCCACATGTGCATTGAAGTGTTTGGTGAAAACCTGCAATAGGTTCTTGCGGTCGCCCACCACCACCAGATCAAGGTCATTGCCCAGATCAGGCAGATGGTCCAGCGTCTTCATGACCACCGTCTTGCAGTCTGCCTCTTCCAGCGCGTCGCACACCTGCTCCAGACGGGCCAAGGCAGCCGAGACGCGCTGACGTTCAACCGTCAGGACGGAGACGGCCCAGGCCTGAATATCGTTCTCACCCAGGTTCCCGGCAAGGCGATTGATGACCTCAAAGGCGCGAACCAGGACGTGGTTGGCGTCCGCCAATTCCACAAATTCCAGGCGTTGCTGTGGCGTGAGTGACTTGAGTTGAGGAAACAGGTCTGCGGCGTTGGTCGGTTTGAGGGTGAGACGCAGAAAAGCATCAATGTATTGCTTTTCTCCCTGGATTTCATTGGCCATGTCGGTGAGGGCACTCCAAAATCAGATACCAGCTTTGGTCAATAGGATGTGAGCTGCCGGAAACAGGTTGGCAGAGCAACGGCTGAGAGTATTTATAATCGCCAGTTCCTTTGAATTGGATTCCAAGGAGGGCCAACTTGGCCTTTAACGACCTCAGAGAGTGGATTTCCGCGCTGGACCGCGCGGGTGAGCTCAAACGCATACGCGCTGAAGTGGATCCCGTGCTGGAGATCACTGAGATTGCCGATCGTGTCTCCAAGGGCGCGGCCAGGAAGTATGGCAAGCCCGGAGGCCCCGCGCTGCTATTTGAGAATGTCCGCGGAGGCAACGGCATTCCTGTCCTTATTAATCAGTTTGGCTCCGAGAGCCGCATGCAGCTTGCCCTGGGTGTGGACAGTCTGGACGAAATCGCCGAACGTATACGGCAGCTGCTGAACATGAAGTCGCCTGAGGGCTTTCTGGAAAAGCTGAAGATGCTGCCCATGCTGGCGGATATGGGAAAGTTCTTTCCCAAGGTGGTTCCCACTGGACCGTGCAAGGAAGTAATTAAGAAAGATAACTTCTCTCTGCTGGATTTTCCCGTACTGCAATGCTGGCCCAAAGATGGCGGCAGGTTTATTACGTTACCCTGCGTAATCACCCGCGATCCCAGAACCGGGAAGCGCAACGTAGGCATGTATCGCGTGCAGATTTATGACGCGACCACGGCCGGTATGCACTGGCAGCGGCAGAAAGTGGCGGCGGAACATTACCGCGAAGGGCTGCGCACGGCTCACGGAACCGGCGCAAGCGCCGACTCCGATAAAAGGCGCGCTGCCGTCGACATGATGGCTCGCTCCGGCGGAGGAGCGATGCTTGCTCCGGGCGATCGTCCGAAGGGAACCATGGAGGTTGCGGTGGCAATCGGCACCGATCCGGCGCTTACTTTTTCGGCGATCGTGCCCGCCCCGCCTGAGGTAGAAGAGTTCATCGTGGCCGGGTTCCTGCGGCAGAAGCCGGTGGAGCTGGTGAAGTGCGAAACCGTCGATCTGGAAGTGCCGGCGTCGGCGGAGATTGTGCTTGAAGGCTACGTGAAGCTTGACGAACTGCGCACAGAAGGCCCATTCGGCGACCATACAGGCTTTTACTCGCTTGAAGACGAGTATCCAGTTTTTCATGTGACGTGCATTACGCATCGCAAAAATCCGATTTACTCCACTACGATTGTCGGCAAGCCGCCGATGGAAGATGCCTGGATGGGCAAGGCGGTGGAACGAATCTTCCTGCCGCTAATGCGGCTCACGCTGCCGGAGATCGTGGACGTAAACCTGCCGGTGGAAGGCGTGTTTCACAACCTGATGATTGTTTCCATCCGCAAGTCCTATCCTGGGCACGCGCGCAAAGTCATGAACGGGATATGGTCACTGGGCCAGGCCATGTTCACCAAGTGCGTTGTGGTGGTGGATGAAGACGTGAACGTGCAGGACATTGGCGACGTGGTGCTGAAGGTGTTCAACAATATCGATCCGGAGCGCGATATACAGTTCACGCTGGGGCCGGTGGATTCGCTGGACCATGCGTCCAGGTTGCCGAATTTCGGTTCAAAGATGGGAATAGACGCCACCCGTAAATGGCCGACAGAGGGGTTCACGCGTCCGTGGCCGGATGAGATATTGATGGACGAGAAGACCAAGGTTGCGGTGACCAAGAGGTGGAAAGAGTTCGGGATTGAGTAGCAAGTGTTAGCCGCGAATAAACCCGAATAAGACTTACCGCTGATTAACCCTGATCAAACTGATGATCGCAGATACGGCTTGAACAACCTAACGCGGATGAACGCGAATAAGAACTGGATCTGCGAGACCCACTAGGAGGAAGTCATGGCCAATCCATTTGCTGACGTAGCCACCGATCTTGGCCGAAGCGTTGCGCAGGCTAAGCCTCTGCTGTTGAAGTTGACGAACGCTGACACAACAAAGCGTCCCAGTCCAAAGAAGTGGTCGAAGAAGGAAATCCTGGGCCACCTGATGGATTCCGCAACGAACAATCATCAACGCTTTGTGCGCGCCACACTGCAGGGAAGCCTGACATTTCCCGGTTACGATCAGGAACCGCTGGTCGATCTCCAGAAGTTCAGCGAGATGGACTGGAGTTTTCTGGTGGATCTTTGGGTGAGCTACAACCGATTCATCGCTCACGTGCTTTCGGTGCTGCCGGCCGACGCCGGAGAGATTGTCTGCAACATCGGAAATAATCCGACGGCCACGCTGGGTTTTATTGCCGAAGATTATGTTGCACACTTAAAGCATCACTTGAACCAGGTTCTGGGCAAGACATTTGAGACCTCGTACGGTGTAAAGGCCAGTTAACAGGAGAGCGTTCCCATGAAGCGAAACATTAAGTATGCGATTGCATTGGTCGTGACTCTGTTGTCGTTCAGCGCTGTAATGCCGGCGCAGGCGAATCCGCCCAGTTACCCAAATCAGAAGGAAGACAACTTCATCATCAAGGACTTTAAGTTCCTGAGCGGTGAGACGCTGCCGGAATTGAAGCTCCATTACACCACGGTGGGAACGCCGCACAAGAGCGCGCAGGGCGATATCGACAACGCTGTCCTGCTGCTTCATGGAACCACAGGCACGGGAAAGAATTTTCTTTCGGCATCGCTGGGTGGGCAGCTCTTTGGTCCCGGCCAGCCGCTGGATGCGACGAAGTATTACCTGATCATGCCGGATGGCATCGGACGTGGCGGTTCCAGCAAACCATCCGACGGGCTGCACGCGAAGTTTCCTCATTACGGATATCTGGATGTTGTCGAAGGCCAGTACCGACTGGTCACCGAAGGTCTCGGCATTAAGCGACTGAAGCTGGTGCTGGGCACGTCGATGGGCGGCATGCAGGGATGGTTGTGGGGTGAGCAGCATCCGGATGCGATGGACGCGATCATGCCAATCGCAAGCCAGCCAGTAGAAGTGAGCGGACGCAACATGCTGTGGCGACGCCTGGTGATCGAAGCCATCCGCAACGATCCGGACTGGAACAATGGTGAATACCAGAAACAGCCCAGCCACTTCGAACATTTTCTGCCCGTCTTCAACATCATGACGGAGAGCCCGGTGCGTTTGCAGGAGCAGGCTCCCACGCGGGCCAAAGCCAATGAGCTGTATGACGGCTATGTGGCCAACTTCGGGAAAGTGGATGCAAATGATTTTCTCTACTGGTTTGAATCGTCGGCGGATTACAATCCCGGGCCGCAACTGGACAAGATCAAGGCCAAGCTGCTGGCTGTGAACTTTGCTGACGATGAACTGAACCCGCCGGAGCTGGGCGTGATGGAAAAAGAAGTCCCTAAAACAGAAAATGGACGCTTTGTTCTGATCCCAGCCAGCGACAAGACGCGGGGACATCAGTCGCTGACGCAGGCCGTGCTGTGGAAGCAATATGTAAGCGAATTATTAGGGAACGGAAAATAGCGAGAGCCCAAATCTCGGCTCGCTCAGTTTTCCATTTCCACCAGTCGTCCGATGAATCCCCACCCGCCGCCAAGTTCGCTGACGGCGAGCATCAGTTCGTTTTTGCCTTTCTTCAACGGGAGATACACTGCGTCATTTTCCGGATTCATGATGCCAAGAAAGCCGGGGTCGCGGAAGTTCTGCGCGCTACGGCCACGGAAGAGAATCTGGCCATTGAGAAATACGCTTACGTCATCGCTATAGCCAAGGTAGAGCTTCTTCACTTGATCGCGGTCGGAATCAATAGTGGTCTTGGCATAAATGACCTTTGTGCCTGGCTGCGGATCCAGACGTTTGGAAAAGTCAGTGGCAAAGGTTACCTGAAGATGAGGCGCCTGACGATAGCGATAAAGCACAACGAAGCCGGGGGCTTCCGCCTCCACGTCCTGCCACTGGATGGTGCTGGCTTCCGCGGCGGAAAGCGGATGTTCAAGGTTGCGAGCGAGAGCGTCGTAGGCAGGCGAGATGCTCCACTTGGTCAAGGTGCCTGCCGGCATGAGAGGCAGATGACGCTCCCATGGTGCGTCGGGCAAGGTACGGACTTCAAAGTTTGAGAAATACGTGTCGCCCATCAGGACATACAAGGCGATCTGGCCTTTCTGCACACCGCTCTTAAGATCGTTCATCACCAGCGCCGGTCTTTCCATGTCTTTCACAAAGAGCTTTGCCTGCGCGCCGGTGAACTCCAGGCGCAGGTGAAACCAGACGTCTTTGGGTATGTCGACAGCGCCGGTGAACCCTGGTCCGTTGTAGATTTGCCAGTTGGCGCCGGTGTTGAGGACAGGGGTGTACTGCATGGCGTCAGGCAATCCGGACTTGTGCTGGCGGAGATAAACCCATTCGCCGTTGGCGCCGTTGTCAGCTATGCGAAACTGAATGCCGAAAAATCCCCGGTTTGCAGGCGTGGCCACATCCACGTCGATCACGCCATCGCGCATTTCCAGGTCTTTCACAACTGCCGCCGCTCCATTCAATGAGAGGCATTGGCGACCCTGATATTCAGTTGCCTTCGCTTGGCCCTCCAGTTCCCAGCGGGGCGAGTCCGGTGGAAGAGAGAGTGTCTGCCGCTGGGCCAACATGGGAACAGCAGCCAGTGAAATCGTGCACCAGGCACCGGCTACAAATGTCCTGAGGAGACGAACGGCATCTTGTCGCGTAATCATCTGCGTTGTAAGACGGGTTGATCAGGGAATCGGTAGCGGGACTCGAGAGAGAATGGTCAAAATCGGGTTGATGGAAATCGGGAGCGTGCGGCTATGAGAATCCAAATTCCGGACGAGAGGAAGAGAACCTCTCTGAACATTTTGTGTCTCTCCGTGGGAGCCATTATACTGTTCGCATGTCGATCATTCGCGATTTTGCCGGGATAGCCAAAGGAATGTCAGTAACGCTGCGGGAGATGTTTCAGCCCACCGTGGTGGAGAACTATCCTGACGGCAAGGGCCCTATGCGCGGAGCCAAATTCCAGGAGCGCTTTCGCGGATTGCACGTGCTGCAGCGGGATGAAAACGGTCTGGAAAAGTGTGTGGCATGTTTCCTGTGCGCCGCCGCCTGCCCTTCCAACTGCATTTACATTGAAGCCGCGGAGAATACGGCGGAGAACCGCATCAGCGGCGCCGAGCGTTACGCCAAGATCTACAACATCGACTACAACCGCTGCATCTTCTGCGGTTATTGCGTGGAAGCCTGCCCCACGGACGCAATTACGCATGGTCACGGTTTCGAGCTGGCCACCTTCAATGCCAGCAACCTGGTCTATCGCAAAGAACAATTGTTGACGAACACGCCGGTAAGGCTGACTGCTGCCGATACGATTGAGCGATAGGGCTTATCCCGAAAGTTTTGAAATCGGTTTCCTCGATGGAATTGAGTCTCCGCAGTCGTCTGAAGTTTAACCTGAAAATATTTATCAGCGGGTAGGGATCCCTCGCTCAGCTTCGGGATGTAAAATGCTAATCCCTCGTTCCACTCGGGATGTAAACACCCCTACGGCTTAACCGTAGGCCTGATCAGAACCTCACTCACAAAAGCATTCGGCTTCTGCGTGATGATCATAGCCACGGCATGAGCAATGTCCTCTGAGTGCAGCATTTTGTCCGGGCTCTTGCCTTCATGCGGAGAAAGTTCCGTGTGCGTGGACCCCGGGCAGACCACACTCACGCGAATCTTATGTTGGCGCAGTTCTTCCGCCACGGAGTAGGTGAGTCCGTTCAAGCCCCACTTGGAGGCCGCGTAAGCAGCACCATTGGGCAAGGCATTTTTACCCGCCAGCGACGAGATGTTCACAATGTCACCGCCACCGCCGGCAATCAGCATGGGAGCAAACGCCCGAATCATATAGAAGACGCCGCGCAGGTTTGTATTGAGGATAGAATCCCAGGTTTCAATTGGGAGCGACTGCAGCGGTGTACTGAAGCCGCCAATGCCGGCGTTGTTGACCAGAATATCCAGCCGCGAAAATTTCTGCTGGACCTGCTGTGCCAGGGCCGCGACGGAGTTCCAGTCGGAGACGTCACAGGTGATGGCCTCGGCGGCGCCGCCTGCTTTGCGGATCAGCTCGGCGGAAGCGTCAATGATCTTCCTGGTTCGACCGCAGACGACGACGCTTGCCCCCATCTGGGCAAGCTTCATGGCGATGGCCGCGCCGATCCCACGGCCTCCTCCGGTCACTATGGCTATTTTCTGGTTAAGCACTTTTTCTGGCATTGCTTTCCTTACCTCAGGGTTAACGCGCTTTTCTTTGACTCCCATTCGGCTTCGCTCAAATCGAGTCGCATCATCCTGCGTTTGTTGTCTTTAACGTAACAACCATACTATGAGGTCAGATCCCTGGGCGATTCGCGCTATTTGCAACCATTTCATCGGCAGCGGGTTCTTTTAGATAACAGTTCTGCCCGGTGCGGCATCAGATTCTTAACTGCCCCTCTAATTAAGCAGCTTGCCTACCAGAGGGGTTAGTCTTTTATAATCCGATGCTCAGGTTTTTGATCTAGAGGCAGGCTCGGCAAAAATGGCCAGAACGGCCAAGTTGCGTCCGAGCTGCTCTAATTTTTGGCATTGATGGACTGAAGGAGCGATTTGAAAATGAAAAGAGTGCTTGTCACGATTGTGCTTGCGCTAACCACGGGCGCCCTGGCTCAAGGAACCACGCAGCAGCCGCCAGCCCAGCAACCCCCTGCTACGCAACAGCCCCCAGCCGCACAGCAACCACCAGCAGCAGGACAACCGCCAGCAGCAGGGCAACCACCCGCCGGCGGCCAGGCGGCCAACATACCCACCAGCCAGAAGGTGATTAAAGACCCGGCAGAATATAACGCTTATATTACGGCCCTGAATACCACGGACCCGGCTGCGAAAGCCCAGGCCATGGAAGCGTTCGTTACGCAGTATCCTCAAAGTATTGTGAAACAGGAAGCGCTGGAACAGGAAATGGCAGCTTACCAGCAGACCAACAATCCAGCTAAAGTGGAAGCGGTTGCCAACCAGATCCTGCAAGTGGACCCGGCGAATGTCCGCGCACTCGCGATCGTAACCGCGATCAAGCAGGGACAGGCACAGACTCCGCAGCAGTTTGCGGAACTACGCCAACTGGGCGAAAAAGGCCTGGCAGCGATACCTGCGTGGCCCAAACCAGACGGCATGACCGACGCTGATTACGGAAAGTTCAAAACGCAGATGCAGGGCATTTTCGCCGGCGCTGCCGGTTTTGGGGCTCTGCAAACGAAAGACTACGCGGCTGCCAAGGGCTTTTACGAGCAGTCTCTCAAGGTTGATCCCAACAACTGGGTGGATGCTTATCGCCTGGCCGTGGCCGATCTGGAAAGCAATCCGCAGGACCTGAACGGCTTCTGGTATGGCGCGCACGCAATGTCTATTGCGCAGTCACAGAACAACCAGGCTGCCATCAACAGCATGGCTCCTTACCTCACCTCACGCTATAAGAAGTTCCACGGCGGAGCGGATGGATGGGACCAGATCGTGGCGTCGGCAGCGCAGGGAAGCGCTCCTCCGGCTGGATTCACGGTGAAGCCGGCCCCTACCACATGCGAACTGGCAGCCAATGCCGTCACGCAGAACGGTGTGGACCAGCTTTCCTTCAGCGACTGGGAACTGGTTCTCTCCTGCCGTGACAAATCACCCGCCAACAAAACGGCCGCAGACAGCGTGTGGCAGAACATACAGAGCAAGCAGAAGACGGAAAAAGGTGAAGCCAAGCTGAAGATGCCGGTGAAGATCATCGCTTCTCCTGATCCAAGCACCCTTGAAGTGGCCATCAGCGATGACAACCAGGCAGCCAACAAGGCTGACATGCGCGTCCAGATGGAAAAGCCCATGACCAAACCACCGGCTCCGGGTACGTCCATGGATATTATCGGCGTGATCTCTGATTACACACCTGACCCGTTCATGTTCACCATGACCAAAGGTGAACTGCCCGTGGCCAAGGCTACTCCCGCGCACAAGGCCCCTGCCAAGAAAGGTACGGCGACCAAGAAAAATCATAGTTAGTCTTTACAAGCATTAGGGGCAGCCCGAAACGGGCTGCCTTTTTTTGTGCGTGTGCCAAAACACGGAATGTGGGAGTGAGCGTCTTTATGCCTGTCATTTCGCGTAGAGTTGGAGTCCCGCAAGGCGAAGCGACGGCAAGAGAAAACCCCGAGGATCCGTATCGACCAATGCTGATGCAGGGAATTCTCTCGAGAGTCTCGATTTCTAAATCTGCAGCGATTGACAGGGGTTTGGGTTTGGTTAAAGCGGCTGGAGTCGAGCTGCCAGCAGCTGGCCAACTGCTCACTCGCCCAGCATCAGCCGTTGAATGGAATGGGCGCGGCCATTGCTTTCGTCGCAATTAATCACCACGGCACAGAATCGAGGATCGCCCTTGGCCGCTTCAAACCGTCCCGGCATGCCGGTAAGAAAGCGCTGAACGATCTGATCTTTCTCAACGCCAATCACGCTGTCATACGGGCCCGACATGCCACAGTCAGTCTGGTAGGCCGTCCCTTTGGGCAGAACACGATTGTCTGCGGTGGGAATATGTGTATGAGTCCCGATGACGGCGGTTACGCGGCCATCCAGATACCAGCCCATGGCGACTTTTTCGGATGTCGCTTCGGCATGAAAGTCCACGAAGATCACTTTGGAGGTAATTTGCTTGAGGATCTCGTCGGCTTTGCGAAAGGGATCGTCATTGTCATGCATGAAGACGCGTCCCTGAAGATTGACCACCGCATAATTCTGGCCTTTGCGCGTCCTGCCTTCATACCAGCCAACGCCGGGGACACCTTCTGAATAATTTGCCGGACGCAGCACGCGGCGGACGCGCCCCGTAGTGTCGGAATCAGCGGATTTGAAGTAGTCCATAATCTCGCGTTTGTCCCAGACGTGGTTGCCGGTGGTGAGCACGTCACAGCCAAGGTCGAAGAGTTCGTCGGCGATCACTGGAGTAAGGCCGAAACCGCCAGCGGAGTTTTCCGCGTTGGCGATTACCAGGTCAATCTTGTGGGTTTCCACAACATGCGCGAAATGTTCATGGACAATTTTGCGTCCCGCATTGCCGAAGATGTCACCGATGAAGAGAATCTGCATAGAAGTCGAATCATTGAGTTTACCATCAGTTGATTTTGTCGCTTTGCTCCAAACCGCCGCAGAGTAAGTTATATGGTTGCTTTAACGGCGCGCCTGTTACAGCGGGCTCGGCGGGTGTTCGGCCTCGCCCTTAACCATCTGGTTTTGTCGCCTCGCTGCGAACCGCTGCAGAGTAAACCGAGAGCCTGATTTACTGCGCCAATGCGACGTCGGCCAGAAAGTCATAGTTGGCCGCCACGCCAACTTTCAGGTCATGCAGGCGCGTGGTGTGGACCGTGAGGTTGTCCATGTACCAGAAATCGAGGTAAGGAAGATCATGAGCGAGAATCTCCTGGACTTCGCCGTACAGGCGTTTGCGTTCAGCCTGGTCGACGGTGTGACGCCCGGCATCAATGAGCTGGTCAACTCTGGGGTTGGAATAATAGCTGCGGTTTGCGCGTTTGGGTGGAAAGCTGGAGGAGTGGAAGGCGTACTCAAAAATGTCAGGATCCAGATTGCTTCCCGCCACCCAGCGCAGCGTATACATCTGAAATTCGCCCTTAGTGATGTCGGAATAAAATGTGGCAAACTCAAAGCTGCGCAGGTCCAGCGCGATTCCCACCTGACGCAACTGCTGTTGCAGCACGGCGGCAATCAGCCGTGACGCTTCTTCGGTCGACGTCTTCATCGTCAGGTGAAAGCGAGTCCCGTCCTGTCCACGGGGAAATCCGGCCTGATCGAGTAGAGCGTTGGCTTTCTCCACCGAGTGTTGATAGTGCTCCACGTTTCCGTTATAAGCCCAGTGCTGTGGCGGCAAGACACTGTCAGCCAGACGGCCAAACCCGCCGACCAGCGCCGTGAGCATCGGTTGGCGGTCAACCGCATAGGCCAGTGCCTGCCGAACGCGGACGTCTTTCAGAATGGGATCGCGCAAGTTAAAAGCAAGATAAACCAGACTGGTACCCGGTTGCTGAAGGACTTCCAGCTTCTGGTTGCGACGCAAGGTCTTCACCAGGTCAGCACTGATGGAGTTGGTTGAAGCAATGTCAGCGCTGCCTTTGCGCAGCTCCAGGGCGCGCGTGGTGGCGTCGGGCACAATGTTGAAGCGTACATGAGCGACTTTCGGAGGCGTGCCCCAGAAGTTGTCATTGCGATCGAGCAGCACCTGATTGTCAGGATCGAGTTGGACGAACTTGAATGGCCCGGAACCAATGGGATTGCGCGCCATTTCTTTGCCGCTGCCGTAAGGCACAATTCCGAATGCCCCGTCAGACAGGTTCCACAACAAGGTGGCATCCGGTTCAGACAACCGGATGATGAGCGTTGTGTCATCCGGCGCTTCAACTTTGACGATATGCCGATAGGCTGCGGCCCGAAGGCTTACCACACTGCCATTGGTCAGCGAATCGAGCGTCCATTTCACATCACGTGAAGTGAGCAGGCGGCCGTCATGAAAGTGAATGCCTTTGCGAAGGGTGAAGACATAGGTCTGGGGATCACGCATCTCCCATTTTTCTGCCACCCACGGTTGCAGATTGAAGTGGTCATCCTTGCGGACGAGGGAATCAAAGATGAGCCCGGCAATGCGCTCTGACTGCGAGTCAGTCCCCACCCGCGGATCAAGGTTGCTGGGGCTCTGTTCAATCAGCATGACAACAGTGTTGGGAGCAGGATGCGAGGCGCAGCCGCAACAGAGAACCAGCAACAGGCAAAAGCTCAACCAAAGACGGCACGAAGTAGAACAAAGGAAATGTTTTTTTAACCACAGAGGGCGCAGAGGAACACGGAGGAAGGTTTGAGCAGCTTTCCGCGGTTCTTCGTGTTGTTTGCTCTTTGTCATTGTGTCTGGCTCTGGCAGCGTTTTTCAGCGCAGCCGAGGGGGGCTGCTTTCTAAATTCCCAACTTTAGACTTCTCTTTGTGTTCCTTCCTGTCCTTTGTGGTTAATTGTTTTGCTTTCGTTCTCCGTGGTTAAAAATAACAAACTTTCCCCAGCACGGCGGCACGCTTTGCGCCTGTGGCGGATGGAATATTACCTGGCTGCTGATGCCATGTCTGATAGGCGAGCACAGCGAAGGCCACGGCTTCTTTGGCCTGGCTGGGGATTCCGAACTCGTCTGTCTGGCTCACTTTCAGGCCGAGCGCATTGATCTCGCCGGTCAGCAACCGCATCAGCGTACGATTTTGCGTGCCCCCGCCGGAAACAATGTAGTCGTGGAATGACCCGCGGCGCGGAACAAATTTCTTTATCGCATGAACGATGGAGCGTCCGGTGAGGGCTGTTGCTGTGGCGATGATGTCTGCTTTATCAGCTCGACCGCACAGCTTCAGGAATGCCCGAGTGTATTGCTCGCCATATTCTTCGCGGCCGGCGGTTTTCGGCGGCTTTTGTTGAAAGTACGGGGCACGCAGCAACTGGCTGACGATTGGTTCAAGGACGTGACCTCGCGCCGCGATGGAGCCGTTTCGGTCGAATGGCTTGTCGAAAAGATTTTGCACCGCCTGGTCGATGAGCATATTGCCCGGGCCGGTATCAAAGGCCAGCACTTCTTCCGGAACTGCTCCCGCCGGAATCGCTGAAAGATTTCCAATCCCACCGATGTTCTGCACGATGCGGCCACGCCGCGCGTCGCGGAAGAGAGCGTAGTCAAGGAAGGGAACCAGAGGTGCGCCCTTTCCGCCTGCGGCCATGTCCGCGGGACGGAAATCGGAGACGACTGGAACGCGCAACCTCGAAGCCGTTACCGAGCCTTCACCGGTCTGCCAGGTGGTCGCGATCGGCTTGCCCAGATAGTTGGCTGCCTCGCCCTGATGGTAGATGGTCTGGCCATGGCATCCGACCAGATCAAGTCTCGCGACACGCGCTGCCTTCTGCGCGTTGCGCACAGCGTCAGCATAGAATTCGCCGAGAAAGAAATTAAGCCGCGAGAGCTCAGCCACGCTGATACTCTCGGCGTTCATCGCCTTGAGGACTGCGTTACGTACTTGCGCGGGATATGCAGTGTGCGAATGTTGCAGAAGCTTCAGACGCACATTGAATTGCTTGCCGGTGACCTGGATCAGCGCCACGTCAACACCGTCGGCCGAGGTGCCGCTCATGACTCCAGCTACGATCAAAGCTGGTGCTCCCCAACAAACCTGGTTAGGTTTTCCACCAGTTTCTTCATGTGCTGAATCACGCGCGCGGTAGGCTCCTTGGAGAAGCCGCGGAGTTCAGGCGAGCGCTTCTTGAAGGCGAGAACGCGTTTTGCCGCCTGGGCAACATGCGCGGCAAACCTGCGGTCCTTCTCGGCTTCGCGCAGCACGGCTTCATAGCCTCGCCAGACCAGCTCCTGATTGTGGCAGACCAGATACATGTCAGCCCCGGCGCGCAGCGTTTCCACCGTAACTTCTTCAATGGAGCCCGCGGCCATGACGCCGCCCATCTCCAGATCGTCAGAGATGATCAGGTTCTTAAAGCCGATCTTTTTGCGCAGAATGTCCTGCATCCACTTCTTTGAGAGTGAGGCGGGCAGGTCGTCCTTTGTGACTTCCGGGTAAGACGCGTGTGCCACCATAACGAAGGGAATCTGACGGTGCAATTCGCGATAGGGAAGCAGATCTTCCGCCCACATCTTCTTCCATGACTTGTGGATGGTGGGCAGAGCATGGTGCGAATCGAGATTGGCTTCGCCCAGTCCGGGAAAGTGCTTGCCGCAGCCGAGGACGTGGGCCGCTTTCAGTCCGCGCAGACATTCCTTGGCATAAGCGATGACGTCTTTGGGATCAGCCGATGCCGTACGCGACGTGAGTACCGATCGTGACGCAGGCAGGCCAAGATCGAAGACGGGAGTGAAATCGGTGTTGAAGCCAAGCGCACGCGCTTCCAGACCCAGTACGTTGCCGTGCATGCGCCAGAGTTTGCGATCGCGGGTGGCAAAAACGTTTTCGACCGCCGGCGCAGGGGCGATGACGTTCTTCAGGCGATCAACGGTGCCGCCTTCCAGATCGACGCACAGAAACATAGGTACGGGCGTGGTGGCTTGCGAATCGCGCAGCAACTTCCATGTCTGTGAAGCGCCTTCAATGTTGCGCGCAAACAGGATCACGCCACCGGGCTGGAGAGTGGCAAGCGTAGTACGCAATTTTGCGTCGACCTCAAGGCCGTCATAGCCCATGATCAAGAGCTGTCCGACTTGTTGCCGCAAATCGAGAATCGTCTTCTTTGGCATCGCTCTCAGATTATACGAAGCCACCGGAGAAGGGCTGGCCCGGTTAACATTCTCACCAGGGGGTGCTAAATGGCCCAACGCTCCCCGTTCATCCCAAGATCTAACGGACGTACAGGAATCATCCCAAGGCATCGCACATAAGGGGTTCAATTACCCGATTACCAAATTACTCAATTACTCAATCTTCGCGGGGGTGCCCCTACCCCCCGGTTTCACCCAATTTCACCCAAGGTCACCCAATGTCACCCAACGTCATCGGGCTTCACCCAATCCGCCCAACGTCACCCTACCGGGATTCCCGGCAAGCCCCGGGTTTGGCTTGTTGGGGTGGAAGCCGCCGTTGGCTTGCTGGGTGGACCGTCGGCCGCGGACTGGGGTTACCCAAGCGACGCGGCCGACTGGCCTTGGCTTGCCGGACGGGAAGAGGTGTTTGGCTCGCAGCCAGTAGCTAGGAGCCAGCAGACAACTTACATGCCGCTTTCGTCGGCTGAAGGCCCGTAGATGGCCGGCACAGGGATATCGTTGAGGCGCAGATAAACCCCAAGCTGCGCGCGATGGTGGACGTTATGGCTCAACACCCATGTGCGCAGACAGACGCCTTTGGGCATGGTCAGCAGCGTCTGGCCGTTATCTTTTAAAGACCAGGGCTTCGCCAGTTCGGCATCGGACACGCCTGCAATCGCCGCACGAGCTTCTTTTACGTATTTGTCGAACCGCTCAAGCATTTCTTTCGTGGTCTTGGGGAGTGGAGGTTGTTCCATTTTCTTTCCGCCGGGTGACATGTCCAGTTCATCATGCTGGATGGTCATGGTAGCCCATGATGGGATGTCTGCCACGTGTGATGCCAGCCAGATCATGCTTCCAGACTTGTCATGCGGTTTCCAGGAGAACTTTGCCTCAGGCACGCGTTCCAGCGTCTTGCGCGTGTTTGCCATCTCCTGATCGAACTCGGGTAAAAGGGCCTGACTCATACTCATAAATCGCCTCCAGAAAAAATTAATCGCAAGAATTGTAAACGCGAACAAAAGGCGAAAGCAATAGCAGCGCTTAAAAAAAGATGAAAATTTAAATCTGCTTCTTCAACTCATTCAGCAGGTTCAGGGCGTCCAGCGGCGTGAGGTGATTGAGGTCGGCTTCACGCAGGCGATCGACAATCTTCTGGGACAAAGGCGTAAACATGGTCAACTGCATCTGCGACCCGCCTGCGTCGGGATTGCTGCCAGGCGAAAGATGCACAGTGGCTTCATGCTCGGCGTTTTCGTGTTCGTGCAGAACTTCGCGGGCGCGTCCGATGACGTCGGGCGGCAAGCCGGCCAGCTTGGCCACTTCGATGCCATAGCTTCGATCGGCTGCTCCGGGCTCAACTTTGCGTAGAAAGACAATCCCGCCGGCGTTTTCTTTCACCGAGACATGGAAATTCTTCACGCCGGGCAAACGATCAAGCTCGGTAAGCTCGTGATAATGAGTGGCGAAGAGCGTTTTCGCCCTGCTGGTAGAGTGTATGTATTCCACCACTGCCCATGCGATGGCGAGTCCATCGTACGTCGAGGTCCCGCGGCCAATTTCATCGAGCAGGATCAGCGAGCGCGATGTAGCGGTGTTAAGGATCGCAGCCGTTTCGGTCATCTCGACCATAAAGGTAGAGCGTCCGCGGGCAAGGTTGTCGCTGGCGCCGATGCGGGTGAAGATCCGGTCCACGATGGGTAATCGTGCCGAGCGCGCCGGGACAAAGCTTCCCATCTGGGCCATGAGAACGATCAGCGCCGTCTGCCGCAGATATGTGGACTTGCCGCCCATGTTCGGTCCGGTAATCAGCAGAATGCTCTGCGTGGCCGAATCGAGATAAAGATCATTGGGCACAAAGCGATCATTGCTGTCGGAGATCTGTAGCTGTTCCAGAACAGGGTGACGGGCTTCGACAAACTCCAACGCTCTTGTTTCGGGGGCCTCCGTCAAGACTCCGGCCTCTGAACTGACGACAGCGTTGATTTCCAGGGAAAATGCCGGCCGGCAATATCCGCGGTTCTGCGCAATAAACGCCAGCGATGAGAGGACATCCACTTCTGCCAGAGCGAGTGACGTTTGCCGTATGCGTTTGGCCTCGGCGGCGATGGCGGTGCGCAGCTCGGTGAAAAGGCGACGCTCGATTTCTACGATCTTCTCCTGCGCGTCCAGAACTTTGGCTTCGTATTCTTTCAGCTCCGGCGTGGTGAAGCGCTCAGCATTGACCAGTGTCTGCTTGCGCTCATAGTCGGCGGGAGCGTGATGCAGGTTGGATTTGCTGATTTCAAGGTAATAACCAAACACCGAGTTGAACTTTACTTTCAGCGATCCAATGCCGGTGCGCTTGCGTTCACGTTCTTCAATCTGCGCAATGTATTGCTTGCTGTTGCGGCTGAGATTGCGCAGCTCGTCGAGTTCGGAGTCGAGGCCGGGCTGGATGACCCCGCCGTCAGATAAAGTCAGCGGCGGTTCGGGGACGATGGTTTTTTCGATCCTCTCACGCAGGTCTGACAACTCATCGAGTAAGTCATGCAATGTCAGCAAGCGAGCAGATTTGAGTCTGGCCAACGCCACTTTGATCAGCGGTGTTCGATTCAACGACGCGCAGAGGGCCAGCACATCGCGTGGATTGGCCGTCTCCAGCGTTACGCGGCTGAGCAGGCGTTCCATGTCCATCACGCCATCGAGTGCGCGGCGCAGCTCTTCACGGGCGACAAAGTCTTTTACGCCGGCCTCTACCGCGTCCAATCGCAAGCCGATTTCCGCCACGTTGATGGAAGGCCGTAGCATCCATGCGCGCAGCAGACGTTTGCCCATGGGCGTAAGCAGTGGCATCCAGGGCGCGGAAGAGCGTAACTTCATTGCCGGTATTGGCGAAGAGCGGTTCCACCAGTTCCAGGTTGCGGACGGTAACGGCGTCGAGCACCAGATATTCCTGGCGATCGTAAAAGCCGATCCGGTCCACATGCTGCAGCGTGCCCTTCTGCGTGCTGCGGACATAATGCAGAATGGCTCCAGCTGCGGTGGCTGCCGCGGGCTTGCCTTCCAGTCCGAACCCTTCCAGCGATAAAACACCAAACTGATTTTCAACCAGCGGGATGGCATAGTCGGGCGAGAAGACCCAGTCTTCGAGAGGCGTTTCAGTGAAGCGGGCGCGCTCGGCGGACGTCTGCAGAGTTTGCGGGCTTTCGGCAGCCGAATTTGTAGCGCTCTCGATCAGCGGCGCTCGATCAAATAACGGCAATCCGCTGGGATAGAGAACTTCTCGCGGGCGAAGCTGGTGCAGCTCCTCCAGAATGCGACGCTCGGCATCTGGGCCGCGAAATTCGGTGGCGCGAAATTCTCCGGTGGAAAGATCCAGCGCCGCCAGGCCAACCGCAGCGCCCGCACTTCCCGGAGACGACGCACGGGCCAGCGCGGCGAGAAAATTGTTGTCCTCGGCTCCGACGCTGGAATCGATGGCGGTGCCGGGCGTCATCACGCGGGTGACTTCGCGCCGTACCAGCTTCTTGGCCACTTTGGGATCTTCCATCTGCTCACAGATGGCTACCTTGAATCCCTTGCGCAGCAGTTTGGAGAGATAGCCTTCGGCCGCATGATATGGCACGCCGCACATTGGAATGGCCTGGTCTTTTTCCTTGTTGCGCGATGTCAGCGTGATCTGCAGTTCTTTGGCCGCGACCACGGCGTCTTCAAAGAAGAGTTCGTAGAAATCTCCCAGACGGAAGAAGAGCAGGGCATTGGGATGTTGTTTCTTGATGGCGGCATACTGCCGCATCAGCGGTGTCGAGGCTTCGGTCATCGAGGGAACTGCTCAGTTTTCAGGGCAACACTGAGTGATTCGGCTGGTGAAGGGATTATAGCGTAAGGAGGGGGCCAAGCGCCGAAGGCGCGACACAGCCTAGCCCCGACCGTGAGGTCGGGGTGAAGATGGGTTTGAACGGGAGCCCCGCAGGGCGCGAAACAGCGACAACACCGGCGGAAGGCGAAAGAGAACTTAAACGTGGTCTCACATGCCACCGACGGCGAAAACGGCCATCGGATTTTTTTGTAAGATCCCGAGAATGTATCTCCAAAGGCGCGGTTGAGCAACTTTGGAGATGAGTTTACGAACGTCCTTTGGTGGAGAAGACCAGGTGTATGTGGTTTTGTGCGTAGCCTGGCAGTAGCGTTTAACACTTTCGCACGCTTGTGTCGCGCCCTTCGGGGCTCACCATCATACTCTTCACCTCCCCCGACCTCACGGTCGGGGCTAGGCTGTGTCGCGCCTGCGGCGCTTTCTGCATACGCGGGCCGGGCTACTTTCAGTCGCGACCGCGGCGGTTCAGGCGTTCACAGTGTGTTATAAACGTTGCGCCGGCGAAGGTACGCAGCCATTTTTGAATCTCAAATCTGGTTTTGCTTTAGCCAGCCAGCAATTGGTTCGAATCCAATCTCGGCGTTGGTCACGATATCCTGCACGGCGGGACCAGTCTTCGGACAATCAGGCTGCAACTCTGCGGGTGCAAAGCCCCCGTTGCAACAGGATGGTCGCCGCCGGGTGGGACTTAGGAGACTTTCATGGTGGAAGTGTTGTGGATGGCGGTACTGGCGGCCGTGCTGCTGGTAATACTATTCAAGGTGGCCCCCTTTAGATCGATCATCATATTGGAGTATCAAAAAGGTCTGCGTTACCGGAAAGGCCGGTTCATTGGCGCTCTGGGGCCAGGGAAGTATTGGATTTACCCGCGCTCATCGTCAATCTATCCGGTCGATCTGCGTTCCGAGTTCATCACCATCCAGGGCCAGGACGTGCTGAGCGCTGATGGGGTCATGCTCAAGGTGAGCATTGCCGCGGAATTTCAGGTGGTCGATGCCAACGTCGCGATTAATACCGTGGCTAATTATCGCGGCAATCTGTATTTGCAATTGCAAATGGCACTCCGCGAGATTATCGGCAAGGAGAAGATGGAAACACTGCTCGATGACCGGAGAATCATCGGTACCCGTCTCATGGAGATGTGTTCGCCTAAAGCTGCCGAAATGGGCGTTAAGCTAATGGCTGCCGATATCAAAGACATTATGTTTTCCGGAGAGATCAAGAAGGCATTCGCCCAGGTCATCAAAGCACAAAAAGAAGGCCAGGCTGCGCTCGAACGCGCCCGTGGTGAAAGCGCAGCTTTACGCAACTTAGCCAATGCCGCACGCCTGATGGACGACAATCCAAACCTACTTCAGCTGCGTGCTTTGCAGGTGGTGAGCGAATCTTCGGGCAAAACTCTTGTTCTCGGTATGTCACCCAATACCGGAATCATCGAAAAGCAAAATAAAAATGCTTCGGTCAAAAAGACCGATAGTGAAGTTTGATCAATAAACGTTCATGCCAGTGCAACGGACTATCGATGGCACCCCTCGCTTACTTCGGGATCGCAATGCGCGTAGAAGATATGCCGGCTGATCAGGAATCCGAGAGAACTTCCGACAAGAATGTCTGAATTGAAATGCATCTTGGCGCCGATGCGGCCCGCGGCCACGGCAGCGGCTGCGCCGTAAGCCAGGACTTCAACCCATGGTTTGCGGTATTCGTGGGCAATGATGGTGGCCATGGACATGGCAAACATGCCGTGTCCGCCGGGGAATGAAGTGTTGAATCCGCGGTTAACGAAGAAACGTCCGTTGCCTGTCCCTTCCGTGGGCCGTTCGCGGCCGAAGATGAACTGCATGGGAGCGTAAACCACGAAAGTGTTGACCAGCGCTTCCAGACCGAGCATGCCGGTTTCGTGGGCATGTGGATGATCGCCGGTCAGGCCTACCACGAAGATTCCACCCAGCGCCACGCTGAGCCCGCTGATGGCGGTGTTGGAGACGTTGCGAAAAGTATTGATGTTATCGTCTGAGATGGCGCGGGCTGATTGCCGGTCAGTGGCGATTAATGCGGCCGTGCCGGCGAGAAAAAGAACGTCCCATTTCAGATTTTGTCGTTTGAATGGTGCGGCGTAGAGCCCTTTTTGATCTTGCAAGAGTCGCGAGGCGCTGCGAACGACCAATCCGTGGCCGTTTGATTCATTGGCGCGGGAGGGTGTGCCGGCTGTTTGATTTGTGCCGGTCGTTTGTAAGCCATCCGTGTTTTCAGTCGGCTGTGCCAGAGTTGGTTCTGCGATTCCATCCATGTTGAATGCTTCTCTGGCGGTGGACAGCGAATACGATCGTACATAGTTGTTGCTTGCTTCGGGCTGATCCAAAGCTGATGGAGAGCTTTGCGCAAGAGCGCCAGTGGACGTAAAGACAACTGCCAGTAATACGGTTAAGATCGCCCTAAGTTTAAGATTTGCAAGCACCAATTGACTCCCTCGTTGAACACGCAATGTAAAGATGTATTCACATGCCCTTAAGTTGTAGGGAACCGGCAGGTACGTGAGAATATTCTTAACGAAGTAAGTTTTGGCGGGTATGGCGGGTTGTGCTCTGGATGTAGCATCGATGATAAGGACAGAAATGAGAGTTCCAAACCTACAACTCAACATCGCCGCGAGTCCCAGTGCTGATCTTGCGATTGAAAAATACTGCCTTGAGCGATTTCCGGAATTTGAGGATTTGTTTGCAGCCGGAGATTGGGAAGTAAAGCATCCGTTGCAACACCTGCTTCGTAAACCGAGCGAAGATCAGGTTTCGCTCGTCGTGCACAACACATCGTCCAGGGACGTAACGATTCTGGCTTTCCGGTGGACATTTCCGGAACCGCCGGGCAGAACATGTGCAAGTAGACACGCTTCGAGTAGTTACGGAGTCAATGTGTTTCGTCCGATGATTGCCGCAGGAGAAAAAATTCTTATGTCGCCACTGTCAGAATGCGTGCAGGAAAGCCTGCTGGCGCACGTAAAAGCGGGCGGAGGGACTGTTGGAGCTTCTTTTCGTTCATCCCGCGATCAGGAATTGCCAGAAGAAGGGGTAATCGGCTTCGTTCTCGATTTGGTTGGCTTTAGCGATGGTGAAATTGCCGGGCCGGATCCAGATCGATTTGCCGCAAAAGTGCAAGGCCGGAAGCGCGCGGCGGAATACGTCGCGCGGCAGATCCGCCAGGCGGAGAATGAAAATCGCGATCCCAGGCCTGTCTTGCAGGCCCTGATTGAACTCCCGCACAATCGCGATGACCATTTTCTCGCTGCGGTGCGGTCCTTCGCTGTCAGCTACATGATTCCAACAGATTTTCCCTCGCCTGAACAGCGTTTGCACAACATGGAAAACCTGCTGGGTCCTCCCAGATTCTTTCGCAAAGAAGTGAACGGCACCGCTGGGAAAACCTTAACGCCTTGACCTCTTTCGTTACGCTCTGTTTACTAGACTTAGCATGGAACTGCGTAAGGACCCCATTACACGCTCGTGGGTGATTGTCGGCGACGAGACGGAACGGCCGTCGCAGCCGGGATACTGCCCGTTTTGTCCAGGCTCTGCGAACGCACCTCAGGTGATTACCACCATGAACTCCAGTGACGGCGCAGCGCCGGTCATGGCGATGGTGCATCCTGCTCCGTTATACCGGATTGAAGGCGAGCCTCATCGGCGGGCCGAAGGCATTTATGACGCCATGAATACGGTGGGTGCGCATGAAGTGCTGCTGCAGAGCATTCGTCATGACATGGAGCTGTGGAATTCGTCCGATGCCGAGATTTCCCAGTTCCTCCATCTGGCTGCGCAACGCATACAGGATCTGAAGAATGACACGCGATTCAAGTATGTGACCATGTTCAAGAATTACGGGCCGGCCGCGGGACAGGAGTTCGATCACCCCATATCAGAGATCACGGCCACCACGTTTGTGCCGCGCCGTGTGCTGTATGAGCTGCGCGCGTCGCGTGACTATTTTTATGACAAAGAGCGCTGCGTATTCTGTGACACGCTGAACCAGGAGCTGCGCCTGCCATTGCGGATCGTGGAGTCGATTGGGAACTATGTGGCGCTGTGCCCGTTCGCCTCGCGCATGCCCTACGAGATGTGGATCATGCCGCGGAAGCATGAATCATCGTTTGAGCGTTCTGTCCTTGCTCGGTCCGGTGGAGTCAACGATCTGGCTGCGCTGATCCGGCACACCTTTCAGCGCGTGATGAGCATTGCGGAGAGCTTTCACATGGTCCTGCACACCGTGCCTAATACCTACCAGAAGTCGCATACGCTGCAATATTGGAAAACGGTGGACGAAGACTATCACTGGCACATGGAGATTCTTCCCATCCTCTCCACCCGGGCCAAGCCCTATTTCCTGAAAGAGGTGTATTACACGCCGATCTCGTCAGAGGTGGCGGCGGAGAGGCTGAAGAAGCTGGAAACGAGATAAGGCGGTAGTTGGTATTTGGTAATCGGTATTTGGTGCGATGGGATAACATCCGCTTAGGTGAACGATTCGCGCGTATGGGTGTTGGACTATAGCGGGACGAAATCGCTACAAATAGCTGATAGTAAACAACTTAATTGTTCTCGAAGTGCCAGCCCCTCGTCAGCGCACGGTCTTGCCAAATACCAAGTACTAATTACCAACGACTATACATGTGCTCTTTATCACACGCGGCTGTGACTTAAGATGGCATAATCTCCTTTAAGTCTTTCATTCTTTAACTCCTATGCCCCTGTTCTGGTTACGAGTGGCTTTATCGCTGTACGCGGTCGGACTTCTGTATGCCCTGTCCGCTTTATGGGGCGGCAAGAAGGTCCTGACCAATATCACCATTCCGGCGGTGGGGCTGGGGGCAATCTTTCATCTGGTCGCGCTGGTTGAAAACGCCATGATGAGCGGCGTGTGGGCGCCCTCGTCCATGCATGAGATGGAATCTCTGCTGGCGTTCCTGCTCATGGTGTTCTTCTTTGTGGTCTATGCGCGATACAAAGCGACGTCGCCGGGGCTGGCCGTGTTTCCACTGGTCTTCCTATTGACGCTGTCAGCGGCAAGTCATTCAACGCCGGGTGATTCCTCCACTCCGCTGTTCGTCAGCAGGCAGTGGATATACATACACGTTGTTCTCATTCTGATCGGTTACTCGGCGCTGCTGTTCAGCTTTATCGCCAGCATTCTTTACCTGATTCAGGAGAAGACGCTGAAATCCAAGAATGCCAGCGGGATATGGTCCCGCTTGCCGGCATTGGCCGTAATGGATGACATCGGCTACAAGAGCCTGATCTGGGGTTTTCCGTTCATGACGCTGGGGCTGATCTCCGGCGCGATCGTGGCGGAAGCCCGTGTGGGTTCACAATACTTTTTTGATGCCAAGATTCTTATCTCCATCCTGAGCTGGGTGGTCTATATGGTGCTGCTCTATACGCGATGGAGCGCCGGATGGCGCGGACGCCGTGCCGCTTATATGGCGACCTTTGCTTTTGGAACGGCTGTCTTAGCCTGGGCTGCCAACAGTCTCAGCCACGTACACAGGTTTATTGCCCCATGAACTTTCAGCTCATTGGCGTGAACCACAAGAGCGCACCGCTGGATTTGCGGGAGCGGCTGGCTGTGTCTGAGGAGCAGTTGCCCGGGGCGATTGGCGAGCTGGTGAAGCAGCCCGGGGTGGATGAGGGCATGCTGATCTCAACGTGCAATCGCGTGGAGGTGATTGCCAGCACCAGCCAGAGCGCTGACCTGCGCAAGTTCCTGAGCAGCTACTTTGGCGTAAGCCAGGATAGTATGCACTCCCATCTTTACGAGTTTTCCGAACGCGATGCGGTGCGCCACGTCTTCCGCGTGGCTTCCAGTCTGGACTCGATGGTAGTGGGCGAGCCGCAGATTCTGGGCCAGGTAAAAGAAGCGTATGCCGTGGCCCGTGGACTGGGCGCCGTGCACTCAGCGCTGGAAGCTCTGCTTTCGCGCGCTTTTGCCGTGGCTAAGAAAGTACGTACAGAGACAGCGATCGGAAGTTCGTCGGTATCCATTGCGTCCGTGGCCGTGCAACTGGCGGAGAGGATCTTCGGCACGCTGAAGGGCAAGACGGTCTATTTGATTGGCGCCGGCAAGATGGCTGAGCTGGCGGCGCGGCATTTGATCGCCCACGGAGCGGAGAAGATCATCATTAGCAATCGTACGTACGAACGTGCGGTGAATCTGGCCGAAGCTTTCGGCGGTGAAGCTGTGCCATTCGAACGAATCTATGAAACAGCCGACCATGCTGACATTATTTTGACCTCCACCGGAGCCACCGAGCCGATCTTCCGCAAGGAGCATGGCGAGCGACTGCGCCGTGAACGCCGCAACCGCCCGGTATTCTTCATCGACATAGCAGTGCCGCGCAACGTAGCGCCAGAGGTCAACAAGCTGGAAGGCCTTTTTGTCTATGACGTGGACGATCTGCAGTCCGTGGCCAGCAACAACAGCGCGGAGCGCCAGAAGGAAGCAGAGCGGGCAGAGAAGATCATTGAGTTTGAAGTGGACCGCTTTGCCACACGCATGAAGTCGCTGGAGATGGTGCCCACCATTCTTTCCCTGCAGGAATATTGCGAGACAATTCGTCAGGCGGAGATTGACCGCATACGCGGCAAGCTGGGAACGATCACCCCGGAGCAGGAAGCAGCGATTGAAGCCATGACGCGCGGCATCATCAACAAGCTTTTGCATACGCCTATCACCACGCTAAAATCTTCAGCGGCGCATCCGGAAGCGCAGACCATCCATGAGATGGTACGACGTATTTTCAACTTGAATACCAATTCCAACAATGGGAAGCCCAAACCCTAAGATTGGCAATTTAAAGATGGGCAATTTAAAGATGGGCAATTAAAAGATGGCCAACCTACGCATTGGTTCACGAGGATCCAAACTGGCGCTCTGGCAGGCGAACCATGTTTCGGCTCTTCTCCGCGAGCAGGGCCACACGGTTGAGATTGAGATCATCAAGACCACCGGCGATAAGATTCTTGACGTTTCTCTGGCTAAAGTGGGCACCAAGGGCATGTTCACCAAAGAGATTGAGGAGGCGCTGGCGGATAAGCGCATTGATCTTGCGGTGCACAGCCTGAAAGATGTTCCCACGGAACTGCATCCGCAGTTCACGCTGGCCGCGATCATGAAGCGCGAAGACCCGCGTGACGCTTTCATCTCAGTGAAGTATTCGTCGATAGAAGGCCTGCCGAAGGGCGCGAAAGTAGGCACCAGCAGCCTGCGTCGGCAATGCCAGCTGAAGGCGATGCGTCCTGACCTGGAGATCTTTCCTCTGCGCGGCAATGTTGATACCCGGTTGCGCAAGCTTGAGTCGGGCGAATACGATGCCATTATTCTTGCTGCTGCCGGTGTGCATCGCCTTGGTCTGGATAGTTTTGTCCGCTTGCGCATTGACGCTGACATTATGTGTTCGGCGGTGGGCCAGGGTGCTCTGGCGATTGAAACCCGCACCGATGACGCCGAGACCCGCAAATATCTTGAGTTCCTCAACCATGCGGAAACGCGCCGCGCGATTGAGTGTGAACGCGCACTGCTGGGAAGTCTGGGTGGTGGATGTCAGGTGCCGATCGGGGCCTTTGCCGAGGCGGTGGAAGGCGTGCTCAATCTGAGGGCGATGGTGGGGCGTCCTGATGGCAGCAAGATACTGCGGCAGATGGCCAGGGGCAGCGATCCCGTGCAACTGGGCAAGGAGACCGCACAGAAGTTGTTGAAGATGGGCGCGGACAAGATTCTGGAAGATGTGTACAAAGAAGAGGTGGCTGTTCCCAATCAGCCATAAGCTCAACACACATGAATGGTGACCCGAACAAACCACTGATCGGATGGCGCATATTGACCACGCGCGCCAGCAAACAGTCTGGCGGTCTGGCCAAACCATTGCGCGAGCTTGGCGCCGACGTAACCGAAGTTCCTACCATTGAGATCAATCCTCCCAGCAGCTTCAAGGCCCTGGATGCCGGATTGAAGAAAATATCGGATTACGACTGGCTGATCCTGACCAGCGTAAATGGCGTTGAGGCCATGGTGGAGCGTCTGAAGAAGCTGAAAATTCCCGTCAGCAAGTTCAAGCATCTGCAGATCGCGGCCATTGGCCCGGCTACGGCGAAGGCCATCGAAGACCAGGCATTGAAAGTTGCGGTGACGCCGGAGAAATATGTGGCCGAGGCGGTGGTGGAAGCGTTGCGCGGCAAGACGGAAGGGAAGCGCGTACTGCTGGCCCGAGCGAAAGTCGCGCGCGATGTTCTGCCGATTGAGTTGCGCAAAGCCGGAGCGAAAGTGGACATCGCCGAAGCATACGAGACGAAGGTTCCAGCCGGAGCCAAAGCGAAAATTCAAAAGCTTTTTAAAGACGATACGCAGTTGCCGGACATCGTCACGTTTACCAGCTCTTCCACGGCGACGAATTTTCTGGATCTGCTGGGAAAGAAATACGAACCCACGCTGCGAGCGATCTGGCTGGCGTCGATTGGTCCGGTGACATCCAAGACGCTGAGTGACGCCGGATTTCCTCCGGCGATTGAAGCCCGTGAATACACAATGCCGGGATTGGTATTCGCCATTACCGAGCACGTACACAAGATGGCGTCACAAGAGTTATTGAAAAGGCTGTTAGGGACGAGTTAGCAACAAGCAGTCAGCACTCAACATTCAGCATTCAGTCGCGAAACATAATCGCCGAATCCTAGCCCCAGCGCCGTAGGCGCGGCAGCGCAGCGCCAGCGGAGCGACATAAGCCCCGAAGCCTTGTTCGCCACATCAAGAACATTAGGCGGGCTGAATGCTGACGGCTGAGTGCTGAGTGCCTAGCGAACCCTCGCCAGGACCACTGGCTGATAGAAGCCGCTTTCTACCGGAAGCAGCCAGCGAATTTTCGTGAATCCCGCTTTGCTCAATGCATCGGATAATTCCTGTCTGAGCAACGCGCGATATACCGCCGTGGTATGAAACGTCTGCCATTCCCCTGCGACCATGCGCGTGATGTGCAGGTGAAACATGTAGCGGCGCTCATCGAGCCAATCCCAGACTTGAAAAACTATTCTTCGCTGCCCTTGATCGGAGTAAAAGGAGGGGCCCTGCACGGTTGGTTTTTCTTCGATCAAGAGATCGTAATTGCGAATGCCGGCCATGAAGAGACCTTTGGGCCGGAGTTTGCTCCTGATTTGCGTGGCTGCCTGAATGAGTTGCTCGGTGCTTTCCAGGTGAGGAAGAGCATTGTCCATGCAAATCACGGCGTCGAAGCCGGATTGTTTCACACCGGTGAGGTCCAGCATGTCGGCGACTGAAAATTGAATATCCAGATTTCGTTGAGAAGCTTCACGGCGTGCGCGTTCTATGGCCGCGGGGCTGATATCACAACCGGTGATCTGGAATCCAAGTTTGGCCAGACCGAGCGACTGCGTTCCTATGCCGCATGCAACATCCAGAACGAGAGTGGCATTCGGCGGGCCGCATTCTCGTTGAAGAATTGGGCCGAGGATGGATGCCTGCCGTGCAATCGCGCTGTCCCAGTTTTCAAAAAGCAGGTGGTAGTGGGCGGCAAGCTCGTCGTAGCATTGCTTCGGGTCCATGGGATACGTCAATTATCTGCTTTTGGAGTGTGCTTCGCTAGCGCTGGTCGCCTTTTCAACGCCCCGCTTCAGCACGGCGGTGTAGAAATGAACCTCTTCTTTCTTACCCAGCTCTCCCTCACCCAACGCTAATGCTTCGTTCCGCGTTGCGGAACTCGGAAACGCACTGGGCTTATGCCGCGCCTGCGGCGCCGGATCTTAGTCAAGCGATAATGCTTCGCGGGCTGAATGCTGAGTGCTGAATGCTAATTGCCAATTGCTATTTGCTCAGTCATACACATTGCATCCGCATTTCTCCGGTGGAGCGTATTTCTTGAGGAAGTCGGCGATGCGGGTGAAAGAGTCAATCTGATTTTCGATTTTGGCGAAGCCGTGGCCTTCGTTTTCGTAAACCTTCAACTCCACCACGCCACCACGCTTCTTCACCGCGGAAGCAACCTGCTCGGCTTCCGTTCGCGGGCAGCGGGGGTCATGTCCACCGGCTAACAGTAATAGCGGCGCTTTGATCTGGTCGACAAAATTAATGGGTGATCGTTCATGCAAGCGAGCTTTGTCTTTCACGGGATCGCCCATGGTTGCCATGTCATACTGCCGCAGCGCCGGGTCTTCATTTTCGATTTCGGTGAACCAGTTAACAAACGGCACGATGGGTACGCCGGCGGCCCAGCGATCGGGAGCCTTGGTTACGGCCATCATGCTGAGATAGCCGCCGTAGCTTCCGCCCATCACAGCGACCTTTTTCGCGTCGACAAAACCGGTCTTGATCATCCAGTCGGCGGCGGAGATGATGTCTTGCAGGTCGCCACCGCCCATGTCATGCACGTTGGCATCAGAGAATTCCTTGCCATAACCACTGGATCCGCGATAGTTAGGCGCAATCACGAAGAAGCCCTGATTCACCAGAAACTGCAGAGTGCGACTGAAGCTGTTGACCACCTGCGCGTCCGGGCCGCCATGGATAGAGACGATGGCGGCGTTCTTGCCGTTACGCTGGGCGCCGAACGGGACATAAACGAAAGCCGAGATCTGGAACTTGCCGTCCTTGCTGGGGTAGTGGACCAGGAATGGCTCCACCATATCTTCACTGCGCACGCCGGCAGATAGTGAATGCGTTACCTGATGGGTTTTTCCGGTAGCGAAATCATAGACCCATATGTCATTGGGCGCGACGGGACCATCATGATTGATGAGCAGACGCGTTGTATCGGAGGCTTTTCCGGAAAATGGCGAATCCGATCCGGCCATCGTGTTGATGCCTTTGGGCAGCGGCAGAGTGCGCGGCTGTCGCGCGCTCATGTCATAGATCACGATTTCAGAATTGCCGTCAGCATTTCTGGTCCAGGTGAGAAGTCTCCCGTCAGGCGAGTATTTCTCGGAATTGATCTCCCATTTGTCTTCCGTCAGCCAGCGGATCTTTTTGCTGGCCACATCGAGCAGGGCGGCGTTGGAATAGCCGTTGCCGGCGTTGGAGGTAAGCAGAATGGTTTTGGCGTCGGGTGAAATGTCCGTGGCCGCGTAGATCTGGTTTTCCGCGTGCGTGGTGAGTCTGGTGGCTTTGCCGGGGGCTGGGTCGGCGAGAAAGATATCGGAATTCTTGCCGGCCGCGTCAGAGCGATTGAAGACCAGCTGCTTGCCGTCACGAGACCAGCACGCGACGACGTTGTTCAGGTCGGGCGGCGTGTTGGAGGTGATGTGCGTGACTTTTTTGGTGGCGATCTCCATCACGTCAATCTCATAGTTCGGCGATTCTTTGGGCTTCACGCTGTAGGCGAGCCGCTCACCATCAGGCGACCAGACAAAATTTTCTTCTGACACGTTGGGTGTGTTGGTGAGATTGATCACCTGGCCGCTGGTGGGCGAGACGATAAAGATGTCCCATTGTTCGTCGCCATCGTGATCAGAGCCGTAGGCAATCCAGCGACCGTTGGAAGACCATGCCGGCGATATCTGGCGCTGGTCACTGGCGGTAAGCTGCGAAGGCCAGCCGGATTCGGAAGATACCAGCCATAGATTGTTGCGTCCGCTGATATTGCTGACGAAGGCGATCTGTTTTCCATCAGGAGACCAGGTGCTGGCGCCGATGATGCGCGTGGTGAAAAGCTTGTCCACGCTGAGCTGCTGGACGTCAAATTTTTCTTTTGCCGTGATCTGCGCTGGATCGCCGATGAAGGCAGGAGCCGTGGACGTTTGTGCGGACGCGAACCTAACGGCCAACGAGACGGTGATCAATATTATTTGTTTGAGCATTTCTCCGTGTCTCCGTGCCTCCGTGGTGAAAATTCTTGCCGTGTCATCCCGGCGTTGCGTTCTTATGTATTTCCACCGTTGACCATGTCTTATCCGCTGCGTGGCAGAGGGTTTCCAGGCTGCAATCGGCACATTTGGGTTTGCGGGCAATACACAATGCGCGGCCGTGATGGATGATGAGGTGCGAATAGTCAATCCAGCGCGCTTGTGGAATCACCTTCATTAAGTCTTGTTCAATGTTTTTAGCGTCGTTGCTTTTGGTGAGTTCAAGGCGTCGCGAGATGCGGTGCACGTGCGTATCGACGACTACGCCAACACCCAGCTTGAACCACGTGCCCAGAACGACGTTGGCGGTTTTGCGAGCTACGCCCGGCAGGCTCAGCAGTTTGTCCATCTCGTTGGGGACCTCACCGCCGAAGTTCGCGACTACTTTCTTTGCCGCTCCCACCACTGATTTGGCTTTGTTGCGGAAGAAGCCGGTTGGCCGGATGTCCGGTTCGAGTTGTTCCGGCGTAATCGCAGCGAATGCCTGCGGTGTGGGATACTTTTGGAAGATCACCGGCGTTACTTTATTTACGGTGGCATCGGTACATTGCGCGGAGAGTATTGTCGCCACCAGCAGTTCCCATGCACTTTTGTGTGTAAGGGCGCAGGTGGCGTTGGGGTACAGTTGATCCAGATGCGCAAGGATTGCCTGGACTCGCTCAGGGGCTACGGGATTGTATCCTTTGGAAGGCGTTACTCCGGAGTTGATGGCTGAAGGCTTTTTAGCGCTCGCCTTCGAGCCAGCTTTGCCGGTCCTGGATTTTCCGGCCATAGCTTTGGTGCTGGAAGCTTTGGCGCTAGATTTGGGTTTTACGGCGGATTTCCTGGCGCCAGAAGCTTTTGCGGCCTTGCGTTGAGCGGTGGGCATAGCAGAATAAAATTAAAGCACCCGGGCTACAATCACAACAGAGGAAAAGCATGGCATCCATCGGCAAGGCTGAGACGCGGACACAATCGGAAAACATCTACGGAGTCCCAATCACGCTGGAAGGCTCCAGCGTACTGCACCAGATGTTTCATTTTCGCTGGGCGGAGTGGCGTAAGCTCCCGGCGGCGCAGCAGCATGAAATCCTGGCGGAAGCCGGTACTGCCCTGACCAAGCTCGAGACGCATGTCCACGGACAAAGCGCGTTGTTTTCCATGCTGGGACATAAAGCCGATCTGATGCTCATCCATTTCCGCAACTCATTTGATCATTTGAAACACGTGGAACTGGAGATTGCGCGGCTGCGGCTAAATGATTATCTGGAGCAGACCACGTCCTATGTGTCGGTGGTGGAACTGGGATTGTATGAGTCGTCGCTCAAGCTTTACCGGACATTGAAGGAGAAGGGAATTGTCCCGCACTCGCCGGAGTGGGATGCGGCAGTGAAAGAGACGACGGAACGCCAGACGGAGGCCATGCGTCCGAGATTATTTCCCCAGATTCCGCCTTCGCGCTATGTCTGCTTTTATCCCATGGACCGTCGTCGTGGCGAGGACAAGAACTGGTACAGCCTCCCGATAGAAGAACGCCAGCGCCAGATGGAAGAGCATGGCATGGTGGGCCGTCGTTATGCAGGGACTGTCAGGCAGATCATTACCGGATCGATTGGGTTCGATAACTGGGAGTGGGGCGTTGATCTGTTCGCGGACGATCCCGTGATCTTCAAGAAGCTGATTTATGAAATGCGCTTTGACGAAGTGAGCGCCATGTATGCCATCTTCGGCAGCTTCTATGTGGGCGTGAGAGTTCCGTCGGCGAAGATTGAAGAGCTGTTCAGCGGGAAATTGCCCGAATGAGTAGCCTCATTCTCGCATTGGCGTGTATCGCGTTCGCGATAGTGTTGTCGCGGTTGATGAAAGAGAACGCGGCGCTGAAAACGCAGGTGAAGAGGCTGCAGCAGAACGCAGATTCACAGGGCGGTTCTCGCTAAACGCCGTCAGAGCAAGAACCTTGCGGCGTTTGAAGCGCCGTAAGGCGCGAATGAGAGTAGCCCGGCACGCCGCGAAGCAAGTGCCGGGGAGCAGGAAAAGGAAAGACTAGTCCCGCCAGGGACGGCTGAATAGAATGCCTCTCTAATGTCTTATTCCAGCCTCCTCTTTCATTGTGTATTTGCAACCAAGAACCGCAAGCCGTTGATCGAAGATCAAATTCAACCCCGGCTGTGGGCGTACATGGGCGGCATTGCCAAAACCAACGGGGTACTGGCGGTAGCCGTAGCAAAATGGATGCATGAGGATCTGGGCCAGCGTCTTTTTCAGTGGCAGGAAAAATATGGCGCATTCACCATAGGGATATCGCAGAAGGCCTCCACGGTACGCTATATTCAAAATCAGAAAAAGCACCATGCAAAAATGAATTTTGCACGAGAGTGGAGGACAATACTGGAGCGGCACGGCCTGCATGATGACGAGTAATTCAGCCGTCCCTGCGGGACTTGTTCTCACCTGCTCCTTTTTCCCGGCACTTGCTCTGCTGCGTGCCGGGCTACTTTCATTCGCGCCTGCGGCGCTTTATGCCTGGCCACCCCGAAAGAGTATTGGAGATCGCACAGCCGGGGGCGGCTGTGCCACACGTGCTTCGAGCAGTTGAATATGCTGTTTGTGGTTCGCTGCCATTGACCATCCAGCATGGCAGTCTTTACTCTGTCTCTTATGGTCAAAAACGTTCAGGCAGGACAGGTGTGGCGCAGTGATGAGAGCGGCGCCAACTTTCTTGTGACCAAGGTCTATAGTGAGCTGTTTACCCAGTACGCCATGCTGCGTCCGGCGAGCAAGGACGCGCCGGATGCGGAGAGCATACGCGTGAAAGTATCCCGCATGGATGAGGGCATGAGTCTGCCCGGCTATACGTTCACGCAGGATTCGCAGGAATTCTGACCGGGCCACACAAGATCCCATCGAATGAGCAACAGCATCGAACTGAAAACCGCATCGGAACACCTCCATTGAATGAGTAAACCCACCGAATGACAGAAAAAATTATTGCAGTCCTGGCCAAGATCATTATTGGTGTGATCTCCGGCACGGGATATTTCGGCGTCGTGGCGCTCATGGCGATTGAATCGGCGTGTATTCCTCTGCCTTCTGAGATCATCATGCCTTTTGCCGGATACCTGGTTTACACCGGACGGCTCAGTCTTTTCTGGGTCGCGACGGCCGGCGCCATCGGCTGCAATCTGGGTTCGGTGATTGCCTATGAGATCGGCCACTACGGGGGGCGGCCTCTGGTGGAGCGTTATGGCCGCTATATATGGATTAATCGCCACGATCTCGACGTGGCTGACCGGTTCTTTCACAAGTTCGGCGCGGCCGCGGTGTTTATCGGACGACTGTTGCCTGTGATCAGGACGTTTATTGCGTTGCCCGCGGGTATCGCGCGCATGCCCCGCGCCCGCTTTCACATTTATACATTCGTGGGATCGTGGCCGTGGTGCTTTGTGCTGGCATGGGTAGGGATGAAACTGGGCGAGCACTGGGACAGTGATCCGCGTCTCAAGCACTGGCTGCATCGTCTGGATGCGGTGATCATTGTGATCCTTCTAGCGGGAATTTTCTGGTTCGTGCGGTCACATTGGAAGAACCGGATGACCGCTTCAGCCTGATAAACGAGCACTCCACTATTCACGGTTTACAAAACCGTGGTGAATGCGAGAAGATAACCAGTTTGCAATGACAGTCTGGTTCGTTATGGGGCGTTGCTGGCAGCGTCCCCGGGGGCCGAAAATAATTTCGGCTTCGCGTCATTTTATTGGTTGCGCGAGCGCTTGGAAGTGACGTTTATACCAAGATCTTATTAGGATGGTCGCAAAGTTAATGGCACCCAAATCCTCCACGGAAGAGACTAAGAAATTCAAAATAGAGCCCGCCAAGGGCAAGCTGGGCGTAATGATCTGCGGCATGGGCGCGGTGGCAACCACGTTCATGGCCGGTGTTGAAGCCGTCCGCAAAGGCATTGCGCAGCCGGTGGGCTCGTTGACGCAAATGGGCACCATCCGTCTGGGAAAACGCACGGAAGGCCGATCACCCAAGATCAAGGAATTTGTTCCTTTGGCCGATCTCAATGACATGGTGTTCACTGCCTGGGACATCTTTGAAGAAGACGCCTATGAAGCGGCCATGCACGCCGCTGTCCTGGAGAAAGATCTGCTCAACCAGATCAAGCCGTTTATGAAGTCGATCAAGCCCCGCAAGGCGGTGTTCGATCGCAACTACGTGAAGATGCTGGACGGCAAGCATGTGAAAAAGGGCAAGAACAAGCTTGACCTGGCCAATCTGTTGCGCGAAGACATCAAGGCGTTCAAGAAAGAATCCGGCGCTTCACGGCTGGTGATGATCTGGTGCGGTTCCACGGAGATTTACCTGACGCCCACACCCGTACACGCTTCCGTCAAGGCCTTTGAAAAAGCCATGGAGAAGAATGACGAGAACATTGCGCCGTCCATGATTTATGCCTATGCGGCGCTGTCAGAGGGAGTTCCATTCGCCAATGGCGCGCCCAACCTGACGGTTGATCTCCCGGTCATGATGGAGTTATCCAAGAAGAACAAAGCGCCCATCGCCGGCAAGGATTTTAAAACCGGGCAGACGCTGATGAAGACGATTCTGGCGCCGGGTTTCAAAGCCCGCATGCTGGGATTGAGTGGCTGGTTCTCAACCAATATTCTCGGGAATCGCGATGGCGAAGTGCTGGAAGATCCGGGCTCATTCAAGACTAAGGAAGAGTCCAAGCTCTCCGTGCTGGACCAGATCCTGCAGCCCGAACTGTATCCCCAGCTTTACAAAGACTTTTATCACAAGGTTCGTATCAATTATTACCCGCCGCGCGGTGATAACAAAGAAGGTTGGGACAATATCGATATCTTTGGCTGGCTGGGTTATCCCATGCAGATCAAGGTCGATTTCCTGTGTCGCGATTCGATTCTGGCGGCTCCTATCGCTCTGGACCTGGTTCTGTTCCTGGACCTGGCGAAGCGGTGCGAAGAGCTCTCCGGTCTGGGAGTGCAGGAGTGGCTCAGCTTCTATCTGAAGTCTCCGATGACGGCCCCGGGGCTTTATCCGGAACATGATCTGTTCATCCAGCTCATGAAGCTCAAGAACACGTTGCGCTATCTCAGGGGCGAACAGCTGATTACACATCTGGGGCTGGAATATTACGACTGAGGCAGAACGCCGCAAGGTGCACCAGCATCTGAAAAGATATGCGCTGTAACTGGGTGGTGGTACTGATAACGGGACTGATGTTGATGCCTGCCGCGGGTTGGAGTACGGCAGGTATGTTCCAGGGTACTGTGGTAGATCCGCCCACGTCGCTGCCTGCGACACCCGGGTGGATCTTTGTCCAGGGACGCAACCACTTATTGCGGCATGTGGAGGTGTCGCATGCGCAGATCGAGTTTGGGAGCGCCATTCCGGCTGCTCAGCGCCATCGCTGTCGTATGGAATGTCTGGAAGTGGGTCAGGAAATCCGCGTGACTGCCAATCAGGATAAGGCCGGCGAATGGCGGGCTGAGCGAGTTGAGATCCTGCATCTGAAAGCCAACAGCCCGCAGTCTTCGTCTACCTGAAAGATCGTTTACTTGAAAGATCGTCTGCTTTTGAGAGAACCCGTCTACCTGAGAAATCAACTTGAGAGACCCCCAACCTGAGAACAAGCGCTTTTTCACCCTCAAGTTTACCGGGACTTTACCGATTCCTGATGGAATGGACAGCGAATTGCTGCAAGAAAGCAGCATCCAATCGTTCCGGGATTATATCCAAGGTAATGGTGAGCCAGCGGTATAATGAATGTATTGACATCGCCGTGAGGCCCGGTCCTTGCAGGAGTGTGTGCCTATGAAAATTCGAGCTCTGCTGCTGTCCTCCATCCTGGCTCTAACCAGCTTATCCGTTGCAGCGTTAGCCCAGGACGACAAACAGAAAACGCAGCCTTCCGATCAAGCGTCGCAGACACAGACGCCGCAGGCGGCACAGCCACAGGCGACTGATCAATCGCAACAACAGCAGCCCGCCGGCGACAAGACGCAGCAGGCCCCGGCCAACACGCCATCGGGCGGCGATAAGACGCAGGAGGCCCCGGCCACCACGACGTCGGCTGACGATCAATCCGCGAGCAACGATCAGGCCAGCGACAAGAAGGACAAGAAAGAAAAGAAGATCAAGCATGATGGCAGCAAGAATGACGTTGATGCCATAGGCAACCGCAAGCTCGGCGGCATGGACTGGTATTCCACGGAAAGCGAAATCAAGATGGGCAAGCAGTATGCCCAGCAGATTGAGCAGAGCATGAAGCTGATTCAGGACCCGGTGGTCAATGAATATGTGAATCGCGTGGGGCAGAACCTGGTCCGCAATTCAGATGCAAAAGTGCCTTTCACCATCAAGGTGGTGGACGCGGATGAAATCAACGCCATGGCGCTGCCGGGCGGCTTCTTCTACGTTAACTCCGGATTGATCCTGGCGGCTGACGATGAAGCCGAGCTCGCGGGCGTGATGGCCCATGAGATTGCTCACGTGTGCGCCCGTCACGCGACGCGCGGAGCCACCCGTTCGCAGCTCGCCAACATCATGACGATTCCGCTGATCTTTGTTGGCGGCGGCATCGGCTACGCGGCCCGTGAAGCGGCCGGCATTGGTTTGCCGCTGACGTTTCTCAGCTTCTCCCGCGGCTTTGAGGCCGAAGCCGATTATCTGGGCGTGCAGTATATGTACAAAGCCGGTTATGATCCCAACGAGTTTGTAAATTTCTTTGAGAAGATCCAGGCGCAGGAAAAGAAGAAGCCGGGATCGCTAGCCAAGGCATTCGCAACTCATCCGCAGACTCCTGATCGAATTCAGAAGACGCAGGAAGAGATTGCCACCATTCTGCCGGGCAAAGACCAGTACATTGAAACCACATCTGAATTTAACGATGTGAAATCACGCCTGGCGTCGATTGAGAACCGTCGCAAGATAGACGATACCAATCCGAACAAACCGACCTTGCGGCGCACCGCAAGCACTACTTCAAAGGACAAGAATGGCGACCAGAAGGATGACGATCGCCCGACGCTGAAACGCCGCGATAATAACTAAGCTGGCGTTAGAATTTAAAACGAAATAAAACAGGCGGCTCTCGGGCCGCCTGTTTGCGTATGGAAATTTGTGTAGAACCTGTTGCTGGAATCGCAGTTCCAGATGGAAAGCTTTTAATACCCGACCACGCGGGCGCTGGCTGACGTTCAGGGCCTAAGAGCGGTTGGAGGAGGGAGTACCAATCCAGAGCAGTGATGCATGTTTTCCACCAGGGAAAGCACCTCAGGGCTGGGACTGGCTCCGACAAATGAATTGCACTGTGGGCACGTGGATTGAACCAGCTTGATGTTACGTGCGCTGACCTTTCTCCAAAACGTTCCCATGGCTTTCGATATCTGCTTACCGGAAGTGGGAGTCATCCGTTCTCCTTTACCTGTACTGCTGTTATGAGCATCATGCCACGACTGGTCCGGATTACGAAGTAAAATGTATGTGAACTCTGAAGTGAATCAGACCGTGGATTGGTGAAGAAACGCAAAAGGCCGCGTTACAACCCTCCGGGATCGCTAAGCGGCTCATTTGATTCAAGATACACATCGAAGGGTGATTCTTTCCGGGGGTAAAAGCTCTTACTTGCATCAAGGTTCTCTGGATCCGGCCAGAACTTTGGCTCCAGACGATGCAGAGAACCCGATTCCATCACTTTAGCCGAAACAGCCTCGGTTGGAATCTGCTTGCAGACAGCCCGAACGGTTGGAAATCTTATTTGCTGGCGAAAGACTCAGCAGCGCTGGCCGCTACGGCCTTAAACCGTCGAGGAACGCCCTCAATAACCTTCATCTCCTGCCAGTCGTACGCAAACTCTTTTCCGCAATCGAGGCAGCAAACATATGTGCCGGTCAATGCGGCCACTTCAGAGCGGCGCTGACCCGGTTTCTTGGTGATCGGGAAGCTGAAATTCTTGTGGTGACATCCGAAGAGCACGTCAAGCAAACTCGCCATAAAATCACACCCCGTTTTAAATCTGGTCTAAAAAGAACCACCCGGAAGCCCAACTGCTACCGAGCACAGTGTACTACAGGACATGACCTATGGTACACATAAATCACATATCTGTCGTACTCTGAATATTAGATTCAGGGCTGCCTAAAAAGGTTCGAAGCTGCTGTTTGGAAACTTATCTGCAAGGCACCAATTTGGTACTGAAATATAAGTCCTTTATTTTCAATAGCCATTTTAGAGATTGAGGGACTTTAGACGTCTTTTTTTGTCTGCTGGCCGCGACATTTTTTCATAATCGCGTCATGGAGGCGGGTTCTGAGGCCGGTGGGAAGCTCGTAAATCTGGTTGTCGCGGTAAATTTCAATGGTCTTTTTGGTGGTATTCATGACCACGTGGCATTCGTGGCACCAATGGAGATGTTCGTCCAGTTCAGTCTTAAGGTCTTCGGTGATTCGACCGTCCAGGTAATCAGACAGTTCCTTTAGGAAGTCATTGCATTTCACTGGTTGCCATCTCCATCTTGCTTAGCCTTGAAATATCTTGCCAGGCGTTCACGAAGCTGCAAACGGGCACGCAGGAGTCGAGACTTTACCGCAGGTACGCTCAAATCCAGCATTTCCGCCGTTTCCTCCGTGGACAAACCTTCAACATCGCGTAACACGAAGACGGTGCGAAACCCCGGTGGCAGGCCCTGGATGGTCTTTTTCAGGATGTCTCCCAATTCAGACTGTCCATACAACTGCTCCGGATTGGGTGACCAGTCCGCGACTTCCCGCGGCATGGAACCCTCTTCGGTCTCCACGTCCTCATCCAGCGAAACGGTCCGATCGTTTCGCCGTTTGCGCAGCTTCATCAAGGCTTCATTGACTGCGATCCTTACCAGCCAGGTATAGAACTTTGAATTCTCCTGGAACTGAGCGAGGTTCGTATAAGCCTTGAGGAACGCGTCCTGGACTACGTCCTGGGCGTCTTCCTCATTGTGCGTAATGTGCTGCGCGATACGGAAGATATTCCGGTCATACCGTGTCACCAACTGGCTGAACGCTTCAAGGTCGCCCGCTTTAGCAGCGTGGACCAGCGCCAGCTCTTCAGTGATACCTTCCTCGGCTTTCTTTTGGATGGTTGCCATGCAACTCCGACTCAAAATAATTTACTATGTTTTGACGGTTGGAAGGGCGAAAGGAAATAAAAAACTTCCAGGGTTCATCAGGTGCTCAGGATGACCCACCGTCACAAACACGGCACTCATTCATCAACTATGAAAAAGATCTCGATCGTGATCCCTGTCCTAGCTAGTTTACTGATTCTCACCGTGGGATGCCAGAAGCCCCAACAAACTCCAGCCCAGCAGATCAACGTGGTTATGAAGAAATATGATATCCAGCCAAACGTCATCCGGGTGAAAAGCGGACAGCCGGTGGAGCTGGATGTGACAACCGCCGACGTGCAGCATGGACTGGATGTTCCCGACCTGGGGATCAAAGAGTCCGTTCAGCCCGGACGCACCACAAAGGTCAATTTCACACCCCAGAAAAAAGGCGAGTTCAAAGTGGTGTGCGGAGTGATCTGCGGCCCTCATCATGAAGACATGGTAGGGAAGCTGGTGGTGGAGTAAGGCGGACGTGATTTGTGAATGATTGGAGCTGTGGCATGCCACGTCTCTACGCTAAAAATCGTGTTCGCCGGAAAGACCGCTGCCGTCCGTAGGGATCCCTCGTTGCACTCGGGATAAAAAACAAGACCTACCCAGCAATCCTCGTCATCTGCTCCGCTGCTAGTTTCCATTCCAGGCCATCCTTGATCCAGATGCGCGTAAACCGGAAGGAACCGGAAACGCTTTTGCCTTCGACGTTGCCTTCCAGATCAAGCTTGCCGGTCAGAATAACGGTGTTGCCGTGAAAGGTCTGGGCGGTCCCTTCGCTCAGGTTCCATGCGTCATATTCCGGTTGGATATTGCGGTAAAGCTTGACGACGTCGGCGCGGGTGTTCACCTTGCCAGTAGCGTCAGTCTCCACGTAGTTGTCTGCCAGATGCTGCTCAAACCAGGAAGCTTCACCCTTCATGGTGGCGATGCGCAGGTCACTCTCCAGTTGCTGGATTGATTTGGCGATCTCTTCCGGCGAACTGACGAGGGGTGTGGCAGCCTTACGCCTGACTTGTGAGCCGAGCGGGCCTGGCATGACAGCCATCAATACAACCAGCAGCAGAACTCCGTGTTTCATCTTAGAGACCTCCAGTTTTGGCCTTGGATCAATGCAGGGCTGGTTGGCTTAAGCCCAGCGACACTACTAAGATACTAGAGGCGGTCACTTCAGTAACCTCGCAGATTGACAGCGATCTGGTAAACCTTATAATCGCGGCTAAACGCGTAGAAATAATAGAGAAGAATGCCACGTCCGTCTGAAATTCAATCCATCATCGAAGAAGTGGTCGCAGAGGTACTGGACACCGTTCTGCCAAAGCTTCGGGGCGAGATTGCGCGTCGCGCCACCGAAGAACTGGAACTGCTTAACCCGGCGCGGGGAGCCTCGCCAACCGACCTGTTGAGTGGCGCAGTGACAGCCATCCAGGAAGGGAACTCACAATCGGAAATACTACGGCATTTGCTGGAAGGCACGGCGCGGTTTGCCGGACGGGTGGCGCTGTTTGTGGTCAAGGGCGGAACGGTCAATGGATGGCAGGGGATCGGCTTTGAAGACAATGACGCCGTCCGAAATGTTAGTCTGGAACCCTCAACCGGACTTGCGGGTGAAGCGGTGCAGGGAAGATCGATTGCCGCCGGCTCCATTGCAGATTTTGACGAGAACTTTGCCGAGATGATGCGCGCACCTTCGCAGAACAACTGTGTGGTGCTGCCGCTGGTGGTGAAAGACAAGGTTGCCGCTGTGATCTATGCCGATGGCGGCCTGTCAGCCCAGGGCACAATGGATGCATCCGCGATGGCCGCCCTGACGCGGTTTGCCGCGCTATGGCTGGAAGTGAATGCGTTCCGCAAGACGGGAGGCTCCGCGGCGGCATCGTCGATGCCGATGCCAATGGACGACAGCCAGCCAGCGTACACGGAGTCGACACCAGGCAGTGCCATGGTGTCCGCTGCTGCCGGCGCAGTCAGCTCGCCGATGGCTGCTGCAGCTGTTGCTACGCCCATGGCTCAGCCATCTACTCCGGCTGGCGAAGAATCTGATGTACACAAGAAGGCGAAACGTTTTGCCAAACTGCTGGTGGAAGAGATCAAGCTTTATAACCAGCCCAAAGTGGCGGAAGGCAAGCAGAACCATGATTTATACGATCGCCTGCGGGAAGACATTGAGAAGAGCCGCGCGACGTATGACAAGCGTTACGGTGGCAGTCCGGTAGCTGCGGCCGATTATTTTACGCAGGAACTGATTCGGATTCTGGCGGACAGTGATGTCTCGCTGATGGGAGCCAGTTTCCCGCACTGATGTGAGGGAAATAACTTTGAAGGAAAATCGTGGTTGTCAGAGCTAAAACTTTATTCTGTTTTGTGGTGTTGCTGTTCCTGGTCGCCGGCGTTCAAGGACAAACTTCCAAAAAGACCAGCGCAAAGAAAAAGACCGCGGCTGCCCAGAAGAAGTCTTCCAGCACAGCGGGATCCACCAGCAAGCTCAAGCACATCAATCGGGCGTTTGTTGCGTCGGCTGATCTGAAGCCCATGGCGCAGCAGTTGCTCGAGAATCGCACGCCGGAAGCCTATGCCGGAGTGCAGGACTACGCGCATCGCCATCGCAAGGATGATGCCGGGCCGCTGGCATGGACCGTGCTGGGGTACGCTCATTATCTCGACAAGGATTATCCGGCGGCGCGCGAAGCATGGCAGCACGCGGAAGAGATCTCACCGCTGCTGGGCGATTATCTTGACTGGCTGCGGGCATCGGCATGGCAGGGCGAAGGCAACCAGGAAGAGGTGATCAAGACCCTGGAAGGCTTCGAGCAAAAGTATCCCGATTCGCTCAATTTCCACGAAGTCAGCCTGCTGTATGCGAATGCGCTGATCGCCACAAACCAGGCTGAGAAGGCCGCGGCATATCTGGAGAAGCATCGTCAGCCATCCAAGGCCGATATTGAACTGGTGTTGGGGCGGGCCTATGCCAAGGCCAATGATGCCGTAAAGGCGGCCGCGACCTTTCACGGAATCTATTTTGAAATGCCGGCCAGCGTTGAGGCTGATCTGGCGGCAACAGAGCTGCGCGGGCTGGGCGAGCCGAGCCCGGTGGGAACGTTTGAACAGCGGCGCACACGGGCCGATCTGCTGTTTAAGGCGCGTCGTTATCAGGACACCGCGAATGAGTTGAGCGGACTGTTGGAGCAGGCGCCGCCCGACAAGATGGCGGCGATGCAGGCGCAATACGGCGCCGCCCTCTACCGCGCACGAAAGCGCGATGACGCGCAGCATCTGTTTGAGAACCTGGCCCAGAACCAGGCTGCCACAGGTGATGCCAAAGCCCAGGCGCTCTACTTTTTGGCGGAAGTATCGCGTGATAAAGATGATCGCAGCAAGCATGCCGATTACGTGGCGCAGCTGAGGAGCTTTGCTCCGGACAGCCCGTGGTTTCAGGAAGCGTTGCTTTCCGCGGGCAACATGTACATGCTCAAGAATGATTTTGACAGCGGCGCGAAGTTTTATGCAGAAATTTATCAGCGCCAGCAGAATGGACGCTTTTCTCCTTACGCACATTGGAAGACAGCGTGGCTGAACTATCGCCTGGGCAGGAAGGATGACGCCAAGCGCCTGTTTGATGAGCAATTGACACTTTATCCCACGTCGAATGAAGTCCCGGCAGCGGTTTACTGGCGAGGTCGCATCGCTGAAGACGAAGGCGACAAGGCAGTGGCTCGCGCCTACTACGAAAAGCTTTCGGAAAATTATCGTTATTACTACTACGCCAATCTTGCGCGCGCGCGTCTGGCCACCCTTGGCTTCGATGAAGCCGGAACTGCAATCGCTTTGGCCAGGCTGCCGGCAGTCGCCACACCGCCACGGAGCTGGGACGCGCCTGAAGACAACCTGCATGTCCAGAAGGCGCAGCTTCTGACCAATGGCGCGCTGTATGACTTTGCGGTGAAAGAGCTGCAATCGGCCAGCGCCGGATCGCCGCCATGGCTGGCGAAGTCATTGGCTGAAGTCTATGGCGATCAGGGAAGCTACATACGAGCCATCGAAAGTTTGAAACGGGCTGTGCCCGGTTACTTCTCGGCCGAAGTCAGCCAGATTCCGCGTCCGGTATGGGAAGGGCTGTTTCCGCGTCCGTTCTGGGATGAGTTGCGGCGGGACGCCACCACCAATCGCCTTGACCCTTATCTGGTGGCTTCGCTGATCCGGCAGGAGTCTGAGTTCAATCCCAACGCCATCTCCCCGGCCAATGCCATGGGGCTGATGCAGTTGCTCCCGACTGTGGGACGGAACCTGGCGAAAGAGATGAAGATACACCACTTCAACAGCGACGAACTGCTGGTGGCAAATACCAATCTTCTTCTGGGCACGCGCTACTTCAAACATATGGTGGACCACTATGACGGCCAGGTGGAATATGCGCTGGCTGCCTACAACGCGGGTGAAGAGCGCGTGGATGAGTGGCGCAAAAACGGGAACTTCAAGAGCGTGGAAGAATTTGTGGAGTCGATTCCGTTTACCGAGACACGGGAATACGTACAGGCCATCATGCGAAATGCCGTGCTTTACAAGTTGCTTTATCCGTCGAAGGCGGATAGCAAAAGCGTGGCGGAGAATCAGGGGCCGTAGGAATGTGTCGCCCCTCCCGGGGCTCGGATTGGTATTTTGATTTCTACCCAGGCCTTACGGCCTGGGCTACATAATTTCGCGCCTTCGGCGCTGGAGCGTCGAAACGCAAATCGAGAAGGTTGAGCACCCGGCCTTCTGATTCGTAGTCAGACGTCCTAACGCCCGGATTCGCCCCGCGGGCTGAGCATGACCTTCCAGATCAGAATTATGGAGCCGACCACGATGGCGCTGTCGGCGACGTTGAACGGCGGCCAGTGGTGCTGGCCGAGGTAAAAGTCGAGAAAGTCCGTTACGGTCCCTTTGCCGACGCGGTCCCACAGGTTACCCAGCGCACCGCCCATGATCATTGTGAGCGCGATCGTGGTGGCGTTAAGAGCGCTGCCACTCTTCCACAGCAGGAACCCAATCACCAGCAAGGCGACAACTGAGAAGCCGATGAGCCCGAGCGTTCGCCAGGGAGATGACGAGTCGGCAAACATGCTGAAGGCCGCTCCGGTGTTCTCCCAGTGCGAGAGCTGAAACAAGCCGGGAATGATGGACACCTCATGGGCTTCCGGCAGGCGTTGGATGACCAGCCACTTGGTGAGACGGTCGAGTGCGACGACGGCCACGACGATGAGGAATTGATGTTTACGCATGGAAGGATGGAGCTACAGCAGATTAAATCATGGAGGAGGAGATGGAAAGAGTGAGCGGGGATGACAGTATCGGGAGAATTCCCTGTTGCTGTATTTGAAACTACCAGCACTCTCGGGATCTCTCCACTACGTCATCGCATGCGATCCGACTCCGGTCGAGATGACAGGGGGTGAGAGTTTCGTAAGGGCGAGGCCGAACACGCGCCGAGCCCGTAGCAACAGGAGCACGCTGCCGAGATCATCAGTGACACTCACAAGCGGTTTCGCGAAGCGACAAGAACTACTGTGAACTGACGACTTTTTCTTCCTGGGGGGCCATGAAGATTTCGCTTAATAGAAGGAGTGCGCCTACCACGATGGCGCTATCGGCGATGTTGAAGGCGGGCCAATGATGCTGGCCGACATAGAAATCGAGGAAGTCGATGACGCGGCCGCTGGCCACGCGGTCCCATAGATTACCGACTGCGCCGCCGAAGACCAGAGAGAGGGCGATGGCGGTAGCGTTCAGAGCGTTGCCGTTTTTCCAGAGCAAGGCGGAAACCACAGCCAGAGCGGCCAGCGAAAACAGAATCAGCAGTGCTACTTTCCAGGGAAAAGCAGAATCAGAAAACAAGCCAAAGGCCGCGCCCTGGTTCTGGACGTGCGTGAGACGGAAGATGCCCGGAACAATGTCAACACTGTCATGCAGGGTAATACGGTCGGCCACCACCGCCTTGGTCAGGCGATCAACCATCACGACAATTGCGGCAATCAATAAGTGATACTTACGCATAATTCAGACGTCTATAAAGCACGTTCAACGGGTTCGTTCTTGCCCACATCGTTCTTTTCCAATTCTTCCAGTACTGCCAAACAGCGCTCACAGACGGTTGGATAGCGTTGGCTCTTGCCAACCTGGGTTGAGTAGTTCCAGCAACGATCACACTTCTCCCCCGGCGCCTTTGTTACATCTACGTGCAAAGTGCCACCCGGGTTCCCATTGCCGGCCAGTTTAATTTCTGCCTTGGAAACCAGAAGCAGAAAACGAAGGTCGTTCGGGTATTTGTTAAGTACCGTATACACGTCCTGCGGGGCGTGAATGGTGACTGCTGCTTCCAGTCCGGTGCCGATGATCTTTTCCTTGCGCGGGACCTCCAGCGCCTTATTGACCTCATCGCGGACTTTCATCAGTGCGTCAAAGTCAGCTCTGACGGTCTTGGCCGCGGCGGGATCAACTCCGTCTCCGGTGATCTCCCTGGATGAAGGAAAATACGCAACGTGAACGCTATCCGGACGGTTGGAGACCTTAGGCAGAAACTTCCAGACCTCGTCTGCGGTAAAGGTCATGATGGGCGCAACCAGTCTTACCAACGCCTCGCCGATCCGCCAGACGGCTGTCTGAGCTGAACGCCGGGCACGAGATGCCGGAGCGGCGGTATAGAGCCGGTCTTTGAGGACATCAAAATAAACAGCGCTCAGGTCCACGGTGCAGAACTCATTCAACTGATGGAAGATACGGTGAAACTCAAAGTTTTCATACCACTTCTGCACACTCTCTGAGATTTCCGCCGTGCGCAGAAGCATGTACTGATCCAGTGGATGCAACTGGTTGAAGGGGAGCGCGTCTTTTTCCGGTTCAAAATCGTAAAGATTGCTTACGAAGTATCGGAAAGTGTTACGCAGCTTGGTGTACGTCTTGCCGACGCGGTCCATCAAATCCTGCGAAACGGTGACGTCTTCCTGAAAATCAACGGATGCAACCCACATGCGGATGATCTCACCACCCAGGCTGTTGGCGATTTTTACCGGATCAATGCCGTTGCCCAATGACTTGGAGGTGGCGCGGCCCTGCGGGTCGAGCGTCCAGCCGTTGGTGGCCACGGCGCGGTAAGGCGAATGCCCGCGCGTGCCGACAGCACACAATAGGGAAGAGTGGAACCAGCCGCGATATTGATCGCCGCCTTCGAGGTAAAGGTCGGCGGGCCAGGGCAAGCCGGGCTCGCGTCCCAGGACGGCAGCCTGACTTGATCCGGACTCAAACCACACGTCGATGATGTCGTTCTCCTTGCGGAAGCTGGTGCCGCCGCATTCGCACTTAGTGCCGGCGGGCAAGATTTCACCAGCGGCGCGCGTGTACCAGGAGTCGGCGCCCTCGCGGCCGAATAGATCGACCACAGCCTGGTTCACTTGTTTCGATTCCAGAAGCTTACCGCAGGCTTCACAAAAGAAGACTGCGATGGGAACGCCCCAGATGCGCTGGCGGGAGATGCACCAATCGGGACGCGTGGCGATCATGTTGCTGATGCGCTCTTCACCCCATGCGGGAATCCACTTTACCTTCTTGATCTCGTCCAGGGCGCGCTGCCGCAGAGTGCTGTCCTCAACTTTGGCTTCCATGGAGATGAACCACTGCTCGGTGGCGCGGAAGATGACCGGGTTATGACAACGCCAGCAGTGCGGATAGGAATGTTCGATCTTCTGTTCACCCATCAGGACGCCGCGAGACTTGAGCAGGTCGACGATCGGCTGGTTGGCCTTGAAGACCGTAAGACCTTCATATTCAGGCAGGCCGTTGTGAAGACGTCCGGCTTCATCGACATTACACGTCTGATCCAGCTTGTACTTCACGCCGGTGTAGAAATCGTCTGCACCGTGCGACGGGGCGGTGTGGACCGCGCCGGTGCCCTGCTCAGTGGTTACGTAGTTGGCGAGCACGCCAAGGATCGAGCGATCAAGAAAAGGATGCGCAAAAGTGACGCGCTCAAGCTTCTTGCCCGGAAAACGAGCGGTCACCTCCGGGTTGGTAAAGGCGACGGCTTCCGCCGTGGCTTTGGCCAGCGCTTCCGCCACGATGTAAACCTGGCCCTCATGCTCCAGGGCGACGTATTCAAGATCGGGATGGAAGGCCACGGCCATGGAAGCGGGCAACGTCCACGGCGTGGTGGTCCAGATGATGGTGTTTACCTGCCTGCCCGCAAGCTTTGGATCGATCTGGGCGGGATCGCTGGTAAGAGCGTACCTCACCCAAACGCTGGGGCTGGTGTGTTGTTCATATTCAACCTCTGCTTCCGCCAGGGCCGTCTTATCGCGGATACACCAGTAAACGGGCTTCAGTCCTTTATAGACAGCGCCATTCTCGAGAAAATCGTACAGCGTGCGAACGATTGCGGACTCATACTGCGAATCCATGGTGGAGTAGGGCTGGTTCCAGCGTCCGAAGACACCGAGTCGCTTGAATTGTTCACGCTGAATATCAAGATACTTCTGTGCATACTGACGACACGCTTTGCGCACATCAATGGGCGCCATCTCCAGCTTTTTGCGGCCGAGCGACTCATCCACTTTGATTTCAATAGGAAGGCCATGACAATCCCATCCGGGCACGTAAGGTGAATCGAAGCCGGCCATGGTCTTGGATTTAACCACGAAATCTTTCAGGCATTTATTCAGCGCGTGGCCTTCGTGGATCGCCCCGTTGGCGTATGGCGGGCCATCATGAAGAACGTAACCCGGTTTGCCTGCGCGCGAAGCGCGAATTTTTCCGTAAATGTCCTCTTTGTCCCATTTTTCCAGCCACTTAGGCTCGTTCTGAGCCAGACCGGCCTTCATGGGAAAATCGGTTTTAGGAAGATTCAACGTCTTCTTTGGGTCAAGCGGCGTGGGCATCAATTCTCCGGTGTGTTGACTTTGAATATTTCATTATAAAACAGAGCTTTAGATCAACTTACCGGCCGACTCATGAACAAAACTCAATATCTGAACAAAACTCAACATCCACATGCGTGTCTCTGTAAGTTTTTAGGGCTTTCTGACAGTTGTGAAACCAAAAAACGCATACGAGAATCACACTACGTTCGCAAAGCTCACACAGCTTTTACACGCGAGGTTGCAAATGTCGCAGAACTTTTACACGCAAGGTTGCAAATGCCACAGAAACTTTTACACGCGAAAAGGTGTTTGTGAGGATGAAGTAATGCAACTTGCACCCTAATTCGCTCATCTTCTATGTGTGTATCCAGACCACATGGATTTGGTGGTCGAGTGAAGGAAGTATCGGTCGAACCCATGGCGAATCAGATCATTGTTCCACGTCCAACGCGAAGCTATTACGGAGAAGCGCCGCATCTCTCTTTACTTCCCGAGATGCACCGTTCCATGCTGGGTTCTTTGTTGCGTAATATCAAAGACTCATTGTTCCCAGAGAAACTTCCACCGTTACGATTGACATCGCGTCCAGTGCAGGTGAGAGACATCTGGACACATCGCAGCCCGAAGAAAGCCGCAACCGGTTCGCTGACAGTTCACGTGTTTTTCATTGCTGCGCTGCTGGTGGCTTCCTGGATCAGTTTGCATACACCACACTCGTTCATCAAACCGCAGGAGCACGTAACGTTGATTGCTCCGCCGTTGAGTGACTATCAACCTGTGATGGCGCCGAAAGAAGCCGTGAAGGTACTGGCAGGCGGCGGTGGTGGTGGTGAACACGCCAAGATATTTGAATCGAAGGGACGTCTGCCCAAGGTTGCTCCGGAGCAGTTCACGCCGCCGACGGTAGAAATCAAGAACATGAAACCTAAGCTGGCAATGGAACCGACGGTGGTCGCTCCTCCGAACGTGAAGCTGCCAGACAATCCAAACATGCCGAACCTGGGCAATCCAATGTCAGCCCGCGTAAGCGGACCTGCTTCTAACGGTCCGGGATCGGGTGGCGGTATTGGTTCCGGTAGCAGCAACGGTATTGGTTCAGGCACCGGCCCGGGACATGGTCCAGGACAAGGTGGCGGTTTTGGCGGCGGGATCTATTCGCTGGGTGATATCGGCGTAACTCCTCCCGTGGCAAAGTTCACTCCGGAACCGGACTTCTCTGAAGAAGCACGCAAAGCGAAGTATCAGGGAACGGTTACGCTGTCGGCAGTGATCGGGCCGGATGGACGGCCGCGCAACCTGAAAGTGGTCCGCAGCCTGGGAATGGGATTGGATCAGAAAGCTCTGGAGAAAGTCCGCACCTGGCTATTTGAGCCGGGAAAACGTAACGGTCAGCCCGTGGCGGTGGCCATGACGCTGGAAGTGGACTTCAGGCTGTTCTAAAAAAGTTGTTTTGTGGTTAAGGTGAGGGGAGAGGATAGAACCTCTCCCGTTTTTTCTGTCGCTTCGCTCCAAACCGCTTTGAGTGCGCTGTTTCTGGTGGCACTATCAAGCTCCTGATGACAGCGGGCTCGACGCGCGTGGACGGCGCGAGCCCTCCTCGCGAACAAGGTGACGCAGGGCTAAACCCTCTCAGTTGCTTGTTTAGCGTACACGGCAGTGGTGCTATTTCTTTTCGGCGAAGAGTTTTGGATCGAGCAGTTCGCTGGCCCGCGCAGCCAGACAGCATGGTCCGGCGGGAATGAGGCTGCCATGCGGACATGTTCGTGGATGTCCCAGAAAGGTGCAGATACGGTCCGTGGCTTCAGGCGAGAGGATATGTTCAAACCTGCAGGCCTGCTCGGCGATTTCTTTTTCGTCTTCCACCTGGAAGGTATGCGTGAACAAAACTTCCGCCAGACGATGACGTCGAATGACGTCTTCTGCTCGACGCCGGCCTTTTTCCGTGAAGATGATCATCCGCTCGCCGTGATCTTCAGAGCTTGTGGGCGGACGGAAAGCAACGTGGCAGCGGTTCAGGACGATTTTGTGCGAATGGGGAGCGCTGGTGTGGTCTTCAAGGTCAACCAGCCCCTGGGCCTGCATTCTCTCGAGCGCCAGAGGCATTGGTAGTGAGCCTTCAACCTCTACGCGGCCCAGTTCGGCGGGCTCGCCATTTTCTGCCAGTACCCAGAGTTCTTCCAAAACCTCGTCAAACTGCTCATCGTCGTTCATGGCGAAGGTCTCGTGCGATTTGATCTTGCCATGATGGAGTTCGAGCAAACGGTCGGCCAGGCGAGCGACGTCAGGATCGTGGGTGACCATGATGATGGTGCGGCCCTGGGCATGGAGTTCGCGCAGCTGCCGCAGGACGAGTTCTTCGTTCTCAGCGTCCAGGTTGCCGGTGGGCTCGTCGGCCAGGACGATGTGAGGATCATTGATGAGAGCGCGGGCAATGCAAACGCGCTGCTGTTCACCGCCGGATAGCTGCGCAGGTAGATGATCAGCACGGTCTTTGAGGCCTACACGGTCGAGCGCGGCGAGGGCTTCGGTTTTGTCCGTCATGCTGTGGAAGTATTGCGCCAGCATGATATTTTCCAGCGCCGTCAGATACGGGATGAGATGAAACTGCTGGAAGATGAAGCCGATTTTCTCGGCGCGGAAGCGATTGAGCTCCGCCGGCGACATCTGCGAGATGTTAGTTCCGTGAATCCAGACTTCGCCGCTGCTGGGCTGGTCCAGGCAGCCGATCAGGTTGACCAGGGTGGACTTGCCTGAGCCCGATGGGCCCATGATGGCCAGCCATTCGCCGGCCGGCACAGTGAGTGAGACAGAGTCCAGCGCACGCACCTCAACGTTGCTCTTATAGACCCGGGTTACATTCTTGAGCTCAATGGGCATTATTCGCCTCTGAGTATCCCAGCCGGCTGAATCTGTTGCAATAACCGTAATGGTGCCGTGGCAGCGCCCAGCGCCAGCAAAATGCTGCCCAGCAATACCGGCAACAATAGCATTGGCTGGGGCCAAATGGCGGCCTCAAAGTTTGCTTTACCTATCCAATATGCGATGCCGCTGCCGAAGAGATAGCCGACGGTTGCGCCGGCAAGGGCCTGCATGGCTGCTTCCGAGGCGAACATCATGTTTACCGTGCGGTTGGACGCGCCGAGAGCTTTCATGACGGCAAAATCCTTGCGCCGCTCGAGTACCGAGCTGGTGAACGTGGCGATCATGGTGAGCATGATCAAGACCAGCACGATCGCGGAGGCGGCGAATACGACGGAACGGGTCTTGCCGATCACCGACGTCTGGGCCTGCGTGATCTGGCGGACCGGTTTGACTTCCGCCTGGGGCAGGGCCGCACTGAGTCGGTCAATCATGGATTGAATCTCCTGCGGCTTGCCGCTGACGCGGAGGAGAGCGGTGTTGGGTTGAACGCCAGTCCAGGCGATGAAGGTGGGCAGATTGATATAGATGCGGCTGTCGTCGTCCGAGCCGGAACGGAAAACCATGTGCTGGCCAATTGTTCGATCCGAGTTACCAAGGCGAATATTGAATGTGGCGCCAAGCTTTTCTTCTACGCGCGCGCCGACTAGAACAGACGAAGCAGGACCACTCACTGACCACCAGGAGTTCAACTGCTTGAGCCGACTAATGTCGGCTCCGCCGACCACAAGCCTGGAACCGTCCGGGGCGGTAGCTATGGCATAGGCAACCGGGACAGCTTCACCTCTGCCGGCAAGCAGGGACGAGATCTTATCCAGTTCCTGCTGATTCATGGCGGCTTTTTCCGTGACGGCTTTTTCGGTAATCACCAAGTTGGCGCCGAAGCGGGTGAATTCACGGCTGAGTTTGCTCTCCAGGTCGTAATAGACGGTGAGAGCCGAGGTGGCGATGGTGGCAACCACAGCCACGGAGATCAGCGCGGTCAGGGCTCGGTCTTTGCGGACCCACACGGACTTAAGCAGCAGCCGGAAGAAGAGCTGGTTGCGATCGAGTCTCATGCGTCACCTCGGAGAACAACAGCCGGATCAAATTGCATGGCCTTGCGAACGGCACTGATGCTGCCGACAAAGGTGACTAACAAGGCGGCGCAGATGACGACGGCGAGGACCACGGGCTGAACGTTGATCGCCGAGCCAAAAATTGTTTGTCCAACGCGATGGGCGAGGACAGCACCGGCAAGGAAGCCGATCAGGCCACCGGCGAGGGCGAGCAGTCCAGCTTCGGTGAGAAAGAGCGAAGCGACTGTGGCGTCACTGGCGCCGAGAGACTTCATGAGGCCAACTTCATTGCGGCGCTCAAGGATGGTTCCGGCCATCGCGGCTGAGACCGCCAGCGCCGAAGCCAGTAAAGCGGCTACCGTCAGCAGAAGCATCATGCCGGAGATACGGCTCAGGACCTTGCCCTGGTTCTGTTCGACCTGACGGATCTGGTCAACGCGAACGTTGGGCAGAGTTTCATGAATCTGGAAGGCGATGGAGTTGGCGTAAGGCGAGCAATACCACCGGTCACGCGCCTCAGGGGAGAGCGTGTTGGGGTCGCGACGGGCAAAGGCGTCTTCCGGTTTGGTAAGCGCGCTGACGACGACGCGGCGAACTTTATTCGGCTGGCCAAGGATAGTCTGGGCAATGTGCAGGGGCGCGACGATGGCGCGATCTTCCACGCCACCGGTGTTCACGATACCAGTGATATGCAGCTTTCTGCCTGCGATCTCGATATCCTCGCCCGCTGCGAGGTTGTTTTCCTCGGCCAGCTTGCTGCCGGCAAGAACACTGGGCGTCGCGTGTTCTGGCCAAGCTTCATAGTCTTCCGGCCATTCGCCCTGTACTTTCCACAGGCCACTCATGCTGCGCACGCCAGTAGTGAAGTCGTCCTTACCGTAATGCAGTTTCTGATCGAAGTACGTGCCGATCAGTTCTGCGTTAAGAGACCGGCCGCCGGCAACGATCTTTTCGGGCGACGAGAGGTAGGGAACGAAGCTGCGAATATTATGTCCCCAGAAGATGCCTTTCAATTTGGGCAGATCAGATTCCGCGATGAATGCGCCTTCGCTGGCGGGCTTGAGATCGACTCCGCCGAGGTTGACGTCCAGCGTGTCTTCCATAGGAGTGAGGACAAGATTGCCGCCGTTGCGACGCAAGTCTTCGCTGATCTTGTCACCCACGTCATTACCCACGGCGATCATGGCCGTGGCAATGGTCATGCCGAGAGCAATGGCCAGGAGCGCCACGCTCTTGCGTCGCTTTTGCCGGCGGAATGATTCAAAAAGCAGGCGAAAGAACATGTCAGTGAGAGAACTGGGCGAGTTGGGGTTTGAGGTCAGCGATATTGATCACAACGGAATCGCCGTTCTGCGTTGTGTGCAGCGGAATAGGATTGCATCCTCCACGCTGGCCGACACTCTGCGGGTTAATGGGCGCAGCGCAGTTCTTACAGATCAATCCCTGAGCGCCCTTGTAAAAGCCGACGGAGCCGCAGATCTCACAAGCGTCAAAGAGCGAGGCCACTTTACCGTCGGGCTTGCGATAGAGCAGAAAGCGCATGTTCACGCCGTCAACGTTGGCGGAGTAGCGAGCCAGGTCGCCTTCGGCCAGAGTTTTGGTCGGGATGGTGGCGCTGCCCGTGGCGTCAAAGGTAATGGGTGTGGCGTCCGACAACGCGGTGGTGCTCTTGGCGTAGATGAACTCAGCCGTAACCATAAAGATAAAGACGAAGGCCGTGGCCATGACTGCGCTGGCCCAGAAGCGTTCACGGCGAGCGGTGAATTCAGCTTTACGCTCATCGGCTTTTGATGAGGGAGATTCAGAGTCCGGTCCGGATGGCGGCTTGCGCCGGCGGTACTCCATTAAGACCATCAGGACCACCAACGCCAGCATGGTAATGGAGAAGAAGTAATCATTGCGCACGATGGGCCCGATGATCGCCATCTCACGCTTGCTGGAGGGAAGTACGCCGCTTTCAGAGAGCTCGTGCAGTCCCGAGATGATCAACTGGGCCGCAACAAAGAAGAGAATGACGGTGGTGACGCGGAAGAACTTTCGCAGATCAACGCGAACGCTGCCCTTCACAAACATGACACCGAAGACGACGGCCAGCGCCACGCCCATAAGGGTGCCAAGGAAACTCATGAGTTCGGTGGTATCAAGACTTACCCCCGAGAGGATGACGACCGTCTCCACGCCTTCGCGAAAGACCATGAGGAAGATGAAGGCAAACAGGCCCCATTTGGAACCGCCGTCGGATGCCAGAGATCCGACCCTCGTTTCGATCTCGCCTTTGAGCTTGCGCGCCGTGCGCATCATGAAAATGACCATGGTGATCACGAACAGGGCAGCCACCAGCATGACCCAGCCTTCTACCTTGTCTTCATTGATCGGTAAATAGGACAGGACCACGCCGCCGGCGATGCTTCCGAGCAGGGCAGTGACCAGGGCCGCATAGACGGTCTTGCGCAGGTCAGGGCGGCCGATCCTGGCTAAATAGACTAGCGTGATGCCGACGATCAAGGCGGCTTCAACGCCTTCCCGCAACGTGACTACCAGGGCTTGAAACATAAATGAGAGAAGGACCAGCTCAGTGGCTAATTGAAAATGAATTTCAATTTCATTTTCAATATGATTGTACGCACCAGCGGTTACGGTAGTCAACAAGTTGAAAAAGCAATGGTTAACGGTGCAAAGCACTTCCACGCCTGGATACTTAATCCGGCATCCTTACTGGAGAAACAGGCGTCTAAACTTCGGTGTACAAGGTGCGCATTGCCACGACCGCGCAAGAGCTTCTCAATCTGCGTACCCTATGGGACGAACTGCTGCCCGATTCCGACTGCACGGTTTTCCAGAATTTTGACCTGAACCTCCTTGCCGCCAAGATGTTCGCGAGCAGGGAAGTCCCGCATGTGGTATGCGCGATGAGCGACCACGGCATCGCGATTATCCCCGCGGCCATCCGGCTGCGTGATGTCGTCATACGTTTGCTGGGTGAAGAGCTGTTTGATTACCGGGCGTTTCTTCACGTCGGCGATGATGGCGCTCTATGTGCCGCCCTTGCGGAACTGGCAAGGCTGCACATGCCGCTGGATATTGTGGCGATGCGGGACCGTGTGGCTCCCCTGATGCCCGTTCTCAGCTTTACACCCTTTGCGGGCGCTCCCCTGGTGCGGTGCAGTGACACCAACGCAGACGAATTTTGCAGCGCGCACATCCGGTTGCCGCGTAATCTGCGCCGCCTGGCGGCGCTTGGCTATGAAGTCAGTCGTTATGATGGCGAATGCCCTCGATTGCTGCGCACCATTTATCAGATGAAGGCTGAACAAGACCCGCAAAGCCTGTTTCATGATCCCGAACGAATTGAATTTGTTGTGAACGCGGCACTCCTGCAGCCGGAGTTGTTTGAAATATTTACGCTGCAGAAGGGAACTGAGCTGGGCGCGGCGCTGGTGACATTGCGTGATGGTGATGTTCGCCGACTTTATACCGGATGGTTCGATTCCAGGCTGTCGAAACATTCGCCCTCATTGTCACTGATTCATCATGTTACCTGCGAAACGCTCGCCGAGGGGAAAGACTGCGACTACATGACCGGAGAGCAGCCTTATAAATTGCGCCTGGCTACGGGTAGCCACGAACTTTTCCGGGTCCAGGCGACGGCCAGGCAGCTTTCGCAGCTGCTGCATGAAACCGGACCGCTTGCGCAACCAGTGGTGCGGTAGCCAAAGCATTGGCCGAAATCTCCGGGACTGCCAATATTGCCGAAATTGAAAACAGTAGGCAGCCTTACATCCTCTTCAGAAACTCCTTGGCTTCTTTGAGCTGAGGAAAAAGCTTTTCATCTTCCTGAAAGGCCCGGGAGTGCACGCAGCGGCGGCTGCCGCGCATCTTCACCGGATGGCGAAGATGAAGCATCTCGTGATACAGCAGATATTCAATGGCGTAGCGAGGGACGCCAGGACCATCAAAAATCCGGCTGACGACAATGGTGTTGTGCGCGGGATCATAGTGTCCCAGGCTGTAGCGTGACTGGTTATTGCTCCATGTAAGTTGCGGACGCGCCATCAAGCCGTGAAAGAAGCGCCGATTCAGGTCTTCGAAAATTTCTTCCAGATGATAATGCTCGCCCTGAACGCCGGCCATGCGCTTGCGTCCGCGCATCTGGCGGATCAGGTGCATTTTGGATGCAATGGCATCACTGCCGGAGAATTTGCGGTAGCGAGCTGCCTGCGCCGGGTCAATCTCCTTGCGGTACAGCTTGGCGATCAGGATATGCAGGATAGCGTGCAGCACGGAATCAGGCGCGCCTTCCAGAAGGTCAGACAGGCGAACAAATATTTTTCCCTGACGCAGACGGATGGTGTTGTTCAGGTTGCTGAAGGCGAAAAAGCGAACGTCAAATTCGGGCATGGGCGCCCGCGGACGCAGCTCACGGTAAACTTCCTCGAAAAGTTGTTTGATGCCGGGATGCAGGAGTCCTGCTCCGGCGGGCGGGCGGCGTTTTGACTGGGCGGCTTTAGTTTCTGCGGCTTGAGTTGGGTCGTGTGGATTCAAGTCTATTATTTCTTTTGCGGTTTCTCTTCTTCTTTTTCTGTCAGGTATTGTTTGGCTGTATCCAGGCTGTTTTTCAGCGCCGCATCGGCGTCCTGTAAAGCAAAGATGTAAGCCTGCGATTCTGCTTTGAGTTTGGGATCGCTTTCCACGTCGTGCTGCAGGCTGCGCACACGTGCGCGCAGTTTGCCTTCATCCGCAATCAGCTCTTTTAATCCCTTGCGATAAGCCTTGTGCTGCTCGTCATCCAGGCGACTGTCGCTCTGATACATGTCCAGATTGTCATTGATCTCGTCCACGATGGAACTGAAGTCCTCCAGCAGATCGTGAATAGTGGCAGGACGTTCGCGGGCCTTTTGCGGATTATTGAGCGATTCGTTAACGGCGTCCAGGCGGGCCTCTGCGAATTTTCCAAAGAGCTTCAGACGTTTCGCGGGCTCCATCCGGGCCTCACGTAATTGATCGGCCTCGGCATCCGTCAAAGGATCACGACGCCGGGCGAACGCAACCGCAGTCAGAAGCAGAAAGACGATGATGAGCTTGCGGGTAACCTTCATTTCTTCTCTTCTTTTTCTTTATTGTCTTTTTCTTTGGGCGAGAACATGGCGTTCAGCAGCTCCTGCCGGAAGTCGGACAGCTGTTTTTCAACTGCTTCCACTTCGGGCCGATCTTCCGCAGAGAGCGTGCGCCGCACATTTTCCAGATGCCGCTGCGTCTGGCGAAGATGGATCTCCGTTTCCTTGAGCTTTCGCCGCGAACGCACACCGCCATCGCGTGCCTTGGTAGCAACGTCCAGAATCTCCTGAACCGTGGCCTGCCCCTTGACCGATTCTCCCTGCGTAAATTGGTGGTCAGCCTGTTCCACCAGGCGGTCCGCCAGTTCCGCGTACAGCATTGCCTGATGACCTCCACTGGCCTTCTCCGCCTCTGCCCGGAGCTGCTCCAGCGTTTTCTGGTCTTTGCCATGCATGGCAGCCGACAAGAGGAGTATGACCAGGATTGAGGCTACTCGTCGCATGAGTTTGGTTGTGCTCCTCTAGTCTGTTTTACTCCGGCTGTATCGCCTTGAGCCGGTGCCTTGCCTGAAACTCCTGGTCAGGGAACTTACCGCCCGCAATGGCCAGGAACTTTTTGTAATTCTCCGCCGCTTGTTTGAACATATGCAAACTGTCAAAGGAAGTGGCGCGAATGAAGTAGCTGCGCGCATCCTCCGGCAGAAATTTGGCCCGTGCGTCCAGGGCACGAATTGCAAGTTCGTAATGCTTGTTTTCCCGCGCGGCGTCCGCCAGATAACCGTAGGCTTCACCGTAATCGGGTTTCAGCTTAAGCGTCTGGATCAACTCGCTTTCAGCTTCAGCATACTTCAGCTGATGTAAAACGGCTACGCCCAATCCAAAATGCAGGTCCGGGTTCGACGCGTTGTTCTTTGCCAGGGTACGAAAGAGCGGCTCCGCCTTCGCATATTGTCTGGTCTGCAAATAGAGCTCGGCAAGCTCACGATCGATCTCAGGATTACTGTCCGGTAGTGCAGTGCTTTTCCCGTCACCGGTCTTTTCCCCGCCACCACTCTCGGGCTTGGGAACCTGCAATACAGCAATCGCTTCCTGGAGTTTGCCCTGCGATGCCAGAAACTTTCCCAGCTGCAAACGCGCTTTGCTGTCCTGCGGATTCTTGTCAACGTACTTTGACAGCCAGCCTTCCGCTTCGGGATAGCGTTTCTGCTGGGTCAGCAGATTGATCAGGAGCACCATTCCCTGTGCGTCGCCGCTCTCGGCTGATTTCTTGAAGTGCGCTTCAGCGCCGGGCAGATCGCTGGCCGCTTGCAGCATGCGTCCTGCGTCGAGCGTCAGCGCGGTTTGCGTCGTGTCCAGTTCCAGGGCTTTGTCATAAGCGGCGGCTGCGGCCCTGGCGGTGTCATTCTTTTCGGTGGCCGGTTTCTCTGAAACCTGTTTTTCCAGAACCTGCCCCAAAGCCAGCCACGCTCCGCTCAACGCTTTATTGCCGCCGGTGATGGGTTTGAGTGTGACCGCATGTTGCAGGACAGGTGTGGCGGCAGGGAAGTCATTCAACCTGGCCAGCGCGACGCCGAGATTCAGGTTGGCTTCAAACCATTTTGGTGAAAGTTGGACTGCCTTGCGATAGGAATCCACGGCTTCCTTTGTTTTTTCCAGATGGCTTTGGGCAAAGCCGAGATCGAACCATGCCTGCGGATTTTCCGCCTGACTGTCTTTTGTGGCTCGTTTTTTGCAGGATTGCTGACCATGGCCGCTCAGCTTCTGCTCGGCCTCAGCATATTGCTGCTTTTGCAGAAGAGTTTCGGCTTCGGCCAGCGCATCGGGATGGGGCTGAGCGACTGCCGCGATGATTCGGTTCGGGCCGGCGCTTTCTGCGCGCTGATGCTTCCGACCATCACCAGGAACACCGCCGCGAGTGTCCAATATGCGGTCCTGCGAAAGAAAGTCTGGCTACCTGTGACCATTCGATTCTTGACCATCAACTTTAAGAACGCGCGCCAGCCACTTTCCTGTATACGACTTTTTGAATTTCGCGACTGTTTCCGGCGTCCCGGTAACCACCACCTCGCCGCCGCGACCGCCGCCTTCCGGGCCAAGATCAATGATCCAGTCGGCTGTCTTGATTACATCCATGTTGTGCTCGATCACCAGTACGGATCCGCCTGCCTCGATGAGTTTGCGAAATGCCGCCAGCAGCTTGCTTACATCGTCAAAATGCAGGCCGGTGGTGGGCTCGTCAAAGATGTAGAGGGTTCCTTTACCGGCGCGGGCCCGCTTGCGCTCTTCTTTTTCTTCGTCAGTGGACCCATCGAAGTTTCGCGGACGGCCTGCCGGGATCAGATGAGCCGCCAGCTTCATGCGCTGGGCCTCGCCGCCGCTCAGCGTTGTGGCGGACTGGCCGAGCCGGAGATAGCCCAGTCCAACTTCTTCCAGCACACGCAGCTTGTCAGTGATCTTCTGCTGTCCGGAGAAGAAATGCATGGCTTCACGGACGGTGAGGTTCAGGACGTCATGTATGTTCTTGCCCTTAAAGCGCACGTCAAGCACGCCCGGCTTGTAGCGCGTGCCCTTGCAGTCTTCACAGATGAGCTCCACGTCTGCCAGAAACTGCATTTCCACGGTGACGGTGCCATCGCCCTGGCAGGTTTCGCAGCGTCCGCCGGGGATGTTGAAAGAGAAGTGGCCGGCGGCGTAGCCGCGACGATGCGCGTCCGGGACAGAGGCAAAGACGTCACGGATGGCATCAAAGGCCTTGATATAGGTGACTGGGTTCGATCGCGGTGTACGGCCGATGGGAGACTGGTCCACCAGCACCACGTCAGCCACATACTGTCCGCCATTGACTTTTCGGTAGCCATTCAGCGCAGGCCCGGCGCCCGCGGTGATTCCTTTTTCCGCCGCCAGCGCCTGATAGAGAACGTCATGCACCAGAGTTGACTTGCCCGATCCGGAGACCCCGGTCACCGCTACCAGCATGCCCAGAGGGATATCAATGTTCACGTTCTTCAGATTGTGTGCCCGCGCCCCCTCAATGCGAATCATGGGCGTGCCCACGCTGCGGCGATTTTGCGGTATCTGTATGCGCAGCTCGCCGCTGAGGTAGCGTCCGGTGAGGGAACTGGTGAGCTTTTTCAGTTGCTCATACGGAGCTGCGGCCATCATGCGTCCGCCGTTCTCACCCGCGCCGGGACCGAGGTCAAGAATGCGATCAGAGGCCGCCATGACTTCAGGATCATGCTCCACGACCAGGATCGTGTTCCCGAGATTCCGCAGTTCATGCAGGATATGGATCAGCCGCTCGGTGTCACGACTGTGCAACCCGATGGAGGGTTCGTCCAGAACGTAGAGTGCGCCGACCAGTCGCGAACCGAGCGACGTGGCGAGTTGAATGCGCTGAGCTTCGCCGCCGGAGAGAGTGGCGGCCAGACGATCGAGCGTCAGGTATTCCAGGCCAACATCATTCAGGAACTTCAGACGCTCGCGAATCTGGTCGAGTATTTTGCCTGCAATATCTGCATGTTCCCGCGATAGCTTCAAGTTCTGAAAGAAGTTTAAAGACTCTTCCACGGTGAGCGAAGTAGTCTGGCGAATATCCTTACCTTCAAGTTTTACTTGAAGTGCTTCTTTGCGTAGACGACCACCGCCGCAGTCGGGGCATTGAGCATATCCGCGATACCGGCTCAGGAAAACACGGACATGGAGCTTGTACTTCTTGCGTTCCAACATGGCGAAGAAGCCCTGTATGCCGGGAAACTTACCTTCGCCTTCCATGACCATGGCTTGCTGATCTCGGGTCAGGTCAGCCCAGGGAACGTCGGTGGGAATGTCTTTGGTCTTGGCAAAACGCCGGAGCTCGGTTTGCAGTGTGCGATATTTGGGTTTGCTCCAGGGCTCAACCGGACCTTCCGCAATGGTCTTGTTCACGTCCGGGATGACCAGGTTCATATCAAAGTCAATGGTGTTGCCGAAACCCTGGCAGCGCGGACACGCGCCAAACGGATTGTTAAAGGAGAACAGCCGAGGCTCAGGTTCCTGATAAGCAATGTGGCAGTTCTTGCATTCGAACTTGTTGGAGAAGCGGAACTGCTGCATAGCCTCAGCTTCTTCGCGGGGAGCCGTTTGAAAGACGATCTCGCCCGATTCACGGAATCCCTGCTCAATGCCGTCCACGATGCGCGAGCGCTGGTCGGGGGCAACGGCGATGCGGTCGACAAGAATGTAAACGTCTTGCTTGAAATCGATATCGAGCAGCGACTCCGGCGTGGAGAAATCAAAAACCTGGCCTTTCTGGAAAAGACGGTTGTAGCCCTTTTTGCGCAGATCGAATAGTCGTTCGCGGAGCGCCGTTCCGGCTGCTTCTTCAGCGGCTTTGGCTTCGGCCTGTGCCTTCTTGCCGCGCGGTTTTTTCGTTTTTACCTCCGAAGCGCCTGCACTTGCGGCGCTGGCTCCTGTCTTCACCGGCGGTTTTATGAAGAGAAGCAGCTTGCAGAGATGACGTGTGTTTTACCGGAAACAGGATGTTGATGCGCGTGCCTTCGCCGAGGCCAAGAATGGTCTGCGCGATCTCGTCAACTGTGTCCTTCTTTACTTCCTGACCGCAGACCATGCAGAACGTCCGGCCTACGCGCGCGTAGAGCAGGCGGAGGTAGTCATAGATCTCGGTGGCGGTGGCGACGGTGGAGCGCGGGTTCCGCGTGGTATTTTTCTGCCGGATGGCGATGGCGGGAGCAATGCCATCAATCAGATCAACATCGGGCTTTTCAATGCGTTCCAGGAACTGGCGAGCGTAAGCCGATAGAGATTCAACGTAACGGCGTTGGCCTTCGGCATAAATGGTGTCAAAGGCCAGGGAAGACTTGCCGGAGCCGGAGACGCCGGTCACAACGGTCATGGCATTGTGCGGAATCTCAAAGTCAATGTTTTTGAGGTTATGCACGCGCGCGCCGCGTACCACTATGTTTTCATTCGGGGATAAGGACATCGTCACCAGACCCAGCTTGCTCGGCGTTCACATTGTGGTGTCCGGCGAGGGAGGCTGAATCTTTCTATTATAGATCGCATGGGGAAATGGTGCTGTTTGGGGCAAGGTAATCGGGTAATCTGGTAATCGGGTAATCGCAAAACCACGACGTACCAGTCTCGCGCAGAGGAGCTTTGCGGAAATGCTCATGCGCAGATCCAAGAAGCCCGTTTCCCGGATAACTTCCGTATGACCGATGATTTCCCGGGATGTAAAATTACAAGTTCGCGTCGTTCAAATCGCTCATCAGACCAAGGAGAAGAATTTGAAATTTCTATAAGAGAGACGCCCGATACACACAGTCTTTGCGTCCGAGTCGCTTGTGCGACGAATATGGTCAGCTGGATCAAGAATAATGGTGAAGTATGAGCAGACTGTCTGACAAAGTGGCAATCGTGACGGGCGCTTCCAAAGGCATAGGCGCTGGGATTGCAACGGCCCTGGGAACTGCTGGTGCGCGCGTAGCGGTGAACTATTCCTCCGACCTGCAGGGCGCCGAACGCGTCGCTCAGGCGATCACCGACAACGGGGGCAAGGCGATCGCAGTCGGGGCCGACGTCTCCAATGCCGCAGATGTCGCACGGCTATTCAAAGAAGTGCATTCCGCGTTCGGAAGACTGGACGTTCTGGTCAACAACGCCGGAGTATTCCGTTTCAGCACCTTCGCGGCGATCACCGAAGCGAGCTTTCACCTCCATTACAACATCAACGTTCTCGGTACGATTCTCACCGTGCAGGAGGCGATTAAGCGGTTCGGCGCCGACGGCGGTAGCATCATCAATCTCAGCTCCATTGTGGGCTCTCATCCCGTGGCGGGAGCCCTGCTGTACGCGTCCACGAAGGCCGCGATCGAAACACTGACAAAGGGATTGGCGCTCGAACTTGCACCGCGCAAGATCCGGGTCAACGCCATCGCTCCGGGTCATACAGAAACCGAAGGCAATTTCGCGGCGGGAATATTTGAGGGTGGGGCCGGCGCCGTTTTGGCCGAGAAGACGCCGCTCGGCCGGCTCGGTCGCGTCAGTGATATCGCCCCACTGGCAGTCTTCCTGGCGTCGGACGAATCAGCCTGGATCACAGGAGAGGTTATTCGGGCCGCCGGCGGCCTCGTTGTTGCCACTTGAGTGCGATACGCTGACCCGGAAGCCATTCAAAGGCCAACTTTCTAAAGGTTCTCAGTGACGCAGCTCCGCAACCTGATCTATTTCGAGGAAGGATAGCCAACCTGCTGGTTGGTACTTTCCAGAAAACTGTGGCAGAAACAAGGCCGGGACATGACGGTAACAAACATCGGCGTACAGCGCCTCTCAATGGCGCTTCGACGATCGGATGGACTAAGCGCGATTGCCAGCTTGCGTCTCCATTGGCCGGAATATCTGATGGAAGTGGGTGAGACTGGGTTTGTACCTCTTCGTTGCATGCGTGGCCGCCACATTGCTACAGCACCCTGCGTCGATTCTGCGGCAGGCTCTTTCCAGCGGCGTTGCCCGGGGGGCGCTCATGGGGTGGTGATGGGCGCGACGGCGATTGCGATTGTGATCTCACCCTGGGGCAAACGGTCTGGAGGTCATTTCAATCCGGCAATCACCCTCACTTTTTATCGGCTGGGAAAAGTCGAGTTTTGGGACGCATGGTTCTATGTGATCGCCCAGTTCTCAGGCGCCGTTAGCGGAGTCGCTCTGGCCAGATATGCGTTGCGAGGCGCGCTTGGTAATCATGCCGTACGTTATGCGGTGACAGTGCCGGGCGTGTATGGAAACAATGTCGCGTTCATGGCCGAATTGGCAATCTCTTTCTTTCTGATGATCACAGTGTTGTTCGCCACCAATCACAAAAGACTGGCACCATACACCGCATATTTTGTGGGCATGCTATTGGCGACCTACTACACATTCGAAGCGCCGCTGTCCGGCATGAGCACGAACCCGGCACGCACATTCGGCTCAGCACTTCACGCGAAGTATTGGCATGCACTCTGGATCTATTTCATAGCTCCTGCGATGGGCATGCTGGCGGCCGGGGAGGTATTTCTTCGAGTCCGCCGGGGCGCCGCGCCATATTGCGCCAAGCTTCACCACGCTAACAATCAACGCTGCATCTTCCATCATGCATCACGCCAACACCAAGTTTAGAGAGGAGATCTTATGCAACTAAATCAACACGACTACTTAACCGCTTATCGCAGCCTGAAACTGACTCGGGATCCGAAGGTGTCCTGGTTGCCGAATTTCACAGCAACGACGGGCCATTCACTTTCACGGCACAAGATCATACGGAGTTTGTGGATGCGTTTTATCGGATTGCACAAGATCGGGCGAACAAGATCGTAATACTGACGGGCGCGGGAGGCGAGTTTATTCCTTCTATCGACTTTTCATCCTTCGGCAACGTCGCCGATCCCGCCGTTTGGAGCCAGGTTCACGATGAGGGCGTTCAGATCGTGGAAAATATTGCCAACATACGCGTTCCGGTGATCGCCGCTATCGAGGGACGCGCCCATGTGCACTCCGAGTATGCGCTGCTTGCCAGTGTCATTGTGGCGGCCGAGGGTGCGACCTTCCACGATGTTGCCACACTTTGCCGGCAGGCATTGCGCCAGGCGATGGAATCTTTACTGCCTGGAGTTATCGCGCCGGGGCGGGACGAACAGAAGCTTTCCTGCTGAACCCACAGCCGCTGACAGCGCGCACCGCATACGAATGGGGAGTGGTTAGCGAAGTTGTGCCGAACGGTAAGGCGCTCAGCCGAGCAAGGGAATTGGCAGAGCTGTACCTGAAAGCTCCTGAAGTGACGCGCCGCAACACGCGGGTACATTTTATTCAACCTTTGAAGGAGCGTTTGGTGCGGGAAGTTGGCTACGGACTGTCGCTGGAAGGAGCATCATCCGCCGATCTCGTCAAATCGATGCAAGCCAAGAGCTGAGCCTGTCGCTCAGAAAGGAAAAGTCGCATGAAGAGCACCGAGACCTCTCCATCCTCCCATGATCTCAAGAAGTCGCAGCCGGAAGAATTTGATCTGGTGATTCTCGGTGGCGGCACGGGCTCGACCCTGGCTGCGTGGACGTTTGCCGGCGAAGGCAAGCGCGTTGCAGTTGTCGATCGCAAATATATTGGCGGCTCGTGCCCTAATATTGCGTGCCTTCCGAGCAAGAACATCATCCATAGTGCGAAAGTCGTGGACTACTTTCGGCGAAGCGAAGAGTTTGGCATTGCTGACGATGGCTTCACGATCGAGATGTCCGGCGTGCGAGAACGCAAGCGCAAAATGGTCGTCGGGCCTGAACGAGATGTATATGGAGAATTACCGGAAGACAGGCGGCCGAGTTCATTTTGGGCGCAGGGCGGTTCATTGCTCCGAGGACTGTGGAGGTGACGCTTGCCGACGGGAGCACGCGTCAACTGCGCGGTAGCGGATGTGATCGTCAGCACCGGCACGCGGGCCCATTGGACGCAATTCCTGGTCTTGCAGAAGCGCAACCGCTGACACACATTGAGGCGCTTGAATTGGGCCAGGTCCCCGAACATCTGCTGGTTATCGGCGGTGGCTATGTGGGAGTGGAGCTTTCCCAGGCCATGCGGCGATTCGGCAGCAAAGTGAGTGTGATTGATCGCAATGAACGATTGATGTCCAAAGAAGACGAAGACGTGTGTGTGGGTCTTAACGGCCTGCTTGACGACGAGGGCATCGATGTTCATCTGAATGCAGTGATGAAAGGCGTGTCTGGAAGATCGGGAGACTCGGTGACCATTGTCTTCGAACAGAATGGAACCGATAAAACGCTGACCGGAACGCACCTACTTGTGGCAACAGGACGCACTCCAAACACCGAAGGACTTGGATTGGAGTCAGCCGGTGTTGAACTGACCGACCGTGGATACATCAAGGTCAACGAGCGATTGCAGACGACAGCGCCGGGAGTGTGGGCGATCGGCGAAGTTGCGGGCAGCCCGCAGTTCACACATATCAGCCATGACGATTTCCGCGTGGTCCATGCCAATCTGACCGGCGGCAAGCGGGTGACAACCGGCAGGCAAGTTCCATATTGTCTGTTTACTGACCCGGAGCTTGCGCGTATCGGTCTGAATGAAACCGAAGCAACACTGAAGGGAATTCCATATCGGCTTTTCAAGGTCCCGATGGAAGCCAACCTGCGTGCTCGCGCACTCTCTGAAACGCGCGGCTTCCTGAAGGCGCTGGTGGAAGCTGATAGTGATCGCATCCTTGGATTCACGGCCTTCGGTGTTGGTGCGGGGGAGACCCTGGCTGTCGTCCAGATTGCGATGATAGCGGGGCTGCCCTACGCAGCACTGCGCGATGCGGTGCTGACCCACCCAACATTGGCGGAAGGCCTGACAGCTCTGTTCTCATGCCCGGCGTCAGCGCACAACTGTGTCGAGAGAAGAGGAACGCAGATCTCCGCAGCTTGAGAAATGGTAGGCGTGCAATGCACGCCCGATCGCACGAGATCGCCGTGATCGCCCGACATCGCCGAGACGGGAAATGCAACTGACGACAATCAGCAGGCTGCACTCAGCTGGCGAAACCTTATCGCTGATGAACGCGGATACCACTGATTTACAGCGACCGAAAAAAGTTTGCCGCGGATGGGCGAGGATATCCAAAATCGTGGCTTGCGAGTAGGGAGGCCGGGGCGAACTGCGTTCTTATGAATTGGGGACCGGTCTTAAGCGGAGGAAAGTCAACATGCGTGTAGATCAAGCCTGGATCAAGCGTAACTTGGGTTTCGATCCTATCAAGCGGCCGGCGCCGTTAGCCACACTCGCGTTCAAGCCATCCGAGACCTCTACCAAAGACGAGGACTTCCGGCGCGAGATCATCGATTTCGACTCGGAAGCTCCTGAAGGCCAGGCCTTCCTGGCGTTCACCACCGCCACTGGCCTGTCACGGTTTACCGATATTCCATGGCCGTCTGGATTGGCGCCTAAGACTGGGCCTGCGCCGCAGGGAGGCCCGAATTCGCCGCTGCCGACGGCAGACGTCCTGGTTGTAACCTGGACGGTGGATGAAGGGCATGCCCTGAGCCGGGTGCTGACTCCGGGAAAAGATTCGCGCAACGATTATCGTTCCTACACACACAACTTCAAGACAATCTCCAAGAAGATGCGCAAAGGGTGTCCCGCGCTCACGTCCGGTCGCCTGGGAGCGTACTGGACAACGACGATCGGAAAGAAGAAGGTCGTGGTCTTCAAGTCGGACTCGCACATGTCGCAGGACGGGCCGAAGCTTCCCAATATCGACGTATGGTCACAAATCATCAAGGAAGTGCAGCCCGAATTGGTACTGACGACCGGAACGGCCGGAGGAATCGGAGCGCAATTCGAAGTTGGGGATGTTGTCGTGAGCCCGATTGTGCGTTTCGATTGCATCGAGAAGTTCAAGAGTCAGGCGTTTCATGATGCGCACTTTTCCAGTGTTGCCGCCAACGCCAGGTTTTTCGCCAAGGCTAAAACACTGTTCAAGGCCAATTCTGATCAGTTGCCCAAAGACAATGCGCGTTCCCCAAAGATCGTGTGCGTGGCGCCCACGGGCCTGAAGTCGTCGGTGGTGACCACGGATTTCTTCGGCTTTGACACTTCAGACAATCATTTCGGACTGCGCGGGATGGGCGACGTGTCCGAGATGGGCGATGCGGTGTTGGGCCTGGTGGCCAGCCAGATGGGATCGAGCGCGCCGCGCTACGTGGCGGTGCGGAATGTCTCTGATCCACAGATCAAGAGCGACGGCCTGACGCTTAAGCAGCAAGCCAATCTGGCGGCGCAGATATATAAGGGCTTCGGCCGCTGGAGTTCCGTGTGCAGCGCCATTGTGTGTTGGGCCCTGATTGCTGCCGAGAAGTCCAAATCACAAGCATAAGCACAATCGGCATGGGACAGCCCGTGCAATTTCGCGAGGGAGAAAACAGGCAGGAAGCGGCGGGCCACCTTTCCGCTATCCGAGCTAGCGGTTCATCGGAAACTCCTGTATCCAGTGAAACCCTCTTCTGACGAGCAAGAACTTGTTGCGGTCAACCAGTTGAAGCTCCAGGTGTACCTGATGGCCCTCCATCGATCCATCCAGAATGAGCTGGTCCTGAGCAGGGCGCTGAAATGTCAGGCTGCCTCCCCCGTTCTTGTCGGTTCTTTTGGTGAGGACGAGCGTCTTGTCGTTGAGATTGATGGAATCGGCATAGTATGCCAGGGAATCATCCATCCGCTGAAAGGCCATCTGCTGGGGAAAATCGAAGATAGCACGCCGCCAACGTCCCGGGTCAGTGAGGAGCGGGGGACGCGGCTGGTTGTCGATCGACATCTGGTCCACGTCCCAGATGCCATAGAGCGCCGAGCGCGGGCTGCCGCCGCCAAAAAGGTTCCAATACCCTCGAACAACGTAAACATTCAAGCCTATTAGCCAGAGTCCTAACATGATTTGTGCGATCAATGCGATTCGATTGGCGCGCATGGAGCGAAACAGTTGCGCCGCCGGGATGGGCGCCGTGGCACGATTCAAGACCAGGACGTTTGCGAGGCGCTGGAGGTCAGGAGCCAGGAGAAAGCAGGAGAGCAGAATGAGATGGAAGGCAAACAATTTTACCGGCACATCATATGTCATGTTCAGCGTGAAGACCTGAATCATGTCGGCAAGACAGATCAAAGCACCCAAGGTAGTTGTGCGGGGAACGATCAGCAGCAATCCGCCGAACACTTCCGCGCACCCGGCGAAAATCTCATAAGCCGGTGCCACGCCGATAGAACTCCAGAGCACGCCCATGGGAGAGAACGTGCCGAAAGGCTGGACCAACCTGGCGAGTGAGGGGTACGGCATTTGCAGCGGTATGACTTTGTCTATGCCGTAGTTCAACATCTGTCCGGCGAGCGCGAAACGAACAAAAAGCCGAAACCAGGAATGCAGCGCGGCATAGTTCTTCCGCCTGCGGTCCAGAATGGACCAGATGACGGTGGCGACGGCGGCAATCACGAGAAGGCAAAAGGCCAGCACCCAGCCGAACATGCAGTCGCCGCTGCCGCTGTTGCCGCCTAAAGACAAAGGAGCGTTGGCGTGAAAGATATGGTCGGCCGTCCAGAAAACGATTGGACGCAACGGCCAAAGCGTTGCCGGGTCAGGAATGTCTGTTCCCTGGGTGGCGGAGAACAGGCTGGTGATGATTTGCGTTGCCAGACAAAACAGCCCGAGATAGGCGAGGCAGAACCGAAAAGCAACGCGAAGGGCAAGGCTCCACTCTGGCATCTGTGACTGATGCTGCATCGGTGCGGTCTGAACTTGCAGGCCCAAGTGAGAAGCTCCGTCAGAAACTGGCTTTGCAAACACGGCAGGCGTGGCAGTGTTTGCGACCAGCGGAGTATATTACCCGAAAACCGGGAACAGACGGGCGGTGACATTTTCTGACGCGACCGGAATTATTTCTAACCTTTAGACGCAGTTTGTTAGATTCACACAGCCGAGGCGGTTGTGCTACACGTGTATGGGCGATTTACAACGCGTCTATTCTGCCCCGCCTTATTCATAGCGGAGAGCTTCGGTGGGTGAGACGGCGATGGCGTGGCGGGCTGGCAGAAGGCAGGCGAGGAGTGCGCTGAGCCCGAGGAGCGCGGCGGCTGCGATCAGACCGGCGGCGACAAAGGTGTTTTGCATCCAGTGGGCGAGGACGGCACCGAGAAAGCTATCCAGGGCAAGACCTATGACAATGCCCGCAGTCGCGCTGACGAGCGCAATGCGTGCGGCGACCCAGAGGATGTGCTTGCGCGGAGCGCCGAGCGCCAGGCGAACGCCGAATTCCGTAGTGCGCTGAGCGACACTGTAAGCCACCAGGCTGAAGATGCCCACCAGCGCCAGCGCCAGCGCCATGCCGGAGAAGACACCAAACAATATGGAGAAGAGCCGCTGGCTTCTGTACTGTGCGTCGCGCGCGATGGCTTCATTGAGGGTAAGCGTGCCGTTGAAACTGCTGTTGGAAAGCGTCTGGCCGGAAGCGACGGATGCGATAGCGGCGCGGATGGATTGCAGGTAGGTGAGCGGATCGCTCTGCGTGTGGACGAAGAACTGCGCGTAGGGCCGCATCACGGTGGTGTAAGGAAGGTAGATGGCGGGGGCCACGGGGTGATCGAGGCCGGCATTGCGCGCATCGCCGACCACGCCGATGATCTGGCGCCACGCAGTGCTTTGCGCAGACGCCACCTGGTACCGATTCTGAACTTTGAGACCCGGAATGCGTAGCTGCCGGCCCAGTGCATTGGACGAGGCCATGGAATTGGAAGAGGAAAGATAGCGCGTGGCGAAAGCCTGATTGACCACCGCGATGAAGTCTCCGCGGTTGTCTTCATCCGTGTTCCAGACGCGACCTTGCAGCAGTGAAATGCGCAGCGCAGCGAAATATCTCTGGTCCACCAGCATCACGCGGGCTTGTGTCTGCTCGTGGTCGCCAGTTCCGTCAATCTCGAACGCGTTGTCGGCGCCAGCATAGGGTGGCATGGCACCCACGCCGACACCGACAGCGGAGACGCCCGGTACGGATGCGATCTTCTCCCGTATCTGCTCGATGTAAGCGACTCTCGCTTCGCGCGACTGGCGCTCCCACTCGTCTGGGGTTCGGTTGCGGAGCTGGATGCCGAGCCTCATGACATTTGCGGGATCGTAGCCAAGCGGCGTGCGCATGAGCCCAAGAAAGCTGCGGATGGCGGTTCCCGCAGTGGCCATGAGAAGCAGTGTGAGCGCCACTTGCGCGGCGATGAGAAAGCTCCAGCGGCGCTTTGCGGGAACAGCCACAACGCCGGTCTGCCTTCCGGGGAGCATGCGCGCGGAATCGCCACGCGAGAGACGCAGTGCCGGGACAAGACCGAAGAGGATGCCACAGAGCAGCGCAAGCGCGACGGAGAACGCGAGAATGGGAGCGTTGATGTGAATGAAGGATTCGGCCGGAAAGGAATCCGGAGAAAGCACCATGGGAAGCTTTGCCAGCCAGTAAGACGCGGCCACGCCAAGGACGGCGCCGGTGCAGGAGATGACGATGGCTTCCACCAGTAACTGGCGGACGATGCGCCAGCGGCTGGCGCCGATGGCACTGCGGATGGCCAGCTCATGCCCGCGCGTGCGGCCACGGGCCAGCAGAAGAATGGAGCAATTGGCGCAGCCGATGATCAGCAGAAGCACAACGCCGGCAAGAAGAAGCGTCAGGGTGTGGCCGATATTCTCCTGGAAAATCCAGATGATGGGCTGCAACCCGAAATGCAAGTCGTCGGGGAGCTTCCCGAGATTCTGTTTCGTAATCTGGAGCACGATGGGCTCAAGCACGGCCTTGGCGGCCGCAGGTGTAACGTGGGGCCGGAGCTTGATCCACGGCAAATACCGTGGGGAAACGTCAGGAAGATGCTGCATCAAGGTGGCTGGCAGGTAGACATCGCCGACATCGGTCATGTCATTGAATGCGAAGCTGCGCGGCATCACGCCAATGATGGTGTAGGGCGCATGACTCATTTCCAGCGTTTGGCCGATAACGTGGGGATCGCTGCCAAAGTGGCGTTGCCAGAAGCGGTAGTTAAGAACAACCACGGAGTGGCCGCCGTTCTCCCCATCGGATGGCTCAATGTTGCGGCCAAGAAGCGGGCGCACACCGAAAAACGTCCCCGCGTTCTCTGTGAGGTAGGTGCCCGCGATCTCTTCCGGCAGCGCGCCGGTGATCTCCATCTGCGTGGGGTTAAAGCCAAGCACTGATTCAACCGGGGCGGCACGGCCCAGGTCATCAAGCTCTGCCTTGCTGAGGGCTGCCCAGGTAAACGATGTGCCCGCCGCACTCTCGGTGAGCCCGAAGAGATTCACGATGCGGTCGGCGTCGGCGTAGGGAAACGGGTGCAGCAGGACCGCGTAGATGAGTGAGAACATCGCCGTGGTGGCGCCAATGCCGAGCGCCAGTGAGAGCACGGCAACCGCAGCGAAGCCTGGGTTACGCCGCAACCCGCGCAGGCCGTAGCGAATGTCTCCGCCCAGCTCATCGAAGAGGCGGAGGCCGATGGCGCGGCGGTAAGTTTCGTTTTGGAGGGCCGGCCGGCCGAGGTCCATGCGGGCTTTGCGGCGGGCTTCTTCTTCAGGAAGGCCCTGGCGGATTAAATCCTCCTGGTAGGCGTCGAGGGTAGAACGAAACTCTTCTTCAACGTCACTGTGGGTGCGTGGCGCGATGGAGTGCCAGAGCTTGCGAATTGCAGCGAGGAGACTCATATGTCACCTCTCCTCCGCCTTCCTGGCGAGAATGCCGGCGACCACAGCGGCCATGTCAGTCCATTTGGCGGTCTCGGCTTTAAGCTGACGCGTACCGGCAGTGGTGAGCGAGTAAAAGCGGGCTCGGCGATTGTTCTCTGACTCACCCCACGCGCCTTTAATCCAGCCCCGGCGCTCAAGACGATAGATGGCGGTGTAGAAGGAACCCTGCAGGATTTCCAGGCGCTCGCCGGAGATCTGCTGGATGCGCAGCAGGATGCCATAGCCATGCAATGCACCGAGCGAGACCGCCTTGAGGATGAGCATCTCGAGTGTGCCCTGTGGGAGTTCAACCGGTTTCGTCAATTACCCTCTCTCCTATCTGGGAAAGGAGAATACGCTCTCTCTCCTTTCCCGTCAAGGAGAATGCCGCCCGGCGACTGTCACCTGGGCGATTGAGTCTTCGGCGGGTTCAGCTGATTCGCTCTCAGAGGGTATCTGCGTGTTTTTGTCTTCTAGCGATGGGGCGGGGGCGACGTGCCCGCGGATGGAGCTGAATTCACTTCTCCGCTGTTGCTTGCCGCGGCTTCTTTCTCACGAGCCACAGTCTGCGCTTCCGTGTACTCGATGAGGTAATCCCTCTCCGCGTCGCTGACGCTCAAGTTGGGCATGCGCAGGTTGTTGTATTTTTTCAAGAGAGCCGTGGCGATCGGATCTTGTCCGTTTAGAAGTTGTTCCGGTTTTTGGATCATGCGGACCAGCCATTCGTGTTCGCGCGTCCGAGTCACGCCCAGCAGGTCGGGCCCGATCTTATCGCCATGGCCGATGGTGTGGCAAGGGAGGCAATCGCGTCCAAAGAGGTACTGACCGCGATCAAAGTTTTCGAGCGGCCGGCCGTCGGCCGTGCTCTTGGCCTCGGCCGGATTCAAATGCCGGTTATTGTCAAGAAAGTCACCGATCATGCGCGCCTGGAACGAGGGATTGTCCAGGGCCGAGCCGCGTATCCACTCCCCCGTTGCCTCGTTGCCGATCAACAGATGCGCCAGATGGCCGTCGGTATTGATCGATGGATCGGAGTACAAGCCGAGCCGCTTGCTGAGGAAGTCGATGTCTTCCTTCTTGCCGGTCAGAAAAGTCCAGCCCGGGCCGATCTTGTACTTCTCCTTGTACGCCTTCAACACCTCGGGCGTGTCGTGTGCGGGATCAATGCTGATGGAGTAAAAGAAGATGTCCTGGCCCACGCGGTCGCCAAGCTTCTTCTGCACCTGCGCCAGACGCGCGGTCTCCAGCGGGCAGGAATATTGGCAGCTGGTGTAGATCATGTCAATGGCCACAATCTTGCCCTTGATCAGATCGTCGTAGAAATGAACTTTCTTGCCATCCTGCGTGATAAGTTCAACGTTGGGAAAATGGCTTCTGTCCGGACCATCCGCCGCGACCGTATGTGCAGGCCAGCGAAACACCAGCGCAACGATACAAACTATCGCGGCTCCTGTACGAAGTATCCAACTCTTGCTCAACATGTTGCACTCCCATGGACTCTGCGCCCAAATCTGCCTCAAGTAACAATTGAATGAATTACAAAATTATCCGATTACCTAATTTTGTTTGGGTCCCGGCGCCCGCTGGTGGCGAGCGCCGGGAGTTAGATCAGGCGTTCGGCAGGATTTCGTCCGGCGATTGGAAGGTGACGCCGGTCGGTTTGGAGATTGGAGTCGGCAATGGGTTCAGGAACGGACCTCCCGATCCGATGTCCCACCGCAACAGCATGGCATTGTCTTCATGCATCGTGTTGTGGCAGTGTTCCATGAACATGCCGCCCCAATCGCGGAACTGCATGCGGATGACCACCGTCCCGTTGGGGCGCAGGCGGTAGACATCCTTCCGCCCGCTCTCCGCCAAAGACGGCGGGTTTCCGTCCCGCGACTGGATCTGGCCCTCTTCAAAATGGATATGGATGGGATGGTCCCAGCCAGACCCGCCCTGTAGAGTCCATTCTTCACAGGTGCCGTACCCGGGCTGCGAAGAGACGCGGCCGTAATCCGCCTTCAACGTTCCCCCCGTGTCATCCAGGGGCGCGGGACTACTGCTGTTGGAGTTGTTGTCAGTTTCGATGCCCCACTGGCCAGACCCGGTGTAGGTTGTGACGGGATCGTTCTGGTCCTGGGAACCGTTATCCTGGAACTGGAACGTGCGCCTGCGTACGACGTTCGGCAGCGGGGGATTGGGGATCAGCACGATGCCCTGTCCGTTTCCGGAAGGATCAACGCTCTGGTCCGCTTGTGGCGGCGGGCCAATAATGACGAAACGCAGGAAACGGCCGACGCAAGGATCGCACGACGTGCCGTTGGTTGCCTGTGCCACGCTGAGCACCGGACCGGGTAACTTTCCGTCCACCATTTGCTGCAGGTTTACCAGATCGACGGTTGTCCCCGCCCTGTAGCGGGAGAAGTCGATCACGATGTCGTATCGCTCAGCGATGCCGAGCTGGTCCGTCTTCGTGAGGTTCGCTGTCCGCGGGAGCAGGTTGCCGTCGTTCGCGATCTGCACAAAGCCAGAGCTGTCGCTCAAGGCCAGTGCAAAGAAGCGCGAGACGCTGGCGTTCAGGATGCGGAATCGGTAGCGCCGGGCGTACACGTTGAAGAAAGGCTTCCAGGCAAAGTTGACCGTCATCTGATCAGCCAGGAAGCCGTCAAAGTTCATCGTGTCCATCGTCATCTGACCGTTGTGGTCCCAGGCCTTATCGGCCAGCATCAGGTTGACGTCAAAGTCCAGGTTGCCCCAGCTCTTCGAGGTGCCGCTGGGCATCCGGAGATTGGTGCCATCATTAATGCTCTCGTTGCCGCGATCGAGAGAGCTGTATATGTTGTTCATTCCAGCGTTGCACTTGTACACGTTCTGGTCGGTGAAGGTGAACATGTGATCGTGGAACCAGTGCGTGCTCATGGTCTCGTGCCAGTCGCCCGGGACCTTGTTGATACCGCCGTTGTCGGCCGGACCGCCCGCCCGCGGATCCGTGGCTCCGGTGTTGACGCTGCGGAATCCCGCCAGCACCCACGGATAGTGATAGTCGTAGAACTGATTAGGCCAGAAATAGGCTCCGGTGAAACCGTCGTTCTCGGCTCCGTGGTGAGCGTTGTGCTCGTGTGTGGTGAGCGTAAACCGTCCGAAACCGCCGTTGTTCGTGATGTTGGTGGTCAAGGCGTTATGGTGGCGGTTCAGAACCGGTTCGCCGTAACGCACCTGCAGCAGCTTGGGAGGAAATGTGCCATTGAACGTCCAAACCCGGTTCCCGTTCTGCGTGGGAAAGTTGGGATGAAACTTCGGAGGAATGGGCGTTAAGGGATTAATCCCGGAATTGAGATCGGAGGTTACGCCCGGGTTATATGTCGTGTTGGTGGTGACTTCCTTGGTTGTGATTTCAACTGCCACCTGCGGCGGGAATTGAGCAAATCCCTGATGGGCCCAATTGGCGCCCGGGGGACGGCCTTCGATCGGTCCTGTCAATCCGGTTTGCCCGCCGACCAGATTGGGATCGACCGGCTGTTGTGTCTGGTTGGACTGCGCCTGCGGTGCTGGGTTCAGGGTAGAAACTGCGTTCCGCGGCAACACATCGAAACGTGGCATCGCCTGGCTGAAGGGCTGCTGGTTGAAGGTAGGACTGGCGGGGAGCCCTGTGGGAATTGGACTGCAACCGCTGTCTGCAGGAGTGACAGCCTGCGCGTTGAGTGAGCTTACAAAGGGATTGAGACCGCCAATCGGCGCCATGATCCCTGCTGATGTGAACAATCCCCACTTGACCAGATCACGCCGTGAGATCTGACCGTGTGACAAGGCCTTTGTGATCTCGGCGCGATTTTTGCGGGCATTTTCTGCATCTCGGAGGCGGCGGGGATCGGCGTTTGGACCTAACCACATGCCATCTTGTCCGTCGTTCTTGCGACCCATATTTTGCTCCTTGGTGATTCCTTGACTGAACGGGCCTCAGCCAAAATCGCCACAAACTTCAACTTCTACGCGCAACACTTCGATGCGCGGCTCGCGGAAATGGGGACGTGAGGCCGTGATGCACCTTCACACAGCAAACTTCCATCCCTTAGCTTTATTTCTCCGAAGTTGTAGTTGTAGTGGAACACGCCGTTCTATCGCAGGGACTCCCGTGGCAGAGACAGGCCTGCTGGGAATGAGTGACCGGATTGTCTTGCGTGGGCACGAACTCGCTCCAAGGAGAAAGACAGCTATTTCAAGCTGGCTGGACTTGGTCTGCAAATCCGTAGGGTGCAGATGAAATACCAAGACCTTGAGCGCTATAGAGAAGCAGTTTGGAATGCAAAAGCTTTTTACAACGGGCGCAAATCTACTACTAGCTAATTTTGTAGTCAAGAGTTTTTTAAGAATTTTTTTATAGACCATGTCGCAAGGGCCAGCAGCCGTTTTTTACAAGGGAACATATACAAACGTTTCGGCAGATAGCTTGTATATTCACATCGCTGCACCAATCTATAGGCACTTAGAGATGATTGCCCGTCGTGTTTACTTATGGACTAGCACGGAAAATAAACCGCGATAGCGGCCAGCACCAGGGCACAGGACTAACCGGAGGGGAACCTCGGTCTTTTTTTGTGAAGATGGATAAAGATAGGTAAGGCCACTCGTGCTAGCAGCGAACTTTCGGCCGTGATCACACGACATCGCCGAGATCGGAATGGCAAACCTTACCGCTGATCAACACTGATAGCACTGATTTACAGTGATCGGTAACAGCAGAAAATCGGCTGAAGTCTGTTCAGTTCATTTTGGCAGGTTAGTCTTTCACCCGCGTCTGGTCAGTGATCCAGTTGACTTCCCAGGTCTTGCCGCCGTCATCAGAGAACGACTGCTCAAAGTGGGCGGAATTGGGCGTAATGTTTGACCAGATAAAGCGAACGAGTACGGACCTGCCATTCGGGCCGGATGGTTCCGTGTCATAGAACTCACCGCGTCCATTCTTGAATTCACCGATTGTGGGAACGCCTATGGTACCGCTCTTGTTAGTTCCCCAATAGATGTTCCATTGGCGGGTTTGAGGGTCGAATAAGCGCAGGGTCAGACCTTCAATGTGGCCGGTGGGGCTGTCAACTTCGAACTCTTCCAGGTTGGCGCGGCCATCCCACACTTTTCTGGTAACAGAGGTGCCATCGAATTCAACCCATTTGGTGGAGTGGACCAGACGACCTTCAAGTCGCTTCAAGTGGATTTTCCATGTGCCGATCTCAAAATCAAAACCGTGTGGTCCGTCCTGCTCGGAGGAAACGGATTGAGCTTGAGTTTTCGCAGTGTCAGAATTCTGTGCCCGCACTGGAAGGCTTTGAGAGGCGAGAAGCAGGCCGCATGCCACGACGAGATAAATCCGAATCTGTTTGATATTCATGTTGTTTTCTTTCTCTCCAGCGATGTTGTTCGTTTGTTGGCGAAATGCATTGGCGAATCGCAGAAGTTAATGTGAGGACTTGCGAGTGAAATCAATTACCCAGTGTTTGACCCAGGTCTTGCCACTGTCTGTGGAGCGATGGCTTTCCCAATGAGCGGAGCGTTCGGAGATCCGAGACCAGGTAAGCCGGGAAAGAACGCGGCGGCCGGTTTCATCTTCCCATTGGCCGTGAAGGTCAATGGCGTCGCCTGCAAATCGTCCGCGCCAGACCAGGAAGCCGCCTGGTGAGGATGTGTCCGTCCAGGTGTGTTCCCATTCCAAAGTTTGCGGATTGTAAGCGCGCAGTCCAAGACCCTTGATGAATTGTCCGTGTTGATACGGTCCTTCGAAGAATTCCATCGATACGCATCCATCCAGGACTTTGCTCGCAGTCATTGACCCGGGTCCTTCACCCCAGGATCCATCAGGCAAAGGAAACCGGCATACGGCGTCCCACTCGCCTTCAAGAAAATCAAATTGTGTGGCTTCTACGTTCGTTGTTTCCGCAATGCTGTGCATACCAACCTCCAATGTGTCAGGACGCTTTCTCTGATCAGGAATCTCAACGCTGTTTATCGGATTCGACTTTTACTCTGGTATCTGTGGCGATCCAGTTCACCTCCCAGGTCTTGCCTCCATCGTCTGAAAATGCCTGTTCGAATCGACACGAATCGGTGGTGACGTCGGAAATAACAAATCGAACCAGAATGGCTTTGCCGTTGAGCGTTTCCTGGTCAAAGAACTCGCCCCGTCCATTTTTGAACCCGCCGACTGTGGGCTGGCTCAAGCCACCGCCGTTACCGTTGGCAAAATTAAGGCTCCATTGGCGGGACGCGGGATCGTAGAGGCGGAGATTCAGCCCTCGAAAGTGACCTGCGGGACCATCGGCCTCAAGCTCCACGAGATTGGCTCGGCCATCCCAAATCCTGCTGACGACGCTGGTGCCGTCATACTCAACCCAGGTAGTTGAACCAGTCAGGGGGTGCAGCAGACGCCGGAGGTGAGTCCTCCAGGCGCCAATCTCGAAGTCAAAATCGTGTCGCCCGTCGTGCCCGGTGATTTCGACGGTTTTGGCAGACGCATTTGCGTTCTGGCTACCGAATCCAGGGACAGGCTGAAGCATCACAGCCAGGCCCACGACAACAAGCGTGAGAACCGGTTGCAGCGTTTTCATGAGCGAGTTCAATCCACTATCCACACAGGGAGATTAATGCCAGTGGTGGCCTTCAGAAATAGCCACTTTCGCGTGATACGATATGGCCACTTTAAAATTCAGGCGTATGAATGAAACGAATTTCTGCAAGCTTTGCACCGCCGATTACGCTGGACTCGGCCAGAAAGCTCCCGATCTACCAGCAGTTGTACGAATGGTTTCGGCGAGCCATACACACCGGTCAATTGCGGCCGGGACAGCGCGTGCCTTCCACCAGAAGTCTGGCGGCGGAACTGACGGTATCGCGCATACCGGTTTCCAGCGCTTACGAACAGCTGCACGCGGAAGGTTACTTTGAGACATTTGTTGGAGCGGGAACGTGTGTGGCAAGCGCAATCCCGGAGGACATAATCAAGCCGGGCACGGGAAAAATAAGTGGGGTATCGCGGCAGGCGGCGAGGGGCAAATCGCTGCGAAAGATTTCGAGCCGGGTCGGCTTGATGCGGACGTCCACGCAGACATGGTCGAACAAACTGGTTCCATTCCGAGTCAGCCTTCCGGCTCTTGAGCATTTTCCGACTCGCGTATGGTCTCAACTACTCAATCGACATGCGCGAAAAGCAACCAGGCAGTCGATGGCCTATGGTGATGCCAAAGGTTATGGGCCGCTTCGTGAAGCGGTTGCCGAATATCTAGGTGCCGCGCGCGCGGTGAGATGCGAACCTTCACAGATTCTGATCACCACTGGATCGCAGCAAGGTCTGCAACTCTCGGCTCAGGCGCTGCTGGAATCAAATGAGCGCGTGTGGGTGGAAGAGCCTGGATATCCTGGAGCGCGGCAGGCGCTGTTAATGGCTGGGGCAAAGCTTATCCCAGTGCCTGTGGACGCTGAAGGTCTGGACGTAGCCGACGGGATTCGCCGCGCCCCTAATGCGCGAGCGGTGTACATAACGCCATCGCATCAATATCCGCTGGGAATGACCATGACCGCGGCCAGGCGAATGCTGCTGCTGCAATGGGCGATGCGAACCGGCGCCTGGATAATTGAAGACGATTACGACAGCGAATATCGGCTGGGTGGCCGGCCAATCGCCTCGCTGCAGGGTCTGGATACAGATGAACGTGTGATTTATGTAGGCACCTTCAGCAAGGTGATGTTTCCGGCGCTGCGCCTGGGTTATGTGGTTGTCCCCAGGGACCTGGTAGACGCATTCTCCGCGATGCGAGACGCCAGCGACCAATTCTCGTCCACGTTGTATCAGGCAGTGATGACGGATTTCATCCGTGAAGGGCATTTCGCCCGACACATTCGCAGAATGCGCATGCTGTATATCGAGCGCCGAAAAGCGCTGGTGGATGCGCTTCAAAAGCGGATCGGCGAAAAGCTCGAGGTAATTGGCGCTGAAGCAGGTATGCACCTTGTGGCGCTGTTACCGGTTGGTGTGAGCGATGTGGCGATTTCGAAGAGGGCGGCCGAGATGGGCATATCCGCCATGCCGTTGTCATCGTGCTATGCAAAACCGCCGTTGCGAGGCGGCCTGGTTCTTGGATATGGCGGCACGGATGCGTCGCAGATTCAGAACGCGGTACGGAGGCTTGCGATGTGTATTTGAGGATCACAGCAGGCGGAAGCTGGATCGCGAGAGCAAGGTTGCGAATTGGAAGGCCAGAAAGCATCTATTCAGTCCCGCGCGTTTCCCTGCGACCTACGGCCAAACAGGAGTATGTTATATCTGTATCGTGCCTCTGCTATGAATGTACCGATCAGAGACGGCTCGAGTCCCTGGCTATTGCTTGTATTCACTCTCCCGACCGCCAGGGCGAGCGAACGTGTCGGCGTGTGGCGCAAGCTCCAGAGATACGGTACGGTTCAACTGCCCGCTTCGGGTTATGTCCTGCCCAACAACGCCGTGAATCAAGAACGCTTTGAATGGCTTGCTACGTCCATTCGCAATTCGAAAGGGCAGGCCGCTGTTGCCCAGGTGTCTGCTTTTGATGAGCTTCGCAATGAGAAGCTCGAACAGATGTTCAACGACGCACGAACTCGCGATTATCAATCTCTCGAAAAGGAACTGAAGAAGGCCGGAAAGACTGCTCGGCGCGCAGGCGTGCCAGCCGCTTTGTTGCGCCTCAAGAGTCGCCTGCAACAAATCGCTGAAATAGATTTTTTCGGATCACCGGCTCGGGCCCGGCTTGAGGCCGTCATGCAGAAACTCGAAACGAAGGACAGCCCGAAGCAACCGTTGAGAGGCAAGAAAAACGCCCAGGATTACGCAGGCCGAACATGGATCACCCGGCCGCAACCCGGCATTGACCGGGTTTCTTCCGCATGGCTGATCACTCGCTACATTGATCCTCGAGCGAAATTCATTTTTGACTCCGATCCTACCCGGCACCCTGACGCAATTCCTTTTGACATGTTCAATGCGGGAGGCTTCGGTCACGTCGGGAATGATTGTACTTTCGAGACTCTTTTCAAGAGCTTTGGCATGAAAGATACACGCTTGAAGCTGCTTGGGCAGGCTATCCATGATGCTGATTTAGCAGATGAATGCTTTGGCAGAATTGAAGCGCTGGGAGTCGATCGAATATTGGATGGCTGGAACAAACAAGGCCTCTCCAACGAAGAGATATTGCGAAGGGGTATCGAGATGGTCGATGGCCTTTACAAGGGAATTCGATAGAGAAGGAGTACTTATGGCGAAGAAACGCAGCCTATTGGCAATTTGCAACGTTTTATTTCTATGCGGGATCGTGTTTGCCCAGAATACCCCAGCTAAAAACGACTGGCAGTCCGTTGACCAGGCAATTGGGCGCACCGGTCAGGTCCAGGGCGATGGAGCTTACAAATTGAGCTTTCCTCGCAGCGACCTGAAGGTAACCGTCAACGGCGTAGAACTCAAGCCTGCCTTGGCGCTCGGAGGATGGGTTGCCTTCAGCAAGCCCGGAGCAGACTCAATGGTCATGGGAGATTTGGTCCTGGCCGAGGATGAAGTAACCCCGGTTATGTCCTCACTCGAAAATAGTGGCCTGCAAGTAACGGCGCTCCACAATCACGTGCTGCACGAAGCCCCCAGGGTCATGTACATGCATATCGGTGGTCATGGGGATGCTGCCAAGCTGGCAACCTCCATCAAAGAGGCACTTGCGCTCACAAAAGTTCCTGCTGCAAAGCCGCCCGCCGCCGCGCAGCAGGATATCGGAATTGATACAGCCGGCATTGAGCAGGCGCTGGGCTTCAAAGGAAAAATCAATGGCGGAGTCTTCCAGGTAGGCGCTCCCCGGGCCGAATCGATCACCGAAGGGGGAATGAAAGTTCCGAATTCCATGGGACTGTCCACAGCACTGAACTTCCAGCCGACAGGCGGCGGCAAAGCTGCCATAACCGGAGATTTTGTCCTGATTGGCTCTGAGGTCAATCCCGTGATTCAGACGCTGCGCAGCAACGGCATCGAGGTCACCGCCGTGCATAGCCACATGCTGGATGAAGACCCAAGACTATTTTTCATGCACTTCTGGGCCAATGATGATGCGGTCAAGCTGGCTAAAGGGTTGCGCGCCGCCTTGGACAAAACGAATTCACAAAAAGCGAAATAGCTGAGTCAGGGTGGGACCTAACTTGCGGAAAGCCCGCCCGCTCTTGCGAGGCTCAAGATGCTCTGGAACAAAGAAAAAACAACAAGTCGTTTGAAGGTGACAGGGTTTCTGATCTTGCTGCTCGGTGGCACGGCTTTCCTTGCGCTCACCGACAACGACGAAGGGCCCAGCTTGTGGCAACGATGGACAAGTACCCGCGTAATAGCCGCCACAGCAACTCAAGGTACTGCTCTCCTTAAACAAATTGCCACCATTGACATGCCCGGCCCGAAAGGCAAGCGCTTCGACTACTTGACCATTGATCCATCCCGGCATCTGCTTCTTTCCACCCATCTGGGTGCGGGCTTGTTGTATGCGATCGACTTGCGCACCAACAAGGTCGTGAAGACGTTTGAAGACCTGCCGGGTATCGAAGGCGTGGAAGTGGCTGCCGACGTTAACAAGGCTTACACCTCGAATTGGAAAGAAGACAAGATCGGCGTGATCGATCTGGAGCAGATGAAAGTCATCAAGAAACTCCCGACCGAGTCAAAGCCTGATGGGATCGCTTATGCGCCGCCTTTCCACAAGATTTACGTCTCAGACGAACGTGGCAAGGCCGAAGCCGTGGTTGACGTAACCAAAGATGAGGTCATAACCACGATCCACTTTGCGAGCGAGACGGGCAATCCGCGTTACGATCCCGTTTCCAAACGCGTCTATGTAAATCTCCAGGACAAGAATGTCATCGCGGAAATTGATCCGGCAACCGACAAACAGGTCGCTGAATATCAGGTCGGCAAATGTAAGGGCAATCACGGCATGGCGCTCGACTCAGAGCACCGTCTTGCGTTTCTCTCCTGTGAAGAAAACGATCTTATGACTGTCTTTCGTTTGGACACGCATGAGCCTATCGCCTATTTCCCGCAGCCAAAAGGTGGCGATGTTATCGCCTACGATCCGGGACTGAAGCGCATCTATGTCGCCTGCTATGACGGCGCAATCGCAGTGTTTCAGGAGGACGATCCAACGCACTTTCGACATTTGGGAGACGTGCCCGTGCAAAAGAAGGTCCACAGCCTGGCCATTGATCTCAGTAGTCACCGCGTTTTTGTGCCCGAAGAAGAAGAGAACGGGGCTCCCGCGGCAAAAATCGTAGTGTTCGAAGCAGTGCCGTCCTCCTGAGAGGAAAATGATGGCAACTCAAACTCAAACAGAGCCACAGGTAGCTCTGGCCAACTTTGCGCTGTATTTTCTGAAGCTGGGCTGCTTCGGCTTTGGTGGTCCCATTGCGCTTGTTGGTTATATGCAGAAGGACCTGGTCGAGGAGCGGAGATGGATCAGCCAGGAGGACTACCTTAACGGCTTGGCTTTTTCGCAACTTGCGCCAGGGCCGCTGGCCGCACAGATGGCTATGTATCTGGGCTTCGTGCGCGCAGGATTTGTAGGTGCAACCATCGTTGGGGCGGCGTTCATTCTTCCGTCGTTTCTGATGGTTCTCGCGATCGGCAAAGCTTACGTCTCTTTCGGCGGAACCCGCGTGATCTCGGCCCTCTTTTATGGCATTGGCGCCGCAGTGGTTGCCATTATCGCGCGCTCGGCGATAAAGCTGGTTAAAACTTCGGTAAAGAAAGACAAGCTGCTTTGGGCGATCTTTCTCGTCCTCGGAATTGCGACTGCCGTCACGGAAAAGGAGATAGTGTGGCTCTTTCTGGCCGCGGGACTCCTGGTGATGGTTGCAAGAACCGATTTTTCCTCTCTGAAGCGGCAAACATCGACGCTTTTCTTCATCCCGCCTGCCGGCATTTTGAGTACAACGGGTCCGCTATTCATATTCTTTCTGAAATCGAGTTTGTTTGTGTTCGGCAGCGGCCTCGCGATTGTTCCATTTCTTCATGGCGGCGTGGTCCAGGAACATCATTGGCTTACTGAAACACAGTTTCTTGATGCTGTAGCCGTGGCGATGATTACTCCCGGGCCTGTCGTGATAACTGTTGCTTTCATTGGCTACCTTGTTTCTGGAATCGTCGGCGCATGCGCTGCCGCGCTGGGTGTTTTCCTGCCGGTATATCTCTTTGTGGTCGTCGTGGGCCCTTTCTACAAGCGCTTCTCTGGAAGTACACAAGTTCGCGCTTTCGTCCAGGGCGTCACCGCCGCAGCAACCGGAGCCATTGCCGGGGCGGTCGTCGTGCTCGGCAAGCATTCGATCCAGGACTACTGGACAGTCGGGATTGCGCTAGCTACTTTCCTGATTCTGATGAAATGGAAGATGCCGGAACCACTCATCATTCTGGCTTCCGGCATTCTTGGAGTGGCGATCCGCCTTCGATGAAAATGCATCTCGCCTTGATTGGTTTCCGCGTGGTCTTGCTGGTGATCGCGGGCCTGGCCACCATGACGTGTTATGCGCAGGTCGAGTCTCGTTCTCTCACGCCTGCCAAGACTCTGCACGAACCTAGCATGGACAACTTTGAGGATGCCGCCTGGAATACAGCTCCGGAAATTACTACCTTCAGGCAGCGGGAGCCGTTCGAAGGCCGGCCAGCGACAGAGAAAACGTCCGTGCGCGTGCTTTATGACAGACACTCGCTCTATTTTCTGATTACCTGCTATGACAGTGAGCCTCGACGCATTGTTGCAAGTGAGCTCCGGCGAGATGCCGACCTGAGCGTTGACGATAACTTCACCATCCTCATTTCTCCCAACCACGACGGGCGCAACGGGTATGAGTTCACGGTCAATCCACTGGGCACGCAAGGAGACTATTTGATTTCCGACCAGGGCCGTGTGAACGATTCCAACTGGGACGGCATTTGGACTTCGAATGGCAAGATCGGAGCGAGTGGTTGGACCGCGATCGTGGCCATTCCATTCTCAACTCTTAATTTCAAAACTGCGCAGGACGTTACCCTGGGCATCAATTTCCGCCGTTTTATTCGTAGAAAAAATGAGGAAGACCTCTGGCAATCGTACCTGCGCATTTATGGTCTGGAGAGAATCTCCCAGGCCGGCGACCTGACGCATCTTGAGGACATCGGCAGCGGGCGTCTGATCGTCTTCAAGCCGTACGGGTTGACCGGCTTCAACTCCGACAGAGTCGATGGCACGCAGGCGCTGCATTCCGGCGGGTTCGATTTCAAGTACGGCTTGCGCAGTAATCTGGTGGCCAACCTCACCGTCAATACCGACTTCGCCGATGCCGACGTCGACCCGCAGCGATTCAATCCCACCCCTTTCAAGATTTTCCTGCCTGAGAAGCGTCCTTTTTTTCTCGAAAACAGCGGCACTTTTTTGTTCGGTGACCGTGAAGGCACAAGACTATTTTTCAGCCGCCAGATCGGTATTGATCCCAACAGCGGGGAGCAGGTTCCGCTTAACGTTGGCGCTAAGCTGACGGGCGCCGCGGGCCGGTACGATTTTGGGGTATTGGAGGCGGAGACCAGGGAAAGCGGCCTCAATCCACAGGCGAACTACGTGGTCGGGCGCTTCAAGACCCGGCTCCTTTCAGAGTCATATATTGGAGCGATTGGAATCGATAAGGAGAGCGGGAACCCATTCGATTCATACAACCGCGCGACTGGCGCAGACGCAAATTTTATCTTTTTTCACAAGCTGAGCATATCCGGTTTTTGGGCCAGGACTTTCTCAAGTCCGCTTGCGCTTAAGGGAAACGATTGGGCGGCCACCGCCGACGTAACGTACAACAGCAACTTTATTCAGGCGGAGGCTTTGCGGGCTGTCGTCCAGCCTAACTTCAATCCTGAGGTGGGCTTCGTTGAGCGCACTGACCTGGTCACCAATTTTGTCGACCTGACGCTCTCGCCGCGCCCCAAGAGCGGACCGGTCCGCGAGTACAATTTTGAGGGCTTTTTTCGCTACGAGCCGGATACCCAGGGTATCCTGCAGACACAAGAGTGGCAAACCACCTTCCGAGCCCTGTTTCATAACGGCTCCTACACCGATGACGACCTGTTCGACAACTTCATTCAGCGGCTGAACACGCCTTTCAATATCTTCAGCAATGTGTTCATTCCCGTTGGCCTCTATCACTTTGACCGGCATCAATTTACCTGGGGCTCCAACACCAGCAAACCCTTCGTGTACACACTGTTTGAAAGATTCGGCACCTACTATAACGGGACCCTGAATGAATTTCGTGTCGGGGGGACTTACCACGCGAACGCGCACTTCAGCGTTTTCGCCACACCGGAGTGGGACCGTTTCAAGCTGAACAACCAGATTTACGACGTCAAGGTGGGCTCCTGCGGCGCGAGTTACTCTTTCAACCGCTTTGTAACCACTTCGGCGCTGGTGCAATTGAATTCCGTCGACCTGAATCCCTGGAGCCTGAACCTGCGGTTGCGTTACACGTATCGTCCCGACAGCGATCTGTTTGTGATTTACAACGTCGGCAACCAGTTCAACAGCCTCGCCGCCGGGAACCCTGTTTTGTTGCAACAGAAAAGGCTCAGCATCAAGCTGACCTATTCTTTCTTGAGGTAGTCATTGGTCCCCTGTCGGATTGGGTAATTGAGTAATCGGGTAATTGGGTAATTGAAAAGCAAAATCCCAAGCACTTGACTTCCGCTCATTGCTTAATTCGATACCCCGTCTTTCGTACGGTGAGGATATGACGAGGAACCGCAGGGTTCTCTTCCAGCTTGCGTCGCAGTTCGGCGACATGTGTGTCCACGGTCCGGCTGACGACAGCCGCGGAGTAGCCCCAGACTTCACGCATTAACTGCAAACGGGAAACCACGGCGCCACGGGCGTGCAGTAGAGCCATCAGCAGATCGAACTCTTTAGGCGCCAGTTCTACCGCCTTTGATTCGCGGGACACGGTACGCGCGGCGGGATCAACTTCGATCATGCCGAAACGCTGAATGCCCAACGGCTTTGAGGTGGCGCTATTGGCGGAGGCAGCTCCGGCATTTGCACGGCGTAGAAGCGCTTCCACTCTGGCCAGCAATTCCAGAAGTCCGAAGGGCTTGGTTACATAATCGTCTGCGCCCATGCGCAGGCCTCTCACCTTGTCGGCCTCTTCTCCCTTCGCGGTGAGAAGAAGCACTGGAGTGGAATGGCCCTGTTGCCGAATGGATCGCAGCACGCGGAAGCCATCCAGTTCAGGCAGCATCAGGTCAAGGATCAGGAGATCGGGATTGGCGCGGGAGAAAGCTTCCAGCCCGGACTTGCCGTTTTCCGCCGTCTCAACTTCATAGCCTTCGATTTCCAGATTGTTTCGCAATCCGAAGGCGAGATCGAGGTTGTCCTCAATGAGCAGAATGCGGATCACAGCGAAGCCTCCGGCACATGAGCGTGAGTGCATTCTGTGGCGGCGGAAAGCGGCAGTTCCACCACGAAACGCGCGCCTCCGCGATCTCCCGTGGTTACTGAACAGCGGCCGCCATGGCGTGTTACCAGGTCCTGGACAACGGACAAGCCGATTCCAGTGCCGGCGATGGCGGACGCGCGGTCACGCTCCAGTCGTTGAAAATGTTCAAAGATGCGTTTTCTATCTGCCGCAGGGACGCCGGGCCCTTCATCGTCCACGAAAAGAGAAGCCATGCCATCGCGCTGGTCCAGCCCAACGATCACCAACTGTTTTCTGGGGCCGTACTTCACGGCATTGTCCAGCAGGTTGATCAGGATCTGGCGAAGAGCGTCTGGGTCAACATTCGCGTTCAGTCCGAACTGCAGCCGGGCTTCAAAGCGAGCATGGTCTTCGGGAATTACGGATTCAAAGTCATCAATGGTTTCATTGATGAGAGGAGCAAGCTCAACCGGCTGTTTCGCGAGCGAATCTACCTGACGCTCCGCGCGCGAGAACTGCAGTATATTCTCCACCAATTGCGCCAGACGGCGGGCCTCGCGGTCGATAATCTCCAGTGACCGGCGACGCTCTTCCGCGGAACGAATACGGTCGAGCAAGAGCGTTTCGGCAAACATGCGGATCTGCGTCAATGGCGTACGCAACTCGTGGGAGACGCTGGAGACGAATTCGTCACGCAGTTTCTGCAGCGCCATTTCACGGCGAAGTTGCAGAATGGCGGTGACGATCAGCCCTGCATTCAACGCGAAGAGTCCCAGAAAAAATGGTAGTCGCGATCGCGGCATACCACCAATGAAGATTTTCCGCGACACCACTGGATCAATCGATGTTTCTACGACGAAGCCGGAGAAAATTCCCTGGTAGGTATCACCGAACGGTTTGGTAACCAGTTTTGCGGGCGTACCTTCACCCATGCGGAAGCGCTCAACGCCACCATGATCTCGAATGCTCACATGGACAAACGCATTCGTGACTTCTCCATGACCCAGCGACGGAGGAACCAGGGGTTGACGGTTCACGCTGGTTGCAAACCATTGTGTGAGAGCGGCAAGGTCAACCTCAAAACCGACGATGGTCGGCTTGCCATCCTTTCTCTGCGCGGGCCCGGCAACAAACATCCTGGGAGTGTTGCCGATAAGAGAGTGGAAAGCCGTTTGCAATCCGGTGCTGCCGCGTTGAGAAGACAGCCGTTGAAGACTCTGCTTCAACCATTCGGCCATATCTTCAGTTGGCTGGTCGCCGAAAAAGGTCAGCGTGCCCGTCGCCGGGTCCATCTGGAAATAGCTCTTTGCCAGTCCTGCGGCGCGTTTCAGGCGTGCGTCCTGCGATGAGAGAAGAGTGGACTGAGTCGCCACAGACAACGTGTCTGATTGCTGGACCTGGCGGGACAAGGCTTCCATCAGAGGATAAAAACCGTTGTAGCCGATATCGCCGGACGATCTGCGGATCACCTCGTCGGCAATGAGGGAAGAGTAGTCATGCAGAACGCTTTCAGCCGTGGCTCGCTGGGAAGAGCTTGAATACTGTGCCTGCACCGCGATCATCCCTGCTGTGGCAAGGCTTATCAACAGCAGAAGCACGATCAGGGCTGTCCGCGAGTTTCGGGAACGCCAGAACGACGAAATCGCCATGCAGGGTTGCGAGTATAGCACTGGATCGAGGCAGGTGCGGATCTCCGGCTTCCTGATTTGCGCTGCTTTGACAGTTTCCTGACATTTCCCGCACAAGACTCTGACCGGCTCACCACCAGCAGAGCTGAGCAACGCACTAATCTCTGGGTGTTGCTGGAATAACGAGCGCAGAGAGAGAGACAAGAAATGTTTCGGATTCGTATTGCAAGCACAGCTTCAACTGGATGGATGATGATGTTGGTTTTCGCCGGGGCAGTCGCCGCCGCACAGGCGCCCGCTGCGCCAACCAACTTGCAGTACTTTCCAAAGACCATGTCTCGCGATGAACTGGTGGGAATCATGCGGGGATTTTCTTTCAGCCTGAACGTCCGCTGTGAATTCTGCCATGCCGCGAAAGACGGAACCGACTTGAAGGCAATGGACTTTGCGTCCGATGAAAAAGAGACGAAGCGGACTGCGCGCAAGATGCTGCGCATGGTGGACGCGGTGAATCAGGAATACATCGGCAAACTGGGAAAGCCGTCACCGGTGCAGGTGAGCTGTGTGACCTGTCACCACGGACTGAGCACACCGACAACCATCAACGCCGTGCTGGCCGACACGCTGGAGAAGAAGGATATTCCCACAGCCATCACCCAGTATCGCGATCTGCGGAAGAAATATCTTGGCGATGGAAAATACGATTTCGGGGAGACGCCGCTCAATCAGCTTACTGAGAGCCTGTTGAAACAGCACAAGACTAAAGAAGCTGCGGCCATCATGGAACTGAACGTTGAGGTGAACACGCCATCCATGTGGACCTATAACCTCCTGGCTATGGCGCACGCGGCCAATCATGAAACGGAAAAAGCCAAGGCCGATTTTCATAAGATTCTGGAGTTGAATCCTGAGAATGCCTTTGCCAAGAAACAGCTGGAGGAGTTAGACAGTAATAAACAATAAACGGCTTTGATCTCCATCTTCGCAGCGAATGATGGGACCAACACAGTCATCTGATGGACTTTGCAGCCTTCGCAACCATCTTATGGGCAACCACGTTCTTATGGGCGACCACGTTCTGAGCAATGACCGATGCAGCAGACGCGATCACCCAGGAAATGAAGAACGCGGTCCACGGGAGACGCGCCTTTGGCTGCGTTAGAACCGGATTGGCGAGAATCGCCGGTCCCCAGACGAGAAGCGTGAATAGACTCAGCATGCCAGCTTCACACCAGGCCGCAATGCGAGGCAGGACCGAGAAGAGGACGCCGAGACCGCAAGCGATCTGTCCCGCGCCGGTGAGGTAAGCCCAGCCTTCGCGATAGGGAAGCCATGCGGGCACGAAACCAGCTGTCTCCTTGACATACATAATGTGTGAGAGGCCGATTGGAATCAGCCACACGGCAAAGAGCAGGCGGGCGATGCGGATGGCATTTTCTCCGGAAATGGCCTTGAGTGGCGATGTTTCCTGCACCTTCGCCAACCGCGCAAATAAAACCCAGCCTCCGGCGAATAGCACGGCAAGTTCGCCAAAGCCGAGCCAGACTGCTTCGATTTTGGGCGCGACAATGAGTGCGGGAGCCTTGAGCATGAGCCATATAAAAACGTAAGGAAAGAGAATGCGAATCGACCAGGCGACTGTTGCTCGGAAGAGTAATCCAATTCCGCCCAACAACATGATCACGCCAGAAGCGTAAGCAAGAAACATACGCCCGGGAATCCATTTGGGAACGGGCTGCCAGACCAGCGCGAAGTCGCCATAGACCAGCGCGATAATGCCAAGTCCGATCAGGCCGGCGGCAAAGAGTGTCAATGCGGGTTGCTGGCTTCGGGTCATCAATGAATACCTGCTCTCGATCCTGGAATGGGACTCAAAAAATGGGATGAAGTATTTGGACGGACAGAGAGGAATTTCAGTAGCGGACTCTATGATCCTGTTTCGTTTAGGAAATCTGGTGAGTAATCGGGTAATCGGGAAATTGAATAGCAAGACCGGTTAACCACAAAGGACACGAAGGAACACAAAAGGGATGGGTTGAACCGGGGAGGGCACCAGCTAATCGGTGTGAAAGTTGGAACTATTCCATGAATCGGCCGTACTAGTAGCAACCGGCCCGTCAAGTCCGTGGAACATAAAGGGCTTTCAATATTTAACAGCGATCATGAACTGCGAATAGAAACAACGAACTTTCCTGCAGGCGTTTTCCTGCAAAGCTGGCGAGGAATATCCATGAAGAACAACCACCTATTAGTCATCGCGTCTCTGCTCTCGATCCTGTTGATGACGCTTCACCTGACCAGCGATACCGTCCACGCCAGGGCCGGGACGCCCGAGGCGGGTGGATCAACCCTTATTGCCGTGCCCGTCCTGGCCCTCTTACTGTATGGAACGCTGATGCTCAGCGAACGGCGCTCGGGGCACGTCATCATGCTCGTCGGGTCAATCCTTACAATGGGTATGCCTGTGATCCACGTGATGGCGCCGGGAGGCATTTTTCACGGCGCAATCGCCAGGTCCAGCCCAGCCTTTTTGTTCGTATGGACGCTTCACGCGATGGGCGTGCTTGGGATCTTCTCCTTCATCCTTTCAGTGCGTGGACTATGGAGCCTGCGACGGGGCCATCCGGTTGGGTATTGGTAAATCGGGTAATCGGGATAGAAAACCGGAAAACCTTACCGCTGATGAACACTGATAGCACTGATTTTCTGTGATCGGAAAACGTCAGATTGGGCTGAAGTCTACGCCAATTGGGATGATTGGGATCGGGTGCGATGAACCGGGAGGGGATGGGGTCTTCGTCAGATCGGGTAATTGAGTAATCGGGTAATTTGAAAACCAAAACCGGTTAACCACAAAGAACACGAAGGAATACAAAGGGATCGGATCGCCGACATCGACGTGAACGCGCGACATCGCCGAGATCGGAAGATATACGGCAGGTTATGCGGACGGTCAAAGACGCTAGGCGAAAAAAACAGCTAAAAACTGCATGGAACTTCACAAGATAATGGCGAGTCGTGGCAAAAGTGGTTACAATTCAGTGCATTCTGGGCCGCTGAGCGCACGCGGCTTGTTGTGGGTATCCCCCGTGCCTATACGCGAAGTTCATGTAACTGGTTACCGTTCAGTCCGCGACGTGAGACTGAAACTCCGTCAGCTTAACGTGTTGACCGGCCCGAACGCGGCTGGAAAAACCAACCTCTACAATTCAGTTTTTCTGCTGGCGAAAGCGGCTGCCGGCGGATTTGCGCGCAGCATCGCCGACGAAGGCGGTATGTCTTCCGTTCTGTGGGCGGGCGAGCGAAAGGGACGCGCGTTGCCATCGGCGCGGCTGGAGCCGGTGCGCATGGGGCTTGGTGTGAAGACCGACAGCTTCAATTACGATCTGGTCTGCGGACTGCCACGCCCTTCACGGTCAGCCTTTGATCTTGATCCTGAAGTCAAGGAAGAGCGCGTATGGATGGACGGTTCTCGCGGCATGAAGGTCACGTTTTTTGAACGCAACTCAGAACGTGCATGGATCCTTGATCGCGATGAGAAGCTCTCTGACTATTCCGGGGAACTGCTGCCGACCGAGGCCGTGTTGTCGCAACTGAGTGAGCCCCATCTTTATCCTGAGTTGTCCGCTCTTCGCGCAGAGATGAATCAGTGGCGGTTTTATCACCACTTCCGCAGCGACCATGAATCGCCAATCCGGCATCCGCAGGTTGGCGTACGGACTCCGGTACTCAGCGACGATGGCCATGATCTGGCTGCAGCCCTGCAAACCATTGTTGAAGTGGGACAGGAAGAGGACCTGCACGCGGCGATTCGTCAGGCATTTCCCGGCAGCGCTCTGGAAATTGATCACGATGAAGATAACGGTACCTTTGCCGTGCGACTGCGCATGCCCGGGTTGAAACGTCCTTTGCGCGCGCGCGAATTGTCTGACGGCACGCTGCGTTATCTGTGTCTGCTGGCTGCGCTGCTCAGTCCGCGTCCGCCTGCATTGCTGGCGCTGAACGAGCCTGAAACCAGCCTGCACCCCGATTTGCTTGAGCCCCTGGCCAGACAGATGGTGAATGCCAGCCGGCACTCTCAGCTATGGGTGGTTACGCACTCAGAAAAGCTGGCGCAACTGGTGGAAGAGATGTCAGGCGAGTCGGCAATCCGTCTGGAACTTTCCGGCGGGGAAACCAAAGTGGCAAACCAGAAGCTGGTGGAGATGGCCGAAGAAGCGGGGTGAGCGGTAGTTGGTGATTGGTAATTGGTATTTGGTAATTGGTTTGGAGCACGGGAAATCTTGCCCGCCTTGAATTACCCAATTACTAAATTACTCAATTACCAAATCGAGAGAGTAGGGATCCCTCTCTTTGCTCGGGATTAGAAACAGAAAAGATCTACTTGATGTGCTTCAACATCTCCTTGAACGCCGGAGTGCCTGATCTTCCCATCAGTTCATACATCATCATCTCAGTCGATGACATTACAGCGCCGGCATCGCGCATACGTTTCAGCCCCAGCTTCCAGTTCAACTCTGTGCGAGAGCCCACGGCGTCCGCGGCAACATGAACGTTTAATCCCTGATTGAGCGCACCCAGCGCGGTTTGCATTACGCAGATGTGTGTTTCCATTCCGCACAAAAGCAGAGTGTTACGTCCGGCTTTGGCGCTTACCGACGAACAGAACGCGCCGTTGCCAAAGCAGCCAAACTCCAGCTTGTCCATGGGCTCAACGCCGGGAAGCAGAGAGCTGATTTCAGGAACGGTTGGGCCCAGTCCTTTGGCATATTGCGTTGTGACCAGTACAGGGATTGAAAGAATATTCGCCAGGCGAATCAGCAGTTGCGAGTTGCGCACCAGGCGTTCATTTTCCCAGATCGGAGGCAGAAGTTTCTGCTGTATGTCAATCACGGCGAGCATGCATTCGCCGGCGTTCAAAGGGCGACGTGCTACTTCGGTATAGGGCAGCGATTCTATCGTGGTAGCCATGGGGAAATTGTAACGCGTTTGTTTTTGTTTCCCAATCCCGAGCAAAGCGAGGGATCCCTACAGTCTTAGTATTTGGTAATGTGTAATTTGGTAATTGTGTAAATGAAATCATCTATGAACAGGCAAGCCTCGGCCCGCCTTCAAATTATCCAATTACAAAATTACTCAATTACCAAATGCCGACGAAGCGATCATCCCGCAAGATTGTAGGGATCCCTCGCTCCGCTCGGGATTTGAGAACAAGAAAACCAAATCAGCACTAGAAGTGTTCTTCCGGCACAGCCGCAGTTTTTACCGTGGAATTTTGGTGCTGCCACGCGGTGGTCTGCCAGTTGTCTTTGGCGGGAGCGTCGCGTTTTACCCACGGCGGGAGTACGAATCCAAGATGCGCCGCCAGCGCCATTGCATAAGGTTCATATTGGGAACGCAAACGTTTCAGCTCAGTGTCGGCGCCCTCGCCCCGCGCCAGGTTGAATCCCGAACCGGCCAACTCTTTGCGGATGAACAGCAGGTCATCATCACTGAGCCGATTGGTAGCCTGCTCGATCTGTGGCCTGGCGCTAAAGACCTGGCTCAAGTCGACTACGGTATGGCGCGCAATGGCGAACGTCATACGTGCCTGGTATTGGCACATCCCTTCGAGTCCGACCATCGACAAGGCGCACGCATCCAGCACCGCGGTCAGTGCGCCGATCCATGATTGATTGTCATGTTGTGAACGGAAGTAGGCCAGTACCGGATACGACAGATGGCTTTCCATCATATCGGCAGCCAGGTTTTCCCATGTATGCAGAACGTCAGTGAGAGCTTCGAGCTGCAATGTGCCTTGCACTGAGTGTCGCCGCAGAAGTTCGAACGCTGTAGGTGGCGATCCCGCGCGCGCATCCAGCAGCGTGATGGTAGTTTCGCGGCGAGAAAACGATTGATACAGAACGGGGAAATATCCTATGACTAGCGCGAGAAATCCGAATCCAAGTCCGGCTTCGAATACGGTGACGAATCGCCCCACCGGAGTCACAGGCGTGATGTCTCCCAGTCCCAGTGTGAAGAACGTGGTGCCGCTGATGTACAGGGAATTGCCAAAGCGGTTGGGAAGCAGTGCTCCATTAAATCGCGCGCCGTCCCCAAAGTGGATCAGAGCAAAGCCAAAGACCATCCCGATGGCCCAGAACGCCATGAGTGCCAGCAAGGAGAGCGGCCCGTAGTAGCTGTACATCGCTTCACGGGTTTTCTTTTTTTTGATTCTTCTGGCCACAGCGCGCCATGGTATCCATGTGGTTCTATAGAACAACCGTGTCAGCCGAAACTGGCGCGTTACGCGACGTGGCAGCACGATGGTCTCAAATGTTTCCCAAAGCACGATCATCAGCACTAATATTCCGGCAAATACGCAGACGATATTCAGCACTAGAGTCCTCTCTGTCTGCGATTAGATTAACTGAATCCGGTGTGGGTAACAGATTGTTCCCTGAGGTACACTGGTGTTGGGTCTCTGAAACTTGTGAAAGCAATCCTCCATCTGCTCACCAGTCATCCTTATGCGATTCTGCTGGCTTCGGCCCTGCTGGAGCGTGTTGGACTGCCGCTTTTTCTTTCCCCGGTACTAGTCGGCGCCGGGGCATTGGCTGCTGCCGGTCAGATGCGTCTTGATCTCGGCTTCTGGGTGGCTCTTCTGGCTTGTATTATCGGCGACGCTCTGTGGTTTGAAGCGGGCCGCAACCGCGGCGATAGTGTGCTTTCTACGCTCTGCAAAATATCCTTTGAACCAGATACTTGCGTCCGCAAATCTAAAGTGTTTCTTGAGAAAGGCGCCAGCCGGACAATCTTCTTCGCCAAATGGCTACCGGGTGTCTCACACATCATTCCTGCGGTCGCTGGGTTGGGTGGCGTCAGTCGCAGACAGTTTCTCATGGCCAACACTGGCGGCACCGCCGTCTTCGTTCTCGCGCTCATGCTGGCCGGATATCTGCCTGTGGAGCACATCCGTCTGGTGCCAAGGATTGGTTCAGTAGTGTTTGAAGCTGGGCTGGCTCTGGTGGTCGGCAACGTGGTGGTGAAGTACGTACAGCGTCGCCGGTTCTTCAAGGAGCTTTACAAATCACGCATCACGCCGCAGGACCTGCGCGAGCTGATGGATACCGGTACGCGCGTCGTGATCGTCGACCTCCGCCATCCACTTGATTCTGTCGCCGATCCCCGGGGGATCCCCGGCGCCATCCGCATGCTGCCGGACGATGTAACCCAGAGGGCAAGCACGCTGCCCGTCGATGAAGATGTTGTCCTGTACTGTACTTGACCAAACGAAGCGACCAGTGCCCGGGTGGCACAAAAATTACAGAAGTTGGGAATCAAGAAGGTCCGTCCTCTACAGGGCGGGCTGGCCGGATGGAAAGAACTCGACTATCCGCTCGAGCAGCCCACCGAAGTGGCGTGGCACTCCGCTGTCCAATAGCAACCATCAATTGCACACATTGCCGAATGTCTCGTTTTGACAGATGTATCGGTCAAAGATACGTGTAACGATGCATCTTGATGGGAGCTCTCTAATCTTCACTCCTGAAGATCAGTGTTTCGCAAAAAGAACCACATTGACCATCGAAAACGATTTTACGAATTTAGTGACGAAGATTCTTGCGACGAAGATTTTTGTGACGAAGACTGTTGTGACGAAGATATTGTGACCCATCGCGGTTCCTGTAAGTTGGGAGACAATGCGACGTTCCGTCCTGTATGTTGTCCTCGCGATCCTGTTAGGCGCCGTCCTTGGCGCGGGCAGCTATGCCTTTGTTTATGCCAAGGGCTACTCATATCTGGAGGACAAGCCCAGCGCCTGCGCCAACTGCCACGTGATGAATGATCAGTACAGCGGCTGGATTAAATCCAGCCATCGTTCTGCAGCCACGTGCAATGACTGCCACACGCCCCACAATGTGATCGGAAAATATGCGGTGAAGGCCAGCAATGGGTTCTTTCATTCGTTTCATTTCACCACCGGGAAGTATCCAGACGTTATTCAGATCACGAACTTTGACCGACAGGTGACAGAATCGGCTTGCCGGTATTGTCACGCCGCCATCACCCAGGACATCGACGCCGGCAACGTGCATGGCAAAGCCGAAAGTATCCACTGCACACGATGCCATCTTTCTGTAGGCCATTCTGAAAGTGCTGCGCGAATCGAATTTCCTGAACTTCTCAGGAGCACACCATGACCGACGGCAAAGACAGCACGCGCCCTCGTTCGTTTCTGGTTCTCACCGTAGTGTTGGCTGCGATTGCGATATTCGCCGTTACAGCCCTGTTGATCAATATATTTGAGCGCAAGCAGGAAGCTCGAAATCCGTATTTTCGTGTTGTCGAATTGAATGACACGATTGCGGATCCCGCTGTCTGGGGCAAGAACTTTCCCATGCAGTACGATCTTTACCTGCGCACCCTGGACATGCAGCGCACCAAGTACGGCGGGAGTGAGGCCGAGCCGCACTCGCCCACCCAGGCCGATCCGCGCTCCGTAGTGGCGCGCTCCAAAGTGGAAGAAGACCCTCGACTGAAGACCATGTGGGCCGGCTACGCGTTTGCCAAGGACTACCGCGAGCGTCGCGGCCACGCCTACATGCTGGACGATCAGACGTTCACAGAGCGCCAGCAGTTCAGTCCGCCGGGGGCATGCATGAATTGCCACGCCTCCATGGTCACCATTTACAACCAGCTTGGGAGCGGTGACATGTACAAGGGCTTTCAGGCAGTCAACCACATGAAATACGCTGAAGCCCGCAAGTATGCGCAACATCCCATTGCCTGTATTGACTGCCACGATCCTCAGAACCTGGGGCTGCGCGTGACGCGACCGGCCTTCATTGAAGGCATCAAGGCGTTGAAGGCTTCACAGGGAATCCAGAATTATGACGTGAATAAGATGGCCACGCGCCAGGAGATGCGCAGCTACGTTTGCGGCCAATGTCACGTTACCTATTACTTCCAGCCACCCGACAAGACTCTGACCTTCCCCTGGACCAGGGGCCTGCGTGTGGAAGACATTATGGCGGCTGAGGACGCCAACAAAGTAAAAGAGTGGGAACATCCGGATACGGGAGCGTCCATGATCAAACCGCGCCACCCGGAATTTGAAATGTGGAATATGGGCGTGCACGCTCGTTCCGGCGTTGCCTGCGCGGATTGTCATATGCCTTATACGCGCGCGGGTGGATTGAAAATCAGTGACCATCAGGTGAATAGTCCGTCTGCTGAAGATCAATCGGTCATGCCAGACCTGCCATCACTTTTCTGAAGACGAATTGAAGTCGCGTGTGGAAGAAATACAGGACCGTTACTTTAACCTTCAAAATACGGCGCTGGATGCCTTGATGGACTTGATCAATGACATCAAGGCCAACAAGGACAAGGTGACGCCGGAACAACTTGCCAAGGCGCGCGATGCGCAGCGTCACGGCGGCTTTATGGTGGATTTTGTCACTTCGGAAAATTCCATGGGTTTCCATGCCCCTCAGGAAGCAATGCGCATTCTGGGTGACGCCATCAACATTCTGCGAAATGGCCAGATCGCTCTCCATGGCGGCCCTGAGCCAAGTCACAATCCGCCGAATATTTCTGAGGTGCAGTCCAAAGGAGCCATTCTGGAAGGAAAGAGCGAGCACTAAGGAACGGCCGAGCACTGAGGCACAGCCAGGCAGAATAGTCGGGAGTTTGCAGGCGTAAATCTTGCCTGCCGTTCTTGGCTGCCATACTTGCCCGCCATTCTTGCTTGAACAACGAGAAACATCGTTTGACCTTGCGCTCAAGCCATCATAAAATCAATGGGGTCAGCAGTTTCGCTGCTGACGATTTGTTTTGCTGCTGCCCCCTCGTTCAATGGTAGGACAGCTGCCTCTGGAGCAGCCTATCGGGGTTCGAATCCCTGGGGGGCAGCCAAATTAGTCGCAAACAAACCACTTCCTTGAGATTTCACAAGACCTTCCCATAGCTGTCAGACGCCTCTGTGTAACTATTTAGTTCGTAGTGTGCACATTCCCTGAGATTGAGTGGGCAACAATCCACAAAATGCGGCAGCTTATAATGGATGGTTCAACTAACAGAACAGGGGACTCTTAATCACGATTCGCATGCACCACCCGACAGACGATCTTCGGATTAAATGGACAAAAGTAGTGTTACCTCCGGTGGTTTTGCAGGAGGAACTGCCTGTCACCAACAGCGCGTCGGACGCCGTCTTTCAGACGCGCGAATCCATCTGCAAGATTCTCAATGGGCAAGATGATCGACTTCTGGTCGTGGTCGGTCCATGCTCCATACATGATGTAAAGGCCGCACGCGAGTATGGCAGGCTGCTGGCGGGCATCACGCCTGAACTGAGCAGGGCAGCTCCAGATCGTGATGCGGGTGTACTTTGAGAAGCCGCGCACTACGGTTGGATGGAAAGGCCTGATCAATGATCCGTATCTCGATCAAACCTTTCAGATCAATGACGGTCTACGTATGGCGCGTCATCTGCTTCTGGATCTGGTCGATATGGGCGTCCCCGCAGGCACGGAATTTCTTGACATCATCACGCCGCAATACGTCGCTGACCTGGTGAGCTGGGGAGCCATAGGCGCACGCACCACAGAGAGCCAGGTGCATCGTCAACTTGTGTCCGGTCTGTCATGCCCGGTGGGCTTCAAGAATGGCACGTCGGGCGATATACAGATTGCCATTGAGGCCATACAGTCGGCATCGCATCCACATTATTTTCTGGGACACACCAAACAAGGCCAATCTGCGATCTTCGGCACCCTGGGCAATCCAAATTGCCATATCATCCTGCGGGGCGGCAGAAAAATGGTGAACTACACGGCTGAACCCGTGGCCCATGTGCGGGCGGAATTAGAGCGTGCAGGATTGTCTCCGCGGTTCATGATTGATTGCAGTCATGCGAACAGTAACAAAGACCACAAGAGACAGCCGCTGGTATGCCGCGATGTAGCCGCCCAGGTTGCGAAGGGAAGTGACAGCATTGTAGGCGTGATGCTGGAAAGCAATCTGGTTGCGGGCGCCCAAAGACTGGTTCCTGGTGAAACCCTGACTTACGGCCAGAGCATCACCGACGCGTGCATCGGCTGGGATGAGACTACGGCCTTATTACGCGAACTGTCAGAGGCTGTGCTATCGCGCCGCCTGGCCGCACGCGATTCTGAAGCGGTCGCCAACAAGAGCCGTTAAGAGCCTTGCTTCTGTATTGCAAATGCCTATTTGAGATATTTGTTTAATCAATAGCGTTCCTGTGGGAAAGATGAGTAGAATTCCGCTGCTATGACCAACCAGTTCTTGCGGAACTCCCGTTTGTTGTGCGCAGCGTTCATCCTCTCAACCCTTAATCTCGCCGCCCAGACCGCGATCCTGCAGCCTTTGGCAGATAAGCCGGTATCTGGCGCTTCCGTCAAACTTCAATCGGACTACTATGTGCCGATTACTCCTGATTCCATTCGCTGGGGCTACCTGCCGGACAATGCTGCCAAGCCGATCATCACCATCAAATCCGGCTCCACCGTAACGTTCGATACGCTTTCCCACGAGGGCATTCTCGAAGATCAGGGACGCGATCCGGTCAAGTACTTCGCCGGCTTTGGCGTTCCGGCCGACCAAGTTCTGAATGACGCAAAGGCCCTTACCGCCTCAAGTGTGGCACATGATTTTGCGAAAGATGGTCCGCACATCGTGATTGGGCCGGTGGCTATTGAGGGTGCGCAGCCCGGCGATGTCTTGAAGGTGGACATGATTTCACTCACTCCGCGCGTCCCTTACGGCGTGATCAGCAACAGGCATGGCAAGGGCGCTCTACCCGGCGAATTTCCTGAAAATGCCGGGCCGCAGGCGGGTGCCAGCGCGGAAAAGCCCGAACTTTATAACAATGTCTCCAAGTTTGTTTCCATCAAGCAGATTGATGGCAAGTGGTACGGAATTCTAAAGTCGGCTAAAGGAGAGGCACACATCCCGGTAGCGCCTTTCATGGGCACCATGGGCGTGTCTCCGAACATCGCCGGAAAACCAAACTCCATTCCTCCGGGCGACTACGGCGGCAACCTTGATATCCATTACCTGACGGCTGGCGCCACGTTGTACATTCCCGTGCAGGTCGCCGGAGCTGACTTCTTTCTCGCTGACCCGCATTTTGCCCAAGGAAATGGCGAGGTCTCACTCACCGCGATTGAAGGCTCTCTGCGCACCACGTTAAGACTCAGCATCCTGAAAGCCGGTGACTCTGCGATTCCCGCAAGCGGCAAACTGTCCGGCCCATTCGCCGAAACGCCTGACTACTGGATTGCCATTGGCCTTGACCCTGATTTGAACGAGGCCATGAAGAAAGCCACACGTGAAGCCGTCCGGTTCCTGTCAGAAAAGATGGGCATGGATCGCGCAACGGCCTTTGCCTATCTCAGTGCGGCGGCCGATTTTGAGGTTTCCCAGGTGGTGGACAGAACCAAGGGTGTGCACGGATTGATTCGCAAGAAAGACTTCGCAAAAAAATAGCGCTGAATGTCCTAAAGTCAAGTAATCGGATGCTGATCCAGCGTCATGAGCAGCAGGCAACCTGCCTTGCTGCTCATTCTTTCTGAAGCTCCCAACCAGCACACAGGTGCTTTCTTTGTTACTCCCAACGTCTGATTCCAGACAGACAAGGCACTGGCTAAACCTTTATAAGTGTGCGTTTCCCAACTCGTACTGGTCGTCCTGTGACTTCTGTTGTTTAAGAAGTCAGGCACTCTGGGCCCGGCTACCTGTGTGTTCCTACTCAATGACAGCGACACTCAATGACAGCCACTAAGACTCAGACCGCTCAATACAAAAACCGGATTCTGGCATCCTTGCCGAAAGGCGAAATTAACCGTTTAGCCCGGCAGCTTGAGCCTGTAACGCTTAAACAGGGGCATGGTTTGCTGGATGGAAAGGCCAGCTATGCGTATTTTCTGGAAGAGGGAATGGCCTCCATCGTCTTGAGTCTGGCTTCAGGGGACACCATTGAAGTGGGCGTGATTGGCAATGAAGGCATGGTAGGACTTCCAATCCTGCTTGGCACGGGAAGCGTTCCCGGTAGAACGTTCATGCAGATTGGCGGCTCCGGCTTTCGCATTAAAGCGGAGTACCTGAAAGAGGAGTTTGAGCGCGGCGGAGAACTGAACAAGATCCTTCTTAAGCATATGCAGGGTCTGCTGGCGCAGAGCGCTCAGACGGCCGCCTGCAATCGTCTGCATACCATTGATGCGCGCCTTGCCCGTTGGCTTCTGACCTGCCACGACCGGGTGGAAGTTGACCAGTTACTTCTTACACACGATTTTCTGGCGCAGATGCTGGGCTCCCCACGCACCACTGTCACGCTCGCCGCAGGAGATCTGCAACGAACAAGTCTCATTGATTATTCCCGCGGCAAAGTCATGATTCTCAACCGGGCCGGCCTGGAGAAGATTGCCTGTGAATGCTACCGCTCTGTACGCGAAGAGTTTCGAAGGCTGGGACTTCTCAATTCACGCTAGAGACGTGCGTGGCAGGAGACGTCAGTCTTCGTCGAAAGGCAATCCCACATAGTTCTCCGCCAGACTTTGTGACGCCGCCCGTGAACCCGTGACATAGTCCAGCTCTGCCAGTTGCCGGCGTTGATCGAAAGGGTTCTCATCCGGGAAACGGTGCAGCATGGATGTCATCCACCAGGAAAATCTCTGGACCTTCCATACGCGTCGCAAACAGATTTCAGAATATCGATCCAGCAAGTCGGCTCGGCCATGTTTATAAAACTGGTCAAAGCCGCGCGCAAGTACGCGAACATCCGCTACAGCCAGGTTCAGGCCTTTGGCGCCAGTCGGCGGCACAATGTGGGCGGAGTCGCCGGCAAGGAAAAGGCGTTTGTAGCGCATGGGCTCCGCCACAAAGCTGCGCATTCCGGTGATGCCCTTCTGGATTATCGTGCCTTCCTTCAAAATAAAGTCTTCGGCAGCCAGACGCTCATGAAGTTCCTGCCATATTTTCTCGTCAGGCCATAAGGCAATATCTTCATCAGGCGCGCATTGAATATAAAGGCGGCTGATGTGAGGCGATCTCATGCTGAGCAGCGCGAATCCGCGATCATGGTAGGCGTAGATGAGCTCGTCAGAAGCCGGCGGTGTCTCGGCCAGAATGCCCAGCCAGCCGAAAGGATAACTTCGGTCAAACATGGCAAGAGCATTGGTGGGGATGGCAGGCCGGCATATGCCATGGAAGCCGTCGCACCCTGCGATGAAGTCACATTGAAGTTCGAAATCTTTGTCGTCTTTGCGGAAGAGAAGTTTCGGCGAGTCGGTGTCAAAATCGCGCACTGCCACATTTTCGGCTTCAAAAATGGTCTGGCCGCCCGTGGCGAGACGGGCGTCGTTCAAGTCTTTCAGGACTTCGTGTTGGGCATAGATGGTGATGCCTTTGCCGTTGGTGAGGTCCTGGAAATCGATACGACGTCCTTGGCCTTTGAATCGCAGTTCCACTCCGTAGTGCACCAGGCCTTCTCGCTTAAGACGCTCTCCGACTCCCATTTCAGTGAGTAGATCCACTGTTCCTTGTTCCAGCACGCCTGCGCGCACCCGTTCTTCCACATACTGGCGACTGCGGTTTTCGACAACGACAGAATCAATGCCCTGCAGATACAAAAGATGAGAGAGTACCAGCCCGGCCGGGCCAGCGCCTACAATGGCCACCTGGGTGCGCAATTTTTGAAGCATAGAATCACAACCATGTTAAAACAACGGGCCGCTGTGCTGCGTCTATGGTCGCATCGTGTGGTCCCGCAGGCCGTCAGGCAGTGGAGTCGTGTACATTAGTTGGTTAAACGTTCATTCACGAATATGTCGAAAGTAGTCGCATATCGAAGACATGATGCCGCCAGCCAGCCGGCTTCTCTGTACGAGCCATATCGGGCCACAGTGCTGCGTGCCCCGCGAAAGCCGCTCATTCTGCTGCCGCATACTTTGTCAGAGATCACGGGGCCAGTCTTTGGATCCGATGCCGTCGCGCCGGCTGACAATGATCTTACGCGGCAAAGTGATGGCGAACCGCTGGGTGAACGTATCGTGGTAAGTGGACGCGTGCTGGATGATGACGGCCGGCCGGTGCCGCATACGTTGATTGAAATATGGCAGGCGAATGCGGCGGGAAGGTATCGCCATGATCGTGACAATCATCCGGCGCCACTAGATCCGAATTTTCAGGGAGCGGGGCGCGTACTCAGTGACGATAACGGCAATTACAGCTTCACTACAGTAAAACCAGGCGCGTATCCTTGGAAGAATCATGCCAATGCATGGCGGCCGGCGCACATACACTTTTCCCTTTTTGGTCCGGCCTTCGCCACACGGTTGGTTACGCAGATGTATTTTCCCGGCGACCCGCTCTTTGCTTACGATCCGATTTTTCAATCCATTCCAGACGAACGTGCGCGGGAGCGCCTGATTGCAGATTTTGATCTTGCCACCACCAGGCCGGAATGGGCGCTTGGTTATCAGTTCAACATCGTACTCCGCGGACGCGAATCCACGCCCTTTGAGGTGTTACGTTGAGATCTGATCTGGATCACGTCCCCGTGCCATCACAAACTGTGGGCCCTTTCTTTCATTTAGGCTGCACTGACACTCACTGCGTGGGATCGCTGGTAAGAGACAAAACCAAGGGCGAGCGCATACGGTTGAGAATCTGCGTACTGGATGGAGACGGCGGAGCGGTACCGGATGCAATGATTGAGATATGGCAAGCCGATGCGGAAGGGAAGCATAAACATCAGGACGATCCCCAACGGGCGGAGGCGGATCCGGAATTCAGTGGCTTTGGGCGGCTGCCGACCAATGAACATGGGTGTTGCACCTTTGAGACGATCAAGCCCGGACGAGTGGCGGCGAATGATGGCCGCAAGCAGGCGAGCCATTTCAATATCTCTGTCTTCGCGCGTGGAGTACTCAAGCGCCTGGCGACAAGAGCATATTTTAGCGGTGACCCCGCACTTAAGGAAGATGCGGTGATGGCACTGGTTCCTGGAGACAGGCGGGGTACCCTCTTGTTGCAGACCTCAACGGATCGACCAGGGCAATGGTATTTTGAAATCCGTTTGTGCGGTGAAAATGAAACCGTATTCTTTGATGTCTAGTTCACGCAGGCTAGAGACGAACACAGAGACCAACCAATGCCAGTGCGCCTGATTGACAGTCTGACGACAAACCCGCAGGTGGACGACGTATTTTCTGACGCCTCTGTAATTCAGGCGATGCTGCGTTTTGAGATTGCCCTTGCCCATGTTGAAGGTCGTCTGGGGGTAATTCCGGTAGCCGCCGCGGAAAGCATTCAGCGCGCTGCCGATGCAGGCAAACTGGAGACATCTGCTCTGGCTACCGCAAGTTTGCAGAGTGCCACGCCGGCCGTCCCATTCGTTAGGCAATTGACTGAACATGTACGCAGCGTGGATGCATCCGCTGCTGGATTTGTGCACTGGGGCGCCACCAGCCAGGATGTATGCGATACCGCGATGGTTCTGCTTCTACATAAAGTTCGACTCATTTTCGAATCCGATCTCGACAAACTCGAGACGAAGCTCATGCGGATATCCGAGGAGCACGCAGGTACCGCGATGCTTGGCAGAACGCTGATGCAGCCGGCTACTCCAATCACTTTTGGTTTGAAAGCGGCTGGCTGGCTCGGCGCGATTCATCGCGCGCGGATGCGCGTTGCTCAGGCATTCGCTGAGGCAGGTGTGTTGCAATTTGGGGGCGCCAGCGGGACACTCGCCGCCCTTGGTGATCGCGGAATGGAAGTTGCGGCCGCCCTCGCCCGGGAATTGGATCTGGAACTACCCGATGCGCCGTGGCATGCTCATCGCGATCGATTTGCTGCTCTGGTCACCTCATGCGGAATTCTCACAGGCGTTTTAGCCAAGATGGCGCGTGACATACTTCTGCTATCGCAGCCTGAAGTTGGCGAAGCCAGGGAAGCATCAACAGTCGGCAGAGGCGGTTCTTCCACCATGCCGCACAAACAGAATCCTGTTGGCTGCACTCTCACGCTGGCTGCAGCCAATCGTACGCCCGGGCTTATCGCAAATTTTCTTTCCGGACTGGCGCAGGAGCATGAACGAGCGGCGGGGGCCTGGCAGGCTGAGTGGAGCACGATTGCGGATGTCATGGCGGCAACAGGAATGGCGATTGCTTCAATGACAGTGGTGGCTGAGGGCTTGCACGTAGACGTATCTAAAATGCGCGTGAATATCGATGCGACTCAGGGCAGGATTTTCTCAGAACGCGCCATGATCTTACTGGGCGCGAAGATAGGTCGCGATAATGCCCACAAGCTGGTTGAAGAGGCCACACGTCGCAGCGTGGAACAGGGGAGACGTCTGAAAGATGTGTTGGCCGAAATGAAAGAAGTCCGATCGCACCTGAGTTTTGAAGAGCTGAATGTTCTTGAAACTCCAGAAGGCTACCTCGGTTCGGCGGACACGTTTCGGCAACGTCTGATGGCGTCCGTAATAAGCGATCAGGGAAGAAAAGAAAAGGGATAGATTCTTGCCTTTTATAGACACTAAGGAAGTTCGCCTCTTTTACCGGCTGGAAGGTCGCGAAGACCTTCCGGCCCTGGTGCTGTCGCATTCGCTGGGCTGCGACCACAGCATGTGGGATCCGCAGATGCCTGACCTGCTGTCGTACTTCCGTGTGCTCCGCTATGACACGCGCGGCCACGGCGCGTCGGGAGTTCCAGCAGGCGACTATACCATCGACCAACTTGGCAACGATCTGGTTCAGCTCACGCAGTCGCTCGGCATCGCTAAGTTTTCTTTTTGCGGTCTCTCCATGGGAGGAGCAGTCGGACAGTGGATTGCACTCAATCATCCGGATAAACTCTCCGCTCTGGTGCTGGCTAACACTTCACCCCAGTTTGCCACGCGAGACATCTGGGAAGCTCGCCGCAAAGCTGTGAATGAAGGCGGAATGAAGGCGATTGCCGACGCCGTGATGCAGCGATTCTTTTCTCCGGTCCGGCAGACCTCAGCTTATGGACAGTCCACAAGGCTGGTGCTGCTCGGCACCGATCCAGCCGGATACAGCGGCTGCTGCTCAGCGCTGCGCGATGTGAACACCAAAGCCGAGCTCAGGAAAATCGCCGCTCGCACGCTGGTGATCGGCAGTGACTCTGATCCTTCCACTCCATGGGAAGGTAACGGAGAGATTCTCGCGCGTGAAATTACGTCCGCCAAATCTGTTGTGTTGCCGGGCGCGCATCTTTCCAATCTGGAGCAGCCGCGGGCTTTCACCGCAGCCGTCCTGGAATTTCTCTTGCAAAGCGAATTTCTATTGCAGAGGCATGCTTCCGCCGATCCATTCGATGCAGGCCTTCATGTTCGACGGCAAGTTCTGGGTGCGGAACATGTTGACCGTTCTCTGGCCAAAGCTGACGATCTGAATCGCGAATTCCAGCAACTCATAACGCGTTACGCCTGGGGAACCATCTGGACTCGTCCGGGCCTTGATCATCGCACGAGACGGCTCCTGGTTTTCGCCATCACAGCATCTCTGGGCCGATGGGAAGAGTTTCGTCTGCACCTGCGCGCGGCGCTCGCCTCCGGCATGGAAGCCTGCGATGTGAAAGAAGTCCTGCTTCAGACCGCGATCTATGCCGGTGTTCCAGCCGCGAATACCGGGTTTCAGATTTTTCGTGAAGAAATGGAAAAGACAAGAGGCTAGGTAGGCTGGCGAGAGCTCTTCCTCGCATGGGTCTTACCTCCCATCAAGCATCAATCTCAATACACCTGAATCGCATCACACTCAAATGTTTCGCCATACCGCACGGCAACGAGAGGAATTATGTCTGTAACGCATGTTCAGGAAGTTCCCAGTGAATCAGCAAGTTCCGCTGAAAAGCTCAATGTTGAATTGAAGATCAACCGGGAGACACACAGGATCCAGGTTGACCCGCGCGCAACTCTCCTTGACGTCCTGCGCGAGCAGCTCAATCTTACGGGGGCCAAGAAAGGCTGCGATCAGGGCCAGTGTGGCGCCTGTACCGTGCTTGCCGATGGCAAACGCGTTCTCGCCTGTCTGAGTCTGGCCGTCGCGCAGCAAGGACTGGAGATTACGACGATTGAAGGGCTGGCCGATGGCGAGCAGTTGCATCCCATGCAGGCCGCGTTCATGGAATGTGACGGCTTCCAGTGCGGGTATTGCACACCGGGCCAGATCATTTCTGCCGTGGCGCTGATGAACGAGTCGGGTGATGCCGTACCCAGCCACGTGACGCCTGACGTGCTGCGCGCACCTGGGCTGGCTGATTTGAGTGATGAAGAAATACGCGAGCGCATGAGCGGGAATATATGCCGTTGCGGCGCTTATCCAAACATTGTGGACGCGGTGAAACATGCCCGCGACGCGCAGCCCCGCCGCTCCCCGGTTGATGGGAAGAAAGCAGGCAGGAAATGAAGCCGTTTCAATATGTGCAGAGCTCCGCAGTGGAGGACGCTACCCGCCAGGTAAGCAGAGCAGAAGGAAGTGTTTTCTTTGCCGGCGGCACCACTCTCATTGACCTGATGAAGATTCACGTGCTTCAACCCAGCGAACTGGTGGACGTCAATCGGCTGCCGCTATCAGCCATCGAGGTTTCAGAAAAGAATATTCGCATTGGCGCCAACGTTCGCAATAGCGACCTGGCGTGGCATCTTGCTGTCCGTGAGAGATTCCCGGTTCTGTCTGAGGCTTTGCTGTCCGGCGCCAGCACACAGATAAGAAACATGGCTACTACCGCCGGCAACATCATGCAGAAGACACGCTGCCCCTATTATCGGGATGTTTACTCAGCATGTAACAAGCGGGTCCCGGGTTCCGGGTGTGATGCAATACAAGGCTACAACAGAGGCCACGCTATTCTTGGCACCAGCGATCAATGCATTGCCATGTTTCCCTCGGATATGTGCACGGCGCTTGCCATGATGGATGCCACGGTGATCACGGCGAAACCCGATGGGAGTTCACGCCGGATTGTGTTTACTGATTTCCACGTTGTCCCCGGCAAGACGCCGCAAAGAGAAACCATTCTTGAGCATGGCGAGATGATCTCGCATATAGAGCTGGCCGATCTTCCGGCAACCCGCAATTCGCATTATCTGAAAGTTCGCGACCGCGCGAGTTACGAGTTCGCGCTTGCGTCGGCTGCGGTTGGCCTTGAGTTGGACGGCCAGACCATCAAGAACGCTCGCATTGGCCTGGGCGGGATCGCAACTAAACCATGGCGGTCCCCAGAAGCCGAAAAGGCCCTGATCGGCAAGCCGGCCAACACCGCTACATTCAAGACCGCGGCCGAGGCAGCTCTGGCATCCGCGAAGACTTATGACCATAACGCTTTCAAGGTTCCTCTCGCAATGCGCACGCTTATTGAAGCGCTGGAAGAACTGATGGCCAAACACCACGGAAAATAGGAGACGAAAATGGCGAGCGGAACACTCATTGGCACCCCACTGAACCGAGTGGATGGGCGCAAGAAGGTCACCGGCGCGGCGAAATATGCGTCTGAGTTTGCGCTGGAGAATGTGGCTCACGGCGTGATGGTTGGCAGTGCGATCCCCAGCGGCAAGATCGTAAACATCGATTCCTCTGCGGCGGAGTCTCTGCCCGGAGTTCATCTGGTTCTTACCCGCAAGAACCGCGGCAAACTGGGCAAGATGCCTCAGACTTTGCAGGAAGGTGGCGCCGCGGCGGAGAGCACACCGCCTCTGGAAACGGACGAGGTACGCTATGTTGGCGAATGTGTTGCTATGGTGGTCGCTGATTCGCTTGAGCAGGCCCGCTATGCGGCATCTTTACTGAAGATTGAGTACAAGCGCGAAGAATTCGCGCTTTCACCGGACGAGGCGCGGGACACGCTCTACAAGCCGGAACAGGCGAATGGCGAGGATGTGCAGGTTTCGCGCGGAGATGTAAACTCCGCACTGGCCAAAGCAGAGGTCAAGATCGACGTTTCCTACGAAACCCCGGTCGAGCATCCCTGCGCCATGGAGCCACATGCAACCATAGCCGCATGGAATGGCGATAAGCTTACCGTCTACAACTCCACGCAATGGATCATGGGTGACAAGACCGTCTTGCAGGCTGCATTCGGATTGAAGGTGGAACAAGTACACGTGATCAATCCATTTGTGGGAGGAATGTTCGGCTCCAAAGCTGCCGTGGGTGCGCACGTGATTCTCACGGCGGTTGCGGCGAAGAAACTTGGACGCCCGGTGAAGACCTCCATATCGCGGACGCAGGTGCTGGTGACTGTGGGTCATCGTCCAGCGACGGAGCAACGTTTCGAACTTGGCGCGTCGCGCGACGGGCAGCTCCAGGCAATGCGCCACACAGTCACCACAACAACTTCTGTGCGTGACGAATTTGTTGAACCATGCAACCTTACCTCCCGCTTGCTTTATTCCACGCCCAATTACGAAACCACGCACGCACTGGTCCGCGTGAACATGATGAAGCCAAGCTGGATGCGCGCCCCGGGAGAAGCGTCCTGTCAATTTGCACAGGAAAGCGCCATGGATGAACTTGCCTATGCGCTCAAGATGGATCCCGTTGAGCTGCGTAAGCGAAATTGTCCGGAGAAGAATCCGCATACCGGGAAGCCGTTTTCAAGCAAGAATCTGCTCAAGTGTTATGAGCAGGGAGCAGAGCGCTTTGGCTGGGCAAAGAGAACATCTGAGCCGAAGTCCATGCGTGACGGTAAGACTCTCATCGGCTATGGCATGGCCACCGCAACTTATCCGGGATATGCGATGGGGGCGACCGTCAAGGTGCGATTGATCCGTTCAGGAGCCGAGTTGAACGCGGAAGTCATCACCGCAGGCTCAGACGTGGGAACCGGTATGTACACAATGTTGACGATTGCGGCCGCGGAAGGCCTGGGCCTTCCCGCGGAGCGCGTCAACTGTAAACTTGGCGACTCCGATTTTCCCAACTGTGCGGTTGCTGGTGGTTCCAACCTCACGGCCAGCACGGCCCCGGTAGTGATGGATGCCTGCAGGGAAATTCGCCGGCAGCTGGTGGAATCGGCCGGCAAGGATTCTCAGACGCTCTCAAGCGTTGATTTGATGAAGAAATCGGGTAAAGACGTTATCGAGGCAGAATGCAAGTCCGAGCCGATCATGGGACAGAATGATCAGTATGCGTTCCAATCCTTCGGCGCGCAATTTGTAGAAGTGCGTGTGAACCCATCCATTGGGCGGATTCGCGTTGCCAGAGTCGTCAGCGTTTTTGATTGTGGAAAAATCATGAGTGGCAAAACCGCGCGCAGCCAGTTCATAGGCGGAATCGTGTTTGGAATAGGCCACGGATTGATGGAAGAGCTGGTCTTTGACATGGTCCACGGCCAGGCAGCCAACGCCGATCTGGCGGGCTACCTGGTTCCTGTTCATGCCGATGTGCCGCATATCGATGTGAGCTGGCTCGATATCCCCGACAAGAATTTCAATTCCATCGGTTGCCGTGGGATCGGTGAGATTGGAATCACCGGCGTTGCCGCTGCGATTGCGAATGCGGTCTATCATGCGACAGGAGTGCGTGTTCGTTCACTGCCGATTTCACCGGAGAAGCTGCTGGAAGCCATTTAGGACTTCATCGGCTGGAATCGAGCGCAATCCCGATTGGGTGGTTCAAAGTTGTAAGGGCTCCGGAGAGCTGCCGTACCGGGGCCAGGTTCACTGTTCCGGTTACAGTGGAGATTGGGGCGTATATCTGCACCACGTTTGCCTGATTGTCCGCTACAAAAAGCGCTCCGTTCGTAATGGAACTGGTGGTAGCAATTTGCAAAGGCGATGACAGGCCAGTGTTGCTGCCGATGATGACGGCCGCTGGAAGAACGTCTCCGTTGGCTATCGTCGGGTTTGGAAAAGCCGTAATGTTGGGGCCACCCGGGCTGCTTACGATCAGCCGTCCAGCAGAGTCGATCGCAATGCCGGATGGCTGGTTAAGGGTGGTATCAGCCCCCACGATTGTCCCATTGGCAAAGCCAACTCCGCTCTGCGCATTTGCCGATTGATAAATGGCAACCTGGTTATCCACAGCATCGGCTACATAGAGGATGTTATTGGTATCATCCACCGCAATTCCCTTGATGGTTAATCCTGTAATGAAAGATTGCGCCGGCGCGGTGTTGACATTTCCAACCATGGTGGAGACGTTGCCGAAAACTAGAATGCTGGTTCCGTTAGCCACATAAAGGATGTCTCTGGTGTTGTCCAGCGCGATACCGATGGGAAGTGACAGGCCGGTATTGCTGCCCGCAATGATAGCGATAGGAGCAGCGTTGGCGTTTGCAGTGGAAGCTGCAGGAAAGATCACGATTGAGTTGGCGCCCTGATTTGCAACGTAGAGGCGATCGGTGATCGGGTCGATTTGTAGAGCCTGGGGAAGCGAGAGCGTAGTGGCCGGGCCGATGATGGTTCCACCGGGTGCGATATTTCCGAGCGCACTCAACGCGCTGTCAAAACGAACAATGGAGTTGCCGCTGGTAACGTAGAGTTTGCCGCCAGTTGCCGTTCCGCCGCCACCGCCACCGGTACCGCCGCCGCCTCCTCCCAAAGTTCGTCTCGGTGAAATCGCACAACCACTCAGCAGGGCCAGACACAACAACGCAGCGATTGCGCAGCATTTTCCTGGTAGAGGAAGAATCCTTCTCAATTCCGTCAAAGCAACCTCGGCCTGATTCAATTTGTAAACCGTGTATTCCATCATAGAACGAGTACCTGAAAAAATTCTTGCATAAAAGGCGCGCAAGCATTTCAGACTGATCCAGTTGTGAGATGTGGTTGCAAGAACCCTCACGGTATCGCGGACGGCGTACCGTTTAGTTTCGTTAAGGAATCGTCATTAAAAGTAAAAAGCCGGTAAAGCCAGTGGACTAGGCCTGATGAAAGGGGTACAAGGTAGGGCGGGTACACTCCTATGGCAGATTTATGCGAGTTTGGCAGAAGCCTTCAGGCCAGAGCATCAGCTTACGATCATGTTTTCAAGATGCGGTTAAATCAGTTTTTTTCCGATGCGGATCGGTCCGCGAATGAAACGGAAATGCGGGAAATCGAGCAGTTGGGTGTTCATCATCGCGAATTAGATGAAGCTTTCCGTCGTCATCAGAGGCTTTGCGAAACTTGCGCGGATGCGCTCATAAGTCATGGACAGCCCATAGCTGCACCCGCTCCACTGAGTCCTCTCGACTGACCCCTTTGTATAGATCAGGGCCCCGTAAATTTATAACCGAGGCCAGGCACAGTCACGATAAAGCGCGGGTTTTTGGGATCCTCTTCCACTTTTTGCCGCAGGCTGCCCACGTGTACATCAACCGTTCGAGTGAACGTATCTTCGTTGTACCCCCAGACCTCCTTCAGAAGCGTCTCGCGAGACAGTGTTGTCCCCGGGTTCAGAACAAAATATCGAAGCAGCCGAAATTCACGCGCTGAAAGCGGGATGGGTTTTCCGTTACGGCTGGCTGTGGTCCCTCGCAAATCAACACTGACGGCGCCAAAACTGCGCTCATCGGTTTTGTCGGCGGCAGCGCCGGTGCCTCTACGCAGATGTGCTTCTACACGCGCCAGGAGCTCAAGCATCTCGAATGGCTTGGTCAGGTAGTCATCCGCGCCAATTTTCAGGCCCAGGACCTTGTCCACAAGTTGGCCGCGCGCGGTCAGCATGATCACCGGAGCCGTCACTCCGGCGTTGCGAATGTCACGGCAAACGTCAAAGCCGCTCTTCTTGGGCAACATTACGTCCAGCATGATGAGATCGTATTTGCCCTGGATGGCCTTCTTCAGGCCTTCCGCTCCATCGGCCGCTTGTTCCGCGACGTAACCTTCGCTGCGCAGGCGGTCAGTAAGCGTCATGCGCAGATCTTCTTCATCCTCTACCAGCAGAATACGTTCATTCATGAAGGGAACTCGCTTGCGGGCAGATCAGATGGCAACTTAGCTTCACGTGCATTCAGTCCTTCCATGACGGGGAATCGAATTGTAAACGAGCTGCCTTTGCCGAGCTCGCTTTCAGCTACTATCCGTCCACCCATACCCTCGACGATTGACTGCGCCAGCGGCAAGCCTAGGCCGGTACCGTGGATCTGGGATTCGAGTACTGCTGGGCTGCGATAAAAAGGTTCAAAGATATGTTTCAGCTCAGCACTGCTGACGCCGATGCCGTGATCATCCACGGTAAGCGCCACTTCGGTGACAGCTCCGTTTTCACGCCTGGCGGCAGCGCGGACGCGCAACCAGCGCGCTTCTCCGCCATACTTGACAGCGTTTACGATAAGGTTTTGCAGGCATTGAGTGAGCGCGCCAAAATCGGCATCAATCGCGGGCAGGTGCTGTTCTATCTGTTTTTCCACTGTAAAGCCCGCACCATGGATGATCGAGAGGGTGCTCTCCAGAGCTGCCTCGATGACTTCAGAAAGATCAACCGGCCGCAGGTCGTAATGGCGGGTCTGTTGTGTAGTCGCGAATAGTAAAACCTGTTCCATCAGGTTGGTGAGCTGCCGGGATTGCCGCAGGATGGAATTTCCGTAGCGCACAAGCTGCTGGGGATCAGTGACCACTCCGTGAGAAATATTTTCTGCGGCAGAGGTGATGGCGGCCAGTGGTGTGCGGACTTCATGGGACACACCGGTTACGAAATCCATCTGCATCTGCGCCAGTCTACGCGCACGTTGCGCGCCGATGACAATCAGTGTCATGGTGAGACCAAGAAGTACAAGCACGCTGAAACTGACAATCAGATTCCGCGTGCGGAGGCTGTTGACGGCCGATTCCAGTGATCCGCTCTGGTGCTTGACCACGAGTTGCCATCCGGCCTGATCGGGCGAAAAAGGGACAGGCGCAAACCTGACCAGTCTTTCGAAAGACGGACCATTGCCAGACTGAGCACCGCCGGGCCCAACTGGACCGCCACGCGTTTCGCCAGGCTGGGGACGGCCTCCGGGGCCACCCATTCCTATCATGCCCCAGACATCTGCTCCGGGCGCGCCCATTCCAGGATTTTGCCGCCGGAACGGAGCGCCGAAGAGATTCAGGCTTCCATCGGGCGCAGACGAATCAATATTGTCCGCCTTCTTTCCCGAAGAGAACAGGACTTGTGGTTTTTCGGTACTGGAGTTGATGACTTTAACGTTGTACTCCTGGCTGCCTGATCCGTGGAAGTATTTCTGGCTCAGCTCAGGAAACACTTCCTTTTCCAGCACCGCGGGATTGAGCTGCACAATAATCAATCTGGCATGTTCGCCATCGGATTGAAAAATGGGATATAGGAGCGCGGGGATATTCTGGTCAACTCCCCAGGGCAGGAAAGCGTCGCCATGTTGTGCCGAATGATGGTCAGCCATGTGACGTTCAGCCATATGGCGTTGTGCCATGTGACGCAAGGCACGGCGATTATCTGGCGTTGAGCCGGAGCGTCCACGATCATGCGCGAAATGCATGGCGTTGAAGTGCTCACGGACAGGTTCCAGGAGCGCAGGCCAAGCTACGGATTCAGCCGTTTCTTTCGCTGTATTTACTTGCAATAGACGGCACTTGCTCTGATCTTTCAGGTCCACGTCCCATAGAAAAACGCTGGCGACCAGCCCGGGATGAGCAGCTGTCTGCTGCCAATGCCTGAGTTTCTGGGCAAACTTTTGTGGATCTTCCCCTGATTCATCGATTGCAGATCGAACTTCCAGGGCAACCCCGCTCAGTTCGCGAGCCAGGTCGTTGCGAAAGCCGAACAGTGACGCCTGAAGTTGTGCCAGCATCTGCGCTTTATTGGCAGTGCTTACCTGGCCGCTCCATTTGTATTGCAGGACTGCCAGAGTGATCAGCACGATGGCCAGGGCGGGAATGGCTGTCCAGGTAAACAGTCGTTCTTTGAGGGACTTCTTCATGGTCGGCTTAAAGCTGTCTAGGTCTAACTAATATCCCGTGAATCAATTATAGAGTGCGACACGAGTAGATCACGGCTGCTAAACTCCTGCGGCCGCCTGTTTGGGAGCGAGAGTTGGATCCAACATTGGTGGCGATTCAAGGTTAAGAACCTGGCTCAATTCTTTCAGGAATCGTGGTTTGTAGATGACCGCGTGAGCGCCACAGTCACGGCAAGCTTGTACGAACCGGTGGCCAGTATCCATCGACATCAAGATAATCGTTACCTCAGGATGAAGCTGCGAGATCATCAGTGACGCACGCAGCCCACTCATACCAGGCATTTCAGCGTCCATCAGCAGGAGGTCCGGCTTGAGCATCTGGACTTCGCTCATTGCGTCCAGACCATTTTCTGACCTGCCCACCACGTTCACGATGTTGTGATGTTCAAGCAGAGCGCAGACGGCATGAAGGATGGTGGAGGAATCATCCACAACAACAGCGGTCTTAAGAGCAGCCGGCGGAGCAGCATTTGGCAATGGCGAACTGGGGAAAACAACAACTGGCATAGTTTCCTTTCATTCTGGAAAGACGCGAAGGACGCCTTGGGAGCATCCTTCGCGTACGATTCAAAAGTCAGTCTCTAGAAAGGGCCGCCCATGCCGCCCATGGGATGTCCGCCCGGACCGTGCATGCCGTGACCATGGCTGTGCAACTGGTTCATCTTCGCCTGCTGGTCAGGAGTAAGGGTCTGATTGAAAGCTGCTTCTGCTTTGGCATGAGACGAGATCATCTGCGTGGTCAGATTACCGATTGTGGCCGCATTCTGATCAATGCCGGCGGTGTCATTTTTCTGGATGGCGGTCTTGAGCGCGTCATGCGCGTTCTTCATCTGGTCGTGCAGCGACTTTGATGTATTCGCAGCGTTGGTAAAAATGGTGGTGGCCTGCTGCTGCTGTGCCGGCGTGAGCGACAGCACCGTTGTCATGAAATTCACGTGGTCCTGAATACGGGCCGTGGGGTCAGGTGGCTGATGACGATTCTGCGCGGTCGCAATCGCAGCCGCGATGGCGACGAACAGGACGATTCTGCTGAGACTGGATTTCATAGAAGTTCCGTTTCTCCGTTAGGCGTGGTGCCTTCGCTGACGCGCCATTTCCTTGCGGGGCAAGTGCTAACGCGCGTCAGGTTCACTCATTTCATAAGATCACTTTTGCGGGGAAGGCAGGGTAAAGTGTGGGGTAAGCAGATGCAAAAACAATGTAAAACCCTGACAGACATAGGCTTAGAGAGCCGTATACCGAGCAGGTTAAGACTTGGTGCCACTTTTAACGCAACCAGCCACGATTCTGTTCAACCACGCCGCCTGATTAGAATTTCCGTGTGCATCCGCTAGACTGGATGGGCATTGAGTGAAGGCATTGTGAGGAGGGTTCAGTGCAAGGCGGCATACAGGCAGCAGAAATCGTGATGATCATGCTGCTGTTGTTTGTGGCCGTATTTGGAGCCCTCGCGCGGAAACTGAAAACGCCTTATCCCATCGTTCTGGTGGTGGCCGGACTGCTGATCAGTTTCTTGCCCGGCATTCCGAGCATCCGGCTTGATCCGGATATTGTCTTCATCGTGGTGCTGCCTCCGCTGCTGTATTCCGCGGCGTGGCTCACCTCATGGCGCGACTTTTATGACAACCTGGTCAGTATCCTGCTGCTGGCATTTGGACTTGTCGGTTTTACCGTTGTGGGCGTGGCGCTCATTGCGGATTGGCTTTTTCCGGGTTTTGACTGGCGAATGGGCGTGGTGCTGGGAGCGGTGGTGGCCACCACGGATGCGATTGCCGCCACATCGATTGCCAAACAGCTTGGGTTACCGCGAAGAATTGTGGATGTGCTGGAAGGCGAAAGCCTGGTCAATGATGCCACCGGCCTGGTGGCGCTTGAATTTGCCATCTCGCTGTTGTCCGGAGGCCAGCTGCCGACCGTCACGGCGGGTTTTTTGCGGCTTGCTTATCTGGTGGTTGCCGGTCTGGGAGTCGGACTGGTTGTCGCTGTGGTCGTGGACTGGTTTGAGCGCCGCATTGATGACATTCGAATTGAAATCACCATCAGCATACTGGTCCCTTATGCGGCTTATCTTACCGCTGAGACGGTCCACGCCTCAGGGGTGCTTGCCGTGGTTGTCTGCGGGCTATACCTGGGCCGTCGCAGCGCGAAGTTCTTCTCCGCTGGCGTACGGATGCAAGTCACGGCGGTATGGAATGCACTTACTTTTATTTTGAACGGGCTGGTATTCGTCCTGATCGGCCTGCAGTTGCATCGGGTGGTGGCCGGAATCAAAGGCTTCGGCATGGGCAGGCTGGTACTGTTCGGTCTTCTCTTCAGCGCCGTGGTGATCATCCTGCGCCTGCTGTGGATATTCCCCAGCGCGCAGTTTGCCTACTTTCTGCGCAAACATTTTCTGGGGCAAACGCATGAGCGGCCTACTATGTCTCAGATTTTCGTCGTGGGATGGACCGGCATGCGGGGTGTGATCGCGCTGGCTGCGGCGATCTCTCTGCCTGAGGTATTGGCGGACGGAAGTCCGTTCGTGCAGCGAAATATCATCATCTTTCTCACCTTCAGCGTGATTCTTGTGACACTGGTGCTGCAGGGGTTGACTCTGCCTGCCATCGTTCGTGTGTTGGGTCTGGCCGAGAAAACCAGTACCGCAGAGGAAGATGATGCGCGCCGGATGATGTTGCAGGCAGCACTCGAACACCTGCGACGACGACGTGAGGAGAGCAACGCTGATCTTGCGGACATTTATGACGACCTCGCCGGCCACTATCAGCACCAGCTGGCGATACTGAGTGGCGAAGACGGCCACGAAGAAGCGTCCGACATGTACTTACACTTCCTGGGAATTTCCCGTGAGGTTCTAGGCGTGGAACGGGAGAAGATCATCACTCTGCGCGACCAGGGGCGCATCTCTGATGAAGTGCTCCGCCGCCTGCAGACCGAACTTGACTTGAATGAAACGCGCCTCAATCTGGCCGCGATGGGCCAAGCCGATGATTGATCAAAACGTGGATCCTGTGAGGACAGCGTCACGGACTGATCTGGGATTGATTTTTGCCGCGGCATGGCTGCGCTCCTTTGGCATCGGATTGCTGGGAGTGATTCTCGGTGTCTTTCTGTATCGTCGCGGCCTGTCTTCCATAGCAATCGGGGTTGTTCTGGCCGCGGGTATTGCGGGATCGGCTGCGGGAACGATTTTTGTTACATTCCGCGCCGATGCTTTTGGCAGGCGACGGACTTTGTGCTGCCTGTCATTCCTGACTGCCCTTGGTGCCGCGGCATTGGTTTTTAATTTTGCTTTGCCAATTCTGGTTGCAGTTGCGTTCCTGGGAATGCTGAATGGCATGGGAACGGACCGCAGTGCAGCTTACGCGCTGGAACAGGCATTGATTCCCAGTCTTGTCCCCGATGATCGCCGGACATGGAGTCTGGCATGGTACAGCCTGGTGCTGGATGCCAGCGGAGCCCTTGGGGCCCTGGCTGCGGCGTTGCCCCTGGTCATGCAACGGCATCTTGGTCTGGATCTGAATCTTGCTTACCGCTACGTCTTCCTGGGATATGCGGCCATCAATCTGGCCAGCGCCGGGCTTTATCTGCTGCTGTCCCCGCAGGTAGAGCATCCGCGAGTCAATCTGCCCGGCAAGGTTACCCTGCCTGTTTCGCAGCAAACGAAAAGCACGGTGAAGAAACTCTCCGCGCTGTTTGCCATCGACGCTTTCGGCGGTGGATTCCTGATCGATGCTCTGGTCGCTTACTGGTTCTTTCGCCGCTTCGGCATCGCTGAGAACAATCTGGCGGTTCTGTTCTTCGCGGTCCACATTCTCAACGCGCATGTCTCATCTGGGTGCTGCGTGGCTGGCAAAACGAATCGGCCTGATCAAAACCATGATCTTCACGCACCTGCCTTCCAGCATCTTTCTGATTGCGGTGCCGCTGGCTCCTTCGCCAACCTGGGCGATTATCTTGTTCTTATTACGCGAGTCGCTGGTAGAGATGGACGTTCCCACGCGGCAATCTTATGTGGCCGGCGTGGTGCCGCCGGAGGAACGGACATATGCCAGCGGCGTAACCAACCTGACGCGCAACGTGGCGTGGGCTGCGTCGTCTTCTCTGGCTGGCGTCTTTATGCAGACCGTGGCATTTTCCGCACCACTGCTGCTTGGGGGCGGGCTGAAGATTCTTTATGACATTCTTCTATGGCGAGCTTTCCAGCATGTGGCCCCGCCTGAAGAAAAAGTTTAGCCGCAAAAGATGGAACAGAGTACGTTCTTAAACAAGGTTTAAGCATTCAGGACAACAAATTCCATGAGGCCCGTCTTAATCTACATCCTGGTTCTTTGCTTCATGCCTTTCACTGCCGGGAGAGCGAGCGGTCAGTCTACCGGCGCAGGCGTTTATCGGGTCAACGTTCGCCTGGTCACAGTTGACGTACAGGTGTCCGGGAAGAAAAGCCACCAGAGCGTTCGTGACCTCAGGCAGGACGACTTCGAAATCTATGAAGACGGCATCCGTCAACAGATCTCATCCATCAGCCAGGACCGGCTTCCGCTTTCGATTGTCTTTCTGTTTGACCTGACCGATAGCGTCAGGCCCGTGCTCAAGACGCTTGCCCAGGGCGCGATGGTTTCACTGCAACATCTGAAGCCTGAAGACGAAGTAGCTGTGATGGCCTATTCAGCGTCGGCACGGCTGATTCAGGATTTCACCACAGACCGCGCACTTGCTGTGGCGGGGATTGAGAAAGCCAGTCGCATGGAAAGTGATGAAGCTGCCTTCTTCAATGAAGGAATCTTTCAGGCGGCAACTCTGCTGGCGGGGAGCCGCAATCCCGCGAGCCGTCGCGTGGTGATATGGCTGACCGACGACATACCAAACTTTCCCTCGGAAGAGATACGGGCGCGCTACGGACGGAGCCTGGGCAAATCGAAGCTGCACACTGAGGCGGAAGCAACGGCGGAACTGCTACGAGCCGGAGCCACCGTGAGTACGTTGCTCCAGCGCAGCAGGGTATCCGATGAAGAGTTTTCGCTGCGCATGTCTAAGCCAGCGTCCACCATGCTGGACACCATGCTTTATCCACCCGGCAGCGTGAAGAACTATGCGCAGGCAAGTGGAGGAGAGGTGATTGAAACCAGCCAGAAGCACATGCAGGAACATCTTGCGTTCCTGATTGACAATCTGCGCCTGCGCTACACGCTGGGCTATCATCCGGCATCGGTCCGACAAAAAGGGAAGTACTCTACCATCAAGGTTAGACTGACTCCGGAAGCCCGAAAAGCTGCCGGCGAAGTGACAATTGCGGCAAGACAGGGGTACTACCACTGAGTGGAAGGCACTCTTCGGGTAAAAAGTGAAAGGCTCGGCGGTGGATTACCGTCGAGCCTTTCGCGGTTTGGAATTTCTGATCGAATTTGAAGCTACCTGCGAGCCGTGCGCTCTGCCTGCTCACTTGGCAGCGCCTGTTCCGCTTGACGCGCGGAAATCATCGGCGCGGGTTCACGCATTCCCAGATAGATAACGGCGGCAATCACACCCCCGAGCAATGGCGCCACGATAAAGAGCCAAAGCTGCTGCATTGCCCAACCACCAACGAAGATTGCAGGGCCAATGCTGCGCGCTGGGTTGAAGGACCCGTTCGTGACTGGAATGCCGGCCAGAATAATGGTGGAGAGGATGAAGCCGATTGGGATACCTGCAAAGCCGGCGGGAGCGCGATTATCCGTGGCGCCCAGAACCGTGCTGCATAGCAGCATGGTCAGGAACGTCTCTGCGGCAAAACATGCGGCAAGTGAGAAATGGCCTGGAGAGTGTGCTCCGTAACCCGTAGCGGCCAGTCCGGAGGCGGCTGCGCTATAGCCATCGGGGCCTCCGCTCGCGATGAAGAGCACCAGGCCAGACGCGATGGTGGCGCCAACGATTTGAGCCGCCATGTATCCCAATGCGTGTGACACTTTCATGCGGCGGCTGATTGCAACCGCGATGGTAACTGCCGGGTTGATATGACACCCGGAAATCGGGCCAACTGTGAAAGCCATCGCCATCAGTGCCAGGCCGAAGGCCAGAGCTACTCCAACGTTGCCTACCTGACCACCTGCAAGAACGGCGGTCCCAAGTCCTGCAAAAACCAACACAAATGTGCCGAACATTTCGGCGGCATATTTCATAACTTTCCCCTATCTGAGCCAGTATAAAACCAATGTTGTCTGCGAGAGCTTAATTCTAGAGAGCGCTTCATTCTACCGAAGATGTCACTTTTGCCAGTGGTTTTTTGGTACTCGATTGGGCAACAGGGCCGAAGTGGTGCACCTGCAACGCAACGGCTTCGGATCGTTTTTCAACAACTTTCACAAATCCGTAGTGAAACCCAAAGGGAGTGTTGGTGGGCGGAAATAGGTCAAGACACCAAGGGTATCTTCAATGAAACGGCGCTGCCTTATATACATACGGAGATCGCGGTGGGCGGGCGTGAGCCCCGGACGCCAGAAAAGCCCGTCGCTGGAGCGCGCCCGTGTCTCTTAACGCAAAGATTTTCAAGATCATTTACCGGCTCACGCTGCCCGGCGGATTGCTGCTTATCTTCGCAGCCGTGCTCATTCGCGTTGGAATACTCTCAGACGCGGATTCGCCGGTGGTGCGTTATGTTCCGCTGGCCATCTTTGCCATTGCCCTGGGGCTAAGCGCGTTCTTTCGTCGCAGCCGTTTGTTCTTTGCCACGTTAGTGCTGGCAATTTCCGAAGCCGCCTTTATCTGGGTAGCGCCATTCATGTCAGTCACCGCGGCGCACACCATGGTTACGGCATTTTCACTTCTGCTACCGCTGAATCTGGTGGCAATTGCGTTTATCAAGGAGCGGGGAACGATCTCTCGGACGGGCAGAAAGCGCCTGGCGATTGGGGCCATACAGATTATCGCGATCGCCATTCTCTGCGTTCCTATCATGGCGCGCGTCTCTGCTTTTCTTGACCGGCCATTTATTCCGCTCATCTTTACAGGATGGAGTCACCTGACGCAGGCGACGCTGGCATCGTTTGTTTTGAGTTTTCTCGCCATCATGGTGACCCTGGTGCAGCGGTATCGCGCGGTTGAGAGTGGCTTGTTCTGGGCGCTGATCTCGTCGTTTGCTGCGTGCCGTCTGGATGTTGGCAACCACTTTTCCGGGATTTTCTTTGCCACAGGTGGGCTGGCCTTGATCGTGGCAGTCATTGAGACCTCTTACAGCATGGCCTACCTGGACGAGCTCACGCAGCTGCCAAGCCGGCGCGCGCTGAATGAAGAGATGATGAAGCTGCCGGAGATATTCACCATCGCCATGTTCGACGTCGATCATTTTAAGAACTTTAACGACTCGTACGGACATGAGTCGGGTGATCAGGCGCTAAGGATGGTGTCTTCACGGCTGGCGCGCATCGCCGGCGGGGGCAAGGCCTATCGCTATGGCGGTGAAGAGTTCGCTGTGGTGTTTCCGGGAAAACCGGCTGAGGATGTCTTTGTCTATCTGGACCGCATGCGCAAAATCATTGAGCAATCCACCTTTACAGTACGTGGAAAAGAACGTCGCGGGAAGAAGGGGAAGGCAAGAATTAAAGGTGGAAAGATTGAGACCAGCGTAACGGTAAGCATCGGCGTGGCGTCTACCAACGGCGACTCGCTTACTCCGACTGAAGTGATGCGACTGGCCGACCAGGGACTTTACCGGGCCAAAGCCAAGGGACGCAACTGCACAATTGCCGTGAAGAGCGGGAAAGCGCCACGGGCGGTGGAGACGGGCTTGCGAATTGTCAGCGTGAGCTAGGATTTGCCTGAAACTGAGACTGGGTGAGCCAGAGTGACAAAAAGTAAAGGCTTCGGAAAACCCGAAGCCTTTTTTTAAGGTTGAAATTTAACCCCGACTGTCTGTTTTTCCCCCGAAATCAACCAGTCGGGATTGATGTCAAGCAGGTACATATTGGCAGGGAATCTGCCGACCTTCAAGGGTACCTTAGTAACCATCTTCTACAGGCTTCTACAGCGCCGCCAAGAGCGATTGCAACTGGTCAGTTGCCGGCGAGCGGCGAAGCTCTTCCCATGATCCACGCTGCACTACTTTTCCCTTTTCAAGGACCAGCGCCTGCTGGGGACACAGCCGTTCCAGAACTTCAGCCTGATGGTCGACGGCTATCATGGTGAAGGCCAGTTTCTGGTTCCAGAAGATCAGGTCGTCAATGAGCTGGCGGACGAGCTGGCGGTCGAGGCCGGTAAACGGTTCGTCAATTAACAGCAGGGCAGGCCGGCGGGCAAGTGTGCGCGCCAGACTGACGCGGCGTGCCTGGCCGCCTGAAATGCGCGACGCGGATGCGTTCCACAGGGACGATAGATCTAGCCGGTGACGTAGGTCATCGATCCATTCGGTCAAGTCAGTTGATAGCTGTCTGTTCGAAGATGATTTGGTTACGCCAAAAAGGACATTCTCGCGAACCGAAAGATGCGGGAAAAGATTCGGTTCCTGCGTGAGGTAGCCTATCGCGCGCTGGTGAAGTGGGCGGCTGGGAGGATACAAAACGAGATCGTTCAGCTGAACATGGCCATGGTCAGGTACTTCCAGCCCGGCAATGCAGGAGAGCACGGTGCTTTTGCCCGAGCCCGATGCACCAAACAGTCCGAGCGCGCTACCCGTTTCAATAGCAAAAGAAACGTTGACTGGGAAATCACGGCGCGGTTTGATGATCTCGACCTCAAGCATGTCGCTTCCTTTGCGCCACAACGTGGATGAGCCAGGGAAGCGGCAGTGCCACAGCAAGAAAGATTACAAGCAGTGGCATAACGGATGGCAGTCCGAAGCTCTGTAGATTGACCCAGAGCTGAACGGGAATGCCGGATGGGTAATACGCAGTGACGACGACCGCTCCAAACTCTCCGATGGCGCGCACCCACGCCAGGCTCAGAGCAACGGCCAATCCCAGACGCGAAAGCGGCAGCGTGACACGCACAAAGACTTGCAGTGGCGTTTGGCCCAGCAGGGCCGCATGTTTTTCCAGCATGATGGGAACGCCGTCAAAGGCGGCGATGGCGCCAAGTACGTAATAGCCCATGCCGATGTAGACCTGAGTGATCACAAAAGCCAAAGGACTGTTGGTCATGACCAGACCGTAATGGTCCAGAACCTGGCCGAGTTTCGCCGCCGGGCCAAAGGCAAGCGTGAGCAAGATGCCAAGGGCCAGGGGCGGGAGAAGAATGGGCAACAACAGTACTGCCTGCCAGACCAGACGCTCTTTTGTGCCGCATCGCGCAACGTAGGCCGCCAGAGGTGTTCCCAGACAGACGATGATCAGCATGGCCAAGGCAGTCAGGGACAAAGAGACACGAACAGCGCTGACTGCCGGGCCGCGACCGTTTTCATTCCACTGCCACGGGCCAATATCGGTCAGGAAGGCAGTGAACGGATAAAGCAGCGCCAGCGCAAATACTGCAGCGGTGGCGCGGAGAAGCCATTTTCGCAGGGTCATTAGTTTAGCGATCAAGAATTTAGCGATCAAGAATTCAACGAGTCACGATTCTGACGATCAAGATAAAGATTCTACGACGTTCATGGATGTAACGGCCTGGCATTGCCGGGAGCATCGTATTGGTACTGCCGGAATATGTTTTGCATTTCCGCGCCTTTTAGCCATTCGATCAATGATGCAGCGCCGCGAGTGTTGGGCGCGTCCTTGAGTTGAGCAGCGTAATAAATGAGTGACTCCGGGGTAAATGTTTTCTCGCCCAATGTGAGTTTAATGTCTGGGTGCTCGGCCTGAAGATTCTCGCTGCTCAGGTTGATGGCTTTGGGTAGAGGAACAAAGGGCAGGTTGAATGGCCCGGGCTGAATTTTATAGGCAGAAGCTGCGTCGAGTTCACCGCTTTGCAGACGGGCCATGACGGTGGATTCAGTAAAGATCTGCTTTTCATTGATCGTTGGTCCGACAATCTTGTCGGCCATTCCTGGCTTCTGCAGCGATCTTTCCGCCAGCATCATGGTGAAAATGATGTTGCGGCCTTGGGGATCGGTGACGGGATCGGTGCGTCCAAAGCGCAGACCGGGTTCCTGGAGAACTGGAAACACTTCATTAGCGTCAGGGTTCTTAGCTGCCTTGTCGAATTTTTCCGCAAAACGGCTCTTGGGACTATAGGCGATCACCATCTCAGTGTGGGCGATGGGATCGGCTACCGTTGCCTTGCCGGCCTTCAACACCGATTGCATTGGCCCGGGAGTGACTGAAATGAAAATATCCGGACGGATGCTTCCGCCGATGATCAACTGGGCGAGGGCATTAGAGCCTTGGGCGCGTCCGTGAAAATCAAGATGCAGGGACTTTGCCGCGCTCGCCTTAATGGGACCCTCCATCAGCGATCCCATGGAGCCGGCATAGGCGACGTCGATGGCGGAGAGGTTTTGTGCCGGAACCCAGTGGTAAGAGAAGCCAGAAGCCGCAGCGGTCAATGCGAATTGGAGGAAGGTCCGACGGGTTGTCATCATGCGTATACGATTTGATACGAAAAATATCGATATGGCAAATGGTTAATGCGAATGGCCTCAGCGGCTGAAGCTGAATTCTTTCTGACTGAAATGCAGTCACGAACGCGCTCCCACCCATTACAGTCCAGCTGCCTTGCTGAACTGGGAAGTTGCCGGCAGCAATCGACCGTTGAGGATAGGCCTCGAGTTCGACGTGCTAAAATCACCCTTCGACTGTTCGCACATCATGTCACGCAAAGTCTCTTTGTTTGTTCCGTGTTTCGTCGATCAGCTTCTGCCGCAGGTAGCGGTGGATACGGTGAAGGTGCTTCGCCGCGTCGGTTGCGAGGTCAACTACCTGGAAGATCAGACCTGCTGTGGTCAGCCCGCTTTTAATAGCGGATTCTGGAATGAATCCCGCCCCTGTGCCGAACGGTTCATCAGCCTGTTCAAAGATGCGGAATACATTGTGTGCCCTTCGGGTTCCTGCACCACCATGGTCAGGAACTTCTATCCTGAACTGCTCAAGGACAGTGACTCTCTGGCTGACGCGAGAGAAGTTGGACAGCGAACATTCGAGCTATCAGAGTTTCTGGTGAAGATTGTCGGCGTGACCAAAGTAGGCGCCAGCTTTCCGCATACAGTTACGTATCACGCCTCTTGCCATGGTTTGCGCGAGTTGCATCTACGAGAAGAGCCTCTCAAGCTCCTGCGGGGAGTGGAAGGGTTGAAGCTGGTGGACATGTTGCGTTACGACGAGTGCTGCGGCTTTGGCGGGACCTTTGCCACCAAATTCGCCGATATCTCAGTGGCGATGGGGACGTCCAAGGCGGACAACATTGCGGTGACTGGCGCGGAGTACGTGACGGCGATCGATCCAAGTTGCCTGATGCACGTGCAGGGCGTCCTGGGCAAACGCAACGACAAGGCCAAAACGATACATCTGGCAAGTATTCTGGCGAGCGAAGAGAAGCCGGCATGAGCGGTGGGACAACTCCCAAACCGGCCGAAGGCGTACCCACACCGCAAAACGCGGAAGCGCACGATACTGGGCGCTCAGCCGCCTCGAATGCCCGCGGGTCTTCCAGCAACACATCGCCAAGCAACACATCGCCAAGCAAACATCGTCCAGCAATACATCGATGAGCAACGCGCAGCGATTCCTGCGCGATGCTGCTGAGAAGTCCGCCGATCTGGTCCATCGCGAGATTATCCGCAAAGGCATGGAAAGCTATGATGTGGCCCATGCCAAGGGAAAGACCCGTTTCGCCTTCTGGGAAGCGGCCCGGCAGCGCTGCCAGGAGATCAAGCGCGAAGCCGTCAATCATCTGGACCAGTATCTGTTGGAATTTGAAAAGAATGTGATCGCGCACGGAGGCCACGTTTTCTGGGCGGCCACCAGCGAAGAGGCATGCCAGTACATTGCTGATCTGGCGGTGAAACACAGCGTGAAGACCGTGGTGAAATCCAAATCCATGGTCACGGAAGAAATCCATCTGGCGGGTGCGCTGGAAAAAGTTGGCTGTACGGTTTGGGAAACCGATCTGGGCGAATATATTGTGCAGCTTCGTAATGAGGGCCCTTACCACATTGTGACTCCTGCCATGCACCTGAACCGGCAGCAGATTGGCGATCTTTTTCGCGACAAATTTAACGAACCCAATCTGTCAAATGATCCGCAGGAACTGGTGGCCGCGGCGCGTCGTAAATTGCGCAAGGCATTTTTCGCCGCGGAGATGGGAATCTCCGGCGCGAACTTTCTTGTGGCTGACGCGGGCTGCATTGCGATTTCAACAAACGAAGGCAATGGCCGGCTATCCACCAGCGTGCCGCGGATTCACGTTGCTGTAACGGGTATAGAGAAAGTTATACCCAGGCTGGAAGACCTGGCCACGCTATGGCCGGTGCTGGCCACATCCGGAACAGGGCAGCCGATCACAACGTACGGAACGTTGATTGGCGGGCCCAGAAGGCCGGGCGAAGCCGATGGTCCGGAAGAGTTTCATGTGGTGCTGGTCGACAACGGGCGAAGCAGTCTTCTGGCCAGTAAAGAAGAAAGAGAAGTATTGCATTGCATACGCTGCGGCGCCTGCCTGAATATCTGTCCGGTATTCCGGCACATTGGCGGCCATTCTTATGGCACGCCTTATCCCGGCCCCATTGGCAGCGTGCTGGTGCCGCGGTTGGAGGGTGAAAAGTTTGAGCATCTATCCTATGCGACCACGCTGTGCGGAGCCTGTACCAGCGTCTGCCCGGTAAAGATTGATCTTCATCATCATCTGCTGGAGAACCGGCGGGATTTTACGGAAGCTGGTCATGCCGGCGCCAGCCAGCGATTCCAGTTCAAGATGTTCAAGACTGCCATGATGAATCCCACCCTATACAAGATGGGCGGCTGGTTCACGAGGAAGGGTCTCCGTCTTCTGTATGCGCTGGGACTGTCAGGAACGCTACTCGATCCATTGCGTGAATGGAACCGGGGCCGCGCGACGATTCCTATGCCCAGCAGATCTTTCCGGGCCATCTGGAAAAAGGAGTTGGACCATGGGGAATAGCGGCAGCCGTGAGCTGATTCTGCAACGCATACGCACCGGACTGAAAACCCAGGTCCCCGTTCCTCCGCCGATGAGTGATGAGGCCATGATTTTCCCGCCGGTGGAGGACCCCATGGCCCGCTTCCAGCAGGAGTGCAAGACGAACCTGATGGAATTGAGCACCACGCAGGATGCGCGAGCCAGTGCGGATCAGGTTGCCGGCATATTGAATTCTTTGCCCGAGGGTGAGATTTATGTGCAAGACACGCCGTCACTCCGGCAATTAATGACGATGGTCGCGACTCCAAGGACAGTTCGGTGGTCAAGTGAGGGGCCACCGCGCGAAACGGCTCAGGCCACCATCAGCCTGGCAGAAGCTCTTGTCGCACAGACCGGATCCGTATTTGTGAGCGCGGCCTGTGGCGGTCGCGGAATCTCTGTAGTTGCGCCGTGCCATGTAGTTTTCGCTACCACAAGCCAGCTTGTTCCGGATCTGAAAACAGCTCTGGGCAGCGCCACACGAAGAGGGCTGCTGCAAAACAATTCCTTCGCCTGCATGATTAGTGGATCCAGCCGCACGGCTGATATTGAAAAGATATTAGTCCAGGGAGCGCATGGCCCCATGCGCCTGGCAGTTATTCTGCAAGCCGGCAGCTAGGCAAGGTCGCTCAGGCTGCACGATGCAGATATGGCCTGTCGTCAACCTCAACCTCCGTCTTCGCGCGGTGATTCAGCCAGAAGGCAAGGCCAACCGCGGACACTCCGGCGACCGCAATCATTGTGTTCCGTTTGACTGGATCGGGGACTGGTGGCGGCAGATACGCGATACCGTTGTCGTCGAATCGCGCCGGCTCTTGTACGTATCGTCCGTAGTCGGGAACGGGGAAGTTGAGCGCGAGTTCCCGAAGCTGCTGCAAAGCATCGTCGCCTGACATTGGGTTACCGTGGCCTGCAGCCAGTATGTAGGGATTCAGAGCTGCCAGCTTTCGCACGGAGGACCGTGCACGTTCCCAGTCAGTGGTGAAGCAAGCTGGTGGACCAGATACCTGTTGAACCTGTGAGATCGCGTCAAACAGATTGTCTTGATTCATGGTGGTAAACGCATCACCCGCCAACAAGACGCCATCATTTTCCCGGAACAGACAGATATGTCCCGGCGTATGACCTGGTGTTTCAATCACCCGCCACTCCTGCAACCAGGGCAGTCGCGGTTCCGACATTTCCCTGAGCCATGGACCAAGATCAAGGCTTACCCTCGGGAGAAATCTGATGATCTGGGCCATGAAGCCACCAACCGTGGGGTCGGGCGGTGGATACTTACTGACGCCATTTAGAAACGGCTTCTCGCGATGATGAACGTAGACTTTCACGCCCCAGTGAGAAGCCAGATCTTTTGCCGATCCGGCGTGGTCGAAGTGTCCATGGGTCAAAACGATTGCTTTTGGTACCGATCCCGGCCCCATGTGCTCTGCCGTGGCCTTCAGGATAGTTTCTGCATTCCCCGGAGTACCGGTATCAACCAGGACCCACTCGCGAGCGTAGCCGAGGATGTAAGCGTTCACTGCTCCAACAGGGATTTTTACCACGTCCTGCGCTACAAAACCCGATTTGCTCATGAGACACCTCAACTGACATGAGATGCGATGCTGGGAACCGGTGTTGGCAGCGTGACCAGGATGGGCGGCTGCGTTTCAGATCTGTTTGATGGAGCTAAAGGTGAATCACATTTTTCAAGATCAAGAGCAGGGAAACTGACGCCACCAGCAGCCATAGAAATACTCCCTGCAACAAAGGCCTGATGCCAACCTGACGAAGCGTTTTGCGGGAGACACTGCTGCCAATGAGGAACAGAGTGGCCGTGAGACCCAGCTTTCCCAGTCGAGATAACTGCGCGTAAACGCTCACACCCGCGGGCAAGTAAGTATTGAGCATGGCTGCCAGACAGAACAGCAGAATGAACCAGGGCCATTGAATGCTGGTCTTGTGCTTGCGGAATGCCGCAGTAGCCAATGAAAGCGGAACGATCCATAACGCGCGAGCCAGTTTGACGGTGGTCGCAATGGCAAGGGCAACAGCGCCGTATTTTGCCGCGGCTCCCACGACTGAGCTGGTATCGTGAATGGCCAACGCAGACCATAATCCAAACTGTTCTTGCGAGAGATGCAGTACCGCGCCGATCGGAGGAAACATCAACAACGCAACCGAGTTCAAGACAAATACTGTTCCCATCGAGACAGCGATTTGTTCGTCAGAGGCTTCTATGATCGGCGCGACGGCCGCGATGGCGCTCCCGCCGCAAATGGCCGTTCCGGTACTGATCAGATAGGAAGATTTGCTTCCGACTTTCAGGGCCTTGCCAATCAAATGTCCAGCGAGCAGGGAAGCTGCGATTCCAGCAAATGTATAAACAAAGCTGATTTTTCCCGTGCGGATGATGTCATGCAGGTTCATGCCGAAACCCAGACCAACCACCGCACCCTGCAGAAGCAGCTTGGAAGCGAGCCGCAACTGAGCTGGATACGGATGCTTGACAGTAAATCCAAAAACTAAACCCAGCGCCAGCGCAAACGGTGGCGATACCAGCCCACTACAACAAAGAATGATCGTGGCGATGAATAAAGCCTTGACGATCCCCCGCCTTAAGTTTTCAGTTTCAGTTGATGGCTCCAGCTTTTCTTTTTTCATGGATGAGGTTTTATGGACGAGCTGGTCGCTGCGGCGCAGGGCAGCATCCCGGCTCGCAGTGTGCCAGAATTGGCGAAGTGGCGCCGGTCACGAACAGATCGCGAATCATGCTCACGAGACTGGGATGAGTTCCAGCCGTTCCGGCACGCGCCATCTTCACACCAAGCTCATCGCACAGCGCGCGCGCTTCCGTGTCCAGATCATAAAGAACTTCCATATGATCAGAGATGAAACCGATCGGACACAAGATAACGCGATTAACTCCTGCTGCATGTTGCCGGCGAAGATGTTCGCATACGTCGGGTTCAAGCCATGGCTGAGACGGCGGTCCGCTGCGGCTCTGATAAACCAGCACCCAGTTAGAAATCCCCGCCTGTTGCGCAACCCTGGCACATGCAGCTTGCAGTTGCTGAACGTAAGGTGAGCATTCCGCCATGCTCACGGGAATACTGTGGGCAGTGAAGATGAGTTGCTGGGCGTTCGGCACCTGGAGCATGGCATCTCGTACACGCTCTGCCATGACCGCCACGAATTCAGGACGATCAGAGAAATTGGGCAGCTTTTCAACCGAGAGCCCGTTAAAGCCGCCTGCATACAGGGCAGCGGCAACGTTTTCGCGATACTGACGGCACGCTGAATACGATCCGAATGCTGAGGTTGCGAGGGCGGCAACGCGATGTACACCGTCAGACTGCATCTTCTTTAGAGTGTCCGGGAGGAAGGGATGCCAGTTGCGATTGCCCCAATAGACAGGTACATGCAGACCATTGGCGGCAAAGTCAGCCTCAATCGCGGCTATCAACTCGCGGTTCTGCTCATTGATGGGGCTGACTCCATCAAAGTGATAGTAATGTTCCGCGACTTCGAGCATGCGTTCGCGCGGCACGTTCTTTCCGCGCAAAACATTTTCCAGAAAGGGAAGCACATCTTCCCGTTTTTCCGGGCCTCCGAAAGAGACCACGAGCAAAGCGTCAAATGAGTTCATGAATGAACTTATTTTATGGGAGCGGCGTGTGGTTCGGTAAGTAGTCTACTGAGATTCAGTGACCCGGATGAATGGTTTAATCGCCCTTGAGAGGGCGTCCCTCAGATCTTCCGGGTGCTGATCTTTAGAGACCACATTTTCGATGCCGAATAGCTTACACAGGTCCTGGTGGGTTCTTCCCAGCACGGTCCAAACCACAATCTTGCATTCGCGAAGCCTGGGATGTGTCTTGTAAAGGCGAAGAACCTCAAAGCCGCTATCGGCCCCAAAATCAAGATCAAGCAACACGAGATCAGGACACGGCTTGTCGCCGTCTACCACGCATTCAAGGTATACGATGGCCTTCTTGACGTCCGTGAAAACGGTAGGACTCACCACGCCAAGATCACGAAGTGTTTGAGAAGCACGGCGCAAGTCTTCAACCGAGTCGTCGATTACCACCACGTGCGGGTTGCTTTTCATGAAGCCGATCCATTCTGACACAAACGGTGAGGTGCATTCATGCTAGCAGGTACTGACATGTGTTTGCTGTCGTACATGTGCCATCCTTTCGTTACTTCGGGGAAGAAGTAGCTGAAAAAGCTGGCTCACTTTGCGCGCAACAGTTTCCTGCTTTTTGTGTATAATTTCGGCAAAATTCCTGTTCAGCAGTAGGGCTATGCAGAATAATTTTAAGGCAGTGATCCTCGAAGATGCCGTCAAGGATATCCGTGCAGCGGCTCGCGTTCTGAGTCATGTGGGCGTCACCAGTCCGATCATTTTCAATGACGTGCCGAAAGCGATGCTGTATTTGGAAGATGTAGTCGCGGGTGAAAAGCCGTGTCCGAATCTTATGGTCGTCGACCTGGCCTTTGGCATGGACAGCGGATTCGAGGCGCTTCGGTTCTACAAATCCAATGAGAAGCTCTCCAGAGGATGCAAGGTGATCGTCTGGACGGCCATGGGCGAACGTCAGCGAGAGCTGTGCAAGCTGTTGGGCGCGAGCCACGTTATCTGTAAGGAAGATGGCGAGAAAGCACTCCTCACGGCAGTCATCGACGTTACCGGCTTACCCCAACAATCTGCAACATCGATCTGACGGAAGCGGCCGAGTACTTCACAGGAACCTTGGATGCTGCCTGCCTTTTCCATACCTTGCGCTGACGCGTTGGCGGCAGCAAGCTAATCATCAGCTGATCTACTTTCCTGCCCTTGCTACACAAATTTAAAGTGCGCCTTCGTGCCGTGAGGACTTTGCACGTCTGTGAGAGAACGCTCATCTTAAAGATTTCAAATTAAAGATTTCAAAAAGAGAAGCATAAAAAAAGAAGTATGTCTGGTATCTAACATTCGGGGTTAACATCGCTGAGGAACATCCTTCAACCCAAAGCTAAAAAAGAGTATGTCATGTTGCCGGACCCTCCCCGTTTTTTCCATCTTCCTTCCGCGGGCAATCAGCGTATTGTCGAAAGCTATTGCGTAGCTTGCCGTCGCAGCGTTGGGGCCAGCCCGTCTCTGTCGCTACTCAAAATCCTGGAACGGGCGCATCACTGCAAGAAGGCTGACAATGCGGCCAGAGCCGCCGGGACGTGATCACGCCCGGATGATCCCGGGAAGGACAGGACTTGTGAATCGGCTTTAGTTTGCAGCCTGCGCATCAGGAGCATCGTCGTCGAGGACTGGCAGGGCGTTTTTATAGGTCGACACGACGAACGGGGAAGAATAAAAGAATTCAAAGCTCACGGCGCCAGTGCACTTTGCGCACCTGGGGAACCGGTCACCGCGGAGAATAACCACTTCATGCGGCAAGCGATGTTGCGTATGGGAAACCCGATACACACCGGTCTCAATGGCAACATCGCCAGGTTTGAATGTCTTGGTAAACGGCACTTCGGGGGTTGCCTGAGTTGCTGAATTTACCTCGAGTAGGATGTTCAGCATTCCATTTTGGATGTACAGAAACTAGCTCCGGTAGTTGTTGCCCCCACACTATTCCCGGACATTGTCCGAAAGACGTACAGGGGCTCATGCTGATTTGATCGAGCACGAGACTCCCTGCGCCCGGGGCTTTGGGCTTTGAGTCTATTTCTCTACCAGCGTTCTAGGCGGCCTTCTTCTTCCTCTCCGCCCAGCGCCTTTTCATTCCAGCGCTGATCCGTTTGCGAGCAGCTGCTGACAAACGCCGCCCTTTTTTCCCACTGCCTGGATGTTGGCCAGCGATTGCGGTCTTCCCGCCGCGCAGGGCTGCTATCGCCTGGTCGATACTTTTCAACTGACTTTCAAGTGCTGCGAGAATTGACTGTGTGTCCAAGGGGGCTCCTTTGAGATTTTGATCGCCAGTGTATCAGGATCAGAGACAATCGAGCGCTCTTTTCGGCAATCCGTCCACGCTGGAGAATTTAGGCAGACGGGGACGGTTTTCGAATAGTTCCTGAACATGGGAATCAATGTCTAAACCAAAGCGTGCTTTCTACTCCCACCCTTTCACGGAAGCTGAAAAAGCAATAACCAGCTTCTGCGAAAGGACGGGTCATCCGCCCCATGCCTTATGCGACGGATAGAAAAGGCGGAAGGTGGACACCGCCTTTAAGTTGACCTAACCCGAAATCGGAGGCGTGAGCTTGTCCTGCTTATTCGTCAGAATGCATGCGCCACGGACCTGATTTAGTTTCTCTGGCAAGCCACTCCTCGTTTCACCTGCGTGCGACCAAAAGACAAACTACTCCAAGCAATTGCGAGACTAAAAGGGCGAAAGGCTTTGGGATACTGCCAGAAATTACAGTGATCCCTTAAAGTTGCATGCGAGGATTTAGACGCCGTCCCTGGTGAGCAGTAGACTTCTCGCATGCAGCAACTATTGAATCTCGGGGACGTCACACTTCATCTTTAACCGGTATTCAATGAGTGGTTCTTTCAAGAATCGGTGAGATTTCCCCGATATTTCGATCGATATATCATCGAGCAAAAGGAGCGGTATGAGTCTTGTGAACGAAGTGGGTGAAGGGCTGGATGGACTGGGACAATTGCGTTCATTGCTGGCTTCCGGTCGAAAGCCCGGCATTCTGGTTTCACTCAATCTTGAATTTGTTGAGGTAGCCGCAGGGAAGGCCGTGTTTGCTGGTATCCCCGGTGAACACGCCTACAACCCTATCGGATCCGTGCACGGCGGTTATGCCGCCACGCTCCTCGATTCCGCCTGCGGTTGCGCGGTGCACTCGCGTCTGTCCGCAACGCAGGGCTACACCACACTTGAGTTGAAAGTGGCGTATCACAAGGCGATCACCAACAAGACCGGAGCACTGCGCGCCGAAGGCCAGGTGTTGTCATTGGGGCGGAGAGCCGCTTTTGCCGAGGCCCGGATTACTGACGCGAACGGGACGCTGTATGCCTCGGCTACATCGACGTTGTTGATCTTTGAGAGGTAAATGCGGAGAGATAAATGGGACAACAGAATATTGGGAAGGAAACTCCTATGGGAAAGCTTGATGGAAAAGTTGCACTGATCACGGGCGGAAACAGTGGCATTGGATTGGCCACGGCAAAGCGGTTTGTAAAAGAGGGTGCTTTCGTCTTTATCACCGGTCGTAAGCAATCAAAGCTTGATGAGGCGGTGAAGCAGGTGGGATCGAATGTTGTCGGAGTGCAGGGAGATGTGGCGAGCATGGCGGATCTGGACCGGCTGTTCGAAACAATCAAGAAACAGAAAGGCAAGCTGGATATTGTTTTTGCCAACGCAGGAATTGCCCAGTATGCCGCAATGGGGACGATCACCGAAGAACACTTTGACAGCATTTTTAGTGGCAACGTAAAAGGCATGCTGTTTACCGTGCAGAAGGCGCTGCCGTTGTTGCCCGATGGTGCGTCAGTGATTCTGAATGCGTCAATCGTCGGCAGCAAAGGACTGCCCACGAACAGCGTTTATGCTGCAACCAAAGCCGCCGTGCGGTCGTTCGCCCGAACCTGGACCACGGATCTCAAGAGCCGCAAGATACGCGTGAATGCGATCAGTCCCGGGCCGATCGATACGGAAGGCTTGCGGGAGTTGATGGGATCGTCCGAAGCAGGGCAGGAGCGGTTGAAGAATATTGGCAACATGGTACCGCTGGGACGTCTGGGAACGCCGGATGAGATCGCCAAGGCGGCAGTGTTCCTGGCATCGGATGACAGCAGCTTTGTTACCGGGATTGAGTTGTTTGTGGACGGTGGCTTTGCGCAAGTCTAGATTTGCCCATGTTTAAAACATTCAGGTCTAAAACATTCAATCTAAAACATTCAATCTAAAACATTCTGAATGGGCGTTTCATGCGAAATGTTTTTCGGGAAGCGTAGCGCTCGCTCATGTTGTAAGAGCCATCGTTTGCGTTCCATTCCTCCGCCGTATCCGGTGAGCGAACCGTCTGAGCCGATTACACGATGACACGGCACAATAATACTCACAGGATTTGAGCCATTGGCGTGTCCAACAGCTCGGATGGCTGTGGGCCTGCCGATCTGTTGAGCAAGTTGTGCGTAAGTGATGGTCTCTCCAGCGGGAATATTCCTTAGCGCGAGCCAGACGGAACGCTGGAAAGCGGTGCCGGCGGTGACTACGCGCAAGGTATCAAGCGCGGCGAGATCGCCGGCAAAATAGCGCTGGATGGCTTCAGTAAGGCTGGACGGAAGTGTTCCGGGCGCGAGCTTGAATCCGTTGTTGCCGTAATGAAGTCGCAATAAGCGATGCATGCGATGCTCATGGTCTGCCCAATCGATGGCACGAAGGTTTCCTTTATGGTCGGCGACGATGAGCATCTTGCCAATAGGTGTGTCGAGCCGGTCAAGGATCAGTTGCAAGGGTTGAATTGGTTCGTCTTGACTCGCACGCTTCATGTTTTGATTTTCTCAGCCATGGAAGGACATAACTGGACATTTTCGGACATGATTCAAAAACCAGCTGTTGCAAAAAACCAGGCGGGTCGCCACGACACAGTAAAACTGCGGACGTTAACCGTTTTGTGAAAAAGCGAAACGTCCACTGTCTGCGGGTTTGCTCTGCCAGATTTTCGCCGGAGCACACTTGCGGAGTTAAGACTATCCGGCGGTAGTCGGGTGCACGAGGGTTGAATTAACTTTCCAATGAGCGTAGCGTTGCAATAGAGCGAGTATGATTCCTCCCTTTTCAGATTCCCTGAACTAAGTCAGCTCATCTGAAGTTCTCCTACCTTAGCCTCACCATAACCCGAGGAGGTTTAATCATGTTTGTACGCAAGCTTTCATTCCATTTAAAGGCCAATATGCTCACTCAATTCACCAGCAGCTTAGAAAAGGAAATCATTCCCTTGCTTCGCAAACAGGAGGGATTCAAAGATGAAATCGCGTTTGCCACTCCCGGAAGCTCAGACGTGCATGTAATCAGCCTGTGGGACACCCAGAAAAATGCTGAAACCTATGCGCGCAACACCTATAGCGATGTGCTCAAGATGTTGTCTAACGTACTGGATGGCACGCCGAAGCTGGAATCAGGGGAGATCCTACACTCGACCTTCTCTGAGACCCACGTTGCCAAACCGGTAGCCGCGTAAAGCAGTCTGGCACGATCCGGTGTTCAAGTAAAAAGGGGACCCTTGAAAGGGGCCCCCTTTTTCGGTTTTTCAACTGTGCCCTCAGACGGATGCGCGAGGATAAAAAGTTGGCGTTCAGGGTTAGCGTTAATCAATCCCGTGGTTGAAAAACCAGACAGTTTGGACCGCACATCGGTTGCGACAATCATCTGCGCCATGGGGAAATCCCAGGCTCATCTCCACATTCAGCACGGTTCCCGCCGGAAGATTGAGCGGCAGATTGTATTCGCGCCATTGGCTCCCAATAGTGTCCTGGTGCTTATCGAATTCGTTATTGATGATCGCCTCGTGGCCATCTGGGGTGGTAATCACCATCTCATAGCCGGCTTCGATATTGGACCCTTCGGCAGTACCAACCCAATTGTCGATTTTCCGTGCGTTTACTGGATTTTTAAGCGTATAGGTGAAGTGATCAATGACTCCAACCGGCGACGTCCCAGTAACATTGATCCAGCACATTCCATAAACCACTTTCAGAAAACCTGTGCCCTGGTCAGACGCTACTGGAATTACCTGCGGAGAACAATCCACTATTGCGGTGGAAGCCGTGCCTGGTTTCGAAGGCACGTTAGGAGGCGCTTTAAGAGGCACGGCTGGTGAGGCATTTACCTCGGGGATGGAACCGCATCCAGCCAAAAGACAGGGGACCAATAAAAAGAAACTTGTGAGACGAGCTTTCACTACGGGCTCCTTGGCGCTGTAGTCGAGGCAGGTCTACACGCAGAAGGATGTTAATCCCTTGTTGATGAATACAGTATCAACGGAAGTTCCTGATTTGGTTCAATTTTTCACTTATCCCGGCGCATAGCCCGGCGCATAGCAACGTCATCATCCCGAATGGCGATTCAGCTCTGGTCAGTGGTTTGCTCTAGTCGCAAGGCTTCATGCTCCGTGAGTGGTGGAGAACCGGGCTTATTGAAGCGGCAGGAATCCTCGCTCGCGCTCGGGATTTTAAAAGCATAGGCAGCGTTGCTCAATGTTTGCGTGGACGGCTATCCCGTGGTGTCGCGCCCGATCTGGGCGGCTCTTTCCTTGCCGGAGAAATGACGGTGAGCCGCGACGCTGGTGAAGTTGATTAGCACTGCAAGCAGGTTCCAGACAATCACCGGTCGCGAAGCGATTAATAATCCGTAGTAAATCCAGAGAAGCTGGAAGATACCCAGAATTGTTGCCATCCTTAAGTTCATGCCTGCACTCGACCGGCGCCTGAACATAACGAGCAAGTCCGGCACGGCGGCGAAAGTTGTGCCTAATCCCGCCACAAAGCCAAAGATTTCTGACCGCTGAAACCTGGGGACGAGCAGGCTCGCCGGGTTTTTTGGAACCATGTCCTGACAGCCACATAACGTGATCAGCCCCAGGAACAGAAGTGTAAGCGTGATTGGTTTGAAGCAGCCCATGTGCACCTCAGCTTTCGGGCGATACCGAGAGTCTTCAAGATTTCCGACGAAGCTTTGTTTGTCGCCAGCCGCTCAAGGCAACTATTGTAATGGGAATCTTCACCACGGAAACACGGAGGCACGGAGAAATACCAAGGCAAAAGCTGTAAAGGGTGGCTAAAGCGATTCTCGTGGGGAAGGGCGAATTCTTGCCAGGGAGATAATGAACGTTGCAGAAGGGAGAGACTGCAATATCTGCTGTTTGGAGTTATTCGTTGTGGAGAATCGGGTTTATTTAATCGGTAGGGATCCATCGCTGCGCTCGGGATTTCAGAAACGGAATGGTCAGAAAGCAGCAGCGAGGCCGAACACCGCCGAAGCTGCGCTGCGCTGCGACAAGCGCAGATAAAGGATTGAGTCGAGATGAATCTGCTGCGGTGTGTCGCGTAGCGACAAGAAATAATGGTGGAGGCGGTGGGAGTTGAACCCACGTCCGAAAATGTTACTGGTCAAGAGCCTACATACTTAGTCCAGTTCACCCGACGGGAATTACCCCGCCAGATTCGCGCTTTGCACTTAGAACGGACAAGAAATGCAAATCGCTAGCCCGTTTGTCTCGTCCTCCCACCCTGGCTTAGTAAGGAAGACCAGCCTACTGTGTGACGCCCTTTCACAGCCCATAGGCGAAGCTGTGGAGAGCGGCTGCTTATTTAATTAAGCTGCGTATGCGAACTGATTAGAGTTAGCAATTATTGTTTTTGCACCACTTACGGGGGAATGCGCCCCGGTATGCCTCCTGGCCGCAAGCATTTCCGTCGAAGCCGTGACGCCCCCATTTTGGGCCATTCACGCCTAATCAGCCGTGAATGGGGCTTACATCAGAAAAGGACTTGTGACCGTCCTGATTGTCAAAGAACTACTTCTACCTTAGACAGCTATATACAAGCGGTCAAGTGATTTGATGAGAGTGAGTGGAGCCGGGATTCAAGGGAATCGCCGAGATCGCCGTCATCGCGCGACATCGCCGCCATCGGAACTGTAAACATTAACCACTGATTCACACAGATGACACTGATCGAAAAAATCTTATCGCGAATGAGCACGAATGGACGCCGATCAGTACGTCATCAGATGATCGAGAAAGTCTGGTGACTTGGTGAATCGCAGTCATGCTTTGGGCGCTTTTGATCTCGATTTCGACTTCGATCCTGCCGGCGCCTTTCCCCTGGAGCTTAATTTTGGCGAGCTTGCTTTAGGCGAACCCGATTTTGACTTAGCGAGACTGCTTGATTTAGAACGCGATTTCGGCTTTGAGTTGGTCGCCTCTACGCTTGATTTGAGTTTGTGCTTCACGGATGCGTGAACCAGCTTCTTCAGCGTCGGGACGCGAACATCCGAGAGGCTCTTGATGTATAAGCAGCCCTTGCCAGTTGAGTGTGTGCCCAGTTCCGCGAGCAGGGCGTCGTGTTCAGGAAAACTGCTGCCGATATAAAGCGTGATGTTCTGTTTGCGCGGAGAAAAGCCGATCAGCATCCAGGCGGCTTCGCGGCCGCCGGCGTAAGCGATGTTGTGTTCGCCGAAGCCAATGATGCTGGTTCCCCACATGCGAGGCATGGCTTTGGCGGCGGACTGCATGATGTCGACGATGGCATAGCAGTCTGCGCGCAGTTGCTGGTCAGCGATCTGGTTGAGGAAATCAGATACAGATGCGTCGTTGAGTTTGGTCTTGGCCTCGGCCATGTAGCGCTCCAGAAAAAAGTTATACCTAAGGGTCGATTGGTCCGAGCGGGTGACTTGATCACCGTTTTAGACGGACAAAACATTACCACAAGGCCGCTGGGCGCCGGGCGACGGTCTGCGTCCGAGAGATAACACCGGTGCTGTCGAGAAGAAAAGAAGGCATCAATTACAATCTACCGGACGTTAATAATGTACCCCGGAACAAGGTGCTCCGAGATAATGTGCCCTGGGGTCAACAAAAATCTGCAACCAACCTGATTGACGCGCGTCCAATGCTGTTATGCCAATGGTGGAGTCCCCAACTGTGGAATTTGAGTGTCTTCCGTTCAGCAGCATTCCCCATACCAGCCGGCTGTTTGACGATTATCTCCACCAATTCGCGAAGGTAAGCGGCTTTTATCCCAGGCCACCACAGATGGAAAGCTGGTGGCGGGAAGAGACTAGCAGGATCAATTATCCGGCGGACCGTCGCCAGATTGTGGCTTCTATTCTGGAGCGACAGAACCTGGCTTTTGGGGCGAGCGACAAAGCGCTGGCCAACATCAGGAGATTGCGCGACGGTGCTGCCGCGGTGGTTACGGGCCAGCAGGTGGGGCTTTTCGGCGGGCCTTTATTCTGTGTGTTGAAAGCGCTTTCTGCGGCCATGCATGCGGAAAAAACCGGCGCCGTTCCAGTGTTCTGGCTGGCTACGGAAGATCATGATTATGCCGAGATCAGTTCAGTCAATCTGCCCGCCGCGGACCACGTGAAGAAATTCACGGTGAATGTACCGCACAAAGAAGGCGCTCCCGTGGGCACGGTCAGCTTTGATGACGAGATAGCCGCCGCGGTCCAACAAGTTGAATCCTTGTTTGGAAACTCTGAAATCACCGAGCTGCTGGCAGCAAGCTATGGCAAGAGAGAAAACTTTGGCAGCGCCTTTGCCAAGTTTTATGCCAGGGTCCTGGGCGATCTGGGAATCGTACTGCTCAACCCGAGTGATCCGGAATTGCATCGCCTGGCTCAACCGCTTTTTCAATCCGCACTGGAGCAAGCGGAAGAGATTAATGAAGCGCTGTTGCAGCGAGGTAAAGACCTTGAAGCCGCCGGATATCACGCGCAGGTCAAAGTAACCAGCTCGCACACGCTGTGCTTTTTCATAGAGAACGGCGTGCGCACACCCATTCGCGTGGAAGATGGCAGCTTCCTGATCGGCCACCAGAAGCTCTCGCGTAAAGAAATCCTTGGTGAAGTGGAACGATGTCCTGAACTGTTCAGCGCCAACGTTCTCTTACGGCCACTCACGCAGGACCATCTTCTGCCGACGTTGTGTTATATCGGCGGACCGGCGGAAGTGGCATATTTCGCGCAGATTGAAACGGTCTATCGCAAGCTGGCCAGCCGTGTGACCCCGGTTCTTCCCCGCATCTTTGCCACCATCGTTGAGCCGCGACAAGCCAAATTACTCGATCGCTATGGGCTCAAACTAACTGACATCTTTACCGGACCGGAAAAAGTCCGTGAGATCGTGGCGGCACAAGCGTTGCCGGAAAGCATTGTGAAAAGCTTTGATGCCGCAGAGCAGCATCTTGAGCAGGCAATCCTTTCCATTCAGCAACCGCTCCATAAACTCGACAAGACGCTTGCGGACGCCGCCGAGAACGCGGCGTCAAAGATGCGTTACCAGCTTCAGGGGCTGCGCGATAAAGCCGCACGCGCCGAAGCCCGCAAAAATGGAGAACTCCAGCATCATGCTGACGAGCTCTCAACCTTGCTTTATCCGAATAAAGATCTTCAGGAGAGGGAAGTGGGAGCGGCATACTTCCTCTTGAAGTACGGAACCGGTTTTGTGCCGCAACTTAAAACCCAGTTGCAGGCCAATTGCCTGGAACACCAGATTGTGCCGTTTCAACCGTCGTAATCAAGCGTTGGGAACGAAGATTCTGATCATCCAATAAGTAAGTGCTGCCATGGTTGCGCCTGCTGGAATGGTAATGATCCAGGCCCAGACAATTCTTCGCGCCACTCCCCATCGCACGGCCGAGATACGATGCGTTGATCCCACGCCGATAATCGATCCGGTAATGGTGTGCGTGGTGCTTACCGGAATGCCCCAGAGCGCCGTCATGACGAGGGTAAGTGCGGCCGCAGTCTCAGCGCAAAATCCGCCCACAGGTTTCAGCTTGGTAATTTTGGAACCCATGGTCTGCACAATGCGCCAACCGCCAAAATATGTCCCCATGGCGATGGTGAAGTACGCGATGAGAATGATGGGAAGGTGAAAACGGCCCCAGTCGCCGCCAGCTTCTTTTGCGGTTAAGTATCCGCCGGCATAAAGTGCGCTGACAACGATTCCCATAGTTTTTTGCGCATCATTGCCGCCATGCGCAAAGCTCACGCCGGCTGAAGATACAAGTTGAAGAACGCGGAACAGCTTATCGACTTTGCGAGGCGCCGCAGCCTTGAAGATCCAGGACACAGCCACCATCAGGCCCAGAGCAAGAATGAACCCGATCATTGGCGAGAGGACGATGAAGATCACCGTATTCTTCCATCCCGCGAGGATGATGGCTTTGAAGCCGGCGCGCGCAATGGCCGCTCCAGCATAGCCACCAAACAGCGCGTGAGAAGAAGAAGTGGGCAATCCCAGAAACCAGGTAATCAGGTTCCAGACAATAGCTCCCACCAACCCGGCCAGCACCACATACTGGGTCACATATTCCAGGTGGACCATGCCTTTGCCCACTGTTTTGGCGACGGCTGTTCCCAGTCCGAAGGCGGCGGCAAAATTAAAGATCGCAGCCCAGACCACGGCGATTCTGGGAGACAGCACGCGCGTGGAAACCACAGTGGCAATGCTGTTGGCCGCATCATGAAAGCCATTGATGAAGTCAAACATCAGGGCCAGAAGGACTGTGAGTAAAACCAGGATTAAGCTCGTATGCACCTAGCACGCCCCGCAAAGTGGATTCTTCAGCATAGGCAATCGCGGCTCAGGTGCTTTTGAGGACGACGCCCTCAAGCACGTTGGCGGCATCCTCAGCTTTGTCGGTGGCGGTTTCCAGGACTTCGTAGAGCTCTTTCAACTTAATCAGTGAGATTGGGTCTTTTTCTTTTTCGAACAGCAGAGCAATGGCTGAGCGGGCAATCTGGTCCGCTTCATTCTCCAGACGGTTGATCTCCACGCAGTTCTCAAGAACGTGGTCATTCTTTTTGTCCAGCTTCACCATGGCCTGGGAAAGTTGGTCACACTGTTTGATGATGATTTCCGCGAGTCTTGACGCGGCGACCGGTGCGCTGGTGATCTTGTACATGATCAGCCGTACACCCGCGGCATAGACAAAATCCAGAACGTCATCCAGTGAAGAGGCCAACCGGTGAATATCCTCGCGATCAAAAGGAGTAATAAAGGTCTGGTTGAGACGGGTCAGAACATTGTGGGTCATTTCGTCGCCGCGATGCTCAATGGCCTTTAGCTGCTGGACGCGAACTTCCACATCCTTGAAATCATCAAGCGTCTGTTTCAAAAGGCGGGCTCCATCGCCAAGATTCCTGGTCATGTCGGCGAATAGATCAAAGAACTTAGTGTCGCGTGGAATGAGGCGCATTCGTGTGAACAGGTCTCCTGGGGCGGCAAAGCGCGTTTTAACACAACGTTAACAAACAGAGAACTATCGCATGCGACGGTTGATCTGGTCAAACTTCAGACGCGATTCAGCTCTGCGATGAGGTTTTTTGTTTCAAATTTCCGCCCGTGCCCTCTGGAAAAGCCTTCGCAGGGCGCGAATGACGAAGCCAGTCATGACGACTGTGACGGCTACCGCGGCTATCACTACTACGGATGCGACGATCGGATGCTGCGTGGCCAGCCACGTCAGTGAGATGGCAACCACATCTTCACCAAAGCTGAGGGCCATATTGGAAAACGGTTCCGGGGCCGGGGTAATGGCAGCTCTCACGGCCGTCTTTCCTCCGTGTGACGCCAGGGCAATGAGTCCACCCAACAGCGCCGCGGCCAATTGGGTTGCCGGTGAAAGTTGCTGAGTAGCTCCATAAGAAAGCAGCGCAGCGATAGGAATGCGGATGAAGGTGTGCAGCGCGTTCCACAGAAGATCGAAGACCGGGATCTTGTCAGCAAAGAGCTCCAGCAGGAACAGCGCCAGCGAGACTCCAATCACGGTCCATGAATGAATGATGTGGAGTGCTGGAGGCAGCTGAAAAAGGTTCAGGTGAGAGAGAATACCCAGAGTGGCAAGCGTGGCATAGACGTTGAGACCAGAAGCAAAGCTGGCGCCGACGACAATGGCCAGAATGTCGCTTTTTTGCAGGTGAGAAAAGGGAAGCAAGGTTTGCTGCAGCAAAAAAGAAGGGCCGCCATAAAAGAGGCAGCCCAGCTTTGCTAGTCTTTGATCAGTTTGAGGCTGATTAAAGTGTAGATTCAATTTCAAAACCCCAAGCTTCCAGAAGCGGTTCTGGAATGTACTTGGAATTCTTGTTACGCCGTGCCCACTCGCGCAAACGAGTGGAGCGAATGTATTGGTCGGGGGTGAGTTTAAATTCCTTTACGGCCTGCTCAAAAGACGTAACAACGGGGACCACCGGCCCAATGGGCTCAGGCTTGCCCCAATTCGGATTACCGCGTCTCCTTGCCATATTCAGTGTTTCCTGCCTTTGTTAGTAGAAGAATGCGTACAAATGGATTACTTGCCTGTTTGATTCCTCGTCATTGGGTTTGGTTTCAGCCCGATTCCCCAAAGTGAGAAAGACGCAGCTGCACAATGTGCCCAGAGAGGACATGCAAACCCCTTAGTTTAAGGGTATTGAGTGTCAATGGCAATGAAATTAGTGAAAAAGCCAGCAAAAACCGCATTTTTTGGCAGAATGCGCAGCGTTTAGTGTACTAGCAGGCATAGCTATGGTGTCCCTAAGGTCAATGTACTTGCGTGCAGCCGCGTAAATTCCTGCAAGATATTTCACATCACGAATCAACGGGGCACTGCAATTAATTGAGAACTCGCAGTGCAGATGGGAGCATTATTTTCGTCGACCACCATGGCTTCGCAGAAGAAGATAGAACGTCCCGCTTTCAGGCACTTACCTGTGGCACGGAACCTGCCCGCTTTGAGCGGCTTGAGGTAGGCAACCTGAAGATTGATGGTGGTGGCGTAATTTTCCGGAAAGACCAGCGAGATGGCGGCAACGGCGCAAGCTGAATCCGCAATCGACGCCAGCACTCCACCATGCACAACATTGTTCTGTAAGAGACCGGGGCGCACCTCGGCTTCAAAGACTGCATGGCCGCGAGCGACTTCAATCAGTTCCAGGCCGAGCGTCTTCCAATAAGGGACCGCATCGCCCATGAAGTCGCGCAGAGCATTGAGTTCGATTTTGTTGTTGTGGAGCTTATCGGTTTTGGCGTCGTCCATTGATTGAGAGCATCCTTTCGGAACCGCTTAAATCGTGGTCACCGAACGCTTTCAAATTTTATGTATGGCACAACTATCAATTTCCTAACTCAACGCGAAATTCCAAAAGAGATACCTTAGTCCTGTAATGATCATAGGTGGCGTAACTTCTTTGATATCATACGGCGTTAGTTTTAAAAGTCATTCTGTGGAGGAAGTACCAGATGCGCGTGCATTCGCAAGTTATTGCAGCCGCTTTATTTTGGGCCCTTTCGATTTCGGCAGCATTTGCCCAAAGCCCCGCCAATGGCGGGCCGAACTTCTCTTCAGAGAACACCAGCGCGGCTTCTGAATCTTACCGTGCTCCGAATCCTGATTTCGGAGCTCTCCTGCCTAAAGACTCAGCGCCCAAGGCGCCGGCTGCGCAGGGTGATCCGGTAACTCCAGCGGTGGAACTTTTCGGCGGCTATTCTTATCTCCGGTTTAATCCCCGTGTAAACGGCACTGACCAGACTTTTGAGAACAATGGCGGTACGGCATCCATTGCAGGCAATGTCAATAGATGGCTTGGCCTGGTGGGCGACTTCGGATTTTACAAAATAGGCGGCAATCTTCAGCCCGGTTCCAGCGGAAACGCACAAACATATCTTTTTGGTCCACGGTTTTCGCATCGCGGTGACCGCTGGACGCCTTTCGCCTCCGCCCTGTTCGGCGGGGCGCGCATGAGCGTGGACAGCTCTACTCCTATTATCGGCAGCTCAAACTTCTTCAACACCAGCCTTCATGCGAATGCTTTCGCTACAGCCTTAGGCGCGGGCCTTGATCTCAAATTAACCAAACACGTAGCGTGGCGCGTGGTACAGGCAGAATATCTGCTCACCAAGTTCAAAGATGGCAATGACAATCTGCAGAATAATCTTCGTCTGGCCACCGGGTTGGTGTTCCGCTTCGGCGGTAATCCTCCTCCGAATCATCCGCCGACCATCGCCGTATCCACCACGCCGAACACGGTGGTTGAAGGCAGCGGAGACAGCACTGTTGTCCAGGCCAAAGCCGCCGATCCGGATAATGATCCGCTGACTTACACATGGTCCGCTACGGGCGGCAAGATTGAAGGCACCGGCTCAGAGGTTCATTGGAACACTCAGGGCGTTGCTCCCGGCAAGTACACGATTACAGGCACGGTTGCTGACGGTCGCGGCGGCACAGCCAGTTCTTCGACCGACGTAACTGTAACGGCGCGTCCGAACCGTCCACCCACAGTGAGCTGCGCCGCCTCGCCAACGACTGTAATTGTTGGCCAGCCGGTGACCGTGACAGCAACTGGCACCGATCCTGACAATGATCCGTTGACTTACACCTTTGACTCCGGCAGCGGCAAGGTTACTGCGAACGGCGCCACTGGTCAGTTCGACACCACTGGACTTGCTCCCGGACACTACACCGTGAATTGCCATGCCGATGATGGCAAGGGCGGTAAAGCTGACGGCAGCTCGGACATTGAAGTTCAGGCCAAGCCGATTGCTCCGGAACAGAAACAGCTTGAAGTTCGCCTGTCACTGCACAGTATTTACTTCCCAACCGCCAAGCCGACGGTGGAGAACCCGCAAGGCGGCCTGCTGGACAGTCAGGAGCGCAGCCTGGTGGCGTTGGCCAGCGACTTCAAGAAGTATCTGGTCTATAAGCCGGATGCCCATCTTATTCTGCAAGGTCACGCTGATCCGCGTGGCGGACCGGATTACAACAAGCTGCTCTCTGACCGTCGTGTGGAACGCACCAAGAGCTTCCTGGTGGAACAGGGAGTTGCTGCTGACCATATCGACACGCAGGGTCTGGGTGAGGAACAGCCCATGAGCGCGGACCAGGTGAAGCAGGCGATCGATGCTGATACCAATGTCTCTCCGGAACAGAAAAAGCAACTGGCCGCGAAGGCCGGCGTGCTTGCTCTGGCCCAGAGCCGTCGTGTTGACGTGACTCTCAGCACCACCGGACAAACCTCAACCCGCCAATTCCCATTCAACGCTGAGGATGCTCTCAACCTCATCAACCCGAAGGGAACTGGCACGGCAAAAGCAAAAGCCGGAGCAAAGAAGCCCGGCACAGCGCCAGCAACTAAAAAGAAAGCTCCAACCAAGAAGCAGTAGTTGTAGCAGGAGCAGTAAAAGCAAGCGGCAGGCTAATCAGGCCTGCCGTTTTTTTTGTCGGTACGCAAACTTACCAGCGACGCGAACTCCGGGGCCACATCAATACATGAAAAGTCGCGCGAATGCCACTAGTTGGGACATAAAACCATGGCCCCGGCATGCGGATCGCCTAAGCTATCTTCAGCGAACGGTGAGGAAATCAAAGGGCGAGGCCGACCTCGCGCCGAGCCCGCTGCAACAGGGCATGATGCTCGAAGCAGGGAAGGACTCTGAAAGCGGTTTGGAGCGAAGCGACAGAATTATTGGTGCCGGGAGGGGGACTTGAACCCCCACAACCATTGCTGGTCTGCGGATTTTTTTAAGTCCGCTGCGTCTGCCAGTTTCGCCATCCCGGCCGGTGGAATTATTTATTGTATGCTACCGGGTCGCCGATTGGCTTTATCCGACCGGGGCGGTCTCTATGGGATGTGGCTCCTGGTAGAGCTCTTCAATCTGCTGTTTGTATTTCTGCTCGATCACGCGGCGTTTGAGTTTGAGCGTGGGAGTAATCTCTCCGCCGGCGACGGTGAATTCGTCCGGAACAATCACGATCTTCTTGATGGTTTCAAACTGGGCCAGCTTCTTGTTCAGTTCGCCGACGATTCCGCGATATAGACTGCGCACTTTCTCATCGGCTACCAACTCTTCGCGGTTCTTGAAGTTCAGGTTCTGCACCCGGGCCCAGTCTTCCAGCAGAGGGAAGTGCGGCGAGATGATGACCGACGCATACTTTCTCCGGTCGCCAATAATGGCCGCCTGGGCTATCAACACATTGGCCTTCAGGGCATTTTCAATCGGCTGCGGTGCAATAAACTTCCCGCCTGAGGTCTTGATCAGATCTTTCTTGCGATCCGTGATGCTGAGGAAGCCTTCGTTATCGATCTGCCCGATATCGCCAGTCTTGAACCAGCCATCAGTAAAAGCAGCGCGTGTTTCATCCGGCATGTTCCAGTAGCCCTGAAACACGGTGGGGCCCTTTACCAGAATCTCGCCGTCCTCGGCGATCTTTACCTCGAGTTCCGGGTAGATCTTGCCGACTGATCCAATCTTGATATCGCCCTTGCGGTTCACAGAAATTACGGGAGAAGTTTCCGTCAGGCCATAACCTTCAAAGATAGGTATGCCCATGCACACGAACCACTCTGCAATGTCATAACCCAGGGGCGCGCCCCCGGAGAAATAGACGCGGCTATTGCCGCCAAAGCCCTGCCGGATGCGCGAGTACACCAGACGCTCGGCGAGACGCCACATCGCGCTGCTGGGTCGTATCCCGTCAGTGATCTCTTTCTTATGTCCTTCGCCCACGCGCAAGGCCCACTGCAATATCTTGCGATTTAATCCACGCGCGGCGCGCCGCTCCACTTCCTGACGGATCTTTTCATAAACACGCGGGACGGCAACAATAATCGTAGGCTTTACTTCCTGAAACATCATGGGAAGCTGATCAAAGACAGGGCAGTAGGCGATCAGGACCGCGTTGAGGTAACAGACATAATCCAGGTGCCGCGCGGTTACATGCGACAAGGGCAGAAAGGAAAGGTAGATATCATTGTCAAGCCACTCTGCGGCCTTTGACGCCATCACCGCATTCGAAGTCAGATTCGAGTGCGTGAGCATCACGCCTTTAGACGTTCCGGTGGTGCCGGACGTATAGATCAGAGTTGCCAGATCACCTGGCTGGACGGCATGGGCGCGCTCTTCAAACTCTGTATCGTGTTCGGTGGAAGCCTGGTTCAACAATCCCCACATGGGAATAACATTGACCTCAGCGATATCATCCATTACCACTATTTTTTCAATCTTTGTCTGGCTGACGATGCTCTGGACTTTCTTCAACTGCTCTTCGGTGGATACGCACACCACGCGAGCGCCGGAGTTTTGCAACACATACAAAGTCTGCTCGGCGGTGAGTGTCGCGTAAATTGGTACGTCCGCAATGCCGCTGGTCACGCAGGCAAAATCCACGATCATCCACTCCGGCCGGTTCTCGCTCAGGATGGCCACGCGATCACCTTTATTGAGGCCCCAGGATTTGAAGGTCCGCGACATGGCCGCTACATAGCCGTAAAGTTGGCGCGAGGAAAGCACCAGCCAACCACTACCGCGCTTGACCATGACATGGCGGTCCTTATCGCGCGCCACGGAGGCAAAGAAGATGTCCGCCAGAGTTCGTATTTCCATACTCAAGAGCCCGCTTCCACACCTTTCAAGACAATCGAAACCACTGAATCAGCCAGACTGGAAAGATGATGATCCCGGTCAGAAAGGATCCACGACGTAACTATCTCATCCACTGCGCCGAAGAAGCAATGCGCGGCAATGGTGACCGAAAGGTCAGCACGAAAAACACCTGCCGCTTGTCCCTCCCGCAACACTCCTTTGATGAGATCGAAATATTCCACCATCAGGTTGTGGGAGAACTGACCAAGAAATTTGGCGCTATGGCGAAGTTCGGTCTGAAATACGATGGCCAGGTTGCGATTGCTGCCAAGCCCCTCCAGATGCAGGAAGGCAATGCGCCGCAACTTCTCACGCTGGTCATCGATCTCGTTGAGTGCTGCCTTCGCCCGGCGTATGAAGCGATGGAAGGCCGAATCAATGGCGGCCATCAGGAGTTCGTCTTTATTCTTGAAGTAAAGATAGATGGTGCCATCGGCGACGCCGGCCCGGTCGGCAATTTCGGCCACACGGGAGTGGAAAAAGCCATGTTCGGCAATCACTTCAATGGCAGCATCCAGAATGCGCTGGTGCTTGTCTGACGTTCCGTTCGCGGATTTGGGAGTCGTGGCTGAAGGACGTTTCACGGCAAGACGTAGAATCTACTTGGATTTGCAAGGATTCGCAACGTCAAAGTTCAGACTTTAATCCGATGTTAATCCCAGGTAACCAGTTCCTTCTGGTGGGTATCAAGCCATTGCAGGAGTTTCCGAAAAGCGTTGCCCCGGTGGCTATGTTGACGTTTTTCCTCCAGCGGCAGCTCAGCAAAGGTCTTGTCCAGTGCCGGGAAATAGAACAGCGGATCATAGCCAAAACCGCCAGTTCCGCGGGGTTGGGTGAGCATTTTACCGGCGACCTCACCCCGGAAGGTCTGGACGGTCTTTCCATCGCGTGCGATGGCAATGACACAGATGTATTTCCCGCCGCAACCATCCTTCGAATGGGGAAGTCGCTCCAGTTGTTTGATCAAAGCAGCATTGTTGGCAGCGTCGTGAGAGTTCTGGTGGGTAGAGCCATCGTGGCCACCCGCAAGTTGAGCGGCGTATCGGGCGGAATAAACTCCAGGGGCGCCGCCAAGGGCGTCCACGGACAGGCCGGAATCTTCAGCCAAAACCAGCTCTCTGGGTGCCGCCAGGCTGTAATGTTCAGCCTTGATGCTGGCGTTGGCTTCAAAGGTGTCGCCATCTTCCACGGGTATCTCGAGTTCAGCCATTCCTGGCAACGGCTCAATCGACAGGGCTTGCTTGAGCGCCACCGCGGCCTCGCGGAACTCCCTTAGCTTGCCCGGGTTGGTGGTGGCGATGTAAATTCGCGGCTGGCCTGGCATCTTCGTACCATCATAATGGCTACCTGAGGAGTAGACCGTAGATTGCCGTGGCGATTCCCACCACGGTGCTGATGAAAGAGAGCTTCCAATAAAGCTTGTTTTCAGCCAAGCAGTGCGATGGAACAAAGAACGATGGAAACTTCCAGGAACAGTTCAGCGCTGTCAAAGTGATCGCCGCGGCGGGTGATGACATCTGTTTCTTTTTCCATGTCACGGGCTTTCTCCTGGATCTTGACCGCGCCTTCCCGCGATCCGGAGCCCTCTTTCGCGGGCGCGGCGTGCCCGGCACCGGCTTCGCTTTTTGCCGATTCTGTTTTTGTCGGCTCAGATTTCGCTGATTCGGTTGCGCCGGCTTCGGCCGGTTTTTCCGCCGTCTCTGAACCTGCGGTTTTATCAGGATTGCCGGAGGGCGCTGGCGCTTTCAAGTCGGCCACCAGTTTTTGCAGGACGGGCGACTGCTTTGTCCGGGGCGCCTGACAGCCGTTCTCAACCGGCGCGCCGCATTCTTCGTCAATGGCGACTTTCATAAACTCGAGGGCCAGGTCATGATGGCCGGCCACACTTTCTTTCTCGGCGTCTTTGCCATAGTCATGAGCGCGCTGGTGTTTTGCCTGATAGAAATTCCACTCGTCATTTACCTTGGTCTGCAGCTTGATCTCTTCCGTGTGGGCGCGATGGCTGAGCAGAGTGGCAACAGCCAGCAATACTGCGGTGATGGCCGTGGTCAGGCCGATGCCTTTCTGTCCCGCGTGGTGCGCGTGTTCAGTCTGTTCGCCAAGTTCTTCAGGATTCATTCTTTCTCTCCGTCCGTTTAAAGCGAATTTGTACCAGTTCGTGCTGATTCCCGGCCAATATTGTTCTTGATCCCGAGGGGTCAGTGCCGTCTGAGAAATTTCAAGCGTCGATGCGGATTCACGCTCTCAGGAATGTCATCGTTCTTGAGCACGCTGATGGAGCCATCGACTTCAAGCACAGCCAGTGCAACGTCATGGACTTGTACACATCCATGCTCGCGGAAGGCACGGTTGAGTTCGTCCATGGAGACGTGCTCCTTGGCCATGTGCGCGGTAATAATCTCGCCGTTGTGGACCAGCAGGCTAGGCGATCCCTGGATAAGCTTACGGAACTTGCGATTCATGCCGGAAACTTCAGCAAGAATGTAATTCAGGATGAGCAGTACCACAGCCGCCACAATGCCACCGACCAGAGAAGTATCGGATCCGGTCATCGCGTTCTGCACTGAGTTGCTCAACAGCAGAAGCAGCGTCAGGTCAAAGGGTGTCATCTGACCCACTTCGCGTTTGCCCGTGAGCCTGATCCCCAGGAGGACCAGTACATAGATGATGGTGGTGCGCAGGACGATCTCCAGCGCAGTGTGCCAGTTTGTGAGCATCGTGCCTGAAAGTTTACGCAGGAAAAAGAGATTTGGAAATCGAATTAGCGCAACCCGTGTTCGCGGGCGGGATCATTGCCGAACGGCGCCTTCATCATGGTAAAATATCTTCTGTTCCGCATCGTTATACCTCACAAGGTTTGCGCCCTTAGCTCAGCTGGATAGAGCGTCTGACTACGAATCAGAAGGCCGGGAGTTCGAATCTCTCAGGGCGCGCCACAAAACCCCTGTAAAAATCAGCAGTTGAGAGACTCTCAAAAAATCAGGGCACGGGTGGTGTCAGCTCGTTTACCCCTCGTTTTACTTTTTGAGAGGTCCACTGAAAACGGACCTCGGCAATCAGTCATCGCAGACTGGTCCCCGTTCCTCCATCTGAATTGATCAATTCAGCCCTCCGGGTTTGGGGGTGTGTGTTTTTGATTCCACCAGGGAGGACGAACCAGGCGTGGATTCGCAACAAATGATGGTATGATTTTTCGCGCACCCCCTCCAAAAACCTATGGCGATAGAACAGGTCAAGAAGGAACTGGAATTCCCACCCGCACATTTCTACCTCGAAGACATTGAGGAGATTGCCGCATCAATAACCAAAGCTGTTAAAGCCCGTCCCTTTGTCGATCCCGATGCTAGATTGCGGTTCAAGGTGGGAGACAAGAAGTACTGCGACACCATTGAGGATTTAAAAAAGCTCGGCGGTACGTGGGGGAATTTCGAGATCAAGATGGGTTCTTATGACTTCACCGTGGGTACGTTCCTTGGAATCCGTGTCTCCGTTCGCGACCAGGGGGCAACGTTTGACCGCGTATTGAGATTGGCCACAACCCGAGAACGCACGTTTTTAGCAGTTCTGCTGAAGATTCCGCCTTGGTCGCTGCTGGCTATTTGTGTAATCCTTCAAATTTGCATTCTTCCGTTGCAGGGTGTCAAGAGTTTGCCTTACTTACATCCTGCTTTGTTATTCCTGTTTGGTGTCTTGCCATGTATTCGGTGGATGATCACGTACCGTCCCACGGTTGTGGAACTCGCTTACTCGCACGATAAGTCCCATCCGTTGAAGCTGGTTCAAGATTGGGGTGGAAAGGCGATTTGGATCGTGGTGGGTGTGTTTCTGGCAAAAGCTGCCGGATGGTTGTGGGAATATCTAGCAAAACATAAGTGAATTCGGGTATATCTGATTTCTGAGCAGGATTATCGCCTATGCGTAAGATCAGCCGGATGATTCTGCGTTCAGCCATTATTCTTCTATCGCTGGACGCCTTTTTCTTTATTTTTTCTGATCTGTTTGGATCGTGGCAAGTGGTGCAGGATTTGATCGCTCACCATCCCGCAGTTGCCGCCACCCTAAAAGGGCCATATTTGCCATTGATGTGCTTGGGTGTTTGCTTGTTGATTGTGTACGGAGAGAAGTATCTAAAGCTGCCTGATCTTAGAGCCGAATATTTGCGGGTAGAGGTAGTCCCTGAGATTGGCGGGCTATCTGTCCCACTATTCGATGAGATATTTACAAAAATCCAAAAACGAGAAACCTACGATCTAAATGCCGACATACTTGTTGAGATTTATCTTGTTAACCATTCTGAATATGAAGTAACTGTGCGGAGTTTTGCGGCAGAGTTATATATCCAGAGATCATGGTTGGTCCGTTTTCCTCGGATTTCGTCGGTTTTCCCCAAGAAGAAAATCGTTCTAACGAAAGCTAAGCAGCTTGCGGAATACAAATTAAAGAGTGACGAAATGAATAGCAATGGAGCCATGCAAGCAACATATGAAGGAGTGGATGATCTAGAATCTATCCTTCGCGGTGTCCCATTGACGAGGGGCGTCGGCTATCAAGGTTGGCTTGGATTTACAGGAACAAAGATTGACAGGCATGATTTTGATAACACTCAAATCAAGATAATCGTGAAAGACGCCTTGGACAATAATCACCCCGTCTTGGCTAGAAATAAGGATGTTGGCACCGTTCGGGAATATGAAAAGGAGCTGGTTCCGCCCCTCTGACTGTCGATCAGTGGCTTCGCACCATTTTCCCCTGTGAAAACAGGCCCCTTGTGAGGCCAGTGCCAGGGTTCGCCTTGCTGCGATTTTACCTTTGTGGTTGTTTTTTAAACTTTTTTTGGTTCCAGGTTGTTTGAGCACGCCATGGCCAGGGAGATTACCCAACCAATAAAGGTCCAGCCCAAGAACAGGTTGATCACCAGCACTGACCCGCGATTCACCGTGTTGCGGTTGGCAGCGATGAAGGATGGCAAGAAGTACAGGACCAGCCCTATCACGAATAAGATTAGCGCTCCTATGGAATCCATTACCGGATGATCCTCATCGATGACAGGATTCCCATCACGATCAGCCAGAAAGGGATCAGGGTCAGGTTAATCAGGAACAGGGCTACGACCGCCTTGAATCCCAGCAGGTAGAGGTCGCCTATCGTAATTCCTTCGAGAGCTAGCCTGGCGGGACTCTTTACTTCCGCCTTGGCCAGCATTGCCCGTCTGGCTTCGGGTGTGAAATTGGGGTTGTCGCTGTCTTGCGGTATCCATTCTCCCATTTTTTGTCCTCCTCAGTGCGAGAGATACTCGCAGATACCTCTATGGGCGTTTCGGACTAGTCCTTAAATCCGGCCCCTCCAGTGCCTATAAATATCAAGAACAGGTTCAATGGTTGAAAATAGTTTGTCAACTTTGTGGGTTGAATCCAGCTTTTCTACCAGGCGATATTCAAATTGAGTGACTGGAAAAAATATCACGAAGAAGATCGCAATCGCCACCCAAACCAGTTTGTTGTTTTTCATAGTTCTCCTTAAGAAAAAAACCAGGTGATGTTGCTCTACCAAACCATCACCCGGGCGACTATCAGCTCACCCCGGAGCCCCCAGTCAAAGAACCGGACTGCTGCATGAAATGTTTTGGGATTGTGTAGGTCCATCGTAAGTTGCTGGAGCGTCCGAAGCGATGCGTTGGATTACCAAGGTGGGTTGGTATTTTGTTGTAATCCTATCGGGTCATCCGCGTGACCCGCTGACCGTTGAGCAGAGAGCCGGCCGTTCAAACCCCTGTGTTCATCAGGGTTTGGTCACGGGAGGATTGGTCACGTTGTGCCATAGTTTTACTTTTAAGCAAGCCAGGCCCGCGTTGCCTGGCTCGCGGTCGATGATGGATTTGATGCGTCCCAGATCGGGGCGCATGTATTCCATCGTCGCCTTCAGATCTTCATGTCCCATCGTGTCACGCACGAGACACGGATCTTGAGGGCAGCCCCCGCTGCCAGGACTGCATCCGTTCGGTGAGATTCGTACTGGGGCAAGCGCAGGCCTCGACTCGCGAGAACCACTTACCCCGCGGTCAACATACTCACCCATCTTCACCATCTGGACCGGCAAGGAGAGTTCCAGCCAATTGGGAATCGCTGCTGCACTAGCTGACGGCGATCGATTTTTTATGAATGGGAGCGGGACTCGGGACAAGCGTATTTGTAATGAGCACCGTATCGAAAGGAGCCATTAATGATCGGCGCACAAAAGGAGCCATCAATGAACGCGGTACAAATCGAACAGAAGAGCTATGAGATGCCCCCGCGCGAGGGGATCAGCGTCGCGCATTTTCTCACCGTCGCCGACATCGAGCGATCGGCTCGCTACTACGAAAAGGTCTTCGGCGCACGCATTCTGAGCCTGGGTGACGGCAACGCGCCTGGGTACCTTCAGCTTGCGAATATCTGGATGATTCTGAACGTTGGGGGCGGGCCGACCCCGGATAAGCCGACGGTAACGCTCAGCGTCCCCGACCCGAATCATATCAACAGCTTTATGAATTTCCGCGTTGCGGATATTCAAGCGTGCTATGAATTGTGGAAAAGTCGAGGAGCCGAGTTCATCACGGAGCCGATCCCCAAGTACGGCGAGATTCGCTGCTACATCCGCGATCCTGACGGTTACATTATCGAGGTCGGACAGAGCACGGATCTCAAGTACGGCTAACGCTGTCACGCGATGCAAACGGCGTAAAGGCCCCAGCCTCTGCACAGAACGCGACCGGGTCACCCGCCTCCCGCCAATTTTGCTTTGAACAGTCACTCGCTCTGACATCGAAAGGAGTACCAGATGGATGGCACAAATGGACTGAAGAAGAGGTCACGCGCGTGACCGCGCCTGTCGTGTTGAACACGCTTGGTGTGAATGTTTTTACGGCCCCGGGAAAGGCTATGGTCGGCGAGCGGCCCAAGCCCTTCGGCGAAGCGCTCGGCTTTGACCCGATCACGTCGACTTTAATCTTCGGCGAGTACGACGCGGTGCTGGTGGACGCAATGGGGACAGTGGCCGAGGCCAAGGCTCTGGCGGATTGGGTCGCTCTGCACAACCGCAACCTGGAGACCATCTATATAACGCACGCCCATTTCGACCACTTCTACGGCCTGAGCATTCTGCTCGACCGTTTCCCCGGTGCTCGGGCGATAGCAACGCCCAGGACGGTGAAGGCCATGCAGATGTCTTTCACTCCCACTGTGGAGCGGTTGGCCCGCCGTATGTTTCCTGGGCAAGTGGCCACGAAGTTGGTTCCACCTGAGCCCTATGAGCACGACACGTTCACTCTCGAGGGCCACGAATTGCGCATTATCGAGCAGGGCCGCACCGATAGTCCCGATTCGACGTCTCTCTACGTTCCATCGATCGGCCTGATCGTGGCTGGCGACGTTGTGTACAACCAATGCCGCATCTATGTCGGCGACACCACCCCCGAGAGCCGAAAGAATTGGATCGCGGACCTGGACCGGTTAGCGGCGCTGAACCCGACGATGGTTGTCGCCGGTCACAAGAAGCCTGGCGCGCCCGACTCTCCCTCGACGATCCAGGACACCAAGCGTTACCTCGAGGACTTCGATCGGCTGCAGAAAACCGCGACGTCCGACCAGGCGCTGTTCGATCAGATGACGGAGCTATACCCGCATTGGGTGGCCAATCAGTCGTGGTTGATGTTTGGATTCCCAGGGGAATAACTCACATCAACCGCGGTAGTCGGTCCTTACCCACTTTGGAGGAAGCCGCGGACGACGAGCTAGCTCATATTCAGGAGCACAGAATTCGATTTCAAAAAGGAGAACAACAATGACAACGAAAGGAAAAGTCTTGGTGCTGGTATCGAGCGGTCATGGCTTGCCCTTGAAAGATGGCAAGGTTTATACCGGCGCTGGCTACTACCTCAATGAGCTGACGGTTCCGGTTCGCGCCCTGATGAAGGAGGGCTACGAAATCACTTTCGCCAACCCCAAAGGCAACACGCCGCAAATGGATGTCAATTCAGCTATAGCGCAGTTCTTCGGTGGGGACGAGGCTAAGCTTCAGGACTATCTAAAATTCCGCGACACCCTGACTGGGCTCAAAAATCCAACTCGTATCTCGGATGTCATCGCATCGGGCCTGGATCAATATGACGCTGTTTTCGTCCCCGGCGGCCATGGCCCGATGATGGACCTGCTCGATGATCCCGACGCGGGAACCGTGCTGAGACACTTTCATAAAACATCCAAGCCTACGGCAGTGCTCTGCCATGGCCCGATTTCACTTCTCTCGGCTTCTCCGAATTCGAAGGAGGTGGTCGCGGCGCTGAGTGCGGGCGATGCCGCTGGAGCGCGGGCAAAGGCGCAAGGCTGGATCTATGCTGGATATAAGATGACTATCTTTTCGACAGCGGAAGAACAGCAGCGGGAGCCGCTTGAGATTGGTGGTAAGGTTCTCTTCTACCCGGACTTCGCCTTGCGTACGGCGGGCGGTGACGTAAGTGTGGTCGCTCCATGGCAGAGCTACGTCCTTCAAGATCGCGAGCTGATCTCAGGTCAGAACCCATTCTCTGATGAAGCGCTTCTGAAACTTCTTCTACCGGCACTCGATGGGAAGAAGAAGTCAGCGGCATAAGAATCGGGAACGCCCAGAAAGAGTGTGCGGCGAGCAAAAGGAACGCTTTCAGTGCAGCGAGTAAATTGATAACGTTTCGCGCCGCGATTAGGCTCCTAATTCGATCGGCGCCGCCATCGGCCCGGCCTGGGCGTCTTTCGCGCTGGCCAAGATTATAGGATCGCTTTAGGCACACGTGACAAATAAGCATCTCGGAACGGAGCATATCGTATGAAAGCATTTGCTTACTTCCTGGTTGCAGTTGTGGCGCTTACTGGCGTCGTCGTCTGCATGACTCAAGTCTCTGGACGCTCCTATGGAGAGGCTGATCCGGTTTTCGGAATCAAGATTCCTCCCGGATACCGCGACTGGAAGCTGATCTCTGTGGCCCACGAAGAAGGCAATCTCAACGATCTTCGCGCCCTCCTCGGCAACGATGTAGCGATCAAAGCCTACAGGGAGGGGAAGTTGCCGTTCCCGGACGGCACAATCATTGCGCGTCTAGCCTGGAGTTACGTTCCGTCCGAGGAAAACAACAAAGTCTTTGGCCGCTCCCAGTCTTTCGTGGCCGGACCCGCCACGAACGTTCAGTTTATGGTCAAAGATTCGAAAAAATATGCCGCGACCGGTGGCTGGGGGTTTGCTCAATTCAAAGACGGCAAGCCTGCGGACGCGGCGTTGCTCAAAACCTGCTTTCCCTGCCACGAGCCTATTAGAGCTCGCGACTTTGTCTTCACTGAGTATGCACCGTGAGTACGGGGGAGCCGCGGAAGTTAAGAGAAGAACAAACCATGAAGTATCCGACTTTTTATCGCACCGCACAAATCGATGGGCTGTCAATTTTCTATCGGGAGGCTGGGCCGAAAGACGCGCCAACACTCCTCCTGCTGCACGGTCTGCCGTCCTCGTCGCGAATGTTCGAGCCGCTCTTCACACGGCTCTCCGAACATTATCACCTGGTCGCTCCCGATTACCCCGGCTTCGGTCACAGCGACTGGCCGGACCCGAAAAAATTCGCGTACACCTTCGATCACATCGCGGAAATCATGAATCACTTCACGCAGGCGCTCGGTCTCTCCAACTTCAGCCTCTACATGCAGGATTACGGTGGCCCCGTCGGCTTTCGCATGATCCTGGCCCACCCGGACCGAGTCGAAGCTCTCATCGTCCAGGACGCGGTAGCACACAATACTGGCCTCGGCGAGAACTGGAAAACGCGGCGCGCCTTTTGGGCCGATCGTGCTGCCAACGAAAGCGCGCTGCGCACAAATCTCCTGTCGTTCGCAACCACGAAGTCCCGCCACGCGGGGAACGATCCCAACGTGGAACGCCATAACCCCGATCTCTGGACCGATGAATTTTATTTTCTAAATCAGCCCGGCCAGGCTGACATTCAAAGCGACCTCTTTTATGACTACCGCACCAACGTCGATTCCTACCCGAAGTGGCAAGCATGGATGCGCGAGAAGCAGCCGCGCCTGCTGGTGATCTGGGGTAAGTATGAGTCTTCGTTCGACCCCTCAGAGCCAGAGTCCTATCGCCGCGACGTCCCCAAAGCCGAGGTCCACATCGTCGATGGCGGCCACTTCGCCTTGGACACCGCCGCAGACGAAATCGCCGCGCTGGTCCAAGGATTCGTCGGCTCCTCACGCCAGGGCTCTGCGGCGCGGAAAGCAGGGTAAAGCCGCTTTTGAGAGGGACGGTTCGAAGCGGCGTATTGGATTCGAACCCTTAAACCGAAAGGTTGTTTATGTCTGGCAAGAAAACAGCAATCATAACCGGAGCGTCGGGAGGTATTGGCGCGGGTTTAGTCGATGGGTTCTTGAAAGAAGGTTATAACGTCGTCGCGACGTCTCGCGAAGCCAATCGAAAGCAGACTGGCTCGGACAGTCTGGTTCTCCTTGATGGCGATATTGGCAACCAGCAAACGGCTACCTATGCTGTCGATGCCGCGATCAACAACTTCGGAACCGTCGACGTTCTGGTAAATAACGCCGGCATTTTCCTAAAAAAGTCTTTCACTGATTTCACTATCGAGGACTTCGATGCCCTTGTCTCCACCAATCTGCTTGGATTCTTCTACATCACTCAGCGCACTGTGAAAGAGATGCTGAAACAAAAATCGGGATGCGTTGTAAGCATCACTGCGGCGCTTGCCGATCGGCCAATTGCGGGCGTAAATGGCTCGGTTTCCATGATTACGAAGGGTGGCTTGAATTCAGCAACCCAGAATCTGGCAATCGAGTATGCAAAAGACGGCATTCGCTTTAATGCCGTAGCCCCCGGCGAAGTGGATACACCGATGCACCAGAATGATCCCACCGACTCGACGTTGCAGCCGGCTATAAAAAGGGCGACGGTCAAGGATATCGTGGATGCGGTGCTTTACCTGGCACAGGCAGGCCATGTGAGCGGAGAGATACTCCACGTGGATGGTGCCGCTCCGGCCCGTCGTTGGTAAAAAACAAAAGGACGTCGATGTCAGCTGTCAGGGTATGATCACCAATCGACGGCCTGGCTGGTCGCGCTGCCAGGCGTTCTCGATATCCGCGAGCGGGACCCTTTCCGTGTCAATCTTAATATCGCCTTTGGCGGCGTACGCCATCACTTGCTGAAAGGCATCGACCAGAACGTCGCGAGGTGGAATCCCCGCAGTACCCAGAATTGTTAGAGCCGTGCTACGCAGCACGGCGGCTGGAAGCGTGATGGTTGGCGCAGCGCTCTCCCCAACCTGAACAAAGCGGGTCTCGGATTGGATCGCCACAAATTCTTTTCGTGTTATCGCCGTCAGAAACGTCTGTGCAGGGTGGCCCCACACGTAATCGATCACAACCTGGAATCCAGACTGACCCGCTTCCCGCACAAATGCTTCGCTCAGTTCAGTTTCCGGCAGAGCGAGGGAAATGGTAGCATCGGCACCCAGATCGTGGAGCGTGTTCAATGCCTGTTGATTGCGACCGGCAGCAACGACCCGAGAGGCGCCAAGAAGCTTCGCGATCTTTACTGCCAACTTGCCGGTCACGCCCGTCGCACCAAGGATCAGGACGTTTTCACCGCGCACCAACTTTGCACGATAGGCCAGCGAAAGCCACGCGGAGATACCTGGGTTGGGCAAAGCGGCGGCAGTTTCGTCATTCACATTTTCCGGGATCGGAAAGGTAAATGCCCGCGGCACCACGGTACGCTGTGCCATGGCGCCGTGGGGTGGTCGAGGACCACCGAAGAAGACCCGTTGCCCGTCGTCCAGGTGCCCGACTCCATCCGAGCCGCAGATGCGGGGTAATTCACCGCGGCTCGCATAATGCGATCCGCTGGCTATTTGCCTGTCAACCGGCTTCAGCGATGCAGCGTGGACATGCACAATCACTTCGCGGTCTTTGTCGCCAACGATCGGCTCTGGAAATTCTTCGTATCGAGGCAAGGTTCCAATCGTGTGCAGGACGGCAGCATGCATGTGAGGTCCTCCTTTACAGTGCGTTTACCTATTCCAACGACTACGAATCAGAAAGCCGGGAGTTCGAATCTCTCAGGGCACGCCACCTCAAATTGCCAAATCCAACTGCGAAATTCTGCTGAAGAAAACGCACTCAATTTTCTCCCTGTCAATGCTGACAGTTCTGCGGGTGGCTTCGGCAGTGGTCAACTATTGTTTGCGGCTTCTCCTGCAAAGGGACTGCAGGAACAATTTAAGTTCTACATCGAGATTCAATTTCCGCTGAGCAGGTCTCGACCAGCGGTTAGCGGCATATGTCGCTACGGTCTCGGGAAAACAATTTGTATTCAAAGGTGCGTGCTCATGTCGATCCGCAAAATCCAATGTGATACAAAGCTGATTCTCCAATTGGCCCTGCTTCTCACGTTCGTAGCCATACCTCAGATTGCTTCAACACAGAATGATGAAGGTATCGAGGACTACAAGGTTCGCATCACGGCACTATGGTTTCGCTCGTCCCCAACTGTAACCCTGGAGGCAGCAGGACACAACGGGTTGGTGGATTTTAATCGGGATTTCAATTTCAACGATTACTCGACGTTTTCCGGCAAAATCGATTGGAAGTTTACCCACAAAAATCACCTGTTTTTTGTGGCCACGCCCTTCAACCAGTCCAGGGGAGCAGTGCTCACTCGCACAGTCACGTTCCGCGGTCAGGCGTTTACAACTGGACTAAATGTAAATGCCGATCTTCGGGCAACCGTGTATGGCCTCGGATACCAGTATGACATCATCCGGAGAAAGCGGGGTCACCTTGGGATTGCCCTGCAAGCGAATCTCTTCGATACCAAGGGAACCCTCAACGCCACTGCTCAGGTGACCAGTGACGGCGTGCATCACGCTGCCGCGTCTGCCGAGGCGTCCTTGCTGGCCCCGATTCCCGTAGCTGGTCCCGAGTACCGACTTTACTTGATCTCCCAGCGAGTCTTCGTCGAGGGAAATCTAAACGGCATGTGGCTCTTCGGCTACGGCAATTATTTATCGACCTTTAACGATATTGGATTCGCGTTTGGCAAGCATCTGGCTGTCAAGGCTGGGTATGCGTACGCTTCGCGGTTAAGGGTGAACGACAGCAACAGCCGAGTTGGCCTTACCCTGGACCAGCGCGGGCCTACAGCTGGGTTCGATGTGTCATTTTGACGAGCCGTAACAGCGAGGTAGCAGATTCGGATTCAAGCGACTTTAGTGAACTGCTGGACAACAAAAGCCAAGGATCATAGTCGCAGGGTTCGGGAGGGCCAGATTGGGGTGACCATCTCGATGGAGCGGTACTCGACGCCGTAAGAGTGTCAGGTACATCGCGGAGGCCGCCATGCGATTCTGCTTTAACAGACCAAACCGGATCAGCCACTCCATCATCCTCTGCGTCATCGTCTTCCTTTTTCCCTTTGTGATCTCCACTCGCGGCTTCGGCCAGGAGACATCATCAACGCCGCCTCGTCCCAAAGTCGGTTTAGTGCTGGAAGGTGGAGGTGCGCTGGGGTTGGCGCATATTGGAGTCATACAGTGGCTGGAAGAACATCGGATCCCGGTGAACTACGTGGCCGGAACCAGTATGGGCGGTCTGGTGGGCGGGCTCTACGCAACTGGGCACTCCGCCCCGGAAGTGAAAGAGCTTATCAAGACCATCGACTGGGATGAGGTACTGGCAGGTCAAACTCCTTATAAGAATCTTTCTTTTCGGCGCAAGCAGGATGCAGCGGATTATCCCAATCGTCTGGAGTTCGGCCTTAGAAAAGGGGTGGAGTTCCCGGAAGGATTTAATTCAGGACAGGGAGTGATGATGATCCTGGACCGGGTTGCACTGCCATACTCCAACATCAAGGACTTCAACGATCTTCCCACTCCATTTGCCTGCGTCGCGACTGATCTGGTGACCAATCAAGCCTACGTTTTCCGCCAGGGATCACTTTCGATTGCGCTGCGTTCCACCATGTCACTGCCTGGAATCTTCAATCCGGTCAGATGGAACGGACAGATTTTCGCAGACGGCGGACTGATGGATAACCTTCCCGTGGATGTAGCCAAAAGCATGGGAGCCGAAGTGACGATCGCGGTCCACCTGGAAACTGCAAAAATGGATCCCAATGCAACGCTGTCTTCCTTTGGAGTGCTGGGCCGTTCCGTCAGCGTAGTGATTGCGGCCAATGAGTTGCGTTCCATGGAAAAAGCGGACATGCTCATCTCGGTCCCGCTCGGGAAGTTTGATTCGAAGCAATACAACCGGGCGGAGGCGCTCATCAAGGCCGGCTATGCGGCGGCAGAAGCCAAGGCCGCACTACTTAAAACGCTTGCCGTGGATGAGCCAACGTGGCGAGCTTATCTGGCGCAGCGCGCGGCGCGCCGCCTCACTGCTCCTGCTCCTCAGTTTGTGGAAGTGGCTGGAACCAGCGAGAAACTAGCGAATGCCATCGAAGACGATCTAAAAAACAATATTGGAAAACCGGTTCAAACGGAAGCGTTACAGGAACAGTTGTTGGACCTGAAAGGGCAAGGACGCTTCTCAAACTTTAGCTACCAGATGACAAACCGTGGGAACCAGCCCGGCCTGCTTGTCACGGCCACAGAAAAATCCTATGCGCCGCCAGTTGTACAACCACTTTTTCTGTTTGGTGGTTCGAATTTCAGCGGCGTTGATTTCAGCGTAGGCGCGCGTATTACGTTTCTGGATTTTGGCAGCTATCGGGCTGAATGGCGTAATGACGTGATCATCGGATCGCAATATGGGATTAACAGCCAGTATTACCGTCCGTTCAGTGCCAGCAGCAAGTGGTTCATTGCGCCGGAGGGCTTCGCCAACTACCTGCAATACCCCATCTATAACAGAGATGTTTTTGTCGCGCAGTATCGCAAGACATCCGCGGGAGGAGGCCTTGAAGTTGGTTATGAATTTGGGCGTGTTGCGCAACTGAGTTTGGGCTACACAGCCGCGCAGGAGAGCCTGGTGCCCAAGATTGGGGACATATCCGCCCTACCCAATGTTTCGGGCCGTTTTGGAGGAACCGCACTTCGCTTTGCATTAAATGACGTGGACAATCCGGTCATCCCTCGCACTGGAGAGTTCATGGACCTCAGCACCTCATGGGTGGATGCGAACCCAGGAGGAGCTCATCCATTTCCGACTTCAGAAGGCGGGGTGATTAGATTCATCAAGCTGAATCAGCCTTCCTCGGTCTACTTTGCAGCGCGTGGAGGAACCACGTTTGGCAATGAACTGATTGGAGTGCCTCTCTTTTCTTTGGGCGGCCCCAACGGCTTTGCGGCCTATGGTGAAAACGAATTGCTTTCCGACCAGTACTACCTGTTCCAAACAGGGTATCTTCGCAGGATAAAAAGGTTTCCTGTCCTGATCGGAGAGGGACTCTATTTCAATACGCTGCTGGAGGCGGGCAGGGTCTTCTCGCCGCCATTTAAGTCACAAACGCCTGGCGATGTGGTTGCCGCGCTCGTAGCCAACACAATATTCGGTCCGGTGGAGGTCGGCGGGGCAGTTGGAGCGGCGGGGCATCGCCGCGTGTTCTTCAAACTGGGCCGAATCTTCTGAGACGACAGTGACGATTGACATTCTTTGAGAGATGACAGTACTATCAAAACTTCAAGTGAAGAACTCTTGCCAAATGCGGATGTTGATGTGCGACGCGTGTTGTTGTTACGCGGCCGTATACGCCCATTCTGGCGAGTGATCTCTTTTCTAGGCATCAGGATTTAGTTTTTCTCGAAGCGTTTTTCTAGAAACCCACTCACCGGACGTGAGTGGGTTTTTCTTTTTGCGCACAACACTAACCAGCCGCCGTGAGGGGATTAAAGCAAAGGATCAAGAAATGAGTAACCAGGAAATTAAGTAACCAGGAAATGAGTAACCAGGCACCAATACGAAGGTTTTCGCTCGACGCATGGGCTGTTGTTCTGGCCCTGATAGCCGTTTTTCTGGTCAGGCTTGGCCTGATCAAACACATCTCCTGGTAAGGGAGTGAAGGAGACAGCCATGGCATCGACATCGGTTCTAACATCACAGCAACCACTCACCCTACCCAGAAAATTCTTCGCCATCTTCCCCGGCGTGGCGCTGCTTACAATCATCGGCCTGGCCGGCAAAGTCATGGAACAATCCATTGCAAGATATGCCAGGGCCCACCATCTACATCTGCCAAATATTGAGTACGTACTCTGGGCTATCGCAATCGGCTTTATCATCTCGAATACGGTTGGTGTGGCAGAGATTTTTAAGCCTGGCATAGCCACTTACGAGTTCTGGCTGAAGACGGGAATCGTTTTACTGGGCGCACGATTTATTCTTGCCGACGTGCTCAAGCTTGGCGGCGTCAGTCTGGCGCTGGTGGTCATTGAATTGGCGCTGTCGATCGCGCTCATGACGTTTCTGGGACGAGTATTCAAACTCAGTCCCAAACTCACCAGCCTGCTGGCTGTGGGATCTTCGATCTGCGGCGTTTCGGCGATCATCGCAACCAAAGGGGCGATTGACGCAGACGACGAAGACTCTACGTTTGCGATCGCGGCAATTCTGGCGCTCGGCGCGCTGGCGTTGTTTACCTTTCCGCCGATTGGGCACGCATTCCATATGAGCGACCAGTTTTACGGACTGTGGGCCGGCATGGGCGTGGACAATACGGCGGAAGCGGTTGCTGCCGGTGCGCTTTATTCTGATTCGGCCGCGAAGATTGCCGTCCTCGCCAAGACTACACGCAACGCGATGATCGGTTTTGTGGTTCTGGGCTATGCCATTTACTGGGCCGCCCGCGAGGGCCGCACGGTGGTAGGCAGTAAAGCTGCGTTCCTGTGGAACAAGTTTCCAAAGTTTGTACTGGGTTTCCTGATTATCTCAGTGCTGGCAAGTTTGAAGTTCTTTTCCGGCGACCAGATAAACAATATCGCCAACCTGTCGCGCTGGGCCTTCCTGCTTACCTTTGCCGGAGTCGGTCTGCGGATCAATTTCCGTGAGATGAAAGGGCAGGGGATACGCCCGTTTCTGGTGGGTGCGATTGGCGAAGTGGTCATCGCAGCCATCACGCTTGGGCTGGTTTTGGGCGCCAGTAAGTTTGTGAAGATGTAACGGGCTTTGCTAAAGGCATACAACAAGCGGCGGGTTTGAGAGCATCTTTGAATTCAAAGGTCCTTTATGGAGGATCTTTTATAGAAGGTCTTTTATAGAAGATTTCAACCCGCCGCGGCATTTTGTTTCTGCTAATCCAAAGCGGCTCCGGATGTTAGATTTGAGGGCCTCATGGAAGCCGACAGCAGAAAAAAACTTCAAATCATATTTGGACTGTTGCTGGTCCTTCTCTTTATACGACTGGTGGTGATTTTCTACCAGCGACATGAAGCGAATAAGCCGGCGGAGAAAAAGACCACCACCTATTCGAGCAATATGGATGACTATGTCACTCTGCCCAAAATCCATCCTTATGACCTTAAGTCGGCGGCGAAGGAACTGGTTGGGAAAACCCTCTGGGTGCGGGCAGGGAACGCTATCCACTATTATCCGTTTTCAGCAGCAACGCATACCGCTGATCTAAAGCATGAAAAAGGTCTTCTGCCCCCATTGGCTAAGCTGCAGATAAAAGACGTGGTGTTGCAGAAGACTCCGTCCGGACCGCTGGCGGAAGGACAGGTTTCCGTGGTCCAGAAGCAGGCTCTTGCAGCATTTCAGATGGGAGATGAACCGGGCACATATGCCGTGCCGATTGGCGCCAGCACGGGCGACGATTTCAACTTCACAGGGAACGATCTCTTCTTCTTCGCTGACCCGCATGAACTGTATAAGCATTGGCCGCCGGAAACCTGGCAGGCAATCGACAACCATCAGGCAAAACAGGGGATGAATGAGATTCAGGTTTCCATGGCTCTGGGCACGGTTGCCACAGGATCAGGCGACTATGGCAATCGCACGCTGCAATTCGACAACAATGGTCATCCGGTGACCGTAACCTTCGTCAACAACAAAGCCACGTCCGTGACCGAACAACAAAAGTAGTGACAGGAATTTTAGTCAGCGCCAGAAGTTTTGCGTCCACGTTTCGGCTTGGCTACAGCTTCATCGCTGGCCTCAGCTTCGCCTGACGTCTCACGCACGGAACGCGGCGGCTTCTTGCCTTCGGCCAGGCTCATCTTCAGGGCTTCCAGAATATCGATGACCGGCGCTTTATGCGCAGGCGTTACCGTTTCCACAATCTCCTTGCCTTCGATTTTGGCTTTGATCATGGACATCAGGTTGTCACGATAGTTGTCTTTGTATTTGTCGGGTTCGAAGGATGCCAGGAGGGAATCGATGAGCATTTTGGCCAACGCCAATTCCTTGTCCTGGATGGCGCTGGTGTCAGTACGAAATTCCTCCACCTGACGAATTTCGTCTTTGTAATACATGGTGTGCAGCAGGATGCCGCGCGCGCCGGGCCGCAGAATCACAATATGTTCGCGATTGTGCATGGCGATCTTGGCTACGCCCACACATTGGCTTTGCTTCAGGGCTTCGAAAAGCAGAGCGTAGGGCTTCTCGCCGGCTTCGTCGGGAGCCAGATAATACGAGGCGTCAAAGTAGATGGGGTCGACTTCCGCTGTCTTAACAAACTCCATGACCTCCATGGTCTTGGCAGTTTTGGGCGCGACCTTCTTGATCTCTTCGTCCTCGACGACAACATACTTGTCTTTCTCGTACTCGTACCCTTTTACAATGTCGCTGCGTGAAATGGGCTTGTCTTCCGCCTGGCAATACAGGACTTGTTTCACTCGCGAATTGTCGGCTTTATGCAGTTGATTGAAGCTCACGCTTTCACTGCGGGCGGCGCTGTACAATTTCACTGGCAAAGAGAGCAAACCAAACGTCAGGTGCCCCTTCCAAACGGTGCTGGCCATATCAATGTCTCCAAGAATCGGGCGAGTCTACGTGTTTAGCACAAAAAATAGTGCATTACAATCTCCGGAAGGACCATGTCACTAGAAGAGTACCGAAGAAAACGCGTATTCTCCCGCACCCCGGAGCCTCCGCCTGAACTGGCCAAGATCACGGGCAAGCGGTTTTTCATACAGCGCCACTCTGCCCGCCGGCTTCACTACGATCTGCGACTGGAAATGGACGGTGTATTGAAATCATGGGCATTGCCGCAGGGGCCAACTCTTGACCCTGAAATCAAGCGGCTGGCGATCCATGTGGAAGATCATCCGCTGGATTATGGCGATTTTGAAGGCACCATTCCCAGCGGTAATTACGGGGCCGGGAACGTTACCTTGTGGGACCGAGGTACGTTTGAATGGCTGGGAGACCGGCCGCCGGAAAAGCAATGGGAGAAGGGCGATCTGAAGCTGCTCTTTCATGGCCACAAATTAACGGGGGAGTTCGCGCTGGTCAGGACGAATCGGAACAAGGGAAAAGACTGGCTGCTGATCAAGAAGAAAGACTTCGCCGTGCGGCCGGGATGGGACCCCGAGTCAGATACCCGTAGTGTGCTTCAGACGCCGGCCGATCTCTCGTCTATTGAGGGTGCAACCAGAGAGGACATGCCGTCGAAGATCGAGCCTATGCTGGCCACGCTTCAAAACGACGTGCCTGAGGGCTCTGACTGGCTCTACGAGATCAAATGGGATGGCTATCGTGCGATCTGCTTTCTTGAGAGCGGCAAAGTACGTATGGTTTCGCGACGCGGGAATGCGATGGAAAACCAGTTTCCTGATATCGCGAAGGAGCTTGGCCAAAGCGTGAAGGCAGAGAACGCAATCCTTGATGGGGAAGTGGTTGCGCTGGACGAAAACGGGTCGCCAAGCTTTCAGCTTTTGCAAAACCACGTGGGGTTCAGAAGAGCAGCTGCCCTTCGGGGCGAGAAGCCGCAAACGCTCATCTTCTACGCTTTCGATCTGCTCTACATGAATGGCTATGATCTGCGACGCGCGGCGCTGATCGACAGGCGCCGGCTTTTATCGTCCATCATCCTTCCCGGTGAAATCATTCGCTACTCCGAACACTTTGCCGGAAGGGGCCGGGAGTTGCTGGAGGCCGCCCGGGAAAAAGGGCTGGAGGGCATCATCGCCAAGCAGGCGCAGAGCCGCTACATATCCAAGCGGAGCACAGACTGGATCAAGCTCAAAGTCACAACCCAGCAGGACTTCATCATCTGCGGCTACATCCTTGGCGAACGTGAACCTTTTGGTTCACTTGTACTGGGTTATCACAAAGGAAAGAAACTGGTTTATGCGGGTAATGTTGGCTCTGGCTTTAACCAGCAGACGCTGAAGTCCACGTACGAGAAGATGGAACCGCTGGTGACTAAAAAACCAGTTTTGAGTGACGTCCCAAAAGAGATTGGCGCGGTGACCTGGGTCAAACCGGAGCTGGTGTGCGTGGTGAAGTTCAACGCATGGACGGCCGACGAGCGGCTGCGCGCTCCGGTATTTATTGGTTTGCGGATGGATGGAAATCCGGACGAAGTAGTGCGCGAGACGGCAGAAACTGCAACGGCTGAAGCCAAGATCAAAGCTAAGCCACGAGGTGAGAAAGAGCGCATGCCTTTGCTGTCCGCGGAGGCCACCGAACAGAGTCTGACCATTGAGGGCAGGCGGCTCAAATTCACGAACCTGAAGAAAGTCTTCTACCCGGCTGAAGGCTACACCAAGCGCGATGTGATCAACTTCTATGCCGCAGTGTCAGATCTACTGGTGCCGCATCTCAAGTCGCGGCCGCTTTCGTTGAAACGATATCCGAATGGCATTGACGCTGACTTCTTCTTCCAGAAAGAAGCCGCCACCAGCTTTCCTGACTGGCTGCACACTGAATTGATCGCCACGGACGAAACGTCCAAGACGCGGTTTGTGATTTGTGATGACAGAGCGCCACTGCTGTATCTGGCCAATCTGGGTTGTATTGATCAGAATCCATGGATGAGCCGGCTGGGCTCGCTGGAAAATCCTGATTTCATCCTTCTGGACCTGGATCCTTATCATTGCGGGTACGATCGCATTGTGGAGGCGGCAAGGCTTGTGAAAGGGAAGCTGGACCTGATCGGATTGAAGGGATATCCCAAGACCACCGGCGGTGATGGCATGCATATCTACGTGCCGCTGGAGCCGCAATACAGCTATGCTCAGGCCCGCACTTTTGCGGAAATACTCTCGCGCTGGGTCACGGCGGAACGAGCGGATCTGTTTACCACTCCGCGCAACGTATCCGCACGCGAGAAGGGAAAAGTTTATTTTGATTATCTGCAGATCGCTGAGGGCAAGACTATTTCCGCTCCATACGTACTCCGGGCGAATCCCGGTGCGCCAGTAGCAACGCCGCTGGACTGGGATGAAGTGCGTCCCGGATTGACGCCACTGCAATTCCACATCGGCAACGTAATGCGACGTTTTGATCGCGTGGGTGATCTTTTCGGCCCTGTCCTGAACAAGCCGCAAGAGATTGAGCCGGCGTTGGAGAAGTTAAGCAAGCTGATGGGAGCGTGAAGCGAACCCGCGAGTTCAATGCCAGGCTTTAGTAGTTCAAATTAAAGTCCAGCAGGTTCCAGTAGATTGAAATCCACACGAAGCCGATGCAGGCAGCCAGAACCATAACGTTCCAGAGCCTGGACCACCACCACATGCTGCGGTCGCGCCAGGAGCGAACAACGCCGATAAAGACCAGAACAATGCCGGCCGCACCCAGCACTCCTATCGCCTGAAGCAGGTGAATCTTCAGGTCAGACTTTTCGCTGAGACCACCCGGATCATCGTTGGAAAGAGCCAGCAACATTCCGATCGTAAAGATCAGATTGAGCGCACACACCAGTCGGATCCATAGGCGGCTTTGCCTGGTTGGCTCGTCCATTTCCAGGCGATGGTGGTAGTGGCGGCGCACCAGCGCGCCGGCAGGCCAAAAGAGCAGCGTGAGCGCCATGACTGAAAGACAGACCACAGTGATGGTCTGGTTGAGAACGCCATTATTCGCCAGGGTCGCATGCTGATAAACCATGGCAGGGAAGTTCGGGACCATCTGAAGCTTGTTGCTGGCGTCTCTGCGAAAAGCAATGAGTTCCTGGCCATTCGCCGCGCGATAAAGAAGCGGCCCCACCTCATTCCAGGTTTTTGTCTCTCCATTGAAGTCCTTGATGGGATCAATGGTGAGATTGCCGTCCGCGTCAGCCTTGACGCTGCCCTGGCTGAGCATATTGCCAATTCTCAGGAAGTTGCTTTCTGATCGACGGGAAGTTATGTAATGTCCGGCAACCAATCTTCCATCCTGAACGGCGCTGGGCAGCTTTTCCGCAACCGGCGGCTTATAGGGAAAATAGCGATCCAAAAAATGGTTCCACAGCGCGGTGCGTGGGCTGATTTCACCTTTTCCGCGGCTGTTATACGAGACAAAGAAACCAACACCGGAATCCAGAACAAGATGCAGGTCACTGTGGAAGAAGACGGTATCGCCGCCGTGGCCGATAATCCTGTGCCCATTGCGCGTCTCTTCATAAAATCCCAGGCACATACCGTTGAGTGCCTGATGCAGCCCGAACTGGCGCGCATGCATGGTCTTTGCGGTTTCAGGGCGGAGAATCTGAACATCATTGAACTTGCCATCCTGCAGATGCGCGACCATGAAATTTGCAAGATCGGCAGCCGTGGCCGAAAGAGCTCCCGCGGGCGCTTCCTCAATGATTTCGAATGGCTTGGGCTTGCCTGAACCCACAATGTATCCATTCGACATAAGCGGCTTCAGGTCAGGCGGCAGAGGCTGGGCGAAGGTGGAGCGAGCCATGGCCAGCGGAGTAAAGATATTCTCGCTTACATACTGATTAAACGGCTTACCGGAGACGCGCTCAACGATGTACCCGGCCAGCGATGCACCGTAATTGGAGTACGCGGGCGTTGTGCCGGGAGGATAAATGCGCTCCGGCATGTGCGACGTGAGGTGTTCACGCAAGCCGGCGATCGGCGCTCCTTCTGAGTTAATCAGGTCCTTAATCTGTTCCTCAAAGCCGGCCGTGTGCGTCATCAGGTGACGCAGCGTGATTGGCTGCGGGAAAGTGGCGGGTATCTTGAAATCCAGATATGCGTTGATGTCGCGATCAAGATCAAGCTTGTTTTGTTCCACCAACTGCATCACCGCAGTCCAGGTAAACAGTTTGGAAATGGACCCGGGCCGGAAGAGCGTACTGTCAGGCGAGACAGGAGTTTTCTTTTCTACGTCGCTATATCCATAGCCACGGGAAAAGAGAACCTTGCCATCCTTCACCACAACCACGACCGCGCCTGCTATGTTTTCTCGCTCCAACTGCATGGGGAGGAAGCCATCCAAAAAAGCTTCGACATCCGTTGCGGTCATTTCATGAGGTGTTTCGGCTACTTTTGTTTCACTGACACCGGGTTGTTTCGGCGTCGGCGAAGCAGGATTTTCCTGCGGTTGCTGAGCCGGGCAGGCAAGAACACAGATCAGCTGAATTGCAAGGAGAGCAAGGATTGCAGCGCGATTCTTTTTGGCCAAAGAAAACTCTCGCAAGGATGAAGTTGTTGTGGAAGAACGCAAAAGGATACCACGGAGAGTTGCAGATGCGATTAGAGCTTTTTAATCAGCCCTGTTTCCCACCTCACATCAGCGCAACCCTTTCGTTTGCACCGTTTCGAATCAGGCAAAGAGCCTTCGTCGCCGAGCGGTATGCCAGCGAAGGGTTTCCAAACGTAGTTTACAGAATGACCTGGCGACGGTGCCGGAGGCGGCGATCACGGCGAATGTCGGCGCGAAGGAGGCGAATGGCATCCTTGTCGCGGCGGACGCGGGCTTCGTCTTCATGAATCAGCCCATGGCTGACGTGGTGGTGGCGATCAAAGGAGAGGCGGCTCTGGTCCTGCTGAAGTTGCCATTGAAAGCGCTGCAGCTGTTGTTCATCCGCGCGGAAGTCTCGAGACGATCCGGCCTGGCAAAAAGCCATGGGAGTAGACAGCAGCCCGGTTATTAAAACCAGATAGAAGCCATTGCGCATAGGCATGTCCCATCCAGAGTACCCGCAACTTTTAACACAGTTTTGCGCCAAAGTCGCAGAAATATTTGCCGGCGGAAGAGGTGTGGTCCAATACGAATATTCCGGTTTTTCCGGCCTTAACTCCGGGCGTAAGAATCACATAGAGGGTTCTACAGCCCTCACCGATCCCGGCTTTCCAGGCGGATGCCTTCGTGATCCGGCAAGGCCTGATGGCGCAAATTGACGCTTGCGTTGCCATTTGTACGAGGCGACACTGCAGCACACCAGCCATTGCATCCGCAATCATGTTCGCAAACGCTTCTCAGACTTTCAAATGTCCCTTTTGTGGGCAAGGGTGCCCGTGCAGGACGCCAGGGACAACACGACTGCGAGCAAATCGCGAAGGTAACAAACGGCATCTATTAAAACAATTTGGCTGCTTTGCAACTGTCAGTTGTGATAGCTACAACCGCCATTTTGCGTATGTTCGACAGGTGACAGACACGGCTTCTGGCAAAGCGCTAAAGTACATTGGGGCGCGGCCCCTTCAGTCGGGAAGTCATACAAGGAATGCTAAGTTCACGTTCTGGGCGTGAGTGATGGTTAAGAGCAACGGAAAATCTCGTCCTACGGAATCGACCCGCGATTCGGCCCAACACCGGGCAATTGGATCCCTATCACCTGTGCGCGTGCTCGTCGTGGAAGATTTCGCGCCTTTTCGGCAAATCATCTGTTCCATGCTGGCAACCAGGGCTCACTTAGAGGTAATTGGTGAAGCGGAAGATGGGCTAGTAGGGGTCCAGCTGGCGCAAGAACTCAAGCCGGATTTGATCCTGCTTGACATCGGGCTGCCATCACTTGATGGACTCGAGTGCGCCAGGCGGATACGCGTTCTCGTCCCGCGATCCAAGATCATCTTCGTGAGCCAGGAATCTTCCACGGACATGATGCAGGAAGCCCTAAAGCTGGCCTCAGCCTATGTTGTGAAAACGAATATCTCAAGCGAACTATTAACTGCTGCGGAAGCCGTTCTAGCGGGAATACAGTTTGCTGGGATCATGTAGCCGATGCGGTCACGTGAGTTCCATTTTTGAAACGGCAATGCTGACGGCTCAGTAGAAAAGCGAAGTTCCAAATCGGGACGGAGAAGCAATCAGCTTCTTCGGAATCATCGACGTACGCTGTCTAAATTCTTGCTTATCGAGGCAAGACTGCTATATATCTTTCAAATGGCAGAGCGAGTACAGTCTGGCGCCCTCGAAACCCAACTCTTTTATGAGGTTTTCAACGCGAGCCCCATCGGGATCGTGCTGGAAAACATGGAGGGACAGCCTCTCTTCGTGAATGCATTTTTTTGCTCGATGCTGGGATTCAACGAAGACGAATTGCGTACCAAACACTGTGTTGATTTTTCTCCTCCCGAAGATGCGGAGAAGGACTGGACGCTGTTTCAGCAATTGAAAGAGGGTTTAATCGACCGCTATCAGATCGACAAGCGTTATATCCGGCGCGACGGCTCGCTGGTCTGGGGACGTTTGAGCATCTCTTTGTTGAATCAAACACCCCAGCTGGTCATCGCCACAGTGGAAGACATTACAGAGAAGAGGATGGCAGAAGAAGTCCGGTTGCGGCATGCCGCCATCGTGGAATCGTCAGATGACGCGATTATTTCCCTTGATCTAAATGGGATTATTCAAAGCTGGAACGCGGCAGCGCAGAGCATTTACGGGTACAGCGAATCGGAAGCGATTGGTCAACCTGTTACTCTTCTGATCCCCGCCGAACGGCAGCCCGAGGAGCAGGAGGTCCTTGAAAGACTCAGAACGGGGGAGCGCATTGAGCACTATGAGACCATTCGAGTCAGCAAACACGGGGAAAGAGTGGGTGTCTCCCTGAGTGTTTCGGCAATCAGGGATGCAAGTGGCAGAGTGACGGGTTTTTCCAAGATAGCCCGTGATATCAGGCAACGGAAACTCGTGGAAGATACTCTCGCCGATATCAGTCGCAAGCTCATCGACATACAGGAAGAAGAACGCCGTCGCATAGCGCGAGACCTTCACGACGACATTAGCCAGCGTCTGGCAATGTTGGTGGTAGAAATCGAACAATTGAAGCTGAACCCTCCCGGTTCTCGCGATGAACTCGTGGACCAGCTCACTGGAATCGGGGCAGCCGTCCGTGGAGTCTCCAAGGGGGTGCAATCCATTTCGCATCAACTCCACCCTCCGCTACTCGAATATCTGGGCCTTGTAGCTGCTATGAAGAATTTCTGTCAGGACTTCGCAGCGCGGCAGAAGGTGGAGATCGATTTTACGAGTGATGAAATTCCGCAGATTGTGTCTCATGAGATCTCGTTATGTCTGTTTCGAATTCTGCAGGAAGGATTGCAGAATGCCGCCAAGCATAGTGGAGTACGCAAATTCCGCGTGAGCCTGAATAGCTCATTGAGCGAGCTTCATCTTACGGTCTCAGATAGCGGCACTGGCTTTGACGTTGAAAAGGCGATGAACAAGGGGGGACTTGGGCTCATCAGCATGCGCGAACGGGTCCGGCTGGTGCACGGGACGATTGCAATAGAATCGAAACCGATGGCCGGAACGATGATCCATGTTCGCGTACCCTTTGGATTAGAGCGGAGTTTCCAACCGTTGGCGCCCCACTCAACATAGTTTTCTTCTCATCTTTCGCTTTCCTTCCCGCTCCCACGTCCACTGAAAATCGAACGGCCAGCCTGATCTGCTAGAAACCCTTACGGCGGATTCACGCGGCTGATCGCGGACAAAAGCAAACAGCGCAGCAGGCAATAAAAATATCAAAAAACGTTCCGCCTGCTCCCGCGGTTTACCTCGTCCTTGCTATGTGATGTGCCCTCGTGTGTTCAAGCAGACACAATTCGAGAGGGAGCAGTTTCCTTCATAAATAAACCGGCAACGAAAACAAGTACGGCTCCGCCCGCGGCAATCCACAATGTCGCGGCCAGGCCAAGCCTGTCAGCCAGTGCTCCGGAAAATGCGGGTGCCAGCGTTCCCCCAACGATCTCTCCCACCAGTGTCGCCAGCCCGATGGCAGTGGCATGAAACTCAGAAGGAACGGTCTCAGTGGGAATGATCACCAGGGTCAGCGCAGCAATGCATTGACCTCCGTTGGCAAAAAAACCCGCCACGGCCATCAGCCATGGATGTGCGATCAGAAACGATGACTGATAGGTGAGTGGTACCAGAGCAGAGATGAGCGCAACGGTCAGCAGGGTGGGTTTACGGCCTGTGTAGTCGGATACCCAGGGAAGCAGCAGGCCCCACACGAATGCGCCCGCGCCACTGGCAGCCATAATGAATCCAGTGCCGGTGACGGAGCTGCGGTTGACCTCCGTGATGTAGAGCGGAGCAAAAGTATGCATCACCCAAAGCCACGTCATAAAACCCGCGCTGCCCAGGCAACAGAGCCACATGTTGCGGTAACGCAAAAGAGAAAGATAATCGGCCAGGGCGGGTGCGGACCGGCCTATTGGACCCTGAGCCTCCGGTTCCCGTAGATATTTCCATAGGATGAGACCAAGCAACACTCCGGGAACTCCGGCAACAAAGAATGCTGTGCGCCATCCCCATCGAGCTCCGATTTGCGTGGTGAGAATGGGCGCCAGAGTAAGACCCACCAAAGCTGCTGCACTCACCACCACGCCGACGTTCCGTCCGCGACGGTGCGGGGCGGACGATTCTTCAATGGTCGCCGTGATGGTTGACCATGTTGGGCCTTCGGCAACGCCCATCAAGCTGCGAACAACAAAAAGCTGGCCGAATGAGCGCACAATTCCTGAGAGCCACGACAGTATTGAAAACAGAAAAACAGCGGGCACCAGAATGGGGCGACGGCCAATGCGATCAGAGATTGCGCCAAAGAGTAATGATGAAATGGCCCAGGCTACGGCCAATGAAGATGCCAGTAACCCAACCTGTGCGCGCGTCAGATGCAGTTGCGGAGAGATCAAGGGAGCGAGATACAAAACGCTCATGCGATCGAGAAAGACGGCGCCCCAGGTGAAGAAGAAGAGCACCACCAGACCGAACTCGTAACGCGATGAAAGTTTCAGATCAGCCGAAGGACTCACTTCGGTTGGCATACCAGGCATGCTCATTCTCCAGGGTGGTTAGCGAATCCGGGTGTGTCATGCCGGAAACTTTAATGACACACCCTCTTCGGCGAGCGAGCTTTCTAGAAGTTTAACTTCGCGGAGAATTGGAGCTGTCTGGGATTGAAGACAGTTCTTGGTGTCCCAACCTGTCCGCTGGGGCCGGAGATGCCGTCTCCAAAATGCATGGGCGGAGCTCCGACGAAATCCGGCGCTCCGTAAACCGAGAAGACCTCATCCACGTTGGAACGATTGAACAGGTTAAAGGCGTCCACCGCCAAATTGAGGCGGGCTCGCTCATTGAGGTGCAGCACACGAGAGAGCCGGAGATCGACGGTTTTCAATGAATCGCCACGGTAGCTGTTACGAGGAGATGCTCCCACGCGGTCCGTAACAGGATTGCCGTCATTATTCGCGTCAAAGCCGACAAACAACGTGAAGGGCCGCGCCGACTGAAGCGTGATGATGCTGCTGAGTTCAAAATAACGCAGGAACGTATGCTCAGGAGCGTCAGCCGTGAAGTTGGCAACAAAGCGCTGGCGTGCATCCTGGTTGGAATTGGCGCGTTCCAGATTGCGCTGCGCATTGGATTGCGGTGTGCTTACAAAGGTGACAAACGTTCCATCGTCGAGCGTGTGGGAGAAGGTGTAATTCGCGTTCAGCGAGAAATATTTGCCGGCTTTCTCAATCGCCTGCAACGTAAGACCGTGATAGACGGAGTTGCCGGTTGAGTCAGTGAAATAGAAAATTCCGTTGGTTCCATTCGAGCCACCCGGAGGAGCGGGAATGCTGGGATCATTGATGGCAAAGGCGTAAATATCTTTATTTGTGCCTGGCTCCTTACCTATCGGCGGTCCGACATTCAGATCGATAGGACGCACCAGATGATGTCCAGCAACGAAGAGGTAGCCAATATCAATGGTGAGACCTTTGAGAATCTCGCGGTCGATTTCCAGGCTGGCCTGTTCGGAATAAGCAGGACGCAGGTTGGGATCAACCGTTGTTCCACCTTGCGAGAACAGAGCGTTCGCCGGAAACGACCCATTGTTAATCAGATTTTCAAAAGCACTCGTCAGCAGCGGAGGTGGAACGGTTCCTGGCGGCAAACCGGCCCCTGGAGGTGGCGCGGGACATCCCGCCAGAACGCAGGGTGTGGGCAGGAACAGGCTGTTCAGAAGCCATGTGCCGGTTGTCTGATTATTTGTCGTCGGCAAGCCGGCGATCACAGGAGGCCTCTGCTGCGACGGAACGAAAAAGAACGTCAGGTTGTACCTGTCGCTGAAGATCCCGTATCCGGCGCGGATGACTGTCTTGGAATCTGGTGAGTAAGCGAATCCGACGCGAGGCTGAAATTCCTTGCGATATGGCTTTACGAAGAAGCCCAAACCGGTTTCAAGATCGTAGCGGATACCGTAGTTCACAGTGAGCCGAGGCGTGAGATGGTACTGGTCCTGGGCGAAGAAGCCATAGTAGCTGTGGTTTAAATGGAAAGAGAAATCACCGGTGAGCGACGGTTGAAACGCGTTCTGCCAGTTTGTGGGAAGGGAAGGCGACGCGACGTTTGGATTGAATGGGCCAGGGCCAATAGGCGCACCCCAGAAGAATGCCGCGATGCATGGTGCCACCAGGCCTACGAGAGGCGGGGGACATGGCGTGGTTCCCCAATCTGATTTCGCCGACGACAACAGGTCCGGCAAGCTGGGGAAGATAATGCGAGCCGGTGTAAATCCGGGATTGATCACAAAGTTCTGGATGTAATTTGAGTCAAAGCCAAACTTGGTGAAATGTTTGCCTGTCGCGAGAGAGAACGTGTCAGAAAGCTGCGTCCGTTTCTCGTCGTAACGATCAAACGCGCCGAAGTTATGACCGAAGAGCAGCGTATTGGGCACGTCCAGATTCGGCTGGCCGGTGACTCCGGGGAAACCATAGTTGCGCTGTGACCATTGCAGCAACAAGTCATTGATCCTGGTGCTGCTCAGTTGTGACGTCCATGTGCCGACGAGCGTCTGATCGCGCAGCAGTCCATTGCGCCCGCTGCTGGGCGCGCCAATACCGCCTCCGTCCAGCGTTTCACCCACCAGCATATTCAGGTCTGTGCCATCCTGAATGGAGTATCGCGCGGCAATGCGGTTGTGGTCATTGATTACGTGATCGAGCTTTACAAAACCATTGTCAACGTCAGCGGTCTTCAGCACGTTGAGGTTTTCCGGAGCAATGCCGTAGCTTTGCTTTACCGCATTGATGGCGGCAATGTTCTGCACCAGCAGAGTAGGATAAGTAGGCGATTGAGCGCGCCGTTGCGCTTCATAATTCACGAAAAAGAATGTCTTGTCCTTCCGAATGGGACCACCCAGAGTTCCGCCGAACTGGTTTTGCCTGAGCGTGTCAAAGCCAGGAAGAGTGAGAATGGATTTGGCGCTGATGGCATTGTTCTCAAGATATTCATACAGTGAACCATGAAGATCATTGGTTCCGGACTTGGTGACGATATTGACGATACCGCCCAGCGCCCGGCCATATTCGGCGCCAAAGCTGTTATTCACCACGCGGAATTCACTCACGGCTTCCTGTGACGGCGTGGCCCGTTGCGACCCTGTAATCGTGTTGATGGTATCGGCGCCGTCCACGGTAACGCTGTTGCTGAGGTCGCGCTGTCCGCCAAAGGAAATACGCGTCACCGAAGGATCAGTAAAAGTCGACTGCAGGCTGATGCGCCCGGTGGTGACTCCGGGACTCAGCAGCGCAAAATCGGTGAAGAGCCGTCCACTGATAGGCAACGATTGGATCTGCTGGGTCTCAATCACATTGCTGACTTCCGTGCGCGAGGGCTCAATCACCGGAGCATCTGTCTTCACCTCAACGTCCACATTCGCACCTGCAACATGCAAACTGATATCGATGGTTGCCACCTGGGCCACACGAAGCGAAACAGATTGTGTGTATTTGCCAAAGCCGGCAGAGGTAACGGCGAGTTCGTAATTTCCCGGCGGCACGTTGGAAAGAATGTAATAGCCGGTTTGGTTGGAAGTGGAGGTGTAGGTCTGATTGGTATCAATCGAACGCAGAGTAATGGCGGCTTTCACAATTACGCTGCCACTCGGATCTTTTACTGAACCATTGAGTTGGGCACTGGTGGCGGTAGCCTGGGCGAATACAAGGGATGCGGAGAAAAGTAGTGCCAGCCCAAGAACCAGAGAGGGAATCGAATGCATCTTCATTCAGACCACTCCTTGAGACCTCACACGATTAAGACATCCTGCAGACTGTGCGGTAGACGGTCAAACGGGCGAAAGATACGCCCGCGGTATTTCGATGTCAAGATATAATTTCCAATTTTCGAACATCTGTGCGATTATCGAACCGATTTAGGAAATATGAGCACCGAAAACAGTCAGAATCCGGCTGAAAGCACCGTGCTTCTCGCGAACCGCGGGGAAGCATCAGAGCTTGCTGAAATTGGAAGCGATCCCAATTTTGTCCTCTCTCTAGCGCGCGGTTTAACGATCATTGAAGGATTCGAAGGCCACAAAGAGGGACTCTCCGTAGCTGACCTGGCCCGCCAGACAGGACTATCGCGAGCCGCGGTACGGCGCGTGATGATTACCTTGCAGGGGCTGGGCTACGCGGAGTTGAGCGGGCGGGTTTATAGACTGAAACCGCGCGTGCTCAAACTCGGCTTTTCCTATTTGTCCTCTGCGTCATTGCCAGGAATCGCGCAGCCGATACTGGAGCAGACTACGGAACAAGTGCACGAATCAAGTTCACTCAGCGTGATGGACGGCGACCAGATTGTTTACGTCGCGCGCTCAACCGCCAAGCGCGTGATGTCAGTTGGACTGTCGGTCGGTAGCAGGCTCCCTTGCTATTGCACCTCCATGGGAAGGGTGCTACTGGCTGCGCTGCCAGAACACGAAAGCCATGCTTATCTGGAGCGCGTGGAACTGAAGCCGCTTACGCTAAAGACGACTACAGATAAGTCCTCGCTGCTTGAAATCATTAACCGGGTGCGCGTAGATGGCTTTGCGCTGGTAGATGAAGAGTTGGAATTGGGTCTGCGTTCCCTGGCTGTGCCTTTAAAGACCCGGCAGGGTGATGTAGTCGCTGCTATGAACATTGGCGTGCACGCGGCGCGTGTCTCGCTGGCTGAGATGATCGAACGATTTTTGCCCATTCTCAGAGAGAACGCACGAGTCCTGGGTCAGGTGCTGGGGTAGGAACTCACTGTAAGGCTTCAGCCCTTCGCGATTCTCGACCAGCCGCGTTCATCCGCGGTTTTTTCCCGATCAATGTAAATCGGTGTTGATCAGCGGTGAGCTGTGTCTGCCCGTTCTCATTAATCAATGCCATTTGCTCATTTGATCTGAAATTCGCTCAAACTTCGGGCCTGGCGCCACGTCTAACCAGCGACGGAATTTCTGAAATCAAAGTAAGGAGAAATTCACAATGAAACTGTCTTCAAAGCAATCTTGGAAACGGTTTGCGCTTGCGTTGGTTACGATCACTCTGTTTGCTGTTATTGGAGTGGGGCTGCACAGTCAGACTCAAACACAGAATCAAGCTCCGGGGCCGGCGCGCTCACGGTCTGACGAGATGCTGGAGAGGTGGAATGACATTGGGAACAAACTTGTCGCCATGGCGAAGGATTTTCCCGAAGACAAATACGACTTTAAGGTGCAGAAAGACCAGCGCACGTTCGCTGACAATCTTCTTCATGCCGCCGCGCTGGATTTCGTTCTGATACGCAGGGTCTCCGGAACCAACGTGGGGCCTGACTTCGGCCAGGGCGATAATCCGTCGCGCGACGCTTTCAAGACCAAGGCCGACGTGGTGAAGTTCGTGCAGGAGGCCGTGGCGGACGGAGCACAAGTGATCCAACAGCAGGGGGACGCAGGGCTGGACAAGACGACAAAATTCTTTGGGAACCGGATGTCCCACAACTCCAATATCTGGACGTTCGCCATCGAGCACAGCGGCGAGCACTATGGCCAGCTAGTGGTCTACTATCGAGCGAATAACCTCGTGCCACCGGACTCGCGACGCTAAACCGTTGCGGAATTCAGCAAAGTTAAAAGGCCGAGTCCGGGGCCACGCATGGGTGCGGTCAGACATCCAAAAAAATGCAGGGCAATTGATCTCACGTGGAGGAGATATGTTTGAACGGAAACTTACGCTACCTGAACTTGGGCTTCTTGCCGGAACCCGGGTTGCTCTGGGAATCGGAATTGGGTTGTTGCTTTCTGGAAGGTTGAGTGACGACCAGCGCAAAGGAGCCGGGGTGGCTCTCCTGATCGTGGGCGCACTTACCACTGTCCCACTTGTAATCGGACTGGTCAGCCAGAAAAACATCGTTCGGGAACTTCGCTCGGCAGCCTAAGAAGGAATCGGATCGCCGAAATCGATTGCGAGTGATCGGGTGCAGGCGATCGATCACGAACGCAAGCTGGGAGACTTGGCTGCTCAGTTCACAGCGTACCATCGTTATCAGAGAGAGCAATCCGCTCGCCTGGTTTGACGATCTGCGGGCTGCCAGCTGTGGTGACTGCCCGGACGAAACCTGTCATGCTTTTCCTTGCGGAACCCGCATTCCAGGACTGGAGCAACGCTTCGTCTCGGGTGCGTTCTGAGATCGCCTGCACTGTCGCACTTAGGGCTGTCGTCATGGTCATTGTCATTGCAGCCCAAGGCACGAGAGAGAAATTACTTTCAGAGCCATGATGAGTTTCGCAACGCTCGTTAGGAACTGGCAGTAGTAACAGCAAAGTGCAATTGGCAAATGGCAAAATCTTTACAGCTGATGAACATTGATGACGGCAGAAGATGGATCGCCGAGATTCGCCGTGATCGCACGTCATCGCGCGAGATCGGAAAGGCAAAACCAAACATCCACCACGGAGGCACGGAGACAAGCGAAGGCTTTATTGGGACGAAATGGGGTAGTGCTATTCAGCTGGGTAATTGAAAAACAGCTGGAGCCAGCGAGAAGTCGTCAATAAGAGGAAACAGAAACCTAATTCTTTTTCGCCAGCAATCCTGACATCGCCCAGATTCCAAGCATCGGGCCAATGGCCATGCTGGCCATAGCCCACTGCCATCCCACATGGGCGGCAATGCTGGCCATGGAGCGGATGGCAAAAGCCGTCAGCAAAAAGCCGAGTGCGACCTGGCAGGTGAGCGCGGTGCCAACGTAGCTCTTGTCAGAAACTTCACTGATGATGGTGGAGAACTGGGCCGAGTCTGCGATCACGGCAATGCCCCAGATCAACGACAGACCTACCAGCAACATTGGGTGGTGAAAGAGCAGAGCCGCTACCAGACAACAGATTGAACTGATCACCATGGCGATGATGGTTACCCAGGCCCGCTGGGAAACTCGCTCTTCGGCGCTCTGATCCTGCAGGCGATCGCTGGCGGCGCCCGCCCATACACAGCCGATGGCGCCGATGCCGATGGCGAGAGCCGCGTAGGCTTCATACTTCGAGCGCGACCAACCGGCGGAAGCGGCGAAGATCACGGCAATCCATCCCCACATGCTGTAAAGCTCCCACATGTGACCGAGATAGCCGAGGTTGGCCAGTCGCAAACGCCGGTTGCGGACAAGCTCCAGCATTTGACTGGGATCGAAGCGCGATTGCGGCATGGCATAAGGACCCTCATGCACGCCGAACAGGACGATGAACGCTCCGACGACCGCCTGTACACTTCCCAGAAGCACTACATTGCGCCAGGAGATGCCGCCTAAAGAGTTGACGGCGTGAGGTACTGCCGAGCCCACAGTAAGCGCGCCGATCATGATGCCGAGAGCCAGACCGCGTCCGCGCTGAAACCACCCGGCAATGATCTTCATGCCAACGGGATAAACGCCGGCAAGGAAGAAACCTGTTGCGCCGCGAAACAGGATCGCCGGAACAGGATCCTGAGCGACAAAAGCAAACGCAGCATTCGACGCGGCAGCCAGCAGCGCGGAAACGAAAAGAACGCGGATCGGGTTGAAGATGTCTGGAATATTGAAGAGGGCAAAGAAGATGGCGCCGAGGGAAAAGCCGATCTGCACGGCGATGGTCAGCCATGAGCCAAGCGCCAATCCGGACTGCCATAGCTTTGTCACCTGAGGAAGCACGGCCGTGCCGGTAAACCACAATGACATGGCCAGCAGTTCCGCGATCGACAGCAAAAGAAGAACCCGCCGGGTGGAACTGCCACGGCGGGTCTGATCAATGGTAACGGTTGACACTAGCTCTTCATTTTCCTGCGTTCACAGGATGTGACGACGGCGCTGGGATCAACTGCGTCTTTGTCGGTGTGCATCTCGGCGATCTTGCCGTCCTTGTCAATCAGGAAGGTCACGCGACGAGCTGCTTTGTATTGCGGGTTGTAGATTCCATATTGTTGCGTTACTTCGCCACCCCAATCACTGAGCAGCGGGAAGGTGACGCCGATTTTTTCTGCCCATGCGGCATTGCTGAACGTGCTGTCCATGCTTACACCCAGAACCTGGGTGTCTGCGGCTTCCAGCTTTTGTACATTCTGCTGGAACGCCTGCATTTCCTTGGTTCAACCACCGGTAAAGGCGAAGACATAAAACGCAAGAGCAACATTCTTCTTGCCGCGATAGTCGCTGAGTTTAACTTCTTTGCGGTTTTGATCCAGAAGCTTGAAGTCAGGAGCCATTTCTCCGACTTTAAACTTTGGTTCAGGAGGGGCATCTTTCTTTTCGCCTTGCGCCCATAGACGTGTTGCCGTCTGCTGAGCCAACAGAGCGAACATGCAAAGCATGATCACCAATGACAATTTCCGCATGGTCACTTTCCTTATGTGATTCGTTGGACTTCGAATCGCTAATAAGCCTATATTCGCTGCGCGATAAGGTCAACGCTTACTGAAGACCGCGTGCCAAATTGGGCTTTGGTTCGCAAGATACCGGAGCAACTACGTTCTTTGAATATAGAAATGTAAAGAGGATGTGGATGCTAACAGCTTTAGTCAAGGAAGTTCAGGAGTTCATGCGGAGGCGATCATGAAACGGATGAGTGCGATGGCGATACTGGTTCTGGCATGTGCCGGACTCGCTCTGGGGCAAAATGCTCCGACCAATGGAATTCAGCCGAACACAATTTACTCCGGCGCTGACGGGAAGTTTGAGTCGGCGCCAGATACGGCCGTACTCCAGATGGAAATTGCTTCCCAGCAGGACACCTCGAAAGCCGCTTACGATAAGGTGGCCGCGGCGGCGACCAGCGTGCGCAACGTATTGCGCAATAACGGGATTGAACCCAAGACGGCGGAGATTGCGAACTACTCCGTTCAGCCGATCTACGACTGGAAAAATCCCAAGCGCAAAGTGATCGCGTACCGTGTGGTTTCCAGTGTGAAACTAAAGATCCATGACTTCAATAAGATCGGCTCGCTTACGGAACAGCTGGCCGCCATTGATGAGGCCTCCAACCAGTCTGTTGAATACACTCTGGAAGAGATTGAGCAGGCCAAAGCCAAAGCGTCTGAAGATGCCCTGAAGAAAGCACGCAATCAGGCAAACGCGGTTGCCGTGGCGGGTGGAAGGACGCTGGGTGAGCTGGTATATGCTTCCGTGGATGTGAATCAGCAGCAGATTGTACCGATGGTTATGCGAACCGCGGGTATGGCAAGAACGGCAGCAGCGGAAGTTGCTCCTCCAACCGCCGAGTTCACGCCGCAGACCGTAACGATTAACGCGCACGTGAATGCTTTGTTTGCGTTGAAATAAGCTTTTGCCGCGATCTCACAATCCGGAAATGCGGCCGGTCAAGTCCTTTGCACTAAGCTCGGGGCAAAAAGTCGGTGGCATTGTTTGTATCGGGAAGGTTTACCCGGCAGAGCTGCTGGTGCTGGCCGACCGAAGAATAAGATCCTGACCGGCGACGTTTCTCAAGCCATTCTTAACCAACATTCTTACTCACTGACTCGTGGAAAAATTTCCCTGAGCAGGGAATTACTACCAGGCCAAGCTTCAGATTGTCTCAGCAACCCCTTTATTTTCAATGGCCAACAATTGGCATAGGGAGTGCACTAAGAGAGAACAGACGAAGTGGCGCGCATCGGGGCGCTTTCAAGGACCTAACGGCCAGAGGTCCTGAGAAAGTGCCTCGTTGCTTTTTCCGGTCACTTTCAGATCAGCTGGACCTTTTCTCGCAGATCAATTCCCGCCCGCCTTAAGATTGAGGCAATCTCCTCATCGTTCAACCTGGTAGCGTCATATTCCACACGGATGGTCTTTTCTTTCTCGTCAAACTTGATTTTGCGGACGCCATAGACTTCCCAGGCATTGTTCATGGCCATCATCTGTTTTTCGCCCGGCGGCATTCCATATCTGAAAACCACATCCAATAAAGTCATTCATTTCCTCTGATAGCGCTTCCATGCCCGGCACGGAGCTGGTTTAGGGGTGAGTCTCCACTCCAATATAGAACAACGTCGCAAGCGGATGCAGTTGGGAGCGCGGGGCATTTTGACATTGATACCCCCTGGGGGTATAGTGAAACAGGAAGGCAGGAGCGAGCCAGAGCATGGCAACCAGAAAAAAAGGCAAATCGAGTCATCACTCTCCCGCGCATGCGCTGCATGTGGCCGCGGGGATCAAGGAGAACATGCTGTTGCGGCTGCGCCGCGTTGAGGGCCAGGTTCGGGGCATACAGAAGATGGTGGAAGAAGAGCGTTATTGTCCCGATGTATTGACGCAGATGTCGGCGATTCACGAATCATTGCGGTCGGTAGAGCGCATCCTGATGAAGAACCATTTACAGCACTGCGCCACGGAAGCTCTGCGATCCGGCGACGAGAGCAAAGCGCAAAAGACCTATGACGAACTCACTGAGCTTTTTTACCGGCACGCGCGCTAAAGGCAGAAGCCATTCATGGAAACGTTCAACAAATCGGTGAGAGACGTCGTTTGCAACATGCAGGTGGATCCCGCAAAGGCCGTGGCGACCGCTGAGCATGAGGGAACCCGGTATTACTTCTGCAGCCGCGGCTGCGAACAAAAGTTCACGGAGTCTCCAGAGCGCTACCTGAACACTGACAGAGAACAGATGGAAGGCGACGATCAGCCGGCAGCGGGAAAAGTGCAGGACGTTGTCTGTGGGATGTGGGTGGATCCTGCCAAAGCACGCGGAAAAGCCGGGTATGGCGGCAAGACTTTTTATTTCTGCAGTCCGCGTTGCGAAGAGAAGTTTAAAGCCGATCCCGAGCGGCTGTCACAACCAAAGACGGCATCTGGACTCGTGCAGTTGGGAAAGACAACGCCGGGCGGGATCGCGGCCGCAAATCCGGTTGTGGCTTCGCCGGCTGACAAGACGCTGAAGAAATCTACGAACGGCAATGTCAACGGCAAGTCCAGGGGCAGCGTGACCTACGTTTGCCCCATGGACCCTGAAGTCCGCGAAAGCAAGCCAGGAGCCTGCCCAAAGTGCGGTATGGCGCTTGAGCCAGAAGTCGTGCAATACACATGTCCAATGCACCCGCAGATTGTGCGGGACGGGCCGGGCACGTGTCCGATCTGCGGCATGGCACTGGAGCCGCGGACCATTGCCGGAGCGCACCATGTGCATATGGAAGATGATTCCGAATTGCGCAGCATGACCCGGCGCTTCTGGGCTGGCGTGGCGCTGAGTGTCCCATTGCTGATTCTCTCAATGGGATCGATGTGGGAGGGCAGCCCTATGCATGCCGTGCAGGCCTCCATCCTGAATTGGATACAACTGGTGCTGGCGACGCCGGTAGTCTTGTGGGGCGGCTGGCCGTTCTTTCAACGTGGCTGGAATTCCATTCTTAATCGCTATCTCAACATGTTCACGCTGATTGCGCTGGGGACAGGCACCGCCTATCTCTACAGCCTGGTGGCAACCGTGGCGCCGAATCTATTTCCGTCGACATTCCGGGGACATGGCGGAAGCGTTGAAGTTTATTTCGAAACCAGTGCCGTGATCGTAACCCTGGTGCTGTTGGGGCAGGTGCTGGAATTGCGCGCGCGGAAACAGACCGGTTCAGCTATCCGTGCGTTGCTCGATCTCACGCCCAAGACGGCACGGCAAGTGCGTCCCGATGGAAGCGACGAGGAGATACCTCTCGACCAGATTGCGCATGGCGACCGCCTGCGTGTGCGCCCTGGTGATCGCGTGCCGGTGGACGGGACAATTGTGGAAGGGAAGAGCTCAGTCGATGAGTCAATGGTTACGGGTGAATCCCTGCCGATGGAAAAAGGTGCTGGAGCCAGAGTCATCGGCGGCACCGTGAACCAGAACGGTTCATTCGTGATGCGGGCGGATAAGCTCGGTTCGGAAACTTTGCTGGCGCAGATCGTCCGCATGGTGGGCGAAGCACAACGCAGCCGCGCTCCCATACAGGCTCTGGCGGATAAAGTGGCAGGGTACTTTGTACCTGCGGTGATTGCCGTTGCGGCTCTTACGTTCATCGTATGGGCGGCATTTGGCCCTGAACCTCGCTTTGCTCATGGCCTGGTCAATGCTGTTGCCGTACTCATCATTGCGTGCCCTTGCGCGCTTGGGCTGGCTACGCCCATGGCAGTGATGGTCGGCACAGGACGGGGCGCACACGCGGGCGTACTGGTAAAGAACGCCGAAGCCCTGGAGAAGCTGGAGAAAGTGGACACGCTGGTGTTGGACAAAACCGGCACACTCACGGAAGGTAAGCCCAGACTGACGCAAATCATGGCAGAACACCCTGTCAATCAGGTTGACCTGCTGCTTCTGGTGGCGGCCGTGGAAAGGCTGAGTGAACATCCCATTGCGGCGGCCATCGTCAGAGGCGCAGAAGAGCGACATTTGACGCTGCCGGCAGCCGAAAACTTCCAATCATTTCCCGGTCAGGGAGTGTCGGCTGATGTTGCTGGCCGCACCGTATCTGTAGGAACTCCTGAGTTCCTCGCTGGCCGCGGAGTGGATGTGGCGCAACTTTCCACGCACGCTGAAATCCTTCGCCGTTCGGGAGAGACTGTTGTATTGTCGGCATTTAACGCGCAACCCGCAGGTGTAATTGGCGTATCAGATCCAATCAAAGAATCCGCACGCGAAACGCTGAATATGCTGCGTGCCACTGGCCTTCGCCTGGTCATGCTCACCGGCGACAACAAGGAGACTGCGCAGGCGATCGCAAAGAAGCTGGGTATCGAAGACTTTGAAGCTGACGTATTGCCTGACCAGAAAGCCGCCGCCGTCAAGAAGCTGCAGGCTCAGGGACGCATTGTCGCCATGGCGGGCGATGGTGTGAATGATGCACCTGCGCTGGCGCAAGCTGATGTCGGCATTGCCATGGGAACAGGGACTGACGTTGCTATTGAAAGCGGCGACATCACGCTGGTCAAAGGCGATCTGCGCGCTATCGTGCGTGCCCGCAACCTCAGCCGGGCCACAATGAGGAACATCCGGCAAAATTTGTTTTTTGCCTTTATCTATAACCTGCTGGGGGTCCCGTTGGCGGCCGGAATCTTGTATCCGTTCTTCGGGCTGCTGTTGCAGCCAGTCTTCGCGGCCGCCGCCATGAGTTTCAGTTCAGTTTCCGTAATCGCCAATGCGTTACGGCTTCGCAACGCAAAGCTCTAGCTATTTGCTCGCCGACGTACTGGGAGCAAAGCTGACCGCCTGTGCCGTATACAGATCTGGCAGGGTTTTCTGCAGATGATCGATCTTCGGCATATCGTTGATGGCGATATAGGGCTGGTGCGGATGCTGCTTCAGATAGTCCTGGTGATAAGCTTCCGCCGGGTAAAATCCTTTGAGCGGCGTTAGCTGTGTAACGATAGGCGCATCGAATACTTTCGCGTGATTGATCTGATCGATGTAGGACTGCGCTATGCGTTTCTGCTCGTCATCACCATAGAAAATCACGGAACGATATTGCGTACCGTCATCCGGGCCCTGCCGGTTCAGTTCGGTGGGGTCGTGAGCCACGGAGAAGAAAACCTTCAAGAGCTGGCCCAGTGAAACTTTGGACGGATCATAAACGATTTTGACTGACTCCGCGTGTCCGGTGCTTCCAGAGCTTACGGTTTCATATTCCGCCGTATTGGCCGCTCCGCCCGAATAGCCCGAGGTCACCGAGGTAACACCTTTCACGTGCTGGAATACGCCCTGCACGCCCCAGAAACATCCGCCGCCGAGAACCAGCGTGGCTGAACCGCTGGTTTTTGCCAGCGGCGTATCCACAGCGGGATCAGGAACCCGGACAGCGGCCCGGGATGAACTGCAAGCCGCAACCAGAGCGAGGCTGAAAATAGCGAGACTGCGAAAGAAATTCTTAAACATGTGCCTCCTTCAGGCGTGCTTGATGAAATTGAGCGAGGCGGAGTTCATGCAATAACGCTGGCCGGTCGGTTTTGGACCATCGTCAAATACATGACCAAGATGCGCGTCACAGCGATGGCAGGAAACGGCGTTGCGCTGCATGCCCAGGGAGCTGTCACTGCTGGTAGAAACATTTTCTTCAGCGATTGGCTGATAGAAGCTGGGCCAGCCAGTGCCGGATTCAAACTTGGCAGCAGAATCGAACAGGGCCGTACCGCAGCATACGCAGCGATAGAGACCTTTATCATGTTCGTTCCAGTATTTGCCGGTGAAAGCCATTTCAGTACCGTCATGGCGGGTGATGTCGAAGGCATTGGGCGTGAGTTGCTTATGCCACTCAGCATCGCTCTTCTTCACTTTCGGAACTTTGATGGTCTGTTTGCGTTCGCCGGAATCAGAAAAGTCTACGATTGTTACTTCCTGGGGCGTTGATGTTGCCGCCTCTGCGGATTGCATTTCGTCTGTATGAGTTTTGCGCATGGAAAAAATGTATATACCTCCGCCGATCACCAAAGCAGAACCGAGGAATGCGCGGCGCGTGACTTTGCCGGAATCGGCATTGCTCGATTTGGGATCGGTAATCATTCTTGTGACTCGAATCTGGATCTAGACCCCGATAGTCTAAACCCGTCAGTCTAAACCCCGGTCAGTCTAAAACCCGGGATGCCGCGCGTTCATCATCTGAGATTCAGATCATCGCAATAAGTTTCACTGAGGGTACGAAATTCCGGTGGCAATCGGATTTGGTTAAAATCCCATGGTGACTTCATCCACCAATCCGTTCGGCGTGAAAGCCCTTACATTTGATGTATTTGGAACGACCGTAGACTGGCGCGGTTCGCTGATTCGAGAAGCAGAGGAGTGGGGAAGAGCGCGCAATTTGCAGATCGACTGGGCCAAATTCGCCGATGATTGGCGCGCCGGCTATGCTCCTGCCATGGACCAGGTCCGCCAAGGACAAATCCCGTGGATGAACCTGGACCAGCTTCACCGCGGCATTCTGGACAAGCTCTTTGAGGACCTCAAGATTACAGGCATAAGTGAAGCAGAGAAAGCACACTTTAACCATGTTTGGCATCGGCTCTATCCGTGGCCGGATTCAATCGCCGGACTCACGCGGATGAAGAAGAAGTTTATTTTGTCCACGCTTTCGAACGGGAACGTATCGCTGCTCGTCGACATGGCAAAGTTCGCTGGGTTGCCCTGGGACGCAGTCCTATCCGCGGAGATTTTCAAGCATTACAAGCCGGATCCCGAGACTTATCTGGGCTCCGCGGAGTTGCTGGGTTCCAAACCGAACGAGGTCATGATGGTGGCGGCGCATCCCAAAGATCTGAAGGCTGCGGCGAAGCTGGGATTGCGGACGGCGTTCGTACCACGTCCTCGCGAACACGGTGACAGAAATCCGGACGCAACGACTGACACGGATTTTGACGTGATCGCCACGGACTTTGTGGATCTGGCGGGGAAGTTGGGCTGTTGATGACTAAATTCCTTTCCCAAAAAAACATCGTCATCCCGACGACCGTGTCCGGCAACAAGATTCAGCTATAATCGCCGCCCGAGGGGACATCCACAGTGAAATCATTTCTCGCGGTTGCCATTGTTGTAACGCTCACGCCATTCATTGCGGCTCAAACATCGTCTTCGATGCCGGGCTCTGAAGAGGGCAAAGTCGTGCGCTATGACTTGAAGATGAGCGAGCTGAAGTACACCTACGCCGCGTCATACCAGCCGGTAGCCAGGTTGAAGTCCGGTAACATTCTGGAAACCAACACGGTAGATTGCTTCGGCAACGCGATCAAGAAACCGGGTGACACGCTGGACATGGCTCCGGGTGACAATCCTCTGACGGGACCGTTCTTCATTGAAGGGGCTGAGATCGGTGATACGCTTGCCATCAAGATTCTGGACCTGCAAGTTGACGGCAATCAGGGGATCGGTGCGCTGGCGCCAGGTTTCGGTGCTATCAACTCCACCAACTACACACCCATGCTGAACCCGGCTATCAAGGAAAAGATCTGGTTCTATCCCATTGATCATGCTTCCAACACTGCCACATTCCAGGCGCTGGATTCCAGATACACGGTGAAGATTCCCCTGCATCCGTTCTTTGGCTGCATTGGCGTGGCGCCGGCGGGCGGCGAGGCACGCAGCTCAATTGTTCCGGAGGCCTTCGGGGGCAATCTGGATTCGCCAGAAGCCAGTGTTGGGAACACAGTTTATTTTCCGGTGAACACGCCAGGAGCGATGCTGTTTCTGGGTGATGGTCATGCCGCCATGGGCGACGGCGAAGTCGCCGGGACAGCTATTGAGGTGCCATTGCGCAGCCGGGTGCAGGTACACGTAATTAAAAAGCAAAAGATCAGCTGGCCGCGCTTTGAAAATGATGAATACATCATGACGGTCGGGGCGTATCGTCCGGTGGACGACGCGTTGAGGATCGCATTTACCGAACTAGTGGGATGGATTCACGCTGATTACGGCCTGTCTGAGATGGACGCCTATGAGTTGCTGTCAAAGGTGGCGGAGATCCATTTGAATGAGATGGTGGACCCGAATTATGTGGTGGTGGCCAAGATCAAGAAGAGTTTCCTACCGAAGCCGGTGGGTGCGGCTAAATAAGGAACCGGGACTTCCGGGAATCGTGATCCGCGTTTGGATTCTCCGCGACCGTAGGGATCCCTCGCTTTGCTCGGGATAAAAAGCAAGACTACAGCTTGTTGACGTAATCCACGAATTCGCGACTTTCCCAGTGTTGCGGGCCACTCAGCTTGCGGCGAACATTGAAGTTACGGTCGATGATGAAAGTCTCGGGCTGGCCCGTGGTGCGATAGAGGGCGGCGCTGTCGGCAGATTCATCGCGAACGGTGAGGAAGTCAATTTTGTGGCGCAAAAGGAATTCATGGTACGCGGCATCACTCTTGTCCGTGCTTACAGCCAGGACCACAGCATTCGGCCCAAGCTTATGCTGGAATTCGGCCAAAGAAGGCATCTCTTCAATGCAGGGTGCACACCAGGTGGTCCAGAAATTCAGGACAATGACTTTGCCCTTGTAGTCATGCAATGAAACGGTTTTATCCGAGTCTTTTACGGTGAAATCCTTTGCCGGGCTACCCACCAGACCAGGGTTGGGTGAATCTGTGCACGCGCACAGCAGGAGCGGCAGGGCCAGTAGACATAGTCGAAGGGGTTTCACAGCCCTATAATAAACCGGTTCTCATGGATTCAAACCGTACAAAAGTAACCGTCCGTGTGATTATTCCTGCCCGTAATGAGGAAGCTTGTCTGGGACGATGTCTTGGATCCCTGGTTACACAGGTTGGAATCCCCTTTGAGATAGTGGTCGTAGACGATAACTCAACGGATCACACGCGGGATGTGGCGTCCGGCTTTCCCGCGGTGCAGATTCTTACAGCCACCGAGCCTGCGCCGGGGATCAATGGCAAATGTAACGCGTTGATCACGGGCGCTGAGGCAGCCAGCACAGAGTGGCTTCTATTTACTGACGCGGATACTCTTCATCTTCCTGGGTCACTGGCAGCGGCCGTGGCCGACGCAGAGAGAGAGCGTGCCGATCTGCTCTCCTACTCCCCGGAGCAGGAAACGGGCGCATGGTATGAAGAGATGCTGATGCCACTGGTGTTTGCCGAACTGGCGCGAACCTTTGACACGGCCGGTAACGACGACCGGGGAAAGCCTGCAGCCAACGGGCAATACATCATGGCCAGGCGTGAAATCTATGAGTCGCTGGGAGGGCATGGGGCCGTAGCGAACAAGGTGCTGGAAGATGTTGAACTGGCCAAGCTTTTTAGAAACGCAGGCCACAAGATTTACTTTCGCTATGGCAAAGGCCGTGTGCGCACACGCATGTATCGCAGCTTTGCTGCCATGTGGGCAGGCTGGACCAAGAATCTGGGACTACTGTTTCCCAATGCGGCGTCTCTGGCGGCCTTGCGCATGGTGGAATTTTCTGTGGTTTGCCTGTCACTTGTAGTCGGATGGAGGCTCTATATCCACGGGAGGCACACGGAAAGCGAAATTGCTCTGGCCGTCGGACTGGCCGTGCTGCTTCAGTTTTGGTTGCGGGTGCGGCAGGCGCACTTTCCCTGGAAGGCTAACCTGTTAAGCTTCTTTGGCTTGCCGGTGTTTGCCGCACTTTTGTGGCGTTCAATTTACTGCCTGAATGTGCGTGGCACTGTAACATGGAAGGGAAGAAGTTATCCGAATTCAGCCCCCTGAACCCTATGGCGGGGGCCGAGACAAATATTGAATGGTCTATCTCACCAGGAAAGCAGAGTTTTCAGCATCGCATTCTTACCACAATCCGGAATTTTCGCCGGAGGAGAACCGCCGTATTTTTGGCAAATGCAATAACCCGCATGGCCACGGCCACAATTACACGCTTGAAGTAACAGTGAAGGGCCAGGTGGATGGCCGATCAGGATTTGTGGTTGACCTGAAACAGCTCAAAGACATCATGAACAGGGAAGTAATCGAGGTACTGGATCATCGTTTCCTGAATAAAGAGATCGCGGAATTTGCCAACATTATTCCTACCACGGAGAATCTGGCTATCGATATATGGAACCGCCTGCGGACCAAGCTGAAGTCGGCGGAACTGTATCGTGTTCGCGTGTATGAGACGCCGGATCTTTTTGTCGATTATTTTGGAGAGGCATGAAGGCGTATCTCACAAGGCGTTACTGGTTCTCCGCATCCCACCGTCTGCACTGTGACGACATGTCTGAGGCGGAAAACAAAGACTCTTATGGCAAATGCAACAACCCGCATGGGCACGGGCATAACTATTCCGTGGAAGTCACGGTGGCCGGGCAGGTTGACCCGAGAACCGGCATGGTCTGTAATCTGGCTGACCTGGACTCATTTGTGCATGAAAAGATATTGCAACGTTTTGACCTGGAAAACCTCAATACATTGAGTGAATTTCAAGGTGTGGTCCCCACCACGGAAAATCTGTGCGTGGAGCTTTATGGCATTCTGGAGAATGGATTCAGGCACGCCGCGGTAGAGAAAGTGCGCGTGGAGGAAACCATGCTCAATTCGTTTGAGTATGCCGGAGGAAGGGAAGCACGCCGTTAGGAGTTGTGGTGTCCACTGGAGTCAATTTGAAGAAGGTTTCTGAAACATCGCTTGCAGGCGCCAACACGCAGGATTTGCTGCGCGAACTCCTGGTCCGTCTGGGAGAAGATCCGGACCGCGACGGCCTGGTGAAGACGCCGGAACGCATGCAGAAGGCGCTGGAATATCTCACCAAGGGCTCAAAGGAAGACCCAAACAGCGTCTTGACTGACGCGTTGTTTGACGTGAGCTATGACGAGATGGTCATTGTGAAAGACATTGAGATGTTCAGCCTGTGTGAACATCACATTCTCCCGTTCTTTGGAAAGGTCCACGTCGCCTACATTCCCAATGGAAAAGTTGTGGGCCTGAGCAAGATTCCCCGCCTGGTGGACATCTTCGCGCGTCGGCTGCAGATCCAGGAACGCCTCACCGTGCAGATCGCGGAGACGATTCAAGATGCGATCCAACCGCTGGGCGTGGGCGTGGTGATTGAAGCACGCCATCTTTGCGTGATGATGCGCGGCGTGGAGAAGCAGCATTCGTCGGCCGTGACTTCGCATATGCTTGGAACCTTCCGCAGTTCGGATAAGACGCGGGAAGAATTTCTGTCTCTGATCAGGAACGGCAGGAACGGACATTCTTTTTAGTTTTCCAGATGTCCGAAGAAAAGCCGGCAGAAGAAACGATTGGCGCAAGAAGAGATGCCCGAAAACAAAATTGCTGTCATCACAGGCGGAAGCCGTGGCATTGGACTGGCGATCGCAAAGAAGTTCGCCGAGGCGAAATACGACGTCATCATTTTGGGCAGGGAAGCCGCGCGGCTGAAATCAGCGATCGACCAATTGAAGGCGAATGGTTTGTCGGCCGAGCCGGTAGTGTGCGATGTAACTCATCCCGCGAGCGTAGAAACTGCCTTTCAGCAGATTGCTGCGAAACATCACCGGATCGATGTGCTGGTGAACAACGCCGGGGTTGCGCACGCCCTGGCGCCGGCGCAAAAGCTGCGTGTCGATATCTGGAAGCAGGTGATCGACACGAACCTGACGGGCACGTTCCTGGTTACACAGGCAGCCTTGCCGCTGATGCGTTCCGGCGGCACTATCGTAAACAATCTGTCGGTTGCCGCAATCCAGCCGTTTGCCGGTATGTCTGCCTATAACGCTTCAAAATATGGCGCTTATGGATTCACACAGGCATTGCGGGAGGACTTGCGCAAGTCAGGGATACGGGTTGTAGCGCTGATGCCAGGCGCCACCGACACCGAGATATGGGGCCAGTTCTGGCCGGACGCGCCACGGGAAAAGATGGTTTCTCCGCAGGCAGTGGCGGAAGCGGTATTACACGCAGTATCGGCGCCGACAAATGCTTCTATTGACGAGATTCGGTTGGGGCCGGCGTCGGGCGTGCTGTAGCACCGCTAATCACGCAGCCGAGGGCGGCTGCGCTCCAAAAAGCTGTTTGCCTGTGCAAACGCTTTTCGAACGTTTAGTTGTCAGTAATCTTCAAACGAATAATAGCGGCTTTGCTTGGGCATGATCTTGATCAACAGGAGTCCAGTGACAAAGCCTCCAACGTGGGCCCAGACAGCAACCCCACCTACGTTGCCTGTCGCGGGGCTTAGTGCGGACGCAGCGCCGTTAAGAAGCTGTCCGATAAACCAGACGCCGAGCACCAGCCAGGCCGGCACCCAGAAGAAAAATATGAAGAAGAACCAGACCAGAACGCGCGCTCGCGGATAGAGTAGAAAATAGGCGCCCATCACGCCGGCAATGGCGCCACTGGCTCCGACCGTGGGTACCTGCGAGTTCAGATTAAACAACAAATGAGTAAACGACGCGCCCAGTCCGCTGGCCAGGTAAAACAGCAGATAGCCGAAATGGCCGAGACGGTCCTCCACGTTGTCGCCAAAGATGTAAAGGCCCCACATGTTAACCAGCACGTGCGCCCATGATGCGTGGAGGAACATGGATGTGATGATGGGTGGAAACGCGTACGCGGCCGGAACCACTCCTGATGCCCAAGCGAGGAGGTTGTGAGGCACCAGAGCGAATTCCATTTCAAAGAGCTGGCGGGAATGTCTGGGCAAAGACGCCTCAAAGATAAAAATCACGATGTTTAATGCAATGAGGAAGTAATTGACGTATGGAGTGGTGGAACGGGGCGCGTCATCACGGATGGGGAACATGAATAAAAGGGCTCATTGATTATCATGCTTGATAGGGAGAACTAGCTCAAGTGGACGGAGTCCTGATCGTTAACAAACCGCAGGGGTGGACATCGCATGACGTGGTGGCTCGTATGCGCAAGATCGCCTCGGAAAGGTCCATTGGGCACCTGGGAACGCTGGATCCTATGGCGACCGGAGTTCTGCCGCTCGTCCTGGGCAAGTTCACCCGTCTGGCCCAGTTCTATAACCATGCTGACAAGCGCTATACCGGGACCATCCGCTTTGGTGTGGCGACTAATACGTACGACGCGGAAGGCGAACCCATCGGTCAGGAACAGCCCGTCACGTTCTCACTGGAAGATATTGAAGCCGCTGCCATGCGATTTGTCGGGAAAATTCATCAGATGCCGCCGCCCTTTTCAGCGAAAAAGATAGATGGAGTCCCTGCCTACAAACTGGCCCGTAAAGGCGAAGAGGTAGAGCTGAAGACCAAGGAAGTGGAGATTCATGAACTGGTGATCACCGGATGGGACGGGGCTTGCGCACACTTCAAGTCCTGGGTTAGCTCTGGGACGTATCTTCGTTCAATCGCGCACGATATTGGCAAGGCCTTGGGTATAGGAGCGCATCTTTCGCAACTTACTCGCACAGCAGTTCGTGAGTTTGTCCTTGAAGATGCGCACAGCCTGGAGGAATTGGAAGTAACGTCTCATTCTGGAACGCTAGAGGACCTTTGCCTGCATCCGCGACTGGTGTTGCCGGAGTTTCCGGCAGTAACGTCGCCGCTGGGCAGCATCGCGCGACTGCGCAATGGAGGCGCAGTCAACTTGCCTGAGTTCAGCAAAGCGACCACGGTGCGCGTGTTCGGCGGACAAAGGGAACTGATCGCCATCGCAAAAAGGGTGGCCGGGACGCTGTTTCAGCCGAAGGTGGTGTTGAACGCGGGTTGAGGCAGAGGGAGACGGGTTATTATCAACGTCCGATAACAGATATTATGTTAACTACAATAAAAGGCTGATGAATCGATGATGATTCATGCTCGGGATAAAGACCTTGAGCGCTCTGGCCTACTGTGGGTTCCCTCTTAACAGGCCCTTGAGTTCGGCTTTGAACTGGTCAAGCGCGCTAATCATCTCGGGAGTGGCTTCGATGATCTCTTCTTTGTGGACAAATACCTTGCGGCCGCCGCGTTCGACCAAGGGGCCAAGGCTCTCTCCCATGCGTCGGCCGACGTTACCGAGGATCTGAAGTCCTTCCGGACCGCCGGGTATCAGGAAGGCTATGTATCCGTCCTTGAGAACGCCGATGGCTTGCGGAAAACGGTCAAAGGTCTGGAGGTCGAAGCCGGCGAGATAGAGACGCTGCAACTGGTCTTGTGCATTCATGTTCGTGGTTGGCTTTTTGTATTCCTCGAGCAGTGGGCGAGATAGAACTATTTTCAAGTCCGTAGGGATCCCTCGTTTTGCTCGGGATTTTAAAGAAGGAACCTAAGCGCGAAACCTACATCTTGTATCTGCCCAAATCCTCGTCATTCAAGCCTTCCAGCCACTTGCGGAGATCTTCGGCGGAGACACGATCGGCTGAGTTGCTGCCGGCCGATTTGGAGCTCTTCAGGACCTCTTCATCCACGTAGATCGGGCAATCAAGGCGCAGGGCCAGCGCCAGGGCGTCTGATGGGCGTGAATCCATGCTCATGACCTTGCCATCCCGTTCCATCCAGATCACGGCAAAGAAAGTGTCTTCACGGAGCTCATTTACCACAACTTTATGAACATGGGCATCAAAGCCGATCAGCAGGTTCTTGATGAGATCGTGCGTCATCGGCCGGGGCGTGGTGACCTTTTCGATCTCCAGGGCGATGGCGTTGGCTTCGTAAACGCCGACCCAGATAGGCAGGACCGTGTCGCCGCCAACATCTTTCAGGACGACTATGGGCATGTTGGTTACCGGATCCATCATCAGTCCGCGGATTTTCATTTCAACTTCCATCATGCCCCTCCTATTACCAGTTCACCCACCAGGCTGTTGGGAAAGCTTTTGGTCACAAGAACATTTGCATATGATCCAACGGCGGGCTGAACATCCGGCGGCGCCGTGAAGTTAAGAGTAATACTTTGCGAGGTGCGGCCCATGATCTGTCCGCGCGCTTCATTCTTTCCTTCAACCATTACTTCAAGTGTCTGTCCGACTCGACTGGCGTAGTTCACGCGCTGAATCTCGCGCTGGCGTTCCAGCAAGATCTGCAAGCGTTGCGACTTCTGCTCTTCTGGGATGCTGTCCGGCATCGAGATGGCGGGGGTATTCGGACGCGGCGAATATTTAAATGCAAACACGGCGTCAAACTGGCCGTCATGCAATAGAGTGACAGTCTCCTCGAACTCGGCATCGGTCTCACCGGGAAATCCGACAATCATGTCCGTGGTAATAGAGATGTTGCGCCTGGCTGATTTGATCCAGGAAAGCTTCTCCAGGTACATCTCGCGAGTGTATTCGCGATTCATGGTGTTCAATATCCGTGATGATCCGCTCTGTACGGGAAGATGCACGTGATCGCAAAGAGTCGAGGATGAATCAATGGCTTCCACGATCTCCCGGCTGAAATGCCGGGGATGCGAGGTGGTAAAGCGTACCCGGCGGATGCCGTTGACCTCGCCGACGCCATGCAACAGGGCGGCAAAGCTCTTCTTGCCCAAAGGGTCGTGATAAGCATTCACATTCTGGCCAAGAAGCTGGATATCGGTATAGCCAAGGTCCGCCATCTGGCGGGCTTCCGCCAGGACAGAATCAGAGGTGCGGCTGCGTTCCTTGCCGCGCGTATACGGGACCACGCAGTAGGCGCAAAACTTGTCACAACCTTCGATGATGGTGATGTAACCGCGATGCGGATTGCTGCGGGCGGTAAATTCAGTCTCAAAGGTCTGGTCGGTTTCGCGGTCGTCCAGGCCGGTCACATGGCGCTCTCCGGCTTGAATCTGCACCAGCATTTGCGGCAGGTTGCGATAGGACGCGGAGCCGGCGACCAGGGAAACATGCGGCGCGCGTTCGAAAATCTTTTCGCCCTCCTGCTGGGCCACGCAGCCAATGACGGCAAACTTCTTGCCCTGCGATTCCAGCTTCTTGTAGTCGTTCAGGCGATTGAAGACCTTTTGTTCGGCTTTGTCGCGGATGGAGCAGGTGTTGTAGAACACGAGCTCGGCCTCTTCCACGGTATCGACCTGAGAATATCCCTGCTGGATCAGAGTACCGATGACTTTCTCTGAGTCGTGCACGTTCATCTGGCAGCCAAACGTCTCCAGATAAAAGGTTTTCGGCCGGGTCACGTTTTTTGAGGTATCGCGCACTTGTGTCAGTATAGCGCAGGAAATTTTGAAAAAGCAGATTCCTCGCGGCGCTCGGAATGGCAAGGGGTGAATCAAAACCATGGAACCTGAAGAGAAGAGCCGATGGGACGCGCGTTATACCGATCGTCCGGAGGCGTGGACGCAGCCGGACGAGTTCCTGGTGCGCGCCTGGGATCAATTTCTGTGCGAGGGGCTTGCGGGCGTGGCGCTGGATCTTGCCGGCGGAGCCGGGCGAAATTCCATGTTCCTGCTTGAGCGCGGGTGGCGCGTTGATTTGGTGGACATCTCCAATGTCGCGCTGGGGTTGGCGAAGGAAAAGTCTCAGGTTTCGTCAGCACCGGGCATGCTGAACACCGAAGCGCTTGACCTGAATGTGACTGGTGATCTTGGTCGCGATAAGTACGACCTCATCGTTGTGTTTTACTTTTTGCGCAGGGAACTCTTCCCTGCTTTGGTCGCGGCGCTCAAGTCCGGTGGAATGCTGATCTATCGAACCTACACAATCGATCGGATGAATGTTCCGGGAGGGCCGACCGATCCGGCCTATCTACTTCAGCCGGATGAGCTGCGAGAAGCATTCACTGAGTTGGACATTCTTTTTTACAACGAGACGAAGACCGGTAAGGCTGCGGCTGAGTTGGTGGCGAGGAAGGCGTGATGTGCGTCCATACTAACTAAAATGAACAACGCAGCCGAGGGCGGCTGCGCTCCACAAATCTCGAGGCGATAGGGATCCCTCACTGCGTTTGGGGATTTTAGAAAATTTGGAGGCTACGACCTCCAAGGCCGTAGGGATCCCTCGCTCACGCTCGGGATAAAGAAAAAAGTCAGAGATGCTAGAATCTAGCTTCCCACATGTCCAAACACACACCTGCTCACGGCCACACGAACGTTGATAGCAAGCGCAGCGCGGTCCAGAACAATTGTTTTGCCTGCGGCAAGGACAATGCCGATGGCATGCAGCTGGAGTTTTTCTTTGACGTGGAGGCACACAAAGCTATTTGCCAATTCACTCTTAGCACGCGTTATCAGGGACCTCCGGGACACTCGCACGGCGGAATTATTGCCACGATCCTGGATGAAGCGATGGGCAAGGTCAACAAGCTGCGCAATGTGCTGGCGCTAACGAAATCCATGAATGTGGAATACAAGAGGCCTGTACCGCTCAATCAGTTGCTCACAGTCACGGGCAGCGAACAGCAGGTCATTGGGCGTGAACACACCAACATAGCCGAGATCACGAATGATAAAGGCGAGGTGCTGGCACGTAGCGTTGGAGTATTTGTCGCCATCGACATCACAAGGAAGTTCCCCAGCTTCCTGCAAGCGGATTCGTAGCAAGCAGCAGAAATCCTCGCAAACTAGTAAAATGGAGGGTTCTCACAATGTCAGACGCGCTTAGGGCGCGAATGCAGGAGTTTTCCCATGTCAGAATCAAACGGCAACAACGGATTGCGTCTAAAAACCGGACTGGCGGAAATGCTGAAAGGCGGCGTAATCATGGACGTGACCGATGCTGCCCAGGCGGAGATTGCGGAGCGTGCCGGCGCAACAGCCGTGATGGCCCTGGAGCGCGTGCCGGCCCAGATACGCGCCGAGGGCGGCGTGGCCCGTATGGCGTCTCCAAAGAAGATCCGCGAGATCATGGACAACGTGTCCATTCCAGTGATGGCGAAATGCCGCATTGGTCACTTTGCTGAAGCGCAGATCCTGCAAGAGCTGGGCGTGGATTACATTGACGAATCGGAAGTCCTGACTCCTGCCGACGAAGCCCATCATGTGAACAAGCACGCCTTTACGGTACCGTTTGTGTGTGGTGCGCGGGACCTGGGTGAAGCTTTGCGACGGATTGCCGAAGGCGCGGCCATGATTAGGACCAAGGGTGAAGCCGGGACCGGAGACGTGGTTCACGCCGTGAAGCACCTGCGGCAGATCGTCCGTGATATGAAGCAGTTAACGGTGCTATCGGATGAAGAACTTTATGCTCAGGCGAAGGAGTTGCGGGCTCCGTATGAGCTGGTCCGCCTGGTAGCGAAGTCCGGAAAGCTGCCGGTGCCGAACTTCTCTGCCGGCGGTATTGCCACCCCTGCGGATGCAGCCCTCGTTCGCCAGTTGGGCGCCGAAGCAGTATTCGTTGGATCGGGAATCTTCATGTCCGATGCCAGAACTTTCTGCGATCCGGTGGAGGCTGAGAAGCGGGCCAAAGCAATTGTTCGTGCTACCACTCACTTTGACGATCCTAAAGTGTTACTTGAAGTCAGCCATGATCTGGTTGGAGCGATGAAGGGCCTGGCCGTTTCGGCTATGGTCGAAGGCGACATGATGCAGACGAGGGGATGGTAAAACCGGTAGTTGGTTCTTGGTAGTTGGTTTACTCCCGAGCGAAGCGAGGGAACCCTACCGAACGAGGATCTTAAGTTTGAGCTGCGACTGCCACGCGAGAATGTTTCGAGATTGTAGGGATCCCTCGCAAAGCTCGGGATTTCAGTAGCAAACAAAAGAAAAATGACTATCGGCGTCCTAGCCATTCAAGGTGATTACGAAGCGCATAAGAAGCGACTGGAGCAGCTTGGCGCAAAGGTTGTTCTGGTACGCAAGCCGGAGCAGCTTGATTCCATCGATGCCATCGTTATTCCGGGTGGAGAATCCAGCACCTTCCTGAACTTTCTGGCCGAAGAGGGTTTTCTGGAGAAGCTGCGTGAGTTTGTCCGGAGCAAGCCGACATTTGGAACATGTGCCGGCGCCATTCTGCTGGCCAAGGACGTAGAGAACCCGCCGCAATTGTCACTGGGCGCGCTGGACATACGCATACGTCGCAATGCCTATGGCCGCCAGATTGACAGCTCGATTCGCGAGGCGCAGACCAAGCTGGAAGGCGGCCCGTTGGAGATGGTTTTCATACGCGCCCCAAAGATCGTAGCCACCGGGAAAAACGTTCAGATTCTAGCCAGCTCTGGTGACGATCCTGTGCTTATCCGCGAAGGAAACATTATGGCGGCAACGTTCCATCCTGAACTCTCGCCTGACACCCGCGTGCATGCGGAATTTCTCAAGCTGGTCAAGAACGGAAAGCAGTCAAAGTAATGGCCCTGGCAATCGTGGTTGTGCTCCTGCTGATTACGGCCGCGTCCGGGTATCTCATGATTTCGCATCCGTGGTGGTTCCCTGCCGGTGCGTCACTGGCGGCAGGCAGCGTGGACCATCAGTTTGCTCAGGCGATGAGCCTGCTGGGAGCCCTGTTCGTCGCGGCGCAGGTCCTGCTGGCGATATTTGTGTTGCTCTCATGGCGCAGGCGCAGAGAAGGTGCAAAGTTTCATCGCGGCAATACCAAGCTTGAAATCTTATGGACGGTTGCCATTGCCATCATCTTCTTCGGCTTTAACGCAGCCGGTGCGCGCGCATGGATGCAGATGGAGATGCACCATGCGAAACCCGGCACCATGAAGATTGAAGTGACAGGCGCCCAGTTTCAGTGGTACTTCCGCTATGCGGGCGTGGACGGACAATTTGGCCGCGTAGATGCCCAGAGGTTCGCCAAGGCGGAAGAAGGCAATGCGCTGGGCCTGGATCCGGACGATCCCGCGGGACGCGATGACATTGTTTCCACGGTGTTGATGCTGCCGCTGGACCAGGACGTGGAACTGGAACTTCGAGCCCAGGATGTGATCCACAGCTTGTTCATTCCGGCGATGCGATTCAAGCATGACACAGTCCCGGGAATGACTATTCCGGCCTCTTTGCACCCGACACAGGCCGGGACATACGAGATTGCGTGCGCTGAGTTGTGCGGCACAGGGCATTATCGTATGCATGCCGTGGTGAAGGTTGTGAGCAGCCATGAATTTGCGGCGTGGCTGCAGTCGCACAGCAAACAGTAGCAATCATGGAAAAATCCGCCGTTGCGTTCACCAACCCGGGCCCGCGGAAGACCTCGCCGGGATCGATGATTACCGGGGTCTTCAGCCGCGACCATAAGGTCATCGGCAAGCAATACTTCTTTTTGTCGCTGGCGGCGGTGCTAATCGGCAGCCTGCTGTCTTTGCTGATGAGAATCCACCTGGTCTGGCCGCAGGCCGCAATTCCCTTCTTCGGTCAGATCAAACCGGAAGACTATCTAGGCTTTCTCACCATTCACGGGACGTTGATGGTCTTCTTTGTGCTTTCAACGGTGCCGCAAAATGGATTTGGAACGTATTTCCTGCCGTTGCAGCTTGGCGCGTCTGAGATGGCGTTTCCTGGGCTTAATCGCATCAGTTTCTGGACGACGCTTGTTTCGTTGCTGATTTTACTTTCGGCTTTCTTCGTGCCGGGTGGAGCTTCTATTGCCGGATGGACGCAGTATCCGCCATTGAGTGCTATTGGGACCACAGGCCCGGGCCAGAACCTGGGCACAGATCTGTGGCTGGCAAGCATCGGCCTGTTCTGCATCGGAAGCGTATTAAGCGCCATCAACTTTGTAACCACCACGGCGAGAATGCGAACCCAGGGCATGACGTGGTTTCGCATGCCGCTTACCTGCTGGGCATGGTTCATCACGGCGATATTAAGTTTGCTGGCCTTCAGCATCCTGCTGGGCGCGCTAATTCTGCTCTTTCTGGATCGTCACGCAGGCACCAACTTCTTTGTGCCGTCAGGATTGATCGTGAGCGGCCAGGCGATCACGCAGCACTCAGGTGGATCGCCGTTGCTATGGCAGCATCTCTTCTGGTTCTTCGGGCACCCGGAGGTTTACATCGCCATTCTGCCAGGAATGGGGCTCACCTCTCATCTGCTTTCAGTATTCAGTCGCAAGCCCGTATTCGGATACAAAGCAATGGTCACGGCGACGATCGCTATCGGCGCGATGGGATTCATGGTGTGGGGCCATCACATGTTTGTCAGCGGCATGGACCCGCATGTGGGCTTCGCATTTTCCAGCCTGACCACCGCAATCGCGGTACCTTCGGCCATCAAGGTGTTCAACTGGCTGGGCACGATCTACGGAGGCAAGATTCGTTTCACCACGCCCATGCTGTTTTCCATCGGCTTTGTATCGCTGTTCATTACCGGTGGATTGACCGGGCCGCTGCTGGCCCAGCCGGCGCTGGATGTCTATCTACATGACACTTACTTCGTGGTCGCACATTTTCATCTGATCATGGCGATGGCGGGCCTGTTTGCTATTTTCGCCGCCACGCATTTCTGGTTCCCGAAGATGTTTGGCAGACTTCTGAATGAGCAGCTGGGCGCCATTCATTTCTGGATTACGTTCATCGGCGCTTATGCAATTTTTATGCCTATGCATCTGCTGGGCCTGGCTGGGCACCCTCGCCGCTACTCGGAATTAACCGGCGTACAATATGTTGCTGCGATGCTACCCCTGCAGAGATTCATTACCTACGCTGCGGTGGCGACCATTGCGGGCCAGGTGGTGTTCCTATTCAACTTCTTTTGGAGCATGTTTAAAGGCCCGGCGGCAGCCAGCAATCCATGGGACGCCACGACTCTGGAGTGGACTCTGGCTTCCCCACCAGTTGCTGAAGGCTTTGGGAGCCACCCACCCGTTGTGCATACCGGTCCCTACGAATATAGCGTTCCCGGGGCGGACGAAGATTTTGTCATGCAAGACAAGCCAGCGACGGAAGATCCATCCCGCCGCGAAAGCTGAGCTTCTCATCTGAAGTTATATGCCTACGATTCGTGAGCGCGTTGAAAGAGAGCGGAAGCCGAAGCTAGGTGGCGGCGGTCCGGGGAAAATTCCACGCCAGTGGAACTATGGCGGTGGCGGGGATGACGGCGATCACGATCGGCAACGTCATTCGCCTGGCTATCAGCAACGTCTGCGCAGGCTGCGGGTGGCCATGGTGCTCGGCATTGTTTCTGTCTCGATGCTGTTCGTATTCCTGATTGTGGCGTATCTCTTTTCCCTCCATATGGGCCACTACGATCAGCTTAGAAGACAGACAGTGAGCGATTGGCATCCACTGGTGCTGCCATATCGCTTGCTCCTGATCAATTCTGCTGTGCTGGTTTGCAGCAGTATTACTCTGGAATTGGCACGACGGCAAAGTGAACAGCAAGCGGAGTTTCGCAGTCTCGGTATTTTGCCAATAGAGTCACAGTTTGACCCGCCCTGGCTTGCGTTCACGGTTTTACTGGGCTTCGCGTTTCTCGGTGGGCAAGTGTTGGCGTGGAGATTCCTGAAATCGAGTGGAACATTTCACATGTCTGATCCCGGGCGTGCGTTCTTCTATATTCTGACCGGAATCCACGCCGCCCATCTGGCTGGAGGCCTGTTTGCGCTGATGTTCGCACTTGGCCGAAGGCTTTTCCGGCAGAAGTTTGAGTCGCGCCAACTTACAATTGAGGTGACCAGTTGGTACTGGCATTTCATGGCTGCGCTATGGTTTGTCATCTTCGGACTTATGCATTTCTGGCCAGGATGAAGATCGTGGTTTTAATCCCGAGCAAAGCGAGGGATCCCTACAATCTTGACTTGCCTGCTTTGAGGATTCTTCGCGCCGGATGCGGCGGCCGTAACTTCTGTTCCGCTGCCTTTCAAAAGATCAATGCAGGTGGAAGGTTCACCAAGACGGTAGGGATCTCTCGCTGCGCTCGAGATGTTAAAGAAGAAGCCTACTCAGCCTGCGACGAAGCTTTCACGCGAACCACCGTAATCTTGGTAAAGCCTTCTTCAAAAGATGGCGGCTTGAGCTTCTGGGCCATGCGCTGGATGACCTCTTCCTTTACCTGGCGTTCACGCTTGCGATTCCGTTCCAGACAAACTTCAAGAGGCACGTCGAAGAATACGGCGTGGACTTCATAGCCAAAGCCTTTGGCCATCTTCACCCATTGCCGGCGCTCATGCGACGCAAGGTTGCTAGCGTCCACATAGTTCCAGGGCATACGGGCGATCAAGCGGGCACGAAGCAGCGACCGCAGGGTGGAGAAAACAAGGCCCTGATAACGCTGTTCGGTAATGTCGTCAAAAAGGATCGAACGCAGCATGTCACTGGACAGCGGAGTGACGCCACGACGGCGAAACCATGTGGTTTTGCCCGATCCCGGCAGTCCGATGGCCAGAACAACTACACCTTTGGGCGGGCGCGCTCCCTTGGAGGTCATGGCAGGTGCAGCCGGGGCCGCGCCTGGAAGTTCCGGCGATTCAGGCTGAATTTCCGTCTCAACACGGCTGACTTCCGCCCGCGGAGCAGGGGGAGCTTCCACCCGACCAGGCTCTTCTGCGTCCTCGGCATCAGGATCAGAATCGGGATCAGAATAGGACGGGACGATGGGCCCGGGATGGAGCTCATCGATCAGCGGCTTTTGCTGGCCGACCTTGCCGGTGGCTTCGGTTTCGTTTTCTTGTTTCTTTTTACGGCGCTTCATGCGCTCGCGCATCCAGTTGCGCATGTCTCGTGTGTAACACACCGTTAGAAGAACTTGCAACCTTTTGAGGTTTGCAGCATGGGTTCGTGCGCTATGGCTTAGTGGGGCGGCCGGCGGAGACGATTAAAATCTCAAAGAAATGCAAAACAAATGTTGCAGCGGTAAGGTAAATTGCTATAATTCCGCCCGCAACCCTCCCCCAGTCACTTTGCCGCTCCATGCAGGATTCGTCCCTGTCCTGTGGCAGGTAGGGTTTTTGTCACTGAGCGCAGATCATTTAAAAATGATCGCCGTGCTCAAATGGTGGCAGCCGGCTTGAGCGTTCCTGCCCGGCGCTGCGGCTTCAACATGTTTGTGATGAAGCCAGCCATGATGACGCACACTCAAAGACAAGAAAGCTGCAAACACTGCTACATAGTTTGAGTCATTTGAGTCAGGAAACACGTTGAGTTGAAATTGGTACCTCACGCTGTCGGGCCAGAAACACCTGAAGTTCAGACCAGAACACAAGCAAAAGGAATCTGCAACACTCAAACAGTTGAGATAAAGACCCAGTCAGCCAAGTCATAAACCCACGCTGGCGAGGTCGGCATGATAAGGGCTTGAACTCCAAGAAATACGGCTGAAATCAGAAACAAATACAGTTGAAAAAAGTTAGAAGCAATGCAGTTTGGGTAAAAAAGCACTTGAGCAAGAAGCAAAGGCCGTTTGAGTTTCGAAAAGGTCCACCTCTTGGGTTAGAAACAATGCGGTTGAGCTAGAAATTCAGTTGAGTAGACACAAAGCACTTGAGTTAGAAAGACGATCGAATTTTGACCAGCAAAGCTGCTCCTTAGCCACAGCCAAGACTGCGGGATAGCAAAAAGCAGCGAAAGAGAAGAGCTTAAATCTGCAGGAACTATGCCGCGGGCGTCGACACCCGCGGCATTTTTTTGCCTGGCCGATCTCCCGGTCCTTTCCCTGCAGTCAGTTCCCCGCAAAAATACACGTGTGTCGTTCTGCTTCGGCCTTGCATCCATAGTCTGTAACGCGGCCCACACGCTTCCGGGCGGCAAATTGCGCATAGTTATGTTTGTTGTTAAGCTGAAGAGTTTGCACCAAGACCGTTGCTGCAGCCTTGCTCCGGTCAATCACTTTTTCAGTACACATTGATTTTTTTTCGCGGAGGAATCTTTCATATGGCGATTAAAGTCGGGATCAACGGTTTCGGGCGAATCGGCCGCAACGTATTGCGCACCGCCCTGGGTGACTCCAACATTGAATTTGTGGCAGTGAACGATCTGACCAGCCCGGCCACGCTGGCCCATCTGCTCAAGTACGATTCAATCCTGGGCAACTTGAAACAGGATATTAAGGCCACGGCAGATTCGATTACCATCGACGGAAAAGCGGTAAAAGTTTTTTCCGAAAAGGACCCTGCCGCCATCAATTGGGAGTCTGTGGGCGCCCAGGTGGTGATTGAATCGACTGGAAAATTCACGGAAGCGGGCAAAGCCAAGGCCCACCTTCGCGGTCCCGTGAAGAAGGTCATTATATCGGCGCCGGCGAAAGATGAAGACATCACGATTGTTCTGGGCGTGAATGAAGGCAAATACGACGCCGCGAAGCACCACATTATTTCCAATGCTTCCTGTACTACCAACTGCCTGGCGCCGGTGGCCAAGGTGCTTCATGACAGCTTCAAGATCCAGAGCGGTACCATGACCACGATCCATTCCTACACGAATGATCAGGTCATCCTGGATTTCCCGCATAAAGACCTGCGTCGCGCGCGGGCCGCAGCCCTGTCCATGATTCCAACCTCGACCGGTGCAGCTAAAGCATTGAAACTGGTGATACCTGATTTGAGCGGCAAGCTGGACGGCTTTTCCATGCGCGTTCCCACGCCCAATGTCAGTGTGGTGGACCTGGTTGTGTTTACGGAGAAAAGCACCTCGGTGGAAGAGGTCAACAAGGCGCTGCAGACAGCGGCGAATGGTCCGATGAAAGGCATTCTGGGATATGAGACGGCAGAGCTGGTATCCGTTGATTACCGCGGCGATGACCGGTCGTCCATTGTGGACGCTCCGCTCACCCGTGTGGTCGCCGGTAATTGCGTAAAGGTGATTGCCTGGTATGACAATGAGTGGGGCTACTCATGCCGTGTCCGCGACCTGGTGAGTTTCCTGGCAAAGAAAGGCCTGTAAGCAAGAGGGAGTCTGAACGACCATGGCAAAACTCTCCATACAAGATCTGAACCTGAAGGGCCAGCGCGTGTTCATGCGAGTGGATTTCAATGTCCCTCTCTCGGCAGATGGACATGTGACAGACGACACCCGCATCCGCGAAACGCTGCCGACTATTGAGTACGCTCTGCATAAGGGCGCACAGTTAATTCTGGCGTCACATCTGGGCAGGCCCAAAGGCAAACCGAATCCGAAGATGAGCCTGAAGCCGGCGGCGGAAAGGCTGCGCATGCTGCTGGACGAACGTATGGGAAGAAGCGTAAACGTGGGTTTTTCTCCAGATTGCGTGGGCATTGCCGCGGAGGAGATGGCAGGCAAACTGGTGAATGGGCATACTCTTCTCCTGGAAAATCTCCGTTTTCACCAGGAAGAAGAAGCCAATGATGAAGGCTTCTCACGCGCTCTGGCGTCTTTGGCTGATGTTTATGTGAATGATGCTTTTGGTTCGGCGCATCGCGCACACGCATCCACGGCCGGGATCACGAAGTTCGTCAGCAAGTCGGCGGCTGGTTTGCTCATGCAGAAAGAACTGGAGTATCTGGGCAAGGCGACAACGAATCCGGAAAAGCCGTTTATTGCGATCATCGGAGGAGCCAAGGTTTCAGACAAGATTGACGTCATACGCAATCTGCTGGGCAAGGTTGATGCGCTACTGATTGGCGGAGCGATGGCTTACACCTTCCTCAAGGCACAAGGCAAGAAGGTGGGCAAATCGCTGGTGGAAGAAGATAAGGTTGGGCTGGCGAAAGAATTGATCGGGGAGGCACAGGCAAAGAAAGTTCGTTTTCACCTTCCACTTGACCATGTGATCGCGGAGAAGATCGACGCAGATGTTTCACATCAAATAGTAAGTGCGGACGCGGGAATTCCTGACGGCAAAATGGGTCTGGATATCGGTCCGGAGACAATTGCCGATTTCGGCAAGGAGATTGCGACAGCAAAAACGATTGTCTGGAATGGCCCGATGGGCGTTTTTGAAGTTGCGCCGTTTGCCAAAGGCACCATGAAGATTGCTGAGATGGTTGCAGCCAACAAGAAAGCCATATCCATCGTGGGTGGCGGAGATTCGGTGGCGGCTGTGCATCAGTCCGGCGTGGCAGACAAGATCAGCCATATTTCCACAGGCGGGGGCGCTTCCCTGGAGTTTCTGGAAGGCAAGAAACTACCCGGCGTGGAAGCCCTGACGAATGTCTAAATGTCTAAAGGATAGCTAACGGAAGCATGAACAGCCTTTTGCGATATCGGATTGGTGCACAGGCGACCCTGGAACTTATGCAGGGCAATATCGTTGACGAGACGACGGACGCAATTGTGAACGCCGCCAATTCTTCCCTGCTGGGCGGCGGCGGAGTGGATGGAGCCATTCATCGGGCAGCGGGTCCCAAGCTTCTGGAAGAATGCCGCAGGGTCCGCGATCAGCGCGGCAGCCTTGCTCCGGGACAGGCCGTGGCGACAGGAGCCGGCAATCTGAAAGTGCGTTATGTGATCCACACGGTGGGGCCTGTATGGCAAGGTGGTGGCAAAAATGAACCGCAAATTCTGGAAAGCTGCTACTGCCATTGCGTGGAAGAAGCCAGACGGCTCGGCTGTGCGGAGATAAGTTTTCCTTCCATCTCTACTGGAGCTTTTGGATATCCGGTGGCTGAAGCGGCGCAGATCGCGTTACGCAGCATCGCCGATCTTCTATATGGCAGCCACGTGCATAGCGAGAATCTGCATGGCCAAAACCAGCAGTCTCTACAGCCTCTGAACCGGGTGCGTTTCGTCTTGTTTGACCTTCACACGCACGCTGCGTACGCGCAGGCAGCAAAGAATCTGGCGACGGAATTTCCTCATTACGAAATCAGGACAGTCAGCAACGCATGAGTAAACGCCGGAAGATAATTGCCGCCAACTGGAAGATGTACAAGACCGTAGATCATGCTCTCGATTTCTTGAGGGCATTGCTGCCCATTGCCTCAGCCCATGAACGTGATCAAATTGTTTTGTGCCCGCCCTTCACCTGCATTCCTGCGGTTGTTGAAGCGGCGAGAGGCAGCGGCCTGTTCGTGGGCGGGCAAGACATGCACTGGGAAAAAGAAGGCCCATACACCGGCGAGATTTCGGCCGGAATGCTGGTTGCGGCAGGCTGTTCCCATGTGATCATCGGACACTCCGAGCGCCGCCAGTATTTCGGAGAAACGGATGAGACAGTAAATCTGAAACTGAGAAGCGCGCTTGCTGCCGGACTTAAACCTATCGTCTGCGTGGGTGAAGTGTTACAGGAGCGCGAGGTGGGGCTGACCGAAGATGTTCTGCGCCGGCAATGCAGTGTTGCTTTTCGAGAGGTATCCAGCGGAGAGGCCATTGCGATGGCGATTGCTTATGAGCCGGTGTGGGCCATCGGAACGGGAAAAACCGCCACGCCAGAAATGGCTTCCGCTGCGCATGAGATTATCCGCGCTGAAGCCGCAGAAGTATTTGGCATTGGCGTTGCGGGCCAGATGCGCATTCTCTATGGCGGCAGCGTGAAGCCGGAGAATGCAACGGCGCTCATGGCCCAGCCGGAAATCGATGGCGCTCTGGTCGGCGGAGCCAGCCTGGATGCCAAATCGTTTGCCGCGATCGTGAAGTATTGATGGTCGCCTTGTCCGCTCACATTGCAAGCTGGATTGGACGCTAAAGTCAGGAACTCGGTTACCTGATCGCGCATCGAAGTATGTATGCGCGGTCGACGTGGCTTAACGTTCTCTGGAATCAAAGACGCTGTGTGGCGCGCCGGCGAAGATATATTTCAAAAGCACACATTCCAGATGGCAGCTGCTCTTGCCTACTATTTTGTGTTGGCGATCTTCCCTGCTCTGATCCTGCTTTCAGCCGTGGCGGCCTATGTCCCGGTACAAAATCTTTTTAATCAGGTTCTGGCTTTATTAGGCAGCTTTGTTCCTGCGGACAGCATGCAGGCGGTGCAGACTGTGCTGGCCAATGTAGTCACGCCGAATCGAGGAACACTGCTTTCCTTCGGCATACTCGGCATTCTCTGGACAGCTTCCGGTGGCTTCGCCGCGACCATTGAAGCGTTAAACATTTCCTACGAAGTTGAAGAAGGTCGCCCGTTCTGGGTAACGCGTCCGCTGGCGGTTGGATTAACTTTTATGGTCGGGCTGCTGCTCATGGTGGCCCTGGCAGTCATGATCATGGGGCCAGAGTTCGCACAGCGACTGGCCGAGCACCAGCGACTGTCATGGCTCTTCATCAAAGCGTGGCCCTATGTGCATTGGACCATTTCATTCGGATTTACCGTTCTTGCAGTGGAGTTTATTTACTTTGTTGCTCCCAATGTGAAGCAGCGCTTCTGGAGCACGCTGCCAGGCGCGGTGATGTCTGTGGCCAGTTGGGTTGGTTTGTCGTACGCAATGGGCGTGTACTTCCGAAACTTTGCTCATTTCAATAAAACCTACGGCACCATTGGGGCCGTGATTGCGTTGATGGTCTGGCTTTATTGGAACGGCTTTGTCATGCTGGTGGGAGCGCAGTTGAACTGCCAGCTGTCCAAAGAGTCGAAGAAGGGCAAGATTCCTCAGGACGAAGACAAGAGCGGTTTGACCCATCTCGATCTGGCAGCCTGATTGTGCGGGCGTTGCCATGCGCCCTGGTCCCAACCGATTCACCAGTTTTTCGCGGCGAAACAGGCCACCATTAATATCTTCCCTTCCTCAGAGTCAGTTTGTTCGTTAAAGTCCCATCGACTCCTCCCGCGCGAAAATAGCCGGACAAAGCACGGTGCCGGCGCACTGGGCCCCCAAACTCTCGATCAGGAAATGGTGACGTATTTTGAAGAACACAATGTGCCGTATTGCGCCCAACATGGAAGACCCTTCACCCAACAACCTCCATTCTCTTCCATGTCCGGTTCGAGCCTGCTTGAAAGCTGCGCGTGGCAGCGCTTTCCTCCTGGCGTTGTTTTTGATTGTGGTTTTTTCTCCCGGCGTTCAAGCTGCAACCACGACCGCAATCGCCGCGACGCCTGAATCACAAAACCTGCCGGTCTACACCAGTCCGATCGATATCACGGGATTCAAAATTCAGCTGCATGTTTCTGCGCCTGATCGAAATACGGGCAAGCCAATCGACATCAATTTGCCGGTCGGCCTCATTGGCCCTCAGATGAACCAGCTTTTTTCGACGCCAGTGAGCACCATCATGGACCAGCAGTGGAGTCAGGTCCGCGATCCCAGGACCGGGACAACGCGTCGTGAGGATGCTTGCGCCACCATCAAGGCACAGATGGTACAAGCGGCAAAAAAGATCGGATCTGGAATCAGCGTCTACGACATCGCCTGTAACCTTGCACCCACGGGCAAGCTGCTCCTCAAACAGGTCGGATCTACTTTTTACCTTGCCTATCTACTCACCAGCAACAAGGTCAGTTTCGCGCTCACCTCACCTGCTACATGCTCGCCCAGCGGCGGGACAATCTTTTGTCCCGACGATCCCCGGTTTACTGTGACCTTTGCCGCCGAAGTTACAACTCTGCTGCGCACTCCCGGTCTCTGTGCGCTTACGGCGGAAGGAGCCACGGTTGTTACGCAGGCTGTAAATATTGATAGCAACCACAGCGCGACCGCTTCCCTTCTCAAGTTTGCCGACGATTTCATTCTTCACCACGAGTTCGCCGTAGCTGAGCGGGCCATTGAATCGGCGGAGATACAAAAGAGCACTCCTCTGGACGGATACTTTCAGGAGCTGCGTACGAGCGACGCATGTACGGGGAAAAATGCGTTGCTGCACCGGGCCGTGACTCTTTTCGACTTTGAAACGGCCGTGGAACGGACAGCCATTCTTTTCCGCTTAAACTATCGAGCCATCGCAGCCCCAACCGTTAGCGCTCCGGATGCCGCCGCCAGGGCCTCCAACATGCCTGCCCAACCAAGCTTCACCCGCCCCATGATCGCCACGAACCGACCCAGCGTGGTTGCGGGGAGCCAGGTGCAGGTTACCGGTCAATACTTTCCTCCCAACATGGATTACACAACGTCGCTTCCTGTGACCATCTCACAAGGTGGCGCCATTCTAGGCGGAGCTTGCACGGGGGGAGCAACTGAGTTGCAATGGGGACCTGCCAATAATGGTCAAGCGCATAATGAACGGCTGACCGGTGATGCCAAATATTCATGCGGCACACACTTCGACGCGCGAGGTCTCACTCCGGGAACCGCCTACCAGTTTCGCGCACGTGACTGCGATGCCATCACATGTAGCCAGTGGAGCGCTCCGATCAGAGCAACCACGGCAACGGCCAAAGCCGACCAGGGCAAAGTTGCTTTGACAATTGACGGAGTTGCCCAGAGCCCTTCCGCCGCTGCTAGCAGTCCGGACAGAGTTTCCGCCGTGCGGCGCGCCCGAGTTGCTACGCCAGCGCCCGCGACAAGCCGAGTCTCAGCTGTGCAGAGAACCTCCACTATCCTGGCTGCTCTCGGCACAAATATCGGCTCGGCCGTGGTGACACCGCAAGGTACGTTTGCTTCCACCGTCACCATTCCTGCTGGTATTTCTCCCGGCTCGCATATCATCAAGGCCGTTGACGGTAATGCGACTGCGGAAGTAACCGTGGTAGTGGCTGGAGCCAATGCAGGTGGAGGCAAAGCGTCCATCATGATGGTTGGTCTTTTAAATGGCGAGAAAGGCTGCCCCAATCATCCGATCAGCTCAACCCAAGCTGACGCGGCTTTTATGCTCTTCGGCGCCGGTTTTGCGCCGGGTCCGGTGACGCTGCATCTCGATGCGGCAACCGCTCCCGTCGTGGGCTCGGCGACGCCGGGACGTGATGGAAGCTTCTGCCAGCAGATGCCGGGTGTGCCGGGCCGCCAAGCGGGGTCACATAAGTTGATCGCAGTTCAGAACGGCGCGATGCAGACGCAGATACCAATCACGTTTGTGTTGCCGTCAGGGGTTCGATAGGTGCAGCATTTATGTCGCTGCGCTCCAAACCGCTTGAGATGCTCCTCGCCCAGTATTGGTGATGCGCCTGATGCGATGGGCTCGGCGCGCGAGCCGGCCTCGCCCCTTGAGCTGCTTTATTCCAGTTACCGAGTGCTTATTTGCAGGCTGAGATTTGGCATCTCACCGTTGTCCCAATGAATCATGAGATGAGGACGAGGAGGACCGATGCCAAATCCGAATATCCCAACCAATCCAGACATCGACGTTATGGATTCAGGGGAATCGCCAGTAGCGCCTCAAGTACCAATCGATGAGAGAGTGCAGAAAGAGATCGACAAGTTTTTATACGGGGGCGGACGGCAGAGCGCGCAAAAGATCAGGAATTTTTTGAACGGTACATGGCTGGGTGAACCGCTGCACGTGGTTCTTACGGATGTGCCGGTAGGCGCCTGGACCGTGGCCATGGCATTTGATCTTCTGGATATGATTCGTGGCGGGCGTGAATTTGAGCGGGCCGCCGACGCGTCGATAGCGATCGGAATACTCGCCGCAGCAGGCGCCGCTGTGACAGGCGTGACTGACTGGTCAGATGTTGATCCGCCTGCTCGTCGTACCGGATTCATTCATGGGCTGCTCAATCTCAGCGCGACTGCGCTGTTTACCACCTCGCTGGTCTTACGGAAGCGGAAGAGATCGCGCGCGGGTGGCCGTATCTGCTCCGTCCTGGGTTATGCCGTTATGTCGTATGCGGCCCATTTAGGCGGCAAGATGGTTTACGAGAACCGGGTTGGCGTTGATCGCACAGAGGGGCAAGCCTTCCCAACAGAGTTTGTGGCCGTTCTGCCGGAACAAGAGTTAAAAGACGAGACGCCGACGCGTGCGATCCACAATAGCGTCCCCATTCTTCTGATACGTCGAGGAGAGCATATCTTTGCCCTGGCCGAAACGTGCTCCCACTTTAGTGGGCCACTTGCGGAAGGCAAACTGGTTGGCAACAGTATCGTCTGCCCACTTCATTTTTCTCGATTCTCATTGGAAGATGGCCGCGTGCTCGATGGCCCGGCGGTGCATCCACAACCATGCTTGGAGACCCGGATACGCAATGGACAAATAGAAGTGCGCCGGAAGAGCAGCAATTAGTAAATGGCAATTGGCAAATAGCAAACCTTACCGCATCATCGCCGACATCGCCGAAACCTACTGCGGATGAGCGTGGATGGACCAGAAGGACCAAAGCAGTCGGATGGCTTTGGATGGATCGAGCTAAGTGCTTTGGAATCCTGAGAAAGTATGAAGGATGATTGTTGCCCTGCGCGATAGGGCTAAGCGCCCAGCCTTAAGCAGCAGGTGATCATTGTGTATTCAGAGTGGATCTTCCTGTTTAATTTGACCGATCCAACCGATTGAAAACAAACACCCGATCAACTGGCAAAACTACCTGTTTGTACCCCCTGTCATGAATAACAATATCGGATCCCTTTTTTTGTATCTACATTAAAAATCAGGATGTCTTTATGATTTGCACCCATTGCCTATCAGCTCATGAGCGGGAACTGTATGCTGAAATCAACATTCATTCCCAGGGTTTAGATAATATCGACGATCCCGGCCTTCTGGTTTTCCCCACCATCACGGTTTGTCTGGATTGCGGTCTGGCCCGGTTTGTGGTTCCGCAATGTGACCTTCCGAGATTGGACAGACGAATACCCGATACGCGCGCGCTCAAGCCGCCGCCACCGCCGGACTGATTGGAAGAGCAACAAATTGGCAAATGGCAACTAGCAACTGGCAACCCTCACCGCGTTATCGCCCGGAATCGCCGTGATCGCACGACATCGCCGAGAACGGAAGAGCAAGAGCCTACAGCGGATGCACGCGGATGGCGGGGCGGCAGAAAATAGCCGAAACCTGTGCCATGGGATCTACGCGCGCGCCTATCTTTCGCCTTTCGTCTTCGTCTTTCGTATTTGCATTGTCCTTGCCTGGCACAATGCCCAACGCTGACTGTGTCGCCGGCTTCTCGGAACAACTTCGGCCACTGAAGTTTTATCGTTGCGCCGGCTTCTGCTCTGCGGGAGTTGCAGCCGCTGGAGGCTTCTGGAATCTGGCATCGTCCATTGCCGCGTTCATCTGGACCTCGTTCAACTGGATGGTGAAGCGGCCTCGCGGGCGCGCGTTGGTCCACTGGTGCGGGACCTTCACACCGCCCTCGCTGCGATAGTCGGCATAGTCGACCTGTACCGGATTACTGCCCAGGGGAGTTTGGTCGTAGCGCACCATGCGTAGCAGCAAGCCCGAATCTTGATCGAAGAAGAGCCGCACCGGTGGCTTATCGGGGTTGATGCCGATCACCTGCACAGCGTCATGTCCCGCAATCTTGTCGGAAGGACGCACACGGAAATCCTTGAACATACCCTTAAGTTCCAGCGGGAGATAGAACGTGGCATCGAAGCGCATGGCCTCTGTCTCCTGCGAATTCATGTCATGCGGCGGCTGCGGGCCGGGGCTGCCAAGCCAGCCGGTGTGGCCGTCAAATGCGGTAATGCTGTCACCGTTGGGCGTGTGCACGGTGGCGATACGCTTGTTCGGCGCTTTGGCCAGGACCTCCACCGGGAACTGGCTCGGGCCCACAGCGATGGTGCCCTTCAGTATCCGGCTGGTGATCTTCTTGATTGCATCAGCGCCGCCGAGGGCCTGGACGTACTTGTCGAGGATCTGGTCTGCTGAAGGCAGCGCCGGCTGGGACGCTTCCGCGTTCGGCGCTTCAGGACGCTTCGGCTCGGCATCGGCATCGGCAATGATCGGTACTCCCACCGGATCATGTGAGCCGCGATGGCAGGAGAAGCAGGTTACTTCATTCTTTCCCTTGAAATTGGCCTTGTTGATGGCCATTTGCATCTCGATCATCTGCCGGGCCGTCTGTTTCTGTTTCTTATCGTCTTTCTCAAACGCGTCCTGCACATGGCAGAACTGGCAATTCACGCCCAGCGAACTGCTGATGAACTGCATGGTCGGCTGCAACTGTTCGGCGGGAACGCCCTTCAGCATCTGAATATTTTTGAAAACCTGCTCCGCAATCTTTCCGGAATCAGCCGGAGCCACATTCTGTGCGCGGGCACCGCTCACCGCGGCTGACAGTCCGGCGACAATCATCAAGACAGTCAAAAGGACAGGAATATGGGACCTCTTCATTGTGGCTTTTTCTCCTAAAAGTGAACGGGAAGTCTAAATGATCCTTGTCTTGAATTGAAGCCGCGAATTGAGGTCGCGAATTTGAAGCCGCGAATTTTAGAGCCAGCGATGCTCGTGTGGAACAGCCGCCCTCGGCTGTTCGCTCTGCGCGAGATCAGGAAACAGAAGTCGGGAACTCCAAAATCCACACTTGACATCGACGGCTTATCCACTACCATATGGTTGTGGATAAGTTAGATACAACATTTGCGGCTCTGTCTGATCCAACCCGCCGGGCAATGATCGAACGACTCTCCCTTGGGCCTGCCTCTGTGCATGGATTGACGGAACCGTTTGCACTCTCGCAGCAGATGATTTCAAAACATATTGCCTACCTGGTGCGGGCACGGATTGTGATCAAGACGAAGCGTGGACGAGAGAGTGTGTGCACGCTTAGGCCAGAGGCGATCAAGACGGTCAGCGACTGGGCGATTAGCTATCGCCGATTCTGGGAAGAGCGTTTCGACAAGCTCGATGTAGTTGTGAACGAAATGAAAAAAGCGGAGGTTGGAGATGACAAAAAACACGGTTAACGAGACAGAGCGGATGGTTGTCACTAGAGTTTTTGATGCCCCACGCGAATTGGTTTGGAAGGCGTGGACAGATCCGAAATATGTGATGCAGTGGTGGGGGCCGAAGGGTTTTACTGCGCCTGTTTGCAAGATGGATTTTCGCGTGGGAGGAAAATTTCTCTACTGCATGAGAACGCCGGATGGACAGGAGGGCTGGAATGGCGGTGAATACCATGAGATTGTTCCGCACGAGAAGATCGTTTACTCCATGTACTTTTGCGACTCGAAGGGAAACAAGGTTGAGCCTGAGCAATATGGAATAGAACATGAGGCCATAGACGATGCGCACGACGTGGTTATTTTTGAGGATTTTGGAAATGGCCAGACGAAACTCACCTTCATTGGAAGTGAACCCATGGAGAGCGCGAAAAATAGCGGTCAATTAGAGGGCTGGAATGAGCAACTCGATAAAGTTGCCGCAGTTGTTGCGGGGCTAACGCAGGCGAAATAAAGAAGTTGAAGTTTTGATGATCGTCATACGCGAGATACAGCTGAGGCTGGCGGCGGAGGCTTAGTTAGGACGGGCTTCTCGTCGCTTGGGGCGGGTGGCCCACCTTTCTGGGGTTTCACTTCAACCTTCGAGACCAGGGTGTCCTACCCTTTGCGCAGCAAAGGGTAGGATCGATGGTGTCCCAATCTTAACCGGCCCCTCTTCGCCTAATCGATAATATCGAAAGCTGCTCCAGCTCCACAGTTCTGGAGAACTCACCAGTCTTCAAATACCTTCAGGAAATAATCGCGACGTCGTGCTGAACCTGGAAAAGGTTGGCGACGATAACAACTACACGCTTTGGGAAGCTCCGGGCTTGCGCCCGGAGTGAAATGTCTTTGGCCGGTATTGTGAAAATGGCGCAAACCCTTCGGCATGGGCGGTTATTTTATCCTACCCTTTGTTGCGCAAAATGTAGGGTACCCCTTGTCTCGTCTGGGCAACAAAAACCGGGGAGATTGGACGGGCCACCCGCTCTTTTGACCTACCGGATTATCAAAGACATGTTCATACAGATTGGGATTCTAGCCTAAGGGGATCTTCGCTGATGAATCTTCCCTGTTAGTTACTTTCCAGTTATCGACGAGCTCTATCTCAATGTGGTAAGTTCGCTCCCTGTCTTTTCCCGGCAAGTGAAGATGACTCGTACTGCTTCGCGAGAGGCTAACACCTCAAACGTGTCTGCGAAAATTCAGGCCTTCAGTGGGATGTGAAAGCAATTTAACTTGCGCTGAGCTACAACCTAAGCTAGTCTCAACCGCGTTCGTTAAAGGACAAAGCATAGATATGGAGTAACGAGTAGTTTTATCCTCGCGCTGACGAGAACAAGCGGCTAGGCTTTCAGTAGCATCCCCCTAAGGCAAAAGCTCACTTACCCAAATGGAAGTCCCATACGCAAGGGCCTGGCATGTATGAGGAACATGGAAGATAGGAGTTCAATCGCGTGACTAACCGGAACAAGAGTCTGCAATTCGCCTATACCCTGGCGATAGGGGTGGTTTTTCTGCTGTCCGCGAATCGCGCTTTCGCGACCAACGAGGAGAACCATATTCAGGAGGTCATGGCCGGCGTTAATGGCAACTCCAAAATCCAATTCATCGTCATCAAGCAGGAGGGCGGTGGCAACTTATGGGGCCCGCAGGCTGGCGAGACTCAATCGAGGGTGATGCTGGTGTTCTTCGATGCCGCGGGTAGAGAAATTGGCAAGTTCAAATTCCCGCACAATGTGCCCGCCGATGCCAACCCGCAGTTGATTGCGACCCAGGACTTTGCGAACCTGCCTGGAGCACCGACTCCCGATTTCATTATGCCGCCGCTCCTGAACCCCATTGGCGGGAAGGTATGCTTCACGAACAATCCGTTGAACCCCAACGCGGCTATACGAACTGACTGCGTTTCCTACGGGAGCTTTCCTCCTGCCCAGACCGGAACTGACTCCGGCGGCTGCAACGGAACCGTTGCAGCAGGTTCCCCGACGGTCGCCCTTCCCATCGTGAATACGGTGAGCCTGACGCGCACCTCTACCCTTTGTGGTTCCGTCCCTAACGGCGATTTCGTGATCAATGCGACACCCACCCCGGTGAACGATGCGGGACAGACGCTCACCATCCCGCTAGCCACCCAGGTCGCCCAGGGCGAGAATCTGTTCAACGGCGAGACTTTCCAGGGCAATGGCCGGACCTGCGCAACTTGTCACGTTGCCAGCTTGAACTTGGCGCTGCCGCCCAGCAACATCCAGTCGCGATTCAGTACCGTCTCCACGACGTTCGATCCGCTGTTCATCGGCGAGACGGCACCGTCCGGCTTCGATGCCGGCTTTGACTTCAACCTCAACACACTGGAGCTCACCCAGGAGGTTCCGAGCGGCACGCCATGTCCTGGTACGTTGCAGGGCATCATCACGAGCGGAAGCGGAGCGACCGGAGCCAGAGCCAAGGTGCTGACGCAGGTCTCGCCAACAACCTATCTTGTTTATGGCGGCATGAACCCCGCCTTGTCCAGCACCGTGAGTGACAGCAATTCGTGTTCGGGAACCGTCTTGAGCATCACGGCAGGAAGCCTTGGCGCCATTTCAGGTTCGACTGTGCTCGGCCTGGAAAATCCCAAGCGGATGAGGACGAGTGCGGACACCGCGAATTTCCCCCAGGGCCGTGGCCTGATCCTCGAAAACATTGACGGGTTTGCCCCGACCCCGAACGTATTCCGCAAGTCTCCACACCTCCTGAATTTGAGCCAAAGATTTAGTCCGTTTGGACTTAGCGGCAACTTCTTTGACCTGCAAACATTCGCGACTGGAGCTGTCACCCAGCACTTCCCGCGGACGCTGGCTCGGAACAGCGGTGGAACAGACCCGGATTTCCGGCTGCCAACGCCTGATGAACTGGTCGCTATGGAAGCGTTCATGCGGTCTCTGGACTTCCCGGCAGGAACCGACCCGAATAAGTTCAATTTGAACAACTTTGTGGTCACCGCCGCGCAGCGGCGAGGCTTGAATGCCTTTACCAGCGTTTGCTCGGTTTGCCACGGCTCGACGATCCTGAACAGCTCAGCGACATTCAACACTGGCGTGGTGAACCAGACGATCAACTCGGCTGGAGTGGACAATCTTCCCTGCGAGCCCGTCTCACCGTGCGGGTCGCGTGCCTTCAGTGTCCGCCAGCTTTTCAACATCGCCAACCTGGGTCCGTTCTTCCATGACGGCTCCGCAGCTACGTTGAAGGATGTGCTCGCATTCTATAATTCGTCTACCTTCGCCAACTCCCCGGGCAGTACGGGGTTTTCCGGCCCGATCAACACTTCCGCCATTTCGCCCACCGCGACCGACGACATCATAGCTTTCCTCGAAGGGATCAGCTTCAGCCCGTTTGTGCCGACCTTCGGTCCGACTGGAACGGTTGTGACGATTAGCGGTACGAACTTCACCGGAGCCACGGCGGTTTCGTTTAATGGAGTGGCGGCTAGATTTACAGAGGGCCCCCCCGGGACGATCACGACGACAGTTCCCGCCGGAGCTACCACTGGTCGCATCACCGTCACCACGCTTGGCGGGCCTATTGTGACCACGACCCGCTTTACGGTTACGCCGGTTCTCACTTCCTTTGCGCCCGCGAGCGGTGCAGGTGGAACGGGTGTGACGATTACGGGTACGAGCTTCACCGGGGCCACGGCCGTTTCGTTCAATGGAGCGCCGGCTGCCTTCACGGTAAGCAACTCCGGGACAGTCACGACCACAGTTCCCGCCGGGGCCACCAATGGCCCGATCACGGTTACCACGCTGGATGGAGCCGCCACCAGCGCTGCCAGCTTTACGGTTACGCTGGGGGGGCCACCTTTTAGTCTGGTTGCCACGCCTTCTTCTCAGACCGTCTCCGCCGGCGCCGCCACGAGTTACTTTGTCCTTATCTCGCGGACTGCAGGTTTCTCCGATTTTTTGACCTTCAGCGTTTCCGGATTGCCGGCGGCAACTACGGCAAGTTTCATCCCGAACCCGACTAATGCCACCTCTTCGACAATAAACGTGACTACCACCTCCCGGGCCCAACTGTTGCCTGGGCCGACGCTGCAACTGCCCCCGGCCAACTTCAGCGTCCGTGCTTGGCCGCTGTGGGCCATCTGCCTGCTGGTAATGGTTCTGCTTGCTTATCGGCACAGAGCCACCAGGCACATTCCACGCTGGGTCTTTGCGACTGGCGGATTCGCTGTGCTGCTTTTCATCGGCTGCGGCGGAGGAGGTTCTGCTCCACCGCCACCACCACCACCGCATGGAACGCCGGCCGGAACCTTCACGATCACAGTGACTGCTACCAGTTCCAATGCAAGCGTACAGCCGATAAGCATGCCAGTGACGTTGATCGTCAAGTAATGGCCGGCTAGCCCACCCAATCTCCCGGTTTTTGCTGCCGGGTACCCCTTCCTTTCACGGAAGTTGGTATTTGGTTTTTCAGCTTTCGGGAAAGGGTGGGATATAAAATCAGCCCTACCCAGAGTTCTAGTCCTTATCGTCGTTTTCATTGGCTTGAAGAGGGACGCGTACAGGTCGGCGACTAATTATCTCCCACCCTTTTGTTCCGAAGAAAAAACACTTCGTCACAAAGGGTGAGGCACCCGGCAAGTTCGACTTGGTCGGCAACTTGACCATGAGACCATTAAACTGAATAGTTGGTGTAATGGCGATTTTTCACCAACTGCCGGTGTCATTCTGCGGCCTGCGTTGCTGTAACGTACGTACGAGCAGATACGTCAACGCTGCCGCAACCAGCGCAGCGATGCATGAAATGGCCAGCAATGCTGGCCACCACTCTTCGGCGCTAGAAAACATATTGAACAAGACACCTGTACACACAATGAATACGGGGCCAAAAACGAGCAACGCGACAACCGTCCTAATTGCAAAATCTCGTTTGCCTTGAGTCTTGAGAACTCTGGTTTCGATCTGCATCACGATCTGAATCGCGATCCATGCACCGACTAGTCCGGGAAAGACGTAAATTGCAACGCCTTCAAATAGTCCTCTCATGCCAGCGGGCGGAGCATTTGCGAATTCAAGATTCAAGCCATGGGAGATAGACAAAATCAAAACCATGGCCGTAATTGAACAAAAACCGAAGGCGATGGGAGCTACTAGAGCACGAAATGCGTATGGCCGCATTCGAGGAATGGCGAGCGAACAGACAAATGCAATCAAGGACAGCAGGATGAAGGGCGCAGCATAAACTACTGTCATAATGGCTCACCCAACTGCGGTTTTTAACGGCAAGCAGCAGATCACTGCTCACTCTATTTGAAGGCCCTGTGTTTTTCCAGATTACTATTGTAAACAGGCGATTACACCCATCATGGGCTATGGAGCGACAGCCAAAAGAAATTCCTTGCCCTCGGATCGCCGGATTGCGGAACGCACGATGGAGTCGGGCGGAAACTCCCAGACCTCGTCCCCTGGGTCGTAATTAGAGGTCGGGAGGACTTTGAACAAGCCATTGCCCAAATCCAGTGCCTGCGTAGGCCGCGAACACTCGGTTCCTTCATCTAGCAGGCGAATATGAATCTCGACGGTTTCAGCCATGGAGTCCCAATCATAAACCTGTCGCAATCAGGCGATTGCACTCATAATCCCGCTCGTGAGTGTAATGGCGATTTTTCGCCAGTTGAACGGAGGCTACAACTTATGGACCTGTTGCAGGAGCGAATAGAACACCTGGTCGTGGTCCTTCGCGGAAAAGATATAAGGCTGAAATGTTACTTCAAGAGCACTCTCTGAACGGCACTGGATCGGGTACAGACGAACCGCTTTCGTGTCTAAATTCGTCTCAACGCAGAGTATCCTTTCACCACTGACTTGCAGTTCTTTCCGTCCTAAAATCTTGGTACTTCCGTCGGGCATCGGACGACTAATCAAAGCCTCCCACGCTGCGAGCGTGAAGCGGCTCGGACTTGAACTCGTTCGCACCGTAATACCGTCCCCGGTGTGGAGGTCTACCAGCATTACATCATTGGGCGAATAAGAGTCCACGTACCACTGCTTCGGAACTGGGAAGCGATACCCGCCAATGTCGATAGAATTGCCATGTCGCAAGTGCCAGTAATACGCCTCGATTCGGTGCATTGGAATGAAGCGGAGCAAGCCCAATGACACGATTACTAAGGCGACAAGCACAGCGCTGATCTTTAGCCCAGACAGGACTTGCTGTGTGACAGTCCGCGCCTCTGGCTGCATTCGCACGGAGAGTAGACTACACCATCATTGTCGAAAACAGGCGTTTACACTCACAACCGGATTTACTGGTGAAATGGCGATATTACGCCAGCACTTTCACATATTGACAAAAGGGGACAACAGACGGGGTAAACCCGGGGACTGTCGCCGGTTTCCAGTCGATAGATGAACGTGTATTTCAATACGCCAAGCACAAGATCCCTCCAACCTTCGCCCGCGCTCTGCCATTCACGCCAAAAACGGGCGCGAATGGGTGCCCTGCTTGCGCGCGGTCGCTTGACGGTTGTCGGGATGACGATTCAAGTTTTTGTTTCGGGGAAATTCCCTGTTGCGGCATCGTCACGATAAACATTCTCGCTTAGTGTTTGCGCAGCAATCGCAAGACGCAGGCGAGCGCGCCTGCGCTCCACAGGCTGAAGGGAAAATGGGCTCCATCGCAGGGCCGCGGTTTGCATTTTCTTGAGCGGCAATGGGATTTCCGATATGGCGATGAAGGTACTTAAGATCATTTGTTTTACTGGACGAAGTGAGGCATAGTGAGGTAGCCCTCAGGGGCGATGGAAAAGGTCTTTGAAAATCTAGCTGGCAGCAATCAGCACTCAGCATTCAGCCAAAGGCACCGGCAAGACACCATCGCCGTGGGATTCCCTTGGGATGAATCGTGCAACTGCTTTAGATTCCTAATTGACAGCTACCGGGGTACGGCAGTGATCGGGTGATCTGGTAATCGGATGATCCGGTGATCGGAAAAGCGGAAGAAAAAGCAGATTCCTCGCTACGCTTCGGAATGACAACTGCAGGGCAGCAATCAGCACTCAGCATTCAGCCCCTAGGGCCTTGGGTGACCTTCCACCCCAACAAGCCAAAACCGTGCTTGCCGGGGACCCCGGCTTGGGTGACCTTGGGTGTAATTGGGTGAAACCGGGGGGTAGGGGCAGGGGGTGGCCATCGGGTGATCTGGTAATCGGATGAACCGGTGATCGGAAAGACAACACCTACCACGGAGTCACGGAGGCGCGGAGAAAGGCAAGGGTATACCTGGGATCCAAATCGCTGAAGGCTCTAAATGCTCAAACCCACGCCAAATTGGGATGAATGGGATCGGAGACAGGGGGGACCCCCGGTCGGATTTGGTAAATGAGTAATTTGGTAATCGGGTAATTGAAAAACCAAACCTAAACCCGGTAACCACAAAGGACACGAAGGAACACGGAGGAAATCCGAACAGCCGAGGGCGGCTGTTCCACACGAGCATCGCTGAAGTCTTTATTCTGAAACCCACGCCAAATTGGGATGACTGGGATCGGATGGGGTAAAGCGGGAGGGGTGGGGGGTCTATCGCCGAGATCGACGTCATCGCACGACATCGCCGAGATCGGAAAGGCAAAAGCTTTAACCACAAAGGACACGAAGGAACACGGAGGAGATCCGAACAGTCGAGGGCGGCTGTTCCACACAAGCATCGGTTGAAGTCTACGCTGAATTGGAATCTACGCAGGCTTATCTTCCGCCTTGGCATCGTCCCTGACTGGCACAATGTCCAACGCTGATTGTTCGCTGGCGGTGTCGCCGGCTTCGCGGAACATTTTAGCCGCCGTCAGGACCATGTCATGTCCGGTAGCGATGTCGATTTTGCCAAGATGAAGCAATGCGGTAGCCTGTCCGCGCTTGTCGCCCAGCTCTTCGTATGAGATCAATGCAGCCTGAAACTCGGCTCGCGCGGCGTTCAGATTGTCGACTTCAAAATAAAGCCGGGCCATGCTGGTGCGCGTGGCGGCCGAGAGGGCAACGTTTTTTGCTTTATGCGCGAGTGAGAGCGCACGGGCATGCAGATCAAGGGCTCTGCGGCGGTCGCCACGAGAAGAATGGATGGAAGCCAGCCGATTCATGATAAGCGCCTGGCGTTCCTGGTTTTCCTGATGTTGCCATATCTCCAGCGCGCGACCGTAGCTCTGGACAGCGCCTTCCCAATCGCCCATGCCGGCTTCAGCGGCGGCCTGGTTTTCCAGCGCCTGCCCTTCCCAGGGAGCAGCCTTCGCCGAGCGGAAGAAAGATGCGGCGATGATGAACTGATTGCGCGCGTCCTCATGATGGTGCAGCGTCAGGTGGACGCCTCCCATATTGTTCAGCGCCATTCCCTGTCCGAAAGGATGCTTCAATGACGTGTAGGTGCCAAGCGCCATGGCAAACTGCTCCAGAGCTTTGGCATGATCTTTGGCGTCCAAGAAAGTGCCGCCCAGGTTGATGAGGACCGTGGCTTTCTTTTCGTTGTCATCGAGGGCGGTAAAGAATTCCAGCGCCTTGCTCAGGTATTTGACTGCGTGGGGAAAGTCTCGCTGGTCTTTGTAGTAGCTGCCAAGATTGTTCAGCGCAATGCCCTGTTTCCAGGGATCACCTGCCAGCTCCGCCTGGCGGAACTGTTCGCTGAGCTGTTCGAGAGTCGGCTTGGCTTCCGGCAAAGCTGTCCCTTCTAAGCTAGGGTGAATCTGTGAGCGTGTTCGACTGATTCGGTTGTTGTTAATGCCAGGGCTGTGCCCAGAATATTTCCATGCAATGGGCGCGGAAGCAAGTGTAAAAACACGCCTGCATGGGCAGAGGAGATTCTCGCGCAATTCCTTGCTATAATGTGGGTTCCCTCTCCCCGAATTTTGGGGCTCCTGTTCGGCGTTAAAATCACGCAAAATCGGAGTTGCAAGAAAAGCCAGTGCGGAAGTGGTGGAACTGGCAGACACACCATCTTGAGGGGGTGGCGCCGAAAGGCGTGGGGGTTCAAATCCCCCCTTCCGCACCATACGTTTGAAAGGATTTACCCGACTGAAATGATTACCGCTCTGATAACCCTGGTCCACGTGATCGTCTGCGTCATTCTGATTGTGGTTGTGCTGCTTCAACACGGAAAGAGTGCCGATATTGCAGCCACGTTCGGTGGCATGGGCAGCCAGACGGCCTTTGGGCCTCGCGGAACGGCCACTGCCCTTTCGCGCCTGACCACCTGGTGCGCAATCATCTTTATGCTGACTTCGATGTCGCTTACATTCTTCGCCAGCCGCAGGGGCGCGACGTCTAACTCGATCATGCAGGGCGTGAGAACCCCGAGCACTCCGGCGCAACAGACACCACAGAAGTAAGTTTTGGTTTGAAGGGCACGGCTTTAGCCGTGCCGTTAGCGTTATAAACCTGGCCTTTAGGCCCTGAGGTTTGATTCCTTTCCCATATCTAACATAAAGTTTCGATCAGGGGCGCCACCGGGCGCTCTTTTCTTTTGCTGACTCATCTAAAATCGATCCGTATGATTCACAAGATATTTCCCGTTGGTCCTTTGCAATGCAACTGCTCCGTCGTGGGCGATGAGCAGACCCATGAAGCCATGGTGATTGATCCAGGCGACCAGATCGATGACATTCTCGCCATCCTCAAACAGGAAAAGCTGAAGCTCACACAGATCGTGATTACCCATGCGCACATCGATCATGTAGGCGGAGCCATGAAGCTGAAGGCCGCCACCGGAGCGCCGATCCTGATGAACCAGGATGATCAGGCTCTGCTCAAGATGCTGGATGTACAGGCGACGTGGATTGGCATGCGGCCGCCGGGAGCTGTCGTGGTGGACGAAAGCATTGGTGATGGTCATGTTTTGAAGATCGGCAACATTCCAGCAAATGTGATTCACACACCAGGACATACGGAAGGCAGCATCTGTCTCTACATGCCGGAGCACCAGACGTTGGTTGCCGGCGATACCCTGTTCGCCGGAAGCATTGGACGGACTGATCTTCCGGGTGGGTCATTCGACAAGATTATTCGATCAATCCACACTCGCGTGCTGGCCTTGCCGGATGAGACCACGGTAGTGCCGGGGCATGGTCCGAAGACGACGATCGGCCAGGAACGCGAGTCAAATCCTTTTCTGCAGAAGCGGGCATGATGGTTTCGCCCGCACGCTTGCCAGAATCGTATTAGTCAGCCAGATAGCTGATCTCGAACGTGCGAATCTTCCAGAAGGCAAAGAACAAGACCGCAGCGCAAAGACACAGCAACCCAGGCACAGCCAGATAAGCCGGTACTGGTTCAGCCACCACGGTGAACAGTGCCAGCATCCCCTCAGGTGGGACTGTCACAGGACATAGCTGTTTCAGGTAGAAGGCAACGCTCAGCTTTTGCAGTAAAGGAGGCAAGACTGCGTGGAACATCTCCCATAGAAGCACCACAATGCCGGGCAGGATCGGATTCTTAAACACCAGGCTCAGAGCGAGAAAGATTGACCCGTACCCAAGACATGCCAACGCCGTGACCGAAAGATAGGCGGCAAGCTGGCCTAGCCCTGGGCCGGCGAAAACATAGGCGCGTCCGGCATGGCCGAAATGGCCATACATGAGTGCGAACGCCAGAAAAATTGAAATACCAAAGATCAGCATGGAACTAACCAGCCCGGCCAGAAACTTTGCTGCGATGAGCACTTCCCTGCGAATGGGTGTAAGAAAGTAGTAGTGCAGAGTTTTCTCAACGATTTCACCACGGAATAGCCAGGTGAAGAGGCCAAGGCAACCGAAGAAGATTCCGAATCGCAGATAGAAAACCTGGAATATGCCGGCCAGAATTTGAGTATCTTGAGGAATATTGCAGTGGCGTCCCAGGGGACTATCAATGGCGTGAATCGCGATCAGTCCCACAGGAGCAAGCGCAATCAGATAAATCCATATCCCACGACGCATCCACAGAGTCTTCTTGATTTCGATCTGTAGAATCGTGCCGATCTGCGCTATCCATAGCTGCCATGGTAGCGCACGCGATGTCGCGGGAGCCGAAGCGATGCTGCTCATACCGTCCCCCCGCCACTGCCGATCAGGTATTGATACACCGAATTCACATCGTCGTCCGCGGGTGAAACAGCCTGTAAGTTGATTTCTTCTTCGGCGATGATTCGATTGAGCAGTGAATAAAACTGATTGGCATCAAGGGTGCGAACCAGCACTCCCTGGCCATCGCGATTGAGCTTGGCTTCCACCACATGATCTTGCGCGAACAGGCGCGAGGCCAGCAGGTTGGGCGCATTGCAGCGAACCAGTATCTGCATGGGATGTTCCGTCACTTCGCTGCGGACGCCCTGAATCTGTCCTTCAGCCACAACATAGCCATAGCTCATCAGCACGACCTGGTCTGAAATTTTGTCCACCTCATGCAGAACATGGCTGGAGATGACCACGTGCATTCCCTCCTTGCCCAGCGCTTCAAACAACGCAATGGATTCGGCACGTGCCATGGGGTCAAGCCCATTTAAAGGTTCATCCAGCACCAGGACCGTCGGATGATGAGCAATCGCCTGTGCCAGCCGTATACGCTGGCGCATACCTTTGCTGTATCCGGCTACTTTGCGATGAGCGGCTTCACCCATACTCACTCGATCAATGGCTTCCACGGTCAACCGGTGAGCTTCCAGCGCCGTAAGGCCGCGCAGCCTCAGATATTGATAAATGAACTGATATCCGGTCACGCCTTTCGGGAACGAATCGAACTGCGTGCAGTATCCCACGTGACGAAAGAACTCTTCCGGCTGATCAGGAGTCAGTCCCAGCACTGAAATAGATCCCTGTGTCGGACGTACCAGACCCGTCATCAGGTTCATGAGCGTGGTCTTTCCAGATCCATTGGGCCCCACCAGACTGGTAACGCCGGGCGGCAATGACAAGTTCACCCGGTTTACGCCGAGCACCTCACCGTAAAACTTGGAAACATCGTCAAAAACAATACGGTCATTGGCCATGTTCATCCGCGTTCAACCTCCCGTGCCTTCAGACGGCGGTTTAGCAGCCAGACGGAAATAGCGCACACGCTCAGTAAAGACCCCCACGCTGACCAAAGTGGGATCCAGTTGTACTGGCTCCACCTGATCTGGCCTTCATTGAACTGGAACAGATGTGCCCATATGAGCGCGATGACGTAGGGAAAGTTCAGCAGGCGTCCCCAATGAGTTCGCAGAATTTGATCAACAACTTCTCCAAGTCCGGGAAGCAGAATGAACGTGGCGAACATCAGTCCTGTCGCCGCGATGCGCCACTTCACCCAGACGGCCAAAGCCATGGAGTAAAGAGTGATGACCGCGATCCATAACAATCCACCAACAATGATGGAACCTGCCAGCCATAGATTTTTCCAGAGCCAGCCGTTCCCCTGCAGGCTTGCATGGAGAAAGAACAGGAGCAGAGTCGGTATCCATGTAGTGGCAGAAAGCAAGGTAACCAGAACAGATGCTTTTCCCAACAGGTACTCGGTGCGCGAAAAAGGACGGCTTAAATATAATTGCACGGCATGATTGGCAAAATCTTTGGTGATCATGCCAGGAGCGCCCCATGCGGTCAGCACGAATCCCATCCACGCCTGAATGACGAGAAACGTCATGAAGAAACGGCGATCAATGCTGAACTGTTCCCCGAACTGCACGTTCAGCAGCCCCTGTACCGAAGGAGTATGCAGAACGTAGACAATCGCAATGCCCACCAGAAAGGGCACGCAACACAGAATGGTGTATGCCGTAAATGGCCGGGAATCGAAAAGTGACGCGAACCCGTAACGTGAAAGCACGGTGAACCGTGACCACTCCGGTGTTAAACGCCCTGCGTAAGCTTTGTATGTGCGTTTATAGACGGCCACTCATCGCTCCATTGGTCTGCGCCTTCGCAACCAGGTCCAATTTTGAGGGTTCCATATTCCCCGACATTGCTTTCAGGAAAATATCTTCCAGAGAATCCCGACGATAGTTCATACGCCTGATCTGCACGGAATGTTCCGTTGCCAGACGATAAAGCTGTCGCAATTCGACCTGGTCAGGCAAAACGATCTTGAGACGGCCGGCGCTGAAGCTGGCGCATTCGCAACCCAGTCCGCGAACCGACTCCATAAACCCGTTGCCGTTATCGCTATTCTGGCTGACTTCAAGCTCAAGAAACTTCAGGTTCGCTTTGCGTTCCTCTTCCAGATTGCTCAATGCAGCGATTCTGCCGTCCTTGAGGATGATTACCTCATCACAGCATTCTTCAATGTCGTGCAATAAATGAGAAGAAATCAGGACTGTGACCTGCCCTGCATCACGGATGTCACGCACCAGTTGCAGCATGCGTTGGCGAGCTTCAGGATCCAGGCCGTTAGTGGGCTCGTCGAGTAACAGCAGCTTCGGCCCATGCGCGATCGCCTGCGCCAGCTTGGCCAACTGCTTCATGCCTAGCGAGTATGTTCCCACTTTGCGATAACGGGCCTCGCCGAGGCCGACGTAGAAGAACGCTTCGTGCGCGCGCTCCATGGCTTCATCGGCCGGGAGGCCGGAGAGTTCAGCCATGTAACGGACGAAACGAACGCCAGTCATGTCAGCCAGGAACGCATCACTCTCCGGCATGTAGCCGATCTGCGAACGCAATTCGCGAACGTGGGTCTGAATGTCTTTGCCGAAGATACGAGCCGTGCCGGAGTTGGGACGATAAAAGCCAAGCAGGGTGTTGATGAGAGTCGATTTGCCGGAGCCATTCGGGCCGAGCAATCCAATGCATCGGCCCGATAGATCACCATTCAGCCGGTTAAGAATCGTGCGTGATCCAAGCTTTATCTCCAGGTTATCGAGTTCAATGACCGGCATTTAACTCCTTCTCAATCCATCTGTGGGGCATAGCGCGCCCCTGGGTTGTTTGCCGCTGGGTTGTTTGCCGCTGGATGGGCAATTTTCATCAAGGTTGATAACGTAAGCGAGTTGAGATCCAGACCGAACAAACGGCTGGCGCTGACAATGGTGATTGCCTGTGGGTCACCGTACGCGCATACAACGCTGGGCTTGGTTTCCGCGGCCAGTTGTTGTAGTGACTGCAATTGTGAAGGCGTAAGCTGTCCCATGATTGGCCCGACGGTGGGCGCCAGGTTCTGATACAGCACCGCCGAAACTTCCGCGTGCTGGTCTTGCGGCAGCAGGCTACGGAAGCTGTCAGAGTGCGCCAACGAATTTCCCCTCTGCTTGATGCCGATCGCGTTCATCACCAGTGCCCGGCTGGGTGCGATGACCATGTAACCATCCACGAAGGCGTAATCGATTTCATAGTTCTGTCGGCTTTCGTTCACGTGAATGGTATAGAACGTGGTTCCCCTTGAAGCTTCCTGACTCAGCGTCACTTGCGCAGCAGTATTCTTCTTTTCGTTATTCACGTCCGCAATCAGTTGCTGAATGGTTGATTGGAGATGTCCGGGGCTGTAAACCTCAAGCACCACCTTCCATGACGGCGTGGGAAGAATAGGGCCGTCCAGTGCAAGTGCTACTTCGCCGCCCAGTGTGTCGGCCAGGTCCTGGCGGAAACGGATCTTCAATTCCGATTCACCCTTCGCCATCTCGGTTTCAGCATTGTTGCCTGCGATAGCGAGAATGTCGTCCAGCATCTGGGAAGGATTCTTGGCGATGAAAGCAGCTGCAGCAGCGACATCCTTGGAGACGAAATCGAGTGCTCCAATCGGCGCAGGTGCAGCCAGCCATGAAGCGACTCCCTGCCGCGGCCCATTAAACGTGAGCTCAGCATGATTCAGAGGCTGATTGTTAACGTCCTTGCGTTCGGCAATCAGGTATTGCACTGCCGCAAAGCCGCTGTTAACAAAGTGCTGATCGTGCACCGGATTTGGATGCCGCGTGGAAGCCTGTGATGTCATGGTTTTCAGGTCGGCCGCGAACAGAAACTCTGCGCCCTGCTGATAGGCAGACAGAATGCGTTGTCCAAATGGCGTGGAAGCGAACCCCCCACCCTGGCTTGCAGTTTGATTAAAGTTCTTGAGCGCATTCAGATCAAACGCTGCTGCCACAAAGTCCGATCGAACCAGAAGGTAAAGACTATGTCCCTTCGGCGAAGCTGTCGCAGACGCGATCTGGGTCTCATCAAATACCCTGACATCGCCTTTGTGCGATCCGGAAACATGCCGTGCTGCTTCCTGCTCAACGAACTGCTTCAGTCCTGGCTTTTGTACCTGCGCCACAGCCAGAGGCTGGGCATTTTCATTCGCTAAAGACATGGAAAGAGCAATTTCATTGCCCAGATACTGACTCAGGGAATGAATCTCCTCGATTGCGTACGTATAATCCGGCGTGCCTTTGCGAGATTGAACCTGATTCCACCACTGTTGCAGAACGGCGCTCTCGCGCAATTCCTGCTGGAAGATCTGATTACCCTGCTGAACCGCGTCCCCTATGTTCGGGATGCTGGCATACAGCACGGTGGAAGCAGGCAACGTGGGCAGCAAAGCACTCCGATAGCGCAGGCCCGGCAGTTGCACGGCGTCAAGCTTGTTTGAGAGATGAGCGAACTCAGCCAGCAAAGCGAGATGCTGGTCAAGGTTCTTGCTCCAGGCAATCTCCCGCTGGATTGGGACCGTTCCAGCGGTGTCCGTAGATTCCTGGTCGCCTGGATGGAGCACAGCCGTGTGCATCAAGCCGTCCATCACGCCGGTTCCGGCAACGCGTACTTCACCTTCGATCACTGATACGCGTGAGCCCTTCATGCCGCTGTTCACCGAGAACACCGTACCGGTGACGGACACTTTCACGTCGTTTGTCGTGACATAAAGATGGCCGGTCTTCCTCTTGGCTGCCTGAACAATAACGCGGCCGCGATCAAGATTGATCGTCGTATCGTTGAAGCGACGTGACACGCCCAGTTGAACTCGCTCGTTCATCTCAACCCTGGAGCCGTCGGCCAGCTGGAGCATGGCATGGGATCCGTTCGCTGTTCGAACGCGCTCATTTTCGCCAATCTGGTCTCCAGCCTTTAGCGGCTGCTCGTCGCCTACACCAACGCGATACATGCCACCTTCCAGGGAAATGATGCTGGCGCGCATTCCGGCTGGGACGGCAAAGAACTGCTCACGCAGCACATACGCGGAGACAAGAAGAACAACTGCCGCGGTCGCAACCATGGCCCAGCGATATCTTTGGGAAGCCAGGTGGGGGGAATCCATGCGAGGCAGCTCTTGTTTCCATGTCGCAACAGCGGCTGAAGCTTTGCCATTCCCGCTCTCCGCAAAGTGGCGGCAATCCACACACTCATGCAGATGGGCTTCCACCAGCATTGATTTAGCCGGCGGCAGGGCGCCTGTCTGATATTGGATCAGCAGCTGTTTTACATCGGCGCATCCGTGGATGGTATCCACAGCACCGGCAGATTCACTCTGCCGGATGTTGCTCCACACTCTGTCACTGGCAGCTTGCAGAGTTTCCGAGGACGGCTCATTGGAGCGCATTTCAGCGATGGCCCGGTCCAGCCCGATCTTGGGATCTTTTTCCTGACGATTCATTGTGGTCCTCTCGTGGAAGCGATAAAGTCTTTTTTCAGAAGAGCACGTGTACGATGCAATACCACAGCCACCACAGCTGCTGACGTCTTCATCATGCCGGCGATTTCGCGATTGGAGTAATCCTCCACAAATCGCAGTACAAACATCTCCGCCCATTTCGGATTCAAACGCGCCAGCGCCTGCCTGAGCCAGTCCTGAAGTTCCAGTGATCGGGAGGCGTTTTCGCCGGCAAATATTCCCGGATAGTCCGGGCTTTGATCCAGCGAAATGGTGGTTGAATCCTTGCGGGCACGCAGAATGTCCAGAGATGCGTTGACCGCTGAGCGATGAAGATATCCGGGAAGATTCACAACTTCGGGCAATTCCTCCAGCCGGACAAGGCGGAGAAATACGGTCTGGAGAACATCCTCCGCGTCGCTGGCATTACCGGTCACCCGGTAAGCAGCGCGGAAGATCAGTTCCTTGTGCCGATGAAACATCAGGTCCAGACCAGCCGGTGTTGCTCTTTCCGCTGTGGACATTGAGGTTGTGCCGGTAATGTGCATGGTGGCTTGCAATTGATTCGGTGCTCCTCTGCCAGTGTTGACGAGAGGATTTCGCCATTATTAACCCGATTGCGAAAGATTTCTGGCTTTCCGCTTCGAGCTAAGGCTATTTACGCCGATGGCATGGCAAAAGTTCCCTGGAAAGCTGAAACTGATGCCGGGACTATATATCGGCCTCCGTGGCACGTTCTGCCCCGGATTTCATCCGTAGCTAAATCATTTGCCAACGCAGCCTCCGACACTGCACAATTCTCGCGCCTATGCATCCGGATATTCCCAATTTCAACGCAGCAACGTATTTTGTCGACCGCCACATAACAGAAGGCCGTGGTCAAAAAGTCGCCTTTGAGTGCGGCGATGAGCGCGTGACCTACAGCGATCTCTACAATAGCGTCAACCAGGCTGGAAACGCTCTGCGGGAGCTTGGTGTTCAACGCGAAGAACGCGTTGCCCTGCTGCTGCTCGACACGCCAGACTTTGCGTATTGTTTCTTCGGCGGCATCAAGATCGGTGCGGTCCCGGTACCGATCAATACCCTGCTCAAGCCCGCGGAATATGAATACATGCTGAACGATTCGCGAGCACGAATCGCCATCGTCAGTGCCGAACTGCTGCCTCAGATCGCAGCTATCCCTAAAGAAAACCTCGAATACCTGAAGACAATCATCGTGTCTCGAGGCCCAGCGGGCGACGGCATGCTTTCGCTCAAAAGCCTCATGGATGCCAGCCAGGTCGAGCTAACAGCAGCCAGGACCAGCAAAGACGAGCCTGCCTTCTGGCTGTACTCCTCAGGCAGCACCGGCTTTCCCAAAGGATGCGTACACCTTCACCATGACATGGTGGTGTGTGCGGAGCAATATGCCAAAGCCGTGCTCGGTATCCAGGAGACTGACCGTTTCTTCAGTGTGGCGAAACTATTCTTTGCGTATGGCCTGGGCAATGGTCTTTATTTCCCTCTTGCCATAGGGGCCACCGGCATTCTCTGGCCGGGCTCGCCGTCGCCTTCAAATATCTATTCGGTCATTGAACGTCACAAGCCGACTCTATTTTTTTCCGTGCCCTCCAATTACTCATCGTTACTCTCGTATAGACGCGAAACGCCACCGGATTTTAATCTGGCGAGCGTTCGCTGGGCCGTTTCAGCAGGCGAAGCTCTTCCTGCTCCGATCTTTCACCGTTTTAAAGAACGCTTCAACGTAGAAATCCTGGATGCGATCGGATCCACAGAAGCTTTGCACATGTTCATCGCCAATAGACCCGGAGCAATCAAACCAGGATCAAGCGGACAGGTCATACCGGGATACGAAGCTCGCATTGAGGATGAGCACGGTAATCTGTTGCCGGACGGAGAAATTGGCAACCTGCTGATCAAAGGCGACGCCGTCTGCGCTTATTACTGGAACCAGCATGAAAAAACCAAGCAAACCATTCAGGGACAGTGGCTGCGTACTGGCGATAAGTACTACCGTGATGCTGACGGATACTACTGGTATGTAGGCCGGTCGGACGACATGATGAAGGTCAAAGGGATGTGGGTGAGCCCGGTCGAAATTGAGAGCGCATTACTTGAACATTCCTCCGTTCAGGAGGCAGCAGTAGTTGGCATTGCAGACAGCAACCAGCTCACGAAGCCTTCAGCCTACGTGGTGTTACGGGATGGAGAGGATGGCTCAACGGCGAAAGGGCTGGAATTGATGGAGCATCTTAGGTCGCGGCTGGCCGCGTATAAGTGTCCTCAAATAATTGAGTTCGTCCAGCAATTGCCAAAGACTGCTACGGGAAAAATTCAACGCTATAAGCTGCGCCAGGACCAAAGATAAAATTAAATGATCCAGGATATTCGCTTTTTGTCAGGAACCTTTGTCCCCGGTCCGGCGTATATATCACACAAGGAGGCTGGCTCCTTCCAGCGCCTCCTTGAGAATTCATTCGGCGGTCTCGCTGTCTCTCCATAGACGACTCGACCGCCCCATGAATTCAGGCTCCTTTGCATCCCAATGTGTTCAGGAGTAGTACATGAAGCTTCTGTTAACCGTAGTGGTGTTGCTGGCGACTTCAGCCGCGTGGGCTGGATTCAAGACTGAGAACAGTCTGCAACTCCAGGTGAACCCCGGGCAGGCCTTGTGCCTGGAATTGAGTTCCGGCGACTATCGCATTGAGCCAGGAGCCAATGACCAGATTCTGGTCATCAGTCGTAAGGATTCCAACCAGCCCGATGCCAGACCCCGCTTCGGCGTGGATAGCAACGCTGAGGAAGCATGCGTCACGGTAAACGCTCCGCAGAGTTATTCCGCCGTCATTCAGGTTCCGAAGAACACCACGTTGAGAGTACGTCTCAATGGGGGCAGGCTTCAGGTGAATGGGATCAACGGTGACAAGGATATTGAGTCGCATGCCGGCGCGGTGAGCATCGCCGTCGGAGCGCCTGAGAGTTACGCCCGTGTGGATGCTTCGGTGAATATCGGACACATTGAAGCCCCGCCGTTCGGCGCTTCCGAAGAAGGCGTTGTCCGTTCATTTAGTCGAGAAGGACCCGGACATTATCGGCTGCATGCGCACGTTGACTCTGGCAATATCACAATGTTTTAGCCTGCTCGGGAACTTAAAACATTGCCAGAACTTGCTCCAGGCCTTCGCGGAAATCTTGTTCCGGCGTAATCAGGCTCACTACCAGATAACCGTCACCAGGAAAGTCGTAGAAATGGCCAGGGTGAAGGTACACGCCACTCGTCTCCAGCAACTCCAGGGCAAGATCTTCATCCGGTCTGACGGCCGGAACCCGTAGAACCGCATACCAGCCAGCCTCCACATCCAATCGGCTGCACTCCTTCTGCTCCGCCAACTGTGAGTCCAGTTCCAGCAGGTTCGCGCGCACGCGGGCCATGAGCTGCTCCTGGAAACCATGTCTCTGCGCGAGCAGGGCTGGAGTTGCCATCTGTACCGGGGCGTTCATGGACAGGAATGTGTCGGCAATAACCTCAAGCCGAGCCAGCGCTTCCCTTTTACGATCGTCAGGTCCGCTTACGGCCACCCATGCCAGCTTCATTTGTGGCAAACCGGATATTTTGGAAATACCGCTCATGGTGAAAGTAAGAGCATCCTGGTTCGTCACAAAGCTGCGAGCGCCGGATCCTCCAAGATCGAAATCCAGGAAAACTTCATCGGCAATGATGGCAAGGTCGTTCTCCGCACAGATCTCGTTAAGAGTGTCACGCTCGCCGGCTTTTGTGTAATGACCGGTAGGATTATTGGGATGAACCAGGATGATTCCGCGTGTGCGTGGCGTTATCGCCTGCCGGAGGGCATGAAAATCAATTTGCCAGCCATGATCGTAAAAAAGAGGGTAACGTACCAGTTTTACATCCTGAAGTTCAGCCAGGAAATCGAACAACGGATAACCTGGAGTGGGTATAAGAAGTTCGTCGCCAGGATTGCATAGCAGACGGAACACGAATGAATAAGCTTCGCTGGTACTGGTGGTAAGGATTAGATCGTCAGCCAATACTTGTTCTTTGAAGGAAAGATAGTATTCGCCGACTGCCAGGCGGGCAGAACGCAGACCGCGAGGGTCAGGATCGTATTTGAGGGCGGCTGGATTGATGAATGCTTTTAAGATCGAGGCCCCGTCATATCGGAACCTGCATTCCGTTGGGTTCGACGCGCTGAGATCGATCAGCTTGCGTTTGCCGGAACGCAGCCGCGCCAGAGCTTCCGCCAGGCGGGTCGCGGTCAGGTTCCAGTTCGTGCGGGTGGAAAACATCTTGCGCGAGTAGGATACACCTCGATGCTGAGTTGACACGCACACACTCCTGCGATTCTTTGACTCTAAATCTTGACTGTCGTTAGCGAACGCTTCCGTATTCGGTGCTATAGCTGAGCTTTATTTCTCCACATTTGTGTTGTTCCTGTGAATAGACCATGCACTTGTCGTAGGGTCGGGAATACACATGCAGGCTGACGGCGCGTTGATTAAGTTCGGCAGGGTTGTAAACCCGATGCACTGGATCCGCCGGATCCACAGCGCATGGATTGGACGCGTCCATTTCAACTATGTCGGTCGGCTCAATGTCGCAGCTTCCCACCGCAGGGTCCTGGTAAAGAACGCGATAGTTCTGCACCAGAAGCTTGCCCATCGGGGCTGCCATCCAGCAATTCTGGTCCTGATGGTTATGGATAGAGCTTCCCTGACCAACATTCCAGCAGATTGCCAGCAGCTCAAAGAGTGATGTCTTGTCGATGAGATTGCGAGTGTAATGTTGTGAGTCCCACGTTAGATAGCTCTGAATGGATGCCGGATCAACGGGATGATCGCGCAGCAAACGATGGATGAATGAAATATTCTGGAAGTCGGCTTCTGCGCAAGCTCGTAACTTGCTGATTAGATCCTGAATTGGAACAACTGGCAACTTTTCCTCCGGAAGATACAAGCCTGCAATGGCGTTATAAGGCCAAGTGCCTGATACGCCATCTATTTACTTTGCCGTGAAAAGAGGAATCGCGCAAGCCGCAGGACATCTGGCCATGCTGAATTTCAATGAACTTAAATATAAGGGGGTGGAGCCCCGTGCGCATCGAGCTCACGGGGCCTTCAAGTTTTAGACCTTTTGTACGGCTTGCGCCAGGTTGGTCAGGCTGGTTTTCGCGTCACCATAAAGCATTCCGGTCACTGACTTAAAGAACAATGGGTTCTCCAATCCGGAGAAGCCCTTTCCCTTGCCTCGTTTGAGCACGATGACTGACTTGGCCCGATCTACTTCAATGATCGGCATTCCGGCAATCGGACTCTGCGCGTTGTCGCGTGCATCGGGGTTCACCACATCGTTGGCGCCAATCACCACTGCAACATCGGTGGCCGCCATCTCAGGGTTGATCTGGTCCATTTCATAGAGAGACGAATACGGGACATTGGCTTCCGCCAGCAGCACGTTCATGTGGCCAGGCATTCGTCCGGCTACGGGATGAATGCCATACTTCACGGAAACGCCACGTTCTTCCAGCAAATTGCCGAGTTCCCTCACGGCATGCTGCGCCTGCGCTGTTGCCATTCCATAACCGGGCACGAACACCACCTGGTTGGCGTAGGCAAGCTGGACAGCAACATCGTCGAGCGTGACTTCGCGCATGGTTCCAGTTGCGTCGCCCTTGTCCGTGCCAATCACCGCGCCGAATCCACCGAAGAGGACATTGGTAATGCTCCGATTCATGGCCCTGCACATCAGGATGGAGAGAATGAGACCTGAAAACCCGTCCAACGTACCAGCAATAATCAGGACGTTGTTAGAGAGAACAAAGCCGGTGGCGGCGGAAGAAAGTCCGGCGTAAGAGTTCAATAAAGACATGACCACAGGCATGTCCGCCGCGCCGATGGGCAGGACCAGCATCACGCCAAAAACCAAAGCGCAGGCGATCATCACGTAGAACAGAAAAAAGAAAGCCGGATTCACCAGCCACGTAATGAAGCTGCCAACCATGGTCAGGAAAAGCATCAGGTTAACGATATGCTGGCCTTTGAACATGATCGGAGTACCGCGCATCATCTCCTGAAGTTTCGCAGCCGCGATCAGAGACCCCGTGGTGGTAATGGACCCCAGCATCACTTCAATACCCAGGGCGCCCATTTTGGCGCCACCCATGTTGGAGCCGTGAATCACGAATTCTGCAATGCCCACCATGGACGCCGCCAACGCTCCAAAAGCGTGAGACAGTGCAGTTCGCTGCGGCATGGCCGTCATCGGCACCATGGCCATTGGGATACCAATCGCTGATCCGAGAATCAGGCCGATGGCGATGTAGGTGTAGTTAACAATTTCAGGATGAAACAACGTTCCGAAAACCGCAGCCGCCATTCCGGCCGCGGCCATAATCATCCCGCGCCGCGCTGTGTCCGGATGGCTCAACCCCTTCAATCCCAGAATGAAAAGAATGGAAGCGATGAGGTATGTAAGTTCCAGAAAATAAGATGGGTGGCTCACTTATGGGCCTCCGCCTTCACCACTTCTTTTTTCCGGAACATCTTCAGCATGCGGTCGGTTATCAGAAAGCCGCCCGTCACGTTAATCATGGCGGAGGTTACCGCGGCGCAACCGAGCAGTTCAGCCAGGGTCTGATGATGATCATATTTGGAGCCTGCGATCACCAGTGAGCCAATGAGCGAAATACCGGAGATCGCGTTCGTCGCCGACATCAGCGGCGTGTGCAGGAGCGGTGGCACTCGGGAAATGACCTGGTATCCCAGAAATGCGGCCAGCATGAAAACGTAAAGAGATGCAATGAGAACGGCTGGGTTGAAAGCGACTTTCTCTGCCGAATTGCCGGCAAGCATATAAAGCGCGAATACGAATGCTGTGGGTTGGAACAGCAACGCGTTCATCTGCACTCTCCTTTGGTCAGTTCTAGTTTGAAGGCACTGGATGGCCCAGCGCAGCCGCAACTTTGGGATGGACGTTTCCTCCCTGAAACGCGACGCATGCGCCCTTCAGGATTTCATCCCCGATATCAATCTTCAGATTGCCCTTGTCGTTGATCAGGCCAAGAAACGTTGTAATGTTGCGCGAGTAAAGCTGGCTGGCATGGCCAGGCACCGTGGCCGGAACATTCAGCGGTCCCAGAATGGTCACGCCCTTGTGGTTTACTTCTTCGCCCGGTTGCGTGTACGCACAGTTGCCGCCGGTAGGCGCCGCCAGATCGATGATGATTGTTCCCGGACGCATGCTGTTCACGGCTTCTTCTGTAAGCATGAGCGGGGCTTTTCGTCCCGGGACCTGGGCCGTGGTGATAATCACATCAGACTGGGCCGCTCGCTTGGTCACCATGTCGCGACCCAGCTTCAGAGCTTCCGGACTCAGTTCCTTCGCATAACCACCCGCGTCCTGGGTCTCAATTCCACCTAAATCGACTTCTAGAAATTTTGCTCCCAGCGACTTAACGTCTTGACCGGCGGCAGCTCGCACGTCATACGCTTCAACCACGGCGCCAAGACGGCGTGCCGTTGCGATCGCCTGCAATCCGGCCACGCCTGCTCCCAGCACCAGCACTTTGGCCGGAGGCACTGTACCTGCTGCGGTCATCAGGAGCGGGAACATCCGTGGAAGCCGGTCAGCCGCCATGATCACAGCTTTATAACCGGCAACTGTGGCCATGGATGAAAGCGCGTCCATGGATTGAGCTCGCGTAATCCTAGGGACTAGTTCCATTGCAAACGCGCTGAGTTGGCGACCGATGATCGGTTCCAAAGCTGCCGGTTCATCCAGCGGCTTGAGAAATCCAACAATCACGGCGCCCGCTTTAAGGTTGGCAAAATCCGCCGGCTCAGGACGGTTGACGCAGACCAGAAGGTCAGTGCCTCGAAGCAGGGTTGCGCGATCCATGATGGAGGCACCCACCGCCTTGTAATCGTCGTCCAGGTACCCTGCTCGCTCACCGGCGCCAGGTTCCACGCCGACCTCCGCACCGGTGGCGGTCAATTTCTTGACCGATTCAGGTACCAGCGCGACACGGGCTTCGCCAGGCTGTTGTTCAACGGGGACCGCTATCCTCATCCGCGTCATCCTCTCTCGATCGAGTTTGTTGCGAGACCATTATTCCCTAAACTCAACGATTTACGGAAGCTATACTTTGCACGTGAGCTGGATTCCCAGGCTGTGACGAGCATCACGCGCGTCAATCGCCGACGGCGACCGCCTGAGCCATCCTCTCCGCGAGGGCTTGCAACGCCAACCTGTAGGGCCTAAGAGGAAGAATTACAATAGAGAAATGGATCCTCTCATCATTGCCGGACGGCAATTTACTTCACGCCTGATCGTTGGGACGGGCAAGTACAAATCAGGACAAGAGACTATGCGGGCCATTGAAGCCAGCGGCGCTGAAATGGTGACGGTGGCAGTCCGCCGCGTGAACCTGGACCGCAGCAAAGAGTCTTTGCTGGATTTCATTGACCCCAAAAGGTACTTCCTGCTGCCCAACACCGCCGGTTGCTATACGGCAGACGAGGCTGTGCGCACAGCGCGACTGGGACGTGAGGTTGGCCTGTCAGACTGGGTCAAGATTGAAGTGATCGGCGATCAGCAGACACTTTATCCAGATGTTCAAGCAACGATCGAAGCTACGCGAATATTAGTGAAAGAAGGTTTCACCGTGCTTCCCTATACGTCAGATGACATCGTGGTTGCCAAACGATTGTTGGACGCCGGAGCAAGCGCAATCATGCCGCTGGGTGCGCCGATCGGCAGTGGGATGGGCATACAGAACAAGGCCAATATCCAGATCCTGCGCGAGATGATCACAGGTGTTCCCTTGATTGTGGATGCCGGAGTGGGAACGGCCAGCGATGCGGCCGTTGCCATGGAGCTTGGCGGGGACGCAGTCCTGATGAATTCTGGAATTGCCAACGCGGAAAATCCTGTGCTCATGGCAGAGGCCATGAAGCATGGGGTGATCGCCGGCCGGCAGGCGTACCTTGCGGGAAGAATGCCACGCAAACTTTACGCCACTGCCAGTTCCCCGGTTCACGGTGTGGTTCGCTAGCACGCTTCCCACGCGGTTCAGGCAATTATCTGGTTGTTTTATCGAACGCCACCCCGCGAGCTGTCTGTTGCCCGGTGAGCGTAAGCGTAGTAGCGCTGCCTGATATCGTCCTCGCCGGAGCAATATTGCCGCCAGAGGATACATTGGTGAACGTTACGACCTCGCCGGCCGTGCTGTCAGCGACAATCATTTCGCCAGCCGCAGAAAGCGCGTTGAGGATGATCTGCGCCGGCGTGACCAGTGTAGTCGCGACGCCTGCAATGGTAGACACGGGCGCGACGTTGAGCGGGCTGGTCCCTGTCGCCACGGATGCGGCGGTATAGACCGTAATGCTGCCACCGCCACCGCTATTGGAAACCACCAGATTACCCGCCGGATCCAGCGCTACACCAAAAGGTTTGGAAAGCTTAGTTAATGCGCCGCTCAAAGTGCGGCTTGCCGGAACCGCCGCAGTCGGGCTATTCAGCGTGCTTACATTGTCAAAAATGGCGACTTCGTTCGTCGCAGCATCGGTCGCATAAAGCCTGTCATTGACCACATCCAGACAAAAGGCTGTGAGGTTGAACGGCACCAAAATGTCACGATCCGGCGCTCTGTCTCCAGTGACGGCAGGATTCGAGACGGTGTTGTACACCAGAATGTCAGTTACATCGAGCACATAGAGCCGGTCATTAGTCGCATCATAGGCGACGTCGCTGGGTGAAATAAGCCCGGATATCGGTCCGCCTATGGTTCGCGTCGGTGCGACGTTAGCTGTCGCGGTGCTGGCGGAGTCAAAGACAAGGACCGTTTCTGCTCCTGTGTTCGCCACGAACAGGCGATCATGCAATGTGTCAAACGCCATGTACTGCGGCCCATTCAGCGTGGTGAGGCCTCCCACAATGGTTGCAGACGGCGCCACATTACCTGTCGTTGATATGGCGCTGCTGAAAACTGCAATCGAATTGGTGTTCTGGTTGGAAACGTACAGACGGGTCGTCGGCGCAGCTGGCGTCGGCGTTGGTGTCGCGGACGGCGTAGGTGTAGGCGAAGCTGTTGGCGTAGGCGTTGGTGTGGCGCTGCCGCCAAGAGTTCGTCGCGGCGAAATCACACATCCCGTCATCATGAACAATGCAAACAACAGTACTACCGCAAGCGAAATCTCAGTCCGTCGCACTCATCCACCTCTACCTGACTTTTGCTTTTTTGGGCTTGATCGACATCATAACCCAGTTCTGCTCATATTCAGCTGCATGGACCTGGGTACAAAAGTCACCGAGTTTTGATCTGTTTTGGCCCTAGATTTAGCCGGAAAGGCTGGATTCGCGTCTCCTCCAGAGGCGTTGCGGCCAAGCTAATGATCGTGCATGGCGATAAAAAAGGCGGCCATTGAAGGCCGCCCTTTGTTGTTACGAAAATAAGAGACTATATGCCGGGCTTTTTATCGGCTGCTGCGGCGTCGCCTTTTTCCTTCGCCATGGTCAGCTTATCGATGTGAATGCTGTCACCGGTAACTTTGCCGCTCACGTTGACGTGATGACCTTCATGGCCTTTTACGGCATCCTGATTGTCGATCGCCAGGACCTTCTTGTCCTTATCGGTTACGAAAACAGCCTTCTCGCCGCCTTCAATACATTTCTTTGCGCAGGCGGCATGGTCAGCCATGGTTCCTTTGGCGCTGGCGCATTTTGCGTCTGAGACCCAGCCAGTCAGTTTTTCGTTTTTCGCTTTGGGAGCTTTGTCGTCCTTCGCCATGGACATGGAAGCAAGGAACGCAACGGCGAGCAGAGTCAATGCAATCTTTTTCATTTCTTGATTTCTCCTGTATAGGTTCTTCCGCTTGGGCGCCGCTGAAGCTGAACAACCAGCTGGCCAGCAGATATGGGAGCCCGTTCCCAGCAGAATTAAGCCACGGCAGTTGTATATGAACTGCCCGGCTACTTGCAAGTTGGAAACGGCCAGAATCTTAGAACTGTAACTGCCTGCTTCTTATTTCCTGGCGGATGGAGTCTGCGCCGGGAGCGCGGGAATGGTGTAAATCACTTCGCCGGGGCGAGCGTATCGTAGGCGCTCACGTGCTTCTTTTTCAATCATTTTCGGGTCAGACTTTAAACCTTTAATTTGCTGTTCCAGTACGGCGTTTTCCTGGTTCAAAGACTGATTCTGGGTAGCCAGTTCGCGCGAAATCTGGCGTTTCTTCTGATACATCAATAAGCCGTTGTTGGCGCCGAAGATAGCAAGGTAACCCAGCACTACCATGACAACTACAACGGCAGCCGTAGCAATCTTTGCCCGCGACTGGTAAATGCGATTTTCAATTCCTGAATACAACTTCAACATGCTTCCCTGGTCCATTCGCCCTTAATTGAAAATCCATTCCTCAGATGCTTTCGCCAGCTTCTTTAACCCGCTTTCGCTGGATGCTTCCGAGTAAACACGAACCACCGGTTCTGTTCCGGACAAGCGATAACAAACCCATGATCCATCCTCGAAAACCAGCTTCATGCCATCCGTCCGGACCACCTGTTTCACTTTATGTCCGGAGATGTCCTTCGGATCGCTCGTTAACTTCTTAGTAAACTTCGCCTTCACCTCATCCGTCAAGCGGAAGTTGTCTCTTTGCGGATAAAAGGAACCAACTTTGCCAAATAGATCCTGGAGCTGTTGCTGAAGAGTTTTGTTGCGACGCGCTACCGCCTCGCAGCAAAGCAGGCCGGCAAGCACACCATCCTTCTCCGGGACGTGATGGCGAATGGTGAGCCCGGCACTCTCTTCCCCGCCGATAACCAGCTTGTCCTGCATAATCAACTCGCCAATATACTTAAAACCAACCGGCGTCTCATGCAGTTCAATTTTGTAATGATCTGCCAAAGCGTTGATCATGTTGGTGGTGGCCACTGACTTGGCTACGCCGTTCTTCCAGCCCCGCGTCTCCACCAGATAATCGAACAAGAGAGCAAGTACATAATTTGGCTGAATGAAGGTTCCGTCTTCGTCCACGATGCCAAAACGATCAGCGTCGCCATCGGTTGCGATGCCAATGCGTGCTCCGGTTTTTTTCATGGCCGCGCGGCACTCGTCCAGGAGCTCACCGTCAGGTTCAGGTGCGTGACCACCGAAGAGAACATCGCGGGTATCGTGGACCGTGGTGACGGAAATGCCGGCATCGCGAAGCAGATCGTCTGAATAGTTGCGGGCAGCGCCCCAGAAGGGGTCGAAGACGACTTTGATGCCGGATTTTTTGATCAGCGGCAGATCAATGATCTCTTTCAAGCGAGCCAGGTAGGCGGGTTTGGGATCCACGGTTTCCGGTTTGACGTTCTGCCAGGCTGTGCAGAAGATGGAAGATGGCGAAGCAGAGCCATCCTCGGGCACCATGGATTCGATTGCCTTGGTAACTTCCGGAAGCGCGGGCGCTCCATCCGGCGTGGAGAACTTAATGCCGTTATATTCCGGAGGATTGTGCGACGCCGTGAAGTTGATGGCTCCATCGGCCTTCAGGCGCACAAGTTCGTAGGAGATTGCTGGCGTGGGCGCCGGTTCCGCGATGATGAGAGGTTTAACTCCGAATCCTGTCAGGACGTGGGCGGCAAGTTCCACGAAGCGCTCACCCATGTAACGTGGATCGCGCCCTACAACTACTCGAGCGCCTTCAGGATGCTTTGACACGACATAACGGGCGATACCCGTGACCGCACGACGGATATTCGCGATGGTAAATTCTTCAGCGACTACAGCGCGCCAGCCGGATGTTCCAAACTTGATTTGTGTGCTCATGATGTGCGTGCCCAACGCCGAACTCTTTGTTAGTTGCCGGTGAGGAAGGTTTGGTTTTAAAGGCGAAGCGTTTTAAACGCCAGTCGTTTTAGATGCCAGTCAATGTTTCAGATGCGCTCCCTCTCCCGAGCGTTCTCGCTTCTAAGGATACGCTCAGTCTGAGTTCCAGTTGATACACTTTTGCGGGAAAGAGAGGCTGAAATGACGGAAGCACGTGTTGTGCTCACAACAGCGGGATCACAGGATGAAGCTCGCAAGATCGCATCCGCATTGGTTGACCGCCGCCTGGCTGCATGCGTCAATATCATTCCTCAGATCGAATCGATCTATCGATGGGAAGGCAAGGTGGAAAGCGCAACGGAGTGGTTGTTGATCATCAAAACGGATGTTGCCGTTTTTGTTCGCCTGCGGGAAGCAATTAACGAGCTACACTCCTATGACGTCCCAGAATGCATCATGATGGAAATAGCCGACGGCAGTGTTCCCTACCTGGCTTGGATCAAGGAAAACGTCCGGCCGATTTGATTCGACCGGTAGCGCCAAACGGAAAAAGCAGATTCCTCGCTTCGCTCGGAATGAAATGACAGGGGAAACGCGTTAACCGAGCAGCTAAATCGCAGCCAATGCCTGATCCAGATCGCCCAGAATGTCCTCCACATCCTCAACGCCAACAGAAATACGCACCATGCCGTCAGTGAGGCCAATCTTCTTACGGCCGGCTTCGCCCAGCGCAGCATGGGTCATGCTGGCGGGATGAGAGATCAGTGTTTCCACGCCTCCCAGTGATTCACCCAGCGTACACACGCGTACCTTGGCCAGCATCTTCTTCGCGTTGCGAAGGGAGCCAGTCTCAAAGGTGATCATGGAGCCGAATCCGCTCATCTGCCGCTTGGCCAGCGCATATTGCGGGTGATCAGAAAACCCGGGATAGAGGACTTTTTTCACATTCTTATGGCCGCGAAGATAATCGGCAACCAGACGGCCGCTTTCATCATGTTTTTCCATGCGAAGGGCCAGTGTCTTTACGCCGCGCAAAACCAGCCAGCACTCAAACGGAGACATGATGGCGCCCGCCGCCTTCTGTATGAACGCCAGCTTTTCTGCGTGCACGGGCTTGGTGCCCACAATCACTCCGCCCAGTCCGTCACTGTGTCCGTTGAGGAACTTGGTGGTGGAGTGCATTACCATATCCGCGCCAAGTGCAATGGGCTGCTGAAAGTATGGCGACATAAATGTGTTGTCCACAATGAGTTCGGCGCCGCCAGAGTGGGTAATGCGCGCGATCTCGCGTATATCGGAAAGAACCATGAGCGGATTGGTGGGCGTTTCAATCCAGACCAGACGGGTATTCTTGCGCATCGCCTTCTTCACCAGTTCAGGCTCTGAAGAATCCACGTAACTGAATTCAACACCATAGTTGGCGATCACCTGATCGAAAAGGCGCGGCACACCGCCGTAGACGTTTTGTCCGCAGATGAGGTGGTCGCCCTGCTTCAGGAAGCATTGCGTGACCGCCACGGTGGCGGCCATGCCGCTGGCAAAAACATGGGATGAACTTCCGCCTTCCAATGCCGCCAGGTTTTGCTCCAGGCGCGTGCGAGTCGGATTGGAAACGCGCGCGTACTCATAGCCTTTGTGCTTGCCCAGTTCTTCCTGGACATAAGTAGAGGTCGGGAAAATCGGCGGTGCGACCGCTCCGGTGGAAGGATCAGGTTCCTGGCCCACGTGAATTGCTTTTGTCGCAAATCCTGTACCGTTTTTCTTTTTCTTATCTTTCAGCTTCATCTGTTATTCCGTTTCATTGGTTGGAGAAAAATGATGTGGCAAAAATTGATGTGAAAAAAGTTTGATCGGGCTCGAAAGTCAGCCTGCAACGGAATTAAATTCCGCCTTCAAAGATGTTCTTTGACATATATCGTTCGGCCGAGTCGGGAATGATAGTGACTACACGCTTCCCTTTTCCCAGCTTACGCGCCACTTGCATGGCGGCGAATACATTGGCTCCGGCGCTTGATGCCCCGAGCACGCCCTCTTTGCGCGCCAGAGCAGCCACAGTGTCAAAAGCGTCTTTATCAGTAACGGCAATGATCTCGTCGCAAACAGAGCGGTCAAAGGTTTTTGGGACAAAGCTGCTGCCGATGCCTTCCACCTTGTGTGGTCCTGGCTTGCCGCCTTGCAATACAGACCCTTCTGTTTCCACGGCAACACAGTGAATGGCGGGGTTGTTTTCCTTCATAAAGCGAGCGATACCCGAAAAAGTTCCACCGGTACCGATTCCGACCACAATGGCGTCCACTCGACTGTCCATTTGTTCGTAGATCTCAGCGGCTGTTGTCTGGTAATGAAAATCAGGATTGGAGGGGTTCTCAAATTGAAGAGCAGTAAATGATCCGGGGATGGTGGCTCCGAGTTCCTTGACCTTTTTGATGGCTCCCTGCATACCCTCTGCATCCGGCGTTCGAAGCACCTCTGCGCCCAATGCCTTCATGACCTTGACCTTCTCTTCGGCAAATTTCTCCGGCACGCAGACGATCACCCGGTAGCCTTTGTTCACGCCGATGAGAGCCAGACCGATTCCCGTGTTGCCGGCCGTGGCTTCCAAAATGGTGGCTCCCGGCTTCAAACGGCCATCCTGCTCCGCGCGCTGAATCATTCCAATGGCTGCACGGTCTTTTACGCTGCCGCCGGGATTCAGGTACTCCAGTTTTGCAAAAATGTCAGCGGCGCCCTGTGGCGCGATGCGGCGCAGATGGAGCATGGGCGTCTGGCCCACCAGTTCAGTTATGTTCTCAGCGACGGGTAATTTATTCATACTGGAAATTCAGCACAGCCAAACTTTTAAGACTACGGGACTGAGAGACGCGCGGTCAAACCAGCACGCTAAAGAGTTGGTGAGTTGATGATTTGCGCGGTTTATGGAGGATTTCTGGTAAAGGCGTAAGTTGAAATTCCGGGATGAAATAGAAAAGCAATACTTTAGAGGCACTCCCGGTCAAGAAAGAAGACCCGCCCTGATCCTGTTTCACAAATGGCCCATCAGTATCACTTAATACGGTCACCGGCACTTAATAACGTGTCCTTAAGGGCAGTGCACGACGTATGTCTTTAAACCTGATGAAACCTTTTCCATATCAAAGTAATCTAGATAACTAGCAGGCTCATCCGTCGACTGCTAAAAGGGGGGTGTGCGGATCCCCGGAAGACTGCCGCTCCCTTTTTTTTATTTTGTCGCTTCTTCATTTTGGTCGCTTCGCGACGAACCGCTGGAGAGCATATATCCAGCTAAGACCTTGAAGGCTCCTGTCGCAGCGGGCTCGGCGCGTGTTCGGCCTCGCCCTCGATTTGTGCCTCGCCTATCCAACCGCTAAACATCTCCTGAGCAGCGAGACTCTGAAAGCTCCTCTTTCAGCGGGCTGACGGCGCGTGCCCGGCGGCTCGATTTACCCAATTACCCGATTACTCAATTACCCAATCGTTCTTACTTGCCTTCCAATATCCTGCGAAGCATCACAATTTGTCCTACATGGTAGGAATTGTGATCAGAGAGCAGCAGGGCCTCGCGCAGATAGGTCTGCCCCTTGCCGTGCGGAATTGTTTTCAGCAGATCGAACTTGGGGTCGGCGACCATGGCTACCATGTCATCCAGGTCCTCCAGGATCAGAGCGACGCTTTTGTCCCAGGCACGGTCGTCCGGAGGAGTGTCTGTCTTCGGCCAATAGCCGTCAGGAAACTTAGGCGAGCGATGCCTTGGGTTCAGGGTAAATTGCACAATGTCTGATTGTGCGATGCGCAGGTGTTCCAGCAATTGCCATGGCGTGTGGGGAGCGCCTGCGGGCTTGCTCGCGCGTAATTCCCGGGGGAAATCTCTCAGCGCACTGCCAATATCAACGTGCGCCTCCGCTTTGGTAAGCATTTGAATCAAATTCTGCCGAAGAGGATCTTTAGATTCCATAGTTCTATTGTAGACTGCGGGACTCCTCGGATGCGTCATCTGCGCGTGACGAGTGGGGTTTCCGCATTGACAAAACGATGCAGTCAGCGGGTAAGATAGCAACCGTTGTTACCTGAATGACGTTTGCCAACGCTCATTCTCAATTCGGCGACTTTGGAGCTATCGATTTCCATGAGACCTGATTTCTTGCGAGCCAAGCCGGTTAAAACCGCACTGCTGATCTGCGCAATTTTCGCGACGCTCACGATGTTCGCCCAAACTTCCGAAGGGCCGGCAAAAAACTGGGCCCCTGGAAGCCCCGAGCTTGTCCAGCCAGAAGAGCTGGTTAAGGCCATGAAAAGCTCGCAGAAGCCAATTGTTCTCTATGTCGGGCCGAAGGCTTTTTATCTGCAAGCCCACATACCCGGAGCCGAATACATAGGTGCCACGGCCAAACCAGAGGGACTGGCCCAGTTGCACAGCCGAGCGGCGTCTTTAAAACACGATGCCCCTGTGGTGATCTATTGTGGATGCTGCCCCTGGGACCATTGTCCTAACATCCGCCCGGCCTATGACGAGTTGCATAAGATGGGCTTTACCAACCTGAAAGTTCTTTATCTTGCCGGGACGTTCGGCACGAGCTGGGCAGACAAAGGCCTGCCGGTTGAGAAGGGCCTGTAATCTCCACGTCATGCGAAAACTGGCATTGGTTTCCATCCTGATACTGGCGATTGCCGGCGCGTATCTTGGAATCCACCGCGGAATCCATCGCGTCGACCATCGCTTGCAGGCTCCGGAAGCCACCAGTCCGGCCAAGCCTCGCGATGTTCTACTTACAGATCTTGACGGCAAGCACTTCCGAATGAGCGATTATCAGGGCAAGGTGATTCTGGTAAATTTCTGGGCTGCGTGGTGCGCTCCGTGTGCGGAAGAGATTCCACGGTTCGTGGCCATGCAAAACAAGTTTCGCGATCAGGGATTGCAGGTTATCGGCGTTTCGGTTGAGGACCTAGAAAGCGAACTGCGGGCCTTCTGCATTAAGAACCACGTCAACTACCCCATTGTTCCCGGCGACCAGTCGGTGGCCGACTCTTTCGGCGGCGTCCTGGGTTTGCCCACAACGATTCTGATCGGCAAAGATGGAGTGATTTACAAGAAGTACTCCGGCGCAACTAATTTCGCCGATCTCGAACACGACTTTAATCCTCTGTTAACTAGCGCTAAAAAATAGCTGGATCTGCTTGGCACGCTGCCCTCAAAGTCTGTAAAATCACTGTGCAATGTGTTCACGCTTCTTCCACGGCTTTACTTGACGGCGATCCTGAAAACTCCGGGTCGGAAGTTCCCTTACCGTTAATATTCAAAAAGCCGAAAGGAAGAATCCCATGCTGCGAAATCTATTCGCGGTTCCCCTGTTTTTGGTTGTCACCTTTCTCTGCCTTGCCCAGACACCCAGGTCCCGCCATTTTGTTTTCAACTACAACTTTACCGTGAAGGTCAGCGATCCGGGAAAGCCGCTGGATGTTTGGTTTCCCATGGCGCACTCCAACCAGTTCCAGCAGGTTAAAGTGATCTCGCAGGCCGGCGATCTGCCATTGAAGGAAACCAGGGAGCCGGAATACGGCAATAAGATGTTCTACGCCCACGTAGACAAAGCCGATAAACCCGAATACCACTTCAGCGTGAAATACGACGTGGTCCGGACAGAACACCTGGCGGCAGTGGCGGAGAGAGAAGATGCCACCCCCGCCGAACTGCACCGCTTTCTGCAAGCAGACAAACTGGTCCCAATCACGGGGAAGCCGGCTGAACTGGCGACACAGCAGATCAAACCCGGCATGTCAGATATGGAGAAGGCGAAGGCCTTCTATGATTACACCTTCAACACCCTGCGCTATGACAAGACAGGCACTGGATGGGGCCGCGGAGACACGCTTTGGGCGTGTGACGCTAAGCACGGCAACTGCACGGACTTCCACTCGGTTTTTATCTCCATGGCCCGCTCACAGCATATTCCCGCAAAGTTTGAGATAGGGTTCTCCGTTCCGCCCGACAAGACCGAATCCGATATCGCGGGTTATCACTGCTGGGCTGAGTTCTACACCAGGGACCGTGGCTGGTTTCCAGTGGACATCTCCGAAGCCTGGAAGCATCAGGAGAAGAAAGATTACTTCTTCGGAGCGCATGATGTAGACCGCATGCAATTCTCCGTGGGACGCGATCTGGAATTGACTCCGAAACAGCATGGCGACCGGCTGAACTACTTTGTGTATCCATACGCTGAGCTTGACCACCAGACTTATCCCAACGTGGCGATCGCTTTTTCTTTCAGTGACGTGAAAGATGCAGAGAAATCCGCCCGGGCTTCGCGCTAGAAGACCCGTTTCAGTACCTCAAGGGACTGATCGCATCGCAGTACGGACGCGTCGCGGTCAGTCTTTACTTTTTGAATCTACTACTTCTTGAACTTAGCCTGGATTCCGCCCATGAGCTGTTCCAGCTCACATAGCAGATCGTCTTCCATCTCCAGACCAGCCTCACGCATGGCGGCAATGGGATCGCGGCGGAAAAGCTGTTCATTCCTGCCGGAAGAGGCAATCCATGCCTGCAGGCGTCCTTCAACTTTGCCCAGTTCAGCTACCAGACGATCCGGTTTGCGAGCGGTGTTATTTCGTTGGGGGGTGGCAAACATAGTGAAAGACTAAGCCTTATTGCCGGAAATTGATTGTGTTGTTTTGCTCAGTTCCCAGATGGTAACGGGCAGAGAAAACCGGCCATCGCTAGTTGCAAACGGCCGGCGTTTACTGACTTGTTTTCCTGAGCGCGGAGCTACTGATACCGGTTATTTGCTGGTCTGATCCTTGCTGCTGGAAGGATCGTTCGCAGCCGTCTTTGCCGCCTCGCTGGCGAAATAGCCGCTGCGTGTCCGTACCTGAAGATCCTTGTAGCCGGGTGAGTGCGCGACCACTTTCACGGTTCGATAGCCGCCGTTGCTACGCGGGTTCGTGGGCTTATAGGTGATGCTGTATTGGTTGCGGATATCGCGGGCCACATCGCGGCTGATTTCGTCCACTTCCTGCAGGTTTTTGGGGAAGAATGCGACGCCGCCGGTTTGCACGGAAAGCGATTCAAGTGCCCGTTTAGCCCGGCGCTGCTTGCCTTCCTCGCTCAGAATCCCGATGGTGTAGATGGTAGGACCATTATCATTCTGAACCGCGCGAATCGCCTGTTCCAGCGAATCACGGCTTTCATTATCCTCACCGTCAGTCACCACCAGAAGGACTTTCTTCTCCAGCTTGCCGCTCTTCAGGTGATCAGCGGACGCCACTACCGCGTCATACAGGGCTGTGCCACCGCGGGAATCCACTCGATCAACGGCTTCTTTCAGAAGATCCACTTTGTTGGTGAAATCCTGATCGAGAAAAGGTTCATCATTGAAATTGACAACGAACACTTCGTCACGCGCGTTACTGGACTGTACCAGGTTGACTACCGCTTTAGCGACAGCGTTGCGTTTGGTCCGCATGGAGCCGGAATTGTCCACCAGAATGCCAATGGAAACGGGGATGTCTTCGCGTTTAAACGAGGTGATCTGTTGCGGCTGACCATCTTCATACACCACGAAATCACGCGGCGAGAGGTCTGTAACCAAATGACGCCGTTGATCTAGCACAGTCGCCGTCAGAGTGACTTCATTCACACGGCTGACGAATACGAACCCGCCTTTTTTGTCCGTCGTGACCTGGTTAGGTGTATCTACGTTCGGCGACAGGTCCGGAATTGGAGGAGCCGTCTTGTTTCCGGATGGAACGTTAGCTGCGCTGGTTGAATTTGCAGCATTGTTCGCGGGCGTGGCTGCGCCGGCACGGCGCGCCCATACAGGAACCGCGGGATCGCTGGAATCAAAGTCAGAAGGCAGCGGGGTTAATTGCGCCGGCGTTGTTTGAGATTGTGCCGGCGAGGCGGAGGTCGCCGGAGGATTTTGTGCCCACAAGCAGGCGCTGCCCAACAAAGAGGAAACGAATAGGAGCCCAACAGCCGATTTATTGCGAAGGTGCATAGTATCCCGTTTTGGCGTAGACATTCAGGTGTGGCAGCCCCTTGGGCGGAATGAGCTTAACTTTGATTTTGCGCCAGTGCCCATCCTTTGCCTTGTTGCTTGGACGGTATCCGAGTACATATTGGTTGCGCAGCTCTATTCCAATTTTTGTAGCTACATCTGAAAGCTCGTTGGGATTGCTGATAGTAAATAACCGGCCGCCGGTCACATTGGTGACCTCTCCCAGCAGGGCTGGGCCGGCGATTTCTTCTGGCTGGGCCGGGCTGAGGCTGAAGATGCCAATAGCATAAATCTGCACATCGGCTTCCTTGACCATGGATTTAATCTCGCCCTCACTGTAACGACTGTGATTGTCTCCGCCATCGGAGATGATGAGGAGGGCTTTCTTGGTGTTGTGGGCGTCCTTCATCTTGTTCACGCCCATATAGATTGCATCGAGCAGCGCTGTGCTTCCCTGGGGCACGGTGTAGACCAATTTGCCCTGGACATCTTCCACCGACTTAGTGAAGTCCGCACGCAATTGTGGCCGGTCATTGAACGTGATCATGAAAAATTCATCCGCGGGATTGGCGGTCTTAAAAAATTCAATGACGGCGGCACGCGCCTTTTCGATTTTGTCAGACATGCTGCCACTCATGTCAAAAATCACGCCCAGGGAAATAGGTGCGTCTTCATTGGAGAAGACCTTGAGTTCCTGGCTCTCACTGCCTTCCGCCACGGCAAAATTCTGCTTGTCCAACCCCGTGACAATGCGGTTCCAGTCATCTGTGACAGTCACGTTCACCAGAACCAGGTTCACGTCCACCATGGTCGGCTTGCCGTGATTTACACGCAGTCCAGGATCATTGCTGACACCGGGCGCGTTGGCGTTGGGATCGGCAACCTCGGGCTGTTTAGATGAAGGCGGCTTGGCGGCATCAGCCGGACGGGGGTCGATATGAACGTTTTCGTCCTGGGCAATAACGTAACTGGTGAAGGCGAACAGCATCGCCAATGAAAGAGCCCAGCGGACTATGGTCATTTTCGTCAATGCTGATCTTCGAGCCAACTCGTGGGAATGGGCTGAACCATCCCCGCAGTATTTGAAGCGGGGCATCTGGAACCTCTTTTTTGGCGATGTTATCACAGCATTGCCAGAGGGAAAACCAGGAACTTAGCTTGCCGCCCTGATAAACCTTAAACTTAGATGTCAGAGCAGCTGGCTCAGGTTTTCCGTTGCGCTTGGTAGAATGCAATCAGTTCTAACAACGATAATGGCTGAAATCCTTCCATTTAAAGCGTTTCGATATGACACCAACCAAGTGAAACTGGGCGATGTCCTGACCCAGCCTTACGACAAAATCACTCCGGAGATGCAGGCCAAATATTACGATTTAAGCCCTTACAATATCGTACGGATCGTCCTGGGGAAAGCTGGTGAAACTGACAGTGATGATTTCAATACCTACACTCGAGCGACAGAGTACTTTCATGACTGGCGCTCCAGTGGGATACTGGGGCAGGATCCAGAACCGTCGATCTATGTATATTCTCAGACATTTACGATCCCGGGACTGCGGGATGTGGCGGAGCGCCGTTGCCTGATAGTCCGCGGACGCCTGTATGACTATTCAGAAAAGGTGGTATTCCCTTCAGAACTCACCTTGAACAAGCCCAGGATTGACCGGCTCAACCTGCTCCGGGCAACGAAAGCCAACTTCGGCCAGATCCTGATGCTTTACAGCGACCCGAGCGGATCGATGCAGTCATTGGTCAAAAAGAAAGCTGAAGCCGAGCCGGATGAATCCGTGCTGGATGAGTATGAAGTACTGCACCGGCTGTGGAAAATCAGCGATCCCCCTTTTATCGCCTCCCTGCAAGGGCAGATGCGCGACCAGAAACTGATGATCGCAGATGGCCACCATCGCTATGACACTTCCCTGGCCTACCGCGACGAAGCCAGAGCAAAGAACCCAAGTGGTGGCGATGGCAACTCGCCTTCCGAGTTTGCCATGATGACGCTTGCGTCCATGGAGGACCACGGCCTGGTTATTCTGCCCACCCATCGCATTGTGCATGGCCTCAACAGTTTTGACCGTGAACGCATGCTGGACGAAGCCAGGGCTTTCTTCGATATTGATCGCATTGATCTGCGCGCAGAAAGCCGCAGCGCCACAACCCTGCTGAGCGAGGCGGGTGAAAACGGCACCGCCTTTGTGGCAGTGACGCGGCAGGGGCCCTATATGTTGCGGGCAAAGAAACGCGTGATTCAGGAAACGCTGGCCAGTCTTCCTGAGCGTGAGCGCACTCTCGACGTGGTGCAACTTCACAAGATCCTTTTCGAGCGTGTCCTTGGAATCTCAGAAGAGGCAGTGCGAGATGAAGAGAATGTCCGCTTTGAACGTGATGCCTTTGAGGCGATATCGTGGGTCCGGCAGGGCGCAAACGTGGCCTTTCTCATGAATCCGGCGAACATTGAACAGGTCCGGGATGTTGCGTTTTCCGGGAGACTCCTGCCGCAAAAATCCACTGACTACTATCCCAAACTATTGAGCGGACTCACCATCTATGCGCTGGAGTAAACGGCTGATCAGACGCGTACCAGCCGCAATTTTATTTTGCTCAGCGGCATTTTGGCTGATGATGCCCTGGACGAGCACTGCCGAGCAAGGACGGCCGCCCGTAGCGACGCCTTCTGCCGCGCCTTCATCCAAATCAACGCCTCCGCCCCCGGCCACTCAAGGACGGTCGCCGATAGTGACGCCTTCATCCAAAACAACACCTCTGCCCCGCGCCACGGCAACTCCCGGCCTGTTTGCGTCGCCGACCGCCCAGCCCCAGGCTTCTCCTCAGGGCTCTCCTGCTCTGACGAAGACAGCTCCGGAATTTCTGGTCATCATTGATCCAAGCCATGGAGGTGACGATAAGGGCGTGATTTACTCCAGCAAGCTTCAGGAAAAGGAAATCACGCTGGCCTTTGCGCGAGAACTACGCGATGAACTCGATGATCGAGGCATTGCCGTCCGTCTGCTGCGCGAAAGCGATGTCAGCCTCACGATAGAAAAGCGAGCTGAAATCACCAACAGCCACCACAATGCCGTTTATGTGGCCATTCACGCTGCACGGGCTGGCCAGGGTGTGCGCATTTACTCGGCCATGATTCCAGCGCCGTCGCCTCACTCCGGACCGTTTATTCCATGGCAAACGGCACAGTCCGGGGCGCTGGTACGCAGCCGTATTCTGGCCAAAGCAGTTGTCGGCGAGTTGCAAAGGAAGAAAATGCAGGTTCTGGGGCTGAACGCTCCGTTGCGTCCGCTCAACAATATCGTTGCTCCGGCGATCGCCGTGGAATTGCCTCCAAATGGTGGCGAGCCGCGGCCATCAGAAGCCGCGAAGCTGCAGAATGCAATCGCAGCGGCTGTAGCGGCAGGTATCGCTACGTCGCGGAACCAAATGGGAGTACATCCATGATTCCCAGGCATTTTCAGATCATGATATCGCTTTTGCTGCTGGCAATTCTGCTGGTCGGCATTTACATGATCCAGTTAAGGCGTGGCGAACAACAAATTTCACAGCCGGAGACAGCCGCGGCCCCAGCCGTCCCTCAGGGTGGCGGCAGCGTTGAATCCATCCACATTCTGGTGGCATATGACGATGATCAGGCGCTGCGCTGGCGAGACGCAGAAACGTTCATGCCGGCCGACCGCAGCCTGCGCGCGAAGGCTGCCATGAAGGCCGCCCTGGCGCAATATCTGCAGAAACCCTCACCGCATCCGGTGGGCAAAGGCGCGGCGATCAAGGATGTCTATTTCATCGGTAGTGATACTTTGCTGGTGGACACAACAGCAGCTTTTGCCGACGAGCATCCATCGGGCATTCTGCTGGAAGAAATGACCCTGGCGTCGCTGATCGAAACGCTGTCCGCGAACGTGCCTGGTATCGCCAGAGTGAAGTTTCTAGTGGATGGCAAGGAGCGGGAAACGCTGGCGGGACATGCTGACCTGATGTCGTTTTATCAAGTCAGCGCCGTACACGAACTGGTCAAGGAGCTTCAGTGAGCAGAGGACCAACCATAGGCGTGTTTGACTCCGGCTTCGGCGGACTCACCGTGCTGCGCGAGTTGCGCAAGGCGCTGCCCCAAGCCAACTACCTTTACTTCGGCGATACAGCCCATCTGCCCTACGGAGCCAAATCAGTTCGGACAGTAGCGAAATACGCCATAGCAAGCGCGCAATGCCTGGAAGATCACGGCATCGAACTGCTGGTGATTGCCTGCAATACAGCCACCGCCCTGGCGATCGACGACATCAGGGCAGCTATCAAGGTCCCAGTGGTGGGCGTGATTGAGCCCGGCGCACAAAGAGCCGCAGCCATTTCCCAATCACGCAAAGTAGCCGTAGTGGCAACGGATGCGACTGTATCCAGCCACGCCTATCGGAACGCCCTGGAGAAATTTGGATTGCAGGCCACTGAAAAAGCCTGTCCATTGTTTGTTCCGCTGGTGGAAGAAGGCTGGGTGGAACATCCAGTTACCGAGCAAGTGGCACACATCTATATGGATGAAATTTTCCATGACGGCGCACGTGACGCTGACGTGCTGCTGCTGGGCTGCACACATTACCCGTTGATTCGCCCGCTGCTGAGGCGAGTTGTTCCGGCAGATGTGGAGATTGTGGATTCAGCAGAATCCACCGCGGCCAGGGTGGTGGAATTAGTGGAAAAGACAAACCAGTCACTCACAACCACGCCAGGTACGGTCAAATGCTTTGCCACCGACTCAGTGGATAAGTTCCGCCGCCTGGGAGCAAAATTTCTGGGAAACTCACTGGAAAGCGTAGAGTTGGTCGACATTGAAAAATAACTAGTGAACTATGACAACGAAAAACAAAGACATGGTGTTTCGCTCAGACAATCGCGCACCGGACCAGCTTCGCCAGATCAACATCACGCCAGACTTCATCCGCACGGCGGAAGGATCGGCGCTGATTGAGGTCGGTAATACCCGCGTGATCTGCACTGCGTCAATTGAGGAATCTGTTCCGTCATTCATGAAAGGCTCCGGCAAAGGCTGGATTACCGCGGAATACAGTATGCTCCCGCGCGCCACTCTAACGCGCTCCCCACGGGAAGCGGCTAAAGGACGCCAGGGCGGAAGAACGCACGAGATTCAGCGCCTGATTGGACGCGCCTTGCGGGCTGCAGTGGACTTGAATCAGCTCGGCGAGCGCACAATCACTCTGGATTGTGACGTGATTCAGGCGGACGGCGGCACACGGACGGCTTCCATCACAGGAGCCTTCGTCGCGCTAGGGCTGGCAATGGAGAAACTGGTGGAAGCAGGAACGCTTTCTGCGGCGCCCATTCGCGATTTTGTGGCGGCCGTGAGCGTGGGGATTGTGGAAGGAAATATCCTGCTGGACCTGTGCTACGAAGAAGATTCACATGCGGATGTAGATCTCAACTTTGTGATGACCAGCGGACGCAAGATTGTGGAGATACAGGCCACGGCAGAACAGCATCCTTTTGACGAGAACCAGCTCAAAAAGATGATGGAGTACGCAAGTAAGGGAGTTGAAGAGCTCATCGCAAGGCAACGGGTAATCCTGCAAAAGCTGCCCTTGAGGCAGTAGCAGGTCACGGCTCAGGGATAAAATCTTCATCATCGAAGATATAGGGAGCCGTGCGAATCAGCCGGAAACGAACTTTTTCACCGCATTGATCGCAGCCGGGAAAAAGGTCCTTGCCATGGAGTACCGCTTCATGAGTGGTGCGGTGGCCCCTGTCATGAATCACCTCATAAATGCCGGTCAGCCGTATAGGGGAGCCGGGTAAAAACACGGTGGTGTGACCGGGGCGAGAGCGATGACCTTTGCCTCCCGTGTCATCATGAGAAAGAAGCCCGTAACGCCTATTGGTTCGACCTGAGGGTACCTTACGTAGCAGATTCATGTGGCTTCCGCGAATTCTATAACGTTCAATTTTGCCCAGGCAAGAAATAATCTCGACTGTTTCGATTCACGGAATCAAATATTGCAACCTGGGAATTTTGTACAATGTGGAATTAACTGGCTGAATGGTGCATCTAAGGTTGAGAGATGCTCGTTCAAGACCCTCGTTCAACACCAAGTGTTCAAACCAGGGAACGACGCCGCCAGTAATATCACTTCATCATTAGGATTGCTTCAACTCAGGAGGAAATAAATCGTGAAACTCACTCCGGGAAAACTCGCTGGTATGAAAAACGTCTCCGACAAACGCGGAGTGATTGCGGCCGCTGCCATGGACCAGCGCGGATCCTTACAAAAAGCCCTGGCCAAGGAAAAAGGCGGCGAGATTACGGACGCCATGCTGGAGGAGTTCAAGACAATCGTCGCCGAAGTCCTCACCAGGCATGCCAGCGCCATTCTGCTGGATCCGGAATGGGGCCTGCCGGCTTCCAGGCGACGTGCCAAAGGTTCCGGACTGTTGCTGGCATACGAGAAAACTGGCTACGACAAGACCGGCCCGGGCCGCCTGCCTGACCTGCTGGATCACTGGTCCGTGCGCCGGATCAAAGAGGCAGGCGCCGATTGTCTGAAGGTCCTGCTGTATTACACTCCCACGGACGGCAAGACGATCAACGATCGCAAGCACGCGTGGGTAGAGAGAATTGGCGACGAATGCCGTGCCAACGATATCCCGTTCTTCCTGGAATTTGTCGGCTACGAAGAAGGCGCCGACGAAAAAGGCCTGGAATTCGCTAAAAAGAAGCCGGAGATCGTAGGCCAATCGATGGCGGAGTTTTCCAAAGAGCGCTACGGCGTGGACGTTCTGAAAGTTGAAGTTCCGGTGAACATGAAGTTTGTAGAAGGCACCAAGTCCTTCGCTGGACAAAAAGCCTACACGCGTCAGGAAGCCATGGAAATCTTCCGCAAAGCAGCCCAGATGGCAGAGAAACCCTTCATTTATCTCTCCGCCGGCGTAAGTAATGCCGAGTTTAATGAGGGATTGGCCCTGGCGGCCGAAGCAGGCGTGAAATTCAATGGCGTGCTTTGCGGTCGTGCGACATGGAAAGACGGAATTCCTATCTACGGCAAGCAAGGCGGCGATGCATTCCGCAAATGGCTGGAAAGCGAAGGCGTGAAGAACATCAACAACGTAAATGACAGCCTGAAGGCAGCGACTTCGTGGTATTCGTTCTATGAAGTAAAGGAGCCGGCGCTGGCAGGCGTTTAAATCATTAGTTAAAGTAAAACTTTAAAGCAGGGCTTAGCGGCCCTGCTTTTCATTTTGCCGTTAGCGGTCTTGATCAAGCGATTCATCGATCTTCTTTTTGTCTTTGTTGTAGGAGTACACAATGTACTTTGCCATCAACCATAAAGAGGCGGACACAAACAAAATGTAGAAGAATGCGAATTTTCGCTGGAATGAACTCGCAAGGAAAATCCCGATGGCAACAAAAGGCAGAACAAAGATCGCTATGGCAGCATAGAGTATCCGTAACTGAACTTCTGCTCCCGTAAGACCGGAGGAGCGACCGTGGGAGTCAGCGTCAGATAGCCGATCGTCGGGTGCCTGACCTTCAGATTGATGACCTTCAGCTTGATGATCTTCAGCTTGATGATCTTCGGCTTGATGATCTTCGGGCCGCACGTCCATAAAGGCCTCTCTTTCTACTCCCACTCAATCGTTCCCGGCGGCTTGGACGTGATGTCATAAACCACGCGGTTAATTCCACGGACCTCGTTCACGATGCGGTTGGAAATCTTCTTCAGGACGTCGTAAGGCAATGGCACCCAGTCAGCGGTCATGCCGTCTTCGGAATGGACGGCGCGAATGGCACAGGTATAGGCGTAAGTACGCTGATCGCCCATCACGCCGACGCTCATGACAGGAAGCAGCACCGCAAAGGACTGCCATATCTGGCTGTAAAGGCCTGCGGCTTTGATTTCTGCGCCGACAATGTCATCGGCTTCCTGAAGAAGAGCGATCCGCTCGGGCGTGACTTCACCCAGAATACGCACGGCAAGCCCAGGACCGGGGAACGGCTGGCGCTGAAGAACCTCTTCCGGCATGCCAAGTTCGCGGCCAATGCGGCGGACCTCATCCTTAAACAAATCCTTTAAGGGTTCAATCAGCTTGAGTTTCATCTTTTCCGGCAGGCCGCCGACGTTGTGATGCGACTTGATGGTCTGCGAGGGACCACGCACGCTGCGCGATTCAATGATGTCAGGGTAAAGGGTTCCCTGAACCAGCCAGTCAACCTTGCCGATTTCGCGCTCAATGCGGTGCGCTTCCTGATCAAAGACTTCAATGAACTCGTTGCCGATGATCTTGCGCTTCTTTTCCGGCTCGGTAACGCCTGCCAGCTTTTTCAAGAATCGATCCGAGGCGTCCACGGCATCCAGGTTCAAACCCAGCTTGTCGCGCATGTTGAGCTGGACCTTGGCGAATTCGTCTTTGCGAAGAACACCGTTATTGACAAAGATGCAGGTCAGGCGATCGCCCATGGCTTTGTTGATGATGACCGCAGCAACGGCGGAATCAACCCCTCCGGAGAGTCCGCAGATGGCTCTTCCCTTTTCGCCCACCGTGGCTTTCACCTGGCGGATGGTGTCATCGATGAAGTGCTGCGGCGTCCAATCGCCACGAGCACCGCAAATGTCGTAAACAAAGTTGCGCAGGAGATCGATACCGCGCTTGCTGTGGTGAACTTCGGGATGAAACTGCACCGCCCATATGCGGCGGGCTTCATCCTGCATGGCTGCAAGCGCATTGCTGGAGCGGGCAATCACCTTGAATCCCGAAGGCAGGGCTTTGGCTTCATCACCGTGGGACATCCAGACGTTAAGCGATGACGGAAGATCCTTAAAAAGCCGCGAAGGCTCAGAGACTGTAATTTCAGCATGGCCGTATTCGCGCTTAGGTCCGGGGACCACGTTGCCGCCCAGTTTATGCGCAATGAAATGCAGTCCGTAGCAGATACCGAGGACAGGAAGACCTTGGGCGAGGACGCGCTCGTCGGCCGGCGGAGCATCTTCGTCATAGACGGACGAAGGCCCGCCGCTCAGGATAATGCCTGCCGGGTGATAACTTTTGATTTCGTCAAGGGGAGCCGTGCAGGGCAGCACGACGGAAAAGACTTTCAGTTCACGGATGCGGCGAGCAATGAGTTGGGTATATTGCGAGCCGAAGTCGAGGATGACGATAGATTGTTCTTCCACGGATGATTTTGCCCTATTCAACGCGACGATGTAAAGGCGAAACGGAAAACCTTACCGCGGATTAGCCGGGATGAACGCGGATTTCAAACTTTGCGTCTACGATCTGGCTCTTTCGTCTTGAGCCGATTGAAGAACCAAGCTACTAACACGGAGACAGGCAGGAAAACTACAATGCCGACCAGCCTAAACGCGGGGCGACCCAACTGCAGTCTGTCTAACAGCCAAATGACGCCCATCATCAATACTGTCAGTACAAGCCCAGCGCCAAATAGTGCAAAGCTATCATTCAAGGGTCGCTTACTTCGCCGAATCCAAAGCCAAAGCAATATGCTGCCCGAAGCAAGAAGCCCTATCCCTATCCAAAGCACTCTTCCGCTTGCGAACACCTTATTTCACCACGATATTCACCAGCTTGCCGGGCACCACGATGAGTTTGACCATCTGCTTGCCTTCGATCGCGGCTTTCACTTTCTCGTCGGCCAGGGCACGCTCGCGGACGAAGTCCTCAGGGCTGTCTGCTGGCACGGAAAGACGGGCACGGATCTTGCCGTTGACCTGGACTACGTACTCGATCTCGTCTTCTTTGGCCAGCGCAGGATCAAAGACAGGCCACGGCTGCCGAAGAAGGTTGCTCTTCTCACCGAGGACCTCCCAGAGTTCGCCGGCGAGGTACGGCGCAAAGGGTTCAAGCAAAAGAACAAGGTTGCGCTGGACGTCACCAAGGACTTGGGCCGGAAATTTTCCTGCGACGATCTCGTCTTCGGCACCGTAAAGCTCGTTGACGAATTCCATGATGGCGGCCACGCAGGTGTTGAAGTGCCAGCGTCCTGCAAAGTCGTCCGTGATCTTTTTAATGGTCTGGTGAAGCTTGCGTTGCACCTGGCGGACCTTGGGCGAAACAGTCTCGCCATCTGAGGCGGGGCGTGCTCCGTCTCTACGCGCAGATTCTTGAGCAGCGGCGGCGTGGCGCATCACAAAGCGGTACACGCGTCCGAGAAAGCGATGGACGCCTTCGACGCCGGCTTCCTGCCAATCAAGGTCGCGGTCAGGCGGCGCAGCAAAGAGCGCGTACATGCGCGTTGAGTCGGCGCCGTAGCGGGCTACCATCTCGTCCGGCGAGACCACGTTGCCTTTGCTTTTGGACATCTTGGCTCCGTCTTTAATTACCATGCCCTGCGTAAAGAGACGCTCGGCGGGCTCGTCATTCTTCACCATGCCGAGGTCACGCATGAACCTGGTCCAGAAGCGCGAATAGATCAAGTGGAGGATTGCGTGTTCAACGCCGCCGATGTATTGGTCGATCGGGAACCAATAATTAACAGCAGCAGTATCGAGCGGGCGATCATTCACATGCGTACTGGTGTAGCGATAGAAATACCAGGAAGAATCAACAAAGGTGTCCATGGTATCGGTCTCGCGACGCGCCGGACCGCCGCATTTCGGACATGTGGCATTTACAAACTCAGGAATGCGCGAAAGCGGAGAACCCCCTTCGAGCGTGATGGGCACATTGTCTGGCAAGAGCACAGGAAGCTGGTTCTCAGGCACGGGAACAATGCCATCTTTTTCGCAATAGAGCATAGGGATGGGCGTACCCCAGTAACGCTGGCGAGAGATTCCCCAATCCTTCAATCGATACGTGACCATTGGCTTGCCGAAGCCATGCTCCTCCGCATAGGCTGTCATCTTCGTAATGGCTTCCTCATTGGAAAGCTCATTGAAGGGCCCAGAATTGATGAGCAGGCTGTCTTTGTGCGTGTATGGAAGCATCGGCTTTTCGGCTTCGCCGGAGGGAGGTGGATCACCAATGCGCCGAGGGAGAATCACCACCCGACTGTCGATGCCATATTTAGTTGCGAACTCATGATCGCGTTCATCATGGGCCGGAACGGACATGATGGCTCCGGTGCCATAGCCCATGAGGATATAGTTCGCCACCCAGATGGGAACTTTTTCTTCGTTGAATGGATTAATGGCGTAGCGGCCGGTGAATACACCGTGCTTTTCAAGAGCTTCCACCTGGCCTGACTCTTTGGCACGGTTCTGCTCATTGATGAGTTCTTCAACCCTGGCATGAAGACTGGGATCGTTACCGATCAAGTCAGCTACCAGCGGATGTTCGGGCGCAAGCTGAAGCGAGGTTGCGCCGTAGATCGTGTCAATGCGCGTGGTGAAGACGGAGATATTGTCGCAATCGGGGCTGGCGGGGCCGTCGATCTTGAAATCAACCAGCGCGCCTTCGCTGCGTCCGATCCAGTTGCGCTGCATGGTGCGCACTTTTTCCGGCCACCCTTCAAGCTTGTCGATGCCTTCGAGCAATTCGTCGGCATAGTTGGTGGTGCGCACGAACCATTGCTCAAGTTCGCGCTGAATCACCGGGGTTTCTTCATGCCGCCAGCACATCCCGCCGACTACCTGCTCATTGGCAAGCACAGTGGCGCAGTCAGGACACCAGTTCACCTTGCTGTTTTTGCGGTACGCAAGACCCTTCTCATAGAGCTTGATGAAGAACCACTGGTTCCAGCGATAGTATTCCGGCAAGCAGGTTGTGACTTCGCGGGACCAGTCATAGGTGAAGCCGAGCCGCCCCATCTGCTTCTTCATGTGGGCGATGTTCTGAAGCGTCCACTGTCTGGGCGGAACGTTATTCTTGATGGCGGCGTTTTCCGCGGGAAGGCCGAAAGCATCCCAACCCATGGGATGAAGCACGTTGCAGCCCTGCATCCACATATAACGGGCAAGAGCATCGCCAATGGCATAGTTGCGGACGTGTCCCATATGCAGAACGCCTGAGGGATAAGGCAACATCTCCAGCACGTAATACTTCTTGCGCTGGCTGCTGGGCGGGTCGGCAGCAAAGAGTTTGGGATCGGCCTGCCAGCGGGCCTGCCACTTCTCTTCTATGCGCTGCGGATCATAACGGTCTTCAGTATTCTGCCGTTGTGATGGATTCGCGGGAATGTCCTGTGTTTCAGCCATGTTTGATTTTATGCCCTTTTCCGTTTTGCCGAAATGCCGGCGGCGGGAACCCTTACCAATGATTTTAACGTTTCGATATTTCGCAAATCGTCACCTGGCTCATCGATGGGCGTTTCCGCGATAAATGCCGCGTGTTCCGTGCGCGGATCGTTGAGAAGCATGCGAAACGGTTCCAGACCGATAGTTCCCTTGCCAATATGCTCATGCCGGTCACGTTTGGAGCCGCGCGCATCTTTGGCGTCATTGCAATGCCACACGTGAACATTCTCTAAACCAATACTTTCATTGAGCTGGCGCATTGTTTCCTGCCACCCGGCTGCGGAGACAATGTCGTAACCAGAAACGTGGGTGTGGCAGGTGTCAATGCATGCGCCTGCAGGACAGACTGGCTTGAGGTACTCCAATAGATGCGCTACCTGATCAAACGATCCACCCAGCGAGAATTCTGCTCCCGCCGTATTCTCAAGTAATACTTTAAGGTTTGATTTCTGCAGATTTAGTCCATGTGCGGCTTCGGCAATCGAGTCCGCGACCAGCCGCAGGCCTTCTTCGCGGCTGCGTCCACGGAACGAGCCGGGATGCAGTACCAGATAGTCTGCGCAGAGAGCGAGGGCACGTTCCAGTTCCCCGCGGAACGCAGCCACGGATTTTCGATGAAACTCCGGCGTGGCACTGGCGAGATTCACCAGATAGCTGGCGTGAATCACCAACGGACCAATCCGGTATTGGTCCCGCAACCGGGCCATCTCGGTACACTGCGAACCTGCCAGTTCATAGGGCTTCCATTGACGTGGGCTCGAGGAAAATATCTGAAAAGTGTTGGCGCCGAGTCGGTAAGCCCGCTCGGCGGCCATGGCAACGCCGCCCGACGTGGAAGTATGTATGCCGACACGGCGAGGGCCGGGCGGAGGGGGATCGCCCTGAGACCACAACAGGACATCTTTGAGGCTGAGCTTACGACAGGACGCTTCCGAACCTGCTTGTTTATTGGGCGGCATGCGCTAAACGTCTGATTCTAACACGCTAAGTCGCAGGTCTCGATTGCCCCTGAAGCCCGAATCACAGTAAACTGACTATTCCACGAGGTCAGGGCGAATGTTAGTAGTGATGAAGGCGCATGCCAGCGAAGAACAAGTGCGCGCGGTTTGCGAACGGGTAGAGAATCTTGGGTATCGCGCGCACGCCATCCCTGGCGCGCAGCGGACGGCCATCGGCATTACAGGCAACAAAGGGGCCATGGAAGCGGGCACGCTGGAAGAGATGTCCGGCGTGCAGGAAGTCATCATTGTCAGCAAGCCGTACAAGCTGGTAAGCCGCGATGTGAAGGAAGAAGATACCGTGGTGCGATTCCCCGGCTCGGATGGATCTTTTGGTAGTCGCGACCTGGGAATCATTGCCGGACCATGCTCCATTGAGTCGCGTGACCAGGCATTCTCTGTGGCTGAACGCGTCGCCAAGACAGGGGCAAGATTCTTTCGCGGCGGAGCTTACAAGCCGCGGACCTCGCCATACGCATTCCAGGGTCTGGGCGAGGATGCCTTGAAAATCATGGCTGAAATCCGTGATCGTTTTGGCCTGATGATTATGACCGAGGCGATCGACAATGAATCCCTTGATCTGGTGGCGGAATATGCAGACTGCATACAGATTGGCGCTCGCAACATGCAGAACTTTTCCCTGCTCAAGAAAGCGGGACGCATGCGCAAGCCTGTCCTGCTGAAACGGGGAATGTCAGCAACGCTGGAAGAATTTCTGATGGCTGCGGAATACATCATGAGCGAAGGCAACTATCAGGTGATCTTATGCGAGCGCGGTGTCCGCACCTTTGCCGACCATACCCGCAACACTCTGGACCTGAGCATCGTTCCCGCGGTACAGAAACTGAGCCATCTGCCCATTGTTGTTGATCCAAGCCATGGCACCGGCAAGCGTGACAAAGTGCTGCCCCTTTCCCGCGCTGCAGTGGCCGTTGGAGCTGACGGACTGATCGTGGAAGTGCATAACGATCCTGATCGCGCGCTCTCTGATGGCGCCCAGTCAGTCTTTCCGGAGCAATTCGACGAACTCATGGCGGAGATCCGCCAGATAGCTCCGGTGGTACATCGCAATGTTCAAGAGCCGTTAAAGCGGCCCACTGTGGCAAAGGCCGCAAAGTAATTGAGCGCCAACTCCTTCATCCGGCTGTTAATTACGTTATGTCTGTTCCTGCCGGCTTTTACCGGCTGTAAAGAGACGCCGGAACCCGTTCCTAACTTCCGCGAATACGCGTACATCAGCAATGGCGCCAGCAACAACGTAACCGTGGTAGACCTGCGCGGATTGCGTGTGCAGGCAATTGTTCCGGTGGGCAAGAGCCCTACCGGGCTTGCCACCAACCCAAAGAAGAATGAAATCTACGTGGCCAACACGGAGTCAAACAACATCAGCGTGATTGATGCGGAGAGTAATAGGGTGGTCGCCACCATCGGCGTACATCGCGCACCCTATTTTGTGGACGTCTCCAGGGACGGCAAGCGGGCTTACGTCGCCAATTCAGGGTCGGCAAACCTTTCTGTAATCGACCTGGACGTGCGGAAGGTAATCAAGACAATCGCCCTAGGTGGCGGCAGCAATATGGCCAAGCTGACCCCAGACGGCAAACTGGTACTGGTTACGCTGAACGACGAGAATGCAATCGCCCTGGTGGATACAAGTACTCTGGAGCTGCGAAGCAAGGTCAAAACGTGCGCTAAACCGGTTGATATGGGCATTGTTCCGGATTCGAGCAAAGTGTTTGTGGCCTGCAGCGACTCAAGACAGATCGCGGCCGTCGATTTGAAAGAAGGCCATCTGCTTACTTTGCTGGATGTGGGACAAACACCGCTGCAAATTGCCGTGAAGCCGGATGGCGGTGAAGTTTTTATCTGCAACTATGACGCAAGCTCTATCTCGGAAATCGTGACGGGCGCCAATGAGGTGAACAACACGTTCCTGATTGGCGATCACCCTGTGCGCGCCATGGTGACCCCTGATAATTCCCTGCTGTATGTAACCAACTTCGGATCCGATACGGTGGCGGTTTACAGCATTGATACCGGTAAGCTGCTGCATTCAATTTCGGTAGGCAGCCATCCTGAGAGCATGGCGATTTCTCCAAATCAGCTCATGTTGCTGGTGGTGAACACGGCCAGTGGCGATCTTTCTGTACTGTCATTGATAGACCGCAAGGGGCATTCGCAACCGGACATACCAGTGATGGAAACCATGATTCCCCTGGGGCGTGATCCCCGGGCCATTGTAGTGAAGGCGTTCATCAGCCAGCGCTAGAGCTTACTTGTTTTTTGTCTTTCCTGCGCACGTAAAGCAGTTTGTCAACTTCGGCAACCACCTGGCCGTCAGAATCAGTGACCACCACCTGAAATTCTGGTTCAACTTTGCCATTGGTGTCGGCAGCCGCCCTGATCTCTGTTACTCGCTCAGCAGGAATCTGGAAAACGGCCTTCACGGTTCCCTTGCCCGGACGCTTGAATCGAATGGCTGCTGACTTGTCCCAGACAATGTAGTCAGGTCCGAGTATGTTGATCAGCATGAGCATGTAAAACGGATCGACCATCGCATAGAGCGAACCGCCGAAGTGTGTCCCAACATAATTCCGGTTATAGAAGCGCAGTGGCATCTCTACGTGGGCAGTAAGAAAGTCATCGGCAATGTGTGTCACGCGTACACCGGCACCCAGATACGGCGGATAAACACTGAGAAGTCTCTTGAGTTTTCTGGCGGTCATCGCCATCATTCTAATCCTGTGACAAGGGTTTACTCGGTGGTAGATTTTGCTTCCACGTGGTCCGTTGGAGGCGCTGAATGGTTCATGTGCACAATGCGCCAGCGTCCGCCTGACTTTTCACACAGCGCAGTACCGCGGGCGTTGATGATCTGCGATCCCAGGACAATGCGCATGTCATATTCCACCCAGATGGCGTCACCGATGGCGTGGTGTGCGCGCGCGGTGGTCAGCAAGCGTGCCGGTGGATCATGAGTGAAATAGCGCTTGTGGTAATACTCCATGCTGGCTTCGCGTCCATAGAAATCCCCGCCCGCACTGAATAGAACCACGTGGGGAGCCAGGCATTCGGCAAATTGCTTTTCATCGCGACGGTTAAATGCCTCTTCACAGCTCGCCAATTGTTCGTGCAGTTCCGCAATGCGCGCTTCATCTGAGCGCGTGTCCGCCAGATGGGCGATCTGGTTCTTGACGTCAACCGTAGCTCCCAGCTGGCTGAGCAGATCCACGCCAACAATGCCATCCAACTGCCGGCCACAGGCACGGCCAATCTGAGAAAGGTCGACGGCCGGCAACTTCAGATTGTGCACATGATGAAGACCAATGATCAGTTCTGAAATCGAGACGTTCTGTGCCCTGGCTTCGACTGTGCCCGTCCAGGAACTTACCGAGACATGCGTTGCGTCACCATGAGGAAAGGATTTGAGATTCAGCATGGACGTGGCGCCGGTATCCACCAGGAACAAAAAATCGGAATTGCCGATGCGCACCTGGACCACAGGAAGACTGTCACAGCGCTGAAGCGGAATGTCTTCCGCGTTCATGGCTGCGGAGACGAACACCATGAGCAATAACAGGAGAGAGGCGGAGGCAGTACGAGCAAACTTCATAAGACCCTCTGGGTACCCCGGCAGACATTATTATTCCATATAAACGAACGTTCGTGCTATTATCTTTGTAAAAGTATAGTGAAACGAATGCCATCTGCCGTTTCCAGGCCGAAAGTGACCCGTGCGCCCAAAGGCGAACGCACGCGGGAAAGCATTCTGCGCGTGGCCGTGGACATTGCCTCTGCGGAAGGGCTGCAGGGCCTCACCATTGGACGGCTGGCCGATGAATTAAAGATGAGCAAGAGCGGCTTGTTCGCGCATTTCGGGTCCAAGGAAGATCTGCAGCTGGCCACGGTGGCCATGGCTGGAGAGATCTTCACGGAACACGTAATTCGGCCTGCGCTGGAAATGCCGCAAGGTGTTCCCCGCATGTGGCAGCTCTTCATCAATTTTATGGACTACGTGGAAGGCAAAGTCTTCAAGGGTGGATGTTTTTTTGCTGCCGCTTCCTTTGAATTCGACAGCCGCCCTGGTCCGGTGCGCGATGCCATTGTCAAATCGATGCGCGGCTGGATGGGCGTGCTGGAACGGTCAGTGGAAGGCGCCGTCAAGGCACGGCATTTGAAAGCGTCCGTGGATGTGCAGCAGTTTGCGTTTGAGATCTACTCCATGACCATCGGGGCGCATTCCGGTTTCCAGTTGCTCGACAACAAGAAAGCACTCGCCCAGGTGCGCACCGCGATCCGCGACAGAATCCTTTCACTGGCCACAACCAACTGCCCTGCCATTAAAATCAGGTAGTAACTCTGGTGAGAGTACAGGAGGCAAGTCTTGATCCATGGACATCTGTTGCTTATGGGCTTTTCAGTTTTGAGCATTGGTTTGGCGATTGCTGACCACAAGCGTTTTCGGTCAGCGCGTACTGAAAAAGATAATCTTCCTTTCAGTGATGCCGTCTGGGCCGGCGATACACTTTACATCAGCGGGCATCTGGGCCTGGATCCTGCTACCGGACGTCCACCGGCGAGTGCGAGCGACGAAGCTGAGATGATGCTGGACGCTTTCAAGAAGACGGTTGAGACTGCAGGTTTGACGATGCAGGACCTGGTTTTCATACAAATATACTGTTCAGACGTGAGTTTGTTCAGCGAATTCAACGCGGTGTACCGAGGGTATTTCAACGGTGGATACCCTGCCCGGGCCTTTTTGGGATCGGGCAAACTGCTCTTTGACGCGCGGTTTGAGATCCAGGGTATCGCCGTGAAGAGAAGTTAGACTTCCGCTGTGGTCGGATCGATCATGGTTTTGATTTCAGAAACACGGTTTGCGGGAAAACCGCCCTGGCTGGCATGCTCGCGGACCGTTTTCTCGTCCGGCGCGATGTAGATACAGTAAATCTTGTCCTGCGTGACGTAGCTGTGGACCCACTGAATCTGCGGGCCCATGTTCTTGAGGACACCGCACGATTTTTGTGAGATAGCATTCAAGTCCTGCGTACTCAGGCTGCCTGCGCCGGGCAGGTCACGTTCAATGACAAATTTCGGCATACGGTTAATCCTCCGTCAATTTCGCTAATAGGGCGACGCGAAATAGTAACATCTCACGACGTCATTTATCTCGCACGGCCCGCAACTGTTCTCCGGAACAGCTCATCAGCTCACCAATTCTTTCGATCGTAATGTCCGCTGGCGGAAGGCTCGCCACCAGCTTGGCATCCAGCGCGTAATGTCCCTGTCGAGGAAAGACCGTGGTGACCTTACTGCCCCAGATGTTTTTTACCGCTGTAAGAATGCGCACTTTGTCATCCATGAGCACGTAATGGTCCGCGGGATAACGTTTTTCCACGTCCTGCAGCTCCTGCTCTTTATGGATATAGATCAAAACTTTTCCGTCGACAGCTTCTGAGATCCCTGATCGCTCGATCTTGAGAGGCTGAAAGACTACATCGCCGTCGGAAAGAATCACCGCTTCGCCCCAATGCTTCACGTACTCAACAGCATCCAGCGCATCAGGATAAAGGCGGGTGGCAAACGGATAGTTGATGAGGAAACGCGATACGGCCAGCAAGGTGGGATCGCGGGGATACTCAATGCGATAGCGCTGCAAGGCCCCGAGATAGTCAGCGTAGCCGAGTTCGCTGCGAAGCTGCTCAAAGAAATCCCAGTAATGCTGCTGGCGTTCCGGACCGACGTGCTTCTCCAGGTACTTCTTCAGGTCCGCGGTCACGCGGTCATTGTTCAGGAGCGTGTTGTCCACATCGAAGAGAAAGACGGTGCGTTGGTCGGGCATGAAAGCTTTCTTCCTTCAAGAAATTGTACGGGATTGCGCGGGTTCACGGCGGGTTCACGGCATAAAGACGATCTCTGAAGGATGCCAGGGTGGAGTTCCACCGGCACGGCTGGCGACCAGAGCGCCCGCTCCACACGCGAATCGCGCGATTTGTGTTGGCGGCCAGTTGTGGCCAATGCCGTGAAGGAGAGCGGCACAGAAGGCGTCGCCGGCGCCAATGGTGTCTGCGACCGTGACTTTGGGAGCAGCCGCCGCCACGAATTCGTTCTCGAACAGAAAAACACAGCCATCCGCACCTCGGGTTACGCAAACGGCTTCTAAGTTGAAGGCCAGTGCCGCGGCGCGACAGAATTGTTCAAGGTCGCCTCGTACATCGTTGCCTTGGATTGGCATCAATGCTGCAACCTCGCCGACTTCATCTTCGTTCAGTTTCAAAACGTTTGCCGCGGAGAGAAGCGTGCGGATGAGCGCAGGAGTGTAGCTGTCGCGCCGCAGATTGATGTCATAGCAGCGGCGAGCCTTCGGCGAGGAGTCGAGAACCATTTGCAAGAGCTGGTTCGCTGCAGGACTGAGCTGCTGGAGAGTACCGAAGTATATCCAGTCAGGCGCCGGAGAGGTGAGCAGATTGAGCGCTGCTGAATAGAACGCCGGAAAATCGTAAGCAGCGGGGCGATGGATGGTGTAACTGGGAAAGCCATGGTTCGACATGTTCACACTGACCGTCCCCGTGGGGCGATCTGGAACACGGGCTATGAAATCCGTGCGCAGCCCGCGTGCAGAGATCTCAGACAAAGCACGTTTGCCGCGATTATCTTCGCCGACCGCACTCACCATGAGCACCTCATGTCCAAGCTGGGCGGCATGCAGGGCAAAGTTCAGAGGCGCGCCGCCAAGAAACTCACGGCCGTCGACCAGGTCCCAGAGGATTTCCCCAACACTGATGATCTTCATGGTTTGCGCAAACCATGGTAAACAAAAAAGAAGTTGACGGTCGTTTATCGCTCAAACAAGCAGTGGCCGCTGCAAAGAAAACCCGCTCGAAAGCGGGTCTTTTTGAATCAAACGCAGGCGGATCAAAAGCAGGGCGTGACGCTTAGACGAGATTCAACAGATGTTTGCGACGTTCATCCCATTCGTCGCTAGTGAATATCTGGGGGCCAACTTCAATCAGCCGTGGCAGCATGTTGAATACCGAGACCGGCGTCCAAGGGCCGCCGCTGCGTGTACGCAGACCGCGTTTGTTGAGTTCAGAGGCAACCAGCGTGATGGAATAATCCTGCACAATAAGTTCCATCATCTGCACCAGGACCTCACGCTCTTCAGGATCTTCCTCAAGCCGGCTGCAGTCCCCTGCAACGCGCAAACCGTATGGAATTTCCTCCACGATTACCGCCTGGTCATGTGAGTCGCCGGGCAGCTCACGACGCCACTCCATGGCCACCAGCTTCCAGCCGGCTTCCGTCTTCTGACGGACATAATCCAGATCAACTGATCCAGTCACCAGCTCACGAATGCGTTCAACCTTTGCCATATCCTAATCTCCATCCACCAGGATTTTGATATTTGAGCCCTGAGTCCCCGACCGCTATTAAAGGTATAAGCAACATCTCTGCCATTGTGACTACCAACTTGGGCCGCAAAATCAACGGGATTCAGGCTGCTGGGTGTTTGACGCCTGCCGGCCGTGATCGTTTGTGGGAAAGCGCGTGCGAAAACGGACACCGTCAGGCTTCCCGAGCCGCGTTTTGCGCCTACAAGCCATCTATATTTCATATGATCCGTAAATTGAAATCAGGCGAATACCGGATTTACTCGCGCAAGAAAAATCCTAAAACCGGTAAGCGTCGCAATCTGGGAACGTTCTCATCCATGGACAAAGCCAGGGAGCACGAACGGGCGGTGCAGTATTTCAAACGGCATTGAGCGCGGATCACTGCCCTTCCAGCCGCAAGGGTCGCTCTGACCAGGCGACATCCCAGTAGCGACCGAACTTGCGTCCGTTTTCATGGAAAATGCCGACTAACTGAAAGCCGAACCTGTCATGCAGCGCCTTGGACGCCTGGTTGGGTATGGCATAACCAGCCACGATGCGATGGATGTCCTCATTAGCCAGTGACTCAAAGAGCGCAGCATACAAACGGCTGCCGATGCCTTTCCCTGCAGCTTCAGAACTCAGGTAAATCGTGGTCTCAACCGTGGTATCGTACGCCGGTTTGGGTCGAAACCGTGTGGTGCCCGCGTAGCCGACGACCAGGCCGTCCACTTCCGCCACCAGCAGACGGTGCCTCCCGGTGGTGGCAAACTGCTGGAACCATGGCAAGCGTCGTTCAACCGTGTAGGGCTCAAGATCGAAGGTAATCGGCGTATTTATGACGTAGTGGTTGTAGATCACGGTGAGGCGCGGGAGATCTTCCGAATTCGCGGGACGGATAAGCATGTCACTCATCGCCAAACGACAACCTCGGGTAGATCATGATAGAGAAAGCCCGCCATCGACAGTAAGGATTTGTCCGGTAATAAACTGCGGCGCAGTGGCAAAGTACATCACGGCGCTCACAACGTCTTCGGGAGTGCCATTGCGATGCATCGGCGTGCGTTCAGCGGTGCGCTTCAGCAGCCCAGAGTCTCTTTCAGCTTTGTCCGTATCGATCATTCCTGGAGCCACGCAGTTTACCGCAATCTCCGGAGCTAGAGCCTTGGCCATAACCTGCGTCAACATGTGCAGCGCAGCTTTTGATGAGCAGTAATGCGCGTGCGTGATCCACGGTTTAATCCCACCCAGTGAGCCGAGATGAATGATGCGGCCACGCGATTTCCGCAACGCAGGCAGGCATCCCTGGGACATCAGAAATGGTCCACGAACATTCGTGGCAAAAACCTGATCCCACTGTGCCGCCGTGATCTCCTGGAAAGGCTTGGTCTCAAAAACACCGGCGTTGTTGATGAGTACGTGGATGGAGTTGAATTTCTTTGTGACCGCGGCAACGGCTTTTTGAATGCTCGTCTCAGACCGAACATCACAGTGAATGCCGAGCCCCTTTACGCCAAGAGCGTTCAAGTCATGAACCGTAGCGTTGGCTTCACCTTTCGAACTCAGATAAGTGAATGCGACGTTTGCTCCGGACTGGGCCGCCGCAAGGGCCATAGCGCGGCCGAGGCCGCGAGCGCCACCGGTGATCAATACGGTCTTCCCTTCTAGATAATTCACGATGGCAATTGTAGCGGAAGCATTTTCAAGGTACGACCAGAGCCAAACCTTACCGCTGATTCACGCAGATAAAACCTGATGACACCAAAGATCAGGCAAATTTCAGAATGGGCGTACCAGATGAAAGTTTGGCCCAGTTAGGAGATACTGCAACCTTCATGCGTCCCAATCTGTTCTATCGCCGAATTTGCGTTTTCCTCGTCACGTTGGGCATGTTTTTCTTGGCTGGCATCATCGAAGCGCAGCAGCCCGCCAGCCCACCGACGGCCAAGGCAACTGGTGCGCAGACGGGCGTCCGAAAGAACATGGCGCAGCTTACTCCCGTCGCGACGTTTGAAGTGGGCGGCGATCCGGATTGGATGGCCTTAACCGGCGACTCCGTGTGGGTAACGATCGCGTCGAAAGATCAGGTCAAGCAGTTGCGCGCGAAAGACAATGCAGTCGGCTTCATTGTGAGTGTGAAAGAACCTTGCTCGGGCCTGGTGGCTGCCTATGGAAGCCTATGGATTCCGAGCTGCGGCAGTCGCAACCTGGCCCGCGTTTCTCTGGCAACCGGAAAGCTCCAGGCGATAATTCCGGTTCCGCCCGCCGATTCAGAAGGTGGCATTACGGCAGGGGCCGGCAGCGTTTGGATCGCCAGCAGCAGCGCGGGAAAGCTGGCGCGGATTGATCCCAGGACTAACAAGGTGATCGCCAAAGTTACGGTCCCTTCAGGATCGTTCTGTCCAATATTCTTCGGCGGCTACGTATGGATTACTTCGAGTGAGTACAGCGTGCTCAGCAAGGTCGATCCCAGGACCAACCGGCTGGTAGCCCGCATACCAGTTGGCAGCAATCCACGATTTTTGACGGCAGGCGCGGGATCCATATGGACATTGAATCAGGGGGACGGCACGGTGACGCGAGTGGACGCGAAAACAAGTCATCGGATTGTCGACATTCCGGCTGGGCTGGCAGGCAAAGGCGGTGAGATTGCTTTTGGCTTTAACTCTGTATGGGCCACGCTGGAACAATTCCCAATCACACGCATTGATGCCAGTGCCAACGCCATCATGACTCAATGGGCGGGCGCAGGCGGCGACAGCATTCGCGTAGGACATGGGTCGATCTGGCTGACGGATTTGCGGGGTGGGAAAGTCTGGCGAATTGAGCCGGGAAAGTTGTGAGAATCGGCTCTTTATCGAGAGCCAGGAGAGCTCGAGGATCACAACGATAGCATTCCAAAAGATTGTAGGGATCCCTCACTTCGTTCGGGACTAAAGCTGCTTGAATCTTTTTACCAGCGCTCATTATCCAATGGCTCATGAGTGAAGTTGTCTCTTATCTCTCCGCGGAGCCATTCCAAGCGTCGCCGGATACAAATATTCCGAGTGAAGCCGAGGCGTTGGACGCTTATTCGCAGGTTGTTACGCGAGTGGCCGAATCGGTCAGTCCGTCCGTGGTGCGCATACAGGTTGAATCAACCGGCGGACGCGGCGGCAGCGGATCTGGTTTTGTCTTTACCCCTGACGGGTTTGTTATCACAAACAGCCACGTAGTACATGGCGCCGAACATATCAAGGTAATCACGCCTGGTTCCGGCGAGTCCGTGGCGCAACTGATCGGCGAAGATCCAGATACCGATCTTGCCGTTCTGCGCATCGACGCGCCTGGGCTGTCAGCGGTCCGGCTAGGCGATTCGCGGCGCATTCGTGTAGGCCAGCTTGTGGTCGCAATCGGTAATCCGTACGGTTTTCAATATACGGTGACCGCCGGCGTGGTCAGCGCGCTTGGCAGGAGCCTGCGCTCACAGTCCGGCAGGCTGATTGAGGATGTGATCCAAACCGACGCGGCATTGAACCCGGGAAACTCAGGCGGTCCGCTGGTGAATGCCAATGGCGAAGTGGTGGGCGTGAACACCGCAACCATTCTTCCGGCGCAAGGACTGTGCTTTGCGATTTCTGTGAACACGGCAAGATTTATTGCCAGCAAGCTGATTCGGCATGGCGTTGTGCGGCGTGGATACATTGGCGTGCAGGCGCAGACAGCCCCGCTGAATAAAACGATTGCCCGACATTACGATCTGAAGCATCTTTCCGGTGCGCTGGTGCTTGGTTCAGAAGCAGGCAGCCCTGCCGCTAAAGCCGGGCTGCAGGAAGGTGATGTGATCGTCGCAATAGACGGTGAGCCAGTAGAGGGTGTGGACGAACTTCACAAATTTCTGGGCGAAGATCGCATTGGAGTGACGACCAGAGTGACGTTCCTGCGAGGATCAAAACGGCTGGAAAGCAAGGTTATGCCTGAGGCGAGGAAGGCGAGTTGAGACCTCAGATTTGTGATTTGTGTTTTGAAATCAGAGAAAATCTGCGAGTTCGCACATAGCGGTTCGCCCAGACTGTAGGGATCCCTCGCTTCGCTCGGGATTAAAAAGAAAAGACTCGGGATTAACGCAAAAATTAAAGTCCGAATAGTTCGCGCAGACGTTTGGTCTGGGCGCGACTCACCGGGATTTCCGTCTGTTTGCGATCATCCATGCGGAGCTGGTAGGAGCTCTTGAACCAGGGCACCACTTCTTTGATCCGGTTGATGTTCACCACGAAGGAGCGATGGGCGCGCCAGAACATTCCGGGATCCAGATCTTCCAGCAGCTCTTCCAGCGTGCGGCAGTTGGATTGGCCTTCCTGGGTTGTAGCCACCACACTGATAATGCCGTCTTCAATGGAGGCGTAGCACACGTCTTTCTGGTCAACAAGAAAGAGACGTCCGGCGGAACGGAGAAGTACTTTGGAGTTCTGCGGCTTCTGCGCTTCCATCATCTTCATGAGAGCGTCCAGCTTTTCACCGTCGGCCGATGCGGTTGACTGCACACGCTTACGAGCTTTTTCCACGGCCTGAGCGACACGCTTCTTATCGAACGGTTTCAGCAGGTAGTCAATCGCGTTGACTTCGAAGGCCTTCACTGCGTATTGATCAAAGGCCGTGGCAAAGACTACCTGGGGTAGCGGGATTTTCTTGTCGATTAGTTTCTTAAGGACGCCAAAACCATCCAGGCCGGGCATGAGCACGTCAAGGAAGAGGAGGTCAGGATTGTGATCTTTCACCAGGGTCACGGCTTCCAGCCCGTTGCGTCCGTGCGCCAGGATGTTTACATCGTCTATTGATTTCAGGAGGAAGCTCAACTCGTCACGGGCGAGCTGTTCGTCATCGACAATCACCGCGGTAATGCTCATGGCGTAAGTATATTGTCCGTAGTCACTGGGATTCAATCGTTTATGTCGCTACGCTCCAAACCGCTAGAGTGCATGGTGTTTGGATGCATGGTCAAAGCACCTGTTACAGCGGCCTCGGCGCGCGTGGACGGCGCGAGGCCTTACCGAGTACTTTTGTCGCCTCGCTCCAAACCTCTTAAGGGCATGGTGGTCTGAGTTGGCTCTATCCCCGTTTCGTTGGGACAGCGAACACAAGCACGGCTGCATGCAATGCCTAGCTGTTTCTTTCAACCACGAAGTCCGGGATCATCAGCAGCGCGCGTTTGATTTCTGAATCGGGGAAGGTGCAAATTGCCGTACGGGCCTTGGCTGCATGCTTGGCTGCTTCGTCATGGGCGTACTGGATGGATCCGTACTTGTTGAGCACGTCCAGAATCTGTTCGTGCTGGACGCTCACAAAGGCACGCTCTTCCAGGACGGTCTCCACCAGTTTGCGCTCAGCAGGCGTGCACCTCTCCAGCGCGTGGATCACAGCCATGGTGACTTTACCTTCGCGGAGATCGCTGGCCACGGGCTTGCCAAGCACCTCTTCTGAGGCGGTTAAATCCAGAACGTCGTCAACAATTTGAAACGCCAGTCCCAGATGGCGGCCGTACTCACCAAGCCTGGATTCCTGTTCTTCCGAGGCATTGCCGAGCAGCGCACCCATGCGCATAGAAACGGAGAACAGGCATGCGGTCTTGCGGAAGATCAAGTCAAAATGCTCGTCGAGTGAGATGCACTTGCCCAGCTTTTCCATCTGGAGCAGCTCACCTTCCACCATCTGCTGTGTGAGCTCAATGAGTACATCCAGGATTCTGAAATTGCGCTCCTGAACGGCGATCTTGAAGGCCTGCATGTAGAGCCAGTCGCCTGCCAGCACGCACTTGGAGTTACCCCATTGCGTGTTAGCCGCAGGACGACCGCGGCGGGTGGTGGCTTCGTCGATAATGTCATCGTGAACGAGCGTAGCCGTATGGATGACTTCGACTACGGCTCCGAGGCAGATGGCCGATCGTTCTTCGTGGGGAAAGAGCTTGGCGGCCAGGAGCAACAGTGCCGGACGTATTCTCTTGCCACCGCCGGCGCGCAGATGCTCGCCGATGTCAGTGATGGCGCGGACGTTTGACACCGTATCGCGCCCGAACTCACGCTCAATTGCTGCCAGGTCGTCGCGCAGCAGCTCAAATACTTCTTTGACGTTGCCTGTGGCCGGTGAACTCAAACATGTCCCTTCACTGCTGATTTTTAGCCCCGGTAATTGGTGAACTGCATGTCGATCCCGAAATCATGGCTCTTCAAGAGAGCGATCACTTCCTGCAGCGTGTCACGGTCCTTGCTGCTCACGCGCACCGTATCTGATTGGATGGAAGCCTGCGCTTTCTTCTTGGAGTCCTTAATGACGCGCACAATTTCCTTGGCCTTCTCGATTGGGATTCCCTGCTGCATGGTAATCTTCTGCCGCGCCCGCGAGCCTGAGGCCGGTTCGACTGTGCCATAGGTCAATCCCTTCAATGGGACACCGCGCTTCACCAGCTTGTTCTGGAGAATCTCCAGGACGGCCTTGAGCTTGTATTCGTCGGCTGAGCTCATGTTGATGGCGTCCTTGCCTTCCAGTTCTATCTCCGACTTGGAGTCCTTGAGGTCAAAGCGGGTGTGTACCTCTTTCAATGCCTGTTGAATGGCGTTGGTGACTTCCTGGAGGTCAATTTTGCTTACGATGTCGAACGAGTTATCTGTGGCCATGCGCTAATAGCTTACTAAAGAGCGGCGGGAACGTGCGAGTTTTTGAACAACAGTTCTAGTAGCCAACGGGTTGGCTGATCTGCGCGGATTTTAGAAGACAAAAACCGCTTAACCACAAAGGACACGAAGGACTCCTGTTACAGATACGTTTCTGGAGTATCCGTCTAGATTGGTTCTTGTTTTGCATTCTCCTGGTGAACTGAGACCGCGGTTAACGAATTTTCAAACCCATAATCTCGGCGAGGACCATGGCCTGGGCAGGATCAACAATCGCGCCCTTGAGATCATCGGCGCGTGCCTGAAGTCCTTCCAGCTGCGAACCTCTCAGATCGGCGTGTTCAAGCTTTGCGCCGGACATTTCAGCGTTGCGGAGATTGCAGTGCTGGATCACTGTTCCGCGAAGATCGGCGTCGTGGAAATCGGCGTCGGCAAAATTACATGATTCGAAAACGGTTGATTTGAACTCGCCCAGACGAAACTGGGAATAACCGGCATCTCCGCCAGCGATAAGCATGTGCTGGAAGTCACATTCGTTGGCTCGGAAGCCCGTCAGCCGGCAATTCTGGAACTCCACCCGTAAAGCGATCATCCCAACCATGTTTGTGTTGGCCAAATCGCATTCCAACAAACGAACGTCTTTAAGCCGGAAGACGTTAAAGCTGCTGGCTGCGAAATTTACCCGCTTCAAGACGCAATTTTCGATCCGCAGGGTTCGATCAGGCATTGTTCCAATCGTAAGATCGGAGATCGTCTTTTCTTGAATGATGATCTCGCGTTCGCGAAATAGCTGGATGGCGTCTTCCAATTCCGACAGATCAGTCGGGATATCAGGCGCGATCCGCGGGGTATCGAATGCTTCTTGCGGGTTGGTTTTGCGATATTTCATCGTGACTTGCTGTTCTGGGCCTGCAGTAATATCTCTTCCACCAGCTTGTCCGCTGCCTGGAACGTCATGGTCTTTTCTCGTTTTGAAATGTCAAAAATATTCAGCAGCGTTGCATAGATCGCGTCGACTTTCTCCAGCGTCTTTTGCTCGCTCCATCCGAGCAATTCCTGGCAGGTCCCGTTAATAACGCCGCCGGCATTCGCGGCATAGTCCGGGGCATAGAGGATCCCGCGCTCCAGAAGCATAGCGCCGTGGCGCTGCTGGTCCAGCAATTGATTGTTTGCGCCTCCTACCACCATTTCAACTTTCAACTTCGGGATGGTTACGTCATTCAGCACGCCACCCATCGCGCATGGCGCGAATGCGTCTGCAGTAGTGGCAATGATCTCCAGCGGTCCCACGGGCGCAGCACCGAATTCCGTGACCACGCGATTCAACTTCTCCTGATCGACATCGGCCGCCTTGATCTTGGCGCCAGCCCTGGCCAGTTCAAATGCCAGGTAATAGCCAACGTGACCGCAGCCCTGAATAGCTATGGTTTTGCCAGCAAGATCATCACTTCCCCATTTGAATTTTGCGGCTGCCTGCATGGCGCGAAAGACGCCGCGAGCGGTTTTTGGCGAAGGATCTCCTGAACGCCCCTGCAACCCCGCCACATGCGGTGTTTCCTGCAAGACGAATTCCATATCGGACGGGCTGGTGCCGACGTCTTCTGCTGTGATGTATTTCCCTTTCAGCGTATTGACCAGGCGTCCGTGGGCGCGAAATAGCTTCTCACGGTCAGGATGACCGGGCTGCCGCAGGATGATGGACTTTCCCCCGCCGCATGGCAGGCCGGCGAGCGCGTTCTTGTAGGTCATCCCTTTCGAGAGTCTCAGACCATCGGTGAGAGCCTCCTCTGTGCTGGAGTACTTCCAGAACCTGGTTCCTCCGACCGACGGGCCAAGCACGGTGCTGTGGACAAAGACAATTCCGTGATAGCCAGATGCCTCATCAATTCCTTCCACAATCCGTTCATAGCCGGACACAGCAAGTTCGGTGATCTGCATCGGAGGAGCCTCTTCTGATTCTGCGGATGGCGTACCCATGAATCTATCAAATGGTTTTTCTGAATAGAAGAATTCTCGTCGTATACAATTTCCCTGCTTATGCAGACATCATTTTTCAGATTTCTCCGTGCCTTCCGGTTTACGGCTGGCTTGATTTGCGTTTCGCTGTTTCTGGTGCCCGCATCTGAGGCCCAGACCATTTCTGCTCACCCTACAGCCTGGAACCAGGTCACCGGGCCGCTCGGCGGTTTGCACTGGCGCCTGATTGGGCCGTTCCGCGGTGGACGCACGATTGCCGTAAGCGGCGTGGAGGGCCAGCCCAGCGTGTTTTACTTTGGCGGCGTGGGCGGAGGCGTATGGAAGAGCAGTAACGCCGGCGAAACGTGGGAACCGATCTTTGATAAGCAGCCCATCGCGTCGATTGGAGCGCTGGTGGTTGCGCCGTCTGACCCGAATATCATCTATGTGGGGACGGGTGAAGCTGATTTCCGTTCCAACCTGACCTACGGGATCGGCGTCTTCAAATCGACAAACGCTGGCAAGAGCTGGTCGAATATTGGACTGCCCAATTCGAGGCATATAGCCCGCATCGCTGTCGATCCGAAGAATCCGCAACACGTTCTGGTGGCGGCCATGGGCAGCGCTTACGGACCAGGCCCGGAGCGCGGCATTTTTCTATCGAATGATGGCGGTGCAACCTGGCAGAAGACTCTCTATAAGGATCCTGACACCGGCGCCATTGACGTGCAGATGGATGCGGACAATCCGCAGACCGTGTTTGCCGCGATGACCAGAGATCGTCGCCCGCCTTGGAGCACCTATGCTCCGACGACCGGCGGCGGAGCTATTTATAAGTCGGCGGACGGCGGCACAACGTGGAATCAAATCACAGGTGGCGGACTTCCCTCCGGCGACGTGGGCCGCATTGGGCTGGCTGTTTCTCGCGGCGGCAAGCGAATTTATGCACTGATCGACGCGAAAGAAGACAAAGAGCGCGGACTGTATCGATCAGACGATGGCGGGAACAACTGGGAGAAGGTAAGCTCTGATGCTCGCATCAGCAGCCGGGGCTGGTACTTCGGCGAGGTGGATGTCGACCCCAAGAACCCGGATGTTGTTTACACCCCGAACGTCTCCATCTATCGGTCGACTGACGGCGGCAAAAACTTTGAAGCCATCAAAGGCGCTCCCGGAGGCGACGATTACCACGCACTCTGGATTGATCCAGCGAACCCTACGCGCATGATTTTTGGCAGTGACCAGGGGGCAGGCGTGAGCGTGGACTATGGCACGACATGGACTAGCTGGTACAACCAGCCCACGGCGCAGTTTTATCATGTGACGGTCGATAATCAATTTCCCTATCACGTTTACGGTGCGCAACAGGACTCGGGCTCGATCGATACGACCAGCCGCAGCAATGACGGATCGATTACGTTCCGTGACTGGCATCCCACGGCGGCCGGTGAAAGCGGATACATTGCACCTGATCCGGTCGACCCGAACATCATTTACGGCGGCAGCACGTTTGGCGAGCTTTTCCGGTATGACAGGCGCACCGGACAAGCACAGAACATAGCGCCGGAAGCCGTGCGAAATTTCGGCGCCGATCCTTCTGAAGTGGAGTTTCGTTTCTCCTGGACTTCACCGCTCGTGTTTTCGCCGCAGGACCCGCATACGCTCTACTTCGGATCGCAACAGGTTCTGCGCTCAACCAATCAGGGAAATAGCTGGGAGAAGATCAGTCCTGATCTAACGGGAACCGATCCCAAACCACCGCACCTGGGGCCTGACTCGGTGGAGAACGCGAAGCAGCGTGGCCACGGCGTGGTTTACACCATTGCTCCCGCGTTGCTTGCGGCGGGACAGATCTGGGCGGGCACGGACACCGGATTGATTCAACTCACGCGTGACGGCGGCAAAACCTGGGCGAACGTTACGCCGCATGATCTGGCCGTATGGAGCAAGATCAGCCTTATTGATGCAGGACACTTTGACCCAGGAACGGCGTATGCCGCGGTGGACCGCCATCGGATGGACGATATTGCGCCGTATATTTACCGCACACACGACTTTGGCAAGACGTGGACGCGCATCAACTCCGGGATTCCGGAAGGCGCTTATGTGCGCGCTGTGCGCGAAGATCCCGTGCGGAAAGGCCTGCTGTTTGCCGGCACGGAGCTTGGAGTCTTCTTCTCACTCAATGACGGCGATTTGTGGCAGCCTCTTCAGTTGAATCTCCCGGTCTCGCCGGTACACGATCTCGTTATTAAAGGAACAGATCTGGTGATCGCAACCCATGGCCGCTCATTCTGGATTCTGGATGACATTTCGCCACTGCGCCAGATCACCGCAGACATCGCAACCCAGGCCACAGCAGTGTTCAAACCGGCTGACGCCATTCGAATGCGAGCCAATACCAACCACGACACGCCGTTGACCCCGGAGGTGCCTGCGGGGGAGAATCCGCCGACTGGCGCAGTCGTTTACTATTCGCTGAAGACGCCCGCACAGGGCGAAGTGAAGCTTGAGGTGCTTGACTCCGCCAGTCACGTGATTAGGACATACTCCAGCAATGACAAACCGTGGTCGCCACCTGGGCCGCCGGCGTTCCCGTCGTATTGGTTCCGCCCGACTGACGCGATCTCCACACAGCCCGGAATACATCGTTTGGTCTGGGACATGCATTATGAAGCTCCCAAGCTCACCACGATGGGCAATAACGTGGAGTACAGCATGTCCACAGTCTTTGGCCAGAACGTTGGTCATGAGCCTGAGGGAGCGCAGGCGCTGCCGGGAAGCTATCAAGTGCGGCTGACTGCTGATGGCCATGCTTACACTGAGAAATTTAATTTGAAGATGGACCCGAGGGTGAAGGTGGCGATTCAGGATATGCAAAAGCAATTTGATCTTGAGGTGAAGTTGCTTAGTGCCCTGCAACGTGGTGATCAGGCTTTGGGTGAGATACAGAGAGTTCGCCGCCAGAAACAGGCGGCATCGGAGCTTGAATCTGCTTTGGCGGAAATTGAACCTGCCGGACAGACGACACGCCGCGCCAAAGGCAAGACTGCTCTCAGCGCCGTGAATGGCGCGCTGCTCCAGATCTCAACCGGCATTGCCAGCGCTGACGCTGCGCCCACTTCACAGCAGACCGCCGCGGCCCAGATAGCACTCACTCAAATGGAGGCGCTGTTGAAACAGTGGGATGCGATCAAGGTCAAAGCGCAAGCGTCAACGAAATGAACACAAGATAGCACCCATGCAGACAGCAGATGTAGTCATCATTGGCGGTGGGATCGTTGGTTCCAGTATTGCGTGGCATCTGACGGAAGCGGGATGCAGGAACGTTCTGGTGATTGAACGTGAGAGCACGCAGGGAAAGGGATCGACCGGAAAGAGCATGGGCGGTGTGCGCGCGCAGTTCTCCACACCCATCAACATCGAAATGTCGCTGTATTCAATTCCCTTTTACGCTGGGTTCGACGAGCGTCTGGGGCATCCGGCGGGCTATCGACCGCAGGGCTATCTCTTCCTGGCGACAAAGCAATCTCACCTTGATTATCTAAGGACGAATTTCGAAAAGCAGACAGCCCTTGGACTTAAGACTGTCCGAATCATCGGCGCCGAAGAGATTAAGAGTATGTTGCCGGGACTTCGGTCGGACGACATTCTTGGCGGCAGCTTTTGCTCGAGTGATGGGTTTGTGGATCCCTACAGCGCGATGAACGGCTTCATGGCTTCGGCAATCGAAAAAGGAGCGACTCTCTGGAAGAGGACGGAGATTACCGCGATTGTGAAGGATGCTAAGGGGATCGAGGCGGTTGAGTCCACACGCGGACGGGTGTCAACGCGAAAGGTTGTGAATGCAGCCGGCGCCTGGGCTGCGCAGGTGGCCGCCATGGCGGACATGGAACTCCCGGTCCAGCCATTGCGGCGCATGCTTGTTCCGTCAGAGCCCTTTGACGAATTTCCACACACGTCCCCCATGGTGGTTGATATGTCCACCGGGTTCCATTTCAGGCCGGAAGGGCGCGGCTTTCTGCTGGCCTGGAACGATCCGGAGGAGACGCCTGGCTTCAAGTCTGATTTCGAGCCCGCGTTCATCGAAAAAATCCTGGTTCATGCAGCGGACCGCGTGCCGGTGTTTGAAAACCTGGCGATTAACCCGAAACGGGCATGGGCAGGCCTGTACGAAATGTCGCCTGATCACCATGCCATTCTGGGCGAAGTGGCGGCCGTTCCGGGCTTTTATCTGGCGAATGGCTTCAGTGGGCACGGAGTGATGCATGCGCCTACTACCGGCAAGATTCTTAGTGACTTAATCCTGGAAGGGCGAACGAACGTGGTCAGCAACATTGAACTGCTTTCCTTTGACCGATTTGCGAAGAATGAACTGCTGCATGAGACGGCGATTCTTTAACTGCTGAGCGCAGGAAGGGGAAAATTCTGACAAAAATGCAGCTGTCCTATATTTTGCAGAGCAGATCAGACTCTACTGTTTTAGAAGCAGGCTCATCCGTCGACTGCTATTAAGGGCCAGAGACCCGGAAGCTCTGGCCCTTAAATTATTTTTCCTGTCGCTGCGCTCCACACCGCCTCTGATCCTTTTCCATCCAGTATCAATCAGCTCCTGTTGCAGCGGGCTCAGCGCGTGTTCGGCCTGTCTTCAAGTTTGGCGCTTCGCGCAAACCGCCAAAGATCTCCGACCAACTCAAATTCCCAGGGCTCCTGTTGCAGCGGGCTCAGCGCGTGTTCGGCTTCGCCCTTAATTTTCCACAAATGGTCCCTTCAGCTTCAATCCGGGAAAATTGCAGAAAGCTATATTTTCACTGATGTTCTCGACTCTACTGTTTTAGAAGCAGGCTCATCCGTCGACTGCTATTAAGGGCCAGAGACCCGGAAGCTCTGGCCCTTAAATTTTTTATATCGCTTCGCCAACACCCAACCTTAACGCCTGTTTGTCTTCAACAACATACATGTTCCTGAGCGCGCCGTTCTGCACAACAAAACGTCCAAGCGGAGGTCTCGGTCCTGGAAAAATGGCCGAAGGCTTATATTTTCCTGAATGATCCCGACTCTACTGTTTTAGAAGCAGGCTCATCCGTCGACTGCTATTAAGGGCCAGAGACCCGGAAGCTCTGGCCCTTAAATTTTTTGGGCTGCGTTGCTTCGCGACAAGCAGGTCCTTTATTTTCTGTGGCTGTGCGCCACACCGCCTCAGATCTTCTTCTTCCGCCCGGCATCAATCAGCTCTTGTTGCAGCAGGCTTGGCGCGCAAGTCGAGCTTCGCCATTAACGTCTAAATCCCTTCCTTTTCAGCAACTCACAAGGAATTCATCCATGCCAGGGCAGAATGGAAGAGGTCACTCGAGCGCGGCTTCAAGAATTCCAGAAAAAAAAATTCAGTTTTGCTGAAACGGTCACCAAATTACGTTCACTAATAATCAGGATGAACGGAGAAGCACCTGAGCCGGCGGTGGTTGCCAAGGGGGTGTCACCGCCGGCTTGGTAAAGCTTTTTATTTCCTTTGCCTCTTCAGTCAAGGGCGCGGCTCACCTGGCCGGGCCCTTTTTTTGTTTCGCCGGACGAATTGATTTCACCTACTCGCGCCTTAATCCAGGGTTTAAGAAAAAGTTGGCAGCAAATTTAACAAATTCCCATAAAACACCTGGTCGCGTTCTCACATCTAGGAAACCACCGGCAGGAGCACCTTGCCATCGGCCACAAGTCTCGGGATCCACGTCAAGGGATGTACAAGGAGACAATGAATGCAGCCAGTGCGTCTCAGCAAGTCGGCTAATCCGGCCTTTGCGGCCCCTTCAATAAGCCGACCTCAACCTAAAACCCGCGAGCCCTTTACCCGCAGCATCAAGTTTCGCCAATTTGCTTCCGCCGCCTTTCGAATGTTCCAGAGGGTGGGCGTAAGTATCACCCCCCGACATTTCTACTGGCCCATTCCTGACCTGAATGCTCTTACAACGAAGAAATGGACCGAATGCTCCGTCTCTGAAGGAGTAGACCTTCGCCTTAACCGCCAGGTGCAGTTGTTGGAATCTGGATTTCTTTCTCCCCAATTCGAAGTTAATTTCGGGGAGGTTGCAAGCGAATGCGAGCACGAGTTTCATTTCAATAACGGATACTTCGAGCGGGTGGATGCTGAGATGGCTTACTCCATGGTCCGCCAGTTTCGGCCCCGCAAAATCATCGAAATTGGAAGCGGACACAGCACGCGGCTTATGGCTGCAGCCTTGTTACGCAACCATGAGGAGGGTGCGCCGGGCGAACTGATCGGTATTGAACCACATCCTTCACCGGTGTTGAGACGCGGCTTTCCGGGATTTACTGAACTGATTTTGAAACGTGTCCAGGATGTGCCGCTGGATTTGTTCCTCAGCCTGGAAGCCGGTGACATTCTCTTCATTGATTCCAGTCACGTAGTTTCAGTAGGCAGTGACGTTGTTCACGAAATTCTTAAGATTCTGCCCAAACTGAGGCCGGGCGTTCTGGTCCACGTTCACGATATCTTCATGCCAGCCGATTATCCCGAGAAGTTTGTCATGACAAACCTTTGCTTCTGGGGTGAACAATACATGCTGGAAGCTTTTCTCTCATTCAATCGCGCTTTTGAGGTTCTTTGGGCGAGCAGCGCAATGCAGTTCTATCATCGCGAAGCTCTGGAGCATCACTTTCCTGCCTGGGCGGGCAGCTTTGAGCGGATGTCACCAGCCATGCAGGTCTTTACGCCAACGCTGGACGGCAAGAATGTCTGGCCGTGCAGTCTCTGGATGCAGAAGACAGGCGATTAATTGCCGTTGTAGACGGCAAGCCGTAATTCATCTACTTGCCCCAGCAACATGTCCCGGCAAGGGGGAACATGTTGCTGGGACTTCTCACCGCAGCAAGAAACTCGTCACTTGCTCAATGTTAAAATTCCTGTCGCGTTCCTGGAACGTTGTTGGTAGCGAGGGTCCTCAACGATTCTCGAACAGGAAAAGTGAAGCAGTTCGGAACCAGCAGCAACCCCAATTTAACGAGTCGTTAACACGTGGATTTTGCACTCTGCACTTTTGCTACGAAAGCGGAGCTTGCGCAACACGGGATGCGATTTTAGTTGTAGGCTAATAGCAAGGCGTTGGGACGCCTGCTGTTGATTTCCCCAGAAGGAGCTGCACCACCTATGGCGGCGCCATTAACAGTGAATCATGTAGCTGAGCAAACCAAGGACCTTAAACACGCTGGTGATATCGATCAGCTGACCATCAACACCATCCGTACTCTTTCGATGGATGCCGTGCAGGCAGCCAACTCCGGACATCCGGGAACACCGATGGCGCTTGCGCCGGTGGCTTACTGCCTGTGGCAGCGTTTTCTGCGCTACGACCCTGAAGATCCTATCTGGCCCAACCGCGACCGGTTCATCCTTTCCAATGGCCACGCATCCATGCTCCTTTACTCCCTTCTCTTTCTCACTGGAGTGAAGTCAGTGAACTCCGATTACGAAATTCTGGGGGAACCCTCCATCACGCTTGACCAAATCAAGCGTTTCCGACAGATTGACAGCAAGACGCCGGGCCATCCGGAATACCGAATGATTTCCGGGGTTGAAACCACCACCGGGCCTCTGGGCCAGGGTGTGGCCAATTCAGTTGGCATGGCGATCTCTGAGAAGTGGCTGGCTACATACTTCAACAAACCCAACTACGAGCTGTTCAACTACAACGTGTACGCAATCTGTGGCGATGGCGACATGATGGAAGGAATCTCAGGAGAAGCAGCGTCGGTCGCCGGCCACTTGAAGCTTTCCAATCTGTGCTGGATCTACGACAACAATCGGATCACCATTGAAGGAAAGACCGACCTGGCTTTCAGTGAAGACGTGGGAACACGTTTCATGGGCTACGGCTGGAATGTGCTGCATGTGAGCGATGCCAATGATCTGCACATGCTTGAACGGGCCATTAAGACTTTTAGTGAAACAAAAGACCGTCCTACGCTGATCATTGTGGATAGCCACATTGGATATGGAGCGCCGAATAAGCAGGACACCAAGGAAGCGCATGGCGAACCGCTGGGCGAAGAGGAAATCCGCCTGGCCAAGCGCGCTTACGGATGGCCCGAGGATGCCAAGTTCCTGGTACCGGATGGCGTGCAGCAGAATCTTGCTGATGGTTTTGGCAGGCGTGGCAAGGAATTGCATGCAACGTGGAAGCAGTTGTTCGAGAAATATACAGGAGAATTTCCAGCGTTAGCTGAGCAGCTTAAGCTGATGCAGCGCCGTCGTCTGCCCCAGGGCTGGGACAAGAACCTGCCAGTGTTTCCTGCCGACGCAAAGGGCGTGGCATCACGTGATTCTTCCGCCAAGGTCCTCAACATTCTGGCGCAGAACGTTCCGTGGCTGATGGGCGGATCCGCTGATCTCGCGCCATCGACAAAGACTCGCCTGACGTTTGAAGGAGCCGGCGATTTTGAGGCCGGGCATTACGATGGCCGCAATTTCCATTTCGGAATCCGCGAGCATGCCATGTGCTCCATTCTGAATGGAATGTCACTGAGCAAGATCCGTCCATATGGCTCGGGATTTCTCATCTTCAGTGATTATTCCAAGCCACCGATGCGTCTGGCAGCGATCATGGAGATCCCTGTCATCTATGTCTTTACGCATGATTCCATTGGCGTGGGAGAAGACGGACCAACGCACCAGCCGATTGAACAACTGGCGACGCTGCGTTCCATTCCGGGATTCATCGTGCTGCGTCCCGCGGATGCGAACGAGGTGACCGAAGCGTGGCGAATCATAATGCAACTTCGCCACGAGCCGGCTGCGCTCATCCTCACTCGCCAGGCGATTCCGACCTTTGATCGCACCAAGTACGCCGCGGCTTCGGGTGTAGCGAAAGGCGCGTACGTGCTGGCGGACGCAAAGGACGGCAAACCGGACTTGATTCTGATGGGCACTGGAAGCGAGGTGTCACTGTGCATATCGGCCTATGAGGAGCTGACGGCGGAAGGCAAGAAGGTTCGCGTGGTCAGCATGCCGTCATGGGAGATTTTCGAAAAACAAAGCGTTGAATATCGCGACAGTGTACTGCCTCCTTCGGTGACCAGACGCATCTCCGTGGAACAGGCTTCCATGATGGGATGGTCGCAATATGTCGGCCGCGAAGGGCGCATGATTGGAATGAAGACATTCGGGGCGTCGGCGCCGCTGAAGGAATTGCTGAAGAAGTTTGGATTTACTCCGGAGGATGTGGTGAAGAAGGCAAGAGAACTGCTGGGGTAAATGCGGTATTTGGTGATTGGTAGTTGGTAAAAGCAAACAAAGCCATTTGCCTCTGATCGCAGAAAAGCGCAGATAAGAACAGGATGCCGCGAATTGCGCAGAAACAGCCGCAATTGCAGCCGATTGGGATGAATCCCGTAAGTCCTTTAGATCTTGGGATGACTGCGTGGGGTAGGCGATTAGTTTGAAACATTGTTGTGGCAACTTTATCTAAAGAATATAGACGATGCGCATTACGATTGGCTCCGATCATGCCGGGTTCGAACTCAAGAAACTCCTGATCGACTATCTGCAAAAAAGCGGGCATCAGCTCAAAGACGTAGGCACGCATGACACAAAACCAGTCGATTATCCTGACTATGCCGAGGCAGTCAGCCGGAGCGTTCTGGGTGGCGAATCAGAACGTGGCATTTTGATTTGTGGCAGTGGGGTTGGCGCTTCCGTGGCCGCCAACAAGTTTCCCGGGATACGCGCTGGGCTCTGCCATGACACATATTCCGCCCATCAGGGCGTGGAACACGACAATACCAACGTCCTGGTGCTTGGTTCTCGCGTCATCGGCCCGGACCTGGGCAAAGATCTCTGCACTGCATACATCAACGCGCGTTTCACCGGCGAGGAGCGGCATGTGCGCCGTCTCGCGAAGATTCAAAAGATAGAAGAACGTTACGCACTCCAACCAGCGCTTAAGGAGAAGCAATCATGAATCCGATTACCACTGAAGAAAAGAAGGCACAGGCAAAAGCTGCCGGCAAGAATCCGCTGCTGGGGTTGCAGGAACAAGGTCAATCCGTATGGCTCGACTATATCCGCCGAAATCTCATTACCAGCGGCGAACTGAAGCGGCTGATTGACAACGATGGGCTGCGCGGCATCACTTCTAATCCGGCGATTTTTGAAAAAGCGATCGCCGGCAGCACTGACTATGAGGACATACTGCAGCAGCTTCGCGCTCAGAACATGAGCGCCGACGATATCTACGAACGCATCGCGATACGCGATATACAAGATGCGGCTGATTTTCTACGTCCGGTGTACGACTCAACTAATCGCCGCGATGGTTATGTAAGCCTGGAGGTTTCGCCGAAGCTGGCGCGTAAGACGCAGGAGACAATCGAACAAGCGCGTCGCCTATGGAAGACCGTGGGCCGCGAAAACGTGATGATCAAGGTTCCGGGCACGGACGAAGGCGTGCCGGCGGTGCGGCAGCTGACCAGTGAAGGCATCAACATCAACATCACACTCTTGTTTGCCCAGGAAGCTTACGAAAAGGTGGCGGAAGCCTACATTGCAGGGTTGGAAGACCGGGTGAAGAAGGGCCAGGACGTCAGCAAACTGGCAAGCGTTGCCAGCTTCTTCGTGAGCCGAATTGACTCGCTGATCGATTCAACGATCCAGAACAAATTAAAAACTGAGACCGATCCCGGGAAAAAGGAACTACTCACTTCCCTTCCGGGAAAGATTGCGATTGCCAATGCCCGGCAGGCTTACCGCACGTATGAAAAGATTATCGCCGGTTCGCGCTGGAAGGCGCTGGTCGCCAAAGGTGGGCAATCGCAGCGTCTGCTGTGGGCCAGCACCAGCACAAAGAATCCCAGCTATCGTGACGTTATTTACGTAGAGGAACTCATTGGCCCGGATACGGTAAATACCATTCCGCCCGCAACGATGGACGCCTTCCGTGATCATGGCAATGTGGGGCGGACGATTGACCATGATTTACCGGGCGCGGACAAGACAATGTCCGATCTTGAAAAGTCCGGCATCTCCATGAAGCAGGTCACCACGCAATTACTGGAAGAGGCCATCAAACTGTTTGACGAAGCTTTTGAGAAGCTGATTGCGGCCGTTGCGGCAAAGAAAGATACAGCCAAAGCAGACCAGGCGGCAAATAAGCCCAAGGTGCAATTGCAATCCTATGCGCTGCCAGGGCCATTGCAGCAGGCTGTTGAATCGACGATCAAAGACTGGGTTACGAATGACAAGGTCAACCGCCTTTGGAAGCACGATAAATCTCTCTGGGCGAATGATGACGAAGACAAATGGCTCGGCTGGTTGACGATTGCCACCGAATCGGCCAAAGACCTGCCCAAACTGAGCGAGCTGGCTGAGTTCGTCAAGAAAACAGGATTCAAGCATGCGTTGCTTCTTGGCATGGGTGGCTCCAGCCTTTGTCCCGAAGTTCTGGAACTGACTTTCGGCAAACAGAACGGCTTCCCGCAGCTGCTAATTCTGGATTCCACTGATCCGGCACAGGTGAAGTCAGTGGAGAAGCAAATTGACCCGGCAAAGACGCTGTTCATTGTTGCCAGTAAATCCGGCAGCACGCTGGAACCGAACATCTTTAAGCAGTACTTCTTTGATGTGGCGGAAAAGGCCCTGGGAAAGGGCAACGCCGGCAAACATTTTGTCGCTGTTACGGATCCGGGTTCCAAGATGGAGCAAGTGGCTCAGGCCGACAAATTTCAATTCATCTTTCATGGCGTGCCGAGCATTGGCGGCCGTTATTCCGCGCTCTCCAACTTCGGCCTGGTTCCCGCGGCTGCCATGGGTCTGGATATTCGCAAGTTCCTTGATCGGACCTCGGTCATGGTGGAAGCCTGCGCAGCCACAGTGAAGGCTGACAAGAATCCTGGGGCGATCCTGGGAGCGATCCTGGGCACGCTGGGCAGTCAGGGACGCAACAAGGTCACCATCATCACGACTCCGAAGATCTTTGATGTTGGAGCATGGCTGGAGCAACTCATTGCCGAGAGCACCGGCAAACTCGGCAAGGGAGTGATCCCTGTGGATCGGGAAAAGCTGGCTGGGCCAGAGGCGTACGCCAATGATCGGGTTTTCGTTTACCTGCGCCTCGCAGGCGATGACAACTCGCAGCAGGCAAAACTTGATGCGCTGCAGAAAGCCGGCCAACCGGTGGTGACGATTGATGTGGCTGATATCTACGACATTGGCCAGGAATTCTTCCGCTGGGAGATCGCAACGGCTGTGGCCGGATCGATTCTGGGCATCAACGCGTTCAATCAGCCTGATGTTGAAGCGAGCAAGATTGTAACCAAGCAAATCACCAGCGAGTTTGAGAAGTCCGGCAAGCTTCCCGCGGAAACACCATTCTTCGAGGCTGACGGGATCAAGCTGTTTGCGGACGAGCGCAATGCGAACAACCTGACGAAACTCGCCGGCAACAAGAAAGACCTTGTAGGAATTCTGCGCGCACATCTGGCCCAACTGGGCCCAGGTGATTACTTTGCCCTGCTCGGCTACATCGAGATGAATGCCGATCATGAGAATGCTCTCCAGGTCGCGCGCCACGCAGTGCGTGACAAGAAGCATGTCGCCACGTGCCTTGGTTTCGGTCCGCGATTCCTGCATTCGACCGGGCAGGCTTATAAGGGCGGCCCCAACACCGGCGTCTTTCTGCAGATAACATGTGATGACGCAGTCGATGTACCGGTCCCCGGCCAGAAATACACCTTCGGCGTGGTGAAAGCAGCGCAGGCACGCGGCGACTTCCAGGTATTGGCAGATCGTGGACGTCGCGCTCTACGTGTTCATTTACCCAAAGACGTCAACGCCGGATTGCAAAAGTTGAACCGTGCGATCCAGGAGGCACTAGGCTAACGCTGATTGCTGCTCACCCTTTGACGGCTGCGGATTCTTAACGCCATTGAACGCTGGAACGAAAGAGGCAAAATGCAATTAGGAATGGTAGGGTTAGGCAGGATGGGCGGCAATATGGTGCGTCGCCTGATGAGGGGCGGCCATCAGTGTGTTGTCTCCGATCTCAGCGCACAGACAGTTGCTGACTTTGCCAGGGAGGGAGCAACCGGGTCAAAGTCACTCGATGACTTTGTATCTAAGCTCGCCAAACCGCGCGCTGCCTGGGTGATGGTCCCTGCCGGTGATCCAACGGAAAAAACCGTGACCACTCTGGCCGAGAAATTTGAGGCCGGAGACACCATTATCGACGGCGGAAATTCCTACTTTAAAGACGACGTTCGCCGCGCCAACAAACTGAAAGACCGCGGCATCCACTACATGGACGTTGGCACCAGCGGCGGCGTGTGGGGGTTGGAACGCGGTTATTGCATGATGATCGGCGGACCGAAGGAAGCATTTGACCGTCTCGATCCGATCTTCCGCACACTTGCTCCCGGAATCGGCGATATCCCGCGTACGCCCGGACGCGAGAAGATGGGCGGCACTTCTGAACTGGGCTATCTTTATTGTGGGCCTTCCGGCTCCGGGCATTTCGTGAAGATGGTGCACAACGGAATTGAATACGGCATCATGCAGGCATACGCAGAAGGCTTTGATATTTTCAAAAATGCCACCACGGACCAGATTCCCGCGGACATACGCTACGATCTGAACCTTGCCGACATCGCGGAGGTCTGGCGCCGCGGCAGCGTTATCTCCTCATGGCTTCTCGATCTCAGCGCCATGGCGCTGGTTGAAAATCCTGCGCTGACTGAATACACAGGCTTCGTACAGGACTCAGGCGAAGGTCGGTGGACTGTTCAGGCCGCGGTGGATGAGGCTGTTCCCGCGAGCGTGCTGACGGCGGCGCTTTACGCGCGCTTCCGTTCCCGGCAGGAGCATACGTTTGCTGACAAAATGCTGAGCGCGATGCGCCAGAAATTCGGCGGTCACATAGAACAATCGCAAAAGAAGTAATACACGATGTACGGAGATTGAGCTTCATGCCTCAGCTTGAACACGAAATGCCGACTCTGGAACAAGCGCCAACTGGAACTTCTCGCCCCGCAGGCCCTTGCGTGATGGTGATTTTCGGCGGTACGGGCGATCTAACCGCGCGCAAGCTCTTCCCTGCTCTCTACAATCTGGCGAAGAGCAATATGTTGTCGCGCGAGTTTGCCATTGTAGGCGTCGGACGCAACGACTATACGGTGGACCAATACCGGCAAGTCATGGACGACAAACTCAAGACGTTTGCCACGAACGGGGTAGACAACGATCTGAAAGAATGGCTTCTGCGCCGCGTGTATTACGTTGGTGGTGAATTCGATGACCCGCAACTCTATGATCGTCTGGGCAAGCTGCTTACGGAAGTCGACAAAAACCATAACACGCACAGCAACTACTTCTTTTATCTGGCTACAAGCCCCACGTTTTTCGGGTTGATCTCGGACCATCTGGGCGCGGTTGAGCTGATTTGCGAAAAAGCTGGCCAATGGCGGCGCGTGGTCTTTGAAAAGCCATTCGGCAGCGATCTTGAATCCGCCAAAGCCTTGAATAAGCAGGTGAAGAAATATCTCAATGAAAACCAGATTTTCCGCATTGATCATTATCTGGGCAAAGAGACGGTACAGAATATTCTGGTCTTCCGCTTCAGCAATGGAATCTTTGAGCCTATCTGGAATCGGCGCTACGTTGATCATGTACAGATCACCGTGGCGGAAACAGTTGGCGTAGAACAGCGCGGCGGATATTTTGATAAGGCCGGCACCCTGCGCGACATGGTGCCGAATCACATTCTGCAGTTGCTTTCTCTAACCACAATGGAACCACCTATCTCTTTCAATGCGGATTCGGTCCACGACGAACAGTCAAAGATCCTCCATGCCGTGCAGCAAATGACGGACCAGGATGTACTTCACAACGCTGTCCGGGGACAATACGGCCCGGGTGAAATGAACGAAGAGCATCTGCCGGGCTATCGTACCGAAAACGGCGTGCCCGCGGACTCGAAAACAGAGACATTTGTCGCACTGAAGCTGCTCATCGACAACTGGCGCTGGGCCGGAGTTCCCTTTTATCTGCGCACAGGCAAACGCCTGGCCTGTCGACATACGGAAGTTGCCATCCAGTTTCGGCGCGCACCTTTTATTCTGTTCCGCGATACGCCGGTGAGCAATTTGAAGGCGAACCAGCTTGTGATCCATATTGCGCCTGATGAAGGTATTACCATGCGTTTTGGGGCAAAGATTCCAGGGGCGCAAATGCGAGTGGGTTCGGTAAAAATGAATTTCAATTACAACGATTACTTCGGCACCAATCCGAATACAGGCTATGAAATTCTGCTCTATGACGGCATCATGGGCGATCAGACACTCTTCCAGCGGGCTGACATGGTGGAAGCCGGCTGGGCAGTGATCAACCGGGTCCTGGAAGTGTGGAAGGCCCTTCCGCCGCGTGAATTCCCCAACTACCCCGCCGGCACATGGGGACCACCAGAGGCAGATGAACTTATGATCCGAGATGGCCGCCATTGGAGGAAAATCCCCGAATGATCCTGGCCGGCGATATTGGAGGCACGAATACCAGAATCGCTGTCTTCGAGCCCATCAGCAACAAACTAAGTCTGGTTCAAGAGCAGGTATATCCCAGCCGCAATCACCAGGGTCTGAGTGAGATTGTGCAGCTGTTCATCAGAGATCATCCTGGGCAGATCAGCGCCGCGTCTTTTGGAATTGCAGGTCCTATCATCAACCAGGCAGTATCAACGCCCAACCTGCCGTGGGTGATCAATGGAGCGCAGCTTTCGGCGCAGACTGGCATCAAGCAATTGTCACTGATTAATGATCTTCAGGCGCATGCGTCGGGAGTCGGCGATCTGGAAGCCGAGGATTTTGTCGGGCTCAACTCAGCCATGTCGCAGCCTGGAAATGCGGCGCTCATCGCTGCCGGTACAGGGCTTGGCGAAGCCGGCCTTTACTGGGACGGAGCAATCCACCACGCTTTCCCTTGTGAGGGAGGCCACGGCGACTTCGCACCCAGGAATGATGTGGAAGTTGCACTATTGCAATACCTGATGAGGAGATTTGGCCGGGTGAGCTATGAAAGAGTCGTGTCCGGGCCCGGTTTGCGTAACGTTTATGACTTTTTGCGTGACACGCAACTTGAAGCTGAATCGGCAGCGCTGAAAGAGGAGATGGAACAAGCGGAAGATCGTGCGGTAGTTATTTCGCAGCACGCAATGAAAGGTGACGTTGCAATCTGTGTAAGAGCCCAGAAGATTTTCGTCCAGGTTTACGGTGCTGAGGCCGGCAATCTGGCGCTGAAGATGCTCGCAACTGCGGGAGTTTTTATCTCAGGCGGCATCGCAGGCAAAATTCTCTCCAGCTTACAAGCGCCTGAATTCCTGGAGGCCTTTGTGACCAAAGGACGGTTGACGCCTCTGATGGAAACGATCCCCGTGAAAGTCATTATGAATAAGCGCGTGGGATTGCTCGGGGCGGCTCGTTACGCCCTGCTAAAACTTAACGCAACGGCACATTTGCCGGAGTAACGGTAAGACCGGGACCTTATCAAGCATGGCAGAAAACATTACTCGCTTGCGCAAACCGGACTACCTCATGGTTGTTGCGGACGTGAACGCTCTTAATCGAGCCGCCGTGGATGAAATCAAGACTGCGGCCGAAGCAGCTGTCCGCGAACGTGGCCGCTTTACCATCGCTCTCTCCGGAGGGAACACGCCGCGAGCTGTGTATTCTTTACTGGCTGAGAACAAGGACAGTTTTCCCTGGGCCAAAACATTTTTCTTCTTCGGCGACGAGCGCTCAGTTCCTCCGGATCATCCCGACAGTAACTATCGCATGGTAGACGAAGTTCTGTTCTCCAGGGCCCCGGCGCCTGCAGCCAACATATTCCGTGTGTCTGCCGAGTTGGGCGCGGCGAAAGCAGCCGAACAGTACGAAGCTGTGGTCAGGGAATTCTTTAAACTTCAGCCCGGGAAATTGCAGCCAGGACAATTTCCGCGCTTTGATCTGATCCTGCTCGGGATGGGCGACGAAGGTCATACAGCTTCCCTGTTTCCTGGATCGCCCGCCATGGCAGAGGCGTCCCGCATGGTGGTCTCGAATTGGGTCGAGAAGCTGAATACCGATCGGATCACATTTACCTTTCCTCTCATCAATAGTGCGGGAGAAGCCTTGTTTCTGGTGGCAGGCGCCGGCAAGGCGGAGATCGTGAGAGAGGTATTTGTCACTGAAGGCGAGAAGTACCCTGTGCAGCGTGTTCACCCGCTTCATGGGCGGCTTCTCTGGGTCGTAGATCAGGCAGCAGCAAGCCTGCTGTAAAAAACTATAGAAAAAATCATCATTTGGTCTTGCCAACATCCTCGAACCGCGCTATCTTCTCTACAGCGAACAAAAAGCGAATAACGCCATGTCTTCGCTCTTTCCAAAACCCGAAGCTCCCTCTCCGCTGGTCGGGATCGCCCGACTGGCGGCCGAGGGAGAAGCCATAGCGGAAGGCCACAACGTTGAGTATGTGGCTCTGGAAAACCGGTCCCTCCTCACCCGTTGCAACTCGTCACGCATGCCGTTCACATGGATGATCAACCCGTACCGTGGTTGTGAGTTCGCCTGTAAGTATTGCTACGCGCGTTACACCCATGAGTTTATGGAACTTCGTGAAGGCCTCGATTTCGAAAGGCTCATATTCATCAAGCAGAATGCGGCCTGGTTTCTTCGCCAGGAATTGAAGTCGGTACGCAAAGGAGAACGCATCGCCATTGGGACGGCGACTGATCCTTACCAGCCGGCGGAGCGCAAATTCAATGTAACTCGCGCCATCCTGGAGGAATTGGCTGAGCATAAGGATCTGAGCATCGGCTTGATTACGAAATCAGACATGATCCTGCGTGACACGGCGTTGCTGCGTGAAATTCACAAGCACAATAAACTCTCCATCAGTGTGACCATTACAACCATGAATACTGATCTGGCTCGCCTGCTAGAGCCACGGGCTCCACGGCCGGACCTGCGCATGAAAGCAGTGCAGCAATTGAGTATGGCAGGACTGCACGCAGGCGTTAATTGTGCTCCCGTGCTTCCACAGATCACGGACTCTCAGCCTCACCTGGAGCAACTGGTTCAAAGCGCGGGAGACGCCGGCGCCGCTTTTGTTTTTTGCAATGCACTATTCCTCAAACCCTGCGCGAAGAATGTTCTGCTTCCATTTCTCCAGGAACATTTCCCCAAGCTCGTTACAGTGTACGAGCAAATGTATGCGGACCGTGCCTATCTGCCATCACATTATGGTGATCGCGTGTCTGCTCTGGTACGCAAGCTTTGCCAGAAGCACGGTGTGGGCAAGAGTCAACGTGAAGTCGCTTCGTGGCACGATTTGGTATCAAAATGGACAGCTCCAGGCGGCGCACAACTTGGGCTATTCCCCTCTTGAGGCAATACGGTTTGGTCTCATTTTGCGGCTGAATTATTAAAAACTTTCATGAGGCCGCAAAAAATCCCCGCAAACCCATGAAACAAAGCCAGATATTTTGCTTGCGTAAATCATTAAAGACAACTATTGTACTTATGGACATGGACTGGTACATGTACCAAAACATTAGATAGACGCAATGTTAGTACACGTACTTTAGGATCAAGCGAGGGATGAGCGAAATCGGTTTCATTTTGGACGATAGCCCGTAAAAATGCGGTTAATCCTAAAAAAATACCGTTTCCTTCGGAAACTTCTTGAACTATAGTACAGGGCAATCCAGAGTCTCTACGTTCTTGAATGTTGTCAAGAGTTAAGCAAGAATCATCATTCGAATCGTAAGCGGCCGACATCTGGAGTGGAGTTCTCCTGGTAAAAGGCCAATCGGATTTTAGAAGTTGCTTTTCACAATGGGAATTAGGCGGTCTTTACAGCTTGTACGAAAGTACAATAAAAAAACCAAAAAACTGTAACGATCGGGGTCAGCAGTTCACATTAGTTCTGAGAAGAGTATTTGTATCCGGGATCGCCGGGAGAACAGAGTGGCAAACGGCGAAATGTACAAAATATCTTCCAGGACATTAGCGGATGGGCATTGTGAGTCAGTCGTACTGGCCGCAGTGCTTCCACCGAAGCGGGAGGTGGAATTTGCGCATACTGGTTATTGAGGATGAGCCGAAAGTAGCACGTACACTTGTGAAGGGTCTGGAAGCAGATCACTTTGCCGTCGATCTTGCAGGGGACGGAGAGGAAGGCCTGCAGTTAGCAACCGAGATTGATTACGATGGAATTATTCTCGACTGGAATTTGCCGAAACTAGACGGTCTAACCGTCCTGAAGAAACTCAGAAAGTCCGGCTCCAACATGCGGATCCTTCTTCTGAGCGCACGCAAGGAAGTCTCCGATCGCGTCTGCGGGCTCCAGGCCGGCGCCGACGATTACCTGACCAAGCCTTTTTCATTTGAAGAACTTCTCGCCCGCGTGCATGCACTGCTTCGCCGGCCGCAGGAGCTCCTGGATAAGCTCAGCGTGGAAGATCTGGAACTGGACCGCATGCGTCACATGGTGACCCGTGGCGGCAAGCAGATCAACCTCACCCAGCGCGAATACGCCGTTCTTGAATATCTGATGCGTAACGCCGGCCGCACCGTCACCCGTACCATGGTGGTGGAGCACGTCTGGAACCTTGGCTTTGAAGGCCTCACGAATATAGTGGATGTGTATATCAACTACCTGCGCCAGAAGATTGACCACGGCTTTGAAAAGCCGCTCATTCATACGGCACGCGGTGTTGGTTACATGCTCGCTTCGAATCAATAACTGAATGAAGCTCACGCTGACACGCCATCTGCGCACGCGGCTGGCGTTAAGGCAAACCTTCTCTTTCGCGCTCCTGGTAATCATCCTCGCCTGGAGCGCATATGGTTTGCTTGCGCGCCATGTCTATGGTCAAGTGGACGATGAAGTCCAGGACCATTCTATTGCCGTGCGCTCCATGTTGCAGGTCCGCGACGGGCGCGTTCGCTGGCTGAATCAGGAAGCCGACAGCGAAGTTCGCGAACAATTCGAACGCGCGATTCGTTTTTATCAACTTCTGGATGAGCACGGCCGGGTAGTTGATTCCTCCCGTGAACTCTCACTATTTTCGCCTCCGCTGAGCAACGAAGCCCAGAATTCGCTTGCCACCGGGATCGCGTCCTTTGAAACGCTGCGGCTTAGCAATGGCGTAAGTCTCCGCGTCACCAATTCGCGCGTGCAGGGCACCAGGAAACAGTTCTATTTATTGCGCCTGGGAATGTCACTCACTGACATTGAAGACCGCATGGCCAAGACGCGCTATTCCATCATTGGGCTTCTGATTCTGATTTTCGTTATCCACGGAGTGAACGCGTGGCTGATGGCCGGCAAGTCCTTACGGCCTCTGGAAATGATGGTGACGGCTGCCAGGCAGATTACGCCCTTTGACGCCGGAACCCGGCTGCCCGTCACGGGAAACAGCGATGATTTTGACGAACTCAGTACTACTTTGAACGGAACCATCTCTCGCCTGCAGAGCTCTTATCAACGCATGTCGGATTTTCTGCGCAACCTGTCCCATGAAATACGTCAGCCGCTTACCATCATGCGTTCTGAGACGGAACAGGCGCTCCGCTCCAGCCATGCTGATCCCAAATACCGGGAAACTCTTACCAGCCAGCTTGAACAAATTGACTTATTGGCCCGCACAATATCAGGTCTAATGGAACTGGCCCAGTCAGATAATGACGTTGTCACGCTTCATTGCCAATCGGAAGATCTTTCTGAGCTCATCCAGGCCGCGATTGATGGGATGCGGCTCAAGCCCAACGAACGTAATATCCAGATTTCAGGCATGGTGCAAAAGAACATCCTTGGCCAGTTTGACGCCGGCCAGATTTGGCGGCTCATTCTCAATCTTCTGGATAATGCCGTTAAATTTAACCGCACGAACGGCCACGTAGACGTCTCTCTTTCCGCACATGACGGCCTGGCGATCCTGTCTATCAGCGATACTGGCAGCGGCATCCCCAAGGACGAGCAGGCTAAGGTCTTCGAGCGCGGATACCGTACGCCTTCAGCACGCGGCTCCAGCGTTCCTGGCACTGGTCTGGGCCTGCATTTCGCACAATCCATTGCCCACGCACACGGCGGTCATATTGAGTTTTCCAGTGTGTCTGGCGAAGGTACGTGCTTTCGCGTGACTCTGCCACTTTCGCGTGCGCCGTTGGCCGGTTCTGAAGCCGAGCAGGCCGCCCTGGACTCGGCCATCCACTAGCAGCCGGGAGTGGCAAAAGCAACCGGAATTAAGGAATTTAATCGTTTACCAATAGCAGTCTAATTTCCTCCATAGATACTCAAGATGGTTCCGATAGGTCTTCCGGCAGCGAATTGGGCTTCTCGAGCTGAGCACATTTGTTGACCTTTCCTACGGAACTAGCGCTGCAACCAGCGCTATTAGCGGTTCATTTCGTTCAGCGGGAACGACCAGTTTCTGGATTCCTGTTTCAAGGAATTCCAGCAACGGCAATACACGGACTTGAAGTCCATGGCTTTTCCTCCCCTAGCGCCATGGGACAGTCACCGTGAGTTCCAGTGATGAACGCCGACGGATCTTCGTGGCCGCCAAGGCGCAGCAGTTGTCTCGGCGAGGAAAATAGGGAGCTATATGTTGCAAAGGAATTTGGCAGGTTGCATGTTTTTGTTGGCCGCCATCGCCATCTCATCCGCCCAGAGTTCTGTTCCCCCCGTTCAGCCGCAGGGAAATTCTCAAAATCCAAACATCCAGACAAGTCCCCGGATAGCGCCCGGATCAATACCCCAGCAACAACCCATGTGGCGTCCCGGTCAACAGATACAACCGAAGCCTTCACCGCAAATCGCGCAGCCCCCAGCACAGACAAATTCGACCACCGCAGCCGGCAGCGCAAGGCCCGGAGTTGGTAATCAAAGCGTATCGGCGTCCAAAACCGCTGCAGCCCAGCCACAGGGCGCGGCGATTGAACCGACTACGGGAGCAAGCATTTCATGGCCGGGCGGTGTGAGCCGGAGTCCGGTAGTAACAGCATCGCAGCCCACAGTCACCAACGCCGCAATGATGCGTCCGGTCAACGCGATTACAGCGCCGAACAGTGTCCTTCCAGTCGGTAGCATGCCGACTGCGCAGCCCATGCCTGGTTCAACCGGTCGCGCTGGAGTTGACTACCGCGGCGGCTTGCTGAGTGTGGTGGCTGAGAATGCTGAACTGGGCAAGCTGATGCGGATCATTGGCAACCGGACCGGCGCTCAGATTGACGTTGGTGCGGACGTGGCAAATGAGCTCGTGATGGCCCACCTGGGCCCGGGGACTCCCAATGAAGTTCTCACTGCCCTTTTGGATAGCTCGCACCTGACTTACATCATGATTGGCGAAGACAAAGTGAGCAAAGTGGTTATTCGCCGCCGTTACGGTTCGGCTGCTCCTCCGGTCGTGGCTCGCCATCACAATTTAGGTTTCGAGTTGCCCACCGCTGAAAGTCAGGCAAACGCTCAGCCGGAAGAAGCGGCCACGTCCGACGAAATCAAACCCGTTGGCGAGATGACCGCGCCTCCACTTCCCTCACGCTCGCCCGCACTGCGACCCGGCTCGCCTCTTCTGCCCGGACGCGCTCAGGCCCAGGATGCGAACGGCCAGCCTGAGAACGTGGATGTTCGTGGACAAGTGAATGGCACCGAAGCGCCTGAACAGCCAGAATCTAATCCGCCACAACAATAGCGGACTGCGGCCTTTATGCCGCCGATAAGTTCCTGGCCGCGCGGCCAGGATGTTCAAGCAATAGCTTTGTTGTACTTTCGGAGTTGGATGGTCCTTCGGGACGATCCAACTCCATTTTGTCGCCATTCCTTAACCTGGAACTCATTCTTTTTCATGAAAAAACTTAATCAGGCTTTATGGATTCCTTAACGTGCGAGGACCATGCTGATGTTGTAAGCAGGTTGGATCAGCAACTTCCGGGACAGATTTTCGCGGGGCTCATTACGCGCTGTTTGTCTTAGCTTTTCAACCATGCCATTGCAAATTTTCCTGACGGAGGGAATATGCAGCATCTGGGATCGATTGCTCATAAATACGCCGTGGTTGGGCGGAATTTCCTTACCTGGGGCAAGCCTGTTGTGGCCCGCGTATGGATCAACGTGGCATTTCTATTTCGATAGGATTGCAGGCCAAATCCTTCAAGTCGTAAAGACGCACTTATCTGCGGCGTCCCCTCGTTGCTGAAATGCCCTTTTTGTAAGGCATCTCAAATCAGTTTCCCAAATAAAAACCCCTCGCCTGAAGCAAGGGGCTGATATTGACTATCACAACTGATCTAGTTTGCTGCTCCACGTAACACGTTGGCTGCCAAAAAGCCTTTCGGGCCTTTCAAGAGCTCAAACTCCACGGTTTCGCCTTCATTCAGCGTTCGATAGCCGTTCTCCTGGATCGCGGAGAAATGGACAAAAACATCCTCGCCGGTCGAGCGTTGAATAAAACCATATCCTTTTGCGCCGTTAAACCACTTAACTGTACCCTTCTCTCTCACAAACTAACTCCTTTCGCCTCAATGAGAATTCTCCCCTGCCGGAATCAGGATGAGAGAAGAGGTTGCTGCTTTGGCTGGCCAGTCGAGTCCTTACAACAAAAAGGCCGCCCCTTGGCGAGCACATTGTCCCGCGGGGCAACCCGGCTTTTCGTGAAGTTCTGCTGCTCTGCACAAAAACATCAACCCAAAGTGTCCCTGAAAGAAAAATGCCTCCTTCAGGGAGCAACGCATGATATTCAGGAACTCTGGATTTTGTAAAGCAATTTATTGCACTTATCTAATCTTTACCGGAATGGAAGTCGCTTGTGAAAGCATGGATTTGCGAGGGCAAATGCCGGACTGAAATCGAAAATGCCTGTCAAATCCCTGCCAAACAGAATAAAAGACAGGGAACCTTCGTTTTTTCATGAGTGCGTTTTCACCTTTCCTGCGGCCCTGTTTTTAGATAGGATTCGTTCAACTTTCCATGTCATCAACTTCTTCATCGTCCGCGGGCACCGCACCGGCTCCGTTGCCGGAGACTGCCGCTGAAAAGCTAGTCCGCCATTGGCGGCTGATGTTGCGCGAACGCGGGCTGCTCACGCTGAGTTATCTGACCAAGACGGAAGCTCATACCTTTGCATTCTCTGTCGCCGCCAACGCGATCCTGTCTTTTTTCCCGTTCATGATGCTCATCATGTGGCTGATCAGGAATGTCTTTCATTCGCAATCCATGTTTGACGCGGTCGCACAATTACTTCGTGACCACCTTCCCACCAATCAGGAATATGTCATTCGCAATCTGGACTCAATGGTTCGGGCTCGTCAGCGTGTGAAACTCGTCTCCATCGTGATTTTGTTTATCACGTCAACGGGTGTCTTCCTGCCTTTGGAAGTTGCATTTAACCGGATTTGGGGCTTCAGCAAAAACCGCTCTTATCTTGGCAACCAGGTTATCTCACTAGTCCTTGCGTTCGGTTGCGGGCTACTGGCCATGGCGTCCATCGGCCTAGCAGCGGGTAACCAATGGGTAGTCCAGTTCATTTTGTTTGGACACAAGAATGTGGTCTTCAACGTGATCACCAATATTGTGCTCCGGATTTTGGCAACACTGGCCAGCATTGGTCTGTTCTTTTTGCTGTACTGGCTTCTACCCAACGGCAAAGTGAGCGCCACCAGCGTGCTGCCTGCCGCCGTAGCCATGGGACTGATCTGGGAGGGGAGCCGCTACCTCTATATAAAGTCACTTCCTTTGCTCAATTTCCCAGAGGTCTACGGGCCATTTTCCATTTCCGTAACACTCATGTTCTGGGCTTTCCTTTCAGGACTGATGGCCCTGGCCGGAGCCCAGCTTGCCTCTGATTACTCTCCGGAAAGCGAAGGTACGTTCATTGCTGTTAACAGCGCTGGGGATAACGTCCTGGTGCAGGAAATCGACGCCGAGATGACCACCCACCAGGTCTAGCCCCGACGATTTTCGTTTTTCCTGATTTTCATAAATCGGCTGAAACGCACCACCCCGGAGCCGATTACACTTTAGGTGCGGCACTTCAACCTCGCAGCCCTCCCCTGGCTTGTCTGCCAAATTGTTCGTTGAACAGGTTTCTGGGTCCCGGAAAGATTGTTATCGCTGTTGGGGTTCATAGGAGCCGGAGAGATCTATCTCGTCACACCCAAAAGGAGAAACAAATGATTAGCACGATTATGGACGCGATTCTTGCAGCGATATTGTTGGGCACAACGACGTCGACTGCGGAGAGCACCTCTTTTCCCGTTCCTCCACCAAAATGAGTTAGGAATATTTCAGGCGTGGTTGATCTAAAGGAGTGGCTGGTTTAAGCTGGCCACTCTCCTTACATGACCAAAGCCCAAATCTTCATAGCGTTTGGCGGAATTGCTTTCCAGGCGGTTTCGCTGATCGCGATGATATTGAGAAAAACTTATAAAGTTATTTGGCTGGTTTTTCGTGTATCTCGCGGTGAATCTGCTTTTTACCGTCGCACTATTTATGGTGCGCGACAACGACAAGCTTTACTCCCTCCTGTATTGGTCAGGCGATGCCGTTGTCAATTTGTTGATTGTTTTCGCCATTTACGAAATCTTTCGTAGCGTTTTTCAACATTTTTACGCGATTCGCCGGTTTTGGATGGTATTTCCCGCCGCGAGTCTCGTGCGTCATTGTTATTGGCTCTTTGCGCATCGGTCCTCAATTCCGGACCGATGGTTACAGAAAGCCTGCTCAAATCCCAGATCTATTCCCTCGAAATCTCGACCTACATCCTGCAAGTCGGAATTTTCTTCTTGTTTCTGGTTTTGGTTAATTTTTTCCGTCTTCCCTGGAAGCAATACACTTTCGGTATTGCTGTGGGTTTTGGCGTCTCTGCGGCCGGCAGCCTGGTTGCTTTTGTGGTTCGTTCCGAATTTGGAACGAAATTCGATCCCATATTCCGCTTTGTGGTCCCTCTGACATACACTATCGGCGTTGCAATTTGGCTGATAACCTTTTTGTGGCCAGTCCCTAAAAGCACCAGTGATGTAACGACCCCGACCCTCACCCCCGAGGCCGTGGTTTCAGAGTTAAGGCAGTACACTCGTACGGTGAAGGAAATACTGAAGCGATGATGTTCGATTTCATCACTATCATCCTGGTTGGCCTGGTACTGCTGTTCGCTGTGTATACGGCGATGCAACTGCTTGGTAAATTTCCTCGTCGCACGCTTGACGACGTCACACCGTATCTTCGTCCCGCCGAACTGGAAGAAATTCAGGAGTTGCTCGATCCTGCACAGGAAGTGAATTTCCGCCTGCGTCTTTCCCCGGAGGAGTTTCGCCGCTGGCAGCGTAAGCGGATACACCTGATGCGCGAGTACCTGCTCCGCATGTCACACAATGCCCTGGTCTTGATCGAATGGGGGAACCTGGAGTGCTTTGAAGGTGGCAGCGGCTCCAGAGTTTCACCGGAAAGGCAAGCCATGGCGCAGGAGTTGGTCCAGGCAGCCACTGAATTCCGTCTCTACTCCATTCTGGCGCTCTTGAAGCTGAAAATCTGGATTGTCTTTCGGCTCGATCGCTGGCCTCTGGTTTCCGCGCCCAGTCTTCCAGCGTTGCGGCAGGTATTCGGGATTGATGCGTTGAGCTCTTATAACCGGGTAAAGCAAGCGGCCGGTGGCCTGAGTACCGCCTATGGCCGAAATGAGTTCCTGGATCTCTTGTAAACAAAAACGCCCAGTTGTAGACTCCCGCTTTTAAGCCAGCGATCTCCAATCTTTCACAACACAACTGCACCTCTTCCTCGCAAGCGGCTATAATCTTGCTCAGATTGCCAGCCTGGCCATTCAATTCGTTGAAATCCACACTCGCCCGCTTACGGCCGCGCGGACGTCTGGCCACGTTCACGGCGTATGTGGCCGCCATCGAATTGCTATTCATCTTGATAGCAGCGGTGACCCGGAAGGCGGGAGCAGCTTCAACTGCAGACTCCATCGATGATTGGACCAGTCTGCTGGGCTTCTTCCTTTCTATTCTGGCTATCATCCTGGCGATCCGATGGTTTCGCAGCCACGTTCTTTGGAGCGTGCGCAACCGCTTGCTTGTGACATATCTGTTCGTGGGCGCCGTCCCCGTGACCCTGGCTTTGGCGCTAGCCGTAGGTAGCGGCTATCTGGTAGTGGAGCATCTGGCCACATTCCTTGCGGTCTCGGAGATCCAAGCGCAGGAGCAACGGCTCAGTTCTGCTAACGCCAGCGCCGCTGATCTGATCGCCCATCGTGGCGCGGCCCCTGACCAGATCATGGCCAATGATCCGGTTTTTCCCGGGCGCACCATCATGAACCTGCCTGTCAAAACAGCACCAGGCTGGCTGCCGGATGGCTTTACTGGACTGGTTGAAGACAATGATCAGCTGTATCTGCGAGCGGCGAATAAAGTTACGACGCCACGGGGTGACGTGGTTGTTGTTTCAAGTGTTCCATTCGACCAGAAATTCCTGTCCCGCGTGGCCGCAAGTTTGGGGACTCTTACTCTTTTCGCCAAGGCAGTGACAATTGACGAAGGGTCGCGCTTGAACGGAAGAGGCGTCACGGTCATCAGGATCGAGACCAACAAGCAAGCAACAAAAGCGGACCAGGCCAAGGAGAACTCTGCGTCGAAAGACCGCGAAACATCGCAATTCATTACGGCCGGTTCGGTTGGTGCGCAACGCTCTTCCCTGGATCGCGAGTTCAATTTCGGCGGTCTGGTTCAGGTGCGGGGATGGAGTGACGGATCCACGGACTCAAAGTTCATTACAGGCACCACCAGATTCTCGACAATCTACTCCTATCTGACCGCTTCGATGGGCGTCTGGACTGGTGTGGTGGGGACGATATTGTTGGTGGTTTCAGCCATATTCGCGATCGTGGTTCTGATCGCCCTGCTGATAGGGATCCGGCTCACCCGGACCATTACCAGCTCAGTGGCCAACCTATACAGGGCCACCGAGCATATCAATCGCGGAGAGTTCGATCATCGCATTGAAGTGAAGGAGCGCGACCAGCTTGCTGCCCTGCAGAAGTCGTTTAACTCCATGACGGAGTCTCTGCAGCGTCTAATCATCGAGCAGAAGGAAAAAGAACGCCTTCAAAGCGAGCTTGAGATTGCCCATGAAGTACAGGCACAGCTCTTCCCTGCAGCAATCTCGGGCACAGGAACCCTGGACTTGTATGGCGAATGCCAGCCGGCGCGTACCGTGAGCGGCGACTACTACGATTTTCTCTCTTACGGTCCCGAGCAGATGGGAATTGCCGTAGGCGATATCAGCGGCAAAGGGATCTCCGCGGCGCTGCTGATGGCAACCATCCATTCCGCTGTACGCGCGTACGAGCAAGAACAATTATTCTCAGTGGCCGCTGGATCCGCAAAGGCGTTAGCGACCGGAAGCCAACACGGTGTTCTCACTCGTTCGTCGGTGGCCTTGCCATCCCCTGCCCATATGCTCTGGCTGCTGAATCGCCATCTTTACCGCAGTACGCAGCCTGAAAAATACGCCACTCTCTTTCTCGGCTTCTATGATGGCGACACGCACCGGCTGACTTATTCCAACGCAGGGCACCTTGCTCCCATCGTCATCGGACAAGACGGCTCCATGCGCCGCCTGGAAGCCGGCGGAATGGTGGTTGGTCTTTTTGACAACATGGAATATGACGAAGAGACGGTTGAGCTTCGCAAAGGTGACATTTTCATTGCTTTTAGTGACGGCATGACCGAGCCGGAGAACGAATTTGGTGAGTTTGGGGAAGATCGTCTGGTGGAAGCCATTGCAGCCAATGCTGATCAGCCTCTTGACCGAATTGCCGCGCATGCAATTTCCGCTGTCAAGGATTGGATCGGCGCCACCGAGCAGCCAGACGATATCACACTGGTTCTTGCCCGACGTATTGCCTGATCACCGGGTGCAACCCAGGGATTATTGCTTAACTTGGTCACTCCACTCTGAATTCACTTACGCCAATGAAGATTTGCCTTTATGGTGTTACTTCACCAACATTGAAAGCCTGAAAGTCTGGAAGCAGGAGTATGAAACCACAAGGCAGCTTCGCCGGGAGTTCTGCATGGCTACTCGGCCGTTCTCAATCAAACACCGCTGACCGGCTCCTGCAGCGCGTGAAGGCTGTTACACATGAACTTGAAGCTATCCAGAATGAGATATGCGCGGAGCTCGCAGATTCTGACGGCACGAGGCGTAAAGACGCTTTCGCTCCTGACTCGGCTGCCGGTGCGGATATCCATCGGTTTAAGACGGTTGTAGACCAGATGAGACGGATCCTCTGGTTCTATACCGGCGACGCTACCCTGGACCCCCATGGCGAATCGCCCTTGACCGCGCCACCTGTCGCAGAGAAGCTTTCGGAGCAACTCAGCGATTCCAAGATGGAATCTGGTTCATTCTTTGAGCGTTTAAACGTAGTGATTGACGGATACATCCAGGCTGCCCCAGCCACCACTTCACGCCGTTCGAAGCTTTAAATCGGCATTTTCCACCGTTTGTTTATTGCTTCTTCGTCAAACGGTGGTCCAGATTGGCGATCCGCCAACCGGTTTCAAATACCAGCCGCGTCACCTGCGTCATTTTTGCGAAATCGATTTTGTCTACAGTATCCGTAGGGCGATGGTAGTCCACGTGCACTCCGTCAAAATAAAAAATGATCGGAATGCCATGCTTGGCGTAATTCCAGTGATCAGAGCGAAAATAAATGCGTTCCGGATTGTTGGGATCGTTGTAGTAATAGTCCAGCTTGAGTTTTTGAAACTGTTTGTTGGTCTCTTCACTTAACTGATTCAATTCCGGACTGATGCGGTCCGCGCCCACCAGATAAACTGTGTGTGCATCCGTAAGATGCTCGTCGCGCGCATCGGTATCACCGACCGGCTTGGATCGTCCGATCATATCGATGTTCAGATCAACCACTACTTTATCCAGCGGCACCGCCGGAGCTACGTCAGTGTTGTACTCTGAGCCAAGCAGTCCCAACTCTTCGCCGGCATGGAAAATCACTAACACAGAACGCTTCGGCCTCTCCAGTGACATCGCACGGGCAATCGCCAGTACAGCAGAAGTGCCGGAGCCGTCGTCATCCGCGCCATGGTAGATCTCGCCTTTTTCACTGGTTTTCAAATGATCATAGTGTGCGCTGAAGGTAACGTATTCACTTTTCAGAACGGGGTCAGTTCCCTCCAGGATTCCGGCCACATTTTGCGAGGTTGAACGGGTCTGCTCAATCGCGACATTCATCTTCGCCGATATCTGTAACGCCTTGGTTTGCGGCCCTTCATTTTTCCTGGCCGCGTCCATCGCAGACTTCAATTCTGTGCCCATGCCTGAAAAAAGCTTCTGGGCCAGATCTGGACCTACTGCAAGCGCCGGAATCTTGCCTTCACCTTTGCCCAGCCGGACTGCTTCACGCGTCGCAATTCTCTGCATCGCGCTCTTCTGCTTCATAAAGTCAAGAAACCGTTGCGGAGGAACCACTAGAATGCCGGCAGCGCCATGGGCCGCGGCGGCAGCAGCGCCCTGCTGTTCCGGCGTCAGGTGAGAGGCGTCAATGCCCGCAGGAAGTTCTGAGACCTCCAGCACAATCTTTCCTTTTACGTCGACCCCGGCGTAGTCATCGTGTTTCAACTCAGGAGCAGAAATCCCTGAGCCTACGTAGACGATCTGTCCCTGCGCCTCGCCGGTTCGGGTTACCTGGGCTTGAAAGTAGTCTTCCGCGAACTTGAACGTCTCCGGTTTGCCATTGATGGTCAGTTCCAGGGCCATCCTTGCTGCGTCTGGTTTGCTGGCGGTCAATTCGAAGGACTGCAGGAAGCTGCCATTTTGTCCGGCGCCGCGGAAGCCATAGCCTTCCAGCCGCGATGCCAGATACCTTGCAGCGATGGCAAAGCTCGGTGACAACGTGTAGCGTCCGCCAAGTTCGTCTGAGGCCAAAAACTCCAGGTGCATTCGGAGTTCGGCCGGGGTAATCGAATCAACGGTGGATGGTACGGCCGGTAATGCGGCCGGCGAAGCTGCCCCGAGCGTTGCAGCGGCTGCCAGCGTCAATACGAGCAGGGTCCTGATCAAAGGGTATTTGCGTGAGATCACATCTTGATGGTAGCAGTGCTGAATGGGACACACAATGGCGTTGGTGTCGCCAACCCGTCAAAACCGGCTGCGTGCATTAGAATGACAAAATGCCGGGAACAATCCAACCGTGAAACAGATAGTCATTGTTCTTGAAGACGATAGCGATATTGCCAACCTTATTAGCCTGCACCTGCAACAGGCAGGTTTTATGGTGAAGGTTACGGCCAGTGGCGATAGCGTGCTCACGCTTGCCAGGCAGCAAACGCCCGTTCTTTTTCTGCTGGATGTAATGGTTCCGGGCAGCAGTGGATTCGAGGTATGCAAACGTGTGCGGGAAAGCCGTGACCTGGCCAAGATCCCCATCATCTTTCTTACTGCAAAATCCACGGAGGAGGACCGCGTCAAAGGCCTTGAGCTTGGCGCCGACGACTACATCAGCAAGCCGTTTAGTACGCGCGAACTCATCGCGCGGGTCAATGCCGTGCTCCGTCGTTTTGAGCAACCTCTTGTGGCCAATATCATTACGCCCGACTTTCAGCTCGATTCAGATTCCTTTACCTTGACCGTACGCGGCACTCCGGCTGACATTACCGCCACTGAGTTCCGTTTGCTTCATTTTCTGGCATCGCATTCCGGCCGGGTTTTCACGCGGGACCAGATTCTGGATGCCGTCTGGCGTGACATGTCTTTTGTTACACCGCGATCCGTGGACGTGTACATTCGCCGTTTGCGCGAAAAGATCGAACAAGATCCCGAAATGCCCAGATACCTGAAGACAGTCAGAGGAGCAGGTTACAAATTCGAGGCTGCTAAGTGAGGAACCGCATCTTCCTCAAGGCGTTGGTGGCCTTTGTCGCGGTCATCGCCGTTGCCACGCTTACGCTGGACATCGCCATCCGGCGCGTCTGGGAAGATTCCTATCGCAATAAGTTAGAACACTCTCTGACGCAGCATGCACGTGCTTTTGCCTCGCGCATTGCGAATGATCCAAACCACACGCTCCAGCAAATGGCGGCGGAGGAATCCGGCATAACCGACGCGCGAACAACGGTAATCGCCCGCGATGGCCGCGTGCTCGCCGACTCCGAAGCCGATCCCGCGTCCATGGAGAACCATGCGTTTCGTCCGGAGGTAGTTTCGGCATTGAACGGCTCTCCCGGCGCGGCCTCCAGATTGAGCAAAACCGTTGGTATCGAGTTCCTCTATGTTGCCGTTCCCGCGGGCGACAAAATCGTCAGGCTGGCTTACCCACTCTCTTCCATCGCCGCCCAGATCGCGAGCATTCGCGGAGCGCTGATGCGAGCAACTTTACTGGCCCTGGCGTTTGCGCTCTTGCTGGCTTTTGCCGCCGCGCAAATTATCTCAAACCGTCTTCGCCGAATCGTCGGATTTGCCGAGCGGGTGGCATCAGGAGATCTTTCAGCACGCATCGCCGAAACGGGCGGCGACGAAATAGCCCAGGTCGCCATGGCGCTGGATCGTACAGCCAGGCGACTGGAAGAGAACTTCGCCAGCGTGAAAGAAAGCCGCTCACAACTGGAAGCGCTGCTCAACAGCATGACCGATGGCGTCATCGCCGTTTCACCTGACATGCATGTGCTTTGGGCGAATCAGGCCATCACGGGTATCGTGCACCGGCCGCCGCAAATCGGTGCTCCCGTTATTGAACTCATCCGGCATCCCGATTTTCTTTCCACGTTGCGCAGCGCCCTTGCGTCCAAACAGCGGGAAATGACGATTGCGACTTCCCTCAGCGACCGGCGATCGTTCTCCGTAACTGCCGAACCGCTGCCCGATGGCGGGGTGGTCAGCGTATTGCATGATATATCTGCTATTGAACGCGTGGAAAAAACGCGCCGCGATTTCATCGCCAACGTCTCTCACGAGTTGCGCACACCGCTTACTTCCATTCGCGGCTATGCTGAAACCCTGCTGGAGACTGACAGCCCCAATGACAGCAATACCCGCGACTTTCTTCAAGTGATCCGTCGCAACGCCGAGCGAATGAGCCGCCTCACAGAGGATCTGCTGGTGCTGGCGCGCGTGGAATCGGGCGAAGCGAAACTGGATCTTCAGCCACACTCGGCGCAACAACTTGTGGAAGAATCAGTCTCTTCCATGCTGGAAACGGCAAAGGCCAGCGATATTGAGCTTATCGTCAAGCCGATTCATGACGTACAGGTGATGGCGGACGCTTACTCCATTCATCAGGTGTTTGCCAATCTGATCAGCAACGCAATCCGCTATGCCGCCAGCGGAAAAACAATTGAGGTTGGCAGTGAAGAACATTCAACCACGGTTGAATTCTTTGTACGCGATTTCGGACCGGGCATTGCCTCAGAGCACGTTCCCCGAATCTTCGAACGTTTTTATCGCGTTGACAAGGCCCGCTCCCGCGAGACCGGCGGGACCGGCTTAGGTCTGGCCATCGTTAAGCATATCGTGCTCAATCACGGCGGCGCTGTTCGCGTGCAAAGCTCTCTCGGACATGGCTCCACATTTTATTTCCAGCTCCCCAAAGCTTGATGACCTAAGCCTGTTTTTATTCCCTATTCACGGTCTTTTAACCTGTTTGTAACAAACCTTGCCTATAAGAGCCGTGTATATCTTTTCAACCAGGAATGCAGGAGGTAAGATGCGGCTCAACTTATTCGTCGCGTTGTTGCTGTGTGCAACGATCGGCAGCGCGGCTGCCGAAACCAATCTCAACGGCGCGGGAGCTACTTTCCCGAACCCCATCTATCAGAAATGGTTCAGCGAGTTTCACAATGCCAACAAGGATGTGACGATCAATTACCAGTCCATTGGCAGCGGAGCTGGAATTAAGCAGGTGACGGCGGGTACAGTGGACTTCGGCGCCAGCGACGGCCCCATGAACGATGAGCAGCTTTCCCAGTCCCCATTCAAGATTTTCCATATTCCCACGGTTCTCGGCGCGGTTGTTCCTACCTACAATGTTCCCGGCGTTAGCAGCGACCTGAAGTTTTCGGGCGATGTTCTGGCCGAGATATTCCTCGGCAAGATCAAGAAGTGGAACGACCCCAAGCTGGCAAAAGACAACCCTGGCGTCAAGTTCCCTGATTCTGACATCGTTGTAGTCCACCGCACTGACGGTAGCGGAACAACCTACATCTTCACCGACTATCTGTCGAAGGTAAGCCAGGACTGGGCGAACTCCGTAAAAAAAGGGACGTCAGTCAACTGGCCAGTTGGACTGGGCGGAAAAGGCAATGAAGGCGTCGCCGGCACGGTGAAGCAGACGGAAGGCAGCATCGGCTATGTCGAGTTGATCTACGCGCTCCAGAACAAGATGGCTTTCGGGAGCGTTAAGAACCACTCCGGGAAATTCATCAAAGCTGATCTTGCTTCGGTCACCGCAGCCGCGGCATCAATGAAAGACATGCCGGATGATTTTCGCGTTTCCATCACGGATGCCCCGGGCGACAAGTCTTATCCAATCTCCAGCTTTACCTGGCTGTTGGTACCAGTGGAATGGAGCGACGCCGGTAAAGAGAAGGTCTTTGTTGATTTCCTGAACTGGATGGTAGACAAGGGGCAAACCCTGACCGCCAGCCTCGACTATGCCCCCCTTCCCAAGGCCGTAGCAGACAAAGTGAAGGCCCGCATCAAGGAAATCAAAGTTAAAAAGTAGAAACTTTCGTTGGATCGTTCTTTACTTACTCCGAAAGAGCGCTGGAGAAGACCCCAGCGCTCCATTTAACAATCTTTTAACAATCGTCTGCTAGCTTGCATCTATGCCCACGCTTCCTAAGCTTAAAATCCCCGGCGCCCGACCTGGCTCAAACGGATCCGGCGGCTCACAGGATGAAACTTCTGGAGGTTCCGTGGCCCTTGGCGCGGCGGCAAAATCTCGGTTTCGCAGCAAAGAAAGCGTATTTGCTGATAACACTTTCCGCTCACTCGTATTTGGGTGCGCTCTTGCCCTCCTGGCGGTGGTTGGCCTGATCGTCTTCGAATTGATTACACAGTCGCATCTCTCGATGAAAACGTTCGGTTTTAAATTCCTGTACCGTTCAATCTGGGACCCGGTTGCTGAGGATTTTGGAGCCCTACCCTTCATCTATGGCACTCTGGTTTCCTCATTCATCGCACTCATTCTGGCAGTACCCCTATCTGTTGGAACCGCTCTCTTTCTTACGGAATTGTGCCCTGACAAAATTCGCGGCATCCTCTCTCTGCTGGTAGAACTGCTTGCCGCCATCCCCAGTGTGATTTACGGCCTGTGGGGCATTTTCGTGCTTGCGCCGTTTCTCCGGGCCCACGTTGAGCCATTCCTGGGCAAATACTTTGGCTGGACCGGTTTATTTACAGGACCCAAGTACGGAATCGGCATGCTGGCTGCCGGAATCATTCTCGCCATTATGATCCTGCCGATCATCGCTTCCATTACTCGAGAGGTCGTTACCGCAGTCCCCCGCCAACAAAGGGAAGCAGCTCTCGCCCTGGGCGCAACCAAATGGGAAATGTTGAACATGGCCGTCTTACGAAATGCCCGCCCCGGCGTATTCGGCGGCATCATTCTTGGTCTGGGACGCGCGCTCGGTGAAACCATGGCGGTCACGATGGTGATTGGTAATCGCGCAGAGATAGCCAAGTCTCTTTTCGCTCCCGGTCATACGCTGGCCAGCGTTATTGCCAATGAGTTTACGGAAGCCGTGGGAAATACCTATCAGAGCGCGCTCATTGAAATGGCCCTGATCCTGTTCGTGCTTACTCTCATCGTTAACGCTCTGGCCGGATTGCTCGTCTGGTCTATTACCCGGGGCATGCCATCGAGGGCCCTTGCTTAAAAATCAAGCAAACAACATATCACTCCGCCGCCGCTTCACCAACAATCTGGCGCTTGGCTTGATTACAGCTGCCGCCATGGTGGTTACAGTTCCCTTGTTCCTGATCCTGGGCACGGTGATTTATCACGGTATTGGAGGTCTTAACTGGGATTTCTTTACTCAGATTCCCAAACCGATGGATGAAACCGGTGGCGGCATGGCAAATGCAATCGGTGGCTCGATCATGATTCTGGGCTTAGCCAGCATCATCGGAGTGCCGCTTGGAATCGGCGCGGGCGTGTTTCTCGCCGAGTATGGACGCAACGCGGCCGGCAACATCGTTCGCTTCACCGCGGACGTCCTCAACGGAGTACCGTCGATTGTGATTGGATTAACCGCCTATGCACTGGTGGTTGTTCCGCAGCATCATTTCTCCATGCTGGCTGGCAGCGTGGCCCTGGGCATCATGATGATCCCCACAATCAGCCGCACCACGGAAGAGGTCCTGCTCATGGTGCCGCAATCCATTCGCGAAGCCGCTCTTGGTCTGGGCATCCCGCAATGGCGGACCACTCTATCGGTTGTGCTCCGTACCGCAAGCGCCGGCATCATCACCAGTATCATGTTGGCTTTTGCCCGCATCGCCGGAGAAACAGCTCCGCTCATGTTCACGGCATTGGGTAATGGCTATTGGAATACCAATCCGAATCAGCCGACTGCCGCGTTGCCACTCCAAATCTTCAGCTATTCCATCATGCCGTATGACAAAGCCCACCAGCTGGCCTGGACCGGAGCGCTCTTACTCATCTCCATGATTATGATCACGGTCATTCTCTTCAGATTTTTTGCCAACCGCGGCGTAATGAAAGGGACCAGCTAAATGGACACTGGCATTCATGTCCGCGACTTAAATGCCTGGTTTGGATCTACGCAGGCCCTGCACGGCATAGCGCTGGAAATTCCACAAAAACAAAGCACCGCCATCATTGGCCCCTCAGGATGCGGAAAATCAACGTTTGTCCGCTGCCTGAATCGCATGCATGAGACTCTGCCCAATACCCGGGTTGAAGGGAAAGTGCAGATCGGAGATCTTGACGTCTACGGCAAGGGCGTCTCACCGGTCTCGATTCGCCGCCGCGTCGGCATGGTGTTTCAAAAACCAAACCCTTTCCCGACTATGTCCATTTATGACAATGTGGCTGCCGGACTCAAGCTGAATGGTTTTACCAATCGTCATGAACTCGATGGAATCGTGGAACGTTCTCTCCGTCAGGCTGCACTGTGGGATGAAGTCAAGGACAATATGAAGAAGAAGTCTGGCGCCAGCCTTTCCGGCGGCCAGCAGCAGAGGCTCTGCATCGCCCGTACGCTTGCAGTTGAGCCTGAAGTAGTGCTCATGGACGAACCAGCTTCAGCGCTTGATCCAATTTCGACGTCGAAAATTGAAGACTTGATTTTTGATTTGAAGAAAGAGTACACAGTGGTGATTGTCACTCACAACATGCAGCAGGCCGCGCGGGTGGCGGAGTTCACCGCGTTTTTCCTGTTGGGCAACCTGGTTGAATTCGACAAGACGGAGAAGATGTTCACCAAGCCAACCGACAAGAGGACAGAAGATTACATTACCGGGAGATTTGGATGACGCGAACAAGGTTTCACCAGGGCCTCGATGACCTGAAGCAGAAACTGCTCACGATGGGTGGACTGGCTGAACAGGCGGTAGAACGTTCAGTGCGCGCCTATCAATCGCGCGACACAGCCATTTGCGAAACCGTGCTCCGCGATGAGGCCCATATTAATGCAGCTGAACGTGAAGTGGACGAACTCTCCATCGACCTGCTGGCTATGCAACAGCCAATGGCCGTTGACCTGCGCTTTATCATCGCCTGCATCAAAATCAACTCGGATATTGAACGCGTAGGCGATCAGGCCGTGAATATTGTGGAACGCGTGCTGGACATGGTTTCCCACCCAAAGTCCGATCTTAACGTTGATATTCCGCGTATGGCCGCACTTGCCATCAATATGGTTCGCGATGCCTTGAACTCATTTCTCACGGCGGACGCAGATCTAGCCCGCTCGGTTCTGGAACGCGATGACCTGGTCGACAATATCAACCGCGAGATTTTCGAAGCGGCTGATTTTGCCATGACTCACGGGGTTGAAACGCACCGTGACGCCCTGGACACCCTGATTGTGGCGCGTAACCTGGAACGCGTGGCTGACCACGCAACCAACATCGCGGAAGATGTGATTTTCTGGGTCCGCGGGGCGGATGTCCGACATCACGCGCAAACCTAAATCGTTGTTCGAATGCCGCCGGGAACATGATTGAGATCCATAGCTGGTTCCGTGCGGGGCCGTGGCGGAAAAGCTACAATAGACCGGTACGGCAGGTTCCTGGGACTGTTTTTCAAGGCGAGATATACATTAGTCTGCCGGCATCCGCACGTCACACATTATGAACCGCACTGTTGACGACCCTTCGCTTTACATCAACCGCGAAGCCTCATGGCTTGCTTTCAACCGGCGGGTGCTGGAAGAAGCCAATGATGAGAGCAATCCGCTGCTGGAGCGCGTAAAATTCCTGGCCATTTCTGCCAGTAACCTGGATGAATTCGTTGAAGTTCGCGTAGCCGGATTGTTGCAACGCATAGAAGATGGCTTCATTGATTCCGGTCCCGATGCGCTTTCGGCCGCCCAGGAACGAGAGTTGATCGCCCGCGAAACGCATGAGTTTGTTGATGAACAATATGAATGCCTGAACAATAAGCTGCTCCCGGCCCTCGATAAGGAAAACATAAGGGTGCTTGATCTCAAGAACCTGAATCCTGAACAGGAAGCATTCATTGACGACTATTGCGAAAAGGAAGTAGACCCGCTGCTTACACCGGTCACCGTTGACCCGGCCCATCCATTTCCCCGCGTGCTCAACAAGGCACTTTGCATAGCACTGCTGTTGAAACGCAAACGCCGGGCCAGCGGCACATACATGGGAGTGATCACGGTTCCGCGCGTTTTGCCGCGCCTGGTAAGACTGCCCTCCAGCACAGGCGTTGATTACATCTTTCTTGCTGACCTGCTGACCTATCACGCTGCCAGCATGTACCGTGGTTATGAAATTATTTCCGCGGCTTCCTTCCGCGTTACGCGCAATAGCAATCTATATCTCGAAGAAGAAGAATCACGCAACCTGCTGGAAACGGTCCGTGGTGAGCTACACAAGCGGCGCAAGGGCGACGCTGTGCGGCTTGAAATTGATGCCGATGTTCATACCGAGATTGCGCGCCGTCTGCAGCAGACGTTCGAACTGGACGACTGGCAGGTCTTCTACACGCAGGGTCCAGTCAACCTTTCTCGTCTATTCAATTTTTACGAGCTGACCTCGCGCCCAGACCTCAAGTTCAAGCCATTTGTTGCGCGTGAACTTCGCCTTCCAACCAACAGCAGCAATATCTTTGAAGAGTTACGCAAGCGCGACATTCTCCTGCATCACCCGTTCGATTCCTTTGACGCCGTGGTCGATTTCATCGAGACCGCCGCGCAAGACCCGGAGGTGATCTCTGCCAAACAGACGATCTATCGCACCAGCCGGGATTCTCCCATCGCCAACGCCCTGATTACGGCCGCGAATAAAGAGAAAGAGGTGATCGCAGTCCTGGAATTGCAGGCACGCTTTGATGAGGCGTCAAACATCCAGTGGGCCCGCACCATGGAAGACGAAGGCGTGCAGGTATATCACGGATTGGTCGGCCTTAAGACCCACTGCAAGCTATGTTTGCTGGTGCGTCGTGATCCTGATGGCGTCACGCGCAGGTACGCCCATATCGGCACAGGCAATTACAACCCGACTACATCGCGCTTTTATACTGATGTGAGTTTGCTTACGGCTTCGCCGCAAGTCACCGCCGCTGTCCATTCGGTGTTTAATTATTTAACCGCCTATTCTGAGGCTCCCAGTTATGCGCCACTGGCGGTTTCGCCAGTAGACCTTGCCACGAATACACTGTCACTGATTCAGCGCGAAATAGAACATGCAAAAGCCGGCAGGCCGGCAGGCATCATTGCCAAAATGAACGCCCTGCTTGATAAAAACGTGATTCAGATGTTGTACCGGGCATCACAGGCTGGAGTCAGGATCGATCTCAGCATTCGCGGAATGTGTTCCCTGCGTCCCGGCGTGCCGGGCGTAAGCGACAATATTACGGTTCGGAGCGTGGTGGGCAGATTCCTGGAGCATAGCCGTATCTTCTATTTTGAGAATGATGGCGATGATGAAGTCTACATTTCCAGCGCGGACTGGATGCCGCGCAATCTGTACGAACGCATTGAGGTGATGTGCCCTTTGCTTGATCCGGTTTTAAAGCAGCGGTCAAGAGATGAGATACTGGCGGCGTATCTGGCTGACAACGTAAAAGCCCGCGTTCTGGACCGGCATGGCAATTACTCCCGTGTGTCCAGGCGCCGCGGACAGCCTGCATTCTCAGCTCAGGAATTTCTCATGGCCGTAGCAGAAGGAAATGCAGGAAAGGCCACCATCCCTGAACAGTCATTGCCGGCGGTCAAGCCCGCTCGCAACAGGAAAGCAAGAGCAACCTCAGCCAGATTGGTTACGACAAAGAAAGTATGACGATCTATTTCTTACGCCATGCATCTGCCGGCAAGAGCTACGTCAACCCTAAGAGAGATGAAAAACGGCCTCTGGATGAAACCGGTATTTTGCAGGCACGCTACATTGGTCGCCTGCTTTCCAATATGGACATCCAAATTGACCAGATCATCAGCAGCCCGCTCAAGCGTGCGATGCAAACGGCGTCGCTGGCTGCCAACGAACTCGCTTTCGAGACTGGAATTCAGACTGACGCGGCACTACGGCCTGAAAGTGAATACGAACAATTTCAGGAACTGCTGGCCCGATACAGCCGATTCGAAGCCATCATAGTGGTAGGACACAATCCGAGTCTGAGCGAATTTCTTACCAAGACGATCTCTTCGGGCACTGTCGCCGCGCATGTGAATTTCAAAAAAGGAGCCGTGGCGAAAGTGGAAATGTCAGGCCGCAGCGGCACACTGGAATGGTTGATCACGCCCAGAATCGCGCGCACGCTTCAAACCACTTTGAAAGCCAGTTCTCGTCCAAAGACCTCGCGAAAGTAAGGAATTTCCTTTTCGCCGGCCCAAATCTCCAGGTCTGCTCCGCCACGTGTTGGCTTTACATTGATCACCAGTGATTCTTCCCTGCTGATGGCCCGAATCGATTGCACCGCCCCGCGTCTACCCTGGTTCAGCGCACGGGCCACTCTCAAGATCGCAGTTGCTTTCATTACGTCTGAGCGTAGTGGTGCGGGTAGAATTTTGACCAGGCGATCACTAAGTTTGGGACGCGAATTTCCCTGGAATCGCGCAATGGTAGCGATTACTACGCGTTGCAGAGGCGTGTAACCAAAAAGCTCAGATTGCGAAATGATGTAATACGCATGCCGGTGCCGCCCCACGGGATTGACGAATGCACCCACCTCATACAGCATCGCGGCGGTATCAATCCATTCCCGGAAATGCTTGCCCAGCCGGTGCAGAGCCCTGGTTTGATCAAAAAGCGCCACCGCGAGCTTGCGAACATGCGCCGAGTGGCTTTGGTCGACCCGATAGCGGCGTGTGATGTTTTCCAGTACATCCTCACGGTCAGATTCCATCTGGCGATGAGAACGCGATTCAAGATCGTGTTCGGCAGCCATCTGGGCCAGTAAGCCGTCGCGCAAGCCCAACGGTGAATACCGAAACGCACGCACCCCCAGAGTTTCCAGAAGATAGCTGTAAACCTCAGCTCCAGCGATCACAATTTCTGCGCGCTTTGGGTTAATTCCTTTAATGGCGGCGCGTTGGCGCTCCGTCATTTTGGCCAATCGTTTGGCAAGTTTGCCAACGGCATCCAGGGAAATAAGAGCGGTTCGCGCCAGCTTAAGTGATTGTGAGGCGCCCGCCAGTGCGGCGGCCGTGCCTGAAGTTGCAATCGTCATGGTTGGCGCAGAGCGCTTGATCTGCCGCGGGAGCCGCGCAGATTCCTCGACAATGAAACCCCTCATACGCCGGAGGTCCTCTTTCGCAGGAGGATCATGCTGAACAAACTCCTGCGTCAGCCGAACCGCACCCAGGGGCAAGCTGATGACCTCTTTCATGTGGCCTTTTTCCGAGAGAATCAACTCGCAGCTTCCGCCACCCAGATCCATGAGAAGAAGCCTGGCTGGTCGCGTGCGCATATTGGAAACCACACCCAAATGGATGAGCCGGCCTTCTTCCGGTCCGCTGATGATTTCCAGTTTCCATCCCGTGGCAGACTTCAGCCACTCCGCGAAGATACGGCCATTGTTGCTGTCACGCATCGCGCTGGTCGCCACCACGCGGGTTCGCTCCACGGCAAAGCTCTGGACGGTCCGGTGGAATCGCCGCAGGGCCTTCAGGGTCCGAGCCATGGCTTGAGGGTTGAGACTGCCGTCGTTAAAAACGCCTTCACCGAGCCGGGTGACCTCTCGGTCCTGATGAAGTGGTATCAGGCGGCCATTCCGTAGCTCGGCGATGCTGAGCCGAACCGAGTTTGATCCGATATCAACCGCGGCCAGGACAGGCATAGTGATCAGGCGTGCTTGGCGACGGACGCAACCAGATGTACTTTACCTGGAAGCTTGCGGGCCGGTTTGCACGAATCCAGCAAGCTGGTCAATGCTGAGATTGCGGCCGAATACTTTGAAGTTCGAACCGCACGAGCCTCAACCAGAAGAGGGCAATTCGCTCGATCGCGAAAAAACTTTTCCGCCATTGCGCAAAGCGCCTCCCAGTCATGCCATTCTCCGAGAATGTCCTGAATAGACTTCAATGCTTCCAGAAACTGCTTCTGTTCGGCTGACTCCGCCGCAAGTTCAGCCTGATAGCGAATAAGCTTCAGTCTGGTACGAATGGCATGCAAGCGGCGGGGCTTAATCTTGGCGTGGGAGACAAATTCGGCGGCCAGCGCGGTCAATTCCGTTTCCGCCTGGCGCAAAGGTGCAGAGTCATCGCCGAAGGAATCAGGTTTCGCCAGTGCTTGCTCTTCAAGCCTCTGCAATTGCAAAAACAGCCTGGAGCGTTCGGCCTTGCGCGCAGCCGCCGCCACTCGTTTTACCTGGCGGTCTCTCTTTTCCAGCATTGCCTGCGTCAGACTTCGCCGGTCCATGGTGACTGATCCGTTAGAGATTCCCTGCTTGAGTAGCATCATCTGCACGTCAAGGTCGCGGACTTTACCAGCCCGTTTTCTCAGTGTGCTCAACTCTTCCAACGCTGCCTTTTGTTTGCGCGTCATCTGTGGATGGAGGTAGGCGAAAAAACTTTCCATGCGCCTGGTGGAGGTTCGCAGGCGATGTACTTCCTTTGCTGATGAAGTAACCTTCAACTTCGCAATCGCTGACGAAAGATCACCGGCGAGCGCGTTGAATTTGCTCTCTGTAAGGGTCATGGAAATAGCTTGCCAACTGGCGGCTGTAAAAGCGGTACTCCTAAGATAAATGAGGCTTTCAGCCGGACGCAACCTCATGCAGCCGCAGTTGACCCGGAAGTCCTTGCCTAACAAGAGGTTAGCCTGTAATAATGTAGCAGAACAGGCGATGGAGTTCGCCTTATAACCGCCCGTACGGCTGATAACTCCTACCAATCTGAGTTTTGGAGCCGTTTGACATGCGAACTCTCATTGAGTGGAGAGCCTACGTCTGGATTTCTATCGGTGCGGTAATTGGGGCCAATTTAAGGTATTTCCTTGCCACTTTGATTGCCCGCCTTAGCACCACATCCTTCCCCATTGGAACATTGATTATTAACACCACTGGAAGCATGATTCTGGGATTCTTTGTTATATGGACATCGGAGCGCGTTCTGGCTGACCCGCTATGGAGGTCACTTGTAGCGGTTGGGTTCTGCGGCTCCTATACCACCTTTTCCAGCTATGCATTTGAGACCATGGCTTACTTTGAACAGGGCAACTGGATGTTGTTCGCCGGAAACATTCTTTCCAATAACATCTTGTGTCTTGGCGCCGTGCTTGTGGGTGGGATGCTGGCGCGTTCGCTCTAGCTGACGTGTCCAGAGTAAAATCCGAGAGGATGTAGTTGAGGAATTGCATTCTGAAAGGAAATTGGAGTGCCGAGTATGACGCCGCCGGGGACCGCAGTTCAAGTTTCCATCTACCTGAATGAAGCCGACCAGTGGCATCGCCGTCCACTTCACCTTGAATTGCTCAACCTTCTACGCGAAAAGGAAGTTCCGGGCGCGACGGTGCTCCATGCAGTCGCCGGGTTCACAGGCCACAGCCGGGTTAAGACCGCTACGCTGATTGACGCCGGCGGCAAACTTCCTCTGGTACTCACGTTCATTGACTCGGAAGAGAAAGTACAGAAGTTGTTGCCGACGATTAAGGAAATGGCCGGCCATCGTTTGATCGTCCGCGAAAAAGTGACAATCGAAGGAGAAGCCGATTGAGCGATACGGCTTTGGACGTCCTGGCTCTCGCCGCTCATCGTGATGACGTGGAACAGACCTGCGGGGGCACTCTGCTCAAGATGGCCCAGCGGGGCCTGCGCACCGGAATAATTGATTTAACGCAAGGTGAAATGGGCACCCGTGGGAGCCCTGAAGAGCGCGGGCGCGAAGCTGCCGAGGCAGCACGAATCCTGAAAGCAGGGTTCCGCCAAGCGCTCGATATTCCTGATGGGCGCGTGGAGAATTCCTGGGAAAACCGATTGAAGATCGCGCGCGTCATTCGGGAGCAGCGTCCGCGCGTATTGATTCTTCCCTATTGGCAGGGACGTCACCCTGACCACTACACGGCTTCAACACTGGGATATGAAGCGGCATTTCTCGCCGGATTGCGCAAACTTGGGAAATACCCCCGGTTCAAGCGCTGGACAGCTCGCGGAAGCCGTGGCCAAACTGGCGCCGCACCGCCCGTTCAAGATCATCTATGCCAGCCTTTATTATGAAGTGCGCCCGTCGTTCGTTGTAGACATCAGTGACCAATTCGAAGCGCGCCTGCAGGCGTTGCTGGCATACAAGTCTCAATACTCCGACCAAAGCGCCGGCAGCGGGCTTTTCCCGCAAGAAAAAGAAATCAGGAGCCGGCTGGAATCTATGGCCAGCTTCTACGGCTTGCTGGCAGGCGTGAAATACGCCGAGCCATTCGTGCAAAAAGAAGTAGGGCTGGTGGACGACATCACGGCCATTCCAGTGTCTTCGATCTGAAGATTCTGGCTAAGCTAACTGTCGGTAATCATCCATCAGCCCCAGGCTTTTCACAGAACCTACTGGCGTGCGATCGGCGCGTGGTGCGGTAATGCCTGTGGCATCTCTGAGACGTTCCATGCCCAGGCTGCGAGCAGAGCAGCGCCTTCATTGATTTCGTCCGGAATTACCTTATCGAAAGTATCGGTCTGGCTGTGATGCGCCTCACGATAATGGGCGGGATTCTGTACGCAGAAATAAGCAGGTACGCCGGCACGCAGGAACGATTCATGATCGCTTGAGCCGAAGTTACGCGTGCTCAATGGTTGCAGATCGAACACCTCACGCAAAGGCGTATAGATCTCGTTCATGAGCGGAGCTGTTTCATACAAATCTTCCAACGCGATACTGAAGACGCGTCCCGTACCTGTGTCATGGACCAGCGCGGCGTCCATTTTGGGAATTTCTGCCTCATGATTCTTCATGAATAGCTCAGCGCCTACGCCTCCCTGCTCTTCTCCCGTGAAGAGGATGAACGTGATGGTCCGCTTCGGCTTCCATCCCAGAGCTTTCAGAGTGCGCGCGGCCTCCAGAACAGCCATGGATCCAGTTCCGTTGTCTAAAGCTCCCTGTCCCAAGTCCCAAGAATCAAGGTGCCCGCCGATGACCACACGCTCGTCAGGAAACTGCGTACCTTTAATCTCGCCAACAGTGATCGATGCCGGCACGGGGCCAGGGCTGAATGTACCCGTAAGATTCACCTTCATTGTGACCGGGCCAGCTTCAGCCAGGCGCGTGAGCAGGTTGTAGTCTTCATGCGCGATAAAAGCCAGCGGAATATCGGACGGCTGATAGCGGCTGAAGGCACTCATGTTGAAGAGATTGTCCATCTTGCCGCTATCAACAAGCACCACGGAAGGCGATTCTTCAGCCATCATGCGCATGGTTGCGAAACGGCGGCGAAACCCGCCGGCCGCTTCGGCTTGCACACCCTTTTGCGGAGTGATTACGGCGTCATAGGCATTCTCTGCTTCGGTGGTAGGAATTTCAGCAGGCTTGCCCATCAGCACGATTGCGCCTTTGAGCTTTCCTTTGTACTTGGCCATATCGTTGTCCGAATCAATCCTGACGGCGACCACATTGCCGGAAATCTCACCCGGTGTAGCCTTGCTCCAGCCCAGAGCGTGTATAGGGACCTGCCGCGACAAGGGCGTCACAATCTGCGCCGAATCCACTCCGCGGTAGTACGCGTGGGGGACTTCAGTGGTTTCGAGGTGAGAATCGATTGCATAGTCTTTGAACCGACGCAGGGTCCAGTCGCTGGCCTGTTGCATCTGCTTTGAACCAGTCAGACGCGGGCCTATCTGCGTGGTCAGGTATTCCAGGTTCTTCATCAACTCCGAGTGTGCCTTCACCTCGGCATAGATCTTCTGGTCCGCATCTTCCATTGCGGACTTGTAGCTCTTTTTATCGTCTGCGGAGCGGGTAGGCGCGGCAGTTTGCGCGATTAGAAATGATTGGCATAGAAATACAACAATTGCCAGGCGGAAGCGGCTATTCATAGCTGTGATGACCTTTGTAATGCAGAAATGATTTTGGGGGAACCCGGGATTATACTCCCTGTTCCTCATTCGTCCCGAAATGGAATTATCCACAGATCTTTACTGGCAGATTGTGCAACGAATGAAACGATTTTCAGCTCTGATTCACTAAGCAGGCACTGGAGAACCAATAGGACAATCGCGGAGGCCCCACCAGTTACGATCTGCTTCCGCGCAAGTCTCTGTTTTTCTTTATCTTGGTGGATAATGACCTTCGCGGCGGAAGATCGCTGCGAAGGTTTTTTCATGGCTTAACGGGTTGCTGGTCAGTGAGAATAAAGGCACAGCCTCTAGATTTGCGAAAAGGTCCTGGTCGCCGGTTCCAAAATGGCACCCAGATCATAAGCATTGGAGAGCGTCCCGAAGTTTGCTCCGTGATCATAGCCCAGCCTGGAGGCGATGAAGGCCTGTGCATTGGCGGAGGATGCATGACGGACCATCAATGAAGCTTGCAGGGCGAGCGCCAGCCGGTCTGCCAAACGGCGCGACTGGCCTTCCTGGCCACTACCGGCAAAGCTCTTTTTCATATTATTCAGATCCGCTTCAATGGCGTTGGTGAACAGATCAAATCTTTGGTCTGCGCCCTTAGCTAAATGCAATTCCTGCAGCAATGCTTCACCGGCTGCCGGCTCTTTCTTGAGCGCCCTGAGAATGTCCAGGCAAATCACGTTACCGGAGCCTTCCCAGATCCCATAAAGCGGTGCTTCCCGGTATAGCCTCGGCATACCTGAGTCTTCCACATAACCATTACCCCCAAGACATTCCAGCGCCTCTGCCACAACGGGTGAAATCCGTTTGCACAACCAATACTTGGAAATCGCAGTCGCGATGCGGCCAAATGCCCTCTGCCTGTCGTCTCCAGCCCTTAGATCAAACGATTCAGCCAGACGCATAGCCATCAGCGTCGCGGCTTCCGATTCAAGCACCAGATCGGCCAGTACATTTTGCATCAACGGCTGCTCGACCAACAGCTTGCCAAAAGCAGCGCGGTGGCAACAGTGATACAGCGCCTGTACCAGTGCCTGGCGCATCAATCCAGCGCCGGCAATGGCGCAATCCAGACGTGTATGGTTCACCATTTCAATGATGGCGTTAATTCCCCGCCCTTCCTCGCCAACAAGCTGTGCCCAGGCATTCGAGAACTCAACCTCGCTGGAAGCGTTAGAGCGGTTGCCAAGCTTATCTTTCAGTCGCTGGATGAAGAAGCTGTTCTTGTCACCTGCAGCCGTCCAACGAGGCAGAAGAAAACAGGACAATCCATTGGCAGTCTGGGCAAGGATCAGAAACGCGTCACACATTGGAGCAGAGCAAAACCATTTGTGCCCGGTGACCAGATATTCTCGAGAGGCGCCGATCCGCGCTGCACGTGTAGTGTTCGCGCGCACGTCAGAGCCACCTTGTTTCTCAGTCATGCCCATGCCCAGCAACGCGCCCGTCTTGCTGGAGAGCGGGGCAAAACCGGGGTCATAGTCTGATGACAGAATTTTGGATTCCCAGTTTTTAGCGACTTCCGGCTCTGCCCGCAATGCGGCCATTCCAGAATAGGTCATCGAAATCGGACAGGTGTGCCCAGCCTCGTTTTGAATCGTGAGCAACATCATGGCTGCGCGTGCCACATGTGCGCCATTGCGCATGTCCGTCCAGGGCAGACTGTGAAGCTGATTTGTTATGGATGTCCGCATGAGCTGATGCCATGCGGGATGAAACAGGACCTCGTCGCGACGGTTGCCGTTGCGATCATAGATATGCAGATCAGGCGGGTTCTCATTGGCGTCCACGGCCCATCGCTGCGCTTCCTCAGTACCCAGCACGAACCCAACTGGCTGATCCGCTCCGTGGCCCAGGATGCGCTACGTTCTACGGCCGCAACCAAAGTCGGGTCAGTCGTGAAAAGATTGTAATTCACCAGTGGAGACACCTGGTTCAGGTGTTCCTCGTCATGCGTTTTGCGCGTGGAAGCGGGCGTGGTTGTCACGCGACTATTCTAACGCCGAGCCAAGTTTGATTTACTCATAACGCAAGGCAATGATTGGATCGACTTTGGTTGCCCGCCGTGCGGGTATATAGGCCGCCAGCAATGCAACAGCCAGAAGAATTAATGTTACCAACGCAAAGGTAACGGGGTCAGTGGCCTTCACTCCGAATAACATTGACTGCAACAGCCGCGTGAATCCAACAGCCGCGACAATGCCAAGGCCAACTCCGATTGTGGCAGTCAGCAGGGCCTGCTTCAGCACCAGCATCCGGACGTTGCCTGGCGTGGCGCCAAGTGCGATTCGAACGCCCATTTCCCGCGTCCTGCTTGCGACTGAGTAAGCGAGAACGCCATAGATTCCGATCATGGCCAGCGTTAGCGCCGCGGCCGCGAATATTCCGATCATGGCCAGATTGAAGCGACGCGTGGTTAGGGATGCGTCAAAGACCTGCTGAAACGTCTTGATGCGCGGCGGCACATTTGGATCAAGGTCAGCCAGAATCTTCCGTGCCGCCGTCTGGATCATGCCCGGATCCTGGCTCGTCCTTACGACTGCGGTGAAATGACTTGTACCGTGCGGGCGTTGTCTGTAACTGACGTAGATTGTCGGCCGAGGCTGGCGCTCCAGATTGCGTTGTTTGACGTCAGCAACTACTCCGACGATGCGAAGAAGCCGCAAGTCGCCGTCCATGTTCCCGAATTCAATGGTGTGTCCGATTGGATCCTGGTTCGGCCAGCGTTGTTTTGCCACCGCGTCACTTATGACGGCAACATGCGGAGCGGAAGGACCATCTCCATCATTAAAAAAACGTCCACGGCGCAGTTGAATTCCCAGAGTCTCAAAATATCCATCACTCACAACGGCGTAATCGGCATCGCCGGTGCGCGACCGATCATGGAACAGGCGATCGAAAAAACCTATCATTTCATTCAGCTCTTCGGGCTTCATATCATCACTCAAGCTGTGTGTTGTGCGTTGAATGATCGCCTTATCCGCAGGTGATAGATCCTGTTCGCCAAGCTCAGCAAAGGTCCCATCGGAAGGCCAATCGCCGTCCAATGGGAGCTGATCAGTTCCCCCGACGACGGAAACCCCGGGTAGGATACGCAGGCGGCCAAGGAGTGTATCCAGAAACTGCACACGACGGGTCATCGCGATTTCCGTATTGACGTCGGGCAGCGCCATATCGATGGTGATGATCTGGTCTGTGCGAAAGCCGGGATCAACGGACAGGACTCGCAAAAAGCTGCGTCCGAGAAGGCCAGCGCCTATCAGCAAGACCATGGTGATGCCAAGCTGCGCGGCAATGATCGACTGACCCATGCGATTCCGACCGGCAGCCTGACGGCGATTGCTGTCTCCCAGTGTGGCCTGAATGTTGCCTGCTGTGGCGCGCAGGGCCGTGATGGCTCCCAGCCCGATTGCCACGATGCAGCATAGAGCCAGCGAAAACAGCATTACCGGAATATTCAGAGATACCTGTTCCAGCCGCGGAATGTTCGTGGGTGCAAGCAGGACCAGAGTCTTCACCCCAAATCGAGCTGCCGCCAAACCTAAAATACCGCCAGCAAGACACAGCAGGAGACTTTCCGCCAGAAATTGACGGACCAGTCGTGATCGCGAAGCGCCCAGGGCAGCTCGGGTAGCCAACTCTCCTTCGCGGGCCGCGGCCTGCGCAAGTAGCAGATTCATCACGTTGGCGCATGCTACCAAAAGCAAGAAACCAACCGCGCCCAGCAGGATCAGCATGGCTGTACTTACCTCACCTGTGAGGGCCTCTTGCAGCGTCACCATTGTGACGCCTGATAGCCCCAAGCCAACGTTCTGCTGGTTAATTCGTTGGGCAATTCCTGTAAGCTCAGCCCGTGCGTTGTCGAGCGAAACGCCGTCCTTGAGTCTGCCAATGACTTTCCAGTTATGAGCATCGCGAGCGGGAATGAACTCGAAAAGCTCGCGCGGCACCCACATGTCCGAATCATCTGGAAAACGGAAGCCGGGTGGAAGCACGCCTACTACGGTGGTCATGTACGCGCCCGCATTGAGGCGAATACTTGTGAGGTCTTCCCGCATTCCCAGGCTATCTCGCCAATAGGCGTAACTAACCAGTGCGGCCGGAGCAGCCCCCTGCTTCTGCTCTTCAGGCAGAAAGCCGCGCCCGCGAATCGGCTGAACCCGCATGACTTGAAGAAAATCCTTTGAAACAGAAGCCATGGTGATGCGGCTGGCGCCAGATGGGCCTGAAACGGATTGAGTTGAAGAACTGAACTCTGCCAACCCCTGCAAAGTAGTGTTTTGAGAACGGAAATCCTCGAAATTAGGATCGGCTAGATTCGCATTGCTATTGGCGCCGCTTATCTCCCAGAGCCTGATGATCTGGCTAGCATTCTCATATGGCAAAGAGCGAAGTAATACACCGTAAACAACGCTGAAAATGGCAGTGCTGGCGCCGATTCCCAGGGCGAGCGTGAGTACAGAAACAATGGTGAACCCCCGGTTCTTGCGGAGGACGCGCAATCCAAAGCGCACGTCCTGCATCAGGCGTTCGAAGCCGTGCCAGCCATCTTGTTCGCGAGTGACTTCCTTGATCATGCCGGTGTTCCCCATTTCGCGGCGCGCGGCTGCCTCGGCTTCTTCGCGGGAAGCTCCATGATCCATCTTGTCCTGCGTCGCCATGCGCAAGTGGCTATCAAGTTCATCGTTGAGTTCGCGATCACTTTTATCGGTCATGGCTCGCCTCCTTACTCTCGATTCTGCGGCGCAATGGGATTCAGTACACCAGACATCGCTTCCAGCAGCTTTTCCCAGCGGGAGCGCTCTGAGGCAAGCTGTCTCCTGCCCACGGCGGTGAGCTTATAGATCTTCACTCGTTGCTTGTTCTCAGACATCTGCCATTCGGAAGAAATCCATTTCTGTTTTTCCAGCCGGTGCAGCGCAGGATAAAGCGACCCGGTTTCCACATCCAGCGCCTCGCCGGAGTTCATGCGAATGGCCTGGGTGATCCCGTATCCGTGCTGCGGTCCCCATAACAATGTCTGCAAGACAAGCAGGTCAAGCGTTCCCTGCAGCAATTCCACGCGATTCTGGTAACGTTCCGTTTTGGGCATGTAGATACCCTACATCCACGGCTGTAGATTGTCTACGTCCCTGGTTCCATTTTGGTTCCATAAAAATGTGCACGTCATAAAAATTTGTGCCGGATGTTGCCGAATAGTAAACTCATCAGCCATGAGAAAACTGATCGTTGTTGCCGCAGCTCTTTTGCTTAGCTTCCCGATGGCCGCGCAGGACTGGGCCAGGCAGAATCTGGAGAAATCACCCCGTCATGGGGAATGGGTCCAGATCAAACACGATAACCGTACGGTGAGCACCTTTGTGGTTTACCCGGAATCCAAACAGAAGGCGCCCGTAGTGATTGTGATCCATGAAATCTTTGGCGCCTCTGACTGGTCGCGCAGCCTGGCTGATCAGCTTGCGGCAAAGGGCTACATTGCCGTGGCTCCAGATCTGCTCTCTGGAATGGGACCCAATGGCGGAAAAAGCAGCGACTTTCCAACAGTGGATGCTGCCAGAGAAGCTAATTCGAAACTCCCAGACGACCAGGTCACCGCCGACCTGAATGCGGTGGCCGATTATGCGCAAAAGATTCCCGCTTCCAACGGTAAGCTCGCGGTCGTGGGATTCTGCTGGGGCGGTGGACAGAGCTTCCGCTTTGCCACCAATCGCAAAGATCTGAACGCGGCCTTTGTCTTCTACGGTCCGGGCCCCAAGGACGTCTCTACCATTACGGCTCCGGTTTACGGCTTTTATGCCGGCAAAGACGCACGCATCGGGGCTACAGTGCCCGAGACTACGGAAGCCATGAAAAAGGCCGGCAAGAACTTTGAACCGGTCACCTATGAAGGCGCCGGTCACGGCTTCATGCGCGCCGGTGAAGATCCGGCAGACACGAACCCAGATAATAAGAAGGCCCGCGACGACGCCTGGAAGCGCTGGCTGGAACTGCTGAAGAAGATGTAGAGATATTCGGGCGCTCGGCAAGGAGCGCCCGTACTTCTCCGCCCACCAATAGCTGATAACTTCTTCGTTTTCATCACGTCTAAAGATGCGGCTTGCCAGAGTGCCAAGCCTCGCGCGAGCGTGAGGCGAATGGAGGAATCGCATGCACACCAAAGTCCGCAAAAGCGCTTACCTGATGGCGATCGCTATCTTACTCACCCTGATTGCCACGAAAGTCTGGAGCCAGACGCCCGCTACGCAACAAGATTTCCAGCGCAGCTTCACTGTTTCCCCCGAAGCAAAACTCGTGGTTGAAAACTACAAAGGAACAATTCACGTGACGGGCACAGACAGCAATCAGGTTGTGGTGGATGTGCGCAAGATATTCGAAGGCAGTGATGCCGACCGCAAATGGTGGCTTGAGAATTTAAAGGTCGACGTAAATGGCCGGACGGACCGGGTTGAAGTTAAGGTCACCTATCCGTCACAGAATTGCAGCTTTTGCTGGACGACAGGCAACTATGAGTCCGAGGTCGATCTGGAAATCAAAGTTCCTCATCACATTGACATTCAGTTGGACGGCTATAAACCAGACATTCGGGTTTCATCCACTACCGGTTCCATCTCTGTTCATAGTTACAAGGCGCCGATGTTGATCGACTCCACCACTGGGGCCGTACATATCAACACTTACAAAGATTCAATCCGGCTGCGTGATGTCACGCTTCAAGGCGATCTGGTGATTGAATCCATGAAAGCGGATACCGAGATTACCGCGAAGACCCTGGGCAAGAACGTTGATATTCAAACTGAGAAAGGTACAATCACCCTGAGCGTTCCTGCCAATGCAGATTTCAACCTGGATTTTCAGGGAGGCAGAAGGGCTTCGTTTACCTCCGACTTTCCAGCTATTTCGGGGGCCACCTACTCGGGCCAAAACATCAAAGGGACTGTAAATCATGGCGGTCCAAATGTTCATTTGCGGACTGACAGAGGTTCGGTCTCTCTACGTAAGCTTTAGTCCCCGGCTCGACCACCGTAGAACACTGATCGCTCACATTGCGATCCAGCCCCCATCTTTTGAGGAGAATTGAATGCGCTGTTTTAAACCACTTTTTGTCCTGCTTTTTCTGCCGCTTCTGATGCAGGGACAAACCACATCTCAGCACGGAGTCCAAACCGGCGATATCGATCGTAAGGCCGATCCCTGCACGGATTTCTTCCAGTACGCAAATGGAACATGGCGGGCGGAGAACCCGATCCCGGCTTCTATGCCACGCTGGAGCCGCCGCTGGCAAGCGGGAGAAGACGCCAAGGAACAACTGAAAGTAATTCTGGACGACGTCTCCAAACGCATCGATTGGCCCAAAGGAAGCCCGGAGCAGTTGATTGGAGACTACTACGGCTCATGCATGGACCAGCCGAAGATCGACAAACTTGGGATCGCACCTGCCCAGACAATGCTCGCGCAAATTGACGCCATCAAGACACCTGCGGAGCTACAGCGCATGATTCGCCAGCTTCAATCACTGAGCGTGTCCGCCCCATTCGGAATGGGATCAACCCCGGACAACCACAATCCAGGACAGACAATTGCCACCATCTATGCCAGCGGTCTCGGGCTTCCTGATCGTGACTATTACCTGAAACCCGATCAGCGATTTCAGGAGGCGCGGGAGAAGTACGCCACGCATGTGACAAATATGTTCAAACTGGCCGGCTATAACGAGGCTAGTGGCAAAGCCGCTGCGACGACAGTCTTCGACTTCGAGAAAAAGCTCGCAGAGGCTTCACTCGACAACGTCGCGTTGCGCGATCCTCAGGCGACTGACCACAAAACCAGCTTCGATGCCTTGACCAAGATGGCGCCCTCTGTGGACTGGGCAGCCTTGTTCACTGAAAGCAAGATATCGCACGCTGACCTCAACGTGACTGAGCCTAAATTCCTGGCGCAGGTTGATAAGCAACTGCACGATAGTCCACTTCAGGACTGGAAGACTTATTTAAAGTGGCAGTTCCTGCACGCTTCGGCTGACAGCCTGTCGAGCCCTTTCGTGAATGAGAACTTTGCCTTTTACGGCCAATACATCAGCGGGGCAAAGGAGCTGAAGCCACGCTGGAAGCGCTGTGCTGAATCTACTGACGCCCTGCTGGGAGACGCGCTGGGCAAGAAGTACGTTGAAAAATATTTCCCGCCTCAAGCCAAAGCCCGCGCCCAGGAAATGGTCACTAATATTCTCGCGGCCATGCATGACACCATCGAAGGCCTGGAATGGATGAGCCCTGAAACCAAGAAGAAAGCGCTGGAGAAGCTTTCCACTTTCAATCCGAAGATCGGATATCCGGATAAGTGGAAAGACTATAGCAGCATCAAGATAAATCGCGATTCTTACTGGAACAACCAGGTCGCGGTGGTGCGATGGAATGTAGATGAAGACCGTGGCCTTATGGGGAAGCCGACCGACCGTGGTCGCTGGGGCATGACTCCTCCTACGTCCAACGCATACTACAATCCCCTGCTGAATGAGATCGTATTCCCGGCCGGAATTCTGCAACAGCCCTCCTTTAGCGTAGAAAACGCTGACGCGATTAATTATGGCGGCATCGGCGTGGTCATTGGCCATGAGATCAGCCACGGCTTTGATGATCAGGGCGCCCAATTTGACGCTCAGGGACGGCTCAACAACTGGTGGAGTGAGGAGGACCTGAAGCAATTTCCACACAAAGCACCGCATGCGTAGCCAAACAGTTTGATGGATATTTTATTGAACCGGGCATTCATCACAACGGCCAGCTTGTGCTGGGAGAAAGCATTGGCGATCTGGCCGGAGCAAAAATTGCCTATCTCGCATTCCAGAAAGCCAAGAAGATGAACACCCTCAGCCGACGATTGAAGGGTTCACACCCGATCAACAGTTCTTCATTTCATGGGGCCAGTGGCGTGGTGATGAAATTCGTCCGGAAGAGCAACGGCACATGGTCCAGGGCGATCCCCATCCTATTGGCAAATATCGCGTGATCGGCCCGCTTTCCAATCTGCCGGAGTTTGCCTCAGCATTCTCCTGCAAGGCGGATAACGCGATGGTCCGTCCGACTGCGGACCGTTGCGAAGTCTGGTAGCAACGCCACCCAATAGTGAAGGGACGCAGCAAGCTGCGTCCCTTCTGTGTTTCGGAATCGTTCGGCCCTACGCATTCCGAACCTGGTGCGTTACCGCCTCCAGGGATTGCCGTTGTAACCCTGTTGATAACCCTGTTCGTAGGCCTGGCGGTAATACGCTTTGTATTCGTTCTTATTGCCAAAGCGTGAATCGTAACCCCGATCGGCATGTTTGTAGTTATTGTCATGTCCGGGACGGAAACTGTGTCCTGTCCGGCGGTCTCCGGCGCCATCATTCATTCCGTCCTGATAGCCATATTGTTTTGCAGCATTGAATCCATAGTCACGGTAACCGCGACCGTAACCGTCATCACGATCACGATCCCGATCGCCACCGGAATAGCTGACCCCCACCTCGCGATAGCCGCGCTCGTAACCCGACCGATACGCCTGTCGGTCATCATTTTCGCGATAGCGGCAATTGTTGTCCCAGTCAGAACGGCGGCGGTGTTCCGCGTCCCAGCGTCCGCTTTGAAGGCCGTCGCGAAAAGCCTGGCGGTCGTCATCATCTCGGTGTTGCCAACCCCACTGGACCGGCACAATCGCTTGTGCAGTAGCGAACGTAGCGCCGCTGGTTAACAACGCCGCTCCCAATACCAACGCCCGGGTATATCTCATAAATCCTCCGAATTTCCCTTGACCTGAAAACTACTTCTGGTACTGAGTAGAAACACAACGTTTCTCATGATGACTCTGCGAATATGTAAATTTCTGTAAACGCGTGAAATCATCACAATCTTGTGTAGTGATGTCGGAGAATTCATCCGAAGAGCTTAGGACTAAATCCAGAAGTCTTGCGCGGTTGGGCCAGCAAAAGAACGGAGGCCTTCTTACGTTACGTTCGCGAATTTCAATTCCTGTGGGCGCTGTTTATAGCCATCTGTCTGGCGAGGCGAAGTTGCGGAATAGTAATCAACCAGCTTCTTCAAGTAATTCTTTAATGGTGTGTACTTCATGCCGAGTTCAGCCTTGCTGCGGTCATTGTTTAACGCTGACATCCACAATCCACTGAACGGCGAGCAGTCCGGCAGCAAGTTGGCTTGCATCAATGCCGCTCGCGGCGCAGGCTTAAGTTGAAGTGGAGCCTTCACCAGAGCTGCCATCATCTCCAGAAAGTGTTTCAGTGAAAGCGACTCATCCTGGCCAATGTTGTACGCTTCACCTCTCCCTTTATCACTTTTAATGAGGCGAACAATTGCCTGCACAACGTCTTCGCCATAAACGTGCCTTACAGGTGAGCCGCCATCGTCTGGAACCAGGATGGGGCCGCCGTCCTGGAGTCTAAGGAAATATCCGTAGAGGCGGTCATAGTGGTCGCGTTCGCTGTTGACCATTGGTAGTCGAAGGCTGGTATAGGGAAACTTGTGCTCGTGCCACGCTTGCGAAAACACATCCTCTGCCTGCCGCTTATCAAAACCATAGAGCCAGTTGCTGTGTTCGGATTCGTCGGTTCTTACCGGCTCAGGCATCACCGGACCCGGGTAATCCGTTTCCTTAAACGGCCTCTGGACACCGAGGCGTACAAGATATACCTGACCGGTACTGATGAAGATGTATCGCCCGACCCGATCACGAAACACGTTAACCGCTGCTTCCGCTTCCGGGCCGGTGTAAAGAGTTGTGTCGATCACGATGTCAAAATGTCGATTGCCAAGAGCAGCCTTCATCTGCTGCACATCATTGCGATCACCACGTAACCGCTCAATTTCCGCCGGAAGATCATCTGGAGTGATTCCGCGATTGAAGATTGCGACTTGATGGCCGCCCTGGAGAAGCGCATGAACAATGGAAGGACCAAGATTGCGCGTACCGCCAATGATGAGTGATCGCATGGAGATGTAATTTTAATTCCACTGCCCTTGTTAGCGGACAACAGTGGTATAAAAAGCATTATTCCCAGTCCGCAGGTCTTTACCGTAAGAAAGCGCCAACCCGACCCCCAGCACACGAACTTTCAATTGGCCACCGGTGTCCACCAGAAACTGGCGAGTGCCCAGCGCAGCCGCAGCGTCAAAGAATTTTCCTGTGTCAACAAAAGGCCCGATCTTCACATTGATGAAGCCATTAGAAAAAACATTTCTGTCCGTATCCCAATTCGCGAGGAAGTAATCTTTTCCCAGGGGCGCGCTGCCCTTGCGTCCATCGCGAGTGCCAATGTGCCCGCGCAACCAGAAATCGTTGTCCCGTTCCAGCCCGAGCATCAACAGTTCGTCAAAAGGAATATCGCCCAAGGTGGCGCCACTACGCACACGAACCCGGGTTTCGAAATTGTCGCCACGCGCCTGAGGCAGCCAGTGAATATCAAGCCCTGCCTGAACTTTTTCAAACGACTCACCCGGACTTGACCATAACCTGCCGGCCTGAGAGCTGATGTTGCTTTCGACCGAAGCGCGATGCTCCGCAGATCGCCAGATTTGATAGCTGATCGAAGCAGTTTGTTTAAGCTGATAGCCGCTGGCCAGTAGCTCAGGCGAAAGTGCTGTTGGAGAGACAACATTGCGCTCATCGCGGTGCGAGAGTTCAATCCCTAAACGCCAACGCCAGCGCCACCCAACCAGCCTTTCGATTTCCGCCGCCCCTTCTTCCCTGCGCAGATTGAGGGCTGCAAGTATCGGCGCTGGACCGGTGAATCCCTGGCGCATATCCCAATTTTCATTGCGTGCTCCGGCGCTGACCCAGTATCGCCATTCCGGCATCTGCCAGAGCGGCCCTGAAATCGAAGCCTGGTAACGCCGCTTATTAACATCCCATCGCCCTAAAGTAGTGATGTTGATGGCGGAATCGTTCAGGTTGTCGTATTCCGGCGTTATCTCCTGAAAGGCGATGCCCCGTAGCGTCCGCACTACAGACTGAACCTTCCCGTTGCCGAAACCGTTCAGTTCCTGAGCGCGCAAAATTGCGTCAAACCTGCCTTCATCCCTGGCTGACAGATCAAATCGATAAGCAGGAAAAATCTGCAGATGGTGCAGTTTCCGCTCTGTAATTCGAAACTCATTCAGCGTGAACGTGGATGACGCCCCGAAAGCTATGGCATGATCAAGCAAGGCTGGACGCACTTGCAGCTTTGGTTCGCTCCTTAATTCAGCGACCTGCGGCTTGTTGAGTCTGTTCCAATAGGAGAGAGCTGCTTCGAGATTTCCGTCGAGAAAATAAATGGTGGCTAGAAAATCTGCCGCATAATCGTCTTTGGGATCAATGCGCAAGGCGCGACGCAAGTGACGTACTGCTTCTGAGTTATTCTTCTGTTTGAAAGCCACACCCGCGATCTCTTCCGGAAACCGCTTGTCGCCGGGAGAAAGTTCACTACCGCGGCGAAATGCAGAACGAGCCTGGTCCCACTGTTCCAGATGCGCCAGGGCAATTCCATATTGGTACTCATGCTCAGCCGAGCGAGACGGCTCTGCCTTGAGCACGGAAACCAGTTCCGGCCAGCGTTCCGATTTGAACAGAAATTCCGGGGTGACTCCAGACTGGGCAGATCCGCGTCCCGGGCAGCAGAGCAGAATCAGAAAAACAAATAACCAGAATGGTTTCGGCTGGACCAGCCCGTAGATCATCATTTCGGAAGCGCCAGTAAAGTCCAGCGCTGCACGGCGTTCCATTCCTTCTCAAATTGACGGCGATCCATCTTAAGCAGCTTCTTCTGCGCCGGATCATTCACCAGAACTATGTTTTCCTGCGGGTCCAATCCCACCAGGAGTACATAGTGCAGCGAAGTCTGTCCGGTCATAGGCTTGAGCGCCACAATCAATGGTCTTCCTTTTTCCAGATGATGCTGGAAATCATCCCAGGTCGCCTGCAATATGAACGTACGAAATCCATGATCTTCGAAGTAGCGCTTGAGATCAGAAGCATAGATGCCGTGGGCCTCACTGGAATAGAGAGCTTTCTGTATCTGGATGGGGTCAGCCAGCGTGGATGTCTTTGTTTTTGGCTGTGGCTGTTTCAGGTTCCAGTACTCCATGACCATGGCGATGACCGCCGCTCCACAGCCATCTTTTTCCTGCTTGAAGAACGGCACATCAAGCCATATCGCCGTGCTTTGCAGCAATGACAACATGCCGCAGAGATACACGAAGAACGTGATCCGCTGCGGCATGGAAAGATACACGATGAGATTCTTAGCGTACTGCGACGATGATGAGAACCAGGACCGCAATGGCCAGGATGATCAGAATGAGATCGCGGTCATTCAGATTACCGGCGGCAAAGTCGGTTTGTGCTTTATCGGCTCTGGCGGAAAGCTGCGCCAGTTCCTGGTCACTCAAGGTAGACACCGCGGTCTTTACCTGTTGGGGATTCATATTCGCTGACTTCATAGCTTTCTCGGCGACGGGCGTCGACAGAAACTTTTGCACGTTCTGCAAATTGTTCTCGCGTGTCTGCGAAGCTGAAATCACTTGCTTCTGTAAATCGGCAGATGACACTACATGGCTCTGTGCCAGTAGATCGCCGGGAAGAAAGAAGAGTGTTGCCAACAGCAGGGCAAGTGTGGCCCTGGTGATTTGACGCGGATCCAAACGCATTTTTCTGCTCCTCGATTGATAATAACGGCCAGTGGAAGCAGTATATACGAGCCCGGTGCAGACGTAATCGTAACGAAAGTCGACGGCCTCGAAACGTGCTTTGGGCTGGAAATAAAAAAGGCCGAAGCGGCAGGCTCCGGCCCCGTGAATGCTGCTGTTATTTTACTGCCGCGGTGGAAGTCGAGGAAGAACCACCGCCAATTTCCAGCGAATACTTTTTGCCGGCAAATTGCAGACTACCTAGTTCTCTTCCACTACCGTTGGCGCGAATCTCAGACGCGTTTTCAGGTGATTTCCGGTCGAGTTGCACCAGCTTCGCTGGCACAGTGGTCATCTCTTTGCCGTTCCGCGTAATGCTCACCTGAACATCAGGTCCGTCGCCCGTCCACTTTGCAACGTAGTCTCCAGGCGCAAGCTCTGTGCCATTGACTTGCACTGACTGGGAAATCTGGAAGTTGGCTTTGTGCGAATCTGCGGCGAAGCTACTTCCGACAAACGCCAACGCCAGGCAAAACATCATGATGATTTTTACGAATTTCGATAATGTCATTAGTGCTCCTTGTTCCCGATTTGCGCCGGGATGCGGCAATGGGCAGCCCTGGACTCAGACCACGCAGCTTGCATTTCTTTCTGCCTGGCTTACAATGAGCAATCGTGGGGTTTCCAGAAGAATCCGGACACACAAATGCCCGCTCTCTTCCGCAGGGACTGCGCACGCCTGGGCCGCCAAACCGTGGGCGAACGTAGTCCCTCAACCCCCTCGGATCTTTATTCCTCAACCCTCGAATCTTTCAGGAGCCACTTTTCTGTGGCCCCTTTTTGTCACCACGATGCAGGTACGATTCGAAAGGAAGAAAAGTTTCACCCTCTAGTGTTTCTTCCTCGCGAAAAGACTGACTGTCGATTGTGTGGTTAGACGAGTGTCAGACCGCACGCGTTAGCATTGTTGCAATTTGTTTACCGATCTTTCATGAGTTGCTTACGAAGTCTTTAACTTGTTTTTTAAAGAAGTGTTCGAAATCGGATTGTGCTGTTCATTTTCGAACGTCGCTTACTTAAAAGATCCGTACAAACGCATTTTGAAAGTTGACTTCAATATTCAGGATCTACATTCCCGCTTTTGGAACTACATTTCACCAACTCAAGACAGCGTTCTCGATTAACAACATCTCGTTTAAAATGCTTTTATGTGCGGACGTTACCGCCTTACCGCGAAAGAACGTTATCTTGCCGAACATTTCGGAATTGATGACGACGATACCGTCGAGTGGGTCCCTCGCTACAACATCGCCCCAACGCAACACGTAGTTGTCATACGGCAGGACCGCCAAGAACCGAAACGCACCTTCTCTCTTATGAGGTGGGGACTGATTCCCTACTGGTCGCAAGATATTTCCATTGGCAATCGCACCATCAACGCGATGTCAGAAACGGCATCAGAAAAGCCGGCCTTTCGGGAAGCTATGCGAAAGCGGCGGTGCCTGGTCCCTGCGGACGGCTTCTTTGAATGGGAAAAACTCAGTTCAAAACGAAAACAACCTTACAACATTGGCATGCTGGACGATTCTGTCTTCGCTTTTGCCGGACTATGGGACAGCTGGCGCTCCAGTTCGGGAGAAATGATTGAGAGCTGTTCGATTTTAACCACGGATGCCAACGCACTCACCCAGGAAATCCATAACCGCATGCCTGCGATTCTGAAACCAGAAGACTACGATCTGTGGCTCGATCCCGGTGTTACCGATCCTGAGCGTGTTCAGGGCCTCCTCCGTCCATTCGATCCGCGATTGATGAAGAAATACCCGCTCAGCACAGCGGTAAGCAACGCCAACAATGATGGCCCGGAATGTATTCAGGAGGCTCCCGCTGAAGACGCGGCAACTCCCATGCTTTTCTAGATGTACTTGCAGCGACAGAGGGCAAACATCGACCAGGTTTGGCATCGAATAAAAGAAGCGATCGAAATATACGCATTCACAATTCAAATCAGAGCAACTGAGGAACGAACATGAGCACCAGGAACGTGACCGAAATCCCGCGGCGAGGAATAGCCAGCATCAATCCATATGACGGCGAGGTGCTTCGCGAATTTACGGCTGATTCTGATCAGGTGATTGAAGCCAAGTTGAGTCTTGCTGTCACCACGTTCGGTACTTATAGAAAGTCGAGCTTCGCCCAAAGGGCGGCATGGCTGGGCCGAGCCGCTGAGGTTCTTGAAGCGGAGAAGAACACGTTCGCTGAGATGATGACCCGGGAAATGGGAAAGACTTTGCGTTCCGCTGTGCAGGAGGTTGAAAAATGCGCAACCGGCTGCCGCTACTACGCAGAGAATGGAGAGCGATTCCTGAAGGAAGAGCCGGCAAGCAGCGGAGCTAGTAAGAGTTTCATACGTTTCCAGCCGTTGGGGCCGGTACTGGCTGTGATGCCGTGGAATTTTCCTTTCTGGCAGGTGTTCCGTTTTGCCGCTCCTGCGCTGATGGCCGGGAATGTGGGCCTGCTAAAACATGCGTCCAATGTTCCGCAATGCGCTCTGGCAATCGAGAGTGTCTTCCTTGGGGCCGGTTTTCCGAAAGGCGCCTTTCAAACTTTGCTGATCGGGTCAGATAAGGTGAATGACATTCTGGAAGACAAGCGCGTTGCCGCCGTCACGTTGACAGGCAGTGTGGGCGCCGGAAGTAAGGTTGGAGCCGCGGCCGGAAAGGCACTTAAAAAATCCGTCCTGGAACTGGGAGGAAGTGATCCCTTCATCGTTATGCCGAGCGCCGACCTGGACAAGGCCAGCAATACCGCGGTGGATGCCCGCATCGTGAACAATGGCCAGTCCTGCATTGCGGCCAAGCGGTTTATTGTTCATGAAAAGATTGCCGATGAATTTGAAAGGCGTTTCGTAGAGAAAATGGCCAGCCTGAAAGTCGGCAACCCGATGGACCCGCAAACTCACGTTGGCCCAATGGCTACCGCGGACGGAGTGGCTGACCTGGAGAAGCAGGTCAACAAATCAGTACAAATGGGCGCACGCGTTCTGCTTGGCGGCAAACGCCTGCATCAGCCAGGTAACTTTTTTGCTCCAACGGTGCTCACTGATATACAGGAAGGATCGCCGGCGCGCGTGGAAGAGATGTTTGGGCCGGTGGCGTCTCTCTTCAGAGTAAAGGATATGGCACACGCTATTGAGATTGCCAACGAAACGGATTTCGGCCTGGGATCAAGCGCGTGGACTAACGATGAACAGGAGCGCGAGATGTTTATCAATGAGATTGATGCAGGCATGGTGTTCATCAATGGCATGGTGGCATCCGATTCACGAATCCCTTTTGGAGGAGTCCGCCATTCCGGATACGGGAGAGAGTTGAGTCATTACGGTATCCGGGAATTCGTAAATATCAAAACTGTGGCTATTTATGAAAGCGACAGCAAGCCTGCCACTGGCCCTGATGTTGAGTAGCTGTTGTTTATCGGTTGTTGAACCTGGAGAGCTGCTCGTCGGGATTAACCTGCGACCATGACACCGTCGAAGCCGATTGACGCCGCTTCGCCGGCAGGTGAAGCCGCTTAACGGAATTCAACTTGCGGGAATTCGAATTGATCCGTATAGAATCATTCCATGCCTCTCAAGCCTCGGGAAGTGGCAATCCGGCTGGGTATCAGTTATCCCACTTTGAAGAAGTGGATCTACAGCAAGAAGATCAAGACTGTGACGACGCCCGGCGGTCACCATCGGATACCAGATTCCGAGTTGGAGCGCTTCATCCCCCGGGCCGAGATCAAATCGGGCCCGCAGACGCGGCGTGACTTCCGCAAGATCAGCGGACGCAATCAACTGGTGGGACGTGTTCTGGAAATCAAAGTTGACGGTCTGATGGCCCAGGTAAGGCTGTCAATCTCCGGCCAGGTGATCACCAGCATTATTACCGCAGATGCAGTGGCAGAAATGGGGCTAAAGAAGGGCGATACGGCGGCGGCCCTGATCAAGTCGACAGAAGTCATGATCATACGGCCGTGAGGTTTTTGGAGCCACACAGGAGCGGGTTGAACCTCAGGGCCTGAAGCCCAAAGGTTCGCACTCTCACCGCAGGCTAAATGCCTGCTCCACCCCGTGGGCACCAGCGAATTCTTTTTCGCCGGCAAAATCTTGATTAAGAGACTACGAAGACACCGACTTCCCTGCCATCTCAAAGCCGACAAAAACCGGTTCAGGATGGAGTTTGACTCCCCAGACATCAAAAACTTTCTTCTGCACCGCATCTTTCAGAAGAATCACATCGTTGGCCGTTGCTCCCCCGCGATTGACGATTGCAAGCGTGTGCTTTCTGGATATGCCGACCGGCCCAAGCGAGTGTCCCCTGGCAAAACCGGCATTTTCTACCAGCCATGCGGCTGAAAGCTTTACGCTGCCGTCTTCTCCGGGGTAGCGAGGCATGGTCTTATCCGGCACCAGGCGCAGAGCAAGTTCCTGAACACGATCCGCTTCCGCCATGCTTACGAGCGGATTTTTGAAGAATGATCCGGCGCTGCGGCAATCTTCATCGCCGGGAACAATCAACATGGCCTTGCTCTGGCGAATCTTGCGGACGGCATCGCGTACGTCCTGCAAACAAGGATTGCCTTTGAAGTTGGCAAAGTACTTTTTTAAATCAGCGTACTCCAGAACCGGCCCGCCCTTTAGCTTCAAACGATAGCCGACCTCCAGCACAATGTACTTTCCCCTGTGGGTAGAGTTGAACATGCTGGTGCGATAGCTAAAAGCGCATTCTTCATTGGTAAATTCGCCGGAAGTGCCGCTGACAATATCCAGTGCCCGGACTTTGACGATGGTCTGGGAAACTTCCTGCCCGTAAGCACCCACGTTTTGTACGGGAGTGCCGCCGACGGTTCCGGGGATTCCACTCAGACATTCGATACCCGCGCAATTCCTGCCAACGGTCATGGCGACCAGGTCATCCCAGCTTTCACCGGCACCCGCGTAAAAAAGCATATTGTCTTTTTCAAACTCGAACTCAGTCCCGAGAAGCGATATTTTCAGCACCAGTCCGGGCCAGCCTTCATCCGCAACAAGGAGGTTACTGCCACCGCCCAGAACAAAAAGTGGCAATCGCTTTTGAGAGGCGAAATCCAGCGCATCTTTCACTTCTGTTTCAGTCTGGGCGTTCGCAAAATAGCGGGCAGCCCCGCCCACTTGCAGCGTGGTCATTGGCGCGAGCGGAATGTTCTCTTGAATATTCACGTCAGGAGCTAGAGTAACGCATCGCAATCAAGTTCGGAGAATGACTTTTGGTAGAATAGGAGGTACGAACCCCTGGGAGGGAAATGAATGTATCCAGAAATGATGATCGCGCCCATGAGGCAGGAATTGACGTCGGCGGGCGTTGAAGAGACGCGCACAGCCGCGGAAGTGGACCAGGCCATCCAGCAAAAAGGGACGGTCATGGTAGTAGTGAACTCGGTGTGTGGATGCGCAGCCGGAAGAATGCGTCCGGGAGTGCGGGCCGCTGTCCGGAACTCCATTAAACCCGACAAGATCATCACTGTATTTGCCGGACAGGACCGCGAAGCCACAGACAAAGCGCGCAGCTACTTTACGGGCTATCAGCCCACGTCACCGTCGATTGGCATCCTGCGCGACGGGCAATTGGTGTACATGATGCAGCGTAGTGATATCGAAAGCAGCACGCCTGAGCTTATTGCCGGTGCGCTCAAGAATGCATTCGAAAAGCATTGCGCCAAGGTGGAAGCAAAGTAGTTTTTCGCTGGACTACGATCGATTTCAAAGAGGCCGCTCAGATTTGAGCGGCCTTTGGCTATTCTGGGGGCGTCAGGACCGCGCCTCTGTGAAAGATCTGTACCATCACGGTGGCGAACAGCACCGCGGCAATGCCTATGCCCTGGAGAAAGCCAACGCCTTCGCCCACGAATGTCGCGGCAAAAAGGATCGCGAAGACCGGTTCCAGGCAGCTGGCCACGATGGCCCGTGTGGGATCAAGATATTTGAGTCCGCTGAAGTAGAGAAAATAAGGAACCAGGGTCGCGCAACAGGAAAATAGGAATAGAAATCCCCACTGTTTGAGGCTAAAGTGCTGCGCCGCCAGCTTCCACGGGGGATCCAGAATCATCCATAAAGAAGAGGATCCCAGAAGCGCATAAGCCATTACCAGCAACTGGTGATATCGACTTACCAGTGCCTGGGCCAGGATGTTGTAAAAGGCAAACGAAAATGAAGCCACCATCGCAGCGGCCGCTCCCCAGCGATTGATGGTCACATCGCCACGGAACAGTCCTATGGTCAGGGCAATTCCGACCATCGCCAAAAGCACTGAGCTGACGCGGAGGATGGTAAAGCGCTCGCGTCCACGCAGGACCATGGTGATCAGCACCCAGAGGGGCGCGGTGTATTGCAGAGTAATCGCCAGGGCCACGGTGCTTTTCTGGATTGCCAGGTAATAGAAGTAGTTTGATCCGGCCAGCCCCAGCGTCCCTACCAGGAGGCAGAGCGCAAAATCCCGGCGAGCCATACGAAAGAAAGTCCGGCCATGGCGAGCCAGCAGAAATGCACACAGGAGCAAGACTGCAAATGTCGTTCTGGCCTGCGATAGCACCAGCGGTGATATATGAGTGTGTTCGCCGAACAGGCGTCCGCTGAAGAGAGCTTTGCCGAATGTGGCTGACGCGCCCCAGCAAAATGATGCAGCTGCAATTAAGATGTAACCCCGCCATGGGTGAGGTGGGCTGCTAGCGGGGTTCACGGTTGTGAAGGACTCTGCTGGTTTAGCCTGCAAGCATCTGGTCCAGTTGCTCAGGATCAAAGCCAATCATGACTTTATCTCCCACTACAATGGTTGGCGTGGAACGGCTTTTGTAAGTGCGCACCAACTCGAATACTGCCTGTTGGTCCTGGCTCACGTCTTTTACTTCAAACGGAATACCTTTCTCCGAAAGGTAGGCTGTGGCCCATGTGCAGGGCGGTCAACCAGGTGAGCTGTAAACGACAACCTTCTTTTCAGTCTTTTCAGTCTTTTCAGTCATGGTCCTCCAGGTTCGTTTCACGATATGATTCGCCGACAACAGTACAGGGTTCTTTTTTACCAGATTCTAAGGCTATTTCGAGACAGGTGAAGTTACCACAGTGTGAGTAACGTGAACCTCAGTGCTTATCTTTGCCGTTTTTTGCAGCATTGCGGAAACGCCGCAGTACTTCTCTTCCGAGAGCCGTATCGCATCTTCTACTGACTTGCGTGAAACAACGCCTGTAATCGTATAAATCAGCTTGATTGATGTGTAGACGGTGGGCGGTTCCGTTGCCCGCTCCCCCTCCGCGCGCACTTCCACTTTTTCCACTGGCTCTCGTTTTTTCCGCAGAATGGTGACTACGTCCGTGGCGGTGCAGGCACATAGACCTACAAGTACCAGTTCGAAGGGGCCTGGAGCAGTGTTGCGCGTGCGATCAGAATCGACTACAAACGCGTGCCCGCTGCTTGCCTGGGCGATAAAGCGTTCACCGTCAATCCAGTCCACTCTCGCTTCAACCATGATGAATTCCTCTCTATATAGGATGACTAACGGCGATTGTCTGTGAGTGGTTCCGGATGAATTAATACTTTAAATAACTCGGGCGCCGCCTGCTTGAATCGAATTTCCAGTTCGGTGGAGATGTCATGCACGCGAGAAAGAGTCAGATCGTCCGGCATGGTGCAATGGCATGACATATACACCTTTCCGCGAACACGTTTAATTTCAATTTCGTGCATATCCAGAATTTCCGGAAACTCCTTCAAGACGGGCTTGAGCTTTTGTTCAAGTACCGCATCGCGGATCACTTTATTGCCGGGTTCGATGGTATTCGGCTCACTCTCAATGTGCGTGAGGATGGTGGAGATCTCCGGAACTTCGCGGCCGATTTCGGTTTCCAGACGGGTCACAACCTCATGTGCGTTCTTAAGTGTAAGTGTCTCATCCAGTTCAAGGTGTTGCTCAACATGAAGCTGGCCGCCCAGATCCTGAACGCTGACATCATGCACATTGAAATTGTTACGCGAAGCCACGGCGCGTATGCGGTCAAAGATGTTCTCATGGCCGGTTTCGCGCGGGACGGAGTGAATCACCACATCACACTGGGGCAAAATGCTGTGGACAGCGTCAGTGATTTCGGCCACGACCTGGCCTGATCGCTGGAAAGTCACATTTCGCGCCAGCCCGACTGTAAGATCGGCAAAATAACGATTACCAGCCCGGCGTAAGCGCGCCCTTTCCACTTCAATTACGCCAGTCACCTTCAACACGGCGTCAATCAACCGTGCGCGGTCGCCGGGAGAAGCGGCATCGAGAAGTGCATCGATGGTTTTACGGGCGAGACGCCAGCTTACATAAACAATGACTCCGGAGACGAAGAGAGCCGCAATCGGATCAGCCTTGCCTAGCCAGCCAATTTTGAAATGTTCGCCCGCCCACACCAGAGCCAGCCCCAGAGCGACTACGCCCGTGGAAAAAATATCGGTGCTGAAGTGGAGGGCGTCCGCTTCGAGAGCCTGGCTGTCATATTTAATGGCGACCCTTTGCAGCTTGTGAGAACGCCACCAGTCAACGCCCATCGACGCGAACAGCACCAGAAATGCCGCCGGGCTTGGCTCAATATGTACGGCATGGTGACCATTCAAGCGACGCACTGACTCCCAGACAATCCAGAAGCATGTGAGTAGCAGGAGACCCGTCTCAATGAACGCGGAGAAATTCTCCACCTTGCCATGACCATACTGATGTTCGGCGTCTGCCGGTTTGTCGGAAACGCGGACTGAAATCAGGGTCACGAAAGCCGCGATCAAATCGAGCCCGGAGTGCGCAGCCTCAGAAAGTATGCCAAGGCTCATGGTGGTGATGCCTACGGCCACCTTTAAGGCGGTAATAGCACCGGCAGCAAGAAGCGAGTTCAGCGCAACGGCACGTTTTTCCCTGGCCATGCTTTCCAGGATAGGGTTGGCTTCAGCTGTGGGCACGAGCTATTTTCTCAGGTTTATGCACGGGGTTTCCAATTAAAACCATTATGTTAGGATGACTAAAATTCATACCAATATCAGGTTCAGAGGCTGGGCATGGTTCCGAAGCTACTTATTAGCGTCTTATTCACTTCCTCTTTGTTTTCGCAAACGACTTCGACTCCACCGAAAGCTCCTCCGACCAAGCCGGCGGGAGCTGCAAAAGCTCCGTCCGCTACGCCAACACCTGGCGTCAAACCGGAGCAAAAGGCGGCAGATGCCCCCGCGGAAGAGACGGTCATTACGGTCCACGGCCTCTGTGATAAAAGCGATAAGACCGCAGGCCCCAACAGTGACAAATGCGTCACGACGGTAGGACGCGAAGAGTTCGACCAAGTCACGCATGCTGTGACTAAACCTGATCAGCCACTACCGCCCGCAGGAAAACGCGCGCTGGCAGAAAAATACATTGAGCTGCTGGTGTTAGCCAATGCCGCCAAAGAAGCTGGTGTGGACCAGTCTGCCGAGTTCGCGGCCTCTCTCTATCTGTTACAGTTGCGCACCCTGGCGGAGTTCTATCAACGTCAACTTGAACTCGAGTATCGCAACCCGCCTCAGGCGGAGATCAATACTTACTACAAAGAGCACGCCAGCGATTATGTTTCATCGAACGTGAGTCGGGTTTATGTGCCGAGAAATGATCCTTCAGGAAAGGCAACCACTCCAGAACAAAAGACAGCCTTCGCAGCCAAGGCGTCACAAGTTGCCGACGAGATGCTTGGCCGAGCGAGCAAGGGTGAAGGGCTGGAAAAGCTGCAGAAAGAAGCCTACGACAAGCTGGGCATTACCAGCACACCGCCGAGCACCACCATCGGCACCATGCGCAAAGGCTCACTCCCCGCCGCCGACGATAAGCAAATGTTCGCTCTTGAGCCCGGTGGAGTGTTCAAGTCAGAAGCGGCCGGCGCCTTCACAATTTATAAGGTGGACAGCAAGCAAACGCTCACAGAAGAAAACGTCAGGGATGAGATTGCCAGATTGATCTTTCGCCAGAAGATGGAAAAGAAGATCAAGGAGCTGAACGCGTCAGTCAAGAGCGATTTCGATGATAAGTATTTCGGCCCTTCGCCTTCACCGGCGGCACAACCTTTAAGCCCGAAGTAACGTCTCCGGTTACGTGATTCAACCCTTGAGATGCGAGACTACGCTAAATTTCTCACCGTTGGACAGCTTGCGGGCCTTAGCCGATGAGAGCTGGTGGTGTGTTACGATAACTTGCCTCATCGAACAGATCATCAAAAAAGATCACCCGCAGAAAAGAGTTTTTCACCGCGCACGATGGCAGCAAAACCCACAGTTCTGATCACCGGCGTCTCAGGAAATCTGGGCACGCGGCTGCTGGAGCAGCTTGCGGGTTTTCAGGTGATCGGAATCGACGTGAAGGAACCTGCGAATCCATCTTCCCTGTTCAGATTCGAAAAGGTCGACCTGGGTGAAGAGCGGTCGTGTGATCAACTGCTGGAGCTGATGAAAGCCTACCGTCCTGAGGCTGTGGTTCATCTGGCCTTTATCTTGGATCCTTTGCGTACCGGAGTCATGAACCGCAAACACATGTGGCTGGTAAACGTGGCGGGTACCAGCCGGGTGACGGAAGCGATTGCCGAACACAACCGGATGATTGGGGGCATTGAAAAGTTTGTTTTCCCCAGCAGTACGGCTGTTTATGGTCCTGACCTGGAAAAACCGGTCACGGAAGATGCCCCGTTAAATGCCCAAAGTCTGCCTTACGCTCTTCATCAACAAGAAGCTGACATGACGGTGCAGGCCAGAGCCAAGGGCTTGCGCAAGTGCAAGACATATATCCTGCGCTCCCATATCTATGCGGGCGCCACAGTCCAGAATTATCAGCTCGGCGTTTTGAGGGGCTTACCAGGAGGCAAAGGCCGTATTGCGGAACGGCTTCGCCGCAAGAATACCCGGCTGCCCTTGTGGCTGCCTTCGCGCGGGCCCTATCTGGAAAACAAATTCCAATTCATTCACATTGATGATGTGGCGCGCCTGATCGCGCACATTCTGGAACGAAAGCTAAATGATCCCAGACTTTCCATTATCAATGTGGCCGGACGTGGCGACCCTCTTTCGCTGAGACGGTGCGTGGAAATCGCCAAGATTGAGATAAAACGGGTTCCCACAAGAGCCATTTGCCGCCAGACATTGCGACTCCTGTGGGACCTGGGAGTCTCTGATATTCCGCCCGAAGCCCTACCTTATCTGCTGGGATCATGCTCCATTGATACGGCAAAGCTGCGGGTGTTTCTAGGCGAGCATTACCGGTCCGTCATCCAGAGCACCTGCGAAGAGGCCCTGGAAGACAGCTTTGACGAGCCCACGCAGACAAGGACTGCGACGACCACGCTTTAGTTGCGCAAGTCTTTAATTGCTCAGGTCTTTAATTTATGCAGGCCTATAGGCGCGCAGATCGTTGGTCGCGCGGACCGTTAGTTGCGCAGTCTTTAATTGCTCAGGTCTTATGTCGCAGGGTGCGGGCTCAACGCGCTGAGTTTCAGGAAGCTTTCTTACGCAGTGGCGGCTGAACCGGACTTTCAATCGTTCGTTTTGGGGCGGCAGCTGTGGGGCTAAGGGCCTGGATGGCAGCCCGGATATATTCAACGGCTATTTCGTCATCCGGACCATCAGGATGAAAACGGGTTTCCAATCGCCGAAGTTCGTTGATGAGGAATGCTCTGCCCAGGCTCATAAGTTTTTTCCCACGCTATTAGAGGAACATTCAGGAACAAAGGTTTTCCCGGCTGCACACCCAAAATGAAACTTTGTGCCTGAATGCCGACAGGCAGAAAACCTTCGGCAGCGTTCCGTCAATCTCACCTATTCATAATCCTGTCACATCTACAGCGCGTATGCGGAAACGCTGATGGGAAAGAACCGGGGATCGATGTTCGCCATTCGTACCATTCAAATAAGCCCTAATAGTTCCTGTCGTCTATTTCATGTTGCTATCGTGATTCTGAGCATTTCCTGGGCTTGCAGCCAGAATATGGGTGCGCAACAGGCCCTTGAAGCGGACCAGTTACCCGCGGAGACCACGCCTGCCGCCAAGGGCGGCTATGCACACGTTTCACCGCATATTCAGACAGCGCCCACGCAAGATAGCCAGCTTGTCCTCGCTCCAGCGGCCACACTCCAGTCAGTTGGCACATTCAGCGGCGAATATGTTGCCCACGGATTCAGCGCTGCAAACACATTACAAAGTCACTGGTTTTACCAAATGATTGGCAGCGTTCCTGAGACCGGTAAAACCACGATCATCGCGGCGCCGATTGTTCCTGTTTCTCTTGATTTGCGCAACGCTGACGGCTCACCGCGGTTTGTGAAGGGTCATCGCCTGTTTTCTGACGCAACGCAATTTGTAACGCGGGTGCTGGAGTCTCCGCTATTTGTGAACGCACATTACAGCAGCAGCCAGAAGGCAACACAGTTCGTGGATGCGGTGCAGCGTGCGGAATTTTTCAATCGGGCCAGGAATAACGCCTGGCATACGATCCTGAAGCCTTCGGTGAAGAAAGCCCGCGTGATGGTCCTGCGAGCAGGCACTTATCAGTTCTCCCTCCACAAGGATGGGACATGTTGCGCTTACGTCCTGGTGGATTTCGATACTTTCAACAGCAAGCTGATGCCTTCTTCATCGTCAGACACGAAGTCCCCGGTGGGAGCGGCCGAACACGCGGGAGATATCAAGCCGGGAGATGTTTCTACGTTCCTGTTTCCCAATACGTTTCTGTTTGTCGATCCCAATGAGAACTTCTTCTTCGTGGGCTTTCATACTTTTGACGAAAGACCGGCCACGGTGAGCAACGGATTTCACAAACAACGGTATGTATTGAACTTCTCCACATGGGTGACCCCATTCATTTTCTTTGGGGACAACTTTGAAGACATAACGCCGATGAGCCATGAAATCGTGGAAATCATGAATGATCCTTTCGTTGGCGCGGATGGCTTGCACGGAATAACGCCCTGGTGGTTTTCGCCGAATGGCAATTGCCAGGACTTGATGGAAACCGGCGATGTAGTGGAAAACCTGCCCAATTCCACATTCCCCATCAGGATGAACGGAACAACCTACCACCCGCAAAATGCAGCCCTCCTGCCGTGGTTCAAACGGCAAAAACCTTCTCAGGCAATCCATGGAGCGTACACGTATCCAGATGAGAGATTGCTGACAACGCTGTCGCCTCCCCAACTCGCCGAATGCCAATAGTGTCCGCAATATCGCTTGCCTAAAGTGCCTACCGCAGCTACACTTTGCGCCGCTAACTTCTGGCCTTTCCAGCGGTCTGATCAGAGGACAATATGCGGAAGACGAACCACAGCTCGCACACCGCGGGAATAAGAACAAACATCTTTGCCGCTAAAGCTCCCGGCATTTCAATAGGACTGTTGTTGCTTCTGGCTGTGAGTTTCTCATCGCGAGTCCATGCACAAGACGCCGGCAATGATGACGCGAAAGAGAGTGCTCATGCTCTGAAGCTCTGGGGAACCCCGGGCGAGGTGCGCATGGTGGCCGCCGAACCCAGCATGAAGCTGAAAGTATCGCTAAACGTGGTGGCGGAAAACACCGGGAAAGAGAATATTCTCTTATTGCGGAGAACGCCCACGTCAAGTTCTGAAGAAATGGTGAGGGTGGCGAACCCTTCCGTTTCTTTATGGCGACAAGAACGCCAGACGGCTTCGCAAAGCAGTGATCCCACTTTGCCTAAGCAGCGGAAAACGCTTGATCAACAAGAGCCACCTGAGGATGAGATCATCACGCTTGGTCCGGGTGATTCGATCGGATGGAACGTTGTAGTGCAGCTGGATATCGCGAAAGCTGACGGAGACCTCATCCGCAAAGCCTGCCCGTGCGCACTGAAACTTGATCTGGACCTTTGGCCGATGGAACCGCCGAATGACACAGGTGATCCTGGTTTTGGCAGAAAACTTGCAAAACGCTGGCACAAGAAGGGTGGGCTGGTCTTCACGGCAAAAAAAACCGATCCTATCGAGATCAAGCTGCCGGACAAATAGGGCGTCTTTTTTCTGGTCGCTTCGCGACAAACCGCTGAAGAGAATCCTCCCCTAAAGATCCTCAGGCGCTCGAAGCGGGCGGTTCGCCACGCCAGTCGGGCTCACCGCCTTATTCCCGGCAAAATCTTTTTTCTGGTCGCTTCGCGACAAACCGCTGAAGAGAATCCTCCCCTCAAGATCCTCAGGCGCTCGCACCCGGCGAAATCTTACAAAGAAAAAAGGCCAGCTATCGCCGGCCTTTATTCTGGACGCTGAAAAATGAGTTTGGCTTCAGCTCAACGTCTCGCCCGGTTTCATGGCGTGGATTTCAATCCCAAGGTCTTTTATGCGGCGTTCCAGTTCCTGCGGCGTACCTGTAAGCAGAGGGAAGGTATTGAAGTGCATGGGAATCACTGCCTGAGGTTTGAGGAGTTTGCAGGCATATGCGGCTTCTCTGGGGCCCATGGTGAAAACGTCGCCGATGGGCAGAATGACAATGTCCGGATGATAGAGTTCATGAATGATGTGCATGTCACCGAACACATTGGTGTCACCTGCGTGGTAAATCTTGAGGCCGTTCTGGAATTGAATGACGTAACCGCAAGGCTCGCCGCCATAGATAATCTGCCCATCATCCTCAATACCGCAGGAGTGGTCAGCGTGAACCATGGTCACGTAAACGTCGCCTACCTCCTGTGATCCGCCTTTGTTCATGGGCATGATCTGCTTCGCGCCCTTCTTGTTCATCCACATGGCCAGCTCGTATACCCCGACAACTTTGGGATCGTGCTGTTTTGCCAGCGTAACCGCATCGCCAATGTGGTCTCCATGCCCGTGAGTGCACAGCATCACGTCAATGTGTTCGATTTTCTTGTGTGATGCCGGGGTTGCGGGATTGTTCTGAACCCACGGATCAATGATGATTTTCTTACCCGCGGGCGTTTCGATCAGGAAGGTGGCGTGTCCAAGCCATGTGAGTTTGATACCGTTCAGTTTCATTCAACCCTCGTCCTCAGTGCAATTTGATGTTTTTAAGTAGATTGATGCGAAAAGCGGCTGTTGCCCCGTGTTTGGCAATCGAGCACGGCGAGCTACTTCTGAGACTGCTCGGTCCATTTCTTGTAGCCGCCTTCCAGGGAAAGAACGTCCTTAAAGCCCATCTTCTTTAACGACTGCGCAGCCAGGGCAGACCGGCCACCGCCACCGCAATAGCAAACAATGCGGGAAGATTTGTCCGCGGTGATGGTGTCAATCTTATGTTCGAATTGTCCCCGGGGCAGCGCGACAGAGCCCGGGATGGCGCCCTGGGCGACTTCATCGGGCTCGCGAACATCGATCAGAGTGAACTTCTCGCCGGAATTCTGCATGTTCCGGAGCTGGACGGAGTCAACTTCCCTGATTTCTTTTTTCGCCTCGTTTACCAGTTGATGATACTCAGGCAGTGGCATGAAACTACCCTCAGAAGAACTGGGAATTCTAAATGAAACGAGTCTTGTGAAACCAGCGGGCAACGCTATTGGAAAATAAAAACCGCTGCCAGCAATGCAGCAAAGAGAATGCTTTGGGACAACTCAGAAAAGCCCAGCCGATGGAAGTTAATCTTGCGGGGAGTCTTGAAGAGCCACAGCCCAATCCTGATGAGTGAAGGAACCAGACATATACCCAGAAGGGCCGGGGTGAATCCGGCAAGGCTGGCCATGATGGCAGCCAGGAACAAGCCTGCATGGGAAATCAGCACTACACGTCCTGCCAGAAGCTTATTCCATCGCGATTGCGCGTTGGCGGTGCGAATGCAGAGTTGCACAAACTCAATCTGCGCGATTGAAAATAACCAGAACGCAAGCCAGAGAAACATTGCGGTACGGCTAAGCTCACCGGTGGCCGCATAAAAGGCGCCGGTTGCTGTGGATGTGAGCGCGAGAGCACCCATCACCTGTTTGCTGACGCGAAAAGCCCGCGTGCGTCCGAAGATCCAGCGAGCGTCAAAGCACAAGACTGCAACCAGCGCGAACCATATGATCCCGCCCCGTTCCAATTGTGATAACTGGACCAGGCTGGTGAATCCAATCGCGAGGCAGGCCACGATCCACAAGATGATCCATTTCCGCTCCGCTACAGTTCGCGCGCGAAGTGGAGAGAGGGACAGAAGAACCTCCAACGGCTGATAGGCCAGAAATGCACTTAAGACGGCGGCCAGAAACCAGACGAGCGGCAGTACGCATCTCTCTTCCGTGCATTCTGCGCCCACCGCGGCTCCCGTGAGCAAAGGTAAAAGCCACATTCCCCAGGAACCGTGTTCCCTGGGAATGAAGAACCGGCGCATTGGCAATGACGCCGCCGGGCCGAAGGTCTGGAGCCGTGCATGGGAAGTTTGTTGAGCGAGCATTTGAAAATCCTGAATACAACAGTTTGCATGAAGAAAGATTTTTTTGACGTGATTCAGATCACGCATGCAGTGTGATCCAGCCGCCGATTGGAATTCGAACGCCAAACACCTATCATCAATCTGGTAAGCCAATCTAAATCCGGGGTAACACGATGTTACGGAAGAAGAAATATGCCCTTTCAGCAGCGGCGGTGGGAGCTTTGGCTGTGGGATCATTCGCCGTGGGAGCGCTGGCGGTTGGCGCCCTGGCGATTGGATCGCTGGTGATCGGCAGACTTGGCGTTGGCCGGATGACTGTTGGGGCAGGAAAGCTGAAGTCACTTGAGATCGGCGACCTTACGGTTCAACGGTTGCGAGTGAGCGAACTCGAGGTGAAAGATATTCTTCACCTGCCGGCAAATCAACTTCCTCGAATGTCCGGCTGAGACGAATGATGCTTAACGTACCTACTGGACATACCAGCAGGACTTTGTGAGAAAATCCAGCTTCACCAGTTACTTATGAATATCCTGCTTTCGAAAGAAAAGATTGCTGAAGCCGTTGCTCGCATCGGGAACGAGATCACCAAGGACTTCGCGGGCGAGTCAGTAATGCTGATCGGGGTGCTGAAGGGCGCCTGCATGTTCCTGAGCGACCTGGCACGGCAGATAGAACTTGACGCTACCTTTGATTTCATCGCGGTGCGGAGCTACGGCATGAAGAAGGAAAGCACGGGCGAAGTCCAGCTCATTAAAGACGTGACAGGCCCATTGCGCGATCTCAACATCATCCTGATTGAAGACATCCTGGATACGGGACTTACGCTGACATTTGTCAAGAAACATTTGCTTTCACACCAGCCCAGGTCCTTTAAGATTGCCGCATTGCTGGATAAACCTTCGCGCAGAGTGGCCCCCATTCAAGCAGATTATGTTGGCTTTCAGATCCCTGATGAGTTTGTGGTGGGATATGGGCTTGACTATGCCGAGCGTTATCGCAACCTCCCGCACATTTGCAGCCTGGCCGCAAATGACATGTAGCATCAAATAAAGAAAGTGGTAAAATCCGAATCGGATGCAACCAGTCCTAACTGATCCCTCGCTGAACGTTCACGGCTGGCAAGCAATTGCCGCCTTTATTGACCATACCCTACTCAAACCAGACACGACCCGCGACCAGATCATCCGGCTGTGTGAAGAAGCTGTTTTCTTCAACTTTGCCGCGGTATGCGTCAGTCCGTGGTGGATTGGACTGGCGGCTTCTCATGTAGCTGGAACGCCAGTAAAAGTCGCCGCGACCATTGGGTTCCCTCATGGCGTAAACCACACAACCGTAAAGCGGTTTGAAACGGAAGAAGCGATCCGACTAGGCGCACGCGAACTGGACATGGTGATGAATGTGGCAGCATTGAAATCGGGTGATCGCCAGTCAGTGCAGAATGACATAGCTGCAGTGGTCCAGGTGGCGCATGCGTCCGGCTGCATCGTTAAGGTAATTCTGGAAACTCCGATTCTTACTCTGGAAGAAAAAATTCTGGGCTGCCAGCTCAGCCTGGCGGCAAAAGCCGACTTTGTTAAGACTGCAACTGGCTTCGCAGGCGGCGCCACTCCCGCCGATGTCTCATTGATGCGCGGCGTGGTAGGCAATCATGCCGGCGTAAAAGCGTCCGGCGGGATCAGGACTGCCGCAACAGCACAAGTCATGATTGACGCGGGTGCAAATAGAATTGGCAGCAGTTCAGGCGTGGCGATTGTCCATGAGCTTGGAGCGCCGGAATTTCAGGCACGCTAAACGACAGTTCATTTCTCTCGGTTCATCCCAACAGCTGCCTAGGCCGTCAAGCGCTATCGCTTTGGTAGAGTGACAGGCAATACCTCAGCGGCTGAAGCCGAACAATTGTTTCTTCGCGACCGCAGGCATGAATGAACGCCTGCTCCACCCGCGATGGCGAATAACTTTGCAACGTCGAGTGCGGTTGGTACCACGCGTGCTTCGCGATCAAGCCGCTGCTGTTATCATTGAGTGTGGAATCCATGGTTAGCTCCGCCTCCCCACAACGTGTTGACGTTGAAGCACTTCTGATTGAAGTCGCGGACGTCCTAAACACCACTCTCGACCTCGATACGCTGCTTCAGCGCGTGGCGGAAGTGGTGAAACGGGTTATTGACTACGAAATTTTCTCCATCCTGCTCCTTAATGAAAGACACCAGGAGCTGCGATTCCGGTTTCAGATTGGACATCTCCCCGAGGTAGCCGAGCGCATACGCGTGAAGGTGGGCGAAGGTGTGACGGGACGAGCCGTAAAAGAACGCCAAGCCATTCTGGTGGATGACGTCAACAAGGACATGGGATACATCGAGGCGCTTCCCCGAGTCCGGTCCGAGCTGGCTGTGCCGTTAATCACCAAAAACAAGGTGATCGGAGTGATCGATCTGGAAGCCCGCGAGCCCGGCTATTTCAAGGAAGAACATTCGCGGCTCCTGTCATTGATCGCATCCCGCATTGCGGTGAGCATTGAAAATGCGCGACTTTATACACGCATTGTGCGTCAGGCAAACACACTGGCACTGCTCAACGAGATCAGCCAGGACCTGACGTCCATTTTGAATCTGGACCAGTTGCTGAAGAGGGTTGGCGACCTCTTGCTGAAAATTATCGATTACCAGATGTTCTCAATCTTACTGCTTGATGAGAACAAGGAAAAACTGGTCCATCGGTTTTCTGTGCGGTTTAAAGAGAACATTCAACTCAAGCATGACATTCCGCTAGGACGCGGACTGGTGGGAGCGGCGGCGCAGCTGAAGCAGCCAGTTCTGGTATCAGACGTAACGAAAGACGCGCGCTACATCAAATCAAATCCGGAAACACGGTCAGAATTATGTGTGCCGCTCATCTATAAAGACAGCGTCATCGGCGTTCTTGACCTGGAACACACGCGACGCGGGTACTTCACGGAAGAACATGTGCGAACCATGAGCACTCTGGCGGCGCAAATCGCCATTGCTGTGGAGAATGCCACGCTTTATGAGCGCATCGCCCGCGAAGAGCAGCGGATGGACCGCGAGTTGGCGATGGCGAGAGAAGTCCAGCATCATCTTCTGCCTCCGGCGTGTCCGGTGCTGAAGAACGCTGAGCTGGCAACACGGTTTAACCCGGCGCATGCGATCGGCGGCGATATGTATGACTTCCTGGACTACAAGGCGCCCAAGGCATGCATTATCGTCAGTGACGTGAGCGGAAAAGGCGCGCCCGCGGCGCTCTATGCGGCGCTTGTCAGCGGGATCATACGGAGCGTGGCGACCGCTGAACCGGCGCCTGCCGCGCTGTTGAGTTCAGTGAATGGATCCCTCAATCAGCGCCGTCTGGACGCGAATTATGTTGTTCTCTGCTGCGCGTTATGGGACGACGCAAAGAAAACCATCCGCGTGGCCAATTCCGGTCTTCCCCGCCCCATTTATTGTCATGGTGGTCACGCACACATGATTGAGGCCGCTGGACTGCCATTGGGAATGTTCTCTGACGCTGTCTATGATGAAACCACGATCCACGCGAAAAGCGGGGATGTTTTTGTTTTCTTCAGTGACGGAATTGTTGACGCCAGCAACCAGCGCGACGAACAGTTTGGACGCGTCCGCATTGAAAAAGTAATTGCTGAGAATGCCGATAAAGGCGCCCAGGAAATCGTCGATAGCCTTTTTGAAGCGGCAAACAGGTTTTCTGCCGGCGCGCCAGTCTTCGACGATCAGACCGTGGTGGTTCTCAAAGTAAGGTAGACCGGACCTCCGGGACAACAACGGAGAGGTGACCAGAATCACATCATTCATACTTCACTGTAGGAGACCATGAGCATAGTGATGTGGAGTGATCTCATGATGAGGCCCCAGCCAAATGGCTACTTCCTTATAATCGCGTTTGCCTTGATTGGCATTTTCTTTTTCCCGTTCAAGGCAAGATCGACGGATGATAAGACGCGGCAATCAGCCGATCCCAAGATGCAGTTGATCTATTCCCTGAAAGGAGCGGACCTTTTCCGTGTTTACTGTGCTTCATGCCACGGCCGTGAAGGCAGGGGCGATGGGCCTGTGGCTGCAGCGCTGAACTCAAAAGTTCCGGATCTGACCACTATTGAGAACAGACGGGGCGGTATTTTTCCGGAAAAATGGTTGCGCGAGCTGATTGGCGGAGATCAATCCGTTCTGGCCCATGGCACGCGGGAGATGCCGATTTGGGGGCCGATCTTCCACCAGATTGAAAATGACCACGACTATGGCGAAGTCCGGATGCAAAATTTGATAGGGTATCTGCGCTCAATCCAGCAAAAGTAACGTTTCTCCGGAAGAACTGAACCAGCGAAAGATTAACCGAACCCTTAAAAACGGCTGTCTTCAGGCAGCAAGACCAGCTGTTTCGGCGCGATCTGAAAATATTCGGAATTCCTTAACCGACGCTTTTAGCGGATCATTAAGTTCATCCTCAAGTTATTAATAACAAGACACATCCCCAGAATCTGACGCCGAGATCAAAATGCCCAAACATCTCGAACTCTGTCTACTTTTGACCCATTAATCTTTTTAATTTCCTTTTTGTGTCTCTCTAATCCCACCACGAGAGACTTACGACCAAGGCTGAAACATCGTTTAGGAGTTGGCGTCACGCAGCCGCGCGCGGAAAGCACGAGCGAAGCAAGATTGTTAACCCTTCGCAGGCCCCGAGAACGCGCAAAGCGGACACACTCCTCACGGTAGAAATCCGGGCAGCCGAATCCAAGTAAGCCAAACTACTAGGAGCGCAGCCACAATGAGCGAGTTTTTTTTAAATGAGAAGAATGCTTCTAAAACACGTCTGAAAGAGGCCGAGAATGCCCGAAAGAATCGGGCAGAGTTCGTTGCCGCGTACTCTCAGGGCCGTATTTCACGTCGTGACCTGGTCAAACTAGGTTTGATCACCAGTGCCGGTTTAATCGTGCCGAAGAATGGATTGAGCCCCTTTGCTTCGAGCGCGTATGGCGCGACCCCAACCGGAACCCTTGCATCGCCATTGTTTGGCGCCGCAGCGTTTTCGCAGCCGATGCCCCGCTTTGATCTTCTGGAACGCAAGCCGATTCCCAGCGTAATCGACGCTAACAATCCGCACCCTCTTGGAATTGTTCCTACCGCCGCAGCCAACACCACCCCGATCGCAATGGACCCCGCTTTGGGTGGTCAATTGGGTCCGATGGAAGGCCGGCCGCCGGGACCAGATTGGGCCCACCAGCGTTTTGATGAGTTCGCGCCCAAGATTGCTCTTGAAGCAACACAGAAGGGTGCAACCACAAACACAACCTACAATCCTGGCGTTGCTTCCAGCCTGAACTCAGGCATCGATCCGACGGCCGCGATTCCGTTGAAGTTCCATCCGTCCATGCCGACTCAGGGTCCGCTGGCTGTCTGGACTTTCAATGGCAGCATTCCTCCGAAACTGGCAATTGGCCGTTACGGCGAACCACTGTTGTTCCGCCATCACAACGGTCTGCCTGCCGATGTAACCAAGAACGGCGGTTTCGGACGCCACACCATTTCCACCCACGAGCACAACGGCCACCACGGCGCAGAAAACGACGGCTTCACCGGCGCGTTCTTCTTCCCGGGACAGTTCTACGATTATCACTGGCCGATTATTCTCGCGGGTCATGACAGCATCAACGTGGATGCGTCAGATCCAATGGCCTGCAGCCCGGACGACAACGGTGGAACATACCGTGTTGCCGGCGACTGGCATGAGACCATGAGCACCCACTGGTTCCACGATCACATGTTCAGCTTCACTTCGCAAAACGTGTACAAGGGCAACGCTGCCATGTTCAATCTCTACAGCGGCCTTGATCGCGGCAACGAAGCAATCAATGACGGCGTCAACCTCCGCCTGCCCTCCGGCACGGCCAAGTCATGGGCCAACCTGGATTATGACGTCAACCTGATGCTCTCAGACAAAGCTACCGACTCCAGCGGCCAGCTCTTCTTTGACATCTTCAACTTTGACGGTTTCATCGGCGACATGATGACCGTGAACCTGGCATACAAACCTTACTTTGAAGTGGAACGGCGCAAGTATCGTTTCCGCATCCTGAATGCCAGCGTTTCACGCTTCTTCAAGGTTGCTCTCAGTGATGGTTCGCAGTTCTTCTGGATCGGCAACGACGGTAACCTGATGCCTAAATCGCTTCTGGTCACCGAACTTGACGAACAGGGCATCGCCGAGCGCTATGACATCGTTATCGATTTCTCCAAGTACAGCGTTGGATCCAAAGTCTGGATGGTCAACCTGTGCGAACACCAGGACGGCAAGAAGCCGTCCGCGGACCGCACTTTGGCTGACGCCCTCGCCGGAAAATCGAAAGACCCGGTGGTGGGTAAATTCCTGGAGTTCCGCATCGTGCGCAACCCTGCACAGCCTGACCAAAGCCAGGTTCCCGCAGTGTTGGTCCCGAATCCGGATCTGTCCAACATCCCGGTGGTTCGTACGCGTAACTTCACCTTTGGTGCAGGCGCGAGCAATCCTACCGATCCGACGGACAAAGATCCATGGGGCGTAAGCACTGACCTGGGACGCACGCTGACGGCTGACTACGGCCGAGTGGCCGCGGCTCCGAAACCGGGAACCCGTGAAGTCTGGACCCTGCAGAATGCAGGCGGCGGATGGGACCACCCGATTCACATCCACTTTGAAGAAGGCCAGGTCCTGGCCCGCAACGGTAGCGCTGCTAACGTTCCGGCATGGGAAAAAGGCCGCAAGGACGTGTATCGTTTGCGTCCAGGTGGAAGCGTTACGCTAACCATGCAGTTCCGTGAATTCTTCGGAATGTACATGGAGCACTGCCACAACACGGTGCACGAAGACCACGCCATGCTGGTTCGTTGGGAACTCGACAAGGGCATTGTTCCTATGCCGACGCCGCTTCCAACACCACAGGGAGTCACCTACATCAGCACCACCGTACTGCCAACCGCAGGCATTAGCGCGGCGCCGGCAGCACCGACACCAACCGGCAACTCCGGCCTGGGCGGCGGCGGATCGACATCCGGCTCCGGCAAAGGCGGAAACAGCGGCGGTTCAGGCAGAGGTATCCTCTCTGGCGGCGACGATGACGGCGGCGGGGCTGGCTTAAGCAGAGGCGGTAGCGGGTCCGGTGGTTCAGGCCGCGGCGGCAGTTCCTCTGGGCGAGGCAAGGGCGGCGGCCGTTAATCAAAACTGAAGCAGCGGGCTCCTTTGACGAGGAGTCCGCTTTACATCCCCCGTTCAAATAACAAATCAATTTCCAGAGATTCCACCGGGTGGCGGGCTGAGTTCCAGCCTGCCATGCTCGGGAAATTGCGCAACAGCTTCAGGGAGCCAGCTTCATGAGACGGAAAAATTGGGCAACCACCTTTGCAACAAGCCTCGTGCTTGCGGCGCAATTCGCACTTATTTCTTTACCGAAAGCCCAGGCATTTGATAATCCCAACTGGGGAGCCAACTACTTCCCTAATGTTGTTCTCACGACACAAGATGGCAAGCAGGTGAAGTTCTATGACGACCTGCTGCGCAATAAGATGTTCGCCATCAATCTGATTTACACGCATTGCACGAATGTCTGCCCTCTGGAAACAGCGAAACTTGGACAGGTATACAAGCTTTTGCAGGACCGCATGGGCAAGGACCTCTACTTTTATTCAATTACCATCGATCCCAAGCGGGATACGCCCGCAGTGCTCAAGGCATATTCAGAAAAATTTCATACCGGCCCAGGATGGTATTTTCTGACCGGCAAGAAGGAAGACATTGATGCCATCCGCAAAAAGCTGGGCATCGGGCTGCGTCCTAATTCTGATCCGCTGACTGGGCACACCACGAGCATGATGATCGGCAATGAAGCAACGGGTCAGTGGATTCTTGATAGCTCCATGGACGATCCACACTATGTGGCCGCCATTCTTGGCAACTGGATGTCATCCTGGAAGTACAACAAAGTGGAAGCAACCTATGACCAAAAGCCGCCGATGGATCCGCTGGAGCATGAAAGAGGCGGCGCGCTGTTTCGGACATCGTGTGCGGCCTGTCATACGGTGGGTGGGGGCGATTTGATTGGCCCTGACCTGGCGACCGTAACGCTGGTGCGCGATCGCAAATGGCTCAAACATTTTATTCTGGAGCCGGACGTGGTCCTGAAGTCACAGGACCCGATCGCCGTGGCGCTCTTTAAGAAATACAAAGAAGTGAATATGCCGAATCTCAGCCTGACTGAGCCCGACGCGGAGAATCTGGTGCAATTTCTGGAGGCGAGAGCGAGGGAATACTCTCAATCGCCGGCGCAGAGTGATTCACCGGTGAAAGGTAACTCGTCAGGGACAAGATAAAAGCAAGGTATTCACAAAATCGACTTTACTGATCGATCGTTTTTGCTGATAGACCTGGGCCGCTGAAGCTTTATTCAGCGGCTTTTTTATTTTGACCAAATAGTATGTTCGGGCAAAAAGGTTACAGACTGAAAGACCAGTACAGCGCCTGTTACAATCCCTCAGAAATGTTCACTCGGCCTCCGGCATTCATATACAAGAAAAATCAGCTGTACTGCGAACGCGTTTCTCTGGGAAAGCTTGCTGGGAAATACGGAACGCCGTTGTACGTTTATTCCGCCACGGCAATCAGAGAACGCTTTCGCACTCTGGACGTCGCTTTCCGCCAGGTGCCGCATACTCTGTGTTACTCGGTTAAAGCCAACTCGAATCTGAGCCTGTTGCGGCTTCTGGCGAAGCTGGGCGCGGGATTTGATATTGTCTCCGGCGGCGAACTGGAACGCGTCCGCCTGGCGAACAAAAAAGCGCTGGGGAAAGTGGTTTTCTCCGGCGTTGGCAAGACCCGGGAAGAGCTTGAGTTTGCACTGCGGTGCGGGATCCTGGTTTTCAATGTCGAAAGTGAAGGCGAACTGGAACTCTTGGCTGAGTGCGCCACCATAGCGCATAAGAGGGCCAACATCGCGTTCCGGGTAAACCCCGACGTGGCAGCGGAGACGCATCCTTACATCTCCACCGGCCTGAGGGAACACAAGTTCGGTGTGCCGATCCAAAGCGCGCGGAAGCTCTACCGACGCGCCGCAGGACACAAGTATCTTAGAGTTGCTGGCGTGAGCCTTCATATTGGGTCCCAGATCACAGATGTAACACCATTCCGTGCTGCAGTTGATCGCGCAGTCCTACTCATGCAGGAGCTTACGGCAGATGGTCACAAGATTGGCTATTTTGACGCCGGCGGCGGGCTTGGGATCTCTTATGACAGCACCAAGCCAGTCGATTTTGCCGCCCAGACACAGAGCTACGCTGAAGCGATCACTGAACCGCTGCAACGCATGGGAGCATCAAGACCGCACCTGCTGCTGGAACCCGGCAGGTCAATCATTGCTCCGGCGGGAGCGCTGGTGACCCGCGTGCTTTATGAGAAAGAGAACGGCAGCAAGAAATTCACCATTGTGGATGCCGCCATGAACGACCTGATACGGCCTTCTCTTTATGGCGCCAAACATGAGATTGTTCCCGTAGAACTTGCCAATGGCCCGGTGGAGAAATCCCATACTGATATTTGCGGACCCATCTGCGAAAGCGGTGATTTCCTTTTACGTGACGCGGAGCTACCCGTAACTGCGCCCGGTTCCCTACTTTGCGTTTATGATGCTGGGGCGTACGGAATGTCCCTGGCGTCGAACTACAACACTCGTCCGCGATCGGCAGAGATTCTGGTGGAGGGGACGCGTGCCAAGGTCATTCGTCGCCGTGAAAAGATGAAAGACCTGCTAGCCGCGGAAAAAGATTATCTATGACCGACCTGAAGACACTTGCCTACGAACTCCTGCACGAGGCTCAACAGTCTCTGGAGAGCGAAGGCCACTTGAATCCGACTGCCATTGTCATCAACGCGGATGAAAACCTGATTGTGGACGTTGAGTTTGAAGATGATGAGGAACGTGAGGATATCTACAGCGAATTGGTTGAAACCGCCCGGCACAGGAATGCGTCCGCCATCGTGACGATTAATGATGTTTATCTGGATGAACATGGTGCTGCCGTACGCTTGCAGGGCCCGGGATGGGGGGACCTGAGGCAGCCAGCCAATGAGGCGATCGTAATCACCATCTCAGGCGCGGGCTTTGAAACATGGAGTGTAGTTTCAAGTTATTACCGGATGGAACAGCAGTTTATTTTTCAGCCGGCGCGCGAAGTCATCAACCCCGGCGGCGAAGTGGAACTGCTGGGCGACTGGACAGGAAAGACCGGAGCCGCTTGAACCGGCCTCGCACGGCTTCAAATGATTTTCTCCAGCATCACGACGCGATCCTGCGTAAGCCATGCGTTCCAGCTCACCACAGTGACTTTGGGATACTTCTTTTTACCGAAAGCAATCCAGGCATCCTTGTAGGATTGCCACGTTTTCTCGGTTTTATTGATCCCATGGGCCGTGATTTGCCCCTGGCTGAAAGAGCCTTTTTCCTGAACTTTCGCCAGACCAGTCTTAAGTTTATCTTCTGATTTGTGCAGGTCTTCCGCTGAGAATCTGGGGAGCTCTCCGCGCTCCAGTTGTTCAAGCTTGCCGATGAAGTCATTCTCCAGGAACGCCCGTTCCTGGACTTGCGTAGTGGCGACATCGAACTCACTGGCGACCCGGTCGGTGAAGAAGGTATCGGCAGCCTTGTGCAAGGCTGAGAATGCACGTTTGTTCTCTGGCGACCACGATTTGATTATCCCAGCGAGCTTGGCTTCACGCTGGATTTTATCGAAGCGATCATCAAGAGCTGCGCATTGCTCGTAAAGCTGGCGGCCGCTGCTGTGATCACAGAAACTGAAATTGGTATCGTGGTAGTTCCCTTCTTTATAGCGAACAAGCTCGTGAGCGTTGCCGGCGACGTCGCCCGGCGATCCCTGGACTTCACACGTGAACTTGATAGCCAGGTCCATGTTGCGATCCACGCCTTGCGCGTTGGCATAGATCATGGCAAGGATTGCTCGTCCAGCAATGTTCAGGTCACTGGCGCCGTGTTCGATTTCCGAAAATGCACATTTGCGGGCCTTGACAGGATCTTTCTCCGCACCCAGTCCGAAGTACAAGTCCTGTGACCGACAGCCTGTGAGGCTCTTCACTTCGTCTGCCGTTGGAACATCGCCAGGGGGAACTGCAACATCTTTGACTTTTTCGCAAAGAGCTTTAGTAGAAGGATCGAAGGCGTTCTGGCTGAAGACAGTGGCCGGAAAGCCGAGAATGGCTGCAAGAAAAAGAATGGCTCTGGATGGTCGCATTGAGTGTATGCAAGCATTTTCCACGGATCGTGGCTTATGCGCAAAAGAAAAAGCGATACCGCCAGTTACTGAATCAGAGCCGATTGAGTCATCCCACGGAAGCGAGCAGCCTGATTCGCCAGACGGTTGGCTTCCTGGTTACGATCACGAGGAACGTGCGCTATGGCGAACTTAAGCTTCCGAGCCAGCTTACGGCAGATCCAGTTGAGGGAGTAAAGGCGCGGGCTGCGGCAGATGTATTCGCCGGTCATCTGCTTTACCACCAGCTCAGAATCGGTAAAGACGCTGAGGGCTGTTGCTTTTGCCTCAGTAGCATATTGCAGAGCCTCCAGGAGGGCTGCATATTCAGCCACGTTGTTGTCCTGGTGACCGATCCACTTGGCGATATGTATGCGCTGGCCACAGGGCTTCTGGATCACAACCCCAATGCCGGATGGCCCCGGACTGCCGTGGGACCCACCGTCGATATGCGCGATCAAGGAAGACATCGGTTACCCGGTTTTAAGCTCTTTTGGTGCTGCCTCAACAATACCTGCAAGAGACACAATGCTCCAAATCGAGTTTGCGCGTCAAGAAAATCATGGGTTCAGCCTGTGAATCGTACTTTCGTGATGCCGGTAAATGTGGAAAGTGCTGTGCAAATCGCGGGAGAAATTTTAGCGCGTTTTTAAAACCCGCGATATTCGCGGCGCAGATAACTGTGATGTGGGATAAAAAAAAATCGTTGTTTGCACAACTCTTGCGTCTTTACATCGCGCGCGTTTGCGCTAATATCGTTTGCGTCGACGGTCGAAAGGCGCAGTTGAAATAAACAGCAGCTGAGCCGAAGTAGACTGGGTGATTGGTTCGATGAAGTGATTCAACGAACACTCCGACCCGAAAAAACCGACGCATTCTGCGAGGAATGAGTTGGGGTTGGGGACTGTGAAAGCAGTATTCACATCAAAGGCTGTGACGGTACATGCATCCACGTTGTCAGGTCCCTCGCAGGAGCTGGCGGCTAGAGCATAACCAATGTCACAGCCTTTTTATATTTTCCTTTCTTGTCGCTTCGCGACATACCGCTTAGGACCCTCATTCCACTTAAGTGAGTATCGGCTCCTATTGCAGCGGGCTCGGCGCGTGTTCGGCCTCGCCCTCAACTTCCCCAAACCACGTGGCCGCTTCGCGGAAAACCGCTGAAGATCTTCGTCCACCCAACATCCATAAGCTCCTGTTGCATTAACGGTTGACTCTTATGATCTTGCCATCGTGAGTCTTGAACTCAACGTGGTCCGGAGCAACTTGCGCGGCACCTGATGGCGCATCCGGGCTTTCATCTTGTTCGGGGATATTGACATCCCACATCAGACAAATCGCCTGTTGATGATTGATCAAAATCATGGGCGATCTTGTAGCGACGTAATTCTGGCAGTCAATAACCTGCTGTTTTGTTTCACCACCCAACGCCAAAAGGTATGAATGGGGGGGTGTTGTATCGCGACGGGTAATTATCATCGCCCGCGAAGACTGGTGGACAGTTCCCTTCACGCGCGTGCCGTTCACCAACACTTGCGAATTTGGCTTGAGCCAATAGCAAACCGTATAGCCTTTAACGATTCCATAGCCGACAAGCACGGCCACGACGCCAACAAATAGTGCGCTGATCTTGAGGAGAGTCCTCATTCTGATTTCCTTAGACACCGGTGGCCGCGTCGTTCTCGCTGAGTTTTCACAGCACCGCTGAGATCCATCTGATCAAATCCCTGGTGACTTCTTCTCTATTCGTTTCATTCAGGAGTTCGTGGCGAGCTTCTGGGTAGAACTTGCTCTCCACATTGAGGCCAGCGGCACGGAACTGCTCCAGCATCGGTCGAAGCGCCTTGGTGCCGGCGCTGACGGGATCATGCGTGCCGGATATCACATAAATCGGCAGTGACGTGGGGACGGCTTCACAGGACTGGGCGATGGCGGCCCAGGCGTCGAGCATGTCCACCCACAGTTGCGTGGAAGATGGAAAGCCGCAGAGCGGATCGGCGATGTATTTGTCGACCTCGGCAGGATCACGCGAGAGCCAGTCGAATTTGGTCCGTGCGGGCTGAAAGCGTTTGTTGAAAGCATCAAAGGTAAGTGACTGAATCAGCTTGCTGTGGCCGCGTGGGCCCAATCGAATGCGTTCCAGCCTGGCGGTGAGTCTGCCGGATTGGGCGAGTGCATTGGGCTGGCCGCTGGCCCCGGAGAGGACAACGGCGGACAGCGCGTCCCCATGTTCCGACATGAACTGGCGCGCGAAGGTTGACCCCATGGAGTGCCCCAGAAGCACGATGGGCAGGCCGGGATTCTCGTGGGCAGCTATCCTGTTCACTTGCCAGAGATCGTTAAGACACTTGCGCCATCCGTCAGTCGCGGCGAAGAAGCCTAGATCGACTGTGTCATCGGCTTTGTCATCGGCTTTGTCCCGGGCTGTCCTGCCGTGGCCACGCAGGTCGCTGGCGTAAACGGTATAGCCTTCGGCGTTCAGAGATGCTGCCAGGCGGGCATAGCGTCCAGCGTGCTCCGCCAAGCCATGCGTGATCTGGACGATGGCTCTGGGCGCACTGAAAGCCGACCAACGGTGAACGTATATGTCGATGCCGTCTTCAGCCCTCATCTTAAACGGTTGATCGGGAGGCATCGGGAAAGCATGCCATAGAATCGTCCAGATCTGAAACTCGCGGTTCTACTGGGGTATTGCCGGGTTTGAGTGGGTTTTTGTCGGCGCAACAGGGTATTTCTGCCGCTTCAGACCAGATGTTCGCTTTCGAACATCTGGTTCCGCAAATGGACGCCGGGCAGCGTTCGCAACATTTCAACAATATGTTTAATTCTTCATTTTCAGCTAGTTAGCGGTTTCAGGCATTCGGCCGAAGGAATGCAATCTTCAAGTGCAGGAAGATTTGATCTGGCAATAAAGTGGAAGGTTCACTTTGCCGAAGGCGTTCTCGTATGATCTGGACTGCAGAGTCTTATCCCATGGCTTCACCTGTTATTGACATGCAAGGATTTCCTGTCCGGCCGCGCGTATTGGTAGCTGAAGACCAGGAAGACGTGATTGCCGCGCTGCATCTGTTACTGAAAAGCGCCGGTTATGAAGCGGAGTTCGTGCGCTCACCGGACGGAGCGCTCAAAGCGCTGCAAGAGAAAACGTTCGATGCAATCCTGCTGGACCTGAATTACAGCCGTGACACCACGTCTGGCACCGAGGGTCTGGAACTGCTTTCAAAAGTCCAGGCGATGGACAGTTCTCTTGCCGTGGTTGTGATGACGGCCTGGGGATCGATTGAGCTGGCGGTGAATGCAATGCATCGCGGTGCGTGCGATTTTGTCCAGAAACCGTGGGACAACCGGCAACTGCTGAACGTTCTGGAAGAACAGATGAAGAAGTCCAAGGCGCTGAAGCAGAAACGCTTCAGCGACCAGTTGGAACAGCAGGAAGCCGCACAGATTCAACGCGCACTGATGCCGGGAGAGATTCCGGCGGGTGATGGATTGACCATTGTGGCTTCGTCAAAGTCCGCACGGAACGTTGGCGGCGACTATTACGATGTGATCCCGCTGGCAGGACAACGTTCGGCGATCTGCATTGCAGACGTGGTGGGCAAGGGCATGGGAGCGGCGCTGTTGATGTCAAACCTTCAGGCAGCCGTACGCATGCTGGCTCCGGAAATCAGCGAACCAAAAACGTTCTGCAATCGTGTGAACCGGGCGATTTCCGGAAACAACTTTCCCGGTAAATTCATTACTTTCTTTTATTGCGTGATGGACACAGCGCAAAAGCGTATCGACTTCACCAACGCCGGCCACAACTGGCCTGTGCTGGCGCATGCGGACGGGACCTGCGAACGATTGAACAGCGAGGACGTGGTCCTGGGAACGGTGCAGGACTGGAATTATCACCAGATATCCGCAGCGTTACGCAGCGGTGATCGGCTGGTGCTGTTTACCGACGGCATTACAGAGTGCGCGGATTCGGAAGGCATGGAGTTCGGCGAAGACAGACTGGTAGACCTGGTTTCGCGCAACGTGCATCTTGCTCCGGATAAATTGAAAGACGTCATCCTGAAAGCGGCTGAGTGCCACGGCAGTTTTGTGGATGACGCGACGCTTATAGTTGTAGAGGTCCAGTAAGACAGCTCTTTCGGCAACAAACATGCCGGACGATAAACTGTCCGGCATGATTTCTGCGACACTGTTTCAGTAACTCAGGCGGCTTTGCGGCCACGACGTGCTGTGGACTTTTTGCTTCTCGATCGACCAGACCCTTGCTCCTGGCTTTCGCCAGCGACCTCTTCGCCTTCCTCCTCCATGCCGGAGAGCTCTGGCTTAATTTTCCTGGCGAAGCTCTGCATCTTCGTCAGTGTCTGCTGCTCTTCTTTCAGGTTCTGCTGGAGCAGCTTGATCGCTTTGGTGTGGTCCATGTCCTGCGCCATTTGGATCAACGACTCATAGGCGTTGATTTCATAGCTTTCCACTTTGGCAGCGGCATTGACGGTAAAAACGTTCAGAATATCGTCCGATGGATCTTCCTCTTCCTTGAACGACTTCCATTCCTCCACCAGGCCTTGCACGCCTTTGCACTCGGCTTCTTGAGCCTCTTCGCCCAGATCTTCAAAGACCTGTTCCAGGCGTTCAACCTGTTTTTCGGTTTGAGCGCGGTGGTCGGTAATGGCCTTTTTCAGTTGTTCGTCAGTAACAGCCTGGGCCTGTTCTCCTAATGCGTTCACAAGATTGCGTTCGGCATTCAGGATATCGCCCAGTTCGTGCAAAAAAAGTTCATGCGCGGTTTGCATTTTGTTGTGTCCTCCAACTGGCATTCCCGGATAAGATGCCAAGCAATGGCGAAGGCTGCCCACCCAACAAACGCATAACCAAACATGCACGGTTTTTACGATAGCTTTATTCAGTCGGTACAGAAGTACCCTGCCCGTGTTGCGGCAGAGCTGCAACGCCCTTCCGGGGAATTGCAGAGCCATACCTACGCAGAACTGCGGGACAAAGCGGAATCGGTAGGCCGGTGGCTACGGCAGTCCGGAATGTCTGAAGGCGTGCGCTGCGCCATCATGGCGGGCAATGGGCCGCTCTGGGTGGCGGCATACCTTGGCATTCTTTCGGCAGGAGCAGTGGCGGTACCGCTGGATACGGCTTTCAACGCCACGCAGGTCAACAAGCTGCTCTGGGATTCCGGCGCCGCCGTGATCTTCACTGACGCGAAGCATCTTGCGCTGGTGGAGACTGCCGTTGAGGAAACGCTGGTTCGGGTAGTCATGGTGGATGGCTCTGGCGAAGGCAAGTACTCCAATCTGCTTGGGATGTTTGCTGCCGGGCCGGGCGATTTTAAACCTGCACAGATACAGAACAGCGATTCAGCCGTAATTATGTACACGTCGGGCACTACGTCCGATCCGAAGGGCGTTACGCTGACGCACGCCAACCTGCTGGCGGAAGCCGACGCGGTGTTCAGCTTTATTCCAGTCAGCGAACGCGACGCCATCCTGGGCGTGCTGCCCCTGTTTCATTCACTGGCCCAGATGGCCAATCTGCTGCTCCCCTATGCGGTAGGCGCGCGAGTGGTTTATCTGGAAGAAACCAACACGACGGAGTTGCTGCGGGCGTTGAGCGAAAGAGAGATCACGCTGTTTGCGTGCGTGCCGCAGTTCTTTTACCTGATTCATGAACGCGTGATGCAGGAAGTGAAAAAGCGTCCGGCACTGGCCAGGGCGGCATTCCGCGCGATGATGCGGATATCAGGAGCCGGCCGCAAAGCGGGACTGAACAGACTCGGGCTGAACCTGGGAAAATTGTTTTTCGGCCGAGTGCATCGCCTGCTGGGACCGAAAATGCGGTATCTCATCACCGGAGGATCAGCGTTCGATCCTAAAATTGGCAGAGACCTGCAACAGCTCGGCTTCGAAGTGTTGCAGGCATATGGCCTAACAGAAACCAGCGGCGCCGCCAGTTGTACACATCCCAACAGAAACGTGATGGGATCAGTGGGGCCTGCACTTCCTGGTGTGCAGATCAAAATCACGGACCCGGAACCTGTGGAAGGGTTTCCCTTGCCTGTCGGCGAAATTGCGATTGCGGGCGGCGTAGTGATGAAGGGTTATTACAATCGTCCGGACGTAAATGCCGAGGCCATTCGTGACGGCTGGTTTTACACCGGCGACCTGGGCTATCTGGACGAGCGCGGCGATCTTTTTATTACCGGCCGCAAAAAAGAGATGATCGTGCTCAGTTCGGGCAAGAACATCTACCCGGAAGAAATTGAAGCACAATACCTGCGCTCGCCGTTCATCAAGGAAATCTGCGTCATGGGGCTGATGAGCCGGCCGGGTGAGCCATTTTCAGAACGATTGCACGCCGTAATTGTTCCGGATTTCGATGTGCTGCGAGAAAAGAAGATTGTGAACGCACGTGAGGTGATCCGGTTTGACGTGGAGAACCTCTCGGCCGGGCTGCCGAGCACAAAGCGTATTCTCAGCTTTGACCTGTGGCCTGATCCACTGCCGCGAACTACAACCCGCAAGCTCAAACGCTTTGAGATACAGCGACGGGTGATGTCTGGTGAAGGGGCAGAACAGGAATCATCGGGCTCGGCTGTAGAAGAGCCTACGGCGGAAGAGGCCATATGGCTGGCGCAGCCCGATGTCCAGAAAGCAGTGGCGCTGATTCGCGCTGCCAGCAAGACAAAGAAGCCTGTGCTGCCAAAGTCAAATCTGGAATTGGATCTCGGTTTCGATTCCATGGAGCGCGTTGAACTGGTGGTAGCGTTGGAACGAGAGTTGGGAGCAGAGGCGGACGACAAAGTCATTTCAGCGGTGTACTCCGTCCGTGAGCTGGTGGACACCATTCTTGAAGCACGCGGCGGAGGCAACGGCACGCGCCCCTCACTTCCTGGCTGGGACGCGGTGCTGGCTACCGGACCGGATGATCCCAGCGTGTTGAATGCATTGCGAACCAGCAAAGTCTTCATCCTCGGATGGTTTGTGCTGGGGAAGGTCGCGTCAGTGTTTCTAAAGTTGTTCTTTGACCTGCGCGTAACCGGCACAGATAAATTGCCCAGGAACGGGCCGTTTATTCTTTCGCCGAACCATCAGAGCTTTCTGGATGGACCGGTGGTGGCAAGCCAGATTCCATGGCGGCTGTTTAAAGATATGTTCTACGTCGGTACCAGCGAAATCTTCAGCCAGGGATTTTTCAAATATCTTGGACGGACGTTCAGCCTCATCCCGGTCGACCCGGATTCAAATCTGGTGAACGCGATGCGCGCCGCCGCCTACGGATTACGGGAAGGAAAGAATCTGGTGCTGTATCCGGAGGGTGAACGGTCCATTGATGGCACACCGAAAAAGTTTAAGAAGGGTGCGGCCATTCTGGCTACGCATTTGAAAGTACCGGTGTATCCGGTGGCGATTGACGGTTTTTTTGAGGCGTGGCCGCGTAACCGCAAACTGCCGAGGTTGGCAAAGTTGCGAGTGCGTTTTGGCGATCCGGTGGAACCGCTGGATACGTTCAGCAATCAAGAAGAGACATATACGGAAATGACGGAGAGGTTGCGCACGCGGATCGTGGGTATGTGGGAGGCGATGCGGAACAAACAGCCGCAATCGCAGGCGGCGAGTGGAGATTAGATAGCAGTGCAAGTTGATGCCATCAAGCTCTTCCGGCCTGTGGGACAGCAGGAGCTCGACCTGATTGCGGCCAGCGGATTCAGACGATTTCCTCCCCGACTTCCAGAGCAGCCTATTTTCTATCCAGTCTTGCATCGTGAATACGCGGAACAGATTGCTCGAGACTGGAACACAAAGGATGAGCGTTCAGGATTTGTGGGATACGTTCTGGAATTTTACGTCGAGAGCCGCTACCTCAGCCGATTTGAAACGAAGAAGGTGGGTGGTAAACAACATCTGGAGTATTGGATACCTGCAGGCGAGCTGGAAGAATTTAATGATCATATTCGGGGATTGATTCGAGTGGTGGCGAAGTTTGAGGGTTCACCGCCTGGCGATTGACTGGGTGCGGGTTTGCGCCGGCTCCGTACACCTCAGACGCGGCATGCCGCGTCTCTACGTCCAGATCATCGTGATTGCGATGGTTTTTTTACTCCGGTCACGCGCGCGGCGAGTTTGCGCATCTGTTCAATGTACAGCTTGCTATTGAATTTCTTTGATGTGCTGTTGAAGGCCATGTATCGAATCTGGCCGAAGATGGGCCGGTCAAACCAGGGTCGATCATGTTTGCCGACGATGGCCCATGCAATGCCGGCGTAGCCGTTGGGATCGCGCCCGTCGACAAAGTACTTATCGTTGAGATAGACGGCGAACTGAAATGCCTCGGCTGGAGATTTGCTCCATTCCAGGATTTTCTTGGCCCAGTACATGCGCATGTAGTTGTGCATCCAGCCGGCGTAGATCATCTGCTGCTGGCTGGCATTCCAAAGCGGATCATGCGTGCGGGCTTCTTCTATGTCCTTCGTTGAATAAAGACGGCGCGGATCTTTGGCATGTTCGGCCAGGGTTTTGTGGGCCCAGGCGGGCGCGCTTTCAAAGTTGTCATAATCAGGATTGAAATGGACAAAGTTGATGGCCAGTTCGCGGCGCACAATCAACTGCTCAAGAAAAGCATCTTTCGCAGATTCAGGAGCGTCAGCTTTCCGGATGGCCAAGGCGACAGTGTGCGGGCCGACGTGCCCGAAATGGAGATACGGCGAGAGCAGGCTGGTGCCGTGAAGTTCCGGCTCGTTGCGATCGTCTTCGTAGCCTGCGAGATAGTGCGAGATGAAAGTTTTCAGGTGTCGAAGGGCTTGGTCCGTTCCGCCCCTGAATAGATCGACGGGAGGCACGGAGCGATCGATGTCCCAGCCTTCCGTGATATCAGTGTCGATGGGACAGCGTTGCAGGCCACGCGGTGGTTTCCACGCGACTTTGGCTTTGGTGTTGCCGACCGGCTGGAGAAAGTCCGCCAGCATGCGATGAATACGCGGCCGGGCTGTGTAAGCACCGTACTGTTCTTTCTCCAGCAGCTTTGAGGGGACGATCACGTCAGCGTCAACGGTCCAGAAAGGAATACCAACACGCCTGGTGACGACCTGCCGCCAGTGTTCAGGTTCGCGCATGGGATTTTCGTCGCCAATGAGGAGCGCGGCGCCGACTTCATCACAGAACTTCAAGAGATTGTGATCGGGAAAGCGGCGGAGGACGAACCCGACATTGCGTTTTTTCAATCCGCCGGCGATGGCGGGAATGCCCTGATTAAGAAAATGATAGTGGCGCAGGTTCGCATGTGGATAAAACGGAACGGGCGCGAGGAAAACCAAGCATGGAAGCCTGAGCGTGTTGGCTGCTTGAACTGCCGTTTCCAGGGCAGGATTATCGAAAGCGCGCTGCGAGCGCTGCATCCAGTAAACGACGCATTTGCCTTCCGGCTTTCCCGCTTTGCGAACGGTTACGCGAGGGTTGCAGAAGAGAGCCGCGAGAGGATCCACTTGGTTAAAAGTAACATGTGAGCAAAGTTATTATCATTCTTCGCCAGCCACGAAGAAATACGGACTTGGCGAATTGGGGAGAACTCCCTGAACCGGCATGGCTGAGGAGGCTCTCACTGGATCCTTCCACTCAGCCTCACGACTTGCGTCGCTCGGCTTCGGTCAGGATGACAGGGGTCGAAGATATTTTCCCGCCGTCGTCCCATTTAGGTGTTGGCAGCCATGTATTTGTCCGCCGTGTGCATCTCTTCTCGGGTGCGTCTACTTTTGCGCGACGTTGCGTCCGAAGCGAAATGTTGGCCCGACTGCAAGGCGCAAGCTATTGCGACCTGAATTGAGAATATCGTCAAAAAGATTGACGTGAACATAATCGGCGGCGAAACGCAGGCCAACGTGCTTTGTGGCATTCAGATCAAAGCCGCCGCCCACTCCGAAAAAAGCTTTGAGATCAGTTTTTTTACCTGACGGTGCAAGCTGCGCTGTAACCAGCCCAAGCACTGGAGTATTGGGCTTGAGAGTGGCGGTTTCATGCATGCCGCCGATCGCCGGCCGGACAAACAATGTCACCCACTTTAGCTGGCGGAAGTTAAGCTGGGGTCCGAAAGTAAAGGTATAGGTTGTGGAATCGAAGGGAACGGCAGGATTTGGCCCGAGCAACGGCAACAATGGAATCAGTTGGGCCTGGAGAGCTGGTTTGAGATCGCTGGCATGGATGTCACTGTGGCCGGTGAAGATGCTATAGTCGCCGCCCATGGCGAGCCATCGGTTGAGGTTGATGCCGAACTCACCATCAAAGCCACGTTCAGCGAGGTTCAAGTTGGGTGAGTTGAGGTAGGAGAATCCGGCAAATCCGTCATAGCGCGGGACGTATTCCTGCTGCGCGAAAGCAAGAGAGCTGAGAGTAATAACGGCGATGCATAAAGCGAGGCGTTTCATAGGAACTCCGGAACCACATTTGATTCGAGGATGAGGTGAGATGCGGGGATGCCCCATGGGCTGGCGGTCGGAAGTGCAAAACCTTACCGCTGATTTCACTGATAATGCTGATCAACGCTGATCAAAACCTTTTATTGGGTATTTAGCCAATCAACTTGCGAGCTCGGCGAAAGATTTCGACCATCATCGGCTCGGTAAGGCGCCCGGTGTTGGTGTTCTGCAAGGAAGGATGATAGGAGCACAACAGCTTGATACCGTTGGGCAGCTTGTAGAGTTCTCCGTGGCCAAAAACCAGGCCGGCTTTCGAAGCAAGCACGCCGGTACGCTTGAGGTGATTCAGATAGGCGTCAAAGGCGATTTTGCCGAGCACGAGAACGACTTTTACACGGCCGAGCGCCGCGATCTCACTGGCTACGTGTATGGAACAGTTGGCGATTTCGACGGGTGTGGGTTTGTTGTCTGGAGGAGCGCAGTGAACGACGGACGTGATGTAGAGATCATGAAGCGTCTGGCCATCGTCTTTGTGCAAGGCAGTCGGTTGTGAGGCAAAGCCGGTGCGGTGCAGAATGCGATAAAGGAAGTGTCCGGAGCCGTCGCCGGTAAAGGGCCGGCCAGTCCGGTTAGAGCCGTGAGCACCGGGGGCCAGGCCAAGAATGAGTAGTCGAGCCTGGGGATCGCCGAATCCGGGAACGGGTTTGGCCCAATAATCCCAGTCGAGGTAAGCGCGGCGTTTGATGTGTCCGATCTTCTGGCAGTATTCGACGAGCCGTGTACAGCGGGTACAAGCGGCGATTTCGTTGTTGAGTACAGCCAGGCTGTTTATTTTTTGAGGCGATGAAGCGGACATGCTGAGATCAAGTTTACATGGAGAGGGTGAAACCAAGACAAACAGTGAAAGGGGGCTTGTACTCTTAATCAGTCAGTCTTTCAGGTACACTGCGGCCTGTTACACCAATTTCCTGTTTACGCCACGGCATTGCGGCCGTGGTCGTGATTGACTTTCACGACGGCATCCAGAGCGCTGAGGAAGTTTTCCGGGCCATCCAACGGGTTGATGTGCGCCTGGGCAGAATCTTCATGGAGCATTTCATAGGGATCGAGTACCACTGCAGGGACGCCAAGAGAGTAGGACTGATGGCAGATTATGTGACGTTCATTGTCAGAGACAGAGGGACTGATGATCACGCCGCAGACATGCCTGGTAGCAAGAATTTTTAACGCCTCTTCGGCGTTGGAAACTGGTATGACTCCATATCCGGCATGAGCTAAAACCGCGTTGCGTATGGGCGACGACACCTTTTCCCTGGATACGGAAAGGATAGCTGGTCTCATATTTATCCGTCGAACCGTTGTCTTACGCTTGAACAAAGTATTCTCCTGAAAAAGGCGGAAGGCAAGTAAATAAACGTGAATTGGGGGTACTTCCGGCATGAGACAGGCTTAATGTTCGCGGCCGTTCCGGGCTTGCGGCGATTGACCCAAGTCTAAGAGTCTCTTACACTTGAGTTTTGGATTTTTCCTGAAAATCCTGAGCCTGAAACCCCGCAGGCAAATCTAAAAGGAACAAACATCTTGGACAACGAAAAAGCAGAAAATAAAGCGGCAGAAGGCACTGAAAATGAAGCCGCTTCCGGCAACGAATCGGCTATCGCCACGGAACCGGAAAATGATCCCTGTCGCCAGGAGATCACGGTTGAAATTCCCGCGGACGTAGTGGCTGAAGAGCAGGAACGGCTGATTGCGCAATACTCAAAACAAGCACGCGTGCCGGGATTCCGTAAAGGCAAGGTTCCACCCAGTGTGGTTCGCAACCGCTTCAATGATCAGTTAAAAGAAGAACTGCTGGAGCGGCTGGTGCCGCAATACTTCCACGTTGCGGTGATGGCGAACGGACAGAAGCCGATTGCCACGCCCTCCATAACCAATCTTCAAGCCGAGCCCGGACAGCCTATTCGCTTCACCGCAGCCTTTGATGTGGAGCCGGAATTTGAACTGGGCGATTACAAGAGCGTAAAGGTTGAAAAGCCCGTGGTGGAAGTGAGCGACGAAGAAGTACAGACTGAGATCAACAGCCTGCAGGAACGCCAGGCGAGCTATGACCCGGTGGACGAAGACCGTCCGCTGCAGGACGGAGACTTTGCCCAGGTCGCATTTGAGGCGACGCCCAAGAAGGCCGCAGGCGCGACGGGAACAACCGCGGAAGAACCGGTGAAGATGGACGAAGTGATGGTGGAAATTGGTTCGCCCAACACCGTTGCCGCCTTCACAGAAAATCTGCGCGGAGCCAAAGCCGGCGAAGAGCGCAGCTTCGAAGTCTCTTACGCGCCTGACTTCTACGATCACCGTCTGGCAGGCAAGCACTTTGATTACAAAGTTAAAATCAATTCCATCAAGAAGAAAACGCTTCCAGAAGTGAATGATGGCTTCGCCAAAGAACTGAGCCCGGAAATGGAAACACTGGACCAGTTGAAACAGGCGATCCGGGAAAATCTGCAGGCGCACCGGCAACAGCACGCCGAACACGAAGCGAAAGAAAAGCTGATAGACACATTGGTGGAAATGCACCAGTTCCCTGTTCCCAAATCCATGGTTGATCACCAGATCAATCTGCGACTGGAGCGGGGATTGCGCGCCCTGGCTGCGCAGGGTATGCGCACAGAAGACATGAAGCGAATGGACTTCAGCAGACTGCGCGTTGCACAGACGCCGGCAGCGATTAAGGAAGTCCGGTCCGGCATGCTGCTGCACAAGATCGCCGACGCAGAAAACATACAGGTGTCAGATGATGAACTGGATCGCGAGGTCCATTTGCTGGCTCACCAGACGCAGCAATCACCGGATGAAGTAAAGGCGCAACTGGTAAAAGATCAAGGGCAAGAGCGAATCCGCGCACGCATGCGCGGCGAAAAGGCGTTAGACTTCTTATACGCAAACACTTAACGAGGTTTCCGGCCGCGCGTGAAACGCAGGGCGCTGAAGCAAGAACCGAACGGAGGAACAAGCAGTATGGCACTGGTACCCATGGTGGTTGAACAGACAAGCCGCGGCGAACGCGCATATGACATTTACTCCCGATTGCTGCGGGACAATATTATTTTCATCGGTACACCAATCGATGACACCATCGCAAACCTGGTCATTGCGCAGCTTCTGTTCCTGGAAGCGGAAGATCCGGAAAAAGACATCCAGCTCTATATAAACTCGCCGGGCGGGTCCATTACCGCAGGAATGGCGATTTACGACACCATGCAGTTCGTCCGTCCGGACGTAATGACCATCTGTTGCGGGCAGGCCGCCAGTATGGCAGCCACGTTACTGTGTGCCGGCGCAGCAGGTAAGCGTTTCGCCTTACCCACTTCTAGGATACTTATTCATCAACCCTTGATGTCTGGCCTTAGTGGTCAAGCCACAGATATTGATATACATGCCAGAGAGATTCTCCGCATGAGGGAAATCACCAATCAAATGCTAGCCAGGCATACCGGGCAAAAGCTTGAGAAGGTGGAAAAAGATGTGGAGCGCGATTTCATCATGAACGCGCAACAAGCCAAAGAATATGGCATTATTGACGACATCATCTACAAGCACAAGTGATGAACCAATATCAGAGATGCGAGTAGCCTAGCTCGGACCGTTCTGGCCAGATTGAAAAAAGGTCCGAGTTATGAAGGAGTTAAGTTGAAGCCAAGGTCGCCTGAAGAGACGCTACGTTGTTCTTTCTGCCACAAGTCACAGGATGCGGTGGCAAAGCTCATTTCGTCGCCTAGTGATTATCCTCGAGCCTACATCTGTGACGAGTGCGTTGCGGTCTGTAACTCAATTCTGGAAGATGACCGGACCGAATCCCACGCGGCGGCCGCACCCAATCACCTGCCTAAGCCACAGGAAGTAAAGGTATTCCTGGACGAGTATGTAATTGGGCAGGAACAAACCAAGAAAAAGCTATCTGTGGCGGTCTATAACCATTACAAACGCATACACATGAACCGCACCAAGGGTAATGAAGTGGAATTGGCTAAGTCCAATATTCTGCTTATTGGCCCGACTGGAACCGGCAAAACGCTGCTGGCCCAGACTCTGGCGCGCATGCTGGATGTGCCCTTCGCGATTGTGGACGCAACTACGCTGACGGAAGCTGGTTACGTTGGCGAAGATGTGGAGAACATCGTCCTGAAGCTGCTGCAGGCTGCTGATGGCGACGTGGGCCGCGCGCAGACAGGCATTATCTACATTGACGAAATCGACAAGATCGGGCGCAAGGACGAAAATCCATCCATTACGCGCGACGTAAGCGGTGAAGGCGTACAGCAGGCACTGCTGAAGATCCTGGAAGGCACCATTGCCAACGTTCCTCCGCAAGGCGGACGCAAGCATCCGCACCAGGAATTCACTCCGGTAGATACCACCAATATCCTGTTTATCTGCGGCGGAGCATTCGTAGGCCTGGAAAAGATAGTTGCCAAGCGCATCGGCAAAAAATCAATGGGCTTTCGCACGAATGAGGCCAAAGAGAAGGAATTCACCGAAGCCAACAAGCGTGACACCGAGCTCCTGCAAAAAGCCGAGCCCCAGGACATGGTGCGATTTGGTCTGATTCCAGAGTTCGTGGGACGCCTGCCGGTGGTTGGAATCCTGAACGATCTTGACGAAGCGGCGCTGATCGAAATTCTGACCCGTCCGCGGAATGCTATCGTGAAGCAATACCAGCGGATGTTCGAATTTGAGAACGTCAAGCTGCGCTTCTCTGATGGTTCGCTGGCGGCAATTGCCCGTGAAGCCATGGCACGCAAAGTGGGAGCACGCGGCTTGCGCATGATTCTGGAAGAACTCATGCTTGACCTGATGTATCACCTGCCAGGTCAGAAGCGCGTGAAGGAATTTGAAGTAAGCAAAGAGATGGTGGAAAGACGGGACATTTCCCTTCCCGCCATGGAAAAAGCAGGATAACGCTTCTGGTTCCGGTAACAAAAAGCCCGCTGCCAACGCAGCGGGTTTTTTACTTAAGTGTATGATTACGCACACTAAAGTAAGGTAAGTACAAAAATACTCTCGCAAACAGAGCGTCAGCTGCGTGATATTCTTTAAGAGAGCCTGCTGCTGCCGATAGATTTGTATATGTGCACGGCAGCGTGCTAAAAAGGTTAACAGTGACCCAAAACAAGGAAAAATTCGAAACACGCCGACTACCCATGATGCCCATTCGCGACGTGGTCATCTTCCCTTTTATGATGACACCGTTCATCGTAGGCCGGGAGTCGAGCGTGCGCGCCCTGGAAGAAGCCCTGGCATCCGATCGCAAGATATTCCTGGCTACCCAGCACGACGCGAGTGTAGACGAACCAAAGCCCCACGAAATTTATCAGGTTGGAACCATAGCCAACATTGTCCAGAACCTCAAGCTGCCGGACGGCAATATCAAGGTACTGGTAGAAGGCGTTGAGCGGGGAAAGATCCTGCAGTTAGCGAATGGCGAAGGCTTCTTTGAAGCTACTGTCAGGACCGTGAAGTATTCCACTGAGTCCACGCCGGTGCTGGAAACAGCCATGCAGCGTGTACACAGCCTTTTCGATCAGTATGTAAAGCTGTGCCAGTCACTGAACCTGGAACCGGTGATCATCACCGGAATGAATGATCCGGCCAAACTGAGCGATACCATCGCCCAGAACCTGCAGCTTTCGATTGAAGAAAAGCAGGAACTGCTGGAAATTTTTGATCCGGTTGAGCGACTGAATCGCATTGCAGACGTGCTGGATATCGAAATTGAAAAGTTAAACATGGACCGCACCATCCAGACACGTGTGAAGCGGCAGATGGAGCGGGCACAGAAAGAGTATTACCTTAACGAAAAGATCAAGGCCATCCAGAAAGAACTGGGCCGCGGCGAGAAGAGCGAATTCGACGAACTGAAGAAGAAGATCGATTCCGCCGGCATGCCGAAGGAAGTGCAGGAAAAGGCCGTCCAGGAGTTGAAGAAGCTGGAAGCCATGCCGCCGATGTCGGCCGAATCCACCGTTTCACGCAATTATCTGGATTGGCTGCTGGCAGTTCCATGGAAGAAGAAATCGAAAGAGATCCGCAATATTGAGCATGCGGAAAAAATCCTGAACCAGGACCATTACGGTCTGGAGAAGATCAAGGACCGCATCCTGGAATTCCTGGCGGTACGCCAGTTGGTGAAGAATCCCAAAGGGTCAATTCTGTGTTTTGTCGGACCTCCGGGCGTCGGCAAGACTTCACTGGGTATGTCGATTGCCAAGGCCACGGGACGCAAGTTTGTCCGCATGTCACTGGGCGGAGTACGCGATGAAGCTGAAATCCGTGGACATCGCCGCACATACATCGGCGCCCTTCCCGGACAAATCATTCAGATGATGAAGAAAGCCGGCACCAAGAATCCGGTCTTCATGCTGGATGAAATCGATAAGATGGCTTCAGATTTCCGTGGCGATCCATCGTCTGCATTGCTTGAGGTCCTTGATCCGGAACAAAACTGGATGTTCCAGGACCATTATCTGGATGTTGAATACGATCTCTCGCAGGTCTTCTTTGTGGCTACGGCGAATGTGCTCCACAGTATCCCGCCAGCCCTGCAGGACCGCATGGAAGTTCTGCGGCTGCACGGTTACACGGAGCTGGAAAAAGTTGAGATCGCCAAACAGTTCCTGGTGCGCAAGCAGCGCGAAGCGACCGGCCTCACGGAAAAGCAGCTCACGTTCGTGGACGATGCGCTGAAAGAGGTCATCCGCTCCTACACGCGTGAAGCAGGCGTGCGCAATCTGGAGCGCGAGATCGGGAATATATGCCGCAAGGTCGCACGCAAGGTTGTAAAGGAAGGCGCTGAGTACGGGATCGTCTTGTCACAGGAAAAAGTTTCTGACTTCCTGGGTGTGACCAAGTTCCGTGACACGCTGGCCAATGAAAAGAGCGAAGTCGGCCTGGTTACCGGCCTGGCCTGGACGGAAGTTGGCGGCTCGATCCTGAGCACTGAAGTAGCGATAGTAGACGGCAAGGGCAAACTCACCATCACTGGCCAGCTTGGCGACGTGATGCAGGAGTCAGCGCACGCTGCCATGTCTTACGTTCGCTCACGCGCGGCGCGGCTAGGTCTGCCCAAAGACTTCTATCGCAACGTTGACATTCATATCCACGTGCCGGAAGGTGCCATCCCCAAAGACGGCCCATCAGCCGGCATTACCATGGCAACGGCCATTGCCAGCGCCATGAGCAAGATTCCAGTGCGTCGTGACATTGCCATGACAGGCGAGATCACGCTACGCGGCAAGGTGCTTCCTATCGGCGGCTTGAAAGAGAAACTGCTGGCGGCACTGCGGGCAGGCATCAATGAAGCCATTATCCCCAAGGAAAATGAGAAGGATATTTCCGAAGTGCCGGAGAACATTCGCAGCCAGATGAAGATCCATCTAGTGGAAAATATGGACCAGGTGCTGAAGGTAGCGCTGGAAACGCCGCTTCCTGATTTTCAGGAAGAGACAGTCCAGCCGATTCCAACGCCTACAGAGGGAATCTCGCGCGAGCGGTATCTCTAAAACAGTTCGTCAGTCAAATAGTTCAGGCCCGCTTAACGGCGGGCCTTTTCATTATTCCTGTTGCTCCACTGCAAATCGCTGAAGAGCAACTCTCCAGCTACGTGCAGACGGGCGTCCTGTCGCAACGAATCTCGGCACGCCAAGTTTTAATTTACATGTTCGGAAATGATTCCAGACATCTGGCCACTTCGGCTCCCCATAGCTCGTAAACCTTTGGGCCAGGATGAAAGCCGTCCTCGGCCATCATGGAGCCATAGTCACTGGCTGGAGCGGTGATAAAGTCACAATCGCTTTGCGAATCTGCCCAGGTCTTGAGCACCTGATCCAGAAGCGCTGCCCGGGTTCCCAGATACCAGCGCAACGGCTGTGGCAGCGCGGGGAATTCATGCATGCAGGGTACGCCGCTCCATACCATTCGCTGCACGCTGAATTTCGCGCGCAGAAGATTTGCGAGTTCATCCAGCTCAGCGCGCCAGGTAGCGACGCGCCTGCCACAGGTAACTTCGTTGACGCCAAGCGATATCGCCGCCGCGGTGAAAGGTTCCGGCTGCGCTGATTTGAGCTTTGCGATGGTGCTGCGCGTGGTTGCGCCAATCTGGGCCTCAAGCTTCCAGATGACGCGAAACCTGTCTTGCATACGCTTTACGGTCTGCCCGATCAGGGCTGCATCCTGCGTGCTGACGCCCACGCCTGCGGCGGCCGAGTCGCCAAGCACCAGCAATCGGAGGGGAGGCCCCGAACCTACTTCGCCCGATCGTTTACCTGCCGCTTCCGGAAGCCTTGGCGTCACCCGCCGGACATACTTTCCCTGGCAAACCAAGATTGGTGAAAGCAAGGCCATGGCCGCAATCAGGCCAGTTTCGTTCGTTCTGAGTAAGGGCAAGCCCGTTGATCATATCGCCTTGACTGCTGATGGAGCGAACTAAAGTTGAGGGCTGCTCAATCCGAACGCAATCCTGAGCAGCTGAGAAACGACTAGTCCTAAGGTATTGCCCGCAACCCGGCCCAAAGCAGCGGCATCTTTGAAAGAAAGCAAGCGGAGGACAGCAGTGAAACGAAGAATCAACATACTAGCAACTATCCTGGCATTACTGGTCGCCGGCGCAGCCGCCCAGACCAAGGTTGTGCCCAAAGACACGGACGTGAAAGTCCGCACCGATTCAGCGATTCCGGCCAAACCGGCCGACAATGCAAAGTACACAGCATCAGTAAGCAGCGATGTTAAAGACGGTTCAGGCACTGTGATCATTCCACGAGGCTCGCGGGCCGCACTTGTGGCCGTGCCAAACAGTGACGGCAAAGACACCACGCTTGATTTGCGCTCCGTGACAGTTGGTGGCCAACGCTATCTTTTGACCACGCAGACTAAATCCGGAAGCTCCGCACCGGGCGGACTGGGTGCGAACTCACGTACCGGGAAATACGTAGGCGGAGGAGCTGCCGTGGGAGCTGTGCTGGGAGCGATCTTTGGCGGCGGCAAGGGCGCGGCGATTGGAGCCCTGGCGGGCGGTGCAGGTGGCGCCGGCGCCCAGGTTTATACCGGACGCAAAAAGGAAATACCCGCTGAAACCGAGCTCAGCTTCAAGCTGGCGCAGGATTTGCAATTGCGCCCAGTCACGAGCGGACAGAAAAGCGCGCCAAGCACGAGCCACAAATAGCTTAAACCGTTAAACAGGTTAAATCGTCGACTTTGACTGTAGGCGATCATCGGGTACTCTTGGTACTAGACCATGAAACCGGTGATCGCCAAATTTATGTTGTCCGCCGTCGCTCCGGAGGGATTTCCTCCGGAAGATAGCCCGGAGTTCGCATTTCTGGGACGATCCAATGTTGGGAAATCCAGCCTGATCAATTCCCTGCTGGGACAGAAGCTGGCCCACGTTAGTTCCACTCCAGGCCGCACGCGGATGATCAACTTCATCGGCGTCTATGCCAAGGCCACGCAGCCCCGTCCGGAATTGATGCTGGTTGATCTACCGGGATACGGATATGCGAAGATCTCCAAGTCAATCTCCGCCGAATGGCCAAAGTTCATTGAGCCATATCTAAGCGAACGCAATGCCTTACAGCTTGCCATCGTATTAATCGACTCCAACATTCCGGCCCAGGGCCCTGATCAGCAATTGATAGAGTTTCTGCAGCACGCGCAGCGCGACTTTATCGTGGTCGGCACCAAAACGGATAAGTTGTCCAGCAATAAGCTTCGCTCTGCTCTGGCCCAGCTCTCCCGCGACCACGGCATCTCCAGCATTCTTCCTTATTCGACAAAAACCGGTGACGGACGAGCGGAACTCTGGCGGGAAATCCGCAACCGAGCGGAACAGTTCAATCCCATGACGCGAGCAAGCGCCCTGGCGGATCTCGACGACTAATGGATCCCTTTGCCAGAAAGATGTGGCACTCCGGGCTGGCCTTCGCCGCATTATTGGCATCACTGGCCGCCGCCATGACCGTGTTTTGGGTACATACCCACCCAAGATGCGGCGATCGCATTGTCAGCGAGTCCACCAGCCCTGCCAGTGGTTGGACGGCAACAGTTCTGGAACGCCGTTGCGGTGAAGACGCGCCATTCGTCACGCAAGTCAACCTGCGCGAAGGTGGCACCAAACTGCAACGAGGTTTCTGGTCTGGCCAGGCTAATGACAACAACGTCTTCACGATTGAACAGGACGCAGCCGGCGCGGGGTTACACCTGCAATGGAATGATGCTGGTGAATTGACGATCGCGTGCCCGCATTGTGACCGCATCTACGTGCGACGTCAAGAAACGCGGCCTCAAGACACACGACCTCAAGACGCACGGCATGGGGCATTAACAATCAACTACGCGTTCCGCTAGGAAAATCAGCTATATGTTCCGCTGGCGATTACGGATGTGCCGCAGACACGGTTGCCGGACGCTTCACCAGCCAATTTGCCAGCTCTGGCTGTTGCACTTTGCGATAGTTAACACATGCGTCAATTCGCTCCAGGGAAAGCTTAAGTGCGCGTTCCGTTCCCGGGAGCTTATGCTGTGCGAAAAACGCAGCCACGTCATTTCGCGAATCAACATCACAAAACGCGCCTGTGGAACCAACCAGCGCCTCTCCACCTGAACCCGCAAGTTTCTTTTCCACGTCGGGCCAATGTTGTTTGGTCCACTCCCAGGCTGTTTTCTGGGCTTCAGGATTCCTGATCACCCGTGAGAGGTAGCGCAGGGAATCCTGGCTGCGTGTTTCCGGCGAGATGGTCTTTTCCAGCCACGAAGTAACGAGTTTGGGATCGCTGAACCGGGCCATGGCACGGGAAAGGTTGGAACGCATCTCCGGAGTTGTCGCCGGATTGTTTAACGTGGTCATATACAAATCAAAAAGGCCGGCATCGTTACTTTCCGCGGCCACTTCCAGTACTTCCGTTGCAATGGAAGGATCAAGCGACTGAGGTTCCTGGAGAAACTTTTTCGCCATCCCAACGGCATGAGCAATGACTGCCGGGTCCTGCCCTACAACTCCTTCGATCAGGATGAGGTTTGCCCGCAGTCGTGCATCGCTCTGGTCGGGAGTCCAGCCTACCTTGCCAAACATGGGGGCGAATCGTGATTTTACCCACCCTGCAAAGGCCTCGCGATCAGCATCACTGGTCAGGTAGCTGCTGGCCTGCATCAGCGGTTCAAGATAACTCTCAACCACAGCCTGCTCAGAATCCTGGGACAAGGCCGCCACCAGATCAAGATAGTTGCTGATGGGCTCAGTACCGGAATAGGTCAACGCTGCCTCGTCATTGAGAAGAGATATTCGCTCAGCCGTGCTCAGTTCGGTGGAGGCAACTGCCATGAGCTTCTGCATGGTGCTGCTGTCATAACGCGTACGGTAATAGCCGGACGCATTGGCGTTCACGAACATCCATGACGCACATCCGGTTGCCGGCAAAATCAACTGTTTCTGGCTGAGGACCTGGCAGAATGGCTTAGCTGTCTCTGTCTTTACGCAAACAGGAAGCATCCATGTCTGATTCTGATTGGTTACGGCAGCGCCATCCGCCCAGAACCGGGACTGCGAAATTGTGATCTCCGTGCGCGGCGGTTCGGGCTTGAGTTGTCTGCGACGTTTCGATTTGCGCGAGACTTTCGGTTCTGGAGGTGGTGCAATGCAACTTGCTTTCACCGAAATTAAGGGCACGCCCGGCTGATCGATGAAAGACGGCATGATGTGTTCCACAGGCCGCCCCGAGGCAACGCCCAGAGCTTTCCAGAAATCCTCGGCAGTGGCATTTGAGTAGGAGAACTTGCGTATATAAAGGTTTACTCCGCGTCGAAAGGTCTCCGGCGTGACATAGGCTTCCAGCATGCGCAAGACTGCCGCGCCTTTTCCATAAGAGATGCCGTCAAATAATGCCCCGATTTCTTCCGGAGTTTCCGCATGTACACGAATTGGGTGTGTGCTCTTCAATGCATCGACTGAAAGGGCTGCGTTTGTCTCTGCCAGCGACTCCAGCGCGGGTGTCCACTCAGGGTGCAGCGATTGGGCAGGTTTGAACGACATCCAGGTGGCAAAGCTCTCATTCAGCCACAGGTTGTCCCACCACTTCATGGTTACCAGATCGCCGAACCACTGGTGTGCCATCTCATGGGCCAAGATGCCGAAAACTTCAGCTTTTGAATTCTGCGAAGAATTTTTCTCGTCGACTAACAGGGCCGCTTCGCGGTAGAAGATGGCGGCGGTGTTCTCCATGGCGCCTGCATCAAAATCCGGCGCCGCGACGATATCAAGCTTACCGAACGGATACGGCACGCCATAGTAGCGATTGTAAAATTGCAGAATCTCTTCCGCATATTTCACCGCAAGCGTGCTCAGCTGTTTCTTGTCCGGTGTGCTGCATACGCGGATGGGGATATTGTCCGCCATGCCTTGATTACAGACAAAATCTCCTACAGCGAGTGCCACCAGATAGGTCGACATTTTCGGGGTGGTCGTAAATTTAAGCGTGTGCTTGTCTTCCCCAGGACCGGGCGAATCGGTTTCAATCGCGCCATTGGAGATCGCCGTATCGGCGCGATCAACGATCAAAGCGATGTCGAACGTTGATTTAAGCGCCGGTTCGTCGAATGATGGGAACGCGCGGCGCGCATCCGTGGACTCAAACTGGGTAACGGCGTAGTTTCGCGTGGCGGTACGGGCCAGATAGAACCCGCGCAATTGATCGTTGAGAATGCCAGTAAACTTGAGGTGCAGCTTTACCGCGCCCGCCTCCAATGGCGTGGCAAAATTCAGGGTCGCCTGTTCCCTGGTTGCGTCAAAGCTGACCTGCGCAGTTTGTGACTTGTCCTGCTGCGTGGCTTCAGCCAGCGGGATTTCCAACTCTGCCGCGTTGAGCGTGATGGAAGATGCGGGCTTCAATAGCAGGACGTCAATTGTCTCTTCGCCGGCAAACGTCGCCTTTGCCAGATCGGGTGTAAAGGTGAGGTTGTAATGCTGGGGCACTGCGCCGTCCGGCAGCCTCTGCGCGCATGCCAGGAATGGAATTAATACTAACAGTATGAAGACAAAATTCTTGAGCTTAGACATTCCTCTCCCTGTGCTCATTCAATCAAAAAATTGCGATGGAAAAAATTGTAATTGGCAGAGGAAAACGCGAACGTTCGGAAAGAACGTCTCTTATGAGTGGATACGGGTCTCTTCGGCCAAGCACTCGCCTTATTTTCTCCGAGATGGCCTTACTTTACAAACATACAGGGGACAGTGAACCACTGATGACATCCCAACGTGAGGCCCTAGCGCCGGCTGGCTTTCACCTTACATGGATGTGTGGCGATAGCCGGCACCTTCTGGTTATTCCGCCGAGTCACGGTTGCGCAAAGGCCAGGTTCGTATTGGTGACCGTTCCAGTTGAAGACCGTGGTCTCTTCCTGGTTCGCGTTCACCTGGTACTTACCCGAGAGTGACGGAAGCCCGTGCATGCTGCCCTTCATTGGATGCAATGAGGAAAACGTATCTCGCAGGGCAAGCTTGTATGTGTTGTCCGCTTTCAGATAAACGAAGGTTGAGCAATTTTCGTTGGTGCAGTGGCATTGATCATGAGGTGCGGCAATCACACCAGCTTCGCGGCCCGAAGCCAGTAGCTCCTGCGTGCTTACCGGGGCATCCAAAAGGGTCTTGCTTTCGCTTGCGACGCGGGCTTGCGCGTCGGCATCACCAGATTTGGCGCTACAGACGGCATCGCGCACCAGGGCCTGTTGCAGCTCCGGCTGCAATTCAGAAACGCGGGCATACTGCTCCCCGCCTTTTGCGGAAACTAGACTAATCAGAAGGATGGCCAGAAAGGAGTACCGATATCTCATGTTACGACCTATTTTCCCTGTCAGCCGAGTTCAGGGATAGATGCCGCAGGGTCTGGTACCAAAAAGCCCATCCAGTAGGTCCGGTGAGTTACTGCATTCCGGAACCTGCGAGCCTGGAAGAGTGAGCTCGCCTCGCGGCCCCACTGAAATTCCGGTAGCACCAAAGTCAGTTTTGGTAAGGCTACGCAGAATCGGCAGAATGGTCATGGCCGGATCAAGCCTGGGACCACCGGGCTTCTCCTGCTTTACCGGATAAACCTGTCCGCTGATGAAAGAGCCATCATCGGCCAGATGGGCTTCTAGGACCAACGAGAGGCCGTTCTCACCACTCAGGTTGAACGGCCCGTAGGTTGCGAAGTTTCCCAGAGAATAGGCAATCAGTTTGCCCTGATAAATTTCCATCCCGCGAACCACGTGGGGGCCGCTGCCGACCACCATTTGCGCACCTGCGTCGATGGCTGCATGGGTAAAGCGACGCAGGTCGCCGCGATCCTCGCCAAGAAACGTTTCGTCGCCGGGGAGAACGTGCTGCCTGGCGGAACCTTCACCACCGCCATGGAAAGACACAATCACAATGTCAGACTCAGCCCGCGCCTGCCGGATCGTTGCCAGTGAAGCATCAAGATCGAGCAGATTGTAGGCGCCTGGATAGGTGGCGAAAGCGATCACGGAGATCTTCTTGCCCTTTGCAGTCAGGTGCGCGACGTCACCGAGCTCGCCAGAATGGGCAATGCCCTGGGTTTCCAGTGTCTGGCGTGAACTGGTCCTGCCTTCCAGGCCAAAATCCATGGCATGATTGTTGGCCAGCCCCATCACTGTGAAGCCGGCTTCTTTCAAGTGTGCGCCGTAGCGCGGCGGTACGCGAAAGGCGTAACACGTCCCTTCTTTCTTGCCGCGACACTTAGCCGAAACTCCGCCTTCCGTGAGCGGCCCTTCCAGATTGCCAAAGATGACGTCTCCGCGTTTAAGGATCGGAGTAACTTCCCGCAAAATGTCAGCGCCGTCATTGGGAGGAAGAAGACCGCCAGTGTCGTCGGGGAATGTAGTGCCCAACATCACGTCGCCCACTGCGGTGACTACCAGTTCGCGATCATTGAGCGGAGGAAACGAAGGTGTCGGTCCGGAGTGTGCGGCGATCGGCGTAGGAGAGGGCGTTGGTGATGGTGAAGGTGAGGCTGTGGGCGATGCTTGCGGCGCATTGCCGCTTTCCGGTGTTGGCGAAGGAGACAGCGTTGGAGTTGCGACCGGCTGGGGGGTTGGCGTAGGAGAAATGGCGGGATTCTGCGCGGCCGCGTGGCTAACGACCATTAAGGCGCAGCACGTTAGAACAAGTATGAACGTGGCGCGGGTTTTTGTTCTGATAGTCAAGGGGTTTACAGACCGCATTATTGTTTTGGCCTTATCTGATCCGCGTTTATCCGCGCAAATCCGCGGTAAGGTTTTGAGCCTGCCCGGCAACCACCATTTCAACACAGCGATTCCAGCTGAACCAATAGGCGATTTCCCTGTATTCGGCAACGTCAAAGATCGCCAAATCGGCGTCTTTGTCGGGTTCGATCGAGCCTTTATTGGCTTGCAACCGCAAGGCCGCGGCTGCGTTGGCCGTACTCGCGGTAATCGCTTCAGCCGGTGTCATCTTCATGTGCGTACAGGCCAGTGAAATGACAAATGGCATACTGGGCGTTGGCGAGGTCCCGGGATTGTAATCCGTGGCCAGCGCCAAGGGCAGCCCGACGTCAATCAGGCGTCGGGCGTTGGGGTAGTCTTTGTGGCCTAGAAAGTAATTCGCGCCGGGCAGAAGGACGGCAACAGTGTCACTGCCAGCGAGGGCATTGAGATCGTTATCGGCCACGCAATCCATATGATCGAGCGAAGCTGGTTTGTGTTTCAGCAACTCTTCCAGAGGCGAAGAGGTGAATTGGCAGACATGAGCCCGCGTGTCCAATCCATGTGCTTTGGCTGTGGCCATTATTCTTTCTGATTGTTCCAGTGTGAATGCTCCGCGCTCACAGAATACGTCAACATAGGCCACCAGTTTGCGTCGTGCGACCAGTGGAATGATTTCATCGCAGACCAGGTCAACGTAGCCTTCAGGATTGTCTTTGAACTCAGGGGGTACCACGTGGGCGGCCAGCAGGGTTGGTCTTACAGTTCCCGGCCACCGTTTGGCGGCGTCTCGAATGGCTTCCAATGACTTGATCTCGGATTCGGTGCTCAGGCCGTAGCCAGATTTCGCCTCAATCGTGCTGGTTCCGTGGCGAAGCATCGCATTGAAGCCGGTAAGAACTTTCTCCGCCAGCGCATTGCGCTTGGCGTCTCGGACTGTGGACAGGCTGGAACGAATCCCACCACCCGCGGCAGCAATTTCCTCGTAAGTCGCACCGCTGATTCGCTTTTCGAAGTCAACCAGGCGCGGCTTCATGAAAGCGGGATGGGTGTGGCAATCAATCAGACCGGGGATAACGACATTGCCGTGGCAGTCTAACTCTTTTAACTTCCGTTTATTTTGTTTGATCCAGGGATGGCGAAGAATTTCACGCTGACGGCCGGCGGCGATGATTTTTCCGCCACCGCAGAGTACGGCCGCGTCTTCAATCAAGCCGACGTCATTCAGCGACGCACCACGACGAGGACCGGGCTCGCCGCGCAGGGTGAGGAGTTGGCCAATGTTGGCCAGGAGGAGATAGGGAGATTTTTTCCTACTCGTAATCTTTTTCAAGATCGAAGATTTCCCATTTTTCATCCTGAGCAGTAGTCGAGCATTTGAAGGATTTGTGTATTTCTGTGTCGCCCCTCCGGGGCTCGGCCACTCTTGAATCTTACCCACCCTTCCGGCTTCGCTATCGCTCGCCTCCAGAGTGGGCTAACTTCTGGTCGCGCCTACGGCGCTCGATGCATCGTGAACCCGAAAATCGTCGAAGATTGCATGGCGAGACCTCGTATTCCCTTGGTGTCTTTTCAGATGATAGGGATCCCTCGCTTCCGCTCGGGATTAAAACAAAAGGCTCCGGATTTGAAAACAAAACGCTCAAGATTTCAGAAAAGTTTCCTGTAGATAAAACCACTAGGAACCAGCCATAGGCACCTTCACACCCTTCTTCTCCGCAAATGCCTTGGCTTCGTCGTAGCCCGCGTCTACATGCCTGACTACGCCGATTCCGGGATCGTTGGTCAGGACGCGCTCGATGCGTTTGGCCATGGCGTCGGTACCGTCGGCGACAGTGACCTGCCCCGAGTGTTGCGAATAGCCAATGCCCACGCCACCGCCGTTGTGGATCGATACCCAGCTTGCGCCGCTGGCGGTGTTAAGCAAGGCGTTCAAGAGCGGCCAGTCGGCCACGGCATCACTTCCGTCCTTCATGGCTTCGGTTTCGCGATAGGGTGAAGCAACGGAGCCACAATCAAGATGGTCGCGACCAATGACGATTGGCGCTTTGAGCTTGCCTTTCTTGACCAGATCATTCATTGCCAGGCCAAATTCGGCGCGCTCGCCGTATCCCAGCCAGCATATACGCGCGGGCAGACCCTGGAACTTGATGCGCTTGCGCGCCAGTTTGATCCAGCGTTCCAGAATCTGATTTTCCGGAAACATCTCCAGCACCAGATCATCGGTAACGGCGATATCAGCGGGGTCGCCAGAGAGAGCGACCCAGCGAAATGGCCCGCGGCCTTCGCAGAACAGAGGACGGATATAGGCAGGCACAAAGCCCGGAAAGTCATAAGCGTTCTTGACTCCGTTTTGATGGGCAAAGGTGCGTATGTTGTTGCCGTAGTCAAAAGTGACGCTGCCCATCTTCTGCAAGCGCAGCATGCCTTCCACGTGACGCGACATGGCATCAAGGGACCGTTGCAAGTAAGCCTTGGGATCGTTCTTGCGCAGCTCCATCGCGGCTTCCAGTGTCATTCCATTGGGCACATAGCCGTTGAGCGGATCGTGCGCGGAAGTCTGGTCGGTGAGGATGTCCGGCAGCACGCCGCGTTCAGCCATCTCCGGAATCACGTCGGCACAGTTCCCTACCAGCCCAACGGATATCGCTTCTTTTTTGCGGACGGCGTTCTTCAGGATGCGCAGGGCCTCGTCCAGCGAGTTGACCATAAAGTCGCAATAGCCGGTCTTGAGTCGCTTCTTGATGCGCTCGGCATCAACGTCAATCCCGAGGAAGCATGCGCCCGTCATGGTGGCCGCCAGCGGCTGAGCGCCACCCATACCACCCATACCGCCACTGACAATCAGCTTGCCAGCCAAATCACCGCCGAAACTTTTCTCGCCGGCCGCGGCAAAGGTCTCAAACGTACCCTGCACGATTCCCTGCGAGCCAATATAAATCCATGAACCAGCCGTCATCTGGCCATACATCATCAGGCCGGCGCGCTCCAGTTCGTTGAACTTTTCCCAGTTGGACCAGTGCCCTACCAGATTCGAATTGGCGATCAGCACCCGTGGCGCGTATTCGTGCGTGCGAAAGATCCCTACAGGCTTGCCGGACTGGACGAGCAGAGTCTCATCGTTATTGAGGGACTTGAGCGAGGCGAGAATCGCCTCCAACGACTGCTGGTTCCTGGCTGCCTTGCCGGTGCCACCGTAGACCACCAGATCGCGCGGACGCTCGGCCACCTCTTCGTCCAGATTATTCATGAGCATGCGCATGGCTGCTTCCTGGGGCCATGCCTTGCAGGTGATCTCATTGCCCCGCGCGGCCTTCAGCGGCGGCAAGTGCGTGGATTGGATTTCAGTCTCGACCGGCATAGCTTGATGGTAGCAAATTGGGGGAGGCGGGTGGAGAGCCGTGTATTGAATAGTGTGCCGTCCCTGGCGACCGGCTGTAACATCTGTTAGGGGTGAATACGATGAGAATCCTAAGTATCGTCTTTATCGGTTTAGGGCTGACCTTCTTTTCTCTTCGAGGTGCTTGCCAATCCAGTTCAGCTATAACTCCTGAAGAGAAAGCTGAAGCACAAACTCAGCACTCGTTCCACCCCAAACTTGTCATGCAGGCTGCGCTGTCAAAAGCCGAAAAGTTCATAGCATCGGAACAGGTTGATGCCGGGCATTTCTGGCTTTACCGCGCTCAGTACATCATGCTTGGAGACACAACCACAGCGGACAAAGACAGACTTCCGGGCTGGCATTTCTGGTGGGTTAGCAATACCGGTGAAATGGGCAACTACATTGAAATATTTGTGACGATGGATGGGCAGTGCAGACGGCTTGGATCAATGTGAGGATCGATGAATCTAAGTCTCTTGTTTTCTTGTTCAGCCGTCCCTGGCGGGACTTATCGTGTCTCGCACCGTTCCCGGCACTTGCTTCGCGGCGTGCCGGGCTATTGTCAGTCGCGCCTACGGCGCTTGATCGCCTACCAGCTGCTGTAAGCCGTTCCTTCGGTGCTGGTAGCGTTGGAGCCGCTATGCACGTCGCTGATGCCCGGAGCTGTCTGATCAACGCTCTCCATCACGTCTTCCTGGACGGCTTGCCAGCTGGTGTTGGAGTTGGTAAAGGGATCTTTGGGCAGCATACGCAGGTATCCGGCCGAGACAATGTCATCCAAAGACTGCGGAGCCTTGGCCTTGTCCTGTGTGTACTGATCAATGGCGTTGCGAAGGGTGTAGAGATCTTCCTTCAGCACCGCTTCATTGGCGTGACGCAGGTGTGTCTGGTACACAGGGATTGCCACAGCCAGCAGAATTCCCATGATCGCAATTACAATGATCAGCTCAATCAGCGTAAAGCCCCGCAAACCGTTCCGTTTGCGAATGTTTAGGTTCATAGCGCTTACCAATCCTTGTATTTGGTGCCGTTCAGGGCTGTCCCCGTAGATTTAGTGTAGACATCAAAAATGTTCTCTCCGCCCCATGAATCTGATTGCGGATCATCCTTCATGGCGCGCAAACCCCAATCCTTGTTACCGGTCATGGGATCAACGGGTACCCGCCGCAGAAACCTGATTTTCTTGCCTCCGGCAACGTCCACGCCGTTGACCAGCGTGTCCAGGTCCGGGGGATAGCCTTCGGTACCCAGCTTGCTCTGAAATGCGTTCTTGTCAGCCGCATCCTTATAACGATCAATGGCTGCCCGCATTTCCCACAGGTCGCGTCGCAGTTCTGTCTCCTTGGTCCGCTTTACGCTGATCTTTACCACCGGAACTGCCGCGCCCATCAGCAACAGCAAGATTGTGATGACCACGATCATTTCCAGCAGCGTCACGCCGCGTTGCGGATCCGATTTGTAATGGGCGTTCACCAATTTCACTTCTCTAGTTTACCGTGATCGCCGCTTGCGAGCCCTGCACGTCAAGTGGCTGATTCTGACTGTTGCGTGCTCCAGGAATCGTGATTGTAACTGTGCCATTGCCTTTGGCCTTGGCCATGAATACCAGGCTGAACACCGTTCCGTCGCCGGTAACGCCAGCGGATCCGGCAGGCCTTTGCGCAGTTACCTGCAGCTTGCCTACCGATGAATCATCGCGATGAACCAGAGCTACCGGCTGTCCATCGCGCGACAGGAATTCTCCGTTGGAAACGCTGACAAACTGCAGCACTTTGGGATCGTAGGTGATCTGTATAGGAACTGAGGCGACATCCACCCCATGTCCCATTTGCACGTTCACGGTGAAATTTCCACCCTGTTTCTGAGTTGAGCTTCCCGGATCAAGGCGCAACACTGCTGGCCCGGTCCCAGGTTTTACGTTAGCAGCCGGAGTTGCCGGTTGCGTAACAGCTGAGGGCTTGCCGCTTGCAGGTTGGGTTGCAGCGGGCTGATTCACTGGCGGCTGGCTAACGGCTGGTTGCGTGACGTTAGGCTGAACGACTGGAGGCTGAGCAACGGGAGGCTGAGCTGCAGAAGGTTGTATGCCTGCAGCCTGGGCGACGACAGGCGGTATAGTTCCGGCAGGCTGAGCTCCGCCAGAAGCAACCACAGGCACTACCACGGGGGCCCTGGACGCGATGTGAAGATCGATACCGCTGCCGGTACCAACGTCAAAAGCGCGGCGGTTCAGATCGTTCAATTCCTGGCCGCGAACGATATGCGGGATCAGAAGGAATACCAATTCGTTGGTGACCTTTTCCTTCGTCGTGGTTGAGAAGAGGTACTTGAGAATGGGAATTTGTCCCAGGAAAGGGGTTCCACCGGAGGTCACGGTATCCTGCTCTTCCAGAATTCCGCCCAAAAGGTTCATCTCACCGTCACCGAGCCTGATGGTGTGTTCAATACGGCGCGTACTGATGATCGGCTGGGTAACGCCGCCAATGGTGGATGAGCCGTTCAGGTTGGAAAGCTCCATCACGGTCTTGAGCGTCACCTGTCCATCCGGATGTACGCGCGGCGTAATTTCCAGGATCACACCCACTTCAGTGTAAGTAAATTGCGTATTTACACCGACAGCGCCAGTGGCAGTTCCAATACCCACGGGCGTACCGAACGAGCCGGTTGCAATTGGAATCTTGTCAGCAACCTTCAGGGTCGCCTTTTCGTTATCTGTGGCGCGAACACGCGGGCTCTCAAGCACTTTGGAGTCGTTATCAGAAAATAGAGCTACCGCCGTAAGCGGGGAGATGGCCACTGAGTAGTTGGTCGAGTTCAGATGCTGGAGATCGTTGAAGTTCAGGCCGCCCGTGGAACTTCCCGTGGTGCCGTTAGTGCCGTTCGTGGGGGTAGTGGTATTCACTCCCTGCAATGCCACGCTGAGATTTTGTGGAGGCGTGATTCCCAACTGCCTGTTCTTATCCCGCCGTACCTGGGCGACGACTACATCGACGATGACTTCCGGCTTGGACTTATCGATGTCATCGATCATCTTCTGGGCCAGAGCCAGCTGGTCCGGGGTACCTTTAATGACAATAGCGCTCTGCGAAGGAATCTGCTGAATGCGCTGCACTTCAAGCACCGTGCGGATCGCGTTCACAATGTCCTGGAGATCCGTTGGACCTGATACGTTGCCCAGATAGAACGTCTTGACAACGTTCTGCTCCAATTCCCTGCGCTTGGCCTGCGTATCCTGGGCTACAAAAATCGTGTTCGAGGTTACCGGTCGCCAAAAAGTGCGGGATTGTAATGCAACGATATCAAGTGCTTCCGGTAAAGTAACTTTTTGCAGGCGGATGGTGAGGCGGCGGGGCGTGTAATCGGGATCAAAAAGTACGTTGATAGGCGGATTGGCCAGCTTGCCGATCGTTTCATAGATCAGCTTGGAATCTTCGGTCATTTCCAGCGCGCTGATGGGAACATTGGAGATTTGCCCGAGCGACGCCGGACCGGTGGCATCTTCGAGCCGCCTGCGCAGGGGATCATCTTCATTTCCATACCTATTGACGCCCATACCTGGTGAGGCGGAAGGCGTGGGCGTTTTCTGCATCATCTGCTGGGTCCGGCGGATTTCCTGGACAGCCAGATCATTGCTTGGATCGATTTCAGCTGCCTTCTGGAACTGCGCCAAAGCCTCCGTCCAGTGGCCTTCTTCACGCAGTTTCTGGCCGCGATGGACCTTGGCAGCCGCAGCCAGGAAGCGCGTGCGCTCATAAGGAACGCGATACTTCAGGCTGTCTGGTACCAGATTGTAGGCTTCCCGGTAAAACTCGTACGCAGCCTCATAGTCCCCACGTGTCTCGGCTTTTTGGGCTTTGGTGTAGAGAGACTTTGCCGATTCCGCTGCCGGCAACATTGCCGATAAAATCAATAAGACTGCTAAGATCTTTACTACTCTCCTCATACGCTCCTGCTTGGGCCTGCACACACGCTTAACTCCTTCTATTTTATGGGGGTTGTTCGAAGGACTAGCCTGTTTTGGCACCCGGAAATAAACTATACGGAATGGCAGATTATACACCGAATCTGCTTAAACCCTAGAACGACTTTAGTAACGTTACTTTGCGTTGTGATAGCATAAAAATTTTGCTGCATGCAGCAGAAAGCTGCCATGGCCCGCCAAGTTACGCATCAAACTGAGCCGAACAAGCCCAAAAACGTAAAGCGCGATCCGGTTGCTTCTGGAGAACGCGACGCATCCGTGAATCGTGCGGCCTCCCACAACTATTTTCTTGAAGACCGCATGGAAACCGGCATTATGCTGAGCGGATCTGAAGTGAAATCAGTCCGTGCAGGCCGGGCCAACCTGAAAGACGCTTACGCACTGGTGAAAGACAACGAACTCTGGCTGCTGAACGCGCACATTGGCGCCTATGAAAATGCAGGCTATGCCGGCCACGTGGAGAAGCGTACACGCAAACTTCTGGTCCACAAAGAAGAATTGCGCAAACTGCTGGGCAAGAGCCAGCAAAAGGGTTTTACCTTAGTGCCCACACGCATGTACTTCAAAAATGGCAAAATCAAACTTGAAATTGCCCTGGCTAAAGGCAAACAGACATGGGACAAGCGTGAAACGGAGCGGCGCCGTACCGCCGACAAAGAAGCTCGAGAAGCCGTTGCGCGTTCACGTAAGAATTAAATTCCAACATTTTTTAGAAGATCTTACCTGGAGTAGAAGAAAAAGCCATCATGGATATAAAACTAGCGATTGCCAACCCTGCCGACGTTGAAACCGAATGCCTTGTCGCCTTTGCCCTCGATCATGGCGACAAAGAGAAGCCCGCGCCTAAGCTTTCCTTGAAAGACGCCACGGCGGAGAAAGCCGCGGCTGACTTGATCGCCAGCGGCGAAATTACGGGCAAGCCTTTTGAAACCGTTTTATTGCATCGTCCCCAGGGATTGAAAGCGAAGCGCCTTCTCGTGGTGAGTGCCGGCAAGGCCAAGACTTTTTCTCACGTCGAACTGCGTAAAGCTGCCGGGACGGCCCTCCGCGCGCTGAAACCCAAGATGATTAAGAGCTGCGCCATTTTGCTGCCTGAACTTTCCAGCGGCGCAGAAGACGGCATGCGATCGATTGTGGAAGGAGCGTACGTCGCCGACTTTGATCCTGACACCTATCGCAGCGACCGCAAAGACTACAGCATGAAGGAAGTGACTGTTGTAGCCCCCACAGGATCGGACCAGGGCAAACTTCAGGGCACGCTGGACCAGGCCCGCATCATTGGCGAATCGCAGAACTTTACCCGCGAACTTGTGAACGAACCCGGCAATCGCATGACGCCCATCATGCTGGCTGAACGTGCGCGCAAAATGTGTGAAAGCACCGGCCTCAAGTGCGAGCTTGGCGGCCCGGACAAGATCAAAGCCCTGAAAATGGGCGCATTCTGGAGCGTGGCCCAGGGGTCTGATGAGGAACCGCGCCTGATCGTGATGAAGTATGAACCGGAAGGCGCACCAGAAAAACCGGTCCTGGGGCTGATCGGCAAAGGTGTGACCTTTGATACAGGCGGTATCTCCATTAAACCGGCAGACGGGATGGAGAAAATGAAATATGACATGGCGGGCGGTGCGGCAATGATCGGCGCGATGCGCGCCATCGCCATGCTTAAACCCAAAGTGAAGGTCATTTCAATTGTCTGCGCGACGGAAAATATGCCCAGCGGCAAAGCGCAGAAACCCGGTGACGTACAGATCGCCATGTCAGGCAAGGCCATTGAGATCGTAAATACAGACGCTGAAGGGCGACTGGTCCTGGCTGACGGCCTGCACTACGCGCGCACCCTCGGCTGCACTCATCTTATCGACGCCGCCACTCTCACTGGCGCATGCGTTGTCGCCCTGGGCCATCAGAACGCCGGGGTCTTTGCCAACGATGAAGACGCCTACCAGCACTTCACCAAATCTCTGGAACGCTCAGGCGAGAAGTTCTGGCGGCTGCCCGTGGATAGCGAATACCTGGAGCAGATCCGCTCCAATATCGGCGACATCATGAACACCGGCGGACGCTGGGGCGGCGCAAGCACGGCTGCGGCCTTCCTGAAAGAATTTGTTGAAGATACACCGTGGCTGCACCTGGATATTGCCGGGACTGCGTGGATTGAAGACAGCAAGAGCTGGATCGCCAAAGGGCCGTCGGGCATTGCGGTACGAAGTCTGGTGGAGTGGGTGAAAAGCTACGAAAAGAACAGCAATTAGCAATTAGCAAATGGCAATTAGCAAAGGAGGCCTGACATGGCCTCCTTTTTTTGCCTCTCAACTCAGTACATTCCTACTGTGCGCGCCTAGCTTTCTGGTCGGCGAAGTTCTTCCACTTTCCTGCGGCGTCTTTCTGTTCCAGCAAGAAACTCCACGACTTGTCTTCCGGATTCCACGTGAAGGTGTTATGAAAAGGGCCATCAGGATATTCGAAGTTGAATTTGACACTGTTGCCTTCGCGCTGCCCGTAACCCAGCGTTTCTGAGAAACGCCCGCCATAGATATCAATCCAGTGCAGGACATAACGATCGCTGGCGTTGTCATAGCCGATGTAGATCAATGCTTCGTATGCTGGCTTCCCTGCCACGGTTTTGGTATCACGCTGGCGGACCTGGAGAAACTGGTGGTTGAGAACCCATTCCGCAGTCAGTTCGAGCTCACGCGGCTTCCTCATGATTGTTCCTGTTACCTTCCAGCGGCCTTGAAGATTGTCGAGCAAGGCATCGTGAAAGATTGCATTTGGGCCGTCGAGAGGCGCGGGCGCTGGCTTGTCTTTATCCTGGGCGAAGGCGAAGGAGAAAAATGGAGCGATTAAAAGTACGAGGAAGCAGATTAGTCTTGCCATGCAAAAGCTCTTTCAGAGATTCTGAGATCGGATTCAAGCACAGGACAGGATAATACCAGCAAGAGAAGGAGCGGAAATACAAGAGCTTCCCTGGAACGCCCATCGGTGGCGCCTCTCATCTCGCCTCCAGCGCTGGGCCAGCGCCAAACGCATTACGTCTATTCAGCGCCCGCATTACGGTAGCTCATTACCTCCGCCTGCAAGCAGTAGCTCAACCATTTTGTTAGCCCTGGAATCAGCCGCACCCGAAAGTACCACTTTGGCGGTGTAGGTTTTGTAACGGCTGATAGGAAGATTCAGGCAGCGTTGATGCCAAAAGGAAGAGCTTACGTCACTGGAAGAAAGAATCCAGCTGGGATGATCCCGGTCTCGCGCATCTGAGAGGTTGCCGTTCGCAGTGCAGACCTCCTTCCCGGAACCGTCGGTGATAGAAACGCTCACAGATGTTTGCAAAGACGTCAGCTCGGATCTATCTGCGTACGTGGCATCCAGCACGTTCAAAGACAGATCAAGCATCTCCGGCGGCAGACCATGAACTGTAAACGAATACTGACCATTCTCCGATAGGGGAAATTTGCCCAAGTGTGCGACATAGCGCGGATACGACAGAATGCCATTATCACTAATTTCGATGCCCCCTTTGAATTCACGAGTGTGGTAGCTGAACGCCCAGAGGCACGTAACGATGAGAGCAACCAGCGACAGCACCAGCAATGCTCGGATAAATTTATTTTTCATCATTAGCTGACTTAAAATGACTTGGCTTCGAAACAATAGTAATGGCCAAAAGCTAATGGCTAAAGGCTAACGGCTAACCGCTGATTTCTACATCACTGCCGGAACATCAATTCCCATGAGTCCGAGACCATCAACCAGAGCCTTTCGGACGACTGCGGCAGTTGCAAGCAGGAATTGTTTGCGCGCGGCGTCTTCTTCGGTCAGGATATGGTGCTTGTGGTAGAAGTTGTTGAATCCCTGCGCCAGTTGAAAGACATATTTTGCCGCATAAGCAGGCTCGTTGGTGGAGATCGCCTGCTGGACCATGCTGGTGAGTTGTCCGGCGCGCAGCCACAGTTCCCAGATTTCATCGTCGACATCCAGAAACTTGAGGTCAATTTGAGTGGACAGAATTTTTTCAGGCGTCAATCCTGCTTTGCGGAAGATGTTGCTGGCGCGCACCACGGCATATTGCGCGTAGGGGCCGGTCTCGCCTTCAAAGCTCAGGGCTTCTTTGAAGTCAAAGGCAATCACTGACGTCTTGGTGAACTTCAACATGAAATAGCGGAGTGCGCCAATGGCTATTTTTGCGGCGATCCCACGACGTTCGCCTTCGGCCATTTCAGGGTGACGCGAATCCACTTCTTTTTGTGCGGCGGCGATGAGCGCGTTGAGAAGGTCATCGGCTTTTACGCCGAAACCCTTGCGACCCGATACTTCGATGTAGGAACGCTTCTGGTCTTCTTCGGAAACGTCATAACCCAGATCAAGGGCGCAACGCGGCGTAAGTGCAACCATTTCATACGAGAAGTGATGATAGTTTTCCGCCTGCTGGGTATAACCCAGCCCGCGGATGGCTTCAATTACGTTGTTCTGCGGATCACTCTGCCGTGAGTCGATTACGTTATAGATGGCGTTTACGCCGCCAAAATGGGGATGGTCCTTTTCGCCGCTCTCCGCCGATATCCACACCTGGTGGCCATCCGGGTACTTGTAGAACCTGCGATAGCCAAAGTCTTTGCCGAGCAGACCAAACTTCCACAGGTGATAAGCAATGTCCTTGCCCACATAAGTAACAGTGCCATTGGAGCGTACGATCACTTTGGCGTCTTCGTCCGGACCGTCTTTTATTCTAGCCATTTCAGCTTCGCTCGGGGCTTCGTCTGATTTGGCGACTGCGGTTTTGGTTCCGGCGCGTTTCATCACCCAGCAGCCTTTGTTTTTGCCCTCGTTTTCGAAGTAGAGCACGCCTTTTTGCTTCATCTGTTCGAAAGCAAGTTCCCAGAAATGGAGATGAAGTATTTCACTCTCCTGGGGAAGAAAGTCATAGATGATTCCCAGCCGCTGCATGGTGAGAAGGTGGCGCAGAATGATGGCGTCAGAGATCAGCCGGCCCATATCTGCGGCTTCATTGCCCCCCTGCTCAATATCATGCAGGGTCTGGAGGCGCAGTTTAGTGCGTTCCTTGTCGCCTTCATACCACTGCGAAACCTGGGCATAAAGGTCCCAGCAGTAATAGTCGAAGGGACGATCCGGGGTACTCTGGGCGATGATCGTCTCCACGTCCGATTTGGACTTTTTTTGCAGATACAGGAATCCGACCACCACATCGGCGACCTGAACGCCGGTGTTATCGATATAGTTCTGCACGTCAACGTGCGCGCCGGAAGCGCGGAGCAGGCGAACGAACGTGTCGCCCAGAATCGCGTTGCGCAGATGCCCGATATGGGCTGCCTTGTTGGGATTGATGCTGGTGTGCTCGACCAAAACTTTGATGCCGGATGGAGCGGGCGGAGCGACTTCTTCGCCAAGCAAAGTTCTGGCTGCCGCCTGACGGTCGAGACGAGCATTGATGTATCCGGCGCCGGCAACTTCAAACTTTGAAAATCCTGGAACGGTGGAGAGTCCGGCCACAATTTCCTCCGCGATTTTACGCGGGGGCTTACGCAACTTTTTGGCCAGCTCAAAGCTCAGTGGCAAGGCATATTCGCCCAAGCCGACGTTTGGCGGCTGGTCCACTACCAGTCGCTCCAGATCAAGGTCATACTGGCGTTTGATCAATTCATGTACGTGCCGGGTAAGCTGCTGTTGAAGTTCCAGGTACAAAGTGCCTGCCTTTTCAATACGGTATGTTGGCTGCTCAGATCGGTACTGACGCCGCTGTAAGTTACTGACGGAAAAGGCGATTATAGCAAAGCGGGAGAGGCGCCCCGGTTTGACGGCAGTACCGCCCTAAACCTATGATGGCTGTTCGGGATTCTATGCGGATTGCTTACCTGGAGTGCTTCTCAGGCATCAGTGGAGACATGTTCCTCGGCGCGCTGGTCGATTCCGGCGTGCCTCCTGAGCTATTGGTCCGCACGGTTGAAGCGCTGGGAGTGGATGCGCGGCTGGAGATTTTGCGTGTGGACCGCAGCGGCATCAGTGCGACCAAGGTGGACGTGATTGCCTCGGGCGAAAAAGAGCTGCCGCGAGAGGAGTTCTGGGCGCAGCAGACGCAACACTCCCATTCGCATGAGCATGCTCACGATCATGGCCATCAACATACCAGTGAATCTTATGGGCGCTCACACGAACGCCGCGGCGATCACTCGCACGAGCACTCGCATGATCAGAGCCACCAGCACAGCCATGATCACGCGCATCGCGGGTTGACGGAGATTCGCCAGATCATCCGGGGTGCGGCCATCGCCAAGAGCGCACAGGACCGAGCGATCAAAATCTTTGAAGCGCTAGGCGCGGCTGAAGCGAAGGTACATAACTCCGATATTGAAAAGATCCATTTCCACGAAGTGGGCGCGATTGACGCGATCGTCGACATCGTCTGTGCCGCTGTGGGATCCGAGGCACTGAGCGTTGATGAATGGGTATGTTCGCCATTGAATGTGGGCGGCGGAAGTGTGGTGTGCGCGCATGGCACCTTCCCGATTCCGGCCCCCGCCACGCTTGAATTGTTGAAGAACGCGCCCGTTTATTCCGGCGAAATCCAGAAAGAGCTGGTCACGCCAACCGGAGCTGCGATTGTTAGCGTGTTGGCGTCACGCTTTGGCAATTTTCCGCGAATCAAGCCCCTGAAGACCGGCTATGGCGCGGGTTCGCGGAATTTCAAGAACGTCCCGAACGTTGTGAGGCTGACGATTGGAGAAACTGTGCCGATCGAAGAGGATGCGAAAGCGTCGGCGACATTACCCGGCGCAACGTTGCCAGGCGCAGCCAGCGAAGAGATAACGATTCTGGAAGCCAATGTGGACGACATGTCACCCCAGGTCTTCGGATATGTGATGGAGCGGGCGTTCGCTCAGGGCGCACTCGACGTCTTCGGCACCGCCGTACAGATGAAGAAGAACCGACCCGGCACACTGTTAACCGTGCTGTGCCAGCCCAGTGACGCTCAAAAGCTAACCAGGCTGATTTTTGCGGAAACCACGTCCCTGGGCGTGCGAATGCGGCAGGAAGCACGGGCCACGCTGACGCGGCGACATGTGTCTGTACAGACAAAATGGGGCGAGATACGCATGAAGCTGGCCAACCTGAATGGAAGTATCAGCAACTATGCTCCGGAGTACGAGGACTGCCGACGCATCGCCGAGCAGCAACAGGTTCCTCTGAAGGCAGTGATGCAGGAAGCGATTAAGATGTATCTGGAAGAGACGAATGGATAAGGGCCAGAAATTCTACATTACGACGCCCATTTACTACGTGAACGCACGCCCGCACATCGGGCATGCCTACACCACACTGGTGTGTGACGCTGTTGCGCGCCGGAAACGGCTGCTCGGCTACGACACATTTTTCCTAACCGGCACGGACGAGCACGGACAAAAGATTGAGCGTTCAGCCACCGCGGCCGGAACCACCCCGCAAAAATTTGCCGACCAGGTTGCAGGCGAATTCCGTTCCCTGTTTGAACGGATGAACATCACCTTCAACGACTTTATACGCACCACTGATCCCCGGCATAAACAGGGTGTGCAGGAGTTATGGAAGCGTCTTGAAGCCAAGGGGTACATCTACAAAGGGACATATACCGGCCAGTACTGCGTTTTTGACGAGCTTTACGTGGACGCTGTGGGGCCGGGCGCGCCTTGTCCGGAATGCGGCCGCCCGACCGAGACGGTGAGTGAAGAGAATTACTACTTCAAGCTGTCAGAATTCGCCGACAAACTGGTCCAGTACTATCAGAAAAATCCTGACTTCATCCGACCGGAAAGCCGCCGCAATGAGGTCATGGCCTTCGTAAAAGGCGGCTTGCGCGATCTTTCCATCAGCCGCAGTACGTTTAAATGGGGCATTCCCGTACCGGGCGACCCTAAACATATTGTTTATGTATGGCTGGATGCTCTCAGCAACTACTGCACAGCGGTGGGCTTTGGCTCAAAAGATCCTGAGGAGCAGAAGAAGTTTGAGCGTTACTGGCCGGCCGACGTGCACATGATCGGCAAGGAGATCATACGCTTTCACTGCGTGTACTGGCCTGCGTTCCTGATGGCGGCTGAGCTGCCGATGCCCAAAGCGATCGTGGCCCACGGCTGGCTGCTGTTTGAAGACAACAAGATGTCGAAGTCGCGCGGCAATATTGTACGCGCGGAGACTGTCATCGACGTGATGGGTAATGATGCGCTGCGGTACTTCCTGCTGCGTGAAATTGTTTTCGGACAGGATGGCTCTTTCAGCTTTGATGCGCTGGTGCAACGCTACAACTCCGACCTGGCCAATGATCTGGGGAACCTTTCCAGCCGCACATTGACGATGATCAACCGCTACTTTGGCGGCTCGATCCCCTATCCCTCGCCTCTGGTAGCGAAGAAGGAATCAGACGGCGTGATTCGCGACCACGCCCTGACTGTGATTTCCGAATTCAACCAGCTCTTTGAGGAATATCAGTTCTCAAAGGCGCTGGAAACAGCATGGACGCTGATTGGCGCAGTGAATAAGTACCTGGTGGATGAAGAACCGTGGCTGGTAGCCGAGAAAGAAGGCGAGGAGAGCAAATCCCGTCTGGCAACCATCCTGTACACCGCCTGTGAAGCCCTGCGCATTGTTACTGCGCTGGCGCACCCGGTGCTGCCGGATTCCACCGCAAAGATCTGGACCCAACTCGGATTGGGCGACATTACCAGATTCGATCTTTCTGACTTGAAGTGGGGACAGCTCCCGCTTGGTGGCAAGCTAGGCAAGGTGGAACCGGTGTTTCCGCGCGCCGATAAATCGGTAATCGAAAGGATGCAACAAATGGAACAGGAGCGCTCCCCGCAGGCTCCAGATGTTCAGGCGTCTCCCGCTACAGCGACACCCGCCGGTACGGGAGCAATGGCTGGTCAGCCGGCCACCCAGGCAGCCCACGGTCCATCCAACGGCGCGCCGGCCGCCAAGACAGCACCAGCGGCTGGGGATGGCAAAATCACCATCGACGATTTCCTCAAAGTGGAAATGCGCGTGGGTGAGGTGAAATTCGCCGAGAAAGTAAAAGGCGCTGACAAACTGCTGCGGCTTGAAGTCGACATAGGAACGGAAGTGCGGCAGGTGGTGGCCGGCATTGCGATCTCCTATGAGCCGGAAAAGCTGATTGGACGCAAGGTGGTCATCGTGGCCAACCTGGCTCCGCGCAAGCTTCGCGGCCTGGAATCGAACGGCATGATCGTGGCAGCGTCTTTTGGCGAAGAGGGTAAACCGGTACTGGCAAGTTTCCTGGAGGATGTGCCGGTGGGGTCGAAACTGAAGTAGCGCAAAATCTTACCGCTGATGACACTGATCGGACTGATTTCCGCTGATCGGATTGGGCGGGCTGCCGTTCGTTCATCGATCGGCTTGATCGCGATTTATCCAAACACTGGAAAATTCCTTTGTACATCGATTCTCACGCACACATTGAAGGCGAGAAGTTTTCCGTCGATCGCACGGAGATGCTCACGAGAGCACGTGAGGCCGGCCTGGAGCGGATTCTGGCAATTGGCAGCGGGACAGGGCCTGGCACATACGATTGTGGATTAAAGGTCGCCGAACAACATGACTGGATCTTCGCCAGCACGGGGTTGCATCCGCATGAAGCCAGCGTGGCCACTGAGACCGACTATCAGGAGATGGCGGACCTGGCGAAGCACCCGAAGATCATTGCCTGGGGCGAAATCGGGCTGGATTACTTCTATGACCATTCTCCGCGCGACCTGCAGAAAGCAGTGTTTCGGCGGCAGATGGAGTTGGCCGCACTGGCCAAACTGCCCATCATTATTCATTGCCGGCCCAGCAACAACAGTGAGAACGCGTGGGATGACACGTTGCAAATGCTGAGAGACCATTGGGCGCCGTCAGGACTGCCGGGGATTCTTCATTGCTTCACCGGTGAGTGGAAGCACGCGCAGGCTGCGCTGGATATCGGTTTTTATGTTTCTTTCGCCGGGAACGTGAGCTATCCGAAAGCGCAAAACATACGCGATGCGGCGAATGATGTGCCGTTGGACCGAATGCTGATTGAGACGGATTCACCGTATCTGGCTCCGGTTCCGCATCGCGGGAAACGCAATGAACCGTCTTACGTGGTGAATACGGCGGAGACCATTGCTCAGCTACGCGGCCTGACAAAAGAAGAGATAGGCCGGCAAACGGCTGAGAATTTTTACACGTTATTCCCGCAAACTGTAATTTTGTCGCTTCGCTCCAAACCGCTTTAGGCCGCGGCTCATGGCGACATTGACGCGGCTCCTGTTGCTGCGGCGCTCGGCGCGCAAGTCGGCCTCGCGCTGCTGTTTGTTCACTGTCACCGAGAGGCGAATGGATTCAAATCTAAACAACTAGCACGGCCAGTCGCTAATTGCTAATGGCTAATTGCTTGCTAATTGCTATTTGCTATTTGCATCAATCGGAACCGGCACTTTCTTTTCGCCCTTCAATTCCGCGGCTGTTTGCTGGATGTTGCGCGTCGAGAATCCTTTGAAGAATCCCCACGTACTGTATTTGTCCTGCAATTGCGGCAGTACGGCATTCATGAGTTCCTGGCCTGACTTCCCTTCTCCCTGGGCTTTGGCGACCGCTTCACGCAAGGTCACCAGATAATCATGGAAATCTTTTACATCCTGCGGAGTCGCGACATCACCGTGGCCGGAAACAAAAGTCGCGGAGGGATGGCGCGAAAGCAGATCCTCCAGCGTTTTTACCCATGCGTCAGTGGTGGCATCGATCAGGTTTGGAAGATGTTTCTGCCAAACGAGATCGCCGCCAAAAACTATATTCGCATCAGGTACGGTGATGACGGAATCTCCGCCGGTGTGCCCAAGCATGTAACGTACCTGCACCAGACGATTACCCAGATAGATATCGACCGCGTCGGTGTACACCATATCCGGCTTCACCAGGGCTTCAACCCGAGATTTGGCTTCCGGTTTGGGATTGGCGCCGAAGAACTTCATGTTTTCCGTATTCAGCCAGCCACGCAGGTTACGCTGGGCCAGAATGGTGGCGCCGGCTTTCTGAAAGACCGCGTTGCCACCTGTGTGGTCGAGATGATAGTGCGTGTTCACCACGAAACGAACAGGCAGCTTAGTCAGTTTCTGTATTTCCGCAAGCAGGTTCTGGGCAGGGACCACATCTTCAAAGGTGTCCACAACCAGTACGGCATTTTCGCCGATGATGAAGCCGGCATTGCTGCCCGCTTTGCCTGAATCAGAGCCGATGGCGGCGTAAACGCCATCCCCGATTTTCTTAATGGCAAAGTCGGGATTTTCCTGAGAAGCGGCAAACGCGGTCAGTAAGAATAAACACGCAAAGAGTGCGGCGGTCCTGATTTTCATGCGTGGGATAGTAACACGAGCGAAGGTTCATCGCAGCGGCGAGCCTAAGAGTGATGCTTCGAATGCGCTAGTTGGTGCCGCCCCTACGGGGCTCTTGTCGTTTCTTAACCATTCACCCAGACCTTCCGGTCTGGGCTAACTCATTTCGCGCCTCCGGCGCTGCTAAATGACCAAACGCGGATATCTCGAAACACGTCACAGGTTGGGAAAGTCGCAATAAGAAACGAGTCGCGTTACGGGAACAATACTTTCGCTGCGGCCGCGCCGATGATGAACTGGCCAATGATCTGGGTCCAATCCTTGAATCCGCGCAGAACGGCTCCCTTATCCAGCTTTTCCGGTATCACGATGGTATCTCCCGGCATCAGGTGCGCTGTCTGGAAGCTGTTGGCCAGCAGCGTGTGGTTGTCATTGCTCACGGTAGTCCCGTCAGCGCGGATGATAAACGCACGCCCTTTGTCACCGTTTTTCGTGGCTCCGCCGGAAAGCCGGAGATAGTCACCAAAGGTTTTGCCAGGCTTGAAAATGAATGAATTGCTGTTGTAGACCGAGCCAAGCACGTTGACGGTGGCGGGGCGATAAGGAATCAGAAGCCGGTCGCCATCTTCCAGCACCAGATCAGGAAGAGCATCAATACTGTCAGCATTGGGACTCAGTTCAAGGACGATTCGTCCGGTGGCCCGTACCTGCCTCAGCTTATCGAGCAAACGCCGCTGCCCTTCCTGCGACTGCTTTTCAGTGATGGCCTCTTCGCCGGTCAGGTTGCGTTGCGAGCTGGCATTTCGTTCGATACTTTTTTCAAGCTCGTTCGTGTATTCTTCCAGCCGTTTCTGCTGGTCTTCTCGAGTTGACTCGCGATCAAGTTCAGCGCCGTATAGATATGCCTGGGGACTGAGCCCGCCAACACGGCGAATAAGATGGCGCAGCTTCTCTCCGGGTTCTGCCTGATACACACCAGCCGACTTGAATTCACCTTCCAGGCGCACATATTTACTTTGCGATTCGGTGGGAATCTGCATGTCAGCCTGGGAGAATATGGTTACGATGTCTCCCGGCTGAAGATCCACATTCTGCGTGGGATCACCCGCGATGGCTTTCCCAAGGTTGAAAGGCACCAGATGGGTGGTTAGATCTTCCACGTTCAGACGCTGGATGACGGCATAATCCCAGTTGATTTCGGCACCCGAACGCCGCACCTGGTTCTTATACTGTTCCTGCTTGATTCGCTGGGCTTCCGTTCTGCCGACACGGGCAGCCAGATCGTCTTCACTCAGGTCATCATATTGACCATTGTGGAGATCGAGAGACTGCGGGTTTTGCAGATCAGGATACTGGTTCGGCTGGGGCTGCTGCTGCTGATTGGCGCCCTGCTGCAGTGGAACGGGCGCGTTAGTTGCTCCCAGTTGAGAGGGGCTTTGCTGTTGCTGCCCAGAACGGTTTCCCTGATCACCAGCTTGGCCGTTCGTCCCGCTCTGCCGCCGCTGATCGCGCGCTCTCTCTTCCCTGAGCTTAAAGCTATTGGCGTCCGGGTTGATGGCCAGCTTGTTCTGCCTTTTCCAATACTCTTCCGTGATCAACGTGTCACGAGTAGGAATCAGATCCTTTACGTGCATGCCGGCTTTCCATGGATAACGGCCCGGGGAAGCAACGTTGCCACGCAGAGTTACAGCGTTGTCAAACTTTGGCGAGATATGCAGGAAACGGATGATGTCGCCAGGCCTGAGCTGGGTCTTCATCCCCTGGTCATTGATTAGGACCTCAGTGGCTGAGCGGGTATGTTGATCATCGATGCCTTCAATGATCACGCGCTGGCCACCAGCCGTGGTGGTCAAACCACCGGCGTCATTGAGCAGATCACCAAGCGTGTCATGCTCCTTCAACTCGTAAATGGCCGGGATATTGACGCTGCCTGCCAGCGCGACCAGCGGCCCAACCGGGGGAACGTAGATCACGTCTCCGGGAAGAAGCTGCGCGTCCTTGCTCTTGTCACCATTGGCGAGCAGGTCATATAGATCAAAGGTCGTCACTTCCTTGCCCTGGCGTTTCAGGACAATGCGCCGCATGGAACCGCGTTTGGATGGGCCGCCGGAGGCAAAGAGCGCATTCACCAAGGTGCTGAGCGAGCTTACGGTATAGCTTCCGGGCCTGCGTATCTGGCCGACGACGAAAACCTGGATCGACCGCAACTGCCCCATGGTCACGTTCAATTCAAAATTCTTAAATACCCTGGCAATGGCATCCTGCACCACAGAATGAATCTGATCATAGCGGGTGCCGGCCACGCTGATAGCTCCGATGCGAGGGACATAGATGGAGCCATTGCGATCCACTACGGCGCGATAGTTAATATCAACCTGTCCCCACACCCTGATAAGCAACTCATCACCTGGGCCGATCAGGTAGTCAGGAGTAACCGGCACGCGATCCAGAGGCGCAAAGGTTGAAGGCACGGTGCGAAACAGTGTTTGTCCGAAGATAGGCAGGTGGATGCCGAGGGAGCTGGTGACAAAATCCTGAAACTCAATGTCTGGTTCGGGCGGCAAATCCGACATGTCGCGCTGGCGGCTTTGTATAAGGTCATTCGCAGCCTGGATTTGTCTCTGTTCCTGGAGTTGTTGAAGGTCGCGCGAGTCCAGGTCAGCGGGATTGTTGGTGATGGGCGTGTTGCCGGTGGCGCCTGCGGCGCCGCGCTGTTGCTGTTGATACTGCTGGATCAGTTGTTCAGCCGCGCTCTGTGACATAGCGCCGCCAACCATGAGGGAACAAAATGCTAATAATTGAAAGAGTACGCGTAGTCGCACTTATATGTCTCTTATTCGCCTTGTTCCGGGAGCCTAATCTTGACCTTGAATTTCCCGGGTAATCCCCTGGTCCATGTCCGGATTCGCGTGTTCCCGGAGGCTATGCCGCCTGGAGTTTCGTTTAAATTTCGGTACGGAAACTATACAGCACTGCTATGTGGCTTGCATAGTTGAGGTTCTGTTTAAACATCGGCAAGTAAACACCTTAGGACGTCAAGCTGTTGGCTCTTGCTTCAAACCAAGCCGTTCCATCATGTTTCGCCGGATGAGAAACTTCTGGACCTTGCCGGTAACGGTCATGGGAAACTCTTCGACAAAGCAAATGTGCCGCGGGATTTTGAAATGTGCGATCTTCCCTGCGCAGAAGCTGCGGACATCATCTTCTGTGACGGTTTCGCCAGCACGCACTTTGATCCACGCACAAAGCTCTTCTCCATACTTCTGATCCGGCACGCCTACTACCTGTGCGGCTTCGATCTTAGGATGGGTGAAGAGAAACTCCTCCACTTCACGTGGATATATGTTTTCGCCACCGCGTATGACCATATCTTTGATCCTGCCGACGATGTTGCAATATCCTTCATCGTTGAGCGTGGCCAGATCGCCGGTGTGCATCCAGCCATCGCAGTCAATGGCAGCCGCTGTCTGTTCAGGATCGTCCCAATATCTGAGCATGACAGAGTAGCCCCGGGTCAGTAGTTCGCCCGGAGTTCCGCGCGGTACGACTTCGCCTTCAGAATCCACTATCTTCACTTCGAGATGCGGCTGGATCCGGCCGACGGTGGAAACGCGGCGCTCAATGGGATCATCCACGGCACTCTGGAAGCTTACCGGGCTGGTCTCCGTCATGCCGTAGGCAATGGTGATATCGCGCATGTGCATGCAATCCATGACACGTCGCATGACTTCAATGGGACAAGGCGACCCGGCCATGATTCCCGCCCGCAAAGAGGTGAGGTCGAACTGCTTAAACACCGGGTGTTCCATCTCCGCGATAAACATGGTTGGGACACCGTGAAGAGCCGTACATTTTTCTCCAGAGACGGTCTGAAGAACAGCCAGTGGATCAAAACCCTCGCTGGGAAACACCATGGTAGCGCCATGAACAACGCATGCCAGCGTGGACATCACCATGCCAAAGCAATGATAAAGAGGAACCGGAATGCATAATCTATCGCCTTCACGCAGGCCCATGGCAAGGCCAACAAAGAAGGCGTTGTTGAGGATATTGTGGTGCGTCAGCGTGGCGCCTTTCGGCGCGCCTGTGGTGCCGCTGGTGAACTGAATGTTAACCGCGTTGTGAGATTCGAGTTGGTTTGATAATTGTTCCAGACGAGAGCGACCTTCAGAAGTGGCAGTTTTGGCAACGTCTGAAAAACGAATCATTCCGGGTTGGCTCTCTGGGCCCAGGTTGATGACATACCGCAGTTCGGGTAATTGCCTGGAAGAAAGACCGGAGGGTCCGGCATCAGTAAGTTCCGGCGCGAGCTCTCGTAAAGACTGAAAGTAGTTGCTGCTTTTGAAACCGGGAGCGAGAACAAGAGCTTTACAGCCAGATTTGCGCAACGCATGCTGCAATTCCACACTCTGGTAAGCAGGATTTACGGTGACCAGAATCAGGCCGGCCAGGGCGCTGGCAAACTGCGTGAGCACCCATTCAGAGTTGTTGGGAGACCATATGCCTATGCGATCGCCCGGGCACAGTCCAAGTGCGAGCAAACCGGCGGCAAGATCTTCCGCACGATCGGCCAGTTCCTTGTAAGTCCAGCGAACGTTCTGATGACGCACAACGAGCGCTTCGCGCTCCGGCCAGGCAAGAGCTGCGCGAGAGAATCGTTGGCCGATGGTTTCATTCAAAAGAGGCGGAACGTTTGCACCGCGGACGTAACTGGGAACCGTCATGGTTGTTTCTCGAATGTAAGACGCGGCCAACAGTGTACTCTCTGCTCCCCAGACTTCTTGCATTTCTTTATGGAAGAGGTGTCCAATAGCGGGTCGGACATTATCATTCGCCATGAGGTGATTTATGAACCGCCGCAGCTTCCTCAAACAAGCATCCACCATGGGTGGCGCAGCCCTCTTCGCACCGTCAATCCTTCGCTCGATCGAATTCAACCCTTCGCAGACAACCCAGGTTGCATTCGTGAAAACGGCTGATCGCGCGACCGGAGTTGCACGCGCGATTGACCTGCTTGGACTGGCGAAAGCCGGCGGCAAGGACTTCTTCATCAAGCCGAATTTCAACAGCGCGGACGCCACTCCTGGCTCAACCAGCGAAGATACGCTGGCTGCCATTGTGAAGAAGTTGAAAATGCTAGGCTCGGGACCATTGACCATTGGCGACCGGAGCGGCATGGGTAATACCGTGGAAGTGATGGAAAAGAAAAACATTTTCGTCCTTGGTAAGGAACTGGGCGCGAAGGTGGTGGTCTTTGATCAACTCAAGGCCGATGACTGGGAACATCTGAAATCCGCGGACAGTCACTGGCAACAGGGCTTCGCTATTCCGCGAATCGTCCGGCAGGCCGGAGGCGTTGTGCAAACGTGCTGCCTGAAGACGCATCGTTACGGCGGACACTTTACGCTTTCGCTCAAAAACTCCGTGGGTCTTGCAGCCAAGACTGTCCCGGGCTTCGAATACAACTTCATGCACGAACTGCATTCATCGCCAGACCAGCGCCGCATGATCGCCGAGATCAATACCGCCTACAAACCAGATCTGATCGTGCTGGACGGGATACAGGCTTTCGTGAATGGCGGTCCGGACCAGGGCAAGCTGGTGACTTCGAATGTGATTCTGGTGGGGACTGATCGGGTGGCCATTGATGCCGTTGGCGTGGCATTGTTGCGCCATTTTGGAACCACACCGGAAGTCAGCCAGGGCGCGATTTTTGAGCAGCAACAGATTGCACGCGCCGTGCAATTAGGCATTGGGATCAGTGGCCCCAAACAGATTGAACTGGTTACGGGCGACAAGGAAAGCGCTGAGTATGCCAAAGTGATACGCGCGATTCTGGATGGAGAACCGGGTAAGGCGGCTGCCTGATACCAGATAGCTAATGCAGAATTCGGGGCACCAGAAACCACGCAAATAGCGCGGTCAGCGAGACAAGGGCAACCGCCACTCCAATCCAGATAAAGAGGACGAGACGCTCCTGCTCTTTCGCGGGCGCGGTTACGCCGATCATGTAATGAAAAAACCGCATCATGGCGAGTAGCGTTTTCATTGTTGTTACCCGACCGCGCTTGTAATTCCCCAGTACAAAAGCAAAGGCGACCCGAAGGCCGCCCGCTTTGGTTCTAATGTTTTGGTTTCGGAGATTTTCGCGAATTACAGGGCGCGAACGTTCTCTGCCTGCCAACCCTTCTGCCCTTTGGTGACAGTAAATTCAACTGCCTGGCCTTCCTCTAAACTACGGTAGCCATTGCTCTGGATGGCGGAGAAATGTACGAAAACGTCCTCTCCACTTTGACGCGTGATAAAACCGAAGCCTTTGGCGGCGTTGAACCACTTCACTGTTCCTTGTTCCATTTTTTCCATTTCCTGTATTGATTTAACGCTGGAATGAATGTTCGAGAGTTTCGGCAGGTGCAGAAGAGATTGCTGCTTGCAGAAAAATCAACCGGTCCATTTCTAACGCTAGAACAGAATACCAGCACTTAAGCTCTAGTTCACGAGTTTTTGTGCTGAATTTTCACTTAGTTAATAATCCGGGGCCGGCGGACTTAGTTTCGGCGGTGCGAAACGGCTGCCGCCGAAAATTCAACAAGTCCATTTCTAACGTTATTTTCTAGAAAGCACAGCTATTCCGCGTAGATTGGGCGGGTCTTTTCACGTAGTTCCATTGGATGACAGCGGGCTCAGAGCGCTCAACGCCTGGTCAGCACGATGGGCCGGGGCATTAAATTGTCTGGGGCATTAAACTGGCTGGGTCAATAAATTGGCTGGGTCAATAAATTAGCCGCGTCAATGGCTCTGGCTTATAGGCAGAGACACAGGTTGATCGATCGTGAACTCCAGCAGAGTCTCGCTGGGCACATGGACCTGGTCGCCCTTGGTTACCACCTGGACCGCCGTGCCCGCGCCTGCACCCACTCCGGCTCCAATCGCGGCGCCTTTACCGCCGCCCGCAATTGCTCCGATCACGGCCCCCAGGGCTGCGCCTCCGCCTACTTTTGTTGCCGTGTTTGCACCGCGAGACTTTCCGGAAACCTCATAGTCGCCGGACGAAAGCGGATATGTCTGCCCGTTAATTACGATTCCGGTTAGAGCCAGCCGCAGCTGAGACTTGCCGGTCAACTGGCCGGCTGCCTGCACCTGCTGTAACCGTCCGTAGACGGAAGCACCCTTTGGCGCCAGAGTGAAGTCATTGACGATTAATGGCTGTTCCAGAGAAGCGAGGAATTTATCTCCGGGATGGTTCTTGTCTGAATCGACGCCATCAATGGTGCGGATGGTAACTCGAGTACCGCTGGGTACCACCACCGATTGCAATGTAGCGCGAGCAATAGAATCGGCGGAGGATGTGGCCGCGCTCGAGCCAGGAGTTTGCAAAGGTGCGTACGTTGCCGGTGCATTCTCGGGCGATCGTTCACCGGGCGATCTTTCTGCGAACCCGGGAGCGCGGACGGGAGCTGTTGACTCGCGATCGTCGAATTTCAAAGAAGTAATGTCAGCCAACGCATACTGCTGAACGCTTGAACCAACGCGAAAGCTGATCGTGGTGTCAGAGCCACCGACGTAAGAGCCTTTGATGACGCTGCCATTTTTCAGTTCCAGGGTGTCAGCATTCAACATCCCGATCGTCAACAAAACAAGAACCAGACTAGACCCTGCCTTGTACATCATGACCGTAGGGACCTCCAACGCTTAACATTTACGTACTAAAATTCACGTACTAAAAGTCTATCGCGAGTTGCTGGTGAAAGGCTACTTCAAGAACCTTAGGACTGGCACATTTGACAGCTACCCACTCCGTGAGTTCCGCGTCCAATGGTATTGAGGCAGTTATGCAAAACAGACTTCTGTGCGTGTTTATCTGTTTGCTGGCTTTTCCACTCTCTGCGCAAAACCTAACCCCCGGCGCCAATGTGCCAAAATGTACCAGCGGTAATTGCCCGGCCCCCAGCGCCGCTCCGGCCCCGATCTTCCCTTCTCATCCTGTGCCAGGAAAATGGGAAGTCGAGGATTTCAAGAGCACAAACTCCAGCATTTCATGTGCGATCATGAAATACGACTTAACCAGTAGTCTTCCGATTCTTCACTTGTTGTGTCCCGGTCCACAGATCTTCGCGCCATTGCGCGTTCATCTGACGCTGTCATTCGCCGACGTAAAGGAAATTCCCAAGGATATGCACGACATGTTAGTGGATTTCAATCGGGCGGTCCGGTTCAAGTCAAAAGCCGGGGAATCGCAGGCGGAATTAACTCTGCACGCGAAGCAAGACATGCAAACGGAAACGAAGTGGGTGAAATTCACCAAGGTGAATGTGGGGATTGTTTTACCCGACAAGTAAATGGAAGACCCAGCCCGGCCGGCAGGTCGATCAGCGATTGCGTGATTCAGGCCCGGCCGCGTGTCTTGGAAAGCCACCAGCGGACACCGACCAGCAGAAACCGCCAGTCGCTGAAGAACTCCGGGGGCTTGCCTTCAAATGCATGCCCGATAAACTGCAATATCCATCCGAAGACAAATAAACCTGCCGCGTAAACCCAGAGCCAGTGAAAAACGATGGCGGCAACGCCTGCCACCAACGACACCACAATCAGAGGAATACCAAGCGTGTGGCAGAGCCGGTTCACAGGATTCTGGTGACTGGTTGCGTATTGAGAGACCCATTCTTCGCTGCTGCGTCCACCTAACATGCAGGGATTATAACTTAACCGGCGATCTTCAAGTGATACTTTAAGTCTGTAACTTACGGCGCCGTTAATCACGAGCCTGTGGAAGCAGGAGCAACGTTCATCCTGGTGGAGGCTTGGATGTTGGCGGTGATGAAGTCAGCCGCTTCTTCCAAGGCAAGACGCGATTCGGGCATGACGCCTACGGTGATTTGCCACACATGCGGCAGACCTGGATAGATGCTTAAACGGCTGCGCACACCAGCTGCGAGGGCCCTGGCGTGAAACTTCTCGGCATCGTCAAGAAGTAGTTCCGTACTGCTGGCTTGAATAAGGACTGGTGGAAGTGCTGTTAGATCGCCGAAGAGCGGCGAAGCTTCTGGATGTTCAGCCGAGGCTTTTCCCAGGTAGATCGTTGCGAAAGTTTTCACGTCGCCGGCTCTAAACATGGCGCACGATTCAGCGTTGCGATAATCGCAGCATCCGGTCAAATCTAACCAGGGGGAAAAGCAGACGGCACCTGCGGGCAGCGGTCTACCATGGGATCGCAGACGCAGCATAACGGCAATCACCATGCCACCGCCTGCGGAGTCGCCTGCGAAAGTGATGTGTTGCGGGGATACTCCATGCTTGTGGAGTAGCCAATCGTACGCGGCTTCAGCGTCGTCTATTGCAGCAGGAAATGGGTGTTCAGGCGCAAGCCGATAATCCACAGCGAAAACCCGCTGACCGGTAAGTCTGGCCAGATTTGCGGTGATGGCGCGGTGCGAGCCCGGCGAGCAACTGACGTATCCGCCGCCATGAAAATAGAGTATTACGCTTTTCTGGTCATGGAGAAGGTCGGGCGCCAGCCATTCGCCGTGATCGGTTTCCCGGACCGTTACGCCACGGGTAAACAGGAAACTGAAGAGAGCTGGGGCGTTGAACACGAACCGCGAACGCCGGACGGTTGCGTCAAGATTTTTACGAGGCCAGCGTTTGACGACGAGACGAACCAGATTGGTCATGACTCGAGCACGCAGGCTGGGATTTTCGGGAAGCACCAGGGAAGGATACTAGAGATTATCCCTCTCAATGAGTGACTTGTTGTCAGGTGGAGATTCCCGACAGCTTTTATGTCGCTCCGCTGGCGCTGCGCTCGGGCCTACGGCGTGAGGTAGTGAGCCTTTTCGCTCGCGTACCCAGCGTTTATCCCTCGTTCCGCGCCGCGGAACTTGGGAACACACTGGGCTAACTTCTGTCGCGCCTACGGCGCTTGGTGGATGGAGCCCTGAAGAATGTGTGAGATTGTAATGTCTTCAGACGCGGCTACGTCGAAATCTTGCCCTCAGTGGCTAAAGCCAAATTTCTGTTTGTCGTTTACCGCAGGCATAAATGCCTGCTCCACCCCGTGTTGCTCAAACACAACAATATGTTCATTAGCTCTTCACCCGCGAAATGCAGTCGGTACTCAAGATGACAATCATTAGCGATTTGTTCCCGCGCTGAAGCAAATGCATAGATCCTTCGACTGCGTCGTCCCTTGCGCTCCGACTCCGCTCAGGACGACAACGCTATACATCATCGAGTGCGAAACCCTTCAATCGCCGCTTTGGGTTGCCGTGGCGGTGTGTTTCTTCAATGCATTAAGGTCGCGAAGGACTTCCTTCCAATCACATTTGGAATGCTTGGTGGAAATCGGTTCCGTCAGGTCGCCGTAGTAGGCAAGGATGTTGGTGCGGAGTTCGGGAGAGACGGTGTTGAAATCTCTGATTGCCAGTTCACGCAACAGCCGCTCATAGGTTCCATCCGCCAGCTTGTACTCGCCGGGAGCGGTGGGCTTGCCGGTGTCCAGATCGGCGTTGGGCAACACAATCTGCTGATCAGCGGCACCGTGCACTGTTTTACGGTAATCGGCAACGGCTACTTCCAGACCCTTTATATACGCCTTCTCAGTGCCAGCCGTCGGAGGCTTGGGATCAATGGCCCGCAGAGGACCGATCTTGGGAAGTATCCTCACAATGCCGGCGATCATGCGCGAAGTGAAGCTGGGCTTGTAGTAGTTCTTGCCAAACTCACGCTCATATTGTGCCTTGCTCAGGATGTAACGAAACTTCTTGGGATCAAAGTTCGGAACCGCTGCCAGCTCGTCTTTCTTGGCAATCAAAGCGGCCTGGGTAACACGCGGCAGCCATACGCTGATGGCATGGCGATAACTTGAAATGGCGCGATCTTCGTCAGACAGAACATCATTAAGTTTCACACCATAGGTGATTTCAAAAGCTCGATCGAGCACGGGGCGGGAGACCTCAAAGCCGATGAAATCGTGAAATGCCTGCGAGGTGTAGCGTTCTTGTGCCACTTGAACAAGGTCAAAGCCAAATTCGGTTTGAATGTGAGCAACGGGACTGTCTTCATAGGTGACCACATCGCCAAACTTCTTCTTCAGTTTGGGGAATTCAATGGGAACAGCGCGGTTGACGACAGGATGGCCGTCCGTGTCAGAAACGTAATGCGCCAAGGCACCCATGGCGAAGGCCAGTTCATTGATGTCACGTGCCTGGCGAATCATCTCACTGACGAAATCACCGGTACGCACATAGTGCACCAGGTCACTGAAAAACTTACTTCCGCCCGGGTAGTAGCCCATGTCCTGAATGAGACTTCCGCCGTAGGCGTAGGCGTGGGCAATACGAAATTGCTCACTGGTGGTGCCGGGAAATCGCTCAGCCAGGACTTTCTTGATGTCACTTTGCCAGAGAAAATCCACGATCTGCTCATGCGTGAGAACGGAATATGCAGGCGAAGGACTGCTGGAAACCACGAATAACGTGAGCATTAACAACCATGCCGTGGCTTTTGCCGTCAGCGCTCTTACAGTGAGACCTTTTCCAGGAGCGTTTTCACGCATAGATGACATTAGATTACTTTTACATTCCGTAAGTTATCCAGCAGATCTGCTTTACTGCGGCAACCCGGCAGGAAAGAGCTTCAACATGAATTCCTTATCGGCCAGCATGGGCTTAAATGGACCAAAATCGCTTTCTTCTTTGAAGCTCTTATTGAAGCCGGTGGGATTGAGCGTGCGCGCTCGGGTGAACTCATCCAGCGAGGCCTGCTTGTCGCCAGCCAGATAATCGACAAAAGCGACATTCATGTGCAGACCAACTTCGTTGGGCGCGTAGCCGATGGCCTTCTGTCCTGCCGCCTGGGCCTTCTTTGCATCGAGCGATGTGCCTTCCAGGGCCTTGTACATCGCGTCACCGTAGTTGTAGGCAAGACTCAGATCGAGCAGCCGCCGAAGTTCTTCGAAAGGATGCGGATTGTCATCCACGTTGATGTAAACATAGCGATCATTGTTGATGTTGCGTCCGCCACGCTTGCGCACAACGAGCATGGAAGCCGACTGCTTGCCGCGTGCATCCCCGCCCGCGGCATCACCCCCTTTGAGAGCGGCATAAAGTTTTTCCGCCAGCTCGCCCTGCGTAGACTCGAAGGCTTTCCCCATGGCCTCAGGAACCTGCGGCCCAACCAGTATGTTGCCCTGGGCTGACCACGTCTTGCCCTGGCGATCGCCCGCCCAGTTTGGCGCTTTGGGACCGGTATAGGCGGCAATGTTGCCTTTAGCATCGACAATCGCGATCTGGCGGCCGTCTTTGCCCTCAAACTTATCTTCCGCCATGATTTTCTTGAGCACGTCCGGCGCGCTGAGGCCCTGACGAAGAAGATCGATGGCCTGTTGGCCGTAGCCGACATTTACATTGGCTTGTGTAGCCACGGCTCCCACATCCGCCATGGCCCAGGGCACAACAGAACCTACGGAAAAATAACGCGAGGCTACGGCGATGCCGAGATCGCCATTTTGGGGATCAATGGCCACGATGGAAAAAGTTGAGACCGTGGGCATGGTCTGCGGAATTACAACCAGCGAGTAACCGATGATCAACAGAGCCAGCAGTGCCTTGGATTTCATGAACACTCCGCAATTGGTTTTTGCTGCCTGACACTTTGGATAGCAGCAGGCTTTCATCACAATAGACAAGCCAGTAGACGATACACGAAAGATGCCATGCCAGCATTCTCAAGAACGCCCTGTGACGTCTTCCCTTGAATTCTCTTTTAAATTCAGGATGCGCCCGCCTTCGAGTGCAGATTCCGGGCGCGATCGCAATACAGCGGCGACCGAACCTAATACGATCAAGATGGCAAGCAACGTCATTGGACGAACCGCCTCTTGAGCGATCAAGGCGCCTTCCAGCAACGCAATCACGGGAACGATCAGGCTGATACTTGAGAGCTGGTACGGCTGCATACGCTTCAAAAGCCAATAGTAGATGACGAAGGCTGCACAGGAGCCAAACACCACCAGGAAGGTGAGATAGAACACAGCCGATCTGGTCCAGATTGCATGCCGCCGCGATTCGAGCGCCCACGTGCCCCAGAGAAGGGCGATAGCGCCAAACCCCAGTTGCAATCCGGTGGAGACGACGGCGTCAACTTCATGCAGGCGTCCCTTGGCGTAGATGACGGACCACGCACTGAGAACCACTGCAACCAGGATGGCCACACCGCCGAGCAGGCCGCGACCACCGTTTCCAAATCCTGTGTAGAAGAGAACCAGCAGTCCGCCAAATGCAACCAGCATGGAGAAAACTGCCTGGCGCGGAACTTTTGCATGTGTCATCAACGGCGTCAGGAGGGCGACGAACAATGGCATCGAGGAGAACAGCACAGCCGTCATGGAGGAAGCCACATACTGCTCCGCCCAGAACAGCAGCCCGTAGGGCACAGCCATGATGGTGAAGCCAAGGACAATCAGCGCATCCCATTCCTGGTGATGCCTGGGCCATGCACGCTTTTGCACGACCGCGATCAAGAGCAACAATGCGGCAGCGATTGCGAAACGTATGGCTGCGGCTTCAATGGGCGGTACCGAGGCAACGACAACGCGGATGGCGAGCCACGTACTACCCCAGATCAGGCACAGGGCCGCGTATCCGAAAATGTGCTTGCGTTGCGGGGGCATGAGAGAGAAGTGTAATTGATTGGATTCGCAGACAGGGCCAGTATTCGCTGACAATTAGCACAGCCGAGGGCGGCTGTGCCACACGAGTTTGGTGCCATTAGCCGAACCCAAAAACCTGTCTCGAGGGAATTCCCTGACGCTGCATTGTCACAATAAGCATCCTCGGGATCTTTCGACTTCGTCGTCGCATGCGCTCCGACTGCGCTCAAGATGACAGACTGGGCATTGTGTTGCTCTCGAAGAGGGTGGGCGGTTTCAGATTTGGAGACGCGGCATGCCGCGTCTCTACGCAGAGATCGATCGATTCTTCCGCAGACATTTCGGAATATCGTAGGGATCCTCACTTCGCTCGGGATAAAGCAGAAGTAGGGATCCCTCGTTGCACTCGGGATTGCAAGACAAAACACGGGACGAAAAAACGAAATCCCTCTACTGCTGAGTAGCTCCGTGGCTTGGCATCTGTGCCGTAGCCGCATTCTTGGGTGTGGAGAGATAACCTGTGACCGTTTCCTTGTCCATGGTGTTCACCACGACTTCAAAGAGCTGCCGCTCGCGCCCAGTGTAGAACTGCAAGGGCTCATTGATCGTACGGTCTTTCTTCTCGATCTTTTTATCTTCCGCCAGAACGTAAAGGGTAAATTTGCTCTTCTTGGAGTCAGTTTTCTTGAGCTGCAGGCTGATGATGGAGAGATGCGTGGGCTCTTTGCCTTTTTTGAGCGTGAACTCGAAGTAATCACGGTCGCCGCGATGCTTCAGGAATTCCAGTTCATCATGCGTGGTGGCAATCAGTTCGCCGTGCTTGGTCAGATCGCCGATGGCATGTTCCAGCTTGCCCTTGGTGGTGGCAAGATCATTGCGGGTATCGGTGACATCCGCGCTCACCTTGGTGACCTCACCCTTTACTCCGGTGACTTCGCCGGAGACCTCGCCAAACTGCTTCTTGGTGGATTCCTCATCAGCCATCAGACGGGTTTCAGTGGCCTTCTCCGCCGCCTGAATGTCAGTGGCTTTGCGGGTGAGCTCTTTGTGGGTCATGCCGACTTTATCGGCCAGAACATTGATGGAAGCGCGGGTCTTGCTGCCCAGTTCGTCAAATTTCTGCGCGACATCCTTCTGCGCCGCAAGCTGACGCTGCTCCAGATCCGCAATACGGCTCTGAGCCTGGACCATGAAGATAATTGAGCCGATCATAAAAACAACGGCTACGACCATCAGGATGATTCTTACAGTTGAGCTTCCGCTGTCACCTTGCGGCACTTCGGACATAAACAAACTCCATTCAAAACTGGGATTTTATGGGCGACTCATTCTTGAGCAGAACTGCTGCTCTGTCAATCAGTCATGCACAGAGCTTTACGCAAATCTTGCCAGGGCTTTGCATTCCCTGCCTCCTACCGTTGTTGTCCTGGAAACGAGCGGTGAGTTGCGCTGCAAATTCAATTACTTACAAAGAATTTATCTGGTACAACTTTCAAAGCTGCTGGAACGCGATGCCAGCGGACGCACCTGCTGGTTTTTGCATCTAACGGAAGCATGGAACCCATGCAGAGGTTGAGGTCTGCCCAGGACGCGTTGCGACCTCACTGGTTGCGGATACAGAGCAGCGCCCAGCCATACTGGTGGCGGATACAGACCCGCGTCCAGCCATACATTCGCAAGGCTGCCAAGCGTAATTACCTGTCACTGGCGATGCTGGTGATTGGCGTACTACTGCTGGGATACGTAGCTTCAGAGTATTGGGGAATGTACCATCGCCAACAGCAACTGGCGGCACAGTGGGAACAACAGGCTTCAGCCGCCAATGTTCCGGGAAAAGCCAGCCTCTCAGCCGAAGATCTGCTCACACGCGTAGTGATTCCCAAGATCAGCCTGGACGCCATTGTGGTAGAAGGCGCGTCACGCCGCGATCTTTCTGACGGTCCGGGACACATGAAGAAGACAGCGCAGCCCGGGGAAACTGGAAATTCTGTTATCACCGCGCATCGCGATACGTTTTTTCGGCATATCTATGAACTTGGCAAGGGCGATGACATTCTGGTCCGGCGCGCAGGTCAGGTGTACAAGTACGAGGTTACGGGAAAGAAGATCGTAATGCCGGAAGATGTAAGCGTGATCAAGCCCACGGCCGACGCTACATTGACGCTGATTACCTGCTACCCAACTTACTATATTGGTCCGGCTCCCAAGCGACTGGTGGTGTTTGCGAAGCTGGTTGGCAGTGAAGCTGAGCTGCCTGCCAAACAGGCGGCGGCCCAAGCACCCGCACAATAAATTACCATTACAATATTCTCCGTGGGAATGCCCGACATCGTGATTGTGGGCGCCGGAATCATTGGCGTGACTCTGGCACTGGAGCTGCGCGAACGCGGAGCCAGTGTTACCGTTCTGGATCGCTCAATGCCGGGACGGGAGGCTTCCTCTGCGGCAGCTGGAATGCTGGCTGCGGCCGATCCGGAAACGCCCGCTGCCTTACGTGAGTTCGCAATTGAAAGTGCGCGCATCTATCCGGCATTTGTGGCAAAACTTGAGAGGCTTTCAGGGCTTGACACCGACTTTCGCCGTCAAGGGTCGATTATCCTTGCTGAGATCGGCGAACAACGGAGGGTCCCTTCCGAATATCGACATCTCACGGACGCGGAAATAGCGGCCATGGAACCGGCGTTAAAGAGCGATGGCCATACTGCATACTGGATGGCGGAAGACAGCGTGGATCCCGTATTGCTGATGAAGTCAGTGTTGCGGGCAGCGGAAATCACAGGTGTGGAGATCCAATCGGGCGTAGAAGTGGATGACATACGAGCGAGTGGCGCGCAAGTGGAGGTCATTGGACGACAATCGGGACAACAATCAGGACAACAATCAGGACAACAATTTCGCAAGACGGCCAGGACAGTTGTGGATTGCCGAGGCGCGTGGTCAGGAACTCCGGTTGTGCCCAGAAAAGGACAGATGCTTTATCTGATGCCACAACACGCAGGGTTATTGCAACACGTAGTCCGCGCACCCAATGCCTATATCGTGCCGCGAAGCTCGGGACGCATTCTGGTTGGAACAACGGTGGAAGACGCCGGGTTTGATAAATCAGTGCAGGTGGAGACGATCCAACAATTACACCACGCCGCAGCACAATATGTTCCTGAGCTAGCGATGGCCAGCGTAAGCGAAAGCTGGGCTGGGTTGCGACCGGGAACGCCCGATGACTTGCCCGTCCTTGGATTGAAAGAAACAGGCTCAAAGGAAACGGGAACGACGCAAACGTCAGGCGTGTTCATCGCCAGTGGACATTTCCGCAACGGCATCCTGCTTGCGCCTTTAACGGCAACTACTATGGCCAACATGATCGAAGGCAAGCCTGCAGAACTGGACATAACCGCCTTTGTGCCGTCACGATTTGCGCCGGCAGCAGTTAATAAGGCATCATGAGCCGATTCCGCGCGCAGTCTGCCGAATCCGTGAAAAAATAGGTCTTGTGGATCTCCAGTTCTTACTGATTCAGATTTTGATCAAGATGGGCGTTGCCACGGCGGTGGCCAGCGCGCTGGGGCGATCCCGTGAGTTCAAGAAGCTGCTCTTCTCCACACGACGCACGGTACGCAAGAACCTGCTGTTTATCCTGTTTACCTGTTTCCCTTTCGCGCTGGGAGTTTACTTTCGCTGCGCAGTGAAAAACTTCCTGGCGGCAGACATGGGTTTTGAAGCAGCAATCCTGGTGGGCGTGATTGGCGGGCGCGTTGCCGGCACGATCGGCGGGACCATACTCGCGTTGCCAGCCTTGTTTTACGGCGAATATCTTACGTTGCCGGTCAACGTGGTGGCTGGAGTGCTTGCCGGATCGCTGCGCCACTTCTGCCGGAATGAAGAAGAGATATGGACATTCTCCCCGTTCATTGACCTGAGCGTTTACCGCTGGGTGAAGCGAAATCTGCGGGCGCCAAGAGTTGACTGGCAGACCGCGTTCTTTCTGATCATCATCGCGTTGCAGGCCGCGCGACTGGAAGTACACTACGCCGCACCGAAATATCTATTCACACTTTCGCTCGGCACGCCCGTAGGCTTGCTGGCGATTTTTGCCGGCGTGGTGGCCACCATTGCGATTCCCATCAAGATATGGAACAACGCCCGCATTGAGATGAAGCTGGAAGAGCAAGGCAAGCTCCTGCTGGAAGCGCGGCTTGACGCCTTGCAAAGCCAGATGAATCCGCATTTTCTGTTCAACACGCTCAACTCTATTTCGTCGCTGGTGCGTTTTGACCCTGACCGTGCACGCGAGCTGATCCTCAAGCTGTCCAAGATCCTCCGCCGGCTACTGGGCAAGCATGACGAGTTTGTTCAGCTGCGCGAAGAGATTGACTTTGTGGACGATTACCTTGATATCGAAGTTGTCCGCTTTGGCCGCGATAAGCTGCGGGTTTACAAGCATCTTGATCCCGACACGCTGGACATTGTGGTGCCTTCCATTCTTCTGCAACCGCTGGTGGAAAACAGCATCAAGCATGGACTGGCCCCGAAAGTGGACGGCGGCTGCATCACCATTCGCAGCCGCATACAGGACGGCAAGCTGATGATTCAGGTTGAGGATGATGGAGTTGGCATGAGCGCTCCACCGGCGGTAGCGGCGCAGCAGATGAGTTCCGGCCGCGGCATTGGCATGTTAAACATCGCCGAACGACTACACGTATTGTTTGGCGACGACGCAAAAATGATCGTGCAAAGCCGTGACGGCCAGGGCACGCTGGTGATGCTGGAAATTCCCGTGCTTCAGCAGGATTCTCCCGGAGACAGCCTTTATGCTGCGCGCTCCAGCACTCGCTTATAAAATTCTTCATACTCCGGAATGATCTTGCTGGCGCAATACCGCGACTGCGCTTCCCATCTTGCCAGCATCCCCATTTCGCGAAGACGTTTCTCGTCAGAAAGAATGTCGATGGCGTAACGTGACATAGTCTCAACGTCGCCCACTTCGGCAAGAAATCCGGTGCGGCCGTGATCAATCACTTCAGGAACGCCGCCAACGGCGGTCGCGATCGCCGGAACCTCACAGGCCATTCCTTCCAGCGCTGCCAGTCCGAAAGATTCCATCTGGCTTGGCATCAGCATGAGGTCAGAGACGGAAAGCTTTTCGCTTACACGATCAACTTTGCCCATAAACTCAACGTGCTTGCGCAGACCTTTCTGGCTAACAAGCCATTCCGCCTGGGAACGATCAGGCCCGTCGCCCATGAGCAGCAAACGAGATGGCATGACTTTGTGCACGCGATCAAAGATTTCAATCACATCACAAATGCGTTTGACCGGACGGAAGTTGGATACGTGGACCAGGATGCGTTCGTCCTTGCCGGCGTATTCAGCGCGATTCTCGGATGCGTTGGGATCGCGACGATAGGCGTCACAATTCACAAAGTTATGCACGACCTCGATCTCATGGCGGATCTCGAACTCTTTCAGCGTCACCTGCTTCAGCCAGTGGGAAATCGCCGTTACACCGTCACTTTGTTCAATGGAATAGCGCGTTACCGGAAGATAGGAGCGGTCAGCACCGACAATCGTGATATCAGTTCCGTGCAGAGTAGTCACAAAGGGAAGCCTGCGCGGCTTGTCCATGGCAGCCAGCATCTGGCGCGCCAGCAACGCGCTCACCGAGTGAGGGATAGCGTAGTGAACGTGAAGAATATCGAGATCGTAAATTTCAGCCACTTCCGCCATACGTGTGGCCAGCGCCAGATCGTAGGGCGGATATTCAAATAAGGGGTACTGCGACACCGTGACTTCGTGAAAGAAAATCTGCGGGTGCTGCGTAGTCAGCCGGATGGGCTGCTGGTAAGCAATGAAATGGACTTCATGCCCACGTGCCGCCAGCTCAATTCCCAGCTCAGTGCCGACAACGCCGCTGCCGCCATACGTCGGGTAACACGTGATTCCAATTTTCAAACAGTTCCCTCTCGTGTACCTTTCGATTGTCTAACATTGCGCCGGGATTCTTAAACTTTGGTTCTGTCGCTTCGCTCCAAACCGCTTTCAGTTCATGATTCGTGGTTACTGCATGGAGGCTCTTGTTGCAGCTGGGCTCCCACCCCTTCACGCGAAAATCGCGCGTGCTGGGGACCCCGGGTTCGGCGCGCGAGTCGGCCTCGCCCTTTCATGCGCCCGCCAGGTCGGCATACGACATAAGCTGGATGTTTTGACGTTGCAGCAGGCTTTTGGTTTCAGCCGAGGTCACCGCCTGAAGTTCAATTTCACGCGACTGCAACAAGCGTGTTCCGGCCGCGCGCAGATCATCGTCAGAATATCCGGGATGGCAGACCAGTTCCCACGTTCCCTGAGGCAGCGCAGTGAGAATTGCCGAAAGCGTCTTCTGGTTGAGCATGCCTGTAGCTGCAATGCCAACCGTGCCATCCGTGGTGAACATGCCTTCTTCGCGCACAGCCGTATGAAAGGCGCGGGCAAAAAGCTGAAAGCTCATCACACCGGCGCAACGCAGCCACATTCCCGGAGCGCCCAAAGTGGATGCCACGGGCCAAGCCCGCAAAGGCTCAAACGGATTTCTCACGGCAGTTACGCCCAGCGATTTCGCGGCTTTCAGCACCGGTCGCAACACATGGGGAAACATGTGCGTATGTTTGTGACTGTCAACATGAGTCACAGTGATTCCCGCGGACTGAATTCTGCCGATCTGCGCTTCAGCTTCCTTCTGTATTTCCGCTGGTGACATCTTGTTGCTAACAGCAGCCCGCGCGAATTCCTTCAGGCTGGAGCGAAATCGCTGCGATCCGTTGATCAGAGTCTGCGCGCCAGAAGTGATGGGCTGGCCGTCAATCAAAACAACGTGACATCCTGTGTGAAGATTTGGGTTTGCTTTTGCGAGCGAGGCGGCCTGGTCATACGCGGACGCATTCGCCATGATGGTTGCCGAGGTCACAATTCCGTCACGGCTGCCTTCAACAATGGCCCGGTTTACTCCCGCAGTCAGACCAAAATCGTCAGCATTTACGATCAATCGTCGCACCAGCTCAGTCTAACAAAGCGGGAATGTCGGGCAAGTAATCTTTAGTTCAGGCAGTCTTCATCGCCGGTTCCGGGCGTTCATCATCCAGGAACACTTTGATTTTTTCCAGCAGACTGGGGAAGAGTTCTTCTTTTTGCAGACAGGCAGAGACGTCTTTACCGCCATCGATCGGACCATAACCAGTAACAATAATCACAGGAATCGCAGGATTCTTTTCGTGCACCTTGCGGGCAAGTTCCACGCCATTCATGCCGTCCATGCGGAAATCGGTGACCAGAATATCGAAGTCATTTTCATCGAACTTGCGCAGCGCGTCCTCGCCGTTGTACGCGCTAACCGCCCGGTAACCTTGCATTTCCAGAATCTCACAGCTCAACCGCGCCAGGACTTCATGATCGTCAACAAACAGGATGGCTCTCATGCTACCTCCTACTGAATGCCTCGGTTACTCAGGCCTTGTTTTCTTGATGGGAGAATGGATACCCAGAGAAGCTGCAGGGGACGCACCAGCCTCACGTTCTTTGGTTTCCATTTGCGCCAGAAAAGATGCCTTACACTCATGATAATTGCTTAGTTCAGCTACGCTCCTTCACCCATTCATGCCACCTTAACGTCACTCACCAACCGGCGGCAGGTACAGTGCAGGAATATTGGCACCCCTCACCGCCTGATTAAATGCCGGTATGTCTGTGGAAACAAGCTGTTTCCATGCTGTAAGCTGCTGGTCCAGCTGGCCCCGCAGAAGCTTGTAGACTTCATACTGCTGCCGCGTGGGAGCACTGTCACCGGCCTGGATTGCCGAACTAAGGGAGTCCAGCTGCTCATTCAGCATGTTGGGGAAGGCGAGGTTGGCCTCTGATCCCTTCATGTTGACCTGAATCAGAGTTTCTTCCACCGGAGCCATTTTCTTATCCAGCCCATCAGCCAGTTCCAATAATGGTTTCATTCTCTGATCATCGTCAAAACGCGTGTGCATGGCTTTGAGTTCCGCACGCATCGTCCGCACCTGGTTCACGGCGTGATGCAGGTCCTGATTAGCATTGCGAACCTGCATGGCCAGGTCAAACTGCTTTTGCAGGTCTTCCGGCTTAACGCCTTTCACTCGCGGATCATTGATCAGCTCCAGCGGTTGCGTATAGCTCTGGCCGCCCACCGTAAGCTTCACAGTATATTTTCCTGGCACGGCGATGGGACCTTGTGGACCCTGCCCGCTGTAAAACGCTCCCGGAATTTTCGTCGGCGGTTCCCAGCGCAGGTTCCATGCGTAGCGGTTCATGCCCGCGTTGGCCGGGATGGTGGTCACTTCTTTCACCTGATCAGGCCATTCCGGGGGCTGCTCAAACTCTTTCTTCTCCTTGCTGGAGAGGCTGCGGACTATCTTCCCACCCGCGTCCAGGATGTCCAGTTTCACTTCGTCCTTTGGAGCAGACTTAAAGTAATAGTTGATGATTGCTCCGGGCGGCGGATTATCGCCCACCGGCCCGCGCCGTTCCACCTGGTCTGGCAGGTGCAGACGCGTCGCGGCTGTCGGCTTATAAAGCAGGACTTCACTGTTCGCCGAATTGGCGTCGATCTCGCGTAGCGGGCTGATATCGTCCAGCACCCAGAACGCGCGACCATGTGTTGCGACGATGAGGTCATCGCCATGAATGGCCAGATCATGGATTGGCACAGTCGGCAGGTTCAGCTTCAACGGCTGCCAGTGGCCACCATCGTCGATGGAGAAGTAAACGCCGGTTTCAGTTCCCGCATAAATCATCCCTTTACGTTTGGTATCTTCGCGCACAGAACGGACGTAAGAGCCATCAGGAATGCCGTTCGCGGCCAGAATCCATGTCTTGCCCGCGTCGCGTGTGCGGAAAACATAGGGGCGGAAATCATCCAGCTTATGGCGGTCCACGGCCAGAAACGCCGTATCCGCATCATAATGTGAAGCTTCAACAAGGCTCACCATGCTCCACTCAGGCAGGTCTTTAGGCGTCACGTTGCTCCAGTGCTGCCCGCCGTCCGTGGTCAACTGAACTACTCCATCATCAGTGCCGGCCCAGATCATGTCTTTCTTCACCGGCGACTCGGCCATGGTGAAGATGGTGTCATAGTACTCAACGCTGGTTATGTCCAGCGTGATGGGGCCGCCGGAAGGCTTTTCCTTGGATTTGTCATTCCTGGTCAGGTCAGGACTGATCGCGGTCCAGCTTTGTCCCTGGTCCGTCGATTTGAAGATCATCTCCATGGCCGTATAGAGGACGTTGGGATCGTGCGGAGAGATCATCAACGGTGAGGTCCAGTTAAAGCGATGCAACAGCTTCTCTGCCCCATTGCCGGATACGTCCAGCGGCCATACAGAGATATCAACGCTCTGGCCGGTACGGTGGTCGTAGCGTGAGGCAAAGGCTTCCGCGTTGGCAAAAACAATGTTCGGATCCGGAGGATAGGGCGCAATGTAACCGCTCTCACCGCCGCCTACCTGATACCAATCCTGCCGCCCGATCACACCTTCATCGTCATAACTGGCAATGGCGATGGTGCTGTTGTCCTGCTGCGCGCCGTACATGTAATACGGCCAGCGATTATCGGTAATCACGTGATAGAACTGCGCCGTCGGCTGGTTATATTGCGTTGACCATGTCATGCCTCCGTCCGTGGAAACCGTGGCGCCGCCATCGTCACCGTTGATCATGCGCAGCGGATTTTCCGGATCAATCCACAATCCGTGATGGTCGCCATGAGGCGCGGGCAGCAGATTGAAGGTGCGTCCACCGTCGGTTGAGCGAAACATGCCGGTGTTGAGAACGTAAAGGGTGTCATTCGATTTGGGATCGGCAAAAATGTGGGTGAAATACCAGGCACGCTGGCGCAGGCGTCCATCTTCATTCATTTTCACCCAGTTATCGCCGCCATCATCGGAGCGATACAGTCCGCCTTCTTTGGATTCGACGAGGGCGTATACGCGATTGGAATCCGCACCCACGCTGATGCCGATGCGTCCCATGATTCCACCAGGCAAGCCGTGGCCTTCCAGGTGCGTCCATGTGGCGCCGCCGTCAGTAGATTTATAAAGACCGCTGCCCGGGCCGCCGCTGTTCAGGCTCCACGGCGTACGATAAACCTCCCACAGGGAGGCGAACAAAGTGTTGGAATTATTGGGATCAAAGACAACATCAATCGCGCCGGTCTTGTTGTCCTTATATAACACCTTCTGCCATGTGGCGCCGCCGTCCGTGGTGCGGAAGAGTCCGCGCTCTTCATTGGCCCCATAGGCGTGGCCCAGAGCGGCGACAAAAGCGATGTTCGGATTCTTCGGATCCACAATCACCGCGCCGATGTGGCGAGTATCTTTCAATCCCAGATTCTTCCAGGTCTTGCCACCATCGATCGACTTGTAAACACCGTTGCCATACGTGATGTTGCCGCGAATACAGGCTTCGCCGGTGCCGACATAAATGATGTTGTGGTCAGACGGGGCAACCGCGATGGACCCAATCGACGCAATATTCTGTTTGTCAAAAATGGGCTGCCAGCTCACGCCGGTGTCCACGCTCTTCCACACACCGCCGGATGCGCCGCCAAAGTAAAAGACATTCGGCTCACCCGGAACGCCGGTCACAGCCAGCACGCGTCCGCCACGGAATGGACCAACCTGACGCCACTTCATGGCGTTGAACAGCTTTTCGTCCAACACAGGAGCTGGGCCGGAATTGCCGGACGTTTTCTTCCCACTGGGTGCGGCTTTTGGCGGCTTGGGTGTTGGCGTCGCAGTCGCAGGTTTTGGCGGCTTGCCGGTGGACGTCTGTCCTTTGGGGACATTCTTGTCCTCACTTCCCTGGCCTGTTGATTGTGTCTGCGATTGCAAAATGCTGCTGGTGAAAAGTGCCGTCATGAAAATGATGGCAAGGCCCCGCATCCGGAATGTCATCTGCTGTATTACTCCTTCACGTCTTTCGAACCTGGACAGAATCTGCGCCGCAACATCATACGCTTTAACCCAGCTACTTGGCACGGAACAGCCAAAACCAACAGCAAAAGCCTACCGCGGATGGACGCGGATAAACGCGGATAAAAGAACTAAACCCTTACCGCTGATCTGAACTGATGACACTGATATTCGCTGATCAAAAGACAAGGACCTTACCGCTGGGTTTTCAATTTCCCGATTACCCGATTACTCAATTACCAATTCCGCGATTGTGCCGCGTGGTTGAAGAGTAGAAGAGCAGGGACTCCAGAAAAGACGGAAGTAACACTCGAAGTCGCGGGGCTGCGGCTATCTGGGTCGCCCAAAGAACAGGATGTAGCCGTCGGGATCGCGAATCTCGAAGCCACGGAGACCGTCGTCTGTGTCCTTAAGCGGTATGCTGAATTCAGCGCCATGATCGGCAAATTCGGCGGCAAGCGCATCGGGGTCGGGCGCATAGACAAAGGCGTCCCATCGCATGAAGCGATGACGCTTGGAGTTCGGCAGCGGCGCCACGTCTCTATCGGACTTGATGAGAATTTGCGCTCCGTCGCGGCCGATGATTCCGAAAAAAGGATCCTGATCCGGCTCCCGGAATCTCATCTCAAAACCAAGCTTGTCGCGATAGAAGGCGATGGTTTGATCTATGTCGCTGACAATGAAGCATGGTGAAATCGCCTGCGTTAACGGTCGTGTCATAGGCATGGACTCTCTTGCTGCAGTCCGGTCCTAGGATATCAAACGCGAGGGATATCACCACGACGGCTGGGTGAGCAATGCTGCGGACGCGCTGCCAAGTACAACAAAGCGTGGATTGTGAGTGATACGCTCACCGATCCGCTGTTCGCGTCGGCCAGAGAGGCGTCCATTAAAAGCCGATTCGCGCCCCTTTTCCCTCATTTGTCGTGGTGCAGGAATTGAAACAGCGGGTTTTCGCTCAGGTGCCGTGAGAAGAAACACCAGCCGAAGACATTGACGGGTGGGATGATCGCTTAGCGCAGGTGCTTCGTATGGCTATATTACCCACCAAGCTTTTGGTAATTCGAATTTGTGGTTGTGACGACTAGTTGTTTTGCGGTGGCGCTAAGCACTGTCTGCTGGACATAGTTGATGCCGTCGGGAAGGCTGCCCATCTGGACTAGCAATTTCACGGCATCTTTTTCCTGACCCATGTAGGTACTGATGTTCAGAGCGGTAATTTTTTTGGCGACAGTGTCAAACGTGAGGGTCATCTTATCGCCGGGTTGGGCGTAATCAGTGAAGACCAGGTTCACCGCGCCGGGTACAGGGTTCAAGGAGAGCTTGCCTGCCTGGTAGGCTGCCTGCATTTTCTGGGGGTCTGGCGGCACGTACAGGCTAAGGACAGCCTTCACATCTTGCATGTAATCTTTCATTTCCGCTTTTTTTTTCGCGACGATTTTTTGCTTGATCCTGCCACCGCTCTCCTGTTCCGGCGGAGGGCCGATCAGAGTTTTCTGAACTTGTCCATCAGGGCCGTACAGGCAACTATTCTTGGTCGGAGGCTTGGCGTCACCCTTCAAAGTGAGCTGTGTTGTTTCAACCCACTGATACTGCCGGAGCTTCTGCTTATTCTCCGCCATGGACTGTTTTACCGCGGCTAGCTTTTCCTGAAGCTCAGGATTCTGGGGAAGTGCCGGGACGGCAGCCACAAGAGCTACCGCACCAATGATCATCATGCGCTTACTGTTCCAATTCATTGGACTCTCCTTTCCGCAATCTGCACGCAACGATGCAGGTCAGTCGCCAACTCCCGAGGGGCAAATAAATCCAGCCACTGCCTGCACCGGCGGCAGATCACAGGGCTTCTCCCAGGGTGGCGATAAATTTGATGGCTGTGATGCTCGGCAGAAACAGGTACGCACCGGCTTTGGTAGTCACGAACGTTGACAGGCCTTTGACATCGATCGGTGGGCCGCCGTTTGCCTGCGGTATCACGAAAATGCTTTCCGCAGGGTTCTGAGTGCCAATCAATGGGTCTTTCGACTTTGGGTTAAGCCTGACGGCCCCGGCGAACTCGCTGTCATTTACCCAACGTCGCTGCACGAACTCATATTGGTTTTCGATGTTCGAATTGATGAAATAAAAGAGAATGCCGCGCTCGATGCCATCGTAAGGTTTCGCTGGATCATAAGCCGGCCCGTAGGGCATCCCGCGACGAATCAGCCGATGAGAATTATTGCTGCCGCCGGGCAGCCCCTGGCCCGCGATTGGCTGACCTCGTGGATTGACGCGGCGTATGTGTGCGCCAACTGGACAACGGATGCCCTTCGGATCTCCCGATCCATCAGCATTGACATACTCGAAATCGTTCATCTGTTCGGGCGAAATCCCTCCTGCAGGGCTATCTGTATTCGGTGACAAGGCGAGAGGAACGCCGTTGCGCCATCGCCCGCATATCTTCGCGGCGAGCAGTTCAGGATCTATTTTGTCTTTGTTCGACTGTAGAAAATTCTCAAAGCCGACGACGTCAGTCTCGATCTTCTTGAAGACTGCAAAGCTGCCGTTCAGGCCAAGTTCTCGCGGCTCCGGTAGCGTGTAATTCTCAGCGTCTTCGCGCAAGATAAAGAGCCATGGCTCGCAGGGCTGCTGGTGATCAGGCTGATATTTTTCCGGGCCACCGCGAATGGTGGCTGTACTGATGCCGTCGGTGTATCCAAAGTGAAGTTTGGTCGTAGGCACCAGCCGGCCATTTTGCATCTCCATTAACGCCATCCCGTCCTGGCGCCAGATTTCTTGAAAGGCATTTCCTTCTGTAACCCAGGCACACAATTTATCGCTGTAGCTCTCCATCGCCTCTGGGCTGATGGCGTGCAGCGTCACCAGGACATGATCGAGCTCTTTGCCAAAACCGCCAACCCAGCTTTCGGGCGAACTTGCTCCCATATCTCCGATCAACTCCGCTCTCTGGGCGGCTCCTTCGATGAACGCACCAAATGATTTGAACGATAGCGTTGGGACGCGTTGTTTTATCTCCAGCGCAACCAGTCCGGGCCAAGTGATACCGATGTTTAGGCAGTAGTCCGGTTTGCGACGCGGGGCTTCCCTGGGATCGTCTCGCGGTCCCGGCCCGAATCCCACGTGCCAGTCTTCGGCGGTGGTGATTTGCGGAGAGTCGGGTTCGTCGCGGCTCACGAGCCGTCCGAGTTGCTTGCGAGCTTGTGCCGGAATTCCCACTCTCAGCAGGAAATGCCGCACCATCGGCATCCTGTAACCACGAAGAATGAGCCCCTGAATGTCCGCGAGGTCGAGAGCAGACTTTCCTGTGGCCCCCGAATCGGAATCGCGGTCCCGTTGACCAACCACTCGGCGAAGCGCCCTGCGAAGAGGCCCCTGGCCCTGATTGTCGGGTGTTATTTGTGTTTTGTTTCTCTTTGCCACCACGTAGCCCCTGATGATCTGGGTTCGTGATCATGTGACACAACGGCTTATGCAGCGGTCGGTGATTGTGACTTGCGATAGTCGGCCAGCAGGGCTTTAATGTCCTGAACCGAGAGCCCTGGATAGGCGCTGTAAAAGCCGATAGGCGGATAGTTATTTTCCTCCGCCCACTGAATAAACCCCTTGACGTTCTTTGCTACTGGGGTCGGTCCCCCGCCAACGATATTTGGAAAGAGAGTATCGAAAGTGAACGAGGTCTTGTCTGCGAAGTCCTGGATGTACTTCTCGAAATCACCGTCGTAGACTGTGAAGAAGCCTACGTGGTTGCCCTCAAACTGCACAAAATGGGAGAGGTGCAGCGTCCCAATAGAATCCGACGCTTTAATTGCCTTCTCGGACAGCAAGGCTGGCCCGATTGTCTTCAAGACAAGGCCTTGCAGGCGTGACTTGAAAGACATGTATGTCAGCAAGGTGCTCTGCTGGGTATTGCCCGTAAAGCCCGCCGCACGCGCGGCTGCCTTGATGTCCTTAACCGAAGCGTCCCTGATACCAAAATACGTATCGATAGGCTCCCGGATATGCTGCGTCAGCCATTTGATGACCGCCTGAGAGTTACTAGTCACTGGCGTGGCCGGAGGGCCTTCCACGTGTTTAAAGATGAAGTCAAACAAGGGACCAGCACTCTGGACTAGCCGTTCAATGTGTTTATCAACCTCGCCGTCAACGTCAGAGAGGAAGAGTAGTTTCTCGTCTCCCTTCAGCATGAAACGGGAGAAATGCACGGTACCCAGATTATCCTGCGTTTTCGCGAGATCGGGCATAAAGCGCGGCAGCTCTTCGTTTAGCGCCCTGGCGCTGGTGGGCCCCTTAATCGGGAAGTCAATTGTGAGATGACTTTGGCTCATATGGCGTTCTCCTTGTGGTCAGAATGGTCCGGGCGAGTATCTTCGGGAGCCAGCCACTTCTGGCCTCACCTAAAACTCCCTTTAGCGGCAATTGTTAGATAACTGTTTCCCCCCTGCCACTGTCAAAATTAATAGGAGTGGAACCGCCGCGACGATTGTGACGGTGCAATTGTGACGATGTAAATGTGGTGGCGCGCAAATCCGGGGATACCAGACTTCCGTCGGGCCGCGACAAAATCAGGACTGAACTATCAAGCCGCTATTTTAGACTTCGTCGCCTTATCCCCCACACGCGCCTTCTCAATGGTCTTGTAACCCACGTGCATCTGTTCGATGGTACCGTTGAACTTAAACGGCGCCTTGTCATAGTAGTCAAGCGACACCGGTGAGCCGAGGGCAATGCCGATGTCGAGGCAGTCGTTCGCGGTGAATGCCAGCGGGGCGGATATGGGCACCTGGCCAGTCGCGACCACCTCGCCATTGACCTTCATGATGATGGAAAGCGGTCCAGCAGGCTTCGGCACCGCGTACGCCGTCTCAATCTCTATCTTTACCTTCCCGATGGGGAGCTTCTTCTTAGCGCGGATCTTCGTGCGCTGAATGATGAAGAGGTTGTATTCGTAGCAGAGAACGCCATTCTCTACATAGCAGGTCAAGCCGCCGGAATTCCCGCCGAGTTTGTAGAGTACGCCGTTTGCGTTGGGCGGGATATCGGCGTCAATGGTAACCACATTTGGTTTGTTGCCCAGGGCTGGCGCGCAGAACTCCGGCATGCGGACAATGTCGTTGGAAAAGGTCCACTCGGTATAGGGCGGCGCAATACGCATTTCGGGGTGTAGTACGGGAACAAAAAGACCGCCGCCGATGGGGAGCGCCTGGTTCCTGGCAGCCTCGATGAGAAAGATCTCTTTCAATTGGCTCAGCTTTTCCGGCATTTTTACGCTGAGGTCGTTCGCCTGGCTCCAGTCGTCTTCAAGGTTGTAGAGCTCCCAGACGTCCTTGTCCGGAGTCCAATCCCTGATGCCCTGAGGGATCCCTTGCTCCCACGGGATTCGCGGGCCGAAAGCCGAGGCCATCCAGCCATCGTGATAGATTGAGCGGCTGCCCATGATCTCGAAGTATTGGGTGAGCAGTTGGCCTTTGGCCTTTGGGTCGTCAAAGCTGTAGGCGAGACTGACGCCGTCGATCGGGTCCTGAGGGACGCCGTTCACCTCCAGTGGTGGTGTGATGCCGATGACTTCGTAAATTGTCGGAACGACATCATTGCAGTGATGGAATTGTGGGCGCGGTGTGCCATCTGGTTTGATCTTTGCCGGCCACCGTACGGCCATCGGGTTGCGTGTGCCTCCGAAGTGGGAGGCCACAAGCTTGGTCCCCTTGTAGGGAGTACTCCCGGCCCAGCCCCATCCCGCATGGTATTGATTGTCGACCTTGGGCGAGCCAAGCGCATCGAGTCCGCCCAGTTCCTCGAGCGCTTTGAGATGCTGCTTGACAGTGGTCGGAATTGCGTTTTGCGCCAAGAGTTCGCTGATGGTGCCGCCCTGACCCTCCGCCGAGGAACCGTTGTCGCCCCAAATGTAGAAAATGAGCGTATTGTCGCCGTAGCCGAGCTTGTCCATTTCGTCGACGATACGGCCGACCTGAACGTCCACGTGTTCCGTGAACCCGGCGGCCACTTCCATCAAGCGGCGCTGGAACGGCTTCTCATCCTCAGGGATGCTCTCCCATGACGGCATGGTTTCGTGCCGTGGCGTGAGCTGAGCATCGGCAGGGATCCAGCCTTTCTCCCTTGCGCGCTTGAAGACGCGCTCCCGGTAGGCATCCCAGCCGTCGTCGAACTTACCCTTATATTTGTCGGCCCAGTCCTTCATGATGTGGTGCGGGCCGTGGATTGCGCCGCTTGCCCAGTACATATAGAACGGTTTATCTGGCCGGAAGGCCTTGTGCTGGTGCAGCCAGCGGATGGCGTCGTCCGCCAGGTCTTCGCTAAGATGGTATCCCTCCTCCGGCGTTTTGGGCGGTGGGACTACTGTGGTGTTGCGCACCAAGTTGGGCTCATACTGTGACGCCTCACCTGCAAGGAATCCATAGAAGTATTCGAAACCCAGCCCAGCCGGCCAGTCCTGAAAGGGGCCAGCGGCGGTCGTTTCCTCGGTGGGTGTGTTGTGCCACTTTCCCCAGGCCGCCGTACTGTAGCCGTAGTCCTTCAACACCTCAGCCGCCAGTGCACTACTCCTGGGGATACGGCCCGCGTATCCGTCCCAGTCATTCGCTAATTCCGCTATCTGCCCGTTGCCAACGCGGTGATGATTCCGGCCGGTCAGCAAGCACGCCCGTGTGGGCGAGCACATAGCCGTGGTGTGGAAGCGGTTGTACGCGATCCCTTCCTTTACGATACGAGACATTGTCGGGGTTTCTACTTCTCCGCCGAAGGTGGACGGCAGGCCGGGACCCGCGTCGTCGATCAGTACGATGAGGATGTTTGGAGCATCGGCGGGAAGTCGTCTCGGCTCAACGCGCTGCTTATAAACCGACTCCTGCATCGTCCGACCGGCGATGCTCGCCGACGGAGTAGGTGGAAAAGGCAGGGAATCCTGCTTGACTGCTTTGTGATCCTCGCTCATGTTTCTGACCTCATTCGCCCCAACGTATCCAATTCGTCCCCTTCTTGCTACTGCAACATTTACTAGCTCCACTCAGAAACTTCCTGAGCTGCGGCATATATGTTTTGGGCTTGGGGGACGACGCCCTCGGGATGTTTCGACTCCGAGCCGCGACTGCCTGCGCGGCTCTTCGCTCAACATGACAGAGGGTTAGCAAGATTTGATAATTGAGTAATCTGGTAATCGGGAAATTGGAAAAGCAAACTTCGCTCGCGGCGTCCACGGGAAACTAAAGTTTAGTTGTGTTTTTTCTGAAATCAGGGAAGATGATGGAAGAATCGCCGTGCAGCAGCAATCAGCACTCAGCCAAGGCGGAGCACAATCTTGCGTCAAGTACTTAAGATCATTTGAATTGCGGGAGAAACTGGGGCATAGTGAGGGAATCGGGACATCTGGTGATCGGATGATCTGTTGATCTGAAAAACTGCAAGAGCTTTAACCGCAGAGGACACAGAGGAACACCGAGGAGTACCAAAAGCGGACAGTTAGGGACAGATATTCAAGCTAACTTCGATTCAACTTCAACTAATCTCTGGGCTGAGAAAAGTGAAGGCAGCACGTGGGTTGGATGGTTAATGGAAAAGAACTGAACTACGAGGAATACGGGGAGTACTTAAAACAGCAGACCGCGGAAAACGCGAAGAAACGAGAAGAGGCGCAGCGGCTGATTGGAGCGCTGGGCGATGCGTACAAGACGTGTACGGAATTTCTGGCCCAGAATCCGAGTGTGCATTACAAATTTGGCGACGGCCAGGCGCAGGATCATAAGCTATTTCAAAAACTGCGAGAGAACCTGGAGCGTGCCGACACGGCTCCTCGGTGCGAGAAGGTACGTGAGGATGGGACGGTATGCGGCTGTCCGCAGATGAGGGGCTACAGATACTGCTATGCCCATGAGCGGATGCTGCAAACACAGTCGCAGAAATTGGACTTGCCGGCGCAGGAAGATGGGAACGGCATCCAGATGGCGATTATGCGGGTGCAGAAAGCGCTGATTGACGATGAGATCAGCGAGAAGAAAGCCGGCCTGCTGTTGTATTCCCTCCAGATGGCGTCGAGCAATTTGAAGCATACGTCGTTTACCAGCAAGGACAAGGAAGTGGTGACGGAAATGAGGGAATCGCCTGCGGCGCCGACATCGCGCGTCATCGAGGAAACAGCAGTCGGCACTCAGCATTCAGCACTCAGCCAGGACAAAGGCAAGAACTTACCGCGGATTAACGCGGATGGACGCGGATCAAGAAAGAGAAAGCTAGAGTTGCCAAAATCGCCTGGCTCGGAGACCGGAAACCCACAGCCGGGGGCGGCTGTGCCACACGAGCATCGACTGGGATGAGACGAACGGGGCGGCAATCGGCTGAAGGCTCTAAATGCGCAAACACACGCCAAATTGGGATGAGTGGGATCGGATGGGGTGAGTGACGGGGGAGGGGCCAAGCTGGATTGAGTAATTTGGTAATCGGGAAATTGAGGACCGGGAGACCTTACCGCTGATAAACACTGATCAGGCTGATTAGCGCTGATTGGGATTCCCTGAACTGTGGTCGGATTGAAAGAGTCGCCCAAGGGCGATGCAAGACACATCTTTGACAACTGAATACACCAGCTGGGACTGTCCCACGCTGCGCTGATTTTGCAGGCGACAGCGTGGTGCGTTGCGATGGCGAGAACGGAAAATCAAAAACCTTGGCCACAAAGGACACGAAGGAACACAAAGGAAAGGCACACGGCAAGAGCAAAATAACAACTGTCACAGCCACCCGCAAGAGCTTAACCACAGAAACACAGGGAGGCAAATGGACGCCGCAACAGGCACGTTCATTTACAATTGTCGCGCACAAGGAGCCACTCATTCATGCCTGAGCCGACCGATCCCACACAGATTGAAACCTTCAGAGCCAGCCGCTGGACGCGCGGGAATTTTCTCTTCCCCACTCAGATTTCCGTGGGGCCAGAACGCGTGTTGCGGGTGAAGCCAAGGTTCTTTGGACGCACCGAGGAGAGCATTCCGATATCGAAGGTCGCGTCGGTACAGATCAGCACCGGCCTGATCTGGTCAGTGATTCGCATTGACTCTTCGGGTGGAACCGATCCCATTACCAGCTATGGCCATCGCAAAGGCGACGCCCAGAGAATCCGGCAACTGATTGAACATTATCAGCAGTACGCGGCGAAGTAGTTCTTACCGCTGATTTGCACTGATGACACTGATCAAACCCTTTTGCCGCAGATACACGCGGATGAATGCAGATTAAAAGAGATGGCCAGTTATTTCTTTTAATCCCGAACGTTTGGCATTCCCTGGGAATTTTGGCAATCTTGAGAATCCCAATCCCGAAGATTCTCAAAGACTGTAGGGATCCCTCACTTCGTTCGGGATTAAAAGAGAGAACACAAAAAAAGGGCGCACCCTTTCGAGTGCGCCCTTACCTTCTTCCTGCATCACCTCTGAGCAGGTCAAAAGATCATTCGCCCTGGCTGCTCTGTCCAGCTTCGGGAGCGTGCAGCACGCGGAACGTGCTACCGCCGTTCGACCAGACCAGAACCAGCGCGTCTTTACCTTGCGGCACTGCGCCCAGTTCTTTCTGCACGTCCGCGGGGCTCTGCACAGGACGCCGGTTCACTTCAGCAATCACGTCACCACGTGAAAGTCCGGCATTGTCAGCCGCGCTTCCCGGCAGGACGTTGGTGACCACCACGCCTTTTACGTTGCTCGGCAACTGCAGTTGGTCGCGAAGATCAGGCGTCAGTTCGCCAAGTCCAACGCCCCAGCGGGCTTTACCCTTGGTGGCGGGTTCGCCCACGGACGCCATCTGCTTCTTGTTCATGGCTTCCAGCGTGACGGGCACCGATTCCATCTTGCCGTCACGGAAGATTCCCAGCGTGATCTTGCTACCCGGACGCTCTGCGCTGATGCCGGCCTGCAAACTGCCCGCATCTTCCACCGGCTTGTTGTTGATCCCGGTAATCACGTCGCCAACTTTGAGCCCGGCTTTGGAGCCCGGAGAATCAGGTTCAACCTGGCTCACCACCGCGCCGCTGGCCTTGGACATATGGAAGAACGTCGCGTTTTCCGGAGTGAGATCAGAGATGCCGACGCCGATGCGAGCATGCTCAATCTTGCCGTCCTTCAACAGCGTGTCGATGATCGGCTTGGCGATCTGCGCTGGAATGGCAAAGCCCATACCGGAGAAGCTGCCCGAAGGCGAGATGAGAAACGTATTGATGCCGATGACTTCACCGTGTGCGTTCACCAGTGGTCCACCGGAGTTGCCGGGGTTGATAGCCGCGTCAGTCTGTATGAACTGGCCGGGTTTGCGGGCATCGTCCGAATACGGGTTGGTGCGATTGATTGCGCTCACAATGCCGCGCGTAACCGTAAAGCGGAAGCCAAACGGGTTACCGAAGGCAAGCACGGTCTGTCCGGGTTTCAGTGCGGCGGAGTCGCCCCAGGGAACGCTGGGAAGATTCGAGCCGTTCACTTTGATGACAGCAAGGTCAGTCAGCGGATCAGCGCCGATCAACTTGGCCGGCAGCACGCGACGATCATTCATAGTCACGCGAATATCCACTGCGCCATCAATCACGTGATTGTTGGTAACAATGTAGCCGTCGGGCGAGATGACAATGCCGCTGCCCAGGCCATGTTCAATCTGCGGTCCGCGACGCATCTGTGGCATCTGTTGTCCAAAGAAGCGCTGGAACGGATTCTGGTCCTGGCCCTGATCGTCCTGGTCATCGCCCTGACCTTGCTGGTCTTCTGGCCCTGTCCGCGGACGTGCGCCGATTCGCCGCGATTGCGCGAGGTCACCGTAACGTTCACCACGGCCGGTGTAACGTGCGCTGCCAGTGCTTCCATGGCGTGATCAAGCGCGCTGATCGCGTTCACACTGTTGTCGTCCAGGGCTGGCGCCGGTGTTGACGCTGCATAGGCCGGCTCTCCCGCTGTATAGGCGGTTGCAACGCTGGCTGCGCTGGCATTCGCCGGCTTCAGGAACTCATAGCCGCCCAGTGACACCGCTGACGCCAGCGCCAATACCGTGATGGTCTTGCGCGCTCTCACCAGCGGATTCCATTTGTTCATGTTCATACTCAACTTCTCCTGTAACTAATGAATTAGTTAATATTGCCGAAAATCGATCTGTGAAGCTGGCTTTTACGCCAGCCCCTGTTATGCCCTCTTAGGTTTTATTGGGAGCAGGTTTATGAAACGCTTTTGCCGGAACCACCCAGCGTACTTGAGAAACTTCCACGTGCCATCCATTGCGGTCGGCGACAATCGTTTGCTGCGTCGCTACCAGCACTACAAGGCCGTCAACGGCTTCAGCGGCGTTCGCTGCAGGAGCAGCATTCCGACGCGAATTCGCAGCTTCACCCTGCGGCGACGGTGCATACTTCGCCATCGCCATCATCATTGGCACGGGCATTGCCGAGTCCGTCATCGGCTTAGGCTTGCGATCAGCCGGAGCATTTGCCTTTGCGATCATTCTTGGTACATGCGACGGTACATGCGAAGCAGCAACAGTCTTCTCGCGATGCTGCGCCGATAAACCCTTCGTCATTGATGACGACATCGCTGACGATTTCGCCGCGGGATCAAACTTCATGTTCGCTGACCACGCTTTCACTCCAAAAGCAGCCATCTGCGTTCGCTCACTTGTTGCGGCCATCAAATTTGCGGCGTTCGAAGGAACGCCCCCAGCAGTTCGAATAGAAGCCGTTTGAATAGAAGCAGTATCTTGAATACCGACCAGAGCCGGTGTCCACGAGGTAGAAAATCCGCATGCTGCCGCGGCCACAGCTACCAACGGAACCGCTGGTTTCCAGATTCGATTTCTGGTGGGTCGCTTGGGATCCAGAATGCGCGTAACGCGTTGCGTCAACTGATGGGCGCGTCCAAGAATGGCCTGCGCCAACGCAACTTGCCGGCGAATAAAACTCTTCTCCGCCACCAGCGCCAGGCTGCGCGCATAGTCCTGCACATCGGCCGTCTGTTCCAGCGCCGCGTCGTCACATGCCTGCTCGCGGCTCAGCGCCAGTTCCCGCTCCATCCACCAGATGGCCGGATGAAAGAAGAACAGCGCTTTCACCACCTGTTGCAGCAGGTTGGTCCAGTCATCGCGCCGACGCAGATGGGCCAGCTCATGCAGCAGCACATGCTTCAACTCGTCGCCTGTACCGTTCAGCAGCCACGCCGGAAGAATGATTGCCGGATGGAAAAAGCCAACCGCTTTGGGACTGTGTGAATCGGAAGCACGGAGTATCGCCACTGGACGGACGCTTTGAAACGCCTTGACCATCTCCCGTACCGACTCCGGCAGCTCTGCCTCGCTCACCGTATCGCATTGGCGCCGCAATTTTCCCAGATGCCATAAACCTAGACCGATCCGCAGGACTCCTATCGTGGCCACCAGCGCCCACAAGGCAAATGCACCCAGAGCGATGTAAACCGGCAGGCTAAGCAAAGAAGCAGAGTGCATCGCGTGAGCGGCGGAAGCCCCGCGCAAACCGAATACGGTGACAACAACAATGCCGAACAAAGCGGAAAGCCAGATTGCAAATCTTGTTTGCGACGTCTTTGCCGGCAGCAGGCGGAGCGCAATCGCCACCACAAAAGTCAGCAACAAACCTTCCGCCAGGGAGTACACCATCCGCTCAAAGGCCACCGACGCTACTTCATGCAATCCGACAAAGTTCATTGCGCAGCGCCTCCCTGACCCAGCATTTCCTTCAGACGCTCCAGTTCTTCCGCGTCAATTCCTTTATCTTCCAATAGATTCAACACCAGGGCTTCATGCGAGTTCCTGAAGAACCGGCTCACCAGGTTGCGAATCTCAAATTTTGTGGCTTGTTCACGGCCAACCAGCGCAGTATAGATATGTGCGCGCCCGTCTTTGATATGTTGGACGTAGCCTTTCTTCTCCAGAATGCGGATCGTGGTCAGAACGGAGTTGTAGGCCAGAGCTTGCAGAGGCATCGCTTCCAGAAGCTGGTGCACGCTTGCAGAAGGCCGCTGCCAAAGGACTTCCATCAGCCTTAGCTCAGCTTCTGTTAACGTTGGCGATTTCTTGGGAGGCAAAATCTGCTCCTGGGTTTAAAGATCAAAGTTGCAAGGTCAAATTCGGGCTCTTGCGCCTTCAATTTCATTAGACGCCGCCACAAAAGAATAGTAACTAATTATTTAGTTATTTTGCAACCCACGCGTCACTACAACCCGAAAAACAGGATATGCCTTTTGTTTCCTATGATTTAGATCGGCTATTCCCGGTTGGCAGAAGCGTATTGGGCGCGATGGGCTGCAACCATCTTGCTCAGGTTTGCTTGCAGCAGATTGAGCGAGTCAAACAGTGACTGGATCCCGCTGCTCTCCCAGGAGAAGCCGCTTCCGTCTAAGTCATTGCTCAGTTCACGGGTCATCTGGCTGAATCGACGCAGCCTTTCACTGGCGAGAAAAGACAGCACGGCTTCTGGATTCTTCTCTGCCGTGCGCGCTTTGATCAGCTCGCTGATAGTCCACGCCGTCATTCTCAGATCGTCCAGAGAGTGGCGAAACTCCTGCAACGCGCGCAAGTCTAATTCGGTTACATTTTGTAATTCGGTTTCCATGGACTGGAATTCGAGTGTCATCTCGCGAAGGCGCGCAGGAAATTCTTTTGTGGCTCTCATTATTTCTACACCTATTAGCTTTCCACAAATATGAGCAACTCACAATATCGCAGTTCTCCTGGACTGTTATATATAACAACAATCTTTTTCAAAAACCGAACACGCGCATTTTGGTCGCCATGCGCCAAGTTTTTCTCACTCGCAACACATCTTACTTCGCCGCCGCATACTTTTCCGGCTGCCGATCAAACGTATCCTTGCAGCCCGCGCAGCAGAAATAGACCCATTTCCCATCATGCTGCGATTTATATTTCGCCTTCGTCGTGTCAACCATCATTCCACAGATGGGATCTTTCGCCTCAGTATTCAGAACTGTCAGAAGCTGCGAACTCCTGGTCTCCGTTTTCGGCTGCGCGCGACGCACCAGTATGATTTCCGCCAGGATACTCACCGCAATCTCTTCCGGCGACGCGGCGGCAATGTTCAATCCTGCCGGCGCGTGCACCTGATCAAGCCTTGTCTGCGCCACGCCCTTGCCGCAAAGAAATTCGAATACTTTGCCCGCTTTCTTCTTGCTGGCTACAAAAGCAACATACTTCGCCGGCGATTGCAGCGCCTGCTGCAGCGCTTCTTCATCACCTTCGCCCTGCGTCGACACCACAACAAAGCTTTCCTCTGCGATCTTCGCCTGCTCCAGATGAAAACCGCTATCCTCGATGATCTCCGCTCCGCTGATCGCATCATCTTTAAGCCGTTCCGCCACCATCGCCACGCGATATCCCAGCACCAGACTGAGCCGCGCCAGAGTTAACGCAATCGGCGACCGGCCCAGAATCACCACCTGCGTTCTCGGCAGCACAGGCTCAATGTATATGTCCAGCGCTCCGCCACTATGGCACGTCATGGTGTAATCCACCACGCCTTCCTCTGACCCATCCGATGAAGGGCTGATGCGCACCATGCGTGGCCTTCCGTCCTTCATCGCATTGAGCGACTCTTTTACCACCACAGGCTGCGCGCAGCCGCCGCCGATCCAACCTGTAATTTGCCCGTCACCGTGAACAATCGCACGGTCGCCCTGCTTGCCGGAGCTTGGCGCTTGTGAACGCACAACCGTGGCCACGGCAAACACTTCGCCCTTTGCCGTGAGCTCGGTCGATTTCTTCAGAAACTCGTCAAACATTTATCTCTTATCTCTTATCTTTCGCCTTTCGGCTATCCTTCACCTTTCGGCGATTCATTTTCAACGCGGACGCTCCAGATACCTCTCCAGCGCCAGCAGGCTTTCCAGATTGTGTCCCGGTGCGAACACATCAATATGCGGCAAGGCCGCGTTCATGCCGCGCGTCACCGGCTCATATTGTTCCATCCCCAGCAGCGGATTCAGCCAGATCAGTTTTCGCACCCGACGACGGATTGCGGCGAGTTCCGCGGCCAGCACGTCGGGTTCGCCCGTATCCCAACCGTCGCTGAGGATAATAAACAGTGTATCCCTTGTAAGCAGCCGCCGCGCATGCAGTTGATTGAACTCTCGCAATGATTCGCCGATCTTTGTTCCGCCGGACCAGCCTGCCGCCTTCTCTCCCAATGACTCAAACGCCGCGCGCGACTGTCGTCCTCGAAATGCTCCGGTGATCTCTGCAAGCTGCGTGCTGAAGAGAAACGTATCCACGCGCTTGAAATGTTTCTGCAGCGCGTAAGCAAAGCGCACCAGAAAGAGACTGTAGGCGTTCATGGATCCGCTGATGTCCACCAGCACCACCAGCCGGTCCTGCTGCAGCCTCTTGTCTTTGAAGCTGAGTGAAATAGGATCGCCGCCACGACTGATGTTCCGCCGGATCGTTCTTCGCAAATCCACCTGCCCGCGTGCTTTCATACTTTTGAGCCGCCGTGAGAGCCGCATGCTCATCTTCTTCAGTAGTTGCAGCGCAATCTTTTCCAGCTCGGCCAGGTCGCTTTGCGGAACCTCGGAGAAGTCCGCTTTTTTCAGGAGCTCATGTCGCGACGCGCCCATCATCATCTTGCCGGATTCATCCTCCGTGGGCTTTCCGGCGGAGCTTCCCATCATGGTGATCGCACTGTTTGGCGTCGGCTGTTCCAGTTTCTGTTTGCGTCGCCGTTCGCGCTCCCGCCGGCCGGCCGATGAATCAGCATCGCGCCAGAAGATCCAGAAGAGATCGTCGAACAGGTCCCAATCGTCTTTTGACGAGCACAGCACCGCGCGCAATGCCATGCGCAGCATTTCCCTGTCTTGCACGCCAACGATGGCTGCCGCTTCCAGTGCGGCCGCGCTATCATTCACGCCGGAATTGATGCCTTCGCGCCGCAGAAACCGGCAGAACTCCACCAGCGTCTGTGCAAAATTGCTTTCCGGTTCTGGCGTGATGATGCCCATGAGGATAGTTAGCCAAGCCTGCGTAATATCTGAATTGTCATCCTGAGCGAAGGGCGAGCGTATGCGAGCACGTAGTCGAAGGATCTATGTATTGTGTCGCCTCGTTGCACACCTGATTGGCGGAAATGCATAGATCTTTCGACTCCGTCGTCGCCTGCGCTCCGACTTCGCTCAAGATGACAAGATAATGAAAGCATGCATAAGGCCTCGCGTTGTCCACGCGCGCCGAGCCTGCTGCAACAGGAGCACGCCATCGCTACCAGAAAAATTGCCCTTAAGCGTGTTGGAGCTTAGCGACATAAACTACGCCATCAGCTTTTCCACATCGGCAGCTTTGATCTTGGCCGTGTCCTCCAGCGACTTTGACACGCAGCCCAGCGTCTCTTCCACGCTTCCGGCGTCCAGCCGTTTTCTGCCCAGTGCCATCAGCGCTTGTGCCCAGTCCAGCGTTTCGGCAACGCCAGGTGATTTGCTCAGAGCAAGATTTCGTACGGCCTGTATGAATCCCACTACCTGACGGCCAAGTTCCTGCTGGATTCCCGGCAGCCGCGCGCTGACAATGCGCAGCTCTTTTTCCAGCGATGGATAGTCTATCCAGTGATAGAGACAGCGCCGCTTCAGCGCATCACTCAACTCCCGGCTGCGATTCGACGTAAGGATCACCAGCGGAACATGCTGTGCGCGAATCGTTCCCAGTTCGGGAATGCTGATTTGAAAATCGGAAAGCAGTTCCAGGAGGAACGCTTCAAAGGCCTCATCTGCCCGGTCCACTTCATCAATCAACAGGACCGGCGACGAATCTTGCGCCTGGATTGCCTGAAGCAGCGGCCGTTCCAGAAGAAACTCGCGGCTGAAGATGTGTTTCTCTTTTTCCTCAACTGACTGGCCGGTTCCTTCTTCAATCTTGATGGCCAGAAGCTGCTTTTGATAGTTCCACTCGTAAACGGCGGAGTTTACGTCCAGCCCTTCATAGCATTGCAGCCGGATCAGTTGCGTTCCCAGCAAAGATGCCAGGACTTTGGCCACTTCCGTTTTACCCAGGCCGGCGTGTCCTTCCAACAGAACAGGCCTGCCCAGTTTGATGCCGAGGAAGATTACAGTCGCAAGCGATGAGTCCGTGATGTAGCCGAGGCGTTCAAATCCCCGCACCACATCATCAACTTCTTTGATCTCTCGCTCCCGAAGGACGGTCGGTGCAGGCATGGCTTATTTCAGGATTTCCCGCCGGGCTCGTCTTTGCCCCGATTGTCGTTTGCAGGCCCGTCCGGTCTCGACTCGCCGCCGCTGATCGTCGCCTTTATGGCGGAAAAAGCCAGTCCAAGTCCGCTGATCGGCTTGGCTGCACTGGCATCCACGGTTCCACCCTGCAGTTGCTGGCGGAAGTTGTTGCTGAATTTTTCAAACATGATGTTGGACACTTCCTGGATCATGCGTCCGCCCATTTGCGCAAGAATGCCCACCACGTTCATCTCAGACACGCTCACTACTTCCGTGGCTCCGTCATCCAGCGTGCGCAACTTGCCCGTCATCTTCATTTGCGCGCTGCCTTTGCCGCGCGTGTCCTGCCCTTTGCCCAGCAGTTCAATTTCATGCGCCGCATTGTCCAGGCGCACAATCTGGACTTCCCCTTTAAAGTCACTCACGCTCGGCCCGACCTTTACGCTGATCGCGCCCTTATACGTCTTCTCATCCACTTGTTCAGTGATGGATGCGCCGGGCACGCAGATTACCACCTTCTTCGGATCGCTCAACAAGGACCAGACCTTCTCGATTGGCTCCTGTACCTGAAATGTTTTTTCTATCTTGACTGCCATGAATTAACCTGTGACTCCCTTGTCTTTCATCACCTGCCATATCTTGGCCGGTGTGAGCGGCATATCAATGTGCTTCACGCCCAGATGTGAGAGCGCATCCACCACGGCATTCACAAACGCCGCCGGTGATCCCACATTGGGCGATTCGCCAATTCCCTTCGCGCCAAACGGATGATGCGGTGAGGGCGTGACTGTCTTGCCCGTCTCCCAGTTCGGCGTCTCCACTGCTGTCGGCAGCAAGTAGTCCATAAAGGTTCCACCTTGCACGTTGCCGTTCTCGTCGTAGTCAATCAACTGCATGAACGCGATCGCCAGGCCTTCAGTCAACCCGCCGTGAATCTGTCCTTCCACAATCATAGGATTGATAATGTTGCCGCAATCGTCCACCGCTACAAACTTCCGGATCTTCACTGCGCCCGTACCTTTGTCGATATCAACCACGGCAATGTAGGTTCCGAATGGGAACGTCAGGTTCGGCGGATCGTAATAATTCACCGCTTCCAGTCCAGCTTCCATTCCCTGAGGATGATTCGTATACGCTGCAAAGGCAATTTCCTGGATCGTCTTTGATTTGCTCGGCGAGCCTTTCACCCAGAACTTGCCGGGCTCCCATTCCAGGTCCTCTTCGCTGGCTTCAAGTAAATAAGCAGCAATCTTCCGCGCTTTCTCCTTGATCTTGCGCGCTGCCAATGCAGTTGCAGCGCCAGAAACCGGTGTGCTGCGGCTGGCATACGTTCCCAGACCGTATGGAGCAGTATCGGTATCGCCCTCTTCCACTGAAATGTCAGACGCCGGGATACCCAGCTCCTGCGCCACAATCTGCGCGTAAGTCGTCTCGTGTCCCTGGCCCTGGCTCTTGGTGCCCATGCGAAGAATGCCTTTGCCGGTGGGATGGATGCGGATTTCAGCCGAATCAAACATTTTGATGCCGGCAATGTCGAATGTATGCGACGGGCCGGCGCCTACGATCTCAACAAATGTTGAGATGCCGATGCCCATGAACTCGCCCTTCTTGCGCTTCTCTTCCTGCTCCTTGCGCAACGCCTTGTAGTCGATGAACTCCAGGGCCTTGTCCAGATTGGCGTGATAATCACCGCTGTCATAGCTCCAGCCAAGTTTCGATTGATACGGGAACTGGTCCTTGCCGATGAAGTTTTTTCGACGCAGTTCAATCGGGTCCATCTTCAATTCCTGCGCCAGCACATCCACAGCGCGCTCAATGAGGTAGGACGCTTCCGTCACGCGGAATGAACAACGATACGCCACGCCACCAGGGGCCTTGTTGGTGTAAACGCCATCCACTTCACAAAACGCATCCTGCAGGTTGTAGTTGCCGGTGCATATGCTGAAGAGTCCGGCTGGAAACTTCGTCGGCTGCGCCGTGGCGTTGAATGCGCCATGATCAGCCAGCGTCTTCACCCGTAGAGCCCTCATCGTGCCGTCTTTATCAGCGGCAATCTCGGCCGTCATATGATAATCGCGAGCAAAACCGGTAGACATCAGGTTCTCTGAGCGCGTCTCAATCCACTTCACCGGAATGCCCGTCGTCAGCGACGCCACCACTGCGCAAACATATCCCGGATAGATCGGGACCTTGTTACCAAACCCGCCGCCGATGTCCGGCGAAATCACACGAATGTTTTGTTCCGGAATCCCGCCCACCAGCGCGAACAACGTTCGGTGCGCATGCGGCGCCTGCGACGTCAGATATATGTTCAGCTTGCCGGTTGCCTTATTGAAGTCCGCAACGCAGCCGCACGTTTCCAGCGGGGCCGGATGGCAGCGTTGAAACACCGCGTCCACTCTTGCCTTTACTGGCGCCGTGGAAAAATTCTTATCTGTGCCTGCCCGGTCTCCCACTTCCCAATGGAAGATATGATTGGTCTTCTCCTCACGGTCCTCGCGCAGAATCGGCGTTCCCGGGTCAGTTGCTTTTTTGGGATCGACAAGTACTGGCAGCTCTTCGTAATCCACTTCCACCAACTCGGCGGCATCAGCGGCGATGTATCGATCCTCCGCGACAACAAACGCCACCTCCTGTGCTTGAAACAGAACTTTGCCCGTGGCCAGCACCATCTGTTTGTCGCCGGAGAGAGTTGGCATCCACGCCAGACCGGCCTTGGCCAGATCTTCACCCGTGATAATCGCCAGCACACCGGGCAGCGCCTTGGCTTTTTCTGTATTCACGCTCTTGATGCGAGCGTGTGCAAACGGGCTCCGCACCATGTGTCCGAATACCATGCCAGGGAGGTTCACATCGTCAACGTAATTGCCCTTGCCCTGGATGAATCTTCCATCTTCCTTGCGCTTGATGGAGTGGCCCATGCCACCGACTTCAGGAGTTGTCTTGAACATTACTTGCCTCCCTGCGCCACTGCCTGGTTCTTAGCATTGATGCCATCTTCTTTCATCTTTTTGGCGGCATACTGTACGGCTTTCACAATGTTCTGATATCCGGTGCAACGGCATAGATTGCCGGAAATTCCCCAGCGTATGTCTTCTTCCGTGGGATTCGGGTTCTTCTGCAGCAGCGCATAGCTCGACATCAACATTCCCGGCGTGCAGAAACCGCACTGCAATCCATGCTCCTGCTTAAAGCCCTCCTGCAGCGGATGAAACTGATCGCCATTCATCAGGCCTTCCACCGTGGTAATCTCGCCGCCGTCCGCCTGCACGGCAAACATGGTGCAGGATTTCACCGTCTTGCCGTTGAGCATCACGGTGCATGCGCCGCAGTGCGACGTATCGCAGCCAATGTGCGTTCCCGTCAGGTTCGCGCTCTCGCGTATGAAGTGCACCAGCAGCACTCTGGGCTCAACCGCACCTTCACGTACGCGCCCGTTAATTTTCACTTTGATCATCTGCTTTGCCATAAATGAAAATCCCTCTTTCGTGTCGGCTGACAGTTACTTGCCTGCCCGCTCAACCGCCAGCGTCAGTGCGCGCTTGGCCAATTCCTTGGACAATCCAACTTTGTACTCCACAGGCCCGCGCAGGTCCGCGCTGGGCTCCGCTTGATCTCCAGCCAGTTTCGCTGCCTGCGCAATGTTCGCGGCGTCCGCCTTCTTGCCGCGGAGAAAATCTTCCGCCTTGCGTGCCTTGATCGGAACCGCGCCAACATTGGTCAGCGCGATTCCTATCTTCTGCACCGTGCCTACTCCATCCAGCGTCAACTGGACTGCGGCTGCGGCTGTAGCAAAGTCGCCGACTTTACGTTCCAGCTTAAAGTAAGCCCCTCCACTCTTCGCCGGAGGAATAGGGATCCTGATCTCCGTGAGAATCTCGTCGGGCTGCAGCGCGGTGGTGAAGATCGAGACAAAGAATTCGTCGATCGGAATCACTCTCTCGCCTTTGCTGCCCGTCGCCACTACACTGGCTCCAAAGGCAACCATGGTTGCTGGATGATCATTGGCCGGATCGCCATGAGCCAGGTTCCCGCCCACAGTCGCCATGTTCCGCACCTGGGGATCAGCAATCACTCTGGCTGTATCCATTAATAGAGGATATTTGGAACGAATCAGCTCGGAAGCTTCCACATCGGCTTCCCGGGTAAGGCCGCCGATCTTCAGAAATCCGCCATCTTCCTTAATATAAGAAAGCCCCTTGATGCGGTTGATGTCGATGAGCACGGCCGGCCTGGCCAACCGGAACTTCATCATCGGTATCAGGCTCTGGCCGCCGCTTAGGATTTTGGCATCATCACCGTGCTTTTGCAGCATGGCTAAGGCTTCAGGAATCGTCTGGGGACGTAAATATTCGAAAGCTGGGGGAATCATAGTTCCACCTCTTACTTTGAAATGCCGGATCGCATGAGGAGCGTTCCCGGCTGCATTTGAAGAGCGAAAGTCTTATATCACAGTGTAAACCGCGGGCGAAAGGTCATGCCGACAGCAATCTGGAAATATTGACATAAATTTACTTTGACATTGAAAGATCCTAATCAACTGCGATCTGTGCGGGCCAGCAGTTTGGAACGAAGGTATAAAACCGAATAGGGGCGAGGCCGACACGTGCGCCGAGCCCGCTGCATTAGGTGCCTCCTTAGCGTAACCACAAAACATGCGCGCCGGCGGGTTGGAGCGAAGCGACACGAAAGATTGTCCTACCTGCCTCCCAGGTCTATCATCTAATTCACCAATGTCCGCCGAACTCTACCGCAAAGCCGGAGAACTCTCTTCACAGCACCAGCCGTTTGCTCTGGCTACCGTCGTTCGTGTGGAAGGTTCTTCATCGGCCAAGCGCGGATCGAAAGCACTGATCGATCAGAATGGCAAGATCATCCTGGGCTGGGTCGGGGGCGGCTGTGCGGAAAGCGCAGTCCGTAGTGAAGCCGTTAAATGCATCCAGTCTGAGAAACCTTCACTCATCACCCTGGACATGCAGGATGAAGTGCTGGGTGTGGGCATGCCCTGCGGAGGAATGATGGACGTATACATCGAACCAGTGGTGCCGCAACCGCAACTCGTGATTGCCGGCCACGGACGTATCGCAGAGACCCTCGCCAGCCTGGGAAATCTCCTCAACTTCTCCGTGACCGTGCACGACCCTTCAGCCGAGCGCGACAAATTTCCCCAGGCCGATCAGATCATTAATAAAGACTTTGACGTGAAAGAAGTTTCCTTTGGCCCGCGGACTTACGTTGTAATTGCCACACTGCACAAAAATGACCATTTGTGGCTGCAGCGTGCGCTTCAGGGCGAAGCCGCCTACGTGGCTCTTATCGCCAGCGCCCACCGGTCACGCCTGGTCCTCGACTATCTCCTGGAAGAAGGCACTCCGCAGCAGGTAGTCGAACGCGTTTGGGCTCCGGCGGGCCTCGATCTCGGCGCGGCCAATCCGGAAGAAATCGCACTGAGCATCATGAGCCAGATCATCGCTCTACGCCGCGGCGGAAGCGTGCTTTCCCTGAAACAGAAAAACGAAATCGCGGCAAACGATGCCTCAACGGATGAGAAGCCTTCCCATTCCTCGACAGACAAAGTGATTCGCCAGTGTGAGACAAGCTAGAATTTTTTTATCCCGAGCTTACTTCTTTAAATCCCGAGCGCAGCGAGGGATCCCTACCCCATTAGATCTCTGCCGGGATTGACGCGGTGTCTTTCCGCTTCTTCACCCAGTGTTCAATAATTCCCAATCCCGCTGAGAGTGTGAACATGCTCATGCCAATTAGAAAATAGTTGGCGGGCGGGTGAGAGCCAAGCGCACCGATCGCGCCAAACGGTATGCAAACCATCCATGTAACCCAGCGGAACCCTCGCAGCCACGGAATCGTCCTCTGCAGATCCGCATGCCAACGGCTCTCACTGACCTTGAGCACGCCCATCGCGGCAAACGGAAAAATTGCGGCAATCACCCAACTTGCAATCACCCAATGTCTTGTCACTACAATCATGCGCTCTTACCCTCCTTCCGCACCGCCACAATCTCGCTCATCACGCTCAACGCAATCTCCTCCGGCGTCTCCGCACCAATCTCAATCCCCGCCGGCGCTCTCACTGCATCAAGCCCCGCCACACCTTTTTCCGCCAGACTGCGCAAGACTTCCTTCGATCGCCGCCGATTGGCCACCATGGCAACATATTTTGCTTTTGACGCCAGCGCCAGCTCAATTGCTTCTTCGTCGCAACGGCCGCGGCTCGCCACCACCACGTACCGGTCCCGGCTGTCGATTAGCGAAAAGTCCAGCACATGCACAATGCAATCTGCTTCTGGAAACTGGTCCAGCCGCAACAGTGGATCGATCAATGTCACCCTGAAGTTCAGCATGTGGGCCAGCTTCGCCAGAGCCGAGGGCATTGCTCCAGAACCCACCAGCACCAACTCGCCCGCGCCTCCGGTCGCTGAACCTGCACCTTCTCGCAACTCCATATCCGGAAGGATCGCTGCGCGACCTGTGACATAAGTTTCGATCTGTTCTACGTCGGCCGAAGTATCCGCATCCAGCAACACTCCCACATCATCCACAGCAACTTTATGTATGCCCTGCGTGTGATCGCCAAAAATAGCGCGACAGCCCACGTCTCCCGGCAAGCTCATCACCTCCGGGAACACTGACCTGTCCAGCAGAACCGGATTCCCGCGAAATCCCTTGAAAACAGGTATCACAATCTGCGGTCTGGCTTTTTCGTAATGCGCAATCAACTGATTCAGAGTTGCCGCCTGCACAAATGGCTGATCAGCCAGCACGATCAAGGCGCCACTCACTCCTTTATTCAACGCTTTCAGTCCCGCGCCGATTGACGTTCCCATGCCCTGCTCGTACTCTGGATTCACGACCACAGTCACGCCCTCAAGCCTGGTCTGGCTGCGAATTTCATCGGCTCTGGCGCCCAGCACCAGCACAATCTCGCTCGCACCCGATTCGCGGACATTGGCAATGGTGTGTTCCAGCAGCGTCTTCCCGGCCACGCGGAGCATTTGTTTCGGCTGTCCCATGCGGCGTGATTGGCCTGCAGCAAGTATCACGGCGGCGACGTTCGGGGTTTGCTTGTTTGTATCCACGTTGTCACTTATCTTACATATATAGATGATTCAACCGCAGGAAGGTCAATGAATGAATATGGTCCAACAGCCCGAACCCTGGTTGCGCGGCACTCTCACGGAGGTCCCCGCGGTCCAAAGGGCTGTTTTGCACGCGCTGGAACTCGCTCGCGAAGATCTTGAACACTGGTGTGAGGGCCTGAGTGACGTGGAGCTCAATGCCCGCCCCGGCGGGATCCCTCCCGTCGCGTTTCATCTTCGCCACATCACCCGCAGCATTGACCGTCTCCTGACGTATGCCGAAGGCACTCAGCTCTCGTCCGACCAGATAGCATCCATGAAGAGCGAGCTTGATCCGGGCGCCACGCGCAACGAACTGCTCGCCGAATTAGTGGTCGGTTTCAGCAAAAGCGTGCGGCGCATCCGTGCTTTTTCTGTTCCACAATTGCAGGAACAACGGTATGTCGGCCGGAAAAATCTGCCTACCAGCGTCGGCGGCCTGCTGGTCCACATTGCCGACCACACGCAACGCCACGTCGGCCAGGCAATCACCACGGCTAAAATCATCCGTGCCCAGCGCCATCAATCCGAAACTGACGAAGATTGAGATTGAAAATGGAAGATTGAAGATCGAAGAGGTGGATGATGGCTCTGGATAAAAGCACTTCTCGTTCAACTCCTCTCGTGCAAATTCTTGCTGCCGCCGACTTTGCCGCCAGGGCCCACGCAGGACAGAAGCGTAAAGGCGCCGCAGGCGAACCCTACATCAACCATCTGATGGAAGTTGCAGAGCTGGTCGCCCGCAGCGGCTATGATTCAGATGTAAACCTGATCATGGCCTGCTTTCTGCACGATGTTGTCGAAGACACGGCCATAACTCAGCAGGAGATTGCCCGCGCGTTCAATGAAGACGTGGCATCACTTGTCATGGAAGCAACGGACGATAAGACGTTGCCAAAAAATGAGCGTAAAGCCATGCAGGTTCAGACAGCCCCTCACAAATCGGCCCGCGCTCAAGCGCTAAAGCTGGCTGACAAGATTTCCAACCTTCGCTCTCTGCTGGCCAGTCCACCGCCTGATTGGACCCCGCAGCGCAAGCGCGAATATTTCGATTGGGCGAAAGCAGTTGTTTCCGGCTTTACCGAACCGAACCAATATCTGTTGCATGAGTTCCAGAAAACTTATGAAAGGATAGCGGAGATTACGTAGGGTTTAAGGCATAGCACGTAGCCCCCCAGGCATCCTCACTTTCGCCGCATGCATCGGCAATAAACTTTTTGAAAATACAGAAAAGCAGCTCTGGATGCCCGATTATTCGCATCGAATTTCACAGCTGTTAATTTTGACAGGGTGGTAGTTAGACGCTCTCTCATTTTATCGAATGCAAATTACAGGGCTCCTTAAAACGATGGTTGTTTTGGCCGGACTTCTCACCGGCGCCAGTGCCCTCGCCCAACAGGTTTCCAGTACTGATTCTTCCACTCAAGCTAACTTCACCGATAATTCGCAGAGCATCGCAGCAACAAGGCATTTTTCTGATTCCAGCCGGTTCGATTCCGTTCGCGATCGTCGCGCACCTGCGCGCGAAAGAGTGTTAAGAGTGGGCAGGAAACTTCAGCACACGCGGCTGGATTGCTCGCATCTGGTCCACGAGCTCTACCAGCGAGCGGGCCTTAATTATGAGTACGTAAACTCAGAACAGCTTTACGACGGAATTTCCGGGTTTCGTCAGGTGGATGAACCCGTGGCCGGCGACATCATCGTCTGGCATGGACACATGGGCGTAATCGTAGATCCGTTGCTGCATAGTTTCCTGAGCGCCTTGCGGACCGGCGTGAAAATTTCCGCCTACGACTCAAACTACTGGAAAGGCCGCGGCATCCCTCGATTCTTCCGTTATACCGCGCAGGACGACGTAGTTGATCTTTCTCCGCGCGTACGGGTGGCGCGCAACCATATTGTGCGAAGCCCAGTGGCAGGCGAATAGCCGATCTCACACTTAACGCGCGACAAAAAAGAGCCGCTGATCTTAGCGGCTCTTTTAATGCTCGGCGCGAAATAATCCATTAATTACTGCTGGCGATGCGAAGATCGCGATACGCCGGCAGCGGCGGCGCCAGGCCGTGCTGCTTCATCTTATACAGAAGCGCTTTGTAGCTGATGTTCAATTCCGCGGCCGCCACTTTGCGGTTCCAGTTCGCGCCTTCCAGTGCTCGCTGAATTTCTCGTGCCTCGGCATCATCTTTCAGGCTGCGGACCATCGCCTTCAAACCACCCTTGGCTGACGAAGGTGTGCCGGCCTCGCCATTGCCTTCTTTACCCTTGGCATGAAGTTCATCCAGCACCAGGTCTTCATTTTCCATGACAAGGTACCGCTTCACAAAGTTTCCAAGCTCGCGCAGATTGCCCGGCCAGTGATAGGCCAAGGCGTCCTTAACCATCCGGTCAGAGATCATCAGCCGGGTTTTGCCGAATTTGGCCGCCATATTGTTCATGAAGTACTTCAGCAGCAACGGAATTTCTTCACGACGCTCACGCAATGGCGGGATCGTCATGGTAAATGCATTCAGGCGATAATAAAGGTCTTCACGCAGACGTTTCTCGGCCATCGCTTTTTGAATGTCGATGTTGGTCGCGGCCAGGATTCTTGCGTCAGCGGTAAGGTTGGCGCGCCCACCCAGCCGGCAGTATGTGCCATCCTGAAGCACATGCAGCAGTTTGGCCTGCAGCGCCGCACTCATCTCGCCGATTTCATCCAGCAGGATGGTTCCCTTCTGCGCCATTTCAAATTTTCCCGGCTTGGACTTGTTCGCTCCCGTAAATGCACCGGCTTCATAACCAAATAGTTCGCTTTCCATCAGCTCTGCCGGAAGCGCGGCACAGTTCACATTCAACATCGGCCGGTGTGACCGAATGGACATCTTGTGGATCAGCCGGGCAAGAATCTCTTTGCCAACGCCGCTCTCCCCCAGCAGCAACACGGGAACATCTACCTTTGCAATCAGCGCCACCTGTGCCCGCAACTGCTTCATTACCGGGCTGGCCGCCAGGAAGAAAAGATCGTCGTCAAGATTTTCAACAATCTCTGTTCCCTGCACGCTGTACCTGATGGCCTGCAAGTTTGCGTTCTGCGAATTGCTTTCCAGCGCGCGCCGGATAGCGCCCTGAAGTTCTGCTGGTTGAAATGGCTTGGTGAGATAGTCGGATGCGCCCAGCTTGATTGCCTGCACCACTTTGCTGGTGTCATTCAGGCAGGACATCATGAGCACCTTCTGCTCAGGCCGCATCTTCTTGCAGCTTTCCAGCGTCTGTAACCCGTCGATCCCCGGAAGTACCAGATCGAGCAGAATCAAATTGGGTGCTGGCCCCTGAGACATGCGTTCCAGGGCTTCTTCACCGCTGCAAGCGGTTTCCACATTATAGTTTTCGATCTCTAGTAGCGTTTTAGTATAGCGAAGCACACTCGGTTCGTCTTCCACGAGCAAAATAGTCTGCGAACTCATGGTTTTATCCGTCTCCTGCTTTGATTTGGCAGGCTTTATCTAACTGTGAATACTCGACTATACGAATCGAAGTTGTCAGCTGTTAGTGTTGACAGTGCAGTATTAGACAGCCCCAATTCCTCTGTTCTCCGCTGATCATCATGTACTTGATCTTTCGCCCCGGACGAAAGAAGACCTCGCACTCAACCTACCAATAAAAAAGCCGCTGGTTTCAGCGGCTTTTCATTTCTTGAAGTCTTTTAATCTATCGTGCAGCACTGGCCGTAGCCGGTTCCATCACTTCTCTGTACCAGGCCACCGTCCGCCGCAAGCCCTCTTCAAAGCTCACATCGGGTGTATAGCCCATATGTTTTTTAGCCAGAGTAATGTCCGCCAGGGAATGCTTCACATCACCCAGACGCGGTGCAGCATACTTTACCGGACCAGAGACTCCAATGATCTGCTGCAGGAGTTTGAACGTCTGGTTGAGCGTGATTCGGGTCCCGGTGGCTACGTTAAACATCTTTCCGCTGACTTCCGCCGCGGGCGCAGTCACGGCCAGCGTGTTTCCTTTGACAACATTGTCGATGAAGGTGAAATCACGGCTCTGTTCACCGTCGCCAAAAATAGTGGGCGATTCATTGCGTGACATCTGCGTAATAAACTTGGCCAGTACGGCAGAGTATTGCGAATTCGCGTCCTGCCGCGGACCAAACACGTTGAAGTAACGCAGGCTGACGGTTTCGAGCCCATACACGGCGGAAAACGTCTGCATGTAATGTTCGCCGGTCAGCTTCTGCACGGCGTACGGAGAAATGGGCCGTGCGATCATCGCCTCCTGCTTCGGCAAGACTTCACTCTCACCGTACGCCGATGACGACGCTGCGTAGATTACGCGCTTGACCTTGGCGTCTCTTGCGGCGAGCAATATATTCAATGTGCCGTCAACGTTGGTCGCGTTTGTCAGCCTGGGTTCAGCTACTGACTTCGGTACGGAAGGCAATGCCGCCTCATGAAATACATAATCGATACCCTTGCAGGCATCGGCCACGGCGGCTTCGTCCAGAATCGATGCTTCCCGAAAATCGAGTTTGCCCTTCAGCTCTTCAATATTCTCGCGTTTCCCGGTGGCAAAGTTATCAATGCCACGAACGCTCTCACCACGATCGATCAATGCCCGAACGATCGACGATCCAATAAAACCTGCAGCCCCTGTTACCAGATATTTAGCCATGATTGCTCCGCAATGATTGTAAAACGATGGCCAGGCTCCGTTTACGTCTGAAACCTGGCCACGAATGAATTTTTAGTTGCTGCTGGCGATGCGGAGACCGCGATACGTTACCGGTGCCGGCGCCAGGCCGTGCTGCTTGATTTTGTACAGCAGCGCTTTGTAGCTGATGTTCAGTTGCGCTGCTGCTACTTTGCGGTTCCAGTTCGCGCCTTCCAGTGCTCGCTGAATTTCCCGTGCTTCCGCATCGTCTTTCAGGCTGCGGACCATTGCCTTCAAACCACCCCTGGCTGACGCAGGTGTGCCGGGTTCGCCATTGCCTTCTTTACCCTTGGTCTGAAGTTCATCCAGCACCAGCTCTTCGTTTTCCATGACAAGGTACCGCTTCACAAAGTTTCCAAGCTCGCGCAGATTGCCTGGCCAGTGATAGGCCAGAGCGTCCTTCACCATCCGGTCAGAGATCATCAGCGGGTTCTTGCCGAACTTGGTTGCCATATTGTTCATGAAGTAGTTCAGCAGCAACGGAATTTCCTCACGACGCTCACGCAATGGCGGGATCGTCATGGTAAATGCGTTCAGGCGATAATAAAGATCTTCACGCAGGAGTTTCTCAGCAATCGCCTTTTGAATGTCGATGTTGGTTGCAGCCAGGATTCTTGCGTCAGCCGTAAGATTGGCGCGCCCACCCAGACGGCAGTATGTGCCATCCTGAAGCACATGCAACAGTTTGGCCTGCAGCGCCGCACTCATCTCGCCGATTTCATCCAGCAGGATGGTTCCCTTCTGCGCCATTTCAAATTTTCCCGGCTTGGACTTGTTAGCGCCTGTAAATGCTCCGGCTTCATATCCAAACAGTTCGCTTTCCAGCAGCTCAGCAGGAAGTGCGGCGCAGTTCACTTTCAGCATCGGCCGGTGCGCCCGAATGGACATCTTGTGGATCAGCCGGGCAAGAATCTCTTTGCCAACGCCGCTCTCGCCCAGCAGCAACACGGGAACATCTACCTTTGCAATCAGCGCCACCTGTGCCCGCAACTGCTTCATGGCCGGGCTGGCAGCCAGGAAGAAAAGATCGTCGTCAAGATTTTCAACAATCTCTGTTCCTTTTACGCTGTACTTGGTGGCTTGCTCGTTTGCCTTCTGCGTATTGCTTTCCAATGCGCGCCGGATGGCGGAATGAAATTGCGGTGGTTGAAACGGCTTGGTGATGTAGTCAGATGCGCCCAGCTTGATTGCCTGCACCACTTTGCTGGTGTCATTCAGGCAGGACATCATGAGCACCTTCTGCTCAGGCCGCATCTTCTTGCAGCTTTCCAGCGTCTGTAATCCGTCGATCCCCGGAAGTACCAGATCGAGCAGAATCAGGTTTGGCGCCGGACCATGAGACATGCGTTGCAGGGCTTCTTCTCCGCTGGAAGCGGTTTCCACGTTGTAATGATCAATTTCAAGTAGCGTCTTCGTATAGCGAAGTACGCTCGGCTCATCATCCACCAGTAAAATATTTGGCGCGCTCATCGTTTATCCGTCTCCTGCCTTACTTGCGGCAACAGCAGCGAAAATCTGCTGCCTTTACCTGGTTCACTTTCCACCCAGATCAATCCTCCGTATGCTTCCACCATGCGCCGGGCAATGGCCAGACCTAACCCGGTGCCTCGGGAGGATGTCCCTGGCACTTGTACAAAATCCAAAAAGATGGCCCTGTGGTACTCCGGCGCAATTCCCTTGCCGGTGTCAGTAACGTCAATACGGACAGCGTTCTCGATCTTGCGATCGACTTTTCTCTCCATGTTGAACAAAAACTCTGACTGCGGTTTGCGCCGTTCCCAGAAGCACGGCGTAACCTGCACAGTCACTTTTCCACTGGGTGCTGTAAATTTCAATGCGTTCTCAATCAGGTTTGAAACAATGTGTTGTAGCTTGAGCGAATCAACTGCCACCCTCACCGGCCCCGGAGCCGGATGAAACTCATATCGAATCGATTTCTCGCGCGCGGCCACTGACCAGTACTTGTAAATCTCCTGCAGATGCTCGTTCAGTTCCGCGCCTTCCAGATCAGCCGCCTCGCGCCTTACCTTTCCCGCTTTTAGTTCGCTCAACAACAGCAGGTTGAGGATCAGCTTTTGCAGCCGCTCAGTGCTCTCCTGTATCTCAGTCAGTACTTCTCGCTGGCGATCATTGAGTGGGCCCAGGTGTCCGTTGCGTAACAGGTCGGTGTAGCCGAGCATTACTACAAGAGGTGTTTTGAATTCATGGGCGGCAGATACAACAGGAAAAAACTCGGCTTCTACTGATTCGCGGCCGGCCACATTGCCGCGTGCTGCGATTTCAGGCGGATGGACTTCCACAATCACCCGTGTCTGTTCCGTCGCGCATCCCTGGCTGTGCTGCGACGAAGTCACTGGGTTGTGGCACACAGGACACTCGACTCCTGCGCCTGCTTGTCCTTCTTCCGGCAACATGTACCCCTTATCCTTCTGCCCGGCGCCGCACGCGATCTTTACGCGTCAGCACTAAACATCCATCGGCAAGTTTTCCCGCTTTTTCTGAACCTGGCTTCAGAACATTAGAACCTGTCGAAGCTTGCAAATTCATACGCAAACTTATGTGGGCAACTAGTTATCTGAAATTAACATGACAAGCAGATCAAGATTGCCAGGCTAACCTAGAAAAAATTCACGTAACCTATGTACGCTCTTGTCTGCAAATGTATGCTGTGTCTGCAAACTTGTATGTGATCAAAATCACACCATTGCCCTTCTCTGCATGACTATCCGTCGCATCATTGGCGTTAATCGACGTTGTCCACTCTTGCACGAATGGTGTAGACAAATTAACGCCGTCTAATCTCGCCAGGCGGATTGAAAGAATTGGATTCCGAGGGGTTGGATAATTGCCGCACAGGTTGGCAGCAATGAGTCATTTTGCAACTGCGCTGACGTCTTTGGCTCCCGGCTTTTTGACTGCGCGCGCCCGGAAGAGCTTCGCGCAGACCTTCGGCTCAAGAACGCTTCGCGTTCTGTCGATCAAAATGACTTTGTATCCCGATCCAACGTGTCCGATTCCGTCGATACATCCGGCTTAAGCTCTAAAGTTAAGGAACGTCTTTTTTGCGAAGTTCCCTAAACGGGTCCCAGAGCGCCCAGATGATCGTCCACTTGGCCAGCAGCAGTGCTGCCTTAAGTACTACATTGAACGGACTATAGGACAATGCACCTAAGAATGCAAGCAAAAAAAATGTAAAGACTTGCGCATAAATGACTAAAGGTCTAGGGGTTATTCCCCATTTTGTGAAAAACATTGCAAACTCTTCTGGGCGGCCACGAGCGTCAGAGCTTCGGACAAACGAAATCTCCGCCAAAAATCAGTAAATCACCTTCTCTTATCCCTATACGCCTTTCAGACTGGGTGGCAACCAAGTTGCACATTTGTGTGTGGATACACATGGCGACTCTCACTGCCCAAATAGAAAACGGAAGACTCGGCAACCGCCTTGAGGAAACCAGCCCTCTGGTTGTTATTCAATTTAATTCCTGGGCGGAACTCGAACGCTACCGCGCGGAGTGGGACCACCTGCTTGCGGAATCGCCATCGTCTTCCATTTTTATGACGCCGGAGTGGCTGGCCAGCTGGTGGCGCGCCTATGGCGCCGGCCGCCGACTATGCTCTCTCGCGTTTGTCGACACACAGCGCAGGACTTTGGCGATTGCGCCTCTTTATCTGGAGCGCAGCTCACGATTTGGAATCACCACCACAACGCTGCGTCTGGTTGGTGCTGGGTCCGGCGATTCTGACGATCTTGATTTCATCGTGATGCCTGGCTATGAGGCTCCCGTTGCGCAGGCATTCGCAGAGTGGTTTCAATCACAGAAGCATTGTGATGTCTGCGCTCTGGAAACTTTGCCTGCTGAATCCATGCTAGCCGGCAATCTGTCTGGGCTGGCCAGTCAACGCAAATGGAAGCTGACCACCGAAGAACTGCCTCATTCCTATGTGGACCTGCCGCGCACGTGGACCGAATACCTGGGGAAGCTTGCCTCTGACTTCCGTCCTCTGCTCACGCGTTATCCCAGGCGGCTTCAATCGCGTTTTAGCGTAGACATCTCACGCTTACAAAAAGCAGAAGACCTGGCGTCCGGGCTGCAAACTCTCTTCACCCTGCACCAGATGCGCTGGACCGGACGCGGCGAGCCGGGCGCCTTCGCAGATCCGCAACGGCGCGATTTCTATTCGCGGATGGCTAGTGCTTTCCTGCAACGTGGCTGGCTGGAGTTCTGGTCGCTCAGGTTGGAACATGAAACCGTCGCCAGTCAATTTTGCTTCCGTTATCGCAACACAGTCTCGTTATTGCAGGAAGGCTTCCATCCCAGGTACACCGCGGAGAAAGTTGGCTATGCGCTGCGGGCTCACGCATTGCAGGAAATGATTTCCACTGGCGCACGCCGCTATGACTTCCTTGGCGGAGCCGACCCCTACAAAGCCAGGTTTGGATCCACGCAAGGCAAGTATCTCAGTCTCTATTTTGCTGGTCCTTCATGGAAGGGCCGCCTGGTTTTGATGGCGCGCCAACGCATCCGCGCTCTAAAAACCTGGCTGAAAGAGCATCTACCCCAACGAGTACTGGCATGGCTTCAGCGCCGCTCGCAACTATCGCCGGTCAACAGTTAAGGAGTCTTCTGGAATGTCAACCGCATATCAGGCTGTTTCACCCGAACAGGCAGCACCACCTTCGGAACGAATCCGCGAGGTTGGCAGGAAGATGGGATTGTGGAACCATGGCTTCGACTTTCCCCGCTCTTGCTCTCAACTTTTCCGTGACATTGATTTTACCGGCAAGCGCATGATGGAAATCGGCTGCGGCAAAGGCGTCCTATGCCTGTGGGCCGCGTTGCACGGAGCCAGCGAAGTGGTTGGACTCGAACCATTGGCCGAAGGCGCCTATGATTCCAGCGAATGTCATCGCGATTTTGAAAGCATGGCTCGCCAGCTTGAATTGCCCCAGGCAAAAATTCTTCCACTCACGGTTCAGGGATACACCGGGATAGAAAACCACTTTGACATCGTGCTCTCCGTCGCCTCCATTAACCATCTGGATGAGAAGGCCTGTGTGAAGTTGCAGGATTCGCCCGATGCCGTCCGCACTTATGAAAACATATTCCGCGGCATTGCCCGCATGATGAAGGTAGGCGGAAAACTCATCATCACGGACGCGGCGCGCCATAACGTCTTTGGCGACCTCGGCATCCGCAACCCGCTTACGCCGAACATTGAATGGTTTAAGCATCAGCAGCCGCAATACTGGGTTGAGCTGCTCAAACAAGCCGGTTTTGGAGAACCCGTGATTCACTGGTCTAGCGGCAGGATCCTTCGCTACGCAGGTTTTCGCACCCTGCCAAAGAGCGTGTCCTATTTTGGACAAAGTGTTTTCCGGTTGGAGTTAACGCGTATTCGATAATCAATGCTGATTGTGCAAACCATTGCACAGTATGAATCCGATTGCAATTTGATAAACACCACGCCACAGGTGTCTCTACCCTAAAATTACACGCAGTCTGTTATCCACTCCTGAAGTTTTTACACCTGCCGTATCCTCCCCTAATCTCTGACCAGCATGAATACTGCATTTCCGTGCTTCCTCATCAATGGTCAGGTGCTTGCAATGGCACCTGCAACCAGGATGTACCGCTGCTTCTGAAGTTGATTGCCGTAAGTGGCAAAGCAATTTCACACTTCTTCCGGAACGATCGCTCGTTACCTTTTCACATATTGATGACGTAGTAACTGACAGTCATTGGCCGAATCGCCAGTCAGCAACCTGATCCAAGGATTGGCAGCGCAACAGTAATGTGTTGAGGCTGAATGGTTGAAATGTTTTAGTAGAGACACCACAGGGTTTCAGGGCCATGCAGTAGCGATTCATTGCAACAAAGAAGCAGGAGCAACTCCCTTGAAGCAACAAACCACCGCGCAACGGCTTTTCCTGTTCTTATTCGCGTTCACACTCGGCACGCTGATGTTAGTTGGCTGCGGAGGCAAAGGTTCGCTGGTAACATCCACCGGAACACCGGCTTCGCCATCTCCGACACCTTCGCCTAGCCCTTCGCCAACTCCGCCACAAACGCCCGGCAATGCGAAACTCACCGCAACACCGGCTAGCCTGGCATTTGGTAATTCCGCGTTGAACACAACAGCGACTCAGACCGTGAAGATCTCCAATACTGGGACCGCTTCTGCAACCATCACTCAGGATGCAGTCACCGGAACCGCCTTCAGTACAGGATTAACTACTCCGCTCACGCTAGGGGCGGGACAAAGCGTAACCGCAACGATTGTTTTTGCACCGACGACCGCAGGAGGTCTCTCCGGCGCCTTGTCTCTTTCCGGCAATGGCGTCTCGCTTTTGACGGTTCCTCTCAGCGGCACGGGGGTCAGTCCGGTCTCGCATTCGGTGGACATATCGTGGGCGGCTAGCATTACTTCGGCCTTGCAGGGATACAACGTATATCGCGGCACTACATCTGGTGGACCTTATTCCAAGATCTCTCCGTCGCTCTCCAGCACCACACTATTGTTCACTGACACAACTGTGATTTCCGGTGGGCACTATTTTTATGTGGTCACGGACGTGAACACAAGCGGCGTTGAAAGCGCAGCGTCCAATGAGGTCGCGGTCACTGTACCTGTCCCGTAATGGTTTGCGGGCTCCGTCCTCAAGCCGATTCAAAATCATCTGGAGTTAAGGAAATCATGAAGTTTCTGAACATTTCCCTCTTTGTGCTGCTGTTGCTTTCGCCGGCGGTTTTGTTTGGCCAGAGCGCGCCACCGAGCCTTTTCTTTTCTGACCTGGAAAGCGGACCGAACACCGGCGGACAGAACAACAAAGGTGTATGGGTAACCATCTGGGGCAAGGGCTTTGGAGCCACGCAGGGCACATCCACTGTCACTGTTGGCGGAGGCGCGGTGGACAACTACCCACTATGGTCGGACAGCAAGATCACCTTTCAGCTTGGCGCCGCCGCGGTAAGCGGAAGCATCGTTGTGAACGTAGCCGGTATTGGCTCAAGCAACGGTCTCCACTTCACAGTCCGGCCGGGCAACATCTTTTTTGTCGCTACCACCGGCAATGACGCTGCTGCGGGCAGCTTTACTGCTCCCTGGAAGACGATCGTCAACGCCAAGAACACCATGGTCGCCGGCGACACCACTTATATTGAAAACGGCGTATCGCAAACCTCAGAGGACAACTTCACTGCCTACCTCAGCATGGACAAACAGGGCGCCAGCAACTCCGGGACGGCCGCAGCCCCCATGGCCTTGATCGCGTACCCGGGAGCAACCGTGACAGTTGGCGTTGCAGGCGGGCTCCACTATGGCATTCGCACGCCCAACATCGGCACCGATGAAGACTTTTGGGTGATCTCTCAGCTCCACATTGTTGGCGGCACACAGTCGATGGACGTAAGTGGAACGGGCTGGAAAATTGTTGGCAATGAGATGCAATGCCCCGGCGCAGACGACCAGGTGGGCTGCTTTGAGATGAGCGGCGGCAACCAGGTGAAGTTCTACGGCAATGAAGTCCACAACGCCGGCATCAATCCCACCTCATCCAAGTTCTATCACGCGGTTTACTTCAGCACCGATTCCAACCACATTGACGTAGGCTGGAACCATATCCATGACAACTTTACCTGTCGCGCACTGCAGTTTCACTCATCACCGCTCTGCTCTCCCACGTGCGGCGCGGGTGATACCACCGGCTTTGACATGTTTGATCTCCATGTACATGACAACCTGATTCATGGCGACAACTGCAACGGCATCAACTTTGCCACAGTTGATCCATCCAAAGGCCCCGTCGAGGCGTACAACAACGTCGTCTATCACGTGGGTCTGATGGACCCGCTCCAGCTTGGCGCAAGTTTTTCATGCATCTACGTGGCCGGCATCACAAATAACGGCGTTGAAGGAACCGGGACTGTCCAGGTCTTCAACAACACAGTGGCTGATTGCTCTGCTAACAATTCAGCCAATGCCAGCGGATCACGTGGCGCATTCGGTGTTGCCGGTGGCCCTTCAACTTTGATCATGAACCTGCGCAACAACATTGCTTATCAATTGCCCGGAGAAATTTATATCGATGGCGTCCTGGCGCAGATTACCGGCGACCATAATCTCTGGTTCGGACTGACTGGCGCTCCCACGCAGACGGTCAACAATCTCACCAGTGACCCGCTATTTGTAAATCGTGCGGCTTCCGACTATCACATCACCAGCACAAGTCCAGCGAAGGATGCTGGCCTGACCGTACTGGCGAACAATCCATTTGTCCCGAATCCCGGCGCCACTATCGGCTATGACAAAGACGGAATTCTTCGTCCCCAGGGCACAGCCTTCGACCTGGGAGCCTACGAATTCTTCGCCGGAACCGGCCCCACACGACCAAGCGCACCGACCGCGGTGAAGGCAGTGGTCCACTAGGAAGACAGATGAAAACGACATTATGATTTCGCCAGATTCAACAGCGCCCTCGCCCTGGCCAATCCGTAAGTAAGATAGAGCGTTGCCAACGGAACGAAGTCGCCAAACTTCTTTTTTGCCCATACCTTGGGCAAGGCCATCAATACGGGCGGCAACAACAACGCACCAAGTGCGATGATGGGTATAACCCGGCTGAATTGAAACAACGCCATCACGGACGCTATCACCATGCCAACAACGCACACCAACGTATAGATCGCAAACAAGACCGCCTTTTTATTGTCCGAATGCAGCACGTCGCGCAGGAATACTTTCACCACGTGCGTTCCGTGCCAGCGCTGTTTGCGATAAAACACCTTCAGGCTTTGCGCTGTTCCAAGATGCACCACCCCGATTTTCGGAAAGGCGCGCACCGGCATCCCGGCCTTGCGTACTCTGTCGCAGAGCTCATAATCTTCATTTGTCTGAATTGATTCATCGAAACCACGAACGCGCAGGAAATCTTCGCGCCGCATGACCAGATCGCCGGCGGGCACATGAGATACGTCACCTGCCTTGGGTGCTTCCTGATAAACATGCCAGGTCCGTCCGACCCATGTGGAATCTTCAGGAAGAACATAATGGGCGCCCACCACGCCAGATCCGTCAGCCTGCGCCAGCGCAAGAATATCCGTCAACCACGTGGCCGGGGGCAGGCAGTCGGCATCCAGAAACGCCAGAATGGCGCCTCGCGCCGAATTCGCGCCCAGGTTACGCAGCGCTGAAATCTTTACGGCATACTTTTCCAGGACCGTCAGGTGCAGCCGGTCAGCAAAGCTTTCGGCAATCTGGACCGTTGCATCCTCTGATCCGTTGTCTACCAGAATCACTTCAAATTGATCGTGAGGAAAATCCAGGCGCGTCAGGGAATCCAGACACTTGCCGATCATGCGCGCTTCGTTGAATGCCGGAATGATGATGGAAACTCTGATCGCACTCACAACTGTTGCACCCACAACGCACCCGGCATCCGTTGTTCCTCTTTCCGTGCCTTGCGGCGTCAGTATCTGCTGTTCAACGCTCATATTTTTCCGAGCCTCAGCAGATCGTCCGCGGTCCCGTCTTCAGACGTCTTACTTGTACGCTGATTTCTTGCTCCGATGCTTTTGCCCGCCAAAACCGTCTCATACATTCGCCGATAGTTTGCGGCCATTCCTTCTGACGTAAAGTTTCGTCGCACCCAGTCATGTCCGTTACTCGCAAGTCGACTGCTCAACGCAGGATCGTCCAACAGCAGGCCGAGAGCCGCTTTCAGGCCGGCAACATCGCGCGGCTCAACCAGCAATCCCGTTTCGCCGTTGCGCACCACGGTAGGAATTGCGCCAACGTTCGTGGCAATCACCGGACGCGCGGCAGCCATCGCCTCCAGCACGGTCATGGGAAGACCTTCATTCAACGACGGCAAAACGAAGATGTCGCAGGCAGCATAAACATTCGCCATATCGCCGCGCTGGCCGGCAAAAATGGTCTTCGACCCAAGATTAAGCCGGTCGACCATCGATGCAATGGCTAGCTCGTCCGGACCTTCGCCCACGGTCACCAGACGCGCTTCAGGATGTGAGCTTGTGATCCCGGCAAACGCTTCCAGTAAATATTCGAATCCTTTTTGCAGATCCAGGCGGGCAACAATGCCGATGGTTTTTCCGGGCTTACTAGTCGCCGGACCAAACCACGCTGGTTCGGCTCCGGTGAATCGATCAATATCAATTCCATTCGCGATGGTGTAGATCTTGTTTTCAGCGATTCCTGCCTGCTGCAGTTGTCTGGCCACTGCATCTGAAACTGCGGCAACGCCATTGAAATTTCTAAGCGCCATGCGATCCAGCCGGTTGTAGATGCCCAGCGCAGCTGTGCCACCCACCCAGTTATGGCACGTGGCTACAATTGGCTTCGATTCCGTGCGTGCCGCCAGATAGCCATAGAGATCGGCTTTGTAACCATGCGTATGGATAAGGTCCACTTGCTCGGTGCGTATGTATTCTCGAATTTCCCGGATGGCACTCAAGTCAGCGCGGCCCTCACAACGCAGCATTCGCGCGCTTAGATCACGGCTGCGCGCGCGCTCGTAAAGCTCCACATTCGGCTGATGTACGTTGTAGAACAGCAGCAGACAAGGATCGCAACCTATGCTTTTCTGGCTTTGTGCCAGGTTCAGAAGCATGTTCTCCGCGCCGTAATATCCGCCGCTGCTGATCAACTGTAAAACTCGCACCCTCTGGCTCCCTCTGCTATTGGCCTTGTTGACGCGCCTGTTCAAATTCGTTGTACCCGGTCAGCCGGCACCACAGCCAGTGATAGCGATCATCGCCAACCAGGCTGACAATGCCCTTCCTGATTTGCGACCTCATTTTCATCTTCCGCAGTGTCGCGCGATCGCCACGCACAATTCTTTCCAGCTGCTCTAATGACGTGTTGTTACGTACCATGAAGCGACCCAGGACTCTTACTCCGAACATTTCCGATGCCATCCACGGCTCTGAGACGTACACATTGCGATATCCTGCATCGGCGCACGCCCGCTGTACGCGAGTGTTCCATCGCCCGCCGGGTATTGAGATTTCTTCTACCCCGGTGCCCAGTCGATCTTCAATAGCGTGCTTGGACATCCTCAACTCGTCGTTCAACTCACCTTCACTGCACGCCGTGAGAAACTTATGCGACCATCCATGTGACTGCACCGAATGTCCCGACGCCTGCAATTCCCTGAGTTCGTCCCAGCCCAGGAACTTGTGTGCGGTACCAATCAATCCGGGCGTGATGAAATACGTAGCTTTGATTCCAAGCTCGGCTAGTACATCGCCAGCAATCTCTTTTTCTGATCGTTCGCCATCATCAAACGTTACCTGCGCGGTCACACCTGCTTCGGCTTGAACAGAAAGCATTCGCATCTGCTCGCGAAACTTGCTTACCGGTACGCAATAGGCATAATCGGATTCGGCCATCACCTCGTGATAGGCGAGAATGGCTCTCCTTTGCAGGTGGCTGTTCATTACGCGCTTACCTCTTGCATCCTGGGCAAGAGCGTCACCGGATGATCGCCTGCATGGCCATCCATCTCCAACGCTTTGTCCGCGGCCACCGCGTCACAGAAGCGTTCAAACGGATGGCTCTTCAATAAATGTCCCACCTTGCTGCTCATATTTTTCAACTGCGTATAGTGGCGCAGACGCGATTTCAACTTTCCCGCGATGCGCGGCTGATCAGGATCAATCTCCCACGGATGCATATAGACCACTACGCGCTGTGAGTAATTCTTCTCGAAAACCCGAAAAGCCATCTCGTTGTAGGCTGCGGGAAAGATTCTCAGGTATCCGCCACCCGCTACTGGAAGATTCGTTCCCATGAATCGCAACGTCGCAGGCGGATACTCACGCAACTTCAATCCGTTTTCCCAGGCAAATGTATAGGGAAACCTCTGCGCTCCGGGGACGCCATAAAGATCGTGATGAATCGGGTAAATGCTGGAGTCGTAGGTAAAGCCTTCGTCGGCCAGTATCTCCAGCGCCCACATGCAGTCTTTCGTGATTGACCAGCTCGGCGCCCGATAACCTGTTACGGCGACGCCGGCGGCGTTCTCAATCGCCTGCTTGGCGCGACGCGTATCCTCGCGGAACTCTTCCGGCGAAAGACTGTAGATTGTCCGATGCCAGTAGCTATGGCAGGCCAATTCATGGCCGCGGGCATGTACTTCACGAACCAGTTCCGGAAAGCGGTCCGCCACCCAGCCCACAAAGAAGAACGTACCCTTGGCGTCATGTCGGTCGAAAAGGTCAAGCACGCGCCGGGTGTTGGCATCCACGCGGCTTGGGTATTGGTCCCAGTCCTTGCGTTTGACATTGTCGGCAAACGCTTCCACTTGAAAGTAATCTTCCACATCCACCGTCAGGACGTGTGCCGGGACTTTCGACTCGTGTTTTGCTTTGCTCATTGGCTACTTAGCGTCTTTTACCAAATAATCCGGAATCCTTTAACCAATGCACCTGCAATGCCGTTGGTCTTGGGCCGTAAGATGCTTATTTGTAATGGCTTGGAAGATGGTCACCAGTTACCCGGATGGCTGCATGCAAAAACTTGCACATTCTGAGTAACCCAGTGTTTCTCAGAAATCCTGAACCCTCTCACCGAAGAGCCCAAAGCTACCCGCAACCTGTTGCAAAGAAATCCACTAATCTCATTCCCTCACGTGGCTTCATTCATCTGTCACTACGTGCCACTGAAAGGAACGGAAACTGCATCACCACCTTATGTGTAGTCTGTCGCCGTGACCAAGCCGTGAAAACGGTGTGAACGAAGGAGTTCAGCAATTTTGGCTGTTGCCCAACAACTTAAGTCCCTGAGTCATCACATTTCCTACGTTTCAGGGCTATCCGCCGTTGTAGCGCGACGGCAATCGTGCTCGCGCATCATCATGTATCACGGCGTTTCTGCCAGCGAGGCTGAGCGGTTCGCAGACCAGCTCTCTTACCTGAGCCGGAACTTTCGCATCGTCTCACTCAAAGACATGCTGGAGCAGATCAGAGAACATGGTGGCCCTGCTCCCGACGATATCGTCTTGACGTTTGATGATGGCTTGCGTAACAACTTCAGCGTTGTCTATCCGCTGCTGCAAAAATTCAAGGCTCCGGCCACATTCTTCGTCTGTCCGGGGCTGATTAACTCTAGAAAATGGCTTTGGAACCATGAAGCTCGTTGCCGCCTGCAGACTCTTGGTCCTGAGCGATTGAAAGAACTCTCCAGGCACGTTTCTGCGCCTGCACACACGGTGGAAGGCGTCATCGCATGGATGAAAACACTTCCCTTTCACGAGCGCAGACGCGTTGAAGAATTCATTGCTGTCGCATCGCGACTTTTCATCCCTTCTTCAGAACAGCGCTCCGTTTACGATATCGTGAGTTGGGATGAGTTACGATCGCTCGATCCCGAGCTTGTGACCATTGGCTCGCATACTTTCACTCATTCGATTCTGACCACGCTTCAGAATGACGACCTTGAATTCGAATTACGTGAGAGCCGGCGAGAGCTGGAAGAAAAACTTGATCGCCCGGTTCCCTATTTCTGCTACCCCAACGGCGCTCTTGATGCGCGCGTGCATACTGCCGTGCAGAAAGAGTATGCTGCAGCGGTGTCCACTGAAAGCGGTACTGTAGGCCGGAGCCAAACGCCAGATCAACACCGGCTGCCTCGCATACCGGCAGCGCATACCACAGCATTGCTCGCCTGGCGGCTGCACCGCCCAGGAGCATAAGCATGCCAGTTCTGGTCCTTGACGGACACAGCCGGGCTGCCCTGGAAACCCTGCAAAGCCTGGGGCGCGCGGGCATTGAAGTCGACATTGCAGCCGAATCGCTGGACTGTCTCGCTATGCATTCGCGCTACGCCACCAACCGTCTCCTGCAACCTTCGCAGCCTGCGGAAACTTTTCAGCAATGGCTGAGGGAACGCGATAGAACTCGCGACTACGAATTGATTGTGCCGGCAACGGAAGCCTCTTTACGCGAACTTCGCGCACTCGACGAGGATGATCCGCTCCGCCGCAAAGCCGTGCTGCCCTCAAACTACGCGCTCGACATCGCCATCGACAAAGATAAGACCTGCGCTCTGGCCTTGCAGTTGGGAATTCCTGTACCAAAAGGCAGGCTGATCTCCTCCGTCGATGAAATTGGTGCGGCCGAAAAACTTCCTGTCGTTCTCAAACCTGTTCGCAGCAAAGTGATCATGCACGGCGAACTGCGATCGCTGGCAGTGGCCGTGGTCAAAACGGAAGACCAGCGGCGTGAGCAGCTTCGCCAGTGGTTACCGTTTACCGCTGTCCTGGAACAGCAGTACGTTGAAGGCAAGGGAGTGGGTGCGGAATTTCTCTTTGAACGCGGACGCAAACTCTGGCACTTTTTTCACGAACGCATCCACGAATATCCTCTCTCCGGCGGTGCCAGTTCTTATCGCAAGTCCATTCCTCCTCCGGAAAACCTGTTGGCCGACGCTGAAAAACTTCTCGTCGCTCTCAACTGGCACGGCGTAGCCATGGTGGAATTCAAGCTTGATGCTGACGGCCGGCATTGGCTCATGGAAATCAATCCTCGTTTTTGGGGCTCTCTCGCACTGGCCATTGACGCTGGTGTTGACTTCCCCATGGGTCTTCTGAGAATTGCTCGTGGCGAAAAGCCGCTTCCCCAGCCCGCATATCTGTCAAACATTTACACCCGCGATCTTCGCACTGACGTGGAATGGTTCAAGGCCAATCTCAAAGCTGACCATCACGACCATTTACTCCTGACCCGGCCGCGATTCTCTGCCATCCTGGAACTGTTTCGTCCGTTGCTGGGCTCTGAAAGCTGGGACCACTTCGACTGGCGCGACCTTTCGGTGACTCGCAGAATCGTGGCGCAGACAATAAGAGCGCAGTTCGCACCCGTTATGCGCCGGCTTCGCAGATCAAGCGCAAACCAAGACTTACTTCATCATCACCAGGCCGTTCTCGCGCAAATCAGCCATCGTCCGGTCCGCAAGATTGCTTTCATCTGTCTGGGTAACATCTGCCGTAGTCCGTTTGCTGCTCATCTGGCTCAAGAACGAATTGCCATGGCTGAAATTGTCTCCGCTGGGTTTCATCACAAAGTGGGACGTCCTTCACCCGACAAGATGGTCCATATTGGATCTGACTTCGGCATCGATCTCACCCGGCACCGCTCGCAACTTGTAAACGCACAGCTGCTGAAGGATGCTGATCTGATTCTGGTCATGGACTCCGCTAACATGCGGCAGATGGAGCAGGCATTTCCGGAACAACTTGCTCGAACCACCATGCTCGGCCTGTTCGCGTCCACGCCAAAGCCCAACATCCCCGATCCCTATACGGAGAGCGCAGCCGCAACATTGAAAATCTGCCTTCAGATTCGTGAAGCCATCAACGGTCTGGCTGTCTTCGTCAACCAATCTTCCCGCCAATCTTCCTGCCAACCTTCCAAGCAATCTGGCTCTTCCGTGGTTGAATCTCTCGCTGGCTTGCACAGACCTTAGAAAGAAAATTGCAGGTTCAATATATGCAAACAATTGCGCAGGGCTGCTTGACGCTGCTCTCTGCTTGCCCGCCAACCAAGGTAAGCCTTTGAAAATGAGTCGTTTCCGCCCGCCTCATTTGGAACCCTACTTGCCCTTTATGGGGTGGCAAGCAGCGTCTTCATAGAAGGATAAGTATGTACTCGGCATTTTACGGATTACAGCAGGAACCCTTCAGGCTCACGCCTGACCCGCGTTTTCTCCATCTGGCCGAACCGCACCGCAACACCCTGCGGGCCATGGTGGAAGGCATCGCCTCACGCAAAGGCCTTCAGGTTTCCGTGGGACCGATCGGCACGGGCAAGACTACGCTGCTTTATTGCCTGCAACACCTTCTGATTCATGAAGCGTCTCCGCAGCGGCCGGTCCGCTCGGCCTTCATTGTGAACCCGACTCTTAGCGCCGACGAAATGTTCGAGACGCTTTTTGACGAACTGGAAATCGGTATTCACGCCACGACCAAGCCGGCTCGTCTCCGCGCTCTTCATGAACTTCTGTTGGAGACGCACAAGCGTAACGGCGCTGTGGTCGTCATCATTGATGAAGCTCACCTGCTATCGCCGGCGCTGATTGAAGAAGTCCGCTTGCTCTTGAACTTGGACAACTATCCAGTCAACGTTCTGCAGGTTATCCTCTGCGGACAACCTGAACTTCTGCCTTTGCTGATGAAGCCTGAACTGATGGCATTGAAGCAGCGCATCTCCGTGGTTTCTAAACTGCGCGCTCTCACCCTGATTGAAAGCCGAGCTTACATCGCTGAGCGATTGCATGTAGCCGGCCTGACCGGCGAAAGCATGTTCACCACCCCGGCGTTGGAAGAGATTCACCGTCGCACCACCGGCGTTCCGCGACTGATCAATTCCATTTGTGACAAAGCGCTCACGCTCGGCCAGCGCAGGCAATCGCGCAAGATTGGCGCCGATCTCATTATTGAAGCATCTGACGAGCTCAGCCTTATGCAGTTCTCACCGGAAGTAACACACACATCCGGCGATTCTTCCGCGGCTTTTGCCGCAGTAAGTACGCAGGGGCAAAAAATCCAGGGTCTTTGAAAATTGGGCCCTTGGGAAATTAGGCCCTTAGAAAACAGGATTGGGACTGAAAACGATATGAGTAAATTCTTCAATGAAACCCGCAATAACCTTCAAGGCACCAATAATGCTCCTGCAACGGCCAACGTGGATATACAGGAACTGGTGGGATCTCTCAAGCAAAGCATGTCTGGCAATAGCACAACGCCAGTTCTCGCTGAGACCGACCTCAAGCATCTGCTCAAGCCGCTGAAGGACGCCCAGGAGGAGGCGGTCCATTTGACTTCTGGACGGTTGGAGAAATGTCGAAGCATTCGCCTGCCGCGCACGGAAGAAAAGTCGTTTCTGGTCACACAGTACAACACTGAAATGCAATCCGCAGTGGAAGCGTATCGCACTCTCCGTACCCGTCTGGTCAAACAACAAAGTAAGAACGGAGCGCGGTCTCTTGTTGTGAGCAGTGCCGCCCAGGGTGAAGGCAAGACCCTCACCAGCTTCAATCTGGCTTTGTGCTACGCCAACATACAGAACTGGCCGGTCCTGCTGGTAGATGCCGATCTTCGTACCGGAGGTCTTTCCGCTCTCCTCGGCGACCCGGAATCTCCCGGACTTGCCGGCGTTCTGGAAGGCACGTCCTCTTACCAGGATGCTATTTTGCGTACCGACTGCGCCGGCCTGTACGTTCTTCCCAGCGGCGACACCACTTCCTCTCCGCCGGAATTGTTCTCCGCCACAAACTGGAAGGAATTGATTGGCTGGGCTTCGGAGACTTTCCGGCTCGTGATCATTGATTCACCCCCCATCATGAACCTGGCTGATTTTGAACTTATCAGCGCGCCATGTGAAAGCGCCATGCTAGTTGTACGTGCGCGCAAGACAGATCGTCGTTCGCTGACGCGCGTTCTTGCTCAGGTTGATCCAAAGAAGCTCGCCGGCGTGGTTTTCAACGCTGCGGAAGATGAGCAAAACAAGGGGTATTACAAATACACGGCCAGCGCGCGCGCCAACGGCTAGGTCTTTTTGAAAAACAAGGGTTAAACAGCTTCGAACAACGGACGGCCCAATGGGTCGTCCGTTGGCTTTTACCCCCGATCCCAGGCGAATATTCGCGCGAATTCGCGCTCTAAGAATGGGTGCCTGCCGCCAGATGATTGAAAACAAGCCACAAATTATTGAGCTACTCAGGCCCCGCAGGACTAGAATATAGGTATTATGCCTAGCCTGACTTCCATCGCGCTTCTTGGCACGTTGGCTTTACTAACATCTACCGCTCAGTCACAGATGCGGGGAGGTGGTGGCGGTGGAATGCGTGGTGGTGGCGGTGGAATGCGTGGTGGTGGCGGTGGATATGCGAAGCGGTGGTGGCGGCGTTCATATGTCTGCACCAGCAGCCCGTATTTCCTCGGGCCGTCCCATGCCTTCGGGTCCCATAGGTCAGGGGTTTCGTGGCGCGCCTGTAGGTCAGGGATTTCGTGGCACACCATCTACTCGTCCATCGTTTGCCCACGGTTCTCCGTTCCGCGGCCAGAGCGCCCCGGTCGGCAATTTGAACCGCCAGAACTTCAATACGACGCACGTCTCAGCCAACAGCCATGTCTTCTTCTTCAACAATCATGGTCATGGTCATTTTCACTCCGCTTTTTTCCACAATCCTTTTATCTTTCACAATGGATTCTTTGGCGCTAATTGTTTTGGCACCTTCGCGTTTGGCAATCCGTTTTGCGGCGGCTTTGTAGGCTCGGCATTCTTCTTTGGCGACCCGTTCTTTGGACTTGGCTATGGATATGGTTACCCTTACGGCTACCCCGGGTACGGATACTATCCTGGCTATTCGTCCGCTCCGCCTGACTACTATCCGCAGCAGAACTCGACCACCAGTGACACCAATGAGATGGCATTGACGACTGAGATCCAGCGCTTGAGTGATGAAATTGACGACTTGCGCGGTGACCGGAATAACAATAATCGTGATCAGCAAAATCAGGACCAACCGCCAGCTTCCTCCGGCACAACTCTTTCCGCGGTGCCGCCCTCCGCACTCACTATCTTCGTTTTACGTGATGGCCGGCGCGTCACCGCCCAGAATTATGCCATCTCCGGCCAGACGCTGTGGATTCTGAACGAGCACAGCGCGCGCAAAACTCCTCTTTCTGATATTGATCGCGCGGCCACCGAGAAGGCCAATGCCGCGAATGGAGTCGAGATCCGTCTACCTGAACCCGTATCTCCTAACTAAACCCAGGTATTAACACTTCAGGTAGATTCCTTACTAAAGTTCACATAGTTTGCAGGTGCCAATCCAGCTACAAACCTGATAGGATGGCGAGGCTCAATCTGCCATGCGGTGACTGCGACCCCGGGTTGCATTCCAATGTTTTGCACCCAACTGGTTTCGCACGCAAGATATTGGCAGGTGCGCGCATATCAAAGTTTTTCTGGGGACAAACAATGCTCCTGTCGAAAGCTCTAGCCTCCACTGCTTTGTTGCTCACTATGTCTGGTACTGTTTTGCTGGCCCAGCAAGCGGCGCCTGCACCATCGCCGAGCCCGGCCCCAGCAACAACGCTTCCCACTTTGAAGGTTAGTACGCGGCTCGTGGTGGTGGACGTGGTAGCGGCGGATGGCAAAGGCCACCCCATCACGGATCTCAAGGCTGACGATTTTTCAGTGCTGGAAGAGGGATCAAATCAAAGTATCAAGGTCTTCAGCTTTCAGCAGCCCGCCCCCGCCGACCAGCCACAGCAGCCTCCGGCCAAGTTGCCTCCGAATCTGGTGACAAACGTCCCCACATATAAGCCGAACCGCCCCATGAGTGTGCTCCTACTGGATGGGCTCAATACCGACAACATTTCCCAGAAATACGCCCGCCAGGAAATGTTGAAGTATCTGGCCAAGCTGCCTGAAGGGCAGCCAGTGGCAGTGTATCTGCTGGGTAATAAATTGCGGTTACTTCAGGACTTCACCACGGACCCCGCACTGCTGCAACAGGCGCTCACAAGAATCAAGGACAAGAACTCGGCGCTGATCAAGAATGATCCGGCCCTTTCCGCGGCCGCCACGGCAAGCTTGCTGCAAATGGGCTTGCCAGGCATGGTCGCCCAGATTCAGGGATTTGAGCAGGAAGAAGTATCCGCGCAGGTTGATCTGCGCGTAGAGGAAACGGTAAATGCGCTGCTGTCTCTGGCGCGCACTCTGGCCGGTTATCCCGGGCGCAAGAACTTGATATGGGTTTCTTCGTCCTTCCCCTCCAATTTATTTGACCTGGCTGGCCTTAACTCCGTAAGTTCCCAGAGACAGTCATCCGCCAATTCCCAGGCACGCGGCTACTCCAACCCGATTGAGAAGCTTGCCAGCGCACTCAGCAACGCGCGTGTTGCGGTCTATCCCGTGGACACTCGCGGCGTGAACAGCTTTGCGTCGGTCTCTGATATCGGAAACCGTGACAGGGACGCTGTCCCGGGCGGCGCAGCAGATCCACAGACTGCGCACACCACCATGAACACTGTCGCCGAACGCACGGGAGGCAGGGCGTTCTATAACACCAATGACCTCGCCGGTGCCATCAAAGAAGGCATTGAAGACGGGTCCACTTACTACACGCTGGGTTACTACCCCGAAAACAAAGACTGGAACGGAAAGTTCCGCAAGATCGTGGTCAAGTTGAACCGGCCCGGCGTGAAGCTGCATTATCGCGAAGGGTATATAGCTACTGACCCACGTGCCTACGTCAAAATGGACGCTAAACAACAGGCCATCGATTTCGGGCAGGCGCTCAATCTCGATACACCTATAGCTACTGGGCTGCCTTTCAAATCCGCGCTGATCCTGCCCTCGGAAAAGACAGCCAACAAACTCGTGGTCAACTTCGGCATTGATGCACACGCCTTAAGCTTTGAACTGCAGGATGACGGCTTGCAGCACACCAGTGTCGATTGTGCCGTGCAGATTTTCAACAACAAGGGCACTGCAGTGCGCGCTCCCCTGGCGCAGAACTTCTCCGCCGCCTTGAAGCCTGAACAATATCAAACGGTGTTACAGAGATTCTTTCCCTGCAACCAGGCCTTTGAGCTCTCGCCGGGCGAGTATTTTCTGCGACTCGGTGTTCGCGACAATACGACGGGCTTGATCGGCACCGTCAACGCACCAGTGACGATCGCCGCGGGCACAATCAGCACTGGAGGTACCGCGGCCCCGGCGAAGCCCTAGTTTGCAATTTAGCGCTCCAACACGCAGAGACGGCAAATGGCGTCACGCGCGCGCATCCATTCAGTGCCCGGGCCCCATGGCCGTGCGAATATTACTGCCCGGGACTACCACTATAAGATGGATTCCTTACCAAGTTCACATAGTTTGCTGCCGCAGCCAGCTACAAACCTGCTAGCATGAGCGAGCTGAAATCTTCGGCTTTCGGATAAAAACCATGTTCCTCGCCATCCGTAATCTGGCTATTGTGTTCACCATCTGTCTCGTTGCTTCACAGGCCCAGCAAGCGGCGCCTGCACCATCACCGAGCCCGGCCCCAGCAACAACGCTTCCCACTTTGAAGGTTAGTACGCGGCTCGTGGTGGTGGACGTGGTAGCAGTGGATGGCAAAGGCCACCCCATCACGGATCTCAAGGCTGACGATTTTTCACTGCTGGAAGAGGGATCAAATCAAAGTATCAAGGTTTTCAGCTTTCAGCAGCCCGCCCCTGCCGACCAGCCACAGCAACCTCCGGCCAAGCTGCCAGGCAACATGGTAACCAACGTTCCCACCTATAAGCCGAACCGCACCATGAGTGTGCTGTTGTTGGATGGCTTGAATACAGAAAACAAGGACCAGAAATACGCTCGCCAGGAAATGCTGAAATATTTGGCCAAGCTTCCAGCGGGCCAGCCCGTGGCGGTATTTGTGCTGGGAAACCGCCTGCGCATGATCCAGGACTTCACCACGGACCCGCAAATGCTGAAAGAGGCAGTGGCGAAACTGAAGGACTCGAGTTCACCGACGCTCCAAACAGACCCGAATATATCTGCGGCAGCCGCGGCCAGTCTGGTTGAGATGAACATCCCTTCCATGCTTGCCCAGATGCAGTTGTTCCAGCGGGAAAACCAGGTTGCACAAACGGACCTGCGGGTGCAGATGACCATGAATGCTTTGATGGCGCTGGCACGCACACTGGCCGGTTATCCGGGTCGTAAGAACCTGATTTGGATTTCCTCGGCCTTCCCTGCCGACATGTTTATGGATACCCAGGGTATTTTTTCCGGCAGCGCGCAACGGCAGGAAGCTGCCATGTCAACGCACAGCTACTCGGATGCGACCGAGCGCCTCGCCAACGCGCTCAGCAATGCTCGCGTTGCGGTCTATCCCGTGGATACACACGGCGTTTCAAATTATGGCGTTTATTCGTCTCTGAGCAATACCGATAGCAATGGCAACTACCTTGGCCACACAGCCACTGGCAGAACAGGCTCGTCAACATTGGAAGGCAATTCTGCCATGGGGGCCGAGCTTGGAAGAACGACTGAAGGGCTGCAAGCGGCGCACTCCACCATGAACACTGTCGCTGAACGCACAGGCGGCCGAGCGTTCTATAACACCAACGATCTTACTGGTGCCATTCGCGACGGCATTGAAGACGGCTCCACTTATTACACCCTCGGCTACTATCCCGAAAACAAAGACTGGAACGGCAAGTTCCGCAAGATCGTCGTCAAATTGAACCGTCCGGGTGTAAAGCTGCATTACCGCGAAGGATATATGGCCACGGATCCCCGCGGCTATCTCAAAATGGACCCCAAACAGCAAGCCATGGATTTTGGCCAGGCACTCAACCTGGAAAACCCAGTCGCCACCGGATTACCTTTCAAGTCCGCACTCATCCTGCCTTCAGAAAAGACCGCCAATAAACTCATAGTCAACTTTGGTGTGGATGCCCACGCCCTCAGTTTCGAGCTACAGGATGACGGCCTGCAACACACCAGCGTCGATTGTGCCGTGCAGGTCTTCAACGACAAGGGGAATCCCGTGCGCGAAGTCCAGGCGCAAAATTTTTCCGCAGCGCTAAAGCCCGAACAATACCAAATGGTCATGCAGAAGTTCTTCCCCTGTAACCAGGCCTTGCAGCTTGATCCCGGCAGCTACATGCTCAGGCTCGGCGTGCGCGACAACACAACCGGCCTCATTGGCACCGTGAATGCGCCGGTGACCATAGCAGCTAACCCTACAAGTGCCGCCGCGCCACCAAAGCCGTAAGACCTTGAAAGCAGGCAGACCTGTTCCACGCTTTCGGCCATAACATTACAAAATGCGCCCATTTTTGAGCTAATCGCCAGAAGCCAGGAGCTAGCAGCTTTCCAGCGATTCTGCCAATTCTTTGTTGTGTTATCCTCCTCGTTCTGCTTAAGAGGACCGCATTCATTTCATGAGCAATCTTTTTCTGGTCCGTCATGGCCAGGCTTCATTTCTTGAAACAAATTACGACAAGCTCTCCAGCAAGGGTGAGGCGCAGAGCCGCATGCTGGGCGAGTACTGGGTGAAGCACGGTGTTTCCTTCGATCACATTTTCTCCGGTCCTCGCACACGCCAGCGCGACACTGCCCGCCTCGTCGGCGAGGCATACCTCAAAGCCGGCTTACACTGGCCGGATTCTGCAATCATCCAGGGCTTTGACGAATTCAGCGCCGAGGCAGTGATTGAGAAGGCCTTGCCCGGACTGCTGGAAAGTGATGCCCACGTCAAGGAGCTGCACGCTGAGTTTGAAAAAGCTGAGAGCCAGGCGGAACGATTTAAGGCCTTTCAGCGCGTGTTTGAAATCATTGTGGGCCGCTGGGCAAACGGAAATCTGCCGCTGGCCGGGATAGAACCGTGGTCAGGCTTTTGCCAGCGCGTACAGGATGCCCTGGCCCACCTGACCACCAACAGCGCCGGCAATCTCAACATCGCCGTTTTCACCTCTGGCGGCCCCAATGGAGTGGCGATGCAGCGGGCACTTGACCTTGGTGTTGACGCCACGCTACGCACAGCCTGGATGACGGTTAACTCCGCCTACAGCCAGTATATTTTCTCCCGCGCACGATTTACGCTGGCCTCTTATAATGCGTATCCGCACATCACGGACCGGGAATTCTTCACCTACCGGTAATGATAGCTGACAGCCATGAGTGACTTTAAAGACAACGCTTCTTTTGCCGACAAGTCAGCGGACATTCGCAGTGGCGAAGAACTCGACCTCGCCCACATGGAGCCATACCTGCGCGCGCATCTCAATATTCCCGGCGGCGCGTTCGAGGTCAAACAGTTTCCCAGCGGCCACTCCAATCTCACATACTCCATCACGCTGGACGGTCTAGAGATGGTGCTGCGCCGTCCTCCGTTTGGCAGCAAAGTAAAGCACGCGCATGACATGGGTCGTGAGTACAACGTACTCAGCAAGTTGTACGCCGCGTATCCTTCGCCCAGGCCGCTGCTGTTTTGCGACGATGAATCCGTGATCGGCTCGCCGTTCTATGTCATGCAGCGTGTACGCGGAGTAATTCTTCGCCGCAAGCTGCCGGCGGGTTTCGTATTGCCGCCGGAAGTCGCGCGGCGGTTGAGCGAATCATTTGTGGACAGCCTGGCAGCTCTGCACCGGCTGGATTACACGGCGCTCGGCCTGGGCGAACTGGGCAAACCGCAGGGTTATCTGGAGCGGCAGGTCAAGGGATGGATCGAGCGTTACCACGGATCCCAGACGCATGAACTGCCTGAAGTAGCGACGCTCGCCACATGGCTCACGGCCCACATGCCCGCAAAGAGTGACAGCACGCTGGTCCACAATGACTACAAATACGACAACATTGTGCTGGCCGAAGATGACATCACGCGCATACGCGCCGTGCTGGATTGGGAGATGTGCACCCTGGGCGACCCACTGACAGATCTGGGCACTGCCATTGCCTACTGGGTGAATGCCAACGATCCACCGGAGATGCAGATGGTGCGCTGGGGCCCCACCACTCTTGACGGCAGTCTCACACGCGCGGAGATTGTCGAACGCTATGCGCGACTGACCGGGCGCGACGTTTCAAACATTCTCTTCTACTATGTTTTTGCCTTGTTCAAGGTAGCGGTAATTATTCAGCAGATTTACTACCGCTACCATCATGGCCTTACCAAAGACCAGCGCTTTGCCACACTGGGAGAGTTCGCCAGGATGCTGATGCAGACTGCCCTGCGCGCCGCCGAGCGCGGGACGATTTAACGGTAATACCGCACCAGCCACTCCGCCACGCATGCCGGCTTTTCCGAGCCTTCAACTTCAATGGTCGCATTGTATTGTGCTTCCAGTCCGTTGGGCTCAACGTCTTTAGCCACCGCCAGCACAAAGCGAGCACGGATCCTGGCCCCCACCTTCACCGGAGAGACAAAACGCATTTTGTTCATCCCGTAATTCACCGCCAGGCTGAACTTCTGATCAATCGATACGGCCGTTTCCATGAAATGGGCGAGGAGTGAGAGGGTAAGAAATCCGTGTGCAATCGGCGTCTTGAACGGCGACTCTTTCTTCGCTCGCTCCACGTCCACATGTATCCATTGGTGGTCCAGCGTGGCATCGGCGAATTGCTGTATGCGGTCCTGGGTCATGGTAAACCAGTCCGTAACAGCCACTTCCTGTCCAACCAATTCCTTGAGCGCGTCAAGTGAAGCTAACCTTCTTGGTGGCATAGACACCCTTTCCAGACTAAACAGTTTACATGCTGGGCTTCCGCTTCTGTCGCTTCGCTCTAACCGCCGAGGTTGGTTTTCTTGTGGTGACACCTTCAAGGCCTTGAAGCCGCGGGCCCGCGCACGATAGCGCGAGCCCTTAATCTTGCCCTTCCGATTGTGTCGCTTAGCTCTACTTCAGTGCAGCACTGGAGAAATCATGGCAATGCCATTGCCCGGCTAAGGTAACTGGCTGACACCATAGCGAGGCCATTCCATGCTAGAATCCTGCAACTCTGAACTAAACCCATAGTAGGAAGAACATCTGCCATGAAGCAGCGGAACCTTCGCCTTGTATTGCTCTTGTCACTCGCCGTACTTTCACCTTTCGCGCCAACTGCCCATGCCGGCACTCCACAATGGGTTGAAGTAAAGTCGCCACACTTCTCCGTTATTACGGATGCCGGCGAGAAAAAGGGCCGCGAAGTTGCCACGCGTTTCGAGCAGATGCGCGCAGTGTTCGGGAAATTGTTTGCTCGCGCCTCGGTCAATATCCCGGTGCCCTTGCAGATTGTGGCTTTTCGCAACGGGAAAGAGCTTTCGCAGATGGCCCCTCTGTATCACGGCAAGCCGACCGAAGTCGCAGGCCTCTTTCAGTCCGGTCAAGACAGAAGCTTTATCATGCTGGACATGTCGGTGGACAATCCGTTCAATGTGGTCTTTCACGAATACGCCCACCAGTTGATGAACGGCAATCTCAAGGACGAAGCAGCACCATGGTTTGATGAAGGCTTTGCGGAATACTTTGCCACCATTACCGTGGATGGAAAACAGGCGCGCGTGGGCAAGATTCCCGATGATACTTACCTGATCCTCCGCCAAGCCGGAATGATGAAAGTCACCGACCTCATGCGCGTCCAGCACAACTCGCAGGCTTATAACGAGAATGGCGACCGCAGAAATGTGTTCTATGCGGAATCCGCCATGCTGGTGCACTATTTGTATGACCACCAGCTTGTGCAAAAGCTCGCGGTCTACTTTGACCTGGTCAACACCAAGAGGACCCCGATTGAAGATGCTATTCAGCAGACCTTCGGCATGCCGGCGGCTGATTTTGAGAAGGCCTTCCGCAACTACGTTCTTGACGGCCGGTACACCTACCAGGCAATGCCGACACCGGAGATCGAGATGGCGGGTTACTCTTCTTCGCCCTATGCTCCATCCGACGTTGCAGCCCTGATTGCCGACATTCATGGTCATTCGCCCGACTATCACGACAAGGCCATTGGCGAATATCAGGACATTCTAAAAACTGATCCTGAAAGCGCAACAGCCCTTCGCGGCCTGGGCTACGCTTACCTTGAGAACAAGGATTATGACAAAGCGAGTGAGTATTTTCAGCACGCCGTAAAGCTGAACTCAAAGGACGCCCGCGTGCACTACTACGTGGCGCTGCTGAAAAGCCGCGACCATGGAAATAGCTTTAGCTACACCAACTCACCGGACCTGCCGGAAGTAATTACTGAGCTTGAAACCGCAATCTCTCTCGATCCCACCTTCGCCGACCCTTATTCTCTGGTGGCATTTGCCTATGCCGCGAATCATGAGCGCGAAAAGGGCCTGGCGAGCATGCAAAAGGCCCTCTCACTGAGCCCGCGCAACGAATGGTACCAATACAACTTTGCGCAGATGCTGATTGCCAATCAGCGGATTGATGATGCTGAGAAAGTCCTGCGTAACCTGGAGAAAACTTCAGATCAGCGGCTCGCATTCAGCGTGCAGAATTCCCTGCAAACCGTTCAGTTGATGAGACAAGGACCCGTTCGTGTGAGTTCGCGGCCGGAAGCAAACGAGAACGAAGACGATGAAGGTAGCGATAGTCATCCGATAAAACTTGCACCCGGAAACGATGGTGCGCCAAGGGAATCACACATCACGATCACCCTCAAGCCGGGACAGAAGCCGCCAAAGAATGCGGAGATACGAGGCAAACTTGCTTCCGTAGATTGTTCAAAGCCCAAGTCCATCACGTTTACTGTGGTGTCTGACTCACAGACCGTGAAGTTGCAGGTCCCCGATCCGAAGAACCTCCTGGTCACCGGCGGGGGAACATTTTCCTGCTCGCTGGCCGATAAGAAGGTAGCAGTCAATTACCTCGACCTTGGCGACGGCACGGGCATCGCCATGATTCTGCAGCTGCTTCACTGAGGTTGAAGGCTCGCGCCGTCCTGCGCGGGCCCGCCCTTACATTCCGCCCGTTACTTCCAGCACCTGGCCGGAAACATAGTCAGACAGCGGCGATGCGAAGAAGAGGACCGCTCCGGCCGCCTCCTGGGTTGTGCCTGCGCGTCCCATAGGTATGAACTTTGACATCATTTGCAGCCGATCGGCGGGGATGCCAAGGTCAATCTCCACGCCTTCACGCTGGATCTTCACCTGTTCTTCTTTCGCCTGTGTCAACCGCGTGTCAATCCATCCGAAAGCCACGGCATTTGCCTGCACGTTGAACATGCCCCACTCTTTGGCCAGCGTACGCATCATGCCGACTACGCCCGCTTTGCCCGCGGAGTAATTCACCTGACCAGGATTCCCCCGGGTGCCGGTCGTTGAGCTGATGCCGATGATCTTGCGCGCACGCGCCTTTCCCGTCTCGGCCTGCTCTTTCTTTGCCGTCTCGCGAATGAACGTGGACGCTGCCCGGATAATGCGAAAGGGCGCGGTCAGATGGCAGTCAATGATCGCCTGCCATTGCGCATCCGTCATTTTATGAATGACGCCATCCCAGGTGTAACCGGCATTGTTCACGATGATATCGAGCCCGCCGAACTTCTCCAGCGTGGCTTTGATGAGCGCGTCGGGAAATGACGGGTCAGTCACATCGCCGGCGTGGGCATGCACATATCCGCCCGCGTTCTGAATAGCCGCAGCAGCTTCCTTGAGCGGCACAGGATCGATGTCTGACATAACGACACGCGCTCCATGTTGGGCAAACAACTCTGCCGTGGCCTGGCCGATACCGCGTGCGGCGCCAGTAACCAGAGCGACTTTGTTTTCCAAAAGCTTCATTTTATTGTCGCTTCGCTCCAAACCGCCTTGACAGCGTCTATTGTGGCTGCTCCATGCTGGCTCCTGTTGCAGCGGGCTCGGGACTCCTCAGTCCTGTCGCTCTGCTCCACACCGCCTCAGGTCTTCTTCCACCCGGCATCAATAAGCTCCTGTTGCAGCGGGCTCGGCGCGTGTTCGGCCTCGCCCTTTTCGCCGGATCTCGGAAAGCCACGGAGAGCCTATTTCTTAGTCGCCATCTCCGGCCGAATACTTTCTGTTCCGGACCAGTATTTCTTGCGCAGTTCTTTCTTCAGGATCTTCCCAGTACCTGTCTTCGGCAGTGCATCCATGAACTCAATCGAACGCGGGCATTTGTAGTGAGAAAGGCGTCCGCGGACAAACTCCAGGATATCGGTCCTCAGTCGCTTTGGCTCCCGGCTTTGAGTGAGACCAGCGCCTTGGGAACTTCGCCCCAGCGTTCGTCAGGGATGGGAATCACTGCCACTTCGTACACGTCAGGATGGGCAAGCATGGCCTTCTCCACCTCGAGCGACGATATGTTTTCCCCACCGCTGACGATGATGTCCTTTTTGCGGTCCACGATGAGCAAATAGCCATTTTCATCCATGGTTGCCATGTCGCCGGTGTGAAACCATCCGTTGCGCATAACCGCCGCCGTGGCTTCTGGCTGCTTCCAGTATCCAGCCATCACGCCATCGCTCTGCGCCACGATTTCTCCCACACTCACGCCATCATGGGGAACATCCTTGTCGTCAGCGTCCACGATACGGACTTCTACGCCGGGCAGGGCGTAACCTGTGCGCGCCTGGCCGTCATAACGAGCTTCGCCTTCCAGTTCCGTTCCTGCTTTGCACTTGGCGGTAGTCAATACTGGACACGTTTCCGTGAGCCCATAGCCGGAGTAACATTGGATATTGAAGGTTTCTTCCACTTCGCGGACCAACGTGGGTGATGCCGCCGCGCCACCGAGAGTGATTCGCTCAAGGCTGCTCAGGTCATATTTGGTACGTTCGGGACAATTCACCAGCGCGGTGGCCATGGTCGGCACCAGGCTGCAGGCGTGGACTTTTTCTTTCTCAATGATGCGGAAGACTTCCGGCGGATCAAATTTAGGGATCATCACATGGGTTCCGCCAGTGAGGGTGAGCGAGTGGGCCACGCCCCAGCCGTTGGCATGAAACAGCGGAATGGTGTGCAGTTCCACCGAGTTTGCATCACTGCTGAAATTAATGGCCACGTTTAATGCGTGCAGGTAAATGTTGCGATGCGTGAGCATCACGCCCTTGGGATTAGCGCTGGTGCCGCTGGTGTAAAAAAGCTCGGCTACAGCGTTTTCATCCACCTGCATGATGTCATGATGAAAGGGCTGCGCCGCGGCCAGAAGCTGCTCATAGTTATGCTTTACCATCCAGCTCGCTTTGGGCACATGGTCAAGCGCCACGTATGATTTCACGGTCTCAAGCTGTGCACGGAAGCCTTCCACCATGGGAGCAAACATTTCCTGAAAGATCAGCACGGTGGCGCCGGAGTCATTGAGGATATAGGCCAGCTCAGCAGGAGTAAGACGGATATTGAGCGGTAGCAATACCGCGCCGGCCTCCAGCACCCCGTAATAGCCTTCCAGCAAGCGGTGGCAATTCCCGCTGAGGTAGGCGACGCGTTCTCCGGCTTTTACACCCAACGAACGAAGAGCTCCGGCAAGCTGCGCCGAACGTTGCGCGAACTGAGCGTATGTAATGTGCTCATCGCCACATACCACGGCGACTTTGCGGGGAAACTGCTGGCTTGCGTAACGCAGAAAGCGAGTTGGCGTAAGAGGAATATTCATGATTGGACCCTGGATAATTTTTTAATTGCTCAGGCTGATTGGCCGCCATCAACCACCAGTACATGGCCGGTCACATAATCAGACGCCGCGGATGCAAGAAAAACCGCCGCGCCTTTCAAATCATGATCAGAACCAAACCGGCGAAGTGGAATGTGTGACAACAAATGTTCCTGCTTGTGCTCCAGCACTTTACCGGACATATGAGTTGGGAACCATCCCGGGGCCAGTGCGTTCACCTGTATGTTGTGCTGCGCCCATTTCCATGCCAGATCCTTAGTGAATGAAATCACGCCACCCTTGCTGGCGTGATACGCAATGGCGTTCACGGTGTCCGGCGGCGCACCACGCAGTCCGGCGACAGATGCCACGTTGATAATTTTGCCGCCTCCCTGCCTGATCATCACTTTGCCCGCTGCCTGCGAACAAAGGAAGGTCCCGGTCAAATTGGTTTCGATGACCTTGTTCCATTCTTCGAGCGTCATCTTCTCCACCAGCGCGCCCCATGAAATTCCGGCATTGTTGATCAGAATGTCGATGCGGCCAAACTGGCTTACGCTGTCATCCACCATCTTCTGAATACTGGCGGGGTCCTTCACGTCACAGCCAAGCGCTGCCGTTTTAACGCCAAGCCTGACCAGATCATGTGCAGCTTCTTCACAGCGTTCTTTTTTGCGGGCGCATAGGACAACATCAGCGCCCATCTCAGCCAGACCTTCCGCCATCTGCCGTCCCAGGCCGATAGAACCACCGGTAATCACCGCCACTTTGCCATGCAGGTCAAAGAGCTGCTTTACATTGCTCGACTGTGTCTGGTTCGCCATGCTGTTTAGCTTTCCTTCTTGAGCGAGATTCCTGTCGGTCTCGGTATGGCCCCGGCCTCCCAGGGAGCTTTTAAAACGGTCTGCCATTCCAGCAATGCGGGGCCGGGACTTTGCAGCCATGTCGCGATTGTCTGTTCGAGTTCACCGAATGAAGATGCGCGCATTGCCTGTATACCATAAGCGTCGGCGAGTTGGCAGAAATCAGGATTGCGCAACGCTACTTCGTGTGTCTGCCCGAAAAGCGAACGCTGAAGAAAACCAATCACACCATAAGCATGGTCATTCACCAGAAGAATCTTTACCGGCAACTTATATTGCGCCAGAGTAGCCAGCTCATGGGAGGTGTATTGAAAGCCTCCATCGCCGGCGATGCAGACCACCTTGGCCTGACCGCCCGACTGGCGCAACGCGCACGCAGCTCCGATCGCAGATGGCAATCCATAACCCAACGTGCCCGAACCCGAAGGATAAAGAAATGTTCGCGGCTGCATCACGGGAAAGAAAGCAGAGGCCCAGTAGTTGAGAATGGATTGATCATTCACCACCACGTCCTGGCGATCAAGCTTGCGACGCAGCAAGTTGAGCGCGCTGTACGCTTCCGATCCAAGAGCTTCCAGACGCAGAGTTCTCAGTCGGCTCGCGCTTCATCCAGATCAAACCATGGTTTTCTGCGGACTGCTCCTGCGGCAAGCGCGCCCGCGATGGCTCCAATATCGCCTGCAAGAAGCGTGGTGGGTCGAATGCGCGTTCCGGGATAGCTTTGATCGTCGACGATTTGCAGGTGCTTTCCCGGCAGGCGAAGACCGAAGCGCCCCGTATCGAATTCCGTAAAGCGCGTGCCGAAGGAAATCAGAAGATCAGATTGTTCCAGAACATCCTGCACGGGGCCAAGCCGCGAGATACAGCCAAAGGAAAGAGCATGGTCGGCGGCGATGATGCCTTTGCCGGTGGTGGTGGTGAAGACCGGTACTTGCAGCAGTTCGGCCAGCTGGATGATGGACGCCGCGTCACCGCGAACACCGGAACCAAGAAGAATGACGGGGCGCTGGCTTTGTTTAATAATGGCCGCCGCTTCGCCAGCGTCAGGCTGCGGCCTGGACGTCGGTTGCTTATTTTTGGCTGAGGCTAGTTCGGCTGAGGCCGCGGGTGAACCAGTCAGCGGAGCAGCCAGCAGATCATGCGGAATCTCCAGAAATGCCGGGCCAGGCGACGGGCCGTGAAACATGGCTGCAATTTCAGCGATTGCAGCGGGAATTTCATCCGCGCTATTGATGCGGCGAGCAATGCGGGTAAGCGGACGAAATATTTCGATCTGATGTGGGGTTTCATGCAGAGCGCCGCCGGAACCTGCCTCCAGTGCGGTGGCGATATTGCTGCCAATCACCAGCACGGGCGTGTTGGTCTGCAGACTTTCCAGCAGCGGCACAACAGTAAAGAGATTTCCCGGACCGGTGGAGGCGAAAACCACGGCAACGCGTCCGCTCTGGCGATAGTAACCGTCGGCCGCGTAACCGGCAGCCTGTTCATGGCGGACCACCCAGTGATGAAACGGTCTGGCCTGACGGAGGACTTCATAGATGGGAATGTTGTGGATGCTGGGGATGCCGAAGCCAGTGTCAATGCCGTTGCGCAGCAGTGCCTGAACAACTGCCTGGGCGCCGAGCACGGTTTGAGAAATGGTGCCTAAGGGAGAAGACATTGCCAGGTCGTAATCGCGATGGGATCAATGAGTACGGCAGCTTCGAAAAAATCGTAAATAGAAAAGAGGACGACGAAATGAAAGATCACTCCGTCGTCCTCTGGTTAGAGGTTTAGAACGTTGCGCGCAAGCCCAACTGGATCTGGCGTTTCGCCAGTGCCGAGGTGAAGCCAAGAGGCTGCGTTGGCAACAAAGAGGCGTCGCCTTTTACGTTCGCAGTCAGGTTGCCATCTCCGCCAAATGTTTTCTTGACCAGGTAATTCGGATCCAGAATGTTGTTTACGCTGGCATAGTTGGTACGGTTGGCCAGGTTGAAACCTTCCGCCATGAACTGAAGCTGGGCTCTCTCTCCCAATTTGAAGGCGCGTGACAGGCGCATGTCAAAGGAGGTGAAGTCAGGACCCAGTCCGGTATTGCGGCCCACTCCGACAGGACGGTCATTGGTGGAGTGGCGGTCGCCGTTCACGTCAGCGCCAGCCAGCAGGTTGAAAGGATGGCCGCTGTTATAGCGGAAAATCGGTGAGATCTGGAAGTTGGAGAGCAGAGCGTGTCCGCCGCCGTTGCCAGTGTCAATGGTCGAAAGGAGAACGACCTTGTGACGCTGGTCGAAGTCAGACAGGCCGCGTTCGCCAGCCAGGTTGGTATTATCCTGCGGACCGAAGTCGCTGTTGAAATCCGTGGTAGTGTCAAACGCCTTGCTGTAGGTGTAATTGCCGAACAGCGAGAAGTGATTGCCCATGCGCTTCCTGACTTCCAGAATAGCGCCTTCATAAAGAGCAGAGCCCTTTGATGAATAAACGTTGTCCTGAAGCAGCAGCGGATTCTTAAAGCAGGTGACGATGCCCGCGCCTGCGCAAGATGCACCAGCAAAGTTTCTAAAGGTGGCCGTGCTGCCATTCTGTAACGGAACGCTGGTGAACGGCGCCGTGGTGAGGTCATTTTGATCAATGGCTACGGGCAAGCCAATGGTGTGCACGTAGATGCCGCTCAGCGAGACGGATAAACCATGGCCGATCTCACGATCGATGCCGAATTCCGCCTGCTGCGAATAGGGAGCCTTGTAGTCAGGCTGGCCGCTGAATACAACACTCAACGGAGGAACCGGACCAGTATGCGTGATGTTGATACCGAGCAAAGGTTGAGCAAGATCAGCCGCAGTAATGCAGCCGCCAGTGCCAACTGGAGTGCACGGTCCGATCTTATTTTCCGCGAACAAGACCTGGAAGATCTTGGCTGAAGTTAAAGATGGATTTCCCGGTGCGCCTGTTAACGGAACGAATACCTGCGCAATCTGCCGTACTCCGTTGACTACGCCCAGGGTCTGGGCGACGTCAGCAATCTGTCCGTAAACGGGAGAGTAGAAAATTCCGTAGCCGGCCCGGATAACGGTTTTCTTATCTTTGAACGGGTCCCAGGCCAGGCTCAAACGCGGAGCAAAGTTGTTGTATCCGGTGTGCAGAACGCTGGGCTGCTGGTCAATTTCATAACGAACACCCAGATTCACGGTCAAGTTAGGTGTCGCCGACCAGTTGTCCTGGGCGTAGAAGGAAGTTAAGGGACGAGTGTAAGTGTAGACTGGATCGCCGAAACCCTGTTGATAGAACTGCGGCAAACCCAAAGCCACGGACTGCAACGAATCAATGCTTGCTCCTGCTCCCGAGACACCGCACAGACCTTGCGTCGGCACGTTGAAGCAAGGGCTGAGCACCCCACCAGGCAGGTTTCCGAAAACAAACCGGCCAGGGAAAAAGGTGTGAGACTCAGTGTGATTGCCACGCAGCAATTCATATCCGCCGAATTTCAATGCGTGCTTGCCCTTGATCACGCTGAAATTATCAGCAAATTCGTAACGCCGCATGATGGTCAGGCTGGGAATGAAGATCTGATTGCCCAGGCTGGCCGTTCCAGGGATATCGAGCCCAACCTGGCCGTTGACGTTGGGAATCACGCTGAAGTCGTCGTAGTCGTACTGCGCGCGCGCTTCGTTCAGAGACTTGCCGCTGAATTGATGGAACCAGGATGCAAGCAGCGTGTGGTCGAGTGCATGAACGTTGCTGCCGCGATTGAATCCTGTCAGAGACTGAACGTCAGGGCTCTCTTCGCGATCATGGCCGAAGCTGTAGCGCAGGAAAACCTGGTTCTTGTCGCTGAACTGGTGGTCAAAACGCGTGGAAGCAAGGTACTGACGCGTGGCAAAGTTAAATAGACCGCCATTTGCCTCGAGTTGTCCAACCGCAAATTGCGCCCGAGCGATCTGCGCCGCTGAGAGAAACGCATTCGGGGTAGCGCCGGGATTCACCGTTAAAAGATTGGTCAGCGCGAACACGCAAGTTGGACCGTTGGGCAGAATGACGGGTGCAGCCGGATTAGCTGGATTGCTAATGCATGGAACCGGGTTAGGATTAGCTGCAAGTTGGGTAAAAATTGAGTTTTGAGCTAAAGTCGTCCTGAAGCCCGCCGTTGTAGTCAGCAGCGGCACAGAGTTCTGTGCATCCTGCATCAAGCCTTCAAACGCGGAGTACAGGAATGTCTTGTCTTTCTTGATGGGGAAACCGATGGAGCCGCCGAATTGTTCGCGGTTCAGGGAGTCTTTGACGTGAGTTCCCGTTACATCGGGCTGCGCGGCGGTGTTAAATGTCTGTCCCGGTGCGAGAGCCTGGCTGATCGAAAATGGATTCGCGGCATCCATTGCGTCATTGCGGAAGAAGCCGAATAACGATCCATGCGGGGTGTTGGTACCTGATTTGGTAACAATGTTTACGGTTGCGCCGCTGGCGCCGCCCAGTTCCGCACCGTAGTTACTGCGGTTGATCTGGAATTCCTGCACCGCTTCCTGGCTCATGGTGGTGCGTACGCCGCCGGCATCGTCGTTGGCTTCGCCGCCGTCAATGGTCACGCTATTGCCGCGGCCATTGCTGCCGTAAAAAGAAAGTCCGCTCTGCGGAGTCTGCTTCACGCGGAAATCCTGGTCAGAGGCCAGCCGTGTGGAATCAGAAACGCCGGGCGCGAGCAAGGTGTAGGTCAGATAGTCGCGACGGTTGATCGGCAGGTCTTCAATGAATGCCTGGTTGATCACGTCTGACTGGCTGGTTCTTTCCGTTTCCACAACCGGCACTTCGGTGGTGACTTCCACTGACTCAGAAACCTGAGACAGTTTCATATGGAAATCCTGCACCGCCGTCTGGCCTACGTTGACTACCAGTGACTTGGCAACTTCAGATTGAAAGCCCGTCTTGCTCACGGTGACGCTGTACGCTGTTGGCGAAAGGCCGGGGATTTGATACTCACCGTTAGCATCCGTGGAGACAGTGCGTTTGGTGCCTTTCGCAACGTCAGTCGCAGTGACTGTGGCGTTGGCTACGGTGGCTCCCGAGGGATCGGTCACCAATCCTTTAAGTCCACCTGAGGAGCCCACGCCCTGGGCGTGCGCAAAACCTGCAATGAGTAGACATACGAATAAAACTTTAGCGAGATTGAACAACCTCATCGATCCTCCTATCCGAAGCGGGAACTCTGCCACGGCATAAACCTTGGACGGGCTGCCCTGGCATTTGTCGCTTAAAACGCTGAATGAATCCTCATTCAGATCTTGCTTGTGCATAGGCCGCATCTTTATCTATGTATGTCCACGTCGTCGCTTCGTGATTCCTCAGCAGCATCCGTAGAAACTGTCTAGGTCCGTGCAGGCATATGAATTCGGCGACGAATTATCTACTGCTCTGGACGTTTTGTCAAAGCATTGAATCTATTAGGACCTGACTACAGGTTCCTAGCCATTTTTTAAGGTCGTTCCGCTGCCTCTGGCTGGTTCCCGACGATCTTCTGCCTGCGTTTGGCCATATAGTCGGCGAACATGGCCCCAGCCCGGGCTGGAAAAAGGCGCGCCATCCGGTCCATGCGATACGCGTCCTTGCCAATTAGAACCCGATCTTTACTCTTCAAGACTCCACGGACGATGGTTCGGGCGGCTTCCTCCTTAGTAATGCGCGCTGCCTTGGCGAAAATCTTCAGCGCCATGGCCTGGTCTTCCGCGCGTGTATGCACTCCGGCACGGGCTTGCATGGCGATGCTGGTGGCAATGCCCGCAGGATGTACACACGTCACTCTGATTCTGCTGGAGCGCAACTCCTCCCGCAGGGATTCACTGAATCCGCGAATGGCAAACTTGCTGGCGCTATAGGCAGTCTGCCCGGGCGGCCCGATCAGGCCGAATACGCTGGAAATGTTCACGATCCGCGCGGATGACGCTTTGTGCAGAAGCGGCAAAAAGAACTTGCAACCGTGGATCACGCCCCAGAAATTGATGTTCATCAGCCAATCAAACTCAGCCAGAGTAATATCGGCAAAGTTGCCATGCAATGCCACTCCGGCATTGTTGATCAGAACAGATACGGAGCCAAAATCCTGACCTACCTGAATTGCGAATGCTTCCACCGCCGCGGCATCAGAGACGTCCACCTGGTATGTCCTGGCTTCCGCCGTGCCAAGCAATGACGCCGTCTGCTTCAGGCCCGCATCATTTACATCGCTCAGAGCCAGGCGGGAACCTAGTGCCGCAAATTCAACGGCGAGCGCCTGCCCGATTCCCGAACCCGCTCCGGTAATGACTACGATTTTGTCTTTCATATTGGTGTCGCTTCGCTCCAAACCGCTCGAGAGTAAATCTCGTGGCTAAATCAACGCGCTCCTCACACAGCGGGCTCGGCGCGCGTGGACGGCGCGAGCCCTTGCTCAGAATCGTCATCCCGTATCCCTGTCGGAATAAATCAATAGACCTCTGCGCCCCGTCGTACAGGTGGCGCGCATTCAGGAGGCTCGGGCACCGCCATCCGCTGGCGCAGCTTTTTCTCTTTGCGCAGCAATCGCGGCAAGAGAAATCGCTTGGCCAGCTTCATCCTGCGTAACGCGTCGTGCGGGTCCACCAGATGCGTCGTGGGCAACGGAACGCCCGACTCTTTCATGACCAGACCGATCGGCAGCTCCATCTTTTCCTGCAACTGAATCATTTGCGCCACCAGTTCCGCGGCTGGTGTAAGTAGCGGACCGAATCCATAGCGCGCCTGTCCTGTACCGATTACATAAAGGTTCTTCACCGTGGGCAAAACACATCCGGCATAGAGGAACGCGAGGCCGCCCTGCACCGGCACCAGGTCTTTGGGCAGAAATGGAAAGCTCACATGAAAGCCGGTGGCTGCCACCACCATGTCAAACTCTTCCCTGCTGCTATCCACAAACTCAACCGTGCGGCCGCGGAAGCAACGGATATCGGGCCTGGGAGAAATTCGCCCATGGCGAATGTAATGCAGCAACTCGCTGTTGAGAGTCGGATGTTTTTCAAAGATGCGATGGTCAGGCCTGGGCAGCCCGTATACTTCGTACCTGCCCACGATCACACGCAATAACGCGCGCAACAACAATCTCTGCGCCCACACCGGAGTCCACCACGGGACCGCTTCCACCAGTGGCTTGCCCAATAGAGTCTTGGGTAGGAACCAATAGCCATGTCGAATGCTGATGGCCGCGCTGCGTCCAACGCGCGCCGCCTCAGATACCACGTCACAAGCGGAATTTCCGCCGCCAATCACCAGCACACGCTTGTCACGCAACTGCTCGGGATTTCTGTACTGCTTGCTGTGGATGTACTCGCCGGTGAACTCGCCGGGATAGCTGGGCCAGCGCATGTCCCAGTGATGCCCGTTGCACACCAGCACGCCGCGATAGATGCGGCGTTCGCCCTGACCAACTTCCACTTCCCAGCGATGATCAGCCAGTGGCCGGCAAAACTCCACCCGCGTGTTGAACTGCATGTTGCGACGCAGGTCAAAATGCCTGACGTAGTCGGCCAGGTAGGCGCACATCTGCTCGGCGCTGGGAAAATCAGGATAGTCGGCCGGCATGGAATAGTCGGCATACTCAGTGGTCCGGCGTGAAGAGATGATGTGTGCGGAAGAGTAAACGCCGTGACGCCAGTTTCCGCCAACATCAGCATCTGCCTCAAGCTGCTCATAGGCGATGCCGGCTTTGGCCAGCGCACTGGCCACGCTTAGACCAACCGGGCCCGCCCCAATCACACAGTAGAGTGATGATCGATCATCCATGCCGCAAATCTCCCCCGTGTCATTGAACGCGTCACTCAAAAAACGATGGCAGTCTAGCACAGCTTTCCGGAAAATGAACCGTGATTCATTCTTGACATGGAGGGCAAGGCCCACGAGAATGACAGGCCATGGCTGAAGCGTATAGCAGCAGACTTGCCGAAATCACCTTGCCGGACGTGGACCAGCGCCCGGTTAAGCTGGGATCGTTGTGGAGTGCAGGACCGGCGGTAGTGGTATTCCTGCGGCACTATGGTTGAATCTTCTGCGGAGAGCACGTCGCGCAGTTGCGCGAATACGAAGACCAGTTTCGCAAAAAAGGCGCCACTCTGGCAGCCATCGGCCTGGGCGATTTCACGTATGCCAGGTTCTTTCGCGAGAAAACCCATATCTCATTCCCCTTGCTCGTTGACGAAGACCGCAAAGCCTATAGCAAGCTGGAACTGAAGAAAGCCAACATCTTTCATCTGCTGCGCGGCGACAACATGAAGTACCGCACGCGCGCCAAAGCCGCGGGACACAAGCAACACAAGCTGGGTAAAGATCCGTTTCAACTGGGCGGCAGCTTTATCTTTGCGCCCGGAAATAAAGACCTCTTCGTTCACGTCAGCGAGACGTTTGGGGACAACGCACAGCCGGAGCGGTTGTTAGCCGCTTTGGGGTAGAACGCGTTCGCCTTACCTGGCATTCCGGGGAGAATTCCCTGAAACTGTGTATTGCGGCATAAACATCACGGGGATGTTTCGACTCCGAGCCGCGACTGCCCGCGCGGCTCTTCGCTCAACTTGACAGGGTTCGGCAGTCCGGACAAACTGGCGAATCTTCGTCCTCCTCAAACCTTTGTTACCAGCATTTAGAATCCGCGTTCATCCGCGCGAATCCGCGGCAAGTTTTGCCTTTCTCCGTGTCTCCGTGCCTCCGTGGTGCGCTTCTGTTTTTGTCTCCAGGGGGTCCCAAAGTCGGTAGAATGAACACAGCAGATATCGCCTTAGCTGCGAATTTGACTGGACTGGACTTACATCCATGACTAAAGAAGAAATCCTCAGTAAGCACAAGCAATATCTCTTCCCTTCCATCAGCAACTATTACTCAGATCCTCTAGTGACTGATCATGCCAGCATGCAGTATGTATGGGACACGGAAGGCAAGAAGTATCTGGATTTCTTCGGCGGCATCGTCACCGTTTCTGTCGGCCACTGCAATCCGCGCATTACAGCCAAAATCAAAGCCCAGATCGATAAGCTCCAGCACGCCTCCACCATGTTTCCCAATGAAGGCATTGTGGCGCTGGCGGAAAAGCTGGCAGAGATCGCGCCGGGCGAGATCAGCCAGAGCTTTATCAGCAACAGCGGTACTGAGGCCAATGAGATGGCCATCCAGATTGCGCGCATGTTCACGCGTAACTTTGAGATTGTGGCGTTGCGCCACGGCTACAGCGGACGCTCCGCGATTGGCCAGTCACTCACGGCTCACAGCACCTGGCGCAAATCTTTGCCTGTGCCGGCCGCCGGCTTTGTGCACGCGCTCAATCCTTATTGTTATCGCTGTCCGCTGGGCAAGACCTACCCGAGCTGCGAAGTGGCATGCGCCCAAGACGTGGAAGCCGTGATCCAGACCTCGACCTCCGGCCAGATTGCCGCCTTCTTTGCCGAGCCCATTCAGGGTGTGGGCGGATTCATTACGCCGCCGAAGGAATATTTCAAGATCGTTTATGAAATCGTGAAGAAGTACGGCGGCCTCTTCATCGCCGACGAAGTCCAGACCGCCTGGGGACGGACCGGCAGACGCTGGTTCGGAATTGAGCAATGGGACGTGACGCCGGACATTATCACTTCCGCCAAAGGTCTGGCGAATGGCGTGCCAGTGGGCGTTACTATGACGCGTCCGGAGATTGCGGCTAGTTTCCAGGGCCTGCAGATCTCGACATTTGGTGGAAACCCGGTGACGTCCGTGGCAGCCAAAGCGACGCTGGATCTGATTGAAGAAGACCACCTCGCCGACAACGCGGATGTGGTAGGCCGCTATTTCCGTGAAGGACTGGAAAGTCTGCAGGAAAAATTCGAGCCCATTGGCGACGTGCGCGGAATGGGCCTGCTTCAGGCAATGGAATTCGTGAAAGATCGCGTAAGCAAAGAGCCGGATGCTGCCATGACCAACAAGTTCATGGAAGAATGCCGCAATCGCGGCTTGCTGGTAGGCAAGGGCGGACTCAGCGGCAACGTGGTACGCACTTCTCCGCCGCTGAATATCAGCAAGAGCGATGTCGACGAAGCCATCAAGATCATGGACCAGGCTCTGACGGCAATTGCGCCGGTCATGGCCGGGGCATTAGCGCGGAGTTAAACAAGACTTTAACTGACCACCTGTCGTTCCGCTGCTTCAGCGGCCCGCAATGCAAGTCCTTTCGCTACCGACGTAAACTCGCTGCCACCGATGAGCTTGTCTGCGCCAAAGCGCTGGGCAAATATCTCTCGGACGGCCGGGACAAACGCCGATCCTCCGGTGAGAAACACCCGATCGACATCTGCTGGAGCCATACCGAACGAAGCAAACAGTTCATCCACCGTCTTCGCAATCGCTTCCAGATGGCGGTTGATCCACTTTTCAAAGGAAGCCCGCGCAACCTGCTTGTCAATCTTGATGTCGCTCTGCTGAAAGACGAAGCGGGCTTTCTCCTCGCTGGAGAGCGCGACTTTTGTCGTCTGCACGGCGCGATGTAACTGGTAGCCAAGATCTTCTTCCACCAAGTGAATCAGCGCGGCAATGCGGTCCGGCTCAACGGCCTGCGTGAGCAGCGACTTAAGCAGCCGCATGGTGTCCGGCGCTTTCAAAAACGACGCATAATGCCAGCGCTCCAGGTTGAGATAGATCCATGCCGGGATAGGCAGCAGCTTTTCCATGGAGCGATAGTCTGTACCGGCGCCAAGTTGCGGCGAAACCAGATTGCGGACGATGGCGGCATCAAACGTATCGCCCGCCAGCGGCAAACCGGCGTTGCCGATGATGCGCTGCTGGGGCGTGAGTTCCACACGTGAACGCGGGCCCACTCGCACCAGGGAAAAGTCACTGGTGCCGCCACCGAAGTCGGCCACCAGCACCACTTCTTCATGGTCCAGCGTGCTTTCATAGAAATAAGCCGCGCCCACCGGCTCAAACTCGAATTCCACGTGGTTAAGTCCGCACGCGTGAAGCGCGGCGGTCACACGCGCGATGCCGAAGGCTTCGTCTTCCGGCGTGTCAGCGCCGGCAAAGCGCACCGGCCGGCCAACGGTGACGGTGTCGCCCAATGGGCCGAGTTCCGCCTCAGCTTCCGTCATCAACTCTTTCACAATGATGCCGACAAGATTCTCAAACGTGTAAGGCCGCCCTCCGATCACAGTGGAGGTGAAGGTTCGGTTGGCTGCGAACGACTTCACCGACTGGATGAGCCGTCCCTTATGTTCGTCTTCCAGATATCTGGTGATGGCAGTTGGGCCGGCAAAAGCGCGACGCGCAGGCCTGGGTGCGCCTTTAACAGTCGGCGGGAAATAGAGAATGGAGCGAAAGCTTTCAGTCAGACCGAGCGGCGAGGCAAATTGCGCAACTTTGACCGTGGGGCTTCCATGGGAAAGGCCGTTGCCATCCACGATCGCCAGACTGCTGTTCGTTGTTCCGAAATCCAGGCCGATGTGCCTTGCCAAATTGATCCCCGGGAGTTGCGCTGGATTCATTATAGAAGGGAGGGGGCAGGGTCAAGCGGATCCTCCGTGCGATCACGCGACATCGCCGTGATCGGAAGAGTGTCGACAGTAACATTCATTCAGACCGTAGGGATCCCTCGCCTTGCTCGGGATGAAGAAATAAGCTCCCTCATTCCTTCAGCGCTTGCATCAACACGCTCCTTACCTTCGTCTGCTGATCGTGTGTAAGCTTCGCACCTTTTGATGTCAGATAGAACACGTCGATCGCCATTTCGCCTTCTGTATCGATGAGGGCGATCTCGATGTTGCAGCCCTGTTCCGAAAGAAGCGAGCTGATGCGGTAGAGCAATCCGGGACGGTCCTGCGTGATCACCTGCATCACTGAGCTTTTGGATGATGTCGCCGACGCCACGTCATGCCAGTCCACCAGTGTCTGCACTTTAACCTTACGTGTCAGGTCTTTGTTCCCGCGAAGGCGATGCTGCAGCAGCTTTTCCAGGTCGGCCGCGCCGGAAAGCACGTCGGCCACGCTTTTCTTGAAGCGGTCCCATTCCGGAAGGTTGAGTTCGAGAGTGCGGAACCGGTCAGTAAAGTGAAACGTGTCCACCACGATGCCGGAGGCATTGGAAAACGCATTGGCTTTCACAATGCTCATGCCCCACGCTGCCAGAACACCGGTCATGCGGGCAAAGAGCAGCGGACGGTCCGTGGTAACCAGTGTGAGATCAAACCAGTGGCGTCCACGCTCCAGATGCAGTTGCACCGGCTCACTCTTGAGCCGGCCCGCCATCTCCAGGTGGCCCATCACCTGGTTGGCAGAGTAGGTGGCCAGATATCTTCGCGGCAGGCCTTCAAGAAAAGGTTTAAGCCTGCGCCCAGCCACCGGCGTGAGTGCGCGCACCATCTGGTCGGCTTCCGCCGAGTCACCATGCAGCCGATTGTCCATGCTCAGGTTCAGATAGTTAGCCGTTTCAATGTAGAGCTGCCAGATGTTTTCAGCCTTCCATGGCGTGAGCGCCTCAGGATTCACAGCCTTGATGTCGGCGTACGTCATGAGGCAGAGCATCTTCAATCGCTCAGGCGCCTGCACCAGTTCGGCAAGCCCGCGAACAGTTTCCAGATCAAAAATGTCCCGCCGCAATGCCGCTGACATCGCCAGATGGTTCATGACCAGAAAGCGCACGGTGTCACAATCTGCGGCTTCGAGATCGAGACGTTCCAGTGCGCTTGCGACCAGGTCCATGCCGGCGGCAATGTGGTCTGAACTGCCTGCGCCTTTGCCCACGTCATGCAGCAGCAAGGACAGATACAGAAGTTCCGGCTGCTCAAGTTCCGTGAGCAGTTCGGCATAACGCTGGTCCCATTCCGATGAGGAGTCCTTCAGGCGATGGAGACTTTCAATCGCGAGAAAAGAATGCTCATCAACCGTAAAGCGATGGTAGAAGTCACGCACCACGAGCGCGTCAATCGACTGAAGTTCAGGAAGCACCAGCGTCAGATAGCGCAGGGCATGCATGGTGCGTAAGGCGTCGGCCGCATGCGTCTGCAAAAGTATCTCTTGAAGGTAGATCCAGAGCTCAGCGCCACGTGGAGGTGTTGCCGCCATGGCGGGGAGCACGTGTTCCACACGCTGCTCTGTGATGGTGCTGAGCTTGAGGCCGTGCTGGGCGATGAAATGGAAAAGTTGAAGCAGTACTTCAGATTCCTGCATGGAGCCCGGCTGGGTGAGAAAGACCATGCCATGGACCACGGAAAACCTGTCATTGGAGACGCGAGCGCGCCAGTCCTGGAATTGCCTGACAATGCCGGACCACGCAGCCGGCACTTCTTCCAGCAAACGGATGCAGCTGCGATGCACAGAGCGCGCGTTGCTGAAATAGAGCCGCATCCAGTCGGCGGACGTAAGCGTGGTGGCGTCGGGAGCGCCGATCTTTTTGGCAGCGGCTTCATCCTGGGCTGACCAGCTCAGGGCATTGTCATCTCGGCCGTGACGAAGATGCAGGAAACAGCGGACAGCGGTGATGAATTCAAGTGCATGGCTCACCTGTTTGCGCGAGGCGGCAGGTAGAAGATTGTTCTCTTCCGGCCAGGCATGCAGCTTATCCATGGCAGAGATCAGAAGCAGCCAGTGAGCCACATTGAAATCACGCAGGCCGCCGGGACAGTCTTTTACATTTGGTTCCAGATGAAAGACGGTGTTGCCATGTTTGGCATGGCGGCTGCGCGTGAGCTCCACCAGTCGCTGCACCAGAGGCTGGGCTTCACGCATCACCAGTTTCGGGACGATCTTGTCATGCAAACGCAAAAACAGTTCGTTATCGCCGGCCAGAAAACGGCAGTCGAGAAGAGAAATGGAGAACTCGACGTTGTTCGCGTCAAAACGATCACACTCAGAAAGCACGCGGCTGGCAGGACTCAACTTCAGGCCAAGGTCCCACAGCTCCTGTGAAAAGGCCCGGATTGTATTCTTGAGCGCTTCTTCCGATTCGCGTTCGGCGTGAAGGAAAAGCAGGTCAATGTCTGAGAACGGAAACAGATCATTGCGGCCGTATCCGCCAATGGCCACCAAAGCAAATCTCTCTGCTGCGGGATTGCCGGCAAACAGAGTGTCCCAGAGACGAAGAACGATGCGGTCCACCAGCGCGGCGCGCTGCCTTACCAGCTTTCGCCCGTCACCATACAGGTTGAATTGTTCGACGCACTGGGCGAACCCGGAACCATAGAGTTCGCGTAACTCGCTGCTCAGTAGGGAGGCCGCAGCATTCATGATGCAGGCACCTTATGGCTCCGTGGTCCGGAGCGGAAACAAGCGTCCCGAAAGGTGCGCCTCACAGCGCACCTTCACCCCGTTCTTCATTGCGTATGCGAATTACCTCATCCACGCGAGAAAGAAAAATCTTGCCATCGCCAATTTTACCTGTGCGTGCGGCAACGGAAATGGCCTGCACAGCTTTTTCCACCATGGCATCCGCCAGCACAAGTTCAACCTTGGTCTTAGGGATGAGGTCAACGGTGTATTCCTGTCCACGATAGAACTCGGTGTGGCCTTTTTGCCGTCCGTGCCCGCGCACCTCCAGAACGGTCATTCCTTCAACACCAATCTCATGGAGAGCATCTTTCACCGCGTCGAGTTTGGAGGTGCGAATCACGGCTTCTAGTTTTGTCATCGTGACCTTCCTGGAATATCAACCGTTACTTTAACGTTGCGGTGCATGGCATTATGTGGATACCTCGTAATAGTAGCCTTCTTCGCCGTGCTGAGTAAGATCCAGTCCCTGAATTTCATGCTCTTCACTCACGCGGAGCCCGATGGTCATATCCACCAGCTTCAGAATCACGATGGTCCCCACCGCAGCCAGCACCCAGGCAATCACCACACCCATCAACTGGTTGAGCATCTGATGTCCGTTCCCTTCCAGCAGTCCGGATGCAACGGTGTTTCCTTTGGCATCTTTGAACATGGGATTGATCGCGCTATTGGCGAACACCCCGGTGAGTAACGCGCCAATGGTTCCACCAGCGCCGTGTACGCCGAAAGCATCCAGCGTGTCGTCATATCCAAACCGCGCTTTGACCCTGGCCACCATGAAATAGCAGAAGACCCCGGCAATCAGGCCGATAGCCAACGCTGACATGGGGCCAACGAATCCGGCGGCAGGAGTGATAGCAACGAGGCCTGCGACAGCGCCGGATATCGCTCCAAGAGCACTAGGCTTGCCATTGCGGATCCATTCTGCGCCGGCCCAGCCAAGTGCTGCCGTTGCAGCGGCGAAATGTGTGGCAACGAACGCGCTAGTTGCCAGACTGCCAGCGCCCAACGCGCTGCCGGCGTTGAATCCAAACCAGCCGACCCACAGCAGACACGCGCCGATAAAGCTAAGCACCACGCTATGCGGAGGCATGTTCTGTTTGGGATATCCGACTCTTTTGCCTAAATACAGCGCGCATACCAGGGCAGAAACGCCTGACGTAATGTGGACGACCGTCCCACCGGCGAAATCGAGCGTAGGAAAGCGCCCTCCCAGTGAAGCGTTCAGCAGTCCGTTCTTGCCCCAGACCATGTGGGCCATGGGACTGTAAACCACGATCGACCAGAGAACCATGAAGACGGCCATGGCACTGAATTTCATGCGCTCAGCAAACGCGCCGGTGATCAGGGCCGGAGTAATGATGGCAAACATCAACTGATACACCATGAATGTCTGCGCTGGAATGGTAGCGGCATACGCGGGGTCAGGCGCTGCTCCCACCCCTCGTAAAAAGAGATTGTGAAGGCCGCCGATAAGACTGCCGCCGTCGCCGAAAGCCAGCGTGTAGCCGAAGATCGCCCACGTGGTGGTAACGATCGCCATCATGGCGAAGCTCTGCATCATGGTGGCAAGAACGTTCTTCTTGCGCACCAGGCCACCGTAGAACAGAGCCAGACCGGGCCCGGTCATCATCAGGACCAGGGCGGCGCTAGTGAGCATCCAGGCATTGTCGGCGGAGCTTTTGGCATCAGCAATCTGCTGCTCGATTTTGGCCAGACGGTCATTTTGTGCGTCAGCGCTTGCTGCGGAGCTGGTTGCGGGTACGGTTGGGCTGGCGCTTTGAGCCAGCGAAATGAGCGGGATAAAGAAAGACAGAGCGGTAATCAGTACAAAAGTCCTGGACTTGTTCATGATTAGGGTGACCGCCCCGTGCCGGCGTGGGCCGTGCAGAGGTTAGACACAATCTACCCAGCCGGGCCCGATGCTGGAAATCGAAAATATTTATCGGAGCTATAAGCATTCGCATAAGACAAGGCCGGCTGGCATGTTTCTCGATTAAACAAAAACGGTCGTTTAGCCGATTGATATGCTTAGCCCTGCTTTCGTTGCAAGTCGCGCGACGAAGTGAAGGCTGTTATGCTGCTGGCGGAAGGGCGTTTCTCGTCCACAGTTTCTGGAATATGCGGCGAGTACCTGCGCAATATGGGAGTGAACGCCTGGGCTGAGTCTATGGACAATCAACGCTGGATTTTTTCAGGCGATATAACCGTTTCTCAGTTTTTCAGCGATCGATGCGGTAATGTTTTCGAGTTCATTCAATATATTGTCGTTGAAGCCGATGTTGGAGGCCCGCAGAGCCGCAATCGGATCCTTGCGAAACCAGCGCGCATTCATCGCCGAGCGTTCCAGCCACGCATTGAGCTCCGGTTCCCTGGTGGTAAGTTCGTTCAACAGCGTGGACAAATGATCATCCACAACGCCAGGACTCGGCGTTTGGCCGACTCCAAACAGATAAGAAACAATCCTGGCTTCTGCCGAAGAAAACTGCCCTGGTTTTGAGTCCAGGGAGATGCCCGTACACCGGTGAAGCCGCTCAGCCAGTTCCAAAAGGTTAGGTCCTGAGCTGGCGGCGATAAAGACGCCACAAGCTCCGCAGTAGGATTCGATCACGCTGCTCCCCTTTCGCGACTTGCGTTGAGGCATGCACTCTGGCGCCAATAGAACCACCCGTTGACAGGACGCCTCAGTACTGCATCCTGTTCAGCTTGCTCGATAATTTACTTTTGTCTCTACTGCATTACTAGAGTGCTGAATTGAACAGAAAAATATAATGGACTAGTCCGAAAAACAATGAATTTCAAGTTCAAGCAGTAGATTACGGCTTTCTTATCTTCATTCCATTACCTGCGACTACCATCAGTATTTACATTCCTGTACAAATGCGTTGACTCCTACATAGAACGCGAATTGCCTGACTTTCCCTGAAGCTCTGACGTATCAGGAAATGAAAGTCCTCCAATGCTGTGCCACGCCGCGCCTGGCGCCGAGGTCGATCCTTGTCGCGTCAGCCCACAATGGTGGATGATAGGAAATGAAGAAGGGTGAATTGCAAAAGAAGAACATTGGGCAAAGGCGGCCGGATCCGCTGAATGAACTGGCAAAAGTAGAGGCACGGCTGCAGCAATGGCTGGCCAGGTCTCAAGAGAATGCCAGCTTATTCCGTGCCGACCCAATTGCGGCTCTCAAGGCTGCAGACGTGGATCTTGAAGATGACACCATGATGGAGCTGGAACTGATTTTTGCCGGTATTGCCAGGAAACTTCGCTAGGCCGCGCAATGATAATCAGGTTTCTGGGGCGTGCCAGGGAGTGTACAGTCAGCGTGTCTATCACTCAACGGGATGACCATATAATTGAGTGATATGGCTACGATTATGTACGGCAAGCCGGTTGCCGACCAGATTGAGCTCTGGGTGAAGACGGAAGTCGCGGAGCTGAAAGCTAACCACAACCTCATTCCGCGTCTAGACGTTGTGCTGGTGGGCCGCAGTCCGGCTTCACAGAGATACGTGGGCAAGAAAATAGAATCATGTGAACGCCTGGGCATGATCGGCCGGCTTCACACTTTCGATGACAACATCTCTGCGGCTGAACTGCGCGATTACACCCGCCGCCTGAGTGATGATCCGGCCGTTCATGGAATCCTTGTCCAACTACCGCTGCCGCAACACATAGAAGAACCCGAACACGGTCTTAACAAGTTTGATGTTTTCGACGCCATTCGTGGCGAGAAGGATGTGGACGGAATCTCACGCGGAACTGTCCCGGAACTTTATCGCGCACAGGCCGACGCGATCCTGCATCTGCCGGCAACCGCTCTGGCTGTTCGCCGCATGATGACGTATTACAACATCGCCACGGAAGGACAGGTTGCCGTGGTGGTCGGCCGCAATGACATTACCGCCAAACCAATCCATCACATGCTGGGCGGACGCATGTGCAACGCAACGGCAATCTGGCTGCACCGCCACACGCGCAAGGAAGACCATGACGCTTTCATGCGGTCGGCTGACATTGTGGTGACTTCTGTGGGAAGCGAGCGCTACAAAATCACCGCGGATATGGTAAAGCCAGGAGCTACGCTGATTGATGTGGCCACACGCGTTGGAGCGGATGGGAAGTTGAATGGCGACGTTGATTTTGAGCGGGTAAAAGATATCGCCGCAAATATCACTCCCGTGCCCAAAGGCGTGGGGCCGGTTACGGTGGCCGCGTTGATGGAAAACGTTGTGCGCGCTGCGCAGTTTACCGCGGGCCTGCGCAGGCCAGGCTACGATTTCAGCGCATTATCGAATCCACGACCTGCTCCGGCGGTTTCTTAGCGGCGGCGCGCTGAAGACAGCGCGCGTTCGCTTAACGGACGTCGGGATGACGAGATTGAAGCAGTGCGGCTTGCCTCTTTTTCAGCGATTGCCTGCGTCATCGTTCAACACGATGGACTGGGCCGTATATTGCGTTCCTTCAAAAGTCGCAACGATCCTGACGTTAGAACCGATGCCAACATTCTGGGCCTGCTGGGTGCGTTGCGGATTGAAGTGGATATCATAGTTCTTATTGTCCGTCACGTTGTGAATGGCAAGGAGTCCGCGATGGATGTCGAGAAATGTAAGCGCTCCCACGAACGTGAAGGCGGCGCCGGGCGAGGCAGTGATGATGATTTCGCGGGCTATGCCGCGGTTTCCGCTTTCTGGAGCAAACTTGACGTGCACCAACGCGCCGGTCTTGATTTGCTGGAATGAAGTGGGAGTTGCCCCGCTGCTGATGCGTGTTTCTTTGTCGACACCGAAGTGCACAGGTACGGAGTTAATGCTGTCACGCAGCGTGAGTTCGCCGTGGGCTGTATCGACGGCCATGATTTGACCATCGGCATCAGCAGGCGGTGCGTTGACGCCCACGCGGATATTGCGGGCAAAAATGTCATGCCGCGCATTGTCCAGCATGGTGTCAACATAAACGCGCTCACCCTTCTTGAGTGCGAGCTGTGTGGTCTCAGCGCCATTGCGGAAGATGTGCGTGCGTTCGTCAAAAAACACGTTCCAGCGTCCGCCACCAAATACCGCGACGGCCATACGATTGCGGATTCGATCGACGTCACGAATGATCCCGCCCACCAGGGTGGCATTGCCTGAAGGAAATGGCGGAGGATCAAGAATGGGATCGCGGCCATCGGTGTTCAGAGCGCCAGCCGTAGCGGAGCTATCCAGAATTTCTGTCTTTGGCTGCGCAGGTGCGGGTGCAGGTGTTGGCGCAGCGGATTTGTCAGACGCATTTGGCGTGGTCGAGCGAGTTGATGAAGCCGCAGATGGTGCAGATGCCGTGCCAGGCGTGGCAGTATTGGCGGAGCCCGGTTGCGGCGTTTCTTTGGACGTGGCTGCCGGGGAATTGGCTGCCGGCGTGGGGGAAGACTCAGCCGAGGGAGGCGCTGCTGGAGCCGTCGCTGGACCAGTGTTGGCGTTGGGCGTGTTTGCCGGAGTAGCGGAAGTCTGGGGTATTCCGGAAGCCGACTTCGGCTCGGCCGTGGGCTGGGTCTGAGCAAACACCAAACCAGTACTGCAAACGCAGAAGGCAAAGGTCAAAAACTGTAAGCGACGTTGCATAGGCTCCTGAAAACACCTCTTCCAAAAGCCTTGGATGCAGAAAGCAGCAGCTCAGATGGCAGCCGCCCGGCCCCAAAAAAACACTATGACAGCCCCGCCCAACCCCTGGCCCGGCAAATGCCATCCAAACCATAAGCAGAGCTACTGCTTAAAGGGCAGAGGCTTGGCTGCGTGACGGGTCTTTTTTTTAGCAATGCATTTTCAGCAATCCTAATTTCAGCAGAGGTCTTTCGAATAGATGCGCATTCAGCTTCATTCAAAATTGCTGGTTTCAATGTTCCTGGGTTTGGCTCTGACCGGATCGCAATGCAATGCGCAGACCTTGCGCATTCCCTTGCCCAAGAAAAGCAAATACACACCCGTCCAGCAGTTAAACCGCGATGGTGTGCAGGCCCTGCAAAAACACCAGATGGACAAAGCCAAGCGTCTTTTCTACAAGGCCTACCTTATCGATCCCAACGATCCCTTCACGCTGAACAATCTGGGATATCTGGCGGAAGCGGAAGGCGACATTGATCGCGCGCAGCGGTATTACGATCAGGCGCAGGCCAACACGTCTGATGCCGTGGTGGACAAGTCCACTGAGCCGACGGATGAAGGAAAGTCGGTGGCCAAGATTGCCGGACGCACTTCCGAAGGCCCAATGAGGGTGAACGAGCTGAACAGCCAGGCCGTGCGACTGCTGAATAATGATCGTGCCCCTGAGGCCGATTTGCTCCTGCAACAGGCCCTCAAGATCGAGGGAAACAATCCATTCACGCTGAACAACATGGGTTTTGCCAAGGAAAAAGAAGGCGAGTTGGAAGAAGCCATCAATTCGTATGACCGGGCGGCAAAAACCGGCTCACGGGAGCCCGTGGTGGTGACCATTAATAAAGACTGGCGCGGTAAGCCGATCAGCGAAGTCGCTGAGAACAACGCTGAGAGCGCGCGTAAAGTCCTGGCACACGGCAATGATACGGCAAACCGCGTGGCCCGGCTGAACTTGCGTGGCGTTTCGGCGATGAATCGAAATGATCGCAAGGCGGCGCGCGAATACTTTGAACAGGCGTTCAAGCTCGATCCCAAAAATTCCTTCACCATTAATAATATGGGCTATCTGGCTGAGCTGGGTGGAGACCGTGAGACCGCCCAATCGTATTATGCGGAAGCCCAGGTTGCGAATCGCAACAGTTCGAAGGTTTCCGCTTCGACGCGTCCCGAAGCCGAGGGACGTGCGGTAGGACAGGTGGCGGGACAGAGCACGGCTCTAGTGGAAGCCAATATGGCCGAAGTGGCCGAGACGAAACGTCGCAGCGGTGCTCCGCCGGCTTTGCGTACACGCGACAACAGGATTGTAGTGGAACCGCCGCGTCCGGCAACACCGTCCAAGCCAAACAACAATCAGGCGAATCCGAACCAGCCCAATCCGGACGAAGCGCAACCTCAACCTGATCAAACTGAACCTGATCAGCAGCAGGGACCGCCGACTTTAAAGCAACGTCCGCCAGATCAGCCCACGCCGACGAACCAACCGCCAGAGTAGTTTTCAGGCTACAACAAGGGCCCGTTTCCCTTCCCTAGTCCGGGTGCGTTTCGGATTGCCGATTCCACAAAGCTCTTAGCCGCTCGCGCCGCATCGATCAGACCTTTGCCTGACGCAAGATGGCATGCCAGTGAAGTTGAAAATGCGCAGCCTGTTCCGTGGGTTGAGGTGCTCACGACTCTGGAACCCACCAGCAGTGCCGGCTCTTTCTCATAAGGGCTCACCAGGTCAGCGGGGGGATCAAGGTGTCCACCGGTAATGACCACATTACGCGCTCCCAGTTGATGCAGTGCTTCTGCCGCTGCGGCCATTTCTTCGGCACGGGTCACGGGGAGTCCGGTGAGTTCAGCCGCTTCAGCAATGTTAGGTGTGATCACGGTGGTCAGGCCCAGCATCTTCTCTTTCAGTATCTGAAGCCCATCTTTCGGTAATAGTTGCGCACCGGATGATGACCGGATGACTGGATCAAGGACAACGTGAGCAACTTTGTTTCGCATCAGGAAAGCCAGCACGGCGCGCGCTGCTTCAGCCGATCCCAGCATGCCGATTTTGATCGCTGCAATATCAAAGTCGTTCGCCAGTTCTTCCAGCGTCTCTGTAATGATGCGGCCTTCCACGGGGTCCACCCGCTTTACTCCAGTTGTTGATTGCACTGTGAGGGCAGTAATGCAAGTTACGCCATAACACTTGTGCGCCGAAATGGTCTTGACGTCAGCCGTGATGCCCGCGCCAGAGGAAGGGTCGTAGCCGGCAATGGTGAGGATCACGGAAGGTCCCGTAGTTCTTTTAGGATTCATGGCGCGTAGGATTCATGGTGCGTATGGTTCATGGCGTGCGTATGATCGGCCTGCCGGTCGTCTTATTGTAAATAGCCGGTTCAGCCAGCGGAACCCGTCGCTCTTGCTTACCAATCATGAATTTCACGGTCTAATCTGCGACAAACTCCGAATAGACCCGCTAATCGCTTACGAAAGTTGCAATTTAGCCCATTGACGGATAACTTTGTTCACCGTCAACAAAAATCCTGGAGGGATCGATGAGATCGTCCTGCCTAATGGCACTTGCGCTCCTGGCCACCATGTCAGTAATCATGGCCCAGGCGCAGACAGAAACAAAAGCAGCGCCGGCAAACACATCCGCCAACGCTGCCGCATTCCATGTTCCAGTTGAATATTACAAGCTGCCCAATGGCCTGCGAGTTACCCTCTCTCCAGATCACACGGCGCCCACCGTGGCTGTGGCGGTTTATTACCGCATTGGCTTTCGTGTTGAACCACGCGACCGCACCGGTTTTGCCCACCTGTTCGAGCATATGATGTTCCAGGGCTCGCAGAATCTGGGCAAGATGGAATTCATCAAGCTGGTCCAGGCCAATGGCGGGATACTGAACGGTTCCACGCGTTTTGACTTTACCAACTACTATGAAGCGGTGCCGTCCAATAAGCTGGAGACAATGTTGTGGGCCGAAGCTGACCGCATGCGTGGACTCAACATCACCCAGGACAATCTCAAGAACCAGCAGGGCGTGGTGGGCAATGAGGTGAAGGTCAATGTTCTGAATCGGCCGTACGGTGGCTTCCCGTGGCTTGATCTTCCACAGTATGCGAACACCAACTGGTACAACGCTCACAATTTTTATGGCGACTTGAAGGATATTGAAGCTGCCACGCTGCCTGACGTGGAGAGCTTCTTCAAGACGTATTACATTCCCAGCAACGCTGCGCTGGCGGTTGTTGGAGACTTTGAAGCAGCCGATGCCAAAAAATGGATTGAAAAGTACTTTGCCGGCATTCCCGGCGGACAGGCGCCTAAACTTCCCGACCTGACTGAACCCCGGCAGGTAAAAGAGATTCACGCTACCAAGCCCGATTCGCAGGCAAAGCGCCCGGCCATTGCCGTCGCTTATCACATGCCGGAGCGCAATACTCCTGAGTACTATGCGATGGGCATCCTCAATGAACTGCTGCTTCAGGGCGATGACAGCCTGCTGCATGAGGAACTGGTAAAGAAACGCGGTCTCACGGACGACGTCTCCGGTGGAGTGAACCTGCTGGGCAATATGTATAACTACAACGGGCCCATGCTGTGGGCATCGTCACTCTTCTATGACAACAACGTGAATGCTGACACGATTGTTTCCGCCATGGAAACGGTCATCGAGCCGCTGCGAAGCAAACCTATCGACCAGAAAGTACTGGATCGCGCGCTGCTGAAACTTCGCTCCAGTTATTACGACGCGGTAGGCGGCGGCAACGGAATTGGCCTGGCTGACCTGCTGTGCAGCTTTGCCCTGTTCGACGACAATCCAGCGCGCGTCAACACCATGGAAAATGAATTCCGCAAGCTGACGCCGGCCCTGATCCAGAAGACCGCGCAGGAATATCTGCGGCCCGGTAATCGCACTGTGCTGGTGATTCAACCCAAAGCGGCAGAACCGGCCAAGCCTTCCGGGGCAGGAAACCCAGGGTCTGGAAACCCAGGGTCTGGAAATTAAGAGGAGCCATGAAAATGAAATCGATCATGAAGCTGATATTGATTCCTGGCCTGGCTCTGGTCCTGAGCTTGCCGTCCATGTCATTGCAAGGCGATACTGCCGCCAAGGCGGAGGCGCCGAAAAAGCAGACACCTCCGCCGGGCAGCGCTCCCAAATCCTTTTCCGTACCGGAAAAGCAAACCTTCAGCCTTCCCAACGGATTAAAAGTCACCATGGTCTCTTACGGCACACTGCCGAAGGTGGCCATTGACGTGGTGATACGCTCGGGCAGCCTGAACGAAGGGCCGACCCAGGTATCGCTCTCTGAGATAACCGGACAGCTCATCAAAGATGGCGGCACGACGAACCGCCCGGCGAAACAGGTAGCGGAAGAAGCGGCAGCGATGGGCGGCGGGATCGATATCTTCTCCGGCCCTGACAACACCCAGGTCTTTGCCGACTTACTCTCCGAGTTCGCGCCGAAAATGGTGGCGCTCATGGCAGACGTGGTGCAGCATCCGTTGCTGCCCGAATCCGAGCTGCCGCGTATCAAGCAGGATGCTCTGCGCAATCTGGCCATCTCAAAATCTCAGTCACAACCGCTGGCGCGAGAGCGATTCATGAAGACCTTGTACCCTGACCATCCATATGGCCGGGTATTTCCGACCGAGGAGATGATCAACAAATTAACCGTGGCTGACGCCCAGACTTTCTACAAGACCAACTACGGCGCCGCCCGGGCACACATCTATGTGGCGGGAAAATTTGATGCGGCGGCCGTGAAGAAGGCCATCACGGACGCATTTTCCGACTGGGCTAAGGGACCGGATCCGTTAGTGAATCCGCCGAAGCCGTCCACTAAACGCAGCCTTGAAGTCATTGATCGCCCTGCTGCCGCGCAATCCACCATCTATGTTGGGCTGCCCACCATTGATCCCAGCAATGCCGATTACATTCCGTTACAGGTGATGAACACACTTCTGGGCGGCTCTTTTGGATCGCGCATCACTGCCAACATCCGCGAAGCAAAGGGTTATACCTACTCGCCTTCGGGTACGCTTTCCGCCCGCTACAAGGATGCTTATTGGGCGGAGATCGCGGACGTTACCACGGCGGTGACCGGCCCCTCTATCAAGGAGATTTTGTACGAAGTGGACCGCCTGCGTAAGGAAGCTCCTTCAGCCGCTGAACTTCAGGGAATGAAAGATTACATGGCCGGCATCTTCGTACTGAGGAATTCATCACGGCAAGGCATCATTTCCCAGTTGGCGTATATCGATCTGCATCAACTGGGCGACGATTACCTCAGCAAATACGTGCAAAACGTATACGCGGTGACGCCGGAACAGGTCCAGCAGATGGCGCAGAAGTACCTGGATGCCAGCAAGATGACGATTGTGGTGGTGGGCGACAAGAGCAAGATCACGGACCAGTTGACTCCCTATCAGAACAGCGGACAGTAAGGGTTATGCGTATTCCAAAGGCTGTCCAAACGGGCAGCCTTTTTTTTTGCCGCGAGCATCAAGTATTTCCCGTAGCTTGGGGTTTGGCGCACTAAATCTCTTGTGCCGCCCCTACGGGGCTCTGGACGTTTTTAAACGCTTTCCCCGGGCTTACGCCCGGGGCTAACTTCTGGTCGCGCCTACGGCGCTTGGTGTATGGGCAACCCTGAAGAGCGCGTAAGATTGAAAAGTTTTCAGACGCGGCATGCCGCGTCTCTACGTGGACAAATCGTTCCGAATCCCAATCAGTGTGGTTTTGCGGTGATGTTCATTTCTGGTCGCGCCTACGGCGCTTTGTGTATGGGCAGCACAGAAGAACGCGCAAATATGTCGTTCCGAATCCCAAATTGTAAAGTCAAAAGACGCGGCATGCCGCGTCTCTACGTCGACAAATCGTTCCGAATCGCAATCAGTGTGCTCGCCCTATGGTTCCGAATTCCAATCAGCGTGGTTTTCGCCTAGTGTTGATTGTTAGAAAAGCATTTATCGATAACAACGGCATTACCGGAACAATGGCATTACCCGTATCCACGGTGATGTTTTCGCTCTTGTTACACTAGAACGCGGGAGCAGGAATGCAGGTCATCTTTGGTATTCATGCGGTTGAAGAGGCGTTGTCGGCACGGGGGCGGGCGTTTGAATATGTAGCCGTGGCCGGCGGCCGAGGCGACGCTCGCATACAAAAGATTACGCAGCTTTGCCGGAGTGCCGGCGTGGCGGTGCGGGCCATGCAGCGCGAAGACCTCACCCGATTGGCCCAAACGCCGTCTCATCAGGGCGTGGTCGCGGTCACCGCGGAAAAACAGTATGTGGATGTGGATGACATTCTCGCTGCGAAGCGCGGACAATATGCCTTTGTTGCCGTTCTGGACGGAATAGAAGATCCACATAATCTTGGAGCGATTATCCGCACCGCGGAAGGGGCGGGCGTTGACGGTATTCTGATTCCGGAACGTCGCGCCACGGGCGTGACTGCAACCGTGGTGAAGGCATCAGCAGGCGCGTCTGAGCATCTGCCCATTGCGAAGGTCACCAACATCGGCCGCACGGTAGAGGAATTAAAAGAGAAGAATATATGGACGGTTGGCCTGGATGAGCGCGGCAGCAAACTCTACGATCAGATCGACTACAAGATGGATTGCGCGCTGGTTCTGGGTGCTGAGGGCCACGGCTTGCATGAACAGGTCCGCAAAAAATGTGATTTTCTGGTTTCGATTCCGATGATCGGCAAAATTCCGTCATTGAATGTGTCCGTGGCCGCGGCAATCGTGATGTATGAAGTGGCAAGGCAACGGCGAAAATGAGGGATGTGCCGCCCCTGCCGGGGTTCGGATTGATATTTGATTTCTACCCAGACCTTCCGGTCTTCGTTTCGCTTCGCTCAGGCGGGGTTAAAACCCCGCCCTGTCATTTCGCGCCTACGGCGCTGGTGCATGGAATAATTACTGTGGCTCGGTGGGTAGGTCTGAGATCTTATCGAGGCCGATCTGCTGAAGAATATCCTGAAAACGCGGGTCAGAACGAATGTCATCCATCATGGGTTCCACCGCGAGCCAGGTAAGTCCATCGGCGCGTTCAGTGCAGGCCTTGTTGAGCCACATCAAGGCACGGTTACGGTCACCCATACCGGCGTACAACATTCCGAAATAGGTTGGGGGAATATAGCGGCGCGAGAGAACGTCCCGGAAGCGAGCGCCAATCTCTTTGGCTTCATCCAGCTTGCCGGCAACGGCATAGGCGAGCCCCAGGGCTGCGTCGGCGAGGGGAAAATCTCCAGGTGCGCCGCCAGCTGCTTTAAGCTCGTCGATGGCCTCGTCGTGTTTTCCCAGACGCATATAAGAGCGGCCAACGATGTAGTGCAGCATAGCGTGCCCGGGTTCAAGCTGTTGCGCTTTCCTGCACTCAGCAATGGCACGTTCATATTCGCGGCCGAAGTAGAGGGCCTGAGCGCGCGTCGCGTGGACCGCAACCAGCCGGCGCGGGTCAGTCTCTTCGACAATTCGCGTGGTGGCGTCAATTTCTCGGAATGCGTCGTCACGACGGTTGATGGCCAGCAGCAGCCATGAATACCAGAGATGCGCGGCAGAATAATCCGGGCTGATTTCAATCGCCCGTTTATAGCTTGTTTCCGCGGCTTCCCAGTTCCATTGATAATGGTGCTGCACCAGGGCCAGAGCAGCATGCGCTTCTGCCAGTGAGTCATCCAGCGCCAATGCCTTGCGTGCAGATTCTTCCGCCCGGGGCATGGAGTCATGCGGCGGCGCTACGTCAAAGGGCACGATGGCGAGCAGCGCGGAGGCAATTGCCAGCCCTGAGTAAGCCGAGGCGTAGGCGGGATCCAGCTCAATCGCACGCTGGAATTCAGCCACGCTCTTCTCAATGCTTGCCGGCATCATTTCATGGAGATGGTAGCGAGCGCGGAGGTAGGCGTCATAGGCTTCAGGATTAACGCGCCGCTTCCCTTTCTGCATATCAGCCAGGCGATTGCTTTCCGTCAGATTCAGCGCCACATGAATTTCCGCGGCAATGGCCTGAGCTATTTCAGCCTGCACGCCCAGCACATCACTGATGTCACGCTCATAGGTTTCAGCCCAGAGCTGAGTCTGGTCCTGGATCTCACTGAGTTGCGCGGTGATGCGCACGCGGTTACCGGCGCGCCTGACTTTGCCTTGCAGCGTGTAATCGACGCCAAGGTCTTGCCGCATTTGCTGGAGGGAGGAGCTGTTTGCGCTGTATTGCAGCGCGGTATTGTGCGCAATGACAGCAAGCTGTTCAGGCTGTAGGCGCGTGACCTGCGTGATCATCTCTTCCGTCAGGCCATCTGTAAAGTAGTCGCCTTGCTTCTCTTCTCCGAGAATGCCGAAAGGCAGCACGGCCAGCTTGATCTTGTCAGAGTGGCGCGGAAGTTCAGCCGCTGCGCCAGTTTGTTGCCGTTTGCCGAACCAGTCATTGAGTTCTTTGGGATAAGCATAGACGGAGCCGAGTTTGTCATGCTGGTGGCGATGCACCGGCAAAGCTTCTTTCTTTTCCCATCGCTGGACGGTGCGCACGTCGCGACGGAGGAAGGACGCGATCTCTTTCCAGGAATCAAGCCTGTCTGCGGGATTCAAGTCAGTCATGGAGTTATTGCGACCATGATATTGAGGTCAGGAAGAATTGCCAAGTTACGTAGAAGTTGCTGGCTACTAGCTGCTAGCTTCTGGCTGGGAAGTCAGTATTCGAGACGTGGCATGCCACGTCTCTACGACGAAAATCGTCGGCCATCCTGCATCACTGCAGACTGTAGGGATCCCTCGCAGAGCAAGGGATGAAAGCAAGAGAACCTACTCGTAACGCAACGCTATCATGGGATCAACCTTTGACGCTCGATAAGCCGGGATATAGCAAGCCAGAATTGAGACCAGGCTGACCAGGGCGACGACTGCGGCAAGCACTCCGACGTCAGTGGGTTTCACGCCGAACAATACACTGCTGAATGACGTGACAAAACGTGTGGCAACCAGAGATAGAGCTACCCCGGCAGCGATGCCGATCAGCGTTAGCTTGATTCCCGAACGCAGCACCATCTGGACGACGTTGCCGCGGCTGGCGCCCAAAGTCATACGAACGCCGATTTCCCGTGTACGCTGGACGACACTATAGGAGATCACACCGTAGAGACCCACGGCTGTCAGCAGCAGCGCAAGTCCCCCAAAAGCCTGCAGCAGCGTCGATTGGAATCGCGGCGTGGTTAGTGTGGCGGCCAGATACTCGTCCATGGTTTTTATGTCATAGATGGGGAGATCACGGTCCATGGACGCTACCACATTGCGTACGGACGACGTAATGCTGTGGGGTTCAACGCTGGTTCGCAGACAGACGGCCATGGAACCGAAGTTCAATTGCGTATCGGGGATGTAGTATTCGGTCCGGTCTTCCAGGTCCAGGCGCTGGCTCTTGACGTTGCCGACGACGCCGACAATCTCACGCGGCTGTGCTGTGCCGTGGTTGCTGGCGCCCGGCGTCATATGCTTGCCGACAGGGTTCTCATTGGGAAAGTAGCGCTGCGCAAAAGCTTCATTCACAATGATCACGCCCGGAGCTTTGTCATTGTCGTGATCGGTAAAGTCCCGCCCGGCCTTGATGGGAATATTGAACGTATGGAAATATTCAGGACTGACGATCTTAATGTCCGCGGAAGGCTCTTCCGCTTTCGGGACCGGCCGCCCTTCAATGGTAAAGGTGATGATGGCATTGTTTCCGCTCAACGGCAAAGGCGTAACGGCAGCGGCGGAAATGACTCCAGGAACGGCGCGCAGCCGGGATAGAAGCTGGGTGTAGAAATCAATCTGCTGGTTCTCGTTATATGCCTTGTCCGGCAAATCAAAGTTCAGAGTGAGGACGTTGTGCGGATTCATTCCCGGATCAACCGAAAGAATACGGTGGAAGCTACGCAGCAGGAGTCCAGCGACGACTAAAAGCATGAGGCCCAGCGTGGTCTCAGCCACCACCAGCATGCCGCGCAGCCGGTTGTGGGAAACAGTGGCAGTGCTGCTGCGGCCTTCCTTCATGAACTCATTGAGATTGGGGCTGGACGCACGCAGTGCCGGGACCAGACCAAAGATGACGCTGGTGAAGACCGCGATCGCGGCGGTAAACGCCAATACAGAACCGTCAAGTCCAGCACCCTGGATGCGGCGCATGCTCTCACCATTGAGGCTGATAAACACTTTGAGCGCCCACCAGGCCAGAGGAATTCCAAGCAAGGCTCCCGCCAGGCCCAGCACCATGCTTTCTGTGAGCATCTGGCGAACCACGCGCATGCGACTTGCGCCCAGCGCTGCACGCAGGGCGATTTCCTTGCTGCGTCCGCTGGCGCGAACCAATAACAGGTTCGCCACGTTGAGACACGCAATCAGCAATACCACCGCCACGGAGACAAGCAGTATGACCAGTTGGGTGCGGTTCCGGCCCACCAGATGTTCGAGTTCAGTGATGACCGTGGTGGAAGGAAATTTCTTATTGGTATCAGGATATTGTTTCGCCAGATTGCCGGCGATCAGGTTCATCTCTTCATGGGCCGATTCAAGAGATGCTCCCGGCTTCAGTCTGGCGACGGCTTGCAGGAAATGAGCGCCGCGTTGGGCCGTAGCAGCATGCTCTTTTGGGTCGGTTGTTTCCCCATCCGCGGCGAACGTACGCCACAGTTCGGGCGGGACGCCGTCCATGGGGAACACGAATTCGGCGGGCATCACTCCCACTACCGTATAACTCTGCTTGTCCAGAGCAATGCTCCGGCCAACAATGCTCCGGTCGCCATGAAAAACGGATTGCCAAAGATGGTAACTGAGGACGACTACGCGCGTTCCCGGCTTCTCTTCATCACGCGTAAAGCCACGACCCAGCAGAGGCTGCGTCCCAATCACATTGAAGAAATCGCCCGAGACGCTATCTCCGGTGATATGAAGAGGCTGGGCCAGCCCGGTAAGAGTAAAGCTATCATCATGATAAGAAGCAATACCGGAGAAGGATTTTGCCGTGGCGCGCCAATCAAGAAAGTCGGGATAGGAAATGGCGAATGAACGAGCGACATTTTGCTGATTGGAGAACGCGGAGGTAACGAACAGCAGACGGTCCGGTTCCGGCACCGGCAGCGGCTTGAGCAGCACCGCATTCACGATGCTGAAGATAGCCGTGTTCGCGCCGATACCAAGCGCCAGAGTGATGATGGCAACAATGGTAAAGCCGGGTGACTTGTAGAGTGTCCGCAGCCCATAGCGAACGTCTTGAATGAAGGTGGACACACGTCACCTCTCGAGCGCTTGCGCGCCGTTAAGTTGATTCGGGGTTATCGGTTGATGCCTGCTTACGCCATTTCAGCTTGCTTGGCAGCTTCCGTTTCTTCAACTACCTTGCCGTCAAAGAGATGGATGGTGCGCTCAGCATGCTTGGCAAAACGAGCGTCGTGGGTCACCATGCAGATGGTTGCGCCTTCACGGTGCAACTGCTGCAAGAGATCCATGACGGCTTCACCGTTGCGGGAATCCAGGTTTCCGGTCGGTTCGTCAGCCAGCAGGATAGAGGGTGATCCACCCAGAGCGCGGGCCACAGCGACACGCTGCTGCTGACCGCCGGAGAGCTGTGACGGATAGTGACGCATTCGGTGCGCCATGCCGACTTTCTCCAGCGATTCCTGTACACGCTTCTTGCGTTCCGGGGAAGACATGGAGCGATAGGTGAGAGGCAGCTCAACGTTTTCATACACGGTGAGGTCGCCAATCAGATTGAAACTCTGGAAGATGAAACCAATCTCCTGATTGCGGATACGCGCGCGATCAGAGAAATCGAGTCCCTGAACGGGGCGGCTGTTCAGCACGTAAGAGCCGTCCGTGGGCGAGTCAAGCAGGCCGATGATGGAGAGCAACGTTGACTTACCGCATCCGGACGGGCCGGCGATGGCAACATATTCGCCCTTAGCAATGTCCAGATGGATACCGGAAAGTGCGTGCGTTTCTACTTCGTCCGTGTAGAAGACCTTGGTCACATTTTCCAGATTGATCAGTGTTTGTCTTATTGACACGTTTTTCTCTCCTGTTTTATCAAGTTGCGTTTGATAAAGCCCTTGGCCGAACCTTGTTCTGCTAATACCCTGTTCTGGCCGAACCTTGTTCTGCTAGTACCTTGTTCTGATAGTACGTTGCGGTGCGGATAAAAGTTCACCCTTTATCGGTCATCGATCATCGGTCATCGGTCATCGATCAAGGCGAATTCTTTCCTGGTTGTCCCATCGCGACATGTCAGACAGTATCACTTGGTCGCCTTCCTTGAGACCGCGGATCACTTCTATGGTGTTGACTGAACTCCGTCCCAACTCCACCGGAGTGCGGTTTGCACCTTTGCCGTCCGGATCAATCTTGAACATGCTAACCGTGCTCTTTTCCTGGCCAAAGGCCGGACGTCCTACATAGAGAACGTTGTCGAGCTTTTCCAGTGTGATGGTTCCATCCACGCTCAGATCAGGCCGTGCGCCCTTAGGGGCAGCGTCGTCAAGCTTGACGTCGACTGTAACGGTACCATTCAGCACGGCGGGGTCGATGCGGGTAACTCTGCCCTTGACGATGCCGTTGTGGGTATCAATCTCCGCGCCCTGGCCGATGACGATGTCTTTGGCCTGCGTTTCCGGAATCTTCAGTTCGGCTTTCAAATGGTCCGGCTGCACCACTTTGGCAAGAATCGCCCCCTGGGCGACACGCTGCCCGACCTGAACCGGCAATTCCTGTAACACGCCAGAGATGCCTGCACGCACTTTCAAAGCGTCGAGTTGGCGGTTGCGCAACTGAGCCATAGCGTGCTTCTGATCAATATTTGCCTGCTGGACCTGCATCTGCGTCTTGATGGCTTCCGTGCTTTCCGCAATTCTTTCTTCTTCAATCTTCCGCCGCACTTCCATCTCATGCGCTTTGGCCAGAGACGCTTTCAAGGCTGAGTCTGACAGCACGCCAATCTTATTCAATTCTTTATTTGCCTCGGCATCGCGCTTGGCATTCTCGTATTCGGCTTCCACGGTTGCCGCCTCGGCCTTTGTGGTCCCCAGCTCGCTGTTCACTTTCGCCTGAGTATTGTGGTATTCCGCTTCGGCGGACTTAACATCCAGATCAGAAGCAATGGCTTCCTGTGAAACAGTCGGGTTGGAAAGCTCCATGATCACTGTATCCGGGGTAACCGGTGTGCCGGGAAGTACGATAACCCGCTCCACGCGAACGTCAGTCTCTGCGGGAATTAGACGTACATCTTCAGGAATTGGCACCAGAGTACCCAGACCACGAACCTGACGCATCATGGAACCCCGCTTGACGGAATCCGGCCAGATTGTGCTGTACTCCACGCTGGGAGCTGCGGGCTTCAGAGTGCCTACGCCCAGAGTGATCCCTACCACGGCCAGCACTGCTGCCGCCCCGAGAAGCATCTGTTTTTGACGCTTCTTCCGTTTTACCGATTCATCGCGGACAATATCCATTGTGGTTTAAATAGGTGCATCCAACATGCCAAAGCAGATCGTCACCTAACTTCATGATTCTAAATGGTAAATTTTACATTCGCTTGAGGCGCGTCTTACCTTGGTTGTCCATTCCTGCAATAAAGTGTGCGGAAACGAACAGTCAAAAATCACACGTCAGGTCTCTTACTATAGACCGGTTAAACTCCGTCTGGTTATGGCAAATCTAGAAAAAACTGGCCGCCTTTTTTATACCGATCAGTACGTAATCACCCTTCCGGAAGGGCACAAATTCCCTGCCAGAAAATACGGCCTGGTGCGGCAGATGCTGCAATCGGATGGTCTGTTTCAGTTTGAGCGCGCTCCATTGGCTGATCCGGAAATCCTTGAGCTGGCCCATGATCCAAATTATGTACGCAGCTTTATTGCCGGTGAGCTGACTCCGGCCGCCATGCGGCGCATTGGTCTGCCCTGGTCAGACGTGCTGGTAAACCGATCACGTGCTTCGGTGGGCGCCACGGTGAGTGCCGCGAACGATGCCATCACAAAAGGCTGGGGCGGAACTCTGGGTGGAGGAACACACCATGCTTTCCGGGCAGAAGGAGCAGGCTTCTGCATTTTTAACGATGTTGCGGTGGCGATCCAGTCTTTGCGTAGCGAGAGCAAGGTCCGGCGCGCAGCGGTGATTGATCTGGATGTCCACCAGGGAGACGGAACCGCCGAGATATTCGCCAACGATGCAGACGTGTTTACCTTGTCCATTCATTGCCAGAGCAACTTCCCTTTTCGCAAGCAGATCAGCAAGCTGGACGTGGCGCTGCCGGACAAAGTGGAAGATGCCGAATATCTGGAAACGCTGGAGTCAGTCCTGCCGCAGGTTTTTGCGTTTAATCCCGAGATCATTTTTTATCAATCCGGCGTGGATGGATTAGCCAGCGATGTTCTTGGCCGTCTGTCACTCACGCCGCAAGGTCTCATTGAACGCGATCGCATGGTGATGACAGCGGTGCGCGATGCCGGGATTCCACTGGTCCTTACATCTGGCGGAGGTTATGCCAGACCGATCGAACTCAGTGCGGAAGCACATGCGAATACGTATCGCACGGCGTGGGAAGTTTATTTTGCATAGAGCTTAGTTGACGATGGATGAGACGCGGCATGCCGCGTCTCTACGTTGAGATTGTTTTTCAACGCAATATTCGCACAGCCGAGGGCGGCTGTGCCACACGAGCATCGCCGCGATCACGTGTTTCGAAAAGGGCAACGAGCGGCTCCGGTATTCAAAGGGCGGCTGTGCCACACGAGCATCGCTGGGATCTAATTAATTAGGCGAAGTATTTTTCAGTGACCGCACGAATAAAACAAACTCGGGGTCCTTGCGCAGTCCGGCGAATACGCTGTCATGGAGCGCGTCCTTGATCGGATAGCCTTCTTCGTTGGCCTTGCTCAGGTAGTAGCGGCAGCGATCCGCGTTGTTGCGCTGCCCATACATCTGAGCCATTACATAATGAAAATGTCCCAGATCATTGGAAGTAATCAGCTTAACGGAGACTCCGCCGGATGGTTGACGGTCAAAAATACCGGGATCAATCTGCATGGCACGCTGATACTCGCGGGTGGCACCCTCAAAATCTTTTTCCGAAAAATAGGCCGTACCCAGGTTGCTGTGAAAGCTGGCATTCTCAGAGCTTAACTTGATGGCTTTCTTATATTCCTTCACCGCAGCGCCGAAGCGGTGTCCGTTGTAATAGAGTGCGCCCAGATTGTTGTAGGCCTCAGGGTAGTTCTTGTCCATGTGGACCGCACGTTCAAATTCCTTGCGGGCCTCTGAATCGCGACGCAGCAAAAGAAGGCTGATACCAATTTTGTTATGGAGTGCGGCGGAATCCGCCTTCTTGATCGCGGCGCGATAGTAATCGATGGAATCCAGGTAAAGTTTCTGGCCGCGAAAAGTGTCGCCTTGCCCTTCCAGTTGCATGGCGGTCGCGTTCTCCGAAGGTGGCTCAACGCGCTGCAAGGCGAGATCTGCTGGGATACCGAGTTCTTTGTCCTCAGCTTTTTGCCCGGCTTTGTTGTCAACATCTGGCTGTTGAGCGGCGCCCTGCTGGACGACCGGGACTTGCGAAACGGGGCGTTCGACAGCAGGTGTCTGCTGGGCGAACAGAGTGAAGGCGAATATCACTACAAGACAACCGAACAAGCTGAAGCGAGCCATGGTGGACTCTCCTTACTGCGGCGGCCGGTCACCAGGACCGTTGGTCGCTGGCTTCTTTTCCTTATTATTATCGTCCTTCTTGTCGTCTTTGGAACTCCCAAAAATGCGTCCCCAGAAGCCCTTTTTTTTGTTCTTATCGTCGTCTGAGGTACCGGCAGAATTCGGGTTTGCCGGGTTCTGCTGCCCGGTACTCTGGGCAGGAGGTCCGTTGGTGTTAGACACCGGCGGGGGCTGTTTGGGTTCCCCACCGAAGATTCTTTGAAAGAAATTTCCATGCTCTGAGGCAGTCTGCTCGCAGGTCTGTGTCGGCTGGGTACCTTCGATAAATGCCGTTTTGTAGTCGTCCGGGCAAGACGGCGTGGCGATCTGGTTGGTGTTTTTGTCCAGAGTCAACTCCACGACGCCAACCGGCGGGGTAAAAGGCTGCACGTCAGAGTATTCGGGCAGGTTGGTGGCGCGCTTCATGAACTCTGTCCAGACAGGCAGGGCCAGAGCAGCGCCGCTCAGTTTGATATCGCTGTAGTCGTCATAACCGACCCAGACGATACAAAGAAGGTTGGAAGTGAAGCCGGCGAACCATGCGTCATGTGAGCTGCCCGTCTTGCCGGCGGCAGGAGCGGTAAAGCCGCGTCCACGGACGCCAGCCGCAGTGCCGGTATTCATGACTCCCTGAAGCATGTCCGTGATCACGTAGGAGACACGCGGGTCGAGCACCTGAGTTCTCATCGCTTGATAGTTATCAACCACGTCACCGTTGGGATCGCGCACGGATTTCACCATCAACGGCGTAATACGCTGGCCGCCGTTGGTGAATACCGTGTAGGCAGACGCCATTTCGAGCGGCGTTGCGTCATACGACCCCAGAGCCATGGCCGGCGTGGCTTTCACGGACGCAATCCCCGCCGTGCGCGCGAGGTTGGCGACCTTCTCATAGCCCACCATCTCGGCAACTTTTACGGTGGCGTTGTTGAGCGAATGCGCCAGCGCGTACTGCGCCGTAACTTGTCCCTTGTATTGGTCCTGATAATTCTTCGGAGTGTAGACATCATCTCCGTTGATGAAGGCGGTGGGTGAATCATCCACCAGAGTGGACGGAGTAAATACCGGCTGCTCATTAGTGATGGCGTTATTGACAGCCGCGGCAAAGACAAAGGGCTTGAAGATAGATCCCGTGGGACGTTTGGCCACGGCATGATTTAGCTGACTGAAACCGTAATTGCGGCCGCCCACCAGGGCAAGCACTTCGCCGGTATGTGGATCAAGGGCCACCAGAGCGACTTGAGGAATGGGTCCGGGCGCGACCCTGGTTTCAAACTTGTTCTTACCGACCTTCACCTTTTTCGTGCGCAGCTTGTTAACTTGCGAGTCCACTTCTTTGATGGACGCATCGACCGCTTCCGCGGCCACTTTCTGAAGCGCCGGGTCGATGGTGGTGTAAACGCGATAGCCTTCGCGATTCAGGTCATCTTCGCCATACTTGGCGATCAACTGTTCACGAATCAGGTCGATCAAATAAGGCGCGTCACTGGCTTCAAGATTCTGTGGCGCCAGCTTCAGCGGCGTGGCTTTGGCAGAGTCGGCCTGAGCACGAGTAATGGTGCCGGTCTCCGCCATGGCTTCCAACACCAGGTTCCGGCGTTCCGTGGCCCTCTCAGGATGGCGATAAGGATTTAAGCTGCTGGGCGCCTGCACCATTCCCGCCAGCATGGCTGCCTCAGGCAGCGATATGTCTTTCAGGTCTTTGCCAAAGTACGCGTTGGCTGCCTCGCCAAATCCTGTGATGGTGAAAGATCCGCGCTGGCCCATGTCAACCTGGTTGGCATAGAGCTCAAAGATCTGCTTCTTGGAAAAACGCTGCTCCAGCTCAATGGAGATCAGGATTTCCGTCAGCTTACGGGTAAATTTCTTTTCGCGTGTTAGAAAGAAGCCACGCGCCACCTGCATGGTGATGGTGGAACCACCCTGACGATTGCCGCCTTGACGCAGGTCAACCATGGCAGCCTGCATCAGACGCAGGTAGTTCACACCGTTGTGATGGAAGAAGCGACGATCTTCGATGGAGGTGACAGCATCCACCATGATTTTGGGGATGTCATCGTATTTCACCAGCCTGCGTTTTGACCGCTGCTGGCTGTCAAACAACCCGGTGACCAGTTGTGGTTCCAGTTCATAAGCCGAGAGATTGTCACCAGCGTTTCCGAGTGAGGCGATCTTATCGACCTTGCCCTGCGAGATGCGCACAATGGCGCCTTCCGCGTTGTAGTACGACTCTTCTCCCGGCTTGATTTCAATACCCGAGCCATTGTTCAGCAAACGATACGTGCCAAACTTTGATTGACCCTGCTCGCCAATCTCTGTGTACCCGGCATGGCGCAGGTAGTTGGCGATTTCGCGACCGTCAGCCTTCTGCCCGATGCGGACATCACGAGGCTGGGCAAAGATCTTGGCTGTATTGGCAAAGATGGGACCGTAAAAACGCTTGTCTACAATCTTCTGATATTTGATGTAGTAATAGGAAAAGATCCCGAACATCACCAGACCGATGATCAGGAACGCAGCCACTCCGGCACGCAGAATGGGACTCTTCAGGCCTCCACGGAAGCCCTTCACGCGAGGGATTTTTACTTTAATAGCCAAGCTCAAAACTCCGGCGGATACGCCAATAATCTCTCAGACGTGGCGGGCCAGAGCGTTACCTGCTGGGTGCTGAGGAGTTTTTTCGTGTTACTCCCTCATTATATCCGTTTGTTCATCGAATTGGCGGTAAAGTCCAGATCAACCGGACGCACCGCCATATCAAGATGCACGCGATAATGGACTGAGATACCCAATCCCTCAGGGCCACGCGTTACCGTAATATTTTCTTCCTTGAGCGTAACGTCATCCGCCTTGGCCTTGGTGATTACAATCTGCTTGACGCCGTCTTCATTGGTTTGCGTGTAGCTATTGCGGCGCGCGATGTCGTCGAGATCATCCTGCAGTTGGTAATTGTTGAAATACGGTGGGATCATGTTCCATCCCACATAGAAGCCTGCCGCAACTATGCCCAGGAAAATCAGTCCCTTTAACTTACCCATGCGTCACCCACACAAGTCCGCAACTACTGGACTAATTGCTTGAATTGGTCTTCGATGCGGGCGATGTTAGCATCCTCTGATTTACGTGTCGAGCGGGTAACCAGCTCAACTTTCCCTTCCGTAACCTTCTTGCCAACATTGATTCGATAGGGTATTCCCACTAGATCAGCGTCCTTGAATTTCACTCCTGGACGCTCGTCGCGATCATCCAGCAGCACATCAAAGCCCGCTGCTTCCAGCTTTTGTGCAATCTCTTCAGACGTCTTCATGAGGGTGGCGTCGGTCACGTTGGTGGGCGTAACCACCACATCGAACGGCGCAATGGACCGTGGCAGCCAGAAACCGTCGGCATCATGGTTCTGTTCAATGGCGGCGGTAAGAATACGCTCAATGCCGATGCCGTAACTGCCCATGATCGGATTTACTTCTTTGCCGTCTTTATCCAGAACGGTAGCGCCCATGGACTTGGCGTATTTGTATCCCAGCTTGAAGATGTGCCCAATCTCCATGGCCTTTCCAACAACTAAGGGATGACCGCACGTTGGGCAGCCTTCGCCCGCGGCGGCGTTGCGCAGATCAACCCACTCCGTGGGATGAAAGTCCCGCAGTGGGGTAACGTTCTTCAAGTGGTAATCCTCTTTATTGGCTCCAGGAATCAGGTTTTTACGTCCTTTCAGTGCCATATCCGCAAAGACCAGCGGCAGAGAATCCAAAAGGAGCGCCTGGGTGGCAGAGCCAATCTGCTCTCCGCTGGCCATGGCGGGAACTTTCACCGGACCAAGAAATCCAGCCGACGATCCGAAAACGCGGCGGATCTCTTCGTCATGCATGGGGCGAAACTCTTTGCCGCCAAGAGCGGTGGAAAGCTTGGCTTCGTTCAGCGAGTGGTCGCCTCGCAACAGGACGATCACCGGACGGGCACGCGTTTCACCCGGATGCTTCTTGTCGGTTTCCATCTGCATCAACGCGAGGGTCTTGATGGTCTGCGAGGGTAAGACGGCAAGAAACTTAGAGACTTCCTCAATCGTCTTCATGCCCGGCGTATGAACTTCTTCCGGCGCACCCTCACCGGGCAGGTCCACTGCCGGAGGAAGCGTTGACGTCGCCTTTTCCAAATTTGCGGCGTAAGCGCACTTATCGCAGCTGGCCACCATGTCTTCACCAGCGTCCGTCAACACCATGAACTCGTGCGATTGCGATCCGCCCATGGCCCCGGAATGCGCTTCCACCACAGCGTACTTGAGCCCGCAACGGTCGAATATCCTGCGATACGTAGCGTCATGCTTCTGGTAGCTGACATCCAGGCCGGCAGCGTCAATATCAAAGGAGTAAGCGTCCTTCATGGTGAACTGGCGCACGCGGATCAGCCCTGACTTGGGACGCGGCTCGTCGCGGAACTTGTTCTGTATCTGATACCAGATTTGCGGAAGCTGCTTGTAACTGCGCAGCTCCTTGCGGGCAATTTCCGTCATGATCTCTTCATGCGTCATACCCAGGCAAAGGTCCGCGCCTTTGCGATCTTTCAGGCGGAACATGTTGTCGCCCATCACCTGCCAGCGGCCGCTCTGCTCCCACAATTCGCGGGGATGAATAGCCGGCAAAAGAAATTCCTGGCCAATCTTGTCCATCTCCTGGCGGACCACGTTGGTGATGCGCTGGACCGTGCGTTGTCCCATGAACAGGTAGGAATAAATTCCAGCACCCAACTGGCGGATGTAACCGGAACGAATCAGGAATTTATGGCTGGCGACTTCCGCGTCTGCCGGGGCCTCGCGCAATGTGGGGATAAACAGTTGTGACCATCGATGCATGAAGTTTCAGTACCCTCAGTAAAGCAATGTTGAAAAGAAGCTCTATTCTAGCAAGGGCGCAGCGAGCCCACGAAGGCGCGGTGGCCTGGCAAGATTGATTTGCAGGCAAAATGCGCCGAATTTTATGGCGATTGCATCCAATTTTGTTATAGGTTCGTAATCAGCGGGAGGTTGGCACGCTATGTGGACACCGAAATTTTTCCAGATGATCAAGGAGACTGCCAAGACTCCGGAGCACCGTATGGCGTGGGCGATTGCCATTGTGGCTGACACGCTGCAGATAGCCGCGCTTCCTTTCTTCGCCGAAGGCGGCATTTCCCCGCTGGATACCGGTCTTGATTTGGTCGTGGCCGCAGTGTTGACCAAACTTCTTGGCTGGCACTGGGCGTTCCTGCCTACATTTACCGCGGAACTTATACCGGGCCTGGATCTGGTTCCAACCTGGACGGCCGCGGTGTTCTATGTCACCTTCCGGCAGATTGCCGCCAATGAGCCAGGCAAGATTCAGCAGGAAGATGGCTCGGAAGTCCTGCCACCGGGACCGGCACCGTTTCCTCGTTAGTGTCGCTGCGCTCCAAACCGCTGGAGTGCGACATTCCCTGTTGAAAGCATGGGGCTCCTGTTGCAGCGGGCTCGGCGCGCGAGTCGGCCTCGCCCTTGTTTTGATTCATCCTCGAATGGGGCCGCAAAAACCGGATGCAGCCCCATCTCACCAAGAACCAATTAATCGTTCTCTCTCAGCACGACCGAAACAATTTTCCACTGCCCGTTCCACTTAGTCAGGGTCAGGTAGTCTGCCCATCGCGCCGTGACCAACTTGGCGGAAGCGATATCGCCATGCACGTCAAGGACGGTGATTTGCTCCTTGCGCTCGGGATCTGTCAGATGTTTGGCCTCTTGTGACCGAACATCCTGGACCATTTGCAATCCGGTCTTTTCAGTCATTTTGAGCTGCCCGTTCTGGCTGCTGATCGTGTGTTTCAGATAGTGAGGATGAATCGATTTCTCCATGCGAGCTGCGTCGCCGTTGAAGTATCCCTCAATGTAGTCAGTTACAGTTGCCCGGATGGCAGTTTCATCTCCGGTAGTTTTCTCTGCCTGGGTTGGAGTGGAAAAGTTGAGCAAAAAGAGGATGGTTGAGAGGCCAAGACCTAAGGCTAAGCGCTTCATGTAGCTTCCTTCGCTGATGAGCGCGCGTTACTCCTTGCGCGGGATCTAGCAGAACGAGAATCGCATGACGACGGTTTGCGTGCGCATAAAAAATCGCGGTCGGGTACACGGTGGTGCACTGTTGGATATGGCGAGGATGCCGTGCGGTTTGAACGGTGATTGTGCCGCCCCTCCGGGGCTCGAATTCTTCTAATAACTCTACCCAGACCTTCCGGTCTGGGCTAACTCATTTCGCGCCTACGGCGCTTGGTGGCGGGCGGTTCCCTGAAGCGGCACGGTCACGAATGGCATCCTCGGATTCTTCGCTTCGCTCGGGACAAAGAAAGAGATCATCAGGGTAAATCTTGGCAGACCGTTGGGATCTTCGCTTCGCTCGGGATTTAAAAAACAAGAAAAAGTTCTTGACAGCCATACTGTGCGTCATACAGTATGCGTCATACACTGTATGAAGAACAGTACACCATCCATCGATCCCGAGGTTTTTGAGAACCTGAAGCTGGAATTACGGCGCGGCTGCCTGATTGTTGCCGTGCTGGCACAGCTCCAGGAAGAGCACTACGGATATACGCTGCGCAAAGCGCTGGATGACCTTGGCCTGGCGATCGATGAAAGCACGCTTTATCCCCTGCTGCGCCGGCTGGAGACACAAGGCCTGCTGTCCAGCGAGTGGCGCGAGGAAAATAAACGTAACAAGCGTTTCTACCGGCTATCCGGACCGGGCAAGCAGATCCTCAAGCAATTGCTGGATGAGTGGCAGACTATTAACAACTCGCTGACGCGAATCCTGGAGGAGGCATAGCCATGTTTGCCTTTTACCTGAAAGTTCTGGGCCTGAATCTGGGCGTATCAAACTGCGGCCTGCTGGTGTTTGCGTTTGCGGGCACGCAGGCGGTGCAAGCGCGCGACTTTCTTTTCTCCAACGCAATTGTTTTTCTGATCATCACGCTCATTTTTATTTCACTAGACCTGTTTGGGGTTTCGCTGGACCTGTTTGGGCCGGGCGATTTACGCAATACCCAAACTTCACGGCAGATTTCTGCCAGGGACTAAAACGATGGAATTACTGGAACGATATTTACAAGCAGTCCGCGGTTACCTGCTGCGCCGCCGCAAAGATGACATTGTGCGGGAACTTGGCGACAACATCCTTTCCCAGATGGAAGACAAGGCCGAAGAACTTGGCCGTCCTCTCACGGAAGCCGAGCAGGGTGAGGTACTGAAACAGCACGGACACCCGGTGGCGGCAGCAGCGCGCTATGGCCGCCTGCCTCTGCAATATCTGATCGGGCCAACGCTCTTCCCCATGTATTGGTATGCCGTCCAGTTAATCATTGGATTTGTGGCAGCCTTCCACCTGATGATGGCTTTGGTCATGCTCTTCACCACACGGAGTATTCTCAACATCCTGGGAGAAACGTGGGCTTCTTTCTGGGCTTGGACCGTAACCAGCGTAGGCGTTGCCACGATTTGTTTTGGCCTGATCGAATACTTTGGCAAAGGCAGGCTTCCCTTCACGGAAACCTTTGACCCGCGCGATCTGCCCCAACTCAGGAAACCGGCTGGGCCAGGCTCGGCTGGACCAGGACGAGCAAATTCGTTGGCGGAACTGATTTTTGGCACTCTGCTCATCATCGGCTGGCTGATTTTCCTGCATGCACCCACTCCTTCCATCGCCGGGTTGGTGCCATTTCACCTGGCCCCAGTCTGGTACCGGTTTGAAATTCCCATGCTGTTGACGGTGCTGTTGGGAGTGTCCTCGGCTGTCGTTCATTTATTTTGGCCGCAGTTTCCCGCTTTGCGTTCGACCGTGCGATTGCTCAAAGACCTGGTGGGCGCGATCACGTTTTACTTTTTTCTTGGCGCCAGCCAGTTCATTGTTTTTCAGGCTGATTCGCCAATCATGAGCCGTCCCGTAACTCTGGGCCATGTCGTCATCACGCAAGCGCAGTTGATCAACTATGCAGTCGGCCTGGTGCCGGCGATTACCCTGTTTGCGCTTCTGATTGACGGCATGATCGAAATTACGCGCCTGGTCAGCCGCAGACGTCAGGCAAATGGATTGACACATACTTCCAATGGAACTCTTTAAGGAGCGCTAATCCACAACGTGCCATGTTCACCACCTTCGACATCGAAAAAGCATGGCTACGTAATGCTGGTTCGTTCCGTTTTCTGCCAGTTCCGACAACAGCCAATCGCGCAAACTTAAGATCATTTGTGTCTCCCACTGACATGAGGCATGATGATGCTGGCGTCTCCGCTGATGAAACACTCACCACCGAGGCACGGAGACACGGAGAAATACCGCGGATGACGCGATGTTGCGGTCAGATTAACGCGGGTGACCAAAGCCGAGGAACAGGAAATCCGAACAGCCGAGGGCGGCTGTTCCACACGAGTATCGATGAAACCTACGCCAAATTGGGATGATTGGGATCGGGTGCGACGAATGACGGGGGGGTGACATCGGGTGATCTGGTAATCGGATGATCTGTTGATCGGAAGAGCAACATTTACCAGGGAGACACGGAGACACGGAGAAAATCGGGTGATCTGGTAATCGGATGATCCGTTGATCGGAAAAATGCTGAAGTGTACGCCAAATTGGGATGAGTGGGATCGGTGACGGGGGGTACCCCCGGTCGGATTTGATGATTGAGTAATTTGGTAATCGGGTAATTGAAAACGAAAAACGAAAACCGTGTAACCAAAGAGGACACGAAGGAGCCCTGAGGAAATCCGAACAGCCGAGGGCGGCTGTTCCACACCAGCATAGCTTGGGATGGCTTGAGCTAAGTGCTTTGGAATCCTAATTGAAGGGTATGGGGGATCCCCCACGACATGCGTCTATTCACTAACATGACTAACTTATGAACGTCAAAGGCAACAATATCCTTATTACTGGCGGGGCAACGGGCATCGGTCTGGCCCTGGCGGAGCGGTTCCTTAAGGCCGGCAGCCGGGTCACTATTTGTGGACGTCGTGAATCGGCATTGCGCGAGGCTCAGGCCAACAACCCCGGATTAAAGATCCGCGTGTGCGACGTTGGCAGCCCGGACGAACGAATCAAACTGATGGAATGGGCGAAGGCCGAAAAGCCTGGCTTCAATGTACTGGTAAACAATGCGGGTATACAGCGCCGCGGCGTGAACCTTGCCGAGACGGAAGACTGGGAAGCGATACATCAGGAGATCGCCATCAACCTGGAAGCTCCCATCCATCTGGCGCGGCTGTTTGCCGAACATCTGAGCAAGCAGGACGGGCCTGCCGCGGCGAATTCGGCGGGCGCTACTCCGGCGGGCGTTACTCCGACAAGCGTTACTCCGGCGGCCATTACTCCGGCGGCCATTACTCCGGCGATCGTTTCTTCGGCGATCATTAACGTGACCTCTGGCCTGGCGTTTGTTCCGCTGGCGATGGTTCCGGTTTATTGCGCCACCAAAGCCGCGCTGCATTCATTCACTTTGTCATTGCGGCATCATCTGGCAAAGACCCCGATCAAGGTGATCGAGATTATCCCGCCGGCCGTCAACACTGATCTCGGCGGCCCCGGGCTGCACGACTTCGGGGTGCCTTTAGATGAATTTTCAGACGCCATCTTCAGCCGTCTGCAAGGTGACGAGCTGGAGATTGCGTACGGCTTTGCCCAGAAATCCAGCCGCGCGTCGCGGCAGGAGTTGGACGGGATGTTTGAGCAAATGAACCAGCCGCATTAGTGCCGGTCTTATACAATGATCCGGCTTCAGCACAGTGAGAAGCATTTGCCAAAAATCAGTGGAGGAAACTGACCTTATGTTGAGCCAGTATTTGAAGATCTGCGGTGTATTCGTGATTGCGGTAGCCATGGGATTCAGCCAGGCGGCTCCGGCGTCGAAGGACAGCTCCGCAGCCAATACCAAGAAAGCCAGCAAACCGGTTGAACCTCCAAAGTCGAAAGCGCCGGCCAGCGTGGTGGCCAAACAACCGAAGTTCGATATCGCGAACATTGATACGTCACTGGATCCGTGCACGGATTTTTACGCTTTCTCCTGTTCAAAGTGGATGAAGAGCAATCCCATCCCTGCTGATTATCCGGACTGGGTCAGTTTCAGCGAGGTATACGAATACAACCTGGGTGTGCTGCGCGGCATTCTGGACAAAGCTGCAGTCAATGACCCCAGGCGCACACCGGTCACGCAGAAGATTGGCGATTACTATTCCTCCTGCATGGATGAGACGGCCATCAACAAGGCCGGCTTTGCGCCGTTGAAGCCTGAGTTGGAGAAGATTGCTGCCCTCAAAGACAAAGGCGAGATGATGGAACTGATCGCACATGAGGCGCTGATTGGTCCCAACCCGATCTTCGGTTTCGGTTCCGCCGCGGACTTTCATGATGCCAGCATGACCATGGCTGCAATTGATCAAGCGGGACTGAGCCTGCCCGACCGCGACTACTATATTAAGGATGATGCGGACATGGTTGAGGTGCGCAAACTCTTCCTCGGCCACATGAAGAAGATGTTCACGATGATTGGCCAGTCACCGGAACAGGCTGACAAGAGCGCGGACACAGTGATGAAGATCGAAACTGAACTGGCCAAGGCCTCCATGGACCGGACAGCCCGAAGGGACCCCAAGAACCTTGATCATAAAGTGCCTGTTAGTGAAGTTGAAGCGAGCGCGCCTAATTTCCACCTGGACCGCTACTTTGCCGCCGCGGGTGCTCCAGCATTCAAAGAAGTGAACCTGACCAGTCCGGACTATTTCAAGAAGATCAACCCGCTGATTGAGTCCACGCCGCTGGATGAATGGAAGACATACCTCACGTGGCAGATGTTGAACAACGTGGCGGGATGGCTGTCTGATGACTTTGTTGCGGAAGACTTCAAGATGCAGCAGGCACTGAGCGGTCAAAAAGAACTGCCTGCCCGGTGGAAGCGCTGCATCAATTCCACTGACGGATCACTGGGTGAAGCGCTGGGCCAGCCTTATGTGGATGCGACATTCGGCGTGGAAGGCAAGCAGCGCATGTTGAAAATGGTGGACGCGTTGGAACGCTCGTTGAATCGCGATATCAGCGAACTTCCCTGGATGACGCCGGCTACCAAGAAGGAAGCCCTCATTAAGCTAAAGGCCATCCGCAATAAGATTGGCTATCCGGACAAATGGCGCGATTACAGCAAGCTGGAAATTAAGCGTGGAAACATGGTCGGCAATCTCTGGAGTGCAACTCAGTTTGAATCGAATCGCCAGTTACAGAAAATTGGCAAGCCCGTGGACAAGCTGGAATGGGGAATGACGCCTCCAACGGTGAATGCCTATTACAGTGGCGAAAAGAATGAGATTGTCTTCCCTGCCGGAATTCTGCAGCCACCATTCTTCGATAAGAACATGGATGATGCTATTAATTTCGGCGGCATCGGGCTGGTCATCGGGCACGAACTTACTCATGGTTTTGACGACGAAGGCCGGAAGTTCGATCCCCAGGGAAATCTGCGCGACTGGTGGACCCCGGAAGATGGCAAGGAATTTGAACAGCGCGCAAGCTGCGTAGCCGACGAATATTCCAGCTTTACGTCCGTCGACGATCTGCACCTGAATGGCCGGCTGACTCTGGGTGAAAACACAGCAGACAATGGCGGCGCTCGCATCGCTCTGATGGCGATGCATGACCTGATGGCCCAGAACAAACAAGACCCCGAGAAGAAAATTGACGGCTACACGGCTGACCAGCGTTTCTTTCTTGGCTTTGCCCGAGTCTGGTGCGAGAACATCACGCCTGAACTCCTGCGTCTGGGAGCCCGTACGGATCCACATTCACCGGGCAAGTGGCGCGTAAATGGCGTGGTACAGAATATGCCTGAATTCCAGAAAGCCTTTGGCTGCAAAGCCGGACAGCCAATGGTACGGGCATCAGCCTGCCACGTCTGGTAAGGAAGTAAGGAAATCAAACTAAAGAGTAGTCATACCGTACCCCAGGAATGCATATAATCTTTCTACATGCGTTCCTGGGGTGTGAAAGCATTTTCGCTATCGTTTGTTTTGGTGTTGCTGGCTGGCAGCGCAATCTGCCAAACTTCGCCAATCAATCCAGACAGCACGAAACCTGTTTCTTCTGCCCAGTCAGCAGTCAGTTCAGGGCAAGCGCTCATCAAGTCGGGAAAATTCGCAGAGGCCGCCGCGATGTTCCGGCAGATCATTGCCACTAACGTTGCGGCTGACAACTCAACCAGCAACAAGAGTCCGCAACTTCAGTCTCTGCCCGAAGCATATGCTGGACTGGTTCACAGCCTGCTAAAGTTAGACGATGTTGCAGGCGCGGAAGAAGCTGCTGCTATGGGTCTGCGTGCCTGTCCGCAATCGTCCATTACGCTGGCTGCACGCGGTGACGTTCGCTTTCGCAACGGTGGCATCATGGAAGCGGAAAGACTTTATCAGTCGGCATTGAAGATTGACGCCACCAATGCTCGCGGATGGTTAGGCATGGGACGAGTGGATTCCGCATTGTCACGCCACGCCAAAGCAAGAGAGGATTTCGCGCGCGCACACGAACTCGACCCGGCGGATGGTGACGCTCTTTACTATTGGTCAGTGGGCCAGCCGTATCCTGAGAATGTGAACGGCCTGGAGAAACATCTGTCCGAATTTCGCGATGACCAGGAGCGCGAACGCCACGAACGGGAATATGTGGCCTTTATCAAAGCGCTGGCCGGGCACAAAGTATGGACGCTGGCGCACGATGTTGACCAGTCTGATTTGAAGCTGCAACCTGTCGTCACTCGCCTGCAGGATGGCCCACGCGCATACTCGCTGAGCGTTAGATTGAATGACCGCGCAAATGCGAACGTGATGCTGGACACCGGTGCGTCAGGCCTGACCATAAGCCGAAAAATTGCTGAAAAAGCCGGGGCTCGCAAACTTTCAGAGCATTCGTTGGAAGGCGTGGGCAGCGCCGGCGCTGCTGCGGGTTATGAGGCGTGGCTGGACAAGGTCATCATCGGCGAGTTTGAATTTCATGACTGTAACGTTCACGTCTCGCCCAGCATGAACGCTGATTATGACGGCTTGATCGGCACCGACCTTTTCGAGCAGTATCTTGTGACCGTTGATTTCCCCAGTCGCAAGCTGCATCTCAATCGCACTCAAGTTGCTCCCGATGCCGCCGGCAGTTCCGTTGAGCCGGGCGATCCATTGCAGTTCTACCGCGTGGGACACATCATGCTCATGCCCACAAGCGTCGGCGATACCGCGCATGGTCTTTTTGCGTTGGATACCGGCTCTTCCACCAACACCATATCGCCGGCACTAGCACGGCAAGTCAGTATCGTGCGCGATTCGAACGTCCCCGTAAACGGAATGAGCGGCCGCGTAAGAAATGTTTACTCCGCGGACCACACCACATTGCAATTTGGCCGCTTCCAGCAGCCGCACGAAAATATTGTCACCTTTGATGTTCATGAGCTCAGCAAGGACCTGGGAGTGGAGGTCTCCGGCTTCATTGGCTTTGCCACCTTGAAGAAGATGAAGCTGATGATCGACTATCAAAATGGTCGTGTGGATTTTGAATACAAGCCGTAATTTTCCCAATCATTGAATCTTCCGCATACGCCCTGTCATCTCAAGGACATCTGTAAATCAGTTTTCCATTCTCTTGATCGATCTGCAAAGGAAGGCAACATGGCACCAGATGTTTCGCTCATTGACTCTGCTCTTCGCACCTGGAAATCAAACATTGACCGCGCTGGAAAGTTGTTTGGCGCATTATCTGAAACGGAGCTTCAGAAGGAAATTGCCCCTGGCAAGAACAGACTGGTGTACATCTGGGGACACCTGGCGGCCGTGAATGACGCGCTGCTGCCATTGCTCGGTGTTGGAGAGAAACTCCATCCCGAACTGGACCCCATGTTCTTGTCCAATCCAGACCGTTCCCAGCAGAAGATACTTTCGGGGGAAGAATTGAAGCGCGTTTGGGATGAAATAAACGGATCGCTCTTGACTGCATTTTCCAAATGGACGCCTTCGGAGTGGCTGCAGAAGCACACCTCGGTCTCTGACGCAGATTTCGCAAAGGAACCCCACCGCAACCGCTTCACCATCCTGTTGGGCAGGACCTCTCATTTGGCCTATCACCTTGGGCAGGCAACGCTTGTAGTCTGAGACAACCGGGCAATTCCCATATCGTTCTCAATAACAGCCGCCTTTAGAAAGGAACAGTTAATTAGCGATGCCTGACGCACTGAAGAACGAAACAAAAAGCAAACTTCTTCCCGCCGGCACTTCGGCGCCGGAGTTTTCGCTGAACAGCAAGCCTGATCAGAAGGTCTCTCTCAACGCGCTTCGCGGTAAACCTGTAGTTCTGGCTTTCTATCCCGCGGACTGGAGTCCTGTCTGTGGCGATCAAATGGCTCTCTACAATGAAGTTCTGCCGGAGTTTCGCAAGTTGGGGGCAGAGCTCCTGGGGATTTCCGTCGACGGCGTCTGGTGCCACCGTGCATTTTCTGAAGCTCGCAATCTGCATTTTCCGCTACTGGCGGATTTCGAACCCAAGGGCGCCGTGGCTCAAAAGTATGGCGTCTATCGCGATGGAGATGGCATTACAGAAAGAGCACTGTTTGTGATCGACAAAGAGGGAAAGATCGCCTGGAGTTATTGTTCTCCCATCGGCGTCAATCCGGGTGCGGATGGAATTCTGCAGGCGTTGGAAGATTTGGCAAAATAAACGACCTGGCAAAGTAATAACTCTCACAAATGAAGAGGTGTTTGTGGCTACTTTGAAAACTCCAGTTACGTCTCAAGACCATGTTCAAGGCCCTGAAAATGCACCAGCGACACTGGTAGAGTACGGCGATTATCAGTGTCCACACTGTGGCCATGCCCATTCGGTCATAAAGCGGATTCAAAAGCATTTCGCGAAGCAGCTTCGATTTGTCTTCCGCAACTTTCCTTTGAATGAAATCCACCCTTATGCAGAAGCCGCCGCAGAGACCGCTGAATTTGCAGGCACTCATGATAAGTTCTGGGAGATGCACGATCTGCTCTTTGAAAATCAGGAGCGGCTCAGCGAGTCCCTTCTTCCCGAGTTGGCCAAAAAACTAAAGCTGCCGGTTGATGCACTGATTAAGGCTCTTGAATCGGGCGAGTATGCTTCCCGTGTCGGCAGCGATTTCAGCAGCGGAGTGAGAAGCGGAGTCAACGGCACTCCAACCTTTTTCATCAACGGTCGCCGCCACGATGGACCTTTCGAATACGATGATCTGGTCACGGCCATCGAAGACGCAATCGGGCCAGCAAGAGCGGTCGTGAATGGCTAGTAATCTATGAGAAGGACCGAGTAGAGTCTGGTGCCTTACGCGAAAGACCCTTCATTAAAGCGAAGGATACCCGCACGATACTTGTTCAATCGAGCTCAAACGCAACGTACATCAGCCGGCCCTTCCGCTCCACGTGCAAGGCAATTGCATCTCCAGAACGAAAGCTGTCAAGAACCGTGCGCAACTGGGCCGTCGAAGTGATGGAAATGGCGTTGATTGAACGGATCACATCACCCGCGTTTAATTGCGGTTCGGGATCAATTCCCCGCAGCTGTGCTATCACCAATACTCCGTCATTCAGATGTTTGTTTTTCTCGCCCGTTGATTCCGGCTTCCGCCCGGAAACCATAATGCCCAACCTCGGCACCGCAGTTTCTTCGACATCGTCCGGCGGGTGAGAGTCTTGTGAGTCTGTGGGCATCGCCGCCAGCAATAGGTTAAGCGCAACTGTCTCTGACTTTCTTGCCACCTCAAGCCGAACGTGATCGCCCTGGCGCTTGTGAAGCAACGCCCACATGAGTTGAGGCACACTTCGCGCGTTGGCGCCGTCAACGCTGACAATGACATCTCCTGCCTGAAGCTTTGCTTTCTCGGCTGGGCTTCCAGCGGCAACCCCAGAGACCACAATCCCTGCATCGGTCGGTAGCTGCAGAGCGGAAACAAGCGTGGGAGTTATCCCCTGGACGTCAATACCCAGATATGGCCGCGGCACATATCCATATTGCCGAATCTGCTGGTAAACGTAACGAACTAAGTCACTGGGAACGGCAAAACCAAGGCGCTCGATCCTTCCCCGTTCCGTGATGCTGAAAACATCCATTCCTACCATTTCACCTTGAATATTCACTAACGGACCGCCGCTGCACCCAGACGCCAGGGCAGCGTCAGTCTGAACGTAGACCAGGGAATCGTCGGGCTCAATTTGCCGGTCCACTGCGCTCACCACTCCCAGTGAAAGAGAATTTCGAAAGCCCTCGGCACCGCCCAGCGCAGCCACCAGGTCTCCTTGTTTGAGACCGCTGGGTCTGGAAAACGAAACCGTTGGAAGGTTCGTGGCATCAATCTTCAGAACGGCTATGTCACCCTCTTTGAAAATACCAACGATTTTCGGCTCAAAGGACAGCTTGTGTTTGTTATTGTCCCCTGCACCTGTTGGATGAACATGGCTGTCGAGTTCAACGCGTATTCGTCTTGCTTTGTCGATTACATGGTAGGCCGTGATAATGTATCCGCCGGAATCAACAATCATTCCCGAGCCAGAACCTCGTTGCTTGGAAAAGGTCTGGACCTTGCCGTCATCATCGCGGTCGGAAGAAGGTTCATAGCTAACCACTTCTATGTGAACGATCGCAGGAAACACGGTAGTGGCTACCTGTTCAAGTGACGCATTCAAGCTGCGTAATGTATCTCCGTTGGAATTTGGCTGGGGCGCTTGGCCCCTGGAACACACAACGAGAACAAGAGTCAATGCCGTGGAAAAGCATATCCGCTTAATGCCATCAGCTTTGTGATTCATAAATTGTCCGTTCTCGCTCGCAGAGAGGCAGGCAAACACGCTGCGAGTCATCTCAATATCGGGCGGCCGCCGTGTCGCGAAATGCAATAAGTCCATCGAGCATCAAACATTCAACAAAGCGCGGCGCTTTAAGAACTCTACCCTTTCCGGGCAATCCGGTGGAACTGTCAGACTTATCAGCGAGTCAGGACTCATTCTTGGTGGGCCCATACTGGCAGTATTGACAGTCACCTCACAGAAGCTCGCTATTTATGCTGCCGCGAACATCATGACCACTGCCCAACAGCATCGTGGGAGAAATTGTCCGCTTCAGCATGCAATTGTCTCAGGCAAACTGGATATGCTTATCCTCGCGAAATCGTAACCCCATCGCCAGCCACAATTCGAGCGCCACGCAAGAACCAAAGCGAGTAGAATGACGTTGTGGAACCACCTCGTTGCTCTCCCGCGACCTCTCGCGTACTTGTTCGTGTTCTGGTGGTAGAAGACCATCAGCCCTTTCGCCAATTCCTTCGTCGGTCGATGCAACAAAGGCCTGGCACTCAGATCGTAGGTGAGGTGGCAGACGGGTTAGAGGCGGTTGAGAAAACAAAAGAGCTGCTTCCCGATCTAATCCTTCTCGATATTGGGCTTCCGACACTAAACGGCATTGAGGCGGCTCGACAAATCCGTACACTCTCCCCTGAATCCAGAATAATCTTCATCACTCAGGAAACTTCTCACGCGATCATGGAAGAAGCTCTGAGCGTGGGCGGTATGGGATACCTCATTAAGGCGGATGCCGCAAGCGAACTCACAACTGCTGTAGAAACTGTTTTGCAGGGCGCTCGCTTCATCAGCAGTGCGCTATCGCACTTGTCGTTCAGCGAAACGATGCCCGCACAAAGCTCCGGTGGCAGCCAGGGAGCAACTCTTTTTTCGTTTTCGCAAACAACAAACAAGTCCCCATGTGACCACGCGGTCCAGTTCTATTCGGAAGAGAACCTTTTTTTGCTTTCGTTATCCCGCTTCATCGAAGACGGTCTTCTGACCGGAAATGTGGTTATTGTTATCGTGACCGAGCCGCACCGGCAACGTCTTTTTCAGATTTTGAAAGATCAGGGCGTGGATACTGTTACTGCAGTTGAACAGGGACGGTTTGTCCATTTCGAGGCGGTGGCAACACTTTTGACTTTTATGCAAGATGGAGAGATCGACCGAAAGCGATTTTTTGTTACCGCTGAAAAAATCATTCGCGAAGCGGAAATGGTTAATGCTCTTATGCACAAGAGAATCCTCGTGTTTGGAGAAATGGTGGCTGTACTTTGTGAACGAGGTCAGGTGGAAGCCGCCATTCAACTTGAACAGCTGTGGAACGAACTTGCCCAGAAGCACTGCTTCTATCTGCTCTGCGCGTACCCAGCTTCCGAATTTGCACGACGGCGGGCTCTACGCACAAATATGTGCAGAGCATTCCGCTGTCCTCTCCGTGCGCTGACACTGATGTTTGTTCCCCGGTGAACAAATGCGCTTAGATGATCGCGGGGCTGTCGATTTCTCCTCCGGCCCTTCATGGCTTTCTGCTTGCTTGCCGTGTCAAGCGAGCGGCCGATTCTGGATTGCGAAGTGCATTTCTTGTCGACAGTTGCAAACACGCTTGCAAAACAAATCCCCCGTCCAATTGGCCTTGAACGGGGGCTTGAAGAAGAGAGGAGCAGAGTTGTTTACTGCCTTGCCATGGCGATGCGGACAGCTTCTTCCGGTGCCACTAGGTGATCGGGACTTACAGCATCCGCGGCAATTGCGAGCTGGACGCCCTTGACCTGCCCCGAAAATTCATTTCCCCGTGACCCGTAATCTGGTGAAACGGGAGATCCCGTATCCACCCCTATGTCGCAACCATCGTCGGCGGAGAAGATCATGGCCGCCGTAGCGGCGACTTTTCCCTCCCCCACCTTTTTACCGTCCACGTATAGAGTCACGGTACCGCCTTTGCCAAGACCACCACCCGCGTACGCAAACTCCATGCGTACCTGGTGCTGACCTGAGGGCAGCGCAGCGGCTGATTCAGCGTAGAATTGCTGGATGCCGAGCAGGTTGTAACAGTATTTGAGCTTGCCGCCTTTAGCGTAAAGACTCCAGCCACCAATGTTGCCTCCCTGGGCAATGATGACGCCTTCTACCCCGGTTGCGGGCACAACAATCTCAGCGGTCACTGAGTGCGATTTATTCTTGATGTTGAGCACCGAGTTTTCTGATAGACGCCCCATGCTGCCAAATAGAATCTGAGAATTACCTTTGATCAGTTGAGGCCGCCCCGCTGTATCTGAGTTCAACCGTTTGGCAAGGTCGTCATCCAGCGGGAGCACGTTATAGCGTGTGGCCTCAATCAGCCACAGGCGTTGTAGCTCATGCAGCTTTTCTGGCATCTGCTTTGCCAGGTTTTTCGCTTGCGTCCAGTCTTTCGTCGTGTCGTAGAGTTCCCATGTGTCGTCGTCGAAGGCCGGCGTTTTCTCGCCCATGAGGAGCCATGGCGTCTTGTGTCGTGTGACCGCGGTCCAGCCCTTGTGGTAAATACCGCGGTTGCCGAACATTTCGAAATATTGTGTCTCATGCTGCTCGGCCGCCTTTGCGTCGTTGAATGAATACGCCATGCTGACGCCTTCAATCGGATGCTGCTGAACGCCATTTACGAAAACCGGCTGCGGCAGCCCCGCCACTTCCAGGATGGTTGGCGCAACATCAATCACATGATGGAACTGGCTCCGAATCTCAGCTTTCCCTTTGATACCCTTGGGCCAGTGGACGATCGTCCCGTTGCGTGTGCCGCCCCAATGCGAGGCGACCTGCTTGGTCCACTGGTACGGCGTATCCATGGCGTGCGCCCAACCTACCGCAAAGTGGTTGTAGGATTCCGGCCCTCCCAGCTTGTCCAGCCTTGCCATCAGGAACTCAGGCGTTTCCAATGCCGACGCGCCATTAAAATTGATCATCTCGTTGTATGTTCCGTTAAGCGTGCCTTCGGCAGATGCGCCATTGTCGCCGATGATGTAGTAGATCAATGTGTCATCGAGCAGATTGAGCTTTTTCAGAGAATCCACCAGCCGGCCAACATGGTGATCGACGTACTCCATGAATCCCGCGTAGACCTCCATCTGCCGGATGAGCACAGGTTTCAGTGCAGCCGGCATTTCATCCCACGATGGAATTTCCTTGTGTCTTGGCGTAAGCTCACAATTTGGCGGGATAACACCCAACTTCTTCTGACGCGCAAACGTCTCTTCGCGAAGTTTGTCCCATCCCTGATTGAACTTGCCTTTGTACCTGTCCGCCCATTCCTTCGGGACGTGATGAGGTGCGTGTGTCGCGCCCGGTGCAAAGTACGCAAAAAATGGTTTATCGGGCATCAGGGACTTCTGTTGCCCAATCCAGTTGATGGCCTTGTCTGTCATATCTGGAACCAGGTGATATCCCTCTTCCGGCGTTTTTTTCACCTCGACAGGCGTAGTCCCCTCATAGAGCGAGGGATACCATTGGTGGGCTTCTCCGCCGATAAATCCGTAAAAATATTCGAATCCGCCTCCCCCTGTCGGCCACGCATCAAAAGGACCAGCCGGGCTGGTCTGCCAGACTGGAACCTCATGGCACTTGCCGAACTGGGCCGTTGCGTAACCGTTGAGCTTCAGGGTCCGCGCGAGTGGCGAGCAGGTGTTCGGCAGAATGGAGTTATAGCCGGGCGACCCTGTAGCGATTTCGGTGATCCCGCCCATTCCCACAGTGTGGTGGTTGCGGCCGGTTAGGAGTGCCTGTCGCGTTGGCGAGCAGAGAGCTGTGGTATGAAAGCGGTTGAATGTAAGACCACCCGCCGCCAGGCGCTCCGCCGTCGGCGTATTACATGGGCCTCCAAAGGCGCTTGAAGATCCGAAACCCGCATCGTCAATCAGGACAATCAGAACATTGGGCGCCCCCTTAGGCGGACGCAACTGCGTGATCGGTGGGTTCTTGGTGTCTGGATCTTTTGCGTCGTAAGTAATAAGGCCTGAGCGAAGTTGATCTGGGATGGGGAGAACGGTCCGCTGAATTTTATCTTGGTCATTCATGGAAAGGCACACCTTCTTCTGGTGAAAGTCTGGAATGTTTATGAGGGTGACGAAATGAACAAGGCGATATCGCCTCTGACAGGCAGGGTACGACTCCGCCCTGAACGAGACTACTGTCAGAAATCGCAGGCGCAGCAATACGTTGTTTTTAGAAAGCTGGCGTTGCAGGAGGCTAACTTATCCCATTGCTCTTCGCGAACTGGCGAGCCGGTCGCCGGCAAGGTGCACCTTATTATTATTATTTAACTGATGTGCTGTTCAGGTCGGGATCTGGGTGCATGCTCATCGCAAACCATGACCACAAGCGACAGTTCTCTTACGCTTCCGAGCGCTTGTGTTGCAACATTAGGACAGCCGTGGTGGTCACAAAAATATTCCGTGAGTACTTCTTCGCGGCCGTCCGCAGTCGTTAGACCCGTCTTAATCGTTACGTGTGGAATGGTGAACCCCTTAACCCAATGGTTCTCTCATTCTGACTTGTATCAGGCTCTTGCGCAAGGACTTTTACGACCATGTGAGCCAATGTTCCATGGATTCTGGCGCCAGGTTCGAAACTCACGATCCCAACAGCCCGAACTGTCATTTGTGACAGTGGTTCATGGTAAGCCTGCCCGCGTAGCTTCACTATCAGAGAAACCTGACAATGACCGAAGCTCCCAGCGTCTGGCCGCGGAATGCTCCGTCGTATTTTCATGTCATGGCGAAGCCAACCGGGGCCGTTTGCAATCTTGACTGCAAGTATTGCTTTTTCCTTTCCAAGGACACGTTATATCCCGGCAGCCAGTTTCGCATGGCAGATGACGTGCTCGAAGCCTACGTCAAACAGGTCATCGAATCTCAGCGCGAGCCCCAGATTACCATTGCCTGGCAGGGCGGCGAACCGACACTGATGGGGTTGGACTTCTTCCGGCGGGCGATGGCCCTGGTCCATAAATATAAGCGCCCCGGAATGACCCTGGAACACACCATTCAAACCAACGGCACTCTTCTGAATGAAGAATGGTGCGAATTCCTGAGAACAAACAGCTTTTTGGTCGGGTTATCGATGGATGGCCCACGTGAAATGCATGACGCTTATCGAGTAGACAAGGGCGGCGCACCAACTTTCGACAAGGTGATGCGCGCGGCTCGTCTCATGCAGCAGCACGGGGTTGAGTTCAATATTCTCTGCACGGTTCATGCCGCTAACGTTGAACACCCGCTTGAGGTCTACCGTTTTTTTCGCGACCAATTAAGAACTCACTTCGTACAGTTCATTCCCATCGTTGAACGGGCTTTGCCTGAGATGCTGGAGATTGCTAACGAAGGCTGGGGTGAGCGCAACCATGCGCGCCCGCTTTACACACAGAACGGAAACCTCGTCACCGAACGCACGGTCAAGTCTGAACTTTGGGGCCAGTTCCTGATTGCCATTTTCGATGAATGGGTGCGCCATGATGTCGGCAGCGTTTTCATCCAGTTGTTTGAATCTTCGTTAGCCTCCTGGATGGGGATGCCTGCTTCACTGTGTATCTTCGCAAAGACATGTGGCAATGCCCTGGCTCTCGAGCATAACGGCGACCTTTATTCCTGCGATCATTTTGTCGAGCCCAAATATCTTCTGGGTAACATCCGGGACCAGCATCTGATTCAACTGGTCGCCTCAGATCAGCAGCGGAAATTCGGAAATGACAAGCAGGACTCGCTTCCACGTTATTGTCGCGAGTGCGAAGTAAAGTTTGCGTGTAATGGTGAGTGTCCCCGCAACCGGTTTATCGAGACCCCGGATGGAGAGCCCGGTTTGAATTATCTGTGTGCGGGTTACAAGGCGTTTTTTAACCATATTGATCATCCCATGAAGCTCATGGTGGACCTGCTGCTGAAAGGACGAGAGGCCTCGGATGTAGTGCGGATTCTGGCCGCGGAATCCGCTTGTGTACAGCCATCGCGCTAATGAGTAGAACTTTCAGCGCCGTAAGCGGCCCTGACTCTTACAAGGCGACCGGAGTCACGCCTCACAGGGTCCTCTCGCAACCCCTTCTTCTCAGGATTCGCCTCTGATAATGCATAGGATAGCAGCTGTGATTTCTACCAGTTGCTGGCGCTACCGGGCAATGCGCAAGATTGATGGATGACTGTCGACGATTGTTGATCGATGGTGCTAAGTCGACAATCGGCCTGGCAGAAAGGAAGTAGGCGGAATGAAGACAACGAATGCTGACGCTCGGCGCAATCGCGCTTTGCTCAAGTGTTTTTCTTTTAGCCAATATGTTGCAGGCGCAGACGCCGGAGGAAAAGCTTCAGAGCCTCTCCCAGGTACTGGGTTTAAATGCACAGCAAAAAAGCCAACTGTTACCAATCCTAAAAGCAGAGGCGCCCAAGCTGGAAGCACTGAAATCTGATCCCTCGAAGCGAGATAAAAGAAAAGAGATGAAAGCCATCCATGATCAGGCCGACCCCCAGATCAAAGCCATCCTGACCCCGACCCAGTATGAGCAATGGAAAGCAATCCGGAAACAGGAATTAGACAAGGCCAAGAACGGCGGTTAATTGCAGCCTTCCAGGTTTTCAGGAAGCCGGTGGCTGGAAGAACCATGTCCGCATTACTCCAAACCAACAGATTCTTTCTGAGGCAATTGCCTCGCAGCAGACTTTGAATCCGTGTCAACAAAACCACGAGGAAATCAAAATGAAGCATCGAGTTGTCGTATTGACCACTCTGGCATTGTGCTCCTGCGTTCTCCTGGGGTATGCAAGCAAGCTGCAGGCGCAAACGCCGGCGGAGAAGCTCGAGAGACTTGCGCAGGTACTGAATCTCAGTCCGCAACAGAAAGTCGCCCTATTGCCAATTCTTCAGGCGGAAGCTCCAAAAATTGAGGCAATTAAGAACAATCCTGGTATGCCGCCGGGCGAAAAAGCTGAGCAGATGCGATCAATCCATCAGCAAGCCGATCCCCAGGTGGAGAACATTCTTTCGGCTCAGCAATACAAAGAATGGCAGACCATCCGCAATCACGAGATAGAGCAAGCCCTGCAACACTGAGGGGCGGCACGCCAATGCAAGAGCGAAGCAATATCGCGGGAACTGTTAGTTTTGACAGGTGACTCTCTGATATTCCCTTTCATACTTTGCTTAGGCCACTTCTCCCAGGTCATTTCCCACATCTTCCCGAAAGGGGAATTGCCGCTGAATTTACGATGACCAATGCAGTTCCGGAAAAGGCCAGCTGCAATCTTTTACAGTAGCCTCTTCGTGAGCCAACCCTGAGAGTTAACTGATCAGGGTGCTTGAATAGCTTGGGAATTGGGACCGGGCGGCGCGCAGCCATGCAGGCAACGGCCCGGGTAGAAGGATTTTTGGGGTTGGTATGTGGAGAGAATCAGATCAGTCAAGACATCGGCAGAAATCGATGAGAGCGTTCGATCTTCAAGTCTGGCAGGAAATTCAATATCTTGAAACGCCGACTCACGATTGTGACTGCTTTATGGCACCGAAATCCAGGCCAGTTGTCTCCGGAGAGTTAGAGTTTCTTGACGATCAAATGACAGTGCCTTGGCCGCTCGTTGTCCGATGGGCTGCCGGCGCGCTGGCAGTGGGCATCGTTCTTATAGTTCTTGTTTGTAATGGTTGTTAAATTAAGCACTGGTACATTTGCCAGTTTGAAGCACTGCTTCTCTTATCCGATACTTCGTTTGCCGCTGACAATCCAGTAACAAATGTCCGCGCCAATTAAGGTTGGCTCGGGCGAGCTTTACGCATTTTCCGTTTGACAATGGGGATGACGGGGGACATGCACACTTTTAACCCAAGTTGCTGTCTGCTACGGACCACTACTTTTGGTACCAAAATATGATTCTCAATTTTGCCCTGAATTTTCGCCTGTTTGGCGAGAGCGGATTTGGAGGGTGTACTGTGTCTTCGACTCGTAGATTACATTTGCTGATTGTGGATGACGATGCATCCGTTCGTGAAACCCTGGCCATGGTTCTTTCCAAGGCTAATTATGTGACGTCGACGGCCAGAGACGGTGTCGATGCACTTGCGCAATTCAGAAACCGTGTGCCTGACCTACTGCTAACCGATCTGGAGATGCCGCGCATGTCGGGCTTTGATTTCCTCTGTAAAGTACGCTGCAGCTTTCCCGAGGTAGCTGTTGTGGCCATGAGTTGCATCAGTGACGAAGAGCATGCTCCGAGTGAGGTCATCTCCGATGCGTTTTACCCGAAGGGTCGTAGCCACCCGGAAAAGCTTTTTCGCATTGTCTTGGATGGCATTCGCACCTGCGAAGCGCGAGTAAGTGAAAGCATCAATGCTCTGCCGCCTACACAGACGCAGCCTGCCGGCAAACACGCAATCGGAGCTCTTTACGTAATGGTCAGATGCACGCAATGCCTGAGGTCTTTTCTGGTACCCCAGGCCGACGTGGGTGCGGGGGAAATACAGTGCATTTTCTGCCCGACCCAGATGCGATTTGTGGCGCGTGCAGGCGCCTCCAGCGTCGCTGCTAAAAGTCCGGACGACAACGTTAAACCCATCCGTAGCGCCACGGACAGCTTTGCGACTTCGGATCCTAAAGCGCGATCGGCCGCGAAAGGGCGGTAAGAGGCGATCGGTCGCTTGGCTTTCCGTTTTGCACAACCAGATAACGCGATGCCGCGACTCAATAAATAAGCATTGGACACGCTGGATCAGGCTGTCACATCCAACAGTTTACAGCTGGGAATGGGAGAATAAAGTGAGAGCTAAGGCGATGAAGGTTGATACCCAGCGGCGTCACTCCACTGCCCCAGGCGAGATCGCGGATGCGGTCTCGCCGCTGTTTTCATCTACTGAAATATCTCCTGATGGAAACCGCACCGATCGGACTTCTCCGCCTCTAAGTGCACGGGGCATCAACATCAAAACTTTCCAGGCGCAACAGAAGAAGCTGCGGCCTCTGAGGTATCATTTGCCGAAAGCTGTAAGTTTTGCCAGTTTGACCAACCCATTACATCTGCTGAAATGGTTTCAACGCTCTCTCCTCCTTGACGAGAAAAGGGCAGTCCGGTTGTATGTTCCGGATTGCCCTTTTTACTTTTTTTGCCTGCTTTCACAGCCGGTCAGTGTCAATTGCAAATCGAGGCATGATTTGAACGCTGCGTAATGGGTCTCTTTCGCAGCCATCAATACGCAGCAATACCAGTCACTCAGCGGTTCCCATCTTCAAAATGATTGGCACGTTGCGCTAAGGGTGGCCAGCCGCAGCAAGTTTAGTCAATAAGCAAAGGGCGATGGCTCGCCCTTTCGGAGTTGCGATTCTTTTGAAGAGCATTCCAACTTTATCAGTGTGTTGAAATCCTGTATCCCGAGTTTGTTACATCAACAGAAAGATTCTTCGCCTTTGCAACCAGAAGCTCGGTCGCCGGGTATCCCGTTCCATCCGGAAGGGAGGAGAACCGGACGTCAAGCGTGACTGCATCCTTGACGTCATCCAGATACGTGGCCACTTTAAGACCAGTGATGCGGTTACTGGCTGGATCAACTTCTATCGAAAGCAGGTCGCCTGGCTTGGCGTAGCCGCGGAAATTCAATCGTGCACCCTGCCCTGCGCCCGGCAGATCCAAACTGACCTGGCCCGCATCCTTCACCGCCTGAATTTTTGCAGGATCGGGGGGCACATAGGTCTTTACCAGTGCGACCGCTTGCTTCATGTAGTCCGTCAACTCTTCTTTCTTGTTTTCGATGATGCGTCCCCTGATTCCTCGTTTCTTCTCCGGCTGGGGAGAAACGGACACCGGGACCTTCTGCAATGAACCATCAACGCCGTAATAACATTGCTTCTGCTGACTCGATTTTTGCTCGCCCTTCAGGCTAATCACGGTGGTCTCAATCCATTCATACCGCCGGAGGTTCTGCTGGTCACGCGCTACAGATTGCTTGAGAGCAGCCACGCGCTGTTGAATCTCGGGCGATTGGGATATGGAAATTGAGGATGCCAGCAATAAAGCTACGCCACAGCCGCCGCCCGCTACGCGGGATATTAACCTTGTCATCGTGTGTTTCCTTTCCGGCAGGAGATAGTACAGGTGCGTCTTTGCGCCCTTGGGCCGCTTTCACTCACTTGAGGTTGAAGGTCGCGCCAAAAATGATGCCTGACATGGCGACATCGAGAATGCCACCGTGGACACCGTTCGCTGCGTAGTTGACATCCAGGTAGCGATAGCCTACCTCCAATTTCACATGTGGCTTAACCTTGTAGCCGAGAAGGCCAACCACCTGGTATTCGAGCTGAGAGCCCGTTCCCCAGCCACCAACGTCACCAGCCACCGTCACGTCGAGCTTCGATGAAAGAGGGAAGCCGATTCGCCCGCCAACCAAAGGGTCCACCCAATTTTGTGATTTCGAAAAATTTAATCCGAGCACCGATGGATTAAAGTTCAGATCCTCTCCAAAGTGCCAGTATCGCAATCCCGCCAGAGCATCAACCTCAAACATTTTCGCCTTGATCAAGGCAAATCCGATTTTCGGCGTGAAAATGAACACATTTCCTGTAACAGTGGCCGTAGTGGCTCCAAACGCGCCCAGAGGTATTCCCTTGTCATCCCGCAACCTGATATAAAGCAGGTCGATTGGAATCACCCAGCGATTTTTTCGGGCTTCCAGCCCTCCCATCAAACCAAAGCGGAAATGTGAAAGTAGATCCGTGGCGCTGGCATGAAAGCCGACTTCGCGGTCATTCGTTCCCACCGTTCCGTGCACGCCTGGGAACCAGAGATATGGACTGATAGAGACATGCCATTGGTCCTGCTGGCCAGTTGCAGCAGGTTGGGGTGCGGCCTGATCACTTGCAGAAGCGCCTTCCGTATCTCGCGGATTGGTGGCTGCAGAAAATGGCGCGGGCGCCGATCTCGCAAGGGTGACACGGAAGTCTGGGTCCTCGCCAGAGTTAAGCCTTCCCTCTTGTTGCGCCTGTAGCAATGACGCACCAGCCAGCATGGTACATGCGAAAATGACGATTCCGTTCTTGATTTTCATTAGTCTTGTCTCCGCTGGGTTTGGCGATGCTTGATGGAGTTGAATTGCGGTGAAAATAGTTATCTTCCGAATCCTATGTTCCAGCAAGCTGGGGCAACACTGTCAATGCTGACAGCCTTACTACAGGTCGCGGACACGAACACTTTCAAATCTGGTATTTACAGCATCGCGGCTGTCGTTTCTGACAGTAGTGTTCACACTCATCTGCAACTAACATAACTACTGGCCTCCGTCCGTCAATCGCAAATTCAACATCTTCGGCAGAACGCAGAACAACAAAGAGGAGGAGTGGCGCATTCCCGAAGCTCTCACCGATTGAAGTCGAAAAATAACAAGCTCCAGTTGTTGGACATCTGCATCCTTGCAGGTCTATCGAGCACAACTTGCCTCTTTGTTTGCATGCTGTTTCGCCCGGTCCTGCTTTCCTGACATTTTTGCCAGTAGGCGTAGTGAATGAGCTTTCCTACGATCATTCGAGGATTACTCGATGCAGCGCCATCAAAAGCACATCGCCATGAGCCATGAAAGAGCACCGGGCGCTGAACGTGAAATTGCACCTCATAGTTGAGGTTCAGCTTAGTGGCAATCAAAAGGAGAACCAAATGCACAAACTTACAGTTCTAGTGGGCTTGCTTCTGCTAACTGCCGGCTCCGCCCTGGCTCAGAGCGAGTACCCAGCAGCTGAAGCATCAATGGACTTCATGTACGCTCGCACTCCAGTCGCAAATCAAGACTTAAATTGCGCGGGTGGCGGAACAACACTGGCCATTAACGTCAGCAGTACGCTTGCCCTGGCATCGGATCTGGGTTATTGCAGATTTTTCGGCCAAACATTCGGCTTCAACAGGCTTAGCGGTAGCCAGTTTAACTACCTGTTTGGTCCCCGGCTTACTCTCAGAAGCAGCAGCGCACTCCACCCATTCTTCGATCTTATGTTTGGCGGGACTCGCCTCGGCCTTAGCTGCGATAGCAGCAGCGGATTCGGTTGCCTAAATGGGACCGACCACTCGTCCGGTTCAAGAAATGCCTTCGCCATGACTGTAGGTGGAGGCGTTGACATCAAGTTTTCCTCAAGGGTTTCCTGGCGCCTTTTCCAGGCCGAGTATCTCTACACCCGCTTCAACAATGACTGCCCTCTGGCTTTCTGCAGCAACAACAACAATCAGAACAGCTTCAGGCTGAAGAGCGGTCTTGTATTCGGACTTGGACACATTAAATAGCGCCGCTGATTGATTTTGTCCTGATTTGCCACAGGCCAAAGTACACGGCAGCCAAAGTCTACGGCAGAAAGATGCGCTGCCAGCTCAAAGACGAGGTGCTGTCCTCAGGCCCGCCATTTTCTGGTGACGCCGAATGATGCGGGACAGAATGATGCGGGACAGAGCGCGACCGTGAATCGAGGGAAGCACGGTCTGCGCGTCTTCCGATGCTGGCGACATGACTCTCTAAACGTTTCCGCTTGTCTGGTTCGATCTCGCACGCCGATGGGAGAAGCACAATCATGCGAACCTTGATGAAACAGACTTCGGCGATCACTTTGTGTTTGCTCCTGCTCGTCAGTTCAGTGCAATGGGAAGTTCAAGCCCAGGAAAAAAGTACGAGCGAGTATTCCGGGCAAGGGGTACCCTTAACTGCCGAAGAGTTGCAACAGCTGGTTGCACCCATCGCACTCTACCCGGATGCCCTGGTTGCCCAGGTGCTGGGTGCGGCAACGTTCCCAGATCAAGTGGCATTCGCTGCGGATTGGCTTAAACAGAACAGCTCTCTCAAGGGCAAGTCGCTGATGGACGCTGTAGACGGCCAGCAATGGGACCCGAGCGTAAAGGCGATCACTCAATTCCCTTCCGTGCTCGACAACATGGCGAAGAATCTCACCTGGACCTCCTCGCTGGGCGAGGCATATCACACGCAGGCTGCCGAGGTCATGCAAGCCGTTCAGTTTTTGCGTGAAAAAGCCAAGGCTGCCGGCAATCTGAAATCAAGCGAGCAAATCAAGGTAGTGCAACAATCGCCACAAATCATTGTTATCCAGCCCGCAAACCCCCAGATCGTATACGTGCCCACGTATAACCCCGCGGTCATTTACGGAACTCCTTATGTAGTTCCCGGATACACAACCAGCGCGGCGGCGGCCACGGGTGTGATGGCGTTCGGAGCTGGAATTGCCATCGGCGCAATGTTAGCCAGCAGCAGTCCCTGGAATTACAGCTATTGGAACTGTAACTGGCACAGCAGCACGGTAGTGTACAGGTCTTCAGCCTACTACGGAAACAGCGCATGGCACGGTGGTTATTATGGTTCTGGCGGGGCTGCATATGGCCCCAACGGTGCTGCACACTATAACAGAGGTTACAACCCCTCCACCGGGACTTACGCGCGCGGAGCCACAGTTTCTAACGGCTACGGGTCGGAACATGTCGGTCAAGCGTACAACCCGAGGACCGGCGCATATGGCACAACGCATCAAGGCTCCAATGCCTATGGAAGCTGGGGAAGCTCGACCGCTTCAAAAAACGGCAACACCGCCTACGGCCAGCACCAAACCACCGCCGCTGGAACCACCGGGTCAGTGCAAACGTCAAACGGCGGTAAAGCGGCTGGAGCCTCGGGTCAGTACAACAGCGCTGCCGCGGGCAAGACCGCCAATGGAAACAAGTATGCGACAGCTGACGGAAAAGCCTACAGCAACACTGGGAGTGGCTGGCAGCAAAAAGGCGGGACCTCGGACGATGCCTTGAAGAGCGGTTCGAGCGGTTGGGGACAGGCAGAAAAGAGTGGCGGATCCTCGGCCTTCGGCGGCGGGGCCAGCGGCTGGCAATCCAGAGCGGAGAGTGCGCGTGGTTCGGCAAGCAGGGGCGGCGGTGGTGGCTGGGGCGGCGGTCATAGCTTCGGCGGTTTTCACGGTCGCAGGTGAAATCATGGTGCATCCGCAAGCACCTGGCCCAAACAATAGCGAGACTGCGTTTTTCGAATCGAAGCAGGAGGAAAAGTCATGTCGCAAGTAACCCGCAGATTTCGTGTTGCCAGCCAGCTGATTTTTCTAGCGCTGATGATTCCGCTCGCGGCTTGCAATAATCAACTCGCGAAATCAAGCACATCTTCGGCCACGACGTTCCCCTCGCCCGACCACGCTGGGAATGCGCTGCTGCAAGCGGCGAAATCAGGTGATCAAAACGCGCTCCTGGCAATTTTTGGTTCGGCATCGAAGGAGCTTATCTTCTCGGGTGATGCGGTGCAGGACAAGAGAACCGCGGACGCATTTGTCGCGGGATACGAAGCCATGCACAGATGGCGCAAGATGCCTGACGGCGCACAGATCATGTTGGTCGGAGCAGATAATTTTGCCTTCCCGATTCCGCTGAAGAAGAACGATTCCGGGCAGTGGTTCTTTGACACAGAAGCCGGAAAGAATGAAATACTCGCCCGCCGGATTGGTCGTAATGAGTTGGCAGTCATCGACGTTTGCGGAGCGCTGGCTGATGCTCAAGCCGAGTATTTTTCATTGCATCACGATGACGGGAGTATGAAGCATTACGCCCTCAAATTCGTGAGTGATCCGGGCACGCAGAATGGCTTGTACTGGGAATCACCTGAAGGCCAGCCCAGGAGCCCGCTCGGACCGCTGGTAGCGTTTGCAAGCACAGAAGGATATAGCGCGGCACAGGCAAAATCACACGCTCCGTTCCACGGCTATTACTTTCACATGCTGAACCGGCAAGGAAGTGAGGCCCAGGGCGGAGCAAAGGACTACATGGTCGACGGAAAAATGGTGAATGGATTCGCCTTCCTCGCTTATCCGGCTGAATATGGAAATTCCGGCATTATGACGTTCATCATCAACCAGGATCACGTATTGCTCCAGAAAGATTTGGGCAAGACCACGGCGGCCACAGCCGGAGCCATTACGGACTTTAACCCCGATAGCAGCTGGAGCCATGTGGATGAATGATCAACTTCGTCCGTGCCTGCGTCGCACGTGGGCAGTGAACAGATCACGAGAAAGTGTGGTGGAGTACAAGCAATCCACAGCAAATAGAAACGCCCACGCCGGCTAGCCCCTCATCGAAAATTGAGAGCCTACTGCTGAGTTCTCCCAAAATCCTGAAACACACAATTACTGATGGCCTGCAAGCAAGCGCATTAATTGTAGAGCGCCTCCAGATGCGCTCATCGCTGGTTTAACAATGCCAGCCAATATGGAATGAAAAAATTGGCGGCCCTTCGTAATCGTCGCGGCGTGGGAACTGGCTGTCACTTTTAACACTTAATGCAGCTTACATCCAGGCCTATTCTGCAAGCATGAAACCATTAATAATTGCAGCTTATATCAGGGCTGGCGATGCCTGTTTTTTTCGCATCCAGGCCCGGTCCGCAGGGAGGTTTTTGCTGATCGCAATTGTTTTCCTGCTGTGGGCTTCGGTTTCGCCAGGACATGCACAAACGCCATCTTTGTCTCAACAGAATCTGTTCGACGTAAATGACGAGCTGGCGCCGACATTCAAGATCAAAGTCAATGAAGTTGATCTTTTGTTCACAGCCAGAGACCGCCATAACCACTGGGTAACAGACCTCTCCCAGGATGACGTGAGTGTTCTGGATAACGGCCAGCCGCCCAGTTCGATTCTTGAGTTTCAGAGCCGTTCCGATTTACCGCTGCGTGTGGGATTAATCATTGATAGCAGCGATTCGATTTCTCGCCAGATAGAATTCGAAAAGCAATCTTCCATCGCCTTCATCCGACAAGTTCTGAATCCTGCGAAGGACAGCGCCTTCGTCGTAAGCTTCAACGAAAACGTAAGGCTGATGCAGGGCTTCACCTCAGACCTCACATCGCTGAGCAAGGCAATTCGCGAACTCCCATTGGGGGGCTCCACCGCCCTCTACGATGCCGTGCATTTTGGATGTGAGAAGCTGCAGGAACGCGCTGATGGCCAGCCTGTCCGACGCGTTCTCATTGTTATCACTGATGGCGATGACAACAGCAGCCATTTCAGCGTGCGCGAAGCCATTGCTGCCGCGCTCCAGCAAAATGTGGTTATCATCGCTCTCAACACGAATGGCGAGCCAAGCTCTCTTGACCCAAAATACAAACAGTTCAAGGAAATGGCAGACGTGTCAGGCGGTATTGTGCTGAAAGCCAGCAGTGAAAAAGACGTTGCCAAGGCATTTAAATCAATACAAGAGGAGCTGAGGAGTCACTACTTCCTGGCCTATAGGCCGGCTGAACTCAATCAGGACGGTTCATTTCGAAAGATTAAAGTAAAGGTCAAGCGTCACGGCTTGCACATCTTCTATCGGCATGGCTACTATGCCCCCGTGGCTATGAACGAACCAGAAAAACAGAAGATTATGCCAGAATAATTGTTATTCATTAGCGGCCGCGACAAAATGGTTCTTTACCGCGAACTGGATCAATTCCGCATTAGTTTTCACGCCGATTGCTTCCATGATCCGATATTTGTGGAAGGCAATGGTTCGCGGCGTGAGACCCAGGACGGCGCCCACTTCTTTCATCAACCGTCCTTCAGCCAGGAGTTGCAGGACCTCAATCTGGCGACCGGTAAGTTTCTTTGCTTTCATCTTCGGGTGTGGACAACGAATGAATGATTCCGTCAGGGCCCGTTTAATGAGTGGGGTGATATAAACTCCACCTTTCAGCGCTTCATGAATTCCATGGAGAAGCTCTGAAGCAGCCGAACTTTTAAGTAAGTAGGCCGACGCGCCGCTGTTCAGCGCCTCAGACGCAATATCGGGATCCTGGTTCATCGTTACATAAATCAGCTTCACGCGCGGCATGGATTGCTTGAGCCGTTGGCCCGCAGCCAGCCCATTTAAAAGCGGCATGCCGATATCAATCACAATGACATCCGGCCGCACTTTGGGGGCCACTTCGAGAAGCTCACGGCCATCCCGCACCGTTGCTATTACTTCATATTGTGGCTCCAGTAATCCTCGAAATGCCTCAACAATCATCGTATGATCATCTGCGATAAGAATCGTGGTCTTCTGCATTGTCGCTCCTTTGGCGCCGAGAGTAGCGTTGGCTGTCCGCTTGATCGACCATGAACTGTTCGGCAACAGATAGTAAAGAGGTGCAGATATAAAAACCGAAGCAGTCGCTATTCAATTACTCTCAATCCCGTTTTTCAGGTTGGAGAGCAACCAAGAAATTCTACTCCAAATAGAGAGTTCCGTACCTGTCACAAATGTCAGGAACCTTAGCTCTTGAACTCTGCATTCCGATTTCTTTGAGAGGTCGCTTGCAAAACCTTACTCCGAGCGTAAAAACATCCACTCCGAATTTCACATCCTTTTCATCTCCTGTTGAGCTTGTTTGTTGAGTTTCCTGATCGCAAGCAGCCAAGTCATGTGCGTCGTTACCTCTGCAGGCATTCAGGTTTAACTCTGCTTGTGCCGTTCTCGAACCAGAAAGAAAGTTCCGGTGCTACTCTGGTCCCATATTTTGGAACCAGAAAAAAAATTTATGGCGCTACTCCGGCCACTTGGATTTCTTTTTCAGCCTCTTCGCGATCAGAATGAAGCTGTCAAAATTCGCAGTACCGCTTTTTTCATCGCCGTGATATCATTCGTTCGCCGCTGGCGGGTGCCCTATGTCCAAATTCAGCTATGCTCCTCCTCGCGGCCGTTTTCGAAGTCTTGCTGTCACCTCTTTTCTTGCGTGCGCGGTTCTGGTCCTCTGTCCTGGAGCGCAATCACAATCTTCGGATGATGTTCACATACCTCCGATGCGCGTACGTTCGACGAACGATGCGCCTTCGAGGAATGCTTTGCCTGCGGGCGCCGAAGATCGTGCCCTGTCCGATCATGACACCCGAAGTGTCTTGCGGATCAAGACGGACCTGGTTCTCGTGCCGGTGACGGTCAACGACGCAATGAACCATCCCGTGGTAAACCTGGGCAAACAAAGCTTTGAACTCTTCGAAGCCGGAAAGCCGCAAAAGATCAGCTATTTTTCTACAGAGGACTCGCCTATTTCGGTTGGAGTTCTTCTCGATCTCAGCTCCAGCATGACGAACAAGATCGAGGTCGCGCGCGAGGCTTTGCGGCAGTTTTTTAGCAACTCCAACCCGGACGATGACTACTTTGTACTCACGTTCGCTGATAGCCCGCATTTGCTGGCGGACACAACGCAGTCAATTGATTCCCTGGAGATGAAACTGGCATCCGCCACGCCTAAAGGCAGTACCGCCCTGTTAGACGCAATTTACATGGGACTCTCGAAATTACATTCAGCAAAATATCCAAGAAGAGCGCTTTTTATCATCTCTGATGGTGGCGACAATCACAGCCGCTACGGATCCAGAGAGATAAAAAAGCTTGTTGAGGAATCTGACGTGGAGATTTATGCCGTTGGGATTTTCGACACAATCTTTAAGACCTACGAAGAGTGGGCGGGAAAACGATTGTTGACTGGCATTAGCGAAGCAACTGGAGGCAGGATAATTGCCGTGGATGATGTCAGGCAGTTGCCTGATGCTGCTGCCTCTATCAGCCGTGAGCTTCGCAGCCATTACGTGCTTGGCTATCGTCCGGCCAATTCCGTGCGGGACGAGCAGTTTCGAACGATCAAAGTTCAATTGGCTGGCCCGTCGCCCGCTACACCATTACATCTTCATTTCAAAAAAGGGTATATCGGGCCTGGAAACTGATTTTACGTTCAAGGCAAAAGCTATGCGGGTTGTCGCAATGGACCAAAGCCATCGGGCTTTTGTAGTCCTTTATGTTTGTCCAGGGAACTTCTAACTCGCGCGCCCAATTCTGGAAAAGCAAACGGTTTTTCCACGAACGGGATGTCTGCCTCTAATTTCCCCAGATCTGCGTATCCAGAAATAAACACTGCCGCCATGTCTGGCCTTTCCTTTTGCATTGTGCGGACTAGATCATCGCCTCGCATGCCTGGCATCACGATGTCAGTAATCAGGAGATCGATGGTCTCCTTATACTCTCGGGAGATTCGCAAGGCCTCGCTTCCATTTTCTGCTTCGAGCACTTTGTATCCCATGCTTTCCAGATAGACGCGCGTCATAGCGCGAATGCCGGCTTCGTCTTCCGCCAACAGAAGCGTCTCGTGGCCGGTTACAGGGAACGCTTCTGCAGCCTTGATTTTTTTCGGAACCTCAGCGGTGGCGTGGGGAAGGTAGACGCGAAATGTCGTGCCGCGATCGGGTTCGCTCTCAACAGTAATATGTCCGTCTGCCTGCTCGACAATCCCATACGCAGCCGACAATCCCAGTCCGGTGCCTTTGCCCACCCCCTTGGTGGTGAAGAAGGGTTCAAAGATCCTCTCCTTGATATCAGCGGACATACCTAGACCTGTATCGCTTACCTCCATTACTACATAACTCCCGGGGGCCGATTCGTAGGATTTTCCCTCTTCGGGCGCTTCATTACTTGTAGTGATTGACAGGATGCCTCCTTCCGGCATCGCATCCCGGGCATTAAGGCTCAGGTTCATGATGAGAAGCTCAAGTTGAGAAGGATCAGCAAAGATAGGCAACTCTTCTGCTCCAATGTTCAGTACGAGTTGGATCCGGTCAGAAAGAAGTCGCTGCAGCATTTTCCCCATATCAGAAATAATTGCGTGCAAGTCCACTATCTGCGGGACTGCGGGGTGTTTCCTGCTGAAGGCCAGCAACTGCCTCGTGAGTGTTGCCGCCCGCTTCGTTGCATCCACCAGCTGGTCGCAGAACGCGCGATGTTTCTTCGGCAGGTCAGTATCCTCGAGCAACTGGTTGGCATAACCAGAGATCAGCATAAGCAGGTTGTTGAAATCATGCGCTACACCACCGGCAAGCCGCCCAACCGCTTCCATCTTCTGAGACTGACGTAATTCCTCTTCCATTCGCCGCGCGTGCGTCACATCGCGAATGCTCCACACACGTCCAGCGATTCGTTCTTCAACGCGCTGCGGTTGCGAGTAACGTTCCAGCACCCGCCCATCTTTGAGCCGCAGAGTGTCAAAGGCAACAGAGTCTGGCTTGGCGTTCAGAGCCTCTATACCCTCCAGGAAAGCTTGTGAATCCTCGACCTGGGGTGCTATGGAGCTGAGCACCTCCGCCCCTCGAAGCCCCGACAGAGCAATGCGCGGAATGTGCCACATGTCAACAAATTTTTGGTTGTAGCCGCTGATGGTTGCGTCATTGGCAACCACCAGAATGCCGTCCGCCGTGGATTCTAACGTCGCATGAAGAAGAGAAAGAGAACGCTGAAGCTGTGCTTCAGCATAGCGACGTTGCTGGTTTTCGATTCGCAACGCTGCGTTGGCTTTGGCCAGATCCATGGTCCGCTCGTTCACGTGCTTATCGAATTCGGCATTGGCTTGTCGGATAGCCTGTTCCGCCTCCAGGCGAAAACGCAGATCGCGCGCCGTAACAATTACGCCGGCGATGTCGGGATCGAGCAAATGATTGGTGGCGATAATCTCAAATGGCACCCACTCGCCCCGATAGTTCTGCAATCGAACGACTGTTGGAACCGCTTCTCCTGATTCCTGCATTACCTTGGCGTATTCGGTTTCAACACGCTTGTAATCGTGTGGATGAATGAAATCAAACGCGTTTCGTCCTGTCACCTTTTGAACTCTTGTTCCCAGCACTCGCTCCACCTGGGGGCTTATGAAACGCACTATCCCTTCCGCATCAATGAGTGCAACGATCTCGGAAATACCCTCAATGAGTGAGCTCAGCTTGTGCTCACTGGAGCTGATAACAGTTTCAATTCGCTTGCGTTCACTAATATCGCGGTTGATGCTGAGGATAGCTTTGCGACCCCAGTAGTCGATGTTCGATAGACTTACCAGAAAATCAATTTTTGCTCCGCTTTTACTGCAATCCGTTCTTTCAATGGTCTGCCGGTGACGGACCAGACGTGCATAGTCACGTGTGTCCTGGGTGAGTACTTTCAGTTGCTTGCCGATGAGCTCTTCTTTCGAATACCCGTAGACTTTGAACGCACTCTCATTTGCATCCAGGATCCGCAGAGATCCCGGGTCAAGAATGAGGACAACGTCATTGACGGCGCTGAGAAGCGCGCGACAGAGTTTCCGAGCGTGGGTCACCGCAAATTTTGCGCGCTGGGCCATCCGTTACATCCCTAAGACGCTGGAATTAAACCAGTTAGCACCTACGGATTATTGTGGATCAGACTTCTTTGCAGAACTGGCAATAATGCTAGGTTGTTGCGAACAAACGGCGGAATTTCGTCCGACCTCTCAAACTGCGGTCCAGTTAGCTGGTTACATCTGTAATGCAACGTCCAGATCTTCAGTTGTGAAGTGCCATCACATTCGAGATAGAATGAATGACGTGGTTGCGACCTTCGCCCTCTGTCCGGATACGCGGCGGAATGAAGCTGAGTTGCGCCAGTGATCCTCCCTCTTTTCAAACAGGCCAAAGCTGAAACATTTCAGCAACCACCAGATGAGCACCTGAGATTCTGTGCCCAAAAATGAAACTGCGGATCCTGGTAGCGGACGACAATGCGCTCTTCTTGTACAAAATTGCTTCCATCCTGGAAGTCGAATTTGACGTTGTGGCCAGAGTTGCAGATGGCCGGGCAGCGGTAGAGGCTGCACGCAAACACAACCCTGACGTAGCCGTCCTAGATCTCGAAATGCCCCTGCTCAACGGCATTGAAGTTGCCCGGGAATTAGCTCAACAGCAACCGAGTCTAAGAGTGCTCATTTGCTCTGTGGAAACAGATCCTGAAATTGTGGACGCATCGTTGCAAGCAGGCGCCCTCGGTTATGTATTCAAGGCGCGCCTCGAAGCAGATTTGCTCTCAGCGGTTAAATCGATCGCTCAAGGCCAGCAATATGTTTCGTCTGACGAAAATTAGAGTTTCCTCAGTTTCACTTTCCCATAAGGACACGCGTCAGTAATTAAAGACACGCAATTTACAGCGAAAACCTTGCTGCGAGTTACACCGCTATTTAAAATTATTTCGTCAGGTACGAAACGGGCCATCAGTTGATTTGCGAACCGAGGAGTAGGGCTGTCATGGGGAGCCATTCACTGGGTCACAATTCCTTCAATACCAGCGCAGTCCCGACAGAATCACGGGCCGATGTCGCTGATCTACTTCGAAATGTCCTGCGTAAAATGCGTTTCCCGCTTCTGGTCGCGATCGGCTACTACGCGGGTACTAAAATCGGCTTCCTCTTCACGCCCGCGAACTCACCTATCTCCACTTTCTGGCCGCCAAACGCCTTATTGCTTGCCGCCTTTCTTTCAACCCCGCGGCGGATGTGGTGGGCGTGCCTGTTAGCAGTGCTTCCGGCGCATCTGTTGGCGCAGTTACCAACTGGTGTTCCCCTGGTGAGAGCGTTGGGGTGGTTTCTGGGAAATACAAGCGAAGCCATGCTGGCCGCCATTTGTATCTCCCACTTCAGGAAACAGGAGCGTTTGTTCAGCAGCGTTCGCGGCGTAACTATTTTCCTCACGTTTGGCGTTTTTGGCGCGCCATTGATCACATCATTTCTCGATGCTGCTGTAGTGCAACTGACCGGCGCCAGCGGACACTATTGGACGTTTTGGATTACGCGGCTGTCGTCAAACATGGTGGCTAATTTAACCGTTGTTCCAACAATTCTGTTTTTTTACCGCAATGGAAAATCCTGGTTTGAAAAACCAACTCTTCGGCACTGGGCGGAAGCGGGCATGCTGGGTTTGGGACTCACACTGGTGAGTGTGCTGGCATTCCACAGAGAATCCACGGCAGGCGACCCAATTTCTACGTTGACCTTGTTTGCTCCCCTTGCGTTTCTCTTTTGGGCCGCAGTTCGCTTTGGCTCAGGTGCGTATAGCTCTGCGATGCTCCTGGTTGCGATCATTGCAAGTTGGAATGCGATACATGGGCGAGGATTGTTAACACCTGATAAATCACCGGCAGCGAATGTATTGTATCTAAATACTCTTCTGATACTGTTCGCACTGCCCTCGATGATATTGGCGGCGGTCATCTCGGATCGGCGGCGTGCTGAAGTGGCATTGAAGAACACGCGCAATAACCTGATCCATGAACAAGAGCAGGGACGCTACCGCATTGCTCGCGAACTGCATGACGACCTTGCTCAGCGGTTGACAATGCTGGGGCTGGAATTCGATCGATTTAAGACCGAGCTGGATCCTTCCATGAAAAACCGTGTGCAGCTGCTTCACGATCAGCTTCGCGGTATCTCCACTGCTACTCGTGACTTGTCACATCAATTGCACCCATTTGTTCTCGAATATCTCGGACTTGTGGCCGCGTTGAGAACGTTATGCCGCAACGCGCACGGCAAACTGAAAGTCACGTTTATCGAAGAGAACGTGCCACCTCAATTAGATCCTGGAACATTAGACCCGGGAATTGCCCTTTGCCTGTATCGCGTAGCTCAGGAAGCACTGGAGAAGGCAGCGGATCGCGACGCAGCTCGTGCTGTAACGGTGACGTTGAAGCTGGAGAAGGAGAACGCTTCGCTTCTGATCTTCGATGAGGAAATTAGTTTGAGTCCTGAACAGCTGTACAGTGGCAACACTGGGCTCGCCAACGCGCGCGAGCGACTGCTGGCTATGGATGGAACTTTCATAGTTTCGTCGACACCACAGACAGGCACTAAGATTGAAGCTTCCGTACCTCTTTCTCCATCTTGAGTTCGCTAAAGTGCAGGTAAGGGACGGAGAAAACAACTGCCAAAATTAACATGCTCTAATGAACCAGGTGCTGACTTCAAGAAGCTGGTTCGGTTTTCGTTAACGCTGAACTCCACACATTTTAATTAATTGTTTCGGTGGTATGCTTGCCTTCAGTTTTACCGCGCACCCCCTTGGGTTAGCAAAAAACAATGTCTGTGTTCAACTCGAGAAAACCGGCTTTCGCTACGACTTGGGGTGTTCTTGGCCGACGTGCGGCGAAATGGCGTTTGATATGGCTCTTGGCGTTGCTGTCGCTATCCTATAGACCGAGTCCGGTCGCAGCAGAAAAATATGAAGTAAAAAACGTCCTGATTCTTTATTCACATGAGCGTGAGCTGTCTACCTACACTGAATTGGATCGTGCTCTGAGATTGACGCTGCAATCTGACTTCAGCCATCCGGTGGCGTTTTATACCGAGTATCTGGATCTATTCCGCTTTCCGGAAGAACGGCGCCAACGCGTCTTGGTGGATTATCTCCGGATCAAATACTCAGATCAAAACATTGATCTTGTAGTCCTGGTGAGCCCTCTCGCTTTCAATTTCTTCAACAAGTATGGTGATCGACTTTTTCCTGGAAAGCCGGCAGTTTTTACTTCTGTGGGTATTCAACGACTCGAGAACGTTCGGTTAGGGCCAAATGTTTCCGGCGTCGCCGTGCAGCGCGACCTTCGCGACACGATGGATTTCGCTTTGCTCCTTCAGCCCGGTACCACGGGTGTGGTCATTCCTGCAGGATCAACTTCCATTGAGAAAACGTGGGCGGAAGAGGCGCTGAAGGCCCTCTCGTCCTACTCCGGGCGTTTGTCAATAACCATGCTGCGTGATCTTACGCTCAAAGAGCTGCTCGCGCGACTGAGCAATCTTCCGCCCCATACGATCGTATTGTTTGCTTCGCCCTACTTCCAGGATGCAAGCGGAAATTACTTTCTTCCCGAAGACGTGCTGGAACTCATCGCGCGTTCTTCCAACGCACCTGTATATGGCCTGAATGAGCCGTATCTTGGCCATGGCATCCTGGGCGGTAACCTCTACAATATGGCGGAACCAGGGCAGGCGGCGGGCATCATGGGAGCCAGAATCTTAGCTGGTGAAAAAGTTACTGATATACCCGTGCAGACCATCAACCCTAATCACTTCATGGTCGATGCGCGACAGCTTAAGCGATGGGGTATCGCTGAAAGAAAATTACCTCCAGGTACCATTATTAGGTTCAAACTGCAGTCCACATGGGAACTTTACAGATGGTATTTTTTGGCTGCTCTCTTTTTGGTACTGTTTCAATCTTTGTTGATTGTCACTCTGGTGGTACAGGGGCGCCGACTCAGGCACTCAGAAGCAACCCTCAAGGATCTGAGCCGGCATCTCATCAATGCGCAAGAGGATGAACGGAGACGCATTGCCCGGGAATTGCACGACGACTTCGGACAACGCCTGGCGCTGCTGAAGATAGAACTGGAAATGCTGAGCCAGGAGAAAATGCCCATTCTGAGACTTGGTGGAAGAGAACCGCTGCAGAACCTGCTCGCCAGCGTTGGGGATTTGGCCAAGGACATACAGGACCTGTCTCACCGGCTACATTCCTCCAAGTTGCAATACATTGGTCTGAAGGGCGCGTTAACGGACCTTGGCCGACAAATTTCGAAGCAGCATCAAATATCAATCGATTTAAGGGCAGGCGACCTCATCGGTCCAGTTCCTGATGAAACCGCGTTGTGCTTCTACCGAGTGGCGCAGGAAGCCCTGCACAATGCAGCGAAACACAGCGGGGCGAGCCAGATAGTTGTGGCAGTCTCAGGCAAAAATGCCTTGCTCAAGATGCGCATTACGGACAATGGCCATGGCTTTGATCAGGCGGAAGCATCTTTCGGGCTGGGGCTGGCCAGCATGCGAGAGCGATTGCAGATGATCGGAGGAAATCTTGAGGTCATCTCAAAGCCAGGTGCTGGAACCAGACTGACAGCCGAGGCGCCTCTTCAAGAATCCTTCAGCCAAGCCAAGGCTGGCTAATTTGGTGTCCTTGTAGAAGCAAGCTCCACGATAAATAAGCAAAAATCCAACCATCCAAGCGGATATGAGATCCAGCAGTCTCAACGTTGCCGCCGTTGATCTGCTCCTGTACTGCCAAATTCTTTGCACACGAGAAACCGGCCGATATCCGGTTAGTGATTGCTGGAAGCGTCTGGCGCTTTCATGCGACTCAAAATAGGAACTTCCCTCGAAACACCCAGCATGTCGTTATAGGTAATCGTTTTGTCTCCAACGAGGACCAGCATGTCCATTCCCTTCATGTATTGACTGCCATAGGTGCCAGGCGGCGGCGTATACAAAACCACGTAAATGTTATTTTGCAGTCGTATGGAGATGTCATACCGGCTCACAGAAGAAGCAGTGGCCGCGCTTTCCTGATGCGTTTTGACATCCACAATAGTGGCCGTCTGATATGCGGGCTTGGCAGTTTGCCCCAGTACGGGAAGGATCGCCATCCACATCACGGCTATTTTCACTACAGTAAGCGCGCGCCTCGAGCCACGGGCGGAATTCTTTGCCATAAGCATGCTCATAGAAATCCTGATTCTCTATTCAGCGTAGTGGCAATCGGGCCCCAAAACACTGTCAAAAGATTCAGGTATTGGCGAACTGCGACTGCCAATATTGACAGTGTGACTGGGAGATCCTCTTCTCTAGAGTATTCAACTGCAGTTCTGGTCAGCCCGAAATCTGCGCGTAAAGAGTGACTCAATAAGTGTTCAGCAATTGAGAAGCAATATGAGGAGGTCCATATGGGACGCTGTCCGCCGCTTCTTCTCGTAGCAATTACCGCCCTTATCTGCGCCGGCCCTCTACGCGCCCAGGTTGAAAATGAATATGGGGAAGACAGCAAACTGAACACGAATCTTGCCGTGTCCTTTAGCGCCCCTTTGAATCCGCTTGCCAGGTTCACTAACTTCGGTTGGGGAACAACGGTAGGCGCAGGATACAACTTCAACAGTAAAAATGCGTTTGTCGGGGAATTTCTTTGGAACCGTCTCACGCCAACCAACGAGGTAATGGCGCCGATCCGTGCTGCTTTGAATTCGGCAAGCGTAAATGGCTCAGCTAATCTCTATGGGCTTACCGCAAACTATCGCTTCGAGTTGAGAGGGCAAAAGCTTGGGGCCTACTTCATTGCCGGCGGAGGCATCTACCACCGCAATGCCAGCCTGACGCAAGATGTCCCGAACGGCACTGCAACAACCTGCACGCCGGCCTGGGGATGGTGGGGTTTCAGTTGCTCGTCGGGTGTTGTCAGTAAGGACGTAACACTCGCAAGTTCCGCCTCAACCTCTGCCGGCGTAAATGGCGGCATCGGCTTTACGGTGAAGGTGGGAGATCCTCGTTACCGCATGTATATCGAAGCGCGCTACCATTATGTGCCCAATCCGAGGATCAACACCCAGATCATACCTATCACGGTGGGAATCCGGTTCTGATTTTTACATACGCCTTGTCCGCTGTTTGCGCCAGACAAGACGGCATGTCTTCCGACCTGTTCAGTGGCGGATTTCTTTCTTCAGTTTTCCTGGATTGCAAGCTCGATCGCGGGTAGCAGCCGTTGCGCAACGTCGGATTTGAGAACATAGGAGCAGGCGCCGGTACCCAGGGCCTTTTCTTTCACCATTTCGCAGTCATTTTCTGTTAAGAATATTATCTTTGAGCCCGGAGAGACTCTGCGTATCTGCGCGGCAGCTTCAATGCCGCTGATTCCGGGCAGACCGACATCCAGCAAAATCAAATTTGGCTGGAGCATGTGCGCTTTCTCGATCGCTTCTACCCCATTGCCTGCTGTATCAATGACCTGCAACCAAGAGTTTAACTTGATAAACAGCTTGATGACCGCATGCCATGGCTCGAAATCATCTACCAACAGAATTGTAATAACTGACAATTTCCTGAACTCCGATCAGCCCGCCGCTTCAACCTATCGATGAAGTTCGCCGGTGCCTTGTTTCAACTAGCATGACAGCCGGGGTTGATTCAGTCGTTGCGCAAGAGCAAGCTGGCATACGTATTCAGACACACGTCCATCGTGAGGGCAGTAGAAGTTGTCCGGTCATGAAATCCTGTCGCGAAATAGCCACTCTGGTGAACGCAGTAAGATTTTACCGCGTTTTTTGGTCAAGGCGCCCTTTTGACTCCATTCGCCCAATAACCGACTGGCAGTGAACGGACTGACGTTCGCCGCATGAGCCAGGTCCTCATTCGTGACATCGATCTCAATACCACCGGGTACTTTTCGGCCAAAACCAGAGGCTAGTCTTGCCAATAATTGAGCAAGCCGTTCTCGAGCAGTCCGGGTTGTCAGAGCCTCATGAGTTGCCACATATATGTGGAGGTAATCTGACGTAATGGACAATGCATTTTCCGTTAGTCGGGGATATCGCGATGCCAGTCCCCGGATTGCGGCGCGCGTCCAGACCAGGATGCTACTGGGCTGAACCGTTTCTGCGCTGACAATATAAGTGGAGGCGTTGCACAAGAGCGCTCCCAACCCAAAAGCCGCGCCGGGAGGGAGCCACAAAAGTATATGTTTTTGTCCTTTTTCTGCAATGAAAAAAAAGCGTGCCCTTCCCGCGGTCACAAGGAAAAGATGGCCAGCCAAGTCTCCCTGCTCAGCGGCCACATATTTCGCGGGAAAGTGCTGTAGCGTGGCCGTTGACAAAACCAGGTTTACATCCGCCGGCGACATTCCTTCAAAAAGTCGCGCCGACAGTCCTTCTGTTGAAGCCAGGATGTCCGTAGAGAGGCTTCGTGCTGAAGAACCGCCACTCAGGAAAATCTTGTTTCGGAAGTTACGCATAAATGCCCGCCAATTGGGTGTGCATGAACAGGTACCGTGTCATTTATAAGGTCTGCTTTAGCAGCTACACACTCTCAAAAGTTACAGTTCCTTCGTTCTCCCGTCGCCGAGCTTCGCTCAATGTGGAATGGCGCGTTTTCGCCTACTGGGTGTTTTGACAGTCGCAAGAGGGACACAAACCCTCTACTTTCACGCTGTAGACCAAGGCGACAAAGTATGTGGAACTTCGACGCGGTCCGCCGGATTTCCCCCTGGAAAGTCTCTGCTTTCAAAATTGCATTTTCTAGTTCTCCGCATGTCAGGAAGGCAGCACGATAGGGTCACGACTTGCCTTGGTGTGGAGGTACTACTTCGATGATCAGAAAACTCGCAATACTCAACACCTTAATATTTGTTGTCCTGGCTGCGGCCTGCAGTCTGGCTCAGAAAGGCGAGGAGATCCAAGCCCAGGCCTTTGGCGAAGGCACTCAGATGGGACACACCTTCAATGTAACAGTGCACATCGACGAATACTCTACTGACGATGACGAGCAGATTCTGTTTGATGCCTACAACAAGAGCGGCATGAATGGTGTTTCGAACGCACTCAACAAAATGAAAACCAAGGGCCGCATTGCAATCACCGGCACTTTAGGATATGACGTTACGTACATAAGGGTCTTCCCTACCGCCGCAGGCCGCAAGATACGCCTGGTCACCAATCGACCCATCACGTTCGGCGAGGCCTGGACGGACAGCCGCTCACAAAATTTCAACCTCTCCGCACTCGAGCTTGATTTAGACAAAGACGACAAGAGCAAGAGCAAGGGACAGTTGCTGCCCCTATGCCAGTTCAAGTTCACCCCTGACAAAGTAGTGCATATTGAGCTTTACCAGAACCCCTGGCGCCTGGCGAACGTGATGGACTATGGCAAAAAGTGACGTCGCCAGATCCAACGCACCACGTTAATAACTGTGAATTCCGGCAGACGTTTGATCAATCTGCATGTGCTGACAATTGCCGCGTTATTTTCCGTACGGGTATAAAACTCGAGTGGATAATTATCTTTTCTTCGAGGCTCCGATAGAAGTACTTGGCGTCATTTGCCTGGGGCTGATGCTGGCCTGCAGTGAGGCGGGATTCCGTGCCGGGCTCAGAGCACATGGAAGCGTCGATGAAGCAATGCGCTCAAGGGTCGCCATCTTTGAAGGCGCAATGTTGGGCGTACTCGGTTTGCTGATGGGCTTCACCATGTCGATGGGCTCGGCTCGATTCGATGTCCGCAGACAGCTTGTAGTAGAGGAATCCAACGCTATTGGCACCACATGGCTGCGATCCAGGATGTTGCCGCAACCCGAAAGCGCTGAATTTGCTGCCGTCCTTCGCAGGTACGTTGACGCACGAGTCAATTTTGCCTCTGCAAAGAGTTTGAGTGAGCTCCCACAATTAAGAGAGGTGGGCACTCGTTTGCAACCTGAGCTCTGGTCACGCGTCACGGCCTTCGCAGCTCGGGACCCGCGTTCCGTACCCGCCGGCTTACTTCTTCAAACAACAAACGAGATGATTGACCTGGAGGCCACGCGCTGGGCTTATTTCTGGGGCCATGTTCCGCAATCAGTGATTTTCGTAAATCTCTTTGTCGCGATGCTGGCAGCGATGTTGCTCGGTTATGGCTTCGGGCTTATTGGCAAGCGACAGATCTTCTCTATGCTGATGCTGGCTCTTTCCATCAGCGCCGTGCTGACTGTGATCATCGATCTGGATCGTCCGTGGCAGGGCTATATCAGAGTCAGCCAGCAGCCGATGATTGATTTGCAGAAACAGCTCAATAGCGCGCGCTAAAGACACTTCGCCAACGCTCAAGTTGATCGTACTGGAGCCAAATCGGGATTCCTGCCTCAAAATAACTCACGGCTGATTTCCGCCGTTTGGCGTGGGCCGAGGCATGTAAATCTCAGGATCGAAACCTGCGGGTATTCCGCTGGCACTTTTACCAGTAGGCGTGAGAACCGCATATTTTTACCATTCATTACAGACTGTTGGAGGCCAATGATTCCGCACCCGATTGCAGATCTGATGGTGAAGTTCTGGTTACACAACCAAGACACAGAAGCTTTGTGCGTTCACGGTTCAGCGGATGTCTCCGCGGCAGATTAAAAGTGAGAGTGTTCTCAGGCGAACTGGATCTCAGCCAATGACCGGCCAATGAACAAACCGCCAGAACACAGAAAGCAGGAGTCTAATGTATCGAATTGCTAAGCGGATATCCGTACATGCCGCATTGCTGTGCTGCCTGTGTGGGTCAGTGGCGTTTGCCCAGATTACAGCTGGGGAAAAGGCCGAAGTTAAAGGAATGATCATTGATCGTGATGGCGACTCGTTAACCGTCAAAAGCGCCGATGGGAATAAAGTAGTCGTTCAGCTCAATGATAAAACAAAGGTTCAGCAGCCTAAGGGCGTTTTCCGTCACAAGTCAATGGCGGAAACGTCGCTGATCCCGGGACTTGCCGTCTCGGTCAAAGGTGTGGGAACTGACAACGGCCAGTTAACTGCCGACTCAATCAGATTCTCAGCGGATGATCTCAAGACGGCCCAGCAAATTCAAGCTGGCATGCACCCGACGAATCAGCAGGTGAAGACCAACGCAGCAGGGGTCGCCGCCAACACGGCGACTGGCGCCGCCAACACGGCCAGTGCCGAAGAACATGGCAAGGCCATTGCAGCGAATGCCTCGGAAGTTGAAGAAGCCAACAAGCGTTTTTCACAGCTGACCGACTGGGACACAAAGGGTGTGGCAATTATGACCTTTCCTACCGGGAGCTCGGTGATCTCTGCTGATGGCAAAGCGGCACTGCAGCAACTCGCTACCAGTGCGAAAACCATGAAAGGATACCTGATTCAGGTAAAGGGCTTCGCCAGCACCAGCGGCGACGCCAAGCGTAACCAGGAGTTGAGCGATCAGCGTGCGAACGCCGTCGTGATTGCTCTGCAGCAAGATGGCGTTCCGTTACACAACATCGTAAATCCGGCCGCCATGGGTACCACCGATCCCCTTGCCTCTAACGAAACTGCTGAGGGGCGCGATCTGAACCAGCGCGTGCAAGTGAAGTTATTAGTGAATCGCGGGATAAACGCAGCGAAATGATTGCTGGCCAGCGCCCGCGCGAGAGGCACAATTCCTTGCTCCTTGATTCTTAATCTCTTCAACCAAGCCGCCGGGCTCGCATGCCGGCGGCTTTTTTTCAATAGAAACAGCAAACACCTGGGGCAGCAGCGATATCCTGGCAAATCCCTGTTATATGTGACAGTTTGTTGGGCTAAACCCATCCCCTACTCTTTATCTGCGTGGAAGTTCTCTTGATGCCGGGACTTGCGCGCCACTAAATATGTTAATCAGGGCAGCGGCAATGGTGTTTGAAATAGGGCACGGCAGCGTGCGCGGGTGGGCCGAATTGTCTACACACCTGATCGAAGCGCTAGCGGTAGTAATTATCGTTGTCTCTATCATCTTTAGTTCTCTGCGCTTTCTGTCGCAATTATTTACTCGCGTTCCAGACCCGTACCGCGCGTACAAAAAACTGCTCGGCCGTTCGCTCCTGATCTCGCTTGAGTTTCTGGTTGCGGCAGATATCGTCCGTACAGTCTTACTGGATCTGACAGCCAAAAGTGTGGCAATGCTCGGAGCTTTAGTTGCAATCCGAACTTTTCTTAGCTGGTCGGTGGTGGTCGAAATCGATGGCCACTGGCCATGGCGCGCAGCAGAGCTCGCCACTCAAATGAGCGAATAGGAGATTGCAATGATCGACCCGGTTTTTACGCGTGTATGGGATCAATTGATGAGCAGGCCTGCCGGCCCATTGAAATTCCGTTTTGTCCTGCAACCTGCGGTCGCAATATTTCTTGCAGTACGCTGTGGATTGAAAGACAGCCGTGAAGGCAAACCTCCCTTCTTCGCGGCCTTTTTTTCAGAGCCTGCGCAGCGCATGCAATTGATGCATGATGGCTGGAAGTCCATTGGGAGATTGTTCTTGCTGGCTGTGGCACTTGACTGCATATATCAAATCATCGTTCTGCATTGGATATACCCGTTCGAAACACTTGTGGTGGCGACGGTGCTGGCGATTTTCCCCTATGTGTTAGTGCGAGGGCCGGTAAACCGGATTGCAAGTAGTCGCAAGACACATAACCGCCCTTTGGCGGCAAAGGCTCATCGCCCGTAAAACAAATCGCCCCTTTGGTTCCGGGATTGATGACGATTTTCGCCTTTCACAACTGCCAGGTTGCACCAGGTAGCTTTACTTCAGCTACCCACGATTGAGTGCTGCAAGACGCTGGAGGAGAAACACGAAATGACCCTGCCAAGTTTTCCGAATCTAGATTTATTCTCAGCCGGCATTAACGCTTTGAACGGAGTGCTTGTGGCGCGCCACCCGTCACACAATCGCGGTTACGCAGTTGTGGGCCTGCTTATCATGGCATTCTTCGGCGGTATCGGCGGAGGTGTAACGCGCGACGTCCTGCTCAATGACATCCCATCGCCGCTCAAGAGTCCAACCTACCTTGTGGTGTGTCTTCTCATGGGTTTGCTAGGCCTGGCAATCTATCGCTACGCCGATTCAAAGGAGGAGCAGTTCCGCACAAGGACATTGGCATTCTTCAAGTCTTTTTCGCTGCCATGGTTCGCGATCCTGGGCGCGCACAAATCGCTGGAACACGGACTTGGAATTTTCGCTGCGATTGTCATCGGACTGGCAGCCACCACTGCGGGCGGCGTGCTGATCGATCTTTTCTCTGGCGTTACTCCGGAAATTGTGAGGCCGTCGGAACACATAGTTACCACCTCAGTGCTGGCAAGCTCGATTTACGTGGGGATCGCACTCTGGACAAAGAACAGCATTGCCTTTTTCCCCGTCACGCTGATCGCAGTTCTGGTAGCTTTCGTCTTCCGCGTGTTCGCCGTCCGGGAGCACTGGCCGCAGATCGTCCCGTTGGTTGCACCCGCAGAGGGCCCGATTGCGGATCAGCGACGGGCGAAAAGGGCTGGATAGCTCGACATGTTTGTCGTCACGCAACCGTGAATGTTTGAAGTTCAATTCCCGAAGTGCCTGAGGACGGAACACATTCTGAGGAGTGATCTCTAATGAGCACCGCTGAGCAAGTTCCAAAAAGCCGGGGAACAGTTCTCGCCGAGGAGCGAACCGACCTGGCCCTCCAGCGCACAATCTTCGCAGCGGAAAGAACATTGATGGCATGGATTAGGACCGCCCTTTCGATGATTGGGTTCGGTTTCAGCATCTACAACTTCTTCCGCTACCTGCCTGAAGAGATTGCCTCCGGGCGCGTTCAGCGTCCGCAGGCGCCGCGCAATCTGGGCATGAGCCTGATTGCTCTGGGTACTGTGACATTGACAGTCGCCGCCTGGCAGCACCGGAATTTTCTGCTGCAGATCGGTGTGTCCGATAAGCGACACGTATGGTCCATCGCATTCATAGCGTCTATTGGAGTGATTCTGATCGGAGTGATCGCGTTTTGTGGCGTACTGCTGCGGAGTACCTATTTTTAGACAACGGGCATTTCAAAAAGACAAGAATGCTCAGACATTACTTTCTCAGTTCACGGCTTCGACGTGGGCTTTGCTCGTTTCGCTACTCGGAACAGACGGGAGCCCAGCGTTTTCAATTCGCGCGCGAGCATGACAACGCCCGGCATCCGTGGAAGCGCGACTGTTGTTCTGGAACTAGCTACCAAAAGAGTTCTCATATCGTTCCGCATCGGCCCAACTCAACTTAATGCGAGATGGATGTGCGCGATTAGAGCGGTTATAAGCACAAAGACACAATGGCACACCTGTCAAAACATGCAGGCTGTTACAAAGATTCTGTTAAGTCTGCCAGTTGTCAGCAACTGCGCAAGCTTTCAGTCTGGGGCTGCGGCTCGGCATTCGCGATTGTGTCGCCGCTCTTGCGATCGCTGTTGACAATTTTTTCGGTCAAACAACTGGCGGAAGTTCTCATACAAATCGCTTTCCGTTCAGGTTAAAAGGCTTTTCCATTGTGGCGGTGCCATGCGCTGGAATCAACATGTCCAAAATATCCGCAAAGAAGCTTACGTTTTCTACCTTGTGTTCAAACATCCCAGGACAAGGTGGTATGCAAAATTGGTGGCAGTCTGTTCTGCTGGATACCTGTTCAGTCCGATTCAACTCATACCCAGCTTTATTCCAGTAATCGGATTTATGGATGATGTGCTCGTTCTGTTCCTGGGAGCAAAGCTGCTTTACCGGATTACTCCGCCGGACGTACTCGAGAAATGTCGTGAGCATGCAGAGGCTGTCGCCACACAGAAAAACGACGAAATTGGCAGAAGGAGTTCCATCGTTGCTTCCGTTGTCATCACGACATTATGGCTGCTCGCGGCGGCTGCCAGCGCGTTGATGGTGGCCTACGTCATTCATTAAAGCAGCTCACTAAAGCCTTCCAGCAACCAGCGACCGCCCTCGTTAAGCGTCCATTCCAGAGAATCCATGGCGTGGCTTCAGTCAGCCGCACCCGTTGGCCAACTGTAGCTTTTGACAGTTACGCCAGGAAAGCCTGATGGCCTAGTCTGTCTGTTGAGATACGGACACAACCATGACTGGTAGTCGTACTCGGCTGGCGTGCACAGAGATGTCAGGGAAATGGCCTTCGTGACCTGGCGGTTTTCGTCCGGCATGGCGCCAGCGTGCTTACACTTCCGGGAATGCCAACCTTACGTACTCGCAACGATTTCGCAATGACATATTAATGACTATTAATGGCGCACCTAGCCTTCGGTTCCATCAGTCTCCGGCCCGGGGCGGCAACCTCAAACGCACGAACAAATAAAGGAAGGAACATTCATGGCCACAAAGCAACCAAATATTCTGATCCTATGGGGCGATGATGTTGGCTACTGGAATATCAGCCGCAACAACGACGGCATGATGGGCTACCGGACGCCGAACATCGATCGCATTGCCGAAGAAGGTGTCAAATTCACCGACTGGTATGGACAGCAGAGCTGCACTGCCGGTCGTGCGGCCTTTATCACCGGACAGAACCCGCTTCGCACCGGACTGACCAAAGTCGGAATGCCAGGCTCAACTCTCGGACTTCAACCAGAAGACCCGACCATTGCCGAGCTGCTCAAGCCGATGGGCTATGCCACTGGTCAGTTCGGCAAGAACCATCTCGGTGACCGGAATGAATTCTTGCCGACCGTGCACGGATTCGACGAATTCTTCGGCAACTTGTATCACCTGAACGCGGAAGAGGAACCGGAACTTCCCGACTATCCCAAGGACCCCGCATTCAAGGAGCGATTTGGACCGCGGGGCGTGCTGCACTGTGTGGCCACTGAGAAGGATGACTCAACGACTGATCCGCGCTTTGGCCGAGTGGGCAAGCAGACGATCAAGGACACCGGTCCGCTGACCATGGAGCGCATGGGGACCGTCGATGAGGAGATCACTTCTCACGCTTTAGGCTGGATGGAGAAACAGGTGAAAGCGAACAAGCCCTTCTTCCTCTGGTACAACTCGACAGCCATGCACATGTATACCCACCTCGCACCCAAGAACCGTGGCAAGAGTGGGCAGGATGACTACAGTGATCGCATGGTCACTCATGACGAGCAAATTGGCCAGGTGCTCGACAAACTTGAGCAACTGGGAGTCGCCGATAACACCATCGTGATGTATTCCACCGACAATGGGCCCGAAAACGACACCTGGCCGGACGGCGCCAACACGCCATTCCGCAGCCAGAAGGACACTAACTGGGAAGGCGCGTGGCGCGTTCCGTGCTTCATGCGCTGGCCCGGAAAGATCAAGGCGGGCACGGTGTTGAACGGCATTGGCTCCCACCAGGATATGCTTCCGACGTTGCTGGCCGCGGCTGGAGATCCGAATATCAATGATAAGCTTTTGAACGGACACAAGGCCGGCGACAAGACGTTCAAGGTACATATCGACGGGATCAACATGATTCCCTACCTCACCGGCCAGGTGAAGGAAAGCCCTAGAACGTCGTACTTCTATGTCAGCGATGACGGCGGCGTCATGGCACTCCGGCACGGCGACTGGAAGTTGGTATTTGAAGAGCAGCGTGCCAATTCAACGCTGGTTTGGGTAGAGCCTCTGGTCAAGCTGCGAGTCCCTATGATGTTTAACCTGCGTCGCGATCCCTTCGAGCGCGCCAGTTTCAACTCCAACACTTACTGGGATTGGGTGATCCACCACGCCTTCCTCCTTTACGGGGCGCAGGCGATCGTGGCTGCCCAGATCGACAACTTCGTCAAATACCCGCCACGCCAGAAGGCGGCCTCTTTCAATCTTGATGCCGTGATGGAGCAATTAGCGCCTGCGATCGCGGCGGAAAAGGCAAAGGCAGCTGCTGCTGCAGCAAAGAAGACCCCAGGCGAGAAGGCGGCATAATTCAACAACAAGGCGACTTCCCCGGCAGACCAAACATCTGCCGGGGATATCCCTTTTAGATATTCATCTTCGATCCCCGACACAGCACCCACAAGAGTTGCAAGGAGCAAAGGAGCCTCGCCATGACACAAGAAGAAACCCGTTTGCGTGCAGATCACAAGAGTACAGACAACTGGAGAAAATGGGGGCCTTACCTCAGTGAACGTCAATGGGGAACGGTTCGCGAAGATTACAGTCAGGATGGCAATGCATGGAACTATCTCACTCATGAACAGTCTCGATCCCGGGCCTATCGCTGGGGCGAAGATGGTATTGCCGGTATCAGCGATGACAAGCAGTTGTTGTGCTTTAGCGTGGCCGTGTGGAACGGCAAGGACCCTATTCTTAAGGAGCGTCTGTTCGGGCTCACGAACGGCGAGGGTAACCACGGTGAGGATGTAAAGGAATATTACTTCTATCTGGACAATACCCCTACGCATTCATACATGAAATATCTTTATAAATATCCTCAGGCCGCCTTTCCGTATTACGACCTGGTTGCCACGAACAGAAGCCGCAACCGTGGCGACATGGAATACGAGCTCCTGGACACCGGCATTTTCAACGATGATCGATACTTCGACGTTTTTGTGGAGTACGCCAAAGACACGCCGGAAGATATATTGATCCAGATCAGTGTCGCAAATCGCGGCCCGGAAGCCGCCACTGTGCACGTTTTACCGACTCTCTGGTTTCGCAATACCTGGGCCTGGGGTGACGGAGTAACGAAACCCTCGCTCCAGGAGGTGACCTTCAAGAAGGATGACCACGCTATTGCTGTATCGGATAGCGTCCTCGGCAAACGATACATGTACCTTCAAGGAGACCATGAACTCCTGTTCACCGAGAATGAGACCAACAAAGAACGGATCTTTGGCACACCGAATGACACTCCCTATGTAAAAGACGGAATCAATAACTACATAGTGAGTGGTGACTCGGGGGCAGTGAATCCGAAGCACGAAGGAACAAAAGCTGCCGCGCATTATCCATTGAATATTGGCGCAGGTAAGACCGCTACGATCAGGTTGCGGCTGACTAACGTGGATCCTTCAAAAATAGGCGATCCGTTTAAGAGCTTTGACCAAGTCATGAAGACACGTCTACGCGAAGCAGATGAGTTCTATCAAGGCATCACGCCTGCCAAGGTCAGCAAAGATGAGGCTCTGGTCATGCGACAGGCGCTGGCGGGAATGCTGTGGGGTAAGCAATATTTTGGGTATGACGTGGACAAATGGCTGAAGGAGCACGGCGTGGATCCGTTCGGGTCGGCCGCCGGAGGCACCCGAAACCACGAATGGTTCCACATGGTGAACGGAAGCATTATTTCGATGCCTGACAAGTGGGAGTATCCCTGGTACGCCGCGTGGGATCTCGCTTTCCACACCATTGCATTGTCTGGAGTCGATGTCGATTTCGCCCAGGACCAGCTCAAGTTGCTGCTTCAGGAATTCTTTCTCCATCCCACGGGGCAGATTCCGGCCTACGAGTGGAACTTCAGTGACGTCAACCCTCCGGTGCATGCCTGGGCCACCATCTTTCTCTATCGGACCGAGCAGGCGCTTAAGGGCGAAGATGATCTGGAGTTTCTCAAGAAGATGTTTTCCAAGCTGATGTTGAACTTCAGTTGGTGGGTGAACCGCAAGGACCGCTTTGGCAAAAACCTGTTTGAAGGCGGCTTTCTTGGACTGGATAACATTGGCGTCTTTGATCGCAGCGCTCAACTGCCCACTGGCGGCCATCTGGAACAGGCCGATGGTACTGCGTGGATGGCGATGTTTTGCCAAAACATGCTCGAGATCGGCACCGAACTATCGGCCCACGATTCCTATTTCCAGGACATGACCATTAAGCTCGCTGAACATTTCCTTTTGATCGCGCATGCCATGAATAGGGTGGGTCCCAACGGAATGTGGGACGAAGAAGATGGGTTCTATTACGATGTTCTCCGGCTTCCCGATGGTACGTCAACGCGGCTTAAGGTGCGGTCTATGGTAGGGCTGCTTCCACTCGCTGCCACCACTGTCATTGAGCCATGGCAGCGCGAACTCGTACCGGAAGTGTCCAGAGTGTTGAAGGAGCGACTGGAGCGGATGCCTGAACTCCTGGACAGCATTCACCCTACGGGCCCCGGCCATCTTGGATATGGCGAGCGAGGCATTGCAGCGCTTGGTCAACCCGGAACGATTGCGCCGGATTCTCTCACGCATGTTGGACGAAAACGAATTCCTAAGCCCTTATGGAATTCGTGCGCTTTCCCGGTACCATGCCGACCATCCCTATGTCTTTAACGTTGGTGGCCAGGATTATCGGGTCAATTATCTTCCCGCGGAGTCGGATACGGGCATGTTCGGCGGCAACTCCAACTGGCGCGGTCCCATCTGGATGCCAGTCAACGCGCTGCTGATCCGCGCGCTGTTGTCTTACTACCTCTATTATGGCGACTCCTTCAAGGTAGAATGCCCCACCGGATCAGGGCACTTGATGAATCTGTTTGAAGTGGCACGGGAAATTGCCAATCGGCTGACCCGGATCTTCCTCCGAGACGAAGCTGGCCGGCGGCCCGTTTATGGTGGCACTGAAAAATTTCAAACCGATCCGCACTGGAAAGATTACATCTTGTTTTACGAATACTTCCACGCGGACAATGGCGCGGGCCTGGGAGCAAGCCACCAGACTGGCTGGACTGGATTGGTAGCAAAGCTAATCGAGATTTTCGGCCGAGTTGATGCCAAGCAGTTCCTTGAGTCTGGCAAAAAAGGAGGCTTCAGCCAAGTGGTTGGCAAAAAAGATGAATATGTCAAGGCTGCCTAGTCGGGTTTGGAACTACCACTGTTTTCCAACTTGAGGAAGTGGGTGCCAATCTCCGAATGGGACCAGAACCCCTGCGCGTGATCGCGCGCAGGCCTGTTAAATGTGACAGTAGGAAATCTCTGTGTCGGCGCTACTCTCAATGGCGCTTACGTTTCGTATGTCAGCTCTCCAGTCGGCAAAGGATTGCAAAATCAGGAATGCACGAGGGAAAAAGAATGAAATCGCAAAGTGCGGGTACCCTCAAGCACACAATCGAAACACATCTGGATATGGCATGGATACCTGGCGGAACCTTCCGCATGGGTTCAGAGGATTTCTATCCTGAAGAACGGCCCGTTCACGATGTAACTGTGGATGGCTTCTGGATGGATTGCCACGAAGTGACGAACGAGCAGTTTAGCGGCTTCGTGGACGCCACCGGCTACAAAACGCTCGCTGAGCGTCCCCTGAACCCAGCGGACTTTCCTGGTGCTCCTGCGGCAAATCTAGTGCCCGGCTCAATGGTCTTTCACAAGACATCGGGCCCGGTTGACTTGCGCAGTTATTTCAATTGGTGGGGCTGGATCCCAGGAACCAGTTGGCGCCATCCGCTTGGCCCCGCGTCCTCTCTTGAGGGATTAGGACAACATCCGGTGGTTCACGTAGCCTATGAAGACGCTGAAGCCTTTGCGCGTTGGTCAGGCAAAGAGCTGCCAACCGAAGCAGAGTGGGAATTTGCTTCTCGCGGTGGTCTCGAAGGAAAGAAGTTTACCTGGGGCGACGAGCATTTCCCGGCCGGTAAGGCAATGGCCAACTGCTGGCAGGGAGAATTTCCCTGGCAAAACCTGCTCGTGGACGGATATGACGGCACTTCACCGGTTGGGTCCTTTCCGCCAAACGATTACGGCCTGTATGACATGGCGGGTAATGTATGGGAATGGACCTGTGACTGGTTTGTTCCTCGTCATGCTGATGAGGTGATAAAAGCCTGCTGCGGTCCGGCCGTCAATCCGCGGATTGCCTCACCTGACAAAAGTTACGATGCGGCGCAGGCTCAGTTCCGAATTCCGCGCAAAGTGGTCAAAGGCGGCTCGCATCTCTGCGCTCCCAACTACTGCCTGCGTTATCGTCCAGCTGCGCGGCAACCGCAAATGATTGACACCAGCATGAGCCATATCGGATTCCGCTGCATAGCACGTCATGCTCCGCAACGTGTGAACGGAGCATCTTCATGAGATGTCAGAGATCCCGATAATTGCTAAATATCGAATGAGTCAACAGCCAGCGCATGTTTCGGAGGTACCTGACGTAAAGGAGGAAGTCCGGGACTTCTACGATCAGTATCCCTATCCCCAGCCGGTCGATAGTCTGGAAAAATATCAGCGGCGCTGGCAGGACGAGCAGCGACGCCGCGCAGATTACCATCTATTCTGGCCGGCGAGTCCTTACCGGGAAAATCAATCCATTCTCGTTGCCGGCTGCGGGACCTCTCAGGCCGCAAAGCACGCCATGCGCTGGCCACACGCGAAAGTTACGGGCATAGATGTTAGCTCGACCAGTGTGCGCTGCACCGAAGAACTCAAGCGGAAGCACAATCTAAACAATCTCCAGATTCGTCAGTTGGCTATCGAACAAGTGAGTGAGCTGGAAACCAGCTTTGACCAGATTGTGTGCACCGGTGTCCTCCATCATCTTGCAGACCCAGATGCAGGACTGCGCGCGCTGCGAGCTGTGCTTAAAGCAGAAGGCGCAATGCATCTGATGGTATACGCGCCATATGGGCGCGCCGGTATCTACCTGCTGCAAGAGTTCTGCCGAAGAATTGGCCTCTCTGCAAACGATACGGCGATTCGGGATCTGGTGGTTGCGCTCCGGGCATTGCCGCCCGGACATCCTCTGGAAGCTCTGCTGCGCGATGCGCCCGATTTTCGCCAAGAGGCGGCGATCGCCGACGCTCTTCTGCATCCCCAGGACCGCGCATATTCTGTCCCGCAGCTTCTGGAGTTCATCGAGAAGGGCGGACTGAGATTTGGACGGTGGATCAAACAAGCACCTTATTCCTTGCGCTGTGGCGTCATGGCACGTATCCCGCAGGTTACCCGGATGGCACATCTTCCCCTGAGCGAGCAGTATGCCGCCATCGAACTGTTTCGAGGCACGATGACTCGCCACAGCGTAGTTGTCTACAGGAATGACAATTTCGGCGCTTCGCAGCAAATTAGTTTTGCCGGCGATGCGTGGCTCGGCTATGTCCCCATCCGAATGCCAGACACAATCGTCGTTCAGGAACGACTTCCACTGAAAGCTGCGGCCGTTCTGATCAACCAGAGTCACACCTACAGGGATCTCTTCCTGCCAATCAGCGCTTCGGAAAAGAAGTTGTTCGATGCCATTGATGGGCGGCGCAGTATCGGCGAACTCGTTGAAGAATCGCTACTCGCGCAACGTAAAGGATTTGAACTTGCCGGCGTTCGTGACTTCATGGAACAACTTTGGTGGTATGACCAGGTCGTCTTCGACGCATCACGGGCCCATTCATGAAGGGCTCACTCCGTTGAGCTTCGCTTCAGGATATAGTCCAGACCGCCAGATCGAAACCAACGATACCCGTAAGGCTCAAGCAGCAGATAGTGCCTGCCCGAAACGTCTGCTTCGCTGTTATCCGACGAGAGCAGGTTCACCCAGCATTCCCCATCGTTGCTCTCATGCTCCTTGTCATTTGGCTTCTTACCTGCGTTTAACCAGACTTCGACCGGGATCGCGCTGAGATTATGCACAATCACCACGGAGTTATTACGCCAGTCGTATCGTAGGGCCAATACCTCAGGGTTCCTTGTGCTCAATATGGTGAACTCACCCCAGCCGACTTCCGGTGCCTCTTTGCGCATGCGTATCATGCGTTCCATCCAATTCATCAGGGAATCGGGGTCGCGCCTCTGTTGCGCAACATTCACATGCTCAAAGCCATAGGCTCCTCCGGAAATGACTGGCAGAAAAGGCTTGTCGCTCTTGCTAAATCCCCCCTGCGGCTCGGAGGACCACTGCATCGGAGTGCGGGCACAGTTGCGTTCTGGAAGACGAAGATTGTCGCCCATGCCGATTTCATCGCCATAGCGAAGCACCGGCGTCCCGGGAAGCGCCAGCATTAAACTGTAGGCGAGTTCCAGTCTTCGACGATCGCCCTGCAGCATCGGCGCCAGACGGCGACGAATACCGCGATCATAGAGCTGCATCTCTTTATCAGGGCCAAAAGCGGCAAACACCGCCTGGCGCTGCGTTTGAGTCAGTCGCCCTAAATCGAGTTCATCGTGATTGCGAAGAAACAGCCCCCACTGTGCTGTAGCTTCGGGCACCCTTGTGTCTTCGAGAGCTTTCTGTAAAGGGCGGCTGTCGCCGGTGGCCAACGCGTAGAAGAGCCGTTGGTTCACCGCAAAGTTAAACATCATATGCAGGCGCTCACCAGCATCACCGAAATATTCCATGTCGGTTTTGGGCAGAACGTTCGCTTCCGCCAGAATGATGGCGTCACCCTGCCGCCAGGAAAGAAACTCACGAAAAGTTCGCAGCATTTCATAGTGCTCTGCCGGAACCTTCACGCCAGGTCCCTTTTCCGCGATCACGAAAGGCACCGCATCCATGCGAAATCCCGAAACTCCAAGCTGAATCCAGAAACCCATGATTTTGAGAATTTCCGCCTGCACCTCCGGATTGGAAGTATTCAAATCGGGTTCGAAATCGTAAAAGCGATGGAAGTACCAGGCGCGCGCGAGTTTGTCGTACGTCCAGGTTGACTTCTGGACACCTGGGAATACCACGCCATCATTCGCATTGGGCGGCCTTTTCTTTGACCATACATACCAATCTCGATATTTGGATTTGGGATCTGAGCGTGCCTGCTGAAACCAGTCATGTTGATCAGAAGTGTGATTTACAACCAGATCGATCAGAACACGGATGCCGCGCTGTTGGCATCCATGGGCAAACTCCACAAAGTCACCCAGTGTGCCATACCGCGAATCAACGCCGTAGTAATCCGCAACATCATAGCCATCGTCACGTAAGGGCGAAGACTGAAATGGCATGAGCCAGATCGCAGTAACGCCCAGGCCCTGCAAGTAATCCAGCCGGTTCATGAGACCGCGAAAGTCACCGATGCCATCACCATTTGCATCCATATATGTGTTGACGGAGAGGCAATAGATGATCGCATTCTTGTACCAGAGATCGTTGATCATGCCTTTGAGTTCGCTTTCGGTTCTGGATTCAGTGAAAAGGTAAAACTAAAAGGAGCACCCGAACGTAAGATGCAGGCAACAGAGTGGTGGCAGCGCGGGATTATCTATGAAGTGTATCCGCGGTCTTTTCAAGATTCCAATGATGACGGCATTGGCGACCTGCCCGGCGTCCGTGCTCGGCTGGAATATCTGGTGGAACTTGGCGTCAACGCGTTGTGGATTGCGCCCATCTTCCCTTCCCCAATGGCGGATTTCGGTTATGACGTTGCCGACTACTGCAACATTGATCCTATCTTTGGCACGCTTGCCGATTTCGACCGGCTCCTTGCTGCAGTCCATGAACGCGGACTCAAGCTGATCCTTGATTTCGTTCCAAATCACACGTCAGATCAACATCCATGGTTCCTGGAAAGCAGATCTTCTCAAAACAATCCCAAACGCGACTGGTATCTGTGGCGTGACGCTGCTGCGGATGGTGGGCCGCCAAACAACTGGCTCAGTAACTTCGGCGGGTCCGCATGGGAGTGGGATGCAGCCACTGGACAGTACTACTGCCATTCATTTCTGAAAGAGCAGCCGGACGTGAACTGGCGCAGTCCTGACTTGCGGGAAGCCATGCTTGGAGTATTACGCTTCTGGCTGGATCGCGGAGTCGATGGTTTCCGAGTGGATGTCCTGTGGTTGCTGATCAAGGACGACCAGTTTCGTGACAACCCGCTCAACCCAGGTTATAAGCCGGATGCGCCGTCGAGCCATCGACTCCTGTCCGTCTATAACGCTGATCGTCCTGAAATTCATGAGTTGGTCGCCAACATGCGATCAGTCCTTGATTCTTATCCTGATCGAGCCCTGATTGGAGAAATCTACCTGCCTTACAGCCAGTTGGTGGCTTACTACGGAAAAGAGCTGCAGGGAGCAAACCTTCCGTTTAACTTTCAGCTCATCCAGTGCGCCTGGAGTGCTGAAAGGATCGCGGAGATCATTCGTGAGTATGAAGCCTCATTGCCGCACGGAGCATGGCCAAACTGGGTATTGGGAAATCACGATCAGGCCCGCCTTGCCAGTCGCGTCGGCGCTGAGCAGGCGCGTGTGGCAGCAATGTTGTTACTCACCTTGCGCGGCACTCCAACCATTTATTACGGCGAAGAGATCGGCATGGCAAATGTGCCCATCCCGCCTGGAGAAGTGCAGGATCCGGCGGAGAAGAACGAACCAGGCCTTGGGCAGGGACGCGATCCGGAACGTTCGCCCATGCCATGGGATAGTTCGCCACAAGCTGGATTTACGCGAAGTCGGCCGTGGTTACGATTAGGCGATGATCATGAAAACGTAAATCGTGGCGAGCCTCACCCAGGACCGAAAATCGATCCTTAGTCTCTATCGCAGACTGATCGAATTGCGGCGCACAAATGAATGCTTGATCTCAGCACCAATCCATAACATAGAGGCGAATGGCCCGGTTCTGCGTTACGAACGCAAAGATGACCAGCAACATTTCGCGATCTTGCTAAACCTGGGACACGAACAGCAAGAGGTTCATGTGGAAAAAGGCGATCATCCTGATTTCAACCTTTCTTGATCGCCAGGATGAAAGGATTGAGGACAGGACCTCGCTGCGTCCGGCCGAGGGACTGATGGTAAAGCTTACTGAAAAGCTCTTCCCCGACAATCATCAAACGTAATGCGCGATCACCCGCAACGGGCTACCCGAGCCATTCACGATTTTCAGCGGCGCCGCAATCACCACGGCCCCAACTGGGGGAAGCTGGTCAAGGTTGCAGAGCCCAGCCAGCCCAAACTTACCGCTGCCGTGCATGATGTAGTGATTGGGAAAAGGTGGGTCGAAGGTCGCGGCGCGTCCAGCATCCGTTCCCACTGTTTCTACTCCTACCCCCAGAACATCTCGTTCTTTGGCGAGGAACTCCGAGCACTCTTTCACGAAGCCGGGCGTATGTGGGCCATCCTTCTGAAGGTTGATGTATTTGTCAGGATCAGTGCGTTGTGACCAGTGCGTCCGCAGCAGAGAACCATGCACCAGCGGGAATGCGACCGTACTGTCGCTCCCACTGCTGCACTCTTTCCACTGTAAGCAGGAAGTCGGGATTCTGCTGAACATCCGCGCTTACGTCGACGACGCATGCCGGGCCGACGAACTTTTTCGGGTTGATCTGGTCAACGCTGTTTTCGGGCAGGTCTTTGCCGCTCACCCAATGGATGGGCGCATCAAAGTGTGTCCCGGTATGTTCGCCGGTCTCAAAGCCGTTCCAGTACCACGCGGGCCCGCGATCGTCATACCGCGAAATCTCCCACATACGGAATTGCGGCGTGTTGGGCCACTGCGGCGGCAGTGGAAGCAATGGAGTCTTGGCGCTTAGCGGCTGGGTCAGATCAACCACCCGCAAAGCGCCGTTGTTCAGTTGTGCAACCAGTTCTGCAAGAACGTTGGCCATGGTGTCCCTTTAACGTGAGGATCAGAAGGTCAATCTTAACGCAAACTGGATTTGCCTTGGGTTATAGACGGCCCTGGGCGTGCCGTAGGTCGGGTTGGGCGACCCTTCCAGGAACTTTTGCGTTGCCGAGCAGCCCTGAGCCGTGGGATTAAAGTTGCAGAAATCCGCAGCGCCGTAAACAGTGTTGAAGAACCTTACGTTCACGGTATTCAGAAGGTTAAACGCTTCGGCCAGCGCTTCCACGTTCAGGTGTTCTGTCGTCTTGAATGTGCGGGAAATCCTCATGTCCACGGATTGATAAGAGTCACCCCTGAAAGTGTTGCGTCCCTCAATGCCCACGCGATCGTTGTTGCCGAAAATGTCGCCATTGGCATCAAAGCCGGCAAACTTGGTGAAATAGTTTGGCGATTCCACCGTAACGATAGTGCTCAGCTGGAAGTTGTTGACGAGAGCATTCATCTTTGTCGGCCCGGCGATGGTGGCGTTCAATACAAAGCGTTGGCCGACGCTATCAGAAGAGATAGCGCGTTCGGCTTTCAGATTCGCACTGTCCTGGGGAATGAGAACAAAACTGGGGTTCGGTCCGTCATCAATTCCCTTGGACCAGGTATAGCTTACGCCCGTGCTGAAGTGGTTACTCATGCGTTTGTTGAAATTCACCAGCAAACCGTTCCACGATGAGTTCCACCGCGATGCAGCCTCAAAATATACTGCGTACAGAGTTGGGAATCCCGGACCGGCACTGCGCGAACCCGGAACACCCGGAGCGGCAAAATAGGTGTTCTTGATGCCGGTTTGTCCCCCAGAGTTATGGACAGTAACCTGGCCGCTGGGATCGGGCTGGTTCACATTGAAAAAGCTGCCCAGGTGTACGCCTTTTGAGCGCAGGAAGCTGATATCCAGCGCAGAGTCCTTTGTCGGTTGAAATTCAAGTCCCAGGCTGGTCTGGATTCCGTAGGGAGCTTTGTGATTCTTGTCAAAGCGGGCAATCACGGCATCCCCAAAGAAGCCGCAACCTGCCACCGTTCCACCCGGGCAGAAGCCCAAAGGAGCCGCGTCCGGGTAAGTTCCGGCGAGCATGTCTGACAATGCGATCTGGGTAATATTCGGCGCGCTGGCGAAAGCAAAGAGCCGCGTGTTCGCATTCAGAGAGTTTTCGTCCGGACGGCCCGGGAACGTACCTGTGGTGCCGCCGCAGGAAGGCGCCTGGCATGCCAGCAGAGGCATGGGGATAATTCCATGGAAGAGTCCAGCGCCCCCGCGAATCACAACGTTGTACTTGCCGCCAAAGTTGTAAGCAAAGCCTCCGCGCGGATCGAACTCCGCCTTCGGGCCATCCAGAACGTTGGCTGGAAACGTTTCAAACTGATAGCGCAGGCCGGCATTCAAAGTCAGGTTGGTTTTAACCTGCCAGGTATCCTGGAGATAGAGTCCACCGTAGTTGTGCGGAGTTTCACCTTCTGCCTGGTGCCGCACTGCGTCAGAGATTTTTTGGCCCTGGAAAACTGATGTATTAAAAGTTGGCTCTGTGAAGTTGGGCGCTGCGAATCGTTCGAAGAACAACACCTGCGGCGCGCCGGCCTGCAAGCTGAACGGGCACTGAGTGGCAAGCAGGCAACCAAAGTCGGCTTCGAAGGGATAGAACAGTGGAAAAGACTCAAGCGTGTTCACGTGGCTGAAATCGCCGCCGAAGGCGAATGTGTGTTTACCGTGCTGCCATGTGACGTTGTCCACGATCTCCGTGCGGCTCTCCTGATAAAAATCAGGATTGCCGCGGTTCACGCCCGCGGTGAAGGTGTTCAGCACTTCCAGGTGTGGTTGCGTGGTAACAGTAGGAAAGTCGAATGTCCGGTGCCCGTATTGGAGACGCAGTTCATTGACCTTGTGCGATGAGAGAGTTGAGGACAGACTGCCTACCAGCGACTGGTCACGAAGATTGTTGTCCTTGAAGCCTGAAGGCAGGTCAAAGCCGTCATTCAGCGGAGAAACATTGGTCAGCCGGCCATCATTAAAGAAGTAGCGCAGGAACATGTATTCGTGATCAGTAAATGAATGATCCAGCTTGAGCAGGAAATTATCGTAATCACTCTTCCGGTTTTGATTCAGTTGCTCCGGTGCCAGTCCAAAGTTTGTCTTGAACTGGTTGATCAGTGCGAGGTTATCGAGGATCACGGAGTTGTAATAGGGGTTCTCACTACGCCGCTGGCCCTCATAGTTGCCAAAGAAGAACGTCCGGTTTTTCCTGATGGGGCCACCCAGGGTGAATCCAAACTGGTTTTGACGCAATTTGTTCAAGCCGGGCGCGGCCAGTTCGCTAGTGGCGTCAAAGACGTCATTGCGCAGATAGTCGTAGAGCGAGCCGTGAAAATCATTGGTTCCGCTCTTGGTAATGATGTTGACGATCCCGCCTACCGCGCGTCCCGCCTCGACGCTATAGGTGTTGTTGACCACGCGAAACTCGCGCACCGCGTCAGTGGAAGGCGTAGTCTTCTGCACGCCTGATGCCGTAGAGATGTTGTCGGCGCCGTCGATGGCGATGAAATTGTAATGAATATTCTGGCCGGCAAAGGACAGTTTGGTGACCGGTTCAATGATCACGTCCGTGCTGCCGGAGGTAGTATCGCCAATGGTGACACCTGGAGCCAGCAATGCGAAATCGATGAACTGGCGGCCGTTCACCGGCAGATTCTGGATCTTCGCCTGCTCAATGACCGTGTCAGTTGAACTACGCGTCGTCTCGATCAGCGGAGCTTCGGCCGTCACCGTGACCTGCTGCTCTACCTGACCGGGGTTCAATGAGAAATCAACGGTCGCACTTTGACCGATGCTCAACACGATGGATCGCGATTGCGGCTGGAACGCCGCTGCCTTCACTTCGATCTTGTAATTTCCCACTGGCAGAGAGGCAATCTTGTATTCCCCTGCATTATCGGGCGTTACGGATCTTATAAGTCCGGTCTCCATATTCGTGGCCGTGACGCTGGCCTTGGTCAGGACCGCACCGGAACTGTCAGACACACGCCCCTGCAGCGAAGCGGTAATACTCTGGCTGAATGCCGCCGGGCACAGCGATAAAACCAGCAGCGATAGTCTTACAGCTAGTTTGATTAAACGAATGTGCATGCGATCCCTCCATTGCGCGCGCGACGAGAAATATATGCCTCAACAAGCAGAGTTGACAAGATATTTGACATCTAAAATGTTTAGACCTAGAATTTTGCCAAGATCTCCAGCAGGGCCACCTGGGCCGAGCGCTGCGCCTGGTTCCTTTACAATTTCAATTAGCGTAAAGAAAACGGAATCAATTGAGGCGGAAATGGCCGAGCGGTTTTTCAAGAAGGAAGTCCAGAAACTTTACCTGGGTCAAGGGCAGGAATTTCGCGGCGAAGGCATACTCGCGGTCACCAAAGCTCTGCTGCAATCCGGAGTTTCTTACGTCGCCGGCTATCAGGGCGCTCCCATTTCACACCTGATGGATGTGCTTACAGATGCCAATGACATCCTGATGGAGCTGGGTGTCCATTTTGAGCACAGCGCTTCTGAGGCCACGGCAGCCGCCACGCTTGCTGCATCCGTGAACTACCCCCTGCGCGGCGCCGTTACATTCAAATCCACCGTGGGAACAAACGTTGCTTCTGACGCGCTGGCCAATCTGGCTTCCGGTGGCGTAACAGGAGGCGCGTTAATTATTGTCGGTGAAGATTACGGCGAGGGCTCCAGCATCATGCAGGAACGGTCTCACGCCTTTGCCATGAAATCGCAAATCTGGCTGCTGGATCCGCGGCCGAACCTGCCCGCGATCGTGCAGGCCGTGGAACAGGGCTTTGCTCTTTCAGAAGCCACGAATACGCCTGTGATGCTGGAACTACGTATTCGCGCCTGCCACGTACACGGAAGTTTTATCGCCAAAGACAACGTCCGGCCCACTTTTACCCTGAAAGACGCCATGGAGAATCCCGTGCGCGATTCCAGCCGCGTTGTGCTGCCACCAGGAAGTTTCCTGCATGAGCACGAGAAAATTGAGAAGCGCTGGCCCGCAGCGCAAAAATGGATTCGCGAGAACCGCCTGAACGAGCTCTTTTCCGACGGTGCCAGGGATTTTGGCATTATTCTCCAGGGCGGAATGTACAACGCCGTGGTGCGAGCGCTGGAACTCCTGGGGCTGAGCAATGCTTTCGGCGATAGCCAGATTCCTTTGTATGTCCTGAACGTAACCTACCCGTTGATTGACGATGAGGTAAGAGAGTTTTGCAGCGGCAAACGAGCAGTGCTGGTGATTGAAGAAGGGCAACCGGACTTTATCGAGCAGAACCTGCACGCGATCCTCCGCAAGGCCGGCCTGCCGGCGACGATTCATGGGAAAGACATGCTCGCCATGGCGGGCGAATACACCGCATCCGTGGTCACCAAAGGTATTCTGAAGTTTGTTGAGAACTATGGGCAGCAGCTCATCGATCAGAAAAATCTGCCGACGGTAGCAAAATCAGCTGCAAAGTCAGACGTCCTGCCAGTCCTGCAAACCCAGGTTCAACCCAGACCTCCTTCTTTCTGTACTGGTTGTCCCGAACGCCCGATCTTTACCGGTTTGAAACTGGCGGAACGTGAACTGGGTCCGCACCATGTTGCTTCCGATATTGGCTGCCATCTGTTTTCGATTTTGCCGCCGTTTAACATTGGCGCGCACACCATGGGTTACGGCCTGGGCTGGGCCAGCGCAGCAGCATTCAATACCACTGAAACTTCCAGACGCACCATCAGCTTCATGGGTGATGGAGGCTTCTGGCACAACGGACTGACCAGCGGCGTAGGCAACGCAGTCTTCAACCAGAGTGACAGCGTCCTGGTGATTGTCGACAACAGCTACACGGCGGCTACGGGCGGCCAGGACATTCTCTCATCACAAGCGAGCAATCCTATTCGCACTACGAAACTTTCCATCGCAGATGCGGTGCGCGGCGTGGGCGTGAAATGGATCAGGACGATTACACGCACTTACGACGTTGCGGCGGTGCGCGACATCTTCAAAGAGGCGCTGACTACGAAGGAAAAAGGACCAAAAGTGATTGTGGCGCAGAGCGAATGCGCCCTGAACGAACAGCGCCGACTAAAGCCACTGGTCAAGAAACGCATAGATGAAGGAGAGCGCGTGGTGCGAGAGCGGTTCGGCGTTGACGCCGATACCTGCACCGGCGACCACTCATGCATACGTCTTTCCGGCTGCCCATCGCTGACCATCCAGCCAAATCCCGATTTGCTGCGCAAAGACCCGGTGGCGACGGTGTTGGATAGTTGCGTCGGCTGCGGTGTCTGCGGTGAGGTAGCCCATGCCGCCAGATTGTGTCCGTCATTTTTTCGCGCCGAGGTTATTTCCAATCCCAGCGCGTGGGACCGCATGAAAGCTAGGTTCAGAAATGCGGTGATCAGCCTGCTGCAGCGCCGGATTGATCGCCGCCTGGCTCGAATTACTGCCTGAAGAAAACAACATGGGGACCAGTCAAATATCACAATCCGCTTCTTCCCGCTCCGAAGCTGCGGCACGTTCAATCAACATCGCCATCTTGGCCATGGGCGGCGAAGGTGGCGGCGTGCTGGCTGACTGGATTGTTGATCTGGCGGAAAACTCCGGATATCTGGCACAGACCACCTCCGTTCCCGGCGTGGCCCAGCGCACCGGTTCCACTATTTACTACGTCGAACTCTTTCCCGAAGAAGCCGCGCGTGCCGCTGGAAAAGATCCTGTGCTGGCGCTGATGCCGGTGCCGGGCGAAGTTGATGTGGTGATCGCCTCAGAGCTGATGGAGGCGGGCCGGGCCATTACGCGCGGCCTGGTTACGCCGGACCGGACAACCCTGATTGCGTCCACGAACCGTGTTTACTCCATGACGGAAAAAATCGCTATGGGCGATGGCCGTGCAGATGCCGATGCCTTCCTGAAAGCCAGTGCCGAAGCGGCCAGGATTTTTATCCATCGCGATTTCGCTGCCATGGCGGAGGAGAACCGCAGCGTGATCAGTGCGACTTTGTTTGGCGCACTCGCGGGCGCGGGCAGCCTGCCGTTCTCGCGCAAACAGTTTGAATCCGCGATTGAGCGTAGTGGTGTGTCCGTTACTTCCAGCATGAAAGCGTTCGCTGCAGGCTTTGAAGCGGCCACCAGTTCTGAACCGACTGTCGAAGTGGCCGGCAAGGAAGTTCCCAAAGCCCGGTCCAGCGCTTGCGAGTCTTGTTACGCGGATAACTTCAGATTTTCCCGCGCCAAGCCACCCTATTCTTCTCGCCGGCATAGAGCGGCTGGCGGACTATCAGGACGTTTCTTACGCCTCAACATATCTTGACCGGCTGGAACCAATCAGAAACCTCGTCCCACGCAGCCAGAACAGCGAGAAGGATACCGCGCTGCTTTCTGAGACCGCGCGCTATCTGGCGCTCTGGATGTCATATGAAGACGCGATTCGCGTGGCCGATCTTAAAACTCGCCGCACACGCTTTGAACGCGTGCATGCCGACGCGCGCGTCGCCGAGAATCAACTGCTGACGATCAATGAATTTCTCCATCCCCGCGTGGAAGAGTTTGCTGACATCCTGCCCGTCCGGCTTGGAATATGGTTGCTGCGAACCGGATGGACGAGCCGGCTCATCAATCGCCTGACGGGCAAAGGCAAGATCCTGCAGACAACTTCACTGTGGGGATTCCTGCAGCTCTACTGGCTGGCAAGTATGCGCCGCTGGCGGCCCAAAACCTTGCGGTTCAAACGAGAGAAACGGCGAATTGACCGCTGGCTGGAACAAGTGAAGGACGTAGCGCAGGCAGACCACGAATTGGCCCTGGAAGTGGCTGAGTGTCCAAGGCTGGTAAAGGGGTATGGCGATACCTACGTGCTCGGGTCCCACAACTTTGAGAGCCTCATGCGAGCACTTCCCTCTTTGCGGAATATGGAAAATGCGGCAGCCCGTCTCAAATCTCTACGCGAAGCAGCACTCGCTGACGATACAGGTAAAAAACTTGAGAGCGCGCTGGCCGAACTGAATCTTCTTCCGGGGGGCAGCCAATGAGAATCGTTTGCCTGGGCGGCGGACCTGCCGGACTTTATTTTTCCATCCTGGTAAAGAAGGCGAATCCCACCTGGGAGATCACGGTGGTTGAGCGCAACCGTCCAAATGACACATTTGGCTGGGGCATTGTTTTTTCCGATAAGACGATGGACGGCTTCCGGACGATAGATGAAGAAACGCACCGGGAGATCACTCGCGCTTTCCGCCATTGGGACGACATCGACGTCTTCTTTAAGGGCGCCAAGATCACTTCAGGCGGACATGGATTCTGCGGCATTGCCCGCATCAAGTTGTTGCAGGTGTTGCAACGCCGGGCGGTGAGCCTGGGAGTGAAGCTGGTTTTCCAGACCGAGGTTGCTGATCCGGATGATTACGCTTCGCGCTATGACCTGGTGATTGCGGCCGACGGTGCATCATCCATCACACGCCGGAAATACGAGCAAATTTTCAAGCCCAACATCCAGGAGAGAAAGAACCGCTTTGTCTGGTTGGGTACGCGGCGCAAGCTGGATGCCTTCACCTTCGACTTCAAGGAAACCGAGTGGGGATGGTTCAACCTGCATGCCTACCGTTTTGACGACGAGTGGTCCACGTTCATTGTCGAAACACCGGAAAAGAACTGGCTGGCAGCAGGGATTGACAAGATGGAGCAACAGGAGTCGATTGCCCTGTGCGAGAAGCTGTTCGCGGAGAGACTGGAAGGCAACCAGCTTATTTCGAATGCAAAGCACCTGAAGGGTTCGGCAATCTGGCTAAAGTTCAATCGCGTGTTGTGCGAGAAATGGTTTCACAAGAACATTGTGCTGATTGGCGATGCAGCGCACACCGCGCATTTTGCTATCGGGTCCGGCACCAAACTCGCCATGGAAGATGCAATCGCGCTGGCGCGTGTGTCCTCAACTCATCACGGTGATGTGCAAGCTGCCCTGCAACGCTACCAGGAAGAACGGGAGATCGAGGCACTTAAGTTGCAGAGCGCCGCGCGCAATCGCATGGAATGGTTTGAAGAGGTGGAGCGGTACGTCCACCAGGAGCCGGAGCAGTTTGCTTATGGCCTGCTCACCGGCAGCCAGCGTGTGGGCCATGCCAGCCTCAAACTGCGTGACTCCGACTACGTGGAGCGAGTGGAAAAATGGTTTGCAGGTCGTACGGGTGTGGACCATTCCCTGCCTCCGATGTTCACACCAATGACCCTCCGTGGGATTACCTTGAAGAACCGTGTGATCTGCTCTCCCATGGCTACTTACATGGCGAAGGATGGTCTCCCCGACGATTTTCATCTGGTGCATCTCTCGGCGCGCGCGATGGGTGGCGCGGCCATGGTCGTGACCGAGATGACATGTGTTTCGCCGGATGCGCGCATTACTCCAGGCTGCCCTGGCATGTGGAATGATGAGCAGCAGAATGCATGGAAACGCGTGGTTGACTTTGTCCATATGCACACCGACGCGAAAATCGCATTTCAACTCGGCCATGCCGGGCGCAAAGGTTCCACCCGCATGGGCTGGGACGCCATCGACCAGCCGCTTCTGTCCGGCAACTGGCCTCTGGTTTCAGCTTCACCATTGCCCTACATTGAAAATCTGTCTCAGATTCCGCATGAGGCCACTCGAGCAGACATGTGCCGCATTAAGGCTGACTTTGTATCGGCCACCAGGCGCGCGATCGCTGCGGGATTTGACTGGCTGGAATTTCACTGCGCCCACGGCTATCTGATGTCCAGTTTTATCTCGCCCCTCACGAACCGGCGCACGGACGAGTATGGTGGCTGTCTCGCGAACCGCTGCCGCTATCCGCTGGAAGTTTTTTCTGCCATGCGCGCTGTCTGGCCGGACAATTTGCCGATGAGTGTGCGAATATCCGCGCATGACTGGGTACCGGGCGGCCTCACGCCGGACGACGCGGCCGAAGTTGCTCGATTTTTCAAGGAGGCCGGAGCTGACGTGATCGATTGCTCCTCCGGACAGGTAAGCAAGGCGGAAAAGCCTGTGTACGGACGCATGTTCCAGGTTCCTTTTGCCGACAAGATACGCAACGAGGTCTCCATCCCAACCATCGCCGTCGGCAACATTTTTGAAGGCGATCATGTGAATACGATCATTGCAGCGGGACGAGCCGACCTGTGTGCTGTGGCGCGGCCTCATCTGGCCGATCCCGCGTGGACCCTGCATGAAGCAGCCAAGCAAGGGTTCACTGAGATCACATGGCCCAAACAGTATCTGAGCGGCAAAGAACAACTGGAAAGGAACCTGGCTCGCGCACAACTGATGTTGCAGGTTTGATTGTTCATGGAAAAGATTTCACAAGCTCTGGCTGGCAAGCATGCTGTAGTCACTGGCGGCGCGCGTGGTATTGGCGCAGCGGTCACGCGTGCTCTGGTTGCTCACGGCGCGAACGTTACTATGCTTGGCCGCAGCCCGAATCCTTCCACAGACCTCGCTGACGATCCGCAACTCCATTACGTGCAGGCGAATGTCTGCGAACCGGAGGAACTCCATCGCGCCTTTGACGCAGCGCGCGCCCGCTTCGGTCCTGTTCATGTTCTGGTGAACAATGCAGGTCAGGGAGTTTCTGCACCGTTCATCAAGACAGATTTCGCGCTGTGGCGCAGCATGATGCAGATTAATCTCGACGGAACATTTCACTGCACCCAGGCAGCGTTGCCGGATATGTTGTCGGGAAAATGGGGGCGCATTGTAAACGTCGCCAGCACTGCCGGGCTCATCGGTTACGCGTACGTGTCCGCCTATTGTGCCGCAAAGCACGGCATGATTGGCCTTACGCGCTCACTGGCGCTTGAAGTCGCCAACAAGGGCGTGACCGTGAATGCCGTTTGTCCAGGTTACACGGAGACGGAAATGCTTCAGCGGACGATTGACGGCATTATCGCTAAAACCGGCCGCACGCCTACGGAAGCGCGGGCGGAATTGAGCTCGAAGAATCCACAAAAACGAATGATACAACCGGAAGAGGTAGCCAATGCAGTCACGTGGCTGTGTCTTCCGGGCAGTGAAGCGATCACCGGCCAATCCATTGCAGTTGCCGGCGGCGAAGTGATGTGAGGGGAATCATGGCAACCAGTTCAACCATGCGCAAAGGCAGCAACGGCTCGGGCCACGGCAAGGATCTGGTCCTTGATCTGGAAACGCGCGCTCAGAAGGGTGATCACCAGGCGTTGCGGCTATGGCTGCGTCTTCTCTCATGCACTGTGCGCATCGAAAACAAGATCCGCCTTCGGCTTCGGCGCGAGTTCAACACAACTCTTCCCCGCTTCGATCTGATGGCGCAGTTGGAACGCAGCTCCGGCGGACTACGGATGAATGAGCTCTCCAGACAACTCATGGTATCAGGCGGGAACGTAACCGGAATCACTGACCAGCTTGAGCGTGAAGGGCTGGTGGTACGCACACCCTGTCCGGGTGATCGTCGCGCATTCACTGTTAAGCTGACCGCTACCGGACTCAGACGTTTTCGTGAGATGGCCGCGCGCCACGAGCTGTGGATCGTGGAACTGCTGGGCGGCCTAACGCGCGAGGAACAGGAAATGATGAACAGCGAGCTCTGGAAGTTGAAAATGCACATCAATGGCGCCCACTCTACAACGCGCAAGGCGAATCAGCGCGCCCGTGCCGGGGAGGGCCGATGAAAGACGGTGCAAAGGTCACCCGCCGTATAACTCGTGCACTGGCTGATTACACACCTCTGAACTTCAAGTATGACTTTAACGATGGTATGGCGTGCATCACGCTCAACCGGCCAGAACGCAAAAACCCTTTGACCTTTGATTCTTATGCAGAGCTACGCGACCTCTTTCGCGCCATGACATTCGCGGAAGATGTTAAGGCCGTGGTGTTGACCGGTGCCGGCGAGAATTTCTGCTCGGGCGGAGACGTGCATGAAATCATCGGTCCACTGACTAAGCTTGATATGCCCGGACTGCTTGCCTTCACCCGCATGACGGGCGATCTGGTAAAGGCCATGCGCGCCTGCCCTCAGCCGATTATTGCGGCGATCGATGGAGTTTGCGCGGGAGCGGGAGCAATCCTGGCCATGGCGTCTGATTTGCGCCTGGGAACAGCGCGCAGCAAGACCGCGTTTTTATTTACCCGCGTCGGTCTTGCCGGCTGCGATATGGGAGCGTGCGCCATCCTGCCCAGGATCGTTGGTCAGGGCCGCGCTGCGGAGCTTTTATTTACCGGCCGCAGCATGACCGGAGATGAAGCGGAAAGATGGGGCTTCCTCAATCGCTTGTGCGCGCCTGGAGAATTGCTGGACGCAGCGATGTCACTGGCAAAAGAACTCGCTTCTGGTCCAACCTTTGCCCACGGCATGACCAAGAAAATGCTGCATCAGGAATGGAACATGGGAGTGGATGAAGCTATTGAAGCGGAAGCGCAGGCACAGGCCATTTGCATGGCAACGAATGATTTTGATCGCGCTTACCAGGCCTTCGTCGCGAAACAGAAGCCGGTTTTCGAGGGAGATTGAGGATGACGAGTAGCCATCTCGACTGGCCCTTTCTGGAGCCGCATCACAAAACGCTGGCCATTGCACTGGACCGCTGGGCGCGTAGCGAGCTGCGGGACAACCTGCGGGACCATTCTGTGAGCGCGGTGGATGATGCTTGTCGCCGGCTTGTGCGCCAGCTTGGCGAGAGTGGCTGGTTGAAGTACGCGATCGGCGGCACTTCCTACGGCGCTTCAGGCGACACCATAGATACCCGCGCAGTCTGTTTGATTCGCGAAACGCTGGCGCGCCATTCGGGCCTGGCTGATTTTGCCTTTGCCATGCAGGGATTGGGTTCCGGCGCAATCTCGATTTTTGGGAGCCACGAGCAGAAACAGCGCTACCTCTCTCGCGTAGGCATCGGCACGGCGATTGCAGCCTTCGCCATATCGGAACCCGATGCCGGCTCTGATGTCTCAGCTCTTCAGTGCGGAGCAAGAAAAGACGGCGGCTCTTACGTGATCAACGGGGAAAAGACTTGGATATCCAATGGAGGCATTGCCGATTTCTATGTGGTGTTTGCGCGAACGGGCGAAGCGGCGGGGGCCAAGGGAATCTCCGCATTTATCGTTGACGCTGACTCGCCGGGACTGGAGATCGAGGAACGCATTGAAGTGATGGCGCCGCATCCTCTCGCCCGCCTGGTGTTCAAAGACTGCAGGATTCCCGCAACGCAACTCCTGGGAGATCCAGGGCAGGGTTTCAAAATCGCTATGTCTACGCTCGACATCTTTCGATCTTCCGTTGCGGCGGCGGCTGTTGGTTTTGCCCGATGCGCTCTGCATGAAGCTCTGTCGCGCTCCACGTCACGCAAAATGTTTGGCCAGGCGCTGGCAGACTTCCAGTTGACGCAGGCGAAGTTGGCGAAAATGGCAACCGACATTGACGCCGCCGCGTTGCTGACCTACCGCGCGGCGTGGCTGAAGGACCGGGGCCAGCCAGTGACCGTGGAAGCGGCCATGGCCAAGATGACAGCGACAGAGATTGCGCAGCAAGCCATCGATTCCGCCGTGCAGATATTCGGCGCGCTGGGAGTGGTAAGCGACCAGGTGGTCGAGCGACTCTATCGTGAGATCCGGCCGTTACGAATCTATGAGGGCGCAACGGAAGTGCAGCAGTTGATCATTGCCCGTGGCATTATCAAGGACCATCAAGAAAGAGAGCAAGAACGTGGCTGAAGCCCAGACTGCAACGAACCCCGCCTTCAGAGGACCAGCTTCATTCCAGACCGAGGTGTTGGTGCGTTTTGCCGATTGTGACGCGGCGGGAATCGTTTTCTATCCCCGCTTCCTGGAGATGTTCAACAACCTGGTGGAGGACTGGTGCAGCGCCGGCTTGAACTTCTCCTTTAACGATATTGTCATCAAAAATGGCTGGGGCTTGCCCACCGTGCACCTTGAAGCGGATTTTCTTTCGCCCAGCCGCTTAGGCGAAGTGCTGATCGCAAAACTCTTTGTGCGCAGCCTGGGCACCAGTTCGATCAAAGCCGATATCCTGCTTTGCGGACCAGACCAGAGCGAGCGCGTACGCGGAAGAGTTGTGCTGGTGCTTACGGACAGACGTTCCCACAAGGCACTGGCATTTCCCGAAGGACTGCGCAAAAAGATCTCAACCTTTGTTGTGTCCGAGTGAGTTGAACAGGCATCTGATGAATTTGTGGAGATCAGAAACGAGATGAAATTTCTGCAACCACCCAACTGGCCACGGCCCAAAGGTTACGCCAACGGCGTATTGGCCAGGGGAAGCATGGTATTTGTGAGCGGAGTTGTTGGCTGGAATGCGCAAGGAGAGTTTGCGGCGCGCGACTTTGCCGCTCAGGTTCGGCAGGCACTGCTGAATATTGTTGAGATATTGGGTGAGGCCAAAGCCAAACCAGAGCACATAGCGCGCATGACCTGGTACGTGCTCGACAAGAAAGAGTACATGGCGGCATCCAAGGCAATGGGTGCGGCTTATCGAGAGATCATCGGAAAGCACTATCCGGCCATGACGGTGGTGGAAGTGTCAGGTCTGGTTGAAGCCGATGCACGCGTGGAGATCGAAGTAACGGCCGTAATTCCGGAATAAAAAGCGAGCGAGCAAGATTCAGCCTGTCGGGTTCGGCTTCCGCCGTTCCTGCTCTCGCAGCCTGGCGCGCTGAAGTTTTCCAGTCGAAGAATGGGGCAATTCGGACACAAACTCGATCGCCCGGGGATATTTGTAAGGCGCGATCTGCGATTTCACAAAATCCTGGAGTTCACGCCGCAACAGATCATCCGCAAGCCTCCCGTCGTTCAAAACAACAAAAGCTTTCACGATTTCGCCGCGCTCTTCACTAGGCGCTCCGATCACCGCGCATTCCATGACTTTCGGATGCTCCAGGAGTGCGGCCTCAATCTCAACCGCTGCGATCTTGTAACCGGCGCTAACGATCATGTCGTCGGTGCGGCCTTCGTACCAGAAATAACCATCATCATCCACGCGGTAGGTATCACCAGTGATGTTCCATCCATCTTTAACATAATTGCCCTGGAATCCAGGTCCATTGAGGTACCGGCAACCGGTAGGTCCGCGAACGGCCAGGCGTCCTGAAGTGTTTGCTGGAACGGGACGCCCGGATTCATCCACCACCATCGCCTCATATCCCGGCACTGCTTTTCCCGTTGCACCGGGTCTGATTTCATCTCCGGTGGCGGAAATGAAGATGTGCAACATCTCTGTTGACCCGATGCCGTCGATGATCTGAAGCCCCGTCGCTGTACGCCATGCCTCAAATACCGCAAGGGGCAGGCGCTCTCCCGCCGAGACACATTTCTTGAGTGAGGCGATGTCAAAGCGCGGCACGAAATCGAGCATACTGCGATAGAGCGTGGGCGCCGTAAAACAGATGGTACATTGATGCCGCTCAATGGCGGCAAGCAGGCCTTCACCGGTGACTTTGGGCAGCAGGAGCGAAGAAGCGCCCACCCGCATGGGAAAAAGAAGGAGCCCACCCAACCCAAAAGTAAACGCCAGTGGCGGACTGCCGCAAAAGATGTCCTCCGCTCCTGGCTTGAGAACGTATTTGGAAAACGTGTCACATACGGCCAGCAGGTCACGATGAAAGTGCACGGTCGCTTTGGGCTCGCCGGTTGTCCCGGAACTGAAAGCAATCAGCGCGGCATCATCTTGTGACGTGTCAACGTTGGCAAAGTCGGCCGAGTAGCCGTGGAGCAAGGTTGGAAGATCCGCGTCGTCCGGAGTTTCGCTATTGGATTCGCTGCTTGAATTTCCGCGGCTTGAACCTTCGAAGATGATGACTTCCTCCAGCACTGGCGCCAGGCTTTGCGCCCTGATGAGTTCTCCGGCAAGACCTTGTTCGCATAGCGCGTACTTGATTCGCGCCTTGTTGGCGATGGCGACCAGTTCTTGCGCGCGAATCTGGGACATGGTGGTCACGGCGATGCCGCCAGCTTTGATCACGGCAAACCAGCAGGCTGCCAGCATGGGAGAGTTGGCGTCACGCAAGAGAACGCGTTCGCCCGGCACGAGCCCTCGGCTCACCAGGAGATTGGCGATGCGGTTCGAATACTCGAACAGTTTCCGGTAACTCCACACTTCCTTATCAGTGCGTAGGCAAGGACGCGCACCAGATCCGCTCTCAACGTGGCGGTCCAGCAACTCGACTGCCGCATTGAGGCGCGTGGGGTAGTCAAGGTCTGGAATACCAATCGCTTTCATGACGGGCCACAGTTCTATCGGTGGCAGGTGTTCACGTGCAAAAGTATCAACATGCGCAGTTGGCATTTGAGACACGGGATTCTGCGTGGACGAAGCCTTCGGGTTCGACAATATTTTTTCTGGGATTTCTGTCATGTCTCACGTTCCGGCCCAGGAGCCGCGTCGTGCTTGAACGATGATGGCGTCGCCGTCGCCGCCTGAAGATGATTGACACCTAAAGTATTCAACTTTAGACTTTACCGTCAAGTTCATTCTGAAATCAGGATCGTCGAGCGGCCGGATTCCCGGCAGAAATACCCGACACGCAAAGATAGCTTTCTCAGGATATCCCACATGGCGACACCCGAACCATTGATTGTGTTAGGGCCATTGGACAGACAGGATTTCGCCCGGCTGAGCGCGCGACGACTTCTGACGCTTGCGGGGATCGGAATGATTCTGGTGGGAATGATCTTTGGCGATATCTTTGCAGTGTTCGTACTGCATCAGAACGCCGCCCACGTTGGCGGCAGTCTGGCCGATGCTGCCCAGGCCGCTGCGGATGGCAATGTTGCCGCCGTGGCGTCGCGTTTCAAAAATACAGGTGGATTTCTTGAGAACCGCGGCACCAAGGTGGACACGCACGTCCATCTGATTGCGTTCGGTTATCTGGCTCTCCTGCTGGCATTGATTCAGCCCTGGGTGAAATTCAGCGAGGCAAGCAGGCGGCGACTCGCGTGGCTGCTGGTGTTCGGCGCTGTCCTGCTGCCAGTGGGCGTTTTTCTAATTCACTACGTTGGCTTGGCCTATAGTCCTCTCCATAGTATCGGCTGGGCCAGCATCTTTGCCGATCTCGGCGGTCTGCTGGTGCTGGCAGCCACTGTTGGCTACATGGTGGGTATCGGGCGACATTTTCGGCTGAACTCAGCGTCTCCGTCAGACAAACTTTTTAGCGACCGGAGCACAGCCGCTCGTTGGCTGCTTGCTGGAGGTCTGTGCCTGATTCTGGTTGGGTTCGTGCACGGCGCGTATTATGCCGGTAGTGACCTCTACCGTCACGAAGAGGCCGACTACAAAATTCTTTCGCAACTGACTTCAGCGGCAGCCGCACACAATCAGGCCCAGATCAACCAGTCCCTGGCCGAGTATGGACAGCTTCAGGGTGACAAGGCAGTGAAAATCGCAGCCCACGCTCACATTATCGAGTTCGGACTGCTGGCTATGTTGCTTGCATTCTTGCAGTCTTACGTGCAGCTCAGTGAAGTTTGGAAGATCCGCTGGGCAGGCGTCTTGCTCTGCGGCTCATTGCTGTTGCCTGTCTGCGTTCTGCTGGAAATGAAATATGGACTGGTAGCGGGTGGCATCGCCGACGCTGGAGGCTTGTTTGTGATTGTGGCCCTGCTCGCCATGTGGATCGGTATATTGCGTTATACGGGCACTGTTGATGTCATCACATCGGGAGCGCAGCCATGAGCGCGCGACAGCTTCTCTTACTAGGAGGCATCTCGCTCGCCATTTTGGGGATGAGTTATGGTATCTGGTATGCGGCATTCGCCGAGCACCAGGCGCTGGATGGAATCGGTCGCTCGCTTTCCTCCGGCTTTCAGGCAGCCGCCGAAAGAAACTCTGTCGGGGCAGAAAACTCTCTTCTCTCATACCGCGAGGCGAAATACGTTTACGATCGCCAGGTAGACGTGCATGGACACTGGATCGGTCTGGGCATGCTCCTCATTGTCCTGGCGATTGGATTTGATCACGTAGGCCTGCCGGAGAAGATCAAACTGCTGCTGGCCTGGACATTGTTGATTGGATCCGCATTGTTTCCGCTCGGCGTTTTGATGCAGACATGGAGCCATGGCCCGCTCCCCAGAGCTATCGCAATCCTGGGCTCAGGACTGGTTATCATTGCGCTCGCCGGCATGGTACTCGGCTTGACGCGTCGACAGAGCACATAGCTCCGTTTGGGCCACGCCCCTTCATTCAACTTGGTATCATTATTACTAAGAAACCGTGAGAGCTGCGGCGGAGCGGCTTTGTTGGATGCCAGTCACGACTGAAATCGCGTCAACAACCCAAGGGAGCCCACTGATCCAATGGCGAATGAAATGCAGAAACCTGTCCTTGAAGGCAAGGGCGCTACAGATTATGAACGCTACCTGCGCACCGACGATCTGCTTTCGCTGCAGACGGTCACGGAGGACCTTTCTCATCCTGACGAGCTTACGTTCCAGGTAGTCCACCAATCATCAGAGTTGCTGATGAAAGGCGCCAGTTGGGAATTGGAGCGCGCGCGTGTGGCTCTTACAGAAGGAAATTATCCGAACTGTTCCAGGCTCATGCGGCGGGCCGACGACATGCTTGAGCACCCGATTTCCCTTCTCCGTGTTCTCGAAACAATCACGCCTTACGACTATCACATCATTCGGGCCGGCCTGGGACATGGCAGCGGGTTGGACTCGCCGGGATTTCTTTCACTTCTGCATATTGCGCCCAGGATCGGCGACGCATTTCAGGAACAACTGCGCATTAAGGGGCTGACCGCTCATGATATCTATCGCCGTCATGAAGAGTTCTTTGGCTTGCATGACGTGGCGGAGCGCATGGTTGACTTTGATGAGCGGCTGCAGTTTTTCCGCTTTCATCACCTGAAGCTGGCGCAGCGAATAATTGGGGCCGGGGTAGTTGGGACCATGGGAACGCCTGTAGAGGTCCTGCAGCAACGCATGCAACATGTCGCCTACCGCGAGCTTTGGGATTTGCGGAATGAAATCACTTCAAATACGAGCGCACCGGCCGGGAACAAGAGCTGACATCTTATCAGTCGGTCTTTGCTACCGCTTTTCGTGGCGTAACATTCTGGTTCAGACGGAAGAAGTTACCCGGGTCATAGTGTGACTTGACGGCGACCATGCGGTCCCAGCGCTCGTGATAGGCCTCCGGCACGCGGTCCTGTTCGTCCCCACTCATAAAATTCACATAAACTCCCGGCTTCATGGCCGGCCGAAGTTGATTGAAGAGTCCGCGAGCCCACGCAATGTTGCCGGCGTCACCGGACGCTTCCGACCAGTTCGCCAAAAGAGTCAGCACGAAAGGCGCGCTGCGGTCGCCAAATGCGGTCTCATGGGCAGCGACCTGAGCTGCCGCGCCGCCAAGATAGGCAAGCTCAATCATGGTTTCAGCGGAAGGAATCGTCGTAACCGCATTGATCAAGCGATCAATCGTACTATCGTCAAGATAAGTGAAATAACCTGACTTGGTGTAATAACGCCGGCCATGAGGAAAATCCAAGTCAGCCATTGTCTGCAGATTGATAAACGATACAACTTTGCTTCCCACAGAATCAGGATCGCACAGGGAGAGTGCGTGCTCCAGGTACTTGCGCCCCGCTTCGGGACCACCCGTCCAAACCAGGGAACTGCTGGCTACAGGACGCCCGCGCAGGGCAACGGGCACGGTTGCCAGATCCGGGGCAAGACGCAGATTAATATTCCACTTCAAATCAAGTGAAGCTTCAGCCATGAAATCCCGCCAGAGTTCAAGCAGAGGACGAATACCCGCTTCAGCAGTTAATCCTTCGGCCAGCACGACCGAGCTCAGAGGATGAAGCTTAACCTCAAACTCCGTCACCACGCCGAAGTTGCCACCGCCTCCGCGCAATGCCCAGAATAAATCAGCGTTCTCCCTTGCATTGGCGCGAACAATCGAGCCATCTGGCAGTCACCAGGGTGAAGCCCTCGACGTTGTCGCAAGACAATCCGAAGCGCCGGGTGAGCCAGCCTGTGCCTCCGCCTAGAACCAGTCCGGCGGCGCCTGTGTGGGAAACCACTCCGGAGGGAAAAACCAGTCCAGCTTTCTGCGTTGCGGTATCCACCGATCCCAGCAAGCACCCGCCGGCGAACTGAGCACGGCGTGCCTCAGGGTTAACGCTGACCTGTCGCATTCTTGATAAGTCGATCACCAGGCCACCGTCGCAGGTACTAAAACCTGCAAGGCTGTGTCCTCCGCAACGGACAGCGGTGAGCGCTCCGGCTGCTGACGCGGCCCGCACAGCGCTTTGGACATCGCTGACATCCGCGCAACGTGCAATTAGACCCGGCGTGCGATCGAACATGCCGTTCCAGATGCCACGCGCATCTTCAAAACCGCTTTGGCCTGGACGCAGCAGATCGCCTTTAAAGGTGCGATGGAGGGACGAGTAGACCTCATCGCTGGCGCTGGTCATTGAGCGCTTTCCTTGCTTCGCCGATTGCTCCAATACAGCAGAGAGATAGCAGCCAGGAAAACGGAGAACGCTGGAATCGACCATTGCAGGCCGTCTACGAAGAAAGTTGTAACCGAGATCGCAAGCAGCAGCAGAATGCCGACCACTGTGAAAAACGGATGCGCGCGCAAGCGCATTGGCAAACTCGACAGCCTCTCACTGGTGATGGCCCGGCGGAATCGAAGGTGAGTGGTGAGAATCACCAGCCAGACGAAAAGCATTCCGGCCACCGCCGTCCCATAGAGCATGAGGAAGGCATTCTTAGGAGCAAAGATGGCCAGCAGAATAGCTGCCACTATCCCCGCTGTTGACGCCACCAGAGCGCGATGCGGAACTCCGTTGCTGCTTACCTTGCCCATCCATTGCGGAGCATAGCCGCCCCGTCCCAGAGAGAACAGCATTCGTGTTGAAAGATAAAGGTTGGTGTTCACGCTGGAAAGCGCAGCAGTGAGTACGACAAAGTTCATGATCGCCGCAGCGAAAGGTATACGAGCCGCCGCGAACGCGGTAACAAATGGACTACCACCGAGCGCAGATGAACTGCCGGTCTGGTTCCACGGAACCATTGTGACCATGATCGCAATCGCCAATACGTAAAATCCAATGAGCCGGTAAACAATGTTCCGCATGGCGCGTGGGATGGTCACTTCCGGATTCTGGGCTTCTCCCGCGGTGACGGCGATGATTTCCACTCCCATATAGCTGGTCACCGTGATGGTCAGGGAAAGCCATACTCCTTTCCATCCCGACGGTAAAAAGCCTCCATGCTGCGTTAAATTAGCCAGACCAATTGCGTGTCGCGAACCCATTCCGAAAATCAGGGCAATCCCAACCAGAATGAAGGCGAGGATCGCCGCCACCTTGATCATGGCAAACCAATATTCAAATTCACCCAGACGGTTGACCTGCATCGAGTTGAGCGCCACCAGAGCGGCTGAAACCAATACCAGCCAAATCCATTGCGGAACATTGGGCAGCCAGTACGAAATATAAATACCCGCGGCCGTTACTTCCGCGCCAATGGCAATGATCTGTGCCACTCCGTAAGTAGCGCGAACGGAAAACCCTGCCCACGGATTCACATACGTCTCCGCGTAAACTCCGAAAGCGCCTGCCACTGGATGGACGACAGCCATCTCCGTGAGAACATACGACATGATGAGGGCGATACCAGCTCCCAGAAAGTAGGAGATGATCACGGCGGGGCCGGCAAGCCGGATCGTGACGCTGCTTCCCAAGAACAAGCCTACTCCGATGGCACCACCGATCGCCATCATGGTGAGCTGCCTTTGGCTCAGGCGACGGTGAAGTCCACTTTCGCCGGCCGCCATTGCATCCTGCTCGCTCAGTGCAGTACCAACCGCTGAGGGTTCGCGACTAATCATCGCTGCTAACGCCGGCGGTTTCCCGCACCAGAAGGTTGATGTTCTTCCTGAGAACTTCCATGACCGCATTCACATCATCCAAAGTGTTGTACACGTGGAAGGCAATGCGCAAGCCGTCATGCCGGCTCGATGCCACGATGTCACTCTCAGCAAGTTTCTGCACCAGTAGATTTGCATCGCTGGACTGCAACACCACCAGCGGCCCGGAACTGTCAGATGGAGTCTTGATTCGGATACCCATATCGAGGGCAGAAGCTCAATAGCGATTGCGTGAGCTTCCTGATGTGGGTTGCTACGCTCTCCATTCCGATTTCCTGCAACATTTGAAATCCCGGCATCGCCGCGTACACATTGGGTACCGAGGGCGAGCCTGACTCGAATCGCCTGGCAGTGGGAGAAAGGTCGATATGCTGGGGATCGAAAGCGAACGGGTTGGTCTGGGCAAACCATCCCGTGATGGATGGCACCAACTTTGAAATGAGATCTTTGCGTACGTACATAAAGGCCAGACCAGGCGGACCCAGCAGATACTTCAAAGTTCCAGTTACATAAAAGTCCAGGTCCATCGCTTTCACGTCCACCGGCCGAGTTCCACAATCCTGATAGTCATCGAGCATTACCAGTGCGCCGGCCTGGTGTGCGATTTGCGTGACGGCGCTCACCTGCGAACGAAAACCATTCTTGAAGCAGACATGCGTGAGCGGCACGATGAGCGTATGGCGGTCAATCGTCTTCTCATAGTTGACGGATGGGATGCGATTGCCTTCCGCACTCACGAACTGCACATCCGCGCCGCGAGGCCGTTGCGCGAGCCAGACGTGACCCATGGTTGGAAATTCGAATTCGCCCATCACCACTTTGTTCCGTTCCCGGAAACTCAACGCGCTGGCGATGCTGTTGATGCCCGCAGAGGCGCTGGTCACAATGGCCACTTCGTCCGGACTGGCATTGATGAATTTCGCAAAGGCCGTCCGTGCTGCCTCATAGTGGTCTACCCATGTCTCCCAGGGCGAGCCTTGCTCGTGCCAACTGGCAATGTAATCCTCAAGGCCGGCCTGCACAGCATCGGAGAGAGCGCCCTGAGAACAACTATTGAGATAGATTTTGCGCTGGAAAATGCGGAAGCGGGACCGGATCTCCAGGATTCTGTTTTCGGTCAGCATGGGTTCCCTGTTCTTTTATTCTTGTCGTTTTAGTGACGTGTCATCTCTGCAAGCGCGCTTCCGAACCGGCGCACTTCTTCCAGCGTGTTGTAGTGCACCAGGGAGGCACGCACCGCTCCGCTCTCCTGGGCAAGTCCTAACCGCTTCATCAGGCGCGGTGAATACATGTGACCATCGCGCACGCCAATGTTCTGCGCCGCGAGCGCTTCGGTGATTTTAGCCGGCGAGATGCCGTGAAGATTAAAACACAATGTCGGCGTTCGATGCGAGATCAGTTCTTTTGCCGTAATGCCATATACCTTCGCGTCAACTTTCGTCAGCACATCCAGCATGGCGCAGGAGAGTTGAGCCTCATAGTCGCGGATTGCTTCTGTAGACGCGACAATTGCGGCACGTCGCGAGGTTGAGTCTGGGCGCGAACTTAGATCAGGCTTGATAAGCCGCCCAAGATCCTCCAGGTAATGTACGGCAGCATCCATGCCGGCCACGTTTTCATAGATATAGGTGCCAATCTCCAGTTTTGCGGGAGTAGTGTCAGGAACAAACTCTTCGCGGAAAGTGGGCAGAGCGTCCAGCGTTTCGCGACGGCCCCAAAGGAAGCCCATGTGAGGCGAGAAGATCTTGTAGCCTGAACAAATCAGATAGTCACAGCCAAACGCCTGAACGTCGATTGGCGCATGCGGACCATAGTGCACGGCATCAATAAAAACCTCGGCGCCAGCAGCATGAGCCAGCCGCGAGACTTTGGCTACGTCCAGAATCGATCCGATTGCGTTCGAGGCCAGGGTGCAAGCCACGATACGGGTTCGTGGGGAGAGCAGCTTCTCCAGATCTTCGGGATGAAGCCGGCCATCGTCTCTGAAATGCCACCAGACGATCTTCGCGCCTTCCCTCTCCAGTGCCAGCCAGACGGCGATGTTGGCTTCATGGTCGAGATCGGTCACGATGATTTCCCGGCGATCCTGCAACGATTGGCCGACAGCGAGACTGATGAGACGCATGAAAGAAGTCGCATTCATGCCAAAGCAAATCTCTTCGGGATACCGGGCGTTGACCAGCAGTGCGACGCTTGAGCGGGCGCTCGCTATAGCCTCGTCCACCTCCTGCGACTGCCGGTATCGTCCACCTCTTTGGACATTGCGATAACGAAGATGATAGGCAACGGCGTCGAGCACAGTAGCAGGAGACTGCGCTCCCGCCGCATTATCAAAAAAGATAAATTCATCACGTAAAGCGGGAAACATGGCGCGAAGCTGGTTTACGGGAAACTCTGACATGATTCAAATGATATATGGGTTCCGTAAATGCGCATCACGGTTTTCGTATTTTCACTGGTATTGGTCTAATCGCGATATTCGGAAGCTTTAGACCAACGCAAAAGATGCACAGATGCCGACTATCAGCGCCGGCTAGAGATCGAGATCGATCTCGGTCAAAGGCGTAGAGCAACAGATCAGTGCGTTCCCTTTCGCTGGCTGATCGAGTGGCTCCGGAGAGTAGCGGAGACTGCCGTCTAACAATCCACACTCACAGGTATGACAGACGCCCGTCCGACAGGACCACTTGACGGGAACGTCACAAGCCTCGGCAAAATCCAAAAGGCTCTTGAACCGGTTGTCCCAGGGCACACTGAGTCCGCTGCGTGTGAACGCAACGCGTGGCCCCGTACTGGTGAAACCCACGGGAGGATGCGGGCTCCTGGCCGCAGTCTTTACCACACCCGGTTCAATAGAACCGGTGGAGCCAAAGATTTCTTCATGGACGGCTGCCGCGGAGACACCATACGAAGCCAAATCATGCTTCATGGATGCGAGGAACGCATTCGGCCCACATAGATAAAACTCCGCCTGAACAGGCACTCGCATCTTCTGCAGACAACTGAGGTCGAGATGTCCTGAGGCATCATACGTATCTCCAAGCTGATCATCAGCAGCGGGCTGGCTGTAAACAATAAGTGAGTGGCTGCCAGGAATGGTACGAAGGAGGCCGCGCACTTCCTCCGCCAGGACATGCTCTTTTCCGTTTCGTGCTCCATGCAGCCACCATACTTCTCGCGAAGATCTTAGTTCGGCAGAAGACAGCGCATGCAACATGCAAAGAACAGGAGTTAACCCAATGCCGGCGCTGATAAGCACGATTGGCAATCCGCCAGGTCGCAACACAAAGTCGCCTCTTGGAGCGCTTACTTCCAGCCGCTCTCCTGCTGGAGTTGAATCGACAAGATAACGACTCCCATCGCCCTCACCACGCTTCACGCTGACGCGATAGATACCGGAATCGGGCGGCCCGGAAATGGAATAGCTTCGTAAAGCGGTTACCGCGCTATTCGGGTGCAGCCGTAAAGCCAGGTATTGCCCGGGAAGCGCAGGCGGAAGCTGCGATTTGTCCTCGGCTTGCAAAACCAGCGAAGAAACCGTTTTCGTTTCGTGCCGAACTTCGTCCACTCTCAAGGTCCTAAATCCAGGCCAGGCCGGAGGAGGCGAAACAGATGAAGTGAGTCCGGCATTCCCGTTCCGAACTCCGGCTTTGTCCGCCTTGAGCAATTCTTCCAAAGAGTACTTCCAACCTGGGCTGAGCGCCGGGATTCTAGCCGCGATCTCAAGGCGCTCGCGTTTGGATCCAGGAAGGTAGAGCAGAGAGTCCATTTCAGCCACCGAGACCTTCCCTGGTCCTTCAGTGACCTTTCGGATTTCATCTCCGGCGCCGACTTCACCTTCTTCGATGACGCGCAAATAAAATCCGGGTCTGTGATGGGAAACAAGCAGGGCTGCCATCTGCGGAACATTCATTCGAATGCCGACGCGATAGCAGGTAACGCGTGGCTGCGTCACTTCAAATACAGCCGAACCGATCTGATATCGATCTCCGATACAGACTTCATTGTCGGATAATCCTTCAACGGTGAAATTCTCGCCAAATTGTCCGTATTCGAAATCATTCCGGTGCAGATGGGATTCCCAGTATCGGTATGAGGCGAGCTGATAGACCATTACGGCCCGTTGCTCTCCACCGTGACCCGCGAGATCCCCCTGACCGTCACCATCCAGATTGAGCCGGCGCACCATGGCCCTGTGGGAAATCGAACGTTTCCAGATGGCAGTACGAACCAGCTTTCCCTGCCACTCGATGTCACGCGGAAGGCCGACATTCACTGAGACAAGTGTGAACATGGGAACCTCAATTTTAGACGAATCTGACAACTCTGATGGTTAAGACTTCACCAGCATATCCCGGGAGCCACAACGAGTGCGAACTATGCAGTCGAAAAATCATCCAGAGTTGTTTTGACGCAACTCCCGATGCCGGATTGCCCGGCGTATTTTAAGCCGCATAAGCCCATTGTCGCCTCCACTAGCAAGAAGCGGAAGAACCGCGTAAGATGTGCGGTCATTCTCTTCTCGTCGCAAATCGCACGGCAATCAATGGGAACGAGGTTCACGATGATGACGAACGCAAGTCTAACGCAAGATGCGACCAACCATGGCCCCGCGTCCATTGGATTGGCAATAGTTCGCCTCACGATCGGCGCAATGTTTGTCTGGGTCTTCTTCGAAAATCTGGGCAAGGGACTCTACACTGCAGCGGGCTACGCAGGCCTGATTAATTATTACCTGAAAGCGAGTCATGCGCCGGCCGTGTGGAAGGCAATCATGGCCCAGGCGGCGCATCACGCAGCATTGGCCGCTCCCATGCAGGGCTTGACCGAGATCACTCTCGGCACCCTTCTGCTGCTTGGTCTGCTTACGCGTCCCGCGGCGTTTGTAGCGTTTCTATTCCTGGGCAGCCTTTGGATTTCTGAGTGGGGCACGTCATGGATCTGGGAGCTGCTGGTTCCGGTGCTCGCATCGTTTGCGCTCGCAGTCGGGCGGGCTGGTCGAACGTGGGGCGTTGACGCCTTGTTAGCCCGACGGTCGCCGTCCTCCCCATGGTGGTGATTTGAGCCAGGATCGAATGCGAGTGTCGGTGGTCATTCCTACGCATAATGAAGCGCAGTCCATCGGCCGCGTCCTGGCAGATCTCCCGGCTGATATTGTCACGGAAGTCCTGGTCGTAGATAGCAATTCAACTGACGGGACTTGTGAGATCGCCGCGAAGATGGGAGCCCGGGTCCTCCGCGAACCCCGTCGCGGATACGGTCGCGCCTGTTTGACCGGGCTGGCCGGCGCAAGTAGCCCTGACATTGTGGTGTTCCTCGACGGCGACTATAGTGATCGGCCGGATGAACTGCCACTTATCCTGGCTCCAATCATTGAGGGCCGTGCCGATATTACGCTCGGTTCACGACTGGGAAAGCAGAGCGTTCGCGGGGCGTTGCCGTGGCACGCCGCGTTCGGTAATCGTCTGGCGGCCGTTCTGATCAGGCTTTTGTACGGTCTCACGATAAGCGACCTGGGACCATTCCGCGCCGGGCGAGCAGATGTGCTTCGGCGGCTTGAGCTCCAGGAAAACACGTATGGCTGGGCGGTTGAAATGATTCTAAAAGGTTCGCTCGCGGGATTCCGCATCGTTGAAGTGCCTGTGAGTTATTATCCGCGAATTGGAAAATCAAAGATCAGCGGTACGCTGAAGGGCACCGTTGGAGCAGGCTGGTTCATTCTCTCGCGGATCGTGGGCTATTATTTGCGGCATCGTAGAGCCGGAACGCCACGGGACCGCGTGACTCTGGAACCGTGACTCTTGACGCAACAATCTGCTATGGAACCTTCCAACCACAATAACGCGCATTCGCATGGCAAGGATTGCACTCTGGTTGTCATGGCCAAAGCGCCGCGACCTGGCATGGTCAAGACCCGATTAGCTCAAAGCTTTCCCGTTGAAGCGGTCACCGAGCTCTATCGCTGTTTTTTGCACGACACGATAGACCTGGCGCGATCATTGGGCACGGTGGACGTTGCCATGATGTGCCCTGCTTCGGATGTCGACGAGCTAAAGCGTCTGGCGCAAATTCCGCAAAATCAAGGCGCGGTGGGAGTGGTGGCGCAGAAAGGGCTGGGCCTTGCTGCAGGCCTGACCTCAGTCTTTGCGCACTTCACAGCGAATGACCGGCAACGCGTTGTTGCCTTCAACAGCGACAGCCCGCATCTGCCGGCTTCCGTTCTTGAGAACGCCTTCTTAGCACTGATGAAGCACGACTTGGTTGTAGGACCAACACATGATGGCGGCTACTATCTTGTAGGCGCCAAGGCCGCCCATCCGGCTCTTTTCGACGGCGATGGCATGAGCACGAAGAGCGCGCTTGAGATCCTGCTGGCGCGCGCGCGTGGACTGCAGCTTTCCGTTGCCCTCACAGATCCCTTCTATGACATCGACGTAGAGGGCGACTTAACGCGCCTTGCCGCGGAGCTGCGGATTGCTCCGGCCAGGGCGCCACGAACGGCGGTCTGGCTGGAACAGTGGGGACAGGCCGTGACGCAGTCGCGGACAAGCTCGGGAAAGCTGTGAAACTCACGCCAGCCGGCAGGCTGTACGGGTTTGGCGCCATCCTGCTGGTGGCATTGACGATCTGCTCGCGCAAGTTCAGTAACATCGGCGCGCCATCCTTTATCATTCCTCTGGCCGTGGCTGGCATCGCGTACCTCCTGGCGATTCGTGAGTTCTTCTGCACGCCGAAATTCCGGCCCCGTGTCATCGTCATCGGGCTCGTGTTAGCGGCTCTGTGGCATCTTGCATTTCTATTTGTGCCGCCAGGTGCAGATGACGACATTCATCGATATGTTTGGGATGGCCGCGTACAGCGGCTTGGCTATAACCCTTATCTCATCGTTCCCGGTGACCCGGCGCTCGCCACTTTACATACGCCTGAAACTCGCACGCTGAACCACGGAGAGTTGGCAAGCCCATATCCAGCAGGCGCTGAGCTCTTCTTCCGGGCCGTAACAGCGATTCACGAATCTATCTTTGCTTTGAAAGTAGCATTCGTACTTTGCGATTTTGCGATTGCCTTCATCTTGTTCGATATATTGCGGCGCAGTGGGCAAGCAGAGCACTGGGTTCTGGCATATGCATGGAACCCTCTCCTGGCGATTGAAGTGGCGGGCAGCGGCCACATCGATATTGTCGGTGTGTTGCTGCTGTTGGTTTCTGCTACCGCGCTGGGACGGCGCTGGCGTTCGATTGCAGCAGTGGCGTTTGGGCTGGCTGTTGCCGTGAAACTTCTCCCGATTGTCCTGCTGCCTCTCTATTGGAAACGTGTTCGTATACGCGACGGTGCGCTGGCGGCAGTCGTAGTCGGTCTACTATATGTGCCTTTTTTAAACCACGGCCGGATTCCGACCGGGTCACTCGGCACCTACGTGCAGAGTTTTCGCTTTAATGATCCAGTGTTTGTGACGCTTGAGAGAGTGGCGTCCCCACAGATTGTTGTTGGGATTGCAGCACTCGTCGGCTTTCTGTTGGCGATCTGGCTCGGACGAAAATCCACGGTGTTGGCTGGCGACGAATTTGCCTGGCCGATGGCAGCTTCCCTTCTCTGTGCGCCGGTCGTCTATCCATGGTACCTGCTATGGCTGCTGCCTTTCCTGCGGTCAACATCGACGGTGCCGATCATGATCTGGACCGTCAGCATCATCCCAACTTATTACGTCTGGCATTTGCGCCGAGTCGGACGCCTGTGGCTGGTACCGGGTTGGATTATGCTGCTGGAATACGGAGCGCCGGCAGTGTGCATTGCGGTCATCGGTGTGCGCAAGTTCCTGAGACCGGCAGCGCCACGATGTTCTATGGAATAACCTAAATACGCCATGCGACTCTACCCGCGAATCGCCGCGTTCCTGTAAGAGCTGCGGAGTGGGCAACCGTACTGTGGTGATCTGGAATTTGATGTATCCTAGAGCCCTGGCCGGGACCCTCTGCATAACGTCCATTCCACCAACCGAGGAGTGACCTTCCATGACAAACGTGATCCGGGTAATGATGATCCGTCTTCTGATGTTCGCGGTAGTAATCCTTGCTTCAACTTCCTGGGCGCAGACGCGTCCGCCAATCGCCGAAAAAATCGCCAAAGCGTATGGGATCGATTCGTGGGGACAAATCGAGGCGATCCGCTATACCTTCAACATCGATATCCCTGGACTCAAAGCCAGCAGATCATGGACCTGGGAGCCCAAAGCCAACCGCGTTACCTTCGAAGGGAAAGATAAGGCCGGCAAGCCGGTGAAGGTTACATACGTGCGCTCACAGATCGACAGCCAGCCTGAGAGCGTGAAGAAGGAAGTGGATCCGGGCTTCGTCAACGATCAGTATTGGCTTGTCTTCCCGTTTCATGTCATGTGGGACACTGGCGCCAACGTGGAAGATAAAGGTAAACAAAAACTGCCACAAGGCAAGGGTACCGCCGATCAGGTGGTAGTGAAATATCCTTCGAATCTTGGCTATACACCCGGTGATACCTGGGAACTCTTTGTCGGCGCTGATAACCAGGTCCAACAAATGCTCTTTCGCCACGGTGGAAGCACAAAGCCGCAACTCGTCATCGCGACATGGGAGGGCTATAAGAAGGCCGGCCCTCTACTCATCTCAACTGAACACCATGGCACCGCGGACGGAAAGCCGCTGCATATTTCCTTTTCAGACGTAGCGGTTAAGGTTACGGGCTCAGATGCCTGGGTGAACGCACAATAAACAACGAACGCGCAATAACATTTTCGGCTACTTAGGAGCGGAGTTCGGGCGGAAGACGAGAAAGTAGTCTTGCCCGTCTCCCTTCACAAAATCGTACTGTTCCTGCAGTTGATAACCGGCCTGGGCGGCTTCCTGTATGACCACATCACGGGAGACGCCGTGGTCATCCCCTTTGCCATTGCGATCAATAATGCCGACCTTTGCTCCACTACGCAGGGAGCTTCGCAAGTTCTCCAGGAGAACCACAGGACGCGCGATCTCATGATAGGTTTTTAACAGCAGCACGGAATCAATGCTGTTTTTTGACAGCATTGGGTCATCCTCGCGGCTGAGGATTGCGTGTACGTTGGCGATTCCATCCTTCTGAGTACGCCGATTTATATAGGCAATCGACTCCGGATTTATATCCACGGCGTAGACAATGCCAGTGCTTCCCACACGCTTTGCCGCGCGGACAGTGAACCATCCTGAACCAGCGCCAATGTCTGCTACGTGGACGCCTTCCTTAATGCCCAGAATGTCCATCACGCGTTGGACCTGTAGCTTCTCGTCACGATCTTTGTTTTCAAAAATAGAAAGGTCGCCGGTGTATGGCTGGCTTGTCTTGCGCGGCTGAGAATTGGTTTTCGCGCTATTTTGCGTTTCCAAAGCCGCCGGGTTTGCAAACCCTGAACCACCGAGAGCAACGCTCACGACATTAAAACTCACGACATTAAAAATGAGGGCAGCAAATAGTGCGAGGCTCACTTTGCGTGAAGGAAAGAAACGTAGCATGCTTAACTCCGCGCCATCACGATTGTGGTGCAGGAACTCTCTGCCTTGGGGAGGTCCCGGGCCGCAGTCATTGTGATGTTCAGTTTTTCCGTCTGCCCGCGGATAACGGGACAATAGAAATCAGGTTTCTGAAGCGCATTTTGCAGGCGACGCCGTCCCGCGCAACCACCATGACAGGCGTCGCGAAAATCGCAAGGCTGGCACGCATCGGGCAAGGATCGCGCCTCAAGGAATGGATGGGTTTCGATCACCTTCGATCCCAACGTTTCCAATTCTGATAAGGGCGCTCCGGTTCCCGGCCAATAGACGCACGGTTGAGTGGTTCCGCGAGGAGTTACGCGCACCGTGCTGACGCCGCATCCGCCCGTTCGTGGCGGCAGTCCGGCCATCGCTCGCACCAGCGGCTCGCCGATCGCAATCACTTCCGTTTCCGCAAACAGTGCACGAAAGCCCTCCCAATATTCTCCATATGACAGCGCATAAATGTCGGACCGCACCGCCTGATACACGTTCACACGCAGGGGAGCATTAAACTGTCTGGCTACGCGCGCGACCTCTGCCAGACGCAAGTAGTTCGCCTTCATCATGACCGCGATGATCGTAACCGGCACGCCCAGCTTTACACAACGTTCTGCCTGCTGGTGGATCAACTCCCAATTCCCGCTTCCGCGCTGTGCATCCTGTTCTGTTCGTGTAGGGTAATCGAGAGAAAACTCAACATCGTGAAAGGCGCGCAACTCATTGTCGTGCAGCACAGCAACGCTATGGCCATTGGAAGTGATGGTAAGTTTGATGGGCTTTTGGCGCAGGTACTCCAGAATCGCTTTAAACTCGGGATGCATGCCGTTCTCACCCGTGCCCAGATTCACCGAACGAATGGGCAGCCGTTCCATGATGGACTTCACCTGATCCAGAGAGAGGCGATCCGTGCGAGTTGGATCCCGATAGCAGAAGGAGCAGGCGAGGTTGCATTCATTGGTGAGCCCGAGCCCGAGCGCAATCGTGGCATCCGGCGACTTCGCGCTTGATGGAACGCCCGAATCAAGTGGGACTCTGGTCACGCGCTGTCCTCCGCCACCGGACCTACGCAACGTGCCAGCCAATGTGCGTAGCGGGAAACTGCCGCATACTCATGCCGATTACCCAGATTCCGTTCCAGTTGAAAAATCCGTTCGTAATCTGCGCTGCGAGAAACCTGTGGCGGCAAATAGTCCGCCAGGACTCGTACGCCGCGCTCGACAATCGGCGCCAAAGACGCCTCTTTAAGCATGGCACGCAGGCTATCTGGCGTAAATAGCCGAACCCTGCCTCCGTATAAAGACTCTTGTCCCCACTCAGCGGCGAGGCCCTTTTCCGCTGCCGCCAAATCGCCGCCTTGAATAGCGGCCTTGAACACTTCGCCTGCCTGATTACGCACGAGAACGGACAGTATCGCCGAGGAATCCCGCAAGACGCGAACCGCAGAGCGCAACACAGCAGGCGCGTCATCACAATATTCCAGGATGTTGTGGCAAAGAATTAAATCGAATGATCGCGTGGGGAATAAATGAGCCGATTGGGCAGCGTCGCCGTGTTGCAGTACGACATTACCGGTAACCCCTGCTTCCCGTGCTGCTCGCTGCGCGAGTTCCAGCATCGCTGAAGAGGAATCCAGCATCGTGACGTGAATACCAAGTCGCGCCAGACGAACGGCAGTCACTCCCGGACCACATCCGAGATCAAGCGCATACAGCGAAGATTTGGCCTGTGGTGTGGGAAGAAAATCCTGAAGATTGGCAAAGGCCAAGTCGGAGCGTAACCGCCCCTCGGGGGTGTCGAGGTAGACGGCGTACTTGTTCGCGCCGTTCTGGAAGCGTTCACTATCAGCCTTGGCAATCATTGGCGCCAGACCACCGGATCTGGATGCTCGCCATTATATTCGAGCCGCGCGCCACATTGCCGGTGTGGCCCAAGGAAGAGCCTTCAGTATCCTAATTCGCATATATCTGGTTGCTTCGACCTGAATGCTACATTCTGACCTCCGCCGTTAAAATCATGCCGCTTGATTTCCGCAATCCACGATTTATCACGCACCATTAATCATGGAACAACAGGCTTAATTTTCCTGAAGATTGGAATCTACTGTCGGTTCTACCAGTTGAACCCCCTTCCGCATGGAGCAAGAATTCTGCTCAGAACAATGGCCTGGAAGAGTTCCCGTTTAGGCTTCCGTTGAGAAACGCGCTGCCTTTTCAGAACTGCTTTCAACTCATCAGTCAGGTCACCGCTCAGAGTAAGCAAGGGCACGCAATCATCTGGCCATTGAGAAATGACGTTCATGACGAATCCGACACAAACTCGACCAGATTCTCCCCAGATCGTTCGAAATCTAAAGGTCGTTCGAAATCTCATCGCTCTCATTTGTGCCGCGTTGATTTTGATCGTGGGCGCGATGTCATGGGCCATGCCGCAGCAGCAAGCGCCTAAAACCGCCAGCCCAGACGCGAAGACATCCGCCAGTCAGGACGCGAAGTTAACGAATGAGCAACTGGATTCTCTGGTGGCCCCGATTGCGCTCTATCCTGATCCGCTGCTCAGCCAGACGCTCGTCGCCTGCACCTATCCTCTGGAAATCGTCCAGCTCCAACAATGGCTGGAAAAGAACAAAGACCTGAAAGGCAAGGCCGTTACCGATGCGGTCGAAAAACAGAAATGGGACCCAAGCGTCAAAGCAATGGCCGCCTTTCCGACTGTGGTCAAGAATCTCGCCGAGAACATTGATTGGACTGACAACCTGGGAAACGCTTTTTTGGCGCAGCAGAGTGAAGTGATGGATGCAGTACAGCGCATGCGGAAAAAAGCTGTGGACAAAGGCTCGCTGCAGTCATCTGAACAGCAGAAAGTTGAGACCAAGACTGTCGAGAACAAGACCGTGATCGTTGTCGAGCCCTCTAGTCCAGAGGTGGTCTACGTTCCCAGTTACTCTCCCACGGTGGTATATGGCGCGCCCTATTATCCGTACCCAGTGATGGCGTATCCATGGTACGCCCCGACAGGAGGAGTGCTGCTTTCATTCGGCGCGGGAATTGCCATTGGAGCCGCCTGGGGTAACGGCGGCTGGGGTTGGAATACCGGCTGGGGCGGCAATAACAACATTAATATCAACCGCAACAATACTTTCGTGAGTAACTACAACCGCACCAACGGGGCCAACAGATATGGCGGTGCGAACAATGCGTGGCGGCACAATCCGCAGCATCGCGGGGGCGCGCCCTATGGAAACCGGGCAACAGCGCAGCAGTACGGCGGCGCTGCGCGCGGAGACAACATGAGCCAGCGGCAATCCACGGCTCGCCAGAACCAGGCAAATTCCGGAGGAGCCAGTAGTAGAGCATCCGGTAATGGTCTCAGCGGCGCCGGCACGAACAGTGGGAGAGCATCCGCGCAGAGCGGGAACCTGGGCGGAGGCGGGGACCGCGTTGGAAATCGCGAAACATCGAGTGGCAGTATGGGTTCCAGAAACAGCGATGCCTTTTCCGGCTCTTCCAGCAATAGTGCGGCTCGAGCCAGCAGTGCACGTGGCTCATCCAGTATGGGATCTCGTGGTGGCGGTTCGCGAGGCGGCGGTGGAAGGCGTAGATAGCTTGACCAGAGAAGCACCCATCAAGGAGGCAAAATGAGATCTGAGTTATCGAATATCAAACTACGCACCGTCCTTCTCGGGCTTCTGTTGATGGTGCTTTCGTGTTCTTCAGCGGTGTTGGCGCAGGAGCAAGCGAAACACTCACCTGCCAATGCTTCTGCGCCGGAGAAACAAAAGACGTTTGCCACCCCACAGCTAGCGGCGGACGCGCTGATCAAAGCAGCCGAGAGCTATGACGTGCCCGCTCTGCTCGAGATATTCGGACCTGAGGGCAAGGATATTGTGGAGTCCGCGGATCCAGTCAGGGACAAGACCCGGGCCGAGGAATTTGCTGAGAAGGCCCACGAAAAGACCGACGTGACCGTCGAGAAGACAAGGGCAACCCTGCTTGTCGGCAAAGATGACTGGCCAATGCCGGTTCCGATCGTCCTAAAACAGGGACAGTGGCGCTTTGATACTGTGGCGGGACGTCAAGAGATTCTTTTCCGGCGCATCGGTGAAAATGAACTCGACGCGATCCAGATAGCGCATGGATATGTAGAGGCGCAGAGGGAATATGTCGCCACGGTCCATGACGATTCGAACCTTCATGAATACGCCAAGAAAATCATCAGCACGCCAGGCAAACAAGATGGATTGTGCTGGAAAAACCCCGACGGCTCAACCGGCGGGCCCATCAGCGAAGCGATTGCGCGTGCGATCGAGCAGGGTTACACGAACAAGGCTGCTCCGTACCACGGCTACTATTTCAAAATCTTGAATGGGCAAGGCGCGAACGCTCCGTTAGGCAAAATCGATTATGTAATTAATGGAGCCATGATTGGCGGCTTTGCTCTGGTGGCCGTCCCTGCCGAATACCGGGTGACCGGTGTGAAGACTTTTCTGGTAAACCAAAACGGCATTGTCTATGAAAAGGACCTGGGCCCGGACTCTCTCAAAATCGCGAAAGCGATGGACCGGTTCAACCCAGACAAGAGCTGGCAGCCAACTAAGGACGAACAGTGACGCAGAGAAACCCTATATGGGTTTCGGGGAAACCTTGACCTTGAATGGCGAAGCAAACCAACCCGGCCTTATCCCTGGCCTTACGTGGCTGCGCGCGTATCAAAAGCAATGGTTCCGTATGGACGTTATCGCCGGGCTGATCGCGGCTGCGGTTGTTATTCCCAAAGCAATGGCGTTTGCCACCATCGCCGGCCTGCCGGTACAGGTTGGCTTGTACACGATATTCGTGCCCATGGTGATTTATGCCCTTCTGGGCACGTCGAGAACGCTCAGCGTCAGCACAACAACGACAATTGCCATCCTGACGGCGGCCGAACTGGAAAAAGTGGCTCCTAATGGCGGGCCCGGAGAGCTGATCGTAGCCGGCGCGACTCTCGCGGTTCTGGTAGGCGCGATGCTCCTGCTTGCCTCGGTTCTTCGTCTTGGTTTTATCGCCAACTTCATATCCGATCCGGTACTGGCAGGTTTCAAGGCCGGGATTGGATTGGTCATCGTGGTGGATCAGGTTCCTAAGCTGCTCGGCATCCACATTGTGAAAACGGGTTTCTTCCGGGACATCCTGGCAATGATTCAGCATTTGCCTCAGACGTCGCGGGTGACGCTGTTGCTTTCCCTTGTCATGATCGCGCTGATGTTTGGCCTGGAGCGCTTTGTACCGCGAGCGCCTGCGCCGTTGATCGCAGTGGCGCTGGGCATTGCGGCTTCCGCCATGCTTGGCTTGCCCCAGATGGGAGTGGAAACGGTCGGCAAAATCCCGCGCGACCTTCCAACCTGGATGTGGCCGAATCTCAGTCTTCTAATACCGATGTGGCCAGGCACCGCGGGCATTGCTTTGATGAGCTTCACTGAGAGCATTGCGGCAAGTCGCGCCTTCGCCAAACCAGGGGATCCGCGCCCGGTCCCCAACCAGGAACTGCTTGCCATCGGCGCGGCCAATGTGGCAGGCGGTTTGTTTAGCGCTATGCCCGCCGGTGGTGGTACCACACAGACGGCCGTTAATCGCAGCGCCGGAGCACAGACCCAGATGGCGGAACTGGTTACCGCCGCGGGTGCTCTGGCGACTCTGTTGCTGCTGGCGCCTCTCATTAGCATGATGCCAAATGCCACACTGGCGGCAGTCGTAGTCGTGTATTCGGTTGGTCTTATCAAGCTTGGAGAGTTTCGTTCAATCTCCCGCGTTCGTAAGACTGAGTTCTATTGGGCGGTGGTTGCATTTGCAGGCGTCGCCGTGCTGGGTACCTTGCGGGGAATCCTGGTAGCGGTCATAACCTCGGTGCTTGCTCTTGCTCAACAGGCTTACAGCCCGCCAGTGTATGCAGTGGGACGCAAGCGCAACACGGATGTCTTCAGGCCGCTTTCGTCAGAGCATCCGGATGATGAAACCTGGCCCGGATTGCTGATCGTACGGGTTGAGGGGCGCGTTTTCTTTGTCAACGCGCAGCGCATAGGCGACAGGATCTGGCCGCTGGTGGAGCAAGCGAATCCAGTCGTTATCGTGATTGATTGCAGCGCGATCTTTGACATTGAGTACACAGCGCTGAAGATGCTGACCGAGGCGGAGGAGAGACTCCGGCGCGATGGCATCGCGCTGTGGCTGGCCGCTCTCAATCCGGACGTGTTCAAGGCGGTGTCGCGCTCCAAACTGGGCGAAAAGCTGGGCCGGGAGCGGATGTTCTTCAACTTACAAGCGGCTGTTGAGCGATACCAGCAGACTAAGCCTGCAACCGCGCGCGGCAACGTAGCTGCGTAACACAAAGATAGTGAGGTGACGTTATGAAGTCCGCAGCACACAACGGCAGGGTTGCTGAATTGACCGGAAACGGCCATGAAGGCGAGGCTCATGGACATAAAAAGCTGAAGAGAAAGGAATATGAGAAGGAACTTGCGCGGCTTCACGAAGAACTGGTGAAGCTTCAGCAGTGGGTCTTACAAAAGAGACTTAAGGTGTGCGTGGTTTTTGAAGGACGCGACGGCGCGGGAAAGGGCGGGACCATCAAGGCAATCACGGAGCGCGTGAGCCCGCGTGTTTTCCGAGTGGTGGCTTTGCCGGCGCCTTCTGAGCGCGAGAAAAGCCAAATGTACATCCAGCGTTACGCTGAACATTTTCCGGCGTCCGGCGAGATCGTAATTTTTGATCGCAGCTGGTACAACCGGGCGGGCGTGGAACGCGTGATGGGCTTCTGCAACGAAGACCAGCTGCAGAGATTCCTACGGGTAGCGCCTGTGTTCGAGCATGCGATGGTGGATTCCGGAATCATTTTGATTAAGTACTGGCTGGAAGTCAGCATGAAGGAACAGACCCGCCGGCTGGAATCGCGGATTGACGACGGCAGAAAACTCTGGAAACTTTCGCCCATGGACCTAAAGTCCTATAGCCGCTGGTACGACTACTCCAGGGCGCGGGACGAAATGTTCGCTAAGACCGACACACCCTATGCCCCGTGGTATGTGGCCAACGCGAATGACAAGAAGCGCGTCCGCCTGAACATCATCTCTCATTTGCTCAGCCTGATCCCATATGGAGAGCCTCCTCGGGAAAAGGTGAAATTGCCGAAGAGGCAGGATGCAGGGGACTACCGTGAAACCAGTAATGTATTCAAGTACGTTCCGGAAAAGTTCTGATCTGGAGAGACAAAGCTCTCCAGCTTAGAGCAGAAACTGTCGAATCTGACAGTCGACTCGAGTTCTCGCCGACACTACTCTCGCCTTGTGGCGTCTTCCGGCTGCTCTCGCTGGCTGCAGAGGCCGCCTGATTTATAGCAAAGGGGCAGACAATGGGGATCCTACACTGGTTCGCTGAGACCCTCCGCACTTATCCGGAGATCGCCATATTCCTCACACTTGCCTTTGGGTACTACTTTGGCAAGTTCACTTTCCGCGGTATCGGGCTGGGGGCGGTTACAGCCACACTGATTGCTGGTGTCATCATTGGACAACTCGGGATCAAGATTTCGCAGCCCCTGAAGGCGACGGTCTTCCTCATGTTCCTGTTTGCCGTTGGCTATGCCGTTGGGCCGCAGTTCGTTCGAGGTGTTGCCAAGGATGGTATGCCGCAGGCGATCTTTTCCGCAGTGCAATGCCTGTTGTGCCTGGTAGGTACCTACGCAATCGTTAAGTTTGCCGGCTATAACTTCGGCTATGCGGCAGGACTCTATTCGGGATCGCAAACCATTTCTGCCGCCATGGGCCTGTCAACAGACGCCATCAACCGGTTGGGACTGCCAGCCGACCAAGCCAAGGCCTTGCTCGACGGGATGCCTGTCGCCTACGCCGTGACCTATATGTTCGGAACCATGGGGTCGGCAATAGTGATCGCAGTGCTCGGTCCCAAGCTGCTCGGCATCAATCTAAAAGAAGCGTGCAAAGATTACGAGGAGAAGCAAGGTGGTGGAAGGAAAGAGCTTGGCGGAGCAGGTTCCGCCTGGCATCGTTGGGAAGCGCGTGCGTTCCGAGTGCAGCCTGGCGGCAAAACTGACGGTCTCCAGGCCATCGAGGCCGAGGCGCTATTCCCCCAACGCGTTTTCGTGCAGCGTATACGCCGAAACGGCGTGATCGCAGAAGCAACCACAGACACGGTTTTGCGTGCAGGCGACGTGGTGGCGGTTGCAGGCGCACGCGAAGCGCTGGTGGGCGTGATTGGCGAACGCGCAAAGTTGGTGGCGGTCTCCGGTTCTCGTGAACCGATTGGCAACTTTCCCAGTTCAGTCGCGGTCGAGGTTGACGATCCTGAATTGCTTGGCTCTCCCATTGAAGGCCTTGACGTTTATGTGACCAACAAAGAGGTCGACGGCAAGACTCTGGCTGAAATTGCTGCTTTACCCGGCGCTCGCGGCGTCTTCCTGCGGAAGATCGTGCGCGGCGCCGTTGCCACCTCGATTCCTATCCTGCCCAATACGAAAATCTTTCGCGGTGACATTCTTACCATTGTCGGTCGTACTCAGGACACCAGCGCTGCCATCAAGATGCTGGGCGTACCGGATCGTGCCACCGATGTCGCTGACGTGGCATTCATCGGCGCCGGAATCGCAGTGGGTGCACTTGTTGGTGCGCTGGTCTGGAAGGTCGCCGGTGTACCTCTGACGCTCTCAACCGCCGGCGGCGCACTCATCTCAGGAATTATCTGCGGTTGGATACGCTCAGTGCATCCGAAGTTCGGCCGCATCCCGACATCGACAGTCTGGTTCATGAACTCAGTCGGCCTCAACATCTTCATCGCCATCGTCGGTATCTCGGCCGGCCCGGGCTTTGTGAATGGCTTAAAGACACAGGGTATCGGCCTGTTCCTATGGGGAGCCCTGGCCACGACTGTGCCTCTCGTGATTGGCATGTACATCGCCAAGTACATTTTCCGTTTCCACGATGCTCTTACGCTCGGGATCGTTTCCGGCGCGCGTACCACAACAGCTTCGCTCGGCCTGGTCTGCGACCAGGCAGAAAGCCAGGTTCCCGCGCTGGGATACACCGTAACGTACGCCGTTGGCAACACCCTGCTTACGATCTGGGGCATGGTGCTCATCATGTTTCTTTCATAACGATTTCTGAACTGACTGAGGAGAAAAAGAAAAGCCATGGATCTCTTGAACCTTCGCACTTTCGAGACACTGAGCCCGTTTGAGATCAAGGACGAACTGATCAAGCTCGCCAAGAAGACCTCCAAGACAACGCAGTCGGCATTTCTTAATGCCGGACGCGGCAACCCCAACTGGATCGCCACCACTCCTCGCGAAGGCTACTTTCTGCTCGGTCAGTTTGCGATTACCGAAAGCAAACGTGTCATGGAACATCCCGCTGGTCTCGGCGGAATGCCGCAAGCGCAGGGCATCTCCGGCCGGTTTGAGGCGTGGCTGGCCAAACACAGTGACATGCCCGGCGCGTCTTTCCTTTCAGCCATGGTGCCGTTTGCAATCAAGACATTCAAGTTCGAGCCGGACGCGTTTGTGCATGAGCTCGTCGATTCAATCATTGGCGACAACTATCCGGTGCCTGACCGCATGCTCGTCCACAATGAGCGCATCACTCATGAGTACCTGATGTGGGCCATGTGCGGAGACCCTCGCCCCGCCGGCAAGTTTGATCTCTACGCAGTCGAAGGCGGCACCGCGGCGATGTGCTATATCTTCAAATCGCTGAAATCGAATCGTCTGCTGCGTCCCGGCGATACCATTGCACTAGGGACGCCGATCTTCACGCCCTATATCGAAATGCCTCATCTTGAAGACTATGCCCTGAACATCGTCAACATCGAAGCCCCGCAAGAGAATCGCTTTCAGTTCACTGACTCAGAGCTCAAAAAGCTTGAGGACCCAAAGATCAAGGCATTTTTCGTGGTGAATCCGGGCAATCCAAGCGGCGTCGCGATGAGCCGGGAGACAATCGCGAAACTCGCGAAGCTGGTGAAGACAAAGCGGCCCGATCTCATGATACTGACCGATGACGTCTACGGAACATTAGTCCCCGACTTCCGCTCTTTAATGGGTGAGCTGCCTTATAACACCATCGGCGTGTACTCCTATTCGAAGTATTTCGGTTGTACAGGCTGGCGGCTGGGCGTGATCGCGATTCACGAAGACAACATCTTCGACACGATGATCGCAAACCTGCCGAAGGCCGACCTTACTGCGCTCGACAAGCGCTACGGCGCACTCACGCTGGAACCGCGCAAGATCAAGATGATCGACCGCATCGTTGCCGATAGCCGGGATGTGGCCTTGAACCACACCGCGGGACTTTCACTGCCGCAGCAGGTCATGATGAGCATGTTCTCCCTGTCCGAGTTGATGGACACCAAAAAGCACTATCAAACAGCGTGCCGCGAAATCGTTTACCGGCGCATTGCCGCCCTGCTTGATGGATTGGGCCTTGAACTGCCACCGAACCCGCTGTATGACGCCTACTACGGATTGATCGACTTCGAATTCTGGGCGCGCAAGAACATAGGCGTGGAAGCTGTTGAGTACCTGAAGAAGAACGTCCATCCGCTCGATCTGGCTTTTCGTCTGGCTGAGGACCACGGGATTGTGTTGCTGAATGGCGGCGGCTTTGAGGCGCCAGACTGGTCACTGCGAGTCTCTCTGGCCAACCTGCCCGACGAGGTGTATGAAGAAATTGGGCGCGGCGTCCGAGCTGTCGCGCGCGGCTATCGGGATGCTTACGAGGCCTCAAAACACCGTGAAAAGGAGCCGGCATTGACCCGTTAGGTGGCTGGAGGGTGATGATTTCGATTTGCTCCCCAGACTGACTCGATGGCTGCAAAGTCCCCCTTGCTTTGCGGCCGTCGTCTCGTGCTGATCTGCTGGGAATTATGGATTCGCCAGACTGGAATGCCTCTCATCAGCCTGTGTAATTCCAAGTAGTCGCGGCTCTGGTCTTTGCGGTCAGTATCGCAGAACCAGCAGCAGGATGATTGAACCCAGAAAGGTCATCAGAGTTAAGTCTCGCAGCTTGCGCCAGACCTGGCCGGAACTGTTATCCAGCACCACGGGATCGTTCTTCAGCAATGCGAGCAATGCGCCACAAAGGTATTCGCGGTAGTCAGTAGGAGAATCCAAATAACGAATCGCATTCCAGTCGGAAGCCTTAGTCTGCCATTCCGCTTCTCTCGTCTCGTTCTTTTGAATTCGGTCAGCCATCCGGTCTAGTCACGCCCTATCAAGTAAATCGGGCCACTACATGCCAATCATCGTCTGGTATTCGCAAGACTAAGGGTACTGGCCTGCACCGCGTGATACGACTGTTGGTTTTGACAGTTTTTCAGTTCCCGGACAGCAGCTTAAGCTGCTGATTGCGACCTCCGCGTTTTCAATCGTGGTTCCACTAGTAGTTTTGGATAGACCGAGGCTGTTGCCTCCATCAAGGACCAACTATGAAAAGACTTCGCGCTCTAATACTTTTACTGTGTGTTTCTTTGTTTGTAACGGTACCGTGCCGCAGCTATGCGCAGGCGACCGACACGAAGGGACAAGACGTACAAGCCCTTCAGCGTCAACTGGACGCCTTGCAACAGCATGTATCGGAACTCCAGGACCAGATCAAGAAGATGGCAGCAACCGATTCGACGACTCAAGCCGCCACCGGCCAACAACAAGCCAAAGGGCAGGAAACGAAAGCCTCAGATGCCTCGACGGAGATTAAAACAACACAGGAGGCGGGCAAGGCGACAAGGACTTACCAGACAGATTCGCAGGACCAGTATGCGGCAGCACGCTATGACAACGCGCCTCTGGATCCCAAATACCCGGGCTACTTCCGCCTGCCTGGAACCAAGACCTTCATGAAAATAGGCGGCTACGCCAAGACCGATCTTATTTTTGATCCAAGGCCGGCGGGAGATCCAGACCGGTTCGTTACATCCAGTATTCCCATTCCACCCCAGGCCGAAGTAGCCAACTCAACCATTTCAGTCCGCCCAAGCCGCATCAATGTGGAGTTTCTGGTGCCTACCGAAACAGCGCGCACTCTCAAGTTCTTCCTTGAGGCGGATTTCTTCGGGACTTCTGCCACGACACCGCGACTGCGCCACGCTTATGCACAGGGAAAAAACCTGCTGGTCGGCCAGACGTTTTCCAATTTCATGGATCCTGATGCCTTTCCCGACACACTCGACTTCGAGGGGCCGAACAGCGAAGTATCCATCCGTAATCCGCAGATGCGTTATACCTTCCGCCTTGGCAAGAAAACCACCACCAGCATCTCCATTGAAAAGCCGAGTTCTGATGTGTCCTTCTCGACTCCTGAGTTCTTAGCTGAACCCAACAGCCCCAGCCCGGATGGAACAATACAGTTCCGCCATGAGATGGAGTACGGGCACGTGCAATTTGCCGCGTTGCTCCGCGATATCTCCGCATTTCTGCCCGACGGACGCAGCGGTTCCGTTTTCGGATGGGGCTTCAACCTTGCCGGACTGTTCAAGGTTTTCGGTAAAGATGCATTTGTCTACCAGGGCGCCTACGGTAATGGCATTTCACGCTATATTCAAGATACGTCGGGACTCGGCATTGATGCGGCTGTGATCAGCGTTCAGGATCCTCGCCTTGAGGCTGTGCCAATCGTCGGCGTCTATGGCGGATACCAGCATTTCTGGGCAAAGAAGCTGCGCTCGTCAGTCGTGTATGGCTATGTTCAGTCTGAGAATACCCCTGCACAAACTCCGTCAGATTTTCATCGCAGCGAATACAGCGCTACCAACCTAATCTGGAGTCCCATCCCGCAATTGAGCTTCGGCACAGAATTTCTCTATGGCTGGCGGGTCAACAAAGACCTCAGCACCGGCAACGCGCCCCGTATCCAGATCAGCGCAAAGTACAGCTTTATGCAATTTAAGAGTTCCGACATCAAGTAGAGCATCCGCTCAGAAAAGGAATGGACGCAATCATGAGTAATGAAAAAACGAAACCGAGTGTCCAGCTTGACCAGTTCTTTACTGTAGCGGAGGCACGGCATGATCGCTGGCGCATTCTGCTTAGCGCTGCACGCGCATGGGATGCAGTGAAGCAGCAGAACCCGGCGGCAGAAGCAAAGCGCGCCAACGTGATAACCAGCTTCGCTGAACTACGCCAATGGGAAGGGTTCTTCGCATATCCCGGTCCTGCATTGCTGAACGCCGTGGGAGAACGAATCTCTGAGGGTGATGCAACCGGCACATCCAGGCTGGTGCAGGCCATCAGCACCGCCCTGCTGACACACTCCTACCGCAGCAATGCCGCCGATTGGGAAGGCGAGGAAATTTTTGCAGGCGGTATCAGCCAGAAGCTGCCCGTCGGAAATGATGGCAATGCACATCACCGGCCATATTTCGAAGTACTGATCGCTAGCCCCGCTAATCCGGAAACCTGGCCCGCTTTCAAGGAGGAACTCCGCAAGCTGCGCCGGTCAGAGGACGCATTCAATTATGAGACTGTGTTCGTTGGCAGCTTTGAAGATACGATCCTGGGCGCCATCCTGAACGGAGGCATCGAGGCCGTGATCATTTCCGAGGGCATTCCATTTCCCTCCGCGCACAACAATCCGGTCCTGCGCGAATTCCTGGCCAATTATCTTGCGGCAACCGGCATTGATATCAGTTCACCCGAGCTGGCTCTTACGCTGGCGAAAGGCCTGAAGCTGATTCGTCCTGAGCTGGATATTTATCTTCTTAGTGATCGCGAAGTAGAGAAAGTTGCGGGCAAACTTGAGGCAGAGTGCCTCCGCCGCATCTTTTATCTGGTAGAAGAGCCGCTTGAGCTGCACCTCAGCATCCTCGATGGCGTTGCCGACAGATACAGCACGCCCTTTTTTGACAACCTGCAAAAGTATGCTCAACGTCCCATCGGGACGTTCCACGCGCTGCCGGTGGCCCGCGGGAAGTCGATTTTCAAATCAAATTGGATCAGCGATATGGGCAGGTTCTATGGTTTGAATCTTTTCCTGGCTGAGTCATCTGCAACCACCGGAGGTCTTGACAGTCTGCTGGAACCGACGGGCAATATTAAGGTAGCCCAAGAGATGGCAGCCCGGGCCTTCGGAGCAGACCGTGTGTTCTTCGTTACGAACGGCACCTCCACATCGAACAAGATGGTTGAGCAAGCGTTGCTGGCGCCGGGCGACATTATGATCGTGGACCGCAACTGCCACAAATCACATCACTATGGCGCGGTGCTTTCCGGCGCGCTTCCGCTTTACGTGGAAGCCTATCCTCTGACGCAGTTCTCGATGTATGGCGCCGTGCCACTGCGCACCATCAAGAAAGCCCTGCTTGATCTGAAGGCTGAGGGCAAACTGGACCGGGCCAGGATGCTCGTCCTCACCAACTGTACGTTTGACGGCCAGATGTATAACACGGAGCGCGTGATGGAAGAGTGCCTGGCGATCAAGCCTGACCTCATTTTCCTTTGGGACGAGGCATGGTTCGGCTTTGCTCGCTTCACTCCTTTCTATCGCCGTCGTACCGCTATGGGAGCGGCAGCGGCGCTGGAACGCAAGTTCAAAGATCCTGCGTATCGCACAGCGTATGCAGAACAAGAGAAGAAGTTCGGGGCCGACCTGAATCCCAAAGACGAAACGCTGCTGAACACGCGGCTGCTGGCCAACCCGGACAGAGTGCATCTCCGGGTTTATCAGACAAATTCGACGCACAAATCGATGTCTGCTTTGCGTCAGGGGTCGATGGTGCTGGTGAAAGATCAGGACTATCACACAGTGGAAGAGCAATTCCATGAGGCGGTGTTTACGCATGCGTCCACCTCACCCAATCAGCAGATCATCGCATCTCTGGACCTGGCGAGGCGGCAGATGGAACTTGAAGGTTATGAGATGGTCAACCGGGCAATCCAGCTGGCGCTGGATCTGCGTGGCGAGATCAACTCGCATCCGTTGATCTCCAAATACTTCCACATCCTCGGAGCGGACGAGATGATTCCGGCCGAATACAGAAACTCCGGCTTCGTTGATTACCTGACTCCAGGAGCCAATTGGGCAAAAGCAATCAAATCCCTGAACGAAGACGAGTTCGCGCTGGATCTAACCCGTCTTACATTGGTTTGCGGCACCGCCGCTTTTGACGGCACGCAATTCAAAGGCATGCTGGCAGCCGAGTATGACATTCAACTGAACAAGACATCGCGCAACAGCGTTCTGCTGCAAACCAATATCAACAACACGCGAAGCGATGTAGCCCAGCTGATCAAGACGCTGGTTGACATCTCGATGAAAATCGAGAAGAGGCTTGCGCAGGGAGGAAAGACGGAGCGCGAAACGTTCAATGCCCGCGTGAAGGCGTTGATGGAAGACGTTCCTGATCTTCCCAATTTCAGCCGCTTCGATGACAGTTTCCGCGAGGACCCCGCCAGCATCACCAGCGAAGGCGATATGCGGGCAGGGTTCTTCGGGGCGTATCGCGAAGAGCAATGCGAGCACCTTAAGCTCACCAGTCCCGAGATCGACCGGCGTCTCAAGGAAGGACCAGCGCTGGTTTCGGCCAACTTTGTGATTCCCTATCCGCCCGGGTTCCCCATCATGGTCCCGGGACAGGTCATTACCGCTGAAACCATTGATTTCATGCGCAAATTAGATGTCAAAGAGATACACGGATTTTCCGCCTCTCTGGGTTTGAAACTATTAAAACCATCTTTCCTGAAGGCTGCGAAAATACAAGGCGTCCGCGCTCCCGCGGAAGCGAAACGGGGCAAAGAAAAATTCGCAGCGTAGAACCAATCCCCGCCCGCAAAAGGCGGGGAAATTCCAGCCGGAAAAATTCCGGCCAGACGGAAATGCGCGTATCTCGCACGTAGCAGGGCTCGTCCATGACTCCATTGGGCCGGCAAGACTACATATTCGTCTCGCCGTGAGTACACGGTCCCGACCTCGTCTAAAAGGTGTACCCTATCGAGATCACCACCGTTGGTCTGCCTCGACCACAAAAATGTCGATTTCCAACTGCACTTTCTTATGGGTGAACTAGATTCGCCGGTACGGTCGTGCACGGTTGCAGCTGGCTCGCTTCCGTTTGGGAGGACCCTGGGACGCTTTGAAAAGAACACCAGCAGAAACGCCCCCGCCCAAACCAAATCCCGGGACCAGGTCCGATTTACCGGCTACCACTGACTTTGCGAGTGAGTTCACGATCTGCTACCGAGGAGATCTCAGCTTTCCCGGAGCTTTCGACTTCGAGGGCTCCATTGATGCTGTGCACGTGCAGATCTCTCTGTGGGAATGGGATTTCTATACCCGCTTGACGCAAAACCCGGAAAACAGCCAGGCCGATTTCGCTTTTCAATTCGAACCAAATCGCTTCAACTGCCCAAAACCTGAGTTCAAGATTCAGCGCACTTTCTCCGAATCCAAGGAAGTAAGCCTCTGGTCGTGGATCCTTCAGGATGCGTGGGTTTGATTCCGCCACCTCAATGAGGAGTTTGAGCGCCGATTCCGGGTTCGTGCCGTAAGCTACCCCGACGGGCACTTCAACCCGGCGGCGTGCTGAAGTCAAAGTCCAGTTAGTCACCTGGTCGGAAAGCAAATTACTGTTGGGAACAATCACCTCAGCGTATTGGGCGGTCAGGACGGTGCTGGACCGGGACCCGATACGTTTCACCGTACCGACCACGCCGCCAACCTCAACCGTATCGCCGATCCGGAATGGACGCTCAAAAAGAATAATGAGGCCAGAGGCAAAATTATTGATGATGTTTTGCAGCCCGAATCCAACGCCCAATCCCACCGCACCGGTAATCACGGTGAACTTGTTGAGTTCCACTCCTGCATCTAACAACGCTGCAAAGAAGATGCCAACCAGCAGGACGTAATATGTAACTCGCGAAATGGCATAGCTCATACCCCCGCGCAATGACAGCCTGGGAAGAAGAACATCTTCCAGAAGGAACTTTGCAATATTGGCAATGGCATAACCAAGGAGAAGGAAGAAAACTAAACTTAGTGTTCCACCAAGAGTAATGTGGCTTTTTCCAAAACCTATCGGGTATTCCAGGGCGTCTTTGGCAGCCGCTATCACAGTGTCGCGAACCGTGAAGAGGTAGAGATTGTTATTTAACCAGAGCAGGAAAGCGCCACTGATCAGAATTCGCCGTCCCCGCCGTTGGACTACATCGCTGCTGGCATCGGGCAGAGATTGAAACCACTTACTGCCCAGGATGATTGCCAGCCCCATATCCAGGACCCTAACGAGCGTATACAGCAAAGCAAATGTGAAACAGGAGAAGAGCGTGCCGACTCCCAGAACCTGTGAGAGCGAAAAAAAACCCAGGATGTTCGCGCATAAAGAAGCGGCCAGGAGGACCAAGACAATCCGGATGCTCACAACCAGCAAACCACGCCGTCCCAAATCCGATTGCATTCTAAAATGGGAAGGACGCGTCAGCCAGGACAACGTGAGAATCGCAAGAAACATGAGTAGGGCAAACAACTCTCGTTTAAATGCCGCTCCAACCTGCAGTATTACGTGCATCCATTCAAGGACATAAAAAGCGCATAACGCGTACAGAAGCTTCCGCATTTCGGGCTTGATGAGACCGGGTGTAAGTCGCAAAACCGGGACAAGATAGATGAGACAGAAAAGGACGAATGACACGCCGGGGGGAAACGAAGTGGTGATCCCAATCGTGGCAAGCAAGGTGATCAGCAGGGCGACGGAATATGGACGCGCGAAAACCCGCAATGCATCCTCACTCACATTCAGGTTTTTTCCATCGGTAACGTAACGTCTAAAGCGGAAGGCGGCCAGCAGAGCGAGCACATAACCCGCCACGAACCCCAAAAGCAGGCCTTGATTCGCCCGCAAGAAACCAGGGATTCCCGTTAAGCCACGGCCGGCCGACAGGTAAATTACCGAGGTCACCGACCGATCGAAAGCCCGCAGTTCCCGGGTTTCCCATAAAGGGGAACTATCTCGTTCCAGCAGCCGTCCTCGCAGCGATTGATGTGCCTCCGCGACCTTCAGCAACACAGCGGAGACATCCTGGTCCTGTTCGGAGATACGGTTTTGCAGAATCAGGATGACATTCAATCGCTCCTGGGCCTGAGTGCGTAGCATCTGGATCGCTTCCAATTCCCGCTCGATCCGCTCCGCCAACTCTTTAAGACCGGAGGTTTCCCGCACCTGCTCTGCCGTGGCCTTCCATCGTGCCTGCTCAACATCGAGCAGCTGCATTTGTTTTTCGATACCGGCGGCCCGCTCAGTCAATAATTTTCGCTTAATGCTGTTTTGTTCTGCGAGCGCGCGCCAATACCGCTCTTCATCCTGAAGTTGCATCATGTTGGGTATATTGGCGAGCAATTCTTCCGCCTGCCGAACACGCTGGTTGACCTCTGCAGCGTGCGCTTTTCCTTCAGGATCCGTAACTCGCCCGTCCAGAACAGGTACAAGAGTCCTTGAAATGTCGCGCAACATGCGGTCCAGTTCCTCCGCCTGATTCGCCATTTCCGGCAAAGGGATCGCACGGACTGGAGTTGGAGCGGGAGCCGGAGTGGGCGATGCGGTTTGTTGCGCAGGTGCAGGCTTAGCCTTCGGGGCGAAAACGCTCAACGGTGATTGAGCAAATAGCGGAAAAGCTGTTAAAGAAACGATCAGAGCTACAATGCCCCGAAACACCCTGTAGAAGCTCGCTTTGCGCCGGTCCGACGAGTGATGGGACCAGAGGGCAACCTTGCGGCTTGGTGGTCCATTGCGCATATCGGAAAAGGGCGCAGGCCGGGGATGCCGGACGATTACTGCTCCCATCCTCCTCCCAATGCGTTATAAACCTGCACCAGGGCCAGTCTTTCATTGAGGTCCGCCTGCGCCAAGACCAGTTGGGCGGAGAAGTAACGCGTATCACTATCCAACACTTCAAGGTAACTTGTAGCACCCCCGCGATAGCGCACCTGGGAAAGCCGAGCGGCGTCCTCAGCAGCCTTGGTGAGCAGGTCCTGCTGCTGCCGAAATTCCTGGTTCTTAACGTAGGCAATCAACGAGTCAGAGATATCGCGAAAAGCCTGCTGGGTTGTTTGTTTGTAAAACAATTCAGCTTCCAGCTGTTGTGCCTTGGAGAGTTTAACGCCGGAACTAATTCTGCCGCCGGCAAAGAGCGGTTGTGTAAGCTGGGCGCCGGCGTTCCAAAATCCCGCGGGTCCCGAGAAAAGACTGGTCAGGGCGGAACTCTGAAAACCTCCCGCGCCGGTGAGAACAATCTGCGGGAAATAAGCCGCTTTGGCCACACCGATGCGTGCGTTCGCCGCCACCAGCAATTGCTCAGCAGCCTGAATGTCTGGCCTCCGTTCCAACAAAGCCGAGGGCAAACCAGCAGGGACAGTCGGCGGAATCGCATTTGCGACGAGCGGCCTGCCCCGAACGATAGGGCCGGGATTTTTGCCTAGCAAAATACTGATGAAATTTTCCTGTTGTTCGATGCGACGCTCGAGATCGGGAATAGAAGCTGCAGCGCCATAAACCAACTGTTCGGACTGGCGGACATCCATCATTGACGTGACGCCACCCTGAGCACGAACTTTGACCAGCCGCAACGATTCCTGGCGCGCAGTAAGTGTTTGTTTTGAAATTTCCATTTCCAGATCCAGTTCGCGCAATTGGAAATAGGATGTAGCCACGCTGCTGACCAGGCTCGTCATCACTGCGCGCTGGCCCCACTCGGTGGCAAGCAGGTTTGCCCGTGCCGCCTCAGTGGCTCGCCGGAACTTGCCCCAGAAATCGAGTTCCCAGGCCAATGAGAGGTTCGCCCCAACAGAGCTGGTGTTTACCGTAGGCAGTTGTTTTGTCTGCGGAATGCGCAGGTTGCTGCCGTCCGCGCCGGCGGAAACCGTCGGGAACTGGTCGGCGCGGGTGATCCCCAGCGCCGCCTGGGCCTGCAACACACGAGCAGCTGCAATCCGCACGTCATAGTTTTGAGCCAATGCGGTGCGAATCAGTTGTTGTAACTCTGGGTCCTGGTAGACCGTCCACCATTTTTCGTCGCCCAATGACTTTGCGTTCTGTGCTGCAGCTTGTTGATCCGAGCCACGGTACACGGAGGGAGTGTCAACCTGTGGCCGCTTGTAGTTCGGCCCTACCTTGCAGCCCGCCAGCAAAATAACTGCGATTGGAACCCAGCGATAAATGCCTTTCATAAGCATCCTCATGCTACCGCCGTTGGCCTTGGGACAGGTTTTGGCGCGGGCGGTTCTTCTTTTTTCTTGCCTCGATGCGCCAGGCGTTCAACCACATCGAAGCTCACAGGAATCAGGAAGATGGCAAGCAGAGAAGCTGCCAGCATGCCTCCGATCACGGCGCTGCCCAGCACGCGCCGGGATATAGCGCCGGCGCCGGTAGCTGTCCACAAAGGCACGCATCCAAGGATGAAAGCAAACGCCGTCATCAAAATTGGCCGCAGGCGCAGCCGGGCCGCAGACAAGGCAGACTCCTCAATCGATTTGCCATTGTCAAACTCCATCTTTGCGAATTCGACGATCAGAATCGCGTTCTTCGCGGCGAGGCCGATCAGCATCACCAGCCCGATTTGTGCATACACGTTGTTCTCAAGTCCGCGCATCCACAGGAACCAGAGCGCGCCGAAAACGGCAACGGGCGTGCCCAAAAGCACACTGAAAGGCAGTGACCAGCTCTCGTATTGCGCGGCAAGGATCAGAAATACAAAGAGCAGAGACATGGCAAAGATGACCGCGGATGAAACACCCTCAGCCGCCTTTTTTTCCTGAAATGACATGCCGAGATAGTCATAGCCCATTCCGGCTGGCATGGTCTCTTTGAAAACTTCTTCCATGGCCTTCATTGCCTGGCTTGAGCTGTAACCGGGCGCAGCACTGCCATTGATTTGTGCACAGCGATAGAGGTTATATCGCATGGTGAACTCGGGGCCTGTGCTGGTCCTGACCCGGGCTAGGGCACTCATTGGCACGGGCTGACCGGTACTGTTGGTGACGTAGAACTGGCCCAGGTTCTCAGCCCGCGTTCGATAATCGCCTTCCGCCTGGACATATACCTGCCATTGCCGGCCAAATCGATTGAAGTAATTCACCAGCACTCCGCCCATGAACGTTTGCAGCGTCTTGTAAGCGTCAGAGAGTGGCACGCCCTGGGAGATCACCTTGGGACGGTCTACGTCAACATATACCTGAGGAATGCCGGTCAGCGCCGTCGTGTAAACACCCGCCAGTTCGGGGCGCTTTTTCGCGGCTGCCAGGAATAGGGCCAGATTCTTGTTTAGGACTTCCGGGTCTTTCCCGTTGCGGTCCTCCAGCAGGAAATTGAAGCCGCCCGAAGTACCCACACCTGGAATCGCCGGCGGCGGGAAGGAAAATGCAGTGCCTTCATTTATCTTTGCGAGCTCACGATTGAGGTGCTTTTTGATGGCTTCGTACTGTTCATCCGGAGTCTTGCGCTCGGCCCACTCCTTCAGCGTGACGAAGTAGAAAGAATTGTAAGTCGCGTAAACCTGGTTGACCAGGCTGAAGCCAACAATTGACGTCACGCCTTCCACCCCAGGTGTCTTGGCGACGACGTCCTCAACCTTTTTGGAGGCATCATCGGTACGCTGGAGCGAAGCAGCATTGGGCAGTTGCAGGCCGGCATACACGTATCCCTGGTCTTCATCGGGCAGGAAACTGGCGGGCAGCTTGGAGCCGAACCACAAGGCCAGGACCGATACGCCGACGAGCGAAAGCATGCTCAAACCGGCCTTACGGATCAGAAGGCCGCAGACTGATACGTAGCCGTCTGTTGTGCGGCCGAACACCCGGTTGAACCAGCGGAAGAACTTCGCCAGAAGACCGCTACCTTCCTTCTTATGCTTCAGGAGCAATGCGGCGAGCGCCGGGCTCAGAGAGAGCGCGTTGAAAGCAGAGAAAATCACCGAAATAGCAATGGTAATCGCGAACTGCTGGTACATCCTGCCGGTGATGCCTGGTATGAATGCTGTCGGTATGAAGACCGCAGCCAGGATGAGCGCGATAGCTATCACCGGCCCGGAGACCTCTTCCATGGCTTTTTTTGCCGCATCCGTTGGAGAGAGACCCTTTTCAATATGATGCTCCACCGCTTCCACCACAACAATGGCATCGTCCACCACGAGTCCTATCGCGAGCACAAGACCAAATAACGACAGCGTGTTGATGGAGAATCCGAGCATCGGGAAAACAACAAAAGTGCCGACCAGGGAGACTGGAACGGCCAGAAGCGGGATCAGCGTCGCACGCCATCCTTGCAGAAAAATGTAAACGACGATGATGACGAGAACGATGGCTTCAAAAAGCGTCTTCTGGATTTCGTGCAAGCCTTCAGTCACAGCAAGAGTTGTGTCCAACGCGATGGCATAATCCAGGTCCTGCGGGAAACGCTGTTTGGCCTCCTCCATCAGCTTGCGGACTCCAGCGGCAGCCTGTACGGCATTGGTTCCCGGCAACTGATAGATAGCCACGATCGCCGCGGGCTTTCCGTTGTACCGCCCTACGATGTTGTAATTCTGGGCTCCCAACTCAAGGCGGGCCACATCCTTCAGATAAAGGACTGAACCATCTGAGTTCGCCCGCACCACGATACTGCCGAACTCTTCCGGAGACGGCAGGCGACCCTGGGCCCGCACGGCGTAGGTAAAGTCTTGCCCTTTCGGGACAGGCTCGCCGCCAATCTGGCCTGCGGGATTCACCGTGTTCTGCGACTGGATGGCTTTAATAATCTCAGGGACTGTCACCCCGAGCTTGGCGAGGCGATCGGGTTTCACCCAGCAGCGCATGGCGTACTGTCCGGCACCAAATACCGTCACGCTGGCGATGCCCGGAACACGCGTCATCTGGTCATTGAGATTAATAAAGGCGTAGTTAGCGAGAAAGATGTTGTCATACGACCCTTTAGGAGAGAACAGATTCACCACCATCAGGGGGGCTGACGTGGATTTCTGCACAGTAACTCCGTAGTTGACCACATCCACCGGCAACTGCGAATTTGCCTGGTTAGTGCGCATCTGGGCAAGGATCTGGTCAGTATTCGGGTCTGTCTTGACGTCAAAGTTCACCGTCAGCGTGGTGGCGCCATTGTTGGCATTGGTGGAGTACATGTAGGCCATGTTGTCCACGCCGCTCATCTGCTGTTCAATCGGGGTGGCAACGGATTGCTCGACAGTCTCCGCGTCCGCGCCCGGATAGGTAGCCTTCACCTGAATTTCAGGAGGCGCGATGTTGGGGAATTGCGCGGTGGGAAGCCGCAGCATGGATACAACGCCAAGGATCACCATGAGAATGGCGATAACCATTGCCACGATGGGACGTCGAATAAAAAAATTTGCCATGGCTATTTGCCTTCGTTGGATGACTGATAAGGTTTGGGCACGACAGGTGAACCTTCCTTAACTTTCTGAAACCCTTCCACAATGACCTGCTCGGAAGGCTGCACGCCGGTCTTGATGATCCACATGTCGCCGACGCGCTCCCCGACCGTGACCGGCCGAATGTTTGCCTTTTTGTCAGGGGTAACCACTGCAACCTGATACGAGCCTTGCGTTTCCATGACGGCCCGCTGCGGCACCAGCAATGCATTTTTTGCCAGCGAGGTTGGGAATCGTACGCGTGCGAACTGTCCCGGACGCAGTATCCCGCTACGATTGTCGAACTCGCCGGCAAAGCGAATCGTTCCTGTCTTGAGATCGACCTGCCGGTCGGCCGTGAGGATTGAACCTTTACTCGGATAGACACTCCCATCCGCAAGAATCAGTTCCAGTGTTTTGCTCGTGTTGTGGGCTCGCTTGCCGCTGGTGATTTCACTTATCTTGGCGGCAAATGGCAGATACTCCTGCTCGCTTATTGAAAAGTAGACCTTGATGGGCTGAATCTGCGACACAGTTGTAAGAAGCGAGGTCGGGCCAACCAAATCTCCTATCTGCCCCTTGGCCAGGCCGGCAACCCCGTCAACCAGCGAACGCACTTTCGTGAAATCAAGGTTCAGGCGCGCTTGCTCCACTTGAGCTTTGTTTGCCTCAACAACCGCAGTGGCAGAAGCATTAGCCTGAATGTCATTGTCGAGTTGCGCCTGGGGTATGGCGCTCTGTTTTGCCAGCGGAGTATCGCGTTGCACATCGAGTTTCGTCTTGCCTAGTTGCGCTTCAGCCTGCGCCTGCTGGCCTTGTGCCTGCTGCAACGCAGCCTCGAAAGGACGCCGGTCGATCTCGAACAAGACGTCGCCCTTATGCACCAGGGTACCCTCGCGATAATTCTGTTTGATCAGGTATCCGCTCACCTGGGGACGTATGTCGGCATTCACGTAGCCATCCAGGATCCCAACCCATTCGCCATAAACAGGTACATCTTTCTGCTGAATGCTGACAACCTGAACTTCGGGAGGAGGCGGAGGCGCTGCCTCAGTTTTGCTGGCGCAGCCACAGAGCAGAGTGATCGCGGCCAGCGCCAGAAAACCCACCATCCAAACCCAATATTTTGAACCTTGTGCGCGCATGCTCGCCTGCATTTCGCCCTCCTATTCAGTACCTGAATTTGCCTGGGCTATTTCTTTGGGAGCTGCACCCCGGCACGGTCTTGTCCCGGAACGCTAACTAAGATTTTTAGCGGATTAGCTGGATAACAGAACTGTCAAGAGTACTAGTTCCCGGTACAGCTGCGTGAAGGCACAGTAAAAGGTTGATAAGTTGAAGATTGCTTTCCCCTGTCCGGGAATCACGGGCGGCGGGATCCTTGCAGTTCTGCCGGGGGTTGGAGGATCAATATGGAATGGCTGGGGCACCTGTTTGAGAAGTATCCGGAAATGGCCGTGTATCTTGCGATCGGCCTGGGATATTTGATTGGTGGTCTTAAGTTCCGAGGCGCGGGAATAGGCGCCGTAACAGGATCGTTGCTGGGAGGAATTCTCATCGGCAATTTCTTCCACGTAACCGTTCCCGACGCGGCCAAGTCCATTCTTTTCCTTCTGTTTCTATTTGGGATTGGGTTTTCCGTGGGACCAAGTTTTTTCCGCAGCATGAAAGGCGAAGGATGGCGATGGGGTGTGCTGGGCATATTTGTGCCCTTTGTCGGACTCATGACAGCTTACGCCGTAGCCCGTGTGATGAAGCTTGATCTGGGCTTTGCCGCCGGCCTGCTCTCAGGTGCGTTGACGGAATCGCCGGCGATCGGTACCGCAAGTGAAGCCATTAAAGGCCTGGCCATGGATGACGCGCAGAAACAGGCGCTGATCAGTCATATCGCCGTAGCGGATGCAGTCTGCTACATCTTTGGCACTGCAGGCCTCATCTGGTTTTGCAGCAGCCTGGGACCAAAGCTGCTTCGAGTGGACCTGCGCGAAGAGGCAAGGAAAATTGAATCAAAACTTGGCATGAAGCGTACCAAACTGGGAGTCGCCCCGGCGTGGCAGCCGATCGCGATGCGCGCATACGCACTTGGCGCTGGCGGCAAGATCGTAGGAAAAACCGTTGCGGAAGCAGAACATGGAGTCGCAGGCTCCCGTATCTTCGCCGAGCGCATCCGGCGCAATGGCGAAGTCTTTGCGACAGCTCCCGCCACCGTGTTCCAGGCAGGAGACCGTGTAGCGTTGCTGGGTAGAACTGACGTGTTGGTGAACGTGGTCGGGCCTGCCGCACAAGAAATTGCCGATCCGGAATTGCTGGATATTCCAGTGGCTTCGTTCGACATTTACGTGACTGATAAGAGGGTGGCGGGCAAGACGCTGCAGGAAGTCGTCGCAACTGTAGATGAAACCCGTGCTGTCCTGCTTCGCGGAATCACTCGAAACGCACAAGCGATTCCAATCAGCTTGAACACGACTGTGGAGCGCGGCGACACACTTCAGGTAACCGGAACCGAGCCGGCTGTAGACGCGTTTGCAAAGATCGCCGGCCGTTCCATCAACCCGGTTCAGGAGAGCGACCTTGCCACACTGGGGCTGGCAATATTTGCCGGCGTGTTTGTGGGTGCAATCATCACTATTCCCATAGGACATTTGAGAATTAATCTCGGCACAAGCGTTGGGACATTGCTGGCGGGGTTGCTGGTAGGTTGGTTCAGGTCAATAGTTCCATGGTTCGGGCGCATTCCCGATGGAGCAATCCTGTTCATGCGATCGATGGGGCTTGCTGCTTTCGTGGCAATGATCGGGCTCAAAGCAGGTCCGGTTTTTCTTTCTTCGCTAAGAGATGTGGGATACTCACTCCTTCTGGGAGGCGTGGTTGTCACTCTCACGCCCCTGCTTCTGGGACTCTTCTTCGGCCGCTATGTGCTTAAGCTCAATCCGCTTCTATTGCTGGGAGGGCTGGCCGGCGCGCAGACCATGACAGCCGGCCTTGCCGCCGTGCAGGAAAAATCAGAAAGTCCGGTTGCCGTTCTGGGCTATTCAGGAACCATTGCGTTCGGCCATATTCTGCTTACCACTTGCGGAACTCTGATCATCGCGATGTTGAGCTGATGGGCATTGAGCTAATGGGCATAGATGATATTCCGAGACTGATATGCGCACGCTTCGCAAACTTCGCAGGGCACGCCTTGGACCGTGGCTGATCCCCCTGGTGTATGCGGTGATTGCGATTTCCGCCGGACTGTTCTTCCCGCGTTTTGAAAACCGGTTTTTTCCCCATGTAGCCGCCGCGGTCACAGTCAATTCAGCGATTGCTATCTATTCGTCCATCGCATCGGGCATGATGGCGCTCACCGGAATCGTATTCTCATTGGCGTTCGTGATGGTGCAGTTCAGCGCGACGGCGTACTCGCCGCGTCTGGTGCTGTGGATTGCACGCGCCCCGGTGCTCTCACATGCAATCGGCATTTTCAGCGCCACCTTTCTCTACGCAGTCTCTGCCCTGGCATGGGTGGACCGTGGCGGGTCCGGCAAGGTTCCCTTCTTAAGCGCATGGATTGTGGTGGCGCTTCTGCTTGCCAGCGTAGGAATGTTTATTGCTCTTACCCATCGTATCGGGATGCTCCAGATCAATCGCATGTTGATTTTCACGGGCGACAAGGGACGCGGCGTGATTGAAACTTTGTACCCGCCAATCGGATCGTTTCCAGCCACAACACAACTGGATAATTACCCCAGATCGTTGCCGGCGCAAACGTTGCTTCATCGCGGGCACCCACTAGCATTGGAGGCGGTTGAGTTGGAGCAACTGGTGGGGCTGGCATCAGCCTGCGGCGGACGCATTGACGTGGTGGCGGCCGTTGGTGACACCGTCATGCAGGGGATGCCCTTGCTGCATGTCTTCGGCGCTCAACAGCGTGTGGATGAGCAAGAGCTCCGTGACGCGCTCGAGCTGGGAGCAGAGCGTACTTTTGAGCAGGACCCTAAATATGCAATCCGGCTGCTGGTGGATATCGCGATCAAGGCGTTGTCGCCAGCAATCAATGATCCTACGACGGCGGTACAGGCACTGGACCAGATTGGCGATCTTCTGCTGCGCCTGGGCAGCCGGCGATTGGAGATCGGCTCATTTCGAGATGACTCCGGGCGCGTAAGGCTGGTGATCCCGTTCCCCTCCTGGGATGACTTTTTGCATCTCGCCTTCGAGGAAATCCTTTCATACGGCGCGAAGAGTGTTCAGGTCATGCGCAGGATGAATGCCCTGGTGTCGGATCTGCTTACAGTTTTGCCTCTTGAGCGCCATGCCGGTATTGAGTACTGGAAACAAAGGTTGCGGTCAAGCATCAGCCACTCCTTTGAAGACGCAGAGGAGAAATACAGCGCATCACTGGAAGATTGCCAGGGCCTGGGGATTACTCGAAATGCTGCGAAGGCGTAGTTTTATGGTGCTCAACTAAAGCAAAGCCGCACCCAACTACAGGCTCACCACAACAACCAGATTCGAACACACGGTTCCCGGGTTGAAGTTTGCCCGCACGGACTGGTTAAGTGGGAATTGGTTCCGCTGGTCACCGCAGAAGTTGACGTTGCTGGAAAGTCCGCCGTTGGAATTGGAAAACGTTACCGCGGTAAAGGTGATGGGGTTACCGTTGATGTCGTTGGATGTTTCAAGGTGCACCACGATCACAATGCCGCTGACGGTTGAAGACGTGACCTGAGGGTTGGAAACAAAGCCAACAAAGATCTGCCCGCAGCCGGTCAGCAGAAGTGATACCAGCAAAGCTGGGAGAATCCGGGCCATAACATCTTATTCGTAAGCGGCTGTCACTGTGCCCGCCAAGGAGACCACCAATCCCCTTTTGATGCAAAGTCCATACTTATCGTTCCATGATTCCTGCCAGCCGCCAGGGCGAAGCGTGATAGGTTTCAATCTCAATCTGCTTGCTTTCCTTGTTCACCGAAATCCTGGCGCCTGGAATCAGGCTGCCCTTGTTTTTTTCCTCGCTACCGCCAAGGTGAAGTTCAATGATCGAAATGTCGTAGTCCCCGCTGCGACTGTTGGACATTGACTCCCCGATGCCGATGGGGCGATCGGTCATGAGACGGATGGTGCGGCCATTCGCAGTCTGAATGCTCCTGATGTAGTTAATCTGGTAACCGACCCCGCCACTGCTGAGTCTCACGCGGCCCTTGGATTTCATCTTGCTCAGGACCTTTACCATCTCGTCATGCCCGCCGCTATTGAAAGCATCAATCAAAGCTTTCTGCTCGGCCGGGGTCGAGAGCTCGTCGATATAGATGGTAACGCCGAAACTCTTGCCTGCCATGGTGGTGGTACCAAAAGCCTGGGCTTGAATGGTTTCTTCTTTGATCGCGTGGCCGCAGATACTTGTGAAGACCAATATGGCCAGAATGAGTGAAAAGACACGATATGACCTGGAAGACATGATGTCTCCTTTATAGGTGGAGCCCGAAATCGGAACTGGAGTCGTTAAGGCGCATGACGCGGCCCTGGCGATCACACCACATCTATTTTTAGCTGAGAAGAACAGATTAGATGACTGTCAAAAGATACAGCGGGTTGCTATGGGGGTATGGGGGACAATAATCGGCCAGAGGCATGGAATACTTCAGCGCGATACCGTTGGCTCAACCTGAAGTGCGGCCCAAAACCGTTGCCGGCCTCCAGCGCGATGGTAAACAACCGAAGCTGCTCTTCGGAAAGCCAGCCCTGCTTGTCTTAGGATTGCTTTTCGCCGCTGCAACTGTAACGTACAGCTTTGTATGGATGTATTACGTCCGCTGGGACTTCCCTGAGATCGGGCTGGACACGAAGACTCCTTCTTCGGTTACAGACAGCATCGAGGTCATTCATCTTCATCGCGGCGGTCCCGCTGAACAGGCCGGAATCAAGATCCACGATGAGATCATTGCCATTGATGGCACGAGCGTGGCCACAACTGGCCCGGATTTGCTTCAAAAAACCTGGCTGCATCGCCGCGCCGGCAATAAAGTCACACTGACGATTCGCAGACCGGGGCAAGCGGAGCTCCTGAATGTCACCGCGGTATTTCGTGCCGTGGTGAGACCCAGTTCAATCGAGGGAATTGCCGAACAAGTACTCGGTTCATACCCCGTAGTTTTTTTAGTCGTGGGACTGGCTGTGCTCTTTCTGCGTCTTGAAGATCGCAACGCCTGGTTGCTGGCTCTGCTCTGCGCCGGACTGATCTCGGCTTCTTCCCTGCCGCCGTCCACTGTCGCCATGAGTCCGCGCCTGCACGATTTCATGTTCGCATACCGCGCGATCTTTCTTGGCGTGCTCCCTTTCACGTTTTATCTGTTTTTTGCAGGATTTCCGCAGCGCGCTCTGCTCGACCGGCGCCTACCGTGGTTGAAATGGTTAGTTGGATTGCTGGCTGTGCTAATCGCAGTTCCAGGCATACCCGTGGGACACCCACAGCCCTGGTCAGTGATTTCCAGAATCGCAGGCGACAAAGCAGCTCAATATGGCACGCTGGCGTACATCTATGGCACGTTGCTGTTGACCCTCATCTCGCTGGGCTGGAGCGGGCTGAGCACATCTGATCCTGAGGCAAAGCGCAAGTTCAGGGTGATCACGTGGGGCACCCTCGTCGGCATGGGGCCTATCACGCTGGTCAAACTTATTTCAGATTTCGGTAACATTCTCATTCCTTTCTGGCTTGATTTCGTTGCCGTGATGTTCCTCACGCTCTTCCCGCTTTCTTTTGCGTATGCGGTAGTCAGGTACAGGGTGTTGGAAATTCCTGTGCTCCTGAAGCAGAGCGCGCGCTACGTTCTGGTTCGGCGCGGATTTGCTTTTTTGCTGTTGCTGCTCGCTGTGTCAGTGAATATCGTCCTGGGCATTGCCCTTTCCGGGATGTTTCAGATGCGCCCCGCTCTCGCCATGTCGATCGGCACCAGTCTGGCTATTGCGCTGGCATGGGTTTCTGCCCCCGGAGTTCGGCGTGCCGCGGAGAAGATCGATCGCGCATTTTTTCGTGGCGCTTACGACGCTCGTATCATCCTGCAGAAGCTCGCACAGAGCGTTCGTAATATCGAGACCAGGGAACAATTGCCGCACATAATAGAAGATGAGGTCAAACTGGCGCTCCATCCCAGTTCGATGGCGGTCTATTTGCGAGACGCCCAAGGGAACCTCCAGCCCCCGCCACAGCGGCTGGATTTGCCGGTAATTCCTGCGCGGTCCCTGGCGGCAGATCATCTGCTCACTATCAAGAAACCGATTGACGCTTCTGTGTACGGTGATTTCTATACCTTCATTCCCGAACTCGCTTCCGTGCACCCTGAATGTCTGATACCGGTTCTTTCGCGTTCTGAAGAGTTAGTGGGCGTGGTCGTACTCGGCGCAAAGTTGTCGGAAGAGCCATACTCGCGCGAGGACAAGGAATTGCTTAGTTCGATTGCCGGCCAGGCGGGTCTGGTGCTGGAAAGCATTGACCTGGCAGAGAGGATCGCGGAGCGAATCGATGCAGACCGCCGAGCCCAGCAAGAGCTTGGAATAGCGCGCACGGTGCAAAGTAAATTGTTGCCACAGCAGTCACCCGCACTGGCCACTCTGGATTATGCAGGCGGATGTGTTCAGGCTCGCGCAGTGGGCGGTGATTACTACGATTTTCTTGGCCTAGGTGGAGGGCGGGTTGCATTCGTATTGGCTGATATCGCCGGCAAGGGTATCTCTGCCGCATTGCTAATGGCTAATTTGCAGGCCAGCCTGCGCAGCTTGTATCTCATCGCCGGCGAGGACCTTCCTCGCCTCCTGCATGCTGCAAACGCACTCTTTGTCAGAAACACTGAGGTCACTCATTACGCCACGGTGTTTTATGGCGTCTACGACGATGTGTCTCGCAAACTAATGTATGCCAACTGTGGGCATAATCCGCCTGTTCTGCTGCGGGCGGACAGCAAGGTGGAACGGCTGGAAGCGACAGCGACCGTCCTGGGGCTGTTTGAGGCATGGGACTGCTCAGTCGCCGAGGTGCAGCTCTTTCAAGGAGACATTATGGCAATCTATACGGACGGAATTACTGAAGCCAGCAATCGAGATGAGGAAGAATTCGGAGAAGAGCGTTTAATCTCATTACTGAGGCTCAGCAAGGGCCTAAGTGCAGCTGAGTTGCTTCATCGGATCATGACGTCTGTTCAGGAGTTTAGTCCTGGCGAGCAGGGCGACGATTTAACCACGATCGTGGCGATCTGCAAATAGTTCCGTTTAATTTTGCCCGTGGTCCCAGGTTCGAGTTACCCGGAACATGGCAGGACTCGGGCATCAGTTCACCAGGCCCTGCAGCAGCGAACGCAAATCCACGACATCGACTTAGTTAAAAGAGCTGATCGCCCCAGCTTCGTTATCTTTGATATCGAACACGGTATAGAGCTTTGTGATCTGAAGCAGATCGTGGACTTTCTTGGTTAAGTTGAGCAGCTTCAGATCGCCGCCCTTGTTGCGGACCGAGGTGAACGCACCGATCAGTTCGCCGATCCCGGAGCTGTCAATATAGGTGATCTCTCCCAGGTTGAGCAGGATTTTCTTGTCTCCCTTAGCGAGGAGGTCATGAATGGTTTCGCGGAGTACCACTCCGCCCTCGCCTAATGTGATGCGACCACTCATATCCACTACGGTCACTCCCTTGACGCGCCGACTGGTTGCATTCATTCTCGTTTCTCCTTAGCCGTTCGCAGAAAAAGCCCTTCGCAGAAAACTGTGGCCTCGATACAGTCCGCCAGTCTAAGTGTGCTACACCATCAACTTACATCGCCCACCGACGTACTGCCCACTGTCACCACTAACAGTGTCTTCCGCCGCGGAACTCACGTGCAACCAACAAGTTGGCAAAAGGAACGTGCAGGGGTGACGTAAAAAAACGGCCATCGAACCACCATTCCCATTATCATTGTGTCGGTTCTACTAAGCCTGCGGCCGCTTCATGCCAGGTCTCGAAGCGAAGTCTGGCGCGGGGGAATGTTCGGACTAGCAGGTGCAAGTTTGAGCCAACAAGGCAGTAAATCAGGAAGTCGATTCAGAGTTAGGTGCAGCGATGAAATTCCACTCGCAAGCCAAGAAGAGAGGACGCTTACGGGTTTAGCCCGCGGCGTCCATATCGGTGAATATTTTTGGTTG